>NZ_JBSSBT010000001.1:0-4800000 GCF_054059095.1 Bradyrhizobium sp. USDA 4510 | reverse complement strand
CGATCAATGAACCGGATCGCGGAGTTCTCCGCGTTTCGGTGCGACAATGGGGCGCAGCATGCCGACGTCAGATGATCCCTTCGATACCGACCGCGTGCGCACGCGATCGGGTTGCGCCTGCGGCTGGCATCGCTCAGCCGCCGAGCATGAGCAGGCCGCGCGCACGCTGCGCTGCGAGCCGGTCGCCGATCTCAGCGAACAGAAGCGTTACGAAGGCATCGTCGCGTCGGCGGTGATGCGGGCGGTGTTTCCGCAGAATGTCGCGCGCCGCGCTTTCCTGAAATCGGTGGGCGCCGCGACGGCGCTCGCCGCGCTGTCACAGTTCTTCCCGCTGAAGACGGCGACAGAGGCGTTCGCCGACGCCGGACCGCCGGAGAAGAAGGACCTCAAGGTCGGCTTCATCCCGATCACCTGCGCGACCCCGATCATCATGGCGGCGCCGCTCGGCTTCTATGCCAAGCAGGGCCTCAACGTCGAGGTGGTGAAGACCGCCGGCTGGGCGGTCATTCGCGACAAGACCATCAACAAGGAATACGACGCCGCCCACATGCTGGCGCCGATGCCGATCGCGATCTCGCTCGGCCTTGGCGCCAACGCCATCCCGTTCACGGTCCCTGCGATCGAGAACATCAACGGGCAGGGCATCACGCTGGCCATGAAGCACAAGGACAGGCGCGATCCGAAGGACTGGAAGGGCATGAAGTTCGCCATTCCGTTCGACTACTCCATGCACAATTATCTGCTGCGCTATTACCTCGCCGAGCACGGGCTCGACCCGGATACCGACGTGCAGCTTCGCTCGGTGCCGCCGCCGGAGATGGTCGCCAATCTGCGCGCCGACAACATCGACGGTTTCCTCGCGCCCGACAATATCTGCCAGCGCGCGATCTATGACGGGGTCGGCTTCCTGCACATCCTCTCCAAGGAGATCTGGGACGGCCATCCCTGCTGCAGCTTTGCCGCCAGCCGCGAGTTCATCACGACAGCGCCGAATTCCTTCGCGGCGCTGACCCGCGCGATCGTGGATGCCACCGGCTACGCGGCGAAGGCCGAGAACCGCAAGCAGATCGCGGAAGCGATTGCGCCGGCCAACTACATCAACGCGCCGGTGACGGTGCTGGAGCAGGTGCTGACCGGCACCTATGCCGACGGGCTCGGTGGCGTGAAGACCGATCCGAAGCGCGTCGATTTCGATCCGTTCCCCTGGCAGTCCTTTGCGGTGTGGATGCTGACGCAGATGAAGCGCTGGGGCCAGATCAAGGGCGACGTCGACTACAAGGCGGTCGCCGAGCAGGTCTATCTCGCCACCGATACCAAGAAGGTGATGGCCGAGATGGGCCTCGCGCCACCCGCCACCTCGTACAAGTCGTTCTCGGTGATGGGCAAGAGCTTCGATCCGGCCAAGCCCGACGATTATCTCGCGAGCTTCAAGATCAGGAAATCGTCGTGACGGGCGAGGCTTTCTCCACGGTGTCGTCCCTGCGAAAGCAGGGACCCATACGCCGTGCTCTCTCGGTTAGGCGCGCGGGGAGACACTCAGCGCAACAATTGGGGCCGGTGGTTATGGGTCCCTGCTTTCGCAGGGACGACGCGGGGAGGGAGTGCGCGTGACCTTCTCCCTTCGCCTTCGCGCCGCCATCGTCTCGATCGCGCTGCTTGCCGCCTTCCTCGGCGCCTGGCACCTCGCCACCCGCAGCAGCGGCACGACGGCGGCCATGAGCCCCGAATACGCCAGGCTGATGGGGCTGACCGCGACGCAGGGCAAGTCGGCGATGCCCGGACCGCTCGATGTCGGCGCCAAGCTGTGGGAGCATCTGAAGCGGCCGTTCTACGACAATGGCCCGAACGACAAGGGGCTCGGCATCCAGCTCGCCTATTCGATCGGGCGCGTCGGGCTCGGCTATTCGATCGCGGTCGTCGTCGCGATCCCGCTCGGCTTCATGATCGGCATGTCGCCGCTGATCAGCAGGGCGCTTGATCCGTTCATCCAGGTGCTGAAGCCGATCTCGCCGCTGGCCTGGATGCCGCTCGCGCTCTACACGATCAAGGATTCCTCGATCTCGGCGATCTTTGTCATTTTCATCTGCTCGGTGTGGCCGATGCTGCTCAACACCGCGTTTGGGGTCGCGGGTGTGCGCAAGGAGTGGATCAACGTCGCGCGCACGCTCGAGGTCGGCACCATCAGGCGCGCCTTCACCGTGATCCTGCCGGCGGCGGCGCCGACGATCCTGACGGGCATGCGGATCTCGATCGGGATCGCCTGGCTCGTGATCGTCGCCGCCGAGATGCTCGTCGGCGGTACCGGCATCGGCTATTTCGTCTGGAACGAGTGGAATAACCTGTCGATCACCAATGTGATCATCGCAATCCTCTTGATCGGCCTCGTCGGCATGCTGCTCGACCAGGTGCTGGCGCGGTTCACGCGCATGGTGACGTTTCCGGAGTAGCGATGACCGACAGCCGCATTGCAGCCCCTTCACCTCGCCCCGCCTGCGGGGAGAGGTCGATTGCGAAGCGATCGGGTGAGGGGGAGTTTCCGCGAGTCTATCTGCCGCCGTGCTCGCGGAGGAAGCCCCTCCCAACCCTCTCCCGGCGAAGAGCGGGGCGAGGGAGCGCAGTCCATTCGTGGAGCTACCGCGGATGACCGACAAGTTCATTTCGATCGAGGGCATTGCGCGGCGCTATCCCGGCGCCGGCGGCGGCGTCACCACGGTGTTCGAGAATTTCTGGCTGTCGATGGCGCGCGGCGAGTTCGGCTGCGTGATCGGCCATTCCGGCTGCGGCAAGACCACGGTGCTGAACATCCTCGCCGGCCTCGACGAGCCGAGCGAGGGCACGGTGATCGTCGACGGGCAGGGGATCGAGGGCACCAGCCTCGACCGCGCTGTGATCTTCCAAAGCCATGCGCTGCTGCCGTGGCGCACCGTGTCGGGCAATGTCGCCTATGCTGTCAGCTCGAAATGGCGCAAATGGGACCGTGCGCGGGTGAAGGCGCATGCGCAGAAGTTCATCGATCTCGTCGGGCTCACCGGCTCCGAGCACAAGCATCCGTCCGAGCTCTCCGGCGGCATGAAACAGCGCGTCGGCATCGCGCGGGCGCTGTCGATCACCCCGAAGATCATGCTGATGGACGAGCCGTTCTCGGCGCTGGATGCGTTGACCCGCGGCACGCTGCAGGACGAGGTGCGGCGGATCTGCCTGGAGACCGGGCAGACCACCTTCATGATCACCCATGATGTCGATGAGGCGATCTTCCTCGCCGACAGGATATTCCTGATGACCAACGGTCCCGGCGCCGTGCTGGCCGAGATCGTCGAGAACCCGCTGCCGAAGGAGCGCGGCCGTATCGATCTGCACCGCCATCCCTATTACTATGCGCTGCGCAACCATATCGTCGATTTCCTGGTCAGCCGCAGCAAGAGCTTTGCCGCCGAGGTGACCGGTCACGATCCGCGCCACGTGCCGACGGTGCGGCCCGGCGTCGGCGAGCCCGTGATCGTCTCGCCGCCACGCGCCATCGAACTCAATCCCGCGCAGAGCGCTGCGCGCTGAAGCCCAAGGAGGAAACCTGATGAAACGCGAAGACCTCACCGAGAAGCTGCTCGACATCAAGCGCGAGAAGGGCTGGAGCTGGAAATACATCTGCGAGAAGATCGGCGGCTATTCCGATGTGCTGATCACGGGCGCGATCCTCGGCCAGATGAAATTGACAAAGCCGCAGGCGGCGAATGCCGGCGAATTGTTCGGGCTGTCGAAGGCCGAGATCGCGATGCTCAACGAGGTGCCGACGCGCGGCACCGGCACGCCGATGCCGCCGACCGATCCGCTGATCTACCGCTTCTACGAGATGGTGATGGTCAACGGCCCAGCCTGGAAGGCGCTGATCGAAGAAGAATTCGGCGACGGCATCATGTCGGCGATCGACTTCGACATGGCGCTGGAGCGCGTCGCCAATCCGAAGGGCGACCGCGTCAAGATCACCATGAGCGGCAAGTTCCTGCCGTACAAATATTACGGCGCCAGCGGCAACGTGCCTGAATACGGCTTCAAGGAAGAGTAAGGCGAGGGGGCGAATGGCGAGTAGCGAATGGATTCCTGCCCATTCGCTACTCGCACCTCACCAATCGCTACAGGATCGTGCCCGGGTTGTAGCGAGCCGCCTCAGGCTTGGCCTTGGCCAAAGCCTCGACCTGCTCGGCGAAGAAATCGACCTGGGCGCCGGCGTCGCCGGAGTTGGCGCGACCCTGGTCGAGCACGTGCTGCAGTTCGGCTGCGCTCAAGCCAAGACGCTTGTCGGCGGCGAGGCGCTGCAGCAGATCGTTCTGCACGATCTTGCCGGTGCGCAGGTCGCCGATGGCCGCGACGGCATGCTCCTTGATCGCCTCGTGGGCGCCTTCACGGCCCGCACCCTTCTTGACCGCTTCCATCATCACCGTGGTGGTCAGCAGGAAAGGCAGATAACGGTTGAGCTCGGTCTCGACGACGGCTTCGAACACCTCCATCTGGTCAAGCACCGTGAGCAAAGTTTCGAGCAGGCCATCCATGGCGAGGAAGGCATCGGGCAGCATGACGCGGCGGACGACCGAGCAGGAGACGTCGCCTTCGTTCCACTGATCGCCGGCAAGGCCTGCGGCCATCGCGAGATAGCCCTTCAGGATCACATGCAGGCCGTTGATGCGCTCGCAGGAGCGGCTGTTCATCTTGTGCGGCATCGCGGAGGAGCCGACCTGGCCCTTGGCAAAACCTTCGCTGGCGAGTTCGTGGCCTGCCATCAGGCGGATGGTCTTGGCGAAATTGCCGGGCCCGCTGGCGAGCTCGGTGAGCACGCTGACCGCACGGAAGTCGAGGCTGCGCGGATAGACCTGGCCGACGGCATCGAGGGCCTTCGGCAGGCCGAGGTGAACGAGGACGCGCTGCTCGAGCGCGCGCGCCTTGCCGGCATCTCCGTTGAACAGGGTGATCTGATCGAGACGGGTGCCGACCGCGCCCTTCAGGCCGCGGGCGGGATAGGTCTGTAGCACATTGACCAGGCTCTGATGCGCCAGCAGCATCTCCTCGCCGGACATGGCGATGCGCTTGCCGAGCGTCGTGACCTGCGCGGCCACGTTATGGGTGCGCGCGGTGAACGGGATGTCGCGCAATTGCTTCGCGCGCGTGGCAAAGCGGATGAGTGCGGCGATGCTCTTGGTCTCGATGAGCTGCAGCGCGCGGTAGACCTGCAATTGCTCGACGTTCTCGGTGAGGTCGCGGCTGGTCATGCCCTTGTGCAGGTGCTCGTGACCAGCGAGCTCGCAGAACTCCTCGATGCGCGCCTTGACGTCGTGGCGGGTGACGCGCTCCCGCTTCATGATGGAGGCCAGGTTGATCTGGTCCTTGACGCGCTCGTAGCTTTCGATCACGCCATCCGGCACCGCGATGCCGAGATCGCGCTGGGCCTTCAGCACGGCGATCCAGTAGTCGCGTTCGAGGCGGACCTTGCCTTCGCCACTCCAGATGGCGCGCATGGCGGGCGAGGCGTAACGTTCGGCGAGGACGTTGGAAATGTGATCTTGGGACATCCCGCTCTCTTGGCATTGCCTGAGACTGGCTGCAAGCCGCGACCTGCGATGAATCGTCAGGTCTGGTAACGCTCGGCCGGGCTTGCGGTGCTGGCGCCAGCATACCAGATTCAGGAAGGCGCCGCCTCGGGCAATCCGGGGCGGCGCAGGCATGCTTCGCCCCGCGTCAGAGCGAGAAGGTCACTGCGGCGGGTCCGCAGCTCAGGCCGGCCGTGTTCGGCACGGCCGTGTCGCTGGTCCAGTTGTCCTCGCCGTCGGTCGTCTTGTACAGGAACTGGCCGTTAGGCCCCTGGTGCGGGACGTACAATGTGTCGTTGAACACGACCGGCGCGGCATTGCCGAAATTGCCCGGCGTGTCGGGGACCTGGCGGTCGGCTCCCCAGCTGCCAATGCCGTCGAACCGCTTGAAGAAGAAGAGACCCGTGGGGTCGTTGAAGAACAGGTAGATCCAGTCCTTGTAGGAAGCTGCGCCCGGACCGTTCCGTGCCGGCAACCGGATTGCTTCGCCAGGTGCTGCGGTCGAAGGTCGCGTACCAGAAGCGGTTCATGTTGCCGGGTTCGCTATAGCCGGGCCCGCGGCCGAACACGTAGAGCGTGTCGCCGCGCACGACCGCGGCCGGGGTGTCGACGTTCTGGTAGGCGACGGAGATGAGATGGTTGGTTCCGGATGTGTTGATCTCGGGTCCGAAGCTGGTGCCGTCGTAGGTCTTGTACATCAGGTCGGACTGGCCGGGATTCGAGTACAGCAGATAGATCAGGCCGTCATACACGGCGGCCGCCACGCCGCCGCCGACGCCGGCCATGTTGGGCACCTGGGCTGCCGCCGTCCACAGCTCGCCGTCATAGACCCTGTAATAGAGGGACTGGTTGATCGGATAGAACACATACAGGTTGGTGTTGAAGACGACGGCTGCCGGCGTGTTGCTGATCCAGGTGTTCCCCGGCATCGGGACATCGCCGCTCCAGGCCTCGCCGTTGAAGACGTTCGTAAAAAATTGCGGACTGTTTCCAACGCCCTTGTGCAGGGAAAACAACCAGCTCTTCATTTTGGAAATCCCCCACGGCGACGAGACGCCGCCTCTGATCATCGGTGTAGATTGGATCGATGTGCGCAGGATCGATTGGAATGAACTGATCGTACGCCTGCGCCCGTCGTGTTCTACGTCCGATTCACCGATGGTTGTGTGAAGCTGTTCACTCACCCTGGAGGAGGAGACCATATATGTCGTGCGCAGACTGAGAATCGCGGCCGCTCAAGGCACGCCGCGACGTGAGTGGCGACTTGTCGGAAGACGGATTTCGAGGAGATGAGAGAAGCGCGAATAGCGAATGGATGCTTTCCGATTAGCTATTCGCTGCGCCCTATTCGCCTTTCGCTGCGGCGAATGCCGCGCGGACCTCCTTCACCGGCGCCATGTCGCGGACGAAGCCGAATGCGCCGTTGTCCTTCATCTCGCGGGCACAGCGCAGGAACGCAGCCAGCGCGTGGCGCTGCATCGCGCCGCCGACGCTGATGCGCTTGACGCCGGCGGCGGCGAGTTGCTCGACGGTCAGGGTCGGATCGGCAAAGCCCATCACGAGGTTGAACGGCTTGTTGATCGATGACACCACGGTCTTGATGGTGGCGAGATCGTAGAGGCCCGGCGAATACAGCACGTCGGCGCCGGCGGCCTCGAACGCCTGTAGCCGCTTGATGGTGTCGTCGAGGTCCTTGCGGCCGTGCAGGAAGTTTTCCGCCCGCGCCGTCAGCGTGAACGGGAACGGCAGCGCCCGTGCGGCCTCGACCGCGGCCTGGACCCGCTCGACCGCCAGCGAGAAGTCATAGATCGGGCGCTGCGGGTCGCCGGTCGAGTCCTCGATCGAGCCGCCGACCGCGCCGGCCTCGGCGGCGAAGCGGATCGCCTCGGCCGCGAGCTTCGGCATGTCGGCGCCGCATTTTTCCAGATCGGCATTGACGGGCAGGTCGGTGGCCTCGGCGATCACCCGGCAATTCTCGATGATCTCATCGAGGCTGACCGTCGAACGGCCGAGCGTATTGGCGAGCCCGAGGCTGGTGGTTGCGAGCGCCTCGAAGCCCATGGATGCGAGCAGCTTCGCCGTTCCGGCGTCCCACGGATTTGGAATGATGAAGGTGCCGGGCCGCTGATGCAGCTCGCGAAACCGTGCTGCCTTGTCCGCCTGGGTGCGCATGTGAACTCCTGCTGTTGTCAAAAGCGACTGAAAGCAGCGATAGGGCGGTATCGCCCATCAGACAAATTTGTATTTCTCTCGATATCATCAGCTTTTTGCATGGGGAGGGCGATGGACAGCGACGCGCTCAACACGTTCCTGGTGGTGCATCGGCGCGGCGGGATCTCGCATGCCGCCAAGGCGCTGCACCGCTCGCAGCCGGCGATTTCGCGGCGCATAGGGCTGCTCGAGCAGGAGCTCGGGGTGCCCCTGTTCGAGCGGATCGCGGGCAAGACGCGGCTGAGCGATGCCGGGCGGGTGATGGTGCCCTATGCCGAACGGGCGGTGGCGGCGGCGCAGGATGCCGAGAACGCGGTGCGCGCGCTGCTGCGCGGCAATTCCGGCCCGGTGGCGCTGGCGGTGACCGGTACCCTCGCCGGCGAGCGGCTCTCGAACGTATTGAAGCGCTTTGCCCGCCGGCACCCGGACGTTGCGCTGACGCTGCGCACCGCGACCAGCGCCGAGGTCAGCGACCTGATCCGGCGCGGCGAGGCGACGATCGGGTTGCGTTACGACCGCGACCGCTCGCGCGACCTCGATTGCGAGGTGCTGTTTGCCGAGCCGCTCGGGGTGGTCTGCGCGCCGGACCATCCGCTGGCGGGACGCCGGGTCGGCAAGCTTGCCGATCTCAGGGATGAGCGCTGGATCGCCTTCCCGGAGGTGCCGGGACGCCGCGAAATCACCGCCTCGCACGTCTTCGCCCTGTTCCTGACGCACGGGCTCGGCGAGGTCGCCTGGACGCCGGTCGACAGCCTGACGGCGCAGAAGCGCCTGGTCGAGGCCGGGCTCGGGATCGCGCTGCTGTCACAAAGCAATGCGGCGGAGGAATTGGGTAGCTCGAGGATCGCGACGATCCGCGTCGGCGATCTCGCCGCAAGCCACGAGGTCGTCGCCGTGACACGGCACGGCGGCTTCCTCAGCGCCGCCTCACGCCGTCTGCTCGACATCCTCCGTGCCGACTTCACCAAGACGAGGGGCACAAACACGTCGCGCCGGAACGGTGTCCGGCGCGCGTAAAGGTCGACTTGGTAGGATGTCCGGGGAACTCAGCTTCCCGCCTTGACCTGCGCCGCGGCCATCGCCAGCAGCTCGTCCATCTTGGCGCGGATATCGCGCTCGGTGGCGGGTTGCCCCTTGGCCGTGAGGTCCTTCAGAACCTTGTGCAGCACGTCATTGTCGCCGGCTTCCTCGAAGTCGGCGGCGACCACTTCCTTGGCATAGGCGCTGGCGGCATCGCCCGTGATGCCGAGCTTCTCGGCCGCCCACAGGCCGAGCAGCTTGTTCCGGCGGGCTTCAGCCTTGAACTTCTGCTCCTCGTCGAGGGCGAACTTCTTCTCGAAACCTTCCTCGCGCTTGTTGAATTCGCTCATGGCTGAAGTTCCAATTCCCTTGCTGAATGAGGGCCGCCGCGCGTTGCGGCAACCCCGATGCCTGCCTAGATAGGTGGGAGGAATCGGCAAGACAACGAGCCGTTAAGCCGCAGGCAAAACTGGCGGAATCGGCCCTTTATGATAGGGCGGTATAAGTGCCCTCAAGGGGGCACTATCGATTGTGCTGGATGGGCCAATCGGATAGGTTGCCAACAGGCATGGTTCTTGTTCTGTTTCCAGTTGGATTGCCCAGGTTCCAGGCCTCCGCGGCAGCTCCGTCGTGGGTCGTAACCCCAAGTCATCCGGAGCACCCAAATCCATGGATTTCAACAAAACACGGTACATCCCAATGAGCCGTCGACGCCGTATTTATGAAGGCAAGGCCAAGGTGCTTTACGAAGGCCCCGAGCCGGGAACCCTGATCCAGCACTTCAAGGACGACGCGACCGCGTTCAACGCCAAGAAACACCAGGTGATCGAGGGCAAGGGCGTCCTCAACAACCGGATTTCGGAGTACCTGTTTCAGCACCTCAACGACATCGGGGTGCCGACCCACTTCATCCGCCGCCTCAACATGCGCGAGCAGCTGATTCGCGAGGTCGAGATCGTGCCGCTCGAGGTGGTGGTGCGGAACGTCGCCGCCGGCTCGCTGTCGCAGCGGCTCGGGATCGAGGAGGGCACCCAGCTGCCGCGCTCGATCATCGAGTTCTATTACAAGAACGACCAGCTCAACGACCCCATGGTGTCGGAAGAGCACATCACCGCCTTCGGCTGGGCGACGCCGCAGGAGATCGACGACATCATGGCGCTGGCCATCCGCGTCAACGACTTCCTGACCGGCCTCTTCCTCGGCATCGGTATCCGCCTCGTCGACTTCAAGATGGAGTGCGGACGGCTGTTCGAGAACGAGATGATGCGGATCATCGTCGCCGACGAGATCTCGCCGGACTCCTGCCGGCTGTGGGACATCAAGTCGAACGAGAAGCTCGACAAGGACCGTTTCCGCAGGGATCTGGGTGGCCTGCTCGAGGCCTACACCGAGGTCGCCAAGCGGCTCGGCATTCTGA
Organism: Bradyrhizobium sp. USDA 4510; assembly: GCF_054059095.1. Taxonomy (NCBI): domain Bacteria; kingdom Pseudomonadati; phylum Pseudomonadota; class Alphaproteobacteria; order Hyphomicrobiales; family Nitrobacteraceae; genus Bradyrhizobium; species Bradyrhizobium sp. USDA 4510. The sequence continues at coordinate 4,789,776 of NZ_JBSSBT010000001.1, read as the reverse complement.
TTGAAAACGAGCGGCCGGCCGGTAGCGGCCCGGTGCTGGTGAAGAGCTAAGCTGAAGGGACGACCGTGAAGGCACGTGTGACTGTGACATTGAAGTCGGGCATCCTCGATCCGCAGGGCAAGGCGATCGAGGGTGCGCTGAAATCGCTCGGCGTCGACGGCGTCGCCAGCGTTCGCCAGGGCAAGGTGTTCGACATCGAGCTCGCCGCGACCGACAAGGCCAAGGCGGAAGCGGCGCTGAAGGCCGCCGCCGACAAGTTGTTGGCGAATACCGTGATCGAGAATTATGCCATCGAACTGAAGGCGTAAGGGGCGAGCAAATGGCCGACGTGACGATGGAGCTGATGTTCGAAGTGATGAAATCGGTCCAGGCGCGTTTGGCTCAGGTCGACGGCAAGATCGATGAGTTGAAGCAGGAAATGCAGGCATCGCGAACGTCTCAGAATGGTATCCGCCAGGAAATTACCGGCGTGTTCCAGGAGATTTCCGGTATTCACGCGACGCTGGTTCGCCACGAAGGGCGTCTTGACCGCATAGAGACACGTCTCGAATTGAACGAAGTACCAACTCCATGAAATCAGCCGTCCTCGTCTTCCCCGGCATCAACCGCGAGCGCGACATGGCGCGCGCGCTCAAGCTCGCATCCGGCAATGAGACCGCGATGGTCTGGCACGCCGAGACCGCGCTGCCCAAAGGCACGGACCTCGTGGTGGTGCCCGGCGGCTTCTCCTATGGCGATTACCTGCGCTGCGGCGCGATCGCGGCGCGCGCGCCGGTGATGGACGCGGTGCGCGACTTCGCCGCCAAGGGCGGGCTCGTGCTCGGCGTCTGCAACGGCTTCCAGATCCTCTGCGAGTCGGGGCTGCTACCGGGCGTGCTGATGCGCAATGCCGGGCTGAAGTTCATCTGCCGCGACGTGCATATGCGCGTCGAGCGTTCCGACACGCCCTTCACCCGCGGCTACAATGCCGGCCAGGTGATCCGCGTGCCGGTGGCTCACGGCGAAGGCAATTACGAGGCGGACGAAGAGACGCTGAAGCGGCTCGAAGGCGACGGGCGGGTGCTGTACCGCTACTGCTCGCCGGAGGGCGTGGTCGACGAGGCCTCCAATCTGAACGGCGCCGCGCATTCGATCGCCGGCATCGTCAATGAGCGCGGCAACGTGCTCGGCATGATGCCGCATCCGGAAAACCACGTCGAAGAGATCATGGGCTGCACCGACGGCCGCGGCCTGTTCGCAGGCCTGGTCCAGCAGTTCGAAAAGGCGGCGTAATCACCATAGCGTTTTCGAGCGAAGTGGGGACCGGTTCGCGTGAAGAAAACGCGTCAGAATAAAATGCTGCGGCGGTGGTGCGTTGCCGCGGCTGCGGCGCTTCTGCTTGCGACGTCGGCCTACGCCCAGGACTTCCCGAAGCGTCCGATCACGATGATCGTGCCGTTCACGGCCGGCGGCACCTCCGACGTCATCGCCCGCGCGGTCGCCGACCAGATGGGCACGGCGCTCGGCCAGAGCATCATCATCGAGAATGTCGGCGGCGCCGGCGGCTCGACCGCGCTCGCCCGCGCCGCGCGCGCCGAGCCGGACGGCTACACCATCGCGATCGGCAATGCCGGCACCAACGCCGCGACCTACACGATCTATCCGAAGCTGCCGTTTACGCCTGACTCCTTCGCGCCGATCGCCGTGGTCGCCAAGACCTTCGGCATCGTCGCGCTGCGCAAGGATTTTCCGGCCAAGGACCTCAAGGAATTCATCGACTACGCCAGGAACAATCCGGGCAAGGTCAATCTCGGCCATGCCGGCGTGGGCTCCTCGAATTACCTGATCTGCAAGAGTTTTGTTCATGCCGCCGGCATCGACGTGCAGCTGGTCGGCTATCGCGGCGCGGCGCTTGCGCTGACGGACGCGATCGGCAGTCAGATCGACGGCGTCTGCGATGCCGCGGCCTCGGTGTCGCAGGCGGTCGACGACAAGCTGGTGAAAGCGGTCGTCGTCGGCTCGACGGTACGGCTTGCGTCGTTGCCGGAACTGCCGACCTCGGCCGAGGCCGGACTGCCCGAGTTCGAGGCGCAGGGCTGGAACGGCCTGTTCGCGCCGAAGGGCACACCGCCCGAGATCATCGCCAAGCTCAACGCCGCCGCGCGCACCGCGGTTGCGAGCGAGGCGGTGAAGAAGCGCTTCGCCGACCTGTCGACCGTCGCCCCCGACGCCAATGAGCTCGCGCCCGAGGCGCTGCAGCAGCTCGTGACCCGCGACGTCGCGAAATACCGCACGCTGCTGGCGGACGATAAGAAGTAGAGGGTCATCGTCGCTGCGTTGGCTCTGCCCTCGACGCGGTCGCCGAGGCGGCGAGCCTTGCGTCAGCCGCTCTCCAGACTGGCCTGAAATTTGCTGGTGATCTCCCGATCGATCAGGACGGGAGCGCATCATGCTCATTCGCAAGGCTCACTGCACGATTGCGTTCCTATGCGCGCTGCTGTGGTCGCATTGGGCGATGGCCGAGACCACGTTGCGCATCGCCATGACGGCGTCCGATATCCCGACGGCCACCGGGCTGCCGAATAACGGCTTCGAAGGCATGCGCTTTCTCGGTTATCCGATCTTTGAAGGTTTGGTGCTGTGGAATCTGAGCGGAACCGACCGCTTGGCGACTTTGCGTCCCGGACTCGCGGAGAAATGGGAACAGGACCCCGTCGACAACAAGACCTGGATTTTCCATCTGCGCCAGGGCGTCAAATTCCACGATGGTACCGATTTCAATGCCGATGCCGTGATCTGGAATCTCGATCGCTACTTCAACAGCGAGAGCCCGCAATTTGAGCCGCCGAGTTCGGCGATGTCGCGGGCGCGGGTCCCGGTGATGGGCAGTTACCGGAAGATCGATGACGCAACGGTGGCGATCTCGACGACGAAGCCGGCATCCTATTTTCCCTATATGGCGGTCTATCTTCTGTTCACCTCGCCCGCCTCATTCGAAAAGGCCGGCCGCGACTGGGCCAAGGTCGCGACGTTGCCGGCTGCCGGCACCGGGCCGTTCCGCATCACCAGGATTGTGCCGCGGCAAGAGGCAGATCTGGCGCGTTGGGACAAGTATTGGGACACGAGCAAGACAGCGAAGGTCGACAATGTCGTGTTGCTGCCGATCCCCGAGGCCAATTCGCGGCTGGCCGCCTTGCGTGCCGGCCAGGTCGACTGGATCGAAGTGCCGCCGGCCGATGGCGTCGACTCGCTGAAATCCGCCGGCTTCACCATTACCACCGGCTCCTATCCGCATGTCTGGCCGTGGTTCTACAACATCGGCGCCGCCAACAGCCCGTTCAAGGACGTCAGGGTTCGCCAGGCCCTGAACTACTGCATCGATCGGGACGGGCTGGTGTCCCTGCTCAACGGGACCGCAGAGCCGTCGGTCGGCTGGCTCAAGGCCAGCGATCCCGATTTCGGCGCGCCGGTCAATCACTACAAGTTCGATCCGACCAAGGGCAAGGCGCTGCTTGCCGAGGCGGGTTACACGTCGGCGAAGCCATTGGCGTTCAAGGTGCTGATCTCGAATTCAGGCTCGGGGCAGATGCTGCCCCTGCCGATGAACGAATTCCTGCAGCAGAACCTGAAGGAAGCCTGCGGGGTCGATGTGGAATTCGACGTCATCGAGTGGCAGGTGCTCCTGACGGCGGCCCGGGCCACGCCCGACAGCTCAACTTTGCGCGGCGCCATGGCGCTCAATATCAGCTCGCCTTCGTCGGACGCCGGCGTGATGGCGCGCTATTTCCTGGCCGCCAATTTTTCACCGAACGGTTTCAATTTCGAGCAATGGAAGGACGACGAGTTCGAAGCCGCACTCAAGACGATTTCGGAAGCGACCGATCCGAAAGTGATCTCGGCGGCTTACCGCAAGGCGCATGAGCGCCTCGTCGACGATCCGCCCTGGCTCTATATTGTCCACGATCTGAACCCTCGCGCGATGAGTCCGAAGGTGAAGGGTTTTGTGTCGCCCCAATCGTGGTTCGTCGACCTCACGCTGGTCAGCGTGCAATAAGCCGGGGTCCAGCATCGTCGCCCGCATGGCTGCGCCCGAGTGCGAGCGAAGCGGTGAAGAAGCGGTTCGTCGACCTGTCGACGGTCGTACCCGACGCCAATGAACTCGCGCGCCGAGGTGCTGCAGCAACTCGTGACCCGCGACGTTGCGAAGGACGACAAGAAGTAGCATTTCTGCGGCGTGCAACGCCCTGATGCGGACACAGTCCGCGACGAGCCTGAGTTCAGGTCTGATCGGGGAAAGCGGCCATGCGCCGTGTGATCTTGCGTTGCTGCGCCGGCATGGCGCTTGCTTGGCTGGTTGCCGGCCCAGTAGCCGGCGAACAGGCTACGTTGACTTATCCCCCCTGGACGAAGTTCTGCATAGCCGACACCTGCATTGTCGGGCGAGAGGGGCGATCGAAGATAGAGAACATAGACTGCGGGGCAGTCGTGGCAGCCGCGCTGATCGCGCGCACCGGAGATTCCAGGAAGACGTTGCGCGTTTTCTTGCCGACCCGGGTGATAGTCGAACGTGGTGTTCGGATCATTATCGATCAGGAACAAGCGATTGAGCGGCCCTACGCGGGCTGCTTTGCCTACGGTTGCACGGCTGACTACGACGCCGGACCGGAAATGGTCGATCAGCTCAAGCAAGCGCATGCGCTCACTCTGGAAGCCTTCGATAAGGCCAATTCGCCGATCAGCCTGACCGTGCCGCTCGCCGGATTCGATGATGCCTACGATGGACCCGCACAAGAGACGAAGGTCATCGAGGAGGTGCTTTCGGCGGAGGAAAAGCAGGCGAGATCGGAGCGTGCGAAGCGCGCCGAAGAGGAGCGCAAAGCGCGCTGTGAAGCGAGATAGGCGACCGCAAATAGCGGGTCTGTCAGATTCGATGAGCAGCAGCTAAAGCCTGCGCAGCCACCGTTTGACTGCTTCGCCCGGCACCGTCATCGCGGCGACGCCGGCCATGACCAGCACGAGGCCGAGCGCGAGATTCGACGGCACGGATTCCCCGAGCAGGATCACCGACAGCGCGACGCCGATCGGAATGCGAAGATAACCTTGCGCATTCGTCGTCAGCGTGCCGAGCCGCGTCAGGCACATGTAGAACAGCATCAGGCCGAACGCGCTGGAGAAGATGCCCATCACGACGGTGGCGACCAGCGCCTGCGGCGTCGGGTGCAGGGTCCAGGGATGGTCGACGATCAGGGCGACCGGCAGCAGCACGGTGCCGCCGAACAACAGCGAGCCGGCCGCCACGACCATCGGATCATAGTCCGACAGCCGAAGCCCGAAGATCGTGGCGCAGGCGAACGAGACGGTGGCGAGCAGGATCGCGATCTCGGCGAAGATCTCCTTGCCGAAGCCTGAGAGTGCGTCGAGGCCGATGATCGCGACCGTGCCGGCGAGGCCGAGGATCGCGCCGACCAGCTTGAGCAGCGAGGCCGGCTCGTGTCGCGTGATCGCCCAGGTGATGAGGAAGGCGAAGATCGGCGTCGTCGAGGCCAGCACCACGGTGTTGGATGCCGGCACGTAAAGCTGCGCCCAGGTGATCACCAAAAACGGGATCGTGGAGTTGATGGTCTGCTGGAAGGCGAACAGCTTCCAGGCCTTGAGGTCGGTCGGGATGCGGATGCCGCGGATGCGCAGCACGATGAGCAGGAAGGCGGCGGCCACCAGCGAGCGCGCGGAAATGAAGGTGACCGGCGGGATCGAGCCGAGCCCGATCTTGGTCAATGGATAGGTGGAGCTCCAGCAGCAGGCCAGCGCCAGCAGCAGCGCATAGTCGCGCCAGCCGCGCGCGCCCGGCGCTGACGTGGACGAGGTGGGCACTTTCTCGGGAGCCGTCACGCCGCCCGTTTTCGCTGTGCTCTTCGGCACCTTGATTTGGCTCCCTTCGCGCATTGGCGCGCGAAGCAGCAATCTAGCGCGGCGGCGCGATGCAAGGCTAGGGTATTGAATTTACGCCGATATCCCGCTTGGAGGAATTGGTGCGGGCGCGTCTGAGGGACTGAGGCTGGAGGCGTCCCGACGCCTCCGGCGTATACTACCGTTTTGTGACTTGGCCCACACGGGCGTCTGGCTCGTCCTGCTAGCCTCAGCACCATGACGAAGCATTTCAGATTACCGATCATTTTCACTGCGCGTCGTCGCAACGCAATGCTTCGCTGCGGAGACCAAGGGCGCGGGCTCAACCTTCGTGTCGCCTGTGGTGGCGAAATGGATCGATGCCTACAAGGCCAAGACCGGCAACACGGTCAGCTATCAATCGGTGGGCTCGAGCATCGGCGTCGGCCTGATCAAGAAGGCCGCCGTCGATTTCGGGACGAGCGATATGCCGCTCGATCCGAAAGAGCTGGACAGGCTCGGCATGGTGCAATTCCCGATCGTGATCGGAGGCGTCGTGCCGGTGGTCAACATCGCGGGCGTCAAGCCCGGCCAGATCCAGTTCACCGGACAGCTGCTCGCCGACATCTATCTCGGCAAGGTCAAATCGTGGAACGATCCGGCCATCCAGGCGGTCAATCCCGATCTGAAGCTGCCGCGCACGGCGATCACCGTCGTGCATCGCCTCGATGGGTCGGGGACGACGTTCAATTGGTCGAACTATCTTGCGAAGGTCAGTGCGCAGTGGAAGGCAAGCGTCGGAGAGGGCTCGTCGGTCGAGTGGCCGGTAGGGCTCGGCGGCAAGGGTAATGATGGCGTCGCCTCGCTCGTCAGTTTGATTCCCGGGGCGATCGGCTATCTCGAATATGCCTACGCGCTGCAACGGCTTGACCGGATTTCCTTCGGTCTGGTGCAGAACAGTGCCGGCAATTTCGTCACCCCCGACGCCGCATCGTTCCAGGCTGCGGCGTCGAGTGCGGACTGGACGACGACGCAGGATTTTTACAAGGTCCTCACCAACGCTCCCGGCGAGGACGCATACCCGATCACGGCCACGACCTTCGTCCTGATGCACAAGCAGCCGAAATCACCCGACGGGTCGGCAACCGCGATCAACTTCCTGCGCTGGTCGTTGCATAGCGGCAAGCCGCAGGCTCAATTGCTCAACTACGTTCCTCTGCCGGCCACGCTGGTCGAACAGATCGAGCAGTATTGGCAACACAATTTCGAGGCGCTTACGGCGTCGGCAGCGGCGGAAAGCGGACTGATCGGTAGACCACGCGGATACGCTACTTAAATCCGATCACCATCGAATCCGGGCCAACGAGCGGTTCGACCCGCGTTCGGGAAAATCCGACGTCGCGCATCCAAGCCTGACAGTCTTCGCCTGTGTAGTCAAACCCACCGGCGGTTTCGATCAGCATATTCAAGCTCATCAGAAGCCCGAAAGCGTTTTCGCGGCGATCGTCATCGATGATGGCGTCATAAACAATGATTGCGCCACCTTTCGGAAGCGCATCGAATGCCTTGCCGAGAAGCGCCCGTTTCTTGGCAAGGTCCCAATCATGAAGGATGTGACCCATGATGATGACGTCAACCTCCGGCAGCGGGTCCTCGAAGAAGTTTCCTCCCCGAAACCGCACCCGATCCTTCAGCCCGCGCTGAGCGATAAATTCCTCGAACACCGGCTTGACCGCGGGAAGGTCGAAGCCGATGCCGGTGAGGTGCGGATGGTCGTGTGCGAGCGTGGCAGGCACCATGCCCTGAGCCGAACCGAGATCCATGAAAGTCTTGTACTCGCTCCAAGGGAACTTGCCGGCAATAGCATGCGCCGCACCCGCGCTTATTGCGCTCATCGCGGTCAGAAATCCCCGCAACCGATCCGGATCGGCATACAATGCCGCAAATAAGTCTTCTCCTCCGCCCTTGCCCTCGTTCTGCAATTCGCCGCTGCGCAGGGCCTCCGTGAGCGATCCCCAAAAGCCATAGAGCCGGGCATTCGCCATCTCCAGAATGCCTCCGATGTAGGATGGCTTGGCGCGATCGAGATACAGGTCCGTGTCCGGGGTGTTGCTGTAGATGCCGTTCTCGCGCTCAAGCAATCTGAGCGCCACCAGCGAATCGAGGAAGTCGCGGGCCGATCGCTGATGCAACGCAAGCGTCCTTTGCAGCGTCGGCAGGTCGGCGGGGCCATCGGCCAACGTACTGAACACGCCCAGTTCGACGGCGCTCAAGAGCGTTTTGGACGCCCAAAAGCCCAGACCAATCTGCATAATATGTTCCGGTGTTGCGGCGCTCATGACTTGATCCCAATTGGTTGTCACTGCTGGTGCAGCCGGGTGAACATGTCGCCCCTGGTTCGGGCCTGGTGCGCCGGGAGGGTGGCAGGGGTTCACCACGGCGTCATTTCAAATAACGGCGAATAAATTTGAGTTTGACACTTCGGCTCGGTGAACGCCAGTGGCGCAGGATTGGCGAGAACGAATCAGCGATGGACGCCGCTCCGGCGTCCATCGCGTGAGCTTTGCCTGAAATGCCGGACCGTGCTCTAGCGCAGGACCTGGCCCAGCACCTCGCCGTCGACCTGCTGCGGTGCCGAGCCGAGGATTCGCATGATGGTCGGCGCCACGTCGATATTGCGCATGTGCCGCACCACGGTGTCCTTGCGGATCTGCGGCCCGGCGGCGATGAACGTCGCGCTCATCACCGGAAGCTCGGGGTCGTGACCGTGGGCGCCATAGAAGTTCGGCATCGACAGCATGGTGGTTGCCGCGTTGAACGGCGCGTCGCCCTGGCGCGCGACGCCGGGGTTCTGGATGCCGTCGAAATTGTAGCCGGGCGCCATCAGCGCGAACACGTCGCCATAGTCCTGGCCGATGGTCTTGCTGATGCATTGTCCGGTTCCGGCGTCGCATTGCAGCGGCCGGGTCTCGACGACGGTGAAGATGCGTTGGTCCTTGAGTGAGTAGTTGAAGCGGGCATTGGGGTCGACCGCGTTCTTCACCGCGTCAGTGATCTGCGCCACCAGGGTGCGGTAGGTCGCCAGATCAACGGTGCCGCCGAGCTCGCGGTTCTGCAGGTTGATGTAGATGTCGGCGGCGGGGCCGGAGGTGCGGATCCCGACCTTGCTGGTGTCGATCCCGGCGTTGCGCAGGATGTTGGTGAGATTGACCGAGGTGTGGAACGGCGCGAAGCCGTGGTCCGACACCACGATCACGTTGCTGTCGCGGCCCGCCGCATCGGCGATCTGCTTCACCGCCTTGTCGGCCGTCTGGTAGGCGAAACGGATGTAGGACGCGTAGCGCTTGACCTTGGCAGCATCCTGGTTGGCGCCGATCGAATTCGGATCGGTCGGGTTGGTGCCCTGGCGGGGATCGGTCAGCAGGAACTGGTGCTCGGAGCCGTCGGGCTGCTCGATATAGACCATGACGAGGTCGGCGTCCGGATGGGTCTTGATCGCGCGCTCGCCGATATTGGCCTGGTAGCGCACGAAGGTCTTCACCATGTCCTCGAACATCGTCTCGATCTCGACGTCGGAGAAGCTGGTGAAGCCGGGGCTCAGGCGCTCCGGAATGCGGAAGTCGGCCTGCGGACGCCAGAACCCGATGTTGTTGTTGATGTCGTCGACGTCGGCGAGCACAGGCGTATTGCGCGGGATGTAATTGGCGCCGTAGCGGGCGAAGCGCACCACCGCGAGATCGGGAGACAGCGCAGAGACGAAGTACGCGGCACCAACCTTCGCCCCGCTGCCTTCAAAGAAGAACGGTGCGTTCTCGCCGCCGAACTTGACATAGGCCGGTCCGGTCGACGGCGCGTGGAACGGTCCTGCGGTGATGCCGCGGTTGGCATCGAAGAACACCAGCGTGTCGTAGTTCACCTTCCGATCGTTGGTGGTGTGGATTGCGGCGACGCGGATCGAATATTTGACGTCGAGCGTCGAGGCATTGGTGCAGGTCGCGGTTGCCGCGGCCGAGTAGGAGAACGTCTCGATCGGTGCCGAGGTCACCAGCACCGGGCTGAACGAGAAATGGCCGGCAGCCTGCAGCGCCGTCACGATGCTCGGGTCGGCGGTGAAGTCGCCTCGCGACAGCGAGAAACCCTGGGCCCCGATGCCGCCGAACGCGCCGAACGGGACCGTGAAGTCGGTGATGCGGGTCGGCTGGGCCGGCTGCACCACGGTCTTGTTGATGGAGATGTCGGCGCCGTCGCCGCCGGGCCAGGTCGCCGTGACAACCTTCTTGCCCTGCTGGCGCAGCTGCACCCACAACGGCACCGCGGTCGGGTGCGGCGACGGCCCGAGCGGATTCTCGCTGTAGCCGCCGATCGGCGCCGCAAAGCCGCTGATGCTGCCGGAGATCGGCCCGACGATCGGCTCGAACGTGTTCGAGGGGATGTCGTTGTGGACCGCCGTCGAACCGGTCGCGATGGCAATATGAGACACCGCGGTGAGCGACGGTGACGCCGTCACGTTCTGCAACGCCACCGCGCCGCGTCGGCTGAGCCGGGCGAGGCCGCCGTCGCGCGGCAGTACGCCTTCCTCGATGAATTTCTGGATGAAATCGGGCTTGGCACCGTCAAGCGAGATCATCACCACGCGCGGCTTGCGGCCGTGATGACCGCCGTCATGATCCTGGTCTTGATCCTGATCGTGACCGCGAGCATCGCCAACGCCGCGATCACCATTATCGCCGTCTTGACTGGCGCGCGCCGGAGTTGCAGTCCACACCAGCGATGCGACAAGCGACATCGCCGTCGTAACGGAAACGAACGTCTTCAATTTCATGAGAATGCCCCAATTTCGCTGCGCGAACGCACAAACGGAAACCGTTCAGCAATCTTCGGGGGCTTGCCTGACGCGCATGTGACGCGCGCGCGACGACGCAACGACAGTGCGTCGATGCGTCACAACTGCAGTTCGTATTGCCTCACGCGAAGAACGCGCGTGAACACAACGCGCTAGAGCTGTGCTGTCGATTCAATCCGTGCCGATGTAACGGCTGGATGACGGCGAGCGTCCACAGACGTCACACGCTTTACGCCGTTGCCTGCGCCGGCGCCCTGCGCTTCACCCGCTTGATGGTGCCGGAGAAGGTGAACAGCGGCCGCTCCGCCGATGTCAGCATGCCCCGCACGAAGATCAGCGACATGCCGGCGCGGGTGACCTCGCCGGTGCACTCGATCAGGTCGCCCTCGCGGGCGGCGTCGAGGAATTCCGACGCGAACGACACCGTGACGCCGGGGCCCTGCAGCACCGAGCCGGCGAGCGCGAACAGGCAGTAATCCGCGAAGGTCATGAAGCAGCCGCCGTGGACGTTGCCGGAGCCGTTGAGGTGCTTCTTGCCGACCCGGAACGCGCAGGTGATGCGGCCGTTCTCGTCCATGCGGTGGTAGAACGGGCCGGTATGGGTCTCGAAATTGTCCCGGGTCCAGGTTCGCCAGCCGGCGAATTCGCCCTCGGTTTCGACGTGCAGGTCGGGGCGGCGGTTGAATGCGGTTTTGGCGAGCTCGTTCACGAAATATGGCCTTCAATTATCGGGTTCGGGTCCTTAAATCCGATCCATCCCCATTGTGCAAATCCCGGGACCAAATCCCGGGCCGCGGCCAGCTGCCGCAAAGCTCTGGACAGGCCGGAAATGGGCCCTAAAAGGCCTTTTCGCCCCCGTTCTATCTACCTATTAAGGGTCCCATGAACGCGCCCAAGAACGACGCCAAGAACGAGCCCCAAATCACCCCCGAACTCGTCGCCGCCCACGGGCTGAAGCCAGACGAGTACGAGCGGATCCTGAAGCTGATCGGGCGGGTTCCGACCTTCACCGAGCTCGGCATCTTCTCGGCGATGTGGAACGAGCACTGCTCGTACAAGTCGTCGCGCATCCATCTGCGCGGGCTGCCGACCAAGGCCCCCTGGGTGATCCAAGGCCCCGGCGAGAATGCCGGCGTGATCGACATCGGGGACGGGCAGGCCGTGGTCTTCAAGATGGAGAGCCACAACCACCCGAGCTACATCGAGCCCTACCAGGGCGCGACCACCGGCGTCGGCGGCATCCTGCGCGACGTCTTCACCATGGGCGCGCGCCCGATCGCCTGCCTGAACGCGCTGAGCTTCGGTGCGCCCGAGCACCCTAAGACCCGGCATCTGGTGTCCGGCGTGGTCGCGGGCGTCGGCGGCTACGGCAATTCCTTCGGCGTGCCGACGGTCGGCGGCCAGGTGCGTTTCCACACCCGCTATGACGGCAACATCCTGGTCAACGCCATGGCGGTCGGCCTCGCCGACGCCGACAAGATCTTCTACGCGGCGGCCTCCGGCGTGAACATGCCGATCGTCTATCTCGGCTCCAAGACCGGCCGCGACGGCATCCACGGCGCCTCGATGGCCTCGGCCGAATTCGACGACGCCTCCGAGGAGAAGCGCCCGACCGTGCAGGTCGGCGATCCCTTCGCCGAGAAGCTCTTGCTGGAAGCCTGCCTCGAGATCATGGAAAAGGGTTGCGTGATCGCGATCCAGGACATGGGCGCGGCGGGCCTGACCTGCTCGGCGGTCGAGATGGGCGCCAAGGGCGATCTCGGCGTCGAGCTCGACCTCAGCGCGGTGCCGACCCGCGAGACCGGCATGAGCGCCTACGAGATGATGCTCTCGGAGAGCCAGGAGCGCATGCTCATGGTGCTCAAGCCCGAGAAGGAGAAAGAGGCCGAGGCGATCTTCCGCAAATGGGGGCTCGATTTCGCAATCGTCGGCTACACCACGCCGACCAAGCGCTTCGTCGTTAAGCATGCTGGCGACGTGATGGCCGATCTGCCGATCAAGGAGCTCGGTGACGAGGCGCCGGTCTACGACCGTCCGCACGTCGCCTCGAATGCGCTGCCGGTGATCCGCGGGCAGGACGTCAAGCCGCCGCTCGGCATCGCGGATGCGCTGGAAAAGCTGATCGGCACGCCCGAATTGTGCTCGAAGCGCTGGGTGTGGGAGCAGTACGACCACGTCATCCTCGGCAATACGATGCAGCGCCCCGGCGGCGATGCCGCGGTGGTTCGCGTCGAGGACGGACCGAAGGGCCTTGCGCTCACCGTCGACGTCACGCCGCGCTATTGCGAGGCCGATCCGTTCGAGGGCGGCAAGCAGGCGGTCGCGGAAGCCTGGCGCAACATCACCGCGGTCGGCGGCCGGCCGCTCGCGATCACCGACAATCTCAACTTCGGCAATCCCGAGCGCCCCGAGATCATGGGCCAGTTCGTCGGCTGCCTGAAGGGCATTTCGGAGGCCTGCCGCACGCTGGATTTCCCGGTCGTGTCCGGCAACGTCTCGCTCTACAACGAGACCAACGGTCGCGGCATCCTGCCGACGCCCTCGATCGGCGGCGTCGGCCTGCTCGACGATTTCACGAAGTCCGCGACCCTGGCGTTCAAGGCGGCCGGCGAGGCGATCCTCCTGGTTGGCGACACGCAGGGCTGGCTCGGCCAGTCGGTCTATCTGCGCGACGTCTGCGGCCGCGAGGAGGGCGCTCCGCCGCCGGTCGATCTCGCTGCCGAGAAGCGCAATGGCGACGTGGTGCGCGGCATGATCCACGCCGGCACCGCGACCGCGGTGCACGACGTCTCCGACGGCGGTCTTTTGATCGCGCTCGCCGAAATGGCGATCGCAAGCGGCATCGGCGCGCAACTCCTGGCCGCGCCGTCCTCGATCGTGCCGCACGCCTATTGGTACGGCGAGGATCAGGCCCGCTACATCGTCACCGTGCCGGCCGCCGACGCAGGCCTCGTGCTGGCCAAGATGAAGGGCGCCGGCGTGCCCTGCGCGCGCATCGGCACCACCGGCGGCGACGCGATTGCGGTGGCCGGGGAGTCGCCGGTTGCGGTCGAAAGCCTGTCGCGCGCCTTCGAGCACTGGCTGCCGAACTACATGCACGGCGCTGCCGCCTGATTCGAGCGAATCGGGCGCTGCGGCGCATAGCAAAGATCTCAATGGCGCGATGAACCCTTCATCGCGCCATTTCTATTCCGAACGTGATCCCTTCGGATCATGCCTTATGTCGCGCCGCGGACCGCGCGCCAGGCAAAGATGATGATGCAGGCGCCGATGAAGCCGGCGACGAGATAGCTGAGCCAGCCTCCGCCGAGCGATACGCCGAGCAGACCCAACAGCCAGTTCGCCAGCGCGGCGCCGACAATGCCGAGGATGATATTCATGAAGATGCCGGTTCCGGATTTCATGAACATCTCGGCGAGCCAGCCCGCCAGTCCGCCGACGATGATGGCGGCGATCCATCCAACTTGAGGGTCGTTCATCTCAGGACTCCCTAGGGTCAAGCAGTCCGGCCAGCATACCTGAGAATCACCTGGCGGGATGTGACCAAAGGCAGGTTGTGCGCAACTTGTCGGCCGCGAAAATGCCGTTAGCCCCGCCGCTTGCGCCGCGCCCGGCGTTCGGCCGCGGTGATCAGGATGCGCGGGCCCGGCCCTTGGGCGCCGAGCTTGTCGTCGCAGTTGCGCAGCGGGCAATCGGTCACCGACAGGCAGCCGCAACCGATGCAGTTGAACAGCTTGTCGCGGAGGTCGGTGAGATCGTTGATGCGCTGCTCCAGCGTCTCGGTCCAGGCCCGCATCGCGCGCTCCCATTCGCGCACGGTCGGCGCGCGATCGAGCGGTATCGCGGCGAAGGTCTGCCTGATCTCCTCCAGCGGGATCCCGGCGCGCTGCGCGATCCTGATCACCGCGATTCGCCGCAGCACCCCGCGCATGTAGCGCCGCTGGTTGCCGCCGGTGCGCCGGCTCGCGATCAGTCCCTTGCTCTCGTAGAAGTGAAGGGTGGAGACGGCAAGTCCGCTGCGCCGCGCCACTTCGCCGACTGAAAGCTCCTGCGCAAGCGTCATTGCAAATCCTGGATTAGAAGTCCTGCAAGCTGCCAGCCTTGACCTCAACCATACTTGAGGTTCTATATCAGTTGCGGGCTTGCAGGGGCAAGCTTCCGGCCGACACGCCGGGGTTCGTTCTTGGAAGCAATATGCCGTCCGCATCATTTTCGTCGCGCCGCTGGCTCGGGCTTCGTGCCAGGCCGTTCGGCATCACCGTTCTGTTGCTCGCCTGTGCCGCGGCCGGCTTGTTTGCCTGGCGCGCAGGCGGATCCAGCGCCTCGGCCAAGTCCACCGCCGAAGCCCCGCCGACGCCGGTCGCGGCGATGGTGGTGCGGACCGAAACCCTGCCGCGGTCGATCGAGGCGATCGGCTCGCTGCAGGCGGTGCGTCAGGTGATTCTGGCGCCGGAGGTTGCCGGCCGCGTCACCGCGATCAATTTCGATGCCGGCATCGATGTCGCCGAGGGCGCGCCGCTGGTGCAGCTCTATGACGCGCCGCTGCGCGCCGCGCGTGCGGTTGCGGTCTCCAAGGGACGCTTCGCGCAATTGCAGGAGAAGCGCTCGCAGGGCCTCGCGCCGTCCGGCTTCGTGACCCAGGAGACGCTGCAGCAGCGGCAGGAAGATCTGAAGCAGGCCGACGCCTCGCTCGACCAGCTCGATGCCCAGATCGCGCAGATGACGATCCGCGCGCCGTTCGCGGGCCAGATCGGTCTGCGCAAGGTCAATCTCGGCCAATACGTCAATGCCGGCGATGCGCTCGCGACGCTGACCGCGCTCGACCAACTCTATGCCAATTTCACCGTTCCGCAGCAGCGCCTGTCAAATCTGAAGGTGGGAGGCGCGGTGACGATCCGTACCGATGCTTTCCCCGATCGGGTGTTCGAGGCCAAGATCAACGCCATCGAGCCGCAGGTCGCCGAGGACACCCGCAATGTCCTCGTGCAAGCCCTGTTTCCTAATCCCGACCGGCTGCTGCGGCCGGGCCTCTTCGTGATGGTAAGCGTGGTGCTGCCGCCGCAGGCGGACGCCATCGTGGTGCCGGTGACCGCGATCCAGACCAGCGCATCCGGCGAGAGCGTGCTGGTCGTGCGCGACAACAAGGCGGTCGGCGTCGCTGTCAAGACCGGGCAACGGATCGGCGAGCGTGTCGTGGTGGAGCTGGGGCTTGCGCCCGGCGATCACATCGTCACCGCGGGCCAGCTCCGCGTCATGCCCGGCGCGGCCGTCCAGACGACCATGGCGGAGACGCCGGAGAAGGGGCGCTGACCCGCGAGCGGTAGGCGACCAAAGGCAAGCATCATGCATTTCACCGACATCTTCATCCGCCGGCCGATTCTGGCGACGGTCGTCAGCCTGCTGATCCTGTTGATCGGCACCGCAGCGATGGTCTCGCTGCCGGTGCGGCAATATCCCAACATGGAGAGCGCGACGATCCAGGTCGACGTCTCGTTCCCCGGTGCGACCCAGGACGTGATGCAGGGCTTCGTCACGTCCGTCATCGCGCAGTCGATCGCGACCGCCAACGGCATCGAGTACATGACCTCGAACTCGACGCTTGGCCTCAGCCAGATCAAGGCCAAGCTGGTGCTCAACGCCAATGCCGACCGCGCCATGACCGAGGTGCTCGCCAAGGTGCAGCAGGTCAAGTACCGGATGCCGACCGGCGTGTTCGACCCTGTCATCACCAAGATCACCGACGGCGCCTCGGCGGTGCAGTACATCGCCTTCACCAGCGACACGCTGACGCCGGCGCAGATCACCGACTTCGCGACCCGCGTGGCGCAGCCGCTGCTCACCTCGGTGCCCGGCGTGGCGTCGGCCGACACCTCGGGCGGATCGTCGCTGGCGATGCGGGTGTGGATCGATCCGTTCAAGCTCGCGGCACGCGGGCTGACCGCGGCCGATATCTCCGCCGCGCTGCGGTCCAACAACGTGCAGGCGGCGCCGGGGCGGCTGCGCGGCGAGATGACCGTCACCAACATCTCCGCGGCGACCGATCTGCGCAATCTCGACGATTTCCGCAAGATGGTGATCAAGACCGGCGCCGGCGGCGGCGGCCTGGTGCGGCTCGGCGACGTCGCCACCCTCGAGATCGGCGGCGAGAACTACGATTCCAACGCACGCGACAGCGGCAGGCCCACCGTCTACATCGCGGTGCAGCCGACCCCCGACGGCAACCCACTGGAGATTGTCGCCGCCACCGCCAAGGTGATCGAGGACCTCAACCGCGTGGCGCCGCCCGGCTTGAAGGTCGCCGACGTCTTCAACATCGTGCACTTCGTCAAGGCCTCGATATCGGAGGTGCAGCATTCGCTGGCCGAGGCGATCGCGATCGTGGTGGTGGTGATCCTGCTGTTCCTGGGCTCGTTCCGTTCGGTGCTGATCCCTGTGGTCACCGTGCCGCTGTCGCTGGTCGGCACCGCCGCGATGATGCTGGCGCTCGGCTTTTCGATCAATCTGCTGACCCTGCTCGCGATGGTGCTGGCGATCGGGCTCGTGGTCGACGACGCCATCGTGGTGGTGGAAAACATCCATCGTCACATCGAGGAAGGGCGGAGCCCCAGCGACGCCGCCTTGATTGGCGCGCGCGAGATCATCGGTCCCGTGATCGCGATGACGATCACGCTCGCCGCGGTCTATGCGCCGATCGGCCTGATGGGCGGCCTGACCGGCAGCCTGTTCCGCGAATTCGCCTTCACACTGGCGGGCTCGGTGGTGGTCTCGGGCGTCATCGCCCTGACCTTGTCGCCGATGATGAGCGCGCAGCTGCTCGGCGAAGCCAACTCGCACGGCCGATTTGCCCGTTTCGTCGAGCATCAGTTCTCAAGGCTGTCGCGTGGCTACGGCCGGCTGCTGGCCGCGACGCTCAAGATGCGCGCAGCGGTGCTGCTGGTGGCATTCGGCGTGCTGGCGGCGATCGTGGTGCTGTTCCTCGGCAGCCAGCGCGAGCTCGCGCCCTCCGAGGACCAGGGCTATGTGTTCACCGTGCTCCGCGCGCCGCAATATGCCAGCGTCGATTACACCACGCGCTCCTCCGACCAGATCGAGCAGCTGTTTCGCTCGTTTCCCGAATACCATGCGAGCTGGTTCATCAACGGTACCGACGGGCAGAACCATGCCTTCGGCGGCATCACCCTGACCGATTGGGACAAGCGCAAGCGCTCGGCCAACGACATCCAGAACCAGCTCTACGGCATGTCCTACGGCGTGCTCGGCGCCAGCGTGACGCCGTTCCAGCCGGCGGCGCTGCCGGCGGCGACCGGCGGCCTGCCGTTTCAGATGGTGGTGCGCTCGGCCGGCGATTTCGCCACCATCTATCAGGAGGTCGAGACGCTGAAGGGGGCCGCATGGAAGAGCGGGCTGTTCGCCTTCGTCGACAGCGATCTTGCCTTCGACAGCCCGACCGCGCGGATCACCATCGATCACGCCAAGGCGGCCGAGGCCGGCGTCAGCATGCAGACCATCGCCGACACGCTCGCGGTGCTGGTCGGCGAGAATTATGTCAACCGCTTCAATTTCTTTGAACGCTCCTACGAGGTGATCCCGCAGGTGCGCCAGGCCGACCGGGTCACGCCGGAAGGGCTCGGAAACTTCAACGTCCGTTCGAGCTCGGGGCAGATGTTTCCGCTGTCGACGGTGATCAAGGTCAACGTCAAGCCGGAGCCGAACCGGCTGCCGCAGTTCAATCAGATGAACGCGGCGACGATCTCGGCAGTGCTGAAGCCCGGCGTCACCATGGGGCAGGCGGTGTCGTTCATGCAGGGGCAGAAACTGTCGCCGGGGATGACCGTCGACTGGCTGTCGGACAGCCGGCAATATGTCCAGGAGGGCAACCGCCTGATCGTGACCTTCGGCATGGCGCTGATCGTGATCTTCCTGGTGCTGGCGGCGCAGTTCGAGAGTTTTCGCGATCCGCTGGTGATCATGGTCACGGTGCCGCTCGCGGTCTGCGGTGCGCTGCTGCCGCTGTATTTCGGCTTCACCACGCTGAACATCTATACCCAGATCGGCCTCGTCACCCTGATCGGGCTGATCTCCAAGCACGGCATCCTGATGGTGAGCTTTGCCAACGAGATCCAGCACCATGAAGGGCTCGACCGGGTCGCCGCGATCCAGAAGGCGGCCGCGGTGCGGATGCGGCCGGTGCTGATGACGACAGCCGCGATGGTTGCGGGCCTCGCCCCGCTGCTCTATGCCGACGGCGCCGGCGCGGCGAGCCGCTTCGCGATCGGCATCGTCGTGGTGATGGGCATGCTGATCGGCACGCTGTTCACGCTGTTCGTGCTGCCGACCTTCTACATCCTGATCGCCCGCGATCATCGCGCGGCGGCCGCCCCGCGGCTGGAAAGCGTGGCGGCGAGGGGCGAGATCGCTGCGTAGGCGTAGGGTGGGTAGAGCGCAGCGAAACCCACCATCTCGATGCACGGCACGAAAGTGATGGGTTTCGCTGCGCTCTACCCATCCTACGGGTTCATCGAACTAAAGCACGTATCTCGAGCCGGGAATCTTGCGCAACACGGCCGTGACCGCCCAGCTCAGCGCCACAGTGGCGAAGAACGCGATCGCGGCCTTGGCGAAGGCCGGCAGATCCATATCAAACAGCCAGTATTGCAGCCACAGCACGATCGGATAGTGCACCAGGAACATTCCGTAGGCGTCGCCCTGCATCCGGTCGAGCAGCGTCGGGCCCGACGATTTCGATTGCAGGAAGTAGGCCAGGATCGCGAACAGGATCGAGGCGCTGAACAGCACATAGAAGGTACCGTAGATCCCGAGATACCAGCCCGGCAGCGGATCGGGGTTACCGATGATCATGCGCTTGATGTAGATCATCACCCACATCAAACAGTAGGGGATCAGCGTGATGCCGGTCCAGAACCAGCGGCGCTCGGTCAGCCGTCCGTGCGCGCTGAGCACGCCACCCTCGAGGTTCGCCGCCCCGATTCCCGCTCCGATGAAGAAATAGGACGCGTACAGCAGCACCCGACTCGCCTGCACCGAAAACGGTCCGAACTCGAACCAGTAGTTCTGGCCGTAATGGACCAGCATCGGCAGGTAGGCGGCGACACTGACGATGACGAGGAACAGCCAGAACTTCGAGGGACGTTGAAATCCCTTGATCGATAGGCGGTTGATCGGATCGAGCAGACGCGGCGACACCCGGTACAGCAGGCTCGCCGTGAGGTCGAAAGCCATCAGGACGTAGACGAACCAGATCGGTCCGCTTGGCCACGGCCCGACCGTCATGGTTTTCCACCAGAATTCGGAGAAGCTCAGCCCCGGCGTCGCGCGCAGCGCGATCGCGTAATAGGCGATCGGAATGACCGTGACAGCGCAGATCACGAACGGCAGGCCGAGCCGCAGCAGCCGGTCGCGCAGGAAGATCAGCCATGGCTTGTTGCCGAGCCCCGGCCAGACGAACAGCCCCGACAGGAAAAAGAACATCGCCATGAAGAAGCTGTCGGTGGCGAGCACCACGCAGTCGAAGCCGATCCACGATGTCGGGTCGGTGTGCCCGAAATAGGTGTAGGGGATCACCGCGTGGTGCAGCAGCACGACCAAGGTCAGGAAGGTGCGCGCGCGGTCCAGCGCGACATTGCGCTTGTGGAGCTTCGGTGCTGCCTGGATGTCGACGGCCGGAGCCGCGTGAGCAATCGATTTCATGGTGCCACCAGCCGGGTCTGCATCCTGATGTTGCAGTCGGGAACCTGATTCAGCAAGGCCCAATCGGCTGGACGGGGGAGTATCGAGGTCGGTCATCTCGGCGAAGCCGTTTCGTCTTTGGAACTGCGGTCGGGTGCGGGCGTTCTCGTTCGACCTGGCGGACACGCGCGGTTATGAGGAGCGGGTAATGACAATTCTGAAATGGGCGCTGATCTTCCTTGTCGTATCGATCATCGCGGGTTTGCTTGGCTTCACCGGCATTTCCGCCGCCTCCGCCGACATCGCGCGCTTTCTGTTCTATGTGTTCGTCGTGATCTTCCTGGTGCTCCTGATCCTCGGGCTCACGATATTCAGGGTATAGCTGGGATCGGGGCCAAGCGCTCCCGACGTCATGCCCGGGCCTCGCCCGGGCATTGCCGTTTTGCAGGCTGAGTCAGCGCGCGACCAAAGGCCGGGCGAGGCCCGTCGCTTGCGGCAGGCGACCCTAGGCGACTTCCTCGATCTTCACCTTGTCCGGATAGAAGGCGAGGTGGCCGGCGATCTCGGTCATCGCCGGGAAGGGCTCCTCATAGGTCCAGATCGCGTTGTCCAGCGTCTTGCCGTTGGCCTTGATGCTGAAGTAGGTCGCGTCCCCCTTGTACGGGCAATGCGTGGTCCGCTCGGTGCGGGTCAACAGCTCCATGTTGGCGTCCTGCCGGGGGACGTATTGCACGGCCGGATAGCTCGCTTCCTTCAAGGTCAGCGCATGGGTAGTCTCGGCGATCACGACGCCGTCCGCGATGACGCGGACGCGCTTGGCGTTGGGCGTGATCGTAATGGGATGATCGGGGCCGGGGAGCTTCATGATTCTGCGCCTCTTCTGGTCATTTCGGTGTGATGGCTTGTGACCGATTGATGCAGGTTTAAATCGCTGGGAATGGGAATATAGTGTGCCCGGGATGACCTAGAAGACCCCAAGGGCTAGGTTTTATCCTTAGGTTTATCTGGCCGATCTGGCCCTGATTCGAACGACCTGACGGAGATGGACTGGGATGCCGATGGACGCCCGTGATATCGAATCGATGATCAAGGCAGCGATTCCCGATGCCGAGGTGACGATCCGCGATCTGGCCGGCGACGGCGACCACTACGCCGCCACTGTTATTTCCGAGTCCTTCCGCGGCAAGTCCCGCGTCCAGCAGCACCAGATCGTCTACCAGTCGCTGAAGGGCCAGATGGGCGGCGTGCTGCACGCGCTGGCCCTGCAGACCGGCGTGCCGGAAGGCTAGGCCCGGCAAAGCTGCGGGCGGGGGCCTCAAGCATGGTGGACAATCCACGCGGTGCGATGTTTCGCGTCATCGTGCCGAACCAGCACAGCCGCGTCACCAATGCCGAGCTGTTCTTCGACCTCGTCTTCGTCTTCGCCGTCACGCAGCTGTCGCATACGCTGCTGCACCACTTCACCCCGCTTGGGGCGGTGCAGGTCACGCTGCTGTTCCTCGCGGTGTGGTGGGTGTGGGTCTACACCACCTGGGTCACCAACTGGCTCAATCCCGAGCTGACGCCGGTCCGCCTGCTGCTGTTCGTGCTGATGCTGGGCGGGCTGTTGCTGTCGACCTCCATACCGACCGCCTTCGAGGGCCGCGGGCTGTGGTTTGCCGGGACCTATGCGGCAATGCAGGTCGGCCGCACCACGTTCTGGCTGCTGGCGACGCCGCGGCGCCGGACGGCGGTGCGCCACAACGCCATCCGCATCCTGACCTGGCTGTCCTGCTCGGCCGTGCTGTGGATTCTCGGCGGATTCGCCGAGCACGAGACGCGGATGTGGCTCTGGATTGCGGCGCTGACCATCGAATATATCGCGCCGGCCGCGCGGTTCTGGACCCCTGGGCTCGGCTTTTCCTCGATCGAGGCGTGGTCGGTCGAGGGCGGCCACATGGCCGAGCGCTGCGCCGGCTTCATCATCATTGCGCTCGGCGAGGCCATCGTGGTCGATGGCGCGACCTTTGCCGAGCTGACCTGGACGCCGGAGAATGTCACCGCGTTCATCTCGGCGCTGGTCGGCAGCATCGCGATGTGGTGGATCTATTTCCACAAGGGCGCCGAAGCCGGCTCGGATATGATCTCCAAGTCAGAGGAATCCGGGCGCGTGGCGCGGATCGCCTATACCTATCTGCACATGCCGATCGTCGGCGGCATCATCCTCACCGCGGTGGCCGACGAACTGGTGCTGAAGCACCCGTCCGGTCATTCCGATCTGAACACGATCGTCAGCTCGGTCGGCGGGCCCATGCTGTTCCTGGTCGGAACCATCCTGTTCAAATATGTGATCCGCAACTTCCTCCAGCTGTCGCACGGCGTCGGCATCGTCGCGCTGGCGATCACGGCCTATTTCGCCCGCGAGATGTCGCCGCTGGTGCTCTCGATCGTCACCACCGCGATCATGATCGTGGTCGCCGCGTGGGAGTCGATCTCGCTGCGGTCGACGGGGGAAGAGGAATAGCGGCGGCCGTTACTTGCGGCCGGCCTTTGCTACCAGGTGCTGCCAATAGACGAACAGCGGTGCGCCGATCACTTCGAGCGCGGTGAAGCCCACGAAGGGCAGCGGCGGCAAGCCGACCATCAGCATCGACAGCAGCCTGCCGATGCCGCCGAGGAAGATGCCGCCCCAGACCACCCGAAACAGCACGCTCTCGCTTTCGATCCGCGGTACCAGCCAGAGCAGCGCGAGGCCGAGACCAAGCCAGACCCCGCCGAAGAAGCGCAGATTGCTGTCGAGCACCGGCAGCGCCGGAACGCCCGCTGAGGCGTAGAGCGGATCGCTGACGCCCAGCATGGTGATGATGCCGGTCAGGATCGGGACCAGGGCGAGCAACGCCGTCGCGATCTGCAGCGGACGCCTGCCCATGATTTGCCCCGTCCTGGTTTGGGCGCTAGTCCGCGACCAGTGCGTGCACCGAGAACATCGTGTTGGCGTCGGTCCAGCTTTCGCGCACCGTCCAGCCCGCGCTGCGGGCGAGCGCGGTGAAGCGCTCGAGCGAGTATTTGTAGCTGTTCTCGGTGTGGATGCTCTCGCCCGGACGGAACGCAAAGGTGTTGCCGAGGATGCGCACGGTCTGCGCCTTGCGACTGATCAGGTGCATCTCGATGCGATGGCGATCGCGGTTGTAGATCGAGCGGTGCGTGAATCCCGACAGATCGAAATTGCCGCCGAGCTCGCGGTTGATGCGAACCAGCACATTGAGGTTGAACCGCGCGGTGACACCGGCTGCGTCGTTATAGGCGTCGTACAGCACGCGCTCGTCCTTCTCGAGGTCGACGCCGATGATCATCTGCGCGCCGTGGCCGAGGATTTTTCGCGCGCTGCGCAGGAAGGCCAAGGCCTCGCTCGGCTCGAAATTGCCGAGCGTCGAGCCGGGGAAGAAGCCGACCTTCGGCATCGTGGCGACGGCCTCGGGCAGCGTGAACGGCGTGGTGAAATCGGCAGCGACCGGGTAGATGCCGAGGCGAGGGAAATCCTTCCGCAGCCCGTCGGCCTGGGCTTTCAGGAAATCGCCTGAGATATCGACCGGCGCATAGGCTGCGAATTCGCAATGCTCGAGCAGCAGGCGCACCTTGGTGGTCGCGCCAGCGCCGAACTCGACCAGCGCCGCGCCGTCAGGGATGATCGCGGCGATCTCGTCGCCGCGGTCGCGCAGGATGCCAAGCTCGGTGCGCGTTGGATAATATTCCGGCAGCACCGTGATCTGCTCGAACAGCTCGGAGCCGGTGGCGTCGTAGAAATATTTCGGCGACAGCCGTTTCGGGTGACGGGCGAGATCGCCAATCACGTCGCCGGCAAACACCGATGTCGCTTCGTCGAACGGATACGCTTTGGCCAAAGCGGCGGCATGCACATTCATGATACTCTCCCGAACGCGCTTACCGACGCGTTATTGATGTCGACAGGACTCAATCAGGCATAGTCTGCGAGGCGTAACCCCGTGAATTGCCAGCGATGGTGTGGATAGAAGAAGTTGCGATAGGTGACGCGGCTGTGACCTGAAGGCGTCGCCAGCGACGAGCCGCGCAGCACGAGCTGGTTGACCATGAACTTGCCGTTGTACTCACCGAGCGCGCCTTCGATCGCGCGGTAGCCCGGATAGGGCGAATAGGAGCTACGGGTCCATTGCCAGACGATGCCGTAGGCGTCGTTGAGCAGGCCGGCGCGCGCGGCGACCTCCCATTCCATCTCGGTCGGCAGGTGCCTGCCGGCCCATCGGGCGAAGGCGTCGGCCTCGTAATAGCTGACGTGGCAAACCGGCGCTGACGGATCGATCGGCTGCAGGCCGCCGAGCGTCATGAGCTTCCATTCGCCGTCGATCTCGCGCCAATGGCCGGGTGCCTGCCAGCCCTCGTTGCTCACGGTGCCGAAGCCATCCATCAGCCACAGCGTGGCGGTGGAATAGCCGCCGTCCTTCATGAAGGCGAGCCAGTCGGCATTGGTGACGAGGTTCTTCGCGAGCTTGACCGGGCCGACCAAGGCGCGATGCGCGGGCTTCTCATTGTCGAAATGGAAGCTGTCCTCGCCATGGCCGACGGTGTGGATGCCTTCGTTGAGCGTCACCCATTCCTCAGGCCCGTGCTGCGACGCCGGGAAGCGCCACGCCGGATCGTAGGCCGGCGGGATCGGGTTCTGCGCGAAGGCATGCAGGATGTCGGTGTACATCAGCTCCTGATGCTGCTGCTCGTGATTGAGCCCGACCTCGACCAGCGGCACCAGCGCCTCGAGCGTGTCGGCGCCGGCAGTCTGGAAGAATTTCACCACCTCGGCATCGACATGGCGGCGGTAGGCGGTGACTTCGTCGGCGGTCGGGCGGGTCAAATGGCCGCGCTGGTGGCGGGCGTGCCGCGGACCGGCGCTGACGTAATAAGAATTGAACAGATAAGCGTAGTCGGGATGGAATGGCGTGTAGCCCTTGACGTGCTCGCCGAGCAGGAACTGCTCGAAGAACCAGGTGGTATGGGCGCGGTGCCATTTGGCTGGGCTCGCGTCCGGCATCGACTGGATCAGCTGGTCTTCGGGCGACAGCGGTGCGGCCCGCCGTTCGGTCTCGTCGCGGACGGCGCGATAGGCGTCCACCAAGCGCTGGGCGAGCGGGCCGGATTCGGAGGATAGTGACGGGGGGACGGCGGGAAGGGCGGCCGCGGCAGAGGCTGGTTTCGTCACAGGGGTCTCCGATTCAATGGAGAGAACGTTGCTTCGGCAAACTGGTTCCCAACGGACAGTTCGTCCTAGATAGGGGCTCCGTTACGGGAAAAAAGCCTCCCCCCGCGATGATATTGGGGCCGTCAGATAATCCCGGCCCATTTTGGGCGCCCGCAGCGCCCGGTGCATGCCAGATTTCCGCCATTTTGCTTTGGATGCACAATGGTTTGAGCTACATATATAGTCAGTCACGGGTTAGAAGGGTGGGCCGGCCCGTCAAGGCCTGAGAGCGCCGCCCCCGAAGGAAGCGAAAATGAGCATCGAGCAATTCATCGACAACGAAGTGAAGTCGAACGACGTCGTGCTGTTCATGAAGGGCACGCCGCAATTCCCGCAGTGCGGGTTTTCCGGTCAGGTCGTGCAGATCCTCGACCACATCGGCGTCGGCTACAAAGGCCTCAACGTTCTCGAATCCGCCGAGCTGCGCAACGGCATCAAGGTCTATTCGAACTGGCCGACGATTCCGCAGCTCTATGTGAAGGGCGAGTTCGTCGGCGGTTGCGACATCATCCGCGAGATGTTCCAGGCCGGCGAATTGCAGCAGCTGTTTGCCGACAAGGGCATACCGGTCGACGTGGCTGCCTGACCTTGACGGCGCGCCAGATCGGCAAGGCGCGGCTCGAAGTCATCGTTACCGACATCACGACCCTGCGCGTTGACGCCATCGTCAACGCGGCCAATTCATCGCTGCTCGGCGGTGGCGGCGTTGACGGTGCGATCCATCGTGCCGCGGGGCCCGAGCTGCTCGCTGAGTGCCGCACCTTGCACGGCTGCAAGACCGGCGATGCCAAGATCACCAAAGGCTATCGGCTCCCGGCCAAGCACGTGATCCACGCCGTCGGCCCGATCTGGCACGGCGGCATTCAAAACGAGGATGCGCTGCTCGCATCCTGCTATCGCCGCGGCATCGAGCTGTGCCACGCCAATCAGCTGGGCTCCATCGCATTTCCCGCCATCTCGACCGGCGTCTATCACTTCCCGCCGGATCGCGCCGCCGACATCGCGGTCAAGGCCGTCGTCGATGCCCTGGCCGCCGCACCCGGCCTCGCGCAGGTGATCTTTTGCTGCTTTTCTGCCCAAAGCGGCGAGCTTCATCAGAAGGTCCTTGGGGCCTTTGGCAGCCCTTGTGCCTGATGATACCGCCGCTACACTTCCCCGTGATTTCCGGGGAGGGATAATCCAAATGCATTCATTTCGTTTGACGTGCGCGGCCGCGGCCGCCGCGATGGTGCTGGCGGCGCCGGCGTACCCGCACACCGAGGGCACCTACGAGATTCCGGCGGGTGCGCATTTCAACCGCGACAAGCTCGCCAAGATCAGCGAGTTCTTTAAGAACGAGGTCGCGACCGGGAAGATTCCCGGCGCCATCGTCTTGATCCAGCAGCGCGGCAAGCCGGTCTATCACGAGGCCTTCGGCGTGCAGGATGTGGTCAGCAAGGTGCCGATCACGGACAAGACCATCTTCCGGCTGGCCTCGATGTCCAAGTCGATCACCGCCGTGGTGTCGATGCAGTTGCTGCAGGAAGGGAAATACAAGCTCGACGATCCCGTCTCGAAATACATCCCGTCCTTTGCCAACGTGAAGGTCGGCGTCGAGAAGAAGGCCGAGGACGGCACCAAGACGCTGGAGCTGGTGCCGCCAAAGCGGCCGCTCACGATCCTCGATCTGATGACGCATACGTCGGGTATCACCTACGGCTTCTATGGCGACAGCCTGGTCCGCAAGGCCTACAAGGAAGCCAATATCTACGGCGGAGATTTTGATCTCGCCGAATTCGCCGAGCGGATCGCCAAGCTGCCGCTGCACAACCAGCCCGGCGCGCTCTGGCAATACGGCCATTCCACCGACATTCTGGCGCGCGTGATGGAGGTGACCACCGGCGAGAAGCTCTCGACGATCGAGCGCGAAAGGCTGCTCGATCCGCTCGGCATGAAGGACACCGGCTTCTTCGTCACCGATCCCGAGAAGCAGAAGCTGATGGCCGAGCCGATGCCGAACGACAGCGACTTCCGGGTCGGCCGGGTCAACGATCCGACCAAGGTCAAGAAATGGGAGTCCGCCAGCGGCGGCATGGTCTCGACCATGGCGGATTATTCGCGCTTCGCGCAGATGCTGCTCAATGGCGGCACCCTCGACGGCAAGACCATCCTGAAGCCCGAGACGTTCAAGGAGCTGACGACCGACCGCGTCGGACCGGGCTCCGGCGTCGAGCGCGACTTTTTTTACTTCCCCGGCGACGGCTTCGGCTTCGGGCTTGGGATCGCGGTGCGCACCGATCCCGGCACTGCGAAGCCACCACCGCCCGGCGATCTCGGCGAGCTGAAATGGGACGGCGCCAGCGGCTGCTATTATGTCATCGACCGCAAGCAGGACTTCTTCTTCGTTCTGCTGGAGCAGACGCCGACCGAGCGTCAGCGCATCCAGCGGACGCTGAAGCAGCTCGTCTATGAAGCCATGGAAAACTAGAGCGTTTTCGAGCGAAGTGGATACCGGTTCGCGTGAAGCAGCGCGTTGAAAAGAAGGGAATGACGGCATGATCCGATTCAGGCGGATCGGCTCATGCGCTTGCATGCGTGGGGGCCGCGCGTTCGTCGCGGCACTAGCGTTCGCGTTGGTCGCAACGATTGCGAAGGCCGGCTCCGCGGGGCCGGCCGCGCACAGCTTCTCGGCGGAGGGCCTCGCCAGGGTCTCCGACTATGTCAGGAACGAGGTCGCGACCGGAAAGATCCCGGGCGCGATCCTGCTGCTGCAGCAGCATGGCAAGCCGGTCTACTACGAGAAGTTCGGGGTTCGCGACGTCGCCACCGAGCTCTCGATGAGCGCGGATACCATCTTCCGCCTCTATTCGATGTCGAAGCCGATCACCACGGTCATCGCGATGATGCTGGTCGAGGAAGGCAAGCTCGCCCTCGGCGATCCGGTGTCGAAATATATCCCGTCCTTTGCCGACATGAAGGTCGGGGTGGAAAAGCGCGGCGATGAGGGCAAGATGGCGATGACGCTGGAGCCGCTGAGGCGCCCCATCACCATCGAAGACCTGATGCGCCACACCGCCGGCCTGCCTTACGGCTATTACGGCGGTGGTATCGTGAACAAGACCTACGCCGATGCCGGCCTGTTCAACAACGATCCCGACAATGCCGAATTCGTCGCGCGGCTCACGGCGCTGCCGCTCGCCGAACAACCCGGCACGCAATGGGACTACGGCCATTCCACCGACGTGCTCGGCCGCATCATCGAGGTGATCACAGGGAAGTCGCTGTTTCAGGTCGAGCAGGAGCGGCTGCTCGGCCCGCTCGGGATGAACGAGACCGCGTTCTACGTCGCCGACCGGGCGAAATGGCCGCTGATCGCCGAGCCGATGCCGAAGGATCGCACCATCAGTCCGGTCGCCGACGTCCGCAATCCGCGCAAGCGGCTGCGATGGGAATCCGGCGGCGGCGGCATGGTCGGCACCATCGGCGACTATGCGCGCTTCTCGCAGATGCTGCTGAACGGCGGCAGCTATGAGGGCAGGCGCTATCTGAAGCCGGAGACCATCGCGCTGATGGCGAGGGACCATATCGGTCCGGAGACCGGCGTCGTGCGCGACCAGAACTACTATCCTGGTCCGAATTCCGGCTTCGGCCTCGGCTTCGCGGTCCGCACCTCGGTGCCGGCGAACACAGACTGGCCGCTGGGCGAGTATCGCTGGGACGGCGTCGGCGGCACCTTCTTCTTCATCGATCCCGCGGACGACCTGTTCGGGATCTTCATGGTGCAGACGCCGTCGCAGCGCGGCCGGATCCAGCAGGAGCTGAAGACGCTGATCTACCAGGCGATGGGGCGGTAGAATTCAGCTTCGAAGCCCGGATGAAGCGAAGCGCAATCTGGGCTACGGGAGTTACGCCGCGCGCACGATGTCCCTGACGTGTCCGACCGCTTCCTCGATCATCGCCGCGGTGACATCGAGATGCGTGCAGGCCCTGATCCGGCCGTCCATCATCGCCAGGGTCACGCCGCGCTTGCGCAGCTCGGCGACCATCTTGTCGCCTGAGACGCCGGCGCCGTCGGGCTTGAAGAAGACGAGGTTGGTCTCCGGCGCCTGCACCGCGATGCCGTTGATCTGCGACAGGCCGCGCGCCAGCGCCCGCGCATTGGCATGGTCGTCGGCGAGGCGGTCGACATGGTGATCGAGCGCATGGATGCAGGCGGCGGCGCAGACGCCGGACTGCCGCATCGAGCCGCCGAGCCGCTGCTTCCAGCGCCAGACATCGTCGATGAAGGCGCGGGTGCCGGCGATCACGCCGCCGATCGGCGCGCCGAGGCCCTTGGAGAAATCGATCCAGGCGGAATCCCAGCCCGCCGTCATGTCGCGCGGCGTGATGCCGGACGCCACTGTCGCATTGAGCAGCCGCGCGCCGTCCATGTGGGTGACAAGGCCGTGGGCCTTGGCGGTACGCACGACCTCGTCGAGCGCCGCCTTCTTCCAGATCGTGCCGCCACCGATATTGGCGGTCTGCTCGACGCTGACGAGCACCTGCGGCGGCTGGTAGCGGGTGCGCGGATGCAGCGCGGCCTGGAAGGTCTCAGGCGTGAACTGGCCGTCATCGCCCGGCAGCTGCGTGATCTGGAAACCGCCGAGCGCGGCATGGGCGCCGCCCTCGCGCGCAATGATATGCGCGGTCGCATGCGCCAAAATCTCGTCGCCGGGGCGGCAATAGGCCAGCGTCGCCGCAACGTTGCACATGGTGCCCGACGGCATGAAGACGGCAGCCTCCTTGCCGAGCAGATCGGCGACGCGGGCGCAGAGCTCATTGGTGGTCGGATCGTCGCCGACCTGCTCGTCGCCGACCTCCGCCTTCGCCATCGCCTCGCGCATCGCCGGCGTCGGCCTGGTCTGCGTATCGGACAGAAGGTTGATGCGGACGGGCGGGGCCTTGGGATCGGGCCGGGCAGGGGTGTAGTGCATGGGCTTTCCTCATCGCTCCGCTGGCGTGCGGAATCGCCGCTAGCGTATAGGCCTCCGGGCAGCGTGACGAAACCGCATAATTATGATCTCGGTGGGCGTCACGCGATAGTCGATCAGGTAGGGATAAGGTGTCGCCGAAAGCCGGCGGACGCCTGAGCGGCTTGTCGGGCGCCCTGCGCGCGGCTGCTCTTGCAGCAGCGTGACAAGTGCCAAGATGCGGTCCCGCACGTCGACCGCCCCCCTGGGGCGATCGTGTCTCGATATAGGAGAGTGCCTGATCAATCTGAACAAGAGCGCGTCGCGTGTAACGGACGCTCACAGCCCGTGCTTTGCCCACATCGCACGGACTTCCTCGGCCGTTGCCAGCTCGCCGCGTGCAATCTCGGAGTCGGCTTCAGCCAGATCGGCGTCTTCTTCCGGCGCGAGCTGAAGCGGTGGTTGGTCGACGCCGGCAAGCTGCAGCATGATGCGCGCGAGCTCGTCCTGCTCTGTGTCAGGCAAGTTTGAAACTGTCTCGAAGGCCTGTTCCAGTAACCGGGTCATCGGCAAGAAACCTCAACGGGCAGTCATCTGCCAAGTCCCGAATATCATAGTCGTCTTGTGGGCAAACAAAAAGGCCCCGGCAAAACCGGGGCCTTTCGGATATCGCAATGCTGCAGTGATCAGCGCGAATAGAATTCGACGATCAGATGCGGCTCCATCTGCACCGGGAATGGCACGTCCGAGAGGCCGGGGGTGCGCGCGAACGTCGCGGTCATCTTGGAGTGATCGACCTCGATGAAGTCGGGCACGTCACGCTCAGGGAGCTGGGCCGCTTCCAGCACCGGCGTCAGCTGCTTGGAGGAGTCCTTGACCTCGATGAGGTCGCCGACCTTCAGCTTGTAGCTGCCGATGTTGACCTTGCGGCCGTTCACCTTGATGTGGCCGTGGTTGATGAACTGGCGCGCGGCGAACATCGTGGAGACGAACTTGGCGCGGTAGACCACGGTGTCGAGACGGCGCTCCAGGAGGCCGATCAGGTTCTCGCCGGTGTCGCCCTTCAGGCGGCTGGCTTCGACATAGATGCCGTGGAACTGGCGCTCGGAAATGTTGGCGTAGTAGCCCTTGAGCTTCTGCTTGGCGCGCAGCTGCACGCCGAAGTCGGAGAGCTTGCCCTTGCGGCGCTGGCCGTGCTGGCCGGGGCCGTATTCGCGGCGGTTCACGGGGCTCTTCGGGCGGCCCCAGATATTCTGGCCCATGCGGCGATCGATCTTGTACTTCGCCTCACTGCGCTTTGTCATCGCGTCCTCTTTGTACAGCCGTCGCACCCAGCGCCCGGCGTTTTGTCAGTCTAGGGTTTGAGGAGACGCGCCCTCCTGTGTACCGGCCAAAAGGCCTGTACCGACAGGTCCGCCTCGAAAGCTCGGGGAGGACCACGGGTCGCGAAACGCATCGCGGGCCGAAACCGGCCCGCGAGCAAGGTGGTCTTAAGGAGAAAGTCCGGTTCTGTCAAACAAAACGCAGGGCATTTTGGGCCGAATCGGCGTCAAAATTGGCCAATTTCGTCCGTTAGAGGCGGCTTCCGGCCGCCCGGACCAGCCGGGCATCGGCTTGCGGCCGGCCCGCGCCCAGTTCGGCGGCGATTTCGCCGCCCAGCACCTGCTCGAGGCGGATCAAGGTCTGCGCGATCAGGGCGGCGTCGCGGACCAGATGGTCCCAGCGCAGCACCACGTCGACGGTGTGGTCCGGCCTGATCACGCCATAGCTCAACAGGAATGGCCCGGGGCTCAGCGCGTGCAATTCGCCGGGGCCATAGGCCGCGACCGAGGTCACGCCAAAGCTGCCGTAGAAATTGGCGCGCTGCCGCCAAAATTCATCCTGATCGCCCACGCCAGGCGGCGCAGCGGAAGCGGCAGGCGGGTCACGCAGAGCATTTTGCGGAACGAGGGGATTTCGTGCAGCGGCGCGG
The DNA here is from genome assembly GCF_054059095.1 of Bradyrhizobium sp. USDA 4510. Lineage (NCBI taxonomy): Bacteria > Pseudomonadati > Pseudomonadota > Alphaproteobacteria > Hyphomicrobiales > Nitrobacteraceae > Bradyrhizobium > Bradyrhizobium sp. USDA 4510. The sequence goes on along the minus strand of NZ_JBSSBT010000001.1, from coordinate 4,757,233 downwards.
TCTTGGCGCGGCGGATCCGCGCGTCGACCTCGGCGAGCGGCATCTCGTCGGCGGCACAGACGCGCTCGAACAGCACACAGTCCTCGCCCTTCTCAACGCGCGCAATCGCCACCATGCCGACGCTGCGCGGCAGCTCGTAGAGGCAAGGCCACGGCCATTTGACGTGCAGCGTGCGCAAGGTTGGCTCGGTCCTGGCGACCAGCGCGAATGCCTTGACGAAGATGGCGGCCCAGCCCGGTGCCTGCGCCGCACGTGCACGGCCTCGACGATTGCACGGACGTTCAGGGTGCGCTTCAGGGAGACCAGCGGCACGCCGGTCGATGCATGCATCAGATCGGCGACCAGACGGCGCGGCAATGAAATCTGACGAAATTTACCGCGCATCCGTTCGGTTCAGTTCCTTAGCAAACAGGCAAAAAATCAAAGGCCCGGCGAGCTCAAATGGTTGCTCGCCGCACCTGAAGCTTAGATGAACCAACTGGTCGGAGACCAAGGGGTTCTGCTCACGGCGCGGGTTTTGCCAACGGCTCGCCGGCCTTGACCACATAGACGCCGAGCACCTTGAGCGGCTTGTCGCCGGACGTCTTGGCGTCGTGCACCGCGCCTTCCGGGATCTGGTAGGAATCGCCCGCCTTCAGCTTCAGCGGCGGTTTGCCGTCGATCAGAAGCTCGAGCTCGCCTTCGAGCACATAGCCGGTTTCAGCGCCGGGATGGGTGTGACGCCCGGACGCACCCCCGGCCGGAACCTCGGCGATCGCGGTGACCGTGTTGTAGCCCGGCGGAAAATCGACCTTCTGCAGCGGCGTCCGCTTGATGCCGCTCTGCTGCGCAAAGGCAGCGCCGGCACCGGCAAGGGCAATCACGGTGAGACCAAGCAGTAATTTCCTGAACATGGATTTTCCTCCCAACCCGCAAAACTCTAGCAGCGCGGAATCGCGGCGGAAAGCGGGCGATATGTGATGTGCACTTGCGACGTTGGGATTAGTCCGTTCATCCAACAGCGCGGGTTTGCGCCGCTTATTCATGAGCTACTCAGGCGAACGAGCTGTCTCGGCGACACGCATCGTTCGCGCCGTCGCAGGCGCGATGCCGGAAGTTGCGCCCGCGGTTCCTTCACGACGTGACTGGAACCTGCTCGCCGGCGGCTGTGAACAAGCGGAGCGCCGCGCGGCCGCGTTTGACGCCTACCGCTTGATCCCCGCGAACGCAGCCGCAATACCGCGCTGGAACAGCGACCAGTCGAAGCCGAGTGCGAGCGCGAGGTAGCCGCGGTCGATCATCGCATTGGCCTGTTCGGCGGTGCGCGCGACGCCGCCGATCGGCACGCCGCTCTTCATGATGCCTTGCTCGGCGCGCTGCATCAGCGCGACCACTTCAGGATCGTCGGGCAGACCGCGCTTGTTGATCGAGGTGGCGAGATCGCCGGGGCCAATCACTGCGAGGTCGATGCCCGGTGTCGCCATGATCTCGTCGATGCGGTTGACGGCATCGACGTGCTCGATCGTGATCATGCAGATCATGTCGTCGTCAGCGGTCGCCATATAGTCGTTCATCGAGACGCCCCAGCGGAACGGCGCATGGAACGGTCCCCAGAGCCGGTCGCCTTGCGGCGGATAGCGCACGCTGCGCACCGCCTTCACCGCATCGCTTGCGTTGCAGATCATCGGAAAATTGATGCCGAGCGCGCCGATGTCCATCGGTGCCTTGGCGAGATGCGGCTCGTTGGCGGCGATCCGCACCATTGGCACGCAGGGCGTGCCCGAGGTCGCCACGATCATCGCATGGGCGGTGCCGAGATCGATCGGGCCGTGCTCGAGATCGACGATGATCCAGTCCAACGACTGCGCCATGATCTGCACGGTCTGGATGCTCGGAATGGTCGCGATCGCGCCGAAGGTCGGGCGCTTGTCGCGCCACGCCTCGCGCAGGCGATTGAGCGGTGTCAGCGGGGCTGCGGTCAAATTTGGTCCTCCCTTGAAGGAGAGCAGAGGCTAGCAGCGCGTTGTGACGGCGAAAAGGATCAGGCCGGGACGCGGCCGCCGAAGAATGGCGTCAAGGCTTCCGTCAGCGCGTGCGGCCGCTTCGAGGTGAAGATCATCTCGGCGCCGGCCTGGTCGCTCTCGTGGCCTGCCGGGCCGAGCAGGTCGGCGACGCGGCGTGCGATCGCCGGTGCTGGATCGATCCAGTCGACCGGCCAGGGCGCGAGCCTCCTGAGGCGTTCCAGCAGCAGCGGATAATGCGTGCAGGCGAGCACGACGGTGTCGGTGCGGGCGGGGTCGTGGGCGCCATCGCCGACGAAGCAGGGCGCGAGCTCGGCCGCGATATCCCCGTCGCGCACGCTCGCGCCGCTGAGGGCGGCCTCCGCCAGCGAGGCGAGCTCGCCGGAGCCGACCAGCGTCACCTCGCAGCCCTGCGCAAAGTCCGAGATCAGCTTGCGGGTATATTCGCGCTTCACGGTGCCCCTTGTGCCGAGCACCGACACGCGCTTCGTTTTCGACGAGGCGCAGGCCGGCTTGATCGCCGGCACGGTGCCGACGAAGGGCAAAGGATAGGCGTCGCGCAGATGCGACATGACCAGGGTGGATGCCGTATTGCAGGCGATCACGACGAGGTCGGGCGCGTGGGCCGCGATCAGCTCGCCGACCAGCGGCACCACGCGGGCGATGATCTCGTCCTCGCCGTGATGGCCATAGGGGAAGAAGGCGTCGTCGGCGACATAGACGTAATGCGCGTCGGGCCGGGCGCGGACGATCTCGCGGAGCACGGTGAGGCCGCCGAGGCCGGAATCGAACACAAGGATGGTCGGGGGAGTGGACACGCGAAAACTCTATCCGAAGCAGGGTTACCATTCAGTTGTTTTTGGCTATCCGGCCGCTACGGCCGACAAAAGGCGGTAAAGCCGGGAATTTCACATGGCCTTGACCGATAGCTGCAAGTATCACGGCAAACTATTGCTGCGACGTGTGAAATCCAAAAATGCGGCCGCAAGGGGGCCACGCGACATGATCCGCAATACCGCCGCGAGCTGGGGCTCGCTCGCCCGCGCGTTCCACTGGGTGCTCGGCGTCGCCATCATTGGCATGCTGGCCTATGGCTGGTGGATGAACCACGTCCCGGCGCGGGCGGACAAGTTCTTCTACCGCTCGATCCACGCCGATATCGGCTACCTGGTGCTGCTGCTCACCGTGCTGCGGCTGCTCTGGCGCGGCGTCAACCCGACGCCGGCGCTGCCGGCCGAGATGCCCTCCTGGCAGCGGATCGCCGCCCGGGTCAGCCACGGCGCGCTCTACGCCGTCACCATCCTGGTTGCGATGCTGGGGTGGGCGCATTCCGGCGCCCGCGCCCAGGATTATTCGAGCTTCTTCGGCCTGTTTCGCGTTCCCCAGATCACCTCGCCCGACAAGGCGGCGGCGGATGCCTTTGAGGATCGCCACATCTTCTTCGCCTATGTCTTGCTGGCGCTGATCGTGCTGCACCTCGCCGCGGTCGCCTTCCACCACTTCGTCAAGCGCGACCGTGTCGCCGCGCGGATGGTGGGGACAAGCGAGGTCGACCCCGCCCGCTAGGCGGGGGCGGCCGGCTCTGTGCGTTCCAAAAATGGTCGCCCGCGCGGGGACACCTGCGCTACCCTGTGACGAACGGGGGCGGCCATCGCGGTTCGAATGCTCATGAACGATTCTGCACGACATCAAACGAACTGGCGCATGCCGGACGAGGGCGCCCCGCATGCCGCCACCTGGATGGCCTTTGGCGCCGACGTGGAGCTCTGGGGCACGAAGCTGCTTCCCGTCATCAGAAATAATCTCGCCAGCGTTGCCAAGACAATCGCGGTCTATGAGCCGGTGAAGATGCTCGTGCGCGAGGAGGACTACGACATCGCCGCGCGGCTGTGCGGTCCCTCGGTCAGCCTCGTCGTTCAACCGCTCGATGATGTGTGGCTGCGCGATACCGGACCGGTCTTCGTGACCAATCCGGCCGGGCAGCTCGGCGCCGTCGGGTTCAATTTCAACGGCTGGGGCAACAAGCCGCAACCGTATGCACGCAAGCAGCATCTATATGCACGCGATGCCAAGGTGGCAGAGCATCTGGCCGGAGCCGCGCAGGCAATCTTCTTGAAGGCCGATCTGGTGCTGGAAGGCGGCGGGATCGAGGTCGACGGCGAGGGGACGGCCATCATCACCGAGAGCTGCGTCCTCAACCCAAATCGCAATCCCGACGTCCCCAAGGCGAAATGCGAAGACGAATTGTCTCGCCTGCTCGGACTGGACAAGATCATCTGGCTGCCCGGCATCGCCGGCAAGGACATCACCGACGGACATACCGACTTCTACGCGCGATTTGCCTGTCCCGGCGTTGTCGTAGCCGGCCTAGAACCGGACCCGTCGTCGTTCGATCATGCGGTGACCAAACGACACCTCGATTTGTTGCGCGGCGCTATTGATGCGAAGGGCCGGCGCCTGGATGTCGTGGTGTTGCAGGGCCCGTCGACGGTGCGTCCGAAGCACAGCAGCAAGGACTTCGCCGCCGGCTACATCAATTTCTATGTCTGCAACGGTGCCGTGATCGCGCCGGAATTCGGTGACCCGGCGGCGGACCGCAACGCGCGCGACAAGCTGCGCGAATTGTACCCGGACCGGGAAATCATCCAGCTCAACATCGATGGCATCGCCGCCGGTGGCGGCGGCATCCACTGCACCACGCAACAGCAGCCGCGCTTGTGAAAGCTGGCGGCCCGGTCGCGAAGCGGGCGACCGGGCCGTGGCTGCACGAGCGGCGCTAGCCCGCCGGCATCTGCTTCTCGACCAGTCGCACCCAGTAGGAGGCGCCGTGGCCGAGGATGTTGTCGTTGAACTTGTAGGCGGGGTGGTGGCACATCGGACCGTCGCCCATGCCGAGGAAGACGAACGCGCCGGGTCGCGCTTCCAGCATGAAGGCGAAATCCTCGGCGCCCATCACCGGCACCAGATTGTCGTTGACGCGGTCGGCGCCGACCACATCGCGGGCGACCTCGGCGGCGACGCCGGCCTCGCGCGCGTGGTTCAACGTCACCGGATACATGCGTCCATAATCCGTCTCGGCCGAGCCGCCATAGGCCTTGGCGATGCTGGAGGCGACCTCGCCGATCCGGCGCTCGACCAGGTCGCGCACACCGGGATCGAGCGTGCGCACGGTGCCGCCCAGCGTCACGGTCTCCGGGATCACGTTGAACGCGGTGCCGGCCTCGAACATGGTGATCGAGATGACCGCCGATTTCAGCGGGTCGACATTGCGCGATACGATCGACTGCAACGCATTGATGATCTGGGCGCCGATCAGCACGCTGTCGACCGCCTCGTGCGGGGCAGCGCCGGCGTGGCCGCCCTTGCCGTGGACCACGATCTTCAACGTGTCTGACGAGGCCAGCATCGGGCCCGGCGTCGTCGCGAAGTAACCCTCGGGCAGGCCGGGCATGTTGTGCAGGCCGTAGACCTCCTGGATGCCCCACCGGGTCATCAGCCCGTCGTCGACCATCGCCTTGCCGCCGGCGCCGCCTTCCTCGGCGGGCTGGAAGATCACGACCGCGGTGCCGTCGAAATTGCGCGTCTCGGTGAGATATTTGGCGGCGCCGAGCAGCATTGCGGTGTGGCCGTCATGGCCGCAGGCGTGCATCTTGCCGGGAATCTTCGAGGCGTAGGCGACGCCCGAGGCCTCCGCGATCGGCAGCGCGTCCATGTCGGCGCGCAGGCCGATGGTCTTTCCCGAAGTGGACTTGCGGCCGCGGATCACGCCGACCACGCCGGTGCGCCCGATCCCCGTCACCACCTCGTCGCAGCCGAACTCGCGCAGCCTGTCGGCGACGATGCCGGCGGTGCGATGGACTTCGTAGAGCAGTTCGGGATTCTCATGGAAGTCATGGCGCCAAGCGGCCATTTCATCCGAGAGGGCGGCAACGCGATTGACGATGGGCATGGGGAGCGTCCGTTCTTGTGAGCTTTGGTGGGCGGGTCAGCGTAGCGTAACCCGCCGACTTGTCACGCGGGAATGGCGTCAGTATCCCGGATGAGCGCAAGCGATATCCGGGGATATGCACAACCAGCCCCGGGTGTCGCTGCGCTCACCCGGGCTACGGGAACGGGCTACAAATTCGCCAGCCCGCATTCGACGGCGAGGCGGACCAGCTGGGCGTCGGTCCGCATGCCGGTCTTGGCCTTGATGAGGTAGTGATAGTTCTGCACGGTCTTGGTGCTGAGGTTGAGGTTGGCGGCGATCTGCTCCTTGGTGCTGCCGGCGGCCAGCTGCCGGAGGATTTCGATCTCGCGCTCGCCGAGCTGGTCGAGCGCCGATCGGGTCGGCACCAGGCTTTCCATCGCCAGCACGCGGGCGACGTCGTCGCTCATCGCATGCTCGCCGCGCGCCACCGAGCGGATCGCCGCGATCAGCTCGGCCGGTTCGCTGCCCTTGGTGACGAAGCCACTGGCGCCGGCGCCGAATGCCGCTTTCACCTGGGCCGCCTCGCTGTGCATGCTGAAGACGAGGATGCGCGCGTCAGGGTCGCGCGCGCGGATGTTGCGGATCGCCTCCAGCCCGCTGGCACCCGGCATCGAAATATCCATCACCACCACATCGGGCTGGTGCGACTTGAACGCGCGATAGGCATTGGCGGCGTTGTCGGCTTCGGCCACCACGCGGAAATCGTCCTGATGCTCAAGCACGCGCCGGTAGCCCTGGCGGACGACCGGATGATCGTCCACCAGCAGGATCGAGATGCCCCGAATCTTCGCCGTTGTCGTCGTCACGGTTGTCATCTCAGGCGGCGAGCGGGATCGTGGCGGCGACCGACAGGCCGCGGCTGGCGCGCGCGATCGACAACGAGCCGCCGAGGGCGGTGACGCGCTCGCTGACCCCGGTGAGGCCGAAGCCGGCCGACTGCGCCACCTTGGTCGCATCGCCGCCGCCATCGTCCTCGACGCGCACCAGCAGCGCATTCTCGGCTCCAGTGCGCCGTTCGATCCGCAGCACGATCTCGCGCGCCGAGCTGTGGCGCAGCGCATTGGTCAGGCATTCCTGCGCGACGCGATAGGCGGTGGCGGCGACCGTGCCGCTGATGTCGGCAAGGTCGCCCTGCAGATCGAGCTGGATCATCGGCTGCGCCGTGCGCGACCGCCAGCTGTCGACGAGATCGACCAGGCTTGCCTCCAGCCCGAGCTCTTCGGCCGGCGGATGGCGCAGCCGGTTCAGTGTATCGCGCAGGCACGCCATGATGCGGCGCGTCGCTTGCGAGATCATCCGTGCATCCTGCGCAATTTCGGTGCCGGCGGCGTACTTGTCTCCGGCGCTTGCCTCGATCGTGTTGGCGAAGGCGAGGATCGCGGTGAGATTCTGGCCGAACTCATCGTGCAGCTCGCGCGCCAGCGTGCGGCGTTCGTCGTTGCGGATTTCGAGCAGCCGCCTGGTCAGCACCTTGCGTTCCTCCTCGGCAAGCGCGAGGCGGTCGCCGAGATCGCTGACGGCGCGCCCGATCATCGCGAGCTCCATCGAGCGGACGCGCGGCAGCGGCGTACGGTACTCGCCGTCGGCCATGCGCCGCAGCGCCGACACGATCGAGTGGGCGGGCGCCAGCGTGTGCGCGATCGCAAGCGAAGCGAGCAGCGCGATGGCGAGCGCCATCAACAGCGCGACATGGATGTTGTCGAGAATGTGCTGCCAGGCGAGCGCGATCGCGGCGTCCGGATCGGCGATGGCGCGGACGGTTCCCGCGGTCGCGGCGCGGGCGCTGATCGGCCGCTCCACGGTGGCGTGATCGCCGAGCACCATCTGCACGGTGGCCGCGAACCAGCGCGGCGGCGCCTTGCCGATTCCCTTGCTCTGGCCACAGAGCGGCTTCTCGAAGGCGCCGGCCGGTTCGAACTGCACGCAGATCCCCGGCGCGATCAGGCCCATGGTTTCGATGGTGCGCCAGTCCGGTGCCGGCAGCAATTGCTCGCGCATCCGGTTGCTGCGCAGCAGCAATTCGCGCCAGTACAGCGCCTCGAGCGATTGCGAAACCCGCTCGGCGGATGCCTGCGTGGCGCGATCGACACTGCGATAGGCGTCGATCGTGGCCCAGACGGTGGCTGCGCCGAGGCATAGCGCGACGATCACCAGCAGGCGGGCGACCAGTTGAAGCACGAGGCGCATGCGATCACTCCACGGCCAGAGCATGATCCGGAACGGAAAGCAGCGGCTGGTCATGCTCAAACGAGAGATGCGATGCTAACAGCACCGCTGTTCCCCGCCAATCGCAAGCATGCGAAGCTATGCAGGTCGGGAAATTTGCCCGACGGAATCTGGGCAGATGTCTTTGGACGGCGCAGGCCGGCTCTGCTCTAACGGAAGGTGAGGTCCGCGCGGAGCCTCACGGAACACAGGGAGCTCACGCAGCATGGATGCCAAGGTCGACGTCGCGGCCGCATCGGCCGGCACGGACGCGGCGGAGCGCAGCGCCCTGCTGCTCTGGATGATCTTCACCGGCCTTTCGGTGTTCGCCGCATTCCTGCTGTGGCGCTACGGGTTGATCCGCCTCATGATTAGTTCCGACCGCACCTACATTTCGAGCGTCATCGCCGTCCTCTATATCGTCACCTGCATCCATTGCTTCTGGCGGACGCGGGCGATCGCACGGGAAGGCGAGGTGGCGCGCTCCTGCCGCACCATCCTCGCCGCGCCCGACGGCGCGAAGGTGCTTGCCGCTGATGCGCGCGGTCTGCCCGGCGGCCTGGTCACCGATCACATCAAGAGCCTGGTGCAGAAGGCCGAGGCGCAGGCCAAGGGCCGCATCGACCAGACCCTGCTGCTGCGGACGCTGGCGGACCGGCTGCGCGGGTCCAACGGCTTCGGCGCCTTCGTCTCCGACACGCTGATGAAACTCGGCCTGCTCGGCACCATCATCGGCTTCATCATCATGCTGGCGCCGATCGCTTCGCTGGATGCCGCCGACAAGGTCGCGATGAAATCGTCGATGGGCCTGATGAGCGACGGCATGGCGGTCGCGATGTACACGACGCTGGCCGGGCTGATCGGATCGATCCTGGTCCGGATCCAGTATTACATGCTCGATTCCGCGACCCAGCGGGTGTTTTCCGACGCCGTCGTGCTGACCGAGACGCACGTCACGCCGGCCCTGGAACGTCGCCTCGGTACGCCGTCATGATGGATGAGTTCGGGCTCTATCCGCGCGAGGAGCCGTTCGATCCGCTCGGCGTGATGCTGTTCAAGGCGCTGCAGGTCATCGCTTTCCTGTTCTTCCTGGCGCTGCTTGCGGTGTCGCCGGATTCCAAGGAAGGCAAGATCGAATCCAAGGCGGAGTTCATCATCACGATGGACTGGCCGGACAACCATCCTGACGATCTCGACCTGTTCGTGCAGGATCCGGCCGGCAACATCGCCTGGTACCGGCATCGCGAGGCCGGATTCCTGACGCTCGATCGCGACGACCGCGGCGGCGCCAACGACTTCATCATCGTCAACGGCAAGAAGATCGCCTCTCCGATCCGCGAGGAGATCGTCACGCTGCGCGGCATCGTCGCCGGCGAATACACCGTCAACGTCTCGCATTTCCAGGCCACGACCGGCGAGCCGGTGCAGGCCAATGTGAAGGTGCAGAAGCTCAATCCGACGGCGCAGGTGATCTTCGACGACAAGCTGACCGTCGATCACACCGGCGACGAGAAGACCGCGGTCAGGTTTCGTCTCGACGCCGAGGGCAAGGTGATCAACGTGGACCGGCGGCCGAAATCGCTGCTCGAGACCTTCCGCAGCAGCTGGCGCAACGGCGCCGACATGGATCCGAAAACCGGCGTCAGGGTGCTCCGCCGTGATTAGTCTGCAGTCGGTGATCCTCACGCTTGCGGTCGCATACGCGGTGGTTGGTGCGCTGCTCTTGATCGTGCTGGTCTATGCGCGGCTGCACTGGTCGCTGAAGGCTGTCGTCATCGTCGTGACCAGCGCGTTCTATTTCGTCAGCTTCGGCGGCATGCGCGGTCTGCTCGGCTGGGCGTCCGCGGAAAAATTGCCGGCGAATTTCAAGCTGCTGTCGACGCGAATCGTGGAGCCGCATTCGCTCGAGGGCGACCCGGGCTCGATCTATCTCTGGGTCGAGGAGCTTGACGAGGACAACCGGCCGAGCGCGATCCCGCGCGCTTTCCGCATTCCTTATAGCGAGGCGTTGGCGGAGCAGACCCACACCGCCGAGAACGAGATCAAGGCCGGGCATCCGCAGGGCGGGCGGGCGGCGGATTTCGGCGGTGGCGACGGCACCATCATGGACTTCGTCAGGGAGTACATCACGCCGAAGACGATCGTGGAGACGACAGGCGGCGATTCCACGACGGGGACGTTCGTGGCCCCGCCGGCCGGCGCGCAAGGGTCGGTGTTCACGCCATTGCCGCCGCCCCGGATGCCGCCCAAGGACGAGCAGCAATAGCAGGATGCCTACCCAGAAGGTGGCACAAAAATAGGGATCGGCAATAATCAGTCAGCGGAACGGACAGTAATCATCCGGAATTCCTCAATTCCCTGAAGTGTGTAGTCTTGGGGCTAACCGGGGCTAGATTTCATCCCGAAGCGATTTTCCCGGCAAAGGGGCCGCTGCGTGAAGCGGCCCCTTTCGATTCCGGCAGCAATGTGCGGTGAGGGGCCGGCGCGGCGAGGCGGGCTCACAGCACCGTCAGGAATGCGATCGCAAGCACCATCAGCCACCCGACAATGACGAGCGAGACCACCGCGCCCGCGGTGATCTTGGCGATCTCCTTCAAGGTCATTGGCCGGTCCATGCAAGTCTCTCCCGGGTAGCCCCGAGCGAGACATAGGCGCGGATTGGCAGATCGCCCCGGCTACTCACGGAACGTTGTAGCGCCCGTAAGCCAGGGGTGGGCCTTTCCCGCGGACCCGGCTGTCATTTCACAAAATATTGTCTGACAGATATTGAAATCTGTCAGCGGGATGGTGTATATACTGAACAGCCCAAGGGAGGAGGGCGCCCAGTGGCTGTTCCGGCGTTTGGCCGGGGAGCCGGACTTAATTTGACTACCTCGAAGGACTACCTCCATGACCATAGAAATCTTTCAATTGACCGCCCAGATTCAACAGTGGCTCAATCTTCGCGTCGCCCGCCACTTGGCCGCCCAGGCCGCCAAGTTCACCCGCGGGCAGGACGGCGATAACCAGACGGTAAACGCATGAACGAGGCGGTGGTTTTGACACCCGAGCGGATCCTTGAGGCAACTGAGGATGTCTTGAGGCGCTTCGGGTTGACCAAGGCCACCGTTGTCGACGTTGCCCGTGCGCTGGATGTCAGCCACGGCAGCGTCTACCGTCACTTCCCCAGCAAAGCCTCGCTGCGCGATGCCGTCGCCAAGCGCTGGCTCGACCGCGCCAACGAGCCGCTGTGCAAGATCGCAGCCGGCGAAGGCCCGGCGCCGGAGCGGCTGGAGCAATGGCTGCGCACCGCCTTCACGATCAAGCAGAAGAAGGTCTGCGACGACCCCGAGATGTTCGCGACCTACCTGGCGCTGGCGCAGGACGCGCGCGAGGTGGTGGAAGCCTACAAGGACAAGCAGGTCGATCTGATCGCGAAAATCCTCTCCGACGGTGTCGCGCAGGGCGTGTTCGAGATCGACAATGTGAAGGCGACCGCGCGTGCCGTGTTCGACGCCACCGTCCGCTACCATCACCCGGCGCATGCGGAGGAATGGGCCAAGCCGGAATGCCCGGGGCGGATCGATGCGCTGCTGGCCCTGCTGCTGAAGGGCCTGCGGGTCTGCAAGCCCTAGCTGAGCTTTCTGCCGACATCCCCTGACCACCTGATGCCTTTGGCCCGATTGCGAGCCCGGGGCCGCGTGTGCTTGATATCGGATAGGGATCAGCAACGCGGATCACGATGCGGCTTGCACTGTTCGCCGATATTCACGCCAACCGGCAGGGCTTCGCCGCCTGCCTCGACGCTGCGCATGCGCGCGGCGCCGAGCGGCTGATCTGCCTCGGCGATATCGTCGGCTACGGTGCCGATCCCGAATGGGCCGTCGATACGGTGATGGACCTCGTCGCCAAGGGCGCGGTCGCGGTGCGCGGCAATCATGACAATGCGATCGGCGTACCGAGCGACAGCATGAATGCCGAGGCGCAGGCCGCGATCGACTGGACCCGCGGCCGGCTCAGCGGCGAGCAGAAGGCGTTCCTTGCCGAGCTTCCGATGTCGCGGGAGGAGGACAATCGGCTCTACGTGCACTCCGAAGCTTCGGAGCCCACGAAATGGCGCTACGTGCGCGACACCGCCGACGCCGCGCGCAGCATGATGGCCACCGAGCTGCAGATCACGTTCTGCGGCCACATCCATCGTCCCGGCCTCTATTCGATGTCCTCGACCGCCAAGATGACGAGCTTCGTTCCGACTTCGGGCATCGCCGTTCAGTTGCTGCCGGGGCGGCGCTGGCTTGCGGTGCTCGGCTCGGTCGGCCAGCCGCGCGACGGCGATCCCGCGGCGTCGTTTGCGATGTTCGATACCATAAGCCGCGAGATCACCTTTCATCGCGTGCCCTACGACGTCGCAACCGCGGCGGCGCGGATCAAGGCGAACGGCCTGCCGCATTGGCTCGCCGACCGCCTGCCGCTGGGCCGGTGACGCCGATGGCGGCGCTGGCGATGCAGGCGGGCGCCGAGATCGATGGCTTCACCATCGGCGAACGCGTGCACCGCGGCGGCATGGCGACGTTGTGGAGCGTCACCCATCCCGGCATCACCGTGCCGCTGCTGATGAAGGTGCCGCTCACCTCGGAGGGCGAGGATCCGGCCGCGATCGTCAGCTTCGAGATGGAGCAGATGATCCTGCCGCGGCTGTCGGGGCCGCACGTGCCGGCCTGTTTCGGCACCGGCGACTTCGAACGCCAGGCCTATGTGGTGATGGAGCGCATCCCCGGTCAGACGCTCTACAAGCGGCTCGGCGAGCTGCCGATGCCGTATGAGGAGGTGAGGGTGATCGGCGGCAAGGTCGCCACCGCGCTCGCCAGTCTGCACCGGCAGAACGTCATCCATCACGACATCAAGCCGAGCAGCATCATGTTCCGCGAGCGCGGCGAGGCGGTGCTGATCGATTTCGGCCTCTCGCATCACCGGCATCTGCCCGACCTGTTGCAGGAGGAGTTTCGCCTGCCTTACGGCACCGCGCCCTACATGGCGCCGGAGCGCTTGCTCGGCGTCCGCGACGATCCGCGCAGCGATCTGTTTTCGCTCGGCGTGCTGCTCTATTTCTTCACCACCGGCGTGCGCCCGTTCGGCGAGACCGAAAGCCTGCGCGGCATGCGCCGGCGGCTGTGGCGCGATCCCTATCCGCCGCGCGAGCTGAAGCCCGACTATCCGCCTTGGCTGCAGGAAATCGTGCTGCGCTGCCTGGAGATCGACCCCGCCGCGCGCTATCCGACCGCGGCGCAGCTTGCCTTCGATCTCGGCCATCCCGATCAGGTGAAGCTGACCGCGCGGGCGCAGCGGCTGAGCCGCGACCCGCTCACCACGGTCTGGCGCCGCCGCTTCAATCTCGGCGCGGTGCCGCCGCGGCCGAAGTCCGATGTCGCAGCCCAGCTCGCCTCGAGCCCGATCGTGGCCGTCGCGCTCGATATCGGCGAGGGTGCCGAGGCACTGAACGACACCATCCGCGTCACCGCCGAGCGGGTGCTGTCGACCTCGCCGTCGGCGCGGCTCGCCTGCGTCAATGTGCTGAAGCTCAATCGCCTGGCGATCGACCGCACCCATGACGAGCAGGGCCAGAACAAGCATGTCGACCGCCTGGTGGCGCTGCAGCACTGGGCGCGGCCGTTCGGGCTCGAGGAGAGGCGGCTGACCGTGCATGTGCTGGAGGCGATCGATCCCGCCGCCGCGATCCTGGAATTCGCCGCAGTCAACCTGGTCGACCACATCATCATCGGCGCGCGGCAGAACTCGCAGCGGCGCGCGTTGCTCGGCAGCGTGTCCGCCAGGGTCGCGGGGGAAGCGCCGTGCACGGTGACCGTGGTGCGGCCGTCGCGGCTGGCGTCGCAAGCGGACGACGGCGAGGGCGATGAGGCGGCGGAGCAAGCGGCGAATGCCGCGGCCACGCCGCCCGCAGTGTTCTAGTTTCCCCGGATCGTCAGATCGCCTCGCCGCGTGCCTCGGCCGCCGCATGGCGGATCGCGGCGATGTTGGTCTTGTAAGCCTCGACCGTGCCGCCCTTGAACACGGCGGATCCCGCGACAAAGGCGTTGGCGCCGGCGGCCGCGAGCTGGCCCGCGACGTCGGGTGCAACGCCGCCGTCGACCTCGATGTCGATCGGGCGGCCCGCGACCATCGCCCTGACATCGCTGATCTTGCCGATCGCCGAGCGGATGAAGGCCTGGCCGCCGAAGCCGGGATTGACTGACATGACCAGCACGAGGTCGATCAGGTCGAGCACATATTCGATCGCGCTCGCCGGCGTTGCCGGATTGAGCGAGACGCCGGCCTTCTTGCCGAGCGCGCGGATCGCCTGCAGCGAGCGGTGCAAATGCGGGCCGGCCTCGGCATGCACCGTGATATGGTCGCAGCCCGCCTTGGCGAACGCCTCCAGGTAGGGATCGCAGGGCGAGATCATCAGATGGGCGTCGAAGATCTTTTTGGTGTGCGGCCGCATCGCCTTGATGACGTCGGGGCCATAGGAAATGTTCGGCACAAAGTGTCCGTCCATCACGTCGAGATGGATCCAGTCGGCGCCGGCCTGGTCGACGGCGCGGACCTCCTCGCCGAGCTTTGAGAAATCCGACGCCAGGATCGACGGAGCGATAACGAGGGGACGCGGGGTGAATGACTGAGTCATGTCAGCTGTTCCGGAACACTTCAGGGGGCGACGGGTGAGTCCGCCTAACATGCGGACGCGTGGCGGGCAATGCGAGCGGACGGAGCTCTGCGACCGGAAAATTCTTCCGCCGGCGGCAGCTCTTGCCGGGTGCGCGGAACCCGCTTCGATGCGGGAACGCCTGGTTTTACTGGGTTTTTGCCATGGCACGCCCTTTGCTCAGCCACTGACCAGCGTTTGAGCCGCCAGGCGCGGCCCTGTTGGAGTATTGCCATGCTGTTCGCCCTTGGCGCTGCGTCGTCGGCCATTGACCTTTTGAGCTCGCTGATGTCGTCGAAGTCGACGACCCAGACCGGCAGCTCCAGTCAGGGGGCTAAGACCACCGGCCTGTTCGCCCCTTCGACCGGTACATCGACGTCGACCGGGAGCAGCACCGGCACCGGCTCGGGCAGCGTCTCTCCGCAGATTTCGCCGCTGACGATGGGCGCGCTGATTTCCGCGCAAAGCCAGTCCCAGACCGCGGTTTCAAACAGCCCGACGGCGGCCAGCCGCTCGGATGCGCTCAAGGACCTGTTCTCGCAGATCGATGCCGACGGCAACGGCAAGATCACCCAGTCGGAATTCGAGAACGCGCTCGGCGCCGGCGGCACCAACACGGCGCAGGCCGACGACGTGTTCTCCAAGCTCGACAGCAATGGCGACGGTAACGTCAGCCTCGACGAGATGTCCCAGGCCTTGCAGGGCCACAAGGGCGGCGGCCATCATCGCCATCACATGGCCAGCGGCTCGACCGATGGCTCCGGCGCAGGCGGATCGAGCTCCGATCCCTTGATGCAGGCGCTGGACGGCGCGACCTCGACGTCGGTGACCAACAGTGACGGCTCGACCACCACGACGACGACCTATGCCGACGGCTCGAAGGTGGCTATGACGACGCCGGCCACATCCTCCGCGACCCTCAACGCGGCTTCGTCCTACAATATCGTCGAGCAGCTGATCCAGCGCCAGGCGAAGGCGATCTCGGCGCAGGACTTCGCTGCGATTTCGGTCAGCGCTTAAGACGAGACTGGTAATTTCCGTCATTGCGAGGAGCTCGGCGACAAAATTGCAAAGCAATTTTGCGCTGGAGCGACGAAGCAATCCATCTGTCCACATGTGCGGACAGATGGATTGCTTCGCTTCGCTCGCAATGACGGCAGAGCCAGAAGCGCGATGATCTAACCGAATCTGTCCCGCCAGCTCGGTAGCGCGCCGGCGAATGGCAGCGCGGTCGCTGAATGGACGCCGCGGGCGATGGCGCGCGCCACGGTGTTGGCGGCGAGCGCACCGAGCCTGGTGAGGCCGAACAGCGGATCGATCGGCCTGGCGCCGGTCGCGGCGGCAAACACCACGTCGCCGTCGAGCGGGGCGTGCACCGGATAGATCGCGCGCGCCATGCCGGTCTGCGCGATCATCGCAAGCCGCCGCGCCTGCGGCTTCGTCAACTGCGCATCGGTCACCACGACGACGAGGGTGGTGTTCTCGACGGCGCGCGCGTCGGCGCCGCCCTTCAGCCGCGCCTTCAGCATGTCCGGCGTGAACGAGGGCGGCAGGCCGCGCCCGCCGAATTCGCCGCCGACCTCGAACGGCGCCGCCCAGAACCAGGGGCCGCTGCCGACCGTGACGCTGCCGACCGCGTTGACCACCGCGAGCGCCGCGACCGTCACGCCGTCGTCGGTCATGTCGGACGCCGAGCCGAGGCCGCCCTTCAGGTTGGCCGTGGTCGCGCCCATGCCGGCGCCGACGCTGCCGAGCTCGAAGTCATCGGAGGCGGCATTGGCCGCCGCGTAGCCGAGGTCGCGATAGGGCGGAAAGCGTCCCCACGCCTTGTTGCCGCCGTTGAGCAGGTCGAAGCAGATCGCGCCCGGCACGATCGGGATCACCGCGTCGCGGATGCGGAAGCCGCGGCCGCGCTCGGCGAGCCAGGCCTGCACGCCGCCGGCGGCGTCGAGCCCGTGCGCCGAGCCGCCGGACAGCGCGATGGCGTCGATTGCCTCGACGACGTTGTGCGGCGAAAGCAGCGCTTCCTCGCGGGTGCCCGGACCCCCGCCGCGGACATCGATCGAGGCGACCGCCGGCCGCTCGAACAGGATGGCGGTGACGCCGGAGGCGACTGTGGGATCGTCGGCATGGCCGACGGCAACGCCGGCAATATCGGTGAGAAGGTTTTTCACGATGGGTCCATCCGCCTGCTGTCCGATCGATCCGGTATAGCAGCCGCGACGGATGCATCAACCGTCGGGCACGGGCGGGCGGAGACGTGCGGTAAGACTTGCAGGCATCCGGCAAACAGAAAAACGCCCCGGCGGATCGGGGCGTTCTCGTATCTCTGATTGGATCAGACGCGAGAGAGGCTCAGGAGCCCTTCGGATTGATCTCGGTGTAGTTGCCCTTGGCGTCCCACTTGTAGACGACGTAATCGATCGCCTTGATGTCGCCCTTGGCGTCGAAGGCCATCTTGCCGAGCACGGTGTCCCACTCGCCGGCCTTGATGGTGTCCATCACCTTCTTGGCGTCGGTCGAACCGGCCTTGGCGACGGCCTGCGTCCAGACCTGCATCGCGGCGTAGGTGTAGAGCGTGTAGCCCTCGGGGTCGATGTTCTTGGCCTTGAACTTCTCGACGATCGCCTTCGCGGTCGGCTTGTTGCGCGGGTCGGGGCCGAAGGTGAACAGCGTGCCTTCGGCGGCGGGGCCGGTGATCGAGGCGAATTCCTTGTCGTTCATGGCATCGCCGGCCATCAGCACGGTCTGCAGGCCCTGGTCGCGCATCTGGCGCAGGATCAGGCCGGCTTCCTGATGGTAGCCGCCGACATAGACCAGATCGATGTTGTCGCGCTTCAGGCGCGAGACGATCGAGTTGAAGTCCTTGTCGCCCTTGTTGTAGGACTCGAACATCTTCTCCTGGAAGCCGGCCTTGTTCAGCGCCTTCTTGGTCTCGTCGGCGAGGCCTTTGCCGTAGGTGGTCTTGTCGTTCAGGATCGCGACGTTCTTGCCCTTGTAGTTCTTCATGATGTAGTCGGCGGCGACCAGGCCCTGCTGGTCGTCACGGCCGCAGACGCGCGCCACGTTCCAGAGCTTGCGCTCGGTGAACAGCGGGTTGGTCGAGGCCGGGGTGATCTGCAGCACGTTGGCGTCGGCATAGGCCTCGGAGGCCGGGATCGAGGACGACGAGCAGAAATGGCCGGCCACGAACGGGATCTTCGAAGAGCCGATCTTTTCCGCGATCGAGCGCGCCTGCTTCGGATCGCAGGCATCGTCGTCAGCTTCCAGCGCGAGCTTCTTGCCGAGCACGCCGCCGGCGGCGTTGATGTCGGCGACCGCTTGCTCGGCGCCGTTCTTCATCTGCCGGCCGAAAGCGGATTCGGAGCCCGTCATCGGGCCCGCGACGGCGATGGTGATGTCTTGCGCGAACGCGCTCGCCGATAATGCGAACGAAGCGCCAAGTGCCAGGCCGATCAGCTTCAGTGATTTCATGAGACGTCCCTCGTGGTCGTTGCCTCTTGCGGAAGGGCCCGGCACGCCGGGCCCCAAAACCGCGGGCATTCTCAGCTGATTTCGCGGCGAAGTCACCGGCAATTTTCAGGCAAATCGACGCTGCATCCGCCGCATCTTGCTTGCGGGGGCGGCACGGAACGTCAAGCTAGCCGCGGCGGCCGCCTTCCAGATAGGCGGCGCGGATTTCCGGGCGCTGCAGCAATTCGGCGCCGGTTCCGGCCAGCGTGATCAGCCCGTTGACCATGACATAGCCGCGATGGGCGAGCTTCAGCGCATGGTTGGCGTTCTGCTCCACGATCAGCACGGTGAGGCCGTCCTGCCGGTTCAGCGTGCGGATGGCGTCGAAGATCTGCCGCGCGATCAGCGGCGCGAGCCCGAGCGAGGGCTCGTCCAGCATCAACAGCCGCGGCCGGCTCATTAGGGCGCGGCCGATCGCCAGCATCTGCTGCTCGCCGCCCGACAGCGTGCCGCCGCGTTGTGCGACGCGTTCCTTCAGGCGCGGGAACAGCGCGAACACCCGCTCCAGCCCGGCTGCACGTTCGGCCTCGCTGCATTCGGTGGCATCGGCGCCCATCTGCAGGTTTTCCGCGACGCTCATGCGCGGAAAGATCCGCCGGCCCTCCGGCGATTGTGCGATGCGCAGCCGCGCGATCTCGTGGGTCGGCACGCCGGTGATGTCACGGCCGTCGAACTCGATGGCGCCGGCGCGAGCGCGCGGCCTGCCGAAAATCGTCATCATCAGCGTCGACTTGCCGGCGCCGTTGGCGCCGATCAGGGCGACGATCTCCCCGCGATTGATCTCGATATCGACGCCCTTCAGCGCCTCGATCTTGCCATACGCCGCGCGCACGCCGCGCACCGCGAGCAGGGGCTGGGTCATGACTCGTTCCCCTTCTTGGCCGACATGGCGGTGTCGGTTCTCCCTCCCCCTGAAAGGGGGAGGGTTGGGGTGGGGGTTGTCGCCGCTTGCGCCAATCTCTCCATGTGCGTGACCAAGTCGCTCAGCACGCCGTCCAAATTCGACAGCACGTCGTTGTTCCAGTAGCGAACCACGGTGACGCCTTTTTCCGCGAGCCATGCGGTTCGGCGATCGTCGGCCTGCTTCCGCTGCTCGGCATGCTGCCCACCGTCCACCTCAACAGCCAGACCAAGGCGCGAGCAGTAGAAGTCGACGGTGTACGGGCCGATCGGGTGCTGCTTGCGGAAAGAGAAGCCGTTGAGTTGATCGCGACGCAACGCACGCCAGAGGCAGGCTTCCGCATCGGTCATGTTTGCGCGGAGAGATCGCGCCCGTGCCGTCATATCTTTCGTGCGGGAAAAGCGTGACCCCCACCCGCCCGCTTCGCGGTCGACCTCCCCCTTGCAGGGGGAGGTGGGGGGCTTGCTGGCTGCGCTCGTCACGTGCCGCTCTCCATCACGGCGATCGCCTCTTCCTCGTCGGCGCCGAGATAGGCGGCGATCACCTTGGGGTCGTCGCGCACTGTCTGCGGCGTGCCTTCGGCGATCTTGACGCCGTAATCCATGACCACGACGTGATCGGAGATCTCCATCACGACCGACATGTCGTGCTCGATCAGGAGGATCGAGGTGCCCTGTTCGTTGCGGATCGACAGCAGCAGCTCGTTGAGCCCGCCGCTCTCGCGCGCGTTCAGACCGGCCGCCGGCTCGTCGAGACAGAGCAGCACCGGTTCAGTGCACATCGCGCGCGCGATCTCGAGCCTGCGCTGGTCGCCATAGGGCAGGTTGCCCGCGGCATCGTCGGCGCGGTCGAGCAGGCCGACGCGCGCGAGCCAGGTCCGCGCCAGATCGATGGCGCGCTGCTCGGCCTCGCGCCAGGACGGCAGGCCGAGCAGCCCGAGCAGGGTCAGGCCCGAGGCGCGCATCAGCGCGTTGTGCTGGGCGACCATCAGATTTTCCAGCGCCGTCATGCCGGGAAACAGCCGGATGTTCTGGAAGGTGCGCGCCACCTTGGCCTGCTTGGAGATGCGGAAATCGTTCAGCCGCTCGAGCTGGATGGTGCGGCCGTCGTCATGGGCGAGGCGGATCACGCCCCCGCTCGGCCGGTAGAACCCGGTGATGCAGTTGAACACGGTGGTCTTGCCGGCGCCGTTCGGCCCGATCAGCGCGGTGATCTTGCGCCGCTCGGCCGCAAAGGACAGCTCGTTGACCGCGACGATGCCGCCGAAGCGCATCATCAGGCGGTCGACGGTGAGGATGGGGTCGCCGCTCATCCGTGGCCCTCCTTGACGAGGTCGGACGAGATCGCCTGGTTGCGTTCCAGGAACACGGTCGGCGCGCGATGGCCGATCAGCCCGCGCGGCCGCCAGATCATCAGCAGCACCATCGCCATGCCGAACACCAGCATGCGGTATTGATCGAGGCCGCGGAACAGCTCGAAGCCGCCGATCATGGTCAGCGCGGCGAGCGCCACGCCAAGCTGCGAGCCCATGCCGCCGAGCACCACAATCGCCAGCACCAGCGCCGATTCCTGGAAGGTGAAGGATTCCGGGCTGATGAAGCCCTGCCGGGTGGCGAAGAACGCGCCGGCGAGGCCGCCGAACATCGCGCCGGTCGCGAACGCCGTCAGCTTGGTGGTCGTGGTGTTGATGCCGAGCGCGCGGCAGGCGACCTCGTCCTCGCGCAACGCTTCCCAGGCGCGGCCGATCGGCAGCCGCCGTAGCCGGATCGTCACCCAGTTGGTGATCAGCGCCATCGCCAGGATCAGATAGAACAGGAAGACGAGGCGGTGGGTCGGCGAGAATTCGATGCCGAGCTTGGCGGCGAGCCCGTCGTCACCCGCCGTCAGCGGAATGCCGAACATGGTCGGGCGGGGAATTCCCGAGACGCCGTTGGGGCCGCCGGTCAGGCTCTGCCAGTTGATGATGACGAGGCGGATGATCTCGCCGAAGGCGAGCGTCACGATCGCAAGATAGTCGCCGCGCAGCCGCAGCACCGGGAAGCCGAGCAGCACGCCCCAGAACGCCGCCAGGATGCCGGCAAGCGGCAGGCAGACCCAGAACGACAATCCGAAATTGGTCGCAAGCAACGCATAAGAATAGGCGCCGACCGCGTAAAACGCGACATAGCCGAGGTCGAGCAGGCCGGCGAGGCCGACCACGACGTTCAATCCCCATCCCAGCATCACATAGGTCAGGACCAGGATCGACAGGTCGAGAATGTAGCGCTGGTTGTAGAAGATGACAGGCACGAGGAAGGTGAACACCAGGAGCGCCGGCGCCAGCCAGCGGCCGGCGAACGACATCGCCGATTGCACCGGCTTCGGCACGATGCGGTCCTTGTCGACCGGTCCCCACCATTGCCGCAGCAACTCGACGACGATGCTGCCGCCGAACGCGGTAGCGACAAGGGCTGCGAGGTCGCCGAACCGCGTCCAGTAGATCAAGCCGCCCTGCGGCCCGGCCTCGGTGCGAATGCCGATCATCAGCGAGAACAGCACCAGCGCGACAAGGGCGCTGATCAGGGCCTTCTTGAGAATGAAGGCGCTGCCCGAGGGCTGCGCGGCGTGCGAGGGGCGGGCTGAGGTCGCGCTCACGAAGTGCCTGTCAGACTTTTTCGACTTCGGGACGGCCGAGCAGGCCGGTCGGCATGAAGATCAGCACCACGATCAGGATCGAGAACGCGGCGACGTCCTTGTACTCAACCGAGAAATAGGCCGACCAGAACGTCTCGATCAGGCCGATTGCGAGCCCGCCGAGCATCGCGCCCGGCAGCGAGCCGATGCCGCCGAGCACGGCGGCGGTGAACGCCTTGATGCCGGCGACGAAGCCCATGAAGAAATCGACCAGGCCGTAATACAGGAGATACATCATGCCTGCGACGGCGGCGAGCGCGGCGCCAATCACGAAGGTCATCGAGATGGTGCGGTCGACGTCGACGCCGAGCAGCGCGGCCATGGTCTGGTCCTGCTCGCAGGCGCGCATGTCGCGTCCGAGCCGGGTGCGCGAGACCAGCCAGGTGAACAGCGCCAGCACGACGATGGTGGCGAGCACGACCATGATTTGGATGTTGGAGAGCTGCACGGCGAAGCCCGACGAGCCTTCATGCAGCGTGTAGCCGCCGGTGATGATCGGCGGCACCGGCTTCACCCGCGCGCCCTGCGACACCTGTGAGAAATTGGTCAGCACGAATGACATGCCGATCGCCGAGAGCATCGGCGCCAGGCGGAATGAATGCCGCAGCGGCCGGTAGGCGATGCGCTCGATGGTCCAGCCGTAGAGCGCCGTGATCGCCATCGAGACCAGCAGCACAATCAGGAGGATCAGGGGGATCGCGGTGAGGCCGAGCGACACCAGCACCAGGAACGAGATCAGCGCGGTGAAACCGCCGATCATGAAGATGTCGCCATGGGCGAAGTTGATCATGCCGACGATGCCGTAGACCATCGTGTAGCCGATGGCGATCAGGCCGTAGATCGAACCGAGCACGAGGCCGTTGATCAGTTGCTGGGCGAAATAATCCATACGCTGCCGTCAGAGCCTGTTCGGTTGAGAACCGACCAGGCTCTCGTGTTGATCTGGACGCGCTTTCTTCACGCGAACCGGTTCCCACTTCGCTCGAAAACGCTACGTCGAGGGTGACGCGGCGAGGGCCCCGGCAGCCTGATCCGTCGCGTCGTGTCGTTTTCTAACAGTGGAACCCCGGCCGCGGCAACAGCGTGGCAGCAGCAGAAAGGGCTTGTACATAACTAGTTTGGCGGATGCGGTTCCGATGTCACAGGGCCGACATGGCCTTGCCTTGCAATGATCACGCCGGAACCCGTGTTCCCCGAGCAACCGCGCTTCCGACGCGCGCGTTGTCCCCAGCTTGATGAAAGCAAAGGGAGTAGCTGAATGAGCAACCCAAATCAGAATCCGGGACAGCCGAACCAGAACCCCAATCAGAAGCCCGGCCAGCAGCAGCAGGGCGGCGGCCAGAAGCCCGGCCAGCAACAGCAGGATCAGGGCCGGCAGGGCCAGAAGCCCAATCCGGAGCGCTAATTCGGACAATTGAGCCGAACTAGCAGGGAGGCCTCGCCGAAAGGCGAGGCCTCCCTTGTTCAGGCTGGACCCTTTTCGCTTGGGCTGTCTTGTTCAGGCCAACTGGTCGGCGAAGCGGCCGCGGAAGGCGTACGAACCGAAATGCGTGAGCTCGCTTCGAAGGTCGAGCCAGATTTCGCCGCCGAGATCGATCCAGCGCCGGCAGAACGCGTAATCTTCGGACAGATACTCGCCGGTTGTCTTGTCGATCATGCATTCGAACAGCGAGACGCGGTCGAGGTCGGCGCGAACCAGGTCGCCGGTGTCCAAGTCGTTGCTCTTGTGGTTCGCCCGATATTTGAGTTCGGGATGGGCGTCGCACAGCCTGACGAGGGCGGATCGCTTCATCATGAGAAAGCCGGTTCCGGCATATCGGACCTTGGCGAAGCCGTCGCCGCGAGATGTGATCTGGTCGCCCTCCCATGTGACGACATAGTCCAGCGAGGATGACGCGAGGTTCTTGCGCTTGGCGTCCGCAGCCCGCTGCACCTTTGCCCAATCGATGTGCTTGAGCGGATAGGCCGCGGCGGAAACGTCGGCACCGCAATCCAGCAGCCGGAAGACGGACTCGGGTTCGAACCCGATATCGGCATCGATAAACAGGAGATGGCCGGATGCAAGGAATTGGTGAGCCAGTTCGTTCCGGGCGCGCACGATCAGCGATTCGTTTCCGATCAGATGGAACTGGATGTCGATGCCTCGGGCAGTGGCCGCAGCCTGAAGCTTCAGGGAGGACAACACATAGGCCATCTTCAGATCGCCGCCGAAGCAGGGCGTTGCGACGAAAACGCGTGTTCTTTCGGTCATTTTACCCCCTTTATCCCCGGCCGATGCCGATCTTGCGCAGATCCCGGCCGGCCCCGATCGCATCGATCCGGAACCATGGCATCGCGCTTAACCTTAACAAAGGGTTTAAATTGCTGCCGGCAATTGATCGGCGTTAGCTCGCAAGCTGAACCGTCGCCGGTCTGAAAGGCGCGGGATGCACGGGAAGCGGCAATGTCGAACAACTGGCGGATCAGCTCCTTCAACGGCGCGCTGCTTGCGGCCTATTTCATTCCGGTCTGGACCATCATCGCCTTCAGCATCATGGTGTCGCCGATCCACGGCCTCTATGAGCGGCCGAGCGTGTCGATCGCGTTCTATGCCAGCGACTATCTGCACCTCGGCAAGATGGCGACGGTGCGCCTCGCATGGCTGCTCGCGCTGGCGCGGATCACCGTGGTGGCGTTCTTCGCAGTCTTCCTCGCGATGGCCGCCTTCTCACCGCTGCGCAAGAGCAGCAGCGGCGCCGACGAGGCGCTGGCGGTGGCGCTCTGCCTCGGCAGCGTGCTGAGCTTCGCCAGCATGATGATGGCCTCCAAGGTCGGCGAGGTCGAAGCGTTGCGCATGCATGCGGCCGAGCTCCTGATGCTGCTCGGGACCGCGATCGTGATGTTGTTCGAGACTGCGCCGAAACGGGCCGTCGAGCCGCCCGTCGCCGAGGCGGGCGCGCCTGCGAGCGAGCTATCCCTTCAGCAGCCCTAGCTCGGCAATGATCGCGCCGGCTTCCTTGACGGCGTGGTTGGCCGCTGGCACGCCGCAATAGATCGCCTGCTGCAGCAGGATCTCCTTGATGTCCTCGGGCGTGAAGCCGCCCTCGGCGAGCGCGGCGCGCACATGCAGGCGGAATTCGTCCCACTGGCCGAGCGCGACCATGGTGCCGATCACAAGCACACGCCGGGTGCGGTGATCGAAATGCGGCCGGGTCCAGATGTCGCCCCACGCATAGCGCGTGATCAGGTCCTGGAAGTCGGTGTTGAACGCGTTGCGGTTCTTGATCGACTTGTCGACCCATTCATTGCCGAGCACCTTGCGGCGCTGCGTCATGCCGTCGTCGCGGCGCTGATTGTCGTCCATGGATGTCTCCTCATGAAATCGTAGCCCGGATGGAGCGCAGCGCAATCCGGGGCTTCAGCGTTGGCCGAAAGACTTGTCCCGGATTTCGCTTCGCTGCATCCGGGCTACGTGCTGATTGTCGCCCATAGAGCATCTTTCCCGGTTACGTCATTCCGGGGCGGTCCGCAGGACCGAACCCGGAATCTCGAAGTTATGGATGCGGATCGAGATTCCGGGTTCGATGCTTCGCATCGCCCCGGAATGACGATGACCGTTACCGTTGCGTCAGGAAGCCGACCACGGCCTCGGTGAAGGCGTGCGACTGCTCGACGTTGGAAATGTGCGCGGCATCGAGCAGCGTCATGCTGGCGCCGGGAATGCCGCTGCGGATCATTTCGCCTGCCGACACCGGCGTTGCCATGTCCTGCTTTCCCGCGATCACCAGGGTCGGGCTCTTGATCTTCGGCAGCAGGGCGCGTTGGTCGAGTGTCGATAGCGCCTCGCAGCAGGCGAGATAGCCTTCGACCGGCGAGGCAATCAGCATCGCCTTCATGCGCGCCGCGGTTTCCGGCTCGCGCTCGCGGAAATCGGCGGTCAGCCAGCCGGCGATCACGGCGTCGGCGACGGCGGCGATGCCGCCTTCCTTCACCGCCTTGATGCGGTTCAGCCAGTTGGTCGGATCGGGATAGTAGCAGGCGGTGTTGGCGAGGATGATCTTGCCGAATCTTTCCGGGGCATTCGCTCCCAGCCACTGTCCGACCATGCCGCCCATCGACAGGCCGCACCAGTGCACCTTCTCGATGTTGAGGTCGTCGAGGATCGCCAGCACGTCGCGGCCGAAGCGCTCCATGGAGTAGGGGCCCGCCGGCACGCCGGATTTGCCGTGACCGCGGCGGTCGTAGCGGATGACGCGGAACAGCTGCGTTAGTGCCCGCATCTGCGGCTCCCACATCTGCAAGGTGCAGCCGAGCGAGTTCGACAGCATCAAGGTCGGCCCGCCGTCGCGGCCGTCCACCTGGACGTTGAGCAGGCACCCGTCGGCGTTGATCATCGGCATCGTCTTGTCCCTCTCGTCATGCGCTTGCCGGGTCATCTGCGCGAACATGCGCTTCGCGCTGTTGCCCGGCAATGACATCG
The DNA here is from genome assembly GCF_054059095.1 of Bradyrhizobium sp. USDA 4510. NCBI lineage: Bacteria > Pseudomonadati > Pseudomonadota > Alphaproteobacteria > Hyphomicrobiales > Nitrobacteraceae > Bradyrhizobium > Bradyrhizobium sp. USDA 4510. The sequence continues at coordinate 4,730,833 of NZ_JBSSBT010000001.1, read as the reverse complement.
TCGCTATTTTTCATCCAGTGAAGCCAGCAGGCGGTCGATCAGCGCTTGCGAGGCGCCCTGATAGGCCATCGGCTCGAACAGCTCCGCGATTCGTTTCGCGTCGAGATGCGCGGTGACCTTGGCGTCCGCCGACAGCACCTCGCGCAGGTGCTTCTTCTCCGCGACCGCGCGCTTGCTGGCGGCCTCGATCAGATGATGGGCGTCGCTCTTTCCGATCTTGTCGGCGAGCGCAAAGGTGACGGCTTCCGCCATGATCAACCCTTGAGTCGCATCGAGATTGACGCGCATCCGCGCCGCATCGACCTCGAGCCCTTCGGCGAGATCGACGATGGCAGCAAGCGCGCCCGAGGTTACCAGCATCAGGCCCGGCAAGGTCGGCCATTCCGCATGCCACGGACCGGCGCTGCGCTCATGATCCTGCACCTGCGCGGCGAAGATCGTCGCGGCGAGATTCGGCGCCATGGTCGCAGCCCCCAGCGTGCTCGCGGCGGCGACCGGATTGCGCTTGTGCGGCATGGTGGAGGAGCCGCCGCGGCCGGCGCCGGCCGGCTCGAAGGCCTCGCCGACATCGGTCTGCATCATCAGCGACACGTCGCGCGCGATCTTGCCGCAGCTGCCGGCGAGGATGGCGAACACCGACGCGGCCTCGGCGATGCGGTCGCGATGGGTATGCCAGGGCGCATCCGGCAGCGGCAGATCGAGCTCTCGCGCAAGGGCGGCGGCGACCGCCGGCCCGTTATCGCCGAGCGCGGCGAGCGTCCCGGCGGCGCCGCCGAATTGCAGCGCCAGCGTCTCGCGGCGCAGGCGCAGCAAGCGCTTGCGGGAGCGATGCAGCGCCGCGGCATATTCGGCGAGTTTCAGCCCGAACGGCATCGGCAGCGCATGCTGCAGCCAGGTCCGCGCCACCACGGCGGTGTTGCGATGGGCGCGGGCAAGCCCGGCGAAGCCGGCGACGGCGCGGTCGAGGTCGGCCAGCAGCGCGTCGATCCCCGCACGCAACGACAGCATGGTCGCGGTGTCGATGACGTCCTGGCTGGTCGCACCCCAATGCACGTAGCGCGCCGCCTCGGCGTCCGCCTTGGCGACATTGGCGGTCAGGGCCTTCACCAGCGGGATCGCCAGATTGCCGGACCGCGTCGCGGCGTCGGCCAGCGCGGCCAGGTCGAATGATTCGGCCTTGCAGGCGGCGCCGATTGGTCCTGCGCCAGCTGCGGGAATCACCCCGCAGGCCACCTCGGCGCGGGCCAGCGCGGCCTCGAAATCCAGCATGTTCTGCAGCGTAGCGGCGTCGTTGCACACCGCGCGCATCGCGGCGCTCGACAACATCGGCGCAAGCAGGGGAGAGAGGGCTGTGCTCATGGCCGGCGACCTAACCACTGTCGCGCGTCGCTGCCAATGCCCCGGAGCTGCCTGCATTTTCAACACCGGGGATTGCGCGATTTCGTGAACGATCGGCTTGGCTTGCTGCGGTTGCGAATATGCATCGCTCATCCTCCGAAGGTGCCCTTTCCTTTGCGCCCCGGCTGCTTTACTTGGGGGAAAAGGTTCTAGCGATCGAGGAGATCCCCCATGGCCATGACAATGACCGGCGAAGTCCAGCTTGCAGCGCCGCGCCAGGCTGTGTGGGACAAGCTCAACGATCCCGAAGTGTTGAAGGCCTGCATTCCCGGCTGCGAAGAGCTGGAGAAGACCGACGAGGGCGGCTTCCGCGCCACCGCCAAGATGAAGGTCGGCCCGGTCTCCGCCCGCTTCAAGGGCAAGGTCACCTTGAGCGATCTCGACCCGCCGAACGGCTACAAGATCTCAGGCGAAGGCGAGGGCGGGGTCGCCGGCTTTGCCAAGGGCGGCGCCACCGTGGGCCTTGCAGACAAGGATGGCGGTACGCTTCTGAGCTACAATGTGGAGGCGCAGATCGGCGGCAAGCTCGCCCAGCTCGGCCAGCGCCTGATCAACGGCGCCGCCAAGAAGCTGGCCGATGAATTCTTTGCAAATTTCGCCAAGGCGGTGCAGGGTTAGCCCCGCCTTTCGGCTGGATTATTCAGGTCCGGCCATGTCCTGGAGGGGTGGCTCGAAAGGTTGCCCATCGCGGGGCGCGCCCATATTATGCCGTCTGGAATGATTTAAAACCGCCTGCTTCGCCGATATGCGGTGGCGCAGATAAGAGAGTGCTGATGGCCAAGATTTCAATGATCGTGAACGGCAACCCCGTGAACGCGAACGTCGACCCCCGTACCCTTCTGGTCCAGTTTCTGCGCGAAAACCTGCGGCTGACAGGCACCCATGTCGGCTGCGACACCTCGCAGTGCGGCGCCTGCGTCGTGCATCTGGACGGCAGGGCGGTGAAGTCCTGCACGACGCTTGCGGTGATGGCCGACGGTCACGAGGTCAAGACCATCGAGGGGCTTGCAGCCGACGGTGCGCCGCTGCATCCAATGCAGGAGGCCTTCCGCGAGCATCACGGCCTGCAGTGCGGCTTCTGCACGCCGGGCATGATCATGACCGCGGTCGACCTGGTCCATCGCAAGGGCCACGAGCTCTCCGACGAGGTGATCCGCGAGGAGCTGGAAGGCAATCTGTGCCGCTGCACCGGCTACCAGAACATCGTTGCTTCGATCGCCGCCGGTGCCAAGGCGATGGCGAAGTCGGACCTCGCCTAGTCAGCAATTCATCGCGAGCGCGATCAGGACATTCCAATGTACGAATTCAAATATCACCGTCCCGGCACCGTGCGGCAGGCCGCCAACCTGCTGGTGAAGAACGAGGACGCCAAGCTGATCGCCGGCGGCCACACGCTGGTGCCGGTCATGAAGCAGCGGCTCGCCAGCCCGCCGCATCTGGTCGATCTCTCCCACATCGAAGGTCTCGACACGATCGAGATGAAGGGCCGCTCGCTGGTCATCGGCGCCACCGCCAAGCACGCCGAAGTCGCGAACTCCGCGGTCGTGGGCGAGGCGATCCCGGCGCTGGCCGAGCTTGCCGGCCTGATCGGCGATCCCGCCGTGCGCCACCGCGGCACCATCGGCGGCTCGCTCGCCAACAACGACCCGACCGCCGACTATCCGGCCGCGGTGCTGGCGCTGGGCGCGACCATCGTCACCAACAAGCGCCGCCTCAAGGCCGAGGAGTATTTCCAGGGCCTGTTCTCGACCGCGCTGGAGGCCGACGAGATCATCACCAAGGTGATGTTCCCGGTGCCGAAGAAGGCGGCCTACGTCAAGTTCCGCAACCAGGCCTCGCGTTATGCGTTGGTCGGGGTGTTCGTGGCCAAGCGTCCGTCCGACGTGCGCGTCGCGGTCACCGGTGCGGGCTCCGACGGCGTCTTCCGCGTCACTGCGTTCGAGGACGCGCTGAAGAAGCGCTTCTCGCACAAGGTGCTCGACGGCATCGCGGTTTCGGCCGACGGGCTGAACAGCGACCTGCACGGCAGTGCGGAATACCGCGCGCATTTGATCGGCGTTTTGACGCGCCGGGCGGTGGAAGCCGCGAACGCCAAGGACTAAGTACCAAGGCGTGACTTTGCTGACCTCTGTTCGAAGACTGGCTGTTCCATGAGTGCATCGGCGTTACCCACTTCCGTCGATGCGCTCGAGGATCTCCTGACCTCGCGCGGCTATCTCGCCGAGCGGTCGCTCGCGACCGTGACCTATCTCGCGCTGCGCATGGGCCGGCCGCTGTTCCTCGAAGGCGAAGCCGGTGTCGGCAAGACCGAGATCGCAAAGGTGCTGTCGGCGGCGCTCGGGCGCAAGCTGATCCGCCTGCAATGCTATGAAGGCCTCGACGTCGCCTCCGCGGTCTATGAGTGGAGCAGTGCGGCGCAGATGATCGCGATCCGCCTTGCGGAGGCTTCCGGCGATACCGATCGCGACCAGCTCGCCAGCGACATCTTCGCCGAGCGATTCCTGATCAAGCGGCCGCTGCTGCAGGCGCTCGAGCCCGATGTCGCGGGTGCTCCGGTGCTGCTGATCGACGAGCTCGACCGCGCCGACGAGGCGTTCGAGGCGTATCTGCTGGAAATCCTCAGCGACTTCCAGGTCACGATCCCCGAGCTCGGCACCGTGAAGGCGCCGGCGCCGCCGATCGTGATCATCACCTCGAACCGCACCCGCGAAATCCACGACGCGCTGAAGCGGCGCTGTCTCTATCACTGGGTGGATTATCCCACAGCCGAGCGCGAGCTCGCGATCGTCAAGTCGCGGGTGCCGAACATCTCCGCAAAGCTGTCGCAGCAGGTCGTCCGCTTCGTGCAGGCGCTGCGCAACCAGGATTTCTACAAGTCGCCGGGCGTCGCCGAGACCATCGACTGGGCCACCGCGCTGTCCGAGCTCGACGCCCGCTCTCTGACCCCGCAGGTCGTCGGCGACACGCTGGGCGCGCTCTTGAAGTATCAGGACGACATCGCGCGCATGCAGGGCGATGCGTTGCAGAAGACATTGAAGGAAGCGACGAGCGACTAGCCGTCATTCCGGGGCACGCGAAGCGTGAACCCGGAATCTCGCGCCGCAATCTCCAGATTCCGGATCCGCACTTCGTGCGGTCCGGAATGACGAGGCCAAACAACAATGGCGATCAACCACCTCGCGCCTCCGACCGGCCACATGGCCGACAACGTGATCGGCTTTGCCCGCGCGCTGCGGGCGGCCGGGCTTCCCGTCGGGCCGGGCTCGGTGATCGATGCGCTCGACGCGCTGCAGCTGATCGAGGTCGGCCATCGCTCCGATTTCTACGCCACGCTGGAAGCGATCTTCGTCAAGCGCCACGAGCACGCGCTGATCTTCCGCCAGGCCTTTATGCTGTTCTTCCGCGCCGCCGAGGAGTGGAAGAGCATGCTGGATTCGGTGCCGCTGCCGGACCACGCCAGGAAGAAGCCGCCGCCGGCCTCGCGCCGCGTCCAGGAGGCGATGGCGCAGCCGGCGCGGAGCGAGGAGCGGCCGCAGGCCCAGGAGCAGGAACTGAAGCTCTCGGTCTCCGACAAGGAGATCCTGCAGAAGAAGGATTTTGCGCAGATGACCGCGGCGGAGATCGCCGAGGTGACGCGCGAGATCGCCAAGATGCGGCTGCCGCAGGCCGAGCTCGTGACCCGCCGCTACCAGCCGGACGCGCGGGGCCTGCGGCTCGACATGCGCCGCACCGTGCGCAACTCGCTGCGCACCGGCGGCGAGATCATCGACATCCGAAAGCTCGGCCGGATCGAGAAGCCGGCGCCGATCGTGGCGCTGCTCGATATCTCCGGCTCGATGAGCGAGTACACCCGCCTGTTCCTGCACTTCCTGCACGCCATCACCGACGCCCGCAAGCGGGTCTCGGTATTCCTGTTCGGCACCCGCCTGACCAATGTGACGCGGGCGTTACGGGCCCGTGACCCCGACGAGGCGCTGGCGAGCTGCTCGTCCTCGGTCGAGGACTGGGCCGGCGGGACGCGGATCGCGACCTCGCTGCACAGCTTCAACCAGCTCTGGGCCCGCCGGGTGCTCGGGCAGGGCGCCATCGTCCTCCTTATATCCGATGGACTAGAACGGGAGGCTGATGCCAAACTGGCCTTCGAGATGGACCGATTGCACCGTTCCTGCCGCCGCCTGATCTGGCTCAATCCGCTGCTGCGCTACTCCGGCTTCGAGGCCAAGGCGCAGGGCATCAAAATGATGTTGCCCCACGTTGACGAATTTCGCCCGGTGCATAACTTGACGTCCATCAAGGGCTTGATCGGGGCGCTGTCATCCCCCCCGCCGGCGCACCACCGCAGCCTGATCCGCTCTGTAGCCTAAGAAGCCTGACCCGATAGCAGGAGGCCACCATGCTGAACCGCGACGAAGACATCCTGCAGGCCGCCGAGACCTGGCAGAAAGAGGGTCATGGCGTGGCGCTTGCCACCGTGGTCGAGACTTGGGGCTCGGCGCCGCGCCCGGCCGGCTCGAGCCTGGTCATCAATGACGACGGCACCTTCCTCGGCTCGGTCTCCGGCGGCTGCGTCGAGGGCGCCGTCGTGACGGAAGCGCTCGACGTCATCGCGAGCGGCCAGCCAAAAATGCTCGAATTCGGCGTTGCCGACGAGACCGCCTGGAATGTCGGCCTGTCCTGCGGCGGCACCATCCGCGTCTTCGTCGAGAAGGTTGGTTAGCCGTGAAACTCGAGATCCTCAAAGCGTTGAACGCCGAGCGCGCCGCGCGCCGCCCGGTCATCATCGTCACCGACACCGCCAATGGCGATCAGCGTCTAGTCAAGGCCGCGGACATCGCCGCCGATCCGCTGCGCGCCGAGCTCTCAAAGCAACTGCGGATGGGCAAGAGCGGCAATGTCGAGGTCGGGACCAAGAAGCTGTTCCTCAACGTCTACGCGCCGACCGCAAAGCTCGTGATCATCGGCGCGGTCCATATCAGCCAGGCGCTGGCGCCGCTGGCGCGCTCGCTCGACTATGACGTCACGGTGGTCGATCCGCGCACCGCGTTTGCGAGCCCGGAGCGCTTCCCCGACGTGCCGCTGGTCGCCGAATGGCCCGACGTCGCGCTGCCACCGCTCAATGTCGATCACTACACCGCCTTCGTCGCGGTGACGCACGATCCGAAGATCGACGATCCGGCGCTGCTGCACGCCTTCGACCGCGACTGCTTCTATATCGGCGCGCTCGGATCGCGAAAGACCCACGCCAAGCGCGCCGAGCGGCTGCGCGCGCAGGGCGCCAGGGACAGCGACATCGCGCGCATCCACGCGCCGATCGGCCTCGATATCGGCGCGGTGTCGCCGTCGGAGATCGCGGTCGCGATCATGGCCGAGATCACCGCGCAGCTGCGCTTGCCCCCCAAAGAAAAAGAAGAAGCGGCATGAAATTCGGTCCCGCCAGTCCAGCCGACGCGATTGGCGGCGTCACCGTGCATACCCTCCGCCAGGGCGCGCTGGTGCTCAAGAAGGGCACCACGATCGGCCCCGCCGAGGTCGAGGCGCTGACCAAGGCCGGCGTCGACGAGATCGTCGTGGTGCGGCTCGACGAGGGCGACGTCTCCGAGGATGCCGCGGCCGCCAGCATCGCGCAGGCGGTGGCCGGCGACGGCGTCAATGTCGAGCGCGCCTTCACCGGCCGCGCCAATCTGTTCGCGGCCCGTCCCGGTGTGCTGGTGATCGATCGCGCCGCGGTCGACCGTATCAACGACGTCGACGAGGCCATCACCTTCGCAACGCTCGCCGCGTTCAAGCCGGTGGTCGAAGGCGAGATGATCGCGACCGTCAAGCTGATCCCGTTCGGCGTCGAGGGGCGCTTACGCGATGCCGCCGTCACGGTCGCCGGCAAGGATACGCTGCGGATCGCGCCCTATGTGATCCGGAAGGTCGGCGTGGTCTCGACGCTGCTGCCGGGTCTTGCGCCGAAGGTGATCGACAAGACGCTGCGCGTCACCGCCGAGCGGCTCGCGCCGGCCGGCGCCACCATCATCGCCGAGCGCCGCGTGCCGCATGACGAGACGGTGCTCGCCGCCTCGATCAAGGAATTGCTCGGCTTAGGGGCCGAGCTCGTCATCGTGTTCGGCGCGTCCGCGATCGCCGACCGTCGTGATGTCATTCCTGCTGCAATCACCGAGATCGGCGGGGCGGTCGAGCATTTCGGCATGCCGGTCGATCCGGGCAATCTGCTGCTGATCGGCAGCGCCGGCGGCGTGCCGGTCCTGGGCGCGCCAGGCTGCGCGCGCTCGCCGGTCGAGAACGGCTTCGACTGGGTGCTGATGCGGCTGCTCGCCGGCATCAAGGTGACGCGATCGGATCTCACCGGCATGGGCGTCGGCGGCCTGTTGATGGAGATCGTGACGCGGCCGCAGCCGCGCACGGTGCCGGACACCGAAGGCAACCGCAACGTCGCCGCGATCGTGCTTGCCGCCGGCCGCTCGACCCGGATGGGCGGCCCGAACAAGCTGCTCGCCGAGCTCGACGGCAAGAAGCTCGCGCGCATCGTCGCCGAGCAGGCCCTGGCGTCGAAGGCCTCCGAGGTCATCGTCGTCACCGGGCATCAGGCCGAGCTGGTCGAGCAGGCGCTCGATGGCCTCAAGGTCAAGTTCGTCCGCAACCCGGATTTCGCCGGCGGCCTCGCCAGCTCGGTGAAGGCGGGCATTGCGGCGGTGTCCGACAGCGCCGACGGCGCGATCGTCTGCCTCGGCGACATGCCGCTGATCGATGCGAAGCTGATCGATCGCCTGATCGAGACCTTCGCGCCGGACCGCGGCCATCTGATCGCGGTCCCGGTCAGTGAGGGCCGCCGCGGCAATCCGGTGCTGTGGTCGCGGCGCTTTTTCAAGGAGCTGATGACGCTCGACGGCGACATCGGCGCCCGTCACTTGATCACCAAGCATGCCGAGGTGGTCGCCGAGGTCCCGGTCGAAGGCGACAGCGCCTTCCTCGACATCGACACCCCGCAGGCGCTGGAAGCCGCGCGGGGCGGCTAGCTCCATCCGCGTCGTCCCGGCGAAAGCAGGGGACCCATTACCACCAATCGTTGTTGTTGGTGGGATAGCGGCCAGAGCCTCGCGCAATCATCACCATCGGTGGCTATGGGTCCCGGCCTTCGCCGGGACGACGAGTGGATAGAATTCGCTCTCAACCCGTCATTCACCATCTGGAAACGACCCCTGCGTACAGTCCGCGCCGGGCTTTGGGGGATTTCCGCTTGATCATTTCGACCGCCGTCGCGCAGCGTCGCGCGTTGACGATTCTCGTCCTGACATTGCTGCTCGGCGCCACGCGTTTCTCCGTGGAAACCTTCGTGCCCAAGGCCCGCGCGGCCGGCGCGTTCGCGGTCGGCAAGTGCGGGGCCTATGGCCAGGCCTACGACTATCCGGCGGAAGGCGCGGCGCGCGCCGCCGCGCTGAAGCAGTGCAAGGGCGATTGCACCACCGTGACCATGAAGCGGGCCTGCGCCGCGCTCTCGATCGACATGAAGAATCCCTGCGGCGCCCATGGCTATGCCGTGGCGCCGAAGATCTCGAGCTCGCTCAATGCCGCGACCAAGAAGTGCTACGACTATGGCGGCAAGGAATGCGTGATCCGCGCCTGGGCCTGCGACGCCAAGGGGTAGGGCAGTCGCCGCAATCCGCCTGGTGGGCAAAGCGCGCTGCCGCGCTCAGACGGCGCCATAGAAGTGTCGGTATTGCCAGGCGGCGTCGCGCTCCAATTGGTCTTCGGACCACGATTGGTCTTTGAACCGCATGACCGACATCGGCGATAGATCGATGGGCGGCTTGCCGTCCACGATCCAGGCCGCAAGCGCCTCGCCGACGGTCGGCGAGATCGACAGGCCGGCGACGTTGCACCCGCTCGCAAAATAGAAGCCGGTCACGCCGGCGGCCGGGCCGAGAATATGATGGCCGTCGGCGGTCATGGTCGGAATGCCGCCGCGAAACTCCCGCACCTTGGCGGTTTGCAGGAACGGGAGCTGGTCCTTGACCTCATCGGCGGCGGCATGAAGCACACCGATGTCGAGCGGCATGTCCTTGACGTCGAAGCCGGCCCCAAGCGACTGCATATCGAAGAAGCGCGGCGTTTCCTCGTAGACACCCCACAGGAAGCCGCCCTGACACGGGCGGGCATACACCGCAGCATCCATGATGCGGATCATCGGCAGGTCGGCACGGACGCCATCCAAAGGCTCGGTGACGATCAACTGCTGCCGGGTCGGCACCAGCGGCACGCGGATCCCGCTCGCCTCCGCGACCTGCCGCGTCCACGCGCCGGCGGCATCGACGACAACCGGACTTTCAATGACGCCGTTCGCGGTGGTCAAGCCGATCACGGTGCCGCCGACGATGTTGACGGCGCGCACGTCAGTCTTCGGCAGCAAGGTTGCACCGTTGGCCGCGGCGGCTGTGGCGAAACCGACGGCAACCTGCGCCGGGTCGAAATACCGGTCGTCGCCGATCCGCATCGCCGCAACGACGCCCGTCGGCTGCAAGAACGGATTGAGAGCGCTCGCCTGTTCCGGAGAGATCAGCTCGACGTCGAGGCCGGTGCTGCGTCCGCGCTCGAAGTCGTCCTCGATCACTTCGGCGTCCTGCGGCCGGCGCGCAACCTTGAGGCTGCCCGAATGCACCCAGTCGAGCGGCTGGCCGGTTTCTTCCGTGAACGCCTCGATCTTGCGGCATGCGTCCTTGATGAGGCCAATCATCAAGTCGCTCTTGCGCGCGCAACTCACCATGCCTGCAGCGCGGGGGGAAGTTTGCGATCCGATCTCATGCTTGTCGACAAGGGCGACGCTGAGACCTCCACGCTTGCTCAGGTAATAGGCTGTGGCCGCGCCCAATCCGCCCGAACCAATAACAACAACATCGGCCTTGCTGATCATGATGCAATGCCCTGAAATATGCTGATGGTCATCGAACGCCCGAAGCCTACTACGCGGCGCAGGAGCTGACTATCGCTTTCCGTCCCGGCGCGGATCTGGCCTTTGCGACGTCGCACGGCTAGCGGTCGACGTGTGGGTTGAGCTTCTTCGCCGCAGCGATATCAGCTTCGCCAGCCGCGACGTCGCCCTTCAGGCGGGCAGGGTCCGCCCGTGGGTTGCTCAAGAAACTAACGTCAGCGCCTGGCGGGCAGATGAGGGATGCGCGGTCAGAACTGGCGTTTGTCGTCAACCTGCGGATAGATTTATCGCCATGCAGTTCGACACCAAGATCGCGGTCGTGATCCGCACCGACCTGGAAGTCTGGCAGAAGCTCAACGTGGCGTCGTTTCTTGCCGGCGGCATCGCGGCTTCCTTTCCCGAATGCATCGGCGAGAATTACGAGGACGGCTCGGGGACCAGATATCTCTCTTTGATCGGCCAGCCGATCCTGATCTACGGCGCCGACGGGCCTGCGCTGTCGCGGGCGCTGGAGCGCGCGCTGGCGCGCAACGTGCAGCCGGCGCTCTACACCGAGGACATGTTCAAGACGACGCATGACGCCGCCAACCGCGAGGTGGTGAAGGCGGTCGTGCGCAGCGAGCTCAACCTGGTCGGCCTCGCCATTCGCGCCGAGCGCAAGGTGGTCGACAAGATCCTCGATGGGCTGAAGTTTCACACCTAGCGGACAGCGCGCGTGCGCGGTCCGGCGCTTATCGGCTCGCCTCCTTGTCCGGCATGATCTGCAGCAACGGCGTCGGCGCGATCGATATCTGGCCGGTGAATGGTCGATCATGCGCGGCAATCAGCAGAACCGATGTGGCCACGCCGGTCGCGAACAGTCCCATCGCGATGGCGGATCCCAACCGGTTGTCGCAGTGAACAAGGGCAATGACCAATAGCTCGCAGATGGCCTGAAGGTAGAGGCACCACCATTTGATCGAGTCGACTTCGGTCTGACTGACGATGATCCGTTGTCGTCGCGCATCGAGTGCCGAATTCAGATTGGTGATGATCTCGTGCTGCGTCGTCTGCTGGCCCGGGTTTTGCGCGGGCGTTGATACGACAAGGCGCAACGCCGCGGTCAGTGCGGGAGGCGCTGCCTTGAGCGATGCAGCCTGGCGCGCCATCATCGGCCATTCCACGGCGACCGTTTCCTCGACGTAGTCGCGAACGAGGCCGCGCAGGCGCGTCTCCTGCTCCGGCGGCAGGCCGCTGGCGAGCAGGGTGACGGCGCGCAGCGAACTGGCTTCGCGGCTCACCGCCGCGGTGGCGCGATCACTGTCACTCCAGACCTGTGCTGCGGTGAACGCGACAAACAGGCCGAAAAGAATGCCGAGCACCGGCAACATGCCGGGCGAGATCGATTTGAAAGACGGTGCGCGCTCCTTGGTCGACAGGATCGCAACGCCTGCGAAAATGAGAACGGCAACAAGATAGGTGAAGCCGAAGACAATGAAGGCCATCCACGGCACAGAAAGGTTGTGTAGCCAATCGCTCATTGGTGTTTCCCCCAGCGGACCGCTTGTATCAAATTCCCCCCAATCTCGCCGGGGAGAGCACGAAGTGAGCCGTAGCGCATCGCGCAGGCAAAGCCGGATTGCTCCGGTTACACCTGTGGTGCCACCCCTGTGCCTTTTTGTTGCACAGGGCCCGCGGGTGCGATCGGCACCAGGCTTTCCCAGCGCCCACTGTTCCCCATAGGGCGGAAATAAGCAGCAAATTCGGGCATTTGCACCGCGAGATCGCGAACCTATGCGCCCCCTGAGAGCCGGGAAGGCCGACAGGAACGCTTCCGGCCGGCAGGCGTTTTCTCTGAACATGTTGACAATGACTGACTGGTCAGTCATATTATGACCATGACAAAGCGCATCGAAAAGACGACCCGCTCCCGGCCCGCCAAGCGCCGGACCACCGCGATCCGGGCTGCCGCGGCGAGGATCCCGAAGGTGGCCTCGGCAAAGCAGCCCGAGGCCAAGCCTGCTGCGAACCGCGCCGAGAAATCGGCGGAGCGGCGCGCTGCGATCGTCGAGGCGGCGATGGACGAGTTCATTGCGCGCGGCTTCGCCGCGACGCGGCTCGACGATGTCGCCAGGCGGGCGGGCGTCGCCAAGGGCACGCTCTATCTGTACTTCAAGGACAAGGAGTCGATGTTCGAGGAGTTGATCCGCACCGCAGTCGTGCCCTTGGTCAATCGCATGGCCGCGCCGCCCACCATCACCGGCCCGGTGCGCGATGCGGTGGAGAGGTTTGCCGAGACCTTCATCCGCGAGATCGTGTCGACCCGGCGCGGCGACATCGTCCGCCTGATCGTCTCCGAAGGGCCGCGCTTCCCGACGATCGCCGACTTCTATTTCCGCGAGGTAGTGTCGAAGGGGATGGCCGCGATGCAGGCGCTGATCCAGCTTGCGATCACGCGCGGCGAGATCAGGCAGCGCCAACTCGCGCAGTTTCCGCAACTCGTCGTGGCGCCCGCGATCGTCGCGGTGATCTGGCAGGGCCTGTTTGCCCGGCACGCGCCGCTCGATGCCCTCGCGATGTTCAAGGTTCATCTCGATCTGATCTTCGGCGAACGGAGCAAGCCATGACCGGCTCGCGCATGATGAAGCTCGTGACCGCAGTCGTGCTGGCGGCGGCGCTGGCCGGTTGCCAGGAGAAGCGTGATCCCGGCTTCCAGGGCTGGGTCGAGGCCGACATGATCTTCGTCAGCCCCGATGAATCCGGCCGCGTCATCAAGCTCAATGTGCGCGAAGGCGACGAGGTCAAGCCCGGCGATCTGCTCTATTCGGTCGACGACGATTTGCAGCGCGCCGATCTCAACCAGAACAATGCGACCCTCGCCAATGCGCGGCAGAGCTATGACCGCGCGGCCTCGCTGCGCGGCACCGGCGCCGGCACCCAGGCCAATCTGGATTCCGCGGTCTCGGCGCTGCGCGTCGCGGAGGCGCGGGTCAACACCTCGCAGACCCGGCTCGACCGTCGCAAGGGCTTTGCGCCGATCGCGGGCTCGATCCAGCAGATCTATTTCCGCGAGGGCGAGATGGTGCAGGCGCAGCGCCCGGTGCTGTCGATCATGCCGCCCGGCAACATGAAGCTGCGCTTCTTCGTGCCGGAGGCCGAGCTGCCGAAGCTTGCGCTCGGCGACGAGGTGAGGGTGACCTGCGATAATTGCGCCGCCGACCTCACGGCAAAGATCTACTTCATCGCCACCACGGCGGAGTACACGCCGCCGGTCATCTACAGCCTCGATGAGCGCAACAAGCTGGTCTATCTGATCCAGGCGCGGCCGAGCCGGCCCGATGTGCTGCGCGTCGGTCAGCCGATCAGCATCTACCTCAATCCCAAGACGCCGGTGGCGGAGCGCAGATGAACGGCGGCTCCACCAGCGCGCGGTCCAACGCACCCTCCATCGCGATCGATGTGAAGGGCCTGACCAAGTCGTTTAGCGGACGCGAGGTCGTCCATGACCTGTCGATGCAGGTCAAGCGCGGCTCGATCTACGGCTTCCTCGGTCCCAACGGCAGCGGCAAGACCACGACCATCCGCATCCTGTGCGGCCTGCTGACGCCCGACAGCGGCGAGGGCACCTGCCTCGGCTACGACATCCGGCGCGATGCCGACAAGATCAAGCGCAAGGTCGGCTACATGACGCAGCGCTTCAGCCTCTACCAGGATCTGTCGGTGCGCGAGAATCTCGAATTCGTGGCGCGGCTCTATGGCATGCCGGACGCGCGCGGCGCCGCGGCCGACATGATCGCGCGGATCGGGCTGAAGGGCCGCGAGGAGCAGCTCGCCGCCAACCTTTCCGGCGGCTGGAAGCAGCGGCTCGCGCTCGGCGCCTGCACGCTGCCCAATCCGCAATTGCTGCTGCTCGACGAGCCGACCGCCGGCGTCGATCCCAAGGCGCGGCGCGATTTCTGGAACGAGATCCACGCGCTCGCCGCCGAAGGCCTCACCGTGCTGGTCTCGACCCATTACATGGACGAGGCCGAGCGCTGTCACGAGATCGCCTACATCGCCTACGGTCATCTCTTGGCCCATGGCACGGTGGACGAGGTGATCGCGGCGTCCGCGCTGTCGACCTGGACGGTGACGGGCGAGGATTTCAACGGCCTGATGGCCGAGCTCACGGACAAGCCCGGCGTCGACATGGTGGCGCCGTTCGGCACCAGCCTGCACGTCTCCGGCCGCGACAAGGCGGTGCTCGAGGCCGCGATCGCGCCCTATCGGGACAATTCGAAGTGGCATTGGCAGGCCAGCGAGCCGTCGCTCGAAGACGTCTTCATCGATTTGATGGGGCGCTCCAAGGATAATTTCCAAGGATAACTTTCAAGGATAATTTCCAGGGATAATTGCGATGAGCGCAACGGAAACGATCCAGAACAGCGAGGCGAGGGAGCCGGCATTCGGCTTCTGGCGGCGCAGCTACGCGATGCTGGTCAAGGAGTTCATCCAGCTTCGCCGCGACCGCGTCTCTTTCGCCATGATCATCATGCTGCCGGTCATGCAGCTGACGTTGTTCGGCTACGCCATCAACACCACGCCGCGCAATCTGCCGACCGCGGTGCTGACCCAGGAAGACAGCGATCTCGGCCGTTCGATCCTGAAGGCGATGGAGAACACCGCCTATTTCCATTTTGTCCGCGAGGTCCACACCGTCGAGGAATTCGACGAGCTGCTGCAATCCGGCAAGGTGCTGTTCGGCGTCGAAATCCCGCGCGGCTTCGAGCGCGCGGTGCGGCGCGGCGACAGACCGGCGCTGCTGGTCGCCGCCGATGCCACCGACCCGGTCGCGTCGGGCTCGGCGCTCGGCGCACTCGGGCCGCTGGTGCAATCGGCGCTGGCGCATGATCTGCACGTCGGCGATCCCCCGGACATGCCGTTCGAAATCCGCGCCCACGCCCGTTACAACCCGGCGGCGGACTCGCGTCTCAATATCGTGCCCGGTCTGGTCGGAACTATCCTGACCATGACCATGCTGATCTTCACCGCGCTCTCGGTGACGCGCGAGATCGAGCGCGGCACCATGGAGAGCCTGCTGTCGATGCCGATCAAGCCGGTCGAGGTGATGTTCGGCAAGATCATCCCCTATGTGCTGGTCGGCTTCATCCAGGCCACGCTGATCATCGCCATCGGCATTGTGCTGTTCGGTGTGCCGGTCCTCGGCAGCCTGACGCTGCTGGCGCTGCTCACCACACTGTTCATCACCACCAATCTGTCGATCGGCTACACCTTCTCGACCATCGTCCAGAACCAGCTGCAGGCGATGCAGCTCTCGATGATGTTCTTCCTGCCGAGCATCCTGCTGTCCGGCTTCATGTTTCCGTTCGCGGGCATGCCGGTCTGGGCGCAATATATCGGCGAGGGGCTGCCGCTGACCCATTTCGTGCGCATCGTGCGGGCCATCATGCTGAAGGGCGCGGCGATGCACAACCTGCAATACGACACCGCCGCATTGGTCGCCCTGATGCTGTTCGCCATGACGATCGCGGTGACGCGCTTCCGCCGCACGCTCGATTGAGGCTATGATGGATGCCATCAATGATCGTCATTCCGGGGCGATGCGAAGCATCGAACCCGGAATCTCGAGATTCCGGGTTCGCTTCGCGCCCCGGGATGACGGGGTGGGAGGCATGGCGGAATCTTCGGACAAAAACAGCGCAGCGGCAGACACAACCGTATCCGCCGATTTCCATCACGCCCTGATGCGCGAGGTGATGACCACCGAGCTGCTCCGCATCAAGGTGCTGATCGCTACCGCCGCTGCTCTCGCGGCGATCAGTCTGCTGGTGTATTTCTTTGCGCCCGACGCGGTCAGCCGCGTCTGGCACGGCAACCTCAGCCCCGTCTACGTCTTCTACGTCACCATTCCGCTGATCCTGTTCGAGCTCTGGGTGCACGGGGCAATCAGCTGGCACATGCGCAAGGGGCGCGACCTGCCGGTGGTCCGGCGCTACATCGGCGTGCTGGTCGAGACGTCGCTGCCGACCGTAGTGCTGGCGCTGCACATGAATAGCATGGGGCCGCAAGAGGCGCTCGGCTTCGTGGCGCCGCTGATCTATTTCGTCTTCATCATCCTGTCGACGCTGCGGCTCGACTTCTGGCTCTCGACCTTCACCGGCTTCGTCGCGGCGGCCGAGCTGTTCTACATGGCGGTGTTCTTCCATCCCTCGGGCGGCGGCGCGGCCGAGACCAGCATCTACTATCACGCCGCGCGGAGCGCGATCATCCTGATCTGCGGCATGTTGGCCGGCGCGGTCGGCATGCAGCTGCGCCGGCAGTTCGCGGCTAGCATCGCGGCCGCCACCGCGCGCGATCGCATCACCAATCTGTTTGGCCAGCACGTCTCGCCGCAGGTGGTCGAACGTCTGATGACGGAGGGTGCCGGCACCGGCAGCGACATCCGCCGTGTTGCGGTGATGTTCGTGGATTTCCGCAGCTTCACGGCCGGTGCGCGCACCCGCTCGCCGCAGGAGGTGGTCGACAGGCTCGATGGCGCCTTTGCCGTGCTGGTCGATATCCTCGATCGCCATGGCGGCATCGTGAACAAGTTTCTGGGCGACGGCTTTCTCGCGCTGTTCGGTGCCCCGTTCGAGACCGGCGACGCCGCGCATCAGGCGGTCGCCGCCGCGCGTGAAATGCTCGCGGCGAACGAGCGCACCAACGCGGCGACGAGCTGGCCGCTGCGCATCGGCATCGGCATCCACATCGGCGAGGTCGTCGCCGGCAATATCGGCTCGCCCCGGCGCAAGGAGTACACCGTGATCGGCGACACCGTGAATTTTGCCGCGCGGCTCGAGGCGCTGAACAAGGAGCTCGGCTCGCAGTTTTTAATTTCCTCCGCGGTGCGCGAGGCGCTCGGCGATGACTGCAAGGACGCGGTGTCGCGCGGCGAGATCCCGGTGCGGGGCTACGAGCACCCGGTGCACGTCTGGCAGTTGGGGTAGGCGGCGACGCTCACATGATCCGAGGCAATCACGCACGGCTCCTCAAGCCGCGCGAGCTGCCTGCATGTGACTTGCCCGCGATTGTACCGAGTGCTCTGAAGGGCATCGCTCGGGCCGTGGTACGGTGACGTCATCGGAATGACCGGAGCACGAGGACAAGCAGGATGCAGCGGCGCTATATCACCGTCGACGTTTTCACCGACCGCGCCTTCGGCGGCAACCCGCTCGGCGTGGTGCTCGACGCCGAAGGGCTCTCGACCGAAGAGATGCAGGCGATCGCGACCGAGTTCAACTATTCCGAGACGACCTTCGTGCTGCCGCCGCAGGACAAGGTCAACGACGCCCAGGTTCGCATCTTCACGGTGCGCTCGGAAATTCCGTTCGCCGGCCATCCCAATGTCGGCACCGCCTTCGTGCTGGCAAGCCGGGCCGCGAAGGCGCCGGCGCGCTTGAGGTTCGAGGAGAAGGCGGGCCTCGTGCCGGTCGAGATCCTGTCCGACGGCGGCAATGTGGTCGGGGCCGAGCTGACCGCGCCGCAGGCGCTGCAGCGGACCAATGAGGTCAGCGCGGCCGCCGCCGCCGCGTGCCTGTCGCTGACGGCGGCTGATGTGAAGACCGATCGGCACGCGCCGCAGGTCGTCTCGGTCGGGCTGCCGTTCCTGGTGGTCGAGATCGCCTCGCGCGAGGCGCTGAGGCGCGCCCGGCCGGATGCTGCGGCGTTCGCCAGGACGCTGGCCGAGATCGGCCGCGACGTGGTCTATTTCTACACGCGCGACGTGCCGGCGAGCGAGCAGCCGCTCGACCTGCAGGCGCGCATGTTCCATCCGGGCGCCAGCGGCCTGTCCGAGGATCCCGCCACCGGCAGCGCGACCGCGGCTTGCGCGGCGCTGCTCGCCGATATTGATCCCGCGCGCGATGGCGAATTGCGGCTGCGGATCGGGCAGGGCGTCGACATGGGCCGGCCGAGCCTGTTGCTGACGCGCGTGCGCAAGCAAGGCGGCGCGATCACTTCGGTGCATGTCGGCGGCGGCTGCGTGAAGATGATGGAAGGGACGCTGAACATGCCGGGCGAGGCAGGCTAGAGCTGCGGTGCCGCCAGGTTCTCGATCCTGACGCCGTCGCGCTCTTCGATGATCTCGGCGATCCATCGACGGTGGCAGTGCTGGTGGTCGCGCTCGTAGCAGAGGATGCAGACCGGGCCGGACTGCTTGACCAGCGCCGACAGCTCGTCGAGCTCTTCCTTGGCCTGCGCCGTCTTTAGGTGCGCCGAATAGATCTTGTGCAGCAGCGCATATTGCTCGCTGCGTGCCGCTTCCCGTCCGCTTTTCGGGGTGCCGAGACCGCGCAGATGGACGTAGCCGATGCCGCGCTCGTCGAGACCGGCGGCGAGCTGGGTCTTGGAGAAGCCGGGCCGGCGCGAGGAGGCGATGGCGCGGACGTCGACCAGCAGCTTGACGCCGGCCTGCTCGAGCTCGTCGAGCACCGCCTTCGACGGCGTCTGCTCGTAGCCGATGGTGAACAGCTTCCTGGCCTTCGCCATCGGTTCTCGCTCACTTCACCCGTTCGATCAGTTCCATCGCGCCGGCCGGCGCGCGGACCTTGCCCTCGTGGATCACATAGGCGAACACGTCGCGCGGCGCCTTCTTGGGCGCGGTCTTCTCGACCTTCGGCAGATCGTCGGGCTCGCTGCCGGCGGCCCAGTCCTGAAACCGCTTGGCCCAGGCGTCGAGCTGCTTCGGCGGATAGCAGGTCTTCAATTCGTCATTGCCCTTCTGCAGCCGCGCATAGACGAAGTCGCTCGCGACGTCGGCGATCGCCGGATATTTGCCGTGCTCGGCGAACACCACCGGTACCTCGTGCTCGCGAATGAGGGCGACGAATTCGGGCACGCAAAAACTGTCGTGGCGGACCTCGACGACGTGGCGCAGCGCGCGGCCGTCGAGCTTGCGCGGCAGCAGCTCGAGGAACTTGCCGAAATCGGCGCCGTCGAACTTCTTGGTCGGCGCGAACTGCCAGAGCACCGGCCCGAGCCGGTCCTTCAGCTCCAGCACGCCCGAATCATAGAACCGCTTCACCGAATCGCCGGCCTCGGCGAGCACGCGGCGGTTGGTGGCGAAGCGTGGTCCCTTCAGCGAGAAGATGAAGCCGTCGGGCACTTCGCTGGCCCATTTGCGAAAGCTCTCCGGCTTCTGCGAGCCGTAATAGGTGCCGTTGATCTCGATCGAGGTCAGCTTGGAGGCGGCGTAGGACAGCTCCTTCGCTTGCGCGAGCTTCTCCGGATAGAACACTCCGCGCCACGGCTCGAAGGTCCAGCCGCCGATGCCGATATAGATGTTGCCTGCGTCGGTCTTGGTTTTGGTCGCCTTGGTGGGAGCTTTGGCCACGACTGCACTCATCGTGAGGGAGGGAACAGGAAGCAAGACTAATCAAAATAATCGTGATTGGCCAGTTTGCCAGATCGGCACGGCGGCGCTTATCGTCGCTGTCGCTCTTCGCTACGATGCGCCAAAATGGAGAACAACAATGCGCATGCTGGTTGCGGCCGCCCTCTTGATCATGTCCTCCGCCGCCATATCCTCCGCTGCAATGGCCGATGAGGTCGACGATGCGCACAAGCTCGCGATCACCGGCCGCGACGCCTACTGGAATTGTCTCGCCCGCGAATATCCCCGCGACAGCAACAAGGCGATGTCCGACCAGGAGTTCACCTCGCTGATCGCCAATGTCTGTCCGTCGGAGCGGCAGAACTTCCGCGTGTCGCTGATCGACTTCCTGTCGCTGCAATTTCCGAAGCAGGACGCCGACGCGAATCTGACGACCGCCAACCGTGCGATCGAGCTCGCGCAGAAGGACATCGTGACCGCCTTCACCCGGCGCAGGGCCGCGGCCAAATAGGTTCCCAAATCCTGTTGCGGCCGGCCGATTTTTGATATCAATCCGCGCAGGCGAGGGGATCATCGGCATGAGATCACAATCGACGGCAGGTTTCTTGGGCGCACTGGTCGCGGCCGTCGCGCTGGCGGCGGCGTTCATCTACGGGCCGTCGCCGAGCCAGCTCCGTAACCCGACCCGGTCCGCCGCACAGCCGCAGGCGGCTCCAGCTGCCGAGGCCGCGCCGGCAGCCCCGGGCGCCACGCGGCCCGGTGATCCGGGAAGTCCCGAACAACTAGCGCCTCCTGCGCCCCTTGCGGACCGCCTGGGGCCTTCCTATCTTGCTTCCAACGGCGACGTTGCAGCTTCAGGGCTCCGGCGCCGGACGACCACGACATTGATAGGCTGCGCCGGATGTACGCGCGCCCCTTGTTCGTGGTCGTTGGCATTTTCAGGGGTGTTTTGCCCCGTTTTCCCGCTTTCCGAGCGTGCGTTTGGGTCGGCCTGCCTTGGCAGCGGGAGAGGCTGCGGCTATACGCTGGCGCTCATGAACGAAGCCATCAAGCCGAGCCCCGAAACCTCATCGCAGGCAGCAAGCTTGCCGCTGCTTTCGGTGGTCGTCCCGACCTTCAACGAACGCGACAATGTCACGGTGCTGTACCGCCGGCTCGACGCGATCCTGAAGGACGTGTCCTGGGAAGTCATCTTCGTCGACGACAATTCGCCCGACGGAACCTGGGACGTGGTGCGCGCGCTGGCGCGGAAGGATTCCCGCGTGCGCTGCATCCGCCGGATTGGCCGGCGCGGCCTGTCCGGCGCCTGCATCGAGGGCATTCTGGCCTCGAGCGCGCCCTATGCCGCGGTGATGGATGCCGACCTGCAGCATGACGAGACCCAGCTGCCGAAGATGGTGGCGCTACTGCAGAGCGGCGAGGCCGAGCTCGTGGTCGGCAGCCGCTATATCGAGGGCTACAAGGCCGACGGCTTCAACAAGCAGCGCGCCGGCGCCAGCGCGTTTGCCACCGAGATCGCGCGCCGCGCGCTGAAGGTCGAGATCGCCGACCCCATGAGCGGCTTCTTCATGGTCCGCCGCGACCGTTTCGAGCAGCTCGCGCCGCAGCTGTCGACGCAGGGTTTCAAGATTCTGCTCGACGTCGTAGCGACCGCGGAGGGCAAGCTGCGCGCGGTCGAAATTCCCTACACCTTCGGTGCCCGCCAGCATGGCGAGAGCAAGCTCGACTCGATGGTCGCGCTCGACTTCCTCGGCCTGGTGCTGGCGAAGCTGACCAATGATCTGATCTCGCTGCGCTTCATTCTGTTCGCGGCGGTCGGCGGGCTCGGCCTGGTGGTGCACCTCACCGTGCTGTTCATCGCGCTCGAACTGTTCAAGGCGCCATTCCCGGAGGCCCAGGCCACCGGTGCGATCGTCGCCATGACCAGCAATTTCATCCTCAACAATTTCCTGACCTATCGCGATCAGCGGCTGAAGGGCTTTGGCATCCTGCGCGGCCTGCTGCTGTTCTATCTGGTCTGCAGCGTCGGCCTGCTCGCCAATGTCGGCGTCGCGTTCTCGGTCTACGACCAGGAGCCGATCTGGTGGCTGGCGGGCGCAGCCGGCGCGCTGATGGGCGTGGTTTGGAACTACGCGATGTCCGGGCTGTTCGTCTGGCGCAAGCGATGACGGCGGCATGAACGCGAGCGAGGCGCGGCTGGCCCGAAACACCGCGCTTGCGGTGTGCGCGCTGGTCGTGTTGCGGCTGGCCGCCGCGGCATGGACGCCGCTGACTTTCGACGAAGCCTATTACTGGATGTGGTCGAAGTCGCTCGCCGGCGGCTATTACGACCATCCGCCGATGGTGGCGGTGGTGATCCGGCTCGGCACCATGATCGCGGGCGATACGCCGTTCGGCGTGCGGCTGGTGTCGATCCTGCTCGCACTGCCGATGAGCTGGGCGATCTACCGGGCGGCCGAGATCCTGTTCGGCGGCCGGCGCATCGCCGCGAGCGCAACCATCCTGCTCAATGTGACGCTGATGGCCGCCGTCGGCACGCTGATCGTGACGCCAGATGCGCCGCTGCTGGTCGCTGCCAGCCTGCTGCTGTACGCGCTGGCAAAGGTGCTGGCGAGCGGTCGCGGCGAATGGTGGCTTGCGGTCGGCGCCAGCGCCGGCGCGGCGCTGCTGTCGAAATACTCGGCGCTGTTCTTTGGTCCGGCGATCCTGATCTGGCTTGCGATGGTGCCGAAGCTGCGGCGCTGGTTTCTGTCGCCCTGGCTCTATCTCGGCGGTCTGGTCGCGCTCGGCCTGTTCAGCCCGGTCATCCGCTGGAATGCCGACCATCACTGGGTGTCCTTCATCAAGCAGATGGGCCGCGCGCGGATCGAGGATTTCCGCCCGACCTACATCGCCGAGCTGATCCCGACCCAGTTTGCGTTCGCAACGCCATTGGTCTTCATCCTCGGCGTGATGGGCCTCTACGCGCTCTATCGGCGCCGCGCCGGCGCGCTGGAGGCGCGCGTGCTGGTCAACACGATGTTCTGGACCATCGTGGTCTACTTCACCTGGCACGCATTGCACGCGCGGGTCGAGGCCAACTGGTTCGCGCCGGTCTATCCCGCCTTTGCCGTGGCGGCCGCGGTCGCGGCAGTCCAGGTGCAGTGGGCGCCGCGCGAGCAGCGCACGATCGATTTCTGCCGCCGCTGGGCCGCACCCGTCGGCGTCGTGCTGTTCGCGCTGCTGATCGTGCAGGCCAACACCGGTTTGCTCTCGGGCTACCGCCGCGACGCCACCGTGCGCAGCGTCGGTGTCGGCTGGCAGGAGCTTGCGGACGAGATCGAGGCGACCCGCGTCCGGACCGGCGCGAGCTGCGTGCTGGCGGCGGATTACGGCACCACCGGCTGGCTCGCCTTCTATCTCCCCAAGGGCACCTGCGTCGCCCAGCAGGGCCAGCGCATTCGCTGGGTCAACATGCAAGAGCCGAGCCCGGCGCAACTGGCTGGCAAGCTGCTCTATGTGCATGAGGTCGAGCAGGCGATGCCGGCCTCGCTGCGCGACAATTTCGCCCGTGTCGAAACGGTGGCCGAGGCCAAACGCATGCGGGGGCCGTTGACCATCGAGACCTACGCGCTCGACCTGCTGGAAGGCGCAAAGGGCGAGATCCTCGACCGTTCCCCGCCGCCGGAACTGCAATAAATCCTCGCCGTTGAGTGTCGGATCGTCCGGGTCCGGGTCGTCTTCCAGACAGCCCGTCAACCACGCGAGGTTCCAACCATGACCAGTTCCGTCCTCAAGCCTGCTGCCGAACTCGCCACGACCAATGTTAGGCGCTTTCCCAATGAGAGCGCCGAGTATCGAAGCGCCCGCCAGGAATTGCTCGTCGAAGAGATCGAGCTGCGCCGGCATATCGAGCGCGTCGCCGCGCTACGCCGCGCATTGCCGCCGGGCGGCGAGGTGACCAAGTCCTATGAGTTCATCGGGGAGGCCGGTGCGACATCGCTCGCCGATCTGTTCGGCAGCAAGCCGACCCTCATCATCTACAGCTACATGTACGGCCCGCAGCGCGAGAAGCCGTGTCCGATGTGCACGTCGTTCTTGAGCACGTGGGAGGAGAAGCTGCCCGATATCGAGCAGCGCGTGTCGTTCGTGTTCGTGGCGCGCTCGCCGATCGCACGGCTGATCGAGGCGAAGAAGGCGCGCGGCTGGACGCGTCACAGGATCTACTCGGATGCATCGGGCGATTACACGCGCGACTATGTCAACAAGGATGACAGCGACCTGCCGGGCTACAATGTCTTCACACGCCACGACGGCACGATCCGTCATTTCTGGGCCGGCGAAATGGGGGCGGGCACGATGGACCCCGGCCAGGACCCGCGCGGCGCGCCGGACATGGATCCGCTGTGGACCTTGCTCGACACGACGCCTGAAGGACGCGGCAAGGACTGGTATCCGAAGCTCAGCTACTGAGAGATGGTTTTTGCTCGATCCCCGCGCGATTACGGGGCGATCGGCAAGGAAATTCTCCCCTGAATATATTCCGGTATGCCGCGCTGGAGCGGCATACCGGAATGTCCCATGATGGGACAGAAAAGCCGCTTTGGCGGTCCAATGTCATCTTAAAAAAGCCCTACGCCACAGGCACTTCCCGCGCTGCAGGGGATCGCATCCGGTTAAGTCGCATTTAACTAAAAGTCGCCTTAATGGCCGTCTGTGCCCCCGCGCGACGTTGAGCCGAACACCCGTTCGACCCCGCGTCGAGTGAGGGACAAAGGTGGACCTGTTTTGAGCGCCGGGCGTATGGGTACGAGTGCGAGTGCGTATGTTCTTGGGGCGCCAAGCCGCAAGAAATCCTCCCGAAAAATTCTCCCACAGCATTTCCTCGGCAGCGCCGCGGTGGCGGGGCTGGTGCTTGGCTGCGCCTGGACCGTCTACGCCAACATTTTTGCGGCGAGCGTCTATCCGTCGGTGGGTAGTGCGTCGTTCGATGCGCCGGTGGTGAAGCGGCCCGTCGCGGTCGCTGCGCGGCCGACGCCTGCCTTCAACGAGGTGTTCGCGTCCCTGACGCCAGCACCGGCGGCGCCCGCGAAGACCGAGGTCGCGAAGTCGGAAGCCCCGGCATCGTCGCTTATGTTTAACGATCGGTTTGCGGCCGCCTCGCCCGAGGGCGTCGCATCCAGCGTCGTGGCTGACGCCGCATCGCAGATCGACCCGATCAAGCAGGCCGCTGCGCCCAAGGTCGCCGAAGCGGCGAGGGCGGTCGCCTCCGCGGAGCTTGCCGAGACATCGAAGGCGTTGCCGGCGCCGAAGTCGGTCGAGACCGCCAAGAAGCAGGCCGCCGCCAATCTGAAGGTGGCGCTCAACGATCCCGCTGCGGACGTTCAGCCCAAGGGGGCCGATAAGGCGTCCGAGGCGAAGCCTGCCGAGGCCAAGCAGGCTGCGAAATCCGGCGGCGTTCGCGACATGGCCGCGCGCGCCAAGGCCGCGGTGATGTCGATCGCATCGAACGACCGGCAGACCATGGTCGAAAAACTGTGGGGCAAGCGGGAGTCGAGCGGCGGACTGCTCTCCTTCGCTTCAGCCGACGCGAACGTGACCGGCAGCATCCCCTCGACGTTGGACCAGAACCCGATGCTCGGCGGCTCGCCGCCCTATGACCGTCAGACCGCGGTCTACGACATCTCGGCCAAGACCGTGTACCTGCCCGATGGCACGCGCCTCGAGGCGCATTCGGGCCTCGGCTCCAGGCTCGACGACCCCAGGTCCTCGCATCTGAAGATGGTCGGCGTGACGCCGCCGCACATTTACGAGCTCAAGCCGCGCGAGGCGCTGTTCCACGGCGTGCCGGCGCTGCGGCTCAATCCAATCGGCGGCGAAGGCAAGATCTTCAACCGCGACGGCCTGCTCGCGCACACCTTCATGCTCGGTCCGAACGGCGACTCCAACGGCTGCGTCTCGTTCAAGGATTATTACGCGTTCCTCGACGCCTACCGTAACAAGGGCATCCGCCGTCTCGCGGTGCTCGCGCGGATTCAGTAGTCAGAGCGGGCAGCGGCCCACCGCTGCGGCCTGATCGACGTCTGGAACTGGATGCCATAGTCGCTATACTGCACTGATCCAGAGCGAGTCCAAGCTCGGCAACGGATCTGGTGCAACGCGAACATGTCTCCCACACCCTCCATCGAAATCCCGCCGCCGATCACGACCGAAGCGTTCGTCGATGCCGCAGCCGCCGTTGTCCGTCTCGAAGAGATCTACGAGCGCAACACCGGATTCCTGCGCAATCGCTTCGAGGCCTATGTCAACGGCGTGCCGTTCACGACGCGGGTGCGGGCACATTACCCGTTCGTCCGTATCACGACCTCGTCACATGCGCGGCTCGACTCGCGGCTTGCCTACGGCTTCGTCGCAGGACCCGGCGTCCACGAGACCAGCATCACGCGCCCCGATATCTTCCGGACCTATCTCACCGAGCAGATCGGGCTCCTGATCAAGAACCATGGCGTGGCGGTCGAGATCGGCGAGTCGAACGAATCTATCCCGATCCATTTCGCCTACCGCCGGGACATCAATATCGAGGCGGCGCTGACCATCGCCGACAGTTCGGCGTTCACAAGGTCGCTGCGCGACATCTTCGATACGCCCGATCTCGCCGCGATGGACGATGCGATCGCCGACGGCACCTTTGAGCTGACGCCGGGCGTGCCGGAGCCGCTGGCGCTGTTCCGCGCGGCGCGGGTCGATTACTCGCTGCGCCGGCTCTACCACTACACCGGCACCGACCCGGAGCACTTCCAGAATTTCGTGATCTTCACGAACTACCAGTTCTATGTCGATGCCTTCGTGCAGCTCTCGCAGCAGCGGCTTGCGTCGGGCGAGGCCGGTCTCGAGGCCTTCGTCGCGCCCGGCAATGTGATGACGCACAATGCGCGGCTCGGCGGCACCACCGGGACCCCGTCCGAACGCGTCCCGCAAATGCCGGCCTTCCATCTGGTCCGGCCCGGCTATTGCGGCATCACCCTGATCAATATCGGAATCGGTCCGTCCAATGCGCGCAACATCACCGATCACGTCGCGGTGCTGCGGCCGCATGCCTGGCTGATGATCGGGCACTGTGCTGGCTTACGCAACACGCAGCGGCTCGGCGATTATGTGCTCGCCCACGGCTATGTGCGCGAGGACCACGTGCTCGATCACGAACTGCCGCTCTGGGTGCCGATCCCGGCGCTTGCGGAAATGCAGGTCGCGCTCGAGGAAGCCGTCGGCGAGGTGACCGGGCTCACCGGCTTCGAGCTCAAGCGGCTGATGCGCACCGGCACGGTCGCCAGCGTCGACAACCGCAACTGGGAGATCAGCGGACCGCAGGTGATCCGGCGCATGTCGCAGTCGCGCGCGGTCGCGCTCGACATGGAATCGGCGGCGATCGCCGCCAACGGCTACCGCTTCCGCGTACCCTACGGCACGCTGCTGTGCGTCTCCGACAAGCCGCTGCACGGCGAGATCAAGCTCGCAGGCATGGCCAGCGAATTCTACCGTCAGCGCGTCGGCCAGCACCTTGAGATCGGTCTCAAGGCGCTGGAGCGGCTCAAGCAGCAGGAATCCGAACGCCTGCATTCGCGCAAGCTGCGCAGCTTCGCCGAGGTCGCGTTTCAGTAGCACAACGCAGAGCGGAGCGGCGCTCAGGCGAGCGCGTTGCCGCGGGCGATGATCGCGAAGCGGTCGGACAGTTCGGCGAGCGCGACGTCGTGAATCAGCCTTGCAGCGATCGTGCCGCCGACGCCGTCGGGCAGATCGCGGGTGGCGCAGCTGTCGGCGTCGATCGTGGTGCGGAAGCCGAGATCGAGCGCGGCGCGGGCCGTCGAGCTCACGCACATGTGCGTCATGAAGCCGGCCAGCACCAGCTCCTTGCGGCCGGTCGCGGCAAGCTGCGCGTTGAGGTCGGTGCCGGCGAACGCGTTCGGCAATTGCTTCTCGATCACGATCTCACCCGGCCGCGGCGCCAGCGGCGCGACGATCGCGCCACGCTCCGCGCTGCGGTCGAACAGGCTGCCCGGCTGGCCCTTGTGCGCGATGTGGATGATCGCGGCGCCGCTTTCCCGGGCGCGCGCGAGCAAATTGGCGGCGCGCGCAATCGCCGGGCTGGCGTCGGGCAGCGCCAAGGGACCTGCAAGATATTCGTTCTGGATATCGATCAGCACCAGGCAGCTGTCGCCGAGGCGGGGCGGGGTGAGGTCGATACCGGCAAGCTGCATCAATGTCTTGGCTGACGTCATGGTCGTTCTCCAGCGGATGTATCGCCGAAAACATAGCCCGGGATCGGCCTGCCGTTATGCAGGGATATTGCAGCCGGTGGCTGCGTTATTGCAGGTGGCCGCCGCAGGATGTAGCCTGCCGCCATGAACTGGGACGATCTTCGCATCATCGCGGCCGTCAGGGATGAGGGCACTTACGCGGGCGCCAGCGCGCGGCTGCGCATCGACGAGACCACGGTCGGGCGCAGGCTGGCGCGGATCGAGCGCGCGCTCGGCCTGCGCCTGTTCGAGGCCGTCGATGGCGTCCGCAAGCCGACCCGGCAGTGCGACATGGTGCTCGCGCATATTGAGGCGATGGCCGCGCATGCCGAGGAGATCGGCCGGATCGGCGAAAGCCTGCCTGGTCCGGTCGGGCGGCTGCGCATCGCCTCCACCAGCGCGATCGCCGAGGAGGTGCTGGCGCCGCGCACAAGTGAATTCCTGCGCGCCCATCCAGGCCTGACGCTGCAGTTTCTGACGTCGAGCGACAATGTAAAATTCTCGCGCTGGGAGGCCGATCTCGCGATCCGCTTGCGCAAGCCGGACAAGGGCGACTTTGCGATCTCGAAGCTTGCCGAGGTCAGGTTGTATTTCTTCGAGCCGGCCGCGACGACAGCGGGCGAAGCGATGCTGTGCGCCTATCCCGACGAGCTTGGAGGGATTCCGGAAATGCAGTTCCTGTGCGCGAGGCGGCTTCGCGCGCGCTGCGTCACCGACAATGTCCGGATCATCCACACGCTGATTCAGTCGCATCACGCGGTCGGCGTGTTGCCGGAGCACAGCTGTGCCGACCTGCTGACCGACCGGCGTTTGCGCGCCACGCTGCTGCCGAAGCGACGCGACGTCTGGCTCCTGGTGCAGAACCATCTCAAGCGCGACGCGGCGACGCGCGTCACCATCGACTGGCTGCGCGCCTGCTTCCAGGATGCCACGCAGAGGGGGTGAGGTGCCCTCGCAATGACGGGACGTGCCGCGACGCGTGGGTCTCAGCAGCGCCCCGTCATGAAAAAATCACACGCAGCCCTCTTGCAACCCGGACGTGCTTCGTCTATTAGCCCGCTCCTTCGCTTCGGCCACGGGTTCGGGCTCGTTGAGATCCCGACTGGCGCGAGCCGCTTTGCGGTGTCGTGTTCCGCCGAAATGAAGATCGCGAGATGAAGCTCATGGTCGAGCGTCGGGGATGAAATCCCGAAGGCATCGGTTCGAATCCGGTCTCTCACAAAGGATAGCTCAGTTGGTTAGAGCAGGTGAATGATACTCATCGGGTCGCGGGTTCGATTCCCGCTCCAAGCGCTCCGTTTCAGCCTGTAAAGCTGATACCTCTGAAGGGGACCGGACGCGCGCTTCAGTCGCAGTCCGGCCGTCCTGCCGCAAGGCATTTCGTCCGAACATCGACACTGTGAGACCGGCTTTGCGCCGCGGTGGATACCGCTTGCGCTGATGCCGGGTGGCTCCGCTCGGCCGCGCGACATTCGTCGCGCGAACGCGCGCGTGCGCCCGTCATCGCGCAAGCCTTAAGCCACGGCCCGCTTGGCTGACAGGAAGCCGCGTTCGCGTCCTCACGTCCTTTGCCAAATGCAACCCGCTCTCAGGCCCATGGGCCTGATGGCAAACGATGGAGGCGTGTCATGACCTGGCACTTCTTGACGACCAATTTGACGGTGAAGGATGGCGAGCGCGCGTTGCTGACGCGCAACGGCCGGCTCGAGCAGGTGCTCGCGCCCGGACGTCACCGGCTGTTCGATCCCCTGCATCAGCTCAAGGCCGAGCTGTTCAGCGTCGTGCGGACCGAATTCCCCGCGGATCGCTTCGCGGTGATCAAGGCCGCGCGGCCTGATCTCGCCGACGAGCTGTTCGAGGCGGTGGAAACCCGCGCGAACGAGATCGCGATCGTCAGCCTCGACGGCCGTCCCGTGCAACTGATGACGCCTTGGCAGACGCGCGTGTACTGGAAGATCGCGACGTCGGTCGAGGTCGAGCGCATCGACGTCACCAGCGATCCCAGGGTCACGGCACGCCACCTCGCGATGATCCAGCTCAACCGGGCCGGCGTCATCACCGAGGCGGTGGTCGAGAACCACGAGGCCGGTCTGCTCACGGTCGAGGGCAAGCTGGTCGAGCGGCTCGCGCCCGGTCGGCACACGTTCTGGATCGCGGGCCGCAAGATCGAGGTCAAGCGCCTCGATTTGCGTCCCCAGGCGGTCGAGATCACGGCGCAGGAGATGCTGACCAAGGATCGCATCGCGCTGCGCGTAACGCTGACCGCGTTCCGCCGGATCGTCGATCCCGAGCGGGTCGTGGCAACGGTGCCCGACGTGGATGCGTGGCTGTACCGCCTGGTGCAGTTCGCGATCCGCGAGGCGGTGGCCGGCCGCACGCTGGACGAGGTGCTGTCCGCGAAGACGGCGCTCGATACGGAGCTTCGCGACTTCGTCCGCGATCGTGTCGCGGACAGCGGCGTCGAGGTCACCGAGCTCGGCGTGAAGGACGTGATCCTGCCCGGCGAGATCCGCGAGCTGGTCAACAAGGTGGTGGAGGCGGAGCGGGTGGCGAAGGCCAACCTGATCCGCCGCCAGGAGGAGACCGCGGCGACGCGTTCGCTCCTGAATACCGCCAGGCTGATGGAGGAGAACCCTCTGCTGCTGCGGCTCAAGGAGCTGGAGTCGCTCGAGCGTCTGGTCGAGAAGGTCGGCCGCATCGACCTGCATGCGGGCGAGGGCCAGGGCCTCGATGCGCTGCTGACCAAGCTCGTGCGTCTCAAGGCGCCCGAGAGCGCCTAAGACAGAAGGGCCGCCCACGGGCGGCCCTTCGATTTTCTTCGCCGGGACGGACCGCCGGCACCCGTACGAATGTTAGCGTGCAGACGGCTGTAACGGGGCACCGCCACGGCACAGTTCGCATGTCCCGCGCCACGCCGCAAAACAAAGGTGCTACTCCGGTCAGATTGCGATAACGTTCATGCGCCGTGGTCCATTCGGCCAGCCGTCAACCCGTCGGTGAAGCCAGTGCAGCAGATTGCGGAATGGCTCGAGAAGCTGGGACTTGGGCAATACGCGCTGCGTTTTGCCGAGAACGGGATCGACCTCGGCGTTCTTCCCGAGTTGACGGATGAAGACTTCGACAGGCTCGGCGTCCTGCTCGGCCATCGCCGCAAGATGCTGCGCGCGATCGCCGATCTCAATCATGCCGAACTGATCGCCGCGCCGGTTTCACCGCACGATGCCGAGCGCCGCCACCTCACAGTGATGTTCTGCGACCTGGTCGGCTCTACGGCGTTATCGGCACGTCTCGATCCCGAGGACATGTGGGAGGTGATCCGCGCCTATCGCGCGGCCTGCGCGCAGGTGATCACGACATATGACGGCGCCGTTGCCAGATTTATCGGCGATGGGATCCTTGCTTATTTCGGCTATCCCCGCGCCCACGAGGATGATGCGGAGCGCGCGGTGCGCGCCGGCCTCGACGTCATCGCCGCAATCGGCAAGCTCGAGACCCGCGCGAAAGAGGGCGTTGCGGTGCGGATCGCAATCGCGAGCGGGCTCGTCGTGGTCGGCGACCTCGTCTCCGGCGGCGCGTCGGAGGAGCAGGCGTTGGTCGGCGATGCGCCGAACATCGCCGCGCGGCTGCAAAGCCTGGCGGAGCCGGGCGTGGTCGTCGTGGCGGCCTCGACCCGCCGGCTGCTCGGCAATCTGTTCACGCTGCGCAACCTCGGCCGCCGCGAGGTCAAGGGCATCTCCGAGCCGATCGCGGTGTGGGCCGTCGAAGGCGAGCCGGCATCGGAAAGCCGTTTCGAGGCGGTGCGCACCGCGCGCTCGATCGGCTTCGTCGGCCGCAAGGCGGAGATCGAATTTGCGCTGTCGCGCCAGCAACTCGCGTGGCAGGGCCAGGGCCAGGCCGTGCTGATATCGGGCGAAGCGGGTATCGGCAAATCGCGCATCGTGGCGATGCTCTCCGACAGCCTGGCGCCCGGAACACACCGCCGTGTGCGGTATCAATGCTCGCCCTATCACACCAACAGCGCGCTGCACCCCTTTGTCGGCCAGCTCGAGCGTGCCGCCGGCATCAGGTCGGAAGATGCGCCGGAGCAGAAGCTGGACAAGCTCGAAGCCATGCTGGCGCTCGGCACGCAGCACGTGCCCACCGTGACACCGCTGATCGCAGCGCTGCTGTCGATCCCGACCGGCGAGCGCTATCCGCCGCTCGGCCTCAGCCCGGCGCAGCAGCGGCGGCAGACATTCGCAGCGCTGCTCGACCAGCTCGAGGGCCTCGCCCGGCAGCAGCCGGTGCTTGTCGTCTGCGAAGACGTGCATTGGGCCGATGCCACGTCGCTCGAGCTGCTCGACCTCGCGGTCGACCGGATCAGGGGGCTGCCGATCCTGATGCTCATGACGTTCAGGCCGGAGTTCGAGCCGCCATGGGCGGGGCTCGCCAATGTCAGCCTGCTGCGGCTCGATCGGCTCGACCGGCAGGATACGCGCGCGCTGATCGAGCAGGTGACCGTCGGCCGGTTGCTGCCCGGCGAGATGATGGCGCAGATCGTCGAGCGGACGGACGGTGTCCCGCTGTTCGTCGAGGAGCTGACCAAGATGGTCATGGAGTCGGGGCTGCTGGTCGAGAATGCCGGGCGCTATCGCCTCGACAATCCGCTGCCGCCGCTGGCGATCCCGGCAACGCTGCAGGACTCGCTGATGGCACGGCTCGACCGGCTGGCGCCGGTCAAGGAGGTGGCGCAGATCGGTGCCGCGATCGGCCGTGAGTTCTCATATGCGCTGCTGCGCAGCGTGGCAGGGCGCGACGATCTGACGCTTGCCGCGGCGCTTGCCCAGCTCGAAGAGGCCGAGCTGCTGCTGCGCCGGGGCGTGCCGCCGGACGCGAGCTACAGCTTCAAGCACGCGCTGGTCCAGGAAGCGGCTTACGAGAGCTTGCTCAAGAGCCGCCGGCAATTGCTTCACAAGCATATTGGCGATGTGTTGCGCGACAAGTTTGCCGAGATGGCCGAGATCGAGCCGGAAGTCGTCGCCTACCATTTCACCGAGGCTGGGCTCGGCGAGACCGCGCTGGCGTGGTGGCGCAAGGCCGGTCAGCAGGCGCTGAAGCGCTCGGCCTATTGCGAGGCGATCGCGCATCTCGGCAAGGCGGTCGCCATCGCCGATGAACTGCCCGACGAGCCGGATCGGATGATCGGCCGGCTCCATCTGCAAATCGCCTACGGCCGCGCGCTGCGGGGCAGTCTCGGGCACAGCGCCCCCGAGACGGTCGCCGCCTGGACCCGCGCCCGGCAGTTCGCCTCCGATATCGATGATCCGATCGAAATGGCGCCGATCCAGTCGGGCCTCTTCAACGCCTGCTTGACCCACGGCGAGCTCGCGCCGATGCGGGAGTTAGCGGAGGCGATCATGGGCGCAGCGGAGCGGCACCCGCAGTCGCCGGTGGCGACCATCGTCGCGCGCTGGACCAGCGGGGTAACCTGCTGGTTCGCGGGCGAGTACCTGAACGCGGGCATCCATCTCGAGCAGGCCTTCGCGGCCTATGCGACCGAGCCGGATCCGGCAACCTTCAAGGCGTCGACGCTCGACTTGCCGTTCGTCATCATGAGATTTCTCGCCCTGGTGCTTTGGCCGCGTGGCGAGATCGATCGGGCCCGGCAGCTCGCGGGCGCCGCGATGGACGTCGCCGGGAAGCAGCGGGCGCTCGCGCGCGCCAATGCGCTGGTTCACAAGGCCGTCTTCGACGGGCTGTGCGGCAACAGATTGCGCCAGACCGACACGATCCTGGCCCTCGGCCTGGCGCGCGATCACACGATGCCGTTGTATGTCGCCGCCGGAACCTATCTCAATGGTCTGGAGAAGTGGCGTGCCGGCGACCGCGCCGCAGGTCTCGCGGAGATGCAGCGTGGCTGGTCGTTGCTTCACGAGAACGACTGCTATCTCTGTGAACCGTTCTGGGGATTGCAGATTGCCGTGGCGAATGCGGAGGCCGGGCATGTCGATGCCGGGCTCGACATCATCAATGAGTTGATCGAGGCGACGGAGCAGTCCGGGCAGCACTGGCTGGATGCCGAACTCTACCGCGTGCAGGCTGGGCTGCTGTCGCGTCGTCACAGCCCCGACATGTCCGGCGCGGAGGATGCCTTCCACCGCGCCCTCGAGATTGCTCGAAGGCAGCAGACCAGGACGTTCGAGCTGCGCAGCGCGCTGGGACTTGCACGTGTTTACAGCCGCAGCGGCCGGGCAGAGGAGATATCGCAATTGCTGGCGCCGGTGCTCGCCGGTTTCGATCCGGCGCTCGACCTTGCCGAGATCAAGGACGCGCAGGAATTGCTCGCGCAGGCGCGTCGGTGGCCGGACCGCCACTCGCGCGCGTCTTGACGGGTGCCGCAGCGGCGGCGCGGTCACACCGCGTCCGCCCACGCCCGCGCAGATAGTGAAAGAGCAGGTTCGGATGTCGCGCGCGGCGCGAGCGATGCGAAACTGGAACTGTTGGGTTCCCGAAGTTCTACGGTGCGACGATGCGCATTTTGCTATTGCGTCCGGCGGCGCATTTGCATCTAACTTTAAGGACGCCGCCGCGGAGAATTCCGCCTTGCGGTCAAGCGTTTGGAATATGTTTTTGATCCCGTGTTCGAGTGAGTATGCTGTGCGACCCTTGACGTTCCCGCAGGTGAGCATTTCCGGTGGAACTTGTAATCGCCTTCTCGCGACATTGTCGCCGGCGGATCTGGACCTCCTGAGACCCGAACTTGAGACCGTTGCGCTCGAACAGGATGCAGTCCTGGCGCGCGCCGGTGACGAGATCGACTACGTCTTCTTTCCTCACAGCGGCGCGATCCTGTTGATGATCGACATGGCGGATGGGCAGACGGTCGCAACCGGCGTGGTCGGATGCGAAGGGGCCGTGGGCAGTCTTTCGGTTCTCGGAGCCTCGCCGTCAGGCATTACCGCCGTCGTTCGTGCGGCTGGTACCGCCTCGCGGGTTCCGGCGGCGCGCTTTCACGCCGCTTTCGGGCGCAGTCCGGGGATTCGGCAGGCAATCCAGAAGCACGTCAGATCGATGCTGATCCAGTTTCAGCTCGGCTCCGCTTGCAATGCGCTCCACCCGGTCGAGGCGCGGATGGCGCGCTGGCTGCTTCAGCTTCGCGACCGCGTCGACAGCGACGTCCTCCCGCTGACCCAGCAAGCGCTGTCGCAAATCCTCGGCGTGCGACGAACGACGGTGACCTTGCTGATGGGCAATCTGCGCAAGCGCGGTGCGATCAGGTCAGATCAACGAGGCCAGATCGAGATCGACCGGGCGCGGCTATTGGCGGCGGCGTGCGAATGCCATCGCGTCATGCGTATCGAGGCCGAGGAGATCTTCTCGGGCGACAGGGTTCGAACGCGAGGAATGGCGCCGGCTAACGATCCAGGTATCCCGGAAATCGAGGCTGACGACGCCGTGTGAGCGCGTTCCCTGCTGCGATCAGCTTCCCGGCCGCCGATCAAGCTCCCGTGTCGGGGAGGATACCCTTTCGAGCTCCGCAATCTCACGCAGCACCTTTGCGGTCTCGCGCAACTCATTGCGCTTCGGACCGGGCTTCAGCCGTCGTGCTTCATCGAGAAAGTCCTTGGCCTGTAGCAGCCAGGCAGACGTTTCGGTCGAGATCTGTACCTGCGCCATGGTGTCCCTCCATCGCGGTCGTCAAAAGTGGTGGCCATTTCAGGCCGGTGAACCGCCGCCGCGGCGCCGCCGCACGCGGATGCTCGGCTCATCGACCCAGGCGTCCCGCGCAAACCAGGCGTGATCCGCGCGGCAAAATGGACAGGGCGTGCGCGAGAAGAACACGGTACTGCGTCGAAAGCTCTCGCGATCGGTCTTGATTCCGGTGGAAATCGCGTGCCCGGTTTGCGGACATCTGACCATCACCATGCCCATGAGCGCCTCCCTCCCATATTGCCTTTTGCTTTTTGCCTGTTGCCTTGCAGAATAGTCCGGCCGGTTGGATTGGCCTGATCGGTGCGCGGGGTAGTTGGGGGGGCATCGCGCACCTGCGGCGGTTGACGGAGCATCGGGCAGTGGGGGCTGCATGCTCTCGTCACTGGGCTTCTTCCAACCGGCCAGGTCCCTCCTTGAACGAATCCTCGATGTGACTTCAACGCCGCTTCTTCAGGCGGCTCGGCTGAAAACCTTGTCGCTTTCGCTCACTGCACTGCCTCCCTCGCAAGTGAAAGCATTCTCCGCAACGCTTGCCCGCGTCACGGGAGCTGACGCTCCGTGCTCAATTCAGATTGTTGGAGTGAACTTCGATCTTGTCCCGAAGCTACTGTGGGGGACGAAGATGACGCTGTCGGTTCGGTTTGCGACTCTCGCACGAAATTTTTTTTGAGATTGTCAACTCAGACCAACGTATGTTTACGGAGAGTGTTGTGCATAACCTGCATGCCGTGAGCAGTGTGAGGCGCCTGCATCAGCGCGAGGTTGTGGAAGTATTCGCATTGGCCGCGCTGCGGTAAGTCGCCCGGCGAGCCTGCCCCAAACAAAAGCCCCGGCATCGCTGCCGGGGTTTTGCGTTTCGTTGTCGTTGAGCGAGATCCCGGCTCTGCGGTGCACCGCTTCGCGCTGCACCGCGTCCGGGACGACTTCGTCGCTTAGAAGTCCATGCCGCCCATGCCGCCGCCCGGAGGCATCGCGGGGCCGCCGGCGTTCTTCTTCGGCAGCTCGGCAACCATCGCTTCCGTGGTGATCAGGAGCGCGGCAACCGAGGCAGCGTTCTGGATCGCGGTGCGTACGACCTTGGTCGGGTCGATGATGCCCTTCTTGACGAGGTCGGCATAGTCGCCGGTCTGGGAGTCGAAGCCGTAGTTGTAGGTCTTGTTCTCCAGGATCTTGCCGACGATGACCGAACCGTCTTCACCGGCGTTGATCGCGATCTGGCGAGCGGGAGCCGACAGCGCCTTGCGCACGATCTCGACGCCGGTCTTCTGGTCGTCGTTCTTGGTGCGCAGGCCCTTGAGCTGCTCGGAGGCACGGAGCAGGGCGACGCCGCCGCCCGGGACGATGCCTTCCTCGACAGCCGCGCGGGTCGCATGCATCGCGTCATCAACGCGATCCTTGCGCTCCTTCACCTCGACCTCAGTCGCGCCGCCGACGCGGATCACCGCGACGCCGCCCGCGAGCTTGGCGAGACGCTCCTGCAGCTTCTCACGGTCGTAGTCCGAGGTGGTCTCCTCGATCTGCGCCTTGATCTGGGCAACGCGGGCGTCGATGTCGGCCTTCTTGCCGGCGCCGTTGACGATCGTGGTGTTCTCCTTGTCGATCATCACCTTCTTGGCGCGACCGAGCATCTGCAGCGTGACGTTCTCGAGCTTGATGCCGAGGTCTTCCGAGATGGCCTGGCCGCCGGTCAGGATCGCGATGTCCTGCAGCATGGCCTTGCGGCGATCGCCGAAGCCCGGAGCCTTGACGGCCGCGACCTTCAGGCCGCCACGCAGGCGGTTGACGACGAGAGTGGCGAGAGCTTCGCCTTCGACGTCCTCGGCGACGATGACCAGCGGCTTGCCGGTCTGCACCACGGCCTCGAGCAGCGGCAGCAGCTCGTTCAGCGAGGAGAGCTTCTTCTCGTTGATCAGGATGTAGGCGTCGTCCATCTCAACGCGCATCTTGTCGGCGTTGGTGACGAAGTAGGGCGAGATGTAGCCGCGGTCGAACTGCATGCCCTCGACGACGTCGAGCTCGGTCTCGAGCGACTTGGCTTCCTCGACCGTGATCACGCCCTCGTTGCCGACCTTCTTCATGGCGTCGGCGAGGAACTTGCCGATCTCGGCATCGCCGTTGGCCGAAATGGTGCCGACCTGGGCGATCTCCTCGTTCGAGGTGACCTTCTTCGAGTTCTTCTGGAGGTCCGCAACGACGGCTTCGACCGCGAGGTCGATACCGCGCTTCAGATCCATCGGGTTCATGCCGGCGGCGACCGACTTGGCGCCTTCCTTCACGATCGCCTGGGCGAGCACGGTCGCCGTGGTGGTGCCGTCGCCGGCCGCGTCAGCGGACTTGGAGGCGACTTCGCGCACCATCTGGGCGCCCATGTTCTCGAACTTGTCGTCGAGCTCGATCTCCTTGGCGACGGTGACGCCGTCCTTGGTGATGCGGGGAGCGCCGAACGACTTCTCGAGCACCACGTTGCGGCCCTTCGGACCGAGGGTGACCTTCACCGCGTTGGCGAGAACGTCGACGCCGCGCAGCATCTTGTCGCGCGCCTCGACGGAGAATTTGACTTCTTTAGCTGCCATCTGAGTTTTTCCTTGAGAGATTTAACCTGGGAGGGAGGGAGGCGCTTAGGCCGCCTTCTTCTTGGAAGCGGGGACGTCGAGCACGCCCATGATGTCGCTTTCCTTCATGATCAGCAGGTCTTCGCCGTCGATCTTGACCTCGGTGCCCGACCACTTGCCGAACAGGACGCGGTCGCCGACCTTGACGTCGATCGGGATCAGCTTGCCAGCTTCATCGCGGCCGCCCGGGCCAACGGCGATGACTTCGCCCTGGGAGGGCTTTTCCTTGGCACTGTCCGGAATGATGATGCCGCCAGCAGTCTTCTCTTCGGCGTCGATACGCTTGACCACGACGCGGTCGTGAAGCGGACGGAATTTCATGCAGTCCTCCTAAACATTTGTAGATGCTGTAGATTTTTGGAGAGTTAGCAGTCCAGTCCAGCGAGTGCCAGACTGGTTGGGCAGGAGATAGGCCAAGCCTTGGCGGCGGGCAAGTGCCTCTAGCAGAAAAATTGGCACTCGTGAGTGCCGCCTGCCAAGAGGATGCCGAGATCATTTCGGCATCCTTAATGCCGCCCAAGAGGGGTTGCCGGGGCTATTAGCAGATGCGGTAAGCTGCTGCCAACGCAAGAAATTTCAACAACCTATTAAACATTTAGGCTTGAGATGGGTTAGTCGCGTGCGTCACATTTCTCTCATGTGAGCGCATCCATTGCCGGTGGTCCGGCGGGGGAGGTCGGCCACCACGTGAATGCGCTCCGTCACAGGAGGTTGGCATGGTCTCGCGAGTTGGTGGGGTTGTTTCCGACGATTTCCGGAAGCAGTTGCTGGGGTACGGGCTGACGACGGCGCAAATCCTCTATCGGATGCCGGATCACCCCTCGTTGCTGCAGACCTATGTCTGGCAGAACTACGACCTGTTTCCGAAATTTCCGGCGCTGCAGGATTTCCTCGCGTTCTGGCAGGCGAAGCTCGAAGGCCCGCTGTTTTCGGTGACGGTGGCGCATTCCAAGCTGGTTAAGCCGGCCGAGCTGCGTGCCGTCGACGGCGTGTTCCGGCTGCATTGATCAGCAAACGTAGCAGGGCGCGGCTCTGCGCCTTTGCTCGCCTCGCGGCGCGCGACTTGTGTTAGCCTCTCTCCGTCACAAAAAGACGGGAGGCGAAACAATGGCCAAGAAGACGGCATCAAGATCGGCAGCCAAGACCGCGGTGAAGAAGAAATGGTCGGGGCTCGGCGCAGGCGCCAAGAAGACGTCCGCGAAATCGTCCGCGCGCAAGACCATCAAGTCGAAAGGCCGCGTCTCGGCGGCCAAGAAGAGCGCGCCGAAAGCTGCGACCAAGGCGCGGCCGAAGCAGCGCGTGGCGATCAGCCATCACCGCGAAGAGGACTTCAAGGCCGACGGGCTGCGCGCCTACGCCAAGTACCGCGACCTCGGCATATCAGCCGCGTCGCATGGTCTCGCCCAGGCGCACGTCATCCGGCTGCAGGGACCGTGCAATCCCGATGAAGTGTCGAAGCTGCACTTCCACGATGTCGACTTCCAGATGGTCTATGTGCTCAAGGGCTGGGTGAAGACCTACATGGAAGGCGAGGGCGAGACGCTGATGCAGCAAGGCAGTGCCTGGACCCAGCCGCCGCGCATCCGGCACATGATCCTGGACTATTCCGACGACGTCGAACTGCTGGAAGTGATCCTGCCGGCCGAGTTCAAGACGGTGGAGCTGAAGGCGTAGTGCTCACGCACTCGTCGTGGCCGGGCTTGACCCGGCCATCCAGCTTGCTTCGCAAGATTCTCCTTGGTCGATGGATGCCCGGGTCAAGCCCGGGCATGACGATTTTCTAGCACTACTTTGGCAGATTGTTGATTTTGCCGCGTTTTATAGGATTCCCGAATCAATTTTTCAATGATTCATGGGTGGTCGGCTCTTGGAGGGCTGACCATGCCCGGATGGGAAGACGAACTCGAACGCTGGCTGATGCCGTTCTTGGACCGGCTGGGTCATAAGACCCGGCAGCGGATGTGTCCTCTGTATGTTGCGGGATTGATCGGTCCGGGCGATCGCAAGAGCGTTCAGCCGATGGCGGAACGCCTTGCCGCGAGCAACTACGACCAGTTGCACCATTTCATTGCGGACGGTGTCTGGGACGCGACGCCGCTGGAGACAGAGCTGCTCAACCAGGCGGACCGACTTGTCGGCGGCAGGGATGCGGTGCTGGTTATTGATGACACCTCACTTCCCAAGAAGGGTGAGCGCTCGGTCGGTGTTGCGGCTCAATACGCGTCGGCTCTCGGTAAAACGGCAAATTGCCAAACGCTGGTGTCTTTGACGCTTGCTCGCGGCGAAGTGCCCGTGATGGTCGCGTTACGTCTCTTTCTGCCTGACAGTTGGACAAGCGACATATCTCGTTTGAAGCGCGCTCGCGTGCCAGTCGAACATCGAACGGCACGGTCCAAGCCCGAGATTGCTCTAGCCGAGATTGACCGCGCGATGGCAGCCAACGTGCGCTTTGGATGTGTGCTGGCGGATGCAGGATACGGCCTCAGCGCACCGTTTCGACAAGGGCTAACAGAGCGCGGGCTGACCTGGGCTGTCGGCATCCCTCGGCACCAGAAAGTGTATCCGGTCGATGTGAAGCTCATTTGGCCGATTACCAAGGTCCGCGGAAAACCACGAAAGCACCACGTGCCCGATATCTTATCGATTGCCGCAGAACAAATGCTCGCCAGCGCCAAATGGAAAACCGTGAGTTGGCGTAGCGGGACGAAAGGTCGGCTGAAAGCCCAATTTGCTGCTCTCCGTGTCCGGACCGCCGACGGCCCTCCGCAGCGGATATGGGATAAAGGTCAGCAGCATCTCCCAGGCGACGAAGCCTGGCTCATTGGCGAGCAACGTGCGTCCGGGGAGAAGAAATACTATCTGGCCAATCTTCCGGCGGCGACGGATCTGCGCACGCTGGCCGCCACCATCAAGGCACGGTGGATTTGTGAGCAGGCGCATCAGCAGTTGAAGGAGGAACTTGGACTTGATCACTTCGAAGGGCGATCATGGCAAGGTCTTCATCGCCACGCCTTGATGACAATGATTGCCTACGCCTTCCTGCAACATCGTCGCCTCGCATACGCGGGGCGGAAAAAAAAGAATCAACGGGCCTCCGCCTCAGCCAACCATGCCAGCCGTACGTCACGCCATCGTCGATCTCATCCTTCGGCCGCCGTCTCAGCAGTGCCCATATTGCCGAAAGCAAATCCGTGAAAAACAGCGGCGAAAACACAATCTGCCAAAGTAGTGCTAGGCTGTGTACCCATAAAACCGTCGGCGTGACTCTACGTCCGCTTTGCCCCGATAGCGACCAAGTTCGTGCGGCAACGCAAGATGTCGCGATGGGCCAACTGCCGACGTTCCAAAGTGAATGAGACCACCAACAGTTATTCTGTCGGCGCTATTGGAGGAGCGGCGTCAAGTAGCCCGAAACAGACTATCCCCGCAATCAGACTGCAAGACGATCCAAAGGAATCGAAACCCTTAACCTGAGCCCGCTCGGTAACCAATCATATTCCACCTTGCCGCCCAGTTGAGCGGCAATGCTGCGCTCCGCAAGCACACTCCCAAAACCCTGTGCCGAAGGTGCAGCAACAATCACTGGGCCGCCTGTCTCCTCCCATTCAAGATGCAAGTCCCCGCCTTGCGTGTCCCATGCGATGTTTATTGAACCGGTTGGTTCCGACAACGCCCCATACTTGGCCGCATTCGTAGTGGTTTCATGCAGCGCGAGTGCGAGGCTTGTAACGGCCATAGCACCCACGGGGACAGTTGGTCCTCTTACCATGATGCGTTCGCTGGACGCGTCATCTTCATACGGCCGCAATACCGTTCGCACCACGTCTCCCACCGTCGTTCGCTCGCTATGCGCCTCCGTACCCATGATTCCGGGACGGATTAGGTCCTTGGCCTGCATTAGAGCGTCGAGACGGCCTCGTAACGATTGAGCCATCTCTTGCGGAGTTCTGGCTGACCGAGCGCTCAGACTTATGATGCCGTGGAAAACGGCAAACATGTTCTTTACGCGATGGTTTGCTTCCCGAGCGAGCAACCGTTGGCGTTCTTGCGCAATTACACGTTCGGTCGTCTCACTAACGATGCAGAGTACACCGCCAGTTTCGCCAGCCTCGTTCTGAACTGGAGAATACGAGATGTCGAAATAAACTGTCTCTGGGTAGCCGTGCCGCTCAATGTAGAAGGGGCGGTCCTTCGCGAAGACTGTTTCGCCGGTGTCGAGGACGCGCCTGAGAAGCGGTCCTAAATCGTCCCACAGCTCGGCCCAATTATCGCGTGCTGGTCGCCCAAGTGCCTTTGGATGCTTCTGACCTATCGTAGGAGCATAGGCGTCGTTGTAGAGAGCGACAAATTCGGCTCCCCAAAACAGCACGATTTGTGCTTTGGCCGGCAGCATAAGGCTCACCGCGCTCCTGAGGTGCGTTGGCCACCCAACGATTGGTCCCAAGCTGGTGCTGGACCAGTCGAAAGACCGGATGAGTGCGGCAGCTTCGCCCTCAGCCCGCGGAAAATCGCCTTTTACTTCTCGAACAGTGCCCATGGCGATCAACAGCAAACATTGGAATCGGGAACAATGGCCCACGAAACCCTGATGTCAACAGAGCAACGACGAGATGGGCATAACGAGCTG
This sequence comes from Bradyrhizobium sp. USDA 4510, assembly GCF_054059095.1. Taxonomy (NCBI): domain Bacteria; kingdom Pseudomonadati; phylum Pseudomonadota; class Alphaproteobacteria; order Hyphomicrobiales; family Nitrobacteraceae; genus Bradyrhizobium; species Bradyrhizobium sp. USDA 4510. The sequence goes on along the minus strand of NZ_JBSSBT010000001.1, from coordinate 4,687,950 downwards.
TCGCAACGGGCCATAAGCGGTCATCAACCGCCGCTGTAGGTCGGCGGTCGGCCGAGAATGTTCCCGCCACGACGCCAAATTAGCAAAAGAACTCAATGGCTTGGAACGTTGTGCCCCTCTGTAGGTTGGCTGACCAGCATCCGAGGAGCCAACGATGGTCCCCCAAGCGCAGCAAAAGAGCGAACGGATCAGGGTTTTGTTCGTGGAGGACGAATGGTTCATCCGATTTGACGTAGCTGAGCAGCTTCGAGGCGCGGGGTTTGAGGTTATTGAGGCGAGGACCGCCGATGACGCGATGGACTACATCTCATCAGGCGAGCGGATTGACGCGCTGATAACCGATATCCGGATGCCCGGAACCCTTGATGGTCTGGAGTTGGCTGGGAAGGTCCGCGTCATGCAACCGATGCTCCTTATCCTCGTTGCCTCTGGAAGCACAGAATTGGAGAGCGCAGCGAGCCGCGTAGGTAGGTTCATCAGCAAGCCCTACGATCCCAAGCAGATCGCGATGCTGATCGCGGAGATGCTCGGCCCGGCGCTGTAGTAAGCATGCAAGCAACAACTGTATTGATCGTCGAGCAGGACGTGCTCGTGCGCCATCCGCTGGCGGAGTACCTTCGTGAGTGCGGCTATCGCGTGATGGAAGCAACTCAACACGATGAGGCACGTGAATGCCTCGAAGGCGGGAAACACTGTATCGAAGTCGCCCTGATCGACGTAGGCGGCCCCACCGGCTCTGGGTTTGCTCTTTCTGCGTGGATACGGAGCAACTACCCAACTGTGAAGACAATGCTGGGCGCGACGGTCGGCAAGGTCCTCGCGCTCGCGGGTGACCTTTGCGAGGAAGGCCCGCAGGCAGCGAAGAAGCTGAATTATCGCCCCGTGTTGGATCACATTCGCCAACTGCTCGCGACCCGGAAGCCGCCGAAAATCACCAGCCGCGATACCCGCGCAGGATAGGTGGCTACAAACAGTGCGCTCATCGCGCTGCCTTCGGAATTCCCCATGATCACCGCTTGTGATGTGCCAATTGTTGTATCCATGATGGCGCGAACGTCGTCCATGCGTTGCTCAAGGGAAGGAGCATCGGAATCCGGTCGGATAGTCCGTCGCCCCTTTTGTCGAATGTAGTGACACGCGCGAAGGCTGAAAGCCGCTGCAAGAATGCCGTATATCCGGACGTTTCGTGCTGAAAATCGACGCGCGAGAACCCACCAAGAACCATGATGATGTCGATAGGTCCTTCACCCATCACTTGACAGGCGATATTGACCTCGCCGCTCAGAGCATATCTGGCTTCGGCTAAGGCGAACTCTGACATCCATTCCGGTCCTCGCGAGACCCGACAATTCTCCTCGGCTGAACTATGGGGGTCAGCGGATAAAGTCACCTCAGAAGTATGGCAATGTCCACAGCGGGTCATTCACGTCGAATCGCATCGAGCGGAGCCGCCGGTCGATGTCCGCAATGCTCCGTTTGCGTCTACGCCGGCACTGCGCGGCAAACGACGCTAGGGGCCTATAGCTGCCCCGCAATGTTAAGACGGCGGCGCGCACTTCGAAACTAAACACCGGCACGTCCGGTCGAATCTTCCGTGCCAACGCGACGCGCTCGTCCAACCGCAAGTAAAATGGCGAAAACCCTCTGAGAAATCTGCTACACTCGATCTATGAAAACCTTTTCAGATAAGGTCCGCGACATCGTGCGCAAGATCCCAAAGGGGAAGGCCATGACGTACAAAGCTGTCGCTGCTAAAGCCGGCAATCCGAAGGCTGCGCGCGCGGTCGGTGCCATAATGCGCACGAATGACGACCCATCGATCCCCTGTCATCGCGTTATTGCAAGCGACGGCTCAATGCGCGGCTACGTGCGCCCGCGCCGTCGGCCGGCCCAACAATGATCCGCTTGGCAGGGAGCTTCACCGCGTCAGCACCGCCCCGGATTGCGCGGAGCCTGTCATCGCGCGACCCGTTGGCTCCATCCGGGTTACTGCGACTACGGCTGCGTCAGCATCCCCACGATCGCGCCCATCAGGCAGGTCGTCAGCGTGCCCGAGACGATCGACTTCAGCCCGAGCGCGTTGATCTCGTCGCGCCGCTCGGGCGCCATGATGCCGAGGCCGCCGATCATGATGCCGAGGCTCGCGAAGTTCGCAAAGCCGCACATCGCGTAGAGCATGATCAGCCGCGAGCGCGGATCGAGCGCGTCGGGGCCGAGCTTCGACAGGTCGACATAGGCGATCAACTCGTTCAGCACGGTCTTGGTGCCCATCAGGCTTCCGGCCGTGATCGCCTGCGGCCAGGGCAGGCCCATCAGCCAGCACACCGGCGCCATGACGTAACCAAGCAGGCGCTGCAGCGAAATCTTCGCGCCGCCGATCTCCGGCAGCAGGCCGATGATCGCGTTTGCCAGATACACCAGCGCGACCAGCACGAGCAGCATCGCGATGATGTTCATCAAGAGCTCGAGCCCGGCTGCCGTGCCCTTCACGATGGCGTCCATCGTCGACGACACCTGGATATCGGGATTGTCGAGCGATCCGCCGGTGCGCTTGCCGGACGTTTCCGGCACCATGATCAGGCTCACTAAAATAGCGGCCGGCGCGCCGAGCACCGAGGCGATGACGAAATGCGCGGCCGCATCCGGGATCAGCGGCGCCAGCAGCGTGGCGTACAGCACCAACACCGTGCCGGCGATCCCGGCCATGCCGCCGGTCATCACCAGAAACAATTCGGAGCGCGTCAGCTGTGCGAGATAGGGGCGGATGAAGAGCGGCGCTTCGACCATGCCGAGGAAGATATTGGCCGCGGTCGAGAGCCCGACCGCGCCGCCGACGCCGAGCGTGCGCTCGAGCAGCCAGGCCATGCCGCGCACGACAGGCGGCAGCACGCGCCAATAGAACAACAGCGTCGTCAGCACGCTCATCACAAGCACGATCGGCAGCGCCTGGAAGGCGAGGATGAAATCCGAGCCGGGCGCCTTGGGATCGAACGGCGCCGGGCCGCCGCCGACATAGCCGAACACGAAGGCAGTGCCGGCGCGCGTCGCGGCGGCGATGGTGCCGACGGCGTCATTGATCGCGCCGAAGGCCTGCGTCACCAGCGGCACCTTGATCAGCACCAGAGCCGTGACGATCGTGACGACAAGCCCGATCGCCGCCTGGCGCAGCGACACCTTCAGGCGATTCTCGCTCAGCGCCCAAGCGATCAAGAGCAACGCCACCACGCCGAACGCCGATTGCAACTGCAGCATCATGCCCCCAAGAACTCTCGCGGGATTATGGGCAGGGGCCTCGCGCAGCGCAATGCTGTTGCGCGTTCATCTCGTATCCATTGACAAGTTGCAGGCGCTCGGCCACGCAATCATCCATGTCCTCCGCCACGCCGGCCGGCGCCCGCGATCTGCTCGGCCACAGACCGTTCCTGTTCTTCTTGTCGTCGCGCAGCCTGTCGCGCTTCTCCAGCCAGATCGGCGCGGTGGCGATCGGCTGGCAGATCTATGATCTGACCGGCAGCGCGTTCGACCTCGGCATGGTCGGACTGGTGCAGTTTTTGCCGACGGCGCTCCTGGTATTCGTCGCCGGCCACGCCGCCGACCGCTTCGAGCGCAAGCGCGTGGTGCAGGCCTGCCAGATCGCGGAGGCGCTGACCGCATTGTTTCTCGCCGGAAGCACCTTTGCCGGCACCATCTCCGAGATCCAGATCTTCGTCGCGACCTTCGTGCTCGGGATCGCCGGCGCGTTCGAGAGTCCGGCGACCGCCGCGCTGTTGCCGCTGATCGCGCCGCAAGGCTCGCTGCAGCGGGCGACCGCGATCTCGAGCGGCGCGGCGCAGGTCGCGACCATCACCGGACCCGCGCTCGGCGGCTTCGCCTATGCCCTGATGCCGAGCGCGCCCTACGGCATCATGATGGTGTTCTGGCTGTTCGGCGCGCTGCTGACCGGCGGCATCGGCCGGCTGCAGCAGGCGGTGAAGAACGGCGGGTCGTCGGACGACCTGTTTGCCGGCGTTACCTTCGTTCGCAGCAATCCGGCGATCCTCGGCACCATCTCGCTCGACCTGTTCGCGGTGCTGTTCGGCGGCGTCACCGCGCTGCTGCCGATCTATGCGCGCGATATCCTGCAAGCCGGTCCGCTCGGCCTCGGAATCCTGCGCGCTGCGCCCGCGGTCGGTGCGCTCTTGATGACGATGGTGCTGGCGCGGCACACCATCAACCGCCGCGTCGGCATGCGCATGTTCCAGGCGGTGATCGTGTTCGGCGTCGCGACGGTGGTGTTCGCGCTGTCGCACTGGATGTGGCTGTCGGCGCTGGCGCTCGCGGTGCTGGGCGCCGCCGACACGATCAGCGTCGTGATCCGCTTCTCGCTGGTGCAGCTTGCCACCCCCGACGAGATGCGCGGCCGCGTCGGCGCGGTGAACTTCCTGTTCATCAACGCGTCGAACCAGCTCGGCCAGTTCGAAAGCGGCGTCACCGCGGCGCTGCTCGGCACCGTGCCGTCGGCCGTGCTCGGCGGCGTCGCCACGGTTGCGGTCGCGCTGCTCTGGATGAAGCTGTTCCCGACGCTGCGGGACGTCGAGAAGCTGGAGTAGGGCACTTCCCTTACCTCGCCCCGCTTGCGGGGAGAGGTCGGATTGCGCAGCAATCCGGGTGAGGGGGACTCTCCGCGCGTTTGTCTCTCACCGTCCTTGTGGAGACTCCCCCTCATCCCGACCTTCTCCCCGCGCGCGGGGAGAAGGGGACGATGAGCCCGGGGCAAGCTTTCAGGATTTCGGAATAATGGAAAAGTATCGCTGATTTGCCCGACGTGTCAAGTCGCCGTGTCGGACGCCGACAGCCGCCGGCTCCTTTGCATGGGGTTGTTTTCGATATTTTGGCAGCGCGCCCCGCGACGGCCGGCCGGGACAAGCCCGGCCGGGCGTCGTGATCGTCCTGCCGCAAGCAGGGAGGAGAAGATCAGCCCCGGCCGACGAACGGCATCTTGGTCGCCATCACAGTCATGAACAGCACGTTGGCGTCGAGCGGCAGGCCGGCCATGTAGGCCACGGCATCGCCGACCGCCTTGGCGTCCATGCGCGGCTCGTGCTTGGTGGTGCCGTCCGGCTGCAGCACGCCGGGGCCGTTGACCATGCGGTCGGTCATCGGGGTCGCGGCATTGCCGATATCGACCTGGCCGACCGCGATGTCATACATGCGGCCGTCGAGGTTGGACGACTTGGTGAGGCCGGTGATGGCGTGCTTGGTCGAGGTGTAGGCGGCCGAGAACGGCCGCGGCGCATGCGCCGAGATCGAGCCGTTGTTGATGATGCGGCCGCCGCGCGGCGTCTGGTCCTTCATGATGCGGAAGGCGTGCTGGGTGCACAGGAACGGCGCGGTGAGGTTGGTGTTGACCACCGCCTGCCACTGCTCCAGGGCTAAGTCCTCGAAATTCACCGGCGGCGCGCCCATGCCGGCGTTGTTGAACAGCACGTCGAGCCGGCCATAGGTCGCCTTCACCTTGTCGAACAGGGCTGCGATCGCGGCCGGATTGGCCATGTCGGCCGACACGCACAGGCTCTTGCCGGCGGGGCCGAGCTTGGCGGTCTCTTCCAGCATCTCCATGCGGCGCCCGGCGAGCACCACGGTGTAGCCCTTGTCCATCAAAGCGAGCGACGCGGCGCGTCCGACGCCGGTGCCGGCGCCGGTCACGAGTGCGATCTTGCTGGTTGCCTCAGTCATCCGAGTTTCCTCTTACTTGGTTTTTGCTTCGGTTTCGTTCTTGTAGGGGGGGCGTGGAATGTTCTGGTGCGCCGCGCGCAGCGCCGCCGACCAGCGTGAGCGCAGGTCGTGGAAATAGGGCTCGCCGGCCTCGATGCGGTGGTTGAGGTCGGCCTCGCAGGCGTCCGTGCGCACCACCAGCACGTCGATCGGCAGGCCGACGCCGAGGTTGGAGCGCATCGTCGAATCCATCGAGATCAGCCCGGTCTTCAGCGCCTCGTAGAGCTCGACGTCGTAATGCATGGCGCGGTCGAGCACCGGCTTGCCGTATTTGTGCTCGCCGATCTGCAGGTACGGCGTGTCGGTGGTGCACTCGATGAAGTTGCCGGCGGTGTAGACCATGAACAGGCGCATCCGCGAGCCCTTGATCTGGCCGCCGAACAGGAACGAGACGTCGAAGGAGATGTCCTCGGCGCGCAGCGCATCGCCCTCGGTGGCGTGCACCGAGCGGATGGCGCGGCCGATCCGCTGCGCCGCCTGGAACATGGTCGGGGCGTTCATCAGCGTCTCGAGCTCGCCGGTGTCCGGATTTTCCATGCCCTCGGTCAGGGTCGACAGCACCGACTGGCTGATCGCGAGATTCCCGGCGCTGGCGATCGCCATGATGCGGTCGCCAGGCTTTTCGAAGATGTGCAGCTTGCGGAAGGTCGAGACGTTGTCGAGGCCGGCATTGGTGCGGGTATCGGCGATCATGACGAGCCCGTCGCGCACCAGAATTCCGCAGCAATAGGTCATTTAAAGCCCTCAGACGGTCCGAGTTTCTCGGCGGGAAACGTGTAGCCAATTTCGAGGATGCATCCAACCCCAATTCCCCGTGACGGGACGTGCGATGGCCGGTCGCGCGGGTCGGGGCCGCCGATCCCGGCGGTGGTCCGTCCGGGTGCCCTGTTCCGGCCATCGAGGTCGCGAGCATTCCGGTCTCGCTCTGCGTGGCGCGCAGCCGGCAATGATCTTCGCCTTGCGTCGTTGCGGGGGGCGGGGTGTTGTGCTCGACTGCCTGCAACCGACGACAACAAGAAATTTCGGGAGGCGGGAATGTCGTTCAAACTGGCCGCGTGCATTGTGGCATTGGGCATCGCCGCGATGGCCGCGAGCCCTGCATCGGCGCAGAAGAAGGGCGGCACCCTGCGGCTCTATCACAACGACAACCCGCCCTCGACCTCGCTGCTCGAGGAATCCACCATCGCCTCGGTGATGCCGTTCGCGGCCGTCTTCAACAACCTCGTGGTGTTCGATCCGGCCAAGGTGCACGAAAGCATCGACACCGTGATCCCCGATCTCGCCGAGAGCTGGTCGTGGGACCAGACCAACACAAAGCTTACCTTCAGGCTGCGGCACGGCGTGAAGTGGCATGACGGCCAGCCGTTCACGGCCAAGGACGTGCAGTGCACCTGGCGGATGCTGATCGGCAAGAGCGAGACCCAAGACGTCAAAACACCGGACTTCAAGCGCAACCCGCGCAAGGTCTGGTACTCGAAGCTCAGGGATGTCAGCGTCAATGGCGACGACGAGGCGACGTTCGAGCTGACCGAGCCGCAGCCCGGTCTGTTGGCGCTGCTCGCCAGCGCCTTCTCGGTGGTCTATCCCTGCCACGTGCCACAGCAGGTGATGCGCACCAAGCCGGTCGGCACCGGGCCGTTCAAGTTCGTGGAGTTCCGGCGCGGCGACTCTATCCGTCTGGTCCGTAACCCCGATTACTTCAAGAAGGACCGGCCGTATCTCGACGAGATCACGGTGCGCTCGATCGACAGCCGCGCCACCCGCATGCTGGCGTTCGCGACCGGCGACTACGACATCACCTTTCCGTCCGACGTCAGCATTCCCCTGATGAAGGACGTCAAGGCGCGGGCGCCGAACGCGATCTGCGAGATGACGTCGACCAATCTGCAGATCAATCTCCTGGTCAACCGCGTCAATCCGCCGTTCGACAATCCGGATATCCGCAAGGCGATGTCGCTGGCGCTGGATCGCAAGGCCTTCAACAGCATCCTGTTCGAGGGCAGCGGGCGGCTCGGCGGCGCGATGCAGGCCAAGCCCGAAGGCGAGTGGGGCATGCCGCCGGAGATCCTGTCGACGCTGATGGGTTACGGCCCCGATGCCGAGAAGAACCTCGCCGAGGCGCAGGCGATCATGCAGAAGCTCGGCTACAGCGACGCCAAGCCGCTGTCGATCAAGATCCAGACCCGCAACCTGCCGACCTATCGCGACCCGGCGGTGATCCTCGCCGACCAGCTCAAGAAGATCTACATCACAGCCGAGCTCGACATTCTGGATACGCCGCGCTGGTACTCGCGGTTGCAGCGCAAGGACTACACCATCGGCCTCAATGTCACCGGCGTCAGCGTCGACGATCCCGACGGCAATCTGGTCGAGAACTATTCCTGCAACTCCGAGCGCAACTACACCCAGTATTGCAACGCCGAAGTCGACAAGCTGCTGGCGGCGCAGTCGCGCGAGGTCGACAAGGACAAGCGCCGCAAGATCGTATTCGACATCGAGCACCTGCTGGTCGACGACGCCGCGCGGCCGGTCATCCTGCACTCATCGGCCGGCAATTGCTGGCAGCCCTATGTGAGGAATTTCCACCCGCACGACAACAGCCAGTACAACAATCTGCGCTTCGAGGATGTTTGGCTGGATAAGTAACGCGTAGTGCCTCGCCGGCGACGACGTGCGCCGTCGCCCTCGTGCCCTTCGTATCCTTATTTATTCATACGACCAAAGCCGCGGCTGGTCCTGCGCACGCGCGCACTCCCGCGCCGATCGCCGGGGCAAGTTTGCGACGGCGCCCGTCAGTCAGGCCGCGTAGATCGATCGGGATATCCGACGTAGCTACGGGAGCTCGGATATCAGCTTGGTCCACTCCGCCTCGGGCCAGGCCCGTGAGGTGCAAGTCCGTATGTTTCCCAGAGAGCTGAGGGCAAGCGCGAGTTTTGTGATGTTGTCGCCGAGCGGTGCTTCGGCGAGGAGAAGGATGTCATGCTCGCCGGAGGTGAGATAGACCTCCTTGATTTCGACACCGAGCGTCTTGGCGAGTTCTTTCGCCGCTCGGCTGCGCTTGGGAGCTTCCTTGACATTACGAATTCCCTGGTCGGTCCAGTCGATCCTCAATATGAATGTCGCCATGTCGTCCTCCAAGGGTTAAGCACTGCCCTTGTCTGCCGCGCGCGCGGCAGGCCAACCTGTTTCATGTTGAAGTTGAGGGAGCGCCACATAAGGCAGGCGCTGCTTTCAGACTGCGATGCCTGCCGACGGCCTGACCGCCGCCCGTTCCTTCAAACGGCGACGTCGGCCCGTCCCGTCTAAGGGCAGCTCGCTGCAGATTACGCCATGTCCCTTGCTCGAGAAAGAGGGCTCCCCGCGTTGTGATCGGGACCGCGGTGGCCTCGCGTAAGCGAGGGCGCCGCGTCAAGATCACACCCTCTGCGCAAGGATGCGGCCGCAGACCTTCGCGCGCCGGGCAGCGATCCGATGCAAGTCAGCTGTGGGTGTAGTCACCGGGTTTCAACCCGAGCGCCTTGACAGCTGCTTCGGGAAGCGGCCCCCACGCTTCGACCGTTTCATTCGGGGCCATCATGTCCGCAATAATGGCCGTGGCCTTTGCCGCGTCTCCTTCAGCCACGAAGAAGACCGAGCGAACAGGCGGGCCGCCGTCCAACGGCGCAGTTGTTACGAGGACAACCTGACCATTTGCCATGCTCTCTTATACCGCAGTCGCGGCGCTGTTCCACGGATCCTGTCGATCGATCCTTACGACCCGGCCGCTGACGCGTGCGCCAAGAGCGATGCTGCTACGGTATTGCATCGTCGCGGCCCTAACACCAAATAACTGAATGTGGGAGGCAGAACCGCTCCAGGAATGAGCGCGTGGCCAGCAAAAGAGCAAACGAAGAGCTCCCCGTCATTGCGCGCTTTGAGGTGCGCCGCCGCAATTACCTCGCGCCCGACGGCTCGATAGAGCGGCCGCTTCCTGCCTTCGCCACCGATGCCAAGCTGCTGGTCGAACTTTACCGGTCGATGGTGCTCTTGCGTCTGTTCGACCGAAAGGCTGTTGCATTGCAGCGCACCGGTCGGCTGGGAACCTATGCCATTTCGCTCGGCCAGGAGGCGGTGTCGGTCGGCATCGCGAGTGCGATGCGGGAGGATGACGTTCTGTTGCCCTCCTATCGCGACAATGGCGCGTTGCTCTGGCGTGGCGTCGCGCTGGAGGAGATCCTGCTGTTCTGGGGCGGCGATGAACGCGGCAATCAATTCTCCGGTCCGGTGCACGATTTCCCGTTCTGCGTTCCCGTCGGATCACAGGCGCCGCATGCCGCCGGCGTTGCCTACGCCCTGAAGTTGCGCAAGGAGCCGCGCGTGGCCGTCTGCATGTTCGGCGACGGCGCCACCTCGAAAGGCGATGTTTACGAGGCCATGAATTTCGCCGGCGTTCACAAATTGCCGCTCGTGTTCGTCGCCACCAACAATCAATGGGCCATATCGGTGCCGTTGCGTCTGCAGACGGGTTCCGAGACGCTGGCGCAGAAGGCCATCGGCGCCGGGTTCAGCGGCGAGCAGGTGGACGGGAGTGACGTGGTTGCGATGCGTGCCGCGGCCGAGGAGGCCATTGCCACTGCCCGCGACGGCAAGGGCCCTCACTTCATCGAAGCGGTCACCTATCGGCTCGGCGATCACACGACGTCAGATGATGCATTGCGCTATCGTTCGGCCGAAGAAGTCCAGGCGCATTGGAAGGAAGAGCCGATCGCGCGCCTCCGGTCCTATCTTGTGGGTCAGAAGATGTGGACCAAGGCGGATGAGGAGCGGCTTGCCGCCGAGTGCCATGAGCGCATCGAGGCGGCGGTGGAGCGCTATCTGAAGACGCCGCCACGCCGAGCAGAAACCATGTTCGACAACCTCTATGCCGATCTGCCCGAGGCGTATGCCGCGCAGCGTCGCGAACTTGCGGGAGAGGACGATGCCTGAACTCACGTTGGTCGAAGCCATCAATCTGGCGCTCGGCCGCGCGATGGCGGATGATCCCGATGTGGTCGTGCTCGGCGAGGATGTCGGCGTCAATGGCGGCGTCTTCCGCGCGACCGTCGGCTTGCAGGAGCGCTTCGGTCCGGAGCGCGTCCTCGATACGCCGCTTGCCGAACTCCTGATCAGCGGGCTTTGCGTCGGCATGGCCGCGCAGGGACTGAAGCCGGTCGGCGAAATCCAGTTCATGGGATTTATTTATCCCTGTCTCGATCAGCTGGTGAACCACGCATCACGGCTGCGCAACCGTACCCAGGGACGGCTCACTTGTCCGATGGTCCTGCGGACGCCGCATGGTGCCGGCATTCGCGCGCCCGAGCATCATTCCGAGAGCACCGAGGCGATGCTGGCCCACATTCCGGGCTTGCGTGTCGTGGTGCCTTCGTCGCCGGAGCGCGCCTATGGACTTCTCCTCGCCGCGATCCGCGATCCCGATCCGGTGGTGTTCCTGGAGCCGACGCGGTTGTACCGCGCCGTGAAAGGCGAGGTCGAGGACAACGGCGAAGCCTTGCCGATGGATCGCGCCTTTGTCGAGAGGGAAGGTCGCGACGTCACGCTGATCAGCTGGGGTGCGATGCTGAAGGAAACGATGGCCGCAGCGGACGCGCTCGCCGACGAGGGCATCGCTGCCGAGGTTATCGACCTCGCCACGCTCAAGCCCTACGATGAAAACACCGTGCTCAGGTCGGTCACAAAGACCGGGCGCTGCGTCATCGTGCACGAGGCCGCGCACACCGGCGGATTTGGGGCGGAGATCGCGGCCATGATCGCCGAGCGCGGACTGTCCTCGCTGCTCGCACCCGTGACCCGCGTCACCGGCTACGACACGATCATTCCGATGGCCCGCCTCGAGCAACGCTACATGCCGTCGGTCGGACGCATCGTGACCGCAGCCCGAAAGGCGCAACAGTACAACTGAACACCGACGGACCTTGTGCCATGCGCCAGTTCACGTTGCCGGACCTTGGTGAAGGTCTTGAAGAAGCCGAGATCGTCACCTGGTACGTCAACGAGGGCGATCACGTCGTGACCGATCAGCCGCTCGTTTCGGTCGAGACCGACAAGGCGGTGGTCGAGATACCGGCGCCGTCGAGCGGACGCATCGCGCGCCTGTTCGGTGCCAAGGGCGATATCGTGAAGGTCGGCGCGCCGCTCGTCGAGTTTGCCGAGGACGTCGGGCAGGACACCGGCACGATTGTGGGCGAACTCGACACCGGCGAGCAACGGCCGGCGCCAGCAACTGCTTCGCCGCCCAGCGGGCAGGGAGCCCAAGTGTTTCCGGCAGTGCGCGCCCTTGCGCGCAAGCTTGACGTCGCGCTCGATCTCGTCGAGGCGACCGGGCCCGGCGGCACCATCACGCGGGCCGATGTTGAGAGGGCGGCGAAGCGGATGTCTCACAGCGGACCCGCCGAGCCGCTGCGCGGCTTGCGCCGCGCGATGGCCCAACGCATGACGGCAGCGCATGCGGAAATCGTCCCCGCGACGGTCACCGATGAGGCCGACATCGACGATTGGCGGCAGGGCGAGGACGTGACAATCCGCCTGGCGCGGGCGATCGCCGCTGCCTGCAAGGCAGAGCCCGCGCTCAATGCCTGGTATCATTCCGATACGGGAGAACGGCGCCTGATCGAGCGCATCGATCTCGGCATCGCCGTCGACACCGGCGGCGGCCTGATCGTTCCCGTGCTGCGCAATGTCGCGGAGCGGAGCGTATCGGACCTGCGGGCCGGACTCGACCGTCTGCGAGCCGACGCAATCGCGCGCGCGATACCCCCGGAGGAACTGCGCGGTGCGACGATCACGTTGTCGAACTTCGGCATGATCGGAGGCCGGTTTGCTAATCTCATCATCGTGCCGCCACAGACGGCGATCGTCGGCGCCGGGCGGATTTCGGAGCGCGTGGTCGCGCTTCGCGGGCAGGTTGCGGTCCGACGCACGCTGCCGCTATCGCTGACCTTCGATCATCGGGTGGTGACGGGCGGCGAAGCTGCCCGTTTCCTGGTTGTCCTCAAATCCGACGTTGAGCGCATTTCGTGACATCACTCATCCGCGAGACAGGCAGGAGCGTCACGGCTCCTGGCTTCGTCCCGCAGGTGCATCGACGAGGAAGGCCTCGTCGACGGGCACGCCGAGCGCCGTGACCAGCCGGTTGGTCTCGGCGGCCATGCCGACGATTGCCAGCATTTCCTGATATTCGGCGTCGGTCATGCCCTTGGCGCGGGCGCTCGCGGTGTGCGAGTGAATGCAGTAGCTGCAGCCGTGGGCCACCGAGACGGCGACGTAGAGCATCTCCTTGACCTTCGGGTCGAGCGCGCCGGGTGCCATCACCTCCTTGATGCTCTCCCAGGTCCGCCGCAGGGTCTTCGATGCGCCAGCGCGCGCCAGAAATTGTTGACGAAGTCCGAGTTCCGCGTCTTGCGGATGTCGTCGAAGACGGCGCGTGCCTCCGCCGGGAGTTCGTCGTCGGAAAGCAGTTTTACGGTGGCCATGGCTTGTCTCGCTGGTTCGGTTTGCAGCAGCGATCATAGCACCCCTGCCGTCATGAGGAGCGAAGCGACGAAGCAATCCATGCCTCCGCAGGCGGTCAGATGGATTGCTTCGCGGAGCCTGTCCTCGGGCGCGCGTTCGCGCGACCCGTTAGCTCGCAATGACAGACGCGGAGAGGGATCAGCCCTACGACTGCGTCTGGCTCTGCCACTGGCCGGGACGGCCGGCCTGGTCGACCTTGACCGCGACCGTCAGCGTCTCGTTGCCGCCGCCATAGCGGGTGCCGCGGACCGGGGCGGCGCCGAGATAGTCGAGGCCAATCGCGACGCGGGCATGGGCGTCGGTGGTGCAGATGCCGTTGGCGGCGTCGAAGCCGATCCAGCCGAGATCGGGCACGAAGGCCTCGGCCCAGGCGTGGCCGGCCTGCTGGTTGACCATGCCGTCGGAGCGCAGGAAGTGGCCGGAGACGAACCGCGCCGGAACGCCGCCGGCGCGCGCGCAGGCGATCAGGATGTGCGCGTAGTCCTGGCAGACGCCGCGCTTCAGCGCGAACGCCTCGGCGGCCGAGGTGGCGCTGTTGGTCGGGTCCTCATCGAAGGTCATGTGCTCGTAGATCTGCACCATCAGCGCGTGCAGGAAACCGAGCACGTCGGCGCCGGCGTCGGCGCGCAGCTCGCGCACGACGGCCGTCATTGCCGGGTTGAGGTCGGTCAGCGGTGTGGGACGCAGGAACAGGCTCGGCGGAAACCGCTCGTCGCTGCCGCGCAGCACGCCGCCGGTATCCTGGGTCTCGATCAGGCCCTCGCAATGGATCGTGAGGTCGGCGATCGAGCCGTGCGTCAGCACATGGGTGACGTTGCCGAAGGCGTCCTCATGGGTGTCGAGCCGGGAATCGGTCGAGACGTCGATCTGCCAATCCGCGACATACTGGCCGTCATGGCTGCCGGGCGTCATCCGCAGAATCTGGATCACGCCCGAGGCCGCCGGCTCGTAACGATAGGTGGTGGTGTGGGCTATCCGCAGGCGCATGGCTCAACCGGTGTTCAATCGGTTTTTTCAGGGCAGGACTGTCATGCCCGGACCCTTCCCGGGCACCCACGTCTTTCTTCCTAATCGGCCGCGAAAGCAAGATGTCGATGGCCGGGACACCCATGCGAAGACGCGCTTCGCGCTTTTGGCCCCGCCATGACGACAATTTGAGCGTTTTTCGGCCGTATCGGTTAGATCAGGTACTGCTTGGTGATGATCTCACCCAGCCGTGAGTTGTCCGCGATGAACTCCTGGATGAATTCGTGCACGCCGTGCTGGAAGATATCGTCCATGTTGCTGTGCTCGAGCCGGTTCCTGATGCCGCGGGCATGGCGTTGCGAGGCGCCCTGGCGGCCATAGGCGACGCCGATCTGGTCGAGGTTGCGCACGAGGTTGCTGTAGCAGCTCGCAAGCGAGCGCGGCAGCGTATCGTTGAGGATCAACAGGTCGGCGATCAGCCAGGGCTTCAGGGTTTCCCGGTAGACCCAGTGATAGGCGGTCGTTGCCGACACCGAGCGCAGAATCGAGGTCCACTGGTAGTAATCCAGCGGGCCGCCGACATGCTCCTCCTCGGGTAACAGCATGTGATACTTCACGTCGAGAATCCGCGCGGTATTGTCGGCGCGCTCGAGATGGACCCCGAGCCGCGAGAACCAGTAGGCGTCGTTGCGCAACATGGTGCGGTAGGCCGAGCCGTCGAAGCGCAGCGAGGTCTCCTGTACGAAGCGCAGGAATTTGGCGAGCTCCTCGCGGTTGGCGGGACCCTTGTTCCAGACCGCCTGCAGCTCGATCCACGCCGAATTGATGGTGTCCCACATCTCCGACGTCAGCGCTGTCCGTACCGAGCGTGAATTGAGCCGCGCCGCCTCGATGCAGTTCTTGATCGAGGACGGATTTTCCGACGAGAAGGAGAGATACTCGATGACGTTCCGCTCGTCGGCTTCCTCATAGTGATCGTAGAAGCTTGCGCCGACGCCGGCGGTGAGCAGTGCGGAATCCCACTCATTGGTCTTGCCGACATAGGCCGCGGGCAGCGCGGTGACGCGCAACGTCGCATCGATGGTGCGCGCCAGATATTCGGCGCGTTCGACATAACGGGCCAGCCAGAACAGGTTTTCGGCGGTGCGCGACAGCATGCGATAGTCCCTACAAGGCGAAACGTGTTTCACCTCCCCCTGAAAGGGGGAGGTCGACGCGCAGCGGCGGGTGGGGGTTTTCTCTCCATTCGGCGTATGCGGCCGACCCCCACCCCGACCCTCCCCCTTGCAGGGGGAGGGAGGGCTCGCGCAGCGCGTTTGGCTTCAAATCACTCACTCAGTATCCAGGTGTCTTTGGTGCCGCCGCCCTGGCTCGAATTGACGACGAGCGAGCCTTCCTTTAGCGCGACGCGGGTCAGCCCGCCGGGCACGATGGTGGTGTGGCTGGAGCCGGTCAGCACGAACGGGCGGAGGTCGACATGACGCGGCGCCAGCCCCTTGTCGGTGCAGGTCGGGCAGGTCGACAGCGCCAGCGTCGGCTGGGCGATGAAGCCTTCCGGCTCGCGCTTGAGCTTGTCGCGGAATGCCTCGATCGTCGCCTTGGTTGCGGCGGGGCCGATCAGCATGCCGTAGCCGCCCGAGCCGTGCACCTCCTTGACGACGAGGTCGGTGAGGTTGTCGAGCACGTAGGACAGATCCTGCGGTTCGCGGCAGCGCCAGGTCTGCACGTTCTTCAGGATCGGCTCCTCGCTGAGATAGAATTTTACGATGTCCGGCATGTAGGAATAGATCGCCTTGTCGTCGGCGATGCCGGTGCCGACCGCATTGGCGAGCGTGATGTTGCCGGCGGCGTAGGCCGACATCAGTCCGGGGACGCCGAGCGCGGAGTCCGGCCGGAAGGTGAGGGGATCGAGGAAATCGTCGTCGACGCGGCGATAGATCACGTCGACCCGCTTCAGCCCCTCGGTGGTGCGCATGAACACCTCGTCGTTCTTGACGATGAGGTCGCGCCCCTCGACCAGTTCGATGCCGAGCTTGTCGGCGAGGAAGGAGTGCTCGTAATAGGCCGAGTTGTAGACGCCGGGCGTCATCAGCGCGACTGTCGGCTCGGCGGAGGCGCTGTGCGGCGCCACCGACCGCAGCGCCGACAGCAGCTCGTCCGGATAACGGTCCACCGGCGCGACGCGGTGCCGCGCGAACAGGTCCGGAAACAACCGCATCATGATCTCGCGGTTTTCCAGCATGTAGGACACGCCGGATGGCGTGCGCGCATTGTCCTCCAGCACGATGAAATTGTCGGGATCGGTGCGGATGATGTCGATGCCGGCGATGTGGACGTAGATGTCGTGCGGCACGTCCTGGCCGTTCATCTCCGGCCGGAACACCGGGTTCTGGAAGATCAGGTCCTCGGGGATGACGTTGGCGCGCAGGATGTCGCGGCCGTGATAGATGTCTTTCAAGAACATGTTGAGCGCGAGCACGCGCTGCTTGAGGCCCTTCTCCAGCAGCGTCCACTCGGTCGCCGACATGATGCGGGGGATGACGTCGAACGGGATCAGCCGCTCCTGGGCCTCGGCATCGCCATAGACCGCGAAGGTGATGCCGATCCGGCGGAACAGCAGCTCCGCTTCCTGGCGTCGATATTCGAGCGCATCCGGCGGCGTCTCTTTGAGCCAGCGGGAGAGCTCCTGGTAGGCCGGGCGGAGATCCTCGCCGAGGCCATTCATCTCGTCGAACGCGACTGCCATATAGCCCGACTGCCCTCCCAAGCCCTGTGACACAGTGCATGACTTGATGGGATGGTAGCAAGGGGCGGGCCAGCGCGATATGCATTGGCTTGCGGCATTTGCTATGGGTGAGGTGGAAGGCCTGCCCGAAAAACCGGCTGAGGTCTGCTTAATTCGGCGGCAAAACCCCGTGACATCAAGGCATTGGATCGGCAATGTCAGGGGATCAAGTTAGGGAATGAGACCATGAGCGAGATCGTCACGGCGGGGATATTGGTGATCGGCGACGAGATCCTGTCCGGCCGGACCAAGGACAAGAACATCGGCTTCATCGCCGAATACCTGACCAACATCGGCATCGACCTGAAGGAGGTCCGCGTCGTCGCCGATGACGAGGCCGACATCGTCTCTGCCCTTGATGCGCTGCGGCATAGGTACACCTACGTGTTCACCACCGGCGGCATCGGGCCGACCCATGACGACATCACCGCTGACAGCGTGGCGAAGGCGTTCGGGGTCGATATCCATCATCACCCCGAGGTGGTGGCGCGGTTCAGGGAGCGCTGGAGCGAGCAGGACCTCAACGAGGCGCGGCTGCGGATGGCCCGGGTGCCCGACGGCGCCGAGCTGATCCAGAGCGCGACCATCCTGGCGCCGGGCTTCAAGCTCGGCAATGTCATCGTGATGGCCGGCATCCCCAGCATCATGCAGGCGATGATGGACATCGTGGCGCCGACCCTGAAGTCCGGCGTGCGGATGCTGTCGGATTCGGTCAGGGCCGATGCGCGGGAAGGCGACATCGGCGGCCCGCTGCGGGCGATCGCGGAAGCCAATCCCGACACCATCATCGGCAGCTATCCGTTCCAGGACGAGAACCAGAAGCCGAACACCAATCTCGTGGTCCGCTCGCGCGATCCGGAAAAGCTCGCCGCGGCGATGATCGCGGTGAAGGAGATGCTGAAGCAAGTGCAGGCCGCGCAGAAGAAGCCGGCGGGTTGAGACGATATGGCTGAACGAAATTCCGAACCGAGTGCACAGGAGCGAGCCGGCAGGCCGTTTCCGGTCTCGTGGGATCAATTCCATCGGGACTGCCGGGCGCTGACCTGGCGGCTCAATGAGGTCGGCCCGTTCCAAGCGGTGATCGCGATCACCCGCGGCGGGCTGGTGCCCGCGGCGATCGTGGCGCGCGAGCTCGGCTTGCGGGTGATCGATACCGTCTGCGTCGCCAGCTACGACCACGACAAGCAGGGCGACCTGAAAGTGCTCAAGGGCATTTCGGAGCAGACTGCCAAGCTCGGCGGCGGCACCGGCAAGGGGCTCTTGATCGTCGACGACCTCGTCGATACCGGCAAGACCGGCAGGCTGGTGCGCCAGTTGCTGCCCGATGCGCATTTCGCGACCGTGTACGCCAAGCCGAAGGGCCGGCCGCTGGTCGACACCTACATCACCGAGGTGTCGCAGGACACCTGGATCTACTTTCCCTGGGATACCGCGCTGTCGTTCCAGCCGCCGATCCGCGACGGGGCGGCGTGAGGAGTCACCTCGCCCCGCTTGCGGGGAGAGGTCGATCGCGGAGCAATCGGGTGAGGGGGAGTCACCGCGAGTTCATCTCTCACTATCTTTGCGGACAAGCCCCTCACCCCAACCCTCTCCCCGCAAGAGCGGGGCGAGGGGGAAGTAAGAAACATGCCCCTGCAAAACCGCGTCACGCCCACCGGCGACATCGTCGCGACCGACCATCGCGGCACCTTCACCGGCAATCGCGGCATCATCCACGATCCGGCGACGCGCACGCTGCTGAACAAGCGCTGGTCGAGCCCGGCGTGGCTCACCTGCGTCTGCGAGTTCAGGGGACGGCGGCGCGAGGTGATGAGCCGGCAGAGCTGGACCGAGCTGTTCTTCCTCGATGAGGCCACCGCGTTCGCGGCCGGACACCGGCCCTGCTTCTACTGCCGCCGTGACGATGCCAAGCGGTTTCGCAGCTGCTGGGAGCAGGGCAACGGCGTAAGCGATCTCAGCGCCAAGGCGATGGATGCGGTGCTGCACGCCGAGCGGCTCGACCGCGGCAAGAAGCGGCTGCATCCGCTGCCGATGCGATTGCGCGACTTGCCCGACGGGACGATGGTGCAGGCGAGCGGGGAGAGCTACCTCGTCGCCGACGGCGCCACGTTGCGCTGGTCGTTCGCCGGTTACAGCCGGGCCGACGTACCCGAGCCGGCCATGCTGCTGACGCCGCCATCGACGTTGCGCGCCTTCCAGGCCGGCTACCGGCCGGTGTTGCATCCGAGCGCGATGGCCGTTCTGGGTTGATTGGCCGGCGTCATCCTTACGCCAGCCGCTGCCGCGCCAGCTTGGCACCGGCGCCCAGCGCGATCAGCTTGGCTTCCGCGATGTCCCGCCGCATCGGCGCCATGCCGCAATTGGTGGTCGCGATGATGTTGCCCTTCGGCACGTGCTTCGCGACCGCCTCGATCACCTTGACGACGTCCTCCGCGGTTTCGATCTCGTCGCTGGCGACGTCGATCACGCCGGCCTGCACGATCTTGCCGGGGAGTGCCGCCAGCAGTTCGATCGGCACCTTCGAGTTGCGGCATTCGATCGCGACCTGCTGGATCCTGCTCTTGTCGATGACGGGGAAGGTCTCCTCGTATTGCCGCCACTCGCCGCCAAGCGTCTGCTTCCAGTCGGTGTTGGCCTTGATGCCGTAGCCGTAACAGATGTGCACGGCGGTGGCGCAGGTCAGACCTTCGGCGGCGCGCTCCAGCGCCTTGATGCCCCAGTCGCGCACTTGGTCCATGTAGACGTTGAAGGCGGGCTCGTCGAACTGGATCATGTCGACGCCGTCGGCCTGCAACGCCTTCGCCTCCTGACTCAAAAGCTCGGCGAAAGCGAAGGCCATCTTCACGCGGTCGCCGTAATATTTGTCGGCGATGGTATCGATGATCGTCATCGGGCCGGGCATGGTGAATTTCAGCCGGTTCCTGGTGTGCGCGCGGGCCGCACGGGCCTCGCTCTCGTGGACGCGTCCCTTGAGCTGCAGCGGTGCGACCACCTGCGGCACCATCGCCTTATAGCGGTCCTTGCGGATGCCCATCTCGACCTTGTGGGCGAAATCGATGCCCTCGATCCGCTCCAGGAAGCCGTGCACGAAATGCTGGCGCGCCTGCTCGCCCTCGGTGACGATGTCGACGCCGGCATCTTCCTGCAGCTTGACCGCCAGCACCGTGGCATCGCGCTTGGCGCGGGCGAGCTCGGCGCCCTCCGACTTCCAGGGTGCCCACAACATGTTCGGCTCCGCCAGCCATTCCGGCTTCGGCAGCGAGCCTGCGATCGTCGTTGGAAACAGCATGGGTGCCTCCTGTTGGGTTCTGATTGAGGGCCTGTGTGCCATGTCCTAAGGTGGAGGTACAGAACAACAAAAGTCTTTGTGATGGGGAATAGAACGCCGATGATCGATCTGCACTACGCGCCGACGCCGAACGGCTGGAAGATCTCGATCATGCTGGAGGAACTGGGGCTGCCCTACAAGGTGATCCCGGTGAACATCCGCGCCGGCGAGCAGTTTCGGCCCGAATTCCTGGCGATCAGCCCGAACAACCGGATCCCCGCCATCGTCGACCATCAACCGGCCGACGGCGGCGGGCCGTTCTCGGTGTTCGAGACCGGCGCGATCCTGATCTATCTCGCCGACAAGACCGGCCGATTCCTGTCGCGGGAGTTGCGTGCGCGGTCGAACGTCATCCAATGGGTGATGTGGCAGATGGGCGGCCTCGGGCCGATGCTCGGCCAGCACGGCCATTTCGCGCTCTATGCGGCCGAGAAGATTCCCTACGCGATCGAGCGCTACCGCGACGAGACCGCGCGGCTCTATGGCGTGCTCGACCGCCAGCTCGGCAGGACCGGCGCCTATATCGCCGGCGACGACTATTCGATCGCCGACATCGCCTGCTTCCCCTGGACCATGACCCACAAGGCGCAGGGTTTTACCCTCGACGATTTCCCGAACATCAAGCGCTGGTACGCCACCGTGCGCGCCCGCCCGCAGGTGCAGGCGGGGCTTGCGATCGGAAAATTCGTCAAGGAGCCGTTTGACGAGGAATCACGCAAGAACATGTTCGGCCAGCGTGCGAAGGAATTGGTCGAGAAGAAATGATGCCCGTTATTCCGCGGCGCGACACAGTCGCGAGCCCTGCGCCTTGCGGTGCACCCCGGAATGACGAGAATGAATGTGGAAAAGACAAAGGGAAACGCCATGATCGAATTCTTCTTCGACTGCTCCAGCCCGTGGACCTATCTCGCCTGGCACAACATCCAGCCGATCGCGAAGGAGTTCGACGCTCCGATCACCTGGCGGCCGATCCTGGTCGGCGGCATCTTCAACACCGTCAACCCGTCGGTCTACGCGCAGCGCGAGAAGCCGGTGCCGCTGAAGGCGCGCTACATGAAGAAGGATCTCACCGACTGGGCGCGCTCGGCCGGCCTTGCGATCAAGATGCCGCCGACCGTGTTCCCGGTGAACAGCGTCAAGGCGATGCGCGGCTGCATCCTTCTCGGCAACGAGAAGATGGTGCCGTTCGCCCGCGCGGTGTTCGAGGCCTATTGGGGTGACGACAAGGACATTTCGCAGGATGCGGTGCTGACCGAGATCTGCACTAAACTCGGAATCGATCCGGCGCAATTCCTTGCCGGCATCGGCGACCAGGCGATCAAGGATCAACTCAAGGCCAACACCGAGGAGGTGATGGCGCGCGGCGGCTTCGGCTCGCCGACGATCTATCTCGACAAGACCGACATGTATTTCGGCAACGACCGCTTGCCGCTGATCCGCGAGGCGCTGGCACGCCTCAAGGCGCGGGCCGCCTGATGCCGAAAGCCGTCGTTTGCCGCGAGCTCGGCCCGCCCGAGCGTCTGCAGCTCGAGAACTTTGCCTCGGTGCCCTTGCAGCCGGGCCAGGTGCGCGTTGCGATCCGGGCCGCCGGGATCAACTTTCCCGACATCCTGATGGCCGCGGGCGAGTACCAGCTCAAGCCGCCGCTGCCGTTCACGCCGGGCTCGGAAGCCGCCGGCGATGTCGTCGAGGTCAATGGAGCATCCGGTGTCGCCGTCGGCGACAAGGTGATCGTCAAGATGCGCTTCGGCGCCTATTGCGACGAGACGGTTGCAACGCCGTCGCAGCTCGTGCCGGTGCCGTCGACTTTCGACTACGCGGAAGGCGCGACCTTCCTGGCCGCGCATGGCACCGCCTATCATGCGCTGATCGACCGCGGGCAGATCAAGCCGGGCGAGGTGCTGCTGGTGCATGGCGCCGGCGGCGGCGTCGGACTTGCCGCGGTCGAGATCGGCAAGCTGCTCGGCGCCACCGTGATCGCCGCGGCTTCGAGCGAGGACAAGCTTGCGATCGCCAAGGCGCGCGGCGCGGACCATCTCGTGCTCTATGCGCGCGAGCCGTTCCGCGATGCGGTCAAGCGCCTCACCGACGGTCGCGGCGCGGATGTCGTGTTCGATCCTGTCGGCGGCGAGGTGTTCGAGAATTCGATGCGCTGCATCAACTGGGGCGCACGGATTCTCGTCGTCGGCTTCACCGGCGGCATCGGTCTCGCCCGCACCAATCTGTTGATGATCAAGGGCGCGAGCGTGCTCGGCGTTCGCGCCGGCGAGGCAGTGCGCAAGGATCCCGCACTCGGCGAGTTCAGGTTCAAGGCGCTGAGCGAATGGGCCGAGGCCGGCCGGGTGCGGCCGAATATCTCGCACCGGCTGCCGCTGGAAGACTATGCGAAGGCGATGCGGCTGTTGATCGAGCGCAAGGCGATCGGGCGTGTGGCGCTGCTGACGAGGCCGTGAATCCACAGTGTCCAAATTCTGCAGTGCAGCCAAATGACGCGATGGGCCTGACGTTCAGGGAATCGAACCCGGGTCCGTCGCGTGATATCCTCTGCCGGCTGAGTGTCGTTGCAGGGGGGAGGATATGACATGCGTATCGCTGTGATGGCGGCCGGTGCCCTCGGCGGTTATTTCGGAGCACGTATGGCCGCGGCAGGGCACGACGTGTTCTTTATCGCACGCGGCTCCAACCTCGAGGCGATCAGGAAAAACGGTCTCAAGGTCGAGAGTGTGCTCGGCAATCTTCATTTGCCCGAACCCAACGTGACCGATGATCCAGCCACGGTCGGCCCTGTCGATATCGTACTGTTCGCGGTCAAGCTTTGGGACAGCGAGACGGCAGCCAGGTCGTCTCTCCCCCTGGTCGGACCCCGCACCCGGGTGATCCCGCTGCAAAACGGGGTCGATAGCGCCGAGAGGATCGCCCCGATTCTCGGCGCCGACAACGTGGTCGCTGGAAGTGCCTACATTGCTACAGTGCTGTCCGCGCCTGGCGTCGTCACCCACACGAGCCAGTTCGCGCGCATGGTCTGCGGCAGAACCGACGGTAAGCCCGATGACGGCCTCAAGGCCTTTGCCGACGCCGCTCAAGCGGCCGGCATCGACATCTCGGTGTCCGACGGGATTGACCGCGAGCGCTGGCAGAAATTTGTATTCCTCGTCGGACTATCAGGCGCGACCGCAACGACTCGCCAGCCGCTGGGGCCGATCCTGGCCGACCCGGATACGCGAGCGTTCTTTTACAGCCTGATGAGCGAGGTGGTGGCGGTCGGCCGTGCCAGGGGCGTTCCGATTCCGGAGAATTTTGCCGAGGACCGAATGAAATTCGCGGAAGCATCGCCGCCCACCTTCAAGGCTTCCATGCTGCACGATCTCGAACGCGGTAACCGGCTCGAACTCGACTGGCTCGCCGGAAAGGTGGTGGAGTTCGCCCGCCCGCTTGGCATTCCTACGCCAGCCAACAATGCGGTCTATGCCATGCTCAAGCTGCACAGGATGGGTAACGCTCGCGCCTAGTCCACCCGACGATTTGTGCTGAATTTCCCCTCTTGCAAGAACGCGATGGTCTGCGCGATCGCTTCCTTGTTGCGCACCAGCCAGGGATGCGAGGTGCGGATCACGATGTGATCGGCCATGCCCTCGAGCCTGGTGTTGGCGACCGACACCCGGCCGTCATGCGGCCGCGGCAGGGCCATGGAGGTGATCGGATAGACCGAACGGTTGCCGGCGATGATGCCGGCGGAATAATCGATCGGCGGCAGCAGCGCGCTGGTTGCGGCATCGCGGCGGGTGACGAGCTGCTGCCCGGCCGGACCGAAATAGGCGCGATAAGCCGCGAGGTTCTTCAGGCGGTCGGCGATCTCGCTGCCGCCGTTCGGCGTGCCCAGCATCACGACGCGGCCGAGCCGCGCCGGGCGATGCCTTGCCAGATAGACGCGCGCCAGAAGCCCGCCCATGGAATGGCAGACGAAGTTCACGGAGCCGTCGAGGCTCTCTGCGAACCGATCGAGCGAGGGGCGGATGTCCTGGGCCAACACGTCGAGTGGCTTGCGCCGGCTATCATAGTCGAGATTGAGGGTGGCAAAGCCGGCAGCCGTCAGTGCCAGCTCCATCCTGCGAAACGAGCGCGCCGTCCTGCTGATGCCGTGCAGCAGGACGACGCCGTCAAGTGTGGACGCCGCTTGACGCCGTTCGTTCACTTATAGTCGCGCTCTTGCCACCACGGGAAATAGTCGGGCATGTCCGACGACACCTTATTCTTGAACTGCGCGGGGCGCTTTTCCAGGAACGACACCACGCCTTCCTTGACGTCGTCGGAGCGGCCGCGGGCATAGATGCCGCGGCTGTCGACCTTGTGCGCCTCCATCGGATCGTCGGCGCCCATCATGCGCCACATCATCTGGCGGATCAGCGCCACCGATACCGGCGCGGTCTTGGCCGCGAACTCCTTGGCGAGTGCACGCGCGGTCGGCAGCAGATCGGCCGGCGGCACCACCTTGCTGACGAGCCGGCCGGCGAGCGCTTCCTGCGCCGGGAAGACGCGGCCGGAATAGCACCATTCCAGCGCCTGCGAGATGCCGACGATGCGCGGCAGGAACCAGCTCGATGCGGCTTCCGGCACGATGCCGCGCTGGGAGAACACGAAGCCGAAGCGCGCGGCGTCGGAGGCGATGCGGATATCCATCGCAAGCTGCATGGTGACGCCGATGCCGACCGCCGGGCCGTTCACGGCAGCGATCACCGGCTTCAGGCACTTGAAGATGCGCAGCGTCACTTGCCCGCCGCCGTCACGCACCTGCGGATCGCTGTAGTCGACGCTGCCGTCGGCATTGCGCTTGACCGGGCCGCGCCGGGCATCGCGGTCGAACGTGTTGGCGCCGGAGGAAAGATCGGCGCCGGCGCAGAAGCCGCGGCCCGCACCCGTCACGATGATGGCCCTGACGTCGTCGTCCTTGTCGGCTTTGTCGAACGCGTCGATCAGCTCCTGCTGCATCGTGGCGTTGAAGGCGTTGAGCTTGTCGGGCCGGTTCAGCGTGATGGTCAGGATTTGCTCGGCGACCTCGTACTTGATCGTCTCATACGCCATGGGGATGATTTCCTCTCGGTTTTCTTGAATGAACGGCGCTGGCGCGCGTCTCCATCCAGTTAACCCGGCAATCATCCGTTGTGAAGAAGAGGGATGCGCGGGCCTGACTCCGCGCATCCTGACTTGCGTTGAGGCGCTGCTTTACTTCTTCGGCGGCGCGGGCCACGGCTTCTGCGGGCCGCGCAGGCCTTCGAACGCCTTGCCCATGCCGAGCACGCCGATGTCGTCGAAGCGGCGGCCGATGATCTGGACGCCGATCGGAAAGCCCTTCTTGTCGTAGCCGGCGTTGATCGACAGCGCCGGGTTCTCCGACATATTCCACGGCACGGTAAAGCAGATGTGCTCGAACGGCTTTGCCGGGTCGTTGAGCGGCGCGGCGAACTCCGCCGGGAAGTTCACCACCGGCGATACTGGCGAGATCACGTAGTCGACCTCGCAGAACAATTTCGCGGCGGCAGCGCGGATCGCCATCGTCATGTTGAAGCCGCGCACCACATCGACGCCGGAGAGCTTTGCGCCGGCTTCTGCCCAGTTGAGGATGTAGGGCAGGGTCTTGCCGCGGTCGGCCTGCGACAGTTTCGACAGCTCGTCCCAGGTCCTAGCGCGCCAGAAATTGTCGAGCCCTTCGAGCATCTCGGGCGTCAGGATGCCGTCGATCTCGGTGATGACGGCGCCGGCGGATTCGAACGCCTTCGCAGCCTTCACGACGACCTCGCGAACCTCCTTCTCGACCTTCTGGCCGGAGCCGGCGTCGAGCATCAGCCCGATGCGCAGCTTGCGCGGCGACTTCTCCAGCGCCTTCCAGTTCACCTCGAGCGCCGGCAGGCTCATGCCGTCGCGGCGATCGGGACGCGACAATACGCTCATCATCAGCGCGGCGTCGTCGACGGTGCGGGTCATCGGACCGGCGACGCGGCCGACATAGGGCGGGTCGATCGGCACGCGGCCGAGGCTCGGTTTCAATGCGACGAGGCCGCACCAGTTGGCCGGCAGCCGCACCGAGCCGCCGATATCGGTGCCGAGATGCAAGGGACCATAGCCGGCAGCGCCTGCCGCGCCCGCGCCGGCGCTCGAGCCGCCGGGGTTCTTGCTGACATCCCAGGGATTGCGGGTCAGGGGATGGAACGAGGACAGGCCCGACGACAGCATGCCGTAGTCCGGCATCGTGGTCTTGGAGAAGATCACGCAGCCGGCCTCGCGCAGCCGCGCCGCAGGCGGTGCATCCTTCTCCGCGGGCGCCAGCTTGACGCTCGCCGCGCCCAGCGGCACCGGCTGCCCCTTGGTCGCGACATTGTCCTTGATGGTGGCGGGAACGCCATCGAGCGTGCCGGCCGGCTCGGCCTGCTGCCAGCGCTCGGTCGAGGTCTTGGCGACCTTCCGCGCCCCTTCCGGGTCGTACAAATACAGCGCCTTGATGTGCGGCTCCCAGGTCGCGACCTGGGAGATGATTTCCTCCAGCACCTCGGACGGCGAGAACTGCTTGGCACGATAGCCGGCGAGCAGGTCGACGGCGGAGAGATCGTGCAGCGACGTGATGGCGTCCCCTTTGGGCTTATGCATGCGCACCTGCCGGCATGCGTTTCTCGATGATGCGGGCGAACATGCTGGCGCCGATCGGCAGGATCTTGTCGTCGAGAACGTAACCGGGATTGTGAACGGGCACGGAGCCGTCATGGCCGACCCAGAAATACGCGCCGGGAATGGCCTGCATCATGTCGGCGAAATCCTCGCTGCCCATCTTGGGTGTCGAGCGGGTGATGACCTTGGCCGGGTCGACGACGGTGCGCGCGACTTCCTCGACCACGCGGGACTGCTCTTCCTGATTCACCAGCACGCTGAAGCCGTCGCGGATCTCGACCGAGATTTCGGCGCCATATGCCACCGCAAAGCCGGCGGAGATTTCGCGCATGCGCTTGCGGATCAGCTCACGAATCTCGTCGGAGAAGCAGCGCACCGTGCCGCACATCCAGGCTTCGCCGGGAATGACGTTGTACGCCGACCCGGAATGGATCTGCGTGATCGACAGCACCGCAGCCTGCAGCGGATCGACGTTGCGGCTGACGATCGACTGCAACGCCTGTCCGAGCGTCATTGCGATCACGACCGCGTCCTTGGAACGCTCCGGCATCGCGCCATGGGCGCCGTAGCCCTGGATCCTGATGTCGAAGAAGTCGGCTGCGGCCATTGCCGGGCCCGGCAGGATCGCGATCTCGCCATGGTTGAGGTCCGGCGCGTTGTGCAGGCCATAGACCTCGTCGCAGGGGAACTGCTTGAACAGGCCGTCCTTGATCATGGCGCGCGCGCCGCCGAGGCCTTCCTCGGCCGGCTGGAAGATGAAATGCACGGTGCCGTCGAAATTGCGGGTCTCGGCGAGATAGCGCGCCGAGCCGAGCAGCATCGTGGTGTGGCCGTCATGGCCGCAGCCGTGGAAGCGGCCGGGGATGGTCGAACGCCACTTCAGATTGGTGTTCTCCTCCATCGGCAGCGCGTCCATGTCGGCGCGCAGGCCGATCTTCTTGGTGCCGTTGCCCTTGCCCTTGAGCACACCGACCACGCCGGTGCCGCCGAGGCCGCGATGCACCTCGATGCCCCAGCTCGTCAGCTTGTCGGCGACGATGCCCGAGGTGCGGACCTCCTCGAAGCCGATCTCGGGATGCGCATGCAGATCCCGTCTGATGGCGGTGAGTTCGTCGGCAAAACTGTCGATGCGCTCAATGGTCGGCATGGCTCTCTATCCGTTTGTGCGTGATGGGGAGGTGGGTGTGAAAGTAGGGCCGTTCGGCTTGATACGAATGCCGGGACGCAAATGTTTCCACGGCAGCGTGGCGGTATCGGCGGGCATCGCGCCGGGAGCGGCGCAGATCAAGAGCTTCTCGGCGATCGGCTCGAAATCGGCACGGAAGTGCACCGAGCTCTTGTTGACCAAGATCTTCTGTGCCGTCGGCTCGATGCCGACATAGCGGTACATCGCCTGGTCGGCAAGCTGGGCCTTGTAGGAGCCGACCACGACGCGCACGTCGCCGATCCGCAGGCAGGCCGAGGGGCCCATGTCCATGTCGCGGCCGCCGAAATAGGGACCGGGAGCCACGAATTTGCCATCCGAGAGCTGTTCGACGACAAAAGTCTCCCGGTATGGCGCGTCGCCGGGAATGCCGGACTTGCCGCCGAGCTCGAGCGTGACTGATGCCCCGACACCGGCGCTGTGCGCGGCCTTCGCGGATTGCGGGTCGTAGATCACGCCGGTTGCGGCACTCGCCTTGTTGCGCACCAGCGCGCGCAGCATGCCGGTGGTGTCGGAATCGCCACCGGCGCCGGGATTGTCCTGGGTGTCGGCGATGATGATCGGCCGGCTCGCCGCTTTCGCCAGTTCCATCGCCAGCCGCACGCCTTCGTCGGGCGAATAGATCCGGCCGTCGAAATCGTCCTCATGGCTCTCGACCAGGGCGACGACCTTGTCGGCGGCGGCATCCGCATCGGCCTGGGTCCGGCCGTACGCGAATACGCTCGGCCCGCAATCCCTGAAATCGGCGGCCGGAAAACCCGGCGCAAACGACAGTGTCGGCACCGCGTCGCTCTCGAGGGCGGCGAGCTTTTGATAGATGCCCTTGGTCGGCTGGTCGTTGGTGCATTGCCAGCTGATCGGGATCAGGAACGGCAATTGCCGGAAGGCCTTTGCGAAGCGCTGCCTGGTTTTGAGCATCAGCGCCAGATGCCGGGCGCAGGCGCGGCCGGTTTCGGCCATATCGACATGCGGATAGGTGCGGTAGGCAATCAGCGCATCGGCATGCTCGATCATCTTTGGCGAGACGTTCGCATGCAGATCGAGGCTCGCCACCAGCGGCAGGTCGTTGCCGATCGCCTTGCGCACGCGGGCCAGCGTTTCGCCTTCGCCGTCGTCATAATGCTCGGTGACCATGGCGCCGTGCAGGTCGAGATAGACGGCATCGATCGGTCCGGCCGCGGCGATGCCGTCGACCATTTCCGTCACGATCCGCTCGAACGCATCCTTGCTGACATGCGCCGACGGGCTCGCCGCGGCGAAGATCGTCGGCACCAGCTCCCAGCCATTGGCTTCCGCCGCCTCGACAAAGCCGGCGAGGCCGACATTGATCTTGCGCATGACCTTGAGCACGTCGGCGCCATGCGTCATCGACGGCCAGCCGCCGCCATGCACGAAATCGTCATAGGTTGCCTTCGTCGGTGCGAAGGTATTGGTCTCGTGCAGGAAGCCGCCAACGGCAATGCGGGTCATCAAGTCGGTCTCGATACGTTTCTTCGATCATGATGCGATCATAACGACGCGCGTCATGATCTCATCTCGTTGGTTGGAGCGTGATCTCCGGGGAAGACCGGTGTCCACCTTCAGGGCCACGCTCTAGCGCGCGACGTTAAGCGTGTCGTCGCGCCCAGCGCAAGCCGGGGAGCACCAGCGGATTTGCATGCCCTGTGGGCGGAAAGGCTTGAGGCTAAAGACCTAGGCCGTCGCCACAATGCCTTCCGAAACGGGGCGGAAGTTGGCGAAGTCCCAATCGCGTCCGGGCGCCGCATCGAGCAGCGCGCGGGTATAGGCTTGCTGCGGATTGGTCAGCACCTCGGCGGCCGGTCCCTGTTCCACGACGCGGCCATGCTGCATCACGGCGACGTCGTCGCAGATCTGTGCGGCGACGCGCAAATCATGCGTGATGAACAGCAGCGCGATGCCCAGCCGGCGCTGGATTTCGTCAAGCAGATCCAGCACCTGCGCCTGCACCGAGACGTCGAGCGCGGACACCGCCTCATCCGCGACGAGCACGTCGGGATCGAGCGCCAGCGCGCGCGCGATCGCGATGCGCTGGCGCTGGCCGCCGGAGAACTGGTGCGGATAGCGCGAGATCGCGTCGGGCGGCAGATGGACGAGCTCGAGCAGCTCGCGCGCCCGCGCCAGCGCGTCCTTGCGCGGCATGCCATAATTGACCGGGCCTTCCGCGATGCTCTCGCCGACGGTGACGCGCGGATTGAGCGAGCGGTAGGGATCCTGGAAGATGATCTGGATCTTCTGGCGATGCGGCTGCAACAGCCGGCGCGACAGGTCGGAGATCTCGCGGCCGGCGAGGCGCACCCCGCCCGAGGTCGGATCGATCAGGCGGACGATGCAGCGCGCCACCGTCGACTTGCCGGAACCGCTTTCGCCGACGATGCCGAGCGTGCGGCCCTTGCGCAGAGTGAGCGTGACGTTGCTGGCGGCGGCGACCTCGCGGGCTTTGCCGTACAGCGACCGCTCCCGGTAGACCTTGCTGAGCTCGTTGGCTTCCAGCACCACGGGCTCGGTCGTCTCCGGGCGCGGCGCGCGCGGCACCAGGCTCGGCACCGAGGACAAGAGGTTGCGGGTGTACTCCATCTTCGGATTGCGCAGCACGTCCTGCAGCGGGCCGGTTTCGACCAGGCGGCCGTGCCGCATCACCGCGACGCGGTCGGCGATCTCGGCCACCACGCCCATGTCGTGGGTGATAAACAGAACCGCGGTGCCGTGATCGCGTTGCAGGTCGCGGATCAAGGTGAGGATCTGCTTCTGGGTGGTGACGTCGAGCGCGGTGGTCGGCTCGTCCGCGATCAGGAGCTTCGGCTCCAGCACCAGCGCCATCGCGATCATGATGCGCTGGCGCTGACCGCCCGAGAGGCGGTGCGGGTAGGAGGAGAAGATGCGCTCCACGTCCGGCAGCCGCACATGCTCCATCATCGCCAAAATCTTCTGGCGCCGTGCGCGGGCGTCGAGATCGGTATGGGCACGCAGCACCTCGTCGATCTGGCGGCCGACCGGCACGACCGGATTGAGCGCGGTCATCGGCTCCTGGAAGATCATCGCCATCCGCGTGGCGCGGAGTTGCCGCAGCCGCCGGTCGCTGGCGGTGAGCAGTTCCTCGCCGACCAGTTTGACGCTGCCGCCAGACGGCACCAGCGTGCCCTTCTGCTGCAGGCCCATCACGGTGAGCGATGTCACCGACTTGCCCGAGCCGCTTTCGCCGACCAGGCACAGCGTCTCGCTTTCACGTACCTGCAGCGAGAGGTCGTCGATGATGCGATGCGCATCCGCCTTGCGGCCGAGGCCGACGACGAGATTGCTGATGTCGAGGACGACGTTGGTCATGTCAGGGTCTCTTGGCGCTGTGAAGGAATTTACCCACTGTCATTCCGGGATGGTGCGCCAGCACCAGACCCGGAATCTCGAGATTCCGGGTTCGATGCTTCGCATCGCCCCGGAATGACGGCTTCAGAAGAGCTGAAGCCGTCACTTGCCCTCACGCTGCTTCATGCGGGGATCGAGCGCGTCGCGGGCGGCGTCGCCGATCAGGTTGACGCTGAGAATGGCGATCGAGAGCAGCAGCCCCGGCCAGAAGATCAGCGACGGCTTGACCTGGAAATAGGCGCGGCCCTCGGCCATGATGTTGCCCCAGGTCGGCGTTTCCGGCGAGATGCCGGCGCCGAGGAACGACAGGATCGCCTCGGTCAGGATCGCGGACGCGCAGACATAGGTGCCTTGCACGATCAGCGGCGCGATCGTGTTCGGCATCAAATGCCGCCACATGATCTTCGGCAGGCTGGTGCCGAGCGAGATCGCGGCCTCGACATAAGGTTCCTCGCGTGCGGTCAGCACCACCGAGCGCACCAGCCGCGCCACGCGCGGGATCTCGGGGATGGTGATCGCGACCATCACGGTCCAGATGCTGGCGCCCGACAGCGACACCACGGCGATCGCGAGCAGGATGGCGGGGATCGCCATCAGGCCGTCCATCACGCGCATCAGCACCGCATCGACCCAGCGGAAGAAGCCGGCGACGAGGCCGATCAGAAGGCCGATGGCGATCGAGCAGACGGCGGCGCCGAGCCCGATCACCAGCGAGATCCGTGCGCCGTAGATGATGCGCGACAACAGGTCGCGGCCATAAGCGTCGGTGCCGAGCAGATATTGCGCGCTCGACGGCTTCAGCCGCTGCGACGGCGTCAGCAGCAGAGGATCGTGCGGCGCAAGCAGCGGCGCGAAGATCGCCATCAGGATGATGAGGGAGAGGCTGATCGTCGCAACCGCGATGATCGGCGTCGACGTCAGGAAGCCGAACTTGACGCGGAACGGCCGGGTAACGGGAAGCGAGGATTCGGGAAGGGTTTCGATCGCCATTGCTCAGTACCGGATACGAGGATCGAGCAGGGTGTAGGCGAGGTCGATCAACAGATTGACCGCGACGTAGATACCCGACGTCAACAGGATCATCGCCTGGATCACCGGATAGTCGCGCGCCAGCACCGCATCGACGGTGAGGCGGCCGATGCCGGGCAGATTGAACACGCTCTCGGTGACGACGACGCCGGAGATCAGCAGCGCGAAGCCGGAACCGATCACCGTGATGACCGGCACGGCGGCGTTGCGCAGCGCATGGCGCAGCAGCACGCCGGTCTCGCCGATGCCCTTGGCCCGCGCCGTGCGCACGTAATCCTCGCCGAGCACATCGAGCATCGAGGCCCGCGTCATGCGTGCGATCAGCGCGACATAGATGAAGGAGAGTGTGCAGGTCGGCAGGATGAGGCGCTGGAAGAA
This sequence comes from Bradyrhizobium sp. USDA 4510, assembly GCF_054059095.1. Classification (NCBI taxonomy): domain Bacteria; kingdom Pseudomonadati; phylum Pseudomonadota; class Alphaproteobacteria; order Hyphomicrobiales; family Nitrobacteraceae; genus Bradyrhizobium; species Bradyrhizobium sp. USDA 4510. Next base: position 4,654,920 of record NZ_JBSSBT010000001.1, on the reverse strand, counting down.
CGGACCGAAGCCGGCCGAGATGCTCTTGAAGCCCTGTACCGGAACCCAGCGCAGATCGATCGCAAAGATCTGGATCAGCACATAGCCGATGACGAACACCGGCACCGAGAAGCCGAGCACGGAAAGCCCCATCACGAAGCGGTCGATCCAGGTGCCGTGCTTCCACGCCGCGATCACGCCGAGCGGCACCGCCACCAGGATCGAGAGGATGATGGTGGCCAGCGCGACCGAGATCGAGGGCTCGAGGCGCGGGACGATCATTTCGAGGATCGGCTTGTTCGAGATCAGGGAGACGCCGAGGTCGCCGTGCAGCAACTTGGCGATCCAGGTGTAGAACTGGATGTAGATCGGCTCGTTCAGACCAAGCGAGGTCCGAATGCGTTCGAGCTGTTCGGGCGTCGCGTTGTCGCCGGCGAGGATGGCAGCCGGGTCGCCCGGCGTCAGCCGCAGCAACAGGAACACGAACAGAGCCACCACGCCCATCACGGGAATGGCGGCGAGGATGCGGCGAAGCAGATATCCGAGCAAATTTGATCCGTTGGGTTGTGGTCGATGAAGTCCCCAGCGGGACCGTTGCACACCAGACCGTAGCACAGATGGTAGCAGACTCACGGTAGAACTTGAGCAAGTCCCATGCCATCGGTGCTGCGGATTTTGCGGTGCAGCTAATCAGTCCTGTTGGCCGCGATTATTCCTCCGGTGAAGTTTGAAGCAGTCCACTGGAAGGTGGATTGATTTTAGCTTTGCGCGCGTCGGCGGGCACGTCGAGCCCGGCACCGAACGTCGGCGCCATCGGCGGCGTGTCGAGGTCGCGCCAATCGTCGATCGCCTGGGCCACCATCTGCGCCGTCGCCGCCGACAGTGTCCAGCCAAGATGACCGTGGCCCGTATTGTAGAACACGCCCGGAATCCGTCCGGCGCGAACCACCGGCATCATGTTCGGCATCATCGGGCGCAAGCCCGCCCATGGCACGACTTTCGACGTGTCGATCTCCGGGAAATGATGCCGCACCCAGTCCACCAGCGGTTGAATGCGATCGGCGCGAATGTCGCGGTTGAAGCCGTTGAACTCGGCGGTGCCGGCGACGCGGAAGCGGTCGGCGCCGAGCCGGCTGGTGACGATCTTCGCAGCTTCATCGAGCAGGCTGACGGTTGGGGCCGCATTCCGGCTTTGCGGCGCATCGAGCTGCACCGTGATCGAATAGCCCTTCACCGGATAGACATTGACGCGGTCGTTGAGCAGGCTGGCGAAGTGGCGGCTCGCCACGCCGGCGCAAATCACGATCCCGTCCGCCTGCAGCTGCTGGCGCGTCGCGACCGCAGCATCATGTGAAGCAGCTTCGTTCCAGCCGATGCGGAAGCCGTCATCGCCGTGTGCGATCGTGTCGACGTCGGCTTCATGGACGAACCTCGCGCCACGGCGGATGCAGGCGTCGGCAAGCCCACGCGTGAATTTGTGAATATCGCCGGTCGCGTCCGACGGCGTGAAGAAGCCGCCATAGCAGGTTGTCTGCAGCGCGGGTTCGATGACGCGGATCTCGTCCGGGGTCACCGGCCGGCGGTCGAGCCCGCCTTGCTGCAGCAGCGCGTTGACCTTGAGGCCGGCTTCGAAGCCGGCCCTGTCGTGATAGACGTGCAGGATGCCGCGGCGTTCGAGATCGAAGGCGATGTTTTCGCGCTCTGCGATCGAGAACAGATGCTTGCGCGCTTCGATGGCGAGCTTCGTGGTCTCGATGGTGTTGCCGCGATAGCGCGTGATGTGGCCTACGAACTCGCCGATCCAGGAATATTTGTGCCAGCTCGGCTTCGGGTTCATCAGCAGCGGCGCGTCGCTTCTCAGCATCCAGCGCAGCCCCTTGAGGATGGTCGCGGCGCTGTTCCACACCTCGGCGTTGCTGGCGGAGAGTTGTCCGCCATTGGCGAACGAGGTTTCCATCGCGGCGTAGCGATGCCTGTCGAGGACAGTCACCTTGTAGCCGCGTTCAAGCAGGGCATAGGCCGTCGTTACGCCGGTGATGCCGGCGCCGATGATCGCGATGTGTGGCATGATAGTTGTCAGGCTCCCGTGGGTTAGAGTCGCCGAACCGCCGGTGAAACCGGCATCGGCGCCCCATCTGTCACGGTACCTGAGAGCTTGATCCGCATCGGGCTGTGGCCAGAAGCGAACTATCCCCTTCGGTGGACGTCATGGCCCTTGATGTGCGGCCATGTTCGTCTCTCTCCAGATCGTCCTGACGATACAGTCCTTTTGCCTGAGAGTTTCCGGGGCGGTTGCTCCGTCGGCGCCGAAGCCAACAACACGATTGTTGTCGGTTCGATCTCTCCCGCATCGTCGCGTTGGACGGCCGGACCGTAGGCGAAGCCTTAAAAATGGACAAGGCTAAATTTCGATCCGGCAGTGCCAACGTGTTGTGCAGTGCAAATCGATGTCAGTCCAGCGTCGCCAGCAGTGCCGCCATCAGGCGGCCGCGTTCGGCGAGGCTGTCGACCTCGATGTGCTCGTTGAGCGTATGTGCATCGGCGCCGCGAACGCCGAGGCCGTCGAGCGTGGGGATGCCCATCGCGCCGGTGAAGTTGCCGTCCGAGCCGCCGCCGGCGCTGCCGTGCGGCAGATCGAGACCCATCGCTGCAGCAAGGCCTTTTGCCTTTTCATAGAGCGCCATGGTGCCCGCATCGGGCTCCCACACCGGGCGGGTGACGCCGCGCGTCACCTTGAAGGTCACGTCGTTGGCGGTGCCCGACAGTGCCAGCATGCGCTCGACGCCACGGTCGAGATCGGCCTGGCGCTTGGCCATGCTGAGCGCTTCGCCGGTACAGGTCGTCGCGACGCAATTGACCCACTGGCCGCCATGCACGATGCCGACCGAGAAGGTGCAGTCCTCGGTGGTCATGCCGTCGATGGCGATGATCTGCCGCGCCATCTCGCGGATCGCGGAGCGACCGGAAGACAGCGTTGCGCCGGCATGGCTGGGCTTGCCGGTGGCTTCCAGGTTGAAGCGCGCGATCGCATAACGGCCGGTGACGACGCCGTTGTTCGGACGGCCGGGCTCCGGCACCAGCACATATTTGTTGCGCGCGGCTTCCGCCTCGATGATGTCGCGCGTCGACGGCGTGCCGACCTCTTCGTCGGGGGTGAACAGCACGGTGATCGGCAGCGGAGTCGTGAAGGAGGCGCGCGCCAATTGCCTGATCGCCTCGATCGACAGGTAGTTGCCGCCCTTCATGTCGAAGATGCCCGGCCCGAAGCACTTGTTGCCTTCGCGCCGCCACTTCAGCTTTTCGATCGTGCCGACGGGGTGAACGGTGTCCAGATGGCCGGCGATCAGGATGCCGGGCTGGCCTTGTTTCGGATGGGGGAAACGGGCGCGGACGCAGCCCGCGAAGCCCTGGCGTCCGGCGATGCGCTCGATCGTCGCACCCATGATCGCCATCTCGCGGGCGGCGAGATCGAGCATGCGTTCGACCGCGGCGGCGTCCCAGGTCGGGCTTTCGCATTCCACCCAGCTGCGCAGGCCCTGCAGCATCGTTTCGGAATCAAAGGGGAGATTGGCGGGGTTCATCGTTGTTCTCTCTTGTTGTTCTGACGGCGCCGGCATCGCGCGCGCGTTACGAAAATCTCAGCCGACGATTTTGTAAAGCCAAAATCTGGCGCGCGGCCTCATTCGTTTGTGTACGTCCGATGCGACCTGAAACCGATTGACGCGCTTGGCGCTTGGTGCAAGTCTCAATTTCACAAGCCATACAGCATGTTAGTTCGCCTAAATAACGAACCACATGCATAACGAATAAGCCGGCTTTGACCAGTTACACGTCAGGAGAGATTGCATGTTCCCTATCTCGCGTTGGAAACACCGCACGCTAGCGGCCGCGTTGACGGCGCTCGCGCTGTCGTTCGCGCCGCAGGAATTGTCATTCGCGCCGCAGGCGATGGCCGCGGGCAAGACCATCACCGCGGTGATGCACTCGGATCTGCGCGTCATCGATCCGATCATGACCACGGCCTACATCACCCGCGATCATGGCTACATGATCTATGACACGCTGCTGGCGACGGATTCCAATTTCAAGATCCAGCCGCAGATGGCGGACTGGAAGGTTTCCGACGACAAGCTGACCTACACGTTCACGCTGCGCGACGGTCTGAAGTGGCACGACGGCGCGCCGGTCACCGCGGAAGACTGCGTCGCCTCGCTGCAGCGTTGGGGCAAGGTCGACGGCATGGGCCAGAAGCTGATGGACTTCGTCGCGAGCCTGGAGGCGACCGACGCCAAGACCATCACGCTGAAGCTGAAGGAACCCTACGGCCTCGTGCTGGAATCGATCGGCAAGCCGTCATCGCGCGTGCCGTTCATGATGCCGAAGCGTCTGGCCGAGACGCCGCCGGACAAGCCGATCCCGGAACAGATCGGCTCCGGACCGTTCAAATTCGTGCAGGCGGAATTCCAGCCGGGCGTGAAGGCGGTCTATGAGAAGAACAAGGACTACGTGCCGCGCAAGGAGCCTGCGAGTTGGACCGCGGGCGGCAAGGTGGTCAAGGTCGACCGTGTCGAGTGGGTCACGATGGCCGATGCGCAGACCGCGGTGAACGCGTTGCAATCCGGCGACATCGATTTCATGGAGAACCTTCCGTTCGACATGCTACCGGTGCTCGAAGCCAATCCGGATCTCAAGATCGACGTCCTGAACAAGTTCGGCTTCCAGACCCTCGGACGCATGAACTTCCTCTATCCGCCGTTCGACAATCCGAAGGTGCGCCGGGCTGCGTTCCTGGCGATGAACCAGAAGGACGTGCTCGACGCGCTGGTCGGCAACGCCAAGTACCAGAGGATCTGCGGCGCCTTCTTCGTCTGCGGCACGCCGCTCGAGACCGACGTCGGGGCCGAAACGCTGGTGAAGGGCAACGGCCTGGCGGAAGCCAAGAAGGCGCTTGCCGCATCCGGCTATGACGGCACCCCCGTGGTGATCATGGCGCCGGGCGACGTCACGACGTTGAAAGCCCAACCGGTCGTGGCTGCGCAGCAGTTGCGCGAGGCCGGCTTCAAGGTCGACCTGCAGGCCACCGACTGGCAGACCGTGGTGACCCGCCGCGCCAGCCAGAAGCCGCCGAAGGAAGGCGGCTGGAACATGTTCTTCACCAACTGGGTCGCGGCCGACGTCTCCGACCCGATCGTCAACGCGTCGATCACCGGTCGCGGCAAGAATGGCGGCTGGTTCGGCTGGGCCGAAGACGCGAAGATCGAGGAGTTGCGTGACAAGTTCGCGCGCGCCGGCTCGGCTGAGGAAAAGAAGAAGATCGCCGCGGAAATCCAGACCGAGGCCTACGATCAGGTGATCTACGTTCCGCTCGGCCAGTACACCATTCCGAGCGCATGGCGGAAGTCGCTGACCGGTGTGCTCGACGGCCCGGCAACGCCGATCTTCTGGAATATCGACAAGTCCGAGTAAGCTTGCGGCTTGACGCAAAACAAATGGCCGGGACTTGTCCCGGCCATTTTTCTTTTCGCGCTATCGCTTGTCAGGTGTGGCTGTCGCGGAGCTGCTCCAGTCCGTCGCTGAGCGGTGGTCCGCCTTGTGGTGCGTGCTGCGGCGGGGAGGGGCACTCCTTGCGCTGATCGGGTTGGTCGGTTGCGCGCTGCGCGGATGGATCGTCGTTCGGCATCGTCATGCTCCAATTGCGGCATGACAACGAATACGCAGTGCACGGGTTCCGAACCGGCGACCGCTAATCGCCGTGGCCTGGTGTCATGCTGCTCGGGCTCGACAAGCTCGTGAGCTGTGTCTGTCTGGTGCCGGTTCCGCTCATCCAGACCGCCGCTCCAGCGGCAAACGTGAGCAGTCCGTACACCATGATCGCGCCGCGGATCCATCGCCGGTAGATCGCGCGGTCGTCGGGCGCAGCGTTGCGGAAATTCTGGGCATTGAGCCCGTTGCTGCAATGAGCCGCATCGTCGCCATGCTCGAGAGTAAGGGCACCATGATCGCGCGCCGTTTCGCTGGCAATCCGATTGCTCTTTGCAATCCGATTGCAGTTTGCAATCTCCATCGCCGATCTCCGACCAAAATTGATTTCGAAATGCAACAGCCGCGAAAATCCGCGGCCGGAATTTCCAATGCGGGCAAGACTACGACAATCAGCGATCGCGGCGTGTGAACTGCGCCACAGCCGGGAAACACGACGCTGGCCCGCTCGGGTGCGCGTGGCATGCGAAGGTTGGTGCGGGCGGTGGGACTCGAACCCACACGACGTTGCCATCGAGGGATTTTAAGTCCCTTGCGTCTACCAGTTCCGCCACGTCCGCGTTGCGCCAGGCGCGCCGATTTCTAGCGCGTTTGGGCGCGGAGTGGAATTGTCATTATCCGGTGCTAACAGGTGAGCTTTCAAAGGCTTAAGCGGCGGCCCGCAATTCCATTTGCCTCGGCGGCCGAGCATTGGGATAAGCAGCGCGCCGCCGCGATTGAGCCTCAATCCGGACACCGGTGGCTGCTTTAGGCAATCTCAACACTGTCCGGTTAAGAAAGCTGAATGTCTGTTCGTTTCCCACGCCGCCTGAAGCTGTCGCGCGCGGCGGCCGTCATCGCGCTGCTCGCCTCGGCTGCGGGCGTTTCCGGCTGCGCGCAGATCGGCGACACCGTGCCGTCGGCATTCGCCGATCCCGCCAAGTACGAGCTTTATGATTGCAAGCAGCTCGAGAACGAGCGCAGCAATCTCAAGACCCGCGCGGCGGATCAGGAAAAATTGATGGCCAAGGCGGAGACCGGCGTCGGCGGTACTGTCGTCTCCGAGATGGTCTATCGCAACGAGCTGATCTCGATCCACTCCCAGCAGAAGCTGGCGGATGAGGCCTGGCGCAAAGGCAGGTGCCATGAAAGCACGCCGGACACGCCTGCGGCCGCGGCCCCCGCGGCTTCCACGCCGGCGGCGAAGGGCCCGCGCGCACCGCGAGGCCTCGTCCACTAAGCTTGCGTTTCCAGACGGGTCGGTCGTGATTGGCCGAGCTCAGGCTCGCCAGTCGTAGATCCAGTCCTGCCGCGCCAGCATGCGCTCCGGACCGATGGCGCGGATCGCCAGATCGCGCGCGATCGCCGCCGGCCCGCGCAAATGATAGATGCGGCCCTGCTGTCGCGCCAGGCGCTGCACTTTCAGCACGCGCCCGCGCCGCACCCGTGCGTAGCGCGTCAACGCCGCGGGAATGCCCGCGGTGTTTTCCCCGGTGCCGTCGCTCAAGGCCTTGGCGAGCACGGCCGCATCCTCGATCGCCATGCCGGCACCTTGTGCGGCGAACGGCAGCATCGCATGCGCGGCATCGCCGAGCAGCGTCACCGCGCCTTCGCTCCAGCGACCGATGTCGGGCAGGGTGAACAGCGCCCATTTGCGCCAGCCGTCGACCGCGCCGATCAGCATCCGCGCCGTCGCGGGCCAGCGCGCGGTGGCGAATGCAGCCTTGATCTCGTTGATGTCGCCGGGCTCGCTCCAGCCCGGCCGGTTCCAGGTGCCCGATACGATCGCGACCACGTTGATCTGGCGTCCGGCCGAGATGGGATAGGAGACGAGATGTGCGTCCGGTCCCATCCAGAGCTGCACGCGCGGTGCGGTGTATTCACGCGGCAGGGCGGTGGCGTCCAGCGTGCCGCGCCAGGCGATCAGGCCGGAGAATTGCGGCTGTACATCCGGAAACAAATGCCCGCGCACCGACGACCAGATGCCGTCGGCGCCGATCAGCGCGACGGCCAATTCCTCCTGCCGTGAATTGCCGCGGCGTTGCACGACGGTGAGGCCTCGCGCATGCTTGGTCACATCCTCGAACTGGCAGCCGAGCCGCAGATCGATATCGGGATGGTCGCTCGCGGCGGCCTGCAGCGCCGCCTGCAAATCGGCGCGGTGGATCACCCAATAGGGTGCGCCGGCGCGGAACTCGGCGGCCTGGCCAAGCGGCATCCGTGCGATCTCGCCACCGGCCCGCGCGCTCAGGATGTTGACGGATTCAGGCGTGACCGCGCGCCGCGCAAGCGGTTCCTTGAGCCCGAGCTCGACCAGGATGCGGCTGGCATTGGGAGAGAGCTGGATGCCGGCGCCGGCTTCCTCGAGCCGTTCGGCCTTCTCCAGCACGACGACGCGAAAGCCCTGTGCCGCCAGTGTCAGCGACGCCGTCAGTCCTCCGATCCCGGCGCCTGCAACGATGACGGTTCGCGTCAGCGCCACGGAGCGGTCAGGCGACCTTGTCTTTCAGCACGCATTCCGGCGGTCGCGCTTCGCCGGCCGCGAGGTCGGATGCGAAGCGATAAAGCGTCGAGCAGTACGGGCAGATAATCTCGTTGTCATTGCCGAGGTCGAGGAACACGTGCGGATGGTCGAACGGCGGGTTGGCGCCGACGCACATGAACTCCTGCGATCCGATTTCGATCACCGAGACACCGGCATCGTTATGGAAGTGCGGGACGACGTGGTCGGACATATTCTCACCTTGATGGCAACGATGGGCAGACGCAATCAACAGCATGCGGCATCGCGAAATGCCGCGCACCATACTGGCGGGAACAGTTGATTCCTAGAGCCCCGATGGCTCATTTGCTCATGCAAATTCGACACAATCTTGTCGTCCCAGAGAAGCCCTCCTTTGGTCGGAGCCGTTGTGTCGCAAAAACGGCACACTATCTCCAAGGCGAATAAAACTAGAGGTTTTATCGGGATGAATCGGGTGCGCGTCAGCTTGGCGGTGGTCGGCGTGGCAGCAAGTGCTGCCGTGGGCGCGGCTATTTGGCCGCACGCCCGTGATGCCGGCACCGTGCTGGCGGCGCGGGACGATCCCGCTGCGCTCGCCGACATCAGGCTCAATTCCGTGCTGCGCAACAACCCGGCGTTGATCGCGGACAATATCGAGGCGGCACTGGCTTCCGGCGATGCCGACCTTGCGGCCAGCTTTGTCGAACTCGCCGGCGAGAAGAGCATCGCACTTAGTGACGATCTCACCAAGCGCGTCGATGACGCGCGCGCCGAGCAATCATCCAGCATGCATTACGCCAAGGGCTTCGCCACCGGCCTGGTGACCGGCAATGCCGACGATGTCGCAAGCCTGTCCGGCACGGTCGCCGGCGACCTGTTCGTATTCGGTGATGTCCGGGACGTCGTGCGCGAGGGCAAGCACCTCGTGATGGGCGAGGACACCGACCAGCTGGTGCTCGGCCTCGCGGCCGCCGGGCTCGCGGTGACCGCGGCCACCTATGTGTCGGTCGGCGGCGCCGGGCCGCTGCGCGCCGGGCTGACGCTGGTCAAGGATACGCGCAAGGCCGGACGGCTGAGCGAGGGGATGATCGAATGGGCCGGGCGTTCGACCCGCGAGGTGGTCGACCAGCCGGCGCTGCGCGAGGCGGTCGCATCCGGCTCGGTGCTGCGGCCGGTGCAAACCGCAACCGCGATCCGCGCGGCCTTCCGCGCCGAGAAGGCCGGCGCGCTGGTGCGCGTCGCCAAGGACGTCGGGCGCATCGGCGAGGCGGCCGGGGTTCGCGCTGCGCGGGATACGCTGAAGGTCGCCGAGAATCCGAGGGAGATCGCGCGGGCGGCGCGGATAGCCGAGGTCAAGGGCGGCCAGACCCGCGCGATCCTGAAGCTGCTCGGCCGCGGCGCGCTGCTGCTGGCGGCCGGCGCATTCAATCTCACCATGTGGCTGTTCGGCGCGCTGCTGGCGCTGTTCGGCTTCCTGTCGTCGATCAAGGCCACCACCGAACGGGCCACCGCCGGGTGGCTCAGACGAAGCAAGGTGCTGCGCCTGAAGCAGCAGATGGCCGCTCAGGCTACCTTGGCGAGTATGCCCGCCCAGGGTTAGGCTTGCGGTCGCCTGTCGATCGCCAATCGCAAATCCCAAGAACAAACGGAATGGATGATGCCGAGTTTCCATCACGGCGATGTTGAAATTGCCTTTATCGACGAAGGCGCGGGCGAACCGATCGTGCTGGTGCACGGCTTTGCCTCGAGCAAGAACGTCAACTGGATCTACCCGACCTGGGTGTCCGATCTCGTCAAGGCCGGCCGTCGGGTGATCGCGCTCGATAATCGTGGCCACGGCGAATCCGCCAAGCTCTACGATGCCGCGCAGTACGAGATCGCGACCATGGCCGGCGACGTGATTGCGCTGATGGACCATCTCGGAATCGCGCGCGCCGACATCATGGGCTATTCGCTGGGCTCGCGGATGACCGCGATCCTGGCGCGAGAGAATTCCGATCGGGTGCGCTCGGCGATCCTTGGCGGGATCGGCATCGGACTGATCGAGGGCGGCGGCCCCGGCGAGGCGGTCGCGCTGGCGCTGGAGGCGCCGTCGCTCGACGATGTCACCGACCCGGTCGGCCGTACCTTCCGCGCCTTTGCCGATCAGACCCGCTCCGACCGCCGCGCGCTCGCCGCCTGCCTGCGCGGCTCGCGCCGCCTGATGACGCGCGAGGAGGCGGCCGGCATCCGCGTGCCGGTTCTGATCGCGGTCGGCAGCAAGGACGAGATTGCGGGCTCGGCGTCAGCGCTCGGCCGGATCATTCCGGGTTCGGAGGTGCTCGACATTCCGAACCGCGATCACATGCGGGCGGTCGGCGACAAGGTCTACAAGACCGGGGTCACCGACTTCCTGTCGCGGCGAAAATAGATCGTCGGCTTCATCCCTGGCGAAGGCGCGCGCGGCCGCGATCAGCACCACGAAGGTCGCGACCCACACCATGCGCGCGCCGTAGCGGTCGTGCGGTCCCGAGATCACGCCGCAGACAAAGGCATTGCCGAGCAGGGCGAGAGTGACTGTGCCCGCCAGCAACGTCAGATCGTCGAGCCGCCGCTGCCACAGTCCTCGGCCGAACAGGATGACGACCAGGAGCATCGAGCCCAGCGCGACCGGCACGTGGATGCGGTTGATCGCGGTGAAGTCGAGGTGCCAGCGTTGCTGCCGCGCCGCGCGCATCGGCCGGACCTGTTTGGGAATGTAGCGCTCGATGATGCCGTAGGTATGCGGGATCCAGCCATTGGCGCCTTCGCCTGTCGCGACATGCATGAGCTGGTCGGCGGTTGCCGTCAGCGCCGCCTTTGCCTGCCATTCCGGATATTCGGCCAGCGAGCGCAGCACGATGGTGCCCATCTCGTCATTCAGTCCCTTGAAGCGGCCGAGCGTGTTGAACATGCTGTGGCCCCACAGGAAGTCGTCCGCGGTCGGCGGCAACTCGTTGCGATAGGGGCAGAGCTTCAGCTTCTCCGTCGCGCAATGATCGTGCAGGTATTGCGCGACGATGCCATCCTGCAGCATGCGGCCGAAGGCGACGCCATAGCCGCCGGGCGTCCAGGCCAGCTGTCCGGACAGCGCAAAGTTCGCCGCCAGCAGCATCGCCGCGCCGGCGACGGTGGTCAGGCTGCCTTGCACGAGGCCCGCGAACGGGATGCGCTGCCCGAGCCATGGACGCAGCATCCAGCCGACGCAGCACAGGCCGAGCAGCACCGCCAGCGTCGCGCTGTGCGTGGCGGCCGAAAACGCGATGAACCCGAACAGCACCGCCTTCTCCAGCGTCGAGATCCGTTCGCCGTGCAGGATCAGGATGAAGAGCGCGAGCACCGAAAGGCCGGCGAAGATGTCGGTCAGCAGCATGCTGGCCAGCCAGGGCAGGGCGGTGGTTGCGATCAGCGCGAGGCTGATCGCGATCAGCCGGACCGGCCGGGCGAGGCCGAGCACGCGCAGCGTCAGTTGCAGGATCCACAGCGTCGCCAGGGTCTGGATGCCGAGGTTGAGCCAGAAATCCGATGTCTCGCCGACATGGAGGTAGATGCCGAATACCGTGGACCGGCTCGGCACCAGGTAGCCCTCATACCAGCGCGCCAGGTAGCCGCCGGTATCCCATTGGAGCAGCGGATAGCCGTTCCAGAAGGCAGGGGCGAGCAGCAGGAGGGGGATGGCAATGGTCGCGATCCAGACCGACCGTGCATCGGTCAGGCGGGCACCTAAACTCCGGGTATTGATGATGTTTCCCCCTTTTATTGGGGCCGACCATGCCCAAAACCACACGGGGGACGAAATCCGCCAATAGTTGCAGAAGCACGGCTTGATTTCGGCAAAATCCCGACCAATTCCCCTAGACGCCGGCCCGGGGGTGTTCGGCTGGGGTTTACCGTACTGAGCCATCCCGGGACGCGCTGGGTCCATCGTGCTATAACGCACATCAGAACAACCGAATTGCGAGAGCAGCTATGGCAGTTCATCAGGTCAATCCGCAGGGAGGCAAGCTTGCGGCGCTCGATCCGATCTGGGATCGAATCCGCGGCGAGGCGGAGGACATCCTGCGGCGCGAGCCGGAACTCGCATCCTTCATCTATGCGACCGTGCTGCATCATGAGCGGCTGGAAGATTCGGTGGTCCATCGCATTGCCGAGCGGCTCGATCACGCCGCGCTGTCGGGCGACTTGATCCGCCAGACCTATGGCGAGGCACTGCGCGATGAGCCCGATATCGGCAACGCGTTCCGCGCCGACCTCGTCGCCGTCTATGACCGCGATCCGGCGACCTCGCGCTTCATCGATCCCTTGCTCTACTTCAAGGGCTTTCACGCGCTGCAGACCCACCGTCTCGCGCACTGGCTCTATCAGAAGGGCCGCAAGGATTTTGCCTTCTACCTGCAGAGCCGCTCCTCGGCCGTGTTCCAGACCGACATCAACCCGGCCGCCAGGATCGGCCGCGGCATCTTCCTCGATCATGCCACCGGTTTCGTCTGCGGCGAGACGGCGGTCATCGAGGACGATGTCTCGATCCTGCATGGCGTCACGCTCGGCGGCACCGGCAAGGAGAACGAGGATCGCCATCCGAAGATCCGCCACGGCGTGCTGATCGGCGCCGGCGCCAAGATTCTCGGCAATATCGAGATCGGTCATTGCGCGCGCATCGCGGCCGGCTCGGTCGTGGTCAAGCCGGTGCCGCACAACGTCACGGTCGCGGGCGTGCCGGCGAAAATCGTCGGCGAGGCCGGCTGTGCCGAGCCGTCGCGTACCATGGACCAGATGCTCAGCGCGATCGGGCTTTGATTTCACTCGCTTTCTGATCGCGGCGCGTTCCTGAGCGAAGTGGGCGCCGGTTCGCGTGAAGAAAACGCCACAAAGCACAAAACGAGAGTCGTGTGCGCAACATCACGTCGCCAAAGCCTGAAAAGGCTCTGGCGATCTTTGCCGTCTCGTCCTAAAACTCCCCCGAAAATCATCGACCCGATTGGAGACGGCCGTGGACGTTCAGGAAGTCAGGAAGCTCGACGCGTATCTCAAACGCGTGTTCAGCAATCCCAAGATCCGCGTGGTGCCGCGGCCCAAGAAGGACGACTCGGCCGAGGTCTATATCGGCGAGGAGTTCATCGGCGTGTTGTTCGTCGACGACGAGGACGATGATCGCTCGTTCCAGTTCCAGATGGCCATCCTGGAAGAGGATCTGGCCGAGTAAGGCGGAACAGCCTCGCCTTCACACGTCGTTACGACGAACTCGCGACAAAATTGCAGAGCGATTTTGCGCTGGAGCGACCATCCTTCGCGGAAACGTCGCTCCGCTTGCAATGACAGTGTCATCCCTTCGCGCTGTGCATCTGCGCGGAGAGACGGTTCATCGCGGTGGCGATGTCGCGCCACTGCGCGAGCCAGCTGCGCGGAAAGCGAAAGATCAGGTCGGCGCCGTCGATGCGCCGCTCACTCAGGCACATGCCGGGCGTCGAGGTGTCGCGCGTGCAGCGCGCGGTCAGCTGCGGCTCGCTCGCGGTGAACAGGTCCTCGCCGCCATAGGGCGTGCCGTCGCGGAACGCGCGCGCCGTCAGGCCGTCATCAATGTTTGCGCGCTCGTCGAGATAGCGCGGATAGATCGTGCGCAGGCGCATGTCCGGCGCGAGTGAATCGTGGTGCGCCGCGATCGATACGAAGATCCTGTCGATCGGCTGCACCTTGTCATCGACCGTATCGGCGCTGTAGTGCTTCGGCGCGGCGGGCGCGTCCAGCGACGGATAGAGGAAGCTCAGATCGACGCGCTCCTGCGGCCCGGAGTGGCGCTGGATCTTCATGCGCACCGCCATCGTCGGCACGTTGAACAGCGTGCCGCCGACGCTCACCGGCAGCCGCGACGGATCGCTCGGCGGGATGGTCGTGTAGGTCGGCCACAGCAGATAGGCGACAAGCGCGACCGCGCCCGCCGCGATCACCGCCGAGGCGATGATCGGAACGAGATGCGCGCGCGGGTTGCGGCGGGTGTCGCGGGCGAGATGCTGGGCGGTCGAGAGAAGCGTCATGAGCGAGGCTGAGATCAGGTCGGGAGTGGCCGAATCATCTGCCGAATATGCCACGTAGCGGGGAATTTCCGTACGATTCCAATGGAATCCGGGACCGAATGGCCATGCGCAAACGCCGCGCCTGATGTGTCCGGTTAACCTTTCCTTAAGGATGATGTGGCGGCAGGCTGCCAATTCTGCGAAGCAGGGCGGGTGGCCTGTTGCGTAGCGGAAGTTTCCGATGTCGCCCGATACCTTGAATTCCCTGTTCTCGCTCTTGATCGGTTTCGCGCTCGCGGGCGCGCTGGCCAACGGTTACCAGGCGATGGCGGAGCGCCCGGCCGGTTTCGGCCTGCTGCAGGAGGGCGCGGCGCCGAAGACCTTCGCCGCGGTCCCGTTCCTCGTCTTCGCCGCACCGTTCATCATCATGCGCAACACGCTGCGCGGGGCGCGCATCGAGCGCCGCCGCTTCGAATTCGTGATGATGGCAACCGTCATCTCCGGCTTCTGGAGCCTGATGTCGGGCACCTTCTTCGTGATGACGCTGCGCGCTGCGGGCGTGCTGGCGTGATCCGATCATGATCCGCGGCCGATCACGGTCGCGCTTGCTTGAAACCATGTCGGCCGTCGTGCCAAGGTCTCCTGCGATCAGGGCTTCGGTTCTGATTGAATCAGAAGCCGAAGCTCTGGATTTTCGTTTCGACGCGTTTTCTTCACGCGAACCGGTGTCCACTTCGCTCGAAAACGCTCCAGGGAGACCTCAATGGCGATCTACGAACTCGACGGGCAGGCGCCCGATCTTCCCGCCGACGGCAGCTACTTCATCGCCGACAATGCCGTTGTAATCGGCAAGGTCCGCCTCAAGTCCGCCGCGAGCGTCTGGTTCGGCGCCGTGCTGCGCGGCGACAATGAGTGGATCGAGATCGGCGAGGGCTCCAACGTCCAGGACAATTCCACCCTGCACGTAGATCCCGGTTTTCCCCTCAGCATCGGCAACAACGTCACCATCGGGCACAATGCGATCGTGCACGGCTGCACGCTGGAAGACGGCGTGCTGATCGGGATGGGATCGATCGTGATGAACGGCGCGCGGATCCGGCGCGGCAGCGTGGTCGGTGCCGGCTCCGTCATCACCGAGGGCAAGGAGTTTCCGGAAAATTCCCTGATCATCGGTGCGCCCGCGCGTGTGGTGCGTACGCTTGACGCGGCGCAGGCCGAAGCGCTGTCGCGGCCGGCGAAGTCCTACGCCATCAGGGGCCCGCAATACAAAACGGGACTGAAGAAGATCGGCTGAAGCTTCAGCGCTTGCGGCCGCGCTTGCGCGCGGCGTTCGGTGCGGCGGGGCGAGGCTTCGCTGCGCCTTGCGGTCTCGTTGCCTGTTGAAGTCTTGTTGCTTCCTGAAGTCTTGCGCTCTTGCGCAGCGCATCCTTCAGGTCGATCGGAATGCCGTGCTTCTTGAGCAGGTCGGCGAAAGCTTCGTCGGCGAGCTCCTGCAAGGTCGCCATCCGGTCGCGCCCGAGTTGCTTCAGCTTGTCGAAAGTGTCGTCGTCAAACTCGATCAGCTTGCGCAAATTGCATTGCTCCCAAACTGTATTGCTCCAACGCCTGCGGGAACCGGCGTTTTGCGGACTCGTTGACGTCCGCAAGGGAGAATTGCCATGCGCAAATTATCTGTCACCACCGCGCTCGCGACAATCGCGATTGTGCTGACGCCCGCGGTTACCGTCGCCCAAGGTACCGGGAGCGGCGCCGGGACCGGCAGCCCTTCGTCAGCCAGCCCGACATCGCCGCAAGCCACGTCGCCGCCGGCCGGGACCAACAGCGCCGGGACCGCGCAATCCTCCGGCGGCCCCAATGCCGGCAGAGGCGTTACCACCGGATCGGCAACGACGACCGAGAGCGTCGACAAGGCCATCGCCGACGAGAACGAAAAAGTCGAGCGCCGTACGAAAGGCATCTGCCGCGGCTGTTAACTTCTGACGGCCGTGCTTTGATGAACGCGGGTCGCGCAGATGTGAGCGCGACATAGGCGCGCGGTAGAAGCCGCGGTCCTAGATTGAGCTAGCATACGCAGGACGCGGCGGAGGAGGCTTGAAAACAAAGCCTTTGAAAAAAGGAGTAACGGGTGATGTTGCGTAAAACGATGATTGCCTTGCTGGCGACGGCCTCGGTCGGTCTGTTCACCGTCGATGCTGCGTCGGCACGCGGTGGCTTCGGTGGCGGCGGCTTTCATGGTGGTGGCGGCTTCCGCGGCGGCGGCGGATTTGGCGGCTTCCACGGCGGCGGCGCTGCATTCCGGGCGATGGGCGGAGGCGGTGGCTTCCGGTCGGCTGCGATCGGCGGCGGCGGTTGGGCCGGCCGCGGCTGGCACGGCGGAGGCTGGCGTGGTGGCGGCTGGAACGGTGGCTACTATCGGCGCGGCTGGGGCGGCGGCTGGGGCTATCCGCTCGCGGCGGCAGCGGTCGGCTTCGGGCTGGGCTATGGCGCCTACGATTACTATGACGGCTACTACGGCAATCCATACTACGCCGGCTACGGCTATGACGACGGCTACGGCTACGGTTACGGCGGCTGTTACGTCGTTCGCCGCGGCGTGATGACACCGTATGGCTGGCGCGTTCGGCCGGTGCAGGTTTGCAATTGAGCCATTCGCTCGCGCATGGCCGGTCCGTTCGCTCGCCATGCTGATGGTCTTGCAATGATCGGCGCGGCCGGCGTTTCGATGCCCGGCCGCCGCGTTGTCTGTCGCGCACTAGTGTGCTGAATGCGAAGTTCGTGCGATTTTGCGGCAGCCACTTTCACGAACTTCGCATTCATAAAGCACACTAGAATCATAAGTTTGCTAGTGTCCTTATCGAATCCGAAGTTCGCTCCGAAGGTGCGGCAAATGATGCGAACTTCGGATTCGGGACACTGGTATGCAGCTTGCACCGCCTTGCAGCAGTCCGTGCGTGAGCGCGCCGCGAAAACAGATGGCCCGGCCGCGATTGAAGCCGGGCCCAGAGGACATCCAAGATGCTGACCATTCCGGACCTGACATTGCTGCTCATGGTGGTTGTTGCGAGCCTTGCCGTTGCGCTGATCTACATGCTGCGCGAGCTCGAGCCGAAGCTTGCTCGGCTGCGACTGCGAGGTGGTCGCGTCTTGCGCGATCGCACCGAATAGGGCGGCAATTCCGTTCGCCGCGGCTTTGGCCGCGGTGACGCTGCGCATCCAGAGTCGTCAGCCGAGCATGCCGTATTTCTTCAGGCGGTCTGCATCTTTCGCGCGGCGAGGGCCGCCTTCGGGATCTCGAGCCGGAGCTTTCCTGCCGGGCGGTCCCGAGCGGGATTCAAGGACCCCAAAAAACAAGGCCGTCGACGTAGTATACCGTCAACGACCTTGCCAGCCCCGGATATTGAAATCGGCTCACGCCATCCGGTCATTCGAAGATGACTCGGATTCGAAGGCCGATATGTGAACCAGTTCACAAAGTCAGGATTAATTCACGGTAGCGGGCACTCATGATCGGCCGCCGCCGGCAGCCCTCGAGCGCGAAAGTTCCCCGTTAGATGATGATCTTGCTGGGGATTTGGCGCATTTTTATGGCTGGTTACCTTGGGTGGGCGGGGTCTGCGGGCGCGTCAACCGCGCGACCTGTGGCGCTTCCGGTTGGCGCTACGGGTGGCCTTCGAGCGCTTGCGCGGCGCGGGCTCGGCGGCCGGCTCGTTGGCCTGCGCGCTCGCCAGCGACTGGCGCAAACCCTCGACCTGTTCGGTCAGCGCGGCGACCTGGTCGGAGAGCCTCTTGGCATCGGCCGCCTGCAAGGCGAACTGCTTGCGCATGGTCTGCAGCTGGTCCTGTACCTCCTGCAGCTGGTCGATGGATTCCTGCTGGGTCGCCTCCATGCCCTTGGTCTTTTCCACCAGGGCCTCGGAGACCTGCGCGGTCCGCGCCTGCAACTGCCGCGCGGCCACCATGCGGTCGGTCTCCGGCACGTTGCCGGTGTAGGCACGCCACAGCGCGATCGAGCCGATTCCGAACAGCACGAGCACCAGCGCCACGGCGCCGATCGCGATCGGCTGCACGCCAATCAGGCTGCTGGCTTGTGAATTCCGGGGGGCAAGTTCGACCATGCGACCAACAACCGGACATCAATTGAAAGGTTCGAAATAGCACAAACCCCGGCGCGGGCAAAACCGGGGGGTGTGTAGACCACTGCGGCAGCAGCGAAATTTGTATCATATGTTAGTTTTCGGCCGTGCTGCCCGGCCCGCTCGAGGCACGATCGGCCTCTGGCCGACCCGGACTCAACCTCCCCGAATTCAGCCTCTGGGCGCGATCAGGCCGACCCGCATGTCCTTTGCCAGATAGACGCAAGCGCCGTCTGCGAGCACCCGGCCGTCGGCGATGCCCAGCACCAGCCGGCCGCGCCTGGCCTGGCGTATGTCGACCTCATAGCGCACCAGCCTGACATCCGGCGTGATGTGCCCCCTGAACTTGACCTCGCCGACCCCGAGCGCGCGGCCCTTGCCGGGCGAGCCCGACCAGCCGAGCCAGAAGCCGATGATCTGCCACATGGCGTCGAGGCCGAGGCATCCGGGCATCACGGGGTCGGCGGCAAAGTGACAAGCGAAGAACCAATGGTCCGGCGCAATCTCGAGTTCGCCAGCGACATGGCCCTTGCCGAACGCGCCGCCGTCCAGGCTGATCTCGGTGATGCGGTCCATCATCAGCATCGGCGGTGCCGGCAGCTGCGCATTGCCCGGGCCGAAATAGCCGCCTTCGCTCGAGCGCAGCAGATCCGGCTTGCTGTAGGACGATTGCGGTGCGTGAAAATCGTGCGGATTGAACAAGATGGCCACCGATGTTCGGGTTCTGGCTGAAGCTTAGCTGCGGCTGCGCCGCGTGGCTCTTGGCCGCGCGGACAGGGGTTTGGCAGGCAAGCCCAGCGCGGCGGCCATGAAGGCCCAGATGTCGCCGGTCAGCCTTGCCGGATCCGGCCGTCTTTCGCTCGTGAGCGCGCCGATCAGCGCCTGGCGGATGCCGCCGATCATCAGCGCGATGGTGAGGTGAGGGTCGATGCCGCCGGGCACGATCCCGTCGCGCTGGGCCGCTTCGATCATGCGGGCGCCGGCGTCAAGCTGCCGGCCGGTGAAGGCGGTCTCGACATCGAGCACCTCGGGCGCGCGGCTGAGCGGTCCGATCACGAGGGGCGCAAACGGGTGGTCATAGTGAAAGGCGACATAGGCGCCGATGCGCGCCTTCTCCCGGTCCGCCCAGTCCGTGGCGGACAGCTTGGCACTGCCGAACGCCGCCGCATCAAGTTGTTCATAGAAGCCTTCGACCACGGCGGCGATCAGGCCGGCCTTCGATCCGAAGTGATGGTAGGCGAGCCCGACCGAGACCTGCGCCCGCCTTGCGACGGCCTGCATCTCGAGGTGCCCATGGCCCTCGATGAGCTCGGCCTGCGCTGCCGAGAGCAGCCGTTCTCGTGTCCCCAGGCTCGCCGCGTCCATCGTGGGCCCATTCGCTGAATTGAATTCAATTCAATCGCGCCGATGCTAGGATGTCAAGCCGCCGACGCGGATGGCAAAGCGAGCCGGTGAAGGAAGGCGATGGCGTTTGCGATCAAGACCGAGATCCGAAATGCGTGGGCGAAGGTGTTCACCTTCACCGCGCAGAAGACCATGTATGGCGGCAAGCACATCGCGGCCGATGACATCGTGTTCGTGTTCGCGAGCGAGAACGAGGGCGGCAACGGCCTGATCGCCCGCGCGGCGACGGCCGGCCCGAGACCGAGCTGAATTTCAAATTCTATCGCCAGGCCACCAACAAGATCGTCGGCATCTCAGACGAGACCAAGGACACTGGCAAACTTATGATTCTAGTGTGCTTTATGAATGCGAAGTTCGTGAAAGTGGCTGCCGCGAAATCGCACGAACTTCGCATTCAGCACACTAGGCATCGGTCGACGCCGCTCAAAAAAGGTGCGGCCACCCTTTGGGGGAAGGGTGGCCGCGCGCGAACCGGTCTGGGACGGGGAGGGGTGGGGATGTGACCGGATCGCGAACTCGAAATTTCCTGTTCTGCTCAGCGCGAGCTTGCCGTTGCAACTGCCGGGCGGTTGTCACCGAGCGAGACCCACACATTGGGATCGCCCTGCGACTGCCGCTTGACGAAGCGGTAGCCAGTGTCGGTCCAGGCGACGATGCTCTCGTTCTGGTTATCGAGCACGAACTCGCCCTTGTCGGTCTTCACCGTCAGCACTGCGTGGCCTTCGCCCTTCTTGTCGCGGACCACCGTGATCAACAGCGCCTCGCGGGGCCAGCCGGCGTCCATCAGCATCTTGCGCTTCAGGAGCACGTAGTCCTCGCAGTCGCCGTAACCGTCGGATGGCAACGACCATTTCTCGATCACGCCCCAATGATCCATGTCGGTCATCGGCTTGATGGATTCGTTGACCCACTTGTTGACCCGTACGAGGTCCCGCCAAGCGGTCTGCGACAACACGATGTCGCGTGGTTGCGTCGCGCCGCCGCGGCATTCGCCCGGATTGTCGGCACAGAATTCGACCCAGCCGATCGGCGAACGCGCAACGTCACCCAGGCTGGCGTAGACCACGTCGCCGGCCTTGGCCGACACGCACGTCGCAAACAGGATGGCGGCAACCGCCAAACCTTTCCCCTGTCCCCTGAACCCAAACATCGTGGCCCCCGTTCTTCTTGTTGGGACCACGTTTCGCACAAAGCTTTTGCGCCGCCGCTAAGTACGCAAAGTAGATTTGACGCGAATACTGGTAAAAGCTGCGGCGAATTCGAACTGTACTTGAATCGAATTCGCGTAAAATTTGAAACAACTGCAATTGATTCAAATTTTATGCATTAACGCGGCAAGCGCTGCGCCAGCGCGGTTTGTTGCGCCAAACGCTGCGGCCGTTAACCGCCGATTTTCACCGGGCCAAACGCGCGGAAGGCGGCCACCGGTGCACCGGTGGCCGCCTTCGCGGGCCAAAACAGGGGTCTTGAGCGCTTGTTCGCTTTACCTCGCGGTAACGCTCTCTTCGAGCGTTTCCGCCGATTGCTCGTGGACGAACTCGAGCGCGAAGCCTTCCTCGAGATTTCGCACCACGCGGGACTGTACCCGCCCGAGCATCACGAGCGATTTCAGCGGCGGGCGGTTCTCGGCAGCAATCGCAGCACCGGACAAGGAAAGGTCGATGATGCGGCAGGTCATCCGCGTGCCGTCTTCCTGGGTCAGCAGGGCGATCGGGTTGCGCGGCACGATACGGTCGTGGCGGCGATCCTCGGGCAGATTGAGGATGTCGCGGTTGGCGAGCCAGGTCAGCTGTGCGGCGAGCTTGTCGCGCTTGCGCGCGGTGGCGCCGATCGTCATCGCAAAGCCGTTGTCGATGATGCGGGTGATGCGTCCCTCGACCCGGCCGATATGGTCGAGATAGGCGATCACGCGGTCGCCGACATTGCCGATGCCAGGCGCCAGCAAAGCGAGGCCGCCGGGCGACATGTTGATAATCTGGCAGGGAAACTCGCGCCGGTCGGGCAGCATGTAGCGGCCGAGCAGGTGCACCTTGACGCGCTGGAAGCGCCGCCGCTCCTCGGCTACGGGGACGACGGTAGTTTTCTTCTGTGCAAACGACATCACGACAAACCCGGCCACCGTCCATTCGGAGCCCCGACGACCCTAAGGCTGATAGGGTTAACGGGGCGTTACGGTTGTGAAAGGGAACTCGGACACGGAGCGAGAGAGACGGGCGACGAACACGTGCACCGTACCCGAGGACGTCAGGCTCATTCATGTGCCGCGCCGGGTTCTCCGAACCATCGCGATGCGGCTTGAGCAGTTTCCTCCAGATCCGGCTCAATGTCTGTGGCCCAAGCCACAAACCCGTCGGGTCGCACCAGCACCGCCCTCAAGCCGAGCCGATCGCCGACCTCGCATGCGACATAGCCGATCCGCCCATGCCAGCGATCGGCAAGCGTTTGCAGGGGCGCGCGCCGATCAAAGTCCAGCAGCAGGCCGCGACCATCTCTGAGCAGCTCGCCGAGCTTCGTGCCGCAGGCGAGCTCGAAGTCGGGCGCGCTGCGGCCCGCCAGCGGATGGTTGCTGCCAAGATCGTAGCGCAGCGTAACGCCCCACACGCGCTCGGCAAAGTAGGTCGCGCCGTCTGATGTCGCGATCAGGTCGCGAATGATGGCTTCGAGCGCGCGCGAACTTCGGGTTGGCCGCATCAGCGCGACCTGGGCGCGACCAGTCCAGCACCTGCGCGCCCACCGGATGCCGCTCACGCGAGTAGCTGTCGAGCAGGTCCACCGGTGCGTCGCCGCGGATCGTGGCCGCGAGCTTCCAGCCGAGGTTCATCGCGTCGCCAAGCCCGAGATTGAGCCCCTGGCCGCCGAGCGGAGAATGAATATGCGCGGCATCGCCCGCGAGCAGCACGCGGCCCTTGCGGTAATCCGTCGCCTGACAGGTGCGATCGGTCCAGGTGGTGGCAAGCCGGAGCGCCGTCAACGTGACGTCCGTGCCGGAGACGCGGCGCAGCACCGCCTGCACATGCTCGCGCGTGATCGGCCGGGTTCGGTGGAAGACGCCGCCGTCGAACTCCACCGTCGCGATCGTGCCGGGCCGTGCGCAGGTATACATGCCCGTCGGCGTGTAGTGACGGCCGGTACGGAGCTTGTCCGGATCTGATATCTCGACCTCGACCGAATAGCCGGTGAACTCGGGATCGGTGCCGACGAATTCAAAGCCGCCGGCCTTGCGCACCATGCTGCGGCCGCCGTCACAGCCGACCAGCCAGGGCGCATGGAACGTCTCGGCACCGGCGCGAACGGTGACGCCGTCGTCCGACTGATCGAACGCATCGACACTCAGGCCGCGCCTGATCTCAACCCCCATCGCGGTTGCGCGCGCGGCGAGGGCGGATTCGAGCGCCTCCATCTCGACCGCCATGCTGGTGCCTGCCGGGCTCGGCAGACGAAACGGCCATTTCGACGTGTCGAGATCATCGTGAAAGAACTGGATGCCGGCAAAATGGCCGGCCGGGCGGCGCGGATGTTGCATCCAATGTGTGCCGTTTGGCGTACTGGCCGTGCCATCCTGCACACGCTGAGCCACCGCGATGTCATCCAGCATCCCGCGACGATAGAACGCCTCGATGCTGGGCGCCGAAAGGCCGCGCATGCCGAAGGGCAGCCGCTTCAGCGGCGAATGCGGGTCGGCGGCCTGCTCCAGCACCAGGACCGAGCACCCCGCGAGCCGCAGCTCGCAGGCGAGCATCAAGCCGACGGGGCCGGCACCGGAAATCACGACATCATGGGGAAGGGGGCGGCTGGCGTGCATGAACTGCTCCTTTGTCGGTGTTCGACCGGAGCGGTTCGTCGGGTTGAGAACCACACGGACGAACATTGGGCGCCTTGACTACGTCCGGTGTTCGTCGTGGGGATCTCATGCACGAGGCAGGAGACCAGAGCTTTCGTTTTCGAAAGGTCTTTCGTTCCAGAAAGGACTTCGATCCGAAAGGACTTGGGCTTACCAAACCAAGTCTGCCTTTTCCGACGCGGCGTATATAGCTGCGTGGCGTTCGATCCGCAACGGAAGATGCGCGGCTGCGGATTACTGGAACAATGCACGGCCGCGATGTCGCGGCGCGACTGCATCGGCGTTGCCTGGTTCGTCGACGCGGCGCGCGCCCGGGCGGGGCGCAAGATCGTCCGGCGTCTTGATGTTGCTCGCGAGTCCTGCGGCTTCGAATGCCTTAATCAACCACCAGCCGAGGTCGATCTGACTCGGCAGCAGCCCGAGCTTCGCGGAGCCGGGATAGGCGTGGTGATTGTTGTGCCAGCTTTCGCCCATGCTGATCAGGCCCGCGATGCCGACATTGTAGCCCTGGGCCGCGACGCCTTCGATGATCCAGGTCTGTCCGCCCTTGCGATGCGAGTAATGACCGATCAGCCAGTGACCGGTGACGCAGACGGCGACGCGGACGCAGATGCCCCAGACCAGCCAGCTCCACGAGCCGATCGCGAGGAACAGGATCGCCCAGGGCAATTGCTGCCACATCCAGGTTCGCTCGACGAAGGCGTAGAAGGGGTCATCGGCGAGCCGCCGTTCGAGCCGGAATTCGGGCGGGTGTTTCAGCACCAGCGTACAGTGCAGTTGCCACCACGCGTCGCGCCAGAAACCGGCGCGGTGGCAGGAGTAGTCGTGGCGCGCCGTCTGGCGCTGCGCCCAGTCGCGGAAATCGTGCAGCCGCACCATGCCGTAGGGGCCGGCCATCCCGACCAGCGTGCCGAGATAGACGCAGAGCCGCTCCAGCCACAGCGGACAGTCGAAGCTCGCATGGATCAGGCGGCGGTGCATGCCGACCGAATGCCCGAAGCACAGCGTGATCGCGCTGGTGACGATGAATAATGCGAACGCGCTCCACGTGAACAGCAGCGGCCCGAGGATGATCGCGACCGCGGTCATGCTGCCAAGCCACAGCGACTTCGCCGGCGCCCATCGCACGCGCCCGTCCAGCGGATCGGTGCTGGCGTCCACGAAGATTCGCTCCGAGCCGGGTTGCGGCTTCATTCCGTCACCTGAGGTTGCATCGCAGGTTGCGGTGAAGCGATCGTCGCTGTCAATCGGCCGCGCACGTCCGTCATGTCGCAGCCCATATTGGCGTCTGCGGCGGCTTCAGCCGGGTGGCGGCACCCGGCGGATCCTGGGGTGTGCGGAAGCGGCGCGGTGAGGTTATTTGGCCTCGGCGTCCATTTCCGGTTCGACAGCCGTTTCCGGTTCGACTGCCGCCGCTGGTGGTTCAACAGCCACGGCTTTCAGCATCTTTCGTTTCGCCGCGCGGACCTCAATCTGCAGCGGCGGCTGATAGGATTCGCTTGGCGGCACGAAGACGAAGGCATGGTGTCCATCGCCCTTGTTGAGCTTGAGAAGATCGTTGCGGAACTGATCGGCGACGACTTCGCCAACGAGATTGCCGTTGAAGTAGATATCGATCGCGACCCTCTTGTCGGGGTGTTGGTTGTACAGCGCCCAGCCGGAAATCCTTTTTTCGTTGACGACGTCGACATGGCCGGTGATCTCGCCATACAGACTCTCGATGCCGGCCTCGATCACCTCGAGGTCGCTCCTGTAGATCGATCTCGTCACATCGAAGCTGAAATTCGCCGTATCGACGCATTGGTCCAGCAAGCCCTGTCGATGCTCCTTCATCCGTTGCAGCGTGTCCAGTTCGCCCAACTTGACGTACATGCCGACGATACCTTCGATACCAGGATTCATGGTGTCATTCCCCGCAATGCTACCAGCCAATTCGCCCTCGGCTGCTTTCACAATCGATGCCTCCTTGCGGAAAATACTCCGCCAGGACGAGAAGCGCCTCGTTCCGCCAAGGTCTGTCATCAAGACCTTCATGACAGGCCTTCATGACATCCCAATCGTCCTGACTTAAAGTCGGCTCGGCCGAACCCGGCCCAACGACAAGGACAGGGAGAGCGAACCGATGGAGCAGATCCGCGTCTGCACGCATGATGGACCTGGAGCCAAGCCGGTAATCCGGACAGTGCCATGGCCGGAAATCGGCAAAAAGGCGGCCTTGATCAAGGTGGGTGCCTGTGGCGTTTGCGGAACCGATCTGCACATCCTGAAGGGACATTGGCCGAAGCCGTTGCCGTGGCCGTTCACGCTCGGCCATGAGCTCGGCGGCGTGATCGTGGAATGCGGCGCGGAGTTCACCGAGGATTTCATGAGCAAGCCGCTGCAGGTGGGATCGAAGGTGATGATCCCGCCCTTGATGCCGTGCGGCCGCTGCTACTACTGCATCCATTATCCCGAGAGCGCCAACAAATGCCTGACGCCGGTCTATTACGGCCGCTATCTCGGTTTCGACAAGGCGCCGCACATGTGGGGCGGCTGGGCTGAATATGTCTATGTCGATCTCGACATGCTGCCCGGCACCAAGATCTACAAATTGCCCGACGACATGTCGCTGCGGCTTGGCGCGCTCTCCGAGCCTCTGACCTCTTGCATCCGCGCCTTCAACCGCGCCACCCGCGCCGGCGGCTTCAGCTGGGGCGACACGGTGGTGATCCAGGGCTCGGGGCCGATTGGTATCCTCGCGGTCGCCGCTGCGCAGGAAATGGGCGCGGGGCGCGTGATCTGCGTCGGCGCGCCGGAGGCGCCGCGCCTTGCGCTGGCGCGCAAGTTCGGCGCCGAGGCGACCGTCGAAATCGAGCAGCTCAAGACGCCGGAGCAGCGCATCAAGGCGGTGCGTGATATCGTCGGCGGTTTCGGCGCCGACCTCGTCATGGACTGCTCGGGCCACCCGACCGCCGGCCCCGAGGGCATCGAGATGCTGCGCGACGGCGGCACCTATGTCGAGATGGGGCAGTTCACCGATGCCGGCTCGATCGACACCTCGTGGCACCGCATCTGCACCAAGGATCTCAACGTGCTCGGCTCCTGGGGCTTTACCGGCAACGACCTGCCGCTCGGCGTCGACATGCTCTACCGCACGCGCAACAAATATCCCTGGCTCGACATGCAGACGATCTATCCGTTCACCGAGGACGGCGTCGCCCGCGCGGTTGCCGACGCAATGGCGATGAAGACGGTGAAGTCGACCATCGTGCCGTGGCCGGAATTGGTCGGGTGAAGCAGATCGCGGATGCTGCAAATCCTGCTGCAGTGCTCCCAAGGATTTGTGTTCAGGGTGCGGCCGTTTGGGCCCTGATATCGCTCGCCGGGACGATGGCCCGGCGCTAACATCGGATCATGCATTCGAACCGTGTGCCGCCGAGCGCGACGTTTGCGTGGGGAAACGTATCCGAGGACTTCGCGCTGTTCAGAACCCTCAGCGCGGAGCAGCGGCTGATCGCCTTTGGCGCAATGACCCGGCGCGACCTCGTGCGCGGCGAGCTGCTGGTCGAGCAGGGCGGCGCCTCCGACGCGCTGTTCCTGGTGCTGCATGGCGCGCTCGCGGTGTACCGAACCAGTCATCCCGAACCGATCGCGGAACTTCGCGCCGGCGAACTGGTCGGCGAGATCGGGTTCTTTGCCAATATCCCGCGCACGGCCAACGTGATTGCGATCCGCGACACCAGCGTGCTGGTGTTGACGCGCGCCGCCTATACGACGCTGGCGCGGGAAACGCCCGAGATCGTCGAGGCGCTGCTGGCTGCGCTCGCGCGGCGGTTTGCCACCGAGACCGCGCGCCTGTTGCCGCTCCGGGCGTCGCCGAAGGCGCGCACGGTCGCGCTGATCCCAGGCGGACGGGAACCGGTGCCTGCCGCCTTTGAGCGCAGGCTGCGCGAAGGCCTTGCCGCTGCGGGTGCCGAAATCGTCGACCTCGCGCGGGTCCAGGCGATGTTTCCCGGCCGCGCGCTCGACGCATCCGAGGTCGCCGACTGGCTCAACAGGATCGAGTACGACGCACCGCTGGTGGCCTATTTCGGTGGTCCCGACGCATCGGAGTGGGCGCGGAAAACCATCCGCCAGGCCGACCTTGTCGTGTTCGCCTGCCGTGGCCATGCGCCGACGCCCGATCTGACGGAGATCGAACGCTTCGCCTGCGCCGTGCATCCGGCGTCGACGCGGCGTCTCGTCCGGGTTCATGACGTCAGGCGCCACGAGGTCAGCGGCACCGCGGCGTGGCTGGCGCGGCTGCCCTGCTTCATGCATCATCACGTCGCGCTCGAGGACCAGCTCGACATCGACAGCCTGGTTCGCTTCCTGTGCGGTCGCGCCGTCGGATTTGTCGCCGGCGGTGGCGGCAGCCTCGGCACCGCGCATGTCGGCGTCTACAAGGCGTTTCGTGAGCGCGGCGCGATGTTCGACATCTTTGTCGGCACCAGCGTCGGCTCGGCGATGGCGGCGGGCTTTGCCAAGAACTACGACGCCGAGCATCTCGAGCGCGGCACGCATGAGATCTTCGTCTCCAGTCGCAGCTTCCGCCGCCCGACCTGGCCGCGCTACGCCTTGCTGGACCACAAGGCGTTCGATGCCGCGCTCGCCGATCAGTACGGCCACAATTGCCGGATCGAGGACTGCTGGCGGCCGTTCGCGGCGGTCGCGACCAATCTGTCGACGCACAGTCTCGAATTGATCCGCACCGGTCTGCTGTGGCACGCGGTGCGGGCGTCGAGCGCCATCCCCGGTCTGCTGCCGCCGTTCTATACAAAGGACGGCTCGATGCTGGTCGACGGATGCCTCGTCGACAACGTTCCGCTGGCGCAGATGCACCAGATGAAGAGCGGACCGAATCTGGTGGTCCATTTCGGCGACCCGGCAACCGAGATGTTCGACGTCGACTATGCCGCGCTGCCGGGGCGGCTAGAGCTGTTTGCGTCGCTACTGACGCCGTTCCGCAAGAAATTGCTTCCGGCCGCGCCGAGCGCCGTCAACGTGCTGTGGCGAAGCCTCGTCGCGCATCAGCGCTATGATACGCTGCCGACCACGCCGCTCGACATGGTGATGCGTCCCCCGACGCCCGACGGCATCGACGTCACCGATTTCGACCGCCATCAGGAAATCTTCGAATCCTCGTACCGCTGGGCCCGCGAGACCATTGCTGCCTCGGAGGCGGCACATAATCCTGCCATTGCGGCCATCGTCGCGTCGGCCAACGAAGCGGACAAGGGATCGGACATGGTCGCCGACGAGGGCGTGGATCGCGCGACAGCGACCGCGCCGGTTTCTGAGCAGGCCCGGGTCGGTTGAGCGGCTTGCGGGCGCCGGCGAAGTCGACCATCGTGCCGGACCGAATCCGGAGAACACGATGCCTTTCGATTTGATCCTGCGCGGCGGACGGGTGATCGACCCGTCGCAGAAACTCGATGCCGTGACCGATGTCGGCTTTGCCGCGGGCAAGGTCGCTGCGCTCGGCCGTGAGTTGCAAGCCGATCCCGCCACCGAGGTCCGCGACGTCTCGGGGCTGATCGTCTCGCCGGGGATCATCGACCTGCACACCCATGTCTATTGGGGCGGCACCTCGCTCGGCATCGATGCGGAGGAGTTTTGCCGCAACTCCGGCGTCACCACCTCGGTCGACACCGGCAGCGCCGGCCCCGGCAACTTTGCCGGCTTCCGCAAGCATGTGATCGAGCCGAGCCAGGTCCGTATCCTCGCCTATCTGCACGTCTCGCACGCCGGCATCTTCGGCTTCTCGGATCGCGTGATGGTCGGCGAGAGCGAGGAGCTGCGGCTGATGAATCCAATCGATGCGGCGCGCGTCGCCGACGAGAACCGCGACCTGATCGTCGGCATCAAGGTGCGGGTCGGCCTGTTCGCCTCGGGCACCTCGGGGCTGGTGCCGCTCGAGATCGCGCTCGAAGTTGCCGAGCAGGTCGGCATGCCCCTGATGGCGCATATCGACCATCCGCCGCCGAGCTATGAGGAGGTGCTCGCGCGCCTGCGTCCGGGCGACGTGCTGACCCATGCGTTCCGTCCGTTCCCCAACACGCCCGCGACCGCGCAGGGCACGGTGAAGAAGGTCGTCCTGGAGGCGCGCGAGCGCGGCGTGCTGTTCGACATCGGCCATGGCAAGGGCTCGTTCGCCTTCAGGACGGCGCGCGCGATGCTCGCCAACGGCTTCTATCCCGACACCATCTCCTCCGACATCCATCAGCTCTGCATCGACGGCCCGGCATTCGACCAGGTGACGACGATGTCGAAATTCCTCTGCATGGGGATGCCGCTGCCGGACGTGATCGCGGCGTCCACCGTCAATGCCGCGATGGCATTGCGGCGGCCCCGAGCTCGGCAGCCTCAAGCCGGGCAGCGTCGGCGACGCCACGCTGCTCTTGGTCCGGCAGGGGACGTTCGACTATGTCGATGTGGTCGGCGAGCACCTGACCGGCGATCGCAAGATCGCATCCGAAGGCGTCGTGATCGGCGGACGCTGGTGGCATCCGCGTTAGGATTGATCGCCGCCGCGGGCATCGAGGTGACTGGCATGATCTTCTGGATCGCGGGTGTGGCTGGACTGGCGATCGCCTATCTGCTCGGTTCGACGCCGACGGGGTATCTGGCGGGGAAGCTGCTGAGGGGCATCGATATCCGCCAGCATGGCTCCAAATCCACCGGGGCAACGAACGTATTGCGAACCCTGGGGAAGTGGCCCGCATTGGCGGTGCTCCTTGTCGACGTGCTGAAAGGCGTAGCGGCAATCGTGTTTGCCCGCTGGTTTTATCCCTGGTTGTACACCTTGCCATCCGTCACGCCGCCGGCAGCGCTTGATCCGCAAACCTGCGTGTCCTGGGCTGTCTGCCTGGCCGGGCTTGCCGTGTTGCTAGGGCACGGCCGTTCGATCTGGCTGAATTTCACCGGCGGCAAATCCGCTGCGACCGGGCTCGGCGTGTTGCTGGCGATGTCCTGGCCGGTAGGCCTCGGCGCTGCGGCGGCCTTTGGCGCTGTGGTGGCTGTCTTTCGGATTGTCTCCCTCGGCTCGATGCTGGCGGCATTGACGGCGATCGTCCTCGTCTGCGGCCTGGAGCAACCGTTGCCCTATCGCTTGCTGGTGATCGCAGGCGGCATCTACGTGATCGTGCGCCATCGTGCCAACATTCAGCGGCTGCTGGCCGGCACGGAGGCGCGGCTCGGGCATTGATAAGTGGTTCGGATTTCCTCAGAGAAGGCCGATCGATCAATCCGATGATCCGGCCTCGAGCGCTCCGGAGCGAAGCCGGTACCGGTTCGCGTTAAGAAAACGCGTTTGAACCATGGATATGGAATCCCGTTCCGATTCAATCGGAACGGGGAAGGCTCTAGTCGGCGACGACCGGCCCGAAAGGCTGCCACCGCTCACCGGTGAAGCGCATCATCCGGAACTCCTTCACCACGCGATAGTCGGCGCGGCTGGTATTGATGGCGAGGCCGGGCAACGTCGTCCCTTGCCAAATTTCAACTAGATCAGCGAATGCAGAGCCATGACCGCGGCCTCACGGCTCTCCATCGGAACAAAGAAGCTTACCGAATGCGATGACAAAACATACTTGTCGGCGATGATTCCGTGGCGTTGCAGAATCTGAACCGCCTTGTACGGCAGGTCCGAGGAAATACCGCCGAAGCAAGTGAGGCTCACCGAACTCAGCGTCTCGCGCTGTTTGCGCAGGTCTTTGCTCCGTTCCAGTGTACGCAGCAACGCGTCGAGTGTCTCAGAATCGCAAGTCATCATGATGCGGGTTTTTTCGGCGGTGAAAGCCGAGGCGAGGAGTTGCGGCCAAGGCAAGCCATTTTGCTGGAGATGCTGCGCGAACTTCTCAAAGCCTTGATTGAGGTCCGCCGAATCGATCTCCACATGCTCGATGCGAGCCATCGAGTTGACGGCCAGGACTTTTCCGTTCTCCATGTCTGCGACCTCCTTCATCACTTGCGTGCTGTGTCGCGCGCCGCCCCACTTTCTCAGGACCAAAGGCACGTTTTGGCTGTGGGCCAGCTCCACGCTGCGAAAGTGCAGGACCTTGGCGCCCCAGAAGCACATTTCGGACAGGGATGCGAAATCCAGCTGACGCAAGGGTTTTGCGTCCGCGACGATGCGCGGGTCAGCCGAGCAAACTCCGTCGACCTCCTTGATGATCTCGCAGCACTCCGCCTTGAGCGCCGCAGCCATGGCGACCGCGGTGGTATCGCTGCCACCTCGGCCAAGCGTCGTGATTTCCTTGGTCAGCGGGTTCACGCCCTGAAAGCCCGCCAAAACCACGATGCGTCCACGATCGAGTTCTTCGCGCACGCGAATGGGCCGCACGTCCAGAATGCGTGCGGAGGAATGGGACCCGTCGGTCATGACACCGGCCTGACTGCCGGTAAAGCTGATCGCCGGCACGCCGAGATCAGACAGCGCCATGCTCATCAAGGACATGCTGATGCGCTCGCCGGTGGTCAAGAGCATATCGAGTTCGCGGCGATTGGGGTGCGGGCTGACCTGATAGGCCATCCTGACGAGTTCATCGGTGGTCTTGCCCATCGCTGAAACGATCGCCACGACACGATGACCACGGCCATGCAAATCGGCGACACTGCTCGCGGCCGCGCGGATTCTTGCTGGTGTTTCGAGACAGACGCCTCCGTATTTTTGCACGATGATGGGATTGCTAGGCATTGTTGCCCGCGTCGTGTTGGAAGGCGCAGCTGAACCCGATCAGATCGTTCTCCCCTTCGACGCCTTTGCGGTCTTTGATCGTTTTGCCACGACCCGCACAGCGCCCCGGTCGCGCTTCTTGCGATCCGCTTCCGCGTGCTGAGCTTTCGTCCCGCCGCGGTGAGCGGCGTATTCCTTGCCGTCGATCGGCGCGACATGTGGTGGATCTCGATCGAGATACGGTCGCCCGATTCCAAAATCCGGTCCACGCGCATCGATCCATTTCCAAAGGGCCTCGGTGGAGACCCAACGCTCCGCCCGCGTCGCGCCTCTGACGCTCACGACATCGACGGCAAGCCCGTGGCCATAGCCGCCGCGGAAGCTCCCGCCATGGTATGACTTGTCGGACGCCGCCTTCAGGCCGCTCGCGATCGATTGACGGTAGTCATCGCGGAACGCGCTGGTGATGCCAGGCGCCAACCCGGCCTGCTCCGCCGCGTAGAGCGCGTGAAACAGCTTGAGTTTGAAGCTCCGATCCACCCCTCCAATCACGTAGTCGATCATCGGCATGCCCATTCGCTCCGCCGCCTTCGGATCCTTCCACGTGAAATCGTTATCGACGCGCCTGGTGAACGTCCTGGTGACAGTCACCGTCTTGCGCTTCTTCTTGACGGTCACTTTCCGCTGCTCTTGTACGCTGATGGTGTCTTGCTTCGGCGTCCGCTGGTAGAGCGCCCACAGGTACCGGTCGATGCAGACATCGACGACGAGGCACTCCTCGAAAATATCCAGGGGTCTCGCGGCCTCCTCGGTGTCACCAGACACTGGAGGCGGGCTCGCCGTCGCCGCTTGCACCGGCGATGTTTCGACCGGCAGCGTCTGCGACGAATCCGGCAAGGCAGCCACGACGATTGACTTCGGCTCGCTCGAGGTTGCTGTCGCATCAGGGGGCGTCGCCGGCACCGATTCAACCGCCATCGCCGCATCGGCGTTGGCGACAGCGTTACCCATGACGCCTGCCTGCGGCGGGGCCATCGTGTCGGACGCCGGCCCCGTTAGGGGTTCTGCAGCCATCGCTGCTTCAGCATTCACTTTGCTGACGTTGTCGACTGCCGTGGCCTGTCGCGTATCAGCCAGTTCGGCGTTGGCGGCGAGAGATGGTGCGAGGTCCTCGATGGACACTGCGCCGCTGTTCCCGATGCCGGCAGAGCCGGCAAGCCAGGCAAGGAGCCAACCTGCGAGAACGACCGTCCCGCACAACTCCGGAGTCGCAATTCGCCGCGGGTTCATCACCCCGTAGCCTCCAAAGGCTCGATCCGAGCCCTGTTGCACCGCCCAGCACGCGACGGCATCGATCATTCGGATCAAAATGGAAATGCGCAATGGGCGGAAGCCGTAGGCGCTACGCTTTTCCAGAAAGTGTTGCCCGACCGCAACGCGCGGCCGCGAGCAACCCGGCACGGCGCGTGCTGCTGCGTTCGGTGATTCACCTGCGCTCGAGCTTTGATTCCCATTTTGGGTCAAAAGCCGCCCATAGCGACCGAGCCGGGTGACTTCCGGTTCACCTCGAAGAGCCGACGTTCGCGATCGTCATGCAGACCGTCAGCTATGCGCCAAAACCGGAAGTGCTCGCATTCACCCCATTTCTAAAAATTGCCTTACCTCCTCGAGAAATTGGGCCATTCCGGGATCGTTTTCCAACAGTACGTGATTTTTGCCAGGGAGAGATACAAACCTCGAACCAGGAATAGCTGCGGCTAGGCGGCGGCCTTCTTCTATGGGCTGCATAATTTCTTCTCGGGCATGTAAGACGAGCGTGGGTACAGAAACTTCGGGCAATAGCTCAGTAATGTCGAAATTGCTCACTGTCTCGTAGTAGCGAACAGCGTTCTCTGGCGAGGTAGATTTTCGCTGCATGATGTTGAAGGCGGCTGCCTGTTCAACGGTCGCTGTCGGAGCGAGCTGTGATGTCAGCAATTGTCTGAAAGTTGGCTCATCTGAATTCCAACCCACTCGTATTAACGTTCTAGTGGCATTGTAGCGATCGAGGTCTGCTTCGGTCACGGATGGCCGCTTGCAGCGTCCGGTAGCGAAACCTCCATAGAGGATCAACTTTGATACACGGTTTGGGTAGCGGTTTGCGAAAGCCACACTGACCGCGCAGCCTTGTGAATAGCCGAAGAGTGGAAAACGTTCCAACCCGGACGCATCAACAACAGCTTTTAGATCAATCACCCAAGCATCAAGCGACATTTCACTTACGTCCCAATCGGACAAGCCGCTTCCTCGTGCGTCGTAACGAACAAGAGTGTTTCGCCTCGCAAGCTCTACCAGCATGTGGCGGTAAATTGGCAATTCCCAATCGAGCTCCAGATGGCTAAGCCAGTTTGCGGTTTTTACCAAAGGCGGCCCGGTCCCAACTCGCGAGTAAGCCAGTCGCACACCGTCAATTGATCTACAATATTGTACCTGCTGGGCCGAGGGGACGCTCCGACTAGCGTCGACCGCCTCGTTAAGTACGGCAAAATAGATGTCCACCGGTCGCTCAATATTTTTCAGTTTTTGCAGACCCCGCGACGCAAAAGAGACATCGATCTTGCGATCCACCTGATCATAGACGACAGCTGATACGCAAATTCCACCAGGGTCACAAATACCTTCCAATCGCGCGGCGATGTTTACACCGTCCCCGAAAATGTCGTTGTCATCAAATATGATGTCACCAACGTGGATGCCTATACGAAATTCGATACGCCGATCCTGTGGCCCATTAGGATTATGCTCAGCCATGCTACGTTGGATTTCAACTGCACTGCGGATCGCATCGACTGAGCTGCCAAACTCAACCAACATACCGTCGCCGGTCGTCTTGACGATACGGCCTCGGTGAGAAGCTATAGACGGATCAACGATCACTTTTCTGACGGTCTTTAAGCCGGCGAGCGTCCCTTCCTCGTCAATTCCCATCAGGCGGCTGTACCCAGCAACATCCGCCGCCAGCACGGCCGCCAGCCGTCGTTCCATCCGTTCGCCCGTCAAGGACTTGCTCCCAGATTGGTGATTTCGGCATCAAAGCATATTGGGTTGGCGTCGGGCTAGGTCCCATATCGGCTGTGGGTCAAAAGCCGTCCACGGCGGCCGAGCCAAGGGACTTCCGGTTACTCTCGAAGAGCCGGTGGTCATGCAGACCGTCAGCTTAGGGGCCAAAAGCCGACTTCATCGACTTTCCCCGGCAGATCTAAGGCAGCATCGCCCCGTCCGGCCAAACTAGGGCAGCTATAATGTGAAACGCGGATCGGCTGAGAGCGCCGATCGGGCGACGTAGTCGAGTTCGCCCCGTGCAATCCCGATATCCATCAACTCTCTGTCGCTCAGATCGTCCAGCGCAGCACGCAGCCTCTCGCGTTTGCGCCACTCACGAAATGCATTCCAATATGCCTCGAGGGGACTGTAAAACTGCCGCCTTGCCGTTGCTGGTCCAAACTCACTGGTTCCGTGGATGGTGCTCATTGGAATGTCCAGGTTGGTCTATTTCTGCCAAGCGAGATTGCGGGCACATCCCCTGGCGCGCTTAACAGTTGGCTTACATTTCCCTTACGGGCAGCTTATTCTTGGGGTTTCAGAGGTGGCCGCGCGAGGGAATGCAGCTTGCGTTTTCTTTTTGAGGATTACGCATTGGATACCGACAGGCGCGAACTGCAGCGCGCAACGGAAGAGGTCGTTGTCGCACCCCAAGTATTCGACCTGATTGAATACCTGATCCGGAACAGGGAGCGCGTCGTCAGCAAAGACGACCTCGTCGGCGCCGTTTGGAAGGGTCGCGTCGTCTCGGATGCCGCGCTAACGACTCGCCTGAACGCCGCCCGAAGCGCAATCGGCGACACGGGCGAGAAACAGCACTTGATCAAAACATTGCCGCGCAAAGGTTTCCGCTTCGTTGGCGCAGTGAAGGAAGACCGGAGGCCCGCAAATGAGACGATTGGCCCAATTGAGCGAACCGGCGAAGCGCCGCCGCGCCTATCCATCGTCGTGCTACCCTTCGCGAACCTGAGCGGTGATCGTGAGCAGGACTATTTCGCGGACGGTATAACCGAGAGTCTGACCACGGACCTGTCGCGCATCGGTGGTTCATTCGTAATGGCACAGAACAGCGCCGTCTCATACAAGGGCAGAGCTGTCGATGTCCGCCAAGTCGGCCGCGAATTGAATGTTCGCTACGTGCTCGAAGGCTCAGTGCAACGCAGCGGCAAGCGACTTCGGATGAATGTTCAGCTGATCGATGCCAGGAGCGGCCAGCATCTTTGGGCCGATCGCTTCGAGAAGCCTGTCGTCGACCTGTTCGATATGCAGGACGAAATCGTGTCGAGGCTCGCCGGTGCATTAGGTGCCCAGCTCATCGAGGCTGAGGCGCGACGAGCCGAGCGTACGCTGCATCCCGATGCGATGGACTTGTACTTCCAGGGCCGGGCCTGGTTCATGAAGGGGATTAGCCTTGAATGCGTGACGCAAGCGCGGGGCTTCTTCGAACGCTCGCTGGAGTTCGATCCCGGCAACGTCGAAGCAATGATTGGTCTGGCAAATGTTGATACGGTAGTTGGAGGTAGCTTTACGACGGATGATGGGCCCGCGCGGCTTGCGGCGGCCGAGGCGATGATGAACAAGGTATTGTCGATTAGGCCGAACAGTGCCTCAGCCCACATGGCTCGGGGTTGGGTCCAGACCTTTACGAACCGGGCCGCCCAAGGCATCCGTGAGTTCGAACATGCGTTGGCGCTGGCTCCGAATTTGGTCCACGCTCATGCTGCCCTTGGTTTCGCCAAATCCTACATAGGTCGCGCTACCGAGACCGAAGGTCATATACTCGAAGCTTTACGGCTCTCTCCTCGCGACGTTTTCGCTTACCAGTGGGCGTGTTTTGCGGGCGTGGCCAAGCTACTGCTTGGTTCAGACGTCGAAGCCGTCAGTTGGCTGCGACGAAGCACCGAGGCGAACCGTAACTTTCATCTCGCTCATATATCGCTCGCCGCTGCCTTGGCCTTGACCGGCGCGCTCGATGAGGCGCGAACTGCTGCGAGAACGGGACTTGCGCTCAACTCAGGTTTCACCATTCGTCGCTTGCTCGCAGCTCAACAAAGCGACAATCCAATTTACCTTGCCGGGCTGCAGCGCTTGTGTGAAGGCTGGCGCCTCGCTGGCGTGCCGGAAGGGTGATGAGCGCTTCGGGCCGACTTCGGTGCTTTACTGCCCTGCGTCGGCTTTGGGTCAAAGTGCGACATCTGGGCCTCCGGGGCCGGTATCAGTTGTACTCTCGTATCCGGACATCTCCGCGATGGCCCGGAGGTCAGGAACGATGACAGAAGCCGACATCTGAGCTGGCCTTCGGCACGTCTGCGTTGGTTGGCTGGACAATCGAACTACCCACCAAGCGAACGGAAACTCAATTCCTAGTTGCTTTCGAGCTCCTGTAGTCGACAACGGAGTTCGTTGTCGACAGTTGCTGCATAACGGCTGTCACTTTGATACCAGTCGGGAGCAAAGTCGGTGCATCGTAGTCTCATCTCGATCGCCTTGTGGCTATTCTTCTGCATGTCTACTGCAAGGCTGCTTCGAGAAAACGGACTGGAATAGGACGAGCTATCCTTTCGCGTGTGGGAGCGCGCGCTGAACGAGGATAAGACGACGACGCACATGCAAGAGGCGTTTGCGCGATTTCGGAATATTGGAAATGTATCCCTGAGTTGCCCGACGTGTCAAGTTGCCTTGTCGAACGCCGGCAGCCGCCAGCTCCTTTGCATGGGGTTGTTTTCGATATTTTGGCCGCGCGCAGCTGCGGCGGTCGCTTGGGGGCGAAGGGGGTCTGCGGACAAGCCGATTGCTTATTCGGTCTTGTCGACGTTCCAGAACACCGGCGGCGCCGGGCCTTCCAGCACGCCGGCGAGCGATTTGCGCCAGGCGCTCGGCAAGCGGAACTGGCCGAGCGGGATATAGATCACCTGCTCGTAGGCTTGCTTTTGAATCTCGACCGCGACCTTCTTCTGCTCTTCAGGGGAGGTGGCGCGCGCATAGGCGTCGCGCATCTGCTCGAGCTTGGCGTCTTCGGGCCAGCCGAACCACGCCCGCTTGCCGTTGGCGGCGATCTGGTTGTTGACGATCGGGTTCATCACCTCGGTCGCGCCAGTGAAGGTGAAGAACAGGTTCCAGCCGCCTTCCTTGGGCGGCTTCTGGCTGGCGCGGCGGCTCACTACGGTCTGCCAGTCCGTCACCTGCGCGTCGACGTTGAAGCCGGCCGCGCGCAACAGCTGCGCCGCGACCGTCGGCGGCCCCTTCAGCGTCTGCACGTCGCCGGGGATCATGATCACGACGGGCGTGCCGTCATAGCCCGAGGCGGCGAGCGCCTTCTTCGCCTCGGCCATGCCGTTGCCCTTGATCAGCGTCTCGGCGCCGGCGTCGCTGGCGAGCGGCGTGTCGCAGGCGAAATAGGAGCCGCAGATCTCGTAATATTTCGCGTTGCCGACGGTGGCGTCGAGCACGTCCTTCTGGTTCATCGCCAGGAATGCGGCGCGGCGGACCTTGGCGTTGTCGAATGGCGGGTGCAGGAAATTCATCCGGCCCTCGATCTGGAAGCCGAACTTGTTCAGCACGGCCACGGTGAGGTCGGAGTTCGCCTCGAGCACCGGCAGCAGGTCGACCGACGGCTGTTCCAGGAAGTCGATCTCGCCGGATTGCAGCGCGTTGATCGCGGTCTGCGCGTCGGGCATCGTGACCCATTCGACGCGATCGACCTTCGCGACCTTGCCGCCCGACAGCCAATCCGGCTTGTCCTTGCGCGGCACGTAGTCGGCGTTGCGCTCATAGACCGCTTTCACGCCCGGCTGGAATTCCGCGCTCACGAACTTGAACGGCCCGCAACCGATCTGCTCGGCGATCTGCTTGCCCGGCGGCGTCTCCGCGAGCCGCTTCGGCATCATGAAGGCGACGTAGGAGGAGGGCTTTGCCAGCGACTCCAGCACGAGGCCGTACGGCTCCTTGAGCTTGAGCACGATCGTCTTCGGCCCGCTCGCCTCGAGGGAAGCGGTGAATTCGGCCAGCTTCTGCGCCATGCCGTCGACGGCGGTCCAGCGCTTCAGCGAGGCGATGCAGTCCTCCGCGGTGACGGGCGCGCCGTCATGCCATTTCAGGCCGTCGCGCAGCGTGAAGGTGTAGGTGAGCTTGTCGTCCGAGATCGTCCAGTCCGCCATTTGCGGGCGGACCTTGAAGCTCGAATCGATGCCGAGCAGCGTGTCGTAGACCATGTAGCCATGGTCGCGGGTGATGTAGGCGGTGGTGAAACCGGGATCGATGATGCGCAGGTCCGAATGCATCACGGCGGTGATGGTCTTGCCCTTGCTCGCGGCAAGGGCGCGCGATGACAGGACGGCTGGCGGTACGCCGGCCGCAAGCTTGAGGAGCGTTCTGCGCGAAACTTCGACCATTCGCCGTCTCCCGATCTGCCCTTGCGCCGGCATGCTTCACCAATCCGTTGTTGAAAGCAAGCAAGAGCCGCGCCATCGCGTTCGGTCCGGTTGCGAGGTTGCAAAGCCGTGTGCGCTCACTGCTTGAGCACGTCGCCGAGCAGGCGCTGGTTCCGGGCTTCGCCGCGCTCAGCACGTCCCGACGAGGTTGAGGAGGACTTAACCGGCTGCTGACACTTGTATCGCCTGGGTTAGCCGGGGTTGGACACCTTTCCGGTAGCTTGTTTGATGAGTGTTCGGCGGTCGAACCGCCGCGTCCCTTTGAGAGGCAAGACGTTGAGAGGCAAGACGCCATGCGCCGCGGTCTGCTCGTTCTTCTCGTGTTCATCGGCGTGGCGGTGTCCGGTCAGGACGTACGCGCCGCGGAGTTCGGCACGCGATACAGCTACCAGCAGCTGCAGGACCTGACCGAGAAGGGGCCCAAGGGCGAAGCCCTCGCGCTAGGCTATGTGAGCCTCACGCACTCCTTCATCCTGCCCTACAAGATGACGGGCTACTATGCCCTGATGGTCAAGGGCTCCGGCAAAGACCTCAACGGCCGCCCGCTCAACGTTTACCACGAGCTCTCGCAGGAGAAGATCGAGCAGATGCAGCGTGCCGGCGCGCTGCCCAATCCGCTTCCCCCTTACCGGCGCACGATCTTCGAATACATGTTCGGCTACGTGTTGTGGTGGTGCATTCCGGCGGCGCTGCTCGTCATCGGGATGTTCTCGATGCTTGGGATCGGCTCCGGCAAACGCGGTCAGGCCTGACCGATCTGGTTGGCGGCCTCGTCGCGGCGGGTCGCGAGCGCGCCCCAAAGCAAATGCCGCGCGCCGCCGCCGGCACCGCACAAGTCCGCATCCTGCATAGGAGCCTGCGCTTCCTGCCGCACCTCGCAGGCTGTTCGGACCCCGATCCGCCGTGTAGGCTCGCGATCTGCCGGCCAGCAATCAATAAGGCCACATCCCGCAAATCCTAAGGGAACAAGCAGTCGAGGGAGACCGAAAGAACCGTCATGACCGATATCCGATACGTAGCACCGCGCACGCTTGACGAAGCGATTGGCGCATTTGCTGCCGCCGGGAGTGCCGCCCGCATTATGGCAGGGGGCACCGACTTATTGGTGCAAATGCGCTCCGGCCTGGTGCGGCCGGGACTGATCGTCGACATCAAGAAGATCGGCGAGATGACCGAAATCAGCGAAACCGCCGATGGCGGTTTCCGTGTGGGTGCCGCCGTCTCCGGCATGGAGCTCGCCGAGCATGCGCGCTTTGGCAAGGTGTGGCCCGGCGTGCTCGAGGCCGTGAACCTGATCGGCTCCAAGCAGGTGCAAGGCCGCGCTTCCGCCGGCGGCAATCTCTGCAACGGCTCACCGGCCGGCGACAGCGTGCCGGCGATGATTGCGGCGGGTGCCGTCGTCACCGTGCAGGGTCCGAACGGCCGGCGGGACATGAAGGTTGAGGATGTGCCGGCCGGACCTGGCCGTACCAACCTCAAGCCGGGCGAGATCCTGGTCAGCTTCACCTTGCCGCCGCGGCCGAAAGGCTCGGGTGACGCGTACCTGCGGATGATCCCGCGCACCGAGATGGACATCGCGGTGGTCGGCATCGGCGTCAGCCTGACCTTGAAGGATGGCGTCTGTACCGCGGCCCGCGTCGGCCTCGGCGCGGTGGCGCCGACCGCGCTGCTGGTTGAGCCTGCGGCGAAGGCGCTGACCGGCTCGAAGCTCGACGATGCCGCGCTCGAAGCCGCCGCTGCCGCATGCCGCGCCGCCTGCCGTCCGATCGACGACAAGCGCGGCACCATCGCCTACCGGATCAAAACCGCCGGCGTGCTGCTCAAGCGCACCGCCGCGATCGCCGCACAGCGCGCGGGAGGACTCTAGCACCATGGCGAAACTGCACGTCACCACCTCAGTCAACGGCGAGCCGGTCGAATTCCTGTGCGAGCCCTACGAGACCATGCTCGACGCGCTGCGCGGGCAACTGGGGCTCACCGGCTCGAAGGAGGGCTGCGCGTCCGGCGATTGCGGCGCCTGCTCGATCACGCTCGACGGCCGCCTGGTCTGCTCCTGCCTGATGCTCGCGGCCGAGGCCGAGGGCCACGAGATCGGGACCATCGAGGGCATGGCCAGAGGCGAGAAGCTGCATCCGTTGCAGCAGAAGTTCCTCGAGCACGCCGCGCTTCAGTGCGGCATCTGCACCTCGGGCATGCTGGTCGCCTCCGAGGCGCTGCTCGCCAGGAATTCAAACCCGACCGAAGAGGAAGTCCGCTTCTGGCTCGCCGGCAATCTCTGCCGGTGCACCGGTTACGACAAGATCGTCCGCGCGGTGATGGAGACCGCGGCTGAAATGCGGGAGGCTCGCCCATGAACGTCGTCAACAACAAATGGATCGGCCAGCGCACCATCCGGCCCGATGGCGTCGACAAGGTGACCGGCCGCGCGGCGTTTGCCGCCGACACCACCATGCCCGGCATGATCTGGGGCAAGGTGCTGCGCAGCCCGCATCCGCACGCCCGCATCAGGTCGATCAACACCGCCAAGGCCGAGGCGCTGCCCGGCGTCAAGGCGGTGGTCACCGCGCGCGACATCGTCGACTTCACGATCGAGAAGGGCGCCGTCATGCTCGGCATCCAGGACATGCGCTGGATGTGCCGCAACGTGATGGCGCGCGACAAGGCGCTGTTCCCCGGCCATCCCGTCGCCGCCGTCGCCGCGACCACGGAGGCGATCGCGACCGAGGCCTGCAAGCTGATCGAGGTCGACTACGAGGTGCTGCCCTGGGCGATCGAGATCGACGACGCGCTGAAGGCTGATGCGCCGATCCTGCACGAGTTCAACAAATTCGACGGCAAGCCCTCGAACATCATGGGCCGCCTCGAATCCAAGAAGGGCGACATCGCGCAGGGCTTCAAGGATGCTGAAGTCATCATCGAGCGTTCCTTCACCACACGCCCGGTGCATCAGGGCTATATCGAGCCGCATGCCTGCCTGATCTCGGTTGCGGCCGACGGCAAGACCACGATCTGGTCGTCGAGCCAGGGCCAATTCATGGTGCGCGCGATGACCTCGATGCTGACCGGCATCCCGCAGAGCGACATCCGCGCCATCCCCGCCGAGATCGGCGGCGGTTTTGGCGGCAAGACCATCGTCTATCTCGAGCCGCTCGCCACCCTGCTCGCCAAAAAATCCGGCCGCCCGGTGAAGATGGTGATGACCCGCGAGGAGGTGATGCGCGCCACCGGGCCGACCTCGGGCTCGAAGAGCACGGTGAAGATCGGCGCGAAGAAGGACGGCACCATCGTCGCCGCCCATGGCAGCTTCTATCTGCAGGCCGGCGCCTTCCCGGGCTCGCCGATCCGCGGTGCGGTCGGGTGCAGCTTCGCGCCCTATGACATCCCGCATGTGCTGTCGGAGGGGTTCGACGTCTGCTCCAACCGCTCCAAGGTCGCGGCCTATCGCGCGCCCGGCGCGCCGATCGGCGCTTATGCGGTGGAGTGCGTGCTCGACGAGCTTGCCGAGGCGCTCAAGATGGACCCCTTGGCGCTGCGGCTGAAGAACGCGGCGAAGGAAGGCACCAAGGCGGCGCACGGCCCGGTGTTCCCACGCATCGGCTATATCGAGACGCTGGAAGCCGCCAGGAACAATCCGCATTATGCCGCGCCGCTCGGCAAGCTGCAGGGCAGGGGCGTCGCCTCCGGCTTCTGGTTCAATGCCGGCGGTGAATCCTCCGCGCAGGTCAACATCACCGAGGACGGCAACGTCGTCGTCACGACAGGGCACCCCGATATCGGCGGCTCGCGCGCCGGCATCGCCAATATCTGCGCCGAGTTGCTCGGCATCGACTACAAGCGCGTCTCCGTCATCATCGGCGACACCCAGACGGTCGGATTCTCCAACCTCACCGGCGGCAGCCGCGTGCTGTTCGCCTCCTCGATGGTGGTGACGCAGGCCGCCGACAAGGTGATCGCGACCTTGCGCGAGCGCGCGGCGAAGGTCTGGGAGATCGACCCTGAAGCCGTGAAGTGGGAGAACGGCGCCGCGCATCCGGTGAGCCCGAATGCCGGCCAGTTCGAACCGCTGACGCTCGCCGACCTCGCCGAGAAGGCGCCGTCGCAGGGCGGTCCGATCGGCGCCAGCGTGCAGCTCAACACCCAGGGCGCCGAGGGCGGCTTCGGCACCCATATCTGCGACGTCGAGGTCGATGTCGATCTCGGCATCGTCCGCGTCGTTCGCTACACCGCCGTGCAGGATGTCGGCCGCGCCGTGCATCCGAGCTATGTCGAGGGCCAGCTGCAGGGCGGCGTCGCGCAGGGCATCGGCTGGGCGCTGAACGAGGAGTATATCTACAACAAGGACGGCAAGGTCGATAATCCCGGCTTCCTCGATTATCGCATGCCGGTCTGCTCCGACCTGCCGATGCTCGACTGCGCGCTGGTCGAGGTGCCGAACCCGAAGCATCCGCAGGGCGTCAAGGGCGTCGGCGAGGTGCCGCTGGTGCCTGTGATGGCCGCGGTCGCCAACGCCGTCCACAACGCGCTCGGCAAACGCTTCTACAGCCTGCCGATGTCGCCGCCGAAGGTGTCGGAGGCGCTGGACGCACCGACGCAGCAGGCCGCGGAGTAGGGAGCGTAGGGCGGGTTACGCCAACGCAAACCCGCCCTACGGTTCTACTACGGTCGCCGCGTAGCCCGGATGAGCGAAGGGATATCCGGGGGGAGACCGGCCCCGCATGTCGCTGCGCTCATGCGGGCTACTCGTTGCCATCGCCGCCGCAAAGGGCGATTGACGTAACCGGCATTGCCTCGGCAAGATCGATCGG
Organism: Bradyrhizobium sp. USDA 4510; assembly: GCF_054059095.1. NCBI lineage: Bacteria > Pseudomonadati > Pseudomonadota > Alphaproteobacteria > Hyphomicrobiales > Nitrobacteraceae > Bradyrhizobium > Bradyrhizobium sp. USDA 4510. The sequence goes on along the minus strand of NZ_JBSSBT010000001.1, from coordinate 4,610,281 downwards.
ACGCATCAGGCTCACCGTGAACGGCTGAGATGACCCACCCCGACGAGCTGTCAGCCTACATGATCTTCGGCCGCAGCGATTGGGCGGCCTTGCGCGCCAGCACGTCGCTGACGCTCTCGGACGCCGATCTCGCGGCGTTGCGCGGCTTGAACGAGCCGATCAATTCCGCCGAAGTCAGCGACGTGTATCTGCCGCTGACGCGCTTGTTGAACCTGCATTTCGCGGCGGCGCGCAACCTTGCGCACGTCAAGGCGGAGTTTCTCGGCCGCCCGGCACGCCGTTCGCCCTACATCGTTGCATTGGCCGGCAGCGTCGGCGTCGGCAAGAGCACCTTTGCCCGCGTGCTGTGCGCGCTGCTGGCCCGCTGGGCCGATCATCCGCGGGTCGAGCTGGTGACGACCGACGGCTTCCTGCATGCCAACGGCGTTCTCGAAGAGCGCGGGCTGATGCGGCGCAAGGGTTTTCCCGAGAGCTACGACCTGCCGCGCATGCTGCGATTTCTCGCAGCGGCGAAGGCGGGCGAACGCGAGCTCGAGCTGCCGGTCTATTCGCATCTGATCGGCGATATCGTGCCGTCGGAACGCCAGGTCATCCAGCAGCCGGACATCCTGGTCTTCGAGGGCCTCAACGTGCTGCTGGCGCGCGGCACGGCGCCGGTGGTGGTGTCGGATTTCTTCGACTTCTCGATCTATCTCGATGCCGATGAGGCCGACATCCAGTCCTGGTATGTCGAACGCTTCCTCAGGTTGCAGCCGACAGCGTTCCGGAATCCCGCCTCCTATTTCCACCACTACAGGGACCTGCCGCCGGGTGACGCGCGCGAGGTCGCGGAGCGGCTGTGGCGCGAGCATCATCGCGCCAATCTCAGGGAGAACATCTTGCCGACGCGGACGCGGGCCGACGTCGTGCTGCGCAAGCGCGCCGATCACTCGATCGGCGAGGTCTGGCTGCGCGAGACGTAGAAGTAGCCCGGATGAGCGAAGCGATATCCGGGGAGGCTGATCCCGCATGTTGCGGAGCCCTTCATCGGGCGCGCATTCGTGCGACCCGTTGGCTCATGCGGGCTACAGAACAGTTCCGCTTACCGCAGCTCCTTCCCCAGCTGCGCAAGCACCGTCTCGCAGGTCATCAGATCCAGATGCCCGCCGCCGGCGTTCTTGAAGAAGGTGATGTCGCTATCCGACAGCCGCCCGGCGACCTTGCCGCCGGCGAGATCGTAGTGATCGCCGAGCACGTCGCTCTCGGCGATCGCACCGCTCGCGATCGGTTGCAGGATGTCGCCGACGCCATCGAAGGCGGATTCGCGGCGGTCGACGAAGATGCGCGAACGCCGCGCCGCCTCGTCGTCGGACTCGCGGGTCTCCGGGGTGAAGCCGCCGACCAGATCGAGATGGGTGCCGGGCTTAAGGTTGGCGCCCTTGACCAGCGGCTCGCGCGAGCGGGTGCAGGTGGTGATGATGTCGGCCTCGCGTGTCGCGGCGTCGAGATCGGAGACGGCCTCGGCCGCGATGCCGTCGCCTTCCAGCAGCGCGGCGAGCTCCTGGGCGCGTTCAACTGTCCGGTTCCAGACCCGCACCCGCTTCAGCCGCGGCCGCACGGTGCGGTGGCCGCGCACCAGCCAGCGCGCCATCTCGCCGGCGCCGACCACCAGCAGCGTCTCGGCATCCGGCCGCGCCAGGTGTTTTGCGCCGAGGGCGGAGTCCGCGGCGGTCTTCCAATGGGTGATCTCGGCGGCGTCCATCACCGCGAGCGGACGCCCGTCATTGCCGTCGAACAGCACGCAGACCGCCTGAACCGCCGGCAGCTTGCCGTGGGCGAGGTTGCCGGGAAAGCTGGTGTAGAGCTTGGTCATCATGAAGCGGCCGGCATCGACCGCGCTGCGCGTCACCAGCTGCTGGCCCTTGTCGTCGCCGAGATAGCCGTCGTGCACCGCGATCTTCGGCCGTCGGTGCGCGGCCTCGATCGCCTCGATCAGGACCGGAAAGCTCAGGACGCGGTTGACCTCGCTGTCGTCGACGATATGCACGTGGTATCTCCTCTGGAGCGCCCCTCGCGCTCTCGCCGGATGTCCCCCAAATCTGTGCGGACTGGATAGCGCGTGGGGGCGGCTAGTCAACCGGACATGCACCGCCGGGCGTCCCTTGCTATCCTGCGGACCTGATTCTCTCGCAGGTTTTCGCAAGCCGTGGTTGCATTCATCGTCGCCGTCCTGATCTTCATCCTGCTCGGCGGCGCCGCGCTTGCGACCATGGCGATCCATGCCCGGCTCGCCGATCATCACCGCAGCGACGAGACCAACACCTCGGTACGCCTGGTCGCGACGCTGTTCGTCACCATGCCGTCGCTGTTGCTTGGCCTGATGATGAACAGTGCCGCCAACACCTATGTGGCGGTCGATCGCAATCTGCACGTCTTCGCCACCGACCTCATCCTGCTCGATCGCAGCCTGCGGCCGCTCGGGCCGAGCGCCGAGGAGCCGCGCAAGCGGCTGCTCGCCTATGTCGAGCAGGTGCTCAAGGATGTTCCGATCTCCAGGGCAAGCGCCGTGTCGGAGCGCCTGCTCGACGAGGTCGGCACCAGCCTCCGCGAGCTGCGGTTCGACGACGAGCAGAAGGTGGCGCTGTGGAACGACGCGCGCTCGGTCTATCGGCAGGCGGTGCAGCAGCGCTGGACCTTTGTCGAGCAGTCCGACGGCTCGTTTCCGTCGCCGCTGATCTGCATCCTGGTCGGGTGGCTGACGCTGATGTTCGCCACCCTCGGCTTTCGCGCGCCGCGCAACGCGGTGGTGATTTCGACCACCGTCGCCGCCGCGGCGCTGATCTCGGCCGCGATCTATCTGATCCTTGAAATGAGTACGCCGTTCTCCGGCCCGATCCAGCTCTCCGACCGCCCGCTGGTGCGCGCGGCGGAGGAGATCAGGCGGTAGCACATTCGGTGTTGTAGCCCGGATGAGCCAACGGGTCGCGCGAACGCGCGCCCGATGACAGGCTCCGCGATATCCGGGCGGCTCCCGCATGTCGCTCCGCTCATGCGGGCTACGGGACGGTATCGGCACGCGCCTGCGGCTTTATTCCCCTCGCATTGATCGCCATCCCGAAAATTCTTCGCGCGCCGTCAGCGGAATAGTGCGCGCCCTTCGGCGTCCTTACGCATGCAAGCCATTTGCATTCGAACAGGAGACATCATGAAGACATCGATCTCGCTCGCGCTCGCCACCGCCGTGTCGCTTGCGTTCGCCTCGGCGGCCTTTGCCGCGCCGCCGACCAAGACCGGAACCACCGCGAAGGGCTCGGTCCTCACCGACGCCAAGGGCATGACGCTCTACACCTTCGACAAGGATTCCGAAGGCAAGTCGGCCTGCAACGGCCCGTGCGCGACGAATTGGCCGGTCTTGAAGGCTGACGCCAGCGACAAGGCTGAAGGCGGCTACACCATCATCTCGCGTGACGATGGCTCCAAGCAGTGGGCCTACAAGGGCAAGCCGCTCTATACCTTCGCCAAGGACCAGAAGGCCGGCGACATCACCGGCGACGGTTTCCTGAACGGCGCCTGGCATCTCGCGCAGCCCTGAGGGCTTGCAGGCGGATTGAGCGTAGGCGGGTTAGCGCCAGCGCAACCCGCCATCTCTCCGCACGCGAAACATGCGGCGGGTTAGTTTGAGGCTAACCCACCCGTCGATCGTGCCTGAGGCGACGATCGCGCCTCACGCCCTGCGCTTCAGCGCCATGCCCATGCTGATCCAGCTCACGCCGGCGCAGATCAGGTCGACGCTGAGGAAGATGCCGAGCACGTAGAGGCTCGAGACCGGCCAGCGCGCCAGGATCATGGCGCCGAGCACCAGCGTGATCAGGCCGGAGATCGCGACCATTCCCCACGGCGCTTCCGAGTTCATGCCGAACGCGAGGAAGATGCGGACGATGCCCGACACCACCAGCGCGATGCCGAGGAACAGCGTCAGCGTCGCCGCGGCGAGCAGCGGGTTCTCGAAGGTGATGAAGCCCGCCACGACATAGAGCGCGCCGAGCAGCAGCCAGAACAGGAATTTGCCCCAGGTCTTGAACTGGAACGCGTTGATGATCTCGGCGACGCCGGCGACGATCATCATGGCGCCGACGAACAGCACGCTGACGACGGTGGCGAAGAAGACGCTGCCGAAGGCGAGCACGCCGGCGATCAGGTAGATCACCCCGAGGGCGACGATCCAGCCCCACTTGGCGCGGAGGTTGGAAAGCCCGGATCCGAGGCTGTGAGGAGGTGTGGCGGGTGAGCTGGACGCAGTGGACATCGTATCGCTCCCGAATACTTGATGAAACCATGCTACCATAGGTCAAGGCCCGGACAAGGGCGGGTGCGCAGCTGGCACGAAATGCATGCTGGCACCAAAGGCGCCGCGACACGTTTATTCAATTCGTCCGGCGTGTTGCCGCGCAGCATTCGTCGGTTTTGACGATGGCCGGCCCGCATCGGACGATGGACTGTCCGAACCGCAGCGCAAGCGGTCCGGATCGCGCATCCACAGAGGAGGTCGACATGCCCGCCACGCACGACAAGGATCACGTCTACAAAATCCTGGAACTGGTCGGATCATCGGACAAGAGCATCGAGGCGGCGATCGAGAACGCCGTGAGCCGCGCGTCAAAGACGATCCGGGAAATGAAGTGGTTCGAGGTGGTGCAGACGCGGGGCCATATCGAGGACGGCAAGATCCGGCACTATCAGGTGGCGCTGCGGGTCGGCTTTACGCTGGAGTAGGGCGTTCAGGTCGCTTGCGCCTTGCAGCCTGCAGGATTACTCGGGACCCATGGGTGCGATCGGCATCCGGCTTTCCCTGCGCCCTCTGTCATCAGAGCGGCGAAACGAAATGCAAAACTCGCGCTGCAGAGGCCGCGAGAATGCCGGTGCATGACTCACCGGCCGCGCAACACATTCGCTGTCGTCCCGGCCTAGTGCGCAATAGCGCACGGGGGGCCGGGACCCATAACCACCGAAGGTGATTATTGCGCGACGCTGGGGCCACAGCCTTCCTTGCCAATCCAATCCTGTGGTTATGGGTCCCGGCCTTCGCCGGGACGACGAATGGAAAGTGTCGTGCCCATCACCGTCGCGACAGCGGCGCGGGGGGCGGTGGGGCGGTGGCGCCGGCGGCGAGGGAGCGCTGCACCATCACGGTGTGCCATACCGATAGGCGACACCGGGCAAATGCCCGACGCGGGCGAAGCCGAAGCGGTCGTGCAGCGCGAGCGAGGCGGCGTTGTCGCTGTCGATGTAGCCGATCATCTGGCGGAAGCCGGCGGCGGCGCAGGTGTCGATCAGCTCCTGCAGCAGCCGGCCGCCGACGCGCTGGCCGGTGAAGCGGTGATGCACATAGATCGAATGCTTCACCGTGTAGCGGTAGGCCGGACGCTTGCGGAACAGCACGACATAGGCATAGCCAACCACCTCGCCGTCACAGATTGCGACGAGGTGGGGCAGGCGGGTGTTGCGCAGATTCTTGCGGCGGTCGCGCAGATCGTCGGGCTCCGGCGTGCCGCTGTCGTCGACGCTTTCCTCGACGCCGCGGCGGATATGTTGGCGGTAGATCGACAGCATGGCGTCGACGTCGCTGTCGCGGGAAGGACGGACGGTGATCTTGTGATCATTCTCCATTGTGTTGCGTCCGTTCGCCTATTCGGACACGACATAGGTGTAGAAGCGGACACGGCCGGAGTCGTCGATCTCCTTGTAGATGCCCTGGACCTCGACCTCGAAGCCCGGGAACGCATTGAAGCTCGCCTCGAACATCTTCAGGTAATCGATCATTGGCTTGCTGCGTTCCGACAGCCGCTCGCCGGGCACGATGGTGGCGATGCCGGGCGGGTAGACCACGAACGGCGTCGCGGCGACGCGGCCGAAGATCTGGTCGATCGGCAGATAGTCGACATCGTTGCGGATGAGATATTGTGCGGCCTGGCGCGGCGACATCGCGATCTCGGGCAGGTGCTCGGGCAGGAATTGCCTGGCCTGCAGCGTGCTGACGCCGCCGTCGCGGAAGAAGCGGTGCATGTCGCCGCAGAGGTCGCGCAGCCGCACCCCGGTGTAGCGTTGCGGGCGACGGCGGAAGAATTCGGGGATGACGTCCTCGATCAGCGCGTTGTCGTCGTGCAGCTTCTTGAAGGCGACGAGCCCCGACACCAGTGTGCCGGCCTTGCTGGCCTCGACGCCGGGCGTCAGCAGGAACAGCAGCGAGTTGAGGTCGTTCTTCTCGGCGACGATCTGGTTCTCGCGCAGATATTGCGCCACCACCGGCGCGGGGATGCCGTGATCGGCATAGGCGCCGGTGGCGTGATCGAAGCCCGGCGTCAGCAATGTGAGCTTGTTCGGGTCGGTCATCGCGAAGCCCGCGGTCAGCTCGGGAAAGCCGTGCCAGGTCTCGCCGGGACTGAGCTGCCAGTAGGACGGATTGGTCGCGAGCTGATCGGTCGAGATCGTCTCCCAGGCGACATTGTGCACGCCGTTCTCGCGCGCGACGTCGGGGATCTTCACGCGATCCGGCACGAACGGCTCGAAGAACCAGCGCCGCTCGGGGCGCGTCTCCTTCTCCTCGAACTCGCGCTTCACGGCGCGGATCTTCTTGCGCAGCTCGATGCCGAGCCGGATCGTGTCGTCCCACAAGACTTCGCCGGAGCGGCCCTTCATCATCTGCGCGCCGACATCGAGCGAGGCGAACAGCGGGTAGAACGGCGACGTCGAGGCGTGCTGCATGAAGCTTTCGTTGAAGCGGCGATGCTCGACCCGGCGCTTCTGGCCCTTGATGTGGCGGTCGCGGATGTGGATCTGCGAGGCCTGCGAGAAGCTCGCGAGCTGCTTGTGGGTCGATTGGGTCGCAATGATGCCGGGCGCCTCGGGGCCGAGATCGGACAGTCCCATGGCGAAGCGGCCGGCATAGATCGGGTGGAATTTCATGAAGCCGGCCCAGGCCTCGTCGAACAGGATGTAGTCGCAGAGATGGCCGATCCGCTTGAGGATCATCTCGGCCGAGTGGATGGTGCCGTCATAGGTACACTGCTCGACCACGGCGACCCGGAACGGACGCTCCTTCTTCCAGGCGTTCTCGTCCTTGACCAGCGGGTGCTTGCGGATGTGGTCGCGCAGCGTGCCCTCGTCGAGCAGGTCCCAGCGCATCGGCCCGATCAGGCCCCAGGCGTTGCGCACCGTCGGCACGTAGACCGGGATGCCGCCGCCGATCAAAAGCGCGCCGTGATGCGCGGCCTTGTGGTTGTTGCGGTCGAACAGCACGAGGTCGCCGTCGGTGACCAGCGAGCCGAGCGCGACCTTGTTGGAGGTCGAGGTGCCGTTGAGCACGAAATACGTCTTTTCAGCGCCGAAGATCCGGGCCGCCTCCTTCTGCGCCCGCAGCGCCGGCCCTTCGTGGGTGAGGAGGTCGCCGAGGTCGAGCACGGAATTGTCGAGGTCGTCGCGGAACACCGCTTCGCCAAGGTGTTCGACGAACACCCGTCCGATTGGGCTGCGGCTGTAGAACACGCCGCCATTGTGGCCCGGGCAGGTCCAGAGCTGGTTGCCTTCCTCGGCATAGTCGACCAGGGCGCCGAAGAACGGCGTCTTCAAATTCTCGGCATATTGCTTCAGCCTGGAGATCAGGTTCTTGGCGATGAAGGGCGGGGTTTCCTCGGACAGGAACACGTAGCCGTCGATGAAATCGAGCACCTCGACCGGCAGGTCCTCGAACCGCTTGCGCCGGATCAACAGGATGATCGGGAAGTCGAGGCCGCGCCGGCGCATCAGGTTGATCAGCGCCGCGGTCTTGCCCTCAAGTCCCTTCTTGCCCCAATCGACCACCATGCAGCCGATCGCGGCGTCGGTCTGCACCGCGATCTCGGCATCCTCCAGCTTGCGGGCGCGAACCACCTCGAAGCCGGAGCGCTCGATCTCGGCGATGATCTGGTTGAAGCGGATGCCCTCGAGGTCGTCGGCCTCGAACACCGGCGCAGCGAACAGGAAGTTGAAGCGTTTGAAATAGTCCATGCGTGTCCCCGAACTGGTCCGGCGCTGACGTGTCGGCACAATTCATGACAGGCAGATGACAATGGGGCGGATGGGGGATCGAATACGTTGTTGGGGACGCAATCCCTCACTGCACGGCGTCAGCCCGTGGATATTCGAGCTGCGCGGCGACGAAATCGGCCGTATCACGGCCATAGCGTGTCTCGATCCCGGCAAGCGCCCGGTCGAGCGCCTGCGCGGGCGGCGCGGTGCCGACCGCGGGCAGCAGACGATCTGCGGACCAATCCGGCGCCACGACTTGCGGATAGACGCGCAGGCCGTTGCGGGTCGTGACGACGTCGTCGGTCGCGGCGAAGGTCACGGCATGCGAGCGGTAGGTGCGCGACCAGCTGTCGGCGACCAGCGCCAGCGAGACCTCGTCGACGCCGGGGGCAAGCGCGAGGCCGAGCTGTTCCCGGTTCCAGAACGCCAGCGTGTTCCGGATGGCGGTCAGCGCGAAGGGACGCGTGAACTTGAAGGCGTTGCTGTCATGCCGCGCGTCCCAGCCGGGCAGGCCGATCTCGCGCGCGACGGCCTCAGCCCTGGTACGGCCGGCGATCGCCTCGATCAGGGTCAGCGACATCGGCATCGAGGCCGAAATCCCGGTCGTCGTCGCGACGCCGTGGTCGACCACGATGCGGCGGTCGGCGACATAGCGGATCTCAGGATGTTTGCTGCGCCAGTTCTTCAGGTAAAACCAGTGCGTGGTGGCGCGCCTGCCGTCGAGCAGGCCGGTCGAGGCGAGCACCTTGGCGCCGGCGCAGACGGCGACGATCACGGCGCCTTTCTCCGCCTGCTGCCGGACCCATTGCATGACCGCCGGATCGTCGTCGCGGCTCATCGCCGGCACGATAACGTAGTCGGCGCCGTCGCCATGTGCGGCATCGAATGCGGCGATGGTCGCATCAGGCTCGACCTTCAGCACCGGGAACAGCGCGACTGGACCGGGTCCCGTCGCCAGCGTGACGACATCGGCAACATCGGCGCGCTTGAGGATGCCGTAGGGCATCAGATAGTCGGTGGTCTCGGTCATGTCGTTGATGCCGGGTATCGCGATCAGCGGGCGCGACCGCTTCGGCGGCTTCAGCGCCGCGAGCATCGCGTCGTGCTCTTGCGTCGCGATCGGCGGCGGAACGCGGAACGCCGATGCGGCGGGCAGGGTGAAGAGCCAGATGCCGCCGATGATTGGAACCAGCGCGGCAACGGCGATGCCGCTCCACGCGAGAAGCCGCCAGGTCATGATGATCGATCTCAGAATATCCGCGTGCGTCGCCCGGCACGCAAGCTACTCGCTGGTCACGTCGACCAAAACGGCGAAATTCCCGCAAAAACGGACACGCGAACAACGCGGCTCACAGGCATAGCCCGGACAAGCGACAGCGACATCCGGGGCGGTCCTTCCCCGCATGTCGCTCCGCTCATGCGGGCTACGCGACGCGCTCAGTAGACGAGGTTCGTACCCGGCGGCTTTTCCAGTGCCGCCGCCAGCGTCCGATACTCTTCGCATTCGGTGCCACAGATCTCGGCGATCCGCTGCAGATGATACTGCGCCTGGTCGCGGTTTCCCTGTTCGATCTGCCACAGGCCGTAGTAGTTCCACGTCAGGACGTGGTTCGGATCGGCCTTGAGCGCACGTTCGTACCAGACCTGCGATTGCTTGTAGTCGCCGAGCTTGCGATAGGAGTAGCCAATCAGGTTCGCGACGTTCGGCTGATCATCGCGGCCGAGTGCGTGCAACTGATCGATCGCGGCGGCGTAGTCGTTGCGTTCGTAGATTGTCGCATAGGCTGCGCGATAGCCGTCGCGGAACGCCGGGTCTTCGAAGCCGGACTGCTTGAAGGGCTTCTTGACCTTGTGCGTGGTCTTTCTGTCCTTCTGCTGGGGATAGGACGGCGCGGGAGTGCCGTAGCTCGACCCGTATGGGTCGCCACCACCACCACCGCCGCCACCTCCGCCAGCCGCGACGGCGGTCTGCGGTGGGAACAGAATGATCGGCGCTGTCAGGAATGCCGCAAGCATCATCGGTGACTTGATCATGTACGCCTCCGATTTGACAAGGACAGTTATTGACCTGAAGCACTAACTCCCGATCGCGCGAGACATTCCGCGCGGTTTGAGAAATTGTTTGCCGAAGCGGCAATCGCACTGTCTCTTCGGGACGTCGCGCTTTCACGTGCACGCTGGCTGAGTGTTTCGTTCGCGCCATCGGACATCGGAGTCGAAACTGACATCGGTGTTAGAATCGCACTCAGATGCTCAATGGCCATCTGGACCCGCGGCAAGGAGGACGATCGATGATGAAAACGGACCTCGCCGAGATCTACCGGAACTACATTGCCTGTTTGAATCGCCAGGACTGGCCGCAACTCGGTCAGTTCGTTGACGAGGATGTGTGCCACAACGGCCGGCGGCTCGGGTTATCCGGCTATCGCGCGATGCTGGAAGGGGACTTTCGCGACATCCCGGACCTTCGCTTCAACATCGTTCTGCTGGTGTCGGATGCGTCCAACGTCGCGAGCCGGCTGGCGTTCGACTGTTCGCCGAAGGGCGCGTTCCTCGGTCTCGGCGTCAACGGCAAGCGCGTCTCGTTTGCCGAAAACGTGTTCTATGAATTCCGCGACGGGAAGATCGTGCAGGTCTGGTCGGTGATCGACAAGGTTGCGATCGAGGCCCAGCTGTAGCGGCGGAGCCTGGATGAGCGTGACGCCGCTACTTCCGCTCCGGATGCCAGGCGCCGTCCCAATCGGCCGCCGGCGGATCTTGCCTGAACGCTGCGACGCGCGCCTTCATGGCGATCGACGGGCCGTCGCCGGGCGCCGCCGCCAGCGCCGCGGCGAAGGCTTGCTCGGCGTCATCCCAGCGGCGCTCGCGATAGGCGGCGAGACCATCCGCGTAACGCTGCCGCAACTCGGTCTGCGCCGGCGTCAGTTCGTCCTTCTTGCCGAGGATCTCGAACACCGCGACCGGCTGGGTCTGCCCCATCACCACGAGGCGGTCGATCTCGCGCAGCTCGATGGTTGCGGCGCAGGCCGCGGCGGTGGCCTCCGAGATCAGGCTGCGGCTGCCGTAGAACTTGTTGGCGCCTTCCAGCCGCGAGGCGAGGTTCACGGTGTCGCCGAGCACGGTGTAGCTCATCATGAACTCGGAGCCGATGCTGCCGACCAGGGCCTCGCCGGTGGCGATCCCGATCCGGATGTCGCAATCGGCCGGAATCACGCGGACGCCGAGCAGTTCCGGCAGATCCTTGCGCAGCTGGTTGACCTGGCCGATCATGTCGATGGCGGCAAGCGCGGCCAGATGGGTCTGCTCGGCCTCCTCGACGAAGGGCGCGCCCCAATAGGCCATGATGGCGTCGCCGATATATTTGTCGATGATGCCGCGATGCGCATGGACCGGCGCCGACATCGTCGACAGGTAGAGGTTCATGATCTTGACGAGGCCGCTCGGCGTCACGCCCTCGCTCAGGCTGGTGAAGCCCTTCATGTCGCAGAACATCACCGTCATGACGCGGCGCTGTCCTTCGGTCGCGGCGATCGCGGGCTGTTCGAGCAGGCCCTCGGCGATCCGCGGATTGATGTAGCGGCCAAACGTCTCGCGGATGCGCTGGTTGTGCCGCAGCGTCTCGATCATGCGGTTGAAGGCGGCCGACAGCTGGCCGATCTCGTCCTGGGTCGTGATGGTGATGGCGCCGTCGAGGCGGCCGGCCTCGACCTCGCGGGTGCTTTCGAGCAGGCGCATCACCGGCCGCGTGATGCCGCTGCCGACCAGCATCGCGAACACGAAGCCGAGGATCGCGGCAATGGCGGTCACGACGCCGGAGATGATGATCGCCCGCTGCTGGGCACTCATCACCTTCGCAGCGGCGGAAGCGACCTGCGCCAGCATGTCGGCACGGATGCCCTCGATCCTGGTGTTGAAGTCGTCGCGCAGGGCGTCGGCGCGCAGCGTGGTCGCTTTCGCCGCCGCAAAGTCCTTGGCGTCGATTTGCTCGAGCAGCGTCTTGTTCTCTGCGTTCAGGCGCATCAACAGGTCGTTGACGGCATTGTCGATGCGGTCATCGAGGCGTCCGAGCGCGGCGTTGTCGGATGGCGTCGAGGGATCGGCGATGATCGCATCGATCAGCGTGCGCGCGGCGTCGGCCTCGCGCTTGATCAGGGGCTCGATCTCGTCGAAGGCCTTGCGCGCGCTTTCGTAGCCGGAGTCTTCGCCCGGCGCCTGCATCTTCGCCATCATCATCCGGCGCATGGCGAGCGACCGCTCCAGCGCGCGGATGTTGACGCGGGCGAGGTGGCCATAGGCGGGGATGTAGCGGTTGGTGAGCTCGTCGAGGAGATGGCCGACCTGGCCCGCCATCACCATCGACAGCAGCGAGGTGACCACCGCGAGGATGATGAGTCCCGCGGCAATGCCGACGATCTTCTGCCTGATCGAATTCCGAAACATGCCCAACCCGGCCGCAGCTGCAATGAGCGGGTCCACCCCGCCGTGGCGGCCAGACAGCTAATAGAGTTCCGCGGGGCGGGGTGCAAGCGACCGGCGCCTGCCATCCCGTCCCCAGGCGGGTGCCGGCGGCTAGCGCAGGCCCTCGTAGACCATCAGGCCGCGCGCGATGGCGAGCTTGCGCAGGGTCCGCGGCACGAACCGCTCCTGGGGATGCAGGTAACGCCACGAGGTCAGCACCAGGTCGTGCAGCCGGCCGACGTCGTCCTCGAACGGGGCGAGCAGGCCGGTGAGGCTCGCCGGCATGTGGACGCGGCTCGTGAAGGGCAGCAGCAGCAGCTCGAGATGCGCCTTGGCGCCGCTCTCGGTCGTGGCGGTGATGCCGGCGATGGCCGGCAGGGTCTCTTCGACGACGCAGGTGATGATGTCTTCGATCTCGCCGCGGCTCGCACCGGTGAACAGGGCGGAAAAGCTCCGGTTCTTGAGGTCGCAACCGAGCAGGGCGGAGGTGCGGGTGCCGGCGACGCGGAACGGAAATCGGGTCTCGCCGTCATAGGACAGCACGAAGATGTCGGACAGCAGTTCGCGTACCGCGGACGGCTCGAACTCACTCCGGTCAGGTGCACGTGCGGTGCCGCGCTTCGCATTCCAATATGCGAAGAACTCGCGGCTCGAGCTGTGTTTCATCTAAACCTTGCCCGGCACCTGTCTCGGCGGGACACATCTGTCCCGGTTTTGCTCAGGCGCCTTCCCTTCTCTGTTGTGCAGGGAAGGCTGTGCAGCGTCCATGCCGTGGCCGCGCTTTGGGCGGCTTATCGGCAGCTTTGTGTTGTTAACGTAAATTTAACTATGTCCTTGGCCCCCGCGGAACCAGTGGGTAGGGTCCGCGCGTTCCCGTTCGCGCCGGCTGCCCCAAGCGCCGGCGCCGTTGGTACACAGGTGGCGTCAAACAGTTTGGTCACCGTGCGGGGAGGGTGGGGATTTTCTCCCGATCCCTCCGGGGCACGAGAAAGACCAGCAGACCAGGGAGGGCGTTCTCAGCGCCCTCCCTTTTCTTTTGTCCCGATTCCGCACTGCGCGACACCCGGTGTCCGATTTTGGGATTGTGCACTTGCACAGGGGTGCGAAAGCCGCCTATCTCTGATCCACCGCCGCATCGAGGTCGCCGACCCCTTGGACTCCCATCCCGAATCCCCGCTCGCGCCGCCGCCGGAGGCGCCGCGCGAGCCGATCCTGACCTTGCCGCCGGCGCTCACCGCCTACATCCTCCTGATCGCGGTGATTCATCTGCGGGTGCTGCTGCCGCCGGAGCTGGAGAACTGGACCATCGACGTCTTCGGCTTCATCCCGAAGCGCTACGATTCGACGCTGCTCGACATCACCTTTCCGGGCGGCGAAGGCGCCAAGGTCTGGACCTTCGTCACCTATTCGCTGCTGCACGCCAACCTCACCCATATCGGCTTCAACGTGCTGTGGTTGCTGCCGTTCGGCAGCGCGCTGGCGCGGCGCTTCGGCGCGCTGCGTTTCTTTGTCTTCATGGCGGTGACGGCGGCCGCCGGGGCGCTTGCGCATCTGTTGACCCATGAGCACGCGATCGCGCCGATGATCGGAGCGTCGGCTTCGGTGTCGGGGACGATGGCGGCGGCGATCCGCTTTGCCTTCGTGAAGGGCAGCTTCCTGTCGTTCAGCCGTGGCGATGCCGAGGCGGCGGCCAAGGTGCCTGCGCTGTCGCTGTGGCGGGCGCTGCGCAACGGACGGGTGCTCGCCTTCCTGGCGATATGGTTCGGCGTCAACATCCTGTTCGGCGCCACCTCGCTGTCGCTCGGCGGCGAGGGCGCGAGCGTCGCCTGGCAGGCGCATATCGGCGGCTTCCTCGCCGGACTGCTGCTGTTCTCGTTGTTCGATCCGGTGCCGCGCACGCGGGACGATGCTGCAGATGCGTCGTCGGTGGATCAGTCGGGGCGCGTCTGATCGCCGCTTGCGGCCTGGATCGAATTCCTCCATCATCTTTGTGACGCAGAAACAAAGCGGGCCGACAAATCGAGCCCTGCTACTCGCCGCGCCCCGGAACCGAAATCGGCGCGGAACTGTTGATTGAAGACTCTGGCGAACAGGCTCGGCTCCGCTCAAGCGGGGCGCGAGCGGATTCAGGGAGGCCGACAATGACGGTACGTTCCATTCTCGATGCAAAAGGCCATCAGGTCATGAGCGTCGCGCCCGGCGCGAAGCTCTCGGCCGCGGTCAAGCTGCTCGGCGAGCGTAGGATCGGCGCGGTGCTGGTGATGGAGCAGAGCCGCATGGAGGGCATCCTGTCGGAGCGCGACATCGTGCGCGTGCTCTCTGAGCGCGGCGCGGGCGCGCTGGACGAACCGGTCAGCGGCGGTCATGACCAAGAAGGTCGTGAGCTGCCGCGAGTCCGATACGGTCAGCGGCATCATGGAGATGATGACCACGGGGAAATTCCGCCATCTTCCTGTCGTCGAGGACGGCAAGGTGGTCGGGCTGATCTCGATCGGCGACATCGTCAAGCGGCGCGTCGAGGAATATGAGCGCGAGCAGGAGGCGTTGCGCGACTACATCAAGACCGCCTGAGCGCTACTTCCCGGTGCTGCCCGCGCCGCTAGACGGCGGCGCCAGGATGTCGATCGCTTCCTCGATTGCGCTGATGGAGCGTTCGGCGGCGCGTATCCCGTGCGCGATCAGGTCGTCGGCGCGGTGGAAGTCGAACCAGCCGATCTGACCGACCCGCGGCGAGATCAGCATATCAGGCGGATCGCCGGCAAGGCGTGCGCGGGTGATGCGGTCCTGCATGATGTTGAAGGCGTCGACCATGACGCTCGAGATGCCGGGCCGGCTGGCGCTGCCGAAAAACTCCCGCTTCACGGTACGTTCGGCGGAGAAGAAGCGGCCAAACCGGCGCTTCGGCGGCTCCGGCTCAAGTTCGGCCTCGGCGGTCACCGCAACCGTCACCTCCGGCGCGGCGGACGGGCCGTGATTGTAGATCGTGGTCGAGTGCGCGAACACGTCGCTGGAGAGGTTCGCCGCAATGACGATCTCGGCGCCGAGCGCGCGCGCGGCCGAGACCGGCACCGGATTGACCAGCGCGCCGTCGACCAACCAGCGGTCGCCGATCAGGACCGGCGCGAAGATGCCGGGCAGGGCGTAGGAGGCGCGCATGGCGTCGACGACGCGACCCTGGGTCAGCCAGATCTCGTGCCCGGTGCGCACTTCGGTGGCGACGCTGGCGAACTTGACCGTGAGGTCCTCGATCATGACCTGGCCCAACGCAGCCTCGATCTCGGCGGCCAGCTTGGCGCCGCGGATCAGGCCGGAGCCGTTGAGGCGGATGTCGAGGTAGCCGAGCACGCTGCGCGGCTGCAGGCCGCGCGCCCATTGCTCCAGCGTCTCGATATGGCCGGCCGCATAGGCGCCACCGACCACGGAGCCGATCGAGGTGCCGACCACCACATTGGGGACGATGCCGTGGGCCAGCAGGGTCTTGATGATGCCGATATGGGCAAAGCCGCGCGCGGCGCCGCCGCCGAGCGCAAGCCCGATGACCGGCCGGCGAACCGTTCCCAGGCCTACCTTGTCGGGGCCGTCGGAGCTCTTGTGGCCTCGGCCCATCCAGCTATCCAACACGACAAATCTCCTGCCAGCGCGAGACTAGGCTGCGCAGCATGGCTGCGCCAGCGTCGTCCGTCTTCATGGTTAGTCCCACAGGCACGATTCATGCCCCGGGTAGTCCGCGGTAGGCAGGGAATGTGACTGGACCGCGACGATAGGGCTAACATCGGCTTGATCGCGCGGTTCCAAATGGCGGGCACCGCCCACCCGGACTGTGACAAAGCCTTGGACGCCCCCTGGATCCCCTTGGACGAAGGCTTGAATTTGCCGCGTTTTCGTTGAAAAGCATGATGATGACTTCGAGGGGCAACGGCATCGGCGGATGCGGACGGGGCATGCGGCTCCTTCCGCTGTTGACGCTTGCGGCATTTTTGCTCGCCCTGATCCCCGGTTCCGTATCTGCACAGTTCTTCAGCGACCGGCCGCCGCCGATTCCGCCCGCCTCGGTCCCGGAGGTGCCGTCCGGTCCGGCGCTCAACCTGGCGCCGCCATCGGGCGGCGGTTCAGGGCCCGTTCTGCCTGGTCCGCTGAACCAGCCGACCATCGTCCAGCCCTCGATTGCGACCGTGCCGCCGGTGGTAGCAGCGCCGCCGGCCGGGTCGCCGGCCGCGGGGCAGGCGGTGCTGTCGCTGACGGCGCGGTACGGCAAGGACCTGCCGGTCATCAATGCCGGGCTGGTGTGGCGGGTGTTCGCCGACAAACCTGACGACAACGGCACCTACAAGCTGGTCCGCGAAGAGCGCGGGGCGACGCCCAACGTGGTACTGCCGCCCGGCAACTATGTCGTCCATGTCGCGCTCGGCCTCGTCAGCGCGGTGCGCGCCGTCAGCCTGAAGTCGGAGACCGACCGCGAGTCCTTCGTGCTGCCGGCCGGGGGCCTGCGGATCGAGGGTCGGGTCGGCAGCAGCAAGATCCCCGCCAACCAGATCTCGTTTGCGATCTACAAGGGCAGCCAGTTCGACGGTTCGGACCGTGGACCGATGGTGCCGAACGTTGCCGCCGGCGACGTCGCGCTGCTGCCCGAGGGCACCTACTACATCGTCTCCAACTATGGCGACGCCAACTCGGTGGTGCGCTCCGACATTCGCGTCGGGGCGGGCAAGCTGACCGACGTCACCGTCACCCATCGCGCCGCCGTCATCACCCTCAAGCTGGTCAGCGAGCGGGGCGGCGAGGCGCTTGCCAACACCGCCTGGTCGGTGATCACGCCGGGCGGCGACGTGATCAAGGAATCGATCGGCGCGTTCCCGCGTGTCGTGCTCTCCGAGGGCGAGTATCGCGCGATCGCCAAGAACGAAGGCAAGGTGTTCGAGCGCCCCTTCAATGTCGTCAACGGTGTCGATGGCGAAGTCGAGGTCGTGGCGCGCTGACGTCCGGCCGGTCCTGCATTTCATGCAGCTGTCATAGTCTCTAATGTGAACTAACCATCGCGCGGATTTGAGCCGTCATAATCGCTCGCGGCGATACCGGGCCTGCCTATTTTTACATGACGTTAAGCCGCGGCATGACTTGGATGCCGTGGGGACTAGTGTTTGCGTGGGGCGCGCCATGGTCATGGCCAACAAGAAATCAGCTAAAGCATCGGCCAAATTCAATTCCGAGATGTTCGCCGACGTACCGGTTCTGCAACGCAAGTGGCAGGCCGCGGTCCGTCCCGGCGAAAAGCTGCCGCACTATGAAGACGTGATGCTCGGCAGTCTCGGCCGGCTCGCGGATCATATCGTGCTGCTGCGGAGCGTCGATGGCATGCTCAGCGTCTCGCATGCCGGCCGCTATGTCCAGACATGGCTGAACGACGAGCGCTGGGACATTCCGCTCAGCGCCCTGCCGCCGGATTGCGCCACCGCGTTGACCGAAGCGGCCGCAAACGCGCGCGAGAACTGCCGGCCCTATCTGGCGTCGGCGCATTGCGTCCGCGACGGGCTGGTGCGGACCTTCGACGTGCTGGCGCTGCCGACGCGGTCGCGCTGGGGCGGTATCCTGGTCGGCGTCTATGTCAACGAGCGCAATGCGCAGTACAATCTGCTCGATACGATTTTCTCGGCCACCGACGAGGGCGTGCTGTCGCTCGCCGCGATCCGCGATGCGCGCGGCGAGCCGGCCGACTTCCAGATCGTGCATCTCAACCAGGGCGCCGCAAGGCTGCTGATGCAGCCTGCGACCGAATTGCTGTGGCGCCGGCTCAGCGCCGGCGGCAATCCGCTTGCGGCGTCAGCGGTGATGAGCCGTCTGCGTGGATTTGTCGGCGGCGGCCCGGGCGGGCAGTTCGAGATCGACAGCGGCGATCGCTGCCTGCGGCTCGGCGTCACGGCGTTCGGCGACATGCTGTCGCTGACCGTCTCCGACGTCACCGCGCTGAAGCAGCGCGAGCTGTCGTTCCGCCTGCTGTTCGAGAACAACCCGATGCCGATGTGGGTGTTCGACGCCGGCACGATGGAATTCCTCAGCGTCAACGACGCCGCCGTTCAGCATTATGGATACAGCCGGGAAAAGTTTCTCGGCATGACGCTGCGCCAGATCTGGCCGGTGGATGAGTGGAGCGTGCACAGCGCCGCCTTGCGCGAGATCGGCGACGTCTATCAATCGAGCCGCGACTGGCGGCACATCAGGGCCGATGGCAGCGAGATCCACGTGCTGACCTTCGGGCGCAAGGTGGCGTTCGAGGGCCGCGACGGCTATCTGGTCGCGGTGGTCGACATCACCGAGCGCCGCGCCGCCGAAGCGCGGATCGCGCATATGGCGCACCATGACGGTCTCACCAATTTGCCGAACCGCGATTTCTACAAGGAGCGCCTGCGCGAGGCGCTGGAGCGCGGCCAGAGCGGCAACAAGCGCGTCGCGGTGATGTGCATCGACCTCGACCTGTTCAAGAACGTCAACGACTCCTTCGGGCATCCGATGGGCGACCGGCTGCTCAAGCTGGTGGCGGGGCGGCTGCTCGAGGTGGTCCGCGACGACAATGTGGCGGCCCGCCTCGGCGGCGACGAATTCGCGATCGTGCTTGCGGCCGACGTTTCGCCGAACGAGGCGAGCGCTTTCGCCGAACGGTTGATCGAAGCGCTGAGCGCGCCCTACAACATCGACGGGCTCGAGGTCGTGGTCGGCGCCAGCGTCGGCATCGCGCTGTCACCGGGTGACGGCACGACGTCGGAAGAATTGATGCGCAATGCCGACATGGCGCTGTACCGCGCCAAGTCCGAGGGCGGCGGCGTGCACCACTTCTTCGAACCGGAGATGGATCAGCAGGCGCAGAAGCGCCGCGACATGGAGCGCGATCTGCGCGCGGCCTTCAGCAACGGCGAGTTCGAGCTGCACTACCAGCCGCTGGTCGATATCGCGGCCGACCGCATCTCTGGCTTCGAGTCGCTGCTGCGCTGGCGGCACCCGCACAAGGGCATGGTCTCACCTGCGGAGTTCATCCCGGTTGCCGAAGACATCGGCCTGATCGTCGCGCTCGGCGAATGGGTGCTGCGCGAAGCCTGCTCGGAGGCGATCAAGTGGCCCGCCGACGTCAAGGTCGCCGTCAATCTGTCGCCGGTGCAGTTCCGCAGCCGCAATCTGGTCCAGGCCGTGATCTCGGCGCTGGCGCATTCCGGCCTGTCGGCGCGGCGGCTCGAGCTCGAGATCACCGAGTCGGTGTTCCTGGCGGAAACCGAGGCCAACCTCGCGATCCTGCATCAGCTGCGCGAGCTGGGCGTCAGCATCTCGATGGACGATTTCGGCACCGGCTATTCCTCGCTGAGCTATCTGCGCAGCTTCCCGTTCGACAAGATCAAGATCGACCGCTCCTTCGTGAAGGATCTGGCGCGGCGCTCCGATTGCCTCGCGATCGTGCGCGCGATCTCGGGCCTTGGCCGCAGCCTCAGGATCACCACGACCGCGGAAGGGGTCGAGACGACAGACCAGCTCGACTGGCTGCGCGCCGAAGGTTGCAACGAGGTGCAGGGATTTCTGTTCAGCGCGGCGAGGCCGGCCGGCGAGATCGCGGCGCTGCTGAGCAGTTTTGCGGAGCGTGCGTCGAAGGCGGCGTAGTCGTCATGCCCGACAATGGCGAGGGCTTTTGTAGCCCGGGTGAGCGAAGCGACACCCGGGACGAGTGTCCCGCATATCGCTCCGCTCATGCGGGCTACAAGGCTATACCCTAGAACCGCGTCACGATATCCGACAGGGCCGGGCGCGGGCGGTCCTCGCTCGGCCTGGTCGGGGTGCCGATGTGAATGAGCCCGGCGAGCTTCTCGTCCGGCTTCAGGCCGAGGCCGTCGAGCACGTCGCGGTCGAAGACGAACCAGCCGGTCAGCCAGCAGGCGCCGTAGCCGAGCGCGGTCGCCGCGGTAACGATGTTCATCGCGCTGGCGCCCGCCGACAATTCCTGCTCCCACGGCGGCACCTTCGGGTGCGGCTTGGTGAAGGAGACCACGCCGATCACCAGCGGCGCGTCGGTCAGGCGTTTCTTCTCGACCTCGATGTCGGAGGCCGGCGCCCCGGGATTCTTCCGGGCGAAGACCTTTGCGATCACGTCGCCGGCCCGCGCGCGGGCATCGCCCTCGAACACGATGAAGCGCCAGGGCGCGAGCTTGCCGTGGTCAGGCACGCGTGCGCCGATCGTCAAAATGGTCTCGAGCTCGGCCGCGGACGGGCCCGGGCCGGTCATCTCGCGCGGTTTCATCGAGCGGCGCGTCTTCAGGAGTTCAATGGCATCGGGCACGGAAATGTCCTTCAAGGGGAGTCGTGCCCCCAAGATGGGGACACGACCAGGCCAATGAAAGCCAGTTTAGACCGATTGTGAAGATCAGGCGACGGATCGCGCCCGCTTCACGTCGGGCGGCGTCGCCTCATCGACCAGCGCGGCGATCGCCTCATCGGTCGGCATCACGGTCTGCCGCTCGCTGCCGAGACGGCGGACCGAGACCGAGTGGGTCTCGGCTTCCTTCTTGCCGACGACGAGCAGGGCCGGAATCTTGGCCAGCGAGTGCTCGCGGACCTTGTAGTTGATCTTCTCGTTGCGCAGGTCGATCTCGACCCGCAGCCCGGCGCGGCGCGCTGCCGCCGCCACCACCTTGGCGTACTCATCGCCTTCGGAGGTGATGGTCGTGACCACGAGCTGGGTCGGCGCCAGCCAGAGCGGGAAGTTGCCGGCATAGTGCTCGATCAGGATGCCGATGAAGCGCTCCATCGAACCGCAGATCGCGCGGTGCACCATGACAGGCGCCTTCTTCGAGCCGTCATGATCGATGTAGAACGCGCCGAACCGCTCCGGCAGGTTGAAGTCGACCTGGGTCGTGCCGCACTGCCAGTCGCGGCCGATGGCGTCGCGCAGCACATACTCGAACTTCGGTCCGTAGAACGCGCCTTCGCCCGGATTGATCTCGGTCCGGATGCGGTTGCTGCCCTTGGCCTTGATCTCCGACAGCACCGTCGCCATCACGCGCTCGGCGTGATCCCACATCTCGTCGGTGCCGACGCGCTTCTCCGGCCGCGTCGAGAGCTTGACCGTGAGCTCGCCGTCGAAACCGAAATCGGCGTAGGTCGACAGGATCAGGTCGTTGATCTTGAGGCACTCGTCGGCGAGCTGCTGCTCGGTGCAGAACACATGGGCGTCGTCCTGGGTGAAGCCGCGCACCCGCATCAGGCCGTGCATCGCGCCCGACGGCTCGTAGCGATGCACGACGCCGAACTCGGCGAGCCGCAACGGCAGGTCGCGGTAGCTCTTCAGCCCGTGCTTGAAGATCTGTACATGGCCCGGGCAGTTCATCGGCTTCAGCGCGAACCAGCGCTTGTCCTCGGCCTCGTCGCCGGCGGACTGCGCCGCAAACATGTTCTCGCGGTACCAGTCCCAATGGCCCGAGGTCTCCCACAGCGCCTTGTCGAGGATCTGCGGGGCGTTGACCTCGTTGTAGTCGCCGAGCAGCCGGCGCCGCATATAGGCGATCAGCTGCTGGAAGATGGTCCAGCCCTTGGGGTGCCAGAACACCACGCCCGGGCCTTCCTCCTGGAAGTGGAACAGGTCGAGCTCGCGGCCGAGCTTGCGGTGGTCGCGCTTCTCGGCTTCCTCGATCTGCTTGAGATAGGCGTCGAGGTCTTCCTGCCTGGCGAATGCCGTGCCGTAGATGCGGGTCAGCATCGGATTGTTGGAGTCGCCGCGCCAATACGCGCCCGCCACCTTCATCAGCTTGAAGGCGTTGCCGATCTTGCCGGTCGAGGTCATGTGCGGGCCGCGGCAGAGGTCGAACCAGTCGCCCTGGAAGTAGATCTTGATCGGCTCGTTGCCGGGAATGGCGTCGACCAGCTCGACCTTGAAGGCCTCGCCCTTGTCGCGGAACACCTGCTTGGTCTTCTCGCGATCCCAGACTTCCTTGGTGAACGGCTTGTCGCGCGCGACGATCTCGCGCATCCGCTTCTCGATCGCGGCAAAATCTTCCGGGGTGAACGGCTCGTTGCGGAAGAAGTCGTAGTAGAAGCCGTTCTCGATCACCGGGCCGATCGTGACCTGGGTGCCCGGCCACAGCGACTGCACGGCCTCCGCCAGCACATGCGCGGCATCGTGCCGGATCAGTTCCAGCGCGCGCGGGTCTTCGCGGCCGATCAGCTCGATCTTGGCGTCGGCCTCGATCGGATCATTGAGATCGGCAAGCGTGCCGTCGAGCGCCATCGCGACGGTGCGCTTGGCGAGCGAGGGCGAAATGCCTTTGGCGATGTCGAGACCGGTGGTCCCTCTCGGGAAATCGCGCCTCGCTCCATCAGGGAAGGTGAGGGCGATCTTGTTCACGGGTTCTGCGGGTTTGAGGTTAGAGAGGCTGTACTGGAATCCGGATTCGGATTTGGGTGGCGTTTCTGCCATGGTGACTCCTGTAGCTCACTCCTGCGAACGAGCGCAGGTAAGCGGAAAGCAGCGGTATAGCAGGGGATTTGACGCCTGCAATCCGGCAATATCAAGAAAATGGGCCACCGGCCGCACGGATTTGAACAAGGCTCGGCTGCAGGCGACGCCACGGATCGTTGCGACGCTGCCGATCATCGTCTAACGTCCGGCGTCCGTTTTCCGCCATCGCGCGATCCGCAAGGTTCATGTTTTCCCGTCTCCTGTTTTTCGTGGCGTTGCTTCTGATCCCGGGCGTGTTGCGGGCGGAAGAAACACCGGTCCAGAAGGCCGGATTTGCGAAGAAGCTGACCATCTATCTCGCCCATGGGCCAGCGAACGCCTGCGGCGCCGGCTGCGATCGCTGGATCGCGATCGAAGGCGAGATCGATCGGGAAGCCGCTCAGCGGATTCGCACCTTCCTGTTTGCCGTCAAGGACAGGCAGCTTCCGATCTACCTTCATTCGCCGGGCGGAAACGTCGAGCAGTCCTATGGGATCGCGCGGTTCCTGCGCGCGCACAAGGCAATCGCCCGGGTCGGCCGTACCATCGTGCCGGCCTGTTCCACCGGCACGCAGATCGACGCCGCATGCCTGAAGATCAAGGCTGCCAAGGGCGAGGTCGAGGCCGAGCTCGCCACGCGCAACGCGATGTGCGTGTCGGCCTGCGCCTATCTGTTCCTGGGCGCGACCAGCCGCGAAGTGGCGCCCGATTCGGTGCTCGCGGTGCATAACTCCAAGCTGATGTTCGTCGTCCACGGGCATCCGCCTGCGCAGGTCGTCGCGGACTTCAGGCGGCGCGAGATGGTGAGCGCCGATCGCGACCGCAACGTATTCCTCGCGGCGATGGGCATCAGCCATGAGCTCAGCGACCTCATCAAGTCCGTGAAGTTCGAGGACCTGCACGTGCTGACGCGGCCGGAGCTCTATCGATTCGGCATCGATACGCGGCCGCTGCCGGAAACCCTGTGGGCGGTGGAGAAGGAGACACGGCCCTATGTTCGCAAGATCGTGCAGCAGAAAAGGGCCGACGGCAGCGCGTTCCGCATGATGGAGTGGCGGCTGTTCTGCGAGAGCAAGGATCGCGGGCGGCTGATGTTCGTGCGCGAGTTCGAGGAGGGGGCAGCCGGCAAGAGCACGGTGCTGATGATGGCCGGCGCGACCAAGACCGTTGCATTCGGCCGGTCGGCACGGTTCGGCAAATACGAGGTCTGGAGCGAGGCGGTGACCTCGGACATCGTCAAGGCGATGCTCGCGGCCCCGCATCTGCAGATCGGCGAAAGCCCGCCGGCAACCGACGCCAAGCCTGACGCCAAGTCCGACGTCAAGTCTGACACCAAGTCCGGCCTTGCGACATTCGATATCGGCACCACCGGGCTGGAGCAGGGCTGGACGCAGCTTCTGGCATCATGCCCGGCGGCGACCGCCGGCCCGAAGCCTGCGAGCCCGTTGCCGGCCGCCGCGTCGCCGAGTGTCAGCGCGGTGCCAGCGGCGTCGCCGTCGCCATGAGCGCAAGAGGCGCTGTTCGATCAGGTGCCATGCATTTAGATGCAGTTGCATCGATCTCGGCGTCTGCTAACAACGCGGCGTGAAACGCTTCGCTCCCACCGCATTGATGCTCGGCAACATCGTCACCGGCTGCTCGGTGCTGGCGCCGGCCGGCATGCTGGCGGAGTTGTCCGACGGACTCGGCGTCACGATCCACACCGCGGGTCTCCTGATCACCTTCGGCGCGATCGTGCTGTGCGTGGGCTCGCCGGTGACGGCGTGGTTGACCAGCCGGATCGAGCGGCGGGCGCTGCTGACGGCGACGCTGCTGGTGCTGACGCTGACCAATGCGGCATCCGCCTTTGTGCCGAACTACGACAGCCTCCTGATCATTCGGCTGGTGATGCTCGCGGTCGGCGTGCTCTACACGCCGCAGGCGGCGGGCACCGCGGCACTGATCGTGCCGGTGGAGAAGCGCGGCAGCACGATTGCCTACATCTTTCTCGGCTGGTCGCTCGCCGCCGCGATCGGGCTGCCGCTGATCACCTTCATCGCAAGCCGCTACGGCTTTCGCGCGACCTATGGCGCGATCGCGCTGACCGGGCTCGTCAGTTCCCTACTGCTGTGGTGGCGGCTGCCAGGCGGATTGCACGGCGCGCCGGTTGATCTCCGAACCTGGGTCGATCTCGGCCGCAATCCGATGGTCATTCTGCTGCTGTCGATCACGACGCTGCAGATGTCCGGCCAGTTCGTGGTGTTCACCTTCATGGGGCCGCTGCTCGCCAAACTGACTGGCGCCAATGCGGACGCCGTCGGGATCGTGTTCGCGCTCTACGGCATCTTCGGGTTCGTCGGCATCGTGATCGCAACGCGCGTGGTGGATTCCTGGGGCGCCTGGAAGACCTCGGTCCTGTTCACCGTGCTGCTTCTCGCAGGCGTCGCCGGCTGGGCGCTGAGCGCCGGCGCCTACGCCCTGATGGCCGCCTCCGTCGCGGTGTGGGGCCTCGGCTTTGCATCGACCAATTCGATGCAGCAGGTACGCCTGGTCGGTGCGGCGCCGGCGCTCGCTTCGGCGTCGGTCTCGCTCAATACCTCGGTGCTGTATATCGGCCAGGCCATCGGCTCCGCGATCGGCGGGTTGCTGTTCGCCCGCGAATGGCTGCACAGCGCAGGCTACGTCGCCGCGGCCTTCGTCGCGGCGGCGCTTGCGGTCGTGGTCGTCACGCGGCCGCGACGGACGGCCGCCACCGCCGCGGCCGAGTGAACGGTTGGCTTTCACGCTTGTGTTCGCGAGAGCATCCCAAGCAACGATCCGCGTGAGGAACATCAGGGGGCTCGGCTGCGCGTCACCACCTCACGCTTTGGCTGGGCACGATGAACGCCGTCGTGCTTGGCTTGTTCGGATTGTGGGTGAAGTAGCCGTAGGCGGCGACGATCACGACGAGCAAGGCAAGCACGGCCAGCAAGTCGATCTGCCGGGGATCATGACCGTTGTGGCTGATTTTCCAGCGCATTGTTGTTTCCTCCCCAAGGGGGCAATGAAACAATGCGCCAACTATCGCCACAGTTCCGCCGGGCAGCAATGCGCGCCGCGCTTGGACGTACCGCAGCAATCGATCAATTGTCGTTGACGCCGCGTCAGCCTTCGTTGACGCCGCGCCAGCGGCCATAGCGCCAGGGCAGGTACCAGCGTGCCCCGGGCGGCTTCGTCAGCGGGACATTATCGATCCCGGATGTTCCCCAGGGCTGGCAGCGCAGCAGCCGCGCCAGCGTCATCCAGCCGCCGCCCCACAGGCCGAAGCGTTCGATCGCCTCGTCGCCATAGACCGAGCAGGTCGGCAGATGCCGGCAGTTGTAGCCGACCAGCGGCGACAGCGTGTGCCGGTAGATCCAGATCAGGGCACGGCCGAGGTTGCGCGGCAAGCGGCGCATGGTGCTGGCACAGTCCATGCATCGTGGATGGTGTGTCGTTGAATGGTCTGTCGGCGGCATACGCAAGTATGTACGTAGTCTTGCGGGGGTTCCAAGCCAAGGAACTGTTTTCTTGCAGATATTTACGCCACAGTTCGTTATTATTGCACAGCACCGATGGCGCTGCAGCAAGGGCTCTATGGACGGTCCGGGTCAGCAACGCTACCGTTCCCATAACGCGCCGCTGACAGAATCGTGGCGCATTGCCATGGGGCCATTGCCACCGCTCGCATCACCAAGGGCTTGGGGGAAGGAACCAAATTGAGGCTCGTCAAGTCGCTCTCGTTGCGCAGTTGGGCGCTTACCGGCGCCGTTGCTCTTTGCTTCGCGGTTTCCGGCACCGCCGCCATGGCGGGCGGTTCCGCGCAGGCCAATTCGACCCTCGAAGAGCGCAAGCTGCCGATGAAGTTCAGCTGGATCGCCTGCCAGCCGAATTGCCGCGGCTGGGTGTCCGCGGTCGGCATCATCACGGCCGATAGTCCCAGGGAATTCGACGAGTTCGCGCGCGGCCGCCAGCTCAACGGCGCCACCATCGTGCTCGATTCCAGCGGCGGCTCGGTCAACGACGCGATCGCGCTCGGCCGCCGCTTCCGCGGTCTCGGCGTGCTGACCACGGTCGGCACCAGCGTCGTCAATCAGGCCGCGCAGGGCGGCCGCACGAGCGTTCTGCCCGATGCTTATTGCGAGTCGATGTGCGTGTTCCTGCTGTTGTCGGGCAAGACGCGCTACGTTCCGCCGGCCGCCCATGTTCGCGTACATCAGATCTGGATGGGCGATCGCGCCGACGACGCCAAGGCGGCGAGCTACACCGCGCAGGACCTGATGATCGTCGAGCGCGATATCGGCCGTCTTGCCAAATACACCTTCGATATGGGCGGCGCGGGTGATCTGCTGGCGCTCTCGCTCAGCGTGCCGCCGTGGGAGGACCTGCACGAATTGTCGGCGGCCGAATTGCGGCTGACCAATCTCATCACCACCGATGCGGTTGCCGACGTGCTGCCGCGGCAGGACAACAGCAAGGACAACGCTATTCCCGTCGCCGAGGCGAAGCCGAAGAACAACGATCGCTTCTTGAGCAGCGCGATGGAGGGCGAGGCGTCGCAGGCGAGAGCGACCAAGACCGCCGAGGTCGTGGTGCCGACCGGCGGCAGCGCAGCGCCGGCGCCGGTCCAGCCCGCGCAGTAAGAACGCACATTGTCGCGTCGTTCCGGGACGCGTAAGCGGACTACAGATGCGCAATTGTGCATCGGGGAACCTCGAGATTCCGGGTTCGATGCTGCGCATCGCCCCGGAATGACCTGACATGCAATTTTACGCCGGCTGCTTCGCCTTGGCCTCGATCTGGCCGATCGCATCGACCACGGCATCGAAGGTCAGCAGGGTCGAGGCATGGCGGGCCTTGTAGTCGCGCACCGGCTCGAGCAGCGCGATATCGGCCCATTTGCCGCCCTGCGGGGGCTGGCCGTTTTCCTTCAGCATCTTGCGGACCGTCTCGCGCAATTCGCGCAGCTCGTCCGCGGTCGAGCCCACCACCCGGCTCGCCATGATCGAGGAGGAGGCCTGGCCGAGCGCACAGGCCTTCACGTCATGGGCGAAATCCGTCACCACGGGACCGTCCATCTTGAGGTCGACCTTGACGGTCGAACCGCACAATTTGGAGTGGGCGGTGGCGCTGGCGTCCGGGTCGGCCAGCCGTCCGAGGCGCGGAATATTGCCGGCCAACTCGATGATCCGCTTGTTGTAAATGTCGTTCAGCATGGGGACAGATGCCTGGTTCCGGCGGTGCCGGGCGCTCTTGGCGCCTGGGTTGCACCGTCCTATATATGGACGGCAACGCCGGAAACATAGCCCGGCCATGCAGCCACCGCGGCCCACCTCCGCCGCGGCGGTGCTACAATTGTGGGACTCAGGCGCCCGGCGGTCGAACCATCCGCCCCGTCTGCCCGGTGACACATCCGGACCAAGGTCAAATCCGAGGGCCGGTCGAACGGAGAAGACATGGACGCCTTGATCAAATCGATTCGCCCCAACAAGCCGGCCGACGCGAAGCCCGGCGAGCTCGACCCCTCAGAATTCATGACGGCGGCCGTCCGCGCCGACCAGCCGCGCCCGTCGCGGGCGGAGGCGGAGGACGCCGTGAAGACGCTGCTCGCCTATATCGGCGAGAACACCGGCCGCGAGGGACTGCTCGACACGCCGCGCCGGGTCGTCGAGGCCTATGACGAGCTCTATCAGGGCTACCACCAGTGCCCGGCCGAGGTACTGAACCGCACCTTCGGCGAGACCGCCGGCTACGACGATTTCGTCCTCGTCCGCGACATCGAGTTCACCTCGCAGTGCGAGCATCACATGATGCCGTTCTACGGCAAGGCGCATATTGCCTATACGCCGGTGGAGCGCGTCGTCGGCCTCTCCAAGCTGGCGCGGCTGACCGATATCTTCGCCCGCCGTCTGCAGACCCAGGAGCATCTCACCGCGCAGGTCGCGGCTGCGATCGACGAGGTGCTGAAGCCCCGCGGCGTTGCCGTGCTGATCGAGGCGGAGCATACCTGCATGTCGGTGCGCGGCGTTGCCAAGCATGGTGCATCGACCTTCACCAGCCGCTTCACCGGCATGTTCCGCGACAATCCGGCGGAGCAGCAGCGTTTCTTGTCCCTGGTGCGAGGACCGAACCGGTAACCTCGCATTTTCCTGAGCGAGGTTTTCCGTGTCCGCAGCGACCCACGATCACGACCGCGAGGAGGGGCTGGCCTTCCAGCCTAAATTCGACGCGGCAGGTCTTGTGACCTGCGTCGCGACCGATGCCGCGACCGGCGATGTGCTGATGGTCGCGCACATGAACGACGAGGCCCTGCGCAAGACGATCGCGACCGGCGAAGGCTGGTACTTCAGCCGCTCGCGCAATGCGCTGTGGCGCAAGGGCGAGAGCTCGGGCCAGACCCAGCGCGTGGTCGAGATCCGGATGGATTGCGATCAGGACGCGGTGTGGATCAAGGTCGAGCAGATCGGCGCCGCCTGCCACACCGGACGGCGCTCCTGCTTCTATCGCGCGGTGAAGGACGAGGGCGGGCATGTCAGCCTGTCCTTTGTCGACGCCGAGAAGCTGTTCGATCCGGCGCAGGTCTATCGCAAATAGATCATTGATCTGAATCAAGTACAGCGCGGCGAAGTCGTGTACTTCGTGGCCCCTGTTACGCCATGCGCAAGCCGTTGCGCATGGTCGTCACTGGGGGTGAACTGTGGCGCATCGCCTGATACCGCTTGTTGGGTTTCTTGCCTGGGCTGTGTGGCCGATCGGCGAGGCGCAATCGCAAACGACCGAGCGTGCGCCCGATACGATGGCCGCGCGCGTCCTTGCCTGTGCGCCGTGTCACGGCGCCGAAGGCGAGGGCACCAGCGACGCCTATTTCCCGCGGCTGGCCGGCAAGCCGGCAGGCTATCTCTACAACCAGCTCATCGCTTTCCGGGATGGACGGCGGAAATATCCGCCGATGAACTACCTGCTGGAGTTTCAGACCGACGATTACCTGAAGAAGATCGCCGAATATTTCGCCTCGCTCAGGCCGGCATTTCCGCCGCCGGTCCCGCCGGTCGACAGCAAGGAGATTCTGGCGCGCGGCGAGACGATCGTGAAGAACGGCGATCCGCAGCACGGCATTCCGCCCTGTTCGGCCTGTCATGGTCCTACATTGGGGGGCATGGAGCCCGGCATTCCCGGCCTGCTTGGCCTGCGCGCCGCCTATATCAGCGGCCAGCTCGGCGGCTGGCGCTACGGCACGCGGACCGCGTTCGCTCCCGATTGCATGCAGATCGTCGCGAGCCTGCTGACGGAGGACGACGTGAAGGCGGTGGCAGCCTACCTGTCGTCGCGTCCGGCGCCGGCGGATCCATCCTTCGCGCCGCGAGGCAGCCTTCCGATGCCGCTCGAATGCGGCAGCGAACCGCATTGAAGGGATCGTGCCGATGTCGCGAACCTTAACAGGACTGCTTGTCGGACTGATGCTGGCACTGTCGCCGATTGGGGCATCGGCGCAGCAGAAGGCGGCCGATCCGGCCGTGCTCGCCAAGGGCGAGTATCTCGCACGCGCCGGCGATTGCATCGCCTGCCACACCGCGCGCGAAGGCAAGACCTTCGCCGGCGGGCTGCCGATGAAGACGCCATTCGGCACGCTCTACACGTCGAACATCACGCCCGACCCGCAGACCGGGATCGGCACATGGACGTCGGATCAGTTCTACCAGATGATGCACAATGGCCGCTTCCCCGATGGCGGCCTGGTCTATCCGGCGATGCCGTTCGCCTCCTATACCAAGGTGACGCGCGAGGACAGCGACGCGATCTACGCCTATTTGCGCACGGTGCCGCCGGTCAGGCAGCTCAACAAGCCGCATGACCTGACATTCCCGTTCAACAACCGCTCGCTGATCATTGGCTGGCGCACGCTGTTCTTCAGGGAAGGCGAGTTCAAGCCTGATCCGACGAAGTCGGCGGAGTGGAACAGAGGTAACTATCTGGTCGAGGGGCTAGGGCATTGCGGGATGTGTCATACCCCGATCAATGCGCTCGGCGGCAGCAAGCAGTCGCAGGCCTTCGAGGGCGGCCTGATCCCGATGCAGAACTGGTACGCGCCGTCGCTGACCTCCAACAAGGAGACGGGGCTCGGCGACTGGACGATCGAGGAGATCGTCGACTATCTGCGCAAGGGCGTGTCCGCCAAGGGCGCCGTGTACGGACCGATGGCCGAGGTCGTCTACAACAGCCTGCAATATCTCAATGATGATGATGCGCGCGCGATGGCGGTCTACCTGAAGGGCCTTGCGCAGGGCGGTCCTCCGGAGAAGGCGTCGACTTCGCTACCGTCGGCCGAGAGCAGTCTGCTGCTGTCCTTTGGCAAGTCGATCTATGACCGCGACTGCGCAAGCTGTCATGGCGCGACCGGGCAGGGCATGCCGCCGGATTATCCGCCGCTTGCCGGCAATCAGTCGATCCAGATGGTCTCCGCGGTGAACCCGATCCGGATGGTGCTCAATGGCGGGTATCCGCCGGGCACGTTGGGCAATCCGATGCCCCACGGCATGCCGCCGTTCGCGCAGAAGCTGTCGGATGACGAGGTCGCGGCTGTCGTGACCTACATTCGAACGGCTTGGGGCAATCGCGGCGAGCCGGTGTCGGCGCGGCAGGCCAACGAACTGCGGGCAGCAACGCTGAACTAAAGCATGATCCGGAAAAGTGCGAAGCGGTTTTCCGAAACGATCATGCTCAAACAAAGGAGCTAAAGCGCGATGACTAGTCAACCTCGTCTCGTCGCGCGTTAAGGGGAGCGCGATCATGATCAACTCGTCTTCGCCGCAACCGCCGGCATCGGGCTCGGAAGACGATGATGTCGAGACCATCGTACGCGCCGGTCCGGGCGGCGCGGTCGCGGTCGCGGGCATTGCGACGGCCGTCGTGGTCGGGTTGTGGTTTGCATTCTATCTACTGGTCTTCCTGCCGCGGAGCGTTCCCTGATGGCGAGCGAGACTGACCACAGCCTCGGCGAGGCCGTTGCCGCACGGATCGAGCGGCGCTGGGCGACGCTGTCGATCGTCATTGTCGGCGTCCTGGTCGGCATGGCGACCTATATCGGCATCCATCAGGCGACGATGCCGCAGGGCCGGGTCGAAACCGCCGATCCCAAGACGCTGCATCTGTCGGGCGAATTCGTCGAGAGCAATCTCGGCAGCGAAATGCTGGCCGACGGATCGGTCACCGTGCGTGCGATTGGCCAGCAATATTCCTTCACACCGCAATGCATCGTGGTGCCCGCGGAGACGCCGATCACCTTCCGCGCCACCAGCGCCGATGTCGTCCACGGTTTCCTGATCGAGGGCACCAACATCAACACGATGCTGGTGCCGGGCTACGTCACCGACCTGCCGGTGCGCTTCAAGGCGCCGGGCGATCACGTGATGCCGTGCCAGGAATTCTGTGGCATCGGCCACCAGGGCATGTGGGGCAAGGTCAAGGTGGTCGACAAGGCTGCGTTCCGTGACATGGCGGCAGCGAAGCGGAGGCTGACCTGTGTTGATTAACAAGCGGCTGATCGCGGTGCATTTCTGGCTTGCCTTCATCGTGTTCGGCGTCGCGCTGGTGCTCGGCGCCTGGCAGATGTTCGTGCGCAGCCCGTTGAACGCCTGGCATTTCAATCCGGAATTCTACTATCGCTCGGTCACCGCCC
Organism: Bradyrhizobium sp. USDA 4510; assembly: GCF_054059095.1. Classification (NCBI taxonomy): domain Bacteria; kingdom Pseudomonadati; phylum Pseudomonadota; class Alphaproteobacteria; order Hyphomicrobiales; family Nitrobacteraceae; genus Bradyrhizobium; species Bradyrhizobium sp. USDA 4510. Next base: position 4,577,642 of record NZ_JBSSBT010000001.1, on the reverse strand, counting down.
ATGGCTCGGCGATGGGATACGTATTCCCGACACTGATCGCGATGGGATTCGGTTACGCGATCACCGAAGCCTCGCTCGAGAAAGAGCTGGTTGGACGGCGCTGGGCCTGGGTGGGCTTCTTCCTGGTCGCCGTCGGCGCCGTTGTCGCGATGATCCCGGTGTCGCTCGGGCTCGCCTCGGTGCTCTACACCTTCTATCCGCCGATGGTCGGCAATCCCTTCTATTACATCGGCGTCGTCATGGTCGTGGTCGGCTCATGGATCTGGGTCGCGCTGATGGTGACCAATTTCGTGATCTGGAAGCGCAAGAACCCGGGCAAGCCGGTGCCGCTTGCGATGTATGCCAATGTTGCGGGCTCGTTCCTCTGGGGCTGGACCGCGGTCGGCGCGGCGCTTGAGATCCTGTTCCAGATCCTGCCCGTGGCGCTTGGGCTGAAGTCGACGATCGATGCGGGGCTGGCCCGCGTCTTCTTCTCCTGGACGCTGCATGCCATCGTCTATTTCTGGCTGATCCCGACCTACATCGCCTATTACACGATCTTTCCGCGCGCGATCGGCGGCCGGCTCTTCAGCGACCCGATGGCGCGGATTTCGTTCATCCTGTTCGTCGTGGTGGCGATGCCGATCGGCGTGCATCACCTGTTTGCCGACCCGCAGGTCGGCGCCGGATTCAAGTTCATGCATTCGGTGTTCACCGGCCTCGTCGCGCTGCCGACGCTGCTCACGGTGTTCACGATCTGCGCCTCGGCGGAGATTGCCAGCCGCCTGCGTGGCGGCCGCGGCGCCTTCGGCTGGATCGGCGCGCTGCCGTGGTCCAATCCGATCATGCTGGCGACGGCGCTGTCGCTGGTCATGCTCGGCTTCGGAGGCGCCGGCGGTCTGATCAACATGAGCTATCAGCTCGACGCCACCGTGCACAACACGCAGTGGATCACCGGCCATTTCCACCTGATCTTCGGTGGCGCCATCGTGATCATGTATTTTGCCATCGCCTATGATCTGTGGCCGCATCTGACCGACCGTGCGCTGGACAGTTTTGGCCTGATGCGCACGCAGCTCTGGCTGTGGTTCATCGGTATGATCGTGACCACCTTCCCGTGGCACTATGTCGGTATTCTCGGCATGCCGCGCCGCATGGCGTATTACGACTATGCCAACCCGGCGATCTCGCCACAGGCCTTGTCGGTCACGATGTCGGCGATCGGCGGGCTCATTCTTCTGATATCGGGCCTGCTGTTCCTGCTGGTGCTGATCCGCGGGCAGTTCGGCGCGCGAGGCGAGGCGGGTGCGTACCGCTTCGCGGTCCCGTTGCACATGCCCGCGCGGATTCCGGTCGCGCTCAACTCATTCGGCCTGTGGCTCGCGTTGATGGTCGGTCTCACCGTGGTGAACTATGGTTTCCCGATTGCGCAGCTGATGGCGCTGAACGAGACCAGCGTGCCTGCGGTCTATGTCGGAGCCGGCCGATGAGCGACCAGCCGCTGTTCTCGCTTCGCAATCCGTGGTTCGGCGCCAGCGTCGGCATCACGGCCGCCATCGCCGTGCTGTCGGCCGTCGCCGGCCTGATCTGGTTGCCGCTGGCGCAGCCCAATTTGAAGCTTGCGGGGGTCTGGGATGCGATCTGCAGCGCGGCCGGCGTTCCGCGTGCCGCCGTGCAGGAGCCCGGCATCAAGCCGGATTTCAAGACGTCCAATGTCATCATGACGTCGGAGATGCTGACCAAGGCAGATCAGGTCTCGATCGGGCGGGGCGCAACGCTGGCGCAGCGCTGCGCGATCTGCCACGGACCGCAGGGCGTCAGCGACGCCCATTCACCGAACCTCGCCGGGCAATTTGCCGCGGTGACCTACAAGGAGCTGAATGACTTCAAGACCGGCGCGCGGGTCAGCGTGGTGATGAGCCCGTTCGCAGCGGCGATGAGCGATCAGGACATGAAGGATGTCGCGGCCTATTACGCCTATCTGCCGCGGGTGCCTTCGAACAATCTGGATACCGCGCGTCCCGCGCCGGCGATCGTGGTGACGGGCGCCCCGATGCGCAACATCGCGCCTTGCGGCTCCTGCCACGGCGATGTCGACAACAAGGCGGGAAGCCCCTGGCTGGGCGGCCAGTCGGCAGTCTACATCAAGGCACAGCTCGAGGCCTTTGCATCCGGGGCCCGCCGCAACGACATCAGCCAGCAGATGCGCAACATCGCGCGCCAGATGACGGCCGAGGAGATCGACCAGGTCGCGCACTACTACGAGGCCCAGCCCTGAATCGGCGCTATTAACGCGCCATTAACCATAATTACGGCACCTTGACGGGACATGGGTGCCGATTGCCGGCGCCCGGCAAGGCACCCGGACAGATGGCGGTCGACCTCTTCAATGCGACGGCTTCGGCAGGTGTCGATTCCTCGCGCCTGAAGGTGGCGAGCTCGATCAAGCAGGCGGCCGCGACCACCGGCACGAGCTTCGAATATCTGCTCACCACCGCGAAGATGGAATCCAATTTCAATCCGCGGGCCGGCGCCACGACCTCGTCGGCGCATGGACTTTATCAATTCATCGACCAAACCTGGCTCGGCACCGTCAAGGAGGCCGGAAGCCAGCTCGGCTATGGCCAGTACGCCGACGCCATCACCAGGAATTCCGACGGCAGCTATTCGGTCAGCGATCCCTCGGCGCGCGCCGCGGTCATGAAGCTGCGCGACGATCCGGACGCGGCGTCCTCGATGGCGGCGGTGCTGACGCAGTCCAACAGCTTCAAGCTTACCGGCAAGCTCGGCCGCCGTCCGACCGATGCCGAACTCTACATGGCCCACTTCATGGGCGTCGGCGGCGCCGGCAAGTTGATCTCGAGTGCCGAGGACAGCGCGAGCGCGAATGCGGCCGCGATGTTTCCGAAGGCGGCAGCCGCCAACCAGTCGATCTTCTACGACAGGGCGGGCAGCGCGCGCAGCGTCAGCCAGGTCTATTCGGTGCTGACCACGCGGTACGCCGCGGCCGCGAACTCCAAGGATACGCGCACCGCCTTCGCGGCGGCGGGCGGCGACACCATGTCGCCTTACGCGATCGCAGGCGCCGCGCCGACCGCAGCGCTGACCATGGACACCGCGTCCTATCTCTCGACCTTCCCGGACTCCCGGTCGGCCGCGCCCGTCGCTGCGACCTCGGCTGTGGCATCGGCACAGCCGGCGCCGACCTTCCGCTCGCTCTACCAGGCCGGCGACCGCTCGGAGCCGATCTCCCCGGCGGTGCAGGAGCTGTGGGGCAATTCCGCCTCGCTGACGTCATCGGCGACGCCGAAGGTCCGCGCGCCCGGACGGCTCGACCTGTTCAGCGATCCGAGCGGCACCTACAGCAACGGCTAGCGCTGTCTTGCTGCGCGCGCGAAGCCGCGCGCCGTTGCGGCTTTAACGAAACGTCAATAATCCCAAACGTTTATGGTGAACCCTTTGTTAAGCGTCATGGTTTATTTTTCCTTGTGGTGGCGTCGTATGTCGATGCCGTTTCGTTGCGTAAGCCGGAAGGACCATGATCGTTCGGCAGTTTATTAGTTGGATTAGGACCGCTCCAGCAGGTGAGCGAGCAGAGGCAACGCGGGCGTTGGCCCGGGCCTGGCTCATCTCGGATCTCACCGAGGACGACCGCATCGCAGCCGAAGGCGCGCTGCTGATGCTGCTCGACGACCCGTCGCCACTGGTGCGGCAGGCGATGGCCGAGGTGTTCGCGCGCAGCGCGGACGCACCCGCCGCAATCGTGCAGGCGCTGTCGGCCGACCAGCCGGCGATCGCGCTGCCGGTGCTGGAACATTCACCGCTCTTGATCGATGCCGACCTCGTCGACATCGTCGCCACTGGCTCCGACGAGATGCAGTGCGCGATCGCGCGCCGCACCAATCTGCCGGCCTCCGTCGCCGCCGCGATTGCCGAGGTCGGCTCGGCGGCCGCCGCGCTCGAGCTGATCGAAAATCCTTGCGCCGGCCTCGCGCCGTTCTCCTGGGATCGCATCGTCGAACGCCACGGCCATCTCGCCGCCATCAGGGAATCGATGCTGCAGCTGGAGGACCTGCCGTCGGCAACGCGGCTGGCGCTGGTCGCAAAGCTCTCCGACACGCTGGCGCAGTTCGTCGTCACGCGAAACTGGCTCGGTGCCGATCGCGCCGACCGGATTGCCGGCGAGGCCAGGGAACGCTCCACGGTGAACATCGCCGCGCGCGCCTTCGGCGACGACATGCAGAACCTGATCACGCATCTGCGCGCCACCGGGCAATTGACCGCCGGGTTAATCCTGCGCGCGCTGCTGTCGGGCAATCTCGATCTGTTCGGGGCGGCGCTCGCTGAACTCTCCGGACTGCCCTATGGCCGCGTCTCCGCGTTGTTGAACGACCGCGGCGGCAACGGCCTGCAGGCGCTGCTGCGCCGCGCCGGCTTGCCGGAATCCACCTACGCCGCGTTCCGCGTCGCGCTCGAGGCCAGCCACGAGGTCGGCTATGTCGACAGCGGTGACGGCGCGGCGCGGCTGCATCGCCGCATGGTGGAGCGGGTGCTGACGCATTGCGAGACAGATCATTCGGCGGCCGAGCCGCTCCTGATCCTGCTGCGCCGCTTTGCGACCGAATCGGCCCGCGAGGACGCACGGATGTTCTGCGAGGAGCTCGCCGCGGAAGACGCCATCGCGGTGCTGCCCTACGACGACGATCTCATCGCGGCCTGAGGGCCGCGCTTCCTTCCCATCGATGGATGCTTGAGTGGGCTGCGCAACGCGAGCAGCCGGCCGCGCGGCTATTCGCCGGGCACGATGCTCGGCGCGAGGATCGCCTCGAGGTGTTCGGGACGGTCGCGGTTGGCGTGGGTCAGGAATTCATCGGCGATGCCGCGGAGCTGCTTGCTCAGCACGCCGGCGACGACTGCGGTGTCGAGCTTGGTGCGGTTGCGCACGATCGCCTGCACGGCGTTGATGTGGTGGGCGATCAGCTGCGGCGGCACGGCGCCGAGATCCGGCGCGTGCTCGATGATGCGGCACAGGCTCTCCGCGGCTGCGGCGGCCGACGGATAGCCGAATGTCGCGGCATCGCCCTTGATGTCATGCGCGGCGCGGAACAGCTCCTCGCGCGTCTTGTCGCTGAAGCCCTCGCGCAGCACGGTGGCGTGCGCGGCGGAGAGGCGGTCGGCCTCGATCGTCATCCACTCCTTGAACTCGCCCGACAGCCCGGCGAGCGCCTTTTCGGCGCGGCCGACCGGATCGTCGAGATCGCTCTCGGGGACGCGCAGCAGCATCTTGCGCAGCGGATTGGGCTGCGTGATCACGTGGTGCGTGCCGAAACTCTTGACTTCGATCGTCCCGGGTTTGTCTTTCGCCATGGCGGTATCCTAGATGGCCGAGCGCGCCTTTTCGAGCAGCGACGGCTGTTGCAGCACCTCGACCTCGCCGCTACCGCGGCGTTCGGGGCCGATATAGGTGTTGGTGGTGTTGCGGCGGCGGTCGGGGCCGAAATAGGTCTTGGTCTTGATGAACGGGCGCGGGTTGGCGACCACGTTCATGATGCGCTGGTAGAGGCCCTTGGCCGAGATCGGCTTGGCCAAAAATTCGGTGACGCCGGCATCGCGCGCCACCGTGACGCGACGCTTCTCGGAATGTCCGGTCAGCATGATGATCGGCGCGTAGGGATTACCCTTGGATTCCGGCTGCCGGATCATCTGCGCAAGTTCGAGCCCGTCGAAGATCGGCATCGACCAGTCGGTGATGACGATGTCGGGCACGTAGTGCGTGTACATCTCGAGCGCGGTGGCGCCGTCCTCGGCCTCATACACCTCGCGCGCGCCGAACGAATGCAAAAGCGTCCGCAGGATGCGGCGCATGTGCGGATTGTCGTCGCAAATCAAAAATCGCAGCTTGTTGAAATCGATGCGATACATGGTCCGGCCCTGATAGGGCATACCGGGCCAATGCGGTATTACCCGACGTTAACCATATCCCGCCCGGGGTTAATGATTGGTTGCCGGGCAAGGAGGCAGACGCCGTCAGTAGCCGAACTGCTCGCGCAGGATGCGTTCTTCCAGCGAGTGGCCGGGGTCGAACAGCATCCGCATTGCGATCGTCTTGTCGGACAGCACCTCGACCCGGCGGACGTCGCGGACCTCGTCATGGTCGGCGACCGCGGCGACCGGGCGCTTCTCGCCCTCGATCACCTCGATCACCACGAAGGCGGAATTCGGCAGCAGCGCGCCGCGCCAGCGCCGCGGCCGGAACGCGCTGATCGGGGTCAGCGCCAGCAGCGCCGCGTTGATCGGCAGGATCGGCCCCTGGGCGGAGAGGTTGTAGGCGGTCGATCCGGCCGGCGTCGCCACCAGGATGCCGTCGGCCATCAGCTCGGGCATCCGCTCGTGCTCGTCGATCAGGATGCGCAACTTGGCGACCTGGTAGGTCTGCCGGAACAGCGCGACCTCGTTGATGGCGTGATGCAGATGCACGGCGCCGTGGATGTCGGTCGCGCGCATCAGCAGCGGATTGATCAGCGACTCCCGCGCGGCGGCAAGCCGGGTGCGCAGATCATGCGTCGAATATTCGTTCATCAGGAACCCGACGGTGCCGCGGTGCATGCCGTAGATCGGCTTGCCGCTGCGCATGTTGGCGTGCAGCGTCTGCAGCATCAAACCGTCGCCGCCGAGCGCGACCACGACGTCGGCATCCGCGGGTAGATGGTTGCCGTACATTTCCGTCAGCTGCTCGAGCGCCGACTGCGCTTCCACGCTCGCGCTGGCGACGAAGGCGATCTTGTCATACCGCTTGGAGCTGGCCATTCGCTCACGAACTCGTTTGGCACGGAACACGCCGCGCTCGTCTATACATCCCGGGCGGCCTTGTCGAGATGGTCCGGGAACGGACCGCATGCCACGCCGGCGCCGCCAAACTAGCGCAGTTTGTTGCTGGATTGCGTAAATCGGGGCGCAGGGAGTGAACGATATGGCTAACAGTCTTGCGACACGGCTCGCCGCGGCGTTGCTGGTGGCCTGTCTTGCGACCGCGGCGCGAGCCGACGATGACGTCCCGCAGCCATCGCCGTCGCCGAGCGCGCAGGCCCCAAGCGGCCAGAACCCAAGCGGCCAGAGCCCAGGTGGCCAGAACCCGAGCGGCCAGAAGGGGCGGGCAGGACGCGGCGGCGAGGCCGGCTCCGGCGCCAACGCTGCGGCCAGCGGCTCGACCGCCGAGCAGCACCGCCTGCCGCCGGACTCCACGACCAAGCAATCGGTCGCGCTGCCTTCCCGCACGCTGAACTTCAGCGCGACCGCGGGCTCGATCCGCGTGTTCGACGACAAGGGCGAGCCGCTCGCCGACATCGCCTATACATCCTACCAACTCGACGGTGCCGAGAAGGCGAATCGGCCGGTAACCTTCCTGTTCAACGGCGGTCCGGGCTCCGCGTCGGCCTGGCTGCAATTGGGCAATGTCGGGCCGTGGCGGCTGCCGTTCGACGGCGCGGTGTCCTCGGCCGCGCCCGAGCTGCAGGCCAATGCCGATACCTGGCTCGATTTCACCGATCTCGTCTTCATCGACCCTGTCGGCACCGGCTACAGCCGCTTTGTCACCACCTCGGAGGAGGCGCGCAAGCGCTTCTTCACCGTCGACGGCGACGCCAATTCGGTCGCGCTGGTGATCCGCCGCTGGCTGGAGAAATACGACCGGCTGACCTCGCCGAAATATCTCGTCGGCGAAAGCTATGGCGGCATTCGCGGGCCCAAGGTGGTGCGCAATCTGCAAATGCAGCAGGGCGTCGGCGTCCGCGGCCTGGTGCTGATCTCGCCGGTGCTCGATTTCCGCGAATATACCGGCTCCAGCCTCCTGCAATATGTCGCAAGCCTGCCGACCATGGCGGCGGTCGCGCGACAGGCAAAGGGCCCGGTGACGCGTGAGGATCTCGCCGACGTCGAGAGCTACGCGCGCGGCGATTTCCTGCTCGACCTCGTCAAGGGGCAGGCCGACACCGAGGCCACCACGCGGCTCGCCGACAAGGTCGCTAGCCTGACCGGCATCGATCAGGTGGTGAGCCGCAGGCTCGCCGGCCGTTTCGACATCGGCGAATTCCGCCGCGAGTTCGATCGCAAGAACGGCAAGGTGACCGGCCGCTACGACGCCTCCATCGAGGGCTTCGATCCTTATCCGGATTCCAGCTATTTCCGTTTCAACGATCCGTCCGGCGATCCGCTGATGGCGCCCTTGACCAGCGCCGCCGTCGACCTCACCACGCGCAAGCTGAACTGGCGGCCGGACGGCTCCTATCATCTGCTCAGCGAAAGCGTGAACAAGGCCTGGGAGTTCGGTCACGGCATCAGTCCGGCGGAGTCGGTGACGCAGCTTCGCCAGGCGCTGGCGCTCGACCCCAACCTGAAACTCCTGGTCGGCCACGGCCTGTTCGATCTCGCCACGCCGTACTTCGCCTCGAAGATCATCCTCGATCAGTTGCCGGCCTTCGCGGGCCCGGGCCGCACCAGGCTCGCGGTCTATCCCGGCGGCCACATGTTCTACTCCCGCGACGGCTCGCGCCAGGCGTTCCGCAAGGAGGTCGAGGCGCTGATGAGGTAAGGGGATGTGGCGGTGTGGATTGCGCCGTCGCTGCAAATACGGTCGTCGTCCTGGCGAAAGCCAGGACCTATAACCACCAAATTCGATTGTGAACGGGATCGCGGCCCCGGCGTCGCGCAACAAATTCCGTTTGGGGTAATGGGTCCTGGCTTTCGCCCATAGGCGCTAAGATAGTTTGATCATAGTCTGATAGTGGCGCTTATGTCTGGGTGGCTCGCGTAGATGTCGCCGGAGAGCGTGACTGGCTCTGCAGAGTAGAGCGATTGCGGGCTGTGGAATGATCGCTTGCCGTAGCGAAACGACGAGCTGGCGCAGCAGACGCCACGTCACTGGGTGGGTCAGGCGGCGTCGGCCAAGCGGGGAGAGTCTTCGAGTTCGTCGACGAGCGGCTCGAGCAATAGAATGATCAGCAGATGAGCGAGGATATGGGGTCTGGCGGACCGCTCGTCGGTTCCGGGAGGTCCCTTCAGGCCAATCAGGCTTTTCAGCCGCTTGAAGCCGAGCTCAATGCGCCATCGCAGCCGATAGAGGGCGAGGATATCTGCAGTCGTGAAGTCCTCTGGCCTGAGTGAGGTCACCAGGATCACCCAATCTGCGGCGTCAAGTGTTTGCCTGGAGAGCTGATGACCTCCCTTTTGTGCAGTCCGGCGCGCCTTGCGTCGCGCAGCCGCAGCAGCTTGCGCCGGCTTCTTCGCGGCAACCAGACGCACTGCGAGCGGCGGCGCACCTGACTTGCGCTTTATCCAAATCGGCCGATCGATCAGGCCACGCGCCGAGGCGTTGCGCAGTTCGGCAGTGAGGTCAACAAGATTACCTTCGGCATCGAGCCAGCGCGCGCTCTTCCAGCCGGCCCGGATCACGAAGTCTGCATCGGCATCGACGAGATGCGCCATGCGCTCCGGTTGCAGATAGGCGCGATCGGCAAGACGGATCTCACCGGCAACCGCCGGTATCCGATCCAGCGTCTCGCCCGCTCGCTGATCGGTCAGTTCGAAGTGACCAAAGCGCTCCTGCGGAAGATCGAACGCGCTATGGATACGCCACACTGCGTTCTTGTTCCTGCCGCTCGTCCCAGCCTTGGGGACCGTCGTGGCGTCAACAATACGGATCAGACGACCGCGGCTCGCCTTCGGCGCCGCGTCGGCAAGCGCCTGCTCGACCAAGATTGCCAGCCAATCTCCGCACTGACGTAAGCGATACAACAGAGCCACGTTGGAGATATCGACAAGCCCAACCGACGTGGCCCATGCCGCCGTCAACCGCAGCCCTTTCTCACCAAGGCAATAAGCCAAGATCAGGCGCAGCAAGTCGACCGCATTGCTGATCTCCCGCGGACGGACAAACGCCTTCGTCTTGCGCGCGCTAATGTTCAGAGCCTCGGCTCCGCCAAGTCGGGCGACAACGCGCGCCCAATCTTTGTTCACAAGCGATTCGTGTGCCATTCCATCTTGGAATCACAAGCGAATCCAAGGCGCAAATCCTATTTTAGCGCCTATGGGCTTTCGCCAGGACGACATCGATAGTGTGACACGGCCGACATCCACCTTCGTCGTCCCGGCCCCCGTGCGCAATTGCGCACTAGGCCGGGACGACACTGAATTGCGCGACATGCTTCGCGCGAAAACGCTTAGCGCTCACGGCTCCACGGGAAGAGGGAGGCCGGGAAATCGGCCGCATAGCGGTGACCGATCGGCGGGCGGGGCTCTTCTTGCGGAGGATTCCGGTCAGGCTCGACCACCTTCCTGTAAAGATGCCAGGTCGCATGACCAAGCACCGGCAGAACGACGCAGAGACCGACGAAGAATGGCAGTGAGCCCACCGCCAGCAATACCGCAACGATCAATCCCCACGCGGCCATCTCAATTGGATTCATCATCACGGCCCGTATCGAGGTGCGGATCGCATCGATCGCGGTCGCATGACGGTCGAGCATCAGTGGAAAGGAGACGACGCTGACGCATAGGGCAACCAAGGCGAAAAGGAAGCCGACGCCGCATCCGACGATGATGAGCGACCAGCCTTCGGGCGTCGTCAACACACGCTTTGCGAAATCAGGGATGCTCGCAGCCGGCGCATAACCGAACGTCATGATGTAGATCGCGTCCGCGGTGGCGATCCAGACCCCGAACAGAACGAACAGAAGAACGCCAAGTTCGAACATGGCGCCGAACGACGGCGCGCGCAGCACCTGCATCGCATCCCAGGCTCCTGGCTCCTCTCCGCGTTCGCGCCGTCGGCTCAGTTCGTAGAGGCCGAGGCCGGCGAAAGGACCGATCAGGGCGAAGCCGGCGGCGAGCGGAAACAGCAGCGGCAGCACCGAATAGCCAAGCACAAGTCTGAACAGGACAAGTCCGAGCACGGGATACATCACGCACAGGACGATTGCGTGGGTCGGGATGGCCTTGAAGTCTTCCCAGCCGAGGCGCAACGCGTCGCCCAGGTCGGAAAGGCTGATCTTGCGAACGACGAAGGCGGTAGAGACGCCAAACAATTGCAGCTTGGGTCGTGCGAACACCGTGGTCATGGTTCCGGTCTCCTTGCTTGTGGCCGCAGGGGAACGGAGCGCCATCAACACACGCACATCCGCCTCATGCGCGAAAATCGCGACTGAGTCCGGCAAATCAGATTCAACCAGAAGGAGCTTGCCGGACGACGCCTGTCGCAACCGGTCAAGTAAAACTAGTCCGATGCGCGGCAGAAGCAAGGTGGCGAATGCGGTCGGGAGAATTGTGCAGATGCACAAACGAGGTCTTGCGATGCACCATGCGATTGGGGAGGGTCGATCAGTGTTCGCGGCATCCAATGCATTCCCGCCAACACGCGCCGGACAGCGGCGGGCATTACTCCTCTATTGACGTCTGGCTCGATGGGTACCATGTTGATGCTTGACGCCCCCAGCTCCGATGAGGTTGCGGCCGTGACGTTGAGTTTTTGTCATGTCCCAGCATCGCGACCGGCAGAATGGGCGAGGCAAAAGCCACGGTGATGGTGAACGTGAGACCATCCCTCTGACGTGAGCTCCGCCCTTTCGTTCGTCTCCGCAGCCTTCAATGGCAAGGAGGAATGAGGGATGGCTGTAGCGATTTTACTGCTCCTGGTTGCCGTCGCCTCGGTGCTGTTCCACCTCTACAGCCCCTGGTGGTGGACCCCGATTGCCTCGAACTGGAGCTATATCGACCACACGATCAACCTGACATTCTGGATCACCGGAGCGGTGTTCTGCGCGGTGATCGTGTTCATGGCCTATTGCGTCCTGCGCTTTCACCACACCGAGGGACGGCGCGCCCACTACAATCCCGAGAACAAGAAGCTCGAATGGTGGCTCAGCATCGGCACCGCGATCGGCGTCGTCGCCATGCTGGCGCCGGGCCTCATCGTCTGGCACCAGTTCGTCACCGTTCCCGCCGACGCGACCGACGTCGAGGTCGTCGGACAACAGTGGATGTGGAGTTATCGGCTTCCGGGAAAGGACGGCCGGCTCGGCACGTCAGATGCGCGCCTGATCAGCTCCGACAATCCACTCGGGTTGAATCCCAATGATCCGAACGGGCAGGACGACATCGTCGTGCAAAACGAGGATCTGCATCTGCCGGTCGGGAAGCCGGTGAAGGTGCTGCTCCGCTCGATCGACGTCCTGCATGATTTCTACGTGCCCGAGTTCCGGGCGAAGATGGATATGATCCCTGGCTCGGTGACCTACTACTGGCTCACGCCGACCCGGACCGGAACCTTCGACGTCCTCTGCGCGGAGCTTTGCGGTGCCGCGCACGCACAGATGCGCAGCAAGGTCGTCGTGGAAGAAGAGAAGGAATATCACGCGTGGCTGGACAAGCAGCACACGTTCGCCGCCTTGTCCGGCCAGCGCAACGTCGCGAAGGCCGCGTACAAGACTGGCAGCGAATGAACATGCCGACGAGGATCGGCCGGATGATCGGCCGGAGATGAAGTGAACTCGTCGCTGAGCGGAAGACCAAGGAGGGTATTCCGATGGTCGATATCCCGTTTGATGAGGTCGCAGGCATCCCGCCCGCCGAAGTAGGTGAGGTCGAGCTCTATCATCCGCACAGCTGGTGGACGAGGTACGTCTTTTCGCAAGACGCCAAGGTGATCGCCGTCCAGTACTCGATCACGGCGATGTCGATCGGAATGGTCGCGCTGGTGCTGTCGTGGATGATGCGGCTGCAACTGGGGTTTCCCGGCACGTTCTCCTTTATCGATGCCAACCAGTACCTTCAGTTCATTACCATGCACGGCATGATCATGGTGATCTACCTGCTCACGGCGTTGTTTCTTGGCGGCTTCGGCAACTACCTCATCCCGCTGATGGTTGGCGCGCGGGACATGGTCTTCCCTTACGTGAACATGCTGAGCTATTGGGTCTACCTGCTCGCGGTGCTGGTGCTGGCCGCGACGTTCTTCGTGCCGGGCGGGCCGACCGGCGCCGGTTGGACGCTTTATCCACCCCAGGCGATTCTCTCCGGTACCCCCGGGCAGGACTGGGGCATCGTTCTCATGCTGGCCTCGCTGATCCTGTTCATCATCGGCTTCACGATGGGCGGGCTCAATTACGTGGTAACAGTATTGCAGGCCCGCACACGCGGCATGACCTTGATGCGCATGCCCTTGACGGTGTGGGGCATCTTCACCGCGACCGTGATGGCCCTCCTGGCGTTCCCGGCGCTGTTCGTGGCCTCGGTGATGCTGCTGCTGGACCGCCTCCTTGGAACCAGCTTCTTCATGCCGACACTGGTCGAGATGGGCCAGCTGACCAAGTATGGCGGCGGCAGCCCGATCCTGTTCCAGCATTTGTTCTGGTTCTTCGGCCACCCCGAAGTCTACATCGTCGCGCTGCCGGCGTTCGGCATCATCTCGGATCTGATCAGTACGCACGCGCGCAAGAACATCTTCGGCTATCGCATGATGGTCTGGGCGATCGTGGCGATCGGGGCGCTGAGCTTCGTCGTGTGGGCGCACCACATGTATGTCAGCGGCATGCACCCGTATTTCGGGTTCTTCTTCGCCACCACGACGCTCATCATCGCGGTCCCGACCGCGATCAAGGTCTACAACTGGGTGTTGACCCTTTGGCGCGGTGACATCCATCTAACTGTGCCGATGCTGTTTGCGCTCGGCTTCATCGTCACCTTCGTCAATGGCGGCCTGACCGGGCTGTTCCTCGGCAACGTTGTCGTCGACGTTCCACTGTCGGATACGATGTTCGTCGTCGCGCACTTCCACATGGTGATGGGGATTGCGCCGATCATGGCCGTGTTCGGCGGGATCTATCATTGGTATCCGAAGGTCACCGGGCGGATGCTCAATGACGCGCTCGGACGCTTCCACTTCTGGGTGACGTTCATCGGGGCCTATGCGGTATTCTTCCCGATGCACTATCTCGGCCTGCTTGGGATGCCGCGCCGCTATCACGACATCGGCGAGACCTCGTTCGTCCCGGCCTCCGCCCATGACCTCAATGCGTTCATGAGCGTGGCGGCGCTGATTGTCGGCTTCGCTCAGCTCGTCTTCCTGTTCAATCTGGTCTGGAGCCTGTTCAAGGGAAAAGAGGCGGGCGGCAATCCCTGGGGTGCCACCTCGCTGGAATGGCAGACGCCGGAGACCCCGCCGGGGCACGGCAACTGGGGCAAGGAGCTCCCCGTCGTCTATCGCTGGGCCTACGATTACAGCGTGCCCGGTTCCGCGAGGGACTTCATCCCGCAGAATGAACCGCCGGCCAAGGTGGTGGCCCAGGGAGCCCATCCGTGAGTGCCATCGTCCTGTTCATTGCTACGATTGCAGCGATCGCGGGATGGTGGCTCTCGCAGCAACGGCTGGCCGCCAAGCCGTGGCTGGAGCAGGGCATTGCGGTGGATCTTCGCGGCGATCTCGGCTCTTCGGTGCCGGCGGCGAAAATCGGCCTCGGTGTTTTTCTCGCGGTGGTCGGTTCGCTGTTCGCGCTCCTGATCAGCGCCTACTCGATGCGCACCACCATGGTGGACTGGCGCGAGTTGCCGCTGCCGAGGCTGGTGTGGTTCAACACCGGCGTCCTCGTCATCAGCAGCATGGCGCTGCAATGGGCGCTGATGGCCGCGCGCCGCGACGACCATGAGGGCCTGATCGCGGGCCTGTTGGTCGGCGGTGCATCGGCCGTGATGTTCCTGATCGGGCAGCTCGTGGTGTGGCAGCAGCTCAACATCGCCGGCTATGCCATGGCGTCGAATCCGGCCAATTCCTTCTTCTATCTGATCACCGCGCTCCACGGGCTGCACCTGACCGGCGGCCTGGTGGCGCTCGGCAGGGCGACCGTAAAACTGTGGCGTGGCGCGCCGATGACGCAGATGCGCCTGAGCGTCGAGCTTTGTACCATCTACTGGCATTTCCTGTTGTTGGTCTGGCTGGTCCTGCTCGGTCTGCTGACGGGCTGGACAGACAATTTCGTCGACATCTGTCGCCAGTTGCTCACCTAGCGAGGCAGGAAGCGATGACCGAAACCACACTCGCAACCCCCAAGGCGCTGCCCGGAACGATACCCGGATTGCGCGGCATCGCCGCCGACTGGGCCTCGGACCAGCGCGCGTTCAAGAACGTGTCCTGGGGGAAGGCCATGATGTGGATCTTCCTTCTGAGCGACACCTTCATCTTCAGCTGCTTCCTGCTGTCGTACATGACGGCGCGAATGTCGACGACCGTGCCGTGGCCCAACCCCAGCGAAGTATTCGCGCTCAATATCGGCGGTCAGCACATCCCGCTCATCCTGATCGCGATCATGACCTTCATCCTGATCAGCAGCAGCGGGACGATGGCGATGGCCGTCAACTTCGGTTACCGCCGGGATCGCGTCAAAACGGCAGCCTTGATGCTGGCCACCGCGGCATTTGGCGCGACGTTCGTCGGAATGCAGGCTTTCGAATGGACCAAGCTGATCATGGAGGGCGTCCGGCCCTGGGGCAACCCGTGGGGCGCACCGCAATTTGGCGCTTCCTTCTTCATGATCACCGGCTTCCACGGCACCCACGTGACCATCGGCGTGATCTTCCTGATCGCCATCGCGCGAAAGGTTTGGCGGGGAGACTTCGACGTCGAGCGGCGCGGCTTTTTCACGAGCCGCAAGGGCTATTACGAGATCGTCGAAATCATGGGCCTGTACTGGCATTTCGTCGATCTGGTCTGGGTGTTCATCTTTGCCTTCTTTTATCTCTGGTGAGGTCGCGCATGACAGAAGCAGCGGTACATGTGGAAGGGCAGGCAGCACAGCATGCGCTACACAGCTATGTGCATGGTGCGGTGGCATCGGGCGCCGCGCATGCAGAGGGCCAGCAGCACCCGATCAAGCTCTATCTCGTGGTCTGGGGATGGCTGTTCGTGCTCAGCACCTGCTCCTATCTCGTCGACTATTTTGGTATCCACGGCCACCTGCGATGGTCGCTGATCCTGCTGTTCATGGTGCTGAAGGCCGGCCTGATCGTCGCTGTGTTCATGCACATGGCCTGGGAGCGGTTGGCGTTGGCCTACGCCATCCTGTTGCCGCCGGTGCTGGTGCTGGTTTTTGTCGGGATCATGATGTTCGAATCCGACTATACGCATCTGCTTCGGGTGATGTTCTTCGCGTCAGCAAGCTAAGAAATGGACGGCCACGACCGCGTGGGTCATGCTGGACAAGGCAAAGCGTCCTGAAGGCGGAGGACTCGCCACATCGTCCGGAACCCTGCGAAGCAGGCCTTTGGCCGATGGCTTTTTCGAACCGACGAGGAATTAGTCTCGTGCAAATCAATCGTTCAATTCTTCGCCGGAGTTATGCCAACATCGGAGACTACGTCGCACTGACGAAACCGCGCGTGATGTCGCTGGTCGTCTTTACCGCACTGGTCGGTCTCATGGTCGCACCAGGCGGCATCGATCCCTTCACCGGTTTCGCTGCTCTTCTCTGCATAGCCGCGGGAGCTGGCGCCGCAGCTGCGCTCAATATGTGGTACGACGCCGACATCGATGCGGTGATGGCGCGTACCGCCGTCCGTCCAATTCCCAGCGGCCGCGTATCGCGCCCGGAAGCATTGGCCTTCGGATTGATGCTCGGCACGTGCGCCGTCCTGGCCCTCGGCACCTTGCTGAACATAGCCGCTGCTGCGCTGCTTGCTTTCACTATCTTCTTCTACGTCGTCGTCTACACGATGTGGCTCAAACGCCGAACGCCGCAGAATATCGTCATTGGCGGTGCCGCCGGCGCGCTCCCTCCGGTGATTGGCTGGGCTGCGGTCACGGGACATGTTGGGCTCGAGCCGCTCATCCTGTTTCTGATCATCTTCCTCTGGACGCCACCCCACTTCTGGGCACTGTCGCTCAATCTTGCTGGAGAATACGCCCGTGCCGGTGTGCCGATGTTGCCGGTCGTGGCTGGCAAGACAGAAACAAAGCGCCAGATTCTTCTCTATTGCGTGCTTTTGGTTCCGATCTCACTGCTGCCTTGTGCGCTGGGGTTCGCGGGAGCCGTCTACGGCGCGGCCGCGGCGACGCTGGGAGCGATCATGATTTTTCTCGCATGGCAGTTGCGCCGGAGCGACGACAAGGAAAGGCGGCCTGCTCGTCGCTTGTTCGTGTTTTCGATGCTCTATCTGGTCCTGCTTTTTGGGGGGCTGCTGATGAATGCTGCACCCTACGCTCAGTCCCACTGACTGGACGCATTCGAATCGACAGCCGCTGGGCGTTGTTCGGAAAAATCGAATATTGTTGCCGAGCGGGCTTGCGCTGCCGGGCAGCTCAGTGATTGAAGTTCGCAGGCACCCGCCAGGGACGGCCCTAGCGCTCGTCCCGCATATATGGACTTCGCTGGGAGACGAGTCTCAAGTCTTGGTCTGCCGACATCGTCTGGAGCCCGTGCATATGTGGCCCGCTCGCCGGGTTGCCCAACAGGATCCAGGCGATGGCGCCCGTGGCCAGCATTCCGCCGCAAATAACCAAAAGGTCCCGCCTCATCGCGCGTCCTCCGTATGCGGCCATTTCCAAGCATAAATCAGGCCAATCCATTTGGGCCCGGGCAAGTGCGGCGCACGGGATAGCGTTGGACAAGTAGGACAGGCTCGCCCTAAGCTTCGGCCGTTGCAGCAACCAGGCGCGGTTCAAGAATGGACTGGTCCTACTATCTCGGGGGCACTGCCATTGTCCTGCTCCTTCTTGCCTATCGGCTGCATGGCGGGCTGTTTAGGAAGAATTCACGGCGGGACGAGAAACTAAATCGACTGATTGATGAACGCATCGGACGCTTGGACCTGAAGCGCCGCAACGATTGAACCGCCCTGAAGCGGCACCTCGAGGCCAACGCAACGCCACTCTCCGGAATTATCCTCACGGCGACGGCAGAGCTACCTTGGTCTCCCGAGATGACCATCTCGGCAGATGATGCTTTTTTGTGATTTGAAAAGAGATATTTGAGCAATCGAATGAAGGTCTGGGTCTATACCGACACAAGCAAGCCCGTTGGCGAGCCGGAGCATCTGAAGATTTTCGCGACCAATGATGCCGCGCAGTCGTGGTTCAAGCGAAACGTCCCGGGGGGCGCCGCATTTGCTTACGAGATTATTCTGGGGCCACGTTACCTCGCCAAGACGCTCCTCGTGCTGTCCGTCCTGCTTCTTGGCATCGCCGATCTCTACACCACCAACACGATCCTGAATCTCGGCCTCGGCGAGTTGAACCCGTTCATGCATGTCGCTCAGACATGGCTCGGCCCCTGGTGGCTTATTCCGAAGCTCGGTCTGACCTATTTCATGATGTGGCTGCTTTGGCGCAGCAACAACCCCTACAATATCGCGATCGTGGCGGCGTTTTGCTCCACGCCCGTACTCAATAATCTTCTGATCATCGCAAGCACGAAGTAGCGAGGAACACCAGTGGTGCCTCCGCCAGGGCAGGCGCGAGACATCGCTGGCTTCATATCGGTTCGCTCGCTACGGCGATTACTGGCAGTAGTCCCAGAATCCTTGCGTGCGGGACGGATCGGTATAGTACCAGCACATGCCGGGCGCCGGCGCGGCACCGGCCCATGCCGCGGCCGTTGCCGCCGTCACGACCCCGATGGCAGCGCCGGCTGCGATTGCGCCGCCCCTTGGCCAGTAATACCGGCCCGGACGCGCCCATCCGCCGCCTCCCACCACCGTCCGGCCGCGAACCGCGACGTTGCCGCGGGGCCCGACGACGGCGGTGCGGCCGCGATAGGCGCCACCGCGCGGCCCAACGGCTGCGCCACCACGGTGAACGACGGCACCGCCGCGGGGACCGACCGCTGCGCCGCCACGGCGGCCGGCCGCGCGGACTGCAACGACGTCGGATGATTGCGCGACGTGATTACCGATCGGCATCGCGCCGAGCAGCGCTGCGGACGCCGATTCAAGCGGTATTGCCGCAATGATCGAGGCGGTGAGGATGGACGCTGCAAGCATCGTAGTACGCTTCAAGTCAAGCATCAGTGTATCTCCTGCTAAATTCGGCTACGTCCACCGGTCGATCCGGTGGGCGCGGCGCTGTCCTCCGTCGATCAGCCCGCTGTACTCGATGCCGTCCGAGTTCGAAAAGACGAGACTGCCCGAGAGATGACCGCTGGACATCTGGGTCGAGTCAAGGCCCGCGCCGCCAACGGCGTCGCTCGGATATTCAATTCTCGAGATGGGAAGGCGCGTCCAAACCTCGGCAGGCAGCATGTCGCGCCTCACTTGAACGGAAGCCGCCCGGCATCGGCGCGACGGCCTCATTGCACGTTCTCATCCTACGCGCTCCGTCGCGATGTCACAACCTTGGCCAGTCGCGTTGAGCGGTTTGGCCGCGGCGATCTGTCTCAGCCATACGTCTCCACGATGAAGTCGATCAGCGCGCGCAGCTTCGGCGTCATCTTGCGATGCTTCGGCCACAGGATCTGGCGCGCGCGGCTCTGCGTCGTGTAGTTCGGCAGCAGGACCTGCAGCCGTCCCGCGGCGATATCGTCGGCCAGCAGCTCGTCGCGCATCAGCACGATGCCGGCGCCCGCCAGCGCCGCATAGCGGATGCCGAACGCGCTGTTGATGAAGAGGCGGCTCGCGACATCGACATGCACTTCGCCCTCCGGCCCCGAGAATGTCCATCGCTGCCCGTCCGACCAGCCGGGGTAGCGCAGGCATTCATGGCGGGCGAGATCGGCCGGATGGGTTGGCGTGCCGCGTTCGGCGAGATAGCTCGGCGCGGCGCACACCACGCCTGTATAGGGCGACAGCGAGCGCGACATCATGGTGGAGTCGGTCAGCGTGCCGACCCGGATCGCCGCATCCAGCCCTTCCTCGAGCAGATCGACCATCCTGTCGCTGAGGATGAGGTCGACCGAGACTTCCGGATATTTCTTCATGAAGCGGACCAGCGCGGGCGCCAGGCTGTACGACCCGAAGGCGACCGAGGTCGCCACGCGGAGCTTGCCGCGCGGCGCGCTGAGCGCCTCCTCGACCAGCGCATCGCCGGCCTCGGCCTGTTCAAGCAATTGCTTGCAGTGATCGAGATAGCTGCGGCCGAGCTCGGTGAGGCCCTGCCGCCGGGTCGACCGGTTGATCAATTGCGATCCGAGCCGGTCCTCGAGAAATCGGATATGCTTGCCGATCATGGTCGGCGACATCCGCAACTCCTTGGCCGCCGCGGTGAAGGAGCCGAGATCGGCGACGCGGGCGAACACGGACATGCTGGTCAGTCGATCCATGATTATAAACCAATGGTTGTTTCACTGCGCATCAAGGCGCTACTTATTGGGTGCTGGAACTATATTTATTACCATAAGTGAGCAATCGGCGCGATGATGCGTCCGATTGCTTCGAAATGCTGCCGATTTCGCCCGGAGGGACGCAATCTCGCCGGAGCCTGAACCAGACAGGAGTGTCACGATGCCCTTCCAGATCACGATCAATGGGACCAGTCATTCGGTCGATGCCGATGGCGACACGCCGCTGCTCTGGGTGCTGCGCGACGTGCTCGGCATGACCGGCACCAAGTTCGGCTGCGGCATGGCGCTGTGCGGCGCCTGCACGGTGCATCTCGACGACACGGCGGTGCGCTCCTGCATCACGACCATCGACAGCATCGGCGACTCCAGGATCACGACCATCGAGGCGGTCGGCATGACGCCGGCGGGCAAGAAGATCCAGGACGCCTGGCTCGCGCATGAGGTGCCGCAATGCGGTTACTGCCAGTCGGGGCAGATCATGTCGGCCTCCGCGCTGCTCGCGGGCAAGCCGAAGCCGACCGATGCCGATATCGATGAAGCGATGTCGGGCAATATCTGCCGCTGCGGCACCTATGTGCGCATTCGCGAAGCCATCAAGCAAGCCGCGCAGTCGGGAGGTTGAGCCATGACGCTGATCGACAATCTGTCTGAGCGCGCTGCCGACCTGTCGCGGCGCAATTTCCTCCGCGCCGGCGCGATCGCGGGCGGCGGTCTGCTGCTCAGCGTGAGCCTGCCGTTCGCGGGCCGCGAGAGCGAGGCGGCGGCCTCCGACGGCTTCGCGCCGAACGCCTTCGTCCGGATTGGCGGCGACGGCAAGGTCGTGTTGACCATGCCCTATGTCGAGATGGGGCAGGGCACCTACACCTCGATCCCGATGTTGATCGCCGAGGAGCTCGAGATCGGCCTGACGCAGGTCCGGCTCGAACACGCGCCGCCGAGCGACAAGCTCTACGCCAACCCGCTGCTCGGCGTGCAGGCCACCGGCAATTCGAACGCAATGCGCGGCGCCTGGCAGCCGATGCGGAAAGCCGGCGCCACCGCGAAGGCGATGCTGGTCGCGGCCGCGGCGAAACGCTGGAACGTCGAGCCGGGGACATGCCGCGCCGAGAACGGCGAGGTGCATCACGCGGCCTCCGGACGCAAGCTGGGTTACGGTGAACTCGCGACTGACGCGGCGCAGATGCCGGTGCCGGAGAATGTCACGCTGAAGAGCCCGTCCGAGTTCAAGCTGATCGGCACGCCGGCCAAGCGGCTCGATACACCCTCCAAGATCAACGGCACGGCGGTCTATGGCATCGACGCACGGCCGCCCGGGGTGAAGGTCGCGACGCTGGCGCAGTCGCCGGTGTTCGGCGGGCGGGTGAAGCGCGTCGATGATGCGGCGGCAAAAGCCGTCAAGGGCGTGCGCCAGATCGTGACGCTCGACGACGCCGTCGCGGTGGTGGCCGACCACATGGGGGCGGCGAAGAAGGGTCTGGCGGCGCTCACGATCGAGTGGGACGAGGGCCCTCACGCCAAGCTCGCCACATCGGACATCGCGCGCGAGCTCGAAGCAGCCACCACCAAGCCGGGCACGGTCGCGCAAAATATCGGCGACGCCGACAAGGCGATGGCGGGCGCGGCGACGAAAGTCGAGGCGACCTATCAACTGCCGTTCCTCGCCCATGCCACGATGGAGCCGATGAACTGCACCGTGCATGTGCGTTCCGACGGTTGCGAGATCTGGGTCGGCAGCCAGGCGCTCTCGCGTGCGCAGGCGGTGGCCGCGAAGGTGCTGAACATGCCACCGGAGAAGGTGGTGGTGCACAATCATCTGCTCGGCGGCGGCTTCGGCCGCAGGCTCGAGGTCGACGGTGTCATTCGCGCCGTGCAGATCGCCAAGCAGGTCGATACGCCGGTCAAGGTGGTGTGGACCCGCGAGGAGGACATCCAGCACGACATGTACCGGCCCTACTGGTGCGACCGGATTGCGGTCGGCCTCGATGCATCTGGCAAGCCGGTTGCCTGGAACAACCGCTTCGCCGGCTCGTCGGTGCTGGCGCGATGGGCGCCGCCGGCGTTCCGCAACGGGCTCGATCCCGACACGACCGAGGGCGCGATCGATCTCGTCTACGACATTCCGAACTTCCATGTCGAATATGTCCGGGTCGAACCACCGGGCATTCCGACCGCGTTCTGGCGCAGCGTCGGGCCCTCGCACAACGTGTTCGTCACCGAAAGCGTGATCGACGAGCTGGCGGCGGCGGCGAAGCAGGATCCGGTCGACTACCGCCGCGCGCTGCTCGGCAAATCGCCGCGCGCCAAGGCGGCGCTCGAGCTCGCGGCGGCCAAAGCCGGCTGGGGCGGCAAGCTGCCGGCCGGGCGCGGACGCGGCGTGTCGCTGCAATTCGTGTTCGGCAGCTACCTCGCGCAGGTCGCCGAGGTCGAGGTCGCCAAGGACGGCTCGGTCCGTGTCCACCGCGTCGTCTGTGCGATGGATTGCGGCACCGTGGTCAATCCCGACACAGTGCAGGCGCAGCTCCAGAGTGGCATCAATTTCGGCGTCACGGCGGCGCTCTACGGCGAGATCACGCTCAAGGACGGCCGCGTCGAGCAGAGCAATTTCGACAGCTACCAGATGCTGCGCATCGATCAGGCGCCGGCGATCGAGGTCCATATCGTGCCGAGCACCGAGCCGCCGGGCGGCATGGGCGAGACCGGAACCTCGGGCATCGTGCCGGCGATCAGCAACGCGATCTTCGCGGCGACCGGCAAGCGGCTGCGCAAGATGCCGGCCGATCCGGCGGTATTGAAGCAGACCTAGGGGCGAGTGAGAGCTCCCCCCGGGTGCTGGCGCGATCGTGAAGCCGGACGGATTTGCGCCGTGCACTGATCCGTGCGAGAAGCGGGCATGCATCTGAGGCGGCTCGCCAATCTCTGGATTCTGCTGCTCGTCGCGGCCGGGCTGTTGCTCGCGCCCGTGGCGCCGGCATTTGCCCGGATGATGCCGGATGCCTCGGCCGCTGCGATGCAGGCGATGCCGGACGATCACGCCATGTCTGGACAGGCGATGTCCGAGCAGGCGCTGGCCGACGACATGCCGTGCTGTCCGGACCAGGGCAAGAGCAAGGGCTGCGACGACTGTCCGTTCCTCGCGCTCTGCATGTTGAGCGTTTCGCTGCCTGTGCCCGCCGGCGCCATGTCGCTGATCGAGCGCGATCCGCTGAGCAGCCGGATCGCCGCCCATGACGACCGTCTGCTCGACGGCCTTGGCGCCAAACCTCCCGATCATCCGCCTCGAACCACCGTCTGACGGGCGCGCCAGCGCCTGATCGCTGACGCGTGCGCCAATGGCGCGCGTGCCTTTGCATGCCGCTCACGCGGCTCATCAGACGTATCGAGGATCATCACCATGAAGTCTTTCCACCGGGCGCGCGCCACCGCCGCCGCGCTGATCGGCGTTGCCATGACGGGCATGTCTGCCCACGCCGAGATCAAGAACTACGAATTCCAGCTGGTGCAGCCGACCGTCAAGGCGGGTGCCGACCGCATCGTCACGGTGCGGCTGGTCGACAAGACGAGCGGGAAAGCCGTGCCCGATGCGGTCATCTTCTCGACCCGGCTCGACATGGCGCCCGACGGCATGCAGGAGATGGCCACCAAGGTGACGCCGATGCCGGGCACCGAGCCCGGCACCTACCGGTTCAAGGCGACTTTCGGCATGGCCGGCCGCTGGCAATTGTCGCTCGGCGCCAAGGTGCAGGGCGAGACCGGCGCGCTCGAGAACAAGCTCGTCGTCACGGCCGAGCAATGAGCCGCCGAGCAATGGGCGCCTTAACATGGGCCGGCGCTGCCGCTGCGATCGCGGCAGCGGCAGGCGCCGCATGGATCGGCCGCAACCTGCCGCCGCGGCCGGTGACCGCTGCGATCGTCGCCGTCGCGCGGGCGGCGGAGACTGCTGCGCCGATCTACTACCGCGATCCCGACGGCAAGTCGCTCTATTCGGCGACACCGAAGAAGACGCCTGACGGGCGCGACTATCTGCCGGTGTTTGCCGATGACGACGGCGGTGCCGGCGGGCCCGGGCAATCGGCAGACGTGAGCGCGCCCGCCGCGAAAGGCGAGCGCAAGGTGAAATATTATCGCAATCCCATGGGACTTCCCGACACCTCGCCGGTGCCGAAGAAGGACTCCATGGGGATGGATTACATCGCCGTCTATGACGGCGATGACAGCGACGACGGTTCGATCACGCTGTCGCCCGGCAGGATCCAGCGCAGCGGCGTCAAGTCCGAGCCCGCGCAGATGCGCCGCATCCGTACGCTGGTCCGCGCACCCGGCACGATCCAGCTCGACGAACGGCGGGTGTCGGTGATCGCAATGCGCGCCGAGAGCTATGTGCAGAAAGTCGCCGACGTCACGACCGGCAGCCGTGTGACGAAGGGCCAGCCGTTGATGGAGATCTACAGTCCGGCAATATCGTCCGCTGCGGCCGAATATGTCGCGACCATCACGTCGAAGGCGACTGCGAACATCGAGCCCTACGGACGCGGCTCCAAGCAGCGGCTGACCAATCTCGACCTTCCCGAACCCGTCATCGCCGAGATGGAGAAGAGCCGGACCGTTCCGATCGCGATCCAGTGGCTGTCGCCGCGCGACGGCATCGTGCTGCAGCGTGCCGCCATCGAGGGCATGCGCGCGCAGCAAGGCGACGTGCTGTTTCGGATTGCCGACGTCTCTGTCGTGTGGGCATTGGTCGACGTTGCCGAGCGCGATCTCGGCAATATCGTGGTCGGGCAGAACGTGACCGTACGCGCGCGCAGCTATCCCGGCCGCAGTTTCGTCGGCCGGATCAGCGTGGTCTATCCGCAGGTCAACAAGGAGACGCGCACCGCGCGGGTGCGGATCGAATTGCAGAATGCCGACCTCGCGCTGCTGCCGGACATGTATGTCGACGCGGAGATCGACACCGGCAGCCCGGCGCCGGTACTTGCGGTAGCTGATAATTCCATCCTCGACACCGGGAGCCGCCAGAGCGTGCTGATCGACCGCGGCAACGGGCGGTTCGAGCCGCGCGAGGTCAAGCTCGGGCGGCGCGGCGAGGGCTATGTCGAAATCCGCGAGGGCATCGCCGAAGGCGATGCGGTCGTGACATCAGCGACGTTTCTGATCGATGCCGAAAGCAACCTGAAGGCGGCGATCAAGGGCTTCGCCGAGGCCGGTGCTGCCCAGGCGGGCGAGGGCGACAAGACGGGAGACCGGCGATGATTGCCCGTGTCATCGCCTGGTCGGCGCGTAACCTGCTGCTGGTGCTGTTCGGCACCGGCTTTGCGGCAGCCGCGGGCCTCTACGCGCTGCTGCATCTGCCGCTCGATGCGATCCCCGATCTCTCCGACACCCAGGTCATCGTCTACACCGAATATCCCGGCCAGGCGCCGCAGGTGATCGAGGACCAGGTCACCTATCCCCTGACCACGGCGATGCTGACGGTGCCGAAGTCGAAGGTCGTGCGCGGCTTCTCGTTCTTCGGCGTCTCCTTCGTCTATGTCATCTTCGAGGACGGCACGGATATCTACTGGGCGCGCTCGCGCGTGCTCGAATTCCTCAACGGCGCGGCGTCGCGGCTGCCGGCCGGCGTCTCACCGACCATCGGGCCCGATGCGACCGGGGTCGGCTGGGTCTACCAGTATGCCGTGATGTCGAAAGAGCTGAACCTTGCCGACACCCGCACGATCCAGGACTGGAACCTGAAATTCGCGCTTGCCAGGGCCGAAGGCGTGGCCGAGGTCGCCAGCGTCGGCGGCTTCGTCAAGCAGTATAATGTGATCCTCGATCCGCAGCGGATGCGCGATCGCGGCATCACCATGCAGCGGATGCGCGACGCGATTCGTGCCAGCAACGCCGATGTCGGCGGCCGCACCGTCGAGCTCTCCGAGTTCGAATATGTCATCCGCGGCAAGGGCTATCTGAAGGACATCAACGATCTCGGCAACATCGTGCTGAAGACCGATAGCGGCACGCCGGTGCTGCTGCGCGACGTCGCCCGCGTCGAGCTCGGCCCCGACGAGCGGCGCGGCATCACTGAACTGAACGGCGAGGGCGAGGTCGCGAGCGGTATCGTGCTGCAACGCTTCGGCGTCAACGCGCTCGACGTGATCGAGAACGTCAAGAAGCGTTTCAGGGAGATCGCGAGCAGCTTGCCGAAGTCGGTCGAGATCGTGCCGGTCTACGACCGGTCCAATCTGATCTATGCGGCGATCGACACGCTGAAGCGCACATTGCTGGAGGAGAGCGCGGTGGTCGCGCTGGTCTGCATCCTGTTCCTGCTGCATGTCCGCAGCGCGCTGGTCGCGATCCTGATGCTGCCGGTCGGCGTCTTGATGGCGTTCGGCGCGATGAAGCTGCTCGGCATCGGCTCCAACATCATGAGCCTCGGCGGCATCGCGATCGCGATCGGCGCCATGATCGATGCGGCGATCGTGATGATCGAGAACGCGCACAAGCACCTGGAGCGAGCCGAGCCCGGCAGGTCGCGGGTCGCGATCCTGATCGAGGCCGCGGCGGAGGTGGGGCCGGCGCTGTTCTTCAGCCTGCTGATCATCACCGTGTCCTTCATGCCGATCTTCACGCTGGAATCGCAGGAGGGGCGGCTGTTCTCGCCGCTTGCGTTCACCAAGACGTTCGCGATGGCGGCGGCGGCGCTGTTGTCGGTGACGCTGGTGCCGGCGCTGATGGTGATCTTCGTCCGCGGCAGGATCGTCCCCGAGCACAGAAATCCGATCAACCGTTTCCTGATCTGGATCTACCGTCCGGTCATCCACGCCGTGTTGCGGGCGAAAACGCTGGTGATCCTGCTGGCGCTCGGCGCCGTCGCCGTCTCGATCTGGCCGGCCCGGCAGCTCGGCACCGAGTTCATGCCCGACCTCAATGAGGGCACGCTGCTCTATATGCCGACCACGCTGCCGGGGATTTCGGTGACCAAGGCGGCCGAGCTGTTGCAGATGCAGGACCGCATCATCCGCAGCTTTCCGGAGGTCGCCTCGGTCTACGGCAAGGCCGGCCGCGCCGCGACCGCGACCGATCCGGCGCCGTCGGAGATGTTCGAGACCATCATCAATCTGAAGCCGAAAGTGCAATGGCGCGCCGGCCTCACGCTCGACCGCCTGATCGCGGAGATGGACAAGGCGCTGCAATTCCCCGGCGTCTCCAACGCCTGGACCATGCCGATCAAGGCGCGCATCGACATGCTCTCGACCGGGATTCGGACGCCGGTCGGCGTCAAGGTGATCGGTCCCGATCTTGCCGTGATCGACAAGCTCGCCCGCCAGGTCGAGCAGGTCGTGCGGGGCGTGCCCGGCACCTCGTCGGCCTATGCCGAGCGCAGCCTCGGCGGCTACTATCTCGAGGTCACGCCGAATCGTGAGGCCTTGTCGCGCTACGGCATCGCGGTGCAGGACGTGCAGGACACCATCGCGACCGCGCTCGGCGGGCAGAGCGTGACGACGACGGTCGAGGGACGCCAGCGCTTCACCGTCAACATGCGCTATCCGCGCGATTTGCGCGACAATCCGGGCGCGATCGCCAGCGACATCCTGGTGCCGATGCCGGCGGGCGGCGCGGTGCCGCTCGGCGAGGTCGCCGACATCGCGCCGGCGCGCGGGCCGACCACGATCCGGACCGAGAACGGGCAACTCGCGACCTACATCTATGTCGACATCCGCGATCGCGATCTCGGCGGCTATGTCGCGGACGCGGAGCGCGCGGTGCAGGCCGGCGTGCAGTTTCCGCCCGGAACCTACGTGGTCTGGAGCGGGCAGTACGAATATCTCGAACGCGCCGCGGCGCGGCTCAGGATCGTGGTGCCGGTGACGCTGTCGATCATCTTCCTGCTGCTCTACCTCAATTTCCGCTCGGTGGCGGAGACGATGATCGTGATGCTGTCGCTGCCGTTCGCGCTGGTCGGCGGCTTCTGGCTGATGTGGGCGCTCGGCTTCAACCTGTCGGTTGCGGTCGCGGTCGGCTTCATCGCGCTCGCCGGCGTTGCCGCCGAGACCGGCGTCGTGATGCTGATGTATCTCAACCAGGCGCTGGGCGAGGTCACGGCGCGCCGCGCTGCCGAGGGACGCACGATCGATCGTGACGACCTCAATCGCGCGATCATCGCGGGCGCGGTCGAGCGCGTCCGGCCGAAGATGATGACGGTGGTCGCCATCATGGCCGGGCTGTTGCCGATCATGTGGAGCACCGGCACCGGCTCGGAGATCATGCAGCGCATCGCGGTGCCCATGATCGGCGGTATGATCTCGTCGACGCTGCTGACGCTGATCGTGATTCCCGCGATCTTCGCCGTCGTGAAGGGCATCAAGATCGAAGCGAGAGTGTCGGCACCCGAAGTTGCTTCCTGTGCCGCGCGCCAGCAGGCAAGGATGTGATGGAAACATGACGCCTGTTGGTAGTTTCAAATCGGATTGAATGATACCCCAAGGGGGTATATAGCTGATGGCGGTTTGCGGCAGGCTGATTTGCGGTTAGCTTGCGGGTGGTTGGAGACGCGGGCGCGGGTGTTGGTGCGATTGACGAGGACAGGGCGGGTTCGGGCGGGATGTTCCATCATCCTAGCCTATCTGTTTTGCGTGCTCGCGCCGTCCTTTGCGCTCGCGTTCGGCGCGCCGTTTCCGTGCCTGACCGATGAGGTCCAGCCGCCTGTGATGATGCATGTGCATGATGGCGCGATGCCGATGACACACGCCGATGCTGCCGCGCACGATCATGGCGGCACGCATTTGCATCACGCCGCCGATGCCGCCGAACCGCCGGCCAAGCACAGCCACGACGGCAAGAACGCGCCGGGGCCGTGCTGCGCCTTGATGTGCGTGTCGGCGCTGCCGGCCGATCTTCCTTTCGTCGCCGGTCCCTTGCATCCGATCTCGACCCGTCTCGCCGAGGCCTGTCAGGGCCTGCGGAGCGAGGCGCCTCCGCGCCTCTATCGTCCCCCCATCGCCTGATCGTTCGCTGACATCGTGGCGGTGCCGCACGCTTGCGTGCGCACGCCTGTTATTCATCGGATGATCGGGACAGATCCATGTATTCGCATCTCGGGGCGAGGCTCGCCGCCGTGGCCACCAGGCTTGGCAACAGGCTCGGCTGGCGCGCGCCACCCACATTGCTGTCGCGGATGGCCGCCGCCATCCTCGCATCTGCGCCGCTCGCCGGCTGCATGACCGACGGCCGGCCGGTCGCCGTCGCAGGCGATCCGGCAAACCCGGCGGCGGGGACGGCCGCCGTCGGCTACCGCTCGACGATCGCGCCCTACAGCAGCCTGCGTCCGTCGACGCCGCAGCCCTGGCGCGAGCGCAATGGCGGCGTGACGCCGCCGGCCAAGCCGGACCAGTAGGAGGGCGCCATGCGACATCGGATCATCGTGCCGATCCTGCTGCTTGCGTCATCCGCGCTCGCGGGATGCGCGTCGTTCTCGCCCGACACCGGCATGGGCGTTGTCTCCGAGGTGACCGAGCAGGCGATCGGCAAGGACGTCGCCTTCGTGCGGTCGGTGGATGAGGCCGCGACCGTCGACGCCGCAGTGAAGCGGCTGCTCGCGCGCAATTTGACGGCGGATGCCGCCGTGCAGGTTGCGCTCTTGAACAACAAGGGGCTGCAGGCCGCCTATAACGAGCTGGCGCTGGCGGAGACCGATTACGTCGCCGACAGCCTGCCGCCGAACCCGACCTTCTCGGTCTCCCGCATCAGCGGCAACGGCGCCAGCGAGGTCGAGCGGCAGGTGGTCGGCGACATCCTGGCGCTGGCGACCCTTCCGGCCCGCTCCGAGATCGCGCGCGAGCGCTTCCGCCAGGCGCAGCTCAAGGCCGCGCTCGCCACCTTGCGGCTTGCCGCCGAGGTGCGGCGCAGCCATGTCGCGGCGGTGGCCGCGAACGAGACGGTCGCGCTGCTGACGGATGCGAAGGCGACCGCGGAGTCGACCGCGCAGCTCGCGAAAAAGCTCGGCGAGACCGGCGGCATGAACAAGCTCGACCAGGCCCGCGAGCAGGTGTTCTACGCCGAGATCACCGCCGACCTCGCCAGCGCGCGGCAGAATGCGGCGAGTTCGCGCGAGCGGCTGGCGCGCCTGCTCGGATTGTGGGACGGCGATCTCGGCTTCCGAATCCCCGGCAAGTTGCCATTGCTGCCGAAGCGGCCATTGGAACAGCCGTCGATCGAGGTCGCCGCGGTCGGCCATCGCGTCGACCTGCAGATCGCACGGATGGAAATCGTCGCGCTCGCCAAGGCGCTCGATCTCACCGAGGCGACGCGTTTCGTCACGCTGCTCGACGTCGCCGGCATAGACAGGCGGACGCACGATCCCGAAGCCCCGCCGTTCAGGGAGCGCGGCTTCGACGTCCAGTTCCAGATTCCGATCTTCGACGGCGGCGAGGTGCGCGTGCGCCAGGCGGCGGAGATCTACCGCCAGGCGATGAACCGCCTGACCGAGAAGGCGATCAACGTCCGCTCCGAGGCACGCGACGCCTACCGCGTCTACCGCTCGACCTACGACATCGCGCGCCATTACCAGCGCGAGGTGCTGCCGCTGCGGCAGATCATCACCGAGGAGATGCAGCTGCGCTTCTCCAGCATGCAGGTCGACGTGTTCGCGCTGCTGACCGAAGCGCGGCAGCGGCTCGCCTCGCTGCGCGCGGCGATCGACGCCAGGCGCGACTTCCTTCTGGCGCAATCCGAGCTGCAGACCGCGATCAACGGCGGCGGCTCGGCCGGCGCAGCATCGACACCGTCTTCCATCGCCTCGGCCGCGCAGCCCGCGGCCGGCGGCGGTCATTGAATGGAGCAGCACATGTTTTCTCGACGAGGATTTCTGGGCGGCGCGGCGCTGGTCACGGCGAGCGCGGTCAGCGGCCGCGTCCAGGCCGCCGCCATTCCCGAAGCGCCGACCATGGACAAGGTGGTGATGCAGCCGCCGCTACATCCCGCCAGCGGGCCGGACTACCGGCCGGTGGTCACGCTCAATGGCTGGTCGCTGCCGTGGCGGATGAACGGCGACTGGAAGGAATTCCATCTCGTCGCCGAGCCCGTGGTGCGCGAATTCGCCGACGGCATGAAGGCCAATCTCTGGGGCTATAACGGCCAGGCGCCGGGGCCAACCATCGAGGCGGTCGAGGGCGACAAGGTCCGCATCTTCGTCACCAACAAACTGCCGGAGCACACCACGGTGCACTGGCACGGCATGATCGTGCCGTCAGGCATGGATGGCGTCGGCGGGCTCAACCAGCCGCACATCAAGCCGGGCAAGACCTTCGTCTACGAGTTCGAGATGAAGCACAGCGGGACCTTCATGTACCACCCGCATTCCGACGAGATGGTGCAGATGGCGATGGGCATGATGGGCATGTTCATCGTGCACCCGCGCGATCCGGCATTCCGGCCAGTCGACCGCGATTTCGTCTTCATCATGAGCAGCTACCTGATCGACCCCGGCACCTATCTGCCGAAGGTCAATGAGATGACCGACTTCAACATGTGGACCTGGAACAGCCGCGTCTATCCCGGCATCGATCCGATGCCGATCCGTCTCGGCGACAGGATCCGCGTGCGGATCGGCAACCTGACCATGACCAACCATCCGATCCATGTGCATGGGCATAATTTCGCGGTGACCTGCACCGACGGCGGCTGGGTGCCGGAGAGCGCGCAGTATCCGGAGACCACGACCGACGTGCCGGTCGGCGCGGTCAGGGCGTTCGACATGCTCGCCGACAATCCGGGCGACTGGGCGTTCCACTGCCACAAGTCGCACCACACCATGAACGCGATGGGCCACGACGTCAGAAACTTCATCGGCGTGTCGCGCCAGGATCTGGCCAAGGCGGTCGGCAAGCTCGCGCCCGACGCCATGGTGATGGGATCGACCGGCATGGCGATGGGCAACATGGAGATGCCCGCGCCCGACAACACGCTGCCGATGATGACCGGCACCGGACAATTCGGGCCGATCGAGATGGGCGGCATGTTCACGGTGATGAAGATCCGCGAGGGGCTCGGCCGCGACGATTACGCCGACCCCGGACCGTACAAATATCCGCCGGGCACGGTTGCCTATGAGATCGAGGCGCCCGCCGCCGAGCCCGCGCGCCAGCCGCCGGCGGCGCCCGGGCGAAAAGCCAAGCCATCGATGAAGGGAATGAAGATGTAACGGATTCAGCCCACTCACCAAC
This sequence comes from Bradyrhizobium sp. USDA 4510, assembly GCF_054059095.1. Taxonomy (NCBI): domain Bacteria; kingdom Pseudomonadati; phylum Pseudomonadota; class Alphaproteobacteria; order Hyphomicrobiales; family Nitrobacteraceae; genus Bradyrhizobium; species Bradyrhizobium sp. USDA 4510. The sequence continues at coordinate 4,545,151 of NZ_JBSSBT010000001.1, read as the reverse complement.
GACAAGCATCAAACACAGAATGGAGAATCCAGTGAAGCAACTCACCAGCATCGGCATCGCGCTGATTGCGCTGTCGGTCACCGCAGTGCCGTCCCGCGGTCACGAGAAGCACGGCCATGAATCCTATTCGGCCGGCGAGCCCGGCGATCCGAGCAAGCCGTCGCGCACGGTCGAGGTCGAGATGAAGGAGATGGAGTTCACGCCGTTCCGCATCGAGGTCAAGCGCGGCGAGCAGATCCGCTTCGTGATCCGCAACGCGGGCACCGAGGATCATGAATTCCTGCTCGCGACCACCGAAGAGAATCTGAAGCATGCCGAAGTGATGAAGAAGCATCCGCACATGGAGCATGACGATCCGAACGGCGTTCGCCTCGCACCGAAGAAGAGTGCGGAGATCGTCTGGAAGTTCACCAAGGCCGGAACGTTTGAATATTCCTGCCTGATCCCGGATCACCGCGACTACGGGATGACCGGCCGCGTCATCGTGAAATGAAACCAGCAACGAAAGAAAGCACAACAATGATGAACAGGATGATCCAACTTGCCGGCGCCGGCGCGTTCGCGCTGGCTCTGACCCTGGGCGCGGCGCTCGCGCAGGCCGCCGCGATCAATGGCGAGGTCAAGAAGATCGACGAGGGAGCCGGCAAGATCACGCTCAAGCACGGCCCGGCCAAGAGCCTTGGCATGGACGAGCCGATGACGATGGTTTACCGGGTCAAGGATCCTGCGCTGCTGAAGCAGGTCAAGGTCGGCGACAAGGTCCGGTTCGAGGCCCAGGAGGGCGACGGCGGCTACACGGTCACCGCGATCCAGAAGGCGAAGTGAGGCGACGGCCCGCATCAGCAGGTTGGGCTGTCGGCTGAACGCAGCCGGCAGCCCTTGAACCCGCGACGCATGATCGCCGGAGCTGTTCCGGATGGATCGGCTTGAACGCGTTGCGTGGCCGGCCTTATCCTGTCGTCTGCAAGGACGAGCAATGAACGATTGCTGCGGGCAGAATGCTGCGCACCACCGCCGCTGACGCTGCCGGTCAAGGCCGGCGTGCGGGCAGGGGACCGCGACCGCGCGGCCGATTCGTGCGGCTGCTCGGGCGGCGTTCCGGTCTTTGACGGCCTCGATCCGCGCTACAGGCGCGTGCTCTGGACGGTCATCGGCATCAATGGCGCGATGTTCCTGACCGAGATGATCGCGGGTCAGTTTGCCGGATCGCAGGCGCTCAAGGCCGATGCGCTCGACTTCCTTGCCGATACGGTCACCTATGGACTGAGCCTTGCGGTGATCGGCGCCGGCCTGCGCGTGCGCGCCTCCGCCGCACTGTTGAAGGGCGCGTCGCTGAGCTTGATGGCGCTGTGGGTGTTCGGCTCGACCGTCTACCAGACGTTCGCGCTCGGCGTGCCGAAGGCCGAGGTGATGGGCGCCATCGGCGCGTTGGCACTCGCGGCCAATCTAGGCTCGGTTCTGCTTCTGCTGCCGTACAAGGACGGCGATGCCAATGTCCGCTCGGTCTGGCTCTGCTCGCGCAACGACGCGATCGGAAACCTCATCGTGATGGCGGCGGCTCTCGGCGTGTGGGGATCGGTCTCGGCCTGGCCTGACCTTGCCGTCGCCACCGTGATGGCGACGATATTCCTCACCTCGTCGGTGCAAATCCTGCGGCAGGCATGGGCCGAATATCGCGAGGCGGCGCTACGCAGCCCGTCAGCAGCGCATGGCTGAGGAAGCCGCAAACGCCCGGTGCTTCCTGCGACAGGCCGCGCCAAGGCGGAAATTTGCCGCGCATTTACCTTAAATCATGGCTCCGTGGGAACGTCCGTGGCAGCGGCGCGTTGCTGTGCATCATTCGAGCGCAGAAGGCCCCCTCCATGACAATCAACGCGGCAATACTGATGGCGGCATTGGTGCTATCGGGAACCGTGTTGGCGCAAAGCTCCGGCCCTTCGGCCGGCTCGGCGGGGGCCGGGCAGGCCGCCAACGTGACCACCACCGGCGAGGCGCTGAACAGCGCCAAGAAGACCGGCAACAGCGGGCCGCCGGTCGAGAAGGCCGCGCGTCCGGCCAAGCCGGATGCCGGCGCCGCGGGCAACACGGTGGGGGCGAGCCGCCCGCAAAAGCCCGATCGTCGCCTCGAGCATTATCCGTAATCTCCATCCGTAACGATTATGCTGATCCGTGGGATGGGTGGAGCGAAGCGATACCTATCACCTCTGATCCGCGCGGAAGCAGGATGGGTTTCGCTGCGCTCCACCCATCCTACGGCGCAGCAAAAAGCCGGCGCAGTCGTCGTGACCACGCCGGCTCGATGTAGGAAGCGGTTGCCTTAACTCAGTAAACCAGGCCGGTGCCCGGGGGCTTCTCCAGCGCTGCGGCGAGCGAGCGATATTCGTCGCTGTTGGTGCCGGCGAGCTGGGCGATGCGGTTCAGGTGGTACTGCGCCTGATCGCGGTTGCCCTGTTCGACCTGCCAGAGGCCGTAATACTGCCAGGTGCGCACGTGGGCCGGGTCGGCCTTCAGCGCGCGCTCGTACCAGATCTGCGAGACCTTGTAGTCGCCGAGCTTGCGATAGGAGTAGCCGATCAGGTTGGCGACGTCGGCGCGATCATCCTGGCCGAGCGCCTTCAGCTGCTCGATCGCGGCGGTATAGTCGTGCTTGTCGTAAATCGTGGTGTAGGCGGCGCGATAGCCGGCCAGGAACTTCTGATCGTCGATCGCGGAGCTCTTGTCCTTCTTCGCCTTCTTGCCCTTGCTGCTGCCGCTGTCGGAAGCCGGCGGCGAGGGATTGTCGCTGCCCGCGGCATAGGCCGAGATGACCGGCCCGGAGGCGAGCGTCATCGAGAGCATTGCGAGGCCCAAAAACTTCGTCTTCCTGCTCATTCCTGGTTGCTCCTGATCGTTCCTGATCGTGCTCGGTAATCCTACACCGAAGCCTGATGACTTGAACACCCAGGGGTGCAGAACATTCCCGGCCGATCCCACGATTGCGTGATCCTGCTTTTCCGGCGGTAGAGGAGAACATGACAGAGATGTCATGCACATGAATGAAGTCCGTCAGGGTCCTTCAGAACGGGTTCAGTGCGCGGCCCATAAGGTCACGTGCATTGATCGGTGAGGCCGACCATCCGGCCGGAGACCTCTCGATCCCGACGAGGAGGACCACCATGCTGAAGACGATTTCCGCCGCGCTGCTCGCCATGTCCGTGATCGCAGCGCCCGCGCTCGCCGTCGAGACCGGCAAGGCCGCAACGCCCGCGCCGGCGACCACGACTGCCCCGGCAACCAAGGCCGCTCCCGTGATCAAGAGCGAGCAGCTGCCGTCGAAGGTGCGCAACGCCAACGCCAAGATGCACCACAAGCACTATCGCCATCACCGCCACCACAAGCACATGGGCATGCTGAAGGTGAAGTCGCCGAAGCATGCGACCAAGCACGTCCACGCGAAGGTCGCGACCAAGCACGTCGCGCCGGCCAAACGCGGCTGACCCAAGCGCGGTTGAATCTGATCCGAGGGGCGTAGTTTCGATCCACATTGCCCCGCTGCGCCTTTTGGATGCAGAACCGGCCCGTCCGTCCATTGCTTCCCCAATGGCGACGGGCCGGAGTGCGTCTGGCTCCGGTTGTGAACCCGGGCGAGGAATAACCGAGTTGCGAATTCCCTTCGGCCGCCCGGCAGTCTATGAGACGGCCTCCGGGGACACAGGGAACAGCGTCGTTTGCGGATTTCATCACAACTGGCAGCCATCCTGCTGCTCTCGCTTCCGCTCGCCGGCTGCCTCACCAGCGACGACGGCGGCGGGCCGACCACCTTCACCGATGACCGGGGCGTCGCCAACCAGCCGTTCCCGGACCGCTACCGCGACCAGATCCTAGCCTTCATGCGGACCTACCTGAACAATCCGGTCGGGGTCCGCGAGGCTGCTATCGCCGAGCCGGCGCAGCGTACGGTCGGCGGCCGGCTGCGCTACGTCGTGTGCCTGCGCTACAGCGCGAAGGATACCGACGGCAATTACCGCGCCGCCCGGGAGCGCGGTGTCCTGTTTGTCGACGGCCGGCTCGACCGCATCCTCGACAACCCCGCCGAGCCCTGCGCCGGCGCGTCCTACGCGGCATTTCCGGAACTGGAAAAGATGCCGCGCTAAGGCATGATCCGGAAAAGTGTGAAGCGGTTTTTCCGAAAGGATCATGCCCGAACAAGAAGCAGGAGCGCGATCTGATCTCGCTTCTGCGCGGCGGCTTGTCGCAAGCCTGATCGAAACGTTAGCGAACTCCGATCACTTTTCGGGGAGCGTTGAACTTCACTTTAGCCGTCTGCGACTTACATCCAGCCGAGATGCGGCTGCTTAACCGGTGAAAAAAACCTTCTGTGCCAGGGAACAAACGGGCGTTGTTGCGACCCTGTCACAGCTCGGAAACATCACGGGTGCGGCATTGCCCCAAAGCAACCTAATTGAGGTCACGTTGTTTGGCTTTACAGCGCAGCGTTAGTAACGGGGATCAGAAATGAAGAAGTTTTTGCTCGGCACAGTCGCGCTGGCCGCCCTTGCGGGCCCTGCGTTTGCGGCTGACATGCCGGCCCGCACCTATACCAAGGCACCGCCGCCATATACCGCCCCCGCCGTCGTCTACAACTGGACCGGTTTCTATATCGGCGGCCATGTCGGCGGCGCGTTCACCGACGGCAACAACCTGATGGGCAGCGACGCGCGCTTCATGGGTGGCGTGCAGGGCGGCTTCGACTATCAGTTCGCCCCGAACTGGGTGATGGGCGCCGAGGCGCAGTATTCCTGGCTGCCCAGCTCCTCGAACAATGGCGTGCTGCTCCCGGGCGGAACGCTGGTGACCGGCAATACCGACCAGATCGGTTCGGTGACCGGCCGCCTCGGCTACACTTGGGGGCCGGCGCTGCTCTACGCCAAGGGCGGTTATGCCTGGCGCGACAACAACAACATCACCGCGTCGGTCGGCGGCGTGCCGGCGTCCTTCACCACCGATGGCGGCCACAAGGACGGCTACACGGTCGGCGCGGGCCTCGAATACATGTTCGCCCCGAACTGGTCGGCGAAGGCCGAGTACCAGTACTACAATTTCGGCAAGACCAACTTCACCAGCGGCCCGGCCGACCTCGTCGGCACGAGCTTCCGGAACGACGAGCACACCGTCAAGCTCGGGGTCAACTACCGCTTCGGCTGGGGTGGCCCGGTCGGCTCCCGCTACTGATCGCGGCTTCATCGCATCAATGAAAGGCCGGCCTTCGGGTCGGCCTTTTTTGTTGGCCAGCCGCTCGCCCCGGAATGACGACGGATGCGGTGAACCCGTAGCCCGGATGGAGCGCGGTGTAATCCGGGGCAGCCGACCCGACGAAGGAAGTCCCGGATTTCGCTCCGCGCCATCCGGGCTACGACGCTACATTCACCTGATGTTCAGGCCTGATCGTGCAATGCAAAAAATAATTCCTGCATTGCACGGAACTTTCATCGTGCTGCGCTATTATGCGATCGCCGGGCTGGTGGACAAACGAACATGCGTAGTTTTGCGTTAGGGCTGATCCTCTCTGCGGTCTCCGTGCCGTGCCTTGCCCAGACTATCCTCAAATCCGAACCCCTGGCGCTCGCGCCCTATGAGGTCGTGTTCGTGCAGGATGCGTCCTGCTCGGCTGGCAAGGTGCTCAAGGTGACCGGCGCGATCCGGGGTCTGCATCGGCGGAAGATTTGCGTTTCGGTCGCCGCCGAACAGGCCTCGCTGGCGACGGCCACGCCGTAGGCGCGGGCGACCGCACCGATTGCATCCTCGGCCCGCCGCTGCGCGCCGGCCAGCCTGCCGTCTGATCAGTTCAACCGCGGCTCCAGGCGTGCTTCGCGATCGGCATCGGCCTTGTTCTTGGCCGGATCCTCGTTCGGCTCGAGCTGACAGGGCCGGATTTCGTAGTCGTTATCCAGCACCGGGCGCGGCGCGGACTCCTCCTCTCCGGAGATGGCATCCACCACCAGGCCGGATTTCCTGGCCAGTGTCCAGACATCCGCCTCGGTCGGGTAGGCCTTGCTCAGCTTGGCGTCCTGATAAAACAGCGCGTACGGCATTCGTCGTTCCCCAAACAACCGACAACGCCAGCCCCCGTTTTGGGTTTCAGGCAATATCGCCGCTCCGGTCACGGAACCGTGAGCGAGCATCCGCGGCAAGCATCTGAAAATATGAGTCATTTCGGTTCTTTCGCGGAAGGGCCTTGAGTCCTTAACGGGTGGTAAACCCCCGAAAAAAGAATCCCCGGGACTCTCCGGGTAGAATCGCCGGATGCTCCGGCCCATGAGAGCAATCCACCAGCCCCCTTACGAACGCGTGCAGCTCGCGCTTGCGGTTGCGCTGCTCGCGGCCTGCGCCGCCAATGTGGCGCTGGTCTGGTCCTGGCTTTAGATATCCTGGCTTTAGATCTCCCGGCTCTCGCCAAAATCTGTATGTGGCGGCCACGCGAAAACGCCGGAGCCGCGCGGCGCCGCTGGCGATTGACGGCACCGGCATTCCTCCCATCATTGCCGGCAGAACAAGCGCCCGCTGCGCCCTGCGCGGACGGGCCGCGATCGGGGGAGCTGATATGATCGACACGCTGAAGGAACGGGTCAACGGCGACGCCGGCCTGGTGCGGCGCGGCCGCTACCTCACCACGACATTCCTGCTCGAGATCGGCGCGGCCGCCTGGCTGATCGCGATCCATGAGGGCCGGATCGTCGCGGTGACGAAGGGCCCGTTCGTGATGCCCTCGTCGTCGTTTGCGCTGCGCACCTCGCAGGCGGAGTGGGACCGGTTCTGCGAAAAGCGGCCGCCGCCGGGCTCGAACGACCTGATGGCGCTGATCAAGCGCCGCGTGCTGAAGGCTGAGGGCGAGCTGCAGATCTTCATGGCGAACCTGCGCTACTTCAAGGAGGCGCTCGGCAAGCTGCGCCGCGAGGGAGTGGCCGCATGAGCGCCAGGTTCGAACCGATCGTCGGCCGTTACATGCATCTGGAGCTGTTCGGCCGGGCCCACCGCGTCTATGTCGAGGAGGCGGGCGAGGGCACGCCGCTGCTCTGCCTGCACACCGCGGGCGCGGACGGGCGGCAATATCGCGGCCTGATGAACGATGCGCGCGTCACGCGCAACCATCGCGTCATCGCCTTCGACATGCCCTGGCACGGCAAGTCGTCGCCGCCGCAGGGCTGGCACGACGAGGAGTACCAGCTCACCTCCGCGCAATATACGACCATGATCCTGGCGGTGATGGACGCGCTCGACCTCGACAGGCCGATCGTGATCGGCTGCTCGATCGGCGGCCGGATCGCGCTGCATCTCGCGCTCGAGCATCCCGAACGTTTCCGCGCCATCATCGGCCTGCAGGCCGGCGCGCATGTCGATCCCTATTACGACCTGAATTTCCTGCACCGGCCGGACGTGCATGGCGGCGAGGTCGCCGCCGCCATCGTCTCGGGCCTCGTCGGCCCCGACGCGCCCGACAAGGAGCGGTGGGATACGCTGTGGCATTACATGCAGAGCGGGCCCGGCGTGTTCAAGGGCGACCTCTATTTCTACAAGGTCGACGGCGACATCCGGGCCCGCGTCGCCGAGATCGACACCAGACGTTGCCCGCTGTTTCTGTTGTCGGGCGAGTACGACTATTCCTGCACGCCGGAAGAGACGCTGGCGGTGGCGAACAGCATTGCCGGGGCTGAGGCCACCATCATGAAGGGCCTCGGCCATTTCCCGATGAGCGAGAATCCGGGCGAATTTCTCACGCACCTGCTGCCGGTGCTGGAGAAGATCGGCGGCCGCTAGCGCACGCCCGGGGTTGCTTTGGTCCTCGACCTCGGGCGGCGCGGTATGACAGACTGCGCGTCCGCCCGATTGGGCGTGAACCGGTTGCGCAGGAGGTCCCCATGCTTCCGAAGGCTGAAGCGGCCTATTTCGCGATTGCCGACATCTCCGGCTATACCAACTTCCTCGCGGCGGTCGAGCTCGACCATGCGCAGGATATCATCGCCGATTTCATGGATACGGTGGTGAAAGCGCTGCGCCCGCCGTTCCGCCTCGCCAAGTTCGAAGGCGACGCCGCGTTCGTCTACACCACCGCCGAGACGATCGACGGCTCGCTGCTGCAGGACGCGATCGAGGGCGCCTATTTCAAATTCCGCCGGCGCCTGCGCAGCGTGCGCCAGGCCTCGACTTGCGAGTGTCAGGCCTGCGTCGCGATGGGCGATCTCGATTTCAAGTTCGTTATCCATCATGGCGAGATGGTGAAGCAGAAGATGGGCGGCAGGGAGGAGCTCGCCGGGCGCGACGTCATTCTGGTCCACCGGCTGCTCAAGAACACGGTTGCTGAGAAGATCGGCGGGCGCGCCTACGCGCTCTACAGCGACGCGGCCATCCGCGCGATGGGTGTCGACCCGGTCGCGCAGGGTCTCATCGCCCATCGCGAAACCATCGACGTCATCGGCGACGTGACGCTGTGGGCGCGCGATCTGGAAGCGGCGTGGCGGCAGGAAGACGCGCAAACCCGGATGCAGGTGACGCGCGACGATGCCTACGTCATGCTGGAATTCGACATCGCCGCGCCGCGGCAGACGGTTTGGGAGTTTTTCACCGTGCCCGGGCAATGGCAGAAATGGTGGGACGCCGATACCATCGTCGAGGATTCCGGCAAGGGACGACGCGGTCCCGGCACCAGGAACCACTGCATGCACGGCAACCATACCGTCGTTGAGGAGATGCTCGATTGGCGCCCGCCCGATTATTTCACGGTGGGCATCACGCTTCCGATTCCCGGCGCGCCGCGGATCGTGATGACTCGCGCCGTTCTGGACGGTCCAAGCGGAATGACGCATCTGGAGCTGCGGGTCGCCAAACCTAAACCAAAGGATCGAGAGTTCGTCGACGGCGCCGCGGTGAAATACGCCGAACGCATGACCAAGGCGATCGCCGGCTTGCGATCCATGCTGGAAGGGAAGCAGCCTGCCCTCGATGCAGTGGAGGAGCCGGCGTTGACGCGATCGAGCGGACGCTTCCTGACCGAGCCGGTGAAGTCGGGCGCGCGCGGCTGATGCCCAACGCACGGTCCGGGTCTAATGGGGCTGCGTTACTTGCCCGAGCGCGGCAGCTCGTTGATCGCGGCGCGGACCTTGGCCATGGTCGTGGTGCAATATTCCTCGCGCTCCTTCAGGAAGCGCTGCTGCTGTGCGCGGAAATTGGCAACCCGCTCCCGCACCTCGGATCCGAAGTCGCCGCTGATGTCGAGCCTGGCAAAGTGCGGCAGCTGCGCCGGTTGAGGCGGGACTTCGACGACCGTCACCGCCAAAGGCGACGGAGCGGGGAGCAGGCCCTCGATCACGGTCGGCGCCGGAAGCGGAGGCGGCACGACCGCAGCCCGCACCTCAGCCTTGACGCTGAGCGTGGCGACCGCCTCGGCCAAGGCCTGTTCAGCGGCGATCGGCAACGCGGCGGCGGGGGCAGGTGTAGCGGCAGGCGGCGTAGCGGTCGGCTGGGCGGCAGGCGCCGCCGCCGTCCGTGAGGCAGGCGCCGGCAGCTCGGCGTCGGGCAGCTTGCCCTTCACCGACTGTACGAAAGCCATTGTCTGCGCGATCAGGAGATCGCGTTCTTTCATCCACTTCATGGCGCACCCTGAGCGCGCGGATTCCAGCAAAGCAACCGCGCGGAATCAAGCGCTCGCCATCATGATGGTTGACGAAGACGCCTGTTTGGTAGGCGCGGTGACATAATTGTGACACGCCGCGCGGGCGTGGACAGTCAGCGTTGACGGGGATTGGTGTTCGGGACGAACGGGGTACCGACGATCCGGACCGGAGGCTGACCGTCCGCCGATGCTTGATTCGCGGCCGGCCGCGGTGCGGGGTTCGCCGGCGCGGGCGCCGGATCGAGCAGGGCGACGAGGCCGGCCGCGGCCACGCTGAGCAGCGTGAACGTGCCCAGAAGCAGCAGATTGCGGTCGGATTCGCGGACCCTCATGCGAGGAAAATCGCGTGAAAGGGCATAACGTTCCGAACAAATCCTCAGGGCGTTGTCGAGCGGATTTGGCCTCACCTTGAGGACGAGCATCAGGAGAGGACGAACCGGTGAGCCGGCCGGAACGGGGTGGGAGCCAGCCTAATGGGCCGCCATCGCGGCGGGTACCCGCTCGATGCTGCGGGCCTCGATCAGGTCGGCGTAGCGGCCATATTCCTCGGCCATTTCGAGCAGCTTCTCGCGCACCGCGGCGTCGGTCACCTGCCGGGCCAGCCGTCGCGCCTGATCGGATTGGAAGCGGTAATGTGCTGTGTCGGACATGGTGGCGGCTCCTCACATATCTGTAAGGGCCACCCGGCAAAGGTTCATCAAGGCGTCATTGCAGCGTCGGTGGACGATCCGCCGGGGGAGCCGACGTGACCGGCGCCGTCTTGTCCTCGCGGACCTCGACTTCGAACCAGCCCATCTCCTTCAGCTCGCGTGCCTTCTTCTCGGCCGCGTCTTCGCTGTCGCGCTTCAGCACGATTCGGCTGGTGCCATCTCGGGCAAGGATCAAATAGGTCATTGGCAGAGTCCCACCCCGCATTCTGCATACCCCGTTTAGGGCCGCAAGAACAGAAGCAAGGCGAGGGATGGGTGATCCTACGGGAAGGATCCCACGATTCCTGCCAGGGGAGTGTCGCAGCGGCTTTCCGAACCGGCCCCGCGGTGCAGCGCCGGTTCGGAAAGGGCGAACTGCCTCAGCGCTTCACCACCACGTCGATGTGGCGGTTCCTGTCGTCCCACCGGCCGCTCTGCAGGCAGCTCTCGCGGTAGCTGTCGCAGATGGCGAGGTCGCCGCCATGGGTGCGATTCCAGGTCTTGCAGGTCGACGCGATGTAGGTGCAGGTGCATTTGCCCGACGCGCATTGGCGCTCGACAGCGGTTTCGGCGGTGGCCGCCGAAATGGTGGCGGCGAAGGTTGCGAGCAAGATCAGCAATCTCATGGTGATTCCTCAAAATGGTGAAGTCTGGTCGGCGATAATTTCAGGCCGATCAGGATTGGCGGTGTGCCTTAGCGTTGGGTGCAGACGAAGCGGGTGCCGTTCTTCGTCGTGCCGGTGGCCCGGCTGCCCTTCTTGGCGACAGGATAGTTGTTGCCGTTCGGGAAGCCGGTGAGATGGATGTAGGCGCTATCGCCGCCATCGTACGACCCGGAGATCAGACCCGGAGCGGAGAGGTCCAGCCTGCGGCGCTTGCCGGGATGCAGCTGATAGCAAGCAAAGCGAGGGCGAGTCCGATTCTCATCTCACCCTCGAGCATCATCGATAGCCCGCGCTGAAGTTATGGTCGCGAATGCCGATCGCCTTGGCCTGTGCTGCGGACACCCGATCCCGACACTGGATGTATCTCAGGACCTGCGCGTCGGTGCCTGCGGAGTGCGCGCGCCACATATCGAGATTGAAGCCGTTCTTGGCCATGCAGGCCTGGGAGTGAGGGCTGTCATTGCGCTCCCTGGCGCTCGCCGGAGCGACGGCCAGTGTGGACAAGACAATCGCGGTGCAGAAAACAATCTTCATTTTGAAATTCCCAAAGATGAAAGTGCCGGAACAATAGCCAGCGGGAACAAAATCACAAGTAGTCGTTGCGAGATGACTCAACGTTCTCGCTAGCGCTTCCTGCAAAACATTGCGAAGCGCAGGGTCGTTGCATTGGCTAGCGGTGAGCGCGATCGACGACGTGGCACTCCCGGCGACCGGAATACTACGGCTCGCTCTGTACATTGTGGGCAATCAGGCGATGCGCTTTGATTGAATCGCGACGACGTGTCGAATCGCACCGGGAACGACGCGGCATAGGCCGCGCATATCTGATGGAGGACGCGATGCCCAGGCACTTCGGTTTGAAGGCAGCATCGGCCGCAGGACGGTCGGCGTTCACGGGGTCATCAAGGGATTTGCAGCAGCGGACTGCTTCGGCGTCGGCATCGAAGAAGCATGCTCTGGACAGCGCTGCAGCGTCGAAGCACGCTTCCCCATGCTCGGAACTGCCGTATTCGCCTGCGAGCTGGCGGGGCTGCTGCGGTCGACGGTCGATCTCGGCAGATTGAAGCTGTGTCGCGGCGGCCAGATGGCGGAAATCCAAGCCAATTGGTGCCGGCTGAGGGGATTGAACCCCCGACCTTCAGTTTACAAAACTGCTGCTCTACCGCTGAGCTAAGCCGGCGAATTGGGAATGATTTGCGCGCTCGCATATCAGACTTGGCGCGCCAGAGCCAGAACCAAGGTTGAACCGAGCAGGCGAGAAGCGATCGCGCCCCCGTATCGGCCCGACAACAAAAGGCGGCCCGCGGGCCGCCTTTTGCGCCGTCGGCCTAATCAGCTGAGCTACTGGCAGGGATGCTGGCGGCCGTCGCTGCCGCGGAACCAGGTGCCGGGGGTGCAGACAAAGCCGTTCTGCCGCGCATATTCGGCGCCGCCGATCGGGGCGCGGGCATAGTCGGGGCCGCCGAACGGGGCGGTGGCGACCGCAGCCGCCGTGCCGACCGCGCCGCCGACGACGCCACCGGCCACGCGGGCCGCGGCGTCGACAGGCGCGAACGGGCCGGGGTCATAGCGGTTGTAGCTGCCCTGCCAGCCTCGGTCCCGCCGATCGATGCGCTGGTGATAGGCGGTGCGGGTGGTGGCCGGTGCCATCGCCTGGCATCGGGCGTCCGGCCAGGCGTTCGAGCAGCGCGCGGGGGTGCCGATCGTCTGTTGCGCCATCGCCGGGCTCGCCAGCGCCGAGGCGAGCAGGGCTGCTGCGCCGAGGATTTTGAATTGTGTCATGCGAAATCTCCTCTCGTCGTCGAGAGCTAATCTCGCGGTGCCGTGCCTGTTCCAGCGCGGCCTTGCCCTGTGTTCAAAGCAGTGTGAAGTTCACCAGGTTCGTGCGCATGATGCGTTCCGGAGCATGCTGCCTTTGACGAGAATTGCGTGTACAGCGGTGAACGGACTGATGTCGGTGCCGACGCGGGGGATTGATGTTCGGAATTTTGAGTCTTGGCTTTCTGCTCGGCATGCAGCATGCGCTGGAGCCGGATCATATCGCGGCGGTATCGAGCATCGCGGCCCGCCGCAGCCATGTCGGTGACATCGTCAAGCACGGGCTGACCTGGGGACTTGGCCACACGCTCACTTTGTTCATCTTTGCCGGCGCCGCGATCCTGCTCGGGCGCGCGATCCCGGAAACGGTCGCACAGCCGATCGAGACCGCGGTCGGTATCATGCTGGTCGGCCTCGGCGCGCATGTGTGGTGGCGGCTGTGGCGCGACCGCGTGCACTTCCACACCCATTCGCACGGCGACGGCACCACGCACTTCCACGCCCACAGCCATGCCGGTGAAGCCGCATCCACCGTGGCGCTTGCGTCCACCGTGGCGCGTGCGTCCACCGTGCCGCACGTCCGCGCCGCGCACAGCCATGCGCACGGCTTCCGCTGGCGCACGCTCCTGGTCGGCCTGATGCACGGCATGGCCGGCTCGGCGGCGCTCCTGGTGCTGACGGTGTCGCAGGCCCCAAGTCCGGTGATCGGGCTCGGCTATGTCGCGCTGTTCGGCATCGGCTCCATGATCGGCATGGGCGTGCTGTCCAGCGTGATCGCGGTGCCGCTGGCAGCTTCGGCGCGCTGGCTGACCTGGGCCAATCGCGGCCTGCAAATGGCGGTCGGCGCGGTCACGATCGCGATCGGCGTCCACGCGATCGTCGAGAACGCCTTCACCTGACGGGTCGGCGGCTTCCCGAAGCAAGATGACGTTGCGTCGATTTGAGCGACAGAGTCTGCGTCACCTCGCCCCGCGTGCGGGGAGAGGTCGGAACGCATCGTCAGATGCGTTCCGGGTGAGGGGGACTCTCCGTAAACGTAGCTATCACCGTATCCGCGGAGCCCCTCACCCCAACCCTCTCCCCGTAAGAACGGGGAGAGGGGGCACTTCGGCGCCCGTTAACGATTTCTGATTCCGCACGGCCGCATTGACCGGATGCCGATGCTTACGCGTTAGGCTTACCGGCAGTTTGGCCGGCGTCCTTAACCCTTCCGCCAAGCCGTTGGATTAGGTTGTGGTGGAACAATTCGGGACGCTGGGTGAACATGCGCGCAAGTCTTGCGCTGGCGATATTGGCTGCGATGAGCTCGACGGCGCTGGCCGGCGGCGGCTTCGACATTGTCGTGCCGGTGCGGCCCGGCGTGCCGATCATCATTAACGGCGTCGACGCCTCCTACGCCGTTGTCGAAAGCGCGATGGGGCTCGCTCGCAACGAGTCGATGGTGCCGACCGTCTATGGCGGCCGCCCGATCGATCCCCAGCCGAATGTCGGCCACTATTATCCGAGCCTCGGCCGCATGCCGGGTTACGGCCGCCTCGAGATCGAGCCGCCGGCCAACCGCCGCCTGCCCAAGCCGGCCGAGAGCTACCATCAATCGTGGGGCGCGGAATCGGCTCCGCTGCCGGCACAGTCCAACGTGCCGGTCGATCCGCCGCCGGTGATCTACGCGCCGGAGTTCAACGGGCCGCGGCCGCTGCCGCGCCCGTTCCCGCGGCCACCGCGACCCCGAGGATTCTGACATCGACTGCCCGAAATCAAGAGCCCCGCGAAACGGGGGTCCTGAATAGCCATCAAGAGCTACGCGACGAACAGAGAGACCTACAGGAGAGAGTAATGCGTCAAATGATCAAAGGACTGATTGCGGCGGTGGCCGTCATGCTGAGCGCGCCCGCAATGGCGTGCGGTTTCAACACCTTGCGGCTATGCCGCGCCCGTCGTGAATTACGGCTGCGGTGGTTGCGGCGGTGGCTACTATGGCGGCTACGGCTACGGCGCCGTCGAACGTCTGCCCGACCCGGATGCCGCTTATCCCAGCGCGGTGCAGCAGTACTATTACGTCAACCAGGGACCGACCTACACCGGTCCGGGCAACTGGGCACCGCGCCCGTACTACCGCGAAGGTTACGGCCGCCCGTATTACGGCTATCGCCGCTATGGCTACCGTCACTACGGCTACCGCCATCACTACGGCTATCGTTCGCACTACGGCTATCGCTACGGCCGCTACGGCCATCCGGTGCTGCGCCGCTACTACTGATCCGATCGTCAGTTCGAGACATCAGCGCCCGTTCGCGTCACGCGAGCGGGCGTTTGTCGTTCACATCAGCCCGAGCCGGCTGGCGCCGATATAGAGCGCGAGCACACACGCGTTCGAGACGTTGAGGCTCTTGATCTCGCCGGGCATGTCGAGGCGGGCGACGACGCGGCAGGTCTCGCGCGTCAATTGCCGCAAGCCCTTGCCTTCGGCGCCGAACACCAGCGCGAGCGGCGCTTGCAGCGCGGCCTTGCCGAGATCCTCGGTGCCCTCGCTGTCGAGGCCGACGGTCTGGAAGCCGCGCTCGTTCAACTCGTTCAGCGCGCGCGCCAGGTTCTGCACGGTGACAACAGGCACCAGCTCGAGCGCGCCGGAGGCGGACTTCGCCAGCACGCCGGTCGCCTCCGGGCTGTGACGGGCGGTGGTGACGACCGCCTTCACCGCGAACGCCGCGGCCGAGCGCAGGATGGCGCCGACATTGTGCGGATCGGTGATCTGGTCGAGCACCAGCACGATGCCCTCCAGCGCCAGCGTGTCGATGCCGGGCGAGGGCAGGGGATCGGCCTCCGCCAGGAGGCCCTGATGCACCGCATCGGGGGTGAGGCGCCGGTCGATCTCGCTGGGCCGGACGATCTCGGGGGTGACGCGGGTCGCGATGTCTTCGTCGGCGAGGCGCTTCGCAGCGTTCTCGGTGAGGTAAAGCTTGCGGATATGGCGGTCGGGGTTGGCAAGCGCGGCCGACACGGTGTGCCAGCCGTACAGAATCACCGGCCCGTCGGAACCGGATTCGCGTTCCCGCCGGGCCGGCGGGCGGCCGAATTTCGGCCCTTTTTGGAAGGGTTTACCGCCCTTGCCTCGGAAATTGGGTTTGCGGTCGCGATCGCTCATGTGAGGCTTGTGTCACGGCTCCTGAATATTGGCAATTTTACACAGCGTTTTCGAGCGAAGTGGGGTCCGGTTCGCGTGAAGAAAACGCGACAAAACAAGAATCTAGCCGCAAGACTCACGACTTTGGAACAGAGATCGCCCGAGCCTGCAAAAGTATCCCAAATAGACCGCTGGCTTGGTTGACTTTGGGGACCGCCTTCCCCCATAAACGCGCCCGACCGCGCACCCGCTTCGGGTCGGCCGGTTATCAGCGTCATTTCGATGACCGGTCCGCCGCCACTCGCGCGGCCGGTCTGATGCTGTTGGACGGGGGAGTGTCCCGAGTGGCAAAGGGAGCTGACTGTAAATCAGCCGCCTCATGGCTTCGCAGGTTCGAGTCCTGCCTCCCCCACCAGCCTTCGCTCGCTTCGCGAGCTACGGCTCGGTAGGCCGGGAAAACTCCATCGTAGCGAAGTGAGCGAAGGCTGCCACGCCATAGCCCGAAGGGCGACGGCGGGCTGTATCGGCGAGGCATGAGTCGCTTCGCGAGCTACGGCTCGGCAGGCCGGGAAAACTCCATCGTAGCGAAGTGAGTGAAGGCTGCCACGCCATAGCCCGAAGGGCGACGGCGGGCTGTATCGGCGAGGCATGAGGCGCTTCGCGACCCACGGCTCGGCAAGCCCGGAAAACTCCATCGTAGCGACGTGAGCGAAGCTAGGCCACAGCCCGCTCATCCATTCGACACCCGCTTCTTCACCCTATCCGCGCAAACAGCTCCAGCCGCCGCCGGCGTTCCGTTGCTCGGCCCGCGAGTGCAATGGTAGATTGCGCCATTTCATGATTGAGACGTTTCAGAGGATATGAAGAAAATTTTGCACTGGGACGCTTCTGCAGGAGATGACCCGGCGCTGATGGTTGCCTGCGCTGTCTTGCTCGGGGTCTCGATCCTGGTTTCGATACCGGCATTTGTCGGTGGTGGCGGCCAGGCCGGAATCGATTTTTCATGTTTCTGGGGCGCGGGCGCGATGGCGCTCGAAGGCCATGCGGCGGCGGCCTACGATTGGGAGCAGCTGCATCAGCAACTTGTTCTCCGGCTGCAATCCCTCAATCACGCTCCGTATCCTTACGATCAGGTACCGGTTCCGTTCTTTTATCCGCCGGTGTTTTTCCTGGTTGTGGCGCCGCTGGCGCTGCTGCCGTTTCCGATCGCGTTCTGGGTCTGGAGCGCAGCGAAGCTGTCTTGCTGGCTGCTCGTCGTTCATGCCATCCGGCCGCGCTCCGCCGCGCTGCTGCTGGCACTCGCTGCTCCGCCAGTATTCTACGACTTCATTTCCGGCCAAAGCGCACTGCTCGCCGCATCGCTGCTCGGCGGCATCCTGCTGACATTGGACAGGCGTCCGCTTCTCAGTGGAATCCTGATCGCGCTGCTCATCTTCAAACCTCAGTATGGCGTGCTGCTTCCCTTCGTGCTGATCGCCACCGGACGTTGGCGCGTCGTCATCACCGCCGCTCTGGTGATTCCGGTCCTCCTGCTGCTCGCCGGGCTGATCTTCGGTTGGGATACCTTCGATGGATTCCGCGCCGCCGCCACCTTCGCCACGACGCAATTCCACCTCAGTGGCGCGCTGCCATGGTACAAACTGCAGAGTGTGTACGGGCTCTTGAGAGACGCCGGCCTTGGCTACGGTTTGGCGATGGCGGTCCACGTCGCCATCGCATCGGTAGTTGCGATCGGGGTGCTGATCATTTGGCGCAGCCATGTCAGCTTCGCCGTAAAGGCCGCGAGCCTCCTGGCGGCAACGCCGCTGATTTCTCCTTACTTCGCGATCTACGATATGCCGATCCTGGTGGTCGCGTTGCTCTTTCTCATGAACGCCAGCGCGGGCCGCCTCGCGTCGCGTTCGGGTCGAAGCGCCTTCCGGATCGCTGTCAGCGTCGTCTTCGTATTGGGATACGCTTTCCCGTTCGTGCGCACGCCTCTCGGCCCCATGATGTGCGCAACCGTGATCGCGCTGATCTGGACGAGATACCGGCAAGAGGCCGGCGAGACAGCTACAGGCGAGGGATTGCGAAAATCTGCAACCGTTGGAGGCTAGTGTCCTGATCGCGAACAGTCCGCGGCGAAGATCATCACGATCAGCCGTCCTGGTGCGCCGGCGGCGTTGCCGTGCCGGGCACAGCCTCCGCGCCAACCGGGCGCCTGGTGCCCGACGGATCGTCGCGCTTGAGCATCGAGGCCCAGGCGAAAAATGGATAGGCCAAAAGCGCCAGGTATCTCGTGGGCATCGGATGATCGACGCCGAATGCCGTCGGCTTCTGCCCTTCCGGAAGATAGAGGCTGCCGAACAGCACATCGTAGAACGAGAACAGCCCGGCGTAGTTCTTGTCCCTGGCTTCCTGCTCGCTGCTGTGGTGCCAGTGATGAAACTCCGGCGATACCAGGACGTGGCGTAGCGGGCCGTAGCCCAGGCGCACGTTGGCGTGCGCGAGCCAGGACTGCCAGTAGTAGATCGCAAGATAGGTCCCGATCGCCTCCGCGGAGAAACCGAGCGCGAACAGCGGAAACAGCGAACCAACCTTCATGAAGGTCACGTCAAGCGGGTGCTGGTGGATCGCGGCGAGCCAGTCCAGCTCTTCGACGGCGTGATGAACGGCATGGATGCGCCACATGGCAGGCACGACATGCAGGATGCGGTGGGTCCAGTAGATGCCGAGATCCCCGATCACGATCGCGATGGGCGCCTGAGCCCAATACGGGAGATCGCTGACCGCCTGCTTGACGGCCGAGGGCAGAATCGATTGATTGACCAGCGTCGCCAGTGCGATGATCGCGGTCACGCCGACGAACACCAGCCAGCCGTTGAGCAACAGGAAGGCCATATCGGTCGAAAGACCACGCCTGAAGATCTTCTGCTGCCTCGCTGCAAAGAGTTGCTCGAACGGCACGAAGATCAAGGGCGCCAGCAAAAGCTGATATTGTTCCAATAACTCGCGCATTCAAATGGCCACATGAAATGGCGACAGCCTACCACCCCGGTCCCCGATGCCGTCAATCGGAAACCAAACCCGGGTTGTGGGAGCGTTAATCAGCATCCCCGTGCCGCTACGGGGATCACCGGTGTCCGGGAGCC
The DNA here is from genome assembly GCF_054059095.1 of Bradyrhizobium sp. USDA 4510. Classification (NCBI taxonomy): domain Bacteria; kingdom Pseudomonadati; phylum Pseudomonadota; class Alphaproteobacteria; order Hyphomicrobiales; family Nitrobacteraceae; genus Bradyrhizobium; species Bradyrhizobium sp. USDA 4510. Next base: position 4,526,081 of record NZ_JBSSBT010000001.1, on the reverse strand, counting down.
GGGTTCGTCCGCATGCCCCAATCCCACCGCGTCACTCCATCCTTGCGAACATCTCCACCAGCGTCTCGCGCAGCCAGCGTTGCGCGGGGACGGTGTCGTTGCGCTGGTGCCAGAACAGGCTGACGATGCGCGGCGGCGCCGGCAGCGGTACCGGCATGGCGTGCAGATGGGGCGCGTGGCGGGACTGGGCGCTGAGATCGCGCGGCAGCACGGCGATCAGGTCGGACTGGCGCACGATCTCGTAGGCGGCATTGTAGTGGTTGACGGTCGCGACCAGATTGCGCGACAGCCCGCGCGAGGCGAGAAACTGGTCGTAGGTCGGCAGCGTCTTGCCGGCGAGGCTGACATCGACATGCTTGGCGGCAAGGAAGCTCCGCGTGTTGAGCCGCTTCTGCCTGGCCAGCGGATGGTCCCGCCGCATCATGCAGGCATATTCGACGGTCCACAGCGAGCGTGAGCGGATCACGGCCGGCGGCTGCTGCGCCTCGTTGACATAGACGCTCAGCACGCAATCGACGCGGTTGTCCTCGAGCCGGTCGCCGATCTCCAGGATGGTGTTGGGCACGGTGTGGATGCGCGCGGACGGCGCCACTTCACTGAAGCGGTTGAGCAGCCGCGGCATCACCAGCGAGGCCACGTAGTCGGACATCGACAGGATGAATTCGGCCTGGGTCTGTCGCGGATCGAAGGCGTCCTCATCGAGGGCGTGGCGGACATGTTCAAGGGCATCGCCGATCGGCTGCCACAGCGCCACGGCGCGCTGCGTCGGGCGGATCCCGCTCGAGCTGCGCACGAACAGGGGATCGCCCAGCGCGTCGCGCAGCCGCGCGAGCGCGTTGCTGACCGCGGGCTGCGTCATGGTCAGCGCGCTGGCGGCGCGCGTGACGCTGCCCTCGGTCATCAGCGCCTCGAAGACTTTCAGCAGGTTGAGGTCGAGCGTGCGGAAGGACACGAGCAATATTCACAAGGGTGATGTGCCAGATAACGATTATAAATTATTCGGATAATATTGGTTTGTCTATCATTCCCCGGCTGCCCCTGTGGCGCGTGCCGCTGCGGGGCGAGGGGGGACTTTCATGTCGATGATCTCGGCGCGCATCGAGCGCCTGCCGTTCGCGCGATTCCACGTGCACCTGCTGCTGATGGGCGGCCTCGGCTATCTCTTTGACGCGATGGATGCCGCCGTGCTGGCGTTCATCCTGCCGGTGCTCCGCACCGCCTGGGGGCTGACCAATGTGGAGACCGGCGTGCTCGGCAGCAGCACCTTCGTCGGTTATCTGTTCGGCGCGCTGCTCGCGGGGACGCTGGGCGACCTGATCGGCCGCCGCGCGGTGATGATGTCGGCGCTCGCGCTCTACAGCGCGGCCTCGCTGGTCAGCGCGGCGGTGGATAGCTGGCCGGCGTTCTTTGCCGCCCGCGTCGTCGCCGGCATGGGCACCGGCGCGGAGAGCGCGATCATCGCGCCTTACCTCGCCGAGTTCGTGGCGCGGCGTTACCGCGGCGCCTTCACCGGCGCGCTGGCGGGCTTCTTCTCGTTCGGCTTCGTCGCCGCCGCCTTGCTCGGCTATTTCATCGTGCCCGCCTATGAGAACGGCTGGCGCATCGTGCTCGTCATCACGGCTATACCGGTCGTGATGCTGCTGTGGTGGCGGAGATCGCTGCCGGAATCGCCGCGCTGGCTGGAAAGCCGGGGCAGGGCGAAGGAGGCCGAAGCGGTGCTCGACAGGATCGAGGCCGGCTTCGCGCGCGAGGGCCGCGCGCTGCCGCCGGCGGTAGCCGAGCCAGCCGCGCCAGTCGCCTCGTCGGGAACGCTGGTGAGCAATTTTGCCGCGCTGCTCGCCGGCCGGCAGGCGCGCATCACCACCATGACCTGGATCATGTGGCTGTCGATCACCTTCAGCTACTATTCCTTCTTCGTCTGGATTCCCGGTCTGCTGGTGCAGAACGGCATGAGCATCACCAAGAGTTTTGGCTATTCGCTCGCGATGTATTGCGCGCAGGTGCCGGGCTATTTCACCGCCGCTTTTTTCAATGAGCGGATCGGACGGCAGGCGACGATTGCGACCTATATGCTGCTCGGCGGCGCCAGCGCGCTCGGGCTCGCCTTTGCCAAGAGCGATGCGGAGATCATGGCGGCCGGCCTGCTGCTGTCGTTCTTCATGAACGGCACCTATGCCGGCGTCTATGCCTACACGGCCGAAGTGTTTCCGACATCGATCCGGACCACGGGTGCCGGGCTTGCCTCCGCGATCGGCCGGATCGGCGCGATCGCAGCGCCGATCCTGGTCGGCTACCTCTATCCGAATTTCGGCTTTGCCGGCGTGTTCGGCGTCACCACGTCCGTTCTCCTGATTGGCGCGCTGACCGTCGTGCTGATGGGCGTGCCGACGCGCGGCCGGTCGCTGGAAGACATCGCAAGCGAAGCCGCGTGATCATACGAGCTACGCGCTGACAGGAGACCTTTCATGTCCACCATCCTCTTCAAGAATGCCGCGCTGCTCGATCCCCTGCGCTCCGATCTGCTCGAAGGACACCACGTGCTGGTCGAGGACCGCTTGATCAAGGAAGTGTCCGATCGGCCGATCGAGGCTTCCGCCGATCGGGTCATCGACCTCAAGGGCAAGACGCTGATGCCCGGCCTGATCGACCTGCATGTGCATGCGGTCGCGGTCGAGCTCGATTTGTCGCAGCAGGCGCGGATGGCCAACGTGCTGGTGACGCTGCGCTCGACCATGCTGTTGCGCGGCATGCTGAAGCGCGGCTTCACCACCGTGCGCGATGCCGGCGGCGCCGGCTATGCGCTGAAGCAGGCGATCGACACCGGTCTCACTGATGGCCCGCGGCTGTTCGTCTCCGGCCGCGCGCTCAGCCAGACCGGCGGCCACGGCGACGGGCGCGCCCGCTCGGACTATCTGGCCGACCCGACCTGCTCCTGCTGCGTGCGGGTCGGCGCGATCGCGCGCGTCGTCGACGGCGTCGATGCGGTGCGCAAGGCGGTGCGCGAGGAGCTGCAGATGGGCGCCGACCAGATCAAGATCATGGCGTCCGGCGGCGTTGCGTCGCCGACCGATCCGATCGGCGCCTACGGTTATTCCGAGGACGAGATCCGCGCCATCGTCGCGGAGGCGAGAGCGCGGCACACCTATGTGCTGGCGCATGCCTACACGGCGGAGGCGATCGAGCGGGCAATACGCTGCGGCGTGCGCACCATCGAGCACGGCAATCTGATCGACCTTCCGACCGCGCGGTTGATGGCCGAGCAGGGCGCCTATGTGGTGCCGACCCTGGTCACCTACGAGGCGCTGGCCAATGAGGGCGCGAAGTACGGCCTGCCTGCGGCGAGCGTCGCCAAGATCGCCGACGTTCGCGACGCCGGGCTGCGCTCGCTTGCAATCTATCGCGAGGCCGGGGTCAAGATGGGATTTGGCACCGATCTGCTCGGACCGTCGCAGCGGCTGCAGAGCGACGAGTTCCGGATCCGCGCCGAGCTGATCGGCCCGCAGGCAGTGATCGCCAGCGCGACCATCATCGGCGCCGAGGTGCTCGGCATGGAAGGCAAGCTCGGCCGCATCGCGCCGGAGGCGTTCGCCGACCTGCTGGTAGTCGAGGGCAACCCGCTGCGCGACGTGGGTTGCCTGCTCGGCCAAGGCGAGCACATCCCGCTGGTGATGAAGGCCGGCAAGGCCGAGGTCGACCGGCTGGACGGGTAGGGCGGGAAGGGGGTAGGCTGAATCGATACGATTTCTGAATAATGGAATCGTACCGCTGATTTGCCCGACGAGTCAAGTTGCGGTGTCGCCGGACAGTTGCCGTGTCCGCCGGCACCTTTGCATGGGGTTGTTTTCGATATTTTGGCAGTGCGTCCGTCCTCACCACACCACGCGCAGTGCAGGACAGGGCGGGCATTCAGAGCCCTGACCACCGGTACGCCCGATCACGTTACCGCTGGTGGCGTTGACGTTGCCGGGCAGAAGCACGACATATCGCGTGCCGATCCCACCTGCCGCTCCGGAGCAAGCCATGAACGCCCCCAACATCGAGTCCGTCACGCCGCAGTCTGGCGGCGACGTGGTGGCCTGGCTGACCAACGAGACCCGCGACGAGCGCTTCATCGACAATATCTTCGCCGAGCTTTGCATCCGGTTGCAGGGCAGGGGCATCCCGCTCAAGCGGGCGACGATGAATCTGCTGATCCAGCATCCGCAATGGCTCGGCGCCCGGATCATCTGGGGCGACGGCAAGCGCGAGGCCGAGATCACGCGGGTCGACTACGAGGTCAGGGAGCGCTCGGAATATATCGGCAGCCCGGTCTACGAAATCCACCAGGGCGCTGGCGAAGTGCGCGAGCGGCTCGAACGGGCGCCTGGCCGCACGCATGCGCTCTTTGACGAGATGCGCGCGCAAGGCCTGACCGACTATGTGGCGTGGCCGCTGCTGCATACGCTCGGCAAGCGGCATGTCGTGACCTTCGCGACCGACCGGTCCGGCGGTTTCGATGACGCTGACATCGCCGAGCTGCGCAAGGTGCTGCCGGTGCTGGCGCTGGTCAGCGAAATCCGGATGAAGAACCGCCTGGCGCGGACGCTGCTCGAGACCTATGTCGGCACCCATGCTGGCGAGATGATCCTGGCGGGTGCGACGCGGCGGGGCAGCGGCACCACGGTCCGCGCCGCGATCATGATCTGCGACCTCAGGGACTTCACCCGGATCTCGGACTCCTGGCCGCGCGACGATGTCATCGATCTCCTCAACGACTATTTCGACGCGATGTCGGAGCCGATTGCGCGGCACGGCGGGGAAATCCTGAAATTCATCGGCGACGGTCTGCTTGCGATTTTCCCGCTCAGCGATCCCAGGGCCTGCGCCAACCTGCTGCACGCGGTGTCCGAGGCGCGGCAGGCGATGGCGGCGCTGAGCGAAAAGAACAGCATGATGGGCCGGGCGCCGATGAATTACGGCATCGGCGTCCATGTCGGCGACGTCATGTACGGCAATATCGGATCGCGCAGCCGGCTCGACTTCACGGTGATCGGCCCCGCGGTGAACATGGCCTCGCGGCTCGAGGCTCTGACCAAGCAGTTGGGACGAAACGTGCTGCTGTCGCGCGCCTTCGCCGATCTGGTCTCGCACGATTTCGCGCTCGAGCATGTCGGCGAGCATTTGGTGCGCGGTTTCAGCGAGCCGATCGAGCTGTTTGCGTATCGCGGCTGAGGCGCCATTGGCCGAAAGCAGCGTGACGTGCGGCGCACGCACCCGGCTAAGACGGCCCAATGTCCAAAGGCTCCTGCCGTTAAGGAGATCGGCCGGACAGGTTTACTCTCGGTGCGCGCAGTAATTGCTGCTCGGCATAGTTGGCCAGACGATCGTACTCTTCGGCGATCTTCAGAAGATTCGCACGTGAGTTTTGGTATCTGAACAACTCCGCCTTGGCACGTGTCTTGGCGGCTCGATCCCGCCAATAGCCGGCGTTGGTCATGACGTTCTCGACCATGGTGCTTCCCCCTTTCTCAGGGATTGCCCATAGACCAACGTCGCCGCGACAAGTCCGCTCCCCGAGGAACCCCGGAACTCCGTTCACGCATGAAGAGTCACTGAAACATTCCGTTTGTTCCAGACGAAATTTATTCAAGCTGGATTCACACCCGTTATTTTCCGAAACGCCGGATCGCGCGAATCTTCGGATGCTGGGCAGGCTTTTTCATTAAGGAAATTTTTCAAGGCCCAGAGGGTCCGCCCTGATTATCGACACCGGCGGTTCGCCGTGAGCATGGGAATAGGACGGCCCCGGCAACGCGAGATGCCGGGGCCGTTTTCCCTTGGTGCCGGGAATTCAGATCGAGGTGATCTTCTGCGCCGGCGCAGCGCGCTCGACGAAGCCCTTGGCGAGGGCGTGATAGACGCCTTCCTTGCAGATCAGGCGTGAGCTCGCGTGCGCAATCAGGGCCGCGGCCATCAAGGGCACGACCATCGCGTGATTGTCGGTCATCTCGGTGACGATCACGAAGGCGGTGATCGGCGCCTGCACCACGCCGGCGAAATAGGAGACCATGCCGAGCAGCATGATGGCCGGCAGCGGCGCGCCGTGAAACAGCGGCGCGATGTTGGAGCCGAGCCCGGCACCGACCGCGAGCGAGGGCGCGAAGATGCCGCCCGACATGCCGCTGATCGAGGCGAACGTGGTCGCGAGGAATTTCCAGACGCTGAAGCTCGCCGGCAATTGTGCTCCGGCTTCGAGCGCGGATTTGACCTGCTGATATCCCGTGCCATAGATCGCGCCGTCGGACGCAATCCCGCAAATCGCAGCCGCTAATCCGCAGATTGCGGCAAAACCGACTGGATAACGCTTGATCGCGCTTCCGACCGGATTGGCAAACCCGCGTGCCATTGTGATCAGGATGCGACTGAACAGGCCGCCCGCAAGACCTCCGGCAACGCCGCAGAGCGGGACCGCGAGCCAGTCGGTGCCGTTGCGCAGGGCCGTCGCGCTGGTGCCGAAATACGTATAGTTGCCCATCAGTGCGAGCGAGGTCAGGCCGGCGGCGATTACCGCGCCGATGATCAGGCTGCTGGTTCTCGTCTCGAAGGCACGGCTCATTTCCTCGATGCCGAACACGATCCCGGCCAGCGGGGTGTTGAAGGCGGCCGCGACACCTGCGGCCGCGCCGGCAAGGATCAGGCCGGGTTGGCGCCGCGGCGAGAAGCGGCCGAGCGCAAACATGATCGAGGCGCCGATCTGCACCGTCGGTCCCTCGCGCCCGACCGACGCGCCACACAACAGGCCGAACAGAGTCAGCAGGATCTTGCCGGCGGCAACGCGCAGCGAAACCAGGCTTTCGCGCGCGGTCTGGTCGGTCAGATGGCGTGCGGCGATCGCCTGCGGGATTCCGCTGCCTTGCGCGTTCTGAAAGAAGCGGTTGGTCAGAAACACCGACAGCGCGAACCCGGCCGGCGTGAGCACCAGCGAGGCATAATGGAAACGGGATACCACCGCGCCGAACGCGATCTGTGCCAGATCGGCGAGCTGTGCCAGCGCGACGGCCGCCGCGCCGACCGCAATGCCGCCCAGCAAGAACAGGGCGCGGCGCTGCCAACGCGCGGAGACCAGTCTGAACAGCCGCCTCTGGCGGTTGGAGGGGAAGGTCATTCTGACGAGTTCTGGCCCATGTCGTGGTCCGATACGCAGCGGATCACGTCATTCCTAGCACGCGTCGGCGGTATGCGAAGCTGAAGAAATCAGCACGGTGTGCCGGCGCAGCCGCCAAACTCCAGGGCCGAAATTCGCGATACCGGCCGGGGCCTCACTCTTCGGCGATCTCCGGGAGGTTCGCGCGTGAGTTTTGGTGTCTGAACGACTCCGCCTTGGCGCGTACTTTCCCGCCGTGACGCATGATTGAGGGACGCGGAAAACCTGGCACAAACTGCACTTTGCGCGGCTTCCGCCGCGGCGTATTTTGACCGCCCCATTGAAGGGCGCATGTCATGTCCGAAGTGATTATTCGAGCGGGCATCGTCGTATTGGGACTTTGCCCAATCGCAATGGTTGCCGTTGCTCTGTTCATTTGATGGAAGCTCACCTGGCCCGACTGCGCCAACCGGGCCGGTAGACGGCCCCAGCGCCTGCCCTCCCAGGCCCCCATAGGTTGCTGGGGCCACTCAACAAAGAGGCCGCCGGTTGGCGGCCTCGTTCTTTGCCTGGTACCGATTTGGGTGCGTCACCGGGATCGTTGCCGCGCGAAGACATGGGCACTGAATCGAAAAGGGCCGTCGCATCGGCGGCCCTTTTCTGCCGGTCATAATAGGTCTGTAAAAACTCAGTCGTGAAAAAATGCTCTGCAAAGAACGGTAACGCCGGCAGGGTTGGTATTACGACCGTCCTATCTGTCCAGAAATCCGGATCAGTACGGTGTTCCTGCGGTGGAACTCTTGGTCTGCGGATGCGTATCCGACGATCATGATGGGGCACCAGAGAGGGTGCCGCACCCATCAGGACATTCGCCTTGGGGAATCAGGACATCCCAAGTCGCCGCGCTTCGCCAAGCATCATGTTGAGCATCGAGATGTGCTCGGCCGTGAGCTGCCGCTGCATGAGGCTCACGGCCCATCCTTCCGGGATCGCGTCCAGGCGCGCCGTCCAGGAACCGACGCGGCGGAGCATGATTGTCACAGGTTCGGTGCTGTCCCTGCCGGCAGCGTCTGGACGATCAAGGTAAACTCGCGGCCCCAGCTTGTGCCCCCTCGCTGGGGCCGTTTCTTTGGGGTGGACGCGCGGCGCTTTCAAGCAGCGATGGTCCCGCCGCCTATCTCCGGCGGCGCTGCTTGCTCGGAAACAGCCGGTCGCGGATGTAGCGGGAGGTCGGCGTCAGGCGAAGGCCCCGCGGCTTCTGCCAGGCGGCGCGGTCGATCTCCTTCTTGTCGCCGATCGCCAGTCGGCCCTTGGCGTTCTTGGCGATGAAGATCGCGTCGCTCATCCTGCGGCCAGAACGCTTGTTCCTGGCCGTCACTTCCTTCCACAGGCTAAGCCTGCCGAGCTTGAGCTTCGGCAGCTCCTCCTTGATTTCGCGCTTGAGGCAATCCTTCCCGGTCTCGCGCGCGCGCCTGCGCCCGCCGGGGAACATCCACAGCCCGTCAGATCGGCGTCTAACCAGAAGAACCTTGCCGCGCTTCGCGGCTACCAGCTTGGAGGACTTGGGCATTGGAGTACTTGGGCATTTGCTGCGCAATGATCGAAATAGAATCGACCCATTTTAACTTGTCTATTTGTGTAGACAAGTTCGATGCCGCATTGTTCCACAGTCGTATGTCGGCCGTTTGTCTTTGACGGCTGCGATCCTCGCCGCGCGCGGTCGGCCGCGGCTTCTTGATCTCGCTTGATGTCCGGTACCTCACGTTGAGTGAAAGCTGTTACGGCCAGTGACTGCAACTCACCCGGTTGCGTCGTGATAACGATACCCATGACGGACAGCTTCGCTGCTTGACTCAATGTTCTTGTTTTGTTCTAATTGTCCTCCACCGGGAATTGGAGGACGCCATGGACAACCGCATCAGCGAAATTCGCAGGCAGATCAGGGCGCTGCGCGTCAGCATGCTCGAGGCCGAAGCCATCATGCGCCAGCAGATCAACCGCGATGAGGACTGCGCCTTCGTCGCCGGGGATCTCCTGAAGATGCGGCTGGTCATGAGCCGCCTGGTCGAGGAGCGGGAGGTCCTGGGCGACCGCGATCCGATCATCGTGCATGCGAGCGTTGCACCGCGCCGTCGCGCCGCGACGTCAGCCTTCATTCGCCCGGCGAAGCGAGAGCTGGCCGCCGGCGAAGCGCGTGCATGACGGCGCGCCCGGGATGCGGCGGCTGTGCGCCGAGCTGCAAGACGTGATGTGCCGGAGGAAAAGATGAGAGAGCCGCTTCGGTATTTCCACGACAGCGATGACCACGCGCCCTGGATCAAGGCGCTGGCCGAGGTCCGGCACATGGCGACGCGGGAAGGCTGGTGCTTTCACCACGTGCAGGCGATCATCGTGGCGATCGACCAGTATGCGGAGGCCGCGCTCGGCAATCGCGAGTTCTTCCTCAACCGGCCGCAGACCGTCGGTCCAGTGAGAAGAGGCGACGTGCCTTAACATGCTGACCGGCAGGCACGCGTGTTCGACGTCGCGGCAGCTCGACGCGCTGTCCGCGGCGGCGAAAAGCCTCGCTCAGGAAATAAAAGCCTCGCTCAGGAAGTGCCGACTATTTCGCGTAGCCTTGACTGCTGCAGTACCACCAGGATTCGGCGGGCGATGCGCCATGCTCGATCACGTATTTCCGGCAGGCTTCGTAGCTGACCGCATACCGCTTCCCGCACGGTACTGCAGAGATGCCGAAATTGCTGGTCGAGCATGTGGATGCGGCGTGGCTCGTCGACATCGACAGGACGCCGATAAAGGGCAGGACCGCTAGAAGTGACAGGGTCTTCATCATAGCCATCGCCTCCCAAGTTGGAGGACAGCGGGGCCGCCGTCCCCGCCGAGAACCTACTACATCGCACGCCGTTCACCACCGGATTTCGCGGGTCTCATGCGCGATCCGCATCGTCACGCACGCCGTGTTCGTCGTCATGCCCGGCGCGTGACGCCTTCCGGGCGCGGGGGCCAAATGTCCCGGCCTGCCTGAGGCGGGCGGGATGGCCAATCCGCTGCCAGCGACATATCGTGACGGTCCGAGGCCGAATCTGAGGCGGGCCGTTCATCGCCGGGTCATGTCCATCCGGCCATCGTCAGCGCCGCGCCCGCGAGGGCGGCGGCATATTTGCGGAGGAGGTTTCGGATGATCAGGGGCTGGCAGGTTGCGACGTCGGCGCTCGCCATCGTCGTGATGGTTGCAACGCTGGGGGCTGAGGCGAACGCGGCGCAGTGCGGCAACGGGCCCGGCGGGTTCGAAGCCTGGAAGCAGCAGTTCTCGGGCGAGGCGAGCGCCAAGGGCATCGGCGCCACCGCGATCGCCGCGCTGATGCAGACCCATTACGCCAGTGCGACGATTGCCGCGGATCGCGGCCAGCGCAGCTTCGGCCTGTCGCTCGAGCAGTTCATGGCCAAGCGGGGATCTGCAACCATCGTGGCGCGTGGCCGATCGCTGAAGCAGTCGCAGGCGGCGCTGTTCGCCTCGATCCAGCAGCGCTATGGCGTGCCGCCGGGACCGTTGATCGCGATCTGGGGCATGGAGAGCGGTTTTGGCAGCCAGCGCGGCAACCAGAACATGCTGTCCTCGATCGCAACGCTTGCCTATGACTGCCGCCGTCCGGAGTTCTTCACCGACCAGCTCTATGCGGCGCTGAAGCTCGTCGACCGCGGCACTTTGTCCGGGAGCACGCGCGGCTCGATGCATGGCGAGATCGGCCAGACCCAGTTCATGCCGAAGAACGTCCTCGCCTACGGCACCGGCAATCTCGACGTCGCGGCCAACGCGCTGAGCTCGACGGCGAACTTCCTGCGCGCCCATGGCTGGCGCGCCGGTGCCGGCTATCAGCCCGGGGAACCCAACTTCGCCGCGATCGAGGCGTGGAACGCGGCAGGCGTCTACCAGAAGGCGATCGCCATCATGGGACGACAGATCGACGGCCAATGAGCGCAGGCGTGAGTTCCTTCATCGCCTGTTAACGCAGCGGTGCCCAGATCGTGCGCTGTGAAACGGGAGCAGATGGAGACCGGCTCCATGCTCAAGAATGGCACCTACGCGGCGTGGTTTCGAACGTCGCTTGCGGACGGCACCGGCATCGTGCACGTCGCCGATGGCAGGCTGTGGGGCAGCGACGCGGTCATGCTCTACAGCGGCACCTATGAGGTCGACGGCGAGCGCTTCTCCGCCGTGCTCACCACGCAGCGGCACTCCAGAGACGGCACGACCGTGTTCGGCACCGACGACCTCGTGGTGCGGCTCGAGGGCATCTGGACCGGCGCGATCGCGACCTGCACGGGCAGGGCAGATGCTGTGCCCGATCTCGCCTTCGAGGTGACGCTGATTCCGAGCCAGGAGGTGGCACCCGAGCCGCCGCCGGATCTGCCGCTGCCGAAGTTCGACCCGAGCAAACTCCCGAAGCTGCCGAAGCGCTCCAGCCGCTAAGGCATGATCCGGAAACGTGCGAAGCGGTTTTCCCTCGCGACAAGCGCCAAAGCCGTTTGCGCGGGGACACGCGCTACGCGTCTCGCGGGCCCGCGGTCTCCGGAAATGGCGCGCCGGGGATGTAGAGCTTCAGCGCGCGGATCTCGTAGACCGCCGACGGGTTGACGCTGCGCAGGTCGCGCGCCGCGGCGATCGCCTCCGCCTCATCGGTGCAATCGATCACGTAGAAGCCGAGCAATTGCTCCTTGGTTTCGGAGAACGGCCCGTCGATCACCATGCCGTGGCCGGGCCCACGCAGCGTGCTGGCATTGCGGGTATCGCCGAGCCGCGCAGCCGGACCGAGCTTGCCCTTCAGCCGTTGATGGACCTCGCGCAGACCCGTCATCACGGCAGCGTCCTCCTCGGCGTTCCACGATTTGACCTCGGCTTCGACGTGATAGGCCAGGATGGCATAAAGCATCTGATGTGCTCCTTATTTCTGATGCGACTGGCCCAAGGACGTCCCGCGGCGATCCGAGCCGACATTTCATCTGTAGCGGATCGGACGGTTTCTGTGTTGCGACAAGGTATCCCGGCGGCCGGCATGGCGGCGGCGAATCGCGCAGGCCAAAACAGCAAAAAGGCGCGGCGGATGAGCTCCGCCGCGCCCCCGATATTGATGTCTCGCTGGTCCAGGGCTGAGAGCGCCCCGATGCCAGGCTGATTGCTCAGGGCCTAGCGGGCGATCCCAGCGAGGTGACAGCGCTTGAGACAAGACACTAGATCACCTCCTTTCTTTGTTGATGGGACTTCCAATATAGGTGCCGAATCCGCCGCTGTTAAGGCCGCCTCCGGCCCGGCCGCGCCGGAAAACCGGCCGGATTGCGGCGAAATGGTTTCGTTTACCGGAGAACAGAACGCACGCCGGGGCAGTTGAGGCCGCCGCCCGGCCGTGTTAGGTGAACCCGAGATGCGGGTGTAGCTCAATGGTAGAGCAGCAGCCTTCCAAGCTGAATACGAGGGTTCGATTCCCTTCACCCGCTCCAATAATTTGAGGTACTTATCGGAATATTTGATTTCCGTTCCGACAACAGCGCCGAATCCATTCCGACAAACGTTCACTTTCTGGCCGCCTGCTTGCGCCGCTTGATCTGTGCGTGCTTGGCCTCGTCGTCATGATGAAGGTCGTGCGCCATCGCTTTGGTCGATGACCATTGGCCGTTCTTCATCAGTCGCGTTCTTGTGGGGCCGGACGTGCTCGCCTCGGTGGTCCCCAAACGGCGTGAAGGTCAGCTCAGGGCGCAAGCCCCCAGCCGGAAAGATCTTCTTCGAAATCCGCTCGGCTTGTGTCGGCATTCGCCCTTGCTGCTTAACGACACCAAGCGAAATCAACTGCCTCGCAAGGCCAATTTCCGCTATCTTGCGCGCTCAACCGGACGCGATCCCGGATGGATATGCTCGGCGCGATGGACCGGGCGAGATCCCGTCCGTGGATTAGGAGGGGTGGGGGGAGCCATGCCGAGCTTCGTTCAGTTCCTGCAGAATTCGGGTGTGTACGCTGCGCAAAATTTCATGATCGTTCCTCGGGGAGGCTTCAACCTGGTCTGCCTCCGCGACAGCAAGGACGTTGGCCTGTCGTATGATCGCAATCGATTACTGGTCGAGGATGTGCGGCTCGATGACGTCGAACGTGTCGCTCAGGAATACATCAAGACCCGCTTCAGGGAGCAAAAAGGCCAGGAGCGCGACGACCAGTTGCTGCGTCTGCGTACAGCGCTGTATGCCACTGCACGGCCGGACGGCCCTGCGCGCGGCCTCAAGGTCTCGCCCAAGGATAAAGGCATTCCCGAGCTTAAAGCCGTACGCGGCAGCACAAGCATCAAGTTGGATGTCGCCATTCTGCCGCGCAAGGATTTCACGATCGCGTTCAAATTCCTCAAGTACCTCGATCAATCTGGCAATCTGATCAACGCCACGAAATGGACGCCGGACGACGTGCCCTGGTTCCTCACCAAGCTGAACTGGACGTTCGGGGCTCAGGCAAATATCTTCTTCACCCCGGCAGAGGCGACTTGGATGACGGTCCGGAAAGCCCTGGGGCCAAAAATCTCGCGGGATGTTTTCCGCAAGGAGATCGTCCCGTTCAAGGTGCGCGGCGCCGATCTCACGTGTTTTCTCGTCGGCGACTATGACGCAATGGATAACGAGGCGGCTGGAGAGTATCTGCCCGACGAGCTGGTCTTCGTGGTTGTCGATCAGGGCAATCCACCCGTGTTCGACTATGGCGAGGCGTTCATTGGCGTCATGGCGCACGAGGTCGGTCACTTCCTGCACCACAAGCGGAACATTCCCGGGAGTGGGCACCATAATCGAAGCGGCATTTTGCTTTCCAGCGGCATGGAAAGCTTGTCCCTGGACAAGCAACTCGTCACCGACCTCAACGCGTGGTGAGAGCGCTTGTTCTCCACTCACGCTTTGGCAGCAATGTACCCGTAATAATTCATAAGGAAGTCCCCAATCGAGAGAGGCTTCTGAGCGCCACCCTTGCCCGGATGCGGGATCGCGTAATCTCCTTTGCCCCATGTGAAGATCGTTGTCGTCACGTTTCCGTTCGACACTTGTATCCTGTCACGCAAGACGACCCAGTGCCGCGTCAACACCGAGCCTTCATCCGACTGGTCGTCATATTCGATCATGTTGGCGCTTATGAACAGGCATACGCGGTATCCACTGGCGAGCAGGGCGTTGGCTTCGTTGACGCTGTCGATGCCTTTGCTGAATTTCAGATTGGTCTCCTCGCGCACGTCCTGGTATCCGGCCTTGCGGAACCATTGCTCCATTTCGCTCGGCAAGGTGATCCCCGCGACGTCGCTTATTCTGCCGGTGTCGTCAAAATCGAGGAACCAATTTTCGGAGTCGCGAATGGAGGCGCAAGTCAGCCAATCGACGTGGTCCAGCGAGTAGGGCGGCGTGTAGTTTTTCACGTCCTTTCCCGGCTTGATCAGCAGGCGGCCGAGGTTCGCCTGCCCCTTCTGATACAGATCGATGGCGAACCGCGCATATTGCCCCGGCTTGTCGGATGCGTAGCTGAACATCAGCGCGGAGGGGCCGCACATGCTCGCTTGATCCTGATCTATGAGGCTCGGCTTCGCAATTCGCCTGAGAATGCCTATCCCGACGCGGTGCGGGTCGAGCTTCGGAAAGAATGTGGTCCTCGTGTTCTTGAGGAAATCGCAGACCATCTCCGCGGCGAGCTTCTTTTGATCCGAGTTGAGGTCGTACGGTCCAACCCCGAGCCACTTCTTCTTTTCGTCGCCGACGAAGAGCGTGATGAGCTTCTTCGAAGTCGGAGAAAGCGTTCTGGAGGTGTTTGCAATAGTGGTCAGGTCGTCCAGCTCGAATGCGGTGACCATGCCGTCCGTGACGGTCGCCCTGATAATGTCGACGACTTCCCCATAGTCCAGCTTGGAATCGTCGAGCAGACCCTTGCGAAGTGCGGCATCGACGGATGGCGTCGCGATCCCGTCCCATTGACCCTTGGGAGGAGGAGGCTTGGCGGCTGCCTTGGTCGCGAGATCAACGAGCCGAGTGAATGTTGGCCCACCAGGCCGGATATAGCCGTCCGGCGTGCCCGGGAAGTTCTTTTTCTGGAAATACAGGATCGAGTTGTAGAGGCTGTCGCTGGCGTGACCCGTCACGACCATTTGCGGTTTGAGCGTGGTCTCGGCTCCTCCGTCGGAAATGGCGATCTTGTTGAGCAGCGAGATGACCAGTTCCTGGTCCTGCTTCCAGTTCTGGCAGCTGCGACCCGTGGCGGCAAACCGTCCTACTTTGTCTTTCAATTGCGGCATGAGCAATCACCAGCAATATGATCGTTTTCAGTGGCGGATTGCGGGCTCAACTATCGCATTGGTGGTCGGCTGAAGCGTCCACGCTAGCTTGTCGATGAACTCGTACTCGAATAGCGCCTGCGGATCGGTTCCGAAATAATATCCATACTGATGCAGAATCTTGGAGCCCTTGGCGACCATCTCGCGCTTCCATTTCAGGTCCTTGGCAGAGCTGAACTGAAATCCAATCACCACCGCATAGTTTTCGTACGCTTCGGCCACTTGCAGAATGGTCGCGCGCGTCAGGATGCCAGCAGGGTCTTCCAGACCTTGAACTCTGAACGCGGTGATGCGGTTCATCAGATTTGATGCAACTTCCTCCTCGGACCAACCCATGACGCCCGCTGCAACGCCCTTTGCAAACCCCTCCTTGATGAACTTGACTTGAATGTTCTTGAGTGCCTCTCGGGCCGCGACCTTGTCGGCCACCATAAGGACCAGATCGGGGATCATCGCAGCGATGTTCTCGGCCTTGAAAGCCTCCTTTAAACCCGCCTTGAAGCCGGCCTTGGCCGCGCTCCAAAATCCTTCGCCAGCGACGGAGCCTGCCGGCGGCGGCGGGACCTCTGGCGGGGTCGGTGTGTTCCGCGGGACCTTCAGTCTCACCTCCGGTGCCCGGAAGTCGAGCGCTTGAACGCCTCTCCTGCGCATCGCAATGAGCGTTCCTCCGCTGTCCCTGGTCAGCAACACCGGATTCTTGATGCCGCGAGCCACTCCGCCTGCCCTGACCTGGGCAACAACATCGGAATCGAACGCGGAAAGCCCGTGATTCAAACCCTCATTGCCCCACTTCCAAACTTGCGCGCGGGGCACCTGGGTCATCATTTTGTCTTCGACGATCCGCAAGTCAGTGAGCAATTTTTCGCCGGACTGAGCACGCGCTCCCTTTAGAAATTCAAACTTGACCCGCGGTGAGATCAGAACCTCGTGACCGTCCTTGGCCAGATTGAGAATTTCATTCTCGAAGCGTCGGCTGAGCGCTTTCTCGGCGGTGCTCGCCGCAGCTCTTTGCCCGTTCTGTATGTCTATAAGAATATTGGTATCGAGCCAGACGGGGGGCTTTAAGGGCGCCATTGCAACAACACCATTGGCATAAACTGTAGGACGCATTTTGCGTCGGCGAGCCTATCCCTCAGTCGCGTCTGCTGAAGCGCCGGTTCAAGCGGCTCTGCCGCACCCTCGATCGCAGACATGCGATCGTCAGCGCGCGCCTTTCGGCTTGGAGCCAAGCAGATCATGCGTTCCACTGACGCTTAACGTTCCCGAGCACTCGAATCCTCCGAAAATGCCGCAGGAGCCGGTGACGGTGACGCGCAAGTCCTTGCGTTGATACAGGTCGACCGAAACGCCAAATCGCGAAAAATCGTTGGCGCTGTTCGGCAGGATCAGGTCGATGTGATCGATCGCCCAGCGCGGCAGGTGAGGATTGCTCTTCCAGAACAGTTCATTGACGGCGTGGTGGCCGAAATTCGGTCCGACCGTGAGGGCGCCGTCTGCGCCCTCAAACACGAAGCCGGTCTCGTCGATGTGAACATTGACCCGGTCCGGCGCTACCGCGAAATGCAGCGACGTGATGTCCTGCGGCTGCGGGTCCTTGCCGAACTGCGCGCTATAGTCGTCGCTCCATTGCCCTCGGCCGCGCCCGAGCCCGAAGCCGTGCCGGCCCGGAAGGTCTCGCGTCGAGAGCGGCCGGTCGGATAGTTTTGGGCGCCAGATCTCCCGGAATCCCTTGCCGATTGTGGCTGCCATCGACAGATCGAGGGCCCAATGCGACGGCTTCTCCGGGCTTTTGCCTTCGGCGAAGGCGTCGAATCCGTCCGACGTCTTGGCAATGCGCAGCGTCTTGATCAGGTCTTCCCAGTCCTTGGGCAGGAACGTGACGCCGTCGAGCGTGGTCGTCGCGGCCGCGACGCCATACTTCTCCAATTGGCGTCGGATATAGGCCTTCTCGTCATAGAGGCGGACATTGGGATTCGGCCCCGCGAAATATTTCGACAGATCGATCTGCGGCCGGAGCATGGTCAGCCGCGCCGCGATCTTGCGGTAAGTGTCGGTCGTGGTCGGGTCGGTGGTCGTCACGGGGCTGCCCTCCGAGTGAAAGCCAGTCCCCGATTTGTCTGATCCGGCCGGGGCCGGGTTCAACTGAACCTCCTAACCGGAAACGCCGACCACCATTCGTGGAGCAGTGTCAACAGCAAGGACGATCCGATGTCACTTCGGAGCAGGGTGCTAGACGTACTCAATGGCCCGGCGGTCGCACGCATTCGCTTCCGGTTTCCGATCCGTGGCAGCCACGTGACGATTGCACCGCAAACGTTCCATCACGTCGCTCGCGCGATCCGGTTGGGACAGGTCAGCGTCAGAGTTCCGACGGACCTCGCGGCAAATGTTGCGGCACAATATAACGACGTCGCGCGGACCCGGGCGGACGGTACGGTCGTCGCGGCGAATACGCTGGAGGTCGTGTCGGCGACGGGGCGAATGGACGAAGCCTATATCGTCCACGAGGCCTTGCATGCGGCTTACGATCTGCTGCGTACCGGCCTTGACGGCAATGCGGAGGAGGCGTCCGCCTATGTCTGTACCGCGCTCTACTGCCGCATGACGGGCCTGCCGCGACCCCGCTGGGCGAACGGCCCGATCTACGCCAATGCCGCGGAAGTCGCCCGAACGTTGCTGTCGCAATACCAGAAGGGTGATCCCGGCATTCCCTGGGTCGGCGAGCATGAATGGCAGATGCTGCGCGCCGGTGTCGGCCTTAGCGCGGTCTATGCCAGCGGACCCGGCGGCATTCTCACCGGGTGGCTGCTCGGCCAACAATACACCCACGACGGCTGATGGGACGTGGGGCGTCCGCTCCACAAAATGACGGGCCGGCTCCTTGCCGCCCGTCCTCAGGCCACCAGCAAACCCAGTTTGCCGACCGTCGCCAGCGAACGGTCAACGCTTTGTCGGGTTGACAGCAGCAACGGCTCGGCGGGCTGCCCGGCATCATCCAATTGCTTGACCTGGATGGTCGGTCCGAAGATTTCAGTCATTTCCGCTGTGATTTGCTCGATCGTCCGGGAGCCGTCGAGCAGCTGCAGGAAGTGGCGCGTCCTGTCGTCCTCCAACTGCACGGTTTGGTGAAGCAGATTGGTGACCAGCGGGCCGCTCTGCGCCTGTCTGCGGGCGAGCAGACTCGCCTGCGGACAATCCGTGACTTCTTTCACGAGAAACGGCCGTGATTTCAGAAAGGAGACCTCGCCGCTGCAGGCCAGGATATAGAGCGCTTCCGTCAATATCCGTTGATCATCGGCTGTTTGCCGGCCGTCCAGCAGCGTCCGGGCGCCATCGAGCAGTTCAGTGAACGAGAGTGCGCGCGGCCAGGCCCGGCCGAGACAAAGATGTGCGGCCTTCAGGAGCGGATTGGTCACGGTGATTCGGCTGCCGTCCCGATTTTCAAATTCCATCTCGGAATCGTCGGTCAGGCAGGCGTCGGGGCGACGCGGGCTGGTGGTGCTCAGCAGATAGAAGGCGGTGATGAAGTCGAGATCGACCTTGCGGTCAAGGGAGATGCCTTCGTGGCAGAGCAACGTACGCCGAAACCCGTTGCCGTCGATGAAGTCCTGATACTGATCGCGCGCCATGAACTCGCTTTCGGGAAAGCGCTGCAGCGTGGCGCGGACCTCTTCGGTGTAACCGGCAAGATAGCGTCGTGAGAAATCGGCGTCGCTCAGATATTGCAGCCCATGTCGGCCGGCGTCTTCGACGACTTCGTGCAGCAGGAACGCCGTCGCGCCAGAATCGAGATCGTCGTGAAAAAGCAACTCGTCCGGAGCCTTGAGCACGCGGTTGCACTGGTCGCGCATGACTGTACCGTGCACCGAGCTGGACTTCGATCCTTCGCTGAGAAATTTCACGATCGCGCGAGCTTGTCCCACTTTCTCCTTCATCCCGGTGATGCGCCGGGTGTGGTAGCGCATCATGTCGCGGACCATGTCGCGAAGATGCGAGAACGGGTGCGCGTTGTAACTGACATAGCAGAGCCCCCGTGGCGCCAAATTCCGTTTGAAGATGGACATCATCTTCTCGCGCACGACCGGTGGCACCCATGAATACACGCCATGGGCGATGATGTAGTCGAACTGTCCGAAGGCAGCGTCGACATCCATGATGTCGCAATGCAGAAGCCTGATGTTGCCCAAGCCCAACGCGGCGATGTTCCGCTGTCCGCGTTCGATCGTAACGCCGCTCAGGTCGATACCGATGAACTCGCTGTCCGGATATTGAAAAGCCATCGGCAACAGATTGCCGCCAACGCCGCAGCCGAGCTCCAGGACCCTGCAGCGCTCGACCGGAGCCGGCTGCATGCCGTAGACCGTAGCGATCGTTGCCAGATGGTTCGGGTGAGTGAGCCCGTAGACATGCCCGGGATAATACACCTCATCGTATGGTGTGGTGCCGGTGGTCGGCTGGCGGTGCTCGGTCTGGATGTTCATCGCAGTCAGTTCCACGAATATGCAAACTTGTCGTTCACGATCGAGACGCGCGTCTGCTTGACCTCCTCCTTGGCGAGAGACTTGCTGAGGAATTCACGCGACAGTTCGGGCAGCAACGTGTTGGTGATGATGTTGTCGATCATCCGCCCGCCGGAGTCCGGATCGTTGCAGCGGGATACGATGTGCTCGACGACTGCATCGTCGTAGCCGAAGACAGCCTTGTGATTATCGCGAAGGCGCTGTCCGATCCGGTCGAGCTGCAATCTGACGATGCCGGCAAGCATCTCGTCCGAAAGCGGAAAGTAGGGGATCGAGACGATGCGCCCAAGCAACGCGGCAGGGAACACCTTCAGCAATTCCGGCCGCAGCAGCCTGGCGAGTTCTTCCGGCTCGTTGCGATACTTCGGATCGCGCGCCAGGCTCATGATGAGATCGGTGCCGACGTTCGTGGTCAGAATGATCAATGTGTTCTTGAAATCGATTCGCCGACCGTTGCCGTCCTCCATGACTCCCTTGTCGAACACCTGGAAGAAGATCTCATGGACGTCGGGATGGGCCTTCTCCACCTCGTCGAGCAGGATAACGCTGTAGGGCTTGCGCCGGACCGCTTCGGTGAGCCGGCCGCCTTCACCATAGCCGACGTAACCCGGAGGTGCGCCCTTCAAGGTCGAGACCGTATGCGCCTCCTGGAACTCCGACATGTTGATCGTGATCATGTTCTGCTCGCCGCCATAAAGGGTTTCGGCAAGCGCGAGGGCGGTTTCTGTCTTGCCCACGCCGGACGGTCCGGCCAGCATGAAAACGCCAATCGGCTTGGACGGGTTGTCCAACTTGGCGCGGCTGGTCTCGATTCGTTTCGCAATCATCGTCAGCCCGTGGGACTGGCCGAGCACGCGGCGATTGAGAATTTCGGGCAGCTTCAGGACGGTCTCGATTTCGTCGCGCATCATTCTGCCGGTCGGGATACCCGTCCAGTCGGACACGACAGAGGCGACCGACTGCTGGTCGACATGGGCATAGATCATCCGCTTTTCCGGATTGATGCCTTCCAGTGTCTCGAACTTGCCGCGCAACTCGACGCGCTTCGTCGCTCGATCTTCGTCGCCGTTCTCGGAGAGGATTTCGCGAATGCTGCGGATGTCCTTGACGAGCTCCTGTTCCTTGGCCCAGTCGGCCTCCAGGCCGGACAGCTTGGCCTTCAGCGTCGCGATGTCGCCGTCGATTGTGGTGATGCGCTCGCTGTTCTCGTCCCCGAGATCGCCGTCGCTGACCAGCGCCGATCGTTCGGCCTCGCGGGCCGCGATCGCGACGCGAGCGTCCTCGATCAGGGCCGGCGTCGCGCTTTGACTGATGGCTACCCGTGCTGAAGCTGTGTCCAGCAGGCTGACCGCCTTGTCCGGCAGCTGTCGGGACGGAATGTAGCGATGCGACAGGTTGACCGCGGTCACGATCGCGGCGTCCGAGATGCGAACGCCGTGGTGCTTCTCCATCGGGCCCAGGAGACCGCGCAGCATGATGCAACAGGTCTCGACATCCGGCTCATCGACCTGGATCGGCTGAAAGCGCCGTGTGAGTGCGGGGTCCTTTTCGATGTATTGGCGATACTCTGCCCAGGTGGTGGCGGCGATGGTCCGCAGCGTGCCGCGGGCGAGGGGAGGCTTGAGGAGATTGGCCGCGTCGCCGGTGCCGGCGGCGCCACCGGCCCCGATCAGCGTGTGCGCTTCGTCGATGAACAGGATAATCGGGGTAGGCGAGTTCTGTACCTCGTCGATCACCGAGCGCAGGCGCTGCTCGAACTCGCCCTTCATCGAGGCACCGGCCTGCATCAGGCCGATATCCAGCGCGCAGAGCCTGACGTTGCGCAGCGGCGGCGGCACCTCGCCGGCGGCAATGCGCTGGGCAAATCCCTCGACCACGGCGGTCTTGCCGACGCCGGCCTCGCCGGTGAGGATCGGATTGTTTTGCCTCCGGCGCATCAGCACGTCGATCAATTGGCGGATTTCGTCGTCTCGACCGAGGATCGGGTCCATCTGGCCCGATCTGGCCTTGGCGGTCAGATCCTGGGAGAACCGGTCGAGCGGCGTCGTCCCCTTGGGATTCGCCCGGTCCGTACCGTCAGTACCGGCACCGGCCAATCCGGAGCCGTCCATCGGACGCATGGTCTCCTCCTCGGAGCCTGCCCAGATGGCGCGGTGCTCCGCAGCCAATGCGTCGACATTTATCTTGGCGAATTCCTGCGAGATGTTGTTGAGCGCACGACGGATCTCGTTCGATTTCAATCCGGCGACCAGGAGATGTCCGGTGCGGATCTGGGTCTCGCCGAAGAACAGCGTGGCGTAGTGCCAGCCACGGTCGAGAATATCGATGACCGAATTGGCGACGCCCGGCATGTCGGTTTCGTTCTTGCGGAAACCGTTGATGACGCCCGCGAGGTCCGACAGCAGCCGCGCGCGGTCGAGCTTGTAGTGATCCACCGACAGGCTGAGGTCGGTCCGCTCCTGTTGCAGGATGTGAAACAGCCAGTGCGCAAGCTCCACGTTACGGTTGCTGACGCTCTTGGCGTGGCGCAGGGCCTGTATGAAGGCATCGTAACCGGCCCGGTTCAGTTTGCCAGTCACGGCCTCAAGGCTGATATCGGTCACGATGGCGCCTCCTGCTCAATCCCCGGGCGATGCCGGGTCGTCGCGGAAATCGGCTCGAATTCCCATGATGTTAGGACAATCGGAGCGATGCTTAGGTTCAAATCGGCTGCTGATCAGTCGCAGCGTTGCGCCGGGCTCTGAGACGCTCGGCAAGGTGAAAGCGTGCATCGCGCCGATACTCCTCGGTCGAGGCCCAGTTCGGCGAAACCCAGCTGGTCCATCCAAGGCGTCCGCTCTGCCCGAGCTTCATCGGGACAACCGCTCCCGCCGGAATGGCAAGTTCCACCTCCCACTCGAGTTCGTCGCCGATGTAGAAGTAGACGGCGTCAGCCAGGGGCTCGGACAGGTTCGGCGCTTCGGTGGGCAGGAACTGCTCGTATTGAGCAAAATCCTTCACGAACACGCGAACCCTGATCTTGTCTTCGACGCTGAACACACGCGAGCCCAGGAGCGCGTCGTGACCAAGCTTGGCGTGCGTCCCGCCGAGCCGGCTGCAATGGCTTGGGTCGAATGGGAGCCACGTGCCGACGAACTCGTCGATCTCGACCCTGACATCGAACAGCCCTTGCAGCAGCCGCGCCAGTCGTGATGCGGATTTCGCTCTCGGTGAAACCAGCCCGGCGAAGCTCAGCTTCGCCATGTCAGGCACGGTATCCCGATTGGCAAAAATATCGGAGCCGAGGCCGGCGAAGGAGCCGACATAAGCGATGAAGCGGTCGTCGGATGGCCGATCATGCTGGGCGATCGGCCGTGCGTCTGCCCAGGCTCGAAAGAACAACTGCAGAAAGCGTCCGTTCAGCAGGTCGAGAAAACGGGGGAAAGCGTCGTCCCGCATCAACTGCCAGCCGACGCTCTCATCGGTGGTAGCCAGCGGCAGCGCGCCCTGCGGTCCGAGCAGGCCGAGGAATTTGACCAGAATTTTGAGCCTGCCATCACGATCGTCGACCGAGCTCAGATTGGAGGCGGGAAATTCCAGATAGGGGGTTTGACCGAGGTCGACAAACTCCTCGCGACGCGCTGCACTGTCGCCGATCCGCGGTCGATCCGGATTGCATCGCTCGAGCTGGCGGAGCGTCTGAAAGAAATCGAACCGCCAGGGCTCGGCCTTCATCTGGTCGATCAGCGTCACAGCGGCCTCCGGGTGCCCATGCGGGCTGGCCAACGCATGATCTCGCCGCGCTCCGGGGTCGAGATGACGGTCTGGGTGAAGGTGTTGAAGCCTGAATAGTCGGCGAAGAAGCGTTCCAGCACAGCTCCGAGCAGGAACACGCCGCTGCCCTCGAATGCCTTCTCGTCAAGCGTGACCGTGATCTCCAGGCCGCGCGCCGCGCCGCTGCCGGTACGCTCACGCACCCGCCGCACCACGGGCCTGCTCTCGATGCTGCGCACGCCACGAATCTTTCGTTCCGTCGCATCGTCGAACTGGTCGGCGAATAAGGACAGCATCTCCCGCAGTGCTCCGGCGTTCTTGCCGCCGCTGCGTTCCACGAGGCCGAGATAGTTCAAACTCAGCATGTTGATCAGGCGCCAGCTGACGACGCCGCTATTGGCGATTTCGCTGCGGCTGCGCAACTGCGCCACCACCGGCTCGCGTGGTCGGGTGGGGCCGGCGATGCACATCAGCTCGAGCGAGGTGTCGTCCAGCAGGCGAAAGTCGGCTCCGCCCTGGCCGACCGGCAGATGTTCCGTGAGATGCCGGTTGGAGCACAGCGCGCGGACGCTCAGCTCGGCGGCGGATCCGTCGCCGCTCGGGTCGCCGGGCTCGAGCAGCGAGAGGAACATGTCCGTCCCGGTATAGTCCGAGGCCGCGCCATAGGTCTTCTCTTCGACGGTGCGCCGCCGCGGCAGCCGACGAACCGTGTAATAAAGTCCCTCGACCGATCCGGCCGTCCTGTCGACGGCGGCGGAGTACAGCGGACGCACGCGCCGCTTGTCCTTTTCCGCCGGAAAGTGCGCGTAAACCTCCAGCACCTGGTGCGGCTCGTATTCGAGGTAGCGGCTTCGGTCGGGCACCACGTGGTATTCGTAGGTGTTCGACTTGATCGGGATGCGATCACTGGTCTTTTCGAACAGGTTGATCGCCGGGGCGGTGTAGAGACTGAACGTGTCCGCCCGGACCGAGGCGGCGAGCCGCGAGTTGTGCTCATTGAACGCGAAGACGATATCGATGGATTTGCTGCGTAACCGCGGCATCACAGCGCGAAGTTGCGTCAGATTGACGCCGAGGAACTTGCGCGGAAACACGAAATATTCCCGCAACAACTCCGACCCGCGAAAGACCCGGTTGTCGTTCGGAAACAGGGATTCGTTCTCGCTGAAGCCGACTTGCTGCACACAGTCGTTCGGAGCCCGGATGACGACCGGATCGCCGAAATCGTCGAGATAGCGAAAATAGAGCCCGACGCAGTTCGAGGTCAGTTGTTCGTAAAGTGCGATGGCGTCCGACTCGGCGCCGGTCAGATAGATGGGCAGTTCGCTGGTGCGGCAGCCGGCGAACCAGGTCTCCGGTTTGTTGCGAGTCTCGGCGTCCGCCGGCTCCTCGTCGAGCCGCGCGGCGGTACGGTGCGTCAAGGAGAGCCTGAGCCCAGCGATAACTTCTCCGCCGACTGCAATCCCGAGGGCCTGCAACGCGCCCGCGGTCGCAAAATATTCGGCGCCGGTGACGTCAAAAGGCCAAAGCACGATATCGCGGCAAAGCCGGAACCGGCAGGCGAGGCTGCGTTCCCTTTCGCGATAGTTCGCGTCGAAATAGGCGCCCCGCGCAATCTTCTTGCCGTCGCGCAACGCCGGATCGGCGTAGGTCGGCTGAATCTTGACCAGCATGGCGGACGGAGTCGGCGCGAGATAATTCGGAACCAACTGCTCAAGCAGGTTCGCGGTGAATTCCGGAAACTCGTGCTTGAGCTTGAGCTGGACACGAGCGGCGAGAAATGCAGCGCCCTCCAGTAGGCCTGAGATCATCGGATCCGAGCGGTCGCGGACCAGACCGCCGAGGCGCTCGGCGATACCAGGATATTCCTCGGCAAAACCTTCCGCGTGCTCGTACAGCAGCGACAGTTCACGATTGTAGAAGTCGAGGAATTCGCGGTTCATGCTATAATCGGTTGATCTGTATATCGCCGCTGTCGAGGTCGACGTCTGCGACGAATTCCACGGGTACGTTGAGCGGTTCGCATTTCAGGTCGGAATGCACGACGAAGCGCAGCTTGAGCTGCTCGGCGCCCACGGAGGTGTCGCGCCGCACCCGGATGGACTTGCGATCGAGTCTCGGCTCGTAGGTCGTGAGCGACATGCGCAGGGCATCGCTGAGCTCCTCGTCGGTAACTTCGTCGATCGAGCGGTTTGCGATATCGGGGAAACCATAGTTCAGGATCGAGGTGCGGACGCAACCGCGACCGGTCAGGTCAAGCGTCGATTCGAGCGCAATGGTATTGAGGAGTGTTTCGACGTCCTGCGAAACCTCGCGCCTTAGCAGCGTCTCCGAGATCGGGAAACGACCAGCGCTGCGCCGTCCCGCTATCACTCGCTCACCGAACTGATCGCGCAGTTCGAGTGGTTTGCGGGCATCGCGCGCGTCATGCGCCGCACGAAAGGCCAGCATCAATGGCGGAGAGAGCCGGTCCTTCCTTGGCGTAACGGTCATTGACGGTCCCCGTACCTCCCGCGCCGATTGCCGCTATTGGCAACCGGCGCCGGGCAGGAAGCCTGCGATCAGGCCCATTCCTTGTTGGCCGCAACGTCCCATCCGAACACCGGAGACGCGCCGGCGCCGCCTTTTTCGGTCTGGGTCTTGTAGGTCATTTTGACCTTCTGGAAGTTCAGGCTGACGTTTTCGGTGAGGCGATCCTCGCCGTGCGATCCGCCCGTCGAGACGCTGGAAACCAGAACGTGCTTCATCTCGATCTTGAGATATTCGAGCGGGTGTTCACCGGCCTTGCGTACCGTGAGGATGGCGCTGTCGATGTGCTTTCCATTGGCGCAGACCTTGAAAAGCTCGGGTGTCGCCTTGTCCACGAAGTGCGTGAAGTGGAGGTCTTGAACCGCGACCTTGCCGGCGCCGCCGCCCGACCCGCTGTGGAACGTGCCGCTTTGGCTCTCGCCGAACGACCAGCTCAAAATGTCGATTTCGTCCTTGTGTTTGTCGTCGAGCGACTCGCCCTTGATCGGATCGAGTTTCAAAAAGATGTCGACAGCCATAGCATAGCCCTTTCAAAATTCTCTGATGAGTGACGGTTGCAATAGCGCGGCGTCAGGAGCTCGGGCCTGGCAGGCGCGAAACGAGACTGAGACCGACGTCCATCGCTTCCAGTTGAAAGTGTGGACGGAGAAAGAAGCGCGCGTTGTAATATCCCGGGTTCTCCTCGTTTGCTATGACTTCAACCTTCGCAGCGGCCAGCGGCTTGCGCGCTTTCTGAGCTTCTGACGACAAGGCCGGATTGGCATCAACGTATTCGTTGATCCAGGTCTGCAGCCAGACCGTCAGCTCATCCTTTTCCTTCATGGATCCGATCTTGTCGCGAACCATGCACTTCAGATAATGCGCAAAGCGGGATACTGCGAACATGTAGGGCAGGCGTGACGACAGGTTGTCGGACGCGGTTGCATCCACGCCCTTGTCGCCGAAATACTTCTTCGGCTTATAGAGCGACTGGGCGCCGATGAAGGCGGCCTTGTCGGTGTTCTTGCGATGGATCAGCGGGATCAGTCCCGCCTTTGCAAGCTCGTGCTCGCGACGATCGCTGATGGCGATCTCGGTCGGGCATTTCAGGTCGACGCCACCGTCGTCGGTCGGGAACGTATGCGTCGGCAGGTTGATGACCTCGCCGCCGGACTGGACGCCGCGGATGCGCGTGCACCAGCCGAACTCCTTGAAGGCGCGGTTGATGTTGACCGCCATCGCATAGGCGGCGTTGATCCAGCCGTATTTGTCACCGGTGTGCCCGTCCGTCTCCTCTTCGAAGGCGAACTCTTCCACCGGCTCCGATTTGGCGCCGTAGGGGAGGCGGCCCAGTGCGCGCGGCATGCACAGACCGAGATAGCGCGAGTCGTCCTGATCGCGCAGTCCCTTCCATGCGGCGTATTCCGGCGTGTCGAACACCTTGCCGATGTCGCGAGGGTTGGACAGTTCGGTCCACGAGTCCATTCCCATCAGCGTAGGCTCGGCGCCGCTGAAGAAGGGGGCGTGCGCGGCGCCGGCGATCTTGCTGAGATCGCGGAGCAACTGCACGTCGGTGGGGAGGTGGCTGAAATAGTAGTCGCCGATCAGGCAGCCGAACGGCTCGCCGCCCAACTGGCCAAATTCGTACTCGTAGATCTGCTTGAACAGCGGGCTCTGGTCCCAGCGCGCATCGGGATAGAGCCGCAGGTTCCGATACAGCTCGTTCTTGGAGACGTTCATCACCCGGATCTTGAGGTTGGCGTCGGTCTCGGAGTTGAAGACGAGGTAGTGGAGGCCGCGCCAGGCACTTTCGATCGCCTGGAATTCGGGCGCGTGCAGGATCTCGTTCATCTGCGCGGTCAGCTTCTGATCGATCCGCGCGATCATCTCCTCGATGGTGTCGAGCACGTCCGACTTGATGACGCTCGTATCTTTCAGCGCTTCCTGAACGAGCGTGGACACCGCGTTCTCGACTTCGGTCGCCGCACGTTCGGTGCGCGGCTTGAAGCTTTGCTTCAGCAGGGCGGCGAACTCGTCAGCCTCGACGGTCCCGACCTTGGCGGTGGTCTCTTTGTGGATTGCTTCTTTTGCCATGGTCCCCATTCCTTCCCTTAGCTGTTGCTGTCGGATTCGGTGGACTGGCCGGTCGCGCGCTCGCGCAGTGCGGCCATCAGTTGAGGATCGGCGAGGAGCTTCTTCAGCTGGTCCTCGGCACCCACCTTGCCATCCATGTAGCGCAGCAGGTTGGCGAGCTGTTCACGCGCTTCGAGCAGCTTGGCCGTCGCCGGCACCTGGCGGGCGACCGCCACCGGCGTGAAGTCGGATATCTTGTTGAAGCGCAGGTTGACGGAGATCTTTTCGTCGGACCCGTCGCTGAGACGGTTGGCGACGCGCGCCGTCACGCCGGGCTGGATCGCCGCCATGCGGTTGTCGAAATTGTCCATGTCGAACTCGAGGAACTTGCGCTCCTCGACCTTCGTCTTCTCGATGCCGGGGTTGTTGCCGGAAAGATCGGACAGGACGCCCATGACGAACGGCAGTTCGATCAGCCGCTCGGCGTCGTAGGGATCTTCGTAAGTGATGTGCACGCGCGGTGCGCGGTTTCGGCGAATGAATTTTTGACCGCTGTCGGTTGCCATTGGGTTGCCCTCTTCACAAAAAAAATATCTGCGGAAGCCGACTGCGCGACGCAGGCAGGGAAGTGCCTCGGTCTTTCGTCGGCGGAGCTTCCTTCCGTTCAGTTAGTCCCCTCGAACGGAAGGCGGGTTCAATTCGATTTATCGATCGCCTTCAGAGCGCCCTCGGGCAGCACTTCGTTCAGCAGGCTGAGGAAGTCTCGCTGTGCGAGTTCGCGTGCGCGATCGACCAGGAACGGGATCGGGCTGGACGGCTCTGCGGCCCTGAAGAACGACGCGACCTTGCTCAGCAAGTCCAACGCCTGCGCTCTATTTTCGGCCGAAAAAACAGTATCTTGAGCCTCATTTTCGGCCGCGGATGGGAGAGAGGTGGCGAATTCCGCCATGCGCTCGATCGGCAGGTCGAAGACCTTGTCGCGACCGATATTGATGGCGGCGCTCTCGACGTGGGCCGGCATCAGCATTCGCATCACTTCGATAAACGATTTGCCAACCATGTCCTGTGCCTGCCGCACTAGCAACAGCGCCGGGCTCGACGGTTCCTTTCGAGCGAAATAGTCGGCAGCCGCCGCCAGTGCCGCGGATGCCTGTCCGGGTGAGGTCACTGCGCCGGCGATTTCGATCGGAAGCTGCGGGCCGTCTTGAGCAAGCTCGTCCGGGGACGGGGCAATTGCGGCCGGATCGCGTGCGGTGACCAGAGTCGCGAGCCAGCCGGCCATGCCATTCGCGACACCCGCCAGCCGGTCGAGACTGATGGGTTGCCCCGAGTTCAACTTTTCGTGCCAAACCGATTTGATGCCGGCGATCTCGGCAGCGACCGCGGAACAGCGGGCGCTCACCGCCTTGAGGGTGTCGAGATCGGTCTCGCCGACGATGCGCTCGATGGTTCCGAGATCTGGCGTGTCGACATCGGCATCGCCGGCGGGAATTTCGCCCTTGGCAATCTGATAGGCACGGTAGTTGAGGCTGCCGTGCCTTCGATTTTCGATCAGGGGGAGGAATTGGAGCGGGTTGATCACCGTCGGAAACACGTCGATCGCCTCGATGGTGACGGCACGAAAGGCATAGTCGCCGTCCTCGCCCCTCGGGTGAACCGCTTCCCATTGTTCGCGGAGCAGCAGGGTGGTTGCCCGCAGGCAGCCGAGGAAGCCGTCGAGATCGCGGTTCAGGATGGAAAACTTGGCGAGCAGCATGGTCAGGCGCAGATCGCGGGTGCGAGCCAACAGGGG
This sequence comes from Bradyrhizobium sp. USDA 4510, assembly GCF_054059095.1. Taxonomy (NCBI): domain Bacteria; kingdom Pseudomonadati; phylum Pseudomonadota; class Alphaproteobacteria; order Hyphomicrobiales; family Nitrobacteraceae; genus Bradyrhizobium; species Bradyrhizobium sp. USDA 4510. The sequence goes on along the minus strand of NZ_JBSSBT010000001.1, from coordinate 4,495,972 downwards.
CTGCGCAGCGGCGAACTGGCCGGCAATATCGATGGCCTTCGGGTCGAAGCGTCCGCGCTCTCCGTTCGCATTGACGACCTCGAAATACGACATCGGCAGCAGCGATTCCGCAGCTGCGAAGAAGTTCAGGTACTGGACGTCGCCGGCCGCATCGAGGTCAGGCCCGCAGGGATCGTCCGGGTCGATGGGCTGGGTCAGGGATGCGACGTCGAGCATGCAAAGAGGATCCGTCTGCGAGGCCCTGGCCCCTCGACCAGGTCCATGACATCTGGCGGATCACGCGGGGGATCATGATCCGATTGACTGGTAGGTCAGATCAACGCCGGCCTCGGTTCATTCCCGCGATGGTGGCGGTTTCCCGTGAACCAGCAAGCGCTTGGAACCGACTACATGAGTGCCGCAGTGGCTTCCCCGGGCGGGTGCGTTGCCGCGTCAGGAGAGGTGACACCGAGCGGACTTGCCGGCCATCCCACCGATGGACGGCTCGGATTTCGGTTGTTCGTGCTTGACCGCCTGCTGCGCCGATTGCGCAGCTCGCGCGGTCAACGAGGGAGTTTAACGCCCACATGGGCCAGCTTACCCAGGATACCCGCCTCTGCGAGCTCAAGACCCCCCTTGGCAAGGACGTTCTGGTATTTGCCCGGTTCGAGGCCGCCGAAGGTCTGAGCGAACTGTTCGAATATCGCATCGAGTGTCTCAGCGAGGAAGCCGATCTCGACTTCGATCGGGCCATCGGCAAGCAGTGCACCCTCACCATCAAATTGCACGAGAAGGAACGCGAGTTCAGCGGCATTCTCACGGAAGCCCAATGGCTGGGGGTGAAGAACGACTATTTCAGTTACCGGATCGTGCTGAGGCCCTGGTTGTGGCTGCTGTCGCGGACCACCGATTGCCGGATTTTTCAGGACAAGAAGGCGCCCGACATCATCAAGGAGGTCTTCAACGAGCGCGGCTTCACCGATTATGAGTCCAAGCTTACCGAAGAGGGCTCATGTCCAAAGCTCGAATACTGCGTTCAATATCGCGAGACCGATCTGGATTTCGTGTGCCGGTTGATGGAGCAGCACGGGATCTACTACTTCTTCAAGCATGAGGGCAGCAAGCACACGCTGGTGCTGGCTGACTCAAAGTCCTCGCACAGTCCAATCAACGGTCTCGCGAAGATTCCCTACATCCCGCTCACCGGCTCCGATCGTCGCGGCGAGCAGCATATTTATGAATGGGCTTCCGAGCGCCGGTTCCGCACCGGGAAGATCGAGCTCAACGATTACAACTACCAGAAGCCAAACGCGCAGATGATCAGCGACGCCAAGGGCTCCGAGCACTACACGCGATCCGAGATGGAGTTCTACGACTATCCCGGCAAGTTCAAGGAGAAATCCGACGGCGAGCGATACGCGAAGATCCAGCTCCAGGCCGAGCAGGCGATGGATCGTCGCCGCCGGGGCAACGGCGACGCCGTCAATCTGTTCCCGGGCGGACTAACCAAGCTCGAGAAGCACGCGAAAGACTCGCAGAACGTCGAATATCTCGTGGTACGGGCAGCTCACTCGTTTTCCATCGAATCCTATCGCACTGGCGGCCCCGGCGACGCCGGACAGCACGTCTACTTCGGCAGCTACGAATTTCTGCCGAGCGATCGGCCGTTTCGATCTCCCATGACGACGCCGAAGCCGAGGATCAACGGCATTCAGACAGCCAAGGTGGTGACCAAGGACGACAATTCGAGCGAGGAAATCGACGTCGAGTCGCTGGGCGAAATCTATGTTCGCTTTTTCTGGGATCGGAAGAAGAAGCGGTCGTGCCGGTTGCGCGTGGCGCAAGTCTGGTCCGGCAAGCGCTGGGGCGGTCAGATCATCCCGCGCGTCGGGCAGGAGGTGGTCGTGGAATTCCTGGAAGGGGATCCCGACCGGCCCCTGGTGATAGGGACCGTATACAACGATGAATACAAGCTGCCGTACGACCTGCCGTCCAAGAAGACGATCGCGGGTCTGAAATCCGACTCGACCAAGGGAGGAGGCGGCTACAACGAATGGAACTTCGAGGACAAGAAGGGGTCCGAGAAGATCACCCTGCACGCCGAGAAGGACTACGACGTCACGGTCCGCGACACCGAGACCAGGACCATCGGTGAGGCGGCGTTCGGCGGCGATACCCGCAAGACCACGCTCAAGAACGGCAACGACAAGCTTGATATCCAATTGGGCGGTCAGCACGTCAAGCTGGCGATGGATCAGTCCGTCGATGCGGGCCTGAGCATCACCCTTTCGGCCAACGTCAATATCACCCTGCAGGTTGGTCCAAGCCAGATCATCCTGTCTCCAGCCGGCATCATCATCAACGCCCCAACCATCACCATGACCGCGCAGGCCGCCATGGCGCTCGCCGCCGGCGGCCCATTGGTTGCCCACGGCACGCCAACCATTGTCGGCTGACAGCCATGAATCAGGTTCGGTTCAGCACAGTCCGCGATCTCTTCGAAGCCTATCCGCTGGCGCGCTACGACGTCGGCAAAGCCGCCCCGGACAAACTCTCGTTGGATTTCCTGCAGGAGGCGGCCGATGCGGGCAACTGGCACCAGGCTGTGTCCTTCTGCGCGTATCTGCTCCCCAGGCGCGTGGCCGTCGCCTGGGGCTGTCGCTCGTTGCGCCAGATGTTCGACCATTTCGACGGCAATGAAGGCAGGTCGCTCAATTTCGCCGAGACCTGGGTCCGGCAGCCGGACGAGCAATCGCGCAACAAGGCTTTGGCGGTCGGCAATGCCAACGATCCCGAGCAGCCGGCGACCTGGCTGGCGCTGGCGGCGGGTTGGTCCGGCGGAAGCGTGGTTCCCGCGGAATTTGCGCCGGTCGAAGCCAAGCCGGATCAGACGGCGCGAGCGGTTCGCGCAGCCCTTTTGATCGGCCTCTGCCGGCTTACCCGTGAGTCCAGGGACCGGATAATGACGGCCTGCCTGGAGGATGGTATTCAATTGGCACGCGGCGAACCGCGCCCTCCACGCTGACGAGACGATGTGATGGTGCTTCGCTTTAACATCGAGAACGAGCCGAACCTTCCAGACGGCGGCCCTGTGTCATTTACCGTCACCGGAAGGCGTTCGGTCGACATTGGCCGGGACCGCCATCTCGATTGGACATTGCCCGATCCGGCACGGATGATTTCGGGGAAGCATTGCGAGGTCCATTATCGCGACGGCGGCTACTGGCTGCACGACGTCTCGACCAACGGCACCTTTCTCAATGGTGCCGACCAGCGCATTCGAGGAGCGCATCGGCTGCGCAACGGCGATCGGCTCGTCATCGGCCACTATGTCATTGGCGTTTCGCTGGACCTGGATGAGCCTGCCGAGGGCACGCCGAGCCATGGTGCGCAGCAGCAAGCTCCGCTCGCTCAGCAGCACGCCGATTACCAGGAACTGTGGGCTCCCGGTCGCGACGTGCCGCCGCCAATCGACCCGCAGCAGTTGCGAAAACCGCGCGAGGCCGCGCGGCCCGTCAATCCAGAATTCCTGGACTGGGCAGCGAGCGTTCCCGCGGCGGGTGTGGATCCTGTCCGGCATTCGCCGCAGATGCCTCAACGCGAGCCGCCGCTGCACGACGACATGAGCTGGGCAGCCGGTCCGGTCGCCACGCCAAAACCGCCGGTCGACGTGCTGCACGCGATGCCGACGCCGCGCCGACCGTCGGTGTGGACCGACGACGACGCGGCTGTCCCGCCACCGCCGGTGCCCTCACCGACAGGGCATGTGGGAGCGCCGCGGCCGCAACTGGCCGAGCCGGCACCGGCCACGGCGGCGTCGATCGGCAATCCCGAGTTTGCGCGCCTGGTCGCACGTGCTGCCGGGCTGCCGGACGGTTTCTTTGCCGACAAGACCGAAGCTGAACTCGCGGAACAGCTCGGCGTCATCCTGCGCATGACGGTGGAAAACTTGATGGCCCTGCTGCAGGCGCGCACCCAGGCCAAGCAGCTGACGCGCAGCACCAGCCAAACCACCATCCAGGCCATCGAGAACAATCCGCTGAAATTCTCGCCGACCGCAGAAGACGCGATGCGTATCCTGTTCGGGCCGCCGACGCGCAGTTACCTCGATGCGCCGCATGCCTTCGCCCAGGGCTTCAAGGACCTCAAATCCCATCAATTGAAGACCTATGCGGCAATGCAGCATGCCGTCCGGGGACTAATCGCCAGCATCGATCCGACGCTGATGGCGCGCGAGCTCGAGCTTCAGCGCGGCGCACGGTCCTTGTTTGGCTCGAACAAGAGCAAGCTCTGGGATGAATTTTTGACGCGCTGGAACGCGCATCTCGGTCGCGACGAGAGCGCGCCGATCGATACCTTCATGCTGCATTTCTCCGAATATTACGACCGCGCAGACAAGTCGGGGTCAAAGTGAACTGTCGGTGACGATGCAGTCGCCGATCATTGCCGAGTGGATGTAGGAATGTCCTGGTACAGCAAAGTGTTCTGGTCGGAAGGCCTGTTCCTGCGGCCGCATCATTTGCAGCAGAACGATCGCTATCTCGAGCATCTGCTGGAAAAGCGTGTTCGTTACACGACACCGTACCCCTGGGGCTTTGCCCAGCTCGAGATCGATAACGATCTTACCCAGCAGAGCAAATTCGCCGTGCGCGGTGCGACCGGCGTCATGCCGGACGGAACGCCGTTCGATATTCCTGCCGACAGCCCGATCCCGGAAGCCATCGAAGTGCCGGATTCGGCCGCAGGCCAGATCGTCTGGCTGATGATGCCGGTCGCGGCGCCCAATACGCGGGAGGTGGATGAGGATCGCACCGACAGCGCAAGTCGCTACGTTCGGACTGCCGAAACGTTTATCGATTCAACCTCGGCGCTGCGCATCGAAGAAGAAATTGACGTTGTCTATCCACGCCTGTCGTTCGAGCTGCGCAAGACGAGCAAGCCGGGATACATGGGTCTCGGCATCGCTCGCATCCTCGACGTGCGCGACAAGAACATCCTGTTCGACGACAAGTTTGTGCCGCCGATGCTGGTCTGCGCCGCGCATCCGGTTGTCGATGGCTGGCTCAACCGAATCATCGGCTGGGTCGAGACCAAGCTCGACGAGCTTGCGCGCTACGCAGTCGATCCGTCGTCCGGCGGCGGTTTGCAGAGCGTCGACTATCTGGTGCTGCAGGTACTGAACCGGACCATTCCGGTGCTGACTCATTTCAAACGATCCGGCAGCGTACATCCGGAACGGCTCTACGAGGAATTGCTGAGGTTTGCCGGTGAGCTTGCGACCTTCGCGACCACCGAACGACGCGCACGGGACTACCCGGCATACGATCACGACAACCTCGAATACGTCTTCACGCCCCTGGTCCGCGACATCCAGGATTTCCTGAGCGCGCGGCTGGGCAGGCGGGCGATCCGTCTGGAGATCATCGAACGCGCCCAGAACGCATTTGTATCGCCGATCCGCGATCGCGCGTTGTTCCGAAATGCGACCTTGGTGCTGGAGGTCGCCGCGCGGCGGCCTCTCGTGGAGATCCAGAATGAATTCCCGCACCTGTTCAAGGTCGGGCCCAACACAAAAATGACCGAGATCGTGCACGCAAACCTGCCGGGTTTGACCCTGGTGCATCTGCCGACGCCGCCACCGCACATCCGAGCCATCACAGACCACGTCTATTTCTATCTCGATCGCAAGTCGCCGCTGTGGCCCGAGTTCAGCACAGCGGCCTCGATCGGGATGCATTTTTCCGGCGACTGGCCGGAGCTTGAGTTGTACCTTTGGGCCATCCTGGAAGAGCGGCCATGACCGACAGGGACAAGCCGGTTAATCCTTTCGGTCGGGGTGAGCGGACCATCATCCGTCCGAACCCCGGCGGGAAGATGCCGCCGGCTCCGGCTCCTCAAGCTCCAGCAGGCGAGGGACCTGCCAGCCGTCCAGCGTACTCGCCATCGCCCATGGCTTCGCCTGGTGCCCCTTCGCCGCCGCCCTCGTTTTCTCCCACACCGCAGGGCGCAAGCTACGCCGCCCCGCCGACCAGCCAGCCCTCAGAGGAATGGATTTCGACACCGGCGCAGGCTCAGGCGCCGCAACCGATCCTGCCGCCCGGACCGCCGTTGCGTGTCGACGATCTGGTTGCGCCAAACGCCAATCCGGTGATGCGCGCCGGCGGCCCTTTGCTGCAGTTGCTTGGCCGGCTGCGCGTCGCGCTGATGCGGGCGTCATTCGCGAGCCTGATGGAGCAGGTCGCCGACGCCATCAAGTTCTTCGAAAAGGATATCCGCTCGGCGGGCATTTCCGAGCACCAGGCCAATACGGCAAAGTATATCCTGTGCGCGACCGCCGACGATATTGTGCAGCACATTCCGACCGACGACCGGCACGTCTGGGCCCAATACTCGATGCTCAGCCGGTTCTTCGGCGAGCGCGTGGGCGGCGTACGCTTCTTCGAGATTCTCGACCATTTGAAGACTGATCCGCTCGTCAACTATCCGGTGCTCGAGCTTCAGCACGCCTGCCTTGCGCTCGGATTCCAGGGAATCCACCGGACGTCGCCGGGCGGACTTGCGAACCTCCAGGTGATCCAGCGCAACCTCTATGAAACGCTGCGCCGGGTTCGGCCCAAGCCGACCAACGATCTGTCGCCGCACTGGCGCGGACAGGCCTTGGCCGGTCGGCGGAAGCACTTGCGCATTCCCGTTTGGCTGGTGGCGGCGGTGGTCGCTGCGCTGTTAACCGGATCCTATTTCGTTCTGCGAACGTTGCTGGCTGGCCGTGCGGAGAATGCTGCGCAAGTCGCGCTGGCACTGCATCCCGGCGATCCGATCGAGCTCAAGCGCCGCGTCGTTGCGCCGCCGCCACCACCGCCTCCGCCGCCACCGCCGGACCGCATCACCCAGCTGCAGCGCATTCGCAACGCGCTTGCACAGGAGAAGACGGCATGCGCCATGACCGCGGATCAGACGGCGAGCTTCATCGTGATCAGGGTGTGCGATCTCGCACTGTTTGCCTCGGGCCAGGCAACCATCCTGGATGGTTTCAAGCCGATCGCGGCCCGCGTCGCGGCGACGCTCGACAAGGAGCCGGGGCGAATCCGGGTGGTTGGCCATACCGACAGCTCGCCGATCCGCACCGTGCGTTTCCCCTCGAATTTCGAATTGTCGGTCGAGCGCGCCAAGGCGGTTGCCGCCGCGCTGAAACCCGGCCTGGCCGATGGTTCGCGCGTTGATGTCGACGGCAAGGGATCGGATTCACCAATCGCCAGCAATTCGACGCCCGAGGGACGTGCCAAAAACCGTCGGGTCGAAATTTTCATCGAACGTAGCGAATAGGCGGACGCCAGAAGCTCACGCGATAAGCGACAGGTACCGATCAATATGCTCGCCAAGGACATTCTACGCATCGTTCTCTATGGAGTCGGGCTCAGCTCGCTTGGAGCAGTGATCTACCTTGCCGGTCCCTTCGTTGCTTTCGGCGACTGGCATCCGTTGGAAAATCACATCGTTCGCCAGATCGCGATCCTGCTGCTCGGCGCGGCGGCGGCAGGCATCACCGGCCTTCATTTCTTCAAGCGACGCAAGAATGCCAAAGAGATCGCCGACGGCGTCAGCGCTGCGGACCAGGCTGTCAGCGACGAGCCGGTGCTCAAGGAGCGCATGAAGGATGCGCTCGCAACGCTCAAGACCGCGAGCGGCAACAAGTCCGGATATCTCTACGATCTACCCTGGTACGTCATTATCGGCCCGCCCGGTGCGGGAAAGACCACCGCGCTGGTCAATTCGGGACTCAAGTTTCCGCTCGCGCGCGGGGCGACGCCGGCGGCGATCGCCGGCGTCGGCGGGACTCGCTACTGCGATTGGTGGTTTACCGAGGAAGCGGTGCTGATCGATACCGCCGGTCGCTACACGACCCAGGATTCGAACAGCAAAGCCGACAAGGAAAGCTGGCTGTCCTTCCTGGACATCCTGAAAAAAAATCGGTCGCGCCAGCCGATCAACGGCGTTCTCGTCGCGATCAGTCTGGAGGACGTGCTGACGCTGCCGAAGCAGGAACTCGCGCTTCATGCCGATGCCATCAGGATGCGGCTCCTCGAACTGCATCAAAGGCTGAAAGTGAGCTTCCCGGTCTACGCGCTGTTCACCAAGGCCGATCTCGTTGCCGGTTTCACCGAATATTTCGCCTATCTCAGCGAGGCCGGCCGGCGCCAGGTCTGGGGCGCCACGTTCCAGACCGCCGACAAGACCCAGAATCTGGTGGGGCAGGTCCCGGTCGAGTTCGATCGCCTGCTGGAGCGTCTGAGCGAGGAAACGCTCGACCGTCTGCAGGACGAGCCCACGCCGCAGCACCGGGTGCAGTTGTTTGGCTTCCCGGCGCAGATGGCGCGGCTCAAGCCGCAGATCCACGATTTCCTCAACCAGATTTTTGAGCCGACACGGTATCACGTGAACGCCAATCTGCGTGGATTCTATTTCACGTCGGGCACTCAGCAGGGTACGCCGATCGATCAATTGATCGGATCGTTGGCGCGTACGTTCGGCGCGGAGGAAGTCGGTGCCGGATCGTACTCCGGAACCGGCAAGAGCTTTTTCCTTGCCGATTTGATTTCGAAGGTCATCATCGGCGAGGCCGACTGGGTCTCGACCGACCGCGCTGCGGTGCGCCGCGCCTTGATCCTCAAGACCGCGGCGCTGTCGCTGATAGGTTTGGTGGCGATCGGACTGGTCGGTGCGTGGCTGACCAGCTACAAGCGCAACTCCGACCTGATCGAGCAGAGCTTGCAGGCGGACAACGAGTATGCGGCCGCCGGGGCGCCGCTCATCAAGCAAACGCTGATCGCCGATCACGATCTCGACAAGGTGCTGCCGCTGCTCTATCGGCTGCGGAACGCCCCGGCCGGCTATGCCTCACGGAATGAGCCGGTAGCACTGTCGGCGCGCTACGGGCTCAGTCAGCACGCGCGCCTGTTATCGCCCGCGAAGGCGGCCTATCACACCGCGCTTGAGCGCATGTTCCGGCCTCGCTTGCTGTACCGGTTGGAAGAGCAGCTCAATGCGCGCATCAACGAGCCTGCCTTCGTCTATGAGGCGCTGAAGGTCTACCTGATGCTCGGCGGCCTGCAATCCCCTGACCGCGAGCTCATCCGTTCCTGGATGCAGCGCGACTGGGCGGACAACCTCTATCCTGGCGCGACCAATGCGGAAGGGCGGCGTCTGCTCGACGAAAATCTCGTCGCCATGTTCGACCTCGAAACCGAGCAGCCGCCGCTGGTCGAGCTTGACGGACGGCTGATCAAGCAGGCCCAGAATTCATTGGCGCGCCTCAGCGTCTCGCAACGCGCCTACGAGTTCCTGAAGTCGGAGGCTCGAGGATCGACCGCCGGCGACTGGATCGCCAGCCGCCGAGGCGGTCCGGACGTGGCAGTTGTCTTCGAAACCACGACTGGGCAGCCCCTGGACAATGTGCGGGTGCCCGAGTTCTTCACCTACAACGGCTTCAATCAGAAGTTCATCGCTCGACTGCCCGGATTGTCGCAGCGCATGAAGCGGGAGCGGTGGGTGTTGGGTGACGCCGGCCAGCAATCGGCAATAGACCAGCAGTATGACAATCTGGCCGGCGATCTGCTCAGCATCTACTCCAATGAGTTCGTGACGACGTGGCGGACCGCGCTCGGCAGTCTGCGTCTGAAGAAATTGCTCGCCGACAAGCCGAAATACGAGGTGTTGAGGGCGCTTTCGGCGCCGACTTCGCCGATGCGGCAAATCCTGGAGTCGGTGCGCGATGAGACGATGCTGACCAAGGAACGCCCGAAGCCGGCGAGCGGCGGCACGCCGGCCGCGCCGCCCGCGGTGACCGCGCCGGCGCTGTTCAACAACGCCCAGGATGGTACGCCCGGTGCGGCGATCGAGTCGCAGTTCAAACCCTACCATGCAGTGCTTGAAGGGGAGAGCACCCGCCGGCCGATCGACTCGACGATCGCAAACCTGAACGACATCGCGCAGAATCTGACGCTGATGGTCGAGAATCCGCAGCTGACGGCGCAAGCAACGGCGGGGCTTCAGACCCAGGTTGCGGCGCTGCGCAACAATGCCTCGCGTATGCCGCCACCATTTTCCGATATGCTGCGGGCGGCGGCTGGGGAGTTCGAAGGCAGCATCGCCGCCTCCACGGCCGGTCAGATCCTGCAGTCGTTGCGCGATCAGGTCACGCCGGTCTGTCAGCAGACGGTGACCAACCGCTACCCGTTCGTACGGAGCAGCGGTCAGGAAGTCCCGCTCGCGGACTTTGCCAAACTGTTCAGCCCGAACGGTGTCATGGACAAGTTCTTCACTCAGTTCCTGGCGCCTTATGCGGATACGTCGCGATCCGAATGGGTCTGGCGGAAGGAGAGCCCCGTCGGCCGATCGTTCTCGCCCGATACGCTAAAGCAGTTCCAGAACGCAGCCTATATCCGCGATGCCTTTTTCCAGACTGGCGGCGGTGTGCCGGCGGTGTCCTTTGCGATCCGGCCGCCGGCCGCGGCCGGACCCGGCATCACAGTCAAGACCGAGATCGGCGGCACGACGATCACGAGCCCAACCACACCAGGACCAGCCGCAACCCCCTCCATGTTTGGCGCGCCGCAACCCGCTCCGCCGCCGCCGCCGCAGAGCAATTCACCGACGACGGTGCTCTGGCCCGGCCCATCGCCGCGGACGGCAATTTCGGTCAGCAACGAGACCGGCTCGCCATCCGTACTCGAGCGCATCGGTCCCTGGTCATTGTTCCGAATGCTGGAGGCTGGTTCGCTGGTCGCCAAGGCGGAATCCGCCAGCGCAACGTTCATTGTTGCCGGACGCGAGCTCAACTATCAGATTTCGACCGGATCGCTGCGCAATCCGTTAAACCTGTCAGTGCTCCGCGAGTTTCGTTGCCCGACCGGAATATGACCATGCGATGCGGCTTATTCGGCAAGATCGGCGCGAAGCGTGATTTCATCGCGATCGCGACGCCGCGCGGCTTCCTCGAAGTCTGGGAGCCGTGGGTGCAGGCAGCCATCTCTGCGAGCCGCCTTCAACTCGGCGCCGGCTGGCAGGAAGCATTCCTGACCGCGCCGATTTGGCGATTCTGGCTTGGCGCCGCGATCTGCGGCACCACAGTCGCAGGAGCGATCATGCCCTCGCTTGACGGCGTGGGGCGATACTATCCGTTGACGCTGCATGCGGTGCCGGATGGCGACGCCGCGCTGTCGCCGCCACACATCGATCCGCAGGACGAATGGTTTGTGCAAGTGGAGACGTTCCTGCTCTCGACCCTGGACCGGGCTGCGACGTTCGAGCAGATCTCCGATGCACTGGATCGTCTCGCGCTTCCGCGTCTGCGGACGCCGGGGACCGATCGACCGCCGGTCGTGTCGCTGAGCGATGCGACGCTGGGAATGGTTTCTACGGTCGACGGGTTTGCCGAGTCGTTCGGCACGCTCTGCGGCGCCAACCCTCAAGTCTATGCCGCGGCTAGTTTCTGGTGGACCGCCGGGGGCGAAGGGTTTTCGCCGGTCGCACTCTGTTGCCGCGGATTGCCGGATCCGTTTCGCTATTCCACATTGCTGACCGGCGACGTTGGCCGCGAAGTATCCGGGACGGGATGACGCGCGATGGCACACGTCCCTTCCTTGTTCGATGTCGGTAGCGTCACTCACGCCGGACGGGTGCGGGCGCGGAACGAGGATGCATGCCTGGTAAGGACCGACGTCGGCTTGTGGGCCGTCGCTGACGGTATGGGTGGTCACGAGGCGGGCGATCTTGCCAGCCGCATCGTGGTGGAGTCGCTTGATTCCATCGGCGCGCCGGACTCCGCGGCGGACCTGCTGGCGCAATGCGAGGCGCGTCTGTTCAGCGCCAACCAGCAGATCCTGGCACTCAGCCATGAAAGGCAGGGAGCTATTGTCGGGACCACAACGGCAGTCCTGCTCGTGCGCGACGGCCATTATGCCTGTATCTGGGCGGGTGACAGCCGGGTGTACCTGATCAACCGCCACGGCATCACGCAGGTGTCGCACGATCATAGCGAGCTGGAGGAACTGATCGCCGATGGCGCGCTATCGCGCGAAGAGGTCCAGGACTGGCCGAGCAATGCCATCACCCGGGCTGTCGGTGTCGTCGCCGACCCTGAGCTCGAGGTGGTGACCGGTAGGGCCGAACCGGAAGACATCTTCGTGATTTGCAGTGACGGCTTGACCCGGCACGTGCGGGACGACGAGATCGAGCAGCACGCGGCCACCCGCCTTGCCCAGGCCGCCTGCGACGACATGCTCGCGCTCGCACTTGATCGCGGCGGGCTCGACAACGTCACGATCGTGATCGTGCGATTGCTCGCGCCGCGATCCTCAGAGCCTACGAGGACGCCGCTTGATCGGGAGCCGCGACCATGACCGCGAACGATCCGTTTCGGTCATCCTACCGCGGTGTGCCGGCCGGCACGCGGCTCAACGGCATTTACGAGATCGAGGCGATGATCGGGGCAGGCGGCATGGGGGAGGTCTACCGATGCCGCGAGATCCAGACCGGATCGCCCGTCGCGGTCAAGATGCTGCTGCCCGACATGGTCGACAACGAGGCGGCGCTTGCGCTGTTCCGGCGGGAGGCCGCGGCACTTCACAATCTTCCGCACGAAGCAATCGTTCGCTACTTCCTGTTCACGGTCGAACCCGCACTGCAGCGCCCGTATCTGGCGATGGAGTTTGTGAACGGACGCTCGCTGTCGAACATGCTCGACGATGGGCCGCTGACCTTCGAAGCGCTGATCAAGTTGATGCGGCGGGTCGCATCGGGCCTTCAGGCCGCTCACGAGCACGGCATTATCCATCGCGATGTCTCCCCCGACAACATCATCGTGCCGCTCGACGATGTAAGGCGGGCGAAGATCATCGACTTCGGGATCGCCCGGTCGACGCAGGTGGGTGACAAGACCATCATCGGTTCCGGCTTCGCCGGCAAGGACAATTACGCGTCGCCGGAACAGGTCGGCTTGTACGGCAATGATGTCACCGCGAAATCCGACGTCTACAGCTTTGGTCTCGTGCTGTTCCATGCCCTGACCGGACAGAAGCTCGATATGGGCGGGAGCCAGTTTCAACTGGTGGAGAAGCGTCGGCGCGTGCCCGATCTCGGCGCGGTGGATATGCGCATCAGGCCGCTTCTCGAGAGGATGCTGCAGCCGGACCCGGCGTTGCGCCCGACCATGGCGGAGGTCGCCACCTGGACGCCGGCGGGTTCGGCGCAGCCGTCCGCCGCACCGCTCTATGGCTTCGATCCATTGGCGAAGTCGCAGGCTGGTTCATCTGCGCCGCAGGAGCGGGTGCCATCAACCACGCGGAACTCTCGCCGCATCTGGCTCAGCGCTTGCGTCGCGGGGCTGCTGCTTCTGCTGGGCGGCGGTGGGTACACCTTCTATAAATTTGTCTGGAAGACATCGGGCTTGGCGGCCTTGCCGCCACCTCCGAAACTCGCCGGGACATCCGCGCCGACGAGCGAGCCTGCTCCGCCACCGCCGGCACGTCAGGAGCCGGTGAAGCTGCCGTCTCAGCCGACGTTGACGCCGTCTCCGTCCCCCGACGGGCCGGGTCGAGCCGAGCGCATCCGCAAATATGTTGCCCAGTATGCGGGCGGCGACTGCTTCTTCATCCTGCCTGTTGCCGTGAGCTCAAGCGCAGCCGTCATTGAAGGCTTCGGCGCTTCGACCGCCCCGTTCGATACCTTCGACAAGGCGTTTCGAAAGGAGCAGGGATTTGAGGCTTCGGTCGGCGTCAGGCAGGTGAATCAGGCACAATGTCCGGCCGTCAAATTCCTCAGTCAGGTCGGAAGCGATCAAGCGCGGGCGCCGCGCATCAACCTGTCGGCGACGGAGCTGAAGGCCGGCGAGACCCTCAATGGGACCGTCGAGAATTTTGCCAACCGGGTGGTGGAACTGCTCATGGTCTCGGATCGCGGCGAGGTGCGGAGTTTGTCCTACCTCCTGAAGCCGGGCGTCGATTCGCTTTCCTTTGCCCTGCCGATGGAGCGTACGACCGGTCCGCAACTCCTGTTGGCCGTCGCAGCCCCGCGGGTTCTGGATTCATTGCGCCAGCCGCGACCGATGGCTGCCGACACATTCTTCCTGCAGGCAACCAGCGAAGCTCAACGCGGCAATGTGACCATCACCGCGGCTGGACGCTACGTGATGCTCACCAATTGAGCTGCCGTTCAGAACTTGCCGATCATCAGGATCTTCAGGTCGGCATCCGGCTTGAAGTCGCTCGCCGTGAACTGCCGCGCGTTGTCGGCAGATGACGGCTTGAGCCGCCCTGGACAAAAACTGACCAGACGGTCGTCGCCGCCCGGATCGATCGTCAACGTGAAGGACCGGATTGGACCCGCCCAGTTCGCACCCGTCTTGAGCACGTAGGAAATACGCCGCTCCTGCAGCTTTGCGGTGTTAGCCTGGCTGTCACCTGTGCGCTTGTCCAATTCGGCAAGGAAGGCATCCGTAACGCAATAATCTCTCCGGTATCGCTCGACTTCCGGGCCTAGCGCCGCGCTGTGACGCAGACCGGAGCGCAGGACCGTGTCGGGGCTGGAGCCGACGCTCGGGCGATATTGATGTTCGACCGTGACGGTACGCGCCGCTGGGAACACTTGCTCGCGAACAGCCGACGTCCTGGTTATCCAGCCGGGCGTGTATTGCTGGTGACCGTTGTCGCTCATGCCGGCAGGCATCAGAAGGCCATCATCGATCAGCTTCGTGCGGGTTGTCGCCGGCAGGTCGGCCACCCGTATCTCCCGATCACCGAGCGGCAGCAAAGGCAGCTTGAACTGACGGAGGAGGGCGGTGACATCCTTGTTGCCGACCATGGCGCGCTGGTCGATGGCCAGCGGCACCGGGTTGCCGTCGATCCTCGTCTCGAACGCGACGAAGTTGACCGGATCGCTCGATGGAAGCGCAATGCTCTCGGCTTCGGACAGGTCGATGTCCGGCAGCGGAAAGGCGACAGTGAGCGCAACCGGCTTGCTCGTCTGGTTGACGAATTGGTAGCGAACGCTGACCCGGTCCAGCCCGATATGAAGCTCCTCGCTCGCCATGGCCACGTCCTTGGTGCGGACGAATTGCAGCCCGCCGATGGACAATTCGGCCGCCGAATCGTTCGCCCGCGCAGGCCAGCCGGTTGCGGCCAACAGGACGATCATCAAGGCTCGCGACCTCAACGACAGCCCGCTTAACGCTCCATTTGCCATGCCGGCCTCCATGCGGCGCCGCAGCGTCTGCCCGTGTGGGTCAATCGATCGCCTGGTAAAGGTCGCCCCATTCCGGTTTCCAGACGCCATCGGGGTCGCAAACCACGATCGCGAGCTTCATGTCATTGGCGAGACGGATTGCGCCGCGAAAGGCATCCTGGGCCGGCATATGGGCGCTGACCTGGTCGCTGCTCAGGCGACCTCCGCTTGCGGCGACCGGCAACACGATTGACCCGGAGGCGCCGGCATTGTCGCGTCTCAAAACCAGAGTAATCGCGTCGGGCTGGATTTCGCTGACTTGCTCAAATCTGTTTCTGGCCATGATTTTGCACTGCAGGCTGAAGGAGTTCGGACTATCACCGTCCAGTGAAAGAGTTGAACGGGATCGGGGTTGCTCGCCACTAATTGACGCTGCACTCGCGCAGTCTTGGATTAGGCAGTCTTGGATTAGTCGGACTGACGCCGCATTCGGTTCGGTTACATTGAGGCGGATATGCTTCGTCGATCTAGCTGGATCTGGCTCTCTATCGTCGGCGCGGCCATAGCTGCCACCGGGGCTAGGGCCGACGACGCGGTCGTGCGAAGCTTTGCCGGCGGTTCGGCTGCATCCATGGTGGGGATCGTCGCGGCCAGCCAGGACGTCGAACTCGCGGGCCCGCAAGCGCTCAGCGCTGACGGACAGGGAAATCTGTTTGTGCTCGATCAAATCAATGGCCGCATTCTGCAGTTCGACCCCAAGCAACCGAACACTGCTCCCGACATCCTGAAGATGCCTGGCGACGTCCAGCCCACCGACCTCGTCGTCCATAACGACGACATCATGGTTTGGGACGGCGGCGTGCGGATGCTGAAGGCGGCACCAGGACAGTCCACACGCGGGCTGGGCGGCGACGAGATCCAACTGGAGGAAGTCTCATCCCGCGGAACCGACGACCAGGTCGCCATTTCGGCCTTCGCACAGATGGGCTCGCAGGCGCTGAGCAGCCCGACCGACTTGCTGGATCAGAATACGCGCGCGGCCATCGTGAGGACGACGCGACAGCCCGACCGGCAATATATCGCCTCGCGCAGCAAGGGATCGGTGATCGCCGATATCATTCCCGACAAGGGCAATGCCGGCGTTCGGGTCGAAATCCAGACCATGGTCTCCAACGAGACCATCGGTCAGCTCGGCCTGCGCGTCCGCAACCAGCTCGGCACCGTGGAGTTTCTCGAGATCGACAACAGCGACCGCTTCTACGTGCTGGCCGAGGACATTCCGCCGTCGGGCAAGAATGCCTCCACCTTCGTCGCACGCTATGCCGCGAACGGACGCCTTGAGGGTATCTACGAGCTGCCGCTGGAGAACACGCCCGTGACCCGGCGGTTCGTCACCGTCTCGGGCGACGGCGACGTCTATTTTCTGCGTACCAAGCCGGATGGCGTCGAGGTGGTTGGTGTCGGCTTCCGCCCCCTGGGGAAGGTATCCGTCATTGACGTCAGGCCGTCGCGCACGGCGGCCGCGCCGGCGGCGGCGCGGCCGGATATCAAGTTCAATGCGACCGCCGCCGTGCGGCCGTCCAATCGTCAGCAGGCGATCGAGACGGCCTTCGCCTTTGAGGGCATCCAGTGGAAGCTGACACCGGCGAACTACGGCAGCGATCCCGACAGCCAATGCTCCGGTTTCAGCCGTATTCGCCGGCCGTGGTATCTGCAGGGCAAGGTAAACCAAGAAGTGCGGGGTGTGCCCTATTGCTGGGGCTGCCACGGTTCGCTCGCGAATTTCCGGCAGCGGATCGACGGCGGGACCCTGGCGGGCAATGTCTGCACCCGTAACGAGCCACGGCCGGATGTGGCGGGTGTCGACTGTTCGGCGTTCGTCAGTGCCACGTGGGGACTTTCCGTCCATTACACGACCGCTGCCATTCCCGCGATCGCCGCGCCGGTGACCAACCCCTGGGACCTCAAGCCTGGTGACGCCCTGAACAAACCGGGTTCCCACGTGATGTTGTTCCTGCGGTTCACCCCGGATCGCAAGGCCGAGGTCATGGAATCCTCGACGGGTGGCTGCAACGGTCGGGTCTGCCGCAACGTCTACCCGCTCGCGAGCCTGCTTGCGCGCGGTTACGTTCCGGTCCGCTTTCGGGCGTTCGCAGACGATCAGACGACCGTTTCCGCGAACGCCTATCAGGAGACCGAGGCGCCGACAGGCCGCAAGACGGCGAACAAACGGCGCTGAACCTGAGGTCTTGCCAAGGCTACAGATGAACATGGATCACCGCCTGCGCGCTGGTTTCCGGAGGTCCGGACGGCATTCCTGCCGCTCTGCCTTGCCGGTGCGGTTCCAGGGCGGACCTGCTTGATATCGAGGTGGATCGCGATGCGAACGCTCAGGGGCTTTGATCGAAGGACCGGTTGGCTGTGTGCCGCCATCCTGCTCGCCGCGTTGATCGGCCTGCCACTCCAGCGCGCGCATGCGGCGGGTGAACTGTCGATAAGCAATCCCGACGGTGCGGCGCTCCGGGCGCTCGTCATCGGGATCGACGACTACCAGCATGTACGCAAATTGAAGGGCGCGGTCGCCGACGCCAATGACATCGTGTCGAGCCTGAGGACCATGGGCGTCAGCGATGTGGTCGAGCTGACCAATGCACAGGCGGACAGGGCGAGCGTGCTGCGCGAAATCAGCTCACTGGTGGAGCGGACAAAGAGCAACGATCTCGTCTTCCTGTCGATCGCAGGCCACGGCACGCAGGAGCCGGAGCGGATCAAGGGCTCCGAACCGGACGGAATGGAGAACGTGTTCTTGCTGCCCGAATTCGCGACCACGCCCGCCGGGTCGGTCGAGCGCATTCTGGGAAGCGAATTCAACCATTTCATCCGGCAGTTCGAATTGCGCGGCGCAAGGGTGATTTTCGTCGCGGATACCTGCCATGGCGGCGGAATGGTGCGCGATATCGATCCGCGGGCGGCTGAGATGAGTTTTCGGCAGGTGCCCCGCTACACGCTGCTGGTCGATGAATTGAAGCCGGTGTCGAGCAGCGACGACCCGAAGTCCGAACTCGATCTCGACCACACCGCGTTCATCGCCGCGGTCGATCGGCACACCAAGGCGCCGGAAGTGCGGATTCCGGGGATCGATGGCCTGCGCGGCGCCCTGAGTTATGCCGTTGCGCGCGCCGTGGAGGGCAACGCGGACATCAATCATGATGGCAAGGTGACCCTGAAAGAGCTTTTCAGCAATGTTCGGCAGGTGGTCTATCAACTGTCCGACCAGCGCCAGAATATCGTGACGGTATCGTCGCCGGCACAGATGCCGGAAACCGAGGTCGCGTTCGAACTGACCCGCGGCGTGGTGCTGATCCAGGGCACGGCGGCGAGAGCTGCCTCCGGCCAGGTCGCTACCGTCGCGTCCGCCGAGAAGCAGACCCCTGCGCCGCCGGCCGTTACGGCCAAGTCGCAAACCGGTCCAACCAGTGCCGCTGCGACCGCCCCGGCCGCGCCCAGTGCCGCACTGCCGCCCTTCCGCCTCACCACGCCGATCCGCTTGGCAGCGCTTGACGGCAAGATGGGCTATTTCACCAGCGTCAAGCCGCAGGACGCCAGCGTGCAGGCCGTTCAACCGACTGATAATCCCGACCTGATCTGGGACCCCGTATCCCATGATGTGATCGCCTGGGGCGACGTGGTCGCCTATGGCGTCGACGTTGGCGGTTTGACGACAGTGGTCAACCGAACCGCGGCAATTCGGGAGCTGAAGCGCATGGCGACGCAGTCGCCGCAGCTGATGCGTATTTGGCCGGATGACCGACAGCAGCGCAGCGGACAGACCGTCGAGGTCGAATTGTCCGACGTCGGTTCGCGGGCGGTGCTGCTATTCAACGTGTCCGGTGATGGAACCATCCAGATGCTGTATCCGGTGGGTTCCGATGCCGCGATGGCTCGGTCAGCAAATCTGCGGCTGCCTCTTCGGGTAGGCGAGCCGTTTGGCGCCGAGCAGATCGTCGCGGTAACCTCGCAGCAGCGGATGGTTGATCTGGAGACGGTCTTGATGCAGCTCAACCGGCGCCGTGCCTCGGGGCAGGTGATCAAGAGTCTGGAGCGCTACCTGCCGGCGGACGCGCGGATCGCGTCAATCGGCTTTTTCAGCGTTCCCTGACGAAGCTGTGACAGCCGGTCATGTCGCCAGCGAAACTGGTTTCCCGCAAGCAATCCTGGTTCGCGATCGTGCTGCTGCTGGCAGGAGGCGGGGCCGCGTGGGCGACGCCGCCGCCATCGGCCGCTCCATCGGCAGGTGCGACGAATGCTCCGTTGCTCTGGCGCGTACAGGCCCCGCGCGGGCCGGCAAATGCCGCCAGCGTGGCGCTTGAAATCCTGCCGGGTCCAACCGTCAACATTGGCGGCAAGGTGTCATTCGGCGTAACCGCCAGGAAGCCGGGCTATCTGATGCTGGTGGATGTTGATGCGGACGGGCGGATGTCCCAGATCTTCCCGACTGCCGAGCTATTGGCGCAGTCGGTCGGACCCGACATGAATCTTGTCAAGCCTGGCGTCCAATTCATCGTTCCGACCCCGGCGGCACAGCAACGTGGATTTGAATATGTCGTCGCGCCGCCGGCCGGGTCCGCCGTGATCGTTGCGATCCTGAGCGAGCGACGCGTGCAATTGCTCGATCTGCCGGACATTCAGCGCAAGCTTCAGGGGCCGGCCGACACGTTGAGCTATCTGTCGGATTGGACCAGTCAGCTGCGGATACCGGACAGCGGCGGCGGAAGACTGTTGCCGAACAATTGGTCGTTCGACATCAAATCATACTCCATCAAGTAGGTAAGCGATCGCGTTGCTCCGGCTACTCGGGCGGTTGAGGAGGCCGTCGCGCGCGATCATGTGGTGAATATTCTTGTGGCCGAAGCTGCTGTCCGGCGTCTTGCGTGCAGGGCCCCGCGGTTTGGCTCCGTTGCCCCCGGGCATGACCGATTGCGGAGAAGACGGCGGCCCGATCTCGAGCGCGCCGCCGTGGCCGTCCTAGTTGCAGACCTCAACATTGCCGGTACCGCCGCCGGGACCTCCGCCGCCACGGTAATCGAGATGACATCCGCGACGGACCGGGCGGCATAGATAAGCATCACACACGATCTGGCCGCTGCCACCCGAGGGTCTCGCCGTCGCCTGTCGTCGGGGAACGTCGGCTTGCGGCTCGGGCCTCTCGCGGACCGGACGATCGGCGCGCGACGGGCGCTCATCAATGTAACGCTTTGCCACCGGCTTTTTACCGCGCCGCTTCTCGCATTCGTTATCCTCGTTCAGGAACGAGCCCTCGGCGCAGGTGATCTTGCGGCACTGGTCGCCGTCGGCCTTGTAGCCATGTTCGCAGATCAGCGGGCAAACCCGGGCCGGCTTCAGCTTGATCGCATCGAGCGCATCGAGGCTTGCAAGCTTGACGTCAAATTTGGTTCCGGCGTGCCGGTTGAACAGGGTCAGGGAGCGACGCGAGGCCGCGTTCCAATCACCGTCGATGGAGCCCGTGAAACAGCCAACCCGGCTCAACTCGCTCTGCACCGATTTGGCAAGATCCTCCTGCGGCGGCGCCGTGTTCAAGGCGGCAACCTTCGCGCCCTCGCTATTCAGCGATGGGGTAGCGGTTGCAATATTATCCGGCTTGGCGCTGTCGACCACAGGTCCGTTCGTGGAAAGCATGGCGACCGTTGAGGTTTGGGATGCGGTCCGCTTCCGTTCAGCCTCGGCAGCTTGGTCCTGCGCCGCCTGCTTTGTTCTTTCTGCCGCGATACGGGCATCCTCCGCGGCCTTGAATTCTGCGGCCGCCTTTTCCTGCTCCGCTCGCTGGGCACCTTCGGACGCAAGCCGAGCCTTCTGCTGCTCTGCTTCCTGCGCTTTCCGGGTGGCGGTAACGCGCGCGTCCTCCGCGTCGATCTGATTGAGCTGAAGCTTGGCCAGATTTGAGTAATAGCCGTCGGGGTGCTGGGCGAGGAACGCGCTCATAGCGGCCTTGTTACCCAGTTGCAGGGCCAATTCGTAGTCGCGACGAATCTCCGACGAGGCGTTAGCCGGCGGCGGCGCCGGCTCTTCTGCCTTTGGCACGAGGGCAACGTCCTCACCGCCCAGTGAGCCGTAAACGTAAGGCTCCTGTCGGTTGCCGGTCGCTTGCAAGACATCATCGCGGACGAAGCCGAAAGCCCTGCGCAGGTCCAGTCCAGGCTTTGCGATATATTTCACCAGCGCTGTCGCGTAGGGACTGTTCGTGCTGTTGCCGTCGAGCGCGGTCAGTCCGGCCTTCGCCGCAAACGCGATCAGCGTATTGGATACGGCGGGTTCTACCCGGGCGAGCCCGCGGCTGATCGCGCGCGAAGCGACGGTTCGCTTCATGGTGTCGGCGAAAGGATTGTTGCGGCAGGCATCAACGATCACGACGCGGAGCTGCTTGGCGGGCTCGATGGCCAGCAGGACACGATCGAGCGAGAAGGCCTCGTCATAGATATCGGTGTCGCGTTCAAGCCTGGCATCCGTCGGGATCAGATAATTCGTCCCGTCGATCTCGATTCCGTGACCTGCATAATAGACGATGGCGATGTCTGCATCGCGAGCTTGATCGGCGAAATCCCTCAGTGCCCGCCGCATGTCGCTCGAGGTCAGGTTCAGCCGAGACTCCACCAAATCGAACCCGGCGCCCTTCAAGGTCGCGGCGATAGCGGTGGCATCATTGGCAGGATTCGGAAGCAATGGCGCATTTTGATAGTTCGAATTGCCGACCACCAAAGCCACTCGCTTCGTTGCCCAGGCTGGCTGAGACGCCAGGAGAACCGAAGCAGCAAGAACAGCAAGAACTCGGAGGAGCGTGTAGCGCATGGCGAACGTCCAAAATCGGCTCGAAACAACGGCAGGTTATCGAAGGTGGCCGCGCGCAAACTCCACTGCGTCAAGCGTTACGGGCGCCGGCATACCTCCGTAGAGAACAAATCTGAGTCCAATCCATTCCTGATGTTGTCGTTCGGGGCAGCGAGATTGTTCAAGGATACACCGAAGCGTGTAGGGCCGGTGGTGCACGGCCGAACAAATGTCAGTCGACCTGTAAGATATTGAAATAGCTGCTTTTTATCTTTGGCGTCGGAATGGCTGGCAGTGCCGGCATCCGCCTGGGCTTCGCCAAGCGAAGTTCCATCTCTCGATAGTGATCTCGGAATTGAACTCGCATGCTCAAGCGATTCTCGTGCCGGATCGTCAGCGTGTGACGGCCGCGTTGTTAGTCTCGGTGGCGTCGACAAGGTTCAGCCCGTTCGTCTCGGCCGTTTGTCGCAGCCTCGGGCCTCTTCCATAGGAGCGCGAACTGCGTCTATCTGGAAGCAACGCCGATCCGTTCGAGCTGAGACGTGCGAGTCCCGAAAGAATCGAAATCTGCGTCCTCGGGATCCGGACGTCGACGTGTGGACGCCCACCGCAGGTGTCGTCGAAATCTCTGGAGACGCACATGTCTATTCCACTGAAAATCTACATTACGCCATTTGCCGAGAAAGGTGTCGCCGAGCCGCAAAAATGGAGTGGCGAGGCCGCCAAGAAGGCACTGGATGTGGTCAATAAGATCTGGGCGAAGGCCAAGATCGGGTTCGTGATCAATGATTACGTGGAAGATAAACCGCTCGATATGGCGAAGAGCGCGCGCAACAATGATCAGCGCGTTCTGGATGTTCTCAGTTTCCGGCATGCTCCCGACAATGCGGTCCACATCTATCTCGTCAATCCGATAGTCAATCTCTCGGCTGGTGGCGGCTCGTATCTTCATAGCGATCCCGAGCCGGCAAGCTTTGTCCAATGGTATGGCAATGACTTTGCCAACGGACGCGCGTGGGCCCATGAACTTGGGCATTTGATGAGTCTCGACCACGTCGACGTAGATTACGCCGATGAGAAGCAGGCCGCCCTGCGCAGCAACTTGATGACGAAGGGATTGAGCGTGGGAAGCGATTTGACCGGTCAGCAGATAAGCACGGCCAAAGGTTCAAAACTGGTGAAGCGATTTGGCGGCTGACCGCGGAACCTCCTCGCTGCCGCCTTCCATGAAACCAATTGCAGTCGGCCCGATCGCTCGTTCGCCCGCCAACCGCCGGAGAGACGCCATGCCCAAGGTCGACCTTGCAAACGTCCCGGAGCGCAAGGGGACCGGCTATCCGGCGGAGTTCGCCGCGCCGTGCGCCGAGCGGGTGCGACAGCGTCTAGGTGATGCCGGCGGGCTCGCCGACTTCGGCGTCAACCTGATGCGGCTGCCGCCCGGCAACTGGTCGAGCCAGCGCGACTGGCATTCGGATGAGGACGAGTTCGTCTATGTGCTCGCAGGCGAAGTGGTACTGGTGGAAGACGGCGGCGAGATGGTGCTGCGGGCCGGCGATTGCGCGGCGTTTCCGAAGAACTCCGGCAACGGGCATCATCTGATCAACAGGTCGCAGATGACGGCGACCTATCTCGAGGTCGGCTCGCGCTCGCGCGCCGACGTTATCACCTGCTCCGACATCGACATGATGAGCCCGAGCTCCGACGGCCGCTTCCTGCACAAGGACGGCACGCCGTACGAATAGCCCCACCTGTCGCGCCGCGCACGAAATCGGGCGTTGCGGATTGGCCGGCGAAGGACCAATGTTCCGGCGAGGAGCTTTGGTCGCGTCCATGGCGGAATGGTATTTCATCTGGGTCGACGGTCCGCGCGGACCCGAGCCGCAGAAATGGTCGTCGGATGCGCTGTGGGGCCAGCTGGCGCGTCAGGACGTGATCGTGCGTTTTCCCCTGAGCGATCGCGAGGCCGAATTGTCGCTCGACCAGCTCGCAAGGCTGCACCCGGTGCCGCAGTGAGCTGCGCCGCAGTTCTTTCCGTCGACGTTCGATCCGCCGGGGTGAACGTCAGACCGAAAGATCGAAGCCGGGCGTCGCGATTTCGGTCAGGAACGCGGCGACGAACATCTTGCCCAGCACATGCTTGGCCGCCGGCGTGCCGGCCTTGAGCCGGCCGGCGCGTGTGGCCTCTGAGAGCTCGGCAAGCGTCGGTGCCGCAAGGCTCGTATCGGGTACGGTGCGCGGCGCCGTCGCCGATGCGCTGAGCAGCACGCCGGCGTAGTAGAGCCGGGTGAGCGCGCGGACATGTGCGAGCCGTGCGCGCCGCGCCTCGTCGAGCCGGCGGCCGAGCCAGGCACGATGCAAAATGCTTTCCAGCTCCGGCGTCCGCGCCAAGCTGTCGCCGACAATCGCGAGGTCGACCAGCGGATCGGTGCGATAGGCGGATTCCCAGTCGATCATCCAGAGCCTGTTGCCGTCGAACAGGATGTTGGCGGGGAGCGAGTCGTTGTGGCTCGACACCGAGTTGACCTCATCCCAGGCATAGGCCGCGCGGATGCGCGCGAGATGCGCGTTGCAACGGTCAAGCGCGCCGGGCGCGAACAGGCCGGTGCGGCCGACATGGGCCCAGAGCCGGGCCACGATGTCGGGGTAGCGCACGAAAGCGGGAAAGGTCGGCGTCGCCTGCAGGCGCGCCAGCAATTCGCCGAGCGCCTTCGCCAGCGCCGGCAGGCCGCCGGGATAGCGGCCGAGCGGCTGCCGCTGCACAAAATCCATCACCGCGACGCGCGAGGCCTCGTCGACATAATGGAGTCGCGGCGCGATGCCGGCCTCGGCGGCGATCCTGAGCGACACATACTGAAACGGATTGCGCAGCGGGCTCGGCATTCCTTCGATTCGGAGCAAATAATTCTCGCCGCCTGCATCGATCCGGAACAATTGCGCCGACGTTGCGCCGCCCGAGACCGATGTGACGGCCTCGATCGCTGCGGTGCCGATCACCTGACGCAGTGCGGCATGTGCTGCGTCGCGCTGTGCCGGCGGAAGTTTATCGAGAGCACTCATGCGCAGGAAGTTAGCATGGCCGCTATGCGTGCCCAAAATCGCGTTGATGCAGCGTTCGCGATCTATTGCTGGCAGCGCACGACGAAGCATGAAACAATGCTGCAAAAATCATGTTGGGAGAGAACTTGATGTCGTTCGAGCGGGAGTTGCATTGCGCCGTTGCGTGCCGATCATGGATCGCGTTGCCATTATTCTGCCTGATCAGCACGTTCGGAGTGATGCATAACGCCGCCGCGAACGAGTCCTTGCAGATTGT
This sequence comes from Bradyrhizobium sp. USDA 4510, assembly GCF_054059095.1. NCBI lineage: Bacteria > Pseudomonadati > Pseudomonadota > Alphaproteobacteria > Hyphomicrobiales > Nitrobacteraceae > Bradyrhizobium > Bradyrhizobium sp. USDA 4510. The sequence continues at coordinate 4,470,621 of NZ_JBSSBT010000001.1, read as the reverse complement.
GGACGCGCGCGTGCCGGCGGTCGACAAAGCGGGCGGGGACCTTCCCTTGACGATGACGATCAAGAACGAGGCCGACAGCGCCGATGCGCTGCTTCGTGTCCGCTGCCCGGTTGCGAATTTTTCCGAGCGTCATACTGTGGATCGCGGCGAAGGCGCACCGGCGATGCGCTCGATATCCAATATACCAGTGCCGGCAAAGGCGATGCTCGAGCTGAAGCGTGACGGTTATCACGTCATGCTGCTGCAGATGCGTCAGGCGCTCACGCCGGGCGAGACCTTCAAATGCGCGATCGTTTTTCAGAAAGCAGGCACCATCGAGACGGAGGTACAGGTCCAGAAGTGACCTCACACAAGTGACTCAACAAGACGGCGGGTGGTGCACAGCCATGCGCCGGGACTCAAGGCTTCTCGCGTGATCGCCCGTGTGTGACGGGCGGTTCGATCAATGAAGAATGCTAGATCCGGAGGAAATGAACTCATGACAAGGTTGAATTGGGTAAAGTCACATATGCTCGCCGCGGCAGTAGCATCCGCAGCGACCTTCGCAAGCTCTTTCGCGCTCGCCGACGATGTCGGCCAGGACCGTCTGCTCAATGCTGACAAGGAAGCAGGCAACTGGCTGCACCACCACAAGAACTATTCGGCGACGCGCTTCTCGTCGCTGGCCGATATCAACAAGGACAACGTCAAGAACCTCAAGGTCGCCTGGACCATGCATCTCGGCGGCGTCGAGGGCGGCGGAATCTGGTCGCATGGCGGCTTGGAGGGGACGCCGATCGTCGAGAACGGCTTCATGTACGTCACCGACGGCTGGGGTTCGGTCTACAAGATCGATGCGCATGGCGGCAAAGGCGTGCTGCTCTGGAAGATGGATCCGAAGACCGACCATGACTGGGCCGGCGCAGTCGCCTGCTGCGGCGTCGACAACCGCGGCGTCGCATTGTGGGGCAACCTCGTCGTCTCGCACACGCTCGATGGCCGCCTGATCGCGACCAACAAGGAGACCGGGCAGGTCGCCTGGCAGCGCCAGGTCGCCGATCCCGACAAGGGCGAGGTGATCACCGGCGCACCGCTGATCGTCAAGGACATGGCGATCACGGGCGTGGCCGGCGCCGAATACGGCATTCGCGGCTGGATCGCGGCGACCGACCTGAAGAGCCAGAAGGAAGTGTGGCGCACCCACACGATCCCGGGCAAGGACGAGGCGGGTCACGAGACCTGGAAGGACGACAAGGACGCCAAGGCGAGCGGCGGCGGATCGACCTGGGTCACCGGCAGCTTCGACCCCTCGACCAACACCATCGTCTGGGGCGTCGGCAATCCCGGACCGGACTGGGACAACGAGTATCGGCCCGGCGACAACCTCTACACCGACTCCTCGCTTGGTCTCGATGCCGACACCGGCAAGATCAAGTGGCACTACCAGCACACGCCGAACGATCCCTACGATTATGACAGCGTGGCGGAGAACGTGCTGGTCGACGTCCCCGGTCCGAACAACACGACGCAGAAGCTCGCGCTCGAGGCCGACCGCAACGGCTTTGCCTATGCGATCGACCGCAACAGCGGCAAGTTCATCTGGGGTCTGCCGTTTGTCAAGAAGGTGACCTGGACCAAGGGTCTCGACCCCGAATCCGGCAAGCCGGTGGAGTATGATCCGAAGCAGGGCGTGCAGCGCTACAACGCTGCGGTGACGCCAAGCCGCACCAACAAGGTGACGGACATCTGCCCCGGCAACATGGGCGGCAAGAACTGGCCGCCGACCGCGTATAATCCGAACCTGAAGCTCTGGTACATCCCGGTGATCGAGAGCTGCAACCGGATTACGGTCGAGGAGACGACGCCGGACAAGTTGAAGAAGCGCGAGTTCTTCACGGGCGGCGGACCGAGCCAGCCGGTCAAGATCACCGGCAGCGTCACCGCAATCGACGTCACCACCGGCAAGGTGGCAGGGAAGGCGGAGACCGAATTCCCGAACCTCGGCGGCATCCTGGCGACGCCCGACCTCGTGTTCTCCGGACAGCCGTCCGGCGAGGTGATCGCCTATGACGCGAAATCGCTGCAGCAGCTCTGGCAGTTCAACACCGGCGGCGGCGTCAATGCGCCTCCGATGACGTTCTCGGTGGACGGCAAGCAGTATGTCGCGATCCTGGTCGGCCTCGGCGGTGCCTGGGACAAGTGGTTCATCGATGCCACGCCTGAGCTGAAGCGGATGCAGCCAGGCTCGATGCTCTACGTGTTCGCCCTTTGACGTCGCAGCGCGGGAGGCCTCTCACCGAGGCCTCCCGCGTCGATTTGGCCGAGAAAGACAAGAAACAAGACGAATGAAAAAAATATCGCTGGTTGGCGCGTGGCTCGGCTGCGCGCTGGTGATGGGATTTATCGGTACCGCGCAAGCGCAGTCGGCGAGCGATCCGACCGATGCGGGCAAGGCGGTGTTCAAGCGCGGCAATTGCGTCGGCTGCCACAAATGGCACGGCAATGGCGGCGGCGGCTATGGCGGCGACGCGCTGTCGCTGCGCAAGACCGAGCTGACCCGCGAGCAGATCATCGAGACCGTGACGTGCGGCCGGCCGGGCACCGGCATGCCGTTCTTCGTGCGCGGCTCCTACGACACCACGAAATGCTACGAGATGACCCGGCAGGACGTCGCGGACCGCATGCCGCCCGAAGCGAATGTGTTCCTGCGGCCGAACGAAATCGAAGCCGTCGCCGATTACGTGCTTGCCCGCGTCAAGGGCAAGGGCGAGCCGACCTACGATGAATGCATCGCGTTCTTCGGCGATGGCTCGCGGGTCTGCAACGTCTACAAGGAGGCCGGCCACGCCGCCGCGCCGTCCGGCCAGAGCGAGAAGGCAAAGCCATGAGCAAGCAAAGATCGGCAATCCGTGGCTTGGTCTTCGCTGTCACCGTCACGGCAGCGGTGCCGGCGATGGCGACCGCGGGAGACCTGCGCGACATCAGCGTCGGAATGGCGATCAGCAGCGTGCCGGACGCGGGCTACATCAACCTGACTTGCGTCGGCGAGAAGACCCACAGATTGGCTGACTGGGCGCAATGGCAGGCTTGCCAGGCCGGACCGGACCAGCTGCGCGGCATCCGCTTCGAGTACGATCGCGAGAGTGGGCGGGAAGGCACCATGGTCGGCGGCCATCCCGCGATCCTCACCGTCATGATCGACAAGGACGCCAAGATCGCGGCGCTGATGATCGAGACCGATCCGAAGGCGCGGCTCTATCTGCGCAAGAAGGCCTTCCTGCTCGGCCTGCAGGCGAGGTCGCGCTATGGCGAGGACGGCTGGACCTGTTCCAAGGCACAGCCGGGCGCCGACAAGCAGGAGGTCGGCGGCGTATTTGTCGACGAGAAATGCACCAAGACGATCGACGGCCGCAAGGTCGAGATCGAGCGCCATCTCTACCGCGAGCCGAACAAGGAGCTCAAGGACATGACCGACGAGACCCGCATCACGATCCGCCGCGCCGGGCCCTGAGCTGCAAACTGAAATAGCCAAATTTCAGCTGCCTAACTGATCTAAAATGACTCTCTTTCTTTTCGTCATGGCCGGGCTTGTCCCGGCCATCCACGTCTTTTCTTACGCGATTGCAGCGAAGACGTGGATGCCCGGCACAAGGCCGGGCATGACGGAGCTAGTCTAATGCCGCGCCAGCAGCACCACGACGATCAGGGCCAGGATCGCGCATAGCACCTTCCAGAAGGTCACGGGATCGCGGTCGTGCAGCGATTTGCGGGTGGTGACGGCGGGGCCGGCCCAGGTCGCGCCGTTTTCCAGTTCGTGCGCGAACTCGATGGCGTCGCCAAAACGTTGCGCGGGGTCGACGCTGAGCGCCTTGCCGATCACCGCGTCGAGCCAGGCCGGCAGGTCCGGCCGGTAGCGCGATAGCGGCGCCGGCTTGCCGAAGCGAGGCCGCGAGAACGGTTCGATCTCGCCGAACGGATAGTTCGCGGTGAACATGCGATAGACCGTGACGCCGAGCGCGAACAGGTCGGAGGCCTCGTCACCGGCCTTGCCGCCGAACAGTTCGGGCGCCATGTAGCTCGCGGTGCCCGGAATGTCCTCGGCGGGAAAATCCTCCAGCAGCGGCACCCGCGCGACGCCGAGGTCGACAAGGCGCAACCCGCCGTCCTTCAGCAAGATCACGTTGTCCGGCTTGATGTCGCGATGGATGATGCCCGCGCGGTGCAGCGCGGTGACCGCGCGCACCAGCTTGGTTGCGATCGCGATGCCGTCGGTGAGCGACAGCCGCGGCGCGCGGCCAAGCCGCTGCTCCAGTGTTTCGCCCTCGTAGAGCGGCATCGCCGAATAGAGCCTGGTCTGCCGCTCCGCCGGCACCTCGATGATTTCGCCGATCCAGAGGCTGCGCACACGCGCGGCGACCCAGGCCTCGCGCACGAAGGCGAGGCGGTAGGAGCCTTCGCTCGCGACCCGCGGATGTGGAAACTTCAGCACCACTTCGCGGCCGGCGCGCTTGTCGATCGCCTTGAACAGGCGGCTGTAGCGCCCGTCGGACAAGACGTCGCCGAGGCTGAAATCGTCGATCGTATCGCCGGTCACCGGCAAATCGAGGATCGGCAGCGTCGCGATCGCGTGGGTGAGATCGTCGCGGTCCGCCGGCGGCAGGTCGACGACGTCGAGCACCAGTGCGGTCGTGTTGTCGCTGCTGCCGGCCGCGAGGGCGGCGTCGACGATGCTGCGCGCGGACTCGTCAGGCGGCGTGCGTTCCTCCAGCAATTGCTGGAGGCGCAAATCGCCGAGCGCGCCGTGAACCCCGTCGCTGCAGATCAGCAGGCGATCATGTTGCCGGAGCCCGAGGGACGTGTAGTCGAAGCGGGCGAACTCCTCGAAACCGATGGCGCGGCTCAGCATGTGGGCGAGGTCACCGCGGCCGGCGATATGGTCCTGCGTCAGGCGTTCCAGGCGGCCGTCGCTCAGGCGATAGGCACGGGTGTCGCCGATATGGATCACATGGCATTGTCGCCGTGACAGGATGATCGAGGAGAACGCGCAGGCCATGCCGCTGCGCGCGGCATCGACGCGGCCCTGGCCGTAGATCCAGCTGTTGGCGGCTTCCAGCGCCCGCGCGGCGCGGCGGCGGACACCGAGCGTCTCGGGCAACGAATAATAGGCGTCGATGAAGCTGCGGACCGCAACCTCCGCGGCCTCGCGCCCGCCCTTGTGGCCGCCGACGCCGTCGGCGACCGCGGCGACCACATCGCGATGCAGCGTGCCCGGCTGGCCTAAGCAGGCCGCGACATAATCCTCATTGGCGGCGCGCTTGCCGGTCTCGCTGGCAAAGCCGACGCGCACCCCCAAGTCCCGTTGCGAACCGTTCGCCACGTCCGGGCCCCGTCACGTTGCGGAGCGGAGTCCTCAGACGCGCGCTCCCGATACCGCGCCCCAAGTGGTGCGCCAGCGAACCTTGACCATGGCAAGTCCGATGAAGCCAAGCAACGCCAGCCCGCCGAAGAACAGGAAGCCGGCGCCGAAGCCGCCGGTCATGCCCTTGGCGGCGCCGAGCGTCTGGGCGAGGAAGAAGCCGCCCACGCCGCCGGCGCAGCCAACCAGCCCGGTCATCAGGCCGATCTCGTGACGGAAGCGCAGCGGGATTAGCTGGAACACCGCGCCGTTGCCCATGCCGAGCGCCAGCACGCCGATCGAGAACAGCAGCACCGAGATCCAGGCGATGCGCGGCAGTTCCGTCAACGCCCAGCCGGCCTGCGTCGGCGCCGTCGGGCCCTCCGGCATGAAGGCAATGACGAGATAGGCCGCGACCACGACACCGAACAGGATCGACAGCGAACGGATGCCGCCGATCCGGTCGGCGATCATGCCGCCGACGGGACGGAATCCCGAGCCGAACGCGACGATCAGCGCGACCAGCATGCCCGCCGCGACGCCGGAGACATGATACTGCACGGTGAAATAGAGCGGCAGCGCGTTGGCGAGGCCGACGAAGCCGCCGAAGGTGATGAAGTAGAAGAACATGAACCAGCGGCTGTCGGAATCCTTCAGCAGTGCGCCGTAGGCCTGCAGCGAGACCTTCTTGCGCTCGCCCGGCGCGTCCTTGGCTGCGACCGCGTAATAGGCGAGCACCATCAGCATCGGAATAAGCAGGCAGCCGAACACGGCCTGCCAGCCCCAATGCTCGGCAATGGTCGGCGCGAGCAGTGTGTCGAGCACGACGCCCATATTGCCGGCACCGGCAATCCCCATCACCACGCCCTGATATTGCGGCGGATACCAGCGGCTCGCCTGGGGCAGGGCGACGGCGAACGAGGCGCCGCCGACGCCGAGCGCAAGCCCGAACAGCTCGATCGCGAGCTTGCTGGTCAGCCCGAAGTGCCACACCGCAGCAGTCGCGGCGATCACGACGAGCTGGGCGATGATGCCGGTACGCTTGGCGCCGATGATGTCGGCGAGAATGCCCATCGGCACGCGCAGCAGCGCGCCGGCCAGCACGGGAATGGCGACCAGGGTGAACTTCTCGTTCACGGCCAGATTCATGTCTCGCGCGATGTAGACGATCAGCGGTCCGAGCGCGACCCACGCCATGAAACTGATGTCGAAGTACAGGAACGCGGCAAGCAGTGTCGGCCAGTGACCTGCCTTCTTGAACTCGGCTAGCTTCATCGCAAGCATCTCGCGTTGATGCGGCGGAGGCAGCCGCGAAAGCGCGGCCATCTCAGGCGCAGACAAATGGAATGTTGGTGAATGGGAGTGCGCTCGTCGTTGAGACGCACTCCGTCAACAGCTGCGGTCAGCAATTACCGTGCCATCGATCACGTCCGTCGCTTTGCCGTGCAGTCGCAAGACGTTGCCGCGCAATCGCGAACAGCGTTCCGCCGCCGCGCGTGGCATGGCTTGCGGCAAGTGCCGCCGCGCAAACGCGCACGCTGGTGTTTTTTTGTGCGATGCGCCAAGTCCGTGCGATCGCGCATCAAATGCGATTTCGCGATCGCCATCGCGGCCGGCGATGCTGTGCACAAGAGATCATCGGCGTGGCTAAAATTTCGGCCGGCTGTCGGCGCGGCGCGCGGACCGGTGGATTTTGATCGGCCGGAAACCTCTTGATTTTGCGGCCGGATTTGCCCGCCGCGAGTTGGCACGCGTTTTGAATATCAATCAACAACGGAACATCGGTCGTCATCGAAGACGGTCTGCGCCCGCGGCTGGGCTTCCTACAACTCCAAACCTTTATCGGTGCCCATCAACGACGCACGCCGCGTCGCTGCGCAGCGCCGTCGGAATTGAAAGGCAGACCATGCTCGACAAAGTGACCAAGCAGAAGCTCGTGGTGATCGGCAACGGGATGGCCGGCATCCGGACGGTCGAGGCGCTGCTGGAGCGCGCGCCCGATCTCTACGACATCACGGTGTTCGGCTCCGAGCCCTACGGCAATTACAACCGCATCCTGCTGTCGCCGGTGCTCGCCGGCGAGAAGACCGTCGACGACATCATGCTCAACACCGTCGACTGGTACGAGGACAACAACATCACGCTGCGCAAGGGCGAGACGATCACCATGATCGACCGTCGCACCTGCGAGGTCGTCACCGAAGCCGGCGAGCGCGTGCCCTATGACCGCCTGCTGATCGCGACGGGCTCAAACCCGATCATGCTGCCGCTGCCGGGCAAGGAACTGCCAGGCGTGATCGGCTTCCGCGACATCTATGACGTTGATCGCATGATCAAGGCCTCGACCGACTATCGCAACGCGGTGGTGATCGGCGGCGGCCTGTTGGGCCTCGAGGCCGCCAATGGGCTGATGAAGCGCGGCATGAACGTCACGGTCGTGCATCTGCTCGACACGCTGATGGAGCGTCAGCTCGATCCAGTGGCCGGCGGCCTGTTGCGCAAGTCGCTGGAAGAGCGCGGCATGGTGTTCAAGATGCCGGCGCAGACCCAGGCCATCCTGGGCGAGGACCGCGTCACCGGCGTGCGCTTCGGCGACGGCACCGAGCTGCCGGCCGATCTGGTGGTGATGGCGGTCGGCATCCGTCCGAATTTCGAGCTCGCCAAGAAGGCCGGGCTCTACTGCGAGCGCGGCATCGTCGTTTCCGACACCATGCAGACCTATGACGGCCGCATCTACGCGGTCGGCGAGTGCGTGCAGCACCGCCGCCAGACCTACGGTCTCGTCGCGCCGCTGTTCGACCAGGCCAAGGTCTGCGCCAACCACCTCGCGATGAAGGGTTTCGCCACCTATGACGGCTCGGTCACCTCGACCAAGCTGAAGGTCACCGGCATCGACCTGTTCTCGGCCGGCGACTTCGCGCCGGGGCCGGACAAGGAGGAGATCGTGCTGCAGGACGCCAACCGCGGCGTCTACAAGCGCATCATCCTGAAGGACAAGAAGATCGTCGGCGCCGTGCTCTATGGCGACACCATCGACGGCCCCTGGTACTTCCAGCACCTGCGCGACGGCACCGACGTCTCGCATATGCGCGAGCGCCTGGTGTTCGGCGCCGCCAATCTCGGCGATGGCGGCGTCAGCGGCCAGAGCTCGGTTGCCGCGATGAGCGACGAGACCGAGATCTGCGGCTGCAACGGCGTCTGCAAGGGCGCCATCGTCAAGGCGATCAGCGAGAAGAAGCTGTTCACGCTCGACGACGTCCGCGCCCATACCAAGGCATCGTCGTCCTGCGGGTCCTGCACCGGCCTTGTCGAGCAGGTGCTGGCGTTCACGCTCGGCGGCGACTATTCGGCGGCGCCGAAGGTCAAGCCGCTGTGCAAATGTACCGATCACAGCCACGACGATGTTCGCCGCGTGATCGTCGAGCAGCAGCTCAAGACCATTCCCGCGGTCATGCGCTTCATGGAGTGGAAGACCCTGAACGGCTGTCACTCCTGCCGTCCGGCGCTGAATTACTATCTGCTCGCGACCTGGCCCGGCGAATATCGCGACGATCAGCAGTCGCGCTTCATCAACGAGCGCGTCCACGCCAACATCCAGAAGGACGGCACCTATTCGGTCGTGCCGCGGATGTGGGGCGGCGTCACGACGCCGAGCGAGCTGCGCGCGATCGCCGACGTCGCCGAGAAGTTCAACATCCCGACGGTGAAGGTCACCGGCGGCCAGCGCATCGACCTGCTCGGCGTCAAGAAGGAGGACCTGCCGGCGGTGTGGGCCGACCTCAACGACGCCGGCATGGTGTCGGGCCACGCCTACGCCAAGGGCCTGCGCACGGTGAAGACCTGCGTCGGCTCCGAATGGTGTCGCTTCGGCACCCAGGATTCCACCGGCCTCGGCGTCAAGCTCGAGAAGTTCATGTGGGGCTCGTGGACGCCGGCCAAGGTCAAGCTCGGCGTCTCCGGCTGCCCGCGCAACTGCGCGGAAGCGACCTGCAAGGACGTCGGCGTGGTCTGCGTCGATTCCGGTTACGAGATCCATTTCGCCGGTGCCGCCGGACTGCACATCAAGGGCACCGAGTTCCTGACCAAGGTCGAGACCGAGGACGAATGCCTCGAGGTGATCGTGGCGCTGACCCAGCTCTACCGCGAGGAGGGCTGGTATCTGGAGCGCATGTACAAATGGTGTGACCGCGTTGGTCTCGAGCAGATCAGGAAGCGGGTGGTCGACGACGTTGCGAACCGCAAGGCGCTGTTCGCTCGCTTTGCCTATTCGCAGCAGTTCGCGCAGACCGATCCGTGGGCCGAGCGTGCCAGCCGCGGCGTCGACCGCAACGAGTTCGCGCCTCTCGCCGAATTGGAGCTCGCATGACTCAGTGGATCGAAATCGGCGCATTGACCGACATTCCGCGGCTCGGCTCGCGCGTGGTGCGCACGCCGGGCGGCAACATCGCAGTGTTCCGGACCGAGAGCGACGAGGTGTTCGCGCTCGACGACCGCTGCCCGCACAAGGGCGGGCCGCTGTCGCAGGGCATCGTGCACAACAAGCGCGTGACCTGTCCGCTGCATAACTTCGTCATCGAACTGGCGAGCGGGCAGGCCGTCGCGCCCGACGAAGGCTGCACCCATACCCATCCGGCCAAGGTCGAGAACGGCGTTGTCTGGCTGTCGGTGCGGCAGCCGGCCGCGGTGAGCTGAGCGGTCAGGCAATGTCCGTCAAGACCACGTGTCCCTATTGCGGTGTCGGCTGTGGCGTCATCGCGTCGAAGGACGCGGCCGGTGCCGTCACCGTCGAGGGCGACAGGCAGCATCCGGCCAATTTCGGCCGGCTCTGCAGCAAGGGCTCGGCGCTCGCCGAGACCATCGATCTCGAGGGGCGTCTGCTCGAGCCGATGGTGGACGGCGCGCCGGCGTCATGGGACGACGCGCTCGATCGCGTCGCCGATGGCTTTAGCAGGATCATACGCGAGCACGGGCCCGACGCGGTCGCGTTCTATGTTTCCGGCCAGCTGCTGACCGAGGACTATTACGTCATCAACAAGCTCGCCAAGGGCTTCGTCGGCACCGCCAATATCGACACCAATTCGCGGCTGTGCATGGCCTCCAGCGTCGCGGGGCACAAGCGCGCGTTCGGCAGCGACACCGTGCCGGGCTGCTATGAGGATCTCGAGCAGGCGGACTTACTCGTGCTGGTGGGCTCCAACGCCGCCTGGTGCCATCCGATCCTGCACCAGCGCATGCTGGCGGCGAAGGAGAAGAATCCGGCCTGCAAGATCGTGGTGATCGATCCGCGCAGCACCGCGACCTGCGAGGGCGCCGATCTGCATCTGCCGCTGCGCTCGGGCAGCGATTCCGTGCTGTTCAACGGCCTGTTCGCCTTTCTCGCCGGCAGCAACGCGGTCGACCGCGGCTTTGTCGGCAATTGCACGACGGGTGTGGTCGACGCGCTGAAGCAGGTCGGCGGCCAGACCGTGGCGCAGACCGCGGCGACCTGCGGCCTGACCGAAGGCGCGGTCGGGCTGTTCTTCGACTGGTTCACGCGCACCGAGCGCGTCGTCACGCTGTATTCGCAAGGCATCAACCAGTCGTCGAGCGGCGTCGACAAGGTCAACGCCATCATCAATTGCCATCTCTTGACTGGACGCATCGGCCGTCCCGGCATGGGGCCGTTCTCGCTGACCGGCCAGCCCAACGCGATGGGCGGCCGCGAGGTCGGCGGGCTCGCCAACCAGCTCGCCGCGCATATGGAGATCGAGAATCCCGCGCATCGCGAGCTGGTGCAGCGGTTCTGGCGTGCGCCAGTGATCGCGGAGAAGGCCGGGCTGAAAGCGGTCGACATGTTCGACGCGATCGCCGACGGCCGCATCAAGGCGGTGTGGATCATCTCGACCAATCCGGTGGTGAGCCTGCCGGATGCCGATCGCGCGCGCGCCGCGCTCGACGCCTGCGAGCTCGTCGTGGTGACGGATTGCATGCGCGACACCGACACCACGCGCCATGCCGACGTGCTGCTGCCGGCGCTGGCGTGGGGCGAGAAGGACGGCACCGTCACCAATTCCGAGCGCCGGATCTCGCGGCAGCGGCCGTTTCTCGCAGCGCCGGGCGAGGCGCGCGCCGACTGGAGCATCATCTGCGACGTCGCCAGTCGCATGGGATATTCCGGCTTCGACTATGCCTCGGTGGCCGAGGTGTTCCGCGAGCACGCCGAACTGTCGGGTTTCGAGAATAGCGGCCGGCGCGATTTCGACATCTCGGCGCTGGCGGCGCTGGACGATACCGCCTATGACGCGCTGGCGCCGGTGCAGTGGCCGGTGACGTCAGACCATCCGGCCGGCACACCGCGGATGTTCGAGAGCCAGCAATTCTTCACGCCCGACCGCAAGGCGCGCTTCGTGCCGGTGGCGCCGCGCGCGGCGCGCCACGCGACCAGCCGCGACTTTCCGCTGGTGCTCAACACCGGCCGTGTGCGCGATCAGTGGCACACCATGACCCGGACCGGCAAGACCGGCCGGCTGCTGGCACATGTGTTCGAGCCCTATGCCGAGTTTCACCCGGAGGATGCGCGGCAGGCCGGCCTGCAAAACGAGGGATTGGTGCGGCTGACCAGCAGCTGGGGCGAGATGATCGCGCGCGTCGTGGTCAGCGCCGACCAGCGCCGCGGCTGCGTGTTCGTGCCGATGCACTGGAACGCGGAGTTCGCCGGCGAGGGGCGCGTCAACGCGCTGGTCAATCCGGCGACAGATCCAGTGTCCGGCCAGCCGGAGTCCAAGCACACGCCGGTCAAGGCCGATCCCTATACGCCGAAATGGCACGCCTTCATCCTGAGCCGCGACGCGATCAGGCGTCCGGCAAGCGGCTATTGGGTCTATGGCAAGGCCGGCGATTGCACGCGGCTGGAGCTCGCGCTCGACACTCGCCCGGAGAGCTGGCGCGACTGGGCGAGGGCGCAGCTCGGCCTCGAAGGTGTCGAGATCGAGTGGATCGCCTATCGCGATCCGGCGGCGGGACGCTTCCGCTACGCGGCGGTGCGCGACGGCCGGCTCGAGGGCTGCGTGTTCATCGCGCCCGATCACGCGCTGCCGTCGCGGGCCTGGCTGACCGGGCTGTTCGCCGAGCAGCAATTGTCGGCCAATGCGCGGATGTCGCTGCTCGCGGGAAGGCCGTTCGGCGCGGGCGAGGATGTCGGCCCGATCGTCTGCTCCTGTTTCAGCGTCGGACGGCACCAGATCACCGCCGAGATCAAAAAGGGCGCCGACAGCGTCGATGCGATCGGCCGCTGTCTGAAGGCCGGCACCAATTGCGGCGGCTGCAAGCCCGAGATCGGCAAGCTGATCGGCGCCACCGCGCAGCCGCGGCAGGCGATCGCGTCGTAGGTCGCCGCGCCAGGGCCCAGCCGAGAAATGCGCGATTCAAGATTGTTGCGGCGCAAATTGACCGTGAGCCCTATTTCTACGGCCGCAATTTCCTGATGTGATCTTCAATATTGCGAGCCAGTTTGCGGTTACCCCTGCTGAGGCGCGCCGTGCCGATCACCATCATGTCGTGACCAAAGCCATAGAACAGGAAGGACATTACATGCCTTCACGCCGTCATCTTCTGACCGGCGCCGTCGCGACCGGTGTCGCGCTGTCAATGCAACGCGCCACTGTAGCAGTCGCGCAGCAAAAACGAGTGATCGTCGATTCGCAGGTTCACCTGTGGCCGGCAAGCACTCCGGAGAGACCCTGGCTCCCCGGTGCCAAGCCGCAGCTCCCGGAGCCCTTCACCATCGAGCGTGTCATTCCACTGATGGACGAGGCTGGCATCGATCGCGTTGTCATCGTTCCGCCAGTGTCGCTTGAAGGTGAGCGCATCGATTATGCCCAGGAGGCAGTCAGACGGTACCCGGGCCGCTTCGCCATCATGGCGCGTGTCGCCCTCGACAAGCCCGACCGCGCGGCACGGCTTGCGACTTGGCGCGACCAGCCCGGCGTACTGGGCGTGAGGTTGAACGTCGGCCCCGGCGAAGCGGCGTGGCTGACAGACGGAACCGCGGACTGGTTCTGGCCGGCGGCGGAGAAGGCCCGCCTGCCGGTGATGTTTCTCACTGAGGGGCAGACGTCGCTGTTCGCCCGCATCGCCGAGCGGCACCCGCAACTTACGCTCATCATCGATCACATGGGCGTCGGCGCGGGACTTCGCCCTCGTCCCGGCTCATCGGAAAACAACATGGTGCCGGAGGCTATCGTCCAGGCGGCCGCGCTCGCAAAATATGCGAATGTATCGGTGAAGTTGTCGTCGGTCCCGCTGATTTCGACTGAGCGATATCCATTCCGCGACGTGATCCCGCACATCCACCGCCTGTTCGACGCCTACGGCCCGGAGCGCTGCCACTGGGGGACCGATCTAACCAACTCATTCGCCCGGGCCACTTACCGGCAGCGCGTGACGCAATTCACCGAGGAGCTTCCGTTCCTCAGCGAAAGCGACAAGGACTGGATCATGGGCCGCGCGATCCTGGCGCGGCTTCGCTGGACGTCGTCCTAGCAGCCGCGGCAGATGCTCTTCAGCTTGCTGTTGAGCAGGCGGTCCTCTTCGTCGGAGGCCGCCTTGGTGTAGGGGTCGTTGCCGTGGCGCTTGTCGTCGGCAAAACTGCCGGCGCCAGTGGCGCCGCCCAAGTGCATGCCGTGCATCGCGTGCCCGCCGCCATGGCCGTGGCCGCCGCGCGCGCCGACCGGCGGCATCGCGGCCGCAAGCAGCGTCAGCAGCAGCCCGACCGTCGTGATCGTCCGCATGTTTTCCTCCTCGTCGCGGCAAAATACCGCTGACGCTGAGGCAAATGGGTGTCGGTCATCTTCACAATTTCGCGTGGCGGCAATCGCCCGATTCTCGCAGCTGGTTCCCCCCGGGGCTGCCCCGGTGCGTCGTACATAGGCCGTCTGCGGATGGCTACATGCCGACAATGCAGTGCTCGCGACACCAAAATGGTGTATCGGCAGGCTCTGGCGCGCTCAAGACACGGGCAGGACGCGGCCCGGTGCGACACAATCAAGATATCGCAAGATTTGGAGGAAGGTTCATGTCGGCTCTGCCACTCTCGGGCATCAAGATTCTCGACCTGACGCGGGTGCTCGCGGGCCCGCTGTCGGCCCAGATGCTGGCGGATCTCGGCGCCGAGGTGATCAAGATCGAGCGGCCCGGCGGCGGCGACGATGCCCGCGCCTTCGGCCCGCCCTATCTCACCGATCCCGAAGGCAAGCAGAACAACAACAACTCGTTCTACCTCTGCGCCAACCGCAACAAGAAGTCGGTCACCGTCAACATCGCCAAGCCGGAAGGGCAGGCGATTATCCGCGAGCTCGCCAAGACGGCCGACGTGATGATGGAGAACTACAAGGTCGGCGACCTCAAGCGTTACGGTCTCGACTACGAGACCATCAAGCAGCTCAACCCCGGTATCATCTATTGCTCGGTGACGGGTTTCGGCCAGACCGGACCTTACGCGCCGCGCGCGGGCTATGATGCGATCCTGCAGGCGATGGGCGGCCTGATGAGCGTCACCGGCCATATCGACGGCGAGCCGGGCGAGGGCCCGATGAAGGTCGGCCCCTCGATCGTCGACTACATGACCGGCATGAACACCTCGATCGGCATCCTCTCGGCGCTCTACCATCGCGACGCCAACAACGGGGAAGGGCAGCACATCGACGTCTGCCTGTTCGACACGGTGATCGCATCGCTGTCGCACTGGCTGCAGATTTACCTCGTCAATGGCAAGACCCCGCCGCGCCGCGGCACCTGGGGCAATGGCGGCATGCCGGCCGGCGTGTTCCGCTGCACTGATGGCGAGCTGATGCTGGTGGTCGGCAATGACGGCCAGTTCCAGCGCACCTGCGCCGTGCTCGGCGAGCCCGAGCTCGCGAACGACAAGCGCTTCGTCAAGAACAACGACCGCGTCGTGCACGGCAAGGAGATCATGGCGATCTTCGCCGGGCTGTTCCTGAAGCATCCGGTGGCCTACTGGCTGGAGAAGCTCGAGGAGGCCGGCGTGCCGTCCGGCCCGATCAACAATTTCGAGCAGGTGTTCAGCGATCCCCACGTGCAGTCGCGCGGCATGCGGGTCGAGGTCGACCATCCGTTCGAGCCGAACCTGTCGCTGATCCGCAACGCGCTGACCTTCTCGGGCACGCCGATCACCGAGTACCGCGCCCCGCCGCTGTTAGGGGCCGACACCAAGGACGTGCTGGCGACCATCGGCTATGACGACGCCAAGGTCGAGGGACTGAAGGCGCAGGGGATTCTGTAGGCGCTGACTTCGAGGCCGCGGGCGGTGGAGTTTCTCCGTCATCCTGAGGTGCGAGCTCTTGCGAGCCTCGAAGGATGAACGGCCCCGCTGGTGGCCGTCGACCCTTCGAGACGCGCGCAAGGGCGCGCTCCCCAGGGTGAAGGGACCAGGGTCGTCATTCCGCAACAACACTTCGACCAGCATCGAAGCATCATTGACATCCGCCTGCTAGGTTGGCGCCATCGATCCTCATCGAAGGTGCCAATCATGAAACGGGAAGTGGTCCGCGTCGAACCGATCTCGAGTTGGCTGGAGCGCTGGAAGGCGCCGGCATCGCCGGTGACCCGGGCCGGCAACATGGTGTTCGTCTCTGGCCTGCCGCCGTTCGATCCCGCGACCGGCGAGTTCGCCGCCGGCGCGTCGATCGAGCGGCAAAGCGAGCTGGTCATGGAGCAGCTCAAGCAATGCCTCGAGGCGGCCGGCGCCACGCTCGACAATGTGATGAAGTGCAACGTGTTCTGCACTTCGGCAAAGCACTTCACAACCTTCAATGCAGTCTATGCAAGGTACTTCCCGCACCAGCCGCCGGCGCGGATCTTCGTCTGCATCCCGGAATGGACCGGGTCATTCGACGTCGAGATCGACTGCATCGCGATGGTGTAAGGGCAGGGCGCCGCAGCGGCGCCCTCGCTTCACAAATCCTGCCGCGTCAGCCGCCCGTGCATCGCGACCGGTCGCGGCGCTGGCTTGCTCGGCACGTCGCCCATCGTCAGCGCCATCACCGAGACCGTGACCACGCGATCGATGATGCCGCGGACGTCGTCCAGATCGCATTTGCCTTCCGACAGCCGCAGCAGGCGTTCCTTCTCGCGGATGGTGTGGTGCGCCATCGCGAGCGCGAAGTGCAGGCCCCAATAGAGCTCGGTGTCGCTGCTGGCCGGCATCGCGCGGCGCATCGCCGCGGCGAACTTGCGCAGGTGATCGACCTCGCGATTCTTGATGCGGCGGATCGGCGGCACGGATTCGATCGAGGCGCGGATCATGAACCGCGCCGCGGTCGAGCCCTCGCGATCCGGCCCGAGGCAGCCGCGCAGGGTGGGGCCGACGAGGGCGCGCATGATGTCCTCGATCGAGGCGCGGCCGCCGCCTTTTTCCTCCGCCGCCCGCAATTCGTTGAGGCGCTCGCGGTTGGTCTGGATGCTGCGGGTGACGAACAGCTCCGCGATCAATTCGTCCTTGGAGCCGAAATGATAGTTCACCGCAGCGAGGTTGACGTTCGCTTCCGCGACGATGTCGCGCAGCGTGACGTCGCCGAAGCCGCGGTCGGCATAGAGCCGCTCGGCGGCGGCGAGAATGGCGGATCGGGTCTGGTCGCTGGCCATGGCTGAGAGCCTCCGGTCATTCCGGGGCGATGCGCAGCATCGAACCCGGAATCTCGCTCCACAATTTCCGGATTCCGGGTTCAGCCCGGCGGGCTGCCCCGGAATGACGAACGCAAGGTTGCATTTCAAACATTTGTATGAAACTATCGTTTGAACGGTCGGAAATGTCAATCCGCGGATCGCGGGGCAGCATTCTGGCACACCGCCGCCGCCCTTTCGCGAACGCCCTTGCGAGCCGCTGAGGCGGGGTCAACAATGTCGGGAAATGGCTACGGCCCAGGTCAGCGGCCCAAGTCTAGGAAACGAGGAGCGTCCCATGGATTTCACGATGTCGCCCAAGCAGAAGGAGTGGCTGGAGCGCGTTCAGGCCTTCATGAAAACGCACGTTCGGCCCGCCGTGCCGATCTACGACAAGCAGGATGCCGAGGGCCCGCGCTGGAAGGTGATCCCGATCCTCGAGGATCTGAAGAAGAAGGCGAAGGCCGAAGGCCTCTGGAACATGTTCATGCCGCCGTCCTCGCATGAGGACGATGAATTCCACGGCGCGGGATTGACCAATCTCGAATACGCGCTGCTGTCGGAAGAGATGGGTCGCATCTCCTGGGCTTCGGAAGTGTTCAACTGCTCCGCTCCCGATACCGGCAACATGGAAGTGTTCATCCGCTACGGCACCAAGGAGCAGAAGCGCAAATGGCTGCGCCCGCTGATGGACGGCGAGATCCGCTCCGCCTTCCTGATGACCGAGCCGGCGGTCGCTTCGTCCGACGCCACCAACATCGAGACCCGGATCGAGAAGGACGGCGATCACTACGTCATCAACGGCCGCAAATGGTGGTCGTCGGGCGTCGGCGATCCTCGTTGCAAGATCGCGATCCTGATGGGCAAGACCGACTTCAACGCCGCCAAGCATCAGCAGCAGTCGCAGATCCTGGTGCCGCTCGATACCCCCGGCATCAAGGTCGAGAAGATGCTGCCGGTGTTCGGCTTCGACGATGCGCCGCACGGCCACGCCCAGGTGCTGCTCGAGAACGTCCGCGTGCCGAAGGAAAACATCCTGCTCGGCGAAGGCCGCGGCTTCGAGATCGCCCAGGGCCGTCTCGGTCCGGGCCGCATCCATCACTGCATGCGCACCATCGGCCAGGCCGAGGAGGCGCTGGAGAAGATGGTGAAGCGGCTCGCCTCGCGCACCGCGTTCGGCAAGAAGATCATCGAGCATTCGGTCTGGGAGCAGCGCATCGGCGATGCCCGCACCGACATCGAGATGAACCGTCTGCTCTGCCTCAAGGCCGCCGACATGATGGACAAGGTCGGCAACAAGACCGCACAGGCCGAGATCGCGATGATCAAGGTCGCAGCTCCCAACATGGCGCTCAAGATCATCGACCAGGCGATCCAGGCCTTTGGCGGCGGCGGCGTCTCCGACGAAGCAGGGCTCGCCCGCGCCTATGCCCACATCCGCACGCTGCGCCTGGCGGACGGTCCGGACGAGGTGCACAATCGCGCCATTGCCAGACTTGAACTTCGGAAGTATGCAAACACGTCGCACTGAGCATGATGCGGAACGCATGGCGTTCGCGCGCACATCGTGCTCAGAATGAAAAAGAGAGATCAGGCTGGCGTGCCAGCCTGATTGAGGGAGCGCCCCGACGCGCTCCTTGAAAAATCGAGTTGAGGGAGCGTCATCGTGGCGGACGGCGTCAGGAAAGACGAAGAATTTTCCGGCACAAGGGAAGTCGAGGAGCGCCATCGTATCAACGAGGCTAGTCTCGACGCCTGGATGAGGGAACACGTCGAAGGCTATCAGGGGCCGCTCACGGTCCTGCAGTTCAAGGGTGGCCAGTCCAACCCGACCTACAAGCTCGAGAGCCCCGGGCGCAACTATGTGATGCGGCGCAAGCCGTTCGGTAAATTGTTGCCGTCGGCGCATGCGGTCGATCGCGAGTTCCGCGTGATCGCGGCGCTCGGCAAGCAGAATTTCCCGGTCGCGAAAGCCTACGCCCTGTGCACCGACGATGCAGTGATCGGCTCGGCCTTCTACGTCATGTCGATGGAGGAGGGGCGGGTGTTCTGGGATCCGACGCTGCCGAGCCAGGAGCCCGACGCGCGCCGCAAGATCTTCGCCAGCAAGATCGAGACGCTGGCCAAGCTTCATCTGTTCAATCCCGAGACGATCGGCCTCGGCGACTTCGGCAAGCCCGGCAATTATTTTGCGCGGCAGGTCGATCGCTGGACCAAGCAGTACCGCGCCTCCGAAACGCAGCACATTCCCGAATTCGAGAAGCTCGCCGAGTGGCTGCCGAAAACCGTTCCGGAGCAGAAGCGCGTCTCGATTGTGCATGGCGACTATCGCCTCGACAACATGATCTTCCACGCCACCGAGCCGCGGGTGCAGGCGGTGCTGGACTGGGAATTGTCGACGCTCGGCGATCCCATGGCCGACTTCACCTACCTGTTGATGCAGTGGACCATGCCGGGCCTCGTCAATGCCGACCTCAAGGCATTGAACATTCCGAGCCAGGATGAAGCGGCGCAGATCTATTGCGACGTGACCGGCATCCCGGTGCCGGACCTGAACTGGTATTTCTCCTACAACCTGTTCCGCCTTGCCGGCATCACGCAGGGCATCGCGGGCCGGGTTCGCGACGGCACCGCGGCGAATGCCAAGGCCCTCGAGTCGGCCAAGCGCACCGTGCCGCTGTCGCAGGCGTCATGGGAATACGCGCAGAAGGCCGGCGCAACCTGATCCAAGAATGCGGCGCGATCCAACAGGGCTCGCGCCGCTTTTCTTCTTATCTCGCCCCGCTTGCGGGGAGAGGTCGGATCGCATGCAGCGAAGCGAAGTGCGATCCGGGTGAGGGGGAGTCTCCGCAACTCGTTTGCCGCCGTCTGTGCGGAGCAAGCCCTTCACTCAACCCACTAAGAGCGAGCTGCGCTCGTCTTGACCCGGCAAGAGCGGCGCGAGGGAGCAGCAGGCCGATCGCGATTCCAAAGGCTCGCGCCGCCGCTGCAAGGTGCGGCATGTTTCCGCATTGTAGCCATCTGTGACTTGAGTTCGCGCTGCCGCTTTGGCAAGTCAGTCCGGTCAACGCCCGCCCTGGTCCTGATCGGACATTTTCATTTTGGCTCTTTCCTCCAATCTTCGCGGCAGCCTGTTCATGGCTGCGGCCATGGCCAGCTTCACGGTCAACGACACCATCACCAAGGCGGTGTCGGCGGAGCTCAACATCGGCGAGATCCTGCTGGTGCGCGGCCTGGTTGCGATGGTGCTGGTCGCGGCGCTCGCCTGGTACCGTGACGCGCTGCGCAGTTTCAGCGTGCTGCTGATCTGGCCGGTCGGGCTGCGCGTCCTTGGCGAGATCGGCGGCACGCTAACCTATCTCTCCGCGATCGCGCAGATCCCGCTCGCCAACGCCTCGGCGATCTTCCAGGCGCTGCCGCTGGTCATCACGCTCGGTGCGGCGCTGGTGTTCGGCGAGCCGGTCGGCTGGCGGCGCTGGCTTGCGATCGCGGCCGGCTTCATCGGGGTGCTTGTCATCGTTCGGCCCGGTGCGGGAGGCTTTAGCCAGGCTGCACTCTTGGCGCTGGCGTCGGTCGGCTTCTGCGCGGTGCGCGATCTCGCCACCCGCCGTATCCCGAAAGAGCTGCCGACCGTGTTCATCACGCTGCTCACCACCATGACCGTGACGACGGCGGGTGCTGTCGTCCTTGTCCCGCTCGGCGGCTGGCGGCCGCCGTCCGGCACCGCGCTCGGTCTGCTCATATTGGCCGCGGTCCTGATCCTGATCGGTTATCAGTGCATCATCGTGTCGCTGCGCACAGGCGACATCTCGGCGGTGGCGCCGTTCCGCTATACCGCGCTGCCGTGGGCGATGCTGACGGGCTATCTCGCCTTCGGCCACAAGCCCGACGGTCCGATGCTCGCGGGCGCCGCGATCATCGTGGCCTCCGGCCTCTATGCCTTCTACCGCGAGCGCAAGCGCGACAAGCTCCGTCCCGCCGCAACGGGACCGGGGCTACCGCCGGACGGGTTGTGAGGCATCCGTGATCCTACGCAATCATTTGCAAATCACTTGGCGCAATGTGCGATCAGCCGTGCGACGAATGCGCCGCACGCCTCGAGCTGCGACATCTCGACGAACTCATCCGGCGTATGCGCCTGTGCGATCGAGCCGGGGCCGACCACAACGGACGGCACGTCCGCCATGCTGACGAACAGGCTGGCCTCGGTGCCGAAGGCAACCTTGGCGTGGTCGTTGCGGCCGGCAAATTGCTTGGCGAGCGTGACGATGGCGGCGTCGGCGGCGGTGTCGAGCGCGGGGTAGTCGAGGATCTCCTCGAAGTCGATGCCGCAGTCCGGATGCCGCTTGCGCATGTCAGGCTCGATCTCGGCCTTGGCCCAGGCGATGATCGCGTCCGTCACCTCTCTCGACTCGGTGATGCCGATGCCGCGGCACTCGAATTCCACCACGCATTGGTCCGGCACGATGTTCAGCGCGGCGCCGCCATGCACGATGCTGGTGAGCAGGGTCGAGTGCGGGACATCGTAGAGGCTGCCTTGTTCGGCATCCGCGGTCAGCAACGCGGCGCGGCGGCGGATTTCGGCGATCAGGTCGGCGGCATATTCGATGGCGTTGACGCCGTCGGGCGCGATCGAGGAGTGGCGGGCGAGCCCGCGGAACGTGGCGCGCACGCCATGCTTGCCCTTGTGCCCGATGATCACCTGCATCTGGGTCGGCTCGCCGACGAAACAGCCGAGCGGCTTGATCGGCTTGCGCGCGACCTCGCGCAGCATCGGACGCACGCCGACGCAACCGATCTCCTCGTCATAGGAGATGGCAAGATTGATCGGCGTCTTCAGATCGGCCGCGAGCATCTCGGGAACCATCGCGAGGCAGACGGCGACAAAGCCCTTCATGTCGGTGGTGCCGCGGCCGTACAGCCGGCCGTCGCGCTCGACGAGCTCGAACGGGTTGTGGCTCCAGTCCTGTCCCACAACTGGCACGACATCGGTATGCCCCGACAGCACCAGCCCGGCCTTGTCCTCAGGGCCGACAGTGACCCACAACGAGGATTTCTGCCCGGTTTCATCGACGATGCGTTGCCCCGCGAGGCCAAGCGAGGCGAGGTAGCGCTCGATGTAGTCGATCAGGGGCAGATTGCTGCGGTCGCTGACGGTGTCGAACGCGACGAGGTCGGCCAATAGCTTGCGGATGCGGTCGGAACGTTGATTTTGCATTGCCTGTTCGTTTGCGAGGGATTGTGCGAGGAATGACGAGTGTGCGAGCGATCCTGCCAGCGAAGTATAACAGCTGGTGGGCCTGCCGAGGCCAAGCAATATTCGGACCGTTGCCAGCGGTTATTGGAGGTCCAGGCGTGTAGATGGGTAGAGCGAAGCGAAACCCATCTAATATATCCGCGCGGTGAGATGATGGGTTTCGTGAAGTTTATCATCGGGTCGCGCGGTTGCGCGGACCTGGAGCGGAACGAAAGGCAAGACTCGGGCGATTCATGTCGCGAGAATGCGAAACTGTTCCCCATTCTCGGCTGTCATCGACCGGCTCGGACCGGGCGATCCAGTACGCCGCGGCCTCTCGGCCCAAGCACAGACGTCTCTGGAGTACTGGATCACCCGCATGCGTATGCGCAGGTGATGACACCGCATTGTTTGGCACTTGAATGCGAACCATCTCCAGCGTCGTCCCGGCGAAGGCCGGGACCCATTACCCCAAATGCCAATGAATGCGCGACGCTGGGGCAACAGCCTTCTTCAACCACTCGACCCTGTGATTATGGGTCCCGGCCTTCGCCGGGACGACGGTCGTGAATGTGGAGCCATCGGGGCCGCAGCCGGGATAACCACTGGAGACTGCCCTTGCTAGATCGGCTTGCCCGTATACGGCATCGATGCGGTGAGGCCGCCGTCGACCGGGATGGCCTGGCCGTTGACGTAGGACGCTTCATCGCTCGCCAAAAACAATCCCATCGCGGCGAGCTCGTGCGGCTGGCCGGCGCGCTTGAGCGGATTGAGCTGGCCGATCTTGTCCTGGGTGCCGCGCTCCTTGGCGCGATCGAACACCGGCTTGGTCATGCCGGTTTCGATCAGGCCCGGGCACACCGCATTGATGCGCACGCCGGTGCCGGAGAGCGAGTAGGCGGTGGTCTGCACCAGGCTGATGACGCCGGCCTTGCTCGCGCCGTAGGGATGTCCGCTGGCACCCGACTTCAGGCCCGCGACGGAGGCGGTGCAGACGATCGAGCCGGAACCTTGCTTCGTCATATGCGGAATCGAATGCTTGATCGCGAGGAACGGGCCGATCAGATTGACGCGCAGCACTTCCTGCCAATGTTCGACGGTCTGGTCGGCGAGCGGGACGAGGCCGCCGCTGACGCCGGCATTGGCCCAGATCGCATCGAGCTTGCCGTACTTCGAAACCGCCTTCTCGATGAAGGCCTTCACGTCGCTCTCCGAGCCGGCATCGGCGGTGACGGCCTCGACGGTGCCGCCGGCATCGCGCACCAGCTTGGCGGTCTCGTTGACGCCCTCGGTGCGATCGACCGCGATCAGCTTGGCGCCTTCCCTGGTGAACAGCAGCGAGGCGGCGCGGCCGATGCCGCTGCCAGCGCCGGTGATGATGACGGATTTGCCTTCGAGGCGGCCCATGAGTTTCTCCCTGTTCACGTGATTAGTTCGGGTGGTCCTTGGCGAGTCTGCCGCGCGGCGGAATTCAAACAAAATTTCAAACGTCCGAAGCACTTGAGACGGTGTGCGGCGTGACGTACAGCGAGACGGGACACTATTGAAGGGCTCATCCGATGTCCAATCCAGACAAGCCTGAGGTGACGGTGACGCGGTGGTGGTGGGTTCGTCACGCGCCGGTGCGCAGCGACGGCGGCAACATCTACGGACAAGAGGATATCGACTGCGACACCGGCGATGTCGAGGTGTTCGAGGCGGTCGCCAAGATGCTGCCGCGCGATGCGGTCTGGTATTCGAGCAATTTGAAGCGCACACACAAGACTGCGGACGCGATCTGGACTGCCGGGTTTCCAAAGCCTGAAAGCATGACGCAGGAACGCGACTTCGCCGAGCAGCATCTCGGCCAATGGCAGGGTATGAACCGCGCCGCGTTTCTCGCCAGTCGTCCGCCGGGTACGGCCTGGTTCGCCGACGTCAACGATCCCGCGCCCGGCGGCGAGAGCTACATGGATCTCTACACCCGCGTCTGCCGCACCATTGTGCGGATCACCGCCGCGGAAGCGGGCAGGAATATCATCGCCGTCGGCCATGGCGGCGTGATCAAGGCCGCGGTCGGGCTGGCGCTCGGCGGCCAGCCGGACAGGGGGCTGTCGTTCGATATCGATAATGTCTCGGTGACGCGGCTCGATCACATCGCGAGCGCCGGCCTGTCGACCTGGCGCTTGCCGATGGTGAACCAGCAGCCGTGGATTGCCGATCCGCGCCACGCCGCGATGCATCAGCCGTCCGGGCCTGAAGTCAGGCCGGCGAGCAAGCTTGCGTGATCGTCATTCCGGGATGGTCCGAAGGACCAGACCGCAGATGCGCAATTGCGCATCGGGGAATCTCGAGATTCCGGGTCGACGCTGGTGCGTCGCCCCGGAATGACGCTAAGACGAACACTTAACATCAGGGAGAGAAACATGACCTTGTTCGACATGAAGGGAAAAGTCGCCGTCATCACCGGCTCGACGCGCGGCATCGGACGCGCGATCGCCGAGCGCATGGCCGAGCACGGCGCCAAGGTCGTGATCTCCTCGCGCAAGGCTGACGTCTGCGAGCAGGTGGCGAAGGAGATCAACGACAGCTACGGCAAGGGCACCGCGGTTGCGATCGCGGCAAACATCTCGTCGAAGGAAAACCTGCAGAACCTGGTCGACGAGAGCAACCGCGCCTTCGGCAAGATCGACGTGCTGGTCTGCAACGCGGCGTCGAACCCGTATTACGGTCCACTCGCCGGCATCTCCGACGATCAGTTCCGCAAGATCCTCGACAACAACATCGTCGCCAACAACTGGCTGATCTCGATGGTGGTGCCGCAGATGATCGAGCGCAAGGACGGCTCGATCATCATCGTGTCCTCGATCGGCGGCCTGAAGGGCTCGACCATCCTCGGCGCCTACGCGATCTCCAAGGCTGCCGACATGCAGCTCGCGCGCAACCTCGCCTGCGAATACGGCAAGCACAATATCCGCGTGAACTGCATCGCGCCCGGCCTGATCAAGACCGACTTCGCGAAGGCGCTGTGGGACAATCCGGACAATCTGAAGGCCTCGACCGCACGCTCGCCGCTGCTGCGGATCGGCGTGCCGGACGAGATCGCTGGCGCCGCCGTGATGATGGGCTCGCGCGCCGGCGACTTCATGACCGGCCAGACCATCGTGATCGACGGCGGCGCGACGATCAGCTGAGCATCACTCGTCATTCCGGGGCAGCCCGCAGGGCTGAACCCGGAATCTCGATGTTGTTGCGCGAGATTCCCCGATGCGCGATTGCGCATCTTAGGTTCGCGCCCCGGAATGACGGACTACTCCACCGCCGCATACACCCCGTTGCGCACCAGCGAGCGGGTATATTCGCGCTGGCCCGGGCCCTGCATCATGAAGACCGCGATCAGGTCTTCGCTCGGATCGATCCAGAAGAAGGTGCCGGCCATGCCGCTCCAGAAATACTGGCCGACCGAGCCGGAGAACGGCGCGATGCCCTGCTGCATGCGCACGGCGAAGCCGAGGCCGAAACTGTGGCCGGGCGACACCAGCGTGCCCTGGATCTTCACGCCGGCGCCGAGGTGATCGGAGGCCATGAATTCGAGCGTCTTGCGGCCGATGATCCTGGTGCCGTCGAGCGAGCCGCCGTTCAGCAGCATCTGCGCGAAGCGGGCATAGTCCATCGTGGTCGAAACCAGGCCGCCGCCGCCGGATTCCATCGCCGGCTTCTCCAGCATGTTGAACAGCTGCACCTTGTCGTTGGTCCAGGGATCGTTGGCAAAGGCCTCGGCGAGGCGGCCGGCATTGGCTTCTCCGGTGTGGAAGGCGGTCTCGGTCATCTGCAGCGGCGAGAGGATGTGCTCAGTGAGGTACGCGCCGAGCGTCTTGCCGCTGACGACCTCGATGATGCGGCCGAGTATGTCGGTGGAGCGGCTGTAGTTCCACTCGGCGCCGGGCTGGCAAACCAGCGGCATGCCGGCGAGCATGGTGGCGTGCTCGGCATTGGTGATCTTGCGGCTGCGCAGCCGCGACTGCTGGTAGAGCTGCTGCACCGGGCCGTTGCCGGTGTGGTCATAAGTAAGCCCAGACGTGTGGCGAAGCAGGTCCTGGATCGTCATCTGCCGCTGCACGGGTACCAGCTCGAGCTTGCCGTTGTTGTCGACGCCGACCTTGGTCTCGGCGAATTCGGGGATGAATTTCGCGACTGGGTCGTTGAGCAGGAAGTGGCCGTCCTCCACCAGCTGCATGATGCCGACCGAGACGATCGGCTTGGTCATCGAGAAGATGCGGAAGATCGTGTCATGGGCCATTGGCGCCGAGGCGGTCGGGCTTTGCCGGCCGATCGCGTCGAACCAGCCGATCTGGCCGCGCCGCGCCACCAGCACCGTCACGCCGGGCACGGTTCCCTTGTCGACCTCGCGGCGGAAGGTGTCGGACATCGCCTGCAGCCGCACGCTCGACAATCCGATCGATTCGGGCTTGGCGAGGGGAAGAGAGGGGGTGGTCGGGCTGGCGGCGTGCTTGGTGGCGGTTTGGGCGTTCATGGTCTCTCCCTGGTTCTTGATTCTTGCGGCGAGGTGCCGACACGGGGTGATCGCCGAAGTCTGGCGCAGAAGTTTTGCAATGAACAGAAGCTTCACCGCTTCGCCCTTGCAAACCGGCCATGCCCTGTGCTTGAAACGGCGCGAACCGGCGGCGACGCGGGTTCCCTGCAGGAGTGTAGCTCAATTGGTAGAGCACCGGTCTCCAAAACCGGGGGTCGCAGGTTCGAGCCCTGCCACTCCTGCCAGCCTTTTCCCAATCATTTGAATGCCTTGGCCGAGGTCCCGGACCCCGGCCATGATCCTGTTCGCCTACTTGATGAGCGGGCAGCCGCCGTCCTTCAGCGGCCGGAACGCCTGGTCGCCGGGCACTTCGGCGAGCACCTTGTAGTAATCCCACGGCGCCTTCGATTCCTCGGGCTTCTTGACCTCGAACAGGAACATTGAGTGCACCATGCGGCCGTCCTCGCGCACCAGGCCGTTGTCAGTGAAGGCGTCGCGGACCGGGGTCGCGCGCATCTTGGCCAGCACCGGCTTGGTCTCCTTGGTGCCGGCGGCCTTCACCGCGTTGAGGTAGTGCAGGGTGGCGCTGTAGGTCGCGGCCTGGTTCATCGTCGGCATCCGCTTCATGCGCTCGAAGAAGCGCTTGCCGAAGGCGCGGGTGCGGTCGTTGAGATCCCAGTAGTAGGCCTCGGTGATGATCAGGCCCTGCGCGAGCTTGAGCCCGAGGCTGTGGATATCCGAGATGAACATCACGATGCCGGCGAGGTTCTGCCCGCCCGCGACGATGCCGAATTCGGAGGCCTGCTTGATGGTGTTGATGGTGTCGGCGCCGCCATTGGCCATGCCGATGATCTTGGCCTTCGAGGCCTGCGCCTGCAGCAGGAAGGACGAGAAGTCCGGCGTGTTGAGCGGATGCCGCGCGCTGCCGAGCACCTTGCCGCCGGCGGCGCGGACCACGTCGCCGGTGTCGCGTTCGATCGAATGGCCGAACAGATAGTCGGCGGTGATGAAGAACCAGGTATCGCCGCCGTTCTTCACGATCGCGCTGCCGACGGTGTGGGCGTTGGCGTAGGTGTCGTAAGTCCAGTGCAGCGTGTAGGGCGAGCAGGACTTGCCGGTGATGTCGGAGCTCGCCGCATCCGTCACGATCATGATCTTCTCGAACTGCTTCGACATCTCCATGCCGGCGAGCGCGGTCGCCGAGGTCGGCAGGTCGATGATCATGTCGACATTCTCGGCCTCGTACCATTTGCGGGTGATGGTGGCGGCCACGTCGGCCTTGTTGAGGGCGTCGGCGGTGACGAGCTCGATCGGCTTGCCGAACATCGACCCGCCGAACTCCTCGATCGCCATCTTGGTGGCCTCGACATTGCCGGCGCCGCCGATGTCCGAATAGACCGACTGGAAATCCGTGAGCACGCCGATCTTGAGCGGCGCCTGCTGCGCGAGCACCGGCCCTGCCAGCACAGCCGCGATCAGGCCGGCGGCGGACAGACTCGTGACGATGGATTTCATGATGGTGTGCCTCCCCGAGGTGTTATGTCAGTTTGTCCGACAAAGCTAGATTTGCCCGGTTCCGGTGTCAATTCCGACCGCCCGGGTGCGACAATCAGGCCGAATATTGCCCGTTTGACGCCCCAAGGGCCTTCGCCTATCTTTTGTCCGACAAACGACAATCGGGGTCCGGGGGAGCTGAAGATGCCCACCACGCCGCTGTTCCGGCGTATCGATGTCGCGCCGGCCTATCAGAAGGTCGCCGACGCGATCGAACGCGAGATCATCAACGGGCGGATCAAGCCGGGCGAGCCGATCGGCACCGAGCAGCAGCTGGTTGCGCAGTTCGGCGTCAACCGCTCGACGGTGCGCGAGGGCATTCGCGTGCTCGAGGAGGGCGGGCTGATCCGCCGCGATTCCAGCCGCCGGCTGCAGGCCTGCCTGCCGCGCTACAACAAGCTCGCGACGCGACTGTCCCGCGCGCTGATCCTGCACGAGGTGACGTTCCGCGAATTGTTCGAGACCTCGATGACGCTGGAGGTCGCGAGCGTCGAGGGCGCGGTGGAGCGCGCGACCGAGGAGAACATCGCCGAGCTCGCCGGCAATCTCGAGCGCAGCGCAGCTGTCTTCGGCAATCCCGCGGCGCTGGCCGAGCTCGATGCGGAATTCCATGTGCTGATGGCCAAGGCTTCGCAGAACCGCGTGCTGCAACTGGCGCGCGAGCCCGCCGCGCAACTGTTCTTTCCGACCACCGAGATGATCGTGGGCGGCGTGCCCGAGGGCGGCGCGCGGCTGGTCGAGGCGCACCATCATCTGCTCGACGCGATCAAGCGGCGCGACAAGGAGGCCGGCGTGCTGTGGACGCGGCGGCACCTGCAGGACTGGCGGCGCGGTTTCGAGAAGATCGCCTCGCTCGATCGCTCGGTCGAGCACACCTACATGGAACACGCTTACGCCGCCCGGCAATAGCGACGGCGCGGCCAAGACAAGACGAAAACAACGACAACAAGCACATTTGGGAGGGACAAATGAGCGGAGACATCGCAGCAACCATCCAGCGCGCCCGCGGGCACAGCATCGGCGATCTGCTGCGCCGGTCGGCGAAGCGCTACCCCGGCAAGACCGCGCTGATCTGCGGCGCGGTGAGCTGGAGCTTTGCGGAGATGGACGCGATCTGCAATCGGCTCGGCCGTGGCTTGCTCGCGCTTGGCGTTGCGAAGGGCGATCGCGTCGCGGTGCTGTCGCGCAACTCGCACGGCTTCGCCGCGCTCCGCTTTGCGGTGGCCCGGATCGGCGCGATCCTGGTGCCGATCAACTTCATGCTCAATCCGGACGAGATCAATTTCATCCTCGCCAATTCCCGCGCCAAGCTGCTCGCGGTCGGCCCCGATTTCGTGGAGACGGCGCACGCTGCGGCCGCCAAGGGCTCGGTGGTCGAGACCTTGATCTGGCTGCCGGGCGAGGATCCGGCCACCGCACCCGACGGCATCACGACGTTCGACACCCTGCTGCACAGCGACGCCTCGGCGCCGGAGGTGTCGGTGGACAGCCGAGATCCCGCGCAGGTCATCTACACCAGCGGCACCGAGTCGCTGCCGAAGGGCGCGATCCTCACCCACGAAGCCGTTATGTGGCAGTATGTCAGCTGCATCATCGACGGCGGCATGGCGACCGACGATACGGTGCTGCACGCGCTGCCGCTCTATCACTGCGCGCAGCTCGACGTTTTCCTGGGGCCCGCGATCTATCTCGGCGCCACCAGCCTCATTACCGGCAAGCCGGTGCCCGACAATGTCCTGGCGCTGATCGCGGCCCACAAGATCAATTCGTTCTTCGCGCCTCCGACGATCTGGATCGCGATGCTGCGCTCGGGCGCGTTCGACCGCACCGACCTGTCGACCCTGCGCAAGGGCTATTACGGCGCCTCGATCATGCCGGTAGAGGTGCTGCTCGAGTTGCAGCGCCGGCTGCCCGAGGTGAAGTTCTGGAATTTCTACGGCCAGACCGAGATCGCGCCGCTCGCGACCGTGCTGTCGCCGGAGGACCAGCTGCCGAAGGCCGGCTCGGCCGGCAAGCCCGCGATCAATGTCGAGACGCGGGTGGTCAGGCCTGATATGACCGACGTCGGGGTGGGGGAGGTCGGCGAGATCGTGCATCGCTCGCCGCATCTGTTGTCAGGCTATTACAACGATCCGGTCAAGACTGCGGCCGCGTTCGCCGGCGGCTGGTTTCATTCCGGCGATCTCGCGACCATCGATGCCGACGGCTACATCACCGTCGTCGATCGCGTGAAGGACATGATCAAGAGCGGCGGCGAGAATGTCGCGAGCCGCGAGGTCGAGGAGATGATCTACCGGTTGCCTTCGGTGTCGGAGGTCGCGGTGGTCGGGCTGCCTGATCCGCGCTGGATCGAGGCGGTGACCGCGATCGTCGTGGTCAAGGCCGGCCAGAGCCTCGAGGCCGACGCCGTCATCAAGCATTGCGCGGCGTCGATGGCCCATTTCAAGGTGCCGAAGCAGGTCATCTTCGTGGATGCCTTGCCGAAGAATCCGAGCGGCAAGCTGCTCAAGCGCGAGCTGCGCCAGCGCTATCTCGGCGGCGCCACGCTCGACCAGGCGGTGCAGAAGAGCTTCGCCGGCTAGGCTGTCTATTGGCCAGCTGTCGCCGGCGCCTTGTCCGACCATTCCGGCGGCAAGCCGAGCTTGCCGGCGGCCATTCCGACCAGGCCGGGATTGCGGCCGAACGCCTCGCAGGCCGCGTATTTCGGCTTGCCGCCGAGCGTTGCGCCAATCTTGTCGAACGATGGCAGCTCCGGCGCCTTTCCGAATGGCGTCGCGCCGGTGACGACGAGCTTGCTGAAATCGTCGCTGAAGGAAGGGGCGAGATCGTAGGCGTCACCGGCGCTCGAGACCATCGGCGAGTTGGTGAAAGAATTCGCCCCGCGGGCCCAGATCATCGCCGCCTGCTGGCGGCTGGCCTGATCGCGCACCTCGGCTTCGACGGTCAGGCTGCCAAGCCCGACCGGCAACCGCGGCACCGGCACCGGCACGCCCGCGCCGAGCGCGCTCGGCAGGAAGCTGACCACCTTGGAAGTGCCCGCCGCGACCTCGTCGGTGGGCGCCGCCTGGGTGACAAGCGCGTGCAGGGACAGATCCGCAGGCTGATCGGGACCAACAACCTGCAGCCGCTCGCTCAGGCCGACGCACAGCGAACGATCGATCGCGTTGGCCACCAGGTGCCGCTGCTCCTGGGACAGCGTCGGCGACGCTGCCTGCGAGAAGTTCGTCGGGACGATCCGCACCGTCTTCGCGGCGAGGACCTCGTCCTTGTTGACGCGAACCAGCGATTTCGCCAGCACTCCGTCGGACGGCGTGAGATTGTCGTAGGATGCCAGTGACCCGCCTCGCGTCATCGGTGCGCTGGCACAGCCCGACAACAACACCATCGCAACCGCAGCGCCGGCAAGCAGGGATGACCGATTGGGCTGACCGTTGCGCGACGCCCGGCCCGTGCTCCGCGCATCAGTCGCAGCGCCCGGCAGAAATTCGATTCTCATGTACCCCTCGAACGACCGCTCACCCCACGAACGATCGAAGGTCACGATAGAGCAGGGCCGCCGGGGTCGGGATTAAGAGATATTAAGTCAGATGTAGCTCGCGAAACCGCGCGACCTATTTGAGCCACATTTGGCCGTGCAGGCTTAACAAAACGCTATATTTGCGTACTGCGCATCCGGGGCCGAGGCCTCTAAAATGCCGTGATGCAAATCCTGGAATACGACCTCGTGGCTTTCCCCGTCACCAACGCACGCATCCTCTGCGTCGAGGACGATGCCGATATCGCGCGCATGCTGGCTGAGGTGCTTGAGGACAACGGCTTCCGACCGGTGCTGGTCGGCTCGGCCGTGGAGATGGATGCGCTGCTCAAGCGCGAGAGCTTTGATCTCGTCGTACTCGACGTGATGCTGCCGGGCGAGGATGGGCTGAGCATCTGCCGGCGCCTGCGCATGTCGTCTTCGATTCCGATCATCATGGTCACCGCGCGGGGCGAGGACATCGACCGCATCCTCGGCCTCGAGCTCGGTGCCGATGACTACGTCACCAAGCCGTTCAATTCGCGCGAACTGGTCGCCCGCATCCGGGCGCTGCTGCGCCGCGTCGAGAGCGGCGCCACGTCGCGGTCACGGCCGCGTCCGCTGACCTTTGCCGGATGGCGCATCAACCCCACCACCCGTGAGCTGCATGACCCCGCGGGCGTCCGGATCACGCTGACCGGTGCCGAGTTCGATCTGCTGCTGGCGTTCTGCCGCAATCCTGGGCAGGTGCTGTCACGCGAGCAATTGATCGAGCAGGCCTTCGGCGGCCTGATCGCCTCAGTCGAGCGCAGCGTCGACGTTCATATCAGCCGCATCAGGCAGAAGATCGAACCGGATCCGAAGGACCGCTCGATGATCAAGACGGTGCGGCTCGGCGGCTACCTCTTCACGCCTGCGGTCGAGCAGATATGATGGGATGGGCGCAGCGGCTGATGCCGCGCAGCGTCGCTGCGCAACTCATGAGCCTCGTCGCGCTCTCGGAACTGATCGGCATCACGCTCGCGGCGGTGACCATCATTTTTCTGTTCGATTCTCCCTCGATCACCGACACGCAGAAGTTTCTTGCCGGGCGGGTCGCGGAGCTCACGCAGCTCGTGCGTTCCACGAAGACGCCGGCAGACGCGGATGAACTGCTGGCCGCAGCCAGGCGCGGCGGTCTCGACGTCAGGCGCGTCGCCTTGGGCGAACTGGTGCCTCGAACAGCCGCAGAGACGCGGTCGTTTTCCATGCGAGCGTTCCGGCAACTGGCTGCCGAGCCCGGAATTGAATTGATGGAGGATCTGCGCCATCCCGCAGGCTCGTCGTCACAGGTGATCGTGAGACTCGACGATGGCCACGCGCTGATGGCCGATGTTGCGGTCAAAGGCGGCCTTTGGTCCACTTTGCTCCGCCCGCTGGCCGGGGGGACGATCATCGTGCTGATCTCGATGCTGCTGCTGTCGGTCTATGCGGTGCGTTGGGTGATCGCGCCGCTGGCCGATGTCGCGCGTGCCGCGACCTCGTTCGGCCGCTCGCCGCGGGCTCCCGAGGTGCTGCGCCGGCGCGGTCCGCTCGAGATCGCCCAGGTCGCCGACGCGCTGAACGACATGCGCACGCGTATCGCAGCGCTGCTCGACGACCGCACCCGCATGCTCGCCGCCATCAGTCATGACCTGCGGACGCCGCTGACCCGGCTCAGGCTGCGCACCGAGCGCGTCGGCGACGACACCCTGCGCCCGGCGATGCTGGGCGATATCGCCAAGATGACGCGCATGATCAACGAGACCCTGGAGTATCTGCGCGAGGATGCCCGCTCGGAGGCGGCGTCGTTCATCGACCTGCCGAGCTTCCTGCAGACCATCTGTTCGGACTTCGCCGACATGGGCCACGCGGTATCCTATGCCGGGCCGGCGCGTCTGCCTTATGCCTGCCGGCCCCGCGCGCTGTCGCGCGCCGTCACCAATATCGTGGAGAATGCGGTCAAGCACGGCAGCAAGGTCGCGGTGACGCTTCGCCCCATGGAGGCCGGCCACATCGAGATCGAGGTGGCGGATGACGGTCCGGGCATCCCAACTGCGCTGCACGACAAGGTATTCGAGCCCTTCTTCAAGGCCGACAGCGCCCGGCAGGAGGGGGGCTTCGGGCTGGGGCTATCGATCGCGCAGGATATCGCCAAGCGCCATGGCGGCAGCATCGCTTTGAGGCTGCGGGAGCCGAGCGGACTGCTCGTATCGATGCTGCTGCCGCCAAAACCCGGCCTGGCCTAGAGGGGCGAGACGAACGACGCTGATCCCGCCAGGACGCCAGGGGATCGCAGGGCGCCGGCTAAGCCCTTGATTTGGAGAGACCAATGCCCGATCTCCCCGAACCGGGCGGGAGCCGGACCCGACCCCGCCGACCTTGACGTTTGGCCGGTCTCGCAGTAGATACTCGCCACTCGCAGCCGGCCCGCTTTGATGGCGGATATCCGGCGCGGCCTAATTCCCCGAACATTCGAGCTCGTTTATCGGCTCAACCTTCCAAACGAGGGCTGGGTCCGCAAGGTCGGCTGTTCGGATTCCTTGAAACGTTGCAATCGTCCGGAGACGGACGCGGATCTCACGATGGCTTTCAGCCCGTTCAAATTCCTGCAGGAAGTGCGCTCGGAGACCGCCAAGGTCACCTGGCCGACGCGCCGCGAGACGACCATCACCACCATCATGGTGTTCGTGATGGTGGCGCTGGCCTCGGTCTTCTTCTTCGCCGCAGATCAGATCATCCGCTATCTGATTACCCTGATACTGGGCATCCACTGATGAGCATGGGAACTCAATTGATGGACAAGCGCTGGTACATCGTCCACGCCTATTCGAACTTCGAGAAGAAGGTTCAGGAATCGATCCGCGAGCAGGCCAAGCAGCGTGGGCTGGAAGAACTGTTCGAGCAGATTCTAGTGCCGACCGAGAAGGTCACAGAGGTGCGCCGCGGCCGCAAGATCGACGCCGAGCGCAAGTTCTTCCCGGGCTATGTGCTGGTGAAGATGAAGCTGACCGACGAGGCGTTCCATCTGATCAAGAACACCCCGAAGGTGACCGGCTTCCTCGGCGCGGAAAACAAGCCGATGCCGATCTCGGAAGCGGAGGCGATGCGGATCCTGCACCAGGTGCAGGAGGGCGTGGAGCGTCCGAAGGCGTCGGTGTCGTTCGAGATCGGGGAGAACGTACGCGTGGCCGACGGCCCGTTCGCTTCGTTCTCCGGCGTGGTGGAAGAAATCGACGAGGCGCGCTCGCGCGTCAAGGTCGCGGTGTCGATCTTCGGCCGCGCGACGCCCGTGGAACTGGAATTCGGTCAGGTCGAAAAGGTGGTCTGACCGGACGGCGCGGGGTATATGCCTCGCGTCAAGTCGAGAGGCCGTGGGAGGGAGGAGGCGGTCGCCAGCCCCTTCAACCGAACCACGGAACCTGAAACCGCCGGCCCGTCCGGCACAACAGGAGTGATAAATGGCAAAGAAAGTGACCGGATACCTGAAGCTTCAGGTCCCGGCCGGTGCGGCGAATCCTTCGCCCCCGATCGGCCCCGCGCTTGGTCAGCGCGGCCTCAACATCATGGAGTTCTGCAAGGCGTTCAACGCGCAGACCCAGAAGGAAGAGAAGAACACCCCGATCCCGGTGATCATCACCATCTATGCGGACCGGTCCTTCACCTTCGAGATGAAGACCCCTCCGATGTCCTACTTCCTCAAGCAGGCCGCCAAGATCCAGTCCGGATCGAAGGCGCCGGGCCGTGACAAGGCCGGCCAGGTGACCAAGGCGCAAGTGCGCGAGATCGCCGAGAAGAAGATGAAGGACTTGAATTGCGACACCATCGAATCGGCCATGAAGATGGTCGAGGGCTCTGCCCGTTCGATGGGTCTGGAAGTTGCGGGGTAACGGGCCATGTCAATCGGAAAGCGTTTGAAGAAGGCCCGCGAGGGCGTCGATCGCGAGAAGCTCTATCCGCTCGCGGATGCCATCAAGATGGTCAAGGAGCGCGCCAAGTCGAAGTTCGACGAGACGATCGAGATCGCGATCAATCTCGGCGTCGACCCGCGCCACGCCGACCAGATGGTCCGCGGCGTCGTCAACCTGCCGAACGGAACCGGCCGTACGCTTCGTGTCGGCGTATTCGCGCGCGGCGCCAAGGCTGAGGAAGCCAAGGCC
Source organism: Bradyrhizobium sp. USDA 4510 (assembly GCF_054059095.1). Lineage (NCBI taxonomy): Bacteria > Pseudomonadati > Pseudomonadota > Alphaproteobacteria > Hyphomicrobiales > Nitrobacteraceae > Bradyrhizobium > Bradyrhizobium sp. USDA 4510. The sequence continues at coordinate 4,434,594 of NZ_JBSSBT010000001.1, read as the reverse complement.
GCCGGTGCTGACGTCGTCGGTGCGGAAGACCTGGTCGAGAAGGTGCAGGGCGGCGCGATCGATTTCGATCGTTGTATCGCCACGCCCGACATGATGCCCCTGGTCGGCCGCCTCGGTAAGGTGCTCGGTCCGCGCGGCATGATGCCGAACCCGAAGATCGGCACCGTGACCATGGACGTCACCAACGCCGTGAAGGGCGCCAAGGGCGGCTCGGTCGAGTTCCGCGTCGAGAAGGCGGGCATCGTGCAGGCCGGCATCGGCAAGGCCTCGTTCTCCGAGGACAAGCTGGTCGAGAACGTCAAGGCGCTCGCGGACGCGGTCTCCAAGGCGAAGCCGGCGGGCTCCAAGGGCACCTACATCCAGCGCGTGGCGGTTTCCTCCACCATGGGCCCGGGCGTGAAGGTCGAGCCGGGCACAATCCTCGGCTGAGGTCTCTGGCCGTGACGAGATTAAAGAGGGGCGGGACCGGGCAACCGGTTCCGCCCTTTGTTTTGCCAAAGCGTTTTCGATCGAAGTGGCTACCGGTTCGCGTGAAGAAAACGCGCCAAGACAAGATCTGAAGCCTCTCGCAAGAAAGAACAACAATGCCCGATAAGGTCCTGGTCTATTCACGCTTTCCCAAGGCCCAGCTGATCCGCTTCGGCGAGCGCTATGAGCTGCTGAACGCGGCGGGCAAGCGATTGGATGAAGCGTTCCCGGCGGCCGAGCTCGCCGATATCCGCGCCATGATCACCGCGGGCGGCACGGCGCTCGGCACGGAGGCCATGGACATGCTGCCGAAGCTCGGCGCAATCGTCTGCTACGGCACCGGTTATGACGGCGTCGATCTCGCCGCGGCCGCCAGGCGCGGCATCGCGGTCGGCCACAGCCCGGGGGCCAATGCGGCCTCCGTCGCCGACACGGCGGTGACCTTGATGCTGGCGTCGGTGCGGCGGCTGCTGGTGGCTGACAATTACGTGCGGAGCGGCGACTGGGCCGGTGCAAAGCCGTCGCCGATGATGCGGCCGCACGCCGGCATGCGCGGCCGCAAGGTCGGCGTCTACGGCATGGGCGAGATCGGCCGCAAGATCGCCGCCCGCGTCGCGGCCTTCGAGACCGAGGTCGGCTATTTCAGCCGCTCGAAGCACGACGTGCCCTATCAATCCTTTCCGACGCTGGAAGCGCTCGCCGATTGGTGCAGCGTGCTGCTGGTGGCCGTCCGCGCCGGCGCCGAGACCGAGCATGCGGTCAATTCCGACATCCTGCGCCGGCTCGGCAGTGACGGGTTCGTCGTCAACATCGCGCGCGGCTCGGTCATCGACGAGAAGGCGCTGGTCGCGGCGTTGACCGACGGCGTGATCGCCGGCGCCGGCCTTGACGTATTCGCCAGGGAGCCGCATGCGCCCGATGCACTGACCGCTTTGCCGAACGTGGTGCTGTCGCCGCATCTCGGCGGCCACACGCTGGAATCGCACGTCGCCATGCAGGATTGCGTGCTGGCCAATCTCGACGCGTTCTTTGCCGGCAAGCCGCTCGCCTATCCGGTGGCGACGGCGGCCTGACCGGAGCTTCAGCTCCGGCGCGGCGCGTGGCGCAGCTTGTCCGGGTTGCGGACGATGTAGATCGCCGCGATCCGGCCGGTCTCGCCGTCGATCGCCATGCTCAGTGTGTGGTCGACTTCGCCATCGAGGAAGATCAGCGCGCCCGCGCTGCCATTGACCATCATCGGTTCGACGCGAACCTCGCTGCCGGCGTTCTTGCCGGCGATACCGATGATGAAGCGGACGATCTTCTCTGCCCCCTTGATCGGCTTCAGCGCCGCCAGCTTGCGGCCGCCGCCGTCGGTGATCGCGATGGCATCCTCGCGCAGCAGGTTGGCGAGGGCGGAGACGTCGCCGCTGGCCGCGGCCTTGCAGAATGCCGTCAGCAGCCGAGCGTGGCCTTCGGGCGGCTCGGCGGGAACAGGGCGGTTGTCGCGGACCGATCGGCGGGCGCGCGCGGCGAGCTGCCGGCAGGCCGCCTCGCTGCGCTCGAGGGTGCGGGCGACTTCCGCGAACGGCCGGTCGAACACGTCGTGCAGCAGGAACGCGGCGCGCTCGAGGGGCGTCAGGGCGTCGAGCGCCAGCATCAGCGCGAAGGAGAGATCGTCGGCGAGTTCGGTCGCCGCCTCGGCCGACAGCGCCTCGTCGAACACCGGCTCGGGCAACCAGGCTCCGACATAGACCTCGCGCTGGGCGCGGGCGCTCTTCAGCCGGTCAAGACAAAGCCGGGTCACCACCGTGACGAGGAACGCCTCGGGATTGCGAACGTCGTCGACCGCGGCGAACCGCAGCCAGGCGTCCTGGACCACATCGTCGGCATCGCCGCGGCCACCGAGCATGCGATAGGCAAGCCCGGTCAGCCGCGCCCGATACGGCGCCAGCGGGTCGCGCTCAGGCAGCCTGCTTGATGACATCGATCTGATGGCCGGCCACGGTCACGCGGCGACACTCCCTGGCATATCCCAGCGCCAGCTTCATCATGGGGAAGATGCGGCCGATTTGTAGGGCCATGGCGAGGTCGATCACGCCTTTTTCGCCCCAGCGTGCGCGAACGGCGTCGCGGCAGGCGTTATCGTCGGTCGAGCGCTGCACGATGGCGTCGGCGAAGTGGAAGCCGAGCGCGGTGTCCGCGGTCATGGGGGCAACGTCACGACGGAGCACGGCGGTGACCTGCTGTTCCGCCATTCCGGCTCCGATCGCCATGTCGACGACCAGTTGCGCACAGGGACCGCAATCTTCCGCCAGGGCGCCGGTCAGCTTGGCAGCATAGAAGGCCTCAACCGGCGCGACCGCGCGGTAGGCGGCGGCCTTCATCGCGCCGGCGAATTTGAAGAACGCGGCGGGCGATTCCTTCAGCATGATCTCGAGATAGGTGGTGTCGTAGCCGTAGCGCCTGGAATAGGCGCGCAGCATGCGGCGCGCGATGAAGCTACGCATGTCGTTCTCCTTGATTTGGCAGGGCGGAATAGAGGGCGAGCGCCGCGGGCAGGACGACCGCCACCAGATCGGATGCGGCATGGCGGTCGTGGCCGCCGGCGATCATCACGAGATGCAGCAGGCCGTGGCCGGCCAGGAACGCGGCGCCCGCGACCGCTGCCGGCCACCAGGCCGGCCACAAGGCTCGCGCGGCCAGGCCGAGCCCGGCCGCGATGAAGGCAATGCCGACGTCCTGGGCCAAATGAGGGTTGAACGGACCGGTATCGGCGGCGCCGGGCACCAGCGACCACCAGAGGGAACCGGCCGACAGCATCACCAGCCCATTGGCGAGGTTGAAGAGGGCGAGAATTCCTGCAATCCATCGTTTCATGCGAGCCTCCAGCGCCCAGACGAGCGACGGCATTGGAGCGTGACGCCTCCGGGAAGAAATTTTTCGCTGGGCCGGGCGGATCGCCGAACTGGTCTGAAATTTGCTCTTGGCAAGCAGGGCAGGACCGGCTACATAGCGCCTTCCGGGCGTGCTGGCACTTGCTGGCATGTCCGTGCTCGCAATCCGAAAACCTGAGATGATAGGAGATCATTCCTTTCCGCATGCCCGCAAGGATGCTCGAAAGGAAGGAGACCCATCGCCTCTGACGGAGTGAGAGCAGGGGCCTTCAGCGTGCTGAAGTGCCTCGATCCTGTCCAAGACTGCAGGCGCCCGCGAGAACTTCGTGTTTTCAACGGCTTAATCGCATGGCCTGCATAGACGGGTGAAGACCGGATTTTGCACTCCACGTCGCGATCAGTTCGCGGCCGGGAGGCTGGTTTGGTTCGAACCTCGACAGCCCATGGCCGCAAGGCTCTGGGAGGGCAGGCTTCTAGATGTCGTCTTGCCCGGCATGTCCGAAGGGTCTCGCGCCCAAGGATCAGGTTTAGGGCGGGACGATGGGTGCAACCCGGCGGTCCTGCCTTCGCGGAAAGGCCGCCAACCGGAAAGAGCTTGCTGTGGAACGAGCGGCAAAAAAAGAGTCGGTCGAACAACTTAACGAGGTCTTCAAGACCACGTCGGTTGCGATCGTTGCTCACTATTCCGGCCTCACCGTGGCCCAGATGCAGAAGCTGCGCATGCAGATGAAGCAGGCGGGCGCGTCGGTGAAGGTCTCGAAGAACCGTCTCGCCAAAATTGCTCTTGAAGGCACTGACGTCGCTGCCATCGGCTCCCTGCTGAAGGGGCCGACCGTGATCGCTACTTCGAACGATCCGGTTGCGGCGCCAAAGGTTGCCATCGAATTCGCCAAGGCGAACGAAAAGTTCGTCATCCTCGGCGGCTCGATGGGTAAAACCGTCCTGAATGTCGACAGCGTGAAGGCGCTTGCCTCACTGCCGTCGCTCGACGAACTGCGCGGCAAGATCGTTGGCCTCCTCGTGGCGCCGGCGACCAAGCTTGCTCAGCTCTCCAACGCGCCCGCGGCCAAGCTCGCACGCGTCATTCAGGCTCATGCCTCAAAGGGCGAAGCGGCCTGACCCTTCGCTAATCTCAAACCTGGTTCGAACCAAACGTTTAAGGAACTGAACAATGGCTGACTTGCAGAAAATCGTCGACGACCTCTCGAGCCTCACCGTGCTCGAAGCGGCCGAACTCGCCAAGCTCCTCGAAGAAAAGTGGGGCGTGTCCGCCGCTGCCGCCGTTGCGGTTGCCGGCCCGGCTGCTGGTGGTGGCGGTGCCGCTGCTCCGGCTGAAGAGAAGACCGACTTCACCGTCGTGCTGGCTGGGGCCGGCGACAAGAAGATCGAAGTCATCAAGGAAGTCCGCGCCATCACCGGCCTGGGCCTGAAGGAAGCCAAGGACCTCGTCGAAGGCGCTCCGAAGCCCGTCAAGGAAGGCGTCAACAAGGAAGAAGCCGACAAGATCAAGGCCCAGCTCGAGAAGGCTGGCGCCAAGGTCGAGCTCAAGTAATGCGCGATCCGGGAGTGTCGCAGGGCGCTCCCGGGCCATGCAAACGGCGTGCGACAGGTTGTCGCGTGGCGCGCCGGACACAAAAAAGTGTGGGGATCCGTGGACTTAACCCTCGAATCTCCTTTATTGCCATCCCATATCGGGTTGGCAGCGGAAAAACACGGTAGGCGGCGGGGACGGCAGGGTCCTCGGCGGAAGCCGTTGGGAGACAGTCAGATTTCGGGCTTTTTCAGTCCGTAAAGCGGAGCGTTTGGACGAGCGGGTGCAGTGATGCGCCCCGCGCGTTGTTTTGCGTTTTGGAGGTGGTCGGGGCCGGGACGGGGATTTAATTCCTGACTTAGCGCTTCGTTCCTTCGAGACGATTCGAAATTCAACCCGGGGCCGATGGCAGTCGCTCCCGGAAGGTTCGCCCCACAAAGGCGACGAAAATGAGAGGCCACGATGGCGCAGCAGACATTCACCGGTCGCAAACGCGTACGCAAGTTTTTCGGTCACATCAAGGAAGTCGCCGAGATGCCGAACCTCATCGAGGTTCAGAAGGCGTCCTATGACCAGTTCCTGATGGTCGACGAGCCGACCGGCGGTCGGCTCGACGAGGGCCTGCAGGCGGTGTTCCGCTCGGTGTTCCCGATCTCGGATTTCTCCGGCACCTCGATGCTCGAATTCGTCCGCTACGAGTTCGAACAGCCGAAATATGACGTCGACGAGTGCCGCCAGCGCGGCATGACCTTCGCTGCGCCGCTCAAGGTGACGCTGCGCCTCATCGTGTTCGATATCGACGAGGAAACCGGCGCCAAGTCGGTGAAAGACATCAAGGAGCAGGACGTCTACATGGGCGATATCCCGCTCATGACGATGAACGGCACCTTCGTCGTCAACGGCACCGAGCGCGTCATCGTCTCGCAGATGCACCGTTCGCCGGGCGTGTTCTTCGACCACGACAAGGGCAAGACCCATTCGTCCGGCAAGCTGCTGTTTGCCGCGCGCGTGATTCCGTATCGCGGTTCCTGGCTCGACATCGAGTTCGACGCCAAGGACATCGTGTTCGCGCGCATCGACCGCCGCCGCAAGCTGCCCGTGACCTCGCTGATGTACGCGCTCGGTCTCGACGGCGAGCAGATCCTGTCGACCTTCTACAAGAAGATCACCTACAAGCGGACCAAGGACGGATGGCGCGTGCCGTTCGATGCCAACCGCTTCCGCGGCTATTCGACCGTCAACGACCTGATCGACGCCGACACCGGCAAGGTGGTGCTCGAGGCCGGCAAGAAGCTGACCGTGCGCCAGGCGCGCCAGCTTCAGGAGAAGGGCCTGAAGGCGCTGCGCATGTCGGACGAGGAGCTCGTCGGCAACTATCTCGCCGAGGATCTCGTCAACCCGAAGACCGGTGAGATCTACGCCGAAGCCGGCGAGGAGATCACCGAGAAGTCGCTCAAGGTGCTGAACGAGCAGGGCTACAAGGACCTGCCGCTGCTCGACATCGACCACGTCAATGTCGGCGCCTACATCCGCAACACGCTGTCTGCCGACAAGAACATGACGCGCGAGGACGCGCTGTTCGACATATACCGCGTGATGCGTCCGGGCGAGCCGCCGACGCTGGATTCGGCGCAGGCGATGTTCCAGTCGCTGTTCTTCGACGCCGAGCGCTACGACCTCTCCGCGGTCGGCCGCGTCAAGATGAACATGCGCCTCGAGCTCGATGCGCCCGATACCCATCGCACGCTGCGCAAGGAAGACATCCTGGCGGTCATCAAGACGCTGGTCGACCTGCGCGACGGCAAGGGCGAGATCGACGACATCGACCACCTCGGCAACCGCCGGGTGCGCTCGGTCGGCGAACTCATGGAGAACCAGTACCGGATCGGCCTGCTCCGCATGGAGCGCGCGATCAAGGAGCGCATGTCGAGCGTCGATATCGACACCGTGATGCCGCAGGACCTGATCAACGCCAAGCCCGCGGCTGCCGCGGTGCGCGAGTTCTTCGGCTCCTCGCAGCTGTCGCAGTTCATGGACCAGACCAACCCGCTGTCGGAGATCACCCACAAGCGGCGCCTGTCGGCGCTTGGCCCGGGCGGTCTGACCCGCGAGCGCGCCGGCTTCGAAGTCCGCGACGTGCATCCGACGCATTACGGCCGCATCTGCCCGATCGAGACGCCGGAAGGTCCGAACATCGGCCTGATCAACTCGCTGGCGACGTTCGCGCGCGTCAACAAGTACGGCTTCGTCGAGACGCCCTATCGCAAGATCAAGGACGGCCGGGTCACCGACGAGGTGATCTATCTGTCGGCGATGGAAGAGGGTCGCTACCGCGTCGCGCAGGCCAACGTGCCGCTCGATGCCAAGGGCCGCTTCACCGACGACCTCGTGGTCTGCCGTCACGCCGGCGAAGTGCTGCCGGTGACGCCGGACAAGGTCGACTACATGGACGTGTCGCCGAAGCAGCTGGTTTCGGTCGCCGCGGCGCTGATCCCGTTCCTCGAGAACGACGACGCCAACCGCGCGCTGATGGGCTCGAACATGCAGCGCCAGGCGGTGCCGCTGGTTCGCGCCGAGGCGCCGTTCGTCGGCACCGGCATGGAAGGCGTGGTCGCCCGTGACTCGGGCGCGGCGATTGCCGCGCGCCGCTCGGGCGTGATCGACCAGATCGACGCCACCCGCGTCGTGATCCGCGCCACCGAGGATCTCGATCCGACCAAGTCGGGCGTCGATATCTACCGGCTGATGAAGTACCAGCGCTCCAACCAGTCGACCTGCATCAACCAGCGTCCGCTGGTGAAGGTCGGCGACATCGTCAAGAAGGGCGACATCATCGCCGACGGTCCGTCGACCGATCTCGGCGAGCTCGCGCTCGGCCGCAACGTGCTGGTCGCGTTCATGCCGTGGAACGGCTACAACTTCGAAGACTCGATCCTGCTCTCCGAGCGGATCGTGAAGGACGACGTCTTCACCTCGATTCACATCGAGGAGTTCGAGGTGATGGCCCGCGACACCAAGCTCGGTCCTGAGGAAATCACCCGCGACATTCCGAACGTCTCGGAAGAAGCGCTGAAGAACCTCGACGAAGCCGGTATCGTCTACATCGGTGCGGAAGTCCGCGCCGGCGACATCCTGGTCGGCAAGATCACGCCGAAGGGCGAGAGCCCGATGACGCCGGAAGAGAAGCTGCTGCGCGCCATCTTCGGCGAGAAGGCCTCCGACGTCCGCGACACCTCGCTGCGCGTGCCTCCGGGCGTGCAGGGCACCATCGTGGAAGTCCGCGTGTTCAACCGCCACGGCGTCGATAAGGACGAGCGTGCGCTGGCGATCGAGCGCGAGGAGATCGAGCGTCTCGCCAAGGACCGCGACGACGAGCAGGCGATCCTGGACCGCAACGTCTACAACCGCCTCGCCGAGTTGCTGGAGAACCGCCAGGGCATCGCCGGCCCGAAGGGCTTCAAGAAGGATACCAAGATCACCCGCGCGGTGCTCGACGAGTATCCGAAGTCGCAGTGGTGGCTGTTCGCCTCGCCGAACGACAAGCTGATGGCCGAGATCGAGGCCATGCGGAAGCAGTACGACGAGTCGAAGAAGGGCCTCGAGCAGCGCTTCCTCGACAAGGTCGAGAAGCTGCAGCGTGGCGACGAGCTGCCGCCCGGCGTGATGAAGATGGTCAAGGTCTTCGTCGCGGTGAAGCGCAAGATCCAGCCCGGCGACAAGATGGCCGGCCGTCACGGCAACAAGGGTGTGGTGTCGAAGATCGTGCCGATCGAGGACATGCCGTTCCTCGAGGACGGAACGCACGCCGACATCGTGCTCAATCCGCTCGGCGTGCCGTCGCGCATGAACGTCGGTCAGATCCTTGAGACCCATCTCGGTTGGGCCTGCGCCGGCCTCGGCAAGCGCATCGGCCAGACCATCGACGCCTATTATCACAAGCAGGATCTCAAGCCGCTGCGCGAGACCCTGAAGAAGATCTACGGCGAGGATGAAACCATCAAGTCGCTGAACGACAACGAGCTGGTCGAACTCGGCCGCAATCTGAGCCACGGCGTGCCGATCGCAACGCCGGTGTTCGACGGCGCCAAGGAAGCCGACATCGAGGAGATGCTGAAGCTCGCGGGCTTCGACGCCTCCGGCCAGTCGACCGTTTATGACGGCCGTACCGGCGATCAGTTCGATCGTAAGGTGACGATGGGCTATATCTACATGCTCAAGCTGCACCATCTCGTGGACGACAAGATCCACGCGCGTTCGATCGGTCCGTACTCGCTCGTCACCCAGCAGCCGCTGGGCGGCAAGGCGCAGTTCGGCGGCCAGCGCTTCGGCGAAATGGAGGTCTGGGCGCTGGAAGCCTACGGCGCCGCCTACACGCTGCAGGAGATGCTGACCGTGAAGTCGGACGACGTCGCCGGCCGTACCAAGGTGTACGAGGCGATCGTGCGCGGCGACGACACCTTCGAGGCCGGTATTCCGGAATCGTTCAACGTGCTGGTCAAGGAAATGCGCTCGCTCGGCCTCAACGTCGACCTGCACAATTCCAAGGTGGGACCGGCGTCGACGTCGGAAGCGGCCGAGTAACGCTGTGATCATGCCCGGCGCCAAACGCGCCGGGCCTTCGCACTCCGCTCGGACGTTGGGCGGGGCGCGCGCTGAATAAAAGTTTCGAATTTGCTGCCGGTGACGATCGGCACGCGAGGAGAAGACCATGAATCAAGAGATTATGAATCTTTTCAATCCGACGACCCCGGCCCAGGTCTTCGACCAGATCCGGATTTCGATCGCGTCTCCGGAGAAGATTCTGTCCTGGTCCTACGGCGAGATCAAGAAGCCGGAGACCATCAACTACCGCACCTTCAAGCCGGAGCGTGACGGCCTGTTCTGCGCGCGCATCTTCGGGCCGATCAAGGACTACGAGTGCTTGTGCGGCAAGTACAAGCGGATGAAGTACAAGGGCATCATCTGCGAGAAGTGCTCGGTCGAGGTGACGCTGTCGCGCGTCCGGCGCGAGCGCATGGGCCATATCGAGCTGGCGGCGCCGGTCGCCCACATCTGGTTCCTGAAGTCGCTGCCCTCGCGCATCGGCCTCCTGCTCGACATGACGCTGAAGGATCTCGAGCGGATCCTCTACTTCGAATACTACGTCGTGCTCGAGCCGGGTCTCACCGCGCTGAAGGACCGTCAGCTGCTGTCGGAAGACGAGTATCTGAAGGCGCAGGACGAGTACGGCCAGGATTCCTTCACCGCCATGATCGGCGCGGAGGCGATCCGCGAGCTGCTCAAGGGGCTCGAGCTCGAGAAGCTCGAGGCGACGCTGCGTGCCGACATGGCGGAGACCGACTCCGACATCAAGCACAAGAAGCTCGCCAAGCGTCTGAAGATCGTCGAGGCTTTCCGCGTTTCCGGCAACAAGCCGGAATGGATGATCATGACGGTCGTGCCGGTGATTCCGCCGGACCTGCGTCCGCTGGTGCCGCTCGACGGCGGCCGGTTTGCGACCTCGGACCTCAACGACCTGTACCGCCGCGTCATCAACCGCAACAACCGCCTGAAGCGGCTGATGGAGCTGCGTGCGCCCGACATCATCATCCGCAACGAAAAGCGCATGCTGCAGGAGGCCGTCGACGCACTGTTCGACAACGGCCGCCGTGGCCGCGTCATCACCGGCGCCAACAAGCGTCCGCTGAAGTCGCTCGCCGACATGCTGAAGGGCAAGCAGGGCCGGTTCCGCCAGAACCTGCTCGGCAAGCGCGTCGATTATTCGGGCCGTTCGGTGATCGTGGTCGGTCCCGAGCTGCGCCTACATCAGTGCGGCCTGCCGAAGAAGATGGCGCTCGAGCTGTTCAAGCCGTTCATCTACTCGCGGCTCGATGCCAAGGGCCTGTCCACCACGGTGAAGCAGGCCAAGAAGCTGGTCGAGAAAGAGCGTCCGGAGGTCTGGGATATCCTCGACGAGGTGATCCGCGAGCATCCGGTGCTGCTCAACCGCGCGCCGACGCTGCATCGCCTGGGCATCCAGGCGTTCGAGCCGGTGCTGATCGAAGGCAAGGCGATTCAGCTGCATCCGCTGGTCTGCGCCGCCTTCAACGCCGACTTCGACGGCGACCAGATGGCCGTGCACGTTCCGCTGTCGCTCGAAGCGCAGCTGGAAGCGCGCGTCCTGATGATGTCGACCAACAACATCCTGCATCCGGCGAACGGCCAGCCGATCATCGTGCCGTCGCAGGACATCGTGCTCGGCCTCTACTACGTCTCGATCATGCGCGAAGGCCTGCCCGGCGAGGGCAAGATCTTCGGCGACATGGCCGAGCTCGAGCACGCCCTGCATTCGAAGGTCATCCACCTCCACACCAAGATCAAGTACCGGTGGGAAGGCCTCGACGAGGAAGGCAAGCACTCCAAGCGCTGGATCGAAACCACCGCGGGCCGCGTCATGCTCGGCAACCTGCTGCCGAAGAACCCGAAGATCTCGTACGACATCATCAACAAGCTGATGACCAAGCGCGAGATCTCCGGCGTGATCGATCAGGTCTACCGGCACTGCGGTCAGAAGGAGACGGTGATCTTCTGCGACCGCATCATGGCGCTCGGCTTCTACAACGCCTTCAAGGCGGGCATCTCGTTCGGCAAGGACGACATGGTCGTGCCGGCGTCGAAGTGGAAGATCGTCGATCAGACCCGTACGCTGGCGAAGGATTTCGAGCAGCAGTACAATGACGGCCTGATCACCCATGGCGAGAAGTACAACAAGGTCGTCGACGCCTGGTCGAAGGCCGGTGAAGAAGTCGCCAAGGCGATGATGAAGGAGATCTCGTCCACCAAGAAGACGGCGGCGGGCGCGGATGCCGACATCAACTCGATCTACATGATGGCGCACTCCGGTGCGCGTGGTTCGCCGGCCCAGATGCGCCAGCTCGCCGGCATGCGCGGCCTGATGGCCAAGCCGTCGGGCGAGATCATCGAGACGCCGATCATTTCCAACTTCAAGGAAGGTCTGTCGGTGCTCGAGTACTTCAACTCGACCCACGGCGCCCGCAAGGGCCTCGCGGACACCGCGTTGAAGACCGCGAACTCGGGCTACCTGACCCGCCGTCTGGTCGACGTCGCGCAGGACTGCATCATCACGCAGACCGACTGCGGCACCACGCTCGGCATCAAGATGCGCGCCATCGTCGACGCCGGCACCGTGGTCGCCTCGCTCGGCTCGCGCATCCTGGGCCGCGTCGCCTGCGATGACGTGCGCGATCCCGCCACCAACGAGGTCGTCATCAAGCGTGACACCTTGATGGAGGAGAGCCACGTCGACGCGATCCAGCAGGCCGGCATCCAGGAAGTGAAGATCCGCTCGGCGCTGACCTGCGAGCTGATCAACGGCATCTGCGCCAAGTGCTACGGCCGCGACCTGGCCCGCGGCACCCCGGTCAACCACGGTGAGGCCGTCGGCGTCATCGCGGCACAATCGATCGGTGAGCCCGGCACGCAGCTGACGATGCGCACGTTCCACATCGGCGGCGCCGCCCAGCTCAACGAGCAGTCGTTCGTCGAATCGAACTTCGACGGCAAGATCGTGATCAAGAACAAGGCGATCGCCCGCAACAGCGAAGGCAGCCTGATCGCGATGGTGCGCAACATGGTCGTTGCGATCGTCGATGCCGACGGCACCGAGCGTGCGACCCACCGTATTCAGTACGGTTCGAAGATGCACGTCGACGAAGGCGATATGGTCAAGCGCGGCCAGCGCATCGCCGAGTGGGATCCCTATACCCGCCCGGTGCTGAGCGAGGTCGAGGGCACGATCGGTTTCGAGGATCTGGTCGAGGGACAGTCGATCTCGGAAACGCTCGACGAGTCGACCGGTATCGCCAAGCGCGTGGTCATCGACTGGCGCACGACGCGCGGCGGTTCGGACCTGCGTCCGGCCATCGTGGTCAAGGGCAAGGACGGCAAGGTGATGAAGCTCGCGCGTGGCGGCGATGCCCGCTACATGCTGTCGGTCGACGCCATTCTGTCGGTCGACACCGGCGGGAAGGTGATGCCGGGCGACATCCTGGCGCGTATCTCGACCGAGAGCGCCAAGACGCGTGACATCACCGGCGGTCTGCCGCGGGTGGCGGAACTGTTCGAGGCTCGCAAGCCGAAGGATGCGGCGATCATCGCGGAGACCGCGGGAACGATCCGCTTCGGCCGCGACTACAAGAACAAGCGCCGCATCTCGATCGAGCCGATGGACAAGACCGAGGAGCCGCGCGAGTACCTGATCCCGAAGGGCAAGCACATCCACCTTCAGGACGGCGACATCGTCGAAAAGGGCGATTTCATCGTCGAAGGCAATCCGGCGCCGCACGACATCCTGGCGATCAAGGGCATCGAGGAGCTCGCTGCCTATCTGGTCAACGAAATCCAGGAGGTCTACCGGTTGCAGGGCGTGCTTATCAACGACAAGCACATCGAGGTGATTGTCCGTCAGATGCTGCAGAAGGTCGAGGTCACCGATCAGGGCGACACCGACATGATCTCGGGCGAGCAGGTCGACAAGATCGAGTTCGACGCGCTCAACACCAAGGCCAAGGAGGAGGGCAAGAAGCCCGCCACGGGTACGCCGGTTCTGCTCGGCATCACCAAGGCGAGCCTGCAGACCCGCTCCTTCTTCTCGGCGGCGTCGTTCCAGGAGACCACGCGCGTGCTCACCGAAGCTGCCGTCAACGGCAAGGTGGACCCGCTCGAGGGCCTCAAGGAGAACGTCATTGTCGGCCGCCTGATCCCGGCCGGCACCGGCGCTTCGATGGCGCGGATCCGCGAGGTCGCGGTCAAGCGCGACAAGCTGATCCTCGACGAGCGCGAGAAGCAGCAGGCGGCGATCGTGCCGACGGCTCCGGAAGCGGAGCCGCTGGCGCTGCCGCCCGCCGAATAGGCATCCGCAAGACTACGGGTATGGCGAGAAGGCCGGCGTTTAGCCGGCCTTTTTGCTGCTTTCTTTGCTTGCTGCGGTGCAGGGACGCAGTTTGTTCATCTTTCCTTCAGGCAAAAAAGTGCCTTTGCTAGGGTGACTTAGACCGGTTGTTTGGCTCGCGCCGGAGACGACGGAATCCATATGCTCGACTTGGCTATCGTAGGCGGCGGCCCCGGGGGGCTGATGAGCGCCTGGTATTTGAAGCGCAAACTCGGCGACCTCTGCCGCGTTACCATCTTCGAGGCGTCGAACCGCCTCGGCGGCAAGATCGTCACGCGCAAATTCGACACCGCGCCCGCGATGTATGAGGCCGGCGTCGCCGAGATCTATGATTACTCGATGACGGGGCCGGACCCGCTGCGCGAGCTGATCCAGCATTTCGGCCTGCAGACGATCCCGATGGACGCCGAGCAGGTGCAGCTCGACGGCGAGTTGCTTGCCGACGTTCCCGGCATGCGCCGCAAATACGGGGCGAAGACCGCGGCCGCGATCGAGGCGTTCCGCAAGCGCTGCAGCGACCTGGTGTCGCCGATCGAATATTACGAGGGCGTCGGCGCCCACGACAACGAACACCCGTGGGCCTACAAGACCGCCGAGCAGGTCCTCGACGAGGAGGTCGAGGACGCGACCGCCAAGCGTTTCTTCAAGGTGATGGCGCGTTCCGACATCGCGACCGAGAGCCACAACACCAACGGCCTCAACGCGCTGAAGAACTACGTGATGGACGTCGACGGCTATATCGGCCTGTATTCGATCCAGAACGGCAACGAGCAGCTGATCGATTGTCTACGCTCGGAAGTCAGCGCCGACATCCAGCTCAACCATCGTGTGCTCAAGGTCGGCAAGACCGCTGGCGGCCGCTACCAGCTCAACATGATGAACGGCAAGGGGCCGGAGACGCGCGACTTCGATCTCGTGCTGGTCTGCCTGCCGCACTCCTGGCTCGCGACCATGCGCTGGGACGGCGAACAGCTGCGCAAGTCGATGGTCAAGCACGTCGCCTATTTCGACCGGCCCGCGCATTATCTGCGGGTCTCGATCCTGTTCGACGAGCCGTTCTGGGGCGAGAAGATCCCGGGCGCCTGGTTCATGTCGGAAGCGTTCGGCGGCTGCTGCGTCTACAATGAGGGCGCGCGCCACGATGTCGGCAAGCACGGCGTGCTGAACTGGCTGATCGCGGGCTCGGATGCCCTGGCCTTCGCCAATCTCAGCGACCAGGAGCTGATCGATGCCGCGTTGAAGTCGCTGCCGGCCTCGCTCGGCGATGCGCGCGAGCATTTCCTGGAAGGCAAGATCCATCGCTGGCTGTCGTCGGTCAACGCGCTGCCGGGCGGCCTGCCGGTGCGCGACGTCATGACCAACCACCGGCCCGAGCCGAAGGAGCATCCCGGCATCGTGGTGGTCGGCGACTATCTGTTCGATTCGACGCTGAATGGACTGCTCGATTCCTCCGATGCCGCGACCGACATCATCGTCACCGAGATGATGCGGCTGCGCCGTACCCGCGCGCAGGACGAGAACTCGCTGTCCGACAAGATCGACCGCAGCTATTTCGACAATTATCGCGGCGTCGGCCCCTACAGCGAGGTCTGGCGCAACTTCACCGACCCGGCCTATCTGACGGACCTGATCAAGACGGTCTGGGGCAGGGCGAAGGGCTACAAACTGCTGATCGCCGGCTCCGCCAGCGGCGAACTGGTCGGCGCGCTGCGCGAACGTGGCATCGATGCCTGGGGCATCGAGAACAACCGCTACATCCACGGCAAGACGCCGAAGGCGCTCAAGAAGTACAACAAGCTCGGCTCGATCGCCGACATGCCGTTCAAGGCCAACGAGTTCGACTTCGTGTTCGAGACCTCGCTGTGCCATCTCGGCGAAAAGCAGGTGGTGCGCGGGGTGCGCGAGCTCAACCGCGTAGTCAAGACCGGCGTCGTGTTCGCGTCGGTGACCTCCGACATGGCGGCGGCAGTGATCGATCGCTACGACCTGCTGCGCGGGGTGAAGAAGCTCGGCACCTGGTGGGAGTGGTCGGAATTGTTCTTCGGCAACGGCTTCGATCTGTCGATGCACCGCCGCGACTGCACCGATGCGCTGTGGACATTGACGCTGGCCGCCAACAAGGGGCCGGGGCAGTGGTACGCCGACTCCGACAGCCTGCGCTATTCCTTCTTCGACAAGGTCGAAGCCGACCTCGACGACTAGCGGGACCGACCGGAAGCTTTTGCCGCGAGCCGACCGGCCTCGTGTCAACCAGCTGTCAAACGGCGGCAATGCTTTGCTACGCGAATCCGCGCGAGCGCGCTGCGGCGCGTCGGCCGTTCCAAACGCTTTGCCGAATTCGTCGTGATCGCATAGGATTACGGGCGCAGTGTTATCAGCTGCGGTTTCGATTTGCGGTCATGCCGGCCGTGGAGCATCGGTTGGTTTCATGGCGCCAAGACCTCCTGCATCAGACGATCCGACGAGAGCGGCGGCCGACGATCCCGAGCTGAAGAAGAAGCCCGCGTCCGGTCCGCCCGCGGCGGCCGCCTCCACGAAGCCGTCCGCGGCGCCGGCTGACGACGAAGAGGAAGACGACGCGGACGACGAGTTCGAGCTCGATGACGACGATGATGACGAGGACCTCGTCGTCTTCACCGCCAAGGAAGCCGCCGGCGCGCTCTCCACGATCTTTGGCTTCGTCAGGCCGATCCTGGCGAACTACAGGAAGCCGTTCGCCTGCGTCGCCTTCGGCGTGCTGGTCGAGACGTTGTTCAACGTCATCATGCCGCTCAGCCTGAAATTCCTGATCGACGACGCGCTCGGCGAGGAGGATTTCGGGGCCCTCTACAAGATCCTCGGCGTGCTCGCGGTTGCCGGCATCGTCACCTCGATCATCGCGGTCTGGTACGAGCGCTGGGATGCGCGGCTGGGCGCCGGCATCATCGCCGACGTGCGGACGCGGCTGTTCGACCATGTCCAGAACCTGCCGTCGGCCTATTTCGCGCGCACCAAGCGCGGCGAGATCCTGTCGCGATTCTCGATCGATTTGTCGGCGTTCGAGGGCTCGGTCAAGACCTTCGCCAACAGCGCGGCGCTGCCGGGCCTCGAGCTGGTCGCAGGCATCATCCTGATGCTGTTCCTGAACTGGCAGCTTGCCGTGGTCGCCTTGCTGGTGTTTCCGATCACCCTGATCGGGCCGCGCATCCTGACGCCGAAGGCGGTGCAGGCCAATTACGAGCAGAAGCAGAACGAGGCCGCGCTGCTCGGAACCGTGCAGGAGAACGTCGCCGCGCAGGCGGTGGTGAAGGCGTTCAATCTGCAGCGCCGGGCGCTCGGCTGGTTCACGATGCGCAACCGCGACGTCCGGGCCAAGGCCGCGTCAGCCATGTTCCTGTCGACCATGGTGGAGCGCACCGTCACCATCGCGGTGCTGCTGCTCCACCTCGTGGTGCTGGCGATCGGCGCCTATCTCGCCACCAAGGGGCAGATCACCGTCGGCACCTTCGTGACCTTCGAGAGTGCGTTCTGGGAGGTGTCCTACAACATCGCCCATCTGATGCATTTTATCCCGGTGTCGATCCAGTCGGCGGCGGCGGTGCGTCACATCCAGGAACTGCTCGACGAGCCGACCCGCGGCGCCGATCGTCCCGGCGCGCCGGATCTGCCGCGCATCACCAACGACATCTCCTTCGACCGCGTCACCTTCCAATATGAGGGGGCGCAGACGCCGGTGCTCGACAATCTCAGCCTCAAGCTCAATGCCGGCAAGAGCATTGCGATCGTCGGTCCCAGCGGCTCCGGCAAGAGCACGCTGATCAACCTGATCCTGCGGCTCTACGTGCCGGACGAGGGCCGCGTCGCCGTCGACGGCGTCGATATCCGCCGGGTGACGCGCGAGTCGCTGCGGGCCAACATGGCGGTCGTGTTCCAGGAGAACATGCTTTTCAACATGTCGATCCGCGAGAACATCCGGCTCGGCAAGGAAGGCGCGACCGACGCGGAGGTCGAGGACGCTGCCCGCAAGGCCGAGATCCATCGCTACATCATGAGTCTGCCGCAGCGCTACGACACGCCGGTCGGCGAGCGCGGCGATACCCTGTCGGGCGGCCAGCGCCAGCGCATCGCGATCGCGCGCGCGATCATCCGTAACCCGTCCGTGCTGCTGCTCGACGAGGCGACTTCGGCGCTCGACCAGACCACGGAGGCTGCGATCAATCGCACGCTGCTCAAGGTCGCCGAGGGCCGCACCATGATCTGGTCGACGCATCGCCTGACTTCGGTGGTCGAGATGGACGAGATCATCGTGATCTCCGGCGGCAGGGCGATCGAACGCGGCTCGCACGAGGAGCTGCTGGCCCGCAATGGCGTCTATCGCAAGCTGTGGGACGACCAGGGACATCTGAATCACGACGAGGACGCCGACGGCGCGGATGATGACGATGATGACGATGAGGACGAAGACGAGGATGAGGAGGCGTGAGGCCCGCGTCGCGGGCGATGGTCGAGCGCCAGATTTTTCGTTACGCCCGGTCCGCGGCGTGCGGACGTTGCCGGAAGTGGTTGGCCGGCTGCGTCGTTGACGCCGCCGCCGCAGGGTTGTGCAGCCGGCGCAGCCAGCCGCGGCCGAGATAGCCGAAAAAGCGCGCCCAGCGCTGGGCCCGCCACGTGGGCCCGCTGCCGACCGACACCTCGCGGAAGCTGAATGCCTTGGCGTTCGACCAGGCGTCGCAGGCGGTCTTGACCGGATCGTCGTAGAACGCGGTGATCTTCTCCTCGCCCATGCCGTCGGTCGACAGCCAGGCCGGGATGTGGACGTTGCAGAGCTGGGCGACGTCGGTGAACACCTTGTCGGTACCGGTGCCGGTGACGGGGCAGGTGCTGGCGAAGGCATCACCGACCAGCACCACGCCGGCCTGCCGATAGCCGGTGCTGACAAAGATGTCGGCGGGCCTGATCTTGATATCGCCGGCGATGTCGAACTCGCCGGTGAGCCGGCGCAGCCGCGGCAGCGCGGCGTTCAGCGTCTCCACCGGATTGCGCCGCATCGCCCGCAGCCAGGGATCGTCGGCCTTGCGATAGGTGAAGAGGTTGGCGCGCATCCGGTTTCCGATCGGAAACAGCGTGATGTAGGGGATGCGGTCGCTCGGCCGCTCCGAGAAGTAGGTCATGGCCGCGAACGGGAAGGCGGGGCGGCCGACGGGGACGAAATCGAAGCCGAGCGAGATCGAGTGGCAGAAGCTCGTGACCAGCCGCTCGATGCCGAGCATCCGGCGCAACCCGACGTTCAGGCCGTTGGCAAGCACCACAAGGCGCGCCGAGATCTCCTCGCCATTGGCAAGCACGAGCCGCTGCCGCTCGGAACTGGTCGCGACATTGATCACCTTGTCGCAGATGAATTCCGCCGGCCCGGCGATTTCGTTCCGAATCGCCGCAATCAGCGCGTCGTACATGATGCCGTATTGCCGGCTCGGCTGCCGGTCGAGCAACCTGCCGAATCGCGCGATCCAGTTCTCGCCGTCCAGCGTCGCCGAGCGGAGCACCGACTCGGCGAGGCCGGTCCTGGCGAATCGCTCGAGCTGGAGGTCGCCGCCGATCTTTTCGACACGGAAATCGAACGGGTAGACCCGGTGGGGGTCGATCAGGATCGTCGGTATCCCGGCACGGCCGAGCATGGCGGTTGCGGTCGAGCCCGCAAGACCGCCGCCGATGATCGCGATGTCGGTGTACCGCATGAGAATTCCGTGGCTGTGACCCCGATTTTTGCGCTGCGAATGGCAAATAAAGGCTTAGTTTCGAAGTTTGCCTTCGGGACTAACTTGGGGAGAGTTGTTTCTAACCATATTTTACCCGGATGTAATATGATTCCGCACGCGCCCGAAGATTCGGATGAAGTGCGCGGGGAGGTCGGTCGGCCGTCACATTTCGCCTTGCGCCGAACCTCGGTGAAATGCGAAATCCGCAAGTGCCAGAGGCGTTTCTTCGCTTGTCGTTTTGCTTGACTTCACTATCTCTCGATTATACAAGGCGCCCACTTAACGACAGGCGGTGAGCTACGCCAGCGTCGGAACGGAACACCCGAAGGTCCTTTTTGAGGAGCCGGACGGGCACCAACCTCGACGAATGCCGCTCAAACGCTGTCGATGATAGCTAGGCAATGCCAGGACGATATTAGTTCTCTTGAGCACGTCCTCTTGAGAGTGAATTCGGATGCATGACCTCGGTGGCGGACCGAACAGCGCACGCTGAACGGTTCGGGATCGCGGTCCTCTGTGGCGTCGATGCGCTTTCCGCTCAGCGATGAGTGGTTGGCGCGATTTCGCTTTGCGCGGTTGTTTGTTCCGTGTCGAGCGAGGCCGTGCGGGACGGCTAGTCCTGAGAAGAAATTTGCGGAGCCATTCAAGGTTTTCGCGTGAACTAAAGGGTGAAGGCTGCATGCCGACGATCAACCAGCTGATCGCAAATCCGCGTGAAGTGCAGAAGTCGCGTAAGAAGGTGCCGGCGCTGCAGCAGTCGCCGCAGAAGCGCGGCGTGTGCACGCGCGTCTACACCACGACCCCGAAGAAGCCGAACTCGGCGCTTCGTAAGGTCGCCAAGGTGCGCCTGACCAACGGCTTCGAGGTGATCGGCTACATCCCGGGTGAGGGCCATAACCTGCAGGAGCACTCGGTGGTCATGATCCGCGGCGGCCGCGTCAAGGACTTGCCCGGTGTGCGCTACCACATCCTCCGCGGCGTGCTGGATACCCAGGGCGTCAAGAACCGTAAGCAGCGTCGTTCGAAGTACGGCGCGAAGCGTCCGAAGTAAGCGGGAACCGATCAGATGTCGCGTCGCCATTCTGCCGAGAAGCGTGAAGTTCTTCCGGATCCGAAGTTCGGGAACATCATCATTACGAAGTTCATGAACTCGGTGATGTACGCCGGGAAGAAGTCGGTTGCCGAAAACATCGTCTACGGTGCGCTCGGCATGATCGAGGCCAAGACCAAGCAGAACCCGCTCGGCGTGTTCGAGCAGGCGCTCGAGAACGTGATGCCGACCATCGAGGTTCGTTCCCGCCGCGTCGGCGGCGCGACCTACCAGGTTCCGGTCGAAGTCCGGTCGGTGCGCCGTCAGGCGCTCGGCATCCGCTGGCTGATCTCGGCCGCCCGCGAGCGCAACGAGAAGACCATGACGGAGCGTCTCTCGGCTGAGCTGCTCGACGCCTCGAACAATCGCGGCAACGCCGTCAAGAAGCGGGAAGACGTGCACCGGATGGCGGAAGCCAACCGCGCGTTCTCGCACTATCGCTGGTAAGGCGAACAACGGAATTTAAGGAACAGTCTCATGCCCCGCCAACATGCCATCGAGGACTACCGCAACTTCGGTATCATGGCGCATATCGACGCCGGCAAGACCACGACCACCGAGCGCATCCTGTATTACACCGGCAAGAGCCACAAGATCGGCGAAGTGCACGAAGGTGCCGCGACGATGGACTGGATGGAGCAGGAGCAGGAGCGTGGCATCACGATCACCTCGGCTGCGACCACCGCGTTCTGGAACGGCAAGCGCCTGAACATCATCGACACACCCGGCCACGTCGACTTCACCATCGAGGTCGAGCGTTCGCTGCGCGTGCTCGACGGCGCCGTTTGCGTCCTCGACTCCAACCAGGGCGTCGAGCCGCAGACCGAGACCGTCTGGCGCCAGGGCGACAAGTACAAGGTTCCGCGCATCGTCTTCGCCAACAAGATGGACAAGACCGGCGCCGACTTCTTCAAGTGCCTGTCCGACATCGTCGACCGCCTCGGCGCCAAGCCGATCGCGATCCAGCTGCCGATCGGTGCCGAGAACAACTTCAAGGGTCTCGTCGACCTCGTGAAGATGAAGGGCGTCATCTGGAACGATGAATCGCTCGGCGCCAAGTTCGACTATGTCGACATTCCGGAAGATCTGGTCGAGCAGGCCAAGGAATATCGCGAGAAGATGGTGGAAGCCGCCGTCGAGCTCGACGACGACGCTTTGGCTGCCTTCCTCGACGGCAAGGAGCCGGACGAGGCGACCCTGAAGCGCCTGATCCGCAAGGCCGTGCTGACCGGCGCGTTCTATCCCGTGCTGTGCGGCTCCGCGTTCAAGAACAAGGGCGTGCAGCCGCTGCTCGACGCCGTCGTCGACTATCTGCCGTCGCCGATCGACGTGCCCGCGATCAAGGGCACCGACGATGAGGGCAACGAAGTCGTGCGCAAGGCGGACGACAAGGAGCCGCTGGCGCTGCTCGCGTTCAAGATCATGGACGACCCCTTCGTCGGCACCATCACGTTCTGCCGCATCTATTCCGGCATCCTGCAGTCGGGCACCGGCGTGGTGAACTCGACCCGCGAGAAGAAAGAGCGTATCGGCCGCATGCTGCTGATGCATGCGAACAACCGCGAAGACATCAAGGAAGCCTATGCCGGCGACATCGTCGCGCTGGCTGGCCTGAAGGAAGCGCGCACCGGCGACACGCTGTGCGATCCCGACAAGCCGGTGATCCTCGAGAAGATGGAATTCCCGGAGCCGGTGATCGAGATCGCGATCGAGCCGAAGTCGAAGGCCGACCAGGAAAAGCTCGGCGTGGCGCTTGCCAAGCTCGCCGCGGAAGATCCGTCGTTCCGTGTGTCGACCGACCAGGAGTCCGGCCAGACCATTCTCAAGGGCATGGGCGAACTGCATCTCGACATCAAGGTCGACATTCTCAAGCGCACCTACAAGGTCGACGCCAACATCGGCGCGCCGCAGGTGGCGTTCCGCGAGCGCGTGACCAAGAAGGCCGAAGTCAAGTACACGCACAAGAAGCAGACCGGCGGTACCGGTCAGTTCGCCGAAGTGTCGATCGTCGTCGAGCCGAACGAGCCCGGCAAGGGCTATGAGTTCGAATCGAAGATCGTCGGCGGCGCGGTGCCGAAGGAATACATCCCCGGCGTCGAAAAGGGCCTCAACAGCGTGATGGGCTCCGGTGTCGTTGCCGGCTTCCCGGTGGTGGACGTCAAGGTGCAGCTGGTCGACGGCAAGTATCACGACGTCGACTCGTCGGCACTGGCGTTCGAAATCGCATCGCGGGCTGCGTTCCGCGAAGCGTTGACGAAGGGCAAGTCCGTTCTGCTCGAGCCGATCATGAAGGTCGAGGTGGTGACCCCGGAAGACTACACCGGTTCGGTCATCGGCGACCTGAATTCCCGGCGTGGCCAGATCCAGGGCCAAGACATGCGCGGCAACGCCAACGTCATCAACGCGATGGTGCCGCTCATGAACATGTTCGGTTACGTGAACAACCTGCGCTCGATGAGCCAGGGTCGCGCGACCTTCACCATGCAGTTCGATCACTACGCCGAAGCTCCGGCGAACGTGTCGGCTGAAGTCCAGAAGAAGTTTGCCTGATTGTCGTTGATGGCAGTCAACGATTGAACGGAGAGTCAAATGGCCAAAGCTAAATTCGAACGTAACAAGCCCCACTGCAACATCGGCACCATCGGTCACGTCGACCATGGCAAGACCTCGCTGACCGCAGCGATCACCAAGGTGCTCGCAGAAACCGGCGGCGCGACGTTCACCGCCTACGACCAGATCGACAAGGCGCCGGAAGAGAAGGCCCGCGGCATCACGATCTCGACCGCTCACGTCGAGTACGAGACGACCAACCGCCACTACGCCCACGTCGACTGCCCCGGCCACGCCGACTACGTGAAGAACATGATCACCGGTGCCGCCCAGATGGACGGCGCGATCCTGGTCGTGTCGGCTGCTGACGGCCCGATGCCGCAGACCCGCGAGCACATCCTGCTCGCCCGCCAGGTCGGCGTGCCCGCGCTCGTCGTGTTCCTCAACAAGTGCGACATGGTCGACGATCCGGAGCTGCTCGAGCTCGTCGAGCTCGAAGTCCGCGAGCTGCTCTCGAAGTACGAATTCCCGGGCGACAAGATCCCGATCATCAAGGGCTCGGCGCTCGCCGCCCTCGAAGACAAGGACAAGAAGCTCGGCCACGACGCCATCCTCGAGCTGATGCGCAATGTCGACGAGTACATCCCGCAGCCGGAGCGTCCGATCGACCAGCCGTTCCTGATGCCGGTTGAAGACGTGTTCTCGATCTCGGGCCGCGGCACCGTCGTCACCGGCCGTGTCGAGCGCGGCGTGATCAAGGTCGGCGAGGAAATCGAAATCGTCGGAATCCGCGACACCCAGAAGACCATCGTCACCGGCGTCGAAATGTTCCGCAAGCTGCTCGATCAGGGCCAGGCCGGCGACAACATCGGTGCGCTGCTCCGCGGCACCAAGCGCGAGGAAGTCGAGCGTGGCCAGGTGCTGTGCAAGCCCGGTTCGGTCAAGCCGCACACCAAGTTCAAGGCTGAGGCTTACATCCTCACCAAGGAAGAGGGCGGTCGCCACACCCCGTTCTTCACCAACTACCGTCCGCAGTTCTACTTCCGCACCACCGACGTGACCGGTGTCGTGCACCTGCCGGAAGGCACCGAGATGGTGATGCCGGGCGACAACATCGCGATGGAAGTGCACCTGATCGTGCCGATCGCGATGGAAGAGAAGCTGCGCTTCGCGATCCGCGAAGGCGGCCGCACCGTCGGCGCCGGCGTCGTCGCCGCGATCATCGAGTAACTACGCGAATAGGGAATGGCGAGTAGCGAGTGGGTCCCTCCATTCGCTATTCGCTACTCGCCACTCACTAAAGAAAGAATACGGCAATGAACGGCCAAAATATTCGCATCCGTCTCAAGGCGTTCGACCATCGAATCCTCGATACGTCGACCCGCGAGATCGTGAACACGGCGAAGCGCACCGGTGCGCAGGTTCGCGGACCGATTCCGCTGCCGACCCGCATCGAGAAGTTCACCGTCAACCGTTCGCCGCACGTTGACAAGAAGAGCCGCGAGCAATTCGAGATGCGCACCCACAAGCGCCTCCTCGACATTGTCGACCCGACCCCGCAGACCGTCGATGCGCTGATGAAGCTCGACCTGGCCGCCGGTGTCGACGTCGAGATCAAGCTCTAAGGTTTTGGATTTTTACGTCCGCCGCTTGCGGACAGAAAGACAGGAAGCACGCCGATGCGCTCCGGAGTGATCGCACAAAAGGTCGGGATGACGCGGGTCTTTACGGAGACCGGCGAGCATATCCCTGTGACCGTGCTGAAGTTGGGCAACTGCCAGGTGCTGGGCCACCGCACGACCGAGAAGAACGGCTATGTCGCTCTTCAGCTCGGCTCGGGCGCCCGCAAGACCGTGTACATGCCCAAGGCCGAACGTGGCCAGTTCGCGGTCTCCAAGGTCGAGCCGAAGCGCAAGGTCGCCGAGTTCCGCGTGTCCGAGGACGCGCTGATCCCGGTCGGCGCGGAAATCCAGGCGGACCATTTCGTGGTCGGCCAGTTCGTCGACGTGACCGGTACCTCGATCGGTAAGGGCTTCGCCGGCGGCATGAAGCGCTGGAATTTCGGCGGTCTGCGCGCCACCCACGGTGTGTCGATCTCGCACCGTTCGATCGGTTCGACCGGTGGCCGTCAGGACCCCGGCAAGACCTTCAAGAACAAGAAGATGCCCGGTCACATGGGCGTCGACCGCATCACCACGCTCAATCTGCGCGTGGTTTCGACCGACGTCGAGCGCGGCCTGATCCTCGTCGAGGGCGCCGTTCCCGGCTCCAAGGGCGGCTGGATCTCGGTGCGCGACGCGGTCAAGAAGCCGCTGCCGAAGGACGCCCCGAAGCCCGGCAAGTTCAAGGTTGCAGGTGGCGAAGCTGCCGAGGCTGTGGCCGAGAAGGAGGGCGTGTGAGATGGAATTGAAAGTCACGACCCTTGAAGGCAAGGACGCCGGATCCGTCGAGCTCTCGGACGCGATCTTCGGTCTCGAGCCGCGCGCCGACATCATCCAGCGCTGCGTGCAGTGGCAGCTGAACAAGCGTCAGGCCGGCACCCACAAGGCCAAGGGCCGCGCCGAGATCTGGCGCACCGGCAAGAAGATGTACAAGCAGAAGGGCACCGGCGGCGCCCGTCACGGCTCGGCCCGCGTGCCGCAGTTCCGCGGCGGTGGCCGTGCGTTCGGTCCGGTCGTTCGCTCCCATGCGACCGACCTTCCGAAGAAGGTGCGCGCGCTCGCGCTCAAGCATGCGCTCTCGGCCAAGGCCAAGGACGGCGGGCTGATCGTGATCGACAATGCGCAGCTCGAGGCCGCCAAGACCAAGGCGCTGCTCGGCCACTTCTCCGGCCTCGGACTGACCAACGCGCTGATCATCGACGGCGCCGAGCTGAACGCCGGTTTCGCGACCGCGGCCCGCAACATTCCGAACATCGACGTGCTGCCGATCCAGGGCATCAACGTCTACGACATTCTCCGCCGCCAGAAGCTGGTGCTGACCAAGGCTGCGGTTGATGCGCTGGAGGCGCGCTTCAAATGAAGAACATCGATCCGCGCCACTACGACGTCATCATCTCTCCGGTCGTGACGGAAAAGGCGACGCTCGCCT
Source organism: Bradyrhizobium sp. USDA 4510 (assembly GCF_054059095.1). Classification (NCBI taxonomy): domain Bacteria; kingdom Pseudomonadati; phylum Pseudomonadota; class Alphaproteobacteria; order Hyphomicrobiales; family Nitrobacteraceae; genus Bradyrhizobium; species Bradyrhizobium sp. USDA 4510. The sequence continues at coordinate 4,408,304 of NZ_JBSSBT010000001.1, read as the reverse complement.
CCGAGCACAACAAGGTGATGTTCAAGGTCGCCGGCAAGGCGACCAAGCCGCAGATCAAGGAAGCGGTCGAGAAGCTGTTCGACGTCAAGGTGAAGAGCGTCAACACTCTCGTTCGCAAGGGCAAGACCAAGGTGTTCCGCGGCAATCTCGGCTCGCAGTCGGACACCAAGCGCGCGATCGTGACCCTGGAAGAGGGCCACCGCATCGACGTGACTACCGGACTATAAGGCGCAACGACGATGGCATTGAAAACCTACAATCCCACGACGCCGGGCCAGCGCCAGCTGGTCATGGTCGATCGTTCGGCGCTCTACAAGGGCAAGCCGGTGAAGACCCTGACCGAGGGCAAGCTCGGCAACGGCGGTCGCAACAACACCGGTCGCATCACCGTGCGTTTCCGCGGCGGCGGCCACAAGAAGGCCTACCGCACCGTCGACTTCCGCCGCGACAAGGTGGACATGCCGGCGGTCGTGGAGCGGCTCGAGTATGATCCGAACCGCACCGCGTTCATCGCGCTGATCAAGTATCAGGACGGTGAGCTGGCCTACATCCTGGCGCCGCAGCGCCTGGCGGCAGGCGACACCGTCGTCGCCGGCAACTATGTCGACGTCAAGCCGGGCAACGTCATGCCGCTCGGCAACATGCCGGTCGGCACGATCGTGCACAACATCGAGCTGAAGATCGGCAAGGGCGGTCAGCTGGCGCGCTCCGCCGGCACCTACGCCCAGATCGTCGGCCGCGACCAGGACTACGTGATCGTCCGCCTGAACTCGGGCGAGCAGCGTCTGGTGCACGGCCGTTGCCGCGGCACGATCGGCGCGGTCTCCAACCCCGATCACATGAACATCTCGATCGGCAAGGCCGGTCGTACCCGCTGGCTCGGCTGGCGTCCGCACAACCGCGGCGTCGTCATGAACCCGATCGATCACCCGCACGGCGGTGGTGAAGGTCGTACCTCGGGCGGTCGCCACCCGGTTACTCCGTGGGGCAAGCCGACCAAGGGCAAGAAGACCCGCACCAACAAGTCGACCAACAAATTCATTCTCCTCAGCCGCCACAAGCGGAAGAAGTAAGGAACGCCGGACATGGTTCGTTCAGTCTGGAAAGGCCCGTTCGTCGAGGGTTCTCTGCTCAAGAAGGCAGATGCCGCGCGCTCGTCCGGCCGTCACGACGTCATCAAGATCTGGAGCCGCCGCTCGACCATCCTGCCGCAGTTCGTCGGCCTGACGTTCGGCGTCTATAACGGCCACAAGCACGTGCCGGTGGCAATCAACGAGGAAATGGTGGGTCACAAGTTCGGCGAGTTCTCGCCGACCCGGACCTTCCACGGCCATTCGGGCGACAAGAAAGCCAAGAAGGCTTGAGGATTAACCGATGAGCAAACCAAAGCGCGAACGTAGCCTCGCGGACAATGAGGCCAAGGCCGTCGCCCGCATGCTGCGCGTCAGCCCGCAGAAGCTCAACCTGGTGGCGCAGCTGATCCGCGGCCGCAAGGCGTCCGCTGCGCTCGCCGACCTGCAGTTCTCGCGCAAGCGGATCGCGGTCGATGTCAAGAAGTGCCTGGAATCGGCGATCGCGAACGCCGAGAACAACCATGACCTCGAGGTTGACGATCTGGTCGTCGCCGAGGCGCATGTCGGCAATGGCATCGTGATGAAGCGTTTTGCTCCGCGCGGCCGTGGCCGTTCGGGCCGTGTGTTCAAACCGTTCTCGCACCTGACCATCGTGGTTCGTCAGGTCGAGGCCGAGGCAAGCGCCTAAGAAGGGCGCAGGAGAAGACGATGGGTCAAAAGATCAATCCAATCGGGCTGCGTCTCGGCATCAACCGGACCTGGGACTCCCGTTGGTTCGCCGGCAAGCAGGAATACGGCAAGCTGCTGCACGAGGACGTCAAGATCCGCGAGATCCTGCACAAGGAGCTCAAGCAGGCGGCCGTCGCCCGCATCGTGATCGAGCGTCCGCACAAGAAGTGCCGCGTGACGATCCATTCGGCCCGTCCGGGCGTCGTGATCGGCAAGAAGGGCGCCGACATCGACAAGCTGCGCAAGAAGGTTGCCGACATCACCTCGTCGGACGTCGTGATCAACATCGTCGAAATCCGCAAGCCTGAGCTCGACGCGACCCTGGTCGCTGAATCGATCGCCCAGCAGCTCGAGCGCCGCGTCGCGTTCCGCCGCGCCATGAAGCGCGCCGTGCAGTCGGCGATGCGTCTCGGTGCCGGTGGCATCCGCATCAACTGCTCGGGCCGTCTCGGCGGCGCCGAAATCGCGCGCATGGAGTGGTACCGCGAAGGTCGCGTGCCGCTGCACACGCTGCGCGCCGACGTCGACTACGGCGTTGCCACCGCGTTCACGACCTTCGGCACCTGCGGCGTCAAGGTCTGGATCTTCAAGGGCGAGATCCTCGAGCACGATCCGATGGCCCAGGACAAGAAGATGGCCGAAGGCGACAGCACGCCGCGTTCGCGCCGCGACGCCGCTTGAGGCAAAGCAGGAATTTGAGGGCTTAAAGCCATGATGCAACCTAAGAAAACGAAGTTCCGGAAGGCGCATAAGGGCCGTATCCACGGCGTTGCGACCTCTGGCGCGACGTTGGCGTTCGGCCAGTTCGGCCTGAAGGCGATGGAGCCTGAGCGCGTCACCGCCCGTCAGATCGAAGCCGCCCGCCGCGCGCTGACCCGTCACATGAAGCGCGCCGGCCGCGTCTGGATCCGCGTGTTCCCGGACGTGCCGGTGTCGAAGAAGCCCGCCGAAGTCCGCATGGGCTCCGGCAAGGGTGCCCCGGAATTGTGGGTGGTCCGGATCAAGCCGGGCCGCGTGATGTTCGAGATCGACGGCGTGCCGGTGCAGACCGCGAAGGAAGCGCTGTCGCTCGCCGCCGCCAAGCTGCCGATCAAGACGCGCTTCGTTGCGCGCATTGCGGAGTAATCGCCATGGCCGAGATGAAAGTTGAAGACATTCGCGCGATGAGCGACGACCAGCGGGAAGACGCGATCCTGAATCTGAAGAAGGAACGCTTCAACCTGCGTTTCCAGCGCGCCACCGGGCAGCTGGAGAACACCTCGCGGATGCGGGAAGCCCGCCGCGATATCGCTCGTATCAAGACCATCGCTGCCCAGCAGCGCGCGAAGAAGAAGTAAGGGGCCAGCTATGCCGAAACGTACTCTGCAGGGCGTGGTCGTCAGCGACAAGCAAGCCAAGACCATCGTGGTGCGCGTCGATCGCCGCTTCACCCACCCGATCTACAAGAAGACGATCCGCCGTTCCAAGAACTACCACGCGCACGACGAGAACAACCAGTTCAAGCCGGGCGACATGGTCTGGATCGAGGAATCGAAGCCGATCTCGAAGCTGAAGCGCTGGACCGTGGTCCGGGGCGAACACAAGAAAACGGCCTGATTACTTCGGCCTGGCCGAGGGAATTCAGGGAAATTTTGAGCGCGCTGAAGCGCAGAAAGAGGACGAGGTGCATCAATGATTCAGATGCAGACCAACCTCGACGTGGCCGATAATTCAGGCGCACGCCGTGTCATGTGCATCAAGGTTCTTGGAGGTTCCAAGCGCCGCTATGCCACCGTGGGCGACGTTATCGTTGTGTCGATCAAGGAAGCCATTCCGCGTGGCAAGGTGAAGAAGGGCGACGTGATGAAGGCCGTCGTGGTCCGGGTCCGCAAGGACATCCGCCGCGCCGACGGTTCGGTCATCCGCTTCGACCGCAACGCCGCCGTGCTGATCAACAATCAGTCCGAGCCGGTCGGCACCCGTATCTTCGGGCCGGTGCCGCGCGAGCTGCGCGCCAAGAACCACATGAAGATCATTTCGCTCGCGCCGGAGGTGCTGTGATGGCTGCCAAGATCCGCAAGGGCGACAAGGTGATGGTGCTCACCGGCCGCGACAAGGGTCGCACCGGCGAGGTGTTCGAGGTGCGTCCGGACGAGAACAAGGCTCTCGTTCGCGGCATCAACATGGTGAAGCGTCACCAGAAGCAGACCCAGACCCAGGAAGGCGGGATCATCTCCAAGGAGATGCCGATCGACCTTTCGAACATTGCGTATGTCGGCAAGGACGGAAAGCCGACCCGCATCGGGTTCAAGATTCAGGCCGATGGCAAGAAGGTTCGTGTTGCCAAGAGCTCGGGAGCAGAGATCGATGGCTGATACAGCTTACACGCCGCGTCTGCGCGCGGAGTATGACAAGAAGATCCGCGGCATGATGACCGAGAAGTTCGGTTATGCCAACGTGATGCAGGTGCCGCGCCTCGACAAGGTCGTGCTCAACATGGGCGTGGGCGACTCCGTCAACGATCGCAAGAAGGCCGAGACCGCCGCCGCCGAGCTGACCCAGATCGCCGGCCAGAAGGCGATCGTGACCTATTCGCGGATCGCGATCGCGACCTTCAAGCTGCGTGAGAACCAGCCGATCGGCTGCAAGGTCACGCTGCGCAAGACCCATATGTACGAGTTCATCGACCGCCTGGTGAACGTGGCGCTGCCCCGCGTCCGCGACTTCCGCGGCCTGAACCCGAAGAGCTTCGACGGCCGTGGCAACTATTCGCTCGGCATCAAGGAGCACATCATTTTCCCCGAGATCGACTTCGACAAGGTCTCGGAAGCGCGTGGCATGGACATCACGGTCTGCACCACCGCCAAGACCGACGACGAGGCGCGTGCCTTGTTGACCGCTTTCAATTTCCCGTTCCGGCAGTGAGTAGCTGAGCCAAAGCCACTCAAACGCGGATACCCAGGAGCCAAGCATGGCAAAGAAGAGTTCAGTCGAGAAGAACAACCGGCGCAAGCGGATGGCGAAGAACGCCGGCCCGCGCCGCGAGAAGCTGAAGGCGATCATCGCCGACAAGACCAAGCCGATGGAAGAGCGCTTCGCGGCGACGCTGAAGCTCGCCGAGATGCCGCGCAACTCGTCGCCGACGCGCATCCGCAACCGTTGCGAGCTGACCGGGCGTCCGCGCTCGAACTATCGCAAGAACAAGCTCTCGCGCATCGCGCTGCGTGAACTCGGCTCCAAAGGCCTGGTTCCCGGCCTCGTGAAGTCGAGCTGGTAAGGGAGGGTCGGAACAATGTCTACGCACGATCCGATCAGCGATCTCATCACCCGCATCCGCAACGCGCAGATGCGCTCCAAGTCCAAGGTCTCGAGCCCCGGCTCGAAGATGCGCGCCAACGTGCTCGAGGTGCTGAAGTCCGAGGGTTACATCCGCGGCTACGCCAGCGTCGAGCATGCCTCGGGCCGCAGCGAGCTCGAGATCGAGCTGAAGTATTTCGACGGCGAGCCCGTCATCCGCGAGATCGAGCGGGTGTCGAAGCCGGGCCGCCGCGTTTACGCCTCGGTGAAGAACCTGCCGCGCGTGAACAACGGTCTCGGCATTTCGGTGTTGTCGACGCCGAAGGGAATCATGGCTGACCACCAGGCGCGCGACGCCAACGTGGGCGGCGAAGTTCTCTTCACGGTGTTCTGAGGAAGGATTTTACGATGTCACGTATCGGCAAAAGGCCGGTGGCGATCCCGTCGGGTGTGACGGCGACCGTCGAGGGCCAGACCGTCAAGGTGAAGGGGCCGAAGGGCCAGCTTCAGTTCGTCGTGCATGACGACGTCGAGGTGAAGTTCGAGAACGGTCAGGTCAAGGTCGCTCCGCGGGTCAAGACCAACCGCGCGCAGGCGATGTACGGCACCGCGCGCGCGCAGGTCGCCAACCTCGTCGAGGGCGTCACCAAGGGCTTCGAGAAGAAGCTCGAGATCACCGGCGTCGGCTACCGCGCCGCGATGCAGGGCAAGAACCTGCAGCTCGCGCTCGGCTACAGCCACGACGTGGTGTACGCGATCCCGGAAGGCATCACCATCGCGGTGCCGAAGCCGACCGAGATCACGATCACCGGCAACGATCCGCAGCGCGTCGGCCAGGTCGCCGCCGAGATCCGCGCCTACCGTCCGCCGGAGCCCTACAAGGGCAAGGGCGTCAAGTACGCCAACGAATTCATCTTCCGCAAGGAAGGCAAGAAGAAGTAACGGAGCCGGTCATGTCACTCAAGGTTACGAATGCCCGGCGCAAGCAGCGCGTGCGCCTTGCGCTTCGCCGCTCGGCAGGCGGCCGTCCGCGGCTGTCGGTGTTCCGCTCGTCCAAGCACATCTACGCCCAGGTCATCGACGACCAGAAGGGCGAGACGCTCGCTTCCGCCTCGTCGCTGGAGAAGACCATGCGCGACGCCGGCAAGACCGGCGCCGACATCGATGCGGCGAAGGCGGTCGGCAAGCTGCTCGCCGAGCGCGCGGCGCAGAAGGGTGTCAAGGAAGTCGTGTTCGATCGCGGCGCCTACATCTATCACGGGCGCGTCAAGGCGCTCGCGGATGCGGCGCGCGAAGGCGGATTGAGCTTCTAAACTTTACGAACGATGACGAGGAAAGAGGCGCAAGGCCTCCTAGAGATTGGAAAACACCATGGCAGGTGAACGCGAACGCGGCGGACGCGAACGGAGCAGGGAGCGCGAGGAGCGCGACAGCGAGTTCGTCGACAAGCTCGTCCACATCAATCGCGTGGCGAAGGTCGTCAAGGGCGGCAAGCGCTTCGGCTTTGCGGCGCTGGTCGTGATCGGCGACCAGAAGGGCCGGGTCGGGTTCGGCCACGGCAAGGCGCGCGAAGTTCCGGAAGCGATCCGCAAGGCGACCGAATCGGCGAAGCGCAACCTGACGCGCGTCGCGCTTCGCGAAGGCCGCACGCTGCATCACGACATCGCCGGCCGTCACGGCGCCGGCCGCGTCTACCTGCGTGCCGCTCCGGCCGGTACCGGCATCATCGCCGGCGGCCCGATGCGCGCTGTGTTCGAGACGCTCGGCATCCAGGACGTGGTGGCGAAGTCGATCGGCTCGTCGAATCCCTACAACATGGTTCGCGCGACGTTCGATGCGCTGAAGCATCAGGATTCGCCGCGCTCGGTGGCGGCACGCCGCAACATCAAGGTCTCCACCCTGCAGTCGCGCCGCGTCGGCGGCGACGCCGAAGTGGTGGCGGAATAACAACGCGCGCTTCTCGAAGCGCTATTCGGAGTTACTGTCATGGCCAAGGCCAGCAAGACCATCAAGGTCGAGCAGATCGGCAGCGCAATCCGCCGCCATCACTCGCAGCGTTCGACGCTGATCGGCCTCAAGCTCAACAAGATCGGCCGGGTTGCCGAGCTGCAGGATACCCCTGAAGTTCGCGGCATGATCAGCAAGGTTCAGCATCTCGTCCGCGTCGTCGGCGAGTAAGCAGAGATAAGGAGAAGGGCGATGAAGCTCAGCGATATCGCCGACAACGCCGGCTCGCGCAAGAAGCGCATGCGTGTCGGCCGTGGCATCGGTTCCGGCAAGGGCAAGACCTCGGGCCGCGGCGGCAAGGGCCAGACCGCGCGTTCGGGCGTCCGCATCAAGGGTTTCGAAGGCGGCCAGATGCCGATGCATCGCCGTCTGCCGAAGCGCGGCTTCAACAACATCTTCCGGCTCGACTTCGCCGAGATCAATCTCGACCGTCTGCAGGAAGCGATCGACAACAAGCTGGTCGATGCGAGCGCGACGGTGAACGTCGAATCGCTGGTCAAGGCCGGCGTGCTGCGCCGCGCCAAGGACGGCCTGCGGCTGCTCGGCCGCGGCGAGATCAAGACCAAGCTGACCATCGAGGTGCACGGCGCTTCCAAGTCGGCCATTGCCGCGGTCGAGAAGGCCGGCGGCTCGGTCAAGATCCTGGCCCCCGCCAAGGAAGAAGGCGAGGCGGCGTAACATCTGCGTCATTGCCCGCGACGCGCGGGCAATCCGCGGATCGAATGATGGACTTATCGAGGCCGAGCACCAGATAATGTCCGGTGTCTGCCGGCGCCCAGGGAATTGATCTCTTTGGGGGCGCCGGCGAATGGGGCTCCGGGAGAAAGCCGAAACATGGTCTCAGCAGCCGAACAACTTGCCGCCAACCTCAATTTCGGACAGCTGGCGAAAGCCGACGAGCTGAAGAAGCGCATCTGGTTCACCCTGGGTGCGCTGCTTGTTTATCGGCTCGGCACCTACATCCCGCTGCCCGGCATCGATCCCAACATCTGGGAGCAGGTGTTCCGCAGCCAGTCCGGCGGCATCCTCGGCATGTTCAACATGTTCGCCGGCGGCGGCATCCACCGCATGGCGATCTTCGCGCTCAACATCATGCCGTACATCTCGGCATCGATCATCGTGCAGCTGCTGACCACCGTGTCGCCGCAGCTCGAGGCGCTCAAGAAGGAAGGCGAGGCGGGCCGCAAGACGCTGAACCAGTACACCCGCTATCTGACCGTGATCCTGGCGCTGTTCCAGTCCTATGGCATCGCGATCGGCCTCGAAGGCGCCGGTAATGTCGTCAGCGACCCCGGCATGTTCTTCCGGATCTCGACCGCGATCACGCTGACCGGCGGCACCATGTTCCTGATGTGGCTCGGCGAGCAGATCACCTCGCGCGGCATCGGCAACGGTATCTCGCTGATCATCCTGTCCGGCATCGTCGCCGAGCTGCCGTCGGCGCTCGCCAACATGCTGGAACTGGGCCGCCAGGGCGCGATGTCGACCGGCCTGATCCTGATCGTCATCGTGATGGCGGTCGCCGTGATCGCCTTCATCGTGTTCATGGAGCGCGCGCAGCGCCGGCTTTTGATCCAGTATCCGAAGCGCCAGGTCGGCAACAAGATGTTCGAGGGCCAGTCCTCGCATCTGCCGCTCAAGCTCAACACCTCGGGCGTGATTCCACCGATCTTCGCCTCGTCGCTGCTGCTGCTGCCGACCACGGTCGCGAACTTCAACGCCGGCAAGGGGCCGGAATGGTTCCAGTGGATCACGACCCAGCTCAGCCACGGCCGGCCGCTGTTCCTGTTCATGTATCTCGCGCTGATCGTGTTCTTCGCGTTCTTCTACACCGCGATCGTGTTCAATCCGACCGAGACCGCGGACAACCTGAAGAAGCATGGCGGCTTCATCCCGGGCATCCGGCCCGGCGAGCGCACCGCCGAGTACATCGACTATGTGCTGTCGCGCATCACGGTGCTCGGCGCGGTCTATCTCGCGATCGTCTGCCTGATTCCTGAAATTCTGATTTCCTACGCATCGGTCCCGTTCTACTTTGGCGGCACCTCGCTGTTGATCGTCGTCAGCGTGACGATGGATACGGTGTCGCAGGTGCAGGGCTATCTGCTCGCTCATCAGTATGAGGGGTTGATCAGGAAGTCGAAGCTCAGGGGAGGCCGCCGCCGCTGATCGCGGCTCGGCTTCGAACTCAAAACACAGGTGTGCGGACGTCGCCCACCTAGCCGGGGGGCGAAACAGATATGAGATTGATCCTTTTGGGGCCGCCGGGCTCGGGCAAGGGAACCCAGGCGCAGCGGCTGGTGCACAAGCACGGCATCGTCCAGCTCTCGACCGGTGAGATGCTGCGCGCTGCGGTCGCCGCGGGCACGCCGGTCGGCCTCCAGGCCAAGGAGATCATGGCCAATGGCGGCCTGGTTCCAGACGAGGTCGTGGTGGGAATCATCGCCGACCGCATCGAGGAGCCCGATGCCAGGAAGGGCTTCATTCTCGACGGCTTCCCGCGCACTGTGCCGCAGGCGGAGGCGCTCGACGATCTGCTCCGGAAAAAGCACCTCAAGCTCGACGCGGTGGTTGAGCTCCGCGTCAACGAGAGCGCGCTGCTCGCCCGCGTTGAGAAGCGTGCCGAGGAAACCCGCGCGCGCGGCGAGGAAGTCCGCCTCGACGACACGCCGGAAGTGCTGACCAAGCGCTTGGCGCAGTACCGTTCGCTGACGGAGCCGCTGATTCACTATTATTCGGAGCGGCGGAAGCTCCTGACGGTCGATGGCATGATGACCATCGAGCACGTCACCCGCGAGATCAACCGGATCCTGACCGCACTCGGCGCGCTGGAACCCAGGGAACACGAGGATCACGCCCCGAAGGCGGCTAAAAAGGCCGCCAAGGCGGCCATGAAGGCCAGCAAGAAGCCGGCCCGGAAGGCAGCTAAACCAGCCCAAAAGGCCGCCAAATCGGCCCGGAAGGCTGCCAAGGCGCCCTCCAAGGCCAAAGCGGCCAAGAAAACCGTGAAGAAAGCCGCGAAGAAGGCGGTAAAGAAGGCCGCCCGCGCCGCCAAAGCCCGCAAGGGAGCAAAGACCGCCAAAAAGGTGGCAAAAAAGCTCACGAAAAAGCGAGCTAAACGCTAGGAGCGGTTGACGAAACCGACATGAATCCTTTAATAAGCTCCGCATCCAAGTTGGATAGTTTGATGACGATGCCGGGCCCCGAAGGACATGAGGGGAGGGCGTCGTGTTCGCGTTTGTGGACACAAGCCCGAGAGAGCAAGCACTTGAGAAGCCCGTATCCGTGATGGATCGGCGACAGGAGAGAAGTCCGTGGCCCGTATTGCCGGCGTCAACATTCCCACCAACAAGCGCGTCCTGATCGCGCTTCAGTACATCCATGGCATCGGCCAGAAGAACGCGGCCGACATCATCGAGAAGGTCAAGATCCCGCTGGACCGTCGCGTCAACCAGTTGACCGACCAGGAAGTCCTGCAGATCCGCGAAGTGATCGACCGCGACTACCTGGTCGAGGGCGACCTCCGTCGCGAGGTCGGCATCAACATCAAGCGGCTGATGGACCTCGGCTGCTACCGCGGCCTGCGTCATCGCCGCGGTCTGCCGGTGCGCGGCCAGCGCACCCACACCAATGCGCGCACGCGCAAGGGGCCGGCCAAGGCGATCGCCGGCAAGAAGAAATAAGTTTTGCGAATTGCTAGTGGGGAGTAGCGAATGGAAATTCGCTACTCGCCATTTGCGTTTTGAGGTGTAGCCGCTGGCACTACGGCGGCGTCGAGATCACAGGAAAGGTTTGAAATGGGCAAGGAAGCCACCCGCGTACGCCGCCGCGAACGCAAGAACATCGCCTCCGGCATCGCGCACGTGAATTCGTCGTTCAACAACACGACCATCACCATCACCGACGCGCAGGGCAACACCATTGCCTGGTCGTCGGCCGGCACCATGGGCTTCAAGGGCTCGCGCAAGTCGACCCCCTATGCCGCGCAGGTCGCGGCCGAAGACGTCTCCAAGAAGGCGCAGGAACACGGCATGCGCACGCTGGAGGTTGAAGTGGCCGGCCCGGGTTCGGGCCGTGAGTCGGCGCTCCGTGCGCTGCAGGCTGCGGGCTTCACCGTCACCTCGATCCGCGACGTGACCACCATCCCGCACAATGGCTGCCGTCCGCGCAAGCGTCGGCGCGTTTGATCTGTAAGTCGTGGGCGGCCTCTGGCCGCCCTGCGATGGTTTTTGGAATTGACCGCGCGGACTGATCCGCGATCTCCAACGCCGGGTTCGGCCATTCGATTTGGCCCTGTGACCGGCAAATGGGTGAAACAGTGACGATCCAGAAAAATTGGCAAGAACTCATTCGACCGAACAAGCTGCAGGTGACGCCGGGCTCGGACGCGAGCCGGTTCGCCACCGTGGTCGCCGAACCGCTCGAGCGTGGCTTCGGCCAGACGCTCGGCAACGCGCTGCGCCGCATCCTGTTGTCCTCGCTGCAGGGCGCGGCGGTGCAGTCGGTGCATATCGACGGCGTGTTGCACGAGTTCTCCTCGATCGCCGGTGTCCGTGAAGACGTCACCGACATCGTCCTCAACATCAAGGACATCTCGATCAAGATGCAGGGCGAAGGCCCGAAGCGCATGGTCGTGAAGAAGCAGGGCCCGGGCGCCGTCACCGCCGGCGACATCCAGACCGTCGGCGATGTCACGGTGCTCAACCCCGACCTGCAGCTCTGCACGCTGGACGACGGCGCCGAGATCCGCATGGAGTTCACGGTCACGACCGGCAAGGGCTATGTCGCCGCCGAGCGCAACCGTCCCGAGGATGCTCCGATCGGCCTGATCCCGGTCGACAGCCTGTTCTCGCCGGTCCGCAAGGTGTCCTACAAGGTCGAGAACACCCGCGAGGGCCAGATCCTCGACTACGACAAGCTGACCATGACGATCGAGACCAACGGCGCGATCACGCCGGAGGACGCGGTGGCCTACGCCGCGCGCATCCTGCAGGATCAGCTCAACGTGTTCGTCAACTTCGAAGAGCCGCGCAAGGAAGTCACGCAGGAGATCATCCCCGATCTCGCGTTCAACCCGGCGTTCCTCAAGAAGGTCGACGAGCTCGAGCTGTCGGTGCGTTCGGCAAACTGCCTGAAGAACGACAACATCGTCTACATCGGCGACCTCGTGCAGAAGTCGGAAGCGGAAATGCTCCGCACCCCGAACTTCGGCCGCAAGTCGCTGAACGAGATCAAGGAAGTGCTGGCCCAGATGGGTCTGCACCTCGGCATGGAAGTGCCGGGCTGGCCGCCGGAGAACATCGACGAGCTCGCCAAGCGCTTCGAGGATCACTACTGATCCGATTCCACCGTCGTGGCCGGAAAACTTCCGGCCACGATTTTTTACGCAGCATGATCCCGGAAAAGCGCGGAGCGGTTTTCCGGCGAGGATCATGCTCAAACGAGATAGCAAAAGCGCGCTAAGGCGCTTTTGCGGGCGAACGCAGGATGCCCACCTGCAAAACTTGTCGCTGAACCACCGCGGCAGAATTGAAGAAGGAATAAGTCAATGCGTCACGGCAAGGTTCATCGGAAGCTCAACCGCACCGCCGAGCACCGGCGTGCGATGTTCGCCAACATGGCGGCCGCGTTGATCAAGCACGAGCAGATCGTCACCACGCTGCCGAAGGCCAAGGAGCTGCGGCCGATCGTCGAGAAGCTCGTCACCCTCGGCAAGAAGGGCGGCCTCGCCCTGCGCCGCCAGGCGATTTCGGAGCTGCGCGACGTCGACCAGGTCAAGAAGCTGTTCGACACGCTGGCGACCCGCTACAAGGACCGCCAGGGCGGCTACACCCGCATCATCAAGGCCGGCTTCCGCTACGGCGACAACGCGGCGATGGCCGTGATCGAGTTCGTCGACCGCGACGTCGACGCCAAGGGCCAGGACTCCGGTCCGGCGCAGGACAAGGAAGCCGAGGCGGCGTAAGCCCCGCTTCGAGCCAGGTTTTGAAAGCGGCGCCTTCGGGCGCCGTTTTTATTTGGTGGCCACGCTCCATCCCCGTCGTCCTGGCGAAAGCCAGGACCCATTACCCCAAATCTAAATTGTTGCGCGACGCTGGGGCTCAAATCCTTCTCATAATCACCTGCGGTGGTAATGGGTCCCCCTGGCTTTCGCCAGGACGACGAGGTGTGTTCTGCTTCCTCACGCATCGGTGAGATGCAATTGCGGCGCTGCATGCCGCGCCCGATATGTCCGTCGACATCAATGGAGATGACAGATGAAAATCGACCTTTCCGGAAAGACTGCGCTGGTGACCGGCTCGACCGCGGGCATTGGCAATGCCATCGCAAGGGGGCTGGCCGAGACCGGCGCCGAGGTCGTCGTCAACGGCCGCGGTCAGGCCAAGGTCGATGCCGCGATTGCCGCGATCACGAAGGCAGTACCGGACGCAAAGCTCCGCGGCATTGCCGCCGACGTCTCGACCGCGGCGGGCTGCAAGGCGCTGCTCGCGGCGCTGCCGGACGTCGACATCCTCGTCAACAATGCCGGCATCTTCGAGCCGAAGCCGTTCTTCGACATTCCCGACGAGGACTGGAGCCGCTTCTACGAGGTCAATGTGATGTCGGGCGTGCGGCTGTCGCGCGGCTACATGCAGGGCATGCTGAAGCGCAACTGGGGCCGCATCGTCTTCATCTCCTCCGAGTCCGGCCTCAACATTCCGACCGAGATGATCCATTACGGCATGACCAAGACCGCGCAGCTTGCGATCGCGCGCGGGCTCGCCGAGCTGACCAAAGGCACCGCCGTGACCGTCAACTCGGTGCTGCCCGGACCGACCATGTCCGAAGGCGTCGAGACCTTCGTCAAGGATCTCGCCAAGCAGAACGGCCAATCGGTCGAGGAGGCGGCCTCCAACTTCGTCAAGCAGCACCGGCCGACCTCGCTGCTGCAGCGCTTTGCCAGCACCGAGGAGATCGCCAATCTCGTGGTCTATGTCTGCTCCAGGCAGGCATCGGCGACCAACGGCGCCGCGTTGCGCGCCGAAGGCGGCATCGTCAACACCATCGCATGAGGCCGCATGCCGGCCTATGTGATCTCCGAGGTCGAGATGCGCGACGCCGCGGCGTTCGAGGCCTATCGGACGCTGGCGGCGAACACCATCGCACAATTTGGCGGCGCTACGTCGTGCGCGGCGGCACGGTCGAGGTGGTGGAGGGCGGTCCACCACCGAACGCGATCGTCATCGTCGAATTTCCGACCATGGCGCGCCTGCGCGAATGGTATGCGTCACCGGAATATGCCGAAGCGTTGAAGCTTCGCGCAACCGCGCTGGAGCGACGCCTGCTGTTCGTCGAGGGCGTGCCGGCGATCTAGAGCTTTTCCCGTTCCGATGGAATCGGAACGGGGCTCTAGATTCTTGCTTTGACGCGTTTTCTTCACGCGAACCGGTATCCACTTCGCTCGAAAACGCTCTAGCTATCCCTTCGCGCCGTCCAGGAACTCGCTGAAGCCTGCGGGACGGTAGGGACCGAAGCAAACCTGCTCCAGCACGCCAATTCCGGTCTGGCCGCCCTGGCGGGCGCGGACCACCTGCTGGACGTGCACATTCTCGCGGGCCAGCGGGTCGAGCGTCGATGGATCGAACGACTCGCCGCCGATCTCGAGCTCGCCCTTCCACATGCCCTGGCCCCACTGCGGATGGCCGTAGCCGAGCCCCTTCATCTGGAATTTGAGGATCGGGTCGAGCGCGATGGTCGTGGTGTGGCCGTCGATATCGACGAGGTCGATTTCAGCCGACTGCGCGAGCCGGGTGTGCGGCACGTATTTGACGCGATGCCGCGCGGTCGCCATGCGGCGGTCGAGGCCGTCGACCACGCCGGGAATCTCGGCCTCGCATCGGTAGAGCGGCGCGGTGATGCCCTCGCGGACCAGCGCCTCGCCCTGCGTCCCGTCGAAGAAGATCGTGTGCGAGATGTGGTCGTCCCAGACCAGCGGCGCCCAGAGGAAGAACACGCTCGGCGGCGGCATCGGCGCGCCTCCGACGTCGCGTTCGCCGACATTGCGCACGCCCCAGGAGCGATCCTTGGTGCCGTAGCAGGTGCGATCGTCGACCTTGATCCCGCCGTCGGGGTGGCTGATGACGCCGCTCCAGCGGCCGAACTGGTCGAACCGGGTCGAATCCATCGCGCGGCGGTCGCCCGACCAAAGCGTCTGGCGCGCTTCCTGGATCGCGGCGGTGCGCGCGGAGAAGGTCAGGTCGCAGGCGAGGCCCGTCGCATTGTCGTCGAGCACGACCCGGGTCCGCAGCATCGGCTCGAGCACTTCGAGCCTGAACGGACCGACCTGCATCTCGGTGCGCTCGAGCGGGGCGCGCCGCGAACCGTAAAAGCAGTGCTGCCGTCCGCCGCGCTCCACGACGCTGAAGGCGCAATCGAGGATCTTGCGGTGCGGGTAGATCGCAATGCCGATCCCGAAATAATACGCGCCGTCGGCGGTGTAGCCGTTGAACCAGGTCCGGTCATAGACATTGCGGTCGCTGGTCGAGGGAACCGCGATCGGCTCCGGCGTCTGGTGGATGGGGAAGTCGTCCAGTTTGTTGAGCACGCCGATCCCTTTCGATGTCCTGACGGGTTGTATCCACTTCGCTCGAAAGCGCGTCAGTCCTGCCAGTATGAAAAGCTGTCGTGGTCCAGGGCTTGCGCGCAGGCGCCGCGGGTCATTTTCAGGAACAGCGCGTCGCCTCGCTCGGAGCGCTGGACGCTGAGCGCGGAGACGACGCCCATCATGATGCCGTGCAGCGTGTAGCGCCGGTAATCCCCGCCAGCAACGATCCCAGTCATAGTCCCGCACGCCGCGCCGGATCAGTTCCGAATGATAGAACCGCACCAGGTCGGCTTCATGAAGCCGCCGTTCGATCGGGTCGATGCCGGCCGAGAGGAAATAGGCGACGTCGACGATTGCCGGGCCCACTGTCAGCGTCTGCCAGTCCAGCGTCGCCATCGGATGGGTATTGCCGCGGACGTCGAACAGCATGTTGTCGAGCCGGAAATCTGCGTGCTGGAGCGTTCGCGGCGCCGATCGATCGGACTGGTAGCGCAATAGCGCGTCCGGAAGCCGGTCGATCAGATCAAGGAATTCCGGCTCGATCACGCCGCGATATCGCTCCTTGTAGTGACCGATGATGCCGGGCAGCACCGAGCGAAGGTCTCTGCGCCGGCTTGCGGCCATCACGAAGCATTGCACCGCATCGAGGCTCGGGTCATTCCATCGCGGCGCATGCAACGCCGCGGCCTCGGTCATGGCGATCTGGCTGTCGGCGATCGAGCATCCGGCGAGCTGATCGCCCGGACGTGCGGGCGCGAGGTCCTCCAGGATCAGGGTGAAGTCGTCGGTCGCCGGATCGATTTCGGCAAGAATCGGCCGCGGGGTGTGAATGGCGACGGTCGCCGCCAGTTCGCGATAGAACGCGACCTCGCGGACGTAAAGCGTGTGCGCGGAACCGGAGCGGCGGCTGTCGGGATCTGCGGCCGGGAATTTGCCGACGACGCTCAAGGGAGCGTTCGGCTCGTCGCCGTCATAGGTCAGGCGAAATCGATAGCTGTCGCCGACGAGGCCATTGCCGACCGGCTTGCAGGCGAGATCGACGACCCTGACCTGGTCGATCACACCGGCTTCGCGCAGCGCCCGCGTCATCCACTCCGGATCGATCCGCGACGGATCGGCCGTGAGCAAACTCATCGGTTTCCTCCCATCCCCGTGGGCGTCACCACCGCTCCGGCCGCGTCCTGCGCGGCCGGATTGAGGACGGGGTGATCGTTGCGCAAATCATACAGGCGATGCCGTGGCTTTGGCAAAAGCCACCCGCCGGCCTGTGGGGATATCATGCCCGGGATGTTGCCCGGGCATGAGGAAGCGGACGTGAGGAGCCTTACCAGCCTTCGAGCACGATCTTGCCGCGTGACTTGCCGCTTTCCAGCAAAGCGTGGGCGCGCTTGAGGTTGGCGGCGTTGATGGTACCGAAGGTCTGGTCGAGCGTGCTGCGCAGCACGCCCTTGTCGATCAGGTCGGCGACATCGTTGAGCAGATGGTGCTGCGCGATCATGTCGGGTGTCTGGAACGAGGAGCGCGTGAACATCGATTCCCAGTGCACCGAGACCGCCTTGCCCTTGAACGCGGCGACGTTGAATTCCGGCGGATCGTCGATCAGGCCGAACTTGCCCTGCGGCGCGATGAAGTCGGCGATCGACTTGTAGTGCTGGTCGGTGAAGGTGAGGCTGGCGACGAGGCCGACCGGCGGCAGCCTCAAGCTCTCGATCTGCTCCTTCATCGGCTGCGAGTGATCGATCACCGCATGGGCGCCGAGATCGCGGCACCACTTTTGCGACTCCGGCCGCGTCGCGGTCGCAACCACGGTCAGCCCGGTGAGGCGGCGCGCAAGCTGGATCAGGATCGAGCCGACACCGCCGGCGCCGCCGGTGATCAGCAGCGTGCGCGGATCGAGGCTCTTGCCCGGCACCGCGCCGAGCCGGTCGAACAGCAGCTCCCACGCGGTGATCGAGGTCAGGGGCAGGGCGGCGGCCTGCGCGAAGGACAGCGACGCCGGCTTGTTGCCGACGATGCGTTCATCGACCAGATGAAATTCCGAATTGGTGCCCTGGCGCAGGATCGAGCCCGCGTAAAACACCTCGTCGCCGGGCTTGAAGAGCGAGACGTCGGGCCCGACCGCGTCGACCACGCCGGCCGCGTCGAAGCCGAGGATCTTGTATCCGCCGTCGGTCGGCGCCGCGCGCTTGCGCACCTTGTAGTCGACCGGATTGGCCGAGATGGCCTTCACCGCGACGCGGATGTCGCGCCCCTTCGGCTCGGGCTTGGCGATCTCGAAATCGACGAGCGAATCCGCCGCCTCGATCGGCAGCGATTTTTGGTATCCGACGGCCTTCATGCCTGGTCTCCGTGGTGGGCGATTGCCTGCCGATTAACTGTCGCGCTGGCGTCCATTTGGCAAGTACTGTAAAAACAGGGAACTAGTCCCTGTTTGTATACTATTGGGAAAATACTGCATGAAACGGAAGAATTTCGCGCGCCGGCCGGGCTGCGCGGTCGAGGCGGCGCTCGACCTGATCGACGGCAAATGGAAGGGCGTGATCCTGTATCATTTGCAGGCCGGCACCCAGCGCTTCGGCGAGTTGCGGCGGCGGATGCCCGGCATCACCCAGCGCATGCTGACCAAGCAGCTGCGTGCGCTCGAGGACGATGGCCTCGTGATCCGCAAGGTCTATGCCGAAGTGCCGCCGCGGGTCGAATACACGCTTTCCGAACTCGGCGAGAGCCTGCGCCCGGTGATCGATATTCTGAAAGCCTGGGGCGAGGGCCATCAGGAGCGGCTGTCCTGCGCGCCGGCGCCGGAGGTCATTGTGAAGAAGTCGAAGCGCGCGGCCTGAAAGCATGTTCGCGCGACGCGCTCCGCTTCACCTCGCCCTGCGTGCGGGGAGAGGCATAGGCCGCCTACGGCGGCCGTTCTCAAGAACGCCGAAGCGGTGCTTCGGCTATGACGCATCGTCAGATGCGTTCCGGGTGAGGGGGAGCCTCAGCAAGCGCAGCTGCTGCCGAATACGCGGAGAGGGCCCCTCACCCCAACCTTCTCCCCGTAAGAACGGGGAGAGGGAGCGCGGCGCCGTCCTGGTCAATATTCGACCGATCTCATTCAGCTAGAAACGCGTGAACCAAACGCTCGATGAAAACGGCCGGAGCGATGCCCCGGCCGTCTATGAGTTGGTCTCAGCTCCGATCAGATCAGAACGCAACCTGCGTACGCAGCGCGACCGCGTCGAACTTCGAGCCGACGTCCGCAGCCGAGGTCGCCGAGGCCTGCTTGGCGATATCGCCGTGCAGATAGTTCAGCATGAAGCGGACGTTGTTGTTGACGTACCAGTTCAGCGCGGCGGTGTAGACGGTCTGCCGTCCACCCGCGATGCCGACCGCCTGCGCGATCTGATCGTTGAGGTCCATCGTGCTGACGCGGCCGGCGATTTCCCAGGCGCCCCAGCCGCCGCCCGCGAGCGAGAACGGATCATGCGGCTTGATCCCGCTATAGGAGGCCGTCGCCGGGTTGTAGGCGTGGTTCTCGCCGGTCAGCACATAGCCGACCTGCGCGTAACCGCCGTCGAACTTCAGGCTCGGCGCGCCGAACGGCGGCAGTCCGGTGTTCGCGGAGCGGTCGACATTGAACCAGTAATATTCGCCCTGCGCGATGAACGGGCCATAGGTCGCCGCCGCCTCGACGCCGTAGACCTGCGCGCCGGAGACATTGGCGATCGCACCGGTCGAGATCAGCGTGGTCGGATCGATGCGCAGCTCGGGCCGGTCGCTGAGCGTGAGCGTCTGCGCCTGCGTGAGCTGGTTGCGCGGCGGCTGCACCAGCCATTCCGCATCGGCGCCAATGTGCACCGAATAATTCTTGCCGCTGATCGGATTGCCGGCGACGCGGATGACCCCGCCATACTGCTCGGACGTGCCGGCCGGCGAGGCGGAGGACGCGGAGTGGATGGCGCCCGACGTCGGTCCGGTGACATAGCCGCCGATCCAGAACTGGTCGTTCCACCAGCGGGTGCCGGCGGCCGAACGGAAGTCACCGGCGGCGATGTTCTGTGCGATGATGCCGACCGAGGCGCGCTCCATGAACAGGATGTCGTTGGAGCTGGTCGCTTCGTCGAGTGTCCACGGCACGTCCATGATGCCGCCTTCGATCGCCATCTTGCCGCCGAACGGCTTGAAGCCGGTGTAGCTCAGATACGCGTTCTCGATGCCCGAGGTGCCGCGCGCCGGGCAGCGATCCCGGCGCCGCGCCGCCGAAGCCGTCGGACGAGCCGCCGAAATCGTAGATCAGTGAGTAATTCCAGTCACCGAAGAACTTGCCGACGATGCCGATGCGCGCGCGGCGGACGTTCTCGCCGCTGTCGAGCTTCTGCGGTGAGGTGCCTGCGGTGTTCGGGCGATAGTCGTAGCCGCCGACATCCCAGTGCACGCGGCTCGTGATCGCAACGCAGTTCTGTTCGTCCGCGGTGCAGATCGTCGGCCGGTTGTTCGGCATCGTCACCACGACGCCGGACGGCGCGACCGGGCCCTTCACCGGGATCGCGGCGTTGGCGGTCGCCACCCGCGCGGCCTTGGCATCCGCCGCCTTCGCATTGGCGTTTGCGCTGGCTGCGCTTGCAGTATTGGCGTTGGTCTGCTTCTGCAGTTTGTCGAGCTTCTGCTCGAGCATCTTCAGCTGCTGCTTCAGCAGCGCGATCTCCGCATCGCTGCCGCCTCCGGCCGATTGCGAATAGGCCGGCGAGGCGGCAAGCGCCCCTGCCAGGCCTATGGCGATTGCACTGACTTTTGTTGCACCCATTGTGCACCCCTGTTGTGTTTGAATTCCCCACTCACTCACTGAACGGTCCTAGGAGCGTATCGTGACTGACGCACGACAGTGCTTCCGGGCATCGCAGTTCCGCTTGTGGTCCGCAGGCAACAAGCGGAGCGGCGCAGTGAGATGACAGCTATCATAGAAGCTTGGCGGCGCGCTTCAACGCGGCCGCTGCGGGTTGTGCACCGGTACGGCGGGGGGCCAGTTATCCGGCCGGGCGCCCTTCAATTGCCCGGCGAACACGCCTATATTCCGGCGTTTCCACGAGAGGTGAGAATGCTCCGACCTGTCCGCTTTGCTGCCGTATCCGCTCTGTGCACGTTGGCCTTCATGGGGAATCTTTCCGCAGCCGCGGCCCAGGACCGCCGCGTGCCGTCCTCGCAGGCCGAGCTGCAATTGTCCTATGCGCCGATCGTGCAGCGGGTGCAGCCGGCGGTGGTCAATGTTTACGCCGCCAAGACCGTGCAAAACCGCAATCCATTTCTGGATGACCCGATTTTTCGCCGGTTCTTCGGCGTGCCGGGACAGCAGCCCGAGCAGATGCAGCGCTCGCTGGGCTCCGGCGTGATGGTCGACGGCTCCGGCCTCGTAGTCACAAACAATCACGTGATCGAGGGCGCCGATCAGGTGAAGGTCTCGCTCGCCGACAAGCGCGAATACGAGGCCGAGATCGTGCTGAAGGACAGCCGTACCGACCTCGCGGTGCTGCGCCTGAAGGACACCAACAAGGAGAAGTTCGCGACCCTCGACTTCGCCAATTCCGACCAACTGCAGGTCGGTGACGTCGTGCTCGCGATCGGCAATCCGTTCGGCGTCGGCCAGACCGTGACGCACGGCATCATCTCGGCCCTGGCGCGCACTCAAGTCGGGATCACGGATTATCAATTCTTCATTCAGACCGACGCCGCGATCAATCCCGGCAATTCCGGCGGCGCGCTGGTCGACATGACCGGCCGGCTCGCCGGCATCAACACTGCGATCTTCTCGCGCTCCGGCGGCTCGCAGGGCATCGGCTTTGCGATCCCCGCCAACATGGTGCGCGTCGTGGTGGCCTCCGCCAAGAGCGGCGGCAAGAATGTGAAGCGGCCATGGCTCGGCGCGCGGCTGCAGGCGGTGACGCCGGAGATTGCCGAGACGCTCGGGCTGAAGCTGCCGTCTGGCGCGCTGGTCGCCAACGTCGCGCCGAACAGCCCGGCGGCGAAGGCCGGACTGAAGCTCTCCGACCTGATCGTCGGGATCGACGGCACGCCGATCGACGATCCCAACGCGTTCGACTACCGCTTCGCGACCCGTCCGCTCGGCGGCAACGCGGAGATCGAGGTGCAGCGCGCCGGCAAGCCGGTGAAGCTCACCATACCGCTGGAGACCGCGCCCGACACCAACCGCGACGAGATCGTGCTGACCGCGCGCTCGCCGTTCCAGGGCGCGAGGGTCGCCAACATCTCGCCGGCGCTGGCCGACGAACTGCATCTCGACGCCGGTGCCGAGGGCGTGGTGGTGACTGATCTCGCCGGTGACGGCACCGCGGCCAATGTCGGCTTCCAGAAGGGTGACATCATCCTCGCGGTCAACAACGAGAAGATCGTGCGGACCAGCGACCTCGAGAAGGCATCGAAGACGGGGACGCGGGTCTGGCGCATCACGCTGGTGCGCGGCGGCCAGCAGATCAACGTGACGCTCGGCGGATGAGCCCCAAGCAACCGCGAGAGGCCGGCAACCTCTTTGCTGCGGCGGGGATGGAGCAGGACGCGCCGCACCCGCTGCCGGACCGGCTGCGTCCGCGCACGCTGGCCGATGTCGTCGGCCAGGATCACATCCTCGGCCCTGACGGCGCGCTGACGCGGATGCTGGAAACGCGCACGCTGGGCTCGCTGGTGTTCTGGGGGCCGCCCGGCACCGGCAAGACCACGGTGGCGCGGCTTCTGGCCGACGCCACCGAGCTGCATTTCGAGCAGATCTCCGCGGTGTTCTCCGGCGTCGCCGATCTCAAGAAGGCGTTCGATGCCGCGCGTGCCCGCCGCGAGACCGGCAAGGGCACGCTCCTGTTCGTCGACGAGGTGCATCGCTTCAACCGCGCGCAGCAGGATTCCTTCCTGCCCGTGATGGAGGACGGCACGGTGGTGCTGGTCGGCGCCACCACGGAGAACCCGTCCTTCGAGCTCAACGCGGCGCTTCTGTCGCGCGCCCGCGTGCTGGTGTTTCACTCGCTCGATACGGCGGCGATCGAGAAACTGTTCGCCAATGCCGAGAAGATCGAGGGCAAGCCGCTGCCGCTCGATGCCGAAGCCCGCGCCGTGCTGGTGCGGATGGCCGATGGCGATGGCCGCGCCTCGCTGACATTGGCCGAAGAGGTCTGGCGCGCCGCCCGCAAGGGCGAGGTGTTCAACGCCGAGCAGTTGCAGGCCATCCTGCAACGCCGGGCGCCGATCTACGACAAATCGGCCGACGGCCATTACAATCTGATCTCGGCGCTGCACAAGTCAGTGCGCGGCTCCGATCCGGATGCGGCGCTGTATTATCTCGCGCGCATGTTCGATGCCGGCGAGGATCCGCTGTTCCTGGCGCGGCGCGTGGTGCGCATGGCGGTCGAAGATATCGGCCTTGCCGATCCGCAGGCGCTGGCGGTGTGCAACGCCGCCAAGGATGCTTACGATTTCCTCGGCTCGCCGGAGGGTGAGCTCGCGATCGCGCAGGCCGTGGTCTATCTCGCCACCGCGCCGAAATCGAACGCGGTCTACACCGCGTTTGGTGCTGCGATGCAGACCGCAAAGCAGGGCGGCTCGCTGCTACCGCCGAAGCACATTTTGAATTCGCCGACCAAGCTGATGAAGTCGGAGGGCTACGGCTCCGGCTATCAATATGATCACGACATGCCGGACGCATTCTCCGGCCAGGACTATTTCCCGGAAGCGCTGGGCCGCCAGACCTTCTACGATCCGCCCGACCGCGGCTTCGAACGCGAGATCCGCAAGCGGCTGGATTACTGGCAGCGGCTGCGCAAGGACCGGGGCGGGAGCTAGGGCAAGACGAGATTGGGCCGTGGTCGCGAATAGCGCACGTTCCCACCTGCGGCGCGGGCAGGGAACGCTTGCGTAACTTCGGAATATTAGAAATATATTCCTGATTTGCCCGACGTGTCAAGTTGCTTGGTGCCACGCCGATCGCCGCCGGCTCCTTTGCATGGGGTTGTTTTCGATATTTTGCCAGCGCCCGCTGCGACGGCCCATAACCTCATATTGCGCTCGCGCGTCACTTGACGCTCTTCACGAACTCCAAAATCTCGTCCGTCAGCCGCGTGTCCGGCGTGTTGATCGCATAGACCTCCGACATGTGGCTGTGCTGCGGCAGCATGAAGCTGCGGGCGCAGCCGCTCGGCCGCTTGCAACTGGCCTGCTTCATGAGCTCGAACTGCTCGACGAAGCGCGGCGGATCGAGCTCGGCCGCGGTGATCAGGAACGGGATCGGGCTCGCGACCAGCCCTTGCAGCGAGGAGCGTTCGGCATAGCGCGAGGGGTCGGAGCCGTAATAGGCGAGCTCGGCGTCGCCGGCCGGCGAGGCGGTCAGATCATAGATGCCCGACACCATGATCGCGCCGGCAAGTCCGCCGCCCTTCACCTTGTGGAATTCGCCATGGGAGACATAGCTCGCGACATGGATCGCGCCGGCCGATTGGCCCATCAGGAAGATGCGCCTCGGCTCGCCGCCGCGGGAGGCGATGTTTTCCGCAACCCACTGCACGATCGCACCCATGTCCTCCGGGCCTGCCGGCCACGGAAAGGCCGGCGCGAGGCGATAGGTGGCATTGACGCCGACGAAGCCGTTCTTGACCGCCCACAGCATGATGTTGTCGTAGAACGGGCTGCCGGGCGCGCGCTTGTTGCCCGCGACGAAGCCCCCGCCATGGATGTAGATCAGCACGGGTCGTGCGGGCGCCGCCGTCTCCGGCGTGAACACGTCGAGCAGATGCCGGTCGGCGGGGCCGTATTTGAGGTCGCGCTCGACCTTGACGCCCTGATAGGGCTCCTTCTGTTGCAGCGGCGCGTAGAGTGCAGCGGTCTTGGGCGGGTCGATGACGCGGCCGAGTTCCAGGAGCTTCCAGGCCAGATCTTCCGGCATCGCGGCTTCGGGCATCGGACTTTGCTGGGCGTGCGCAGGGTCCGTGAGCATCAGGGCCGCCGCCAAAGCCGATATCGCCAGTCTCATTCCAGGGCCCCCGTCGATTGTCGTATGCGGCCGAACATGGCCGATGTTGCACCGGATTCACACCGATTTCGCCGTGACGATTCGCGGCATTTGCGCTAGGCACAATGCAGGTCTGGAGCCGAAAAATCACCATGAGCCGCCGCATCAAGAGAACTACATCGCCGGGCGACCGCGCCAAAGGGCGCGACAAGGGCCGCGACCGGGACCGCGCCGGCGATCGCGGCAAGGATCGTGGTAAGGATCGTGGGAAGAGCGGATCGGCGGAGCGCACCCGCAAGCCGGACGATCGCAAGTTCGGTGAGCGCAAGTCTGGAGAGCGTCCGTTCGCGCACCGGGCGTCCGCAAAGCCGCCGCGCTTTGCCGAGTCGCGTCGCGACCGGCAGGAGCGGGCTGAGCCCGCCGCTACGAAGCCCGCGGCCGAGCAGCCGCTGCCGACCAAGGTGCAGACCGTCGTCGTCACCGCCGACGAGAACGGCATGCGCGTCGACCGTTTCCTCGAGGCACGCTTTCCCGGCCTGTCGTTCTCCCACATCCAGCGCATCGTCCGGAAGGGCGAACTCAGGGTCAACGGCAAGCGCGCCGATTCCAAGGACCGGCTGGAGGAGGGCCAGAGCGTGCGCATCCCGCCGCTGCGGCTCGACACGCCGAAGACATCAGGCACGCTCTCCGAGGCCGAGGCGAAGACGCTGCAGGCGCTGAAGGACATGACGCTGTACGAGGACGACGACGTGCTGGTGCTGAACAAGCCGGCCGGTCTCGCCGTGCAGGGCGGCTCCGGCATGACGCGCCATGTCGACCAGATGCTCGAGGTGATGCGCGACGCCAAGGGGCAGAAGCCGCGGCTGGTGCATCGGCTCGACCGGGAGACCTCCGGCTGCCTTCTGGTCGCCAAGACGCGTTTCGCTGCCACGCACCTCACCGGCGCATTCCGCCATCGCTCCGCGCGCAAGATCTACTGGGCGTTGGTCGCCGGCGTGCCGAAGCCGAAGCAGGGCCGCATCTCGACCTATCTCGCCAAGGAGGAGAGCGAGGAGGACAGCATCATGCGGATCGCGGAGCATGGTGACGAGGGCGCGAGCCACGCCGTGACCTATTATGCCGTGGTCGAGACCTCGGCGACCAAGCTCGCCTGGGTCTCGCTCAAGCCGGTGACCGGCCGCACCCATCAATTGCGCGCCCACATGGCGCATATCGATCACGCGATCGTCGGTGATCCCAAATATTTCAACAAGGAGAACTGGCAGCTGCCCGGCGGCCTGCAGAACCGGCTGCATCTGCTCGCCCGCCGCATCGTGATTCCGCACCCGAGGGGCGGCGTGATCGATGCCACCGCGCCGCTGCCGCCGCACATGCTGCAATCCTGGAATCTGCTCGGGCTCGAGGCCGACCGCTTCGACCCGATCGAGAACGCGCCCGAGGAGTGACGGTCGGGCGCCGATATCCGGCGCGGACAGCAACAACGATCAAACGGCTCCGCGCTTTGCGGCTATCCTCGCGCGCCGGCCTTTGCCGGCCTGCAACGGAGACTCTCCATGATCGGCACCTGGCTGCGGGTCATGCTTTTCCTGATCAGCTCAGCTGTCGCCGCGGTGACGGCACAGGCCGAGACCATCGTGCTCCGCGGCGGCACGCTCTACGCATCGGCCGATGCGCAAGCGCTGCCGGATGCGGTGATCGTGATGACCGACGGCCTCATCAGCGCGGTCGGCAAGTCCGGCGACATCCAGGCGCCGCCGGATGCCCGCGTGATCGATTGCAGCGGCAAGACCATCGTCGCCGGCTTCTGGAACAGCCATGTCCATTTCACGCAAAAAGTCTGGCGCAACGCTGGCGCAGCGCCGGCCGCAGCGCTGACGCAGCACATGCAGGAGATGCTGACGCGCTGGGGTTTCACGACGGTATGGGATCTCGGCTCCGATCCGAGCGACACCTTGCCGCTGTGCAAGCGCATCGCCGCGGGCGAAGTCGCCGGCCCCAACATCCTGCTCGCCGGCAATATCTTCCCGAAGGGTGGGCACCCCGTCTACATCCCTCGCGAAGTGCAGCTTCCTGAGGTCGCAACGCCGGAGGAGGCCACGAAATGGGCGCGCGACTGGCTCGCCATGGGTGAGGACGGCATCAAGCTGTTCACCGGCGCCTTCATGGGGGACAAGCCCGTCGTCAACATGGACCCTGCAATCGCCAAGGCGGCTGTCGACGTCGCGCATGCGCAGGGCAGGCCGGTGTTCGCACATCCGCAGGACAAGGTCGGCGTCGAAACGGTGATCGAGTCCGGCGTCGACGTGCTCGCGCACACCACGCCCGGCGAACCCAGCTACACCGCGGATCAGCTGGCGCGGTTCAAGGCACAGGGGACTGCGCTCGTTCCCACACTGTCGCTGTTCACCACCGTGGTGCTCGATCCGAACGTCACCAACCGTCTGGTGGCCTCGACCGTCAACCAGCTCAAGCAGTTTTCGGAGAATGGCGGCACGGTGCTGTTCGGCACCGATGTCGGTTTCACCACGGTGTACGACACCACGCAGGAATTTCAGCTGATGCACTGCGTGTTGTCGGAGCGGCAGGTGCTGGCCTCGCTGACGACCAATCCGGCGCGGTTCTTCAAGGCCGCGAAGAAGGGACGGGTCGAGCAGGGCTTCGACGCCGATCTCGTGGTGCTCGACGGCGATCCGCTCGGTGACGTCGGCAATCTTGCGAAAGTGAGCAGCACGATCCGTGCCGGTCACGTGATCTACCAGAAACCGTGACGAGGGCGGGGAACTCGCATCTCGGGGGCAGCGTTGACGCATGGTGCGTTCACTTGAACCGTTGCTGCCGCGTCACGACATATAGGCTATGAAGCGATCCCTGATTGTTGCCGGCGTTCTGCTCTGGGCCATGGGCGCGGCAAGCGCGCAAATCCTTGCGCCCGGCCGCTCGACGTGGGATCCGCCGGTCCCTCAACCCCCACCGCCGCCGCGGATCGAGGTGCCGGCGATCCCCAGGATGGACGCGCCGACGCAGCCGAGCCTGCGTTCGCGGCCGCGCAGCTCGTTCGGCGACCGCGTCAGCCGGTGCCTCGACGAGGCCGCCGCCGCCGGCCTGAACCAGGCCGAGCGTGCCGCCTATTCGCGATCCTGCGCCAACCACCGGGATTAGGGCAGGGCGTGGTCTGCTAGACAAGCCTTGCTGACGCATGGAAGGAATTGTCGTCGCGCCGGCGCGAGTACGAACAGGCAAGCGGCATCGGCCGGCGGAGCCGCGGCGATCCGGTTCAAGGCTGTCGACCGTGCGAATCTGTCTGGCTATCCAAACGGACCGCTTTGATTTCGTCTCATGATCTTGAGCGTGAGCAGGGCCGCCCCGAGCACGAGAAGCAAGACACCGACGACAGTTGTGCTTGTCGATTCGAATGTCACACCGACTGCTGTCAGCAAGCAGCCTACAACGATAGCAATAAGCCCACCAAGCTTCTTTACCAACAGAAGCTGTCCGTCGCTTGCGCGCGCCACCATGATCAACCTCACTCTGTAAGTGATGCGGTCATTCCACCGTCGCCGCGGGCCGGTGTTGCTTGGACAAGCGGCGGGCTCACATCCGCACACGATGATCGTACTCTCGCGTGCCAATGATGGAAATCGCTCGTTGCTGCCATGATGACTTCTCTTTTGATTCAATTGCGCCGCGGGCGATTGGACAATCTTGCTTACCTAGCCGCGCCGAAACGTCGCATGACTATATCGAATGTGCATCGCGCAACGGCGCTGCGATTCCGCGATACGCAATGCGTTCAGCGCATTTGTCGTAAAGTGTTCTGGACCAACGCAAGCATTGCAAAGGCTGTGGGAGTGGATCGTTGACTCCGTGGTTTTTCGGGCGCCTACTTCTGGTTGCCGACTAGAAGACCTGAAGCAATAAGGTCGAAATGCGGAAGGACAGCCAATGCGGCCGCCTTCGATCGCGGAACAAGCGGAGCGGCCCTACATCTCGACCGGGCACTTGCCCGAACCCGAGATGGTGCAGGAGCTCGTGTCTCAAGCGCATCAGCGCTTCAAGTCGAACAGCGAAGGGACCAATTCGCAGGTTTATCCGGCCCTGGCCAGGGTGCGGAGTGAACTGTTCGGCGTCTGCGTGGCCGGCACCAGCGGACGTGTCTACGGCGCGGGCGATACCGAATACGAATTCTCGATCATGAGTGTATCGAAGCCATTCGTATTCGCATTGGTGTGCGAGGCCATCGGCCCTGAAGAGGCTCGTGCAAAACTGGGCGCGAACGCGACCGGGCTGCCGTTCAATTCACTGGCGGCGATCGAGCATGGAGCCGGGCGCACCAACCCCATGGTGAACGCAGGCGCGATCGCGACCACAAGCCTTGTGCCGGGCTCGAGCGCTGACGAGCAATGGCGGTTCATCCATGACGGTCTCTCGCGCTTCGCGGGCCGCAAGCTTTCGCTCAACGAGGAAGTCTACGCATCGGCATCCAAGACCAATTTTCGCAATCGAAGCATCGCGCGGTTGCTGGAGAGCTACGACCGGATCTATTGCGACGCCAGGCAGGCGACCGATCTCTACACCCGGCAGTGTTCGCTGAATGTGAGCGCCAGGGATCTCGCCGTGATGGGTGCGACGCTGGCCGACGGCGGGGTGAACCCCGTGACCCGGCAGCGGGTGGTCGATGCGGCCGTGTGCCACTATGCGTTGGCGGTCATGGTCACTGCTGGACTGTACGAGACGTCGGGCGACTGGCTGTACGACATCGGTCTGCCCGGCAAAAGCGGCATTGGTGGAGGCATCGTCGCGGTGTCTCCAGGAAAGGGTGGTTTCGGCACTTTCGGGCCGCCACTGGATGCGGCCGGCAACAGCGTGCGAGGGCAGCTCGCCGCGAAGTTCCTGTCGCAAAGACTGGGCATGGATCTGTTCGTGTCCCAACCGGACGAGTGAACAAGAGGCACTGAAGATCGGTCGAGCCGTGGCCCGATCGATCGCAACGTCGGGCAGGTTGGAGGACGCGATGGCAACGCAAGCAATCTCGATCGGCGACATTCATCAGGAAGAGCGCGCATCATGGGTGCCCATGGTCGCGATTGCGTTCGGCCAGATGATCATGTCGTTCAACGTCGCGTCGTTGCCGGTTGCGATGGGGGGAATGGTGGCCAGCTTCGGCGTGCCGCCGACCACGGTCGCGACTGGAATCGTGGCGTACTCGATGCTTGTCGCCGGGTTCGTGATGCTTGGCGCCAAGCTCGCCCAAAGGTTCGGGGCGGTGCAGGTATTTCGCGGTGCCGTCGTGCTTTTCCTGATAGCGCAGATTGCGATGACGTTCAGCCCTACGGCCTCCGTCATGATTTCCGCTCAGGCGCTTTGCGGCGCTGCGGGCGCGGTGATCGTGCCCTCGCTCGTCGCGCTGATTGCCGAGAATTATGCCGGACGCCAGCAGGCGACGGCCCTTGGCGCGTTGGGCTCGGCGCGGGCTGCCGCCGGCGTGCTGGCATTTGTCGTCGGCGGGTTGCTCGGCACCTATATCGGCTGGCGCCCCGCATTTGGAATTCTCATCGTTGCCTCGGCGATCGCTTTCGCTCTGAGTTTCCGCCTGCGGCCGGACCACGGTCGCCCGGATGTCCAGATCGACATGATCGGGGTCGCTCTTGCCGCGAGCGCGATCATCTTCATCAGCTTCGGCTTCAATAATCTGAACAGTTGGGGCGTGATCCTGGCGACCCCTAACGCGCCATTCGACTTGCTGGGCGTCTCGCCGGCACCGGTCCTGATCGTGCTTGGCATAGTGCTCGGGCAGGCATTCCTGATGTGGACGCATCGCCAGCAGGCCGCGGGGAGGACGCCTTTGCTGGCGTTGGAGGTGATCGATTCGCCGGAGGAGAGGTGTGCGGTCTACGCGCTGTTCGCGGTCGTGGCGCTCGAGGCCGCGCTGAACTTCACGGTGCCGCTCTACATCCAGATCGTGCAGGGACGTTCGCCAATCGCGACGGCGATCGCGATGATGCCGTTCAATCTGACCGTCTTTCTCTCGGCGATGCTGATCGTCAATCTCTACGACAAGCTGACGCCCCGCCAGATCGGACGCTTCGGCTTTGGGCTCTGCACCGTTGCGTTGCTGTGGCTCGCGTTCGTCGTGCGCAACGACTGGAGCGAGATTCCCGTTCTCCTTGGCCTCGTGCTGTTCGGTATCGGCCAGGGCTCGCTGGTGACACTGCTGTTCAACGTTCTGGTCACTGCTTCGCCCAAGGCGTTGGCGGGGGATGTCGGGTCTTTGCGCGGAACCACGCAGAATCTGGCGGCTGCCGTTGGCACCGCGGTGGCCGGAGCTCTTCTGGTCGGTCTTTTGAGCACGATCGCGCTCGGCAGGATCGCGGCCAGTCCGGTGCTGACCAAGGAGCTTCAGAGCCAGGTTGATCTCGGCAACATCACTTTCGTCAGCAATGATCGGCTGCGCAGCGTACTCGAAGGCACGAGCGGTACGCCACAGCAGGTCGAGGAAGCCGTCCGGGTCAACACCGAAGCGCGCCTGCGCGCTTTGAAGATCGGGTTGCTGATCATGGCCGGCCTCGCACTGCTTACGGTCATTCCCGCGGGACGGCTGCCGAATTATCGGCCAGGCGAAATACCGGACGACGGAGCGACCGGCGAGGGCGAGCGATCGGCCTGATCGGACGTCGGGCGCCGCGGGGCAAGAAGGTCTCTGCAATAACCAGGTGCCAGATATGGATGAACTCGACCGTCGCATCGTGCTCCGGAGAATGCTTGGCGGCGTCGCAGTCGCTGGTCTCGGAACCGGCTTGCTGATGCAGGCGGCCAAGGCGCTGCCAGTCGCCCCCGAAGATGCCCTCGTCGCGAAGACGGATGATCCGGAGCGGCCGCTTCATATGGTCGTCGCCCGGCCACCACCGCGCCCGCGTCCTCCGCCACCGCGCCGCCGCCGCTGGACCTGTTGGTGGCACAGAGGTCGCCGCCGCTGTGGATGGCGCTGGTGAGGGCAGGCACAAGCTCCGGCGGCGCGAGTGGCGCGGTTGCGCGGCCTGGAATGCGCGACCGTGCCATGGCTGCCAGGGATCAAGGAGGACGACATGGCTACCTATGAGAACAGTCCCACGATGCTCCGCGGCCTGCCTGGCCCGCCTTTATGGGTCTGCGTTCTGCTGGGCCTCGTCATGATCGCCGCGGGCCTTCTGGTGCTGGGAGATGTCGTGCTTTTCACCGTGATCAGCGCCATCTTTATCGGCTGGACGGCCATTGTTGCCGGCGGGTTCGAAATCCTGCACGCCTTCTGGACCAAGGGCTGGGGTGGATTCGTGTGGCAGCTTCTGCTGGGGGTGCTCTACCTTGCCTGCGGAATCGTTCTGCTCAGCCAACCGGTGGCGAGCGCGCTGCTCCTGACCTATGCCCTCGGTCTCATGCTTTTGGTCTCAGGGATTGTGCGCATGCTGGTCGGCATCGGCCATTGGCAGCAGTCCGGCTGGATCATGCTGGCATCCGGGCTGTTTGGCGTTCTGGCCGGCCTCATCATTCTGACGGGATTTCCGGCGACCGGGCTGTGGGTGCTCGGGCTGCTGCTGGGGATCGATCTGCTGTCTCATGGCATCGGATGGCTGACTTACGCTTTACAGCCTGCCGCCAGAGCGGCTCAATAGGCCGTCGATCCTCTAGGGAGCAGCAGAACTCTCATTAATCGTCTGAAATCAAATCGGCTCCTCGCGACATCAATGACGGTCTCGCGCGATGCGCCATCGGCGGAGAGTGGACATGTCAGGTTTGAGGAAGGGCGTGAGAGTTTCGGCGCTGGTTGCGTCGATCGTGATGAGCCTCGTCGCCTTGCTGCCCGCGCAAGCTCAGCAGAATGGCGACGTGCTGTTTCAGAACGTGCGAATTTTCGATGGCAGGAATGGCGCGCTGTCCGGGCCGTCCAATGTGCTGATCCGGAACAACAAGATCGAGAAAATTTCGACTGGGCCGATCGCGGCCGACGCTCAGGTGATTGCCGGCGACGGACGGGTGCTGATGCCCGGGCTGATCGACGCGCACTGGCATGCACTGCTGGTACGCCCGACGCCGGCGGCCGTGATGGCCAGCGACATCGGTTACATCAATCTTCTTGCGGCCGCCGAGGCAACGGCCACCCTCATGCGCGGCTTCACCACCATTCGCGACATGGGCGGGCCGGCCTTTTCCCTCAAGCGCGCGATCGACGAAGGTCTCGTCGCCGGTCCCCGCATCTACCCATCCGGTGCCATGATCACCATCACCGGCGGCCATGGCGACTTCCGGCCGCTGTCCGATCTGCCCAGAACAATCGGCGGCATGCTCAGCCGCATGGAGAGGATAGGCGGCGCCATGGTCGCGGACAGCCCGGATGAAGTTCGCGTGCGCGCGCGCGAGCAACTCATGCAAGGGGCTACGCAGGTCAAGCTCACGGCGGGCGGTGGGGTGGCGTCGCCGTTCAGCCCGCTCGATGTGTCCACGTTCACTGAACCGGAGTTGCGCGCCGCGGTCGAGGCTGCGGAGAACTGGGGTACTTATGCCGTCGTACACGCCTACACGCCGGTCGCGATCCAGCGATCGATCGCAGCGGGGGTCAAGTGTATCGAGCATGGTCATTTGATGGACGACGCGTCGGCCCGCCTGATGGCCGAGAAGGGAATTTGGCTGAGCACCCAGCCCTTCCTCGATATGTCGGGCGCCAGCGCCCTTGGACCTGCGGAGCAGGACAAGATGCGGCAGGTCGTTGCCGGCACCGACAGGGTCTACGGCTTTGCGAAGAAGTACAAGTTGAAGACGGCATTCGGTACCGACGTGTTGTTCTCGAAGGCACTCGCCGACCGGCAAGGCGCCATGCTGTCAGCCCTCACGCGATGGTACACGCCGGCTGAAGCGCTCATCATGGCGACATCGACGAATGCCGAATTGCTCGGTCTGTCCGGGCTTCGAAATCCATATCCAGGCATGCTGGGCGTGGTGGAGGAAGGCGCGTTGGCCGACCTTCTGCTGGTCGATGGCAATCCAATCGACAACATCAAGCTGATAGAGGATCCGGCGAAGAATTTCCTGGTCATCATGAAAGATGGGAAGGTCTACAAGAATCTTCTTGGTGGTGACCGGAACAGGTAGGCGGACATAGTCACAAGGCGGGCCAAGCGGCAGCGTCAAAGCATCGGCTTGTAGCCGATATGGCTGCCGACGTGGCCGGTGGAGCAGCGATCGCCGGAAGGGCAAGGGCAGCTACTACCGCCGAAACTGCGTCAGAAACGTCCGCAAGGAATCGTGCGGGCTCTCGACATCCGAAATCACCCAGCCGTCGGGACCATTGACGACGATGAAGTTGAGCGTGACGGCGCGGCCTTCATTGTCGAATGTCACCGTCACGTCGGCCTTGTCGAACTGCCGGCGCGGGATTGCGATCGAGATCGGGCCGAGCCGCCAGGTCGGGCTCTGCACCAGAAAATCGTAGGGCGCATCGTGCAGCGCGGTCCAGGCACCGCGCAGGGTGGGATCGAAGAATCGGCGAGCCGTTTCCTCGTCGCGCGGCAGGCCGTTGGAATATTCGGCGCTGCCTCGCCCATAATGGGCGTAGACGTTGCGGATCAGGGATTCCGGCGAACGGAACCCGGCACAGGCTGTGGCGGAGGCGAAAACCACCGCAACCAGCGAAAAACCCGCAAGGAATTTGCCGCGTCCCATCAGCTTTATTTGCCGTTGCCCCTGACATATCTTGCAGGGAAATCCCTATGAACGAAAGCTACCCGGCGCGATGCGCGAACTTTTCGACGATGTCCCAGAACAATCTCCGTTCGATCCGCAGGAGGCGGTGCGGCGCCACATCCGCACGCCCCAGCGCAAGCGGTTCTACACCAGCGCCGGCGTCGCCGAGGCCGATGGCGGATTTTCGATCACGCTCGACGGCAAGCCGATCCGCACGCCGTCCGGCAAGCCGATCGCGGTGCCGACGCGGGCCATTGCGGACACGGTGGCGGCGGAATGGAATGCGCAGCGCGAGACCATCGATCCCATGACCATGCCGCTGACGCGGCTTGCCAACAGCGTGATCGAGGGGGTGATCGATCGCATCGACGAGGTCGCCGACGATGCGGCCAAGTTCCTCGGCAGCGACCTCTTGTTCTACCGGGCCGGCCATCCAGAGACGCTGGTGGCGCGCGAGGCCCAGCACTGGGATCCGATCCTGTTCTGGGCCGCCGACGCGCTCGGCGCCCATTTCGTGATGGCCGAGGGGGTGATGCATGTCGGCCAGCCCGAGCCTGCGATCAAGGCGGCGCGGGCGGCGTTCCCGACCGACCCATGGTCGGTCGCGGCGCTCCATGTGGTGACGACGCTGACCGGCTCGGCGCTGCTGGCGCTGGCGCTCGCCCATGGCGTCCGCGACGAGGACCAGGTCTGGGCCGCCGCCCATGTCGACGAGGACTGGAACATCGAGAAATGGGGCGTCGACGAGGAGGTCGCCGTCCGCCGCGCCGCCCGCCAGCTCGATTTCAAGGCCGCCGCCGGCGTGCTCAGGGAGCTCAAGCCGGCCGCCGGTTAACGAGGGGTTTACGGCGCCGGGCTAGCCTGCGGCACGTTCCTCGCGCAGGGCCGAGACCTCCGACATGGCACTCGCCATCAATCCCGTGCTGCCGGTGCTCGCCTCGAAGGAGGCGGACGGCGTTGCGCCGGACCTCAAGCTTGAGGCCGGCAGCGTCGTCAATGCGCAGGTGCTGAAAGTGCTGTCCGCCGATCTGGTGCGGATCGCGATCGCGAGCCTGTCGATCGACGTCCAGACCGAGGTGCCGCTGCAGCAGGGCCAGAACCTGCAGCTCGAAGTGTCGCAGACCAATGACGGCATCCGCCTGCAGCTGGTCGGGCCGGGGCCGGACACCGGCGATGCCGTACGGCTGTCGCCGGCAGCGGCCAACGCCACCGATGCCGCCCAGCCGGTCGCCCCGGCACCGAAGGCTGTATTGACGCCGCTGGAGCGCGTCACCATCACCGCGACGGCGCAGACCGCGGCGGCGGTGCAGGGAAGCCAGGCGCCGCTGTTCGCCAATCTCGCCGCGGTCGCCTCGGCCAATCTGCCGCCGAAGCTGCAGGCCGCGATCGCGCAGGTGCTGGCGCAGCAGACCGGTCTCGACGAGAATTTGAGCGGCGATGCGGTCAAGACCGGCTTGCAGAAATCCGGCCTGCTGTTCGAGGCGACGGTGGCGGCGGGCATTGCGCCCGCGAGCGGCAGCGCGCCCGATCTAAAGGCCGCGCTGATCGTGCTGCGCCAGGCGCTGACCTCGCTTGGTACCGCTGATGCCGGCAGGCCCGCGTCCGCCACACCGCTCCAGCAACCGGCGCAGGCCAGCGCCGCGACGGCGCCGAGCCTCATGCCATCCGGCACGCCAGACCTCGACGTTCAGGAGATCTTGCTGCCGCAGGCCCGCCTGCCGGTCGCCGAGGATGTCACCCGCGGCACCACAGGGTTCGCAGGGGCGCTCGCGGATGCGCTCGATGCCGGCCCGTCCTCCGGCGGCGCGCTCAATCTCATTCAGCAAGCGCTGCACGAACTCGGCAACCCCGCACGGCAAGGCGCCGCGCCGAGGGAGATGCTGCCGGGCGAGGTGCCGGTACGCGACAACACACCGCCACCGCCGTTTCGCGGTGCGCTGCCGTCGGCGCAGGCCGTCGCCGAGCCGTCGATCGCCCCAAACACGCCACTCGCGACCGCCGCGCATCGCCTGCTGGAAAACACCGACGCCGCGCTGGCGCGGCAGACGCTGCTGCAGGTCGCCTCGCTGCCGGACCGCGGCGACGCTACGCGGCCGCAGCTCGACGCCATGCTGCCGCGCTGGAATTTCGAGATCCCGTTCCTGACCCCGCAGGGCACGGCGATGGCGCAGTTCGAGATTTCCCGCGACGGCGGCGGCAATGAGGTCGAAGCCGCCAAGCGGGTGTGGCGCGCGCGCTTCACGCTCGATATCGAGCCGGCCGGCCCGGTGCACGCGCTGGTGTCGCTGAACGGCGAGCGCACCTCGGTGCGGATGTGGGCCGAGCGTCCCTCGACCGCCGCGCAACTGCGCGCCGGCGCTTCCGAGCTGAGCCGGGCGCTGACCAGGGCCGAGCTCACGCCCGGCGACATCGAGATCCGCGACGGCACCCCGCCGCAACCCGCACCCGCCCGCGCCGGCCATTTCCTGGACCGCGCATCATGAGCGAGGCCAACAACCAGCTCGCGGTCGCGCTGCATTACGACCACGCCGGTGCGCCGCGCGTGGTGGCAAAAGGCAAGGGCGCGATCGGCGCCAAGATCATCGAGGTCGCCAAGGCCAACGACATCCCGATCGAGGAGAACGAGGTGTTGGCCGGCGCGCTCTCCAATGTCGAGCTCGGCGACGAGATTCCGGCCGAGCTCTACAAGGCCGTCGCCGAGGTGCTGGTGTTCGTGCTGCGGATGTCGGGCCGGGCGCGCTAGCGGGCGCGTTTTCGAGCGAAGCGGGCACCGGTTCGCGTGAAGAAAACGCGACAGACAAGTGAGTCTTCTTGCCATCCTTTCACCACGATGGCATCCACCATCGTCGTCAATGCGAACCTGCCCAGGACTTGTCGTGATCCATCGCCGCCATGCGCTCGGTCTGCTTGCTGCCGCTACGATCCTGCCATCGCGCAGCTTCGCCAATGTGTCCTACCAGCGCAGCGAGTTTCGCGAGGAGCTGCAAAAGCGGTTCTTCGAGCTCGGCACCGAGGGCACCTTCGTCGGCTACAAGGTCGAGGACTATCTGATCATCGCCAGCGACAAGGTCCGCTCGGGCGAGGGCAGGCTGCCGGCCTCGACCTTCAAGATCCCGAACGCGCTGATCGCGCTCGAGACGGGGGTGGTGCAGGACGCCGACAAGGACCTCTTCAAGTGGGACGGCACAACCCGCAGCATCGAGGCCTGGAACAAGGATCACACGCTGCGCTCCGCGCTCGCGGTGTCGGCCTTTCCGGTGTTCCAGGAGATCGCCCGCCGAATCGGCGAGGAGCGGATGAAGAAATATCTCGAGATCATCGACTACGGCAACCGCGACATCGGCGGCGGCATCGACCAGTTCTGGGTGGCCGGCAATTTGCGGATCGATCCGGTGCAGCAGATCGATTTCCTCGACCGGCTGCGCCGCGGCGTGCTGCCGGTCGACAAGCGCAGCCAGCAGCTGGTGTGCGACATTCTCCCGGTGACGAAAGTCGGCGACGCCGTCATTCGCGCCAAGACCGGCCTCACCGACAAGGAGCACGGCTCGCTCGGCTGGCTGGTCGGCTGGGCCGAGAAGGGCACCGACATCACGGTGTTCGCGATGAACATGGACTGCAAGACGCAGGCGCAGACCGATGCGCGGATGAGCGTCACGCAGCAATGCCTCACCGATATCGTCGCGCTGTGATGACCTGATCTGCGTGTTCATCGCTGGCTGGCGCTACGTAGCTCGACTAGCATCCTCCGATAAAATCAAGCGGAGGAATCATGCATTCAGCAACAGTCTGGCTCTCGTCGCTCACGCTGGCCGCGGCCGGCGGCTGGCTCGCGGCGACGGTGTTCTCGGTGCCGGCCACCAGCAAGGAGCCGCGCTTCCCGCAGCTCACGATGGAGCAGCTCAGCGACCTGCAAAAACCGCTCGGCGAGCAGATCATGAAGGTGTCGAGCGTCGGCATCGGCGGTCCCTACAATCCGATGATCCGGAGCCCGGTGCTCGGCCAGCGGCTCTACGATCTGTTCTATTATCTGCGCTGGCAGACCTCGGTGCCGACACGGCTGAACGAGTTCGCGATCCTGATCATCGGCCGGCAGTGGCGCTCGCAGGTCGAGTGGTTCGCGCACGCGCCGCTCGCCGCCAAGGCCGGCCTGCCACCCGACGTCATCGCGGAGCTCAAGGCCGACAACCGGCCGTCGAAGATGGCCGACGACGAGGCGGTCGTGTACGACTTCGTCACCGAGCTGACCACGACCAAGAAGGTCTCCGACGAGACCTATGCGCGGGCCAAGAAGATTTTCAACGATCAGCAGATCGTCGACCTCACCGCGGTCGCCGGCAATTACGTGATGGTGGCGATGATCCTGGCGATGGCGGAGGAGACCGTGCCGCCTGGCAAGGAGGAGCCGTTCAAGGTTGGTGAGAAGTAGGGGCGGCGCGGACTCCGTTCACCTCGCCCCGCGTGCGGGGAGAGGTCGGAACGCATCGCAGATGCGTTCCGGGTGAGGGGACTCTCCTCAGGCACAGCTATCACCGTGCAAGAGGAAGCAGCCCCTCACCCCAACCCTCTCCCCGTAAGAACGGGAGAGGGAGTAGGGCGCCGTCGCTATTGGCGCCCGATCGCTCGCTGCAAGGTCGGCATCAGCTTCGGGTCGCGGCATTGCGCGACGTTGAAGCGCATGAAGGCGGCGGCCGTCTGCGAGGCGCTGAACACGTTGCCGGGCGCCAGCACGACATTGTCCGTTAGCGCCAGCCGCGCCACGTCGGCGGAGTCGCACCCGTCGGGCAGATGGCACCACAGATAGAAGCCGCCGCGCGGCATCAGCCAGGGTGTGACGCCGATGCGCTGCAGTTTGTCGCCGACGTCGCGGCGGGCGCGGGCAAGGCGCCGGCGCAGCTCCTCAACATGCTTGCGATAGAAACCGCTCGACAGCACGCCGGCGATGATCTCGGTGGCGACCGCGCTCGGGCCGCCGAAACCGGTCGCGACCTGGAGATCGACGAGATCCTCGATCCAGTCCGCCCGCGCGGCGATGAAGCCGCAGCGCACCGATGCCGACAGCGTCTTGGAGAAGCTGCCGATCCGGATCACGCGGCTCAGGCCATCGAGCGCGGCGAGCCGCGCCGAAGGCTCCGGCTCGAAGTCCGCAAAGATGTCGTCCTCGACGATGGTGAGATCATGGGCGGTGGCGGCATTCAGCACGCGGTGCGCGGTCTGCGGCGACAGCGTCGCACCGGTCGGATTATGCAGCGCCGAGTTGGTGACATAGAGCCGCGGCCGCTCGGCGGCCAGTGTCGCCTCGAAGCTTGCGACATCGGGGCCCGATGCCGTGTAGGGCACGCTGACGATGCGAACCTGATGCGCGCGCAGCAGCGCCCGGAAATTGAAATAGCAGGGATCGTCGACCAGCACAGTGTCGCCCGGCCGCAGCAGGAAGCGGCAGACGAGGTCGATCGCCTGCGTGCCGGACGCGGTCAGCAAGAGCTGCTCGGGTGGCACCTCGAGGCCCTCGTCGGCAAACCGCGCCATCAGGATCCGACGCAGCGTGAGCGAGCCGCGTGTCGCGCCATAGTCGGAGAGCACGGCGTCGTCGGCCCGCGCGAGGCCGCGCAGCGCGCGCCGCAGCGCCTCGGTCGGCATCCACTCGGCGGGCAGCCAGCCGCAGCCGGGTTTGAGCGCGCCGGTCTCGGCATCAAGCGATTGCCGCGACACCCAGAACGGATCGACTGCGCGGTCGCGTTGCGGCTGGTCCTTGGCGAGCGCGAGCGGCGGCAGGGCCGTGGACGAGACATAGAAGCCGGAGCCGGGCCGGGCGCGGATCAGGCCCTCGGCCACCAGCCGGTCATAGGCTTCGACGACGGTGGAGGGCGACACGCCCATGGTCGCGGCCAGGCCGCGGATCGAGGGCAGGCGGTCGTCGGCGACCAGCGCGCGGCTCGCCACCTTGGCGCGGATCGCGTTCATCACGTCGGTGGTCCGCGTCGCCTTTGGCGCATCGGATTGCTGTTGCAAGTGTATGCCTACCTTTGCCCATACAGTTTTGCGATATTGTACTGATCTGTAGCTGCCTTGGCGAGCCTCCGCCGGCTATGGTCGGTGCGAGGTGGACTCGGCTTCACCTCGCCCCGCCTGCGGGGAGAGGTCGGAACGCATCGCCAGATGCGTTCCGGGTGAGGGGGAGTCTCCACGGGTTCGGCCGTTACCGAGTATGCGGGGCGGCCCCTCACCCCAACCCTCTAAGAGCGAGCTTCGCTCGTCTCGGCCCCGCAAGAGCGGGGCGAGGGGGCGCAGTTACGTTTTGGGAAGCAAAGTACGATGGACAAGGCTTCGATCGACGGCTGGGGCAGCGGCCTGCTCGGCGTGATTATCTTCAGCGGCTCGCTGCCGGCGACCCGCGTGGCCGTGGCAGAGTTCTCGCCGCTGTTCTTGACTTCGGCGCGGGCGGCGATCGCGGCGCTGCTCGGCGCCGCGCTGCTTGCGGCGCTGCGGCAGCCCTGGCCGCAGCGCAAGGATCTGGTGTCGCTGACCATCGTCGCACTCGGCGTCGTGATCGGCTTTCCGCTGCTCACCGCGCTCGCGCTCCAGCACATCACCTCGGCGCATTCGATCGTGTTCATCGGGCTGCTGCCGCTGTCGACCGCCGTGTTCGGCGTGCTGCGCGGCGGCGAGCGGCCGCAGCCGCTGTTCTGGCTGTTCTCCTGCATCGGCAGCGCGACGGTCGGCGCGTTCGCCTTGTCGAGCGACGGATCGGCGTCGCTGACCGGCGACCTCCTGATGGTCGCCGCCATCATCGTCTGCGGCCTCGGCTATGCCGAGGGCGCGGCGCTGTCGCGGCGGCTCGGCGGCTGGCAGGTGATCTCCTGGGCGCTGGTGCTCTCAGTGC
This sequence comes from Bradyrhizobium sp. USDA 4510, assembly GCF_054059095.1. Taxonomy (NCBI): domain Bacteria; kingdom Pseudomonadati; phylum Pseudomonadota; class Alphaproteobacteria; order Hyphomicrobiales; family Nitrobacteraceae; genus Bradyrhizobium; species Bradyrhizobium sp. USDA 4510. The sequence continues at coordinate 4,367,058 of NZ_JBSSBT010000001.1, read as the reverse complement.
CCGTGGTGCTCGTGATGACGATCATGACGCTGCCGCCGAGCTGGCAGGGCATCGGCGCGCCGGCCTGGCTCGGGCTCGCTTATGTCTCGATCTTCAGCATGCTGGTCGGTTTCGTGTTCTGGTATCGCGGCCTTGCGATCGGCGGCATCGCCAGCGTCGGCCAATTGCAGCTGCTGCAACCGTTCTTCGGCCTCGCGCTGGCCGGCCTGTTGCTGCACGAGCAGGTGCCGTGGTCGATGATCGTGGCGACCATGCTCGTCGTCGTCTGTGTGGTGTTCGCGCGCCGCTTTGCTTGACGTCTGTCTCTCCTCACGGTGAGGAGCGCGGAACGCGCGTCTCGAACCATGAGGCCACAGGCGGGCCTGCATCCTTCGAGACGCCAGCAATCGACGCGCACGCTGTCAATTTGACCGGCCGTGCGTGACGTCAGGAAGCGGGCGCTAGGCGGGCTCCTGCGCTTTCCCGATCCGCCCGAGATGGGTGAAGCCAAAGCCCTTGGAATATTTCAGCCCGTAGCCGAGCGCGCGGTCGATCCCGATATGGGCGAGCCAGATCATCGCGATCGATAGCACCAGCGGCGCCGCGGCGGCAAAGCCCAGCGTCATCAGCGCGACCGGCGCCAGATAGCTGTGGGCGGCGTTGTAGACGATGGCGCCGACCCGCGGGCCGGCGAGATAGGCCGCGAAACTCAAATCCGGCACCAGGAACAGCAGGACATAGACCAGCCACGAGCCCTCCCATTGGGCATAGAGCACGGTCATGCCGAGGAACAGCACGAGGCCCTCCAGCCGGAGCAGGGTGCGCACCCCGCCGGTCGGTGCGCCGGTCTCGACCGTGGCCGTGCTCGTGTCGGTCATCGCCATCTCCCCAGATATCGGAAAATCCTACCGTTTTTGCGCCCGAACCCGTCCACAACCGCCTTTCCGGTTCCGAAATGGCCGTGCTAAGCCATTTCCGAACGAAGCGGACCTCGGCTCGCGCCGGGACGCGGACTGTAGCTAACACGGGCGGAAACAAATGAAAGATATCCTCGATACCCTCGAAGAGCGGCGCGCCGGCGCCAAGCTGGGCGGCGGCGAAAAGCGCATCGAGGCGCAGCACGCCCGCGGCAAGCTGACCGCCCGCGAGCGGATCGAGCTCCTGCTGGACAAGGGCTCGTTCGAGGAATTCGACATGTTCGTCGAGCACCGCTCGATCGAATTCGGCATGGAGAAGACCAGGATCCCCGGCGACGGTGTCGTCACCGGTTGGGGCACGGTCAACGGCCGCAAGACGTTCGTCTTTGCCAAGGATTTTACGGTGTTCGGCGGCTCGCTTTCCGAAACCCACGCGCTGAAAATCACGAAACTGCAGGACATGGCGATGAAGGCGAGGGCGCCGATCATCGGCCTCTATGACGCCGGCGGCGCGCGTATCCAGGAGGGCGTCGCGGCGCTGGCGGGCTATTCCTATGTGTTCCGCCGCAACGTGCAGGCCTCGGGCGTGATCCCGCAGATCTCCGTCATCATGGGCCCCTGCGCCGGCGGCGACGTCTATTCGCCCGCGATGACCGACTTCATCTTCATGGTGAAGAACACCAGCTACATGTTCGTCACCGGCCCCGACGTGGTGAAGACCGTCACCAACGAGGTGGTGACCGCCGAGGAACTCGGCGGCGCCTCGGTGCATGCCACGCGCTCCTCGATCGCCGACGGCGCGTTCGAGAACGACGTCGACGCGCTGCTGCAGATGCGCCGCCTGATCGACTTCCTGCCCTCGAACAACAGCGACGGCGTGCCGGAATGGCCGAGCTTCGACGATATCGGGCGGGTCGACATGTCGCTGGACACGCTGATCCCCGACAATCCGAACAAGCCCTACGACATGAAGGAATTGATCCTCAAGGTCGTCGACGAGGGCGACTTCTTCGAGATCTCGGAGACCTTTGCGAAAAACATCGTCACCGGCTTCGGCCGCATCGCCGGCCGCACCGTCGGCTTCGTCGCCAACCAACCGATGGTGCTGGCGGGCGTGCTTGACAGCGACGCCTCACGCAAGGCCGCGCGCTTCGTTCGGTTCTGCGATGCTTTCAACATCCCGATCGTCACCTTCGTCGACGTGCCGGGCTTCCTGCCGGGCACCGCGCAGGAATATGGCGGCCTGATCAAGCACGGCGCAAAGCTGCTGTTCGCCTATTCGCAGTGCACGGTGCCGCTCGTCACCATCATCACCCGCAAGGCCTATGGCGGCGCCTTCGACGTCATGGCGTCGAAGGAAATCGGCGCCGACATGAACTACGCCTGGCCGACCGCCCAGATCGCTGTGATGGGTGCCAAGGGCGCGGTCGAGATCATCTTCCGCTCTGACATCGGCGACCCCGACAAGATCGCCGCCCGCACCAAGGAGTACGAGGACCGCTTCCTGTCGCCCTTCATCGCCGCCGAACGCGGCTACATCGACGACGTCATCATGCCGCATTCGACCCGCCGCCGCATCGCGCGGGCGCTGGCGATGCTGAAGGACAAGAAGGTGGAGATCCCCGCGAAGAAGCACGACAATCTGCCGTTGTGAGGAGAGCGTAGGGTGGGTTAGCGCAAGCGTAACCCACGACCTTCGCATGCGCGTCTCCCTTTGTTGCTCTTGTTGTCGTCATTCCGGGGCGCGCGTGAGCGCGAACCCGGAATCTCGAGGTTCCAGGGGCGTACGATCCGTGGCGGGTTGCGGCTTCCACCTTCGCTCACTGCGCTACGCGCGCGGACCCGGTCGCGTAACCGGCCCTGCGAACAGAGAGCTGAGCTCAGCCCCATTCCAACCCTTTACGCTGAAAGGGGCGGACAGTCCGTCACGGCAGGCAGGAGAAACTGGTTGAGGATGGCGTTTGAGATGGCATCGTGGTCGAAGGCGTTCACGACGACCACCAGATCGAGCCCGGGCACGATGAAAAGGCGTTGGCCACCGCTGCCGTACGCGGCGATCCAGATCAGGTCGTGACCGTTCAGCAAGGAACGGCCAAGCCACCAGTGATAACCATAGTAGACGACCACGTGCCCTCCGGCGTTAACCCGCGGCTTGGTCGACTCGGCGATCCACGCGGCGGGCAGGACCTGTCTGCCGTTCCAGCGTCCATCATTCGCGACGAGTTCGCCAAGCTTGGCGACGTCGCGCGGCCGTAGCCGCAATCCGGCAAAGGCCGCGAGTTCGGCACTGCCGGTAAAGCTGAGCCACTCGACATCAGTGATGCCGAGCGGTTCGAACAGCTTGTCTCTGGCAAAAGCATCGATCCGTTGGCCGACGCTCTTGGCAAGGGCCGCAGCCAGGAGGCTGGTGGCGCCGCCGCTATAGTTGAACGATACGCCGGGCGGGAGCGCCATCCGCTGTTGCAGAACATAGCGGTAGGGATCTTTCGCTTCGAGCAGATGCCGTTCGTTGTTCGCCTGACTGTTCCAGCCGCGCGCTTCATCCCACCGTAGACCGTGCGACATGGTGAGCAGGTGCCGGAACGTGATGCGAGCGTTCCTCGTCGTACGAAGATCGGCATATTCGGGGAAATAGTCGATAACAGCGGAATCGAGCGGCGGAAATTGTCCCTTGCCGATGGCCAAGCCGATCAGAAGTGAGGTTACGCTCTTCGAGATGGAGCGGATGTCGTGCTTCGTTTCCGGCGAAAATTGAACCGGTGCCGACCACTCCATCCACCGCCGCTCCCGGCCGGCGAAATAGCGCTCGAACACAAGCTTGCCGCGCCGTACGATGACAACGGCGTGAACGTTGCGCTTGGGCCATTGTTTGAGAAACGCGTCGAGTCTGGAGAGGCTTTCGGCATCGAAGCCGACCTCGGCGGGAGCCGCAGCGACCCATCCGTCGTCGAGCGTTGAACAGGCTAACATTTGATTTGAGTCCGAATCGGATGACCAAGAGCTAGCGCGCGCCTGAAGCGTAGCGATTTCTTGCGAAAATGAACACGGCGGGTTACGGCTTCCGCCTGACCCGCCCTACAGGTCCGAACCCGATGACCGAAGACGAGCCGACCGACGAGATCTCCGAGATCGAGGCGCAGATCGAGGAGCTTGCCGAGAGCGCCGAGCGCTCCCGGCGGATCATTCTCGGCTCGAAGGTCGCGATCGCAGGCGGGTTCGCGTTGCTGGCCGTCGCGCTGCTCGAGCTGTTGGGCGCCGGTCAGACCGCGGCACTCGGATCGATCGCACTGGTGCTCGGTGGTATCGTGTCGCTCGGCTCGAATGTCAGCACACTGCGGCAGACCGAGGCTGCGATCAGCACCGCCGAGGCGCGCCGCGCGCGTTTGATCGGCAATATCGACCTGCGCCTGGTTCACGACGCGCCGCTGAAACTGATGTGAGGCGCGGCGGGCGCGCAAAGCGGCGCCGCAAACTCAGTGTCGTCCTGACGAAAGCCAGGACTCATTATCCCAAGTCTCAATTGTTGCGCGACGCTGGGGCGATCCCGTTCATCACCGAAATGCGGTGGTAATGGGTCCCGGCTTTCGCCGGGACGACAGCGGAGGGAGTTACTTCGACGCCAGCGGTACGTAGTCGTATTCGCCGACGCCTTGCAGGATCAGGAACGTCAGCGACGTCGTGCCGGCGTTGGTGACGAGGTGAGGGCGGGTCGGGCGGACGGCGTAGACTTCGCCGACCTTCAGGTTCACTTCCTCCTTGGGCTCCTGCAGGAACAGCCGCATCTGGCCCTCCAGCACATAGAAGGTGTCGGAGATGTTGCTGTGGGTGTGCCACGGCACCTTCTGGGTCGGCGAGAGCTGCAGCTCCATGATGCGGAAGCCGGGGCGGGCGGCGTGCTGGGCGCGGCGCTCGACTTCGTAGAGATGGCTGGCGTCCTTGACCGGTTGTCCTGGCTTCATGGCGGCCTCCCTGTGGTGTTGTCCCGTCGGGCGGGAAGGCGATGATGCTAGTCCCGTTCTGCCGCGCGCGGAACGGCCGGAATGGTCATGGCGGGCGCGCACGGTGCGTAGGGCGGGGCAGGCGCGGCTGTAACCTGCCCCGCAAGATCTCACTTCATCCCCATGCAGTTCGCATAGAATGTGGTCGTCGCCGGCCAGTCGGAAAACATCGCGCGGACGCCGACCTGTCTTGCCAGCACGTCGAGCACGGTCAACGTGTCGCCGTCGCGGTCGATCGCCGCCTTCACCGACTTGTGGTAGAACGCACCGCCTCGGTTGAGCGGCCCGTCGCGCTCCAGCGACCAGCCGATCAGATCGAGGCCGGCGGCCTTCGCTGCCCTGGCGTAAGCCGACGGGACGATCTCGCCCTTGTCGTTCAGCGCCAGCATCGCGAAGATCGGCGGTCCCAGGATCGCGACGCCGGAGGCCTTCAATTCCTGCATCGACGGCTTCCAGGTCTCCGGCCGGTTCGGATCGAGGCCCGCTTTCTCGTAGCGGTCCTCGAGATAGAGCGCCTGGCTGGCAAAGTCGGGTTCGGTCTTCACCCAATAGAGGATGTCCTTAAGGCTGAAGCTCTGTGGGAACACGTCGCTCGGCGGAATGCCGGCGGCCTTGTAGGCGGCGAGCATCTGGGTCGCATATGTCTCCTGGGTGTAGTCGCCGTCGAACGGCATCGCCACCTCCGGCGCCTTCAGCTCCGGCGTGAATTTTGCGCCGAGACTTTTGATCAAGGCGATGCTCTCGTCATGGCTCATCAGCGTGCCGGAATTGGCGTAGAGGTCGGTGCGCCAGCGCGGCGTGCCGTTCTGGTACTCCTCGGGCGTCCTCGCATCCGGATTGAAGCCGTCCATTTTCGCGGTGAGCCGCTTGAATTCGGCGAGCGTGATGTCGCTGGTGCAGCACTTCGCCGAGGCCTTCCTGCCGGCGGCGGGATCGGCCGGGCTGAAGGGTTGCGTGCATTTTGAAGCGAGATCCGGCACCGTCAGGATGTTGGTCGTGGTGTGCAGGTCGCATTGCGAGTGCCGGCACACCAGCTGGCGGTCCCTGGTGAAGGTGACGTCGCATTCGATCACGCCGGCGCCCATCCGTGCGGCGGCGAGATAGGATTCGCGGCTATGCTCGGGAAATTGCAGCGCGGCGCCGCGATGGCCAATCGAAAAATCGGTCTTGTGGAACGGCCCGGTGCATTGGCTGAGCTGCTGCTTCAGGGGCCCGTCCTTCATCTTGTCGACCAGATAGAACGGGCGCGGCCCGAGCTGCGCCTCGCGCGGCAGCGCGATCTCCCCGGCGGCGACGGGCAGCGCGGCGCCGAGGGCGAGCAGGAACGAGAGCAGGGCGGTGCGGTGACGGGCAAGCATGGGTGATCCCCCTGATCAGGCATTGTCAGCAGGCCGACATATCACGGAGCATATGCCGGCCGCCTGTGCGAAATGAAACCATGGAGGAAAACCAATGCCCGCAGCCTATTTCGTCGTCCGCGCCACCGTCACGGACATCGCCCGGCGTGCCGCCTTCGACGCCTGGTATTCGCGCGAGCATCTGCCGGACGCGATGAAATCGTTCGGCGCCGAGCGCGCCTGGCGATGCTGGAGCCTGAGCGATCCCTCGCTGCACCAGGCGACTTATCAGTTCGCCGACGAGAAGGCGCTCGAGCGCGCGGTGAGCAGCGATCACATGAAGCGGTTGGTCGCCGACTTCAACCGTGACTGGCCGGAGGTGACACGCACGCGCGATCTCCTGGTGCTGGCGGAGGAGGCGACGGCGGCATGATGGTTGCGTGACGTCACGACGTCGACAACGCTCGAGTTCCATGAAACGTGAACGCGCGGTTCAGCGAGCGTTCAGCTCGCGAGGCAAAAACTTACTGCTGCAGTTGGTCCAACTCAGCAACAAAGGGAAACGCTCATGGAACGTCGGGATTTTCTGAAGATGGCCTTCGGTGTCGCCGCCGGAGCCGTCACCTTCGCAGCGACGGCGCAGGCGGCGCCGCTCGCGCCGCTTCCCCTCAACCAGGATGCACGCGCACCAGCGGCTGGCGAAGCGCATCCCGCCGTCACAACGGCCGAGGAGGTCGGCCGCATGAAGCCCGAGCAAGTACGCTGGCATTATCGCCATTGGGGTTGGCGTCACCGGCACTGGCACCGCAGGCATTGGGGCTGGCGTCGCCACCATTGGCGCCGTCATCACTGGCGCCGCTGGTGATATCGACTCCATGACGAAAAGAAAAACCCCGCGCCAGGCGGGGTTTTGTTAGTTCGGAATCTGCCGCGATCAGATCGGGCGGCAACGGCCGTAGCGCCAGACGAAGCCGTACGGGCAGGCGCGGACACGCGGCGCCACCACGACGGGGCGCTCGACCACGACCGGCGGGCGCACGACAACGGCGCCCGGCGCGACGACGACGCCGCGATTCCTGACGCAGCCGCCATAGGGGCCACGGTGCCAGCCGGGGCCGCAGCCACCGGCCGCATCAGCGGCGCTGATGCCGGCGAATGCGGTCGTCAGCAGAACTGCTGCAGCAAAAAGATACTTCATGTCTTCTCCTTTTTTATTTTGGGCCGCGCTGCGGCACCGCAACAAGCTTTCGTCTACCGATTCGCCCGGCCGGATCATTGCAGAAGGCGTGCCCGATGTCGCCGACCATAATGTTGCGGCCTGAATGCGACATGAATGTTGCAGCTCACAGCTGCGTCAGCACGCCGCAAGCCGGCTCAGCATCACTTCGAAATATTTCGCGGACGCCGGGCAGCCGCGCGCTGTTGGCGAGCGTACGAGAATACATCGGAAGGCGAGGCAAACGAGACCGGCGGTTCATCGACGCTTGCCCGAAGGCGCACCGCTACTGGTCTGGGCCGAACAGCGCGGCAAATCGCTTCTCGCCGTTGCGCGAAAAATTGACCACGCGGCTGCCCGGTGCAGCGTCGCGCGCGGCCCATTTCAGTTCCGTGAAGCGGTCCATCATGGCAGCGCCCAGCGTGCCGGCGAGATGATGCCGCCGCTCGCTCCAGTCGAGGCAGGCCTTGCACACCGGCCGGCGCGGATGCGTCAGCGCATCGGCGTCGATCTGCAGCTCCTCGGCCATGAAGCGCTTGCCTTCGCCGGTGAGCTCGATCGCCTGCTTGCTCTGGCGGACCAGCTTCTGCCGCTTCATGCTGTCGAGCATCTGAACGCCGAGATCGCCGGCGAGATGGTCGTAGCAGATGCGGGCGCGGCGCAGCGCCGGATCCTTTGGCCCGGTGCGCACCCGCATATGGCCGGCGCGGGCGGCAATGCCCTGCAGGCCTTCCAGCACGTCGGCGACGTCGGGGTCGGAGAGGCGGTAGTAGCGGTGGCGGCCCTGCTTCTCGGGCTCGATCAGCCCGCCGGCCTCGAGCTTGGAGAGATGCGAGCTCGCCGTCTGCGGCGTGATGCCGGCCTCCTGCGCCAGCTCACTCGCGGTCAGCGCCCGGCCGGTCATCAGCGCGGTCAGCATGTTGCAGCGCGCGGGATCGCCGACCAGAGCGGCGATCCGGGAGATGTCGGGTCCTGCTTTCATAGTTCGATGATAGCCGAAGCATCGAGGTCGGACAAGCCGCTATTGTTCAACGGGCCGTCATTGCGAGGATTGCTTCGCTGACGCTCGCAATAACGGAAACATGACTGGAGGCCATCAATGACCGTCACCGTCTTCATCCGCTACCAGCTCGATCCGTTCAAGCGCGCGATGTTCGAGGAGTATTCGCGGAACTGGCTCTCGATCATCCCGCGCTGCGGCGGCGACCTCATCGGCTACTGGATGCCGCATGAGGGAACCAACAACATCGCCTTTGCGCTGATCTCGTTCGACAGCCTTGCCGCCTATGAGGCCTATCGCGCGCGGCTGCGCCAGGACAAGGAGGGAGTGGCGAACTTCAACTTCGCGGAAGAAAACCGCTTCATCCTCGCCGAGGAACGGACATTTCTCCGCAAGGTCGAGGTATAGTAGGGCCACAACAGCAATGTGCGGGAGGCGCCCATGATCGCAGTGATCTTCGAAGTCTGGCCCAAGCCTGAGCAACGGGATCTCTATTTCGACCTCGCCGCCGAGCTGAAGCCGATCCTGCAGGAGATCGACGGCTTCATCTCGGTCGAGCGGTTCGAGAGCATCACCGAGAAGGGCAAGTTCGTGTCGCTGTCATTCTTTCGCGACGAGGCTGCGGTGGAAGCCTGGCGCAACACGATCGAACATCGCCGTACCCAGGCCAAGGGCCGCGCGCGGATCTTCGAGAACTACCGGCTGCGGGTGGCAAGCGTGATCCGTGATTACGGCCTGAACGAACGCGATCAGGCGCCGAAGGACAGCCGCGCGGCGCATGAGCCGCACTAGCGGGCGGATGCGTGGGTGCCTATCTGTGCGCGGCCAATGACTCCAGGGAGCGACCAATGCCACTGCCAACTGCTGACAAACGCGCCGCCTTCAGGAAGCTGCATGAGAGCGGGTGCTTCATCATTCCGAATCCGTTCGATGTCGGCAGCGCCCGCGCCTTGCAGCATCTCGGCTTCAAGGCGCTGGCGTCGACCAGCGCGGGCTTTGCATGGACCATCGCCAAGGCCGACAACCGCGTCACCGTCGATGACGTCTGCGACCACCTGACCGCACTGTGCGCGGCGGTCGATATTCCCGTCAATGCGGATTTCGAGGGCGGCTTCGCGGTCGAGCCCGACAAGGTCGCCGCCAATGTCGCGCGCGGCGTCAAGACCGGCGTCGCCGGGCTTTCCATTGAGGATTCCACCGGAGACGCCGCCAACCCGCTGTTCGAGCACAAGCTTGCGGTGGAGCGCATCAAGGCGGCGCGCAAGGCCATCGATGCCGACAACAGCGGTGTGTTGCTCACCGGCCGCTGTGAGGCATTCCTGTGGGGCAAGAAGGACCTCAATCTGGTGATCGAACGGCTGCAGGCCTATTCGGAAGCAGGAGCGGACGTCCTTTATTCGCCGGGCATCGCGACCAAGGAGGAGATTTCCGCGGTTGTGAAGGCGGTGGCGCCAAAGCCGGTCAATCTGTTGATCGGCGGCGCGTCGGAGCTGACGCTGCAATCGGTCGCCGATCTCGGCGTGCGCCGGATCAGCGTCGGCGGAGCGCTTGCGCGGATGGCCTGGACCGGCGTGATGAAGGCGGCCAAGGAGATGGCCGAGAAGGGCACCTTCACGGAATTCGCCAACGGCTATCCCGGCGGCGAGCTCAACAAGATGTTCAAGTAGACTCACACGCAAAAAAGCAGCGGGCCGCCGGGGCCCGCTGCTTCATCGCTCACGATAGCGAGCGGATTACTTGTTCTTGTCGCCGGTCGAGTCGGCCGGCGCCGCCGAGCGGTCGATTTCCTGTCCAGTCGGCTTGTTGGCCGATGGAGAGGCCGGCTGCGCAGGTGCCGCGCCCGTGGTCGTGCCGGGCTGGCTGTTCGGCTTCGGCGTCACGTCGCGCATGCCCGGAGGCGGCGCGGCCGGATTGGCCGGCTGCTGCTGCGCGGTCTGCGCTGACGGCGTGGTACCCGCCTCATGCACCGAGGTATTGTTCAAGCCGTAGAACAACGCACCGAGCACCACGGCCACCGCGACGGCGAACATCGCGATCTTGGTGGTGCTGGCCGGTCCCTCCTGGAGGTCCGGGTCCGGCTGCAGCTCGTTGTCCAGGCTGTTGAAGCGCGCCTGACGGCGCATTTCGTCCTCGGTCAGGTTGGCGCGATACGGATCGTCAGGTTGATGGGCCATTGCAAAGTTCCTCCGTTAGCACCCTGAAAGCTAAACGCAGAGGACAATGGCTGGCGCGCGAGGATGTTCCGCGCCAATGTTGCAACCTGTTCATGCAGGAACCGCCGATTCCTCGGGTTCCAACCTGTTTCATGAGGCCTTTTCAATGTGGACCATGCCGCCCACCGATTCGGTGCTGCACTTGCTCTCGTTCATTGCGGTTGCGGCGCAGTCGATGACGGCGGCGCTGGCGGCAGGCAGGCGCAGCATGGATTGGGCCGGCGTCTGCATGCTCGGCGCGATCACCGCGCTCGGCGGCGGCACCATCCGCGACGTTCTGCTCGGACATTATCCGCTGCTCTGGGTCGCGCACCCGATCTACCTTGCGGTCGCGGCGGCGGGCGCCTTCGCCACCATCCTGCTGGCGCGGCTCGTGCACCGGCTCAACCTCGCATTCCTGGTGCTCGATGCGATCGGACTTGTGGTGTTCACCATGGCCGGTTGCGACGTGGCCTCACAAGTCGACGTCCCGCTGCCGATCGTGATCGTCGCCGGCATGATCACCGGCTGCGCCGGCGGCGTGCTGCGCGACATCCTCTGCAACGAGGTGCCGTTGTTGTTTCGCAGCGAGCTCTACGCCAGCGTCTCCGTGGTGACGGGACTGTTCTATGTGACCGGCTCCGGGCTGCAGGTGAACACCCAGCTCTGGACCGCGCTGACCTTCGCACTCGGGCTGACGTTCCGCATGCTTGCGATCCGCTACCGATGGGAGATGCCGAAATTCGTGTTCAGCGACGAGGAGCGCTGAACGGCTATTTCGCCGTCCGCGCCTTGGCGACCTCGTCCGCGGTGACGGCCGGCGCCGCGTTACCCCAGGCATTGCGGATGTAGGTCGCAACGTCCGCGACCTCCTGGTCGGTGAGCTTGGGATAGGCCGGCATCGAGCCGCCGTTCGGGGCGCGCGGCGTGGTCACGGTCTGCGCGCCGTCGAGGATGATGCGCAGCGTGCTCGCCGGATTGGCCGATTGCAGATTGGCGTTGCCGGGCAGAGGCGGATAGATCCGCGGCGCGCCGGAGCCGTCGAGCTCATGGCAGGCGATGCAGGCCCCGCGGTAGATGCGTTCGCCATTGCTCATCTGCGCCGGCGAGGGCGGGGTGACCTCCGGCTCCGGCGCGCCGGCAGGCAGGCTCTTCAGATAGACCGCAATCGCGTGCACATCGGCGTCGCGCATCTTCGAAGTCGAATTGAGCACCACCTCGGACATCAGGGGGCCGGCATGGCTGTGCCCGTTGCGGCCGCTCTGCAGATATTCGGCGATGTCAGCGACGCTCCATGATTTCAGCCCGCTGCGCGCGGCGCCATCGAGCCTTGGCGCGAACATGCCTTGCACCGTGCTGCCACTGAGCGCCTGGTCACGCCTGTCGGCGCCGAAGGCGTTCTTGGGCGTGTGGCAGGCGCCGCAATGGGCGAGGGCCTCGACGAGATAGCGTCCGCGATTCCATTCCGCACCCTGGCCCTGGTCCGGCTGGATGATGCCCGGTGTGAAGAACAGTGCGTTCCACGCCCCCATTAGCACGCGGTAGTTCAATGGCCAGCGCAGCTCCGGCGGCGGCGCCTTGTTGCTGACCGGCGCCAGCGTCGCGAGATAGGCACGGATCGCCAGGATGTCGCCGCGGATCAGCTTCGTGAAGTACGGGTAGGGGAAGGCGGGATAATAATGCGCGCCGCTCGGCGCGACGCCCCTCCGCAGCGCGCGCAGGAAATCGTCGTCGCTCCAGCCGCCGATGCCGGTATCGCGGTCGGGGGTGAGGTTCGGCGAGAACACCGCACCGAACGGCGTGTCGATCCGCTTCCCCCCGGCAAAAGGCTTTGCCGGATCGGCCGTGTGGCAGCTGGCGCAGTCGCCGGCGATCGTGAGCGCCTTGCCGCGGGCGATGACGTCGTCGGTCGGCGCGGCGGCGCATTCGCGGGTCGCGAGCGCGCCGCACAACAGCGCTGCAACCAGAATCGCACCCGTCGTTCGAAATCGTCGCCGCATCCGATCACCTTCCGGTCCACAAGACGCGTCACGCCATTTCGCCACGGGCCTGTCCTGCGACAGAAACCGAAACGGCCCTGCAATATTCCCGGCACGAAATTGCGATTTTTGAGCCACGGGCCTGGTCGCCCAGAATTGTGCTGCGCGGGCCGGAAAATCCGACATAGACTGGTTCCAACAAGCTCGGATGACTAGCTAAAAAGCAGTCGTCGCGACCAGCGAAAAGAGGGCTAAATGGGAATCAACCAAGGGCCTATCAGCCTCGACCAGAAATACACCCAGGACACCGGCCACGTTTTCATGACCGGCATCCAGGCGCTGGTCCGCCTGCCGATGGCGCAGATCAGGCGCGACCGCGCCGCGGGCCTCAACACGGCAGGCTTCATCTCCGGCTATCGCGGTTCCCCCCTCGGCGGCTACGACCAGCAGCTGTTCGCCGCCCGCAAGCATCTCGAGCAGTACAACATTAAATTCCAGCCCGGCGTGAACGAGGACCTCGCGGCCACCGCGATCTGGGGCTCGCAGCAGCTCGCCCTGTCGCCGGGCGCCAAATATGATGGCGCGGTCGGCATTTGGTACGGCAAGGGCCCCGGCGTCGACCGCTGCGGCGACGTGTTCCGCCACGGCAATGCGGCCGGCTCCGCCAAGCATGGCGGCGTACTCTGCCTTGCCGGCGACGACCATGGCGCGAAATCCTCCACCGTCCCGCATCAGTCCGACCACGCCTTCATCTCCGCGCTGATGCCCTACCTCTACCCCTCCAGCATCCACGAAATGATCGAGATGGGCCTCCTGGGTATCGCGATGTCGCGCTACTCTGGCTGCTGGGTCGGCATGAAGGTGATCACCGAGACGGTCGAGACGACCGCCGAGATCGACCTCACCGACGAGATGACGCCGTTCATCATTCCGACCGATTTCGAATTGCCGCCGGGCGGCCTCAACATCCGCTGGCCCGACGACCGCTTCGAGCAGGACCGCCGGTTGCAGGACTACAAGGGCTTTGCCGCGATCGCCTTCGCCCGCGCCAACAAGGTCAACCGCATCACGATGGATTCGCCGAACGCGCGCTACGGCATCATGGCCTCGGGCAAGAGCTACGAGGACATCCGCCAGGCGTTGCGCGAGCTCGGCATCACGCCCGAGATCGCCGCCAAGATCGGCATCCGCCTCTACAAGATCGGCATGCCCTGGCCGCTGGAGCCGGAAGGCGTGCGCAACTTCGCCGTCGGCCTCGAGGAGATCTTCATTGTCGAGGAGCGCCGCGAGATCGTCGAGAACCAGGTCAAGCAGGAGCTGTTCAACTGGCGCGACGATGTGCGTCCGCGCATCGTCGGCAAGATGGACGATCACGACAAGCGCTTCCTGACCTTCGCCGCCGAGCTCAGCGTGGCCTCGCTTGCGAGCTCGCTCACCGAACGGCTGCTTCGACTTAATCTCAATCCTGAAATCGCCGAGATGCTGCGCGCCAAGGCCGACTGGTTCAACGGCCGTCAGTCGACGCAGATGCAGGCGACCGCGCCTGTCAGCCGCACGCCGTATTTCTGCTCGGGCTGCCCGCACAACACCTCGACCAAGGTGCCGGAAGGCAGCCGCGCGCTGGCAGGCATCGGCTGCCACTTCATGGCACTGTGGATGAACCGGTCAACCGAGACCTTCACCCATATGGGCGGCGAGGGCGTGCCGTGGGTCGGCATCGCGCCGTTCACCAACGAGAACCACATCTTCGCCAATCTCGGCGACGGCACCTATTTCCACTCCGGCATTCTCGCGATCCGCCAGTCGATCGCTTCCAAGGCCAACATCACCTACAAGATCCTCTACAACGACGCGGTCGCCATGACCGGCGGCCAGCGCCACGACGGCGATCTCTCGCCGCAGCAGATCACCTTCCAGCTCCATGCCGAAGGCATCCGCGAGATCTATCTGGTCTCGGAGAATCCGGACGCCTATCCGGCCGATACGATCGCGCCCGGCGTCAAGCTGTATCACCGCGACGAGCTCGAGAACGTCCAGAAGATGTGCCGCGACACCAAGGGCACGTCGGCGATCGTGTTCGTGCAGACCTGCGCCGCCGAAAAGCGCCGTCGCCGCAAGCGCGGCCTGATGGAGGATCCGCAGCGCCGCGTGCTGATCAATCCCGCGGTCTGCGAAGGCTGCGGCGACTGCTCGGTGCAGTCGAACTGCATCTCGGTCGAGCCGCTGGAGACGGAGCTCGGGCGCAAGCGCACCATCAACCAGTCGACCTGCAACAAGGATTATTCCTGCGTGAAGGGCTTTTGCCCGTCCTTCGTCACGGTCGACGGCGGCAAGCTCAGGCGGCGCGCGCCGCCCGAGCTCGGCAGCATCGATAATCTGCCGGAGCCGGCCTCCAAGCCCGCGCTCGACCGGCCCTACAACATCGCGGTCGGCGGCGTCGGCGGCACCGGCGTGCTGACGATCGGCGCGCTGCTCGGCATGGCCGCCCATATCGAGGGCAAGGCCTCGATGATCCTCGACATGTCAGGTCTCGCGCAAAAGGGCGGCGCGGTGCTGAGCCACGTCCGGCTCTCCGAGCACACCGCCGACGTGACCTGCTCGCGCATCGTGACCGGAACGGCCGATCTGGTGCTTGCGGCCGACGAGGTCGTGGCGGCGTCGAAGGACACCATCACGCTGTGCGATGCGAGCCGCACCGTCGGCATCATCAACAGCCACGTGATCCCGACCGCGGACTTTATCCTGAACCGCGACTTCAACTTCCAGAGCCGCAAGGTCAACAGCGTGCTGGAGACCGAGCTGCGCAAGGACTCCGCGTTCTTCGACTTCACCAAGCCGGCCGAAGCGCTGCTCGGTGACTCCATCGCCACCAACATCATGATGATGGGCTTTGCCTATCAGCGCGGGTTGCTGCCGCTGTCGGCGGAGGCGATTCTGCAGGCGATCGAAGTCAACGGCGTCTCGATCAAGATGAACACCCAGGCGTTCCAGCTCGGGCGCCTGGCCGCCGCCGATCCGGCACGGCTGAGCGGCATGATGAAGGGCGACGACGAAATCGCGCCACCGAAATCGCTGGATGCGATGTCGCTGGACGAGATCATCACCCATCGCATGGCGTTCCTGACCGACTACCAGAATGCACGTCTGGCAAAGCGCTATCGCAAGCTGGTCGACCAGGTGCGCGACGCCGCCACCAAGGGCGGCTATGGCGAGGCGCTGCCGCGCGCGGTCGCGATCAACTACGCAAAGCTGCTCGCCTACAAGGACGAGTATGAGGTGGCGCGGCTGTTCACCGACGGCCGTTTCGAGAAGCAGCTGCGCGATCAGTTTGAGGGCGAGTTCAAGTTCAACTTCAATCTGGCGCCGCCGATCCTCGGCGGCGGGCTCGACGCGCAGGGCCGGCCGAAAAAGCGCGCCTTCGGTTCGTGGATGATGTCGGCCTTCAGGGTGCTGGCGAGATTCCGCTTTCTGCGCGGCACGCCGCTCGACATCTTCGGCTACAACGCCGACCGCAAGCTGGAGCGCGATCTGATCGCGGGCTACGAGAAGGATGTCGCGACGGTGCTCGGCCTGCTGTCGCCGCTCAACCACGACATTGCGGTCGAATTGCTGGCGCTGCCCGATCGCATCCGCGGCTACGGTCCGGTGAAGGACAAGGCGATCAAGGAAGCGAAGGTTCGCTACGCGCAACTCGCCGCCGACCTCGCCAACCCGCCGTCCGCGCCGCGGCAGATGGCGGCGGAGTAGTGTAGCCACACACGCGGTGTCGTCCCGGCGAAAGCCGGGACCCATAACCACCGCACTTTGTCGTAGCGCGACGCTGGGGCCACGGCTCACTCTCACCAACAATCCTGTGGTTATGGGTCCCGGCTTTCGCCGGGACGACACCTGGTGTTTTGGCAGCGCGTACCGTGCCTACGCGCAGTCTCGCCTGACGGAATATTTCCGCGCTTGCCAAGGTCGCGTCGTCGGTTCAGAAAAACGCTCGAGCGAAGAAACGCCAGCGGAGAGCGATTTGACCATCAAGGGCAAGGCCTACATTGCCGGGATCTACGAACATCCCACCCGGCACGCACCCGATAAATCAACAGCACAGCTGCACGCCGAGGTCGCCAAGGGCGCGATCGAGGACGCCGGGCTCACGAAGGACGACATCGACGGCTATTTCTGCGCCGGCGACGCGCCGGGCGGGCTGTGGCCGATGGTCGATTATCTCGGCCTCAACACCAAGAAGCTGCGTCATGTCGACTCCACCGAGACCGGTGGCTGTTCCTATCTGATCCATCTCGGCCACGCCGCCGAGGCGATCGCCGCGGGCAAATGCTCGGTCGGGCTGGTCACGCTGGCGGGCAAACCGCGCACCGGCCCGATGCCGCCGCGCGCCTCGGGCGCCGAGGCCGATTTCGAATCCGCCTACGGGGCTACCACGCACAATGCCTATGGCATGTGTGCCATGCGTCATATGCACGACTACGGCACCACCTCCGAGCAGCTCGCCTGGATCAAGGTCGCGGCCTCGCATCATGCGCAATACAATCCGCATGCGATGCTGAAAGAGGTCGTCACCGTCGAGGACGTGCTGAACTCGCCGATGATCTCCGATCCGCTGCATCGGATGGATTGCTGCGTCGTCACCGACGGCGGCGGCGCGATGATCGTCACGACGCCCGAGATCGCCAAGAGCCTGAAGAAGCCGCTGGTGCGCCTGATCGGCCATGGCGAGGCGATGAAGGGCCCGCGCGGCGGCAAGGATCTCGATCTGACCTACTCCGCCGGCGTGTGGTCCGGTCCGCGTGCCTTCGAGGAAGCGGGCGTGACGCCGAAGGACATCAAATACGCCTCGATCTATGACAGCTTCACCATCACGGTGCTGATGCAGCTAGAGGACCTCGGCTTCTGCAAGAAGGGCGAGGGCGGCAAGTTCGTCGCCGACGGCAATCTGATCTCGGGCGTCGGCAAGCTGCCGTTCAACACCGACGGCGGCGGTCTGTGCAGTAACCATCCCGTCAATCGCGGCGGTATGACGAAAATCCTCGAGGCTGTGCGCCAGTTGCGCGGCGAGGCGCATCCGAAGGTGCAGGTGAAGAACTGCGACCTCGCGATCGCCCACGGCACCGGCGGTCTGCTCGGCGTTCGCCACGCCGCCTCAACCTGCATTCTGGAGCGTGCGTGATGTCTGAAGCGAAGAAGTACAATGCCCCGGTGACCAACCCGGAGACCGCGCCGTTCTGGGAGGCGGCGAAGGCGGGCAAGTTCATGATCAAGCGCTGTAACACCTGCGGCGAGGCGCACTACTTCCCGCGCGCGATCTGCCCGTTCTGCTTCTCGGACAAGACGGTGTGGGAAGAGTCGAGCGGCGAGGCCACGGTCTACACCTACAGCCTGATGCGGAAGTCGCCGACCGGTCCCTATGCGATCGCCTATGTGACGCTGAAGGAAGGTCCGTCGCTGCAGACCAACATCGTCGATTGCGATCTGGAGAAGGTGAAGATCGGCCAGAAGGTGAAGGTGGTGTGGAAGCCGACCGACGGCGCCCCGCTGCCGTTCTTCACGCCGGCCTGATTTTACCCTCTCCCCTTGTGGGAGAGGGTGCCTTCGCTGAAAGCGAAGGCGGGTGAGGGGTCTCTCTCCGCGTAGAGAATCTCTCTGTGGCGCGAACCCCTCACCGAAACGAGTTTGAGACGACTGCCGGTGCTGCCCTCTCCCACAAGGGGAGAGGGCGCAGTAATGGGCACCGTGCCGTTAAGAATACATTCGGGGAGAAAACAACGATGCCGATCGTGTACGAACAGCTGATGGCCCTGAAGAATCTCGGCCAGAAATACAGCTACGCCGACCGCGACGTGATGCTCTATGCCTATGGCATCGGCCTGGGTGCCGATCCGATGGACGAGAAGGAGCTCGCTTTCGTCAATGAGGGCGTGCTGACGCCGCGCCCGCTCAAGGTGGTGCCGACGTTTGCCTCGGTCGCGGCCTGGGGCGCCGGTCCCGGCGAGATGAATCTTAACCGCGTCATGGTGGTCGACGGCGAGCGCGACATCACCTTCCACAAGCCGTTCGCGACCGCCGCGCACATCACGGCCGACTCGACCGTGCTCGACGTGTTCGACAAGGGCAAGGACAAGGGCGCGGTGATCCGCCACCAGACCGTGCTGAAGGACGAGAAGGGCGACAAGCTCGCCACGCTGGTCGCCTCGCGCTTCGCCCGCGGCGATGGCGGCTTCGGCGGCCCGTCCGACGGCCAGCCCGAGCCGCACAAGGTGCCGGAGCGCGCGCCGGACAAGGTGGTCGACATCACGACGCGGCCCGACCAGGCGCTGGTCTATCGGCTGTGCGGCGACCGCAACCCGCTGCACTCCGATCCGGAGTTCGCCAGGAAGGCCGGCTTCCCGCGGCCGATCCTGCACGGCATGTGCACCTACGGCATCACCTGCCGCGGCGTGCTGCAGACCTATGCCGACTACGATCCGTCCGCCTTCAAGCAGCACGTGGCGCGGTTCTCCTCGCCGGTGTTCCCCGGTGAGACCGTGACCATGGAGCTGTGGAAGGACGGCAATGTGGTGTCGTTCGAGGCCAAGGTGAAGTCGCGCGGCGTCACCGTGATCAAGAGCGGCAAGACGGTGCTGGCGTAGCAACGCTCGACGGCCGTCGACTCCCTCGCCCCGCTCTTGCGGGGAGAGGGTGGGGTGAGGGGCTTTCTCCGCAACGGTGGTCTTGCGGACAGACCTGTACCCCTCACCCGGATCGCAAGGGCGATCCGACCTCTCCCCGCCTGCGGGGAGAGGTGAAGAAGAAAGAACAACACGGAGAAACAACCATGGGATTACTCGACGGCAAGGTGGCGCTGATCACGGGCGCCGGCGGCGGGCTTGGTGAAGCCTATGCGAAGCTGTTTGCGCGCGAGGGCGCGGCCGTGGTGGTCAACGATCTCGGCGGCCCGCGCGACGGCTCGGGCTCCGACAAGTCGATGGCCGACAAGGTGGTCGACGCGATCAAGGCCGAGGGCGGCCGCGCCGTCGCCAACGGCGCCGACATCTCGACCTTGGCCGGCGGCCAGTCGGTGTTCGACGACGCCATCAAGCATTTCGGCCGCGCCGACATCCTGGTCAACAATGCCGGCATCCTGCTCGACGAGACCTTCCACAAGGCCAAGGAAGCGAACTGGGACAAGGTGATGAAGGTGCATCTGAAAGGCACCTTCTGCTGCACCCAGCCGGTGTTCAAATGGATGCGTGACAATGGCGGCGGCGTCATCGTCAACACGTCCTCGACCTCGGGCCTGATCGGCAATTTCGGCCAGACCAATTACGGCGCCGCCAAGGGCGGCATCTGGGGCCTCTCCAACGTGCTAGCGATCGAGGGCCGCAAGTACAACATCCGGATCTGGACCCTGGCGCCGGGCGCGCTGACCCGCATGACCGCGGACCTGCCGCGTTACAAAGAGAACCCGGGTGCGGCGCTCGGGCCCGATGGCATCGCGCCGGCCGTGCTCTACATGGTCAGCGATCTGTCGGGCGACCAGACCGGCAAGGTGCTTGGCGTCTCCGGCCCGCGCGGCGTCCGCGAAATGCGGATGATGGAAATGGAGGGCTGGACGCCGCCGTTCACGGGATGGAAGGCGGAGGACATCGTCACCCACGCCAAGGAGATCTTCTTCTCCGAGGAGGAGATCAAGAAGTCGGCGCGGCGGTTCAAGTAAGGATTGGCACCCGCGACCGCGGGACGGCTTCCCGATGCGCAATGGCGCATCGGGAAATGACGCTGTATAGAGGGCGAAACAGACGAGGCACCCATGACCAAACTCACCGCCCAGGCCGCCGGAACCTTTGCGATCGCGCCGACCCCGTTCCACGACGACGGCCGCATCGACGAGGCATCGATCGACCGGCTGACCGATTTCTATACCGATGTCGGCTGCGACGGCGTCACCGTGCTCGGCATCCTGGGCGAGGCGCCGAAGCTCGACGCCGCGGAGGCCGAGCAGGTCGCGCTGCGCTTCGTCAAGCGCGCCAAGAGGCTCCAGGTCATCGTCGGTGTCTCGGCGCCGGGCTTTGCCACGATGCGCTCGCTGGCGAAGAAGTCGATGGATGCGGGCGCCGCCGGCGTCATGATCGCGCCGCCGCCGCATCTGCGTACCGACGACCAGATCATCGGCTATTTCAAGCAGGCGCAGGAAGCGATCGGCGACGATATACCCTGGGTGCTGCAGGACTATCCGCTGACGCTGACCGTCGTGTTCACGCCGGCCGTGATCCGCAAGATCGTGATGGATTCGCCGTCCTGCGTGATGCTCAAGCACGAGGACTGGCCGGGCCTGGAGAAGATTTCGACCTTGCGCAACTTCCAGAAGGACCGCTCGCTGCGGCCGCTGTCGATCCTGGTCGGCAATGGCGGCCTTTTCCTCGATTTCGAGATGGAGCGCGGCGCCGACGGTGCGATGACTGGCTATGCCTTCCCCGAGCTGCTGATCGATGTCGTCAACCTGTCCAAGGCCGGCAAGCGTGATGCCGCGCATGATCTGTTCGACGCGCATCTGCCGCTGATCCGCTACGAGCAGCAGCCCGGCGTCGGTCTGACCGTGCGCAAATACGTGCTGCAGAAGCGCGGCATCATCTCCTCCAGCGCGCAGCGCAAGCCCGGAGCCGTCATCACGCAGCAGGCAAGGGCGGAGGTCGACTATCTCTTGTCCCGTGTGGCGCGCGTCGACCGTCGCGCCAATCTGCAACCGCAATCCAGTGCAGCAGGCTAATCATGACCGAGATCGTTGCCCCGCGCCTTGCGTCGACCGTGCTGCTGCTGCGTGACGGCAGCTCATCGGGCGAAATCGAAGTCTTCATGATGGTCCGCCATCACCAGATCGAGTTCAACTCGGGTGCGCTGGTGTTTCCGGGCGGCAGCGTCGACAAGAACGACAAGGAGATCGCCGCCGATCCCGCGCTCTATTCCGGCGGCGAAGGGCTCGACGGCGACGCGCTCGGCTTCCGCATCGCGGCGATCCGCGAGACCTTCGAGGAGAGCGGCATCCTGCTGGCGCGGCCGCAGGGGTCGAAGGACCTGGTCGATGCGAAGCGCGCGAACGAGATCGCGACCGCGCATCGCGCGCCGCTGAACGAAGGCAAGATCAGCTTCCTCAAGGTGCTGACCGACAACGGCATGGTGCTCGCGCTCGATGAGCTCGTGCCGTATGCGCACTGGATCACGCCGGAGGGCATGCCGAAGCGCTTCGACACCTGGTTCTTCCTGGCCGCCGCGCCGCCCGAGCAGCTCGGCGCCCATGACGGCAAGGAATCGACCGACTCGATCTGGGTGTCGACGCGCGAGGCGCTGGAGGGCGGCGAGACCGGCCGCTTCAAGCTGCCGTTCCCGACCACGCGCAATTTGATCAGGCTCGGCAAGCAGCCGAACGTCGGCGCCGCGCTCGCCGACAGCAAGGGCAAGTCGATTGTCGCCGTAATGCCCGTGATGACCAAGACCGCCACCGGCCGCCAGCTCCGCATCCCCAAGGAAGCGGGCTACGATGGCGAGGTGTTCGACGTCGGGGCGCTGGGGTAGGTCCGTCGTCCTGAGAGACGTCGAGTGCGTGACTCACAGGCAGCGCTATGTCGTCCCGGCGAAGGCCGGGACCCATAACCACCGAACTGCATTGCTGCGCGACGCCGAGGCTGCAGCTTTTTCCAACAACACAACCCTGTGGTAATGGGTCCCGGCCTTCGCCGGGACGACGGGGAAGGAGAGTCGCTTCTCCACATTTCGGCTTATATCGAAATATCATCACCTCGCAGCGATGTAGCTTCCGTCTCAACCATCGAGACGGGATCCCGCCAATGACCACCGCCCCACGACAGCCGAGCATGGCCTTCGAGCTCGCCTTGCTGCTCGCGCTCGCCACCCTGTGGGGCGGCTCCTATACCTTCATCAAGCTTGGTGTCGCGACCATCCCGCCGATCACGCTGATCGCGGCGCGCACCACGATCGCGGGGCTGCTGCTGCTCGTCATCATGCGGATGCGCGGCGTATCGATGCCGGCCGATCGCGCGACCTGGCGCCGCTTCATCTTTCAGGCCTGCCTCAACAGCGTGATCCCGTGGACGCTGATCGCCTGGGGCGAGCGCTTCGTCGATGCCGGGCTCGCCACCATCCTCAATTCGGCCTCGCCGATCTTCACCTTCCTGTTCACCGCCGCGATCACCCGCCATGAGGGGGCGAGCCCGCGCAAGCTGTTCGGGGTGATATCAGGCATGGCCGGCATCTGCCTGATCGTCGGCGTCGATGCGTTCCGCGATCTCGGGCAGGGGATCGTGGCCGAGGTCGCGATCGTCGCCGCCACCATCTGCTACGCCTGTGCCGCGATCTTCAGCCGCGGCTTCAAGGAGCTCGATCCGATGGCGCCGGCAGCGGGTTCGCTGCTCGCGGGCGCCGCGATCCTCGTTCCGCTCAGCCTTGTCGTCGAGCGGCCCTGGACGCTTTCGCCGTCGACGACATCGCTCACCGCATTGCTGGCGCTTGCCGTGTTCTCGACCGCGATCGCGTTCGTGATCTACTTCCACCTGATCCAGACCCTCGGCTCGGTCGGCACCACCGCGCAAGCTTACTTGCGGGTGCCGATCGGGGTGGCGCTCAGCGTCACGGTGCTGGGCGAACGGCTGAGCCCGACGGCGTGGATCGGCCTCGCCTGCGTTGTGATCGGCGTCGCCGCGATGACGATTCCTGCACGAAGGATCGCCACAGCCTGACGTCATCGCCGCGATGACGATTCCCGCGCGAAGGATCGCCACGGCCTGACGTCATCGCCGCGATGACGATTCCTGGGCGCAAGATCGCCACCGCCTGAAGTTTCGCCCGCTGAAACCGACGCCTTGCTGCCGCCGGCCAATGCCTGCATGCTGCCCGCAACGAGATCGCAGGGCGGGAAACGGGACGATGTTGCGGCGGATCAGCCTCATTGCCGGTGCGTGCATGGCGTTGCTGGCGATGGCCGGCACGGTGCGCGCGCAGGACTTCCCGAACCGGCCGATCCGCATCGTCATTCCCTACGCACCGGGCAGCGTGGCCGACGTGTTCGCGCGCATCATGGCGCAGGACATGCAGGAGCAGTGGAAGGGGACGATCGTCGTCGAGGCTAAATCCGGCGCCAATGGCTCGATCGCGGCCGAGGAGGTCGCACGCGCCGCTCCCGACGGCTACACATGGCTATTGGTGACGACCTTCTTCACCGCAAGCCCGGCACTGAACACGCAGCTGCGCTGGGATCCGGTCAGGGACTTCGTGCCGGTCGGGCAGATCTGTCTCGCCCCGAACTTCTTCATCGTGCCGACCTCGCTGCCGGTGAAGACCGTCGCCGACTATGTCGCGCTGGCCAAGGCCAAGCCGGGCACGCTGAACTACAGCCATCCCGGCAAGGGCTCGACCGGCCATCTCGGCTTCGAGCTGTTCAAGCGGCTCGCCGGCATCGACGTCACCGCGATCGGCTATCGCGGCTATCCGCAGATGGTGCCCGATATCGCGAGCGGCCTGATCACCTCGAGCTTCCTGTCGGCCAACCAGGCGCTGGCCCAGGTGCAGTCCGGCAGCATCCGGATCATCGGGACGATCAGCGACGGCCGCTCGAAGTATTTCCCCGACGTGCCGACCATGGCCGAGCAGGGCTTTGCCGAAGCGCAGGTGACGCCATGGTTCGGCTTCGTGGTGCCGGCCGGCACTCCGCAGCCGGTGGTCGAACGCATCAGCGCCGCGCTGGAGACGGCGCTGGCCTCCGCTGAGGTGCGCAAGAAGCTGGATGTCGCCGGTTGCGACGCCCGTAGCGCGCCGCTGAGGCAGTTCGCCGATATCATCAAGGCGGACGTTGCGCTCTGGGCCAGGGTGGTCAAGGAGGCCGGCATCCCGCCGGACTGAGCCGCGCCGCCCTGTGCCGGAATCGGCCACCGGCACCCGCCCGGGGTGACGCCGGTCACACCGCCCGCGGGTTGGGCCGTGCAGCATGTTTCCCCAAAGCCCGTAATTTCCCGTATATTAGGGCGCATTGGACCCCGGCCTTGATGACATGACCGCTGAATTGCCGCCGAATTCGCAAGCGCCGCGTGCGTTCTCCCTCTCCATTGGCCAGCTCACGTTCGGCAGCTTCCTGCTGGTCCTGGCTGTGATCATCATCACATCCACCGCCAGCGTGATCGCGATCCGCCACATCGATACCACCTTCGCCGAGCTGCAGCGGCTGCAGAGTGTCGGCGACATCGCCGAGGATATCGACCGCCGCATGAACGAGCTGCGGCTCGCGGCGCGCGATTTCGTCACCGAGCCGGGCAGCCAGTCGGTCCAGGTCGCGGAGGCGGCCCAGTCGCTGAGCGAGATCCTGAAAAAGACCCGCATCAAGCTGGCGCCCGAGCAGCAGGACATGATCGACGGCGTCACCCAACGGCTGGCGACCTATCGCAACGGCATCGAGCGCATCTCGGCGCTGCTCAGCCGCCGCGCCGAGCTGGTCGCCGGGCTGCCGCCGCTGCGCGACGCCTTCGACAAGGCGGTCGCCGCGAGCAACGATGCGGCGCTGGCCAATGCGCTGTCGCAATCCCAGAGCCGGATTGCCACCGCATTGCTGGCGCACAACACGTCCGCTGCCGAGCAGGCCGCGCAGAGCATGCGGGCGATGACCATCTCCGATCCCGCGCTGCGCGGCGCCGTCGATAATTATGCCGAGGCGATCATCGCGGTCTCGGTGCGCGAGGGCCAGATCGCCGACATCGACAAGGAGGTGCTCGGCGCCGAAGGCCGGTTGATCCAGAAGGTCACCGAGCTGCTCCGCGAGCTCAGCTCTCGCCGCGGCCACGTGCTGTCGCGCGATTTTGCCCGGACGCTGGCCGAAGCAAAATGGCAGAGCATCGTGCTCGGCACGGCGGGTGTGCTGATCGGCCTGTTCGCGTCGGTGTTGGTGGTTCGCCGCACCGTCCGCCCGCTCGCCAGGATCGCGGGCTCGATCCGCAAGGTCGCCGGCGGCGAGAAGAGCGCGTTCATTCCCGGCGCCGACCTCGACAACGAGATCGGCGACATCGCACGCGCCGCCGAAGTGTTCCGCCAGACCCTGGTCGACGCCGACAGCGCGCGCGAGGCTGCCCTGCGCGCGCTCGCCGAGCAGCGGCTCGCCGAGGAGAGCTACCACAAGCTGTTCGAAGCGTCGGTCGAGGGCATCTACGTCACGACGCCGGGCGGCGCGCTGCTCAACGCCAATCCGGCGCTGGCGCGGATGATGGGCTATGCCACGCCGCAGGACCTGATCAAGGGCATCGACGACATCGCCACTACCGTCTATGTGGATCCGGCGGCGCGCGAGCAGTACCAGCAGCTGATGCAGCGCGACGGCACGGTGCGCGACTACGAGTACCAGGTGCGCGCGAGCGACGGCACCGTGCTGTGGCTGTCCGATTCGGCGACCGTCGTCCGCAACGACGAGGGCGAAGTGATCCGCTACGAGGGCACGGTGCGCGACATCACCGACCAGAAGCGCGCCGAAGACGCGATCGCCGAAGGCCGTCGGCTGTTGCAGATGGTCATCGATACCGTGCCCGCCGTCATCAACGTCAAGGACCGCGACCTGCGCTACGTGCTGATGAACCGCTACATGGCGGGAATCTTCGGCATCGAGCCGCAGGACGCGATCGGCCAGACCACCGGCGAGCTGATGTCGCGCTATGGCGCGGCGAAGACCGATGAGAACGACAAGCGCGTTCTGTCGGCGCGGCGCGAGCTCGGCTTCTATGAAGAGGAGTACAAGGACGTCGCCGGCAACATGCGGCAATGGCTGGTCAACAAGCTGCCGATCCTCGACGCGCAAGGCGAGATCGAGAACATCGTCACGGTCGCGCTCGACATCGGCGAGCGCAAGCGCTCCGAGCAGGAGATGCGCAAGGCGAGGGATTCCGCGGAGGCCGCGTTGCGCAATCTGCGGGAAACCCAGAATTCGCTGATCGAGGCCGAAAAGCTCGCCGCGCTCGGCCGCCTGGTGGCCGGCGTCGCCCATGAGGTCAACAATCCCGTCGGCATCAGCCTGACGGTGGCGTCCGCGCTGGAGCGCAAGACCGCGAATTTCGCCACCCAGGTCGAGCGCGGCGACCTGCGCCGCTCCAGCCTCAACGATTTCCTGAACACGGCGCGCGATGCCTCCTCGCAACTCGTCGCCAATCTCAACCGCGCCGCGGAGCTGATCCAGTCGTTCAAGCAGGTCGCCGCCGACCGCAACTATTCGGACCAGCGCACCTTCGACCTCGGCGATCTCACCGAGCAGGTGGTGATGAGTCTGAGGCCCGGCCTGCGCAAGCACAATCTGACGCTCAATGTCGATTGTGAGCCGAACCTGATCATGAATTCCTATCCGGGACCGTATGGCCAGGTGCTGACCAATCTGTTCCTCAACGCGGTCGCGCATGCGTTCCCGGACGGCAAGGCCGGCGAGGTCGAGATCCAGGTCCACGCCGCCGGCGGCGACAATGTCGAGGTGATCTTCGCCGACAATGGCTGCGGCATGAGCCTCGACGTGCGCCGCCGCGCCTTCGATCCGTTCTTCACGACGCGGCGCGATCAGGGCGGCACCGGGCTCGGCCTGCACATCGTCTACAGCATCGTCACCACGCGGCTCGGCGGCCGGCTCTCGCTGGATTCCGCACCGGGCAACGGCACACGCATCCAGATGATCCTGCCGCGCGTCGCGCCGCTGGAGCAGGCCGCGGAATAGCGCGAAGCGTAGTGGCCAACCACGCGTTTGCTCTCGATCCGTCATCCTGAGGAGCGGCGAAGCCGCGTCTCGAAGGATGCACGGCCCGGCTCGTGGCCGTCGATCCTCAGAGGCTCGCTGTGCTCGCGCCTCCAGCGACAAAGGCGAAGCCTTTGCGCGGGGATGACGGGTCTAATGGTTTCAAACCGCTAATTGATATCCGCGAGCTTGTGCAGCGTGGCGCCGAAGATCAGGCTCGCCTTGCCGACCAGCGCGGTCCCGCTCATGGTGCCGCGGGTGTCGGTGAAGGTGCCGGAGACGCCGATGCCGACGGGCGCGGGCCCGCCGAACAGCGGGTTGTCGGTGTCGCGCGGCGTCGTGTGGCGTTGCACAAGGATTTCGCCCTTGAAGGCATCGCCCTTCACCGTGTAGCTGCCGGTGTAGTAAAGATAGGCGTCGCCGCCCAGTATCTGGCCGTCGCGGAAGAGAATGACGCCGCTGCCCTTGCCGACGCGACCGTCCAGCAGGGTGACGTGAATTGAGTAAAGTCCGTTCTTCATGACGTCCCGATTGCTGGCCGCCACGCCCACGGCAAGCCAGTTGGTTTTTTATGCCAAAGCGAGCAACCTCGTGCAATGCGGCAGGTTGATTCCCGGGTGTCCCGCGTTCGGGTGACCCTCGGTTCCTGCCAGGCAGTGTGACGGCGCAATGACAGCGGACCGTACGCGCGAATCAAAGTGGCCCGCGAAATGCATAGCTCTGGTTGCACTGGCCGGTGAGTGCTGGAGCAAACACATGTCTGACTGGATTGAATCCGGCGGCCATTGGGCACGCCCTCGCAGGCTCAATGGAACTTCGGCCCGTTATGCGGGCCACATGATCGCATCCCTCGTGCTGATAACGCTGGTGTTGGTCGCGGCCATGCGAATCGCGCAGGCGCGCGATCCCGACGGCCGCTACGCCAATTCGCCGCTGAAGGAGTGGTTCGACGGCCTGCGCAGCGGCAAAGGGCCGTGCTGTTCGGATGCCGACGGCACAGCGGTCAGCGATGTCGACTGGGAATCCAAGGACGGGCACTATCGTGTGCGCCTCGACGGGGCGTGGATCGATGTCCCCGACGAGGCCGTGGTCACCGAGCCCAACCGGGTCGGTCGCGCCATGGTCTGGCCGATTCCCAGCTACATGGGCGTGACGATCCGCTGCTTCATGCCCGGCAGCATGACTTAGCGCCGCACGCGTGGCTCAGACGTATTTCTGGTCGCGCTCGAGCAGTTCGATCGAGATGCCCTGCGGGCCACGGATGAAGCAGATCCGCACGCCGGGACGGATCGTGGTCGGCTCCTTGGTGAATTCGACGCCCTTGGCCTTGATCTCGGCCGCGACCGCGTCGATGTCCTTCACCGTGAGCCCGAAATGATCGAGCCCCTGATAGGGCGTCACCGGCGCGGCGTTGACGCCGTCGCCCTGGGTCACCTCCGCAATGAACACCCTGGCGCCGCCGAGCTGGACGTCGATGCGGCCGGGGCCGCGGATGATCTCGCCGCCGAGAATGTCGCGCAGCCAGGTCGCGGTGGCCTCGGGATCGGGACTGCGCAGGTGGACGTGGTCCCAGGTGACGACAGGCATTGCGATCTCCTTGTTGTTGTCGTGCCGCTGTTCGGTGCGCGGCACTCGCTCTCGGGCGGCACAAATCTAGCGAGCGGTTCGCTGGGATACCATCCCTCGTTATGCCTGCCCAAGATTGTCGTCCCGGAATGAAACCATTGCGGCCGTCAGCGATTGTTTTTGCGTGGCCGCTCGACCTGCGGCCGTCCCGGAAGCCGCGCGGTGCGGCTTCCTCTCTGTGTGGGGGCGGCCCGATCAGGCTGCCAGGGTGAGGGCACGACGATGCGGATCGGCTTGGCGTCGTTTCGGAGGTTGGCCGCCGGACGTCTCGGTGAAGGGGGCTTCTACGCCAGCCTGCTGCTGCCGCTGATTGCGCTCGCCGGGATCGCCGCATGGTTCATGCTTCCCGAGCCGAGCGACGCCGGGGACCAGGATGTCTGGCCGGTGTCCTCCATGATCCGCACCGCGCAGAATGCCCCGACCGGCGAGCAACCAGCCCAAATCACAAATCAGACCGCGAGGGATGCGCTTGCCGCACCGGCGGACGAGCCGACCACCGTCGGTGTGGCCATCGCTCCACA
Source organism: Bradyrhizobium sp. USDA 4510 (assembly GCF_054059095.1). Taxonomy (NCBI): domain Bacteria; kingdom Pseudomonadati; phylum Pseudomonadota; class Alphaproteobacteria; order Hyphomicrobiales; family Nitrobacteraceae; genus Bradyrhizobium; species Bradyrhizobium sp. USDA 4510. Next base: position 4,337,553 of record NZ_JBSSBT010000001.1, on the reverse strand, counting down.
GGGGGCAGAGGAGGCCAAGCCGTCCGGGCCCGGCGCTGAAAGGTCGCCGCTGGATAAGCTGCGGATCGCCTCGCAATCGTGGCGGCGCGGCGGGCTGGGTTCGAAGGCGCTGGTCACCCTGACGCTGCGCAATGCCAATGATTTCGCCGTCAAGGATATCGAGATCGCCTGCGCCTTCATCCGCCGGGACGGTCGGCCGCTGACCGAGCGCAAGCGGCTGATCTCCGACACCATCGCCATGAAGAGCCGCAAGACTTACTCGCAAATGTTGGTCGGGTTCGTCAACGTGAACGCAAACAAGGCGAAATGTTCGGTCGTGACGGCGAGCCGCCTCTAATTCCCGGCATCTCGAAAAAGTGACCGCGAATTGACTTGTCGGGTGAACCGTAACGGCCGGACAGGAACTAACTAATAAACCAGCCGTTAGCGAACGACCCGGGAGCGCGGACAGCGTCCGGGTGATCATGCGCAGACGATGAAATCGCCCGCGCGATGACTGATGTCGTCGCGCCGAGATGAACCGCGCCCTGCTGCGCGGGGGGAGCTACCAAAATGCCTGTGGCGCGTTATTTCCTGTTCGTTGGTGGAGTGCTGCTCGCGCTGCTCTTCGTCGTCAATGCCATCGTGCCGCAGGAGGCCGTGGTCGCCGGCCAGAACCAGGGACTGTCGTCGCCGGGCGTCGACAAGACCATGGTGCGCATCAAGTCGACCCAGAAATTGCCCGAGCGGGTGGTGTACGACACCAATTTGCCGACCATTGTTCCGGCGCAGGTCAACGCGGTCGCCGCGGCCATCCCGTCGGCTACGGGCGATGCGTCGGCGCAAGCCCGCGTCCGCAATACGTTCGCCCAGTTCATTCCGCCGGAGAAGGCTGATGCGCAGAAGGTCGCGGCTGAGGCAAAATCGGCTGAACAACCGGCGCAGGCCCAGCCTCAGGCGCCGAAGAAGCGCAAGGTCGCGCGCTACCATGCCCATCCCCAGCCGCCGATGCGGCTGGCACAGCCCGGCATGTATCAGCCCTACCGCGTCGCGCAGCAGCAGCGCATGGGCTTCTTCGGCGGCTTCGGCACCTGGTAAGAAAGGGCTGCCGCAGCCGGCAATCAATCCGCCGCCGCAAACACTTGCGGCGGCTTTTTCATGTCCGCGATCAGGCGGGTGGCCGGATCCGGGACGGCGTCCGAGCGGCGCTCGCTACCTTTAGCGCGGCAGGCGCGGAATCTTGTCCGCGAAGCCGTTGTAGCAGGTCAGCCGCTCGTCCTCTTCCTTCACGAAGCGGCAATCGTTGACGCCCTTGGCCGGGGCAGCCTTCGGCTTCGGCTGCGGCTTGAAAATCTCGTCGTAGCAGATCAGTCGCTCCTTGGTGGCGTCGTCGATGTCCTGACAGGCCTGAAGCTTCTGAGCGACCGATTGAGGCTTGCCGGGCGCGGCAGGCTTCTCGCCCTTCTTGGCGGCCGACTTCTTGCCGACCTGGACCAGCGGCTTGTCGCCGACCATCGGCTGCGAGGTCGCCGCCGCCGGCTTGTCTGCGTCGGCGGGGGCCGGCGTGGTGCCTTGGGCAAGCGCGGCAGCCGGGCAGAAGAGCGCCAGCGCGAGGATGATATGTCTCATGTCGAAAATGTCCGAAATGGCGTGATGACCGGAAGGATGGCGCCGGGGATCGGAAAAGCCCGGCAAGCGCCGAGACTTAACGCAAGTCTTGCCCGAATCCTACCCCCAGAGGTGACCCGCCCGGCACCGATCCACCGGCAAAAGTGAGGGCAATTCGTCGCCGTTCGACCCGCGGGAGAGCGTGAATTGCCTTTGCCCGGCGGGGCGGCTATGACCACGCCATCTGCGCGACTGGCGCTTGGATGGACCACCATCGGGGAGCGCAGAGACTGAACGCCGCGCGCCTGGGCACCGCTTCGAAACGGAGGTGCCATGACGGCGAACATTCTCGATGGGCATGCACATGCCCAAATTGTCATCGACAAGATTGCTGGCGAACTCGACCGGCTGCCCCGCGCGCCGGGGCTTGCGGTCGTGCTGGTCGGCTGCGACCCGGCGAGCCAGATCTATGTGCAGAGCAAGGTCAGGATGGCCGAGCGGCTCGGCCTGCGCGGCGAGGTCGCACGCCTGCCGGATGATGCCAGCGAGTCCGATCTGCTTGCCGGAGTAGAGGCGCTCAATGCGCGCGACGATATCGACGGCATCCTGGTGCAGCTGCCGTTGCCGGCGCATATCGACGCCTTGCGCGTGATGGCGGCGGTCGATCCCGCCAAGGATGTCGACGGCCTGCACGCCCTGAACGCCGGCCGGCTGTTTCATGGCGATGACGCGCTGGTGCCGTGCACGCCGCTCGGCTGTCTCCGGCTGATCAAGTCGGTCCGATCAGACCTCACCGGCGCCCATGCCGTGGTGATCGGCAGCTCCAACATCGTCGGCAAGCCGATGGCCGCGTTGCTGCTGCAGGAGCACGCGACCGTGACGCAGACCCATATCCACACCCGCGGCATCAGCAGGATCTGCCGCGAGGCCGAAATCCTGGTGAGTGCGGTGGGCAAGGCCGGCCTCGTGCGCGGCGACTGGATCAAGCCCCAGGCCATCGTCATCGACGTCGGCACCACGCGCGTCGAGAGGCCGGACGGCGGCTATGCGGTGTGCGGCGACGTCTCGTTCGACGAGGCGGTGCAGGTCGCCGGCGCCATCACGCCGGTGCCGCGCGGCGTCGGCCCGATGACGATCGCCTGCCTGATGGAGAACACGCTGAAGGCGGCAAAGGCGAGGGCGGCGCGGCTGCAATAGCGCGGGATACCTGCGGCGATATGCGAGCGGTGGGTATCGCTCGCGTATCGCGCGCGAAGTTCATGACGTCCGGGGTAATGGAAAGCCCGCACCATTCGTCTATCGTCGCGCGACAGATGGAGGCGCGCGATGCTGTATGCGGAAGATCTCACCGAGGGCCAGACGTTCAAGCTTGGCAGCTACACGATCGGCGAGGCCGAGATCCTGGAGTTCGCCGGCAAATATGATCCGGTGCCAATCCATGCCGATCCCGTCGCGGCTGCGGCAGGCCCGTTCGGCGGACTGATCGCAAGCGGTTTCAACACCATTGCGATCTATCAGCGGCTCGTAGTGGAGGCGATCTGGACCAAGGTGGCGGGGATCGTCGGGCGGAGCTTCGAGATCCGCCTGCCGAGCCCGGTTCGGCCCGGCGCCACGCTCACCGGCCAATCCCAGATCCAGAAGATCACCATCAGGCCGGAGCGGCGCGACGCTGTCGTGATCTTCAAGACGGAGCTGGTCAACGACGAGCAGCGCCCGGTTCTTGTCCTCGTGCTCGACGCGCTGATCCGCATGCGGCCGGCGGAGCAGGGGCCGGCATAGGCGCGGCCTGAGGGGCATCCCGAGGTCATCCGCCTCGGACGGCCGTCAGCGCCTCTACGTGTTCCCCGCACGCGACCTTGTCGTCGCGCAATGTTGCGGCAATTATGACAAGCCGGCGGCAGAACGGCAGCGCATCAATGACGTCATCATCGACGAGGTCGTGCTGCCCGGTATTTGCTTCGTCGATGCGCCGAACGCATTCGACCCAGACGGATGTGCCGCCGTGAAACGCAGCAAGCAGACGAACGGAGAGATCGAAGCCAGGCGGCGCAAGGCCGAGGAATGGCTCCGCATGCAGACCCGACGCGCCGCTGAACGGCAACGGCTTCGCGACTACAAGATTGCGCTGGCGCGCGACGAGGTTGCCGTCGATACGACGCGGCTTGCGCCCTCGAACAGCTATTCGACCCCCGACTTCGTGCTGCGCGGAACCTATCGACCCGAGCCCTTCGTCTGCAAGGACTGCGGTGTTGCCGAGGTCTGGACGCCGTTGCAGCAGAAATGGTGGTACGAGACCGCCAAGGGCGACGTGTTCACCAAGGCGGTGCGCTGCCGGGCCTGCCGCACCAGGGAGCGCGCGCGCAAATCCGCCGCACGCCGCGTGCATCTGGAAGGACTCGCAAGGAAGAAGCCTCCCGTCTCGTAGCGATGGGCGTGACTTCAGGGTCGCACTTCACATCTGATGCGCGGGGAACCGCTGCGCAGGCGGTCAATGCGTCGCGCGTGCGGAACGTTTCGTTGCCTGATTGGTTCGAGACCTTGAAGCCCCCGATGTGGGGTGCGGGCGGGGAGGAACCAGCCAAGGAAACTTGTCAAGGAAACCATCGCGGCCGGAACCAACGAGAAGGAGCAGCGGATGAAACTCAATTCCACGCAAGTCAAGCAGACCATGACGCAACTGAATGCCCAGGTGCTTCCGGACGATCACCCGGCCGTGGCGCAACTGAACAGCGTGTTCGGTGAGCACACATTCTTCGTCGACACCAGCGGGCTCAAGGTGCTTGAACCGGCCCAGACCTCCGACATGCCGGGGCAGACCGGCGAAGTCGTCAGTCTCGCCGAGTGGAGCGATCCGGAGCTGACCTCGCTTCGGCCGCACGAGCCCGAGCCGACCGGCGTGCTCATCGCGCTTGAACCCAGCAAGCACTGAAGCGTTCCAGCGCGAAGTGAATACCGGTTCGCGCAACCAAAACGCCATCAAGCAAGGGGATTGAGAGCATGATCCGATTCAATCGGATCATGCTCTTTGTGCTGCATCGTGCGACACCCGCGATCGGCCGTCCTGATGGCGACAGCCCCGACGTCGCATCAAGAGGTGCCGAAAGTCACATGGCAAATCAGCGCCGCCTGCGTATGCATCGGTTTGAGATGGGTATCCAGGCGGTGAGGGGCAGATGGGGATCGTGCGGCGCTGGAGCCCTGACGAGGACGACAAGCTCAGAGAGCTCGCCAGGGCCGGCAAGAACGCTCTCGAGATCAGTAACGAACTGACCCGCAGCGCTTCGGCCGTGCGCCGGCGCGCCGAGGTCCTGTCGGTCCTGATCATGGCAAAGGCGTTTCGCGCGCGCCCCTCGCATGTCGCCACCCATCTCGAGCGGGTCGCGATCGACGCGATCCGCAACCGCCGTCCGTTTCCCGCGGGCGTCGGCCCGAGCACCATTGCCGGAATGATCGAGAAGGGCTGGATCGTCCCGGAGATGGGGCGCAGATACAACGTGACCGATGCCGGCGTGGAGGCGGTGCGGCGGAAGATTCCGAGCGGCTGAAGGGAATGCCGGCTGCACGCCGGGCGCGCCATGCCGAAGCGGCTTACGCATGCGGTGGGGAAGGCGGACCATTCGCGACCGAATGCAAGATTTCGCGCCCGAGACGGACGTCCCATCCGTTCAATCATCGGGGGCGCGACGACCTGCGGCCTCTTTGTGTCCTCGTCAGCCCACCGATCTGATTGCGCCGATGCTCAACGCCCAGCTAGCCCAAGCCGACCGATATCAAGCCGACCGATACCAGCGTTTCGCCGATCTCGCTGTCACCGTCGGTGACGCGATCAATGCGATCGCCGGGTTGAATCCGGCTCAGCGTACAGACGTGGACTTCCTCGAACGCGAATTCATCCCGGCGCTGGGGCTCAATGACGAACTGCTTCATGAGCAGCCGCCGGAGCTGGCGCCGAACTTCGGCAAGGGCCTCCACCTTTGGCAATACCCGAACCAGCTTGCGCCATACCTCGCCTGGCTTGCGCGCAATTCGTCCGGCGTTTCCTCGTACATGGAAATCGGCTGCCGCTGGGGCGGCATGTTCGTCCTGGTTACGGAGTGGCTCAGGAACAGCGGCGCCGACCTCAAGACCGTGATTGCACTCGATCCGATCGCGCCGACGCCCTTTATCTCGACCTATTTCGATCTGCTGCAGCAGCAGGCCGCTATCGAGCCGATCTACATCCAGGATTTTTCGACCTCGCCGCTGGTCGGTGCGCATGTCGACCGGCTGAAGCCGGACTTCGTCTTTATCGATGGCGATCACAGCCTGCGCGGTGCGCTACAGGATCATCTGCTGGTGCGTTCCCACGCCCGCATCATCGTGCATCATGACATCCATTCCCAAGCCTGTCCGGATACCACGCTGCTCTGGAAGGCGCTGAAGCAGTTCGAGGCGCCGAGCTTCGATACGTTCGAATTCACCAGCCAGTATCTGTCGATCAATGGCTCATTCCTCGGCATCGGTGCCATGAAGCGGCGCTCGGCCCAGATGTAGGACCGGGAGCCGGGCAATCGCCGCGATCACGAGCTCGCGGGCCGATCGCGGAGGTTCAGCTTGCTCTTGTCGCCGCCGGCCCAGGCCAGGGTCTTCGGGTCCATCACGCGGAACCAGAGCGGCGGGATTGCCGCCAGCCCGAACATGCCGGTGTAGCCGTTCGGTAGCCGCGGGATGTCGTCGAAATCGCGCAGCGACTGGTAGGGGCGCATCGGGTTGGCGTGGTGGTCGGAGTGACGTTGCAGGTGGAACGTCATCAGGTTCGAGACGATGTGGTTGGTATTCCATGAGTGGCGCGGCTCGACCGCCTGGTAGCGGCCGTTCGGCAGCTTCTCGCGCAGCAGCCCGTAATGCTCGACATAGTTGGCCTGGGTCAGCGCGTACCAGCCGAGGAAATGGTGCGCGACGATGAACGGCGCGACCTTCCAGCCGAACAGCGCAATCAGCACGGCGGCGACGACGAGCGTCAGCGCAAAGCCTTGCAGGATCTCGTTGTTGACCGACCAGACCGGCTCGCCGCGCCGGGTCAGCCGTTCGGCCTCGTTGCGCCAGCCACGCTTGAATGCACCCGGCAACTCGCGCGTTGCGAACGCATAGATCGATTCACCGAAGCGCGCGCTGGCGGGGTCCTCGGGGGTTGCGACCCAAGTGTGATGGCCGCGATTGTGCTCGACGCGGAAATGCGCGTAGCCCACCGCGCAGTTGGCGAGCATGCCGAACAGGATGTTGAGCCTGTCCGGCTTGTGGCCGAGCTCGTGCCCGATCAGGAGCGCGCCGCCATTGATGGTGCCGACGCCGAGCAGCAAGGCGACATAGGACCACCACGGCAGATCCTGGGTGCCGAAGAAGGCGATCAGCGCGACGTAGTTGATCCAGGGAAATACCACGGTGATGCGCGCGAGCCGCAGGTAATAGGGATCGGCCTCCATCGCGGCGACCACTTCCGCCGGCGGATTGTGGGTGTCTTCGCCGAACACGACGTCGAGCAACGGGATCAGGATGAAGATGAAGACGAAGGGGATCAGCGTCACCAGCGGATTGTGTGTCCGCAGGAACAGCCAGTAGGACAACAGCGGGATCAGCGGCGGAATGAACGAGAGCATCCAGAGATAGCGTTTGCCGTCCCGGTAGGTGATCGTTTCGCCAGCAGCATTGGTGCCCGTGAAGATCATCGCATTCCCTCCAGCATCTCTTGCGAGGCGGCGTTCGCCATTGTTGGGCCAAGCATGCCGCCAGGCGGGCCTGCGCCGCCAGTTCACAACAGGCCAATTTTGTGGCATTTTGCGCCAAGCTTGTTCGGCCGGACGTTCGCGAGGGGGAGGTCGCCGACGCCATGCACGGATCGGAATCCGATGCCCTTCGCACGCCGGTCTCCGCGGCCTATGCGCGGGCCCTGGTGCGGGCATTTGGCCAGACGCGAGGCGATCGCGACGAGCTGCTGAAGGGCACCGGAATTCGGCTCGAGGCGCTCGACCAGCCCGGCGCTCACATGCCGGTATCCTCGCTGGTGGTGCTGGCGGCCAACATCACCCGCCGGCATGGCGAGCTGTGGCCGTTGTCGGCCGCGGCGGTGTGGTCGACATCGCTGCAAGGCGCGCTCGATGTCGCGACCAGGACGGCGCCGACCATCGCGGATGCGTTGGCGACCGGCGCGCGCTTCGGGTCGACCCGCGCGCCCTTCGTCCGCAACCGGCTGCGCAAGACAGCGCGCGCGATCCAGATCGAAATCTCTCCCGCCGTCGCGATGGACGAAGGGCTGTGGCACGCCGTGGCGCTGGCGGTCAGCCTCAACGTGCACGCCGTGTACGTGCAGCTGCTCGAGGATGCGATCGGTGAGGCGACACTGCAATTTCCCTGGTCGCCGCCTGCGGGCGCGGAGCGGCTGCTCGAGCATTATTCCTGCGCGGTGAAGTTCAACGCCGCCGCCTTCATCTTCGAGGTGCCGAAAGCGCTCGGCGCACGGCCGTCGCCGTTTGCCGATCCGCAATTGCACGCCAAGGCCATTGAAGCGCTCGAGGCGATCGAAAATCCGCAGCCCGACACCGCGGCGCTGGCGGGGATCGTCGAGCGCCTGATCGCGGCGCGCCTGCCGCGGCGCCTCGCCGAGGAGGAGGCCGCGCGCCTCGTCGGCACTTCGCGGCGAACGCTGGTGCGGCGGCTCGCCGAGACCGGCTGCGCCTTCCGCCCGCTGCTCGACGGCGTGCTACGCGAGCGCGCGAGGATCATGCTCGCGGCAGGCACCCAATCGCGCGACCAAATAGCGGCCGCGCTCGGCTATACCGACGCGACGAGCTTCAGCCGGGCGTGCCGGCGGTGGTTCGGAGAGAAGGGCGGGCGGGATTAGGGCGCGGTCGATGGCTCGCGCAAGCCCACAGACCCTGGTGGACGATACGCAGACTTAAGCGATGCCGATCCCGTCAATGCGTATGCAGGGCGTCGTAGGCGTGCGCAAAAAACACAGCGGCGCTGAGGAGCAGCAGCGCGACAATGGTCGCTTCCATCATGACACTTCCCCATTATTGTTTGGGAGAAGTGGTACCGGTCAAATGTTTCCGCCCGGTTTCGTCCGCTGATGAAAATGGTTTCGTGGCAGGATCGCTGCAACAATCGGCTGCCGGATCGAGCTCGCGCGGTGCTCGGATCGCTCGGCATCGATACTGTGACGCCGACCTAAAAGCTACGCCGCCGGGCCCGAAATGGTTTGTCCCGGCGGCGCCCTGTCATTCCCAGCGCTGGGGCCCTGAAATTCCCAGTGTCATTTCCTTAGCAGATCCGCGGAGAGACGGCTGTTGCCGAACTCACACAAGCTTCTAAGAGAGGAGCCGACGCCAGGGCCTACACGTCAGCTCCTCCGAAACGTGACCGTGCTGCGTCCCCAACGGTCCCGTCCCTCTGAGAAGCCTGCGCCGATCTAGTTGCCGATTTGCTAACTGTCCCTCTCGTCGGCAGGGCGGCCGATACCATCACTCCAATTCTGATATCGTTTTTCGGCGAGCCTGGCCGGGAGGTAATCCCTATTGGTGCTATTGGCGGCAGGAACGAGCGGTGGTTTTGGAAGTAGTGTCTTCCGGCTCCCGGCTCTCATACCCCCAATCCGGCTGGGAGCCACAGGGGCGGCCTCGGCGCGCGGCGTCGGGGTCGTTCTCATCTTGCAGCATCGCTTCAGAACAGACGCAACGCGAAAACGCTCACTCAGAACGAAATGAGCGCGGCTTAAATTATTGATCTATCGGTAAAATCGCTGGCGCGCTCGGAGAGATTCGAACTCCCGACCCTCGGAATCGAAATCCGATGCTCTATCCAGCTGAGCTACGAGCGCGTAGCGGGTCGATTATCAGACTTGGGCGGGGAGGGCCAGCAGGCAGGCACGGAGCGCGGCACCCAGCGGTGCCGGCACGTCCCGCCGTCTCCCTTATAGCCGTCAGAAGCAGGGATGCCGGCGGTGGTCCTGGCCGATATAGGCGGCCGCGCTCTGGTAGCACTTGTTGCGCGGGGAGCCGTCGTAATAGGCGAAGCTGCCGGCAGTCGGGCCGGGGCCGTAATTGTGCAGATAGCTGATGTGGTAGGGCAGGCCCCAATGGGCGTGGTGGTGATGCCGGTGGTGGCGCGGATGGGCCGTGAGGTCGGCCGCAGCCGCCGGGGTCAGGGCCATCACGGCCAGAGCGAGGGCGGCGAAAAGCTTGGTCTTGGTCATGGGCGGCCTCCGGTCATTTACGGGAATCGGCATTGTGGGCCGCCCCGGGGTCCATTTAACCCGGAATCGGGGCCAAAAGCTGCGGGAAATCAGCCACAGCGCGCCAAATTTTGCCTTTTTGCGGATGCTTAACGGATTGCCAACACAGTCCGGCCAGAGTCTTGCGGTCAGGTCCGCCCGGGCCCGGCCTTTCCCGCGGTTTCGAACGATCCATGCGCATCACGCCCCTTGTCGCCTTGCTGCTCTCGGTTCTGGCCGCGACGCCCGCGCGGGCGGTGCTGCACATCACGCGCGACCATGGCGGCTATGTCGAGGAGTACAAGGCCAAGTACAAGCAGATCCGCGAGCGCCGCGAGCGCGTCGTGATCGACGGCATCTGCAACTCGGCCTGCACGCTGGTGTTCGGCATCGTGCCGCTGAACAAGATCTGCGTTACGCCGCGGGCCAGCATCGGCTTCCACCAGGCCTATTACGACAAGGCCTTCACCTTCGGCATCAAGGTCACCAGCCTCGAGGGCACCTCCGACCTGATGTCCTACTACCCCGATACGGTGAAGGACTGGATCCGCCGCAATGGCGGGCTCACCACCGAGATGAAGAAGATCAAGAACGGGGTCGATCTCTGGAAGATCGTCGATCCCTGTCCGGAAGAGTGGTAGGCGCGGACGCGCTCGCGCTTCGAACCTCCTTCCTCAGGTCCTTGTTCTAGGTCTTCGGGCTTCAAGTCTTCGGGTTTCAGGTCTTGGGCCTGACGTCGCCATCCGACACCAGCAGCACGGACGCCTTCGACTTGCCGAGCACGGCCGCTGCGATGCTGCCGAAATTCAGGCTGTCGCCCTGGATGCGGTCGACGCCGATCACGACGAGGTCGGCCCGGCTTGACGCGATTTCCTGCAGGATCGCGACCTCAGGTGCGGTGTTGGCACGTAGCCGCGTCGTTACGTTGATGTCGTAGCGCGCCGCGGTCGCCGCGATGTCCTTCAGGATGGCTTCCTCATGCGCCAGCGACATGCTGGGGCTGGTGCGGCGGGCGCCCTTGTCGCGCGTGGTCGAGACGTAGACCACCTGCAGCGGCTCGCTCGAAAGGCGCGCCAGCGCGATCGCGACCTCGGCGCCGCGCCGCGAGACGTTGCTGCCCGAGACCGGCACCAGGATCTTCCGCGCATTCGCCGTCGGCTCCTTCTCGTGCACGCCCTTGGCGGCCGCGATCGCCAGCGGGCCGTCGAAGCCGGAGGTCAGGTCGTCGAGCCGCCGGTCGAAGCCGCCGTCGGGACCGGCGACCGCGTCCATGCCGACCACCAGCAGGTCGAAACCTTTTTTGGCTTCCTCGGCGATCGCCTCCGCCGCCGTCTCCTCGCGGGCGCGGCTGATGACGTCGACATTGCCGCCGCCGTCGGCATCGGCTTCGGCGCTCGCCTTGGCCGCGTTGATGACCGCCGCCTCGGGGCTCTCCTCATCGGCACGGTTCTTCTCCTGCAGCTTGGCATTGGCGCCGACATGCAGCACAGTGATCGGCAGGCCGCGCCCACCGGCAAGCTGGCCGGCGAGATGCGCGGCGAATGTCGCGTTGCTGCTCTCGTCGACCGCGAGCAGCAGCCGCTCGAGATTGGCGACGAAGCCGCGCTGCTCATATTCCTCGCGCTCCAGCCGCTCCTTCTCGTCCTGGCCGAGCGGCAGCCGCGCCAGCGCGCTGCGCAGCATCGGCGGCATCGCCATCGTGGTCAGGATCGCCATGGTCACGATCATCGAGAACATGGTCTGGCTCAGCACCCCCATCGACAGGCCGATGGTGGCGATGATCACCTCGGTCGAGCCGCGCGCATTCATGCCGCTCGCCAGTGCGTAGGATTCCTGCCGCGTCAGCCCGCCCAGCGCGCCGCCGACGAAGGCGCCGCCGAACTTGCCGATGCTCGCAATCAGCACCAGCGCCGCGGTCAGCCCCAGCACCGACGGATCCTTCAGCACCGTGAGGTCGGCGCTGAGGCCGGCAAGCCCGAAGAACACCGGCATGAACAGGCTCGAGATCAGCCCGCGCAGCCGCTCGTCGGTCTGCCGGGTCAGGATCGGGGATTCCCCGACCAGCATGCCGGCGATGAAGGCGCCGAGCACGGTGTGCACGCCGATCAGATGCGTGATCATCGCCATCCCGCTCATCAACAGCAGGATCACGGTGATCACCGCCGCCGAAGAGACCAGATTGTCGTTGGCCCAGCGGATCAGCCGGAACACCAGCCGCCGGCCGATCGTGAAGCTGACCGCGAGGAAGGCGAGGGTGCCGAACTGCGCCTGCGCGACCGAGAGGATGTCGAGGCTGCCGCGCGAGGCAAGGCTGAAGATGACAGCGATGATGATCCAGCCGAGGGTGTCCCCCAGCGGATCACCATGGCATCTCCGATTTCCAATTCCGGCGCGGCTCGGCCGGCTTGCCGCATGCGGTCAACGCCCGGGTTCCGAAAGCGATCCCCTGGGTCAGATTTTGGAACAGAGGCGCCGGCGGTTCGTTTTGCTCAGGATGCGTTCATCCTGGTGATGCGAATGTCTCCATGAGCGAGCCTGACCGCCGGAGCGGCTGTGGCTCAGCTCGCGCGAACGGGAGGCTGCAATGGCAACCAGATCCAATCTTTCGAAGGCTGAACTCGCGCGTAGCGTTGCCGGCGCTACATCGGCATTGGTGCTTAGTGCGCTCGTCCTGTTCGTCGCCGCGCATCACTTGAGCGGCGGGTAGGAAGGCGGCGCGTGCCGCGCTGATCCATCAAAGCAGGAAGGTCCCGATCAGGAGGCCGGCCGCAAATGCCCAAAGCCCGAGGGTGCAGGCCGATATGACCCGGACGAGATTGCGCAGATCCACGTCCTGCCAGCTGCTATGGGACCGATACGTCAATTGCAGGCACCCCCTGCGGTGGCCGCCTTTGCTTCGCTTTTGCTTCCTGGGCCGACAGCCTGTTCCCGATAGGTGCCGAAATGAAGGCAACCGGTGGTGGCACCCGATCACGCATTTGCGAGCCGTCGCCTAACGCGCGATGAGATCGGGTGCCGTCGTCATCGCGTTCTAGCTCATTGTTTGAGCATGATTTTGTTTGAGCATGATTTTTTCGAAAAATCGCTGCGCACTTTCCCGGATCATGCTCGGGCGTGCGGTATTGTCTTGCTGTCTGTGGGGGCGCCCGCGGCCGGTCAGGCGGCCCGGCGCTTGCGGGTACGTGCCGCCTTTTTCGCCGAGCGCGACCGCTCCGCCGCGGGGCGGCTCGCGGCCGCCTTGCCGCCGAGCTTGCCGCCCTTGCGCGACGGGGAATGATCCTCGCGCGTGCCTCGGCCGGAGCCGCTCTTCTTGCCGCCGTGGGTCTCCTTGTTGACGGTCGCCCATGCGCGCCGCTCGGCCTCGCGATCCGGAACACCACGCGTCTCGTAGCCTTCCTCGATATGCTCGGCCTGCCGCTTCTGCTTATCGGTATAGCTCGACTTGTCGCCTCTGGGCATCGCGCTCTCCTGTCTATTTTGATCGGGACGTCTGCCGGACTTCAGCCGTGTCGTCGTTCGTTTCGACAACCTCGAATCTGGACCGGCTGAAGCGGCCCAATCCGCTGAGCTCGTAATAGCCGTCACGTTCGATATCCCTTGTCACCTCGTAGACGCGCCCAAGCGAAAGCGTGTCCCGCTGCAACGTGTTGTCGACGCAGCGAACGTGAAAAATCTTGCCGGTTTCGGCCATGCGCTCATCCTGAATTGTTGGTCTGGTTCGGCGTTACTTATCGCGCAACGTCACGATCGCAACCGGCAACCCTGCCGCGGGCCGATCACGAAATTTCGTTCGGTAACTTCCATTCGGGCGCCGGTTCGAACACTTCGCTGTCGCCGGGAATTCGCTTCATGTGATAGCCGGCCGGCAGCACTTGGCCCGGCGCTTCATCCGCGACCGGAACGTCGAAGATCAGTCCGCAGATCAGTGCATGTTCCCACGCTTGCTTCTCCGTCGGAAAAGCCTTGTCGATCTGTCTGTCGCGATCGAACAGCGCGTAGGGCATCTGGCATCCTCGCTGCATTGGCTTGGCGTAGGCGGCTCGCTTGTCGTTCGCCCGATATGTCGAAAACGTCCGTTGCCGACCGGTGTTCCTAAATTCGCCCGCCAGCCGCGAACGCCGAGCCGCTCCCTTGCATGATATCGCTGAGATATTTCGCCGGTGGCTTGCCGAGCGCCTTCTTGAACATGGTGATGAAGGCTGTGACGGATTCATAACCGAGCTCGGACGAGACCTGCTGAACGCTCGCGCCGGCGGAGAGTTCGCGCAACGCGACGATCAAATGCAGTTGCTGACGCCAGCGTCCGAATGTCAGGCCGGTTTCCCTCAGGATGAGACGCGCGAGACTGCTCTCGCTCAGCGCCACGCGTTCGGCCCATTCGGCGATCGTGCGGCGATCGGCCGGATCGTCGGCGAGCGCTGCCGCGATCCGTCGCAAGCGTGGCTCGGGCGAGATCGGCAGATGCAGCTGCTGCAGCGGCATACGCGGCAATTCGCTCAGCAGCAATTGCGCAACGAGGGTTTCAGTGCCGTGGTCCTGCTGCATACGGTCGGAAAGCGCGATGATCAGCTCTCGCAGCAAGGGTGAGATCGACAATGCGCAGCAGCGGTCGGGCAGGTCGGCGGCACCGGGCTCGATGAAGACGAAGAAGATTCGTGCATTGGCGGTTGCGATATTGGTGTGGCGCGTGCCGCCTGGAAGCCAGACGCCGCAATGCGGCGGCACCATCCACAACCCGTTCGGAACGCGGCACATCACGCCGCCGCCGAGCGCGAAGACGAGCTGTCCCTTCCGGTGCGCATGCTCGGCCGCCTCGACCTTGTTTTCGGTGACGTCGAGGCGCACGGCGATGGCCGCCGCCGCGACGTCATCCGGATCAAGGTCCGGCCAGGGATAGCGAAGTTGAAAGCCCATAACGGAGCTGGAAACCCGTTGAGTGACCGAATTTAGCGATCGATAGAATAGATATGTAAATTCTTCCGACAGCCAAGTCGATAGCTTGGCGCATTCAGATGGGCAGGAGCATGCGATGACGATGATAGCACCGATGCGCACGCTGGGCGGGCAGGGGCTGTTGTTGACGGGGATCCTGCTGATCGCCTCGACGCTCCGCGCGCCCATTACCGGCGTCGCGCCGATGCTCGGCATGATCAGTGAGACCAGCGGGATCAGCGCGGCGGAGGCCGGAATCCTGACGACGCTGCCCTTGCTGGCGTTCGCCGCGATCTCACCGGTTGCAGCTGTGCTCGGGCGCGAATGGGGCATCGAGCGGTCGCTGTTCGGTGCGCTGCTTGTCATCGCGGCCGGGATCGCGCTGCGCTCGTCCGGTCCGGTCTGGGCGCTGTTCGCGGGCACCGCCACCATTGGTGCCGGAATCGCCGTTGGAAATGTGCTGCTGCCGAGCTTGCTCAAGCGGGACTTTCCGACTCGCATCGCCAGCCTGACCGGCGCTTACGCGATCACGTCCGCATTGGCCCAGGCGCTCGCATCGGTCGTGGCAATCCCGCTCGCCCAAATCCCGGGATCGAACTGGCATCTCTCGCTTGCGAGCACGCTGATCTTTCCGTTGGTGGCGCTGATAGCCTGGGCACCCCACCTGGGGGCGCACTCGGCCCCGACGGTCGAGCTGGCCTCGTCGCCGCATCGCGGGCGCATCTGGCACTCGCTGCTCGCCTGGCAGGTGACGGGCTTCCTCGGCCTGACCTCGCTGGTGTTCTACATCATCGTCGGATGGTTGCCCGCCATCCTCGTGCAGGCAAGCTACCCGGCGGCGACGGCGGGTACGCTGCACGGTGTGTTGCAATTGGCGACCGCGCTTCCCGGCCTGATCCTCGGGCCGATGGTCCGGCGCATGAAGGACCAGCGCGGGATTGCGATTGCCGTGTCGCTTGCAACCTGCGTCTCGCTGCTGGGATTGTGGCAGTGTCCGTCGCTCGCAATGCTGTGGGTCGCGCTGTTCGGCTTCGGGGCGGGTGCAGCCTTCATCCTCGGCTTGACATTCGTCAGCCTGCGAACCTCGCATAGCCACCAGGCGGCCGCGCTGTCCGGCATGGCGCAGTGCCTCGGCTACTCGCTCGCCGCTGCGGGTCCGCCGCTCGCCGGACTTGCCCATGATGCGACCGGAGGCTGGGAGGTTGCGCTCGCGTGCTGCGCCGTCGCGACGGTGCTGATGGCAGTCCTGGGCCGATCAGCCGGCCGCGCGGCGACAATCTGATTGTCGTTCGATGCGGAAATATCGCGAGCCAGATCCGGCTCGCAACAAGGCGTGGCGGCGGGCGGTCGGTTGTCTGCGCCGCAGGCGCGCGCTACAGAAGGCGGGAAGCCTCGCAAGCAAGAGCCAAGGGAAAAGTATCGTTGAGGACATCTGCCAGCACGTGCATCGCGATCGGATCGACGCTCTTTGCCTTGGCGTCGAGCGCATTCCTTTTTCTGGTTCCTCCGAGTCCGATCGACAGGAACCTGTTGCGTGGCGCCTTCCGTCTTTACAAGGGATATGCGTATCTCATCCCCGTCAAATACGTGGACGGCACGCTCGAGACTGCCCGATTGTACGAAGACGACCGGCTTCTCGGGCCCGCGAACACCGCCCAGCAAGAGATCATCGACAAGGGTGCCGGCCGCTTCGCATTTTACCGGGACACCTGGAATTACTTCGGCCCGGCCTTGATGTTCTCGACCAGCGACAACACAGACCCGAATACCAACGGCAGGAAGTATCACCTGAGATGACGAGCTGACCTGCGCTGTGTCCGGCTGTCGTCACGTCGTGCGTATCACGCCCAGTTCCTTCGACCGTTGGAGAAGAGCCGGCCGGTAAGGCGGGGAGGGATCGTCGTCGTCAGGGATGGCGCAATGGCCGAACTCCTGCTGGATGCGCTGGATCTCCATGACCCGATCGTTCAACCGCTGCAGATGCTCAAGCGATGTTGCCTTCCAGTAGCGGAAGGTGTCGAGCGTAATCGGCACGAAGGCGGTGCCGAACAGCGTTGGATCGGGCACGATGGTCCGCCCGAGCAGCAGGTAGCGGTCCTGACCGACGATGACGAGGGTGGCATACGGCCGCCCTTCACTTACCCTGAGGCCCTTCAACGAAAGTTCGCACAGCTTGCTGAAATAGGGTTCCTCGCGCCAGCGGTCGGGATCATCGAGGTCGACCTGCACATTCAGCGCGTCGAGCCCGAAATGCGGCACCATGCCCGTGGTCTCGGGAAACCAATCATCATCGAGGTGGCCTTGCAGCCAGGCACAGCTGAATGAGCGGCACTGCCGGGGACGCTCGTGGTAGATCTCGCATCCGCCGCCCGCCAGGATGTGGCTGCAGACCGTATTCACCGGCTTGCTGAGATCGGTCACCTCAAGCACCTTGCAGCAGAGGGTGCATGATCCACATTGCCTGACCGTCGGAGCCACGGGAAAGCCGAGGGCCCACGAGCCCTGCCGTTCGCGGAGGAGCAGCTTCTGCTTCTCCAGCGTGCTCAGTGCACGCTCGACCTTGAGACGCGACAATCTGGTCACGCCGATAATATCTTTCGTCGTCGTCGCGCCGCTCTCGACCGCCCGAACGACGACCAACGCCACTTGATCCATTGTTTTTCTTCTTGTCCGGCTCGTGGCCGGCTCTTCTTGTGCAGTGTTTTTGGCCGCCGGTATTCGGCGACGGTATATT
The DNA here is from genome assembly GCF_054059095.1 of Bradyrhizobium sp. USDA 4510. Lineage (NCBI taxonomy): Bacteria > Pseudomonadati > Pseudomonadota > Alphaproteobacteria > Hyphomicrobiales > Nitrobacteraceae > Bradyrhizobium > Bradyrhizobium sp. USDA 4510. The sequence continues at coordinate 4,320,055 of NZ_JBSSBT010000001.1, read as the reverse complement.
CCAGTGCAATCCGGAACGTGCCGCGACCGACGGCTGCGAGATTCCACCGAAGCGTATCGGTGAGGGCGGCATGTCGCATCCGATAAACGCGCATGGCATCCCTGAGGACAAATCGTCGTGATTGGCAGCGCGTGCGGCCGGCGCTTCGCGTGAGAGGACTGGCGAGGTCGGCGAGCTCGCGAGCCTCTGTCACCGCGGCAAGTCGACCCGACGGGCAACTCAGTGAAAACCTGTCAAACCACTGACCGCGCAACACAGCCAGTGTCGTCCCTGCCTAGTGCGCAATTGCGCACGGGAGCAGGGACCCATAACCACAAATGCTGATTGTTGCGCGATGCTGATACGACGAGTCCCGTTCACAACAACCGCCGCGGAGTATGGGTCCCTGCTTTCGCAGGGACGACGCCAGGAAAGAGCCGTGAGCTCTCATTCTCCTTCCTTCCGGCGTCATGCGCGGGTGATGACACCGCGTGTTGGTCATCTTGAATTGCGACTCATCCCCACTGTCGTGCCTGCTTGCGCCGGGAAGAAAGTGTGCTTGCGGAAACAGGCGCGGCACCCCACAAAATTCGCGATTGCTGGTTGCTTCATCTTCAGGCAATGACGGTCTGCAATGAACAAGAGCTTCGAGGAAACTGCCGCTCGTCTGGCGCCGGCGATCTTTGTCGTGCTGTGGAGCACCGGATTCATCGGCACCAAATACGTCATCAACAATGCGGAGCCGCTGACCTATCTGGCGATCCGGATGGCGTTCGTGGTGGTGGTGATGGCGGTCATCGCCGCGATCGCGCGGCCGAACTGGCCGGACCGGACTGGTATTTTCCACAGCGCGGTCGCCGGCATCCTAGTGCACGGCTTCTATCTCGGCGGCACCGCGATTGCGATCGCGCATTCGGTTCCGGCGGGGCTCTCGGCCTTGATCCCGGGCCTGCAGCCGATCCTGACCTCGACCATTGCCAACCGCTGGCTGGGCGAGCGCGTCACGCCGCTGCAATGGGGCGGGCTGGTGCTCGGCCTCGCCGGCGTCGTCTTGATCCTGCACAACCGGCCGATGACGGGCGAGGCGGGGTGGGGCTGGCTCGCCTCCGGCGTCTCGCTGATCAGCATCACCTTGGGCACGCTCTATCAACGGCGCTATTGCAACCGGATCGACTGGCGCGCCGGCAATCTGGTGCAGTACATCGCGGTGACGATCTTCTTCGGTATCGGCGCCTTTGTGTTCGAGACCAATGTGGTGCATTGGACCGGCGAGTTCGTGCTGGCGCTGGCCTGGCTCGTGTTCGCGCTGTCGATCGGTTCGATCGGGCTGTTGTACTGGCTGATCCGTCACCATGCCGCGACCTCGGTCGCGAGCCTGTTCTATCTGGTGCCGGCGGTGACCGCGCTGATGGCCTACGTCCTGTTCGACGAGCGGCTGGATCATGTCGCCATTGCCGGCATGGCCGCCTGCGCCGCGGCGGTGCTGCTGGTCAATCGCCGCGCTTAGTCTTTGCGACGGATCTTCGCGTAAGCTGCAAGCGCGCGTTCGCGCCCCTGCTTGTGATCAACGATCGGCGGCGGGTACGTCTTGCCGAGTTCGATGCCGGCGCTCGCCAGCTCGATCGGTGTCGCTGTCCAGGGCTGATGGATCAGCTCGTTGGAGAGCTGCGCGAGCTCCGGCACCCAGCGCCTGACATAGCCGCCGTCGGGATCGAATTTCTCGCCCTGCAGGACCGGATTGAAGACGCGGAAATAGGGCGCGGCGTCAGCGCCGCAGCCCGCGACCCATTGCCAGTTGGCGGGATTGGAGCCGGCATCGGCATCGACCAGCGTATCCCAGAACCATTGTTCGCCTGTGCGCCAGTCGATCAAGAGGTGCTTGACCAGGAACGAGGCCGCCACCATTCGCACCCGGTTGTGCATCACGCCGCTGTGCCAGAGCTCGCGCATGCCGGCATCGACGATCGGATAGCCGGTGAGTCCGCGTTGCCACGCCTCCAGGGCGAGAGCGCTGCGCCTCCACCGAAAGGCATCGAACAGCTCCTGCAAGTTCCGATCCGCCATATCGGGGACGTCGAACAGCAGATGGCGGCAGAATTCGCGCCAGCCGAGCTCGCTGAGGAACTTGTCGATGTCGCCGGCAAGGCGCGAGTCTTCCGCGGCGGCGAAGCGGGCCGCGTGAAAGACCTGCCGCGGGCTGATCTCGCCGAAGCGCAGATGCGGCGACAGGCGCGAGGTGCCGTCGCGGTCGGGCCGATCGCGGTCGTCGGCGTAACCGCTGATCCCCTCATCGAGGAATCGCTTCAGCCGCGCCTGCGCCGCGGCTTCACCCGGTGTCCAGGTCTCGCGCAGGCCGCCGGCCCAATCCGGCCGTGTCGGTTCGAGACCCCAGTCATCGAGGGCGTCGCTCGCGATGCCGCCGATGGATGTGAGTCTTTTCGGCGCCGGCAACGGCCTTGGCGGATCGCCGAGGCCTTGGACGCGCCGCCAGAACGGCGTGAACACGCGCAAGGCCCGGTTGTCCTTGTTGCGGAGCGCCTTCGGTTCGACGAGCAGATCGCCGCGGAAAATTTGCGAGTCGATGCTGTCACTTGCGAGCGCGGCTTCGACTTCTCTGGCAACGGCCTGATGCGGAGCCTGCGCGATGTCGTTCCAGAATACGGCGCGTGCGCCGATTTCGCGCGCCAACGTGGCGATCACCGACGCGGCCGGTCCGGTGCGCAGCACCAGCGATCCGCCTGCCATGGTGAGGCTCTTGCCAAGTGCGCGCAACGACTGCGCCAGCCACCAGCGCGTCGCACCCCCGAGCCGACGTACGGCCGGCGGCATCAATGCACGGCTCTCTTCGTCGCGCACATAGAGGCCGACGACCGGCGCGCCGCTTGCCGCCGCCTCATGCAACGCCGGGTGATCCGACAGCCGCAGATCGTCACGAAACCAGACGATGATCGTCTGTGCGCGGGTCACCCGGACGCAGTGAGCCTGCCGCTACTTCGGCTGCGGCACGATGCGGATGTAAGGCTTCGGCGCCTTCCAGCCCTGCGGGTAGATCGTCTTGGCTTCGTCGTCGCTGACCGAGCCCGCGATGATCACGTCCTCGCCCTGCTTCCAGTCGGCAGGGGTGGCGACGCGGTGCTTGGCGGTCATCTGCAGCGAGTCGATCGAGCGCAGGATCTCCTGGAAATTCCGGCCGGTGGTCATCGGATAGACCATCACCAGCTTGATCTTCTTGTCCGGTCCGATCACGAACACGTTGCGGACGGTCTGGTTGTCGGCGGCGGTGCGGGTGAGGGGATCGCCCGAGGTCGAGGCCGGCAGCATGTCGTAGAGCTTTGACACGTTGAAATCGGTGTCGCCGATCATCGGATAGTTCGGCGCCGCGCCCTGGGTTTCCTTGATGTCGTCGGACCATTTGGCGTGGCGGTCCACCGGGTCGACCGACAAGCCCATCAGCTTGACGCCGCGCTTGTCGAACTCAGGCTTCAGGCGGGCGAGCGCACCGAGCTCGGTGGTGCAGACCGGGGTGAAGTCCTTGGGATGGGAGAACAAAAGCGCCCAGCTGTTGCCGATCCAGTCATGGAACTTAATCTTTCCTTCGGTCGTCTCGGCTTCGAAGTCGGGGGCGACGGCGCCAATCTGAAGTGCCATGATTTTACCTCATCTCTTTGAAGTTGCGATTGAATTTGTATTTGAGGCTGTCTGTTCCAGTATAGGACGGGATAAGGCTTAAGTGAACGGGTTCTGAAAAAAGGTGAAACATTTCTCCTTGAGGGTGGAATTCCAAGCAACTTGTTTTGATCTGGATCCCTGCGGCGAAATATCAGCTGCGGCACAAAGGCTTGGAAATGCCCAGATAATGCCGCTTATCGCAGTCATCACGCCGGCCCTGGCTGCTATAGGACTGAACCGTGACGACGTTTAAAGCGACCAAATAGCAACCATCTAAAAATCTCGGAACGCAAGTTCCGAATCATTAACCACTCGTTTACGCCCGCATGGAAAAGCTGGCCTGAGATAGGAATTGAAAGCTCCCACAATGTCTACCCCAAGTACCAAGACCGCTGAGCCTCTCAGCGGTGCGTTGCATCCGTCCTGCCGCAAGACTGCCGCCCATGCGCTCACCATCGTGCGCGACGGCGTGATCACCGGCGAAGGCCCGACCACCAAGGGCCGCATCCATTTCTCCCGGTCTCTCGATGCCGATGACGCTGCCTGGTGCGCGCGCATCCTGACGGCGGCCGCGGTCGAGCATCAGCCGATCAGCCGGGCCGAGATCGAGGCGCTGTTCGCGATCAACGAGGCCGCCGCCGAGCGCAGCGATGGCGGCCGGTTCGACGATCTGCTCGCCAAGGCGATCGCCCACCATGCCGCCTCCGAGTCCGGCCTGCCGGTGCCGCCGCGCACGGTGGCGCTGTCGCCCGACACTGAGATCGATCGCTGGGCGCCGAGGCAGGGCGCCAAGATGGACACCAAGGTCCTGGAGTGGATCGCGGGCCAGATGCGCGGTCAGCGCCGCACCGGCCGCGCGCTGGCGGCGATGGTAGCGACGCTGGTCGGCGCGACCGCGCTGCCGCTCGCGGCGCAGCTCCCCAACGTGTTCGACATCGGGATGATGTAAGCCATCATCCCGCGTAACTGGAATTCGACGAAAACGGCGGGGATTACTTCCCCGCCGTTTTCTGTTTGCCGCCGGTTTCCTCGAGTCCGAGCGTCCGCCCCGGAAACCCGGCGACGTCGAAATAGCGGGTCGAGAGCACTCGCTGGAATTTCAACACGGTGCGCAGGCCGTTGGCCGACGGCTTCTTCGACATGATGGTGCCCTCGACCATCTTCGGCACGATGCCGTTCGGCAGCGCCTCCGACATCACTCGGCCGATCAGCCCGCCATTGTTCGGCGCGCGCAGGCCGAGCAACTGGGCGGCGGTCATGCCGACATCGGCGTTGCTGACCGGTAGCGGATCGACATAGCCCGCCTTGAAGTCGGGGCCGATCGCCGCGGTGAAGTTGAAGGTGTCGCCGCGGCTGAAGCTGCCATGCATGCCCTGGCCCTGGCGCAGCACGGTGTCGGCGATCTGCACCGAGCAGTTGGTCGGGATCTCGCAACCGCTCGACCAGGAGCGGAAATTGACCACGATCGACGGGTTCGGCGTCACCGCCTTGCCCTTCAGATTGAGGTTCGACATCGGGAGCGTGCCGGGGAAGGTGCCGAGCTTGTCGTCGACAAACAGGCCGCTGACATAGTCCTGCTCGAGCAGCGCCTTGATGACGCGGTCGGCGAGCTTCTTGTCGCGGTTCGGCAGATAGATCAGGTCCGAGCCGCCATTGGTCGCGATCACGGCATCGGGCTTGGCCGGATCCTGGCCGAGCACGCCGTTGCCGGCCTTCGGGTGTGCGTTGTGGGCGACCTTGGCGTTCTTGTCGTTGGGGTCGAACAGCGGCAGGTCCAGCGCCCTGGCGAGGTCGATCGCCAGAAAGCCCATCGGCAGGAAATCCTTCGGCGTGTCGCTGTAGGCGATCTTGGCCGAGGGGCTGGTCTTGCTCTCCTTCGAGATCGTCGAGAACCCGTGGTCGGAGGAGATCATGATGTTGGTGTCGGCGGAAAGGCCGAGCTCGTCGAGCGCCTTGCGCAGCTGCGCGAGGTTGTTGTCGGCGTTCTTGATGCCCGCCATCGAGGTCGGGCCGTTGATGCCGGGGGTGATGGTGTTGAGGCTGTCGCCGGTGTTGTGCTGGCTGCCGTCCGGATCGCGCGACCAGAACACCAGCACGAACGGCTTGTTGCGCGCCTTGAACATCGGCAGCACCACCTTGGTCGCGACGTCGGCCATGTAGGCCTGCTGCGCCACGTTGGCGACCGTGGTGCCGGGCGTCTTGGCATCGCCCGCCTTGGCGTTGTCGCCGCGGCTCGGGGTGGCGAGCGGAAGACCGGCCTTGGTCAGCGCGTCCTTCATCTCGTCGGAGAGCGGCACGCCGGTCTTGCCGCCGGTGGAATCGTCGACCACGATCGTGTTCTTGCCGCGATCGGTGTGGTCGAACAGCAGGGTCGGGCCGACCTTGCCGATGGCGGCGGTGCTGAAACCCTGGCCGCGGGCCATCTTCAGCAGCGTCTCCTCGTTGAGGTAGTCGCCGTTGAAGTGATCGTCGACATCGGCGAGCACCGCGTCGTTCTCGATGAAGGGGACCACGGTGTCGCCCGCCGGCGCCGAGGTGTAGCCGGTATAGATCGTGTTGGAGAAGGTGCCGGTGTCGCCGAGATAATGGCCGGTCGACAGCGCCGAGCTGTTTGCCATCGTGAAGGTCGGGAACAGCGAGTGCGAATTCTTGAAGTTGACGCCCTTGTCGCGGATTTCCGCCATCGCAGGCGCCGTCTGCGGCGTCACGATGCCGCCACGCAGGCCGTCCGGAACGAACAGGATGAGGTTGCGGGGCTTGGCGTTCTGCGCCGAGGCGGCGCCCGCCGAAAGCGCGATCATGCTCGCGGACAGTAAGGTAATGGCACGACGCATATTGCTGTTCCCCCTGATGAAGCCCCGCGGCAGCCCGCCGCAGCCTTCGTTTAGTTTTGCCATATGACAGAAATGTTACAGCGCTTGCTCGGCGCTGTAACGGCCGGATTTTTCCCGCAGGACGCCGGTCAACACACCGTCATTCCGCAGGCTGAATCGCGGTTCTCTCATTGCGCGCAGCGCTGCCGGCATGCCCGTACCGGGCATAGAGCGCCGGCAGCACGGCGAGCGTCAGCAGGGTCGCGCTGATCAGGCCGCCGATCACGACGGTGGCGAGCGGCTTCTGCACCTCAGCACCGGTGCCGGTGGCGAACGCCATCGGCACGAAGCCGAGCGAGGCCACCAAGGCGGTCATCACCACGGGGCGGAAGCGGGTGAGGGCGCCTCGCTCGATGGCTTCCCGCATCGGCACGCCGCGCTCGCGCAACTGCCGGATGAAGCTCAGCATCACGAGCCCGTTCAGCACCGCAACGCCCGACAGCGCGATGAAGCCGACCGCCGCTGAGATCGAGAACGGCATGCCGCGCAGCCAAAGTGCGGCGATGCCGCCGGTGAGCGCCAGCGGCACCGCGCTGAACACCAGCAGGGCATCGCGGGCCGAGCCCATCGCCGCCAGCAGCAACAGGAAGATCATCGCAAAACACGCCGGCACCACGACGGCCAGGCGCTGGCGCGCCGCGGCGAGGTTCTCGGATTGGCCGCCCCAGGTCATCCAATAGCCCGGCGGCAGCTGCACCGATTGCGTGACTCTTGCCTGGGCTTCCTCGACCACCGAGCCGAGATCGCGGCCGCGAACATTGGCTGTCACCACGATGCGGCGCTTGCCGTTCTCGCGGCTGATCTGGTTCGGCCCCTCGGTGAAGGAGAACTGGGCGACGCGGTTGAGCGGCAGGCTCTGCACCGGCGAGCTCGGCGTCGCCTTCGGCAATGCGACCGGCAAATTGCTCAGCGCCTCGAGATCGGAGCGCACGCTCTCCGGCAATCGCACCACGATGTCGAAGCTGCGATCGCCTTCGTACACAACACCGGCATCCTGACCGCCGACCGCGGCACCGATCACGTCCTGCACGGCCGAAACGCTGAGGCCGCGCCGGGCGATCGCCGCCTTATCGACCTTGATCTCGAGCACGGGCAGGCCGCCGGCCTGTTCGACCTTGACGTCGGTCGCGCCGCGCACGCTGCGCAGCGCTGATGCAATCTGGTTGGCGGCTTTCTGCATCGGCCCGAACTCGTCACCGAACACCTTGACCGCGATGTCGCCGCGAACGCCGGCGAGCAGCTCGTTGAAGCGCATCTGGATCGGCTGGGTGAACTCATAGACGTTGCCGGGCAGCCGGCCGACCGCCTTCGAGATGTCCTCGATCAGTTGTTCCTTGGTCAGCGATGGGTCCGGCCACTGCTCGCGCGGTTTCAGGATGATGAAGGTGTCGGACGCGTTCGGCGGCATCGGATCGCTCGCCACCTCTGCGGTGCCGGTCTTGGAGAAGACGGACGACACCTGCGGAAAGCGGCTGACGGCCTTCTCGACCGACAGCTGCATCGCCTGCGACTGTGACAGCGCCGTACTCGGAATCCTGAGCGCGTGCATGGCGATGTTCTTCTCGTCGAGCGAGGGGATGAACTCCTGGCCGAGGCGGAAGAACCCGAACATGGCGGTTGCGAACAGCACGACCGCCACCGCGATGACCGGCACAGGCGTTGCAACCGCGCGCCGGAGCAGCGGGCTGTAGCAGCGCTTCAGGGCGGCAACGAGCCGGTTTTCCTGCTCCTGCACGCGGCCGGTGATGCCGATCGCGATCAGCGCCGGAACCAGCGTCAGCGACAGCACGAAGGCGGCCGCAAGCGCAAGGATCACGGTCAGCGCCATCGGCTCGAACATCTTGCCTTCGACGCCGGTGAAGGTCAGCAGCGGCACATAGACCAGGAGGATGATGGCCTGGCCGTAGAGGCTCGGCTGCACCATTTCCACAGCGGAGGCCCGCACCGTCGCCAGCCGTTCATCGCGCGTCAGCACGCGGCCGAGAGCATGCTGCTTCTCGGCGAGGTGACGCAGGCTGTTTTCGGTGATGATCACGGCGCCGTCGACGATCAGGCCGAAATCCAGCGCGCCAAGGCTCATCAGATTGGCGCTGATCCGGCCCTGCCACATGCCGATGGCGGTCATCAGCATCGCGACCGGGATCACCAGCGCCGTGATCAATGCCGCGCGGAAATTGCCGAGCAGCACGAACAGCACGGCGATCACAAGCAATGCGCCTTCGCTGAGGTTGCGCGCTACGGTGCCGATCGTTGCATCAACCAGCTGGGTCCGATCCAGCACCGTCTTGACCTCGATGCCGGCCGGCAGGGATGGCATGATTGTCCGCAGTTTGGCGTCGACCGCGGCCGACACGGTGCGGCTGTTGGCGCCGATCAGCATCAGCGCGGTGCCGACCACGACCTCGCGGCCGTTCTCGCTGGCGCTGCCGGTGCGCGTCTCACCGCCGATCGAAAGCGTGGCGAGGTCGCGGATCCGAACCGGGACGCCGCCGCGGGTGGTGACGACGACGGCGCCGAGCTCGTCAATGTTCTCGAGCCGGCCGCCGGAGCGCACGACGAAGCCTTCGCCGTTGCGCTCGATATAGCGCGCACCGCGGCTGACATTGTTGGTCTCGATCGCCTTGGCAACGTCGGCGAAGGTGAGACCGAGCGCAATCAGCTTCGCCGCATCGGGATGGACCTGATACTGCTTGAGGTATCCGCCGATCGTATCGACGCCGGCGACACCAGGCACCATCTTGATCTGCGGCTTGATGATCCAGTCCTGCACCGTGCGCAGATACGCGTCCTTCTCGACCTCGCTCTGCAGCATCTGACCGTCCGCCGTCAGGAAGCGGCCGTCGCTTTGCAGGCCCGGCGCGCCGTCGGTCTGCACCTTTTGGCCAGAGTAATGGACGGTCCACATGTAGATTTCGCCAAGGCCGGTCGAGGTCGGGCCGATCCGCGGCTCAATGCCTTGCGGCAGGCGCGCGCGGACTTCGGTCAGGCGCTCGCCGACCTGCTGGCGGGCGAAATAGATGTCGGTGGCCTCGCTGAACACTGCCGTGATCTGCGAGAAGCCGTTACGGGAGAGCGAGCGCGTGCTCTCGAGGCCGGGCGCGCCGGCCAGGGCCGTCTCGATCGGGAAGGTGATCTGCTTCTCGATTTCGGCCGGCGACAGCGCCGGGGCCACGGTGTTGATCTGGACCTGCTTGTTGGTGATGTCGGGCACCGCGTCGATCGGCAGCTTCGTCAATGCAAGGCCGCCGAGGACCATCAGGATCGCCGTCAATGTGACGACCACCCAGCGCCGCCGGATCGCAAGACCAATGATGCGCTCAATCATGGTCGTGCTCCGCCTCGTCCTTCTCGAACTCCGCCTTCAGCGTGAAGGTGTTCTGCACCGCGATGGTCTCGCCGGCCGCGAGGCCGGCAACGATCTCGATATCGTCGTCGTCCTCGCGGCCGGTCCGCACCGATCTCGCCTCGAAGCCGTCGGCATCGCGCACGAACACGGTCGGCGTTCCCTTGATGGTTTGAAGCGCCTTCTTCGAGACGATCACGGTCGACGGCGCGCCTGACAGCGGGACCTCCGCGGTGACAAAGGTGCCCGGCTTCCAGCGGTGGTCCTTGTTGGGCATGGTCGCGATCACGCGCGCGTTGCGGGTCTCGCGGTCGAGCAGGGGGCTGACGAAGATCACACCGGCATTGGCTTCATCTTCGGTGCCGATGGCGCGGATTTTCACCGAAACACCTTCGCGGACCGCGCCGATGTCTTCGGGTGAGACCGCGAGGTCGACCCAGATGTCGTCGAGATTGACGATGACATAGAGCTCGCTCTCCTGGCCCTCGCGCCCAATCAATCCGCCGAGATCGACGCGCCGTTCGGACACCCGGCCGCTGATCGGCGCGCGCAAGAACTGCGTCCGCAGGCTCTCCGGGGGCTGGTTCGGCAGGTCGGCGATCTCGCTTTCCGAGAGACCAAGCGCAAACAGCTTCTGCCGGGCGCCGTCGAGCTTGATCTGGGCATCGTTCGCGGTCAGCCGCGTGCGCAGGAACTCGTTTTCCGACACAATGCGGGTCTCCACCAGCGTCTTCTGCCGCGCGTAGAGGGTCTGCTGCAAATCGTTGGTGAGCCGTGCGGCGAGGTATTCGCTCTTGGCGTCGGCCACCTCGCGGCTTTCGATCGCGGCGACGATCTCGCCCTTCTCGACGACGTCGCCGAGACGCTTGCGCAGTTCTGTGACCGTCGCAAGCACGCGCACCGAGACCCGGCCGATATGATCCGCATCGGGGATCAGCGATCCCGGCGCGAGGAAATGCCGCTTCAGCATGCCGCCGCTGGCTTGCGCGAACGTGATGCCGGCTTCGCGAACCTGGTCTTCGCTCAGCTCGATATGCCCGGGGGCCTCGTGCCGGGCCTCGGTCTTTGCGTCTGTCGTCGCAGTCTCCTGCGTCGCGGCCGGGAACCTGACCGGCCAGCCGATCCATCCGGCCGCCACAACGACCAGTGCAATGCCGGCGGCCACGCCGGCGAAAAATAGAACAACCCGTTTCATATGCGCCTCTCCGCAGCGCAGGCCGATGGCCCTGCGCTGTCGCGACATCGATCTGTGCGGAAGGGTGCGCGCTGCCGAATGGCAGCAGCGCACGGCCGGTCACGTCGACCGGATCAGGCGCGGGGTGGCTTGAAGGGCGAGCGGCGATCGGCCGAAGCCGGCAGCCCGATGTTGGTGTCGCCGTAGCTGTGCGGCGCATAGGCGATCGGGAACGCGGCCTCCTGCGGAGCCACGGAGGCGACGTGCGTCAGGCAATGGTCGCTGTGAGGCGAGGCGGGATGCGCCGGAGCCTTGCCGCCGGCGTCGTTGATCGACTGCGCGATCGAGAAGCCGGGAGCCGCGTCGGCATCGCCGTCGGAGGTCCAGCCGTGGAAGAACGACAGCACCAGCGCAAGCGAAATCAGTCCCGCAAGCAGGCTGCGCCAGCGGCGCGATCCCGTTGCGTGAGGAGAAGACTGAATCATGGTGCGCGAAGCGTCCATGGGGCCTACTTAGCGCCGTGCCCGCGCGCATTCAAGTTCCGGTCCGCGACAGATTGGCCGCGGATACTATAACGTTACGCGCGGTCTGCGGTTCGGCGCAGCAGCCATCGGCGCGCCGCGACGACCGCCCAGATCGCTTCGACGAGGCCGAACGGCCAGGCGCCCTGCAGGAAACCGTAGGCCGAGCCGAGCGCGCAGGAGACAGCGAAGGCCAGGATGAACCAGGGGCTGCGATCTTCGGCCGCATAGCAGACGAGCATCATGGTCACGGCGAATAACCCGAACAGCGTCAGCGCATCCATTCCGCAGCAGAACTCCTGTTGTAACACTGTTGATATCTGAGCATGCTTGGGATGGAATATCCATCCAGCGTCGCCGCCCTAACCTAAAGGGACTGCACCATGAAGCGCATGCATGTTCACGTCGCCGTCAAGGACATCCCGCAATCGGTCGGCTTCTACTCGGCGCTGTTCGGGGCCGAGCCGACGGTCGTGAAATCAGACTATGCCAAATGGATGCTCGACGATCCCCGCGTCAACTTCGCGATCTCGAGCCGACGCCGCGAACCGGGCCTCGATCATCTTGGCATTCAGGTCGAGAGCGCTGAAGAGCTCGGCGAGGTGTACGGACGGCTGCGCAAGGCCGGCGGCGAGGTCATCGAGCAGGGCCAAACGGTGTGCTGTTATGCCAAGTCCGAGAAGTCGTGGATCGACGATCCCGCGGGGATCGCCTGGGAGACGTTCCACACGACCGGTGAGAGCATCGTCTATGGCGACGGCACCGGCGAGCGGACCGCGCGTGTCGCGCACGAGAAGCAGGAAGACAAACAGAGCGCGTGTTGCGCCCCACAGCCCAAGGCCGCGCCGCCCGAGGCTTCGGCTTGCGGCAGCTCGTGAGTATGGAGCGGCCGAGTGGCCGGCTCTGCGCGAGTCCACGTTGGCCTTAACCGTCCGATAACTGATTTTCCTAACCACCCCTTGGGTTGTGTTCCCGTACAAGGGCATCCACAGGGGCAGGAAAATGTCGGTTGTCTCAACGAGCAGCGTGCCGGAATACCGGCGGCTGTCGATCAAGGGTGTGTTGCGCGCCAGCAGGATGGGCGCGATCCAGTGGCTCGTCTTGAGCGCCGCGCTGCTGGTGCTCGCCATCACGCTTGGCACCGGCTATCTCGCGCTGCAGTTTCGCGAGCGCGCGCTGGAGATGTCCGAGCGCGAGCTCAACAACACTGCGCTGCTGCTGTCGCGGCATTTCGATCAGCAGCTTACAGATCTCCAGCATGTCCACGACGACATCGTGAATTACCTGCGGGCCGAGCAGGTCGAGACCGCCGATCAGTTCGAAAGGAACATGTCACTCCTGAGCGCGCACGAGATGCTGCGCACGCGGCTGGCGGCGCTGCCGCATGTCGGCGGGCTCAATCTGTTCAACGCCAAGGGATGGCTGATCAACTCATCCGAGATGTGGCCGGTGCCCGACATCAGCGTTGCGGACCGGCGCTATTTCCAGGAGTTCACTTCGGGACGGCCAACGTCTCCTGTCATCGTCGAGCCCGCAATGAGCAAGGTGACCGGCAACTGGACCACGATCTTTGCGCGCAAGATCACCGGGCGCAACGGCGAGATCATCGGCTTCGCGAGCCGCGGCGTCGAGCCAAGCCATTTCGAGGATTTCGTCGCCTCGCTGGCGCTGAGCGGCGACACCGTGATTTCGATGATCCACCGCGACGGCACCATCATCGCACGCTATCCGCAGGATGCCGGCGTGATCGGTCGCAACATCATCAATCTGCCGGTGTTTCAGAAGGTCATCAGCTTTGGCGGCAACACCTCGGGACGGTTCGTTGGCGCTTCAGGCGAGGAGAACGTCGGTGCGGTCAGATCGCTGTCGCATTTTCCAATCCTGATCCTCGCTACCACGAAAACATCGAGCGCGCTGGAGGACTGGCGCACTCAGACCAAACTGCAATTTTGCGCAGCCGTGTTGGCGGTACTGATCATCAGCTTCGCGGTCTTCCTGATCGTCCGCCAGCTGCAGCGGCAGCACGATGCGGCAAGCCGCAGGCTGTCCGAGAAGAGCCAGCACCTCGACACCGCCATCAACACCATGACGCAGGGGCTGCTGCTGTTCGACGCCTCGGCGCGGCTCGTGATCTGCAACCAGCAATATATCGACATGTTCGGCCTCTCGCCTGATGTCGCGAGGCCGGGCTGCCATCTGCGCGAGCTGATCCTGCATCGCCAGGCGATCGGCTCGTTTGTCGGCGACGTCGACGAGTACTGCGCCCGCTTCACCAACCCGAGGGGCGATGAGGTTCGGGACTCCGTGATCACGACGCCGGACGGTCGCAGCATCCGCCTGATCTACAAGCGTGCGCCCGACGGCGGCTGGGCCACCACGCTCGAAGACGTCACCGATGGGCGGCGTGCGCAAGCGCGGATCGAGTATCTCGCGCATTACGACGCGCTGACCAATCTGCCGAACCGGACGCTGTTCCAGCGCCACGCGGAGGGGCTGCTGCTCGAGGCCGCCACGCGCGAGTTCGCCATCCATTACATCGATATCGACGAGTTCAAGCGGATCAACGACACGCTAGGCCATCTGATCGGCGATGAGTTTCTCCGGCGCGTCGCCGAGAAGTTGCGCCAGTCGGTCGGGTCGAACGACTTCATCGCGCGGCTCGGCGGCGACGAGTTCGCGATCGTCCAGCACGACATCACCTCGGACGACGACGTCGGCGACCTGGTCGCACGCATCTATCAGTCGCTGCGCACGCCGTTCGACTGCCTCGGCCACCATTTGTCGAGCGACGCCAGCATCGGCATTGCGATCGCCCCGCGCCACGGCTCCGATCTGTTCCGCCTGCTCAAATGTGCCGACCTTGCGATGTACGCCGCCAAGGCGGCGGGCCGCAGGACCCATCGCTTCTTCGATCCGGCGATGGAGGCGCAGGCCAATCTGCGCCGCGCGCTGGAGGCCGATTTGCGTATCGCGCTGGCCGAGGGCGGCTTCGAGCTGCACTACCAGCCGCTGGTCGACCTGCGCAGCGACGAGGTGACCGGCTGCGAGGCGTTGCTGCGCTGGCGGCATCCCGTGCGCGGCATGATCTCGCCGGCGGAGTTCATACCGGTTGCCGAAGAGACCGGGCTGATCGAAGAGATCGGGCAGTGGGTGCTGCGCACCGCCTGCACCGAGGCGGCAGCCTGGCCGGCGCATGTGCGCGTCGCGGTCAACGTCTCGCCGATCCAGTTCAAGTCGGAGACGCTGGCGCTGAAGGTTGCGAATGCACTTGCCGAGAGCGGGCTCGATCCGCGCCGGCTCGAGCTCGAGATCACCGAGGCGGTGCTGATCGCCGACGACGATGCGGCGCTGGTCACGCTCGGCCAGCTCCGCGCGCTCGGTGTCCACATCGCGCTCGACGATTTCGGCACCGGATACTCGTCGCTGCAATATCTGCAACGCTTCCCGTTCGACAAGATCAAGATCGACCGCAGCTTCGTCAAGGAAGTGACCCGCAACAGTGGCTCGGCCTCGATCATCCGCGCCGTGGTTTCGATCGCAGCCGACCGCAACATGATCACCACTGCCGAGGGCGTCGAGACCGATCAGCAGCGCGACACCGTGCAGATGCTCGGCTGCACGCAGATGCAGGGCTACCTGTTCAGCAGGCCGGTTCCTGCGCGGGACCTGCGGACGCTGCTCGCGGCCGATTGCGTCGCCGCCTGAGCGCCTGTCGATCCGGTCCGTCAGGAACAATCGTCGCCGTCTCCGATTGAGAGTGGAAGCTCTTGAGAGGCGAGGCGGTCCATGAAAAGCAAGCTCGTGTCCGATGCGCCCAGCGCGCAGGTTCACGTCGTCGTGCTCGATAGCGGCGAGGAAGCGTTCGGCGCGCTGACGAAGTTTGCCAATGATGCCAAGGTGACGGCGGCATCGCTCACCGCGATCGGCGCGTTCGAGCGGGCAACCGTCGGCTGGTTCGATTTCGCATCCAAGAGCTATCGGAAGATCGAGATCAACGAGCAATGCGAGGTGCTGTGCGCGATCGGCGATATCGCGACCGGCGACGACGGCAAGGCCAGCCTGCATATTCACATCGTGCTCGGACTGTCGGATGGATCGACGCGCGGCGGCCATCTGCTTGCCGGCATCGTTCGGCCGACACTGGAGGTTGTGGTCACCGAAGCCCCTGCCAGGCTTCGCCGGCGGAAGCGGCCCGAGCTCGGCATTGCCCTGATCGATCCAGCCGCGACCGCCTGACGCTTTCCTCCGAAAAGTTCCTAAAAATCGACCTGCCCGAGGCGCGGAACCGAACCCGTGGAACCGCGTTCCCTTGCGGGGCTCGACCGGCAGGCGATCAATGAAAACCGCAGCAACGTCCGCGGCCATGCTGCTGTTTGCCTCGTGCATGGCAAACGCAGAGAGTGGCCTTGCGTCCTATTATCGTGGCATCGGCAGGAGTGGCGAGATGACCTGCGCGCATCGCAAGCGGCCATTCGGCAGCATGATCACCGTCTCGTATCTGGGAAAATCGATCCGGTGCCGCGTCAACGACCGGGGCCCGTTCGTTCGTGGACGGATCATCGATGTGTCGACCACGGCGGCCCGCGCGCTCGGCATCCTTCAGCTCGGCGTCGCCCATGTCGTGATCCAGTAGAGCGCGGCCGGCGGCAGGATCAGGGCCTGGAAGCAGTCGCCCGCTGTTCGGCGATCGCCTTGCGGAGCGTCCGTGACAGCGCCTCGACCGAATAGGGTTTCTGGATCAGCTCGAAGCCGCTGTGCGCGTTCTCGGCGAGCACGTTGCTGTAGCCGCTGGTCAGCACCACCGGCAGTCCAGGAAAGCGATCGCGGATGATTCCGGCGAGCTCGACGCCGTTCATGCCCGGCATGATCACGTCGGAGAACACCAAGTCGGCGGCGAACTCGTTCTCCGAGAGGATCGAGAGCGCGGCATTGGCATTGGCCGCGCGCTTGACCGAATAGCCGAGATCCTCGAGCAGCTCGGTGGAGAACTGGCCGACATCGTCGTTGTCCTCCACCACGAGGACGCGATAGCCGCGGCCGATCGAAGCCTGCTCGGTGCCCGCGCTGGCGGCGACCTTGGCGTCCGCCGGGCGCATCGCGTGCGGCAGATAGATGGTGAAGGTCGCACCGTGCCCGGGCGTAGAGGTGACCTCGATGTCTCCATCGGATTGCTTGACGAAGCCGAAGGCCTGGCTCAATCCGAGACCCGTTCCCTTGCCGACCTCCTTGGTCGTGAAGAATGGCTCGAAGATCGCGTCAAGATTTTCCGGCGAGATGCCGGTGCCGGTGTCCTGGATCGAGACCGTGACGAAATCGCCGCTGCGCGAGGCCTGGGCGCGCAGGGCAGGGATATTCTTGACCTTCCGGACGCCGATCGTCAGCTGGCCTTCGCCGCTCATGGCATCGCGGGCGTTGACCGCGAGATTGAGTAGCGCGGTCTCGAACTGGCCGATGTCGGCGATCGCAAAGCAGTCGGGATCCTCGATCCTGACCTCGATGTGGATCCGCGCGCCGACCAGCGGGCGGATCAGCTGCGTCACGCTGTCGACCTGCGTGCCGACATTGAACACTTCCGGATTGAGCGGTTGCCTGCGCGCAAATGCCAATAGCTGGGCGGTGAGCTTGGAGGCCCGCTCCACGGTCTCGGAGATCGCATCGATATAGCGGCGGCGCCGGTCATCCGGCAGATCGCGGCGGCGCAGGAAGTCGGTCGCGGAGCGGATGATGGTGAGCAGGTTGTTGAAATCGTGCGCGACGCCGCCGGTGAGTTGGCCGACGGCTTCCATCTTCTGCGATTGCCGCAGGGCTTCCTCGCCGCGGCGCCGTTCGGTGATATCGACGGCCTCCGGAACGGCGCCGACGATGGTGCCGTGCTGGTCCTGCAGCGGCCGCATCGCGAAATCGAAATAGCGCTCGCCGATCGGCAGGCGCAGCTGCATCTCGATCTTGACTTCCTCGCCGCGCATCACGGTCGCGAAGGCATTCTGGATCACGCGCGGCATGCCCTCGGTCGCGGCGAACCACGGCGTGTCCCAGAACGGCTTGCCGACGACGTCGGCGGCATCGGTACAGATGCCGGCCAGCGCCGTCTGGTTGGTGTAGAGCAAGCCGCCATCGCGGTTGAGCAGCATCTGGTATTGATGGCTGGTTTCCAGGATCGCGCGCGTCTGCGCTTCACGGGATTCGAGCTGCGCGGTGCGCTCCAGGATGCGCCGCTCAAGCGACTCGTTGAGCTTGCGCAGCTCGATCTCGGCTTCCTTGGCCGCCGTGATGTCGTGGGCGACGCCGATGAAGCCGATGTGCTTGCCGTTCGGGTCCCAGCGCGGCTGCGATTCCGAGCGCAGCCAGCGCCAATCGCCTGCGGCGTTCCGATAGCGGGCCTCGAGCACGAATGGCTTCAGCGAGAGCTCGCCGGTGATCTGCTCCTGCAGGATTTGCGGCAGGTCATCCGGATGCAGCGCCTTGCGCCAGTCGAACACGATCGCTTCCTCGAACGGCAGTCCAAGGAAGTCGAGATAGGCCTGGTTGGCAAAGGAGCGGGTGCGGTCGAGCTTGGTCACCCAGATCGGCACCGGCGCGCTGTCGGCGATCAGGCGGAAGCGCTCTTCGCTCTCGCGCAGGGTCTCCTGTGCCAGCATCTGATCGGTGACGTCGAGATCGGCGCCGACCAGCCGCAGCGCACGGCCGCTGCGGTCGCGCTCGATCTTGGCGACGACGCGGATCCAGCGGCTCTCGCCGTCGTTCGGGCGGATGATGCGGTATTCGGCCGTGTAGTCTTCGCCGCCGGCCTTGAGCACGCCGAACAGGTGCCGGATCGTGCGCTCGCGATCCTCGGGGTGGATGCGCGCGACCCAGTTCTCATAGGTCTCGTTGATCTCTTCGGGCGGCAGCCCATGCACCAGGAGATATTCGGGAGAGCGGCGGTTGCGCACGCCGTCGCGGAAATCGATCTCGAGTCCGCCGACCCGCGCGATGCGCTGGATCCGCGCCAGCTCCGCTTCGCGCTCCTGGAGCTCGCGATGGGCGCGATCGCGTTCGCGCGCGATCTCCTCAAGATGCTGCCGCAGCCGTTCGGCTGCCGCAGCTTCGGGAAGCACATCAGCGGGATCGGATGGGGTCATACGCGCCGGCAACCTCTCGGTGCAGTCTCACACAGGACGCGGCGGCTTTGCCAGCTTGATTTACGGCAATCGTTAGGCTGAGTCATTCCGGGGCGATGCGAAGCGTCGAACCCGGAATCTCGAGATTCCGGGTTCGCTTCGCGCCCCGGAATGACGATGCAATCCACGAGCTCTTCATTTGCTCTTGGGCGGCCGGCAATTATAGGCCCGGCGGAACCCGGCGGCCTGTGCATCTTCCTCGGAGCAGAACCAGCGATCCGGATTGCCGAGGCCCGGGTAACTGCGGCACGCCTGCAGGTGGTAGATGCCGACATTGCCAGTGACGCGGGCCCGCACGGCGTACTTGCCCTTGATGTTGCAGCTGGCCGGCATCGGCAGGTCGTCGGGGAAGAGCACATTGCGGATCTGCGTGTCACGGTCGGCGGGGCAGGCGTTGCCGAGCAGGGCGCCATCCTTCCTGGCCGTACGAAAATCGCGCGGCGCCACGAAGCAGCCCTTCCAGAGCCCGGCGCGATTGTCCTTGGCGGTGGCTTCATCCGGCTTGAATCGGCCAGTGGCCGACCCCTCGACATTGAGAGCATAGCCCTTCTGGACCAGCACCTGGCTGAGGCTGGTCGGGTCGCCCTCGATCTTGCAGACGCCGAGGCGGCGCTTCTTGAAGGTCGGATCGACGCCGATATCGTCGCAATGAATTGGCTTGCCGCCGATCAGCCTGGTCAGCTGGTCGCGCGCCTCGATCCCGCAAGTCCAGGCGTCGGCGTGCTCGTCGATGCAGAGCTGATCGACCGCCGGCGCGTCGATGCCGTCGAGCCGATAGGTCGTGTTGCCGAGCTGAACGGTGCCGGCGTCCTTGATGACCGCCGTGGCCGTGGGGCCTGCGGTTGCAGTCGGGCTGGTGGTTGCAGACAGGAAGGCCAGGAGAAGCGTCGTGGCGACCGGATTTCGAAACCGCATTTTCTCAACTTCAGATCTTTGGCGGGCAGCCGAACTTCTAGCACAAGCCGGTACGATCCAACCAAGGACTGTTCGCGAGCGGGGCGTGCGAACCGTCACATCCCGATCGGCATTCCGTGGCGCAGAACGGCCGGACATTGCCATTGAAGGGATGCGCATGGGCGAGTTTCGTTATCAACGTCCTCCGCCGAAATCATCACCGGCATTTGGAGCCTGCAATGCCTCGCGCGCTGGCGGCGGAAGAGAAAGACGGCCCAGGAGGCCGCGCCCGATCAAAGATCCAATTGACTTGATGAGAACAAAATAGGAACATGATGCGCCACCTGAATCCCGGATACCCCATGATGTCTGCACGGCCCGAATCTGACGACGATGACGGGCTGGAAGCCGCTGTCGATCAGGCCATTTCCGCCTGCGGCGGGAATTTGCGCGCCACCATCCGGGCGCTGATCGTGGCCAATGAATTCCTGGAGAACGAGGTCAGCGAGCTGATGAAGGCCGTCGCGAAGGCTCATTCGCGTGGCCGCTTCAAGACCTATTCGGGCTGAAATACCGATCGGGCTACCGCCGAGGACTGACCAGGGACTGGCCGGGCAGTGGGCAGGGTCTGCATTAGACCGTTGCCTCCGGGGCAATTTGCTGTACCAACGGAGTGGTTACGCCCAATCGCCCGTGCCAGATTGCGCGGGGAGGAATCCTGCCAAATGGACAATTCGAAGTCCGAAAAAGCCCAAGCAAGAAGAGCATGTTCAAACGAATCCTGATCGCCAACCGCGGCGAGATCGCCTGCCGGGTCATCAAGACTGCGCGCCGTATGGGGATTGAGACGGTCGCCGTCTATTCCGAGGCCGACCGCGACGCGCTGCATGTCGAGATGGCCGATGAGGCCGTGCTGATCGGACCGCCCGCCGCGGCCGAGAGCTATCTTTTGATCGACAAGATCGTCGAGGCCTGCCGCAAGACCGGCGCGCAGGCGGTGCATCCCGGTTACGGCTTCCTGTCCGAGCGCGAGGCGTTTCCGCGCGCGCTGGAAGCCGCCGGCATCGTCTTCATCGGTCCGAACCCCGGCGCCATCGCCGCGATGGGCGACAAGATCGAATCCAAGAAGGCCGCGGCGAAGGCGAAGGTTTCGACCGTGCCGGGTCATCTCGGGGTCATCGAGGACGACAAGCACGCCGTCCAGATCGCCGACGAGATCGGCTACCCCGTGATGATCAAGGCCTCCGCCGGCGGCGGCGGCAAGGGCATGCGCATCGCGCATTCGAAGGCGGAGGTCGCCGAAGGCTTCAACCTCGCCAAGGCCGAGGCGAAGTCGTCGTTCGGCGACGACCGTGTCTTCATCGAGAAATTCATCGTCGATCCCCGGCACATCGAGATCCAGGTGCTCGGCGACAAGCATGGCAATGTGATCTATCTCGGCGAGCGCGAGTGCTCGATCCAGCGCCGCAACCAGAAGGTCATCGAGGAGGCGCCGTCGCCGCTGCTCGACGAGACCACCCGCCGCAAGATGGGCGAGCAGGCCGTCGCGCTGGCGAAGGCCGTGAACTACGATTCGGCCGGCACCGTGGAATTCGTCGCCGGCCAGGACAAGAGCTTCTACTTCCTGGAGATGAACACCCGCCTGCAGGTCGAGCATCCCGTCACCGAATTGATCACCGGCATCGATCTCGTCGAGCAGATGATCCGCGTCGCCGCCGGCGAGAAGCTCGCGATCGCGCAGAAGGACGTGACGCTGACCGGCTGGGCGGTGGAATCCCGCGTCTATGCCGAGGATCCGTTCCGCAACTTCCTGCCGTCGATCGGGCGCCTGGTGAAATACCGTCCGCCGGCCGAGGCCAGCCATGACGGCATCACGATCCGCAACGACACCGGCGTGCAGGAAGGCGGCGAGATTTCGATCCATTACGATCCGATGATCGCCAAGCTCGTCACCCACGCCCCGTCGCGCGCCGCGGCGATCGAGGCGCAGGCGACCGCGCTCGACGCCTTCTATGTCGACGGCATCCGGCACAACATTCCGTTCCTGTCGGCCTTGATGAACCATCCGCGCTGGCGCGAGGGCCGGCTGTCGACCGGCTTCATTGCGGAAGAGTTCCCCAAGGGATTTTCGGCGCACGCACCCGAGGGCGAGTTCGCGCGGCGGCTGGCTGCGGTCGGCGCCGCCATCGACCACGTGCTGGGCGAGCGCAAGCGGCAGATCTCCGGCCAGATGGGCGGCCGCGTGGTGCTGCGCGAGCGCCGCCGCGCGGTGTGGCTCGACCGCGCCGAGATCGCGCTCGATGTCGCCCGCGAGGGTGACGCCATCGCGGTGCGCTTCATTGCCGCCGACGGGCTCCCTGGCAATCCGCACAATCTGGTGTCGGGCTGGGTGCCGGGCGATCCGGTTTGGCAGGGCACCATCGACGGCAACTTCGTCGCCGTGCAGGTGCGGGCGATCAACAACGGCTTCCGCCTCGCGCATCAGGGTTTTGAGATCCCGGTCTATGTTTTCACCGAGACCGAGGCGACCTCGGCGCGGTTGATGCCGGTGGTCTCGGCCGCCGACACCGGCAAGAAGTTGCTGTGCCCGATGCCTGGTCTCGTGGTGTCGATCGCGGTGACCGAGGGGCAGGAGATCAAGGCCGGCGAGACCCTGGCGGTGGTCGAAGCCATGAAGATGCAGAACGTGCTGCGCGCCGAGCGTGACGGCACGGTCAAGAAGATCCACGCCGCCGCCGGCGCCACGCTCTCGGTCGACGCGCTGATCCTGGAGTTCGCTTAGCACCGTCATTGCGAGCGCCAGCGAAGCAATCCATCTAGCCTCATATGATGAGAGATGGATTGCTTCGTCGCTTTGCTCCTCGCAATGACGTGGATGGAGACACATCATGGCCTTCCGCAAACGCCGCGAAGCCCTGCGATCGATACTCACCGGATCGATCTGCATCCGCCCGGGCTCGGTCTATGACGCGACCTCGATCCGGATTGCGGAGGATCTCGGCTTCGAGCTCGGCATGTTCGGCGGCTCGGTGGCGTCGCTCGCCGTGCTCGGCGATCCCGATATTGCGCTGATCACGCTGACCGAATTCGCCGAGCAGATACGCCGCATGTCGCGTGCGTCGACGCTGCCGGTGCTGGTCGATGCCGACCACGGTTACGGCAACGCGCTCAATGTCCGCCGCACGGTTCAGGAGGTGGAGGCCGCCGGCGCGGCCGGCCTCACCATCGAGGACACGCTGCTGCCGCAGGTGTTCGGCCAGGCCAAGACCCAGCTGATCTCGCTGGAGGAAGGCGTCGGCAAGATGAAGGCGGCGCTTGACGGCCGCAGCGATCCGTCGCTCGTCATCCTGGGCCGGACCGGTGCCGTTTCGATCACCGGTCTCGACGATGCGATCGCACGCGCCAGGGCCTATGAGGCGGTCGGCGTCGATGGCTTGTTCTTCACCGGCATCAAATCGCGTGGCGAGTTGGAGGCGCTCTCGGCCGCGACGACGCTGCCGATCGTGCTCGGCGGCGCGCCGGAGGAGATGACCGCGCTCGACTATCTGGCAAGCCGGCGCGTCAGGATCGCGCTGCAAGGCCACGCGCCATTCGCGGCCGCAACCCAGGCCGTCTACGAGACGCTGAAGGCGCTGCGCGAAGGCACCTCGCCGAAGAACCTCAAGGGTATCGCCTCGTCCGAACTGACCGGCCGCGTCATGCGCGAGGCGGAGACCAAGGCGCGCAGCGGCGAGTTCCTCGGTCTGAAGAAATGAGCGGCGTGATCCGCCACGTCACCATCAGCGGCCGCGTCCAGGGTGTCGGCTATCGCGGCTGGGTCGACGAGCAGGCAAACGCACGCGGCCTCGAAGGCTGGGTCCGCAACCGCCGCGACGGCAGCGTCGAGGCGGTATTCGCCGGTCCCGACGACGTCGTCACTGAAATGATCACGGCATGTGGCCGCGGTCCGTTCTCGGCGCGCGTCGCTGCCGTGCACGCCGGATCTGGCAATTCCGATCTTTTGAACCAGCGCCGGGCAGGGGAGCGGTTCTCGGTCCTGCCCACGATCTGAAGCGCGTCGTTACGCGGCCGCTGAGATCACCAGCGCCTGAATCCGGCCTTCGATCGCGCCGCTGCCGAAGCGGCGCGCAACGGCCGATGCGGCGTGCTCGGTCGCCGCATCAAGGCCGATACCGCCGCGCGCCTCGATCTCGCCGCGCAACGGTGATCCCTGGCAAAAGCCGATCGCAGGATCATGAGGCGCATTGGCCCGGCTTTGCAGCCGAACGTCGTCGATTTCGATCTTGCCGAAGCCCGCGACTGCAAGATCGGCCCGGATCGGGTCGGCCGCGCAGTGGCCATAAGGCGTGCGCGCCAGGAAGCGCGGCGGATCGGCCGGAAAGACCTCCGCCAATGCCCGGGTCACCACGTCAGCAAACTCGTTGTCTTCGATGCGACCCCACATGCTGAACAGGAAACGGCCGCCCGGCTTCAGCACGCGGCGCGCCTCCGAATAACCCTTGGGCTTGTCGGGGAAGAACATCGCGCCGAATTGGCAGGCGACGACGTCGAAGCTCGCATTGTCGAACGGCAGGTTCAGTGCATCGGCCTGCCGCCAGGTGATTGCGGTCCCGCTCGGCATCTGTGACTTCGCTCGTTCGAGCATCGGCTCATTCAGGTCGGTCGCCACGATCCTGGTGTCGCTGCCGAGCGCGGACGACAGCGCGCGGGTGACGGCGCCGGTGCCGGCTGCCGTCTCAAGCAGGTCGCGCGGGCCAAGAGCCTTGGCGCGTTGCGCCAGATCGCGTGCGTAGGGTTCGAAAATCATCGGCACGAGGAGCCGGTCGTAAAGCTCTGGAATGGATCCAACGAACTCCTTGTCGGACGCTGGCATGCGCAATCTCCCTTGCGGCCGCGACGCCGGGCAACCCGGCGCACGGCCCATCATCCACGCGGATCAGCTTGGACAAAGAGCTCGGGGGCCACAAAGGAAAACTCCTCACCTCCGATGCACGGCATTCGCCGAGGCGCCGGATAGGTCAGGAGACCTGCCATGTCTCGTGCGCCGTCGTGGACAGCACGGCCAGCCTTGACTTCTGCTCCGAACCGTCTGATATTTCTGTCATGACAGAAATAACCGCCAAGAAAAAACTTCCCGCCGTCGTCGAGCGCTTCATCCTGCATTGGGGCGACATGGGCGACGAATGGGGCGTCAACCGTTCGGTCAGCCAGATCCACGGGTTGCTCTACCTTGCCGAAGCGCCGATGACGGCGGAAGACATCGCCGACACCCTCGGCATGGCGCGCTCCAACGTTTCCAACTCGATCAAGGAGCTGTTGTCCTGGGGATTGATCCGGCGGGTGCCGATCCTTGGCGACCGCCGCGACCACTTCGAGGCCGAGACCGACATCTGGGAGGTCGCGGCCAGGATCGCGGCGGGGCGCAAGGAGCGCGAGATCGATCCCGCGCTTGTAGCGCTGCGCGCCTGCGTCTCCGACGCGGCCGACGATCCCGCGATCAGCCCGCTCGCCAGCAAGCGGCTGAAGGAGATGCTGACATTCACCGAGCTGGTCGACCGTTGGTACACGCAGATGCTGAACGTGCCGCGGCCGCGCCTGGTCGCGTTGATCAAGCTCGGCGAGAAGATCGTGAGTTTCCTGCCCACGGGCAGGGCCAAATAAAGGCGGCGGCGTAACGGGAGCGTGCGATGGCGTCAGCAAGGATATCCGCCTTAAAGACAGCGCCGGCTTCCGATATAAAGCTGCTCGACGACCACCGCTTCCGCGCATTGCTGTCGGACGAGGATTGGGGCCGCCTGCCGGTTGCGATCTGGCGGCGTTTCTCGAAACGGTTCGAGGACGGCAACACCGTCGTCTATGTCGGCGAGGTCGAGGAAGCCGCGTGCAGCCGCATCGGCTGGTGGCTGGCGCAGGCCGCGCGGCTGATCGGCGGACCGTTCCCGACCGGCACCGAAACGCGCGTGCCGATGATCGTCACCGTCACCGAGGACGCGGCAAGCGGCGGCCAGGTCTGGACCCGCATCTGCGCGCGCCGCGACGGCTTCCCGCAGGTGATTCATTCCGCCAAGCGCTTTGCCGGTTCGACCGGGCTCGAGGAATATGTCGGCTTCGGCGTCAGCATGGCGCTGCGGATCGCGGTCGAGCACGAGGCGCTGGTGTTTCGCAGCGTCGGCTATTCGCTGCAACTCGGCCCGTTTCGCCTGCCGCTGCCCGAATGGCTCACGCCGGGCGATCTCACCGTGACCCATTCCGATCTCGGCTGCGGTGACTTCCGCTTCACGCTGGAGATCATCCACCCGCGTTTCGGCAGGCTGATCCGTCAGTCCGCTGTGTTCAGGGAGGCCACGCCATGACGCCGCTGCTTTGGACACTTGTCGCCATCCAGATTGCGATGGGCGCATTCGATACGTTCTATCACCACGAATTCACCGAGCGGCTGGCCTGGCGTCCCTCGCAGCGCCACGAGCTGCAGCTGCACAGCGTGCGCAACATGCTCTATGCGCTGCTGTTCCTCGTGCTCGGCTGGCTGCAAGTGCACGGCATCCTTGCGATCGCGATCATGGCCGTCCTCGTCGTCGAGGTCGTCATCACCTTGATGGATTTCGTCGAGGAGGATCTGAGCCGAAAGCTGCCGCCGAGCGAGCGGATCAATCACACGCTGCTGGCGATCAATTACGGCGCCATCCTCGTGCTGCTGGTGCCGGTCCTGATCGGCTGGGCGATGCTGCCGACCGCCGTCGCGCCGGCCTATGCGGGTCCGTTAAGTCTGTTCGCGACGGCTGCGGCCTTCGGCGTCGCGCTGTTCGGCGCGCGCGACTTTGCCGCGACGAGGCGCCTCGGACGGTTGGCCAGCGTGCCGGCCGCGACGCTGGTCGAGAAATTGCCGGCGCGGCAGACCGTGCTGGTCACCGGCGCTACCGGCTTCATCGGCAGCCGCCTGGTCGCGAGCCTCACCGCATCCGGCCATCAGGTGATTGCGTTGATCCGAAATCCGGCAAAGGCCGACATGCTGCCGCCGCCGGTGACGCTGGTCACGAGCCTCGACCAATTGCCCGCCGACTACGGGATCGACGCCATCGTCAATCTCGCGGGCGAGCCCATCGGCAACGGCCTCTGGACCGAGGCCAAGCGCCGCAAGATCATCGCCTCACGTATCGACATGACGTCTGACGTGATCAAGCTGATCGCGCGCCTCGAACGCAAGCCGTCGGTACTCGTGAGCGGCTCCGCGATCGGCTGGTACGGGCTCTGGCAGGACCAGGTGCTGACGGAGTCGGCGAAATCCCACGCCTGCTTCAGTCACGAATTGTGCGAGGCCTGGGAGAATGCGGCGAAGCCGGCCGCGGATCACGGCGTGCGCGTGGCATATTTGCGCATCGGTCTCGTGGTCGGCATCGATGGCGGCTTCATCACGCGGATGCTGACGCCGTTCGAGTTCGGCCTCGGCGGCCCGCTCGGCTCGGGCAAGCAGTGGATGTCGTGGATCGAACGCGACGACCTCGTGCGCCTGATCGCGCATGTGATTGCGAGACCTGAACTGTCCGGTCCTGTCAACGCGACCGCGCCGATCCCGGTGACCAACATGAAATTCACCGAGGAGCTCGGACGCCGTCTGCACCGGCCGGCGATCTTCCGCGTGCCGGCGGCGCTGCTCCGCGCCGTTGGCGGCGATTTCGCCGACGAGCTCTTGCTCGGCGGCCAGCGCGTGCTGCCGAACAAGGCGCTGAGCAACGGCTTTGTGTTCCGACACGAAACCTTGCGCAGCGCGTTCGATGCGATCCTGTGAGGAGGCCTCGATGTGCAGCACCTGTTCCCGTGCATTCGGAGGTTGGCTTGCGGGCTGTGGCGCGGCGACTGCGGTGATTTCCGCCGTCGGTCAGACCATTGTGATGATGACGTCGCACGGCGATGTCGCGCGGCTGCTCTACGGCATCGTCGTGATGCTGCTTCCGTCGGCCGCGATCTTCGTCATCACTTGTCTGCTCACAGCAATTCCCACGGCGATCGTCGTCTGGTTCACCGAGGAGTTCCATATCCGAGCCGCGGGATTTTTCGCCTGCGCAGGCGCGGCGATCGGTGCGTTGAGCATCACTGTCCTTCTACGATCCCCGGCTGTCTGGACATCCGGACTGGTTTGCCTGTTCGTCGTGGCCGGGTTTGTCGCCGGCCTGACCTACTGGTTCGTCATGTGCGAACTGGCGGCAGGCGAAGACTCGATGTGAACCGCTACGGTGTTCAACCTATGCCGCAGACGCCACGCTCCGAAACGTCGCGGCCAGCGTCCTGAGTGCCGCGAGCTTGGCGGGATCGCTGACTTTCGAATGCAGCATCACCTTCGACGTGCCGAGCCGCGGCAGCTTGTGGGCAGGGCCGATATCGACCAGGCCCGGCGGCGCGATGCGGCGGACGAGGGGCGCGACGGCAAGCCCTGCAAGCGCGGCCGCCACCACCGCGGTGACGCCGCCGCCGACGAAGCTTTCGGTCCAGGCGATGCCGGCCTTGTCAAGCGCGCGCACGGCGAGGGCGCGCACGCCGCAGGGCGGCGCCAGGGTCGCGAGCGGCAGCGCATCGCCGCGCGGCCAGACGAAGCGTTTGGCGGCGAACCAGCCGAATTCGTCCTCGGTCAGCTTCTCGCCGCCGCGCCGGCTGCCTTCCTGGCGCACGATCACGGCGTCGAGCTCGCCGCCATCATAAGCGTCGAGCATTTCGCGCGAGAAGCCGATGGTCACGGAGAGGGCAAGCTGGGAGGCCATCGCGTGCAGCCGCTCCAGCAGCGGCACCAGCTCCGGGCCCGCGGCGTGATCGCTGATCCCGAGCGTGAGTTGCTGCCGCGCTGGTTTCTCGCCGGCCAGCGCGCGATCATGCACCTCGATCAGCGCGCGGGCGTGCTGCAGGAAGGCCGCGCCGTCGGCGGTCAGCCGCACCGCGCGCGGCGAGCGCTCGACCAGCCGCTTGCCCAGCACCGTTTCGAGCCGCTGCAACTTCATGCTGATCGCCGCCTGCGTGGTGCCAAGCGCCTCGGCGGCGCGGGTGAAGCCTTGCAACTCGGCGACGAGGAGGAAGGCCTGCACGGTGTCGATATCGAGCGTGGCGGTCATGATCAAGGATTGTTATCATTGCTATCAATCTAGATAAGATACCAAGATGATGCGCGAAGGTCTAGCTAGAGGAGGCGCAATTGACCCGCGCCAACCGGATTCAAGGAGACCGATCATGCCGCTCATCACCGTCACCTACGCGACCTCGCGCGAGAGGCCGTCGCTGAAGTCCGACATCGCCGCCGCCGTGTCGGACCTGACCGCACGGATTCTGCACAAGGATCCGAAGGTCACCGCTGTTATCGTGAGGTCGGCTGATGCCGGCGACTGGTTCGCAGGCGGCAAGTCGCTCGCCGAGCAGGGGCTTGCGAGCTACTGGCTCGACATCCACGTCACCGAGGGCACCAACACCAAGGACGAGAAGGCGGCCTATCTCGCGGCGCTGTTCAAGCGGATGGGCGAATTGCTCGGGCCGCTGCATACCGAGAGCTACGCCCATGTCGACGAGGTGAAGGGCGACGCCTACGGCTTCGGCGGCCTCACCCAGGAGCGTCGCTACATCGCCGGCAAGCTCGAGGTCGCGCCGCAGAAGGCGGCGTGAAGCCTATGACGTCGCTTCCGGCAGGCGCGCTGCGGTGTCGCCGAACACCTCGGCAAATGCCTGCCGGAGCGCGATGTCGACATCGGCCATCGTGACCGGCAGTCCGAGATCGAGCAGCGAGGTGACGCCATAGCGCGGATCGACCACGCCGCAGGGCACGATGGCCTGGAAGTGCGCAAGATCAGGCTCGACATTGATCGCGATGCCGTGGAAGGAGACCCAGCGGCGCAGCCGCACGCCGATCGCGGCGATCTTGTCCTCATGGCCCGGTCCCTTGTCCGGGCGCCGCACCCAGACCCCGACGCGGTCCTCGCGGCGCTCGCCGCGGACGTTGAAGGCGGCCAGCGTGCGGATGATCCATTCCTCCAGCGAAGCGACATAGGCGCGCACATCGGGCCGGCGCCGCTTGAGGTCGAGCATCACATAGGCGACGCGCTGGCCCGGGCCGTGATAGGTGACCTGGCCGCCGCGGCCGCTCTGGAAGGTCGGAAAGCGCGGCGCGAGCAAATCGTCGGCCTTGCCGCTGGTGCCGGAGGTATAGAGCGGCGGGTGCTCCAGCAGCCATACCAGTTCGGGGGCCGCGCCCGTCGCGATCTTCACTACCCGCTCGTCCATTGCGGCGAGCGAATCGAGGTAGGGCACCGCGCGGTCGGAAATCCGCCATTCGACCGCTTCGCCGCCCGAAGGGCGCGCAAAGGTCGTCAAATCGAGGCTTTGGCGGTCGTTAACCATTAGCTAACCCTAACGTGGTCAGGTGAACCCACAATCTAGTTCCCGTTCGGCGGTTCAGAAGTGCCCACCCTCGATAAAGTCAGCGTTGATCTCATGGTGGTCCTCGGCACCACCACGATGCCGATTCACCAGGTCATGCGGCTATCCCGCGGTGCCATCATCGAACTGGATGCCACCGAGGCCGACGAGGTCAAGATCCTCGCCAACAACCTGCCGGTGGCCAGCGGGGTGGTCCTGGTCGACCGCAACCGGATTGCGGTCGAGGTCAAGCAAATGCTGCCGAAATCTCCCGGGGTTCGCAGTTAATTCCCGCATTAATCGCCTTGTCCCTGCATCCGTGATTTGTTACATGGCCCCGTCGATCCGGCGGTGCCTTCGGGGTTCCATCCGGTATCCCAAGCGCTCGTGGCGGAATTGGTAGACGCGCTGCCTTGAGGTGGCAGTGGGTAACACCGTGGGGGTTCGAGTCCCTCCGAGCGCACCACACCTCAGCTGATCCTTGAAATCGCTGGACTTTTCGGAGCGTGGCCGCTCGCCGGCTATGCCGGCCCGTGCCTCCGGGGGCAGGTCCGACGAGTGCAGGCGGGTGACGTGGAGGTGCAGGTCGATGCGGTCATGTAACACCGGTCAGGTAGATTCGCGGATGCATGGCCTTACCGGTTTGGTGTTGCCGACCGAAGCCGACCGCTTTCCCCCAATCGCGCGGCTGCAAGCTTGCCTTACCGGAGCGCCTGATGATCTTTGCGAGCTACGTCTACCGTGTGGTCTCCAACTTCGTGTTCCTGGGGCTGGTCTATTTCACGCTGAACCTTCTGGAGAAGTACGAGCAGCGCGCGACGGTCGCAATTCTGGTCCTGGTCTATGCGGCGATGCACGCCTTTTCCGGCCTGCGCTCGTTCTATTTCTTCCAGCGCATCGAGCGCCTGGAGGGTGAGACGCGGCGGCTCGCCGCGGCGGCCGGCGAGGGGCCAAATGCTGTCGCCTCGCGCAGGCAGATCGTCGCCGATGTCACCGTGCTCAGGCATGCCGGCGAGATCAAATCCTATATCGATATCTTCTTCCTGGCGCTGGTGATCCTGCTCTGCGTCGCCAAGATCGTGGCCAGCTAGATCACGTCAATCAGGCACGCGCTTGCCGGCCGCCGCCGCCTCGGCGCGCGGCGTGCGCTTCTTCACATTATTGGCGACGTGGACTGACGCGTTGTCGGCAGCCGGCGGCGCGACATGCAAGGGCGCGCCGTGGCCTCGGCCGTGCGCCGGGGCGGGTCCCTGATGCGCAGCCTGCTTCGGATGCCTGGCCTGGCGCGCGGAGAACGCCTGCGCGCGCGATACGCCAACGCCAATTGTCGCACGCTGCACGAGGCGGCGATTGGCCGCCGATCGGGCTGCGAGCAGGGTCAGGTCGAGCGCTTCGGGAACGCGGAACACGTCGGGCGCCGGGACCGGCATTGTCGGGACGGATGCGAACCGCGCAAGCTGGGGCTGCGGCCACAGCGTGCGGACGGGCATCGCGACCCGGGTGCGCTGTGCGTGGTCGAGGATGTCGGCATCGCGCCAATCCATGTCGGCAAGCACCGGGGCAGGCAGCGTCCGCGTCGCGGTGAAGACGAAGTTCGGAATCCTGGGCCAGCGCGTGGTCGCCACCGTCTCGGTCGGCGGATGCAGGTACCATTGCTGCGGCTGGGTCGGCGTCGCCGGGCGATCGGGCGTTGCGGGCACGACATGAACGATCCGGTAGCCGCGCTCCTTCAGCGTGTTGAGGATGCGCGGCAGCGCCGCAACGGTGCGCGGCTGGATGTCGTGCAGCAGCAGGATGCCCTTGCGCTTGGCTTCGATCCGCTGGATCGCGAGGTCATAGACCCGCTGCGGCGAGATGTGGCGCCAGTCGTCCGCGGGGAAGTCGGCGCTCCAGACCTGAATGCCTTGGGACGCCAGATAGGCCTCCGGGATCTCGGCGCGCATCAGGCCGGGAATCCGGAAGAACGGCGCGAGCTTGCTCTTGTCGCCATTGAGCGCGGCGAGCGTCGAGGCGATGCCGTCGTCGACCTCCTGCCGCACCTTCTCGAGCGGCATCTTGTTCATCGTCAGCGGATGGTTCTGGCTGTGCGTGCCGACGGTATGTCCGGCCGCGATCAGCTTGCGCACGCCCTCCGGATTGAACCGGGCCTGGGAGCCGATGGTGAAGAAGGTCGCCTTGACGCACTGGCTGGCGAGAATGGCCAGCACCTGGTTGCTGTATTTAGGTAGCGGCCCGTCGTCGAAAGTCAGTACCACTTCGTGATCGGCGAGCGGCAAGGTCTCCGGGTACTGCATGGTGCCGATCCGGGGATGCTCCTTGGGATCGACGACGAGGGTCCGCGAGGTGCCGAGTGCGTTGGGGTTAGGGCAGTCTGCGGCGAGGGCGGCGTACGGCGTCATCAAGCCGCAGCCCAGCAGCGCCGCGCGGACCACGGTCCGCGACCGCTTCCGGATCACCACCAAGACGTTTGCAATCATCGAATCTCGGCCGCATTCCAAACGCACTGACGAATCCTTAGGTGCGGCGCCATGAATGCCGCCTTAACGGTCTGTAATCCACCTAGCGTCCCGGGTTCAATGTGTCCGGTCGGACACGGTTTTCAGCGCCGCCGGGACGATGTGGACGACGTGGTATTTATGCTCCTGCAGGTACCTCAAGAAGGCGGGCAGCATCTCGGCTGTCCGCATTTGCGGGTCATGCAGCAGTATAATTCCCTTGCGGTGGCCTTCGAGCCGCCCGGTGAGCAGCTTGAGTTCCTCCTCGGGGGTCATCTTGTTCCAATCGCTGGCCCAGAAATCGGCTCCGAACACCGCGATACCGCGCTTTTCCAGATGGTCCAGCAGGGCGGGTGTCGATTCGAAATAGGGGAACCGGAAGAATGGCGTGCTCGGGACCGTGCTTGCGGTGCCGCGCAGGGCCTTCTGGACCGCTTCGATCCCCCGGTTGATGTTCGCCTCGGCCTGATCCAGCGGGAGCTTGTTGAGATGCGGATGGTCCCAGCTGTGATAGCCGATGCTGTGGCCGAGGCGCGCGATCTTGCGGACCATATCGGGATGATCGGCCGCGTTGCGGCCGACCATGAAGAAGGTTGCCTGCACGCATTCGGCCGCCAGCGCCGTCAGCACCTTGTCGGTGACCCCCGGCGTCGGTCCGTCGTCGAAGGTCAGCACGACCTCGCCATCCCTGAGCGGCAGGGTCTGCGGAAAGCTCTTCAGCCCGACGCGCGGATAGGTCGCGGGGTCGACCTCGAGTACACGTGAGGTGCCGAGCGCGTCCTTGCGCTGGCATTCGGCGGCGTGCGCCGAGCCGAACAGTGCAACAGGCGCGAGCGCGACCAGCGCCGCGAAAGCCTTCCGGAGCGGTCGCGGTGCGCTCGACATCTTTCTCATTGCACTGGGCCCCACCGATTAGGTAATCCGTTCCGCACTCATCCAACCAGTTTTTCCCCTCCTGTCAAACCGGCGAAACACGGCATGGCCGAGAATTTCGACGTTGCCGAACCCGCCGAGGCCGATCCGCTGGCCCGGATGCCGATGCGGGACGAGGAGGGCGAGCTCCGCGGCGAATTCGTCGCGGCGATCACCCGGGCCATCCACGCCGCCGACCGGCCGTTGCTGTGCGAGGTAGTGGCGGAACTGCACGAGGCCGATCTCGGCGACCTGATCGTGGCGCTGGAGCCGGTCGACCGCGTCACCCTGGTCGAGATCACCGGCACCGATTTCGACTTCTCGGCGCTCAACGAGGTCGACGAGACGGTCCGCGAGGAGATCCTAGAGGAACTCGAGCCGGAGACGGTTGCCGAGGGCGTCCGCGAGCTCGAATCCGACGACGCCGTCGAGCTCCTGGAGAGCCTCGACGAGGAGGACCAGGAAGAGATCCTGGAAAAGCTGCCGGCGGCCGAGCGCGAGGACATCGAGCGGAGCCTGCTGTACCCGGAGAATTCCGCCGGCCGGCGGATGCAGACCGAGTTCATCGCGGTGCCGCCGGATTGGAATGTCGGGCAGGCGATCGACTATATGCGCGACACGCCGGATCTGCCGGATCGCTTCTATGAAATATATGTGGTCGATGCCGACAAGCACCTGCTGGGCGTGGTGCCGCTCGACGTGCTGCTGCGCACGCGCCGCCCGGTTCCGATCAAGGACCTGATCGACGAGGACCGCCGCCGGGTCTCCGCGCTGGAGGACCAGGAAGAGGTCGCGCGGATGTTCGGCAAGTACAACCTGGTCGCAGCTCCCGTGGTCGACACCATCGACCGCCTGGTCGGCGTGATCACCATCGACGACGTCGTCGACGTGATCGAGGAGGAGGCAGACGAAGACTTGAAGGCGCTCGGCGGCGTCACCAGCGACGAAGAGCTGTCCGACACGGTGTGGACCATCGCCCGCGGTCGCTTCAACTGGCTCTTGGTCAATCTCGCCACCGCGTTCCTGGCCTCGTCGGTGCTCGGTCTGTTCGAGGGCCAGCTCGAGAAGATGGTGGCGCTTGCGGTGCTGGCGCCGATCGTGGCGAGCCAGGGCGGCAATGCCGCGACCCAGACCATGACGGTCGCGGTGCGCGCGCTCGCCACCCGTGAGCTCGGCCCGTACAACGCGATGCGGGTGGTGCTACGCGAGACCATGGTCGGGCTCGTCAACGGCATCGCCTTTGCCGTCATCACCGGCGTCGCCGCGGTGGCCTGGTTCAAGATCCCCGGCCTCGGCATCGTGATCGGGCTTGCGATCATCTGCAACCTGGTCGCCGGCGCGCTCGGCGGCATCCTGATCCCGATGGTGCTGGAACGGGTGCGGGCTGACCCCGCGGTCGCCTCCGGCACCTTCGTCACCACCGTCACCGACGTGGTCGGCTTCTTCTCCTTCCTCGGCATCGCCACGCTGTGGTTCGGCCTCAAGTAACGCGCTCGCGGGCAGGGCGGCGCATGGTCCGGGCGCGAGCCGCGCCGGGCCGCTTATCGTTAATCCGAACTTAACGCGCTTCATCGATGATGCCGCTATCTCCAAGCGGCCATCACGGGGGCCATCATGCAGCGGTTGCGGCTCAAGGCGGACGGACGGATCGTCGAATTGCGCGACGGGCAGGAAATCCCGCTCGTGCCCGCACATCCCGACCAGGCGGCGATGCAGCCTGCGGCAGCGCAGCCGGCCGTACGCGATCTGCGCCGCCGGGCCCAGCTCACCCAGCTCGAATTCGCCGCCAAGCTCGGCGTGCCGGTGGAAACCATCCGCAACTGGGAGCAGGGCAAGCGCGCGCCGCGTGGACCCGCCCGCGCGCTGCTCGCCGTGATCGCCCATTCGCCGGAGACGGTGTTCGCCGCGCTGTCGAGCGAGCCGACGGCGGCTTGAGCGGGTAGGGCGCGCTCTATCATCGCTGCAATCTCGGTGTCGTCCCTGCCTAGTGCGCAATTGCGCACGGGAGCAGGGACCCATACTCCGCGGCCCGTGTTGTGAACGGGACTCGTTCGTTCGACCGTCCCGCAACAATGCCGATCTGTGGTTATGGGTCCCTGCTTTCGCAGGGACGACAGCGAGCGTGTTGCGCGAGCTGTGAATCAAGCTTCCGCGTCCTCGCGACATGATCTGCCCGAGCTTTGCTTTGTGTTCCGCCCTCTCTTGAACAGAGGGCGCAGGGAAAGCCGGGTGCCGATCGCACCCATGGGCCCCGAGCAAAAGGTAGAAAGCTCGGGGGTAGGACCACAGGTGTAACCGGAAACAACCCGGCTTTCCCTGCGCGATGGGTTACGGCTTATACGTGCTCTCCCCGGCGAGACTGGGCTTTTTTGTCGCCGCCCTCGCAAACGCTTGCGCACTTTGCGAGAGGACACCTGCCGCTAGGGCGTCAGGCCTGCACGATTTCGCCGTCCGCATCATGCGCACTCGTCAGTTGCGCTTGCCGCGTCCACCGCATCTCACCGCAACACCCGTGACGATGCGCAGCGCCCCTCGATCGGGTGAGACGCGTTATTCATACACTGAGTTGCGCTTCGGATAAAGCGAAATATTTTTGCTTCGGAGGCTTGACCTGTCGGGCAACTCAGTGATCGGCAATTTCCGGGCAGTCTTGCCGCGAGCGCCAATCCGCGTGACACGTCTGGCCATATCAGACGTTCAAGCATCCATCACCCGCAGCACGGCTGTTTGGCTTTCGGTGCGCAGCAGAACTGCTGGTCCTGGAGCCATCGGTCGCGCGGCTTGCAGCTCGACGGACGCGCCGAGAGATAGACGCGGATCGCCGCGTCGCCGGCATCCATGCGTTCGGCGCGATAGATCTGCATCGGCCGAACACCGTCGCTCACCTCGAACGTCAGCCGGGCTTGCGGGTCGAAGCCGACGGCCTCGTCGACCTTGCGGATGATCGCAAGAAATTTTCCGGCCGGCATGTGACCGCGGTTTTCCTCCTCGATGTCCCAGAGCTGAATGAAGGTCTCGCTCCAGCTCTCCGGGCTCGCGCCGCAATCGAGCGCCCTGAACGAACCGGTCTTGACTTCGGTCACGTGGTAGCTGGGGCGGACGTCCCGGCCGTCGTAGCTGAAGATCAGCGGTTTCTCCTTGTGCGCCTCAAGGCCGGAAAGGAGGGCCGCGGATGACAGCTCTTCCACCGGAAGCAGGGCGCCGACGATCGAACGGGTATTGGCAAGCGTGTCCATGGCTGTTATCCTCATTTCAACGATTGTTGAATTGTAGGATTATCGAAAGATGGAGGAGCGTCAAGCCCGAACCGCCTTCGCCGCGTTGTCGCAGGAAACGCGGCTGCGGATCGTGCGGCTGCTGGTCCAGGCGGGTCCCGAGGGGATGGCCGCGGGGGCGATTGCGGAGGCGGTCGAGGTGTCGCCATCCAACGTGTCGTTCCATCTGAAGGACCTCGAGCACGCCGGCATGATCGTGCCGCGCCGCGAGGCGCGCTCGATCATCTACTCGGCGGATTTCACCGGTTTGCGTGACCTCATCGCCTTCCTGATGAAGGATTGCTGCGCGGGCCACCCGGAGATCTGCGCGCCGGCGCTCGCCGCCGCCCAGTGCAAGCCTTCCACCAGCAAGAAGAAGGCGCGTGCGTGATGCGCGATTTCGATCTGCCACGGCGCCTTGTGGCGGAATGTCTCGGCACGTTGCTTCTGGTCGCGACCGTCGTCGGCTCCGGCATCATGGCAGAAACCCTGACCAAGGACGTGGCCCTGGCGCTGCTCGGCAATACGCTGCCGACCGGTGCCATCCTGGTGGTGCTGATCACGATCCTTGGACCGATATCCGGCGCGCATTTCAATCCGGCGGTGACGCTAGTGTTCACGCTCAAGGGCGAGCTCCGCCCGCCGCACGCCGCGCAGTACGTCGCGGCGCAGGTGCTCGGGGGAGTCCTGGGTGCGATGATCGCGCATGCCATGTTCGGCCTGCCGCTCCTGGAGTTCTCCGCCAAGGCGAGGACCGGGTTCCCGCAGTGGTTTGCGGAATTCGTTGCCGCGTTCGGACTGGTTGCAACGATCATCGGTGGCGTGCGGTTTCGCGAGGCCGCTATCCCATGGCTGGTCGGGCTCTACATCACCGCCGCCTACTGGTTCACCGCCTCCACGTCTTTCGCCAACCCAGCCGTTGCCATCGCGCGATCATTCACCGATACGTTTTCCGGTATCCGCGCGCAGGACCTGCCGGGATTCATCGTCGCCGAGATTCTGGGGGCGATGGCCGCGCTGGCGCTGATGACGTGGCTCCTGCGGCAGAGCGAAACGAAGATGGAGGCAATCCGATGACGATCACGATCTACCACAATCCCGATTGCGGGACGTCGCGCAACGCGCTGGCCATGATCCGCCAAAGCGGGGAGGAGCCGGAGATCGTCGAGTATCTCAAGACGCCACCCGCGCGCGACACGCTGATCGCGCTGATCAAGGCCATGGGCATGACGCCCCGCGCGCTGCTCCGCGAGAAAGGCACGCCTTATGCAGCGCTCGACCTTGCCAATCCGAAATGGAGCGACGACGAGTTGATCGATTTCATGATCGCGCATCCGATCCTGATCAATCGGCCGATCGTGGTCTCGCCGAACGGCGTGAAACTGTGCCGGCCGTCCGAGGCTGTGCTTGAACTTCTCGCCACTGACATTGGCCAATTCGTCAAGGAGGACGGAGAAGTGGTCCCGCCCAGGACGCCGGGTGCGCGCGCCGGATGAGCCGCCGTGCAGACAACGTCCTGATTGTTGCGCTCGGGACCACGCAAACCCTTGCCTGGGCGTCGAGCTATTATCTGCCCGCCATCCTCGCGGACCCGATCGCGCGGGACCTCGGCATCTCGACCAACTGGCTGTTCGCCGCGTTCTCGATGGCGCTGGTGATCTCCGGGCTGCTCGGTCCGCGCGTCGGCCGCCAGATCGACCGGATGGGCGGACGCGAAGTGCTCTGCGCGTCCAACCTCATCCTGGCGTCGGGGCTGATCCTGCTCGGGCTGTCGCAGGGCGGCGTGCTGATGGCGGTGAGCTGGCTATTGCTCGGCGTCGGCATGGGCCTTGGCCTGTATGATGCCGCCTTCGCGGCGCTCGGGCGCATTTACGGCAACGCCGCCCGTCGCTCCATCACCGGCATTACATTGATCGCGGGCTTTGCCAGCACGATCGGCTGGCCGCTGAGCGCGTGGGGGCTCGCAACCATCGGCTGGCGCTGGACCTGTTTCGGCTGGGCTGCGGCGCACATCCTGATCTGTTTGCCGCTCAACGGCCTCCTGATCCCCAAGCTGAAACGGGAGCATCGGATCGCGGCCGACACGCCGAAGCCGCACATTGCCATCGACCGCGCCATGGTGTTGCTCGCCTTTGCCTTCGCCGCCGCCTGGAGCGTGACGTCGGCGATGGCGGTTCATCTGCCGCGAATTCTGGAGTCGCTCGGTGCGACGCAGGCG
Source organism: Bradyrhizobium sp. USDA 4510 (assembly GCF_054059095.1). Lineage (NCBI taxonomy): Bacteria > Pseudomonadati > Pseudomonadota > Alphaproteobacteria > Hyphomicrobiales > Nitrobacteraceae > Bradyrhizobium > Bradyrhizobium sp. USDA 4510. The sequence goes on along the minus strand of NZ_JBSSBT010000001.1, from coordinate 4,281,174 downwards.
CAGGCGATCGCGGCGGGCGCACTGATCGGCCCGGCGCAGGTGGCGGCACGCATTGTCGAAGCGAGCCTGCTGAAGCGCTTCCATCCGCTCTGGTCAGCGCGCCTGGCCTGCATCACACATCCCTTGGGCGCCTGCGTCATCGGCCTGTTCGGCGGTGGCTTCGCGGGGGTGTTCGCGCTGTTGCACGGTGCCGGAAACGGCATCCTGACCATCGCGCGCGGCACGCTGCCGCTGGCGATATTCGGTCCGAAGGATTACGGCTACCGCCTGGGACTGCTCGGCGCGCCGTCGCGACTGTCTCAAGCCCTCGCGCCCCTCATATTCGGATTCCTGATCTCGCCGCTCGGTGGCTACACGCTTGCGGTCACATCGGCTCTGAGCTTGGCCGCGCTGCTGGCGCTGTTCGCGCTCAAGGCCGGGCCGAAGACCCCCTCGCGGTAGCATCACGCCCCTTCATCCGCCGGACCGTGTCGATGAACGCCTTGATGATCGGGGAATGGCCGCGTCCGCTGTGATGCGCGATGCTGTACTGGGTCTTGATGGTGCGGTCGCTGATCTCCAGCGCGCGCAGATTGGGATGCGGCACGAATTCGAAGTCGGCGACGACGCTAATGCCCAGGCCGCGCTCGACCGCCTTCCACACACCCTCGCGGCTCTCGATCTCGAACACCGGTTCGATCCTGATGCCCTCGGCCTGCATCGTCGCCTCGAACGCGCGCCGCGTGGTCGAGCCGCGCTCGCGCAGCACGATGGGCTGGTCGGCCAGCTCGCGCAGCCTGACCGATTTGCGCTTGAACCAGGGATGGTCGCGGTTGACGAACACGATCACGCGGTGCGTGCGGTAGGGGATCATGGTGACGCGCGGATCCTCCGGCACCTCCGCCAGGATCGCGACGTCGGCCTCGAAGTCGACGATGTGGCGGAAGGTGCGTTCGGAATTGCCGAGCAGGGTCGAGATCTGCACCTCCGGATGATCGCGCTTGAACGCCGCGATGATCTCGGTGGCATGAAACGGCCCGACGGTCGCGACCCGCAGATGGCCCTTGGTCGCCTTGCCGTGCGCGGCCAGGAGGTCGTGAGCCTCGTCGCAGAACGTCATGATGCCGCGGGTGATCTCGAACAGCGCGGCGCCGGCCTCGGTGAGCTCGGTATGCCGCGGCTTCCGAATCAAAAGCTCGACGCCGTAGCTCTCCTCCAGCTCCTTGACCTGGATGGTCAATGTCGGCTGGCCGACGTTGAGCACGCGCGAGGCCGCGGTGAAGCCGCCATGGGTGGCGACCGCGTGGAAGGCGCGAAGCTGGCTGAACACTATTGACATAATCAATAGAACGCATCCGTAGAATGAATTTGTCAATAGCAGCCGGCGCCGTACCTTCGCGCCAAACGGAGGACGCGCGGATGGACTGGACTTATTCCAACCCGGTGAGGATCGAATTCGGAGCCGACAGCTTCGACAAGCTGCCGGGGCTGATCGGCAAGCGCGCCTACGCGCTCGTGACCTATGGCGAGCCGATCTTCGACGAGCTCGAGCGGCGGCTGCGCGCCGCGGCGGGACCGTCTGTCCTGACCATTCGCGACGTCGCGCCCAATCCGGACTACCGCCTGCTTACCGAGCAGACCGCGCGCTTTGCCGGGCTCGCGAGGCAGCCCGAGGTGATCGTCGCGCTCGGCGGCGGCTCGGTGATCGACTCCGCCAAGGTGTTCGCGGCCGCCGGCGGCGACTTCGCGACCGTCAAAACCTATCTGGAGACGCAGCAGGGCGCCGAGCGCCTCGCGGCGATCCCGATCATCGCGGTGCCGACCACCGCGGGCACCGGCAGCGAGGTGACCTGCTGGGGCACGGTGTGGGACGAGGCCAACGGCAAGAAATACTCGCTGGCGCGTCCGTCGCTTTATCCGACCCACGCGGTGATCGATCCGTGCCTGATGCTCGGCAAGCCGCAGCTTCTGACCGTCAGCACCGGGCTCGACGCGCTGTCGCATGCGCTGGAGAGCATCTGGAACGTCAACAACAATCCGGTGTCGGCCAACCACGCGGTGGCCGCGGCACGCAGCATCCTCGAGGTGCTGCCGAAGCTCGCCAACGACCTCGGCAATCTCGAACTGCGCAGCCGCATGGCGCAGGCGGCATTGTTCGCAGGCCTTGCGTTCTCCAACACCAAGACCGCGATCGCGCATTCGCTGTCCTATCCGATTACGCTGCGGCACGGCGTCCAGCACGGCATCGCCTGCTCGTTCTCGCTGCCGATGGTGCTGCGCAGCGTCAAAGGGGCGGGCGGGCTCTGCGAGGACAGCTTGAGGCAGATCTTCGGCGCCGACCTGGCCCGCGCGGCCGACGATCTCGAGGACTTCATGGCGCGGCTCGGCATCTCCTGCAATCCGGCCGCCTACAGGATCGAGCGCGCCGAATGGCACGCGCTGATCGCGGACTCGCTGGAGGGCGAGCGCGGCCGCAACTTCTTAGGGTCGAAGGAACGGCTGATCGAGGCAGCGCAGACGCAGCGGATGCCGAGCGCGGCGAACGCGTGACGACGGCGCAGTGACGAGGAGAGGCATCATGCAAGACAATCGTAAAACCATCACCGTGAACGGGCGCGATTACGAGGCGCCGACGCGGCCAACCGTCGTGATTTGCCTCGACGGTTCGGAGCCCGGCTATATCGAGCGGGCGATCGAGGCCGGCGTCGCGCCGACCTTCGCGCGCTTCATGAAGGAGGGCGCGCACGTCCATGCCGCCAGCGTGATCCCGAGCTTCACCAATCCGAACAACCTCTCGATCATCACCGGACGTCCGCCCGCGGTGCACGGCATCGCCGGCAACTACTTCTACGACACGGCGAACAACGCCGAAGTCATGATGAACGATCCGAAGTTCCTGCGCGCACCGACCATTCTCGCCGGTGTCCACGACGCCGGCTACAAGGTTGCCGCCGTCACCGCCAAGGACAAGCTGCGCACCTTGCTTGCGTACGGTCTGGACTATTCCAGCGGCCGCGCCATCGCCTTCTCGTCCGAGAAGGCCGACCAGGCCACCAGGGCGGCGAACGGCATCGATGATGTGCTCGATTTCGTCGGCCTGCCGCTGCCCGAGGTCTACTCGGCCGATCTGTCGCGCTTCGTGTTCGCGGCCGGCGTCAAGCTGGTCGAGCGTTACCGTCCCGATCTGATGTACCTGTCGACCACCGACTACATCCAGCACAAGGTCGGGCTCGGCACCAAGATCGCCAACGACTTCTACGCGATGATCGACGGCTATCTTGCGAAGCTGGATGCGCTCGGCTGCAACATCGTGGCGACCGCCGACCACGGCATGAACGACAAGTTCCTGCCCGACGGCAAGCCCGACGTGATCTACCTCCAGGACGTCATGGACGACTGGACCGGTACGGGCGCCGCACGCGTGATCCTGCCGATCACCGATCCCTATGTCGCCCATCACGGCTCGCTCGGCTCGTTCGCGACCATCTACACACCGGAGGGCGCCAACGTCGATACGCTGCTGTCGCGGCTGCGTGCGACCGGCGGCATCGAGGTCGCGCTGACGCGCAACGAGGCTTGCGCGAGGTTCGAGCTGCCGCCGGACCGGATCGGCGACATCGTCGTGATCTCCACCAGGCACAAGGTGCTCGGCACCAGCGAGGCGCGTCACGATCTCTCAGGCCTGACCGAGCCGCTGCGCTCGCATGGCGGGCTCACCGAGGAGCGGGTGCCGCTGATCGCCAACCGCAGGATCGCGCTGCCCGCCGGTCACGCCCTGCGCAATTTCGACGCCTTCGACGTCGCGCTCAACCGCATCCAGTGACGCATTCGGACCCCAAGGACAGTGCCATGAACATCCAGAGCCCGGCCGTTCGCCATGAGCAGATGCGGATCGCAGGCAGCCTCGTCGACACCGACGAGCATGTCGAGGTTTTCAGTCCCTACACCAACAAGGTGGTGGGCACGGTGCCGGCGGCGCGGCCGGAGCATGTGCGCAGCGCCTTCGCCAAGGCGGCCGCGTTCAAGCCGAAGCTGACGCGCTACGAGCGCCAGCGCATCCTGCTGCGCACCGCCGAGATCCTGGCCGGGCGCAAGGAGGAATTCGCGCGGCTCATCACCGCCGAGTCCGGCCTGTGCTGGAAGGATTCGCTCTACGAGGCGGGCCGCGCCTACGACGTCTATTCCTTTGCCGGCCAGCTCGCGATCAAGGATGACGGCGAGACGTTCTCCTGCGACATCAGCCCGCAGGGCAAGGCGCGCAAGATCTTCACGACGCGCACGCCGCTGCTCGGCGCAATCTCGGCGATCACGCCGTTCAACCATCCGCTTAACATGGTGAGCCACAAGATCGCGCCGGCGATCGCGACCAACAACCGCGTGGTGCTGAAGCCGACCGAGCTGACGCCTTTGACCGCGCTCGCGCTCGCCGACGTGCTGTACGAAGCCGGGCTGCCGCCGGAGATGCTGTCGGTGGTGACCGGCAATCCGCATTCGATGGGCGATGCGATGATCACCGATCCGGACGCCGATCTCGTGACCTTCACCGGCTCGGTCAGGGTCGGCAAGCACATCGCCGCCAAGGCGGGCTACAAGCGGCTGGTGCTCGAGCTCGGTGGCAACGATCCGCTGATCGTGATGGAGGACGCCGACCTCGACAAGGCGGCCGAGCTCGCGGTCACCGGCGCCACCAAGAATTCCGGCCAGCGCTGCACGGCCGTGAAGCGCATTCTCTGCGTCGAGGCGGTCGCCGACGATTTCGCCGCGCTGGTGCTGACGAAGGCAGGCAAGCTGAAATGCGGCGACCCGATGGACCCGACGGTCGACGTCGGCACCGTGATCCATGAGGGCGCGGCGAAGGAATTCGAGCGCCGCGTCAATGCCGCCGTCGCCGACGGCGCCGAGCTGCTGCACGGCAACGCTCGCGACGGCGCGCTCTATCCGCCGACCGTGGTCGACCGGATTCCCTACACCAGCGAGCTGGTGATGCAGGAGACCTTCGGACCTGTGATCCCGATCATCCGCGTGCCCAACGACATCGACAGCGTGATCCGGATCTCGAACGCGACCGCGTTCGGCCTGTCGTCCGGCGTCTGCACCAACCGGCTCGACTACATCACGCGGTTCGTCAATGAGCTCGACGTCGGCACCGTCAACGTCTGGGAAGTGCCGGGCTACCGGATCGAGATGTCACCGTTCGGCGGGATCAAGGATTCCGGCCTTGGCTACAAGGAAGGCGTGCAGGAGGCGATCAAGAGCTTCACCAACGTCAAGACCTATTCGCTGCCCTGGCCGGCATAGGGACGTCCGAACGAGGGCCGCACGCGGACAACAAGAACAACGCGGCGGCCGACTGCAATCACCAATCAATCAGGGGAGGCCTTAATGTCGATCACGTTCAGTCCATCGGGCGTCGGCTCGGTCGGAGTGCAGAATCCGGAGCTTGCGACATCGTTCCGCCGCGCGCAGTGGCGGATGCTGTTCGCGGCGATGTTCTGCTATCTGTTCTTCTACACCGGGCGGCAAACCTTCGGCTTCGCCATTCCCGGCATCCAGGCCGAGTTCGGCGTCACCAAGGAGGCGCTGGGCTGGGCCAGCGCGGCGCTGCTCTGGTGCTACGCGGTCGGGCAGGCGATCAACGGCAATCTCGGCGACAAGTTCGGCGGCCGCCGCGTGATGAGCGCCGGCGCGATCCTCTCCTTCATCATGAATTGGGCCACCAGCCTGTCGACCGGGATCGTCAGCCTCACCGCGTTCTGGGGCATCAACGGCTATTTCCAGTCGATGGGCTGGGCGCCGGGCAGCCGGCTGCTGTCGAACTGGTGGGGCCGCCACGAGCGCGGCACGGTCTACGGGCTCTATACATTCGCGGCGGGGCTTGCCTCGGTGCTGTCGTTCGTCACCTCGCTGGTCGTGGTCGGCTACTTCCAGCTCGACTGGCGCTGGATCTTCCGCATCCCGGTGGTGCTGCTGCTGCTCGGCGGCATCGCGTTCTACCTGATCGCGCGCGAGAAGCCCGAGGACATGGGCTTTGCCTCGCCGCATGACGAGGCCGACGATGTCGCCTCTGCGGAAACTGCGGTCAGCGCCGATGAGGGCTCGCTGGCGCGCTACAAGGCGGTGCTGTCGAACTGGCGTCTTTTGGTCGCCGGCGTCGCGATCGGCTTCCAGAACGCGGCGCGTTACGGCCTCTTGGTGTGGGTGCCCGTGCACTTCCTCGGCAGCAACTGGGCCAAGGCCGGCGCCGCCTCGGTGATCGATCCGCGCTGGATCAGCATCGCGCTGCCGGTCGGCATGGCGGTCGGCGCGTTCAGCAATGGCTGGGTCTCCGACAAGGTGTTCGGCTCGCGCCGTTACCTCGCCATCGTGCTCTACATGGCGCTCGCCGCGGTCACCTCGCTGTGCATGTACGCGATCCCGACCTCGGACGTCGTTCTCGGGATGACTGTGCTGTTCCTGTGCGGGTTCTTCACCTACGGCCCGCAATCCTCGTTCTGGGCGCTGTGCCCGGATCTGGTCGGCCACAAACGGGCAGGGACCGCGACCGGGGTGATGAACTTCTTCGCCTATCTGTTCGCAGGTCTCGGCGAGCCGATGATCGGCCACTTCATGGACAAGCATAACCAGACGTCGCTGGTGTTCCTGGTGGTCGCTGTCTGCGCGACCTCCAGCGCGGTGGTGGCGGCCTTCATCCGTCGCTAGCTCACTCACTGCGTCCCGGGCAACGGCCCCGGGGGCGCCGCTGTCCGTGCCTACGTAGCCCGGATGAGCGAAGCGATATCCGGGGCTGGTTTTGTCCCCGCATGTCGCTTCGCTCATGCGGGCTACGCTCCTTTTTGCAGTGAGCAGAGCACCGAGGCGGGCGATTTGTTGCAGCGGCGACGCCGGGCCAATTCCCTGCAATCGCCTGCCTCGCGCGGCTGACCTGACGCCCAATTCCTGATCATCGGCTGCTCAATTGAAGCGCAAGATTGATAAAATATCGACTTATATCAATGAGATATATTAAATTGCATGCAGAATACAAAATGTGCTTGTCGGTTTGGCCGCCTTGAAGCAGACTTCGCGCAGGGCAGGAGAGGCCAGCGACCGTCAAGGACGAGGGGCGCGGCAGGGCAAAACAATCTGTCGGGAGGAGCAAGCAATGAGCGATCAGGTGTCCACCATCGCAATGGCAGATGCGGCAAAGCCTTCAGGCGTGCGCTGGAAGATTTTCCTGCTGATGCTGTTCCTGATTTCGATCAACTATATCGATCGCGCCTCGCTCTCGGTCGCGATGCCGGTCATCGCCAAGGAGTTCGATATCGATCCGGCGATGCAGGGCCTGATCCTGAGCTCGTTCTTCTGGACCTATGCGCTGATGCAGGTGCCGGGCGGCATGCTCGCCGATCGCTTCAAGCCGCGCATCGTGATCGCGCTCGCGACGCTGTTCTGGGGCTTCTTCCAGGCGCTGGCGGCGCTGTCGACCAGCTGGATGCTGCTGCTGCTGACCCGGCTCGGGCTCGGCGCGTCGGAAGCGCCGATCTATCCGGCCGGCGGCAAGCTCAACGCGATCTGGATGACGCAGACCGAGCGCGGCCGCGGCGCCACCTTGCTGGACGGCGGCGCACCGCTTGGTGCGGCGCTCGGCTCGATCGTGATCGCCTGGTTGATGGCGGCGTTCAGCTCCTGGCGCGTCGCCTTCGTCATCGCCGGCGTCGGCACCATGCTGTGCGGGCTGTGGGCCTGGTACTACATCCGCAACGTGCCGCGCGAGCATCCGTCGGTCAATGAAGCCGAGGCGCGCTATCTCGAGGAGGCGCACGCGATCGAGGATGCGGCGACGCCGCCGTCTTCGGGCGCAAGCTGGATGGCGTATTTCCGGTTTCGCTCGGTGTGGTGCATGTGCCTCGGCTGGATGTTCTTCAACACCACGTTCTACGGGCTGCTGACCTGGATGCCGACCTACCTGTTCAAGGTGCACGGCTTCGACATCAAGGCGCTGGGCGGCGCGTCCTTCATCATCTTCTTCGCAGGCTTCGTCGGCGAACTGGTCGGCGGCTGGATCGGCGATAACTGGCGGGAGCGGGGAGGGTCGCCCAACACCGTGTTCCGCACGCTGTTCGGCATCGCGGCGATCATGGCGACGGTGTCGATCTTCCTCGTCGCCTACGTCACCAACGCGGTTGCGGTCGTGGTGCTGCTGTCGACGACGCTGTTCTTCCTGCGCTGGTGCGGCATGTACTGGGCGATTCCGTCGGCGCTGGCGGGCCGCGGCAAGTCCGGCTTCCTCGGCGGCTGCATGAATCTCGGCGGCAACATCGCCGGCATCACGACGCCGCTGATCGTCGGCTTCATCGTGCAGGCCACCGGCTCCTATTTCCTGGCCCTGATGTATTTCGCCGCCGCGGGCATTGCGCTGTTGATCTGCTCGACCCTGATCGATTACAGCCGCAAGCTCCCGGTCTAAAACGGATGCGGCCGAATCCGCCAAGGATTCGGCCGCTTGATGAGGCTCACCAATGACACGTCCCGTCCGGCTCGGCATGCTGACGCCGTCGTCGAATACCGCGCTCGAGCCGATCACCTGCGCGATGCTATCGGGCGTCGACGACGTCTCGGCGCATTTCTCGCGCTTCAAGGTGACCGAGATCGCGCTGTCGGAGCAGGCGCTGCGCCAGTTCGACGCCAGCGAGATTCTTCGCGCGGCCGAGCTGCTGGCGCATGCCAAGGTCGACGTCATCGCCTGGAATGGCACCTCGGCAAGCTGGCTCGGTTTCGACCGCGACGAGAGCCTGTGCGAAGAGATCACGGCGGCAACGGGTATCAAGGCCTGTACCACGGTGCTGGCCTATCGCGACGTGTTGCGGCGGATCGGCGCCAGCCGCATCGGGCTGGTGACGCCGTATCGCAAGGACGTGCAGGAGCGGATCGTCGCCAACTGGAATTCGCAAGGGCTGCACTGTTTTGCCGAGCGGCATCTGTCGCTGCAGGACAATTTCTCCTTTGCCGAGGTCAGCGAGGCCGAGGTCGCGCGGCTGATCGAGGAGGTGGTGCGCGAGGGCTGCGATGCCGCCGTCGTGCTCTGTACCAACATGCGCGGCGCCGGCGCGGCCGAGCGGCTGGAGCGCGGATTTGGCGTCCCGGTGCTGGATTCGATTGCGGTGACGCTGTGGGCATGCCTTGCCGCGGCCGGCTGCGATCCGTCGCGCGTGCAGGGCTGGGGCAGCCTGTTCTCGAACCCCGATCTGCGCGCGGCCGCCGCGATCCACGTGGGAGGGCGCGATCTCCAATCATGACAGTGAAGGCAAGCGGTGACTGAACCCAAGGCGACCAGACGTAACAAGGAACCCAAGCGCGCGATGACCGCGCTGCAACGGCGCCGTCTGCGCGTGCCGCGGGTTGGGCTGCACGAGCAGGCTGCGGCGCGGCTGCGCACCATGATCGTGCGCGGCGAGCTGGCGCCGGGGCAATCGCTGGGGGAGGCGGACCTCTCCGACGCGCTCGGCGTCTCGCGCACGCCGCTGCGCGAGGCGCTGAAGCAATTGGCGAGCGAGGGCCTGGTCGAGCTGCGGCTCAACCACAGCGCCGTGGTGGCGCCGTTCCGCCGTGCCGAACTCGCCGAACTGTTCGAGGCCGTCAGCGGCATCGAACGCTGCGCCGCCGAGCTCGCCGCACTGCGCATGGAGCCGGACGACTTCGAACGGCTCGCGGCGCTGCAGGACAAGATCGAATGGCATCACGGCCGCGGCGAGCTGCGCGATTATTTTCAAGTTAATCAGCAGATCCATTCGGCGATCGTCGGCTTCGCCCGCAATGCCGTGCTGAAGGCGACGCACGAGGCGCTGCTGGCGCGGGCCGAGCGGGCGCGCTTCTTCGCGCTGTCGGTGCTCGGCCGCTGGGATGAATCGGTGCAAGAGCATCAGGAGATTTTGTCGGCGCTGAAGGCGCGTGATGCGGCCCGGGCCGGGCAGATACTGGCCCACCACGTGCGCCGCACCGGCGAGATCGTCGCCGAGACGCTGGATGCCAAGGCAATGAACGACAAGGCGGACGACGCCGCGGCACCGGAGGCACCGGCAAGGCCACGCGGCCGCAAGACGAGGGACGTTGCGCCATGAAGATCCTGCTGCTCAATCCCAACACGACGGCTGATGTGACGGATCTGCTCCATGCCGCCGGCAGCAAGGCGGCGTCGGCCGGCACCGAGCTCGTGCCGCTCACCGCCGCGCGCGGCGTGCCTTATATCGCCACCCGCGCCGAGGCGCAGATCGGTGGTGCGATCGCGCTGGAGATGCTGGCCGAAGCCGGCCCCGGCGTCGATGCCGCTGTCATCGCGGCGTTCGGCGATCCCGGCCTGTTCGGCGCGCGTGAGCTGTTCGCCTTCCCCGTCGTGGGATTGGCTGAAGCCGCGATGCTCACGGCCTGCATGCTCGGCCGCCGGTTTGGTATCGTCACCTTCGCCGGCGCGCTGGCGCCCTGGTACGAGGAATGCGTCGCCATGCACGGGCTGAGCTCGCGCTGCGCCGGCATTCGCACGCTTGACGGTCATTTCCAGTCGATCTCGGAGGTGCAGGCCGAGAAGGAGGAGCTGCTGGTCGCGCTCGCCAACCGTGCGGTCGATCAGGACAACGCCGACGTCGTCATTCTGTCGGGCGCACCGCTTGCCGGACTCGCGGCAAAAGTCCGCGACCGCATTCCGGTGCCGGTGGTCGATCCGGTCGCGGCGGCGGTGCGGCAGGCGGAGACGCTCGCCGTGCTCAAGCCGCGCAAGGCGGTGGCCGGCACCTTCCGCCGTCCCGATCCGAAGCCGACGCGCGGGCTGGCCGAGCCACTCGCCGCAATCATCGAACACCGCTCACCGAAGGAGGGAACAAACTGATGTCCTTCGACACCATCATCCGCGGCGGCACCGTGGTGACCGCGGCCGACACCTTCGCCTGCGACGTCGGTATCCGCGGCGGCAAGATCACGGCGCTCGGCCATGATCTCGGCGATGCAGCCACGATCATCGACGCCACCGACCGCCTGGTGCTGCCCGGCGGCATCGACAGCCATGTCCACTTCGCGCAGCCGTCCGGCGACGGCATCGTAATGGCCGACGGCTTTGCCAGCGGCACGCGATCGGCGGCGTTCGGCGGCAACACCACCGTGCTGCCGTTCTGTCTGCAGGAGAAGGGCCAGACCCTGCGCGAGGCGCTGAAGCATTACCATTCGCTGGCCGAAGGCGAGTGCCATGTCGACGTCGCCTTCCATCTCATCCTCACCGATCCGACCGAGCATGTGCTGGGCCAGGAACTGCCGGCGCTTGTCGAGGACGGCTACACCTCGCTCAAGGTCTTCATGACCTATGAGGGCCTCGCGCTGTCGGACCGCGAACTGCTCGAAACCATGTCGGTCGCGCGCGAGACCGGCGCCATGCTGATGGTGCATGCGGAGAATTTCGACGCCATCCGCTTCCTGACCGACCGGCTCGAGCGCGCCGGTAACACCGCGCCGCGCTTCCATGCGACGTCGCGGCCGATCCCGGTCGAGCGCGAGGCCACCCATCGCGCGATCTCGCTGTCCGAGCTCGTGGACGTGCCGATCATGATCGTGCATGTCTCGAACCGCGAGGCGATGGACGAAATCCGGCGCGCGCAGCAAAGGGGCTTGCGGGTCATGGGCGAGACCTGTCCGCAGTACCTCATGCTGACCGAAAAGGATCTCGATCAGCTCAACATGGAAGGCGCAAAATACGTCTGCTCGCCGCCACCGCGCGACGTCGCCAGCCAGCAGGCTTGCTGGGAAGGTCTGCAACAGAAGGTGTTCTCGGTATTCTCGTCGGACCATTGTCCGTTCCGTTACGACGACCCGCAGGGCAAGCTTGCGCCGAAGGGACGTACCAGCTTCCGCTGGGTGCCAAACGGAATCCCGGGCGTGGCGACGCGGCTGCCGATCCTGTTCTCCGAAGGCGTGGTGAAGGGGCGGATCGACCTCAACAGCTTCGTCGCCTTCAGCGCCACCAACCATGCCAAGATCTACGGCCTCTATCCGCGCAAGGGTACGATCGCGGTCGGCTCGGATGCCGACATCGCGCTGTGGGACCCGAAGCGCAAGGTGACGATCCGTCACGAGTTGATCCACGACGGCGCGGACTACACGCCCTATGAGGGGCTCGAGGTCACGGGCTGGCCGGTGCTGACCATGGTGCGCGGCAAGGTCGTCGTCGATAACGGTACGCTCATTGGCGGCAAGGACCACGGCACCTATCTGCCCCGCGCCAAGCCGCCGAAGGCCGCGACCATTCCGTAACGCGACCAAATCCGTAACAAGCAAAGAGAGAAGGCAGGAGATCAACATGCCCTATGCTGTGACAGACGACCGAGTGCGGCTCTATTTCGAGGAGACCGGATCGGGGCATCCGGTGATCCTGGTTCACGAGTTCGCCGGCGACTTGCGCAGCTACGAGCCGCAGATGCGGCACTTCGGCAAGCGCTTCCGGACCATCGCCTACAATGCGCGCGGCTTTCCGCCGTCGGATGTGCCGGAGCAGGTCTCGTCCTATTCGCAGGCGCGCGCGGCCGACGATATCCTGGCGGTGCTCGATCATATCGGCGCGCCGAAGGCGCATATCGTCGGTCTGTCGATGGGCGGCTTTGCGACGCTGCATTTCGGATTACGTCACCCTGATCGGGCGCGGTCGCTATGCATCGGTGGCTGCGGCTACGGCGCCGAGCTCGACAAGCGCGAGACGTTTCGCGCCGAGGCCGACGTGATCGCGGGCATGATCCGCAAGGAGGGCATGCCGACCTTCGCCGAGCGCTACGCCTACGGGCCGACCCGCGTGCAGTACGAGAACAAGGACCCGCGCGGCCATGCCGAGTTCAAGGCCATGCTGGCCGAGCATTCGGCGGTGGGATCGGCCAACACCCAGCAGGGCGTACAGAAGGAGCGCCCTTCGCTCTACACGCTGGTCGACGAGATGAACCGGATCAAGGTGCCGACGCTGATCATCACCGGCGACGAGGATTGGCCTTGCCTGCTGCCGGGCATCCTGATGAAGCAGAGCATCCCGTCGGCCGCGCTCGCGGTGATGCCGAACTGCGGCCACGCCATCAACATCGAGGAGCCCGACGAATACAACCGGATCGTCGGCGAATTCCTGGCGCAGGTCGAGAGCGGCCGCTGGCCGCAGCGCGATCCGCGCGCGGTCAGTGCTTCGATCACTGGAATGAAGGGGTAGGCTTCACGCCGAGTTGAATCGCGGCCTTCATCCGCCACCAGACCAAGCATCCGCGCTTTTCGGGACACATCCCCGGAAGGCGCGGATTTTTTTCGGGCGTGAGCAAGCCGCGACGGCCGGCGGTGCACAACCTGTTCGCATGATTGCTGACTGCTGCAGTCATCTCCAACGCGATCCGTTCAATTCCATGTCTTGTGACCGAAACCGCGTCCACAGATAGCCGATCGCGTGAGACGGAAGAGGAGGGCGTCTGTCATGCGCGCAAAGATTGGTCCCCCGATATCTGCAACCGATGCGGACATGAGCGCGCATCATCGTTCGTCGCATTCATTCGACCGACACAGCGCTGTCATCGGTGGTGGATAACTTGTCGCAGGTCGACGTCATAAATCCTTAAAAATAAAAAGGGGCACTACGGTGAAAACCAAATTTCTTTCGACGGTCGGAGTCTGTCTGGTTGCTGCCGCTGCGGTGATGTGCAGCGCCGCCGCTCAGGACGACAACAAGGGCAATAACGGCCACGATCATCATCCGCACGACATCCACACCCAAACGCCGATCAAGCATCTCGTCGTCATCTTCAACGAGAACCGCTCGTTCGATCACTACTTCGCAACCTACCCGGTTGCGACCAACCCGACCGGCTCGATTCCGTTCACGGCGAAGCCGCATACGCCGAAGGTCAACAATCTCGCCAGCGCCAATCTGTTGACCAATAACCCGAACACCAATCCGGCCAACGGCACCGGCGCAACCAATCCGTTCCGCCTCGACCGCACCCAGGCCAACACCAAGTCGCAGAACCACGCCTATACGCCCGAGCAGCAGGCGGTCGACAACGGCAAGGAAGACCTGTTTCCGAAATTCACCGGTCGCGGCACCGCCGGCGGCGTCGGCGCGTTCGGCACTAACGGGCAGGTGATGGGCTATTTCGACGGCAACACCGTCACCGCATTCTGGAATTACGCCCAGAATTTCGCGATGAGCGACAACAGCTGGACCGACACCTTTGGTCCGTCGACGCCCGGCGCGCTCGAGGTGATCTCCGGCCAGACCAACGGCGCGCAGAACATCGTCGGCTCGTCATCGTCGATCGCCGACGGCCAGGGCGGCCTGACGCTGATCGGTGATACCGACCCTGCCTACGATGCCTGCTCGAGCACGACCAGCCAGGTCCTGATGACCAGCAAGAACATCGGCGACCTGCTCAATGCCGAGCAGATTAGCTGGGGCAGCTTCATGGGCGGCTTCGACCTTACGCTCAAGAACAGCAACGGCACCACCAACTGCGGCCGCAGCACGTTCTCGAGCAACGTCAACGGCACCGTCGTGGACTACATCCCGCACCACGCCTGGTTCCAGTACTACAAATCGACCGCGAACCCGACCCATGCGCGACCGAGCTCGGTGAATGCGGTCGGACACTCCTATATGCCCGGCAGCAAGACGCTCGATCCGGCCAATCATGCCTACGATCTCGAGGACTTCTATGCTTCGGTGAAGGCCGGCAACTTCCCGGCCGTCTCCTACATCAAGATGCCGGCCTATCAGGACGGTCATCCTGGCAACTCCGATCCGCTCGATGAGCAGGCCGGCAATGTCGAGTTGATCAACTTCCTGCAGAAGCAGAAGGAGTGGGGCGAGACCGCCGTCATCATCACCTATGACGACTCCGACGGCTGGTACGACCACCAGTACCTTGCACCGATCAGCGCCTCGTATGATCCGACCGCCGACCAGGTCAACGGTCCCGGCCAGTGCGGCCGCGGTGTCGGCAAGCAGACGCAGCCGAACGGCCTCAACGGCCAGCCCGTGAACGGCCGCTGCGGTCCCGGTACGCGCGTCCCGTTCCTGGTGATCTCGCCCTTCGCCAAGCGGAATTACGTCAGCCACACCCGCATCTCGCAGGCGTCCGTGGTGCGCTTCATCGAGGACAACTGGCTGCACGGTCAGCGTCTCGGCGGCGGCTCGTTCGACGACAACGTCGAATCGATCGCCGACATGTTCGACTTCGAGCGCGGCCACGGCCAGGACCACGAGTATCGGCAGGACACGCTGTTCCTCGATCCGACCGCCGGCACCGTCATCGTCAGCGCGCCGGACGATCACCATCACCACTAACGCTCGTCGGTTCTGATCCAATCAGAAACGAAGCTCTGCCCTGACGCGTTCTGCTCGCGCGAACTGGTCTCCGGTTCGCGCGAAAACGCTTAACGACACTGGATCTGACATGAACGGCCGCACCTTGTGGCTTCTCGGCGCCGGCCTGCTGTGCATGGCCGGCACCGTTGCGGCCGTCGAGACGCAGGGACTTCCGGGGACCAATCCGCACCCGGTGCAGCTCAGGCGTCCGCCTGTCGCTCCGCTGTCCGCCATGGCGCAGCTCGGCCAGAAGATATTCTTCGACGCGTCGCCGTCCTCGTCGGGCGCATTGTCATGCGCGTCCTGTCACAGTCCGGACCACGCCTACGGCCCGCCCAATGATGGACCAGTGATGCTCGGCGGGCCCGCGCAATCCCGGCAAGGAACGCGCGCCGTGCCGGGACTGACCTATCTTGAGCGGCAGCCGAATTTCAGCATCGGGCCGGAAAAGGACGAAGACGACAATGTCGTCGACTTCGCCCAACTGGCCGCGCTCGGCCAACAGGCTCCGCGCGCCAAGAAGATCGCGACCGGCACTGCCGCCTCGGCGGTCAACATCGTGCCGCAGGGCGGACTTTTCTGGGACGGCCGCGCCGATACGCTGCAGGACCAGGCGATATTCCCGCTGCTCGATCCCAACGAGATGGACGGCGGCAGCATCGAAATCGTGGCGCAAAAGCTGCGCCAGGCGAGCTACGCGCCGCGCTTCGCCGAGCTGTTCGGCGCCGGTGTCTTCGACAATACGCGGCTGCTGGTCGCGGAGGCGATGTTTGCCGTCGCGCGCTATCAGGTGGAGGAGTCGAGCTTCCATCCCTACACCAGCAAGTTCGACTACTGGCTGGAGGGCAAGGCGCGATTGAACGAGAGCGAGCTGCGCGGCCTGCAATTGTTCAACGATCCGGACAAGGCCAATTGCGGCGGCTGCCATACGTCGCAGCCGACCAGGGACGGTCTGCCGCCGCTGTTCACCGATCACCAATATGAGGCGCTCGGCGCCCCGCGCAACGCCGCGCTAGCCGGCAACCGCGATCCCGATCATTTTGATCTCGGGGTCTGCGGTCCGTACCGCACCGACATTGCCGAGCAAACGCAATATTGCGGGATGTTTCTGACGCCGACCTTGCGCAACACGGCAACGCGTCGCGTGTTCTTCCACAATGGCGTCTTCACCAGCCTCGAGCAGGTGCTCGACTTCTATAACTTCCGCGATACCAATCCGGAGAAGGTCTTTCCGCGCAGCGCCGACGGCACGGTGCGCAAGTACGATGACCTGCCGGAAAAATATCACGGCAATGTCGACGTCAACGATCCGCCGTTCGAGCGCCATCTTGGCGACACGCCCGCGATGACGGCGCAGGACGAGGCCGACATTATCGCCTTCCTGGAGACGCTAACCGACGGCTACCAGCCGGAGCAGTGAGACGTCGCGACGTTCCATCGCGGAACCGAACTGCGAGTTGGCAGGGCTTCGTCATGCGCGCATAATGGGCGCATGAATGTCCTCGAAGGCAACGGTGCCAGAATCGCGGCAATCGGGCTCGGCACATGGGAGTTGCGCGGGCGGACCTGCGCGCGCATCGTCGAGCAGGCGTTGCGGCTCGGCTATCGCCACATCGACACCGCCCAGATCTATGACAATGAGCGCGAAGTCGGCGAGGGGCTGCGTGCCTCCGGCATCAAGCGCGACGACGTGTTCGTCACCACCAAGGTCTGGACCACGCATTTCATGGCCAAGGATCTCGAGCGGTCGGCGAAGGAGAGCCTGGCGCGGCTGCGCCTGACCGAGGTCGATCTGTTGCTGCTGCACTGGCCCAATGCACAGGTGCCGCTTGCCGAGACGCTCGGCGCGCTGGCGCGGGTCAGGCAGGCGGGCCTGGCGCGGCATATCGGCGTCTCGAATTTCAACGTGGCGCTGATCGAGGAGGCGGTGGCGGCATGTCCCGAGCCGCTGGCGTGCGACCAGGTCGAGTACCATCCCTATCTCGACCAGGCCAATGTGATCGAGGCCTGTCGACGCCACGGCATGGCGTTCGTTGCCTACAGCCCGATCGCGAAGGGACGGGTCAAGGGCGACCGCGCGCTGGCGCGGATCGGCGACCGCTATCGCAAGACCGCGGCCCAGGTCAGCCTGCGCTGGCTGGTGCAGCAGAATGTCTCCGCGATCCCGCGCACCTCGAAGCTCGAACGCCTTCAGGAGAATATCGACATCTTTGATTTCGAGCTGTCGGTTGACGACATGCGCGAGATCTCGGCGATCGGGGGCGCTGACGCGCGATGATGAGCCCCGCGACGCATGGGCTCTTTGCCTGAGCATCAAGTCTTGGAAAGCATCAAGTCTTGGAAAAATGGCTGGGTCCTGATCCGGATCATGCTAATGCCCCGCTGGCCGATTGCAGCTTTGGACCGAATGGGGATTGAGGCAGGCGGGTTCCGGCCGGTATTGTGGCCGGGCGGGAAGAGACGTCACTGATGTGATCGAGTGGGATGAAGTTTCGGCCAAACGCGGATCTGATGGCGTCGGTGTTCGTGCACCTGATGCTGCTCGCGCTGATTTTCCTTTATTCGGAGGTCCATCAATTCGATCCCGTCGCCGCTGACACGGTGCCGGTCGAGATCGTGACGCCGCAGGAGGTCGCCAAGTCCGAGGTCGAGACCAAGCCCGAACCGGCACCGAGCCCGTCGCCAACGCCCGAGTTGCAGTTGCCGTCGCTCGATAAGCCGGTGGATTCGGCCAAGCCCGAACCATCGGCACAGGCGCCCGCGCCGCAGCAGAACGCGCAACAGCAACCGCAGCAGAAGCAGGCGACGCCGCCGGCGCCCAAGCCCAGCCCGGCGCCGCAACGTGCCGCGGCCGAGCCGCTGCCCACGCCGGCACAGCAAACGCCACCGATGCCCCAGCCAACGGCGCAGCAACAGGCGGCAGCGTCGCCGCCTGCCTATGCGCAGCCCGAGCCTGATCTTTCGGTCAAATACAACGTCATGCTCGGCCTGCCGCCCGATATCTCCGTGAAACCGCCAGCCAGCGCGCCGTCCGGCCTCGGACCCGGCAAGGACAATTTCGACGCGGCCGCCACCGAGCAGGCCGATGTCGGCTCGAGCGTGGTTGCCGAATTCCGCCGTCACCTGAAGACCTGCCTGAAGCTCCCGCCGACGCTGAGCGCGGGCGACGACGTGAAGATCAAGCTCAGGGTGTTCATGAAGCCTGACGGCAAGCTCGCCGCGTCACCCTTGCTGATCGAAGCCACCGCCTCGGAAAAGGGGCCGCTGTTGCTGAAGAGCGCGACCGATGCGCTGCAGGCCTGCCAGCCCTATGCGATGCTGCCGCGGGATCGCTATGGCGAATGGAAGGTGCTCGACCTCGATTTCAGCCCGCGCGATTTCGCGTCGTAGACCAGGGACGAGCGGCGTACTCGGCCTCGCCCCCGCGTGCGCAGGGGTGTCCGGGGAAATTCAGGCATAGCGGAGCTCCATCTGGTCAGGTGAGATGGTTGATTTCCGACGGCTGGGGTTGATGGGCGGAGGTTTGTCGATGGCAGCGAGGGATCGACGCGTGAGCAGGAGCTGGCCGACGAGTTCGGCGAACCTGAGCGGGAGCATTTTGATGCAGTTGGTGTGAGCGGCGATGCGCAGCAGCAGGTAGGCAATCATCGCAGCGAGCACCTGAAGGCGGATCGCGTTGTCGTTGGCGCCGAGGAACTTGCGAATATCGAGATGCTGCTTGATCCAGCGGAACAGCAGCTCGATTTGCCATCGGCTCTTGTAGAGGGCGGCGATCTCGACGGCGCTACGGGCAAGGTCGTTGGTCAGGAGTGTGATCTTGCCGCCTTTCTCGCGTCTGATCTTGATGCGGCGGAGCGGGATTGGAAGGCGCGAATCGCCCTTGCTGGTGAGCTTCACCTCGTCATCGGCAAGGATTTCGAAGCCATCCCCGTTACGCTTGCGGATGGCGCGATGCCTGAGCGAGCGAAGACGGATGCTCGTCTTCGCCCGGGTAACGAAGAAAGCCTTGCTATCATTGATCTTCTGCCACCAGTCGAAACGGCAATAGCCCTTGTCAAACACATAGGTGGTGGCGGGCTGGATTGGGGTCTGTCGGCCGATCTCGATGTCATTGACGTTCGCGGCCGTCATCTCGACGCAGGTCGGGACATCGCTCCTTGGGTCGTAGACGACATGCAGCTTCATGCCGCGGATGCGGCCGTTCCACGTCGCCCAACTGCAGACCTTGCCGAGCGGGATCGGACTGGCGTCGATCAGACGCACCATCTCCATGCCTTCACTCCGCAGCTGGCGACGCGCCATCGCCGACAGCGCCGCAAAGGTTTGCGCGAAAATGCCGATCGGACGGCGGGCATTGGCATCGGACAACGTCGAGCGCGACAGCTTGCCGGTTCCCAAGTGATAGTGATGCTGCGAATTGGCGTTGAAGCCAGTCACCACCCCGCGCAGACTGCTGTTGCCGCTAAGCTGGGCATAGATCAGCGCCACCAGATGATCCCAGCTCCTGAACGACTTGTCGTAGGCATCCCCGTCCAGACGATCCACAACCGTCTGAAACTGCCGTCGATTGATCGGTTCAAGCAGCCTTCCAAAAATGCTACCGCGATATCGCATGCTCGGCCCTCTGTGTCTCGACAACCAGAAAAGACCGATTTGCCTCGGTCCTGCCGAGCATGCACCGCGACACAGTGAATCATTCCCCGGACACCCCTGCCGCGTGCGGGGAGAGGCCGGATTGCATCGCCAGATGCAATCCGGGGGAGTCTCCGCGAACGCGTCTCTCTCCGTCGATGCGGAAACAGCCCCTCACCCCAACCCTCTCCCCGTAAGAACGGGGAGAGGGAGCGCAGCACGGCCTCGACCATCGCGTCAGCTTCCCATCGCCTGCCAGGCATTCGAGGCGAACTGCCGGCGCCAGATCACGATCACGACGGCGGCTGTCGTGACGAACAGCACCCAGGGGCTGACGAACCAGCCGAGATAGCCGAGGGCGAAGAAAAACGCGCGCTGGCCGCGGTTGAAGTGCCGGCCCGCCGTCTCGAACAGCCGCGTGGTGCGGATCACATGGGCCTCGGCCTCCGGCGTATCGCGCTGGTCGGCCGGCGGCATCGCGCCGAACAGGATCGCCACATAGTTGAACAGGCGATAGGCCCAGGCGAATTTGAAGAAGGTGTAGATGAAGATCAGGATCAGCCCGATGCACTTGACCTCCCACAAAGCGGGCGAGGGCGTGAGGTTGACCGGCAGCGCGCCGAGCACAGCGAGCGCGTCATTGGTGGCACGCAAGAGCGCCAGCCCGCCGCCGATGGCGATCAGGCTGGTGGAGGCAAAGAACGCGGTGCCGTTCTGCAGGCTCGCCATGATCTGCATGTCGACCATCCGTGCGTCGCGGTTGAGCAGATTCCGCACCCAGATCTCGCGATAGACGTGCATCCGCGCCGACAGGCTGTCGCGTCCATACGCGGTGTGCTCCAGCGTGATGGCGTAGACCAGCCATTCCAGCGCAAAGAAGCCGACGGCCAGGATGTCGGTCCAATAGCCGGTCATGTTGCCTTCCTTCGTGAGCGCGCGGCTGACTGTCCGCGCCGGGCCGCATCCGCGTCATGTACAGGTTGAACGCGTGCAATGCACTATGGCAAACTACCGAGGCAACAGGATTCCCGGACATGCTCAAGCTCGTCATCGGCAACAAGAACTATTCGTCATGGTCGATGCGGCCCTGGCTGGCGTTGCGCGCCAACAACATCCCGTTCGAAGAGGTCTTCATTCCGCTCTACACGGACCAGGCCGACAAGGAACGCATCCTATCTTTCAGCAAGGCCGGCAAGGTGCCGACGCTGATCGATGGCGACGTCACGGTGTGGGATTCGCTGGCGATCATCGAATATCTCGCCGAGAGATTTCCCGAGGCGAAGCTCTGGCCTGCGGATCGTGCCGCGCGCGCGCATGCCCGCGCGATCTCGGCGGAGATGCATTCCGGTTTCATGCCGCTGCGCAACGAATGCGGCATGAACCTGCACCGGCCGATCCGCGCTGTCGCGCTGTCGGATGATGCGCGCGCCAACGTGGCGCGGATCCAGGATATCTGGGCCGAGTGCCATGCGCGCTACGGCAAGCAGGGTCCGTTCCTGTTCGGCGCATTCTCTGCCGCCGATGCGATGTACGCGCCCGTGGTGCATCGCTTCTGCACCTACGCGATCCCGGTGAAGGCCGAGGCGCAGCACTATGTCGATGCCATGATGCAGCTTCCGGCATTCCAGGAATGGACCCGCGACGGCGTTGCCGAGACGCTGCGGATCGCCCGATTCGAGGATGTCTGACGGTTGCTGCGCTTCCGAATTGTGACAGCGGTCGCAAAGATCGCGGCTTGACGCCGCGGGGCCGAAGGCGTCGAATCCCGAAAGGCTGGTTTTGCAAGTCGTGAAAGGACTTAGACCATGGGCATTCTCGATTCCCTGGAGAATTCGCCGGAGCTGAAAGGCATGCTTGGCCAGCTTGGCGCGGCGGTGATCCCCGTCGTGCTCGGCGAGGTCCTGGGCAATGGCGGGCAGGGCGGCTTGTCCGCGATCGTCGCCAAGCTCGAGCAGGCCGGGCTTGGCGAGCAGGTCAGATCCTGGATCGGTACCGGTCAGAACCTGCCGATCACCGCTGAGCAGCTCCAGCAGGTGCTCGGCAGCGACACGGTCAAGCAGCTCGCCGCCAGGTTCAACATTCCGGTGGACCAGCTGTCCAAGGTGCTCGCCCAGCAACTTCCGGCTGCGGTCGACGGCGCGAGCCCGGGCGGCAAGCTGCCGCAGACCGCTTGAGCCGGTGGAATCAGGGTTCCAACCGGGCTCGGCGGGCAATTTCCGGCTGGCACGCAAATTGCTGCCTATCGCCCTGAAAAACCTGCAAAATCGCACCTTCGCTATGCCCCAATCTTGCTGGATTTGGGGAGGTGCGATGTGCTAGCTTGCCGCAGGGTTCTCAAAATGCCGGCCTGAGCTATCGGGACTGTCAGCTCAGCCAGCAATCTCTAAGAAAATGGAGAGGGCGTTGAAGCATAAGTACTCGATTGGCGAGACCGTCTATTTCACGGCCAGCAACGTGGCGCGCCCCGCCGCGAGCGGCACCTATCAAGTGATCCGTCTGCTGCCGACCGACGGTGACGATTGCCAATATCGCATCAAGAGCTCGACCGAAGCTTTCGAACGGGTGGCCAAGGAGAGTCAGCTCGCGCTGTCCTGAAGGAGTGTTGTGCGCAAGCCGGCGGCTGGAGCGGGTTCCGCGCCGCCGCCGTCAAAAGGCCCTGTTCGCAGACCCATTGTGCTGAAGGTTGGACGTCGGGGTGGCGGCGTTCGCCGTCGCCGATTGTGCTTACGCTGCGTTGAGGGACATCGCGCATGAACTGGGCTTCCTCGCTGGATCAGATCTGGCGCTCACCGACCTTCCCGATGTGGCTGACGCTGGCCGCTGCGGGGTTCTTTGGGATCGTCGTTCTGGTCACGCTGCTGCGTGCGGAAAAATCCGTCGCCAACGGCGCGCTGACCGTGATCACGCTGCTGTCGATCGCGGTTGCGGTCGCCGCGACGATCCGTGGCTTCGGCTCGGGCGGGCAGGCGGTGCCGGCCGAGACACGGACGGCGCAACTGGCCAGCCAGACGGTGCCGGCGCTGGCCTGCGTCGACGACCTCGCCGGAGACGCCGTTCTCAACGCCTGCGAGAAGGTGCTGTTCGGTTCATCGGATACGGCGGCGGCGGCGGTCAGCTACGCGGCGGCGCAGGTCTCGCGCCTGACCGCGCTGGGCGACCTCGCGACCGCCGAGCGCAATTCGACCACCGAGTTGCAGGCGCTGCGCCGCGCCATCGAGCATGACCGCTATGGCCTGGTCGCCTATGCGCTGATGGCGCGCGACCACTGCACGCCGACCGCGTGCCCCGCGTTCCGCTCGCTCGGCGACAACCATCAGATCATCGCCAACATGAACGAGCGGACCTACGAGAACCTGATCACGCGCTACGCAGGGTCGTGGAACGCGCCGGCCGGCGCCCAGGCATCGGCTGCCTCCGGCCTGGTCGCGGCGCTGCCGCAGTCGTTGCCCACCGGCAAGCCGACCAATGCGGAGTTTCCGAGCTCAGCGAACACGCCGCCGGTCAGCATCATGACGCCCGAGCCGGCAAAGCCGGCCGCCGCCGCACCAGCGCCGGCCGCGCGCGCTGCCGCCGCGCCGCCCGCCGCAGCCCCGAAGCGTCCGCCGGCGGCGAAGCGCCCGGTCCAGATCGCGCCGGCCCCGGCCGCGCCGGCGTCGCCTCCTGCCGCCGCCAGCGCACCGGCGGCTGCGAACGAGCAATGAGCGTGATGACGGCGGCTTGAGCCGCCGTCGTTGCGCCGTTCCGGCTTCGTTTGGCTCGAAAAGCGCTCTAGTCCCGATATCCACCGCCGCGGAGAGCGCTCCCTTTTCAAAGCGCTCGCCGGCCGCTACATCCGGCGCATGCCGCTTCATCTCATCAAGCTCGCCGTCGGTTGCGATTCCGTCAAGGAACTCAAGGGCTGGGTTGCCGAACGGATGGCGACCGCGAAGAAAAAGGGCCTGCCGCTCCGTCACGTCCACATCACGCGGATGACGCCGAAGCGCGAGGAGGAGATCCTTGCCGGCGGCTCGCTCTATTGGGTGATCCGCGGCGAGATCGCCGCGCGCGAGAAGATCATCGCCATCGAGCCGTTCCGCGACAAGGACGGCATCGGACGCTGCCGGCTGGTGATGCAGCCCAAGGTGATCGCGGTCTCGCCGCGGCCGATGCGGCCGTTCCAGGGCTGGCGCTACCTGACCGCAGACTCCGCGCCGGCCGATCTCACCAAGTCGAGCGCCGCCAGCGTGGCATCGATGCCCGAGCCGATGCGCCGCGAGTTGCGCGACCTCGGCTTGCTGTAAGCAATCGGGTTGCTCTGAGCAATCGAACGGCAGCGATCCGGGATCACTGGGTTACGAGATGCAGCCGAGCCCATTCTGAGGCCGGGACCTCGACATAACGGCCACCCGCCCTGTCGGCGGTGACGTCGAACAGTTCATGGCCGATCCCCATCTCGCTGAGATATCTCCGGAACTGATCGGTGAAGATTGTGGTAAGGCTTTCGCGGTGCTCGGCAGAGACGTTGGGTGCGAGCCGGTCGTAGATCTGCATCCTTGCGGTCAGGATGACGCGGTTGCCGGGCGGCAGGTTACGATGCACGCCGCCCGCAAGCATCAATACACATGCAAGCTCGCAGGGCACACCGGAGAGCTTTTCCTTCGCATCCAGCGGGCCGCCAGGCCGCTTCAGTGCAAAGCATTCCTCCTCGGGTTTTCCGTTGCATGCCTCGACCTCGGTTGCCGCCACCGCCGCATCGATGCCGCGACCGCGCAGGATGCGACCGAGGCTGGCAGCGACGGTGAGGTCGGAGCCCGGTTTGACATTGATCACCACCGGCAGCTTGCGTCCGTTCTGCCGGTCGAGGATCGCTAGCAGGCGCTTGTAGGTGTCCCATTGCACCGCGCCTTCGGCCGCGATCCAGTTCGAGCAGCCGGGGCCGCAGGCATCAGGCGCACCATGCGCGACGTAGAAGATCATGGCGCCGGGCGCCGAATTGACGCCGCCGACCGGCGGCCGGGTCTGTGCCTGCGCCCCAGCCGCGGCCAGCAGCGCGATGCCAAGAACAATGCCTTGCCTGAAGTAATGGTTCATTCCGATCGCCCTTGAAAGGCGCGATCATCCATGCGTCGCGAGCGTGGCGCAAGCACCCGGCCGCACAGATGAGGCCGAGCCCTCATTACAGGCTCGCATCCTCTCTGCGCATGAACCGTTTCACACTTTTCCGGTCCGGTCTCAGACCGCGATATTGTCGATCAGGCGCGTGCTGCCGAGCTTTGCCGCCACCAGCATCCGCATCGGGCCGTCCTTCGGCGAGCCGATCGGCGCCAGGGAGGCGGCGTGGCGCACTTCGAGATAATCGAGCACGAAGCCGGCCCTGGTGATCGCCGCGGCGCCGTCAGCCATTGCGGTCGCGGTATCCTCGCCGGCGCGCAGGCGGCCGGCCGTTTGCTTCATCACCCGGTGAAGCTCAGGGGCGGCGCGCCGTTCCTCCGGCGAGAGGTAGACGTTGCGTGACGACATCGCGAGACCGTCGCGCTCGCGCACCGTTTTGGATCCGATCACCTTGACCCCGAGGTCGAGGTCCGCGGCCATCTGGGTGACGACCCGGAGCTGCTGAAAGTCCTTCTCGCCAAAGATCGCGACGTCGGGCCGGACCTGGGTGAACAGCTTGCCGACCACGGTGGCGACGCCGCCGAAGAAATGCGGCCGGAAGCGATCCTCGAGCCCGGCGGTGGCCGGCCCCTCCGGCACGATCCTGGTGGCGAAGCCGTCCGGGTACATCGCCTTCACCTCGGGATGCCAGATCAGGTCGACGCCCTCGGCGGCGAGCTTGGCGACGTCGGCTTTCCAGGTGCGCGGATAGGAGCCGAAATCTTCGGTCGGCGCGAACTGGGTCGGGTTGACGAAGATCGAGACGACGACCCGCTTGGCGCGGCGCTTGGCGAGCCGCACCAGCGACACATGGCCATCATGGAGCGCTCCCATGGTTGGGACCAGCGCGACGGTTGCCTTCTTGACGCGCAGCGTGTCGACGGCGCGACGAAGGGCGGGGACGGTACGGACGACGGTGGGATTTCTCGGCATCTGGTCTCGGCTCGTGGGGCAATCCGGGTGGGAACGAATCTGGGCGGGACGGGTTGGCGTTCGGCAGGTCACGCAGCTTACCAAGTCCGAACCACGATCGGCAAACCGGCCGATAAGCCTTACACGATCTCGAACGTGCGCGGATCAAAGCCGCCGATCGACGCAGCAGTCTTGCTTGATCGATTCATCAGCACGGCCGCAATCGATTTCCTGTCGCAGCGATGCATTTCACTTGACCGCAGCGGCGCTCGCTTTGAAGATCATTGCGGGGATTTGAATCATGTTGGTGCAGGCTCGTCAGGGTCAATCCGGCTCCGCACATGTCATCGTGCTGGGCAACGAGAAGGGTGGATCGGGAAAGTCGACCACCGCCCTGCATATCGCCGTCGCGCTGCTGAAGGCCGGGCAACGCGTCGCCAGCATCGATCTCGACTGCCGCCAGCAGAGCTTCACCCGCTACATCAGCAATCGCCAGGCCTGGGCGCGACGCACCGGGCTCGACCTCGAGCTCCCGGCACACCACTGCATCAAGTACGGCGAGACGATGCAGATTGAGGAGAACGAGAACGCGGAATTCCAGCAGTTCATGGCCGCTGTGAGCGCGGTGGAACGCGCCTGTGATTTCATCGTCATCGATACCCCGGGCGCGGACAGCTACCTGATGCGGCTCGCGCATTCGATGGCCGACACTTTGGTAACCCCGATCAACGACAGCTTCCTCGATTTCGACGTGCTCGGCACCGTCGATCCCGCGACTTACGCGGTGACCGGCGAGAGCCATTATGCGGAGATGGTGCGCGACACCAGACGCAAGCGCCGCCAGCTCGATGGCGCCTCGACCGACTGGATCGTGGTGCGCAACCGGCTCTCGATGCTCGGCTCGCGCAACAAGCAGCTGGTGGCCGACGGCTTGAAACAGCTCTCGCTGCGGCTCGGGTTCCGTGCGGTCGACGGCTTTGCCGAGCGGGTGGTCTATCGCGAATTCTTCCCGCGCGGGCTGACGGCGCTCGACGACATCGACGAGGCGACGCTCGGCACCCGCCCGAGCCTCGGTCACGTCACCGCCCGCGAGGAGGTGATGAGCCTGCTGCGCCAGCTCAAGCTGCCGCTCGACGAGCGCGGCCGCCGCAGGGCCGCCAACCGGGCCGAATGGTTCAGCCAGGTCGACAAGCCGCTGGAAGTCGACGACATCATCGGCGGCTAGACCGCCGGGCACTCCTTCTGGCAGGTTCCAGGGCGTCGGGCGTCCAGGAAGTGACTATCGTCACTTCCTGGCCCGTCCAGAAGCACGGTAGTCTTGCGGGGTTTTCGGCCACTCCGTCGCCAATATGCCGGAACAAAGCTGGCCAGATCCGGTTTTCCCAAAGCCAGCCGCGTTTCCGCTCCTCGTTGGTTGGTCTTGAGGTATTATCGTGCCGCAGAGCCATGGCGCCAGAAGCGAATGCACAAAG
Organism: Bradyrhizobium sp. USDA 4510; assembly: GCF_054059095.1. NCBI lineage: Bacteria > Pseudomonadati > Pseudomonadota > Alphaproteobacteria > Hyphomicrobiales > Nitrobacteraceae > Bradyrhizobium > Bradyrhizobium sp. USDA 4510. Next base: position 4,253,706 of record NZ_JBSSBT010000001.1, on the reverse strand, counting down.
GTTGTGTGCACCGCACAATGAACGTGCTGCGAAGTCCCAACTTTTAGACTTCCTGTCACAGCGCTGTGACATATATTCTCAAAAGGAGGCCGAAGAGTCTCCGGCCAAGAATAGCCCTGAAAAGGCGGGCACCTCGAGGACGTCATGAAGCGTGGAATTCTCGTTCTGCTTTCTCTCTCCGTGGTGATCACGGCGGCCTATTTCACCGCGAGCAAGTGGGCGATCCGTCATGAAACTCTCATGTTCAAGGACCCGACGCGCGATGAGCGGCCGGTCGCGGTCGACGTTGCCGTGCGCTTCGACAAGGAGATGCAGGCCGACGCTGGCATGATCACGCTGCCGGTTGCGATCCTCAATCATGGCAATACCGTCAAATTCACCGAATATTCCTTCCTCGCGAACGTGTTCGCGGCGCGCGGCTATCTGACCATCAGCATTCAGAACGACCTGCCGTCGGACGGACCGATGGTGACCAAGGTCGGTGAGCTCTATGTCGGCCGCCTGCCGCAGTACCAGCGCGGCATCACCAACATCAAGTTCGCGATCGAGGAGATGAAGAAGCGCCAGCCGAACGCGGACTACAGCAAGCTGACGATGGTCGGCCATTCCAATGGCGGCGACATCGCGATGTATTTCGCCAAGCAATATCCGGACGAGATCAAGAAGGTGGTGACGCTGGACAATCTGCGCGTGCCGTTCATGACCGACGGCAAGTTCAAGATCCTGTCATTCCGTTCGCGTGACTCGCAGTTCAAGCCGGATCCGGGTGTCGTTCCCGATGCCGACGAATGCGAGAAGGCCGGCATCACCGTGGTGAACACCAACTTCCAGCACAACGACATGCGTGACACCGGGCCCGAGAAGGCCAAGGACTCGATCCAGGCCATGCTCGATAAATTCCTCGCCGACACCGACAGCGCTGTCGCGCCGGTCGACACCAGGAATGCGCCGCCGAAGATTCTGGAGCCCGGTCCCGTCTCGCTCTACGTGCCGGTCGAGAAACCTCAGACCTTGACCGATAAGCTCAAGAAGTCGCTCTCGCTGACCAAGACCGAGACGAAGAAGGATCCGTCGGTCACGAATTGACCGGGCGGCTCGCGGTCCAGGCTGGCCTCTCACGTTGACCAATCCACTGCCGCGGCCCACATAGTGTTTGCTGTACGAGGCAAGCGCTGATGGCCGGCAAGACGATCAAACCGACATCCGGAAGCGATGTACGCCCGGCCCATGCGCCTGGCGTGCCGGCATCCAGCGCGAACGACATCGCGGCATTCGTCGCCAAGGCGCGGGCGATGTCGCCGCATCGCGCCGGCGCCCACGGCAGGCTGGTGTTCGCGCTCGACGCCACGATGAGCCGGCAGCCGACATGGGACATGGCGTGCACGCTGCAGGCGGACATGTTCCGCGAGGCCGGCGCGCTCGGCAGTCTCGATATCCGCCTCGTCTATTATCGCGGCTTCAATGAATGCCGTGCGTCGGGCTGGATCTCCGACAGCGCGCAGCTCGCGCGGCTGATGAGCAAGATCGATTGCCAGGGCGGCAACACCCAGATCGGCAAGGTGCTGTCCGAGACGCGTCGCGAAGCGGTCGAGGCAGGGGTGCGCGCCTTGGTGTTCGTCGGCGACGCGATGGAGGAGAGCGCCGACGATCTCTGCGCCAAAGCCGGTGAGCTCGGCCTGCTCAAGGTGCCGGTCTTCATGTTCCAGGAGGGCAGGGATGCGACCGCCGAGCTGACGTTTCGCGAGATCGCGCGGCTGACCGGCGGGGCATGGTGCAGGTTCGATCCCGGCGCGGCCGCGCAGCTCCGCGAATTGCTGCGTGCCGCCGCAGCCTATGCCGCCGGCGGCCGCGAGGCGCTGCTGCAGCTGGCCAAGACCGCGAGCGGTGCGGCGAAGCTGATCGGCCAGATGAAATAGCGCCGCGTCGCGTCAGGCTCCGCCTGACGCCGGTGAGACGAAGCTTCGCATGCTTTTTGCCGCCGGGCCGCCTATATTCCGGATATGCCAACCCTGATCGCCGGCGTCGTCGCCGTTGTCGTCCTTTATTCCGCGCTGCAGATGTTTCGTGCGGCCAATCCCGCCGTGCTTGCGCGCGCGATCAAGATCGGTGGCGGGGTGCTCGCGCTGGCGGTCGCGGCCTTTACCGGCGTGCGGGGCGAACTGGCGGTGGCAATTCCGCTCGGCATTTTCGGCGCCGGACTGCTCGGCTGGTCGCCGTTCGGAAGCACCGGATTTCCCAATCTCGGCGGTATGTTCGGCGGTTCGCGCAGCCAGGGACAAAGCTCGCGGGTGCGCTCGCAATATCTCGATATGACCCTCGATCACGGCAGCGGCGTGCTCAGGGGCCAGATCGTGGCCGGACCGCAGGCCGGCCGCATGCTCGATGAGTTCGACCTGTCGCAGCTATTGGCGATGGTCCCGAGCTTCGACGCCGAGAGCGTCGCGCTACTTGAAAGCTATCTGGACCGCCGCTTTCCCGCCTGGCGTCAGGACGCACAGGGCGACCGGGCACGGGGGCAGGGCCGTGCGGCGTCGGGCGGCAAAATGACGAACGAGGAGGCCTATCAGATCCTTGGCCTGCAGCCGGGAGCGTCGCGCGACGACATCAGCCGGGCTCACCGAACCCTGATGAAGAAACTCCATCCCGACCAGGGGGGCTCGACGTACCTCGCGGCCCGTGTGAACGAGGCCAAGGACACTCTGCTTCGCACGCATCTCTAACTCCGGCTACGCTACCAACGCCACAGCCGAGAGCTGCCTTCCGTTTCTGATTGATGCCCCGTCTGGCCCGCCGCTGTCCGGCGTGGCCGATCGCTCTTTCGGGAAAACTTAACCGTAAAATCTTGACGAGAAGTTTCATGGTTGCGCCGCTCGCGGACGGCCGGCTGTTTTCGCGGCGGCAAAAGCAAAACGGCCGGCGCTTGCGGCGCCGGCCGTTCGAAATCAGCAGATGCTGACGATCAGTTGCGAACGGTGATGCAGGAGATCTCAGCGCGCTTCAGCGTCTTGCAAGCCGCCTCGGCCTGATCGCGCTCGAGGCCGGCAAAACGGGCGCGATAGAGCTTGCGATTATCCTTGGCGACCACCTCGGTAAACGGGTCCGCCTTGCTGAGCAGGCCGCGGGCCGAGCTGCGCGCCAGGTCGATGCGCTTGTTGGCTTCGCCCTCGGACTCCAGCGCGCCAACCTGGATGATCCAGCCGGTATGCGCGGCGCTCGGCTTTGCTGAGCTGGTCGGCGGAGCGGCCTGCACGCTGCGGGTTGCGGGCTCGATCGACGCAACGGCCTGTGGCGCCGGGGTAGCGGGTGCATGGACGGCCGAGGCCGGCAGCACGCCGAGGATGCCATTGCCGGTGCCGAAATTGGCCGGCTGCGGCGGCATTTCCGGCCTCGAGGTCTCGGCGGCCCGCGCCATCATCGCATTGGAGGTCTCGGGGACCTCGCCGCGCGAGGGGATCGTGTTGGTGATCGGAGGCGCGGACTGCGCCGGGCCGGCCGCGGCGAGCTTGATCTGGCCGGCTTTGACCTGCACCGTCTTCACCTTGACCGGCTTCATCGGTTCAGCCGAGCCGGGGATCGCGGCGATCGGCTGGGTCTGGATCACGCCTGAGGTCAGCGGCGCCGGCTCGGGCTTGGCCTGCGGCTCCGGCTTGGCCGGAAGCGGCGGCAGCGCGGCGGCGGCGGCCGCCATCAGCGAGGGCTTGCTGGCCGGGCGCGGCGCCTGGATCGCGGCAGCTGCAGCGGCGGGCTCCGATGCCGCGACGGGCGAGGTGTCCGGCGCGCGCGCATTATCCGCGTCGGCGACCTCCACATTGGCGTCGGCCGGATTGCGTTCGGTGATCGCTGCGGCAGTGCGGGTGGTCGCGGCCTTCCCGACGTTCTCGGCGAGCAGGTTGCGCATGATGGCGTCACGCGAGCCGCCGCTGCGGCCGCCAAGCACCACGCCGACCAGGAAGCGATTGCCGCGGCGCATCGAGGTCACGAGGTTGAAGCCGGACGCGCGGGTGTAGCCGGTCTTGATACCGTCAACGCCCTCGACGTTGCCGAGCAGATGGTTGTGGTTGCGGATCGATTGGCCGCGGAAGTTAAACACCGAGGTCGAGAAGTAGCGGTAGTAGCGCGGGAAGCGGTCCTGGATCGCGCGGCCGAGAGTCGATTGATCGCGCGCCGTCGTCACCTGCTCATCGTTGGGCAGGCCGGAGGCGTTGCGATAAACGGTCCGGCTCATGCCGAGCGCACGGGCCTTGCGGGTCATCATCCGGGCGAAATCGTCTTCGCTGCCGCCGATCGCCTCGGCGATCACGACCGCGGCGTCATTGGCCGAGCGGGTGACCAGGCCCTTGATGGCGTCTTCGACCTTGATGGTCGAGCCGGGCCGCAGGCCGAGCTTGGTCGGGTCCTGTTCGGAGGCGTGCTCGGACACCGGCATTTCGGTGTCGAGCTTCATCTTCCCGGAATCGAGGCGCTCGAACAGCAGATAGAGCGTCATGATCTTGGTCAGCGAGGCCGGGTGGCGCAAGCCGTCGGGACTGGTGGCGGTGAGCACCGAACCGGTGTTGCCGTCGACGATGATCGACGCGAATTGCGGGCTGTAGCTCTCGCGCGCTTCCTGGCTGTGGTGGTGACGGGCGTAGTGGCGCCGGTGACGGCGCGCCTCGGCGCTATCACTCGTGATCAGGATCGCCGTCGTGACGGTCACGAGCCCAAGAACGCCAACTCGCAGCGCCCGCGAGGAGGCCAAGGTTGTTCGAAGCATCTACTTCCCCGTCCCAATTTCTATCTAGATCACTGGCTCGTGAGGCGAAATTGTGCCCGGCGGCCATCGATCCTTGCCTGCGCAACAAACCACTTCGGGCAGAACCATCGGCCCACGTGGCGGCTCAGGTCGCTCTTCTAGCTAAGGTGTTGTTCACAAACAGCTTTCGAGGCTGTCTGTCGGAAGGCGAACAAAGTCCGGGAATCAGGTTAGGCGGACCGAGTTTCCAAAAGATTAAGCAACCGTTGCGTAGTCCCCCGGGGTTTATCGCGAATGCCGGAGATTCGGGGTTGTGGGATTGTGCGACGCACAATATTCGTTGACTCTATTGTGCGATGCGATATGGCTATCGGCGTCAGGGGGCCGGGAGCTTCCCGGCAATGGGAATTTGCGCCTTCAAGTCTGGGAAAAGGAATTCCATCCATGGTCAAGATCGAAGACATTCAGAACTACGGCAAAGAGCATTTCGAGTCGGTCACCGCGTCGGCGAACAACCTGCAGAGCGGCGTTCAGGCCATCGCCACCGCCTATGGCGACTATGCCAAGAAGTCCTTTGAGGACACCAAGTCGTTCGTCGAGAAGCTGTCGGGCGTGAAGTCGCTGGACAAGGCGCTCGAGGCGCAGACCGAGTACCTGCGCTCGTCCTACGAGACCTTCGTTGCGGAATCGCAGAAGATCGCCGGCCTGTACAGCGACTGCGCCAAGCAGACCTTCAAGCCCTATGAGGGTCTGGTCTCCAAGTTCGCGCCCGCCGCTCAGTAAGCGTTGCCGTCCAAGACAAACGAAAAGCCCGGCCGTTTGGCCGGGCTTTTTTGTTGTGCCTGAAGCGGGGACTATTTGGCCAGCCGCAGCTTGCTGAGGGCGGTTCCGATCGTGTTGAACGTCGTCAGGATCTGGGTCGAGCTGGTGAGCATGAAGAATTTGTCGGGCGTGCTGGCGCAGTTCTTCAGGACGGTCGAGGTCGGATCGGCGGGCGAGTGCGTGTTCACCTGGATCGTGTAGATCGTGTACAGCGGCTGGCCGCTGGAGTCCTTCGCGGCCTGCAGATTCTGGCACAGCAGGGCCTGCCTGGCGTCGATCGGGTTGCCGGAGGCCTGCGTGCGGCCGTCGCCGTATTCGGGCCAGCGGTCCTCGGTGTTCAGACCGTCGGACAAGAGAATGATGACCCGGTTGTAGGTGGTGTTGGAGTCCTCCGCCGGCGTGTTCAACGGGCCGCCCACCAGTAGCGACTGCCATGCCCACGCCAGGCCGACCGCCTGGTTGGTGCCGCCGGTCGGCTGCATCGCGTTGACCGCATTTTTGAGCGCGGTCCAGTTGTAGCTCAACGGAATGATCGGCTCGAGCTGCGGCGAGGAGTTGCTGCTGCAGTAGGAGTAGCCGTTCTCAAAGAGCTCGTTGGCCGGGAAAAGCGTGGTGACGTCGGATGACGCCGGCAGCACGCCGGTCGCATCATTCGGCTGGGTGCGGTCGGCGATGCAGCCCGTCCAGTTGCCGATCGGGTTGGTGGACGCTTGCCGCCAGTCGTTTTTCACGGTGGGGATCTGGTTGGTCGAGGTCCATTGATTGTTGGTCCATCCGACGACGGCGCTGACCCGGGGCTGGCCCTGATTGTCGGCCGTGTCGTTGGGGCCGGGCTGCGTCCAGTCGTGGGTATACAGCTTGCCGGTGCATTGATAGACGCCGCCGGAGGTGCCGCAACTGCAGCCGGAGACATCGTTACCCGACGAATTCTTCGGACAGCTGCACGACGTCGAGCCGCTGCAGAACACGCCGGTGCCGACCTGCGTGCTCACCCAGCAGCCATTGTAGCGCGTGTAGGAGTTCGCATCGACGCTGGGGCAGATGTAGCCTGAATAGGTCCCGCTCGAGGGGATGTAGTTCGCGCTGCCCGTATTTGTCGGGCTCTTCTGGCAGGTGAAGCCGCCGTTGTTGTTGGTCCACGGGCATCGCGCACCGGGTCCGACCGCGTGCCAGTTCATCGGCAGGCTTGCCTGCATGGTGCCGTTGGCGGGCTGCGTGGTCGGGGGATTGAGCCAGTCGGTCCAGTCGATCCAGCTCTGACCGACATTGCTGGTGCCGACATTGACGACCTTCTCGAACGGAATGACGGAGATATAGACGTCACCATTGTTCTTGCTCAGCGCGCTGAGCTGGTCGATCAGCCCGCCGGTTCCGGCCACCGCGTTGCGCAGCGCGGTGATCTTGTTGTCGTCCGACATCGATCCCGTGTTGTCGAGGGCGAGGGCGACGCGCATCTTGACGTTGCCCCAGGTGGTGGTCGTCGAGCTCTTGAAACCCAGCGTCGGAAAACCGGCCAGCTGCATGAAATCGGATTTGATGTGGCCGGATCCGCCCAGCAGGATGGTGGCCGCCGCGCTCGAGGTCGGGGTGGTGTAGTTCGCCGTGACGGAAATGCCCTGGCCGTCCTTATTGGTGTAAAGCGCGGTGAAATAGGTCTGCGCCTTGCTCGGGATATCCGCAGCCGTGATGTTGCCCATGGTCAGATCCTTGGACAGCATCAGCGCGGTCGAATCGAGGGCTGCCTGCATCGCGGAGCGGGCGTTGTTGGCGCGGGTATAGTCGATCGCGGCTCCCACGAAAGCGAGGAGCGGCAGCATTGCGAAGGTGAAGATCACCGCGACATTGCCGTTATTTGCCCTGGAAAACCGGCGAGCAACCGCGCAGACGCGATCGGAAATGGCTGAACCAAGCATGGCACTCTCGTCGAAATGGATTGCGGTGGCATCTCGACCGGCGCCGCTAAACAGATGGTGAATCGGGCGCGGGAAACCCGGCAGGGCGGCGCGGGGGAGGCTCAAAAGCCGGGCAAAAGCGCTCGCTATCCTCAATGACGTCTAAATTGGCCGCCCGACTCCTTTGTCAAATCGGGCAGAAATGATTAACCTTCCGAGGGTTGCCGCGCCCGGAATCGGACCGGTGGGCCGCGCCGGGTCTGCGCTTGCGGCTGGGCCTCGCGAGGCCCATATTCGGGAAGTCGATCCGGCCGCCGGATCGGACCGGGAGCGGCAATCTGGAAAGCATTGCTGGGGGTTCCGCGATCAGTCTTGCGGCAATCGCGACCACCATCCAATTGCCATCCGGTTTCCCGCCATCCGGTTTCCCTTGGGGAATTCGAACGCCTGAGCCATGTTGCGATCCACGTTGACAGTCCCGATTTCCGAGCCGGTTTCGTCGATGCCGGCGGTGGCCGCCGCGCCGGCGCCGAAAATGAACAATGATGACAACCGCAATGGGACGGGCAACGGCCCCTCGACCTCGGTCATCACCAAGGTCAAGCCGAAGACCAAGCGTCCGAACCTGTACCGAGTCCTGATCCTGAACGACGACTACACGCCGATGGAGTTCGTCGTTCACGTGCTGGAACGATTCTTCAACAAGGACGCCGAGGCGGCGACCAAGATCATGCTGCACGTTCATCACCACGGGATCGGCGAGTGCGGCGTTTTTACCTACGAGATCGCCGAGACCAAGGTGACGCAAGTCATGGACTTCGCGCGCAAGCACCAGCATCCACTGCAGTGCGTGATGGAAAAGAAATAGGTCGCTGGAACGACTGACCCGCCGCGAGGCGCGGAACGGGTCTTGCATCGCGGTTTTTGATGGTGGTGAACGGCGTTCCCGTACGATCACGGGCGTCGCCGCGCGACGCCCCGATGCCCCGAATTTAGAAGAAAACCATCATCGCGGGACCGGTCTTTCGCCACGATCCGTCGTAACTATATCAAAGGCGATCACGAAGGTTGTTATTGCCTGACCCGGTAATGGCGATCATGATGGCAGGGGGCCATAGAGGACGCGAATGCCAACTTTTTCCCAAAGCCTTGAACAGTCGCTGCACCGTGCATTGGCGATCGCAAACGAGCGTCACCATCAATACGCGACGCTCGAACATCTGCTGCTGTCGCTGATCGATGACTCGGATGCGGCGGCTGTGATGCGGGCCTGCAGCGTCGATCTCGACAAGCTCAGGACCAGCCTCGTTAATTATCTCGAGACCGAATTCGAAAACCTGGTGACTGACGGCGCCGATGACGCGAAGCCGACCGCCGGGTTCCAGCGCGTGATCCAGCGCGCGGTGATTCACGTCCAGTCGTCCGGTCGCGAGGAAGTGACCGGCGCCAACGTCCTGATCGCGATCTTCGCCGAGCGCGAGAGCCACGCCGCGTACTTCCTGCAGGAGCAGGACATGACGCGCTACGACGCCGTCAACTACATCAGCCACGGCATCGCCAAGCGGCCCGGCGTGTCCGAGGCGCGGCCGGTGCGCGGCGTCGACGAGGAAACCGAGACCAAGGGCAACGAGGACGCCAAGAAGAAGGGCGAGGCGCTCGAGACCTATTGCGTCAACCTCAACAAGAAGGCGCGCGACGGCAAGATCGATCCGGTGATTGGCCGCAATGCCGAGATCAACCGTGCGATCCAGGTGCTGTGCCGCCGCCAGAAGAACAACCCGCTGTTCGTCGGCGAAGCCGGCGTCGGCAAGACCGCGATTGCCGAAGGCCTCGCCAAGCGCATCGTCGACAGCGATGTGCCGGAAGTGCTGGCGGCCGCGACCGTGTTCTCGCTCGACATGGGCACGCTGCTTGCGGGCACCCGCTATCGCGGTGATTTCGAGGAGCGGCTCAAGCAGGTCCTGAAGGAGCTGGAGGCGCATCCGAACGCCATCCTGTTCATCGACGAGATCCACACCGTGATCGGCGCCGGCGCCACCTCCGGCGGCGCGATGGATGCGTCCAATCTGCTGAAGCCCGCGCTGGCTTCGGGCACGATCCGCTGCATGGGCTCGACCACCTACAAGGAATACCGTCAGCACTTCGAGAAGGACCGCGCGCTGGTGCGGCGCTTCCAGAAGATCGACGTCAACGAGCCGACGGTGGAAGACGCAATCGCGATCCTCAAGGGCCTGAAGCCCTATTTCGAGGATTACCATCGGCTGAAATACACCAACGAGGCGATCGAGGCTGCGGTGCAGCTGTCGTCGCGCTACATCCACGACCGCAAGCTGCCCGACAAGGCGATCGACGTGATCGACGAGTCCGGCGCGGCGCAGATGCTGGTCGCCGAGAGCAAGCGCAAGAAGACGATCGGCATCAAGGAGATCGAGACCACGATCGCGACCATGGCGCGGATCCCGCCGAAGAGCGTGTCGAAGGACGATGCCGAGGTGCTGAAGCATCTCGAGCAGACCCTGAAGCGCACGGTGTTCGGCCAGGACAAGGCGATCGAGTCGCTGGCGGCGTCGATCAAGCTGGCGCGAGCCGGCCTGCGCGAGCCGGAGAAGCCGATCGGCAGCTATTTGTTCTCGGGTCCGACCGGCGTCGGCAAGACCGAGGTGGCGAAGCAACTGGCGGCGTCGCTCGGTGTCGAGCTGCTGCGCTTCGACATGTCCGAATATATGGAGCGGCACACCGTGTCGCGCCTGATCGGCGCGCCTCCCGGCTATGTCGGTTTCGACCAGGGCGGCCTGCTCACCGATGGCGTGGACCAGCATCCGCATTGCGTCGTGCTGCTCGACGAAATCGAGAAGGCGCACCCGGATCTCTACAACGTGCTGCTGCAGATCATGGATCATGGCCGGCTCACCGACCACAACGGCAAGCAGGTCAACTTCCGCAACGTGATCCTGATCATGACCACGAATGCCGGCGCGGCCGATCTTGCGCGGCAGGCCTTCGGCTTCACCCGCTCGAAGCGGGAAGGCGACGATCACGAAGCGATCAATCGCCAGTTCGCGCCGGAGTTCCGCAACCGGCTGGATGCGATCGTCTCGTTCGCGCACCTCAATGCCGAGGTGATCGGCATGGTGGTCGAGAAGTTCGTGCTGCAGCTTGAGGCGCAACTCGCCGACCGCGACGTCACGATCGAGCTGTCCGAGCCTGCAAAGGCCTGGCTGATCGAGCACGGCTATGACGAGCAGATGGGCGCACGTCCGATGGCGCGCATCATCCAGGAACACATCAAGAAGCCGCTCGCGGATGAGGTGCTGTTCGGTCAGCTCAAGGGCGGCGGACACGTCCGCGTCATCCTGGTCAAGGACGAGGCGACTGCCAAGGACAAGATCGGCTTCGAATATGTCGAGGGCCCGGTCACGCCGAAGCCCGAGAACCTGCCGCCGCGCAAGCGCAAGCCGCCGAAGGGCGGTCCCAACGGCGGCGGAGGCGGCACCAAGGGGCCGGCCTCAAAGGGACCGATGGTCAAGGTCTGAGGCGCGAGCGAACAACCAAACGAAAAGGCCGGCTGAACAGCCGGCCTTTTTGTTTCTGGCGGTGGGAGGCGCGTCTCCGCGCCGTCACTCGCCCTTCAGCCGCTGGCCCTCCTGGACCCGCACCCGGTCGGCGCCGCGGCTGCCGGCCGAGGACAGCCGGAGCGTGCTGAGCACAGCTCCCACGACGGCAAAGCCGACGCCGACCATCAGCGAGATCCGGGTGCCGTCAGCCGGATAGCGCGCCAGCAGCAGCGCCACCAAAGCGGCGCCGATGGTCTGTCCGAGCAGGCGCGCGGTCCCTAACATGCCGCTGGCGCCGCCCGAGCGCTCGCGCGGGGCGGCGGCGATCATGGTGCGGTTGTTAGGGGTCTGGAACAGGCCGAAGCCGGCACCGGCGAGCGCCATGCGCCAGATCACGTCGACCGGCGTCGCGTTGGCCGGCATCAAGGCCAGCGTGCCCAATCCCGTCGCGAACAGCAGCAGGCCGATGCCGCCGAGCAGGCCGGCCGGATAGCGTTCCACCAGCCAGCCCGCGAGCGGGGCGGCGAACGCGACCGCGATCGGCCACGGCGTGATCAACAGGCCGATCTGAACCGCCGAATATCCGAAATGGTTTTCCAGATAGAACGGCATCGCGACAAAGGCTAGCATCTGGCCGCAGAACGAGGCGATCGAGGTGCCGATCGAGAGTGCGAAGATCGGAATCCGCAGCAGGTCGACGGGCAGCAGCGGCGAGGGCAGATGCTGCTGCCGCCGGTACAGCAAATGCGAGGCGACCGCGGCGACCGCGAACTCCAATGCGCAGAGATACAGCGACCCGCCATGGCCGGCGCTGTCGATCGCGCTGATGCCGAACCCGAACGCGATGGCGCTCATCGCGGCGCTCTGCCAGTCGAAGGCGTGAACCGCCGGCCTGGTGTGCGGCAGGAAGCACCAACCCAGCGCCAGCGTGACAATGCCGAGCGGGACATTGATTGCGAACAGATACGGCCAGGTCCCCACCGCCAGGATGAACGAGGCGATGGTCGGACCGACCGCGGCAGAGATCGCGACCACCAGCGCGTTGACGCCGATGCCGCGGCCGAGCAGCGAATGCGGATAGATGAAGCGGACCAGCGCGGTGTTGACGCTGAGGATTCCGGCAGCGCCAAACCCCTGCAGGATGCGGGCGACCGTCAGAAGCGGCAGCGTATGCGACAGCGCGCAGAACAGCGAGGCCAGCGTGAACAGCAACAGCCCCGCCAGATAGACGCGGCGATAGCCGATGATTTCGCCGAGCGAGGCCAGCGGCAGCAGCGAGATCGTGATCGCCAATTGATAGCCGTTGACGATCCAGATCGAGAACGCGGGGCTCGCGTTCAGATCCCGGGCAATGGTCGGCAGCGCAACGTTGGCGATCGAGCCGTCGACGACGGCCATCACGAGGCCGAGCGCGATCGTGAGAATGGCCCAATTGCGCTGCGGCTGCGGCAGCCCGTCGGGATGCTCTGTCATCGCGGACGACATGTCGTGGAGTGGCTCTCGGTTCCGGCGTTGCGGGGATTACCGCATGCTGGATTAGCCCGGCCTTTGCAACCCCGAATGCCGGATGCCGGCCGCGAACGAAACGAGGGCTCCGAGCCGAGATGGCTCAGCCCTGGCCGAGCAATTCATTGATGCGCCGCTGCAGCTGCCGCTTCTTGATCTCGCTGCGGCGGACCCGTTCGTCGAGATCGCTGACCGGCGTGTCGGAGGTCATGATCCGGAAGGCGAGGCCGACCTTGTTAGCCTGGCGCCAGATCAGGCGGGCCAGGAACGAGCGGCCCTTGCGTGCGACGCTGAGATTCATCTCTTCGGGCAAGTGCGCGGCATCGCTAAATTCAACGCAGGCACCGCCTTCGCTGATGTTGCGGACGACGCAATCCATCGTCGAGCCGCGTTCATCGATCTCCGCAACCGCACCATAGAACACCTTCTCGCGTACGCTCTGGCGCCGGTCCTGCACGGGAAATCCTCCAAATGAACGGCACGACTGTACCGGTCCGCCCCAGCGAAAAGAAGGGCGCCGGGGGAACCGTTGCAGTTAGCGTAAATATTTGCATCCGTGAGGGCGCGGATTCCCGGCTATTTTGCGCCGCAACAGACCTATGGCTTCCCTCGAAGCTTTAGTTCGGCAGCCGGCTTTGCCGCCAGTCGCGCGGCGACAGGCCGTAATGGTCGCGGAACACGCGGCCGAAATGCGAGAGATCGTTAAAGCCCCAGGCGAATGCAATCTCGCCGATGTGGCGATGCGCGTGCGCCGGTGAGGCGAGGTCGCGCTTGCAGCGCTCCAGCCGCTGCGCCAGCACGAAGCGCTGGAACGAGGTGTCCTCGTCGGCCAAAAGGCTGTTGACGTAGCGCGGCGAGATGCCGAGCGCGGCGGCGGTCTCGGTGAGGTTGAGCTCGGGGTTCGGCAGATGCGCAAGCACATGCGCCTTCAGGCGGTAGAGCAGCGCGGAGCGGTGGGTCGAGGCGGGCAGCGCGGTGCCGCCGAGTCGCTCGCTCATTGCCATCGCCAGCAGGTCGGCGGCCTGGTCGGCGAGGCGGATCGCGTTGTCAGGATCGAGCTTGTCGGCGATCTCGGAGAGCCCCGCGATGAACTGCCAGGCGAGCCGCTGCACGGGACGATCCGATGTGAACGTGGTCGCAGTTAAGCCCTGGGTGCCGGCAAAGCGCCGGTGCAGGATGGCGCGCGGCACCTGGAAGATGGTCTGCGTGAAGTCGGCGTTGAAGCGCAATTCATAGGGCCGGGTGGTGTCGTAGAATGCGAACTCGCCCGGCTGGATCACGGTCTCGCGGCCGTCCTGCAGCACGGCGCCCGCGCCACTCCGGCCGAGGGCGAACAGAACAAAATCCTCGCTGGCGCGTGCGATCCGCGACGGCGTGCGCAGCACCCGTTGCTGGCTCGACGAGACAACGGAGCATTTCACCGCGCCCAGCTGCGCGCTGGTGATGGCGCCGTGGAAGGCGGTGCCGAGGTCCGACTTGCAGTCGAGCTGCACGAACACGTCGCAGACGATGTCCTGCCAGAGCGCAAGGCGCCGATGGGTGGGCGCGTCTTCCGTGGTGAACAGGGCCGGCATGATTTCCTCCCCTCACGAGTGCAAACGCTGGCCACGCAAACAAAGCAAGCTTCATACCGGGGACGGCCGGGGAATCTCCTCCGCAGTCGAATTTTCCTTCCGTCCCGGTCGAACGGCGTGCCCGGTCTCGGGGCAGCATGATGTCAGAGGCCGCCATGGCCGATCAAGCACGAACCGGCCGCAAGCGTCGGCCGCGAGGAGGACATCATGGGCATCGAACATCCGAAATACCGCGTTGCGGTGGTGCAGGCCGCACCTGCCTGGCTCGACCTCGACGCCTCCATCGCCAAGTCCATCGCGCTGATCGAGGAGGCCGCCGCTAAAGGGGCGAAGCTGATCGCGTTTCCCGAAGCCTTCATCCCCGGCTATCCCTGGTACATCTGGCTGGACTCGCCGGCCTGGGCGATCGGGCGCGGCTTCGTGCAGCGCTATTTCGACAACTCGCTGAGCTACGACAGCCCGCAGGCCGAGAAGCTGCGGCTCGCGGTCAAGAAGGCCGGCATGACCGCGGTGCTCGGCCTGTCCGAGCGCGACGGCGGCAGCCTCTACCTCGCGCAATGGCTGATCGGGCCCGACGGCGAGACCATCGCGAAGCGGCGCAAGCTGCGGCCGACCCATGCCGAGCGCACCGTCTATGGCGAGGGCGACGGCAGCGACCTTGCGGTGCATGACCGTCCCGGCATCGGCCGGCTCGGCGCGCTGTGCTGCTGGGAGCATCTGCAGCCGCTGTCGAAATACGCGATGTACGCCCAGAACGAGCAGGTCCATGTCGCGGCTTGGCCGAGCTTCTCGCTGTACGATCCGTTCGCGCCGGCGCTCGGCTGGGAGGTCAACAACGCGGCCTCGCGGGTCTATGCGGTCGAAGGCTCGTGCTTCGTGCTGGCGCCCTGCGCCACGGTCTCGCAGGCGATGGTCGACGAGATGTGCGACCGCGACGACAAGCACGCGCTGCTGCATGTCGGCGGCGGACATGCCGCGATCTACGGGCCGGACGGCAGCTCGATCGCCGAGAAGCTGCCGCCCGAGCAGGAGGGCCTGCTGCTCGCCGATATCGATCTCGGCGCGATCGGGATCGCCAAGAATGCCGCCGATCCGGCCGGGCACTATTCGCGCCCCGATGTCACGCGTCTGCTGCTGAACAAGAAGCCCTCGAAGCGCGTCGAGCATTTCGCGCTTCCGCTCGACAGCCTTGAGGAGATCGACGCGGCCGCGAGCTGAAAGCACGACATCCAACGGGAGGCGACTGCCATGGAATCCGCCATTCCATCTCATTTGCAGACAGTCCGATCGCGTCATCGGCGTGTGCCCGACGACTACGCGCCGCCTTATCCATCCTTCGTCGCGCGCCACAAGCCCGCGGTCATGCGCGTGATCATGGCCTATTTCGGCGTGCAATATCGCGGTGAGAGGAGCGCGGCGGCGACCGACGCGCTGGCGCAGATCGCCACGCGCTTTGCCAGAGAAAACAGTCCGACGCATTGGGACCGCGCGCAATATGTCGACCAGGCCGGCTTCACCAACGTCGTCTCGGTCGCCTATTGGGACGACGCCGGGCGTTTCGACGCCTGGTTCGACGGCGCGCGCGAGGCCTGGACCGGCAGCGGCGCCGGCGATGGCGTCGGTCGCTTCATCGAGGTGCTGCGGCCGCATGTTGCGCGCTACGAGACGCTGTTCTCGTCGCTCGGCCGTCCGGAGGGCGTCGCGGTGCTTGCCGACGGCATGAGCGGCGAGGTGCAGGAGCACGCCTATTGGGGCGGTATGCGCGACCGTATCCCGCTGTCGCAGACCGACGCGATGACGCCGGGCGGCGAGCCGCGCGTGATCCGCGACGGCGCACGCATCCGTGTGGTCGCGCATGACAATCTCTGCCTGATCCGTTCCGGACAGGACTGGAGCGATACCGAGGCAGCGGAACGCAAGATGTATCTCGACGATGTCGAACCGGTGCTGCGCGAGGGCATGGATTTCCTGCGCGACGACGGTGTGCCGATCGGCTGCTATGCCAACCGCTATATGCGCGTTGTCGATGCGGAGGGCAGGCCAACCGAAAAGTCCTACGGCCAGAGCTGGTGGAAGAGCCTTGCGGCACTCGAGCGCTGGGCGGAATCGCACCCGACCCATGTCAGGATTTTTGGCGCGGCGATGAAGTATCTCTCGACCTTGGGGCCGAACGCCAAGCTCAGGCTGTATCACGAGGTCACGGTGGCAGGCGCCGACGAGCAGTTCTTCGAATATCTCGGCTGCCATGAACGGACCGGCATGCTCACCGCCATACAGGTTGCGGCGGCGCCATCCGCCTGAGAGCTCGCCTCAACATTGCTCCGTCATGGCCGGGCTTGTCCGCGCCATGCCAGCACGCCGCGGCTTCTCCGTGACTGACTGGTGTCTCTGGAATACCGGATCGCCCGGTCGAGCCGAGCGACGACGCCTTGAGTTGGCTAAGTGCTCGTGTCTAGCGCCGAGCCTTACGCCACGCGCTCGCGCAGGCCCTTGGCGACTTCCTTCTGCGCGTCGAACTCGCGGCGCAGGCGGGCCAGCTCCTCGGCGCTGAGCGCATCGGCGTTGCTGTAGTCGCGCTTCCAGGAAGCATCCTCGCTCCAGCGCAGCGGTGACTGCACGGTAGTCTGCGGACCGGGCGCCTGCTCAAGCACGCGCAGCGCCAGCTCCAGCGTGAACGCCTGCGAGGCGACGTCCTGCGGCTTGCCGGCGGAATTGCCGAGCGGGAAATCGGAGAACAGGAAACGCGGCACCGCGGCATGCTCGACGATATCCTTGGCGCAGCCCATCACGACCGTGGAAATCCCGTTGGCCTCGAGATGCCGCGCCACCAGGCTGACGGTCTGGTGGCAGACCGGGCAGTTCGGCACCAGCACCGCGGCGTCGACCTTGTCGTCACGGCAACGCTTGAGGATTTCGGGCGCGTCGGTCTCGATGGTGACGCGGTGGCTGCGGTTGGTCGGGGCGCCGAAGAAGCGCGGCGCGACGTCGCCGATCGTGCCGGCCGCGGCGAGGCGCTTGAGCTGTGCCAGCGGGAACCAGGTGCCGTTGTCGGTCGCCGTGGTGTGGGTGCGGTCATAGGCGATGTGCGAAATCCGCAGATCGTGCTGCTTTGACGTGTCGCCGTCATAGACCGCATAGAACTTGGCCCCGCCGTTGTATTTCGCGCCGGGACCCTGGTCGCCCCGTGCCGGATCGAACGGCGCCGCGGTCGTGATGATGGCGACCCGGGACTGGTTCAGCGGCTTCTTCAGGGGCTGGAACGGGGCGGAGGTGTAATGCGCCCAGCGGTAGGGGGTGGTGTAACCGATAGCCGCGTAATAATCGCGGGTTCGCTTCATATAGCCGATCGGGGCGTCGTCATCGGGGGCAAAGCCGAGTTGATCGTCGGATGCTGCGGCCATTTTGCGCTCCCTTTTGCGCGCCATCATTTCAGTCCATAGCTAGACCACGAGCTTGCGGTGTCAAGCCGCGCCCGCACGGGAACAGAATTGCCATGCGAACCGGTCGTTGCGCCGCATTGGTCATGCTTGTGCTGCTGGTGCCGCCGGCCCGCGTCGGCGCGGAGAACGCTCCGGCCGCGGCTCCGGCGCCGCCGCCAGGCACCGAGCAGCCGGCAGCGCCGCCCCCGGACAAGCCCGCTGAGAAGCCTGCGGCCGCGCCGGGGGAGCCGCCTGCGCCACCGCCGGGAGAGCAGGCCGCGCCATCGGCCGAGAAACCTGCCGCGCCCCCGGCGGATACGCCCGCGGCGGCAACTGACAAGCCCGCGGATGATGCGCGCGAGAGCGATACCCGCGAGGCGATGTGCCTGATGATCGAGTCGGCGGCGCGGGCCAACGATCTGCCGCTCGAATTCTTCGCGCGCGTGATCTGGCAGGAGAGCCGCTTCCAGGCCGATGCGGTTGGTCCGATGACCCGCAACGGCCAGCGCGCGCAGGGCATCGCGCAATTCATGCCGGGCACCGCGAACGAGCGCGGGCTGCTCGATCCGTTCAATCCGGTGCAGGCGCTGCCGAAGTCGGCCGAATTCCTCAGTGAGCTGCGCAACCAGTTCGGCAATCTCGGCCTCGCGGCCGCGGCCTACAATGCTGGCCCGCGCCGGATCCAGGACTGGCTCGCCGGCTCCGGATACGTGCCGCAGGAGACGCGCAATTACGTCTCCGCGATCACCGGCTCCAGCGTCGATGACTGGGCCGCCGCCGGTCGCAACGGCAAGATGCCGCAGCGCGCGCCGACCAAGAGCTGCCGCGAGCTGATGGCGTTGCTCAAGCGCGCGCCGAATCCGTTCGTCGCTGGGCTCGAGCAGCACATCACGCTGTCGGCCGCCAAGGTCTGGGGCGTGCAGCTTGCCGCCGGCTTCAGCCGCGACAAGGCGCTCGCGATGTATGCCCGCGCCATCAAGCGCCTTGCCAACGCGATCGGCGATCAGGATCCGAGTTTGCTGAGCTCACGGCTTCGCACCCGCGGCAGCGCGACCTTCTACCAGGTGCGCATCGGCGCCGACACGCGCCCCGAGGCCGACGGCCTGTGCAACCGCATCCGCAAGGCGGGCGGGGCGTGCTTCGTGCTGAAGAACAGGGCGTGATTGCGTGGATCGGTAGCCCGGATGAAGCGAAGCGCAATCCGGGACAGCTCTCGCCGGTTGCAAGAGCGGCCCCGGATTTCGCTGGTGCTTCATCCGGGCTACCAAGGCGCATACCCGCCCTGTGCCGTCTCTTGCTTGACCCTGCGTTGTCAGCGCCCTAAGCCGCCGCGATTGCAAACCATCCGGTTCCCCGTGGCGCTTCCTCCGCTCGATTCTCCGCAATGGCACACCTCATTCCGCGCCTTCCTATGGGGCGCGCGGTCGATCGGCGCGACCGTGCTGACCCTGGTGCTGTTTGCGACATATCTCGGCATCGGCGCGTTGGCGCATGATTCCGGCTTCTCGCTGGGCTGGACGCTGGCGAGCACGGCGTTCGTCTGGGCTGGCCCTGCGCAGATCATCGTGATCACGACACTCGGCTCCGGCGCCACCGTGCTGCAATCGGCGATCGCGGTCACCGTCAGCGCGATCCGCCTGTTTCCGATGGTGGTGTCGGTGTTGCCGATGATGCGGACCGAACAGACCAAGCGCCGGCATCTGATCCTGGTGGCGCATCTCACCGCCGTGACGCTGTGGGTCGAATGCTTCCGCTTCCTGCCGCAGGTGCCGCGCAACCGGCGGATCGTCTTCATCCACGGGCTCGGCTGCGGCCTGGTCACGGTCTGCCTGATCGCCAACACGATCGGCTACATGCTCGCGGCCAACCTCACGCCGCTGTTCGCCGCCGGCATGCTGATGCTGACGCCGCTCGCCTTCCTGTTCTCCACGGCGCGCAACTGCCGCGAGCTCGCCGATGTCATCGCGCTGGTGCTCGGCCTATTGCTGTTCCCGCTGGCGGCGATGCTGAACAGCGGCGTCGACATCCTGGTCAGCGGCGTCGTCGCCGGCACCATCGCCTATGCCCTGCACCGCGCGAGGGCAGGCATCGTCGGGGCGCGCGCATGAGCGGTTTCATCGGCGAATGGCACGCGCTGGCGATCCTGTTCGTCGCGGGCGTCATCCCCAACCAGATCTGGCGCATGCTCGGCCTGTGGTTCGGCGGCGGCATCGACGAGAACTCCGAACTGTTGGTCTGGGTGAGGGCGGTCGCCACCGCGATCCTCGCCGGTATCATCGCGCAGATCGTGGTGCAACCGCCGGGCGCGCTCGCCAGCGTGCCGGACTGGCTGCGCTACGGCGCCGTCGCCGCCGGCTTTGTCGTGTTCATGCTGGCGAGGAAATCGATCTTCGCCGGCGTGATCGCAGGCGAAGTCGTCATGATCGCTGGCAAATACTGGCTCGCCTGATTGCGACGTCCGCATTATCCGCTAGTCTCGCTCCCCAAGAACAAGACAACGGGGAAACGGCATGCAGCGGCGCGCATCATCGCTAATCATTGTTGCTCTGACGGCGTTGCTGGTGGCGACGCTGCCGGCGCGTGCCGCGGATTATCCGACGCGACCGATCAAGCTCGTGGTGCCCTATGCCGCGGGCGGGCCGACCGACGTGCTCGGCCGCATCGTCGGCGAATATCTCGGGCGCGATCTCAAACAGGTGGTCGTGGTCGAGAACAAGGCCGGTGCGCAGGGCGCGATCGGCGCCGAGGCCGTGGCGCGCTCCGATCCTGACGGCTACACGCTCTTCGTGACGGCCGCCTCGATCTTCGTGCTCAATCCGATGCTCTACAAGAAGCTGCCCTACGATCCGGCCAGGGATTTTCGCCTGCTGTCCGTCATCACGGACGCGCCGATGATCATGGAGGTGCACCCGTCGGTGCCGGCGAGGACGATCGCGGAGTTCGTCGCTTACGCGAAGAAGAATCCCGGAAAACTCAATTTCGGATCGGCGGGCACCGGCGGCACGGTTCATCTCGCCGGCGAGATGTTCAAGCAGATGGCCGGCGTCGAGATGACCCACGTGCCGTACAAGGGCGCAGGACCCGCGCTGACCGATCTGCTGTCCGGCAACATCCAGCTGATGTTCGACACGCTCGGCACCGCGCTGCCGCCGGTCAAATCGGGCATGCTGCGGCCGCTCGGCGTCAGCTCGACGGAGCGCATCCCCGATTTGCCCGATCTGCCGACGATCGCCGAGAGCGGCTATCCCGATTATGCGGTCAGCGTCTGGTATGGTATCGCAGCGCCGTCGAGGGTGCCTGACGACATCGCCGACAAGATCAAGGCGAGCCTCGACCGGGCCTTGAACGACGAAGCGTTCCGCGCTTCGCTGCTCAAGATCGGTTTCCCGCCGCTGCGCGCGAAGAGCCAGGCCGAGATCGACAAGTTCGTGAATACCGATCGCGCGCGATGGGCGGGCGTGGTCAAGGCGCTGAACATATCGCTGGATTGAGACATGGTACGTGAAATGGAACTGCGCCAGGGCGAGGTCGCCGTCGACATGCCGACGGCGCGCGATGCCGCGCTTGTCTTCATCGGCCGCATCCGCACGCCCTGGACCTCGCGGCTGGCGACGCCGCGGCAGGGGCGGCATGACGGACCGGTGTGCCGGCTCGAGATTTTCGAGCCCTGGGTCGCCGCGATCAAGGGCGTCGATTTCTATTCAAATCTCGAGGTGCTGTACTGGCTGCACCAGTCGCGCCGCGACATCGTGCTGCAAAGCCCGAAGAACAACGGCAACACCCGCGGCACCTTCTCGCTGCGCTCGCCGGTGCGCCCCAATCCGATCGGCACCGCGATCGTCAAGCTGGTCGGCGTCGAGCGCAACGTCATTTTGGTGCGCGGCCTCGACTGCCTCGACGAAACGCCGCTGATCGACGTCAAGCCCGACCGTTGCGAGTTCACCCCGCTCGCCCCGCCGCAGGCCGGGGACTTCGAGACGGAGTAGAATCTCTCAACCGTCTCCGGGGCGATGCGAAGCATCGAACCCGGAATCTCGAGATTCCGGGTTCGCGCTCCGCGCGCCCCGGAATGACAGCGGTGGAATTACTTCAACGCTGCGATCAGCTTCGCCGCGCTGGCCTCCAGCACCTTGCCGTCTTCCTTGTGGCTCGCGGGCGGCAGCAGTGCGACGCCGTCCTTGCGTGGCATGACGTGCATGTGCAGATGGAAGACGACCTGGCCACCGGCCGGCTCGTTGAATTGCTGCACCGTGATGCCGTCGGCTTCGAACGCCTTCATCGCGGCGGCGGCGATCTTGTGCGAGGCGCGCGCGACATGGGCGTAGTCGTCGGGCTTGATGTCGAGGATGTTGCGAGCAGGGGCCTTCGGGATCACGAGCGTGTGCCCCGGCGAGCGCGGCATGATGTCGAGGAACGCGAACACGTGCTCGTCCTCATAGACCTTGTAGCAGGGCAGCTCGCCGCGCAGGATCTTCGCGAAGATGTTGTTGTTGTCGTAGGCGGCGGGCATGGCGGCGGCTCCTCGATGATGCTGATTTATTGCCTAGGTGGCGGCGGAGACGTCAAGCGTCGTCGTCGACCGTCTTGCGGAACGGGCCGGCCTCGGTGAGCTCGCGGCCGACCTCGGCGACATAGTCGCGCTCGCGCTTGAGGTAATCGGCGATCGCACGGCGCAGCCCGGGATCGGCGATGAAATGCGCCGAATAGGTGGTCTGCGGCAGGTAGCCGCGCGCCAGCTTGTGCTCGCCCTGCGCGCCGGCCTCGACCACCTTGAGGCCCGCGCTGAACCGCGAAATCGATCGCCTGGTAGTAGCAGACCTCGAAATGCAGGAACGGGTGGTGCTCGATCGCGCCCCAGTTGCGGCCGAACAGCGTGTCGGAGCCGATGAAGTTGATCGCACCGGCGATCCAGCGGCCGTTGCGCTTGGCCATCACCAGCAGCACGTCCCGGCTCATCGTCTGGCCGATCAGCGAGAAGAATTCTCGGGTCAGATAAGGCCGGCCCCATTTGCGCGAGCCGGTCTCCATGTAAAATTCGAAGAACGCATCCCAGGCGTCCTCGGTGATGTCTGAGCCGGTCAGCCAGTGGATGGTGATCCCGGCGGCGACCGCCTCGCGGCGCTCGCGCTTGATGCCCTTGCGATGGCGGGAGTTCAGCGAACCGAGAAAGTCGTCGAAGGTCTTGTAGCCGTCATTGTGCCAGTGGAACTGCTGGTCGGTCCGCTGCAGGAAACCGTGGGCGCCGAGGAACCTGGCCTCGTCCTCGCGGGCGAACGTCACATGCACGGAGGACGCCTCGGTGGCGTTGCAGAGCGCCCGGAGGCCCCGCGCCAGCGCCGAGCCGATCACCTCGCGGTCGACGCCGTCGCGGATCAACAGCCGCGGCCCGGTCGCGGGCGTGAAGGGGACGGACACCTGCAGCTTCGGGTAATAGCTGCCGCCGGCGCGGTGATAGGCCTCGGCCCAGCCGCGGTCGAACACGTATTCGCCCTGCGAATGCGATTTCAGATAGCAGGGCACGACGCCGACGATCCGGCCATCGAGCTTTGCGATCAGATGCCGCGGACCCCAGCCGGTCCGCGCGCAGGCCGAATTGGAGGCTTCGGCGGCAGCAAAAAAGGCATGGGAAACGAATGGGTTATAGCCCGAACTTGCGGCGGTCTGGCAATCCTTTGCGGAACCGGGCGAGGCAAGCGTGTCGAGGTGATGGATGCTGTCCGCATCCGCCTTGGGATTGGCGCAGGCGTCCCATTCGGCGGCCGGAATGCCGCCGATGTCGGCTACAGCTTCTAAGGTGATTTCAGAAGACGCCATCGAGAATGAAGACCGGTGCCTCGTTTGAGCATGATCTTTCCGGAACAGCTGCCTCCACTTCCGGATCATGCCCCGCATTGCGCCATCGCCGATGACGACCAACCCTCGCCAACATCGTGCGTCGCAGCGACGAGTTCAAGACTGCAAGGGCATGTCTCGGACATGTCAGGTTCCCGGCACGAACCCCTCGAAAATCATCTGGTCGGCGTAGCGCGCCGCGCGCTCGCGCTGTTCCACCGTCCGCACGGTCCAGGCCAGCAGCGCACAGCCGAACACGTTGCGGGCGATCCACGGCTCCGGTGCCGGCAGCTGGTTGACCCAATAGGCGACGAAATGCGGCTCGGTCGTAAAGCCGTGCCGCAGGTATAGCATGCTGTCGCGCTGTGCTGGCGTCAGCTTGTCCCAATGGCCGTCGTCATAGGTGCGCTGGGCGGTGATGCCGCGCGGCAGGTTCGGCATGATCTCGCGCAGCGCCAGCACCTGGTCGGGATCGAAGGACATGCCGACCACCGGGCCGGAATAGGACGCCAGCACCTCGGCCATCCGCCGCACCAGCTTGCGGTCGCCGTCGAAATGGCTCTTCACCTCGACCACCAGCGGCACGCGGCCGGCGACCAGCGCGCAGAGATCGCCGAGCGTCATCATCTGCTCGGCGGTGTCCTTGAACTTGACGGCCTTCAGCTCGGCCGCCGTCCTGGTTGCCAGCAGCCCCGCCCCCTCGGTGAGGCGGCCGAGCGCATCGTCGTGATGCACCATGGCCTCGCCGTCGGCGGTGAGCTGGATATCGCACTCGATGGCGAAGTTGCCGGCTACCGCGGCGGTGGCCGCGGCCGGCATGTTCTCGATGATGCCGCGTGCGGCATCGTGCAGGCCGCGATGGGCAACCGGCCGTTTCGTCAGCCAATCAGGAGCGCGCATCGATCAGGCGACTTCGAACACGCCTTCGACTTCGACCGCAGCGTCCGCGGGCAGCGAGGCGACGCCCACGGTGGTACGGGCATGGCGGCCCTTGTCGCCGAACGCCTCGACCATCAGGTCGGAGGCGCCGTTCAGCACCTTCGGCCCGTCAAAGAAGTCGGGCGCCGAATTGATGAATCCGCCGAGCCGCACCACGCGCACGACCTTGTCGAGGTCGCCGAGCGCGGCCTTGATCTGGGCCAGCAGATTGATTGCGCAGCCGCGCGCGGCAGCGGCGCCCTGTTCGAGCGTGACGCCGGCGCCGAGCTTGCCCTTGGCGATCAGCTTGCCCTCGGCGTTGAAGCAGACCTGGCCGGACACGAACAGCAGGTTTCCGCTGCGGACGAAGGGGACATAGTTTGCGACCGGGGAGGTCGGCTCCGGAAGTGTGATGCCCTGTGACGCCAGTTTTTGTTCGACGGTACCCGCCATTTTTGGTCCCCCAATTGGATTGCACGAAGCCTGAAACGCGGTCAGGGCCAAGTTTGTTTCGATTGTTTCGCGCATCGTGCCGCCGGTTGCAAGCGACGGTAAGGTGAGGACAACGCGGCCATGACGTGCCGAATCGCACGGAAAGCTGCCGAAAATGACGGCAATTTCGCTGCATACATTGCCATTTTGTCAGACTTGCCCCAGTTGCGGCGCAATACCACCGTCACTATTGTGGCGAATCCCTGCCTCCTTGAGGAAACCACATGACCCTGCCGTTCCGGACTCCGTCGCGTGCCCTGGTGTTTGCGATCGCCGTTGCCGCAGGATCCGGCCTGGTTCAGGGGCCCGCGGTCGCTGCGGCAAGCGGGCCGTTTCTCGCGCATCAGGCGCTCTACGACCTCAGCCTGGTGAAATCGCGCGGCTCCAACTCGGTCAGCGATGCGCGCGGGCGCATCCTCTACAATTTCTCCGGCAACTCCTGCGAAGGCTACACCTCCGAATTCCGCCAGGTGTCCGAGCTCGACAGCGGCGAGGGCAAGGTGACGCTGTCCGATCTTCGCTCCACGTCCTGGGAGGACGCGTCGGGCAAAAGCTACCGCTTCAAGATCGACACGCGGATGAACGACAGCGAATCGTCGCCGGTCGACGGCATCGCCGAGCGGGTCGGCGATCATATCACCGTGAAGCTGACCCAGCCGGTGAAGAAGACGTTCAATATCGACGGCAAGATCGTGTTCCCGACCGAGCAGATCCAGCACATCATCGCTGCCGCCCGCGACGGCAAGTCGGTGCTCGAGCAGACCGTCTATGACGGCTCCGACAACGGCGAGAAGATCTACAACACGCTGACCGTGATCGGCCGGCCGATCACAGGCGACCGCGCGCCGTCATCGCCCGATCCGTCGACGGCGAGCAATGCGATGAAGGCCATGACGCGCTGGCCGGTGACGGTGAGCTATTACGACAGCGACGCGCGCGCGAAGGACGGCGAGCAGACGCCGGTCTACGCGATGTCGTTCGAGCTGTACGAGAACGGCGTCTCCCGTGCGCTGGTGCTGGACTACAACGATTTCGTGATCTCGGGCGCGCTGGACAAGTTCGACGTCAGGGATTCCAAGCCCTGCAAGTGAGGGCTGGCTATCGCCACCCACTCAGCGTCGTCCCGGGCAAGCGAAGCGGGACCCATCACCACAGGGGTGAGTTGTTGAAGGGGGCTGTGGCCCCAGCGTCGCACAACAATCACCTTCGGTGGATGGGTCCCGGCTTTCGTCGGGACGACGGCGGAGCAAGCCCGAGCACTCCACGACACCGCACTGGCCGGAACCGTCCGACACGAGTACGCTTCCCAAAACGCACGTGTCAGGGAGGCACCTCATGAGCGAGCTCAACCACCTTCGCCCCAGCGGCCTGCATCACAATCCGGCTTACTCCCACGTCGTCGTCGCCTCCGGCGCGCGCACGATCTACATTTCGGGACAGGTCTCCGTCGACGAGGAGGGCCGCGTGGTCGGCGCCGGCGATCTCGCCGCGCAGACGACGCAGGTGATGCAGAACCTCGGCATGGCGCTGAAGGCCGCCGGAGCCAGCTATTCCAATATCGTGAAGATCACGACCTTCGTCGTCGGCTACAAGCCGGAGCTCCGTCCCATCATCGGCAAGGCACGTTCGGCGTTCTTTGAGGGCATGGAGCCGCCGGCCTCTACGCTGGTCGGCGTCACCGCGCTCGCGGCGCCGGAATGGCTGATTGAGATCGAGGCGGTTGCGGTCGCGGATTGAGAAGGGCATCGTGACGCTGAGTACCGTCACCCTGAGGAGCGCGCATCGCGCGCGTCTCGAAGGGCGACGGCCCGAGGCTTTCCGGTCATCCTTCAAGGCTCGCTCCGCTCGCGCCTCCAGCGACAAAGGCGAGGCCTTTGCGCGGGGACGACGTCAACGATGAATTACTCCCCCTCGCTCTTCTGCGGCCCCTCATAGGCAATGCCCCTGATCACGGCGGCATTGCCGAATTTCCTGCGCAGATTGTCCATCGCGCGTTCGGCGTGCGCCGAGCGGCGGTCGAGCATGTCGGAATCGTTGGCCTGCGCGCCCGGGCGCAGCGCGCTGACGCCGGTGCCCATCAGGCGGAAGGCGGTGCCGTCGACTTCCTTCGCGAGCATCTCGCGCGACACCGCAAAGATCTTGGCGGCAAGCTGGGTCGGGGTCTGGATCGATTGCGAACGGGTACGCTGGCGGAAGTCCGCGGTCTTCAGCTTCAGCGTGATGGTACAGCCCGAGAGCTCGCTGGTCTTCAGCCGCGCCGAGACTTTCTCGGACAGTTTCCAGAGCAGTCTTTCCAGCGTTGCGAAGTCGCGGATGTCGGTCTCGAAGGTGGTCTCGCTCGAGATCGTCTTGGCGCCGCGATCGGCCACCACGCTGCGGTCGTCGATGCCGCGCGCGAGCCGCCACAGCCGGCGGCCTTCGCTCGCGAACTGCTTCATCAATTCGTTCTCGTCGGCGCGCTGCAGGTCGGCGATGATGCGGAAGCCGCGCTGCACCAGCTTCTCCTGGGTCGCAGGGCCGACGCCGTAGATGAAGCCGACCGGTTTGCTGGCGAGCATCTCGCGCGCCTCGTCCTGGTCGAGCGCGGCAAAGCCCCTCGGCTTGTCGAGGTCGGAGGCGATCTTGGCGAGGAACTTGTTGCAGGACAGCCCGACCGACACCGTGATGCCGATGTCGCGCTCGACATCGCGGGCGAATTTGGCGAGCACCTTGGCCGGGATCATGCCGTGGACGCGCTGCGTGCCGGCGAGATCGAGGAAGGCTTCGTCGATCGACAGCGGCTCGACCAGCGGCGTCAGCGCCTGCATCGCCTGCCGCACCTCGCGCCCGACCCGGACATACTTCGCCATGTCCGGCGGAATTACGGTCGCATCCGGGCAGAGTTCCAGCGCCTTGAACATCGGCATCGCCGAGCGGACGCCATAGGTGCGGGCGATGTAACAGGCGGCCGACACGACGCCGCGCTTGCCGCCGCCGATGATGACCGGGCGGTCGGCGATCTCGGGATTGTCGCGCTTCTCGACGGTGGCATAGAACGCGTCGCAGTCGATGTGCGCCAGCGCCAGCGCGGGCAGGGCGCGATGACGCACCAGCCGCGGCGAGCCGCAATGGCTGCATCGCTTCACCTTGATATCGAGGTCGCCGAGGCAGTCTCGGCAGAAACTGAGGGGGCCGTCGGAAGCTGCCGCTGCCGTCGTCACGGCACGTCGCGCTCCCATTTCGGGTCGCCCAGCGCCTGATGGGCGGCGGCGATATTGGTCGGGTGCAGTTCCGAGGCCCTGGCAAACGCCTTCACGGTGGCGTCGTCGCGCATCACGAAATCGAGCACGCTCGCAAGAAATTGAGGGTTGGACGCGGCGTTCCGCAGCGTCTCTGGACCGATTCCGGTTTCAGCCAGGAACAGGCCCAGCCGCTCGGGATCGCCGGCAATGAAGCCGAGCGCCTGAATCGCAACGATTTCAGCAACTTCCCGGGGGTTGTGAACAGGCTTTTTCAACGCGCCGGTTTGCCTTTCCGTTAACTTATGGTCTCTATTGAGAGGCTCATCATGCCCGAGTCTTCCTCATGTGTTCAAGCAACGGAAACCACGCTGCGGAAGTTGGACTTCGGGTTAACGGGTTAGAGCGATTCTGGCGCTAGTTTGAATTCACATTTTCGACGCGCCCCGAGCGCGGTGCGTGAGGTACCGCAGCCGGGCCCGTCTCCTGGGTTTGGGAGGGACGGGATGGCCAAAACCGTCCTGATCGTGGAGGACAACGAGCTCAACATGAAGCTCTTTCGCGATCTGTTGGAAGCGCACGGCTATCAGACTTCGGGCACCAGCAATGGCTTCGAAGCGCTCGACCTTGTCCGCAAGCTGCGCCCCGACCTCATCCTGATGGACATCCAGCTACCCCAGGTTTCCGGCCTGGAGGTCACGCGCTGGATCAAGGACGATCCCGATCTGCGCGCAATTCCGGTGGTCGCGGTCACCGCCTTCGCCATGAAGGGCGACGAAGAACGTATCCGCGAGGGCGGCTGCGAAGCCTATTTGTCCAAGCCGATCTCGGTCGGCAAATTTATTGAGACTGTCCGACGCTTTATCGGATAGGGGAGTTGTGGTGCAATGTCCGCGCGTATCCTCGTGGTCGATGACGTTCCGGCGAACGTCAAGTTGTTGGAAGCCCGTCTGTCAGCCGAATATTTCGATGTGTTGACTGCCTCCAACGGGACCGAGGCACTGGAAATTTGCGCACGCGCCGAATGCGACATCATCCTGCTCGATGTCATGATGCCCGACATGGACGGCTTCGAGGTCTGCCGCCGGCTGAAGTCGAATCCGGCGACCCATTTCATTCCGGTCGTCATCGTCACCGCGCTCGACAGCCCGGCCGATCGCGTGCGCGGCCTTGAAGCCGGCGCCGATGACTTCCTGACCAAGCCGGTGTCCGACGTCGTGCTGATCGCGCGCGTGCGCTCGCTGACGCGGCTGAAGATGATGACCGATGAGCTGCGCATGCGCGCCATCACCTCGCTCGAGATCGGCATGCAGGCGCCCGAGCGCAGCGCGATCGCCGACAAGGGCACCGGCGGCCGCATTCTCCTCGTCGACGACCGGCCGTCGTCCTACGAGAAGCTGGCGCCGATCCTCTCGGCCGAACACACCGTCGACGTCGAGATCAATCCGTCGGAAGCCTTGTTCCACGCCGCCGAGGGCAATTACGACTTGCTGATCGTGTCGCTCAGCCTCGACAATTATGACGGCCTGCGGCTGTGCAGCCAGGCCCGCTCGCTGGAGCGCACGCGCCAGGTCCCGATCCTCGCCATCTCGGATGCCGACAACAACACGCGGCTCATGCGCGGGCTCGAGATCGGCGTCAACGACTATCTGCTGCGTCCGGTCGACAAGAACGAGCTCTTGGCGCGTGCGCGCACGCAGATCCGCCGCCGCCGCTACACCGATCATCTGCGCGACAATGTGCAGAACTCGATCGAGATGGCGATCACGGATGCGCTGACCGGTCTCAATAACCGACGCTACATGGAAAGCCACCTCGCGACGCTGGCGGAGCAGGCCTCGATCCGCGGCAAGCCGCTGGCGCTGATGATCCTCGACATCGACTACTTCAAGGCGATCAACGACACCTACGGCCACGATGCCGGCGACGACGTGCTGCGCGAATTCGCCGTCCGCATCCGCAAGTCGATCCGCGGCATTGATCTGGCCTGCCGCTATGGCGGCGAGGAGTTCGTCATCGTGATGCCCGAGACCGACCTGCATGTCGCCGGCATGGTCGCCGAGCGGCTGCGCCGCTCGATCGCGGGCGAGCCCTTCACCGTCGACAAGGGCGGCAAGCGGATCACCGTCACGATCTCGATCGGTCTCACCACGCTGGAGCGCAAGGGCGAGCAGGTCACCGATGTGCTCAAGCGCGCCGACACCGCGCTCTATCGCGCCAAGCACGACGGCCGCAACCGCGTGGTGTCTGCGGCAGCGTAGCGCGATCTCGCAGCCCGGATGCAGCGAAGCGCAATCCGGGGTATCGCGCCGCTTGCACCAGCTTCCCGGATTTCGCTGCGCTCCATCCGGGCTACGAAGTGCCCTTAGCGGCCGCGTCTCACCGCGTCATAGGCCATCCGCTTGAACTCGAACGAGAACGGATGGACGAACGCCATCTGGCGCTGCGCCATCATGACGCCGGCGATGCCCGTTTTGGGCGAAATCCACCACTGCGTGCCTGCGACACCGCCCCAATAGAGTTCGCCGGCGGCGTCGGGATGATCGATCGAGGAGGGGTTGAGGATCAGTCCGCCGGTAAGACCATAGGTCTTGCCGGGCTGCTCGCCCATCATCGCGAAGCGGATCCATTGGCCCGGCGTGAGCTGGTTGGTCATCGCCTCTGCGATCGTCTCCGGCTTCAGCAGCGTCGGCCCGCCGGGCAAGAGGCTGCGGATCAGCGCGACCATGTCATGCAGCGTCGAGACGAGGCCGCCGCCGCCATTGAAGCGCGGCACCGGGCGCAGATAGGCGCCAGGATAGGGCGCGTTGTCGGTGCGCGTCAGCCCGGGCTTCATCGGGTCCATCAGATCGGTGCCGGCGTAATAGGCGACGAGCCGGTTGTGATCCTTCTCCGGAACATGGAAGCCGGTGTCGACCATGCCGAGCGGATCGAGGATCCGCGCCTTGACGAACTTGTCGAACGGCTGGCCGCTCACCACCTCGACCAGCCGTGCGACCACGTCGATGGCAACGGAATATTCCCACGACGAGCCGGGATGGAACACCAGCGGCAGATCGGACAGACCGTCGACCATGTCGGCGAGCGTCGTCATCGGATTGAGGATCTTGCGCTCGTTGTAGGCCTTGAAGATCGGTGTGCCCGGATCGAACAGGCCGTAGCTGAGGCCGGCCGAGTGGCTCAGCAGATGGCGAATGGTGATCGACCGCTGCGCCGGTTCGGTGTCGTCGATCGACGTCGCGCCCGGCCGCAGCACCTTGCGGTTTCTGAGTTGCGGGATGAAGGTCTCGATCGGATCGTCGAGCCGGAAGCGGCCTTCCTCGACCAGCAGCAGCGCCGCGCAGGAGGTGATCAGCTTGGTGTTGGAGAAGACGCGGAAGATGTGATCGGTGCGTAGCGGAATCTGCGCTTCCTTGTCGGCCCATCCGACGCAGCCCGTGTCAGCGATGTCGCGCCCGACCAGAACCGTCCAGGAGACGCCGGACAGGAGATCGTTGTCGATGTAGCGCTGCATGGCCGCGCGCGCCGGCGCGAAATCATAGCCGATGGCCGTCACCTTCAGATCTTCCATGGTCGTTTCCCCTGTTGTGCCGCAAGTCTTCTAAGTAGCAGGTCTTCGCGCGGTCGCGGCCAATCTCGCGGGACGGAATATCCAGCCGGGAATGCCGTGGCCTGCGGTCGGTGTTAACAACCAAACCTGACTTCCGCACGCAACCGGATTTATCCGGCGCGTTTCTTGCCGGCGGGGGCGGGGCTGCCGACCTTGACGCCTGCATTTGCCAGCAACACGCGTGCGGCTTCCTTGGCCGCGCGCGCCATCGCCGGATCGTCGCGCACCAGATCCTGCGCGATCGAGCCATCGACCAGCAGCGTGAGCTGGGTCGCAAGTCCCTCGGCATCGGCGACGCCGAGCCGCCGCAGCAGATCGCGAAACCAGAGCCGGCGGCTTTCCTTGAAGGCGATTGCGATGTTCCTGAAGGTGCGATCCTCGTCCTCCGGCCCGAGCTCGGCCACCGCGTTCACGAACGGGCAGCCGCGAAAGTCCTTCGCCGAGAAGCGCCGCTCCAGCGAATCGAAGGTTGCGAGAATCTGCTCGGCCGGCGGCTTGTCGGAGGGACGCGGCTGCACGAAGCGGCGTTGCAGATAGGCTTCTATCAGCGCGTCCTTCGACGGGAAGTGGTTGTAGAGCGTGCGCTTGCTGATGCCGATCTCGGCCGCGATGGTGTCGACGCCGATGGCGCGAATGCCCTGCAGGTAGAAGAGCTTGTCGGCGGTCTCGAGGATCCGCTCCTTCATGGTCTGTTTGGGAGGCGGGTAAGCCATGCGCCAGCCGTGATCCTCTTCGCTTGACAGTCAGCCTCCTGTATAGCCTAAGTACACAGGTCTGTGTAACCAAAACATGCATGAATCGCAGGCCATGGCACGCGTGCCGTGCCGTTATGGGAGAATAAGAACAATGCCCCTGTTGCAGGTCCTGCGTCCCACCCTTCCCATCCTGATCGGCGCCTCCATCATGCTCACGCTGAGCATGGGGCTGCGGCAGAGCCTCGGCATCTTCATGCAGCCGCTGACGCACGACATCGGCATCTCGATATCCCACTTCACGCTGGCGCTCGCGGTGCAGAACCTCGCCTGGGGTTTTCTGCAGCCGGTCGCCGGCGCGATGACGGTGCGTTACGGCTTTCGCCCGATCATGGTGGTCGGCGCGCTGGCCTACATCGCGGGCCTCGTGCTGATGACGACGGCGCATGGGCTCGTTGCCATCATGATCGGCGCCGGTGTCCTGATCGGCCTTTCGCTCGCCTGCACCGCGAATGCGATCGCGATGTCGGTCTCGGCGCGCGCGGTGCCGGAGACGGTACGCTCGACAGTGCTCGGCATGGTCTCCGCCGCGGGCTCGCTCGGCGCGCTGCTGTCGGCGCCGATCGGCCAGATGCTCAATGAGGGTTTCGGTTGGCGCGTCGGACTTGCCGGCTTTGTCATTCTCTCGATCTTCATGATCCCGGCGGCGTTGTACGCCGGGCGCGTCGACAAGATTCCGCTGCCGAAGCCCGCTGGCGACGACATCGGCAACGCCACCGCGGCGACGGCGGCGAAGACCGCGTTCGGCAACGCAGCCTTCGTGGTGATGACCTGCGCCTACATGGTCTGCGGCATGCAGCTCGTCTTCCTCACCACGCATCTGCCGTCGTATCTCGCGATCTGCGGGCTCGATCCGATGCTGAGCGCGCAGACGCTCGGCATGATCGGCGGCTTCAATGTGCTGGGCTCGCTGTTCTTCGGCTGGGCCGGCCAGCGCTGGAACAAGCTGGCGCTGCTCGGCGCGATCTACATCCTGCGCTCGCTGGCGCTCGCCTGGTACTTCATGCTGCCGGCAACGCCCGGCTCGACGCTGCTGTTCGGCGCGATCATGGGCTTCCTCTGGATGGGTGTCGGTCCGCTGGTCGCGGGCGCGGTGGCCGAGATGTTCGGCTTGCGCTGGCAGGCGATGATCCAGGGCCTCGCCTTCATGAGCCACCAGGTCGGCAGCTTCCTCGGCGCTTACGGAGGAGGGCTGATCTACGACTCGCTCGGCTCCTACACCATGGCCTGGCGCATCGGCGTCGCGCTGGGCCTTGCCGGCGGCATCATCCAGCTCGCCTTCGCGCTGATCCGGCCGACGCAGCCGCCGCTGCTGAAGGCCGCTTAGCAGAATCCCTGCGAAGCTGGCGGCTGCTCCTTGCGAGGGCAGTCGCCAGATTCTGCCTAGTTTTTGACCGGCCACTTGCCGCAAGAGCGTGCAATGGAGCGCGATGCTGTTCCGGCCGCGGATCGAAGCGATAGCGTTTTCAACGTGTTACGCGGCGCGCAGTGGTGGCACGAATCTTGTTTCAATTTGGCTAGAAATCGTGCCGGAAACCCTCGCTGAGGGTTCCGGCCTGGGGACTTTGGGAAGGGCTGGCCGCGATGGGGCTAGTCGCCGTCATTCTCCAGCCATCCGCGCACCACGGCCTTTGCCGCGCCGCCGAGCAGGAGGCCCTTGTGCCCTGCGTCGGGCCTGATGCCGCTGCGACTTCGCTGCATCCCGCCACCCGCACCGCGGCACTTCGAGACATCCCGATAACCGGACGCGCGCTGTCCTTCGGCGCTCACGCTGCGAACGCGCCGCGCCCATTCCGAACGCCAGCATTTCTCTTGTGATGGGAGGTCGATGATGGAGTCTGCGACACACACGCGCCAGAAGCTCGTGAGAATCGTGGTTGCCTTGTTGGGCGTGGCGTTCCTTTGCCTGCTGTTCGGCGATCTCGCGCTGGCCGAGGATGCGGCGGCGCCGCCTGCCTGTGGCGGCAAGATTCTCGAGAAGTGCACGCCGAATTCCGGCGACACCGCCTGGATGCTCACGTCAGTCGCGCTCGTCCTGATGATGACGATCCCGGGGCTCGGCCTGTTCTATGGCGGCATGGTGCGCAAGAAGAATGTCGGCGATACCGTGATGACCAGCTTCGCGGTCACCTGCCTGGTCACGATCCTGTTTGCCGTCCTTACCTACAGTCTGGCGTTTCGTGCCGGCACGCCGTTCATCGGCGGCCTCGATCGCCTGTTCCTCAAGGACATCCTGAGCGACATCGGCAAGGGAGGCATCGGCAATCCCAATCCGCTCGCTGCGACGATCCCCGAGTCCGTTTACATCTGCTTCCAGATGACGTTCGCCATCATCACGCCGGCGCTGATTGCCGGCGCGTTTGCCGAGCGGATGAAGTTC
This sequence comes from Bradyrhizobium sp. USDA 4510, assembly GCF_054059095.1. Taxonomy (NCBI): domain Bacteria; kingdom Pseudomonadati; phylum Pseudomonadota; class Alphaproteobacteria; order Hyphomicrobiales; family Nitrobacteraceae; genus Bradyrhizobium; species Bradyrhizobium sp. USDA 4510. The sequence goes on along the minus strand of NZ_JBSSBT010000001.1, from coordinate 4,219,005 downwards.
TCCGCGATGCTCTGGTTCATCGGGCTGTGGGCGATCTTCGTCTATGCGCCGATCGCGCACTGGGTCTGGGGCCCTGACGGCATATTCTCGGCCGGCAACGACGCTGCGTATGTCAAGGTTCTCGATTTCGCCGGCGGCACCGTTGTGCACATCAACGCCGGCGTCGCGGGCCTGATGTGCGCCATCATGCTCGGCAAGCGCGTCGAGACGGGGCCGGCGCACAATATGGTGCTGACCTTCATTGGCGCCTCGCTGTTGTGGGTCGGCTGGTTCGGGTTCAACGCCGGCTCCGCTGTCACGGCCGGAATGCAGGCGGGCATGGCCATGCTGGTGACTCAGATCGCCACGGCGGTGGCGGGCTTCACCTGGATGCTGGTGGAATGGGCGTTGAAGGGCAAGCCGACCGTCGTCGGAATCTGCTCGGGTGCCGTGGCGGGCCTCGTCGCGATCACGCCGGCCTCCGGTTTCGTCGGGCCGGTCGGCGCTTTCGCGATCGGCATCGCCGCCGGCGTCTGCTGCTACTGGGGATGCACCGGCTTGAAGCGCATGTTCAGCTACGATGATGCGCTGGACTGCTTCGGTGTCCATGCCCTTGGCGGCATCGTCGGAGCGCTGCTGACCGGGGTGTTCGCGGTCGAGCAGTATGGTGGAACGGCAGGTGTTCTGGAAGGAAATCCCGGGCAGTTCCTCAATCAATGCATCGGCGTCGCGACGGTTTTCGTGTATGATGCCGTGGTGAGCCTGATCATCCTGTTCGTGATCAATCTCTTCGTCGGGCTTCGAGTGACGCGGGACATCGAGCGCGAAGGGTTGGATCTGGCACTGCACGGCGAGGTCGTGCAGTAGACTTTGGCGGCATTCCGCGCAGCCGGCGATCTTCGCCCGCTGGCGCGGATTTAAGCTGTTCGAGGTGATCCGATGAACTGGTTCTATTGGAACACAGCGTGGTCGCTGTTCTTCAGCCTCATTTGGTTCATGACGATCACACACAATCCGGATGCAGAGATCGCAGACGCGCATCTGCGTGACGAGGCGTTCAAGGGTTAGCTCCGGTAGTAACGCCACATCCTGAGGAACGTCCGGTGGATCTCGTCGGGTGTCCGGTCGAATGGCTCCAGATTGACGCGGACTACGCCACGATGGTCCATGCGCCACGGCAGGCGCATCAACAGCCGGTAGGCCGGCCGCTTGCGCCAATCGGCCACCAGCGCGCTGCCGAGCGGTCCGTTAAGCGCGATCTGCAACTCGTGAACCGTCATCGCGCGCTCAGCGATCTCGACGAGGTCGATGCGCGTGATGGCGCGCCAGCGGATCAGCCCGAAGGCCTGGATGAAGATGCCGTACTGGTTGGCCCCGATCGTCGGACGACCAGCCTCCAGCAGGGGGATGTTGTAATAGGTGAAGCCGCCCGCTGCCGCTGCCGGCGCCAGCCAATAGATCGCGCCCGTGATCCAGGTCGCGGTCAGGAAGATCGCGGCGAGGGCTGCCGTGACATAGACCGGAAAGTAGATGTCCTCGCGGCCGTAAGCGACCGAGTAGCCGCCGACGTTTCCCTCGTCCAAGGTTGCGATCATCTGAGCCCTGCGCCCGGGACTGCTCCGGGAATCATGAGGGATGACGCAAGCCTAGAAAGCAAAAACGGGGCCGCGAGGGCCCCGTTTGAAACGTCGGAAGCAGCCGATCTTACTTGATCTTGGCTTCCTTGAACTCGACGTGCTTGCGCGCGACCGGGTCGTACTTCTTCTTGACCAGCTTGTCGGTCATGGTGCGCGAATTCTTCTTGGCAACGTAATAGAAGCCGGTGTCGGCCGTCGACACGAGCTTGACCTTGATGGTGACCGCCTTGGCCATGTGCAAAACCTCGAAAATCGGGGGAATTCGGGAGCCGGCCAAATCGGCCCGCGTTTGGCCGGGAAACTAGCCAGAAACAGCCCAAAGTCAAGGATTTCTGAGCCAAGATCACCCCGATTCCGGGCCTATTACCCCTCGAAGAACTGATTTTTCGGCCGCGGCAGGCCCAAATTCTCGCGCAGGGTCCGACCTTCGTACTCAGTGCGGAAAATCCCGCGCTTTTGCAGTTCCGGCACCACCTTGTCGACGAACTCGAACAGGCCCTGCGGCAGATAGGGGAACATGATGTTGAAGCCGTCGCTGCCCCGGCCGGTCAGCCATTCCTCCATCTGGTCGGCGATGGTCTGCGGCGTGCCGACGAAGGCGAGCCCGCCATAGCCGCCGACGCGCTGCGCGAGCTGGCGCACGGTGAGCTTGTCGCGCGCCGCGACATCGACGAGGCGCTGCCGGCCGCTTTTGCTTGCATTGGTTTCGGGGATCGGCGGCAACTGTCCGTCGGGATCGAAGCCGGACGCATCGGTGCCGAGGATCACCGACAGCGAGGCGATCGCGCTGTCGTAATGCACGCGGCTGTCGAGCAGCGCGCGCTTCTCTTTTGCTTCTTCGACGCTGTCACCGACCACGACGAAGGCGCCGGGCAAGATCTTCAGATGCTCGGGATCGCGGCCGATCTTCTCCATGCGGCCCTTGATGTCGGCATAGAGCTTCTGTCCGTCGGCCAGGCTGCCGCCGCCGGTGAACACGGCTTCCGCGGTCTCGGCCGCAAGCTGCCTGCCGTCATCGGAAGCGCCGGCCTGCACGATGACAGGCCAGCCCTGCACGGGGCGGGCGATGTTCAGCGGGCCGCGCACCGAGAGATATTTGCCCTTGTGATTGAGCACATGCATCTTGTCGGGATCGACGAACAGTCCGGACTCGACGTCGCGCACGAACGCGTCATCGGCGAAGGAATCCCACAGGCCGGTGACGACGTCGTAGAACTCGCGGGCGCGCCTGTAGCGCTCGGCGTGCTCCATGTGATCGTCGAGGCCGAAATTCAGCGCCGCGTCCGGATTGGACGTGGTGACGATATTCCAGCCGGCGCGGCCGCCCGAGATGTGGTCGAGCGAGGCGAAGCGCCGCGCGACGTGATAGGGCTCGTCGAAGGTGGTCGAACCGGTCGCGATCAGGCCGATATTCTCCGTCACGGCGGCGAGCGCCGATAGCAGCGTGAACGGCTCGAACGAGGTCACGGTGTGGCTGCGCTTCAGCGCGTTGATCGGCATGTTCAGCACGGCAAGATGGTCGGCCATGAAGAAGGCGTCGAATTTGCCGGCCTCGAGCTTGCGGATCAGCGTCTTGATGTGGTCGAAGTTGAAATTGGCGTCGGGCCAGGCCCCGGGATAGCGCCAGGCACCGGTGTGAATGCTGATCGGCCGCATGAACGCGCCGAGCTTGAGTTGACGCTTCGCCATTGCCCCGTTCCGTCCTTGATGTCGTTAGCGGAACAGATAGGGAGGCGTTTCGCGGCGCGCCATCGGGAAGATTATTTTGTTTTTGGCCGCTCTCTCGACAGTGTCATTCCGGGGCATCGCGCAGCGATGAACCCGGAATCTCGCGCCGCAATCTCGGGATTCCGGGTTCGATGCTGCGCATCGCCTCGGAATGACGAGGATCATACTACACCCCCAGCACGTCCTTCTGCATCTTGCCGCCGTAGAAATGGAAGAACGGCACCGGCGCGTCGTGGTGGAGCGGGCCGGTGGCGAGACGGCGGTCGAGCTCGGCGAGCACGTTCTTGGTCATGGCATGCGCGTCGGCGAGCGGCTCGGAGCCGATCTCGACCCAGACCAGCTCGACCAGCTCGGCGTCGGCATGCACCACGCCCTCGACACGATGCGCGATGGTCGACGCGTCGGCAGTGAAGAAGCGCGTGTCGAAGCGGCGGACGCGGCCGGGCGGGGTGATCGCGCGCGCGATCAGGAACAGGCCGGACGGATCGGGCAAGAGACCCGCGTCGGCGAACGGTGCCCAGGGCCCGTCGAGCTTGTGCCGCTTCTCGACCTTGCGGCCGAGGCAGAGCCCGGTCTCTTCGCAGGCCTCGCGGATCGCGGCGTTGGCAAGCGCACGCGCGCGGCCGGGCGTGATCTTCGGGCTGCCCTTCAACAGATTGGCTTCGAGCTCCGGCGTGATCGGCGCTGCGACCGGCACGCGGTTGTCGGCCTTGTCGACGCGGCCGCCGGGGAAAACGAATTTGCCGGGCATGAACACGACCTTGTCGTGACGCTTGCCGACCAGCACCTTCGGCTTGGCGCCGGAGCGATCGATCAGGATCAGCGTCGCCGCATCCTTCGGCCGGAAATACGCATGATGGTCGGCTTCTTTTTCGCCCTGGTGGACGACAGCGGCGGGCGCGGCAGCTTCAGTCATTTCATCCCTTTCATTTCTTCTTGCGGCCCGGTTTAGCTAGACCGGCGGGATGTCGCTAGGGGGATTCTCGTCAAAGCCATGCATGCGCAGGGCCCATTGCAAGCCGATCACGGCTCCCTTCACCGGCTGCAACAGCGCCAGCGATGCGAACAGCGTGAACGGCAGATAGATCGCAAGTTGCAGCCACACCGGCGGAGAATAATTGGTCTCGATCCACAGCGCCATCGGTACCACGATATGGCCGACGATAACGATGACGAGATAGGCAGGCAGATCGTCCGCGCGATGCGGCGTGAAGTCGAGGTCGCAGACCGGGCAATGGCCGTCGCATTTGAGAAACTTGCGGAACAGTCTGCCTTTTCCGCAGCGCGGACAGCGGCAGCGGAACCCGCGCTTCATCGCGCTCCACACGTCGCGCTTCTCGGGCTCGGCCGCCTCGCGAGTCCAGACCACTGTCGGTGGTGTCACTTCCATGACTTGCCTCGCTTTGATTTGCCGGACTTCTGCTGCGCCGGCTTGCGATCCTTCTTGCGCGATTTCCGCTCCTTGTGCGCCTTCTTGCCTGATCGTTTTGGTCCCTTGTCAAATCCGGCGGCACGGCGCTCGGCCCTTACGCTGTCGCGTTTTCTGCCGCGCGGAATTGCCTGACCATCGGATAATAACTCAAATCGCAGCGCGCCGGCTATCGGCGCGGCTTCCACCAGACGCACATCGACGACGTCGCCGAGCCGATACATGGTGCCGCTGCGCGTGCCGATCAGCGCGTGGCGAGTTTCGTCGTAGTTGAAATATTCGCTGCCGATGGTGCGGATCGGGATCAGACCGTCGGCGCCGGTGTCGTCGAGCTTCACGAACAGGCCGGATCGCGTCACGCCGGAAATGCGGCCCTGGAACGAGGCGCCGACCTTATCGGCAAGGAAATGCGCGATCAGGCGGTCGGTGGTCTCACGCTCCGCCTTCATCGCGCGGCGCTCGGTGACGGAAATCTGCGCGGCGATCTCGGCGAGCGTCTCCACGGTTTCATCGGTCGGCAACGCGCCTTCGCCAAGCCCGAGCGCGCGGATCAGCGCGCGATGCACGATCAGATCGGCATAGCGGCGGATCGGCGAGGTGAAGTGCGCGTAGCGGCGCAGGTTCAAGCCGAAATGGCCGTAGTTCTCGGCGGAGTATTCCGCCTGCGCCTGCGAACGCAGCACCACCTCGTTGACCAGCGGCTCGTAGTCCTCGCCGGCAACCTGCGCCAGCACGCGGTTGAATTGCGTGGGACGCAGCGCGCCCTGCTTGGTGAAGGGCAGGTCGAGCGTCTTCAGGAATTCCTGCAGGTTGTGCACCTTCTCCTGGCTCGGCTCGTCGTGCACGCGGTAGATCAGCGGCAGCGCCTTCTTCTCCAGCATCTCGGCCGCGGCGACGTTGGCGAGGATCATGAACTCCTCGATCAGCCGGTGCGCGTCGAGCCGCTGCGGCACGATCACGCGATCGACGGTGCCGTCGGCTTTCAGCAGGATCTTGCGCTCGGGCAGATCGAGATCGAGCGGGTCGCGCTCGTTGCGTGCAAGCTTGACCAGCTCGTAGGCCGACCACAGCGGTTTGAGGACCGGATCGAGGATGGGGCCGGTGATGTCGTCGGGCCGTCCGTCGATAGCAGCCTGTGCCTGCGCGTAATGGAGCTTCGCAGCCGAGCGCATGAGCACGCGGTGGAAGGTATGCGAGCGCTTGCGGCCGTCGGCGCCGATCACCATGCGCACCGCGAGCGCGCCGCGCGGCTCGCCCGGCACCAGCGAGCAGAGATCGTTGGAGATCCGCTCGGGCAGCATCGGCACGACGCGATCAGGGAAATACACCGAGTTGCCGCGCTGCAGCGCGTCGCGGTCGAGCGCCGAGCCGGGCCGCACATAGAAGGCGACGTCGGCGATCGCGACATGGACGATGAAGCCGCCCTTGTTGTTCGGATCGGGATCGACTTCCGCATGCACCGCGTCGTCGTGATCCTTGGCATCCGGCGGATCGATGGTGACGAGCGGCACGTCACGCCAGTCCTCGCGGCCCTGCAAGGTTGCGGGCTTGGCGTCTTCAGCTTCGCGCAGCGCAGAAGTGGAGAACACCTGCGGGATATCGTGGGTGTTGATCGCGATCAGGCTGATCGCCTTCTCACTGGCGATCGAACCGAGCCGCTCCTTGACGCGGGCGGAGGCGAGGCCGTAGCCGCGGGTGCGGATCAGGTCGACGCTGACGAGATCGCCGTCTTCGGCGCCGCCGCTGTCGGCCTTGGCGATGTTGAGCTCGCGGCCGGCCTGCTTCTTGTCGACCGGGATCAGGCGCCCGCCGCCATCGGGATTGCCACGGAAGATGCCGAGGATCCGGGTGCGCCCGTGATCGATCACCTTGATGACGCGGCCGCGATAGGGTGTGCCGTCTTGCTCATCCGTGACTTCGACGCGCAGCAGCGCGCGGTCGCCGACGCCGGCGGTGGTGCCGGGCTTCGGCCGCCGCGGCGTCTCGATACGGATTTTCGGGGCGGTGCCGTTCTCGTCCGAGTCCCACTCGGCGGGCGTGGCGATCAGCTCGCCGTCGCTGTCGCGGCCGGTGATGTCGGCGAGCAGGGTCGGTGGCAGCGCCGCCGGCTCGTGGATCTTGCGGCCGCGCTTGGCAATCGTGCCGTCGTCGGCGAGCTCACGGAGGATCCGCTTCAGCTCGACGCGGTCGGCGTTCTTCAGGCCGAACTCGCGCGCGATCTCGCGGGTGCCGACCTTGCCTGGATTGGCGCGGATGAAGGCGACGATGGCGTCCCGGCCCGGAAAGCCATGGTCGGGTTTTCGTTTCACTTATCCTCGTGCCTTGCCGGCGCTTTTCTTCGCGGGCGCTTTCGCTGGTGCCGATGATTTTGCAGGCGACGTCTTGGCACCGGAGGCGACCGGCGCGCGCGCCTTGCTGGTCGCATCCGTTTTCGGCTTCGCCGCGGCTTTCTTCGACGCAGCCTTCTTGGCGGGCTTGGCGTCGGCGTCACCGTCGGCATCTTCAGCCTTTGCTGCCTTGGCCTTCGTGGCCTTGGCGGGCTTTTCCGCCTTGGCCTTCTTGGCCTTCTTGCCGCCGCCCTTGGCCGCGCGCTCGTCGATCAGCGCGATCGCCTCCGCGAGCGTGATCTGGTCGGGGGTGCGGTCGCTCGGGATCGTCGCGTTGACGCCGCCCGCCGCGACATAGGCGCCGTAGCGGCCGTTCTTCAGCGCGACCGCGCCGAGCGTCGGATGATCGCCGAGCGGCTTGCCGGGATCGGCACCGAAGCGGCGGCCGCTCGGGCCCTTCGCGATCTTCTCCGCGATCAGCGTGACGGCACGGTTCAACCCGATGTCGAAGACCTCGTCGCCGGCCTCGAGGCTCGCATAAGTCTTCTCGTGCTTGACGAACGGCCCGAACCGGCCGAGGCCGGCGGTGATCGGCTGTCCGGTTTCCGGATGCTTCCCGATCTCGCGCGGCAGCGACAGCAGTTTCAGTGCCAGTTCGAGATCGACATCAGCCGGTGAGGTGCCCTTTGGAATGCCCGCGCGCTTCGGCTTCTCGCCTTCGGCGTAATCCTTCTGCTCGCCGAGCTGGATGTAGGGGCCGAAGCGGCCGGCCTTCACCGTGACATCGAAGCCGGTGTCGGGATCGGTGCCGAGCACGCGGTCGGCGCTCTCGGCGCTGTCGGCCGCGAGCGGACGGGTGTAGCGGCATTCCGGATAATTCGAGCAGCCGACGAAGGCGCCGAACTTGCCGGCCTTGAGGTTGAGCCGGCCGGTGCCGCAGGTCGGGCATTGCCTGACGTCGCCGCCATCCGCGCGCGCGGCGGATAGATATGCGGGCCGAGCATCTCGTCGAGCGCGTCGAGCACCTCGGCGACGCGCAGGTCCTTGATGTCGTTGACCGCGCCGATGAAGCCGCGCCAGAAGTCCTGCAACACCTGCTGCCAGGCGATCTCATTGTTGGAGATGCGGTCGAGCTGCTCCTCGAGATCGGCGGTGAAGTCGTATTCGACGTAGCGCGAGAAGAAGTTCTCCAGGAACGCGACCACGACGCGGCCCTTGTCTTCGCCGTGCAGCCGCTTCTTCTCGAGCTTGACATAGCCGCGGTCCTTCAGGACCTGCAGGATCGAGGCGTAGGTCGAGGGGCGGCCGATGCCGAGCTCTTCCATCCGCTTCACCAATGATGCTTCCGAGAAGCGTGGCGGCGGCTCGGTGAAATGCTGGGTGACGGCGAGGCTCTGGCGCTTCACGGCCTCGCCCTCACTCATCGCGGGCAGGCGGCGCGAATCCTCGTCCTCCTCGTCGTCGCGGCTTTCCTGATAGAGCGCGAGGAAACCATCGAACTTGATGACCTGGCCGGAGGCGCGCAATTCCAGCACGCGGGAGCCGGCCTTGGCCTCGATGTCGACGGTGGTGCGCTCGAGCTCGGCCGACTCCATCTGGCTCGCAATGGTGCGCTTCCAGATCAATTCATAAAGCCGCGCCTGATCGGCATCGAGCCGTCGGCCGATGGTGGCCGGGCGACGCGACAGATCGGTCGGGCGGATCGCTTCGTGCGCTTCCTGCGCGTTCTTGGCCTTGGCCTGGTACTGGCGCGGGGCGTCCGGCACGTAGGCGTTGCCATAGTCCTCGCCGATCACCTTGCGCGCCTGCGTGATCGCTTCGGGTGCGATCTGCACGCCGTCGGTTCGCATATAGGTGATGAGGCCGGTGGTCTCGCCGCCGATGTCGATGCCCTCATAGAGCCGCTGCGCGATGCGCATGGTGTGCGCCGGCGCGAAACCGAGCTTGCGGCTCGCTTCCTGCTGCAGGGTCGAGGTGGTGAAAGGCGCCTGCGGATTGCGCCGCGCCGGCTTGGCCTCGACGGTCGCAACCTTGAACAGGGCCGCCTCGATCGCCTTCTTGAAATCCTCGGCTTCCGCGCCGGAGCCGATGTCGAGCCGTGCGATCTTCTTGCCGTCGGCGCCGACCAGCCGCGCCTCGAAGGCATCGCCGCGCGGCGTCAGCAACGTCGCGACCAGCGACCAGTACTCCTTCGGCACGAACTTCTCGATCTCGAGCTCGCGGTCGCAGACCAGCCGCAGCGCGACCGATTGTACGCGGCCGGCGGAGCGGGCGCCGGGCAGCTTGCGCCACAGCACGGGGGAGAGGGTGAAGCCCACCAGATAGTCCAGCGCGCGGCGCGCCATATAGGCGTCGACCAGCGCGCCATCGATCTGGCGCGGCGCCTTCATCGCCTCGGAGACGGCCTGCTTGGTGATGGCGTTGAACACCACGCGCTCGACCTTCTGGTCCTTCAGCGCGCGCTTCTCCTTCATCACCTCCAGCACGTGCCAGGAGATTGCCTCGCCCTCGCGATCGGGGTCGGTTGCGAGGATCAGACGGTCGGCACCTTTGAGCGCCTTGGCGATGTCGTTGAGCCGGCTCGCGGCCTTGGCATCGACCTCCCAGATCATCTGGAAATTGGCGTCGGGATCGACGGAACCATTCTTGGCCGGGAGGTCGCGAACATGGCCGAACGACGCCAGGACCTCGTAGGAGGACCCCAGATATTTGTTGATCGTCTTGGCCTTGGCCGGCGACTCCACAATGACGATATTCATGTCATTCCAATAGCTTACGGGAAAACTTGAAGGTGGGTTCCGCTAGACTCGCGGCCCGCCGTGTCGGGGCGAACATGGGTGCTGGGGCGGTCCCTGTCAAATCGCCAGATATTGAAGGGAGGCGCCAAGCTGTGGAGTTTATATCCCAAGGGTTGCAAAATGCGTCCTAGAGTTGCGGCCGGCAAGGGCTTATCTCTTTATATAAAGCGTAGGAATCGGATTAGGCCTTTTGAGCAGCACAGGGGGCGGCCGGAAGCGCAAGGCGTCCGGCGGGCGGCGACCGGCGGGCGACGAGACGGCTGGGGAAGGCGGCCCCGACGACGCCCTGGTCCTGATCGCAGGCGCCGCGACCTAACTCGCCAAACTCGCCCGGCGCCACAAACTCGAAGTTCTCGACCGCCTGTTCGCGATGGCCCGCCTGGAGGCCGACGAGCAGCTGCGCTCGCGCAGCCGAAGGAAGCGGTCGTGAGGGGCGTTACGGGAAGCAGGGTCGTGTCCTGGCTTTCGCCAGGACGACGGTGGGGATGGACCGCAATTCAAGATGTCAAACAGCGCGGTGCGGCGAAACAGAAGTCGTGATTTGCGACCCTTCCTGGAGAAAGGAAGAACGCTAGCTCGCGCCACATCCACCGCCGTCGTCCCGGCGCAGGCCCATAGGCGCTAAGATAGTTTGATCATAGTCTGATAGTGGCGCTTATGTCTGGGTGGCTCGCGTAGATGTCGCCGGAGAGCGTGACTGGCTCTGCAGAGTAGAGCGATTGCGGGCTGTGGAATGATCGCTTGCCGTAGCGAAGCGACGAGCTGGCGCAGCAGACGCCACGTCACTGGGTGGGTCAGGCGGCGTCGGCCAAGCGGGGAGAGTCTTCGAGTTCGTCGACGAGCGGCTCGAGCAATAGAATGATCAGCAGATGAGCGAGGATATGGGGTCTGGCGGACCGCTCGTCGGTTCCGGGAGGTCCCTTCAGGCCAATCAGGCTTTTCAGCCGCTTGAAGCCGAGCTCAATGCGCCATCGCAGCCGATAGAGGGCGAGGATATCTGCAGTCGTGAAGTCCTCTGGCCTGAGTGAGGTCACCAGGATCACCCAATCTGCGGCGTCAAGTGTTTGCCTGGAGAGCTGATGACCTCCCTTTTGTGCAGTCCGGCGCGCCTTGCGTCGCGCAGCCGCAGCAGCTTGCGCCGGCTTCTTCGCGGCAACCAGACGCACTGCGAGCGGCGGCGCACCTGACTTGCGCTTTATCCAAATCGGCCGATCGATCAGGCCACGCGCCGAGGCGTTGCGCAGTTCGGCAGTGAGGTCAACAAGATTACCTTCGGCATCGAGCCAGCGCGCGCTCTTCCAGCCGGCCCGGATCACGAAGTCTGCATCGGCATCGACGAGATGCGCCATGCGCTCCGGTTGCAGATAGGCGCGATCGGCAAGACGGATCTCACCGGCAACCGCCGGTATCCGATCCAGCGTCTCGCCCGCTCGCTGATCGGTCAGTTCGAAGTGACCAAAGCGCTCCTGCGGAAGATCGAACGCGCTATGGATACGCCACACTGCGTTCTTGTTCCTGCCGCTCGTCCCAGCCTTGGGGACCGTCGTGGCGTCAACAATACGGATCAGACGACCGCGGATCGCCTTCGGCGCCGCGTCGGCAAGCGCCTGCTCGACCAAGATTGCCAGCCAATCTCCGCACTGACGTAAGCGATACAACAGAGCCACGTTGGAGATATCGACAAGCCCAACCGACGTGGCCCATGCCGCCGTCAACCGCAGCCCTTTCTCACCAAGGCAATAAGCCAAGATCAGGCGCAGCAAGTCGACCGCATTGCTGATCTCCCGCGGACGGACAAACGCCTTCGTCTTGCGCGCGCTAATGTTCAGAGCCTCGGCTCCGCCAAGTCGGGCGACAACGCGCGCCCAATCTTTGTTCACAAGCGATTCGTGTGCCATTCCATCTTGGAATCACAAACGAATCCAAGGCGCAAATCCTATTTTAGCGCCTATGGGCGCAGGCCGGGACCTATAACCACCGGATAGTGTTGTTCAGGCGGGCTGTGGCCCCAGCGTCGTGCAACAATCAGCATCGGTGGTTATGGTCCCTGCTTTCGCAGGGACGACACCCAATATGGGTCGTCGTATGTGAGTCATACATCCGCATCCTCGCGACGCGAGGCGCATTCGGATAAAGCGAAATATTTTCGCGGGCGAGGATTGACAAGTTTTTGGTGAGTTGCCCGTCGTGTCGTACCAGCAACACCCGTCCTACGCACTCACGAGGCGCCGCGCGCGCTTCGCTGCAGGCCGCGGCTTCAGCGTCGTATCCGCGGCACCCAGCACGCGTCCATCCTGCGAATAGAGCGCGAGCTTCTTCACCGGCTTGCCCTTGTCGCGGTCGACCAGGATGGTCGCAATCTCGTCCGGATGCTCGTCGAATTCCTCGGTCCATTGCCGCAGCGCGACCAGGATCGGAAAGATGCCGTGGCCCTTCGGCGTCAGGACATATTCCTGATAGGCGCTGCCGTCGGAGGCGGGGACCGTCTTCAGGATGCCGCGTTCGACCAGCGTGCGCAGCCGTGTGGCAAGGATGTTCTTGGCAAGCCCGAGGCCCGCCTGGAATTCGCCGAAGCGGCGCCGGCCGAGGCTGGCGTCGCGGATGATCAGGAGCGACCACCAGTCGCCGAACACGTCGAGCGCGCGTGCGACGGGACAGCTGTCGCCTGCAAGGCTGGTTCGTTTCACCGACCGTCTCCAGGAATTTGGGCCATCACGACCTTGTGTGGTTGCAATATTAAACCGTATGCCATAGCTAAGCAACGAAGTTTAATAATGCAACCAACTGGAGGCGGACATGAGACTGGCGAACAAGACGGCGTTGATCACCGGCGGCAACAGCGGCATCGGGCTCGCGACAGCAAAGCTGTTCGTGGCGGAGGGCGCCAAGGTCGTCATCACCGGGCGCAACAAGGAGACGCTTGCGGCGGCATCCAGGGAACTCGGGCCGAACGCGCTCGCGGTGGCGGCTGATGCCACCGACGTCGCGGCGCTGGAAGCCGCGGTGAAGCAGGGCGCCGAGAAGTTCGGCAAGTATGACGTTCTGTTCGCCAATGCCGGCATTCCCGGCCAGACGCCAGTGGGCGGCACCACGCTGGCCGCATTCGAGAATGTGATCCGGACCAATCTCACCGGCGTGTTCTTCACGGTGCAGGCGGTCGCGCCGTATCTCAACGACGGCGCGTCGATCATTCTCAACGGCTCGGTGATCTCCGTGCTCGGCAATCCCGGCTACTCGGCCTATGCCGCGAGCAAGGCCGGCGTGCGCGCGATGGCGCGGGTGATGGCGTCAGAATTCTCGCCGCGCAACATCCGCGTCAACGTGGTGGCGCCGGGTGCGGTGCGCACGCCGATCTGGGGCGCGGCGATCGCAACGCCCGAGGCCGAGAAGATCTTCGAGCAGCGGATCGGCAAGACCACGCCGCTCGGTCGGATCGGCGAGCCCGATCACATTTCAAAGACCGTGCTGTTCCTGGCGTCCGACGACGCCGCGCATGTGCAGGGGCAGGAGCTGTTCATCGATGGCGGTGCAACGGCATCACCGGCGGGCGCGCCGATCTATCGCGGATAGAGCCTTTCCGTTCCGATTAAATCGGGCCGGGGCTCTGGTTTTATTCTGACGCGTTTTCTTCACGCGAACCGGTATCCACTTCGCTCGAAAACGCTCTGGTTTGTTTCTCATTGTATCGAACGGCCGGTGTGAAGCGTTTCATACCGGCCGGTTTGGCTTGCGACTATCATCGCGCGGATTGAACCTTTGACGTACTGCCCGGACTCCTGATTGGGCGGGGAGTTTTTCACCACGGAATCATTTGGAGTGCCGCCATGCCGAAAGCAGCCCGCATTTCGACGTCGATCCCGGTTTCGCCCGCATCCGAAAGTTCAGATACGACGCAGTTCGTGACGGTCGCGCTGTTCTCCGGCATCGGCCTGTTGATTTCGCTGGTCGCCGTCATCCTCGGCATACAGGGCGTCTGGTTCTGAGTTCCTCCACCTGAACGGCCTGCCGCCGCCAAGCGACGGCAGGCGCTTTGAATCACATCAGGCTGCGTTCAGGCTGCCGGCGGCCTGCAGCGCGCCCGCCACAGCCTTTTCGCGATGCTCGGGGCCGACCTGGATGCCGTCGGCGGGGATGAACTCGACATTCCTGACGCCGATGAAGCCGAACACGCCGCGCAGGTAGGTCTCGAGGTGCTCGAGCGCGGCCATCGGCGTGTCGGCGCCGTAATAGCCGCCGCGCGAGATCGCGATGATGACGCGCTTGTTGCCGGCCAATCCCTCGACGCCGCCGGTGCCATACTTGAAGGTCTTGCCCGCGACCAGGATGCGGTCGATCCAGGCCTTGAGCTGGCTCGGAATCGTGAAATTGTACATTGGCGCGCCGATCACGACGATGTCGGCGGCGAGGAACTCGTCCAGCACCGCTTGGCCGGTCGCGATGTCGTCGCGCACCGACGGATCCGGCGCCGCGCCTTGGCTGGCGGCGAGGTGCAGGCCGGAGAGGTGGGCGAGCGGGGTCTGGCTGAGGTCGCGGTAGCTGACGACGAGGCCCGGATTGGCCTGGCGCAACCGCTCGACGGCGGCGGCGGAGACCTGGCGGCTGACAGAGTGGGGGCCGAGGACTGAGGAATCGATGTGCAGAAGTTTCATGGCTGAGGCCACCTTTGGTATAGGTTTGTAACTGGCGCTATATGAGTGACCGTCTTAAATCTCCGCAAGAACGCACATTTTTGAAACCCGAGCACACCAATGGAACCCGAGCACATCGATGTAACCGCCGAAACCGGCCTGCCGCGTGGTCCCGGGACGCATCAGGACTGCCGCGGCGTGGCCTCGGTGCTGTCGCGGGTCGGCGACAAATGGAGCGTGCTGGTCATCATGCTGCTGCGCGATGGACCGCGCCGCTTCAACGAGCTGAAGAGGATGATCAACGGCATCTCGCAGCGCATGCTGACCTTGACGCTGCGCGGCCTGGAGCGCGATGGCCTGGTGACGCGCACGGTGTTTCCGACCATTCCGCCGCGGGTCGACTACGAGCTGACCGATCTCGGGCGCGGACTCGCGGTGCCTGTGATGGCGCTCGGCGAATGGGCGTTCGCGCATCTGCCGGAGATCGAGGGCGCGCGGAACGATTTCGACGCGCGGAATGGCGAAGGCTGAGTTCGGAGCTTTCGCATTCGGACAAGCAGACCCGTCATCCTGAGAGCCTGCGTAGCAGGCGTCTCGAATGATGCACGGCCACCAGTCGGGCCGTCGATCCTTCGAGACGCGCTGCGCGCTCCTCAGGATGACGGACAGGCGTTTGCGCGAGCGAGATATTCAGCTCGTCAAATCATCGACACCAGCCCGCCGCCGTGGCGTTCGAGCCTGCCGGCGAGCTCGAGCTCGAGCAGCACGGCGCGGACAACGGCCGGCGACACGTCGGCCATCCGGATCAGATCGTCGAGGCTGATCGGGCTCGGCCCGAGCAGATCGATGATGCGGGCGCGATCGCCGCTATCAGTGGCAAAGTCCAGCGGCTCGTTGTCCTCGCGCGCGCCAAGCATCACCGGCCGCTCCATGATCGGCGTCACCGCGCTGATGACGTCGGCGGCTTCGGTGACCAAGGTGGCGCCTTGCTTGATCAGGTCGTTGGCGCCGGCGGCGCGCGGATCGATCGGCGAACCCGGCACGGCGAACACCTCGCGGCCCTGTTCGGCCGCCATCCGCGCCGTGATCAGCGAGCCCGAGCGATGCGCGGCCTCGACGATCACGACGCCGAGCGAGGCGCCCGAGATCAAACGGTTGCGACGGGGAAAGTCGCGCGCCCGCGGCACATGGCCGAGCGGCATCTCCGAGATCGCCGCGCCGCGCTCGAGCAGGGCGGCCAGCAGATCCTCGTGCTCCGGCAGATAGATCCTGTCGTGGCCGCCGGCGAGCACGGCGACCGTGCTGCTGGCAACGGTGGCGCGGTGCGCTGCCTGATCGATGCCGCGGGCGAGGCCCGAGATCACGACAAAGCCGGCATCGCCAAGATCGCGCGCCAGGGTGCCTGCAAATTTCAACCCGGCGCCGGAGACATTGCGGGAGCCGACGATCGCGATCATCGGCCGCGTCAGGGTATCGCGCGCGCCGCGCACGGCAAGCAGCGGCGGCGCGTCGTCGATGGTGGCAAGCCGCGCCGGATAGTGCGCTTCCTCCGGCGCGACGAGATCGATGCCGAATTTGCGGCAGGCCGCGAGCTCGGCGGCGGCGTCGGCCTCGCTGCAGATCCGCCCGGGGCCGGAGGCGCCGCCGCGGCGCGCGAGGTCAGGCAGGCGCTCCAGCGCGTGCGCCGCATCGCCAAAATGGCGGAGCAGCGATGCAAAGGTGCGCGGGCCGACATTGTCGGAGCGGATCAGCCGCAGGCGGTTGAGCCGTTCGGTGTCGGTGAGTTTTGGAGGGCTGGGCGAGCGGTCATGCATACGGGGCCCAGCTTCGCCCAACCTGAGATTGTGATCACCTGCGACATTGGCGCAGCCGCGCGCGACGCGCTAAAAGCGCTTGGCAAGAAGCCGCCAAAAACCGTCAAGAAACAGGAAGTCCGCCGATGATTTCGCTTGCCGATCTCCAACGCCGCATCGCCTCCGGCGAATTGCCCACCGATGTCGCCATCACGCAGACGCGGGACGCGATCGCGGCGCAGGACAAGACTATCGGCGCCTTCGTCCGCCTCGACGAGACGGCGCGTGGGCAACAGGCCGGGCCGCTGCGTGGAATTGCAGTCGGCATCAAGGACATCATCGATACCGCTGACCTCCCGACCGAGATGGGCGCCGCGATCTATCGCGGGCATCGGCCGCGCGCCGACGCTCCGGTCGTGATGGCGCTGAAGCAGGCCGGCGCCACCATCATCGGCAAGACCACGACGACGGCATTCGCGGCGAACGATCCGACCGCAACGCTCAATCCGCACAATCACGCGCACACGCCGGGCGGCTCGTCGTCGGGCTCGGCCGCCGCGGTCGCCGCCGGGATGATCCCGCTGGCGCTCGGCACGCAGACCGGCGGCTCGGTGATCCGGCCGGCCTCGTTCTGCGGCGTCGCCGCGATCAAGCCGAGCTACCGGCTGCTGCCGACCGTCGGCGTGAAATGCTTCTCCTGGACGCTCGATACCGTGGGGCTGTTCGGCGCCGGCGTGCGCGACGTCGCGCTGGGGCTCGCTGCGATGACGAAGCGGCCCGAGCTGGTGGTGCCGTCGAAGGTTTCCGCGCCGCGCATCGGCGTCGTCACGCAGGCCTTCGCCGGCGCGCCTGAACCTTCCGGCGCGGAGGCGTTGCAGAAGGCCGCGCGTGCGGCGGAGCAGGCCGGTGCGACCGTGCGCGAACTCGCGATGCCCGAGGTCGTCGCGGAGGCGTGGCGGATCCATCCGGTGGTGCAGGAGTTCGAGGCGCATCAGTCGTTCGCCTGGGAATACGGCCAGAACTACGATGCGATGCCGCCGCTGCTGCGCGGCCGGCTCGACGAGAGCAAGGGTGGCACGCCGGCGGAATACGACGCGGCGATGGACGTCACGCTGCGCGCACGGCAGGCGCTGGCTGCTGTTCTCACCGAGGTCGACGTGCTCGTGACGCTGTCGGCACCGGGCGCGGCACCCGAGGGTTTGGCGTCGACCGGCGATCCCCGTTACAACCGGCTCTGGACCTTGTTGGGCGTGCCCTGCGTCAACGTGCCGACGCTGACCGCCGAGGGCGGATTGCCGGTCGGCGTGACCGTGATCGCGGGTTTTGGCAATGATGCCAAAGCGCTGGCGGCCGCGAGCTTTGTCGAGGACGCGCTGAAGCGGTAGGCTTGGTCATTCCGGGGCGATGCGCCGCATCGAACCCGGAATCTCGCGCCACAACTTCTGGATTCCCCGGTGCGCAATTGCGCACCTGAGGTTCATCGTTGCGCGATGCCCCGGAATGACATACGTCACTTCCGCTCGCCGATCTTGCCCTCGGTACCGGCCTGCAGGCGCTGGATGTTCTCGCGGTGCATGTAGAACAGCAGCAGCGTCAGCACGGCGAACAGCGAGGCGAGCGCGTTATGGCCGAACCACCACAGGAACAGCGGCGTCACGAACGCGGCGATCAGCGCCGACAGCGACGAGTAGCGCGTGGTGTAGGCGGTGCCGAGCCAGATCACGGCGAAGATCAGCGCCGCCGGCCAGAACAGGCCGAGCAGCACGCCGAGATAGGTCGCGACACCCTTGCCGCCGCGAAACTTGAGCCAGACCGGGAAGAGGTGGCCGAGGAAAGCCCCCAGCGCCGCCAGCATCGCCGCGTTCGGGCCGTCGATGGTGCCGGCGATGATGACGGCGACGGTGCCCTTCAACATGTCGCCGAGCAGCGTCGCCGCGGCGAGGCCCTTGCGGCCGGTGCGCAGCACATTGGTGGCGCCGATATTGCCCGAGCCGACCGTGCGCAGATCCTGCGTGCCGGCCATCCTGGTCAGCACCATGCCGAACGGGATCGAGCCCAGCAGGTAGCCGATCAGGAAGGCGAGCGGCAGCAGCCCATCAGCAGACATCGCAGTGGTTCCCTGGAGCGGTCCGGCCCGAACGGGGCAGTGCCGTCAATGAAATATTAACCATAAATCCGCACCATGGCCTTGGTAATGAGGGAGCTTATCATGGCTTCTGTTCGCAGGCGGCTGGAGCAGTTTTTCTTTGTCGTTTACGTCGCGGCCATCGTCGTTGGCACAACGATGGAAGCGATGTCGCAACTCGCGTCGCGCTAAGTTCCACCCCAGTTTCAGACGTGCTCGTAAACGGTCCGTCCGCCGACGATCGTCCGCGTCACGCGGCCCGAGAAGCGGGCGTCGTCGAACGGCGTGTTCTTGCACAGTGATTTGAGATCGTCGCGGTCGAGGACCCAGGGCGTGTCGGCGTCGATCACGATGACGTCGGCCGGCGCGCCCGCGCGCAGCGTGCCGCCGGGCAGGCCGAGCAGCTCCGCCGGCCGTGTCGACATCGCCCGGATCAGCGTCTTGAAGTCCATCTCGCCATTGTGGATCAGCCGCAGCGCCGCCGGCAGCATGGTCTGCAGGCCGACTGCGCCGCTCGCCGCTTCCGCGAACGGCAGCCGCTTGACCTCGACGTCCTGCGGATTGTGGTCGCTCATCACGACGTCGATCAGCCCGGAGGCCAGCGCCGCGACCAGCGCCTTGCGGTCCTCCTCGGTGCGCAGCGGCGGGGCCAGCTTGAGGAAGGTGCGGTAGGGGCCGATGTCGTTCTCGTTCAGCGTCACGTGATTGATCGAGACCGAGGCCGAGACATTGTGGCCGGCGTCGCGGGCGCGCTTGAGGATCTCCAGCGACTCGATCGAGGTCAGCGAGGCTGCGTGATAGCGCCCGCCGGTCAAGCCTGCGAGCCGCATGTCGCGTTCGAGCATGATCGACTCGGCCGCGGTGGGAATGCCGGCGAGGCCGAGCCTTGTGGCGAATTCGCCCTCGTTCATCACGCCTTCGCCCACCAGATTCGGATCCTCGGTGTGATGCACGATCAGCGCGTCGAAATCGCGGGCATAGGTCAGCGCACGCCGCATCACCTGGGCGTTGGTGACGCTGCGGTCGCCGTCGGTGAAGGCGACGGCGCCGGCGGCCTTGAGCAGGCCGATCTCGGTCATCTCCTGGCCCTGCATGCTCTTGGTCAGCGCCGCCATCGGATGGATGTTGACGATCGCGGTGTCGCGGGCCCGGCGCAGCACGAAGTCGACGGTCGCCGAATTGTCGATCACCGGCGAGGTGTCGGGCTGGCAGATGATGGTGGTGATGCCGCCGGCCGCGGCGGCCTGGCTGGCGGAGGCGAAAGTCTCGCGGTGGCTGGCGCCGGGCTCGC
This sequence comes from Bradyrhizobium sp. USDA 4510, assembly GCF_054059095.1. Classification (NCBI taxonomy): domain Bacteria; kingdom Pseudomonadati; phylum Pseudomonadota; class Alphaproteobacteria; order Hyphomicrobiales; family Nitrobacteraceae; genus Bradyrhizobium; species Bradyrhizobium sp. USDA 4510. The sequence continues at coordinate 4,199,270 of NZ_JBSSBT010000001.1, read as the reverse complement.
CGACAAAGGCGCGCATGTCGATCAGGCCGGGGGCCACGATCTTGCCGGCGCAATTGACGATGTCGGTGCCTTCGGGGACGCCCGCGGCGCCGATGCCGCGCTTGGCGTCACGGATCACGCCGTCGGCAATCAGGACATCGCCCGGACCGTCGAAATCGCGCGACGGATCGATGACGCGGGCGTTGGCGAGCAGGATGGGGCGGCGGTCGGTCAGCATCGGTCTCACGCGTTTGGCAGGTTGCGGGCGAGCGCTTCCAGCACCGCCATACGCACTGCCACACCCATTTCAACTTGTTCACGGATCAGCGACTGCGCGCCGTCGGCGACGAAGGTGTCGATCTCGACACCGCGGTTCATCGGGCCGGGATGCATCACCAGCGCATCCGGCTTGGCATAGCCGAGCTTCTTCTGGTCGAGGCCGAAATAGTGGAAATACTCGCCCGACGACGGCACGAAGGAGCCGTTCATGCGCTCACGCTGCAGCCGCAGCATCATCACGATGTCGGCGCCGTTCAGCCCCTCGCGCATGTCGCGCGCGACCTCGACGCCCATCCGCTCGATGCCGGGCGGCAGCAGCGTGGAGGGGGCCACCACGCGGACGCGCGCGCCCATGGTGTTGAGCAGGAAGATGTTGGAGCGCGCCACGCGCGAATGCAGCACGTCGCCGCAGATCGCGATCGTCAGCCCCTCGAGCCGGCCCTTGTTGCGGCGGATCGTCAGGGCGTCGAGCAGCGCCTGGGTCGGGTGCTCGTGGCTGCCGTCGCCGGCGTTGATCACGGAACCGTCAACCTTGCGCGCCAGAAGCTCGACCGCGCCGGAGGCGTGGTGGCGTACCACGAGAATGTCCGGGTGCATCGCGTTCAGTGTCACCGCGGTGTCCATCAAGGTCTCGCCCTTGCGGGTCGACATCGATGACACCGACATGTTCATGACGTCGGCGCCCAGGCGTTTTCCGGCGATCTCGAACGAGGACTGGGTCCGGGTCGAGGCCTCGAAGAACAGATTGACCTGGGTACGGCCGCGCAGGCTGGCGCGCTTCTTGTCGACCTGGCGGTTGAGCTCGACATACTCCTCGGAGAGGTCGAGCAGGCCCGTGATGTCGTCAGCGGAAAGGCCCTCGATGCCCAGCAGATGCCGGTGACCGAGGACAAAAGTCGATTTCAATGATGGGGTCATTAAAGCGAGAGCTATAGGCGCGGATGGCCGGTGGGGCAAGCGCGAAGAGGGCTCGCGGGAGTTTTCCCCGAGTAAGATGTCGCCGCCTTCCCGGCGGTGCTGCCGGGGCTCGCCGCGGGACATCCGCGCCTTGCTTTTGCTGGGGTTTCCGGAACAAGACATGGATGGCGGGGCACGGGCGGAGCGGCAGCGACGCCGTCCTCCTGACGGGCTATAAGGCCGTGACGCCGGAGCGAGACCTCGTGAAAATTGTCGTGATCGCATGGATGGCCATCGCATTGATCCCGGGGGCGATCTCGCCTGCCTTCGCTCAGAACTTGCCCGGCGACTTCGCGTTCCTTCGCGACATCGATCCGACCATCATCCAGGACATCCGCTACGCCGGCGCGAACAATTTCATGGGGCGGCCGATCGCGGGCTATGGCGCGGCGGAATGCGTGGTGAAGCGGGAGGTCGGGCTCAGGCTCAAGGCCGTGCAACAGGAACTGGCCCGGCAAAGACTGTCGCTGAAGATGTTCGATTGCTACCGGCCGGCCCGCGCTGTCGCCGACATGGTGGCATGGTCGAAGAACGGCACCGAGACCGCCGCCGAGCGGCGCTACAACCCGGCCTTTTCGAAGGCGGACCTGTTCCGCCTCGGCTACATCGCCACCCATTCGGGCCATTCGACAGGGGCCGCGGTCGATCTCACGCTGGTCGACCTTGGCGCCGACAATTCGCGCAAGTTCGATCCGGCCAGGGACTATGCCGACTGCACCGCGCCAGCCGCCACGCGCGCTCCGGAGGGCAGCGTCGACATGGGCACCGGTTACGATTGTTCCGACCTGAAGGCCCACACCGCGACGGGCTCGATCACGCCTGCGCAGAGGCGCTGGCGCGCCATGCTGGTCGCGGCGATGGCCCGGCAAGGGTTCGCGAACTATGCCAAGGAATGGTGGCACTTTTCGCTGCCGCGGGCAGGCGGGCCGGCCTACGACTTCCCGATCGTCCGGGCGCGGTAGCGCGTTTTCGAGAAGTGGACGCCGGTTCGCGTGAAGAAAACGCCTCAGAACAAGAGACTGGAGCTTCGATTCTGTTTCAATCAGAGCCGAAACTCTAGGGCAGGATTTTCCTCAAATCCGAAGCATTTTCGCAAGACGACGCTTGCCATCGCAAAAGTAGCTGAGCGACCTTTCAACACTCCTTAATTGTGGCCATATGAAGTGCCGGCAACACGGGAGCATGCAGCATGCGTTTCGCAGCCATTGCAATTGTTGTCGTCGGCGTCGCCGGCGTCTTGATCTATGATCGACACGACAAGAGCGCGAATTATCAGCGCGTCGATGCCCACATCAGTGGCGTCAGCGAGCAATGCTATCTGGAAAAGGTCGAGCGCGGGGTCATCACCAAGACGACATCGACCTCCGATCTGACCCGCTGCGAGATTGCCGAACTGCTGCGCAAGGAGCATCCCAAGTGGCAGGGCTATGACGTGAAGCACAAGATCGAGGTGAAGGTCGTCTATGTCTCGCCGGTCGACGGAGCCACCCACCAGTCGAGCCTGCAGATGTCCTATTTCCCCAATGGCAAGCCGCTGCGCGCCGGGGACGTGTTTCCTGTCCTCGCCTCCAAGACCAAGGCGGACAAGACGCGTTCGATCTGACCGCCGCGGTTCGACAGGACGGAAGCACAACCATGCGCCTTGGCCTCTACGCTATGATCGCTGTCGCCATCGCGAGCTTCTATGTCTATAGCGAGCTCGACAAGCGACTGAACTTCCGGCCGATCGACGCGCGCGTCAGCAGCGTCAAGGAACAATGCTACATGGAGAAGACCGAGGGGTCGCGAAGCTCGACCTCCGATCTGTTGCCGTGCGAGCTTACCGAGCTGCTGGCACGCCATCATCCGAAGTGGCACGGCGCCGACATCAAGCACAAGATCGAGATCCGGTTTGCCTACATCTCGCCGGTGGACGGCGCCGCGCATGAGTCCAACCTGCAGTTGGCGGCCTATCCCGATAACCGGCAATTGAGCCGCGGCGACATTTTTCCTGTCCAGGCTTCCAGGAAGGAGGCGAACCGGACCCGCGTCAATGACTGGGTCGACCGCTGGCTCGGCCGCCATGCGCCCAAGCGCGCAAGCATCTAAAGCATGGAAGCATCCAGCGGACGTGTACTTTTCGCTGCCCCGCGTCGGCTCGCAGGCTTATGATCCTCCGATTCCATCGCGCCGCGGCTGGCCCGTGATCCCGGCCGGAAGAGGCCGGTTGTCCCGGCCGCATGCGTGCAGACCAGTTGCCGAGGAGACCATGACGCAGGCTCCGTTTGCCACCCACGACGTCTTCAACCAGTCGCCGCCGTTCGAAAATGTCGACCTGTTCACGGTGGATGCGCCGCTCGCCGCGGCGGTTGCCGCCAATGGCGGGGCGGCGGCAACGGCTGAGCTGTCGGATTTCGGCAAGCATTGGGGCTCGGACGCGATGGCGGAGCGCGGACGCATCGCCAACGAGCACACGCCGAAGCTGCGCTTGTTCGATGCCAGGGGCAATCGCCGCGACGAGGTCGAGTTTCATCCGGCCTATCACGAGCTGATGGCGCACTCCGCGCATGCCGGCGTGCACAATTCGACCTGGAGCGCCGACGGCAAGCCGGCCGGCGGAGCGGCCGAGGTGGTGCGTGCGGCAAATTTCTACATCGCTTCCCAGGTCGAGACCGGCCATCTCTGCCCGATCACGATGACGCGCGCCTCGGTCGCGGCGCTGGCCTCGCAGCCGGACATTCTGGCGAAGACGATGCCGGTGATCGGAACGCGCGCCTACGATCCCACCTTTGCGCCGTGGTGGACCAAGGGCGGCATGACCCTCGGCATGGGCATGACGGAAAAGCAGGGCGGCACGGATGTGCGCGCCAACATGACGCGCGCCGAGCGCGACGGCGGGGCCTGGCGCATCACCGGGCACAAATGGTTCATGTCGGCGCCGATGTGCGACGCCTTCCTGGTGCTGGCGCAGACCATGAATGGGCTGAGCTGCTTCTTCATGCCGCGCTTTGCGCCCGACGGCACGGTCAACGCGATCCACTTCCAGCGCCTGAAGGACAAGCTCGGCAACCGCTCCAATGCCTCGTCGGAGGTCGAATTCCACGGCGCTTATGCCGAGCTGATCGGCGAGGAGGGCAAGGGCATCCGCACCATCATCCAGATGGTGCAGCTGACGCGGCAGGACTGCGCGATCGCATCCGCCGGGCTGATGCGCTCGGGGCTGGCGCATGCGCTCCATCACGCGCGGCACCGCAGCGTGTTCCAGAAGCATCTCGCCGACCAGCCGCTGATGCAGGCGGTGCTGTCGGACATGGCGCTGCATGTCGAGGCGTCGATCGCGCTGGTGATGCGGCTCTGCCGTGCCTTCGATCGCGCGCCGGCCGATGCGGGCGAGGCCGCCTATATGCGGCTGCTGACGCCGGCGATCAAATACTGGACCTGCAAGAGCGCGCCCGGCTTCCTCTATGAGGCGATGGAGTGCCTCGGCGGCAATGGCTATGTCGAGGAAGGCATTTTGGCGCGCCATTACCGGGAGTCGCCGGTCAACGCGATTTGGGAGGGGTCCGGCAACGTGATGTGCCTCGACGTGCTGCGCGCGCTCGGCCGCGAGGCTGACGCCGCACTCGCGGTGCTGCGCGCGCTCGCCGAGGAGACCAGGGGCCTGCCCGGCGCCGCCGAGGCTGTTGCCTCGATCGGGCAGTCGTTCCGGCGGCCGGACAGCGAGCGCGTCGCGCGGCTTGCGGTCGAGCAGCTGGCGCTCCTGGCAGCAACCGCGGCGCTCAACCAGGTCTCGCCGAAAAACGCCGAACTGTTCGCGGTGACACGGCTTGCCGAACGCCACGCCGGCATGTACGGCGCGGTGGACTTATCCGATGCCAATCAGCGCGCGCTGCTGGCGCGGGCGCTGCCATGACCACATTGACCACCGTCATGCCCGGCCTTGTGCCGGGCATCCACGTCTTTGCTTCGACAGGGCAAGGAAAGACGTGGATGGCCGGGACAAGCCCGGCCATGACGAATTGATAGAGCCGAGGTTCGCTGATGGATTCTCTCACGCCGCAAGACGCGACTGCCGCGATCGAACCGCCGCCGCTCCCCCCGCGGGTCTGGAAATTCTGGGGCACCGCGCTGTGGGGCCTGTTGATCTTCGCCGCGATGTTCGTCGGCCAGGTCACGGTCATCGTCTGGCGCATCGTCGCGCAGGGCGGGGAGGTGTCGACGGCCGGCATCACCCATGTGGTCGCCGACGGCCTGACGATCTCGCTCTCGGTCCTCGCCGGCCTGCCGATGGTGTTGCTGGTGCTGTGGTTCGCGATCCGCCGGACCCGGATCCCGTTCGCCGATTACCTCGGGCTGCGCGGGACGTCGTGGAAGAACGTGATCATCGGCGTCGTCGCGCTCGTCGTGCTGGTCGGAGCCTGGGACATGGTGTCCCGCGCCGCCGGCCGCGAGGTGTCGCCGGGCTTCATGGGCGACGTGCTGAAATCGGCGCAGGAGCACAGCGCGCTGTGGCTCCTGGTGATCGCCTTCGCCGTGGCCGCGCCGCTCTGGGAGGAACTGTTCGCGCGCGGCTGGCTCTACCGCGGCTGGTCGGAATCCGCGCTCGGACCCTATGGCGCGATCCTGCTGTCGTCGATCGTCTGGACGGTGATGCACCTGCAGTACGACTGGTTCTTCCTCTGCCAGGTGCTGACGATCGGCCTCCTGTTCGGCTATTTGCGCTTCCGCACCGGATCGACCTGGCTGACCATCCTGCTGCACGGGCTGAACAATTTCGCGGCGACGATCCAGACCTGGTGGCTGGCGGGCTGAGAGTTCCCTATGCTAGGTTGAAGCTAGGCCCACCTTCGCTGCAACGTTGTTGCAGAAGAATCCCATATGTCGAACTTCGAGAATGCCAACGCGCCGGTACCGGCACCGCCGCAGCGGACCTGGGATTTCGTGGAGACGGCATTCGTCATCCTAATCGCTTACGGCGTTTTACGCTGGTTGGAGGTTGGGCCATGACGATCATCATCGCGGCGCAAGACGGCGTAGCCAGAATGTCGCCGGCTCAATTGCGGGATTCGCCGCCCAGGGGCGATGGTACGGCGCTGGCCTTACCATCGCGAGCCCCTTGACGATCGGCGTGCTCTGGATCGCGATCCGGAAGGCTCGCCGCGGGTTCGAGGAATATCTCGCGCTCAACTGGCCGAGCCCGGCCGAAGCCATGCGCGCATTTGCAATCTTTGCCGGCATTCTGCTCGTTGAATCGGTCATCAATTCGAGTGTTGGTGGCGAGGGGGCCGCGGTGGATGACCCGGTCTTCGTGGTCAAGGGCGCGAGCGGCTAGATGATCCTGCTCATCGGTACCTGCATTGCCGGACCATCATGGAAGAGTTCCTCATTCGTGGCTTCTTGTATCGCGGCTGGTCGGAGTCGTTTCTGGGTCCGATCGGAGCGATCGTTTTGACCGCCGCCGTCTGGGCTATGACCCACACACAGTATGACGTTTATGGGAAGTTGGAGATATTCGGGATGGGATTGGCGCTGGGCTATTGCCGTTGGCGCAGCAACTCAACCTGGCCGACGGTCATGATCCATTCCGCCCTCAACACATTCATCTTTTTCGTGACAGGCCCGTATGTCCTAGGGCCCAACGGCTGCGATCACGATTGGCATGTCCGGGATCCTCTGCGGCGTGATCATCATCCGGAACCAGCGCCGGTGCGTCGCCAGCCATCGGAAGGTTGGAGGATGCCAGCGGCCCCCTCGAGTGCTATGATCTAGATCAATGAATGAGCGCGGGCCGGACTGAAACCAGGCAGCGGCGGCTGCCGTCGTGCGAGCTCTTCTCATGGCTATCTTGATCCGAGCACTCCTGGCCGGCGTCGTCGCGCTGGCGTCTCTCGGCGCCATCACGCAGCAGGTGCGCGACCAGGGCGTTACCGACACCGAAATCCGGATCGGCAATGTCATGCCGTATAGCGGCGCGCTGGAGATTTTCGGCCAGATCGGCAAGGCGGAAGCCGCCTATTTCGAGATGATCAACGAACGCGGCGGCATCAATGGCCGCAAGATCCGCTTCATGTCCTATGACGATCTGTCGGATCCCTCCAACGCCATGGATCTCACGCGAATTCTGGTCGAGACCGACAATGTGCTCTTGATGTTCGGTTCGTTCGGCACGCCGGGGAATCTGGCGGTGCGGAAGTATCTCAACGAACGCAAGATCCCCCAGCTTTTCGTTGCTTCCGGCGATCACGAGCTCAGCGAGCCGTCGCTCTATCCGTGGACCATGGGCTGGCAGCCTTCGTATCGCGAGGAAGGGCGCATCTACGCCAACTACATCCAGGCGTTCTATCCCGGCAAGAAAATCGTGGCGCTTTGGGAGAATGACCAGTTCGGGCGCGAATTGTTCAAGGGACTGGTGCAAGGGCTGGGCGACGTCGCCCACAACATCAGGGTCGACATCGCCTATGATGTCGACGATCAGCACCTGGACGGCCACGTCTCGATCCTGAAGCAATCTGGCGCCGAGGTCTTCGTGTTTGCCGGAGTACCGGAAAATGCCGCCAAGGTGATCCGCGCGGCGGCCGACCACGGCTGGCGGCCGGTGTTCGTCGTGAACCAGATGGCGTCATCGATCGAGACGGTGCTCAAGCGGGCCGGCACGGAGAATGCGACCGGCGTCATCACCGCCGCGTTCCTGAAGGATGCGAGCGATCCGGCCTGGAGAGCGGAGCAGGGTGCCTGGTACAGCTTCCTGGACAAGTACACCAAAGCCGGCGGCAAGGATGACGCGGCTGCAGTCTACGGCTATGCCGCTGCCGAAACGATGGTCGAGGTGCTCAGGCAATGCGGCAACGACCTGTCGCGCGAGAACGTCATGAAGCAGGCTGCGGCGCTCAGGGATTATCAGGCGTCCGCCTTGCTCCCCGGCATCAAGATCAACACCGCTCAGTTCCGACCGGTCGAGCAATTGCGGTTGCTTCAGTTCGATGGCCGTAGCTGGCAGCCGATCGGGGATGTGCTCGATACGGCGTTCGCCGGTTCGACCGGGAAATAGCGGCGATCAACATAAGCCTACGAGCCGCGCGCAATTGTTGCGGGCCTTCGCTCTTGCTGAAGCGCAAGGGCGAGTTGTGGTGCTACGTCGCTGGGACCGGCGGGCCGGTCTATTGCGGGAGGGCGCGCGCCGCTCGGCGCCGACGGGGCCTCGAAAGAGACGCAACTTCGAAAGTAATGACTTGTTGCGCGGATGGCACAGGAGGCCGCGGCCAAATCAGGTACATTGATACTGTATTGAAAGACTTTTCATCACCCGGAGCATTGCGTTGGCGTCAGACGCGGTCAGTCTGTCTGATACAACAAGCGTAGCGGACGCGGCGGCTGCTACAGCGCCGTTTCGCGTAAAGATCGTGACGCGCGACGAAATCGCCGGTTGTCCCGCTTGGGAGGCCAGTTTCGCCGACCTGCGCAAGGATCACCGCTACTACGAAATCCTGGAGGATACGCTCCGTGAGCGTGTCGAGTACCGGTACTTCGCGATCATCGACCGGGCAGGCTGTCTCCATGCCGTCCAGCCGTTTTTTCTTCTCGACCAGGACATTCTCGAAGGACTTGGAGCGCAATGGCAGCCGCTGCTGGCGCGCATCCGAGGCTTCGTTCCCGGGTTTCTCAAAATGCGAACCCTGATGGTCGGATGCTTCGCCGGTGAAGGGCATCTTGCCGGATCAAGCACGGTGCCGTCCGGCAAGATCGCCGAGATTCTTTGCGGCGAAATCGTCACGCTCGCCCGATCGTGCGGGGCGCAACTCATCGTCCTGAAGGAATTTCCTGCGCGCTACCGGCCGGTGCTGTATTGCTTTGTCCGGCGCGGCTTCGCCCGTGCGCCGAGCATGCCGATGACGGCGCTCAATATCGAGCACGACGACTTCGATGCCTACATGCAAAATGCGCTGCCGCGATCGGCACGCTGGCAGCTCCGCAAGAAATTCAAGGCAACCGACGGTGAAACCATAGCTCTTACCGTCACCGACGACGCAAGGGATGCCGTCGACGAGATCTATCCGCTCTACCTGCAGGTCTTCGATCGCTCGAAATTCCGTTTCGAGAAACTGACAGCCGACTATCTCCGCCGGCTCGGCAGTGACATGAAGGACAAGGTCCGCTTCTTCATCTGGCGCCGTGGCGGGAAGGTGATCGCCTTCAGCCTTTGCATGGTCGAAGGCGACAGTCTGTTCTGGGAGTATGTCGGACTCGACTATGCTGTCGCACTCGACCTTCATCTTTATTACTACACCATTCGCGACATGATGAATTGGGCGATCGCCAACGGTTACAGGTGGCTCCGAAGCACGGGTCTCAGCTACGAACCGAAATTCCGGATGCGGCATGATCTCGATCCGCTCGACCTCTATGTGCGGCTTCGCTCTCCGCTTCCGAACGCGATCTTCAGGCTCCTGTTGCCCTGGATCGTACCGGCCCGCTATGACAAGATCTTGCGCAAATTCGCGAACTATCGCGAAGTCTGGTAGCGACCGATTGCGCGGCGATATTCAAGGCCGATCGGGTACGCCTTCTAAAGCCCCACCGCGGCAATCACGATCGGCATCGTGATCGCGGCCAGAATTGTCTGCAGCGTGATGATCTGGGCGAGTAGCGGCGCGTCGCCGCCCATCTGGCGCGCCAGCACATAGGCTGACGGCGAGGTCGGCACCGCGGCGCAGGCCGCGACGATGGCGAGATTGGAGCCGGTGACGCCGAACCACATCGCGAGCGCGACCGTCAGCACCGGCATCAGCACGAGTTTGAGCACCAATGCCGCGCTGGCAGCGAGGCTGGGCCGGAAGATGCCTTCCAGATGCAGCCCGGCCCCGGTGACGAGCAGGCCGATCGCCAGCGACGAGCCGCCGAGCGCGTCGGCGACGTCATACCAGATCTGTGGCAGCGGGATGTGCGCGACATTGATGACGAGCCCGATGACGCAGGCCCAGATCAGCGGGTTCTGCACGACAGTCATCACGATGGCGCCGGTCGAACGCTTCTCGGACGTGGCATATTTCGCCAGCACGGCGACGCTGAACACATTGACCAGCGGGATGATCGCGACCATCGCGACCGAAGCCAGGGCAAGGCCTGTGCTGCCATAGAGATTGCGCGACACCGAAAGCGCGACATAGGTCTGCCAACGGGTCGCGCCCTGGAAGATCGAGGTGAAGGCGGGGCCGTCGACGCCAGCGCGCGCCAGCGGGCCGCGCAGCGCGAGGCAGAATAGCGACATCACCAGCGCCGCGAGCAGCAGCGCGCCGCCGACGCCCGCGACCGGCACCGTGGTCAGGTCGGCCTTCACCAGGGTCTGCACCAGGAGCACCGGGAACAGCACGTAATAGGTCAGCCGCTCCAGCCCGTGCCATTGCGTATCGAGCGGCATCAGCGTGCGCTTGAGGACGAAGCCGAGCACGATCAAGAGGAACACCGGCAGCAGCGCCGCGATCACCACGGCCATGATCAGCGCTCCCCGCGCAGCTTCGCGAGCCGGTCCAGCGCACCCTGCAGGATGAAGATCGCGGCGTGCTCGTCGATCACCTCGGCGCGGCGGGCGCGGCTGACGTCCATCCCGATCAGCTCGCGCTCGACCGCCGCAGTCGAGAGCCGCTCGTCCCACAGCCCGATCGCAAGGGGGGTGAGGCCGGCGAAGTTGCGGGCGAATGCCCGGGTCGATTGCGCGCGCGGCCCCTCGCTGCCGTCCATGTTGATCGGCAGCCCGAGCACGAAGCCTGCGGCGTTGCGCTCGGCCGCGATCGCGAGCAGCCGTGCCGCATCGACCTTGAACTGCTTGCGCTGGATGGTCTCGACGCCGGTCGCCAGCCGCCGGTCCGGATCGGAGACGGCAACGCCGATGGTCTTGGTCCCGAGGTCGAGGCCGACAAGCGCGCCGCGGTCGGGCCAATGCGGTGCGGCTTCGATCAGGGGAAGGATAAGGGCGGGCATGGCCTTGCGCTTAGCACGCAGTCGCGCGCCGAGGCAAAGCCCGGCGGAGGGCGGGCGTCCATGCGAAAATGCCGATCAGGCGGCGATCACCCGATCGTCGCCGGGAAGGCACGCGGCCAGTCCCTGTAGCGCGCTGTACTGATGCGCGGTGCGGCGCTGGATGAACAGCGTCTCGACACGCGCGTGCTGTGGCTCGAGCTTGTGGATATGGATGTCGCGCTGGACGTGGTCGCGCGCGACGACGGCGCGCGGCAACAGCGTCACGCCCATATCGGCGGCGACGCAGCCGACCATGCCGTCGAGCGTGCCGAACTCGAACCGGACGGCCGACGGCCAGCCGAACTCGGTAAACACCTGTTCGAGACGCTGCCGGTAAGTGCAGCCGGTGCGGAACACCAGCGCGGTCGGGCCCGACTCCGGCGTGCCGGCGCGCAGGGCGGCAAGCGATTTCCAGCGCTGCGCGGTGACGAGCACCAGTTCCTCGGTGAAGGCTGACGTCGCGATGAGTTCGGCATGCTCGATCGGGCCGGCGACGAATGCGCCGTCGAGCGAGCCGTCGAGCACGGCGGCGACGAGATCGGCGGTCGGCGCGGTGCGCAAGGTCAGGCGCACCGCCGGATAACGGCGATGAAACTCGGCGAGTAGCGTCGGCAGCCGCACCGCGGCGGTGGTTTCCATCGAGCCGATCGACAGCGGACCCTTCGGCTCGCCATCGTCGCGCGCGGCGAGCACGGCTTCGCGCGACAGCGCCGCCATGCGCTGCGCATAGGGCAACAGGCGGCGGCCGGCGCCGGTCAGCGACATGCCGCGGCTGTGGCGCTCGAACAGCGCGGTGCCGATCTCGGCCTCCAGCGCCTTGATGCGCTGGGTGACGTTGGACTGCACGGTGTTGAGCTCGTCAGCGGCCTTGGTGATGCCGCCGAGGCGGGCGACCGTGGAAAAGGTGAGCAGGTCGGTCAATTCCATCTGGGACCACCGTTTCAAATCAGAGATGGGAGCGTTCTCTAGTATTCATTTTCACAGAATGTTAGCCCGACCTAGTCTGATTGTCCACAAACCCCGGAGGAACGCCATGTCGATCGACACGCCGCTGACTGCGCTTTTGGGAATCCGACAACCGATCTTGCTCGCACCGATGGATGTGGTCGCGGGCGCGAGGCTCGTGACTGCGGTCAGCGCCGCCGGCGGCCTTGGCATTCTCGGCGGGGGCTATGGCGACCGGCCTTGGCTCGAGCAGGAGACGGCGAAGCTCCGGAAATCGACGACCCCGTTCGGCATCGGCTTCATCACCTGGAGCATGGCGAAGCAGCCGGAGGTGTTGGACGTCGCGCTTGCAGCACAACCGCGCGCGATCATGCTGTCGTTCGGTGATCCGAAGCCGTTCGGACCGCGGATCAAGCAAGCCGGTGCGCGCCTCATTTGCCAGGTGCAGGACGAAGAGATGGCGCAGGACGCACTGGATGCCGGCGCCGACGTCCTCGTCGCGCAGGGGACCGAGGCCGGCGGTCATGGCGCGTCGCGAACCACTCTTGATGTCGTGCCGGCGATCGTTGATCTCGCCGCGGGGCGTGTCCCGGTGGTTGCCGCCGGCGGCATCGCGGACGGCCGCGGTCTTGCCGCCATGCTGATGCTCGGCGCCTCCGGTGTGCTGCTCGGCACACGATTCTACGCGAGCCAGGAAGCCGAGATCGCTGACGAAGCGAAGCGGCGGGTCTGTGCCGCCAAGAGCGGTGAGACGGTGCGTGGCATCGTCTTCGATCTGTCACGCAACAATGTCTGGCCGGCTCCGTTCAACGGGCGCTGTCTCGTCAACGATCATGTCCAGCGCTGGACGGGACGTGAGGTCGAATTGCTCCAGAATGTGAAGAAGGTTGCCGCCGACTATGCGGAGGCCAAGGCGCGCGGCGATTTCGACGTCGCCGCCGTCATCGCGGGCGAAGCGGTTGGGCTGATCCACGACGTTCCGCCGGCGGCCGAGATTGTCGACAGGATCACGTTGGAGGCCGAACAGATTCTGCGTGGACGTCGCAACTCCGTGCTCAACCCTGCGCAGGCGCCGGCTCCTGCCTGAAAAGGCGTGAATCGGAACGCGCATCGCATAAGAGACTTGAATCCGTAGCGATCGGTGATAGTTCCGCTCGCTGGCTTTCGTATCGAACCGACCCTCTCCCTTTTTGCGGAGAGGGTTCAAAACCAACAACAACCAGTTCAAGAGCAAGAAGAATGTGGCCTGATCGACGTCTAACTGATCTCTTCAAAACCGAATTCCCGATCGTACTGGCGCCGATGGCGGGCGTGATGGATGCGGAGCTTGTCATCGCAGCCGCAGAGGGTGGCGCACTCGGCTCATTGCCATGCGCGATGCTATCGGCCGAGAAGACACGCGAGCAGGTCAATATCATCCGTCAGCGCATTTCGGCGCCCGTCAACATGAACTTCTTCTGCCACACGCCGGTCGAGACCGATCGCGCGCATGAAGCGACATGGCGGCAGCTGCTCGCGCCTTACTATCACGAGCTCGGCCTCGATCCGGATGCGCCGATCAACGCGGCGAACCGCGCGCCGTTCGACGCGGCGTTTTGCGCCGTGGTCGAGGAGCTGAAGCCCGAGGTGGTCAGCTTCCATTTCGGCCTGCCGGAGCCGAAGCTGTTGCAGCGGGTGAAGGCGGCCGGTGCGATCGTGATGTCGTCGGCGACCACGGTGAAGGAGGCGATCTGGCTGGAAGAGAACGGCGCCGATGTCGTCATCGCGCAGGGCGCCGACGCCGGCGGCCATCGCGCCATGTTCCTGACCGAGAATATTTCCGAGCAGCCCGGGACGTTCTCGCTGTTGCCGCAGGTGGTCGATGCGGTGAAGGTGCCGGTGGTCGCGGCCGGCGGTATCGCTGACGGGCGCGGGATCGCGGCGGCATTCGCGCTCGGCGCCGCGGCCGTTCAGATCGGCTCGGCCTATCTGCGCTGCCCGGAATCCAAGGTAACCCCGCAGGGCCGTGTCGCGCTGGCGCAAGCGAGCGACGAATCGACCGTCATCACCAATGTGATGACCGGACGCCCGGCGCGCGGCGTCGCCAACCGCGTGATGCGCGAGGTCGGGCCGATCTCGCCGGACGCGCCGGCGTTTCCACACGCCGCGACCGCGCTCGGACCACTGAAGGCGGCTGCCGAGAAACAGGGCAAGGTCGATTTCACCAATCTATGGGCCGGGCAGGCAGTGCGGATGGGCAAGGAGATGCCGGCCGCCGAATTGACCCGCGCGCTCGCCGGCGCCGCGCTGGCGCGGATGGCGGCTCTGTCTCAGGCCTGACGCGCGGCCTCGTTCAGACCAGGCAGGCCACGTAGAGGATCGCGACCCCCAGCGCCGTGCCGATCGACCAGAGGGCGGGGTCCCAGCCCTCCGGGGGGAGGCTGCCGTTGAGCATTGACATGACGCGCTCCGAACTTTTCTGTTTGGTGGAGTAGGCGCCGTGAATGTTTCGGGACGACTTCGCGGTGGCCGCGAACTGGTTTCGTCGTGCGTTTCGCAGCCGGAATGCGTGGCAGGGTGTCTTGCCCGGTCGCCGGATGGGCGCAAAGCCCCGTTGGGCGGGCAAATTCGCGCGGTTGCGGCGCAAAACCGGCCTCTGCTATACGGCAGGCTGACCTTTCAGCCCCGAGGCCCTATATAATGTCCGTAGACGCCACGACCGTCCGCCGCATCGCGCATCTGGCGCGGATCGCGGTCAGCGACGCCGAAGTTCCCCATCTCCAGGGCGAGCTGAACGCGATGCTGGCCTTTGTGGAGCAGCTGTCGGAAGTGAATATCGACGGCGTCGAGCCGATGACCTCGGTGACGCCGATGGAGATGAAGAAGCGCGCCGACGTGGTCAATGACGGCGAGATCGCCGACGTCATTGTCCGCAACGCGCCCGACACCGTGAACGACTTCTTTCTGGTGCCGAAGGTGGTCGAGTAACGCAAGCATCGCGTTTTCGAGCGAAGTGGATACCGGTTCGCGTGAAGAAAACGCGTCAAACAAAAGCGACAAAGCTCAATGTGTCTGCTGTGCGACGATGAGAAGGCCTACAAGGCCTATATGGACTTCCTCGATGCCATGGAGCGCAAGGGGAAGGTCGCCGATCCCAACGCGGCGATGGACGCCGTGCTCGACCATCTCGAGGCGCTTGACGCCGCCCGCGCCAAGGAAAATGCCAAAGCCCGGCATGACGACCCCGCCAACGACAAGACCCTGTCTCCGTTCTTCTGCAGCCCGATCAATAAATGACTGATTTGACATCGCTGACGATCGCCGAGGCCCGTGAGGGCCTGGCGAGCAAGTCTTTCACCGCCCGCGAACTGACCGATGCGCATCTCGCCGCGATCGAAGCCGCGCGCGTGCTCAACGCCTATGTGCTCGAGACGCCCGACCGCGCCCGCGAGATGGCCAAGGCCGCCGACGCGAAAATTGCAAAAGGCGAGGGCGGACCGCTCGCCGGCATCCCGCTCGGCATCAAGGACCTGTTCGCGACCCGCGACATCAGGACCACTGCGTGCTCGAATATCCTCGGCAATTTCATTCCGCCCTACGAGTCGACGGTGACCTCGCAGTTGTGGCGCGACGGTGCAGTGCTGCTCGGCAAACTCAACAATGACGAATTCGCGATGGGCTCGTCGAACGAGACCTCGTGCTTCGGCCCGGTCACCAACCCGTGGCGGCGCGAGGGCTCCAACACCACGCTGGTGCCGGGCGGCTCGTCCGGCGGCTCGGCTTCGGCGGTGGCGGCTGCTCTCTGCATGGGCGCGACCGCGACCGACACCGGCGGCTCGATCCGCCAGCCCGCCGCGTTCACCGCAACCGTCGGCATCAAGCCGACCTATGGCCGCTGCTCGCGCTGGGGCATCGTCGCGTTTGCATCCTCGCTCGACCAGGCCGGCCCGATCGCGCGCTCGACGCGCGATGCCGCGATCCTGATGCGCTCGATGGCGGGGCACGATCCCAAGGACACCACGTCGGTCGACATCGCCGTGCCGGACTACGAGGCCGCGATCGGCAAGTCCGTGAAGGGCATGAAGATCGGCATCCCCAGGGAGTATCGGCTCGACGGCATGCCGGCCGAGATCGAGAAGCTCTGGAGCGAGGGCGCGCAGTGGCTGAAGGCCGCGGGTGCCGAGCTCGTCGAGGTGTCGCTGCCGCACACCAAATACGCACTGCCTGCCTATTACATCGTGGCGCCGGCGGAGGCTTCGTCGAACCTCGCGCGTTACGACGGCGTGCGCTACGGGCTGCGCGAACCGGGCAGGAACATCATCGAGATGTACGAGAACACCCGCGCCGATGGTTTTGGCGACGAGGTGCGCCGCCGCGTGCTGATCGGCACCTATGTGCTGTCGGCCGGTTACTACGATGCCTATTATCTGCGTGCGCAAAAGGTCCGGACGCTGATCAAGAAGGACTTCGAGGACTGCTTCGCCAAGGGTGTCAACGCAATCCTGACGCCGGCGACGCCGTCGGCGGCGTTCGGCATCGGCGAGAAGGGCGGCGCCGATCCGGTCGAGATGTATCTCAACGACATCTTCACGGTGACCGTGAACATGGCGGGCCTGCCGGGCATCGCCGTGCCCGCCGGCAAGGACACGCAAGGTCTGCCGCTCGGCCTGCAGTTGATCGGCCGTCCGTTCGACGAAGAGACGCTGTTCTCGCTCGGCGAGGTGATCGAGCAGGCGGCCGGCCGGTTCACGGCCCCTAGATGGTGGTGAGCGATGGCGGATTTCCGCGCCAGTCTCGCTGACACCGCGCCCGATGCGGCGCTGTCGCCGCCGCTCGCCGCGTTGTGGTGGGCAAAGAAGGGCGATTGGGACCAGGCGCACCGCATCGTGCAGGATGAGGGCGACGCCAATTCGGCCTGGGTGCATGCCCATCTGCATCGCGTCGAAGGCGATCTCGGCAATGCCGGCTACTGGTATTGCCAGGCCGGCCAGCCGGCCGCAAAGGACACGCTCGAGGCCGAGTGGGAGCGGATCGTAGCCACGCTGCTGGCGCAGCGCGGCTAAAGGACGCCGGTGCGGAGGCACCGCGAGCATTAACCTTGTTTCGGCCGCCATGCCGCCGCCCAGATTGGCCGTGATAGGCTAATGGAACCGGGCGGGGGCCAGCGGCAAAAGAGAGTATTCGTGCGTGGGTCGGGCATAGGGGGATGGCTGTCAGCAATGCTGGCGGCCGTGGTGGCGGCGGGCCTTGCCGGCTGCGCCTCCGTCTACAATCTGCCCGGTAATGTGCCGCTCGGCGCCGCGCTCGCCGACAACAGCAGCGCTCGCGACATTCCGGCCTACGAAGATGATCTGCTGCTCGCGCTGTCGTTCTCCGGCGGCGGCACCCGCGCGGCGGCGTTTTCCTTCGGCGTGCTGGAGGAGCTTGACCACACGCGTTCGAGTGCGGCGGGCACCAAGACGCTGCTCGACCGCGTCGACTTCGTCTCCGGCGTCTCCGGCGGATCGGTCACCGCCGCCTATTTCGGATTGAAGCGCCGCGCGGCGCTCGACGATTTTCGCCAGCGCTTCCTGCTGCGCAACGCCGAGGAGGGACTGAAGACCCGGATCTCGCTCGGCAATATCGGGCGCGCGCTCGGCGGCGGCGTCAACGACAGCCAGTTCACCGACTGGCTCGATCAGAATTTGTTCGACGGCGCGCGGTTCGACGCACTGGCCGACGATCGCCGGCCGCGGGTCTGGATCAACGCGTCTGATATCTACAACCGCACGCCGTTCGTGTTCGGCAAGACGTCGTTCGATGCCTTGTGCAGCGACATCAGATCGTATCGTGTCGCCGAAGCGGTGGCGGCATCCGCCGCGGTGCCGCTGGCATTCGCCCCGATCGTGCTGCAAACCTATCCCGGCGGTTGCGCCGCGCCACTGCCGGCCTGGCTCGAGCGGGTGCGCAACGATCCGAACGCACAGCCGTTGCTGCGCGCCTATGCCGAGGCCCAGGCGCATTACCGCGACGGCTCGATGCGTTACGTCAAGCTGCTCGATGGCGGCCTCGTCGACAATTACGGCCTGTCGGGGCTGAGCATCGGCTTGCTCGCCGCGGAACGTCCGTACGAGCCGCTGAACGAGCGGCAGGCAGCCAAGCTGAAGCGCATCCTGTTCCTGGTGGTCGACGCCGGCCGCGGCATCTCCGGCGACTTCGTGCAGACGCTCGAAGGGCCGAGTGGCGTCGAACTGGTGTCCGCGGCCGCCGACACCGCGATCGATGCCAGCGTGCGCTCCAGCTACGCCGCCTTCACGGCGCTTGCCGAGGACTGGTCCGGCAAGCTGAAGCGCTGGCGCTGCGGGTTGTCGGCGGCGGAGCGCAGCCGGCTCGGCGTCGGCGCCGGCTGGAAATGCGGTGACGTCGCGATCTATGTCGAGCGGCTCGGCTTCGACCGCCTCGGACCGGACCGCGCCGGCATCCTGAACGCCATCCCGACGCGGTTGTCGCTGCCGCCGGAGCAGGTCGACCAGCTGATCGCGGGCGGCGCCGACGCGCTGCGCTCGAGCAAGGCCTACCAGCAGTTCCGGCGCGGGCTCTGATCCCGCCGCAGGCGACGGCGGCGGGCCGCAAGAGGACAGGAAGGCGGCTTGACTGGCGCGATTGGTTGCGCGAAGCCCAATCCATCCCAGATATCCTTTATCCGGAAACCGAGATCCATGACCGCATCTGCCGCCCCGCACAAACTGATCAAGAGCGCCACCGGCGATTGGGAGGTCGTGATCGGCATGGAGATCCATGCCCAGGTCACCTCGAACGCGAAGCTGTTCTCCGGCGCATCGACCGCGTTCGGCGGCGATCCCAATTCCCATGTCTCGCTGGTCGATGCCGCGATGCCGGGCATGTTGCCCGTGATCAACGAGGAGTGCGTCCGCCAGGCGGTGCGCACCGGTCTCGGGCTGAATGCGCAGATCAACCTGCGCTCGGTGTTCGACCGCAAGAACTATTTCTATCCGGACTCGCCGCAGGGCTACCAGATCAGCCAGTACAAGTCGCCGATCGTGGGCGAGGGTGAGGTGTCGCTCGAGCTCGACGGCGGCCGCAGCGTCACGATCGGGATCGAGCGGCTGCACCTGGAGCAGGACGCCGGCAAGTTGCTGCACGATCAGTCGCCGACGATGTCCTATGTCGACCTCAACCGTTGCGGCGTTGCGCTGATGGAGATCGTCTCCAAGCCCGACATCCGCGACGCCGAGCAGGCCAAGGCCTACGTCACCAAGCTGCGCTCGATCCTGCGCTACCTCGGCACCTGCGACGGCGACATGGAGAAGGGCAATCTGCGCGCCGACGTCAACGTCTCGGTGCGCCGTTACGGCGAGACCGCGTTCGGCACCCGCTGCGAAATCAAGAACATGAACTCGGTCAACTTCATCGGCCAGGCAATCGAGTACGAGGCGCGGCGTCAGATCGAGATCATCGAGGACGGCGGCTCGATCGACCAGGAAACCCGGCTGTTCGACCCGAACAAGGGCGAGACCCGCTCGATGCGCTCCAAGGAAGAGGCGCACGACTACCGGTACTTCCCCGATCCCGATCTGTTGCCGCTCGAGTTCAGCCAGGCCTTCGTCGACGATCTCAAGGCGCAGCTGCCGGAACTGCCGGACGAGAAGAAGTCCCGTTTTATTACGGGCTTCGGCCTGTCGCCCTATGATGCGAGCGTGCTGGTCGCCGAGCGCGAGAGCGCGGAGTTCTACGAGACGGTGCTGTCGGATCTTGCCGACAAGGCGCGCGACGGCAAGCTCGCCGCCAACTGGGTGATCAACGAATTGTTCGGTCGTCTCAACAAGGAAGGCGTCGAGATCGCAGCCTCGCCGGTGTCGGCGGAGCAGCTCGCCGCGATCGTCGACCTGATCGGCGAGGGAACGATTTCCGGCAAGATCGCCAAGGACTTGTTCGAGATCGTCTGGCAGGAAGGCGGCGATCCGCGCGCGCTTGTCGAGGCGCGCGGCATGAAGCAGGTCACCGACCTCGGCGCGATCGAGAAGGTGGTCGACGACATCATCGCGGCCAATCCCGACAAGGTCGAGCAAGCGAAGGCGAAGCCGCAATTGGTCGGCTGGTTCGTCGGTCAGGTGATGAAGTCGTCGGGCGGCAAGGCGAACCCGCAGGCGGTCAACGACCTCTTGAAGTCGAAGCTCGGCATCTGAACAACAGGACAATGATGTTGTCCTTGGCGCATGATCCAGCCGGATCATGCTCCCTTGCATGCTCCTTTGCCGTCACCTTCGGTGTCGTCGCGCGCGCGTGAACGTGGCGTGATCCTGCCTCACACCCTCCGTTCGTGGCGCGCCGGCGCCACCGGCGCCGAATCGCAGAAGCCGCGATTCGTTCGCAAATCCGGTTCGGATGACCTCAAACGAGGCAAAAGCCGTCTTTCCCACGAAAATTTTTTCGTTGCCAAAAATTACGACTCGGCGTCGGCGACGTGCCGCTTTTCGTCTTCGCTCGCGACTCAGCGCAACGACGATCTCGCGTCGATCGCTTCAATGCGAATTCAAGAAAAGCCTACAACAGAAGGCATTTCCTGCAACGTTGACAAATGCCGATGTCGGCGGCTGTTGCACTTCTTGCATCGTCGCGTGAATGAAGTGTCGATTTGAACGGCGGCGCGCGCGGTGCGCGTTGCCACCGCTGCGTCAACACTTCCTTAAGCGGGACACTGTTTTTTTCGGTCTGTTGGTGTATTCGGGAAGTAGTGCATATCGATTCCCGAGTGCACGCAGCGAAGTAGAGCCATCTCACATACTGGAGGGCAACATGGCTAAGAAGGCAAAGAAGGCGAAGAAGGCGAAGAGCGCAGTGAAGAAGACTGCGAAGAAGACCCGCAAGGTCGCCAAGAAGAAGTAAGCCTCTCGCCTCGAGAGGATTGCCGGCGGCTTGACGCCGGCACGTCGCGAGAGCCAGCGGACGGACTGCTGAGAGGCACATCCCACCCCCAAGGCTCTGGCTGACGAAAGAGGGTGTCGGCGAGACATCAGGTCAAACGGCTGGATCGAATTTCGGAGAGGGCAACCTTCCCAAAACCGGTCCGGCAGAAGAAACAGAGATTTCTTCGTTCGGTGCGGAGCCCGCTTGGTTCCGCAATTTCACCGGCGAGAATGCCGAGCTGAAATCTGGTCCTGACGTGTTCGCCGACCCCCTCGTTCCGGCGGCCCGCGCAGTCCGCGCCCGGCAGCCACTTTCCCCATCCATCCCCGTTCCGGATCGACGTTGGGCCTGACGGCCTCGCGTTGCTTTTCTCTGTGCACCCGACCGCACGCCGCTCCGCGGCTCGTCCATGGTCGCGCCGTCCCTCCGTCAATTTCGAACTGATTACCTGGTGGGACCCGCCGGCGCCCGCGGCCAATGTCCGCCATGGTTATCGTTGTCCCAAACACCAGGGTAAACCGGCGTTCACGAATGCAAGGAAGTGCCTGCGGCACAGGCACTTCTGCGATTCCTCGATGCGCCCTCGGCGACGCCGATTTACATCCCGTTCATCGCGATACTTAAACCGCTCTTCAAATTTGATGGGCCATGATCATCCCAACAAGCCGGCAAACGGCACGCGGTGATCCCGAGGATCAGCGCGGGGCATGATCAAGAGATCGGCCCGGGCATGATCAAAGATCAGCCAGGGAATGACAGGGTAGTTTCAACAGTGGACGGGGGCCGCGCTCGGGGGAGGGCGGCCAACAACAAAAAGGGGAATGAGAATGTTTCAGGGGGTCATCGATCAGGAAAGCGCTGTCCCGGTTGCCGCAACGGCGATCCAGGACGTGCTGTTCGAACGTGGCATGTATTGGGCGAGCGGCCGCTCCGGTGTGGTCAACCTCGTCGCGGCGCACAAATGGTTCAACCTGGCGGCGCTCAAGGGACGTACTGACGCGATCGCGCACCGCCGCGAAGTCGCCGAGCAGATGTCCGATGTCGAGATCGCGGCCGCCCAGCGTGAAGCCCGCGCCTGGATGACGACGCACTAAGCCAACCGATGTCGATGGGAGCCTCGGCTCCCTCGCTCCACCTAGAACCAGTATCGCGCCGCGTAGACCACCGTCATCAGCGCTCCGGCCACGATGACGAACTGCCGGACGATGTGGCCGGGAAGGATCCGGATCAGGAAGCCTCCGGCATAGCCGCCGATCATGGCGCCGAGCAGCATCGCCAAGGTCTCTGGCCATCGCACCGCTCCCTGCAAGATAAAGATCAATGTGGCAGCGAGCGACACGCACGTCGCGAGCAGGTTCTTCAACGCCTTGATCGCCCTGATGTCGCCGGGCTCGGTGATCGACAGCACCGCGGTCAGGATGACGCCGAGACCGGCGCCGAAGAAGCCTCCATAGATGCACGACAATCCCAGGACAGCACCGCTCGCGCTGGTCGAGGGCAAGGCCGCGGCCTTGTGGCGCTCGACGGTCCATCCCTGGATCTGCGGCGCGAAGCCGAACAACAGCGTTGCAAATGCGATCAAGGCCGGCACCGGCAGCAGGAACAGCCGCTCGGGAAGCAGCAACAGCACGCCGGCGCCGACCGCGCCGCCCACCGTGGCGATCACGACGAAGCTGATCGTGCGCCGCGTCGGCGGCGGCAGCTTGCCGCGATCGGCGAGCGCCGCGATCAAATGCCCCGGCGAGATCGCCACCGCATTCGACGCGTTGGCGATGACGGCCGGCAGGCCCGCCGCGAGCATCGCCGGAAAGGTGATGAGTGTGGCGCCGCCCGCCAGTGCATTGATGATCCCTCCGGCGACCCCGGCCGCCAGCAGCAGAAGACTTGTCTGGGTATCCATCCTTCACCCTCTTGAGGGTGAGCAGGCTAGCGGGCGGCGCGCCAATCGGTCTGGAACGTCTGTGACGTCACTTCAGCCGCGCCAGTAGACGCCCGGCGTCGTGCCAAAGGTGCGGCGGAACAGCCGGGTGAGGTGGCTCTGGTCAGAAAAGCCCGCATCGGCCGCGGCTGCTGCGATCGGCTCGCCGGCGCGCAGCAATTGCCGGGCAAGATTGAGGCGGGCCAGCCGGCGGAAGGTATGCGGCGGGATGCCGAGCTCGCGGCTGACCATGCGGCTGAAGCCTTCGCGGCTTCGCCCGAAGCCGGCGGCAATCGCTCCGATCGGCGCGACGCTCTCGGTCAGCGTGATGCCGAGCTTCGTCTTGTCGGTGCACCCGGCGGGGTGGGACGGCGCGCACGACAGGATGTCGTCGGCGATCTCGCTGACGTGCCCAGGCGAGATCTCGTCGACGTTCCGCCAACGCTGCCCGAACCGGATGATCCGCACCGATGAGCAGACGCGGCCGGCAGGAACGTAGGCGTTCAGGCAGGCCGTTTCCTCGTCCGACATCGTCATCGGCGCATGCAGCATTCCGGCCGGAATCAGCGCGGCATGGCCGGCGGGCACGGTGACGGTCGCGCCGCCGATGCGAAAGGCGCGCGACCCTGACAGCACCAGCACGATCTGGTTCTCGTCATGGAAGTGCGGCTTGAGGCCAAGCGAGCCGGCGCCGCGCCACGATGCCAGCTCAACGATGTCTTCCCTGTCGGCTCGCCGATAAGTCCAGGCATTGGTCATGGCGAGGCGAGCGATCACGGAGGTCTCGAAACGATGGGGCGGTGATCTCCGAGCGTAGCACGGGGGTCACCGACCGTCATGAGGGCCTCACGCCTGCTCAACCGAGGCGATCGGCGAGGCCGTTCGCATGGTCGCCATTGCAATGAGGGCGGCGACGAGGTTGGCGGCCGCGCTGATCGCCACCGGAATGAAGTAGCTGTGGCTGATATCGTAGGCGAAGCCGGCGGCGCTCGGGCCCAGCAGCGTGCCAACCGCGACGCTGGTGTAGAGGATGCCGATGATGCCGCCGACATTGCGGCCGCCGAAATGGTCGGTGACGACAGCGGGCAGGATCGCGACCCAGCCGCCATAGAACAGGCCGAACAGCAGCGCGAAGACCGTGAGCGACCAGAAGGTGCCGGCGATCGCCCAGATCGCCAGCGAGACGGCCATGCCGAGATACATCGCGACCAGGAATGCATCGCGGCCGACGCGGTCGGCGATGCCGCCGAGGAAGAACCGTCCGGCCGTGCTGCCGACCCCGATCATCCCGAGCAACAGTACGGCCAGCGTCGGCGCCACCTGATGATCGACCGCAAGCGGCACGAGGTGCACGAACGGCACGAACACCCCGAACGCGCTGATCAGGCAGGCGGCATAGAGCCCGGCGAAGCGGGCGGTCCGCACCGCGCCGCGGATCGAGACGCCCTGGCGGAGCGGCGCGCCCGAAACCGTCTCGAGCGGATCGCCGTCCGGTCCGGTGCCGTACCGGCGCGGATCGTCCGCGATCAGCAGCGATGCACCGATCCCGGCGACGGCGGCGACAACGCCCAGCACGACATAGGCATCGCGCCAGCCGAGGCTCGTGATCAGCCAGGTCGCGAGCGGCGGCATCACCAGCGTGCCGACCCCGATCCCGCTGACCGCGAGGCCCGACGCAAAACCGCGCCGGCTGACGAACCAGCGCTGCACGGCGCCCAAGGTCGGCACGTAGGCGCAACCGACACCGGCGCCGATCCCGATGCTGTAGGCGGCATAGACCTGGAGGATGGTCTGCGCCTGTCCCGCCAGCACCATGCCGAGACCGACCAGCGCCATTCCGAGGCCAGCGAGCCTGCGTGCGCCCCAGCGATCGGCAAGCGGACCGGAGATCATCCCCAGGCCGAAATACAGGAAGCCAGCGAAGGAGAACACCAGCGATACCGAGCCGCGCGAGGCGCCGAACTCCCGCTGCAGGGACTCGACGAAGGACGAGAATGTGTAGGCGCTGCCGAAGCCGATCAGCGTCACGACGAAGGCTGCTGCGACGACGTACCAGCCGTAGAACGGTCTGGCTCGTTGATAATCGGCGTGCATGACGGCATTCCTCATGATCGTTCTCCCTGTGCCGCATGACCACCGGCCTTGCTCGGCGGGTTGAGCAGCATCTGCGTGCAGCGAAACAGCGCGATGGTCTTGCCTGTCGCCTCGCTGCGGATCTCGGCGTCCCACACCTGGGTGGAGCGCCCGGCGTGAACGAGGCGCGCCTCGCAGCTCATGCCGCCTTCGCGCGCGGCGCCGATGAAGTTGGTCTTCAACTCTCCGGTGGCGAAGCCGATGGCGCCGTCCGGCAACGACGCGAGGCAGCCGAACCCGCATGCGGTATCGGCCAATGCGACGATGCTTGCGCCGTGCAGCAGCCCGTGCGGCGAGAAGTGTTTTGCGGCAATCTCGAAGCGGCCGCGGATGTGGCCGCGTCCGGCTTCGAGCCACTGAAAGTCCAGCAGGCCGGGCAGGCTGCCGGCTTGCGACGCGTTGATGCGCTCGACGAGCGGGCCGGTCTGGCCGCCGGCAGCGATCTCGCGGAGGCCGAGCTTGCTTGCGACCTCGGTCATGGCTTGGCTCCATCAAGAAAACGGAGCCGTCGGGAGCGGCAAAGAAGGTTAGAAAATCTAAGTTCCATGATTTCGACTTTCTCTGCGTTGACGCGGCTTTCAGCATCGGATTAAGCTGATAAGGCGCCCGGGACGCCGAGTTGGCAAACCAGATTTGCTGGGCAATTCAGATTAGAAAATCTAAATCATGGAAAGCCGGCTTCCACCCCTGAACGCGCTCAAGGCGTTTGAATCCGCTGCTCGCCATCTCTCGGTGAAGCTCGCGGCCGAGGAGCTATGCGTGACGCCGGGCGCGGTCAGTCAGATGCTCAAGACGCTCGAAGCCGATCTCGGCGTGAAGCTGTTCGAGCGGGTTCCGCGCGGCATCTATCTCACCGACGCCGGCCGCGACTATCTGCCGTCGATCCGCAACGCGTTTCGCCAGATCGCGGATGCCTCGCGCCGCGTCGCGGCATCGGTCGATGTCGGTACGCTCACGGTGAGCGTCACGCCGTTCTTTGCGTCGGCCTGGCTGGTGCCCCGCATGGCCTCGTTCCAGGATGCGCATCCCGAGATCGATCTGCAGATCGTCACCAGCAACACAGTGGTCGATTTCTCGCGCAGCGGCGTTGACGTCGCGGTGCGCCACGGCCTTGGCCGCTATCCGGGGCTGCGCAGCGACCGCGTCGTCACCGTGGAGATGGTGGCGGTGGCATCGCCGTCGCTGGTTGAGCGACTTGGCCGGCCGGCATCTCCGGGCGAACTCGCGGGCTGGCCGCAGGTGCATGACGCCGATCGCAAGGGGTGGAGCCTGTGGTTTCAGGCCAACGGCATCGCGGAGGTTCGCACGCCGCGCGGACCCTCGTTCGATGACAGCGGCCTTCTGCTGAAGGCCGTGCTGACGGGGCAGGGCGCGGGCCTGCTGCCGGCCGCGATGGTCGCAAATGAGATCGCGAGCGGCGAACTGGTCCAGCTGCTCGAGACCGCGCATCTGGAGGAGTTCGCCTACTATCTCGTCTGTCCCGACAACCGGCAGTCGCTTCCGAAGATCGCGGCGTTCAGGGAATGGATCCTGGGACCGGAGGCTCAGTCGGCGGCGGAGCACTAAAGCGCGACGAAATTATGCCAGGCCGAGCAACGGACTCTGCTTCACCTCGCCCCGTGTGCGGGGAGAGGCCGGATCGCATGGAGCGAAGCGCAATGCGATCCGGGTGAGGGGGAATCTCCGCGAGTCTAACTC
The DNA here is from genome assembly GCF_054059095.1 of Bradyrhizobium sp. USDA 4510. Lineage (NCBI taxonomy): Bacteria > Pseudomonadati > Pseudomonadota > Alphaproteobacteria > Hyphomicrobiales > Nitrobacteraceae > Bradyrhizobium > Bradyrhizobium sp. USDA 4510. Next base: position 4,172,482 of record NZ_JBSSBT010000001.1, on the reverse strand, counting down.
GAAGTTGTTTTGCGGATGCAGCCCCTCACCCCAACCCTCTCCCCGTAAGAACGGGCAGAGGGAGCACAGCGGCAGTGGACGGCTCACCGATAGAACGCGTTGGGCGGCACGCCAAAATGCTTGCGGAACATCGCGCTGAAGGCGCTCTGGCTGGCATAGCCGGCATCGAGCGCGACATCGATCACGCGGGCGCCGCGCGCGAGGCGTTCGAGCGCGAACAGCAGGCGGGCCTGCTGACGCCATTCGCCGAACGTCATGCCGGTTTCCCTGGCGAACAGACGATGGATGGTCTTCGACGTCAGCTTCAGCCGGCGCGCCCATTGCTCCGCCGTGGAGCCATCGTCCGGGTGGGCCACCAGCGCGGCGCAGATCCGCGCGAGCCTTTCGTCGCGCGGCATCGGCAAGTGCAGCGGCAGCACATCGACTTCGCGCAGCTGGTCGAGCAGCACGCGCATCAGGCGCTCATCGGAGGTCGCGGGCGCATAGTCCAGCGGGACGCGCATCGCGGCGACGAACAATTCGCGCAGCAGCGGCGAGACCGCGAACACGCAGCTGGCCCCCGGCAGATCGGGAGCCGCGTCGGCGTCCACGAACACGGTGCGGATCTTGACCGCGCCGCACATCCGGACCTCGTGCGCGAGATCGGCCACCAGCCACACCGCACGGTTGGGCGGCACCACCCAGGTGCCTTCAGCGCAGCGAACGACCATCACGCCTTCGATCGCATAGAGCAGCTGGCCGCGCGGATGCGCGTGCAGGCCGGTCGACGCGCCGCTCGGATAGTCGATCTCCATCGCCGCCATCGGCCGCGCCGTGGCGTGATAGTCGAGGTGCCGTGTGGTCAGCTCGTCCAACACGTCTTCATCTCGCATGTCCCAATCTCACTAGGTGAGGTCATTCTAGCGTGAGACGGACGTTAGCGCGACAGGTAGTTGCTGGAGCGTCCTTCACCAACGCGCTGCCGGGTCATGTTCAAGCAGAAAGTCGCACTTCTCTATCCCTTCGTTGCCATCGTGCTGTGGGCGGGCAACGTCATCGTCTCTCGCCTCTCGGCGCACACGATCGGTCCGCAGGCGATCACCTTCTATCGCCTGCTGGTCGCGATGCTCTTGATGTCTCCGTTTGTGGCGCGCGGCGCCTGGCGCAATCGCCGTGCGATCTGGCCGCATCTCGGTCCGCTCGCGATCCTCGGCTTCCTTGCGATGTGCCTGTTCCAGAGCCTGTCGTATCTGGCGGCCGAAACCGCCACCGCGACCAACATGGCTGTCTTCACCGCGCTGACGCCGCTGTTGACGGTCGCCCTCAGTGCCGCGCTGCTCGGCGAACCGCCGACGCTTGGCATGATCTGGGGCGCACCGCTGTCATTTGCGGGCCTCGTCTACCTCGTCAGCGGCGGCGACTTGTCGTCGCTGTTGCAGAACGGCGTGCATGCGGGCGACGCGCTGATGCTGCTGGCCGCGATCGCCTATGCGCTGTACGGCGTGCTGCTGAAACGCTGGAATCTGCCGATCACTGGATGGCAATCCACCTACATGCAGGCGCTGTGCGCGCTGGCCGTGATGTTTCCCGCGTTCCTCGCGACGCCGGCGCCGCTGCGTCAGGTCAACGCCGAGACTTTGCCGCTGATCGTGTATGCCGGTGCGCTCGCGTCGGTGGTGCTGCCGTTCCTCTGGATCCGCGGCGTCGCGCAGCTCGGCCCGAACCGCTGCGCGATCTTCATGAATCTCTTGCCGGTGCTGACCGCTGTGGCCGCGATCGTGATGCTCGGCGAGCCGGTCAGGCCATTCCACGTCGTCGGCGGCGGCCTCGCGCTGCTCGGTGTCGCCTGCGCGCAGGCCTTGCCGCGGCCGCTAAAGACCGCGATCGGTGCGCGATAACGAAGTGACGGATCGCCGATCTCGCTGTTTTGATCGCATGTGAGAAGCCAGGGCAGAATACAGCGCTACGCTCGGCGATCACCTGTTCGGTGAAACGGAGTGATCGCGATGCGTGTTGTCTTGCGTGTTTGCTTGCCTATTTCCTTGGCCTTGGCGTTGCCGCTTGCGATGCTGTGGAGCTCGGTTGCCGGCGCCGCAACGGCGCATCATCGTCGCGTGCGACAGCACCTCATCATCCGTCCAAGTGAACAGGTCGTGTCTCCGGACCGGTACGTATATCCGGGCTTTGGCCCGATCCCGCCCGGCGAGAACCGAAACCTCGATCCATCCACCCGCGGCAGCGGCTGACGTCGTCGCCGCCGCACTGATGCTTCATCGCATCGATCGCTCTGCCCGCGTGCAAGGAGCTGGTCAAAGACCGAGCTATGCTGCGTCGGTCACCAGCTTGTGCTGAGATCTCTCGGCGACGCGCTTTTCGAGCGTGGCAATCGTTCCCTTGAGATTGGCGTGCCGCTCATTGAGCGACCTTGCCAAAATCGGATACCTCGCGTCCGATCGGTCATAAATTCCCACGCGCGCTTCTTCGGTCGCGATGTCGGCTTCGATCTGCCGGCAGGCCAGGACGAGATCGGACAGCATCTTGCTGACCGTCGACTCGCGTCCGCCACGTCCGCCAGCTGTCTCAAAACGATGATGCATGTTCATTTGCGTGCTCCGAATGTCTGAGTTCGGCACACCGAGAACAGCTGGCGCCGAACTATTCACGGATACATCGCAAGTTCCCTGCCAGTTGGGGGTCCGTAAGAATACTGTCGGGGCGGTGCGGCGCGGCGTGTGCCGCCGGCTGGCGACAGTCTGATGGCTCGGACTAGGTGGTGTGGACTCTAAGGATTCCCTTTTAGGCGCAAATCAGATTCAAGGCTGCTTTTGGGGAGGCCGCCTTGGGTGTGATGGACCGCTTGGTATTGAGCGACGCGACATGGGAGCGGATGGCGCCGCTGATCATCGGCCGGCCTGACCAGAAGGGTTCGACCGGACGGGACAACCGGATGTTTGTGGAGGGCGTACTTTGGATCGTGCGCACTGGCTCTCCCTGGCGTGATCTTCCGGAGGTGTTTGGAGACTGGAACAGCGTGTTTCGGCGCTTCAGTCGATGGAGCATCAAGGGGGTCTGGTGGCGCATATTCGAAGCGATGTCCGGTGATCCGGACTTCGAGTATCTGATCGTCGACTCCACCATCGTCCGGGCGCACCAGCACGCCGCTGGGGCGAAAAAAGGGGGTCTGAAGATCAGGCGATCGGTCGCTCGCGCGGTGGCCTGAGCACCAAGATACATATGGCCGTTCGCGGCCTGGGATGTCCCGTACGGTTCAAGCTCACCGCAGGTCAGAAGAGCGACGTACCGCAAGCCGCCGAATTGATCGAGGGATTACCTGCCCAGGTCGTCATGGCGGATACGGCTTATGACGCCGATCACTTGCGCCAGGCGATCGCTGCCAAAGGCGCGCTCGCCGTCATCCCCAACAACCCGTCACGTGCGCTCAAATATCCGCTGGACAAGCACCTCTATGCCCAGCGTCATCTCGTCGAATGCTGCTTCTCAAAACTCAAGCAGTTCCGCCGCGTCGCAACCCGCTTCGAAAAGACCGCCCGAAATTACCTGGCCGTCGTTACTCTCGCAGCCATCGTCTTATGGATGCGATAAATGTCCACACCACCTAGTCTCGCCGCCACGCCGGAACGCAAGCACCCAGCGTGATGCGCTTGTAGTCTCGCGCGGCGTCCTGATCTCCCGCCTGTTCGGCAAACCTGACCGCTGCTTCCATGTCTTGAGCGGCGGACGCGCTGTCGCAGAATTGGCTGCGAATTTCAGCCCGGTATCGATATGCCCTGTAGTTCATCGGGTTGTACTGAAGCGCAAGGTTGTAGCTGCTTTGCTCCTCAGTGGCGCCTCGGCGCGCTTCATCCGACTGACTGCCGAAATTGGTTTGGCGATTGAGCGCCTGGAGTGTCCCGAGCTCCGTGTAACGCAGAGACATCGCACCGAGACTGGCAGGAAGTGCGTCACCCGACGAAGAAGGTTGCCTCGCCGAGGTACGTTCAATTTCGATCTTCTTGTACTTGATTGCGTTGCCGTAGTCCCGCAAGCCTTGGAAGGTGCTCGATATTTCGCCGGTGATCGACGCAAGATAAGCGGTCGAGAGGCGTCGATCGCTCAGCAGGTTGAGACACGCCCGTATCTTTGCCTGCGCAGGCAAGACGTCGCGGCATTCCTTGTCAACCACACGCCACTCGTCCCGCGAATGCAGCGTCGGCGCCGTCTGCGCAGCAGGCAGAAGGAGAACCAGCGCGAAACAGATCGCTGACCTGAGACCGCGACTTGGGCCATCCATCTATTTCTTCGCCTTCAGCTCGAGCTCGACCGGCCGACGGATTCTTCGCGCGGGCGCCTTGATCATTTGATGCCAAATAATCAAGCCGAGGGAAAGCTGACGCGGTTCATGGATGGGCCTAAAAGTGGGGCCGTTCGTGACTGGGAAAGACCGAACGGCCCCAGCCGGCCCGTAGTGCCAAAATGGAAGAAATAGGCCGGCGCTCCAGTTACGGAGTCGCCGGACAAATGGTTTCACCAGAGCCAATTGACGTCGCTACCGTACGTCCCCAATGCGGCTGCTTGCTATGAACGGGCGGGGTCGGCTTGACGGCAGGTCGTCAGGACAAACGCTGCCTTGCTACATTGCCACTCGCTGCCAAGCGCAGCGCTCGAGACCGGCCGCGGGGCAGCAGCGATCGCCAGCACAACAACCATGCAAGCCAGCGAAGTTGCGACCACGAGCCTGCCTGCCTTGGATGAGAAGCGCTGCCGTAACCAGGGACCCAAGTCGGCGGATCGGCGAAGCTGGGCGTTACGCAGAACCTGGTCGGTATCCTGGAAGTGGATGCCACTGTCTTGCTGCATGGCTTTACCCCGGAAATGTTCAGGTGAAATAAACAATGCGGGGATGGTGGGCGCGGTTTGTTGCGTGCTCGCTTCGCGGAGCCGGGAATGATGTTTCATTCACGCGGAGGTGACAACCGGTCCAGGCCAGGGGCCGATGCCGGCATTCCTCCAGGACGACCCTCTTAGGACCGCCGCTCAAGAGTGAGTAAAGGGCTGCTTTTTCTGCGGCTTATGGACAATACCGGGCGAACAAGAGAACTGGAAAATACTTTCGAAGTCACAGTCAGCGGTCGCACGCCAATACCGTTTTGGATGTGGGCGATTGCCTCGGCGGTCCCCCATTTCGGATGGAGCAACGGCGAAGGCGCCATCAAAGGTGCGGCGCTCGCCGTGTTGTTCGCTGGCCTGCTCGATAGGCCGCTTCCGGATCGTCTGCCCGGCTGGGCAACCGACTGGATCTGATCGAATCCCCAAAAAGTACGCCGCCGGTCTCAAAAATACACGCCCGGCGGCGTTTCCTTCCTGAACTGGGACACTGAAATCCCCAGCACGGTCCAGAGTGCAGGCACTATGCCATCGCGGTTCGCGCCGGGGCAGCTAAGTACCCATGTCGCGTCGCTGGATTGCTTGACCTAGATCAAACCCCACGACCGAAAAACAGCCTCGCATGCGCTCCTCCTGTAATTTCAATGGAGGGTAGCATGGCAGTAGTCGTGCAGTACGTGGTCAAGCCGAATCCAGGCGGTGACCTCGCAGGAATACTCGAATTGGCAAAGGAGAGTGCCGCGCTTTGGCGCAAGCATGGTGGCAAACCAAGGTTCTGGTCTGTCGCCGTCGGTGAAGCCGGCAATTTCGTTTTCTCAGTAAATTTTGAGACGTTTTCGGCTTATGGCGCGGCGGTTGACAAGCTGAACGCCGATCCAGCTTTCCAGACCTGGCAAGCGAAGAGATTGAAAGCGGGCTTGACCACTCTTGTGCGCGCGAACATGGCAATCGAGATTGAACTTTAAGGGAGCGCCGTGCAGCACGCCAAAAGTACGCCGCCGGGCTCGAAATGGCATTGTCCCGGCGGCGTTTCTTTATCCAGCCTTGGTCATATTTGCAGTAACGGTCGAACTGATCGCCGTCTCAAGTTTCGGAAAATCGGCGCGATTCTGAGAGATGAATTTGACCATGCTCTCGCACGAGGTTGTCACCATGTCTTAGGCACGACCTGTTACCCATGTCTCCGGGCTGGACAAATAGTTGGCTGGCGGAGACGGAGGGATTCGAACCCTCGATAGGCCTTTACAAGCCTATAACGGTTTAGCAAACCGCCGCCTTCAGCCACTCGGCCACGTCTCCAATGGCGCCGATATGCCCGAGAGGGCGCTGAGCCGCAAGCGGCAGATTCAGATTGCGCCAAGGTGATTTGAGGGCAGCTCGGCCGCCGGCCGTCCCCAAGCCTTTATAAACCGCGCCGATCGGCTCGTATCGGAGCGCGCGGTTGCTTAAAATGCAAGATATAACAATAGATTAGCTGGATCTTTGGTCGAGGCTGGAAGCTGCGGTCGCCCAGCCTGTTGAAAACCGGTTGCGCCGGCTCATTCCACGCTGGCGCCGCGTCGCAAATCGGCCTCGATCTGCAATTTGGTGCCGCCGCCGAACCGGGCGCGATAGACCTGCAGGTTTTCCATGATCCGCTGGACGTAGTTCCGCGTCTCCGAGAACGGAATCAGCTCGACCCAGTCGACCGCGTCGACCTTGGGATCGCGCGGATCGCCATAGCGCTCGATCCACTTCCGCACGCTGCCGCGGCCGGCATTGTAGGCGGCGAAGGTCAGGATGTAGGAGCCGCGATAGTCCTCGAGCAGGCCGCCGAGCTCGGCGGCGCCGAGCATCGCGTTGTAGACCGGATCGGTCTTCATCCGGTTGAGGTCGAAGCCGATGCCGGCGCGCTTGCAGACGTAACGTCCGGCGTCCGGCGTCACCTGCATCAGGCCGTAGGCCTGGGCCGGTGACACCACCGCAGGATTGAACGCGCTCTCCTGGCGCGCGATCGCGTAGACGACGCTTTGCTCGACCTCCGGCCCGACCTGGCGGAACGAGGGGATGCCGTTCACCGGATAGGCGTAATGGTCGAACGGCAGTCCGCGGTTGAGCGCGGCCTTGCCCATCAGCAGCATCCCGCGGGCATCGCCGTGGCGCGCGGTGAGCTCGCCGAGGCCGGCAAGGGCTTCCGGATCGCCATTGTCGCCCATGTCGCCGAAGATCGGGATCGCGAGCTCGCGCGCGTCGATTTCGTAGAGCAGCGCCACCGCGCGTACGATCTCCAGCCGCTCGGCGCCGCGGCCGCGCGGCGCGCTGTTCAGCTCGATCTGCGGCAGGCCGAGCTTGGCGCGCGCGAGCTGGCCGTAATAGCTGGTGGACTGCTCGGCCGCGCGTCCGTAGGCGGCGCGCGCCTCCTGGCCGCGGCCGGCGGCTTCCGCGGCGCGGCCCTGCCAATAGCCGGCACGCGCCAGCGCGGTCGGATTAACGCTGCCGACGCCGATCCGCGCGAAATGCTGGGCGGCGAGGGCGGGATCGTTGAGGAAGCGCAGCGCGATCCAGCCCGAGGTGAATTCCTGCTCGGTCTTGTAGATGTCGCGGGCCGGCAGCGCCGCGTCGCGCGCGATCAGATAGGCGGTACGAAACTCGTTGGTGTCGATCATCTTGCGCGCCAGCAGCCGGCGCTCGATCCACCATTCGTCGACATTGTACAGGCGGGAAGCTTCCTTCGGTGCGCTCAGCATCAGCCGCGCGGCCTCGGAGAATTTCTCCTCGCGGCGGAGCAACTGGATCCTGGCGAACAAGTAGCCGGTGTCGCCGGAGAGTTCGCTCGGCACGGCTTCCAGCAGCGCGCGCAGGTTCGAACCCTTGCGGGTGGCGGCGATGCGTGCCTTCGCGAGCGCCACGTAGCCGGAGCCAAGGCGTTTGGCTTCGCGCATGCCGGCGGCCTCGTTGTCGGTGCCGTACAGCATGGTGTCCATGCGTGCCTTGTGGTCGCCGGCAGTCAGGAAGGAGCCGAACAGCTCGAGCGCGGTGTTTTCGGTGTCCTCGCTCATCCCGTCGTTGCGCCAGGCCTCGCGGACCAGGCGCTCGGCATTGCCGCGGTCGCCGCGTCCGATCATCACCTTGGCGAGCGCGAGCCGGCCCTTGGCCGAGACCGGCGATTCATTCTGGAACCAGGCCCAGACCGCGGAGTCGTCGCGGCGGTCGTCCCACAACGAGGCCTCGATGCGACGACGCAGGAAGGTCTGCGACGGCCAGCTCGGATTGGCATCGAGGAAGGCGCGGTAGCGCTCGACCGAGGCGCCGTTGTCCTCGCTGCGCAGGATCAGCCATTCGGCAAGCTTGCGCGCGACCGGATCTGAGATCGAGGCCTCGGCCTCGGTGGCGTCCGCCGGCTTGCGCTTGCGCAGCAGCTCGACGACGCTTGCAAGCGCTTCCTTGTCCGACTGCGACGTCGAGGATGTCGCGGCCACGGCCGCAGGCAGCACCGGCTTGCGCGCGATCGGCGCGGCATGCTGGCGGGTTGCCGGAACCAGTGCGGGCGCGGGCACCGACCTGTTCGATACAGTTCCCGTTGCAGCCGGAGCGGCGGGCTTGGCCGCGGTGGTCTTGGATGTGTTGGTCTTGGACGTGGTGCCCTTGGATTCCGTGGGCTTCGGAGCCGTTGCCTTGTGAGCTTCGGTCTTGGCGGGAGCGGCCTTGGCTCCGTCTGTCTTGACCGCGCCGGACTTGGACGACGTTGTCTTGTGAGCCTCGGTCTTGTGAGTGTCAGTCTTTTCAGCGTTGGTCTTGGCAGCGTCAGTCTTGGCGGCGCCGGGTTTGATTGCCGCTGGCTTTGAAGCCGCCGCCTTCGGAGCCGTGGACTTCGGCGTGGTCTTGGAGGCGGCGCCCTTGGAAGCCGCGTCTTGGGCAGCCGGCTTCGCGGTTGGAGCATCCTCGGCGGCCCAGGCATCGGCCGTGATGGCGGCAAGGCCGACAACGAGCGCCAGGCTCGTCGCCAGCGCCGTCGACCGCAATGTGCCTGCACGAACGGAACGGATCACAGAAGTCCTCTGCGGCCCCGAATCATTTGGTCGTTTGGGCCATGGGTTCTTATTTGATTGAAAACGTACACAAAATACTAAGAAGCCTGCCGGTGCGGCTGTTTGCGCCAGCACAACGGCAAAATCGCGGCTGGAAACGATTTCGCGCGCCGCAGATTACCGCTGGGAATAGGTACGGTACGGCCCTTTCGCCTGTCCGCCAGACCCGATATGAATTGCCTTTCATGGCGTTTCGCAACAACCGGGTGCCGGTCGCACGGACGTGAAGCGCGCCAACAACGAAGGTCCGTCGACCTAGCCTTTAGCCTGAAGCGTTTGGAGGAAGTCCATGGCAGCCAAGACAAAATTCCGGGGATCATTCACTGCCTTGGTGACGCCCTTCAAAAACGGCTCGGTGGACGAAGCCGCCTTCCGCGGCCTTGTGAACTGGCAGATCGCCGAGGGCACCCACGGCCTGGTGCCGGTCGGCACCACCGGCGAGAGCCCGACGCTGAGCCACGACGAGCATAAGCGGGTGGTCGAGTGGTGCATCGAGGAGGCCAAGGGCCGGGTGCCCGTGATCGCCGGCGCCGGTTCGAATTCGACCAAGGAGGCGATCGAACTCGCCGAGCACGCCGAGAAGGCCGGCGCCACCGCGGTGCTGGTCGTGACGCCGTACTACAACAAGCCGACGCAGGAAGGCATGTATCAGCACTTCAAGGCGATCAACGATGCGATCGGCATTCCGATCATCATCTACAACATCCCGCCGCGCTCGGTGATCGACATGTCGGTCGACACCATGAAGCGGCTGTTCGAGCTGAAGAACATCGCCGGCGTCAAGGACGCCACCGCGAGCATGGTGCGGGTCTCGCAGCAGCGCGCCGCGATGGGCGAGGATTTCAACCAGCTCTCCGGCGAGGACGCCACCATCATCGGCTACATGGCCCATGGCGGCCACGGCTGCATCTCGGTGACCTCGAACGTCGCGCCGCGGCTGTGCTCGGAGTTCCAGACCGCCTGGCAGAAGGGCGACGTCACCACGGCACTGAAGATCCATGACAAGCTGATGCCGCTGCACACCAACCTGTTCATCGAGAGCAATCCGGCGCCGGTGAAATACGCGATGTCGCTGCTCGGCAAGCTCGACGAGAAGCTGCGCCTGCCGATGGTGCCGGTCACCGAAGCGACCCGCCAGGCGGTCCGCAGCGCCATGGTCCATGCCGGCCTGATCAACTGAGCCGGACCGCGACCGCCGTGAACAGTGCCGTGCGCAATGTCGAGCAGAAGGGGATGGGCATGCTGAAGGAATTCCGCGAATTCGCCATGAAGGGCAATGTCGTCGACCTCGCCGTCGCCGTCATCATCGGTGCAGCCTTCGGCGCGATCGTCACCTCGCTGGTCGGCGACATCATCATGCCGATCATCGGCGCGATCACGGGCGGACTCGACTTCTCCAACTATTTCACCGGGCTTTCCAAGGCCGTGAACGCGACCAACCTCGCCGACGCCAAGAAGCAGGGCGCGGTGCTGGCCTGGGGCAGCTTCCTGACGCTGACGCTCAATTTCCTGATCGTCGCTTTCGTGCTGTTCATGGTCGTCCGCTTCATGAATCAGTTCAAACGCAAGGATGAGGCCAAGCCCGCCGAACCGCCGAAGCCGTCCGACGAAGTCGTGCTACTGACGGAAATCCGCGACCTCCTCAAGAAGAGCTAAAGTGGCCGAGAAGAACGAACGCCCGATCAAGGTTGTTGCCGAAAACCGAAAGGCCCGCTTCAACTACGCAATCGAGGACACGATCGAGGCCGGCATTTCGCTGACCGGCACCGAGGTGAAATCAATCCGCAACGGCAAGAGCACGATCGCGGAATCCTATGCGGATTCCAAGAACGGCGAGATCTGGCTGATCAACGCCAATATTCCTGAATATCTGCAGGCCAACCGCTTCAACCACGAGCCGAAGCGGCCGCGGAAGCTGCTGCTGCATCGCAAGCAGATCAACAAGCTGCTCGGAGCGGTCGACCGCGAGGGCATGACGCTCATTCCGCTGAAGCTGTATTTCAACGAGCGCGGCCGTGCCAAACTGCTGCTTGCGGTCGCCAAGGGCAAGAAGCTGCACGACAAGCGCGAGACCGAGAAGAAGCGCGACTGGAGCCGCGAGAAGGGCCGCCTGATGCGGGCGCGGGGATAGCGTTCAAGTCGTCATTGCGAGGAGCGAAGCGACGAAGCAATCCATCTGTCCAGTGCGCGTCTCTATGGATTGCTTCGCTTCGCTCGCAATGACGACCGAGGGAGATTTGGGTCATGAGCCAATCGAGCCTTACTGACGTCGACTGGAGCAAGATTCCGGCGCCGACGGATGACGGCGGCGCGGGGCATCTGACCGGCATGACGATCCCGCCGGTCAGGCTGCGTGCCACCGACGACACCGCGGTGGCGCTGTCGGCGCTCAAGGGCCGCACCGTGGTGTTCGCCTATCCGCGAACCGGCGAGCCCGGCAAGATCGGGCTGGTCGACGATTGGGATATGATCCCCGGCGCCCGCGGCTGCACCCCGCAGACCTGCGCATTCCGTGATCTGTTCGCCGAGCTGAAGGCGGCCGGTGCCGCCCAGGTGTTCGGGCTGTCGACGCAAAGCAACGCTTACCAGACCGAGATGGCCTCGCGCCTGCATCTGCCGTTCCCGGTGCTGTCCGACGAAGCGCTGGAACTGACGCACACGTTGAAGTTGCCGACGATGTCGGTGGCGGGCCTGACGCTGATCAAGCGGCTCGCGCTGGTGATCGACGACGCGCGCATCACGCATGTGTTCTATCCGGTGTTCCCGCCCGACCGGAACGCCGGAGATGTGCTGGAATGGCTGAAGGCCAATCCGCGGTCGGACTAGCTAGACTAGAGCAATACGAAGTTATGGGGCCGTCGCAGGTCGCGCTGCCAGAATATCGAAAACAACCCCATGCAAAGTAGCCGGCGGCGGCCGGCGTTCACCCAGGCAACTTGACACGTCGGGCAATTCAGGGGTATTTTCTATTATTCCGAAGTCGCGCGAGCGTCCAGCATTTGCATGCTTTGGATAGCGGTTCGCAAAGCGGATACCGGAAGGGGCGCTAGCCGAGCTCCTTGCGCACGGTCGCGAAGACCTTGCGGAACATATCGGTCGTCAACACGCCCGTGTTCGTGTTGTAGCGCGAGCAGTGGTAGCTGTCGTAGAGCTTGAATTTGCCCGCACTATGCACGGCGCCGTGCACAAAGGGCGCGGCAGCCAAACGAACATCCAGTGCCTTGAGAGTCGATTCGTGGGCGATTCGCCCGAGCAGCACGATCGCGCGCAGCTTCGGCATCGCGGCGATGGTGGCGCGGAGGAATTGCCGGCAGGTGTTGATCTCGGCCGGCAGCGGCTTGTTCTGCGGCGGCACGCAGCGCACCGCATTGCTGATCCGGGCGTCGACCAGCTTCAGGCCGTCGTCCGGCCGCGCCTGATAGACGCCGCTGGCAAAACCATATTCGAGCAAGGTCGCGTAGAGCAGATCACCGGCGTAGTCGCCGGTGAAGGGACGGCCGGTGCGGTTGGCGCCCTGCAGGCCCGGCGCGAGCCCCACGATCAACAACCGCGCATTCGGATCGCCGAACGATTCCACCGGCGAGTTGAACCAGTCCGGATGCAGTGCGCGCGCCTGCGCGCGGAAGTCGGCCAGCCTGACACAAAGCTGACAGTTGCTGTCGGGGCGCGTAGCAGCAGCGACGAGATTACTCGTCGAAATCGTCATCGGCTCCCCGTGGGGCCATGGTGGTCGCGCGCTGCAGGAATTGCGGGGAGTGGTGGCGCGGTTCGCGCGGGGCCGGGCGTTCGGACGGATCACGGCCAAGCTTGGATTGCAACTCGACGAGGTCGGTGAAGACGTCGGCCTGGCGGCGCAGCTCGTCAGCGATCATCGGCGGCTGGCTGGCGATGGTGGAGATGACCGTGACGCGAACGCCGCGGCGCTGCACTGCTTCCACCAGCGAACGGAAGTCGCCATCGCCGGAAAACAGAATCATCTGGTCGATGTGCTCGGCGAGTTCCATGGCATCGACGGCGAGCTCGATGTCCATGTTGCCCTTCACCTTGCGGCGGCCGCTGGCGTCGATGAATTCCTTGGTCGCCTTGGTGACGACGGTGTAGCCGTTGTAATCGAGCCAGTCGATCAACGGGCGGATCGACGAATACTCCTGATCCTCGATGATCGCCGTGTAGTAGAACGCACGGAGCAGGGTGCCGCGACTCTGGAACTCCTTGAGGAGGCGCTTGTAGTCGATGTCGAAGCCCAGCGTCTTTGCGGTGGCGTAAAGATTCGCTCCGTCGATGAAGAGCGCGATCTTGTTGGAAACAGGTGACGACATCAAAGTGTTCTCGCGTGGTTGTTAGTGTTCTTAGCGCGGCGGTGATCAACCGCGCGCAATTTCCGGCGTTGCTGCCTAAAGTTCTGTGAATCTTTCCCCACGACAGTCACCACCGCAATTATGGTGAGGCGAGGGCAAAAAGCCTAGATCCTTGACATTGCAATGAAGAGATTTACTCGCCTGGGACAGCAACCTGGCCATGTCGTCAGACGCTCCGGCCCTTCTGGCCCCCGTCAGACCGGGTTATCAGAGCCTGTTCGGAAGGCAAATCACAAATTTTACCTTGCGAAACCGGGGCTAGGCCTATAACTAACCCTCATAACCTACATGTTCGGTCCCTTTTACCACGGAGCGCCTCGAGATGGCTCGCGTCACCGTCGAAGATTGCATTGACAAGGTCGACAATCGTTTCGACCTCGTCCTGTTGGCCGCGCATCGCGCCCGGATGATCTCCTCGGGGTCGCAACTCACGGTTGATCGCGACAACGACAAGAATCCGGTCGTCTCGCTGCGCGAGATTGCCGATTCGACGATCTCGCCGGAAGACCTGAAAGAGGAACTCGTTCACTCCCTGCAGAAGTTCGTCGAGGTCGACGAGCCCGAGCCCGACACCGTGCCGCTGATCGGTTCCGCCGGTGCCAGCGTCGACGCCGACGACACCGAGGTGGCGGTCGAGCGGATGACCGAGGAAGAGCTGCTGAAGGGCCTCGAGGGTCTGGCGCCCCCGGAGGAGCAGCCCGAGGAAGACGAGTAAGCTCGCCGTCGTTTCGAACAGATTTGCCGAAGGCCCGGACATTGCTCCGGGCCTTTGCTTTTGTTGACAATTTTGCTGTTACGGTGCGTCCTACGCGGACGCGGGAAATTGAATGGTTCCAGGGCCCGCGCGGGGTGCTGCTTCATTGGAAAGCGCACTAGATTGAGGAAAGGTGGGACGTTCCGGTCCCGCGCGAGAGGCAGCGAGTTCATGGCGTATCGACGCCGCAGTTCCATCCAGATGCAAGCTGCAACCGAAACGGTCGCGGTGGCGCCGACGTCGTCCACGGCGGAGAGGCCGGCCAAGCCGCGGACGCGAATGATGCGACAATATGACCTTGTCGAGCGCGTCCGCTCCTACAACCCCGACACCAACGAAGACCTGCTCAACCGCGCCTATGTCTACGCCATGAAGGCGCACGGCACGCAGACCCGTGCTTCCGGCGATCCCTATTTCTCGCATCCGCTCGAGGTCGCCGCGATCCTCACCAACCTCAAGCTCGACGACGCCACGATCGTGGCGGCGCTGCTGCACGACACGATCGAGGACACCGAGGCGACGCGGGCCGAGATCGACAATGTGTTCGGCCACGAGATTGGCGCACTGGTCGAAGGCCTGACCAAGCTGAAGCGGCTGGAACTGGTATCGCGCGAGGCCAAGCAGGCCGAGAATTTGCGCAAGCTGCTGCTTGCGATCGCCGACGACGTCCGCGTGCTGCTGATCAAGCTCGCCGACCGGCTGCACAACATGCGCACGCTGGAATTCGTGCCGCCGGCCTCGCGCCGCCGCATCGCCGAGGAGACGCTGGATATCTATGCGCCGCTGGCCGGTCGCATGGGTATGCACGAGATGCGCGAGGAACTCGAGGACCTTTCGTTCTTCGTGCTCGATCCAGAGGCCTATGCGGTGGTCAAGCAGCGGCTCGACTCGCTGGCCGAGCGCAACCGCAATTTGATCGGCGAGATCGAAACCCAGCTCTCCAAGAACCTGCAGAAGAACGGCATCACCGCGCGGGTATTCGGCCGCCGCAAGCAGCCGTTTTCGATCTGGACCAAGATGGAGCGCAAGTCGGTCGGCTTCGAGCAGCTGTCCGATATCTACGGCTTCCGCATCATCCTCGACGATGTCGGCGCCTGCTACCGCGCGCTCGGCATCGTCCACACCACCTGGCCGGTGGTGCCGGGCCGCTTCAAGGACTACATCTCGACCCCGAAGCAGAACGACTACCGCTCGATCCACACCACGGTGATCGGGCCGGGCAAGCAGCGCGTCGAGCTGCAGATCCGCACCGAGGACATGAACCAGATCGCCGAGTTCGGTATCGCCGCGCATGCCTTCTACAAGGAGGGCGCGGGCTCGCCGCACGAGCGGCTGAAGCACGAGTCCAACGCCTTCGCCTGGCTGCGCCACACCATCGGCATCCTCTCGGAAAGCGCCAATCCGGAAGAATTCCTCGAGCACACCAAGCTCGAGCTGTTCCACGACCAGGTGTTCTGCTTCACGCCGAAGGGCAAGCTGATCGCGCTGCCGCGCAACGCCAACGTGATCGATTTCGCCTATGCCGTTCACACCGGTGTCGGCAACAGCGCGGTCGGCTGCAAGATCAACGGCAAGTTCGCGCCGCTGTCCTCCGAGCTGCAGAACGGCGACGAGGTCGAGGTGCTGACCTCGAAGGCACAGTCGGCGCCGCCGTCGGCCTGGGAGGCGCTCGCCCGCACCGGCAAGGCGCGGGCTGCGATCCGCCGTGCCACCCGCGACGCGGTGCGCGACCAGTATGCCGGCCTCGGCCGCCGCATCGTCGACCGCCTGTTTGCCCGTGCCAAGATCGAATACGCCGACGACAAGCTGAAGGGTGCGTTGCCGCGGCTCGCGCGCGGCTCGATCGAGGACGTAATGGCTTCGGTCGGGCGCGGCGAGATCAAGGCCTCCGACGTCGCACGCGCGATGTATCCCGATTACAAGGAAGAGCGGCTGGTGCGCTACGGTGCCAAGAAGGGTCTCGCCGCCAAGCTGAAGACGCAGAACCCGCCGCACCCGGCGCGCGCAACCTCGGTGATCCCGGTGCGCGGCATCAATTCCGACCTGCCGGTGAAGTTCGCGCCGAACGGCGGTGCGGTGCCGGGCGACCGGATCGTCGGCATCGTCACGCCGGGCGAGGGGATCACGATCTATCCGATCCAGTCGCCGGCGCTGAAAGATTTCGAGGAGGAGCCGGAGCGCTGGCTCGACGTGCGCTGGGATATCGACGAGACCATGCCGCAGCGCTTCCCGGCCCGTATCCTGGTCCACAATGTCAACGAGCCCGGCAGCCTCGCCCAGATCGCGACCGTGATCGCCGAGCACGACGGCAATATCGACAACATCCACATGTCGCGCCAATCGCCCGATTTCACGGAGCTGACCATCGATCTTGAGGTCTATGACCTCAAGCATCTCAGCGCTATCATCGCCCAGTTGCGCGCCAAGGCCGTCGTCGCTCGGGTCGAGCGCGTCAATGGGTAACGTCTCGTCGTTGCCGGGCTTGACCCGGCAACCCATCTTTCCAAAAGGATGGATGCGCGGGTCAAGCCCGCACATGACGGGCTAGATTGCAGGTCAAAGAGATGTCCAAAACTCCGCCGCTGCGTCTCGGTATCAATGTTGATCACGTCGCCACCCTTCGCAACGCCCGGGGCGGAGCGCGGCCCGATCCGGTGCGGCTGGCGCTTGCCGCGATCGCGGCCGGCGCCGACGGCATCACCGCGCATTTGCGCGAGGATCGCCGCCACATCCGCGATGAGGACATGGCGCGGCTCAAGGCCGAGATCTCCAAGCCGCTGAATTTCGAGATGGCGGCGACCGACGACATGCTGCGGATCTCGCTCGCCACCAAGCCGCACGCGGTTTGCCTGGTGCCGGAACGGCGCCAGGAGCTCACCACCGAAGGCGGCCTCGACGTGGTCGGCCAGCACAACGCACTGGCGCCGTTCATCGCGCGGCTGGGTGACGCCGGCATCCGCGTCTCGCTGTTCATTGCCGCCGATCCCAGGCAGATCGAGATGGCCGCGAAGCTGAAGGCGCCCGTGATCGAGATCCACACCGGCGGCTGGTGCGACGCTGTGGTCGACGGCCACCAGGACAAGGCGGAGGCCGAATGGAAGCGCATCGTCGCCGGTGCCAGGCTGGCGCAGGCGGCCGGGCTCGAGGTCCATGCCGGCCACGGGCTCGACTATGATACCGCGGAGACGATTTCCGCGCTGCCCGAAATCCGGGAGTTGAACATCGGTTATTTCATGATGGGCGAGGCACTGTTCGTCGGCATCGCCGGGACGGTGCGTGAGATGCGTGCGGCGATGGACCGCGGCCGCGCCAGGGCGCAGGGTGGCGTCAGCGCATGATCATCGGCATCGGCTCCGACCTGATCGACATCACCCGGGTGGCCAAGGTGATCGAGCGCCATGGCGAGCGATTCCTCGATCGCATCTTCACCGACGCCGAGCGCGCCAAGGCGATGCGCCGTGCCAACAACGAGAAGATGGTGGTCGCAACCTACGCCAAGCGCTTTGCCGCCAAGGAAGCTTGCTCCAAGGCGCTCGGCACCGGTATCCGGCGCGGGGTGTGGTGGAAGGACATGGGCGTCGTGAACCTGCCGGGCGGGCGGCCGTCGATGCGGCTGACCGGCGGGGCGCTGGCCCGGCTGCAGGAACTGACGCCCGAGGGCATGCAGGCGCAGATCGACCTTTCGATCACCGACGATTGGCCGTTGGCCCAGGCCTTCGTCATAATTTCGGCGGTTGCCCCCGCCAGATGATCCCGCGGTGCCGGATTCTGCCGGAAAACTTCAGCAAACTAAAAAATCATTGATATTTCAATGAATTGCGAAGTTTTGAGGCGGCGATTGATTGCGCCCCTGCGAACAACCGTCTAAAACGCCGCAGGGTTATATCGAGCGAGACGCTGATTCCGGGTTTAGGCCGGAATTTGCCCTCAAGATCAGAATCAAGGCCATTTTCCTCACGCGAAGGCCGAACGCTTCGCGCGAAGAGAACGTTCTGCCACCGCGTGGACATCAGTCCACGGGAATTGAGAAAGCAATGAGCGTGACCACCGGGACCAAATCTGAAAGCGGCTTGGGCGAGACCATCCGCGTCGTCATCCATGCTCTTCTGATCGCGCTCGTCATCCGCACCTTCCTGTTCCAGCCGTTCAACATCCCCTCCGGGTCGATGAAGGCGACGCTCCTGGTCGGCGACTACCTGTTCGTCTCGAAATATTCCTATGGCTACAGCCACTATTCGATCCCGTTCTCGCCGAACATTTTCTCGGGCCGCATCTTCGGCTCGGAGCCGAACCGCGGCGACATCGTGGTGTTTCGCCTGCCGCGGGATGACTCCACCGACTACATCAAGCGCGTCATCGGGCTGCCCGGCGACCGCATCGAGGTGAAGAGCGGGCTGCTCTACATCAACGATGAGCCGATCAAGCGGGAGCGGCTGAGCGATTTCGTCGGCGAGGATCCCTGCGGCTCGGCGGATGCGACCGCCCGCGTCAAGCGCTGGAAGGAGACGCTGCCGAACGGCGTCAGCTATGAGACGCTGGACTGCACCGACAACAGCTACATGGACAACACCATCGTCTACACCGTTCCGCCCGGGCATTTCTTCATGATGGGCGACAACCGCGACAACTCCACCGACAGCCGCTTCCTGTCGCAGGTCGGCTACGTGCCGTTCGAGAACATCATCGGGCGAGCCCAGATGATCTTCTTCTCGATCGCCGAGGGCGAGCAGGCCTGGATGATCTGGCGCTGGCCGCTTGCCGTGCGGTGGAATCGCCTATTCTCTATCGTGCGATGAACGACGATACCGCATCCATCAACGATCCAGCGCCGACCGGCGAGCCGAGCCAGACGCCTGCCGCCGACGGCACAGCCGCGCCGAAGAAGCGGCGCAGCAAGGCGGCCAAGGCCGCTGAGGAGAAGGCCGCGATCGCCGGCACCGAGGCGCGGATCGGGTACACGTTCCAGGATCCCGCGCTGCTGACCACCGCGTTCACCCACGTCTCCGCGCTGAAGCCCGCCACCCGCAACCGCGCCGACAGCTACCAGCGGCTGGAGTTCCTCGGCGACCACGTGCTCGGGCTGATCGTGTCGGACATGCTGTTCCGGTCGTTCCCCAAGGCCGACGAGGGCGAATTGTCGAAGCGGCTCGCCGACCTCGTGCGCAAGGAGAGCTGCGCCGACGTCGCCAAGGCGCTCGGGCTGCTCGAGGACATCAAGCTCGGCATGGTGAAGGCGGTCGAGGGCGCCCGGCTGCGCAAGTCCGTGCTCGGCGATATCTGCGAAGCGGTGATCGGGGCGATCTTCCTCGACGGCGGCTACGAGGCTGCGCGCCAGTTCGTCGAGCGCAACTGGACCGAACGGATGCACAAGCTGCGCCGGCCGCTGCGCGATCCCAAGACCGTGTTGCAGGAATGGGCCCAGGGCAAGGGGCTGCCGACGCCGGTCTATCGCGAGGTCGAACGCACCGGTCCGCATCACGATCCACAATTCCGCGTTGCGGTCGACCTGCCGGGCCTGGCCTCCGCCGAGGGCCTCGGTGGCAACAAGCGCGCGGCCGAGAAGGCGGCGGCATCCGCGATGATCGAGCGCGAAGGCGTCGGCACCAATGACTGACGAGGCCAAAGGGCAAGGGGACGCGACGCGCTGTGGCTTCGTCGCGCTGATCGGTGCGCCCAATGTCGGCAAGTCGACGCTGGTCAACGCGCTGGTGGGCTCTAAGGTCACGATCGTCTCGCGCAAGGTGCAGACCACGCGCGCGCTGATCCGCGGCATCGTGATCGAAGGCAACGCGCAGATCATCCTGGTCGACACGCCCGGCATCTTCGCGCCGCGGCGCCGGCTTGACCGCGCCATGGTATCGACCGCCTGGAGCGGCGCGCACGACGCCGATCTCGTCTGCGTGCTGCTCGATGCGAAGTCGGGCCTCGACGAAGAGGCCAACGCGATCCTGGCCAAGCTCGAAACCGTCGCGCATCCGAAGATCCTGGTGCTGAACAAGGTCGATCTCGTGCAGCGCGAAAAGCTGCTGGCGCTGGCGCAGGCCGCCAACGAGCGGATGCGCTTCGAGCACACCTTCATGATTTCGGCGCTGTCCGGCGACGGCGTTGCCGATTTGCGCCAGACGCTCGCCAAGCTGGTGCCCGCGGGGCCCTTCCTCTATCCCGAGGACCAGATGTCGGATGCGCCGATGCGGCATCTGGCGGCCGAGATCACGCGCGAGAAGATCTACAGCCATCTGCATCAGGAACTGCCGTACCAGTCGACGGTCGAGACCGACAGCTGGACCGACCGCAAGGACAAGTCGATCCGCATCGAGCAGACGATTTTTGTCGAGCGCGAGAGCCAGCGCAAGATCGTGCTCGGCAAGGGCGGCGCCACCATCAAGTCGATCGGCGCGCAGGCGCGTGCCGAGATCGCCGAGATCATGGGCGTCCCCGTGCATCTGTTCCTGTTCGTCAAGGTGCGCGAGAACTGGGGTGACGATCCCGACCGCTACAAGGAAATGGGACTGGAATTCCCCAAGGAATAAGAGTCGACGCTTGCATGAACGTGCCCAGAAATGTGCTGTGGTTTGAGGTTCTGCTCTATCTGTCGCTGACGCTGGATGCGCTGTCGGTGGCGTTTCAGGACCGCACGCCGACCGTCCTGAAGACCGAGCAGGTGATCATGGGTGAGACCCTGACGGCCGGCTGCATGATCCTGCTCCTGATGTATTTCGTCCGGCTTGCCGCGCAGCACCGCAAGAACTGGCCGCGCTGGGCGCTGCTCGCGGTGCTCGTCTTGTCGTTGATGTCCCTGGTGCAGGTCATCGGCGCAAGGGGCATGGAGATCGACAGCGCCATCGAGGTGGTGTCATGCATTCTGACCACGGCCGGGCTGTATTATTCCTTCACCGGCGACGCGCGGGGCTGGTTCAACGCGTAGCGAATGACGCGTGCGGAAAGCTGCGTTCATCCGCGGAATCCTGCTAGACTCCGCACATGGAATGGACCGACGAAGGCATCGTGCTGGGCGTGCGGCGGCATGGCGAATCCTCCGCCATCGTCGAGCTGTTGACGCGCGAGCACGGCCGCCATCTCGGCCTGGTGCGCGGCGGCGCCAGCTCGCGGATGCGGCCGCTGCTGCAGCCCGGCAACAGCGTCACCGCGGTGTGGCGGGCGCGGCTCGACGAGCATCTCGGCATGTATGCGCTGGAAGGCACGCGACTGCGCGCTGCGACGCTGCTCGGCTCGTCGCATGCGGTCTATGGTGTCACGCATCTGGCGGCGCTGGCCCGGCTGCTGCCCGAGCGCGATCCGCATGAGGACATCTACGAGATGCTGGAGGGGACGCTCGACGATTTCGAGGACGCAGGCGTTGCCGCCGTGCATCTGATCCGGTTCGAGCTCGCGATGCTGACCGAGCTCGGCTTCGGGCTCGACCTGGAAAACTGCGCGGCCACCGGGGAGACCACCGACCTGATCTATGTGTCGCCGAAATCCGGCGGCGCGGTGTCGCGCGCCGCCGGCGAGCCATGGCGCGACCGGCTGTTGCCGCTGCCGGCGTTCCTGCGCGAAGGCGAGGGCGGCGCCAACAGCTGGTCGGACCAGGACCTGCTCGACGGCTTCCAGATCACCGGCCTGTTCCTGCTCCGCCACGTGCTGGAGCCCCGCGGCCAGGGCCATTCCGACGCCCGCGACGGATTTATCAACGCCGTGACGCGGCGGCGGGGCCGGAGCGCGGTTCCGTAAGGCCGATTCGGGCCTTAAATTCCCGCTGATTCGCGGCTTGCCCGATTCAGCGCTAAGGTTTAACGCCTCCCCATGGGAAAACGACAGATACCGCCGGAAGAGCCGGCCGAAATTCACGAGGTGCCGCTGCGTGATGCGCTCGAGGAGCGCTATCTCGCCTATGCGCTCTCGACCATCATGCATCGCGCGCTGCCGGACGCCCGCGACGGGTTGAAGCCGGTGCATCGGCGCATCCTCTACGGCATGGACCTGCTCGGGCTCGACCCGCGCGCCGCGTTCAAGAAGTCGGCCAAGATCGTCGGCGACGTGATGGGCTCGTTCCATCCTCACGGCGACCAGGCGATCTACGACGCCATGGTGCGCCTGGCGCAGGATTTCTCCTCGCGCTACCCGCTGGTCGACGGCCAGGGCAATTTCGGCAATATCGACGGCGACAACCCGGCCGCCTACCGCTACACCGAAGCGCGCATGACCGAGGTCGCGCGCCTCTTGCTCGAAGGCATCGACGAGGACGGCGTCGAGTTTCGTCTCAACTATGACGGCCAGTCGAAAGAGCCGGTGGTGCTGCCGGGCGGCTTCCCGAACCTGCTCGCCAACGGCGCGCAGGGCATCGCGGTCGGCATGGCGACCTCGATTCCGCCGCACAACGCCGCCGAGCTCTGCGACGCCGCGCTGCATCTGATCGAGAAGCCCGACGCCAAGTCGAAGGCGCTGCTGAAATGGGTCAAGGGCCCGGACTTCCCGACCGGCGGCATCGTGGTCGATTCCAAGGAAGCGATCGTCGAGGCCTACACCACGGGGCGCGGCTCGTTCCGCACCCGTTCGCGCTGGACCCAGGAGGAAGGCGCCCGCGGCACCTGGGTGGTCGTCGTCACCGAGATCCCGTGGCTGGTGCAGAAGTCGCGGATCGTCGAGAAGATCGCCGAGCTCATCAACGAGAAGAAGCTGCCACTGGTCGCCGACGTCCGCGACGAGTCGGCCGAGGACGTCCGGCTCGTGATCGAGCCGAAATCGCGCACCGTCGATCCGGCGCTGATGATGGAGTCGCTGTTCCGGCTGACCGAGCTGGAAAGCAAGATCTCGCTGAACCTCAACGTGCTGATCAAGGGCCGCATCCCCAAGGTGGTCGGCCTTGCCGAGTGCCTGCGTGAATGGCTCGACCACCTGCGCGACGTGCTGGTCCGGCGGACCAAATTCCGCAAGACCCAGATCGAGCACCGCCTGGAAGTGCTGGGCGGCCACCTCGTCGCCTATCTGAACCTCGACAAGGTGATCAAGATCATCCGGACCGAGGACGAGCCGAAGCCGGTCTTGATGAAGACCTTCAAGCTCACGGAGATCCAGGCCGATGCCATCCTCAACATGCGCCTGCGCAATCTGCGCCGCCTGGAGGAGATGGAGATCCGCACCGAGGACAAAGATCTTCGCAAGGAGCTGAAGGGCATCGAGGGCCTGCTCGGTTCCGAGACGGAGCAATGGGCCAAGGTCAGCGATCAGGTGCGCAAGGTCCGCGATATCTTCGGGCCGAAGACGCCGCTCGGCAAGCGCCGCACCACCTTCGCCGATGCGCCCGAGCATGACCTCGCCGCGATCGAGGAAGCGCTGGTCGAGCGCGAGCCGTGCACCGTCGTGATCTCAGAGAAGGGCTGGGTACGGACGCTGAAGGGCCATGTCGAGGACCTCTCGGGGCTTGCCTTCAAGACCGACGACAAGCTCGAGCACTCGTTCTTTGCCGAGACCACCTCGAAGCTGTTGCTGTTCGCGACCAACGGCAAGTTCTACTCGCTCGACGTGGCAAAGCTGCCGGGCGGCCGCGGCCATGGCGAGCCGATCCGCATGTTCATCGACCTCGAGCAGGACGCCGCGATCATCTCGCTGTTCGTCAACAAGGGCGAGCGCAAGTTCCTGATCGCGAGCAGCGAGGGGCAGGGTTTTGTCGTCAAGGAAGAGGACTGCGTCGGCAACACCCGCAAGGGCAAGCAGGTGCTCAATGTCGAGATGCCGAACGAGGCCCGCGCGATCACGACCGTGAACGGCGACACCGTTGCGGTGATCGGCACCAACCACAAGATGGTGCTGTTCGGCCTCGACCAGGTGCCGGAGATGGCGCGCGGCCGCGGCGTGCGCCTGCAGAAATACACCAGCGCGTCGCTGTCTGACGTTGCGGTGTTCGACGCCAAGGCCGGCTTGAGCTGGAAGGATTCCGCCGGCCGCGAGCACAGCATGACCATGAAGGAACTGGCCGACTGGCGCGGCAACCGCGCCGACGCCGGCCGGCTCGCCCACGGCCTGCCGAAGTCGAATAAGTTCAATCGCGGCGTGGAGTAACGGTGTTGTAGCCCGGATGAAGCGAAGCGAAATCCGGGAGCTCGCGCCGGATCACCAGTGATCCCGGATTGCGCTGCGCTCCATCCGGGCTACGGGGGCTCAGTGCGCGGTGTGATAGTATCCACATTTCACCGCGCTATAACCGTCGCCGACGACATCGGGCGACGGTTGCCATGGCGCACAATCACGACCACGACCACAGCGGTCATTCTCACGGACATGCCGGGCATTCCCATGCCGGGCACAGCCACGCGCCCGACAGTTTCGGCACGGCCTTTGCGGTCGGCGCGTCGCTGAACACCGCTTTCGTCGTCGCGGAGCTGATCTTCGGCTATTCCGCCAACTCGTTGGCGCTGGTCTCCGACGCGGTTCACAATCTCTCCGACGTCATCGCGCTGCTGTTGGCCTGGGGCGGGGCATGGCTCGCCGGCAGGCGGCCGACCGATACTCACACCTATGGCTACCGTCGCGCCTCGATCCTGGCGGCGCTGTTCAATGCCGGGTTGCTCCTGATCGCGGTCGGCGGCATCGCGGTCGAGGCGATCAATCGCTTGCGCGAGCCGGCGGAGGTCGCAAGCTGGACCGTGGTCTGGGTCGCGGCGCTCGGCATCCTGATCAATGGCGGCACCGCGCTGCTGTTCATGCGCGGCCGCGACAGCGACCTCAATGTCCGCGGCGCCTATCTGCACATGGCGGCGGATGCCGGTGTCTCGCTCGGCGTCGTGATCGCCGCGCTCCTGATCATGGCGACCGGCTGGCAGTGGCTCGATCCGGCGATCAGCCTGGTGATCGCCGTGATGGTGCTGCTGAGTGGCTGGGAGCTCGCCCACGACAGCGTCAACCTCGCGCTCGACGCGGTGCCGAGGGGGATCGATCTCAAGCAGGTACGGGATTATCTCATCGCGCTCGAAGGCGTCACCGAGGTGCACGACCTGCACATCTGGGCGATGAGCACCAGCGAGACCGCGCTGACCGCGCATCTGGTGCGGCCCGGCGGACACGACGATGTCTTCCTGCATCACGTCTGCGCCGAGCTCTCGGAGCGGTTCAGCATCCACCACGCGACACTGCAGGTCGAGATCAGCAGCGAGACCTGCCGGCTGGCGCCGGCGGAAATGGTCTAGCCGACGCGGCCGCCACGCACTCGCACTCAATTGATCGATCGACCCATGTCCACGGCTTCCACGGGCGGCGACGACACGGCACATTGCGACCGCGCGAATGGCTGGCGTAATCAACGGAGGGCGACGTGAAGAAGGCAATCGGTCTTGCAATGTTGTTCTTCGCCGTGGGCGCGCTGCCGCATGCGCATGCCGAGCCGGCGAAAGCAGGCGTCGAGAAGCTCTACATCCTCAACTGCGGTGAAGGCGTTGCAGGTGACATTTCACGCTGGTCGCCCGGCGTCAACGAAGGCAAGTCGATGGACTTCGTCGACAATTGCTACCTGATCAAGCATGCCCAGGGCTGGTTCCTGTGGGACACCGGGATTCCCGACGCGGTGGCGGCGATGCCGGACGGCCTTGCGCCGGCTGATCCGAAGGCGATCACCTGGCGGCGGCCGAAGACGCTCGCCGCGCAGCTCGACCAGCTCGGCGTCAAGCCGACGGACATCAAGGCGATCGCCGTGTCGCACACCCATCCCGATCACATCGGCAATGTCGAGCTGTTCCCGGCGGCGATGCTGTATGTGCAGAAGGCGGAATATGAATGGCCCGGCACCAACAACGCGCCGCGCTTCAAGCCTGAGCATCCCGTGACGAAGCTGGAAGGCGACCGCGACGTATTCGGCGACGGCAGCGTCACCATCCTGTCGACGCCGGGCCATACGCCCGGCCACCAGTCGCTGCTGGTGAAGCTGCCGAACACAGGTGCGATCGTGCTGACCGGCGATGCCGTTCACTTCAGGGATAATTGGGACAATCGGCGCGCGCCGAGCATGAACGCCAGCAAGGAGCAGACGCTGGCCTCGATGCAGAAGATCGCCGATACGCTGACGAAAGAGAAGGCGCAGCTCTGGATCAACCACGACAAGGCGCAGCGCGACGGGCTGAAGCTGTCGCCGGAATTCTACGACTGAGCCGCCGTGGCGGTGTTCGCTTTCGACCAGTTTCGAAAAATCTGCGCGGTCTCCTCGTCCATCGGAAAGAAGCTCTCGATGCGCAGCTCCTGCAGCGTGACGTCCTGCGGCGTCCCCAGCGTCGCGATCGTGGTGAACAGCTGCAGGCTGACGTCGCCCTTGCGGAACAGCATCGGCAGCACCGGTCCGGATGCGGGACTTGCCGGCGCGGCCAACGCGGCCTCGACACCGTCATAGGCCAGCAGGCGCTTGAGCAATTCCGCCGTCGCAGTGGTGCCGTCGGCGGCGGCATCGGCCTCGACGCTGCGGACGAAGTAGCCGGCAACCTCGGTCCAGTTGGTGAGATAGGGGCGCAACACACCGGGCGCGACCAGCGCATCGGCGAGGTTGACCGCCGTGCCTGGCGCCAGCGGCCCGACCAGGAATTCCACCAGTTGGCTTGCGCCTGCATTGGCGAGCAGCAGATTCCAGTGCCGGTCGACCACGACCGCCGGGAAGGGCTCCTGCTGTGCCAGGATGAAATCGAGCGCGTAGCGGATCTGGGCGAGCTCCGGCGCGGCGAGGTCGGTTTGCCGCCAGACCGGCGCGAAGCCGGCCGCCACCAAGAGCGCGTTCTGCTGGCGCAACGGCACGTCGAGCGCCGCGGCAAGCCGGATCACCATGTCGCGGCTCGGCGCGGCGCGGCCGAGCTCGAGAAAGCTGAGATGGCGCTGGGAGATATCCGCGCGCCCGGCGAGCTCGAGTTGCGAGTGCCCCTTGCGCTGCCGCCACCAGCGCAGGCTGGCCGAAAAATCGCGCTGCTGCGACATGAATACCTGTGAAGTAGTTGCCGGAATGATCTCGCCGGGCAAGATGCCACAAGCGAACCGAAAACGCATGGGGATCGGGATGGGCGAGTGGATCGGCGTTGCGATTGCACTGGTCTCGAGCTGCCTCGGCGGCACCGCCGCGGCGATCACCCGTTACCTGGCGGGCAATGCCGACCCGATCACGCTGGCGATCCTGCGCTGGGTGATCGGCTTTCTCTGTGTGCTGCCCGCCGCGGTCCTGCTCGGGGCGAAGTGGCCGCGGCGTGACGACTTGCCGGCGGTCGCGGCGCTCGGCGTCGCCTTCTTCGGCGTGTTCTTCGTGCTTTATAATCTCGCGATGTCCTACACGACGGCGGCGCGCGCCAGCCTGGCGCTGGCGACCTTGCCGCTCTCGACGATGGTGGTCGGCGCCTTGCTCGGCTTCGAGCCGCTGACGATGCGCAAATCGATCGGGGTCTCGATCGCGGTGCTCGGCGCGGCGGCGGCGCTGGCATCCGGGCTGGCGGCGGCGCCAGTGGGCGCATGGCGCGGCGAACTGAGCATGGCCGCCGCAGTGCTCTGCATGGCCTTCTACAACGTGCTGTCGCGGCCGTTCATCCGCCGCTCCAGCGCGCTCGGCTTCCTTGCCGTCGGCATGGGCGCCGGCGCGGCCGCGCTGGTGGCGGTGGGATCGTTCACCGGCAGCCTGGCGACGCTGCGCGAGTTCGGCACGTCGCAATGGATCGCGGGGCTCTATCTCGGCATAGCCGGCGGCGCGCTGGCTTTCATCCTGTGGGTGCTGGCGCTCGAGCGGGCCTCGCCGACCCGCGTCGCCAACACCATGACGGTCAATCCGATCGCCGCCGCGCTGCTTGCGAAGCAATTGGTCGGCGAGCCGATCACGGCCAATCTGGTCGTCGGCCTGATCGCGGTCTTCGCCGGGATCTGGATCGCGACGTCGGAAACCAAATCGGTCTGATCAGCCGCGCGGCGCGGCAGGCGCGGCCGCCGGCGGGGCAGGCGAGTGCGTCGGCTTCAGCGTGCCGGCGTAGAACGACAGGACGAACACCAGGATAAGGCCGACAAGATAGACCCCATAGGATTGCGGCGGGGTGATCGCCCATTGCATGAGGCGTCGGATCGGGTTTGGCGGGCCAGCGTCGTTGTCCATGCGCTGTTGTGCGCGAAGGCCCGGACAAAAGGAAGCGGAATCGGCGCCATTCGGCGGCCGTGTTCCGCGCGAAATGGTGAGGCGGGCGGCCTTGCAATGCCGCATTGGCGTTCGCATCTGTCACGCGACGACCAACCCTTCCTCCCGCACCAATTGCCCGGCATAATCCAGCTTATGGAACTGACGCCCCGTTTGCGCCTCATGAATTGGCTGGTCCGCCAGGGTTTGACGGGCCTGCCGGAAAACGACCTGCTGCGCGGTTTCTGCGAGCGCTGCCGGGCCGCGGGCATGCCGCTGTCGCGGGCGATCGTCTTCATCGATACGCTGCATCCGATCTTCGAGGGACGCGGTTTCCGCTGGAACGACGGCGAGAGCAACGAGGCCGACATCTTCGAATACGGCTCGACCAGCACCGGCGAGGCCAGCCAGACCTGGCGGCGGTCGGCCTTCTATCACATGCTCGAAAACGGCCATGACGAGATAGTGATCGATCTCGCCGACACCTCGCACGATTTCTCGATGATCGGCGAGCTGGCGGAGAAGGGCCACAAGCATTTCGCCGCCTTCGTGCATCGCTTCGGCGAGGCCGGCACGATCGGCGAGATGGACTGCTTCTACTCCTACTACACCACCCGCCGCTCGGACGGGTTCGACGAGAACCATATGGCGGCGCTGCGCGACCTGGTGCCGGTGCTCGGGCTCGCGATCAAATCGGCTGCCCAGGTCGAGATCGCCCGCACGCTGGGGCGGGTCTATCTCGGCCGGGACACCGCGGAGCAGGTGCTGCGTGGACGCATGCAGCGCGGCATCACCGAGAAGATCAAGGCCGTGCTGTGGTACTCCGACGTGCGCGGCTCGACCGCGATCAGCGAGCGGATCGGCCCGGACGAGATCATTCCGTTCCTCAACGATTATGCGCAGGCCTCGATCGATGCGATCCACGACGCAGGCGGCGAGGTGCTGAAGCTGATCGGCGACGGCGTGCTGGCGATGTTCACCGGCGAGAACGTGGCAGGCGCCAAGCGGGCCGCGCTGCGGGCCGAGCACAGATTCCGGCATAACATCCGCGTGCTGAACGACCGCCGCGAGAACGAGGGCCGGCCGACCACCACGGCCTATGTCGGGCTCCATGTCGGCCAGGTCTTCTACGGCAATATCGGCAGCGAGGACCGGCTGGATTTCACGGTGGTCGGACCGGCCGTCAACGAGGTCAGCCGGATCGCCTCGATGTGCGCCTCGGTCGATCGGGAGCTGTTGACCTCGACCGATTTCCGCACCGGGCTCGACGCCGCCGGCCGCAACTATCTGGTCTCCACCGGCCGCTTCGTGCTGCGCGGCATCGGCCATGCGCAGGATCTCTACACGCTGGATCCGGCGATTGCCGCCGACGAGGTCGTCGGCGGCAAATACGAGCGGTACTTGGCGAGCTAGGGTCTCTCCACCGTCGTTGCGAGCGCAGCGAAGCAATCCATTCCTCCACAGGTGGCGACATGGATTGCTTCGCTGCGCTCGCAATGACGGCTGAGAAGACCCGGGATCAGCACCGCGCGGGTTCGCCGACCATGTCGGGCTGCCGCGTCAGCGCCACCGCGGGCGACATCAGGATCACCAGCGCCTGGGCGGCGAAGATCGCGGCCGCGAGATAGAGGCAGGCTTCGGCGCCGTAGAGGCCGCCGACGATGGCGCCGAGCGCGGAGCCGAGCGGGCGCGCGCCGTAACTCATGATGTTGATCGCCGAGACGCGCCCGAGCAGCGAGGGCGGCGTCACCGACTGCCGCAGCGTGGTGGTCGAGATCACCCACAGGATCGGCCCGACGCCGAGCAGGAAGAAGCTGAGGCCGGCGAGCAGCGGCGTCGCAAACCAGGTCGTCAGCGCCATCACGGCCGCGGCGACGAAGCCGGTAACCGGGCCGAGCCCGATCACGGTGCCGAACGCCAGCCGCTTCATCACGCGGGTCGCGAACAGCGCACCGACCACCATGCCGACGCCGTACATCGCAAGCGTGGTGCCGACGCCGGTGGCGCTGAGCCCGAGATGGCGCACCGCATAGGGCACGAACACGGCGAGCAGCAGGAACGACGCGGTGTTGAAGATGAACTGGGTGATGAACACCGGCCGCAGCAAGGCGTGGTGCATTACGAAGGCGGCGCCTTCCTTGATGTCCTGCAACGGATGGCGCCGCGGGGCAGGCTGCCGCGCCGGCTCGTAGATGCCGGCGAGCAGCACGACCGCGATGGCCGACAATGCCGCGGCGAAGCCGAATGCGGGCGCGGCACCGACCCAGCCGACCAGCACGCCGCCGAGCGCGGGGCCGCTGGCGAACGCGACGGTACGCGCGAGCTCGATGCGGGCGTTCGCCGCCGGCAATTGCTGTGACGTCACCAGCGAGGGGACCAGCGCCGGCGCAGCGACGCTATAGGCGACCGTGCCGCAGACCGCGATGAAGCCGAGCAAAGCGAGCAGCGGCAGCGTCATCGCGCCCAGCCACAGCAACAGCAGGATCGCGGCAAGCGCGGCCGCGCGCAGCGCTTCGGAGCCCGCCATCACCCAGCGCCGCGACACGCGGTCGGCGAGCAGGCCGGCGGGAATCGCAAACAGGATGAAGGGCAGCGTCAGTGCGGTCTGCAACAGGCCGGTCTGGCCTTCGCCGACGCCGAGCAGCAGCACGGCGACGATGGGCGCAGCCGCAAGCGCAACCTGTTCGGCGGATTGCGCGGCGAGATTGGACCAGGCCAGGCGGTTGAAGGTGGCTGGCAGGCGAGGCGTATCGGCGGACATGACGGAATCCTTGATCATTCGACTGCCCGGTAGTGTGTGGTTGGAAGAGGCCCGATCCCACCCGTTTCCCGATAACGCCAAAAGCAGAAGCCCGCCGAAGGGGATCGGCGGGCTCTTCCAGAGTCAGACTTGGCTGAAAGCTGTCACTGCGGTTTGGGAGCAGGCGCCAGTTGGCCCGTAATGGTGCCGACCAGCGCGGTTGGCGCGCTTTCGATGCCCACCGTCGGTGTTTCGGTGACCTCGGCCTTGCGCTGCGCCAGCGCGCTGGTCAGGCTGGTGAGTGCGTCGGAGCCGGCGGGGAAGCCGGCCTCCGAGAGGATCTTGTCGATCATCGGCTTGAATGCGGAGACCGACAGCAGCTGCGCGGCGAGCCCGTCGCCGAGCCCGAGGCCGCCATTGCCGTTGGCGTGGCCGTTGGCGCCGCCGCGACCGAGCATGCTGCCGGTGTCGAAGATCCGGATGTCGGAAATCTTCTCGATCGGCTTCACCGCCTCGGCGAGCGCGCTCGGGATCACGTTGATCCGCGCGAGGTTGAGATCGTAGGCGATCATGTCGGCGCTCAGCTTGTTGCGCGCCTCCGCCTTCATCGTCGCGACCTCGGCTTCGGCCTGGCCGAGCGCCTTGACGCCGGCAGCGCGGGTGGTGGCAGCCGCCGCATCGGCCTTGGCGAGCACGTTGGTGGCTTCCGCCTTGTTGGCGGCGGCCTGGCGTTCCGCCTCGGCCATCACCGTGATCGGCATCGCGTCAGTCTCGGCCGCCTTGCGCGCCGCGATCACGTTGATGATCTTGTCGCGCTCGGCGATCTCGGTGGCGCGGGCGGTGGTGACCTTTTCCTCGGCGGCGATCGCAACGGCACGCGCGGTCTCGGCGATGGTCTGGGCCTCCGACTGCTCCTTGCTCTTGGCCGCGACCGCGATCGCGCTTTCCTGCGCGACGATCTGAAGGTCGCGCTCCATCTCGGTGTTGCGGCGCTTGACCGCGAGATCGGCCTCGATCTTGCGCGTGTCGCGGGCCTGGTTGGCCTCGGTCTGCTTGTTGGCGACCGCGAGCTCCTGCTGGATGCGGTATTCGGCCTCGTTCTGCAGCGCGGTCTGTTCGACCTGCGCCGTCTGCGCGCGCATCGCGGCGGTCTTGTTGGCGATGTCGCGCTGCTGGGCGAGCTCGGCCTCGCGCTTGGTGCTTTCGATCGTCAGCGTGGTCTGCCGCGCCACCAGATCCTGCTGGGCGATGTTGACCTCGGTGGTGCGGACGATCTGGTTGCGTTCCTGCTCACGCTCCTTGGTGATCTTGGTCAGCGTGGTGAGACCATGCGCATCGAAGAAATTGCTCGGGTTGAAGTGCTTGATGTCGCTCTGGTCGAGCTTCGTCAGCGACACCGATTCAAGCTCGAGACCGTTGTTCTGGATGTCGGCGCCGACCGCGTCCTGCACCGCCTTGACGAAGGTGGCGCGCTGCTCCTGCAATTCCTCGAGGTTCATGGTCGCGGCGACCGAGCGCAGGCCGTCGACGAACTTGGCCTCGACCAGCTCGCGCAGCTCGGCCGCGTCATTGGTGCGGTTGCCGAGGGTCTGCGCCGCGAGCGCGATCGACGACGCGTCGGGTTTGACGCGCAGATAGAACTCGGCGCCGATATCGACGCGCATGCGGTCCTTGGTGATCAGCGAGTCCGGGCCGCCGCGCGCGACCTCGAGCCGTAGCGTTTTCAAGTTCACCGCGGCGGTGGAGTGGAAGATCGGCAGCACGAGCGAGCCGCCGTCGAGCACCACCTTCTGGCCGCCGAGGCCGGTGCGGACATAGGCCTCATCGCGCGTCGAGCGCTTGTAGAGCTTTGCGAACAGGAGACCGATAACGAGGATGACGATGACGCCAATAACGACGGGTACAGCAAGTTCCCACATGTGTTATGCCCTGTTGGAAGATCGTTGTTGTTCGACGAGGTCGGCTGGAGCGGCAATCGCGATGAAGCCCTTGGCATCGCGATCGACCAGCAGCACGCTGGCGCCGACCGGCAATGCCTCGGACTCCGCGCTGGCACGCGCCGACACGGTGTGCCAGTTGCCGAAGACATCCTTGAGACGGACCCGGCCGGGCAGGCCCTGATCGAGCGGGCCGACCGACACGGTTGCGACCTTGCCGACAAAGTCGCTGTCGTTGACCGCATAGCTCTCGTCGCGCGGAATGACGCGGGCGAGGCCGCGGCTGGTATTTCTGATCACGGGGATGCTGCCTGCGGCAGCAACCACCGCGGCAAGCGAGACCGGGATGGCGGTGCCTGCGGCATGCGCCAGTCCCTGAAGCAGGAAGCCTCCGATCGAGAAGATGCCGAGGATCAGGATGATCAGGATCAGGAGGGGAAGCCGTCCGGCGTTGATCCAGAGAAACAGGCCACTGAGAGCATTGTGGCTCTCGGCCTCGACCGCGAAATCCTTGCCGATCAATTCGCTGATCGAAAGTCCGATCATGGTGCTGAGCAGTTCGATACCGCCAAGTGCCACCATGATCGCGGCCGCGACCGCGAAGGGCCGCACGTCGGGGGCGAGCAGAATGTCGCCAACTGCACTCATTTTTCTGACTTGATCCTTTCAAGCCGCGCCGCGATTTCCTTTTCGCGATGCAGGCGATCGAGTTCGTCAAGCTCCTTGTCGCCGAGCACGCTGGAGGCGGGAACACCGGTGACCCGGGCGATCGCCGCCATGGCGCGCTCAGCACTCCATGTATTGGTCGTCGATGGGCCCCGGCTGGTTTCGTCCTGGGCCTCGCGGATCAGGCTTTGTTCGAGATCGGCCAAGCGCGTCTCCGCCTCGCGGCGCGCGCCGAGCATGGCCTGCAGCGCCTTGGTCTGCTCGTCGATTTCGAGTTCGATGAAATCCATCGCGCGTTCCAGCGCGATCACCTGCGACTCCAGATCAATTTGCCGTGCAACGCCGGCGCGCGCGAGATCCTCGCGATTTTCCGCAAGTGCGAGACGAATCTTTTCGTTCAGATTGGTCGTTTCGGTATCCAGTTCTTCGCGCCGCTTCTTCAGGCGGAATTCTTCGGCGCGCGACTTGCCGAGCGCGTAGCGCGCTTCGTCGGCGCCGGCGTCGATCTCGCGGATCGCCTGTTTGACCAGCGCGACCTTGTTGTTGTTCTCGACATTGTCGATGGTCTGGCTCGCGATGGCGGCAAGAAGCCGGCCCATGCGCGCAAGGATGCCTTCGTGAAGCATGGTCTTCTCCTCCGGTTGTGCTGATTTCGATTTGACGGCGATGTGGATTTCGTAGCCGCGTCCATCCGAGATCAAATGCGCCGGGAAGGGGCTTTCCCAGCCTGAGACATATCCCGGCACATCGAACGGCACCAAGACGCGTCCGCTAACAGTGCTAATGGTCAGTGAAGTTGGGCCCTTGATCGCAAACAACTTGTCGTCGAGCGGTATCCGGCGGACGGCGGCGCCTGCGATGTAATTGGCACGGTCGCGCAGGCCGAGCGTCACCAGCCGTGCGGGGAGGCCGGTCTCCTTGCGGATCTTCTCGTAGGCCTGGGCGTGCAGCGAGACGAGGTTGGCGCCGACGGGGGCGACCTCGGCGAGGATCGCCATCATCCGGTCATAGGCCGCAAAGGTCGCCTCGATCGCCTCGATGCCTGAAGGGTCAGGGGCGAGGGCGTAACGCAGGGTTGCGGTGGGCGTCTCGACGGGCAGCTTAATCATGCATCTAACGTAAAGCACTTCCTCAGTGCTTTACAAGAAGGGCGGTTGGTATCATTTTCGTGAGCCTAGATGCAGTTGCAAATGAGTTGCAATAACGGGACAGATCGGCCATCCTTGTCGGATGGATGCTCGGACCCCTGAACTGTCTTCCGTTTCGGTTCCCAATGCCGTGCCAAGTGGCTGGCGGGGCGATGCCGGACATGTGCGCAGCCTGCCTGAGGTGAACGCGACCGTCGCGGTGCCGTCAGGCGGCCTGTGGTGGCGGCGGCTGCTGGCCTTCGCCGGGCCGGGCTATCTGGTTTCGGTCGGCTATATGGACCCCGGCAACTGGGCCACCGACCTCGCGGGCGGATCGAAGTTTGGCTACACGTTGCTGTCGGTCATCCTGCTCTCCAACCTGATGGCGATCCTGCTGCAGGCGCTTGCCGCGCGGCTTGGCATCGCCACCGACCGCGACCTGGCGCAGGCCTGCCGCGCGACCTACTCGCGCCCGGTGAATTTGCTGCTGTGGCTCGCCTGCGAGGCCGCGATCATCGCCTGCGACCTCGCCGAGGTGATCGGCACCGCGATCGCGCTCAAGCTGCTGTTCGGCATTCCCCTGATCGGCGGCGCGCTGCTGGCGGCGCTGGATGCGTTCCTGCTGCTGCTCCTGATGAATCGCGGCTTCCGCTTCCTCGAGGCCTTCGTCATCGCGCTCTTGATCGTCATCGCGGTCTGCTTCGTCGTCCAGATCGCGGCCGCCGCGCCGCCGGTGGCCGCCGTGCTCGGCGGCTTCATCCCGTCGCGCGAGATCGTCACCAATCCGGAGATGCTGTACATCGCGATCGGCATCATCGGCGCCACCGTGATGCCGCATAATCTCTATCTGCACTCCTCGATCGTGCAGACCCGCGCCTACCCGCGCACCGAGGAGGGACGGCGCGACGCGATCAAATGGGCGACCACCGATTCCACCATCGCGCTGATGCTGGCGCTGTTCGTCAATGCCGCGATCCTGGTGCTGGCGGCCGCGACCTTTCACAAGAGCGGCCATTCCGATGTCGCCGAGATCGACCAGGCGTTCGAACTGCTGTCGCCGCTGCTCGGCCTCGGCATCGCCTCGACGCTGTTTGCCGTGGCGCTGCTCGCCTCCGGCCTCAACTCGACGGTGACGGCGACGCTGGCCGGCCAGATCGTGATGCAGGGCTTCCTCGACCTCAAGCTGCCCGACTGGCTGCAGCGGCTGGTGACCCGCGGCATCGCGATCGTCCCTGTCATCGTGGTCGCCGCGCTCTATGGCGAGAGCGGCACGGCGCAGCTGCTGGTGTTCAGCCAGGTCGTGCTGTCGATGCAGCTGCCGTTCGCGGTGATCCCGCTGGTGCGGTTCGTGTCCGACAAACGCAAGATGGGCGCGTTCGCGATCTCACGCCCCGTCGCGGTGGCGGCGTGGATCGTCGCAGGGTTGATCGTGATCCTGAACGTGAAGCTGCTGATCGATACGTTCTTCGGCAGCTAGTCCTGCGGCTCGGCGAGCACCTCGCCTGATGCGTCGACGCGCAGCCAGCCCGACGGCGCGAGCCGCTGCTGCGGCAGGAAGCGGCCCTTGTAGTCCATCTTCTTGGAGCCCTCGATCCAGTACCCGAGATAGACGTAAGGAAGGCCCTGCCGGCGGGCGCGGGCGATGTGGTCGAGGATCATGAAGGTACCGAGCGAGCGGGCCTCCAGCCCGGGCTCGAAGAACGAATAAACCATCGACAGCCCGTCGCTGAGCACGTCGGTCAGCGCCACCGCCATCAGCTCGTCGCCGCGGCCGGTGATGGCGCTGTCGCCATTGCGCTTGCGGTACTCGATGATCCGGGTCTCGACATGGCTGTCCTCGACCATCATGGCGTAGTCGAGCACGGTCATGTCGGCCATCCCGCCATTGCGGTGGCGGCGGTCGAGATAGGCGCGGAAGACCGAATATTGCTCCGAGGTCGGCACCGCGGTGCGCTGCTCGCCGATGATGTCGGCGTTGCGGGCCAGCACCTTGCGGAAGTTGCGGGAGGGGCGGAATTCGTTGGCGATCACCCGGACCGAGACGCAGGCCCGGCACTGGTCGCAGGCTGGGCGGTAGGCGATCGACTGGCTGCGGCGGAAGCCGCCATGGGTCAGCAAGTCGTTGAGATCGCCCGCTTTGTCGCCGACCAGGTGCGTAAAAACCTTCCGCTCATGTCGGCCCGGCAAATACGGGCAAGGCGAGGGCGCCGTCAAATAGAACTGGGGAGTATCACGCGAATGCTGGGTCACGTCAGATCGTCGGGCTCCACAAACAATACAGGCAGCCGAGTGAGCATCGCCCCCCTGAGGCTAACGGTCAATTGGTTTAGGCGGGCCTAATAGGAGGTCCGCGCGGCCGGGGCGACGGGGGTCCGGACCGAGCTGTTGATAATGACGGTTCCGAGGACGATGTCGTGCAGCAGCCGGCGGCGGCCGTTGAGCAGCCCGATCAGGAGCACTAGCGGCGACAGGAACGAGATCGTCACCCAGAACAGCACCGCATGGGTGGCGCCGAGCACGAAATAGCCGCGCGCACCGTACCAGGTCCGCAGTTCCAGATCCATCATGCGCATGCCGATGGTGGCCGAGTGCTGCCCGCCGATCGAGGCGCCGTAGTAGACGATCGCCCAGACGATCGAGGCCGGCGAGACCAGCCAGAACAGCGCCCAGCCGAGACCGAGCGTGACGAGGCCGAACACCGCGATGAAAATCACCGCCAGGATCACCGGCACCGACAGCACGAACAGGTCGATCAGGAACGCAAAGACACGTCGCGTCAGCACGCCGCGGAACAGGTCCGGCTGCATCATTGGGTCGAACGCATGCGGAGGAACGCCGCCGTCGTTGCGCCAGGCCTCGTTGCGCCAGGTGCCGCCGTCATTGCCGTAAGACATGACCAACCTCCGATGAAAGTCCCGCGCAGGACATGGGAACAGGAGGCGCATTCGCCAAGCCTGCGCGAACATTAACTAGCCGAAATAATCCGGCGATTCGGGGGCTGGATTGAGCGGTTCTACCTTCACGCCGTCATTGCGAGCGGAGCGAAGCGATCCACTTGTCGCAATAACGGGCGGCGGCCGTCAGCTCTCCGCCTTGATCTTTTCGGCGGCCTTCGGCGCGAAATAGGTGAGGATGCCGTCGGCGCCGGCGCGCTTGAAGCCGACCAGGCTCTCCATCATCGCGCGCTCGCCGTCGATCCAGCCATTGGCGGCGGCGCCCGCGATCATCGCGTACTCGCCGGACACCTGGTACACGAAGGTCGGCATCGCGAAATGGTCCTTCACGCGGCGGACGATGTCGAGATAGGGCATGCCCGGCTTCACCATCACCATGTCGGCGCCCTCGGCGATGTCGAGCTCGACCTCGCGCAGCGCCTCGTCGGAATTGGCGCTGTCCATCTGGTAGGTGCGCTTGTCGCCGGTCAGCGTCTTGGCCGAGCCGATCGCGTCGCGGAACGGGCCGTAGAAGGCGGAGGCGTATTTCGCCGCATAGGACATGATCTGCACGTCGCCGAAGCCGTTGTCGTCGAGCGCCTCGCGGATCGCGCCGATCCGGCCGTCCATCATGTCCGACGGCGCGATCACGTCGCAGCCGGCCTCGGCCTGGGTCAGCGCCTGCTTCACCAGCACCGCGACTGTCTCGTCGTTGAGGATCCTGCCGTCCTCGATCAGCCCGTCATGGCCATGGCTGGTGAAGGGATCGAGCGCGACGTCGCAGAGCACGCCGATGTCGGGAAACTCCTTCTTGATCGCGCGCACCGCCTGGCAGACCAGATTGTCGGGGTTGAGCGCCTCCGAGCCCTGCTCGTCGCGCAGCGACGGCTCGGTGAACGGGAAAAGCGCGATGCAGGGAATGTTGAGCCTTGCCGCGCGCTCGGCGTCGCGGACGATCTGGTCGACGGTGAGCCGGTCGACGCCGGGCATCGAGGCCACCGGCGTGCGGGTGTTGTGGCCATCGACCACGAACATCGGCCAGATCAGGTCATTGCTGGTCAGCACGTTCTCGCGCACCAGGCGTCGGGCCCATTCCGACTTGCGGTTGCGCCGCATCCGGATCGTGAGGTCGAGCGAGGGGGAGGCGAGGGCATCGCTCTGCCGCCGGGGCGCATCACGCAGTTCAATCGGGCGCCCGAATTTGATCGCCATGTCTTCTTCTCCTCGACGGACGGCATTCTGGACCTGATAAGGTCTGGACCTGATATAAGTCCGTTTCTAGCACCTGTCAGGGCCGCCGTCATTGCGCCGCTATTGCATCCGTGGCGCCCTTGATTTGCCGCAACGGCAATTGATTTTGCGTCCCCGGCGGGCCAAGACTGCGCCCATGAACCCCATTTTGCAGCCGCTATGCGGCGATTCGGATGTCTGACACCTCTGCACGCGATCAGGCGCGGGACAATGCCATCTCGGTGAGCGCGATCTCGTCCGACCGGATCGAGCCGGACGACAATGCGTGGACGCGGCGCCTCGTCATCTTCCTGCGCATCATGGCCGTCGTCTCGGTCGCCAAGGGCCTCTATCACTGGGCCCAGGTGACCGGCTTCGTCGGCGGCGAGGAGGAGGCCTTCGAGAACCAGTCGATGGCCTGGCAGACCGCCACGATCTATTTCGCCGTCATCGAGCTCGTCGCCGCCGTCGGGCTCTGGCTCGCGACGCCCTGGGGCGCCGTGGTGTGGCTGACCACCGTGGTGTCGATGGCGGTCATCGAGCTGATGTTTCCCGGCATCTATGGCGGCAGTCTCACCGTGGTCGGGCTCGAGGCGCTGATGCTCGCCGCCTATCTCGCGCTGGCCTGGATGTCGGCGCGCGAACGCCCGCCATAGGCCGGCGTGCAGCGATGGCCTGATGCACTGTTGCCCCGTGGCGACAGCGCCACGAATAGCCGGCCGCGGCCGGCAATATTTGCCAGCCGTGCGCGCAACGAGAAGACAGCTCTGCTGGTTCTGATAGGTGGGTGCCGACAGATCGCATCCGTTTGAGACACTCCCTTGCGGGACCGTCTCTACGGGACCTGCCGTCGGGGCCCATTTCACCGGACCTCGGCGCGTGTGCCGGCCGGCTTTGCGCGGGCCGACGGCGGAACCGGTCTGGCCCCCACAACAGATCGGCACCGCTGCGCGCATCGCGTGCACGTCCCGCCGCTGCACTCCGATAAAATTTTCAAAGAATTTTCCGGTAACCGATCGGTCACCGTAAAGGGTTCCCTCATACCCGTTACGCCACCGTTTCGAATTCAGACGATGCTGTTTCCGAATGTGACAGGGCAGGCAGACGAAGCGTGAACAAGGGTCCGCCACCGTCAATGAAAAGTTGCGAAAAGCCTTTGATCCATGGGCTTAATCCACGATTCACTGTCTTAAATTCATGCTCTCTTTATTCTCTTATTTAAGCGGATATTCAAACGGCCCCCTTACGTTGGACCTATCAGGCGGGACACAAGTTTCGTCGAATAAAGTCGATAAAAACGACAAACAGGGGAAGTGTCATGATGAAAGCCGTTGCGACAACGGCGGCGGATGCCGCTGATCGCGCTACCGGTCAAGCTCCGGTGCAGCCGCTCTATCTCGAAGCCCTGACTTTGGTGGAGCGGCTGCATCGCCGGCTCCTCGACGTCATCAAGGACGAATTCGATCGTCGTGGCCGCGCCGACATCAACTCGGTGCAGGCGCTGCTCCTGTACAACATCGGCGACAAGGAGTTGACCGCCGGCGAGCTGCGCACCCGCGGCTACTATCTCGGCTCCAACGTCTCCTACAATCTGAAGAAGCTCGTCGAGCTCGGCTTCCTCGATCATCAGCGCTCGCGCGTCGATCGCCGCTCGGTCCGCATCCGGCTGACCCCGCAGGGCCAGGAGGTCCGCAAGATCGTCGACGCACTCTATCAGAAGCACGTCAAGACGGTGGAGCAGGTCGGCGGCATCTCGAACGAGGAGTTCGCGAGCCTCAACAAGTCGCTGCATCGCCTCGAGCGGTTCTGGACCGACCAGATCCTGTATCGCCTCTGAGCCTTCCCGTTTCGCCTGATGGCCAAGCCGGCCGCGCGAGAAGACCGGCAGCCTTCCTTCAGTCCAGCCTTGCTCCGGTCCAACCTTGCTCCAGTCAACGCATCGGTCATGCCCGGCCGATGCGTTTTTCATGCTGCACCTGCGAAAATAAATGGGCCCCGGCGAGGAACCAAGGCGTTCCCTGCGGCTTATCCGTTAGCCAACGGAGAGGCAGGGATATGTTGCTCGAACGCGGGATTGAGGTGCTGAATGTCGAGGTCGTCGGTGACGCCTACGCGATCGCCTCGAACTATCTGCGCAAATCCGGCGCCATCGCCGACAATTTCGCCACCAATGAGCGCCTGCTCGGCATCATCGTGAAGCTGTTCCAGCGCGGTGAGATGAACCGCCTCCGCCTCGCCAACAAGGCGATCGCGAAGTTCGAGGCCGAGACGCTGGTGGTCGCCTGAGCGTCAACCCGGAGACTTCAATGGAAGCCGCTATCGATCGGATCATGCAGACGTATGATCTGCTGCTCAACCGCACGCCCGCTGCGAGCGACGAAGCGCGGGCGAAGGTGACAGAGTACGTGCAGACGCTGTTCGACGCCGGCGAGCGCGATCCGCATCGGTTGACGGTGTGCGGGCTGACCTATCTGCGCCAGCTCGACGGTAGTACCGACCACGTGAAGGCCGGCTATACCGGGCTGTAGCGGCGCGCCTGGCTTCGCGGTCTGATTCCGCGTCGTCGGCAAGGCTTCCTCGGCGGCGATTTGCTTTGCTCGCAACGACGCGATGACGGTGCAGGTTCCTCGCGCACGATCGTCGTCCTGAAAGCAGGACCTATAACCACCGCATTTGGCGATGAGCGGGATCGCGGCCCCAGCATCGCGCAACAATAGTGATTTGGGGTAATGGGTCCTGGCTTTCGCCAGGACGACACTGAGTTTGTCGTAACTCAAAACTGAAATGGAGCAACCGAAACCGCCAACTTTCCGTCGCTCGATTTCTGCACGGTGAATTCGACTTCCTTGGAAGCCTTGATGTCGCCCACGGAAACCGAGATGCCGCCGCTGCATTGCAATGTTCGCTTGTCCTCACTTGCCGAGGTCGTGACGATCTTTTCACCGAGGAGGTATTGTGGATTTGCGTTTTCCGCAGTGGGCTTCGCCGTCGATTCCCTGGCGGCGAAATTGACAAGCGGATTGCGGTGATCGTTGGAGATGGTCTGGAGCACGGCCTTCCGGGTTTCGATTGAATCGCACTCGAGTTGATCGCCG
Source organism: Bradyrhizobium sp. USDA 4510 (assembly GCF_054059095.1). NCBI lineage: Bacteria > Pseudomonadati > Pseudomonadota > Alphaproteobacteria > Hyphomicrobiales > Nitrobacteraceae > Bradyrhizobium > Bradyrhizobium sp. USDA 4510. The sequence continues at coordinate 4,130,599 of NZ_JBSSBT010000001.1, read as the reverse complement.
CAACCACCCAGAACAACCAGAACCGGAAACCCCAGAAACCAAAGCAGTCGTGACGGCATGCCAAGTGACTTCTGTGGGATGGATGGTTTCCGACAACCGACCCAACGGAGCATGGTTCCTGCGCTCGCGCTCGGCGCGGCCGCTCCGGCTGCGGCTTGCGATCTTGCCAACCGGCCACTATCGAAGGGAACGCTAATCTTGCCGCTCCGTTGGTCCTCGATTGCTTGCGAGGACCCGATCATGCGCGCAACCGTCCTATTCGCTGTCCTGGCGTTCGTCCTGGCGTTCGGCGTTGCAGGACTGGCAAGTGTGAGCCCAGCCAGCGCCCGGGATTATCGCTGGTGCGTGCAGGGGCGCGGCGTCGGCTATCCCGGCGATTGCATGTACCAAACCCGCGCCCAGTGTCTCGCGTCAGCTTCCGGAAGGAACGTGACCTGCGGGATCAATCCTCGTGCCGCATATGGGCAGCAGCGGCGGGGATATCGCGACCGCTATTGATTGTCGCGCCGATGGCGCGCGCGAGGCGGTTGGGGAAGGGCGCACCCTAAGGGTGATGCGGTTAGCCGGGGCCGCTTTTTGAGCCTGCCGTTTTGAAACCTCTCCTGCCCTATGGATAGGTGTGGCCTTTCTGAGCAACGCGCACAGCCAGTGGCGTGCGGGGAAGATCCCCAAACTCGGACGAGTCGTAGTCTCGGCCTTCAGGTGTCACGATGTGGATGTCGTAACACTGCGACCGTGAAAGCTCTTTTGCCTTGCGTAGAGCTGCTTCGGCCGTGCCACGACGGTGTACGATCTCTCCAAACTTGCACCTAGCTTTTACGGTGAAGCTCATCTTTCTTCTTTTTCTTGTTTCGTTTGACGACCTCGGCCTGAGCCCGGAACGCTTGGGCGAGACTCTTCATTTGCTCGGCCGCGAATTCGTCAGCCGTCCGCACCGCCGCCTGCTCGGCGGTCTTGGCCTGTTTCTTCAGGTCCTTGGCCATGCCCATGCCCTGTAACGTCCATGCCGTTTCGCCAGTTCCATCCGTCTGATCTCATTGACGCGAAGCTGGCAGGAACTTTTTAGGCTTCCCGGGCTTTTTGATTTTGCTTTTGGGGCAGCCAAACGTCAGCGTTGGAGAGAGGAGCCATGAAGCGACGACGCCGGGTTAGGCAGATTTTCCCTCTTGAAAAACGCCTCGCCCAAGAAGCCGAACGGCTACGTCAACGGGCCAAGAACCTTCCTCCCTGTCGAGAGCGAGAGACCCTGTTGAGGCAGGCGCGGCATGACGAAACCACCGCCAATTTGGCGGCGTGGCTACTGTCTCAAGGTCCGCGGGCACCCATCTAGGAGGACGCTCAATGCATACAAACCACCACCATATCGACGGTGTGGAGATTGCCTTTGTCAGCGCTGCGACCGTGTCGCTTGTGGCTCTCATCGCCTCCATGGCCTGGCTTTTGCTAGGGTGAAATTCTGAACCAGGGCTCCGATCCGAGACCTTCGATCGGGATCGTTAGGCGGAGCCCATGGAATGAAAGATCTTCTCCAGCGTGACCAATGAGCCAAAGACTGCGCCGGTCACAGCGAGGAAGACAGCGAAATAGTAGATCAGATACATAAGGCAACGTCTCCCGGATGCGTACCAAGCCTCCGGATAACGGACGCGTCCTTTGATGGTTCGAAGGCACGCGGGTGGTTTTGCGGCCTTCGCGCGAGGCGAGCGGCGGGCATCACGAGCGGATTTGCTCTCCCGCCGCCATGAATCGCTCACGCCGCGCGTGACGACCGATCGGAATCGTCGAGCAACCGGCCTAGTATCCGGCGTTCTTCCTCGATCCTCCGTCGATAGCGTTCGCGCTCTTGTTCCGAGGTCGCGCTATCCAGCAGGAATTGATAGTGACCGATGACTTTTTCGCTGCCTCTTATGAGCAGTTGTTGCAGCCCATTCATGGCGCGATCTCCTCGCAAGCTGCGCGATCGAACGAGGAGGGAAGGGATGGAATGTCGGCCGCGAGGCCTTGCATTGCCGTGGTTTCTTCGGACAGCCGTCTTTCGATGAATTCGCGCTCGAGGTCGGAGAGCTGGGTCTGCAGCAATCGCCGATACCGATGAATATTGTTGCGATGAGCGCGCAACTGTTCAAGCCGGTGGTCGAACAGTTCTGAGCTCCGGCGCCTTGCCTGTCCAAATCTTGACCGCCAGCGTCCCTCGAGGCGGTCGATGACCTGCTTCGGTAGCCTGATGTCTGTCATCTCGCGCTCCTATGCAGCCAGGCAGCGGTCGACGGAGCGCAGGCGGGCAGGCCGGCCGCCTGGCGGATGGTGCGGATCGCTGTCGAGCGCGCGAAGCGCTTCGAGGATGTCGCTGACAGGAACGGGCGCTTTGAGCCCCTTGGGTGCGCGCAAAGCGGGATTGGACGCTACAGCGCTGGCGTCCGAGGCCCAGGATGCCAGGAGAGCGCGTTTCTCGGCCAGGCTCAGGCGAGAATCCCGCACCACATCGTGCGGGACCTCATATTGGTGGTGATCGCCAATCGGCAGATGAAAGCCAATAACGTTATGAGCAGGCGCGGTCGTCGGCCGCATGGATACCTCCGTTCGAAAGACGAGTTGCTGAGAAGAGTGAGAAGACGAAGCCGCGACCTGTTCGTCGGACGCGGCTTCGCCGGTTCAATCAGGCGGCGACGTTTTCGAGCTGTCGGGGCGCCGTGTTCGATGCCGCGTTGATCGCGATGCGTCGCGGCTTCATCGCCTCCGGCACTTCGCGCGCCAGCTCGATCCTGAGAAGCCCGTTGTCGAACGCCGCGCTCTTGACCTCGACGTAGTCGGCCAGGCTGAACTGGCGCTTGAATCTGCGCGTCGAGATGCCCTGATAGATGTATTCGCGCTCGGCCTTCTCGACCTTGACGCCTTGGACAGTCAGAACGTTCTGCTCTGCCGTGACGGAAATCTCATCCGGCGCAAAACCGGCGATCGCGAGCACGATCTGATAGCTGTCTTCGGACAGCCGTTCGATGTTGTAGGGCGGGTAGTGATCTTCGCCGGCCCGGTGGGCTGCTTCGGCGAGATCAAAGAGCCGGTCGAATCCGATGGTCGACCGGAACAGGGGAGAGAAGTCGTATGTGCGCATAGCCAAATCCTCCATAGAGCAAGATGGATATGAACGGCACCGGACACGACCGGTGCCCGTCTCGCCTGGCCCCGAGGGGCGACCAGGCCCCAGCCTCCGCGTTGGGGGCTGGCGCGAAAGAAAATAAAAACCGGAGATATCGTGTCAAGAACCCGGCCGAAAAATTTTTGCGGTTGATTCTCCGCGTCAGAACCGCGGCTGAAGCGGCGGCGGATCAGCGCCGCTCGAGGGAGGCCTGTTGCAGACAAGACATGCCGGTGGAAAATTAGGTCGCCGATTTACATAGGCTAATGCCGGAACCGCGGGGGCGTTGATCGATTGGACTGCCTGGCTCCAACAGCTCAGCCCCGGATCAGGCAATAGCGCCCCGTCTGCTCTGAGCGAGCAGACGGGGCGTCGATGCTACTTATTCTCCGGCTTCCAAGTCGTGCTGGCGCGATCGTATTTGAAACCAGGTGCGGCCTTCAGGCTGTCCTTGGTCTCGTCGAGCGTAAGCCACCACTTGTCGTCTTTCTTTTGAGACTTGACGGCCGTGAACGGCACGATCACGTCCTTTTCGCCGGCGCCGAGGAAGCCGCCGACACCGACGACGAGACCGGTCACCTTGCCGGACTTGTCGACAAGCACGTCGTCGATCGTCCCGATCTTGGATTCCTTCGGGTCGTAGACATTCTGCTTGTAGTAGTTGGTGATGGTCGAACTGTCCGCCGGCGCGGCGGGCATGGTGGTTGCTGCATGCGCGGCGGTAGCGAACGCCGCAGCCATGATGCAGCCGATAGCCAACTTCTTCATAAGAGGTCTCCTTGCTTCAGTGCATATGGCCGATCAGGTAGATGCCGCCGCCGATGACGATGATCGCCGGCACGGCCCAAAGAATGATGACTGGCATGCGATCGCCTCCTAGTCCGAGGTACAGACCTTGACGCTCTTCATGCCGGTCTCGGCCTCGGAGCGCGTCTTGTAGACAGTGCCTGACGGGCTGACGACGGTGGTCGTCGTGTCGACGGGCTTCTTGTCGACGATCGTGCACTTCTTCGTCTTCACATCCTGGACGACGTAGAATTCATCCGCTGCGAATGCCGGCGAGACGAAAGCGGCAAGCAAAGATGCCGCGACAATGGTCTTAAACTTCATGTTCTCTCCTCCAATAGCCGTACCAATCGGCGGAGTTGGAACGGGAGAAAATGGCGAAGGTTCCTAGAACCGAACTTGCGTTGGCGAGCCGTGGCGAATCAAAGCAAGCGAAAAATGACCGGAGATGGTGCGGCGATTTGCAGCACTGGCTAGCTGCGCCCTCCGGCTTGCCGAAGGCTGTGGCGAATGGTCGCTAGGGACACGCAGACGCGAGATCGGCGAGCGATTCCTGACCCGAAGGGACCGCGCTGTCCGAGTGGCGATGCGATCACGTGACCGGATGCAGCCGGCGATCCGCAGGCTGCTTTCCGAAAATTCAGGAGGAAGCCCCATGATCTCGTCCCACATGCGCCTGTTCGGCGCGGTCGTCGCGCTGTTGCTCGGGGCGAGCGGTCCGGCGCCCGCGCAGCAGCTCGAGCTCAAGCTGATGGCGCCGGCGGCGCCGGGCGGCGGCTGGGATCAGACCGCGCGTTCGATGCAGCAGGCGCTGGTCGCGGCCGGCATCGCGCGCAGCGTCCAGGTCACCAACGTTCCTGGCGCCGGCGGCAGCGTTGGCATCGCGCAGTTCGTCAACGGCGCCAAGGGCGACGGCAACCAGATGATGGTGAACGGCTTCGTCATGGTGGGCGCACTCGCCATGAACAAGTCGCCGGTGACGCTGGATCAGGTGACGCCGATTGCGCGCCTCACCGAGGAGACCCAGGTCATCGTGGTGCCGGCGAACTCGCCGATCAAGACGGCGCAGGATCTTGCCGCCGCGGTGAAGGCCGATATCGCCAAGGTGACCTTTGCCGGCGGCTCGGCCGGCGGTGTCGACCATGTGATGGCAGCGCTGTTCGCGGGCACGGTCGGCGCCGACGCCAAGAAGATCAACTACATTCCGTTCTCGGGCGGCGGCGAGTCGCTTGCAGCCATTCTCGGCGGCAAGGTCACGGCCGGCATTTCCGGCCTCAGCGAATATGAAGGCCAGATCAAGGCCGGCAAGTTGCGCGCGCTCGGCGTGACGTCGGCGCAGCGTCTGCCCGGCGTCGACATCCCGACCTTCAAGGAGCAGGGCATCGATCTCGTGCTGGCCAATTGGCGCTCGGTGGTCGCTCCGCCCGGCATCACGCCGGAGCAGCGCAAGGTGCTGAGCGATGCGGTCGAGAAGATGGTGAAGTCCGATTCCTGGAAGGAGATCCTGAAGCAGAAGGGCTGGGATGACGCCTATCTCGGCGGCGACGCCTTCGCGGATTTCCTGAAGAAGGAGATCACGCGCGTGACCGAGGTGCTGAAGTCCGTCGGCCTCGTGAAGTCATGACGCCGGACGCGGCGTCTGAAAACCTCCGGCCGGCGCCGGCGCGCCGCGTCGATCGCGCCGGCGTGGTCATCGCGGCCGCGCTTGCCGGGCTTGCTGCGGTGCTGGTGTGGGACGCCAGCAAGCTGCCGTCGACCACGATGTACGGCATGGGGCCGGAGGCGATGCCGGTCGTCATCGCGATTGGCCTTGTCATCCTCGCGGTCGGCAATCTGATCGACGCGCTGCGCGGCAAGCTGCCGCCGCGCGAGAGCATGGATCCGAAACCGGTGTGGCTGATCATCGGGGGCCTGGCGCTCCTGATCGCCATCATCGGCTTTGGCGGCGGCTTCATCCTCGCCACCTCGGCGCTGTTCGTCACCACGTCGGCGGCGTTCGGCCGCCGCGCCGTCCTGGCCGACACCGCCATCGCGCTCGTGATCACGACGCTGATTTATCTCGCGTTCGACAAGCTGTTGACGCTGAGCCTTCCCGCCGGCCCGCTGGAGCGACTGCTGTGATGGACACTTTCGCCGCGCTGGCGCACGGCATGGCGGTCGCCCTGCAGCCGATGAACCTGCTCTACGCCCTGATCGGCGTGTTCCTGGGCACCGCGGTCGGCGTGTTGCCGGGCATCGGACCGGCGCTGACGGTCGCGCTGCTGCTGCCGGTGACCTACAAGCTCGATCCCGGCGGCTCGCTGATCATGTTCGCCGGCATCTATTATGGCGGCATGTATGGCGGATCGACCACCGCGATCTTGATCAATACGCCGGGCGAGAGCGCGTCGATGGCGACCGCGCTCGAGGGCAACAAGATGGCCAAGGCCGGCCGCGGCGGCCCGGCGCTGGCGACCTCGGCGATCGGCTCGTTCGTGGCCGGCACCATCGCCACCATCGGCCTCGCATTCCTCGCGCCATGGCTGGTCGATTTCGCCGTGCGCTTCGGGCCGGAGGATTACTTCGCGCTGATGTGCGTCGCCTTCGTCACGGTGTCGGCGACCTTCGGCGACTCGCCGGTCCGCGGCCTCACCAGCCTGTTCATCGGCCTCACGCTCGGGCTGGTCGGCATCGACAAGCTGACCGGTCAGGCGCGGCTTGCCTTCGGCATCCCCGAACTGCTCGACGGCGTCGAGGTGACGACGCTCGCGGTCGGCCTGTTCGCGGTCGGCGAGGCGCTCTATGTCGCCTCGCGCCGGCATCACGCCGAGGAGAAGCTCGAGCCGGTGCGCGGCTCGCTGTGGATGACGCGGGAGGACTGGCGGCGGTCGTGGAAGCCGTGGCTGCGTGGCACGCTGTTCGGTTTTCCGATCGGGGCGCTGCCGGCCGGCGGGGCGGAGATCCCGACATTCCTGTCCTATTCCACCGAGCGGCGGCTGACCAAACATCCGGAGGAGTTCGGCAAGGGCGCGATCGAAGGCGTCGCAGGGCCGGAAGCGGCGAACAACGCGTCCGCCGCCGGCACGCTGGTGCCGCTGCTGACGCTGGGGCTGCCGACCTCGGCGACCGCGGCGATGATGCTGGCGGGCTTCCAGCAATACGGCCTCAACCCGGGGCCGCTGTTGTTCGCGGAGCGGCCCGACCTGGTGTGGGGCCTGATCGCGAGCCTGTTCATCGCCAACGGCATGCTGCTGGTGCTCAATCTGCCGCTGGTCGGCCTTTGGGTGCGGCTGCTGGCGATCCCGCAGCCCTGGCTCTATGCCGGCATCCTGGTGTTCGCCACCATGGGCACGATCGCTGCGAAGCCGTCGGTCGTCGAGCTGTCGATGCTGGCGGCGTTCGGCGTCATGGGCTTTCTGATGCGCCGGTTCGACTTCCCGATCGCGCCCGTCGTGATCGGGCTGATCCTCGGGCCGATCGCCGAAAGCCAGTTGCGCCGCGCGCTGGCGATCAGCCTCGGCGATCCCATGGTGCTGCTGCAAAGCCCGATGTCGGCGACGCTGCTTGGCATAGCGCTGATCGCGCTGCTGGCGCCGTTCGTGCTCAAGGGATTGGGGCGATTCAAGGCGAACGAGGATTAGGACGCGACCAGACCGTAAAAGGCCCGCTCCGGGGCTCGCATTTCGGAGCGGGCCAGTCTGGGCACGGCAAATATCGCCGCGACGCGAAAGCTAGCGCGACAAGCTGACACCACCCTGACGACAGCGAAAAAAGAAAGGCGGCCGGATGCCGCCTCTCGGTCACATGATTTTCCGTGAACTGAAAGTTCAGCTCACCATTTGTAGGCGAGGCTCGCCGTGATGCGGCGGCGATCGCCGTAGTAGCAGGAGCTGATGGTCGCGCAGCTCGCGACATAGATCTTGTCGGTGACGTTCACGACATTGAGCGCCGCGCGCCAGTTGTTGTCCCATTCGTAATGCAAGGCGAGATCGCCCAGCACGACCCCCGGGACGCGTGCGGTGTTCGCGGTGTCGGCAAAGGACGAGCCGACATAGCGCACGCCGCCGCCGAAGCCGAAGCCCGTGAGCGGCCCGTCGCGGAAGGTGTAGTCGGTCCACGCCGATGCGAGCTGACGCGGCGCGTTGGTCGGCACGGTGCCGATCAGCGCGGGATTGAGGTCCTTGCTGACGAACAGCTCGTAATTGGTGTAGCTCGCCACCAGCTTGAAATCGCGCGTGATGTTCGCGACCGCCTCGAGCTCGACGCCGCGCGAGGTGACTTCGCCGTTCTGGGTCTGGAACAGCGGGTTGTTGGGATCGGTGGTCAGCGCGTTCTTGCGCTTGAGGTCGAAATACGCGACGCCGAACCGTGCGTTGAGCCCGACCGGCTCGTACTTGACGCCGACCTCGGTCTGCTCGGAGGTTTCCGGCAGCAGCAATTGGCCGGCCGCGGTGGTGCCGATGACCGGATTGTAGCCCGTCATGTAGGAGACGTAGGGCGCAACGCCGCTGTCGAAATTGTAGATCGCGCCGACACGGCCGGAGAACTTGCTGTCGTCGCGGCCCTGGGAGGCGCCGATCCGGTTGTTGTTGGTGAGATCGACCCAGTCCTGGCGGCCGGACAGCACCACAGTCAGGCGGTCGAGCTTGACCTGATCCTGCAGGTAGAGCCCGGCCATGCCCTGGGCGAGATAGCCGTTCTGATAGAGCGGGCCGCTATACGACAGGTTGGTGCCATAAACCGGATTGAGCACGTTGAGATTGGTGCCCATGCCAAAACCCTGGCGGTCGTCTATGCCGTAATATTTCAGATCGACGCCGACCAGCGCGGTGTGCTGCAGCGCGCCGGTGGTGAAGCGGTATTCGAGCTGATTGTCGAGGTTGAGCTGGGTGGCGATGCCGCGGGTGTAGAAATTGCCGCGGGTGATCTCGGCGGCGGCCGGCGTCGTCGCGTAGCCGAGCCCGTAGAGGCCGGCATAATAGACGTCGACATGCGCCATGCGCGCGTTCTGGCGGAAATCGACGCTGTCGGTCACGCTCTTCTGGAACTGGTAGCCGACCATCTGCTGGTCGCGGCGGAACTGGTCGGCGCTGGGATCGCCGACGAACAGGCTGGTCGGAATCCGGCCGAACGGCGCGTTGGTGACGGTGCCGACATAGGGCAGGAAGTTCAGCGCGCGGGTGTTGCTGTGCGAGGCCATGCCGAACACGGTGAGGCTGGTGTCGGCATCGGGCCGCCAGGTCACCGACGGGGCGAAGAAGAAATTGTTGTCGTAGACATAGTCGGTCTGGGTGCCGCCGCCCTGGGCCTGGCCGACGAGGCGGTACTGCACCTGGCCGTTGCCGGGCTGCGCCGTCGCGCCGCCGATGTCGAACTGGGTATAGGCGTTGCCGAAATTGTTGACGCCGGTCTCGATGTAGCGAATGGGCTCGGCCTGCGGCAGCTTGCTCACCGCGTTGACGAGGCCGCCCGGCGCCGAGCCGCCATACAGGATGCCGGACGGACCGCGCAGCACCTCGACGCGCTCGAGATTGAAGGGCTGCAGCTTCCAGCTCGCATAGGAGGTGTAGAACAGCTGCAGGCCGTCGAGGAACAGCGACTCGTTCTGCGCCGGGAAGCCGCGGATCATGAACCAGTCGTTGCGGAAATCGGCGCCATAGGTGCCGCCGATGACGCCCGGCGTGTAGCGCAGCACCTCGTCGAACTTGCTGACGATCTTCTGGTCGCGGATCTGCTCGGCGCTGATGACCGACACCGATTGCGGCGTCTGGATGATCGGCGTGCTGGTCTTGGTGCCGCTGGCGCTCAGCCGCGCCAGATAGCCGGTGACCGGGCCGTTGGCGCGTTCGTGCCCGCCGCTGGCGCCCGCGGGCTGCTGAGCGGTCTGTGGCTGCGCGCCCACCGGGGCGGCCGTCGCGCGGCGTGAGGCGCTGCGTGCGCGCGTGGTCCGTTGCGAAGGCTGCTGCGATCGCGCCGCTTGCCGCTGCGGCGCCTCGACTGTCACGGACGGCAATTGCGTCTGGGCGAAGACATCGTCCGCACCAACAACCGAAAACACAACGACAGCCGACGCAGCAAACCGCTGCGGCCGAATCCACCTGCACGACATTTATTCCACGCTCCGTAAAAAAATCTTGAGCGAGTCGTTATCACGGTGATTTTCGCGAGCAGCCTGCACGGGGTTAGAGGCTGTCGAAGTTGCACGCAAAGCTTGGCTGTGTGACCGGGAGACAACGGCGTATGACGCGCAATTGCACGCATCGCGTGAGAGCCTTGAATCGATCCGGTGTTGAACGATTCAAAAATCGAACGATTCAAAAATTGGCTCGTCATCTCGTGGGTCGATGCATCGCGATCGCGCGCGACATGATCAAGCGAGTCCGATGTCGCGCGGTTGCGCGAGCAACGCGTTGAAACCTCGAGGCGATAGTTGTCTCGTCCGCGGTCCCCGCGCGGTCGGGAAGGGGAGTCACGTTCCACTCGGCGGCTGCCACAGCCGTGCTGGCCGCGCGGCGGGAACCGGGTGGCGGGGGCGGCCGTCCGGCCGGCTGGCAATCCCCGCCATCCCCCCCATATCTGGCATAATTGACCGGCAGGGACCGCAACCGCTTGGCCATTTTGGGGCGATGTGATAACGCTCTGAAACCAGCTTCGACCGCCACTCGTGACCGTCCGCATCCTGCCTAAAGGCTTGCGGCGGTGGAGATATTTCGCCGATGACCTCGTCCAGCAAGACCGCTTCCGCGCCCGATTCCTTCTTCACCGCAACCCTCGCCCAGGCCGATCCCGAGATCGCCGCCGCGATCAAGGGCGAGCTCGGCCGGCAGCGTCATGAGATCGAGCTGATCGCCTCGGAAAACATCGTCAGCCGCGCCGTGCTGGAGGCGCAGGGCTCGGTGATGACCAACAAATACGCGGAGGGTTATCCGGGCGCGCGCTACTACGGCGGTTGCGAGTGGGTCGACGTCGCCGAGACGCTGGCGATCGAGCGCGCCAAGAAGCTGTTCGGCGCCGGCTTCGCCAACGTCCAGCCGAACTCCGGCAGCCAGATGAACCAGGCGGCGTTTCTGGCGCTGCTGCAACCCGGCGACACCTTCATGGGCCTCGACCTCGCGGCCGGCGGCCATCTCACCCACGGTTCGCCGGTCAACATGTCCGGCAAGTGGTTCAAGGCCGCGCATTACACCGTGCGCCGCGAGGACCAAATCATCGACATGGACGCGGTGCAGAAGCAGGCCGAGCAGGTCAAGCCGAAGCTGATCATCGCGGGCGGCTCGGCCTATTCGCGCGCCTGGGACTTCAAGCGCTTCCGCGAGATCGCGGATTCCGTCGGCGCGTATCTGCTGGTCGACATGGCGCATTTCGCAGGCCTCGTCGCCGGCGGCGTGCATGCCTCGCCGGTGCCGCACGCCCACGTCACCACCACCACGACGCACAAGTCGCTGCGCGGCCCGCGCGGCGGCCTGATCCTCACCAATGACGAGACGCTGGCCAAGAAGCTGAACTCGGCGATCTTCCCGGGCCTGCAGGGCGGTCCGCTGATGCACGTCATCGCCGCCAAGGCGGTGGCGTTCGCAGAAGCGCTGCGGCCGGACTTCAAGGTCTACGCCAAGAACGTGGTCGAGAACGCCAAGGCGCTGGCGGAGACGCTGCGCGGCCATGGCCTCGACATCGTCTCGGGCGGCACCGACAACCATCTGATGCTGGTCGACCTCAGGCCGAAGGGCCTGAAGGGCAACATCTCCGAGAAGGCGCTGGTGCGCGCCGCCATCACCTGCAACAAGAACGGTATCCCGTTCGATCCCGAAAAGCCGTTCGTCACCTCCGGCCTGCGGCTCGGTACGCCGGCGGCGACCACGCGCGGCTTCGGCGTCGCCGAGTTCAAGCAGGTCGGCGGCATGATCGCGGAAGTGCTGAACGCGCTGGCGCAGTCGCCGGACGGCAAGGCGCCGCTGGTCGAGGCCGCGATCAAGGAGCGCGTCAAGGCGCTGACCGATCGCTTCCCGATCTATCAGTAAAAGGTCGTTGCTAGAGGTCCCGTCGGATGCGCTGCCCGAGCTGCAATTCTCTCGACACGCAGGTCAAGGACTCGCGTCCGACCGAGGACTCCGCGGTCATTCGCAGGCGTCGCGTCTGCATGGCCTGCAACTTCCGCTTCACGACCTTCGAGCGGGTGCAGCTGCGCGAACTGACCGTCATCAAGCGCAACGGCCGCCGCGTGCCGTTCGACCGCGACAAGCTGGTGCGCTCGCTGCAGATCTCCTTGCGCAAGCGCCCGGTGGAATCCGAGCGGGTGGAGAAGATGGTGTCCACCATCGTGCGCGAGCTCGAAAGCGGCGGCGAGGCCGAGGTCTCCTCTGAGGCGATCGGCGAGATCGTGATGGAGCATCTGCGCCAGCTCGACGACGTCGCCTATGTGCGCTTCGCCTCGGTCTACCGCAATTTCCGCGAGGCCAAGGACTTCGAGGCCGTGCTCGACGAATTGACCGGCGAAGAGGACCCGCGGCTCGCGACGCTACGCAAATGATCTTCCGCATTCTGGAAGACCAGTTCGCGCAGAAGGCCAGAGAGGCCAAGGAAGCGGCAAAGGCGGCCGATCTGCGCTTCATGGAGCTGGCGCTGGCGCTTGGCCGGCGCGGGCTCGGGCGCACCTGGCCCAATCCGGCGGTCGGCGCCGTCATCGTCAAGGACGGCGTGATCGTCGGCCGCGGCTGGACCCAGTCGGGCGGCCGGCCGCATGCCGAGGTCGAGGCACTCAGGCGCGCCGGCGATGCCGCGCGCGGCGCCACGCTCTACGTGACGCTCGAACCCTGCTCGCATTTCGGCCGCTCGCCGCCCTGTGCGAACGCCGTTGTGGCGGCCGGGCTCGCCCGCGTCGTCTCGGCGATCGAGGATCCCAATCCGGAAGTCGCGGGGCAAGGGCACGCCAAGCTGCGTGCCGCAGGCATCGCGGTCGATGTCGGGCTGTGCGCGGAAGAGGCCGCGCGCGACCATGCCGGGCACTTCCGCCGCATCCGCGACCAGCGCCCGCATGTGATCCTCAAGCTCGCGGTGTCCGCCGACGACAAGATCGCTGCCAGCGGCCGTAAGCCGGTTACGATCACCGGAGAGGCCGCGCGGACGCGCGTGCATCTGCTGCGCGCGCAGAGCGATGCGATCCTGGTCGGCATCGGCACGGTCAAGGCCGACGATCCGCTCTTGACCTGCCGGCTGCCCGGCATGGCGGCGCGCTCGCCGGTGCGCCTGGTGCTGGACCGCGCGCTGCGGATCTCTGGCGACAGCCGCCTGGTGCATTCGGCGCGCGAGACGCCGCTCTGGGTGCTGAGCTCGGATATGGCGGAGGCGCCTGCCGCGGTGAAGCTAGGTGCCGCCGGCGCGCAGGTGATCCGCGTCGCCGCCGGCGCGTCCCAAGGGCTCGATCTGCCGTCCGTCCTGCATGCGCTGGCGGAGAGGGGGATTTCGCGGCTGCTGGTCGAGGGCGGATCGCGCGTGGCAAATTCTTTCGTGGCAGCCGGCCTTGTCGACGAGATCTGGCTGTTGCGCGGGCCTGATGCGATCGGTGCCGACGGCGTTCCCGCGCTGGACGCAATGCCGCTCGACGCAATCACGCAGTCGCCCGCCTTCCGGCTTCGTGCTAGCGAAGCCTTGGCCAAAGATGTTTTGACTATCTACGATCGATCCTAGGTCGTCATGCCCGGGCTTGACCCGGGCATCCACGTCTTGGTCGCCAGCAGTGAAGTAAGTCGTGGATGGCCGGGTCAAGCCCGGCCACGACGAAGAGTAAGAGGGTTTGTTGTGTTCACGGGAATTGTCACCGATATCGGTGAGATCACCAGCCTGAAGCAGGTGGCGCAGGGGCAGCTGCACCGGATGCGGATTGCCTGCGACTACGACCAGACCACGATCGCCGACGGCGCCTCGATCGCCTGCAATGGCGTCTGCCTCACCGTCGTCGCCTCCGGCACCGCCGATGGCAAGACCTGGTTCGATGTCGATGCCGCGGCCGAGACGCTCGGCATGACCACCGCCAAGCATTGGGGACAGGGCAGCCGGCTCAATCTCGAGCGCGCGCTCAAGATCGGCGACGAACTCGGCGGTCACATCGTGGCCGGGCATGCCGACGGCATCGCCACCATCGTCAAGCGCGACGACCTGCCCGACATGGCGCGCTTCGAGCTGCGAACCAGCCGCGAACTGGCGCGTTTCATCGCGGCGAAGGGATCGGTCACGCTGGACGGCGTGTCGCTGACCGTGAATACGGTCGGCGACGTCAGCTTTTCGGTGCTGATCATCCCGCACACGCTTTCCGTGACGACCCTGAGCGCCTGGAAGGCCGGCAGCGAGGTCAATATCGAGGTCGATCTGATGGCCCGCTACGCGGCGCGGCTGTCGGAGATGAAATGACGGCATAGCCGTCAAGCGGCAGTCATTCCGGGGCGATGCGAAGCATCGAACCCGGAATGTCGAGATTCCCCGGTGCACTATTGTGCACCTGCGGTCTGGTCCTTCGGACCATCCCGGAATGACAGTGCCTGAGGCATTCGTGCTTGGCTTCAGTCGTCGGGGCGACTACAAACTCGCGAAACGTTGACATCCAACGTTATCGGTAAATGTCAACAATATGAAATGGATACGTAGATGGCTGACGCGCGGCGCGCACCCCTGAAGGACCAGACCGACATTACCGGCGCACGCGTGCTGATCGTCGAGGCGCGGTTCTATGACGACATCCAGGACGCGCTGCTGGAAGGCGCGTTGGCCGAGATCAAGGCCGCGGGTGCGACGCACGACGTGATCACGGTGCCGGGCGCGCTGGAGATTCCGGCGGCGATTGCGATCGCGATCGATGCGGCTGAAGCGAACGGCAAGCCGTATGACGCGGCGATCGCGCTCGGCTGCGTGGTGCGCGGCGACACCATCCATTTCGAGATCGTCTCGCAGGAGTCCTCGCGCGGATTGATGGATTTGGCCATCAGCCGGAAATTCCCGCTCGGCAACGGCATCCTCACCGTCAACACCGAGGCGCAGGCCTGGGCGCGGGCGCGCGCCAGCGAACTCAACAAGGGCGGCGACGCGGCGCGTGCGGCGCTGGCGATGCTGCGGATCAAACGCCGCCTGGCAAAGGCCTGACCATGGCAGACAACAAGAAGCCCGCGAAAGCCCCCGACAGAAAAGCCAACCGCCGCGGCGCGGCACGGCTCGCGGCGGTGCAGGCGCTCTATCAGATGGACATCGGCGGCGCCGGCATCAACGACATCTTCGCCGAGTTCGAGAGCCACTGGCTCGGCAACGAGGTCGAGGGCGAGAAATATTTGCCGGCGGAAGCCGCGTTCTTCCGCGACGTGGTCTCCGGCGTGGTGCGCGACCAGGCCCGGCTCGATCCTTTGATCGACGAGGCGCTGTCGAAGGGCTGGCCGCTGAAGCGGATCGACGCCATCCTGCGCGCGGTGCTGCGGGCAGGCTCCTACGAGCTCGAGCACCGCAAAGACGTGCCGGGCCGCGTGGTGGTCTCCGAATATGTCGACGTCGCGCATGCCTTCGTTGAGAAGGACGAAACCGGCATGGTCAACGCCGTGCTCGACCAGATCGCGCGCCAGTTCCGCGGCGACGAGTTTGTGCGGAGCTAGGTGCCGCGATGCCGCCCGTCACCCTGAGGTGCCGTAGCGAAGCGGAGGCCTCGAAGGGCGACGGCGTGGCGCTACGGTCGCATCGGGGCCGTGCATCCTTCGAGGCTCGCTTTGCTCGCACCTCAGGATGACGGGTTGATGACCCAAGCAAGCAAACATACCTCCGGCGAAGACTCCCTGATCGCGCGCTATTTCAAGCCGCTCGCGACCGAACCGGGGGCGTTCGGGCTCGACGATGACGCCGCCGCGCTGAGGGCGGCCGGCGAGGACATCGTGGTCACCACGGACGCCATCGTCGAGGGCGTGCATTTCCTCGGCGATGATCCGCCCGACATGCTGGCGCGCAAGGCGCTGCGGGTGAACCTCTCCGACATCGCCGCCAAGGGCGCGGTGCCGGCGGGCTTCGTGCTGACGCTGGCGCTGCGCAGCGCCGAGGAGGCCTGGCTGAAGCCGTTTGCCCGGGCGCTCGGCGAGGACGCCGCGCATTTCGGCTGCCCGCTGCTCGGCGGCGACACGGTCTCGACGCCGGGGCCGCTGATGATCTCGATCACTGCGTTCGGTCGGCTGCCGCAGGGCACGATGGTGCATCGCGCGGGAGCACAGGCGGGCGACCGTGTGTTCGTCACCGGCACGATCGGAGACGCCGCGCTCGGCCTCGATGTGCTCCGGGGTGGCCCGGTCGCCGCGGCTCTGGCGGACGATGTCGTCGGGCGGGATTTTCTTGCCGCCCGTTACCGTGTTCCGCAGCCGCGCAACGCCTTGGCCACGGCCGTCCGCACCCACGCCAGCGCCGCGATGGATGTGTCCGACGGTCTTGCCGGCGATCTGACCAAGCTTTGCGCAGCCAGTGGTGTGGCGGGCGTGATCAACGTGCCGAGCATCCCGTTGTCGTCCGCGGCCGCAGGGCTGCTCGCGCGCAGGGCGATCGGTATCGAGACCTTGGTGGCCGGCGGTGATGATTACGAGCTGTTGTGCGCGGTCCCGAGCGATCATGTCGACGCGTTTCTGCGCGACGCACGGCGGGCCAAGGTCGCGGTAACCGCAATCGGCGGCCTGATCGCAGGCTTGTCGCCACCGAGCTTCCTCGACGGGCAGGGCCGGGAACTGAAGCTGAGGCGGCTGTCCTACAGCCATTTCTAGAGCTTTTTCGAGCGAAGCGGGCACCGGTTCGCGTTAAGAAAACGCGTCGGAACGGAAGCAGCTCTGGACTTCCCGCGCCTGATCGCGCCGATTTTCCTTCTAAATAGCTGCCGATATCGGCGTTTTCGGCCACGGGTGGCGTTGCACAGCGGTAACGATTTTGGCAAGGTCGCGCCCGATTTGAGGCAATCCGTTTTTGGGGAGGATTGTCCTCGCAAAATAAGCGCCTGCCGCCCCCTAGCGGCACAAGAAGGCGCGGGGGTTACATCAAGGATCTGAGGCAACATGACAGCTTTATGGTTGATTGTGCTCTGCGGGGCGCTTTCCATCGTCTACGCGATCTGGGCGACGCAGTCGGTCTTGAACGCGGATGCGGGTAATCCGCGCATGCAGGAAATCGCGGCCGCGGTGCGCGAGGGCGCACAGGCCTATCTGCGGCGGCAGTACACCACGATCGGCATGGTCGGTATCGTGATCTTCGTGGTGCTGGCCTACTTCCTGGGCCTGCCGGTGGCGATCGGCTTTGCGATCGGCGCCATCCTGTCGGGGGCTGCCGGCTTCATCGGCATGAACGTCTCGGTGCGCGCCAACGTCCGCACCGCGCAGGCGGCAACCACCTCGCTCGCCGGCGGCCTCGAACTCGCCTTCAAGGCGGGCGCGATCACCGGCATGCTGGTTGCGGGGCTCGCGCTGCTCGGCGTCACCATCTATTTCATGATCCTGGTCAAGTTCATGGGTCTGGAAGCGGGCAGCCGCACCGTGGTCGACGCCATGGTGGCGCTCGGCTTCGGCGCCTCGCTGATCTCGATCTTCGCCCGTCTCGGCGGCGGCATCTTTACCAAGGGTGCGGACGTCGGCGGCGACCTCGTCGGCAAGGTCGAGGCCGGTATCCCCGAGGACGATCCGCGTAACCCGGCCACCATCGCCGACAATGTCGGCGACAATGTCGGCGACTGCGCCGGCATGGCGGCGGACCTGTTCGAGACCTATGCGGTGACCGCGGTCGCCACCATGGTGCTCGCGGCGATCTTCTTCGCCAAGACGCCGATCCTGGTGAACATGATGACGCTGCCGCTCGCGATCGGCGGCATCTGCATCATCACCTCGATCATCGGCACCTTCTTCGTCAAGCTCGGTGCCAGCCAGTCCATCATGGGCGCCCTCTACAAGGGCCTGATCGCCACCGGCATCCTGTCGCTGGTCGGCGTCGCGCTCGTGATCAATTGGCTGGTCGGCTTCGGCAAGCTCGACGGCGTCGACTATACCGGCATGGCGCTGTTCTGGTGTGGCGTGGTCGGTCTCGTCGTCACCGGCCTGATCATCTGGATCACCGAATACTACACCGGCACCGACTATCGCCCGGTGAAGTCGATCGCCTCGGCCTCGGTCACCGGTCACGGCACCAACGTGATCCAGGGCCTCGCGGTCTCGATGGAAGCGACCGCGCTGCCCGCGATCGTGATCATCGCCGGCATCCTCGTCACCTACAGCCTTGCCGGCCTGTTCGGCATCGCGATCGCGACCGCCACCATGCTGGCGCTGGCCGGCATGATCGTCGCGCTCGACGCCTTCGGCCCGGTTACCGACAACGCCGGCGGCATCGCCGAGATGGCGGGGCTGCCGAAGGAGGTGCGCAAGTCGACCGACGCGCTCGACGCGGTCGGCAACACCACCAAGGCGGTGACCAAAGGCTACGCGATCGGCTCCGCCGGTCTCGGTGCGCTGGTGCTGTTTGCGGCCTATAATCAGGACCTCAAATTCTTCATCAGCGACTCCAATGCCCATGCCTACTTCAAGGGCGTCAACCCGGACTTCTCCCTGAACAATCCTTACGTCGTGGTCGGCCTGCTGTTCGGCGGCCTGCTGCCGTATCTGTTCGGTGCGATGGGTATGACCGCGGTCGGTCGCGCCGCCGGCGCGATCGTCGAGGAAGTGCGCCGTCAGTTCCGCGAGAAGCCCGGCATCATGCAGGGTACCGACAAGCCGGACTACGGCAAGGCGGTCGACCTGCTGACGCGGGCGGCGATCAAGGAGATGATCATCCCGTCGCTGCTGCCGGTGCTGTCGCCGATCGTGGTCTACTTCCTGATCTACGCGATCGCGGGCGGTGGCGCAGCCGGTAAGTCGGCCGCTTTCTCCGCGGTCGGCGCCATGCTGCTCGGCGTCATCGTCACCGGCCTGTTCGTCGCGATCTCGATGACCTCGGGCGGCGGCGCGTGGGACAACGCCAAGAAGTACATCGAGGACGGCCACTACGGCGGCAAGGGCTCTGACGCCCACAAGTCCGCGGTGACCGGCGATACCGTCGGCGATCCCTACAAGGATACGGCGGGCCCGGCGGTGAACCCGATGATCAAGATCACCAACATCGTGGCGCTGCTGCTGCTGGCGATCCTGGCGCACTGAGCGGCGGACACGACTGAAACGAGGCCCCGCGGTGAAAGCCGCGGGGTTTTATTTTTGAACCAGACGCGAACAACACGGAGATCAATCGATGTCGCTCTCATCCGCACGGAACTACGCGCTCCGCGCCTCCAAATCGCAGGATCAGAAGGAGGCCATCGAGCTGCTCTCGAAGGCGATCATGGAACTGGCGATGTCGATTGAAGCGACCGACGCCAAGGTCAAGAAGATCAACAAGTCTTCGTAGCGTTGGCCGCAACGTGCTCAGGAAACGTCGTGACGGCGGCTGTTACTTGACCTCCATCTGCAAGCCTTCCTTCTCGATGATCGCCGCGAACTTCTTCGTCTCGGCATCGACGAAATCGGAGAATTGCTGGGGCGTGCCGTAGTCGGCGCGCGCGCCCATGCCGGCGATGTTCTTCTTGACGTCGTCGCGCTCCAGCATCGCCTTGACTTGGCGGTTCAACTCGTCGAGCACCGGGGCGGGCGCGGTCTTCGGCAGGAACACGCCGAACCAGGACGAGACGTCGAACTTTGCCAGTTCCGGCGCGCCCTCGCGCATCGTCGGCAGGTTCGGTGCGGAATCGCTACGCTCCGGCGTGGTGACACAGAGGCCGTTGAGCTTGCCGTCCTGCACCTGCGGCAGCGACGGATAGAGATTGTCGAACAGGATCTGGATGTCGCCGGCGAGCCCGGCCTGCAATGCGGGACCGGCGCCGCGGAACGGCACGTGCGTCATCTTCAACCCGGTGAGCTGCAGGAACCAGGCACCGGTGAGGTGAGGGCTTTGTCCGGTGCCGGACGAGCCGTAGGTGAGCTTGTCCGGATTCTTCTTCAGAAAGGCGATCAATTCGGGGATCGACTTGAGACC
Source organism: Bradyrhizobium sp. USDA 4510 (assembly GCF_054059095.1). NCBI lineage: Bacteria > Pseudomonadati > Pseudomonadota > Alphaproteobacteria > Hyphomicrobiales > Nitrobacteraceae > Bradyrhizobium > Bradyrhizobium sp. USDA 4510. The sequence goes on along the minus strand of NZ_JBSSBT010000001.1, from coordinate 4,110,657 downwards.
GGTCGACGGATGCGCCGACACGATGTTCGGAATCCGGATCATGTTGGAGACCGGCTGCAACTGGTCGGCCTTGTAGGTCAGGTTGCGGAAGATGCTGTAGGCGATCGCGTTGGGGCCGGGATTGCCTATCAGGATGGTGTGGCCGTCGCCCTTGGCGCGTGTGACCTCGGATGTGCCGATGGTGCCGCCGGCGCCGGAGCGATTCTCCACCACCACCGACTGGCCCCAGAGCGGCTGCAAATGCGCCGCGAGCAGCCGCCCCATCACGTCGGTCGAGCCGCCGGCCGCCGCCGGCACGATGATGCGGACGGTCTCGGTCGGCCGCCAGTCACCGGCGCCGAGGCTCGCGCGCGGCAGGATCGCCGCGGCCGTCAATGCGGCCGTGCCCGACAATACCGTACGACGGGAAAATCTCTTGGCTGTCATGCGTTTACCCCCTGCTCAGGCTCTTGTTTGCGAGCAAACTAGGGGACCGCTTGCCCCTCGGGCAAGCGACAACTTGGCGCAGCGGCTTATGCTCTGGACTCCGGCTTGACGCGTTGTCTCACGCGAACCGGAGCCCACTTCGCTCGAAAACGCTCTAGTTGAAGCTCAGCAGCTTGAAGAGCGGTGTCAGGTAGGACATTTCCTGGCCCGACGTCGGCGTGGACCGGCTGACGAAGTCGAAGATCTTGCCGTCCTTCAGGCCGTAATTGGCCAGTCGGCGCACCTGCCGGTTCTTGTCGAAATAGACCGCGATCACGCGCTGGTCGATCACCCGCTGATTCATGAAGGCGACCGGGCGGGAGGTCCGTTGCGAGATGTAATAAAACACCTCGCCGTCCAGCGTTGCGACCGTCGAGGGCGTGCCGAGCACGATGAGCACCTGGTCCTGGCTCGCGCCGATCGGGATCTGCTCGAGCGCCCCCTCGGGCAGGATGTAGCCCTTCTGGAATTGTTCCCCGGCGCAGCCGCCGAGTGCGGCGGCGCAGACGAGGCCAATCGCCGCGACGGCGCGGAGACGCGAAAAGAACCCGCGCGCGGAAGCGGCGCGAGACTGTCGTGAAAGAATGTGGTTCATCGGCGGAACTGATCCGTCCCCTTGCATCGGCCGAGGCATTGACGTACCGGGCAGCTCAATGGATTGCAATCATGCCGAGCTCCAATGGGCGACCTCTCAACAGGCGACCCTTTGGGGACCGGCAGCCGGAACCCGTCATGCTTTGGCCGTTCAATCACTTCAGAAGACCCCGGGTGCCCGCGCGCAGCACCATTGAGACCATCTATGGCATGATCGTGACGCAGGCGCGAGAACCGTTGTTTTACCGTGACTTGGGCGTTCCGGACACGGTTAATGGCCGTTTTGACCTGCTTCTGATGCATCTGTGGCTGGTGCTGCGGCGACTGAAATCCGTCGAGGGCGGCGTCGCGCTGTCCCAGGCCCTGTTTGATCATTTCTGCATCGATATGGACGACAATCTGCGCGAAATGGGCGTCGGCGACCTCACGGTGCCGAAGCGCATGCAGGCGTTCGGTGAAGCCTTCTACGGCCGCACCGCGGCCTATGATCTGGCGCTGACCGACAGCGAGGCAGCCTTGGCCGAGTCGTTCTGCAAGAACATCCTCAACGGTCAGAACATCGACAAGGCCCGCGAGCTCGCCGCCTACGCCAAGGAGGCGATCAAAGAGCTGGCGCGCGCCGATCTCGCGGCGTTGGCCAAGGGTACCTGGCGTTTTCCGGCACCACAGCCTGCGGGGACGGCGGCATGAGCGGCGGCAGCACAGGGCAGCCCGATGCACGGCGCGACCGCGACCCCTGGCGGGTCCTGGTCAACATCGCGCAGATTCCGGAGACCGGCCTGCATCGCGAGATCGCAGCCGACGAGGCGGCGCGCAAGGCGATGGCCGAAGTTGCCGAGTTGAGGGAGGTCGTCTCCGCGCGTGCAGAGTTCGACCTGCAGCCCAAACGCGACGGCAGCTACCACGTCACCGGCAGAGTTAAGGCCAGGGTCGGGCAGACCTGCGTGGTGACGCTCGATCCGATCGAGAACGAGATCGATGAGCCGATCGATGTGGTGTTCGCGCCGCCCGAGCAGATCCCGCAAATGGCCGACCTGGTCGACGACGCCGACGACAGCGATGAGGAAACGCCGGACCCGCCGGAGCCGATCGTCGGCGGCTTCATCGATATCGGCCGGCTTGCCACCGATGCGCTGTTTCTCGGCATAGACCCGTATCCGCGCAAGGTGGATGCGGTCTTTGAACAGAAGGCTGAAGCGCCTGACCCGGAAAATCATCCTTTCGCGGCGCTGAAGGCGTTGAAGGAAAAGCCGGACGGCAAGAAGCCCAAGGGAAGTTGAGGGCGCCTGGCGCCACATTTGCGGGGATGGCTTGCCTGCAAGCTTGCGCGAGCGGTGTTCCTAGTTACTTCAAATACGTGTCACAATACATTGAAATACAATGTATTTCTGGTATGCTCCGATGTGTTGCGTGATGGTTCGGCAGCTGCCTCATTTGCGGTCAAGAGGTTGTGTCGGACCGAGGACACGCTATTGTCGCGGCCCGGCCGGGACGCGAGTTGGTGTTTCGCCGCGCGCCGTTGACGGCGGTGACTTCAAGCGCGCGGTCTTCGTCTGAAGGCTGCGGGAAAGCAGGCTTCCGGGACGTTCATGCCTCAAAAGGTTCGAATAGCGCTTGACGCCATGGGGGGCGATGTCGGCGCTTCCGTCGTCATTCCCGGCGCCGCGATCTCGTTAAGCCGTCATCCCGACAGCGAATTCCTGCTGGTCGGGGACCGGGCCCAGATCGAGCCGGAGCTCGCCAAGCATCCGGCACTGAAGGCGGTATCGAAAGTGATCCATACCGACGTCGCCGTGAAGAACGATGAGAAGCCGAGCCAGGCGCTGCGGCGGACCCGAAGGGCGTCCTCGATGTGGCTCGCGATCGACGCCGTGAAGCATGGCGAGGCCGACGTTGCGGTCTCCGCCGGCAACAGCGGCGCGCTGATGGCGATGGGCAGCCTCAATCTGCGGACGCTCCCCGGTGTCGACCGCCCGGCGCTTGCGGCGGTGTGGCCGACGCTGCGCGGCGATTCTGTCGTGCTCGACCTCGGCGCCACGATCGGCGGCGACGCCCGCCATCTGGCGACGCTGGCGGTGATGGGCAGCGCCATGGCGAGCGTGCTGTTCAACCTCGAACGGCCGACCGTCGGCCTGCTCAATATCGGGTCCGAGGAGATGAAGGGGCACGGGGAAATCCGCGAGGCGGCGGAGATGCTGCGTGCGATGAACTCGACGCAGTTCAACTATATCGGCTTCGTCGAGGGCGACGCGATCGGCAAGGGCCTCGCCGACGTCATCGTGTCGGAAGGTTTCAGCGGCAACATTGCGCTCAAGGCCGCCGAAGGAACCGCGCGCCAGATGTTCACGCTGCTGCGCGAGGCCATGTCATCTAGCTGGCTAGCGCGGATCGGCTATTTGCTGGCCCGCGGCGCGTTCCAGAAGCTGCGCGACAAGCTCGATCCCAACAAGTCGAATGGCGGCCTGCTGCTCGGCCTGAAGGGCGTCGTGGTCAAGAGCCATGGCGGCACCAACGCGGAAGGCTTTGCCTATGCGGTGGATGTTGGCTATGAGATGGCCCACTTCGATCTCCTCACCAAGATCAATCAGATGCTTAATCGCGACGGCAGTGCGCTGGTGCAGGCGCAGACCGCGCAGGAGGCTGTCTCGTGACTGCTATACGTTCGGTAGTGCTCGGCTGCGGCTCATATTTGCCGGAGCGGGTTTTGACCAATGCCGAACTGGCCACCCGGATCGACACGTCGGATGACTGGATCGTGCAGCGCACCGGCATCAGCGAGCGCCACATCGCGGCCGACGACGAATTCACCTCGCATCTGGCGATCAAGGCGGCGCAGGCCGCGCTCGCCCACGCGCAAGTCGATGCGCAGTCGATCGACCTGATCGTGCTCGCGACCTCGACGCCCGACAACACCTTTCCCGCCACCGCGGTCGCCGTCCAGCACGGGCTCGGCATCAACCATGGCGTCGCCTTCGACCTGCAGGCGGTCTGCTCCGGCTTCGTCTTCGCGCTGGCCACCGCCGATAATTTCCTGCGCGCCGGCACCCACAAGCGGGCGCTGGTGATCGGTGCCGAGACCTTCTCACGCATCCTCGACTGGAACGACCGCGGCACCTGCGTGCTGTTCGGCGACGGCGCCGGCGCGGTCGTGCTGGAGGCGCAGCAGCATTCCGGCACCACCAGCGACCCCGGCGTGTTGACGACGCATCTGCGCTCCGACGGCCGCCACAAGGCGAAGCTGTTCGTCGATGGCGGGCCCGGCTCGACCAGGACGGTCGGGTATCTCCGGATGGAGGGCCGCGAGGTGTTCAAGCACGCCGTCGGCATGATCACCGACGTGATCGTCGACGCCTTCAACGCCACCGGCTTTACCGCCGAGGACATCACCTGGTTCATCCCGCACCAGGCCAACAAGCGAATCATCGATGCGTCGGCGCACAAGCTCCATATTGCGCCGCAGAAGGTGGTCCTGACGGTCGACAAGCACGGCAACACGTCGGCGGCCTCGATCCCGCTCGCGCTGTCGGTCGCCGTGAAGGACGGGCGCGTCAAGAAGGGCGATCTGGTGCTGTTCGAGGCGATGGGCGGCGGCTTCACCTGGGGCTCGGCGCTCGTGCGCTGGTAGCGTATCGCCAAACAGTATCGACAGGTTGCCGGTATCTTTCCTGCGCCTGGGCGCTGGTCACTGTTGACCATTGCGCGCTAAGCTTTTAATTTCAGTCAAGAAATTGTTCGCCGAGAGTGCGGGGCAGGCGATGACCACGGGAACCGGAAAAACAGTTACGCGCGTCGATTTGTGTGAGGCGGTCTACCAAAAGGTGGGTCTGTCGCGCACGGAATCGTCGGCATTTGTCGAGTTGGTGCTGAAGGAGATCACCGATTGCCTGGAAAAGGGCGAGACAGTGAAGCTGTCCTCATTCGGCTCCTTCATGGTGCGCAAGAAGGGCCAGCGTATCGGCCGTAATCCGAAGACCGGCACCGAGGTGCCGATTTCGCCGCGGCGGGTGATGGTGTTCAAGCCGTCGGCGATCCTGAAGCAGCGGATCAATGGCCATGTCGTCACCAATGGCGACGGCAGCAAGGCCGACTAGAGCGTTTTCAAGCGAAGTGGATACCCGGTTCGCGTGAAGAAAGCGCGGCAAACCTAGAATCCGGAGCCCCGTTCCGATTCAATCGGAACGGAAAGGCTCCAGGCATTGAGCTCAAAGGAGCGGGCATTTGGACAAGGCGCCGGATGCGTTCCGTACCATCAGCGAGGTCGCTGATGAACTCGATATTCCCCAGCATGTGCTGAGATTCTGGGAAACGCGCTTCGCGCAGATCAAGCCGATGAAGCGCAGCGGCGGACGCCGCTATTATCGCCCCGACGACGTCGACCTGCTCAAGGGCATCCGCCGGCTGCTGTACGGCGAGGGCTACACCATCCGCGGTGTGCAGCGGATCCTGAAGGAGCACGGCATCAAATCGGTGCAGGGCATCGCCGACCAGACCGCGGCGGTCTCGTTCGGCGCGGTCGAGGAAGCCGTCGGCAACAGCATGGCCGAGCCCGACGATCTCGAGAGCGGCGACGGCCTCGATTTCGACGGCGAGGAGAGTGATGGCGACGAGAAGGGGATCGACTACCGATTCGTCGATCCCGACGAGGATCCGATCCTGTCGACCTACAAGGCGCACGCCCAGCCGGGCAAGGCGCCCGCCGCGCCGCCGGTTCGTCCCTCCGTTCCGTCAGTCGATCGGGAGCGGCTCGAACGCGTGCTGCAGGAGCTGGTCGCCTGCCGACAGATGATCGACGCGGCGATGAAGGACGGCTGAGGCAAGGAAGCCTGCCGAGGAAACCTGCCAAGGGAACCGGCCTCGGAATACAGTCTTTGAGAGCCTGCCCCGCCTTGCGCGAACGCAGGATCGCAGCTAATGGAACGGCATCGGAGCGTGGCGCAGCCCGGTTAGCGCACTAGTCTGGGAGACTAGGGGTCGGAGGTTCAAATCCTCTCGCTCCGACCATTTTTCTCAATACGATCAATGGCGATTTCAAGCGGGCGGTTGCCAACCGGCCGCCCGTTTCCATTCAGTTGTCAATTTCGTTCGTGCGACGTTCTAACTCCGCAATATGTTCTCATGGCTTCCGGGGTGCTGGCCTGTTTCCATCCCTAGTGGCCTGCTTTGATTTTTGGAGTGGCCTAGTTTGCCATTAACCCCGACGCAACCAAGGGTTAGTCGATGTTCTCGGTAGGACTACTGAACCGCGCGGTGGATGTTCTCACCATAGCAATGGTTATGGTCCGCCAAGTGTTCGCTATCCCCAGCGGAGGAGTGTTACCGGGTGTTCTCCGTGGGGGAACGAAGTTCCGCACGGAGGCAGAAAAAGAGGGTCAAATGGCGGGATTAGAGGTGCCCTTGATCTAACTCAATCGGCCGCACCTGGCCCGGCTCAACCCTCCGGGCATGAAGGAAGGCGATCGTCTGCGACAATCTGAAGGCCGGGGTCGTCAAGGCGTTGTGGTTCGAGCCGACGCTCAACCAAACCTTTGCCGCCATGGCCGAGCACTACGACACGACGATTTTGCCGACCCGCAGCCGCAAGCCGCGCGACAAGGGCAAGGTTGAAGGCGCGGTGCTGATTGTTGAGCGCTGGATTCTGGCACGGCTGCGCCATCGGCGGTTCTTCAACCTGACCGATCTCAATACTACGATCGGCGGTCTGCTGGAGGAGCTGAACCATCGGCCGATGCGCCATATCGGCAAATCCCGCCGGCAGCTGTTCGAGGAGATCGAGCGCGCTGCGTTGACGCCGCTGCCGGGCGAGCCGTTCGAATACGCCGAGTGGAAAACGGCGAAGGTCCACCCCGATTATCACGTCGAAGTCGACAAGACCTTTTACTCGGTGCCGCACCGGCTGATCAGCCGTCGGGTGGACGTCCGGCTCACCTATCGAGCCGTCGAGATCTTCCAGGATCACACGCGTGTCGCCAGCCATGTGCGCCGCTCTCAGCGCGGCGGCCATGTCACCGTGAACGAGCACATGCCCAAGGCCCATCAGCGTTATGCCAATATGACGCCGACGAGCTTGATCAAGATGGCAGCGCGGATCGGCGTCAACATCGCCACTCTGGTCGAGCGGATGATGCGTGAGCGCCCGCATCCCGAGCAGGGTTATCGCTCCGCCATGGGGATCATCGCCCTGGCACGGCGCTACGAGCGCGATCGGCTCGAAGCGGCCTGCGAGCGGGCACTCGTCATCAACGCGATCAGCTACTCCTCGGTGAGCGCGATCCTCAAATCCGGGCTCGACCGCGCGAGCCCTGCTGCCGCACCCGTCAAAGCCACCCCCTCGCACGCCAATCCGTGGTGGGGGGCTATTATCAATGAAGGAAAGGAACATCGCGATGCTGACCCACCCGACCCTCGAGCAGATGCAGGCGCTCGGCCTTGCCGGAATGGCGGCCGCCTACCGGCAATTGGCCGAACAGGACAATGCCGCCGATCTCAGCCGCGACGAGTGGCTCGGCCTGATGCTCGATCGCGAAGCCGCCATGCGCGCCGACCGGCGCCTGACCAATCGGCTGGCCGCAGCCAAGCTGCGCTTCGTCGACGCCTGTATCGAAGACGTCGACTTCGCGTCCCGCCGCGGCCTTGACCGGCGCAACACCCTGCAGCTGGCGCAAGGCGCCTGGCTGAAAGCCCATGAGAACTTCATCATGTTGGCATGTGCCTTCGGACGCCAGGCGGCCAGGCTCGATCATTCCGTCCTTTATTTGCGTATGCCGCGCTTGTTCGAAGACCTCGCCATGGCCCGTCTCGATGGTCGCTTCCCGCGCCTCATCGACAAGCTCGCACGGGTCCAGTTGCTCATCCTCGACGACTGGGGCACCCACACCCTCAATGATCAGCAGCGCCTTGATCTCCTCGAAATCTTCGAAGAGCGCTATAGGCGCAAATCGACCTTGATTACCGCCCAGCTGCCCGTTGCCCAATGGCACGACATGATCGGCGAGCCAACCATCGCAGACGCTATCCTCGACCGGATTATCCACAACTCCCACCGCATCGCCCTCGAAGGCGACAGCATGCGAAGGAAAAAAGCCGCGCGCCCCTTGACCGACGTCGAAAACAGCGAAACGAATACCAACTGACTTCAACAACCAGGCAACCAAAAGCCAGCGCCGCCACGCTGTCCGCGATTTAGCGAAACTGCTGTCCGTCAGTTAGCGAAACCGCTGTCCCGTTTTTGCGAAATACGCACCCACGGCGCGCGCATCCAGATGTCGCGCTCCTCGTCGGTGGTCAGGATCACCGGCATCGCTTTTGGATGGATCGGCGCAACCACCTCATTCGGCTCGGTCGTCAGGAAGCCGTAGACAAGGTGTGGCCCCGGGATCGGCTTGGACTTCGTTCCCTGGCGCCGACGAGCGGCGCGCCGTGCGCCAGGAAAACAGCAAGCCGCTTCTCGAGGACATGCACGCTTGGCTGCTGCGTGAGCGCAAAACCCTCTCGCGCTCCTCCGAGGTCCTGAAGCCGATCAACTACATGCTCAGGCGCTGGGACGACTTCGCCCGCTTCCTCGACGATGGCAGGATCTGCTTGACCAACAATTGTGCCGAGCGCGCATTGAGAGGCATCGCATTGGGAAGGCGCAATTGGACCTTCGCCGGCAGCCAGCGTGGCGCCGACCGCGCCGCCATCATTCTGACGATGATCACGACCTGTCGCCTCAACGACGTCGATCCCAAGGCCTGGCTTGCCGACGTCCTCGCCCGTATCGCCGATCTTCCCGCTTCGCGTCTGCACGAACTGCTGCCCTGGGAATGGAAACTCCTGCGCCAAGCCGCCGGTCAGCAGGCCGCCTGACCTTCACGCAACGCCATCATAGAGCCCGCCGCGCCCGCGCGCATGCGTCACTCAGGCGGTCTTCGTCGTATGCGTACAGGAGGCCATCATGGCTAGATCTCAACCATTGCTGAAGTGGTATCCCAGCGCGTCTCTTGGAATAAGGGCAAGATCGTTGGAGCGAAGCCGCCGCTCCGTCCTAAGCACGTCTGGTCAATTCGGACGAAGCTTCAGGTCGAGGGCCGCACCCGCGATCTAGCGTTGTTCAACATCGCCATCGACAGCAAACTTCATGGATGCGACGTAGTCGCCCTAAAGGTCGACGACGTTGCACCAAGCGGGTATACCGCCGATAGAGCGAGTGTCCAAGAAACCAGGAGATCGTCCTATCTACTGGCCGCAGAGGGCCGGACTCTAGCCTGACGACACGGCAATATGCACGCCTGCTATCGGAATGGCTGACCGGTATTGGATTGGATCCTCACCTGTTCGGAACGCATTCCCTTCGTCGCACCAAGGCGGCGCTGATCTATCGCCGTACCGGGAATTTGCGAGCCGTACAGCTTCTGCTGGGGCATACAAAAATCGAGAGCACGTCCGCTACCTCGGAATAGAGGTCGACGACGCACTTGCAATAGCAGAACAGGTGAACGTCTGAATCGACCTTGCGTAGATCGGCGGCGTGGCGGCGGCCACGTTCGACGCAGGTTCTTATGGCAGGGACCGCATTTCGGGGCATTTGCCCAGCGCGGGCCAGCCGCGAAACACGTCCGATTTCTACGGGTATCAGTAAGGCCCGGTCTACACCTCACAGCCGACGAGTGAGTGGTTGGACGCAATGGGCGCCGATGGGCTCAAGCGGCGGTCGAAGATCACGAGAGACGAGCCGGAATCCGACCATTCGGGTTTATCTTCAGATCTCACCGCGATCCGTGCCGAAAGCTGTGGTGTTGAGCAACGCCAAGCATTGCCCCATAAGCCCTGTTGGGCCCAAACAACGGAGCCGCGCCGCCAGGCAGTTCCAGGCCCATTCTGCCTGCTGGCGTTAACTCGCAATCGTTTAGCACATCCCTATCTGGGTATTGCGCCTGAAACGAAGCCGGATTTGAATTCGCCCACGTCGGGCACTGGGCACTTGCAGAGCTTATCACGCCAATCGACATAATCGCTGCAATAATAGAAGTCCTGAATCCACTCACAGTCGTACTCCGGAACGGGTGTTGTTTTCGTGCGGAGCATTCGCGCTGGCTAGAATCGGCTGCTCTGTTGAAAGCGTTTCCTTCGAATTCTTTTTTGGACAAGAATTACGTAGGTATGCGCTTGAGAAAAGACACTCAGTGAAAAATCACGGCTGCGCGAACGGCAAATCGGTATGCTCACCGTTGCGTGACCCGCACCCGCACGCAGGCAGATGGCAAACCAGCACACGGCGAGAGGGGCTGCGCAGAGACTACGTTTAGTCTCAGGCCGGTGGTCGGACGTCGCATCAGTCATGCAAGCGTTAACGTAGTAACTTTCGTCCGCGCTTCCCACGTTAGCGTGTGCATAGTAACTCCTTTGTCGGAAGCTTCATGCGAACTCATAAGTTACTTATTGCTCTCATTCTCGCGAGCCTGATCGCGGCGCCATCGATGGCACTGGCCATGGCAGCGAGTTTCGAAACGCCACTGCGCCCGCCCGTCATCGTCGGTGCCCCTCGGTTGGTATCTCCGCGCGCGGCAGCACCGTACGTGATGGACCCCAGACGCACCACGCTCCACTGGCCAAACGCCAGCGCCAAATTTCATCGTTGATTGATGCGCAGGGCTTGAAGGATCTGCTGCGGATGCCGAACAATCAGGGCTGCCGCCCCGTCGCGAGTCGTGATTTCGAGCGTGTCCGATACTCGTCGCCGAACACCCGGCGATGTCCGGGTAGGGTCAGTGGACTAAACCGCTCGCGCGGTAGGACGCCGCGGCTGGCGGCACGGCCAAGACGATAGCGCAACGGGGCGTCCTGTCTTGAGATCGAGGGGTTCGACAACCTCACTCAAGACAGGAGCATCGCCATGACCGACGAGGCAATGAGCCCGTTGCGCCGGCGCATGATCGAAGACATGACGATCCGCAAGTTGGCCCCGAAGACCCAACATGACTACGTGCAAAGGGTCAAGAACTTCGCCGCATTTCTCGGGCGATCACCGGATACGGCGACCTTCGAGGACGTGCGCCGCTATCAGCTACATCTGACGGCAAGCGGCGTTGGCGCGCCGACCATCAACCAGACCCTCTCGACGCTGCGGTTCTTCTTTCGGGTCACACTCAAGCGCCACGAGATCGTCGAGCATACCCATGTCATTCACGAGCCGCGCAAGCTGCCGGTGGTACTGAGCGTGGAGGAAGTGGCACGGCTGCTCGATGCCGCACCGGGGCTCAAATACAAGGCGGCGCTGAGCGCGGCCTACGGTGCCGGGCTGCGTGCCAACGAGGTCGTCTCGCTCAAGGTCTCCGATATCGACAGCAAGCGGATGATCATCCGCGTCGAGCAGGGCAAGGGCGGCAAGGACCGCAATGTCATGCTGTCGCCCAGCCTGCTCGCGCTGCTACGGGCCTGGTGGAAGATGGCTCGGCCGCAAGGCTGGTTGTTCCCTGGCCGTGACCCGGCCCAGCCAATGACCACACGCCAGCTCAACCGTGCCTGCCACGCCGCCGCCCAGATGGCGGAGATCAACAAGCGCGTCTCGCTGCACACCTTGCGGCACAGCTTCGCCACCCACCTGCTTGAGCAGAACATCGACGTCCGCGTCATCCAGGTGCTGCTCGGCCACGCCAAGCTCGACACCACCGCGCTCTATACCCGCGTCGCCACCAAGACGATCAGCGAGGTCATGAGCCCGCTGGAGCATATCACGCTGAAGCTCAAGGAGGTCCGACCGCCCGGCTGACGGCGCTTGTGTCGCGCCCGTTGCGGATATTTTCCGCAGCCATGGCGTAGCATGGCGCAAAGCTCATGCCGGCCATGTCAGCCTCGACCAGTTGAAGGTGATGTCGGCGATCGAGCGCTGCCGCACGGTGGCGCTCGGCGGCCATGTCGCGCGCTGCGCGGACTGCGCCTACACGACGATCGCCTACAACTCCTGCCGCAACCGGCATTGCCCGAAGTGCCAAGGCGCCGCCGCAAAGGAGTGGCTCGCCGATCGCGAGGCCGAGCTGTTGCCCGTGCCGTACTACCACCTGGTGTTCACACTCCCAGGAGCGATCGCCGACATCGCCTGCCAGAACAAGGCCGTCCTCTACGACCTGCTGTTCAAGGTCTCGGCCGAGACCATGCTGACGATCGCCGCCGATCCGAAGCATCTGGGGGCCAGGATCGGCATCACCTCCGTGCTGCACACCTGGGGCTCGGCGCTGACCCATCACCCCCACGTGCACATGATCGTGCCGGGCGGCGGCATCTCGCCCGATGGTCAGCGCTGGGTGTCCTGCCGGCCCGGATTCTTCCTCCCCGTGCGCGTGCTCTCCCGCCTGTTCCGGCGATTGTTCCTTCAGAAGCTCGTCGCCGCCCATCAAGCCGGCCGCCTGAGCTTCTTTGGCGACAACAGCCAGCTCGCTGATACCCCATGCTTCGCAGTCTTCCTGGCGCCGCTGCGCAAAACCAAGTGGGTCGTCTATGCAAAGCGTCCGTTCGGTGGACCGGAGTCGGTGCTGGCCTATTTGTCGCGCTACACCCACCGGGTTGCCATCGCCAACAGCCGCTTGATCGCTTGCGACCAGCAGCGCGTCACCTTCAAATGGAAGGACTACCGCATCGAGGGCCGCGATCGATACAGGCAGATGACGCTCGCCACAGACGAGTTCATCCGCCGCTTCCTCATCCACGTGCTGCCCAAGGGCCTTCACCGCATCCGCCATTACGGCCTGTTCGCCAAAGGCGCTTGCGCCGACAACATCGCACGCGTCCGCGAGCTGCTCACCGGTGCAAAGCCTGAAGCCAATCCCACCGCGGCTGCCGTCGATGCCAACAAGCCGGCTTGCCCATGCTGCGGCGGTCGCATGATCATCATCGAGGTCTTCGAGCGCGGTTGTACGCCACGGCATCGGCCGACAGCTCCAACGAACCGCATCAGGATCGACACCTCATGACCACGTCGCTGTCCTGCAAATCTATTCGTAGTGCTCGCTGCCTCTCGGCCAGCCACGGCAGAGCGCGCTCAGATATCCACCGCCCGCCATAACGCGCTCGACAATTTGTAGAGCTCGACACCACCCGCCGCGCATTCGCCAGCCGATTCACGCTCGAACACCTCGTTGCATCGGCTCGATTCAAATCAGCCAATTCGCCCGCGGCAGTCAAATCCCCATAGCGCCTGCGGCACCGCCTACGTTTCCCTTAAGCGCGGTTTCCTTGTATGGGCTTTGTCAAGGGAGGCGTTTAAATAGGCGATAGGTCGGCGCATCTTTTCCTTCGTCAGTTTCTTTGTTCGATCTGAGGCCGTTTCTTCGTCCCGACCCGCACTTCGCTTGCGCTGGCGCGCGCAGAAGCTGTCAAGGTTGGCCGCCGCACGAATCGTACGACAGGCTCCGCCGTTGCCAGGCCACACCTTGACAGCTTCGAGCACGACGGCATCGCTTGGTGCGATCGGGATGACGATCGGAGGGGAGCCCGCTTGCGGGCGCGATCAATCGCGCCACAACCTTGTATCCGGTGGGTCCAAGGACCCCGAACCATGATGCAGTCATGCGCATCGGCAGCGAAGCTCCGAAGCGGCGGACCCATTCTCCCTTTCGGCATCGAAGCCAAGGAAACACGTCGGGACCCCGCCACCTCGAACCGTCATCGGCGACACCGTCACAGGCGGACGGAAGGCCGAAACTGTTGGGGTGTCCTTCCTCCGTTCATGATGCCGGCCGCAGAACGACGCCGTCCGGCACTACGCCCTCCCGCACGAGTCGCCACAGAGCGATCAGGAGCTTGCGCGCCAAGGCCACGATCATGGTCTTGCGCGTCCCGCGGGCATTCTCGGTACGAGTTCGAAACCACTGCGCCAAGACGCTGTCCTTCTGGAATCTGAGAAATCGCCACGCCAATTCGATCATGCCTCGTCTCACTCGGGCATTGCCGGAACGGGTCAGCCCTCTCTCCCGGCGTTTTCTGCCGCTTTCGTCAGGCGAGCCAGTGAGGCCGGCATAACGCGCTATCGCCCTTCGGTCGCGCATGCTTCGCGATAGTACCTCCTGCACCAGCATGTCGCCGGTCTCGACACCAACCCCGATTACCCGCGCCAACAGGCGCTCCATTGCGTGTGGTCCATCACTGGGCGTTTGCTTGAGACGCTCCAGGCGAGCCTCCTCGATCTGCCGTATCTGATCGCTGACGAGCCGCCGGCGCGCCATGTCGCGACGCAGCTCAGCCAGGGTGTTGGGCGGGATCGGCTCTCCTTCGGGGGTGCGCAAGCCGTCAAGGCGTTCGGCGGCTTTCTTCAGCTTGGGATTGAAGCCGCGGATGCCGAGCCGTATCAACGCTGCTTTCATTCGGTTGACGATCCGACTTTGCTCTCCGACAAGGCTCTCGCGCTCACGGGTGGGGCGCTTGGCATCTTCGTCCTTGATTGTCGGGATCGCGACCATCTTGCAGTGATCACGCTCGCCCCGCAACCAGCCGAGAAAAGAGCGTTTCAGCAGTTCGGTGTCGAGACGATCGGTCTTGGCGCGCCGGTGCTCGCGCGATACCGCTATGCTCGATGCGTGAATGACATGCGCCTCGATGTCGCGCACCCTGAGCCAGCGGGCCAGCCAGAAACCGTCACGGCCGGCCTCGAAAGCGACCGCGATGCGTTCGATGCGGTGTCCTGCCTTCCGCGCCTCTTCTCGCCAGCGATTGAGCAGCTTCAGCAAGGCGTTCTCGTCGACCTCAAGCTTCTTCGACGGCTGGCGCTCGACACCAGGCACAATCCCCGCAACGAGCCAGCTCGACAGGCTCATCTCGATCACAGCGATCAGCGTACCGTCCGGTTTGAGGGGTGTGAGGGATCGGCTCAGGTCGTTCAACTTCTGCATGGGGTGCTCCATCGGTTCACATCAGCGCCGATGAATGCCATATCCTCACCGTCCTCACCGCCGCCGCCCGCACCATAGCATCTCCCTTGCAGGCTTTCGGACGCCGGCCGCCGAATGTGCCGCGCCGTCAGTCATGCGGCCGGCATCCGAAACCCTTCACAGAAGCGGACATCAACCAGCCCTCAATCTCTGCCAAATGCGTCGAAAATGACCCATAGCGGCGGTGTGTCAATTTTCTTTCATGACTTGTTGAAGGCGACCGTCTTGTTCCTGAGGGTGCGGTCAGGTGCCATTTGGCCGGCACTGGAAGAGCAGTCCCTCAGCTTCGCCAGCGCGTCGGTGACCGTCCGGCCCAATTGTTCAATCGCTTGATCAGTGAGGATCGATTTTGCGCTTCCGAGCCGATCGACGCTGACATTCAAGTCCGTCAGCGCGTCCCTCAGTTGCACCATCTCGTGTTGAAGAGCTGGGTGTTCTCCTGCCTTGATCTCCCGAAGGGTATTGCCAAGCGTGCGGACTTCCGCCGTCAGATTTTGCAGGTTCGCCAGCACGTCTTTCGCTGGCAGATCGACCTTCGACAGCACGGCTTCAGTCATTGTTGCGACGACGTTTTCTGCAAAATGGTTGATGCGCGCAATCGCGACAAGCGCAACAATCGCGGCGACAATCACCAGGATTGCGGTCGCATTGATCAGCGCCAGCAGCAACTGCCCAGGGAGCCTCCACAACCGCGCGGAAATGCCATTGCCGCCGGGCTCAGCCATGGTTGCCTCCGGTCGTTGTCGACAGCACACGCTGCCATTGGGCAGCGCAAGCCGCATTAGCGCTGCTTTAGCCCGCGCTTGGCTGCCATGGCCCCACGATTGGAGCTACTTCGCAGTGCCGGTTGTTGTGGTGTCTGAGCCACCACCGCGCCGCGTCTCACGTCGCTCGTGACGGCCTGTACGCCGGGTTTCCCGCCGTTCATGGCGGCCGCTGCGCCGTTCCTGACGGCGTTCCATCCCAGCAGTCTGGGCCTCGGCATCAGAAGTCATAATGACCGGAAGCATTGTTCCCGCGCCAAACGCGGCCGCGACCAAGGTGAGAACCTTTCGGCGGGAGACACTATTTTCGCTCATGATCTGAACCTCCTGCACCTCAAGAAAGTGACAAAATTGGAGGACTGCGCCCTTTCACCCTTGATTTAAGTCAAACGATTTGCGCGTCGATCGCATCGGTTGTCATTGAGGTCGGTCAAGGTTTCGCGCGATGACGCAGCCGTAATCCATCGCCATCATCTAGCTGGTCACCAGACATAGCTGTCAAACCAACCAAACCGCGGCCGCCGCTCCGCAAAGAGGTAAGCGCGATTTTCCGCGCACGTTGTCGGCCGCGATTTGACGGATGGCCTTCGTATCGGGGCGATGCTGAGCCGTTCAGGCAGTGGCCGCTTTGGGGAAGTTGAAGGGCAACAGGTCAGCGATATCGGCGTTGTCTGCGCGCTGAGGCAACTCGGTGAGCACATGGCGCAGCCATGTTAACGGCTCGACACGTGAGGCGCGGCAGGTCAGCATCAGGCTGTAGACGACGGCGCTGGCCCTGGCTCCGTCGACGGTGTCGCTGAACAGCCAGCTTTTTCGGCCAGTGGCAAAAACCCTGATGTCGCGCTCCAGAAGATTGTTGTCGATCGGCATCCTGCCATCTTCGGTGTAACGCGTCAGATAGTCCCATTGGTTCCGGGTGTAAGATACGGCGTCGCCAAGCTTGCTGTCCGGCAGGACCTTCGGGGCGATTTGATCGAGCCATTCCTTGAGGGCGTTCAGGACAGGAATGCTGTGTTGCTGGCGGAAGCGACGGATGCATTGATCCGGCGTTTCGTCTCTGTCCGGTTTCTCGTCCCGCGCCTGCCTTTCAACCCGGTAGAGCTGCTCGAAGAACCGCAGCGCCTGCTCGGGCGGCCCGCCGCCCTTCTTTCTCGCTTTGAGGGCGTCGACAAAACGCCGCCGGGAGTGGGCCATGCATCCAATGTGGGTGGCCCCTTCCAGCGTGCGCCATGCGCTATAGCCGTCACTCATCACGATGCCACGGTAATCGCCGAGGAAGACCTGCGGGTGGATTTGGCCGCGGCCCGGCTGATAATCCAGAAGAACGATCGGCTCGTGACTATCCTTGCCGCTGCGATACGCCCACATGTACGATGTGCTGGTGGCCGCTTTGTCCTTCTCCTTGAGGACCTGAACCGTCGTCTCGTCGCCATGGATGAGAGGCTGCGATCTGAGCCGCAGCTTCAGGGCGTCATAAATGCGATGCAGATGCTTCTCGCTCGAGCCGATCACCCAGTGGCCCAAAGCGCCGCGGCTGACAGGAACGCCTGCGCGTTCGAAGGCCTGCGCCAAGCGGTAGAGCGGCGTGCCGTCGACATATTTGTGAACCAGCGCGAACGCCAGCGTCGAGGCCGTGGCAACGCTGCCCGGCAACGGCTGCGTCGGCATCGGCGCGGTCACGACAGGGGCGTTGATCCCGGTGCGATCGCAATGGCGGCAGGCATATTTGAAGCGCACATTCTGTAAAACCTTCGCCTTCACCTCGATATGAAGTTGCTCGGTGACAGCCTCGCCCATGCGATGCATCTGGCCACGGCAGCAAGGACACGCCTTCTGATCGTCGGGCAGGTCATACTCGACGCGCTCGCGCGGCAGGTTTGCCGGCAGCGGCCTGCGGCCGCGCTTCTTTCCCGTCGTGCTTTCGACCGATGGCAGACCCGTGTCCGGAAGTTCGGCGGTATCGTTCGTTTCGCTGCCGGCGTCATCCTCATCGGCGGCCTGCTCGGCTTCATTGAAGAGACGGTCGACGTGCTTTTCGCTGCGCGGCGCAAAACGATGCAGGCGTGCCAGCGCCAGTTCTTCCTCCAGCTTGACGACGCGCTCCGTGAGCTGACGATTCTCCGCCTCCAGCGCGGCAATGCGCGCCAACAGCACCTCGACACTCGGATTGCCGGTTCGATTCATCGGATTCTTGAATCTGAACCGTTCCGACGCGTCAACCGCTCAACTCAAGAGCTCAGCCGGCAACCTGATATTGCCGCACCGGATGACGGACCATCGCATCGATATCGATGCCGTCGAGGATCCAGTGCAACTGCTCGGTCGTAAGCCGGACGACCGCCTCCTGGCGGCGCGGCCATCGGAACTTGTCCTCGGTCAGCCGCTTCAGGACCAGCACAAAGCCGGACCGGTCGAAGAACAGCAACTTCATCCGGTCGCAACGGCGATTGCAGAACGCAAAAACCGCCGGCACAAACGGATCGAGCGCCATCGTCTCCTGAACCAGAACCGCAAGGCTGTTGATGCCAGCTCGGAAGTCGATCGGCTCACGGTGCAGATAGACCTGCAGGTCACCGCCCAGTCTGAACATGGCCCAGGGCTCCAATGATCGCCGTCAATGCATCCACATCCCCGCATTCCAGCGCGAGCTTCACGCCATTCGGCAGCGACGCGCTCACTTTGGCCGGAGAACAAAAAGCTGGAGACCCCTTGGATTCCGACCCACCCACTTCATCGCAGGTCGCCGGCAAATCCACCGCCTCCACACTGCCTTGCCGCGACAAACCCCGCTCGGCGGCCCCCTCAAGGTGAACCGGGATGAACGCCGAGGGTGACGACGACGGCGCCGACCTGGCCGCGGCGTCCTTCTTGATCCACTTCCGAAGCAGGTTCGCGTTGACCCCATGTTCGAGTGCAAGTCTCGAGACCGAAACGCCAGGCTCAAGGCAGGCCGCCACAAGACGCTCCTTCGATGTCGTCTCAAAGCGCCGGCGACCGTTCCGACCAACAAGCCTGACACGCAGTTTCTGACCATCGTCGCTCATCATGAGGTATCCACCTATTTAAGTGGACACCTCATGCATCAGAGCACTCAAAACCAAAAGGTGCGGGGAAATTCGCGCTTACGCAAAGAGTGCGTAATATGGCGGTGTAGTTCTCCCTGCATGTGCGTACTTATGGGACGGCTTGGCTGCTTTCGATTTGGGGACTGACAACTTTGGCCGCTCGATACCGGATGGCTGCATCTGGGCGAAGGCCGCTCGATTTCCCGGCGACGCCTCGGCAATCTCGACTGGGACTGGGGCTTGGGCTGGGTCAGGATCATCTTGCGCGACGTGCTCGGGAACGATGATCGGCCGGCTCGTATCGTACACGACGAGGTCGGGCAGCTTCTCCATCGAATGGATGCGAATGGCCGGGCGAACGGAGTTGGATCGCTCTGCCACCGGCGAATTCGGCAGATAGGCACCCAAGAGAATGAGGAGCGCGAGCAGCGCTCCGCCGACATGTGGAGTGCCGCCGATCTGCACGGCGATTTCACGGTCGGTCTTGTGCTGGGCCATTCTTCGCAAGATGGCGTGGAGCCACTGGAGTACTCAACGCTGGAGACTGAACATGACGCAGAGAATTGTCCGAAATACTGCAATTGCACTTTCGACTATCGCTTGTGCGACACTGCTCTCCATCACTTGGTCTGAGCAAGGTGGCGTTTCGGCGTCAGTCGAAAGTGCCCAGGCGCGCGTGGGCCGACCGCTGACGCCCATGAGCGTTGCGGGAGTTGCCCGTCGTCACACGCGGCGCGCCGTGTACGGATATGGGTACGGGCATCGGCACTATGGTTATGGCGCGGGAATCGCCGCGACCGCAGCTGTCGCCACGGCCGCCGCTGCCGCGCCGGCCTATTCCGGATGGGGCACAGGCGATTGGGGCAATGCCTATGCCGCCCAGACTGATCCTCACTTCGGCCAACCTTACTACCCGGCACGGGCCTATCATGGGATCAGCCCCTACTACGGCTATGCCGGATGGACGGAATACAAGGCAGCTAATGGCATCGGCTGCGAACCCGGTACGATGACGAAGATGGCTGACGGCCACATGTACGTCTGCCAGTGACGTCGGCACAACGGCACGGCAAGCGGGCGGCTCCCTGAGCCGCCCTCTTGATCTTCTGATCATCGAATTGACAGAAAAAGCCCCGGACGACGCCGGGGCTTCTAGTCTGCTGAAGATCACCAGTTGGTCAGTAACGCGCCGTAACCGGCGCGGCGTATCCACCAAAGCGGTAGTTGAAGCGCACCGTGACCATGTCCACGTCTTGGCTGATACGGTCGTTGAGTACTGCCGCAAGGCGCGGATCGGCCACGGAGAAGGAGTTATTGGCGTGTCCCATCCACAGATGGTCGTATTCAACACCGACCGACCAGTTCGGTGCGAAGCCATACTCCCAGCCGACACCCAGTGCGCCGCCCCAGCGCGTGTTATCCGCCGAGACCAGGCCGATCCCGGTTGTGTTGTCGAATATCGTTAGGCGATTGCTCGTCACGGCCGCGCCGCCCTTCACGTAGAGCAGTGACGCGTTCCATGCCCAACCGAGTTGGGCCGTGAAGAGGCCGATGCCATCGGTTTTAACCGTGGTTGATAGCGTCGGATTGAACAGGCTGACGCGCGTGTTGCTGAGGTCGGCCCAATCACCCTGCGCTTCCAATCCGAACACAAACTGATTGGATTGCCAGCGATAGCCAATTTGCCCACCGGCGAGGCCGCCCGAACGATCACGGCAACCGCTTGCGACTGTTCCTGCGAGCGTGACGAAATCCACACAATTGTGGCTTTCACCCCAGCCGCCATTGGCACCAATGTAAAAACCGCTCCAGTTGTAGATCACGGGAAGCGGGGCCGGTGGCGGCGCCTTGACCGCCATATCGGCTGCCGACGCGGAAGTTGCCATGCCGAGCGCAATCAAACCTGCAGTACCCATCAACAGTTTCTTCATCGCATTGTCCCCTTCCGGCGTCGTTGCAATGACTGCCCGGACGACGGCCGCTAACTATGTTGCAAAGGTTGTGCTTGCATTCCCATTCCACCTGTCAGCCTAATCGATTTGGAGCCGACGACGTGTGCCAGGACTGCAACAGTTGCGGCTTTTCAGCAAACGTATGCACGCTACTGCGCGCACTATGCAGTTTGTGCCGCGCGACCGTTGGCTTGATTGGCTGGGGACCGCCAAAATCGAGCAGCTGATCTCTAGGCGGTTGACCGTGGCGGTGCCTTGACGTGAAGCCTGCTCACAAGAGCTACGATCGCCACCGCATGCATCGAGCGTCGCGCGAGCGGACAGAGTTCGGTGAAGCCCTCCCCATTGGATGGGTCGCAATCAGGCAACGACGTTGATCCTACGTCAACATCACCTGTCCTTTGCCACGCACGTTAGGTTTGCCGCGCCTGAAGCGGCCCTTCACCTTTCGGTTCGCGGAGGAGCACCATGCATCTTTCGACCAAACCAATGACAGTTGCGGGAATTGTGGCCAGCCTGACGCTGGGATTTGCAGTTGTCACACTCAGTCCAGCACCGGCGAAGGCCGTCATTTACTGCGAGTACGTCGGTTATCCGCACGGTTGCGTGGCGAGGGCCGGCGTCGTGCTCAGGCCTCGTCCGGTGGCGCGCGCTGCCGTCCGTCATAATGCCGGTGGCAATTTGAACGGAGGCGTCAATCGCGTTGGCGTGCGGCGGTATCCAAGGAGGGGGCAATTCCTCGTGACGCCGAGGGGGCAGTTTTCCATGGCGCGCGACAAGCCGGTCTGCCGGTGGATCCGGCCTATATGGATGCCGTCCCAAATCACCAGAGCCGAACATATGAATTCCAGTTGCCAATCGGAATAGAAAATCGTTTGTTTTCAGTATTATTAGAATAGGGTAGTTGCCAAAAAGGGTGAGCTAATTCAATCGGCTTCCCGCGTCTGGGAGACTAGGGGTCGGAGGTTCAAATCCTCTCGCTCCGACCATTTTTCTCAAAATTCGTTCGGTGTGGTTTGAAGCGGGCGCATCGCTCGCCGTCGGCTTGCGATTGGTTGCCAATGCTGTTCGCCAGTCGCGGAAAGCTGTGCGCGGAAGCCAACACGCTGTCGTTAATATCGAGCAAACGCTCGTTGATGAGGCAGCACCAAGCCGATCGCATCGGCGGCTGTCGTTGTCGATGAACAAGCGTTCATGGAACGTCACTGATTTCAGGCGGTTAGTTGCGGGGCGCATTTTGGAGGACAAAATGAAGCACGCAATCATCGTCCTTTCCGCGGCATGCCTGATGGCTTCCACCCCGGTTGCTTTTGCACAGGGCGTTTCGAGCAAATCACCTGGACACGAGATGCAAAAGAAGGGCTCCAAGAAGGGCAGTCCCGGCGCTTCGGGCTATGCACCCGGGCGCGAGATGCAGGCACGAGGATCGAAAGCCGGGAGCCCAGGGGCCTCTGGCTACGCCCCTGGTCAGACGACGGGGTCGGGCAGCGGGATGACCGGAGGCGGCCCGACCAAGTCCAGATAGTTACACTGCAAGGTTGGTTTATCGGGGCCCCGGCCGTCAGCGCCGGGGCTCCTTTTTCATGGCCCGTTCACGGATCGACCGCGGCTTGGCCCGTTTCATGCTTTCCATTGAGGGGCAAATGGGGGGCCAACATGATTGCTGAACACTTTCTGGTCTGGGCTGCGCTGCTGAGCGTTCTCGCCTTCCTGGCGTTCCAGTCGCCGGGGCGCGGCCACCGATAAGTCTCCGCTTCCAACGCTTCGCGAGGTGAGCGGCGCGATCGTGCCGGTTGCCAGTCGTCCCGTCCGCTGCAGAGCCGGTCGCCTCAGGCCTCGGCTTCCATCGCAACAATCAGGCAGGCCTTTTCGAGGCGGTTGGTGAGCATCGAAAGCTTGGCCGTGAACTCGGCCAGCTCAGCCTCGCTGAACTCCTCGAAAACGGTTTTCTTGAACGCCTTGTGCTGTTCGGCGAGGCCCGCGAGGTGCTTTTTGGTCTTGTCGGTCAGCGACAGCCGGACCACTCGCGCATCGGCCGGGGAGGGCGCGCGCCGCAGCAGCTCCTTCTGCTCGAGCAGCTTGGACTGCGTGGTCACGAACGACGGATCGACGTGCAGCAGCTTCGACACCACGTTGATCGGTACGCCGTCATCCTTGTCGAGATCCGAGATCGCGATGAGAATCATCCATTGCGGACCGCTGACGCCAAGCGACTTGCCCCAGAACTGACGGACGCGCTCCAGATGCGAGTTGATGGCCGAAATCTCGAGCGTGAACCGCTTGATGATGTCGAGATGTTCGATGGCGCGCTGGCGCGTCGAATCCTTCCTTGTCACTGACACAGCTTCCTCTTCCCTCGGGCGCCGACTCAGCTTTGTGCTGATTTATTTCTTGTTTTCCGCGCTGCAGTAGGTTTTTTCCCGCAAGCCGCCAACGAACGCAAGTGAACGTAAAGTAATTATGATGGTCGTGTGACGGCTGGACTATTTGGGATGTGACAAGTTTTCTCAGGTAAGCAAAGGGCTTACAGGCAGCGTTGCCGACGAGACACAGTGTGGCCGCATTCGCATTCCTGACTTTATAAACTATTTTGATTGGCGAACTCGCCAATGCATATTGAACCCGGCGGTAGGGGAATCTCGATCGTCCCGTTGCGGTGATCGTTCAAGTCCGTCGCACACCACAGATTGATCTGAGGGTGCGGGGTTTGGGGAAAACGGTCTTGGACAATGCGGGAGGATCACGGGGCGCTCGCGGCCTCGGACTCTCCGCATATGAGCAACTTGGAGGTTTAATATGAATTTGAAGAGCCTTATCCTGGGCTCGACGGCTGCGCTGGTCGCGGTCGGCGGGGCACAGGCGGCCGATCTTCCCGTCAAGGCCAAAGCGGTCGAGTACGTGAAGGTTTGCTCGCTTTACGGTCCGGGCTTCTACTACATCCCCGGCACCGACACCTGCATCAAGCTGGGCGGCTATGTGCGTGCTGACGTCGTGGTGAACGGCAACAGCGTGTACGGCGCGAACTACAACGGCGCCAGCGGTGCCAACAACCGTTTTACGAACGGCTACACCTGGCGTTCGCGTGAAGACTTCAACATCGATACGCGCACCGCGACCGAATACGGCGTGGTCCGCACCTATTTCGATGCGGTGTTCACCTGGACCTCCGACACCTATGCCGGCCAGGGCAACGGCTCGACCGTGTACTCGGCGATCGGCTCGTCTTCCGCGCCGAACAACGCCGGTTCGGGCAACGTGGCTGCCGGTACGGTCGGCGTCTACTACGCCTTCATCCAGTTCGCCGGCTTCACGATGGGTAAGGCCGTTTCGCAGTTCGCTGCCCCCTGGAACGGTTATCCGGGCAACAACTACGACGCACTCGTCGGTGGCGTGAACACCACCAACGGCATCAACCAGTTCACCTACACCGCGCAGTTCGGCAACGGCGTGTCGCTGGCTCTGTCGGCGCAGGACCAGGTTGCCTACATGCAGGCTGGCGTGAACAACCTCGGCGTCGGTGGTGCCTACGGCTCCAGCGACTACGCCGGCACGATCGCTCCGGACTTCGTCGCTTCGCTCAAGGTCGACCAGGCTTGGGGTATCTTCCAGGCGTCGGTCGCCGCGCATGACAACCACGCTGCCTATTATGGCGGCACCGAGTTGACCGGTCATCCCGACGACAAGTGGGGTTGGGCTGGTGCGTTGGCCCTGTCGATCAAGAACATCCCGACCGGACCCGGTGACACCATCAACATCCAGGGCGTCTACACCGACGGTGCGACCCGTTACAACATCCAGGAACTGGCCAGCCAGGCCGGCGCGATCGCCATCTTCGGCGGTTCGAGCCTGCCGGGCGTCTATGGCAGCGTTGGCTTCGGTACGGCACCCGACACGGTGTTCGGCCCCGGCGGTCAGCAGCAGTCCATCAAGACCTGGGGTATGCGCGGTGCGTACACCCACAACTGGGATCCCTACTGGAACACCAGCTTGTACGGTGCGTTCGCCGCTGTTTCGTACAACGACGCGGCTAAGTCGCTCATCTGCGGCGTTGGTGGCGTCGGTGGTTCGTTCCGTGCCGCATTCGCTGGCGGCGCTGGCGTGACCGCCTGCAACCCCGACTACAACATCGCGCAGATCGGCGTGATCACCCGTTGGACCCCGGTCAAGAACCTGACCTTCTCGGCCGACGTGACCTACTCGCACCTCGATCAGAAGTATGCCGGTATCATCACGACGTCGTCGACTGCTATCGGCAAGCCGACCGCGACCTACGAGCTGAAGGATCAGGACACTGTCCAGATGCTCTTCCGCGCTCAGCGCAACTGGTAATACCGGTTGATCTGATCACGATCCAACAGAACCCCGGCAGGCAACTGCCGGGGTTTTTCTTGGTGTGCCGAGCATGTTCGACAGCTTGGAGGTGGAAGTCCTTTACCCAGCCTGATGGCGGCGAAGGGTTAGCGAAGCGCAAGGGCGTCATCGCGAGGTGGGGTCTGAAGGAAGCGTGGAGCAAACCTGCGGCCCGATGGACAAAAACCGGATAACGAGGCCTACCCAACCGGACGAGCGAGCCAATGATCGCAAAGTCCACAGTCATCAAGGGTTGGGGTGGTAAATCCGGCGGGCGTGCAGGGAAGGCGGTCGAACTTACCTCGGGAGATCTTCGGCGTGTCCGGGCGACCGGACTGAGCGGGCCGCAAGGTCCGTGATCGCGACGGAGAAGTCAGCAGACGGCATAGTAGGCGGAACGAGTTTCGCTGAAGGCCCGAACGCTGGAAAGACGTTTGGATGTGGAAGCCTCGAGCCGGCCATGCGGCTGAAATCCAGGTCACTGGCCTTTGGAGCGGCGGGAAAGGGTGAAGCCCGGACGGCGCCGCTCAAAGGGGCCGAAGCCGACACGACGGAGACCACTATCTGAGCCTCTGGCGCGGACGCAAAACAAACCGTTCGCGCTTAATCCGGTGAACCGCCGTATACGGACCCGTATGTACGGTGGTGTGGGAGTTGCGCCTTGCAAGCGCGTTGAAGTCTGCCGTCTGAGATGACGGCCGCGGCAAAGCCTAGCGAGCAGCCGCGAACCGAGTCTTGCGTGGCGTCCGGTAACGGCCGTTGCGAAGCGTAGACAGGGAGGTTGTAGGCCGGAATGAAGTGAACGGGAAAATAGCCCCGAAATCGAACGTGATCGGAGTAGCCGACCCTGTCTCTCAAAGGGGAAGGCGGAACCGCAGGCCGCGACAACGCGAGCGGTCAGAGGTGCTCCCGGGGTTCGTACCGCCAGCATGCAATCAAAGGAAGCAGCGTGAACAAGGGAGATCCATCCGGTTCAAGCGCAAGCTTGTAAGACCTGCCAAGCCGCTGAGGTGAGAAGGGTCTGACGACCGGGTGGAAGTCAGACTGACCGATAGTACTCCGAGGACGGGAGAGCCGGCCACATGGGGAAGCGGTCAGCGGTAGTTGAATTGTTCTTGGGCGACATGGGCTCCATTCAACGGGAGTTACGGCCTTCTATGCAAAGAGAAGATCAGCTGACCATGGAAACGAAACTTGAACAAATAGCAGTGAAAGCTCGGCGCGAGACAAATCTTCGCTTCACCTCGTTGGCCCATCACATCACGCGCGACCGAGTGCAAAAGAATCTATTACAGATTCCGAAGCGCTCCGCCGCCGGGGTGGACGGACAGACGGTGGAGGCGGCGAAGGAGAGCTTCGAGGACTGGATAGGGCCAATGCTCCAATCCATCCATCGCCAGGGATATCGGGCGCCGAACATTCGGCGGGTCTATATCCCCAAGCCCGGTAAGACGGAGAAGCGCCCCCTCGGGGTTCCAACTGTCGCCGACCGGGCGCTCCAGCGCAGCACGGCTGAGGTGCTGGCCGCTATTTACGAGCAGGACTTCTTACCCTGCTCGTTCGGCGGCAGGCCGAAGCTCAGCGCCCATCATGCCTTGGCGACCCTCAATGAGGTGATCGCCGGCGGCATGATCAGCTGGGTGTTGGAGGCGGATTTGAAGAACTTCTTCGGGAGTCTCGATCATGATCGGGTCCTCCGGTTTGTCGAACATCGAGTCGGTGATCCGCGCCTGATCAGCTTGATCCGGCGCTGGTTGAAAGCGGGCATCCTGGAAGACGGAGCGGTGCACCCGAGCGAACAAGGAACGCCACAAGGCGGATCGATCAGTGTGCTTTTGAGCAACCTCTACCTTCATTACGTTCTCGACCTCTGGTTCGAACGCGTGGTGAAGGGTCGGTTGCGGGGCGAAGCCCGACTGGTGCGCTATATCGACGACTTTGTGATCTGCTTCCAATATCGATCGGACGCCACCCGCGTACAGGAGGCCTTGCGTCTTCGGTTGGGGAAGTTCGGCCTCACTCTAGAGCCGACCAAGACCAAGTTGGTCGAGTTTGGTCGGTTCGCGCAAAGACATGCGGGCAAACGCGGCAGAAACCGCCCGGAAACAATCTACTTTCTGGGGCTGACGCTCTATTGCACGCGAAACCAAAAAGGCAACTTCAAGGTTGGGATGCGCACCGAGAAATCTCGGCTAAAGCGCAGCCTTATGTCTCTGCAGGAGCTGATGCGGCAAATACGGCATTACAAGATCAGTGACCAGGCCGATGAAATCAACCTCGTCCTGCGCGGCCACTATGGCTATTACGGCGTCGCCGGAAATCTCCGGAGCCTCGTAAAAGTCTATCGGGCCGTGGAGCGTTACTGGCGCGGAATGCTGCGCAGCCGCAGCTGGGCAGGCCGACGCCTCACTTGGGACGCCTTCAACCAAATCAAAGAACGGACACCGTTGCTGAAGCCTAAGCTGCGCCTCCCTTATCGGGAGCTGCAAGCGCTTGCAGTGCTGTGAACCAACTGTCGAAGAGCGTCGGTGCGGGAAATCCGCACGCCACGTTCTGTGGGAACCGGGGGCGGGCGACCGCCTCCGGTGACCCGGTGGGAGAGTCGCGAGACTCCCCCTATCCCGATTGTGCCGAGCATGACCGGCAGCTTGGAGGTGGAAGTCCTCTATCCAGCCTGATGACGGTGAAGGATTAGCGAAGTGCAAGGGCGTCATCGCGAGGTGGGGTCTGAAGGAAGCGTGGAGCAAAGCCGCGGCCCGATGGACAAAAACCGGATAACGAGGCCTACCCGGCCGGACGAGCGAGCACGTGATCGCGAAGTCCACGGTCATCAAGGGCCGGGGTGGTAAATCCGGCGGGCGTGCGGCGAAGGCGGTCGATCTTACCTCGGGAGATCTGCGCTGCGTCTCGGCAACGAGACTGAGGTCGTCGTAAGGCGATCTGACCGCAGTGCAGAAGTCAGCAGAGGGCATAGTAGGCGGAACGAGTTTCGCCGAAGGCCTGAACGCTGGAAGTGACGAGTAGATGCAGCGATATCGCATCGGCCATGCGACTGAAATCCGGGCAACTGGCCTCGGAACGGCGGGAAGGGGTGAAACCCTGACTGACGCTGATCAGAGGAGTCGAAGCTGGCGCGACGATTGCTGACACCCAAACTACGGCGGCAACAGAACAACTCTTGCCGCTTAATCCAGCGAACCGCCGTATACGGACCCGTATGTACGGTGGTGTGGGAGTTGCGCCTTGCAAGCGCGTTGAAGTCTGCCGTCTGAGATGACGGCCGCGGCAAAGCCTAGCGAGCAGCCGCGAACCGAGTCTTGCGTGGCGTCCGGTAACGGCCGTTGCGAAGCGTAGACAGGGAGGTTGTAGGCCGGAATGAAGTGAACGGGAAAATAGCCCCGAAATCGAACGTGATCGGAGTAGCCGACCCTGTCTCTCAAAGGGGAAGGCGGAACCGCAGGCCGCGACAACGCGAGCGGTCAGAGGTGCTCCCGGGGTTCGTACCGCCAGCATGCAATCAAAGGAAGCAGCGTGAACAAGGGAGATCCATCCGGTTCAAGCGCAAGCTTGTAAGACCTGCCAAGCCGCTGAGGTGAGAAGGGTCTGACGACCGGGTGGAAGTCAGACTGACCGATAGTACTCCGAGGACGGGAGAGCCGGCCACATGGGGAAGCGGTCAGCGGTAGTTGAATTGTTCTTGGGCGACATGGGCTCCATTCAACGGGAGTTACGGCCTTCTATGCAAAGAGAAGATCAGCTGACCATGGAAACGAAACTTGAACAAATAGCAGTGAAAGCTCGGCGCGAGACAAATCTTCGCTTCACCTCGTTGGCCCATCACATCACGCGCGACCGAGTGCAAAAGAATCTATTACAGATTCCGAAGCGCTCCGCCGCCGGGGTGGACGGACAGACGGTGGAGGCGGCGAAGGAGAGCTTCGAGGACTGGATAGGGCCAATGCTCCAATCCATCCATCGCCAGGGATATCGGGCGCCGAACATTCGGCGGGTCTATATCCCCAAGCCCGGTAAGACGGAGAAGCGCCCCCTCGGGGTTCCAACTGTCGCCGACCGGGCGCTCCAGCGCAGCACGGCTGAGGTGCTGGCCGCTATTTACGAGCAGGACTTCTTACCCTGCTCGTTCGGCGGCAGGCCGAAGCTCAGCGCCCATCATGCCTTGGCGACCCTCAATGAGGTGATCGCCGGCGGCATGATCAGCTGGGTGTTGGAGGCGGATTTGAAGAACTTCTTCGGGAGTCTCGATCATGATCGGGTCCTCCGGTTTGTCGAACATCGAGTCGGTGATCCGCGCCTGATCAGCTTGATCCGGCGCTGGTTGAAAGCGGGCATCCTGGAAGACGGAGCGGTGCACCCGAGCGAACAAGGAA
Source organism: Bradyrhizobium sp. USDA 4510 (assembly GCF_054059095.1). Taxonomy (NCBI): domain Bacteria; kingdom Pseudomonadati; phylum Pseudomonadota; class Alphaproteobacteria; order Hyphomicrobiales; family Nitrobacteraceae; genus Bradyrhizobium; species Bradyrhizobium sp. USDA 4510. The sequence continues at coordinate 4,081,181 of NZ_JBSSBT010000001.1, read as the reverse complement.
CGCCACAAGGCGGATCGATCAGTGTGCTTTTGAGCAACCTCTACCTTCATTACGTTCTCGACCTCTGGTTCGAACGCGTGGTGAAGGGTCGGTTGCGGGGCGAAGCCCGACTGGTGCGCTATATCGACGACTTTGTGATCTGCTTCCAATATCGATCGGACGCCACCCGCGTACAGGAGGCCTTGCGTCTTCGGTTGGGGAAGTTCGGCCTCACTCTAGAGCCGACCAAGACCAAGTTGGTCGAGTTTGGTCGGTTCGCGCAAAGACATGCGGGCAAACGCGGCAGAAACCGCCCGGAAACAATCTACTTTCTGGGGCTGACGCTCTATTGCACGCGAAACCAAAAAGGCAACTTCAAGGTTGGGATGCGCACCGAGAAATCTCGGCTAAAGCGCAGCCTTATGTCTCTGCAGGAGCTGATGCGGCAAATACGGCATTACAAGATCAGTGACCAGGCCGATGAAATCAACCTCGTCCTGCGCGGCCACTATGGCTATTACGGCGTCGCCGGAAATCTCCGGAGCCTCGTAAAAGTCTATCGGGCCGTGGAGCGTTACTGGCGCGGAATGCTGCGCAGCCGCAGCTGGGCAGGCCGACGCCTCACTTGGGACGCCTTCAACCAAATCAAAGAACGGACACCGTTGCTGAAGCCTAAGCTGCGCCTCCCTTATCGGGAGCTGCAAGCGCTTGCAGTGCTGTGAACCAACTGTCGAAGAGCGTCGGTGCGGGAAATCCGCACGCCACGTTCTGTGGGAACCGGGGGCGGGCGACCGCCTCCGGTGACCCGGTGGGAGGGGCTGCGAGGCTCCCCCCTATCCCGATTGCGAAAGATTCTAAGGAGAGCTGCGCTGCGTCAATTCGGTCCACGCGAACGACGAAGACGAGCCATGCGATTCATTCGCCGCAGACTTATTTACTTACCTGATCTACTAAACTATATACGCCACGGCCAACACATTGAATGATGGCTCTTAGCTAGCTGCTAAGCCTCCCAAACCTCCGGCAATGCCCTGCCGGAGGTTTTTGATTCAAGGCCCAGCCGGCGGCGACGATGGTGGCGCGGGTTGCCGTCGCCTTGCCGATTCGATGCCGTCAAGATTTGACGGAATCGATCCGCAGTGCATTCTCGCCATTGATGGGACGCTTCAAGAACAGCCGCCTGGCGCGCATGAGCAGCGGCCACTATTGCCTGATCCGGGATCTCGGGCTGGTGAAGGGCGGCAAGGGATTGCGGCACCATGAGGTAATCATCGATTTCTCCTGGCGCGGCCTGCTCAAGCTGGCCCTGAGCGCGGGTGCCGGCGTCCTGCGGCGGCGCGCGTCCGTGCGCATCGAGACAGCCGAATAGCACGGGGCCGCGTCATGACGCGGCTTGGCCTGCGGCCAGGATGCGCGCGATCATCGCGTGAGTCTCACGCTTCGTGAACAAGCATTCGAATTCGAGCGACGTGATCGCAGCATTGTCAGAGCTTCGCCCATGACGATCGCACGCTGTGCCACGCCGCGCGCTGCGCTGTGCGCCGATTGCGATCAACGTAGTTCATCTGTGCAGGTGCTGTCGCGCTGCTTCGCTGGTTTTACCTCGGCAGCTGCGGCCGCGGTGGAAATTTCGGCCGCGATCGCCATCAGCGTTGTCGCGACCAATCTGTTCAGGATGTGCACGATCATGGTCTCCGATTGTCGATGTCGGATTGTTCGCAACGCGGAATGATTTCGTTACGCGGCCACCGTCTCAACCGGCTGCAGGCGGCTCACTTGCGCGTGAGGCGGCGCCGTTGCTGGGCGACAATTCGGTGATGTAAGGTGCCGCAGCCAAGCGGTTGGGGCTGCGATCCGCGCTCCGGCCGAAACAAAGAAGAACAGGGCAAGAAAAATAAGGGAAGGAACGGATCTCACATGAAGGATTTCGCCGGAAAGATTGCCGTCATCACCGGTGGCGGCACGGGCATGGGGCGCGAGCTGGCACGGCAGCTCGTTGCCGAGGGCTGCAATGTCGCGATGTGCGACGTCTCGGCCGAGGCGATGGCCGAGACCAAGCGGCTCTGCGAGGTCGAGAAGCTGCCGCAGGGCCTGCGCATCACGACCCACATTGCCGACATTTCGATCGAGGATCACTACAAACGCTTCCGCGATGAGCTGATCGAGCAGCAGGCGACCGACAAGATCCACCTGCTGTTCAACAACGCCGGCATCGGTGGCGGCGGCAGCCTGTTCTCCAACACGCGCGAGCAGTGGGAGCGCACCTTCAACATCTGCTGGGGCGGCGTCTATCTCGGCGTCCGCACCTTCCTGCCGCTGTTGGTGAAGGCCGACGAGGCGCACATCGTCAACACCTCGAGCGTCAACGGCTTCTGGGCCTCGGTCGGCATGGGCGTGTCGCACACCGCCTACAGCGCGGCGAAATTTGCCGTGAAGGGATTCACCGAGGCGATGATCAATGATCTCCGGCTCAACGCGCCGCATGTGAAGTGCTCGGTCGTGATGCCCGGTCACATCGGCACCTCGATCGTGTCGAACTCGCGCAAGGTCCAGAACGGCTCCGACCAGCTCAACGCCGACGAGCTCAAGCAGGCCCGTCAGCGTCTGCAGGGGCAGGGGATCGACGTCGCCAAGATGTCGGACGCCGACATCCAGCAGCTCGCGCTCGATCGTGCCCGCATCTTCCACGACGAGGCACCGACTTCGGCCGCGGCCGCCGCCAAGATCATCCTCGACGGTGTGAAAGCCGAACGCTGGCGCATCCTGGTCGGCGACGATGCGCATCTGCTCGACGAGCGCGTGCGCAAGACGCCGGAACAGGCCTACACGCCGGAGTTTTATCAGGACCTCGTGGCAGCAACCGGGTGGAAGGTCGGCTGAACGGCCGTCCCGCATCACGTGCGGGACGGCTTCACTCAAGCGCTATCCGCGCATCGCGCGTTGGCGCGATCCCGCCTGATAGGCGAGGCGGTAATGCCCTGAGCAATAGGGCATGCCGCCGAGCGGTGTGTTGCCGCAGAAGCAGAAATCATCGGCGCCTGGGGTGCTGATCGGCCAGCGGCAGCGCTGCTCGCTCAGCTCGAGCAGCGAGCAGCTGTTGGCGCTGACGATCGGGGCGTCGTCGGGCTCCTGCTCGTAGACCGCCTGGAGCAACCGGAGCTGCTGCTTGGCAGTCGCCCGTTGCGCGGCGTGGGCGGCGGATTTCTTGCGCCGCGCCCGACGTTCGTCCGGCGTCGTGCGTGTGAGGTTCAGCCGCGACAGCTTGCCGATCACCGCATTGCGGCTGACGCCGATATTGACGGCGATGTCGCGGCAGGAGAGGCCGGCTTCAAAGTAGATCTTGAGTTGGTCGACGCGCTCCGGCGTCCAGGTCTCTTGGATGGCAATCATCTGACGGTTCCACGTTCTGTGTTGAACCGCCGCGCCGGCACACGCGCCCTTAGTTCTTGAGCATGATCTGTTCGGAAAACCGGTTTCCACTTTTCCGGATCATGCTCTCAGGGCGTGCGGCCGTTGTCGCGGATTGCAAGCAACCCGTCCTTGATGGCGAGCCGAATGCCTTCCTCGATCAATGTCCGTGCGACGCCCGGGACGCTCGTGCCGTGGGTGCCCTGTCTCACCAGCTTCTCGAGGTATCCGATGGTCGAGAGCGCCAGCGTGACCGGGACGCGGTCGGTTTCGGCCTTTTCCGTAGCCATGGTGAAACGCTTAACCCCGAACGCCTGTACTGAAAAGTATCTATTTAGAGTCTATTTAGGAATGCGGCAGTTCGTCAAGCCGTGGGCGGCAAGAAACAGCCAGCCGCGCCCAAGCGCGCTGGAAGCGAGTTCCAGCGCGCTTGGGCATCGAATCATTAAGATAGATGAACGTGTTAGGGCCGTAACTCGACCTTGACCGGGAACTTCTTGAGAAGCCGCTCAGCCTTCTCGGCCTTGTCCGGAGGCGCGCTCACGGTCAGGTACAGCCCGCGGGACGGATCGGTGATCGCGTCGACACTGACCTCGCCGGACAATCCTTCCAGCGCCAGCAGCTCGCGCGCGGCCTCGCCGGCGGCGATCTCGCGCAGCTTCGGCTTGAAGATCTTGCCGACCGGAGTCACCGGCATCTCCGGAATCACCGACACCACGCGCGGGCGCGCTGGCGGCTCCAGGATGTTGTCCTGCACGAAGGCGGCGAGCGCGTTCGGATCGATATGGGAGCCGGGCTGCGCCGAGACGAACAGCATCGGCACTTCGCCGGCGTAGGCGTCGGGACGTCCGACGGCTGCGGCAAGCGCCACGCCCGGAAACGCCAGCGCGGCGTCCTCGATCGCGCGCGGATCGATGTTGTGGCCGCCGCGGATGATGACGTCCTTGGCGCGGCCCATGATGTAGACGAAGCCGTCGGCATCGATCCGGCAGATGTCGCCGGTGCGCAGCCAACCGTCGCGGAACGCCTCCTCGGTCTGCTTCTTGTCGACATAGCCGGCGAACACCTGCGGGCCCCTGGTCAGCAGTTCGCCGACCGGCGAGGGCCACGGTCCGGAGTGGAGCTTGCCGCCGTCGAGGATCGCAAGCTCGACCAGCGGATTGCGGGTGCCGACGCTCTCGGCGCGCGGCTTCACGCCGTGCACATCGTGAGTGATGGCGCCGGCGAGCTCGGTCATGCCGTAGAGCTGCTGGATGCAGGGGCCGCCCCAGGTCGCAAGATAACGCCGCTCGATCTCCGGCGGGCAGATCGAGGCGCCGGTGGCGGTGACGCGCAGGGTCGAGATGTCGCTGTCCGCGACCGGGATATCGGCGAGGGCGCCAAGTATCGTCGGCACGTTGCCGGCGATGTTGATGCGGTACTTCTCGATGATCTGCCAGAAGTGCCGGACCAGCGCCGGATCGCGCGCGCCGGCGGGACCGGGGATGACCATCGTCGTGCCGGCCGCCAGGGAATTGGCCGTGGTGCAGAAAAGGCCGCCGACATGGAACAGCGGCAACGTGATCATCGCGCGCTCGCCGCGATGGAAATCGAGCGCCATCCGCGAGGATACGGTGGAGGCGACCATCGCGCGGTTGGTGAGCCGCGCCACCTTGGGATGGCCGGTAGTGCCGCCGGTCGGGAGCATCACGGCGACGCGGTCGGCCTCGCTCATGTCCTTGGACTTGCCGTAGTCGTCGCGCCAGGCGGGATCAGGCCGCAGCACCTCACCGTCGAAGGCGATGCTGCCGTCGAGCGGCACGATCACAATGTGCTTCAGGGACGGCACCTCGCGCTGCAGGCCCTCGACCCTCTCATAGAGCCCGCCTGGCATGCCCGGCGGCGGCGCCAGCAATAGCTTCGCATTGATCGCATTGAGCTGGGCGACGATCGCTTCGCGCGTGAACAGCAAATTGAGCGGCTCGGCGACGCCGCAGGCGGCTGCGCCGAAGATCGCGACGACGGTCGCGGGGCACGCCGGGAGCAGGACAGCCACCGCGTCGTCCTTGCCGATGCCGTGCTTACGGAAATAGGTTTCAGCGGCCTTGATGCAGCCCATCAAGTGATCGTTCGAGATCACGACCGGGTTGAGATCGAGCGGCGAGCGCAGATAGATCGCGGCTTCAGCGTCCGGAGCGCCCTGCGGGCCGCGGGCAATGAGGTCGAGGATGCGCGGGCATGCCGCGAGCGTCTCCTGCATTTCCCTGTCGCGCGCAGCCTCGTCGGCCGGCGAAAGCCTGTCCTTCAGCATATCCGTCCCCGTCCATTCTTGTTCGTTGGGACGGGGATTGTATCGAGCCGTGCTCGCGGAACACAAGTGCGGCCATAGCACTCAGTCATTCCGGGGCGGCTCGCCGAGCCGAACCTCAGGTGCGTGAATTGCGCACCGGGGAGTCTCGAGATTCCGGATTCGATGCTGCGCATCGCTCCGGAATGACGTGCGTGGTTACCCGTGGACCACCGATTTGGCGATCATGCAGTGGATGCCCTTGGAGCCGTTGACCGTCTGCGTCACGCGCAGGTCGGCGGCCAGGCTGCACAGCGTGTAGGCGTCCTCGCGCGACAGATTGCGCTTCTCGCCGAGCAGCACGATCATGTCGCGCAGCGCCCGCACCACGCACTGGTCGAGATCGGGATCCATCGCCATGGTCATGTAATGATCCGCGGTCTCTGCGCGCGGATAGGCGAGCTTGATATCCTTGCGCAATGTGAGGCGGAAGCGGCCGGTCAGCGCGGTCTCGATCGCGGTGACGCAGACCTCGCCGTCGCCCTGCACGCCATGGCCGTCGCCGCAGGAGAACAGCGCGCCCGGAACGAACACCGGCAGATAGAGCTTGGCGCCGGCGCCGAGCTCCTTGTTGTCGAGATTGCCGCCCATCGCGCGCGGGATCAGCGAGGAGATCCGGCCCCAGGCCGGCGGCGGCGACACGCCCATCACGCCGAAGAACGGCTTGAGCGGCAGATCGAGCCCCCAGGGCATACGGCCGACCATGCGCCCGCGATCGAGCGGGATGTTGAGGACGCGTGTTTCGTGGAAATCGTCGGGCAGGGTGCCGGACAATGGCTTGATCAGATTGTAACCCCAGTCCTGTCGCAGCTGAACGTCGAGAATATCGACCTCGAGCACGTCGCCGGGTTCGGCGCCGGCAACCGCGATCGGGCCGGTCAGAATGTGTCCGGGTACCATCCGCTCGCACTTCGCATGGATCTCGTCGAGCTCCGGCGGAACGAAGAATTTGCCGCGGTCGGGCACCACGTCCGGGCCGCCGCTGACGGTTTCGATCGTGATCTCGTCGCCGCTCGCAACGGTCAGAACCGGTTTCAGCTTGGCTTCAAAGAAGCCCCAATGGCAGGTTTCAGGGCTCGACTTCAGATGATGATAGGTCATGTGACGGCTTTTGATTGGTTTCCCAGCAGCGTATGACGCTGTAGCAGAACTTCGCAGGGGCTTCTCTTGTTTTTTGTGCTCTCCAAGACGCTCGGCATCATGCTGTTGCCGATCAACTTCCTGATCGGTATCGGCGTGATCGGCACCGTGCTGCTGTTGACGCGGTTTGCGCGCCTCGGCCGCAGGTTGATGGTGGCCGCGCTGCTGCTGCTCGCGATCTGCGGCTTCTCGCCGCTCGGCAATGTCCTGATCTCCACATTGGAGCAGCGCTTCCCGCCATGGGATGCCTCGCGCGGCGCGCCGGACGGCATCATCGTGCTCGGCGGCTCGATCGATGCCGATCTGTCGGTTGCACATGGCACGCCGGTGGTGCGCAGCGCCGCCGATCGCGTCATCGCGGCGGCGACGCTCGCGCGCAGATATCCGAATGCGCGCCTTGTGTTCACCGGCGGCAGCGCGAACCTGATCTCGAACGATGCGCGCGAAGCCGACTATGCCGCCGAGATGTTCGAGGGGCTCGGCATTGCCAGGTCGCGATTGATCATCGAGCGCCGCTCGCGCAACACGGTGGAGAACGCCGAATTCTCCAGGGCGCTGGTCGATCCCAAGCCGGGCGAGCGTTGGCTGCTCGTCACCTCGGCCTACCATATGCCGCGCTCGGTCGGGCTGTTCCGCAAGGCGGGATTCAATGTCGAGGCCTATCCGGTCGATTGGCGCGTCGGCGATGTCTTCAGCTTCGCGACGCTTGCGATCGACGGCCTGTCGCGCACTGATCTCGGCACGCGGGAGTGGGTCGGGCTTCTGGCCTATCATCTGGCCGGCAAGACCGACGATTTGTTGCCGGGACCGGCTGCACGTTGAGGCGTAGGCACTTGTCGCCTCCAACGGCCAATCCTAACATCAAATCAACAGGCGGCGCCAAGCCGCCGATCACGGGAGTTTTCGCCATGCAACAGCAGACACCGCCGGAAAAGTTCGACCTCGGCGCAATCGTCACCGATCTGAACAATCTGCTGCGGCTGAAGACCACGGTGATCGGCATCAAGATGTTCGCGCGCGCCGAGGAGATGGAGGCGATCCCGAAGATTCGCCGTCCGTCGGCGGTCCACACCACGGACCAGATCGTCAGCATGGCCTCGCGGCTCGGCTGGACCGTCGGCATCACCGGCGACGATCTGGTCGGCGCGCAATGCCGCGCCGTGATCGGGCTCGCGCCGCAGGATGAGAAATGGCTTGCCGGCGAGAATTATGTCGGCGTCTGGCACGGCACCGCCGAAGACGCGCGCAAGCGCCAGGAGGCGCTCGACGTGGTGCCTTACGGCCAGTACCAGGCGATGGCGGTGAGCCCGCTGACCAGCGGACGGCTCAACCCGCCCGACATCTGCCTCGTCTATGCGACGCCGGGACAGATGATCATCCTGATCAACGGGCTGCAATACACCGGCTACAAGAAGTTCGAGTGGGGCGTGGTCGGCGAAACCGCCTGCGCGGATTCGTGGGGGCGGGCGCTGAAGACCGGCGAGCCGAGCCTGTCGCTGCCGTGCTTCGCCGAGCGCCGCTATGGCGGCGTGCCCGACGAGGAGATGCTGATGGCGCTGCCGCCGGCCTATCTGGTGAAGGCGATCGCCGGCATGAAGCAGCTCGCCAAGAACGGTTTGCGCTACCCGATCGCGCCCTACGGCATCCAGGCCGACGTGCGCGCCGGCATGGGCGTCTCGTACAAGAAATAGCCGATTGCGTCGCCGCGCCCGCGATGACAAAAGGGCGCCCAATTCGCTGCGCAGGGAGCCTGATCCATGTCCTCGTCGAAACTCGACATCGTCGTCTACGGCGCGACCGGCTTCACCGGCCAGCTCGTCGTCGAATATCTCGCGGCGCATTATCGCGTCGGCAGCCTGAAATGGGCGATGGCCGGGCGCAGCAAGGACAAGCTCGCCTCGGTACGCGACGCGATCGGCGCGCCCGCCGACACGCCGCTGATCGTCGCCGATGCCGGCGATGCCGCCTCGCTGAAGGCGATGCTTGCGCAAACCAGGTCTGTCATCTCGACGGTCGGACCGTATCAGCTCTATGGCAACGAGCTGATCGCGGCCTGCGTGGAAAGCGGCACGGACTATTTCGATCTCTGCGGCGAGCCGATCTGGATGCGGCAGATGATCGACAAATACGAAGCCGCCGCGAAGGCCAGCGGCGCGCGCATCGTGTTCTCCTGCGGTTTCGACTCGGTGCCGTTCGAACTCGGCGCGTTCTTCGTGCAGGAGGAAGCGAGGCGCGTGTTCGGCGCGCCGGCGCCGCGCATCAAGGGCCGCGTGCGCGACATGCGCGGCACGCTGTCCGGCGGCACCGCGGCGAGCGCCAAGGCGACCTTCGATGCGGTCGCCAAGGACCTCAGCCTGGTTGCGATCCTCAACAACCCTTTCGCGCTGACGCCGGGCTTCGAGGGCCCGAAGCAGCCACGCGGCAGCAAGCCGGCCTATGAGGAGGATTTGCACTCCTGGACCGCGCCGTTCATGATGGCGCTGATCAACACGCGCAACGTGCACCGCTCCAACATGCTGATGGGCTTTCCCTACGGACGGGACTTCGTTTACGACGAGATGGTCCTGACCGGCCCGGGCGAGAAGGGCGAGGCCAACGCCAAGAAGGTGATGGCGTTGAATTCCGAGAAGACCGGCCCAAGCGCGCCGAAGCCGGGCGAGGGGCCGTCAAAGGAGGAGCGCGAGAACGGCCGCTACGATCTGCTTTATCTCGCGGTCGCGCCCGACGGCCGCATGGTCCGCGCCGGCATCAAGGGCGATCGCGATCCCGGCTACGGCTCGACCTCGAAGATGATCTCCGAATGCGCGATCTGCCTGCTGCGCGATACACCCGACGTCGCCGCCGGCTTCTGGACGCCGGGAGCGGCGATGCAGCACAAGCTGATCAAGCGCCTGATCGATCACGCCGGGCTGACGTTCGAGGTCGAGAAGTAGCTTCGCTTACCTCGCCCCGCTTGCGGGGAGAGGTCGGATCGCATCGTCAGATGCGATCCGGGTGAGGGGTACAGGTCCGTCCGATCGCATTGCTCGTGGAGAGAGCCGCTCACCCCAACCCTCTAAGAGCGAGCTTCGCTCGTCTCGACCCCGTGAAGGACGGGGAGAGGGAGAGGCGCTACGCCGCCGCGCGCGGATTATAAGCGTACATGAAGTCCATGCCCTTGGACGACACCGGCAGCAGCAGCTTCAACATGTGATCGCGGAGCCAGGCGCCGGTCGGGCTGAACTCGCGCTTGCTGTTGCCGTTGCGGCGGGCGATCGCCACGATCTTCTCGGCGCGCGGGCGCCGCTCGTGCTCGAAAGCCTGGAACGTCATGCCGAGCTCCTGGCCGTCGCGCATCAGGATGCCGAGCCGCAGCGCGTCTTCCAGCGCCAGCGATGCGCCCTGGCCGGCATGCGGGCTCGTCGCGTGCGCGGCGTCGCCGATCAACAGGGTGCGCTTGCGCGACCAGGTCGGCAGCGTCGCGACGTCGAGCGTGTCGGTGACCACGATATTCTCGGCGGCTTCGATGATCTCGGGGATCGGCGCGTGCCAGCCGGCGTGGAAATCGCGCAGATGCTGCCTGATCGCGGCCTGGCTCTGCAACCGGTAGGCCGCCGCGGTCATGCCGTGCGACGGCTGCGTGCTCCACCACATCGCGCCCGTGTCCGGATCGGGGCTGCACATCCCAAAGCCGAAGAAGCCGCTCTGCCCGAACGTGGTCGCCACCCTCTGGCCGATCGGCAGCTTCTCGATCACCGCGCGGGGCACGAATCCGCCGAAGCCGATCAGCCCGGTGTCGAACGGCGTCGGGCCGTCAGGGATCACATGGCGCCGCACCGCAGAGTGCACGCCGTCGGCGCCGATCACGAAATCACCCTCGGCGGTGGTGCCGTCGTTGAAATAGGCGATCACGGGCTGATCGCCGCGGTCCTCGATCTTCACCAGTTTCCTCTCGAAGAACACCGAGACGTTGGAGGCCCAGGCCTTGTCGATCAGCGTCTCGTTCAACGTCGCGCGGCACATGTTCACCGCGGGCTGGCCGAAGCGCTGCTGCATGTTCTGGTTGAGCGAGCCGAGCTTCTTGCCGCCCTGCGAATAGAAGTCGAAGGACTCCGCGATCGAGCCGTTGCGGATCAACTCGTCGGCGAGGCCGAGCTCCGCCAGCACGTGCATGCCGTTCGGCGCGATCTGCAGCCCGCCGCCGATCCCGGTGGAGTAGGGCCAGGCTTCATAGAGCTCGGTCTCGATTCCGGCGCGGGTCAGGAACATCGCGGTGACAGGGCCTGCGATGCCGGCGCCGATGATCAGAGCTTTACGGGGACGTGAGGTCATGCCTTGCTCCATGCATCCGTGTGGGATAGGAAAGGTCAGTTGCTAATTATCTTAGTTTATAAGATATTAGGCGAGTAAGATATAGGAGCCGATTTGTCAAGCACGACGTCGCGCGAAGCGCTGATGCAGGAACTCGAGGAGGCGATGCGCCGGTCATCCGCGCAGGGCGTGATGTACGGCCAAGCCGTTGCAAACATGGCCGGAATCTCCAACTCCGACATGGAATGCATGGACATCCTGCACCTTGAGGGGCGTGTGACCGCGGGGCGCCTCGCCGAGGTCACCGGGCTGACCACCGGCGCGATCACCGGCGTGGTCGATCGTCTGGAGAAGGCGGGTTACGTGCGCCGCGAGCGGGACGAGAGCGACCGCCGCAAGGTCTTCATCTCGGTGGTGGAGGAAAAAGCGGCGGAGATCGGCAAGTTCTACGTGCCGATGCAGGAGGCGATGCTCAAGCTGTGGAGCAGCTACACCGACGACGAGCTGCGCTTGCTGCTGCGCTTCGCCAATGACGGCTACAAGGGCGTGCTGGAAGCGACCGGAGCATTGAAGGCGGTGATCGACATGCCGCCGGAGCAGCGCGCCAGTCTCAAGATGCCGCCGAAGACTCGTCGATGATCCGTGCCGACGTCGCGCGGTAGTGCTCGGCTGCCGCATACATGCCCCACATCGTGCCCAGCATCATCCAGAAGTGCCGCCAGTGGTCGGTATCGATGATGAAGCTCTCGCCGACGAAGCCGAGGAACGCCGAGAAGACCGCGAGATAGCCGCGCTGCCACGGCACCTGCATGTAGATGTAGCGGAAGCCGATGATCGCGGTGACGAACACCAGCGCCGGATAGCAAATCCCCGAGATCCAGCCGCCCGACATGAAGGCGTTGAGATAGGAATTGTGGGTGTCCTCGGGGAAGTAGGTGTGGAATTGCAGCGGCCCGATGCCGAACGGCAGCTCGAGCGCCATCTGGGCGCCGAGGATGTGGCGGCCGAACCGGCCGAAGCGGCCTTCGTCATAGCTCTGGTCGAAGCTCGCGCGCTGCTTGAACATGTCCGCGACCGAGCCGATCGAGAGCAGCACAGCGATCAGCGCCACGGCCAGGATCGCGGCGATCAAGGTCATCACGATGATGCGCGAGCGCTGCGCCTGCGAGCGGCTGGTGAACACCATCAGCGCCAGCATGAAGGCCGCGGTGATCACGAGGCCGCCCCAGGCGGCGCGCGAGAACGACAGCAGGATCGCGAGCGAGATGATGCCGAAGGCGATGGCGTTGCGGAGCGCCTTGCCGAAGCGGTCGGAGACCACGCTCTGCAGCGTGAACAGCGCCGGCAGGATCAGGAAGGCGCCGAGCACGTTCGGGTCCTTGAAGGTTCCGCGGGCGCGGTCATACAGCGTCAGCAGGTCGTAGCCGCCGGGCACCAGACGGAAGTAGCCGGCGATGCCGGCGAGCGAAGCGATCATCGCGCCGACGATCAGGCCGCGGCGCAGCATGTCGAGGCGGGCTTCGGTATCCTCCGACATCACCATCGCGAAGAAGATGACGGTGATGGCCATGTACCAGGAGGTCAGGATCCAGTTCACCACCTCCGGCTTGTCGAGGAACGGCACCGCACCGATGCTGTAGCCGACATTGAGCACGATCAATGTGAACAGCAGCGGCATGAACACGAGCCGCATGCGCAGGCCCGTGGCGAAGAACAGCACGCAGGCAGTCAGCGTGACGAGCTCATACGGGCTCGGCTCGATGAACACGATGGCGCCGGACGCGCCGGCCAGCCACACCAGCGCCCGCTGCAGCGCCAGCACGCCCGTTGGTGCTGATGTCAGCGAATGGGTCGTCCCGGCTGTCGCCGCATAGGCCATCGGATACTCACGCAACGCAACGGACACAGAACCTGACACCCGTTATTGCGAGGAGCGTCAGCGACGACGCAATCCACCTATCCCCTAGCGGCAGCGTGGATTGCTTCGCTGCGCTCGCAATGACGTGCGGTTTGAACCCGCCTCGATCAGTACGCGTTCTCGCTTTTCGTTAGCAGCGAGAACGGGGTCTTGAGCAGGATGTAGAGGTCGAACAGCACCGACCAGTTCTCGATGTAATAGAGGTCGTATTCGACGCGCTTCTGGATCTTCTCGTCAGTGTCGACCTCGCCGCGCCAGCCGTTGATCTGCGCCCAGCCGGTGATGCCGGGCTTGACGCGGTGGCGGGCGAAGTAGCCGTCGACCGCCTCGTCGAACAGGCGGTTCTCCAGCTTGCTCTGCACGGCGTGCGGGCGCGGGCCGACCAGCGAGAGATTGCCCTTCAGCACAACGTTGAACAGTTGCGGCAATTCGTCGAGCGAGGTTTTGCGGATGAAGCGGCCGACGCGGGTCACGCGCGGATCGTTCTTGGTCACCACCTTGGAGGCGGTGGGGTCGGCCTGATGGTGGTAGAGCGAGCGGAATTTGTAGACGTCGATCCGCTCATTGTTGAAGCCGAAGCGCTTCTGGCGGAACAGCACCGGGCCGGGGCTGTCGAGTTTCACCGCGAGCGCCACCAGTCCCAACACCGGCAGCGCCGCAACCAAGGCCAGACCGCCGACCACGCGGTCGAACAGCCATTTCAGCACCAGATCCCAGTCGGTGATCGGCGCCTCGAACATATCGAGCGTCGGCACCTTGCCGATATAGGAATAGGAACGGGGGTGGAAGCGCAGCTTGTTGGTATGGGCCGACAGGCGGATGTCGACCGGCAGCACCCACAGCTTCTTCAGCATTTCCAGGATGCGGGTCTCCGCCGAGATCGGCAGCGCGAACAGCACCAGGTCGACGCGGGTGCGGCGAGCGAATTCGACGATGTCATCGATCTTGCCGAGTTTCGGTGCGCCGGCGCAGGTGTTGGTGGCGCGATCGTCATTGCGGTCGTCGAACACGCCGAGCAGATGGATGTCGGAATCATCCTCGGCGTTCAGCGCCTCGATCAGCTGCTCGCCATTGTGGTCTGCTCCGACGATGATGGTGCGGCGGTCGAGCCGGCCGTCATGCGCCCAGGCGCGCACCATCGATCGCAGCAGCAGCCGTTCGGCGATCAGCACCGCAAGGCCGACGCAGAAGAACGACGACAGCCAGACCCGCGAGACCTCGCCACCGAGCTTGACCAGGAAGGAGATGCCGATGAACAGTAGGAACACGACGGCCCACGACGAGATCATGCGCGTCATCTGGCGAAGCTGGCCGCGGAAGATCTGCACCTGGTAGATATCGGCGGCCTGGAAGCAAACCACGGCGGCAGCCGACATGCCGAGGATCGATGCGATGTACCCCCAGTGAATACTGCCGCCGGCGAGCGGCCTGACATAGGCGAGATAAAGCCCGACGCCGACCAGGCTGAGCAGCACGAAGTCGGCGAGGCGAACCACGCCGGCGATCACAACCGGCGAGTAGGCGCCGCGAACCTTCTGGTTGGTAACGGCGAGCGCGGCCGGCGAGAGGCGCCGGCGCCGTTCGATCTGCGGCTGAGCGGCCGTCGCAGACGCAGCGGCATCCAGCATCGAGCGTGCGTTAAACGGTTCCACGAGTCCACGTCCATTCCTGCGCATGCAGATGGGCATCCGCGCGCAGCACGAAAATTCCCCCGGACGTGACTTAAGGGGACAAATCGGAAGAAACGGTTACGTGTGCAAGAAGTGGTTAACGTTTGGCAAAGGCGTCGCGATAGCCGGCCAGTACACCCTCGACCATCGCGCTTTGCGAGAAATGTTCCGAAATCCGCTCGCGCAATCGCTCGGCGCGCGCCGCGGTCGCGGCGGGATCGTCGAGCGCGGCCTTGATCGCGTCGGCCATCGCTCCAGCATTGCTCGGCGCGAACAGGGCGTCGGTGTGGGTATCGAAGATCTCCGGGATGCCGCCGACATCGGCGGCGATCATCGGAACGCCGGCCGCGCCCGCCTCGATCACTACATAGGGCATCGAATCGCCGCGCGAGGGCACCACGAGCAGGCTGCCCTTCGAAAAGCCATAGCGCGCCTTGACGTGACCGATGAAGCGGACGGCCTCGCCGAGCGACAGCCGCTTCACCTGCTCCTTGAGGCGCTCGAATTCCTCGCCGTCGCCGCCGAGCGTCAACGTCACCGGCTTGCCCTCGGCGCGCAGCTTCGCCACCGCGTCGATCAGCAGATCGGCGCCCTTGATGCGCCGGAACTCGCCGACATAGGCCACGTCGGTGGCATCGTCGGCGCGGGGGACCGGTTCGAACTCCTCCGCGGTGACGCCGTTGAACACGCAGCGCACGAGGCCTGCCGGCTTGCCGACGGTGCGCTGATAGGTGTCGCGGGCAAACGCGCTCTCGAACAGGAACAGGTCGGTGCTGTTCATCAGGGTGCGCTCGAGCTGGCTGTAGAAGCGGCCCTTCCAGGTGTCGAGCGGGTAGTGCAGCGAGCCGCCATGCGGCGTGTAGACCCGGATCACCTTGCCCGACCGCCGCCGCAGCCGGACATAGGCGCCGGCCTTGGCGCCATGCCCGTGGACGACATCGGGTTTCAGCTTGCGGATCAGGCCGGCGATGTGGGCCCAGACCATGAAGTCGGCGAAGCGCGGCTCACGGCGTATCGCGACGCGGTGGACGCCGAGCTTGAGCCGCGGCTCGATCTCGGCAAGCGCCGCGTCGGCCCGCGCGCCGCCGGTCAAACTGTCGGCGACGATGCCGACATGATGGCCGCGTTCGATCTGGCCGTTGGCGACGTCGAGGATGTGACGAATGATGCCGCCGACCGGGGCACGCACCACGTGCAGGATGCGGAGGGGCGGTTGCTGATTTTGATCCTGCGCCATCGATCAGAACCAGCGCTCGCCGACGAACACGGTGTCGCCGGGGCCGATCGGCGTGCCCAGGGGAGCGACGAAGCGGCCGGCGCCGGATGCATTGGTGTGGGTGACGGTAACCTCGTCGCGCCTGGCGCGCGGCGAGAAGCCGCCGGCGATCGCGATCGCGCTTTCGACCGTCATGTTGGGCACATAGGGATATTGGCCGGGGGCCTGGACTTCGCCGAGGATGAAGAACGGCCGGTAGGCCTCGATCTCGACTGCGACCGACGGCTCGCGGATGAAGCCGTTGCGCAGCCGCGCGGTGATCTCGGCGGCAAGCCCGGCGGGCGTCCGGCCGCGCGCCGGCACCGAGCCGATCAGCGGCATGGTGATCGCGCCCGCGGCGTCGATCGCATAGGCGTTGGTCAGCCCTTCCTGGCCATAGACCACAACGCGGAGCTTGTCGCCGGGGCCGAGATTATAGCCCTCGCGCGTCGGTGCGGGATCGGCATAGGCCACGGGCGCAGCATACGCCATCGGTTCGAGACCGGGGTCACCGGCAAGCGGCGACGTTCGGCCAATGCAGCCCGACAGCGCGAGCGCAGCGACCAGACAAATAAGGGGAGCGCGCAGATCGCGCATGCAAGGAATCCCGCGACAATATCGGCTCCGATTAACGGCACCCATGGTTAACAAAGAATGACGGGGCGGGTGGTGGCGGCCATGCCCGTCAACCCCACCGATTAACCCAGCGGCAACCTTAATGGACTGTAATCGCCCCATTGAGATGGAGTCGCGGTGTCCGCGGGGGTTCGTTATGCGTTTTGCATTCTGGCGTAGAGGCAAGGATAAGGCCGTCGTGCAACGGGCGTTGCCGAAGTCTGCGCCCGTTGCCGACGAAGCTGTCGTGAAGCCGGCTGCGCCCAAGCCTGATCCCGACAAGCCTGCTCCTGACAAGCCGGCCCGTCCGGCGGAGGCGGCCGATCTTGACCTGCACGTGCTCGGCCGCGCGCTGGCGCGCAAGCGCGGCTGGATCATCGTGCCGACGGTGCTGGTGTTCGCGTTGTCGCTTGCCGCGGTCAACGTCGTGACGCCGCGCTACAAGTCGGAAGCGCGAATCCTGATCGACAATCGCGAGAACGCCTTCCTGCGTCCGAACGGCGAGCGCGACCTGGAGCGCACCTCGCTCGACGCCGAGGCGGTGACGAGCCAGGTGCAGCTGTTGCTGTCGCGCGATCTCGCGCGCGACATCATCAAGAAGAACAAGCTGGCCGAACTTCCGGAGTTCGATCCGGTGCTGCGGGGCTTTTCGCCGCTGAAGTCGCTGCTGGCGCTGTTCGGCATCGGCCGTGACCCGTTCAGCCTGACGCCGGAAGAGCGGGTGCTTGATTCCTATTACGAGCGCTTCCAGGCTTTTGCGGTCGACAAGTCGCGCGTCATGGTAATCGAGTTCCAGTCCGAGGATCCCGAGCTTGCGGCGCGCGTCGCCAACTCGATCGCGGACGGCTATCTCGTGCTGCAGCAGGCCGCGCGGCAGGACCAGGCCAAATCCGCCAGCACATGGCTGCTCGGCGAGATCGACAAGCTGCGCACCAAGGTCGCAGAGGCGGATTCGCGCGTCGAGGAATTCCGCTCGAAGTCGAGCCTGTTCGTCGGCACCAACAACATCCCGCTGTCGAACCAGCAGATGGGTGAGCTGAACACGCAGCTCAACAATGCCCGCGCGCTGAAGGCGGATGCCGAGACCAAGGCACGGCTGATCCGGGAGATGCTTCAGGTCGGCAAGCCGATCGAGGCGTCGGAGGTGCTCAATTCCGAGCTGATCCGCCGGCTGGCCGAACAGCGCGGCACGCTGCGCGCGCAGCTTGCCGAGCAGTCGTCGACGCTGCTCGACAACCATCCGCGCATCAAGGAATTGAAGGCGCAGATCGCCGATCTCGACCGGCAATTGCGCGAAGAAGCCGGCAAGGTTTCGCGCTCGCTGGACAATGACGCCCGCGTCGCCGATGGCCGAGTCATGGCGTTGCAGGCGAGCCTGGACCAGTCGAAGAGGCAGGCGTCGTCTAGCAATAGCCAGGACGTGCAACTGCGCGGGCTGGAGCGCGAAGCCAAGGCGCAGCGCGACCTGCTGGAGGCCTATCTCGCCAAGTACCGCGAGGCGACGGCGCGCGAGAACATCGAGGCCGCGCCGACCGACGGTCGCATCATCTCGCGCGCCTCGGTTTCGAATACGCCGGCCTATCCGAAGAAGCTGCCGATCGTGCTGATCGCGACGCTGGCGACGCTGCTGCTGTCATCCGGCATCATCATCACCGGCGAGCTGCTGCGCATCTCCGCGCCCGGTGCGGTTGGCCGCGCCTTCGCGCCGGCGGCTGCCGTGATCAGGCGCCGCGAGCCGGTCATGGATGCCGCAACCGTGGACCAGCCCGCGCCGGCGCTGCCCCCTGAACCCGCGCTCGCATCGCCGGTCGCGCCGAAGCCGGCCGTGGAGCCCGAACTGCCGCTGGAGCCTGCGGCTGCCTATGAACCTCCGCCGCAGCCTGAGTCCGCCCAGACTGCCGACGAGATCGATGAGCTCGCCGAGCGCCTTGTCGCCGCCGGTCCCGCCGCCCACAAGGTCACCGTGCTCGGCCCGGCCGCGGCTGATAGCGTTACGTTGACCGCCCTGACGCTGGCGCGTCTGATGGCGCGCCAGGCCAAGGTTGTCGTCGTCGATCTCGTCGCGTCCTCGCCGGTGCTGACGTCGGCGACCGTCGATCCGGCGGCGCCCGGCCTTGCCGAGCTGATGCAGGGCGAGGCGACCTTCGCGCAGATCATCACCAAGGACCGGCAGTCGCGTGTTCAGATCGTCAGCGCCGGGCGTCCGGGCTTCGATCGCTCGCATCTGCAATCGCCGCGGCTCGCCCTTGCGATCGATGCGCTGCTCAGGGTCTACGACCACGTGCTGCTCGACGCCGGTTCGGCCCTCGACCTGCCGGCCGAACTGCTGACCGCGAAGGCGCAGGCGGTCGTCGTGCCCGACGCCACCATGGCGCAGGATGCCCGCCACTCGATGGTCGAGCAACTCAGGGCGGTCGGCTTCGCCGAAGTGACGATGCTGAGCAAGCCCTACGCGGCGTCGGAAGCGGCTGTGAGGGGCCCGCGGGTGGTGGCTGCCTGAGCGCCACCGTCAGCCCGTCGGGGTAAATCCGGTCGCCCGCACGATCCCTTTCCAGCGATCGGATTCGGTGGCGAGCAGTTGCGCAAAGTCATTCATCGCGATTGCGTCGACGTCGACCGACAGTTTGGCCATGCCGGACTTGACCTCGTCGCTGCGCAATGACGCCTGGATCGCGCCGTTGAGTTGCGCGACGATTGCCGCGGGCGTCTTCGCCGGCAGGAAGATGCCGAACCAGGTCACGTCCTGAAGCCCGGGGTAACCGGCTTCCGCCACCGTCGGCACATCGGGGAGGGATTTGAGACGGCTGGGACCGGTCGTCGCCAGAGCGCGAAGCTGTCCGGACTGGACCTGACCCAGCAGGCTGTCGATCGGCATCACCGCCGACGCGATCTCGCCCTTCAGGAGATCCTGGACCGCCCCTCTGCCTTGATAGGGCACGTGGAGATAGTCGAAGCCCGCGGTTCGGCCGAGCATCGCACCGATGAAATGCAGGGTGGTGCCAACGCCCGGCGTGCCGTAGGTCGCCTGTGTCGGGTTGGCGCGGCACCAGGCGACGAAGTCGGCGAGGCTCCTGACATCGTTCGGGACTTTCGGGCCGATCGCCAGCAGCGTCGCGAATGAGCCGACGGTCGATACCGGCGTGAAGTCCTGCGGTGTGTATGCGAGCGAATTGTAGGTGTGTGGAAACAGCGCGATGAACCCAAGCGGCGCGAGCAGCATGACCGATCCATCGGCCTCGGCGTTCTTTACCGCCTCGATCGCAATCCGGCCGCTCGCGCCGGGCCGGGTCTCAACGACGATGGAGTCGGCATAGTCCTTCATCTGCCCGGCAACGAGCCTTGCGACGGCGTCGGGCAATCCGGGCGTGTAGCCGGTCAGGATATGGGCGGTCTTCAGGCGGGGCTGCGCGCCGACTGGCCGGACCAGGCCTGCGGCGGCGAGCGCGGCACCGGCCGCTGACGCGGTCAGGACGTCGCGACGGGTCAACATGCATGCCTCCATGGTCGTCGAGCCGCGCCGTTCGGGGCGCGACGATCTGCGTCATCGCACGCGGAGGATGCGTGAGGCGGGGATAAACGTCCAATGCTAGTGTCTGAGGCGTCCATAACCGTTTTGGTAAGGATCGCTGATGCAGGACATCGAGCGTGCCCGACGCCGGATCAAGCTGCGCGACCTGCACATCCTGCTCGTTATCGCGCGGCGCGGCAGCATGGCGAAGGCTGCCGCGGAGCTCGCGGTGTCGCAGCCGGCGATTTCGCGGGCGGTCAGCGACATGGAGCACGCGCTCGGCCTTCGGCTATTCGATCGTTGCCGTAACGGCATCGAACTGACGGCCTATGGCCATGCTCTGGTGCGACGCGGGGTCTCGATCTTCGACGAGCTTACCCAGGGCTTGCAGGAGCTCGAGTTTCTGGCCGATCCGAGCATCGGAGAGTTGCGCATCGGCAGCACGGAGAGCATCGCAGCGGGCTTGCTTCCGGTGGCGATCGACCGCTTCACGCGGCAGCATCCCGGCATCCGCATCAATGTCGCGCAGACCGTTCTCAGCGATCTGCGCTACCGCGAACTGCGCGAGCGCAACATCGATCTGTTGCTTGGATGGACGCCGACGCCGTTTGACGAGACGGACCTGGCGGTCGAGCCCTTGCTCGACGATCGGCGCGTCGTGGTCGCGGGAAGGCGAAGCAAATGGGCGCGCGCGTCCAGGCTCGAATTGGCCGACCTCGCACACGAGCGCTGGGTGCTGCCTCCGCCGGACACCTTTCCGGGCGCCGCGGTGGCGGAGACGTTTCGCGAATTCGGAATGCAGATGCCAAGCGCGCCGATCACGACGCTGTCGCTTCATTTGTGCTGCCGGCTCGCCGCGACCGGCCGCTTCATCACCGTGCTGCCGGGCTCGGTCGCGCGGTTTGCCGGCGGTGATCTCGGGCTGAAGGAGCTTCCGGTTCAGCTTCCGCGAGCGGCCGCCGTCTCGGCCGCGATCGTCACGTTGAAAGGCCGCACCTTGGGCCCGACCGCCGAGATCTTCATCGCGTGCATCCGTGAGATCGCCAAGGCGGCCGCAAGCAAGGCGGCCGCCGGCAGGTGACAGGCATTACCGGCGCCGTTCCCATCCCATCCGGTGGAGGCGCCCGATGCCTAGTGCGCCATCATCGGCTCGCGCGCGGTTCGCTCGAGCACCGGATCGATCCGCAGCCTGATCGTGACCAGCGCGCCGATCAGTCCCATCACGGCGAGCAGCAGCAGCCCTGCCGTAAAGCTGCCCGTCAGGTCCTTCAGATAGCCGACGGCGAATGGGCCGGCGAAGCCTGACAGGTTGCCGAGCGAGTTGATCGCGGCAATGCCTGCCGCCGCCGAGGCGCCGGTCAGGATACCTGCCGGCATCGGCCAGAACATCGGCGGCACCGCCGACACGCCGATCTGCGCAAGGCAGAGCAGGGCGACGATCAGCACCGGATTCGACACCAGCCCGGCAAGGCCGATACCGACGGCGGCGAGCGTCAGCGCGCCGGCGACATGGTATCGCCGCTCGCCGGTCTTGTCGGAATGGCGGCCGAGCAGCACCATGCCGACCGCGCCGAACACGAAGGGCAGGGCCGCGATCAAGCCGGTCTGGGTGTCGGTGACGCCAAACGCCTTGATGATGGTGGGCAGGAAGAATGCGACGCCGTAGCTTGCCGCGTTGAGGCAGAAATACACGAAGGCGCAGGCAAGGACCCGCGAGTCGGTGAGCGACTGCAGGACGGAAATATGCTCCACGGCCTCGGTTTGCTGCCGCTCGCGCTCAAGCGTCGTCTGAATCCACTTGACCTCGTCGGGCTGCAGCCAGCTTGCCTGGCGCGGAAAATCCGGCAGGAAGGTCAGGACAGCGAAGCCGACCAGGACCGACGGCAATGCCTCGCAGACGAACAGCCACTGCCATCCGGTCAGGCCGGCGCCCGACAGGTTGAGCAGCAATCCCGAGATCGGCGCCCCGATGATGCTCGAGATCGGGATCGCCAGCATGAACAGGCTGATGACGCGCGCGCGGTACACCGACGGGAACCAGAGCGTCAAATAGAAGATGATGCCCGGGAAGAAGCCGGCTTCGCAGGCGCCGAGCAGGAGGCGCAGGAAGTAGAAGATCCATTCGCTCGACAGGCCGCTCGCCGCGGACATCTGCGGGATGAAGGCAAATGCGGCCGAGACGATGCCCCAGCTGATCATGATGCGGGCGATCCACCGCCGCGCACCGAACCGCTCCAGCAGGATGTTGGAGGGCACCTCGAAGAAGAAGTAGCCGATGAAGAACAGCCCGGCGCCGAGCCCGTAGGCGGCCTCGCTGAGGCCGAGCGCCGCGTTCATATGCAGCTTGGCGAAGCCGACATTGACGCGATCGAGATAGGCCACGAAGTAACACAGGATGAGGAACGGAATCAGCCGCCGCATCATCTTTCCGATCGCGCGCTTCTCGACATCGTCGCTCATCGTTCCCATCCCTTCCTGTTTTTCGATTCGGCAGACGATCACTGCGCTGTTCGGGGCGGCACCTCGCGCACCCGCAGCGGTTCGTCGCGTTGCTCTTGCAAGTCTTCTTCATTGTTGTGTAATCGACTGCCGCGTGACTAATGGCATTTGGGAATGGAGCCACGGCGAAACTGTCATGATGCACCGCGGTATAAACGCGGGAACCCTGGAGCGTTTTCCGGCGAAGTGGCTGCCGGCTCGCGTCAAGAAAACGCCTCAAAGCAGAATCTGGAGCCCCGTTCCGGCTTAATCGGAACGGAAAGGGCCCTTGCCGGGCAGGATGGTGGCGGGCCGTGATCAGTAATCTGAAACTGCGCCAGCTGCGCTTGCTGGTCGCTCTCGACAATGAGCGCAAGTTGCAGCTCGCCGCCGAGCGGTTGAACATCACCCAATCGGCGGCATCGAAGATGCTTGCCGAAATCGAGGCGCTGGCGCGGGTTCCCTTGTTCGAGCGCACGGCGCGCGGCGTCGAACCGACGGCCTATGGATCGATCCTGATCCGTGGCGGCAAGAGCGTGCTGGCCGATCTCGACCAGGTCACCGACGAGTTCGCGGGCTACAAATCCGGTGAGCTCGGCACCGTCTCCGTTGGAACAGTCGCCAAGCCGAGCATCGACCTCGTCGTCGACGTGATCCAGTATCTCGGCGAAAAGCTGAATCGGGTGAACATCTCGCTCGATGTCAGCACCAGCCCGCCATTGATCACGCGACTGCTGGCGCTCGAGTTCGATTTCGTCATCGCCAGGATTCCCGCCGGCATCGACCCCCGGCAATTCGACTATTACGAGATCGGCGCGGAGGAGGCGGTGCTGCTCGTTCGCGCGGAGCATCCGTTGGCCGGCCGCGAGACGGTCGAGCTGGAGGACATGGCCGACCAGCAATGGATCTGCCAGCCGCGCGAATCCTTCATGCGCCAGGCACTCGAGAGGCTGTTCATGAGCCGCGGCGTGACGCCGCCGCGCCGGGTCATCAACACCGAGTCGTTTTTCGCATCGGTCGGAATTGCCGCGGGCATCGACGCGATCGTGCCGGTCCCCATGCTGGTGTTCGATCTGGTCGATCCGCAGCGGTTCAAGGTGCTGCGCCTGCGCGACAGGCTGTTGTTGGAGAATTACGGCCTGATCAAGTTGCGCAAGCGTGCGCTGTCACCCGCTGCGGCACTCTTGTTCGACGCGATGAAACGGCTCGGCGTACCGAATGGCGGCGCAGAGCAGGGCGACGCGGCGCGCTGAACACTCAGCGGAACATGCTGCGCAGGTTCTGGGCAATCTCGAACAGCGCCGGATTTTGCTTCACAGCGCGCTTGGCGCGATTGATGGCCGACAGCGCGCTGGCCGCCGGCTTGCCGCGCAAGCTGAGCGGAACGAAGCTGTCGACGACGGCTTCATCGTCCTTGCAGAACAGCCGCTTGTACTCGTCCGAGCCGATGCCGAGATCCAGAGCGCGGTAGTTCAGGCCGGCATGGCGATCGATGATATCGCGCATCAGGATCAGGCCGGGGCTGAACTTGGAATTGGCCGACATCGTGTAGGTGTTGAACATCATCGAGAAGCGATGACCGTCGGACACGCCGGCGAAGATCGCGATCACTTCCTCGTCGCACTCCAGCGCGTGGATGTCGATCGCGTAGCCGTTGCCGTCGGCGCGCGGCGCGAGGCAGGCGGCACGAATGAACTGCTCGATGCCCGGCTCGGCGAACACGTTCGGCAGCTTCTGCTCGGCCATGCGCTGCGGCTTGACGCGGAAGAACCAGTCGAGCAGGCGGCAGACATCGGCGCTCTCGCTCGCGACATAATAGCGATAGCCGGGCAGCGCCTGCAGCTTGCGCTCCTTGCCCTTGAGGCGGCGGCGGAACGAGTTGCTGACCAGCGCCGCCGGTGCCGCGCCGGGCTCGATCGCCAGCACCGGGCAGTCGTTGACCGAAGCCTGATGCGGCAGCAGCGCCAGCGGATTCGGCAGATCCCGCCAGCGCAGCGGCTGCTGGCAGAGCGCGAGCGCATCGGCGCGGGAGCGTTCGGCGATCGATCGGATCAGGGCCGCGATGTCGGCTTCCGTCGCATCGGCGGCGAAATCCTTCGCGCACAGCGCCATGTTGAAGGTCGCATGCCTGCCGCCCATGAAGCTCGCGCAGTTCGCGCCGAGGCGGGATTCGATTGCGAGCGGCAGCAGCAGCAGCGGCCGGCGTTCGCTGTCATGAGCGACGACGATGAAGGGCCGCAGGCCCTCGCGCTCACCGACCTGGCGTTGCCAGCTGGCGAGGAAATCGAACCGCTGATAGGGCGTGTAGCTGTGCTGCGACGTCTCGAAGCCGCGCCAGGTCGCTTCGGCCGCGGTGAGATCATGAAAGATGTCGACGCCGGCGACGCGGATCGCGTTCGGCCACGCCCGCGTCTCGGCCGTCTGGCCTTCGATTGCCGCCGCCATGGTCATCTCGGAACCCGAAATTTTAGGGTATTAATTTACAGTTCTCGGCTGGGGCCGACCTTCGCAGGGAAATGTCAACAAAGAGTAAGAACAATGCCGCGGCGGTGTGCGGGAACCGCCTGACAAGGACGGGGATCTTGGCGCCGGACAGCGGGATTTTACGACGGGCCGGAATGGAGCTCGCGTATTTCAGTGGCGCCTTCAAGCTGCGGGAACGCGAGAGCGGCGGCGCCGGGGTGATCCTGCGCTTCGCCCGCGTTCGTCCCGCGCGACGCGGCCGGTTTCAGCCGCTGAAGTCCCAGGAGATCACGCCGGCTTTCCTCGATCGCACGATCCGTGGGTTGAAGCGCTGGCGGTATGACATCGTCAGGATCGATGAGGCTTGCCGCCGCGCGGTGACCTTGCCGGAGCGCCGGCGCTTTGCCTGCCTGACCTTTGACGGCGCCAGCAAGGACATCGTCACCCATGCCTGGCCGGTGCTCGCCAGGCACGGCGTTCCCTTCGCGCTGTATCTGCCGACGGCCTTTCCCGATGGCGTCGGCGTGGCGTGGTGGCTGGTGCTGGAGGAAATCATCGCGCGCGAAAACCGCATCAGCATGATGATCGACGGCCGGGAGCGGCACTTCGCGATTTCAAATCTCTCGGACAAATACGAGCTGTTCGATTTCCTGTCCGGCTGGCTGCGCAAGCTGCCGCCGTCGGACCTGTCCTACGCGCTGAACGATCTCGCCAGGCGCTATTCGGCCGACGCAGCCCAATTGTCACGCAATGCGTCACTCGACTGGCAGGATCTGGCGAAGCTTGCCGCCGATCCGAACGTGACGTTCGGCAGCGCGACCGTGAACTATCCGGCGCTGTCGAGCCTCAGGGATGCCGACGCGCAGCGCGAGATGGCGATGGGCAAGGCGGTGGCCGAGAGCGCGCTTGGGCGGCAGGTCAGACATTTCGCATTCCCGTTCGGGGACCGCGATGCGTTCGGCCGTCCGCATGTCGTGATGGCCGAAGAGGCCGGCTTTGCCAGCGCGGTGTCGACCATACCAGGGGTCATCGAGGCGCAGGGGCGCACCAACCTTCACGCGCTGCCGCGCATCGCATGGGACGGCCGCGTGCGCTCGCTGCGGATGATGCGGGTACTGCTGTCGGGCGTGATGTTCGCGCCGGTGCGGCCGACGCGCAGCGCGCGCGACCAGGACGTTACTTAGGCGCGATCGGGCCGCGACATCCAGGCGACGATCGGCATCGCCGGCAGCACCCAGCCGAGGCCAGCGACGACGTAGAAGATCGCCTGCAGCAGCCCCGAATTGGCAAGCCACGGCGTCTGCGCGACCGTCATGCCAAGCAGCGACCACACCACCACCAGGATCAGCAGGAAGATGGTTCCGAGCAGTTTGCGGGTGCGTATGGCCATGGCGGATATTTGCAACTCGTGATCCAGGGCGTTTTCGAGCGAAGCGGGCACCGGTTCGCGCAAAGAAAACGCGTCAAAACAACGTTCTGGAGCTTGCTTCCGACTTGATCGGAAACGAGGCTCCGGACGGCGGCTTGCGCCGCGGGCGCGGCGGACTATAAGGGGCCCGAAAATCCAATCAAGTCAGGGCGAAATGGCCGGTATTTCCGCAAAGACATCGCAGCTTCGCGCCGTCAGGGTATGGCTGGTCGCGGTGGCCGCCCTGATCGCCCTGATGGTCTTGGTCGGCGGCGCCACGCGGCTGACCGAGTCCGGCCTGTCGATCGTCGAATGGAAGCCGGTGACCGGTACGCTGCCGCCGCTGACCGAGGCGCAGTGGACCCAAGCCTTCGAGGGCTACAAGAGGATCCCGCAATATCGCGAGCTCAACGCCGGGATGACGCTCGAGCAATTCAAGACGATCTTCTGGTGGGAGTGGAGCCACCGGCTGCTTGGCCGCGTGATCGGCGCGGCCTATCTGCTGCCGTTCCTGTATTTCCTGTGGCGCGGCGCGGTGAGCGGCGAACTCGGCCGGCGATTGTGGGTGATTTTCGGCCTCGGCGCGCTGCAGGGCGGCGTCGGCTGGTGGATGGTCGCGTCCGGCCTCTCGGAACGCATCGAGGTATCGCAGTATCGGCTGGCGACGCATCTTGTGCTGGCGCTTCTGATCTTCGCGGCGATCGTCTGGACGCTGCGGCGCCTGACCGACCGCCCAAGCGTGATCGCGCCGCTCAGGCTGAAGCTCACGAGCGCGGTGCTGCTCGTGCTGACCTTCGTGCAGCTCTATTTCGGCGCGCTGGTCGCGGGGCTGCGCGCGGGCAGGGTTTATAATACTTGGCCCGACATCGACGGCGGCTTCATTCCGTCGGCTGACCGGCTTTGGTTCGAGACACCGTGGTGGCGCAATCTGTTCGACAACACGCTGACGGTGCAGTTCGAACATCGCATGACCGCCTATCTGCTGTTCGCGCTGGCGATCGCACATGCGATCGATGCCATGCGCGCGCGCGCCGGCGGCGCGGTGATCGCCGGCGCCTGGTGGCTGGTGGCGGCGATCACGCTGCAGGCGACGCTCGGCATCCTGACGCTGCTGCATCAGGTGCCGATCGATCTGGCGCTGACGCACCAGGCCGTCGCCATCGTCGTGCTGACGCTCGCGGTGCTGCAGGCCGAGCGCTTCGCCGCGCGCCGGACCGAGCGGGATCAGCCGACCCTCGTTGCGGTCGGCCAGCCCGGTTGATCGATCAACCTCTTTGATCGATCAGGACAGATAGTCGAGCCCGATATCGAGCGCGGCCGAGCTGTGGGTCACCCAGCCGACCGAGATCAGGTCGACGCCGGTTGCGGCAATCGCTGCGGCCGTCGCCGCGGTGATGCGGCCGGAGGCTTCGGTGATCGCCTTGCCGCGCGCCATGTCGACCGCCTGGCTGAGCTGCTCGGTCGTCATGTTGTCGAGCAGCACCGCGTCGACGCCGAGCGTCAGCGCCTCCTCGAGCTGCGACAGCGTGTCGACCTCGACCTCGATCTTGACGAGATGGCCGGTATTGGCCTTGGCGCGCTCGATCGCGGTGCGGATGCCGCCGGCGAGCGCGATGTGGTTGTCCTTGATCAGCACCGCGTCATCCAGCCCGAAGCGATGATTGCCGCCGCCGCCGGCGCGCACCGCATATTTCTCCAGCGCACGCAGTCCCGGCGTGGTCTTGCGGGTGCAGACGATCTGCGCGCGGGTGCCCGCCACGGCCTTGACCAGCGTAGCCGTTGCGGTGGCGACACCGCTCAGATGGCAGAGGAAGTTGAGCGCGGTCCGCTCGGCGGTGAGCAGGCTGCGGGCCGGGCCGTCGATGATCGCGATGACCTGGTCGGGTTCGACCGCGCTGCCGTCGGGCCGTTCGGCGCGCAGCGTGATGGCCGGCGACACCGTCTGGAAGGCTGACCGCGCGACATCGAGCCCGGCGATCACGCCGGGCTGCCGCGCCCGCATCACCAGCCGCGCCTGCTGGCCGGCCAGCACGATGGCGTCTGCGGTGATATCGCCGGCGCGGCCGAGATCCTCGCGCAAGGCGGTCTGCACGATCGGCTCATAGATCAGCGGCAGCAGGGGGGTGAGGGTCATGACAGGGCACTCCTGGCAAATGGCGTGGATTCGACGATGTCGCGCGCGGCGGCGAGTGCATCGGCGCGGGTAAGGGACGACGGAACGGCCGACGCAGCAATGTGCGGGAAATCGGTGCGGAAGTGGCCGCCGCGGCTTTCCTCACGCCGGATGGCGGCAACCGCGACCATCAATCCGACCAATGCTGCGTCGGACGC
The DNA here is from genome assembly GCF_054059095.1 of Bradyrhizobium sp. USDA 4510. Taxonomy (NCBI): domain Bacteria; kingdom Pseudomonadati; phylum Pseudomonadota; class Alphaproteobacteria; order Hyphomicrobiales; family Nitrobacteraceae; genus Bradyrhizobium; species Bradyrhizobium sp. USDA 4510. Next base: position 4,052,392 of record NZ_JBSSBT010000001.1, on the reverse strand, counting down.
CGCACTGTGACCGCATGCGAGTGGATAGAGACTGCGGATCGCGCGGGCGATCCCGTCGCGATCGCGCAGGACGCCGAGTCCCTGGGTGAGGATCGGTCGCACGGCGGAGGGATCGGAAGCCTGTGGCATCGCATCGTCGCGCAGCATGGCGCGCGGGCCCGCACTTACGCTTTCGATGCTCTCCGCGACCCAGCGCGCGCAGACGATCGCTTCCATCAGCGAGTTGCTGGCGAGGCGGTTGGCGCCGTGCAACCCGGTGCGCGCGGCCTCGCCGCAGGCCCACAGGCCCTGCACCGTGCTGCGGCCATAGCCATCAACCGCGATGCCGCCCATATGGTAGTGAACCGCCGGCCGGATCGGGATCGGATCATGGGCGGGGTCGATGCCGGCCATCTTGCAGAACGCGCTGATCACGGGATAGCGCTGCGCAAACTCCGCGCCCGGATGTTGGCGCGCGTCGAGGAAGGTGCGATGCCCCGCGGCACGGTGGTGCCACACGGCGCGCGCCACGATGTCGCGTGGCGCAAGCTCGGCGCCGGGCTGATCGGCCATGAAGCGCTCGCCGGTCTCGTCGATCAACACCGCGCCATCGCCACGGATCGCCTCGGTCAGCAGCGGCATCGGGCGCGACGGCCCGTCGAACGCGGTCGGATGAAACTGGACGAACTCGATGTCCGACAGTTTCGCGCCGGCCTGTGCGGCAAGTGCGAGCCCCTGGCCGAAACACCCGCCGGGATTGGTGCTGTCGGCGAACAGCCCACCGATGCCGCCGGTCGCGATCACCACGCGATTGGTCGTGATCGTCAGCGCGCCGCTTGCGTTGGCTGCAAGCACGCCCCTGACCGCATTGTCCTCGACCAGCAGCCGGCGCGCCTCGACGCCTTCCAGCAGCGTGATCGATGGTGTGCGCCGGACCGCCGCGATCAGCGCGCGCATGATCTCGCGTCCGGTACCGTCGCCGGTGGCGTGCACGATGCGGTTGCGGCGGTGTGCGGCCTCGAGCCCGAGGCGCCAGCTGCCGTCGGCGTGCCGGTCGAAGGCGACGCCGAGCCTCGCCAGCTGCTCGACGGCGGCGGGCGCGGCGTGGACGATCCGGCTCGCGGCGGCCGCGTCGCAAAGGCCGGCGCCGGCCGCGAGCGTATCGGCGAGATGCAGGGCAGGGCTGTCATCTGCGCCGACCGGGGCCGCAAGGCCGCCCTGAGCCCACATGCTGGAAGCTTCCGCGCCGAGCGGCGACTTCGACAGCAGCACGACCGGCTCGGGGGCGAGCTGAAGCGCGGTCATCAGCCCGGCGGCACCGCCGCCGATGATCACCGGGCGGCCGTTGAGATCGGAGATATCGATGCTCATATCGCCAGCATCCTTTCGACGCTCTTGCGCGCGCGATCAGCGATCGCGGAGTCGATGGTGACCTCGTGCTGGTTGGTCTCCAGCGCGTGACGGATGTTCTTCAGCGTGATCCGCTTCATGTGCGGACAGAGATTGCAGGGGCGGACGAAGTCGACACCGGGATTTAGCGCGGCGATGTTGTCGCTCATCGAGCATTCCGTCAGCAGCACGACGCGCGGCGGACGTTTGGTCTCGACGAACGACTGCATCGCAGCCGTCGACCCGGCAAAGTCCGCTTCGGCGACCACCTCGGGCGGGCATTCCGGATGCGCCAGGATGGTGACATCGGGATGATCCTCGCGCAGCTGACGCACGTCATCGGCGGTGAACAACTCGTGCACCTCGCAGTGGCCCTTCCAGGCGATGATCTTCTTGCTGGTCTGCTTGGCGATGTTCTGCGCCAGATATTCATCCGGGAGCATGATGACGCGCTCGGCGCCGAGCGATTCAACCACCTTCAGCGCATTGCCCGACGTGCAGCAGATGTCGGACTCGGCCTTCACCGCGGTCGAGGTGTTGACATAGGCGACGACCGGTGCGTCCGGGTAGCGCGCGCGCATCAGCCGCACGTCCTGCGCGGTGATGGAATCCGCCAGCGAGCAACCGGCCTTGAGGTCGGGGATCAGCACGGTCTTGGCCGGATTGAGTAGCTTCGCGGTCTCGGCCATGAAGTGCACGCCCGCGAGCACGATGACATCGGCATCGACCTTGGTTGCTTCGCGCGCGAGCAACAGGCTGTCGCCGACGATATCGGCGACGCCGTGGAAGATCTCCGGCGTCTGGTAATTATGCGCCAGTACCACCGCGTTGCGGCGGCGTTTCAGCGCGAGGATCGCATCGACGTCCTCGGCGAACGTGGCCCATTCGAACGGCGGGATGACGCGTTTGACGCGCTCATAAAGCGGCGCGGTGCGGGTGAGCAGATCGGTATCGAGCGCAACCATTTATACTCTCCGTGAGCATAAGATGGCTTATACTTATCCTGAGCATAAGGCGTGTCAAGTGCGCGAAAGCGGGAGCTTGGTGCCGGCGACGGCCCGTTCGGCCAGCACGGCATGGCGGAAGCGGAATAGCTTGGCCGGCCGGCCGACGGTATCGGCGGCCATTGCGCCAGTCTCTTCAACGAGTTCCTGCTGCTCGATCAGCCGGCGGAAGTTCTGCTTGTGGACCAGCCGGCCTGCGAGCGCCTCAACACTGCGTTGCAGTTGCAGCAGGGTGAACTCGGCCGGCATCAGCTCGAATACCACCGGACGGTATTTGATCTTGGCGCGCAGCCGCGCGATCCCGGTCGCGAGAATGCGGCGATGATCCGCCGTCATCGGCTTGCCCGGCACGACCGGCGCCTCGCGGGCATGCCCGCGTCCGGCTTCCGGGATCAGCGCGGCCTCGTAGAGCAGCTCATAGCGTTGCAGCACCAGCTCTTCGTTCCAGTCGCGATCGTCGAGTCCAAAAGTGATGGCGCAACGCTGCCAGCGCTCGCGCTGCAGCGTCGGCGACGGCGCCGCCTTCGCCCACGTTTTCAGCTTCGGCGCGATCGTCTTCGCCAGGAAGGCCGGCGCGCCGGCGCGATGATCCTCCCAGGGGAAGTAGTCGTACCAGCCGGACCAGTGCGCCTCAAAGCCTTCGCCGACACGATCCTCGCGGGTCAGGCCGAGATAGCTGATCGAGACGCTGTGCGGCCCCTTGGCATCGCCGGAGCGGCCGCGGTCGGCAAAGGTGTAGAGCTGCTCGACATAGCCGAGCGGGTGGCCGGTCTGCGCTTCGACCCAGGCCCGCAGCGCGGTCTGCAGCGAGCGATGGGTGAACTCGAACGGGCCGCTCGGCAGCGCGGAGCCGCCGGCGATGGTCATGATCTTGGGCGTGCCCTCGGTGACGGCGACCAGCACCGCGACGAGATCGGCGGTCACCGCGTTCCCCGAAGCCGGTGCGCTGGATTTCTGCGGCGATCTGGCCACCCGATCGGTCCGCGCTAGCAGTAGCCGTAGACGCCACAGGCGTAGGGCAGGCGGTCCCAATAGGTCACATAGGCACCGCCGTAGTACGGGCCGAAATAGTTGTAGGAGTGCCAATTGCCGTAATAGCCGGGCAGCGACGACGACCCCGGCAGCAGCGGCTCGCCGGGCACGAACGGGATATACGGCTCGGAATTGAGCGGGATCACCACGGGCTGCTCGACGACCACGAGCTGGCGTCCGCGCCGCACATAGGTCGGCGATGTGATCGTGGTGCGGTAGGCGTAATGCCGGTGCGGCAGGCCCGCCGGCAGCTGGCGCGCGGCCTTGACGGTCGCGCTCTTGGCGACGGCCGGGCCGTCGGCGGCGTCAGCAGGCGGGATCGCAAACAATGCGATCGCGAGCGGCAATGTCCAGCGCAGCATCAATGGTCTCCCGAATCATCCGGAGCCTATCACTGCCACTTTAAGCCGGATTGAACGTTAACGAGAGGCCCGTCGGTATTAAGCGTTAACGGGAGGCCCGCCGCCTTGGGCAAGTTGCCGGAGCGATACGGCGCACCGCTCCGGAACAATTGCGGGATCAGGCGCGCAGGGCCTGGTCGAGGTCGGCGATCAGGTCTTCCTTGTCCTCGATGCCGATCGAAAGCCGCACCACCTCGGGCGCCGCGCCCGACCTCACCTTGGCGGCGTCGTCGAGCTGGCTGTGGGTGGTGGAGGCCGGATGGATCACCAGCGAGCGGGTGTCGCCGACATTGGCGAGATGCGAGAACAGCTGCAGGTTCGACACCAGATTGACGCCGGCGTCATAGCCGCCCTTAAGGCTAAACGTGAACACCGCCCCGGCTCCCTTCGGCGCATATTTGCGCTGCAAGGCGTTGTACCTGTCGCCGGGCAGGCCGGCATAGTTCACCGCCGACACAGCGGGGTGAGTGGAGAGGAATTCCGCCACCGCCTTGGCGTTGTCGCAGTGCTTCTGCATGCGCAGCGGCAGCGTCTCGATGCCGGTCAGGATCATGAAGGCGTTGAACGGCGACAGCGCGGGGCCGAGGTCGCGCAGGCCGAGCACGCGGCAGGCGATCGCGAAGGCGAAGTTGCCGAAGGTCTCCTGGATCCGGATGCCGTGATATTCCGGGCGCGGCTCGCTCAGCATCGGATATTTGTTGTCCTTCGACCAGTCGAAGGTGCCGGCATCGACGATGATGCCGCCGAGTGAGTTGCCGTGACCGCCGAGGAACTTGGTCAGGGAGTGCACGACGATGTCGGCGCCGTGGTCGATCGGCTTGATCAGATAGGGCGAGGCCAGCGTGTTGTCGACGATCAGCGGCACGCCGGCCTTGCGCGCAACGGCCGCGATCGCCTCGATATCGGTGATGCTGCCGGCCGGGTTGGCGATCGACTCGATGAAGATCGCCTTGGTGTGCGGCGTCACCGCGCGCTCGAAGCTTTCGATCTCATCTGGGTCGGCCCAGGCCACGTTCCAGCCGAACGCCTTGAAGGCGTGCGTGAACTGGTTGATCGAGCCGCCATAGAGCTTGCGTGCCGCGATGATCTCATCGCCGGGCTTCAACAGCTGCTGCAGCACGACGACCTGCGCCGCGTGACCGGAAGCGACGGCGAGCGCCGCGGTGCCGCCTTCGAGGGCTGCGACACGTTCCTCGAGCACGGCATTGGTCGGGTTGCCGATGCGAGTATAGATGTTGCCGAAGGCCTGCAGGCCGAACAGCGAGGCCGCGTGGTCGGCATCGTTGAAGACGAATGACGTGGTCTGGTAGATCGGTGTCGCCCGCGCTCCGGTGGTGGGATCAGGCTGCGCGCCGGCGTGCACGGCGAGGGTGGAAAATCCCGGAAGGCGATCGGTCATTCTTTAGTATCCTGTTGTGGCCTGGTCGAAACGCGCGGCATGCTGATGGCGACGGCGCCCGCCGTCAAGCGAGTTAGGCACACCGCCAGTTGGACGGGCATCCGCGCTATACCGGATGATCGCAGCGATTATTCCGCTGCGATGTCAGGTCGTCTCGGTCTTGTTCTTTGCCGCGCGGTCGGACGCCGCGGTCTGTCCGCCGCCGAAGCTCGTGCGATTGAGCGACAGCCGCATGCCCTGCGTCGGGATCGGCGCACGCTTGGAGCTCAGCGTGCGCGAGTTGACGCCCATCCACGAGATCTCCGACGACAGCCGGCCATACTCGATCTTCGGGCAACGGTTCATCACCACCTTGAGGCCCGCGGCTTCCGCCTTCTCGGCAGCGGCATCGTCGCGCGCGCCAAGCTGCATCCAGATCACCTTCGGCGGCGTCGACAATTTCAGCGCCTCCTCGACCACGGGCATGATGTGGCTTGAGTTGCGGAAGATGTCGATCATGTCGATCGGCCGATCGATGTCCGCAAGCGAGGCGACGAACGGCTTGCCCATCAGCGTCTTGCCGACATGGCCGGGGTTGACCGGGATCATGTCGTAGCCGCGCTGCGCCAGATATTTGAACGCGAAATAGCTCGGCCGCACATTGACCGGCGAGGCGCCGACCATCGCGATGGTCTTGACGTTGTTCAGAATGCTGCGGATGTAGTTGTCGTCGTAGGCGTCGTGATTCATTTTTCTTCCGGGTTTGTCATTCCGGGGCCCGCGCAGCGAGAACCCGGAATCTCGAGATTCCGGGTCTGGTGCTAATGCACCATCCCGGAATGACGACCTCAGGTCGTCACTTGTCCTGCCACTTCGGATCGCGCTTCTCGATGAAGGCACCGATGCCTTCCTCGGCGTCGCGCGCCATCATGTTTTCGGTCATCACCTCGGCGGCGAAGCGATAGGCATCGGCGAGGTTCATCTCGGCCTGGCGATAGAACGCTTCCTTGCCGAGCTTGACGGTGTAGGCCGATTTCAGCGCGACCTTCTCGGCCAGCGCGATCGCGGCGTCGCGTTCGGTGCCAGCGGATACCACGCGGTTGACGAGGCCGATGCTCTGCGCCGTTGCCGCCGAGACCGGCTCTCCGGTCAGCAGCATCTCCATGGCCTGTTTGCGCGGCACGTTGCGCGACAGCGCCACCATCGGCGTCGAGCAGAACAGCCCGATGTCGACGCCCGGCGTCGCGAACGCCGCCGCTTCGGAGGCGACCGCGAGGTCGCAACTTGCGACGAGCTGGCAGCCGGCCGCGGTGGCGATGCCCTGGACGGATGCGACCACCGGCTTCGGAAGGCGCACGATGGCCTGCATCATCGCGCTGCAGGCGTTCATGATTTGCGCGAAATAGGCGCGGCCGCGGTCGGCATCGCTACGGCGCGCGGTAAGCTCCTTGAGGTCGTGGCCGGCGCAGAACGCCGGGCCTTTGGCGGCGAGCACGACGGCGCGGATGCGCTTGTCGCCGCCGACATCGTTCAGGGCGGCGTGCAGCTCGGCGATCAGGCCCTCGGAGAGGCTGTTGCGCGCTCCGGGGCGATTGAGCGTCAGTAGCGCGATACTGCCGACGGTCTCGCGCAGCAGGATCGGCTGGTGTTGCGGCGCTTCGGCGCGGGCGGCTTGGGCGGACATGGTGAAATTCCACTTTGGTCTCTGTGACAACTTAATGTAACAGGCAGGCTGAAGCGAGGGCAGGGACGGCATGGCGACTGCGAAAATGAGCGTGGCTGACGTGGAGGAGTTCCTGCGGAGGGAATTCCCGCAGGCGTTCGTCTACGACGATGTCCGGATCGAAAGCGCCGACGGCGAGACCGCCCTGCTGCGCCAGCGCTTCAGCGAGCGCATGCTGCGGCCGGGCGGTACGGTGTCCGGGCCGACCCTGATGGGGCTGGCGGATTTCGCGATGTACGTGGTGCTACTGTCGGCGATCGGGCCGGTTGGCCTTGCCGTGACCACCAACCTCAACATCAACTTCCTGCGCAAGGGTCAGCCGGGGCAGGACGTACTTGCGGTGGCGAGGCTGCTCAAGCTCGGCAAGCGGCTCGCGGTCGGCGAGGTCAACCTGCTGTCCGGCTCGTCTCCCGATCCCATCGCCCATGTCACGGCGACCTATTCCATTCCAAATCAATAGGCTTTTCTACGGTATTATTGCACCATAATTGCAAGCCATTGTTTTTTCTGATGTAATTTGAGCACATGGGCGTTGACGCGCGATCGCGGCTTCTCTAGAAAGCTGCCAGTTCGGCGCATACGGCGCCGATTTCTTTTTCACGGATTTCACACATGAGCACGTTCTCGGCCAAGCCCGCCGAAGTGACGAAGAAGTGGGTCGTGATCGACGCCAAGGGTCTGGTCGTCGGTCGTCTCGCCACGCTCGTCGCGATGCGCCTGCGCGGCAAACACCTGCCCACCTACACCCCACATGTCGATTGCGGCGACAACGTCATCATCGTCAACGCCGCGCATGTGGTGCTGACCGGTCGCAAGCGCGACCAGAAGACCTACTACAAGCACACCGGCTTCATCGGTGGCATCAAGGAGCGCACCGCGAAGCAGATCCTCGAGGGTCGCTTCCCCGAGCGCGTCGTCGAGAAGGCGATCGAGCGCATGATCCCGCGTGGTCCGCTCGGCCGCATGCAGATGGGCAATCTGCGCGTCTATCCGGGTGCCGATCATCCGCATGAAGCGCAGAGCCCCGAGAAGGTCGATATCGCTTCCCTGAATCGCAAGAACACGAGGGCCGCATAATGTCCGATACGTTGCAGTCCCTCGACCAGCTCTCGCAGGTCAAGCCGGCCGCTCCCGACGCGCCGAAATACGTCAAGAAGGTCGACAAGTACAACCGCGCTTACGCCACCGGCAAGCGCAAGGACGCGGTCGCCCGCGTCTGGGTCAAGCCGGGCTCCGGCAAGATCTCGGTCAACACCCGCGAGTTCGAAGTCTACTTCGCCCGCCCGGTGCTGCGCATGATGATCCAGCAGCCGCTGGTCGCTGCCGCCCGTAACGGCCAGTACGACGTGATCTGCACCGTCGCCGGCGGCGGTCTCTCCGGCCAGGCCGGTGCTGTCCGCCACGGCATCTCGAAGGCGCTCACCAACTTCGAGCCCGAGCTGCGCGGCGTCCTCAAGAAGGGCGGCTTCCTGACCCGCGACAGCCGCTCGGTCGAGCGCAAGAAGTACGGCAAGGCGAAGGCCCGCAAGTCCTTCCAGTTCTCGAAGCGCTAATTCGAGTTCTAAAATTCGCGGCAATTGCCGCGGGCATCGAGTTGCAGAGGGCGCCGCGAGGCGCCCTTTTTGCTGCGTCCGACCGGCGATGCTTCGGCGCGAATTAGCGCAGTTTTTCATGAAAACTTGCGTGTGCGTGCAAACGAAATTGGAACTCGCACCTTCTAGCTTGCGGGCTCGCAATGGCGCTGCATCACCGTATTCATTTGCGCCTGCGAACGTTGCATCACACCGGGCTGGGGTGAGTTTATGTCGTTCGATCCATCGACACTTTATTTGTTCGCCACCATGGTCGCGGGCATGCTCGGCGCCATGCTGTGGTTGTTCGGCAGGCAGGAGAACATTTCCGCGCTGAAATGGTGGGGCACCGCCTATCTGCTCGGCGCGGCCTCGGTCGCGGTCTGGACGGTCGGTAGTTCGACGCTCGATCCGATGGTTCTGCTGGGCCTCAATGCGATCGGATTCGCCGCCTGCGGCCTGGTCTGGAATGCGGCGCGCATTTTCCACGGCCGCAAGGCCAATTTGCTGGGCCTCGTGCTCGGCCCGATCGCATGGATCGGGGCGGTGACGACGGTTGAGGATCCCGCGATGCGCCTGACGATCGGTGCCGGGATCGTCGCGATCTACGCCGCGCTGACCGCATCAGAACTGTGGAGCGAGCGCCGCCGCGCGATGCAACGGCGCTGGCTTGCGATCGTCATCCCGGTCGCGCACGGTTGCGTCCTGATGCTGCCGATCCTGGTCGGCGACCTGCTGCGATTGAACGGCCAGAATTTCGTCTCCAGCTTTTGGGTCACGCTGTTTTCGATCGAACTCGTGCTGTACGCGATCGGCACGGTGTTCGTGATCTTCATGATGGTGTCGGACCGCGCGGTGGCCGTGCATAAGACGGCCGCGTCGATCGACCCCCTGAGCGGCATGCTCAACCGCCGCGGCTTCACCGAGGCCTGCGCGCGGGTGATCGAGCGCGAGTCCATTGCCGGCCGGCCGGTCACCGTGATGATCTTCGACATCGATCACTTCAAGTCAATCAACGACCGCTTCGGCCATCCCGCGGGTGACGAGATCCTGAAGCTGTTCTCCGCTGTCGTGGTCAACAGCCTCAGGATCAGCGATCTGTCGGGCCGGATCGGCGGCGAGGAATTCGCGGCGCTGCTGCCGTGCTCGCTGGAGGAGGGTGTGCTGGTCGCCGAGCGCGTGCGCGAAGCCTTCGAGAACAGCAACATCACCTGCGAGGAAGGCGCGGTCGACACCACGGTCAGCATCGGCGTCGCAGGCGGTCCCGCCGGCACCGAGCTCGAGGTGCTGTTGGCCTCGGCCGACACCGCGCTCTACCAGGCCAAGCGCGGCGGCCGCAACCGCGTCGAGGCAGCGGAGGAATTGCCGCTCTCGCTGGAGAACTGGCGGCGCAAGACCGCGGGCCTGCCGGCTTCGGCGCGGCAAAAGCCGGCGAGCGTCCGGGCATGAGTGTGGTAACGAGTGGTTAACCATTCGATCCCATGCTTTCGGGCATGGAGTCGATCCGCACCCGCAATCCGCAGTCAGCCCTGATGTCGCTCGAAGCCGCCGCGGTTTCGGCGCGCAGCGGTTTCGCCTGCCTGTTCTCGGACTCGCATGAATACGAGACCGCGCTGATCGCCGAACGGCGCGCGCAGGGGCGATACCAGCCGCCGAAGAGTCGCTGGCCGATGGTGATGCTGGCCGGCGTGATGCTGATGGTCGCGGGAACGGTGCTGCTGCTCTCCTGACGTGCGGTCACGCGGCCCGCGCCGGATCCTCCGTCTTGAAGTGGTCGATCATCACCTTGGCGATCGCCATCAGCGGCAGCGCCAGCGCCAGCCCCCAGATGCCGAACACGACGCCGAGCAGGATCTGGAACGCGAACAGCGTGGCCGGCGGGATGTCGAGCGCCTGGCGCTGGATGATCGGCGTCAGCACGTAGCTTTCCAGCGCGTGGACGCCGAGGAACAGGATGAAGGCCGACAGCGCCGCGATCCATCCGGTCGCAAGGCTCGCGAGCACCACGATCAGCCCGCCGAGGATCGCGCCGACCGTCGGAATGAAGGCGAGCAGGCCGGCCTGGATGCCGAGGATGAACGAGCTCGGAATGCCGATGATGGCAAGCCCGATCCAGGTGACGAGGAATACCGCCGTCATCGTGATGATCTGCGCGATCAGCCAGCGCTCCAGTGTCTCGCCGATGCGGTCGACGATGATGGTCGCCTGCGCGCGGTACTTGACCGGCGCGATGAACAACAGCCCGGCGCGGTAGATGCTGGGCTGGGCCGCGAAGGCGAGCCCGAGAAACAGCACGATGAAGAAGTTGCCGACGACGCTGACGGTGCCGAGTAGCACCTTCAGCGTCTGGCTGATGATGGCGCCGCCGCTTGAGGCCAGCGCGCCGGCGCCGGGGATGCCATGGGACTGCGACGATGGGGGCGTCGTTGTCGTCGTCGTCACGGCGGTGCCTTCGCCCTTTGCCTCGCCCGCGGCATTGGTGAAATCGAGATAGCTGGTGTCGACCCCGTGCTGTTCGAGGAAGTCCTTGACGCTGCCGAGCTGCGATTTGATCGTGTTGCTCAGCACCGTGGCCTGCTGCGCGATCGTGGTGCCGCCGAGGAACACGATGCCGGACAGCAGCCCGGCCATCGCCAGGCAGACGATCGCAAGCCGCAACGCGTGGGGCAGCTTGGTCAGCCGGCCGAGCAGGGTGGTCATGGCATTGAGGGCGACCCCGAGCAGCATGCCAGCGAACAGCAGGAACAAGGTCGCGGCAAAATGCCAGGCGAAGGTCAGCAGGGCAGCGAACAGCACCACGCCGATGCCGCCGACGGCGATCGCCCATGCCAAGTCGTTGCGGGCCTTCAGGCGATTGTCAGCCGAGTCTGTCACGGGTGATTCCCCCTTCGCGACGGTGTTTCGAGCAGTCTTTGGCGAAAACCCCGCCGGGATCAAGCTGGCGGGGCCGTGCCGGTTCGCCGCTGACGGGGTGCGGGGCCGGGCGCGATCGGTGGGCATCTGGCCGGCTTTGGGTCCCGAGGGGCGCGAATCTGTGCAGGACTGCAAGCCCCCCTGTGCAGATATAGACAGTTGATCCGGCGGGAACTCGAAGGCATGATCGTCTCCGCAACGTCGCAAACTTAGAAGAATCATTGCGCGAGACTTCAATAATGAGACGGCCCGTGGTCGGCGTGATCGGAAACGCCCATCGCATCGAAAATCGTTTCACAGTCCAGATGGTCGGGGAGCGCAACCTTCGCGCGGTTGCCGAGGTGTCGGGCGCGGTGCCGCTGATGTTCGCCGGCAGCCCCGAAATCACCGAGGTCAGTGCCTTGCTCGACGTGGTCGACGGCGTGGTGCTGACCGGGGCCCGCGCCAATGTTCATCCGACCCGCTTCAATTCCGAACCTTGCGCCGCCCACGAGCCCTACGACATCCACCGCGACGACGTTGCGCTGGCGCTGTCGGAAGCCTGCGTCGCGCGCGGTGTGCCGATCTTCGGTATCTGCCGCGGCCTGCAGGAGATGAACGTCGCCTTCGGCGGCTCGCTGCATCCGGAGATCCGCGAGATTCCGGGCCGCATGAACCACCGGATGCCGCGGCTGGAGAACGGCGAGATCCATCCTGACCCGACCGTTGTGTTCGCCGACCGTCATGACGTCGCGCTGACGCCGGGCGGCGCGTTCGCAAAAATCCTCGGCCGGGAGACCATTCGAGTCAATTCGCTGCACGGCCAGGGCATCCTCGAGCCCGGCAAGCGCGTCGTGATCGAGGGCATCGCCGAGGACGGCACCATCGAGGCGATCCGCATCGCCGATGCGCCGGGTTTTGCGCTGGGTGTGCAGTGGCACGCCGAATACGATCCGCAGCGCAATCCGATCAACCGCGCCCTGTTCGAAGCCTTCGGCGACGCGCTGCGCGAACGGCGGCGGGCGGCGTAGGACGGTTTCACCCCCACCGTCCCTGCGCGTTAATCACGACGTCGTCTCCGAAAAACGCGCTGTCGTCCCTACGAAGGCAGGGACCCATGCTCCGCGGCGGTTGTTGTGGAGGGGGACTCGTCGTTGCGGCACTGCTCAACAAGGACCGTCGGTGGTTATGGATCCCTGCCTTCGCAGGGACGACACCAAAGGTGTGGCGTCGCCTGTCCGTCGGGTCGGTTTGTCGAACCTCGGTTCGGGAAGCCATGAAAGACGCGGGGCTTTCCTTGGCCAATCGATGGGAGCCGAGCGGCAGGCGAGTAGATCGTTCCTAGCGGCAACGGCCGATACCTGCACTTTGCGATCAATGAAGCAACACGAAGAGGCCGCTGGCGCTGGTCAGCGGCCTCTTGAACCTGATCTTAAATGAACGTCTTGGTGGTAAAATCTTTGCCTCAGGTCCGCCTTTATTAAACGGGGAATTTGCCACACAGTGAAGTCCCAACAGGTGCGATGCTCAACGGAACTCTTGAGACGTTGCGGGGACAACACACTTTGCGTTCGTGACGTCCTGAGTTCGTCGACGGCACGCAGGAAGCAGCACGTCACGGCATTAGCGCACTGACCATGGCCATGCCGGCGGTTGCGGTTTGCTGGTGGCGTGCGGCCGCGTCGGGGTTGGCGCCGGTTTGCGCGCCTGGGCAACATCGGTCGACGGCCGCGGACGCGGCAGTGGTATTTCCGGGGCTACCGTTGGCTGTTCGGGGCTTACCTTTGGCTGTTCGGGGCTTACCTTTGGCTGTTCGGGGCTCACCTTCGGCTCTGCGGCGTTGGCAATGACACCGGCCAGCTGGTCCTGGCTTGCGTTGAGCCGCTCGGTGACCGTCTCGCTTTCGCGAGCCAACTGATCCTGGGTCGCCTTGATCTGGTCGATGATATCTTTGCTGCGTGCCATTTCTGCTTGGCTCGCCTCGAGTTGGCTTGCGACATTTTTATGGTCGCGGACCAATTGTTCTTGCCTCGCCTCAAGCTGTTCGACCGCTTGCCTCAAGGCAGCGAGATCGCGCGCCATCGGTTGAAGCTGCTGCGCCAAGTCGGAAGAAAGTGCGGCGGCAGTCGGCGCAACGTCTTTCGGCGCGGCGTCCTTCGACGGGGTTTGCGCAGGAGGTGAGGAGTGGCCAGGGGAGGCCACCATCGCCGTATCGCTGGGTGACGACCACCACCAAGCAGCGCCACCAATGCATGCTGCCAGCACGGAACCGACAATGGCCAGGTGGCGCCAATCCGCCAATCGATGAACCGCTTCTAGCAGGCCGTTGAAGAACTCAGCCGCGTTCGCAAACGAAGGCTGAATCGTCGCCATTGTGGATGTAGAAGTGGCCAACGAGCCTGCCCGCAGTGCCGATCATGGCCCATCCGCGACCACAGGACGGATCATTCTCGTCGTGCCCCTCCCATGAGAACTCGGCGCAGGCCGATCCGTCGCGGGTGCCGTAGCGAGCATCCAGGAAGCCCTTGAGAGCCCCAAACGCTATTTCGCCATCGGACTTGCCACGGAAGGTGAGATGCGCCTCTCCGACAAGATCGAGGAAGTCGCTGTCCCAGTTGTCCATTTCGACGATGCGCCAGCGGCCGGCAAAGGCCTTGGCAAAGCCGGGCACCTTGGCCATCAACCGGTCTCCGCGATCAACTTGGGCAGCCGCACCAGATTGTAGGCGGCCGCAGCGAAGGTAAAGGCCCATCCGACCCGATCACGGCCACGGAATCTGGTCTTCTCTTGCCCGGCGACCGTCTTGATCCAGCCGAATGCCTCCTCAATCCGCTTGCGGATGCGCTGGCTGACAGCATAACCGCCGTGCCGGGTCGTACGCCCGTCGATCGCAGAGCTACGGCCGCCGGTATTCTGCGCAACATGCGGCGTCACGTTCATCGAGCGCAGCTCGTTGACGAAGTCTTCTGCATCGTAGGCTTTGTCGGCACCAAGCGTGATCGCTGTCGGTCGATCGGCACGAGGCTCGATCATGTGCAGCGCGGCCACCCGTTCGGCATGCCCACCGGCCTGCGTCAGGCAGGCGTCGACCAGCAAGCCGTGGCGGTTCTCCATCAGCCCGTGCCCGATGAAGCACAGCTTCGTCTCCTTGCCTTTCCCCTTGCGGTAGAGCCTGGCCTCCGGATCGGTGGTCGAAGCATGGGTGTCGTTGGAGCGCTTCTGGCCATGGAAGTTCGCTTCAGCATTGCGCCCGCCGCCTTGGGCCGGCGGCTCGCCGGAGCTATCCTTCGGTTTGACGCTCTTCATCGAGGCCCAGGCCTCGATCAGCGTGCCGTCGACCGAGAAGTGATCGCTCGACAGAAGCTTCTTCACCCTGGGCTGCGCCAGCACCGCCGCAAGGAACTTCGCCGCGATGTCGCCTTCCAGAAGCCGGTCGCGGTTCTTCGAGAATACCGAATGGTCCCAGGCTGCATCGTCGACGCCGATTCCGACGAACCAGCGGAACAGCAAATCATATTCCAACCGCTCCATCAGAAGTCGCTCCGAGCGGATCGAATAAAACGCCTGCAACAGCATCGCCCGCAGCAGCTTCTCCGGCGGGATCGACGGCCGTCCAATCGGCGAATAAAGGGCGGCGAACTCGTGCTCCAGCGCCGCCAGCGCCTCGTTCACGATCGTCCGGATCCCTCGCAGCGGATGATCACGCCGCACCCTTGCTTCCAGGTCGACGTAGCTGAACAGCTCGCCCGTTCGATTGTCGCCGCCGCGCACGCACCATCTCCGAATCTCGTCGGAGCCAATGAATCATGATCCTCGGTCGGCGGCGACCGCCTTTTTTCAACAGCCTGCTAGCGGCGCGTGAAGCGCTTTCTTGCCGGTCGGCGGGCCGGAAGGGCTGACTCCTGCTTCGCGCGCGAGGTTCGAAAGCTGCTCTTCCAAGCTCACGAGCCGCCCTTCCGCGACCCTGTCATTCAGCATGGAATCCATTTTGTGCTCCGTAGCAAATGCAAGGTCACCCGCCTTGAGAGCAGATCCGCTCTTCGGCGCGCTAACATTCAACGGGACCCAGATCGGTATTTGCAGCTTAAGCCTACGAGGGATGAGGATGCGGCCTGCACGTCACATCGTCTCTCTTTTTGTAAGCTCATCCTTCCTGAACTGTCCCGACGATTTTGGCCGAGATATTGTTCGTCCGCAATCGGGAACACCGCTTGCCACGGGGCGCTCGAGCTCGTGGATCGAGGTCCTGTTCGGCCGCCTCACGATGCGTCTCGCAGCCGAGGCACGTTACTTCGAGGTGTCGTAAGTCGGCGTTGAGAGCGTCGCCAAGCGCCGGCGAGGGCTGGGCTGGACCCAGAAACGCGGGAGTGGTCCATGTTGGCGAGCGACCATGTCGGCATCCCGCCTGGCGCGTTCGGCCGACGGCTGACCACGGCGCCAAACATGTACTCCGGGGCCCTCCTGCAAATTCTCGGTATGTTGAGTTGTGCTGCCGGCGAGATGTACCGCTGGTCGACAGGTCGCAGCTATACTTCCGGTATTGCGCGTGCGCCGGAATCGGCCTTCCTCCGTACTAATACGGATACGAAAGTGGCGGATTGCGGCGCCGGACTCGGCTAAGCAACAGGGATATTTGCTCCGGCGCCGACGACCCTTTCCGAATACTGCTTTTCCTTTTCCATTTTCGGGTGCAGCCGACACGAGGGGTTGGTCGGGATGAATTTGTCGGGCCGTCTGGCGATGGGGATGTTGTTTCCCGTCGCCGCGCTCCTGCTCGCGCTGGGCTTCATCCATGGCGTAACCTGGCCGGGCGTTCTGCTCGCGGGTGGCGCGGTTGCGGTGGTATTGATGACGGCTGAGGTGATTGCGAGATCGCTGTCCAGGACGCCCGCTCAGCTGGTGCGGGCGGCGGAGGCGTTGTCGCGCGGCCAGCAGGTCTCGCTCGGCTCAAGCGATGACCGCGAGACCGCTCAGCTCGCGGCGACGCTTGCCGAATTGTCGGCGCAGCTGGGCAGCAGGCAGCACCTGCTGGAGAAGACCGTCGAGAGCATCCGCGATCCGGTGGTGGTCGCCGACGAGCACGGGATGATCGTGATCGTCAACGCCGCGGCGCGACGGCTGTATAGTGTCGAACCCGGTTTTGATACCCTGACCGGCGTTCGCACCTTCCAGAACTATTATGCCGACGGCACCACCGTGATGCCGATCCCGGACACGCCGATGGCGCGTGCGCTGCGCGGCGATGACGTCGACGATTTCGAGCTGATCGTCAAACCGCAACCGCCGCAACCGGCCGTCTTCCTTGTCGTCAACGCGCGGCCGCTGCGCGACGATACCGGCAATCTGCGGGGCGCGGTCGCCGTACTGCACGACGTCACCGCGCAGCGTCGGGCACACCAGGCGCTGGTCGAGAGCGAGCAGATGGCGCAAGCCATCGTCAGGACCGCGCTCGACGCCTTCGTCCAGACCGACCAGGACGGCGTCATTCTCGACTGGAGCCCGCAGGCCGAGGTGCTGACCGGCTGGACGCGCTCCGAGGCGGTCGGTTATCGGGTGGTCGAACTGGTGTTTCCGGAGGAGCTGCGCCTCGCGCACCGGCAGCGGATCACCCGCTTCCTGCAGGAGACCGCGGCCGGCGGCATGGGCATGCGCTATGAAACGGCGTGCCTGCACCGCGACGGTCACCGGTTCTATGTCGAGGTGTCCCTCAACGCGCTGCGCCGCGGTGACGGCTGGATCATCAATTCCTTTGTCAGGGACGTCAGCCAGCGCCGGATCGCCGAGGAGCAGTTGATCCAGGCGCAGAAGTCGGAATCGCTGGGGCGGCTGACCGGCGGCATCGCGCACGACTTCAACAACATGCTGACCGTGATCACCGGCACGATCGAGATCCTCGCCGACGGCGTCAAGGACAACCCGCAACTCGCCGCAATCGCCAAGCTGATCAGCGATGCCGCCGATCGCGGCGCGCAGCTCACCTCGAGCCTCCTGGCATTCGCGCGCAAGCAACCGCTGCAGCCCGGCGAGACCGACGTCAACGACCTGGTCGGCGAGGTGGTCCGGCTGCTGTCGCAGACGCTCGGTTCGCAGACCGAGATCAGGACGGAGCTCGGCCGCAACGCCTGGCTCGCCTTCGTCGACCGCAGCCAGCTTGGTGCTGCGCTGGTCAATCTCGCCATCAATGCGCGCGATGCCATGCCTGACGGCGGCACGCTGAGCTTTGCGACCCGCAACATCCAGCTCGGGATTCCCGACGCCGTGGCGTGCGGCGTCGAGCGCGCCGGCGATCATCTCGTGATCGAGGTGACCGATACCGGCACCGGCATTTCGCCGACGCATCTGGAGAAGATCTTCGATCCGTTCTTTTCCACCAAGGAGGTCGGGCAGGGCGCCGGGCTCGGGCTCAGCATGGTGTTCGGCTTCGTCAAGCAAAGCGGCGGCGGCATCGAGGTCAAGAGCGAGCAGGGGCGCGGCACCATCTTCAGGATCTATCTGCCGAAGGCCGACGGT
Source organism: Bradyrhizobium sp. USDA 4510 (assembly GCF_054059095.1). Taxonomy (NCBI): domain Bacteria; kingdom Pseudomonadati; phylum Pseudomonadota; class Alphaproteobacteria; order Hyphomicrobiales; family Nitrobacteraceae; genus Bradyrhizobium; species Bradyrhizobium sp. USDA 4510. The sequence goes on along the minus strand of NZ_JBSSBT010000001.1, from coordinate 4,034,513 downwards.
ACCGCGCAGCGCGCGGTGGAGGAGGACGATCTGCCCGTCAGGGGCGGCCACGAGACGGTCCTGTGCGTGGAGGACGACCCTACGATCCGGGACTATGTCACGGGCCAGCTCGAAAGCCTCGGCTACAACGTGCTGGTCGCGGCGAACGCGGACGCTGCGCTCGAAATCGTCAAACGCGGCACCGCGTTCGACCTTCTGTTCACCGATATCGTGATGCCCGGCAGCATGAACGGCCGGCAATTGGCGGAGACTCTGATGGCCGGGCGCCCGGCATTGCGGGTGCTGTTCACCTCGGGCTACAGCGACGGCGTGCTGCCCGCACAGCAGGGGCGTGGCGGCCACGGCATTCCGCTGCTGACCAAACCCTATCGGCGCGGCGAACTGGCGCGGATGCTGCGGCGCTGCCTTGATCTTCAGGTCGACTTTCAGGGCGATCCGGTTCCGCAGCCTTATTCCGTGCAGCCCGATCTCGAACGCTTCCTGCGCGAGAATCCGCCCGCGAAAACGTAGACCGTGGCGTGACCTGGATGCCAACGGGTCCGCAACGCGCGGCCCGATGATAAACTGCGCGAAACCCATCATCCCTGATGCGGCCGCTATTTGATGGGTTTCGCTTCGCTCTACCCATCCTACGCGCTAAGCTCCCGCGACGAAGGCACAGCCGGTCAACGGCCCGATTTCAGGGAGTATGGAATGCAGGACCGCAAATGGTCGAGGCGCGACTGGCTCAAGGTGACGGCGGCCACCGCCGCCGGCATGGTATTCGCGGAGCCGCTGCGCGCGGCGGCGCCGCCGGCGGAAGCCGTGACGCCGGAGCTGATCGCAGCCGCCAAGAAGGAAGGCAAGATCTCGTTCTACAGCGCGCTGGAGCTGAACACGGCCGAGCGTCTCGCGCGTGACTTCGAGCAGAAATATCCCGGGATCAGCGTCCGCGTCGAGCGCTCGGGCGCGGAGCGTATCTTCCAGCGCATCGCACAGGAGCAGGGCAGCGGCATCAACGCCGTCGACGTCGCCAATTCCACCGATCCCGCGCATTACCTCGACTGGAAGAAGAACGACTGGCTCGCGGCCTATGTGCCGGAGGACGTCGCCAGGCATTTTCCGGCCGACCAGATCGATCCCGACGGCACCTCGGCGACATCCTGCGCCTGGTTCGAGGTAATCGGCTACAACACCGAGCAGGTGAAGCGCGAGGAGGCGCCGAAGAGCTACGCCGACCTGATCGATCCCAAGTGGCGCGGCAAAATCGTCAAGGGCCACCCGAGCTATTCCGGCGCGATCATGACCGCGACCTTCGTGCTGGCGCGCGACCTCGGCTGGCCGTATCTGGAGAAGCTGTCGCAGCAGCGCGTGATGCAGGTGCAGTCGGCGGCCGATCCGCCGAAGAAGATTCTGCTCGGCGAGCGCGCGGTGATGGCCGATGGCAACGACTACAACCTCGTGCTGGCCAAGGATCAGGGCAAGCCGGTCGAGGTGGTCTATCCCGCCGAGGGCGCGCCGCTGATCATCGTCCCGAGCGGCATCTTCAAGAACGCGCCGAACCCGAATGCGGCGCGGCTGTTCCAGAGCTACTTCTTCAGCGCCGAGACGCAGCAGATGCTGGCCGACGAATTCGCGCACCGCTCGTTCCACGCCAAGGTGAAGGAGAAGGCCGGGCACGTGCCACTCGACAAACTGAAAATGCTCAAGGCCGATCCGGCCCAGGTGCAGGTGCAGTCGGAGGAGATCAAGGCGAGGTACGCGAAGCTGTTCCGGGTGTAGGTCAAGCTCCGTAGGATGGGTAGAGCGAAGCGAAACCCATCGCTTGTTCAGGGGGCGAGATGATGGGTTTCGCTGCGCTCTACCCATCCTACAGATCCAAGGCTACTAGCGTCATTGCGAGCGAAGCGAAGCAATCCATCTTTCCGGATACGCGGAGAGGTGGATTGCTTCGCCGATTCAGCGCAAAATTGCTTTGCAATTTTGTCGCGAACTCCTCGCAATGACGCGGATAACGCTCGGACCGCCGGGCGGCGCAGTGAGGGGCTGCGGTCGGCTAACCTCCCACTTCCGCGCTGAGCATCGGCCCGAACAGCTCCCATCGCTCGCCCTTGAGTCGTCTGAGCTGCATCTGCTTGATCGGCGCGAAATCGATCGGGCTGGTGTTCATTGTGATGCCGGGCAGCAGGTTGGTGGTGCGGAAGGCCTTCAGGTTGGCGGCCTGCTTCATGACGTTGGCGCGCGTGAGATCGTCGCCGCACTGCTTAAGCACCTGAACCAGCGTCTGAGCCGCATTGTACCCTGTCACAATCAGGCTGTCGGCCCGATTGCCTTCGGGGAAATATTTGGAGAGATATTCGTCGAACGCCTTCATGCCGGGATCGTCCTTCCATTGCGGATCGAGCGGATCCATCAGGTAGGCCACCGAGATGATGCCTTGTGCGTTCTCGAAGCCGGCAGGCTGGATCACGGCGCCGAGCGAGGAACCTACCGAGTTGAGGATGTGCAGCGGTTTCCAACCGATCTCGGCCGCCTTCTTGATGGCCTGCGCCGCGAATTTCGGTGTGGCGATGTCGACGAATACGTCGGCATTCATCGATTTCATCTTGACGATGTGCGTGTCGATCGTCGGCTCGGCCACCTCATACGCATCCTCGATCACGATCATCGACGCCGCCTTGTCGCCGAGGCCGTCCTTCAGGCCCTTGAGATAGTCCTTTCCGTAATCGTCGTTCTGGTAGAGGACCGCGATCCTGCCGCCCGGCTTTTCCTTCAGGATGTGCTTGGCGTAGATCCGTCCCTCGCTCTGATAACTGGGCTGCCAGCCCATGGTCCATGGGAAGCTTTGCGGATCGTTCCACTTGGTGGCACCGGTCTGAATGAACAGCTGCGGCACCTTCTTCACGTTCATGTATTTCTGAATCGCGCCGTTGGATGCCGTGCCGAGAGAGGCGAAGATCAGCAAGACCTCGTCGCCTTCGACCAGCTTGCGCGCCTGCTCGACCGTCTTCGGCGGACTGTAGCTGTCGTCATAGGAGATGAAGTTGATCTTGCGGCCATTGATGCCGCCCTCGGCGTTGATCTTGCGGAAATAGGCCGCCTGGGCCCGGCCGCTGGTGCCGTAGGCGGATGCCGGCCCGCTATAGGGCATGATGTTGCCGATCTTGATTTCGGTATCGGTTACGCCGGTGTCGTATTTCTTCTGGGCGAATGCGCTGCCAGCACAGACAGCGAGAATGGTGATGGCGGTCGAAAGCGCCGCCATTCGTCGAGCGACGAAAGACATCTCGTTTCTCCCCATGCAGAAAAATGAATGTGTGTTTTATCGGAAGCCGCTTTCGGGTCCTTGCCGGCAGTGAACACCCGAGCCCAGGCGTTGTCGATCCCGGAAACACAACCTTGTGTGCGGTTCGCATCACGTCATCAGGTTCGTCAGCGTTGCTGACCGTAGTCTTCCGGGGCTTCCCGCGATCAGGCCGCGCGCATCGATCGTTGCGCGCGATAGGCCTGCGGCGATGTCAGCGTGAGCTTGCGGAAGGCCTTTCGAAAGCTGCTCTCGTCCTCATAGCCGGTGGCGCGGGCGATCGCCTTGATCGGCTGCGCCGTTGTTTCCAATAGCGTGCGGGCGTGCTCGACGCGGCGGCGCATGATGAAGGCCTGCGGCGGCTCGTGGGTCAGTTCGCGGAAGCGGCGGTTCAGTGTGCGTTCGCTGAGGCCGAGCGCATGCGCGAGGCCGCGCACCGTGATCGGGGTCTTGCCGGTGCGGCGCACCAGCATGTCCGCCTTGATCAGCAGCGGGTCCTGGCCGAGCATGTAGCCGAGCGGCATGAAGATCGCCTGGGTGCGCTGCGCGGTGTCGATCACCGCATAGTCGGCGCAAACCTTTGCGACCTCCGCGCCTTCGACGAGCTCGATCAGCCGCAGCAACAGATCGACCCACGACATCGGGCCAGCGGCGCAGACCAGGCGATCGGCCTGCGTGATCACGGCATCACCGGCGAGATCAACCTTGGGATGGCGGCGACGCAGCTCGCTCTGCAGCCACCACGTGATGGTGGCGCGGCGACCGTCGAGCAGGCCGGCATTGGCGAGCAGCAGCACGCCGCTGCAGAATGCGCCGATCAGCCGGCCGCTGGCATGCTGCTGGCGCAGCCAGGCGCCGGCACGGTCATATTGCGGTTGCAGGCGCTCGGCGGTGAGATGATCGACCAGGCTGCCCGGCACGATGATCGCGTCGCACGCCGTCCGCCTGCCCACCGCACCATCGACGGCGAGCAACTTGCCGCCGCCGGCGCGCACCGCCTTGCCGTCGAGCGAGAGCGTCTGCCAGCTGAAGCGCGCCTTGCCGCCGCGCAGCTGCATCACGTGGTTGGCGAGGGTGAGGATGTCGGCGATGCCGGCGACCGCCGATTGCATGCAGCCTTCCAGCGCGAGGATCGCAAGCTTCATGGGACCTCCGGAATTTGCCGTCATGCTAGCCGATCAGCGCAATCGGGCGGTGGCAGATATTGCCCGATCTCTGTCCGATCGGCCACTGCCTGATTTGGCCGCGCCGGTCCATCTTCGCTGCGTTGTCACACCCTCAGCAATGGAGAGAGACCATGCCTTACGTCACCATTTCCACCGTCCGCGGCATCTTCGATGTCGCGCAGAAGCAGGCGCTGCTGGAGCGCGTCACCGACCTCATGGTCGAGATCGAGGCGCAGGGTAACCCGGACTTCCGCCGCAACGTCTGGGCCAAGATCGAGGAGGGCGAGCCGGCGAGCTGGTCGCTCGGCGGCATGATTCCGACGCCGGACATGATCGCCGGCACCTTCGGCGCGCTCGACGCCGGCGGACGGCGGCTCGCCAAGGCGAAGGTGTAACTGCCCTGCGTAGGATGGGTAGAGCGAAGCGAAACCCATCATCGCAAGGCTTGCACCGGTGCGATGGGTTTCGCTTCGCTCTACCCATCCTACGCACCGTTCTCACCCAAAAACAAAAGGCGCTTCCGGTGGAAGCGCCTTTCGCTTGTCGTCGGTGCCGTAAGATTTACAGCGAGTAGTACATCTCGAATTCCACCGGGTGCGGGGTCATTTCGAAACGCGCGACCTCGGTCATCTTCAGCTCGATATAGGCGTCGATGAAGTCGTCGTCGAACACGCCGCCGTTCTTGAGGAACGCGCGGTCCTTGTCGAGGCTCTCGAGCGCCTCGCGGAGCGAGCCGCAGACGGTCGGGATCTGCTTCAGCTCTTCCTTCGGCAGATCGTAGAGGTCCTTGTCCATCGCCGGACCCGGATCGATCTTGTTCTTGATGCCGTCAAGACCGGCCATCAGCATCGCGGCGAAGCCGAGATAGGGGTTGGCCATCGGGTCGGGGAAACGCACCTCGACGCGCTTGGCCTTCGGGTTCGCGGTGTAGGGGATGCGGCAGGCCGCCGAGCGGTTGCGCGCGGAATAGGCGAGCAGCACGGGGGCTTCATAGCCCGGCACCAGACGCTTGTAGGAGTTGGTCGACGGGTTGGTGAACGCATTGATCGCCTTGGCGTGCTTGATGACGCCGCCGATGTAGTGCAGGCAGGTCTCCGACAGGTCGGCGTATTTGTTGCCGGCGAAGGTCGGCTTGCCGTCCTTCCAGATGGACTGATGCACGTGCATGCCCGAGCCGTTGTCGCCGTAGACCGGCTTTGGCATGAAGGTGGCGGTCTTGCCGTAGATGTGGGCGACCTGGTGGATGCAGTACTTGTAGATCTGCATATGGTCGGCCATCAGCGTCAGCGTGTCGAACTTCATGCCGAGCTCGTGCTGGGCCGAGGCCACCTCGTGGTGATGCTTTTCGACCTTGACGCCCATCTTGGCCATCGCGCCGAGCATCTCGGAGCGCATGTCCTGCACCGAGTCCTGCGGCGGCACCGGGAAGTAGCCGGCCTTGGTGCGGATGCGGTGGCCGAGGTTGCCGCCCTCATATTCGGTCGCCGAGTTGATCGGCAGCTCGGAGGAGTCGAGGCGGAAGCCGGTGTTGTAGGGTTCGGCCGAATAGCGCACGTCGTCGAACACGAAGAACTCGGCCTCGGGGCCGACGAACACGGTGTCGCCCACGCCCATCGACTTCACCATCGCCTCGGCCTTCTTGGCGATGCCGCGGGGGTCGCGGTTGTAGGGCTCGCCGGTGGTCGGCTCGAGCACGTCGCACGTGATGACCATGGTGGTCTCGGCGAAGAACGGGTCGATCGTCGCGGTGACCGGGTCGGGCATCAGGCACATGTCGGATTCATTGATCGCCTTCCAGCCGGCGATCGACGAGCCGTCGAACATCGTTCCCTCGGCGAAGATGTCATCGTCGATCATGCTGACGTCGAAGGTGACGTGCTGCCACTTGCCGCGCGGATCGGTGAAGCGCAGGTCGACGTATTTGACGTCGTTGTCCTTGATCGATTTCAGGACGTCTTTGGCGGTCTTCATGAATACCCCTTATGGATGTGCGGGTCGGTTTCCAGCGGAGAGCGACGTTATTCCCGCTTTTGGCGAGTTCGTGTGACTACACAAACGAAATCAGGCTGCCGAAGCAGCCTTTTTTCTCTTTGGTCGTCGGAAAATCCGGATAGCACCGCCCTTAAATAGCGTCCAGCCCGGATTCTCCGGTCCGGATGCGGATGGCTTCCTCGATGTTGGAGACGAAGATCTTGCCGTCACCGATCCGGCCGGTCTGCGCCGCGCGGCGGATCGCGTCGATCGCCTTCTCGACCAGGTCGTCGCCGATCACGATCTCGATCTTCACCTTGGGCAGGAAGTCGACGATGTATTCCGCACCGCGATAGAGTTCGGCATGGCCCTTCTGGCGGCCAAATCCCTTGGCCTCGGTGACGGTGATGCCTTGCAGTCCGACTTCCTGGAGCGCTTCTTTCACCTCGTCGAGCTTGAAGGGCTTGATGATGGCTTCAATCTTCTTCACTGAGCGCCTCCCGGGCATTGCAGATTGCAGGGTCGAGTTCGATGCGCGTGGGGCGCAGTCTGGTTGGTCTTAAGGCTTCCGGCCGGTGGCCGGAAACACGCGCAATGGTCGCATGAAGCGGCCTTGCGCGCGGCTTCCTCAAAAGCAGGGTCTATGCCAAGTTGTTAAGGTCCCCGATTTCAGAATGTTATCAGCCTTTTAACAGGCAATCGGCTGATATCGAACCACATGGGCTATGATATCCAAGCCTAACAAATAGGCAAATAGATCAATCCGTATGCAGTCGGCCAGTAGAAACCCCGCGAACGTCACAGGAATTGCCTCTCGAAAAGGCGAAGCGATTGAGGATTCGGCATGGACGTTCTGACCACGACCGAGATGGAGCGCGCTGACCGGCTGACCATCGCAGCCGGAACGCCGGGCTTCGCGCTGATGATGAGCGCGGGCCAGGCCGTCGCGGAAGCCGCGATGGACCTGGTCGAGGAGGGGCCGATCGTGGTGGTCGCCGGCCGCGGCAACAATGGCGGCGACGGCTTTGTCGCTGCCGCCGAGCTTGCCGCGCGCGGCCGCGAGGTCTCGGTGATCCTGCTCTGCGAGCGCGACAGCCTGCAAGGCGACGCGGCGCTGGCGGCGAAGGGCTGGAAATATCCGGTGCTGCCGTTTAACCCGCAGGCGCTCGGCAAGCCGGCGCTGATCGTCGACGCGCTGTTCGGTGCCGGCCTCAACCGGCCGGTAAAGGGCGATCCGCTGGAGATGATCGCCGCGATCAATGCCAACGGTACGCCGGTGCTGGCGGTCGACCTGCCGAGCGGCATCAACGGCACATCGGGCGCGGTGATGGGCGCGGCCGTGCAGGCCACCGAGACCGTCACCTTCTTCCGCAAGAAGCCCGCGCATCTGTTGCTGCCGGGCCGGATGTATTGCGGCCGGGTGCGCGTCGCCGACATCGGTATCGCCGCGCAGGTGCTCGACGAGATCAAGCCGCTGACCGCGGAGAATGCGCCGGAGGCCTGGCGATGGTCGTTTCCGGTACCGCGGATCGACGGCCACAAATACGCGCGGGGGCACGCCGTCGTGGTGTCGGGCGATCTCGCCTCGACCGGGGCGGCACGGCTCGCCGCGCGCGCGGCGCTGCGCGCCGGCGCCGGCCTCGTGACGCTGGCCTCGCCGCGTGACGCGCTTGCCGTCAACGCTGCGGCGCTGACCGCGGTGATGGTGCGCGCGGTCGACAACCCGATCCAGTTCGCCGAGCTGCTTGGCGACAAGCGCCTCAATGCCTGCGTGATCGGTCCGGGCGCCGGGGTCAGCGCGCGGACCCGTGACTTCGTCCACACCGCGCTGTCGGCGCAGCGGCATCTGGTGCTCGACGCCGACGCGCTGACCAGCTTTGCCGGCGCGCCGGACCGGCTGTTCGAGGCGATCAAGGCTAGCGACGGTCAGCAGGTGGTGCTGACGCCGCATGAGGGCGAGTTTCCGCGGCTGTTCAGCGATATTTCCAACAAGCATCCCGGCCGCTCCAAGCTCGAGCGCGTGCGCGCGGCGGCCGAGCGGTCCGGCGCGGTGGTGCTGCTGAAAGGCGCCGACACGGTGATCGCGTCTCCCGACGGCCGCGCCACCGTCGCCGCCAATGCGCCGCCCTGGCTCGCCACCGCCGGCGCCGGCGACGTGCTGTCGGGCATCATCGCGGGTTTCCTGGCGCAGGGCGCCGCGGCCTTCGAGGCCGCCAGCATCGGCGTCTGGATGCACGGCGAGAGCGCGAGCGAGGCGGGCCCCGGCCTGATCGCCGAAGATCTCACCGAAGTGCTGCCCGCCGTGTTCCGCCGCCTTTATGACGAGTTCGGGATTGAGTATTAGGCGGCTGGTGCTGGCCGACATGGATGTCGCCGCGCGCGCGCATCGCGCGGCATTCGATCAGGCGCTGCCGTGGCTCGCCGGCCTGCACACGCCCGACGGCATTGATCGGATGATCTGAACAACTGGTTAGATATTTGCGTTTCTGCGATCGGTCGAGCTGGCCTATACGATTCGAAACCGTCGCCTCTCGCCCGGAACAGTCAGATGAACGCACCGACCAGCCTGCTTTCGACCGCTTCACGGACCGCCGCCGCTCCGGCTCACGGGAGCGTCGACCCCGCGTCCTATCGCGCGGCGATGCGCCACCACGCCGGCGCGGTGACGATCCTGTCGGCGGGCGGGCCGGGCGACAGGACGGGGATGACGGCGACGTCGGTCTGTTCGCTGTCGGACGCGCCGCCGCGGCTGATCGCCTGCGTCAACCGCTCGGCGAGCGCGCATGGCCTGATCCGGCGCACCGCTGCGTTCGGCGTCAACATGCTGCACGCCGACCAGGCCGAGCTGGCCAATGTGTTCGCCGGCCGCCGCGGCATCGAGCGGGACGATCGCTTTTCCGGCGCCGACGGCTGGCTGTCGCTGGCCACGGGCGCGCCGATCCTTAAGGATGCGCTGATCGGGCTCGACTGCGAGCTGATCGACGAGCATGCGCACGACACGCATTCGATCTTCGTCGGCGCGGTCCGCGCGATGCATCTGCGTGAGGGGGAGACGCCGCTGATCTATTTTGGTGGCGCGTTCTGCGGGTTGGCCCGGCGGACCTAAGGGCGCGGCTTGAGGAATTTGTGAATCACCGATGTCAGCGCGCCGGCAGCCGGCGAGAACGATTGTCCGCGCAACGAGACGATGCAGACGGTGCGCTCCAGCGTCGGATTGACGATCGGTAGCGCCTGCATCGTCTTCCTGACCGGCCGCGGCAAGGCGACCTTCGGCAGGATGCCGACGCCGAGACCGGCGCCGGCCAGCGCGGCCAGCGTGTAGCTGTGCTCGACCTCGAACTTGATCTTCATCTGCAGATTGCGCGTGGCGAGCGCGCGCTCCAGCATCGAGCGCAGCGCCGCCGATTTTGAGTTGAGCAGGATCGGATAGGCGGACAGTTCGGTGAGGTCGACAGCGCTGCGCTTGCGAAACGGAAACGCTCTTGTCGCCAGCGCATAGATCGGGTCGTTGAACAGCGGCGCGAACTGAAACTCGGTCGAGCCCTCCGTCTCCGGTCCGATGCCGAAATCCGCCTCGCGCCGGCGCAGGCAGTCCAGCATGTCCTCGGCCGCAAGCTCGCGCAGATTGATGTTGATGCCGGGATAGCTCGCCTGGAAGGCATGCAGCGCCTGCGGCAGAATGGTCGCGGCAATGGTCGGGACGCAGGCCAGCGACAGCGTGCCGCGCTGGATGTCGATGACCTCACGGATCTCGCGCAGGCCGTTCTCCCATTCGCCGAGCGCGCGCCGCGCATGCGTCAGCAGTTGCAGTCCCTCCGCGGTCAGCTCGACGCGCCGCGTCGTGCGATGAAACAGCGCGGCGCCGACCTGGTCCTCCAGCAGCTTGATCTGCATGCTGACCGCGGATTGCGAGCGGTTGAGCTGCTCGGAGGCCTGGCGAAAGCTCTTGTTCTCGGCGACCGCGATGAACATGTGCAGCAGCTTGAAATTGATCTGCGACATCGTTTTGCCCTGCAGACGATTGTTCCGGAGAACTGAACAGTTCTTAAGATAATCTCGTTAGAAAGATCAGTGTCGGACATCTAGCATGATTGCATTGGCCCCGGGAGACGATCCTGCGGCGCGATGCAGAAAAGATGCTCCAGAAAAGACGCTCCGATGTCCTTCACCGTCACCAAGCCGCGCACGCGCCGCGTCCAGCGTTCCGAACTCGCGGTTCCCGCGACCTCGACCCATTTCTTCGAACGCGCAGCGAGTAGCGCGGCCGATTTCATCTTCCTGGATCTGGAGGACGCGGTTGCGCCGCCGCGAAAGCCCGAGGCGCGCGAGATCGCGATCGAGGCGCTGAACCGGATCGACTGGGGCAACAAGACGCTGGCGGTGCGCATCAATGGCCTCGACACCGAATGGGCGCATCGCGACATCATCGAGATCGTCAGCCGCGCGCCGCGCCTCGACCTCGTCATGGTGCCGAAGGTCGGCACCGCATTCGACGTCCGTTTCGTCGAGGCGCTGCTGACGGGGCTCGAGCGCGAGTTCCCGCGCGCAAGGCCGCTGGGCATCGAGATCCTGATCGAGACCACGCTCGGGCTCGCCAATGTCGAGGACATCGTGCAGGCGTCGGAGCGGTTGGAAGCGGTTATCCTCGGCATCGGCGATTACTCGATCGACCTGCGTACCTGCGGCGAGATCATCGGCGCCTCCGATCCGCGCTATGCCGTGCTCACCGATGCGGACGAGGGCGGCGCGCGCCGGATGCACTGGAACGACCAGTGGCACTTCGCGCTCGCCCGCATCGCCAATGCCTGCCGCGCCCACGGCCTGCGTGCGATCGACGGCCCCTTTGCCAATTTCGGCGATGCCGCAGGTTTTCGCGCCAGCGCGGCGCGAGCGGCCGCGCTCGGCTTCGAGGGCAAATGGGCGATCCATCCCTCGCAGCTCGAGACCGCCAACGAGGTGTTCTCGCCGACCGCACGTGAGATCGGCTGGGCGCGCGAGATCACGGCCAAGATCCAGTCCGCCAGCGCCGGCGGCGACGGCGCTTTCGGGCAGGACGGCGTGCTGATCGATCTTGCGGTGCTCAAGCGCGCGCAGGCGATCATCGACCGCCATGACGCAATTCTGGCGGCGGGCAGGCAGGGAGCGCGCGATGTCGCATGAGCCACCGCTGGCCGGAATTCGCGTGCTCGACATCGCGACCTTCGTGGCGGCGCCGTTCTGCGGGACAGTGCTGTCCGACTTCGGCGCCGAGGTGATCAAGATCGAGCAGCCGGGCACAGGCGATCCCTTGCGCCGGTTCGGCACGCCGAGCGAATGCGGCGACACCTATGTCTGGCTCAGCGAGGCCCGCAACAAGAAGTCGGTGACGCTCGATCTGCGCAGCGAGCGTGGCGCCGCGCTGTTTCGCGAGCTGGTCCGCCAATCCGACGTGGTGCTGGAGAACTTCCGGCCTGGCACGCTGGAGAAATGGGGGCTCGGCTTCGAGGCGCTACGCGAGATCAACCCAAAACTCGTGATGCTGCGCATCAGCGCCTATGGGCAGGACGGCCCCTTGCGTGACAAGCCGGGCTTTGCCCGGATCGCGCACGGCTTCAGCGGGCTCGCTTATCTTGCCGGCGAGGCGGGACGGGCGCCGGTGATGCCGGGATCGACCTCGCTCGCCGATTACATTTCCGGGCTATGGGGCGCCCTCGGCGTGCTGCTGGCGCTGCGCCATGCCGAAGCCACCGGACACGGGCAGGTGGTCGATATCGGGCTCTATGAATCGGTGTTTCGGCTGCTCGACGAGATGGCGACTGTGTTCGCCAAGACCGGTTTCGTCCGCGAACGCCTCGGTGCCGACACCGTCAATGTCGTGCCGCACAGCCATTACCAGACCGCCGACGGCAAATGGGTGGCGCTGGCCTGTTCGAGCGACAAGATGTTCGAGCGCCTGGCGCAGGCGATGCAGCGCCCCGAACTCGCGACCGACCCGCGCTATGCGGCCATGGCCGGCCGCCTGGCGCGGCGCGAGGAGGTTAACGGGATGGTCGCCGACTGGATCGGCTCCAAGCCGCTGGAGACGGCGCTTGCCGAGTGCGAGCGCTACGACGTGCCCTGCGGGCCGATCTACAGCATCAGTGACATCTTCGCCGACCCGCAGTACCGCGCCCGCGGCAACATCGCCGAGGTGCCCTCGCGCGCCGGGCCGATTGCGGTGCCGAGCGCGATCCCAAAAATGTCGCGCACGCCGCCGCAGTTCAAGCATGCCGGCGTCGCGCTCGGCGCGCACACCGACGAAGTCCTGACCTCACTTGCCGGCGCAACCGCGGCGGCGCTCGCCGCGCTGCGCAGCGACGGGGTGATCTGACATGCCCCAATTCTCCCGCGGCCACGAAGGAACCACGCCATGACCAGGCAGATGAAATTGATCGGCTTCCTGCAGGCCCAGAATTGCTCGAACTATCCCGCCTCCTGGCGCCATCCCGACTCGAAGCCGAACTGGTTCTCGCGCGACTATTACCAGGAGATCGGGCGCACGCTGGAGCACGGCAAGTTCCATCTCGCCTTCTTCGACGACCGGCTCGCGATCCCCGATCGCTTCGGCGACGATTTCCGCGAGACCATCCGCCACGGCGTGCGCGCGGCGAAGCTCGATCCGATCTCGGTTGCGCTCACGATGGGATTGGCGACCGAGCGGCTTGGCATCGGCGTGACCTATTCGACCACCTATTACGAGCCGTTCCACGTCGCGCGGGTGTTCGCGACGATGGACCTGCTGCTGAACGGCCGCGCCGCCTGGAACGTGGTGACCTCGCTGAACGACTCCGAGGCGGCGAATTTCGGCGCCTCGCAGCATCTCAGCCACGATTTGCGCTACGACCGCGCGGACGAGTTCATGGAGGTCGTGCTCGGCCACTGGAACAGCTGGGAGGACGGCGCGGTCAGCTTCGACCGCGAGAGCGGGCTGTTCGCCGACCCGGCCAAGGTGCACCGGCTCGGCCATCACGGGCAGTTCTTCCGCTCGCGCGGCCCGTTCACGGTGCCGCGCTCGCCGCAGGGCCATCCGGTGATCATTCAGGCCGGCCAGAGCGGCCGCGGCAAGACCTTTGCGGCGCGCTGGGGCGAATTGATCTTCGTGATCTATCCCAATCTCGACATTGCGAAGAAGCAGTATGCGGACCTCAAGGGAACGCTGGCCAAGACGGGCAGGGACATCAGCATCGCGCCGGCGGTCTATCCTGTTGTCGCCGAGACCCAGGCCGAGGCCGAGGACAAGTTCGCGGCGATCAGCCGGCTCGCCAAGCCGATCGATGCGCTGACGCTGTTGTCGGAGGTGTTGAACTACGATTTCGCGGCCAAGCCGATGGACGAGCCGTTCACGTCGGATGAGCTGGCCTCGATAAGCGGGCTGCAAGCAATCCGCGACCGCGTGATGAATCTCAGCGGCAAGCCCAATCCGACACCGCGGGACTTCGTGCAGTTCAGCGGGCGCGGGACGCTCGCTGAACTACCGACCTTCGTCGGCTCGCCCAAGGCGGTCGCCGATCAGATGGAGCGCTGGTTCTGCGAAGGCGGCTGCGACGGCTTTGTCGTCGCCGCCACCCATGTGCCCGGAACCTACCAGGACTTCGTGCGCCTCGTCGTGCCCGAGCTGCAACGGCGCGGCCTGTTCCAGCGCGAGTATCAGGGCGACACGTTGCGCGAGAACCTCGGCCTGCCGCGGCCGCAAGCCATGCATGCGAGCGCAGACGAGGAGGCGCGCGTCTCGACCAGATAGCGCGGGCACAAAAATCGGCGCGGACAACGATCAAAACAAAATCAAAATCAGGGAGGCTGAAGTGACCAAGGGCGTTAACGCGGGGGGCCGGCTCGACAGATTGCCGATCTCAAGGTTTCACTACCGGATCTTCGCGCTGATCGGAGCCGGGCTGTTCGTCGACGGCTTCGAGATCTTCCTCGCCGGCAGCATTCTCGGCGCACTGGTTCAGTCCGGCTATTCGGACCTCGCGCAGAATGCGCGCTTCATCTCGGCGACCTTTGTAGGGATGCTGATCGGTGCCTGGCTGGCGGGCGTCGCCGGCGACCGCTTCGGCCGCAAGTTCGCCTATCAGGCCAACCTCCTGATCTTCGGCCTCAGCGCGCTGGCGGCAACGCTCGCGCCGTCGATGGGCTGGCTGATCGGGGCCCGCTTCGTGATGGGCCTCGGGCTCGGCGCCGAGATCGTCGTCGGCTATGTCGTGCTCAGCGAATTCATCCCGCCGCAGCAGCGCGGCCGCTGGGGCGCGGCGCTCGCGACCTGCACCAATGGTGCGCTGTTCGTCGCGACGCTGGTCGGCTGGGTCGTCATTCCGCACCTCGGCTGGCGCTGGATGTTTGCGCTGTGCGGCATTGGCGCGATGATCGTCTGGTTCCTGCGGCGCTCGCTGCCGGAATCGCCACGTTGGCTCGAGACGCAGGGCAAGAGCGCCGAGGCGGAGGCGGTGCTGGCGGCGATCGAGCAGGAGGTCGGCAAGGGCAGGACCCTGCCGACCCCGGCCTATCAGCCGGCGCCGGTACAGCCGGACGTTCGCTTTACGCGCCTGTTCTCGCGCGCACTGATCGCGCGGACCATCGTCGGCTGCCTGATCCTGATCGGGCTCAACACCGCGGTCTACGGCTTCATCGCCTGGATCCCGACCTTCTTCGTCAAGCAGGGCATCAACCTGTCGTCATCGCTCGGCTACACCATGCTGATGACGCTCGGCAGCCCGCTCGGCACGCTGTCGGGCATGTGGATCGGCGAGAAGATCGACCGCAAGCCGTCGCTGATCGTGCTGTCGCTCGCCGCGGCCGGGCTCGGGCTGATCTATCCGATGTTCATCAACCCGGTCGCCTTCGTCGTGATCGGCTTCCTGCTCGTGTTCACGGTGGCGGTGATGCTGGCGCTGGCCTGGGGGCTTTACATCCCCGAACTGTTCCCGACCGAGCTCAGGATGCGCGGATCCGGCATCTGCAACACCGCCGGTCGCCTGATGTCGATCGTGACGCCGTTCATCGTGGTCGAGCTGTTCACCAGGTTCGGCGTCACCGGCGTCGTCTCTGTGGTGGCCGGGCTCCTGGTGGTGCAGGCGATCGCGGTTGCGGTGCTCGGCATCGAGACCCGCAAGCGTCCGCTGGAGGCATTGCGGCCGGAGGCGATGGACAGCGAAGCGTCATCGGCGCAGGCGCGCGGCAAGCTGCAACCGAGCACCGGCGGGATTGCCGGAGGCGGGGAGTAGGCGTCGGGCCAAAGGCCCCGGTCGAAAACGGCCGCGTTACAGCGCCCGCACTGTGCTCAGATGCGGGCGCTCGACGCTGACCTCAGGTCGATTTCATTCCGCTGCGGAAATCAGCGCGGTTTGGCTCACCCGCGTCTCGCCCTTGAGATTGTCGACGGTGACGTGTGTGTCGTACCAGGTCAGCCGCGGCCGGACTCCGAACCGTCCGGTGAGCTCGACGATCTTGGCCTCGGTAAACCATGCCTCGGCCGCCTCTCGGCTCTCCCAGAGATAGACGCCGCCGGTACCGGCCTCTCCATTGAGATAGTCTTTGCGGATCAGCCCCTTTGTTGCGAGCTTTCGGTAAATGGGGGCGGTGCCCATGCCACCCCTGATGGCCTGTTCTTCAGTTCGTTTCGGAAGGTCGAATTGAACGACGACGATACACTGTGCCATCCCTGTTCTCCGATCTGAGCCACATGGTGCCAGATTCGCTCGGCGGCACGCCGATCAACTCCGACACTACAGGATTTATCCGACGCTTGTCCCGAATTGACGGGTTCCGTTTCGCGATTTCGATGCGAATTGATGTGATCGCCATGGGCTCGACGACATCAGGCCGTTGGGTAGGCCAGAAGGTGGGCGGGGCGCTGCTGTTGACCTCATGTCGCGTTTTAACGAGACTGTTGCTGGACGCCCCGCGATGGCGGGGCTAGGGCCCTCAACATTCTCTCGGATCCTCCAGAAACCTCTCGTGAGTGGCAGGCAGAACAATTTCCTCGCTCAGGCGCTGCAACAAGGCGCCTTGGCGTTGCGGGCGCAGCAGTTTGCTCAGGCCGAGCAGATTGCGACGAACCTCCTGAAATCAAACCGCACGGACAGACACGCCGCGCTTCTTCTGGCGCATGCCCTGATGGGGCAGAACCGGGGCGGCGAGGCGATCGCAACGCTCGAGCGGGTTGCGCGTCGCACCGACGATGGAGAGGTCGAGACTTTGCTCGGCGCGCTGATGTGCGGCGCGGGCCGCGTCGCCGGCGGCATCGCACAGCTTCGGCGCACGGCGGCACGCCGCCCGCCATATTTTCCGTCCTTTCAGGAACTCGCCGGGCAGCTTGCCAAGGCCGGTCAACACGACGAAGCGATCAGCACGATCGAGGCCGGTCTCGCGCTGGCCCCTGAGAGCGTCGACCTGAAGCTCGCTCTCGGGCGCCTGTTGCAGGAGACCAATGACGTCGCGCGGGCTGCAAGCGTCCTGACGGCGGCACGTGATGCTGCGCCGGGACGCCCCGACATTCTCAACCAGCTCGGGCGGGTCCTGATCCTCCGTGGCGACTACGCCGCAGCCGCGGATGCGTTCCGCGGCGTGCTCGCGCAATACCCGGATGATCGCTCAACCCGCGCCCACCTCGCCACCTGCCTTTTCGAGCAGGGGGAGCGCGATGCTGCCGAGGCAGCGCTGCGCTCGGTGATGCGCGGTCAGCCCCAGCTGTTTGGACGCGCGGCATTCGTCATGGCCTCGGGATCTCATGGCCGCTTCTTCTTCTCCCAGAGCGCCGCTGCGAAGTTCCTCGGCGGGGACTGAGATTGCCCGCGGCGGACGGCATTCCGCCATGCCTTACGCCCTGAAGTTTCTCCGGTAGAGGTTCGGCTGCCGTCTGAGCTCGGTGCGGAGTTCGCCGACCCGCTTGGCGTCTTCCGCGGTGAACGGCGATGCCTGCGCGGTCCAGTCGTCTCGCTTGACGGGAATACATTGCGCGATCGGAGTCCCCTTGGGGAGGACGCCTCTGAAATTCCTGTCGTGCCAGTACGCCGGAAAGTGCACCCAATTGTCGGCATAGAGGTCGGAATTGACCAGGCCGCTGAGTGTGGTGAATGGCAGATCGAAGCGGTTGACGGGATGGGTGAAGTAGATCGCGTAGCCTTCCGGGGCTTCGACGGTCCACAAATTGTGGAATTTGAGAAAGAAGCGGCCCTCTTCAAACAGCGGAGTGCCGGTGACCTGACCCGGGTCGTGGAAGCCGATCGGTGAGCGTGGGAATTCCGGCGTGCCTCCCGGCGGCAGGTCCTGGTCCCAGGTGATTTCGCCGTCCTCGACCTTGAGATCGCAAACCAGCGGCAGCAAGAACCCGCAGGTCATCGCATCCACGAACGGCGGGCAGCGCTTGATGGTGTCCTCGTCGTGCAGGTTGATCGAGGAGAAGGCCGTTGCCGGCATCGCCCTGAGCCAGTCGGGAACGCCCTGCGCCGCCGGTATGGGGGCCGGTATCAGTCCGTCAAGCTCCGTCGGGCAACGGAATTTGAGCGTCAGCTTGCTATTGGTCGACATTGGGCGCTCCGATTTCGGATCGACCTACATGAATGCGTCGCAAAGGTGAAGCGTGCGCTCACCGGCCAGGATCGCCGCTAGCTGACGAGATACTTCGCGACCGCCGGCTCGTTCCATTCGATGCCGAGCCCGGGACCCTTGGCAGTCACCGCGCCGTCGACGATTTCGGCGGGCCTTGTGAGGATCGCGCCGGCGAAGTCGAGGAACTCGAGCCAGTGCGCGGTCGGCGTCACCGCGAGCAGATGCGCGCTGACTTCCGCGAACAAATGGCTCGACATCGGGATCGAGGCGGCGTCGGCTTGTCCCGCGACTTGCATCCAGCCGGTGACGCCGCCGACCTTCATCACGTCGGGCATGATGAAGTCGGATGCGCCGGCCGCGATCGCTTCGGCAAAGCCGCGCGGAAACCACCAGTTCTCGCCGGCCTGGATCGGCGTCGGCGAGGTCTCGCGGACTTTTGCGTGGCCGGACAGGCTCTCCTGCGGCACCGGCTCCTCGATCCAGTGCAAATCGTAGGGCGCAAGGCGGGCGATGCGGCGGGTCGCCTCCGCCGGATCGAGCGACTGGTTGAAGTCGATCATCAACGCGATGTCGGGGCCGAGCAGGGCGCGCACGCCCTTCACGACGCGCTCGTCATTGGCGGCATCACCGTCGCCGCCTTTGATTTTTATACCGCGAAAACCCTGGTCGAGCGAGCAGCGCAGCGCGCGCTCATCGGCGACGGGATCGACCACGCCGTAGCTGTCATAGGCCTTGATCGGCTTCGCCGAGCCGCCAAGCAGTTCGACCAGCGGCCGGCCGGCGAGCTGGCCGAGCACATCCCAATAGGCCATGTCGAGTCCGGATACCGCCATGCCGACCAGGCCCTGCCAGCCGAGCAGCCGAAACTTGGCGTCCATTGCCTTGATCAGGTCGAACGGCGCGACCGGCTTGCCGATGAGCTCGCGGCCGATCTCCTCGATCAGATAGGCAAGAGGTTTAAGCGTGAGCTCGCTGTAGGCGAAGATGTAGGTGCGGCCGGTAACGCCTTGGTCAGTCTCGACATCGATCAGAACCAGCGGGCCGGAATCGATCACGCCGAAGGCGTTCTTCACAGGGCGCTTGAGCGGCACCACGACGCTTCGCGCCTTAACTGCGCGGATCGCTGCAACTGTCTGGCTCATGGACGTTTCCTCTTCTTGTTATTGGACACTGTACCATCGGACGAGCCGCGGCGCGGCCCAGTCGGTCGCGACCTGCTCGATCAGATAGCGGCCCGGATATTCGGCGAGGAAGGCGATGCGCTGGGTCTGGCCTGGCTCGATCGCGAGCGTGTCGAGCCAGAACGGCTTCCAGCCGTCGTCGAGCCGGTCGAGCAGACGGAAGTGATGGCCGTGCAGATGAAAGACGCTGGCGATCGGGCCGCGGTTGGTCAGCGCCAGCACCACCGGCCGGCCGGCTTTGGCCTGAAAGGCCGGCGCGGCCGATGGCTTGAAGTCCGCCGTGCGGAACCATTCGGTCGGCGTGCCGAGGGTTAGCTCGAACCTTGCGGCGCTCTTGAGATCGAGCTGGGCGGGCATGTCGTTGCCGGGCAGCGGCGGAGCCGGCGGGAACGGCGCCGGCCGGAGCGGCGGGTCGTTCGAGATGGCCAGCTTGCCGACCGGGCGGGCCTGCGTGCCGTCGTGCAGCAGGATCGGAAAGCTGGTTCCGGCCGGTCCGGCCGCGTCGACGAACACATCGGTGCGGCCGCCGGGAGCCAGTACCAGCGCACCGTTGCGGGCCGGAAACGGTTCGGCCGGCTGGCCGTCGATGGCCATCACACGGACATCGAGGTTCTCCAGCTTGATCGCCAGCACGCTGCGTTGGCTGCCATTGATGAAGCGGAGTCTGAGGCGGGCATTGGCCGGTGCCGAGATGTCGTATGAGGTTTTGCCGTTAATCGTATGAATTTGCGTCGAATCTTTTGGATCATTGCCGGCCGGGATTGCGCTTCCGTCCGGTCGCAGGCGCCACTCCTCGATCAGCAAGACCTCGTCGCGATCGACCGCAACCGGCGAGGTGCCGGTCACGATCAGCGGCCGCGGCCGTGCCGGCGCCGTGCTGCCATCGCCGATCAGCGGCTCGCACAGGAAGGTGCCGGCATGCCGAAGCGGCAGCTGGAAGCTATCCTTTGCCCCGGCGGCAAGCCGCGCCCGGGAGGCCAGTGGCTCCGCCGCCGCGACGCCGTCGAGCCCGCGGCAATCCAGCGCGGCCGCGACCGGCAGTTCATTGCCAAAGGTCACGTCGAGGACCTCGCCGCGCTTGAAGCGGAGGTCGCCGCTGCCGAGCGACCAGACCGGTATCTCCGGTCCGCCAGGACCCGGTCCGTCCGGACGAAGCGAGATGCGGTCAGGTTTGGCCTGGAGCGCGACCGCGATCCGGCCCTGCGCCGCGACGGTGGCCGGCAGAGCGGGGCAAAGCGCCGCGGCGCCGAGGGCGGCGATCAGATCGCGCCGGGTGAGGGAAAATTCGGGACTTGCGGGAGGACTTGCCATCCGGCCGATGCGGACCATTTTCAAGAGTACCTGTCCAGTCGCGATCGGTCGCAGGGCGGGCTCAACAGCGGCCATTTTTTTGCTGCGAACCGGTGGGCGCATGTTATAAGCCCGGCCGCCCGCGGCATCGCGGCCGGACTGGGATGCTTTTCGCGCGGGCGTGGCGGAACTGGTAGACGCGCTGGATTTAGGTTCCAGTGACGAAAGTTGTGGGGGTTCGAGTCCCTCCGCCCGCACCAAGCGCTTACAGCGTTTGCATGACGAATTCTTGGAGAACCTTTGGCCCCGATGGGGTGAGGGTTCGCCGAACCCACAGACGTTAGGCCGCAAGGCCCATCGTCGAACAGATTGAACACTGCCACGGCCGCTCGGGCCGCGGCAAAAGCGGAAGAAGATTAATACCATGCAGGTCACCGAGACCCTCAACGAGGGATTGAAGCACGAATTCAAGATCAGCGTCCCGGCATCCGATCTCGATGCCAAGGCGGACGCCAAGCTGGTCGACCTCAAGGACAAGGTCCGTCTCAACGGCTTCCGTCCCGGCAAGGTGCCGGTGGCACATCTGAAGAAGATCTACGGCCGCTCGGTGATGGCCGAGACCATCGACCAGACCATCAGCGATACCAACCGGCAGATCTTCGAGGATCGCGGCTTCCGCCTCGCCGGCGAGCCGAAGATCACGATGCCGACCGAGAAGGACCAGGTCGAGGAATTGCTGTCGGGCAAGACCGACCTGACCTACACCGTCGCGATCGAGGTCGTGCCGCCGATCCAGCTCGCCGATTTCAAGTCGTTCTCGGTCGAGAAGCCGGTCGTCGAAGTCTCCGACGCCGATGTCGACGATGCCATCAAGCGGATCGCGGAAGGCAGCCGCCCGTACAATGCCAAGACCGAGGGCGTGGCGGAGAAGGGCGACCGCGTCACCATCAGCTTCAAGGGCACCATCAACGGTGAAGCCTTCGACGGCGGCACCGGCGAGGGCATCCAGGTCGTGATCGGCGCCGGCCAGTTCATCCCGGGCTTCGAGGAGCAGCTGATCGGCATCGGCACCAATGAGACCCGCACGCTGAAGGTCTCGTTCCCGAAGAACTATCTGAACGAGAAGCTCGCCGGCCAGCCGGCCGAGTTCGAGACCACCGCGACGCTGATCGAGGCGCCCGGTGAGACCACGATCGACGACGAGTTCGCCAAGACGCTGGGCCTGGAGTCGCTCGACAAGCTGAAGGAGGCCGCCCGCGAGCGCCTGACGGCCGAGTTCGCCGGCGCCACCCGCCAGAAGGTCAAGCGCGCGCTGCTCGACCGGCTCGACGACAGCCACAAATTCGAGGCGCCGCCGTCGCTTGTCGCCGAAGAGTTCAATCTGATGTGGAACTCGATCAAGGCGGAGATGGACTCGTCCGGCAAGACCTTCGCCGACGAGAACACCACTGAGGAAGCGGCAAAGGAGGAGTACCACAAGATCGCCGACCGCCGCGTCCGCCTCGGCCTCGTGCTGTCGGAGATCGGCGAGAAGAACAAGATCACCGTGACCGACGACGAGGTGTCGCGCGCCGTGATCGAGCGCGCGCGCCAGATGCCCGGCCGCGAAAAGGAAGTTTGGGACTACTACCGCAGCAACGCCCAGGCGTTGGCCCAGCTCCGCGCCCCGATTTACGAGGACAAGGTTGTCGACTTCGTCCTGGAGCTCGCCAATGTGACCGAGAAGAAGGTCACCAAGGAGGAGCTGTTCAAGGATGAAGACGCCGAGAAAACTGCCGCTTAATTTCGGCACCTCGCGTTAATGATGAACCGCGAAAGCGCGCCTCGCGACGGGTCCCGTCGCTAGGCGCGAAGACGCGAATCAGCTTGAAGGTCTGCGACCTGCCCAGGTGGCTAGTGCGGCGAGTTGACGGCCTTGTCGGCCGGAAATTGGCCCATATCTGGGTTAAGCCTTGAGGCAGTAGTCTTGAGCCAAGTAGTCTTGAGCAAAGTTCTGCATCACCCCTAACCCTTGGGTTCTTTCATGCGCGATCCCGTTGAAACCTACATGAACCTCGTGCCGATGGTCGTCGAGCAGACCAATCGCGGCGAACGCGCCTACGACATTTTCTCGCGCCTTCTGAAAGAGCGCATCATCTTCGTCACAGGTCCGGTGGAAGACGGCATGTCGACGCTGATCGTCGCGCAGTTGCTGTTCCTCGAGGCCGAGAATCCGAAGAAGGAAATCTCGATGTACATCAACTCGCCGGGTGGCGTGGTGACGTCGGGTCTTGCGATCTACGACACGATGCAGTTCATCCGTCCGCCGGTATCGACGCTGTGCACCGGGCAGGCGGCCTCGATGGGCTCGCTGCTGCTGGCTGCGGGCGAGAAGGACATGCGCTTCACGCTGCCGAATTCCCGCATCATGGTGCACCAACCCTCCGGCGGCTTCCAGGGTCAGGCCACCGACATCATGCTGCACGCGCAGGAGATCCTGAATCTCAAGAAGCGCCTCAACGAAATCTACGTGAAGCATACCGGTCAGACCTACAAGGCGATCGAGGACGCGCTGGAGCGCGACAAGTTCCTCACCGCCGAGGACGCCAAGGCGTTCGGCCTCGTCGACAAGGTCATCGACAAGCGTCCGGACGATCCGGCCGCCGCGAAGGCGGCCTGATCTGGGCAGGCATCTCGAGGCGTCGGTGTGATCTCCACATTGACGCCTCACATAACCGGCAAAAGCAGGGTGCTGGACCCGCCGGCGGGTGCATGCGCACAGCGGAAAGTTCCGCTTTCGTGCTCATATACCGACGTGGTAATCCCGCAACGTTCCGTGGATTTCGACGCGTATTCCACGTGCGATCGTTGAAAATCACGGTATTGTCACGGTCTTGAGCCGGCCATCCGATTAGCGAATTCTTGATAGTCGGGTGCCAGCATGGTTGGCTGTGATGCATCGGCTATGATCGCGGAGATTCGAATAAACCGTGATCCCACGGTCAGTATTGCGTAAGGGTCTTTTTTGGTACGGAATTTGCTCTATCTACCCAACAGCCCGGTTGTGTGCCGGATTGGGTCGATCTGGCAAACAAGATCGAACGGCGGACGGAGATAATGAATGAGTAAGGTCGGCACGAGCGACGCCAAGAACACGCTATATTGCTCGTTCTGCGGCAAGAGCCAGCATGAAGTTCGCAAGCTGATTGCCGGACCGACTGTCTTCATTTGCGACGAGTGTGTCGAACTGTGCATGGACATCATTCGCGAGGAGAACAAGTCCTCGCTGGTGAAGTCGCGCGACGGCATCCCGACGCCGAAGGAAATCTGCAAGGTCCTGGACGACTACGTGATCGGCCAGAGCCATGCCAAGAAGGTGCTGTCGGTCGCCGTCCACAACCACTACAAGCGGCTCAACCATCAGACCAAGCACAACGACGTCGAACTGGCGAAGTCGAACATTTTGCTGATCGGTCCGACCGGTTCGGGCAAGACGCTGCTCGCGCAGACGCTGGCCCGCATCCTCGACGTGCCCTTCACCATGGCTGACGCGACGACGCTGACTGAAGCCGGCTATGTCGGCGAGGACGTCGAGAACATCATCCTGAAGCTGCTGCAGGCCGCCGACTACAACGTCGAGCGTGCGCAGCGCGGCATCGTCTATATCGACGAAATCGACAAGATCAGCCGCAAATCGGACAACCCCTCGATCACCCGCGATGTGTCGGGCGAGGGCGTCCAGCAGGCGCTGCTGAAGATCATGGAAGGCACTGTGGCCTCGGTCCCGCCGCAGGGCGGCCGCAAGCATCCGCAGCAGGAGTTCCTGCAGGTAGATACCACCAATATCCTGTTCATCTGCGGCGGTGCGTTCTCGGGCCTCGAGAAGATCATCTCCGCGCGCGGCCGCTCGACCTCGATCGGCTTCGCGGCGCAGGTGCTCGCGCCGGAGGACCGCCGCACCGGCGAGATCTTCCGTCACGTCGAGCCGGAAGATCTGCTGAAGTACGGCCTGATCCCGGAATTCGTCGGCCGTCTGCCCGTCGTTGCGACGCTGGAGGACCTCGACGAGACCTCGCTGAAGAAGATCCTGACCGATCCGAAGAACGCGCTGGTGAAGCAGTACCAGCGGCTGTTCGAGATGGAGAACATCGAGCTGACCTTCGCCGACGAGGCGCTTGGCGCGGTCGCCCGCAAGGCGATCGAGCGGAAGACCGGCGCGCGCGGCCTGCGGTCGATCCTGGAGAGCATCCTGCTCGAAACCATGTTCGATCTCCCGGGCCTGGAAGGCGTCGAGGAAGTCGTGATCTCGCGCGAGGTCGTCGAGGGAACGGCGCGTCCACTCTACATCTACGCGGATCGTTCCGACCGCGCCGTCGAGAGCAGCGCGAGCGCCTAAACGGCGCTCGTCTCGACCCGCCAAAAAATGCACGGCTGCCGGACGCTCCGGCGGCCGCCGTGGCGCAGCAGCGGCGCCCTTACGGCGTGGCAGCAAATGCTTGTTTAGCCTATATTTCCCGACACTTCTGAGACTTGACACCCCCCCGCCTGATAGCCACCTAATGCTATCGGTGAGGGATCTCATCCGTTGAGATTCGTCGCTTCACGATGCGGAATAAGCGGCTGCCGACGGCATTCTCATTCCGCATCACCAAGGCACCTTGTGGCGGTTGCGCAAGCAGGCGGACTGCGTGCAAGGGGGCACAACAAAAGGATTAGGCCATGACGACCTCAAAACCCCGGCCAACGATCGTCCACGGCGAAAGCCACTCCTATCCGGTGCTGCCGCTCCGCGACATCGTCGTCTTCCCGCACATGATCGTGCCGCTCTTCGTCGGCCGCGAGAAATCGATCCGCGCGCTCGAAGAGGTGATGAAGAACGACGCGCTGATCATGCTCGCGACGCAGAAGAACGCGTCCGATGACGATCCGGCACCCGATTCAATTTACGAGACCGGTACGCTCGCCAGCGTCCTGCAGCTCCTGAAACTGCCCGACGGTACCGTCAAGGTGCTGGTCGAGGGCCTCGAGCGCGCGCGCGTCGAGAAGTATTCCGACCGCAGCGAATATTATGAGGCGACCGCGGTCGCGCTCGCCGACACTGACGCCAACTCGGTCGAAGCCGAGGCGCTGGCGCGGTCGGTCGTGTCCGACTTCGAAAGCTATGTGAAGCTGAACAAGAAGATCTCCGCCGAAGTCGTCGGCGTGGTTCAGGCGATCACCGATTTCGCCAAGCTCGGCGATACCGTTGCCTCGCATCTCGCGGTCAAGATTGCCGATCGGCAAGCGATCCTGGAGACGTTGTCCGTCACGCAGCGCCTGGAGAAGGTGCTGGGCCTGATGGAGAGCGAGATCTCGGTGTTGCAGGTCGAGAAGCGCATCCGCTCGCGCGTCAAGCGCCAGATGGAGAAGACCCAGCGCGAGTATTACCTGAACGAGCAGATGAAGGCGATCCAGAAGGAGCTCGGCGACGACGAAGGTCGCGACGAGCTGGCCGATCTGGAGGAGAAGATCTCCAAGACCAAGCTGTCCAAGGAAGCGCGCGAGAAGGCCCAGCACGAGTTGAAGAAGCTGCGCCAGATGTCGCCGATGTCCGCGGAAGCGACCGTCGTGCGCAACTATCTGGATTGGCTGCTGTCGATCCCGTGGGGCAAGAAGTCCAAGGTCAAGAAGGACCTCGAGGCCGCGCAGGCGGTGCTGGACTCCGATCACTACGGACTCGAGAAGGTCAAGGACCGTATCGTCGAGTATCTCGCGGTGCAGTCGCGCGCCAACAAGCTGACCGGACCGATCCTGTGCCTGGTCGGGCCTCCCGGCGTCGGCAAGACCTCGCTCGGCAAGTCGATCGCGAAGGCCACGGGGCGCGAATTCGTGCGCGTGTCGCTCGGCGGCGTGCGTGACGAGGCCGAGATCCGCGGTCACCGCCGCACCTATATCGGCTCCATGCCCGGCAAGATCATCCAGTCGATGCGCAAGGCGAAGACCTCGAACCCGCTGTTCCTGCTGGACGAGATCGACAAGATGGGCGCCGATTTCCGCGGCGATCCGTCGTCGGCGCTGCTTGAGGTCTTGGACCCCGAGCAGAACTCGACCTTCAACGACCACTACCTGGAGGTCGACTACGACCTGTCCAACGTGATGTTCATCACGACCGCGAATACGCTGAATATTCCCGGCCCGCTGATGGACCGCATGGAGATCATCCGGATCGCCGGCTACACGGAGAACGAGAAGGTCGAGATCGCGCGCAAGCATCTGATCCCGAGCGCGCTCTCCAAGCACGGTCTGGACTCCAAGGAATGGTCGATCGACGACGCGGCCTTGCTCTTGATGATCCGCCGCTACACCCGCGAAGCGGGCGTGCGTAACCTGGAGCGTGAGCTCTCCACACTCGCCCGCAAGGCGGTGAAGGAGCTGATGATCTCCAAGAAGAAGTCGGTGAAGGTCACCGAGGCGAACATCGAAGAGTTCCTCGGCGTTCCGAAGTATCGCTTCGGCGAGATCGACGACGAGGATCAGGTCGGTATCGTCACCGGTCTGGCCTGGACCGATGTCGGCGGCGAGTTGCTCACCATTGAAGGCGTCATGATGCCCGGCAAGGGCAAGATGACCGTCACGGGCAATCTGCGCGATGTGATGAAGGAGTCGATCTCGGCGGCGGCGTCCTACGTCCGCTCGCGTGCGATCGTCTACGGCATCGAACCGCCGATGTTCGACCGCCGCGACATCCACGTTCACGTGCCGGAGGGCGCGACGCCGAAGGACGGTCCGTCTGCCGGCGTTGCGATGGCCACCGCGATCATCTCGGTCATGACCGGCATTCCGGTCCGCCACGATGTCGCGATGACCGGCGAGATCACGCTGCGTGGTCGCGTGCTGCCGATCGGCGGTCTGAAGGAGAAGCTCCTGGCCGCCGCCCGCGGCGGCATCAAGACGGTGCTGATCCCGGAGGACAACGCCAAGGATCTCACGGAGATTTCCGATGCGATCAAGGGCGGCATGGACATCATTCCGGTCTCGCGGCTGGATGAGGTCGTCGCCAAGGCGCTGGTCCGCGTGCCCGCGCCGATCGTCTGGGAAGAGGAGACCAGCAAGGTCGACGTCAAGCCCGATGCTTCCGATGAAGCGTCCGGCGGCCTGACGGCGCACTGAGCGAGCTCAGATCGACATAAGAAAACGGCGCCTTCGGGCGCCGTTTTTGTTTTCGCTGTTCGCGATCAGGTCGGGAAGGCTGCGGCTCTGTCCGCGGCGGCAAAGTGCGCCATCTGATCGGCATGCGCTTTTGCGAAAGCCGGCCGGGCCGTGGCGCGCGCGACGTAGTCGCGACACGCGGGATATTCCGCCAGTCCGTCGAAGCGGTCGACCAGGCGCAGCACATCCGCCATGAGAACGTCGGCGACGGAGAATGGCCCGGCCAGCCATTTGCGGCCCGCGAGCACCGGCTCCATGTGCCTGAGCCGGGATTGCAGGAAGCCGTCGAAGCGTGTCCATGCCGACGTGCCACCGCTCTCGCCCGAGAATACCAGGAGCGACCAGGGCAGGCTCGCCATCTCGACCGAGTTGAGCGCTGCGAACAGCCATTTCAAAGCCTCGTTGCGTTGGTGCGGATCGGTCGGCAGCAGCGCGTCGCTGCGCTCGCCGAGATGCAGCAGGATCGCGCCGCTCTCGAAGATCGAGATGTCGCCGTCGGTCAGCCACGGCACCTGGCCGAACGGCTGGTGCGCGAAGTGCTCGGCGCTCCGATCGCGAAATGGCACGCTCGCAACGCGATACGGCAAGCGCGCCTCTTCCAGTGCCCAGCGCACCCGGAGGTCGCGCACAAATCCCCGCGGCATCTCCGGAACCCAATCGAAGGTGGTCAGGGTCAGGTCGGCCATTGGGTATCTCCATTTGCTGGCTTCACAGGCAAAAGGACGAACGAATGGCGCGCGTTCCGACATCCCGACGGGCTTTTTCGTCGTTGCGGTACGGAACGATCGAGTTGCCGACGTGGGTACGCCGGGCGCCGGAACTAGTCTTTCCTCTCGACGACGAAATTGCCGATCGCGCCGAGTGCCATCAGCACGCTGGTGCCGAGGAACACTCCGGGCATGCCGATATGGCCGCCGATGAAGCCGCCGCCGAGCGGGCCGATAACCTGGCCGGCATATTGCGCCGAGATCGAATAGCCGAGCATGCTGCCGGTGACCGCATCGGGCACGTTGTGCCGGATCACGCTCGCGATGCAGGGCAGGAGGCCGCCGAGCGCGAGCCCCATCAGGAAGCGCAGCAGGATCAACTGCCAGCCGCTGACCACGAAGGCCTGCGGGATCAACAGCAGCGCGGAGACAGCAAGGCAGATGGTGATGATCCGCCAGTGGCCGACCCGATCGGCCAGCTTGCCGAGATGCGAGGACGACAGCAGGCTGCCGAACGCCGCCGCCGACATCACGAGGCCGGCGACGAACGTCACCTGCGGTGCTTCGACCAATTGCGCGACATAGACCGTGATGATCGGCTCGATCGACATGTTGGCGACCATCAGCAGCAGGCCGGTTCCCCACATCGCGACGACAGGGCGCTTGTCCGGGACCAGCGACCAGCCGCCACGCGCCTTGCCGCCTTTCGCGGTCTTCGGGCGTGCTTCCTCGCGGATCAGGAACGTCGTGCCGAGGAAGGTGAAGAAGATGACGCCGCCGATCAGGAAGAATGTCGCGCGGATGCCGATCAGGCCCGGCAGCACGCCGCCGATCAAGGGACCGACCAGGCTGCCGGCCATGATGCCGGCCGACAGCACGCCGATCGCCCAGCCGGACCGCGCTTTCGGCGTCTGCGCCGCGACCAGCACGGTCGAACCCGACGCGTAGCCGCCGAGCAGGCCGGTCAGCAGCCGCAGGCCGACCAGCTCATAGACGTTGTGCGCCATGCCGATCAGCGACATCGCGATCGCCATGCCGAGGCTGGCGCGGATCAGCATCAGCTTGCGGCCGTAGCGATCGGCGAGCCGTCCCCACAGCGGCGCCGTCAGCGCCGCGCTGAAGAAGGTTGCGCCATAGGCGACGCCCGACCATTGCACGATCGCGGCATGATCGGTCACTCCGAGCTGCTCGACATAGAGCGGCAGGAACGGCAGCAGCAGTGTCATCCCCACGATTGTCGTGAAGGAGCCGAACACGCAGACGATCAAATTGCGTTTCCAGGGGCCCGCGTCGAGCAGGGCTTCGCGATCGACTTCGATGTTCATGTCAGCGCAGCCCGATCACGGCGAAGCCGCGCGCTCGCAGGCCGCGGCGATCCTCGTTCAGCGAACGCAGCAGGCGATCACGGGTATCGGTGATGTGGTCGGCGGCCTCGCGCGCGGCGGCCTCCGGATCGTTGGCCTTGATGAAGCCGAGGATGCGCCGGTGCTCGCGCCAGGCCTGCTCACGCGAGGGCTCGGTCCACACTTCCAGCCAGCGCGCCCGCGACAGCCTCGTCATGGCGCCGGCGATCGCCTTGACGATGAAGGGATTGCCGGAGAGCCGCGCGATCTCGACATGGAAATCGGTGCCGACCCGATGCCATTCCTCGCGCGGTGCGCCGGACTGGCAGGCATCCAGCATCTCCTCGACGCCGGCGATATCGGCTGCGCTCGCCCGCGCGCAGGCGAGGCGCACCGCCGTCGTCTCCAGCGGAATCCGGAACTCGGCCAGCGCCTCCAGCTCACCGAGGTCGATCGGTGCGACGATCCAGTTGCGGCCGTCGCGGCGCACCAGCTCTTCGCCTTCGAGCCGGACCAGCGCGGCACGGATCGGCGTGCGCGACCCCTCAAACCGGCTCTCCAGCCAGCGCTCGGTCAGTCGCTCGCCGGGCCCCAGGTCGAGCGACAGGATCATCTCCCGGAGCTGGTCATGAATCTGAAGCATCTGCGACATGGCGCCGTCCTTTGGCCGCTCGTTGGCGGGCGCGGAATCTACATCAGGCGGCTTTCGTATCCCGATTTGGTATCCCAAACAAGGCGCCTATGGGATACCACGTTGCTCCGTTAAGGGAGGTGGGCCGAGAGCCAGGCCCTGGACGATGGAACCGCGCCCACGGCGGTTGCTTTGTTTGGCGGAATTGGAGAGCGCTACATGCGTATCGACGGGCAATGCCATTGCGGGGCTATCACCTATCAGGCCGAGATCGACCCGGAACGGGTCTCGATCTGCCATTGCACGGACTGCCAGGCGCTGACCGGCTCGCCCTACCGCGTCACGGTGATCTGCGACGCCGAACAGGTGCGGCTGACCGGAGGTGCGCCGAAGGTCTACGGCAAGCGGGGCGATAACGGCCGAATCCGCTTCCAGCACTTTTGCGGCGATTGCGGTTCGCCGCTGTTTACGAGCGGCGAGGACGGCGGGCCCGACGACTGGGGCATCCGCTGGGGCAGCATTCGCCAGCGCGGCCAATTGACCCCGCGACGCCAGGTCTGGTGCCGCTCCGCTGCGCCATGGATCAATGATCTCAAGGAATTGCCAGCGCACCCCAAGGACTGGAGCTGACGGATTGAGGTGTTGCGGCCTTGCGCCTCGGGGGCAGGCGAGGCTAAAGAGGCGCGCAGGTAAGGGCGGCTAGCTCAGCTGGTTAGAGCATCTCGTTTACACCGAGAGGGTCGGGAGTTCGAATCTCTCGCCGCCTACCAGCCTTCGCACCTCACGGGCTACGGCTGGGCAAGCCAGCCTTTGAGCACGAATTCATCCGCTTGTTCGGTTCGCAGGGCGAAGGCTGTCGCACCGAAGCTCGAAGAGCGCAGGCGGACCGGCTGCCTGAATGTGCGGGCGTGCTTCCCCGTTTTGGATCCAGCCCTATGGCTGAAGCATCCTAATGGTCGCGATCGGCCACTTCCCGATGTGGCCCGTGATCGAGATGCGCAACCCGTGAGATTCGTCCAGAAACACGCCCTCGACGGTCCCTGCGGTTCCATCGGTGAGAACCGCGGCTCGTCCGACCAGCTCGGCCTCCGCTTGCACATGCTCGCGCAGGATGACGGTGGCGCGGTGTTTCACGAGCTGCAAAGCGGCCTCTGGTTGATGAGCCCTACGGAGTAAGGCCATTGCACGGCTCTCGGTGAACGCGCGGAGAGGGCGCGATCCCGGCCGTGGGGTAGTTAGTCTCATGGGGTGGCCGGGACCGCGCTTGCTCCGCGCTGGCGTGCCGAATGTCATTCGATCCCCGATGGTGCGAAAGGTGCCGAAAGTCACGCGCTCAGATTTGATGCCGACGCTGCAGCGATGCTATTCTGTCCGCCTAACCGGGAACTTGATGCATGCGCAAACTCGCCGCGATTTTTCTTCTCACCATGATTGCCGGACCCGCATTCGCACAGTCGGATCACGTTCAGCGCTATCGCGAAGAGGTCGAGAAGTCGCCGGCCGATGCGGCCAACGAGGCGCGCCAGCAGCGCGCCTATCAGCGTGCGCTCAGTGGTGTGCCGGATCAGAAGCCGACCGATCCCTGGGGCATCGCGCGCAGCGACGGGCAGGGCGCGCCCAAGGCGAATGCCGCGAAGCCGAAACCGGCCAAGCCCACGAGCGCAGCCGCCAAATAGAGCTCCGAGCGCGGATCAGGTCGATGAAATACTACGTCTGCAAATTGACCGGACCGCGCCCGACCTTTCCTCAGGATATGACGCCGCAGGAAGCCTCCATCATGCAGGCGCACGTCGCCTATTGCGGCGAACTGCTGCAGGCTGGCAAGGCGCTGGTGTTCGGACCGGTCGCCGATCCCGCCGGGGTCTGGGGACTCGGCGTGCTGCAATTGCCTGACGATGCCGATCCGCAGGAGATCGTCGCCAACGATCCCGTCACCAAGGCCGATGCCGGATTCACTTATGAGCTGATGCCGATGCTGCGCGCCGCGACGCGCGAGACTTGCTAGGGCATGATCCGGAAAAGTGCGAAGCGGTATTCCGAAAAGGATCATGCCCAAGCATGAGACGACAGAAGCTTCCTAACGAGGTTTGGATCGCATGAACGCTGGCCATCCGCAGAACGCCGACCAGATTGCTTATTGGAACGGGCCGGGCGGTCAGCGCTGGGCCACACGGCAGGCCGCGCAGGATATCGTGCTGCAGCCGGTGCTCGACCTCCTGATCGATCGTGCCGCGCCGAAAGCCGGCGAACGCGTCGTCGATGTCGGCTGTGGCAGCGGCGCCTCGAGCTTCGCGCTGGCGGCCAAGGTCGCGCCCACAGGTCACGTGCTCGGCGTCGATGTCTCGGAGCCGATGCTGACGCGGGCGCGGCAGAGCGCGCCGCAGGGTTTGCCGGTCGAGTTCGCGCTGGCCGACGCGACCATCTATCCGTTTGTCAGCGAGAGCTTCGATCTGTTAGCCTCGCGCTTTGGCGTGATGTTCTTTGCCGATCCCGTGACGTCGTTCGCCAATCTGCGCAAGGCGATGAAGCCGACCGGCCGTCTCGCCTTCGCCTGCTGGCAGGAGCCGCGCGAAAATCCGTTCTTCATGACGCCGCTTGCTGCCGTCTACAAGCACGTGCCGAAACTGCCGCCGCTAGGGCCCGAGGACCCCGGCCCGTTCGCGTTCGCCTCCGAGGCCCGGGTGAAGCGGATCCTGGGCGAAGCCGGCTTCTCCGGCATTGCCATGGAGCCGTGCCGGGTCGAACTCGATGTCGCGACCGGGCGCGGCATCGATGCCGCGATCCAGGGCGCGCTCGAGATCGGGCCGGCCAGCCGCGCGCTGGAAGGGCACGCGGATGAGGTGCGCGCTGCTGCGATCGCCTCGATGCGCGAGGCGCTGGCGCCTTTCGTGAAGGGCGATGCCGTGCTGCTGCCCGGCGCGATCTGGATCGTGACCGCGCGGGCATAGAACTCTCGGGACCAAGCACTCCGTCATTGTGCGCGCGAGCAAGCAATCCATCGCGCCGCATATGTGCCAGCATGGATTGCTTCGTCGCTTCAGCGCAAAATTGCTTCGCAATTTTGTCGCCGAGCTCCTCGCAATGACGGAAGAAAAAGGAGCCGCGACTCCTACGCCCGCTCTTCCCAGATCATCGCCAGGTGCACGATGGTCTGCACGGCTTTCTCCATGTCCTGCCGGCTGACCCATTCGAGCCGCGAATGGAACGCGTGCTCGCCGGCGAAGATGTTCGGGCAGGGCAGTCCCATGAAGGACAGCCGCGAGCCGTCAGTGCCGCCGCGGATCGAGGTCTTCACCGGCGTGAGGCCGGCGCGCTCGATCGCCTCGATCGCATAGGCCACGATCTGGGGGTGGCGATCGATCACGTCTTTCATGTTGCGGTACTGCTGCTTGACCTCCATGCGGTAGGTCGAGCGCGGATAGCCCTTCATGACATCGTTCACGATGTCCTCCAGCAGCGCTTCCTTCTGCTTCAGGCCGGCCTCGGTGAAATCGCGCACGATGAAGTCGATCCGCGCGTTCTCCAGCGCGCCGGAGATCGCGACCGGATGCAGGAAGCCTTCCTTGCCCTCGGTGGTCTCGGGCGAGCAGGTGTCCTTCGGCAGGCGATCGACGATCGCGGCGGCGATCTTGATCGCGTGCTCCATCTTGCCCTTGGCGAATCCCGGATGGGTCGCGACGCCTTCGATGATGATGCTGGCGCCGTCGGCCGAGAAGGTCTCGTCCTCGATATGGCCGGCGGTCTCGCCATCCATGGTGTAGCCGAAATCGGCGCCAAGCTTCTTGATGTCGACCTTGTCGACGCCGCGGCCGATCTCCTCGTCCGGCGTGAACAGGATCTTGATGGTGCCGTGCTTCACCTGCGGATTGGTGATCAGGAAATGCGCGGCATCCATGATCTCGGCAAGGCCCGCCTTGTTGTCGGCGCCGAGCAGGGTGGTGCCGTCGGTGGTGATGATGTCGTTGCCGATCTGGTCGGCCAGCGCTTGGTGCTCGGCGGCGCGGATCACCTGCGAGGCATCGGCGGGCAGCACGATGTCGCCGCCGCGGTAGTTCTTCACGACCTGCGGCCTGACGTTCTTGCCGGTGCAATCGGGGGAGGTGTCCATGTGCGAGCAGAAGCAGATCACCGGCACTGTCTTGTCGGTGTTGGCCGGGATTGTCGCGTAGACGTATCCGTGCGGATCAAGATGCGCGTCGGATATCCCCATCGCCTGCAGCTCGGCGACCAGCAGGCGCCCGAGATTCTTCTGCTTCTCGGTGGAAGGCGTGGTGGGTGAATCCGGATCGGACTGGGTGTCGATCACGACATAGCGCAGGAAGCGCTCGGTGACGGTGTGCTTGAAGTCGAGAGCCGGTGCCAGCATGAAAACCGCGCAAAAAACTGGAGAAAGGAACAATGCGCTTTAGCGAAGTTGGTTCGCGCGAGCAAACCGCGTCAAGGCGAGTTTCGAAGGACAATCCTATAACAGAAAAGCGCCACCCCGGGGCCGCGTCACGAGCCGGAATGGCGCTTTGCCTTAACGGAGAGAGTAGGCGCTAGACGGCTTCCTTCAGCTCCTTGGCGGCGCGGAAGGCGACCTTCTTGCTGGCCTTGATGTGGATCTGTTCGCCGGTCGCCGGGTTGCGGCCCATGCGGGCGGCGCGCTTGCGGACCTGGAGGATGCCGAGGCCGACGATCCTGATGCGCTCGCCCTTCTTGAGGTGCTTGGTGATCCTGGTGACCATATCGGTCAGGATCGCCTCGGCCTGCTTCTTGGACAGCTCCTGCTCTTCGGCGATGGCCGCCGCCAAATGCTTCAGCGTGATCGTCGCCGGTGTCGCTGCTTTCTTCGCCATGTCTGGCCCTCCTCGTTGCTGAATGGCTGGATTGCTGCTTTTCACGCGAATGGCGCGCCGTTCGCGTCGGGAAAATGCGTCCGGACAAGTCCTGAAAACCGCCGGTTCCGGGAACGGGCAGCGCCGGGCCGGCCACAGGAAACCCAGACGTATCAGGCCTTATTTGATTCGGGGCTTCGCTGACTACGCCGTTTCCCCTGAAAGCAGGCGACAACCCGCGTACGTGCCGCGAAAATGCCGATGCTGTGCAGGGATCCGCAACGTCCTTGACTAACCGGATGCGGGCCTTTATGCCCTCGGTCCTGCGCGGATCAATCCGACGATCGGCATCCGCGGGAGTAGCTCAGTTGGTTAGAGCGCCGCCCTGTCACGGCGGAGGCCGCGGGTTCGAGTCCCGTCTCTCGCGCCATTTATTTCAATGACTTAGCAGCGTGTTTGGCCCGAAACCATTGGTCCCTCTGGACCGGTGCCATAACGAGTTGCCTGCCCTCCTGTTCACTGCACCTGGCGAACTGCCGCGACAGCTCAGGACGCCGCGAGGCCGACAACGCTGACGGGTTGAGCGGCCTGCTCGAGCCTGACCGATAATGCCACGCGCTGTTCGGGCGTCAGCCACCACAGCAGGAACAGCAGTGCTATCCCGTTCGACAGCAGGCCTGTCGTGAGCGGCACGTTCATGATCGCCTGAACTGCGATGCCGGACGAAACCGCGATGAAGCGCGGCGACAGGTGCTTTGAGACCATCGATCCCACCGACAGGATCAGGCCGCAGACGAAAGCCGACACCGGAGCGAGCGCAAGACCGACCGATGCGATGCCCTCGGTGGCGAGGAAGGACGCGTTGAAATTGCCGTCCTGATAAATCGCTCCGAGGGTCGGGCCGAGCTCGCCGTACGGGCAGGCGGCCATGTATCGCAGGACGGTGATCTGGCAGAACCGGGTGAGTTCGCGGTGCGCAAAGAAGTCGGCGTATTGATCGAGCGCGAGTGACGGGATCGCGACGAATCGCAGATTGATGGTGCTGAACACGACGTAGGTCTTGTCGACGGCGAGAATGACGAAAGCCGAAAGGCCGACGATCATCGGGATCAGAAATGCGAGCACCGTGGCCAGCCGCGGGTCGAACCGGCCGTACAGCCAGAACAGAAACGGCAGCCAGATCGGCAGCAACAGGACGGTCTTGTTGTTGACGACGGGATAGAAGCAAAGCGCAAGCAGCAGCACCCCGGCTGCCGGCATCCATCGGCTGCGCGATGCGAAATGCGCGAACAAATAGGGCAGGACCGCGCCGGTCATGATTCCGGTGAGATAGTTCAACAGCGCCGGGCGCACGACGGCGGTGCGGGCTGCGCCATAGGGATTGCCAAGATTGGCCCCGTAGGAGATGTCGGCCACCAGCACGGCGAAGCACGACGCCAGCAGCAGAATCGCGATGCGCTTGACGGCCGCCTCGGACAAATCGGGCCGCCAAACCGGGATATTCTGCAACATCAGAGGGATCATCGCGGCGGCCAGCGCGGCGATCATGGCCCAGCGGGCGATGGCGTGCGGATAGTCGAAGGCGCTGAAGAAGCTGAGCCAGACGAAGCCGAACACGGCTGACAGCAGCGAGAAGCCGACCAGATAACCGAAGCTGAATCGTGCCGCGACGAACGCCGGGACGAACGCGACCATGATGGTGATGCCGAGGACGGCCTGCGCGGTGATGCCGGATCGCCAGACATGCATCGCCGGGAATGCGTGCCCACAGGCGATCATCGAGGCGACGCTGAGGACGAAGAACCCGGGGATCGTGACCCCGACAACCAGGTCACCGCGCGTCAATGTCATCGGTCCGTCCGCATCCGAAAGCTGCCAGGCAGCTAGCCGGTCGGCCCTGGACGAAGCAAGTTAAGCAATATCTCGGTCTGTGTTGTTATGTTTCTGCCTGGCCATTCGTCTCCGCGATGCCCTACGAATTCACACAACGGCAACGCCCTGCCTTGATCAGGCAAAGAATGCGGCGACCGCGTTGAGGTCGGATTGTCCCGGTGCATCGCCGCGCAAATTGGCGTCGATGATGCGGCGGCAGGCGTCAACCGTGTGGGTGTCGCCCAATTCGTTGGCGGCCTCGAGGATCGACCAGACCGTGTCCAAGGGAACGTCGCTCTGCGTGGTCGCCTTCGGGTCTGACAGCATTGGCGGGGCCGCGGTTAGAATTCGAACAGGTCGCGGCCGCGCCGCGCCAAATTGTGCAGGTCCGCCACCGTGCCGCGCACCGCGTTGCAGCGGCGGCATTCGATGATGGTGTCGCCGGATGCATGCGCCGGATCGGCGACCTTGATCGCCAGGCTGCCGCAATCCGTGCAGATGATCTTGAAGCCGGTTGAAATTACTTGCTGCTGCAAATTCATTGTGGCCTGCGCCTTTGTTGACGCCGACCTTAGCCGAACAACTTTTAAGACTGGGGTCGCGGAGCGGATTGCAATCGAACAACCGCGTTAGGGCGCGGTTAAGATTTCGCTGCGGCCGCGCGGCCCTGCAAATGCAGCGTCGGCCTGCCGAGCCCGGCCGCGGCGGCGCGCACGGCATCGCGGGCATTGACGGTGATGATGCCGGCGGCGTGGGCCCAGACCGCGAGGTCGGAGGCGCTGTCGCCGGCGTAGATGAAGCCCCCGGGAAATGTCCTTTGCAACAGGTCGGCCTTGTTGGCGCCCTTGAGATTATGTTCGCCGTCGGAGGCAAGCACCTGGTCGATCCAAGGCAGACGCGACGCCAGCTTCTGAGCGAGCAGCGCGTCGGCCGCGGTTGCCAGCACGATGCGGCGGCCGGCCGCGTTCTCGCGCTCGGCCAATGCGACGACGTCCTGGTGCAGTTCGATCCGGCTCCAGTCGATGCGCTGGCGCTGTGCGAGCCGGCGCTTCAGCGCCGCGCGGCCGCGCGTCAGCCAGGCGGCGCATGACACGACGATCAGCGGATTGCGGCGCAGGATCGAGACGAAGCTCAGATAGAGCAGGTCGCCCGTGATCAGCGTGCCGTCGAGGTCGAGCACCAGCGGCAGCGATGCCGGGAGGCCGAGCAAAGGGGGCGACCCGTCGGTGCGGGAAGCATGCTGCGGCTTCGCAATGTTGTCGCCGACGAGGCGAGGTTCAGTCATTCGCGGCGCTCAGCCGGGTTGCGACCTTGCACACGTCGATCGCGCGCACTCCGGTCTCGGTGGTCCACAATCGCCGTAGCCGAACCTGCTCGCAAAGGCCACACCGTCCTGGTCCGAGCTTGAGACGATCAGGACCAACAAGAAAGGCCGCCCAGGGGCGGCCGTTGTGTCTGCCGAGGCTTGAAAGCGTCTTAGCGGACCGTGGAGGTGCCCGACGAGGTGATCGCCACCGGCTTGCCAGCCTTGATGACCTGCGTGGACTGGGCAGTCTGGGTGAAATCCGCGTTGTTCCGGGCCGAAATGCCGAGCGCCGCGATCCCGATCCCCGCAATAAGGGCAACCACCACAATCTTGAGATGGGTCGCGCGGTCAGCTGAATGGATCGAGTGGTTCATGGTCGCCTCCGGGCGTCTGTGCGCCGTCTATGGCAGGTACTGGTAAGGCCCATCTGTTTCCGGATCGTTTCGTGAGTTCCGGGAAATGGTTTCGTGCCAGGGGCGGATTGGTTTCACCGTGCCTTGCGTCACACTGCCGGCCGGCTAAAACTGCCCCAGGCGCGGAAATGCGCTTGGGAGAAAAACAATAATGAAAACAATGAGACTAACCCGGCGCCGGGTCCTTGGAACCGGCTCCGCGGCACTCGCCGCCACGATGTTTGGTAAGCGCGCCGTTGCGGCGGCCGAGTTCGACTTCAAGCTCGGCGTCAACACTCCGGAAACCCATCCGCTAACAATCCGCCTGACTGAGGCCGCCAAGGCGGTCGGCGCGCAGTCGTCCGGCCGGGTCAACATCACGGTGTTCGCCAACAGCCAGCTCGGAGGCGATCCGGAGATGCTGTCGCAGGTCCGCGCCGGCGGGATCGAGCTGCTGGCCGCGCCCAGCATGACGCTGTCGACGCTGGTGCCGCTATCGGGGCTGCCCAGCATCGGTTTCGCCTTTCAGTCCTACGACCAGGTCTGGGCGGCGATGGACGGCGGCGTCGGCGACCTCGTGCGCGAGGCGATCACGAAGACCGGCGTCGTGCCGCTGAAGAAGGTCTGGGACAACGGCTTCCGTCAGATCACCTCGTCATCGAGCCGGCAGCTCAACAGCGTCGACGATCTCAAGGGTTTCAAGATCCGCGTGCCGGTGACGGCATTGCTGACGTCGCTGTTCTCAGGGCTTGGCGCGCTGCCGTCGAGCATCTCCTACAGCGAACTCTATTCGGCGCTGCAGACCCACATTGTCGAGGGGCAGGAGAATCCGCTGGCGCAGGTCTCGACCGGAAAACTCTACGAGGTGCAGAAATTCTGCGCGCTCTCGAACCATTGCTGGAGCGGTTACTGGATTCTCGGCAACCGCCGCGCGATGGCCGGCCTGCCGCCCGATCTGCTCGAGCTTATCAATGCCGCGTTCGACGCCGCGGCGGTGAAGGAGCGCACCGATCTGGTCGAGATGGATCGCTCGCTGCAGGCCGAGCTGACCGAGAAGGGCATGACGTTCAACAAGCCCGATCCGGTGCAGTTCAGGGCCGCGTTGGTGAAGGCCGGCTTCTACACGCAGTGGCAGAAGACCTACGGCGCGGACGCCTGGGCGGCGTTGGAGAAATATACGGGAAAGCTGACGTGAGCGCAGCCTGACATCACGCGCCGGCTCGGCTGAGACGGTGCTAGCTGGCGCGCGCGATGTCGGCGCGGATCGCGCGTGCCGCCCAGACGAAGAGCAGGGCACCGAGCGTCGACGTGAGCGCGGCCGACAGCAGCGAGTAGCGAACCGCATCGACGCCGTAGGTGCCTTTCAGCGCATCGTTGATCATGCCGACGGCGAGGGGGCCGACGCCCTGGCCGAAGCAGGTCGCGGTCAGCAGTACGATCGCCGAGGCCAGCGCGCGCATGCTGGGTTTTGCCACCGTCTGCGCGATCGCGAAGATCGGGCCGAGATGGAAGCCGACCATGAACGAGGTCAGCGCCAGGGTCGCGACCATCAGCATGAAGCTTTGCGTT
This sequence comes from Bradyrhizobium sp. USDA 4510, assembly GCF_054059095.1. Taxonomy (NCBI): domain Bacteria; kingdom Pseudomonadati; phylum Pseudomonadota; class Alphaproteobacteria; order Hyphomicrobiales; family Nitrobacteraceae; genus Bradyrhizobium; species Bradyrhizobium sp. USDA 4510. Next base: position 3,994,253 of record NZ_JBSSBT010000001.1, on the reverse strand, counting down.
AGCATGCACAGCGCGAACACCGGGCCGGCGAGGCCCGACATGATCGCGGGCGCCCACAGCTTCCAGCGGTCGTCGCGACGGCCGATCTGAGCCACCACGAGGCCACCGACCAGCGTGCCCGCCATGCCGGCGAGACCCTTGAAGGTGCCGGCATAGGTGCCGATCTCGGCGCTGGTGAGGTGGTGGATGCGGGCCAGGAACGGCGGGATCCACACCGCGGTGGCGTAGTTGGTGTAGGTCGTCAGACAAGAGCCGATCAGCACGATGACGAAGCTCGGCTGCGATACCAGGAAACGCAGCGTCGGCCCCAGCGGCTCGGCCTTGAAGGTCTCGGCCATCGCGCCGCGCTTCGGCTCGGCGATCGTCAGCCACAAGACGGCGGCGAGCGCGATGCCGGGCAGGCCGGCGGTGAAGAACGCCATCCGTCAGCCATAGTGCTGGTTGACATAGCCGCCGATGAAATAGCCGAGGAAGACGCCGAGATAGGTGCCGATCGCGTAGATGCCGAGCGCGCGCGGTCGTTCGTTCTTGTCGAAGAGATCGGCGATCATCGATTGCGAGGCCGGCGTGCCCGCCGACTCCCCGATGCCGACGCCGACCCGGGCCAATGCCGGCGTCGTGACGCTGGAGGCGAGGCCGCAGAGATAGGTCATCGCGCTCCAGAACGCGACGATGTTGCGGCGGTTGAGGCGATCGGCCATCCGCGCGATCGGAATGCCGAGCAGCGAATAGAACAGCACGAAACCGAACCCGGCGAGCAGGCCCATCGTGGTGTCGCTGAGCGTGAACTCCTTCTTGATCGGTTCGATCAGCACGTTGAAGATGGTGCGGTCGAGGAAGTTGAGGGCGTAGATGATCGTGAGCAAGGCGAGGACGTAGTAGCGGCGCGCCGAGGGCGCGGCCGCAGCTTGCGTTAGCGCGGCCGCCTGCGGTGCGACATCGACCATCACTTCCTCCCCCGATCTTCTTTGTTGTTGTTGCTTGCGCGCGGGCCTTACGCCTCGCGGATGTAATTCCCTGCCTCGAATTCGACCGGCCTCGTGTCGGCGTCGAACGACACCCCGATCGGGTCGCGGCCGGTGGCCATGGCCTCGAGCTGGTCAGTGAGCATCCGGCGGATCATCAGGATGCCGCGGTCGCTCTGGCCAAAATGCTCTTCGGAATGGATCGTCACCGCTCCCTGGCCGACCTGGGCCTCGTAGTCGCCGGGAAATTGCTGGTGCTCGGCCTTGGTCATGTCCCACCAGAACTTGCCGTTGAACTTCGAGCGCATCCGCCCGATATCGCCCGCGTTCTTGACCCGGCCGGCGACGTAGATGCGGAACGAGGTGTCGTCGATCGGCAAGGTCCAGCCGATCGATTCGACGCGCGCGAACTGCGCGACGCGCGGATTGGGCACGACGCGGAGTGTGGGGAGGGCGGCCTCGGTGACGCGATAGAACACCTTGCCGTCGTCCTGCCTGCGGATCGAGCGCACCGCGACGCCGCGCGGCGACATCTCGAACTTCACTTCGGGCATCGAGGCCATCATGTTGGTGAACTGCGGCCCTGAGAACGAGCCGTGCAGCACCGGCACATGGTAGGGGTCGGCGACGTTCTCGAAATGCTGCAGCCAGTTGCAGGGGATCACGGCAGGGCCGCCGCCGCCGATCGAGGAATCGTCGGCCTCGACGAACTCGCCGTCTTCCATGTTTTCCAGGCACTCGTAGCGCGGCAGCACCGGCCTTTTCTCGGCCGGCCCCATATAGGCGAAGATCAGGCCGTAGCGTTCCTGCACCGGATACCAGGGCTGGCGCACCTTGTCCTTGAACAGGCCGCCGTCGGGCTCGCAGGGTTGTTCGAGGCAGCGGCCCTCGGTGTCGAATTTCCAGCCGTGATAGCAGCAGCGGATACCGTCTTCCTCGACCTTGCCGTAATAGAGCGTGGTGCCGCGGTGGCTGCAGCGCGCATGTAGCAGGCCGGCCCGGCCATGCCGGTCGCGGAACAGGATCAGGTCTTCGCCAAGTGCGCGGACTTTTCTGGGGATATCGGAGGCGTCACCGGTGAGGCCGACCGGGTGCCAATACCGGCGCAACAGCTCGCCCATCGGCGTGCCGCGGCCGACCGAGGTGAGCTCGGTCCGGGTGCTCGACGGCTTCATCGCATAGGCCGTGCCGAGATCGCGGTCCCGCTGGGTGATCGTCATGTTGTCCTCCCCGCCGCTGGTCGGGCGCCGGCGGCTGATCTATCGTTGACCAAGTCAACGATAGATAGATGACAATGTCAACGATATCGTTGAGCTTGGCAGCGCGCGGCTTTGTTGGCAGAGGTTGGTGATGACCGAGAAGCTCAGGACTGAGAGGGCCTTGCCGCCGGAGGCCGTTGTCGATTCCGAACTGGCGCCGATCACTGCGATGATGTCGTCGCGGCTGATGGTGCTGGCGAACCTGCTCAGGCGCGGCGCGATGCTGCGCTACAAGCGCCTGACCGGCCTGTCCTCGGTCGAGTTCGGTCTGGTCGCCTCGCTCGGCCGGCGGCCGCCGATGAGTGTGGTGCGGCTCGCCGAGGCCGTCGGCATGGACAAGGGGCAGATCAGCCGGGCGCTCGCCGAGCTCGTGGCGCGCAAGCTGGTGGCGAAGGCGGCCAATCCGCGCGACAACCGGGAGACCCTGGTCTCTCTCACCAAGGCCGGCCTGGCAGCCCATGATGCCATCGTGGCCGGCGCGCAGGAGCGAAACCGGCACCTGCTGGAACAGCTTGCGCCGGGGGATCTTGAGCTGCTGCTCGGACACATCGATCGGCTCACCCTGACCGCCGCCGAGATGCTCGCTGCCGAGCGGGGGCTGGGCTGATATGGGGAGAGCGCAGGGCACCGGATGGCCGCCGCGGCGTTGCCCATGGAGGCAAGCGCATCCGCCTGATGAGGCCAAGAGCCCGCGGGAAGGACGGTAAAAGCGTCAAAATAGCTTGTCTTGCGCCCCCTGTTGCGCTGCGCTAAAGCCTCAAGAACAATTCCAATCAACGAATCTGCGGCATGTCCGAAACCGCAGCAAGAAGGCCTCGCCGATGACCGGCATCCTGCAGAATTATCTCCCACTTGTGGTCTTTATCGGAGTCGCGAGCCTGATCGGTCTGGCACTCCTGATCGCGCCGTTCCTGCTCGCGTTCCAATCGCCGGACCCGGAAAAGCTGTCCGCCTATGAATGCGGATTCAACGCTTTTGACGACGCCCGCATGAAGTTCGACGTCCGGTTCTATCTGGTGGCGATCCTCTTCATCATCTTCGACCTCGAAGTGGCGTTCCTGTTCCCCTGGGCCGTGGCGTTCGGAAAGCTCGGCGCCACCGGGTTCTGGTCGATGATGGTGTTCCTGGCCGTGCTGACGGTCGGATTTGCGTATGAATGGAAGAAAGGCGCGCTCGAATGGGATTGAGCCCCACCGCCGCAACCTCCCAGCCGGCGATTGCCAAATCTGAGATCGCCATGGCTCCGAGGGGTATCCTTGATCCGTCGACCGGTAAGCCGGTCGGCGCCAATGATCCGTTTTTCCTCGAGGTCAATCACGAGCTGTCCGACAAGGGCTTCTTCGTCGCTGCAGCCGATGACCTCATCACCTGGGCGCGCACCGGCTCCCTGATGTGGATGACCTTCGGTCTCGCCTGCTGTGCGGTCGAGATGATGCAGGTCTCGATGCCGCGCTATGACGTCGAACGCTTCGGCTTCGCACCGCGCGCCTCGCCGCGGCAGTCCGACGTGATGATCGTTGCGGGCACCCTGACCAACAAGATGGCGCCCGCGCTGCGCAAGGTCTACGACCAGATGCCGGAGCCGCGCTACGTCATCTCGATGGGCTCCTGCGCCAATGGCGGCGGCTACTATCACTACTCCTATTCGGTGGTGCGTGGCTGCGATCGCATCGTGCCGATCGACATCTACGTGCCCGGCTGCCCGCCCACGGCGGAAGCGCTGCTCTACGGTGTGCTGCTGCTGCAGAAGAAGATCCGCCGTATCGGCACTATTGAACGCTAAGGTTTCAGGTATGGACGACGGCAAGCTCGACGCCCTTGGGCAGACGATCGTGAGCGCGCTTCCGGGCGCGGCCACGGCGCACTCGGTCGCGTTCAATCAGCTCACTATCGACGTCGAGATTGGCAGAATCGTGGAGGTCGCCAGGTTTCTGCGTGACGATCCCGGCTGCCGTTTCGTCAACGTCACCGACGTGACCGCGGTCGACTATCCGAGCCGCGAGAAGCGCTTCGACGTCGTCTACCATCTGCTGTCGCCGACGCTGAACGCGCGCGTCCGTTTGCGCGGGCAGGCCGACGAGACCACGCAGGTGCCGTCGATCATCGGCGTCTTCCCGGGCGCCGACTGGTTCGAGCGCGAGACCTACGACCTCTATGGCGTGATCTTCACCGGCCATCCCGACATGCGCCGCCTGCTGACGGACTACGGCTTCGACGGCCATCCGCTGCGCAAGGATTTCCCGCTCACCGGCTTCGTCGAGGTCCGCTACGACGACCAGGAGAAGCGGGTGCTGTACGAGCCGGTCCGGCTCAACCAGGAGTTCCGCAAGTTCGATTTCCTTTCGCCCTGGGAAGGCGCGGACTATCCGCTGCCCGGCGATGAGAAGGCCAAGGCGGAGCCGAAGCCATGAATGAACAACCGCAAAACCTTCGTAACTTCACCATCAACTTTGGGCCGCAGCATCCGGCGGCGCACGGCGTGCTTCGTCTTGTGTTGGAGCTTGACGGCGAAGTCGTCGAACGCGTCGATCCGCATATCGGCCTGCTTCACCGCGGCACCGAGAAGCTGATCGAGCACAAGACCTATCTGCAGGCGATTCCCTATTTCGACCGGCTCGACTATGTCGCGCCGATGAACCAGGAGCATGCGTTCTGCCTCGCGGCGGAAAAGCTGCTCGGCATTACGGTGCCGCGCCGCGGCCAGTTGATCCGCGTGCTCTATTGCGAGATCGGCCGCATCCTGTCGCATCTGCTCAACGTCACCACCCAGGCGATGGACGTCGGCGCGCTGACCCCGCCGCTGTGGGGCTTCGAAGAGCGCGAGAAGCTGATGGTGTTCTATGAGCGCGCCTCGGGCTCGCGCATGCACGCGGCGTTCTTCCGCGTCGGCGGCGTGCATCAGGACCTGCCGCCGAAGCTGATCGACGACATCGAGGCGTGGTGCGATCCGTTCCTCAAGGTCGTCGACGACCTCGATCGGCTGCTCACCGGCAACCGCATCTTCAAGCAGCGCAACGTCGATATCGGCGTGGTGCCGCTCAAGGAAGCCTGGGAGTGGGGCTTCTCCGGCGTGATGGTGCGCGGCTCGGGCGCGGCCTGGGACCTGCGCAAGTCGCAGCCCTACGAGTGCTACGCCGAGATGGATTTCGACATTCCGATCGGAAAGAACGGCGACTGCTACGACCGCTATCTGATCCGCATGGAAGAGATGCGCCAGTCGGTGCGCATCATGAAGCAGTGCATCCAGAAGCTCAAGGCACCCGACGGGCAGGGCCCGGTCGTGGTCGAGGACAACAAGATCGCGCCGCCGCGCCGCGGTGAGATGAAGCGCTCGATGGAAGCGCTGATCCATCACTTCAAGCTCTACACCGAAGGCGTGCACGTGCCGGCCGGCGAAATCTATGCCGCGGTCGAGGCGCCGAAGGGCGAGTTCGGCGTCTACCTCGTCGCCGACGGCTCCAACAAGCCCTACAAGTGCAAGATCCGCGCGCCGGGCTTCGCCCATCTGCAGGCGATGGATCACATCTGCAGGGGCCATCTGCTGGCCGACGTTTCCGCCATCCTGGGCTCGCTGGACATCGTGTTCGGCGAAGTCGACCGGTGACGATGTCCGCATCCGAACCGCGCGCAATGAGAGTTTGATCGATGTCCGTCCGCCGCCTTGCCCCGAAGGAATTGCAGCCCGCGAGCTTCACGTTCACGGACGAGAATCTTGCCTGGGCCAAGAAGCAGATCGAGAAATATCCGCCGGGACGGCAGGCTTCGGCCGCGATCGCGATCCTGTGGCGCGTGCAGGAGCAGCATGACGGCTGGGTCTCGGAAGCCGCGATCCGCGCTGTCGCCGACCTGCTCGAGATGCCGCATATCCGCATGCTCGAGATCGCGACGTTCTACACCATGTTCCAGCTCTCGCCGGTCGGCAAGAAGGCGCATGTGCAGGTGTGCGGCACCACGCCGTGCCGGCTGCGCGGCGCCGCCGACCTGATCGAGGTCTGCCAGCACCGCATCCATCACGATCCCTTCCAGCTGTCGAAGGACGGCAACTTCTCCTGGGAAGAAGTCGAGTGCTTAGGGGCCTGCGTGAACGCGCCGATGGTGCTGATCTGGAAGGACACCTATGAGGACCTGACCAAGGAAAGCTTCGGCAAGGTCCTCGACGGCTTTGCCGCCGGCAATCCGCCGAAGCCGGGCCCGCAGGTCGACCGTCAGTTCTCGGCGCCCGCGGGCGGGCCGACGACGCTGAAGGAAACCACCTGATGCGGAGCTTTCAGGTGCTAGCAGATGAGACGGGAAGGGGCGCTGCGATGAAGGCTTGGCGCACGATCGCCCTGCATACCGTTGTCGCGGCGGGCTTCATGTTCCTGCTGCAACGCTACGGCCTGAGCGCCACGCTGGAATCCAGCCTGTTGTGGGCCATCGTGTTCGGCGGCTGCGCTGCCGGGCTCGCTTATTCGCAAGCCAATCGGTGATGTTCGGAAAGTTTTGAGCATGCTCGACGACAAGGACCGCATCTTCAAGAACCTCTACGGCCTGCATGATTGGAGCCTCGAGGGCGCGCGCCGCAGAGGCGCCTGGGATGGCACCAAAGGGATCATCGACAAGGGGCGCGACTGGATCATCAACGAGATGAAGGCGTCGGGCCTGCGTGGCCGCGGCGGCGCCGGCTTCCCGACCGGCATGAAGTGGTCCTTCATGCCGAAGGAATCCAAGGACGGCCGTCCGAGCTATCTCGTCGTCAACGCCGACGAGTCGGAGCCCGGCACCTGCAAGGACCGCGAGATCATGCGGCACGATCCGCATCTTTTGGTCGAGGGCTGCCTGCTCGCGAGCTTCGCGATGGGCGCGCATGCCTGCTACGTCTATATCCGCGGCGAGTTCATCCGCGAACGCGAGCGGCTGCAGGCGGCGATCGACCAGGCCTATGAGGCCAGGCTGGTCGGCAAGGACAATATCAACGGCTGGCCGTTCGACATCTATGTCGCGCACGGCGCCGGCGCCTATATCTGCGGCGAGGAGACCGCGCTGCTCGAGAGCCTTGAGGGCAAGAAGGGGCAGCCGCGGCTGAAGCCGCCGTTCCCGGCCAATGTCGGCCTCTATGGCTGCCCGACCACCGTCAACAACGTCGAGTCGATCGCGGTCGCACCGGACATCCTGCGCCGCGGCGCCGCCTGGTTCGCCGGCATCGGCCGGCCGAACAATGTCGGCACCAAGCTGTTCTGCATCTCCGGCCACGTCGAGCGGCCCTGCAACGTCGAAGAGGCGATGGGGATTCCGTTCCGCGAGCTGATCGAGAAGCATTGCGGCGGCATCCGCGGCGGCTGGGGCAATCTGAAGGCCGTGATCCCCGGCGGTTCGTCGGTGCGCATGGTGCCGGCCGAGCAGATCATCGACACGCCGATGGATTTCGACAGCCTGAGCAAGCTGCGCTCGGGCCTCGGCACCGCGGCGGTGATCGTGATGGACAAGTCGACCGACCTGATCCGGGCGATCGCGCGCATCTCCTATTTCTACAAGCATGAGAGCTGCGGCCAGTGCACGCCGTGCCGCGAGGGCACGGGGTGGATGTGGCGCGTCCTGACCCGGATGGCCGACGGCCGTGCCCACAAGCGCGAGATCGACATGCTGCTCGAGGTTACCAAGCAGGTCGAGGGTCACACCATCTGCGCGCTCGGCGACGCCGCGGCATGGCCGATCCAGGGCCTGATCGCGCATTTCCGTCACGAGATCGAAGAGCGCATCGACCAGTATTCGCACAAGGCCGATCTCGACGATCAGGGCGTTCGCGATCCCATGCACATGGTAGCCGCGGAGTAATGCTGGCGATGACGCAACAGGCCGCATGGTGGCAGAAACACGGGACGCTTGCGCAGATGGCGCAGGCGACCGTGGCGCTGCTCGGCTTTGTTGCAATCCTGCTGCAGATCAACGAAATCCGCACCTCGAACCGCGCCTCCAGCGCGCGTTCGGCGTTTCTCGGCTACACCGATCTCGCATTCCAGAATCCGAAATTCGCTCAGCCCGACTACGAGGCCATCAAGGCCGCCAGTCGCGAGGAGCGATCGCAATATGAGAGTTTTGTCTCGTACTTCCTCTATGCCTGCGAGGAGACCTTTGCCGCCTTCGCGGATAAGCGCGAATGGCAGGCATCGTGTGACTACGACCTTAAACCGCATCTGCCGTTTCTCTGCGAGAAGAACCAGGCGCAGCCTGCCTATCTCGCGACCTACGGCGCCGACACCCAGCAATGGGTGAAGACCTCATTGAAAACCGCGAGCGTCGCACCGCCCGACTGCAAGCTCGGAAAGACTTGAGACAGACATGAGCAAGATCATCGTCGATGGCAAAGAGATCGATGTGCCGCCGGAGTACACGCTGCTGCAGGCATGCGAGGCGGCCGGCGCCGAGATTCCGCGCTTCTGCTATCACGAGCGGCTGTCGATCGCCGGCAATTGCCGGATGTGCCTGGTCGAGGTGAAGGGCGGCCCGAAGCCGGTCGCGAGCTGCGCCTGGGCCGTGCGCGACTGCCGTCCGGGCCCGAAGGGCGAGCCGCCGGAGATCTCGACCCGTTCGCCGATGGTGAAGAAGGCGCGCGAAGGCGTGATGGAGTTCCTGCTGATCAACCATCCGCTGGACTGCCCGATCTGCGACCAGGGCGGCGAGTGCGATCTGCAGGACCAGGCGATGGGCTACGGCGTCGACACCAGCCGTTTCGCCGAGAACAAGCGCGCGGTCGAGGACAAGTATCTCGGCGCGCTGGTCAAGACCTCGATGAACCGCTGCATCCAGTGCACGCGCTGCGTCCGCTTCTCCGCCGAAGTCTGCGGCGCGCCGGAAATGGGCGCGACCGGCCGCGGCGAGGACATGGAGATCACCACCTATCTCGAGCAGGCGCTGAGCTCGGAGCTGCAGGGCAACCTCGTCGATATCTGCCCGGTCGGCGCGCTGACCTCGAAGCCTTACGCCTTCGCGGCGCGGCCCTGGGAGCTCGGCAAGACCCAGTCGGTCGACGTCATGGACGGCGTGGGATCTGCGATCCGCGTCGACACCCGCGGCCGCGAGGTGATGCGCATCCTGCCGCGCATCAACGAGGCGGTGAACGAGGAGTGGATCTCCGACAAGACCCGCCACATCGTCGACGGCCTGCGCACGCAGCGCCTCGACCGTCCCTATGTGCGCGAGAACGGCCAGCTCCGGCCGGCGACCTGGCAGGAAGCCTTCGCCGCCATCGCTGCCAAGGCCAGCCGCAGCGACGGCAAGCGGATCGGCGCGATCGCCGGCGATCTGGCCGCGGTCGACGAAATGTATGCGCTGAAGGAAATGCTCGCGAAGTTCGGCTCGGTCAATCTCGCCGTGCAGGGCGGCGATGCGTTCGACGCCAAGGCCGGCCGCGGCTCCTACATCTTCAATCCGACCATTGCCGGCATCGACCAGGCCGACGCGATCCTGATCATCGGCTCGCATCCGCGCAAGGAAGCCGCCGTGCTGAACGCGCGGATCCGCAAGCGCTGGCGCACCGGCGGCCTCAAGGTCGGCATGATCGGCGCCAAGGCCGATTTCACCTATGACCACGACTATCTCGGCGCGGGCACCGATACGCTGGCCGATCTCGCGGCGGGCAAGCACTCCTTTGCCGACGTCTTGAAGAAGGCGCAGCACCCAATCATCCTGGTCGGCGCCGGCGCCTACACCAGGCATGACGGGGCGGCCGTGCTGGCGCAGGCCGCCAAGCTCGCAGTCGACGTCGGCGCGCTGAAGGACGGCTGGAACGGCTTTGCAGTGTTGCAGGATACCGCCTCGCGCGCCGGCGCGCTCGATATCGGCTTCTCGCCGGCGGCTGGTGGCCTGACCTCAGCGCAGATGACGACCTTCGGCACGCTCGACGTGCTGTTCCTGCTTGGCGCCGACGAGATCAAGGTGCCGGACGGTACCTTCGTGGTCTATATCGGCACCCATGGCGACCAGGGCGCGCATCGCGCCGACGTCATCCTGCCGGGCGCGGCCTATACCGAGAAGTCCGGCATCTACGTCAACACCGAAGGCCGGGCGCAGATCGCCAACCGCGCCGCATTCCCGCCGGGCGAGGCCCGCGAGGACTGGGCGATCATCCGCGCGCTGTCCGACGTGCTCGGCAAGAAGCTGCCGTTCGACTCGCTGCAGGCGCTGCGTCAGGCTATGTTCAAGGCCTACCCGCATCTGATGCGGCTCGACCAGATCGAGGCCGGCAAGCCCGACGACGTCAAGGCGCTGGCAGGCAAGGGCGGCAGCGTCGACAAGGCGGCATTCAAGCCGACCGTCGAGGACTTCTATCTGACCAACCCGATCGCGCGGGCCTCTGCCGTGATGGCGGAGTGCTCGCGGCTGGCGTCGGGCCGAATGCTGACGGCAGCGGAGTGAGCGTGACCTGATGGCTGAATTCTTCGCAAGCTCGTTCTGGACCGGCTTCCTCTGGCCGCTGATCATCATGGTCGCGGAGAGCCTGTTGCTGCTGGTCGTGCTCCTGATCGCGATCGCCTACATCCTGCTCGCCGACCGCAAGATCTGGGCGGCGGTGCAGATCCGCCGCGGCCCCAACGTGGTCGGGCCGTTCGGATTGCTGCAATCCTTCGCCGACCTCCTGAAATTCGTGCTGAAGGAGCCGGTGATTCCGTCCGGCTCCAACAAGGGCGTGTTCCTGCTCGCGCCGCTGGTGTCGTGCATCCTGGCGCTGGCCGCCTGGGCGGTGATCCCGTTCGATCTCGGCTGGGTGATCTCCGACATCAATGTCGGCGTTCTCTACATCTTCGCGATCTCGTCGCTGTCGATCTACGGCATCATCATGGCCGGCTGGTCGTCGAACTCGAAATATCCGTTCCTGGCCGCGCTGCGCTCGGCGGCGCAGATGGTGTCCTACGAGGTCTCGATCGGCTTCGTCATCATCACCGTGCTGCTCTGCGTCGGCTCGCTGAACCTGTCGGCTGTGGTCGAGGCGCAGAACACCCGCGGGCTTGCGCACCTGATCGGCCTGCCGCAGCTCACCATCCTGAACTGGTATGTGTGGCCGCTGTTCCCGATGTTCGTCGTGTTCTACGTCTCGGCGCTGGCCGAAACCAATCGTCCGCCGTTCGATCTGGTCGAGGCCGAATCCGAGTTGGTCGCCGGCTTCATGACCGAATACGGCTCGACCCCGTATCTTTTGTTCATGCTCGGCGAGTATGTCGCGATCACCACGATGTGCGCGCTGGCGTCGATCCTGTTCCTGGGCGGCTGGCTGCCGCCGGTCAATCTGCCGCCGTTCACCTGGATTCCGGGCATCGTCTGGTTCGCCCTGAAGGTGTTCTTCATGTTCTTCATGTTCGCGATGGCGAAGGCGATCGTGCCGCGCTACCGCTACGATCAACTGATGCGGCTCGGCTGGAAGGTGTTCCTGCCGCTGTCGCTGGCGATGGTGGTGATCGTGGCCGGCGTGCTGCAGTTCGCCGGCATCGCGCCGAAGTGAGGCCGTCATGAGTGTCAATGTCAACGCAACAGCCCGCTCGCTTCTGCTGTCGGAATTCGTCTCGGCGTTCTTCCTCGCGATGCGCTATTTCTTCCAGCCGAAGCCGACGCTGAACTATCCCTTCGAGAAGGGCCCGATCTCGCCGCGCTTCCGCGGCGAGCACGCGCTGCGCCGCTATCCGAACGGCGAGGAACGCTGCATCGCCTGCAAGCTGTGCGAGGCGATCTGCCCGGCGCAGGCGATCACGATCGAGGCCGGCCCGCGCCGCAACGACGGCACCCGCCGCACGGTGCGGTACGACATCGACATGGTGAAGTGCATCTATTGCGGCCTGTGCCAGGAGGCATGCCCGGTGGACGCCATCGTCGAGGGACCGAATTTCGAATTCGCGACCGAGACCCGCGAGGAACTGTACTATGACAAGGCCAAGCTGCTCGCCAATGGCGACCGCTGGGAGCGCGAGATCGCGAAGTCGATCGCGCTCGACGCGCCGTACCGGTGAGGTGAGGGCATGATCCTTCCGGCGCTGTTCTTCTACCTGTTTGCTGCGGCCTGCGTGGCCTCGGCGGTCATGGTGATTGTCTCGCGCAATCCCGTGCACTCCGTGCTGTTCCTGATCCTGGCCTTCGTCAACGCGGCCGGTCTGTTCATCCTGATGGGCGCCGAGTTCCTCGGGATGATGCTGATCGTGGTCTATGTCGGCGCGGTCGCGGTGCTGTTCCTGTTCGTGATCATGATGCTCGACGTCGACTTCGTCGAGCTACGCGAGGGCTTCATCCAGTATCTGCCGATTGGCATCGTGATCGGCGGCATCTTCATGTTCGAGCTGCTGCTCGTCGTCGGCGCCTGGGTGATCAACCCGGCCGTGACCAAGACGATCACCGCGGCGATCCCGACCAATGTCAGCAACACCGAGGCGCTCGGCCTCGTGCTCTATACGAAGTACATCCATTACTTCCAGCTCGCCGGCATGGTGCTGCTGGTCGCGATGATCGGCGCCATCGTGCTGACGCTGCGCCACAAGGCCAAGGTCAAGCGGCAGAACATCAACGTGCAGAACGCGCGCACGCCCGAGATGGCGATGGCGATGCGCAAGGTGGCGTCGGGGCAGGGCCTGCAGGATGCCGACGCGGCGGAGTGGGTGAAATGACGATCGGGCTCGGACACTATCTCGCGGTCGCCGCGATCCTGTTCACGCTCGGGATCCTCGGCATCTTCCTCAACCGCAAGAACATCATCGTCATCCTGATGTCGATCGAGCTGATCCTGCTGTCGGTCAACATCAACCTGGTGGCGTTCTCGACCTTCCTCGGCGACATCGTCGGCCAGGTGTTCGCGCTCTTGGTGCTGACGGTGGCCGCCGCCGAGGCTGCGATCGGTCTCGCCGTGCTGGTGGTGTATTTCCGCAACCGCGGTTCGATCGCGGTTGAAGACGTCAATCTGATGAAGGGCTAGGCGCAGTTATGGTTCAGGCAATCGTATTCCTGCCTCTGCTGGGCGCCATCCTCGCAGGCATTATCTCGCTGGTCGGTGCCCATGCGCGCTGCCCGAGCGGCGATACCGTCGACCATCACGACGATGCGCATGGCGACGCCCATGCCTCCGCGGCCCATGACGATCACGGCCATGATGACCATGGCCATGACGATCACCATGTCTCCGAGCCGGCGGCCGCCGGCTCGCGCCTTGCCGAGCTGATCACCACGGGCCTCTTGTTCGTGTCGGCGGCGCTGTCGTGGTTCACGCTGGTCGATGTCGGCTTCATGCACCATGACGCGCGCGTCGTGCTGCTGCCCTGGATCAACTCGGGCGACCTGCAGGTGGCCTGGACGCTGCGGGTCGACACCCTGACCGCGGTGATGCTGGTCGTGGTCAACACGGTGTCCGCGCTCGTCCACCTCTATTCCATCGGCTACATGGACGAGGATCCGAACCGGCCGCGCTTCTTCGGCTATCTCTCGCTGTTCACCTTCGCGATGTTGATGCTGGTGACGTCGGACAACCTCGTTCAGCTGTTCTTCGGCTGGGAGGGCGTCGGCCTCGCGAGCTACTTGCTGATCGGGTTCTGGTACCAGAAGCCGTCGGCCAATGCCGCGGCGATCAAGGCCTTCGTGGTCAACCGCGTCGGCGACTTCGGCTTCGCGCTCGGCATCTTCGCGATCTACGCGCTGGTCGGCTCGACCGATTTCGAGACCATCTTCCATGCCGCGCCCGGTCTGACCGGCAAGACCATCAACTTCTTCGGCTGGCAGGCCGACGCGCTGACCTTGACCTGCCTGTTGCTGTTCATGGGCGCGATGGGCAAGTCGGCCCAGTTCCTGCTGCACACCTGGTTGCCGGACGCGATGGAAGGTCCGACCCCGGTGTCGGCACTGATCCATGCCGCGACCATGGTCACCGCCGGCGTGTTCATGGTGGCGCGGCTGTCGCCGCTGTTCGAGCTGTCGCCGACCGCGCAGGCGGTGGTGATGTTCTTCGGCGCGACCACGGCGTTCTTCGCCGCCACGATCGGCCTCGTGCAGAACGACATCAAGCGCATCGTCGCGTATTCGACCTGTTCGCAGCTCGGCTACATGTTCGTGGCGATGGGAGCGGGGGCCTATTCGGTCGGCATGTTCCATTTGTTCACGCACGCCTTCTTCAAGGCGCTGCTGTTCTTAGGGTCAGGCTCGGTGATCTACGCGATGCATCACGAGCAGGACATCCGCAACATGGGCGGCCTGTGGCGCAAGATCCCGTACACCTTCGCGGTGATGTGCATTGGCACCCTGGCGCTGACCGGCTTCCCGCTGTTCGCCGGCTACTTCTCCAAGGACGCGATCATCGAGGCGGCCTATGCGGCGCATAATCCGTTCGCGACCTACGCCTATCTCTTGACCATCGTGGCCGCCGGCCTGACCTCGTTCTACTCCTGGCGCCTGATCTTCAAGACGTTCTTCGGCGAGCCGCACGACCAGAAGCACTACGACGCGGCGCATGAGAGCCCGGTGTGGATGCTGGTGCCGATCGGCGTGCTCGCCGCCGGCTCGATCCTGGCGGGCCTGCCGTTCAAGGAGCTGTTCGTCAACCCGCACGGCGTGGAAGAGTTCTTCCGCGAGTCCGTGAAGATGAACCCGCACATCCTCGAGGACATGGAGCACATGCCGGGCTGGCTTGCGCCGCTGCCCACCGTGATGATGGCGCTCGGCCTGTTCATCTCGTATCTGTTCTACATCCGCAGGCCGTACCTACCGGTCGAGCTCGCGCAGCAGCAGCCGATGCTGTACCAGTTCCTGCTCAACAAATGGTACTTCGACGAGCTGTACGACTGGATCTTCGTGCGCCCGGCGAAGTGGCTCGGCTACACGCTGTGGAAGAAGGGCGACGGCTTCATCATCGACGGCTTCGGTCCCGATGGCGTCTCCGCCCGCGTGCTCGACGTCACCCGCAACGTCGTGAAATTGCAGACCGGCTACCTCTATCACTACGCATTCGCGATGCTGATCGGGGCCGCCGGATTGATCACCTGGTTCATGTTCGGCTTGGGAGGCCAGTAGATGACAACCTGGCCCATCCTTTCGGTCACGACCTTCCTGCCGGCGGTCGGTGCGATCCTGGTCTATCTGCTGGCGCGGGGCGGTGACGAGACCGCGAGCCGCACGGCGCGCTGGATCGCGCTGTGGACCACGCTGATCACCTTCGCGATCTCGCTGATCCTGGTGGCGCGCTTCGATCCGGCCTCGACCGACTTCCAGTTTGTCGAGAAGGCGTCCTGGCTCGCCACCGGCATCACCTATCACATGGGCGTCGACGGCATCTCGCTGCCGCTGATCATCCTGACCACCGCGATCATGCCGCTCTGCATCATCGCGAGCTGGAAGTCGGTGACGCAGCGCGTCGGCGAATACATGATGGCGTTCCTGATCCTGGAAACGCTGATGGTCGGCACCTTCTCGGCGCTCGACCTCGTGCTGTTCTATTTGTTCTTCGAGGGCGGCCTGATCCCGATGTTCCTGATCATCGGCGTCTGGGGCGGCCCGCGCCGGGTCTATGCGTCGTTCAAGTTCTTCCTCTACACCTTCCTCGGCTCGGTCCTGATGCTGCTCGCCATCATGGCGCTGTACTGGAACGCCGGCACGACCGACATCCCGACCCTGATGCACACCGCGGTGCCGCGGTCGATGCAGACCTGGGCATGGCTGGCCTTCTTCGCCTCGTTCGCGGTGAAGATGCCGATGTGGCCGGTGCACACCTGGCTGCCCGACGCGCACGTCGAGGCGCCGACGGCGGGCTCGGTGATCCTGGCCGCGATCCTGCTGAAGATGGGCGGCTACGGCTTCCTGCGCTTCTCGCTGCCGATGTTTCCGCTGGCCTCGCACGACTTCGCGCCGTTCGTGTTCGTGCTGTCCGTCATTGCCATCATCTACACCTCGCTGGTGGCGATGATGCAGGAGGACATGAAGAAGCTGATCGCGTATTCGTCCGTCGCGCATATGGGCTTCGTCACCATGGGCATCTTCGCGGTGACCACGCAGGGCGTCGCCGGCGGCATGTTCCAGATGGTCTCGCACGGCATCGTCTCCGGCGCGCTGTTCCTTTGCGTCGGCGTCGTCTACGACCGCATGCACACCCGCGAGATCGCGGCCTATGGCGGTCTCGTCAACCGGATGCCGCTCTACGCGCTGACCTTCATGGTCTTCACCATGGCCAATGTCGGTCTGCCGGGCACCAGCGGATTCGTCGGCGAGTTCATGACGCTGCTCGGCACCTTCAAGATCTCGCTGCCGACGGCGTTCTTCGCCACCACCGGCGTGATCCTGTCGGCCTGCTACGCGCTCTGGCTCTACCGCAAGGTGGTGTTCGGGGCGCTGGTCAAGCCGTCGCTGATGTCGATCAAGGATCTCACCTTCCGCGAATGCGTGACGCTGTTCCCGCTGATCGCACTGACCATCCTGTTCGGCGTCTATCCGAAGCCGGTGCTCGACATGTCGGCGGCCTCGGTGCAGCAGCTCGTCAACAATTACCAAACCGCCGTGACTGCCGTGAAGGCAGCCGCGCTGACCGTCCAGTAAGGCCCTCGTCATGAGCTTTTCCAGTGCAGGTTATCAGTTGCAGCCGGTGCTGCCGGAGCTGGTGCTCGCGGTCGGCGCCATGGTGCTGTTGATGATCGGAGCCTATCGCGGGCAGGGGACGACGCGGCTCGTCACGGCGCTGGCGATCTGTCTCCTGGTGCTGACCGGCGTGCTGGAGCTTTGGTTGCCGGCCGGCAAGCTCGTGACCTTCGGCGGCAGCTTCATCGTCGATGATTTCGCGCGCTTCCTGAAGGTCCTCGCGCTGATCGCCTCGGCGGCAACCCTGATCCTGTCGACGGAGTACCTGTCACAGCCGTCGAGCCGCAACTTCGAGTTCTCGATCCTGGTGCTGCTGTCGACGCTCGGCATGATGGTGCTGATCTCGGCCGGCGACCTGATCTCGCTCTATCTCGGCCTCGAGCTGATGAGCCTTGCGCTCTACGTCGTCGCCGCCAGCCAGCGCGACAACGCCAAGTCGAGCGAGGCGGGCCTGAAGTATTTCGTGCTCGGGGCGCTGTCGTCGGGCATGCTGCTCTACGGCGCCTCGCTGATCTACGGCTTCACCGGCACCGTCAGCTTCGCCGGCATCGCGGCCGCCGCGACGACCGGCAGCATCGGCATCGTGTTCGGCCTGGTGTTCCTGCTCGCCGGCCTCTGCTTCAAGGTGTCGGCGGTCCCGTTCCACATGTGGACGCCCGACGTCTATGAGGGCGCGCCGACGCCGGTGACGGCGTTCTTCGCGTCCGCCCCGAAGGTCGCGGCGCTCGCGGTGTTCACCCGCGCGACGCTGACCGCGTTCCCGGGCATCGTCACCCAGTGGCAGCAGATCCTGGTGTTCGTGGCGATCGCCTCAATGGCGCTGGGCTCGTTTGCCGCGATCGGCCAGACCAACATCAAGCGGCTGATGGCCTATTCCTCGATCGGCCATATGGGCTTTGCGCTGGTCGGCCTCGCTTCCGGCACGGTCGAGGGCGCCCAGGGCGTCCTGATCTACATCACGATCTACGTCGCGATGACGCTCGGTTCCTTCAGCATCATCCTGGCGATGAAGCGCAATGGCCAGGCGCTGGAGCAGATCAGCGATTTCGCCGGCCTCTCCCGCACCAACCCGCTGCTCGCCTTCATCTTCGCGATGCTGCTGTTCTCGCTGGCCGGCGTGCCGCCGCTCGCCGGGTTCTTCGGCAAATGGTACGTGTTCGTCGCCGCGATCAAGGCCAATCTGTTCACGCTCGCCGTGATCGGCGTGCTGACCAGCGTGGTGGGTGCGTTCTACTATCTGTCGATCGTCAAGGTGATGTATTTCGACCAGCCGCTCGGCAAGCTCGACCCGGTCCGCGTCGAGCTGCGCACCGTGCTGGCGGTCGCCGGCATCTTCAATATCTTCTACTTCGCCTATCCGGGCCCGCTGGTGAGTGTGGCCACGGCGGCGGCAAAATCGCTATTTTGACGCGTGCGGTTCCGAAATCGGGATGCTGGCTTTCGGAACCAATCATGCGCATAACGCTGACATGACCTTCACGCTCGGGCCCCGGGCCATAGCGGCGGGCTATCGGCTCGCCGCCTTCGATCAGATCGGCTCGACCAATGCCGAGGCGATGCTGCGCGCCCGCGGCGGCGAGCGGGGGCCGATGTGGTTCGTGACGCCCGAACAGACCGCGGGCCGCGGGCGGCGGCAGCGGGTCTGGGTCGCGCCGCGCGGCAATCTCGCCAGCACGATCCTCGAGGTGACGGACGTCCAGCCGGCAGTCGCCGCTACCCTCGGCTTCGCCGCCGGGCTGTCGCTCGAAGCTGCGCTGCGGAAGGTCAGCATCGAGGCGGCGCTGCGGCTCGGGCCGGACAGCCCGAAGTTCACCCTGAAATGGCCGAACGACGTGCTGGCCAACGGCAGGAAGCTCTCGGGCATCCTGCTTGAGGCCGAAGCCATCGGGAGCCGGCTGGCGGTCGTCGTCGGCATCGGCACCAATGTCGTCGCAGCACCAGAGGGGACGCCGACGCCGGCCGTATCGCTCGCGGCGCTCGGCATCCAGATCGGGGCGGAGGAGCTGTTTGCCGCGCTGTCGGACGCCTGGGTCGAGTTTCGCGGCATCTGGGACGACGGCCGCGGCTTCCCCGAGATCCGCAGGCTGTGGCTGGAGCGCGCGGCCGGGCTCGGCGAGAAGGTCGCGGTCCAGACCGGCTCGGCGACCCTTGAGGGCACGTTCGACACCATCGATGATACCGGCTGCCTGATCGTCCGCACTGCTGATGGCGAGCGCCTGCCCGTGACCGCCGGCGAGGTCTATTTCGGCACCGCAGCCTCGGTGAGGGCGAACTGATGGCGCGTCCGGACGAGCTCACCTTTGCGCCGCTCGGCGGCGTCGGCGAGATCGGCATGAACCTGTCGATCTACGGCCTCGGCAACCGCCACCAGCGGTCCTTCCTCGCGGTCGATCTCGGCGTCTCCTTCGGCGACGAGGAGCATCTGCCGGGCATCGACCTGATCATGCCCGACGTCCGCTTCCTCGAGAAGGAGCGCAACAATCTGGTGGGCCTCGTGCTGACGCACGCCCATGAGGATCATTTCGGTGCCATTATCGATCTTTGGCCGAAGCTCGGCTGCAAGATCTACGCGACGCAATTCAGCGCGGCGCTGTTCGAGGCCAAATGCGCCGCCGAGCGCAACCCGCCAAAAATCCCGGTCACGGTGATCCCGTCGGGCGGGCGAGTCGATATCGGTCCGTTCAATGTCGAGTTCATCCCGGTCGCGCATTCGATTCCGGAATCGCACGCGCTGGCGATCAAGACCGATCTCGGCACCGTGCTGCATACCGGCGACTGGAAGATCGATCCGACCCCGATCATCGGCCAGCCGACCGACGAGCGGCGGCTGCGCGAGCTCGGCGATGAAGGCGTGCTGGCGCTGGTCGGCGATTCCACCAATGCGGTGCGCGACGGGCGCTCGCCGTCGGAGACCGAGGTCGCCGCCACAATCAAGAAGCTGGTCAAGGCGGCCAAGGGCCGGGTCGCGGTCACGACCTTCGCCTCCAATGTCGCCCGGGTGCGGGCGGTGGCGGACGCCGCCAACGCCGCCGACCGCGAGGTCGTCGTGGTCGGCCGTGCCATGGAGCGCGTGGTGCAGGTGGCGCGCGAATGCGGCTATCTCGATGGCTCGCATAAATTCCGCAGCGCCGACTATTACGGCCATTTCCCGGCCGACAAGGTGCTGGCGCTGTGCACCGGCAGCCAGGGCGAGCCGCGTGCGGCGCTGGCGCGGATCGCCAATGACGACCATCCGCAGGTCACCCTGAACAAGGGCGACACCGTGATCTTCTCCTCCCGCACCATTCCCGGCAACGAGAAGGCGGTCGGCTCGATCATCAACAACCTCGTCATGCAGGGCGTCGAGATCATCACCGACCGCGAGCATCTGGTGCACGTCTCCGGCCACCCGCGCCGCGACGAGCTGCGCGACATGATCTCCTGGGTGCGGCCGCAACTGCTGATCCCCGTCCATGGCGAGGCGCTGCATCTCGCCGAACACGCCAAGCTGGCGCGCGCCGCCGGCGTGCCCAAGGTCCTGACCTGCCGCAACGGCGACCTCGTCAAGCTCGGGCCCGGCGAGCCCGGCATCATCGGCGAGGTGCCGGCGGGGCGGCTCTACAAGGACGGAACCATCCTGGAGGACGCCAAGTCGCGCGCTGTGGTGGAGCGGCGGCGGATGGGCTTTGCCGGCTGCGCCTTCGTCGCCATCGCCATGACCGAGCAGGGCGAGCTCGTCGACGATCCCGAGGTTGATCTGGTCGGCATGCCGGAGAACAATGCGGCGGGCGAACTGCTCGACGACATCGTGTTCGATGTGGTGGTATCGACGATCGAGGGCCTGCCGAAGCCGCGGCGGCGCGATCCGGACGCGCTGGGGGAATCGGTGCGGCGCGCGGTGCGGGCGGCGCTGAACGAGCAATGGGGCAAGAAGCCGATCTGCGTCGTGCACGTTCTGACGGTTTGAGCCTAAGCATGATCCGGAAGAGTGCGAAGCGATTTTCCGAAAAGATCATGCTCAACTAAAGGGAGAGAGAGATGCTGGGCCGGCTCAATCACGTCGCGATCGCGGTCAAGGACGCCAAGCAGGCCGCGAAGATCTACGGCACTGCCTTCAATGCCGAGATTTCCGATGCGGTGCCGCTGCCGGAACACGGCGTGATTACCGTGTTCGTGACGCTGCCGAACACCAAGATCGAGTTCATCGAGCCGCTGGGCGAGACCTCGCCGATCGCGAAATTCGTCGAGCGCAATGCCGACGGCGGCATCCACCATGTCTGCTACGACGTGCCCGACATCATCGCGGCCCGTGACCGCATGATCGCCGAGGGTGCGCGGGTGCTGGGCGACGGCCAGCCGAAGATCGGCGCGCATGGCAAGCCGGTGCTGTTCTTCCACCCGAAGGACTTTTCCGGCGCCCTGGTCGAGATCGAACAGGACTGAGGCCGCATGGCTTACCAGATCTCCACCGGACTTGCGATCTACTTCGTGCTTTGGTGGCTCGTGCTGTTCCTGACGCTGCCGTTCGGCGTGCGCAGCCAGCACGAGGACAATGTCGGCGCGCCCGGCACCGACCCCGGCGCGCCGATCCTGGCGCGGATGGGCCGCAAGCTGCTGTGGACCACGCTGATTTCCGCCGTGATCTTCGCGATCGCGATGTGGGCCTATCATTCCGGCTATCTCTCGATCGAGCGGCTGTCGAAGCTGATGGGAATGCCGTTCTGATACGCAGAAGTAGCCCGCATGAGCGAAGCGACATGCGGGATCACTTTCCCGGGTATCGCGGAGCCTGTCATCGGGCGCGCGTTCGCGCGACCCGTTGGCTCACCCGGGCTACGAACCGATGGGGATGCTGTTTTAGAAACTGATGCCAATGGAGTGGGGATCAACCTCGCCCTGGCAATGCGGAGGAGGCGACCACGATGAACCTGCAGTCCCAGCCGGGCTCCGGGCCGAGCGCATATCGAATCCTGCGGGAAGCCGATCTGCGGGATTATCTCGCGGGGCTGCCCGCCATCGTCGCGCAGCTCGGCGGCGCGCCGGCGGACTGGTCGATCAGCGAGGTCGGCGACGGCAATCTCAATCTCGTCTTCATCGTCAAGGGCGGAAGCGGCGGCCTCGCGGTCAAGCAGGCGCTGCCGTATGTGCGCCTCGTCGGCGAGAGCTGGCCGCTGCCGCTGTCGCGGGCGCATTACGAGCACATGGCGCTGGTGCATCAGGCGCGGCTGGCGCCGATGCTCGTGCCGGCGGTGCTGCATCATGATGCGCCGCTCGCGCTCACCGCGATGGAGCTACTCGAGCCGCACATCATCATGCGCAAGGGCCTGATCGAGGCCACGT
The DNA here is from genome assembly GCF_054059095.1 of Bradyrhizobium sp. USDA 4510. Lineage (NCBI taxonomy): Bacteria > Pseudomonadati > Pseudomonadota > Alphaproteobacteria > Hyphomicrobiales > Nitrobacteraceae > Bradyrhizobium > Bradyrhizobium sp. USDA 4510. The sequence goes on along the minus strand of NZ_JBSSBT010000001.1, from coordinate 3,972,145 downwards.
GGTACCCGCGCTTTGTCGAGGATATCTCAACCTTCCTGGCGCAAACGCTGTTCTTCACGTCCGACCTTGCGTTGTCGGCCGCGGAGAAGAAGGAGGGCATCGCCGATTTCGCCGGCAACCACGCGCTCTGCAAGATCACAGAAGACCTGATCTTCACCGATCCCTACCGCATCGCCGAGCAGAACCGCTGGACCGCGCCGTATCTCGACGCAACCGCCGCGGCGTTCCGCGAGGACCTCGACCTGCATGTCGCGATCTCCAGGCTGAAGCTGAAATTCATGGCGAGCCCGCAGGCGCTGCTGCACGGCGATCTGCATACCGGCTCGATCATGGTTACAGACAGCGAGACCAGGGTAATCGATCCCGAGTTCGCCTTCTACGGCCCGATGGGCTTCGACATCGGCGCCGTCATCGGCAACCTCCTGATGGCCTATCTGGCCTCCGCCGGCCACGAGCGCACGCCGGGCGAGCGCGCCTCGTTCGAGGCCTGGCTACTCGCGACCATGGAGGGCGTCTGGAGCGAGTTTTCCCGAAAGTTCCTGGCGCTGTGGCGCAGCGAGGCGAACGGCGACGGCTATCCGGTGTCGCTGTTTACCGGCGAGGCAGGTGCCGCGCGGTTGGAGGCAGAACGGCAGGCGTACATGGCGCGGCTGTTCGAGGACACCGTCGGCTTCGCCGCGGCCAAGACCATCCGGCGCATCCTTGGTCTCGCGCACAACATCGACTTCGAGTGGATCGCCGACGAGAAGCAGCGCGCGATCTGCGAGGCGCGGGCCCTCAAGCTCGCCCGCAATATGATGCTGGAGGCGCCGTCCTACACGACGATCGGCGCGGTCACCTACGCCGCCCGCGAGCTGCGCAACTGGCAGCCGGATTTTGCGAGGTAGCCGGGAAGCGTAGGATGGGTGGAGCGAAGCGGTACCCATCATTCTGACAGCGCGATAAGAGTTGATGGGTTTCGCTTCGCTCTACTCGTCCTACGCAGCGCGGCTTTCCCTGCGCCCTCTTCAACGCGAGGGCGGAACGAACAGCAAGCTCGGACAAATCATGTCGCGAGAATGCGGATGTTTGACTCACAAGCGATACACACTCGGCGTCGTCCCGGCGAAGGCCGGGACCCATAACCACCAACGATCATTGTTGAGCGACGCTGGAATGACGAGTTCCTTCAACAATACCCGCCGCGGCGTATGGGTCCGTGCTTTCGCAGGGACGACGAATGGAGAGAGCTGTGTGCTCAGCTCCTTCATCCTTAATCCGCCGCCTGTTCCCGCAGCCGCTGCGCGTACACGTTGATGATCAGCGCCGCGAGCAGGATCAACCCGCGGATCAGGATCTTCAGGAAGCTGTCGATATTGACGTGGTCGAGGCCGTTGTTGAGAACGCCGAGCACGAACAGGCCGACGATGGTGTTGCCGATGCCGCCGCGGCCGCCGAACAGGCTGGTGCCGCCGACCACCACGGCCGCGATCGAATCCAGCAGATAGGTATCGAACTCGTTCTGCTGGGCGCTGCCGAAATGGGCGACGCCGAGCATGCCGCCGATCCCCGAGCACACCGCCGAGATCACCATCACACTGCCGAGGATGAGCTTGACGTTGAGGCCGGCAAATTCCGCGGCCTCGCGGTTGCCGCCGACCATGTAGACGTAGCGGCCGAACCGTGTGTAGGTCAGCACCAGGTGGCCGCCGAGCAGCATCACCGCGGCGACGATCACAATCCAGGGGATGCCGCCGATCGAGCCGGAGCCGAGCGTCGTGATCAGGTCCGGCACCTTGTAGGCGATCTGGCCGCGCACCAGCAGCGCCGAGACGCCGGCCGCAATCTGCATCATGGCGAGCGTCATGATGAAGGAGGGGATGCCGATCATGGTCAGCCCCAGCGCGTTGACGAGGCCGAGCAGCGCGCACAGCGCCAGCGCCAGCAGGATCGCGACGATGCCCGGCATCGGGACATTGGCGATGTTGACGTAGGATTCCTGCAGCGTGAAGTACGCCACCGCAATGCCGGTGACGTTGGCGATGCTGGCGATCGACAGGTCGATCTCGGCGCACAGGATCACGAAGGTGAGGCCGACGGCGATGATGCCGGTGACCGACACTTGCGTGAGGATGTTGCCGACATTGTCGATGGTGGCAAACGACGGGCTCGCGATCGCGAAGAAGGCGCTGAGGAAGATCAGCGTCAGGAACGGCGCAATGTTGCGCATCTGCGAGCGCAGGAAGGGCGCCAGCCCGCGCGACCGCTGGTGATCCGCTCGCGCCGTGGCGCCGTCACTGCTTGCCATCATGTCTCTCCATCAAGCGCGATGAGGTGGTCATCGCGCTTTCTCTGTTTGTTTGAGCATCGGAAAACCGCTTCGCACTTTTCCGGATCATGCTCTAGGCCGCCTCCAGCAGCCGGTCCTTGCTGACCGCTTCGCCCGCGAATTCGCGCACCACCGCGCCGCGCTTCAGCACCAGGATCCGGTCGGCCAGCGACAGCACCGTCTCCGGCTCGGTCGACAGCACGATGATCGCCAGCCCCTTGGCGCGGAGATCGCGCACGATGTTGATCACGTCGTTCTTGGCGCCGACATCCATGCCGCGGGTCGGCTCGCACAGCACCAGGACGCGCGGCGGATAGGCTAGCCATTTCGCCAGCGCCACCTTCTGCTGATTGCCGCCGGACAGCATGCCGAGATCGAGGCCGACCACCGGCGGCCGGATCTGCAGTTGCTCGACCTGGCGCTGGGCGATCGCACGCTCGCGCACCGGCTTGAGCAGCAGCGCCGAGATCCGTTCGAGGATGCTGATCGAGATGTTCTTGTAGACCGGTTCCTGGTGGAACAGCATGGCGCGCCGGCTTTCCGGCACCAGGGCGACGCCGGCCCGTCGCGCCGCCGCGGTGCTGCGAAACGTCTTCGTGGCGCCGTCGACCGCAAGCGTTCCGCCGTCGGGTCGCAGCTTGCCGAACAGGATGCGCGACAGCTCCAGCTGCCCGCAGCCCATGAAGCCGTAGATACCGAGCACTTCGCCGGAGCGGGCCTCGAACGAGACGTCCTGCAGGCTGCGGCGCAGCGAGAGCTGATCGACCTTCAGCACCGCCGCGCCTCCGCTCGATTGCGGGAGCATCAGGTCATCGGTGTAGCTGTGTTCCAGCGCCTCGCCGCCGCGGCCGATCATGGCCTCGATCAGGGCGCCCTTGGTGGTGTCCGCGGACGCGGTCTCCGCGATCTTCCGCCCGTTGCGGAACACCGTCACCACGTCGGAGACCCGCAAAATGTCCTCGATGAAGTGCGAGATGAAGACGATGCTGGTGCCTTCGTCGCGCAGCCTGTGCAGCGTCGCAAAGAGGCGTTCGACCTCGGGCGGAGAGAGGGCGGAGGTCGGCTCGTCCAGGATGATGATGCGTGCGCCGGAAAACAGCACGCGAGCGATCTCGATCAGCTGCTGCAGGCCGATCGGCAAATCGCCGAGCCGCGTCATCGGGTTGACGTCGATGCCAAACCGGGCCAGCTGCTCGCCGGCCTCGCGCGCCATCCGCCGCCATTGCACGAAGCCGAGGCGGTTGGTCGGCTGGTTGCCGAGGAACACATTCTCAGCGACCGTGAGGTCAGGCGCGACGCTGAGCTCCTGATGCACCATGCCGATGCCGGCGGCGTGCGCGTCACGGGTGGAGCGGAAGCGGGTCTCCTTGCCGTCCAGCATGAAGCGGCCGGAGAACTCCGGATGCACGCCGGCGATGATCTTCATCAGCGTACTTTTTCCGGCGCCGTTCTCGCCGACGAGACCATGGATCTCGCCGGCGTGCAGCGCGAAGTCGATCCCACGAAGGGCTTCGACGCCGCCGAAGGCCTTCGTGATCTGGTGCAATTCGAGGATCGCCGAGCGTCCCTGCGTCATGAGGCCCGCTCAGATCAGGAAATGATCCTCCATCCATTGCATGCCGGCGGCGTTGGCCTTGGTCACGACTGGACCGTCGGTCACGACATTCTTCGGAATGCCCTGGCCGCTCTTTTCGCCGCCGACCACGGCGGCGACGCCCGCGACGATCGCGCCGCCATGGATGCGGCAGGACGGATTGCGGACGGTCGCGAACATGCGGCCTTCGCTGACCGCCTGAATCGCCGGCGGCATGGCGTCGACACCGCCGATCAGGATGTTGGTGCGGTTGCGCGCCTTCATGATGTTGTAGGCGGCGAGCGCCATGTCGTCATTGTGGAAGAAGGCGGCGTCGATCTGCGAGTATTTGGTCAGATAGGTTTCCCAGAGCCGGGCGGTCTTCGAGACGTCCCAGTCGGCGGGCTGGGTATCCAGCACCTCGATGTTCGGGAACTGCTTGATGACCGAGTTGAAGCCCTTGGCGCGGCCCTGCGCGCCGGTATGGCCGAGCGCGCCCTGGGTCATGATGACCTTGCCCTTGCCGCCGATCGCGTTGCACAGCGCCTGCGTTACGGAGGCGCCCATGAACTCGTTGTCAGGTGCGAGGAACGAGTGGACGTTAATTTGATCGAGAGGAGCAATAAGCGTGTCCATGTCGATCACGGGGGTCCCGGCGTCGATCATCTTCTGCACCGGCTGGGTCAGCGTGCCGATGCCGAACGCCTGGATCGCGACGAAATCCCATTTCTGCGACGCCATGTTGTCGATCGCGGCGCGCTGCTTGACGGCATCGAGCTGGCCGTCGAACCAGGTCACTTCGACGTTGAACAGCTTGCCCCAGAACTCGGCGGCCTGCTTGCCTTGCGCACACCATGTCGCCTGCAGTCCGGCGTTGGAGAATGCCGCCTTCAACGGCTTTTCCGAGCGTCCCATTTCGGCGGCGAGCGCGGACGTCGTCATGCCCATTCCGCCGAGCAGGCCGGCCGCAGCTCCACCTGCCGCCGCCATCTGCAGAAGGTCGCGCCGCGTCGTCGACGCCTTGTCCATCCCCTTGTCGGTCCCTGGCATTGCTTGCTCCCTCTTCGTTTTTCTGACCGTCGGCGTCAATTGCACGCGCCGCGGATAAAGCGAGTGTGTCACAATCGGAACGGTGATGCTACGGCCTCTCGTCCACGAGATGTTTCTGCTGCAGCACGATGGCTTCGATGTCGCCGAGCAGCTTGTGCCACGCAGCATCGATCTCCGCAGTCCACTGCTCGCCGAGAATTTCACGCAAGCTGTCGGCAATCACGGCGAAGAACGCGACGAACAGTTCGCGCGGCGTTCCGTAGGCGTCGTGTGAGAACACTTCCGATTCGATCAGGCGAAAATGTCCGCAGCGCTCCCCCGCGAAATCGAGGATGGCTTCGATCGTCAGCGCCAGCATCGAGCCTTTCACCGGCTCGCTGCCTTCGGTGCGAAACATCGCCTGCGTCTCGGGATGTTCGCGAAACAGGCGGCGATAGACTGACGGTGTCAGATCATCGCAAGCCGCGGCTGCGAGTTCAAAGCTGCGTTCGATCGGATTCGATGATGGAGTCATAGCGGATTGCGATCATCACATAAAAAAAGAGCAGGGCTCAAAGCCCTGCTCCAAAAATTGTGTCGACCCTATTTGCCCCAAAAATTCGATTTGATCTTGATTGATGGGGTGACGCTGCTTGTGCGCGTCGGGCTCCTCCCGAGACTTGGACCACCAGGACACACCTCGCGGCTGGCCTGAGCCCGAATTGGTAGACTATCTTTCCAGGCTTGTCATCATTTTCGGCAACGATTGTTCAATTTTCGAGCAATTTGCGAAATGATTGGGATGGCGCCACCGGCGGTTGTGACGGGCGATATAAAACACGTGGCAGGGTAAGGGGATACGACTGATTTCGGAGTTGCCGTGACGCAAGTGCCACGCTCGGTTATTTCCGTCGGCTGGAAGAAACCGGACGCATCGGCGATCTCGACTTCCGGCGCCCATGGTGGTTAGTTCCGTGGCGGATGGATTTGCGATGCGCCGGCGGCTGAAGAATTTTCTGCCCATCGTCTTGGTTGCCCTGCTGGTGCAGATTCTTGCACCGATCGGGGCCTGCTGGGCGGCGAGCCTTGCCGCGTCCGATCCGCTCGCGGCCGCCACCATCTGCCACGGCGATGCCGGCTCCGGAGCGGGGCAGGGTGACCAGACCAGTCACGACGCCCATGACGGCTGCTGCTCGGCCTGCAGCGTGCTGCAGACCGGTGCGCCGGTTGATAGCCCGCGAGTTGTGGCCCAGGCCGTCGAACGCCTGCCGAACCCGATCGCCTGGCTTGATTTCGCCTCCGAGCTCGATCGTTCGCGCGCCGGCCTCTCGGCGCAAGCCCGCGCGCCGCCGCTGTTTTCCTGACGACCTTGTCGCTGCCGGTGCGTCCCGCGCCAGCAAGTGCCCTTGAGCAAGCCGGCCGGAGCGCCGGTGTCAGGATTCATCCATGTTTCGCTATCATCCGCTGGAGGCGGCAAGCGTGCTCGCGCTGGGCGCGACGCTTTGCGCATTGCCGTCCGCTGCCGAAGCCCAGGCGCCCAGCACAGAGCTACCCTCCGTCACCGTCGAGGCGCCCCGGACGGCGGTGCGCGCCAAGCCGGCGGCGCAGAAGCCGCGCGTTCGTGCCGCGTCCGTGCGGCGGCCGCCGAAGCCGGCGACAGCGCCAGCCGTGACGGCGGCCCCAGCGGACGGCGCGAGGCCGGGGGAGACGCTTGCCGCGACCCGCGACGGTTTGAACCGGGCGCCGACAGGCCAAACGCAGACGACCATCGACCGCAGCCAGTTCGACAACCGACCGGCGTTCTCCGTCGCCGATGTGCTGCGCGACAGTCCGGGCATCTCGATCAAGCAGGGCAACGGCCCGCGTGATTTCGGCATCTCGATCCGCGGGTCGAATGCGCGGAACGGCTTCGGCATCCGCAACCTCGTCATCTTCGACGACGGTTTCCCGGTGACCCAGCCGGACGGCCTGTCGCGCAGCGACCTGATCGATCCGCATGCCTATGGCGCCATCGACGTGGTCCGCGGGCCGTCATCGGCGCTCTACGGCAATTATGCGACCGGCGGCGCGCTGAATTTCAGGACCCGGCCGGGCGGCAAGATCGACGGCGTCGAGTATGGCGTCGACGGCGGCAGCTTCGGTTACCTCAACAACTATCTCGCGGCGGGCAAGAAGGTCGGCAATTTCGAGGCCTCGCTGTTCGCGAGCGACGCGCGCGGCGACGGCTACATCGGCAACAGCTGGTTCAACACACAGACCGTTAATTTCCTCGGCACGCTGCAGGTCACGCCGGACGACCGCTTCACGGTGAAGCTGATCAACAACGACCTGACGACGCGCCTGCCGATCCGCTCCTCGCTCAACCAGTTCTACCAGAACCCGTTCCAGCAGGGCTGCACGACCGGCGCGACGGCCGCGCCGGGATGCGCCACCGTGACGTTGTTCAACAACGGATTCAACGCGGCGGCCGGGACCGACAGGGAGACCGCGGTTCAGGCCGGTCTCGGGCGCGACGACCGCCGTACCATCGTCGGCGGCCGCTGGGAGCACGACTTCGACAACCAGACCACCTGGCGCAACCAGTTCGTCTTCGACGACCGCAATATCAATCAACCGACGGGATCGACGAGCGCGATCGGCGACTTCCCGTCCTACAACTACATGAGCGACGTCGTCAGACGCGGCGATATTTTTGGGCTGGATTCGACGACCTATTTCGGCGGCTTCTACAATACGCTCACCGCGTCGAGCGACACGCGCAATGTAATGCCGGGCGGAAATGCGACGCTCGGAAGCCTGTCGAGCAATTTGTTCAGCACGACGACAAATTACGGTGTTCGCGCACGCGAGGAATTGAAGCTCACGTCTGCGCTGACGGCCGTTGCCGGCATTGGCTGGGAGGCCACCAGTCTGACGGGCCGGAACACCGCCTACAGCTACGCCGGCGCGGCCGGAACCACGACCACGGCGATCACGACCGCGGACCGGCAATTCCAGAATACCGCGCCCGAGCTCGCATTGCTGTACCGGCTGAGCAGCGAGTGGCAAGTCCGTGGACGAGTGGCAACCGGATACGGCACGCCGCAGGTCAGCAATTTGTTCGTCCTGCCGAGTGGCGCCTCGGGCAACAACACCCAGCTGCGGACGCAAAAGAATCTCGGTTACGATGTCGGTGCCGACTGGACACCGAACAACGCGCTCAAGCTCAGCGTCACGGGCTTCTACGAGTTCTTCAAGGACGAGCTCGTTTCTCAGGCCACGCCGCTTGCGGGCATCTCCTACACGTTCAACGCGCCGCGATCGGAGCATCGCGGCGTCGAGCTGGCCGCCGACTGGAAATTCCTGCCGGGCTGGCGGTTCTCGGCGGCCTACACTTATCTCGACGAGGTCTACACGGAATACGTCGAGAACATCACGAACGGCGCGGTGTTCAGCTTCAATCGCGCCGGCAACAAGATTCCCGGCATTTCACCGAACGAGCTCACGGCGCGGTTAGGCTACGACCAGCTGTCGGGTCAGTTTCAGGGATTTGGCGGGTTCGTCGAAGTGCAGTGGAAGGACAGCTTCTACATGGACAACGCCAACCTCTTGAAGGCGCCGGGCTATGAGCTGGTCAACCTCAACCTGCACTACAAGACCGATCTCGTCTCCGATTACTTCAAGGCGCTGAACCTCTACATCGAGGTGAGGAACGTCTTCGACCGGACCTACGTGGCGTCGGCGAACAACATCGCAAATTCGGTGACCGCGGCAGGCATTCAAAATCCCGCGAGCGTACTGGCGAACTCAACCAACTCGATCTATGCCGGATCGCCGCGCGCCTTCGTGGCGGGCATGAAGATTGCGTTCAAATGAGGAGCGCATCGATGACCTATCGCAAACCGGTCGCCCTGACGCTGCTTGCATCGCTCATGCTCGCGGCCTTGCCGAACCTTGCCGTCGCACAGATGAGCCATCAGCACGCCTCCGAAGCGGCCTGCGAAGAGACGGACCTGCGCTGCGCGACCAAGGTCACGCCCGCCTTTGGCCGGGATGGGACATTATGGCTGGCGTGGATGGCCGGAGGTCAGATCTCCGTCGCGAGCTCAAAAGACCAGGGCAAGAGCTTTTCCACACCGGTGCAGGTCAGCCGGGAGCGGCTCAGTCTCGATTGGGGACCGGATGCGCGGCCGAAGCTTGCGATCGATGCCAAGGGCAACATCGCTGTGGCCTTCTCGATCTTCCGCGATCAGAATTTCAACGGTCAGGTGCTGACCACGCGATCGACCGATGGCGGACGCAGTTTCGATGCGCCGAAGCCGATCACCACGAACAATGAGAGCCAACGGTTCGAGGCGATCGGCTTCGATCCTGCGGGGGCGGTGTTTGCCGCGTGGCTCGACAAGCGCAACCGCGTGCCGGCGCAGCAGCGCGGCCAGAAATATGATGGTGCCGGATTGTTTTTCGCGTCATCGGGAGATGGCGGAGCAACCTATTCCGACGCGCGGCTCGTCGCCGACAACACCTGCGAGTGCTGCCGCCTTGCGCTGGCATTCGATGGTGCGGGCCGTCCGGTGGTCGTGTTCCGGAACATCTTTGAGGGTGGCGTGCGCGACCATGCGATCGTGACATTCTCCGACCTGGCTACGCCCGGCGAGATACATCGGGTGAGCCGCGACGACTGGCAGATCGCGGCCTGTCCGCATCACGGTCCGAGCCTGACCATATCGCGCGAAGGAACCTACCATGTGACGTGGTACACCAACGGCAAGGCGCGCAAGGGATTGTTCTATGCGCGCTCGCGCGACGGCGGCAAAACCTTCTCCGATCCGCTTCCGGTCGGTCAGCCGAACCGCAGCCCGTCACGGCCGCAGATTATCGCGGGGCCGCAGGGGCTTGTCATGGCCTGGAAGGAATTCGACGGGCAGAAGACGACAATCGATCTCATGACATCGCACGACGATGGAGCGACATGGTCGAAGCCAACGGTGATCGCGGATACCGCCGACAGTTCCGACCATCCGCTGCTCGTCTCGGACAGCCGGCAGACCTATCTGTCGTGGATGACGAAGGCCGACGGCTACCATTTTCAAGCGATCGAGGGCGAACCATGAAGCGTCATCTGCTGGCTGCGCTGATCCTGCTCGCGACGCTGCCGACTGCACTGGCGGCGGGAGAGGGCGCGCCAAGGCCGTTTGAACGCGGCAGCTGGCAAAAGCTGCTGCATGAGCATGCCGGTCATCCGACCCTGGTGCACTTCTGGGGAGTGACCTGCGGACCATGCAAGGTCGAGCTGCCGCAGCTTGGCCAGTTCATGAAGGATCATCCCGGAATCGATGTCGTCACGATCAGCGCGGATCTGGTTCCCAACCTTCCGGAGGCGACGCGATCGATGCTGGATCGCGCCGGCCTCGGCGCGGCCGAAAACTGGATTTTCGACGACGGCTTTGCCGAGCGGTTGAGATTTGAGATCGATCCGGCCTGGCAAGGCGATATCCCGCGAACCATGCTGATTGCCAGGGATGGAACGATCACGACGATCGAAGGGTCGGCCGAAATCGCCGATCTGAACAAATGGTCCAGCGCCCAGTCGGCAGCAACCCGATGACACTTGAATTACAACTTGAAAGGAAATCCGTCGCCATGAAGACGCTCCCCCGCATCCTTGCCCTCGCAGGGCTGACCGCTGCACTCGTCTCGACGTCCGCGCGCGCCGAGGACGTCAAGGCCGGCGACCTCGTGATCACGCAGGCCTGGACGCGCGCAACGCCGAACGGCGCCAAGATCGGCGGCGGCTACCTGACGATCGAGAACAAGGGGACGACGCCCGACCGGCTGGTGTCAGGCACCGGCGATGTTGCCGGCAAGATCGAAGTCCACGAGATGTCGATGGACAATGGCGTGATGAAGATGCGTGCGCTCGACAAGGGCCTCACCATCGAGCCCGGCAAGACCGTGAAGCTCGCGCCGGGCGGCTATCACCTGATGATGTTCGACCTGAAGAATCCGCTGAAGCAGGGCGACAAGGTGCCGGTCACGCTCGAGTTCGAAAAGGCCGGCAAGGTCTCGGTCTCGCTGGACGTGCAGGCCGTCGGCGCGCAGGGGCCGGGCGGCGGTCATTCCGGTCATGGCGACCATTCCGGTCACATGGACATGAAGAAGATGTGAGGCAGCCATGCGATCACAGACGCTCCTCATTGCCACGGCGGCGCTGCTCGCAGCGCAGCCGGCGATCGCGCATATCACACTCGAAGGAAAGCAGGCGGCGGTCGGATCGTATTACAAGGCGGTGTTCGCCGTGCCGCATGGCTGCGCGGGCTCGGCGACAATCAAGATCCGGGTGCAGATTCCGGAGGGCGTGATCGGAGTTAAGCCGATGCCGAAGGCGGGCTGGACTCTCGATACGGTCAGCGGCAAATACGCCGCGCAATACGACTATCACGGCGCCAAGCTTTCCGAGGGCGTCAAGGAAGTCGCCTGGAGCGGTGGCAAGCTTGCGGACCAGAACTACGACGAGTTCGTGATGCAGACGTTTCTCACCGACACCTTGAAGCCCAACACCACGTTGTACTTTCCGGTCGTGCAGGAGTGCGAGCAGGGCGTCAGCCGCTGGATCGATATCCCGGCCGACGGGCAGGGCGGCGGGCACGACCATGGCAGCAAGACACCGGCGCCCGGCGTCAAGCTGCTGCCGAAGTCGTAAGTGATGCGGCTGGTCGCAAACCTCGCAGCGCTGCTCGTGGCGCTGTGTCTTGCGACCTCAGCCCATGCGCATGCCGTCCTGATCGGCGCCGAACCGGCCGACGGCAGCGTGGTGGCTGAAGCACCCAGGACGGTGGTGCTCCGCTTCAACGAAGCGGTGGCGCCGACGGCGGTCAGCCTGCTCGACGCCGCGGGCAAGCCGCGCGACGTCGCGATCCGCGCCGTCGACCAGTCGGTGATGGTGACGCTGCCGGCGGGCCTGCCGCAGGGCACGCAGGTGGTCAGCTATCGCGTGGTGTCGCAGGATGGCCATCCGGTCGCGGGCTCGCTGCTGTTTTCGATCGGCGTCGTCACCGGCTCGGCGGCGCCGTCAAGCGACGGCGTGCTCGATGTGTTGATCTGGCTGGCGCGGCTCGGGCTCTATCTGGGCCTGTTTGCCGGCGTCGGCGGCGTGTTCTTTGCGGCCTGGATCGGGCAGGGCCCGGCCGGCGAACGGCTGATCATGTGGTCGCTGAAGATCGGCCTTGTCGGCGCGATCGCGTCGCTTGGCTTGCAGGGTGTCGACCTCTTGAACCTGCCGCTCTCGGGCATCGTGACGTGGGCGGCATGGGCCAGCGCCGCGCGCTACCAGCCTGTTTCCCGCGCTGCTGCTCGCGATCGCCGCGATGCTAATCGCGGCGATCGCCTGGCGCAGCCCGTCGTTCGGTGCAGCTTTCACCCGCACCGCGACCGCAATGATCTGTGTCGGGCTGTCGTTTGCGGTCAGCGGCCACGCCGCCACCGCTTCGCCGCAATGGCTGACGCGAGCCGCGCTATTCATCCATGGCGTGGGCGTGGCGTTCTGGATGGGCGCGCTCGCGCCGCTGGCGGTGCTTGCCTGGCAGCGCAAGGATTCGCTGCTGCGGGTGCTGCGGCATTTTTCGACGATCGCGGTGCCGGTCGTCGCGTTGATCGCCTTGTCGGGCCTGGCGCTCGCGATCGTCCAGCTCGACAGTTTTCACGCGCTGATCGACACCGGGTACGGCAACATCCTGGTTGCGAAGCTGGTGCTGGTGGTGTTGTTGCTCGGGCTCGCTGCGCTGAACCGGTTGGTGTTCACGCCGGCCATCGCGCGCGAGTTTCATCGGACACGGCCGCTGCAGCGCTCGATCGCGCTGGAATTCGTGCTGATGATCGCCATTCTCGGCCTCGTTGCACTCTGGCGCTTCACGCCGCCGCCGCGCGTGCTGGCGATGTCGGCCGATGTTCCGCTCGCGGTCCACATTCACACCGATGCCGCGATGTTCCAGGTGCTGATCGCGCCGGGCAAGGTCGGGCAAAATGACTTCGTGCTGCAGCTGATGAACGGCGATGCCAGCCCGTTGACGGCCAAGGAGGCGACGCTGACGCTGAGCTTGCCCGAGCGCGGCATCGAACCGATGGAACGCGCCGCCGCGCGCGGTGCCGATGGCTATTGGCACGTGCGCAAGGTGCCGTTGCCGGTGCCGGGCCGCTGGCACATGCAGATCGACGCCTTGGTGACCGATTTCAAGAAAGTGACGCTGGAAGACGATTTCGAGGTCAGGTAAAGCCGCGGTCGGCGCGCTGGGCACTTCGATGGTACGCAATTCGTTCAAATGGCCGAAAATCGCCTGATTTGAAAGGTTTTTCTTATTTGGCGGCCTTGTGTTTTCACAGCCGATCCGGTTTCACTGCAGCTCTTCCCACGCTTTCCTGATTCCCGAGTAACGCCATGCGATTGTCGCGGTTTTTCCTGCCCATCCTGAAAGAAAACCCGAAAGAGGCGGAGATCGTCTCGCATCGGCTGATGCTGCGCGCGGGCATGATGCGGCAGGAGGCTGCCGGCATTTATGCCTGGCTGCCGCTCGGCTTCCGGGTGCTGAAGAAGATCGAGCAGATCGTTCGCGAGGAACAGGACCGCGCCGGCGCGCTCGAGCTCTTGATGCCGACGCTGCAGCTCGCCGATCTCTGGCGCGAAAGCGGCCGCTACGACGCCTACGGCCCGGAGATGCTGCGCATCCTCGATCGTCACAAGCGCGAGCTGTTGTACGGGCCGACCAACGAGGAAATGATCACGGAGATTTTCCGCTCCTACATCAAGTCCTACAAGAACCTGCCGCTCAACCTCTACCACATCCAGTGGAAATTCCGCGATGAGCAGCGTCCGCGCTTCGGCGTGATGCGCGGCCGCGAGTTCCTGATGAAGGACGCCTATTCGTTCGACCTCGACGAGGCCGGCGCGCGGCGCTCCTACAACAAGATGTTCGTGGCCTATTTGCGCACCTTTGCGCGGATGGGCCTCAAGGCGATCCCGATGCGGGCCGAGACCGGCCCGATCGGCGGCGACCTCAGCCACGAATTCATCGTGCTCGCGGAGACCGGCGAGTCCGGCGTCTACATCAACCGCGATGTGCTGGACCTGCCGGTGCCGGGCGCGGACGTCGATTATGACGGTGATCTGACGCCGATCATCAAGCAGTGGACTTCGGTCTACGCCGCGACCGAGGACGTCCACGAGGCTGCGCGCTTCGAACAGGAAGTGCCTGAGGCAAAGCGGCTGAACACGCGCGGCATCGAGGTCGGCCAGATCTTCTATTTCGGCACCAAATATTCCGAGACCATGAAGGCGATGGTGGCCGGTCCCGACGGCGTCGACGTGCCGATCCATGGCGGCTCCTACGGCGTCGGCGTGTCGCGTCTGGTCGGCGCGATCATCGAAGCGTGTCACGATGACGCCGGCATCAAATGGCCCGAGGCCGTCGCGCCGTTCCGCGCCGCGATCCTCAATCTCAAGCAGGGCGATGCCGCGGTCGATGGCGCCTGCGAGCAGCTTTATCGCGAGCTCTCGGCGAAGGGCGTCGACGTGCTCTACGACGACACCGACCAGCGTGCCGGCGCCAAGTTCGCCGCGGCCGATCTGATCGGCATCCCGTGGCAGATTCTGGTCGGACCCAAGGGGCTTGCGGACGGCAAGGTCGAAGTGAAGCGTCGCAGCGACGGCTCACGCGACAATATGAGCCCCGCCGACGTGGTCGCGAAGCTCGCGGGTTAAAGTTTATTCACGCCGCGCTGATCGGCGGGGTAATCCGGCCACATTTGGCCCGAATCATGGGATTATCGACAGATGGATGAGACCATGAGCGAGCCAGTCCGTACCCCGCCCTTTGCGCCATTCGAATGGCTGCTGTCCGGACGCTATCTGCGCGCGCGCCGCAAGGAAGGGTTCATTTCGGTCATCGCCGGCTTTTCGTTCCTCGGCATCATGCTCGGCGTCGCCACGCTGATCGTGGTGATGGCGGTCATGAACGGCTTCCGCAAGGAGTTGCTGGACAAGATCCTCGGCCTCAACGGACATATTCTGGTGCAGCCGCTGGAATCGCCGCTGACCGACTGGAAGGATGTCGCCGACCGCATCAGCCAGGTGCAGGGCATTCGCCTCGCCGCGCCGGTGGTGGACGGGCAGGGGCTCGGTTCATCGCCGTTCAACGCCGCCGGCGTCTTCATCCGCGGCATTCGCGCCGACGATCTCAACAACCTCACCTCGATCGCCAAGAACATCAAACAAGGCTCGCTCGAGGGTTTCGATGAGGGGCAGGGCGTCGCGATCGGTCGCCGCCTCGCCGACCAGCTTTCGCTGCATGCCGGCGACATGATCACGCTGGTTTCGCCGAAGGGCGCGGTGACGCCGATGGGCACCACGCCGCGCATCAAACCCTACAAGATTACTGCGGTGTTCGAGATCGGCATGTCGGAATATGATTCGACCTTCGTGTTCATGCCGCTGACCGAGGCGCAGGCCTATTTCAACCGCAACAACGACGTGTCCTCGATCGAGGTGTTCACCACCAATCCGGACAAGATCGAGACCTATCGCAAGCTGGTGACCGAGGCGGCCGGCCGGCCGGTCTTCCTGGTCGACTGGCGGCAGCGCAATTCGACCTTCTTCAACGCGCTTCAGGTCGAACGCAACGTGATGTTCCTGATCCTGACCATGATCGTGCTGGTCGCGGCGCTCAACATCGTCTCGGGACTGATCATGCTGGTGAAGGACAAGGGCCAGGACATCGCGATTCTGCGGACCATGGGCGCCTCGCAGGGCTCGATCATGCGGATATTCCTGATCACCGGCGCATCGATCGGCGTCGTCGGCACGCTGGTCGGTCTGCTGGTCGGCTTGCTGATCTGCTTCAACATCGAAACCATCAGGCAATTCCTGTCGTGGCTCACCAACACGGAATTGTTCGATCCGACGCTGTATTTCCTGTCGAAGCTGCCTGCTGAAATCGATTTTGGCGAGACGCTCGCCGTCGTGATCATGGCGCTGACGCTGTCCTTCCTTGCGACGCTCTACCCGTCGTGGCGCGCCGCGCGCCTCGATCCGGTCGACGCGCTCCGGTACGAATAAGGAGCGCACATGGCGGAGGGGGCGGAAGACACACCGGTCGTCTATCTTCATGACATCAAGCGGGAATACCGGCAGGGCGAAGCGACGCTGACCGTCCTGAACGGCGCCAATCTCGCGCTGTGGCCCGGTCAATCGGTGGCGCTGGTGGCGCCGTCGGGATCCGGCAAGTCGACATTGCTGCACATCGCGGGCCTGCTGGAGACCCCCGATGACGGCGAAGTCTATGTCGCGGGCACGCCGACCTCGCAGATGTCCGACGTCGACCGCACCCAGATTCGCCGTTCCGATATCGGCTTCGTCTATCAATCGCACCGGTTGCTGCCGGAGTTCTCGGCGCTCGAGAACGTCATGCTGCCGCAGATGATTCGCGGCCTCAAACGCTCCGAAACCGTGAAACGGTCGACCGAGATTCTCTCCTATCTCGGGCTCGGCGATCGCATCACCCATCGCCCAGCCGAGCTCTCGGGCGGCGAGCAGCAGCGTGTCGCGATCGCGCGCGCGGTTGCCAACGCGCCCCGGGTACTGTTCGCGGACGAGCCGACCGGCAATCTCGATCCCGGCACGGCCGACCACGTCTTCAACGCGCTGATGCAACTCGTGAAGGCGACCCGGGTCGCGATGCTGATCGCGACTCACAATCTGGATCTCGCCGCGCGAATGGATCGCCGGGTGTCGCTGTCGAACGGACAGGTTGTCGAGCTCGAATAGTGCGCCGTCGCGTGAACTGGCTAGCGGTGCGCGTGAAGAAGCCGCGCTAAGACGAGAGAATCCGGAGCCTTTTTCCGTGTCGCTTCGATCGGAACGAAATGCTTCTGGCTCAATAAGCGGGGCGAGGCCGTCTGCCGGATGCTCTCGGCTGCCTGTCGATCGGCGGCCCGGCATAATAGGGGTTGTTGATGCAGATCGCCGCGAGGCCGGACGCCGAAGCCTGGCACTGCGCGATCGAAGTGTAGCCGCAGTCGGTATCCTCACCGCCCCATCGGTAGTTGGTTTTGCAGACCGGCGAGGTCGAATCGTATTTCTGGGCGCTGGCCGGCGCGGCTGCCAAGGCCAGGAGTGTCGGCAAGAGTGCCAGAATCAGACTGCGCATCAGAAATCTCCTCGTCGGCGCCGGCAATGCTGATGCCGAGCGCACGCGAATAGGCACCTGTGCGCAGCGCCGGATCAACTCACATTCCCGCGCCGGGGTTGCCGGACCGAGCGTATCAGTGGATGAACAGGTCGAAGAAATTGCCCTCACGGCGGTCCCGCGGGGACACGTGAAGATACGAGCGCGGGTCGTTGTCGCCGGCATAATAGGGGTTGGCGATGCAGTTCTGCCCGATGCCCGAAGCGGTGGCCAAGCACGCCTCATACGATGGATAGGAGCAGTTGCTCAGGCCGGGATAGCGGTCGCCTTGAATGCAGAACGGGTAACGCACGCCGACGGCATGCGCGGGCGCAGTCCCCAGCGTTGCAAGTGCAGCCACCGATGCCGCAGCAGCAAGAATCATCGTCCGCATCTGCATTCCTTTTGCTGCGAAGATTCGACCCTGGCGACGATCCAAATCGGACAAGCCGGTTCCGGTCAACGATCTTGCGCCCAGCTGCGCACGCAGATCCGAATTGTGAAGATTGTGCGGCAACTATGTGGCAAAAACTCCAGGAAGTGCCCGTAATACAGTATTAACTTCAAATTTGAGCGAAGTCGTTTGGCCCTGCCTGTTGCCGCGAAGTTACAGCAATTCCGCCGGGGGCTGCTATGACGGTGTCTCGCGGCCTTGGGGGCCTGTAGAAAAAGTTGGAACGGGAAAATGAAAAAGATTTTGCTTGTCACCGCCAGCATGCTCGCGCTCAGCGCGACTGCTGCCTCCGCGGCTGACCTCGCGGCTCGCCCTTACACCAAGGCTCCGCCGCCCATGGTTGCCGCTGTTTATGATTGGACTGGCTTCTACATCGGTATCAACGGTGGTTGGGGCCAGAGCCACGACAACCGTTCGGTCGACGGCTTCGGCGGCGTCGGAAGCTACGACGCCAACGGCGGCACCGTCGGTGGCCAGATCGGCTACCGCTGGCAGGCCGGCGGCTGGGTGTTCGGTCTGGAAGCTCAGGGCAACTGGGCTGACTTCTCCGGCAGCACCGGCAATCTGGTCGTCCCGGGCGGCATCGTTCGCTCGAAGACTGATGCGTTCGGCCTGTTCACCGGTCAGATCGGCTACGCCTGGAACAACGTCCTGCTGTACGCCAAGGGCGGTGCTGCGGTCACCGATCGCAACTTCCAGTTCCTCAACGCGGCCGGCAATCTGGCGTCCGAGACCGGCTTCGACACCCGTTGGAGCCCGACGGTCGGTGTTGGCCTCGAATTCGCCTTCTCGCAGGGCTGGTCGCTCGGCGTCGAGTACAACCACATCTTCGAAGACACCCATGGCGCGACCTTCGTGACCCCGGCTGGTGTTGCCGTGACCGGCTTCCACACCGGTGGCGACACCGACATGGTCCTGGGCCGTCTGAACTACAAGTTCGGTGGCCCGGTCATCGCGAAGTACTGATCGCTCGCTTAATTCAAGCGGCATCGAAAACCCCGGGCTTCTTCGGCCCGGGGTTTTTTGTTGGCCTGGCGGCGCCGGCCCGTCGGCCAGGAGCAGGGGACGGGCTTTGCCCGTCCGCTTCGGGATTCGGGTCGGATTTGATTGGACGAGGCCTTCCGACCGAACGGTCAACGCCGCATATTCGCGGCATGACGGACCTGCAGCTGACTTCCCAACTGACGTGCCCGTCCTGCGGCCATGTCTCCATCGAGACGATGCCGACCGACGCCTGCCAGTTCTTCTATGATTGCAAGGGCTGCGGCACTCGCCTGAAACCGAAAGCAGGAGATTGCTGCGTGTTTTGCTCATACGGAACGGTCCTTTGCCCTCCCAGGCAGGCTGGGAATTGCTGCGGTAACTAGCTCCCCGGAGGCTCAAGACGAGTTCGCCATCCGGATCACTGTCGGCGGCGAGACGTCGGCCGCTCAGGAATTAACCACAGGGGTCACTTCTCGAACTGGGTCGCCGGCATTGCTTGACACCTAGAACAAAAAAGGAACAATGTTCTGCATACGTTCCGGTTCAGGGAGAGCGGCCATGTTGAAGATTTTCGTGCAAGAAGCTGCAGCGCTGGCATCGATCACGCTGTTCGTCGGGATGATCGCGGTGTGGGCCCAGCTGATCACCCAATTCTGAAAATGCGCCCGCGGGGACAGGGGCATCGCCGGCGGCATGGTCTGCCCCTGGGGAAAAGCAGGAGGACTTGCCGCCACGCCGCGTTCGGCGTGGACTTGGCAGGGGTCAGGCCCCACCATGGGATTGCGAGTCGGGTCTGACACTTTCGAGTTCCGGCCCTGGCGCTCGCTCCATCCCTGACTCAAGAGATTCCGTAAGCAGTCATGCCGAATGCCGGATTCGTTCACCTTCACGTTCATTCCGCTTATTCGCTGCTGAAGGGCTCGATCAAGATCGCCAAGCTGGGCGAGCTCGCGAAGGCCGACCGCCAGCCGGCGCTGGCGCTGACCGATACCGACAACATGTTCGGCGCACTGGAATTCTCGGACAAGATGGCCGGCTACGGCATCCAGCCGATCGTCGGCTGCGAGCTGGCGGTGGATTTCGGCGACGTCGATCCGAATACGCGGAGCATCCTTGCGACGACGGGCCCGGCGCGAATCGTGCTGCTGGCGGCGCGCGAGCGCGGCTACCGCAGCCTGATGCGGCTGAACTCGCGGGCGTTCCTGGAGACGCCGGTCAACCAGACCCCGCACATCAAGTTCGATTGGCTCATCGACGACGCCGAGGACCTGATCGCGCTGACCGGCGGCCCCGACGGCCCGATCGCGCTGGCGCTCCGGGCCGAGCAGGCGGCGCTGGCGATCACCCGCTGCGAACGCCTGGCCGGCCTGTTCGGCGATCGCCTCTACATCGAATTGCAGCGCCACGGCGCCGACAAGGAACGCCGCACCGAAGGCGGCCTGATCGATCTCGCCTACAGCAAGGGCCTGCCGCTGGTGGCGACCAACGAGCCGTATTTTGCCAGCAATGACGACTACGAATCGCATGACGCGCTGCTCTGCATCGCCGGCGGCCATCTGATTGCCGAGACCAACCGCGAGCAACTGACCCCGGATCACCGCTTCAAGACCCGCGCGGAAATGGCGGTGCTGTTCGCCGACATCCCGGAGGCGCTGGCCTCGACGGTGGAGATCGCCGAGCGCTGCTCGTTCCGGCCGAAGACCCGCAAGCCGATCCTGCCGTTCTTCACGGTGGGTGCCGCCGCCAGCGCCGATGCCGCCGCCGACGAGGCCGCCGAGCTGAAGCGCCAGGCCGAGGAGGGGCTCGCGAATCGCCTGCGGGTGCACGGTCTCTCGCCGGGAATGACCGAAGAGGACTACAGCAAGCGGCTTGCCTTCGAGCTCGACGTCATCACCCGCATGAAATACGCGGGCTACTTCCTGATCGTCTCCGACTTCATCAAATGGGCGAAGGCGCAGGGCATTCCGGTCGGGCCGGGCCGCGGCTCCGGCGCCGGCTCGCTGGTCGCCTGGGTGCTGACCATCACCGACCTCGATCCGATGCGGTTTGCGCTGCTGTTCGAGCGCTTCCTCAATCCCGAACGCGTCTCGATGCCGGACTTCGACATCGACTTCTGCCAGGACCGCCGCGGCGAGGTGATTCAGTACGTGCAGGAGCGCTACGGCCGCGACCAGGTGGCGCAGATCATCACCTTCGGTACGCTGCAGGCGCGCGGCGTGCTGCGCGACGTCGGGCGCGTGCTGCAGATGCCCTATGGGCAGGTGGACAAGCTGACCAAGCTGGTGCCGCAGAATCCCGCAGCGCCGGTGACGCTGGCGCAGGCGATCGAGGGCGAGCCCAAGCTGCAGGCGTTCCGCGACGAGGATCCGGTGGTGGCGCGTGCGTTCGATATCGCGCAGCGTCTCGAAGGCCTGACGCGCCATGCCTCGACGCATGCCGCCGGTATCGTGATCGGCGACCGGCCGCTGAGCGAGCTGGTGCCGCTCTACCGCGATCCGAAATCCGACATGCCGGTCACCCAATTCAACATGAAATGGGTCGAGCCGGCGGGCCTCGTGAAATTCGACTTCCTCGGCCTGAAGACGCTGACCGTGCTGGACGTCGCGGTGAAGCTGCTCAAGCAGCGCAACGTCCATGTCGATCTCGCGACGCTGCCGATCGACGATGCGCCGAGCTATCAGATGCTGGCGCGGGGCGATGTCGTCGGCGTGTTCCAGGTGGAAAGCCAGGGCATGCGGCGCGCGCTGATCGACATGCGGCCGGACCGCTTCGAGGACATCATCGCGCTGGTGGCGCTGTATCGCCCGGGCCCGATGGCGAACATCCCGACCTATTGCGCGCGCAAGCACGGCGACGAGGAATCGGAATATCTGCATCCGATCCTGGAGCCGATCCTGAAGGAGACCTTCGGCGTCATCATCTATCAGGAACAGGTGATGCAGATCGCGCAGCAGATGGCGGGCTACTCGCTCGGCCAGGCCGACCTGCTGCGCCGCGCGATGGGCAAGAAGATCCGCGCCGAGATGGACAAGCAGCGCGACATCTTCGTCGACGGTGCGATGAAGAACGGCGTGGCGAAGGGCCAGGCCGAGACGATCTTCGAGCTGCTCGCCAAGTTCGCCGACTACGGCTTCAACAAGAGCCACGCGGCGGCCTATGCGCTGGTGTCGTACCACACCGCCTATATGAAGGCGCACTACCCGGTCGAGTTTTTGGCGGCGTCGATGACGCTCGAACTCAACAACACCGACAAGCTGTCCGAATTCCGCTCCGAGGCGCAGCGGCTCGGCATCAAGGTCGAGGCGCCCAACATCAATCGCTCCGGCGCGACCTTCGAGGTCAGCGACAACACGATCTACTACGCGCTGGCGGCGCTGAAGGGCGTCGGCATCCAGGCGGTCGAGCAGATCATCGAGGAGCGCAACAAGAAGGGCGCCTTCACCTCGCTCGCCGATTTCGCCGCGCGGGTGAGCCCGCGCGCCGTCAACAAGCGGATCATCGAGAGCCTTGCGGCGGCCGGCGCCTTCGACACGCTGGAGCCGAACCGCGCGCGCGTCTTCGCCGGCGCCGATGCGATCCTCGCCGCCTGCCAGCGCAGCCATGAGGCGGCGACCTCGGGCCAGAACGACATGTTCGGCGGCGCGGCGGATGCGCCGAGCATCATGCTGCCGCAGATCGAGCCGTGGCTGCCCGCCGACCGGCTGCGGCGCGAATACGACGCCATCGGCTTTTTCCTGTCGGGCCATCCGCTCGACGACTACGCCACCGCGCTGAAGCGGCTGCGCGTGCAGTCCTGGGCGGAGTTCTCGCGCGCGGTGAAGACCGGCGCCACCGCCGGCAAGGTCGCGGCAACCGTCGTGTCCCGCATGGAGCGCCGCACCAAGACCGGCAACAAGATGGGCATCATGGGCCTGTCGGACCCGACCGGCCATTTCGAAGCGGTGCTCTTCTCGGAAGGCCTTGCGCAATACCGCGACGTGCTCGAACCGGGAGCGGCCGTGCTGTTGCAGCTCGGCGCCGAGCTGCAGGGCGAGGACGTGCGGGCGAGGGTGCTGCACGCCGAGCCGCTGGATCACGCCGCGGCCAAGACGCAGAAGGGCCTGCGGATCTTCGTGCGCGACACCAAGCCGCTGGAGTCGATCGCCCGCCGGCTCAACATGCCGGAAGCCGCGCCTGCCCCGGGCGGCGCCGCAAAGGCACCGGCCGTGAAGCCGGCCGCCGCGCCGCCACCGGCGGCGGGGGCCGATGGCGACGTCTCGCTGGTGATGATGCTGGACCTCGAAACCGAGGTGGAGATG
The DNA here is from genome assembly GCF_054059095.1 of Bradyrhizobium sp. USDA 4510. Lineage (NCBI taxonomy): Bacteria > Pseudomonadati > Pseudomonadota > Alphaproteobacteria > Hyphomicrobiales > Nitrobacteraceae > Bradyrhizobium > Bradyrhizobium sp. USDA 4510. The sequence continues at coordinate 3,949,305 of NZ_JBSSBT010000001.1, read as the reverse complement.
AAGCTGCCCGGCCGCTACAAGGTCTCGCCGCAGATCGCCGGCGCGATCAAGGCGGTTGCCGGCGTGGTCGACGTGCAGACCCTGTAAACTGGGGACTCCGGGCGCCAAACAGGGCCGTTTCGGCACGATTTGTGCCCGGCCGGCCGGTGTAACCGGCCGTATTTCCTTGCTTCTGGCGCAAATCGCGCTATATAGCGCGCCATCTCACACGGAAACATGGCTCTCAAGGCCGTCCGGTGGTAACCGGGCCATTCAGGCGCGTTTGCTCACACGTTTCCGGAGGAACCAACCGGAGAATTATCACTATGTCGCTACCCGATTTTTCTATGCGTCAGTTGCTTGAAGCTGGCGTTCACTTTGGCCACCAGGCCCACCGCTGGAATCCGAAGATGCAGGATTACATCTTCGGCGCCCGCAACAACATCCACATCATCGACCTCGCGCAGACCGTGCCGATGCTGCACCGTGCCCTGCAGGCGGTCAGCGATACCGTCGCCAAGGGCGGCCGCATCCTGTTCGTCGGCACCAAACGCTCGGCCCAGGACGGTGTTGCCGACGCTGCCAAGCGTTCGGCGCAGTACTTCGTCAACTCGCGCTGGCTCGGCGGCACGCTGACCAACTGGAAGACGATCTCGGCCTCGATCAAGCGCCTGCGTCATCTCGACGACGTGCTGTCGTCGGGCGAAGCCAACTCCTACACCAAGAAGGAGCGGCTGACGCTGCAGCGCGAGCGCGACAAGCTCGACCGTTCGCTCGGCGGCATCAAGGACATGGGCGGCCTTCCCGACATGATCTTCGTGATCGACACCAACAAGGAAGACATCGCGATCCAGGAAGCCCAGCGGCTCAACATCCCGGTCGCGGCGATCGTCGACACCAATTCGGACCCGAAGGGCATCACCTATGTGGTGCCGGGCAATGACGACGCCGGCCGCGCGATCTCGCTGTATTGCGATCTCGTGGCGCGCGCCGCCATCGACGGCATCTCGCGCGCTCAGGGCGATTCCGGAATCGACATCGGCGCGTCGGCGACGCCCGTGCAGGAAGACCTTCCGGCGGCCGCGCCGTCCGGCTTCCAGGGCCTCGCCGGCCCGCGCGGCACCGCCGACAACCTCAAGAAGCTCACCGGCGTGTCCGGTGCGATCGAGAAGAAGCTCAACGACCTCGGCATCTTCCACTACTGGCAGCTCGCCGAGCTCGACCACGACACCGCGCACAAGATTGGCGAAGAAGTCGGTCTGCCGAGCCGTGCCGACGCCTGGGTCGCCCAGGCCAAGACGCTCGCCGAAGCGGAATAAAGGCTACGCGGCGTGGCCGGGTCTCGCCCGGCCGCCGCTTCTATTCCACGAACAACGATCTCCCTGTCGCAGATAGCGGCGCCATCGGGCGCCGCGGTTTCTGTACAGGCAAGAAGGACATTGAACGATGGCAACGATCACAGCAGCGATGGTCAAGGAGCTCCGCGAGTCGACTGGCGCGGGCATGATGGATTGCAAGGCGGCGCTGACCGAGAACAACGGCGACATGCAGGAAGCGCAGGATTGGCTGCGCAAGAAGGGCCTCTCCAAGGCCGCCAAGAAGGCCGGCCGCGTCGCGGCCGAGGGCCTGATCGGCGCGCTGACTTCCGGCACCAAGGGCGTGCTGGTCGAGGTCAACTCGGAGACCGATTTCGTTGCGCGCAATGAGCAGTTCCAGGGCCTGGTCAAGATGATCGCCCAGGTCGCGCTGCACAACGGCGCTGACGTCGAGAAGATCAAGGCGGCCAAGGTCGGCGACGTCACCGTCGAGACCGCGATCTCCGACGCGATCGCGACCATCGGCGAGAACATGACGCTGCGCCGCGCCGCCTCGCTCGAGGTGAGCAAGGGCGTGGTGTCGAGCTATGTCCACAACGCGGTCGTCGAGGGCGCCGGCAAGATCGGCGTGATCGTGGCGCTGGAGTCCGCCGGCAAGACCGACGAGCTCGCGGTGCTCGGCCGCCAGCTCGCCATGCACGTCGCGGCGGCGAAGCCGCTGGCGCTCGACCCGGCCGGGCTCGATCCGGAGACCGTCAAGCGCGAGAAGGACGTGCTGGCCGACAAGTACCGCCAGCAGGGCAAGCCGGAGAACGTCATCGAGAAGATCGTCGATTCCGGCCTGAAGACCTACTACAAGGAGGTCTGCCTGCTCGATCAGGCCTTCATCCACGATAGCGGCAAGTCGGTTGCCCAGGCGGTGAAGGAAGCTGAGGGTAAGGTCGGCGGGCCGATCAAAATCGCTGGCTTTGTGAACTATGCTCTCGGTGAGGGAATCGAGAAGCAGGAAAGTGACTTCGCCGCCGAAGTCGCGGCCGCCAGCGGCAAGAAGTAACCGCTGACACCAAGGCGTCCGGCGCTCCGCGCCGGAGGCCTGCCTGCGCGGGATAAGAAAGCGATCGCATCATGGCTGAGCCGATCTATCGTCGCGTGGTGATCAAGCTGTCCGGCGAATATCTGGCCGGCTCCCACGGGTTCGGTATCGATCAACCGACGGTCGATCGCATCGCCGACGACCTGATCGCAGCCCGCAACCTCGGTATCGAGGTCGCCGTCGTGATCGGCGGCGGCAACATCGTCCGTGGCGTCGAGGTGTCCTCGCGCGGCGTCTCCCGGCCGACCGGCGACACCATGGGTATGCTTGCCACCATGATGAACTGCCTCGCGCTGGAGGCGGCGATCGAGCGCAAGGGAACCCCGGCGCGGACCTTGTCGGCATTCGTGATGCCGGAGATTTCCGAGCTGTTCACCCGTAGTGCAACGCACAAATATCTCGCCGAGGGACGCATCGTCCTGCTCGGCGGTGGAACCGGCAACCCGTTCTTCACGACCGACACCACCGCCGTGCTCCGCGCGGCCGAAATCGGTGCGCAGGCGGTGCTGAAGGCCACCAATGTCGACGGCGTCTACAGCGCCGATCCGAAGAAGGACCCCAAAGCCAAGCGCTTCGACCGCCTAACCCATTCGCAGGCGATCGAGGGCGGCTACAAGGTCATGGACGCGACCGCTTTCGCACTTGCCCGCGAGACGTCGCTGCCTATCATCGTGTTCTCTATCGCGGAGCCCGGTTCGATCGGTGCGATTCTGCGCGGTACCGGACACGGCACCGTCGTCGCCGGCTGATTGCCGCGCCTCCGGGTCCAGATTTTGGGCCCGAGGGCGTCGACAGCCGGTTTCTAGTGAAAGGGAGAAACGTCATGGCCGCAGCTGGTTTTGACATCAACGACGTCAAGCGCCGCATGCAGGGCGCCACGCAATCGCTCAAGCACGAGCTCGGCGGCCTGCGCACCGGCCGTGCCGCGGCCTCTATGTTGGAGCCGGTCCAGGTCGAGGCTTACGGCTCGCATATGCCGCTCAACCAGGTTGCCACCATTAGCGTGCCCGAGCCGCGCCTGCTCTCGGTGCAGGTCTGGGACAAGACGATGGTCAAGGCCGTGGAGAAGGCAATCGTCGACTCCAACCTCGGCCTGTCGCCGGCGACCGAAGGACAGGTGCTGCGCTTGCGGATTCCCGAACTCAACGAGGAGCGCCGCAAGGAGCTCGTCAAGGTCGCGCACAAATACGCGGAAGCGGCCAAGGTCGCGGTACGCCACGTGCGCCGCGACGGCCTCGACGTGATCAAGAAGCTCGAGAAGAATCACGAGATCTCCGAGGACGATCAGGAGCGCCTGTCGAACGAGGTGCAGAAGGCGACCGACGGCGTGATCGCCGAAGTCGATCAGCTGCTTGCCGCCAAGGAAAAGGAAATCCTGACGGTCTGAAGGCGCTACGGGAACGAGCCGATGTCGAACGCCGCCGCCCCAGCAGCTGACGGACCGGATCGCTCCGGCAGTCCGTTGCATGTGGCCATCATCATGGACGGCAACGGGCGCTGGGCCGCTTCGCGCGGCTTGCCGCGCGTCGAGGGCCATCGCCGCGGCGTCGAAGCGCTGCGCCGCGTGGTGCGTGCGGCCCATGAACTCGGCATCGTCTATCTCACCATTTTTTCTTTCAGCTCGGAAAACTGGTCGCGGCCCGCGAGCGAGATCGGCGATCTGTTCGGCCTGTTGCGCCGCTTCATCCGCAACGATCTGGCGACGCTGCATCGTGACGGGGTGCGGGTGCGCGTGATCGGCGAGCGTGACGGGCTTGACGCCGACATCTGCGCGCTGCTCAACGAGGCAGAGGAGCTGACGAAGAACAACGTCAAGCTCAGCCTTGTGGTCGCCTTCAACTATGGTTCGCGGGCGGAGATCGCCGCCGCGGCGCGGCGCCTTGCGCGCGAGGTCGCCGAAGGCAAGCGCGACGCCAACTCCATCGATGCCGACACGCTCGGGCAATATCTCGATGCGCCCGACATTCCGGATCCGGATCTGATTATCCGCACCAGCGGCGAGCAGCGTCTGTCCAACTTCCTGATGTGGCAGGCCGCCTATAGCGAACTCGTGTTCGTGCCGATTCACTGGCCGGATTTCGACAAGGCGGCGCTCGAAGGCGCGATTGCGGAATACGGCAAGCGCGAGCGCCGGTTCGGCGGGCTCGCTGCGAAAACCGGATCGTGACCGAGGGCGAGGCCGCGCCGGCGGCAGCAAACGAGCAGGGGTCGCGCAATCTCGCGATGCGCGTGATTGCGGCGCTGGTGCTGGCGCCGGTTGCGATCGCGCTGGCCTATATGGGCGGCGTCGCCTGGTCGCTCCTCGTGACATTGGCGGCGGCCGGATTGTTCGCGGAATGGCTTGTTGTCACCGGACTCGGACGCGAGCTCCGTGTCGTGGTGCCCGGCGTGGTCGCGTTGCTGCTCGCCGGACTATGCCTGATGGCCGGCCGTATCGATGCGGCCCTGATCGTGCTCGCCGCCGGTGCGGTTGTTGTGGCACTGACGTCCGGCGCGCGGCGCAACTGGGCCATTGCGGGACTGCTCTATGCGGCAGGGGCCGAGATCGCATCGGTCCTGCTGCGCCTCGACACGGCGAAGGGCTTTGCCGCGCTGATGTTCGTGTTGCTGATCGTGTGGGTCACCGATATCGGCGGCTACTTCGCGGGCCGCAGTATCGGCGGGCCGAAGCTCTGGGTGCGGGTCAGCCCGAAGAAGACATGGGCGGGCGCGGTTGGCGGCTTCGGGGCGAGCCTGCTGGTCGCTGCCGGCTTTGCCGCCTTTGAGATCGGCTCGACCGGTCCGCTCTTGATGCTCGGCGCCGTGTTGTCGGTGGTCTCGCAACTTGGCGATCTCTTCGAATCCGCGGTGAAGCGGCGGTTCGGCGTAAAGGATTCGAGTCACATCATTCCCGGTCACGGCGGCCTCCTGGACCGCCTGGACGGATTTGTCGCGGCCGTCATTGTGGCGGCGATTTTCGGCTTTCTCCGTGGTGGCGCCGATGGCGTCGGGCGCGGTCTTATGGTTTGGTGATGAGATGAGCGCAGTTCCGTTGCGTAACAACAAGGCCGCGGCGGCATCCGCCGCGCGCACTGTAACCGTCCTCGGTGCCACCGGCTCGATCGGCGACAGCACCATGGATTTGCTGCGCGGCGCGCGCGACCGCTACCGGGTCGAGGCGCTGACCGCGAACAGCAATGTCGAGGGCCTCGCCAAGCTGGCCAAGGAATTCGGCGCGCGGTTCGCCGCCATTGCCGATCCGGCGAAGCTTTCGGAGCTGAAGGACGCGCTGACCGGAACCCGGACCGAATGCGGGGCCGGGGAGAGCGCGATCATCGACGCGGCCGCGCGGCCGGCCGATTGGGTGATGGCGGCGGTCAGCGGCGCGGCCGGGCTGAAGCCCGCACTTGCCGCAGTCGATCGTGGCGCCACCGTCGCGCTGGCCAACAAGGAATGTTTGGTCTGCGCCGGCGATATCTTCATGGAGCGGGCGAGGAAGGCCGGCGCCTGCATCCTGCCGGCGGACTCCGAGCACAATGCGCTATTCCAGGCGCTGGCTTCCGGCAACCGCGAGGAACTGACGCGGGTGATCATCACCGCGTCCGGCGGCCCGTTCCGTACCTGGGCGCCCGCCGACATCGAGCAGGCGACGCTGGAACAGGCGCTGAAGCATCCGAATTGGAGCATGGGGCAGAAGATCACGATCGATTCCGCCTCGATGATGAACAAGGGTCTCGAGGTGATCGAGGCGTCCTATCTGTTCGCTTTGACGCCCGACGAAATCGACGTGCTGGTGCACCCGCAGTCGATCATCCACGGCATGGTCGAGTTCTCCGATCGCTCGGTGGTCGCCCAACTCGGCACGCCCGATATGCGGATCCCGATCGCGCATTGCCTCGGCTGGCCCGACCGCGTCGTCGGCCCGTCCGCCAAGCTCGACCTCGCCAAGATCGGACAGCTCACCTTTGAGGCGCCGGATTTTGAGCGCTTCCCGGGGCTGCGGCTGGCCTACGAGGCGTTGCGGATGGGGCACGGCGCGACGACGGTCTACAACGCTGCGAACGAGATCGCGGTCGCCGCGTTTATCGCCGGCAAGATCAAGTTCGGCGCGATCGCCCGGCTGGTCGAGGCGACGATGAACGATTGGATCAAGTCAGGGAATCAGCCACCACTGCACTCGGCGGATGATGCGATTTCCGTTGACCATATCGCGCGAAATAAAGCTGCCGCCCTATTGCCTCAAATTGCCTTAAAGGCAACCTAGAGGGTTGGGGACGGAGCCTTTGGCTCTTGTCGAGGGAAAATCGAATGCCCGAGTATTTTATTCATAGTATCAATGCGTTGAGTCATGGGCTTCTCGGTACCATCGTTCCCTTCCTCTTCGTCCTGACCATCGTCGTCTTCTTCCATGAGCTCGGCCACTTCCTGGTCGCGCGCTGGGCCGGCGTGAAGGTGTTGACGTTCTCGCTGGGCTTCGGCCCGGAGCTCGCCGGCTTCAACGACCGGCATGGCACGCGCTGGAAGATCTCGGCGATTCCGCTCGGCGGCTACGTCAAATTCTTCGGCGACGACAGCGAGGCTTCGACGCCGTCCACCGAGACGCTCGCCGCCATGACGGCGGAAGAGCGTGAAGGCAGCTTCCATCACAAATCGGTCGGAAAGCGCACCGCCATCGTTGCGGCCGGCCCGGTGGCGAACTTCATTCTCGGCGCCCTGATTTTCGCGGGCATGGCGCTCTACTACGGCAAGCCGAGCACGATTGCCCGGGTCGACGGCTTAGTGGCCGAAAGCGTCGCCGCGAACGCCGGCTTCAAGGTCGGCGATGTCGTCGTGGATATCGACGGCAGCGCGATCCAGAGCTTCGCCGACATGCAGCGGATTGTAGCTTCGAATGCTGGTTCAGAGCTTGGATTCAAGGTGAAGCGCGATGGTGCGATTGTCGCGCTCAAGGCGACGCCGGCGCTCCGGGAGGTCAAGGACCCCTTCGGCAATGCCCACCGAATCGGCGTGCTCGGAATCGAGCACAAGGCTCAGGTCGGCGAAGCGACCAGCGCCTCGGTCGGCGTGCTGGAGGCCCTCAAGATCGGCGTCGAGCAGGTTTGGTACATCATTTCCAGCACGTTCAAGTTCCTGGGGTCGCTGTTCGTTGGAACCGGCAATCCGGCCGAGGTGAGCGGCGTCATTGGAATCGCGAAGCTGTCGGGGCAGGCCGCGAGCGCCGGGTTCCAGTTCGTGATCAACCTTTGCGCCATCCTGTCGGTCTCGATCGGCCTGCTGAACCTGTTTCCGATCCCGCTTTTGGATGGCGGACACCTGCTTTTCTACAGCGCGGAGGCGCTGCGGGGACGCCCGCTGTCGGAGCGGACGCAGGAGGTGGGTTTCCGAATCGGGCTGGGTCTGGTCCTGATGCTGATGGTGTTTGCGACGTATAACGACATCCTCAGGATCGCCGGGTCCTGAAACGGGCTTTTTTGTGGCGTTGCCAATGGGCAACGTCTTGGAACGAAAATGGAAATGTTCGGCTCTAGTAAGTTTGCCCCCTTGGCAAATTTGGTTACAAGCTGAGCGGCAGGTTGGGAATCTGTCGGGTCGTTGGGGAACGATCTGACATCGTTAAGATAAGGGCGCATTGCGCATGATGTTTGGAATGCGAGTGAGGGGGGGGCTGTTCGCCGCCTTGGTCATGTTCGCCGCGCCGGTGGTTGCCACCTTGGCGACCGTAGCTGTGTCTGTGCCTGCGTCGGCGCAGACCGTCGATTCGATCACGGTGGAGGGGAACCGCCGTGTCGAGCTTGAAACCATCCGCTCCTACTTCCATCCCGGACCGGGCGGTCGGCTGGCCCAGGCCCAGATCGACGACGGTCTGAAGGCGCTGATCGAGACCGGCCTGTTTCAGGACGTCCATATCGACCAGCGGGGCGGGCGCCTCGTCGTGGTCGTGGTCGAGAACCCGGTGATCGGCCGCGTTGCCTTCGAGGGCAACAAGAAGATCAAGGACGAGCAGCTCACCGCTGAAGTTCAGTCCAAGCCGCGCGGCACGTTCTCGCGCCCGATGGTCCAGTCGGACGCCCTGCGCATCGCCGAAATCTACCGTCGGTCCGGCCGCTATGACGTGCGGGTCAATCCGCAGATCATCGAGCAGCCGAACAACCGCGTCGACCTGATCTTCGAGGTCAATGAAGGCGTGAAGACCGGCGTCCGGTCGATCGAGTTCATCGGCAACAGCGCCTATTCGGCGTCCCGTCTGCGCGACGTCATCAAGACCCGCGAATCGAACATCCTGAGCTTCCTCGGCGGCAACGACGTCTACGATCCCGACCGGGTCGAGGCCGATCGCGACCTGCTGCGTCGCTTCTATCTCAAGAACGGCTATGCCGACGTCCAGGTCGTGGCCGCGCTGACCGAATACGATCCCGAGAAGAAGGGCTTCCTGGTTACCTTCAAGATCGAGGAAGGCCAGCAGTACCGTGTCGCGTCGGTCAACTATACGTCGTCGATCGCAACGCTCGACCCGAACGCGCTGCGCACCTACTCGCGCGTCAATGTCGGCTCGCTCTACAACGCCGAGGCGCTGGAGAAGTCGGTCGAGGAGATGCAGATCGAGGCATCGCGCCGCGGCTACGCCTTCGCGGTGGTCCGGCCGCGCGGTGATCGCAACTTCGACAATCACACGGTGTCGATCACCTTCGCGATCGACGAAGGTCCGCGCACCTATATCGAGCGCATCAACATCCGCGGCAACAGCCGTACCCGCGACTACGTGATCCGCCGCGAGTTCGATATCTCGGAAGGCGACGCCTACAACCGTGCGCTGGTCGACCGCGCCGAGCGCCGGCTGAAGAACCTCGACTTCTTCAAGACGGTGAAGATCACCACCGAGCCGGGCTCATCCAGCGATCGCGTCATCCTGATCGTCGATCTCGAGGAGAAGTCGACCGGTGACTTCTCGGTGTCGGGCGGTTATTCGACCACCGACGGCGCGCTGGCCGAAGTCAGCGTCTCCGAGCGCAACCTGCTCGGCCGCGGCCTGTACGCGAAGGCGTCGGTGACCTACGGCCAGTATGCCCGCGGCTACTCGCTGTCGTTCGTCGAGCCCTATCTGCTCGACTACCGCGTCGCGCTCGGCCTCGACCTCTATCAGCGCCAGCAGCTGTCCAACAGCTACATCGCCTACGGCACCAAGACGCTGGGGTTCAGCCCGCGGCTCGGCTTCAGCCTGCGGGAAGATCTCTCGCTGCAGCTGCGCTACTCGATCTACCAGCAGGAAATCACCCTGCCGTCGACGCTGAACAACTGCAACAACGTGCCGACCCTGCCGGATGGAACGCCCAACCCCGCGTTCAATCCGAGCCCGGCCTATGCGAACCTGAACGGGATCAGCCTGGTGTCGACCAATGGTCTCGGCTGCTTCTTTGACGGCGAAGCCTCGCTGCCGGTCCGCAAGGAGCTGGCGGGCGGCAAGACCCTTACGTCGGCGCTGGGTTACACGCTCAACTACAACACGCTCGACAACAACAAGAACCCGACCGACGGTCTGATCGTCGACTTCAAGCAGGACTTCGCCGGTGTTGGCGGTGACGTCAGCTACATCAAGACCGCGATCGACGCGAAGTACTACACCCCGCTGGTCTCCGACATCGTCGGCGTGATCCACGCCCAGGGCGGCATCCTGAACAAGCTCGGGACTTCGGATCTGCGCATGCTCGATCACTTCCAGATGGGCCCGAACCTGGTCCGCGGCTTCGCGCCGAACGGTATCGGTCCGCGTGACATCAACCCGTACGGCACCATGGACGCCATCGGCGGCACCAAGTACTGGGGCGTGTCGGCGGAACTGCAGATGCCGTTCTGGTTCCTGCCGAAGGAAGTCGGGCTCAAGGGCGCGGTCTATGCCGACGCCGGCGGGCTGTACGACTACCAGGGCCCGACCTCGTGGGCGGCGACCGGCGAAGTCAACGTGCCTGGCTGTGTCAGGCCGACGAACAATCCGCCGTCTCCGGGTACGTGCCTTGGCCTGAGCTACGACGACAGCAAGGTTGTCCGCACCTCGGTCGGTGTCGGCCTGATCTGGCAGTCACCGTTCGGCCCGCTGCGCTTCGACTACGCGGTGCCGCTGACCAAGGGTGCGTTTGACCGCACGCAAGAATTCCGGTTTGGCGGCGGTACGACGTTCTAAGACCGATTGCCAACCGGACTGCGACGGATGGAATGGCGCAGCCGATCTTCTACAAGAGTCCTCCTTCGTCATCGCTGGCTGAAATAGCCGCGCTGACGAAGGCGCAACTGGTCGACCCCGAAAGGGGCGCGCTTCAGATCAGGGGGCTGGCCTCGCTCGACGAGGCCGGTCCGATGCATCTCGCCTTTTTCGACAATCTGAAATACGCCGACCAGCTTGCCGCGACCAAGGCCGGGGCGTGTCTGGTCAGCCCGCGCTTCGAGGCGCAGGTGCCGAAGGGCACGGCCGTGCTGCGGGCGGCGAAGCCGTTCCAGGCGTTCGTCGAGCTCGCCCGGCAATGGCACGCCGATGCCCTGCGGCCGCAATCCTGGTTCGACACCGAGGGGATCGCGCCGTCGGCGATCATCGATCCCACCGCGCGCCTCGAGGACGGCGTCATCGTCGATCCGCTGGTCGTGATCGGCCCGCGGGTCGAGATCGGCTCGGGCACCATCATCGGCGCCGGCGCGGTGATCGGGGCCGATGTCAAGATCGGCCGCGACTGCAATGTCGGCGCCAAGACCACCATTCAGTTCGCGCTGATCGGCAACAACGTCCTGATCCATCCCGGCTGCAATATCGGCCAGGACGGCTACGGCTTCATCTTCTTCGGGCCGGCCGGCCATGTGAAGGTGCCGCAGACCGGCCGCGTGGTGATCCAGAACAATGTCGAGGTCGGCGCCGCCTCGACCATCGACCGCGGTTCCCTGCGCGACACCGTGATCGGCGAGGGCACCAAAATCGACAATCAGGTCCAGATCGGCCACAATGTGACGATCGGCCGGCACTGCCTGCTGGCGGCCCAGATCGGGCTCGCCGGCAGCCTGACCATCGGCGACAATGTCGCGCTCGGCGCCAAGGTGGGCATCAACAACCACCTCAAGATCGGCGACGGCGCCCAGGTGACGGCGATGAGCGCGGTCAAGGACGACATCCCGGCCAACGGTCGGTGGGGCGGGCATTTCGCCAAGCCGACCAAGCAGTGGTTCAGGGAAATTATCGCAGTGGAGCGTCTGGTGCGCGACAACGAAGCCAAAGGTGAGGGGCAGGAGTGATGGAGGAGGCACCGGTCAAATTCGAGCTGGTGGATATCAACGATATCCTGAAGACTCTTCCGCATCGCTTTCCGATGTTGCTGATCGACCGGGTGATCAAGATCCGCACCGACTACAGCGGCATCGGCATCAAGAACGTCACCTTCAACGAGCCGCCGTTCCAGGGCCACTTCCCGGACCGCCCGGTCTACCCCGGCGTGATGATGATCGAGGCGATGGCCCAGACCGCCGGCGTCATCGGCATCAAGTCGGTCGAGGGCACCGAGAAGCCGCGCGCGGTGTATTTCCTCACCATCGACAAGTGCAAGTTCAGGAAGCCGGTGATGCCCGGCGACACCATCGAGTATCACATGCGCTCGCTCGGCCGGCGCAAGACGATGTGGTGGTTTCACGGCGATGCCAAGGTCAACGGTCAGGTCGTCGCCGAAGCCGATGTCGGTGCGATGCTGACGGATTAGGCCGCGCCGGTCTCACGACGTGGTGCAGGTGTAGCGGCCGTCCGCGCCCGCGATCCGCAGGACGCGATTGAGGAAGATGCCCATCGATGGCGCGTTCATCAGCGCGTCGTAGGTTTCGGCAGGGACGCCGCAATAATGCTGGTAGCTGCCTCTGACCGCGACCAGCAGCGCGCGTTGATCCGTGCTGTAGCAGACCCGCTGGACGATCGTGCTGCGGTTGATGTCGCGGCATTCGAAGCTCGAGAGGTCGACCGCCGTGCTGTTGCCGAGATCGACCGTCTCCGGGCCGATTGGCGCAGAGAGCAGGCTGAGGATCAGCGCGGCGGCCCGGACCATGGATCGGTTGCGACCTTCTCTTGCAACAGGCGGTCATGATACGTCACTGGACAGGGCGGGCAAAGTCGCGCTAACGACCGCCCAAATCGATAGGCTGGCGCCTCGATAGCATCTTGGCGCCATTAACGAATTCCGGACCGAAATTTCATGAGCATGATCGACCCGACTGCGCGGATTGCCGATGGCGCTGTGATCGGGGCCGGCACCGAGATCGGTCCGTACTGCATCGTCGGCCCCAACGTCGTGCTCGGTGAGAACTGCAAGCTGATCGCGCATGTCACGATCAGCGGGCATACCAGGATCGGCGCCGGCTGCATCATCTCGCCGTTCGCCGCGCTCGGCGGGCCGCCGCAGGATCTCAGCTATCGCGGCGAGCCGACCCGCCTCGAAGTCGGCGAAGCCTGCACGATCCGCGAGGGCGTGACGATGAATGTCGGCACGGTCAAGGGCGGCGGGCTCACGCGCGTCGGCGATCGCGGCTTCTTCATGAACAACAGCCATGTCGGCCATGACTGCATGGTCGGCAATGGCGTGATCTTCGCGACGTCGGCGACGCTCGGCGGCCACTGCGAGATCGGCGACTTCGTCTATATCGGCGGCCTGTCGGCTGTGCACCAGTTCACCCGCGTCGGCTCGCAGGTGATGATCGGCGGCGTCTGCGGCGTGCGCGGCGACATCATCCCGTTCGGCCTCGCCAACGGTCAGTACGCGGTTCTCGAAGGACTCAACATCATCGGCATGCGGCGCCGCCAGTTCACCAAGGCGCGGCTGGCGACGGTGCGCGCGTTCTATCAAAAGCTGTTCCACGGCCCCGGCATCTTCGCCGAGCGGCTCGCCTCGGTGCAGCCGCTGGCGGGCGAGGATCCGGCGATTGCGGAAATCCTGGCCTTCATCGAGGGCGGCAAGCTGCGCCCGCTCTGCCTTCCCGCCGATACCAATTGAGCAGGGGATGGCCGCCAGCATGACGTCAGCGGCTCCCTCGCTTTCCTCGCCGGTCGGCGTCATCGCCGGCGGCGGCGCCATGCCGTTCGCGGTCGCCGACTCCCTGGTTGCGCGCGGCATCACGCCGGTGCTGTTCGCGCTGCGCGGCGCCTGCGATCCGGCGCGCGCGCAGCGGTTTCGTCACCGCTGGATCTCGGTCGGCCAGCTCGGGCGGGCGACCCGGCTGTTCCGCGACGAAGGCTGCCGCGATCTGATCTTCATCGGCACCTTGGTGCGGCCCGCGCTGTCGGAAATTCGGCTCGACTGGGGCACGCTGCGCCTGCTCGGCCACGTCGTGCGCGCATTTCGCGGCGGAGACGATCATTTGCTGTCGAGCGTTGGCCGCATCCTCGAGCAGCAGGGCTTCCGCATGGTCGGGATCAAGGATGTCGCGCCCGATCTGTTGATGCCGGAGGGCGCCGTGACGCGCGCGGCGCCCGACAGCACGGCGCTCGCCGACATCGCGCGCGGACGCGGCGTGCTTGACGCGCTCGGCCCGTTCGACATCGGTCAGGCGGCCGTGGTGATCGACGGTCATGTGGTAGCGGTCGAGGATATCGAGGGTACCGACGGGCTGCTCGCGCGCGTCGCGCGGCTGCGCGCCGAGGGTCGCGTTCGCGCCAAGGCCGGCCGCGGCGTGCTGGTGAAGGCGCCGAAGAGCCGGCAGGATCTGCGCTTCGATCTGCCGACCATCGGCCCGCGGACGGTCGAGGGCGCGGCAGCAGCCGGTATCGCCGGCATCGCCGTGATCGCCGGCAATACGCTGGCCGCCGAGCCGCAGGCCCTGGTCGAGGCCGCCGACGCCAGGGGGCTGTTTGTCATCGGGCTGGCGGGCTGATGCAGCTGCGCAGCCCCAGCACCGCTCGCAAGATCTTCCTCATCGCGACCGAGGAATCCGGCGACCGCCTCGGCGCGGCGCTGATGCAGGTGCTGCGCCAGCGGGTCGGCGATGCCGTGCAGTTTTCCGGCGTCGGCGGTCGGGCGATGACTGCTCAGGGAATCGCCCCGCTGTTTCCGATCGAAGAGCTCTCGATCATGGGCTTTGCCGCCGTCGTGAAGCAGTTGCCGAAAATCCTGCGATTGATCCGGCGCACCGCCGATGCCGTGCTCGCCGACGCGCCTGACATGCTCGTCATCATCGACAGCCCCGATTTCACCCACCGCGTCGCCCGTCGCGTCCGCGCCCGCAACCCGAACATTCCGATCGTCGATTACGTATCCCCGTCGGTCTGGGCCTGGCGGCCGGGCAGGGCGCGCGCGATGCGGGGCTATGTCGACCACGTGCTCGCGCTGCTGCCGTTCGAGCCGGAGGAATATCGCAAGCTGCAGGGACCGCCGTGCAGCTATGTCGGCCACCCCCTGACCGAGCAGCTCGCCACGCTGCGCCCGAACGAGGACGAGCAGAAGCGGCGCGATGCGCAGCCTCCGGTGCTGCTGGTATTGCCCGGAAGCCGGCGCAGCGAGATCAGGCATCATCTGGCGCTGTTCGGCACCGCGCTCGGCCAGCTCAACAAGCAAACGCCGTTCGAGCTCGTGCTTCCCACCATGCCGCATCTCGAGGCGATGGTGCGCGAGGGCGTCGCGTCGTGGCCGGTGGTGCCGCGGCTCGCGATCGGCGAGACCGAGAAGCGCGCCGCGTTCCGTGTCGCCCGCGCTGCGCTCGCGAAGTCGGGCACGGTGACGCTGGAGCTCGCGCTGTCAGGGATTCCCATGGTGACGGCCTATCGCGTCGGCGCCGCCGAGGCGTTCATCCTGCGCCGCGCGATCCGGGTGTCCTCGGTGATCCTCGCCAATCTCGTGATCGGCAGCGATATCATTCCCGAGTTCCTGCAGGAGGACTGCACGCCGGACGAGCTCGCGGCGGCGCTGGGCGACGTGCTTGCGGATTCGCCCGATCGTCTGCGGCAGCTCGTGGGGTTCGCGACGATGGACGGGAAGATGTCGACCGGCGACCAGCCGCCGAGCGTCCGCGCCGCCGACATCGTGCTGGCGGAAATGGGCCGCCGTTCGGCCTAGCCAATCGATCGTGCCCTCGTTCAGTTCAGTGGCGACATCCCGCCGCAACGATCTCGCTTGCGCTGAATATTTAGACCGTCCTAATATTAGCAATAGCTAATATTAGGACGGAGCATGCCATGAAGATCGACCCGGTCGCCTATCTCGGAGCCGTCATTCGCGAAGTCGCCTTCCGGGAACGCGACGGCAAGCCGGCCCGGGCGGTGATCGCGACCCGCAGCTACGACACCGACATTGCCGATCTCTGGGATGTGCTGACCAACCCCGAACGCATTCCGCGCTGGTTCCTGCCGATCTCGGGCGACCTGAGGCTTGGCGGCCGCTATCAGTTCCAGGGCCATGCGGGCGGCGAGATCACGACGTGTGAGCCACCGCGCCGGCTTGCCGTCACGTGGGAGTCCATGGGCACGGTCAGCTGGGTTAGCGTCACGCTGGCCGAGAATGGCCCGGACGCCACGCGCCTGGAATTGGAACACCTCTCGGTGATCGAGGGCGACTTCTGGGACCGCTACGGGGCCGGTGCGGTCGGCGTCGGCTGGGATCTCGCGCTGCTAGGGCTCGCGCTCTATCTGGCCATGCCGCCCGGCGAGGAATTCGACCGCGCCGCCGCGTCCGCCTGGCCAGCCACCGGCGACGGCAAGGAATTCATCCGCCGCGCCAGCGAGGACTGGTGCAGGGCCTCGATCGCGGCGGGCACCGAGGAGGCTGCGGCGCGCAGATCGGCCGCAAACACCACGGCGGCCTATTGCGGCGAGCCGGAGCCGGGGAGCGGAGGCTAGAGCATGATCCGGAAAAGTGTGAAGCGGTTTTCCCTCGCGACAAACGCGAAGCGTTTGCGCGGAGATCATGCTCAAACGAAGAGCTAAAGCGGGATGACGATGCAGTCTCATCGCGCTTTAGCGACCTTGCACGCCTTCGACATCCTCGGCGATCCCGTCCGCCGGCGCATCCTGGAACTGCTTGCGACCGGCGAGCACAGTTCGGGCGACGTCGTTGCGGTCGTGCAGCGCGAGTTCGGCATCACCCAGTCGGCGGTGTCGCAGCAGCTGCGGATCTTGCGGGACGCCGGTTTCGCGTCGGTGCGTGCCGAGGGCACGCGCCGCATCTATGCGGTCGAGCCGGCGCGGCTGCGCGAGGTCGACGACTGGCTCGACCGGTTCAGGGCGTTCTGGCTGCCGCGCCTTGACGCGATCGCGACCGAAGTTGCGCGGGGCAAACGAAAACGGCGCCATCAGGAATGATGGCGCCGTCCCGGATTCTCTTCAGCGATGCAGCTTACTTGCGCTTGTCGATCTGCACATAGTCGCGGCGTGCGACGCCGGTGTAGAGCTGGCGCGGACGGCCGATCTTCTGCTGCGGGTCCTCGATCATCTCGCTCCACTGGCTGATCCAGCCGACGGTGCGGGCGACCGCGAACAACACGGTGAACATCGAGACCGGGAAGCCCATCGCCTTCAGCGTGATGCCCGAATAGAAGTCGACGTTCGGGTAGAGCTTGCGATCGATGAAGTAGGGATCGCTGAGCGCGATCTTCTCGAGCTCCATCGCGACCTTGAGCATCGGATCGTCGCCGTGGCCGGTCTCCTTCAGCACCGCGTGACACATCTTCTGCATGATCTTGGCGCGCGGATCGTAGTTCTTGTAGACGCGGTGGCCGAAGCCCATCAGGCGAACTTCGCTGTTCTTGTCCTTCACCTTGGCGATGAAGTCCGGAATGTTTTCGACCTTGCCGATGCCGTAGAGCATGTTGAGCGCGGCCTCGTTGGCGCCGCCATGCGCCGGGCCCCACAGGCAGGCGATGCCTGCCGCGATGCAGGCGAACGGGTTGGCGCCCGACGAGCCGGCGATGCGTACCGTCGAGGTCGAGGCGTTCTGCTCGTGGTCGGCGTGCAGGATGAAGATCTTGTCGAGCGCGTCGGCGAGCACCGGGTTGATCTTGTAGTCCTCGCAGGGGACCGCGAAGCACATGTTGAGGAAGTTCTCGGCAAACGAGAGCGAGTTCTTCGGATACACGAAGGGCTGGCCGACCGTGTACTTGTAGGCCATCGCCGCCAGCGTCGGCACCTTCGCGATCATCCGCATCGAGGCGATCATGCGCTGACGCGGATCGTTGATGTCGGTGGAGTCGTGATAGAACGCGGCGAGCGCGCCGACGGCGGCGACCATGATCGCCATCGGATGAGCGTCGCGGCGGAAGCCCTGGAAGAACCGCGCCATCTGCTCATGCACCATCGTGTGATGGATCACGCGATGGTCGAAGTCCTTCTTCTGCGCCGGGGTCGGAAGATCCCCGTACAGCAGCAGGTAGCAGGTCTCGAGGAAGTCGCCGTGCTCGGCGAGCTGCTCGATCGGATAGCCACGGTACTCGAGCACGCCGGCGTCGCCGTCGATGTAGGTGATCTTCGACTGGCAGCTGCCGGTCGAGGTGAAGCCGGGGTCGTAGGTGAACACCCCGGCCTGGCCGTAGAGCTTGGCGATGTCGATGACATCAGGCCCAACCGTGCCGCTCAGGATCGGGAAATCGTAGTTCTTGTTGCCGATGGTGAGTGTGGCTGTCTTGCTGGATTTTGCGTCCATCGTGATATCCCCGATGAATTCGTTGCGAAAACCGACCTTGCCCAGTCGCTAAATTGCGGCCCATGGCGGGGCGGAACGGCTTGTGGAGAAAGCGTCCGGGATTGGGTAGCTCATTGCCATGTGCGCTGCAAGATGGACCCTGGAGGGGGTCCATGCAGGATCACGCCGCCTGATCGGCGAGGCGGGCAAGGCACTCCTGGCGTCCCAGCACGGCCAGCACGTCGAATATGCCCGGCGACGTCGTGCGTCCCGTCAGTGCCACCCGAAGCGGCTGGGCGACGGCGCCGAGTTTCAGGTTGTTCTGCTCGGCGAAATTCCGCATCGCGGTCTCGGTGGTTTCCGCCGTCCAGTCGTTGACGGCTTCCAGCGCGGTGCGCAGGCGGCCGATCAACGCGCGCGTTTCCGGCGTCAGCAGCGCCACAGCTTTCGGATCGAGCGCGAGCGGACGATCGGCGAAGATGAAATAGGCGCCCGAGATCAGCTCGATCAGCGTCTTGGCGCGCTCCTTCAGGCTCGGCATCGCCCGCAGCAATTGCGCGCGGGTGGTGTCGTTGAGCTTGGCCTTCAGCGCGGCGCCCTCGGGAACATAATCCAGCACGCTCTCGAACTGGGTCACGAGGGATTGATCGTCGCTCTGTCGGATATAGTGACCGTTGAGGTTCTCCAGCTTGGCGAAATCGAACCGTGCCGCAGAACGGCCGATGCCCGAGAGGTCGAACGCGTCGATCATCTCCTGGGTCGAGAAGATCTCCTGATCGCCATGGCTCCAGCCGAGCCGGACGAGGTAGTTGCGCAAGGCGGCCGGCAGGTAGCCGAGCGCGCGGTAGGCGTCGACGCCGAGCGCGCCATGGCGCTTCGACAGTTTCGAGCCGTCGGGACCGTGGATCAGCGGAATGTGGGACATGCTCGGCAGTTCCCACTCCAGCGCGTCGTAGATCTGCTTCTGACGCGCGGCGTTGATCAGGTGGTCGTCGCCACGGATGATGTGAGTGACGCCCATATCGTGGTCGTCGACCACGACCGCGAGCATGTAGGTCGGGGTGCCGTCGCCGCGCAGCAGGACGAGGTCGTCGAGGTTCTCGTTCTGCCAGACCACGCGGCCCTGCACCTGGTCCTCGATCACGGTTTCGCCGGTCTGCGGCGCCTTGAGGCGGATGGTCGGCTTGATGCCGTCGGGCGCCGTGGCCGGATCGCGGTCGCGCCACATGCCGTCATAGAGGCGGGTGCGGCCCTCGGCGCGCGCCTTCTCGCGCATCGCGGTGAGCTCTTCCGGCGAGGCATAGCAGTAATAGGCGCGCCCGGCGGCGAGCAGGCTCTCGGCGACCTCGCGATGGCGGGCAGCGCGGCTGAACTGGTAGATGACCTCGCCGTCCCAATCGAGCTCGAGCCACTTCAGGCCGTCCAGGATGGCGTCGATCGCCTCCTTGGTCGAGCGCTCACGGTCGGTGTCCTCGATCCGGAGCAGCATCTTGCCGCCGAGCTTCCTGGCATAGAGCCAGTTGAACAGCGCGGTGCGGGCACCTCCGATATGGAGGAAGCCGGTCGGTGAGGGGGCGAAGCGGGTAACGACGGGTTTGGTCATGATCGAGCGAGACGTATGCTGAGACGGCGGTGGTGTATATCAGGAACCGGACATAACTAAACCCCCGGCTGACCTTTTGCCCACCAAACCAGGCCTCAAACCAGACTTGAAACCAGGCTTGAAACCAGACTTGAAACCAGACTTGGCCGGACGGCACGAATTTGGCAGAAGGTTGAGCTGACTCCTCCAGGGAACCCTTTGATGACGACTGACACGACGGCAGAGGCAGGGCGCGACTTCATCCGCGACATCGTCCAGGCCGATCTCTCCTCCCACAAGCACAACCGGATCGTGACCCGTTTCCCGCCGGAGCCGAACGGCTACCTGCATATCGGCCACGCCAAGTCGATCGCCCTGAATTTCGGCATCGCGCAGGAGTTCGGCGGCCAGTGCAATTTGCGCTTCGACGACACCAATCCGACCAAGGAGGAGCAGGAGTACATCGACTCCATCCAGGCCGACGTCCATTGGCTCGGCTATGACTGGGGAGCCAACCTGTTCTATGCGTCGGACTATTTCGAGCGCCTGTACGATTGGGCCGAGGGTCTGATCAAGGCCGGCTATGCCTATGTCGACGATCAGTCCCAGGAGGAAATCCGGCTGTCTCGCGGCACGCTGACCGAGCCCGGCAAGAACTCGCCGTTCCGCGACCGCTCGGTCGAGGAGAACCTCGATCTGTTCCGCCGCATGAAGGCCGGTGAGTTCTCGAACGGCGCCCGCGTGCTGCGCGCCAAGATCGACATGGCCGCCGGCAACATCAACCTGCGCGATCCGGTGCTCTACCGCATTCTGCACGCCCATCATCCGCGTACCGGCGACAAATGGTCGATCTATCCGAGCTACGACTACGCGCACGGCCAGTCGGACGCGATCGAGGGCATCACCCATTCGATCTGTACGCTGGAGTTCGAGGATCACCGCCCGCTCTATGAGTGGCTGCTCGACAAGCTGCCGGTGCCTTCGAAGCCGCGCCAGTACGAAATGGCACGGCTCAACCTGACCTATACGCTGCTGTCCAAGCGCGTGCTGACCCAGCTCGTCCGTGACGGCCACGTCTCGGGCTGGGACGATCCGCGCATGCCGACCATTGCCGGCTTGAAGCGGCGCGGCGTGCCGCCGGCCGCGGTGCGCGAATTCATCAAGCGCATCGGCGTCGCCAAGGCCAACAGCGTGGTCGATGTCGGGATGCTCGAATTCTGCATCCGCGAGGAGCTGAACCGCACGGCGCTGCGCCGGATGGCGGTGCTGCGGCCGCTCAAGGTGGTGATCGAGAATTATCCGGAAGGGCAGGTCGAGGAGATCGAGGCGATCAACCATCCCGACAATCCGGAAGCCGGCACCCGCAAGATCGCGTTCGGCCGCGAGCTCTATATCGAGCGCGACGACTTCATGGAGAATCCGCCGAAGAAGTTCTACCGCCTCTCGCCCGGCAACGAGGTGCGGCTGCGCTATGCCTACTTCATCAAGTGCACCGGCGTGGTGAAGAACGACGCCGGCGAGATCGTCGAACTCCGCGCGACCTACGATCCCCTAACCAAGGGCGGCAATGCGCCCGACGGCCGCAAGGTCAAGGCGACGATGCACTGGTTGCCGGCGGCGCAGTCGAAGCCTGCGGAGATCCGTATCTACAACCAGCTGTTCGCCAATCCGAGCCCGAACGCGGCCGATTTCGCCGCCGACCTCAATCCGCAGTCGCTCGAAGTGCTGAAGGATGCGCGCGTCGAGCCGGCGATCGCCGAGAGCAATTCGCCCGATCCGGTGCAGTTCGAGCGGCAGGGCTATTTCGTGCGCGACGCGGATTCGACGCCGGACCGGCTGGTGTTCAACCGCACCATCGGCCTGCGCGACACCTTCGCCAAGGAAGTCGGCGGCAAGGGCTAGCCGAGAGGAAGCGCGTCCCGAGCGGACAAGCGGACGGGGGGATCGATGCCTGATGAATCCGACGAGATTGCCTCCGCCATCATCGCCAGATGGTCGGCGGGTTTCAGCAGGCTCGATGCGAATGCGTTAAGCGCGCTCTATTCGAAGAGCGCGTTCTTCTTCGGCTCGAACCCGACGCTGTATCGCGGCCGCGACGGCGTCAAAGCCTACTTTGACGGTCTGCCGCGCTGGCACGCGCCGCGCGTTCAGTTCAGCGATGTCAGGGCAGAACGGGTCAACGCCGATCTCGTCAACATGGCGGGCATCGCGTCATTCGTCCTCGACGGCGATGCGCCCTCGCTCGCCGTCAAGATCACCTGGGTGATCGCGCGCGAGGACGGCGACTGGAAGATCGTCTGCCACCACGTCTCGTCGCAGACGCCGCTGATCTAGGCTCAGCGCTGGAGCTGACGAAAAAGTCGAGGGCCGGCGGGCCCTCGTAGTCAGGGAGAGTGCGCGGGGCCGGGCGCCTCGCGGCTGCACCCAACTCGCAGGCTATCCGGATCGCGCTGCATTGCGAGGAGGGACCAAGGTCGTAGGCTGCGGAACGCGGCTTCCGGGCGCCCGGACGGCAGCAAGGTCGTCGGCTCGCGGATCAGCAGCGGCAACACATCGCAGGTCGGACGGATGCTTTTTTGTCCGCGCCGCACCATGTCTTCGGAAGAAGGAGGTGAGGATCATGCGCATTCAACACTGGCAGGATGCTGCCAGCCTGTTGGTAGGCGCCTGGCTGGTCGCATCGCCGTTTGCACTGGGCTTTTCCGGGGCAGCTCTCTGGATATCCATCGCGCTCGGATTGGGCGTCGTGCTGTTCGCCCTGGAGGCATTCATCATTCCGTCCTATCTGGAGGAATGGGGCGAGATGCTGATGGGGTTGGCTCTGGTGGTGGCACCCTGGACGTTCGGCTACCAGCAGGGATCGGTCACGACGAGCAGCGTGCTCGCCGGGGTCGTGGTGATCGTGCTCGCGTGCTGGGAGCTGACGATGGATCGTGATTTCGCCACCTGGTGGCACGATCGCTGGCATCACCGAGCTGGCTGAGAGGAAGCTGACTGAGACGCTGGCCTGACCGCCAACCAAAGGCGGCCGGAGCGGGGATTTGCGTGGCGCGGGATCCCCTCCATGCCGCTCCGACGTAACGCGGATGCAGGTTCTGCAGAGACATCTCGCCAGAGACGGCGGGTGTGGGACGATTCAGAAGCGTCGTCCCGCACTCGCTGGACGGCGGCCATGGCGCCTGCTGCAGGGTGAGAGCGCTTTCGAGCGACGTGGATAGCGGCTCGCGTAAGGAAAACGCGTCGAGACAAGCTTCGAGAGTCCCGTTCCGATCCCGTCGGAACGGAGCTGTAGTCGCCCGTCAGCAAGGCGACTCCGTCACGATGCGGCTTTCGCCTCGATCTGCTCCCAAATTCTGGTCTTGCGTGTTTCGGGCATGATGAAAACGGCGATCACGAAGCACACCGCGGGAACGACAATCGGGTAGATCAGCGCATAGCCGATGCTGCCGGTCGCCGCGAAGGCGGCTGATGTGATGAACGGCACCAATCCGCCGCCCCAACCATTGCCGATATGATACGGCACCGAGACCGAGGTGTACCTGATCCTGGCCGGGAAAAACTCCGCCAGGAACGCGCCGACCGGCCCGTACACCATCCCGACGTAGCAGACGAGGATGAAGATGATGAAGACGGCGACCGGATAGTTGATGTGTCCCGGTTGCGTGACCATGCCGAGCCACAGATACAGCGGATAGTAGGTGATCGCGGCAAGCAGCATTCCTCCGAGGATCACGGACTTGCGGCCGATCTGATCCGACAGCCAACCAAAGAAGATCAGGCTCGGCGTTGCGATCAACAATGCGGCTCCCACGATGTAGGCCGAGGTAACCGCATCGACCTTGGAGACCTGCTGCAGGAAGTACAGTGCCCAGAATTGACCACTGTACCAGACCACGCCCTGTCCAATCAGGACGACGATAGCGATCAGGATGTACTTGATGTTGGCGCTGAGGAAGGCTTCCCGCCAGGGATTCCTGGTCATCTGTCCCTGTGCCTTGATCTCCTGGAAAATCGGCGTCTCCTGGAGTTGCAGGCGGATGTAGATGGCGATGGCCACCAGCACGAACGAGACCAGGAACGGTACGCGCCACGCCCATTCGTCAAAGGCCTGATTGCCGGCCCAGGTTCGGGTCAGAACGATCACCGCCAGCGACACCACGATCCCGAGCGTCGGCGAGGTTTGTAGCCAGCCCGTGTAGTAGCCGCGGCTGTCGTCCGGAACATGCTCGGCGACGTAGGTGATGGCGCCGCCATATTCGCCGCCCAGGCAGAGACCCTGGATCATCCGCAAGCCGAACAGAACGAATGCGGCCGTCAGGCCGATCGACTGATAAGTTGGGATCAGTCCGATCGCTCCCGTTCCCAGGCCCATTCCGCTCAGCGTAATGAGGAATGTATATTTGCGGCCGACCCGATCGCCCATCCATCCGAACAGGAAGGCCCCCAGCGGGCGGATCAGGAATCCCGCAGTGAACAGCGCGATCGTGCTCAGCAGGGCTGCGACGGGGTGGGATTGCTCAAAGAACTTGACCGACAGAACGGCGGCCAGGCTGCCAAAAATATAAAAGTCGTACCATTCAATGATGTTTCCCACTGACGCAGCGACAATCACGCGGCGAAAATCGCTTGGTACTTGAATTGCCATGTGCTGCTCCTCTCAAAAGCAAACGCTACTCCTCGCGTTTTTCAGCGATCTATCCGCTCGCGGAGTGCGCGTGGTGCACGGCGTTACAGGCGAGATTTGCGCGTTCGTCCGCAACGCCTGATCTCAGGGGAGTTGTGGCCACCTGAGAGGAGCTCCAGCGGCCTTCAAGTGCCGCGAGCCGTCACTGCCTCATCCCTGTCTATTTGGGAGTGGAGGCATCAGGACAGTCTATTCCTAATGTGATCGGTATCTTAGTGAGACTTTCGGCTCGATCGATTTGACGCAGGCGGCAGCTGTGGCCCGGCGCGAGCTAGGCAAGGCGCAGGACGATCCAGGTACCCCGGGCGTTCCCGGTCCGTATTCTGCATCCGTTCCGCTGGGCGACGGGGCCATCCGCTAGCCTGCCGCCCGGCAGGGATCGCAGGCGGAATGGCGGAGCAGGGCACGACGCCGGGCGGCAAACGCGGCTACGCGGGGACGTGGCCGCCGCGCACGGCTGCGCCGATCGGAGGCTTTCTCCCGGGCGCGCGCCGGGATCTGGAAGCCTCTCGTCGAGACATTGCGGCAATGGGCGCGCGCGGAGGCGGGGGCGGGCCGCCTGTTGCCCTGGGTGCCGGTGGCGTTCGGCACCGGCATCGCGTTCTATTTCGCGGCCGAGCACGAGCCGGTGCTGTCGGTCGCGGCCACCGCCGCAATCCTGCTCTGCCTGCTGGCGCTGCTGCTGCGGCGGCGCAGCGTGTTTCCCGTCATCGTGATGCTGGCCGCGGTCGCCGCGGGCTTTGCGACGGCGACCTGGAAGACGGCGCGCGTCGCTCACACGGTGCTGGCGCGGCCGATGTTCTCGGTGGCGCTGACCGGCTTCGTCGAGACGCGCGACATCCGCGAGAAGACCGATCGTTTCGTGCTGCGTGTGGTTTCGATGGAGAGCCCGCGCGACATGACGAAGCTCGATCGGGTCCGGCTCTCGGTGAAGAAGGGCACCGCGCCCGATGTCGGCAGCTTCGTTGAATTGAAGGCACGGCTGATGCCGCCGCTCGGGCCACAGCGCCCGGGCTCCTATGATTTCGGCCGCGACCTGTATTTCCAGGGCATCGGCGCCTCCGGCTTCGTGATGGGCGCCGTCAAGACCAGGGAGCCGCCTGCGACCGGCGGCTTTGCGCTGCGCTACGCCGCCTTCATGCAGGGCCTGCGCGACACCATCGACGCGCGGATTCGCACCACGCTCGACGGCGACCAGCGCGCGATCGCGACCGCCTTGCTCACCGGCCGGCGCGATGCGATCTCGTCGCCGGTCAACGATGCGATGTTCATCTCGGGACTCGGCCACGTGCTGTCGATCTCCGGCTACCACATGGCCGTGGTCGCCGGCGTCGTGTTTTTCGCGGTGCGCGCGCTGCTCGCGCTGTTTCCGGCGCTGACGGCGGCGCATCCGATCAAGAAATGGGCGGCGGCGGCCGCGCTGGTCGCCGCCGCATTCTATCTTCTGCTGTCGGGCGCGGAGGTCGCGACCCAGCGGTCATTCTTCATGACCGCCGTGGTGCTGCTCGCCGTGATCGTCGACCGCCGGGCCATCACCTTTCGCACGCTGGCGGTGGCAGCGCTGATCGTGCTCGCGATCGCGCCGGAGGCGCTGGTGCATTCCAGTTTCCAGATGTCGTTCGCCGCGACGCTCGGGCTGGTGGCGCTGGTGCAGATCGGGCTGCCGAACCTGCTGGCGTCGCCCGACCATTCGGCGACCGCGCGCGTCGCGCTGTGGGGCGGGCGCGAGCTCACGATGCTGATGCTGGCCTCGCTGGTGGCGGGGCTGGCGACGACGCCCTATGCCGCATTCCATTTCCACCGCGTGACGCCCTACGGGCTGCTCGCCAACCTCGCGGCGATGCCGGTGGTCTCGGCGGTCGTGATGCCGGCCGGCCTGCTGGGGCTCGTCGCCATGCCGTTCGGCTTCGACGGCGTGTTCTGGGCGATCATGGGTCTTGGCATCGACTGGATGATCCTGGTGACGCAATGGGGCGCCGCACTCCCGGGCGCGGTCGGCCGCATGGCGGCGTTCGGCATCGGGCCGCTGATCGCAGCGAGCGCCGGCATCATCCTGCTCGGGCTGCTGCGCACGCCGCTGCGCTGGTCAGGTGCGGTGCTGCTGCTGGTGGCCTCGGTCTGGGCGCTCAGGGTGCCGCAGCCGGACGTGCTGATCTCGGGCGACGGCCGCAATGTCGCGGTGCGTGGCGGTGATGGACGGCTGCATCTAATGCACAGCGCCAAGGATGCATTTTTGGTCAAGGAGTGGCTGGCGGCGGACGCCGACGCGCGCACCGCCACCGATGCGTCGCTCGGCGAGGGCGTCTCCTGCGATGCCAGCGGCTGCGTGACCTAGGGACCCGGCGGCGCCTTCGTCGCGCCGGCGACCCGGCCGGAGGCCCTAGTGGACGACTGCGAGCGCGCAGGCCTGATCGTGACGGCGCGGCCGGCGCCGCAGGGCTGCGCGGCATCGGTGATCGATGCCGAGCGGCTGCGCCGCCACGGCGCGCTGGTGCTGCGACGGAGCAGGGACGGCTACGTCGTCGATGCGGTCAAGCCCGGCGGGATCGACCGGCCGTGGTCGCCGGCGGTTCCCGGCGACGGCGAGAGCGAGACGACGCTACGCGCCCCCGCGCCGCGGCCTGCGGTGGATGCGACGCCGGCCGAGACCGATCTGCAGGGCGATGATTAGCCGTGGTCCGGCAAGGGCGCGCTCGGCAGCTCGAACAGGCCGAGATGGTATTCGTCGGAGTCGGGGCCGGCGTCGGGCTTCTTGACGAGAGTGAAGGAAGCCTCGGGAAATTGCTCCCAGACTTTCAGGTCGTCGGCCGTTACCGTCAGCCAACCGAACCGGAACATGTAGCGGCCCGGTTCCGTGACGCGTCCAGCCTTTTGCCATGTGACCTTATCGACCACCGCGCACGTCCTCCGTACCCGATGATGCGCCAAGGTGCCGGCCGACGCAAATCTCCTTCTGCGCCCCGGAAGCGGGAGTCCGGGGTCGCCCGAAATTGCTTAGGTCATCCGCCGCCGAACAGCTCATTCCACGGCGACGATGCGCTCAACCCAAAAACAGCGTTGCGAATGCGGAAGGCCGCCGCTCCACAACCTTCGGCTTCTGCTCGACCGGCGGATGCAGCGCCGGCAATTGCAGCACGCTGACGCGCTGTCCCTCGACCAGCTGGGTCACCAGCACATGGCTGCCGTCGGGGAATTCGACCGCATCATGATGCCGATCGGGCACGTCGGGCTCGACTTCGTTGAATACGCCGACGCGATAGTTCAGCGTCTTGGTCCAGATCCAGCGGCTGTCGTAGCGAACGTTCTCGGCGAAAGCGAGCTCGGTGCCCGGCAGCATGCAGACCGCGACAGTGGGGTCATTCTCCGAAGCAAAGCCGCGGGTCGACGTGCCGCGGAACGTCGTCGTGATCAGCGTCTCTCCGACAATGGCGGGGCGCGATGCCACGGCGTGCAGACTATAGTCACACATCGGATGGCTCCTCATTTCGAGGTAGCGACCCCTGCCTCTCCTTGAGGCATTAGGGCCTCTACCAGAGTGGACGATAGCGAACGAGCGTCTGCTCGTTTCTGGGCGATTGTACGACTGGTCCGAGATCGCTCCGATCACAAACACGCGACGCTGCGCGAGAGGTATCGGAGCGCATCGGGCAGGCCGTACGCTACACTATCATGCAAGGAACGATCCGACGTGTTGCTCGTTCCCGGCCGCCGCAAGTATTTGCAATTCAGTATTTGCGATAAAGGCCGATCAGCTTGCCCTGGATGCGGACCCGGTTCGGCGGCAGGATGCGCACTTCATAGGCGGTGTTGGCCGGCTCGAGCGCGATCGATGCGCCGCGGCGGCGGAAGCGCTTCAGGGTCGCTTCCTCCTCGTCGATCAGCGCCACCACGATGTCGCCGGTATTGGCGACGTCGTTGCGCTGGATCAGCGCCATGTCGCCGTCGAGGATGCCGGCATCGACCATCGAGTCGCCGCGTACCTCGAGCGCGTAGTGCTCGCCGGCGCCGAGCATGTCGGGCGGCACGCTGATGGTGTGGCTGCGGGTCTGCAGCGCCTCGATCGGCGTACCGGCGGCGATCCGGCCCATCACGGGGACCGCGACCGGACGGTTGCCGTCGTCCTCGGCAATCGGCGGCGTGCTGGCGCGCCGGCCGAGGGTGCCTTCGATGACGCTGGGCGTGAAGCCGCGGCGACCGTTGCCGCCGCCGGCCGAGAGTTCGGGCAGCTTGATGACCTCGATGGCGCGGGCGCGGTTCGGCAGACGGCGGATGAAGCCGCGCTCCTCCAGCGCAGTGATCAGGCGGTGGATACCGGACTTCGAGCGCAGGTCGAGCGCATCCTTCATCTCGTCGAAGGAGGGCGGTACGCCGGCCTCTTTCAGACGTTCATTGATGAAACGCAGTAGTTCGTACTGTTTGCGCGTGAGCATCTCGAGTATTCCCCCGGTTGATAGCGTCGTTCGATTCCGAGACTCTTCTGGTGGGGCCTGCAGGCCGGGCCTGACCTCAGGAGCATGTGCTCGATGCACCTGCTTCCATGCAGCTTCCCGAATGTAGACACCAGCACTCGAAACAAATCATGAACGGACACTATATGTTCGATATGTGTTCCGCAACCACTTAATTTCCGGTGAACGTGTCGGGCAACGCACAATCGGCGGGGCGCGAAAACCCTATTCGGGCAGTGTCAGGATCTCGCATTCGCTGCCTTCGACGGCCGCCGCCGCGAACGGCGGGCGCACGAGAAGTGCCCGTGCCGCAGCGAGATTCCCGAGCAACGACGAGTCCTGCTGCGTCACCGGCGTTGCGATCAACGTGCCGTCCTCGCGCGCTTCGAGCCGTGCACGCAGATAGTCCTCGCGCTGGTCGTTGGCGGCGAGGTCGCGGCCGAGCAGGGCGCTCGTGCGGCGATGATGAATCACTTTCCGGCCGCTCAGCGCCCGAATCAACGGCACCAGGAACAGGAAGGCGCAGACATAGGACGACACCGGATTGCCGGGCAGGCCGATCACCCTCATCGCGCCGAGCCGGCCATGCATCATCGGCTTGCCGGGCCGCATCGCAATCCGCCAGAACGTCATGTCGACGCCCTCGGCTTCCAGCGACCGCTTGACGAGATCGTGGTCGCCGACCGAGGCGCCGCCTGTCGTGATCAGGACATCGGCACCGGCCTCGCGCGCCCGGCGGATGCCCGCCGTGGTCGCCTCCACCGTGTCGGCGGCAACGCCGAGGTCGACGGTCTCGGCGCCCTCGGCGCGCGCCAGCGCCCGCAGCGCGTAGCCGTTGGAATAGACGATCTGGCCGGGGCCGGGCTGCGAGCCCGGCATCACCAGCTCGTCGCCGGTCGCCAGCACCGCGACCTTCGGGCGGCGGCGCACCGCAAGTCCCGGATAGTTCATGGCGGCCGCCAGCGACAGCGCGCGGTCGGACAGGCGGCTGCCGCCGGCGAGCAGCACCTCGCCCTCACGGAAGTCGACCCCAGCCGGGCGGATGTGCCGCCCGACGCTGGCGGCCTCCGTGATCGTGATGTGGTCGCCGTCGACGGCGGTGTCCTCCTGGATGATCACCGCGTCGGCGCCATTGGGGATCACGCCGCCGGTGAAGATCCGCACCGCCTCGCCGGCGCCGACCGTCCGGTCGAACGGCCGGCCGGCGGCGACTTCGCCGATCACCTTGAGCCGGGCCTTTAGATCAGCCGCATCGGCGGCGCGCACCGCATAGCCGTCCATCGCCGACATCGGCTGCGGCGGCTGGGTGCGGAGCGCCGCGAGGTCGTGCGCAAGCGTGCGGTGGTAGGCGGCATCGAGCGCGACCATCTCCTCCGGCAGCGGTTCGGCGCCGGCGAGGACGGCGGACAGGGCATCGGCAACCGGCATCAGGGCCACGCTCAGAGTTCCTCAATTCCTAATCTTCAAATTCCAAGTGCGGTCAAAGCCCTTGCCACGTCATCCGTCGATGTCACGTGGATAGCATAAAGGCCGCGGGCCCGCGCACCTTCGATATTGGCGGCCAGGTCGTCGAAAAACAGGATCCGCGACGCCGGCACGCCGATGGCTTTTACCACATGATCATAGGCCTCGGCGTCGGGTTTGCGGAAGCCGATGCTCGAGGACAGGAAGACGTTGCGGAAATGGCTGAGCAGCTCGGCATGGGTGACCGAGAAATGCGCGACATGGGCCGGATTGGTGTTGGAGAAGGCGTAGAGCGGCATCCGCTTGGCGGCCGCCGCGAGCAGCGGGGCGATGCCCGGCATCTCGCCGGTGAAGATCGCATTCCAGCCTTCGAGGAACTGGGCGTCCGTGATGTTGATGCCGAGCGTCCGGCGCAGATTCTCGAAGAATGCCGCGTCGTCGATCCGGCCGATCTCATGATGCTTGAAACTGTCGTCGACGACAAAGCGCGTGGCGAGCTCGGCGGGCGCACACCCGGCATGCTGCGCCCAGTGCGCCATCACCTTGTCAAAGTTGATGTCGAGCACGACGCGGCCGATATCGAACAGCAGCACGTCGACGGAGTTGGGAGTGAATTGCGAGGTCATTGCATGAAACCGTGTACGAGAATTGCGGGCAGGCGGCAATGTCCTCGATTTCAGTGACCGGTGTGTGGATTGTACGTGGCGTTGCATCCATCGCGAGACTGTTCCCGCGCACACCACCGTCGTCCCGGCGAAGGCCGGGACCCATAACCACCGCATTTGATCAGGAACGGGATCGTGGCCCCAGCGTCGCGCAACAATTGAGATTTGGGGTAAGGGGTCCCGGCCTTCGCCGGGACGACGGCGGGTGTCGTCGCTTGTGCGTCAAACATCCGCATTCTCGCGACATGATCTGTCCGAGCCTTGCTCTTCGTTTCACCCTATATTTTTGCTACGGGGCTTGGCTTGCCGCGTCGGGCAACTCAGTGGCACGCGCGCGCGCTTTCAGGGTACCAAGCGACTTGATACCTGCCGGCGGCTTGGTGCCCGCCGGCGTCGCTCTCACAGCCTGGACAGCGCCAAGCCGAGGTAACCGATCAGCGCACCGGTGCTGAGAATGATGACGACGAGCGCCTGTTCCGAGCGTGCTTGCAAGGTTTTCCGGGTCACGGCGTTGGACGCTCCGCTTCGAGATCATGCGGTCCAACGAACAGCAACGATTTCCGTTCCGGTCCTTCCCCCGGGAACCTTCACGACCTGCCGAGTGACGCGACGGGCGCGGAACAGGAACGCAGGTCGGCCGCCTACGAGGGCGGCGCGATCCCCGGAACGGGGAAAGCGCGGCACATCTCGACGCTGATCGACCTCAGTCGCTTGACGACCGCTGCATCTCCCTTCGACCGGAGGGACTCCGCAATGAGTTCGGCGATCAGGCGCATTTCGGGCTCGCCCATGCCGCGCGTGGTCGCCGCCGGCGTCCCGAGGCGAATGCCGCTCGGCTTGAGCGGCGGATGCGGATCGTCGGGAATGATCTGCTTGTTTGCGGTGATCCCAACGGCGTCGAGGATGTTCTCGGCCGCGCTGCCGTCCACGCCGACGCTGGCCACGGTATCCACGACCATCATGTGATTGTCGGTTCCGCCGGTGATCAACGTCATGCCGCGTTCCATCAACGCTTCGGCCAGGACCTTCGCGTTGCGCATGACCAGCCTTGCATAGGCATGAAAATCGGACGTCGAAGCCTTCTTCAGCGTGACCGCGGTTCCGGCCACAACGTTCATGTGCGGACCTCCCTGCAATCCCGGGAACACCGACGCGTCTATCTTGCCGGCGAACTCCCGGCGACAAAGAACGATGCCGCCACGCGGCCCGCGAAGCGTCTTGTGCGATGTCGTCGTCATCACGTCGAAACCCGCATCGAGCGGATTGCGCAAGGCGTTGCCGGCGATCAGGCCGCCGTAATGGCTGACGTCGGCCATGGTCAGTGCACCCACTTCATCGGCGATGCTCTTGAAGGACGCATAATCCAGATCGCGCGGATAAGAGCTGTAGCCGCACAGCACCAGCTTCGGGCGGACGTGCCGGGCCATGGCGCGGAGCTCATCGAAATCGATGGCGCCGCCGTTTGACGGCTGCGTCTTGTAGCGGGCGAAGTTGAAGAGCCGCCCCATGTGCGACACCGGCGCGCCATGAGTGAGATGGCCGCCGTGTGAAAGGTCCATCGCCAAGATCGTATCGCCGGGCTGCAGCAGGCCGAGATACACGGCCTGGTTCATTGGCGACCCGGACAGAGGCTGAACGTTGGCATGTTCGGCGCGGAACAGCGCGCAAGCGCGCTGGCGGGCAAGGTTCTCTATCTGGTCGGTGAATTCCTGGCCGCCGTAATAGCGACGTCCCGGATAGCCCTCGGAATACTTGTTGGTGAACACCGATCCGAGCAGCTCGAGCACCTCGGGATAGGTGTAGTTCTCCGACGGAATCAGCTCGACGCCGTCTTGCTGGCGGCGCTCTTCGCCCTCGAGCGCAAGGGCAACTTCCGAATCGTTGAGATGGAGTTCATTGCGGAATGACGGCATGGTCCGGGCTCCCTAAGACGCTGGATCATCAGCTGAACGGGTTGCCCAGGCGAACGGCGTTGAAACCCTTCGCGCTTCACCGTGGTCAATTCCACGTAAGCTCGCCAGTCGCGCGAGGGACGAATGAGCCTGCGAGGCTCATCGCGAGCAGAAGGCTATCCAATCCCCGGCGGGCTCGCAAGGGTTGGTTGCTGGCGCCGCCGCGGGCCCAGCGTTGGGCGAGATCGAACATCTGGCGACAGCCACGGCAATGGCGACCAAACCGAGGGACGTCCGGCTTACCCAATGAACCGATGTCCCGATGATCAATGCCGTCTTCGGCTGAGGGCCAATAAGGTGCATGACCATCCGTCACTTGCGGGCCGTCAGGCTTGCGGGGTGGCTGACCGTGTGGCTGTGGCACCCGCGAATCTATTCCTTGACGAAGATATGAGACTTTATCTTCCACTGCCCGTCGGGTTGGCGTTCAAGCAGTCTCACGGTGCTGCCAGAAATTGGCGCCGCCTTCTCATTTATTACTAGCGTGGCCGTGAAATGCGAGGTGGTGTAGGCGTATTTTCCCATGGGCAACACATCGAGCAGCTCAACCTTGTGATCTCTGACGCTTCTTCCCCGCCCGGCAAAGAAATTACGGATTGCCAAAGGGCCGGTGACTGGCTGCGCACCAGGCGGCATCAATCTGGCGTCAGCGGCATACAACGGTAACAGGGCATCGAAGTCTGCGTTGTTGATGGCGGCATCCCATTTGGCAGCCGCCGAGGAAAGTTCGTCGGCAGGTGGGGCTGCCCCTGCGGGACTGACGCAAGTACAAGTAAAGATCAACAACAGGGTGCATGAAAGAAGAGAAGGGCGGCTCATCTTTGCCTCCTTTAGCTGAGATGCTTAGCGCGGGAGCGCATTCGCAAACGCTATAGCCGAGGCAAGCAGAACCACTAGTCCAGAAAGTGGACTGGATATCCTCAACTGGCTGAGACTCGATCTGCGGCCGCCGGCGCCTCATCGGCATATTTGCTGCGTGGGAACCAAGTCCGCATGCTGTTCACAAGATGCCTGGGACCGTCGATCTCGATTTTGCCGAGCTCACACGCCCGTAGCAGCGGCATCTCGTCTACGAAAATCTGCACGAGCGTCAGCAGACTCGCATAGAGGCTGATATCGACCTTGAAGCCGGGGTCATCCCAGCAAAGATCGGCTTCCTCCTTCTTCACAACAAACCACCAGCGCTTTGGCCGAGCGTCCGCAATCTCGATGTACAGAACGAAGTCGCATGGAATGTGCCTTAGATCGAACGAACGGCGCATATTCCACATGAGCCGGCCCGCGTGAAGTTCGTTGGGTGTGAGCTGGCTGCGAGCCCATTTGTGGCCCCAATAGCCCATTGCATCGATAATTGGCCTGGCTTCCCTGGCTGCCTGGGTTGGATGGTACTCCCAATGCCCGTTATCGCCTGATCTGCGTGAGATTAGCCCGGCTTCTTCTAGCGTTTGCAGGCGCTTGGAGAGGAGGGTCGGCGACATCTGCGGGATGCCGCGGCGAAGCTGGTTGAAGTGGTGGGACCCCAGCAACAGTTCGCGGAGCAGGAGCGGGGTCCACCGCTCCGTGAGAATTTCCGCAGCTTTGGCTACGGGGCAAAATGATCCATAGCCTTTCATGACGAGAACTTTAGCATCACGAGGGCCACCAAGGTAGTCCAGGTTCTGAACTATGTCCCAGACGAGCCAGCATCGAGGCTGTCCTGGAGGTCTGTTACGCGATTTTCTCGAGACTCGGCCATTCGACGATGCCGGCTCGATGTTCGGTTTGCCCGGAGGCAGATGCGGCTCGATTTGCCAGTACGCGGCCTGGCTGGTGCCACCGTGGGCTCAGCGTTCGCCGAGATCGATCTGCGTGAGGATGCCTTGCCGCAGCGCGAGGCGGACCAACTCGATATCGGTGCCGACGCCGAGCTTGTCCTTGATTAGGGAATGCAGGTTCGCGACCGTCTTGGGGCTGAGGTGCAGTGCCTCGGCGATCTCCTCGGTGGTGTTTTCCGCGAGCAGCATCCGCAGCACCTCGAATTCCCGCGCGGTCAGGAGGTCGGCCGCCTTGGTCTCGCCGGCAAGGTGGCTGAGCGCGAGCTCGTGGTCGATATCCGGGCTGATCGCGATCTTGCCCGACAGCGCATCCATCACGGCGTGCACCAGCGTCTCCGGCGGGCTGGTCTTGGTGACATAGCCGCTCGCGCCGGTGCGGATCGCCTGCACGGCAAAGGCCGCGTTCTGGTGCATGGTGAACACCAGGATTTTTGCGCGCCTGTCCCACTGCCGGAGGCGGCGAATGGCCTCGATGCCGCCGATGCCGGGCATCGACAGGTCCATGATGACGAGGTCGGGCCCGGTCTCCTTGTAGAGGCGGTAGGCCTCGACACCGTCGGAGGCTTCGGCGACGACGCAGAGGCCCGGCTGCTTCTGCAGCATCGCCCGGTAGCCCTCCCGGACGACGGCGTGGTCGTCGACCAGCATGATGGTGCGCGCCGCGTGGCTCATGCCGCGCGCTCCACCGGTGCGGCCTCTCGGCTGGCTGCGACGGGAACGATGACGCGGAGCGAGGAGCCGCTGGGCTGTCCGGTCTCGAAGCTGAGCCGCCCGCCCAGCGCGGCGACCCGTTCGCGCATGCCGAGCAGGCCGAGGCCGGACCTGAGCTGGGGATCGCCTTGCGGATCGCCGGGCTGGCCGTCATCGTCGATCGCGAGCACGATCGCGCTGTCGCCGCCGCCAGGCGGCGCCTCGCGCATCTCAAGCCGCAGCATGACGCGCGTGGCGCCGGCATGCTTGGCGGCGTTGGTGAGCGCCTCCTGCACGATGCGGTAGAGATTGGCGCTGACGGAGGCGACAAGGCGCTCGAACGATCCCGATATGGTGATCTCGAACCGTGGCTGTCCGCGGCTGCGGCCGTTCCAGCCGGCGACCAGGCCCTCGAGGCTGGCCGCAAGTCCGAGTTCGTCGACATCGGGCGGGCGGAGCCGGAAGAGGGCGCCGCGCAACGTCTCCATCATGTCGGTCGCGGTCCGCGCGATGCCGTCGCATTCGGCGAGCAAAGGCGGGCAATCCGCGGCCGCGGTTTGGCGCGCCGAGGCGGCGAGCGCACGGATTGCGGCCAGCGACTGCCCGAACTCGTCATGCAGCTCACGCGCGAGGTGCCGGCGCTCCTCGTCCTGCACCAGGATCAGTTTCTGCGTCAGCGCGTTGCGGTCGGAGAGCGCGGCGGCGAGGCGCTCGGCGAGCTGGTTGAAGACATCGCCGATCGCCGACAGTTCGGCGAGATCGAACGGCGGCAGGCGCGCGGCGAGGTCGCCTGCGGCGATCCGCTCGAGCCCGTCGCGGATCTGCCGCGTCGGACGCAGCGCGCGCGCCAGCGCCGCATAGACCAGGGCGCAGAGCAGCGGCAGCGCGATCATGAACACCGCCATCAGCCGGCCGGCATCGTGCCAGGCCTCGGCGGTCGGCACCGCCGGATCGATCCAGGCCACGGCCTCGCCGATGGCATTGCCGCGCGAAACCACCTGCCGCACCACCTCGCGGCAGGGATCGAACAGGCGGCGATAGAGCGCCGCGAAGGCCAGCGGCGGCGCGGCCGTGTCAGTCTGCGAGCCGCCGCAGAAGCGCTGGCTGATCTCGCCGCTATTGCTGCGAAAGGCGAGGCACAGTCCCGGCGTCATGACCGAGGCGGCAACGCTGTCGAGATCGGGAAATTCGGAGCGCGCATTGTTCAGCCACTGGATCTTGCTCTGCTGCAGCTCCAGCGTCTTGGCGGCGACATCGGCAACGGCCGCGATCCGCCCGCGCACCGAGCGGTCGGCCTCGATCAGGAAATAGCCGGAGATGACGGCAAAGCAGAGCGTCGAGACGATCGCCACGCGCAACGTCAACCGCAGTTTCAGATCGCTTCCGGACCAATTCCACATTGGCGTATCCTCAAGATCGAAGGCGGACTTCGGCGCGCGATCGCGGGCAGGGTCGTCACGCACATTAAACGGCAGAACGGAGGCGCCGAGAAGCGCTGCCATAGCCGTTCTTCGGGCGCGGACCATCGTCGTGAAATTTTCCCGGCACCGGGCGGGAGGCACTCCGCTGCGGCGCGGAGGCCAGTTGGCCCAGGATGCGACCGACCCGCCCGCGCCAGCAGCTGAAAGGCCCAATCATGCACCAGTCGCGCCTCGTCTTGCTCGCCCTCGCGTTGACCGGCCTTCTGGCCAGACCTTGTCCGCCGCGCGCCGAGACCGGCACGGTGCCGGCATCTCACCTTGGCGTCAGCATCGATGATTTCAGCTACGTCGACACCTCGGGCGAGGTGATCGACCAGACCGCCGTGCACCAGAAGCGGCTCGACGCGTTCATGCGCGCGCTGCGCGCCGACGTCGCCGCGGAGCCGCGCTATCGCCTGGTGCCAGCAGCGGCGTCCGCAGGCGAGGCCCGGATCAAGGTGGTCGGCGGCGTGCAGAAGATGAGCACGCTGGTGCAGTGGGCCAAGGTGGCGGTCGTCGATGTCGAAGGGAGCCGCGTGCTGTACGAAAAGCTCTACACGTTTCGCGGCGACAATGACGACGCATGGGACCATGCGCGGATGTTCGTGTCGCGCGAGGTGCTCGGCGTGCTCGCGGCCGTGTTGCCGCCGGCACAGACCGCCACGGCTGCGCCGATCGGGCTTGCGGTGTTCGAGTTCGAGCTTGAGGACACCTCCGCGGCGCCGGCATCCGGCCTTGCCGACGCCGATGCGGCCTACCTCGCCGATGTGACCAAGGGCGTGCGTGACCGGCTTGCGCAGTCGGGCCGCTACCGCCTGGTCGATACCGGCGGCGCGACCGCCGAGCCCGTCAAGGCGCGTGCGCTGCGCGACTGCGACGGCTGCGAGGCCGCGATCGCGCAACAGCTCGGCGCAGATCAATCGCTGATCGGCGTGATCAGGCGGGTCAGCCGGACCGAATACACGATCGGCTTCCAGCTGCGCGACGCCCGCAGCGGCGCGGTCGTCTCACGCGGCGACAGCGGCCTGCGGATGGGCGCCGATTATTCCTGGACCCGTGGCGCGGTCCGCCTGGTCGGCGATCGCCTGCTCGAAGGTGGGGCGCAGCGCTAGGGATGCTTCGCGGCTGCGGCTGCAACTCTGGCAGGCGGACCATAGCAAAGTGCGATAGCTGCTAGACACACCGTCATCTGGCTCCGGGCTCATGCGTGCGCTATCACCGCCGCCTGATCACCGCACAGGAGCCGCCGATGCGTTTGCCCGCCATCTTCTTCGCCCTCACGCTCGCCGCAAGCCCCGCGGCGGCCGAGGAGCTGTCGGGCACGCTGCAGAAGATCAAGGAGACGAAGAAGGTCACGCTCGGCTTTCAGGAGGCTTCCGTTCCCTTCAGCTATCTCGACGACAATCAGCGGCCGATCGGCTTTGCGCTCGACATCTGCCTGAAGATCGTCGATGCCGTGAAGAAGGAGCTCGGCGTAACTGACATCGCCGTCGACTACCTCCCGGTGACCTCGTCGAACCGCATTCCGCTGATGGTCAACGGCACGATCGATCTGCATTGCTCGGCGACCACCAACAGCGCGGACCGCCAGAAGCAGGTGACCTTCACCAACACGCACTTTCTCAGCGCGACACGGTTTGCCGCCAAGAAATCCGCTGGCATCAACACGATCGACGACCTCAAGGGCAAGTCCGTCACCGCCGTTGCGGGCTCGGTGAACCTCACGCAGCTCATCAAGGTCAACACCGAACGCAAGCTCGGCATCAACGTTCTCCCGGCCAAGGACCAGGCCGAGGCGTTTTTGATGCTGGAGACCGATCGCGCCCAGGCCTACGCGCTCGACGATGTCCAGCTTGCGGTTGCGATCGCGCGGTCGAAGCAGCCTTCGCTCTACATGATCAGCGAGGAGGCGTTCTCGAAGGCAGAGCCGTTCGGCATCATGCTGCGCAGGGAGGACACCCCGTTCAAGGTGCTCGCCGACCGCGCCACGGCGGAACTCTACAAGAGCCCCGAGATCGAGGTCATGTACAGGAAGTGGCTGGAAGCGCCGACCCCGCCGAAAGGTATCAATTACAACGTCCCGATGTCGCCGGCGCTGCGCCACGCGTTCGCCCATCCGAGTTCGAGCTTCGATCCCGACGTGTACGAGGTCGGCAAGTAGCGTCACTTGCGGGTGTGCCAGCGCAAATCGATTGTGGTTCTCGGAAGCCGCTGCGCTCACCCCCGCGCCGAGCGGCAGTCCGGGTGCACCTCCAATGATTTATGGCCCCAGCGTGACGGCTGGGGCCGCAGGAGGTGGTGTGTGCCTCTGGGGCAATGAATCAGAGGACAACCACTGAACCGCACATCGATGACAATGTTCCAACAGGCTGCGGCCGGCCGTGCCATGCTGCCATGCAGACTGAGAAGCTTGCAGACCGCGCCAGGACCGTACCATCATGACGTCGGCCGGCCCGAATCGAATGCGGGCCTGGTGGACGTCTCCAGCGTCGGCCTTCGGCCCCAAAGGGTGCCGGGGTCACATTCCGTTTGCAGCTAATTTTTTCCGTTATGCCGATTGTTCTGCGGAGCCGACATTGAACCACGATGCATTGGCCAAGCTCACCGTCACCATCATTGTCCTGGTCGCGTTGCTGGTATGGCGCGTTGCCGACCAGAAGAAGTCGATTGAATGCGGCGCAAATTGCCCAACCGACCTCTCTGCGAGCCGGAAGGCCGCCCAATAATATCTGAGCGACTCGATCCCGGTTCACGGCCGCCTGGTCAGCATGGCGCGTAGCCTAGCGCTTTGCGGGTGGGCCGCTCTTGTTGCCTGGTTGTCCCTTGATGTTCGACGAATCCTGTTCCTGGACATGCAGGTTCTGCGAGTTCGAGCCGACCGTGCCTTGCTTGGCGGGCGGCCCGCTCTTGTTGCCCGGCGCGCCGGCGATTCCGGTTCCGGAACTTTGAGCGCTCGGGGACGTCGTGGCGTTTGGGGAACCGGCGGCCGTGTCGGGGCGCCCCGGAGGCGTTGCGGCCGCGCCGGGCCTGTCCTGATCGCCGACATAGCCGGATTCACCGGAGTTGCGGGTCTTGGCACCCTTGTCGGCCTCGTTTTGCAGGTTCTGGGCAACCGCGTGTTGCGCCAGTATCGGGCTGGTTGCCATGGCACCGGCGATGAGCAGTGCGATTGTGCGGGTTCTCATGAGTGTCCCTCCTCTGGGTTGCCGGGGACAACACGTATCGCGATCATCATTTCCTATGCGCGCGAAAAATCGCCGCGAGGGAACAAGCATCGCGAACGTGCCGCGGCCGGCTACAGCGATCCGTTTGAGTGGTCGCACCGCGCCTCTATCGGCCATCGTGCGGCGCGTATATCGTCCGCGCCAAACACAAGATCGGTCCCGGCACGCCGGGTAACGACGCATAATGAGGAAGCGATGTCCGACATGCTGCTGTTTTCGCCAATGACCATCCGCGGCGTCACGCTGAAGAACCGCATCGTGGTGCCGCCGATGCACCAATATTCCGCCGAGAAGGGCTTTCCGACCGACTGGCATCTGATGAATGCCGGCAAGTTCGCCGCCGGCGGCGCCGGTCTCGTGATCGTCGAATCGACCAAGGTCGAGCGGCGCGGCTGCGGCACGATCGGCGATCTCGGCATCTGGGACGACAAGTTCATCGCGCCGCTCAGTCGCCTCGTCGGCTTCATCAAGCAGCAGAACGCGGTCGCCGGCATCCAGCTCGGTCATTCCGGCCGCAAGGCGCGCGCAAGCCGGCCCTGGGAGGGGGATCGTCCGCTCGAACGCACCGCCGAGATCGAGGACTGGGATGCCTGGACGCCGGTGGCGCCGAGCGCGATCGCCCATAGCGAGCGCTGGCCGGTGCCGCGCGCGCTGGATACGCACGAGGTGAAGGACCTCGTCGCAGCCTGGGGGCAGGCGGCACGACGCGCCCATGCGGCAGGGTTCGAGGTGCTGGAACTGCACGGCGCCCATGGCTATCTCGTGCACGAATTCCTCTCCGGGCGCTCCAACCAGCGCAGCGACGAATATGGCGGCTCGGAAGCCAACCGGATGCGCTTCCTGATCGAGGTCACCGAGGCGGTGCGGGCGCACTGGCCGGATCACAAGCCGCTGTTCGTGCGGCTGTCGGTCGAGGACAACGCCGGCTGGGGCCCGGAGCAGAGCGCGCGGCTCGCCAGGATCCTGAAAGCGAAGGGGGTCGACGTGATCGATTGCTCATCGGGCGGAATCAGCGAGATGGCGCCGATCCTGGGCAAGGAGATCAAATACAATTATCAGGTGCCGCTCGCGGAATATGTCCGCGCCCATGCCGATATCATGACCATGGCGGTCGGCCTGATCATCCATGGAGACCAGGCCGAACAAATCCTGCGTGATAAACAAGCAGATTTGATCGCGGTCGGCCGGGAAATCCTCAATAACCCGAACTGGCCGATGGACGCCGCGCTCAAGCTCGGCGTCGAGGGGCCGTTCCGCAATGTTCCTCCGCAGTTCGGCTACTGGCTGGGCACGCGGGCCAAGCGCGGATTCGGCACCCAGCCGTCGACCTGGCAGAACGGGTTGCGGGAGACTGGGCCAAAGGCCGACGAAAGGCTGGCAGGGGGCTGACAAGAGGCCGATCCGGGCACCGTGACAGGACCGTAATGGTCCGGTGACAAGGCGGCCTTGATCCGACCAAAAAGCCGTTGTGTGGTGCCCCGCGTCGGGGTGGGGCCGAATGTTGCGAAACGTTGCCGGCCGTTAGCGAAGGGATCACGGATAATGCGCAAACATGTTGGCTTCTTGCTCGGGACGGTGGCGGGCGCGTGTCTCACCTTGCTCGTGGCCTCGCCGCAGGGCGCGCATCTGTTCGCCGTCGCCAACGCCGCCGCGCATTCCGACAACAGCAACACCTATTCGCAGCTCAATCTGTTCGGCGAGGTGTTCGAGAAGGTCAAGACCGACTACGTCGAGAAGCCCGAGGACGCCAAGCTCGTCGAGGGCGCGATCAACGGCATGATCTCCTCGCTCGATCCGCACTCCCGCTACATGAACGAGAAGGGCTGGGCGGAGATGCAGGAGACCACGCATGGCGAGTTCGGCGGGCTCGGCATCGAGGTCACCATGGAGGACGGCTTCGTCAAGGTGGTGGCGCCGATCGACGACACGCCGGCCTCGCGCGCCGGCATCATGTCGGGCGACGTGATCACGTCGATCGACGACGACCAGATCCAGGGCATGACGCTCGACCAGGCCGTCAACAAGATGAAGGGCGCCCCCAACAGCTCGATCCGGCTGAAGATCATCCGCAAGGACGCCGACAAGCCGATCGAGGTCTCGATTATGCGCGAGATCATCCGCGTCCGCCCGGTGAAGTATCACGTCGAGGGCGGCGACATCGGCTATATCAGGATCACCTCGTTCAACGAGCAGACCACCGAGGGTCTGCGCAAGGCGATCGGCGATATCCAGAAGCAGATCCCGCAGGACAAGCTCACAGGCTACGTCGTCGACCTCCGCAACAATCCCGGCGGCCTGCTCGACCAGGCGGTCTCGGTGACCTCGACCTTGATGCAGCGCGGCGAGGTGGTCTCGACCCGCGGCCGCAATCCCGAGGAAACCCAGCGCTTCACCGCGCATGGCGGCGACATGACCAAGGGCAAGCCGCTCGTCGTCTTGATCAACGGCGGTTCGGCCTCGGCCTCCGAGATCGTCGCCGGCGCGCTGCATGACCACAAGCGCGCGACCCTGATCGGCACCCGCTCGTTCGGCAAGGGCTCGGTGCAGACCATCATTCCGCTCGGCACCGGCAATG
Source organism: Bradyrhizobium sp. USDA 4510 (assembly GCF_054059095.1). NCBI lineage: Bacteria > Pseudomonadati > Pseudomonadota > Alphaproteobacteria > Hyphomicrobiales > Nitrobacteraceae > Bradyrhizobium > Bradyrhizobium sp. USDA 4510. The sequence continues at coordinate 3,906,763 of NZ_JBSSBT010000001.1, read as the reverse complement.
GCGCGCTGGCGCTGACCACGGCGCGCTATTTCACGCCGTCGGGCCATTCGATCCAGGCACTCGGCATCAAGCCCGACATCGAGGTGCTGCAGGACGTGCCGGACGAATTCAAGACCCGCTCGGAGATCAAGGGCGAGGCCTCGATGCGCGGCCATCTCTCCGCCGAGGGCGCCGAGCAGACCGGCTCGCAATCCTACGTCCCGCCGGACGAGAAGAACGACAAGGCGCTGGCCGCGGCGTTCAACCAGCTGCGCGGCGTCACCGTCAACGCCGATGCCAAGAACGCCGACACCAAGGCCGCGCAGAAGCGGCCGGTGCCGAACTAGAACCTGTAGCCCGGATAGCTCCATCCGGGCTACGCAGCTGCCAAAATATCGAAAACAACCCCATGCAAAGGAGCCGGTGGGGGCTGGCGCTCGACCAGGCAATTTGACACGTCGGGCAATTACAGGGTAAATTTCCAAAATTCCGAAATCGTGCGGGCGCGTCCCTCGGGCTCCGACTTCCGAGCAGCCTTACGCCGCGCCGGCGACCGGCTTGCGTCGCCGCGCCGTGCTCGCGCCCGCAGCGGGGCCGCGGCGATGCCCGGCCAGCAGCTCGCGGATCTGGGCAGCGGGCTTTGGCGGGCTGAACAGATAGCCCTGCATCTCCGAGCAGCCGAGCTCGCGCAGCAATTGCTGTTGCTGCGCGGTCTCGACGCCTTCCGCCGTCGTCGTCATGCTGCGCTCGGCGGCGATGTTGACGACGGCCTCGACGATGCCGGCCGAGCCTTGCGGATCGGCGATGTCGGTGACGAAGCAGCGGTCGATCTTGATCTTGTCGAACGGGAATCGCTTCAGGTAGCTCAGCGACGAATAGCCGGTGCCGAAATCGTCGAGCGCGATCCTGATCCCGATGGCGCGCAGCTGGTGCAGCGCGGCCAACGCGCTCTCGTCGTCGCGGATCAGCACCGCCTCGGTGATCTCGAGCTCGAGCCGGCTCGCTGACAGCCCCGACGATGCAAGCGCCGCGATCACCTTGAGCGCCAGCGTGCCGCTGCGGAACTGCACCGGCGAGACGTTGACGGCGAGCCTGACGTGGTCGGGCCAGTTCACGGCTTCCTTGCAGGCCGTCATCAGTACCCACTCGCCGAGCTGGTTGATCAGGCCGGTCTCTTCCGCAATCGGCACGAATTCGGCCGGCGAGATCATGCCGCGCTGTGGATGACGCCAGCGCACCAGCGCCTCGCAGCCGGTGATCTCGTTGCTGCGCAGGTCGACGCAGGGCTGGTAATGCACTTCGAGCCCGCTGCCGGCGGCGATCGTCTGCCGCAACTCCATCTCGAGCTCGCGGCGGGCGCGGGCGTCGGCATCCATCGCCGGCTCGAAGAAGCGGAAGACGCGCCGGCCGGCCGACTTCGCCGCATACATCGCAAGATCGGCGTTCTTCATGATCTGGTCGAGATCGGTGCCGTCCTTCGGCGCCAGTGCGATGCCGATGCTGGCGTCGGTCGTGACCTGGTGGCCGAGGCATTGATAGGGCGCGCGGATCACCTCGTAGATGCGCGCGACGAGGTCGGCGACCTCGGCCTCGCTCTTCACCCCGGTCTGCACGATCGCGAACTCGTCGCCGCCGAGGCGAGCGACGAAATCGCCGTCGCCGATCACGCCGCTCAGCGTCCGCGCCACGGACTTGAGAAGCTCGTCGCCGACCATGTGGCCGAGCGAGTCGTTGACGCCCTTGAATTCGTCGATGTCGATATAGAGCACCGCAAGCTGGCTGTCGGGCGTGACATGCGGCAGCTCGCGCCTGATCTCCTCGTGGAACAGCGCGCGGTTCGGCAGGTCGGTGAGCGCATCGTAGTGGGCGAGATGCGTGATGCGCTCTTCGGCGCGGCGGCGCTCGGTGACGTCCTCATGGGTCGCAAGCCAGCCGCCGTCGGCCAGCGGCTCGTTGACGACCTGGATCGAGCGCCCGTCGGGCGTCGTGATCACCATGGTGTTGCGGATGTCGACGTCGCGCAGCACGAGATTGACGTAGCGCTCGACGTCGCCCTGGAACGAGCCGGTCCGGTGACGATGCACGATGACGTCGCGGAAGCTGCAGCCGGGCTTGATGATGTCGGCCGACAACCCGTACATCTCGATATAGCGCCTGTTGCAGATCACCAGGCACTGCGCGGCGTCGAACAGCAACAGGCCCTGCGTCATGTTGTTGACGGCGGTGTCGAGCCGCAGCTTCTCCAGCGTCAGGCGCTGCTGCTGGGCGCGATGCTGCTGCACCAGCTTGCGCACCACCAGCGTCAGCAGGATCGCGATCGCCAGCACCGAGATGCTGGTCACCGCGATCAGGATGCCGATCTGCTCGCGCCAGTTGGCGAGCGCCGCCTCGGTGGTGCTCGTCGCGACGACGACGATCGGGAATTTGGTCAGTGCCCGCGACGACACCAGGCGGTCCTTGCCGTCGACCGGGCTGGCGAGCCGCGTCGTGCTCTGCGGCAGCTCGAAAACCTGCTGCTGATTGACTGGACCGTTGCGGAAATTCCTCCCGATCAGCTCTTCGACATGGGGATAGCGTGCCAGCAGCGTGCCGTCGCGATGATGCATCGAGATCGCGGCGCCGTCGCCGAGCGCCACGGTGGAGAAGAACTTCTCGAAGGCCGCCGGCTCGATGCCGCGGCCGACCACGCCGAGGAATTCCCCGTGCGGACCGGTGACCTTGCGGACGATAACGGTGGTCCAGTTTCCGGTGATGCGGCTCACCACCGGCGCGACCTGCATGTCGGGCGAATAGGGGCTCGACTTGAAGATCTGGAAGTAGGGGCGGTCGGCAATGCTTGCCTGCGGCAGCGGCCAGGCGCCCGAGCTGTTGATCAGAACGCCGTCGGCGTCGAACACGTTGAGGCTGCCGACATTGGACAGCGCGTCCATCTTGGATTTGAGCATCGCATGGATGTCGGCGGCCGACATCCGGCGCCTGTAGTTCTCCGGCGTCGCGATTGCATTGTCGCGCATGAACGTGATCAGGTCGCGCTGGACGACTTCGAGATCGTCGAGCTGCTGGTCGAAATGCCGCGCCAGCAGCAGTACGGTGTTCTCGAGCTCACGCTCGCTGTTGTGCAGGGCGCGATCGCGGAAATTCTCCGCCATCAGCGTAGCGCCGATCGCGATCGCGGCCATCAGCACGGCGCCGCCGAGGATCAGCCAGCGGATCGGACCGCTGCCGATCACCGATTTGATGTTGAACGTGGCGCTGCCGTTTGGAGTCATTTGCCGCAATCGCTTCCAGGTGTTTCACCCGGAAGTAGGTCTCGTGCACCCCCGGCCCGCGAAAGTCGTATCCAATCGAAATGGAGCGCGGGTTAGCGAGATTGGTTAATGAAACCTTGCGGGCATTGGCGACAGTGCGTACCGGCGATCACGCGCCGGCGCGATAGTGCCCCGATTTGCCGCCGATCTTCTCGACGAGGTGGATGCCCTCGATGCGGATGCCGCGGTCGACCGCCTTGACCATGTCGTAGATCGTCAGGCATGCGACCGAGACTGCGGTCAGCGCCTCCATCTCGACGCCGGTCGGCCCCGTCACCTTGACGCTGGCGCGGACGATGCAGCCGGGCAGCTTGCGGTCGGGTGTGATGTCGATCGTGACCTTGGTCAGCGCCAGCGGATGGCAGAGCGGGATCAATTCCGAGGTCCGCTTCGCCGCCATGATGCCGGCGATCCGCGCCGTCGCCAGCACGTCGCCCTTCTTGGCCTGGCCGGTTTCGATCAGCGCCAGCGTCGCCTTGCTCATCACGACGCGGCCTTCGGCGACCGCGGTCCGCTCGGTCGCGGGCTTGGCCGAGACGTCGACCATCCGAGCCTCGCCCTTGGCGTCGATATGGGTGAGGGCGGTGCCGGAGCCGGAAGGCTCGGCCTTGGTCTTGCCCTTGCTGTTCCGCGCCATTGCGTCAGCGCGTTGCGGTGGCGCGCGGGGCGGCCTGCCGCGTCAGCAAGGCGCGGGTCGCCGCGGTGACGTCCTGCTGGCGCATCAGGCTTTCACCGACCAGGAAAGTCGACATCCCGACCCGTTCGAGCCGGGCGAGATCGCCAGGCGTGAAGATGCCGCTCTCGCCGACCATCAGGCGGTCGGGCGGGATCAGCGGTGCCAGCGCCTCGCTGGTCGCGAGCGTGGTCTCGAAGGTGCGCAGATTGCGGTTGTTGACGCCGATCATCGGCGAGCGAAGTTTCAAGGCACGGTCAAGCTCGGCGCGGTCGTGAATCTCGACCAGTACGTCCATGCCGTAGCCGAGCGCGGCGTCCTCGATCTCCCTGGCCGCCGCGTCGTCGAGCGCGGCCATGATGATCAGGATGCAGTCGGCGCCATGGGCGCGCGCCTCCGCCACCTGGTAGGTGTCGAACATGAAATCCTTGCGCAGCACCGGCAGGCTGGTCGCCGCGCGGGCCGCAACCATGAAGTCGAGATGGCCCTGGAACGAGGGCGCGTCGGTTAGCACCGACAGGCACGCCGCGCCGCCGGCCTCGTAGGCCTTTGCGAGCACGGGCGGATCGAAGTCGGCCCGGATCAATCCTTTCGAGGGCGAGGCCTTCTTCACTTCCGCGATTAGCGCGTAGTCGCCGCGCGTATGCTTGTCCTTGAGGGCGCGGACGAAGCCGCGAGGAGCCGAGGCCGATCTGGCCTCCGCCTCGATCTCGGCGAGCGGATGGGCGCGCTTCGCGGCGGCGATCTCCTCGCGCTTGTAGGCCTCGATCTTGGTCAGGATGTCCGACATCGCTTAGCGCCTTGCTTAACCGTTCGAAACCGCGACCAGATGCTTCAGCCGCGCGGCGGCAGCGCCGCTGTCGAGCGACTGGGCACCGATCGCGACGCCTTCCTTGAGGTCCTTGGCGCGGCCGGCCACGATCAGCGCGGCGGCGGCGTTGAGCAGGGCGACGTCGCGATAGGCGCTCGGCTTGCCCTGCAGCACGCTGGAGAGCGCGATCGCATTTGCATCGGCGTCACCGCCCTTCAGCGCCTCGCCGCCGACGCGGCCAAGGCCGGCATCCTCGGGCGTGACCTCTGATGTCCTGATCTCGCCGTTCTCGAGCGTCGCAACGAAGGTCGGGCCGGTGAGGGTGATCTCGTCGAGGCCATCGGAGCCATGCACGACCCATACCTTGTCCGAACCGAGGTTCTTCAGCACCTGCGCCAGCGGCTGCACCCATTGCCGCGAGAACACGCCGACCATCTGCCGCTTGACGCCGGCCGGGTTCGATAGCGGCCCGAGCAGGTTGAAAATGGTGCGGGTAGCGAGCTCGACCCGGGTCGGACCGACATTCTTCATCGCCGGATGATGCGCGGGCGCGAACATGAAGCCGATGCCGGCTTCCTTGACGCAGCGCCCGACTTGTGCGGGCGTCAAATCGAGCTTGACGCCGAGCGAGGCCAGCACGTCGGCGGCGCCCGAGCGCGACGACAATGCGCGGTTGCCGTGCTTCGCCACGGGCACGCCAGCGCCGGCCACGATGAAGGCCGCGCAGGTCGAGACGTTGACCGAGCCGGAGCCGTCGCCGCCGGTGCCGACGATGTCGACGGCCTCCGCCGGCGCCGTGACCGGCAGCATCTTGCCGCGCATCGCGGTGACGGCGCCGGTGATCTCCTCGACGGTCTCGCCGCGCACCCGCAGTGCCATCAATAGCCCGCCCATCTGCGAGGGCGTGGCTTCGCCCGACATCATGCTGTCGAAGGCGGACGCCGCCTCTTCACGCGTCAGCGTGGCGCCGGTGGCGACTTTTCCGATGATCGATTTCAGGTCGTCCATTCGCTGGCTCAGGGTCTGTTGTTGGAGCTTGATCGCCGCGCAGCGCGTCGTCGCGCTGTCCCGATCATGCTCAATTATTTGCGCCTGTCACCTGTGCGAAGGCTGCCTGGTTGATGGTCACACCGATATCGGACTCGATCTTCGTGACATATTGCGCGACCTGCTCGTCGCTCAGCGACCGCCGCAGCGCCTCGGTGAGCTGCTTGGCCGCGTCCGACGCGAAGTCGACCGGCGGCACCGTCACGTTGGTGACGCGGAAGACCACCCACTGGCTGCCGCCGGCGACGGAGGTCTGTCCATCGCCGTCCTTGGCGGTCCGGAATGCCGCCGCAATCACGCCGGCCGGCACGGCAGGCAGCGAGGCCTCGCGGTTGAAATTCGCCGCGGTTTCGACCTTGACGCCGGCAGCGGCGGCTTCGTCGGCGAGCTTGGCGCCGCTGTCGAGCTTCTGGACGATCTCGGTCGCCTTGGCACGCAGCTTGGTGGAGATCTGGTCTTCGCGCCACTTGGCCTCGACCTGATCGCGAACCTCGTCGAGGCTGCGCTCGCGCGACGGCGTGATGCCGAGCACGTCGTACCAGACATAGCCGCCGTTGAACTGGATCGGGTCGTTGTCGACGCCAACGTCGCTGTTGAAGGCCTGCGACACCACGTCGAGGCCGCGCGGGATGTTGGTCGCGACCTGGCCGTTCGGCAGCCGTCCGGAGCGATCGACCGCGTCGATGGTGATCGGCGTCAGCTTCAGTTTCTGTGCGGCTTCGACGACGCTGGCGCCGCCGCCGCGCTCGTCTTCCATCTTGTCGCGCAGGTCGGCGACCTTGGTGCGGGCGCGCTCGGAGGCGATCTCGTTCTTCACCTGCTGGGCGAGGCTCTCATAGCTCGGGGTCGCGCCGGGCTCGACCTTGCCGACCTTGACCAGCGCGACACCGAAGCGGCCCTGCACCGGCTGGCTGACTTCGCCTGCGGGCAGGGAGAAGGCGGCATCGGCGACGGCAGGGTCGAGGATCGCCGACTTCGCGACCAGGCCGAGATTGACGTCGGCCAGATTGAGGTTGCGCTCCTTGGCGATGTCGTCGAACGACGCGCCCGACGCGATCCGCCCGCGCGCGGCCTGCGCCTCGCCGGCGTCCGGAAACACGATCTGCGAGACCTCGCGCTTCTCCGGCGTGCTGAGCCGGTCCTTGCGCTCCTCGAAGATCTTCCTGGCGTCCTCGTCCGACACCGTTTCCCACTTGCCGATTTCCTCCGGCGTGATGGCGACGAAGGAGATCTTGCGGTATTCGGGCGCGCGGAACTGGGCCTTGTGGCCCTCGAAATAGGCGGCGAGCGCCTCGGGCGAGGGCGGATCGATGGTTCCGGCCTGCGCGGCGCCGAGCGTGATGTAGTCGATCGAACGCTGCTCGTTCTGGAACCGGGTCAGCGCCTCGACCAGAGATTTCGGCGGCTCGATCCCGGACGAGATAGTGCCGGCGATCTGGCGCCTGAGGCCAACGCGGCGCTGCTCGGCGATGTAGCGACCTTCGGTATAGCCATAGTTGCGGATCACGGCCTGGAAACGCTGCGGGTCGAACTGGTTGTTGAGGCCCTTGAAGTTCGGATCGTTGTAGATCGCGCGCAGCACCTCGGCGTCGGACACATTGAGGCCCATGCGGCGTGCTTCCTCGTCCATCGCGGCTTCCGCAAGCGTCTGCTGCAGCACCTGGCGGTCAATGCCGAAGGCGCGCGCCTGGTCCGGCGTCAGCGGGCGGCCGAACTGGCGGCCTAGCTGCTGCAGGCGGTCGGTATAGATCTGGCGGAACTGCTCGGCCGAAATCTCGGTCCCGCCCACCTTGGCGAAGGTCGACTGGCCAAACCCCTTGAAAATGTCGGCAATGCCCCAAATTCCGAAACTGACGATCAAAACGCCCATCACCACGGCCATAATCGTCTTGCCGAGCCAGTTTGATGAGGCTTTCCGCATTCCTCGAAGCATGGGTCCAACTTGTTTTACAGGAGGGGAACCGGGTCGTGCCCAATGGGGAGCCGAAAGTCGAGGCTTTTGTCCCGCAGCAGGGCGTCACCGGGTTGAAAACCCATCATAAAGTGGCCGAAGCGCCCCCGCAACCTTGGCCGCGCGGGCGGAAGCGTCGCACGGTGTGCGCGAAGCCGAGCTCTGGAAGTCGCCGCCCGGCTCTGGTAGCGCAGGGACACGCTTGAATGATGGGAAATCCGACATGACCGACGCCATCCGGCCGCTGATCGCCGGCAACTGGAAAATGAACGGCCTGAAATCCTCTTTTGTCGAGTTCGACGCGATGCTGGCGGGCGCCGGCGATGTCGTCGGGAAGGCTGATCTCCTGGTCTGTCCGCCCGCGACATTGGTCGGGGCGTTCGCCGACAAGGCGCGCGGCTCGAAGGTCGCGGTCGGCGCCCAGGATTGCCATCCCAAGGCATCGGGCGCACACACCGGCGATCTCTCGGCGGAGATGTTCAAGGATCTCGGCGCGGTTGCGATCATCGTCGGCCATTCCGAGCGGCGCGCCGACCACGGCGAGACCGATGCCTTGATTCGGCAGAAGGCGGAGGCCGTGTGGCGCGCCGGGCTGACCGCGATCGTCTGCATCGGCGAGACACGCGAGCAGCGCGACGCCGGCAAGACGCTCGATGTCTGCGGCACCCAGCTTGCGGGCTCGCTGCCCGACGGCTCTACCGCGGCCAATCTGGTGGTGGCCTATGAGCCGGTCTGGGCGATCGGCACCGGCCTGACCCCGACCGCCAAGGATGTCGAGGAAGTTCACAGGTTTATCCGAGGTCAGCTCACCGATCGCTTCAAGGGCGAGGGAAACAGGATCAGGATCCTCTATGGCGGCTCGGTCAAGCCGTCGAACGCGGCCGAGCTGATGGCGGTCGCCAATGTCAACGGCGCACTGGTCGGCGGCGCCAGCCTCAAGGCGTCGGACTTTTTGGCGATCGCTGCGGGGTGTTAGGGCTGCCCCTTTCGCACCGAGCTCTCACACCGTCATCCTGAGGAGGCCGCAACGCGGCCGTCTCGAAGGATCGACGGCCCAGCTGGTGGCCGTCGACCCTTCGAGACGCGCGGAGCCTGTCATCGGGCCGCGCTTTGCGCGGACCCGTTGGCGCTCCTCAGGGTGACGGGATTGGCAGTGTTGCGCAGACAGTTGCCATCGGCATCTCTGCTTGGCTACGGATTCAGGCCGCCGCCGCGCCGATCCGCTTCCAGTAGATCATCGTGCCGGTGAGGCCGCCATGCGGCTTCAGCGCGTAGTCCGGGATGATGCCGGTGAGCTGAAATCCCAGTCTTTCATAGAGTGGCGCAGCGCCATCCTCTGCGGCGGTGTCGAGCACCAGCAGCGTGCGGCCGTGCGCGATCGCAAGCTGCTCGGCCGTGCGCATCAATTCCGTCGCGACGCCGCGATGGCGATGGGCGACGCGTGTCATCATCTTTGCAATTTCCGCCCGATGCGGCTGGTTGGGCGGCAGCTTGAGCAGAAGCGTCACGGTGCCGATCAGATCATTGTCGGTGAATGCGCCGAGCACGATGCGCTCGCCGCGCGCGGCGGCGCCGAGCGAGTCCTGCCAGAATGCATCGGCGTCGTCCGGCGACAGCGGATGCATGAAGCTCACCGAGCCGCCGCTGGCGACGGTCTCGATCAACAATTCGCTGAGCGCGCTGCGAATCCCGGGCTCATCGGCGAGTGGCTTGATCGAAAACTGCGGCATGCATCAGCTCCGGGCCAGGGCGACCACATAGGTGCAGGAGGCGTTGGTCTCGTTGGCGAAGGTCGTCTCTGCCGGCGGGCCGAATCCGAGGCAATCACCGGCGCCGAGCAAATGGCGTGCGCCGCCTTCGGTGATGACGAGGCTGCCGCTGAGCACCCAGACCAGTTGGCGGATATGCGCGTAGGAGGAGGCGGGCAGGGTCACGGTCTGCTTCGGCGGCAGCTCGACCCGCACCAGTTCGACCGGATGGTCGGGACGGCTGAACACCTGGCGGCGTAGATAGCCGGTTTCCGGATCGCGCCAGACCGGTTGCGCGGCGGCGCGCGACAGCCGTTCGCCCTGGCCTTCGGCGCGCAACATCAGGCCGGCCAGGGTGAGATCGAAAGCCGAGGCGAGGCGCACCAGCACGACCGCGGTCGGGCTGACCTCGGCGCGCTCGATCTTGCTGATCGTGGCCTTCGAGACGCCAGCGCGTTCGGCGAGGTCGGCCAGCGACCAGCCCCGGCCATCGCGCTCGAGCCTGATCCGCTGCGCCAGGCGCTGGCTCAGATCTTCTACTAAAGTATCCATTTGTCTACTATAGTAGAAATTGCCGGTTCCCGGCAAGGCCCGGCCGGGCCGCCATCGGCGCCGCTTGTGATCATCGACAGTGCGACTATCTCGGGGGTGACAATGCCCGGTGCAATCGTGTAACAGGGCGCGACTTCACGAAAACCGTAGAGCCGATAGCGCCGTTTGTCTGGCCGCTTGGCGGCTTGTGACGAAGGCTTGCGATGCAGACTGTCGTTATCATTGTCCACCTCATGATTGTCGCCGTCATGATCGGCGCCGTGCTGTTGCAGAAATCCGAAGGCGGTGGCCTTGGCATGGGTGGCGGCGCCGGCTTCATGTCGAGCCGCGGCACCGCCAATTTGCTGACGCGGACTACGGCGATCCTCGCGGTGGGCTTCTTCATCACCAGCCTGTTCCTGTCCTGGTACGCAGGCTACGACCGCAAGCCGAGCTCGATCGTCGGCACCGGCGCGCCGGCGCAGACGCAGCCGGCCGGCGGCACGCCGATGAACGCGCCGACCTCGGGCGGCATCCTCGATTCGCTGAAGAAGGCCGACGAGCAGCAGGGGCAGCAGGCCCCGAGCGGCCCGCAGGCGCCACGGTCGCAATAAAGCGGGGTGGCCATGCAGGATGCCCCGCTGGCATCCTGCATCAGAAACCCCCATCAATGCTCTGAAATCGCTTCCAGTTTGATGCAACCCACAGCCCGGCGAATTGTTTGCCGGGAACAGCCGATTCGTTTTGCGAATCGCCGGAGTCGGATTAAAGGTAAAGTCCCATGGCGCGGTACATATTCATCACCGGCGGCGTGGTCTCCTCGCTCGGCAAGGGTCTGGCTTCAGCGGCGCTCGGCGCTCTGCTGCAGGCCAGGGGCTACAAAGTCCGCCTTCGCAAGCTCGATCCCTATCTCAACCTCGATCCCGGAACGATGTCGCCGTATCAGCACGGCGAAGTGTTCGTGACCGACGACGGCGCCGAGACCGATCTCGATCTCGGCCATTACGAGCGCTTCACCGGTCGTCCGGCCACCAAGGCCGACAACATCACGACCGGGCGAATCTACCAGGACATCATCACCAAGGAGCGCCGCGGCGATTATCTCGGCGCCACCATCCAGGTGGTTCCGCACGTCACCAACGCGATCAAGGAATTCGTGCTGTCGGGTAACGACGAGTTCGATTTCGTGCTGGTCGAGATCGGCGGTACCGTCGGCGACATCGAGGGCCTGCCGTTCTTCGAGGCGATCCGCCAGCTCAAGAACGAGCTGCCGCGCGATCACGCGGTCTACATTCACCTGACGCTTCTGCCGTACATTCCAAGTGCCGGCGAACTCAAGACAAAGCCGACGCAGCACTCGGTGAAGGAGCTGCGCTCGATCGGCATCCAGCCGGACATCCTGCTGTGCCGCACCGATCGCGAAATTCCCAAGGAAGAGCGGCGCAAGCTCGGCCTGTTCTGCAACGTGCGCGAGAGCGCCGTGATCGAGGCGCGCGACGTCGACAACATTTACGCCGTGCCGGAGGCCTATCACGCCGCCGGCCTCGACGATGAGGTGCTGGCCGCGTTCGGCATCACCGCGAAGATTCCGCCGGCGCTGCAGAGCTGGCACGTCATCAACGAGCGCGTCCGCAATCCGGAAGGTGCGGTGACGATCGCCATCGTCGGCAAATACACCGGCATGAAGGACGCCTACAAATCGCTGATCGAGGCGCTGTCGCACGGTGGCATCGCCAACAAGGTGAAGGTCAATCTCGATTGGATCGAGAGCGAGGTGTTCGAGAACGAGGACCCGGCGCCGTTCCTCGAGCACGTCAACGGCATCCTGGTGCCCGGCGGCTTCGGCCAGCGCGGCGCCGAGGGCAAGATCCGCGCGGCGCAGTTCGCGCGCGAGCGTGACGTGCCGTATTTCGGCATCTGCTTCGGCATGCAGATGGCGGTGATCGAGGCGGCGCGCAATCTGGTCGGCATCGAGGACGCCAACTCGACCGAGTTCGGCCCGACCAAGGAGCCGCTGGTCGGCCTGATGACGGAATGGCTGCGCGGCAACGAGCTCGAGAAGCGCTCGCAGAGCGGCGATCTCGGCGGCACGATGCGGCTCGGGGCCTATCCCGCGGCGCTCAACCGCGGCAGCCGCGTCTCGCAGGTCTATGGCGGCGCGACCGAGATCTCCGAGCGGCACCGCCATCGCTACGAGGTCAACACCGCCTACAAGGACCGCCTCGAGCAGCACGGCCTGCGCTTCTCCGGCATGTCGCCCGATGGCGTGCTGCCGGAGATCGTGGAGTACGAGGACCATCCCTGGTTCATCGGCGTCCAGTTCCATCCCGAGCTGAAATCGCGGCCCTTTGAACCGCATCCCCTCTTCGCGTCGTTCATCGAGGCGGCAGCCAAGCAGAGCCGGCTGGTTTAACTGAGCGGCCGTCAGCTGCGCCGCTACACGGCGCAGTCCTCGCTGGTCCGGCGTTCTTTCTTGATCGGTGAAACGTTTGCACCAGCCGCCGGCGTGCCGTCGCGCGTCATCAGCTTGTATTGCGGGCGTCGCGTCAGCCGGTAGACCGCGGCCGGCGGCACGTTGAGGATGGCGCGATCGACCAGCGTGGCGCGCAGGCCGAGCCGGTCGAGGATCGGCCGCGGCACCGGACAGCGCATGCCGTAGGTGAATTGATAGAACGCGCCGCCGGGACGTAGATAGCTGAACGCGCCGCCGACGATCGAGATGACCTTGCGCGGCGACATGTTGAGCAGCGGCAGTCCGCTGACGACGGCGCCGACCGGCGCGCCATCGTAGAGCCGCTCCGAGGCGAGGCGCGCCGCGTCCATCCACAGCACGCGCGCGCCGGGAAAACGCAGCTGCAACAGCCGCATGAAATCCGAGCCGTATTCGATCAGCGTAAGATCCTGCTGGCGCACGCCGCGCTTCAACAGCTGATAGGTGAACGCGCCCGTGCCCGGACCGAGCTCGAGCACCGGGCCGGTGTCGGCGCTGATGTCGCGCGTGATCAGTTCGGCGAGCGCGGCGCCCGACGGCGCGATGGCGCCGACGCGGCCGGGGGCCGCCATCCACGCCGTGAAGAAAGACAGCAGATCATGTGACATTGGGATTCCCAGCAAAGTGTCGCGGCGCTTCGACTCAGATGCGAAGCGTGACGCCTTGTTTGCGGGAGCTGCATTGCGAGAACATTGCGCGAGAGCGCCGTTCCGATTGAATCGGAACGGGGCTCTCGACCCTAGTTTTGACGCGTTTCCTTCACGCGAACCGGTGCCCATCCCGCATCGAGTGCGGGACAGGCTTCGCTCGAAAACGCTTTGGCATCACGACGCGAACGGCGCCGGCGGTAACGTGAGGCGGAAGCACGCGCCGCCCTTCGGACCGTCGAGCACGGAGACGTGACCGCCGTGCAGCCTTGCGATCTCGCGCACCATGTTGAGGCCGAGTCCGGCGCCGCGGTCGAGCGGCGCGAGCCGATAGAACGGATCGAAGATCCGGGTGCGCTGGTCCTGGGGAATGCCGTCGCCTTCATCCGATACGTCGATGGTCGCGGCACTGCCGACATGGATGGTGATGGTGCCGCGGCGGCCGCCATGCTGGATGGCGTTCTGCACCAGATTGGTGAGCGCGCGCTCCAGCGCGGCGCGATCGCCCAAGATCTCGACGCGATCGGTTGCGGTATCGAGCGACAGCTCGTAGCCGGCCGCGATCGCGAGCGGCGCGAGGTCGGCCGCGACATTGCGGGCGACCGCGACGAGATCAACGCGGACGAACGGATTGCGGCACTGGTCGAAGCGCTGGATGTCGAGCAGTTGCTCGGCCAATGTCGCAAGCCGCGCCGAATCCTCGAGCAGGCGGGTTTTCTCCGGACCTGGCGGCAGCGACTCCAGCCGCGTGTTGAGGATCGCGATCGGCGTGCGCAATTCATGCGCCGCGTCGGCGACGAATCGCTGGTGCCGGGAATAGCCATCGTCGAGCCGTTTCAGCGCATCGTTGATGGCGGTCACCAGCGGCGCTACCTCGAGCGGCAGATGGTCCGCCGACAGTCGGCTGCCGCGCTGGCGGAAATCGATCCGGCGCGCTTCGTCGGCGGTGGTATCGAGACCGGCGAAGGCGCGCTTCACCACCATCGGCGTCGCGATGAAGGTGGCGCATGCCATCAGGAAAAGGCCGGGCAGGGCAATGGCGAGGAATGCCAGCGTCGTGGCGAGCGCGGTCTTGACGCTCGACATTGGCCCTTGCGTCGCTGTGAGCACCTGCACGGGGCCGGCGTCGGAATTGACGCGCTTCAGCCGCGCCGGCGGCTTGCGCGGATCATCCTCGAACATCTGCCAGCCGAGCCGCGCCTGGCTGATCTGGTCGAGCGCGTCGCCGATCCTGGCGAATTCCGGCGGCACCGCGCCTTCCGTCAGCGAACGGCCTTGCCGGTCGCGCACCAGGAACCAGAGGTCCGGCGTGTCGTCACGAAGCTTTTGCAGTTCGGCCGTCGGGCGCAAAATCAACTCGCCCTTGCCGTCGCGTGCGACCGCGCCCTGCACGATGGAAATCACATGATCCTCATCGCGCGGAACGATCAGGAAGCCGGTGGCACACAACGCGCTGATCAGGCAAACGATCAGCATGGCAAGCAGCAGCGCCTGGAGCGTCACCAGCCGCCAGCTCAGTTGCGAGCGCAGGCAATAGTGCTCGGCCTGTTCGCTCATGACGTTTGCTTCAAGAGATAGCCGACGCCGCGGATGCTGTGGATCTCGACACCGGCGTTGGCGTCGGCAAGCTTGCGCCTGAGACGCGAGACGTGCGCATCGAGTGCGTTGGACTGGATCTCGTCCTCGAAATTGTAGACGGCTTCCTCCAGCGTCGCGCGCAGCACGGTGCGGCCCATGCGGCGCAGCAGCGTCTCCAGCACCAGCAGCTCGCGCCGCGGCAGCTCGAGCGGACGGCCGTCGACACTGGCCTCGCGATGGCCGCAATCGAACGCCACGCGGCCGGCCCTGATGATCTCGAGCTGCAGGCCGGCGGGGCGGCGCAGCACGGCGCGCAGCCGCGCCATCAGCTCCTCGACCGCGAACGGCTTGGCCAGATAGTCGTCGGCGCCGCTGTCGAGGCCAGTGATGCGGTCGGTGAGATCGCCGCGCGCGGTCAGCACGATGATCGGCACGCCGTCGGCCTTGGCGCGCAGCTTCGGGATCAGCGTGAGGCCGTCGCCGTCCGGAAGCTGGCGGTCGAGCAGGACCGCGCCATGCACGTCGGCACAGATCGCTTCCTCGGCCTCGGCAAGGTTCGGCACGTGGTCGACCACCATGTCGTAGCCCTTCAGCGCCTGCGACAGCGCCGCCGCCATTTCGGCCTCGTCCTCAACCAGCAGTATCCGCATGTCCTTGTGGTCCAACTCCTGAAGGCAGGTTTTAGGGCAAGTAACATTGCAACAACATTGCGGAAATGGCCGCCCGTCGCGAGCAGGGGTGCCATGTTGTCACCCCCTCAAGACAGTCCGGAAGGCGCTGGCTATAACCGCCCGCACACCAATCTGGGAGGACTGCCAATGATCTACGAGACCCGCGTCTATCGCTGCCTGCCGGGACGGCTGCCGGCGCTGCTCAAGCGCTTCGAGACCATCACGCTGAAGCTCTGGGACAAGCATGGCATCAGGCAGGCCGGCTTCTTCACGACGCTGGTCGGGGAATCCAACCAGGAGCTGACCTATCTGCTGGCCTGGGAATCGCTCGCCGAGCGCGAGAAGAAGTGGACCGCGTTCCAGACCGATCCGGAGTGGATCACCGCGCGCGCCAAGACCGAGGAGGACGGCCAGATCGTCCTCAACATCGTCAACCAGCTTCTGGTGCCGACGGCGTTTTCGTCGGTCAAATGACGCCCGCTGCGGCCATGTTCCCGTCATTGCGAGCGAAGCGAAGCAATCCATTCGTACTGCATATGCGGAGCGATGGATTGCTTCGCAATTTTGTCGCGAGCTCCTCGCAATGACGGGAAGGCATCTTTTCTCGGTCCCTTGGGGAGGGAAAGTTGTAGCGACGCTATTGCGGGCAGCCCGAGGTCTGATCGCCCTGGGTCACCATCGGCTTGCCGTTGATGAAGACGCCGTGGCTGCCGGAGGTCGTCTTGCCGCCGCAATGCGTGCGATCGCCCATGACCACCGCCGGCTTGCCGTTGATCAGGACGTTGGGCACGCCCTCGACGAGCGGGCCGCCATTGCTGGTGGTATCGCCGTTGCGCGCCGCCGGCTTGCCATTGACGGTGACGCCGGTGGCTCCGCTGGTGACGACCCCGGGCTGGGTGCTGGTCTGGCCATAGGCGAGGCCCGACATCGCCGACAGGGCGGCGACGGCTCCGATCATCAGCGGGATGCGCATGGCTTCCTCATGGGAATCTGTTCCGCGCCAGTTTATAGGCGCTGTTTGGGCGGGATTGTGTTAGCACGGCGCACCCACGGCGTCAGCGCAACCCCCTCATCGTGCGGGATGGCTTGATCCGTCCCGCGCGGGACTGCATGGTCGCCGGCAAAAGGATGCAGCATTTTGACCAATCAGGTTTCCGCGCCAGCCGCCGCGCCGATCGTTGCCGTCGGATCGGCCAAATTCGGCAATGCCTTGCCGATTTCGATCATCGCCGGTCCCTGCCAGCTCGAAAGCCGCGCGCACGCGCTTGAAGTGGCGTCCGCGCTGAAGGAGATCGCGGCGCGGCTGAAGGTCGGTCTGGTGTACAAGACCTCGTTCGACAAGGCGAACCGCACCAGCGCGACCGCGGCGCGCGGCATCGGATTGGCGCAGGCGCTGCCGATCTTCGCCGAGATCCGGTCTTCGCTCGGGCTGCCGGTGCTGACCGACGTGCATGAGGCGACCCAATGCGCCGACGTGGCGCAGGCGGTCGACGTGCTGCAGATCCCGGCCTTCCTGTGCCGGCAGACCGATCTCTTGCTGGCTGCGGCCGCGACCGGCAGGGTCGTCAATGTCAAGAAGGGCCAGTTCCTGGCGCCGTGGGACATGGCCAATGTGGTCAGCAAGATCACCGGCGCCGGCAACGCCAATGTGCTGGTCACCGAGCGCGGCGCGTCGTTCGGCTACAACACGCTGGTCTCGGACATGCGCGCGCTGCCGATCTTGTCGCGCACCACCGGCGCGCCTGTGATCTTCGACGCCACCCATTCGGTGCAGCAGCCGGGCGGCAAGGGCACCTCGTCGGGCGGTGAGCGTGAATTCGTGCCGGTGCTGGCGCGCGCCGCGGTCGCGGTCGGCGTCGCCGGCGTGTTCATCGAGACCCATCCCGATCCGGATCATGCGCCGTCGGACGGCCCCAACATGGTGCCGCTCCGCGACTTCGAGGCCCTCGTCAAGCGGCTGATGCAGTTCGACGCGCTCGCGAAGACGGCGGCCTGACCGGCGGACAACGACATGACCGCAACCAGCGGCATGCCGCCGGCCCTCAACGTGATCACGCTGGCGACCTTCGCGGCGAGCCTGTCGGTGCGTGCGCTTGATCCGGTGCTGCCGCATGTCGCTGATGACTTCAGCGTCAGCATAGCGACCGCCGCGAGCTTCGCCGCGGTGTTCGCCTTCACCTTTGCCGCGGTGCAGCCGGCGATCGGCGCCGCTGCCGATCTGTTCGGCAAGGCGCGGCTGATGACGATCTGCCTCGGACTGCTCGGCGTTGCCAACATCCTCGGCGCGCTCTCGACCTCGTTTCCGATGCTGTTCGTGACCCGCATCCTCGCCGGCATCGGCTCGGGCGGCGTGTTTCCGGTGGCGCTGTCGCTGACCAGCGATCTGGTTGGCCCGGACAAGCGGCAGCTCGCGATCGGGCGAACCCTCGCGGGCTCGATGACCGGCAATCTGCTCGGTGCGACGGCATCCGGCCTGATCGGCGACTTCCTCGGCTGGCGCGGCGTGCTCGCGGTGCTCGGGGGCCTCGTGATCATCGTCGCGCTGGCGGTGGCGGCCGGCTTCCGCGGCGCCGCGCTGAACCGTCCGCCGCGCACCAGCCTGAAGGCGCTTCGCCACGGCTACCGCACCATCTTCACCAATCCGAACGCCCGCATCTGCTACTCGGCGGTCTTCATCGAAGGCTGCTGCGTGCTCGGGCTGTTTCCCTTCATCGCCTCGTTCCTGTTCGAGCTCGGCGAGACCTCGCTGTCGATCGCCGGCATCGTGATCGCGGGATTTGCGATCGGCGGATTGCTCTACACGCTGACGGTATCGCGCCTGCTGCCGTGGATCGGGGTGAGGGGGATGATGATCGTTGGCGCGACACTGGTTGCGATTCAACTGGTCGGCGTCGCGTTCGGGCCGCACTGGAAGCTGCAGATGGCGGGCCTCCTGGTGATGGGCCTCGGCTTCTACATGATCCACGGCTGCCTGCAGGTGTTCGCCAGCGAGCTGTCGGTCGAGGCGCGCGCCACCGCGCTGTCGCTGCACTCGTTCTTCTTTTTCATGGGCCAGACCGTCGGCCCGATCGCCTATGGCTTCGGCCTGCAACACGTCGGCAAGACCGCGACGTTGGTGTCAGCTGCCGCCGTGATGGTCGTGCTCGGCTTTATCTGCGCGCGGTTTCTGCGGCAGACCAGGCCCGCCGATGCGCAGACAACCTAGGCGTCCACGGGCCCACCGGCGGTGGCAGACACAACATGCAGGGAAGCGGGGTGCAGCGTCAGGATGACGCATTCGCAGCAGCGTTCGGACGACCGCGCATGGCATGAGGATTGCTTATTTCTCGCCATTTGAGGTGAGAGCGTGGACGTCCAGACTGGCTGGCCTATTCGAGGGAATGCGGACGTCAGGACAACGGGATATGGCACCGAGCCTCCACTTCAGCGTTTTCTGGCCTCCTGCCACCAAGAATTCAAATCGGACAATTCCGGCGAGCTCGCCGACTACATTCCGGAGCTGAAACGGGCCAACCCGGCGCATTTCGGCATCAGCCTCGTCACCATCGATGGCCATGTCTACGAAGTCGGCGACAGCGCCGCTCCTTTCACCATCCAGTCCGTTTCGAAGGCGTTCGTGTTTGCGCTGGCCCTCGATCTCGTCGGCGAAGCGCGCGTCGCGTCGGCGATCGGCGTCGAGCCGAGCGGTGAGGCATTCAACTCGATCCGGCTGACCAACGACAACAAGCCGTTCAATCCGATGGTCAACGCCGGCGCGATTGCCTGCTCCGGGCTGATCCACGAGGTCGATGGCCGCGCCGCATTCGAGCGCATCCGGGACAAGCTCGGCCAGTTTGCCGGCCGCGAACTCGACGTCGACGACGCGGTCCATGCGTCGGAGACGGCGACCGGCAACCGCAATCGCGCGATCGCCTGGCTGCTGCGCAACTACCTCGTGCTACAGGACGGCGTCGATGCCGTGCTCGATATCTATTTCCGGCAATGCGCAATTCTCGTCACCGCGCGCGACCTCGCGGTGATGGCCGCAACGCTCGCCAATCGCGGCGTCAATCCGGTCACCGGCGTCCAGGTGGTGACGCCGCATGTCGTCGCGCGCACGCTGTCGGTGATGACGAGCTCGGGCATGTACGACTATGCCGGCGAGTGGATCTATCGCGTCGGAATGCCCGCCAAGAGTGGGGTCGGCGGCGGCATCGTCGCAGCGCTCCCGTCGCAATTGGGGCTCGGCACCTTTTCGCCGCTGCTCGATGGGCACTTCAACAGCGTGAGAGGCCTGAAGGTTTGCGAGGCGCTGTCGGCGCGATTTGATCTGCATATGCTCAACCGCAGCGGCGACGTCCGCACCTGCATCATCGCCGACTACGACATCTTCGGCATCACCTCCCGCCGCAGCCGCCAGCCGCACGAACAGCAGATCCTCGATGACCGCCACAGCGACACCCGCGTCATCGAGCTGGTGGGGGCGCTCAACTTCGCGTCGATCGACTACGTCACTCGCCGGCTGTCCAGCGAGCCGCCCGGCGCGCCGCTGCTGATCCTAGATTTCCACCGCGTGCCCGACATCACGGCAGCCGGCGCCCAGCTGCTGGCTGAGAAAATCGCCACGCTCGGAAATTCCGGTGTCACCACGATCATCTCCGGTGTCGAGACGACGTCGCCGGTCTGGGCCACGATCCGCGCGCAGATCGAAGAGCCGAAGCGGTTGCGGCATTTTCCGCTGCTCGACGACGCCGTTGAATGGGCCGAGGATCAACTGATCTACCGCTATGGCGGCTTCACCGAGACCAAGGAGACCGCCCATCTCAGCGAGCAGGCGCTGTTGGCCGATCTCGCGCCCGAGGAGATCGCTGCGCTCGCCGAACTCTCGACGCCGCGCCGCTACGACGCCGGCCAGCGCATCGTCGTGGCCGGCGAGCCGGCCAATTCGTTGTTCTTCCTGCAAAGCGGGATGGTGAGCGTGAAGCTGCCGAGCGGCGTGCGGCTTGCCTCGCTCGGGCCGGGCATGGAGTTCGGCGAGATGGCGATCATCGAGAGCCACCGCAGCGCCGACGTCTGGGCGGACACCCCGGTCAAATGCCTCGAGCTACCGATCGACAGCTTTGCCGACTATCGTCAGCTCCACCCGCAGATTTCGATGAAGATCATGCGCAATCTTTCCGCACTGCTGGCGCGCCGCCTGATCCTCGCCAATGCCAAGGTCGATCTGCTGAGCGCCTATTGAGACGCCGGATCACCCGCGCCCGCGATAGGGCGCGACGCCCTGATCGGGAACCCAGACGCCCTTCGGCAGCCGGCCGGTCTGGAAGAACACGTCGATCGGGATGCCGCCGCGCGGATACCAGTAACCGCCGATCCGCAGCCATTTCGGCTTGATTTCCCCGACGATACGCTTCCCGATCATGACGGTGCAATCCTCGTGGAAGGCGCCGTGATTGCGGAAGCTCGCCGCATAGAGTTTCAGCGACTTAGATTCCAGGAGCCATCGGCCCGGCACATAGTCGAGCACCAGATGGGCGAAGTCCGGCTGGCCGGTGATCGGGCAAACCGAGGTGAATTCCGGGATAGCGAAGCGCACCAGATAATCCGTGCCGGCCTGCGGATTGGGGACGCGGTCGAGCACCGCCTTGTCCGGGCTATCGGGCCAAGCGACGGCACGGCCGAGTTGCAGGGTTTTCTTCGCCATGGGCCTCATCCTCGTGGGAGCGGCCGAAATGAACGGAAGCGGGCGGTTCGTCAACCGTCCGCGTGCGGGGGCAGGGTGCTACGCGGGCGCGGCAGTCTGGATCAGGACCAAGCGGTCTTGGCCGGATTCACAGCCCCAGACCTCGCCGGGTCGGCCATCGAGTTGCCGGACATTCGCGCCGGCGCGGTCGCTCGGAAAGGCGTTGAAGGTCGCGCCCACCGGATCGAAGCGCATGATCGCGTTGGCCGAGAAATCGGTGAGCCAGACCTTGTCCTTGTCGTCGACATAGACGGCATAGGTCCGTGGATGGCTGCCGGGCAGCTTCCAGGCCCTCCACGTCCCGTCGGCGGGATCGTGCACCGACACGTTGCCGCTGTTCCATTCGCTGACCCAGATCCGCCCCCGCGAATCCGACCACACCCGTCGCGCGCCCTGTTTCGGCGTCGGCGGCTGGACCACGCTGGCGTTGCCGGTCGCAGGGTCAATCCGTGCGATATAGCTGCCGGCAAGCGAGGCGTACCAGATGTCGCCGTTTGGGGTCACGGTGATGCCGTAGGGGCCGACGCCGCGCGGTGCCTCGAACACCTTCATCTCACCGGATTTCGGATCGAGCCGGCCGTAGAAGCCGGACTGGCCGGTGAACCAGTAGACGCCGCGCTTGTCGAACACGCCGGTATTGAGATTGGCGTCAGCGGCTTTCTCAGGCAGGCGGAACAGCGTCACCTTGTGGTCGCCGGGGTCGACGCGGGCGATCGCATTCTGCCCGCCCTCGGTTACCCATGGCGCGCCGTCGGGGCCGATCGTGACGCCGTGCGGGGCCGCACCTTTGCCGAGGCTGACCAGCTTGAACGCACTGTCGCGCGGATTGAGCCGGCCCAGCGCACCGCTGCGCTGGCCCGTGAACCAGACGGTGCCATCGGGCGCCGGCGTGACATCGTGCAGGCCGGTCCCGGCGTCGACGTTGAAATATTTCACCCGGAACGGCGTCTGGGCATCCTGCGCCTGCGCTCTCGTGGTCAAAATCGCGGCAGTGGTGGAGGCGAGAAACTGGCGACGGTTCATTGCGTTATCCCGGCTTCGTGAAACAATGGGCCAGCACGCGAAGGTAATCCCCGACAGCATAAACCCACCACATTGCACCGTCAGACGGGCCGGGCGGGCGGGCCGTTCACATTTGCTTGCGCGCCGTGTATGACGCGGCGCATCAGCCAACCCCATATCGAGAAAGAGCACGTCATGACTGACATCGTCGACATCATCGGCCGCGAAATCCTTGATAGCCGCGGCAACCCCACGGTCGAGGTCGATGTGGTGCTGGAGGATGGGTCAATCGGTCGCGCGGCCGTGCCGTCGGGCGCCTCCACCGGCGCGCATGAGGCGGTGGAACTGCGCGACGGCAACAAGGCGCGCTATCTCGGCAAGGGCGTCGAGAAGGCGGTCGCCGCCATCAACGGTGAGATCTTCGAGGCGCTCAGCGACCAGGCGGTCGAGGAGCAGGTCGCGATCGACCAGATCATGATCGAGCTCGACGGCACGCCGAACAAGAGCCGGCTCGGGGCCAACGCCATCCTCGGCGTCTCGCTGGCCTGCGCCAAGGCCGCCGCCGAATCCTTCGACATGCCGCTGTATCGTTATGTCGGCGGCACCTCGGCGCGGACGCTGCCGGTGCCGATGATGAACATCATCAATGGCGGCGTGCATGCCGACAACCCGATCGACTTCCAGGAGTTCATGATCCTGCCGGTCGGCGCCACGTCGTTCGCCGAGGCGCTACGTTGCGGTTCGGAAATTTTCCACACGCTGCGCGGCGAACTGAAGAAGGCCGGCCACAACACCAATGTCGGCGACGAGGGCGGCTTCGCGCCGAACCTGCCGTCGGCCGACGCCGCGCTCGAGTTCGTGATGAATGCGATCGGCAAGGCCGGCTACAAGGCGGGCGACGACGTCGTGCTCGGCCTCGACTGCGCCTCGACCGAATTCTTCAAGGAAGGCTCCTACGTCTATGGCGGCGAGAACAAGACCCGCTCGCGCTCCGAGCAGGTGAAGTATCTCGCCGATCTCGTCAGCCGCTATCCGATCGTCACCATCGAGGACGGTATGTCGGAGGACGACATGGACGGCTGGAAGGAACTGACGGATGCGATCGGCAAGAAGTGCCAGCTGGTCGGCGACGATCTGTTCGTCACCAACGTCACCCGGCTTGCCGACGGCATCAAGAACGGCCGCGCCAATTCGATCCTGGTCAAGGTCAACCAGATCGGCACGCTGACCGAGACGCTTGCGGCGATCGAGATGGCCTACAAGGCCGGCTACACCGCCGTGATGTCGCACCGCTCCGGCGAGACCGAGGACTCCACGATCGCCGATCTCGCGGTCGCCACCAATTGCGGGCAGATCAAGACCGGCTCGCTGGCGCGCTCCGACCGCACCGCCAAATACAATCAGCTGCTCCGCATCGAGCAGCAGCTCGGCACCCAGGCGAAATACGCGGGCAGGGCGGCCTTGAAGGCCTTGGCGTAGCGCCCCAGCTTGAACGGGATCCAACAAAACTCAAAAGGGAGGTCGGGATGAGCGACGGCAAGAGCGGTCTGCAGCTGCGTTCGCTGCTCAAGAAGAATGGCGAGCTCGAGATATCGCTGGTCAATGTCCCGACCCCCGAGCCCGGCCCCGACGAGGTCGTGGTCCGGGTCGAGGCGACCCCGATCAATCCGTCCGATCTCGGTCTGTTGATCGGCCCGGCCGACATGTCGGCCGCCAAGGTCTCCGGC
The DNA here is from genome assembly GCF_054059095.1 of Bradyrhizobium sp. USDA 4510. Classification (NCBI taxonomy): domain Bacteria; kingdom Pseudomonadati; phylum Pseudomonadota; class Alphaproteobacteria; order Hyphomicrobiales; family Nitrobacteraceae; genus Bradyrhizobium; species Bradyrhizobium sp. USDA 4510. The sequence continues at coordinate 3,882,877 of NZ_JBSSBT010000001.1, read as the reverse complement.
AGCAAGGAATTGCCAGTGGTGACCGCGCGCGTGCCGGAAGCTGCGTTGCCGGGCCTCGCGGCACGACTCGACGAGTCCATGCCGGTCGGCAATGAAGGCGCCGGCGTCGTGATCAGGACCGGTTCATCGGATGCGGCGAAAGCGCTGATGGGCCGGACGGTCGCGATGATCGGTGGCGCGATGTATGCGCAATACCGGACGTTGCGCGTCAACGAATGCCTGCCGCTGCCCGACGGCACCACGCCGGCGGAAGGCGCGTCCTGCTTCGTCAATCCGCTGACCGCGCTCGGCATGACCGAGACGATGCGGCGCGAGGGGCACAAGGCGCTTGTGCACACCGCGGCAGCGTCCAATCTCGGCCAGATGCTCAACAAGATCTGTCTCAAGGACGGCATCGGCCTCGTCAACATCGTGCGCAACAAGGAGCAGGCGGACATCCTGCACAAGATCGGCGCCAAACACGTCGTCGATTCCTCCGCGCCCGATTTCATGGACAAGCTCACCGGCGCGCTGGTCGAGACCGGCGCCACCATCGCCTTCGATGCGATCGGCGGCGGCAAGCTCGCGGGCCAGATCCTGGTCGCGATGGAGACCGCGATCAACAAGACCGCCAAGGCCTACAGCCGCTACGGCTCGAATGTGCACAAGCAGGTCTATGTCTATGGCAGCCTCGACACCCGCTCGATCGAATTGCCGCGCGGCTTCGGCATGGCCTGGGGCGTCGGCGGCTGGCTGCTGTTCCCGTTCCTGATGAAGATCGGTCCGGAGGCCGGCAACAAGCTGCGCCAGCGCGTGGTGGCCGAACTGAAGACGACTTTCGCCAGTCACTACACCAAGGTGGTCTCGTTGCAGGAGACTCTGCAGCTCGACAACATCGCCGTCTACAACAAGCGCTCGACCGGCGAGAAATTCCTGATCAACCCGAACAAGGGCTGAGGATCGAAACGCAGGGGCCGTTCCGATGGGGGCGGCCTTTTTGCTTTGCATAGACCAATTCCGCGAAACGCTGCGTTTCCGGAATTGGACGATCCATGCACTTGCATCTTTCTTGGTGCGCCGGTAGGTGAGGGGCACCAGTTTCACGCGCAATCCGAGGGGAATTTGCTATGGCCTATAACATCGTCACCATCGTCGGCAGCATCCGCAAACAGAGCTTCTCGCTCAAGATCGCCAATGCGCTGGCCAAGCTTGCACCGGCGTCGCTGAAGCTCGATGTGACGACGCTTCAGGAAATTTCCTTCTTCAACCAGGACCTCGAGGCTGCGCCGCCGGCGGACTGGCTCGCCTTCCGCGAGAAGCTGCAGAAGTCGAACGGCGTGCTGTTCGTGACCCCAGAATACAACCGCTCGATCCCGGGCGTGCTGAAGAACGCCATCGACGTCGCCTCGCGGCCCTACGGCAAGAGCTCGTTCATCGGCAAGCCGATCGGCATCGTCGGCAATTCGCCCGGACCGCTCGGCGGCGTCAGCGCGGTGAAGCACCTGCAGAACATCCTGCCCGGCATTTCCGGCCCGATCCTCGGTCAGCCGGAAGCCTATCTCAACGGCGTCGGCGATGCCTTCGACGACAACGGCGAACTGACCAAGGAGTCGCTCAAGGGTGTGCTGCAGCAGTATCTCGACGCCTTCGCGGCCTTTATCGAAAAGCAGAACCGCTGAGCAAGAGTCCCGTTCCGATCGAATCGGAACGGGCTCTGAACTTGCTTTGACGCGTTGTCTTCACGCGAACCGGCATCCACTTCGCTCGAAAACGCTCTGGTTCAGCGTTCGTTAACCCCATGGCCGCATGCTCGCGGCCATGGTTTCCCGCACACGCCTCAAATCGATTCTGACCGGGCTCGCCCTCTATACGCTGGCGGCGCTGATGGTCGGCTATTTCGGCGTCAACGCCTACACCGGCAAATACGGCTTGAACGCGCGGCAGGAGCTCGATCAGGAGATCATCGCGCTGACCTCCGAGCTGGCGCGGCTGAAGAAGGAGCGGGCCGAGGGCGAGCAGCGGGTGTCGCTGCTGCGGTCGGACCGGGTCGATCCCGACATGCTGGACGAGCGTGCGCGCTTCCAGCTCGACTACGCCAATCCGCGTGACCTCGTTCGGATCAACAAGTAACTGACGACGCGTTCTCAAATTTCAAAATCATTCGCGCGCTATCACAAAAATGTCGCGCTGCGCTGCAGTGCGGCATAGCAAAATTCCATCGGGCGAACGCAATCCTTCCAAGGCGATTTGAGTTGGGTTAGAGAGGGTTCTCCGACTTCTCTCACCCGGAATTGCCATGGCCGCACCCAAGAAAAGCGTCGCAAAAGAATCAGGGCAGGAGAAGGCTGGCTCTCCCCCCGAATTCACTAAGGAGCAGGAGCTCAAGGCACTGCGGGACATGCTCCTGATCCGGCGCTTCGAGGAGAAGGCCGGTCAACTCTACGGCATGGGTGCGATCGGCGGTTTCTGCCATCTCTATATCGGCCAGGAAGCGGTCGTGGTCGGCATGCAGATGGCGCTGAAGCCGGGCGACGAGGTCATAACCGGCTACCGGGACCACGGCCACATGCTGGCCTGCGACATGGAAGCCAGAGGCGTGATGGCCGAATTGACCGGACGCCGCGGCGGCTATTCCCGCGGCAAGGGCGGCTCCATGCACATGTTCAGCAAGGAGAAGCACTTTTATGGCGGTCACGGAATCGTGGGCGCGCAGGTCTCGCTCGGCACCGGCCTTGCGTTCGCCAACCGCTATCGCGGCAACGATAACGTCAGCGTGACCTATTTCGGCGACGGCGCGGCCAACCAGGGCCAGGTCTACGAGAGCTTCAACATGGCGGAGCTGTGGAAGCTGCCGGTGATCTACGTGATCGAAAACAATCGCTATGCGATGGGCACCTCGGTGTCGCGCGCATCGGCCCAGCAGGACTTCTCCAAGCGCGGCGCCTCCTTCAACATTCCGGGCAGGCAGGTCGACGGCATGGACGTGCGCGCCGTCAAGGCCGCCGCCGATGAGGCCGTGGCCTGGTGCCGCGGCGGCAACGGTCCGATGATTCTGGAGATGCAGACCTACCGCTACCGCGGCCACTCGATGTCCGATCCGGCGAAGTACCGCACGCGCGAGGAGGTCGAGAAGGTGCGTCACGACCAGGACCCGATCGAGCAGGTGCGCAACCGCTTGCTGGCCTCGGGCGCCAGCGAGCAGGACCTGAAGGCGATCGACGCCCAGGTGCGCGAGATCGTCAACGAGGCCGCAGACTTCGCGCAGCACGATCCGGAGCCGGATCCGGCCGAGCTCTACACCGACATCTACCGCTGACCCCACCCGCGCAGACGAATTTCAAGACCGATTTCGGGAGCCGATATGCCCATTCAAGTGCTGATGCCTGCGCTGTCGCCCACCATGGAGAAGGGCAACCTCGCCAAATGGCTGAAAAAGGAAGGCGAGACCATCAAGTCCGGTGACGTCATCGCCGAGATCGAGACCGACAAGGCGACGATGGAGGTCGAGGCAACCGACGAGGGCACGCTCGGCAAGATCCTGATTCCGGAAGGCACCGCGGACGTTGCGGTGAACACACCGATCGCCACCATTCTCGTCGACGGCGAGAGCGCCGCCGACCTCGCCAAGGCGCCGGCGGCTCCAGCGCCGCAGCCGAAGGCCGCCGAAGCCGCGCCTGCCGAAGCCAAGGCGGAAACGCCGCAGCCCGCGGCGAAGGCACCGGCCGCGCCCGCGACCGAGTCACTGCCTGATCCGGAAATCCCTGCGGGGACCGAGATGGTCACGCAGACCATTCGCGAGGCGCTGCGCGATGCGATGGCCGAGGAGATGCGCCGCGACGGCGATGTCTTCATCATGGGCGAGGAGGTCGCGGAATATCAGGGCGCCTACAAGGTGACGCAGGGCCTGTTGCAGGAATTCGGCGCCCGCCGCGTGATCGACACGCCGATCACCGAGCACGGCTTTGCCGGCGTCGGCGTCGGCGCGGCGATGGCGGGCCTGAAGCCGATCGTCGAGTTCATGACCTTCAACTTCGCCATGCAGGCGATCGACCAGATCATCAACTCCGCCGCCAAGACGCTCTATATGTCCGGCGGCCAGATGGGTTGCTCGATCGTGTTCCGCGGCCCGAACGGCGCCGCCGCGCGTGTCGCCGCGCAGCACAGCCAGGACTACGCGGCGTGGTACTCGCAGATCCCGGGCCTCAAGGTGATCGCGCCGTATTCGGCCGCCGATTACAAGGGCCTGCTCAAGGCCGCGATCCGCGATCCCAATCCGGTGATCTTCCTCGAGAACGAGGTGCTGTACGGCCACACCGGTGAGGTGCCGAAGCTGGCTGATTTCGTGGTGCCGATCGGCAAGGCGCGGATTGCCCGCGCCGGCAAGGACGTCACCATCGTCTCCTGGGCGATGGGCATGTCCTATGCGCTGAAGGCCGCCGACGAGCTCGCCAAGGAAGGTATCGAGGCCGAGGTCGTCGATCTCCGCACCATCCGTCCGATGGACACCGAGACCATCATCAACTCGGTGAAGAAGACCGGCCGCGCGGTGACGGTCGAGGAGGGCTGGCAGCAGAGCGGCGTCGGCTCCGAGGTCGCCGCGCGCATCATGGAGCACGCCTTCGACTATCTCGACGCGCCGGTGGCGCGCGTCTCCGGCAAGGACGTGCCGATGCCCTATGCCGCCAACCTCGAAAAGCTCGCTCTGCCCTCCGTCGCCGAGGTGGTCGCCGCCGCCAAGGCCGTATCCTACCGGTAACGCCGATGGCCGGTCCCAAGGAGCAGCCGCTGCCGCCTGACGTGATGGGCCGCGACGACGCCATCGAGGTGCTGCGCGCCTTCGTCGTCGACGGCGGCCTGTCGATCGCGTTCCAGCGCGCTTTCGAGGAGCCGGACATGTGGGGGCTCATGCTGGTCGACATCGCCCGCCACGCGGCGCGCGCCTATGCGCGCGAGAGCGAATACACCGAGGACGAGGCGCTCGCGCGCATCGTCGAGATGTTCGAAGCCGAAATCGCCCGGCCGACCGACATGGGCCAAACCAAACCGCGGTCGCAACAAGGTCACTGACAATGCCGATCAATATTCTCATGCCCGCGCTGTCGCCGACGATGGAAAAGGGCAACCTCGCCAAGTGGCTCAAGAAAGAGGGCGACAAGGTCAAGTCCGGCGACGTGATCGCGGAGATCGAGACCGACAAGGCGACGATGGAAGTCGAGGCGGTCGACGAAGGCACGATCGCCAGGATCCTGGTGCCCGAGGGCACCCAGGACGTGCCGGTCAACGACGTCATCGCGGTCATGGCCGGCGACGGCGAGGATGTGAAGGCGGCGGCCAGCGCCGGAGCGGGCGCCGCACCTGTCGCGAAACCCGCCGAGGCGCCGAAGCCCGCCGCGCAGGCCGCGCCGGCGGCGGCTCCCGCACCGGCGGCGGCGCCTGCGCCGAAGCCGGCCGCAGCGCCCGCCGCGGCGCCTCACGCCGCCGCGCAGGCCAACGGCCACGCCCGCGTGTTCTCGTCGCCGCTGGCGCGCCGGCTGGCAAAGGAAGCCGGCATCGATCTCGCCCGCATCACCGGCACCGGCCCGCATGGCCGGGTCATCGCGCGCGACGTCGACGAGGCCAAGTCCGGCAAGGGCCTGAAGGCGCCGGCAGCGCCCGCCGCGGGACCGAGCATCGCGCCGTCAATGTCGGACAAGCAGATCCTCGCGCTGTTCGAGCCGGGCTCCTACGAGGTGGTGCCGCATGACGGCATGCGCCGCACCATCGCGCAGCGTCTCACCGCCTCGGTGCAGAACGTCCCGCACTTCTACCTCACCATCGACTGCGACATCGGCAAGCTGCTCGCCGCGCGCGAGGAGATCAACGCCGCAGCGCCGAAGGACAAGGAGAAGAAGCCGCTCTACAAGATCTCGGTCAACGACTTCGTCATCAAGGCGATGGCGGTGGCGCTGCAGAAGATTCCGAACTGCAACGTCAGCTGGACCGAAGGCGGCATGCTCAAGCACAAGCATTCCGACGTCGGCGTCGCGGTGGCGATGCCGGGCGGCCTGATCACGCCGATCATCCGCAAGGCCGAGACCAAGACGCTCTCGACCATCTCCAACGAGATGAAGGATTTCGCCGCCCGCGCCCGCGCCCGCAAGCTGAAGCCGGAGGAATATCAGGGCGGCACCACCGCGGTCTCCAACCTCGGCATGTACGGCATCAACCACTTCACCGCCGTGATCAACCCGCCGCATGCCTCGATCCTCGCGGTTGGCACCTCGGAGGAACGTCCGGTGGTGCGCGGCGGCAAGATCGAGATCGCGCACATGATGAGCGTGACGTTGTCGTGCGATCACCGTGCGATCGACGGCGCGCTCGGCGCCGAGCTGATCGGTGCCTTCAAGCAGCTGATCGAAAACCCTGTGATGATGATGGTGTGACGGGCATCCGCCATGTACGCGATCGTCGGTCCGTACGTCCTGCTCGCCGCTATCGCCGTCGCGTTGCTCGTCGCGGTCAACCGCGACCTGATATCGACGATCCAGTTCAGGATCATGATGATCGGCGCCGCGGTGCTGGCGCTGGCGTGGTCCGTGTTCCTCGGTGCGGTATGGCGGGAGTACGGATGAATGGCCAGCATGGCTCGCACGCGCTGGCCCTGGATCTCGCTGTTGCTGTCGGCCGCACTGGTGCTCAATCCGGTCGGATTGGATTTTCTACACTCCGCGTTCTTCGCCGGCGAGCAGCTGGCGCGGAACATCGCCCAGCCGATCGTGCTGACGGCCCTGGCCATCATGGCCCTGGTGATCGGACTCGAATGGCTGGTCAGGTCATTGATCGCAAGAAGCCGCGCCCGCGGCGTCACACGTTGAGTTGAACGGGAGCCGCCATGGCCGACACATCCTTTGACGTCATCATCATCGGCTCCGGCCCCGGCGGCTACGTGACCGCGATCCGTGCCGCGCAGCTCGGTTTCAAGACCGCGATCGTCGAGAAATCCTATCTCGGCGGCATCTGCCTGAACTGGGGCTGCATTCCGACCAAAGCGCTGCTGCGCTCCGCCGAGATCTATCACTACATGCAGCACGCCAAGGATTACGGGTTGTCGGCCGACAATGTCTCGTTCGATCCGAAGGCGGTGGTGCAGCGCTCGCGCGGCGTCTCGAAGCGCCTCAATGACGGCGTCGGCTTCCTGATGAAGAAGAACAAGGTCACGGTGATCTGGGGCGAGGCCACGATCGACGCGCCCGGCAAGATCACGGTGAAGAAGTCGGCGGTCGAGGCGCCGAAGGGCGCCAGCGGCGAGGGCAGCTATCAGGCCAAGCACATCATCGTGGCGACCGGCGCGCGGCCGCGCGTGCTGCCCGGGCTCGAGCCCGACAAGAAGCTGATCTGGACCTATTTCGAGGCGATGGTGCCGGAGCGGATGCCGAAGTCGCTGCTGGTGGTCGGCTCGGGCGCGATCGGCATCGAGTTCGCCTCGTTCTTCCACACCATGGGCGCCGACGTCACCGTGGTCGAGGTGCTGCCGCAGATTCTCCCGGTCGAGGATGCGGAAATCGCAGGGCTCGCCCGCAAGCGGTTTGAGAAGATGGGGATCAAGATACTCACCTCGACCAAGGTGACAAAGCTCGAGAAGAAGGCCGACAGCGTGGTTGCGACCATCGACGACGGCAAGGAGAAGCCGCAAGCGGTGGAGTTCGAGCGCGTGATTTCGGCGGTCGGCGTGGTCGGCAATATCGAGAATCTCGGGCTGGAGAAGCTTGGCGTCAAAACCGATCGCGGCTGCATCGTGATCGACGGCCTCGGCAAGACCAACGTTCCCGGCATCTATGCGATCGGCGACGTCGCGGGACCGCCGATGCTCGCGCACAAGGCCGAGCATGAGGGCGTGATCTGCATCGAGGCGATCAAGGGCCTGCATCCGCATCCGATGGACAAGCTGATGATCCCGGGCTGCACCTACTGCAACCCGCAGGTCGCCTCCGTCGGCCTCACCGAGGCCAAGGCCAAGGAAGACGGCCGCGAGATCCGGGTCGGCCGCTTCCCGTTCGTCGGCAACGGCAAGGCGATCGCGCTCGGCGAGGACCAGGGCCTCGTCAAGGTGATCTTCGACAAGAAGACCGGCCAGCTGCTCGGCGCCCACATGATCGGCGCCGAGGTCACCGAGCTGATCCAGGGCTACGTCGTGGCGATGAATCTGGAGACCACGGAAGAGGAACTGATGCACACCGTGTTCCCGCATCCCACCTTGTCGGAGATGATGAAGGAAGCGGTGCTCGACGCCTATGGGCGCGTGCTGAATATTTGAGTGGCCGAATTCAGCTCGTCATGCGCGGGCTTGACCCGCGCATCCATCAAGCGAAGGCTTTTTTGCAAGATGGATCGCCGGGTCAAGCCCGGCGATGACAAGCGGAAAGAGCCGTTGACGCAAGAAGCCGGAGAAAGAACAGAGCCAGTGAAAGACAACGACAACCTCACCATCGAACGCCCGACTTTCGTCACCCATCTCGAATGCGCGATGGAGGGCGATCATTATCCCGCCGACCAGGTGCACAACCTCTCCAAGGCCGGCAAGCCGCTGCTGGTGCGCTATGACCTTGCCGGGGTGAAGAAGGCGCTGACGAAGGACGCCCTGGCGCAGCGTCCCGCCGATTTGTGGCGCTACCGCGAGCTGCTGCCGGTGCGCAAATGCAAGGATATCGTCAGCCTCGGCGAGGTCACGACGCCGCTGATCCGGCTGCCGCGGCTCGGCGCCAGGCTTGGCGGCGGCGAGATCATTGTGAAAGATGAAGGCCGGCTGCCGACCGGCTCGTTCAAGGCACGCGGCCTGGTGATGGCGGTGTCGATGGGCAAGGCGCTCGGCATCAAGCACATGGCGATGCCGACCAACGGCAATGCCGGCGCGGCGCTGGCGGCCTATGCGACCTCCTGCGGCATCAAGACCACGATCTTCTGCCCGGCCGATACGCCGGAAGTGAATGTCAGCGAGATCGAGCTGCAGGGCGCCACCGTCTATCGCGTCAACGGCTATATCGATGACTGCGGCAAGATCGTCGGCGAGGGCAAGGCGAAGGTCGGCTGGTTCGATACCTCGACCCTGAAGGAGCCGTACCGGATCGAGGGCAAGAAGACGATGGGGCTTGAACTTGCCGAGCAGCTCGGCTGGGACGTGCCCGACGTGATCTTCTACCCGACCGGCGGCGGCACCGGCCTGATCGGCATGTGGAAGGCGTTCGACGAGCTCGAGAAGATCGGCTTCATCGGAAGCAAGCGCCCGCGCATGGTCGCGGTGCAGGCCTCCGGCTGCGCGCCGATGGTGCGGGCCTATGAGGCCGGCACCGAGCACGCCGCGCGCTGGGAGGACGCCCACACCATCGCCTCGGGCATCCGCGTGCCCCAGGCGATCGGCGACTTCCTCATTTTGCGCGCGGTGCGCGAGAGCAAGGGCTTTGCGATCGCCGTCGATGACGACAAGATCAGCGCCGCCCTCAATGAGGTCGCGCGCGAGGAGGGGCTGCTGCTGTGCCCCGAGGGCGCCGCGACCTATGCCGCCTACAAGGAGAGCCTCGCCGACGGCCGTGTCAGCAAGACCGACCGCGTGATGCTGTTCAACTGCGCCAGTGGCCTGAAATACCCGCTGCCGCCGATCACCCGCACGCTCGACCGGCACAAGCCGATCGACTTCTCGCAGTTCTGACGCCTCATCCGAAGGGCCATCTTGTCGAAAGGTGGCCCTTCAAAAATAATTGGAAACAAGAAAATTGAGGGAGAGCGTGATGCGGAAGCTGGTTCTGGCCGTATTGGCGATGTTCGCGTTGACGGGGACCGTTTCCGCGGAAACCTATCCCGCGCACCCGATCACCATCGTGGTGCCGTTTGCTGCCGGCGGCCCCTCGGATGCGATGGCGCGCATCCTCGGCGAACGAATGAAGCAGTCGCTCGGTGAGGTGCTGCTGATCGAGAACGTGACTGGAGCGGGCGGCTCGATCGGCGTTGGCCGCGCGGTGCGCTCGGCGCCCGACGGCTACACCATCTCGTTCGGCCATCTCGGCACCCATGTCGCCAACGGCGCGATCTACAAGCTCGGCTACGACCTCGTCACCGATCTCGAGCCGGTGGCGCTGCTGCCGAGCAACCCGATGATCATCGTCAGCAAGAACGCCGTGCCGGCGAAATCGCTGAAGGAGTTGCTGGAGTGGCTGAAGTCGCGGCCGGCGCCGCCGACCGCGGGCACCGCCGGCGCCGGCAGCGGCAGCCATATCGCCGGGCTCTATTTCGAGAACGTCTCCGGCATCAAGCTGCAATATGTACCGTATCGCGGCACCGGCCCAGCGCTGAACGACCTCGTCGCCGGCCAGATCGACATCATCGTCGACCAGACCTCGAACTCGATCAACCAGGTCCGTGCCGGCAATATCCGCGCCTATGCGGTCACCGATTCCAAGCGGGTCGCGAATGCGCCTGACGTTCCGACGGTCGACGAGGCCGGCCTGCCGGGCTTCCACATGACGCTGTGGTCCGGCCTCTGGGTGCCGAAGGGTACCCCGAAGGAGATCGTGGCCAAGCTCAACGCCGCTGCGGTCGAGGCGATGGCCGATCCGGCCGTGCAGAAGCAGCTCGAGAATTTGGGCTTGCAGATGCCGCCGAAGGATCAGCTCACGCCGGATGCGCTCGGTGCCTGGCAGAAGGCGGAAATCGCCAAATGGTGGCCGATGATCAAGGCCGCCAACGTGAAGGTGGATTGAAACTTGTCATCCCGGCCGCGCGCAATTGCGCGCTAGGCCGGGACGACGTTATTGCGACGGCATTGCCTCAGCCGGCGCCGCGTTGCTCTCCTGTGTCACGACGCGCTCGCCGTTCTTGGCCACCGCCGTGCCGGCATCCTCGAACCGCGCCTGGTAGACCGCGAAATTCTCCATCACGCGCTGCACGTAGTTGCGCGTCTCGGAGATCGGGATCCGCTCCACCCAGTCGACCGGATCGACCTTGGGATCGCGCGGGTCGCCGTAGGCCTTGACCCAGTCGCGGACGCGGCCGCGACCGGCGTTGTAGCCGGCAAAGGTCATGATGTGGCAGTTGCGATATTCCGACAGCAACGCGCTGAGCTCGGCTGCGCCCATCTGGGTGTTGTAGACGGGATCGGACACCATCCGGCTCCAGTCATAGCTGACGCCGAAGCGCTTGGCGGTGTCACGGCCGGCTTCCGGCGTCACCTGCATCAGGCCGACGGCGTTGGCCGCCGACTTGTCGCGCTGGTCGAACGCGCTTTCGGTACGCGCGATCGAGTAGGTCATGCTGCGCCCGATATCGGGCGCGATCGGCGTGTGCTTGGGAATACCGATCACCGGGAAGGCGTAGTGGTCGAAGGCAAAGCCGCGCGCGAGCGCGATCTTGCCGATCTGCAGCATGGCCCGGGCATCGTTGCGGCGGCCAGTGAGCTCGCCGAGCGCCTCGAGCATCCCGACATCGGTGCTTTCCTCGGCGAGGTCGGCGGCGAAATAGAGCACGATGTCGGGCTCGCCGATCGCATAGAGCATATCGGCGGCGCGGACCCGCTCGTCGGCAGCCATGCTGCCGGCGCTGGCGGCCGGCGAGGGCGCGCGCAGCTCGACGCCACCATCACGGCCGAGCTTGGCCAGCGCGAGCTGACCGTAATAGGCCGTCGGGTAGCGCGCGGCGGCCTGGTAGTCGGCCCGCATCGCCGCGGAATTTCCGAGTGCCTCTGCGGCGCGGCCGCGCCAATAGGCGGCGCGCGCCAGCACGGTCGGGTTGGTCTGGCCCTCGTCGATATGCGCGAAGTGCGCCGCGGCGGTCTTGGCGTCGTTGAGATAACGCAGCGCGATCCAGCCGCGCATGAAGTGCATGTCGGAGCGGTAATAAGGATTGTCCGGCGCCGCCGCGGGCCGGATCACGTCATAGGCCGCCTGGTACTCGCCCTGGTCGAGCAGCTTGCGGGAGAGGATGCGGCGCTCGCGCCACCACTGGTCGGTGTCCTGCTGCGCCATCGTCTCGGGCTCAGCCGCGATCGTCACGCGCGCGGCTTCGTCGACCTTGTTCTTCGCAAGCAGCCACTGAATTCGGCACAGCGTGTAACCGAGATCGCGGCGGGCATCGGCCGGCACATCGTTGAGCGTGTCCTCTGCCTTGCTGGATTGTCCGCGGACCGCGCTGCAGGCTTTCACGATCGCCAGATCGTCGCTGCCGAGCCGCTGCGCCGCGCGCCTCGCGCCGGCGAGATCCTTGGCGCCGATCCGCTTGTCCATGCGCGCGCGATGGTCGTCGCGCGTCAGCAGGTCCTTGAACGCATCATAGGCGTCGCTCTCGGAGCGATCGGACAGCTCCTCCGAGCGCCAGGCTTCGCGCACCAGCCGGGTGGCGCCGTCGCGGTCGCCTTCGGCCAGCAGCGTGCGGGCGAGCGCGAACTTGCCCTTGGCGCTGATCGGCTGATCGAGGGTGAAGCCGTGCACCGTGGCCGGATCGCTGCGCTCCTGCCAGATCCGCGCTTCGGCGCGCTTGCGCAACAGCGTGACGCTAGGCCAATCCGGATTGGCCGTCACGAATGCCGCATAACGGCTGAACGGCGCGCTCGATTCCGAGTGGCGCAGCAGATACCACTCGACGAGTTTTCGCCCGACCGGGTCGGTGATCCTGGCCTGGATATCGGTCGCGTCGCTGGTCTTGCCTCTGCGCGCGGCGAGGATCGCGTCCCTGATCGTGGCGAGATCGCCCAACAATTGCGGCTCGGCGGGTTTCTCCGGCTCGGGCGCCTTCTCAGCGGATTTGGAAGGATCGGATTTGGCCTTCGCGGATTTACGTTTGTCGGCGCCGTGTCTGGCGTGCCGCCGCTTGCCGGAGGCACTCTCGCGCGCGGCCTTGCCGCCATGCGCCTTCTTGTCCCCGTGGCCGCTTTTGGCCTGGTGCTGGTGATGCGGCTTGGCGGTCGCCTGGACCGGAAGCAGCGCGAGCGCGGCGGCGGTGGCGAAGCACGCCAGCGGACGTAGGCAACGGTTCATTCCCTGGTCCCCCCTGAGAAACCATGAGGCACAACAGAACGCGTCATACGGCGGCACAACCGCCGCAGATTATCACTACCCTCGATTCTCGAGTCTTAATATGCAGCTGCAATTCAACAGGGAAAACGCGGCGAAATATGGAATATGGCGTGTGGAACCCGCGGGAACCGGGGTTTTTACGGCGGAAACGGACGGCCGCACCGTGCTTTGACCGGTTCCGCGTGAGTTGTATCGTCGTAGCGAGCGCACGTGGGGGCTGCCGATGTCACTGCCACATCACTTTTCTCGAGCCGGTGCGTCATGACGGCTCGCCTCAGAACGATCCTCGACGGCGGCCGCTATTTCGAAGGCCCGCGCTGGCATCGCGGGCGGCTCTGGTTCGTCGATTGCATGGCGCGGGCGCTTCTGAGCATCAGCTCGTCGGGCGAGTTGCAGGAGCATGCTGCGCTGACCGACGACACGCCGTGTGGTCTCGGCGTCCTGCCTGATGGCGACATCGTCGTGCTGACGATGTTCAGGAAGCGGCTGCTGCGGTTTTCCGATGGAGCGCTGTCGCTCTATGCCGATCTCTCCGAGGTCGCGACCGGCACGATCGACGACATGATCATCGACGGGCAGGGACGCGCCTATGTCGGCGATCTCGGCTTCAACCTGCCGCCGCCGGAGCGCCGCGGTGCGGTCGGCCGGATCATCCTCGTGACGGCCGATGGCAGTGCGCGCGTCGTTGCTGAAAGCTTGCGGTTTCCCAACGGCATTGCCGTCTCCTCCGACCATCGCCGACTCGTCGTTGCCGAAATGGATGGCGCCGGTCTCGCCGAATACGACATCGCGCCGGACGGCGGCCTGAGCCTGCGCGGGCGGTTCGGCAGCATCAACGATCCCGACGGCATCTGCCTCGATGCCGACGGGGCGACCTGGGTCGCGTCCTTCACGGAAGATGCTTTTGTCCGGATCGATCGCACCGGTGTGGAGCGTAAGCGCATCACGGTGTCCGGCCGCCGCGCACTTGCCTGCGCGCTCGGAGGCGCGGACCGCAGGACGCTGTTCTGCCTGAGCGCGGAGACGTCCTACGAGGAGCTACGCAAGGGCAGGTCCGCGTCGCGGATCGATGTGGTCGAGGTCGACACGCCGGGTGATGGCTATCCGTGAGCCCTGGCCGCAGGCAAGTCTCACCTCTTCTTTTTCTTCTCTTTCTTCTTCAGGATATCGGCCTGGCTCCTGAAAGCACGGGCGAGGGAGCGCATCTGGTTGGCGACAAGTGCGTCGGCCGTCGTCAATGCAACCCGCTCCGCGGTCTGCGCCTGCCTGCGAGTTGCCTTGGCCATTTTCATGAAGGAACCAATCGCGTCGCGTCGCTCTGGTTCCTGCACCGGCCACGGCGGCTTGAAGCCATCTCGCGGCCTTGAGTTTCGTTCTTGTTTCGTTCATATTGGCGCGCTCCGGGGGAGTGCTGCCATGGACGCCGAGCGAGACCGCGAAATCATCAGGCTGTGGAACGAGCTCCGCCGGCTGCAGCGCGAGGGACGTCCGACGGCGTTGCTGGTCCGCCGGATCGAGAAGGCGCTCGCGGAACGCGAGCAGGAGGCCGCCTGAAACTACGGTCTGCCGCGTTCCTCTGCGCGACAACGGTCTAGCGCCCGCCGTCCGGCCCCATGATCAGATTCGGCAGCCAGGTCGAGATCTCCGGAAAGAAGCAGAGCAACAGCACTGCGAACATCATCAGCAGCACGAATGGCAACGTGCCCCAGATCACCTCGCTCAAGGGGATGTCGGGCGCGACGTTGCGGATCACGAAGATGTTGAGGCCGACCGGCGGATGGATCAGGCCCATCTCCATCACGATGGTCATGACGACGCCGAACCAGATGATGTCGAACTCGGCCGCGCGCAGCGGCGGCAGGATGATCGGCGCGGTCATCAGGATGATCGAGACCGGCGGCAGGAAGAAGCCGAGCACGATCACCATCACGAGGATCGCAAACAAGAGCTCCCAGCGCGGCAGGTGCATGGCGACGATCGCCTCCGCCGCCGACTGCGAGATGTGCAGGTAGCTCATCACATAGGAATAGAGCAGTGACATGCCGATGATCAGCATCAGCATGGTGGACTCGCGGATGGTCGATTTCAGGATCGGCGACAGGTCGTTGGGTGTCCACACGCTGTAGATCACGGCGATCAGCCCGAGCGCCAGGAGGCCGCCGAGGCCGGCGGTTTCCGATGGCGTGGCGTAGCCGCCATAGAGCGCAATCATCACGCCGGTCAGCAGCAGCACGAACGGGATCACGCGCGGCAGCGCGCTGAAGCGCTCGGCCATGGTGAATTCGTCATGCTGCAGGATCGCCGCGTCCTTGCCGGTCGCGTCATAGACGGCGCGGGCCATGGCGTATTCCTTGCGGAAGCGGAACACCGCGTAGAAACCGAACAGCGTCACCAGCAGCAGGCCGGGGCCGATGCCGGCGAGAAACAGCCGTCCCAGCGATTTCTCGGCTGCGACGGCGAACAGGATCATCGTGATCGAGGGCGGCAGCAGGATGCCGAGCGTGCCGCCGGCGGCGATGATGCCCGCGGCAAAGCCGCCGGAATAGCCGCGCTTGCGCATCTCCGGGATGCCGGCCGAACCGATCGCCGAGCAGGTCGCCGGCGAGGAGCCGGCCATCGCCGCGAACAGGGCGCAGGCGAATACGTTGGCGACGCCGAGGCCGCCGGGCACGCGGTGCAGCCAGGCGTGCAGCGCCGAATAGAGGTCCTGGCCGGCTCGCGATTTGCCGATCGCCGCGCCCTTCAGGATGAACAGCGGGATCGACAGCAGCGTGATCGAGGCCATCTCCTCGTAGACGTTCTGCGTCACCGTATCGAGCGAGGCCGCCGGCATGAAGATCGCCATGAACACGACCGCGACCGCACCGAGCGCGAACGCGATCGGCATGCCGGAGAACATCGCAAACAGGGTGGCAAGTCCGTAGGAGATACCAATACCAAACACGGTCATCGGCGCGCGCCACCCGTCAGCGGAATGATGATTTGCAGGAGGATCTGCACGCAGAGCAGCGTCATGCCCAGCGCCATCAGCACGTAGGGGATGGCGAGCGGCGGCGACCACATCGAGTTGGACACCTGGCCGTCGACATAGGCTTCATGCGCCAGGGTCCAGGATTTCCAGGCGAAGAAGGCGCAGAACGCGAAGCTCGCGACGTCGACCAGCCACAGCCGGATGGCGTTGGCGCGCGCCGAGAGCAGCCCGACGAACGCCTCGATGCTGACATGGCCGCGCTGGCTCTGCACATAGGCCGAGGTCATGAAGGTGGCGCCGACCAGGAGGAAGACGGCCGCCTCGTCCTGCCAGTAGTTCGGGCTGTGGAACAGGGCGCGGCCGAGCACGCTGTAGCTCAGGATCACGCAGGCCGCGACCAGGGCGAGCGCGGCGAACACCACGATGATGTTGTTGCAGATGGACAGCGCGCGCCCAAGCACGGCCACGGGCGTGTTGCCCGCGGCGATGCTTGCGGTTTCGGCCTGATCCGCGACCGGACCATGGATCATGCGGCGACGTCGCTAGCGAGCTTCAGCAGGTTGGCGGCGGTGGCGGTCTTGGCGCCATAGTCCTTCCACGCGGTATCGCGCGCGATGTCGCGCCACTTGCCGACAATGGTTGCATCGAGCGCGCTGACCTTGGCGCCGGCCTTCTCATAGACCTTGGCGACTTCGGTATCGTCGTCCTGCGCCCCCTTGCGGCCAAACGCCTCGAGCTCGGTGCCGACGGCAAGGATGATGTCCTGCTGGTTTTTCGGCAGCTTGTCGAAGATCGCCTTCGACATCATCAACGGCTCCAGCATGAACCAGTAGGAGGCGCCGGCGCCCGAGGTCAGCGACTTCGCGACCTCCTCGAGGCGGAACGAGATCAGGCTGGTGGAGGAGGTGATGCCGGCGTCGCAGGCGCCGGTCTGCATCGCGGCGTAGAGCTCGTTGGACGGCACCGACAGCACGGCGGCGCCGGCGGTCTGCAGCACCATGTCCATCTCGCGCGAGCCGCCGCGCACCTTGAGGCCCTTGGCATCTTCAGGCGCCACGATCGCCCTGGAGCGGCTGGCGACGCCGCCGGCCTGCCAGACCCAGGAGATCAGTAGAATGCCCTTGTCGGCGAGGAAGTCGCTCAAGGCCTTGCCGACCGGCTCCTTCTTCCAGCGCAGGCCCTGGTCGTAGGTGGTGACGAGGCCCGGCATCAGGCCGATATTGGTCTCCGGCAATTCGCCGCCGGCATAGGGCATCGGATACAGGCTGAGGTCGAGCGCGCCCTTGCGCATCGCCGAGAACTGCGCGTTGGTCTTGATCAGCGACGAGTTCGGATAGACCTCGGCGGTCAGCTCACCGCCCGAGCGCTTGGCGACCTCGGCCGCGAACATCCTGCACAGCCGGTCGCGGAAGTCGCCCTTGTCGATGGTGCCGCCGGGGAACTGGTGCGAGATCTTCAGCGTGGTCGCGGCATGCGCGGTTCCGAACCCCATCCGCAGGACGGCGGGTGCGGCGAGGGCGGAAGCGAGGACGTGGCGGCGTGTAAGCATTGTTCTCCCCTGAGAGCTTCTTGAGTGGCTGTTAGGCCGGCGCGGAGCTTTAGCTTAGCCGGTCTTCGCGTGAATATTCTCTAGTCTGATAGTTCGAGGCGCCCTGATAGTGCGAGCCGATACGGGGCTGCAAGTCCTGACGTTCAAGTCCTGACATTCAAGTCCTGACGTTCAAGCCTTGCCGTTGTTGCGATGCACACTGATGCGCGGTGACGCCGCGTCGTCACGCAACCGTCGCGCGACCAGCCGCCGGGCGACCGCAGCCGTGCTGCTTCAAGAATTCGTTATTGGAGGTAACGACGGCCGGCGCAAGTGCGTCGAGTAGAGAGCGGCAAGTCGTCGCGCTCACATTCGACCACACAAGGGATCATCACCATGACCACCAAGACCCGCCTCGGCCTTTCCGCCGCGCTGCTCTCGTTCAGCCTGGCGCTGGCGCCCGCCGCCTTCGCTCAGGACAAGATGGGCAAGGATGACGCGATGAAAAAGGAAGACTCGATGTCCAAGGATGCCATGAAGAAGGACGGTGGCATGATGAAGAAGGACGACGCCATGAAGAAGGACGGCGGCGCGATGATGAAGAAAGACGACGGCATGAAGAAGAACTGACTGCCGTCATCGCCCGCTGTCCGCAGGCCCGCCGCTGGCGGGCCTGGTTGCGCCTTAGCGCTTCTTCTTGCCGCGCTCCTTGCGTGCCGCGTAGCGGGCATCGCGCTTGGCCTTCTGCTCAGCGAGCAGCGCCTCCTCGCGGGCGGCTTCCTCTTCCTTCTCGCGCGCAATGCGGGCGGCCTCGGCGGCGGCGGCCTCTTCCTCGCGGCGCTTCTGCTCGGCCTTTTCGGCCTCGCGGGCTTCCTTGGCCTTGGTGCGGCGTTCGGCGATCGCCGCGCGCTCCTCGGCACGTGCCTTCACAGCGGGATCGTCAGCTCCCGGCTGGGCGCGAAACTTGTTGAGGAGGTTTTGCCGCGCCTGCAGGGCCGCTTTCTGGCGGTCGGCAAAACCCGGTTCCTTGAAGCCACTCATAGAGGAAGCCTTGCTGCTTTCTGTTCGGGTGATGGATGGGGTTGGTTCGGCGTTTCAATAAGTGAATGGCGACGAAATTGCCAGTGGTGAACGGAGGGCTGTGGAGCAAGGGAGATATGAGCCAGCGTCAAGCAGCCATCGTTCGCCCCGCGGGCGCGCGGTGAGTGGCTGGTCACCAAGGGCTGTTGAACAAGGGCTGTTGAAAAGTTCAGCCGCGCTGGAGGTGCTCGCGTCGTCCGTTACCCAGGACTTTGGCGACCGTCTCGGCGGTCATCGCGCTCCGGTCCGAGGCGCGCTGGGCTTCCAGCCTGTCGCGCGCCCTTTCGACGATCAGGAGGCTGATCAGCCGCTGCCTGCTGCTCTCATCGACAGCCTCCGAGAGCAACTGCCTGTAACGCTGATAGTCGTACGTCGTTGCTTCTTGTTCGCTCATCGGCACGCCCCGCACACGCGCTCCACTTCAGCGAGTAGTCTTTCGCGAGTCGCCCCTGGCGCGCAACGGAATTGCGGTGCCAACGGCCGCGGCCGTGCATTTCGTTGTGCGACTGTTGCAGAATTGATCGCACGCAACCGTGCAAACGGTCATGATGCGGATCGTGGCAACCGGGAACCGAAGCGGGCATGAGCGAATCCGACGACGGAGGCAGCAGAAGGGGCGCGCTGATCGGACTGCTGGTCGCAGCGGTCATGCTCGCGGTCGGCCTCTGGCTCGCGCATGACCTGACGGCGGCGAGCAAGATGCAGGACTGCCTGATGTCGGGCCGGACCAACTGTAATGTGATCGAGCCGGCGCGCTAACCCCGTCTTGCGGCAGTGCAATATCGATCCCACATCAAACCCAAAGACTCGGGCTGAACTGTTTGATCCCGGTTGTGATTCCGATCACACGCGGACAGGCGGGCTGCCTCGTCTCCTGGAGATCGGCGGGAACCAAGGCCATGATGTCCAAGCTGTGGTCCGGAAAGGGCGCGGCGCTGGCTGCCGCAGGCGCGGCGGGTGCCGTTTTGGTGGCGTATCTATCCCTGACACTGGCGTCGCCCGAGCCGGTGACCAATGCGGCGCTCGGGCCGGAATGGCAATGCAGCCGGGTTGCTTTCGTGCTGACCACCTGCACCAGGGGGACCGAGGCGGAACGCGAGGCTGAGGCCAAGCCGGAAGGCGAGGTCAAGGCGATCCCGGTGCGGGCGAAGGACGATTGTCCGCCAGAACTCTAGCGGCCGTATTTCAAGTCATTTCTTGGTGGTACTGCGCGGCTTGATCGACAGGCCGAGGCGCATCGCCATCTTCTTGATCCGCTCCGGCGAGCGGCCGGTCGCCTTCACGACCTCCTCCAGCGACTTCGAGGAGCGTGCCAGTTCCATCAGTCGTCGGTCCTCCTTGAACGACCACCGCGGCTTTCGGGCCATCTTGTTGGTTTCCTTGTGCATTGCTGGGCAACAAAGCCGCCAGGCGGGGTCGCCTGACGGCCTTGCCGGTGTGGGCCCGGACCTTGGGGAAATGTCCGGTGGATAAGCAATACTGCTTCCGAATAAGGCCGCAATTGAAACCGGAATTTAACCTAACCCATCAAGGTTACTTGCAACATTACTCGGATACGGCGTGGCAGGAGGCCTTATGCGCAAGGTC
The DNA here is from genome assembly GCF_054059095.1 of Bradyrhizobium sp. USDA 4510. NCBI lineage: Bacteria > Pseudomonadati > Pseudomonadota > Alphaproteobacteria > Hyphomicrobiales > Nitrobacteraceae > Bradyrhizobium > Bradyrhizobium sp. USDA 4510. The sequence goes on along the minus strand of NZ_JBSSBT010000001.1, from coordinate 3,862,695 downwards.
GCCATTTTGAGTGCCGCAGCATTTTTACTGTCCGGTTGCTGGTCCGACCCGGAGGTTACGGGATCGACCAACAGCTGTGCGGCCAATCTTTACAGTCAGTACAATCCCAAGGTCATGGATCAGTGCGTCAACGCCTGCATCAAATGTGACCGCGGCAACGTGACGACCTGCACGACCTCCTGCACGCTGAAGGGCGCGCGGTAATCGATCCGCGCGTCCGATGCCAGCGGGCCTCGTGGCGTCACGCCACCGAGCCGCCTTGCGTGGCGCGATGATCGCCTTTATCGCGTCTGGCAGCGGCGCCGTCGGGGCGCGGGACACTGAGAGCGTGGAACAGGGCGCGATGAGCGGGCTTTCCTATGTCGCGGTCGACTGGGGCACCAGCAGCTTCCGGCTCTGGCTGACGGGCGCCGGTGGCAAGGTGCTCGGTGAGCGCCGCAGCGATGAAGGCATGACCGCGGCAGCCAGGACCGGCTTTGCGGCCGTGCTGCAATCGCATCTCGATGCGCTGGGTGTGCCGGCCGACCTGCCGGTCGTGATCTGCGGCATGGCGGGCGCGCGGCAGGGCTGGGTCGAGGCCGGCTATATCGATACGCCGGCGCATCTGTCGGACATCCTCAAGGGCGCTGTCGTGGTCAGCGGGCAGACGCGCGAGATCCGTATCCTGCCCGGGATCGCGCAGCGTGATGCCGCCGCGCCGGACGTCATGCGCGGCGAGGAGACCCAGCTGCTGGGGGCGCTCGGCTTGAATGCGCCGGGCGAGGCGCTCGTCTGCATGCCGGGAACGCATTCCAAATGGGTGAGGGGCCGCGGCGGAACGGTCGAACGCTTTGCGACCTTCATGACCGGAGAGCTGTTCAGCGCGGTCGCGCGCGACACCATCCTGTCGCACGCCGTCGCCGGCGCCGAGGAAGCGGTTGACGGCGATGCGTTCCGCGCGGCGGTCGCGGCGGCATTCGCGGCGCCGGCGCTAGCGGCCAATCTGCTGTTTCGCGTGCGATCGCGGCAGCTGCTGTTCGGCGGCAACGCACAGGCCGCGCGCGAGACGATCTCGGGCACGTTGATCGGCGTCGAACTCGCAGCGGGCCTTGCGGAGCGGGAGCAGGGAGCGCCGGTTACGCTGATTGCCTCGGGCCGGTTGCAGCGGCTCTATCAGATGGCGCTCGAAGCCCTTTCGATTCCGCTCAATGTCATGGATGCGGAGGAGGCGGTTCGCCGTGGCCTCGCCGGCGCAGCGGCGGCGATCTGGAAGAAGTGAGGGATCAACGCATGAGTATTCCGTTTCCGCCGATGAAGCGGCCGCTGGTCGCGATCCTGCGCGGCGTCAAGCCGGACGAGGTGCTGGGCATCGTCAGCGCGCTGCTCGACGCCGGCATGACCGCGATCGAGATTCCGCTGAACTCGCCCGAGCCGTTCCGCTCGATCGAGATCACGGCGAAGCGCGCGCCGGCCGATGTTCTGATCGGCGCCGGCACGGTGCTGACTGCAGCCGACGTCGATCGCCTGCACGACGTCGGCGGCCGCCTCATGGTGTCGCCGAATGTCGATGTCGAGGTGCTGGCGCGTGCAAGAGACCACGCGATGATCACGATGCCCGGCGTGTTCTCGCCGACGGAAGCGCTGCTCGCCGCGCGCGCGGGGGCATCGAGCCTGAAATTCTTTCCGGCCAGCGTGCTCGGCGCCGCCGGCATCACCGCGATCCGCGCCGTGCTGCCGCCGGACGTGATGATCGCCGCGGTCGGCGGCGTCTCGGACCAGAATTTCGCCGAGTATGTGAAGGCAGGCATTCGCGCCTTCGGTCTCGGCAGCAGCCTTTACAAGCCGGGCATGACGGGCGCGGATATTGCGGTCAGGGCAAGGCTGACGATCGAGGCCTATGACAAGGCCGTGCAGGGTACCGGCTAGTAGCTCGTCACAGTGATTTTGACTCTTTGGGTATGCCTGGATAGGCGCGCCCCAGTTTGGTGCGAGCTTTGTCCGTTGTGAACATCCAGTTGATACGGGCGCGAGTTTTGTTTCGCTGCCGCTCCCATGCTGCGATCTCGTTTCTAAGGCGTTTTGGATCGTCGATCCGGCGGCCGAGACACTGCCCTTGGAGCACGCCGATCTCGATCTCGACCATATTGAGCCAACTGGCGTGTTTCGGGGTGTAGTGGAACTCGAGGCGGCGCAGGATGCGGCGGGCCTCGGCGGGGGCAAAGGCCTGGTAGAGGGCGCCGGGGGCATGGATCGACAGATTGTCCTGCACGACACGGATGCAGGCGGCCTTGGGGTAATGGACATCGACGAGTTCGCGCATGCAGTGAGCATAATCCACGGCGGTGCGCCGTTCGGTGACTTTGACGTTACGCCAGGCCCGATGCGGATCGAGGGCGACAAAGAGATTGACGGTGCCGTTGCGGCGGTACTCGTAATCGTAACGCTCGCGCTTTCCCGGCTCGGGTGGGATCGGCTGGCGCACTTCGCCGATGAGCTGGACGGGGGTTTCGTCGAAGCAGACCAGCGGCCGCTCGGGATCAGGCGCTTCAGCGTAGAGATCGAGCACATCTTCCATGCGGGCGACGTATTCGCCATCGACATGGGGAATGCACCACATGTCCCTGCGCCACGGCTTGAGGTCATTATCGGCCAGCCGGCGGCGCACGGTCTCGCCCGACAGGCTGTCATGATCGGTGAGCTTGACCATCACGTCGGCCAGCAGCGCCAGCGTCCAGCGCCTCCGGCCAGCGGGCGGCTTGGCGCATGCGGTCGCCACCAGCAGGGCTTCCTCCTTGCCGGTCAGCTTGCGCTCCGCACCGGGACGCGGCTCCTCACTCAAGGCCCGATCGAGATTGCCTTCCACCAAGCGGCGTTTGGTCCGATAGACGGTGGAGGCGCTTACTCTGACGGTCCGGACAATCTCCTCGTCGCGGCTGCCGATGTCGGCCGCCAGCAAAATCTGGGCCCGCTTGAGTTTGCGAGCGGCATGCTTGCCGCCGCTCAGCATCGCCGTCAGTTCCTCTCGCTCGGCTTGGCTCAATTCAACCCGGTACCGTACATTCATCGTTCGCCTCCCTGTCGGAGGCTCCGGACGAATCGATCCATGAGTCAAAAATCAGGCGCACGCTTTACCGAGAAGCAGGGCCATTATCTGGCTTTCATCTATACCTACTCGCACATGTTCGGACGGCCCCCCGCCGAAGCCGACATGCAGCGTCACTTCGGTGTTAGCCCGCCCTCAGTCCATCAGATGATCGTCACGCTCGAACGTAACGGCCTCATTCGCCGTCGAGCCGATATCCCCAGAAGCATCGAAATCCTCGTGCCGCCAGAGAACTTGCCGATCCTAAGCTGGCTCGGTATCAAACCGTCAAAATCACTGTGACGAGCCACTAGGCTCGGCGCAAGCGCGCTAATCGTCCCGCCTGCCGCCGTCGATCACCCTGAACAGCGGGGCCGCCTCGCGGGGATTCTCAAGCAGCTCTTCGACCATGGCGATCGCGGCCGCGACGTATTTCCCGGTCGCGGCGTCCAGCGGCCGTTCGGCTTCGTCTGACAGCGCGAGCCTTGCGCCTTCGAGCAGCTTGCGGGTGCGGACGGCGGACTCGTCGCCCGCGGTGAGGGCGGCGCGCGCGATCGATCGCAGCACGAACAGTTCGCCCTCCAGCCGCAGCAGGCGGTCGTTCAGCTTGCTCAGGACGGTGTTCAGGTTCCGCATGACGCGCTCTCCGGGCATTGGACCCGTCTTCCATACACGGTCATTCCTGACGAAATTCTTGTGGCGACCACGCACCATCTGGTTGGTCGAATGGCATCTCGGATCTCCTCATGTTCCCGGTGGCCCGGGCATTGCCATTTGACGAAGGCATCAATGGCCCTAATAGAATGGCTGCGGTCCGGCGCCGCCCGGGAGGCGCGTCAGCTTCACCCCATCGCAACGAGGGAATTGATATGAGGATTGCCGTCGAAACGACCGTTGCCGCGCCGATCGCGGATGTCTGGCGCGCCTATACGACGCCTGACGACATCAAGCAGTGGAACGCGGCTTCCGACGATTGGCACACGACCGCCGCGACCGTCGACCTGCGCACCGGCGGCGCCTTCTCGTCGCGAATGGAAGCCAAGGACGGCAGCATGGGGTTCGATTTCGCCGGCACCTACACCAGGGTCGAGGAGCCCCGTCTGCTCGAATATTCGTTCGGCGATCGCAGCGCGCAGGTCGCATTCACGCCGGAGAGCGGCGGCGTCAAGGTGCAGATCAGCTTCGACAGCGAGGATACTCATTCGGTCGAGCAGCAGCGCGGCGGTTGGCAGGCGATCCTGGATAACTTCAAGCGTTACGTCGAAGCCAAGCGGCGGTCCTGATCCGGCGATCGGAGGGCGGCGTGACGTTGAAGCGACCGCGCGCGGCGATGCCGGCGAGCATTCGCCGCGAGCTCGATGCTGCCGGACTGATGCAGGCGTTCAAGACGCGCCCGCCGTATCAGCGCAACGACTATCTGCACTGGATCGGCCGCAGCGTGCGAACTGCAACACAGCGCAAGCGGATCGACCAGATGCTGGCGGAATTGAAGGCCGGTGGGGTGTATATGGGAATGGCGCATCGGCCGAGCAAACCAAAGTGAGACTCTCGCGGCGTGACCGCTGCGCGCGGTGCGTTCGCATCGCTCGCGTGATGTTTTGGTCGTGCGAATCCTCATCGAACAAAAAGGACGATCTGGGAATCGTCCATCGCGGTCCTGAAAAATATCGACGACCGATGCGCGCACTCACAATCCTCTAGCAAAACATTCTTGGATTAAGAAATTGCGAAGCGCGCTGCCGGCGCTCACGGCAAGTGGAACCTGCAATCGCACGAACGGAAAGCGATCAGTCCCTCAATCGCCGCCGGAACTTTGTTCACGCACGGAGAACTACGGAATCGTTTCGTGCGCTGAATGATAAAAACGGCGAGTGATTTCACGGCACACGGCGAACATCAAAAAAGAAAGGCCTCAGCGCGTGGGCCACGCTGAGGCCAAGTAAACACTTTGGTCGTGAGGCACCGTCGCCGGCGCCTCGATGCCTAACCTATCTTTGTTTCTGTGTTTCCAAATGGCCCATTTGGGCCATGCCGCGTGATAGCCAATTTGGGACATGCGCCGCTGGCACAAAGTGTGCAGACTTGGAGCTGTCAGGATTTTGCATCACCTTCCTGGGGCTAGGGCCAGCGCCGTCCGCATCTATTTCAAGCGGACGGCGTTGTGCATTCCGGCGGCCGCGCCGGCCATCGCCTGGCTGCGCTCAGGGTCAGCGGTCCACCGGCCGAATCTCGAGGTTCTCGATTTTCAGGGGCGGCGTTGAGGGGACGTTCCGCTCGTTCAACGGATGCAGCGTGATCGGCGTATTCGTGCCGCCGGCGAGAACGTTGACGCCGGCGCCGTCGGCATGGGCGTAGCCGCCGGCGAGATCGTCGCTTCCAAGCCACGGCACGGGCGCCATCACCTTCCAGGTCATGGCGACTTCTTGATCTCCGATCAAAACGCCGAGGTTGCGGATGGCCGCGACATAACGACTGTCCGGCGTGCTATCGACGTGCAGCACGCAATTGAGGTTGGTCACCGGACCCACCACGAACCCGGTATCGGGTCCGCCACGACACTCAAGCGTTCCGGCCTGCACCTGCTGCGCATTGGCGGCTGCGAGCGGCGCAGCGAGAACCGCCGCACCACACAGAGCAGAGGCGATCGGACGGCTTGTCACACGCATGGTGCTGGATAACGCGGATCGGCGCGCAATCGGCCCATGACCCCGCGTGCGGCCTTCGCTTGTGGTTAAGAGAGCCTTAGAGATTGGTTTGATTGCTGCCGACGGTCGACGTTCGCGAGCGACCGGCCAGGAGGACGACGATCAACCAGCGGCGATCCTTTTCATCGCCGTGCCGGCTGACACCTCGATGGTGGAGCTATCGACGTCGAACGAGCGTGCTTGATTTCCAGGCAGGAGAGGCCGCGGGCGAAGCAAGGGAATGGTCCCGGCACTGACGCCGGACCGTTCGGATCATGGCGGTGAGCCCGTCCCGAAAAATTACGCCGCCGGGCTCGAAATGCATTGTCCCGGCGGCGCCTGTTCCAATCTGGGCCCGCAATCCCAGTCATGTTTGTGTCTGCAAAACCGGCGCCAAGGTTCGAGCGCCCCCGTAATCATACGGGGACTGGGGGGCCCGCGATGGATTGGTGTTGGCTGCTTGTGCGCTGGCGAAGGTCCGATTGTCTGGGGTGATCCAAGCCGCGGCGCGAGAACGGCTGATCGCCACCGATGCTCCGCCCGGTCAGATATGATGCTCGAGCTTGCGCATCTCCTGCAGGCGAGCCAGGCAAAAATCCCGATACAATTCGTTGATGAAATCCCACATGACCGAAGCCCCTTGGTCCAACCCCCTGCACACTACGCCGGGTTTGTTTCCGGCCGGCTTCGTGGCTTCTGGAAAATGGTTTCATCGAGGAGGGAGGGTGGCGATCCCGGCAGGATTCGAACCTGCAACCCGCGGAGTAGAAATCCGCTACTCTATCCAGTTGAGCTACGGGACCGTGGCGGCCTTGTAGCACCGCCAATATGAAAAATCCGCCTTTCCGCCAAGTCCGTCCGAACCGATTTTTGTGGTCGAACGACAAAGGCGAGCAGGGCGCCCGCCCTGCGTTGGCCTGTCCAGCCTGCCGAGCCGCACGACGCTGCAGCCGGGGGCCGGTCAAAGGAATGTCGGCAATGCGATCTGCGACGTTTTCGTCCGTTCATGTCCGCGCCTTCACTCCGTCACCTTTTCGCGCACTTTTGGCCCCAACGCGGCGTTCGACCGCGGGGCGTTCAGGAGCTCCATCATGATCGGATTGGTTCGTGCCGCCACGATATGCGCCACGCTGCTGCTCGCCCTGGTGGGCGCCCAGGCCGCGGACAAGGCCTTCAAGCGCGACGATCTCGCCGATTCCGCGATCAAGCTGGAAGCCCAGATCAAGAGCGAGGCCGGCGCGGTCAACAAATCGGCCGCGACCCTGCGCACTGACGCCGACGCCGCCTTCAAGCGCAATGATTTCCGCGGCGGGCTGCAAATCCTCGGCCAGATCGCGGCGACCACGCCCGAGGACGGCGCTAACTGGCTGCGGCTCGCCAGGACGATCTTCCAGATCCGCTCGGCGAGCTCCAGCGAACAGACGTTCCTGACGGAGCGCGCCTCCACTGCCGCCTACATCGCCTATCAGCGCGCCGGCAATGCGGGCGAGGAGGCGGACGCGCTGGCCGTGCTCGGCAAAGCGCTTGCCGAGCGCAAGCTGTGGCGCCCGGCGCTGGACAGCTTGCGGCTGTCGCTCGACATGCGCGAGGTCGCCGATGTCCGCGGCCAGTATGAGAAGATGCGCGACGAGCACGGTTTCCGGCTGCTCGATTATACCGTCGATTCCGACGCGGCCTCGCCGCGGGCCTGCTTCCAGTTCTCGGAGGAACTCGCCAAGCGCGTCGACTTCGCGCCGTATCTCGCGCTCGCCGGCACCGACAAGCCGGCCTTGTCGGCGGAAGGCCAGCAGCTCTGCGTCGACGGGCTGAAGCACGGCGAGCGCTACAACATCAATCTGCGCGCCGGCCTGCCGTCGACCGTCAAGGAGACCCTGCCGAAATCGGCCGAGTTCAACATCTATGTCCGCGACCGCAAGCCGTTCGTGCGGTTCACCGGGCGGGCCTATGTGCTGCCGCGGACCGGACAGCGCGGTATCCCGGTGGTCAGCGTCAACACGCCGGCGGTCAAGGTCGACGTCTTCCGGATCGGCGACCGCAACCTGATCAACACGGTGATCGACAGCGACTTCCAGAGCACGCTGAGCCGCTACCAGCTCTCCGATCTCGGCGACCAGCGCGGCGTCAAGGTGTGGTCCGGCGAGCTTGCGACTGCGACCACGCTGAACCAGGACGTCGTCACGGCGTTTCCGGTCGACCAGGCGCTCGGCGACCTGCAACCCGGTGTCTATGTCATGACCGCCGCGGCCAAGGGGCCGGGCACCGACGACGACGGCACGCTGGCGACGCAATGGTTCATCGTCTCGGACATGGGCCTGTCGGCCTTTTCCGGCAATGACGGTATCCACGTCTTCGTCAACTCGCTGGCTTCGACCGAACCGGTCGCCAACGCCGACGTGAAGCTGGTCGCCCGCAACAATGAGATCCTGGCCACGCGCAAGACCGATGCCGCCGGCCATGTGCTGTTCGAGCAAGGCCTGGCCCGGGGCGAGGGCGGGTTGTCGCCGGCACTGCTGACTGTCATGGGCGAGAAGGCCGACTATGCCTTCTTGAGCCTGAAGACCAATGCGTTCGACCTCACCGACCGCGGCGTCGCGGGCCGGGCGATCCCGGCCGGCGCGGACGCCTTCGTCTACGCCGAGCGTGGCGTCTACCGCTCCAGCGAGACCGTCTATCTGACCGCGCTGTTGCGCGACGGGCAGGGCAATGCCCTGACCGGGACGCCGCTGACCATGGTGATCGAGCGCCCCGACGGCGTCGAATTCCGCCGCGCCGTGCTGCCCGACCAGGGCGCCGGCGGCCGGCTGCTGGCGGTGGCGTTGAACTCTGCGGTGCCGACCGGCACCTGGCGCGCCCGCGTCTTTACCGATCCGAAAGGCTCGTCGGTCGGCGAGACCACCTTCATGGTCGAGGATTACATTCCCGAACGGGTCGAATTCGATCTGACCAGCAAGGAGAAGGTGATCAAAGCTGAAGTTCCAGTGGAGCTTCAGGTCTCCGGCCATTTCCTCTACGGCGCGCCGGCCTCGGGCCTGCAGCTCGAGGGCGACATGCTGGTAGCGCCCGCGGCGAACGGCCGGCCCGGTTATGCCGGCTATCAGTTCGGCGTCGACGACGAGCAGACCGCGAGCAACGAGCGGACCCCGATCGAGGACCTGCCGGAGGCCGATGCCAACGGCGCGGCGACCTTTCCGGTGAAGCTCGAGAAGGTGCCGACCTCGACGCGGCCACAGGAGGCCCAGATCTACATCCGCATGGCGGAGACCGGCGGCCGCTCGGTGGAACGCAAGATCGTGCTGCCGGTGGCCCCTGGCGCCTCGCTGATCGGCGTCAAGCCGCTGTTCGGCGACAAGAGCGTGGCCGAGGGCGACAAGGCCGAGTTCGACGTCGTGTTCGTCGCGCCCGACGGCAAGCAGCTGCCGCGCAACGGGCTGCGCTACGAGCTGTTGAAGCTGGAGTCGCGTTACCAGTGGTACCGGCAGAATTCGTCCTGGCAGTATGAGCCGGTCAAGTCGACCCGCCGCGTCGCCGATGGCGACGTCAACCTCGCGGCCGACAAGCCGATGCGCCTGGCCTTCCAGCCGCAGCCCGGCCGCTACCGGCTCGACGTGAAATCGACCGACGCCGACGGCCCCGTCACCTCGGTGCAGTTCGACGTCGGCTGGTATTCCGACGGCAGCGCCGACACGCCCGATCTATTGGAAACCTCGATCGACAAGCCGGAATATGCCTCGGGCGACACGATGACCGTGTCGGTCAATGCGCGCACGTCAGGCAAGCTGACGGTCTATGTGCTTGGCGACCGCCTGCTGACCACCCAAAGCGTCGACGTCACGGAGGGCACCCGGCAGGTCAAGCTCCCCGTCGGCAAGGACTGGGGCACCGGCGCGTATGTCATGACGACGTTGCGCCGTCCGCTCGATGCCGCCGCCGGGCGCATGCCCGGCCGCGCGATCGGACTGAAATGGTTCGGCATCGACAAGAAAGCGCGCACGCTTGCCGTCGAACTGTCGCCGCCCGCGTTGGTGCGGCCGGGCTCGACACTGAAGATCCCGGTCAGGCTCGGCGGGCTCAATCCCGGCGAGGATGCCAAGGTGGTGCTCGCCGCGGTCGATGTCGGCATTCTCAATTTGACCAATTACAAGCCGCCGGCGCCGGACGACTACTACCTTGGCCAGCGCCGTCTGACCGCCGAGATCCGCGACCTCTACGGCCAGCTGATCGACGGCATGCAAGGTACCCGCGGCCAGATCCGCAGCGGCGGCGACTCTGCCGGCGCCGAGCTGCAGGGCTCGCCGCCAACGCAGAAGCCGCTCGCGCTCTATTCCGGCATCCTCACGGTCGGGCCTGACGGGACGGCCGAGGTGAGCTTTGATATCCCGGAATTTGCCGGCACCGCGCGGGTGATGGCGGTGGCGTGGAGCGCAACCAAGGTCGGCCGCGCCAATGTCGACGTGATCGTGCGCGATCCCGTGGTGGTGACCGCGACCTTGCCGCGCTTCCTGCTGACCGGTGACAAGGGCACCATCAGCATGGATATCGACAATGTCGAAGGTGCGGCCGGCAACTATGCCATCAGCGTCAAGGCGAGCGGCCCGATCAACGCTTCCGGCAATTCGACCACGACGGTGAAGCTTGCCGCCAAGCAGCGCTCCTCGCTGTCGCTGGGCCTCGAGGCCGGCGGCGCCGGACGTGCCGAGTTCGACGTCGACATCTCCGGGCCGAACGGGCTGACGCTGGCGCGGCATTATGCGCTCGACGTCAAGCCGGCGACCCAGGTTCTGGCGCGCCGTTCGATCCGCACGCTGGCGAAGGGCGAAAGCCTGACGCTGACCTCGGACATGTTCTCCGATCTTGTGCCGGGTACCGGCAGCGTTTCGGTCTCGGCGAGCCTGTCGACCGCGCTCGATGCCGCGAGCATTCTGAAGGCGCTCGACCGCTACCCGTATGGCTGCTCCGAGCAGATCACGAGCCGCGCGTTGCCGTTGCTCTATGTCAATGATCTCGCCGCCGGTGCCCATCTTGCGATGGACTCCACGGTCGACCAGCGCATCCGCGACGCGATCGAGCGGCTCCTCGCTCGACAGGGGTCCAACGGCTCGTTTGGCCTGTGGTCGGCGGGCGGCGACGACGCCTGGCTCGATGCCTACGTCACAGACTTCCTGACCCGGGCCCGCGAAAAGGGCTTTGCGGTGCCGGACGTGCTGTTCAAGAACGCGCTCGACCGCGTCAGGAACTCGGTGGTCAATGCCAACGAGCCGGAGAAGGACGGCGGCCGCGATCTGGCCTACGGCCTCTATGTTCTCGCGCGCAACGGCGCGGCGCCGATCGGTGATCTGCGCTATCTCGCCGACACCAAGCTGAACAATCTGGCGACCCCGATCTCCAAGGCCCAGCTTGCGGCGGCGCTGGCGCTGGTCGGCGACAAGGCGAGGGCCGAGCGGGTCTATGGTGCCGCGCTCGATGCGCTGAACCCGAAACCCGTGATCGAGTTCGGCCGGGTCGACTACGGCTCGGCGCTGCGCGATGCTGCTGCGCTGGTCTCGCTCGCTGGCGAAGGCAATGCACCGCGCACCACGCTGACCCAAGCCGTGCTGCGGGTCGAGGCGGCGCGGGGACTGTCGCCCTACACCTCGACGCAGGAAAATGCGTGGATGGTGCTGGCGGCGCGGGCGCTCGCCAAGGAGACGCTGGCGCTCGACATCAACGGCCAGACGGTCAAGACCGCGGTCTATCGCAGCTACAAGGCCGAGGAGATGACCGGCCAGCCGCTCAGGATCACCAATACCGGCGATGCGCCGGTGCAGGCGGTGATCTCGGTGTCGGGCTCGCCGGTCACGCCGGAGCCGGCGGCCTCCAACGGCTTCAAGATCGAGCGCAGCTATTTCACGCTCGACGGCAAGCCGGCCGATGTCACCAAGGCGAAACAGAATGACCGCTTCGCGGTTGTCCTGAAGGTGACGGAAGCCAAACCGGAGTTCGGACACATCATGGTGGCCGACTATCTGCCGGCCGGGCTCGAGATCGACAACCCGAACTTGGTGTCATCGGGGGATTCCGGCACGCTCGCGTGGATCGAGGACGGCGTCGAGCCGAAGAACACCGAGTTCCGCGATGACCGCTTCACGGCGGCGATCGATCGGGGCGCCAACGACAAAGCGGTGTTTACGGTCGCCTATGTCGTGCGCGCGGTGTCGCCGGGCAAATATGTGCTGCCGCAGGCCTATGTCGAGGACATGTACAATCCCTCGCGCTATGGCCGCAGCGGAACCGGTGCGGTTGAGGTGAAGCCGGCGAAATGAACAAGGACGCGCGGCGCAAACTCTTCTCGTCATGGCCGGGCTTGACCCGGCCATTCATAGGCGCGTCCATGCGAACGAAGGATGTGGATGCCCGGGTCAAGCCCGGGCATGACAAGCGCAGCGGGCGGCTGGCGCTCCGCGTCGCGGCCGCAATGGCCGTCGTCCTTATTGCGATCACCGGCGCCTTCGCCGCCTGGATCGTTTCGCTCGGGCCGTTGCCGCTCGACAAGGCGCAGCAGGTCTCGACCACGGTGATCGATCGCAACGGCAAGTTGCTCCGCGCCTATGCGATGACGGACGGGCGCTGGCGGCTGCCGGTCGATGCGAAGACGTCAGTCGATCCCACCTATCTGAAGCTCTTGTTCGCCTATGAGGACAAGCGCTTCTATGAGCATCACGGCATCGATCCGCTGGCGCTGTCGCGCGCCGCATTCCAGCTTCTCACCAGCGGTCATATCGTCTCGGGCGGTTCGACGATCACGATGCAGCTGGCGCGGCTGATCGAGCCGCGCCACCAGCGCTCGGTCTACGCAAAGCTGCGGCAGATGGTGCGGGCGGTCGAACTGGAGCGGCAGCTCTCGAAGGACCAGATCCTCGATCTCTATCTTGCGCTGGCGCCGTTCGGCGGCAATCTCGAGGGCATCCGTGCCGCCTCGATCGCCTATTTCGGCAAGGAGCCGAAGCGGCTGTCGCTCGCCGAAGCCGCGCTGCTGGTGGCGCTGCCGCAATCGCCGGAGCGGCGGCGGCTCGATCGTTACCCGGACGCCGCCCACGCCGCCCGCGACCGCGTGCTCGAGCGCATGGTCGAGGATGGCGTGGTGTCGAAGGACGATGCCGCGCAGGCCACGGCGACGGCGGTGCCGAAGATGCGCAAGCAGATTCCGATCCTGGCGCCGCATTCGTCCGATCAGGCGATCGCGACGATGAAGGATGCGCCCGTCATCAAGCTGACGCTCGACGCCGCGCTACAACGGAACCTGGAGGCGCTGGCGCGCGACCGCGCCATCGCGCAGGGGCCTGACGTCTCGGTTGCGATCGTCGTGGTCGACAATGAGACGGGCGACGTGCTCGCGCGCGTCGGCTCGGCGGATTATTTCGATGAGCGGCGGGCCGGGCAGGTCGACATGACGCGCGCGGTGCGCTCGCCGGGCTCGACCTTGAAGCCGTTCATCTATGGCCTTGCCTTCGAAGATGGCTTTGTCCATCCCGACAGCCTGATCGAGGACCGGCCGATCCGCTTCGGCACCTACGCGCCGGAAAATTTCGACATGACGTTCCAGGGCACGGTGCCGATCCGCAAGGCGCTGCAATTGTCGCTGAACGTGCCGGCGATCGCGCTGCTCGACCGGGTCGGTGCCAGCCGGCTGTCGTCGCGGCTGAAGCAGGCCGGCACCAGTCTCGTGCTGCCGAAGGACGAGGCGCCGGGCCTTGCGATGGGTCTCGGCGGTGTCGGCATCACGTTGCAGGATCTCGCTCAGCTCTATTCCGGCCTGGCACGGCTCGGCGCCACCAAGCCGCTGCGCGAGATCATCCAGGCCAATGACGGCCGCGACACGATGCGGCTGATGGATCAGGCTGCGGCCTGGCAGGTCGGCAACGTCCTGCTCGGCACGCCGCCGCCGGAGAACGGCGTGCACAACCGGATCGCGTTCAAGACCGGTACCAGCTACGGCTATCGCGATGCCTGGTCGGTCGGCTTCGACGGCCGCGTCACGATCGGCGTCTGGGTCGGCCGTCCCGACGGCGCGCCGGTGCCGGGTTTAGTCGGCCGTACGGCCGCGGCACCGATCCTGTTCGACGCCTTTGCGCGCACCGGCAAAATCCCGGCGGCATTGCCGAAGCCGCCACGCGGCGTTCTGGTCGCCTCCAACGCGAAACTGCCGCCGCCGCTGCGCCGCTTCCGGCCGCTCGGCGAACTGGTCCGTAGCGGCAACGACCAGGCTCCGCACATCCAGTTTCCGCTGAACGGCTCGCGCATCGATGTCGATCAATCCGAGGGCGGCCGCAATGCCGCGCTGCCGGTCAAGGTTGCCGGCGGGGTGCTGCCGCTGACGGTCCTCGTGAATGGTGTCTCAGCCGGGGACATCGACAGCCGGCGCCAGCGCCTGATCGAGCCGCCCGGGCCGGGCTTTGCGCGGCTCACCGTGATCGACGCCACGGGGGCCGCGGATACCGTTGTGATCCGCGTGCAATGATCGCACGGGAAAGCGGAGCGGCACGGCCGGAAAGCGGAACAGCACAGTTGTTTGCGCTGCGGTTTCATCGTATGCGAAACCCATGGTGGATGGCCTCCAACCCCGGCGCTTCGGAGCAGGGCAACAGTCTGTAAAACCTGCGCATTCGAGCCGCAGGCTGTTCATGGCGTTCGAGTTCGCAACGGCCAGCCAATGGCGTTCGATCCTGTTCCTGACGCTGACCTGCCTGGTGCTGTTCCTGCCGGGCTTCTTCACCATCCCGCCGATCGACCGTGACGAGGTCCGCTTTGCCCAGGCGACCAAGCAGATGGTCGAGAGCGGCGATTTCGTCGACATCCGCTTCCAGGACGACGTCCGTTACAAGAAACCGGTTGGCATCTACTGGATGCAGGCGGCGGCGCTGAAGACGGTCTCCGCGCTCGGGGTGCCGCGCGCCCAGGTCCGCATCTGGGTGTACCGCCTGCCGTCCCTGATCGGCGCCATCGGCGCCGCTTTGCTGACCTATTGGACGGCGCTTGCCTTCGTGACACGGCAGGGGGCGGTGCTGGCCGCCCTGATGATGGCAAGCTGCGTGTTGCTCGGGGTCGAAGCGCGGCTCGCCAAGACCGACGCGATGCTGCTGCTGACAGTCACTGCGGCGATGGGTGCGATGGCGCGGGTCTATCTGGCGTGGCAGCGCGGCGAGGATCCCGCACACCCGTCATGGGGCCCGCCCGCGGTGTTCTGGACAGCGCTGGCGGTCGGCATCCTGCTCAAGGGGCCGCTGATCCTGATGTTCGTCGGCCTTGCGATGGCGGGGCTTGCGATTCTCGATCGATCGGCGGCCTGGTTCTGGCGCATGCGCCCGGTCTGGGGGCTGATGTGGACCCTCGTGCTGGTGCTGCCGTGGTTCGTGCTGATCTTCCTGCGCGCCGGCGAGACCTTCTTTGCCGACTCGGTCGGCGGCGACATGCTGAGCAAGCTCGGTGCGCAGGAATCCCATGGCGCGCCGCCTGGACTCTATCTGCTGCTGTTCTGGATCACGTTCTGGCCCGGTGCGCCGCTGGCCGGCATGGCGGCGCCTGCGGTCTGGCGGGCGCGGCGCGAGCCCGGTGCGCAGTTCCTGCTGGCCTGGCTGATCCCGTCCTGGATCGTGTTCGAGGCCGTGCTGACCAAGCTGCCGCATTACGTGCTGCCGCTTTATCCGGCGATCGCGATCCTGACCGTCGGCGCGCTGGAGCGGCGCGTGCTGTCGCGCTCGCCGTGGCTGTTGCGGGGCGCCGCCTGGTGGTTCGCGATCCCCGCCTTCGGTGCGGTGCTGGTGATCGTCGGCGCCATCAAGGCGATCCATCAGCCGGTGTTTCCGGCCTGGCCGTTGTTCGCCGTTGCGATGGTGTTCGGCCTGATCGCGTGGTGGTTGTTCGAGGACAGCCGCGCCGAGCGCTCGCTGCTCAATGCGGTGATTGCCGCGGCGCTGATGGCAGCCGGCACCTATGGTGTGGTGCTGCCGCGGCTTACCACCGTATTTCCGAGCCAGGAGGTCGCACGCGCCTTGCGCAACGTGACCTGCGTCGGCCCGAAGGCGGCAGCCGCCGGCTTCCACGAGCCGAGCCTCGTGTTCATGACCGACACCTCAACGCTGCTCACCGACGGATCGGGCGCCGCGGATTTCCTCGGGCAGGGCTCCTGCCGCTTCGCGCTGGTCGAACAGCGCTCGGAGCGCGCCTTCGTGCAGCGCGCCGAGGCGATCGGCCTGCGCTACAACGCGCCGGTGCGCGTCGAGGGCTACAACATCTCGCAGGGCAAGGCGGTCTCGATCGCGATCTTCCGTTCCGAAGGGACGGAATGACATGCCGGCGCCGCCAGCCATCCCGGATTCTGCCAATTATTTCGGACGATTGCTGACGCTGGTTTGGCTGTCCCTTGCCCAGCTCGTGCGGGCGCCGTCGCATTCGCGCCGCGCCGAGGCGGCGCGCCGCTCCGCGCGCCACGGACTTTTGCTCGTCGTCATCGTCGGCGCCGTGATCATCACGCTGATGTATGCGTTCGATGTCACCGAGATCAGTCTGATGCCGCCACGCGGCACGCCGGGTCTCTGGTGGGTGAAGACGCTCACCGATTTCGGCAAGGACGAGTATGTGCTGTGCGCGCTTGGCCTGCTGCTGATCGTGGTCGCGCTGGCGGCGCCTGCGCTGCGCGGCGTGCCGCGCGCCACCTTGCTTGGCTTCGGGACAAGGCTGCAATACCTGTTTCTGTCGGTCGTGCTCTCGGTCGCTGTCGGCGAATTGATCAAGTGGATCGTCGGCCGCGGGCGGCCCTTTGTCGGCGGCAAGGCCAATGCCTTCAACTTCCAGCATTTCGCCGGCACTGAGGCCTATTCGAGCTTTCCGTCGGGACATTCGATCACGGCGTTCGCGCTGGCCTTTGCCATATCCGCGGTGTGGCCGGGCGCGCGGTTCGTGATGCTGGTCTATGCGCTGGTCATCGCCGCGACCCGGCTCGTGCTGCTGGCGCATCATCCGAGCGACGTGGTGGCCGGCGCGCTGGTCGGGGTGATCGGCGCAATGGTCGTGCGCTACTGGTTCGCCGCCCGCCGCCTTGGTTTTGCCATTCATCGCGACGGCACTGTGGTGGCGCTGTCAGGACCGTCGGACGGGCGTCTCAAAAGGGTTGCGAGGAGCGCCTTCGCCCCATAAAAGCGGTCGCCCGACGGCCGGATCGGGCTGGTTCCATCGCCGACAACACCAACCACGAGTGCCGATTTGCCTGCTCCCGACCAGACGCCGGTCGCCGTTTCCATCGTCGTGCCCGTGCGCAACGAGGCGGACAACATCGCGCCGTTGATCGCCGAGATCGCGGCCGCGCTCGACGGACGCTGGGCCTACGAGGTCGTCTACGTCAATGACGGCTCGACGGATGCCACCGGCGAGCGGCTGAGCGCGGTCATGGCCGGGCGGCCCAATCTCCGGCAGCTCCGCCACGCGGTCTCGTCGGGCCAGTCGGCGGCCGTGCGCAGCGGCGTGCGCGCCGCGCGCGGCGCGATCGTGGCGACGCTCGACGGTGACGGGCAGAACAATCCCGCCTTCCTGCCGGACCTGATCGCGGCGGTCGAAAGCGGCAACGGCCGCGTCGGCCTCGCCGCGGGCCAGCGCGTCGGGCGCAAGGACACCGGCTTCAAGAAGCTGCAATCGCGCATCGCCAACACGGTGCGCGGCATCATCCTGCGCGACGGCACCCGCGACACCGGATGCGGCCTGAAGGCGTTTCCGCGCGAGGTGTTTCTGGCGATGCCTTACTTCGACGGGCTGCATCGTTTTCTTCCGGCACTGGTCCGCCGCGAGGGACTGGCGATTGCCTATGTCGACGTCGTCGACCGGCCGCGCCATTCCGGCGTGTCGAACTATGGATTTTTCGACCGGCTCTGGATCGGGATCATGGATCTCGCCGGCGTGTGGTGGCTGATCCGCCGCAAGAAGCCGACGCCGGTCGTCACTGAAGTGGTCGCTGAAGTGCCCGGTGTCACTGGTGTGCCGGGCGTGACCGAGGTGAAGTGATGCTGATTCAGTACGGTCAGGCGCTGAGCGCCTATCTCTACGACGTGTTCATCGCCAAGTTCGACTTCTGGCTGGCGTTCGGCCTGATCGCGCAATTGTTCTTCACCGCGCGCTTCCTCGTGCAGTGGATCTCCAGCGAACGCGCCGGCCAGAGCGTGGTGCCGATGGCGTTCTGGTTCTTTTCGATGGGTGGCGGCCTGATGACGCTGATCTACGGGCTTGCCAAGCGCGAGCCCGTCATCATCATCGGGCAGGGTCTCGCCACGCTGATCTACATCCGCAACATCATGCTGATCGTGAAGAACCGCGGCCGCGGGTCGAAGACACTCGATAGCTGATTGCCGTCATCGCCGGAGCGGCGAGCGGTATGCCGGGCCTTGTTCGGGAATCTCGATAGATTCCAGCATCGGGCTCAGCCCGGGATCAATTGCGACCGAATCTGAACCAAGGTCAAACATTCGCCCCAAGCGGCATGGCATCTACGGCTTGCCGTGGGCGTGGCGGCATCTCGAGACCGTGCCCCAGGGGATGAGGGGCGTTGATGACCAGCCGTGACGAAGCGACGAAAGCGGGCGGTTATCGATCGAGCGTCCGCGATATTCCGTCGCTTGACGAGCCACCGCTGACCGGCGAGCGCAAATTGCCTGACCGGCGCGCCGTCAGCCTCCGCTGGATGGCGGGGACGATTCTGATCGGATCCGCCGCCGTCGCTCTTCTGGCTGGCGCGCTTCGCGGGGCATTTGGCGATCACGCGCGATTCGCAGCCGCGCCGGTCGCGTCACTTCCGCGCTTCGCAGGACAGGTGGTTGACGAGGCGCGACGCGGCGATCGTCTCGACCGGAGGCTCGGCCCGCAGGGCAATTCCGCTGCGCTCAAGATTGAGCAGCTGAGCGATGCCGGCGCGGTCCGTCGATTTACCCGCGTGTCGGCGCGGCTCGCGGAGATCGATCTCGCGCCACACCAGGAAGCGCGGGGAGACGAAAAGGACGACGCGCGAGCGGGCTCGCAACGCGACCTGCTGTCGGAGCTGCCGGCCATCATACGGACAGGTCCAGCGCGGCGCCCGCTGCCGGGCGGCACCAGCGCCTATGCTGACGGTGAAGACGTGCCGCATCCGCCGGCTCCGATCGGCGAGGCTGTCAACGTCACCAACCTTCCGAAGTCGCCTACGTCGTCGCGTCACCGTCGACATGTCATTATCGCGAGGAGCGGCGACACGCTGTCCGCCATTCTGCGGGCGCTGGCGGCGGCCGCGGAGGACGCGCCGGCGATCCTGGCGGCTTTCCCGTCGCCTGGCGCTCTGGAGACGCTGTCCGGTGGCGAGAAAATCACGGTCGTCGAACAGGGCGAAGACGCCGGTTCGCCGCGCGGCCATGTCGCGAAGGTGTCGATCGAACGCGCCGGCTCCGATGTGTCCGCCGTCGGTCGCACCGATGGCGGCCAATACCAGCCGATCGTGCCCGAACAGCCCGACATCGCCGCGCGGAGCGAGAGCCCGCTGCGTGAGTCGATCGATACGCATTCCGTTCCGGGCGAAACGCTGCGCGACGGCCTTGACGCGCTTGCGCGCTCCAACCACGTCGACCAGGGGATCGTTGCTGAACTGATGCGGCTCTGTGGCCGCGATTTCGACCTCGGCGAGCCGCTCGGCGACGCCGATGTGGCCGAGATCATCTACGCGCCGAACGACATCGGTCAGCCGGAGTTGGTCTTCATCGATTTGACCGCGGGCGGGCAGACCCGCCGGTACTATCGCTTCACGGCGCCGGACGATGGCAGCTCCGATTTCTATGATGAGACCGGCCAGTCCATCACCAGATTCCTGTTGCGCAAGCCGGTCGTGAGCGGGCGGCTCGGCGACGGCTTTGGTTGGCGGATTCATCCGATCCTTGGCGACCGCCGTTTCCATGAGGGCGTCGATTATGCGGCGCCCTATGGGTCGCCCATCGCGGCCGCGGGCGCCGGCGTCGTCGAGACCGAAGGGTACGAACGTGGGTACGGGAAATATATCCGCGTGCGGCACGACCGCGGTTATGAGACGACCTATGCCCACGTCGCGAGCTTCCCGCCCGGGCTGAAGATTGGAGACCGCGTTCGTCAGGGCGAGACGATCGCCTTTGTCGGATCGACCGGGCTCTCGACCGGACCGCACCTCTATTACGAGGTGCGGATCAACGGCCGCAACGTCGATCCGCTTCGGATGAAGCTGTCGGGCGGCCGGCTGCTGCAAGGCGACCTGCTCGGGGCCTTCGATCGCCAGCGTGACAGCATCGACCAACTCGCTGCGGTCTCCGCGCTACCGCAGCGGCGTTCCGGCTCCGAACATCGGCCGCCGACATAGCGAGCGCAGATCGCACCACGCCATGCCGCCGCGGCGGGCCTTGCTGGGTCAGGAGCCCGGAGAGCTCGAAGCTGCGGGCGCCGCAACCTCGGTCGCTTCCATGGTGATGCTCTCGCGATCGGCGGCGGTCTCGCCGGCGGCATCGAGCACGGGATAGGCGACCGAGCAGATGTGCGAATGGATGCGGCGAAGGTCGCGCAGCACGTCGAGATGCAGCGAAGTGGTCTCGATGGTTTCGGGCCGGCCTTCGCGCAGGCGCTCCAGATGACGCTCGACGGCGGCCAATTCGGCCGCGCGCAGCGCCGCCTTCTCGGTGAGCAGCTTGCGCGCCTCGTTGGCGTCGCCCGACATGAACACGCCGAACGCGATTCGCAGCGAGTCGATCGTGCGCTTGTGGAACGCCGACAATTCCTCGGCGCCTTCGGTGGAGAACTGCAGGCGATGCTTGATCTTCTTGGTCGCGAGCTCGCTCAGGTTCTTGTCGACGATGTCGCCGATATGTTCGAGATTGATCGCGAACGCGACGATCTCCATCGCGCGCTGGCCCTCGCGCTCGTCCAGGCTGCCGCGGGTGAGTTTCGTGACGTAAAGCTTGATTGCCTCGTTCAGCCGGTCGACGGTGTTGTCCATCTTCGACACCTGGTCGACCAGGGCGCGATCGTTGGTCAGCATCGCCGCCATCACCTTGCGCAGCATGGCCTCGGTGTGATCGCCCATATGTAGCACCTCGCGCGCCGCATCGGCCAGCGCCAGTGAAGGCGTCTCCAGCGCGCTCTCGTCGAGATAGCGCGGCCGTGATGGATCGGTCTCCTGCGCTCGCTTCGGCAGCAAACGCTCAAGCAGCCGCGCCATGTGGTCGAGCACGCCGATGAACAGCAGCGCGGTCGCAACGTTGAAGGCGATGTGGAACAGCGCAGTCGCCTTGGCGAGATCGGGCTGCCAGGCGTAGATGATCTCGGTGATCGGGCGCAGGAACGGCGCCACCAGCAGGATGCCGACGACGCGGTTGACGAGATTGCCGACCGGCAGCCGGTAGCTCGCCGGATTGTCGCGCCGCGCGCCCTCCAGCAACGGATTGATGGCACTGCCGAGGTTGGCGCCGAGCACCAGCGCAAATGCGGCATAGGGCGAGATGAACTGGGAAAAGGCCAGCGACATCACCAGCAGCACGCTGGCGACACTGGAATGGACCAGCCAGGTGACGACGGCGCCGATCAGAATGCAGAGCACGGGATCGCCGGTGATCGCGCCCAGGAACACGCGCACGCCCGGAGCATTCTCGGCGGGCGCCATCGTATCGAGCAGGATGTGCAGCGCCAGAAGCATCAGGCCGAGGCCGATCGAGACGCGGCCGAGATCCTTGATCCGGGAGCGCGGCCCGCTGCGGAACGCGACGAGGCCGACAATGAACAGGACCGGCGCGATGGCGGCGACGTTGAACGACAGCACCTGCACGATCAGCGTGGTGCCGATATTGGCGCCGAGCATGATCGCGAGCGCCGGCACCAGGCTGACGATCTCTTCGGCGGCGAAGGAACTGGTGATCAGGGCAGTCGCGGTCGAACTCTGGAGCAGGGCGGTCAGGCCGAGGCCGGCGCCAAGGGCGGTAAAGCGATTGCGCAGCGCCCGGGCGAGCAGCAGCCGCAAATCCGGTCCGAAGGCGCGCAGAATCCCGCTATGGACCATGTGCAGGCCCCACAGCAGGAGCGCCACGCCCCCCATCAGATCGAGCAGAACAATGCTTCCCATGCTTCCTGGCATCCCGGCGAATTCGAGTCGAATGAACATAGGTATCGTCTATCGACTGGCGATCAACCCCTT
Organism: Bradyrhizobium sp. USDA 4510; assembly: GCF_054059095.1. Taxonomy (NCBI): domain Bacteria; kingdom Pseudomonadati; phylum Pseudomonadota; class Alphaproteobacteria; order Hyphomicrobiales; family Nitrobacteraceae; genus Bradyrhizobium; species Bradyrhizobium sp. USDA 4510. Next base: position 3,840,761 of record NZ_JBSSBT010000001.1, on the reverse strand, counting down.
TTTGTTCTCATGCGACCACGGCGGGAGCGACGCAGGCTATCGAGTGAGGCGGCCTATCGGGGAGACGTCATTCGACCTGCAGCACATATCATTCAACTATTCAATCTTTGATTGATCAAAGCTCGTGTCTCCCGGCGAGGGCGCCCCCCGGTAAACGAATCTCGAACGCGACCGCTCAATTGCGATGGGTTCCGCTAGGCAGTTTCCAATCTTTCCCCGCTATGACGATAGGCCAGGAAGTTGCCCAGAAAGGCTTGGGGATCAGAATGTTTATGAATCGCCGCAAGAGCGAACGCCGCCCGTGCCGGAGCGTCGCCAAAATTCAGCTGGGCACAGGGTCGCTGCCACGCGACTGCATGATCACGGATATTTCGGCCGGCGGCGTCAAGGTGATCGCCGAATATCTGGAGATCCCGCCGGAATTCACCATCATCCTGTCGAGCGGCAGTCCGCGTCAGTGCCGGCTGGCCTGGCAAATCGGGCACGAGTTCGGCGCTCAGTTCGTCGATTGAATCTGCCATTTGGCTGCTGTCTCGCCAGGCGTCCGGCACCGCATCTGGGCCGGATGACGGCGACATGATGGCATCCTTAACCGGACCTTAGGGTTAAGCTGTGAGCATCCCGGAACCTTCGCCGTTCCGAGTCTCGCTTTATGTTTGAGAAATTCCCCCGACCCTCAGGCCGCGTGCGCCGTCTCGCGGGCACGGTATCTGCTGCGATCCTGCTGATCGGGTTGTCTGCCTGTCAAACCTCCGGCCCGTCTGACATCACCGGCTCATTGGGCGACACGGCGGAGGCCACGCCGGCCCCGGCCGATCCGCGGCGCGACATCGCGACCTACCACGAGCGCGTCCGCGCCAACCCGAAAGACACCGACGCCGCGCTGAAATACGCCCGGGCGCTGCGCGCCACCGGCCAGCGGGCCCAGGCGGTCGCCGTCATGGAGCAGGCGGTGCTGGTGCAGCCCAGCAACAAGGCGCTGCTCGCGGGTTACGGACGGGCGCTCGCCGACAACGGCAATTTCCAGCAGGCATTCGACGTGCTCGGGCGCGCGCATACCCCGGAAGATCCGGACTGGCGCATCCTGTCGGCGCAGGGCGCCGTGCTCGACCAACTCGATCGCCACGACGAGGCGCGGCAGTATTATGCGAGTGCGCTGAAGATCGTGCCTGACGATCCGTCAGTGCTCTCCAATATCGGGCTGTCCTATCTGCTGTCAAAGGACCTGCCGAAGGCCGAGGAGACGCTGCGCCGCGCGCGGGAGCGCGCCCCCGGCGACATGCGGGTGCGAACCAATCTCGCCGTCGTGGTTGGCTTGCAGGGCCGCCAGTCCGAGGCGGAAACCATCATGAAGGCCGATTTGCCGGCGGAGCAGGGCTCAGCCAACGTCGCCGCGCTGAAGCGACTGTTGGCGCGCAGGGATGCGAGCCGCACCGACGCCGAGAAGATCCCGGTCGCAGCCAGTCGCCGCGACTAGAGCGCTAGCGGGACGCTAGCCGGCGGCCCGGCGCCCGTCATTTCGGCGCGACTGCAGCTTCCTGAGGATGGGCGACAGGAACGACTCGCGGGCTTCGGCGAGATCGGGACGGCCGGTGAGGCGCTGCGCGATCTGCAGGAAAGTCCTTGTGGTGCGGTGACGCGCGGAGACTTCCGCGATCATCTGGCCGTTGTTGGCGGCTTCACCGAACAGCCTGCAGTCGAACGGGATCGCCGCGATCGGCTGGCTCTCGATGGTCTTGGCGAAATCCTTGACCTCGATCTCGGGGCGCTTCGACATGCCGACCTGGTTCAGGCAGTAGAGCGGCGGACGGTCGTTCGGACGCGCGGTCCTCAACAGGTTCATCATGTTCTTGGTGTTGCGCATGTTGGCGAGGTCGGGCTCGGCCACGATCAGGATATCGTCGGCACCGACCAGCACGCGTTTGGTCCAGGCGGTCCATTGATGCGGCACGTCGAGCACGATGCAGGACGTCGTCATGCGCATCGTATCGAAGATGGCATCGAACGCCTCGGCGCCGAAATCGTAGACCTGGTCGAGGGTGGCCGGCGCCGCCAGCAGGCTGAGATGATCGCCGCACTTTGCGAGCAGGCGTTCCATGAAGGCAGAGTCCGGACGCTCGGGCGAGAACACGGCGTTGGCGATGCCCTGCACCGGGTCCTGATTGTAGTCCAGGCCGGCCGTACCGAAGGCGAGGTCGAGATCGACGACGACCGAATCCAGCCCGAGGTCGCGTGCGATGGTCCAGGCGACATTGTGGGCAATGGTCGAGGCGCCGACGCCGCCCTTGGCGCCCGCGACCGCGATCAGGCGGCCGACCGAGACCGCTTCGGAGGCCGAGAACAGGCTGCAGATCGAGCGCACGATGTCGAGCACCTTGACCGGCCCGATGACGTAGTCGTTGACGCCGCGCCGGACCAATTCGCGATACGGCGCAGTCTCGCCGGCCGTGCCGAGCACCACGACGCGGGTGCCGGGATCGCAGACCGTGGCGAGCTCGTCGAGACCGGCGAGGAAATCATGATCCGGCTCGGTCTCGAGCATGATGACGTTGGGCGTCGGCGCCTTGTGGTAGGCGTCGATCGCCGCGGCGATGCCGCCCATATGGACCGAGAGATGAGCCTTGGCGAGCCGGCGGTCGTCGGCAGCCGCGCGTGCGTTCGCGGCGGTCGCGACGCTTGCGCAGAACGCCTGCACGGAAATCCGCGGCGCCGGCGCGATGTAATCGTTGGCGTGCTGCGGCTCGTCTTGTTGTTCGGTCATTTCGCGGCGTCGCTCAGCTTGGCTTTCTCGGCTTCGGGGTAGGCGGTCGCGGTCGACTCACCCTTGCGGTATTTATCGAACGCGATCGTACGGCGCGGCGTATAGGCTGCGGTCTCGGTTCGCGGCTGTTCGAGGTCGGACGGATTGGCGACCATCGCGGCAAGGTTACGCTGCGTGGCGCAGCCGAAATTGTCGTACTGCTTGTTCTGGTTGTAGTTCGGATTGTAGATCGAGGCACCGAGGTCGCTCGGCCACACTCCGCAGGGACCGGCGACGGCGGCCATCTTCGGATAGCTCAGCCGAACGGTCGGAAGCGCGCGCGGATCATCGAGATGGTAGGAGCGCTTGGTGATGGCATGGGCGGGTACGCCCATCGACGCCAGCAGGCCGCGGATCTCCTGATACACCGCCTGTGCCGAGCGCGAGTTCGAGCTGTCGGCCGGCACGTCGATCGCAATCGCGCCGGTGCCTTCGCGGCGCCAGGTGCGCGCCAGCCCCATGACGTCGTCGCGCTGCGCTTCGGTGAGGTTGCCGCGGGCGCGGCCGACGAAGACGACGATTGATTGCTCGCCCTCGGTCACCGCGATCGGATGCCGCTGCCGGTAGTCGTCGCCCACGGTGCCGGTGGCAAGATTGTCGCCCGTCAGATTGCAGCCGCCGAGCGCGATCGCGCTGACGACGAGGGCGCCCAACAGCGACAGCGTCCTGGCACGACCGGCTTGTGTGTTGCGTGTCATCATAGGATCCCCCAACCCCTTCAGGTCCGCGCCTCAGTCGATGATGAAGCCGAAATTGACCGGCGTGGCGCCGATCGGCTCGCTGCGGGCGGCGACGCCGTAGATGCGATTGACGCGCGCCAGCAGTGCCGACTGCGCGTCGGAAGCCGGGGCAAATCCGTCGTCGGGACGGGACAGCTCCTTCTGCGCAACGGCGCGCACCACGTAGGGCGTCACGATGACCATGAGCTCGGTCTCGTTGTTGACGAAGTCCTGGCTCCTGAAGAGCTGGCCGAGGATCGGGATCTGGTCGACGCCGGGCATGCCGTTGATGGCCTGCTTGGTCTGCTCCTGGATCAAACCGGCCATCGCGATCGAGCCGCCGGAGGGCACCTCCAGCGTGGTGTCGGCGCGGCGGGTCTTGATCGAGGGAATGGTCGTGCCGTTCTGGCCGCCGGTCAGGGCGTTCTCCATCGAGACTTCGGAGACCTCGGTCATCACCTTCAGGCTGATCCGTCCCTCGGTCAGCACCACCGGCGTGAAGTTGAGCGAGATGCCGAACTTCTTGAAGCTGACGGTCTGCACGCAATTGCCGATCGTGCCCGACGTCGTCGTCTGGCAGGTGACGCCGGTCGGAATCGGAAACTCGCCGCCCGAAATGAAGGTCGCCGACTCGCCGGAGATCGCGGTGAGGTTGGGCTCGGCCAGCGTCTTGACCACGCCCGCGCTCTCCATCGCGCGCAGCGTCGCGGTGACGGTCGGCACGCCGAGCTTGTTCAGGGCTGCGCCCGTCAGCCCGTTGTTGGGGGCGAGCGCACCGTTATTGGCGGTGAAGGCGTTGGCGTTGTTGAAGACCACCGCGGCGGTGCCGTAGTTCATGTTGGCGCTGAGGTCGACGCCGAGCTGCTTGACGACGTCCCGGCGGACTTCGGCGACGGTGACTTTCAGCATCACCTGGTCGCGGCCGCGGACCACGATGGAATTGACGACCTTGTCGGCGCTGCCGACCAGTTTGGCGGCGATGTCGCCGGCCTGCTGGGCCTCGACCGGGCTTGCCACCGTGCCGGTCAGGACGACGCTGTCGCCGACGCCCTCGATCTGGACGCCGGGCAGCATCTGCTTCAGCGCGGCGCGCATTCCGTTAAGGTCGCGCTTGATCGCGATGTCGTAGGAGGCGACCTGGTTGCCGTCGGCGTCGAAGAACACCACGTTGGTCTGGCCGACTGCCGCGCCGATGATATAGGCGCGCTGCGCCGAGCGGATCACGGCGTTGGCGATCTTGGGATCGGCGACCAGAACGTCCTTGGCCTCGCGCGGCAGGTCGACCACGACCGACTTGCCGACGCCGAGCGAGACGGAGCGCGTCTTGGCGGCGATGCTGCTCGTCACCGCGACATCCGCGTTCTTGTCGGGATCGGTCGCGCTGGCAAGGGCAGGGATCAGCATCAGCGCGGTGATCGCCGACAATGACAGCGCGCGGACCAGCGTGGTCGACGTCGCCATTTGTTTCGCACCCGTCGTCATATCGAAGCCCCCATCACTTCTGTGTCGTCAGAGAGCTCGGGATGCCGAAGCGCACCACCTTGATGCTCTCGCCCCGCTTCGGGGCATGGTCTCTGGTCTCGTCGGTCTGCTCGCTGACGTCGGCGATGCTGCGCAGCGCCAGCGCCAGCGTTCCGCTCTGCCGGGCGCGCGCCAGCGTCTCGGCCTGTTCGGGCTTGAGCTCGAGGGTCACGGTCTTGCCGACGAGGGAGTTGTTGCCGTCCTTCTCCTTCGGCGCCTGGTCGATCGCCAGCACGCGGACGTTGGACAGCAGGATTTCAGTGGTGACGATATCGCGGCCGCCTTGCTGATCGGGATTCTTGTCGCGACGCGACAGGATCACATCGACGCGGTCGTTCGGCAGAATGAAGCCGCCGGCGCCCGTCTCCGGCGAGATTTCGGTGGAGATCGCGCGCATGCCGGAGGGCAGGATCGCGGCCATGAAGCCGCTTCCGTTGGCCTTGACCAGCTTTTGCTCGCGGATCGGTTCGCCGACGATGAAGGGCGCGCGTGCGATCGAACCGATGATGTCGTTCATGGCATTGGCGTTGGCGTCGTGACGGATGAACGCGCTGCTTGCAGTTTCAGCCGGCCAGCGCTGCCACTGGATGTCTTCGGCCTTGACCGATTGACCGAGCCCGATGTCGGACTTTGCGACCAGCACTTCGACGGTCGGCAGTTGCGCGACGGGCGGCGCGACCGGCGCCGGTTTGCGATCGCCAACGCTCGCGAGATACATGGCCGCGAGGCCTGCGACGCCGGCGATGCCGAGGACCACGATGCGTGCCGTTTTCATGCGATTGTCTGAATGCCCTTCACACAGGGCAATCGCGTCCTTGCGGCACTGACAGCCCTTCCCGAGGCATCACTACGGCCGCAAAAGTATAAGGGAACTTGATGGAAGGTCCGGACAATTAAGGGATTGGTGGGGATGGTGAACGGCGAGTTATCGGCGCCGTTGCATCTCCGCAGAATCCCGGAGATCGCGCGTGCTTAAGGCGTACGACGTTGGTCGCAACGCGGCGTCAGCGCCGGTGGAGCGTGGTTAATGTCGTCTAACGTGGCAGGGCGCGAGGATCAGAGCGCGGCCTTCAACGCCGCAAATCCACGGTCGAGATCGGCCTTGAGGTCGTCGAGATTCTCGAGCCCGATATGCAGCCGCAGCGTCGGCCCGCCCGGCGACCATTTGGTCGCGGTGCGATAGTCGCTGCAGTCGAACGGGATGGCGAGGCTTTCGAAGCCGCCCCAGGAAAAGCCCATGCCGAACAAAGTGAGCGCGTTCAGCATTGCATCGACCGCGGTCTGTGGCACCGGCTTCAACACGATGCTGAACAGCCCGGAGGCGCCGGTGAAGTCGCGTTTCCAGATCGCGTGCCCGGGATCGGTGTCGAGGGCAGGGTGCAGCACGCGATCGACCTCGGGCCGCGCGCCGAGCCAGCGCGCGATCTCGAGTCCGGATCGGTGGTGCTGCGCAAGCCGCACCGATAGCGTGCGAACCCCGCGCAGCGCGAGATAGACGTCGTCGGGGCCGGCGCAGACGCCGAGCAGGCGGATCGCCTCCTGGATCAGCGGCCAGGCTTTCGCATTGGCTGCGATGGTGCCGAACATGATGTCGGAGTGGCCGCCGATATATTTGGTGCCGGCCTGCATGCTGATGTCGACGCCCTGTTCGAGCGAGCGGTGATAGAGCGGCGTCGCCCAGGTGTTGTCGTCGATCATGAGCGCGCCGCGGGCGTGCGCCACGGCCGATATCGCCCGCACGTCCGGCATCTCGAACGTCTGCGAGCCGGGCGCTTCGATCAGCACCGCGCGGGTGTTCGGCTTGAACAGCGTCTCGATGCCGGCGCCGATCAGCGGATCGAAATAGCTGGTCTCGATGCCGTAGCGCTTGAGCATGTTGTCGCAGAAATTGCGGGTCGGCCGATAGGCATTGTCGCACACCAGGAGGTGATCGCCGGTCTTGAGTACGGCGAGCAGCGTGGTGCTGATCGCCGCCAGTCCCGACGGGGCAAGGCCGACGCCAGCGCATTGCGGGCCTTCCAGCGCCATCAGCACGTCCTGCAGCGCCCGCGTGGTCGGGCTGCCGTGGCGGCCATAGATAAATTCGGCGCGATGGGCGTGCAGGTCCTCCGCGGTCGGATAGAGCACGGTCGAGCCGTGAAACACCGGCGGATTGACAAAGCCCTTCTGGGCCTTGGTGTCGCGGCCGGCCGTGACCAGGCGGGTGGCGGCCTGTTGCGGGTGGGAGGGCGTGGAGCCGTCGGAGGAGGTCATGGAGCGCTGCCGTTAGACTTTAGACTTTTTGCCGCAGCCGTACCGCGTCGGGAAGACGGGGCCGGGCCGGGAGGTGTTACTAACAAGAGGTAGAAGACATGCGTCAACCCCTTGACCCGGCTCGTCAGTCGCTATGTGATGCGGCGCAACTACCAGTCGCCGCACGTTGAGGGGCCTGCCGCGACCTACGATCCGTTGCCTGACCGGTTTGCAGGTCAAACTGCCGGTCAAATCGGCATTTTTGCTGCAAGGGATCATTGGGATGGCCCGTGAACGCGAGGCGATCACAATGCAAACGTCCACCGGACGACCCTGAAAGGCCCCGCCCATGAAACGCGTATCCCTGGCTGTCACCCTCGCCGCTGCCGCCGCCCTGTCGGTCCAGGCCGCCTCGGCGCAAACCCTCAAGACGGTCAAGGACCGAGGCCAGCTGTCCTGCGGCGTCAGCGGCGGCCTGCCGGGCTTCTCGTCGCCGGACGACAAGGGGAACTGGACCGGCATCGACGTCGACATCTGCCGTGGCATCGCGGCGGCGATCTTCGACGATCCGTCCAAGGTCAAGTTCGTGCCGCTGTCGGCCAAGGACCGCTTCACCGCGCTGCAGTCGGGCGAGATCGATGTGCTGTCGCGCAACACCACCTGGACGCTGTCGCGCGATACTTCGCTCGGCGCCAACTTCACCGGCGTGACCTATTATGACGGGCAGGGCTTTCTGGTGAAGAAGTCGCTGAAGGTAAACTCGGCGCTGGAGCTGAACAGCGCGTCGGTCTGCGTGCAGACCGGCACCACGACCGAGCAGAACCTCGCCGACTACTTCAAGGGTAACAACATGAAGTATGAGGTGATCGCGTTCGCCGGTGCCGACGAGACCGTGAAGGCCTACGAGACCGGCCGCTGCGACGTGTTCACCTCCGACGTGTCCCAGCTCTATGCGCAGCGACTGAAGCTCGCCAACCCGTCCGACCACGTCGTGCTTCCCGAGATCATCTCCAAGGAGCCGCTCGGCCCGATGGTTCGCCATGGCGACGACCAGTGGTTCGACATCGTGAAGTGGGCGCTGTTCGCCCAGATCAATGCCGAGGAACTCGGTGTCACCCAGAAGAACGTCGACGAGATGGCCAAGTCGGACAAGCCCGACCTCAAGCGCGCCTTCGGCACCGACGGCAATCTCGGTGAGCAGCTCGGCCTGACCAAGGACTGGTTCTCCCGCATCATCAAGGCCGTCGGCAATTACGGCGAGATGTACGATCGCAACGTCGGCGTCGGATCGAAGCTGCAGATCGCACGCGGGCTCAACAATCTCTGGAACAAGGGCGGCATCCAGTACGCGCCTCCGATCCGCTGATCGGCGACGAGGCGGCTGCGGCGATGACGACCGAGCCCCGAAAACCACCGCCTCAGTTCATCTTCCGCCTGAAGCGCGTGCTCGGCGGCCAGTCCGGCTGGACTGGCCTTGCCGTGCAGATCGTGTTCGCGGCGGTGTTGGCCTGGGTCGCCTATGAGATCGTGGCCAATGCCCGCGCCAACCTGGAGACGCAGCGCATTGCCTCCGGGTTCGGGTTTCTCAAAAACAATGCGGGCTTTGATGTCAGCCTGAACCTGATCCCGTATTCGGGGTCGGACACCTATACGCGGGTGTTCTTCGTCGGCCTGCTCAACACGCTGCTGGTTGCGGGCATTGGCATCGTCTTCGCCACCATCATCGGCTTCATCATTGCGCTGTGCCGGCTGTCGCCGAACTGGCTGTTGGCGCGGCTCGGCGAGATCTATGTCGAGATCGTCCGCAATCTGCCGCTGCTGTTCCAGCTGTTATTCTGGTACCTCGCGGTGCTGGCGGCGCTGCCGGGGCCGCGCCAGAGCATCTCGCTGTTCAACGCCTTCTTCCTCTCCAATCGCGGGCTGGTGATCCCGCGGCCGATCGGCGAGCCCGGGCTCGATCCGTTTCTGATCGCGCTCGCGATTGGCGTCGCAGGCGCGCTGGCGCTGCGCGGCTACGCAAGGCGGGCGCTGTTTCAACGCGGGCAGGCGATCCGGATCTGGCCCTATGTGCTCGGCCTGTTGGCCGGATTGCCGCTGGTGACGATGCTGGTGTTCGGGCTGCCGGTGACCTTCGAGCTGCCGCAACTCAAGGGCTTCAACTTCGCCGGCGGCGCGCGGGTGATTCCGGAGCTGGTTGCGCTGGTGGTCGCGCTGTCGACCTATACGGCGGCCTTCATCGCCGAGATCGTCCGCGCCGGCATTCTGTCGGTCCATAAGGGACAGATGGAAGCCGGCTCGTCGCTCGGCCTGTCGCGCGGCACCACCTTGCGGCTGATCGTCGTGCCGCAGGCGATGCGCGTCATCGTTCCGCCGCTGACCAACCAGTACCTCAACCTGACCAAGAATTCGTCGCTGGCGGTCGCGATCGGCTATCCCGACCTGGTCTCGGTATTTGCCGGAACGACGCTGAGCCAGACCGGCCAGGCGATCGAGATCATCGCCATCACCATGGGCGTGTACCTGCTGATCTCGCTGGTCACCAGCGCGATCATGAGCGTCTATGGCTGGCGCATCAACCGGAGCCTTGGGGCATGACCGACGCCACCGCGTCATCCTTCGTCCGGCAGGATCTGGTGCCTGAACGCCGGGCGCCGGTGAAGACCACCGGCCTCGTCGGTTTCATCCGCACGCGGCTGTTGAATTCGCCGACCAACATCCTGCTGACGATCCTGGCGCTGGGGCTGCTCTGGTACACGATCGTTCCCGCGTTCAAATTCCTGCTGGTCGATGCGGTCTGGAGCGGCAAGGACCGCAATGCGTGTCTCGCCGAAACCGCCGGCCGTCAGGTCGGCGCCTGCTGGCCCTACATCCAGGCCAAGCTCACCCAGCTGATCTATGGCTTCTATCCGGAAGCCGAACGCTGGCGCGTCAACCTGACCTTCGTCCTCGCGGCCGTCCTGTTGCTGCCACTCCTTATTCCGCGCCTGCCGGCGAAGGGCCTGAATGCGAGTCTGTTCTTCTTCGCGTTCCCGGCGGTCGCCTTCTTCCTTCTGCGCGGCGGCGGACTAGCCGGCTTCGGCGTCAGTTGGGTCGCGAGCCTGTTGCAGCTGTTCGACGACAGCATCGTCAATGCCGGTCGGGCGCTGGTCAATCTCAGCCGGAGTTCGGCGATCGGGCCGCTGCTGTGGGCCGTCGGCAATATCATCGTGCTCGTCGGCAGCCTGATCGGCTGGCTGATCTTTCCGCTGACCTGGCTGCGCGAGCAGCTCCAGATGTCGATCCAGCCGCTGTGGTTCGACTTCCTGCTGACCACGGCGATCGTCTCGCTGATCCTGTTTTTCCTCGGCGGCGGCATGCGAACCGGACAACGGGCGCTGCTCGGGAGCCTGGCGAGCTTCGCCGGCATCGCGATCGTGATCAAGCTGATGGGGCTCGACCGCGGCGGACTGCCTATCGTCGACACCAGGCTGTGGGGCGGCCTCCTGGTGACGCTGGTGGTGTCGGTCACCGGCATCGTCACCTCGATGCCGATCGGGATCGCGCTGGCGCTGGGCCGCCGCTCGACCATTCCGCTGATCCGGATATTCTCGATCGCCTTCATCGAGTTCTGGCGCGGCGTGCCGCTGATCACGGTGCTGTTCTTCGCAACCTACATGCTGCCGCTGTTCCTGCCGGGCAACTTCAACGTCGACGGGCTGGTCCGCGCGCTGATCGGCATTGCGCTGTTTGCCGGCGCCTATCAGGCCGAGGTGGTGCGCGGCGGCCTTGCCGCAATCCCGCGCGGGCAGGGCGAGGCGGCGAGCGCGCTCGGCCTGTCCTGGTGGAAGACCACGTCGCTGATCGTGATGCCGCAGGCGCTGCGCCACGTCATTCCGGGTCTCGTCAACAGCTTCATCGCCCTGTTCAAGGACACCTCGCTGGTTTCGATCGTCGCACTGTTCGACCTCTTGGGATCGTTGCACGCGACGTTCTCCGATCCGACCTGGTCGACGCCGACCACGGCCTTTACCGGCTTCGCCTTCGCTGGAATGATCTACTTCGTGTTCTGCTTTGGAATGTCGCGCTACTCGCTGTTCGTCGAAAACCGGCTCAACGCTCACCGCCGCCACTGAACAAGGTCACCATGTCCACAACCCCGATCGTCAACATTTCCGCTCTCAACAAATGGTACGGCGACTTCCACGTGCTGCGCGACATCAACCTGGAGGTCGGCAAGGGCGAGCGCATCGTGATCTGCGGCCCATCCGGTTCGGGCAAGTCGACCCTGATCCGCTGCATCAACGCGCTGGAGGAATTCCAGGAGGGTGAGATCGTGGTCGACGGCATCGACCTCGGCCCGAACCTTCGCCGTGTCGACGAAGTCCGCCGCGAGGTCGGCATGGTTTTCCAGAGCTTCAACCTGTTCCCGCATCTCACCGTGCTCGACAATTGCACGCTGGCGCCGATCTGGGTGCGCAACATCCCGAAGAAGGATGCCGAGGCCACCGCGATGAAGTTCCTCGAGCGGGTCAAGATCCCGCATCAGGCCAACAAGTTTCCCGGCCAGATGTCGGGCGGTCAGCAGCAGCGCGTTGCGATCGCCCGCGCGCTGACCATGAACCCGAAGGTGATGCTGTTCGACGAGCCGACCTCGGCGCTCGACCCGGAGATGGTCAAGGAAGTGCTCGACACCATGGTCGATCTTGCCAAGGAGGGCATGACCATGCTGGTCGTGACCCACGAAATGGGCTTTGCCCGCGAGGTCGCCAACCGCGTCGTCTTCATGGACGCGGGCCAGATCATCGAATCGAACACGCCGCAGGAATTCTTCGCCAACCCGCAGCATGCGCGGTCGAAGCTGTTCCTGAGCCAGATTCTGCGGTGATTTCTGCCGTCATTGCGAGCCACCCGGTCGGCGCAAAGCGCCGCCGGATGACAGGCTCCGCGAAGCAATCCAATCCTCCGCATCGGAAGCATGGATTGCTTCGTCGCAATAGCTCCTCGCAATGACGTCTGCGGGGACGCATTCGCTCCCTAGACCAGCGGCAGCTCGATCTTGCTGCGCTTTTCCAGCCATTCCGGGACCGGCAGGTTCTTCGAGCGCATGAAGGCCGGGTTGAACAGCTTGGACTGATAGCGGTTGCCGGAGTCGCAGAGGATGGTGACGATGGTCTTGCCGGGGCCGAGCTGCTTGGCGAGCTGGATCGCGCCCGCGATGTTGACGCCGGTCGAGCCGCCGAGGCACAGGCCTTCGTGCTCCAAAAGCTCATAGATGATGGTCACCGCTTCCTCGTCGGAGATCAGGAACGCAGTGTCGACCTTCGCCGTCTCGACCACAGGCGTGACGCGTCCGAGCCCGATGCCTTCTGTGATCGAATCGCCCGGCGTCGATTTGACCTGCCCATTCTTGAACAGTTCGTACATCCCGAAGCCGTGCGGATCGGCGCAGGCGGTGACGATGGCCGGGTTCTTTTCCTTCAGGTAGCGGCTGATGCCGGCGAGCGTGCCGCCGGTGCCGACCGAGCAGATGAAGCCGTCGACCTTGCCGTCGGTCTGCTGCCAGATTTCCGGTCCGGTCGAGTCGTAATGCGCCTTGGGATTGTCGAGGTTGTTCCACTGGTCGGCAAACAGCACGCCGTTCGGTTCGGTCTTGCGCAGCTGCTCCGCGAGACGCCTGCCGAGATGCTGATAGTTGTTCGGATTGGCGAAGGGCAGCGCCGGCGCCTCGACCAGTTCGGCACCGCACAGCCGCAGCATGTCCTTCTTTTCCTGGCTCTGCGTCTCCGGAATGACGATCAGGGTGCGGTAGCCGCGCGCACTCGCCACGACAGCAAGCCCGATCCCGGTATTGCCCGCGGTCGACTCGACCACGAGGCCGCCGGGCTTCAGCGTGCCGCGCCTCTCGGCCTCCAGGATCATCCATTTGCCGGCACGATCCTTCACCGACTGGCCCGGGTTCATGAATTCGGCCTTGCCGAGAATGGTGCAGCCGGTCAGTTCGGACGCGCGTTTCAGCTTGATGAGGGGGGTGTTGCCGATCGCTTCGATGACGTCTTTGTTGAATATCATGTCGGGGAATTTCTTTGCCGGTCTGGGTCTTGCTTGGCGAACCTAGTGTGCTGATCGAAAAAGGGAAGGGCTTTTGCACTGCGGCAAAACACGGGTTCAACACGCTTGACCTCGCAAGCGCGGAGGTCACGGGCTTGGGGAGAACTCCGTTTTGTGGCGGTCGGGTCGGCCAGCACAATCATCCTGTGGTCCGCGGTTTCGCGTGAGTTGCGCGCTCTCGGCCAATCAAGACCTGACGGCGCGGTGCGCGGTGGCGCGAGTCTGGCGCCGTGCCGGCACATCTTGCGGATTCAATGCAACAGCAGCCGAGAAATCCCCATGAAATCTTTGTAAGAATCGTGACTTCCGGCACCGGTCCGAAATGCGCGGAAATGCCGTAAAAAATAGGGAAAAGTCGGCATTCAAGGTAGCTACGAATCGCTTGCGATGCGACGCCACGCAATCGTGACGGGGCTGTCCGCCCCATTGTCCCAAGGGTAGGATGGGACAGGCAGGTTCCATTGGAAGCATACCCCCGTGAACGTCACCCAGACCATCGCTGAACGCGTCATTCGTGCGCCACGGGCGAAGTCTGGCTTCGGCGGAGAACGGGTGTGACCCAGCCGGTGTCCGTGATGGTGCCTGGAGGCCGGTTCGGCCTCGCCGCCCGCGCGCGCCGGCTCGCGGCGCGTTCGCTCGTTGCGCTCGGCCTGGTCGTTGGTTCTGCCGGCTGCATTCTGACCCAGGACATCCCTGACCCAGCGCTCGACGTGCCGCAGGGCTACAAGGCCGTGCGTCTCGGCCGGCCGGGCGACGCGCTTCCGACGCTCGATTGGTGGCGGGGCTTCCGCTCCAGGGAGCTGACGCAGCTGATGGAGGAGGCGCAGACCGTCAACCTCGACATCGCCGCTGCGGTTGCGCGCTTCCGCCAGGCCGACGCGCTGGCGCGGCAGGCCGGCGCGGCGCTGCTGCCGACCCTCAATCTCAACGGATCGGAAACCTACTCGCGCACCTCCGGCTCCAGCGCCAGCGGCCTCACCAATGGCGGGCGCGAGGTGGTGAACTACAACGCCTCGCTGAGCGCCAGCTATCAGCTCGACTTCTGGGGCCAGAACCGCGACGCCGCGCAGGCGGCGGAGGAGACCGCCGTTGCCAACCGGTTCGACCGCGAGGTGGTGGCGCTGACCACGCTGGCGAGCGTCGCCAATGCTTATTTCAGCGTGCTCGCGACGCAGGACCGGCTGCGCACCGCGCAGCGCAACATCGCCAGCGCCGAGCGCATCCTCAATGCGATCAAGGAGCGCTTCAAGGCCGGCACCGGCTCCGATCTCGACGTCGCGCAGCAGGAGACCGTGCTCGCCAACCAGCGCGCGCTGGTGCCGCCGCTGCGGCAGACGCTCGACCAGAGCATCAATGCGCTCGCGGTGCTGGTGTCGCGACCGCCGGAAAGCGTGCGCGTCTCCGGCGGCTCGCTCAACGCCGTTGCGATCCCGCGCGTTACGCCGGGCCTGCCGTCTGAATTGCTGACCCAGCGTCCCGACATCCGCCGGCAGGAGGCGCAGCTTGCATCCGCCACCGCCAATGTCGGCAGCGCGCGGGCGCAGTTCTTCCCGAGCATCCAGCTGACCGGAACGGGCGGCTACCAGAGCCAGGCGCTGGTCTCGCTATTCCAGCCGCATGCCGCCTTCTTCAACCTGGTCGGCAGCATGACCCAGCCGATCTTCGACGGCGGCCGGATCCTCGGCAATTTCGAGTACACCAAGGCCAAGCAGGACGAGTTGCTGCAGACCTACCGCAAGACGGTGGTGCAGTCGTTCACCGACGTCGACAATGCGCTGGTCGCGATCCGCGAGACCACGCGCCGGCTGCAGCTGCAGCGCGACGTGCTGTCGTCGTCGCGGCGCGCCTTCGACCTCGCCGAGCAGCAGCTCAAGGCCGGCACCGCCGATATCGTAACTGTGCTAAACACGCAGCTGACCCTGTTCCAGGCGGAAGATGCCTATTCGCAGGCCCAACTGGCCCGGCTATTGGCGATCGTGAGCCTATATCAAGCATTAGGGGGCGGCTGGGAACCGAAGATGGAAAGACCGGTCGATGCTCTTTAAGCCCGACTCGACGGACGACGAGAAACGCACGGCGCCGCGCAAGCGGAGCCTTCTCTCGCGCGTGCTGGGGCGCATGGTGTCCTTGCTCATCACGCTCGTGATCCTCGGCGGGCTCGGCTATCTCGGCTGGCTCGCCTTCCAGCCCAAGCAAAATGGGGGCGGCGGGCGCGGCGCGGGCGGGCGGCCTGACCCGCCGGTGCCGGTGCTGGCGGCCACGCCGCAGGTGCATGACGTGCCGGTCTATCTCGACGGCGTCGGTTCGGTGAGGGCGCTGAATACCGTGACCGTGCGCTCGCAGGTCGACGGCAAGCTGCTCAAGGTGAATTTCGTCGAGGGCCAGGACGTCAAGAAGGACGATGTTCTGGGCGAGATCGATCCGGCGATCTATCAGGCGCAATACGACCAGGCGGTGGCCACGAAGGCCAAGGACGAAGCGCTGCTCGCCAATCAGAAGATCGATCTTGCCCGCTATGAGCAGCTCGCTGCCACCAACGCGGGCTCGAAGCAGCAGGCCGATACGCAGCGAGCGCTGGTCGCGCAGCAGCAGGCCATCATCAAGGCCGACCAGGCCCAGATCGACAATGCGCGCGCCACGCTCGGCTATACCAAGATCGTCGCGCCGATCGCGGGGCGCGCCGGCCTTCGCCAGGTCGACCAGGGCAACATCATCCACGCCGCCGATACCACGGGGCTCGTCATCCTGACCCAGCTGCAGCCGATCGCAGTATGGTTCAGCCTGCCGCAGCAGCAGATCATGCGGGTCAACGCCGCGGCCGCGAAGGGCCAACTCGCGGTCGACGTGTTCGGCAATGACGGCGTCACCGTGATCGATACCGGCAAGCTGAC
This sequence comes from Bradyrhizobium sp. USDA 4510, assembly GCF_054059095.1. Lineage (NCBI taxonomy): Bacteria > Pseudomonadati > Pseudomonadota > Alphaproteobacteria > Hyphomicrobiales > Nitrobacteraceae > Bradyrhizobium > Bradyrhizobium sp. USDA 4510. The sequence goes on along the minus strand of NZ_JBSSBT010000001.1, from coordinate 3,824,511 downwards.
CGGCATCGACAACCAGGTCGATCCGACCACCGGCACGCTGAAGCTGAAGGCGGAATTCCCCAATGCCAGCTACCAGCTCTGGCCCGGCCAGTTCGTCAATGTGCGGCTTAAGGTCGAGACGCTGCCGCAGGCGATCGTGGTGCCGACCTCCGCGGTGCAGCGCGGTCCGGCCGGCACCTTCAGCTACGTGATCGGTGAGGGCGATATCGTCACCGCCAAGCCGGTCACGGTCACGCAGCAGAACGAGCATGAGGCCGTCATCGCCAGCGGCCTGACCACGTCGGACCGCGTCGTGACGACCGGCTTTGCCAATCTCGCCGATGGCGCGAAGGTCGTGGTCGGCAAGGACGACGGGCCGCCGGCCGCCGATCTCGCGCCGCGCAAGCGCAGCCGCAATCCCGACGGCAAGCGCGGCGCTGGCCAAGGCGAAGGGCAGGGCAAGGACGGCAAGAAAGACTGGCAGGGCAAGGACGGCGAGCATCGCGGCCGGCACGAGCATAGCGAAGGCGATCAGAAGGGGCAGACCGGACCGGCGCCCGCGCCGGCAGCAGGGGGCGAACAGTCGGGCGGCGCGCCGAAGGCGCAGCCATGACCGGCATCCTGACTTCGTAATGGCCGATCTTACAGCGAGCACGCAGCCATGAGCGTCTCCGAACCGTTCATCCGCCGGCCGATCGCCACCTCGCTGCTCGGCATCGCCCTGATGATCGGCGGTGCGCTCGGCTATTGGGCGCTGCCGGTCTCGGCGCTGCCGCAGGTCGACTTCCCGACCGTACAGGTGACGACGCAACTGCCCGGCGCCAGCCCCGACGTGGTGGCTTCGCTGATCACGGCGCCGCTGGAGCGGCAGCTCGGGCAGATCCCGTCGCTGTCGTCGATGAACTCGACGAGCTCGTTCGGCGTCAGCCAGATCTCGTTGCAGTTCGACCTCAACCGCGACATCGACGGCGCCACGCAGGATGTGCAGGCCGCGATCAATGCGGCCGCCGGCATCTTGCCGAAGACGCTGCCGTATCCGCCTGTCTACGCCAAGGTGAACCCCGCGGACGCGCCGGTGATGACGCTGGCGCTGACCTCGGACACGATCTCGCTGCGGGCGATGAGCGATCTCGCCGACACCATCCTGGGCCAACGGCTGAGTCAGATTTCCGGCGTCGGCCGGGTCTCGATCCTCGGTGGATTGAAGCCGGCGGTGCGCGTGCAGGCCGATCTGGCCCGGCTCGCGGCCTACGGCATCGCGATGGAGGATCTCCGCAACGCGATCGCCGGTGCCAACGTGTCGGGGCCGAAGGGATCGCTCGACGGTGCCCAGCAATCCTACACCATCGCCGCCAACGATCAGATCGCCGCCGCCGACGCCTACCGGCCGATCATCATCGCCTATCGCAACGGCTCGCCGGTCACGATCGGCGACGTCGCCCAGATCGTCGATGGGCTGGAGAACGACCGCACCGGCGGCTGGTACCAGGGCACGCCGGCCGTCATCATCGATATCCAGCGCCAGCCGGGCGCCAATGTCATCGACGTCGTCAAGCAGATCCGCGCCGAAATCCCGCGGCTGCAGCGGGCGGTCCCGGCCGGCGTCAAGCTGACCATCGTCTCCGACCGTACCGTGACGATCCGCGCCTCGGTGCGCGACGTGCAGTTCACGCTGATCCTGAGCGTCGTGCTTGTGACGCTGGTGGTGCTCCTGTTCCTGCGGTCGCTGCGCGCGACCCTGATCGCCGGCGTTGCGCTGCCGCTGTCGCTGATCACGAGCTTCGGCATCATGTATTTCGCGGGCTTCAGCCTCGACAATCTGTCGCTGATGGCGCTGACCATCGGAACCGGGTTTGTGGTCGACGACGCCATCGTCATGATCGAGAACATCGTCCGCCACATGGAAGACGGCGAAACGGTGATGGAGGCCTCGCTGAAGGGGGCCAGCGAGATCGGCTTCACCGTGATCTCGCTGACGGTGTCGCTGATCGCGGTGTTCATCCCGCTGCTGTTCATGTCCGGCCTGGTTGGCCGCATGTTCCGCGAATTCGCGCTCACCTTGACGATCGCGGTCGTAACCTCGGCGATCGTCTCGCTGACATTGACGCCGATGATGTGCTCGCGGCTGCTCAAGAACATCCATGAGGAGATGGCGGTCCCGGGCCTCGCCGCGGTCAGCCGTTTCATCGACCGCATGGTGGAGTTCTACCATCGGACGCTGCTCTGGGTGCTGCGGCGCCAGCGCGCGACGCTGCTGGTGACGTTCGCGACCATCGCGCTGACGCTGATCATGTACGTGCTGGCGCCGAAGGGTTTTCTGCCGCTGCAGGACACCTCATCGATCACGGCGGTGACCGAGGCCGGGCCCGACGTCTCGTTCGCCGAGATGCAGCGGCGGCAGAGCGCGGTCTCAAACATCATCAAGGCCGATCCTGATGTGGTCGGCGTTGTCTCGGTGATCGGTTCGGGTTCGGTCAATCCGACCACCAATGTCGGCCGGCTGGTGATGACGCTGAAGCCGCTCGACCAGCGGCGCGAGGGCGTCGTCAAGGTGATCGAGCGGCTGAAGGAGAAGATCGCGACGGTGCCCGGCATGACGGTGTACTTCCAGCCGGTGCAGGACGTGCAGATCTCGACCCAGTCGAGCCGCTCGCAATACCAGTACACGCTGACCGCGACCGACGCCGCCGAGGTCTCGCAATGGGCGCAAAAGCTCGTCGCCGAGATGCGGCGCGACCCGATCTTCCGCGATGTCTCCTCTGAGGCGCAGGAGGGGGGCCTGCGCGCGGCGCTCGACGTCAACCGCCAGCGTGCCGGCCAGCTCGGTGTCAGTCTGCAGGGCGTCACCGATACGCTGAACGATGCCTTCGCACAGCGGCAGATCTCGACGATCTACGGCCAGGCCAACCAGTACCGCGTCGTGCTCGAAGCGCTGCCGATGTATCAGCGCGACCCGTCGATCCTCGACAAGCTCTATCTGCCCGGAGCCAACGGCGCGCAGGTGCCGCTGTCGGCGGTGGCGACGCTGGTCCGGACAACGGCGCCGCTCGCGATCTCGCACCAGGCGCAATTCCCGTCAGTCTCGCTCAGCTTCAACCTGGCGCCGGGCGAGGCGCTGGGCGACGCGGTCGCGGCCGTGAAGGCGATCGAGAGCAGGATCGGAATGCCCGGCAGCATCGTCGGGATCTATTCCGGCGACGCCGCCGAATTCTCGCGCTCGCTCGCCGGCCAGCCCTGGCTGATCCTGGCGGCGATCATCACGATCTATATCGTGCTCGGCGTGCTCTATGAGAGCTATATCCATCCGATCACCATCCTCTCGACGCTGCCCTCGGCCGGCGTCGGCGCCATCCTCGCCTTGATGCTGTGCGGGCAGGACCTCTCGGTGATCGGCCTGATCGGCATCATCCTGTTGATGGGTATCGTCAAGAAGAACGCGATCATGATGATCGACTTCGCGCTGGAGGCCGAGCGTCGCCAGGGCATGTCGTCCTATGACGCCATCGTGCAGGCCTGCCTGCTGCGCTTCCGCCCGATCATGATGACGACGCTGGCGGCGTTGTTCGGCGCGCTGCCGCTCGCGATCGAAAGCGGCACCGGCGCGGAACTGCGCTTCCCGCTCGGCATCTCGATCATCGGCGGCCTGCTGCTGAGCCAGCTGCTGACGCTCTACACCACGCCGGTGATCTATCTGGCGCTCGACCGCCTCAACCGCCGGATCGAGCGGGCCGTGCCGGAGCCGGGTCCCAGCGGCCCGCCGATCGCGGGCGCCACCGAGGGCATGCAGTGATCTCGATCTCCGAGCCCTTCATCCGCAGGCCGGTGGGCACCACACTGCTTGCGATCGGGCTGTTCCTGGTCGGGATCGTCGCCTACCAGTTCCTGCCGGTGTCGTCGGTTCCGAATGTCGATTTCCCGACCATTCGGGTGTCGGCGTCCAGGCCAGGGGCCGATCCCTCCGTAATGGCCGCGACCGTCGCCGCACCGTTGGAGCGCAAGCTCGGCACCATTTCGGGCGTCGACCAGATCACCTCGACGAGCTCACTCGGCACCACCAGCATCCAGGTGCAGTTCTCGATCGGCCGCAATATCGACCGCGCCGCGCGCGACGTGCAGGCCGCGATCAACGCCTCGCTCGCCGATCTGCCGAGCGACCTGCCGTCGCTGCCCAGGTTCCGCAAGGCCAACCCGGCCGCGTCGCCGGTATTCGTGCTGGCGCTGACCTCGAAGACGATCTCGACTAGCGCGATGTACGACGTCGCCGACACGGTGCTGGCGCAGCGCATCTCGCAGGTGCCGGGAGTGGGCGAGGTGACCGTCAGCGGGGCCGACCAGCCAGCGGTGCGCATCGCGCTCAACCCGGTGTCCCTGGCGAACGCCGGGATCGCGACCGACGAAGTCCGGCTCGCGATCATCAATGCCAACCCGCTGGGGCCGGTCGGCATCTTCAATGGCGGCCGGCTGAGCGAGACGCTCTCGATCAACAAGCAGATGCGCACCGCCGCCGAATTCCGCGACATTGTCATCAAAAGCTCGAACGGCAATTACGTCCGCGTCGCCGACGTCGCCGAGGTCGAGGATTCCGTGCGCAACTCGCGCTCGATCGCCTGGTTCAACAAGCAGCCGGCGGTGCTGATCCAGATCACCAAGCAGGGCGACGCCAACGTCATCGACACCGTCGACGGCGTTCGCAGGATGCTGCCGGAACTGAAGAAATGGATTCCGGCGGGCGTCGAGATCTCCACCCTGGTCGATCGCACCGGAACGATCCGCGCCAGCGTCGAGGACATGCAGTTCACGCTGCTGGCGACCGCAGTGCTTGTGATGATCGTGGTGTTCGTGTTCCTGCGCCGGGTGGTGCCGACGATCGCCGCCGGCGTGTCGGTGCCGCTGGCGCTGGCGGGCACCTGCGCCGGGATGTGGCTCGCCGGCTTCTCGATCGACAATCTGTCGCTGATGGCGCTGGCGATCTCCGTCGGCTTCGTGGTCGACGACGCCATCGTGATGATCGAGAACATGTACCGCAATCTCGAGCAGGGCATGGCGCCGTATCCGGCCGCGGTCGAAGGCGCCAAGCAGATCGGCTTCACGGTGCTGTCGATCTCGCTGTCGCTGATCGCGGCCTTCACGCCGCTGATCTTCATGGATGGCATCGTCGGGCGCCTGCTGCGCGAATTCTCGCTGACGCTGGTGTTCGCGATCGCGGTTTCGACCGTGGTGTCGCTGACCATCACACCGATGATCTGCGCGCATTACATCAGGGAGGCGACCTCCGATCATGCCACCTGGTACGATCGCGTCATCGAGGGCACGCTGTCCCGTGTCGTGGCGTTCTACGCAGCGACGCTGCGAATCGTGCTCGGCTATCCCTTCCTGACCCTGGTGGTGTTCTTCGCCACCGTCGCGCTGACGGTGACGCTCTACATCAAGACGCCGAAGGGCTATTTTCCGACCGACGACAGCGGCTTCGTGATCGGCTCGACGCGGGCGTCGGCGGATATCTCGTTCCAGGCGATGCTTCAGCTGCAGCAGCGGCTCGCCGACATCGTGATGGCCGACCCCGCTGTCGCCGGCATCGGCTCGTCAGTCGGTTCCGGCGGCGGCCCGGGCGGCGCCACCTCCAACCGCGGCATCATGTACATCAGTCTGAAGCCGCCGGAGGAGCGGGGCGGCCTGTCGACCGCCCAGGTGATCGACCGGCTGCGCCGCAACCTGTACATGGTGCCGGGCATCCGCCTGTTCATGTTCGCCGCCCAGGATATCCGAACCGGCGGCCGGCAGAGCGATTCCGACTACCAATACACGCTCGCCTCGACCGATCTCGAGCTGTTGCAGAAATGGGCGCCGATCGTGGCCAAGCGCATGGAGACGGTGGATGGCATCACGGACGTCTCCTCCGACCGCGATCCCGGCGGGCTACAGCTCAACCTCGTGATCAACCGCAAGACCGCCTCCAGCCTCGGCGTCCGCGTGCAGGACATCGACAATGCGCTCAACAACGCCTTCTCGCAGCGGCAGATCTCGTACATCTACACCCAGCGCAACCAGTACATGGTAGTGCTCGAGATCGATCCGAAATTCCAGAGCGATCCGTCGAACCTCGAGCGCATCTACGTTGCCGGCGCCAACGACGTGCAGGTGCCGCTGTCGGCGCTGGTGCACTACCAGCGTGGATTGTCGGCGCTCGCGGTCTATCACTCCGGCGGCTTCCCCTCGACCACGGTGTCGTTCAACCTGCTGCCGGACGTGCCGCTGGAGGTCGCGACGACGAACATCCAGCAGGCGGTCGACGAGCTGCACATGCCCGAGGGCATTCGCGGCAGCTTCGACGGCAATGCCGGCGACTTCAACAAGACCAGCGGGCGGCAGCCGCTCCTGATCCTCGGCGCGCTGGTCGCGATGTATATCGTGCTCGGCGTGCTCTATGAGAGCCTGGCGCATCCGATCACGATCATCTCGACCCTGCCTTCGGCCGGCCTCGGCGCGTTGCTCGCACTGCAGGTGACGAACACGCCGCTGACCGTGATCGCCTTCGTCGGCATCATCCTCTTGATCGGCATCGTCAAGAAGAACGGCATCATGATGGTCGATTTCGCGCTCGAGGCCGAGCGGCATCAGGGCCTGTCGTCGCGGGACGCGATCTTCGAGGCCTGCCGCGCGCGCTTCCGTCCCATCCTGATGACGACGATGGCCGCGCTGTTCGCCGGCATTCCGCTGGTCATTGCGACCGGCCCGGGCACCGAGCTGCGCCGGCCGCTCGGCATCACCATCATCGGCGGCCTGTTCGTGTCGCAGATCCTGACGCTCTACACGACACCGGTGATCTATCTCTTGATCGACCGGCTGCGCCAGCGCCGCGAGCCGTCAGGCGTGCACGCACCCGCGGAATAGTTTGAATTGCACGATTGCAAGCGTATAGCGGAGCGATGTCCGAACCGACCGAAGCAAAAACCGATATTGTCGCCGAGATCGAGGAGTGCGCGCATTGCGGCAAGCCGTTGCCGCTGTGCATCTGCGACAGCGTCACGCCGATCGAGAGCCGCATCCAGCTCCTGATCCTGATCCATCCGCAGGAGCAGGACAGGGCGCTCGGCACCGCGCGACTGTTGGAACAGCATTTCGAAAACGCCGTGGTGCGGATCGGGCTGTCCTGGCCGAGCCTGGCCAAGGCGCTCGGCCGGCCGGTACCCGATCCGTCACGCTGGGCGGCGCTCTATCTCGGCTCCGCCAAGGTCGAAGACCTCGATACCGATGCCGAGATCGTTGCGATCAACCGCAAGGGCGAGCTCGAGCCGCATCAGCGCGCCATCCTCTCCGACATCGAGGGCATCGTGCTGCTCGACGGCACCTGGAGCCAGGCCAAGGCGCTGTGGTGGCGCAATGCCTGGATGCTGAAGTGTCAGCGGGTGATTCTCGGGCCGAAACGGCCCTCGCTCTACGGCAGACTGCGGCGGGAACCGCGCCGCGACGGCCTGTCCACCATTGAGGCGGCCGCGATCCTGCTGGCGGGGCTGGAGAAGCGGCCGGATATTGCCGCAACGTTAACTAATAGTTTCGAGCGGATGCTGGCGAGATTCCGCGAAGTGCAGGCCAAAATGCCGGAATTGGCGCCAAAACCGAAGAAGCGGGACTTTCGCAGACGCCGGCGTTAGCCGTCCGGCTTGGTTGCCTATCTCGGAGAGGGCGTATATGAAGTGCGCCGCAAGGGGCCACGTGGCGGAGTGGTTACGCAACGGTCTGCAAAACCGTGTACACCAGTTCAATTCTGGTCGTGGCCTCCACTCATCTCATCAATGGCTTGCAGCCAGTCAATGAGAAGCCGCATTAGCTCGCGGCGTACCAACCTTCAGGAAACGGAATCAGCGGCCACGGCGCCTGGTTGTCATTGGCCGCGCGCGGTGGCGGCTGAATGCGGGGCGAGGGCTGAGCCACGAAATCCTCCTGAGCAATGGGCGCGATCGCCGTTCGCACGGCGTCCAGCAGCAGATCAAATTCGACTTCGCTCATCACGCTCTCCGAGGTTCGAGAGCGCCATGGTCGCAAAACAGTCTTCGGTCCGGATTGAGCGATTCGTTCGAATTTTATGAAAAGAACGATGGCGCCCGCTTTGGTTAATGAATCGTTGGTGATCCCTTCGGGAACCTAGGTCGGCATGGCCGCACCTCGTGTGAAACAAATCACAACTTTCTAAAAACTCTTGCCGGGATTCCCGGCGGTATTCATAGCCGTCAAATATCGCAGGAATTTTAGGGAGACGTGACAATGGAGGCAAGTATCGCACGGTGGGGACCAGTCGCATGCCGCACGATCCTCGGCTCCTGCTGACGCGAACGGCGTAAGCCGTATGCGCCCGTATCTATCGTTTCTGTACAGGGAATATTCCCAACGCTCGTGCCGGAGCCGTCATGCCAGACTGGCGAGGTCGTGCGGCAGCATGGTCTTGAACTGCGTCAGCGCCTGCCGCGCCTTCCTCGGTGGCAGCGTGATCGTGTGACGCACGGCGGCTGCGATCAGTGTCATGGTCAGGGCGGAAAAGGTGGCGAGAGCGGCAGTCGGCATGTCGGGCGCAATCCGCCTGATCGCGTCGGACAACAGGCCGGAGAGCACGGCCATGTCGTCCGCATCGAGCTTCTGCAGGGCGCGGTCGGCTTGCGTCGCCTGCCAGATGTCGCGCATGACAGGCTCGCGCATGAACATCTCGTAGTAGCTGTCGACGATCCTGCACAGCGCCGGGTGCAGGTCGCGCGCGGTCGTCACCGCGGCCAGATCGCGCCTGACGCAATCGCGCCCGACCGCGTTATGGCGTTCGGCCAGGGTGCCGATGATCGCGGCCTTGTCCGGGAAATATTGATAGAGCGAGCCGAATGCGACGCCGCTGCGCGCGACGACGTCGCTCATGCGGAAAGCCTCGCTGCCCTTTTCCGCCATGATCTCGGTCGCACAGGCGAGGATGCGCTCGAAGCGCTCGCGGCTGCGCTGCTGGGTCGGGGCAAGCCGCGCCAGCCCGGGCAGGGCGACTTCCACGGATGCGGCCTTTCGTCTCGACATCTTTCGCTTCCCTGCGATCGGGGTTGACGGCTCTAATACGAGAGTTTATCGCATTTCACAAATACGAGTATATCTCGCATTTGGAGGCGGAACGATGCGCCAGATCCTGACCTCGGGCTTGCTTTGGTTTTCCGCGCTCGGCTGCGGCCTGCTCGCTGGGCTCTATTTCGCGTTCTCGGCTTTCGTCATGACCGCGCTCGGCCGCATCGATCAGGCCGCCGGCATCTCGGCGATGAACGCGATCAATGTCGATATCGTCCGCTCGCCGTTCATGCCGGTGTTCCTCGGCACCACGCTGTCCTGCGCCGTGCTGGCCGTGCTCGGCGGGCTCAGATGGCAGGAGCCGGGCGCGGTTGCGATGATTTGCGGCGGCGGCCTCTACGTGGTCGGCATGTTCGTCGTCACCGTCGTCTTCAATGTGCCGCTGAATGATCAGCTTGCGGCCTCTGACCCGGCGGGCACGTCGGCGGCGTCGGTTTGGGCGCGCTATCTGACCGACTGGACCTTCTGGAACCACGTGCGGACCATTGCATCGCTGGCCGCGACCGCGCTGTTCATCGTTGCCATCGCCGGGCGGTAGCCAACCCCGTTTGCGAGAGGAACTGGGCCGTGGCGCCCCTTACAGAATCGCGGGCGCGGTGCGACCGCCGCGCTGGCGGTGTTTCCAGGCGCCCGCGGGAGCGCGGCCGGGCCGGCGGGCTGGGCATGTTGCACGCCGGGCGATAGGTAAGCCCTTGTATCGCAGAGGCTTACCGTGCGCGCTAAAGTTTCGCCGGAGGGGCCATTTGGTTCTTTGCAAGGCCGAAAGGCTTTGTTATACGCTGCCCGCTCGCGAACAGATGTTCGCCTATTCCTCGGTAGCTCAGCGGTAGAGCATTCGACTGTTAATCGAATGGTCGCTGGTTCGAATCCAGCCCGGGGAGCCAGTTTGGTCTGGCCCCATCGATCCCCCAAATCGCCATCACAAGCCCGTGGTCCGCAGCGGACAGGCCGAAAACGTCGTCAAATCGACTCAATAGCCGTCGACACTTGCTCCCGCCGGGTCTTGAGAGGTGATTTTGATGGCCATTAACCTGATCGACCTGTCGATGCCGCAGCCGACGCTCGTTCCGAGCGATGCCCCCGACATCAGTGACGACGAGTGCGTCCGCCGGCTCGCGAGGGCCGTCGAGGAGCATGATTCCGAGCATCTCGATGAAGTGGCCCGCCTGATCGGCCGGCTCGCCGTCACGATCGAATAGACTGCGCCTTGGAGCGCGTTTTGGGAGCGCGTTTTGCACGCCAGCGGCGTGTTGCGTTTTGGCGGAGCTTGTTCCAAAAGATGGCCCTGTTCTAGCTTCTCCAGCGGCAATGCCGCGACTTGCAGGGTCTCCGCCAATGACCGGTTTTTCGACCGCGCGCCAGTATATGGTCGATGGTCAGGTGCGTCCGAGCGACGTGACCGATGATCGCATTCTCGATGCCATGCTGACCGTGCCGCGCGAGGTCTTCGTGCCGGCCAGCAAGCAGGCGCTGGCCTATCTCGACCTCGACCTCGATGTCGCCGAGGGCGGTGCGACGAGGCGCTGCCTGATCACGCCGGCGCTGCTCGCCCGGATGCTCCAGGCCGCCGAGATCAAGGCCACCGACCGCGTCCTCGTGGTCGGCTGCGCGACCGGCTACGCCGCCGCCGTCGTGGCGCGCTTTGCCGCAGAGGTCAGCGCGACCGAAAGCGATCCGGCCCTTGCCGCAAAGGCGACCACGGCGTTCGCCGAGCTCGGGATCCAGAATATCACGGTCAAAGCGGCCGCGGCCGCCGATGGCGATGCCGCGGGCGCCCCGTTTGACGTCATTATCCTCAATGGTGCGACGGAAATCGTCCCGACCGGGCTGTTCGGCCAACTCAAGGAGGGGGGCCGGCTGGTCGGGGTGTTCGGCCTGTTGCCGCCGCCGCGCGCCACCCTGGTGACGCACTCCCACGGGGATTTCGGCCATCGCGAGCTGTTCGACGCCTCGGCTCCCGTTTTACCCGGATTCGAGCGAGTTCCCGCCTTCGTCTTCTGACCGCGATGGCGGCGCACCGGCTGATAAAATCCCGTTCCGAATCAGAAGTGTGGCCCGTTTGCCCCATGTGAAGAGTTTCGACCGTGTTCCGTTGCGGGGTAGTTCCGTTGGGCCTAGCTGCGGACTAAGGTGAGGCGGGACTCACTTCGACTGAAGCGACCGCCGGACTGATTTGCGTGTGGGAGACGGCGACTACAATGATTGGATTTCCGGGGATGCGTGGGGTGAAGGTTGTCACCGCGGCTGCGACTGCCGTCCTTCTGTTGGCGGAGATGGGCCCTGTGCCCGCACTCGCCGATACAATCGAGGCCGCGCTGGTGCGGTCCTACCAAAACAATCCCCAGCTGAACGCGCAACGCGCGCAGGTGCGGTCAACTGACGAGAACGTTCCGCAGGCACTGTCGGGCTACCGCCCGAAAGTCGCACTGACGGCAAGCGCGGGGTATCAATACACCGATACGCTGACGACACAGGGCGGCGACGCGAACAATCTTGTCCGCACCCAAATCCATGGCGCCAACGCGCCGCGCAGCGCAGGCCTCACGGTCAACCAATCGCTGTTCAACGCGCAGACCGCGCCCAGGGTGCGCGCGGCCGAAAGCCAGGTCTCGGCGGCGCGCGAGGGCCTGCGTGTGCTCGAGCAAACCGTGATCCTGAGCGCGGCCACGATCTACATGGACTATCTCCGCGACTCCGCCATCGTCGAAGTTCAGCGCAGCAACACGCGCGTGCTGGAACAGACGCTGAAGCAGACCCAGGACCGCTTCAATGTCGGCGAAGTGACGCGGACCGACGTCGCGCAATCCGAAGCGCAGCTCGCGGCAGGTAAAACCCAGCAGCTCACCGCCGAATCGAACCTGACGACGACGCGATCGAATTTCCGCCGCATCATCGGCAACGAGCCGCAGAATCTCGCGCCGGGCTCGCCGGTCGACCGCTTCCTGCCGACGACGCTTGCGGCCGCCGTCGATCTCAGCCTGACCCAGAATCCGAACGTCACCTCGGCGATGTACGGCGTCGACGTCAACTTCCTGCAGGTCAAGGTCAGCGAGGGTGCGCTGTTCCCGTCGGTCAACCTGCAAACGTCGGTGCAGCAGCAATACGAGCAGACCCTGATCAGCCAGCGCACATTCAGCGCGGGAACGGCGGTCCAGCTGTCGGTGCCGCTCTACCAGGGTGGTGCGGAATACTCGCTGATCCGCCAGTCCAAGGAATCGCTGGCGCAGCAGCGCCTCGTGCTCGAGCAGACCCGCGATCAGGCGCGCGCCAACGTCGTCACCGCGTGGGGCCAGCTGGTCGCCGGCAAGTCGCAGGTGGCGTCGGCACAGGCGCAGGTGACCGCGTCGGAGATCGCCTTGAACGGCGTGCGCGAAGAGGCCAAGGCCGGTCAGCGCACCACGCTCGACGTGCTCAACGCGCAGCAGGCGCTCGTCAACGCGCGCAACGCGCTGGTCACCGCGCAGCACGACCGCGTCGTCGCGTCCTATAACGTGCTGAGCGCGGTTGGCCGCTTGTCGCCGCAGGTGCTCGGGCTTTCGACCAACGTCTACGATCCGAGCGTGCATTACCAGCAGGTTCGTGACAACTGGGCCGGCGTACGCACGCCCGACGGCCGCTAAACACCTTCGCATCGTCATCGCTTGTCGCGTCACGTTTGTGGTTCTGAGTTAATCAGGACCACAAACAGGCGCGTTTGCTTGCATTCGATAATTGGCCTGACATACCGTTTTGTCGGGCAGCAAGGCGATTCGCGGCGCGCCGGCGTAGCGTGATGACAGGTGCGACGCCCCCTGTGATCACGCTGCATTGGGCGACACGAAGCTTGCACAAAGCCTCGGGCGGGCTTGATCTGGGGACAAGTCGGGCGGGAGCAATGAAAATCTCTGCCCGCATCATCGGAACCGGCGAATCCTCTCGGGCTTGATGTAAATTCGTTTCGATGTGGAGTCGGAGATGACGCAACCTGCGAAGGTCCAAGAGCCCTCGATGGAGGAGATCCTGGCGTCGATCCGTCGCATCATTGCCGACGACGAGGCGAAGCCGGCCGCGGCCGAGAAGCCTGCGGCCGCCGCTGCAGCCCCGGCGCCGAAGGTCGAGCCAGCACCAGCAGCCAAGCCCGCGATGAAGAGCCCGCCGTCCGCAGCGCCACCGGCCGCGAAGGCCGCCGCGCCGGCGCCGAAATCACCGCCGCCTGCGCCGGCACCGGCGGCCAGCAACAGTCAGGACGATATCGACTCGCTGCTCGCCAGCCTCGATGAGGCGACGCCCGCAGCCGAGATCAGGCCGTCGCCGCAGCCCGCGGCCCAGCCCGAAGCCGACGTGTTCGAACTCACCGACGAGATGGCGCTGCCGGACCCGGCCGCCGCGCCGTCGTTCCGCAAGGTCGAGCCGCAGGACGACCTCGAGTTCACGGAAGCGCGGAGCCGGGCGCCGGAACCGGCCCGGGAGCCGCCGGCGATCGAGACCGCGCCCATGCAGCAGATCATCTCGGGAACCACGATGCGGGCCGTCGAGTCGGCCTTCAACTCTTTGGCCAACACCGTGCTGAGCAACAATGCGCGGACGCTCGAGGATCTGGTCAAGGAGATGCTGCGGCCGATGCTGAAGTCCTGGCTGGACGACAATCTGCCCGGGCTGGTCGAGCGGATCGTCAAGGCCGAGATCGAGCGGGTATCCCGCGGGCGCTAGCTGCGCGCGGCGTTAGCAGCGCAGCCGGCGCGAGGCTGGCTCCCGCCGTTGGGCCTGGCGGCCCTCAATCAGCTCCCCAAATGCCCTAAACGTCGATTTGACGTACCGGTCCGGTTGACTTGGTGCGCTCCGGCGGCTTTCTAACGCTTTCCATGGTCCACAGCGCATTGTCATGATCGAGAAAAACTACCAGCCCGCCGATATCGAGCACCGGATGGCCCGGATCTGGGAGGAGAGCGGTGCGTTCAAGGCCGGCCGGCCTGAACGCAAGGACGCCGCGCCTTTTACCATTGTGATCCCGCCGCCGAACGTGACCGGCTCGCTGCACATGGGCCACGCGCTCAACAATACGCTGCAGGACATCCTGTGCCGCTTCGAGCGGATGCGCGGCCGCGACGTGCTGTGGCAGCCCGGCACTGATCACGCCGGCATCGCCACCCAGATGGTGGTCGAGCGTCAGCTGATGGAACGGCAGGAGCCGGGCCGGCGCGACATGGGCCGCGCCAAGTTCCTCGAGCGAGTCTGGCAGTGGAAGGCCGAGAGCGGCGGCACCATCGTCAACCAGCTCAAGCGTCTCGGCGCCTCCTGCGACTGGTCGCGCGAGCGCTTCACCATGGACGAGGGCCTGTCGCGCGCCGTCGTCAAGGTGTTCGTCGAGCTGCACCGCGATGGCCTGATCTACAAGGACAAGCGCCTGGTCAATTGGGACCCGAAGCTGCTCACCGCGATCTCCGATCTCGAAGTGCAGCAGGTCGAGGTCAGGGGCCATCTCTGGTACCTGCGCTACCCGATCGAGGGCCGCAGCTTCAGCCCCGAGGATCCGAAATCGTTCATCGTGGTCGCGACGACGCGCCCCGAGACGATGCTCGGCGACACCGCGGTCGCGGTGCATCCGGACGACGAGCGCTACGCCGATCTGGTCGGCCAGCACGTCATCCTGCCGCTGGTCGGCCGCAGGATTCCGATCGTCGCCGACGACTATTCCGATCCGGAGAAGGGCTCGGGCGCGGTCAAGGTGACGCCTGCGCACGACTTCAACGACTTCGAGATCGGCAAGCGTCACGGCCTGCCGCAGATCAGCGTGCTCGACCAGGAAGGCAGCCTCAGCCTGGTGGGCAACGAGGACTATCTGCGCGGCCTGCCTGTCGGCGCCGACGAGTTCGCCGCCGAGTTTGACAAGATCGAGCGCTTCGCGGCGCGCAAGAAGATCGTCGCAAGGCTGGAGGAGTTCGGCTTCCTCGAGCGGATCGAGCCCAACACCCACATGGTGCCGCATGGCGACCGCTCCGGTGTCGTGATCGAGCCGTATCTGACCGACCAGTGGTATGTCGACGCCAAGACGCTGGCGCAGCCGGCGATCGCGGCGGTGCGCTCCGGCGAAACCACGTTCGTGCCGAAGAACTGGGAAAAGACCTATTTCGAGTGGATGGAGAACATCCAGCCCTGGTGCATCTCGCGCCAGCTCTGGTGGGGCCATCAGATCCCGGCGTGGTACGGACCCGACGGCAAGGTGTTCGTCGCCGAGACCGAGGAAGAGGCGGTCGGCCACGCGCTCGGCTATTACGTCGAGCAGGAAGTCATCACGCCGGAGCAGGGCCACGACATGGCGGTCGACCCCGCCAAGCGCGAGGGCTTCATCACGCGTGACGAGGACGTGCTCGACACCTGGTTCTCGTCGGCCCTGTGGCCGTTCTCGACGCTGGGCTGGCCGGACGACACGCCGGAGGTCGCGCGCTACTACCCGACCAATACGCTGGTTACCGGCTTCGACATCATCTTCTTCTGGGTCGCCCGCATGATGATGATGGGCCTCCATTTCATGAAGGAGGCGCCGTTCTCGACCGTCTACATCCACCGCCTCGTCCGCGACGAGAAGGGCGCCAAGATGTCGAAGTCGAAGGGCAACGTCATCGACCCGCTCGGCGTGATCGACGAATACGGCGCCGACGCGCTGCGCTTCGCGCTGACCCGCGAGGCGGCCCAAGGCCATGACATCCGCCTGTCGCCGCATCTGGTCGAGACCAACCGCAATTTCGCGACCAAGTTCTGGAACGCCTGTCGGTTCGCCGAGATGAACGAGTGCGTCAAGCCGGACGGTTTCGATCCGAAGGGCGCAAAGGAGACGTTGAACCGCTGGATCGCGCACGAAACCTCGCGCGTCACCCGCGAGGTGACCGAGACGATCGAGGATCATCGCTTCAACGATGCCGCGGGCGCGATCTACCGCTTCGTCTGGAACGTGTTCTGCGACTGGTATCTTGAGCTCGCGAAACCCGTGCTGATGGGCGAGGAGGGCGCGGCCAAGGCCGAGACCCGCGCCATGATCGCCTGGACCCGCGACGAGATCCTCAAGCTGCTGCATCCGTTCATGCCCTTCATCACCGAGGAGCTGTGGGCGGTGACCGCAAAGCGCGACGGCCTGTTGGTCTTGGCGTCCTGGCCGCGCAAGTCGGGCGTGACCGGCGAGCAGCTGGCCGCGATCGCGACCGCCGGTCCGGTGGTCGATCCGATCATTCCGCCGGTGATTGCCGCGCTCGACGCCGACGAGTTCAGCGATCCCGCGGCCGAGGCCGAGATCGGCTGGGTGGTCGATCTCGTCACTGCGATGCGGTCGGTGAAGGCGGAAATGAACATCCCGCCGTCGACACTGACGCCGCTGGTGATCGCGGGCGCCTCCGACGAGACGCGGGACCGCGCGCGGCGCTGGAACGACACCATCAAGCGGCTCGCGCGATTGTCGGATATCTCGTTCGCCGATCACCCGCCGGAAGGCGCGGTGCAGCTCCTTGTCCGCGGCGAGGCGGTCGCGCTGCCGCTGAAGGGCGTGATCGATCTCGCGGCCGAACGCACGCGGCTGGAGAAGGAGCTCGGCAAGGCCGACGCCGACATCAAGCGGGTCGATGCCAAGCTCGCCAACGACAAGTTCGTCGCCAACGCGCCGGACGAGCTCGTCGAGGAAGAGAAGGAAAAGCGCGCGGCAGCAGCGGAGCGCCGCGCCAAGATTCTCGAGGCGATCGAGCGGTTGAAGAAGGCGTCATAGCTGATAACGCCGTGGTGCTCAAAACCGCTTGCTGAGGAATTTTGATCCCTTCAGCCCGTAGCGCCAGGGCAGGTCGACGGCCTTGGTGATGCCGATCCGCACCCCGGTGATGATTTCGGGGGCTTCGGTCCGCGCATGGAGCGCGATCGGGGCGCGGTCGAGTGGCAATTCGCTGTGCGCGATGGTGATGCCGAGCGCCTCGCAGAGCTTGCCGGGCCCCGAGCACAGCGCGCGCTCGTCTTCCAGCCCGCGCCGCCGGCGCATCGCCGCGAGCCCATGGGTCGGCTCGATCGCGCGGATCAGCACGGCGCTGGCCGAGCCCGCTTCCTCGCAGACGAAGTTGACGCACCAATGGATGCCGTAGGAGCGGTAGACGTAGGAGAAGCCCGGCGGGCCGAACATCACCTGGTTGCGCGGGGTCGGCCCGCGGTAGGAATGCGCCGCCGGGTCGGTGTGATGATAGGCCTCGACCTCGGTGATGATGCCGCCGGCGCCGCCGACCAGGAAGGTCGCGCCGATCAGGTCGGGGGCGACCTCGTGGACGCTGCGATCGAAGAAGGAGCGTTTCAGCGCCTTGCCGAGGCGCGGCGCGGTCGCGCTGATGGGTAGGGGTTTTTGAGCCATTTTGAGGTGGGAATCGGCATGGAACGGGCCGCAAGACTGCCAATATATGGGCAGGTCTGCTAGGGTCGCGGGGCGGGTTGCGAGCCGCGTCAACACCGATTAGCTAAGCCCTTGGTTCGGAGCATTGATCTGCCTGGATCATGCTCCCGCGACTTGCAGGCATCCATGGTCACCATCGTCGATACCATCTCCACCACTCAGCTCCGCCCGCGGCACCCCGAAAAGGTCAACCGGCCGGATGCCGTGTCGCCGCCGAAGCCGGACTGGATCCGGGTTCGTGCGCCGAACACGCGCGGCTATGCAGATACGCGCCGGATCGTGAAGGAGAACGGCCTCGTCACGGTGTGCGAGGAGGCGGGCTGCCCCAATATCGGTGAGTGCTGGGACAAGAAGCACGCCACCTTCATGATCATGGGCGACACCTGCACGCGCGCCTGCGCGTTCTGCAACGTCAAGACCGGCATGCCCGGCGCGCTCGAGGCGAGCGAGCCGGAATACGTCGCGGAGGCCACCGCCAAGCTCGGGCTCAGTCATGTCGTGGTCACTTCGGTCGACCGCGACGATCTCGCCGACGGCGGCGCCGAGCATTTTGCCGAGACCATCCGCGCCATCCGCGCGCGCTGCCCGAGCACCACGATCGAGATCCTGACACCGGACTTCCTGCGCAAGGACGGCGCGCTGGAGCGCGTGGTCGTGGCCAAGCCCGACGTCTTCAACCACAATCTGGAAACCGTGCCGTCGCGCTATCTGACGGTCCGTCCCGGCGCCCGCTATTTCCATTCCATCCGGCTGCTGCAGCGGGTCAAGGAGATGGATCCGACCATCTTTACCAAATCAGGCATCATGGTCGGACTCGGCGAGGAGCGGCACGAGGTGCTGCAGGTGATGGACGATCTGCGCTCGGCCGACGTCGATTTCCTGACCATCGGCCAGTATTTGCAGCCGACCCGCAAGCATCACGCCGTGATGCGCTACGTGACGCCGGACGAGTTCGCAGGCTACGAGCGCGTCGCCTATACCAAGGGCTTTTTGATGGTGTCGGCGAGCCCGTTGACGCGCTCGTCGCATCACGCCGGCGAGGATTTCGCCAAACTGCAGGCGGCGCGCACGGCCCGCGGCCGCTAGATTTTTGCAAACGGCGGTAGGCCGGCGCCGTCCACGCGCCGTTGCTTGATCGGGCCTTGACCGAACCTTGACCGAATCTTGGACTGGACCAATGCAGCGCGTTCTGGTGATGGGATCGTCGGGATCCGGCAAGTCGACCTTTGCGCGGCGGCTGTCCGCGATGACAGGGATTCCGACCGTGTCGATCGATGCGCTGTTCTGGAAACCGGGCTGGGTCGAGTCGGGCAGGGACGAATTCGAGCGCCGCGTGACCGAAGCAGCCCAGGAGCCGCGCTGGATCATGGATGGGAACTACATGAGGCATGGTGCAGGGGAATTGCGCCGGGAGCTCTCCGACACGATCATCTGGTTCGACCTGCCGCGGTCGACCTGTATGCTCGGTATCTTCAGGCGGATCGCCGGGAGCTATGGCGAGGTCCGCCCGGAGATGGCGGAAGGCTGCCCTGAGAAGATCGATCTCGAATTCTTCCGCTACGTCTGGACCTATCGCCGGCAGCAGCGGCCGAAGCTGATCGAGTATTTTGCCGGCTTGCGGCCCGATCAATCGCTGGTCTGTTTCACCGATCGGGCGCAGGCGGATGATTATCTGAAGCGCCTCGCACTCGGGCAAAACCGTGCGAGTATCCACTGATGCCACGATTCTCAAGCAAGCGGCGGGTCCGGCACACCGCACCCCAAATGTTCGATCTGGTTGCCGACGTCGAGCGCTATCCCGAATTCGTGCCGCTATGCCAGTCGCTCAAGATCCGCCAGCGCACGCCCAAGGACGACGGCACCGAGGTCGTGGTGGCGGACATGACGGTGTCCTTCAAACTGGTGCGGGAAACCTTCACCAGCAAGGTGACGCTCGACCGGGCCAATCTGAATATCCTAGTCGAATATCTGCGCGGCCCGTTCAGCAATCTGGAGAATCGCTGGAGTTTTGAGCCGAAGTCAGAAACCGAATGCGATGTCGGCTTCTTCCTGAACTACGAATTCAAGAGCCGGATGCTGGCGATGCTGATGGGCTCGATGTTCGACGCCGCATTCTCGCGCTTTGCCGCGGCGTTCGAGAAGCGCGCGGATCAGGTCTACGGCAAGCCGCAGCTGTCGACGTAGCGAAGCCGTCTCGTCTACATCTCTGGAACGCAAATGCCCGGCACGAGGCCGGGCACGACGGATGGTGCGGGAGAGCGTTCGCCGACTTACGGGCAGGATCGCCGCACGCCGCCGGATGCGATGTAGGTGCCCGAAGCGGGGTCGTAGGTACGGAAACGCTGGGAGCAATAAGCGTCGTTGTTGGCCTTGGCCTGGCTCGCCGCAATCGCGCCGCCGATGATCGCGCCGGCCGCCAGCCCGCCGATGATCGCCGCGCCGTTACTGCCGCGATCGCGATAGTAACCACCGCGGTAGCCGTATCCGCCGCGATAGCCGTAACGCGGACCACCGTGCCAGTGACGATACTGCACATGCTCGACGGAGGTAGGCTGATCCTGCAATCGCGCGGGAGCGAGTGGTGCGGCGGACGAAGGCACAACAGTCGACAGCGTCATGGCGCCAGCGCTGATGGCGGCCACGACCAAAGTTCCCAACTTCATCATTTTCTCCTTGTTGTGGGATTTTGCTGTTGGACGAACAATCGAAACAGCAGAGTTGGAACAACATAAAGCGGCGAAGCCGCGTCAAAGTTCCATTTCAGCTAAGCGTCACCGGGCCGCAGTTGACACAAGCCCGTGTAAGGCGGGCCGTGGCGCGACTTGTTGGGCCTATCCGCGCGGCGGCCGGCGGCGTTTCGCAGCGTGGCTCCGCGGCGACCGGGCCACCCTTGGCCGCAACCGGCTGGCCGCCTCGCGACGCGGCTTGGCGGCCTGCGGCGGGCGCGCAAGCTCCATCAGCATGCGCAATGCTTCGACCACGGAGCGCTGCCGCACCGTGCTGCGGCCGATCGCGCCAAATCGCTGCTCACGATGAATGATGCGGCCGTCGCGCGCGGCGACGGCGAAATGCACCAGGCCGACCGGCTTGCCCGGTGTCGCACCGCCCGGGCCCGCGATGCCGGTGATCGAGACCGCAAGGTCGACGCCGGCCTTTTCCAGCGCGCCGATCGCCATCGCAGTCGCGGTTTCCTTGCTCACCGCGCCGAACGTTTCGAGCGTGGCCGCCTTGACGCCGAGCATGACCCGCTTGGCCTCGTTCGAATAGGTCACGAAGCCGCGGTCGATCACGTCGGAAGAGCCGGGGATGTCGGTGAGCGCACCCGCGACCAGGCCGCCGGTGCAGGATTCGGCGGTCGCGATGGTCAGCTTGCGCATCCGGCACAGGTCGAGCAGCGAGCGGGAGAGGGCACGAGCGTCGCTGCCGCCCATGTCAGGCACTCCGGCCTTTATCGTCCCAACCTTTATCGTCCCAGCCTTTATCATCCCACGGGAGACGGACCGTGGCGCTCGCGGTTGCCGCGATGCCTTCCTCGCGGCCGGTGAAGCCGAGCCGCTCGCTGGTGGTGGCCTTGACCGCCACGCGCGAGACGTGGACGCCGGAGATCTCCGCGATCTTCGCCCGCATGGTGTCGCGCAACGGCCCGATCTTCGGCCGCTCGCAGATCAGCGTCACCTCGAGATTGGCGATCCGTCCGCCACGCGCGGTGACGCGCTCGACCGCGTATTTCAGGAACTGGTCGGAGGAGGCGCCCTTCCACTTGGCGTCGCTCGGCGGGAAATGCGAGCCGATATCGCCGTCGGCCAGCGCGCCGAGGATC
Source organism: Bradyrhizobium sp. USDA 4510 (assembly GCF_054059095.1). Classification (NCBI taxonomy): domain Bacteria; kingdom Pseudomonadati; phylum Pseudomonadota; class Alphaproteobacteria; order Hyphomicrobiales; family Nitrobacteraceae; genus Bradyrhizobium; species Bradyrhizobium sp. USDA 4510. Next base: position 3,803,230 of record NZ_JBSSBT010000001.1, on the reverse strand, counting down.
GCGTCGACCAGCGCATGCAGCCCGACATCGCCGTCGGAATGGGCCAGGAATCCCTTCGTGTGCGGCACGCGCACGCCGCAGATCATGACATGGTCACCGTCGCCAAAGGCATGCACGTCGTAGCCGGTGCCGGTTCTGATGTCGCCGAGCTGGCTTGCGAGCCGCGCTTCCTCGCGCACGAAGTCCTCGGGTGTGGTGAGTTTCATGTTGGCAGCATCACCTTCAAACGTCGCAACCGTCAATCCCGCCCACTCGGCAAGCGCCGCATCGTCGGTGAAATCGGAGCGGCCATCGCGCGCTGCGCGACGATGCGCCTCCAATATTACGTCGAAACGAAAAGCCTGTGGCGTCTGCGCGATCCGCAGGCGCGCGCGCTCCGGCGTCGCCTCGACGTCGCCGGCATCGCCGGTGAGCTTGATGGTGTCGGTGACGGGAATCACGGGGATCGCAGCGCCGGTCCGGCCGGCCGCGGCGATCGCGCGCGAGATCACGGCTGATGTGACGAAGGGGCGCGCGGCATCGTGGATCAGCACGATGTCCGGCTTTTCGCTTGCGAGCGCCTCGAGCCCGGCATGGACCGAGGCCTGCCGGGTCGCGCCGCCCGGCGTCGGCGGCCGATGGCGGAGGCCTGCGACGGCTTCATCGAACAGCGCGGTGTCGTCAGGATTGACCACAGGCTGCACCGCAAACACGTCCGGATGTCCGGAGAACGCCTCCATGGCGCGGTAGATCACCGTCTGTCCGCCGATCGTCCGGTATTGCTTCGGCCCGCCTGCGCCGGCGCGCAGTCCACGGCCGGCTGCGACAAGGATGGCTGCGGTACGCTCAGGCTTCGGCATTTTGAACCAGTGACAGACGAATCGGGGATGAGGGGGACGGCGAGGATCGCCGCGCACAGCCCTTAGCATGACCGCTGCGCAAAAACAGAGCGTTTGCCGATGACTGTGGGAAAAGCAGATTTTGTTGCAGTGCACCTGCACTGATGATAGGAATGTCTAAACCGTAGGCATGAGCCTTGACTGCACAAGAATTGTGCGCAGAATAGGCGACGTCAGCTGCAATGGCGTGGCTGACAGAACGACGAGACGGCTGTGACCGGCGTGCAAAGTACTCCTCGTAACCCATTGAAGATCGGCGATATTGCTGTCGCCAACCGGGTTCTCCTCGCGCCCATGTCCGGCATCACCGATGCGCCCTTCCGGCGACTCGCTGCCACTTTGGGCGCCGGCCTGGTGGTCTCCGAGATGACCGCCAGCAACGATCTGGTGAACGGCAAGCCGATGTCGAAGCTGCGTTGCGAGGCAGCCGGGGTCGGGCCGCATGTGGTCCAGCTGGCGGGCTGCGAGACCCACTGGATGGCGGAGGGCGCACGGATCGCCGAAGGCGCCGGCGCCGACGTCATCGACATCAACATGGGCTGTCCGGCCCGCCACGTGACCGGGGGCCAGTCCGGCTCGGCCCTGATGCGCGACCTCGACCACGCGGTCACGCTGATCGAGGCGACGCTGTCGGCGGTCAGGGTGCCGGTCACGCTGAAGATGCGGCTCGGCTGGGATGATCGCTCGCTCAATGCACCGGAACTGGCGCGCCGCGCCGAGGCCGCCGGCGTGCAGATGATCACCGTGCATGGCCGGACCCGCTGCCAGTTCTACAAGGGCGAGGCGAACTGGAACGCGGTGCGCGCGGTCAAGGACGCCGTCACCGTCCCGGTCGTGGTCAACGGCGATATCACCTCGTTCGACAAGGCTGTCAGTGCGCTCGAGATGTCGGGCGCCGACGCCGTCATGATCGGCCGCGGCGCGCAGGGGCAGCCCTGGCTGCCGGGACAGATCGGCCGTCGCCTCGAGACCGGGATCGCCGAGGCCGCGCCGTCGCTCGCCGAGCAGCTCAAGCACGTTCGCGCGCTCTATGACGAGGTTTGCAGCCACTATGGCCTGCGCATCGGGCTCAAGCATGCACGCAAGCATCTGGGCTGGGCGCTGGAGGCTGCTGCGGCCTATAGCTGCGCGCCGGCCGCGACCTTGAAGACCTGGCGGCAGGCGATCCTGACCGCGGAAGAGCCGTCCAGCGTGCATCGCTCGCTCGCCGACGCCTACGACGATTTTGCCTGGAGTGCTGCCGCATGACGTCAGCCATGGAATTCCGCCGGCCGGTGCCGACTGACGGGGAGGCCATCCTCAATGCGCTGCCCAATCCGGTGCTGCTGGTCGCACCCGACGGGCGGATCGTCGACGCCAATATCGCAGCCGAATCATTCTTCGAGATATCGACCCAGTTCCTGCGCCGGCAATCGCTGAAGGAACTGGTGCCGTTCGGCAGCCCGCTGCTGGCGCTGATCGAGCAGGTGCGGACGAGCGGCTCGCCGGTCAACGAATACAAGGTCGATCTCGGCACGCCGCGGATCGGCGGCGATCGCCAGGTCGATCTGCACGTCGCGCCGCTGACCGAGCGGCCCGGGCATATCGTGGTGATGCTGCAGGAGCGCACCATCGCCGACAAGATGGATCGGCAGCTCACCCACCGCAGCGCGGCGCGCTCGGTGATCGCGCTGGCGGCGATGCTCGCCCACGAGATCAAGAACCCGCTGTCGGGCATCCGCGGCGCGGCGCAGCTTTTGGAGCAGCAGGCGTCCTCCGAGGACCGGCTGCTGACACGACTGATCTGCGACGAGGCGGACCGCATCGTGACGCTGGTCGACCGCATGGAGGTGTTCGGCGACGACCGCCCGGTGGCGCGCGGTCCGGTCAACATCCATTCCGTGCTCGATCATGTGAAGCGCCTGGCGCAGTCCGGCTTTGCCCGCAATGTCCGCTTCATCGAGGACTACGATCCGTCGTTGCCGCCGGTGCTGGCCAACCAGGACCAGCTGATCCAGGTGTTCCTCAACCTCGTGAAGAACGCGGCCGAAGCGGTGGCCGATCTCGGCACCGATGCTGAGATCCAGCTCACCACTGCGTTCCGGCCAGGCGTGCGGCTGTCGGTGCCCGGCAAGAAATCGCGGGTCTCGCTGCCGCTGGAATTCTGCGTCAAGGACAACGGCTCTGGCGTGCCGGAAGACCTGCTGCCGAACCTGTTCGATCCCTTCGTCACCACCAAGCAGACCGGCAGCGGGCTCGGCCTCGCGCTGGTCGCCAAGATCGTCGGCGATCACGGCGGCATCATCGAATGCGAGTCGCAGCCGCGCAAAACCACTTTCCGCGTGCTGATGCCGATGTACAGCGCCGCCAAGCAACTCGACCAAAGCAACCGCGATGACGTTCCGGGTACGTCCTCGCCTGCCTCTCAGGATGCACGATGAGGAACACCAATGCCTGCAGGTAGCATACTTGTCGCTGACGACGACACCGCCATCCGGACCGTCCTGAACCAGGCGCTGTCGCGCGCCGGCTATGAGGTTCGCCTCACCGGCAACGCCGCCACGCTGTGGCGCTGGGTCAGCCAGGGCGAGGGCGATCTCGTCATCACCGACGTGGTGATGCCCGACGAGAACGCATTCGATCTCTTGCCGCGGATCAAGAAGATGCGGCCGAATTTGCCTGTCATCGTGATGAGCGCGCAGAACACCTTCATGACCGCGATCCGCGCCTCCGAGCGCGGCGCCTACGAATATCTGCCGAAGCCATTCGACCTGAAGGAGCTGATCACCATCGTCGGCCGCGCGCTGGCCGAGCCGAAGGAGCGGGTCTCCAGTCCCGCCGATGACGGCGAGTTCGACTCGATCCCGCTGGTCGGCCGTTCGCCGGCGATGCAGGAAATCTACCGCGTGCTGGCGCGGCTGATGCAGACCGACCTCACCGTGATGATCTCGGGCGAATCGGGCACCGGCAAGGAGCTGGTCGCGCGCGCGCTGCACGACTACGGACGGCGCCGCAACGGCCCGTTCGTCGCGGTCAACATGGCGGCGATCCCGCGCGACCTGATCGAATCGGAGCTGTTCGGCCATGAGCGCGGCGCCTTCACCGGCGCCAACACCCGCGCCTCCGGCCGCTTCGAGCAGGCCGAGGGCGGCACGCTGTTCCTCGACGAGATCGGCGACATGCCGATGGAGGCGCAGACCCGGCTGCTCCGCGTGCTGCAGCAGGGCGAGTACACCACGGTCGGCGGCCGTACCCCGATCAAGACCGACGTCCGCATCGTCGCCGCCTCCAACAAGGACCTGCGCATCCTGATCCAGCAGGGCCTGTTCCGCGAGGACCTGTTCTTCCGCCTCAACGTGGTGCCGCTGCGGCTGCCGCCGCTGCGCGAGCGCATCGAGGATCTGCCCGACCTGATCAGACACTTCTTCTCGCTCGCCGAGAAGGACGGCCTGCCGCCGAAGAAGCTCGACGCCCAGGCACTCGAGCGGCTCAAGCAGCACCGCTGGCCGGGCAACGTCCGCGAGCTGGAAAACCTCGCGCGGCGGCTCGCCGCCCTCTATCCGCAGGACGTCATCACGTCTTCCGTCATCGACGGCGAGCTGGCGCCGCCCGCGGTCACCTCGGGCAGCACGGCGACCGTCGGCGTCGACAATCTCGGCGGCGCGGTCGAGGCCTATCTGTCCTCGCACTTCTCCGGCTTCCCGAACGGCGTGCCGCCGCCGGGCCTCTACCACCGTATCCTCAAGGAGATCGAGATCCCGCTGCTGACCGCCGCGCTGGCGGCGACCCGCGGCAACCAGATCCGGGCCGCCGACCTGCTCGGGTTGAACCGCAATACGCTACGCAAGAAGATCCGCGACCTCGACATCCAAGTCTACCGGAGCGGCGGCTAGGGCTGCCAGGGCGGGGCGCAAGCCTCGCTTCAAGCTCGCTACCGTATTGAGTAGTCACAAATGGTTTTGGGGACACGGCGCCGCACCAGGGGTTTGCGCCGCGGAAATGTCGCAATTCGGCAACATTGTGATATGATTGCATCAGTTCGCAATTCCCGCGGGCGATCGCTCTCAGCTCAATTGCCGGTATGACCAGCGCAGAGACCACCGCTTCAACATTACGCGCCCCGTCGGCCGAGCCCAATGCAGAGGCGCGGGGCTTCCCGCTGCGGCGCTGGCTGGCGCCGTTTGCCGTGGCCATCGCGCTGCTGTCCGCCTTCCTGACCTTCGTGGTGCTGACCGGGCTGACCCCGATCGAGCCCACGTCCGAGGTGGTCCGCTCCTTCCTGATGATCAATGCCGGCACCATCCTGCTGCTGGTCGGCATCATCGTCCGGGAAGTCTGGCAGATGGTGCAGGCGAGGCGGCGCGGCCGGGCCGCGGCGCGGCTGCATGTGCAGATTGTCGGCCTGTTCTCGGTGATCGCGGTGCTGCCCGCCGTGCTGGTGTCGATCGTCGCCAACGTCACCATCGAGCGCGGCCTCGACCGGCTGTTCTCGGGTCCCACCAAGCAGGTGATCCAGAATTCGCTGACCATCGCCAGTGCCTACATGCAGGAGCACGCCCAGCTCATCAACGGCGACACGCTGGCGATGGCCAATGACCTCGCCCATGCCCGGCCGCTCTACGACCAGGATCGCATGACGTTCCTGCAGCTGATGACGGCCGGCGCCGAGTCGCGCAATCTTCCGGTCGCGGTGCTGATGGACAAGGACGGCAAGATCGTCGCCAGCGCCGAGACCGGCGTTCGCCTGAACTACGAGGCGCCGCCGCCCGACATCCTGAAGGACATCAACGAGACCGAGCCGAAGATCTCGGTCTTTCCGGAAAACTACGTCGCCTCCGTGGTCCGCCTGCGGGCCTATGACGACATGTTCCTGTATGTGGCGCGGCTGCTCGATCCGGCGGTGGTTGCCCAGCTCAAGCAGACCCAGACCAGCGCGGCCGAATATGCCCAGCTCGAGACCCGCAGGCTCGGCATCCAGGTCGCGTTCGCGCTGATGTTCGCGGTGATCGCGCTGACCATCCTGATGGCCTCGGTGCTGATCGGGCTGAACTTCGCCAACGGGCTGGTGTCGCCGATCCGCCAGCTGATGGGTGCGGCGAGCGAGGTCTCGACCGGCAATCTCAATGTCCAGGTGCCGGTCAACAAGTCGGAAAGCGACCTCGCGCTGCTCGGCGAAATCTTCAACAAGATGACCCAGGAGCTGCGCACCCAGCGCAACGAGCTGGTCGACGCCAGCGAGACCATCGACAGCCGCCGCCGTTTCATCGAAGCGGTGCTGTCGTCGGCCTCTGCCGGCATCATCGGGGTCGACGCCTCAGGCACCATCGGCGTCCTCAACCGCTCGGCGGAGAAGCTGATCGGGCACGCCGAATCGGAGACGCTCGGCCATCCGCTCTCGGACGTGCTGCCCGAGCTCGACGAGATGATGAAAACCGCGCGCGAGGGAACGCAGCGCCTGGTGCAGGGGCAGGTCACGATCCTGCGCGACGGCCATGAGCGCAATCTGTCGGTCCGCGTCTCGGCCGAGCAGACCAGCCAGTCGCGCGACAGCTACATCATCACACTCGACGACATCACCGAGCTGGTGTCGGCGCAGCGCACCTCGGCCTGGGGCGACGTCGCCCGCCGCATCGCCCACGAGATCAAGAACCCGCTGACCCCGATCCAGCTCTCCGCCGAGCGCATCCGCCGCAAGTTCGGCAAGACCATCACCGAGGAGAAGGACAAGTCGATCTTCGAGCAGTGCACCGATACCATCGTGCGCCAGGTCGACGACATCAGGCGGATGGTCGACGAGTTCTCGCGCTTTGCGCGGATGCCGAAGCCGGTGATGGAAGGGGAGGACGTCGCCGACGTGGTGCGCCAGGCGGTGTTCCTGATGAAGGTCGCGCATCCCGATCTCGACATCGAGGCCGACATCAAGCAGTCGCCGCTGCCCGCGCAGTTCGACCGCCGGCTGATCTCGCAGGCGCTGACCAACATCATCAAGAACGCCACCGAGGCGATCGAGCAGGTGCCGCGCGAGGAACTCGGCAAGGGCCGCATCGACGTCGTGGCGCAGCGCGAGAACGACGACATCCTGATCGACGTGGTCGACAACGGCATCGGCCTGCCCAAGGTCGCCCGCGCGCGCCTGCTCGAGCCCTATGTCACGACCCGGGCGAAGGGCACCGGCCTCGGCCTGGCGATCGTCGGCCGCGTTCTGGAGGACCATGGCGGCCGCATCGAGCTCAAGGATGCCTCCGATTTCCGCGACGGCCAGCGCGGTGCCTGGATGCGGCTGCGCTTTGCCGTCACGGGACACGCGGCCAAGCCGGAGAACAAGCCCGAAAGCAAGGACCAAAAACCGGACGTCAAACCGGACAAGGCCGAACCGGAAAGTGAAAAAAATCCGCCGGAGGAGCCGACCAACGGCCCGGCACAAGCGACCAACAATGAACCAAAAATCCAAGAACCGACCCAAGAACCAATCCAAGAACCTATCCGAGATCCCGCTGATCAGGGGCCAAACAATCAAGAGCCAAATGCGCAAAAGCCAAAATTCAAAGCCGCGACGAGCGACTGACAAGGCAGGTGTAACCCATGGCAAGTGACATTCTGATTGTCGACGACGAAGCTGACATTCGCGACCTCGTTGCGGGTATTCTGGACGATGAGGGCTTTTCCACGCGCACCGCGCGCGACAGCGACTCGGCGCTCGCCGAGATCGCCAATCGCCGGCCCAATCTGGTCTTCCTCGACATCTGGCTGCAGGGCTCCAAGCTCGACGGCCTGCAGCTGCTCGAGCAGATCAAGAAGGACAATGCCGATCTGCCCGTCGTGATGATCTCGGGCCACGGCAACATCGAGACCGCGGTCGCCGCGATCAAGCGCGGTGCCTACGACTTCATCGAGAAGCCGTTCAAGTCGGACCGGCTGATCCTGGTCGCGACCCGGGCGCTGGAAACCTCGCGGCTCAAGCGCGAGGTGAAGGAGCTCAAGCAGCTGGCTCCGGCGGCGAGCGTCCTGACCGGCCGCTCGGCCTGCATGAACCAGCTGCGCCAGACCATCGACCGCGCCGCCAAGGCCAACAGCCGCATCCTGATCGTCGGTCCCTCCGGCGCCGGCAAGGAGCTTGCCGCGCGCACGCTGCACCATGCCTCCGGGCGCGCCGAGGGGCCGTTCGTGGTGATCAATGCGGCCGCGATCACGCCGGAGCGCATGGAGATCGAGCTGTTCGGCATCGAGGGATCGAACGGCGAGCAGCAGCGCAAGGCCGGCGCGCTCGAGGAGGCGCATGGCGGCACGCTGTTCATCGACGAGATCGCGGACATGCCGCGCGAGACCCAGAACAAGATTCTGCGCGTGCTGGTCGATCAGACCTTCCAGCGCCAGGGCGGCACCGGCAAAGTCCATGTCGACGTCCGCATCATCTCCTCGACCGCGCGCAATCTCGAGGAGGAGATCGCCGCAGGCCGCTTCCGCGAGGACCTCTATCATCGCCTCTCGGTGGTGCCGATCCGGGTGCCGCCGCTGTCGGAGCGACGCGAGGACATCCCCGAGCTGATCGACTATTTCATGGACCAGATCTCGGCCGCCACCGGCCTGCCGAAGCGGCAGATCGGGCAGGACGCTATGGCGGTCCTGCAGTCGCACGTCTGGCCGGGCAACGTCCGCCAGCTCCGCAACAATGTCGAGCGCGTGATGATCCTGGCCGGCGGCGGTCCGGAGGCGATCATCACCGCCGACATGCTGCCGCAGGACGTCGGCTCGATGGTGCCGGCGATGCCGACCTCCAACAATGGCGAGCACATCATGGGCCTGCCGTTGCGCGAGGCGCGCGAGGTGTTCGAGCGCGACTATCTGATCGCCCAGATCAGCCGCTTCTCCGGCAATATCTCGCGCACCGCGGAGTTCGTCGGCATGGAGCGCTCAGCGCTGCATCGCAAGCTGAAGGCGCTCGGGGTCGGCTGACCCCGGCGCGGCAGGCCGGCAGTCCGCTGGCGGCTCGAAGCGAAGCCCCGGCGGTCACCCGCCGGGGAGCCGACAGGCGGCTCTCGGGGCGGTTTGGATCGATCGGCGGGGCGAGGGCGGGGCCGGTACAACCGGGGATTTATCCACGCTCCACGAGAATATTCGTCTCTTTCCCCGCACTTTCTTAGAATTGCCACCGTGTTCCTACCGACTGCACCGCGAACTGGCTTGCCTAAAAACCGCGCGTAGCCTCTAATCCTACCGCTATGCCTGCCGGAGGGGGATCTCGTGGCAGGTGGGCAGCCGGAGGAGGCTCCGTCAGAGAGCAACAACCGGTTCAATAAAAAGAAGCACAAGCTTGCGGGACAAAAACAATGGCGGCAGACCGCGCACAAAATCTACAAGACACCTTCCTTAATCACGTTCGTAAAACCAAGACGCCACTGACGATATTTCTGGTCAACGGAGTAAAGCTGCAGGGCATTGTCACATGGTTCGACAATTTCTGCTTGCTGCTGCGGCGCGATGGTCACTCGCAGCTGGTCTACAAGCACGCGATCTCGACCATCATGCCCGGAGCTCCGATTCAGTTGTTCGAAGGTGGTGAGGACGCACCGGCTTGAGAGTGAACTGATTGGAACCCTTCAATCGTGAAGGGGGCGCCGACCGCGCACGGTCGGCGGGGGACGGCAGCACCGGGCGGGTGATCGTCATCGGCCCGTACCTGCGCACGCGCCGTGGCGACGGCGATGCGCAAACAAATTCGTCTGTCCGCGACTATGAAGCGCGGATCGAGGAAGCCGCCGGCCTCGCTGGTGCGATCGACCTCACGGTGGTGGACTCCGTGATCGCGCCGATCAGCCAGATCCGGCCCGCAACCTACCTCGGCAAGGGCAAGGTCGAGGAGATCAACGGCCTCGTCGCCAGCAACCAGGTCGAGCTCGTGGTGACGGATTGCGCGCTGTCGCCGATCCAGCAGCGCAATCTCGAGAAGGCCTGGAGCACCAAGGTGCTCGACCGCACCGGCTTGATCCTGGAAATCTTCGGCCGCCGCGCCAAGACCAAGGAAGGCGCGCTGCAGGTCGAGCTCGCCCATCTCAACTATCAGCGCAGCCGTCTGGTGCGGTCCTGGACCCATCTCGAGCGCCAGCGTGGCGGCTTCGGCTTCATGGGCGGCCCCGGCGAAACCCAGATCGAGGCCGACCGCCGCCTGATCAGCGAGCGCATCACCAAGCTCGAAGGCGAGTTGAAGAAGGTGCAGGCGACGCGGCGGCTGCATCGGGCCGGCCGCCAGCGCGTGCCGTATCGCGTGGTGGCGCTGGTCGGCTACACCAATGCCGGCAAATCGACGCTGTTCAACCGCCTGACCCGCGCCGACGTGCAGGCCGCGGACATGCTGTTTGCGACGCTCGACCCGACCCTGCGCGCGCTCAACCTGCCGCATGGCGGCAAGGCGATGCTGTCGGACACGGTCGGCTTCATCTCCAATTTGCCGACCCAGCTGGTGGCCGCGTTCCGCGCCACGCTGGAAGAGGTGCTGGAAGCCGACATCATCCTGCATGTCCGCGACATCTCCCATGAGGACGCGGAGGCGCAGGAGCGCGACGTCGAGGCGGTGTTGCGCCAGCTCGGCATCGATCCCGATGCCGACGGTGGCCAGCGCATCATCGAGGTCTGGAACAAGATCGACCGCTTCGATCCCGAGGAGCGGGACAATTTGCGCAATATCGCCGCGCGCCGTCCGCCGGAGCGGCCATGCTTCCTGGTTTCGGCCGCAACAGGCGAGGGGATCGATGCGCTGCTCGCCGCGATCGAGGATCGCCTCGCGGCCAAGCGCTCGACGCTCAATCTTTCGATCGACGCCTCCGATGGCGCCGGCATCAGCTGGCTGCACCGCAATGCCGAGGTCCTGAACAAGGTGCTGCATGGCGAGCGCTTCGACATGACGGTGCGCGTCGACGAGACCAAGCGCGACATCGTGATGAGCCGGTTCGCCGCCGTCCCCTACGAGGCGTAAGCCCTCGAATACGGGCCTTGCAATCTTCCGAAATATGACGATGCCGTGACGTTGCAGGGCGCCGATGCGCCTGCGACGCGGCGTCGCACTTTCTGTTTGAAATCCGCGCCGCCTTGGTTCATTGCGCTGCAGAACGCAAAGCCGAGGCGGATCGATGCAGGACACCAGCGAAACCATCACGAAAGAGGCGCTCGCCGGCCAGAGCGGTGACCTTGCCCATGTCCGGGCTCCCGAGATCGTCGATGCGCTCAACGCCCGGGAGCCCGCGGATGCCGCGAAGCTGCTGCGATCGCTGCCGGCCGAGAAGGCGATCGAGGTGCTTGACCTGCCCGGACTCGACAACACCTGCGAGATCCTCGCCGAGCTGCCGAAGGATACCGCGGTCTCGCTGCTGTCGGGCGTCTCCGACGACCGTGCCGCCGATATCTTCAAGGAGCTGGTCGAGCCGCTGCGCGCCACGCTGCTGAACGGGCTCAATCCGGAGACCCGCAACGTCATCTCGGGCCTGTTGGCCTATCCCGAGCGCAGCGCCGGCAGCATCATGACGACCGAGTTCGTCAGCGTGCCCTCGAGCTGGACCATCGCCGAGGTCCTGCATCACATCCGGATGGTCGAGCGCACCCGTGAGACCGTCTACTCGATCTTCGTGATCGACCCGGTCAAGAAGACGCTGATCCAGGCCGTGCCGCTGCGCCGCCTGATCTCGGGCGATCCGCACGCCAATGTGCTGACCGCGGCGCCGGCGCGGAAGCCGTTGATGATCTCGCCGGAGGCCGACCGCATGGAGGCGGCGCGGCTGATCTCGCGCTACGACCTGCTCGCCGTCGCCGTCGTCGACGGCCCCGGCCATATCCTCGGCATCGTCACGGTCGACGACGTCATCGACGCCATCGTCGAGGAATCGACCGAGGACGCCCAGAAGTTCGGCGGCATGGAAGCGATCGACGAGCCGTATTTGCGGATCGGTTTCGGCGAGATGATCAAGAAGCGCGCCGGCTGGCTGTGCGCGCTGTTCCTGTCGGAAATGCTGACCGCGACCGCAATGCAGTCGTACCAGAGCGAGCTCGAGAAGGCGATCGTCCTGACGCTCTTCATCCCGTTGATCATGAGCTCGGGCGGCAATTCCGGCTCCCAGGCAACCTCGCTGTTGATCCGCTCGCTGGCGCTGCACGAGGTGCGGCTGCGCGACTGGTGGCGTGTCGCCGTGCGGGAATTGCCGACAGGCATCGTGCTCGGCGCCATTCTCGGCCTGATCGGCGTCGTCAGGATCACGCTCTGGCAGACGCTCGGCCTGTTCGACTACGGCCCGCATTGGGTGCTCGTCGCAGCGACCGTCGGCACCGCACTGATCGGCATCGTCACCTTCGGATCGCTGTGCGGCTCGATGCTGCCCTTCATCCTCAAACGCATCGGCTTCGACCCGGCCAGCGCCTCCGCGCCATTCGTCGCGACACTGGTCGACGTCACCGGCCTCGTGATCTATTTCGGCGTCGCCGCGGTGATCCTGCGCGGGACGCTGTTGTAGGCTGAGCCTGCGCCCTCAACCTCGGTGTCGTCCCTGCGAAAGCAATGCGAAAGCAGGGACCCATGACCACCGGCCATCGTTGTTGAGTGCAGCGGAAGTTCTGCATCTTGCTCGCCTCGCTGAATCTCTGGCGATGCGTGGGATTGATACCGTCGACTATCCGTTAGATCACGCGGTATGGGTCCCGGCGTTCGCCCATAGGCGCTAAAATAGGATTTGCGCCTTGGATTCGTTTGTGATTCCAAGATGGAATGGCACACGAATCGCTTGTGAACAAAGATTGGGCGCGCGTTGTCGCCCGACTTGGCGGAGCCGAGGCTCTGAACATTAGCGCGCGCAAGACGAAGGCGTTTGTCCGTCCGCGGGAGATCAGCAATGCGGTCGACTTGCTGCGCCTGATCTTGGCTTATTGCCTTGGTGAGAAAGGGCTGCGGTTGACGGCGGCATGGGCCACGTCGGTTGAGCTTGTCGATATCTCCAACGTGGCTCTGTTGTATCGCTTACGTCAGTGCGGAGATTGGCTGGCAATCTTGGTCGAGCAGGCGCTTGCCGACGCGGCGCCGAAGGCGAGCCGCGGTCGTCTGATCCGTATTGTTGACGCCACGACGGTCCCCAAGGCTGGGACGAGCGGCAGGAACAAGAACGCAGTGTGGCGTATCCATAGCGCGTTCGATCTTCCGCAGGAGCGCTTTGGTCACTTCGAACTGACCGATCAGCGAGCGGGCGAGACGCTGGATCGGATACCGGCGGTTGCCGGTGAGATCCGTCTTGCCGATCGCGCCTATCTGCAACCGGAGCGCATGGCGCATCTCGTCGATGCCGATGCAGACTTCGTGATCCGGGCCGGCTGGAAGAGCGCGCGCTGGCTCGATGCCGAAGGTAATCTTGTTGACCTCACTGCCGAACTGCGCAACGCCTCGGCGCGTGGCCTGATCGATCGGCCGATTTGGATAAAGCGCAAGTCAGGTGCGCCGCCGCTCGCAGTGCGTCTGGTTGCCGCGAAGAAGCCGGCGCAAGCTGCTGCGGCTGCGCGACGCAAGGCGCGCCGGACTGCACAAAAGGGAGGTCATCAGCTCTCCAGGCAAACACTTGACGCCGCAGATTGGGTGATCCTGGTGACCTCACTCAGGCCAGAGGACTTCACGACTGCAGATATCCTCGCCCTCTATCGGCTGCGATGGCGCATTGAGCTCGGCTTCAAGCGGCTGAAAAGCCTGATTGGCCTGAAGGGACCTCCCGGAACCGACGAGCGGTCCGCCAGACCCCATATCCTCGCTCATCTGCTGATCATTCTATTGCTCGAGCCGCTCGTCGACGAACTCGAAGACTCTCCCCGCTTGGCCGACGCCGCCTGACCCACCCAGTGACGTGGCGTCTGCTGCGCCAGCTCGTCGCTTCGCTACGGCAAGCGATCATTCCACAGCCCGCAATCGCTCTACTCTGCAGAGCCAGTCACGCTCTCCGGCGACATCTACGCGAGCCACCCAGACATAAGCGCCACTATCAGACTATGATCAAACTATCTTAGCGCCTATGGGCGTTCGCCGGGACGACGGCGGTTTTGGCTTCATTCCACAACGCGTCCATCTCCTCCAGCGATGCCCCCTCCAGCGAACGCCCCTGCGCCGCCAGCGCCTTCTCGATATAGGCAAAGCGCCGCTCGAACTTGGCGTTGGTCGCACGCAGCGCCGCTTCCGGATCGGCGTCGACGTGGCGGGCGAGGTTGACCAGCGCGAACATCAGGTCGCCGGTTTCCTCCGCGATCTCCGCCTTGTCGTTGCGGTCGAGCGCGGCCTCGATCTCGTCGGCCTCCTCGCGGATCTTGGCGAGCACCGCGCGCGGGTCGTTCCAGTCGAAGCCGACGGTGGACGCCTTGCGCTGCAGCTCCATCGCGCGCGTCAGGGCAGGCAGGCCCGCCTTCACGCTAGCCAGCAGCGATTTGTGCGCAGTCTCTTCGGGCGGCCGCCGCGCGGCGCGCTCGGCCTTCTCCTCGGCCTTGATCCGTTCCCAGGCGCTCTTGACGCCGGCCGGCTGGATATTGCCGTCCTTGTCGGCGAAGACGTGCGGATGACGGCGGATCATCTTCCTGGTGATCGCCTCGACCACATCGCCGAACGCGAACGCGTTCTGCTCCTCGGCCATCCTGGCGTGATAGACCACCTGCAACAGCAGGTCGCCGAGCTCCTCGCGCAAATCGTCGAGATCGCCGCGCGTGATCGCATCCGCAACCTCATAGGCCTCCTCGATCGTGTAGGGCGCGATGGTCTCGAAATTCTGCACGAGGTCCCATGGGCAGCCGGTCACCGGCGTGCGCAGCGCAGCCATGATCTCGATCAGGCGGGAAATGTCGCGGGATGGGGTCATGGGGCACCGGCATCAAAGAGGTATTGGCTTTATGCCAAAACACCCCTCCCGATCCCAGTAAAACACGCCGGAATCGCGACGCTGTCCACGGATTGGCCACGGCGCCGTCAGGTGCTAAATCGCGTTCCATGACCGATCAGAATGCTTCCGACACCGCGCTGGTGCTGTTTTCCGGCGGCCAGGATTCCACCACGTGCCTTGCCTGGGCCTTGTCGCGCTTTGCCCGCGTCGAGATGCTCGGCTTCACCTACGGCCAGCGCCACGCGATCGAGCTCGATTGCCGGGACCAGCTGCTGGCCGGGATCAGGCGGGTCCGGCCGGAATGGTCTGCGAAACTCGGCGACAGCCACACGCTTGATATCCCGACGCTGTCCGAGATTTCCGACACCGCGCTGACCCGCGACGTCGCGATCGAAATGGGCGCGGACGGCTTGCCGAACACCTTCGTGCCCGGCCGCAACCTCGTGTTCCTCACCTTCGCTGGGGCGCTGGCCTATCGGCGGGGGATCCGCCACATCATCGGCGGCATGTGCGAGACCGACTATTCCGGCTACCCGGATTGCCGCGACGAGACCATTAAGGCATTGCAATCCGCGCTCAATCTCGGCATGGCCAGGGATTTCGAGCTGCACACGCCGCTGATGTGGCTCGACAAGGCCGCGACCTGGCGGCTCGCGCACGAGCTCGGCGGAGCAGGGCTGGTCGACCTGATCCGCGAGCACTCGCACACCTGCTATCTCGGCGAACGCGGCGCGCAGCACGATTGGGGCTATGGCTGCGGCGAATGCCCGGCCTGCAGCCTGCGGGCCAAGGGCTGGCGGGAGTACGTCGCGCAGGGTGGCCCGTAACCGTGGACTGATGGCCCCGCAGGGCGCACGGCCAAAATATCGAAAACAACCCCATGCAAAGGAGTCGGCGGCTGCCGGCGTTCGACACGGCAACTTGACACGTCGGGCAACTCAGCGGTATTCTTCTATTATCCAGAAATCGTCCCAGGCCCGGCTCGACCGGGCGATCCGGTATGCTGCGGCTTCTCGGCTCCAGCACTCCCGTCTCTGGAATCCGTGCGCGCGGTCTCTCCCCGTCGTCGTCCCGGCGAAGGCCGGGACCCATACGCCGCGGCAGGCGTTGTGGGTGGGACTCGTCGTTCCAGCATCGCGTAACAATTTGCATTTGGGGTTATGGGTCCCGGCCTTCGCCGGGACGACGATGAGGATGAGTTCGCGATTCAAGGCGACCCACCACGCGATGACATCACCCGCGCATGCGCATGTAGGTAATCATGGCATTCGAGGCTACTCGAAATCCGCGGCCGTCAGCACGATCGGCTGGCCGTGCGGGGTGCGGTCGGCGGCGTGGTCCCAGGCGTCGCGGTAGCGGTGCAGTGTCTCATGCGTCGTGACGCCCTTGGCGGCGACGAGATGTTCGAGCGTCGCGAGCCAGTGCTGGTAATAGGTCTCGCCGGTGTCGGGATCGCCGGCGGCCTGCGCGCGCTTGATCTGGTCGGCAAGCGCCGCAGCCCATTCGGGCCAGGTGAACACGCCGCGGTCATGCAGCGTCAAGGCCATGGCGAACGCCTGCGCCTCCCACGGTGCACGGAACACCGGGCCGTCCTGGTCGCGGGGAATGCTGGACACTGCGCTGGTGGCGCGCGCGGCGGCACCTGCATCCATCACACGGCCTCCAGATACGGCTCGAACGCGTCGATCGAGACCTTGATGGTCGGATCGGAGTCCGGGCCCCACAGCTCGCGTCCGTCGAACACGACGGTGTACAGCCACTGCGGATGTTCGCCGGCGTCGTTGGCCACGGTATCGGGAAATACGTGACAGCCATGATCGCGCTCGACCACCCCGACGTGACCGCGCACGTAGCGTGGCAGCCGTGTGTGCGTCGCGGGATGGATGTTCTTCGCCCGCACCCGATCGCCGGCCTTGAATTTCGCAGGCCCCGGCGCGGCGCGGCCGAACTTGCCGCGCACCATGATGCGCTCGATGTCGGCGACGGAGAACTTGCCGTGCTTGAGCGATTTCGCCGGCGCGACGGAATGCCCGGCGGCGACGTCGTCCTTGGAGATATAGCCCTTGTCGAGCAGCAGGGCTTCCAGCCCAAGCAGCCATTTCCTGTAGTAGGAGCTCGACAGATAGACCTGCGGGGGCAGGGTCTCGCGATAGAAGCGCGAGGCGTCGATGTTGAAGGCGCCGGCTGCGCCCATCGCACGGACCATGGCGAGCACCCGGGATTCCCATTCCTCATGGAACATCGGTTCGTTCGGCTCGGGCTCGACCTTGCCGAACCCGTCCATGCCGCCCATGTCGTGGACGCCGTTCATGACGGCGCCCCCGGTTTCTTGGGAAAGCCGGTGCCGATCATGGAATCGCGCGTCACCAGCTCGGCGAGCTGGTCTTCGCTCCAGCCCTCGGTGCCTTCGGGCCGCATCGGCAGCACCAGAAAGCGCGTCTCCGCGGTCGAATCCCAGACCCGGATTTCCGTCTCCTTCGGCAGGCTGACGCCGAAATCGGCGAGCACGCCGCGCGGATCCTTGACCGCGCGCGAGCGATACGGCGAGGCCTTGTACCAGACCGGCGGCAGCCCGAGCATTTCCCAGGGATAACAGGAGCACAATGTGCAGACGACCATGTTGTGGCGGCCGGGTGTATTCTCGATCGCGACCAGATGGTCGCCGACCCGGCTGACATGGCCGAGGGTGCCGACCGCCTTGCTGGCGTCCTCGAGCAGCGCCTTCTTGAAGGCGGGATCGGTCCAGGCCTTGGCGACGACCCGGGCGCCGTTATGCGGGCCGATCTTGGTCTCATAGGCCTGCACGATGGCGTCGAGCGCGGCAGCCTCGACATAGCCCTTCTCGGTCAGGATCGATTCCAGCGCACGGACGCGCAGTTCGGTCTCCGACAGTTCGGAATGGTCGTGATCGTGGTGGTGATGATCATGTTCGCTCATGCCCACAGAATAGGCGAAACCGTCGTGCTATGTCGAGGCAGGCAGTACACAAGAATGCGAGCGGGGAGGTATGCGTGGTTGACTATGTGACGATCGAGAAAGGCCTCGGGCCGGAGGGCCGCATCGCCGTGGTGCGGTTCGACCGCGGCGACGGTATCAACGCGCTGTCGCCGGAGGCGCTGCGGCAGCTGACCGACGCGGCGCGCAGTTTCGAGGACGATAGCGAGACCTCGGTGGTGGTGCTGACCGGCGGCGCCAAATCGTTCAGCGCCGGCTTCGACCTCAAGGACGCCGAGGGGCGTTCTCGCCAGACCATGGACATGGGCACGCTGCGCCGGCACCTGAAGCTCGGGCCGCGGCTGACGCGCGCCTGGCAGGACATGGAGCAGGTCACGATCGGCGCGATCGAGGGCTTTTGCGTCGGCGGCGGCGTGGCACTCGCGGTCGCGCTGGATTTCCGCGTCATGGCGCGCGACGCGCATATGCGGGTGCCGGAAATCGCGCTCGGCATGAACATGAGCTGGCAGAGCGTGCCGCGCATGCTGCATCTGATGGGACCGGCGCGCACCAAGCAGGCGGTGATCCTGGCCGACGACCGGATCTCGGCCGAGGAGGCCTACGAGTGGGGCCTGGTGGAGCAGGTGACCGATCCTGGAAAGTCATATGACATCGCGATGGCGCTCGCGGCCAAGGTCGCTGCCCAGCCGCCGATCTCGGTCGCGATGACCAAGCTGACGGTCAACCGGCTCGCACATGCGCTCGACGATCTCGCCAGCCACATGGACCTCGACCAGTTCGCGCTGGCGAGCCTGACCGAGGATCACAAGGAAGGCGTCGCGGCCTTCCTCGGACGGCGGAAGCCGGGCTTTAAGGGGCGCTGATGCTTGTCGTTCAAGAGCCTTTCCAGGCTTCGGAATGGCGAAGGCCCTGACGCCCGGGCCGGTGCGTCAGGGCCTTTGCGGTGCGGAGACGACCCCAGCACCTTTGCGGGCCCTGGGGCCGACGCTGGGGTCATCCGCCTGCACCGTTGTCGAGACTAAGCAGGTAACGGGTATGATGCGCCCATCACAGCGTCCGCATTTGCCTATGTGAATCGCCATCCCCGTCCTCGAGCTTACTTTCGCCGCCGCGCTCTGGTGCGGGCTGCTTTCTTTGCTGCGGCCGAACGAACGGCCGATCCCTTGGTTTTTGCCGCCTTGCGTGCCGCGGCCGAGCGGGCCGATGCAGAACGCCGCGAGGCCGCGCGCCGCGTTTGTTTCGACAGCGCCGTGTGCGACGCCGCGCTGCGCGGTTCCCGTTTCAGGACGTTGGACACCGCTCGCGAGACGCGCGGCCTGCGTCTGGTCTTTCGCTTGCCCTGGCCCGCCTCATAGGCGTACTCCGCGCTCTTGCGGGTGGTCGCCTTGGCTGCGCCTTTCTTGGGGGGACGGAGCGGAACGCCCGCGCGCCTCGCCTTCGACAGGCCGATTGCAATGGCCTGTTTGGAAGATCGCGCGCCGTGCTTGCCACGGCGAACCTTGCGAATTTCCTCGTGCACGAACTCGCCCGCCTGGGTGGTCGTCGACTTTCCCGCGCGCCGGTCCTGTCTGGCCTTTTGCATCGTCTTTCGTTCCGGCATTATCGTTCTCCCGTTGCCGATTTCGGTTTCCGGGACGTCAACGTCCGGCTCAAGGAAACGGTCCTTCAAGCATCGATTTAGCCCACTGCCGCAGGAGCGCCTCTCGGCGATCCTAGGTTCCCGAGATCAAGGCTGCGCAGTGGCGAGCAATCGTTGCTTCCTCGTTTGTCGCCATGACGAGCACGTCCACCGAACTGTCCGTGCCAGCAATGTGCAGCTCTGCCGCGGCGTTGGCGCATGGATCGAGCTCAACACCCAGCCATCGCAGGCGTTCGCAGACCTCGCTGCGAACCTCGCCCGCGTGCTCGCCGATACCGCCGGTGAACACCAGGCATTCCAGTCCGCCCAGCGTGCCAGCCATCGCGACGACCTGCTGCGCGATGCGGAACGTGAAGAGATCAACCGCTTCCTTCGCGGCTGGCTCCTGGCTGGCGAGCAAGACACGCATGTCGGAGGAGATGCCCGAAACGCCGAGCAGCCCCGATTGGTGATAAAGCAGCTGCTCAAGGTCGTCGACCGACATGCCGTTCTGCTGCTGGAGGTAAAGCAGAACGCCCGGATCGATCGTGCCGCAACGGGTCCCCATGACCAGGCCGTCGAGCGGCGTCAGACCCATCGTGGTGTCGATGCTCCGGCCGTTGCGCATGGCGCAGAGGCTCGCGCCATTGCCGAGATGCGCCACCACGGTGCGCTTTGCGGAAAACTCCGGCGAGATGTCGGCAAGGCGGCCTGCGACATATTCAAAGGAGAGCCCATGAAAGCCGTAGCGCCGAATGCCGGCGCGTTCGAGATGTCTCGGGATCGCAAACCGATTGACGGGCGGCGCGAGGCCATGATGGAACGACGTGTCGAAGCATGCGACCTGCATCAGTTCCGGCCGGATCGCGCTGATTGCCCGGATTGGCGTCAGGCAGCGAGGCTGATGCAACGGCGCCAGCGGGGTGAGGGCGTCGAGGACGGCAAGCACCGTCCGATTGACTTCGACCGGTCGCGAAAATTCGCGGCCGCCATGTACGACGCGATGCCCGACGGCACGCAGCCGCTGGCCAAGATGATGTTCGATCCGTGCCAGGACGTCGGCGAACAGCCGATCGGGCGACGCATCTGGTTCGGCTTGCTCCAACGCGAACGACGCGCGGCCGGCCGGGTCGGTGAAGACCAATCGCGACGCGCCCTCGTGCTCGTCGACCTGTGCCTTGCAGAGCAGCGCGGGATCGGTATGCGAAGCATCGAAAACGCCGAACTTGATGCTCGACGAGCCGGAGTTGACGACCAGAACCGCATCGGACGTCGGCATGGCTCAACCGCCCGCAGGTGTGGCGCCGCCAGTGCCGTTTGGCCAGACCCAGTCTCGAACCTCCGGCATGTCCTCGCCATGTTCGCGCACATATCGCGCATGCGCGATCAAGGCGTTCCGGTATTCTTGCTTGATCTGTGCGGCCTTGGTGGCGAGCCCCGGCACGCGCTCGATCACCTCGATCGCGAGATGATAGCGGTCTAATCCATTGAGAACGACCATGTCGAAAGGTGTGGTCGTCGTGCCTTCCTCCACAAAGCCGCGCACATGCATGTTGTCGTGATTGGCCCGGCCATAGGTGAGTCGGTGGATGAGATAAGGGTAGCCGTGGTAGGCAAAGATGACGGGGCGATCGCGCGTGAACAGGCTGTCGAAGTCGCGATCGCTGAGGCCATGAGGGTGCTGTTGCCTCGACTGCAGCGTCATCAGGTCGACGACGTTGACCACGCGGATCTTGAGGTCGGGGAGGGCCTTGTGCAGCAGATCAACGGCGGCGAGCGTCTCCAGCGTCGGAACGTCACCCGCGCAAGCCATCACGACATCGGGCTCGCTTGTGGCATCTCCGGTTCCGGCCCACGTCCAGATGCCAATGCCGGCATCGCAATGGGTGGCGGCGTCCTGCATCGAAAGCCATTGCGCGGACGGTTGTTTGCCGGCGACGATGACATTGATCCGATCGTAGGTCTGCAGGCAGTGATCGGCGATCCATAGCAGCGTGTTGGCGTCGGGCGGGAAATAGACACGGACGATGTCGGCCTTCTTGTTGGTGACCAGATCGACAAAGCCGGGATCCTGGTGGCTGAAACCGTTGTGATCCTGTCGCCAGACATGCGACGTCAGCAGATAATTGAGCGAGGCGATCGGACGCCGCCACGCCAATTGGCGCGAGACCTTCAGCCATTTGGCGTGCTGGTTGAACATCGAATCCACGATGTGGATGAATGCTTCATAGCAGGAGAAGAAGCCGTGGCGTCCGGTCAATAGATAGCCCTCCAGCCAGCCCTGGCAGAGGTGTTCGCTGAGGACTTCCATGACGCGGCCGTCTTGAGCGAGATGGACATCGTACGGCTCGGTCGGCTCCATCCAGACCCGGTCTGTGGCTTCGAATACGGCATCCAGCCGGTTCGAGGCGGTTTCGTCAGGCCCCATGATGCGGAAATTGCCGGCATTGGCATTCAGCTTGAGGACATCGCGCAGGTATTTTCCGAGCTCGTGGGTCGCTGCGGCGACCGTCTGACCCGGATGCTTCACGTCGACGGCAAATGCGCGGTAATCCGGCAACCGGAGCTCGCGTTTCAGAAGGCCGCCATTGGCGTGCGGATTGGCGCCCATCCGGCGGTTCGCGGTCGGGGCGAGGGCCTGGAGCTCCGGGATCAGCGCACCATCCTTGTCGAACAGTTGCTCTGGATGATAGCTTCGCATCCAGTCTTCAAGCAGCCTGAGATGCGCGGGGTTGTCGCGGACTTGCGCGATCGGCACCTGGTGCGCGCGCCAAAAGCCCTCGACTTTCAGCCCGTCGACCTCCTTCGGACCGGTCCAGCCCTTCGGACTGCGCAGCACGATCATCGGCCAGCGCGGCCGCTCCGATCGTTTGCCGCCGCGCGCCTCCGTTTGGATCTTGTGAATGGCTGCAAGCGCCTCATCCAGGGCAGCGGCCATGGCGCGATGCATCGGCATCGGATTGTCGCCCTCGACGAAAAGCGGCTCATGTCCGTAGCCGCGAAACAGGTTGCGGATTTCCTCGTCGCCCATCCGCCCGAGCACCGTCGGATTGGCGATCTTGTAGCCGTTGAGATGCAGGATCGGCAGCACCGCGCCGTCACGCGCGGGATTTAAGAACTTGTTCGAGTGCCACGATGCAGCCAGCGGACCGGTTTCCGCCTCGCCATCGCCGACGACGCAGGCCACGATCAGATCGGGATTGTCGAACGCCGCGCCATAGGCGTGGACCAGCGAATAGCCGAGCTCGCCACCCTCATGAATGGAGCCGGGCGTTTCCGGTGCCGCGTGGCTTGGAATACCGCCGGGGAAGGAAAACTGCCGGAACAACTTTCGCAGACCATCCGCGTCTCGGCCGATGTCGGGATATATCTCGCTGTAGGAGCCTTCGAGATATGTGTTCGCCACCATGCCCGGACCGCCATGTCCGGGACCGCAAATGTAGATGACGTTGAGATCGAGCGCGCGAATGACACGGTTGAGATGGGCATAGACGAAATTCAGGCCCGGTGTGGTGCCCCAATGACCGAGCAGGCGGGGCTTGATGTGTTCCTTGCGCAGCGGCTCGCTAAGCAGCGGATTGTCGAGAAGATAGATCTGGCCGACCGAAAGGTAATTGGCGGCGCGCCAGTAGCGGTCGAGCAGGTCGAGATTGCCGGCGGTCGTTCTTTGTTCGATGGTTGCTTTCATGGAGCCAACTCCTCCCCAAAACTATCACAACAGCTACAGGTTGATCCGGCCGGTGATGATCGCGCTCGACTGATGGCGGGGCCGGGCGGGACGTCGGGCAGCGATAGCGGCGGCGGTTCTTGGCTGCGGTTCTTGGCTGATGCATTGCGTTCGCTGGCTCCAACCGCAGGCGCCGACCCTAGTTCCTTAGTTTGCCGCCTTGGAGCCGCGCACCCGCACACCCTAGCGGTGACGGCGACTGGTTTGTTCTTCGACATCGGCAAACAAGGCATCTCCGGGCGGGACCACCGATCTCTCATATGTAAATGCCGGAACCAGGCAGAGAGATGACAAGCGGCAGCGACTGATGTTTCGACCGCGATTCGATATCCGCCATAGTCATCCGAAGGGTGCAGTTGATGAATCTCATCGACCGCTACTTTTTCGCCGCAACGATCACTGTGACAATTGTACTCTGGCTGTACCTCGGGTTGCTGGTGGCCGGTAGCTGACGGCGCGCGCCTGGAAAATCGGGACCACCCTCCGTCTTGAATTCCCGCTCTTTGAATGGGCCATGACCGCTGTCCTAACGGTGCGCGGAACGACGCGCCTGGGAAACCCAACCGGCGGGAGAACGTTAACACCTCGATCATCCGCGAAGATCAACTGGCAGAGGTACTGCTATGCGTACGATCTTGATCGTGGAGGACGAGTATTTCATTGCCGATGACTGTGCCACGCTGGCACGACAGGCCGGCTATCACGTCGTCGGCCCGTTCGCTTCGATCGACGAAGCCCGCCCACACGCGTCCGGAGCGTCCGGCGCGCTGATCGACATCAACGTCAATGGAACCTCGTCCTACAAGTTGATCGATACCCTGCTTGCGATGGGAACACCGGTCACCCTGTATACCGGCTACGACCCCAGCGCGCTGCCCGAGAAGTATGCGCATCTCCCCGTGGTGACCAAGCCGCGCGGGTGTGCGGAGGCTCTCGGGATCTTGTGCAAGCAGATGAGCGTCGCCGAATAGCCGGCGAACTGAACGCAGATCGGTGCGCGCGCCGGGATGCGCAGCGGTGGATATGGGTCCGGCCCCCGTGCCAATGACACCAAAGAGAATGAGCGTTCGCTGCTCTTTCCACACGTCGTCCCTGCGAAAGCATGCGAAAGCAGGGACGACACCGTATGTATTGCGCTGTGATTCCCAACACAGCACTTTGTTGGCAACTTTCCTGGTCGAGGTTTGTTGTCTCCTCATCACCGGCCAAGGCTCTGCCGTAGGCGTCGGTGGCTGAGAGACCGATTGTGCTCCCGCCTGCATAACAGGGAGTACACCATGCCCATCGAGCGGCAAATCTATCGTCTTTCCAATTACCGTGATCTCAACGATACCGAGCGGATGATCCGGGTCGTCGAGCACGCGCGCAAGCTCCTCGCCGAAAGCCGCGCCAGCACGTTTCTGGGCCGCAAGACGCAGGAACCCTTCCCGCAGGCGGAAAGCCAATATGGAATCCTGAATCCTGACCTGTGTTGAGCTTTCGCACCCTGCGGAGGCGGAACCATGCTGGTTGGGGTGATTGCTGTGTCACCCCCGCCAGGGAGCAGGCCATGAAGCGGCGCACCGACGCTGGCGACGACCGCGTTCGAACAATCTTCGATGTCTCATGAGATACGTTTGTCGCGCTGCCTCGGAGCAAACCCGCTGCGGACTTATCACATGACAGGGCGGCGGCAGCGATCGGGTGACATGTTTCGTCGATGATCGATCCCCTGTTCGCCCGCGCTCAGCTTGCCATCGAAGAAAGTCTCACTTTGCGCGCACAGAAGCGATCGCTCGCGGATCAGCGAGACGATCAGCTCGCCGAGTTGCGGCAATCGGTGCGTAATTCCGCGAGCACGCGCATGGAGATCAAAGCCCACCGCGACAACAGTACGTAAGGCTTTCGCTGGTGGGGGCGGGCAATATCCCTATCGGTCGGCAGGCCGACTAGTGGCTCGTCACAGTGATTTTGACGGTTTGATACCGAGCCAGCTTAGGATCGGCAAGTTCTCTGGCGGCACGAGGATTTCGATGCTTCTGGGGATATCGGCTCGACGGCGAATGAGGCCGTTACGTTCGAGCGTGACGATCATCTGATGGACTGAGGGCGGGCTAACACCGAAGTGACGCTGCATGTCGGCTTCGGCGGGGGGCCGTCCGAACATGTGCGAGTAGGTATAGATGAAAGCCAGATAATGGCCCTGCTTCTCGGTAAAGCGTGCGCCTGATTTTTGACTCATGGATCGATTCGTCCGGAGCCTCCGACAGGGAGGCGAACGATGAATGTACGGTACCGGGTTGAATTGAGCCAAGCCGAGCGAGAGGAACTGACGGCGATGCTGAGCGGCGGCAAGCATGCCGCTCGCAAACTCAAGCGGGCCCAGATTTTGCTGGCGGCCGACATCGGCAGCCGCGACGAGGAGATTGTCCGGACCGTCAGAGTAAGCGCCTCCACCGTCTATCGGACCAAACGCCGCTTGGTGGAAGGCAATCTCGATCGGGCCTTGAGTGAGGAGCCGCGTCCCGGTGCGGAGCGCAAGCTGACCGGCAAGGAGGAAGCCCTGCTGGTGGCGACCGCATGCGCCAAGCCGCCCGCTGGCCGGAGGCGCTGGACGCTGGCGCTGCTGGCCGACGTGATGGTCAAGCTCACCGATCATGACAGCCTGTCGGGCGAGACCGTGCGCCGCCGGCTGGCCGATAATGACCTCAAGCCGTGGCGCAGGGACATGTGGTGCATTCCCCATGTCGATGGCGAATACGTCGCCCGCATGGAAGATGTGCTCGATCTCTACGCTGAAGCGCCTGATCCCGAGCGGCCGCTGGTCTGCTTCGACGAAACCCCCGTCCAGCTCATCGGCGAAGTGCGCCAGCCGATCCCACCCGAGCCGGGAAAGCGCGAGCGTTACGATTACGAGTACCGCCGCAACGGCACCGTCAATCTCTTTGTCGCCCTCGATCCGCATCGGGCCTGGCGTAACGTCAAAGTCACCGAACGGCGCACCGCCGTGGATTATGCTCACTGCATGCGCGAACTCGTCGATGTCCATTACCCCAAGGCCGCCTGCATCCGTGTCGTGCAGGACAATCTGTCGATCCATGCCCCCGGCGCCCTCTACCAGGCCTTTGCCCCCGCCGAGGCCCGCCGCATCCTGCGCCGCCTCGAGTTCCACTACACCCCGAAACACGCCAGTTGGCTCAATATGGTCGAGATCGAGATCGGCGTGCTCCAAGGGCAGTGTCTCGGCCGCCGGATCGACGATCCAAAACGCCTTAGAAACGAGATCGCAGCATGGGAGCGGCAGCGAAACAAAACTCGCGCCCGTATCAACTGGATGTTCACAACGGACAAAGCTCGCACCAAACTGGGGCGCGCCTATCCAGGCATACCCAAAGAGTCAAAATCACTGTGACGAGCTACTAGCGGGCGTTGATGAAGCGTTCGAGATGCATGGAGAATTCGTAGCTCAGCGCCAATTGTCGCCAGGACCTGGCCAGCAACTCGTAATCCTTGCGCGTCCTTTCGACGCCGGACGTCGCGGCCAGACGGTCGGCCTCGTCGGCCAGTTGCCGGCATTCCGCGATCCGATCCGTTGAATCGTGCAGTGTCGTTGTCCTTCCTGAAAACGATGGGAGGATGTATCGCGCCGCCGGTTCACCCGAGATCGTGGACCGAGACAATCAGACAGTATGAGCGTCACCCGGCCTCAAGCTCCTGAGCTGCGCGACGACGAGGCGCAACTCGTTTGCCAATTGGGCGTTACGGATGCGGGTTTCCGTGACGGTTGAGAGGTCGGCGACCAGCGCGCGTTCTGCGGCCGTCTGCTCCAGCAGCTCGATACGTCTTTCGATCTCGGTCATTACACACCCCCGGTCCGATATCGTGACCGGAGTATCGTGAGGCCGTCTGCAAACCTCCGCACTAACATTTGCAAATGCTCGAGCGGATTATTCGTGTCCGGCAGCGTCATTGCCGCGCAGGATCATGCCGGCGAGCCCGTGCGCCATGGCGCGATGATCGAACGGCTTCTCCCACAACGGAACGTCCGCGAATTCGCTGCTCAGCACGATCTTGTCGTATCCCGAGGTGAACACCATCGGCACGCCGCGCGCCTGCAGCTCGCGCGCGACCGGATAGATCATCTGCTTGCGGATGTTTACATCGAGCACCGCTCCATCGATCACGCCGCCGTCTTGAAGGATACGAAGCGCATCGTCGATGTCACCGGCCGGCCCGGCGATATCGGCACCGAGCGCACGCAGCGCGCTGCGCATGTCGTCGGCAAGGAAATATTCGTCTTCGACAATCAGGACGCGCCGTCCGGTCAGGAGAGGGCGTTCGCGCAAAGGTGCAAATTCAGACATGTCGATTCGGGCCGTACCCGGTGTGATGTCGTCGCAAAATTGGAACATAAGCCGAATGCTCGCCTTGTTGTAAACAATATCGGAAAAGGCAGGTTCCATGTCCAATCGGGACATCATCGTCATCGGCGGTTCGGCTGGGGCGACTGCACCGTTGAAGGAGATTCTGGGCCGGCTGCCGGTGGATCTGCCGGCCGCGGTCTTCATCGTATTGCACATACCGTCTCACGGCATCGGCATTCTCTCCACGGTCGCGAGCGCCGCCGGCAAGCTGCCGGTCCGGCAGGCGGAAAGCGGCATGGTCATCGAAAATGGGCACGTCTATCTGGCGGCGCCGGACCACCATCTGCTGATCCAGGATGGCCACCTGATGCTCGGCCGCGGGCCACGCGAAAATCTGGTGCGGCCGGCGATCGACGCGCTGTTTCGCTCGGCCGCACTGCACTATGGACCGCGCGTGATTGGCGTTGTGCTCAGCGGCCTGCTGTCCGACGGCGCGGCAGGCCTGAACGCGATCAAGCGGTGCGGTGGGGTCGCGCTGGTTCAGGAGCCCCAGGACGCGATGTCCGATGAAATGCCGCTCAGGGCATTGGAAGCGACCACCGTCGATCTCTGTATCCCGGGCGCACGGCTTGGCGATGTGCTGTCCGATCTGGTTCGGGAGCGGCCCGGCGCGATCCTGCCGATTCCGCCGGAGATCGTGCTGGAGGTGAAAATTGCGGCGGGCGAGCGCGTCGGCAGCGATACGCTGGTCGAGATTGCCGATCCGGCACCGCTGACTTGTCCGGGATGCGGTGGCGTCCTTTCCGAGCTCAAGGTCGGGCACCCGCTGCGATTTCGCTGTCAGGTCGGTCACGCCTATACGGCCGACGCGCTTGCCAAGGAGCAGGAGGGCCGGGTTGACGAGGCGCTCCGGGTCGCACTCCGCATCATCGAGGAGCGCGCCGAACTGGTGCACCGGATGGCCGAGGACGGCCGCCAGAGCGGTCGCCCGGCGGTCGCGCAAATGTATGACGCGCGCGCCGCTGAATATCGCGAATACGCCGATATGATCCGGCGAGTCATGCTACAATCGCTCGATCCGAAGCGACCGGCGCGGAAGGAACCGTGATGGCCAGCGCTGAGCATGCGAACTGGGCCGAACAGCTGCGGTCCGAACGTGCGCTGCTGGTCAAGGCGGACGTCGATATCGAGGAGGGCTGGAGGCGGCTGCGCAGCCAGCAGGATCTGCTGGATTGGCTGCAACGGGCCGGTCACGACACTGTGCAAGCCGAGCGGCTGGTCGGCTTGCTCAAGCAGACCTTGATCGAGTGGGAGCGGCATCGAACCCTGATCGTGCAGCGGGTCGCATATCTCGAGGAGCGGGTGACATCGCACTAGGTGGTGTGGACATTTATCGCATCCATAAGACGATGGCTGCGAGAGTAACGACGGCCAGGTAATTTCGGGCGGTCTTTTCGAAGCGGGTTGCGACGCGGCGGAACTGCTTGAGTTTTGAGAAGCAGCATTCGACGAGATGACGCTGGGCATAGAGATGCTTGTCCAGCGGATATTTGAGCGCACGTGACGGGTTGTTGGGGATGACGGCGAGCGCGCCTTTGGCAGCGATCGCCTGGCGCAAGTGATCGGCGTCATAAGCCGTATCCGCCATGACGACCTGGGCAGGTAATCCCTCGATCAATTCGGCGGCTTGCGGTACGTCGCTCTTCTGACCTGCGGTGAGCTTGAACCGTACGGGACATCCCAGGCCGCGAACGGCCATATGTATCTTGGTGCTCAGGCCACCGCGCGAGCGACCGATCGCCTGATCTTCAGACCCCCTTTTTTCGCCCCAGCGGCGTGCTGGTGCGCCCGGACGATGGTGGAGTCGACGATCAGATACTCGAAGTCCGGATCACCGGACATCGCTTCGAATATGCGCCACCAGACCCCCTTGATGCTCCATCGACTGAAGCGCCGAAACACGCTGTTCCAGTCTCCAAACACCTCCGGAAGATCACGCCAGGGAGAGCCAGTGCGCACGATCCAAAGTACGCCCTCCACAAACATCCGGTTGTCCCGTCCGGTCGAACCCTTCTGGTCAGGCCGGCCGATGATCAACGGCGCCATCCGCTCCCATGTCGCGTCGCTCAATACCAAGCGGTCCATCACACCCAAGGCGGCCTCCCCAAAAGCAGCCTTGAATCTGATTTGCGCCTAAAAGGGAATCCTTAGAGTCCACACCACCTAGCGCCTGGGAGGAGGATCGGGGATGCGCCTCAGTGCCCTGAACTCCGCTCCAAGTTCGAACATGTGGTCAAACTGCTGCAGGACGCGCTGGCGCCAGAGGTTCTCGTCGATGAGGCGATGGGCTTCTGCAGTCGCCCGTTCCGCACGCCTGATCAGGGCTGTGAGCTCTCCGGATCCATCTATCGTCGGGTCGCCTTCCATCACCTAACTATGACCCTTCCGGTTTTGGAGGGCAATCGATCCCGGAGTCGAGGTTCCCGGGAGGTTGGAGAATTCCTACCTATCCCGTTGGGATAGGACTAAACTCTGCTATCAAAAGACGCGGGCGAGACGCCAGCAGGAGAATGAGAGCCGCTGCAATCATGGATGATGTTGGCCAATCCCAGAGCGGAGACGAAGAGCGCCAGTCCAAGGCGCCGCTGATCATAGGTGTGGGCGCGTCCGCCGGCACCCTCGACAGCATCGAGCGGTTCTTCTCGAAGCTAAGGCTCAATCCGGACCAGGCCGTCGTGCTCGTGTTGCAGTACCGGGATGCCATCGAGGACACCCGGTTGCGCGAAGCGTTGCAGCGATCGGAAGGCGCCCGGCTGTCCGAGATCAGCGACGGACAGCTCGTCGAGGGTGGCACGATCCATCTGTGTCCGTCCGACATGATCACCACCGTTCATGGCGACCGTTTCGCGGTCCGGCGCGCCGAGCAGGCGCGCGCCGAGCGGGCCACCATCGACAGTTTCCTGGTGTCGCTGGCGGAGGAGCGCGCCGAGGAATCGATCGGCGTGGTGCTGGCCGGCACCGGTGGCGACGGCACGCTCGGGGTCGCGACCCTGAAGGATCATGGCGGCCTGGCGATCGCCGAGCGCATCGGGGATGGCGAACCCGATCCGCACGCCGAAGGCAATTCGGCCGTCGCGATCGCGGATTTTGTGCTGCCGCCCGAGGCCATTCCCGAGCATATCGACGTCTATGCCCGCCACCTGCGCCGGCTCGAGGAGAAGCAGGGGTTCGACGAGGTGCTGGCCGCGGCGGCAACCTCGCTTGCGCGCATTGCGGATATCCTTCGCAACAAGACCGGCAACGATTTCCACGGCTACAAGCAGAACACCTTCCTGCGCCGCGTCCAGCGCCGCATGCAGGTGGTGCAGATCGACGATATCTCTGCCTATGTCGATTTCCTGAGAAACGACAAGGACGAGGCGCAACATCTGTTCAACGACCTCCTGATCGGCGTCACGGAATTCTTCCGCGACAAGAAGGAGTTCGATGTCCTGGAAACCCAGATCATTCCGAAGATATTCGAAGGGAAGGGCGTCGGCCAGCAGGTGCGTGTCTGGGTGCTTGGCTGCGCGACCGGCGAAGAGGCCTATTCGATCGGCATTCTGCTGCGCGAGCATATGGCCGGTCTCGACTCGGTGCCGCAGGTGCAGATCTTCGCGACTGACATCGACGGGCGCGCGCTCGCCGCCGCGCGCGTCGGGCGCTATCGCACCAGCATCGAGAACGATATGACGCCGGAACGGCTGGCGCGCTGGTTCGTACGCGAAGGCGACACCTACTGCGTCGTCAAGGAGCTGCGCGAGATGTGCATTTTCTCGCAGCACAACGTCATCAAGGACGCGCCGTTCTCCAAGCTCGATTTGATCTCGTGCCGCAACCTGCTGATCTATCTCAATGCCGAGCTGCAGAACCGCGTCATCCCGCTGTTCCATTTTGCGCTGCTGCCGGACCGGTACCTGTTTCTCGGCAATTCCGAGAACGTCACCCGGCATCCGAAGCTGTTCGCGCCGGTCGACCGGCGCGCACGCATCTTCAAGAAGCTCGAGACCGGGACGCGACTGCCGCCGGAATTCCCGATCACGACGGCGGCCGGGCGAGCCGCGATCGACATACCACCGGTCCGCTCCATCGGCCCCGATGTCGGCCTCGAGCGCCGCGCCCAGCGCATCGCCGAGCGCTATGCGCCGGCCTATGTGATCACCGACGACCACTTTCACATCCTGCATTTCTCCGGCCGCACCGGCCGCTATATCGAGCCGACCGCAGGCACGGCGACCCTCGACCTGCTGCAACTCGTGCACCGCGACCTCAGACTTGAGCTGCGCACGGCGCTCAGCCGTGCCGCGGAA
The DNA here is from genome assembly GCF_054059095.1 of Bradyrhizobium sp. USDA 4510. NCBI lineage: Bacteria > Pseudomonadati > Pseudomonadota > Alphaproteobacteria > Hyphomicrobiales > Nitrobacteraceae > Bradyrhizobium > Bradyrhizobium sp. USDA 4510. Next base: position 3,771,501 of record NZ_JBSSBT010000001.1, on the reverse strand, counting down.
ACCAACGAGGCCGCGCATGCCGAGCAGGTGCAACTCGGCGTCAACGGGCATCGCGTGCTGGTCGACATCACGGCCGAACCAATTCTCGACGGCCCTGCGGGTCACCGCAATTTCGTCGTGCTGTTCAAGGATGGGCCGATCCGCCCTGTGGATCGCGCCGAAACCAATCCCAACGTTCTGGTCAGGACCGAGCATGTCGAGCGGCTGGAAAGCGAGCTGCGCGCCACCCGCGAGCGGTTGCAGGCCACGATCGAGGAGCTCGAAAGCACCAATGAGGAACTGAAATCCTCCAACGAGGAGTATCAATCGCTCAATGAGGAGCTGCAATCCGCCAACGAGGAACTGGAGACCTCGCGCGAGGAATTGCAGTCGGTCAACGAGGAGCTGACGACCGTCAACGGCGAGCTGGCGCATCGCGTGCAGGAATTGACCCGCGCCACCAGCGACCTGAAGAATTTCCTCGAGAGCACGCAGATCGCGACCGTGTTCCTGGACAACGATCTGAAGGTGATGAACTTCACGCCGGCGATCACGCATTTGCTGCATCTGGTCGAGACCGATGTCGGCCGCCCGATCGCGCATATCAAGGCGCGCATCCCGATCGAGGAGCTCTACGACGATGTGCGGCGCGTGCTGCGGACGCTGGCCAGCGCCGAGCGCGAGCTGACCGCGCCCGACAGCGGCACGCGCTATATCGTGCGCATCCTGCCGTACCGCAGCATCGACAATTTCATCGCCGGCGTCGTGATCACCTTCATCGACGTCACCGCGATCACGCGGGCCGAGGAGCGGCAGCGGCTGCTACTTGCCGAGCTGCAGCATCGCGTGCGCAACACGCTCGGCGTGGTCCGCTCGATCGCGCGCCGCTCGGCCGAGACCAGCGCGAACGTCGAGGACTACGCATCGCATCTCGACGGCCGGCTCAACGCCTTCGCGCGGACCCAGTCGCTGGTGACCCGCGATCCGGAAGGCGGCGTCGACCTCGAATATCTCGTGGTCGAGGAATTGCTTGCGTACAACGCGAAGGAAGGCGAGCAACTGAAGGTCGCAGGTCCCAGGATCCGGCTCCAGCCCAAGGCCGCGGAGACCTTCGCGCTGGCACTCCACGAGCTCGCAACCAATGCCTTGAAGTATGGCGCGCTGAGCGATACGGCCGGGCGCATCGACGTCTCATGGCGCATCGATGATGCGGCCGATCCGCGGCAACTGCTGTTCGACTGGCGCGAGCGCAACGGGCCCGCGGTGGCGCCGCCGCGCCGCAGGGGATTTGGATCCGATCTCCTGGAGCGGACGCTGGCGTTCGAGTTCAAGGGCAAGAGCACGCTCGAGTTCAATCCGTCGGGACTGCACTGCACGATCGCCATACCGATGAACCCGCAAGCCATCCATACGCCGAGCATGGGGAGCTAGATGCATCCCCCGATCCTCGAGGGAAATCTGGCGCAGCCGGTGATCCGGCGGCTCAATGCCCTGCGGCAATTGTCCGAACGCGGGATCGCGTTGCTGCAACAGGCGATCCAGGAAGGGCTGCATCGGGCCCGCCCGGGCGAAGACCTCGCCACCGAGGGCGATCCGGTCGAGAGCGTCAGGATCATCCTGTCGGGCTGGCTCTGCCGCTACAAGACGCTGCCGGACGGCCGCCGCCAGATCGTCAATTTCATCCTGCCGGGCGACAGCTGCGACGCCTGCGTTTATCTGCTGTCGGTGATGGATCATTCGATCGGCGCGCTGACCCCGGTCACCTATGCCGACATCAAGCGGCCGGCGTTCGAGCAACTGCTGGCGAGCGACCGTTCGCTGGAGGAGGCGCTGTGGTGCGAAACCATGGTGAACAGCGCGATCCAGCGGGAATGGACGGTCAATATCGGACGGCGCGTGGCGCTGGAGCGGGTCGCGCATCTGTTGTGCGAACTCCATGAGCGCCTGCTGCCGGTTGGAATGATCGACGGCGATTCCTGCCTGTTCCCGGTCACGCAGATGGATCTCGCCGATGCCACCGGCCTGTCGGTGGTCCACGTCAACAGGACGCTGCAGGAGCTGCGCGGCTCCGGCCTGATCGTGCTGCGCGACCGCATGCTGACGATCAACGACCTGAAGCTGCTCAAGGACACGGCGTTGTTTTCGGCCGACTATCTGCACACCAAGCGGCGCGGCTGAGACGCGGCAAGGCGGCTCTATGCTGCTCCCCCTGAAATCGCGACGGATGCCGGTGCGGCGGGCGCGCGAGGCGCCGCAGGCGTTCGCTGATGCGATCCTTGAAATGTCGCAGCGGGACTGACGCGGAGGCGCGTCATTTTGCAGAGCGCACTGACGATCTGAACATGACAGTGATTTGTCGCGACGAAGACAGCGCGACGGTCGGCCGCGCAAGATTTGGATACGGCTGTTAACATACTTGAACTCCTCTCGCGCGGTGTCGCGCTACGATGCAGTTCGATCCACGAGGGCAGGGAGGCAATCATGCTCGATGGAGAGACGGCCGCAGTGCTTCGCGCGGTGCTCGACGAGGTCTGCGGAGGCGTGCCGCGCTCGGATACGACGAAGCGGACCAACGTCGCCTCTGGATTGCTGCAGGCCATTCGCGAGGGACGCTCGTCAATCGATGAGCTGCGCATCGCAGGCCAGGCCGCGTTGCGCACCGCCCCGAGCATGTGGCGCTAGGCGGTCTGATCGGGCAATCGCAGCGGCACGATTGTGCGTCGCACATTTGCAGACGTTAGTGCCGGAACTGACTTCGACGCGCATGCTCTCGCGAGCTGACGCGCCGACCGGCCGTCAGCGCAACCAGGAGAACCCCGCTACGACCCCAGCTCTCCATCCCTGAGCTGGGGTCACTTGTGTCGAACAGGGAGTGGAGCCACAGCGATCGAGTAGAGCGTCGTGGGCTCCTCGATCTCGTCCTCCGGTCACGTCCAGCCGCCATGATGGTGAAGGAACGTTCAGGAAAGTTCCGATCCTGTTCCTGCAACATGCGCGGACGCCAGTCGTTATCACGGCGTACTAGAAAGGAGGATGCCATGACGAAGCTTACTTACGCTCTTGCAGCGGTTGCGGCACTCTCGATAGCGGCACCGACCGTTGCGAGCGCGCAGGGTGTGGGCATCTATGTCGGCGGGGACCACGGCTACTACAGCGATCGATATTATGGTGGTCCGCGCGTCGACGTATACCGGCATGACCGGGGCTGGCACCACGGCTGGTACAACCATCATCGCGACTACTACCGCGACCGCGGCTTCGTGATCCGTGGTCATGACTGGGACGACGACTAACGGTGTTGGTCGCACGTCGCGATCAGCAGATCGCGACGACCAATGAGGGCCTCGCTTCGGCGGGGCCCTTTTTATTGGCCTGCCGCATCGCGCCGGTTCGTCCGCGTAGGAACCTTGGCTTCTCCACCAGATTGTCAGGACGGGAAGGACGGAGGAGGTTTTCATGAACCAGTTGATTTATCTGGTCGGACTGATCGTGGTCATTTTGGCGATATTGTCGTTCTTCGGGCTGCGGTAGGCGCGTCATGGATAACGAGCGAGGGCTTGCCGTGTCCGCCGCCAACAGGACCGGGCTTCGGCTGCAATGGAGTCCGGTCATCGCCGGCGCGCTGGCTGCGGCGGCGCTGTCGGTGATCCTGATCGGCTTCGGCGCGGCGGTCGGGTTGGGTGTCAGTTCAAGCTCGCCGTCATGGCGCGACGCATCAGCCGCGCTCGCGTTGCTGTCGGGGCTGTATCTGATCCTGCAGGCATTGGTGAGCTTCGGCGTCGGCGGCTACATCGCCGGCCGGGCCCAGCGCGTGATCGGCGCGACGCCATCCGACGAGATCGACAGCCGCGACGGGCTTCACGGCCTGACCGCCTGGGCGCTCGCCGTCATCCTCGGTGCTACGATCGTCGCGCTGGTTGGCCTGTCAACCGCGCGTCCGGTGGTTCAGAACCGGCCATCTGCGACGGCCGCGGAGCCGCTGCTGAGCGCCGAGCTCGACCGCCTGTACCGGTCAGTGCGGCGTCCGGCCAATCTCGATATCGGCTATGAGCGGGCAGAGGCCGGTCGCATCCTGCTGACGAGCTCCAGCCGCAGTGGCGTCAGCTCCGACGATCGCAGCTATCTGATCCAGCAGGTGGCGGCCGCGACCGGTCTGCCTGCTGCGGAGGCGGAGAAACGCGTCGACAGCGTGATGGGCGATGCCAGGACCGCCATCCAGCGGTCGCGACGCAGCGCAGTGATCTTGGCTTTCTCGGTTGCGGCGGCGTTGCTGTTCGGTGCGGTCGCCGCGTGGGCCGCGGCCGGCGCGGGTGGCCGTCACCGCGACGGCGCCGCGCTGCCGGAGTGGATGGGCGGCAGGCCGACGACGGCCGTGCCGATTGTCTGATGCAGTTGTGAATGTCCTTCAAGGGAGACGATGATGGCAACGATCTTGGTGATGGACCACTCCGGCGACACGAGACAGCAGTTCGACCCCGACAACAGTGAGCAGCTGGCCTGGGCGAATGCTCGCTTCACCCAGCTCACGTCGGACGGCTACACCGCCGCAATCCGGCAAGCGACCGGAGAGGCGAAGTTGGTCCGCGCGCTCGATCCGACCGCCGAGGAAACCCTGTTCTATCCGAGGCTGGTCGGCGGCTGACGCCAATGCTCGCCCGTCTGCGCGAGATGTCCCTGCGGTCCGTGCTCCGGCGCGCCGCCGGCACGCTGGGTGCGACGCTGGCCGCGATCTGGGATCGCTGGCAGGCCTATGAGCGAATTGAGGCGCGCGGACTTGCGCTGCTGTCCGCGTGGCTGTCACCCGAGCAGCGGGCGCAGTTCGAAAAGTATAAGCGCTTCGACGTCATCGGCTCGGACTCCGGCAAGCGATACCGGATTTGCTACGGCACCTCGACCAACGTCTATGAGATGGACGGCGGCGATCGTGTGGTGCTGGGCTGGTGCTTCCGGCCCGTCGGCGCGCTGGCGGCGGGCGACGTGATGCTTGCCCAGAAGATCGCGCTCGAAACCGACGAGCGCGGGACGCTCATGGTCGCGAAGCCATTCCCGAGCTCCATGCCGCCACGCGCAAATCTCCCTCCGGTCAGTTAGCGCTCGGTTCGCGCTGTCCCGCATGGCGCAAACTGTTGCGCGTTGCCGGGGAGGAACGTCGATCTTCCCGCCGGGTTGTCGGATGCCGACTTGCAATGGACCTCGTCATGCGCGTCAACACGTCGTCTTCGCTGAGCCTGATCTTCCGCTCCTACCTTGCGGACTTGCGACAATGGATGACGCGCCTCGTGACCGGCTACGCATTTGCGTGCAGCTTCATGCTGGCGGGTGCGGTCTCGCTTCTGATCGCGACCGGGATCGGGGTTGGCGCGGCTTTCCACGCCCTTGAAATGCATTACGGCATCTGGATCGCATATGCCGCGATCGGCGGCGCCTTTGTCCTCCTCGGGATCCTGGGGCTCGTCATGGGCCGCGTGCTGCTCGCGCGTCCTGCGCCGGCCGTGCCGCGCCCGGGCCGACAGGCCGACATGCTCAAGCGCGCGATCGCAGTGCCCGTCGCCGCGCGGCTGATCGCCACCACGCGGACGGGAGCAGGGGGCGAGCGTAGATCCCACCACCCGCGCACTGGCCGCCGGAGCTGCAATCATGCTTGTCGGCTGGTTTGCTGCATCGCGCGCCCGGCGTCAGCGCGATGCGATCCAGGACTAGCGATGGGTACGCTGCGCAATTGGCCGAACGACCTGATGCTCGCCGGTGCAACGGCTCTGGCGACGTTGGCGATCGCTCGCCAGCTGTCCCGATCTGAGCGGCCGTCCGCTCGGGAGCAGGGCGTCGAACCCGCGCTGGCCGAAACGCAAGATCGTGGACGGCTCGCCGACACGCCGCTCGAGATTCCGACTGCCGGCTGGAAGGACATTCTGCTGCGCACCTATCAGCAGATCGACGAGGACCGTCTGCTGGCAACCGCGGCCGGCGTCGTGTTCTATGGCCTGCTCGCGATCTTCCCGGCGATCACCGCGCTGGTCTCGAGCTACGGCCTGTTCGCCGATCCGTCCACGATCTCATCGAACCTGCAGAGCCTGGCGCTGATGCTGCCGGAAGGCTCGTTTGCGATCGTCCAGGACCAGATCGCGCGCGTGCTCGCGAAGGGGACCTCGACGCTCGGCCTGACCTTTGCCGCCGGCCTGCTGATCGCGATCTGGAGCGCCAATGCCGGCATGAAGGCGATCTTCGATGCGCTCAACGTCGTCTATGACGAGAAGGAAAAGCGCAGCTTCGTCAAACTGAATCTGATGTCCCTCTCGTTCACGATCGCCGGGCTGATTTCCATCATGCTGATGGTCGGAGCGGTGGTCGTCGTCCCGCTTCTGCTACAGCAGGTCGGACTGGGCACGACCGCCGAGCTCGTCATCCGGTTCGGACGGTGGCCGATCCTGGTGCTCCTGCTCCTCACCGCGCTCGCGGTGCTGTACCGCTATGGTCCGAGCCGAACCAGGCCGCGCTGGCAGTGGCTCAGCGTCGGCGCCGTCGCGGCGGCCGTGCTGTGGCTGGCCGGTTCGGTGCTGCTCTCCTGGTATCTGGCGAACTTCGGCGATTACAACGCGACCTATGGCTCGCTGGGGGCGGCCATCGGTCTGATGACGTGGATGTGGATGTCCGCCATCATCGTGCTGTGCGGGGCAGAGCTGAATTCAGAGATCGAGCATCAGACCATGCTCGATTCGACCGAGGGCCGCCGCAAGCCGCTCGGAGCGCGTGGCGCAACCATGGCTGACACGGTCGGCAGGGCGTCTTAGCCGGCGCAGACCCCGCAGCAGCGCACCCGGCAATGAGCATAGGAACCAACGGCATGACCCGCGCTTATGCCAAAATGGTTGAGATCAACGTGCTGGAAAAACCGATCGAGCGGATCAAGCAAACCTGCGAGCTGATGGGCATCGCGGACAGGTTCGACCGCGCGCTTCCCGAACTCGAGACCTTCCTCGAAGCCGAGATCGCGCAGGGCGAAGTCCGCGAGTCGAAGCTGACCCTTGATGGACTTTGCTACCTGCGCCAGCTGCTGGCGCAGGCGTGAGGTATCGACATGGCATTCTCTGAGGAAATGAACCGATGCGTCGAGACCTGCCTGTCCTGCTATAGGACCTGCCTCGGCACGGCCATGAACCATTGTCTCGTCACCGGCGGCAAGCATGTCGAGCCGGCGCATTTCCGATTGATGATGGCTTGTGCGGAAATGTGCCGGACGGCGGCCCATTTCATGCTGATCAACACCCCGCACCACAAGCACACCTGCCGGGAATGCGCGGAGATCTGTGGTGAATGCGCCGAGGATTGCGAGCGCGTCGGCGGCATGGACGAATGCGTGGCGATGTGCCGTGCGTGCGCGGAATCCTGCCGCAAGATGGCGGCCTGACGGCGCGAGCTCCCCGTTCGGTCAATCGGAGCTGACGTAATGGGCGCGCCAGAGCAGCGCCGTGACGATCAGGGCGATGACCCCGGCGGCAATCACGATCCACGGTACATAGTCGGCCATTGGCGCACCTGACGCTCCGCTTCGCGAGCCGGGCCTTTGCGAGCCAGGGCCGCGAAGCGGAGCCGTGTAAGTCTAGAGTTGCGCGTGTTGGGTGGTCGGGCGTGAGATCTGGCTGAGCGCCATGCCCGTACCATCGCTGGCCTGGATCAGGGCGATATCCCCGAGTGCGATGATTCCGACCAGGCGCTTGTCCCGGCTCAGCACCGGCAGGCGCCGAACCTGGATCGCACCCATGTTCTGCGCGATGTCGTCGAGCTCCTGATCCTCGAAACAATACTTCACCTCGGCCGTCATGACGTCGCCGACCCGCGAGTCGGGGCCGCGACCCATTCCGATGCCGCGAAGCGCGATGTCGCGGTCCGTGATCATGCCGACCAGGCGCTCGCTATCGGTAACCGGCAGCAGGCCGACGCCAAGCGCTGCCATCGCTTCTGCGGCATCGCGGAGCGTATCGTCGGGGGTGCACAGCTGGACGTCAGGTGTCATCGCGTCGCAAACCTTCATGATAGCCTCTCCATTTGGCTGGTTGCGTCAACGGCCTAACGATGCCGCCCGGAACGGCGTTCCTAACAAGGCGAGGCGGATGGCAATGTTGGTCCAGGTCGGATGAAGCGGCATGTCCCGCTCCGTGCCTAGGCTACGCCGGGATAGGTCGCCGACTTCAGCTGGCGTGCAGGATGTGCCGCGTTGGCCGCAAGCATGGTGGTGGTCTGCACAGTCTTGTCGTAGGGCTTTTTGAGGTCCTTGTAGTGGGTCGGGGAGGGATCCTTGCCCCGCTTCAGCGTGTAGTTCAGCGCAATGGCTTTCAACGATCGGATGGCATCGCGTCGGCTCGTCTCTTTGGCAGCCAATGCAGGCTGGAACCGTTCGTTCCTATTGCGAACGCCGCCGAGGAACGGTGGCGCCGAGTAGCGCGCAAAGCCGTTTGGCATCCGCCGGCGCTGCGCTCTTCTGGTCGTTGTCGAAATAGACATAGATGTCGCATCCCTGCCGCTTCCAGCCGCGGATGCGTTTGGCCCAGTCGGAAAGCTCGGCCGGCTTGTAGTGCCCGCGATATCGGCCGCCCGGGCCGTGGCCGCGGACGTAGACGAAATCCGCGGTCCGTTTCCACGGCGCCGGCGCGTCGTGGTGATCGGAAATGCAGAGCGCGATATTGCGATCCGCCAGCAGTTTCAGGGTATGCGGCGCGTACCAGCTGGGGTGGCGGAATTCGAACGCATAGCGCCGCCGCCGCTTCAACAGCTTCAGGAACGAGGCTAGCCGATCGGCATCGATCGTGAAGTTCGGCGGCAGCTGAAACAGGACCGGGCCGGCCTTGTTGCGCAGCAACGACAGACGCTCTTCCAGCAATTGGAGACTGTTGACCGAGTTCGCGGAGAGGCGCTTCCAGTGCGTGATGAATTTCGACGCCTTCCAGGCGAAGACGAAATCCGCATCGGTCGCATCGCGCCAGCCTGTCACCGCCTGTTCGGTCGGCGTGCGGTAGAAGACGCCGTTCAGCTCAGTCGTCGGAAACTGCGTCGCGTAGTAGTCGAGTTGCCGCTTGAGCGGCAAGCCCTTGGGAAAGAACGGACCGCGCCAGGACGAATAGTGCCAGCCGGAGGTGCCAATCAATACGCGCGCCATGCGATGGTCCAAGCGGTGGATCAAGCCTTCGCTTTAAGGCTTGGTGATCCCGTCGCGCTCGGCAAGGTCGGCTTCCCAACCGAACACCGAGCGGCCGTCGAGCGAAGGAGAACGGGCCCGCTCGTTCGCGACAAACGCCTCAAAGGAGGGGCCGGTGGCGGTTCGTTCCAATCTGCGGGCCTGATCGTCGAGCCGCTTCAGCGCCTGCATCTCCTCATCGCGGCCGAGCTTTGCCTGCTGCACGGCCGACTTCAGCACGCGGATGGTCTCGTCATAGACCTTGATCGGCACCGGGAAGGGATGACGGTCCTTGCCGCCATGGGCGAGCGAGAAGCGCGCCGGGTCGCGGAAGCGATAGGGCGTCCCGTGAACGACCTCGGCGACCATCGCGAGCGACTGCACCGTGCGGGCGCCGACGCCGGGCGTCAGCAGCAGCTCGGGAAAATCCAGCGGCCCGCGATCGGCAGCCGCGGCCAGGGTGCCGTGCAGGCGGCGGACGAACACGTCGCTCGAGCGCACGTCGTGATGCGCGGGCATGATCAGGTGGAGGAGATCCGGTTGCGCGGTCGCGCTCTCCGTCAGCTCGGCATATTCGCGCGTGATGCCGTCCGGCCCCAGCGCAGCGAGCAGATCGAGCTGCGCCTGGCGCGAGCCTTCGGCGCGGTGATCGGTGAGATTGACGATCTCGCCCTGCGTCGGGCCGTCGATCGCGCTGTGCGGCTCGTCGACGAAGCTACGCAGGCCTTCGGAGTGCCAGTGATAGCGGCGGGCCTGCCGCTTGTCGCCGTTCATGCCTTGCTGGACGACGGTCCATTTGCCGTCGTCGGTGACGAAGAAACCATGCAGGTAGAGCTCGAATCCGTCCTGCACCGCGGCGCTGTCGACCTTGGCCACCAGCCGGCTCGCGCGGGTTAGGGCGGCACCGTCGAATCCGACGCGGTCGCCGAGGGCGGACAGTTCATCGGGCGTGCGGCGCGAGTGCTTGCCGCGCCCGCCGCAGACGTGGATTCCGAGCTCGCCCTGCAGCGGCGCCAGACCTCGCTTCAGCGCACCGATGACGCTGGTGGTGATGCCGGACGAGTGCCAGTCCATGCCCATCACGGCGCCGAACGACTGGAACCAGAACGGATGCGACAGTCGCTGCAAAAAGGCATCGCGGCCGTAATGGTGGACGACGGCCTGCGTGATGATGCCACCCAGCGTCGCCATGCGCGCCGCCAGCCATGGCGGCACGCGGCCGCCATGGAGCGGAAGATCGGCGCTGCCGGTGCGTCGGGCCATCGGGCTCCCAGATGCTGAATCGGCGTCCAATCTACCAGCAAATGCGAGCATGTGTACAAAGCGGACGTCGCTTCATCGCGCGTCTGGTCAGGCGGCTTCGGCGTTGATGCCGCTGACGGCAAGCTTGGTGAGCGCTTCATCCGTCTTCTTTTCCTCGGCCAGGGTCTGGTCGATGAGCTTGACCGCATCCTTCATGCTGAGCCGGTTGGCCCAAGCCTTCAAGGTGCCGTAGCGGGCGATCTCGTAATGTTCGACCGCCTGGGCTGCCGAGAGCAGGCCCGCGTCGAGCGCCGGCGTGTCGGCATACTCCTCCATGATCTCCTTACCCTCGTCGATGATCCCCTCGATGGCGTCGCACTTCTTGCCGCGCGCCGGCTTGCCCATCAGGTCGAAGATCTGCTCGAGCCGCTCGATCTGTCCTTCGGTCTCGTCATGATGCTTCTCGAACGCCGCACGCAGATCGTCGGACTCGGCGGCCTTGGCCATCCGCGGCAACGCCTTCAGTATCTGCTTTTCCGCGTAATAAATGTCCTTGAGGGTATCGAGGAAGAGGGCGCTGAGATCCTTGTCCGGCATTGGTCGCTCCGTGTGTTGGGTGAATAGTCCGGAGTGCCAACACGAGTGCGGAAAGCAAGTTCCTATCCTTGATCGATGCGTGGCAAAGCGCCTCGTCGGCCGTCGCACATTCGAGCGGGTCACGATGGAGCTTGGTCGGATTGCGAAGTCTGGATTGCGAAGTCTTGCCGCAACGTGCCTTCGGAACGAAGCCTCGGCCGGCCCGTTGGTCGGTCTCATCGTTCAAGGGAGAACCGCAATGGATTGGAATCGTGTCGAAGGCAACTGGAAGCAGGTCAAGGGCAAGGTCAAGGAGCAGTGGGGCAAGCTCACCGATGACGATCTCGATGTGATCGACGGCAAGCAGGACCAGCTCGAGGGCCGTCTGCAGCAGCGCTACGGCTATGCCAAGGATCAAGCCGCCAAGGAAGTGAACGACTGGTACGGCCGCCAGAAATGGTGAACGGGACCGCGTTCCGGGCCCCGCTTCGGCGGGGCCTTTCGCGGCCTGGGCGGCTGAGCTTGCGTGTGACGGCATCCGGTCGGCGCGCGCAGGAGTGAGCGATGGGACAGCTTCTGAGCCCGCCAGGTCCGCGCGCGGCCGCACCTTTGCATCGATATGCAGCGGCTGTTCGAGCCCGGAGCGCCCTGGGCGACGCCCTGGATGGACCGCGTGCTGCCGCGCATCATCGAGCTGGCACGGCATGCGCCTGAACGTACCGTGTTCACCCGCTTCATTCCGCCGCGCTCGAAGCACGACGCGCGAGGGATTTGGCGGGCTTATTATGAGAAATGGGAATGCGTGACCCGCGAGCGGCTCGATCCGGAGTTGATCGAGCTCGTGCCGGCGCTCGCCGCCTGTGTGCCGCCGGCCGCCATCGTCGACCGGCCGATCTACAACGCGTTCGGCAACGGACGCCTGCAAGCTCATCTGGATGCGCATGGGATCGATACGGTGATCGTGTCGGGCGGCGAGACCGACGTGTGCGTGCTCGCCACCGTGCTGGCCGCGATCGATATCGGCTACCGGGTGATCATGGCCGAGGACGCCTTGTGCAGCTCTTCCGATCAAAGCCATGACGCGCTGCTGCAGCTCTATGCCGAACGCTTCAGCATCCAGATCGAGGTGGCATCCACGGCCGATATCCTCCGGATGTGGACCCTCGACGACTGAAGCGACAGCGGGCCGAAACGAGGTACCGGTATCAGGGCAATCGGAGCAGGGGTGGCAATACCTGCTTCCTGGGGCTGAGCTGACGCTGGCGATGCGTAGCTGCGAGGCAGGCGTGCCTGGCTGATACGGCTCATCGCTCAACCGCTGGAAGGTAGGACTGGGCCGTCGATCTGTCAGACGGAGCCAAGGTTCCTGATTCTCGGCGTCACGGCGAAGGTGAGCGGAGCTATGGGATAGCTGCCGGTGATCGTAGCCACGCCCATATCCATAATTCGCATAAGGTATATTATGGAACATTTATATCTACAATTAGATCAGATATTTAGTGGGAAATCTTCGCACTGGTCCGCAAGTTGGCGCGCGTGGCGGTGTGTCCCGAACTGTCGCCTAGCCGGTGCTGGTGCCGCAGCGATGCACGCGCGCGCATCTCGTCTGAAAGCCGATATTGCCGCCGCGTACGGACGCTGCAATAAGCCCCAGCTGTGCAGAGATCGCTGGTGACCCCGCGGCATCAGGTCCGTATAGGATGGCATCTCAGAACAACAACAAGCCTCTTGAGGGAGCAACCAATGAGTTTTTCACGACGCACGCTGCTGAAGGTTTCCGCCGCTTCCGCCGTCCTCGGCGGGATCGGCGCGCCCTATGTCGCGCGCGCCCAGTCGGCCGAGTTCTCTTACAAGTTCGCCAACAACCTGCCGGAGTCGCATCCGTTCGTGGCGCGCGCCCGGGAGATGGCCGCGGCGATCAAGACCGAGACCAACGGCCGTTTCGACCTGCAGGTGTTCCCGAACAGCCAGCTCGGTTCCGATACCGACATGCTGAGCCAGGTGCGCTCCGGCGGCGTCGAGTTCTTCACGCTGTCCGGCCTGATCCTGGCAACCCTGGTGCCGGCCGCCTCGATCAACGGCATCGGCTTCGCATTCCCGGACTATCCCACGGTCTGGAAGGCCATGGACGGCGAGCTCGGCGCCTATGTGCGCGGCGAGATCAACAAGGCCGGCCTCGAGGTCATGGAGAAGATCTGGGACAACGGCTTCCGGCAAACCACGTCGTCGACCAAGCCGATCACCGGTCCCGACGACCTCAAGGGCTTCAAGATCCGCGTGCCGGTGTCGCCGCTATGGACCTCGATGTTCAAGGCGTTCGATGCATCGCCCGCCTCGATCAATTTCAGCGAGGTCTATTCGGCGCTGCAGACCAAGATCGTCGAAGGCCAGGAAAACCCGCTGGCGTTGATCTCGGCGGCGAAGCTCTACGAGGTGCAGAAATACTGCTCGATGACCAACCACATGTGGGACGGCTTCTGGTTCCTGATGAACCGCCGGGCCTGGGCGGCGCTGCCGGACGATATCAAGACCATCGTCGCCAAGAACGTCAACGCGGCGGCCGTCAAGGAGCGTGAGGACACCGAGAAGCTGAACGCCACCGTGAAGCAGGAGCTCACGGGCAAGGGGCTCGTGTTCAACCAGCCCGAGGTCGGGCCGTTCCGCGACAAGCTCCGCGCCGCCGGCTTCTACGCCGAGTGGAAGGGCAAGTACGGCGAGAAGGCCTGGGATCTGCTCGAGAAGTCCGTCGGCAAACTGTCCTGATCGATCAAATCAAGCGGGAGGTTTGCCATGGCTCATGTCGAGATGACGCCGGCCGTGGCCGGCGAGGCGGCGTCGCAGCCCCCTCGCCGCCGCTCCGTTCTCGGTTCCATCGACGCGGCGCTCGGAATGCTGGTGGAAATCCCGGCGGCGATCCTTGTCGTCGCCGAGGTCGTGATCCTGTTCGCCGGCGTGGTGTCGCGCTACGTGCTCCATGCGCCGCTGATCTGGTCCGACGAACTGGCGTCGATCCTGTTCCTGTGGCTCGCGATGCTGGGATCGGCGGTTGCGTTCCGCCGCGGCGAGCACATGCGGATGACGGCGCTGGTCGCAAGCGCGGGACCGCGGCTCTGGGCCTATCTCGATGTGATCGCGACCTGCGCCGCGCTGGCGTTCCTGATCCTGATCGTGCGGCCGGCCTATGAATATGCCTACGAGGAAAGCTTCATCACCACGCCGGCGCTGCAGATATCCAACACCTGGCGCGCGGCGGCGCTGCCGGTCGGCACCTGCCTGATGGCGCTGTTCGCGCTGCTGCGGCTGGCGCGGGTCGGCGATTTCAGGACCTTCCTGCTGGCCGCGCTGACCGTAGCTGCGCTGATCGGGCTGTTCTGGCTGGCACAGCCGATGCTGCGGCCGCTCGGCAATCTCAACCTGATCATCTTCTTCGTCGGCGTGGTCGGCTTCTGCGTGTTCGCCGGCGTGCCGATCGGCTTTGCCTTCGGCATGGCGATCTTCGGCTATCTGGCGCTGACGACCCGAACGCCGCTGATGGTGCTGGTCGGCCGGATGGATGAGGGCATGAGCCATTTGATCCTGCTGTCGGTGCCGCTGTTCGTCTTCCTCGGTCTCCTGATCGAGATGACCGGCATGGCGCGGGCCATGGTGGCGTTCCTGGCGAGCCTGCTCGGCCATGTCCGCGGCGGCCTGCATTACGTGCTGGTCGGCGCCATGTATCTGGTCTCCGGCATCTCCGGATCGAAGGCGGCCGACATGGCCGCGGTCGCGCCCGTGCTGTTCCCGGAAATGAAGCAGCGCGGCGCCAAGCCGGGTGATCTGGTCGCCCTGCTCGCCGCCACCGGCGCGCAGACCGAAACCATTCCGCCGAGCCTCGTGCTGATCACGATCGGCTCGGTGACCGGCGTCTCGATCTCGGCGCTGTTCACCGGCGGCCTGCTGCCCGGCGTGGTGCTGGCGATCACGCTGTCGGGGCTGGTGTGGTGGCGCTACCGCGGCGAAGACCGCAGCCACGTCCAGCGCGCCACCGGCAGCGAGATCGGCAAGGCGTTCGTGTTCGCCCTGCCCGCATTGGCCCTGCCCTTCGTGATCCGCTACGCCGTGGTCGAAGGCATCGCCACCGCCACCGAAGTGTCGACCATCGGCATCGTCTACGCCTTCGTCATCGGCCTCTTGATCTACCGCCAGTTCAACTGGCGACGTCTGTTGCCGATGCTGATCGACACGGCATGCCTGTCGGGGGCGATCCTGTTCATCATCGGTACCGCGACCGGCATGGCCTGGGGCCTGACCCAGTCCGGCTTCTCGCGGGCGCTGGCGGCGGCGATGACCGGGCTGCCGGGCGGTTCAGCGACCTTCATTGCGGTCTCGATCCTGGCCTTCGTGATCCTCGGCAGCGTGCTCGAGGGCATCCCGGCGATCGTGCTGTTCGGGCCGCTGCTGTTTCCGATTGCGCACCAGGTCGGCGTCCACGAGGTGCACTACGCCATGATCATCATCCTGGCGATGGGCATCGGGCTGTTCGCGCCGCCGTTCGGGGTCGGCTATTATGCCGCCTGCGCCATCGGGCGCGTCGATCCGGCCGAGGGTATCCGGCCGATCTGGGGTTACATGCTGGCGCTGTTGATCGGCCTGATCATCGTCGCCATCTTCCCCTGGATATCGATCGGTTTCCTGTAAAGCACCTTGCGGATGGGATAGAGCCATGAGTGCAGCTCAGAACCAGTACTCGATCGGGTTGGACAAGACGCCGGCCAACTACGTGCCGCTCTCGCCGCTGAGCTTCCTGGCGCGGTCGGCCGCCGTCTATCCCGACCATCTCAGCGCGGTCTATGAGGGCCGCAGCTTCACCTGGAAAGAGACCTACGAGCGCTGCAGGCGCTTTGCGTCCTATCTCGCGGGCCGTGGCATCGGCCATGGCGACACGGTCGCGGCGATGCTGCCGAACATCCCGGCGATGAACGAATTGCACTTCGCGGTGCCGATGACCGGCGCGGTGCTCAACGCGCTCAACA
This sequence comes from Bradyrhizobium sp. USDA 4510, assembly GCF_054059095.1. Taxonomy (NCBI): domain Bacteria; kingdom Pseudomonadati; phylum Pseudomonadota; class Alphaproteobacteria; order Hyphomicrobiales; family Nitrobacteraceae; genus Bradyrhizobium; species Bradyrhizobium sp. USDA 4510. The sequence continues at coordinate 3,755,523 of NZ_JBSSBT010000001.1, read as the reverse complement.
TCCGCCTCGACGCGGCATCGATCGCGTTCCAGCTCGAGCATGGCGGCGCAAAGATCATTCTGGTCGATCCCGAATTCTCCGGCGTGATCGCGGAGGCCCTGACCCTGATGAAGGGCGCTAAGCCGTTCGTGATCGACGTCGATGACGCGGCCTTTCTCGGCGGCAAGCGGATCGGCGAGATCGAGTATGAGGCAGCCGTCGCGGCGGGCGATCCCGGCTTCGTGGAACGGCCGCCGGCCGACGAATGGGACGCGATCGCGCTGAGCTATACGTCGGGCACGACGGGCAATCCCAAGGGCGTCGTGACGCATCACCGCGGCGCCTATCTCAACGCGGTCAGCAACATCCTCGCCGGCAATCTCGGCCAGCATCCGGTCTATCTCTGGACGCTGCCGATGTTTCATTGCAACGGCTGGTGCTTCCCCTGGACGATCGCGGCAGCCGCCGGCGTCAATGTCTGCCTGCGCAAGGTCGACCCGGCCAAGATCTTCGAACTGATCCCGAGGCACGGCGTCACCCACATGTGCGGCGCGCCGATCGTGTACAACACGCTGATCAACGCGCCCGATGCGCCGAAGGCCGGTAAGGCAAAGCCCGTTGTCGGCCTGATCGCCGGCGCGGCGCCGCCGGTTGCCGTGCTCGAGGGTGGCGAGCGCATCGGCATCAAGCTGACCCACGTCTACGGGCTGACCGAGGTCTATGGCCCCGCCTCCGTGTGCGCCGAGCAGCCGGGCTGGGACGAGCTGTCGGCTGATGCGCGCGCGCAGCTGAAGCGGCGCCAGGGCGTGTCCTATCCGCTGCAGGAAGGCGTCACGGTGCTCGATCCCGAGACCATGCGCGAGGTGCCGCGCGACGGCGAGACCATCGGCGAGGTCATGTTCCGCGGCAACATCGTGATGAAAGGCTACCTGAAGAACGCGACGGCGACGCAGGAAGCCTTTGCCGGCGGCTGGTTTCACACCGGCGATCTCGGCGTGCTCGACGAGCACGGCTACGTCATCATCAAGGACCGCTCCAAGGACATCATCATCTCCGGCGGCGAGAACGTCTCCTCCGTCGAGGTCGAGGACATCCTCTACAAGCACCCGGCCGTGCTGTTTGCGGCAGTCGTGGCCAAGCCCGACCCGAAATGGGGTGAAGTGCCCTGCGCCTTCATCGAGCTGAAGGACGGCGCCAAGGCGACCGAGGCCGAGATCATCGCCTATTGCCGCGAGCACATGTCGGGTTTCAAGACGCCGAAATCCGTGGTGTTCGGCGTGATCCCGAAGACCTCGACCGGCAAGATCCAGAAATTCCTGCTGCGCAACCAGGTCGGATCGGCCAAGGCGATCTCGGCCTGAGTCTTCAGCCTGCCCGGTCGAGCGTCAGCCGCATGCCGTCATGGGCCGGGATGACGTCGGCCGGCAAACTCTGCCGCAGCACCTCGTAGTCGAGGTCGGAATGCATGTTGGTGATGACCGCGCGCTTCGGCTTGAAGCGCTCGATCCACGACAGCGCGTCCGCAACGCTGAAATGGCTGGGATGCTGCGCATAGCGCAAGCCGTCGACGATCCAGAGATCGAGACCTTCGAGCGCCGGCCAGCTTTCCTGGGGGATGTCGTGCAGATCGGGCGTGTAGGCGGCGCCGCCGATGCGGTAGCCGAGCGCCGGGATCTTGCCATGATGCACCAGGAAGGCCGCGAGCTTCAGCGGACCGCCCTTCCCCTGGACCGTATGGCTCTCGCCGGCCTCGATCGAATGCCGCGTCAGGATCGGCGGATAGTCGCTGCCTTCCGGCGAGATGAAGCAATAGGAGAACCGCGCCATCATGTCCTTGGCGGTCGACTGGTTGAAGTAGACCGGGATGCGGCGGCGCTGATGCAGCACGACCGAGCGCAAATCGTCGATGCCGTGGGTCTGGTCGGCATGCTCATGCGTCAGGAACACCGCGTCGATGTGCTCGACATTGCTGTCGATCAGCTGCTCGCGCAGATCGGGCGAAGTGTCGATCACGACCCGCGTGGTGCCGTGCTCCATGGTGCGCTCGGCCATGATCGAGCAGCGGCGGCGGCGGTTCTTGGGATTGCTGGGGTCGCAGGCGCCCCAGCCGAGTGCCGGGCGCGGCACGCCGGCGGACGAGCCGCAGCCCAGAATGGTCAGTGTCAGCGTCATGCAGCAACCTTCGGCGCCGGCACCTTGGAGAACAGCCGGAAAAAGTTTTCGGTGGTCTGCCGCGAGATCTCCTCCAGGGAGACGCCGCGGGTTTCCGCGAGCACCCTGGCGACCTCGACGACATAGGAAGGCTCGTTGCGCTTGCCGCGGAATTTGCCGGGCGCAAGATATGGCGCGTCGGTCTCGACCATGATGCGGTCGGCCGGCAGCTCGGCTGCCAGGGCCCGCAGCGCGTCGGACTTCTTGAAGGTCAGGATGCCCGTGAACGAGATCGACAGCCCAAGCGCGATCGCCTTCATCGCGAGTTCGCGCCCGCCGGTGTAGCAATGCAGAACCGCCTTGAACGGGCCCTTCGCGACCTCGTCCTCCAGGATGCGGCCGCAATCCTCATCGGCCTCCCTGGTATGGATGACGAGCGGCAGGCCGGTCTCGCGCGCCGCGGCGATGTGCGCGCGAAAGCCGCGCTCCTGCGCCTCGCGCGACCCGTGCTCGTAGAAATAGTCGAGCCCCGCCTCGCCGAGCGCCACGACCTTCGGATGCTTCGTCAGCTCGATCAGTTCGCTGGCCGGGATGCCGTCCTCTTCATCGGCATGATGCGGATGGGTGCCGACCGAGCAGTAGACGTCGGGAAAGCGCTCCGTGATCGCGAGCAGACCGCCGAGCCGTTTCACCCGGGTCGAGATCGTGACCATGCGGCCAATGCCGGCCGCCTCGGCGCGCCCGACGATCCCGTCGAGATCGTCGGCGAAATCAGGGAAATCGAGATGGCAATGACTGTCGACCAGCATGAATTTCGAACCGCTCACTCGGTCTTCGGTTCCACATAGCGCGGGAAGACGCCGACAGGCGCCGGCAAAACCGTACCCGGCTTGATCCGTTCGGCGACCGCGGCAAAGCTGCGCGCGTCAGCAGCGATACCGAGGCTGTCGAGCATCTTGCCGCAGGACTCCGGCATCACGGCCTGCGCCATGATCGCGATCTGGCGCACGACTTCGGCGGTGACATACAGCACCGTCTTCTGGCGCGCGGGATCAGTCTTCGCCAGCGCCCACGGCGCCTCGCCGGCAAAATAGCGGTTGGCCTCGGCGACCACGGCCCAGACCGTGTTGAGCCATTGATGGATCTGCTGCGTCGCCATCGCGGTCCGCGACGTCTCCAGCATGGCGTCGGCCTGCGCCAGAATCGCCTTGTCGTTGTCGCTGAATTCGCCGGGCTCCGGCAGCACGCCGCCGAGTTGTTTGGCGATCATCGACAGCGAGCGCTGCGCCAGATTGCCGAAATCATTGGCGAGGTCGGCGTTGATACGCGCGACGATGGCCTCGTGGTTGTAGTTGCCGTCCTGGCCGAACGGCACTTCGCGCAGAAAGAAGTAGCGCATCTGGTCGACGCCGTACTGCTCGGCGAGATTGAAGGGGTCGACCACGTTGCCGACCGACTTCGACATCTTCTCGCCCCTGTTGAACAGGAAGCCGTGTGCATAGACCCGCTTCTGCACGGGAATGCCTGCCGACATCAGGAAGGCCGGCCAGTACACGGCGTGGAAGCGGATGATGTCCTTGCCGATGATGTGCACGTCGGCCGGCCAGTAGCGCCAATGCTTGTCGTTCTCATCGGGATAGCCGACGCCGGTGATGTAGTTGGTCAGCGCGTCGACCCAGACATACATCACGTGCTCGGGATCGTCCGGGACCTTGACGCCCCAGTCGAACGTGGTGCGCGAGATCGAGAGGTCCTTGAGCCCGCCGCGCACGAAACTCATCACCTCGTTGCGGCGCGAATCCGGGCCGATGAAATCGGGCTGACTCTCATAAAGGTGCAGCAGCTTGTCCTGGTAGGCCGACAGCTTGAAGAAATAGCTCTTCTCCTCGACCCATTCGACCGGCGTGCCCTGCGGGCCACGGCGGACATTGTCCTCGCCGACGACGGTCTCTTCCTCGGCGTAATAGGCCTCGTCGCGCACCGAGTACCAGCCGGCATAGGTGTCGATATAGATGTCGCCATTGTCCTGCATGCGGCGCCAGATCTCTTGCACCGACTTGTGGTGAGCAGGCTCCGAGGTGCGGATGAAGCGGTCGAACGAGACGTTGAGCCGCTCGTCCATCTCTTTGAACCGCGCGGCGTTGCGGGTCGCGAGATCGAACGGCGTCATGCCCTCGCCGGCCGCGGTCTGGATCATCTTCTGTCCGTGCTCGTCGGTGCCGGTCAGGAAGAATACGTCCTTGCCGTCGAGCCGCTGGAAGCGCGCCAATGCGTCGGTCGCGATCGCCTCATAGGCGTGGCCGATATGCGGCTGCCCGTTCGGATAGGCGATCGCGGTCGTGATGTAGAAGACGTTGCCGCGGTCCGCGGCGGGCACCGGAACGGAAGCGGCCGCAGGAGCCACCGCCGCGGGTTTGGGCTGCTTCGGCGCGCGAACCTTTGCCGGTCTCTGCGCCTTCTCGGTAACGGGAGCCATCGGCAGAGCGGGCTTCTTTGCCGCCGGTGCGGCTGCGGCTGCGGCTGCTTTCTTCGGCGCAGCCTTGGTGGCCTTCGCAGCAGCCTTCTTGGCCGTGCTCTTGGCCGTCTGCTTCGCAGCCTTCTTGACGGCCTTTTTGACGACCTTCTTTGCCGCCGATTTCCTGGCGCCCTTGGCTCCGGTCTTGGATTTGGACTTGGCGGCCTTCTTCGCTTTCTTGGCGACGCGCCCGGCCTTCTTGGCTGCGCGCGCCTTCGCCGTTGCTTTGCTGGTCGCGCGAGCGGGCGATGCCTTCTTCGTCTTCTTGGCTTTTTTCGACGATTTCTTCTTAGCGGTCGCCACCACGGAATCCTTTGCAGATCGAAACGAGATTGTCGGGAGTGTTGTCAGACGGATGTGTTTTCAGCAGATGCGTTTAAGACGCGGTGTCTATCGGGTCGCATCCGCGAGCATCGAAAACACCGAGAAAACCAGCGGCTTGCGCTCCAGATTGTAGGCTTCGGTATCGCGCGCGGCGCGGACGATCTTTTCCCATACCTCCGCCAGCCGTGCAAGGCGCGGCAGATTGGCATTGGCATCGCCCGTGCGCATGCGCTCGCTCATCCAGCGATCGATGCCGTCGATGAAGGCGGCGAGCGCGACGCGGTCGCTGGTGCCGAGCGCTTCGCCCAGCGCATGCAGCTCACGCGGATCGACACTCGGAAGCGTCGCGAGCAGCGCGGCCGTGCGTTGCTGCAGTTTCAGCGCATCGCCGCCGAGCAGCGACAGCGCCCGCCCGACGCTGCCTTCGGATGCTGCGGCGGCTTCCGCCAGCGCGGGATCGTCGGCTTCGATATCGGTTGCAGCCGCGGCCGCGCGCACCACATCGTCCGTCTCCAGCGGCCGCAGCAGCAACTTGCGGCAGCGGGACAGAATGGTCGGCAGCACCCGTGACGGTGCGTGGCTGACCAGGAGGAACAGCGATTGCTGGGGCGGCTCCTCGAGAATCTTCAGCAGCGCGTTCGCGGCGTTGGGATTGAGCTCGTCGACGGTGTCGACGATGCAGACGCGCCAGCCGTCGACCGCAGCGGTCGAGCCGAAGAACGAGATGGTCTCGCGCGTCTCGTCGACCGTGATGACGGTGCGCATCACGCCGCGATCGTTGAGGCCGCGCTCGAGCACAAGGAGCCCGCCATGAGCGCCTGCCGCGACCTGCCGCGCCACGGGGTCGGCCGGATCGACCCGCAGCGTCGGCGCCTGCTGCACCTGGGACGATTTCGGATTGCGAAACGCCAGCACGAACCGCGCCATGCGGTAGGCCAGCGTCGCCTTGCCGATGCCCTGCGCCCCGCCGATCAGCCAGGCGTGCGGAATTCGCCCGCTGCGATAGGCATCGAGCAGCGCGGTCTCCGCCTCGCGATGCCCAAACAAATCCGGCGTTTCGCGCGGATGGCGGGCGGCGCTCTCCTGTTCGACCTTGCGCGCGCTCATGCGATGCTGTTCGCCACAAGCGTTGCGCGCAGATGTTCGCGCAGCGCGGCCCATATCCTGGCCGTGACCGTGTCCGGATCGGCCGTAGCGTCGATCAGGACGCAGCGCTCCGGATCTTCGGCCGCGATCCGGCGGTACGCGTCACGCAAATCCTGATGGAACTTGATGCCTTCGGCTTCGAAGCGATCGGCGGTGGCGTCGCCGCGGCGCGCAGCGGCGCGTTGCAGTCCGACCTCGACCGGCACATCGAGGATGAAGGTCAGATCGGGCTTGAGATCACCGATGGTCACGCGCTGCATGGCGTTGACCAGTTCGGGCGACACCTGCCCGAGCTGGCCCTGATAGGCACGCGTGGAATCGAAGAAGCGATCGCACAGCACCCAGATGCCCTGGTTGAGCGCCGGCAGGATCACGGTGCGGACATGGTCGTCGCGCGCGGCGGCGAACAGCAGCGTCTCGGCCTCCGGCCCGAGCAGCTTGCCCATCCCCGACAGCACGAGGTGACGGATGATCTCCGCCCCCGGCGAGCCGCCGGGCTCGCGGGTCACGATCGCGCGCAGCTTGGCGGCATCGAGCCGTTCGGCAAGCTTGCGGATCTGGGTCGATTTGCCCGACCCCTCGCCGCCCTCAAAGGTGATGAAGCGACCGCGCAAGCTCGGCCGTTGGACTGCTGCTTCCGCCATGTCAGAGCTTCTCGACCCCTGCGCGGAACATGCCGATGACCAACTCCTGAGCGCCGTCGAGCGCGCGACGCATCGTTGATCCGGTGCCGACCGCGTCCGCTGCGAAGACCGGAGCTTCCATTGCGACATTGGCGCCGCGCCACACCCGCACCACCCCGATCTTCTGGCCGGCGGTGATCGGCGCCTTGACCGGGCCGCTATAGATGATGCGCGCGAGCAGCTTGTCGTTGCCGTTCTTCGACACCATCACCTTGATCGGATCGGGGCTGACGAGCTTGACCGAGCGGCTCTCGCCGCCGAACACCCGTGCGTAGCCGACCGGCTGGTTGGCCGCGATCAGGGTCCGGGTCTCGAAGCTGCGGAACCCCCATTCCAGCATCTTCTTGGCTTCGGTCGCGCGGTCCTCGGAATCCTCGAGGCCATTGACCACGACGATCAGCCGCGTGTCGTTCTGCACCGCCGAGCCGACCATGCCGTAGCCGCCTTCCTTGGTGTAGCCGGTCTTCAGGCCGTCGGCACCGGGCAACGCGTTCAGCAGCGGATTGCGGTTCTGCTGGCGGATCTTGTTCCAGGTGAATTCCTTCTCGCCGAACAGCTTGTACCGGTCCGGGTAGGTCAGGATGATGTGGCGCGCCAGCGTTGCGAGCTCCCGCACCGTCATCTTGTTGGCCGGGTCGGGCAGCCCGTTGGAATTGCCGAAGGTCGACTTGGTCATGCCGAGCTCGCGGGCGCGCTTGGTCATGAATTCGGTCGCAAAGCTATGCTCGTTGCCGGCAATGCCTTCGGCGAGCGCGATGCAGGCATCATTGCCGCTCGGGATGATCGCGCCATGCAGGAGATCGTCGACCGAGACCTTGCTGTTGATTGCCGCGAACATCGTCGAGGTGCCGGACGGCGCCCCGCCCCGCCGCCAGGCGTTCTCGCTGATCCGGTACTCGTCCGTGAGCTTGATGTCGCCCTTCTTGATGGCGTTGAACACCACCTCGGCCGTCATCAGCTTCATCATGCTGGAGGGCGCGCGGAGCTCGTCGGCGTTCTTCTCGAACAGCACGCTGCCGCTTGAGGCCTCCACCAGGATCGCGGTCGGCGCATCGCCGTCGAACCCGCCCTCTTCCTTCTTGGCGCCCTGGACGCTGTTGTTGGCGGCATAGACCATTCCGCCGAAACCGATCGCCAGCGCGACTGCGGCCAGGCCGCGCCAGCAACGCCCGGCGCGAGCTGACAACGTGCGGGGAACTGCGGTCTGGGCTGCCATCGGCGATGTCCTGAGAGACTGCGTTCTAACAGCTGGAAGTATCGCAAACAACTGAGGTTTCTGCGCTTGTGCACGGCCGGCCGGATTGCCGGTTGCGTTGAACGTCCCTATCCTTGGAACCAGCTAACGTCAGCAGAACCGGCAAACAAGGCGGAAACGCGAATGTCATCCTCCCGCACCATCTCCGCCAACGGCATCGACATGTTCGTGCGCGAGGCCGGGCAAGGCCCGCTGGTCGTGCTCTGCCATGGCTGGCCGGAACTGTCCTATTCATGGCGGCACCAGCTCGCGGCGCTGGCCGCGGCAGGCTTTCGGGTCGTCGCGCCTGACATGCGCGGCTTCGGCCGCACCGGCGCGCCGGCCGAGGTCGGCGCCTACACGATCTTCGATACGGTCGGAGACATGGTGGCGCTGGTTGCCGCGCTCGGCGAGACACGCGCGATGATCGTCGGCCATGACTGGGGCGCGCCGGTGGCCTGGCACGCGGCCCTGTTCCGTCCCGACATCTTCACGAAAGTCGCCGGCCTCAGCGTGCCGCCGCCGTTCCGCGGCCGCGGTCGCCCGCTCGAGACCCTGCGCGACAGCGGCATCACCAATTTCTATTGGCAGTACTTCCAGCCGCCCGGCGTGGCCGAGGCCGAGTTCGAGCGCGACATCGCCCACACCATGCGCCTGGTGCTCGGGCGTGGCGTCTCCGATCCAAGCTCGATGTTCGTCGACGAGGCCAAGGGCTTCCTCGGCAAGCTGCCGGCCGGAATGCCATTGCCGGCCTGGCTGACCGAGGCCGACATTGCCGAATTCGCCGAAGGCTATCGGCACTCCGGCTTCCGCGGCGGCCTCAACTGGTACCGCAATCTCGACCGCAACTGGGAGCTGACCGCGCCCTGGCAGGACGCGCAGATCCATCAGCCGTCGCTGTTCATCGCCGGCTCGAATGATTCGGTGATCACCGGGCTGATCGGCGCCAAGCGGGTCGCGGACATGGAGCGCGTGCTGCCGAACCTCAAGCAGAAGCTGATCATCGAGGGCGCCGGCCACTGGATCCAGCAGGAGCGTCCCGACGAGGTCAACGCGGCGCTGATCGCGTTTCTGAAGTGATCAGGCCAACAGCCTGATCTGTAAACGCATGGCTCAGTAGAGCCCGCGCCCGCTCAGGACTTCGGCCGGTCCGCGCGCGTCGATCGGGACATAGGCGGCCGCCGGGCTCGGGCTTGCGGCGTAGCGCGCGTCGCCCTCATAGGAGACTTCGCGCGGATTGTTCAGGGCGCGGCGGTGTGACCGGCTCGAGGCCGACATTTCCGAGGTGGCGCTCACCGAGGCGTAGTCGGCCTGGGTGTTGCCGAGGCTGTAGGGCCGCCCCTCAGGCAACGGAACGTCGCCACGGACCCGGCCCGAGGAGGACGACATCTCCGGCACGAACGGCCGTGCGGAGGCGACGCGGACCATCGACGGGGACGGCGCTGGAGTACCGGTGCGCAGGGTCGCCATCAGCTGGCGGTCGTCGGACCCCTCGAGCGGCGCCCGGCCGACATATTCGACGCGAACGCGCGCCACGCCATTGCCTTTGAATTCAAGCAGTTCTGCGGCTTTGTTCGAGACGTCTATGAGGCGATTGCCGTGGTACGGGCCGCGGTCATTGACCCGGACGACGAGCGATCGGCCATTACTCAGATTGGTGACGCGGGCGTAGCTCGGCATCGGCAACGTCGGATGGGCGGCGGTGAGCGAGCCCATGTCGAACACCTCGCCATTGGCGGTCAGGCGGCCATGGAAATCGTCGCCGTACCAGGACGCCATGCCCTCGGCGCGGTAGTTCTCGTTCTCCTCCGGCACATAGGTGCGGCCGGCGACAACATACGGCTTGCCGATGCGATAGGTGCCGCCGCCTTTCGGCACGGGATCACCCAGCGCCACCATGCGCGGGCTCGACGACACCCCGTATTTGGGGTCGACCCGGTTGGCGAACTTGTTCGAGGAGGCACAATTGGCGAGGACGAGGCACGTCGCCACCGCAACGGCGCCGCGCGCCGTCCGGATCATCGAATCTGGCCGTCTAATCCCCATCTGCCCCAAGTACCATTCTGCCGGACGTGCGCCTACTCCGAGGCGTCGAAGTCGTTTGCCGTCGCTGTGCGGCCCACCTCCGCACCAGAGCGTGACGATATCGCAACCGGAACACGGCGGAAATGGGGAGAGCCGGCGGGCGGTGGCGTCTTGGTGAATGGTCTGTTGCGCCGCCTCCGTCGTTCTACTGACCTTCGCCCCTGCCAAACGCCCTCGCCTGTCCCGCGATCAGACACACTGTTGCAGCAAATCATCAGTCCGGGCGCATCTTGGATTCCAACAATTGAATCTTTTTGACTGTGCAAGCCTGCAATCGTTCTCTCCTCCGTGTGGGGCGCAAAGGAAGTTTGCGATGATCGAGACGGTTACAGCGGTGATGGGCTTGGTGAGTGCGGCGATCTTCTTGGCGCACGCCGTGGAAGGCTATCGGTACCGGGCCTGACAGTCCGTTGAAGGCGGAAAGACGCGTCACCTCTTTCCAGGAGTGAATGTGTTCGGAAAGCTTTAATCAATTCGGATGAGCATCGATTGAAGGCAGGTGTATCATGCGTAATCACGATTTGGTCTCCGACGGGTTTCTGACCCTGACCGCAGCAAGCCTCGTGCTGCTGTGCTCGAGCCTGCTGGCGTTCGCTTTCGGCTGAACGTTTTTGAGATTCTACCGGCGCCCGTTCGACGGGCATCGGTTACCCCTACTCATTCCCCGCCAAACGGGTTGCGGCAGACGCGCTGTCTTCTCCCCGCCCCACTCGTGACGCATCCTCGCCGTTTCCCGAAGAGGATGTACGGATGACCGGCAGTGTCAGGGAGGGAACGTCCGCCCTTCTCGTCAGCACAGATGGCCGGCTGCTGATGCAACTGCGCGACGACCTCCCGCATGTTACCGATCGCGGAAAGATCAGCCTGTTTGGCGGACGGCGGGAGGGCGCCGAGACCTTCCTCGAATGCGTCGTTCGCGAGATCCACGAGGAGATCGGCTACTACCTGCCGCCCGAGCGTTTCGAGTTGATCGGCCGCTATTCCGGTCCCGATCATGCAACGCCAAACGGCACGCTTCGCGGCGAGGTGTTCCTTGCGCGCGATGTGCCCATCGACCAATTGACGGTGACCGAAGGCCGCATCGAGATCGTCGCCATCGACGATCTCGAACGCATCAGCGACATGCTCGCGCGCCCGGCTACGTTTGCGCTGGAGATCTTTCTGAAGCGCAAACCGATGACTTAAGCGCCGAAACCAGTGCGCGGATGTGATCGTCGATCATGGCCAACGCGACTGACGGATGAGCAAAGTCGATATCGTCAACGTGCCAGTAAGTCACCCTGTCGGCGACCTCCGGGAACCGGCGCTCGATCAGCGGACGGTGCTCGGCCTCCTTGAGCGCGATCACGAGGTCGGCGTCGTCGAAGTCGGCCAATGAACAGGGCTGCGGAAACCGCGTTGCGCCTTCCGGAACGATGCCGCTCGCGCGGAGACGATCGTCGGTGAAGACTGACATCGGCCCGACATTGTCGGGCGATCCCCGCTCGGCCGCGCCTCTGGAGGATGCGCGCCACGCCAGTTGTTCGGCTCTTGCAAGATGATTGAACAGTTCCTCTGCGTATCGACTGCGATAGTAGTTGCCGGTGCAGAGAAAGAGGACACGCTTCATGGGCCTCATCATGGCCAAGGTGGGCCCTCGCGGTCAACGGCGTTGCAAGCGTGGGCCCTTTGAGTTCACGGACCGGCGAATGACGGGCCCACCCGGGTTTCGCTGCCAAGTTCGCGTTGCGTTCGGCGCCGCCCTACGCTAAGGGCCTGATCCTTGATCCGGAAGGGTGGCCGAGTGGTTTAAGGCACCGGTCTTGAAAACCGGCGTGCCCGCAAGGGTACCGTGGGTTCGAATCCCACCCCTTCCGCCACCGCTTTCAATTGGGCGCTGTCCAGCCGGGCTCAGAGCTGAGACCAAAGCGGCAGCGATAGCCAACCACCAAATGGCCGCAACGGAGGTAACGGGTTGCGCGTCGCCGTATCCAGCCACCTCCCGCAGGACGTGATCCGCAGAAAGTGATCGCTTCGGCGTTGTGCGGTTGTTTCCGAATATTGCTCGGGCTGGAGCCGTGATGATAGCTCTGAGGAGCAATGCGTCGCGCACTACCTTGGGTTTTGGCCGTTACTTTTCTGATTGGTTTTGTCGCTTCCTTTGCGGAGCTGCAGAGGATGCGCAACCGTTTCGGCGAAGTGTCTCAGCACGCCTTTCACGATCATGCCGCGGTGCGCGAATTCATGATACGCGCTGCGCTCGCCGACGCGCCGGCGCCGATCGTCGTGCTTGGCGACAGCATCACCGAAATGGCTCCGCTGCCCCGGCAGCTCTGCGGACGTCCGGTCATCAATGCCGGTGTTGGCGGTCAGACCATCGCGGAGGCAAAGCAGCTCGCCGGGCGCGTGCTGCAGGACCAGGGCGCATTCTTGCTCGTGCTCGCGGTCGGCGCCAACGACGCCGGATCGCCAACGGCGCAACGCGACTTCGCCAACCTCATCGAGACCGTCAAGTCGCTCTCGACGCGGCCATTGGTGACCATCGCCGTCGCAGCTGACGAATCGACCAACCGGGCGATCGAAGCCGCCGCAGTTGCGCGTGGTGTTCGGTTTATCGACCCGCATCTGCCGCCGGGCGCGAAGATGGCCGACGGCATTCACTTCACCGCGGCCGCCTACAAGGCCTGGGTGCCGGCACTTGAGGCTGCGATCTCGGCGGAATGCACGATGTGACGCGTAGTCACGTCTGCCGCATGAACTCCGCAATCAGGCCGGCGATTTCCCCAGGCGCATCCTCGAAGCAGTAATGCCCGACGCCGGCAAGGCGTCTGACCGGCGCCGTCGGGAAGATTGCGGAAAACAGCGGCAGGAAATGCTCCGCGCGCAGCGTGCGGTCCGCCTCGCCCCAGATCGCGAGCGCAGGCTTGCTGCGGATCAAGCGGTGGGCGGCGGGATCGGGCGTCTGGAATTGATGCGCGCCGGTCGCAAAGCCCTTGGCCCAGCCGATCGCACCGAGGCAGTCCGCCGGACGGGCGAAGTGCGCGCCGTAGGCGGCGAGCCAGGCGTCCGTGATGACGGCGTTGTTCTCGAATCCGTTGAGCTTCAGCGTGCTCAAAATGTTGAAGCCGAGCTGTCCGAGAACCGGCTCAAGGTCGCCGCTCGCCTCGGCCTTTGCGATCCATTGAAACCACGGCGAGACCTGCGCGTTGGCGGCGACGCGATCGAACAGATCGCTCTGCCCGAACGGCGTTGGCCCGTTGGCGGAGACGATGCGGCGAATCCGGCCCGGATGCCGGGCCGCCAGCCCCATGCCGACCGGGCCGCCGAAATCATGCATGACCAGCGTGATGTCGGTGAGATCGAGCGCGCGGACCAGCGCTTCGAGATTGTCGACATGGTCCTGAAGCCAATAGCTGCGATGCGCCGGCGTCGCGCTCTTGCCAAAACCCATGTGATCCGGAACGACCACCCGGTGCGTCGCACTGAGGCTCGGCACGAGGTGGCGGAACAGATAGCCCCAGCTTGGTTCGCCGTGCAGGCAAAGCAGCACCTCGCCGTCCCGCGGACCTTCGTCGACATAATGCATCTGAAAGCCCGGCGCCGCGCTGAAATGCGGTGCGAAAGGAAAAGTGCCGTCGAACGCGGCGTCGGCTTGGATCATGGCGCACCTCAGGAGGTTTTAATTTGCAACCATCGTGTATCGCTTGAGGTTTTATTTTGCAACCAATATATCGAACCCACGATCGGGTGGTTTTCCGGCCGCGGCTCTGAGCGCCGATCATCCCCCAGGGAATGAGTGTTGAGGATCACGATGGCCAAGCGAGTGAGCCACAGGGACTCGATGTGCGGCGTTGCCCGGCCGCTGGATGCGATCGGCGACTGGTGGTCGCTGCTGATTGTCCGCGATGCGTTCGACGGGCTGCGCCGCTTCGGCGAATTTCAGAAGAGCCTCGGGCTTGCCAAGAACATCCTCTCGGCGCGGCTCCGCAATCTTCTGGCGCACGGCATCATGGAGACGGTGCCCGCAAGCGACGGCAGCCCCTACCAGGAATATGTGCTGACCGAAAAGGGACGCGGCCTCTTCCCGCTCCTCGTGGCGCTCCGGCAGTGGGGTGAGGATTTCTTCTTTGAGCCCGATGAGGCGCATGTGCTGCTGGTCGACCGCAAGAACGGGCTGCCGGTGCGACGGCTCGAATTGCGCGCGCAAGATGGACGCGTCGTTGGCGCGGAGGACACGATGGTGCGGCTGCCGCCGGCTTCACCTGAGTGAGTGAAGCAAGCGTGTCGCGCGCGCCGTCAACGGCAACCGGATGTTAACTCTCCGTGCCGCAGCATCCGCGCGTGGAGGTTCGACCAATGCAGACATTCCGGATTTCGCTGAGCGATGGGACGCGGCAATTCCACACCGCGATTCAGGCGCCGGACCCCGCTTCCGCGCGCATCAAGGCCGCCTATTTCTTCGATATCTCGAAGTGGCGGATTTTGAGCGTGTCGCTGAGTGGAGCCAGCGCCGCGGCGGCGTAGTCGCTGCGCGCCCTACGCCATCCGGTCGAGTTCGGCGGCGGCGAGCTGTGCAATCGTAAGGTCGATTTCGGCGAGCGGATCGTCATCCCCCAGAAACCATGCGGCCGACAAGCCGGTCCAGGCTACGATCCATGACAGCAGGCGCCGGCGATCGAGCCGCGCGGCTTCAACGACGATGTCGAGCCGCCGCGCAAAGCGTCCGGGTTCGGTCGCGACCGGCCGTGTCGGATCCGCAAGATCCGGATTGGTGAAGATGTTGGCGAAGTCGAAGCCGCGCTCGCCGACGAGATGCTTCGGATCGATCGCAAGCCAGCCGCGCGCGCCGAAGTCGAGCACGTTGTCATGGTGCAGGTCGCCATGCAGGACCACGATCTCGCGCTGACTGCCCAGCAGAGCTTCGGCAACTTCCGCCGATCGGTTCAGAATGCCGCCATGCGCCCTCGCCGCGGGCCACAACTCACGAAACCAATGCGTCAGCGGCGTCAGATCCGGCCGCGGCTTCGCTCGCTCGGCGTGAAGCCGATCAGCCGTTGCGCAGAGAATCCTGCAGGCCTCGTCGTCCCGGCCGGTTCGCGCCATTTCGCTGAGCGAAGCCGATCCCGTCGCCCTCTCGAGCAGAAGGGCGTCGCCGTCACGGGCAAGAACCCGCGCCGCACCTTCGCCGTCCCACCACTCCATCACGATGGCACCGAGGCGCTCGTCCGGCTCGTGCGAGAGCTTGAGCATGGCCGGCTCCCCATGCCGGCGCACCGGCAGCAACCGTGCGGCATGCGTCACGATCGGGGCGCCGTCGGGGACAAGACTCCAGGCCAAGAGATAGGGAGCGAACATTTGGGTGGACTGACCCGAGACGAAGAAGCGAGCCTCGTGGTTCTAATCATTGCTTCCGCGCGCTGCCACGCCGGTTCCCTGCGGCGCATCGTGGCAGGGCCACGCGAACCGGTTCCCCGCTGCCCTGGCCATGTTGGCTGATGACAGCTCCCACCCATCTCGCGCTACAATGTCGCAGCCGGTGCTACGGAGGGTGTGGCGATGCCGCGAAAGGGAATTACCGGACACGACGAATGGGTGGTCACGGAGGCCCTGGCCACAGCGCTGGTGGCGCTCGAACAATTGCCGTCAAAGCATCAGCCGCGCGCGCATATGGAGGATGTCCGAAAAATCCTGACCGCCAGATGTGAGGCCGGCGCCGTCACGCTGCATCTTGCGCAGGCCAAGTGCCGGTTGTTTCCCGACACCGATCCCCTGACCATCTACGAGGAGTATGGCCTCAAGGACGGGCTCGGCTAGCGCGCGCCGCCTGCAGCGCTAGTCGCGGCTGACGCGCCAGATCGTGCCGTTGCCGTCTTCGGAGACCAGCAGTGCGCCGTCGCGCGCGACCGTCACACCGACCGGACGGCCCCAGACCTCATTGTCGCCGATGACGAAGCCGGTGACGAAATCCTCGTACTCGCCGGTCGGCACGCCGTCCTTCAGCCTGATGCGAATGACCTTGTATCCGGTGCGCTTCGACCGATTCCACGAGCCGTGTTCGGCGGCAAACGCATCGCCGCGATATTCCGGCGGAAAACTGCTGCCGGTGTAGAAGGTCAGGCCAAGCGACGCCGAGTGGGCCTGCAATAGCACGTCAGGGACCGTCACCTTGTCCTTCAGGTCGGGCCGCGCGCCGGCATGCGCGGGGTCTTCGTTGCCGCCGATGTAGTACCAGGGCCAGCCGTAGAACGCGCCTTCGCGGACCCGTGTCACATAGTCGGGCACAAGATTGTCGCCGCGGCCGTCGCGCTCGTTGGTCGAGCACCACGGCGTGCCGCTTCCGGGCTGGATCGCAAGTCCGACGCAGTTGCGGATCCCCGTGGCAAACAGCTTCTGGTTCTTGCCATCAGGATCGAAGGCGAGCACGGCGGCGCGATCGGTCTCGTCGCCCCATGCAGCGCCGAGCGCATGGTCGCGGCTCCAGGCCTCGATGCCCTTCGGCGGGCGGCCCAGCCCCTCGCCTGCGTTGCCGGCGGAGCCGACCGACACCAGCATCCGCTTGTCGTCCGGCGTGAACACGATATCACGCGTGGAATGGCCGTAGCCGGGCGGCAGCCGGGCGACGATCGTCTCGGGTTTTCCCGACGCCTTGAGATCGCCGTTACGGTAGGCAAAGCGCACGACGCTGTCGGTGTTGGCGACATAGAGCCATTGCGGATTGTCACCGCTCGGAAAGAAGGCGATGCCGAACGGCTGGTTCAGGCCGGTTGCGTAGACTTCATTGGTCGCAGGCCTGGTGGCGCCGTCGGCGCTGCGCAGGATACGAATGCGGCCGGAGCCCGTTTCCACCACGAAGATATCGCCATTGGGCGCGGTCCGGATGATCCGCGGACCGCTGAGCCCGCTCGCAAACAGTTCGACCTTGAACCCTGCCGGCACCTGCGGCGTGGCCGATGCAGGTCTCGGCATGACGCGCGGAAACTTGCTGCTCGACGCCGTTGCCCCGGGCTTGGGTAAGTCCTGCGGCGTGATCAGGCGCACCGTGCCCGGCTTGTCGCGTTGCCAGTCGCCGAAAGCTTCCGCGCCTTTCAGCACGGGCTCGGCGCCCGACCGCGTGATGCTGATCGCCGCAAGGAAGACGGCCGACAGACCCGCACCGGCAAGATTCGTCCTGGGCATAAGCTCCTCGCGCGATTTCCTTCGGCCACGCCGTTCATAGCGCGGTTTCGGCCGCTCCCGCGTTCACAATGTCGTCTGCATTAATGTCCCTGGGGCGGCGCCGTCAGATCGACCGGTTTGATGATCAGCGCCAGCGGGATCATCACGAGGCCGATGATCGAGAGCATCCAGAACACGTCGATATAGGCGAGCAGGTCGACCTGCCGCTGCAAGGTCTGGCCGACCGAGGCGACCGCCTGGGACGCGGCGTCCGATGCGTTCGACCCCTGTGCCTCAAAGAAGCGCGTCATCGTGTCGATGGTCTGCTGATACCCGATGTCGGACGGCGCGGCATGTTCGACCAGCCGGCTCTGGTGGAATTGCTGGCGTTGCGCCAGCGCGGTCTGGGCGAGTGCGACGCCCATCGACCCGCCGATATTGCGCGCGACGTTGATCAGCGCCGAGGCCTGGTTGGTCTTGTCCGGCGGCACGCCGTCATATGACGCTGTCGTGACCGGCAAGAACAGGAACGGAAGGCCGGCGGAGAGAAAGATGCGTGCGAGCGCGGCATAGCCATAGGTGATGTCGCCGTTCAGTCCCGTCAGATGCCACATCGAGAATGCGACGATGCAGCCGCCGATCGCGATCAGATATTTCGGCTGAACGCGACTGACGAGATGGCCGACCACCGGCATCAAGATCAGCGTGACGACGCCGCCGGGCGACAGTGCGAGCCCGGCAAGCAGCGCAGTATAGTTCAGCTCGGTCTGCAACAGCTGCGGCAGGAGCTGCGTCGACGAGATCAGCACCGCGCCGGTGCACAGCATCACCAGGAAGCACGATCCGAACTGGCGACGTCCCAGCAGGCGGAGATCGACGATCGGGTCCTTGCGCGTCAGCTCCCAGGGGATCAGCGCGATCAGGCAAATCGCCGAGGCCAGCGCGAAGCCGACGATCATGTTGGACCCGAACCAGTCCTTGCGCTGGCCTTCGTCGAGCACGAATTCGAGCGAACCGAGCCCGATCGCGACCAGTACGAAGCCGATGTAGTCGACGCGCAGGCCGTCCTTGAGGAGCTCCTTGCGCTCCTGCTCGGCGCCGAACGGTTCCTTGACCAGCGTCCCGACCAGGAACAGCGAGAGCAAGCCCATCGGCACGTTGATCAGAAAGATCCAGTGCCAGCTATAGGTATCGGTGATCCAGCCGCCGAGCGTTGGCCCGACCACGGGAGCAACCACCACCGCGACGCCGTAGATCGCGAACGCCTGGCCACGCTTGGCCGGCGGAAAGGAGTCGGCGAGGATCGCCTGCTCGCTCGTCGCCATCCCGCCGCCGCCAAGGCCCTGGATGATCCGGAACAGAACCAGCGCCTCCAGGCTCCAGGCAACCCCGCACAGCAGGGACGCGAACGCGAAGGTGCCGACGCAGATCATGTAGAAGCGCTTGCGGCCGATCACGGTCGAGAGCCAGCCCGAGATCGACAGCACGATCGCGTTGGCGACCAGATAGCTGGTGATCACATAGGTGCTCTCGTCGATGCCGACGGCCAGGCCGCCCGCGATATGGCGCAAGGCCACGTTCGCGATCGTGGTGTCCAGCACCTCCATGAAGGTCGCGATCGAGACGACGAAGGCAATCAGATAAGGATTATGTCCGCCGGCAGCCGAACGCTCCGGCGACCAGGCCGCGCCGCCGCCTGCCGCAACGTCGCTCATCGCACCCTGGTCCAGGGCACGACCGACATGCCCGGCCCGATCGGAACGTCATTCGGCCAATTGTCGATCACGATCTTCACGGGAACGCGCTGCACGACCTTGACGAAATTGCCGGTCGCGTTCTCCGCCGGCAGCAGGCTGAACGCGGTGCCCGAGCCCGGCTGAACCGAAGCCACGCGGCCAGTGAGCTTGCGCCCCGGATACGCATCGATCCTGATCTCGACCGGCTGGCCCGGGCGCATGTCCGTCAGCTGCGTTTCCTTGTAGTTGGCGGTGATCCAGACCTCGTCAGGAACGAACATCATGACGCTCTGGGCCGGCGCCACATAAGTGCCGACCGCGCCGCTCAGCTTGACGACGCGTCCGGATTGCGCTGCGACGATGCGGGTATATTGCAGGTTCAATTTGGCCTGATCGAGCTGGGCCTGCGCCTGCTCCAGCGATGCCTTGCTGCTCTTGAGCTGAGCCTCGAGCGTCTTGACGCCGAGCTCTGCGGCAGTCACTGCCGTTCTGGCGCGGCTGGCATTGGCCTGCTGGGCGTCGAGATCCGAGCGGGTCTGCTGCTGCCGCTGCACCGTGCCCGCGCCCTTTTCGACGAGGTTCTGGGCGCGCTCCGCCTCCTCCCGCGCGAACTTCAATTGCGCCTCGGCCTGTTGCTGCTGCGCCTTGGCTTCCTTGATCTGCTCCTGCTGGCTGTCGATCTGGGCCTCGACATTGGCGATATTGGCCTCTGCGACCGCGACCTGTGCGCTGGCCTGATCGACTGATATCTTGTAGTCGCGCTCGTCGATCCTCGCGAGGAGATCGCCGGCATTGACGTGCTGGTTGTCGGTGACGGGGACCTCGACGACATAGCCGCCGACCTTCGCCGCCACCGCAAAGCTGCGTGCGGCCACGAACGCGTCATCGGTCGATTCATAGTGACGCACGTTGAGCCAATAGCTCACGCCACCGATGATCGCGAGCAGGAGCAGACAGGCGCCGACTGTGGCAAGCAGCCAGTGCTCGCGCAGCCGGTCGCGCATCGATGGCTTGCGCTCGGTTTCCTGCTGTGGCGCGGATCCGCGGTCGGGTCGCGATCCTTGCTCGGGGTTGCGCTCGGGCTGCCGCGGCTTCTCCCCGGACGGCCCGCGCTCTCGGGTTTGGGCATCCAAGGCAGCACCTCAAGCCACGAATGGAGCGATCAAGCCCCGTTAACCGCAGCGTCCGGCGCTTGGTTCCTGTTCGATGGGAGGCGCTACACGGCCCTGGAACTGACCATGGGCTGGCGCTGCTCGGCCGTCGACAAATCGCGGTAGGCCGCGGGCTCTCCGGCCAGCGCCTTGAGCGGAACCGTGAGCCGGCACACCAGGCCCTCGGTGCGCCAATCGAAGTCGGCGCGGCCGCCGAGCTGGGTCTCGATGCTGGCGATGACGCTTCTCGTGCCGAAACCTCTCTGCTTCGGCTTGGTCACGGGAGGTCCGCCGGATTCCACCCAGGCCAGGATCAGCGTTTCGTCGTGCAGTTCCCAGGTGATCGCAAGCCGGCCCGACAGCACCGACAGGCTACCGTATTTGGCGGAGTTGGTGACGAGCTCATGCAGCGCCAGCGCCAAGGTCTGCGCGGTCGCGGGCTGCAACTGCACCTCTTCGCCATCGATCTGGATCTGTCCGGCTTCCGAATACGGCGCGATCTCCTCGGCGACCAGCCGCCGGATTTCGGCGCCCTGCCAGCTCGACAGCGACAGCACGGTGTGAACGCGTGCCAGCGCTGTGATGCGGCCCTCGACCGCCCGCACATAGGCGGTCACGTTCTGCGCGCGCGTCAGCCGCACGATCGATTGCGCCAGCGCGAGCGCGTTCTTGGCGCGATGGTCGACCTCGCGGGTCAGCAGGCTCTGCCGCTCCTCGGCCTTCTTGCGATCGGTGATGTCGACGGTGACGCCGCTCACCCGTACCACCTTGCCGTTGCGGTCGCTGGTGGCCGCGGCTGTGCCGACGCACCAGCGCACTTCACCGTCCGGCCGCATGACGCGGAATTCGGTTTCATAGGACGTCTGGCCCTCGCCGAAGCCGGTCCAGGCTTGCCGGAGGTGCTCGACATCGTCGGGATGAAACAGCGCCTGTATATTGTCGGAGGTGAGCTTGAAGGATTTCGGGTCGACGCCGAAGATCTTGTATTGCCCCTCGTCCCACATCCAGTCGCCGTTGACCCAATCCCAGTCCCACGAGCCCATCTTGCCGGCCGCAATCGCCATGCTGCGGCGCGCCTCGCTTTCGACCAGTCGCGTGGTCGACTGCTCGAGCTCGGCGGTGCGTGCGCGCACGCGGTCCTCGAGCTCCGCGTTGAGGCGTTCGAGCTGTCGTGTCTTGCGGTAGAGCTCGGCGAACACGCGGATCTTTGCCCGCAGCACCTCGGGCACGACGGGCACCGGCACGTAATCGACCGCGCCCATCTCGTAGCCGCGGAGCCGGTCGATATCGCTGACCTGGATTGCCGAGATGAAGATCATCGCGGTCTTCTGGAAGCGCGGATGTTCGCGGATCATCGCCGCGAGCTCGAAGCCGTCGAGCTCTGGCATGCAGACGTCGACCAGGATGACCGCGACTTCGTTCTTGAGCAGGAACTCCAGCGCCTCGCGGCCCGACGACGCGGCGACCAGCGTCTCGCCAAGCTCCTTCAGGATGACCTCATAGGCCAGCAGCTTCGCCGGCTGGTCATCGACCAGAAGGATGTTTACCTTTTCGTGGTCCATCATGTTCGATCGCCGATCAGCGGTGCAGCCACATGCGGATCGCCAGCAGCAGTTGCTCGGTGTTCACGGGTTTCGCCAGATAGTCGGACGCGCCTGCCTCCAGGCATTTCTCTCGATCGCCTTTCATCGCCTTCGCGGTCAGCGCGATGATCGGCAGCCGCGCGAAGGCGGAGTTTTGCCGGATGGCGCCGATGGTCTGGTAACCGTCCATCTGCGGC
The DNA here is from genome assembly GCF_054059095.1 of Bradyrhizobium sp. USDA 4510. Taxonomy (NCBI): domain Bacteria; kingdom Pseudomonadati; phylum Pseudomonadota; class Alphaproteobacteria; order Hyphomicrobiales; family Nitrobacteraceae; genus Bradyrhizobium; species Bradyrhizobium sp. USDA 4510. Next base: position 3,733,605 of record NZ_JBSSBT010000001.1, on the reverse strand, counting down.
ATCATGATGTCCATCAGCACGATCGCAATCTTGGGATTGGATTCGACCAGCGAGATGGCCTCGTGACCGGTTGTCGCAGTCAACACCTTCATACCTCGCCGCTCCAACACGCTCGAGAGCGCGAAGATGTTGCGGGCATCGTCGTCGACCAGCAGTGCGGTCTTGCCAATAAGATCCTCATCGGAACTATTGAGCTTCTCCAGCATCCTCTGTTTTTCGACGGGCAATTCCGTGATCACACGGTGCAGGAACAGTGACGTTTCGTCGAGCAGACGCTCCGGCGATTCCACGCCCTTGACGACGATGCTGCGCGCCATCGTATGCAGTTCCGCGTCTTCTTCCGCTGAAAGTTCCCGGCCCGTAAACACGACGACGGGTATATTGGACAGCGTCTCGTCCTTGCGGATCTGATCCAGCACTTCGAAACCGCTCATGTCGGGCAGGCGCAGGTCGAGCACGACGCAGTCGCACGGATTTTCGCGCATCGTCGAGAGCGCCCCTGCCCCGGTGCCGGTGGTCACGATCTCGATATCCTCGTGCCCGAGCAGTTCGGTGATGCTGAGCTGCTCCGCCGCATTGTCCTCCACGATCAGCAGGCGCTTGCGGCGTGGTCTGGCGTATTCTTTGATCTGCGACAGCGCAGCGCTGACGCCTTCCGTCGTCGTCGGCTTGTTGACGAAGGAGAACGCGCCGCGCGCCAGCGCGTGCTGCCGGTCCTCGTCGAGCGTGATGATCTGAACCGGAATGTGACGGGTCAGCGGATTGTGCTTGAGCTGGCTCAGCACGGTCCAACCCAGCATGTCGGGCAGGAAGACGTCGAGCGACACCGCGCTCGGCTGGAACTGCTTGGCCAGATCCAGAGCTTCGGCACCGCGGCTTGCGACCAGCACCTTGAAGCCCTTGTCGCGCGCTAGATCGATCAGCACCCGCGCATAATGCGGATCGTCCTCGACGATCAGCAGGATGGTGTCGCCGGGCTCGAGATTGAGCCGGTCGTCCGGAAGCTGCTCGATCACACGCTCCTGCGCGCCCGACGCCTGCAGCGCCGGCGCCGGCGGGTGCGGCATCGCGATCGGCTGAGCCTGCGGGCGCAGTGCCACCGAGGGGCCGGCATATTTCAGCGGCAGATAGAGCGTGAAGGTCGAGCCCTTGCCCGTCGCACTGCGCAGATGGATCTCGCCGCCGAGCAGACCCGCGAGCTCACGGCTGATCGCCAGTCCAAGACCGGTGCCGCCATATTTGCGGCTGGTGCCGGCGTCGGCTTGCTGGAACGCCTCGAAGATCAGCTTCTGCTTGTCTTGTGGAATGCCGATGCCGGTATCCGACACCTCGAACGCAACGACCGCAGGCGCCGCATTGAGGATCGGATGCTCCACACTCCAGCCGCCGAGCGCGGCCGACACGGTCAGGCTGACGCCGCCTTCCGCGGTGAACTTGAACGCATTCGACAACAGGTTCTTGAGCACCTGCTGCAGCCGCTTGGAGTCGGTGACCATGCTGCGCGCAAGATTGGCGTCGACATCGATGCTGAACGAGAGATGCCGGTTCTCCGCCTCGTGCCGGAACGGCCGTCCGACGGTCTCGAGCAGGCTCGATGTCAGAATTTCCTCGGCGTCGACCGTCACCGTGCCCGACTCGATCTTGGAGAGATCGAGGATGTCGCTGATCAGGTTCAACAGGTCGGTGCCGGCGCCGTGAATGGTGCGGGCAAACTCGACCTGCTTGCCGGTCAGATTGCCGTCGGGATTTTCGGTGAGCTGCTGGCCCAGGATCAGGATCGAGTTCAGCGGCGTCCGCAACTCGTGCGACATGTTGGCGAGGAATTCGGATTTGTACTTCGAAGTCAGCGACAGCTCGGTCGCCTTCTCTTCCAGCGCGCGCCGCGCCTGCTCGATTTCCTGGTTCTTGCGCTCGACGTCGACATTGCGTTCGGCCAGCTGCTGGGCCTTCTGCTCTAGCTGATCGTTGGTCTGCTGCAATTCCTTCTGCTGGGTCTGCAACTCACCGGCGAGCTGTTGCGACTGCTTGAGCAGCGCCTCGGTCTGCATCGTCGCCTCGATGCTGTTGAGCACGATGCCGATGCTGTCGGTCAACTGTTCGAGGAAGGTGATCTGCGAGGTCGTGAACGAGGAGATCGAGGACAGCTCGATCACCGCCTTGACCTGGTTCTCGAACTGCACCGGAAACACGACGAGGTTCTTCGGCATGATCCGCATCAAGGCCGAATTGATCGGCACCGCATCGCCGGGAATCTCGGAGACGAGGCGCTGACGCTTGTCGAGCGCGCATTGGCCGATCAATCCCTCGCCGAACTGGACGATCTGCGGATGCGGATTGCTGCTGTCGCTGGCATAGGCCGACAACAGGCGCAACTGCGCATTCTCGGGATTGTCGACCTGGTAGATCACGCCCATATGCGCATTGATCAGCGGCGCAAGCTCGGTCAGCAGCAGCCGGCCGACGGTCGCAAGATCGCGCTGGCCCTGCAGCATGTTGGTGAAGCGCGCCAGATTGGTCTTCAGCCAGTCCTGTTCGGTGTTGCGCTCCGTGGTGAGACGGAGGTTCCCGATCATCGTGTTGATGTTGTCCTTGAGCTCGGCGACCTCGCCGCGGACGTCGACCTGGATCGAGCGCGTCAGGTCGCCCTTGGTCACGGCGGTCGCCACTTCCGCGATCGCGCGCACCTGCGAGGTCAGGTTAGCCGCGAGCAGGTTGACGTTGCCGGTGAGATCCTTCCAAGTGCCGGCCGCGCCGGGCACGTTGGCCTGACCGCCGAGCCGTCCCTCGACGCCGACCTCGCGCGCCACGCTGGTGACCTGTTCGGCGAAGGTCGCAAGCGTCTCGGTCATGTTGTTGATGGTGTCGGCGAGCGCGGCCACCTCGCCCTTCGACTTCACCGTCAGGTTCTGCTTCAGGTCGCCGTTGGCGACCGCGGTCACCACCTTGACGATGCCGCGCACCTGCTCGGTCAGGTTGACCGCCATGACGTTGACGGTGTCGGTGAGGTCCTTCCAGGTGCCGGCAACGCCGCGCACCTCGGCCTGGCCGCCGAGCTTACCCTCGGTGCCGACCTCGCGCGCCACGCGCGTCACCTCGCCGGCGAAGGCGTTGAGCTGGTCGACCATGGTGTTGATGGTGTTCTTGAGCTCGAGGATTTCGCCCTTCACGTCGACCGTGATCTTGCGCGACAGGTCGCCGCGCGCCACCGCGGTGGTGACTTCGGCGATGTTGCGCACCTGGGTGGTCAGGTTCGCCGCCAGCAGGTTGACGTTGTCGGTGAGGTCCTTCCAGGTGCCGCCGACGCCGGGCACCACGGCCTGGCCACCGAGCCGTCCCTCGGTGCCGACCTCGCGCGCCACGCGCGTCACTTCGGCGGCGAACGAGCGCAGCTGCTCGACCATCGTGTTCAGGGTGTCCTTGAGCAGCAGGATCTCGCCGCGCACGTCCACGGTGATCTTCTTCGACAGGTCGCCGCCGGCGATCGCGCTCGCGACCTCGGCGATGTTGCGGACCTGCGCGGTCAGGTTCGACGCCATGAAGTTGACGTTGTCGGTCAAATCCTTCCAGGTGCCGGCGACGCCGGGCACTTCGGCCTGGCCGCCGAGCTTGCCCTCGGTGCCGACCTCGCGCGCCACGCGCGTCACCTCGCCCGCAAACGCATTGAGCTGGTCCACCATCGTGTTGATGGTGTTCTTGAGCTCGAGGATTTCGCCCTTCACGTCGACGGTGATCTTGCGCGATAAGTCGCCGCGCGCCACGGCGGTGGTCACCTCCGCGATGTTGCGGACCTGCGCGGTCAGGTTGCCGGCCATCGAGTTGACGTTGTCGGTCAAGTCTTTCCAGGTGCCGGCGACGCCGGGCACGTTGGCCTGGCCGCCGAGGCTGCCGTCGGTGCCGACCTCGCGCGCCACGCGCGTCACCTCGCCCGCGAAGCGGTTGAGCTGGTCGACCATCGTGTTCAGCGTTTGCTTCAGCTGAAGGATCTCGCCGCGCACGTCGACGGTGATCTTGCGCGACAGGTCGCCGCCGGCGATCGCGGTCGCGACCTCGGCGATGTTACGCACCTGCGCCGTGAGATTGCCGGCCATCGAGTTGACGCTGTCCGTCAGGTCCTTCCAGGTGCCGGCGACGCCGGGCACCTCGGCCTGGCCGCCGAGCTTGCCGTCGGTACCGACCTCGCGCGCCACGCGAGTCACCTCGCCGGCGAAGGCGTTGAGCTGGTCCACCATCGTGTTCAGCGTTTCCTTCAGCTGAAGGATTTCGCCCGACACGTTCACCGTGATCTTCTTCGACAGGTCGCCCTTCGCCACCGCGGTCGCGACCTCAGCGATGTTGCGGACCTGCGCGGTCAGGTTCGAGGCCATCGAGTTGACGCTGTCGGTGAGATCCTTCCAGGTGCCGGCGACGCCGCGCACCTCGGCCTGGCCACCGAGCTTGCCTTCGGTGCCGACCTCGCGCGCCACGCGCGTCACTTCGCCGGCGAAGGCGTTGAGCTGATCGACCATCGTGTTGATGGTGTCCTTCAGCTCGAGGATTTCGCCGCGCACGTCCACCGTGATTTTCTTCGAGAGGTCGCCGCCAGCGACCGCGGTCGTCACGGCGGCGATGTTGCGCACCTGCGCGGTCAGGTTCGACGCCATGAAGTTGACGTTGTCGGTCAGATCCTTCCAGGTGCCGGCGACGCCGAGCACGTTGGCCTGGCCGCCGAGCTTGCCTTCGGTGCCGACCTCGCGCGCCACGCGCGTCACTTCCGACGCGAACGCGTTGAGCTGGTCCACCATCGTGTTCAGCGTTTCCTTCAGCTGAAGGATCTCGCCCGACACGTTGACCGTGATCTTCTTCGAGAGGTCGCCGCCGGCGATCGCGGTGGCGACGTCGGCGATGTTGCGGACCTGCGCGGTCAGGTTCGATGCCATGAAGTTGACGTTGTCGGTCAGGTCCTTCCAGGTGCCGGCGACGCCGGGCACCTGGGCCTGGCCGCCGAGCTTGCCCTCGGTGCCGACCTCGCGCGCCACACGCGTCACTTCCGACGCGAACGAGTTGAGCTGGTCCACCATCGTGTTGATGGTGTCCTTCAGCTCCAAAATCTCGCCGCTGACGTCGACCGTGATCTTGCGCGACAGGTCGCCGCGCGCCACGGCCGTGGTGACGTTGGCGATGTTGCGTACCTGGGCGGTCAGGTTGCCGCACATCGCGTTCACCGAGTCGGTGAGGTCCTTCCAGGTACCGGCGACGCCGGGCACGATCGCCTGGCCGCCGAGCTTGCCGTCGGTGCCGACCTCGCGCGCCACGCGCGTCACTTCGGAAGCGAACGAACGCAGCTGATCGACCATCGTGTTGATGGCTTCCTTCAGTTGCAGGATCTCGCCGCGAACGTCGACCGTGATCTTCTTGGACAAGTCGCCGTTGGCGACCGCGATCGTCACCTCGGCGATGTTGCGAACCTGGCCGGTCAGGTTGTTGGCCATCGAGTTGACGCTCTCGGTCAGGTCCTTCCAGACGCCGGTCACTTCCGGCACCTGGGCCTGGCCGCCGAGCTTGCCCTCGGTGCCGACTTCGCGCGCCACGCGCGTGACCTCCGAGGTGAACACCGAGAGCTGCTTGATCATCGTGTTGACGATGTTCGCCGACTGCAGGAATTCGCCGCGCAACGGCCGGCCCTCGACGTCGAGCTGCACGGTCTGCAGCAGGTCGCCTTGCGCCACCGCAGCGACCGCGCGGGTGACCTCGCGCGTCGGCCACAGCAGATCATCGATCAGCGTGTTGACCGAACTCTCCATATCGGCCCAGGCGCCGCTGGCGAGGCCGAAATTGACGCGCTGGCGGGTCTGTCCCTCGCGGCCGACGACCTGGCCGACGCGCGCCAATTGCTGCGCCATGCGCTCGTTGGCGGCTGCGATTTCGTTGAAGGCGTCCGCGATCTTGCCGTCGATGCCGAGATAGTCGCCACGCATCCGGACCGAGAAATCGCCGGCGCGCATCGCCTGCAGCGACTGCAGCAGGTCATGCGAAGAATCGAGGCTTCCGTTTGATTGCTGGCTGCGGCGCGTATCAGCACGGGGACGAGGCGACGAACCGAGATCGGTCATGTAATTTCCCCTACGCGCTGGCTGCGAATCCAGAGACTCGGAAAAGCCAGTGTGACCATCAGAATGACTGCCCTTGATCTATTCAAGCGGGAAAACGCCAAAACCGCAATTTGTGACGCAAACCGAGTACCTTAATCGCGATTGGAACCAAAAGTTCCGACCGTTGGCCGAACTTTTCCGAAGAACGACGGAGCCGGCCCTGATCGCCCGGTCCTCGTGCTCGCATGGAACATTGACCATCCCTGCGCGTTTCGGGCGGGGGCAGGATCGGTGATGGTTAAGAAATCAGAACAACTCAAACGGGGCATCGTCGAGAGCCGGCACGATCGTCGGCCGGTGGCTGGCGGCGTGGTCGACTACGCCATTTGCACGCTCGGCCCCGATGGCCGGGTCATCAACTGGAACAAGGGCGCCGAGCGCATCACGGGCTATCCGGCCAAGGCGATCCTCGGCAAGCACTTCTCGGTCTTCTATCCTGCCGAAGACCGCGCATCCGGCGTTCCGGCGAGAGCGCTGCAGATGGCGCGGAAGGAGAAGCACTCAGCGGCCGAAGGCTGGTCCGTCCGCAAGGACGGGTCGCAATTCTACGCCGCTGTGGTCATCGATCCGATCTACGAGAAGCGCAAGCTCGTCGGCTACACAATGGTCACCCGCGACATCACCGAGCGGCATCAGGCGCGCGCGGATCTCGAGGCCAGCGAAAGCCAGTTCCGCCTGCTGGTGAGCAATGTCACCGACTATGCGCTCTATATGCTGACGCCGGCCGGCATCGTCGCCAATTGGAACGCCGGCGGCGAGCGCATCAAGGGCTATTCGCCCGGCGAAATCATCGGCCAGCACTTCTCGCGGTTCTATACGCCGGCCGACCAGGCTGCCGGCAAGCCCGCCCATGCGCTCAAGATCGCGGAAGAGACCGGGCATTACGTGGAGGAAGGCTGGCGGGTCCGCAAGGACGGTTCGTTCTTCCGGGCGAGCGTCGTGATCGATCCGATCCGCGATACCGACGGCAGCCTGGTCGGCTTCGCCAAGATCACCCGGGATATTTCCGAGCGGCGCGACGCGCATCAGAAGCTCGAACAGGTGCAGCGCCAGCTTGCGGAATCGCAAAAGATGGATGCGCTCGGCCAACTGACCGGCGGCGTCGCGCACGACTTCAACAACCTGCTGATGATCATCTCCGGCAATCTGCACCGGATCAAGCGCGAGGTGATGAGCGAACGGGGGACGCTTGCACTCGGCGCGATCGAAACCGCATCCGAGCGTGCCGCGTCCCTGACCAGGCAGCTCCTCACCTTCGCGCGTCGGCAGAGTGTCAATCCGCAGACCATCAACGTCGCTGACAGGATCACCGCGGTGCGAGAGGTTTTGACCAGCGCGCTCGGCGGCGCGATCAAGCTGAACATGGAGATCGGACCGGATCTCTGGCCGATCTTCGTCGATCCGACGGAATTTGAGACCGCGCTGATCAACCTCGTGGTCAATGCCCGGGATGCGATGACCGGCGGCGGCACGCTGACCGTCGCGGCGCGCAATGTCCCGGAAGCCGCCCAGGTGGTCGTCAGCATTACCGACACCGGCGAAGGCATTCCAGACGATGTCATGAACAAGGTCTTTGATCCCTTCTTCACCACCAAGCCGGTCGGCAAAGGGACCGGCCTGGGGCTGTCCCAGGTTCACGGTTTCGCGCACCAGGCGGATGGCCGGGTCGAGATTACAAGCGCGCTCGGCAAGGGCACGACGGTCAGCATCTATCTCCCGCGCGGGACTGCGGCCGCAAAGCGCACGGCTACGGGGCACAGCACGCCCGGCTTGGCCACGATCCTGCTGATCGAGGACAATCCTGCCGTCGCCGATGCGAGCACGGGCCTGCTCGAACAGCTCGGCTACACCGTGCGCTGGGCCTCGAACGCGGAGGCCGCCTTGTCGGAAATCGACGCCAACGGGATCGATGTGGTGTTCAGCGACATCGTCATGCCCGGCAGGATCGATGGACTGAAGCTGGCGCGCACGATCCGGGACAGAAAGCCCGAGCTGCCGATCCTGCTGACGACAGGCTACAGCGCGAGCGCACGCGACGTGAGGTCCGACTTTCCGGTGTTACGCAAGCCGTACCACATCCACGACCTCAGCCGCGAACTCGCAAAGTTGACGGGGCACGGCGTCGGCAGCGCGACGAGCGGGCCATCCGGCAACGCTTCGAGCGAGTTCGATGCCACCGCGCATGACGTCGTGGCAAGACCAAAGGCGAAAGCCCGCTCCTAGTGTGCTGAATGCGAAGTTCGTGCGATTTCGCGGCAGCCACTTTCACGAACTTCGCATTCATAAAGCACACTAGAATCATAAGTTTGCCAGTGTCCTTATCGAATCCGAAGTTCGCTCCGAAGATGCGGCAAATGATGCGAACTTCGGATTCGGGACACTAGTTCAAAATCGAAAGGCTAGCGTTCCGCCGGCCAGCTTCGCCGCACCAATTGCACCCGCTCGATGCGGCTGCATTGCTCGCAGCGGTACTGAAGAATATCCCTGCCCTCGCTGCCCGGATGGCTGCTCTCGAGCCGCATCGTCCTGATGCAGCTGATGCAGGAGATCAGCGTCAGCAGTGGACTGCGATCGTCATTCATCGATGCCCGCGGTGGCGCGGTCGGATCGGCGATCATGGCGCTGGGCGATGCTATGGTATTGGCTCTCACCACAAGAAAATGCAGATCCTGCGGTCCCAGTTCCTTCCTTGAAACCTGATTTGGGCCTGAGCCGGTGTTCGAGGCTCCCTACTTTGGACAAACCCCCGGATCACACCCGGGCGTTGCTGTGACCGGGCGCAGGCTTCGCCTTGTCCTTGTCCACCTTGACCTTCGTGCCGGCGCGGTCCTCGAAGCTCCGGCTCAGCCGCTCCCGGACCGTAGGGAGACGCTCGCCGCCGCCGGCGGCTTTCCACCGGCCGACCAGTTGGGCCACTTCGGCTCGCATCGCCATCAGCCGGTACGATGCTTCACTGCAATCGAGGTCGCGGTTGACCTGATCCCGGATCGACGCCTCGATCAGGCTCATCTCAGCTCGCAACGTGCTGATCTTGCGCCGAATTTCATTGATCTTATTGTCCATGTCTTGTTAGAACAAAAATAGAACATATTGTCAAGTCACGATCCAGCAAGCGAGGCAAGCAATGAGCGTGGCAGCGGTAAGATATGGTGGGGTCGCGGAGCGGCTTGGTGGGCTGATGACCCGTGCCCAGGCGCTGCGGTTGAGGAGCCTTGCCGAGGAGGCCTATCAGCCGAACCAGTACGCACGCGACCTGACGTCCGAGGAAGCCGAACGGCGGATCGACGCGCTGAAGGCGGAGATCGCGCTGGCGGATTCGTTCTGACCGTCCGCGCCAGCCAGGCCGGACGTCCCCTTAAGGCTTTGATATAGCGGCGCAGCTAGGTCTGTTCCTGTTATTGCTGCTTTGTCTTATTGCTGCTTGGTCCTGGGGGAGCCTGACGTGCTGGAGTTGGAGAAGCGGTCGCCGCTTGCGTTCCCGATTACGCTGAAGGACGGGCGAACGCTGGCGACGGTCGGCGACGCCGCGGACTACCTGTCCGCGCTAAACCTGGATCAGCGCGAGCGCGGCTACTGGAAGACGGCGATCATGATGTTCAACAACGCCATGCGCGAGCCGAGCTATCTGAAGATCGCAACCATGAACCTCCGGTCCGCGCTCGTGTATGACCGCCTGGTCGATGACGTTGGCCCGTGATTGTGGTGCCGCGGCTACAGCCGAATCGGCGGTGGTTGCGTAAGGCGCTGTTCGTTATGGCCGCAAACAAGGTAACGGCGGTACACGCGACGGCCGGGTGCGCAATGCGCTTCAGCCGCACTCTCGGGCCGCCTTGGAGGGCCAATGGAACACCAAGGAGGCTCATTTTCTTTTCAAAGCAGTTTCGCGCGGACGAACAGCATCCGCAACGCGTTGGTCGCTTGCACCGTCAGCATGGCGTTACCGGCCGCTCTCTCGAGCGCAACCAATGCCTCGTCATGCAGCGAGCGGAACTCCATCCATTCGACGGCGCTGAGATTGCTGATGAAGCTATAGGCCTGGCCGACGGTCGCGAGCGTCACCGTCTCGCCGTTCAGCCGCACCTTGAACGTCGCCTTCAGCGGCGTGTCGGATTTGGATACGTCACCCATGGCGGGGTTGTGCGCCGCGCCGCGTTAATGTCAATCTAATTTCTCTCCGTCCGCCTCGGCGCGCCGGCCCCAATGAATCGCAATGTCTGTTAGCGTTTCGTGGGGGTGATTCGTGACTGATCTTGCCAACACAGCCTATCTCGATGCGCTCAATGCCGAGCAGCGCCGCGCTGTCGAGCACGGGGTCGGCAAGGATTGCATCGTCGGCGCGCCGCTGTTGGTGATCGCGGGCGCGGGGTCCGGCAAGACCAACACCCTCGCCCATCGCGTCGCGCATCTGATCGTCGCTGGCGCCGATCCGCGCCGCATCCTGTTGATGACCTTTTCGCGGCGCGCCGCCGCCGAGATGGCCGGCCGCGTCGAGCGCATTGCGCGCCGCGTGCTCGGCGATCGCGCCTCGGTCATGACCGACGCGCTGAGTTGGGCCGGCACGTTCCACGGCATCGGCGCGCGGCTGCTGCGCGAATTCGCCGAGCGTATCGGCCTCGACCCGGCCTTCACGATCCATGACCGCGAGGATTCCGCCGACCTGATCAATCTGGTCCGCCACGATCTCGGGTTCTCCCGCACCGAAAGCCGGTTCCCCACCAAGGGCACCTGCGTTGCGATCTATTCGCGCTGCGTGAACGCGGAGATGCCGATCGAGGCCGTGCTCGGCCAGTTCTTCCCGTGGTGCTCCGGTTGGGCCAGTGAATTGAAACAGCTGTTCGGGGCCTATGTCGAAGCCAAGCAGCGGCAGAACGTGCTCGATTACGACGACCTCCTGCTCTACTGGGCGCAGATGGTGACGGACAGCGCGCTGGCCGAGGAGATCGGCGGCCGTTTCGACCATGTGATGGTCGACGAATATCAGGACACCAACCGCCTGCAGTCCTCCATCCTGCTCGCGCTCAAGCCCGCGGGCCGCGGGCTCACCGTGGTCGGCGACGACGCGCAGTCGATCTATTCGTTCCGCGCCGCCACCGTGCGCAACATCCTTGACTTCCCGGCCCAGTTCAGCCCGGCCGCCGAGATCGTCACGCTCGATCGCAACTATCGCTCGACGCAACCGATCCTGTCGGCCGCCAATGGCGTGATCTCGCTCGCCAAGGAACGCTTCACCAAGAACCTGTGGACCGACCGGACCTCGACCCGCAAGCCGCTGCTCGTCACGATCCGCGACGAGGCCGATCAGGCCCGTTACATCGTCGAGCAGGTGCTGGCCAATCGCGAGGAAGGCACCCTGTTGAAGCACCAGGCGGTGCTGTTCCGCACCTCCTCGCACAGCGGACCACTGGAGGTCGAACTGGCCCGCCGCAACATTCCGTTCGCGAAATTCGGCGGCCTCAAATTCCTCGACGCCGCGCATGTCAAGGACATGCTGGCGCTGCTGCGCTTCGCCGCCAATCCGCGCGACCGGGTTGCAGGTTTTCGCATCCTGCATCTGTTGCCCGGCGTCGGACCGGCCTCGGCGCAGCGGGTGCTCGACCGCATGACCGAGGCCGCCGATCCGATTGCTGCGCTCGTCGCGCTGCCCGCTCCGCCCCGCGCCGGTGCGGACTGGCGGCTGTTCGTGGAGGCCATCGAGAACCTTCGCTACTCGGAATGGCCCGTCGATATCGAACGCGCCCGCCTCTGGTACGAACCGCATCTCGATCGCATCCACGAGGACAGCGAGGTACGCCGCGCCGATCTCATTCAGCTCGAGCAGATCGCCGCCGGCTACCCGTCACGCGAACGTTTTCTCACCGAGCTTACGCTCGATCCACCCGATGCGACCAGCGACCAGGCTGGCGTGCCGTTGCTCGATGAGGATTATCTGATCCTGTCGACGGTCCATTCCGCCAAGGGCCAGGAATGGAAATCCGTCTATGTGCTCAATGTCGTCGACGGCTGCATGCCCTCCGACCTCGGCGCCGGCACGTCGGCCGAACTCGAGGAGGAGCGCCGCCTGCTCTACGTCGCGATGACCCGCGCCAAGGACGATCTGCATCTGCTGGTGCCGCAGCGCTTCTTCGTTCACGGCCAGGCCGCCAAGGGCGACCGCCACATGTATGCCTCGCGCACCCGCTTCATCCCGGAACGACTGCTGCCGATGTTCGAGCGGACCACCTGGCCGCGCGCCGCGGCCGCGCAGGCCTCCGCGGCCAACCGCGCGCCGCCGATCGACATCGGCGCCCGGATGCGCGGCATGTGGCGCTGACGCCGGTTCGAAGATTTTCATACGGGCTGGAACCAAGCCGCCGACCTTGCGTTGAGGCGGCGTTCGTAATCGGCAAACGACCATCCCCGACGGCTTCGGCGCGCAGTTGCACGCTGGAGCCGTCTTTTTTGCGCCGCGTCAATTCACGCGAAAGCCAATTCACGCAGGAAATAATGTGACGGGCTGGTCGAAGCCCTTCAGGGTGTAATCGGCACCGGCTGCCGTGATCATGTCGCGGGTTCGATCCCGCACGGCCGTCGTCACAAGGATCTCGCCTGACCTGGCGGCCGCCTGCGCGCGTGCCGCGCGATTGACCACCGTGCCGACTGCCGTCAGGTCGCGGTGGGCCTGGCCGAACTCACCGAAATTGGTGTCACCGCTATCCAATCCGATTCCGATTCCGATGCCGATCTCGATGTCGCCGGCGCCGATCGCCCGCACCAGCGCATCGTGCCTGTCGCGAAAACTGCGCTGGATCTGGCGCGCCGCGAGCAAGGCCTGCACGGAGATCGTCGCGCCGCACCGGGAAATTGAAGATCGCGAACACGGCATCGCCGATGGTCTTGTTGAGGATGCCGTCATAGCGCCAGATCGCGGCGGCGCAGTCGTCGTAGAACGCGTCGAGCAGCGAGGTCAGCCCGTCCTGCGCGATGGTCTGCGTCAGTGTGGTGTAGCCGCGCAGATCGGCGAACAGGATGGTGGCGTCGATGGTCACGGCGCGCGCCTTCATGATCTTCGAGAAGGCCATCTCGCAGAGCGTGCATGTGTTCGGGTTCATGCGGCTCGGCCGGGCGCCGAACAGACGCAACGGCGCCGCCAATGGACCGCGCAACGGGATCGGCATATGCAGGTTCTGCCAGCAGCCAAGGCAGATCGTTGCAGGTTCCGGAGTCATCGGCGGATCACCTGCTGTTCCAGCAACGAAACCCGACCGCCTTGGCACGCAGGTTCATGGGCGTCCCCAATCGAGATAGCCGCGCTCAGGCGGTTGCCACGAAACTCACTCCAATTCGCGACTTCTTACTCCAGATCACCTGGCACTCGTAGACGACCGAGGCGTCGCGGGCCATCACCAGGCGGAATCGGTGCGGGACGAAGGCCGTATTCTCGACCTCGATGGCCGCCCCCTCCGGCGAGATGTTCACGATCGTGCAATGCATGACCGAACCGCCCGACGAGACATAGCCGGGTTCATTGACCTCGGTTCGCGGATGCTTGCGCTTTTCGTCCACCCGGCTGCTCCCCGCTTCCTCCACGCAAACGTGGGCGATCGGCATTGCAGAAGTCAACGGCTCCGGCGGCTCACATCGGGCTTTCGCACCACCATTTGTGCGCAGCTATACGCCGAACCGCTTATCGCGCGAATGCAGATGAGCCCCGCGTCGGCGCGGGCTTGTCGTTCGCGCTGGCACGAGGATAGCCTCATCCTATGGGCGATGCGCTGGCGCGACGCACGCTCCGGGGAACAATGAACAGGCGCCATGGGGAGACGCGCCATGTTCGAGATTCTCGATCGCCGGACGACTCTGACCGGCAACCAGATCAAGATCCTTGCGGCGGCCATCATCGGCGATGCGCTGGAATTCTTCGACTACTTCCTGATCGGCTTCGTGCTCGCGTTCCTGATCGGACCGTGGAAGCTCACCTTCGGCCAGTCGGCCACCGTGCTGATGAGTTCCGGCATCGGCGCCATCCTCGGCGCCTACCTCTGGGGCTGGCTCGCCGACCGGGTCGGGCGGCGTATCGTCTTCATCGGCACGGTGCTGAACTTCTCGATTGCGACCGGCCTGCTCTATTTCACACCGGATAATGGCTGGGTCTATCTGGCGATCCTGCGCTTCTTCGTCGGCACCGGCGTCGGCGGTCTTTATTGTGTCGACCTGCCGCTGGTGCAGGAGTTCATGCCCTCGCACAAGCGCGGCTGGGTCGGCGGCCTCGTCACCTGCGTGATCCCGCTCGGCGTCGGCCTCGGCGCGGTGCTCGGAGCCGTCATGGGAACCGATCAGTGGCGGCTGTTGTTTGCGATCGGCGTGCTGCCGTCGGTCCTGGTGCTGCTGGTTCGGATCTGGGTTCCGGAGTCGCCGCGCTGGCTGTGCCGGCAAGGACGCTATGACGAAGCCCGCAAGTCGCTCGCCTGGGCGCTGCAGGTGCCGCCGTCGGAGCTGCCGCTGCCGAGCGCGGCCGACGCCGGTCCGATCGTCACGACGAGCTGGTTCGATCTGTTCAAATATCCGCGCAGCCTGATCGTCTCCTGGCTCGGCAATGCCGGCGCGCAAACCGGCGTCTACGGCATCACGCTATGGGCGCCCGCACTGTTCGTGCTGCTGCTGAAGGTGACGCCGCAGGAAGCCGCCAAGATGATGATCCTGCTCAGCATCACCGGCTTCCTCGGCCGCATCTCGTTCTCCTGGTTCTCGGAGCTGCTCGGACGGCGTGTTGCCGGCGGCCTGCTCGGCTTCGGCGCCGGCGCGCTGACGATCATTGCCGGCTACCACTACGATGCGACTTTGTTCGGCATGTCGGCGTTCTGGCTGCTGCTGGCCGCCGCCTTCTTCTTCTCCGACGGCGGCTTTGCGATCGTCGGTCCCTACGCGGCGGAAGTCTGGCCGTCGCATCTGCGTACCACGGGGATGGGGTCGGCCTATGGCTTCGGCGGCATCGGCAAGATCATCGGGCCGGTCGGGCTTGCGCTGATCGTCGGTTCGAACAACTACCTCAAGCCCGACGTGCCACTGACCCAGATCCCGACCGCCTTTGTCTATCTCGGCTGCTGGTTCCTGATGGCGGGGGCCGTCTATTTGTTCTTCGGGCTCGAGACCCGGGGCAAGTCGATCGAGCAGATCGACAAGGAGCTCAATGCGACGGCCGACGTCGCGGCCTCCGCAACGATCCGGCGCGCCTGAGGGAGGCCGAACATGAATGTGACTGCTGCGGACCTTATCGGTGATCGCGACGTGATTGCCCGCGCCGAGGCGATCAGGGACACGGTGGCGGCCGCCTCCAACGATATCGAAACGACGCGCCGCCTGCCGCCCGACTTGCTCGACCGGCTGCATGAGGCGCGGCTGTTCCGCCTGCTGCTGCCGCGTTCAACCAACGGGATCGAAACCGACCCGGTCACCTTCTTCCATGCCATCGAGACCATCGCCAAGGCGGATGCCTCGACGGCGTGGTGCCTGAGCCAGGCCGGCGGCTGCGCGATGTCGGCGGCCTATCTCGACCTGCCGGTCGCGCAGGAAGTGTTTGCCGACCCGCGTGCCGTGCTGGCCTGGGGCCCCGGCCCGAGGGTCAAGGCCATCGAGTGCGAGGGCGGCTACCGCGTCACCGGGGTCTGGTCGTTTGCCTCGGGCGGGCGGCACGCCACCTGGCTCGGTTCGCACTGCCCGGTCTATGCCGCGGACGGCTCGCCGCGCCGGGATGCCAATGGCGAGCAGGTCGAGCGCACCATGCTGGTGCGGACCGAAGACGTCGCATGGACCGACATCTGGAACACGGTCGGATTGCGCGGTACCGCCAGCGACCAGTTCGCGCTCGACGATTTCTTCGTCCGCGCGGACCATTCGATCACCCGCGAATTCGACCGCGAGTGTCGCGAGGATGGCCCGCTGTACCGGATGAGCAACCATACTTGCTACCAGATCGGCTTTGCCGGAGTCGCCTGCGGCATTGCCCGCAGTGCGCTCGACAATTTCGTCGACGTCGCCCGCAACAAGGTGCCGCGCGGCATGAAGAAGACACTGCGGGACAATGCGGTGGTGCAGTCCGGCCTCGCCCAAGCCGAGGTCAATCTGCGCGCCGCCCGCGCCTTCCTGCTGCAGTCGATGGCCGACATCTGGAAGGATCTGGTTGCCGGCCACAGCATCACGGTGGCACAGCGCATGACGATCCGGATGGCGGCCACCCATGCCATCCACAAGGCGCGGGAGGCCGTCGATTTCGCCTACAACACCGCCGGCGCCACCGCGATCTTCGACGGCCATCCGCTGGAGCGGCGCTTCCGCGACATCCACACCGTGACGCAGCAATTGCAGGGCCGCTTCAGTCATTTCGAGACGGTCGGCGCCTGGATGCTGGGCGTCGATGCCGACCTCAGCTTCGTTTAACCCGATTTCTCAAGGAGAAGAACCATGCCATTGGGTGGACTACAGCATTACACCATCGAGCCGCAGGATCTGGAGAAGACCAAGGCGTTCTATTGCGATGTGCTCGGGCTTGAGAACGGCGAACGGCCGCCGCTCGATTTCCCCGGCTACTGGCTCTATTCCGGCGGTCAGGCCACCGTCCATCTGATGGGCACCCGCAAGCCCCGCGACGGCATCGTGGTGCGCGGCACCGAGAAGAAATATGAGGACACCGGCCGCCTCGACCATATCGCCTTTGCCGCCAGCGACGTCGAAGCCGTGCGCAAGCGCCTGCAGTCGAAGAACGTCACCTTCCGTGAGCAGATCGTGCCGCGCACCGGCGACACCCAGATCTTCCTCTACGATCCGGACGGCGTCGGTGTGGAGCTGAACTTCCCGAAGAGCTAAGCGCCAGCGTTTTGCGGATCGCTGATTGCCGGGCAGAGCCGTCCGAAGGACATCGTCGCTTTGCCGCGCCGATGTCCCGGTCATTGACGGCTCAATCCGCGCTGGCCTCGGGCGCTGTGGATGGTTCCCGACAAGGCCCTGACTCGGCCATCACTCGGGCGTGATCCGGTCCGTTTTTCTTCAACATTGAATGACGAATTAACCGGGCCGCGCCGCTGCGGCAGAATAGCCGGGTGCTGCGCCTTTAACCTACCCCAGGGCTTGGTGGCCCGGCTATTCGTCCCCACTTGGCCGGCGAGATTTCCTCAGTCGAGCCCGCGTTCGTGGCTCAGGCGGACCATTTCGTTGATGAAGATTTGTTTCTGCTTGTCGTCGAGGCTGGCAAACAGCGGCTCGGCGGCGTCGGCGACGCCGCGCTGATCGACCGCCCGGTCATTGAGGAACTGGGCCTCGTTGCGCATCTGCTCGATGATGTCATCCGGCGGATCGCGCTGCGCCCGCGCGATGCGCAGGTTGAGTCGGTCGGCGCCGTTGTGGCCGAGATAGTGCATCGCACTGTTGAAGCCGGCCCAATTCTTCTCCTGCTCCGGCGTCAGGTTGAGCTCCTTCTTGATCCGTTCGATGTTGGCGTCGCTGTTGGCGACGATCTGTTCGGCCGTCAGCTGCGGCGCGCCGGCCTGGGTCAGCACGGTCGGCGCTTGCTTCGCGCCCTTGTCCTTTGCGGCGGCCTTGGCCGACTTGGGGGCCTTGGCGCCGGCCGCCGCGCCCTGTGCGTTCTTGCCGCTGCCGGCATTGGGGTTGTTGCCATTGTTGCCGGTCAACACCCCGGTCACGCCGGTCACCACCCCGACAACGCCGCCGATGGCTCCGCCGAGAACGCCGCCGACCGGCCCGGCAGCCTTGTTGCCCTCGCGCGCCCCCTTTTCGACGCCCTGCACGATCTGCGCATCGACCATATGAGGCACTGCGAGCAACGTGACGGTGGCGGCCCCAACCGCGGCGCACAATCTCCATTGTGCGCGCAGCTTCGCTACCGGGATGAGCATGATCGGGTCTCCGTGATCGGTGGTGGATTGCGGAATTGATGCGGGAGTAGGTTCGACAAATCCGGACTTTAGCGTTTCCGGCTTCAGCAAGTCTATCGGCCGCGCCGGGCATCAACATGGCGGAACAGAGTTCGCTGAGGCTTGACCGGAAAGCTGCGGCTCAACCGCGCACCGTCTGCGACCTTGTCTGCGTCGCCGCCCGCGTGCGTCGCAGCATGATCGCAAGACGCACGGCAAACCGCCGGCAACTGCAGTGATGCGAACGGCACTGCCTGCTATTTGACCACAACGTTAGTTCTAGTTGGCATCAGCATCTCGTTTCTCGACAGATGCCGGCAATTCTGTTCTGATCGGTTTCAACGCAATCCCGCGACGTCGCGCAAACGCGACGCACAAAAAAGAACAACGGGATTCAAAAAGTCTTTTGTCCGTCGGCTACCAGGGAGGGAATGCCATGTCACGGAAGAAGCTCTCGCGCCGAGAATTCGTCGCAGCGACAGCGCTGTCATCGGCCGCGCTGATTACAGCCCCCTACGTGCGTGGCGCCTACGCAGCCGGAAAGCTCTCGATGGGCTTCTGGGATCACTGGGTGCCCGGCGCGAACAGTGCGTCCACCGAGCTGGTCAATGAATGGGCTGCCAAGGAGAAGGTCGAGGTTCAGATCGACTACATCACCAGCCAGGGCAACAAGAACATCGTCACCATCGCCGCCGAGGCGCAGGCGAAATCCGGTCACGATATTTTCCAGATGCCGACATGGTGGCCGCAGGCCAACGCCGAGTTGCTCGAGCCGGTCAACGACATCATGGATCCGCTCCTCAAGCTGAACGGCGATGTCAACGGCACGGTGAAATATCTCGGCCAGGCCGGCGGCAAATGGCTCGGCGTTCCCGCCAGCGTCGGCAGCCAGATCAAGGGTCCTTGCTCGCGCATCGACCTGATGAAGAAACACGCCAACATCGACGTGCAGGAGATGTATCCGGTCGGAAGCGAGCCGAAAGCCGATAACTGGACCCTCGATACGTTCCTCAAGGCGGCTGAAGCCTGCCACAAGGCCGGATTCCCGTTCGGTATCGGCCTTGGCGAAACCAGCGACAGCGTCGACACCGCCGGCGCGATCTTCCAGTCGTTCGGCGCGCAGCTGGTCGATGCCAAGGGCAATCTCACCGTCAAGACCGACGCGGTGCGCCAGGCCCTCGACTACTACAAGAAGCTGCTCGCCTTCCTGCCGCCCGATGTGGCGGCATGGGACGACGCGTCCAACAACAAGTGGCTGGTCGCCGGCAAGGGCGCGATGATCCTGAATCCGCCGAGCGCGTGGGCGGTCGCCAAGCGCGATGCTCCGCAAGTCGCCGAGCAGTGCTGGACGCACGGGTTCCCGGCCGGGCCGAAGGGACGCTTCGCGCCCTATCTGCCGTTCTTCTGGTCGATCTGGTCGTTCTCGAAGAACAAGGAGGCGGCCAAGAGCCTGCTGACGCACCTGTCGCAACCTGCATCGATCGAGAAAATGGTGGTCGCCAGCGGTGGCTATGACCTGCCGGCCTACGAAAAGCTCACGACCTTGAAGGTCTGGGCGGAGCAAGCGCCGCCAAAGGGGACGCTCTACCACTATCCGAACCCCTATAAGCACCAGACGCTGTCGATTGCGGCCTCGCCCGCGCCGCCCAAGATCGCGCAGCAGATCTACTTCCAGGCCACGCTGACCAAGATGTGCCTGCGGTACTACCAGGGTGAAAGCATGGAAAAGACACTCGCCTGGGCCGAGGGCGAGTGCGAAGGCTTCATGCGAAGCTGACGACAAGCGAGGTCTCGCGCGACCACCCGTAATGTTGGCCGCGCGAGGTCCCGTCTTCACATCCCAGCCGCCGGACTGGCGAGCTGTGCAACCAACCCGCGCGAGGGACCTGCGTTATGGTTGACGTCGCATTCCAATCCAACCGCGCAGCCGCTGCCCAGACGGGACGAAGGCGCGCCGGCCTGCGCAACGCGCTGCGGCGCAAGTCGATGGCCGCGTTCCTGATGACATTGCCGCTGATCCTCCTGATCGCGATCCTGGTGCTCTACCCGGCCCTCTACTCCTTGCACCTCGCGACGCTGAACAAGGCGATGACGAAGTTCGTCGGGTTCGGCAATTTCGAGTTCCTGTTCAAGCGCGACACCTTCTGGCTGGTGGTCAAGCAATCCTGCATTTTCGCGATCTCGGCGGTGATCTTCAAAGCCCTGATCGGCTTCATCGTCGCGCATTTCGTGCACAACGTACCCGCCAACAAGCAGCGCAAGTGGCGCGGCATGCTGCTGGTGCCATGGGTGATCCCGCCGGCGATGAGCACGCTGGCGTGGCTCTGGCTGTTCGACCCCTCCTACAGCGCCTTCAACTACACGCTTTCCTTCTTCGGCATCGGGCCGATCCCGTGGACCGGCGATGCGATGTGGGCGCGCTTCTCGGTGATCCTCGTCAACGTCTGGTACGGCGCGCCATTCTTCATGATCATGTATCTGGCGGCGTTGAAATCGGTACCCGACCAGCTTTATGAGGCGGCCGCTATCGACGGCGCCAATTGGTGGCAGCGCATCTGGTACGTTACGCTGCCGATGATGCGCAACATCATCGCGATCACGACGCTGTTCTCGCTGATCGTGACCTTCGCCAATTTCGACATCGTGCGCATCCTGACCGCGGGCGGGCCGCTCGACCACACCCATATCTTCGCCACCTGGGCGTTCCGCGTCGGCATCGAGGGCAGTGATGTGCCGCTCGGCGCCAGCGTTTCGCTGTTCATGGTGCCGATCCTCGCGGTCGCGGCGATCTTCATCCTGCGCGACATCACCAAACGCGGGAACGAAGCCTGATGAGCTCGCTGACGATCGACAAGTCCGGACCGACCCGCAAGGTCAAGTACGGCAGCATGAGCCGCGACCGCGCCTGGGCGCTACGCTGGTCCTATTTCTTCCTGGTGCTGTTTGCGATCTTCTCGCTGACGCCGCCGATCTACATGCTGATCACCTCGCTGAAGAGCAGCGCCGAGATCTCGGCCGCGACCAATCCGTGGTGGGTCTATCATCCGACACTCAGCAACTACATCGAGCTGCTGACCTCGAACCAGTTCCTGCGCTTCTTCTGGAACTCGGCCTGGGTCTCGATCATCGTGGTCACCATCACGATGCTGATCAGCGTGCCGGCGGCCTTTGCGCTGGCGCGGATGAAATTCTGGGGTTCGGCGACGCTCGCGACCGGCGTGTTCCTCACCTATCTCATTCCGGACAGCCTGCTGTTCATTCCGCTGTTCAAGATGTTCGCCGTGTTCGGCGACTGGACCGGCATCCAGCTGGTCAATCGCTGGTACGTGCTGCTGTTCATCTACCCGACGCTGACGGTGCCGTTCTGCACCTGGATCATGATCGGCTATTTCGCCTCGATCCCGAAGGAGCTCGACGAGGCGGCGATTATCGACGGCGCGAGCTGGTTCCAGACGCTGACCCGGATCTTCATCCCGGTCGCGCTGCCCGGCCTGATCGCGGCCACGATCTTCGCCTTCACCGTCTCCTGGGCTCAGTTCCTCTATCCGCTGGTGTTCACGACATCGACCGATCAGCTGGTGCTGCCGGTCGGCATCATCACGACCCTGATCAAGGGTGACGTCTTCAACTGGGGACAGATCATGACCGGCGCCCTGCTCGGCGCCGCGCCGCCGCTGATCATCTATGCCTTCCTGATGGACTACTACATTGCTGGCCTGACCGCCGGTGCGACAAAGGGTTGAACTTATGGCTGATGTCAGTTTGCGGAAGGTTGTGAAGCGTTACGATGAGGTCGAGGCGGTGCGCGGCATCGACCTTGATATCGCCGACCATGAGTTCGTGGTGCTGGTCGGGCCAAGCGGCTGCGGCAAGTCGACGACGCTGCGGATGATCGCCGGCCTCGAGGACATTTCCGACGGCGACATCATGATCGGCGGCGACGTCGTCAACGACGTGCCGCCGAAGGACCGCGACATCGCGATGGTGTTCCAGAACTATGCGCTCTATCCGCATATGACCGTTGCCGAGAACATGTCGTTCGGCCTGCGGCTGAAGCACTATCCCAAGGCCGAGATCAAGAGCCGGGTCACCGAGGCAGCCCGCATGCTCGACATCACCGACCTGATCGACCGCAAGCCGAAGCAGCTCTCCGGCGGCCAGCGCCAGCGCGTCGCGATGGGGCGGGCGATCGTGCGCAATCCGAAGGTGTTCCTGTTTGACGAGCCGCTGTCCAACCTCGACGCCAAGCTGCGCGTGCAGATGCGGATCGAGATCAAGAAGGTGCATCAGAAGGTCCGCACCACGACGGTCTACGTCACCCACGACCAGGTCGAGGCGATGACGCTTGCCGACCGCGTCGTGGTGATGAATCACGGCAGGATCGAGCAGATCGGCACGCCCAACGAGCTCTACCACAAGCCGGCGACCCGGTTCGTCGCAAGCTTCATCGGCTCGCCCGCGATGAATTTCGTGCCCTGTCGGCTCGAGGACACCGGCGGCAAGCTCAACGTGCGGCTGACCGATCGCCTCGCTTTCACGCTGCCGCCGGCACGCGCCGCCCGCTACCAGGCTCTCTCCCGCACCGACAAGCTGTTGCTGGGCATCCGGCCCGAGCACGTCATGGAGGCGCGGCCGCATGCCGAACCGGGCATCGAGCCGTTCGACGCGACGCTCGACGTCACCGAGCCGATGGGGATGGAGACCCTGGTCTATTTCACGCTGGAGGGCACCCAGGTCTGCGGCCGGGTCAATCCCAATGCCGGTGCGCAGGATGGCAGCCCGCTCCGATTGGCTGTGGACCTCAACAATATGCATTTGCTAAACGAGGTGACCGGCGTCGTCCTTTGACGGCGCACAAGAAACCTCAAGGGCAGGAAATGGCCACCAACAAGAAGAAGATTTTCGTCACCCAGACTTTGTCACCGGGGGCACGGGTGCTCCTCAACGAGCGGGACGACGTAGAACTCATCGAATTTCCCAACCTGATCTCCGCCAAGGACTTTCAGACCATGCTCGAGCAGCATGCGCCGGTCCATGGCGTGGCGCTGGGCGCAACCCGCTTCGGCGAGGCGGAGCTGGAGGCGTCCAAGGGCATGATGGTGGTGACCCGGATCGGTGTCGGCTATGACGCCGTCGACGTTCCGGCGCTGTCGCGCCGCAAGGTGCCGCTGATGGTCGCAGGCACGGCGAACTCGCCGTCGGTCGCCGAACAAGCTGTGTTCATGATGCTGACGCTGGCCAAGCGCGCGCAGGAAATGCACACGATGGTCAAGGACGGCACCTGGGCGAGCCGGCTCGGCGTGCTGCCGTTCGATCTCTACGGCAAGACCGTCCTGATCGTTGGCTTCGGCCGCATCGGCACCCGCACCGCCAAGCGCTGCCTCGCCATGGAAATGAACGTGCTGGTCTACGATCCCTACAAGCCCGCCAGCGAGATCACGGCTGCCGGCTGCGAGGCCGTGTCGAACCTCGAAGCGGCGCTGCCGCGGGCGGACTTCGTCACGATCCATTGCCCGAAGAATCCCGAAACCGTCGGGCTGTTTAACGCCGCGCGGATCAGGTTGATGAAGCCGACCGCCTATCTCATCAACACCGCCCGCGGCGGCATCGTCGACGAGACGGCGCTGCACGACGCGCTGGTGTCAGGCAAGCTCGCCGGTGCCGGCCTCGACGTGTTCGAGGTCGAGCCGCCGCCGGTCGGCCAGCCCCTGCACGCTTTGCCCAACGTGATCATGGCGCCGCACGTCGCGGGCGTCACGGTCGAGGCCGTCGATCGCATGAGCGAGCAGACCGCACGCAATATCCTGAGCGTGCTGGATGGCAATCCGCTGCGCCAGAATGTGATCAACCAGGACGTCCTCGGCTGAGCTTTCAGCCTTCCTCGTTTGCGCCGCGGCCGATCCGAAACGATCGGCCCGGCGATGCGGAGTACCCACATGGCCTTCAAGGAATTCGGCAACTACGATGCGGTCGGTCTCGCCGAACTCGTCCGCAACAAGGACGTGACGCCGAAGGAGCTGCTCGACGAGGCGATCGCGCGCACCGCCGCCGTCGATCCGAAGATCAACGCGGTCGTCGTCAAGCATTACGACTATGCCGAGCGCCAGATCGCCAGAGGGCTGGCTGACGGTCCCTTCACCGGCGTGCCGTTCCTGCTGAAGGACCTCGATCTGCTCGAAGGCACCCGCACCACGTCGGGCGCCAGCCTGCTGAAGGACTTCGTCGCCGATCACAACGGCACCCTGGCCCAGCGTTTCCTCGATGCCGGGCTTGCGATCTTCGGCAAGAGCTCGAGCCCGGAATTCGGGCTGATGCCGACGACGGAATCCCGCCTGTTCGGCCCGACCCGCAATCCCTGGAATCTCGACCATTCCTCCGGCGGCTCGTCCGGCGGCGCTGGGGCTGCGGTCGCGGCCCGCATCCTGCCCGTCGCGCATGCCAGCGACGGCGGCGGGTCGATCCGGATCCCCGCCTCCGCTTCCGGGGTGTTCGGCATGAAGCCGACGCGCGCCCGCAATCCGGTGGGTCCCGATCGCGGCGAAGGCTGGGGCGGCTTCTCCGTCGGCCATGTGCTGAGCATCAGCGTCCGCGACAGCGCGGTGATGATGGATGCGATCCACGGTCCGGAGCCGTCGAGCCTCTACGTGGCGCCGCCGCCGGAGCGACCGTTCTCGCAGGAAGTCGGCCGCGATCTCGGCCATTTGCGCATCAGCTTCACCGACAAGTCGCCCTACGGCGATGCGATCGATCCCGAGATCGCTGCGGCGGTGCGCGACATAGCCAAGCTGCTGGCGGGCCTCGGCCATCACGTCGAGGAACGTGCGCCGCCGCTTGCGGCCGATCCCGCCGCAGTCATGACGACCATCGTCGGCGGCAACACGGCGCTGACGATCCGTCTGCTCGAGCAGCGCGTCGGGCGCACCCTGACGTCGGACGATGTCGAGCGGCTCACGCTCGCCAGCGCCCAGAATGCGACCAAGATGAACCCGGCCGACTACGTGGCCGCGCAGCTTGCGGCGTTCCAGATCTCGCGCGCGCTTGCGACCTTCTTCGAAGGTTGCGACATCTTCCTCAGCCCGACGCTGTGCGCGCCGCCGCTCCGCCTCGGCGAGCTGAACACGATGTCCGAGGACCTCGGCCACATCGCGCCGGTGCTGCGCCGCTACATGCCGGGCACCTCGATGTTCAACATGTCCGGACAGCCGGCGATGTCGGTGCCGCTGGCTTGGAACAAGGCCGGTCTGCCACTCGGCATGATGTTCGCGGCCAAGCTCGGCGAGGAAGGACTGCTGTTCCGCCTGGCCGGCCAGCTCGAACAGGTCCGCCCCTGGAAGGACCGGCGTCCGCCGGTTTGCGCGTAGGCCCCACCGAAGCGCCCGGGCTGACAAAGGCCAGTCAGATCAGGTAGATAGGAATGGCGTCGGCGCGATTCCGCCAACGCCGAGCCTGGGAGACCGAACCGTGAGTGACCCGACCGACAATGCGCTCGCCGCAATCGCGAGCATCCTCGATCAGACGACGACACCTCCCGAGAAGGCCAAATCGTCCGACAAGACGGCGGATAAGGAAGCCGAGCCCGCCAAGGAGCCTCCGGTCTCCATCGCGATGCCGCCGCCCCTTCCGTCGTCAGTCGAAGTCGTATCAGTCGAGACCGTGTCCATCACGACCGTGTCCGTCGAGGCCGCGCCCGCCGAGTCGTCGGCGGGCGAGCCGCCGCCGGTCGAGGCGTCCGAACCGGTCGAACAGCCCGAGGCAAGTAAAGCTGAAGCAAGTGAACCGGAGCCAACCGAACCGGAGCCGAGCCAGCCGGAAGCGGAGCCGGAGTCGATCCAGCCGCCGCCCCAACCGATCGAGGCCAATGGCTATTCCAAGTCCGGCCCAGGACCAATGGCCGCGCTGCGCTTCCGCTGGACGGTGCGCCAGGACGGCGCCCAATATTATGTCGACGAGACCGTCGGCGAGGCATCGACCCCGCTCGTCAACGGCCCGATGGAGCGGGACGCCGCGATCAAATTCGTCGACGATCGCGAGGCCCAAGCGCGGCGGCGCTTCGAGCATTTCAAGCACGAGATGCTCAGCCGCACTGCAAGCGTCGTTCAGGCGAGCAAGGACAGCAACGAGGCCTGAGACGCGATACGTGCCCTTCGGGCATCGCAATCAAATGCGGATGGAGAAGACCTCGATGTTTCGCGCGCTGGCCGGCCTCGCTCTCGCTTTGCTCCTGTCCGCCGCGCACGCGCAGCAGGCGCCGTCCCGGCTCGATGAGATCGTCAAGCGCGGCATCCTGCGCGTCGGCATGACCGGCGACTATTTGCCCTTCACCTATCTCGACAAGGAGACCAAGGCCTTCCGCGGCTTCGATGTCGACATGGCGCAGTCACTCGGCAAGGCGCTCGGCGTCAAGGTCGAGTTCGTGCCGACATCGTGGCCGCAGATGACCAGGGATTTCGAGGCCGACGATTTCGACATCGCGATGGGCGGCGTCTCCATCACCTTCGATCGGCAGAAGAAGGGTCTGTTCTCGACGCCGATCATGCGCGAAGGCAAGACGCCGATCGCGCGCTGCGCCGACAAGGGCAAGTTTGAGACGATCGCCGAGATCGACAAACCCGGCACCCGAGTCATCGTCAATCCCGGCGGCACCAACGAGCGCTTCGCGCGCGCCCACGTGAAAGCCGCCGAGATCCGCGTCTTCAACGACAACACCAAAATCTTCGACGAGATCGCCAAGGGCGACGCCGACCTGATGATGACCGATGCGTCCGAGACGCGCTATCAACAGAAACTGCATCCCGGCGTGCTGTGCGCCGTGCATCCCGACAAGCCGTTCGACTTCGCGGAAAAGGCCTATTGGATGCAGCGCGACGTCGCCTTGAAAGCGTTCGTCGACCAATGGCTTCACATCGCGCGCGAAGATGGTAGCTACGCGAAGATCTACGCTGCATGGTTCGAATAGCCCGCGCCACGCTCAAAATTTGAAGCGCACGGCCTGAAACCAGACCGCAATCCAGCGATTTGAACCTAGGCCGCGAGGATACGACTCATGTTCTGACCGTGATCTAGGACACGTTCAGCGAGGTGGTCACCGGATAGCCTTGCGAACAGGTTCCCTGCACCGGAGGTCGGGATGAGAAAACTACTGGCGATCGCCACGTTCGTACTGGCGAGCACGGCCGCAGCGCAGGCGCAGTACACATTCGATTACGGCGGCCGCACGATTCGAATCGATCCCGATCGCGGCACGGTTTCGATCCCCGGCGTCTACGACAATACTCCCCGCCGCACCAAACGCGCCAAAAGCGAGGACACCGAGCAGAAGCGCAAGGTTCCGAAGGAAGCCAACACGGACGCCAAGTCGGACACTAAGACGGACGCTAAGACGAATTCCCAGGCCGCGCCGCCCAGCGCGCCAGCAGCGACTGCTCCGCCTGCCGTCGATCAGGCCGCCGTCCCGCCGGCGCCTGCCGCAACGGCAGAGCCGCCCAGCACGGGCGTTGCGCCCACGCCGCCTTCAGCTACAGCCGCGACCACACCGCCGCCGCCCGCGGCGCCAGCCGTCCAGCAAACTGCGCCGGCTGCAAAGCCCACCACCGCTCCAACGGTCGGCGCCGCCTCGCCGAGCGCTCCGGTGCCCAAGCCGCTCGCCAATCCCGTGCAAGCAGCGAACTCGCCGCTCGGCGTCTGGCTCACCGAAGAGAAGGAAGGCAAAATCCGCATCGAGCAATGCGGTGGCAATCTCTGCGGGTACGCCGTCGACAAGAAATCGAACGCCAACGGCGAACAGGTGCTGGTCAACATGAAGGCGGGCAAGGACAAGTGGAGCGGCCGCATCTTCGATCCGAACAGCGGCAGCACCTACGATTCCACCATCGCGATGAGGAGCCCGGACACGCTACGCGTCCAGGGCTGTGCGTTCGGCGGCATGTTCTGCGGCGGCCAGACCTGGACGCGGGTGAATTGATTGCCTGCAAATCGTAGCCCGGATGGAGCGAAGCTTAATCCGGGATTTTCACCATGGGAGAGACTGCCCCGGATTGCGCTTCGCTCCATCCGGGCTTCTGTAACGGGCCTTGGTTAGTCAATCCCTTTTCGCGTCATCCACTCGCCGGGCACTTGCTTCTGTACGGGATCGGCGCGAAGGCCGTCGCCTGATGGGGTGCATTGAGGAGCCGGCCGGCCAATCTACGGATTGCGTGGTCGTGAGCCACTTCCCGGATGGCGGCCTGACCGGATCCATCGTCCCAGCGGAGGGACTTCGCTCGGGGAGAGCCTGGTGTCGTGGCCCGCCCGGAACCGATTGCTGCTCCTGGCTAGATGGCCTTGGTCATCGGGTTGAACGGTTTGGTGTCGGCGAGCATGCGATGCAGGATCACGGCGAGCTTGCGAGCCAGCGCTACCTTGGCCTTGCGCATGCCTGCGCGCCGGGCGATCCGCATCGCCCAGCTCTTCAATGCCGAGCAATTCTTGACCGGCTTGGTCAGCATGACGTGAGCTGCCTGGTAGAGTGCCTCGCGCACGGAGGCATCCCCGATCTTGCTGATGCGGCCGGTGTAGTCGGTCTCACCGGACTGGTACTTCTTCGGGGTGAGCCCAAAGTGGGCTCCCGTGGCCTTCGAGGAGCGGAAGCGCTTCGGGTCGTCGATCGCCGCGGCATAGGTGAGCGCCACGATCGGACCAACGGACGGCGTTGTCATCAGGAGCTTGGCGGATGGATGCGTCCTGGCGAGCTTCTGGGTGTGCTTGTCCAGGCTCTTGAACTCCCGCAGCAGCACCGCATGGGCTTGGAGCAGCGCCGCCGCGACCAACTCCAGTCCGGGATGGCCGGTCACGAGCTCGCGGATGCGTCCGGCGAACGTGCGCTCGGTGGTCGCACCGACCTTCAGGCCAAAACCGCGAAGTATGCCGCGCAGGCTGTTCTCGACATCGCGAAGCTTGGATTGCAGCAGCTTGCGCGCCGTCAGGATGGCGCGGGTCTCCTGCGCCGCGACCGACTTGCAGTGCACCGGCCGGAACCAGCCGAGCCGCATCAACTGCGCGATCCGGCGGGCATCGTTGCGGTCCGTCTTCACCGGCATCGACTTGAAGGCTTCGCGAACGTGCCGCGTTTCCAGCAGCTCGACCGCAAGCCCTGCGTCTCGCAGACCCGCATACAGCCATTGCGACAAGGGGCCTGCCTCCAGCCCGATCCGTTCCAGTACCAGACCCAGCGACCGGAACCAGGCGATCAGCGCCGCCGGCTCGCTCGCAACCTTCGTCTCGCGCAAAATCTTGCCTGTCCCATCGACAAGGCAAACGCTCGAGCATTCCAAAGACACGTCATTCCTGCATAGTGGTACATGGTCGTCCCTTAATGATGCTTGGAGCGGGCTTGCCCGACTCCGTTGAACACCATCAGTTTGAGGGACGACCGCCTTCCAACCAACAGGCCGCTCGCGAGCGCGCTTCCAAATTGCGCCGTAGCGAGCGGGCGGCCGGCCCGTCACCCCATCTA
This sequence comes from Bradyrhizobium sp. USDA 4510, assembly GCF_054059095.1. Taxonomy (NCBI): domain Bacteria; kingdom Pseudomonadati; phylum Pseudomonadota; class Alphaproteobacteria; order Hyphomicrobiales; family Nitrobacteraceae; genus Bradyrhizobium; species Bradyrhizobium sp. USDA 4510. The sequence goes on along the minus strand of NZ_JBSSBT010000001.1, from coordinate 3,704,083 downwards.
CGGTCTCATAAAATCAAAAGCCCCACCTGATAGCGGGGCTTTCATCTTGCGAACTGCTACGACGCTTCAGCCGACCTTGCCGCTGTATTCCTCGTCGGTGACGTGCTCCATCCAAGTCGAATAGACGCCATCGAGCGCCTCCTGCATGGCGATGTGGGTCATGCTGTTGTCCGGCGAGGCCCCGTGCCAGTGCTTCTCGTTCGGCGGAATCCAGACGACGTCGCCAGGGCGGATCTCCCTGATCGGGCCGCCCTTGGCCTGCACGCGCCCGATGCCGGAGATCACATACAGCGTCTGTCCGAGCGGATGGGTGTGCCAGGCGGTGCGTGCGCCGGGCTCGAACGACACGCGCGAGGCGTTCAGCCGCGCCGGCGCGGGCGCCATGTTGATCGGGTCCTGTAACACCGTGCCGGTAAAATTCTCCTTCGGCGCGCGGCGGGTCGGCCGCGAGCCGGAAACGTGGATGTCCATGGGGTTACCTCCCTTTCTTGACGTTATTTCTTGGTCGCGGCGTAGCGCGCCTTGGTCTCGGCATTCATCGGATACAGGCCGGGCAGCTGGGCGCCATTGTTCACCTCGTTGACGATCCACGCTTCCATCCGTTCCTGCTCCGGCCCCTCGGCCAGCACGTGATCGAGGAACGCCTGCGGGATCAGCACCGCGCCATCCTGGTCGGCCACCACCACGTCGTTCGGGAATACGGCAACGCCGCCACAGCCGATCGGTTCGCCCCAGCCGACGAAGGTCAGACCTGCAACCGACGGCGGAGCCGCGTAGCCGTCGCACCACACCGGCAGGCCGGTGCCGAGCACGCCCTCGACGTCGCGCACCACGCCATCGGTGATCAGCGCCGTCACCCCGCGCTTGGCCATGCGGGCGCAGAGGATGTCGCCGAAAATGCCGGCATCGGTGATGCCCATGGCATCGACCACGGCAATGCAGCCCGCCGGCATCGCCTCGATCGCGGTGCGGGTCGAGATCGGCGACGACCAGGATTCCGGCGTCGCCAGATCCTCACGGGCCGGCACGAAACGCAGCGTGAAGGCCGGTCCGACCAGCCGCTTCTGCCCTGGCTTCAGCGGCTTGGTGCCGCGCATCCAGATGTTGCGCAGGCCCTTCTTGAGCAGGACGGTGGTGATGGTGGCGGTGGACACGTGCGACAGCGTCGCGATCGCTTCGGCGGACAGTGACATCTGGAAAGCTTGCTCCGATGGGAGGAAAAGACCGGCGCATGTTGCCGGGCAAAGGCCTTGCGTCAAGGGCTGCGCGAAAAAGCTGCGATCATCCAGATTTATCACTGGCATGCCGATTAATTTATTGAAGTTGCTGCATCATTTTGCACGAAGCGAATTCCGTTTTATCTCGAAACACGCTAGCTTGATGGTTGACGAACAGCGCTTCACCCAATGGCCGACCCCTTAAGTCCTCCCCGCCTTTTGCCGAGTGGCGACAGCGCCATCACGGTGGAATTCAGCCGCACCATCGACGACGCCGCCAACCGGCGGGTGCTGGCGCTCGACCGCGTCATCGCTGCCGAGCCGATTGCCGGCATCACCGAGACCGTGCCGACCTACCGGTCGCTGCTGGTGCATTACGACCCCGTGCAGATTACTTTCGATGCGCTGGGCGAGCAGCTGCTGGCACGCGCCGCCAAGGCGCCGCCGACCGAGACCGGAACGCGGCGCTGGCGCATCCCGGTGACCTATGGCGGCGAGCACGGCATCGATCTCGAGGACGTCGCGAAGGCGCTCAAAACCACGCCCGACCAGATCGTGGCGCGCCATGTCGCCGGCGACTATCGCGTCGCCATGATCGGCTTCACGCCGGGCTGGTCCTATCTCAGCGGACTGGAGAAGTTCCTGCACATGCCCCGGCGCAAAGATCCGCGGCTCCTGACCCCGGCCGGCACCATTTCGATCGGCGGCATCCAGACCGGCGTGCAGTGCCTGGCCGGCCCGAGCGGCTGGCACCTGCTCGGCCGCACCCCGGTGCGAACCTACCAGTTGCATCGCGATCCGACCTTCCTGCTGGAGCCGGGCGACGCCATCACCTTCACGGCGGTGGACGCCAAGACCTTTGCCGAACAGGACCGCGCCGCCGAGGCCGGCGAGTTCGTCGCCGAACTGGTGACGCCATGAGCAAGCTCGTCGTCAGCTCGATCGGCCCGGCGAGCTCGGTGCAGGACGCTGGTCGTCCGGGCTCGCAGCGCTACGGTCTCGTGCCGAGCGGCGCGATGGACCGGCTTTCGCTGGCGGCCGCCAACACGCTGGTCGGCAACGACCTGTTCGCCGCCGCGGTCGAGATCGGCCCGTTCGGCGCCAGCTTCACCGCGCGCGGGGGCGCGGTGCGCGTCGCCCTCGCCGGCGCGTCGCGCAATGCGGATATCGGCGGCCGGCCGGTCGCGTTCGACAGCTCGGCGACGCTTGCCGAAGGTGAGACGCTCACTCTCGGCTTCGCGCGCGGCGGCTCGTTCAGCTATCTCGCGATCGAGCACGGCATCGAAGGCGAGCCGATGTTCGGCAGCCTCGCCGTCAACGCCCGCGCCGGGCTCGGCAGCCCCTACCCGCGGCCGCTGCAAAGCGGCGACGAGTTGACGACGCAGGCTGCAAGCGGCGCGCCCGAGCGCCGCATCGAATTGCCGGCCGCGACCGATGCGCCGATCCGCATCCTGTTCGGCCCGCAGGACGACGAGTTCGCCGAGGACCACAAGGAGCTGTTGGTCGACAGCGAGTGGAAGATCTCGGCGACCAGCGACCGCATGGGCTATCGCCTCGAAGGTCCCGCCATCAAGCATCTCGACGGCCACAACATCGTCTCCGACGGCACCGTGAACGGCAGCATCCAGGTGCCCGGCAACGGGCAGCCGATCGTGCTGATGCCGGACCGCGGCACCAGCGGCGGCTATCCGAAGATCGCAACCGTGATCACGGCCGATTTCGGCCGCTTCGCGCAGATCTCGGCCGGCCGGCCGTTCCGCTTCAAGGCGGTGACGATGGCTGAAGCGCAGGCCGAGGCGATCAAGTTCCACGAGCTGCTGCGTTCCCTGCCCGACCGCCTCCGCGGCATTGAGGATTTTGGTCTCAACATCGAAGCGCTGCGGGATGCGAATGTCGCGGGTCAGGCCGTCAACGCCGTCGATGTGTCGACCTGGCAAGTTGCGCTACCCTGAATCTGTACAACAACAGACGGATCGATCGTCATGACTTCAACTATCGACCTCAATTGCGATCTCGGCGAAAGCTTTGGCCCCTGGGAAATGGGCAATGATGCCGCGATGATCGAGCTTGCGACCTCGGTCAACGTCGCCTGCGGCTTTCATGCCGGCGACGCCGACATCATGCGCAAGACGGTCGAGCTGGCGAAAGCGCGCGGCGTCAGCGTCGGCGCCCATCCCGGCTATCGCGACCTGCACGGCTTCGGCCGCCGCCCGATGCCGGGACTGACGTCCTCGGAGATCGAGAACCTGATCGCCTATCAGATCGGCGCCCTGCAGGCGATCGCGACCGCGGCCGGCCACAAGGTCACCCACGTGAAGGCGCATGGCGCGATTTCCAACGTCGCTTGCGAGGACGACATGACGGCACGAGCGATCGCCAATGCGATCAAGGCAGTCGATCCCAATCTCATCTTCGTGGTGCTCGCCAACTCGAAGCTGGTGCGCGCAGGTGAAGCGGCGAATCTGCGGATGGCGCATGAGGTGTTCGCCGACCGCGCCTATGAGGACGACGGCAACCTGGTGTCGCGCAAGAAGCCCGGCGCGGTGCTGCACGATCCCAAGGCGATTGCCGATCGTGTGGTGCGGATGGTGCAGGACGGCGCGGTCGTCTCGGTCACCGGCAAGGTGATCAAGATGCAGACCGATACCGTCTGCATCCATGGCGACACGCGTGGCGCCGTCGAGATTGCGCGCGGCCTGCGCGAGGCGCTGAAGCAGGCGGGCATCACCGTTGCGCCGTTCAAGACCGCGCACTAAGCCGCGAACATCGATCAAAAAAGGGCCGGCCGCCGTGCCGGCCCTTTCGATTCCGTTAAGAGTCTTCTTAAACCCAAACTTGCCGTTTGATTGTTAGGTGCAGCTTCCGAGCCTTTGATTGTCCTCTTAGGAAATTGGGTACGAAAGCATGTTCCGCACCAGCCTCTCCCTCACCATTGCCGCGGTTGCCACCGCCGCCTTCACCAGCGCGGCATCCGCCGGCTGCTACAGCTGCTATACGCCGCCGCCGCAGCCGTGCACGACCTGCTATCAGGTGCAGAGCGTGCCGCCGCAGTATCGCACGGTGCAGGAGACCGTCATGGTGGCGCCGGGCCGCGTCGTCGCGCATCGCACGCCGGCACAGTATCGCACCGTGATGGTGCCGAGGACGGTGATGGTCGCGCCCGAAGGCGTCGCCTATGAGCGCATTCCGCCGCAATACGCCACCCAGGAGCGCGTGCAGATGGTCTCGCCGGGCTATTCCTACTACGCGCCGGTTCAGCAGACCTGCAGCACCTGCGGTGGCGGCTACGGCTACGGATATGGTCGCGGTTACGGCTACTGAGCTGTCAGCATCCAGCCAACACAAAGCCGCCGCCTGAGGACATCAGACGGCGGCTTTTGAATTTTCCGAAGGACTCAGAACGGGTGGACGGACAGCGTGCCGAACACGATGGCCGCGATCACCGCAAAGGCGCTGTACAGCGCCGCCGTGTGAATTCCGGTCCCGGACTTCCGTGAAATGTTACGCGCGTAAAGGTGCAGGCGGGCCTCCGCCGATAGCTCGCGCATGGTCGATCTCCAACGCCCCATTGTCGGACATATGGAATATCGTTCGCGCCCGGATTCAAGCGGGCGGCAAAAATAGCGACGCCGCCGCCTTCGGGAACTCGGTTCCGAGAGGAATATTCCTTCCCGCGCGCTCGGCCGAGAATCCTATTCGCCGCAATTCGAGGCGTCGGGAACCCGCGCCAGTCCCGCGATAACCGAAAATCTCGAAAACAACCCCATGCAAAGTAGCCGGAGGTCGATAGCCGAGGCGCTGCCGCCGCCGCGCCTGTTGCCCATCCCTGTCTGTCCCAGCAACACGACGCACCGGTCGTGCACGTGCCGCCGGAAGCGGCCGCTGCGGCGCGCTCAGGCCTTCCAGCGCCCGATCTTGAACGCCGCCAGATGGCCCGGAACGTCGCTCGGGTCGAAAGGCGGGCCGGCGAACGCCCCGATGGCGCTGGAGGCGCCGGCCGGGCGACCCGATGCCGCGTCGTAGAGATCGGGCCTGAACACGGCCATGGCGGTCTTCAGCGCTTCCGGCCGGTATGGCGCCTGGCCCCAGCGAACCATCTGCGCATAGAGCCAGGCCGCCTGCCCCGGATCAGGCCGCGCCGCCGCCTCGCGCCCGACCAGCAAATAGCGATTGCTCTCGCGCATGGTGCCGTCGGGCGAAATCTTCAGGTGGCCATCGAGCGTGCGCTGGATGACGCTGGCATCGACGCCGATCCGCTCGGGCTGCGCCAGGATGCGCGCGACCTCGGACCGGTTCTCGGGCCGCTCGATGAACTCCACGGCGCGCAGATGTGCACGCACCAGCGCCGCCACGATGTCGGGATGCTTCTCCGACCAGCTCTGCCGCACCGCCAGCACCTTTTCCACCGCGCTGAGCAGGATGTCGGAGACGAAGTGCAGGATGTGGCCGATGCCGAGATCGACCGCGATCGAATTCCAGGGTGCGCCGACGCAGAACGCGTCGACATGACCGTTGGCGAGACTGTCGACCATGTAAGGCGGCGGCAGCACCACGAGCTGGACATCCTCGTCGGGATCGACGCCGCCGGCGGCCATCCAGAACCGCAACTGGTAATTGTGGGTCGAGAACGGGAAGGTCATGCCGAAGGTCAGCGGCTCCGCCCCGCTCTTCCGCCGCTTGGCCACCACGCGGGCGAGCGCCTGTGCGGTTGCCATCGGATCGAAGCGGTCGCCGTCGATCTCTTCCATCAGCGCGGCGTGCAGCGCCGGCGATACGGTGATGGCATTGCCGTTGAGCCCGAGGTTGAAGGGCGCCGCGATCGGCACCTTGACGTGACCGAGCCCGAGGCTCGAAGCGATCGCCACCGGCGCCAACAGATGAGCGGCATCGAACAGGCCGATATTGAGCTTGTCGCGGACGTTCGACCACGACACTTCCCGCACCAGCGTGACGTCGAGGCCTTCGGCCGCCGCGAATCCCTTGTCGACCGCAACGATCAGCGCGGCAGCGTCGACCAGCGGAATGAACCCGATGCGCAATGGTGTGGTCATTTCAACAGCTCCGACGCCGTCAGGATCGATTGCGCGATCTCTCCGATTTTCTTTTTCTCGCGCATCGCGGTCGAGCGCATCAGCACGTAGGCCTCCTCCTCGGTCAGTCCCTTCACCTTCATCAGGATGCCCTTGGCGCGATCGATCACCTTGCGCTCCTCCAGCGCGTGCTTGGTGCGGTCGAGCTCGTCCTGCAATTTGGCGAAGGCATTGAAGCGGGAGACGCACAGATCGAGGATCGGCTTCATCCGCTCCTTCTTGAGACCGTCGACGATGTAGGCGGAGACGCCCGCCTCGACCGAGGCCTGGATCGAGGCGGCGTCGCTCTGGTCGACGAACATCGCGATCGGCCGGCGGACGGCGCGGCTGACCTGGAACATTTGTTCCAGCACGTCGCGACTGGGGTTCTCGAGGTCGATGACGATGATCTCGGGGTCGAGCGCATAGATTCGCGAGAGCAGGCTCTGCATCTCGCTGATATGCACGACATCCGTATACCCGGCCTCCCGCAGTCCCTCTTCCAGGATGGCCGCTCGGATCGGGCTCTCGTCGACTATGACGATCTTGGGAGACGATTCAGCGCTCATCGACAACTCTTAAGGCCCGGCAGATGCATCCATATCATGCCGGAAGCGCCGGGAAAGGGTTGTAATTCTCGGCAATTGGGACTAGCTCCTGCCCATTCATCAGGCAGATCAGAGATATGCAAGAGGCCGCCGCGCCGAAAGTGAGCTTTGTGTCCTTGGGGTGCCCCAAGGCGCTGGTCGATTCCGAGCGCATCATCACCCGGCTGCGCGCGGAAGGCTATGAGCTGGCGCGCAAGCATGACGGCGCCGACATCGTCATCGTCAACACCTGCGGCTTCCTCGACAGCGCCAAGCAGGAATCGCTCGCCGCGATCGGCGAGGCCATGGCCGAGAACGGCAAGGTCATCGTCACCGGCTGCATGGGTGCCGAACCGGAGCAGATCGAGAGCGCCTATCCCGGCGTGCTCTCGATCACGGGGCCGCAGCAATATGAGAGCGTGCTGGACGCCGTGCATCGGGCGCTGCCGCCGGCGCACAACCCGCATATCGACCTGGTGCCGCCTCAGGGCGTCAAGCTGACGCCGCGGCACTACGCGTATTTGAAGATATCCGAAGGCTGCAACAACCGCTGCAGCTTCTGCATCATCCCGAAGCTGCGCGGCGATCTGGTGTCGCGGCCGGCCAATGACGTGCTGCGCGAGGCCGAGAAGCTGGTGAAGGCCGGCGTCAAGGAATTGCTCGTCATCTCGCAGGACACCTCGGCTTATGGCGTCGACCTGAAATACGCCGAGAGCCCGTGGCAGGACCGCAGCGTCCGCGCAAAATTCTTCGATCTCGCCAAGGAGCTCGGTGAGCTCGGCGCCTGGGTGCGGCTGCAATATGTCTACCCCTACCCGCATGTCGACGAGGTCATCGGCCTGATGACCGAGGGCAAGGTGCTGCCCTATCTCGACATCCCGTTCCAGCATGCGAGCCCTGACGTGCTGCGCGCGATGAAGCGCCCGGCTGCGCAGGAGAAGACGTTGGCGCGGATCCAGAAGTGGCGCGAGCAGAGCCCCGAGCTGACGCTGCGCTCGACCTTCATCGTCGGTTTCCCCGGCGAGACCGATTCCGATTTCGCCTATCTGCTCGACTGGCTCGATGAAGCGGAAATCGATCGCCTCGGCTGCTTCAAATACGAGCCGGTTGCCGGTGCCGCGTCGAACGCGATTGGCAATGCCGTACCCGACGAGATCAAGCAGGAGCGCTGGAATGCGCTGATGGCGCGGCAGCAGAAGATCTCCGCGAGGCGCCTCAAGCGCAAGGTCGGCACCCGCCAGCAGGTCATCATCGACGAGGTTGGCCCCACGGTGGCGAAGGGCCGGTCAAAGGCCGATGCGCCCGAGATCGACGGCGCCGTCTACCTCACCAGCCGCCGCCCGCTGAAGGTCGGCGAGATCGTGACCGCCAAGATCGAGCGCTCCGACCAGTACGACCTGCACGGCAGCGTCGCCGGATTCTAGCTCCAGTCCGCTCCTTCGAGACCACCCCGGATACCAAACGGCGTCCGTTGCTAGACGGAACTCAAGCGTCGCCGACAAATTGTTGGTCCAGGAGGAATACGATGAGCCGAGCAGATCTTTTGAGGCAGGCCGAGAACGCGGAGCGCCACGCTGACCAAGCCACCGATGAGGAAATCAAGAGCGCGCTAAAGAAGGCCGCCGATGATTATCGGCGCGAGGCCGCGCAGGAGACTGCTATCGCGACAATCGCGTCAGAAGCTGCCGAGCGCGGCTGAAACATCACGGAAGATAGTTGTGCTGAGTACGAGGATCTGGAAGATCACGACGAGAATGCAAAGCAACTGATAAAATGGAACGGACGGTTCGATCGGCTTTGCCCAACGCACCCAAGCAAAGGTCTCTCGCCCCCTAGCGACAGCTTCATCAGTCATGCTCATTGCCTGCCTGGCTCCCCACAATGGCATCAAGACAAGCCAAACTAGGAAAATCGGGCAAACGAAGAGGTAGGATATAGCGTTCTCAGGCTCAAGCGGCTTACCGAACCTATCGAGCCCATGACGGATGATTTCCGAGGGAATTGGAAACTTGAGGTAGATGTACAAGGTCACGCTTATACCCACGAAGGCAAGCAATGCATTGATGATTGCCGTGCGCTTCATGAGTTGCCGAAGGACACCGGCCAACTCGTCGGGCACCCGAGGACGGGCTTGCGCATTTTGAGACATTCAGGTCGAAACCTTCGAGCTTCTGCGAACAAGGCTAGAACAGCACGCGGGCCGGTAGCAACTGCGCGGGGTTTCCGCTCCGTAGGAACGCCGCTTCTTTCCGTTCGTTAACGGAACATCACCGCACGGCTAGTGGCAACTATCGGTGATGAGATCGCCCGGTTTAGCGCTCCGGCCCAACACCAGCAGGGAGCAACGCCATGACCAGCAAGCGGCGTCGTTTCAAGCAAACCCAATCACTGCAAGAACGCCTAGCCGACGAGGCCGTGCGCTCGCAGGCCAAGGCACTCTCTCCGTCTGCAAAAAAGAAGCCCTGCTCAGGAGAGCCCGGCAAGGCGAGACCCCAGCCAATCTGACGGAGTGGCTGACGACCCCAGGTTCACGAGCGCCGATCTAGGCCGCGCCATGATCAACCAGCCCCAATTCGATTCCTATTCGACGGCTGCGCGCGTCTGTCTAGGAGTTGCGGTCTTTAGCGCCACGATGCTCGCTGCACCGATGACGAGCATTCTTATGTAATAGGGCCTCTCAGTTGGCCGGTCTGCAGCGAGGCTGACGTATTACCCCTATTCGCGCAGTAGAAAGGGCCCCAGCTGCGAAAGCTGAGGCCAGTGTTCAGCTGGGCGTCTCAGTGCCGGTAGCGGTGCGGCACCGAACAGGGCGAACAATGCGGCCGCAAGCGCTTCGTTCCTACTCATAAAAAAGGCCCCTGCATCCGGATCATGCAGGGGCCAAGCTGGATCGCCGCACCGCTGTTCACCGAGAAGCAACGGTCGTCGTCCTAGGGCAGAAAAAACACGAAATGAAAATCACGCGCCCTCTTGCCCGGATCATCCCAACGACATCCAGTTCCGGAAATAACTCGTGTGAATCTCGGCGAGACAAATTGCCGCTTTTTCCTGTCCCAAGCGACGGTCCCAATAGAGATGGTCGCGAATGTGCCCCGGGTCTTCGGGGGCAAGACCCGGGGCACGTTCATTCGTCTAATGCCGCTCTGCCGAGGAGCGGCGCATTGCTAACGACGCGTCGAAGGTACCGTTCCTAACGTCTTCCTTATCGCCGACCCGAGCCGGCGCTCAACTCGCTTGCGGCTATTGCCGACCTTCTTGACGGCCTTCTTCACCGATGCTGCCGACTTCCGGGTTTTCCTCGCCTCATAGCTCACCTCGTAATCCTGCCCGCCGGCGACGCGCGCACGGTCCTGCTTGCGACCGCGCGCGGTCTGCTTCCGCGCTATGCCCGTCGAATGAGGCGCTGTCCGCGCTTGACACCACCGCCCCTCTCGCTGTATGGGCCTGCGCCATGAAGCTGAACCGGACCCACCGCCGCGCCATCTGCCGTCGTCGCACCCGCGACGATGCTGGGCTGCGCCGTGTCCGACGCCATCGCTGATCCTATAAATCAGCCGAGGTTTTCGAGAAGGCCGCGCCCCCAAGCGCGGCCTTCTCGCTTTTCGGCCTGACCTTTCCCAACACCGACCCCAGAGGAGATCGACATGACCAACGCTACCCATCCGTTCGATGCGCTGATGGACATCACCGCTCGCCCCGAGGTCGTGTTCGTACGCGGCGCCGGCTCGTATTTGTGGGACAGCAACCGCAACCGCTATCTCGATTTCGTGCAGGGCTGGGCCGTCAATCCCCTCGGCCACTCCCCGGTCATCGTGGCCGACGCGCTGGCGGCGCAGGCGAGACGGCTGCTGACGCCGAGCCCGGCGTTCTACAACGAGCAGAGCCTGAAACTGGCAAAGCTGCTGGTCGACAACAGCTGCTTCGACCAGGTGTTCTTTGCGAACTCAGGCGCGGAGGCCAATGAGGGTGCGATCAAGCTCGCGCGCAAATATGGCACGAAGTACAAGAACGGCGCGCATGAGATCATCACCTTCGAAGGCGGCTTCCACGGCCGCACGCTCGCGACCATGTCGGCCTCGGGCAAGAAGGCGTTCGAGCCCCTGTTCGAGCCGAAGGTCTCGGGCTTCCGCAAAGCCAGACTGAACGACATCGAGTCGGTGCGAAAGCTGATCACGTCGTCGACGGTCGCGGTCATGCTGGAGCCGATCCAGGGCGAGGCCGGCGTCTGGCCCGCGACGGATGAGTTCTTGCAGGAGTTGCGGGCGCTGACCCAGCAGCGCGGCCTGCTGCTCATTGTCGACGAGATCCAGACCGGCATCGGCCGGACCGGAAAGCTGTTCGGCTATCAGCACGCCGGGATCGAGCCCGACATCATGACGCTCGGCAAGGGCATCGGCGGCGGCGTGCCGCTCGCGGCCCTGCTCGCGACCGAGCATGCCTCGTGCTTCGATCACGGCGATCAGGGCGGCACCTTCAACGGCAATCCGCTGATGTGCGCCGCGGGGCTTGTCGTGCTCGATCAGATCGGAAAGCCCGATTTCCTGAAATCGGTCGTCGATGCCGGCCTTTTGCTCGAGCGCGAATTGCAGCGGCTGTCGTCGCGGCACGGTCTCGGCGAGATCAGGGGCCGCGGCCTCCTGCTGGCGCTCGACCTCAAGATGCCGATCGGTGCCGCCGTGGTTGCCGAGGCGTTCGCGGCCGGCGTGCTGATCAACTCGCCGCAGCCGGACACGCTGCGCTTCATGCCGGCGCTGAACGTGACGCGGGAGGAGATTTCCCTTGTCATCGACTGCCTGGATACGGTGCTGACCAAGGTCGGCGCGGCGCGGCGGGTGGCGTAGGATCCTCCCCGCTCGTCATTGCGAGAAGCGAAGCGACGAAGCAATCCACCTTCCCGGGTGGAGAGGTGGATTGCTTCGCGGAGCCTGTCATCCGGCGGCGCTTTGCGCCGACCGTGTGGCTCGCAATGACGGCGAGAATTACGGCCGCAGGATCGCTGCGCCCGTCGTCGCCCGGCTCTCCAGGTCGATATGCGCCTTGGCCGCATCCTTCAGCGCATAGGCGTGGTTGATCGGCACATGCAGCTTGCCGTTGATCACGGCGGCGAACAGCGTGTCGGCGCCTTCGAGCAATTCCTTGCGGGTGCCGACATAGTCGTTGAGCTTGGGCCGCGTCGCGAACAGCGAGCCGTGGTTGTTGAGCTCGGCGAGCGGGAACGGCGGTACCGGGCCCGACGCGTTGCCGAAGGAGACGAACAGACCGCGTGGCCTGAGGCAGGACAGCGATCCCGGGAACGTGGTCTTGCCGACGCCGTCATAGACGACGTCGCAGAGCTCGCCGCGGCTGATCTGCTTGACGCGTTCGACGAAGTTCTCCTCGTTATAGAGGATGACGTGATCGCAGCCATTGGCGAGCGCGAGATCGGCCTTCGCCTTCGAGCCGACGGTACCGATGACATGCGCGCCGAGCGCCCGCGCCCATTGGCAGGCCAGCAGCCCGATGCCGCCCGCCGCGGCGTGGATCAGCACGCGATGGCCGTGCTCGACCTTGAAGGTCTTGTGCAGGAGATACCAGACCGTGAGGCCCTTCAGCATCAGCACGGCGCCCTGCTCGTAGGTGATATGGTCGGGCAGCTTGACGAGCTTGTCGGCCGGGATGACGCGCTCGGACGCGTAGCCGCCGAGATTGTAGTAGTAGGCGACGCGATCGCCGGGGTGGAAATTGGTCACGCCCGGACCCACGGCCAACACCTCGCCTGCAGCCTCATTGCCGGCAATGAACGGCAGGCCGGGCGCCTTGTAGAGGCCGGTGCGGAAATAGACGTCGATGAAGTTCAGACCGACCGCATGCTGGCGGATCCGGACCTCGCCCGTCCCCGGCGCGCCCACCTCGACGTCCTCGTAGGTCAGGACTTCCGGGCCTCCCACCTGGTGCACGCGCACAGCCTTGGTCATGTCGTCGCTCCCCTCAATATCAGCGTCAAGCGAGCGAATGCCATCGCGGCCGGCTTGTCAACCAAGCGGGCCGGAACCGGCTACGCCACGTTCCGGAAAAGTGGGAAGCGGCTTTCCCTCGCGACAAACGCGCTGCGTTTGCGCGGAGATCATGCCCATCAGCGCGCCGGCTTCCTGCGGTTGCGCTTGGCCATGACGTTGAACGCCTCGACCGCGGCCGAGAAGGCAATCGCGAAATAGATGTAGCCGCGCGGAATGTGGAATTTGAAGCCGTCGGCCACCAGCGCCACGCCGATCAGCACCAGGAAGGCCAGCGCCAGCATCTTGGTGGTCGGATGCTCCGCGACAAACCGCGCCACCGGTCCCGACGAGATGTACATGATGACGCAGGCGATCACGACCGCCGCGATCATGATCTCGATGTCCTGCGCCATGCCGATCGCGGTGATGATCGAATCCAGCGAGAACACCAGGTCGATAATGATGATCTGCACGATCACCCAGAAGAACGCGCTGGCGCTCGGCCTGTCGCCGGCTTCCGCCTCGCGCGCCTCGACCTCGCCGTGGATCTCATGGGTCGCTTTCGCGATCAGGAACAGGCCGCCGCCGATCAGGATGATGTCGCGCCACGACAGCGCGACGTCGCTGACTGATATCACCGGTTGGGTCAGCCCGATCAGCCAGACCAGGATCGAGAGCAGCAGAATGCGGAACACCAGCGCCAGCAGCAGGCCGATCTGCCGCGCGCGCTTGGCCTGCGCCGGCGGGATCCGCGACACGATCACCGACAGGAAAATCACGTTGTCGATGCCGAGCACGATCTCGAGCGCAGTCAGGGTCAACAGCGCCGCCCAGGCTTCCGGGCTGGTGATCAGTTGCATCATGCTCTGAAGGCTTTCATCCGGCGGATCACGGTATCGCTGCCGATGATGTAGACGGCGATGGCGCAGAGACCGAAGGTGATCGGGGCTCCGACCACGAAATCGTTGGCGAGCGTGTACATGCCGAGCAGCGCCCATGCGCCGAGCAGCCACAGCGTCAGCCAGCGCAGCCGCACCACACGCAGCGGATGCAGCACGTGGAACGGCGCGAAGGTCAGCACGATCAGGAGCGCGACCACGATCGTCGACAGCACGGGCGGCAGATGCAGCAGGAACAGGTAGAACGCCGCCGCATTCCACAGCGCCGGGAAGCCGCGGAAATGGTTGTCATCGGCCTTCATGCGGCGGTCGGCGAAATACAGCGCGCTGGAGACCACGATGCCGATGCCGAGGATCGGCGCCGCCAGCGGCAGCAGCATGCCGCTCGCGGTGATCGCATAGGCCGGCACGAACACATAGGTGACGAAATCAACCACCAGGTCGAGCACCTCGCCCGACCAGTTCGGCTGCAGCCGCACCACGTCGAGCCGGCGCGCCAGCGGGCCGTCGATCCCGTCGATGATGAGCGCGACCCCGAGCCAGGCGAACATGTTGGCCCAGTGCTCGCGCACCGCCTCCAGCATCGCCAGCAGCGCGACCCCGGCGCCGAGCGCCGTGAAAATATGAACGGTGAATGCGGCGGTCCGCATCCGTTCTGGCAACGCATCGGGCTGGCTCGAATGCTCCATCGGCCGAGTGCTATCAGGAATCGGACCGGTTTGCATATGCGGTCTTGCGGCGTTCCGCCGCGCAAAGCGTTGGAGACTCTTGGTGGTTACCGATGGCTTGAAAATCGGGCCAAGCATGTCAAATGTCCTGATATGACCGACAGCTCGCTGGATTATGACGTTATCGTAATAGGCGGCGGTCCGGCCGGATTAACGGCTGCGATTGCCCTTGCCGACGCAGGTGCGCGGACTGCGCTGCTGGCGCGCCGCGCGCCCTATGCCGACAACCGGACCACCGCGCTGCTCGGTGCCTCGACCGATATCCTGGATCGGCTCGACGTCTGGCGGCGCTGCAGCGACCGAGCGGCGGCGCTCAAGACCATGCGCCTCGTCGACGACACCGGCCGCCTGATCCGTGCGCCCGAGGTGCGCTTTTCGTCCGATGAGATCGGCCGCGAGCAATTCGGCTTCAACATCGACAACCGCTCGCTGGTCGCGGCGCTCGAGGACCGCGCCGGCGAAATGTCCGCGCTGACGCGGTTCGACGATGAAGCCGCCTCGGTGCGGCCGGACGATGCCGCGGTTACCGTGGTGACGCGGCAGGGCCAGTCGCTTCAGGCCCGGCTCGTGGTCGGTGCCGACGGGCGCAATTCATTGTCCCGCGAGGCCGCCGGCATCGAGGTGACAAGCCGCGAGCTCGGGCAGTCCGCCCTCACCTTCAACGTCACCCACACCCGGCCGCACCACAACATCTCGACCGAGTTCCACACCGAGCACGGCCCCTGCGTGTTCGTGCCGCTCAGCGGCGTCAGAAGCAGCGTGGTCTGGGTCTCGGCGCCCAAGGAGGCCGAGCGGCTGATGGCACTCGGCGACGACGAATTGTCGCTCGCCGCCGAGCGGCAATCGCATTCGATCCTCGGCCGCATCGAGGTCCAGGGCGGCCGTCACGTGTTTCCGCTCGCGATCGAGCGGCCGCGGCAATTCGCCAAGGACCGGATCGCGCTGGTCGGGGAATCCGCCCATGTGCTGCCGCCGATCGGCGCGCAGGGCCTCAATATGGGACTGCGCGATGCCGCCGATATCGCCGAGATCACCGGCCAGGCGATCGGTCGTGGCGAAGATCCCGGCGCGCCCAATGTGCTGTCGCGCTACCAGGCGGCGCGGCGCCCCGATGTCGCCAGCCGGACCTGGGCGATCGACATCGCCAACCGGTCGCTGCTGAGCGATTTCCTCGGCATGCAGACGGCGCGTGCTGCCGGCCTGCATCTGCTCGGCGCATTCGGCCCGTTGCGGCGCCTGGCGATGCGCGAAGGCCTCGCGCCGTCGTGGCGGCGGTGAGCAAAGCGTTTTCGAGCGAAGTGGGTACCGGTTCGCGTTAAGAAAATGCGTCAAATAAGAAGCGCGCCGATCAGGGAAACACCAGCCGTCCGCTCTGGATGAACCACATCACGCTGGTCAGCGTGACCACCGAGGCGAAGGTGCCGATCAGCACCGCGACCGACGCCGGCTCGATCCAGGTGTCGTTCTGCCGCGCGATCACGAACACATTGAGCGCCGGCGGCAGCGAAGCCATCAGCACCGCTGTCGCGGCCCAAGGCTGCGCGAACGGGCCGAACAGCAGCATCAGGCCGAACGCCAGCAGCGGATGGATCAAAAGCTTGATCGCGACCACGCCCGGGACCTCCCACGGCACCCGCTCGAACGGCCGCAGCGCCACCGTGATGCCGAGCACGAACAGCGCTGTCGGCGCGGCGGCGTTTTCCAGGAACTGGATGGTGCGATCGAGCGCGACCGGGATCGGGATGTGAAACGCGGCGACCAGCGCCCCGAACACCGCCGACATGATCAGCGGGTTCTGCACGATCTGTCGCAGCACCACGCCGAGTGCGTGCAGCAGCGAGGGATGGTCGCGGTCGGTGAGCTCGATCAGCAGCGGCACGATCGAGAACAGGAAGATGCTGTCGCAGCAGAAGATCAGCGCCGTCGGCGCCGCCGCCTTGGCACCGAGCACGGCGAGCGCGAGGCCAGGCCCCATATAGCCGATATTGCCGTAGGCGCCCGACAGGCCGGCCAGCGTCGCCTCGCGCAGCGTGAGCCCGCCGATCAGCTTGCCCGCGACCATCGCCAGGAAGAATGCGAGCACGGTTCCGAGCGTGGTGGCGATCAGAAATGGCGGGTTGTTCAGCTGCGCAAACGGCGTCTTGGACATGATCCCGAACAGCAGCGCCGGCAACGAAACGTAAAGCAGGAAGAAATTCATCCAGGCGAGCCCGCTCTCTGGCAAATCCTTGGCCTTGCCGCACGCATAACCGATGAAGATCAAGCCGAAATACGGCAACGCCAGATTGAGGATATCGATCATTCTGAAAGTAGTTTCTCGGCCGGATTTCGGGTCGTTTTTGCAGGGCTGGAATCGGTAAAGCGCGGGTTAATTCGGACCTTAGCCCCTAGCATCGGCCACAATGTTGGTCTATCGACGAGCCATGATCAAAGCGCGCACCGCCAAGTTTCAGATCGGGCAGATCGTCCGTCACCGGGTGTTCTCCTTCCGGGGCGTGATTTTTGATATCGACCCGGAGTTCAACAACACCGAGGAATGGTGGCTGTCGATCCCCGAGGACATGCGGCCCCACAAGGACCAGCCGTTCTACCATTTGCTCGCGGAAAACTCGGAGACCGAGTACGTCGCCTATGTCTCGGAGCAGAACCTCTTGCCCGACGAGTCCGGCGAGCCGATCCGGCATTCGCAGGTGGCGGAGATCTTCATCAAGGATAAATCGGGCGGCTACCGTCCGCGCAATCCCTCGCTGAACTGAGGTCCGGCGGCGCTCCGGCGAATGCCACGGCGTTCGCGCTGCCACGCTCACACCCCCTCGCGCCTGGCCAAGACAACCGCGATCGCCCAGACAACAAATCCCGCCAGCGCCAGCCCCGCGCCGACGAGGCCGGTCGACGTCCAGCCATAGCCGGCTGCGACCGCCATTCCGCCGAGCCACGGACCCAGCGCATTGGCGACGTTGAAGGCGGAGTGGTTGAGCGCCGCGGCGAGGCTCTGTGCCTCGCCCGCGACGTCCATCAGGCGGGTCTGCAACACGGTGGCGAGCGCCCCGCCCAGCCCGATCAGGAACACGTCGGCGGTCAGCGTCCAGAAATTTCCGGCCGCCAACGGATAGAGCGCGAGCGTCGCCGCCGACCACAGCAGGAGCCCGCCCGCGGTTGCCATCAGCGCGCGGTCGGCGAAGCGCGGCACGATGATGTTGCCGGCGGTGAGGCCGGCGCCGAACACGCATAGCGTGACCGGCACCAGCGCGGGCGAGGTGTGGGTCACCGCCAGCATGGTCGAGGCCAGGTAGGTGTAGACCGAGAACAGCCCGCCGAAACCGATGGCGCCGATCGCCAGCGTCAGCCAGACATGCTTGCGCCCGAGTGCCGACAGTTCGCGCAGTGGGCTCGCCTTGCTGTTGGCGGCATCACGCGGGGCGAAGATCAGGACCAGGACCGCGGTCAAGAGCGCGAGGCCGGCGACGATCGCGAAGGCCCAGCGCCAGCCGATCGCCTGCCCGACCCCGTTGGCGAGCGGAACGCCGATCGTGGTCGCGATGGTGAGCCCCAGCAGCACGCGGCCGACAGCCGCCGTGCGCTTGTCTGTCGGGACCAGCGAGGCCGCGACCAGCATGGCGATGCCGAAATAGGCGCCGTGCGGCAGCCCCGCCAGGAAGCGCAGCGCCAGCATGGCGTGATAATCGGGTGCGAGCCCCGAAAGGCCGTTCATCAGCGCGAAGAAACCCATCAGCGCGATCAGCAGCGTCCGCCGCGTCATGCGCGCCGACAACACCGCGATGACCGGCGCACCGACGACGACGCCGAGCGCGTAGGCGCTGATCGCGTGGCCGGCCTGGGGCTCGCTGACGTGCAGGTCGTGGGCGAAGAACGGCAACAGGCTCATGGTCGCGAATTCGGCGATGCCGATTGCGAAGCCGCCCATCGCCAGCGCGAGATGGACGATGCCGGGATGAAACGTTCCGGGGACGTTGTCCTGGCTGACGCGAACGCCAGCATCGACCGAAGCACCGCCGGCCGGCTGCTCCCGAGGCCGGGAGCGCAGTTCCCGCCGCTGCGTGCCGGCTTGCTGGGACATTGCGCGACTTCCATGACTGCGAGCGGCGGCCAGGATTCGCGGAAGAACCACGCGCGCATTCGCGCATCGAAGGCGCCGTTCGCGCTTTCGTCTGGCCTCCCGTATCGGATTTATGATTGTGCTTCGACGCCGGATTGGTCCGGACAAGGCACCAACGATGCGCGCTCATCGCGCGACGCAATCGAAGCACCCTTCGACGACCATCGCACACGATCTGCGCAATCACCAGCGCAGCAGGCTGCCAGCAGCCAGTCTGTTTCGCATGACAAAAAAGGCGCCCTTCCGGGCGCCTTTTAATCGCGATGATCTCGCGTTTTCTCGAACGCGTGATTGAAGTGCTTACTTGGCCGCCGGGTTGGCCGGCGCCGGAGCCTGCGCAGAGCCACCGCCGGCGCCTTCCAGCTTCTTGCGCTGCTCTTCGGCGCGCTTCTGCAACTCTTCCTGCAGCTTCTTCGAGTTTTCCTCGAACACCTTCGGATCGGTCGGCGGGCCGTCATAGGCCTTGGCGAATTCGGTGTTGAGCGGCAGCGGCAGCGTCAGCGGCGCGCCGTTGGAATTGATCGCCTGGACCACGAGGTTCTGGCCCTTCTTCATGTTGGCGATCAGCTCGGGCGTTGCTTCATAGTCGGACATGCAGCCGTTCTGGAAGCAGATCACATAGGGCGCCTGCTGCGGCGGGTTGCCGTCGACGATGATGCGGGTGCCGTGCACGAGCTGCATGCCGAGCGGCAGCGTGACGCGCAGGATCTTCTTCGGCTCGCCTTCCGGCTCGATGATCACGGCGGCGATCACCGGCTGGCCGGACTCGATGCGGCCGTCCTTGCCGGTGAAGCAGACCTGCTTGGCGTTGGCTTCCTGGCCCTTCAGGCAGAACTTGGTCCAGGGGGCGTAGATCAGCTGGATCTGCTGATCCTGCGCCGGCGGCTGGGCGGCCGCATTGGGCGGCTGGCCGGCGGCCGGTGCTTGGGCGGGCGCCTGGGCTGCCGGAGCCTTCGGAGCTGCCTTGGGTGCCGCCTTGGGCGCAGCCTTCGGTGCCGCAGGCGCCGGCGCTGCCGGCTGCTGGGCCCGAGCGGCAGGAACCAGGAGCGCTGCAGAGAATGCCGTCGCCGCCATCAGGGCAACAATTCGCCCATGCGGCCGGACCGGGGCGGCCAAGATACGGAAATTCATTGCGGAAAACCCTTTCTGAACGGAAGCCCGAAACCGCTGCAGGCGCCGACACATAGCCGTTTGGGCGGCTGTCTCCTAGTCAATTGAGGCGGATACGTGACAGGCGTTCCCGCCTTCGAATTGCACGCCTTCAATACAGCGGCGCGCGGAAAGATCAATGCCGACAAGCGGATTTGCGCCCATCTCGCGGCGAGTTTCAGCGGCCTGTGATAAACCTCCGGACGTGACGTTTCGCGAATCAAATCCGGCGCCTCACGCACGTGTTCCCGGGCACACTTGGCGCGCCGCATGGGCCGCCATCTGGCTGGTGTTGGGATTCCTGGGCTTGGGAGTCCTGACGAGCGGGCTGGTCCCTGCGGCCGCCGCCGAGAGCCACGCCATCGCGATGCATGGTGCCCCCGCGCTGCCACCCGACTTTACCCACCTGCCCTATGCCAATCCCGACGCTCCCAAGGGCGGCCGCCTGGTCCAGGGCGTGATCGGCACCTTCGACAGCCTCAATCCCCTGATCATCAGGGGCATCGCCGTGCAGCAGGTCAGGGGCTACGGCTATGAGCGCGGTTATGTCTACGAAAGCCTGATGGCGCGGGGCAATAACGAGCCGTTCACGCTGTACGGCCTGCTCGCGCGCAGCGTCGAGACCGACGACGCCAGAAGCTATGTGACATTCCACATCGATCCACGCGCCCGCTTCTCGGATGGCCGGCCGGTACTGGCCGACGACGTGCTGTTCTCGCTGGCGCTGCTGCGCGACCATGGCCGTCCGATGCACCGCCAGTATTATTCGAAAGTCGCAAAGGCCGAGGCGCTCGACTCGCTCACGGTCCGGTTCGATTTCGGCGGCGTGGCGGACCACGAATTGCCGCTGATCCTCGGCCTGATGCCGATCCTGCCGCGGCACGCCATCGACCCCGAAAAATTCGAGGAAACCACCTTGGCCCCACCGATCGGGTCCGGCCCCTACCGCGTGACGGCGGTCAAGCCCGGCGCCAGCGTCACCTTCACGCGCGACCCCAATTATTGGGGCCGCGACCTGCCCATCAACCGCGGCCTCTGGAACTTCGACGAGATCAGGCTCGATTACTACCGCGAGGCCAACGGCATGTTCGAGGCCTTCAAGCGCGGCCTGTATGATTTCCGGACCGAGACCGAGCCGTTGCGCTGGCACGACGGCTATGACTTCCCGGCGGCGCGCAACGGCGAGGTGATCCGCGACACCATCAAGATCGGCACGCCGCGGCCGTCCGAATTCCTGGTTTTCAACAGCCGGCGGCCGAAATTCGCCGACCTGCGGGTGCGTCAGGCACTGGCGATGCTGTTCGATTTCGAATGGGTCAACCGCAACTATTATTTCGGACTGTTCTCACGCGCCGGCGGTTTTTTCGCCGGATCGGATCTGTCCGCCTATGGCCGCCCCGCCGACGATCGCGAGCTCGAGCTGCTCAAGCCATATCTGTCGCACATCCAGCCCGATATCCTCGACGGCCGCTATCGTCTGCCGGTCACCGACGGGTCGGGGCGCGACCGCGGCCTCCTGCGCACTGCGCTCGCGCTGCTCGCCGAGGCGGGCTACGCGCTCGACGGCACGGTCTTGAAGCAGCGCTCGACAGGGACGCCGCTGCGCATCGAGATCCTGGTGACGACGCGCGAGCATGAGCGGATCGCCCTCGCCTATCAGCGCGACCTGAAGCGGGCCGGCATCGAAGCCGCGGTGCGGGTGGTCGACGCGGTGCAGTTCGAGCAGCGCCGGGTCGGCTATGACTTCGACATGATCCCCATCCGCTGGGACCAGTCGCTGTCGCCGGGCAACGAGCAGTGGTTCTACTGGAGCAGCCAGGCCGCCGATGTGCCGGGCACAAGGAATTACATGGGCGCCAAGGATCCCGCCATCGACGCCATGATCGCGGCGCTGCTCGCGGCGCGCGAGCGGCCGGCCTTCGTCTCGGCGGTGCGGGCGCTGGACCGGGCCCTGATGTCGGGCTTCTACGCTATCCCCCTATTTAACTTGGGAGAGCAATGGATCGCGCGCTGGAATCGGATAGAACGGCCTTCGACCACGGCGTTGACGGGCTACCTGCCGGAAACCTGGTGGCAGAAGCCCGCCGCGCAGTCCAAGTGATTTCCAAGTGATTTGCGACCCGATGCGGCATGACCTGGTCCGATCGAAGCGATGCAACCGACGTTGAACCTGTGAACCAGTCGATCACCTCGCCAACGCTCGATACCTTGTTCAAGCGCATTTTGGCGCGGCAACCCGAGGCGCTGGCGCTGGTCGACCCGCTCAACAAGCAGCGCATCACCGGACAGACCCGCAAGCGCCTGACCTATGCCCAGGCCGACCGCGCGATCTCGGCGATCGCCGCCCACTTCGTGCAGAGCGGATTGCCGGCCAACACGGTGATCGCCGTGCAGCTGCCCGGCACGGTCGAATTCGCCTTGACCGTCCTTGCCGCGCATCGGGTCGGCCTGGTGGTGGTGCCGCTGCCGCTGCTGTGGCGGCAGGCCGAGCTGACGTCCGTGCTCAACCGCACCGCGGCGCGGGCGATCGTCAGCTGCGGCCGGATCGACGGCGTCTCCTATGCCGACATCGCCATGAACGCCGCGGCCGAAGCGTTCTCGATCCGCCATGTCTGCGGCTTCGGGACCGATCTGCCCGAAGGCATGGCGTCGCTCGACCAGGCGATCCTGGAGGACTCCCGGGCCTCGCGCCCGATGATCCAGGACGGCCGCAAGCCGGCGCTGATCTCCTTCGACGTCACCAGCGAAGGTCTTCGTCCGGTGCCGCGGGCGCATTTCGGCCTGATAGCCGGCGGGCTCGCGATGTCGCTGGAGAGCGATCTGCCGCAAGGCGCCACCATCATGTCGGCATTCGCGCCGATGTCGTTCGCCGGCATCTGCGCGTCGCTGGTGACCTGGCTGCTGTCGGGCGGAACGCTGGTGCTGCACCACCCGTTCGACGAGGAAGCGTTCGAGACCCAGTTCAACGATCACACCTGCAACACGCTGATCGCGCCGGCGCAGCTCGTACTGCGGCTCGACGAGCGCGGCCTGTCGGAGCGCCTGCCCAGCCTGCGCACCGTGATTGGCCTCTGGCGTACGCCCGAGCAGGTTGCCTCCAGCGCGCACTGGAGCTCGCGGCGGGTGACCATGACCGACGTCTATCTGTTCGGCGAGGCCGGGCTGTTCGGCGCCCGCCGCACCGCCGAGGACGGATCGCCGGCCGTGATCAAGCCGGGGCCGCACAGTGCGCCGCGCGAAGCGCCCGGCGCATCGGTCGCCGGCGAGATCCTGCTGACGCCGAAGGGCACGCTCGGCCTGCGCGGCCCGATGGTGCCGGTCGCCGCCTATGCGCCGCCGCCTCCGCCCGGCGACAGCCTGATCGCGCCGCCGCCGCGCGATTTCGTCGACACCGAATATGCCGCGCGGGTCGATCGCGCAACCGGGGCCGTCAACATCACCGCGCCGCCGTCGGGGGTGATGACGGTCGGCGGCTACCGCTTCCTCGCCCAGGAGCTGCAGGAATGGTCGCGCCGCCTCGGCCAGGGCGCGCTGCTCACCGCATTGCCGGACCGTCTCAGCGGCCACCGGCTGGCCGGACGGGCACAGGACAATGCGCGCGCCCGCGACGCTCTCACAGAACTTGGGCTTAACCCTTTGATGGTCGAAGCATTTCGCGACCGTGGCGGCGCCGGGTTGAGTTAAAATCTTATCATTGTGTTAGTCTTATCATTGTGTTGACGCCGCATTAAGCCATGCGAACTAGCATCGCAGCCGTTGCTGATCTTAAGCATTGGTTTTCGAGCGTTCGAATGTCCCAGCAAGGTCCGGTCCTCATCGTATCGGCGTCGACAAAGCCGTCGTTTGCCGCAGCCCTCGATGAGACGAAACTCTTCCCGGTCGTGGTCACCGACTGGAACGAGGTCGGACGGGCCATCGAGCAGGTCAAGCCGGCCGCGATCATCGCGGCCGCCGAGGGGGTCGACTTCGTCACCCTGTCGGGCCTCGCCAAGCGCGCCGCCGCCCGTGCGCCGTATCTGCCGCTGATCGCGGTCGATCCCGCGACCACCCTGCCCGACACCGTGATCGCATTCTTCCAGAGCAAGGGTCTGCCGGATCGGCTGGTCGCCCGGCTCAACGCGTCCTTACGCGTTCGCGCGCTGCATTCTACCGTGATGCGCCGCCTGGTGCCGCCGGCACCGATCGCCCTGTCTGACATCGATCCGATCGGAGAGGCCACCGCGCTGTTGATCGGCCGCGGCGGCGCCTACCCGACGCTGTCGGTCGCGCTCGGCGAACGCGCCGGTGTGGTCGGCGCACTGAGCATCGAGGCCGCCGCCAAGCATCTCTCGAGCCGCGACATCGACGGCATCGTGCTGGCGGAAGGCTTCACGCCGCGGGTGATGGATGCGTTCCTGACCGTGCTGACCGAGGATGTCCGCTTCCGCCCGTTGCCGGTGATCGTCGCCTCGGGCGAGCTGACGCCGCGATACGAGCTGCCCAATCTCGAGATCGTCACGGCCGGGCCGACCCGCATCGCCGACATGGCGCTGCCGATGATCCGCCAGCACGCCTTCGAGGCGCGGCTCGGCCGCATGCTGAAGGCGATCGACGCCAAGGGCCTGATCGATGCCCGCACCGGCCTGCTCACCAAGGCCGCGTTCGAGCGCGACTTCGCGACCGCGGTCTACCAGACCGCCGAGCGCGGCGGCGCGCTCTCGGTGGCACGCTTCACCTTCGACAACACGCAGCCGCGCGCGCAGTTCGACGGCGCGCGGATCATCAGCCGGCTGATGCGCCGAGCCGATTTCGGTGCCGTGCATGACGAGCGCTCGCTGGTCGTGGCATTCGCTGGCACCGACCTGCGCAACGCGCAGGCGATCACGCGGCGATTGGCGAGCGTCATGCGCCACACCCAGAACGGCCGCCGCGACGCCCGCGCCGAGCCCGCCGTCAGCGTCGCAACGCTGATGCCGGGCGATTCCGCACTCTCGCTGCTGGGGCGGCTGTTCGGAGCGCCGGAGCGCGCGGCGTCGTAAGGCCCGCGGATTTTAGGGCACGGTCATCGCCGGCGTAGCATGACCGATCAAGCCGCTGCGATTTCAGTCCGGCAACAGCCCCATGCCCGCGGCAAGCAGCACGAGAGCCTCCATGATCATATGGGCGCAGAGCTGGGCGGCCATCCCCTGAACGTCCTGTGGCGGGCTGACCGTGTTGAAATCCATCGCGACGATATTCAAGCCTGAAAGGCTGCGCAGCAATTCGATCCCCTCGCGGGCCGACAGGCCTCCCCAGGCGGGCGTGCAGACGCCGGGAGCAACCGATGGATCGAACACATCCATGTCCCAGCACAGATAGACCGGCCGCGCGCCGACGACCTGGCTGAATTCCGCGACGGTCTGCGCGAAACCGCGCCGCATCAGCTCCTCGATCGTGACGACGCGAAATCCGAGCGACCGCGTATGTTCGAGCACACCCGGGCAATAGGTGAAACCGCGCACGCCGATGTGCCAGGATCGGCCGGCGTTCACCACGCCTTCCTGCGCCGCGTTGGTGAACTGCGTGGCCGCATTGTACCGATCGTCCGGCGTATACGGATATGCATCGGTATGGCTGTCGATATGCAGTGCGACGAGATCCTTGTGATACCGGGCGGCGGCGCGCATCAGCGGAAGCGAGACCGAACCGTCGCCGCCGATCCCGACCGGCACCGCGCCAAGCTCGAGAATCCGGCCAGCGGCAGCCTCGATCTTGACAAAGGCGTCTTCGATGCGTCCCGGCACCAAGGCAACATCGCCGGCATCGACTGCACCCAGCAATGACAGCACATCGACGTCGGCGAGCGACGGATGATAGCGGCGAATGAGCCGCGACTCCCGCCGGACCTCCAGGGGACCTTGCCGGGCGCCGACGCGGAACGGATGCGTGCCGCAATCGAACGGCACGCCGAGCACGGCAGCGCGGCTGCCCGGCCGCGGTAACCCCGCCGGCAATCCCATGAATGTTTCCGGACCCACGAAACCCGCCACGTCGCTCATTCTCTGTTCTCTCTTGTTAGCATGTCGAAGGCGGTCAGCGCGTGCACGCGCGACACCGTCGCCAGTTCGGCGATGTCAGCGTACTCGTCCGGCGCGCCCATGTTGTGAGGTGTCGGTCCATAGACGACCGTCGGGATTCCGGACATGCGAAACCAGCGCGCATCGGAGCCGCCGACGCGCATGTTGATCGCCGGCGCCCTGCCGATGATGTCCGTCGCCGCAGTTGCGCAGCGCGTGACGATCTCGTCACCGGGGCCGGTGTGATTGGGTTCGAAACAGCGCAACACGCGCCATGTGATCCCGGGCAGATCGAGCACCTCTCGCAACAGCGCTAAAACAGCTTCCGACGTGACGCCGACCGGCAGACGCAGGTCGATGGCCGCTCGCGCCTGGCTCGGCACCAGGTTCGGTGACGAACCGCCACTCACCGTTCCGATGTTGACTGTGACGCTCGACAGGACGTCGGCTTCGCCGGCGCCGCACAACGGTTCGGAGACAGGCCTTGCGCGGCGGATGGCATCCGCCACATTGACCGGCATCACAACCGCCAGGCTGCGCAGCTTACTCACTCTGTCCAGCGCTTCGCGCAAGCGATCGATCGCATTGATGCCGAGATGGACATGCGCGCCGTGCGCCGCGTAGCCCTCCGCCTCGATCTCGATCCAGAGGAATCCCTTCTCGCCGAAGCGCAGCACCATCGGCGAACCGGCGTCGCCAATGATCACGGCGTCTCCGCTGGCATGGGAGACCTGGTCGAGCAGGTATTTGGTGCCATACGGACCCATGCTTTCCTCGTCGCCGGCGAGCGTCAGCACCACCTCTCCCGCCCATGCCTCGCGCTGCTCGGCCAGTGCGGCCATCGCGGCCATTGATGCCGCAATGCCGCCCTTCATGTCAGCCGCGCCGCGGCCGTAAAGGCGGCCGCCCACGACCTCTCCGTCGGGATTGACCGACCAACTCATCCGCTCCCCCAACGGATAGGTGTCGAGATGGCCGTTGAACACGATGCGGCGGCCGGGGGCATGGCCTTTGATCCGCGCGACGACGTTGACGATCTCGGCTGTCCCCGGATGCAGCTCAACCGCAACGCCCGGCACATGCGCCCTGAGGAGATCGGCCGCCAGCGCCGCGACGGCGCGTGTGTCGCCGTCCGGATTTGGCGACGCCACTCCGATCAGCCGCATCGCCAGCTCGACGACCTGGCTGGTCCGATCGCTCGAAACCGCGCGGCGAACTCGATCAACGTTGTGCAAGGCGCGCTTCCCATATGCGGATTGAGTGGGTGAGCGGCCAGCAGATCGCGAAATACACCACCGCGATGAAGGTGAATATTTCCAGCGGCCTGAACGTTGACGACGACAACTCCATGCCGCGCCGCGTGACCTCGCCGACCGACACCACGGACGCAAGCGAGGAATATTTGATGAGCTGGACGAAATTGGCGGCCAGCGGCGGCAGCACGCTGCGAATCGCCTGCGGGCCAACGATCCGCACAAAGCTCTGCGCGGGCGTCAGGCCGAGCACCTGCGCCGCCTCGCGGTGCCCGACCGGAACGGTCTGGATGCCCGCCCTGAAGACCTCGGAGATGAACACCGCCGAATAGAGCGAGAGACCGAGGATCGACGCGGCCAGCGCATCGATCCTCACATTGAAGACGATCGGCAGCACGTAATAGACCCATAGCAGCTGCACGAGGATTGGCGTATTGCGGACGATTTCGCCGACCGAAAGCGCGATGATGCGCGCGATGCAGAAGCGGGACATCTGCATGATCGCGATGACGAGCCCCAACAGGGTCGCCACCACGAGCGTGACAATTGAAATGAAAAGGGTCATTTCCATGCCGGAGGCAAGAAAGCCCAGATTGTTCGGGATGACGTCCCAGCGAAAGCTGTAGCTTTGCATCTGATGTCTCAGGGCGCGACGATCGGTCCGAGCTTGTTCTTCTCGGCGGCGGCCTTGAGCCGGCCGTCGAGCTTGATGGTGCGTACGAACAGGTTCACGTAGTTCAGCCAGATCTGGTCACCCTGGTTCATGACGTACGCGTAAGGCGTCACGGACAGGTTTTCCGGCGGCGCCACCGTCGTAGTCCAGTCGAACTGGGCATTCATTTTGATCGAGGCCGGATAATCGGTCATGACGACGTCGACGCGTTGCGCCATCAGCTCAGCCTGGGTCGTGGCGGGAGGTGCGACCGCGACGGTCTTGGCGTTCTTGAAGTAGGACCGCATGAAGTTCTCGACATAGCTGCCGAGCGAGACGCCGGCGTTGACGCCCGGCTTGTCGATATCCGCCCAGGATGTGATCGGGCCGCCTTTGCGCACAACGGCATAGACGCCGCTCGTCAGATACGGGTCCGAGAACGCGACGGCCTGCGCACGCTTCATCGTCGCCCCGACGCCGAACATGCCGAGATCGCATTTGTTGGCCTGCAGGTCGGCGATGAAACTGCCAAAGCTGGTCTCCACATAGTCCAGCTTCACGCCCATGTCCTTGGCGAGTTCCTTGGAGAGATCGATGTCGATCCCCTCGAGCTGTCCGCTATCTGGATTGCGGAACGAAATTGAATAGTACATCGGCCAGATGCAGACCCTGAGTACCCCGCTCTTGGTGATCTCGTAGAGGCGCGACTGCGTCTGCTGGGCAGCCGCCGGCGTCATCGAGAGAAAGAGCGCGCAAACGAAGGCAAGTCGGCGCAGATTTGGCATGAGCTTCAATCTCCTGTCGTGCAGTGATCACTCGTCAAACTGATTGAGAAAGCGCTTGGCGCGCTCGGTTGTCGGCCGTTCGAAAAAGGCGGCCGGCGTGCCGTGCTCAACGATCATCCCCTCGTCCATGAACACGACATGGCTCGCCACGCGGCGGGCGAAGCCCATCTCGTGCGTCACCACGAGCATCGTCATGCCTTCGAGCGCGAGCGTGCGCATGACCTGCAGCACCTCGCGGCGAAGTTCGGGATCGAGAGCCGACGTCGGCTCGTCGAACAGGAGTATCTTCGGCTGCATGGCAAGCGCCCGGGCGATCGCGACGCGTTGTTGCTGGCCTCCGGACAGCCTGGCCGGATAGGCATCGCGCTTCGCCTCCATGCCGACCTTCTGAAGCAGCCGTTCGGCCGTGACGACCGCCTCATCCCGGCTGACCCCGCGCACGCGCATCGGGGCCTCGATGATGTTTCCCAGCACCGTCATGTGCGGCCACAGATTGAACTGCTGGAACACCATTCCGATTTCCGGCCGCACCTTGCGGGCAGCGAGCCGCACATCGGACGATGGCCGGGCCTGCGAGACCGTCGCCCCCTCCATCACGACGCGCCCGTCGGAAGGAGCCTCCAGCAGCGCCATGCATCGCAGAAGGGTCGTCTTGCCTGAGCCGCTTGGACCGATGATGCAGGTCGACTGCCCGGTGCCCAGCGCAAGATCCACGCCGTTCAGAACGGTGTGGGCGCCGAAGCGTTTGACCACCGCTTCGGCGGCCAGGACCGACGCGGCGCACGATGCGTGGCTTGTGTTCATCCCCGCAGACCCTCCAGACGACTTCATCTCGAAACATAAGCAAATATAATGCCAATGCTCGTCACGCTCAGATTGCGGTAACATTATCTGGAATTTCGCCGGCGTGGTGTGCGAAAATTCCTTGTATTATTGGCGTTTCCCTTCATGCTCATACCACGAGCGACATCGAAACGATATATAGATATTGGTTATGGATCGGCGTCTTGTTGAGATTTTTCATGCTGTTATGCAGCATCGATCGGCAACCGAGGCCGCGCGTGCACTCGGGGTATCGCAGCCGGCTGTGAGTGCGGCCTTGAAACGGCTGGAGGCAGATGTCGGGTTTGCGCTGTTTCGCCGGGAGAGCCGCCATATCGTGCCTACGCCGGAGGCGCATCTGTTGCACAATGAAGCGATCCGGGCGCTCGCCGGGTTTGCCGAACTGGAGGACGCCGCTGCCGGAATCTCCGCAGGCAAGCGCGGCGTTCTGACGATCGCGAGTCCGGGACCTGGGATAGTCTGGCTTCCAGGCGTCGTCAGCCGCTTCCAGCGCGAGCGCCCGTCAACAACGATCAGGCTCCTGACCCGAAGCTCCGAGAATGTCCGGAGCCTGGTGTCGGCACGTGCATTCGACTTCGGAGTCGCCGAGCCGCCGTTCGACCGCACCAATGTCGTATTGCGGCGCTACCGAATGTCCCTGGACTGCGTGATGCCTGCAACGCATGCACTGGCTGACCGGAAAGTCGTCACTCCCGATCTTCTCGAGCGACATGATCTGATCATTACCTCGCAGAGCCGATCGACCTATGCCGCGGTATCTCGCGCCTTCGAAGCCAGCGGTACGCCGTTTCATCCGGCGATCGAGTGTGAATTCTTTGCCGTCGCGCTCAACCTCGTCATCGATGGCGCGGGTGTCTGCCTCGTCGACGCGCTCAGCGCGTCCGAAACGCTCAGGCGAACCAGCGGAGCGAGCAAGCTTGTCGTCCGCCCCTTCGCGCCGGCGATCCACTACGAGGTCGGAGTCCTGAAGCCGACGATCGGCGAACTCAGCGTTCTCGCCGAGCAGTTCCTGAAACTGCTCGACGACCACGTTGCGCCCTATTTGATCCGATCCTGAGCCGAGGCCTGCGTCGGACCGCGTGTTAAGCCGCCTTCTTGCTCTCGGCGAGGTTGGCGAGCTGGCGCAGGATCTCGGTGGTGCCGGCGAGCCGCTCTTCCGGAGTATCCCATTCCTGGAAGAACACCACCTTCATGTCGGGCCGCACCTTGGCGGCCTGGCCGTGCTGGCGGATGAAGCTCACCAGCCGCTCCGGATGGGCAAAGCTGTTGTCGCGGAATGCGATCACGGCGCCCTTCGGGCCGGCGTCGACCTTCCCGACATTGGCCCTTCGGCAATAGGCCTTGATCGCCGCGACCTTGAACAGATAGCGCACCTCGTCCGGCAGCACGCCGAAGCGGTCGCGCATTTCGGCGGCGAAGGCGTCGATGTCCTCGTCGGTGTCGAGATCGGCGAGCCGGCGATACAGCGACAGCCGCACGCTGAGGTCGTTGACATAGTCATCGGGGATCAGGACCGGCATGCCGATCGTGATCTGCGGCGACCAGCGGTCGGCGGCCGGCTCGGCGACGCCGGCCTTGAGGTTGACGATCGCCTCCTCCAACATCGACTGGTACAGCTCGAAGCCGACTTCCTTGATGTGGCCGGATTGCTCTTCGCCGAGCAGATTGCCGGCGCCGCGGATGTCGAGGTCGTGCGAGGCGAGCTGGAAGCCGGCGCCCAGCGTCTCCAGCGACTGCAGCACCTTGAGCCGCCGCTCCGCCTGCGCCGTGATCTTCTGCTGTGCCGGCAGCGTGAACAGCGCATAGGCGCGCAGCTTGGAGCGGCCGACGCGGCCACGCAGCTGGTAGAGCTGGGCGAGGCCGAACATGTCGGCGCGGTGCACGATCAACGTATTGGCGTTCGGGATGTCGAGACCGGACTCGACGATCGTGGTCGAGAGCAGGATGTCGTACTTGCCGTCGTAGAACGCGGACATGATGTCCTCGATCACGGTCGGCGGCATCTGGCCGTGGGCGACCGCGACCTTCATCTCCGGCACGTTCTTGTCGAGGAAATCCTTGACGCCGGCGAGGTCTTCGATCCGCGGCACGACATAGAACGCCTGCCCGCCGCGGTAGCGTTCGCGCAGCAGCGCCTCGCGGATCATCAGGGGATCGTGGGGCGCGACGAAGGTGCGCACCGCAAGGCGATCGACCGGCGGCGAAGCAATGATCGAGAGCTCGCGGACGCCGGTCAATGCAAGCTGAAGCGTGCGCGGGATCGGGGTCGCCGACAGCGTCAGCACATGGACCTGGGCGCGCAACTGCTTCAGCCGCTCCTTGTGGCTGACGCCGAAATGCTGCTCCTCGTCCACGATCAACAGGCCGAGGTCCTTGAACTTGATGGTCTTGCCGAGCAGCGCATGGGTGCCAACGACGATGTCGACGTTGCCGTCGGTGAGCCCCTTCTTGACCTGGTTGAGCTCCTTGGTCGACACCAGCCGCGAGGCCTGCGCGACATTGACCGGGAAGCCGCGGAAGCGCTCGGTGAAAGTACGCGAGTGCTGACGCGCCAGCAGCGTGGTCGGCACCACCACCGCGACCTGCCTGCCCTCCAGCGCCACGGCGAACGCCGCGCGCAGAGCCACCTCGGTCTTGCCGAAGCCGACATCGCCGCAGATCAGCCGGTCCATCGGGCGGCCGATCTCGAGGTCCTTCAAGGTCGAGGTGATGGCCCCGAGCTGATCCTCGGTCTCCTCATAGGGGAAGCGCGCACAGAACTCGTCATAGACATGCGGCTGCAGCGGGAATTTCGGCGCCTCGTGCAGCTGCCGCTCGGCCGCGATCTTGATCAATTCGCCCGCGATCTCGCGGATCCGGTTCTTCAGCTTGGCCTTGCGTGCCTGCCAGCCGCCGCCGCCGAGACGGTCGAGCTCGACATTGGCGCTGTCGGAGCCATAGCGCGACAACAGCTCGATGTTCTCGACCGGCAGGAACAGTTTTGTTTCGGCGGCATAATGCAACTCGAGACAGTCATGCGGCGCGCCGGAGACTTCCAGCGTCTGCAGCCCGACGAAGCGGCCGATGCCGTGCTCGACATGGACCACGAGATCGCCGGTTGCAAGGCTCGTCACCTCCGAGATGAAATTGTCGAGCTTGCGGCTCGCCTTGCGCGGCCGCACCAGGCGGTCGCCGAGAATGTCCTGCTCGCTGATGACGGCGAACTCGTCGGTCTCGAAGCCGGATTCCATGCCGAGCACCGCCAGCATGGTTTCGTTGCGCGGCGTCGCCTGCACGATCCGCCAGGTGTTGACGCTGGTCGTGTTCAGGAGCTTGTGGTCGCGCAGCATCGCGCCCATGCGGTCGCGCGAGCCCTCGCTCCACAACGCGATCACCACCTTCTTGCGCTGTGACTGCAGCGCGCCGACATGGCCGACCACGGCCTCGAACACGTTGACATTGCTGTCGGCGCGTTCGGGGGCGAAGTTGCGGCCCTGCCGCGCGCCGGCGTCGAACACGTCGGGCGTGCCTTCGGGCACCGCGAACGGCGTCAGCCGCGCCAGCGGCGCATCGCCGAGCAGCTTGGTCCATTCGGCCTCGGTCAGATAGAGCTGGTCCGGCGGCAGCGGCTTGTAGACCGCGCCGCTGCCCGGATGCTCCAGCGCCTCGCGCCGTGCGTCATAGTAATCAACGATCTGCGAGAAGCGTTCGCGCGCTGCGTCCTCGCCCTGCGGCTCGATCGCAACCGTCGCCCCGTCGAGATAATCGAACAGCGTGTCCATCCGCTCCTGGAACAGCGGCAGCCAATGCTCCATGCCGGGGTGACGCCGTCCCTCGGAGACGGCTTCATAGAGCTGATCGTCGCGCCCCGGCGCGCCGAACGCGGCGACATAGCCCATGCGGAAACGCCGGATGGTTTCGGTGGTGAGCTGGAATTCCGACACCGGCACGAGATCGAGCCCGCGCATGTCGAGTAGCGTGCGCTGGGTCTCGGCATCGAAGGTGCGGATCGATTCCAGGCTGTCGCCGAAGAAGTCGAAGCGCACCGGCTGGTCGAGGCCGGCCGGAAACAGATCGAGGATGCCGCCGCGCACGGCATATTCGCCGGGCTCGCGCACCGTGGACGAGCGGGTGTAGCCATTGTGCTCGAGCCAGGCCACGACCGAATCCATCGGCACCACATTGCCGGGCGCAACCGACAGCGCTTGCGCTGCGACCTGATCGCGCGCCGGGACCCGCTGCACGGCCGCATTCACCGTGGTGAGCACAATCAGCGGCTTGTCGCTGCCGACCAGCCGCGACAACTTGGCCAAAGCGGTGAGCCGTTGCGCCAAAATGCCGGAATGCGGCGAGACGCGGTCGTAGGGCTGGCAGTCCCAGGCCGGAACCTGCATCACGGCGATATCGGGCGCAAAGAACTCCAGCGCGCGGGCGAGCTGCTGCATCCGCGTGCCGTCACGGCACACCACGGCAAGGCTGACCGCCGGCCGCTTCGGCTGCGCCGCGATCGCGCGCGCCAGGTCGGAGATGACGAGCCCTTCGGCGCCCTCGGCGACGTTGGCGATGGTCAGCACCCGGCCGGGCGCGAGCATCGCGGCCGGTGATTTCATCGGCTGTTTCATGCGCTGGGATCCGCGACCCGGAACGACTTGATGCGGGCAAACAGCGCGGTGGCATATTCGGACGGCAGCACCTTGTCGCCGGTCAGCGCCGCATAGAGGTCGGGATCCGGGACCTCGATCAAATGCTCGAGCTCGCTGAGCTCGTGATCGGACAGCTCGCCAATGGTCGCGTCGGCGAAGCGGCCGAGGATCAGGTCCATCTCCCGGGTGCCGCGGTGCCAGCAGCGAAACAAAAGCCGCTTGCGGCGGTCATCGAGCCCGCTGCTCGATCGTGTCGATCCCGTCATGTCCCAAAATCCATCCAACGCCAAAAGCCCGGACGTGCCGGGCGGGCTTGATATAGCCATGGCGATGGCCGATGTCAGCCCTCATTCGCCGCGTTTTGGGGTTTCCCTGGGCGCATGCCGTCATTGCCGGGCTTGCGCGCCCGTCGAAGTCTTGGCGTAGACGGGACCGGCCGACATCAGCTCCAAAAAAAGACGTGGATGCCCGGCACAAGGCCGGGCATGACGGTGTGAAACGGTCTTGGATTCGTCGATGCGCCCAGCCCTGCTCAATCCGCTGTTTGCCCAGGTCACGACCCTGCAAGGGGTCGGCCCGAAGCAGGACAAGCTGCTGCGCTATCTGCTCGACCGCAGCGAGACGCCGCGGCTGGTTGACCTGCTGCTGCATCTGCCGGCGAGCGTGATCGACCGCCGCGCCCGGCCGAAGATCCGCGACGCCGCGGTCGGAACCATGGTGACGCTCGAGGTCACCGTCGACCGCCATCGCCCGCCGCCGCCGCGCAATTCGCGCGCGCCCTACCTTGTCTATGCCAGCGACGACACCGGCGACGTCGTGCTGACCTTCTTCCGTGCCCAGCCCGGCTATGTCGAGAAGCTGCTGCCGGTCGGCGAGAAGCGCTACGTCTCCGGCACGCTGGCGATGTATGACGGCATCCCGCAGATCGTGCATCCCGATCGCGTCGTCGATGAAGCGGGCTTTGCAAAACTGTCCGGCATCGATCCGGTCTATCCGCTGACCGAGGGGCTTGCGATCGGCTCGCTCCGCCGCGCCATCGCGCAGGCGCTGACCAGGCTGCCCGAGCTGCCGGAGTGGATCAGCCCCGAGGTGCTGCGCCGCTGCAACTTCCCGCCGATCAGGGAGGCGCTGACCCGCGTGCATGTGCCGGTCGAGCTGACCGATATCCTGCCCGACGGTCCGTTCTGGTCACGTCTCGCATTCGACGAGCTGCTGGCCGGCCAGCTCGCGCTCGCCCTGATCCGCGCCACGCTGCGACGCCCCAGCGGTGTGCGCAACGCCGGCGATGGTCATCTGCGCCGGAAGATCATCGATGCCCTGCCCTATGCGCTGACCAGGTCGCAGCAAGAGGCGGTCGCGGCAATCATCGCGGACCTGCAGCAGCCGGTGCGGATGCTGCGCCTCGTGCAGGGCGATGTCGGTTCCGGCAAAACCGTGGTGGCGCTGCTGGCTGCCGCCGCGGTTGCGGAAGCCGGCAAGCAGGCCGCGCTGATGGCGCCGACCGAAATCCTGGCGCGCCAGCACATCAAGACCATCGCACCGCTCGCCGAGAGCGCTGGCCTACGGGTTGCGATCCTCACCGGCCGCGAGAAAGGCAAAGAGCGCCGCGAGCTGCTGGCACAGCTCGAGGCCGGCGAGATCGATCTGTTGGTCGGCACCCACGCACTGATCCAGGACGACGTGATCTACAAGGCGCTGGCGCTTGCCGTGGTCGACGAGCAGCATCGCTTCGGCGTCCGCGAACGGCTCGCGCTGACCTCCAAGGGCGAGGCCGTCGACGTGCTGGTGCTGAGCGCCACCCCGATCCCGCGCACGCTGGTGCTCACATACTTTGGCGACATGGACGTCTCGGAGCTGCGCGAAAAGCCCGCCGGCCGCCAGCCGATCGACACCCGCGCGGTGCCGATGAGCCGGATCGAGGACGTCATGGACGGCGTCGGCCGCGCGCTCGGCGCCGGCAAGCTGGTCTACTGGATCTGCCCGCTGGTCGATGAATCCGAGGCCGAGGGCACCGAGCATCTCACCAACGCGACCGAACGTTTCGAGAGCCTGCAGAAGCGGTTCGGCGATCGCGTCGGTCTCGTGCACGGCCAGATGAAGGGCACCGAGAAGGACCGCGTGATGACGCAATTCGCCGCGCACGAGATCGGCCTCCTGGTCGCGACCACGGTGGTCGAGGTCGGCGTCGACGTGCCCGCGGCGACCATCATGGTGATCGAGAACGCCGAACGTTTCGGGCTTGCGCAGCTGCATCAATTGCGCGGGCGCATTGGCCGCGGCTCGGAGGCCTCGACCTGCCTGCTGCTCTACAAGGAGCCGCTCGGCGAGATGTCGAAGGCGCGGTTGAAAGTGATCCGCGAGACGACGGATGGATTCCGGATCGCCGAGGAGGATCTGAAGCTGCGCGGCGAAGGCGATGTGCTCGGCATCCGCCAGAGCGGCCTGCCCGGCTACCGCATCGCGCGCTCCGAAGTGCACGGCCAGCTCATCACCCAGGCCCGCGACGAGGCGCTGCGGATCATGAAGGACAACCCGAAGCTGAAGGGCGAACGCGGCGAAGCGCTGCGCGTCCTGCTCTACCTCTACGAACGCGACGAAGCCGTGCCGCTGATCGGCGCGGGGTAGCGGCCAGCCCCGTCATTGCGAGCGCTCTACCCAGCGTCATTGCGAGCGCAGCGAAGCAATCCATCGTTCCGCATATGCGGAAGCGTGGATTGCTTCGTCGCTCCGCTCCTCGCAATGACGGTATATACTTGCGGCTGGGGGACATCATGAAACAACCATGCGTCTACATCTTCGCCAACAAGCGTCACGGCACCGTTTACATGGGCGTTACCGCAACGCCCAAGCGTGCGTTTGAGCATCGCGAGGGATTGGTGAAGGGCTTCTCGGCCAAATATGGCTGCAAGATTCTGGTCTGGTACGAATTGCACAAAACCATGTACAACGCGATCACTCGTGAGAAGCAGATCAAGGCCGGCAGCCGCGCGAAGAAGATTGCGCTGATCGAGGCGCTGAATCCAGATTGGAACGACCTCTACGAGACGCTGATCTAGGTGTGCTCATCGCCCCTTCCCGCCGTCATTGCGAGCGTAGCGAAGCAATCCATCGGTCCGCATATGTGGAATCATGGATTGCTTCGTCGCTTCGCTCCTCGCAATGACGAGGATGGAGTTGGGCCTCTTATTCGACCTTGGCCGGCGCGGGCTGAGTTGCCGGCTGCAGCGAGGCCTGGTTGGTCGAAGCCTGGCTCGCAATGCGCGCAGCATTGGCCATGCCGGCGAGCGCCGCGGCGCGCTTCTGATCGGCGGTGCCGCCGGGCTGCACCACGCCGGCGGACATGATCAGCGTCGCGGCATCCTCGGTGCTCATTTCGATCTCGATGATCTTGCTCTTCGGCACGTAAAAGAAGAAGCCGGTGGTCGGGTTCGGCGCGCACGGCAGGAACACCGAGATGTGCTCTTCCGCTCCGGGCAGGCTAGCGGCAAGTTCGGCGCTCGGCGCCTGCGAGATCAGCACGATCGACCACATGCCGGGCGAGGGAAACTCGACGAGGCCGACGCGGCGAAAGCTCGAGCCGTTGCCGGAGAACAGCGTTTCGAACACCTGCTTGAGGCCACGATAGATCGCGCGCACCGCAGGGATGCGGCCAAGCAGCCGTTCGCCGAGATCGACCAGGGTTCGCCCGATCAGATTGGCGGTGAGGAAGCCGAGCAGCGTAAGCGCGATGACCGCGACGATCAGGCCGGAACCCGGCAGCCCGAATGGCAGATAGGTTTCCGGCCGGTAGGCCGTGGGCACGAACGGCCGGACCAGATTGTCGACCCAGTTCACGAACCACCAGGTCAGATACAGGGTGATCGCAACCGGTCCGGCCACCACGAGGCCGGTCAGGAAATAGTTGCGAAACCGCGCCATCAGCCCGCGCGGGGCATCCGGGGGCAATTCACCGGTCGAGGCGGGAGGCACTTGGTTGGAGGTCATTGCGGTTCCAGGGTCGTCGAAGCGGCCGTAGTCCACCACCCAGCTAAGCCATTCTGTCGCATTTTTGAAGGGCCGCGTGAAGCCGCGGCTTGCGACTATTCGACCGTGACCGATTTGGCCAGATTCCGCGGCTGGTCGACATCGGTGCCCATCACGACAGCGGTATGATAGGCGAGCAGCTGCACCGGAACGGCGTAGACCATCGGCGCGAAGGTCGCCCCCATGTCCGGCATCACGATCGTCACCAGCGACTGGATGGTCGCCTCCGCCGCGCCCTTGGCGTCGGTCATCAGGATGATCTTGCCGCCGCGGGCGGCGACCTCCTGCATGTTGGAGACGGTCTTCTCGAACACCTTGTCGTAGGGCGCGATCACCACGACCGGCATGTGCTCGTCGATCAGCGCGATCGGCCCGTGCTTGAGCTCGCCGGCGGCGTAGCCCTCGGCATGGATGTAGGAGATTTCCTTCAGCTTCAGTGCGCCCTCCAGCGCCAGCGGATAGCTGGTGCCGCGGCCGAGATAGAGCACGTCGCGAGACTTCGAGATCTCGCGCGCCAGCTTCTCGATCTGCACTTCAGTGGTCAGCGCTTCCGACATCAGGCGCGGAATCTCGACAAGGCCATGCACCAGCTTGGCCTCGTCGGCATCGGACAGCTCGCCGCGCGCCTTGCCGGCGGCGACCGCGAGCGAGGCCAGCACCATCAGCTGGCAGGTGAACGCCTTGGTCGAAGCGACCCCGATCTCGGGACCGGCGAGCGTCTGCAGCACGGTCTCGCTCTCGCGCGCGATCGTCGAGGTCGGCACGTTGACGACCGAGAGCGTGTGCGCACCCTGCGCCTTGGCGTAGCGCAGCGCCGCCAGCGTGTCGGCGGTCTCGCCCGATTGCGAGATGAAGATCGCAAGATCGCCCTTGCGCAGCGGTGCCTCGCGGTAGCGGAATTCGGAGGCGACATCGAGCTCGACCGGTAGCCGCGCCAGCCGCTCCAGCCAGTATTTCGCGACGAAGCCGGCATAGCTCGCGGTGCCGCAGGCGGTGACCGAGACGCGCTGGATATCCTTGAAGTCGAACGGCAGCTTCACCGGCATGGTGACGCGCTCGGTCGCCATGTCGACATAGCGCGCCAGCGTGTGCCCGACCACTTCGGGCTGCTCGTGGATCTCCTTCGCCATGAAGTGACGGTAGTTCGCCTTGTCGACCAGCGCCGTTGCCGTCGTGTGCTTGATCGCCTCGCGGTGGACGATGGCGTTGTCCTTGTCGAAGATCGTGGCGCCCTTGCGATTCAGCACCACCCAATCGCCGTCCTCGAGATAGCTGATCGTATCGGTGAACGGCCCGAGCGCGATCGCGTCGGACCCGAGAAACATCTCGCCTTCGCCATGGCCGACCGCGAGCGGCGGGCCGTTGCGGGCGCCGATCATCAGGTCATCCTCGCCGGCGAAGATGAAGCCGAGCGCGAACGCGCCGCGCAGCTGCGACAGCACCGCCCTCACCGCATCGATCGGCTTGACGCCGCCCTTCAGCAGATTGTCGACCAGATGCACCACGACCTCGGTGTCGGTCTCGGTCGAGAACGCCGCGCCCTTGGCCTCGAGTTCCTCGCGCAGCTCGCGGAAATTCTCTATGATGCCGTTATGCACCACGGCGACGCGCTCGGTGGCGTGCGGGTGCGCGTTGTTCTCGGTCGGCCGCCCGTGCGTGGCCCAGCGGGTGTGGCCGATGCCGGTATGGCCGCCGAGCGGCTTGGCCTCGAGCCGGGCCTCGAGATTCTTCAGCTTGCCTTCGGCGCGGCGCCGCGCCAGGCCGCCATTCTCCAGCGTGGCGACACCCGCGGAATCATAGCCGCGATATTCGAGCCGCTTGAGCGAATCCACCAATTGCTCCGCGACCGGAGCGCGTCCAAGAATGCCGACGATGCCGCACATGCGGTTCAATGTCCCCAAAAATCGCCGAAAATTTGCCAAAGCGGCGACACGGTCCCTTAACGGGAATCGCCGGCCGCAAGATACTCAATAATTATTGCCGATTGCGACAGTCTTAAACGGCAAGGTTGATGCGAAAGGCTGGTTAATCGGGGCTAACCATTTTGGCAAGAGCGCGTCAGCGCGGATCCGCCGGCGCGGGCCACGGTTTCGCCTCCCAGATCGTGGTCCATTCCTGACCCGCGCCGCACGCAGGCGCGCTGACCTCGACGCGAACCACGACAAAGCTTTCGCGATTGGTCACGTCTAGCCGATAGACATGCCGCAGGTGTGGGCTGGGACACAGGTCCGATCCGGTTTCGGCCTGAAACAAGCCGGCCTCCTCCCTCCATGTGATGAAACCCGGAGTGTCCGTCGTACCGAAGCCGTTCAGCGCGACGTACGGAAATTCCATCGGCTTTGGTCTGCTGACGTCGGAAAGATCGAACGCGCGATGCGATCCGGTCACGGAAAGCCGACAGAACATCAGCGCGAGACGGTGCCCGGCCACTTTCATGAAGCGAACCGGCAACTTTTCGATGTCATCACTGTATTTGCAGCCGGATTGCTCGGCCGCAAGCGCGAGCATCCTTGGCACCAAGGCCGGATCGGAAATTTCAAAGTCCGTGCGTCCATTGGCAAGGCTGCTCCATTCGCGAAGCGCCTCGCGTCGTGCATTGATGCTCGCAGTTTCGTCGCCGCGCGCGACCGACACGAGCGGCGGACCGGCCGTGAGAAGACCTCCGAGCAGCACCTTGATCAATCCAGCGATCAGCCGCGCGCTCACGGTTCCCATCCCCGGCCACGCAGCCAGACCTCGCGGCACGTAACCAGCATGCCGAGCAGTCCGTTCTTGAGGAAAAACAGATAGAGCGCGAACAGCAGCACGAAGCTGGGCCGATCGTCGCCCCAGGAAACGAACTCAGGTTGGTCGTGTGTCTTCCGGGACAGCACCGCCAACTGTCCGGTCTCGGCCCATTGGTAGAGTCGTGCGGCGCTGAAGTACGTCACCAGGCTGCAAAAGACGCCAATCAGAACGGTCGCGGCATGTTTGCGCATGCCGTGTTTTGCCTTGTCGCCTCCTAAGAGCGATGAAACCGCAGACGGCAAACGTCGTTAACCGCATCAATATGTCATTAACGCCTTTCGGCGAGGCCAGCCGACGCTGGCGGTAGTCGACGCTCCCGGGACGCCCTAATGCTCCACCCGGTAGAGCCGCCATCGCTCCGGCACGCCTTTGAGCTGGTGCGCGCCGCGGTCCTTGAAGCGGATTTCGGACTTTGACATCAGGTCCTTGACCGCGCTCGAGACCAGCACTTCGCCGGCCCGCGCTTTCGCCGCGACGCGCGCGCCGATGTGAAACGCAAGCCCGATCACCTCCGCGCCACTCACCTTGTATTCGCCCGCGTGCAGTCCGACCCTGATCTCCAGCCCCAGCGTGCGCACGGACTCGCGGATCGCGGTCGCGCAACGGATCCCGGCTGCCGGCGCGCGGAACGTCGCCAGCAACCCGTCGCCCGTGGTCACGACTTCCTTCCCCCGCAAGGCCTTCAGCTCCCTGCGCACAGCGACATAGTAGTGGTTCATCACCGTCGCCCAGCGCGTGTCGCCGAGCCGCGCGGCCTTTTCGGTGGATCGGACGATATCGACATAGAGGATCGTGGCGAGCGCCTGCTTGAGCTGCGAGTCCCGGTCGGTGGTTCGCCGCCGGTTAGCGATATTCCCAGCCAGCGGTTCATAGCGATGGCTGCGTCGCCGCGCGATGGCGGCCTTGGTGTAGTCCTGGGCGCGCTGCACCGTGCGGCAGCGAATGGTTTTTTCCTGCGGTGGAAACGTCCAGTGGACCTTTCGCCTGTCGCCCGCGCCATCAACCTGCACGGCGCCCCATTTCAGGAAAACCGTCGAGCCGGCCCGTCGAATGCACCATGCCTTCGACGTGTATCCGGAAACGTTCGACTGATGGACTCCGATGCGAAGGAATTTTGGCATGAGCGTCCGGCCGATCGAAGGTCGTTTGGCAGCCTACCCAGGGTAAAGCGTAGCCATACATTCCCGCGTTGGCAACGTTGCAGGTTTGCGGTGTCAGTAGCTCGTGATCTGTCGCCTGTTTGTAGCTCGTGAAGTGTCGTGTTTTCGGTGCTCCGGAACAAGGGGGGCGCGATGGGCACGGCATCCATTCACGAGGGTGTACGACGGATGCGGTTTTCAGATTTGCTGGATCGGACGGAGGCGAAGGAACTGACGCAGGAGGCAGCTTCGGAGGTTCTTGGGATCAGTGTTCGGACGTTTCAACGCTGGGCGGAGCGCTATGAGGCGGAGGGCGACGACGGGCTTGTCGACCGCCGGCTGGGGCGTCGTTCGCCACGGCGGGCGCCGGAGGAGGAGCTGGAACGGATGCTTGCGCTGTACCGGGACAAGTACGCGGACTTCACGGTGAAGCACTTCCACGAGCAGATGCAAAAGCGGCACGACTATGTGCTGGGCTATACGGTGACGAAGCTGGCGCTGCACGCGGCGGGGCTGGTGCGGAAGGCTCCGAAGCGTTCGGCGCACCGCAAGAAGCGGCCGCGGCGGCCGCTTCGGGGCATGCTGCTGCACCAGGACGGATCGCGCCACGTTTGGATCGAAGGCCTGCCCGCGAGGGACCTGATCGTCACGATGGACGATGCGACCAGCGAGATCTACTCGATGGTGCTGGTCGAGGAAGAAGGAACGGCCTCGACCTTCCAGGCCTTGCGCGAAGTGATTGGCGAGCATGGCCTGTTCTGCGCGCTCTACACCGACCGCGGCAGCCATTATTTCCTGACCCCAAAAGCTGGCGAGAAGGTCTCGAAGACGCAACAAACCCAGGTGGGACGGGCTTTGTCGCATCTTGGGATCGAGCATATCGCAGCCTATTCGCCGCAGGCGCGCGGGCGCTCCGAGCGGGTGTTCGGCACCTTGCAGGACCGGCTGCCGAAGGAGCTGCGGCTTGCCGGGATCACGACGGTTGAGGCTGCCAACGCGTGGCTGAAGGCGCATTACATCCCCGGGCACAACGCCGCGTTTGCGATCAAGCCCGAACAGGAAGGCACGGCATTCGTGGCCGACCGGCATGAGGCCTGGCGCGAGGCGCTGTGCGTGATCGAGGAGCGAACCGTCGCCAACGACAATACCGTTGCATGGAACGGTCGGCGGCTGCAGTTGCCGCAGAGCCGGCTCAGACCTCACTTCGTCAAGGCCTTGGTGCGGCTCCATGAGTATCCCGATGGCACCGTCAGCGTGTTCCTTGGACCGCATCGATTGGCGAGGTTTGCGCCTGACGGACAGCAGATCAGCCCCGACGCGCTTCAGCCTGGCGGCGTGCTCGGAGCCGTCAAGGACAAGCCCTGGCGGGCGCGCAAGCGCGCGTCCTTGACCGCTCCTGCGCGCGCCGCCGTCGAGAAAGTGCGGGTCGGGGCGGAGAAACGGGCTTCAAGTCGAACAAAGAAACTCACCCACAGGGCTAAAACCGCCACAACAGCCGTGGCATGATCAATCAGGGAAAGCCGTCCCCGCCTTCCGGCTCCCCTGCAAATCAGACACGAAGGCGACAGATCACGAGCTACAAAAACACGACATCTTCACCCGCTACGGACACGTTGCAGGTTTGCGGACTATCGAGAATGCCGGACCGCGATGTCCGCGTCGGGTCCCGCACGCGGACGAAGGATCGTGTGAGGCAGCACCAAGGCTTCGTCAGCTCCGGAGGTCGCGGCCCTGCCCATTCGATGCAGCG
This sequence comes from Bradyrhizobium sp. USDA 4510, assembly GCF_054059095.1. Classification (NCBI taxonomy): domain Bacteria; kingdom Pseudomonadati; phylum Pseudomonadota; class Alphaproteobacteria; order Hyphomicrobiales; family Nitrobacteraceae; genus Bradyrhizobium; species Bradyrhizobium sp. USDA 4510. The sequence continues at coordinate 3,660,453 of NZ_JBSSBT010000001.1, read as the reverse complement.
TCGGCATCGACCGACAGAATTGCCGCGTCTTGCACGTCCGCTATCGGCTGCTCTGGATCGCGGAATCGAGCCGGGGTCAACCGGCTGCGGTCGACCGTCACGCCGAAGATGTCGAAGCGGTTGTAGTAACCGACCACGTCGTGAAACTGTTTCGGCTCGACGCAGCGATTGAGATCGATCTCCGCGTAGGCGATCCCCTCCTCGTCCTGCAATCCATCGCCGAAGACGCTGCCGGTCGGATCGACGAAGAAGCTCGCCGCACGTGGTGTCTGGTCGATCACGTCGGCGATCGTTCGATCGCGTTCAATGAGGAAGGCGCGCAGTGCCTGGTCCATGTAGCCGGCGGTGACGATCCCGAATACCTTGGCTTCGAAGCAATGGGCGCTGGCCCGGATGCGGTTGGCGGCCACGTTGTCGAAATTGCCGCCGCCTGCCGGGCGCCGGGTGGGCCACATCGGCGGCCAGCTCGAAATGTGCACCTGCTCGCCCTGCGCCATCAGCGCGAAGCGGGCCAATGGGTTGGTATTCTCGCCGCAAATCAACCCGCCGATCCGGCCCTGCCGCGTCTCCGCGACCTTGAGGCCCGCACCATCCCCTGACGACCACACTAGCTTCTCATAGAAGGTCGGAACCAGCTTGCGGTGATGGATGAGAATTTCTCCGGTCTCGCCGATCAGCAGGTTCGAGTTCCACAGCCCCCCGACGCTGACGGCCGAGCGCTCGCTGATGCCGATCGAGACCGTGACGCCGAGGGCGCGCGCCTCGGCGCAAAGCCGCGCCACTTCCGGTCCGTCCGCCAGCACGGATTGCTCCGCCATGCGCACGAACAGATCGTGGTTGTCGATTGGAGGCCACAGCGCAGCCCAGACCGGAAAGGCGGGAATATAGGTTTCGGGAAACGCGATCAGCGCGGCGCCGGCCCTGGCCGCCTCGCGAATGATGGCGATCGCCTTTTCGGTGGTCGCCCAGCTGTCGAGGAAGACGGGCGCGGCGTGGACGGCAGCAGCCTTGAAACGAGGAAGCATGTCGAAAATCCCGGCTAGGACTAGGGGAGCGAAGCGGTATCATCCCTGGCTTGCCGGCGTGCATGGGAATTGTCGCAAGGTCGGTTGCGAAGGATCGGAACCGCCACGCGCTGGAACGGGAATTGCTTTGCTGACAAGGGCCGCAATTTCAACGGCCGCAACCGGGAGGCAGGTGATGTTCGACACGATCAACTGGGACGATCTGCGGGTGTTTCTCTGCGCCGCCCGCGCCGGGAATTTGAGCCAAACGGCAAAGCGGCTGCGGCTCGACCATTCCACCGTCAGCCGGCGCATCGCCCAGATGGAAGCTTCGCTCGGGGTTGCGGTGTTCGAACGCCACCGCACCGGGCTCAAGCTGAACGAAGTCGGCGAGCGGCTGTTGCGCCATGCCGAGCGGGTCGAGAGCGCGGTGATCGCGATCCGCGAGGAGGCCAGCGCCAGCGACACCCAGGAGCTCGTCGGGACCGTGCGGCTCGCCACCATGGAGGGGATCGCCTCGCTCTATCTGGCGCAACGCTTTGCCAAGCTGCGACGCACCGCGCCACAGCTCACCGTCGAACTCGTCACGTCCGCCCAGACGGTCTACGTTCATAAGCGCGAGGCCGATCTGTTCGTGTCCTTCTTCCGGCCGCCCGGTCCGGGCCTGATCTCGGAGCGCATCGGCAAGTTTCGGCTCGGGCTATTCGCGAGCCAGGACTATCTCGACCACCACGGGATGCCCGCAAGCCTGCGCGACCTGCAGGATCATTGGTTCGTGTCCTATATCGAGGACCTGATCCAGGTCGACTCGGTGCGCTGGCTCGCCGATGTCATCGAAGAGCCGAAAATCGCCTTCCACTCCAACAGCATGATCGCGCAGATGAACGCCGCGGCGGGCGGCCTCGGCATCGTGATGCTGCCGAGCTTTGCCACAAGGGACCGGCCCGACCTGATACCGGTGCTGCCCGCTCTCGCCGGCACCGTTCGCGAGGTCTGGCTCAACGTCCACAGCGACCTGCAATTCGCCCCGCGCATCCGCGCCGTCCGCGCCTTCCTGAAAAATACCCTGAAGCAGGATCCCGACATGCAGGTCACGCTGGCCGATGTCGTGCCGCAGCCGCGCACAGCAGATTGCAAAAATCCATAATTCCCTTCCGTCAGCCCCCGGCTGAAGCTCGTTCGATTGGCGCAAGCAGAGCGCGCTGAGTTTTTGAGGGAGCCGATATGAACGTGGTTATTCCCGGCAATGCCGATCCGGCGCCGAACGGCGGCGCATTGGCCAAGAAGCAGGCCGAGAAACTGGCCAAGAAGCGGCTGACAGTCGCGCTCGTTCTGAGCGTTGCGATGATCGTGATCTATTTCGGCTTCATGGGGCTTTTCGCGTTCGACAAGCCGCTGCTCGGCACCATTCTGATGCCCGGCCTGTCGCTTTGCATTGTGCTCGGCCCGCTCGTCATCATCTCTTCCTTCGTGCTCTGCCTGGTCTACGTGCTGTGGGCGAACCGGGTGTTCGACGCAGGCGTTCGCGAGCTTCGCTAAGGGGACAGGCAAATGGGCAGCAGCACGCTTTCGATCGGGTTCTTCTTCGCCTTCATGGCGTTGACGCTGGCGATCACCTATTGGGCTGCGCGGCGCACGCGCACCACCGAGCACTTCTTTGCCGCCGGCGGCCAGGTCACGCCGTGGCAGAACGGCTGGGCACTCGCGGGAGACTTCCTGAGCGCCGCGGCCCTGCTCGGAATTGCCGGCATCGTCACCTCGAACGGCTTCGACGGCATGATCTATTCGATCGGGTGGCTGGTCGGCTGGCCGATCATTCTGTTCCTGATCGTCGAGCCATTGCGCAATGTCGGCCGTTTCACCTTCGCCGACGTCGTGGCCTATCGCCTGCGCCAGCGCCCGGTGCGCCTCGCCGGCGCCATCGGTACACTTGCCGTGATCCTGTTCTACCTGATCGCCCAGATGGTCGCGACGGGATCGCTGATCAAGCTGCTGTTCGGCCTGCCCTACACCTGGTCGGTCGTCGTCGTCGGCAGCGTCATGCTGGTCTATGTGCTGTTCGGCGGCATGTTGGCGACGACCTGGGTGCAGGTGGTCAAGGCTGTGCTGCTGATGGGCGGCGGCATCCTGCTCGCCCTCCTCGTGTTGACCCATTTCGACATGAACCCGCTGAAGCTGTTCGCCGCGGCATCCGAGAAATACGGCACCAAGGTGCTGCAGCCGGGATCGAAGGTGGTCTCGGGTCAATGGGATGCCATCTCGCTCGGGCTCGGCCTGATGTTCGGAACCGCCGCGATGCCGCATGTGCTGATGCGGGCCTACACGGTGAAGGATTCCAAAGCCGCACGGCTGTCGATCCTCTATGCCACCGGCCTGATCGGCGTCTTTCATCTCATGGTCTTCATCATCGGCTTCGGCGCCATGGTGCTGGTCGGCGCCGAGGCGGTGGCCAAGGCCGGCGGCGGCGGCAACATGGCAGCGCCCCTGCTCGCACTCACCGTCGGCGGCAACGCGTTCTTCGGCTTCATCTGCGCGGTCGCGTTCGCGACCATGCTTGCCGTCGTCGCGGGGCTGACGCTGTCGGGCGTCGCCACGCTCTGCCACGACGTCTGGACCAATGTGATCAGGAGCGGCACCGCTTCGGAAGCCGAGCAGCTCAAGGTCGCGCGGGTCGCGACGGTTCTGATTTCCATCCTCGCCATCGGCCTGGGCATCGCGTTCGAAGGCCAGAACGTCGCGTTCATGGCGGGACTTGCGTTCTCGATCGCCTGCGCCGCCAACTTCCCTTCGCTCGTGCTCGCCATCACCTGGCGCCGCTTCACGACGCCTGCTGCCGTGGCGAGCATCCTCGTCGGCACACTGAGCTCGCTGGTGCTGATCTATCTGTCCCCGACCATCCAGGTCGACATTCTCGGCAAGCCGCTCGCCGCGGTCGAGCATCAATGGTGGTTCGTGTCGCTGCGCAATCCCGCGATCATCAGCATGCCGCTATCCTTTGCGGTCGCGATCCTGCTGTCGCTGGTGACACGGGAGAAGAACGCAAACCTCGCCTTCGACGAGATGCAGCGGCGCATCCTGCTCGGACCGGTAGAGCCGAACACCGACGAGCCGCGCCAGGCGAAGAATGCGGCATGAACCGGGTCAACCGATCGACGTTGCGATCAGCCCGTTGCGAACCCCGTCACCCGATGCGCATATGTGACTCACAGATCGCGCAACACATACAGTGTCGTCCCGGCGAAAGCCGGGACCCATAACCACCGACGGTCATTGCTTCACGATGCTGGAACGACGAGTCCTGTCCCCAACTTCCGCCGCGGAATATGGATCCCGGCTTTCGCCGGGATGACATTTTATGGTCGAGACAGGCTCGCAAATATGTCGCGAGAAGATCACTTCCCCTTCGCCGCCTTCTCCTTCAGCTTCGCCGTTCGGTAGCGCGCGGCGCCGCCTTCGCGGATGGACTGCTCGCTGCGCTCGAGCGCCATCGCATCGTCGGGAACATCCCTGGTGATCACGGAGCCCGAGCCGATATAGGCGCCCTTGCCGATCGTGACCGGCGCGACCAGCGACGTATTGGTGCCGATGAAGGCGCCCTCGCCGATCAGCGTCTTGTGCTTGAGGAAGCCGTCATAGTTGCAGGTGATGGTGCCGGCACCGAGGTTGGAATTGGCACCGACATGGGCGTCGCCGACGTAGGAGAGATGGTTGACCTTGACGCCGGCCTCCAGCCTCGAACCCTTGGTCTCGACGAAATTGCCGATCTTCACGCCGTCGCCGAGCGAGGTGCCGGGCCGCAGCCGCGCGTAGGGTCCGAGCTCCACCTTCTTGCCGATCGTGGCTTGGGTGATGTGCGAGAAGGAATGGATCACGGCGCCGTCGTCGATCGAAACGCCGGGTCCGATCACCACGAACGGCTCGATCGTGACGTCCTTGCCGAATTTGGTGTCAGCGGCGAGATAGACCGTCTCCGGCGCGATCAGGGTCACGCCGGCCTCGAGCGCCTGGTTGCGCAGCCGCGCCTGCATCACGGCCTCGGCCTCGGCGAGCTGCGCCTTGGTGTTGATGCCGCGCACTTCGTCTTCGCTGGTCTCGATCACGACGGCCTCCAGTCCGAGTTCCCTGACAATGCCGACGGCATCGGTCAGATAATATTCGCCCTTGGCATTGGCATTGCCGATCTTCTCGATGATCGCGAGCGCCTTCCTGCCGTCGAACGCCATCACGCCGGCATTGCACAGCGTGATCTTGCGCTCTTCGGCACTGGCATCGGCCTGCTCGCGGATCGCAACCAGCTTGCCGTTCTCGACCACCAGGCGGCCGTAGCCGGTCGGGTCTGCGGCATGGAAGCCGAGCACCGCAAGCGCCGCGCCGTCGCGCAGCGGCGCGCGCATGCGGGCGAAGGTCTCGGCCGAGATCAGCGGCGTGTCGCCGAATGCGATCAAGAGGTCGTCGGCGCTGCGGGCGATCGCCTCGCGCGCCGCCAGCACCGCATGCGCGGTGCCGAGCCGCTCGCGCTGCACGAAGGTCTGTGCGTCGGGCCGCACCCGACGCACCTCGTTGGCGACCGCCTCGTGGTCCGGGCCGATCACGACCGCCAGCTGCGACCCCTCGCCGGAGGCCGCGGCGTTGAGCACGTGCGCCAGCAGCGGCTGCCCGGCCACGGGGTGCAGCACCTTCGGCAGCGACGAGCGCATCCGCGTGCCCTCACCGGCCGCAAGAACCACTGTCAGGCTCGTTCGCGCAGTCATTCGCAATCCTCGATGTCGCGCGCAGTTCGCTGCGCAAAGCTGTCTTCGAGGCCGTCTTTAATTGTTTTCCCCGGCAGAAGAAACCGATTCGCCTCCGTGGCGCTCCGGATTCAAGTTCCCGGTCCATTTCCTGTTAATCTTTGCCTCGTGATTCGGCGGGCCTTGAGGAGGGCCAAGCGGGCTTTGGCCAAAGATCGCGACAATCTGGCGGCGGAATTCGACACCGAGAGCACCACCGGCTTTTTGGCCGAGGAGGATGCTCTGGATCGCCGCATGCTGTGGCGGCTCGGCTCGTGGGGCGTTGCCGCGGTCGGCGCCGTCACCGTCGCGGTGATGGCCAACCAGTCGGCGTTGACGCTGCGGCGCGACCAAGTTGCCGCAGCGGACCTCGCGCGACAGGCCCAGCAGTTGCAGACGCTGGCGAAGGAGAGCCACAACGAGACGCGCCGGCTGGCGTCTGCGATCGATACGCTCAACGGCGACCGCGACCGGCTGTATTCGCGCGTCACCACGCTGGAGCAGGGCCTCGACTCCGTGACCGGCGCGATCGCCAGGCAGCCGCCGGCACCATCGCCCTTGGCAGCGCCCGGTACCTCGCCCGCAACCGCCAGTTCGTCGCCCGCCGCCTCCGCGCCAACCGTTGCCGCCGTCGCAACGATGCCGACGGTCGCATTGGACAAGCCGGCGGCGATCGACAAGCTGCCCACAGCCGGCGACAGCAAGGCGACTGGGCCGATCGAGAAGCCGGTTGCGGCGGCCGAAAAGCCGGCAACGGCCGACAAGAAACCCGCGTCCGCGCCCGCCAAGCCGCAGGCCGCCGCGGAGAAGCCGCCAGCCTCCGACAATTCGCCGCCGAATTCCGCCACGGCCGCATCGATCGCAAGTCCAATGAGCGCCGCCGCGGCCGGCGCCGAGGATGCACCCGCTGCGCCGGTGCCGGTCGCGGACAAGCCGCTTGTCGACAAGCCGGTCCTGGCATCGCTCGATCCTGCGGCGAACAAGGCAACCGAAACCGTCAAGCCGCCGACCGCCAACGATGTCACCGTCGCACCGATCCCTCCGCTGGTGATCACAGCGGATCCGGACGCCGAGGACGATGCGCCGCAGGCACAGATCCACCGCACCGAGTTCGGCGTCGATCTCGGCACGGCCAACTCGGTCAATGGACTGCGCGCGCTGTGGCGCGGCCTGTTGAAGTCGAAGGCCAACGCGCCGCTGGCGGCGCTGCGGCCGATCATCGTGATCAAGGAGAGCAGCAACGGGCTCGGCATACAGTTGCGCCTGGTGGCCGGACCGCTGAACGACGCCGGCACCGCAGCCAGGATCTGCGCGGGCCTCAGCCTGGTGCAGCGGACCTGCGAGACGGCGATCTATGACGGCCAGCGACTGGCCCTCAACGAGCCGGCCGCCGGAGCCAAGCCGGCGCCGTCGCATCGCCGGGCCGTGCCGAAGCGCGCCGTCGCGCCGCCGCCGCAGCAGCAGCAGCAGCCGGTCGCCGAGGACAAGAAGCCGGAGCCGACCACGATCTCCTCGATATTCCGGCGGAACAGCCAATAATCATGTGAGCCAAGGGATTGTGGCCGGATTTTCAACCGATTTCGATGCTCCGACCGAACTTGTCCCGCAACCCGATCCCGACCATAGTGCCGCGATGACAAAACCTCCGTTCCGCCTCTCCCCCTATCAGGTCCAGTTCCTGATGGTCGTGGGCTTCGTCACCGTCGGCTACGCGCTCTACGTGCGCTATCTGGCAATCGAGTTCTCTCCCGTTGCGCTGGCCTGCGACGCCGGCGCGCAGACCATGCTCTGCAAGGCTCGCGCGCTGTCGACCGTACTGTTCAAGAACTCGGTGTTCGGGATCACCGCGCTGGTAATCGCGGTGCTCAACCTGACGCGGCCGTCGATCGTGCTGCTCACCGTCGGCTTGATCGCTGCGGGGCTCGGGATCGTGCTCTACAATGTCGTGCTGTCGGGGCTCGCGATCGGGCTGTTCATCCTGGGTTTTGCGCGGCCCGCGCCCGCCACAGCGTAGCGGCGAGCAAGAGGTACATCACGCAGGTCCAGTCCGACTGCCAGTTGATCGTGCCCTCGTTGTAGATCGTGTAGCCGGCGGCGATCACCAGCAGGCCGGCGAATACGGATTCCGCGAGCGGCCGGATGCCTTCCTTCGGACGGTTGAGCATGGTCAGGAGCGCGAATGGCACCACCGCCATGGTCAGCGAGGCATACGGGAAATCGCGGTAGCGCGGATCGAAGGTAAAGCCGAGCGCGGTTTCGGCAGCAATCACCGTGGTGATGATCAGCACAATTGCCAGCGCCGCGCCGATCACGCCCTTGCCGCGATAGTCGCGCGGCCCGACCAGCTCCAGGAAGGTCGGCAGCGACCGCCCGGCGATCAGCGCGTGAGCCGTCAGCAGCGGCGCGGCAATGCCCGCTGCGAGCAGCACGCCCCAATGCAGCCAGCCGCCGACGCCGTAGCTCTCGTAATACATCTTGTCGCCGGCAATCCCGAGCAGCGCCCCCGCCGTCGTGGCCGAAATGGCGACCGCGATCCAGGCCGACGGCCGCGGCGTCCAGGGCCGGCGGCGCAGCGTCAGCCAGGCCGCGAGGAATGTGGCGACGGACAGCGCCATGCCGCCCGCCATCTGCAGCTTCCAGTCCGGATAGTTCGTGATAGCAACGCCGGGCGGATATTTCACCTGCCGCTTGACCGAATCGAACAGGCCCCAATTGCCGCCGACGGTGCCCTCGAGCTTGCGCTTCCAGGGCTGGTCGTAGGCCTCGATCAGGTTGACCCGAAAGCCCTCGCGCTTGGCGAGGTCGAGGATCTCGGACACCACCCGCGCCTGGTTGGTGCGCGACGGCAATGCGCCCTCCCGCATCCGCCCCTGGCTCGGCCAGCCGGTCTCGCCGATCAGGATCTCCTTGCCCGGGAATGTCACCGCGATCCGCTTGCGGATATCGTCGACATGCGCCGCGGCGTACTTCGCCTTGACCGGGATGTCCTCCCAATACGGCAGGATGTGAATGGTGACGAAATCGACCGCGTCATAAATCTCGCGGTTCTTCACCCAGTATTCCCAGACGTCGGCATAGGTGACGGGAAGATTGCCCGCCGCCGCCTTCACTGCGCGGATGTTGCCGGCAAGATCGGTGGCGGTCATCTCGCCGCGCAGCAGCACCTCGTTGCCGACGATCAGCGAGGTGACGACGCCGGGATACTCCTTGGCGAGCCGCACCGCGATCGCGATCTGCTGCAAATTCTTGAAGCGGTTGCTGCTGAGCCAGATGCCTTGCATCACCTTCAGCCCGACCTTGGCCGCAACGCCGGGGACCTGGTCGAGGCCGTTCTCGATCGAATAGGTGCGCACGCAGTCGGTGACCTTGGCGAGATCGGTCAGATCCTGCTCGATCTGCTCGACTGGAATCTGCGTGGTGGGATCAAGCGGCGTCTGCGCGCCGCGGAACGGCGTATAGGACACGCATTGCAGCTTTGCAGCGGGATCGATCGGCGCGCGCACGAGCGTAATCGGCGTGGCGAGCCACCACCACACGGATGCAATCACGGCGAGCGAGATCAGGAGAAGCGCCAGCGGCGTACGAAGCGAAATCGGTTCCATCCTCCGGGGGACCGTCGAATTAGCCGGTCACAGCCCATCTGCCAAGAGCGGGATTAGGTCAATACCATGGTTGTCCTGCGACAGTTTTGCGCTGGGTCGATAAAGTTGTGAGTTTGCTGGACAAAATACCAAATTCCAGTCATCAGATTTCGCCAGAGTCTCCGCCGCACTGGAGACCTATTTGGACGGCATCACGCGAGCCGTTAGGATGATCCCGCGGGGGCAGGAACATTATCGGGGAATACATGCGTCGACGGCTGCTTGAGTTGAAGAACACTACTTTGCGCCATCTTGCCGTAACGGGCCTTGTCACGGGCCTTGCGCTCCTCATTGGGGCCGGCGGCGCGTTCGCCCAGAGCGGCACGCCGAATCCGCCGGATCAGGCGAAACAGCAGCCTGGACAGCCCGACGCCAACGCAAATGCCGCACGGGAAGCCAACCAGCGCAAGGTCGAGGAGTTCGTCGAGGCCCAGCAGGCCATCAACGGCCCGGCCGGCAACCCGGAATGCGTCTGGCTCGGCCGCCGCGTCGTCCGCTTGATGTGGAACGACGACCTCGATACCGCGTTCCGCCATCTCGACCTCTACGACCGGTTCGGCTGCCCCGGCGGCCACGTCCAGGCGGCGTTCCGCTGCCTGACCCGGTTCGGCGCCCAGATCGACGACAAGGTCCGCGGCAGCCTCGACGGCCGCATCCACGCCTGCTGGATCAATCCGGGCGCGCAGCCCCAGGCCGCGGCCGCCGCCGCTGCTCCCACCCCGGCGCCGGCGACGGCCGGCACCGCCGCACCGGCACCGGCAGCCTCGCCCTCGCCTGCACCGACCCCGTCGGCGTCACCTGCGCCGGCGTCGAAATAGCCATATCCCGCGACCGGGGTCCGGCCGCGATTTTTTCGCGGCTGGAACGGCTTGCGCCCTTAAAACGCCATCGCGGCACACCAGTTGTTAAATCGGATGGCGGAGATATCTTTCCCTCCGCTGTCGTGTTGGTCGAACCCAGGGGACGGGTTCGCTTAGTCCTCAATCTCAGGCCCCGTATGGTTTAACCGCGATGCGCGCCGTCGTCGCCGTCCTGTTGCTTGTCACCGCCGCCCACGCCGCCCTGTGGGGTCTCTTCCAGGAGAAGCAGTCGGCGCCCGATTTCCGTGGCACGCTGCCGAGTCTGTCCTACGCTCCGTTCGAGTCAGGCCACACCGTCGCAGACGTTGCCGCCGACACCGAGAAGGTGCGCACCGACCTGCGAAAACTGTCCACGCTCACCAAAGCGGTCCGCCTCTATTCGTCGACGGAAGGCAACGAGCTGGTGCCGCCGGTCGCCGCCGAGTTCGGCATGAAGGTCACGGTTGGCGCGTGGATCGACAAGGACGCCAACCGCAACAACCGTGAGATCGAAGCCGCGATCAACCTGGCCAAGCGCAACAGCAACGTCATCGGCATTGTAGTCGGCAACGAAACCGTGTTCCGCGGCGAGCAGGTGCCGCTGGAAAACCTCGGCTCGGTTCCGGAGATCGGCGTGCCGCCCGAGGAGTCCGAGAGGATTCTTCGCGAGGAAGCGCAGCGTCTTCACGACGCGGAAATGCAGCCGGATGAAAACGGCAGCAGCGGCTTGAGCAAGCGCGCTGAAGCGATCAAGTGGGCAGTCGCCGAAAACAACGTGCACCGGCTGATCAAGGTGATCCAGCGGGTCAAGAAGTCGGTCAACGTCCCCGTCACGACCGGTGAAATCTGGAACATCTGGCGCGACCATCCGCAGCTCGCCAACTCGTCCGACTTCGTCGCCGCGCACGTGCTGCCCTACTGGGAAAACTTCACCGACAAGCAGGCGGTGGACCAGGCGGTCGACCGCTACAATTTGTCGCGCGACTCCTTCCCCGGCAAACGCATCCTGATTGCCGAATTCGGCTGGCCGAGCCAGGGCTACAATCTGCGCAGCGCCGTTCCCGGCCCGTTCCAGCAGGCCACCGTGCTGCGCAACTTCGTCACCCGCGCCGAAGCCATCGGCATGGACTACAACATCGTCGAGGCGATCGATCAGCCCTGGAAGTTCTTCGAAGGCGGCGTCGGACCCTACTGGGGCATCCTCAATGCCGACCGCGAGCCAAAGTTCGCCTGGACCGGTCCGGTCACCGATCCGAACTACTGGAAGATCGCGCTGGTCGCCGTCCTGGTCGGCCTGTTCATGTCGCTACCGATCCTGCGGCTGGACCAGCCGACCGTGATGCAGGCGCTGCTCTTGTCGGCGGCCGCCAACGGCGTCGGCGCCTGGGTCGCGACCGTGTTCTCGTACTGGACGACGCACTACTTCGTCTGGGGCTCGGCCTTCGCGCTCAGCCTCGGCCTGGTGCTGCTGGTTCCGCTGGTGCTGATCGCGATGGCGCGGATCGAGGAGATCGCGGCGGTGGCGTTCGGCCGCGGCCCGCGCCGGCTGATCGGCAAGAGCGCGCCGCTCGCGCCCGCCACGATCGGCGAGAACGTCAAGTTTCCGAAGGTCTCGATCCACATCCCGGCCTATTTCGAGCCGGTCGAGATGCTGAAGCAGACGCTCGATGCGGTGTCGCGGCTCGACTATCCGAACTTCGAGTGCGTCTGCATCATCAACAACACGCCCGATCCCGACTTCTGGCGGCCGATCCAGGATCACTGCCGGCTGCTCGGCGAGCGCTTCAAGTTCATCAATGCCGAGAAGGTGCAGGGCTTCAAGGCCGGTGCGCTGCGCATCGCGATGGACCGCACCGCGGCGGATGCCGAGATCATCGGCATCATCGATGCCGACTACGTCGTGCATCCGGACTGGCTGAAGGATCTCGTGCCGGCATTCGCCGATCCGCGCGTCGGCCTCGTGCAGGCGCCGCAGGAGCATCGCGACGGCGATCGCTCGCTGATGCACTACATCATGAACGGCGAATATGCCGGGTTCTTCGACATCGGCATGGTCCAGCGCAACGAGTTCAACGCCATCATCGTGCACGGCACGATGTGCCTGATCCGCCGCGCCGCGATGGACAAGGCCGGCGGCTGGTCCTCTGACACGATCTGCGAGGACACCGATCTCGGCCTCTCGATCCAGCAGCAGGGCTGGCTCACGCACTACACCAATGTGCGTTACGGCGAAGGCCTGCTGCCCGACACCTACGAGGCCTTCAAGAAGCAGCGCCATCGCTGGGCCTATGGCGGCTTCCAGATCGTCAAGAAGCACTGGCGGCGCTTCCTGCCCGGCGCCAGCCGGCTGACGCCGGATCAGCGCCGCGAGTTCTCGCTGGGCTGGCTGAACTGGCTCGGCGCCGAAAGCCTCGGCGTCGTGGTTGCGATCCTCAATCTGATCTGGGTGCCGATCGTTGCCTTCGCCGACATCGCGATCCCCGACAAGATTCTGACGCTGCCGATCATCGCCTCCTTCATCGTCTCGCTGGTGCATTTCGTCGCGCTCTACCGGCTGCGCGTGAACATCAAGGCCGGTCAGATGTTAGGGGCCATGATCGCGGCGATGAGCGTGCAGTGGACGGTGTCGCGCGCGGTGGCGCAGGGCCTGATCACCGAGCATCTTGCGTTCGCCCGCACCTCCAAGGGCGGCCTGTCGCGGATGTCGATCGAGTTCCAGGCGTTCTGGGAAGCCGTGATCGGCGTGTTGCTGCTGATCGGCGCCGTCGTGCTTGTCGTCACCAACGGCTACAAGCAGGTGCGCGAGATCTACATCTTCGCCGGCGTCCTGGTGTTGCAGAGCCTGCCATTCCTGGCGGCGGTCTCCATCGCAATCCTGGAGAATTCGCGGATCAACGAGTTCGCATTCTGGCGCAACAGCGCGATCCGCACCGCGGAACTGATCGGGTTGCGCCCGGTCAGCCTGCCCTCGGTCGCCGCCCCGTCGCAGCCGGTCGGCTCGGAAATCCGCCGCGACAACTGAGCCAACTTCAAGAAGCGGCCCTAAGCACAGGCGCCGGAACAGCAAATCCGGCGCGTCGGTGCACAATTGAGCGCCCGTCGGCTATTGACCCGATGGGCCCTGCCCCCTACACAGCGCGGGCTGGAGCACGATCCGGAGCGGTTCACCGCTGGCGTCCGGATCTAATGTTCAGGTGAGTGAGCGCGTAGCTCAGGCGGTAGAGCACGTGACTTTTAATCATGGGGTCGAGGGTTCGAGTCCCTCCGCGCTCACCAAACAAATTCTGTCCAGCCCGGAGACATGGGTAACAGGTCGTACCTAAGACATGGGTGACAGCCTCGTGCCGAACGGGTTGTCGCGGGGTTGCAGGGTTTTCTGCTCCAGGTCGAAGTATCCCAAATCATAGTGCATGAAGCTGACGAGCCAAATGCCGTCGTCGACCTCCTTGATGCCGAGTTTTAGTCCAGCCAGCACGGTGGAGAGGTTGATGCGCTTGCGATGCAGGCAGAGCCGTCCACAGGCGGTGACGAGCACCTCGCGATCGTGGAGTGGTCTCCTGCTTGAGCGTGAGGTGCATGCGCTCGTGACGGCCGTTCTGCTGCGGATGGCCGGGCTTGATGCGTTCGATGGCAATGCCAAGCCGCAGCCACCACACCGAGAGCTTTGAGAGATTGAACAAGGCGTTGGGACTGGCAAACGGCACGCCATTGTCGGAGCGAATGGCGCGCGGCATGCCGCGCTCACGGAACAACCGCTCGAAGGCCGCAATGGCCGGCTCCTCGCGGGTGGAATCGAGCGCTTCGCACAACAGCAGGAAGCGCGAGGCATGGTCGGTGACGGTCAGCGGGTAGCAATAACGGCCATTGCCGAGCTTGAACTCGCCCTTGAAGTCGGCGCACCACAGATCATTGGGTCCGGCCCCCGCGGACAGAGGCGTGCCGCGCGCGCGGTGGCGCGGCACGCCTGCGCGCTTGACCAGGCCATGGCGATCGAGAACCGCATGGATGGTGCTCTTGGCCGGAACCCGGATATCGCCGTCGAGCCGCCGGACCAAGAGCTCACGGATCTTGCGCGCGCCCCAGTGCGGTTTCTCGGCTTTGAGACGAACAATCAGGCCCTCGATTGGCTCGGGGAGCTGATTGGCATAGCGCACCGGTCGCCGCGACCGATCGCATAGCGCCGCCGCGCCCTGTTCCCTGTAGCGATCGAAAATCTTGTAGCCGGTCTTGCGGGACACGCCGAACTCCCGGCAGACGTCCGTCATGGCCTCCCCGTCCAGCAGACGGGCGACAAAGCGAAGGCGCTCTTCCATCACCGAACTCGCTTTCCACGGCATCCACACCTCCCGCAGAACAAAAGCGGAAAGTGTAACCCATGTGTCCGGTACGAAATGTCACCTATGTCTCGGGCCGCTCAGAGCTTCTGCGGAGGGTCGTCGAGGCTCTTCCCACGAGGTTGGATGCGGACGGAACAGCCTACATCAATGCTCTGTTTCCGAATCCTCCGGGAACGAAAATCAGGGATCATTTCGATGCTTGGCTTGAAGGCAATCTCACGGAGTGGGATGTGCTGGATCACACCTGGCCTGTGCCGGGATATCAAGATTTGTTCTCCGAGCAGCCATTCCAAGGTGATATGAGCGCGTGGCGCTTTGGCGTGGTGAGTATGCGTCGATCGCGGATTGGCCGGGGTTGGTGGAAGGAAGTCGCAGGCAATGGCCTGTTTTTTCGAGAGGACGGAAGTTGCAGCGTAATCGCTGATCACGATGCCTACGGGCCACCTGCTGGAATATCGTAGGACACGCGGAACACGGCATCACTCCCGGCAGACGTCCGCCATGGCCTCCTCGTCCAGAAGACAGGCGACAAAGCGACGGCGCTCTTCCATCACCGAACTCGCTTTCCACGGCATCCACACCTCCCGCAGAACAACAGCGGAAAGTGTACCCATGTGTCCGGTACGAGATGTCACCGATGTCTCGGGCCGCTGAAACCATTTGAGCCAAGTAGTCCCCCTCCCAAACATTCGCGAAATTTCCGTGTGGCAGTGACATCGCTCTCGTGGTGTTTGGAAGCCGGCCCGGGCCCTGGCGCCGGCTCTTGTTCTTAATTTTGTGTGAACCAAGCCACAGTTGTTCGGCGTGATCTTTAGTAGGTTTTCGGCGCTGGGGATTTCAGGGCCCAGAGGCTGGAAGAACAGGGCGCCGCCGGGACAACTCATTTCGGGCCCGGCGGCGTAATTTTTCGGGACGGTCAGAACTGCAATCCCAATGCTCGGACCAGACGCATTCGGACGCCAACGGCTCGTTGCTCTCCCTGTCGCAGTCATCACGTTCGGCGTCGCTTGCGTCGAGCCTGCCTGCGGTTCTCCGGACCGGTCGGAGGCGCGTGTATTCCGGCATGAGCCTTGCTCTTTAGGTGGCGCAGGAAATTTCAGTGTCCCGGTTCAGGAACAAGCTGTCGCCGGATGTGTCTTTTGGAGACGAGCAGCTGGATTCATTGGGAGGTATCGTTGAGATACGCAGCGCCCCTACAGTCAAGGTTTGTCGTTCGGAGAGGAAGCACCGACTGGATGGTTTATGATCGAGAGCTCAAGGGACCAGCGCAGTTGAAGAAAGACGGCCACTTCGCCGAGAAGCTGACGAAGGAACAGGCCGAACACATAAAGCAGGCCTTGACGGACGCCCTTGAGCCCGAGCCGTAGGCAGAGCTGGATCGAATACCCCGATCGGTGGCGACACAAACCGCGAACAGATGACATCTGTGTTACCTCGTAAGGTATATGAACAGAGTTGGGCAAAGCGAACGAGGCGCGGCGAAATGGCGGCGCATCGGTGGAGCAATTAGGCCCTTGCGAAATTCAGCTTTGGCCACGGGACGTTCTGAGCGGGCCACGTCGCCGTTGGAAGGGAACGATCGGGGAACAGCTCAAGGCACAACGAAAACCGCCCCCCTCACAAAGTTTACCCCCGCGCCGAGGGGGAGCGCGACGCATGACGGCGCAAGCGCGCCGTTCAGCGCACAATTCGGAGCGAACATTCGGAACGCTGCTGGAGTTCGGCCGTCAAGATAACGGCAGTTCGCCCTGACCGCCTGTCCAGTCGATGATATCGAGCTGCATCCCTCGCTTCAGCATCTCGGCCTCGAGGCTGCCGGCATGCCGTTTCCACTCGGGCGTCGCGCGGACGCGGAATTTTGGCTCTTCGCCGGCTGCCTCGAATTCGTCGTCGGCTCTGAGCGCACCGCGGACGGCTTCGTACATCATCTTCAGGCTGGCGTCGGTGAAGGCGCCGTAGTCCATCGGTCGTCTCCCTTGACACTGTGGGACGCAAAAGGCCGCCACGTAGTCACTCGTGGCGGCCTTCTGCTAGCGGCCCATCCAGATGGCCTGAAACGACGTTGCGTGAGTCGGGTTAATGAAACGTTGTTCGTGCGGCGCGCACTCAGATAGCGATGCGGTCGAAGTCGATGGCTATCCTGCTGTTCGGGAAAGTCCTCGTCGCCTCCGCCAGAATGTCCTCGTCCGGATAGCGGCCGGAGATGTGCGTGAGGACGAGCTGCTTGACCCCGCTCCGCGCTGCGAGCGCGGCGGCTTCGCTGGCCGTCAAATGCCCGTAGTCGCGCGCGATGGCCGCGTCGCGCTCGAGAAACGTCGCTTCGATCACCAGCACGTCGGCGTCCCTGACGTGTTCAGCCAGCCCCTCGGTTGTTTCAGCATCACCGACAATGACGAGCTTCTTTCGCCCCTGGGCCGGGCCAAGCACCTGCTCCGGATCGATGGTGCGACCATCGTCCAGCTTCGCCTGCCGCCCCTCCGCCAGCTCCCGGCGAACCGGCCCATCAGGCACGCGCAGCGCCAGAAGCCGGTCCGGGAGGAGATGCCGGCGTATCGCGCTCTGAAAGGTGAAGGCGAAGCTGTCCGTATCCCGGTGGCGGACGGGAAAGCAATCGACGGTGAATTCGCCGGCGTCGAGGACTCGCCCCTCGCTTAACGGCACCAGATCAAGCGGGATCGGCGCTCTGCCCTCGCCCCACAGGCCTGCCAGCATCCGGACGACGACATCGAGCGTGCCTGGCCCGGCATGAATCGTCATCGCATCCGAACTTTGCCGCAACCGGAGGGTCGAAAACAGCCCGGGGATGCCGAGCACATGATCGAAATGCCCGTGGGTCAGCAGCAGGTGATCAAGCCGTCGAAAGCCGGCGCCGCTCCGCAGCAGCTGGCGCTGCGTTCCCTCGCCGCAATCGACCAGAATACGACTGCCGGCTGCCTCGACGAGAATGCCCGGGTGATTGCGCTCGGGAGACGGCACGCTTGCCGACGTTCCCAGAAAAGTCAGCGAGAACATCGCAGCACCTCGCCTTCCGACTGCCGACGGCGCCACGCCGCCGAGATCGCGCAATCTGATGGCAGCGTCGCCCGATGTGTTCAAGCATCTCGATGCCGACGACGGTGGACCGAAAGGTCCTGAAGCCGGCGGCTTTAGGCGCAGACCGCATCCGCGCCATCGGGATCGGTCGTCGTGACCGGCGCCCTCGTCACGCCCTCAACCGGTCACAGCCTCAAGCATCGAAACAGCTGCGCGAGCGCGGTGTTGGCGGATTGCGCGCGCCGTTCGACGATTTCGGCCGCGGCGGCGTAGTTGCGCGCCAGGATCTGGAGCGCGCGGCGGGCATCCGGCAGCGTGGATTGCTCCGCCATCTCCAGGCACTGATGCTCGAAATATCTGAGCTCCTCAAGTTCGGTCATTCGCGAATCGTCCGATCGGGTCCTTACATTTTCGAACTCAGTGCGCCAGCGCCCTAGTGAAAGTTTGGCAAGTTTGTTGCGGGGGACGCGCAATCTGGTCGGAGTGTTTCTGGACGCATGATTTGATGACCACCGCTCCGTGACCGATGCGAGGGTGAGCCGCGCGGATCGACAAGCGCGTGCAATCGTCTCACAATGCGGCGGGCTCGCTTGGCGAGCCTCGGAACACACGCGGTTGGTGCGGTATCGAATTGGCTTTGTTGGACCGATGAGGAAACGCGATTGGGCTTTCGTGGCGGCCTGTGTGGCAGGCGCGCTGCTGTTCGGCGTCTGGAGTTTCCAGATGGGTATCGCGTATCATCGATCCCAGCACGGCGCGACCGACCTCTCCAGTTCGCACCGGCGGAGCCAGGACGGCGCGTCCGCGCACAGCCCGGCCCGGCCGAAGGCGGATGATGGCGATCAGGCCGGGCAGCCGCGATAGACGCCACGATCGCGTTCGTCACCGCCACATCGCGTCGGACTAGGCCCAAGCCAGGCCTGCCATGCCGGCGGCGCCATCGTCATCTGTCTTCGCATGCGTGAGCCGCCTGCGGCGCGTGCTGTCCTTGGCGCGACGGTGACGAACGCCAAACCTGTGCAGCGCCATCGGCACATGCTGCATCACGCCGCGGACGAGACCGATAGCCTGTCTGACGACCGCCACAACCGTCGCAACCCGGGTAAAGAAGCCGATCAGGAAGATCATCGAGAAAATGTCGATATAGGCCAGCACATCGCCGACCAGCATCAGCTCGGGAGGAAGCGGAATCCGGTGCCAATAGGCGCCGATCACGATCGCAACCGGGATCAGCGCGATCAGCTTCCGCAACGTCAGCCGATCGAGCAAGGCGGCGAGCTCAACGACCAGGATCTGCCACAGCCAATCGCCAAGCGCGGCCGGCTTGTCGATCGTCCAAGTTTGCCACAAACGCTGCCACATCGCCGCTCCGCCTCCCCTTGCGCGCAATACCGGCGCGCTACGGCTTCGACGACGCCTCGCTGCCGCTGCCCTCGTCTGCGGCGCCCTGCGCATCAGCCGGGTCGGCCGATGGAAAGATGCGCTCATAATTCGCACGCGCCTCGCGGATCAGACGCGCACGCTCGCGTTCGGACTTCGAGATGAACCTGATGATCTCGCCCATATTCGCTCCAAGGCAGAAAAAATGATCCGACCGTCAGCTATGCAACCATCGTGCCCGACGGTCGCTTGGCCCGACCTCCTTGCACCGCTCAGCGGAACGCCCGCGGCGCCAACCGCTGCTGGCTGAAGGCAACGCGCGGATTGATGCCGCAATAGGCGTCGCGGCCCGACGCGGATGCCTGGCACTGCTGATAGGTCTGGTAGCCGCAATAGCCGGGATATCCCTCCTGCCGGCCCTGGATGCACCAGGGATACTCGTAGGGATCGGCCGCCGCAGGCGACGCGGAACCGACAATCCAGCTCGTTCCGAGCGCCGCGAACGCCAGAATTGCCCAATTCGTCCTGCGCATGATCGTGTTTCCTTGCTCAATCCGGCTCCCAGCCGCTGATCTAGGTACGGCGGCAGGATCTGCGAGGTTTCCGGGCACCGCCTCAAGAAGCTGTGACGATGGCTCAAAGCCCGGTCGCGCCACGGTGAGGACCGGCTGACCGGTCATCGGCCCCCGCGGCCTCCAGACCCGCTGCCCGCCGGGCCATCCCAGCGCATGTAGTTAACCGGCGCCTAATCGCAGATGCCCGGTTGAAATGTACGACTTAAGCGCGCCGCAAGGCGGCTGCCCTAGTCTCCCGCGCGGCTCAATGGACGACGACACCCGGAGAGGGCTCGTCGCACGGGGGATAATCATGCGCAGCACGCTCATTGCTTCAATGATCCTGTCACTTGCGGCCGGAGCGGCCGTTGCCGGACCACGAATGTCGGGGGCGTCCGAGGCGGCACCAAGCAGCGTCGAGAAATATCGCGGCTACGTCTTCGATCTCTCCGAGAACGCCGACCGCAAGGACGTCACCAGCATCGCCGACATGGTCCGCCGCCAGCTCGACGTCGTGGAAACCGCGGGCTTCAGCCCGAAGGTGTTGCAGTTCTTCCATCGCGTGCCGATCGTTGCGAGCGAGATGGCGTGTCTCGACGAAGGCGCGGCAGCGGCCTGCTATGGCTTGACGCCGCCGGAATGGGACCGCGGCACGACCCGCGACGTCACCATCTGGGATCACGACAAGCAGCAATGGACCAATTCGGATCCGCTCGCGCTTGCGCTCGATTCCGGCATCGGCATCATCAGGATGCGTCCGAACATGATGCGTTACGCGAAGGACCCGGTGCTGCTGCACGAATTCCTTCACGCCTATCACGCGCGGCTGATGCCGAACGGCTTTGAGAACAAGGGCATCAAGGGCTTCCTCAGCCAGGCCAAATCGAAGGAGCTGTTCGCCAAGGAGGCCTATGCGCTGAAGAACCAGCAGGAGTTCTTCGCGGTGACGGCGAGCATCTTCCTGGCCGGCAAGGATTCCGAGCACGAACCCTATACGCGCGCCACGCTGAAGGAGAAGATGCCGGACTACTACAAGTTCCTCGTCGGCCTGTTCGGCGCCGATCCCGATGAAACCGGCGTCACGCCGGTCGCATCGGCCAACTGAGCCCGGTATCCCACAAAAAAACGAGGCCCGGTGTGCCTAGGAGACCGGGCCTCGTTTCTGATGTCCCCCGCCTCGTGGCGGATCAGGTCTTGTCGTTACGCGACCTTGTCCGCGCGATCCATCCCGGATGATTACGGGGTCGGGCGCGCGCCGGCCTCACTTGCTGTAGCTGTAGAACCCCTGCCCGGTCTTGCGGCCGAGATGGCCGGCGTCGACCATCTCCCTCAGCAGCGGCGCCGGCCGGTACTTGGGGTCGTTGAAGCCGGTGTAGAACACCTCCATCACCGACAGCATCGTGTCGAGCCCGATCAGATCGGCGAGCGCGAGCGGGCCGATCGGATGGTTGCAGCCGAGCTTCATGCCGGCATCGATCTCCTCGGCGGTGGCAATGCCTTCCTGCAGCGCGAAGATCGCCTCGTTGATCATCGGGCACAGGATGCGGTTCACCGCAAAGCCGGGGCTGTTCTTCGCCGTGATCGCCACCTTGCCGACTCGCTTGGCGAACGCTTCGGCCTTGGCGACGGTGTCGTCCGAGGTCTGCAGGCCCCGGATCAATTCGAGCAGCGCCATCACCGGCACCGGATTGAAGAAATGCATCCCGATGAAGCGGTCGGGACGATCGGTCGAGGCTGCAAGGCGGGTGATCGAGATCGACGAGGTGTTGGTTGCGACCAGTGCGCTCGGCTTCAGCCCCGCACAGAGATCCTTCAGGATCTTGACCTTCAGCTCCTCGTTCTCAGTCGCGGCTTCGATCACCAGATCGCAGGCGGCGAGCTTGGCCTTGTCGGTGGTCGCATTGATGCGCCCGAGCGTCGCGTCGCGATCGGCCGCGGTCATCTTCTCCTTGGCGACCAGCCGATCGAGACTGCTCCCGACCGTCTTCAGGCCGCGCTGGACCGCCGCGTCGGAGATATCCACCATGGTCACGCCGAGGCCTGCCGCCGCGCAGATCTGCGCGATGCCGTTGCCCATGGTCCCGGCGCCGATAATGCCAACCGTCTCAATCATTGCGTTCGTCCCTCGTCGCTTGCGTGGCCGCGCGGCCGCATCGTCAAAAACGGCGGACCGGAGGGGTCCGCGGATGGCGCATGAATAGCAGTCCGGCCGCACGGCCGATACAGCGGAGGCTGGTATTCCGGTGAGGTCTATTCGGGGCGCGGCGGGACAGGCCGCCGTGGCGGAACAGCGGGCCGCGGCGGCGATAGGGTGCGCGGCGGTTCGGCCGCGCGCGACGGTTCGAGCACGCGGTTAAATCGGACGATCCACCAGGCCAGCCGCCCGTAGCTGCGGCGCAGCGCCGATCCAAATCCCTCGTCGATGTCCTGGTCACGATCCATACCCCTATCAATAACGTGCATCCTTGAAGGAACGGTGAGCGCCATCACGTGCCGCGCCGGCAATCGTTAGGAAGCTGGCAACTATTTCGCGCAAGCCTCGGTTGACGGCGTGGGCGCCGTAATCTCCCGGATTGCGTGCGAGAGACATTGCGCCGCAGCATCGCCATGCCGGTGCGACTCGCATTTTGTTGATCGAATTTTCCGCGGCGCGCCGCGACACAAGGACATTAGACGACGAGGGCTACGCCCATGCTTGCTGAAAAATTCTTTTTGGTGCTCGAGACATTGCTCAACGGCCAGACCCATTCCGACGGAAGCCCCCGCGTGGTGAGCACCGCGCCCCACATCCCGGTCGAGCTTCCGCGCGAAGGCCAGCCGAAACGCAGCCCCCGCTAGGCCGCTTGCTGGCGGCAGGTGGTCGCCAAGGCCGATCTGGAGTCGCCGCGGCCACGTTGCTGCGGAATGCTGATCGCGACGTTTGCCTCCGCCAGTTGGCCCGTCGTGACGCACGAAGCCATTTGGCCGGAGCGGCTCCTCCGCTCGTGATCCAGCTCATACTACACCGCTCCCGCAACGACGTGGTGCCGCCGTGGACGATAAGACCGACAGCAAGACCGAT
Source organism: Bradyrhizobium sp. USDA 4510 (assembly GCF_054059095.1). Taxonomy (NCBI): domain Bacteria; kingdom Pseudomonadati; phylum Pseudomonadota; class Alphaproteobacteria; order Hyphomicrobiales; family Nitrobacteraceae; genus Bradyrhizobium; species Bradyrhizobium sp. USDA 4510. Next base: position 3,637,835 of record NZ_JBSSBT010000001.1, on the reverse strand, counting down.
TTCGGAAGCATCGCCGTCGCAATCTGCGTCGCCGCCTACATCGCGATCATGCTGGCTTATCTCGCCCAATACGATCTCGGCCTGACCGCCGCGCAGACGCGCCATCTCTCGATGCTCGCGGCGCTGTCCCTCGCGCTGCCGGTCGCGCTGGATTTGCTGCGCACCGGGCCCGGCGACGCTCGCTGACGCGGGCACGAACAAGCCTGCCGCCTCCGATCTGCCCTGCCGCAAACGCGCCCGCGCAACATAGCGCTAGGTGAAGCGACGCGAATCAGCGTTACTTTGCAACTGATCGCTTCGTGGGATTTGGCGGCATGACCCAGCCCGACGTGTTTGATCAGAAGGTTCTGGATCAGAACATTCGCGAACTGCAGGAATGGCTGCGCAAGGCCTGGCAGCAACTCGCGGACCCCTCGCTCACCGCCTTCTCCCGCCGCGAATTGCGCAACCAGATGAAGCAATGCAACGCCGATTTGCGCGTGCAACTGCAAGCCGCCTCCAAACGAATGCTGATGCAGCCCGCCTCATCGGGCAGGAGGTTCGCCAAGCCGCCGCTGCGGATCCTCGCCTAGGCATGATGCCAGCGCGCCAAAATGCCGCGATCTCCTGCTGCATGCTGGCCATACGCACCCTCTGCTTGTGCAGGGACGTCCGACAAGGCACAGCAAAACCGCTCCGGTATGCCTATATTGGGTCGTGTAGCGGCCAACGCCGCCAATGTTTAGGTACTCCCGTGCTATATCTGGAACTTGCGATCGTGGCGGTCTTGATCGTCGTCAACGGTCTGTTGTCGATGTCGGAGCTCGCGATCGTTTCCTCGCGTCCGGGGCGTCTCGCGGCGCTGGTCGAACGAGGCGTCAGCGGTTCGCGCCGCGCCCTTGCACTGGCCTCCGATCCCGGCAAGTTCCTCTCTACGGTGCAGATCGGCATCACGCTGATCGGCGTGCTGTCGGGCGCCTTCTCGGGCGCAACGCTCGGCCAGCGTTTGACGCAATGGCTGTTTGAGCTCGGCGTGTCCCCAAGTGTCGCCGACGCGGTCGGCGTCGGCCTCGTCGTCGGCGTGATCACCTATGCCTCGCTGATCGTCGGCGAGCTGGTGCCGAAGCAGATCGCATTGCGCGATCCCGAGTCGATCGCGGTCAAGGTCGCTCCGGCCATGACCATGATGGCGCGGCTGTCGCTGCCGCTGGTGTGGCTGCTCGACCGTTCCGGCAAGTTGCTGCTGTGGGTGCTCGGCCATCGCGAGGATGCACAGGACCGCGTCAGCGAGGACGAGATCAAGACGCTGGTGGTGGAGGCCGAGAACGCCGGTGTGCTCGAGCCCGGCGAAAAGGAGATGATCGCCGGCGTGATGCGGCTCGGCGATCTGCCGGTCGGCGCCGTGATGACGCCGCGCCACGAGGTCAGCCTGATCGACCTCGCCGCTCCCGCGGCCGAGATCCTGGCGACGCTGCAAAAGAGCAGTCACTCGCGCTGCGTGGTGTTCGACGGCAACCGCGACCATGCGCTCGGCATCGTGCAGGCCAAGGACGTGCTCGACGTCTACCTCGCGGGCCAGACGCCCGACATCCGCGCGCTGACGCGCGATGCGCCGATCATTCCGGAGACCGTCGACGCCCGCGACGTGGTCGCGATCCTGCGCGACTCCAGAGTGCATATCGGCCTCGTCCACGACGAGTACGGCACCTTCCAGGGCGTCGTCACCAGCGCCGACATCCTCGAGGCCATCGTCGGTGCCTTCCACACCGAGGAAGGACCGGCCGAGCCGGCCTATGTCCGGCGCGCCGACGGCTCCTACCTGATCTCCGGTTGGATGCCGGCGCTGGAATTCAGCGAGCTGCTCGGCATCACGCTGCCATCGCCGCGGCCCTACCAGACCGCGGCCGGCTTCCTGCTGCATGAATTCGGCGCGATCCCCGATGTCGGCGCGAAAACCGCCGCGCAGGGCTGGGAATTCGAGATCGTCGACCTCGACGGCCGGCGCATCGACAAGGTTTTGGCCAGCAAGCAGCCGGCGGCCTGACATTTGCCACCCGGCCGTCCTGTTGATAAGGGGCAAGACAGCGAAACAGGCCGCCGCGGTATGCTATCGGCATAGCGGCGGCCCGAGCAATCCCCGAGTAAACCCCACGGAATAGATCCCGATGCGCATTACCCTTGTCGGTTCCCGCCATTTCGGCGTGACGACCCTGAACATGCTGCGCGAACACCACGTCACGCTGGTCAGGGTGGTCGTCCATGACGGCGAGGACCGGCTGGCGGCAGCGGCCAGGGCGGCCGGCATCGAAGTCGTTGTCCAGGCTGATCCCAAGCTGGTGACGGCCGCCGAGATCGCGCCGGACACCGACCTGATCGTGACCGCCCACAGCCATGCCCGGGTCAGCAGGGAGGCGCTTGCCGCGTCCCGGCTCGGCGGCATCGGATACCACCCGTCGCTGCTGCCGCGCCACCGTGGCATCGCCGCGGTGGAGTGGACCATCAAGGAAGGCGATCCGATCGCCGGCGGCAGCATCTATCACCTCGCCGACCGCATGGACGCCGGCGCGATCGCCGCGCAGGACTGGGTGTTCGTCAAGAAAGGCGAGACCGCCCGCGAGCTCTGGGAGCGCGCGCTGGCGCCGCTCGGTTTGCGTCTGCTCGCCCAGGTCATCGACTATGGCAAGGTCAACGGCTCGCTGCCGGCCAAGGTCCAGGATGAGCAGTTCGCGACCAAGGCGCCGAATCTGAGCCCTGGCAAACACTAACCGAGCCAGAGTACAACAATACCTCGTTCGGAAAAGCCATGCTCGGATTTTCCGTTCCTGATCCGGAACCGAATTCACCATGATGTGTTTGAGTTCACAGGAACATTTGGGGACTCCCGCGACGCAGCAAATTTTGAACACATTGTGACAGGATAAGCCGCGTCATCACACGAAATTACAGGGATTTGATTCATGCGTTCGATCCGCATTCGCGACCTGATTTTGGTCACTTCGGTCGCTTCGGCTGCTGCCCTCACCGCTGCTCCCGTGTCCGCTCAGCAGCCTTATGACGGGCTTTGGAACGTCACCGTCGTCACCAAGACCGGCAGCTGCGAACCGTCGCAGAGCTCGACCGTGACCGTCGCTGAAGGAAAGATCTCGGCACAGGGCGCGGCGATCTCCGGCACCGTCGGCAGCGGGGGACTTGTGCGAGTCTCGATCAATGGTGCATATGCGAACGGACAACTCAGTGGCAACTCCGGATCGGGGAAGTGGAATGGGGCATCAGCTGGCGTACCATGCAGCGGCCGATGGGAAGCATCCCGTCAGTAAGATCACCAGCCTATCAAGTTTCTTTGCCATCGCGCGGCGGCCAGCATTTGCAGCCGCCGCGTTTTTCGTGACCGCACTCGCAAGTACCACGGGCCATGCCCAGTCCGGCCCGTTCGCCGGCATGGCGGGCACCTGGTCGGGCGCCGGCTCGGTCACGCTGGACGACGGCTCCAGCGAGCGCATCCGCTGCCGGGCGACGTATCACGTCGGCGGGCCCCGGATGACCATGAGCCTCACCTGCGCCAGCGACGCTTACAAGTTCAACCTAGCGGCCGATGTGCAGGCCGAAGGCAGCGTGGTCAGCGGCAATTGGAGCGAGTCCAGCCGCAATGTCAGCGGCTCGTTGCAGGGTCGCGGCGGCGGCGGCAACTTCCAGGTCGTTGCCAGCGCTCCCGGCTTCAACGCCGATATCTCGATGCGCACCACCGGCAACAAGCAGGCCGTTACCATCAGGGCTGACAGCCAGTTCCGCGGCGCCAGCATCACGCTGTCGAAGTAATCGATCCGAACTCCAACCTGGAAAGCCCTCGAGTCATCCCCGAGGGCTTTTTGTTTACGCCCCAGCGGTGCTATGCCGCAGGCACGAATGCGGTGACCTCGATCTCGACCTTGGCGCGCTGATCGACCAGCCCGTCGATATAGAGCAAGGTGGACGGCGGGAAATTGCGCCCGAGCGTCTCCTTCCACGCCGCGCCGATACCGGCGCCCGCGGCCTCATATTCGCTGCGGCTGGTCAGGTACCAGGTCAGGCGGACGATGTGCTCGGGGCCAGCACCGGCCTCATTCAACAGCTTGATGATGCGCTTCAACGCGGTGCCGACCTGGGCGGCCATCTCGGGGGCGTAGTCGCCCTTCTCGTCGCCGCCGGTCTGCCCCGCCAGCACGATCCACTTGCCGGGCGCGTCGAACGCGACACCGTGCGAGAAGCCGCGGGGTTTCGACCATTCGGCCGGTTGCAAGACGCGCATGAGCAGATCCTCCTTTTTGGCGTTCGTCATTCCGGGATGGCTCGCAGAGCCAGACCCGGAATCTCGAGATCCCGGGTTCGCCCGTTTCACGTGCGCCCCGGGATGACAGCGTAGTCGATGCTGCTTAGCAGAGATCGCGTGGGTGACGCATCACCGCGCAGACGGAATTGCGCGTTGCAAATTCATGGCAGCTCGCCGATACCGGGCACCCCTCCTCCGCCGTTCCCCGTCATGGATCGCACGCCCTCAAAGACCCGCGCAGCATTGTGGATGTCCGGCTGGCTCGCGCTGATGCTGATCGTGGCGGTGGCCGGCCGCGAGGCGACGCGCGAGGTCAACGTCTTCCAGCTGATGGCCGTGCGCGGCGTGCTCGGCTTCGCGATGCTCTATCCGCTGATCCACATGAATGGCGGGTTTGCGATCGTGAAGACGGCACGGGTGCACGTCCATATCGTGCGCAACCTGATCCATTTCTGCGCGCAGCTCGGCTGGTTCTTTGCGCTGACATTGATCCCGATCGGCCAGGTGGTCGCGATCGAGTTCACGATGCCGATCTGGACCGCGATCCTTGCGGCGAGCTTTCTCGGCGAGCGGATGACGCTGTGGAAGATCGTCGCGATGGTGCTTGGGCTGGTCGGCGTGTTCGTGATCGTGCGGCCGGCGGCCGGCGCGATCAATCCGGGCCAGCTGATCGCGCTCGCCGCGGCGGTCGGCTTCGGCATCTCGGTCGCCGTGGTCAAGTCGCTGACGCGGACCGAGCAGACGCTGACGATCATGTTCTGGATGCTGGTGGTGCAATCGCTCGCGAGCATCGGGCCTGCGGTCTATGTCTGGACCTGGCCGCCGCTCTCGACCTGGGGCTGGCTCGCCGTGATCGCGTTCTGCGGCACGTTCTCGCACTATTGCATGGCACGCGCCCTGCTCCACGCCGACGCCACTGTCGTGATCCCGATGGATTTCGTCCGCGTGCCGCTGACGGCGATCGCCGGCTGGCTGATCTATGCCGAAAGGCTCGATGTCTACACGGTGCTCGGCGCGGCCATGATCCTGGCCGGCAACCTCATGAACCTGAAACCGACCGCAAGGAAGCCGGCGCGCGCGAGGTGACGCTCGCGCCATGCGCGCGCAGCGTCGCCGCGCCCCGCCAGCCAAAGCCCGGGGATCGTCCCAGGCCTCCTGGTTTCGAAAGCGTGTTACTTTCCGGCGGCCTTGCGCAGCGCCGCGTTGATGCGATCCTGCCAGCCGGGGCCGCCCTCCTGGAAATACTCCAGCACGTCCTGATCGATCCGCAGCGTGACCTGCTCACGGACGCCGGGGACAGCGACGGTCTTTGGCACCGCGTCCGCGACCTTGGTGGTGGCGCGCTTGAACGCCGCCTCGGCTTCGCTGCGCGCATCGTTCAGGGTTCGCGGTCGCCTCGGCTGGTCAGCCATATGCTGGATTCCTGTGTCTCAGATTCCTTCAAACAGTACCGTAGAGAGATAGCGCTCCGAGAATGACGGCACAATCGCCAGAATGGTTTTGCCGGCGGCTTCCGGCCGCTTGCCGATCTGCAAGGCGGCAGCGATCGCGGCACCCGACGAGATACCGCCGGGGATGCCTTCGTTGCGCGCCAGCTCGCGCGCGGTCTCGATCGCGGTCGCACTGTTGATCTTGACGATCTCGTCGATCACCGAGCGGTCGAGGATGTCAGGGATGAAGCCCGCGCCGATGCCCTGGATCTTGTGCGGCGTATGCTGGCCACCCGACAGCACCGGGCTCTCTTCCGGCTCCACCGCGACGACACGCAATGATGGCTTGCGCGGCTTCAGCACCTGGCCAACGCCCGTGATGGTGCCGCCGGTGCCAACGCCGGCAACGAAGTAATCGATGTTGCCGCCGGTGTCGTTCCAGATCTCCTCGGCGGTGGTGCGGCGATGGATCTCGGGATTGGCGAGGTTCTTGAATTGCTGCGGCATGACAGCGTTGGGCGTCGTGCGCACCAATTCCTCCGCGGTCGCGATCGAGCCCTTCATGCCCTGCGCGGCCGGGGTCAGCACAATCTCCGCGCCGAGAAAGGCCAGCATCCGCCGCCGCTCGATCGACATCGATTCCGGCATGACGAGCTTGAGCCGATAGCCGCGCGAGGCCGCGACATAGGCAAGCGCAATCCCGGTGTTGCCCGAGGTCGGCTCGATCAGCACGGTGTCGGCGTTGATGATGCCGGCCTTCTCCATCGCCACGATCATCGCCGCGCCGATGCGGTCTTTCACGCTGGCTGCCGGATTGAAGTATTCCAGCTTGGCGAGGATCGTCGCGTTGACGCCAGCCGCCTGCGGCAATCTGCGCAGCCGCACGATCGGCGTAGAGCCGATCGCATCGACGATGGAGTCAAAGACGCGGCCGCGTCCGGGTTGCACTGCACTCGTTGTCGACGGCGCGTCCATCAAGCGGCTCCTGTAGCGGATGTGCTGGGAATATGCGGTCTTGTCTCATTAGAAGCAGCGCACCATGGCACGCAAGTGAGAAACCGCCGCAACGCGAATTCGTTGCATCGCAAAATAGAACCTACGCAAATAACGTAAAACCTACGCATTTGTGTTGCGACAAGGTCAAACAAATGGGTTTATATACTTTCGTCAGGTGCAGCTCAGAACGCAAAGGAGGTCACATGCCAGCTCTCGCTGAAGTTCTGTCGACCACAGCGTCCAGGCCCGATCCGCGCGGCTGCGATTTGCCGACCTGTCCGGTGTGTGCGGACTCCATGGTGGCGGCGGAAGCCTCCGCGTACCTGTTCGACAATTTGATCAGCTATCTCTGGACCTGCGACAACTGCGGTTACGGGTTCGTTACCAAACACGCGGTGAAACCGATCGTGTGCAACTGATCACACAGCTCATCTTGGAGCGATGTCACCGCGCGCCCAACCGGCGCGCGTTTTCGTTCTGAAGTCCTCGAACGTGCCGTTCGCCACCGCATCGCGGATGCCCTGCATCAGCTGCTGGTAGTAGGCGACGTTGATTTCGGACAGCAGCATTGCCCCAAGTGTTTCGCCTGATCGAACCAGGTGATGCAGATAGGCACGCGAATAGCCGCTCGCCGCCGGCCACGGGCTCTCTTCATCGAGCGGGCGCGGATCGTCGACGTGCCGGGCGTTGCGCAAATTGATCTGCCCGAAGCGGGTGAACGCCATGCCGTGGCGTCCGTTCCGTGTCGGCATCACACAGTCGAACATGTCGACGCCGCGCGCTACCGCCTCGAGGATGTCCTCCGGCGTGCCGACGCCCATCAGATAACGCGGCCGATCGACCGGGAGCGCCGGCGCGGTCTCCTCGATCATCGCCAGCATCACCGCCTGCGGCTCGCCGACCGCGAGCCCTCCGATCGCGTAACCGTGAAAGCCGATGTCGGTCAGCCCGCGTGCGCTGGCGTGCCGCAAATCCGGGACGTCGCCGCCCTGTACGATGGCGAACAGCATGTAGCCGTCCGGCGCCGCCTCGAAGGCGCGCTTGGAGCGCTCTGCCCAGCGCAGCGACAGCTGCATCGCGCGCTCGATGTCGGCGCGCTCCGCCGGCAACCGGACGCATTCGTCCATCTGCATGGCGATGTCAGAGCCGAGCAGCCGCTGCACCTCGATCGAGCGCTCCGGCGACAGCTCGACCTTAGTGCCGTCGATATGCGAGCGGAAGGTCACGGCCTTCTCGGTCACCTTGCGCAGCTCCGAAAGCGACATCACCTGGAAGCCGCCGGAATCCGTCAACATCGGGCCGCCCCAGCCGGTGAAGCGCTGCAGGCCGCCAAGCCCGGCAATGCGCTCGGCGCCCGGGCGCAGCATCAGGTGATAGGTGTTGCCGAGCACGATATCGGCGCCCGCATCGCGCACCTCGCGCCAATGCATGCCCTTCATCGCGCCCGCGGTGCCGACCGGCATGAAGGCGGGCGTCCGCACGAGGCCGTGTGGCGTGGTCAGGCGCCCGGTGCGGGCGGCGCCGTCGGTCGCCAGCAGTTCGAAATGATTGGGAAGAGTCATGCGGCTGCTTATTGCGTGTCGCCGGTGCCCGATCAACCCGTCGGATTGCGGCCCTCGCGCGACTTCGTGAACACGGACGACCGGCCGGATGCCGGCCTTGCATCATCAGCCCCGTTAAACAAAACGAAACAGTGTCGTTTTATGACGACAATAGAGCAACCGGCTTCCCGCAGCGACGTCGATCCGCGAACGTGACTGGCAGACATGGTCTTACCCCCTAGCGCCCGGCCCGCCGGCGCCGGCCTTTGGATAACGGCCGCCCGCGCGATCCGGCAAGCGATCCTGCTGTGCGGCCTCGCCTTGGCGCTTTCGGCCTGCAGCTCGCTGCCGCGGATGCCCTACACGGCCGCCGACGCCGCCAATTCGCGGGTGCTCGACCTCGACGGGCTGCGCCGCTATGCCGACGAGCCGGCGTCAAAATTCAAGCTCGAGAAGAGCGACCTCGCCCCGATCAAGACCTACCTCGCCCTCTCCGGCGGCGGCGCCGACGGGGCTTATGGCGTGGGCGTCCTCAACGGCTGGACCGCGGCCGGCAACCGCCCGGCCTTTTCGGTTGTCTCCGGCGTCAGCACCGGCGGACTGATTGCGCCCTTTGCCTTCCTTGGCCCGCGCTACGACGACACGCTGAAGGAGGTCTACACCTCGGGCATCGCGGAAAGCCTGCTGCAGGATCCGAGCCTGATGCGGGTGCTGTTCGGCTCCGGGCTGTTCGGCAACAAGCGGCTGCGCGAACTGGTGGCGCGTTACGTCGGTCAGGACATCCTGAGCGAGGTGGCGCGCGAAAACGCCAAGGGCCGAAAGCTCCTGATCGTCACCACCGATCTCGACACCCAGCGCACGGTGATCTGGGACATGGGGCGAATCGCCGCTGTCGGAACGCCCGAGGCGCTGCAGCTGTTTCGCGACGTGATGGCCGCCTCCGCCAGCATCCCGCTGGTGTTTCCGCCGATCATGATCGACGCCGAAGGCCAGGGCCGCCGGTTCCAGGAGATGCATGTCGACGGCGGCGTGACCGCGCCGGTGCTGACATTGCCGGATGCGCTGCTGTTCCGCGAGCGCGGCTGGCCCCCAACAGCCGCATGAACATCTACATCCTCGTCAACAAGAAGCTCGAGGGCAACTTCGAGCTGGTCTCGAACTCGACGATCGAGGTCGCCTCCCGCAGCATTTCCGCGATCACGCAGGCGCAGACACGCTCCGTGATCCTCTCGACCTATGACTTCGCCCGGCGCAACCGGCTGGGTTTCCATCTGTCCTACATCGAGCGCGGCTATCCGGCGCCGGAAACGCAGGGCTTCGACACCGCCTATATGCGCGCGCTGTACCAGTACGGATACGACAAGGCCGCCGCCGGGCAGGCCTGGACTGCAACGCCCCCTTAAGCGGCCTGCTCCCGGTACCGCGCGAATGGACGAATCCGCACGGCGCGGGTTATAGACCGGACAGACCCGTCCGATGCACAACGAGATGAATGGGCAAATGGGATTGACGGCAACCAAGGCCAAGGTGGCCAAGCGCGGCGTGATCAAGTCACGCGGCGGCCGGCCGACGCGGGACGCTGCGATCGAGCGCGACCAGCGGCTGATCGAGGTCGCCACCCGCCTGTTCCTCGAGCGCGGCTTCGATGCGACGTCGATCGACGCGGTGGCCGAGGCCGCCCGCGTCAGCAAGCCCACCGTCTACGGTCAGTATGGCGACAAGCGCGGCCTGTTCGCCGCGGTGCTCCGCCGCGAGATCGCCCGCTGGCTTGCCCCGCTCGCCGCCGCGGCAGCCGAAGCGCAGGCCGGCGGCAACTGCGACGGTTCGGTCGAGGAACGGCTGACCGAGCTCGGACGCCAGCTATTGGTGCTGAATTGCAGCGCCGACTCCATCGCTTTCAGCCGGATCCTGACCGCGCAGGCAATTAATTTCCCCGAGGTCGCCAAGCTTGCCGTCGACGAGGGCTGGTCGAAAGCGGTGTCCACCACGGCGGATTTCTTCGACCATCTGGTCGATAAAGGCGTTCTCGATCTCGAGGACACCACAATCGCCGCCGAGACATTTCTCAACATGGTGGTCGGCCACACCCACCGGATGGCAACATTCGGAATTCCGATCGACATGAAGACCGCCGAGACCCGGATGGAAGTCTCGATCCGGCTGTTTCTCGCCGGCGCCGTCGGGCCGCAGGACCGGCTTCGCGATGCGGCCAAAGAGGCGATCAAGGAAGCGACGAAGGCGCGCCGCCGCCCGGCCCGCTGACAGTTTTAGGATCGTTGCATCGCCTCACACGTTGTCGTGATGAGCCTTGAAGGAAACAGAACGAAACCGTATTGTTTAGTTGCAATGAGACGCGAAACCCAAGTTCAGCCCCCCAACGGTTTCGTGTCGCCTTGTCACTTCGATCGTCAGGACGGAGCTGCCGCCATCGCTCCGTCTGAACGTTCGGCGGCCGACCTCTGACTAACAAAGGTCGGCCGCACTTTCTCTGCCCGGGCGGCGGTTCGACGCGACGGATGCGACCATGACGACGGGACGATTACACGCACTGCGGCATTGGGTATTCGGCACGCGGCTGCTGGCAACCGCGCTCATTGCCCTGCCCTTCGCGACGCCGGCGCACGCGATCACGAGCTCAACGGCTGCAGCACTTACCCCGCAGGATAACGACACCGCGCTCGATGCGCACACGGTTCGCCGCGAGCTCGACAGCTTCCAGGCGGCCCAGATCTCGCTGCGCAAGGCGATGGCGATTGCGGAGGCGCTGCATTCCGGTTCGATAACCGCCGACATCAGCTTCGACGGCGCGTCGGAGCCTGCGGTCTACCGGGTCAAGACCATGCAGCAGGACCGCATCTGGCGGCACGCCATTGACGCGGCGACCGGCGAAGTGGTGGGTGGCGAGGCCGCCGCGCCGCTGAAGTCGCTCGGCACCGAAGACCGTGACAACCTCGCCGTGCTGAGGGCGCTCCGGCATCGCCTCGCCGACGCCGTGCGGGTGGCCGAGCGCACGACCTCCGGAAAGGCGATCAGCGGTGGCCTGATGCGCGAACGCGGCAAGCTCAATTTCGTTATCGTCGTGCTCGCCGGCAGCGACCTGAAAGAGGTGATCCTCGAACCGCCCGGCGCGCGCAGGCGCTGAGGCCGGCGCGGCACTCGCCAAGTTTTCTCTCGCCAAGTTTTCGCCCAAAAGCCGTTGACGGACGCCGATCTGTCCCGCATAAGTCCGCTCCATGATCACCGCGACCAAACGCACCAGCAAAACCACCAAGCCCTCCGGGGCCTCGGGAGGCGTGCGCGCGTAGTCGGTCGAACCGCATCATCTCTACCCGAAGCCCCGCCTGATGAAGGTCCGGGGCTTTTTTGTTGCCTGAAATACAACTCGAATGGAGGACAATGTGAGTAACGATCCCGTCGTCGCGATTGTCGGCGTCACCGGTGCCGTCGGCGCCGAATTCATCGCCACCATGGACAAGCGCGGCTTCCGCGTCGGCAAGCTGAAGGCGCTGGCGAGCGCCCGCTCGGCCGGCAAGACCATCAGCTTCCGCGGCAAGCCGATCGTGATCGAGGAACTGACCGAGCGCGCCTTCGAGGGCGTCGACATCGCGCTGTTCTCGGCCGGCAGCGGCATCTCCAGGAAGTTCGCGCCGCTTGCGGTGAAGTCCGGCGCCGTCGTGGTCGACAATTCCTCGGCGTTCCGGATGGATCCGAACGTGCCGCTGGTGATCCCCGAGATCAACGCCAACCGCATCCGCGACCACAAGGGCATTATCGCCAACCCGAACTGCGCCGCCATCACCGCGCTGGTGCCGCTGTGGCCGATCCACCAGAAGAACCGCATCAAGCGCGTGATCATCTCGACCTACCAGGCCGCGAGCGGCGCCGGCGCAGCTGCGATGGAGGAGCTCGTCGAGTCCACCCGCGCCAATCTCAACGGACAGGTCTACACCCCGAAGGTGATGCCGCACCCCTACGCCTTCAACCTGTTCAACCACAACACGGCGATCGATCCGGAGACCGGCTACAACGACGAGGAGACCAAGGTCATCAAGGAGACCCACAAGATCTTCGAGGACGAGAAGATCGCGGTCGGCGTTACCTGCGTGCGGGTGCCTGTGCTGCGCGCGCATTGCGAGTCGATCACCTTCGAATGCGAGAAGCCGATCACCGAGGACCAGGTGCGCGCGATGATGGCGCAGGCGCCGGGCGTCAAGGTCGTCGACGATCGCGCCAAGAACTACTTCCCGATGCCGATCGATGCCTCCGGCCAGGACGACGTGCTGGTCGGCCGCATCCGCAAGGATCTCAGCGACCCCAGCGGTCACTCGATCTCGATGTTCGTCGCGGCCGATCAGCTGCTCAAGGGCGCCGCCCTCAACGCGGTGCAGATCGCCGAGCTGCTGCCCGAACGCGCGATGGCGTGAATGCAAGAACCGTCATCCCCGCGCAATGGCGCAGCCATTGTCGCTGGAGGAGCCCGCGCGGCGGGCGTCTCGAAGGATGCATCGGCCCCAGTCGGGCCGTCGCCCTTCGAGGGCCGCTGAAGAAGCGGCCGCCTCAGGGTGACGGTGAAGCAACCGTGCTTGCGGAGCTAGCCTCGCGCGCGAAACAGCAAACACGCATCGCCATACGAATAGAACCGGTAGCCGTCCCTGATCGCATGCGCGTAGGCGCCCTGCATCGTCTCGAGGCCGGAGAAGGCCGAGACCAGCATGAACAGCGTCGAGCGCGGCAGATGGAAGTTGGTCAGCAAAATATCGACCGCGCGGAAGCGGTAGCCCGGCGTGATGAAGATCGAGGTTTCCGCCGCAAACGGCTCGATAGTGCCGTCGGCACTGGCGGCACTTTCCAGCAGGCGCAGCGACGTGGTGCCGATCGCGACGATCCGGCCGCCTTTTGCGCGCGCGGCATTCAAGGCGGAAGCGGTCTCGGCGGTGATGCAGCCCCACTCGGCATGCATCTTGTGCTCCGAGGTCTCCTCGGTCTTCACCGGCAGGAAGGTCCCTGCCCCGACATGCAGCGTCAGGCGGTGCAGCTCGACACCGCGGCTCTTCAGCGCGGCCTCCAAGGCCGGCGTGAAATGCAGCCCCGCCGTGGGCGCTGCGACCGCGCCCTCATTGGCGGCGAACATGGTCTGGTAGTCGCTGACGTCCTTCTCGTCAGGCTTGCGCTTGGAAGCGATGTAGGGTGGCAGCGGCGTGGCGCCGACATCGGCGATCGCCTGGTCGAGCATCGGACCATGGAACGAGAATGACAGCGTCACCTCGCCCTCCTGCCCCTTGGCCTCGACCTCTGCATCGAGATTGCCGAGCAGGCACACCCTGCCCTCATTGCCGAAGCGGATGGTGTCGCCGGGGCTGAGCTTCTTCGCCGGCTTCACCAGCGCCTGCCAGCGTGAGCCGTCGAGCCGCTTGATCAAGGTCGCCTCGATCTTCGGTTCGGTGTCGCGCCCGATGCGGCGGCCCTTGAGTTGCGCCGCGATCACCTTGGTGTCGTTGACGACGATCTGATCACCCGGCTCCAGCCACCGCGGCAGGTCGGCGATCGCGGCGTCGCGCAGCACGCCGCCCGGATGCACCACCAGCATCCGCGCGGCATCGCGCGGGCTCGCGGGGCGAAGCGCGATGCTTTCCGGGGGCAGTTCGAAGTCGAAGAGGTCGGTGCGCATGGCGGTGACTAATACTTCAGCGCCGTCATTCCGGGGCACGCGAAGCGTGAACCCGGAATCTCGAGATTCCGGGTTCGATGCTGCGCATCGCCCCGGAATGACGGAGTGTTTGACTTACGCCGCGTCGGCGGCCATGCGCGCCTTGACGATCTTGTCCGGATCCTTCACCGGCTCGCCGCGCTTGATCTTGTCGACGTTCTCCATGCCCTCGGTGACCTTGCCCCAGACGGTGTACTGGCCGTTGAGGAACGAGGCGTCGTCGAAGCAGATGAAGAACTGGCTGTCGCCGGAATCCGGATTGGCGGCGCGGGCCATCGAGGCGGTGCCGCGGACATGCGGCTCCTTGTTGAATTCGGCCTTCAGCTTCTTGCCGGAGCCGCCCATGCCGGTGCCCTGCGGGCAGCCGGTCTGCGCCATGAAGCCGTCGATCACGCGGTGGAATACGATGCCGTCGTAGAAGCCCTCGCGCACCAGCTCCTTGATCCGCGCGACGTGGCCGGGCGCGAGATCCGGGCGCATCTCGATCGTGACCGGGCCCTGGGTGGTTTCGAGGATCAGAGTATTTTCGGTAGCAGCCATGCTCGCTTCTCCTGGCTTCGGGGTGGATACTTCTTATTCCTGAACGGGATCGCGAATGGGCGGCCGGCGACTGCGCCGCCCAGGCTCTCGGTAAATGGCAACGGCGTGCAGCGTTGCAACGTCTCCATCACCGCGATCCGGTATGCAATCCGGTCGTTGTCGGTCGCCTCCTGCGATTCATAGCTGATCCTGGGATGCCCGAGGATCGCGCCCTCGCGGTTGAAGCTGACAATGACGGTGATGTCGATTGGGCCGGCCTTGTCTGCCGGCGGCGGCCGCCAGCAGCGGTGGATGGCAAGAACAACGTCCTTGATCGTATTGAGTTGCTCCGGCTCGGCCTGCACCGGTGCGGTCAGCGTCAGGCAAACCAGCGGCGCGGCGAACCAGGCGAGTGGTTTGCAGCGCGCCGCCATGCGGATCACTTGATGTCGGATGCGACCTGCACCTTCACCATCTTGTCGGGATCGGTGACGGCTCCACCAGGAGAGCCCGCAGACGCCTTCTTCAGCTTGTCGACCACGTCCATGCCCTGCACCACCTCGCCGATCACGGTGTACTGGCCATTCAGGCTCGGCCCGTCGGCGAACATGATGAAGAACTGCGAATTGGCGCTGTCGACGCTGTCGCCGCGCCGGGCCATGCCGACGATGCCGCGCTTGAACGGGACCTGGGAGAATTCCTGCTTCAGGTTCGGATATTTCGAGCCGCCGGTGCCGTTGAAGTTCTGGCCGTCGCCGGTCTGCGCCATGAAGCCGTCCATTACGCGATGGAACGGCACGTTGTTGTAGAAGCCCTCGCGCGCCAGCTGCTTGATGCGCTCGGCATGCTTGGGCGCGATATCGGTGCGCAGCTTGATGACGATGCGGCCCTTGGTGGTGTCGATCACGATCGCATCGGCCTTGTCGAGATTGGCCGGCAGCGGCTGTGCGACCGCGGGCACGACGCAGAGCAGCGCAGCAACGAATGCAAGAATGCGGATCATGGCAACTCCGGAGCTTTAACGTTGGGGTGTGGCAGGCCGCCGGGATCAGCCGGCGAACTTGGCCTTCAGGCTAGCTGCGACTGATGACGGCACGAATGAAGAGAAGTCGCCGCCCATCTGGGCGATTTGGCGCACCAGTGTGGCGGTGATCGGGCGGACCGCAACCGACGCCGGAACGAACACGGTATGCACCTCGGGCGCCATGGCCTCGTTCATGCCGGCAAGCTGCATCTCGTAATCGAGATCGGTGCCGTCGCGCAGGCCGCGAATCATCAGCGTGGCCTTGGCCGCGCGCGCCGCTGCGACCGTGAGATTGTCATAGGTCGCGCTCTCGAAGGCGCAGCCTGCCTGCTGGGCGATGGGGCCGAACACCTCATGGACCATGGCCAGCCGTTCCTCGGTGGAAAACAGCGGCTTCTTGCCGGGATGGACGCCAATGGCGACGATCAGGCGGTCGCAAAGGAAGACGGCCTGTTTCACCACGTCCAGATGGCCGTTGGTGACGGGATCGAAGGAGCCGGGATAGATCGCGATACGGGACATGGTCCCTCCTAACCCGCCCGGCTCTCCCCGGCAAGCCGCCCGGGTTCCATTGCTCGCTCGGAACAAATTTCCAGTCGTCCAGTGAACGAGTCCTGGGATGCCAGCGTCTACGGGGTGAATGTTTCGTCGGCCGTTGGCGGACGAAACAAAACCGGCCCGCGACGAAACCATTTCCCGCGGTGGCGAAGACACCAGGAAACTTGCGGCCGGTAGACATTGGACAACGAAACGACGGGCCCGGGCGGCCCGATCAACTGGGGACCGTCATGATCAAGGCACTTTCCGCCATCGCTGTTGCCGCGTTCATTGCCGCCGCGCTCACCGTGCTGCCGGGCTTTGCGCCGCAGGTCGAAGCCTCCACCCCGCAGCCGCTGGCCAAGAGCGACCGTCTCGACGTCCACCCGGTCGGCAAGGACTGCTCGCAGCAGGCCTGGCCGAATTTCGAGGCCGCGTGCCTGCGCAGCGCCGGCAACAAGACAGTGGTTCGCGAAGCTCGCCTGGTCACCGCCGACCGTACCCCGTAGCCCGTAGTCGAGCGACGTCCCTCGTCAGCCCGGCGTAAGGTCAGGCCGTCACACAAAACCCAATGGTAATTTGCGACGTCCCGTCGCAGACTATCGTCTAAGGCGCCCGGCCGGATGACCCGGCGCGCGCAAGACACCGGGGGATTGCCGTGACGAGTACGCCCGCCATCGTTTCTTCTGGCCACCCCCCGTCCAGTCCGATCCCGGTTGCCGTCACGCTCGGTGCCCTGGGCGTCGTCTATGGCGACATCGGCACCAGCCCCCTCTATGCCCTGAAGGAAGCCGCCAAGGCCGCCACCCATGGCGGTCCGCTCACCGAGAGCGCGGTGCTCGGCGTGGTCTCGCTGATCCTGTGGGCGCTGATCCTGATCATCTCGATCAAATACGCGATGCTGATCCTGCGCGCCGACAACCGCGGCGAAGGCGGCATCGTCGCGCTCTTGGCGCTACTCTCGGCGCGCAACGCGGCGCCCGGCACCTGGCGCGCCCATCTTCTGGTGGTCGGCCTGATCGGCGCCGCCCTGCTCTATGGCGACGGCGCGATCACGCCGGCCATCTCGGTGCTGTCGGCGATCGAGGGCCTCAAGGTCGACGCGCCCTCGCTGACCCCTGCGGTGGTGCCAATCACCGTCGTGATCCTGATCGGCCTGTTCATGATGCAGAAGCAGGGCACCGGCTTCATCGGGAGGATCTTCGGCCCGGTGATGCTGTTCTGGTTCGCCGTGCTGGCAGCGCTCGGCATTCACGGCATCGTCAAGGCGCCCGGCGTGCTGGTTGCGCTGAGCCCACTCTATGCATTCGATTTTCTGATCCATCAGGATTTTCACGTCAGCTTCGCCATCCTCGGCGCCGCCTTCCTCGCGGTGACCGGCGGTGAGGCGATGTATGCCGACATGGGGCATTTCGGCCGCTTTCCGATCCGGCTCGCCTGGTTCGCCGTCTGCCTGCCCGCTCTGGTGCTGAACTATTTCGGCCAGGCCGCGCTGTTGATCACCGACCCGACCGCGATCGAAAACCCGTTCTTCCAGCTGTCGCCGGACTGGTCGCATTACCCGCTCGTCCTGCTCGCGACCATTGCCACCGTGATCGCCTCGCAGGCCATCATCTCGGGTGTGTTCTCGCTGACCCAGCAATCGATCCAGCTCGGCTTCCTGCCGCGCATGCACATCGAGCACACCACGAGCGATGCCATCGGGCAGATCTACGTGCCGCTGGTGAACTGGCTGCTCGCCGCGGGGACACTCGGCGCGGTGCTCGCCTTCGGCACCTCGGACGCGCTCGCCGGCGCCTACGGCATCGCAGTGTCGCTGTTGATGGCGATCACCACGCTGCTTGCAGCGCTGGTCGCGATCCAGTGGGGCTATTCGCCCATCATCGTGATCGCCGTGAACGGCTTTTTCTTCATCATCGACGCGATCTTCTTTGCGGCGAACTCGACCAAGCTGTTCGAAGGCGGCTGGTTCCCGCTGCTGCTCGCCGCTGCGGTGGCCTTCCTGATGCTGACCTGGCGCGGTGGCGTGAAACTGGTCGAGACGGCGCGCAGCAAGCTGCGTCAGCCGGAAGAAGATCTGATCGAGACCGCGGTCAACAAGTGCCACAGCCGGCTGCCGGGCACCGCCATATTCCTCGCCTCCGCCCCTAACGGCGTGCCGCTTGCCTTGACCCAGTTCGTTAAGCACAACCACGTGCTGCACCAGCGCGTGCTGCTGGTCACCGTACAGATCGAGGAATCCCCCCGCATCCCGGACGAGGATCGCGTTGTGGTTCACGACGTCACCCCGGGCATCATCCGCGTCATCCTGCGTTACGGCTTCATGCAATATCCGACCGTTTACGAAGGGCTAAAGCTCGCCTGTCGTCAGGGCAAACTGCCCGGTCTCCGTCTGACCGATGTGACCTACTACATCGGCCGCGAGACCATCATCCCGCGGGAAGACATTCCGGGCATGTGGGTGTGGCGGGAATCGCTGTTCGCGTTCCTGCAGCGCAACGCCGAACGGTCGGCGGCGTTCTTCGGCGTGCCGACCGGACAGGTCGTGGAATTCGGGACGGAGATCGAGATCTAGTCCCACAGCCCGGATGCGGACATGTCAGACGATCCGCCTCTTCAGCTGAAGCCGCGGCTGGCGATTCCGATCGATCAGGCTCAGGCGATCATCGATCGGATTGCGCCAGGCGCGCGCGTGGCAGGCATCACCGAGCTACGCGGCGGCGAGATCAGCACGATCCTCCAGATCACGCGGGCTGACGCGCCAAGCTGCATCCTCAAGGTCTACCCCGCCCAGCTGCAATGGAAGATGGCGAAGGAGGTCTATGTCCTCGGTCTTCTGCGCGACGCCGGCATTGCCATTCCCCGCATCCTCATAGCCGACGACAGCCGCGCGCTGATCGACTTCAATTTTGTGCTGATGAGCAAGCTCGACGGCGTCGTGCTCGGCAACCGCGAGGCGGCGCCGACGGATCAGGAGCTGTTTTCGATCTACGCCGCCATGGGCAGGGCACTCCGCCGTATCAATGGCATCACGCTCGACAGCTTCGGCTATATCGGCCCGCACGGCGTCTGGACGTCGTACCCGACCAACCGCGCCTACATGTCCGCGCAGTTCGCGCGGGCTCCCGATGGCCGCCTCGTCGGCGCCCGCGGGCATAATTCATTCGGGCAATCCCGCCCTCCGAAGCCCCTCGATCAACAGCTGCGCGTTTGGGTACCCGCCCCTGGCGATCATTGCGGAAATTGTAAAGGCGGGATCGAGCTGAAGCAGGAGCGCCGCCGCCTCGCGCGCCTCCGCGTCGCGTCCGAGATGAGCGAACGCGGACGCGAGACAACGGTAGGCCAGCGAATAGGAGGCATTCTGGCGCCGGCATTTATTCGCTGCGGCAATGGCCTCGTCAAAGCGGCGAAGCTCGATGAAGGCCATCCCCATCCCAACAAACGTGATGGGTAGCCGCGGGTCTAACGGGCTCAGGCGGATGGCGCGTTCAAAACTCCGGACCGCTTCATCGGGAAGCCCGGCAACTCTGTAGACGCTGCCTCTGGCGGTCCATGCGCGATATGAATTCGGATTGAGAGCGACCGCCCGGTCGGCCAATTCGATCTCACTCTCACAATCGCCGACCATGTACGCCGAGGTGAGGGAAACCCAGGCTAATGTTTCCGCATCACCATCGTCGATGCTCAATGCCAGGCGAAGCAGCCGGACCGCTTCCTTGCGGTCAAATTGAGGATCGACGGCATGCCCCCAAAGGATGTTCTGCATGTGAGCGAGACCTGCCAGAGCGGCGACAAAGCCGAACCGGGGATCAAGCTCCAAAGCACGATGCGCCAGCCTGATCGCCTCGGCCAACCCGTCGGCGGGTCATCAGGTAATGCTGCTGCATGGCGCGGAGATAGAAATCATAGGCGGTGAGGTTCTCTGGTCGCCGTGCCGACAGGCCGATTTCGATCTGCAGCAATTTTGGTTGAATGGCCGAGACGACGGCGACGGTCACCTCGTCCTGGAGAGCGAATATGTCCGTCAGGTCACGCTCGAACCTGTCTGCCCAGATGTGCGTTCCGGTAACCGCATCGATCAACTGCCCGGTGATGCGAACCTTCCCCGCGGCCTTGCGCACAGACCCCTCAAGGACATAGCGGACGCCGAGCCTGCGGCCGACCTCCTTGATATCGACCGCCCGGCCCTTGAAGGTAAAACTCGAATTTCGGGCGATCACGAACAGCCATTTGAAGCGCGACAGCGCCGTGATGATTTCCTCGACCATTCCGTCCGCGAAGTATTCCTGCTCGGGGTCGCCGCTCATATTCTCGAACGGCAGCACGGCGATCGACGGCTTGTCAGGGAGCGCCAGAGCTTGCGCGCTGTCGACCGGCGGCTCGGTCGGGGCGCTAGCGGGATGGCCCGCGTTTATCCTCAATCGCCACGCGCGCATCGGCTCAGCAATGTTCTTCAGGTTCTGCGAGCCCATGTCCTCGAACACGGCATCGACCTTGCCGCGGATTTGACGTTGCGCATCGTCCGAGATGCAGATCCCGCCGGGCTCCGCGATCCCTTCAAGGCGGGCGGCGATATTGACGCCGTCTCCAAAGATATCGTTTTCATCGACGATGATGTCGCCGACGTGGATGCCAATGCGGAATTCGATCCGCTTGAGTTGCGGCACCGTGGCATTTCGCTCGGCCATTCCGCGCTGGACCTCAATGGCGCAACGCACCGCATCCACGACACTGCCGAACTCGGCGAGCATGCCGTCGCCCGTGTGCTTGACGACCTTGCCACGGTGTTCGCTGATCTTGGGATCAGCGAGTCCACGCAGACACTCCCTCAGCCGGACGTGTGTCCCTTCCTCGTCCAGGCCGGTCAACCGACTATATCCGGCCACATCAGCCGCCAGGATAGCTGCAAGCCGCCGCTCAACGCGATGATCGGTCACAACGGCCTCCCGAAATCGGTAGATCCGCCGGACCCCATCAAAGCATAGGGCGTTGCCCTTGGGCTAGGGGCGTAAGGCAGGCCGCCGGATTTCGCGGAGCCTGTCAACGGGGCGCGCATGTTGTGCGCGCCCCGTTGGCTGCATTCGGGCTGGGGGTTCTCCGAAACGGCGGCGCTAGCCGCCGTTGCCGTTCTCGCCGTTTTCCTCTTCAGGAATGTGCTCGACCGAGACCACGTGCTCGTCCTCGGCGGTGTCGAACACGATCACGCCCTGGGTCGAGCGGCCGGCGACGCGGATATCGGCCACCGGGCAGCGGATCAGCTGACCCTTGTCGGTGACCAGCATGATCTGGTCGGCGTCCTCGACCGGGAACGACGCCACCAGGTTGCCGTTCCGGTTGTTGACGCTCATCGCGACGATGCCTTTGCCGCCGCGGCCGGTGGTGCGGTACTCGTAGGACGAGGTCCGCTTGCCATAGCCGTTGACGGAGACGGTCAGCACCACCTGCTCGGCCGCCGACAGTTCGGCATAGCGCTCCTGCGACAGCTGGATCGCATTCGCTGTCTCCTCGCCCTCGGCCTCGACCGGCTCCTCGGTCGCGGCCTCGCCGGCCACGGCGCGGCGCATCTTCAAATAGGCCGAGCGCTCGTCCGACGTGGTCTCGACATGGCGCAGGATCGCCAGCGAGATCAGCTTGTCGGCCTCGGGCAGCGCAATGCCGCGCACGCCCATCGAGGTGCGGCCGGTGAAGACGCGCACATCGGTGACCGGGAAACGGATGCACTGGCCGCCGGCGGCGGTCAGCAGCACGTCGTCATGCTCGGTGCAGATCTGGACGTCGACGATCGCCTCGCCTTCCCCGAGCTTCATGGCGATGATGCCGGAACGGCGCACGTCGACGAAGTCGGACAGCTTGTTGCGGCGAACGGTGCCGCCGGTCGTCGCGAACATCACGTCGAGATTGGCCCAGGAGGATTCATCCTCCGGCAGCGGCATGATCGTCGTGATGCGTTCGCCCTGCTCCAGCGGCAGGATGTTGATCAGCGCCTTGCCGCGCGCGTTCGGCGCGGCCATCGGCAGCCGCCAGACCTTCTCCTTGTAGACCTGGCCGCGCGACGAGAAGAACAGCACCGGCGTGTGCGTGGACGCCACGAACAGGCGCGAGACGAAATCCTCGTCGCGGGTCTGCATCCCGGCGCGGCCCTTGCCGCCGCGGCGCTGCGCCCGGTAGGTCGACAGCGGCACGCGCTTGACGTAACCCGCATGCGACACGGTGACGACCATGTCCTCGCG
This sequence comes from Bradyrhizobium sp. USDA 4510, assembly GCF_054059095.1. NCBI lineage: Bacteria > Pseudomonadati > Pseudomonadota > Alphaproteobacteria > Hyphomicrobiales > Nitrobacteraceae > Bradyrhizobium > Bradyrhizobium sp. USDA 4510. The sequence goes on along the minus strand of NZ_JBSSBT010000001.1, from coordinate 3,615,566 downwards.
CTGGATCAGGTCCTCGTCCTCGACCTCGCCTTCCTGCTCGATGATCACGGTCTTGCGCGGGGTGGCGAACTGCTGCTTCACCTCGGCCAGTTCGGTCTTGACGATGCCCTGCACGCGGGCGCGCGAGCGCAGGATGTCGAGATAGTCGGCGATCTCGGCCGCGAGCTTGTCGAGCTCTTCGGAAATCTCGTCGCGGCCCAGCGCGGTCAAGCGCTGCAGGCGAAGGTCGAGGATGGCCCTGGCCTGCTCCATCGACAGCCGCAGCGTGCCGTCCTCGTTGATGCGATGCCGGGGATCGTCGATCAGCGTGATCATCGCCTCGACGTCGCGTGCCGGCCAGTCGCGTGACATCAGGGCCTCGCGCGCGGTGTTCGGATCGGGCGAGGTCCGGATGACGCGGATGATCTCATCGATGTTGGCGACCGCGATCGCGAGGCCGACCAGGATGTGGGCGCGGTCGCGCGCCTTGCCGAGCAGGAACTTGGTCCGCCGGGTCACCACCTGCTCGCGGAACGCGACGAAGATGGTGAGCAGGTCCTTCAGATTCATCGTCTGCGGACGGCCGGAATCCAGCGCCAGCATGTTGGCCGGGAAATTGGTCTGCAGCGGTGTGAATCGGTAGAGCTGGTTCAGCACCACGTCGGGCACCGCTTCGCGCTTCAGCTCGATGACGACGCGATAGCCGTCACGATCGGACTCGTCGCGCAGGTCCCCGATGCCCTCGATCTTCTTCTCTTTGACGAGATCGGCGATACGCTCGACCATCGTCGCCTTGTTCACCTGATAGGGAATCTCGGTGATGATGATCGCTTCGCGATCCTTGCGGATGGTGTCGATCGTCACCTTGCCGCGCATCACGATCGAGCCGCGGCCGAGGTGGTAGGCGCTGCGAATGCCCTGACGGCCGAGGATGACGCCGCCGGTCGGGAAGTCCGGTCCGGGAATGATGTCGATCAGTTCGTCGATCGTGAGCGCCGGATTGTCGATCAGCGCCACGCAGGCATCGACGACCTCACCGAGATTGTGCGGCGGGATATTGGTCGCCATGCCGACGGCGATGCCGCCCGCGCCATTGACCAGAAGGTTCGGGAACCGGGCCGGCAGAACCGACGGCTCTTGCTCGGAGTTGTCGTAGTTCGGCTGGAAATCGACCGTTTCCATGTCGATGTCGGCCAGCACGGCGAGCGCCGCCCGGGTCAGCCGCGCTTCGGTATATCGATAGGCGGCCGGCGGATCGCCGTCGACCGAACCGAAATTGCCCTGGCCGTCGATCAGCGGCACGCGCAGTGAGAAATCCTGCGCCATGCGGACCATCGCGTCGTAAATCGACTGGTCGCCATGCGGGTGATATTTACCGATCACGTCGCCGACGACGCGGGCGGATTTGACGTATTTCTTGTCCGGCGTATGTCCCTGCTCATGCATCGAATAGAGGATGCGCCGGTGCACCGGCTTGAGCCCGTCGCGCGCATCGGGCAGCGCACGCGACACGATCACGCTCATCGCGTAATCGAGATAGGACTTCTTCATCTCGTCGAGGATGGAAACGGGACGAATATCTGAGGGTCCCGGCGGCTCGCCGGGCTTGTGGTCGTCGTTATCGGACAAAGGGGAAATCCGGTCGGTTCTGCTGGGGAATCATATAGCCCATCAGGGGCCTGATAACCACCCTTGCGCGGCTCCGGCAAGCCGTTTTTCCGTTCGTTTTTTCATGCACTTACGGGTGGAGCACCGAGGTTCCGGCTGCCTGGTCGGGAAGCGCGTGGCGAATGGCGAATAGCGGATGGAAAAATCCCTATTCGCCACTCGCCAGTGGCAGTTCGCCTCGCCAGTCAGTGGCCGAAAACCACTGCGTGCATGATCCGCCCGGGCATCAAGGTGAACAGTCCGGCGATGAGCAGCGCGCCGAAGAAGATGCCGATCATCGTGAACCTGTGGCGGCGGACATTGTGGCTCCGTGCGGCCGTGACGCCGAGCGCCAGCATGGCGAGCGAGAAGATCGACAGCAGGTGGATCGGGCTCCAGGGACCGACCAGCTGGATCTGATGGATCCAGAACGAGCTTCCGGCGACCACCAGCATCAGGATCACCCAGATCCAGCCCAGGGTCCGGTGCGGCAGCGTGCCCTTGGGGGCGGCGAGCTGGATGGAGCCGAGCACGAAGGCGGCCATCGCGGCAAAGGCGTGGAGCGGGATCGCAGGCGCGGCGTCGAGCAATGGCGCGAGGCTCATGATGGCCGGCCCTCGGGTGAAGCTCGCGGCCAGGCATCAAATGCCGCAGGCCAATGTAAATATCATTTACATCAGGCTGTGTCAAAGTCCAGGGAACCCGCATCCCCTTACGTCGAACCACCGACGTTCTGACAGAGAGTTACCGGGTTATCCTCATATTCCACACGAGGAAATTGCTGGTGCCGATCGCAACGACCGTTCCGGGAAATGATCTTCACGGAACGGCGCCTGACGGAATCGACGGAAGCGCGACCGCTGCTCAGAACGGGATGTCGTCGTCCATGTCGCTGTTGCGGCTGCTGCCACCACCCGCGGCGACGGCGCGGCGCGGCGCCGAGCTGACTGGTCCGGCCGAACCGAAATCGCTGCCGCCATCATCGGAGAAGCTGCTGCCCCCACCGCCACGCCCGTCGAGCATGGTGAGGTTGGAGTTGAAGCCCTGCAGCACGACTTCGGTCGAGTACTTCTCGACGCCGCTCTGGTCGGTCCATTTGCGGGTCTGCAACTGCCCCTCGATGTACACCTTGGCGCCCTTCTTCAGATACTGCTCGGCGACCTTGCAGAGGCCCTCGTTGAAGATCACGACGCGGTGCCACTCGGTCTTTTCCTTGCGCTCGCCGGTGCCCTTGTCGCGCCAGGTTTCCGAGGTGGCGATGGAAAGGTTTGCGATCGGACGGCCGTCCTGCGTCCGCCGGATTTCCGGATCCTTGCCGAGGTTTCCCACCAGGATCACCTTGTTCACGCTTCCTGCCATCGCATCATCTCCACTCAAAAACCGGGCGTCCGGACATTCGGCCGCCACTCTCAACCTTCGCCACTTACGCCGCAGGCGTCGTGGATGACCCTATACGCCGGTGCCGGCTCGTCGCCTTTGCCGTCTCGCGGTTATCCACGGATATCGGGATATAGCACCGGATCCGGCATCGTTCCAGTTTTGTTCGCCACAACCATCCGTAGAAGCGGCGAGTGCCGTCAGAGCGGCAGTCGATCTCGGTGCAGGCCGACGCTCGGCAGCAAGATTTAGAAAAACAACAAACAAATCAGCAGCTTGCCTTATCGATACTTCTCCCGCGAGTGTTGCATTTGGGAGACTGCGTTTTCGGTTGAATCAGCGTATAGCTCCAACCATGGCGCGGGCGCTCGCGTCTGGGATCGTGCTTCGGGACCGTTTGGAAGCCGATCGGGGTGCTGGGGGATTGATAATGAAGAAGTTTTTGCTCGGTACGGTTGCTCTGATTGCGTTTGCTGCGCCTGCCGCGGCTGCCGATCTCGCTGCGCGCCCGTACACCAAGGCGCCGCCGCCCGTGGTTGCCCCGATCTATGACTGGACCGGCTTCTACATCGGCGCCAACGGCGGCTGGGGCTCGAGCCACAATTGCTGGGACCAGCTCCCGGCCGGCATCTTCCTCGCATCAGATGGTTGCCATGATGCAACCGGCGGCGTCGCCGGTGGCCAGATCGGTTATCGCTGGCAGGCTGGCGCCTGGGTGTTCGGCCTCGAAGCGCAGGGCGACTGGGCTGACCTGAAGGGCAGCAACAACAGCGCGATCTTCCCGGGCCTGTTCACCAACCAGTCCAAGATCGACGCGTTCGGCCTGTTCACCGGCCAGATCGGTTACGCCGTCAACAACGTGCTGCTCTACGCCAAGGGCGGCGCGGCGCTGACCGACAACCGCTTCAACACCTACTTCACCCCAACCGGCGTGCTGGTCGGCAGCGCCAGCGACACCCGCTGGGGCGGCACCGTCGGCGCCGGCATCGAAGTCGGCTTCGCGCCGAACTGGACCGCGGGCATCGAATACGACCACCTGTTCATGCAGGACAAGACCTATAACCTGATCGCCCCCAACGGCACGCTGAACAGCACCATCCGCGATCGCCAGGACGTCGACCTCGTTACCGTCCGCGTGAACTACAAGTGGGGTGGTCCGGTCGTCGCGCGCTATTGATCGCGCCAGGCCGATTGATCCAGACGAAAGGCCGGCCTCGCGCCGGCCTTTTTGTTTGCGCCTGTTTGTGCGCCGGCTTTTTCGTTGCGTGTGCACGCGCACCTCACCGGGGCCGTTTTCGGTGCGTTGTGGTTTCGCGGATACACACGTTCCGGCATTTCTCTGTAGAAGCACCAGCACGTCACGCGACACTGCTGTGACGCTCTCTTCAAGATATCTGAAGGGACAACAAGAAAATGGGACTGGGACTTTGAAAATGAGGACTGTTTTGCTGGCCTCGGCCGGCATGTTTGCACTGAGCGCTTTTGCACCGGCAATGGCCGCCGACATGGCGGCACGCGCGCCTTACGTGAAGGCTCCGCCGCCAGCCGCGATCTACAACTGGACCGGCTTCTACGTCGGTGGCTTCGGCGGCTACGCCAGCGAGAACTCCGGCACCCCGAGCATGGAAGGCGGCTTCGGCGGCGGCACCATCGGCTACAACTGGCAAGCCGGCAACATCGTGTACGGCCTCGAGGTCGACGCCGCAGGCGCTGACATCGACGCATCGGTCTCCGCGCTCGGCGTCACCGCCCGCAGCAAGATCGACTCGCTCGGCACCGTGCGCGGCCGCCTCGGCTTCGCCGTCGACAAGGTGCTGTTCTATGGCACCGGCGGTTACGCCTGGGCCAACAACGAGGTCAGCGTCACCGCGCTCGGCGTGACCGCCTCGCAGAGCAACTTTCACTCCGGCTGGACCGTCGGCGCCGGCGTCGAGGCGTTCATCGCGCCGCAGTGGTCGATCAAGGGCGAATACCTGTATCGCAGCCTCGACAGCGAGAACTATTTCGGCGTGCCGTCCGGTACGCTCGAGCTGCACAGCGCCCAGTTCGGCGTCAACTATCACTTCGGCGGCCCGATCGTCGCCAAGTACTAAGCCTGAGCGAATTGCCTGACCGCCATCGGCGGTCAGATCGCACTGGCCGGCCTAGCGCCGGCCTTTTTGCGTAAGCGCGTTTTCGAGCGAAGTGAATTGCGGTTCGCGTCAAGAAAACGCGTCACAGCAGGAATCCAGAGCTCCCGTTCCGATCCCATCGAAGCGGGAAAAGGCTCTAGCGGAACCGGCGCTGCTGACGGCTGCTGCCATCAGGCAAACTATCCGTTGATGGACGCGACTCAGCACTGGAAATTGTCGACCGTTCTTCCTACGTTCCAGTCTTCACACCCCATCGGCGCAAGGTCCCGGCATCACCGGCGATGCGCGCCCAAAAGGCGCCAAGCATGCGCCCGGAACTGTCGCTATGGATGAAGTGCTCAAGGCGAAGCGCCAACAGAACGCCGGCTCCTCATCGCGCGCCATCACGATCCGTGGCGCGCGCGAACACAATCTGAAGAACATCGACGTCGAGATTCCCCGCGACAAGCTCGTGGTGTTCACCGGCCTGTCCGGCTCCGGCAAATCGTCGCTCGCGTTCGACACCATCTATGCCGAGGGCCAGCGCCGCTACGTCGAATCGCTGTCGGCCTATGCGCGCCAGTTCCTCGAGATGATGCAGAAGCCGGATGTCGACCAGATCGACGGCCTGTCGCCGGCGATCTCGATCGAGCAGAAGACCACGTCGAAGAACCCGCGCTCCACCGTCGGCACCGTCACCGAGATCTACGACTACATGCGCCTGCTCTGGGCGCGCGTCGGCGTGCCCTATTCGCCGGCCACCGGCCTGCCGATCGAGAGCCAGATCGTCTCGCAGATGGTCGATCGCGTGCTAGCGCTGCCGGAAGGCACCCGCCTCTATCTGCTGGCGCCGGTCGTGCGCGGTCGCAAGGGCGAGTACAAGAAGGAGCTCGCCGAGTACCTCAAGAAGGGCTTTCAGCGCGTCAAGATCGACGGCACCTTTTACGAACTGTCCGAGGCGCCGGCGCTCGACAAGAAATTCCCGCACGACATCGACGTCGTGGTCGACCGCATCGTGGTGCGTCCCGACCTCGCCCAGCGCCTCGCGGAAAGCTTTGAGACCGCGCTGAAGCTCGCCGAGGGCCTCGCCGTGATTGAATATGCCGACGCGCCGGCGGCGGCCGCCCAGGACGACAAGAAAGAGGACAAGAAGAAAACCGCCAAAATCCACGACAAGAGCGGGCCCGAGCGCATCCTGTTCTCGGAGAAGTTCGCCTGCCCGGTCTCCGGGTTCACGATCCCCGAGATCGAGCCGCGCCTGTTCTCGTTCAACAACCCCTATGGCGCCTGTCCGGCCTGCGGCGGCCTCGGCGTCGAGCAGCATATCGACGCGGACCTGGTCATCCCCGACAAGGAGCTGACCTTGCGCAAGGGCGCGATCGCGCCCTGGGCGAAATCATCCTCGCCCTACTACATCCAGACCCTGACCGCGCTCGGCAAGCACTACAAGTTCACGCTCGACACCAAGTGGAAGGACCTCACCAAGAAGGTCCAGAACGCGCTGCTGCACGGCTCCGGCGACGACGAGATCAAGTTCTCCTATGAGGACGGCGTCCGCTCCTACGACACCAAGAAGCCGTTCGAGGGCGTCATCACCAACATCAACCGCCGCTACCGCGAGACCGAGAGCGAGTGGGCGCGCGAGGAACTCGGCAAGTATTTCTCCGACGTGCCCTGCGAAGGCTGCAACGGCCACCGCCTGAAGCCGGAGGCGCTGTGCGTCAAGATCGGCGGCAAGCACATCGGCGAGATCTCCGAGCTCTCGGTCAAGCGCGCCGGCGAATGGTTCGAGACGGTGCCGGAGGCGCTGAACGCGCAGCAGAACGAGATCGCAACGCGCATCCTGAAAGAGATCCGCGAGCGCCTGACCTTCCTGCTCGACGTCGGCCTGAACTACCTGACGCTGTCGCGCTCCTCCGGCACGCTGTCCGGCGGCGAGAGCCAGCGCATCCGCCTCGCCTCGCAGATCGGCTCGGGCCTCACCGGCGTGCTCTACGTGCTGGACGAGCCGTCGATCGGCCTGCACCAGCGCGACAATGCCCGCCTGCTCGACACCCTGAAGCGGCTGCGCGACCTCGGTAACACCGTGGTCGTGGTCGAGCATGACGAGGACGCCATCCGCCTCGCCGATTATGTGCTCGATATCGGGCCCGGCGCCGGCATGCATGGCGGCCACATCGTCGCCGAAGGCACGCCCGACCAGATCATGCGCAATCCGAAATCGCTGACCGGCAAGTATCTCACCGGCGAGTTGTCGGTGCCTGTGCCCGACCGGCGGCCGCCGAACCACCGGCGCACCATCAAGGTCGTCAACGCCCGCGGCAACAACCTCAAGAACGTCTCGGCCGAAATCCCGCTCGGCCTGTTCACCTGCGTGACCGGCGTCTCCGGCGGCGGCAAGTCGACGCTGTTGATCGACACGCTGTACCGCGCCATCGCCCGCAAGCTGAACAACGCCAGCGAGGGCGCGGCGCCGCACGACCGCATCGAGGGCCTCGAGCACATCGACAAGATCATCGACATCGACCAGTCGCCGATCGGCCGCACGCCGCGTTCCAACCCCGCGACCTATACCGGTGCCTTCACGCCGATCCGCGAATGGTTCGCCGGCCTGCCGGAGGCGAAGGCGCGCGGCTACGAGCCCGGGCGCTTCTCCTTCAACGTCAAGGGCGGCCGCTGCGAGGCCTGCCAGGGCGACGGCGTCATCAAGATCGAGATGCACTTCCTGCCCGACGTCTACGTCACCTGCGACACCTGCAAGGGCAAGCGCTACAACCGCGAGACGCTGGAGGTGCTGTTCAAGGGCAAGAGCATCGCCGACGTGCTCGACATGACGGTCGAGGAAGCCGCCGAATTCTTCAAGGCGGTGCCGCGCGTGCGCGAGACCTTCCAGACCCTGCACCGCGTCGGCCTCGACTACATCCATGTCGGCCAGCAGGCGACGACGCTGTCGGGCGGCGAAGCCCAGCGCGTCAAGCTGGCGAAGGAGCTGTCAAAGCGCGCCACCGGGCGCACGCTCTACATCCTGGACGAGCCGACCACCGGCCTGCACTTCCACGACGTCGCCAAGCTGCTCGAGGTGCTGCACGAGTTGGTCGCCCAGGGCAACACGGTGGTGGTGATCGAGCACAATCTCGAGGTCATCAAGACCGCCGACTGGGTCATCGACCTCGGCCCCGAAGGCGGCGACGGCGGCGGCGAGATCGTCGCCTGGGGCCCGCCCGAGGACATCGTCAAGGCCCCGCGCAGCTACACCGGCAAGTTCCTGGCTCCGGTGCTGAAGAAGGCGAACAGCAAGCCGAGGAAGAGCTCAGCGAGCGAGGCGGCGGAGTGACACAGGCCGGGTGAGCGAGCCGCAAACATTCATCTCGTTCGAAGATGAGGGCGCGTCGTCCCCTGCAGCGGTGCGCGCCAGCATCCTTGAGAATGTGACGAGCAAAGCGGCGCTCTTGGCCACGCTCGCTGCACAGCTCGAATTTCCCGGTTACTTTGGGAGCAATTGGGATGGGTTCGAGGAATGAATCCGCGATCTCTCGTGGTTGCCGCACGGTCCCGTGCTTGTAATGCATGCTGATGTGCGGCTGGTTGGCGACCTGCCGAACGCGATGACCTACGTTGCGATACTGAATGACGCTGCTCGCAAAATGTCAGGATCGAAAGACCATCCGCTTTCGGTTGCATTTCCCCTCAGATATCGCGACCAGGTCATGTGGCTGCTTCGAGCAGACCAGGCCCGTAGCAAGTAGCCTGGATGAGCGAAGCGATATCCGGGGCCTCTCGCGGCCAACAATGACCGGTCCCGCATATCGCTTCGCTCATGCGGGCTACACACTTAGCTCCCACGGCAGGTGGCGATCTGCCAGACGTTGGCCCAGGCATCCCGCACCATCGCGCGTCTGTCGCCATAGGGCGTATCCGCAGGCGGCTCGATCGATTCAGCGCCTGCCGCGATCGCCCGCCGATAGGTCTCGTCCGCGTCTCGAACATAGACGTAGAGAAAGGCCGACATCGCCTCGCGGACGCCTCCGCCGTCGCTGATCAGGATGATCGAGTCTCCGATCCGGATTTCCGTTGGCGCGCCGGAGCGCACTTTGCCCTGCGCATCGAAAACGTCTCGAAGAAATCTGGCCAAGCCAGTGAGGTCGCGGGTGACAATTCGCGGTATGACGGAAGGCCAGCCGGCGGGCTTGAATTGGGGCATGTGCCTGACTTAGTAGCCCGCATGACCGGAGCGATATGCGGGGTCTATCAGCCGAACAAGTTGACCGCTCCCGCATGTCGCTTCGCTCATGCGGGCTACGGTCTCTCAACCGCTCTGCTACACCGCCCAATAGTTCGGGTGCGTGTACGATCGCGAGCGGTCGCCCCAGTCGAATTCGTCGCCGTCGAATTCGGAGGGTCCTGACCGCAGATCATCCAGCGTCACCTCGGCCTCGAAGGCCTGCCGCACAGGATCGAATCGCAGCGCGGTCCATCTGACGGGATAGTGGTGGTGGGTACTCAGCACGCCTCCGGTCTTGATGATGGCATAGGCCACCGTTCCGCTCACCTTGTCGAGCATCAGCCGCTCGATCGACCCGAGCTTGGCGCCATCGCGCCCGAAGACGCAGACATGCTCGACCCGGTCACTGGGCACCAAGGTATGATGCATGGCATCCTCCCTGTGTTCCGCTTATTTGCCCGATAATATATGCCTGCCGCGCTGGTGAGCCAATGGGGCGCGGCTCGGCGACCGGCCGCAGGGGCCGGTTGGCTCTATCCTGCGGCGGCGGACGCTTGCACAATTTCGGAATAATAAAAACGTACCGCTGATTTGCCCGACGCGTCAAGTCGCTTTTCCGAGTCTCGACGGCAGCCTGCTCCTTTGCATGGGGTTGTTTTCGATATTTTGGGACACCCCACGCACCTTCCCCCTACTCCGTCCGTCTGAGGAACGCCCCGAACGCGCGCGGGCCGTCGCCGACCTTGACCTCGCCAATCACCTTCAGCTCGGCGGCGTCGATCATGCTCAGCGTGTTGCTTTCCCAGTTCGCGACCAGGATGCGCTTGCCGTCGGCGGTCGCCTCGATGCCTTCGGGGTAATCGCCGACCGTGATCCGCTTCACGGGCTGCAACGTCGCGAGGTCGAACACGCTGACCTTGCCGTCATACTGGTCGGTGACGAAGCCGCGGCCCTGCGCCAGCGCCACCGCGTAGGGGCGCAGGCCGACATGCACGCGGCCGATCTCGCGCGCGGTCGCGACGTCGATCACCGAGACGTCGTTGGTGCCGACATTGGCGGTGTAGGCACGCTTGCCATCGGCATCGATGGTGACACCAAACGGCCGACTCCCGACCTTCACGATCCCCCTCAGCTCGCGCGAGGCGGTATCGATGATGGAGACGCTGTCATCGTCGCGATCCGCCGACAGCAGCAGCAGCCCATCCGGTGTCACCGCCAGCCCGGACGGCGATGCACCGACCGCGATACTTGCGACGACACGCTGCTCTCTGGCATCGATCACCCGCACCGCGGCGGCGTACCAGTCGGCGACATAGACCATCGCGCCATCGGGCGCGACCGCGATGCCGAGCGGCCCGCCGCCGACATCGACCCGCCCCACGACCTTTCGCGCCGGCGCGTCGACCACCGTGACCGCCTTGGCATCCGGGCTGGTCACATAGGCGAAGCGGCCGTCATTGCTGACGGCAACGCCCGCCGGCTTGCCGCCGATCGCGATGGTCGCGACCGGCTTCGAGGTCGCGAGATCGACCACCGTGAGATCGTCGCTGAGCTGGTTGGTGACGAACGCCTCCTCGGCGCGCGCGGCGCCGAGGCTGGCAAGCAGCGCGACGAGCGCAATCGCGCGCACGGCTAAAGCCCGACGAGATTGGGACAAACCATCATCGCGCTTTAGCTCCTCGTCTTGAGCATGATCTTGTCGGAAAACCGCTTCGCACTTTTCCGGATCATGCTCAGGTCCCGCTCTCGATCTTCTTCTTCAGCGCTTCGAGCCCGGTCTTGTAGAGCCCGCTCACCGCCTTCACCGCGGCCTCGTCGCTCAGCTCCGGCGGCGGGTCGTTGTTGGGAAAGCCGCGATAGAACGCGCCGGCCCATTCCAGCTTCGACTTGCCGTCCGGCGCCGGCGACACCGTCAGCGTCGAGGAATAGTTGGTGACCGGCAGCACCTTCACGTCGACCGCCGTGATCCGGTACGAATAGCTCATCATCTCTGGTTCGTATTTGTAGAGCTCCTCGTCGATGGTAATGCCGGGCGCCAGTGTCAGCCGCCGTGTGGCGCCGATCTCGTTGCCCTTCTCGCCCTCGGTCTTGGCGACACCGGCAAGCCAGCTCATGTCCTGGAAATTGCCGATCACCGCCCACACCTTGGCCTGCGGCGCATCGATCTCGATGGATTCCCGCACCTTCTGGCGGGTCGGCCCATGAGCCCAAACGGCCCCCAACACGGCCAATGCCGCCACCACCACGAAAGTCCGTGCGATCGTCCGCCTCATCCTTGGTCCTCTCCCGATGTCTGTCGGCCCTGCGCCGCCTGGCGCATGCCGCAGTTTATGATTGGAGGTTCTAGACTAGACCGGCAACCTGCTTCTTGCACCAGAGCGAACTCGCACCCGCCGGCTTCCCCGGGAGGCAAGCCTGCCGGGCAGCGGCGTCAGTCCTCGATCGCCGCCTCGACGAACCCCTTGGGGTCGTCGCAGAACTCGCGCATCAGCCGGTAGTGATCGGTGTCCCTCAGGCCCACCGGCTCCAGCGCGTATTTGCTCAGCCGCAGCAGCGTCGCATTCGGATAGGCCATCAGCACCGGCGAATGCGTCGCCATGATCACCTGGCAGTGGCCGGTGCCGTTCATCCGGTGCAACAATTTGAGGAATTCGATCTGCCGCGACGGCGACAGCGCGGATTCCGGCTCGTCGAAGATGAAGATGCCCTGCCGCTGGCAACGCTCGTTGAAGAAGCGCAGGAAGCCCTCGCCGTGGGAATAGGACAGGAAGTTCGGCGGCACGTCTCCGACATCCAGCGCGGCCTCGTCGACGTAGCGCGCCACCGAGAAAAAACTCTCGGCGCGGAAGAACCAGCCATTCGTGATCTTAGGTAGCCAGCTGGCACGCAGCGCCGACGCAAGCGAGCCGCCCATCTTCTCAACGGCATTGCCATGGTCGACCGCGCGATAGCCCTTGCCGCCGCCGGCGTCGTCATAGCCGGCCATCACGGCGATGCCTTCGAGCAGCGTCGATTTGCCGGTGCCGTTCTCGCCGACGATGATCGTGATCGCCTTGTCGAAGCTCAGCTCGAAATCGTCGCGCAGCAGCGGCAGTACGAACGGATAGGCATCGCGGTTCGGAATTCGCGCAGGATCGAGCCAGACCCGCTTCAGATACGGCGCAGGCATGTTGATCGGGCGGTTTCGTCTGGCCATGTGCGCGGATCCGGGGAAACAATGGCGGGCGGCCCAGTTTATGATAAGAGCCCGCAACAATCCTAGATGGCCGGATGCCCCATGCCCAGCAAGTCTTACGCACTCTTCCGCAAGGCGATCCTCAACGAACAGCAAGCGGTCTGCATCTATGACGGCCGGCCGCGCGAACTCTGCCCGCACATCATCGGCCACAACAAGAGCGGTGAAGAGGTCGTGCTGGCCTGGCAGTTCGGCGGCTCGAGCTCGGGCCAACTGCCGCAATGGCGCTGCCTGCGGCTCGCTCACGTCAGCGACATCAGCCTGCGCAACGGCCCTTGGCACGAGGGCGGATCGCATCGCACCGAGCAGACCTGCGTCAGCGAGATCGACCTCGACATCAACATCCATGTCCGCAAGCGGAGGTGAGCGGCCCCTGCGCCCCCTGGTCAAGAGAGGGCGGCGAAGGCGGCAAGCCTCGGACAATTCATGTCGCGAGAATGCGGATATGTGACTCGCAGATCGCGCAACAAATTAGGTGTCGTCCCGGGCAAGCGAAGCGCGACCCGGGACCCATAACCACCGAAGGTCATTGTTGCATAACGCTTGAGCCACAGCTCGCTTCGACAACGAATGTCTGTGGTTATGGGACAGCGGAGGCCGCGGCGCGATATCGGCTCCGGCGAACGCCAGGACGACCGCCGGGAGAAAGCGCCCGCCCCTACGGCTGCTCCGCCTCCGCCAGCACCTCCAGCGCCAGCTCCATCGTCATCAGCACCGGATTGTCGCCGCGCACCAGGCGTCCCTCGGCGATGCCGCCGAGATAGTCGACCAGCGCGATGTCGAGCTCGGCATGCAGCCGGCCATCCGCGTCCGGTGCGATCTCGCCCGCGGTCACCGCGAGCTCGGTCGCGAACGGCACCACGCTGTGGCCGTCGGTGAAGACGGCGCCGATGGTCGAGCCGACGCCGCCATGCAGCCGCGCGCGCAGGATGCCGTGCTGGCGGCAGAAGGCTTCCAGCGCGCAGGCAAAATCCTGGTTCGGCCGCAGCCGCAGCGCGAAGGCATGGCTCGTGGTCCTGGCCCCACGCGGCTCGGCTGCGACCGGACCGAACAGCTTGAAATTGGTTTCGCTGTCCGCCTCGGCCAGGAACGTCGCGCCGTCAATCCCGAACGCGTTCACCTCGAACGGCTCGGCGACAATGGTTTCTTCCGGCAGCATGTGGCCGCCATTGAAACGGCCGTCGGCCTCAGTCCACAGGCCGTGGCAATGAAAGAACGGCGCGCCGTCGCGTTCGCCGAAGGTCAACGCCGCCAGCTTGAGCCGGGTCACGCCGTCGGGACGGAACGTGTCGCTGTAGAACGCAGCGTTGACGCCATCCTTCGACAGCGCCGGCATCACATAGGCGAACGGCCCGAGCGCGCCGCTTTTCGCGCTCAGGACGCCGCTGCAAAAGCCCTCCGCCGCAAAGCCGCGGCGCACGGCTTCGAGCAAGGGAATGCCGGCCTCGAGCACGAATGAAAAGGCGCGGCCGCGCGCCCTGACCCATTGGATGCGCTCTGGATGCGGAGCGCCAGGCTGGGCGATGCTGCGCATCGCCTCACGCGCCCGTCGATTTGGCGATCACTTCGAGCAGCCCGCGCGCCTCGAGCTCGTCGCGGATCAGCCGCTTCGGCACCTTGCCGTAGCCGGACTTCGGCAGCGCCTCCCAGAAGAAGAAGCGTTTCGGCATCTTGTAGCGCGGCACTTTTGGCGCGAGATGGGCGGCAAGCTCCGCCTCCGCGACCGCCTCGGTGCCCTCGCGCGCGACGCAGACGGCGACGCCGACCTCGCCCCAGAAGGGATCGGGCACGCCGAGCACCGCGACCTCGCCGACCGCGGGATGGGTCAAGAGCTTCTCCTCGATCTCGCGCGGATAGATGTTGGAGCCGCCCGAGATGTACATGTCGGAGGCACGGCCGGTGATGTAGACGAAGCCCTCCTCGTCCATGTGGCCGAGGTCGCCGGTGCGGAACCAGCCGTCGCGAAACGCCTTCGCATTGGCCTCGGGGTTGTCGTAGTAGCCCGCGAACACGCCGGGACCGATCACGCAGATCTCGCCGGTCTCGTGCGCCTTCAGCTCGCTGCCATCGTCGCCCTGGATCGAGACCTGCATCCCGGTGCGCTCGAAGCCGCAGGTGCCGATCCGCGCATGCGGCCCGTCCTCGGGATCGTGAAGTCCGGGCGGCAGCACCGTGATGTTGCCGGTGACCTCGCCGAGGCCGAAATACTGCACCAGCACGCCGCCGAGCTTGTTCAGCGCCGCCTTCTGGTCCTCGCGATACATCGGCGCGCCGGCGTAGATGATGTAGCGCAGCGAGGAATGGTCGTGCTGGTCGGCGGCGGGATGCTCGACCATCATCTTCAGGATGGTCGGCACCGTGAACATGTTGCTGACGCGATGCTTGGCGATCAGCCGGAAGGCTTCGGCGATGTCGAACTTCTCCGACGGCAGCAGGATGGTCGGCACGCCGCGCGCGGTCTGCACCAATTGATGTACGCCGGCGCCATGCGATAGCGGCGCCACCACCAGCGAGGCGTCCTCTTCCGTGGTGCCGGGCATCAGGTCAGCGAGATGGTTGGTGATGACGAAGGCCATCTGGCCATGGGTCAAGACCGCGGCCTTGGAGCGGCCGGTGGTGCCGGAGGTGAAGAAGAACCAGCAGGGATCGTCATAGTCGACGGCAACGTTCTCGACCACAGCGCCGGCGTGCTTGGCGATGACATCGCCGAGCGTCGCCTCGCCGAACGTGCCCTCCTCCCCGATCTGCCAGACGAATTCGAGCGCGGGATTGGCGGCCGCCTTGGCATGTTCGGGGAAGTCGGCGTGGCACAGAAACGCCTTGGCGCCGGAGGCCGCCGCGAGATAGGCGACCTCGTCCGGCATCAGGCGGAAATTGGTCGGCACCCAGACCGCGCCGAGCCGGAAGGCGGCGAACATCGACCAGAACATCTCGTCGCAGTTCTTGGAATGCACCAGGATGTGGTCGCCCTTGACGATGCCGCGCGCGGCCAATGCCGCCGCCAGCGCCGAGACGTTCTGGTCGATATGGCGCCAGGACCAGGCCTTCTCGTTCCAGATGAAGCCGGGGCGATCGCCGTGGCGGCGGGCGTTCTGGGTCAGGATGTAGGCGAGGTTCATGACCCGGCGCGATACCCGCGCGATCCCGCCGCGCGGCGCGGCAGCAGCCGTCCCGCTCATTGCCGCCCCGCCGATACGCACAACAGACAGGGCAAGGTCAGGACGATCATCGGGTGTTTCCTCGGTCAGAACCGGGCGTCTTCAAGCGCCGCAAGGGATTGGTACCGCCCGGTTTATCGCCAAGCCGCCGCCTTCGGCAAGGCCCGACGGGCGCGGCCCGATGATACCGCGCGCCGGCGGCGGTCAACCCGTTGTTTTCTGCCCAGCCCGCTACTGCGGGTGCTTGGCGAGTTCCTGCTCGCTCAGGTTCCAGTCCTGCCACAGCTGCAACGCGCCTATAAAGGCGACCAGCGCGCCGAGCAGGATGTGCCAGAACTGCAGCGCGTGGTCCTCGGCGTAACCAAAGACCATGGGCGATGCCATCAGCCAGAGACCGAGCAGGATGCTGGCCACCTCCTCCCAGCGGTGCAGCGCGACATATTCGAGCTGGGCGATGCCGAGCACCAGCATGCCGACGATGAAGCTGTTGAGGACGAGGTGGCTGCGCTCGATATCGACAGCGCCGCTCACCTGCATCGGAAACCAGGGCGAGACCATGATCAGCACGCCGAGCAGCATGCCGAGCCAGTCCTCCCAGGGACGGTGTGTGTTGAAGAAACGATTGTCCGACATGACGAACCTCCTCCGACAAGAGGCATACGTCGGCGGCCGGCTCCGCCACTCCGTACCAGACGACCATCCAGCCGCATCAGGGGCGTATGTCTGTCATCAAACGTAATCGAACTGCATCCATCCGCAAGGCCCGTCCCGCGTATGTGCGACACGGCAGGAGCGATCGTTGCCGGCAAGATGTCACCGCGCTCCGCCGAGCCGCGCCAGCGCTCCCTTGGCGCTCTGCAAATCGGGCTGCAGCTCGAGCGCCTTGCGGAAATCGGCCGCCGCGCCCTTCTTGTCGCCGAGCCGCAGCTTGGCCTGGCCGCGATTATTCCAGGAATAGACGTCGTTCGGATCGTATTGCAGCGCCTTGTCGTAATCGGCGAGCCCGCCCTTGTTGTCCCCTTGAAAGAGACGGATCATGCCGCGGTTGCGCCAGCCGCGCGCATCGGTCGGCGCGATCCTCGCAGCCTCGCCATAGTCGGCGGCGGCGCGATCGAGCTGCTCGGTATCGCGATAGACATTGCCGCGGTTGATGTAGGCGAGCACGTTGGGCTCGAGCTTGATCTCGGTGGTGAAGTCGGCGATCGCATGCGCCGCGTCGCGCTTGCGGTAGTAGACGAACCCGCGATTGCCATAGGCGGTGGCGAGCTGCGGATTGTATTTGATGGCGAGGCTGAGATCGGCCAGCGCGCGGTCGAGATCGCCCTTGTTGAGCCAGGCATCGCCGCGATTGTTGTAGGCCAGCGCAAATGCCGGATCGATGCGGATCGCCTCTTCGTAATCGGCAATCGCATGATCGAGATCGCGCTTGAAGGCGTAGACGCGGCCGCGATTGGTATAGGCGCAGGCGTAGGCGGGATCGAGCTTGATGGCCTCGTTGAGGTCGGCGAGCGCTGCATCGAGCTCGCGCTTCTCGGTCAGCCCATGGCCGCGATTGCAATAGGCCCCGGCCAGCCGCTTGCCGGTCTCGGTCTTGCCGTCGATCACCGTGGTGCAGGCGGCCACGCGGTCGCCGGGCGCCGTCGTCAGGCCGACGCAGGTCTGCCAGCTCGGATCGTCGCCGGCGGCGGCTTGCGGCGGGTCTGGAAGCGTCAACGCGGCGCCGAGCAACACGGCGGTCAGGCAGGCCAAAATGCGCATATCGTCAATCCACAAATGCCAATTTGCGGGTTGGTCGCGGCTTTGCATCGGCGGGTTCACACGCTTACATCAGGGCCTGCGAATCAACCGGGATTTTGCGATGGCCGCCGTCCGCGACAACAGGGACCAAAACCGCTTCGAACTCGACACCGAGGGCGGCCTCGCTTTCGCGAATTACCGGCGGACGCCCGCGGCCGTTATCATCACCCATACCGAGACACCGCGCGCCCTGCGCGGCCGCGGCATCGCATCGGAGCTGGTCAAGGGTGCGCTGGATCTGATCCGCGCCGACGGCCACAAGGTGATCGCCAGCTGCGGTTTCGTGGTGGATTACCTCAACAAGCATCCGGAATACGCGGATCTTGCAGGTTAGAGCCCTGCCCCTCAGACGATCTTGATCGACATGTCGGGCAGGCCCTCGAGCTTGCACAGCAACACGTCGCCCTTGACGACCGGGCCGACGTTCTCCGGCGTACCGGAATAGATGATGTCGCCGGCCTTCAGCTCGAAGGCCTCGGAAAGCTTCGCGATCTGCTCGGCGACGCTCCAGATCATGTTCTTCAGATCCGAGCTCTGCCGCACCGTGCCGTTGACCGCGAGCGATATCGCACCTTGCGTGAAGTGGCCGGTCTTATCAGCCGGATGGATCGGCCCCAGCACTGCGGCATGATCAAAGCTCTTGCCGATCTCCCACGGCTTCTTTTCCGCCGCCATGCCGTTCTGCAAATCGCGCCGCGTCATGTCGAGGCCGAGCGCGTAGCCATAGACGTGATCGAGCGCCTTGTCGGCCGGAATATTGGTGCCGCCGGATTTCAGCGCGGCGACCAGCTCGACCTCGTGGTGATAGTTCTTGGTCAGCGACGGATAGGGATGATCGGCGACCGTGCCGATCGCGACATTCTGGATCGCGTCGGTCGGTTTCTGGAAGAAGAACGGCGGCTCGCGGGTCGGATCGGAGCCGCGCTCGATCGCATGCGCCGCGTAGTTGCGGCCGATGCAGTAGATGCGGCGGACCTGGAACACTTCGCTGGCGCCAACGATCGGGATCGTCACCGCCGGTACCGGAAACATCGCCTTCGACGCGGTCTCGGCATGGGCCGGCGCGGATTGCGCGGCGGCGCCGGCCAGTGCGAGGGCGCCGGTCGCAAGCATCGTCCGGCGATCGAGATCAGTCATGAGCGTTCTCCTTCTTGTTCGCCGATCTATAGATGCTCGCCGATCCATAAAAAAGGCCCGCGCTGGCGCGGGCCCTGGCCGTGTGCGGGATGATGATCCGCTCAGTGCTTGATGTCCGGGGGCAGCTTGCCGCCATTGGCCGCGAGCTTCGTCATCACCTGCTTGTGCAGCCAGATGTTCATGCTGGCGGAATCGCTGGTGTCGCCGGAGTAGCCGAGCTCCTTGGCGAGCTCCTTGCGCGCCGACAGGCTGGAGTCGATGTCGAGCGCCTTCATCAGGTCGACGATCGAGGTGCGCCATTCGAGCTTCTCGCCCTTCGCGGCCACCGCCTTGTCGAGAATGGGGGCGACGTCAACGGACTGCGCGGGCGCTGCGCCGGCCGGCACCGCTGCAGGAGACGACGATGCACTGCCGGATCCACCGGCGGGAGCTGCGCTTGTGGCCGATCCGCCTGCGGGCGCGGCGCTGGCGCTGCTACCGAAGATCGCGCCCATGATTTTTCCGAAAATGCTCATCGTTCGCTCCCAAGACTGTTGAGATGTGAAAGCCAGACGGCGCTGGGACGCCTGACCGCGGTCGCAGTTGAAGTCTATAGCCCCCTCCATAGCTTGCCAATGCGACATTCACTTAAGCGTGAGTGCTTTTGCCACGGTTTGGGAGTAGCCTTGCCGAACAGTTCGCGACACGGCCAGTTCCCTGCTCTGTCTTTCGCGTCTGGCTTGATCGTGATCGCTTCGAGAGGCGGCAGGTTTGTGCCCGCGTGCCGGGCGCCAGATGCGACCGCCCAGAGGGAGACAACGACCATGGCCACGTCATACCAAGGCAATGTCAGTTCGATGACGCAGAGCGGACAAGGCGCCGCGTCTGCGCCGGTCATCCGCACCATCGGCCTGTCCGATTTGCATCATGCGCTGCGTCTCGGCTGGGAAGACTTCAAGGCGGTGCCAAGTCACGCCATCGTCCTCTGCCTGATCTATCCGGTGCTCGGCCTCGTGCTTGCGCGCACCGTGCACGGCTATTCCGTGCTGCCCCTGCTGTTTCCGCTGGCCGCGGGCTTTGCCCTGCTCGGCCCGTTTGCCGCCATCGGCCTCTACGAAATGAGCCGCCGCCGCGAGGACGGCGGGGAAGCATCTGCCTGGGATGCCATGGAGGTATTCCGCTCACCGTCATTCGGCGCGATGCTTGGGGTCGGAACGCTGCTTTTCGCACTGTTCGTGACCTGGATCGCCACCGCCCAGGCCATCTACACGGCGGTGTTCGGCTATGAGACCGCGGCCAACATTCCCGATTTTGCCGCGCGCGTGCTGACCACCCAGCAAGGCTGGTGGCTCATCGTGGTCGGCTGCGGCGTCGGCTTCCTGTTCGCGCTCGTCGCGCTTTGCATCAGCGTGATCGCCTTCCCCATGATGCTCGACCGCCAGGCGACCGCCGGCGAAGCCATGGTGACGTCGATGCGCGCCGTCGCACAGAACCCGGTGCCGATGGCGGCCTGGGGCCTGATCGTCGCGGTGCTGCTGGTGCTGGGCACGATCCCGTTCTTCCTCGGGCTTGCCGTGGTGATCCCGCTGCTCGGTCACGCCACCTGGCATCTCTATCGCGAGGTCATCGTCAAGGATCCGAATGCGCGGCCGGTGATCCCCGAACCGCGCGAGCGCAAGCCTGCCGCGGACTTCCCGGCCAATCTGTTTCCGTGGCGGCGCAGCGATCGCGGCTAAGCGCCGCTAACCCGGATTCGTAAACGTCAAAGCAACCGCCGGCCGATATGTTCGGCCGGCGGTTTGTCGTTCAGGATCGTCAAATGGGTGTGAAACTGGCGTGGCATTTGCAGCGCGGCCTGAGAAAAAGCGGCTCGGTCACGAGCCTTGTTTTGGCCGCTGTTGCCGCGAACATACCCGCCGCCTTGCGCGACCAATCGATGACATCGCAGACTCCGGAGTGAATTGCTTATGACCTCTCGCTCTTGCTTTCGCACGCTCGCCATCGGCGCGTGGCTCCTGACCTCGACGGCATCGGCGCTGGCCGCTCAATGCGGCACGGGCACGTTCGAATCCTGGCTCGACGATTTCAAGAAAGAGGCTGCGACGAAGGGCATTTCGCAGAACGCGATCCAGGCCGGGCTGGCTGGCGTCACGCAGGACAAGGCGATCCTCGCCCGCGACCATTCGCAGCAGGTGTTCAGCCAGACCTTCGAGCAATTCTCGAGCCGCATGGTGCCGCCGCGGCTCAATCGCGGCTCCGACATGATGAAGCGCTACGGCTCGGTGCTGTCGCGAATCGAGGAGGCCTACGGCGTACCGGGCGAAATCCTGGTCGCGATCTGGGGACTGGAGACCGATTTCGGCGTCAACACCGGAAAGTTTCCGACCATACGTTCACTGGCGACGCTCGCCTATGATTGCCGCCGCTCCGACATGTTCAAGGCCGAGTTGATGGATGCCTTGCGCATCGTCGAGCGCGGCGATCTGCCGCCGCAGGAGATGCGCGGCGCCTGGGCCGGCGAGATCGGCCAGACTCAATTCATGCCGTCGTCCTACATCAAGTTCGCGGTCGACTTTGACGGCAACGGCAAGCGCGACCTCCTGCACAACGTGCCCGACGTGCTGGCGTCGACGGCGAACTACCTGAAGAGCTATGGCTGGAAGAAGGGCAAGGGCTGGGAGCCCGGCAGCGAGAATTTTGCGGTGATCCAGCAGTGGAACAAGAGCGAGGTCTACGCCAAGACGATCGGCTACTTCGCCACCCAGCTCGCCAAGGCTCCGTAGCGCTTTCACACCAGCTTGCGTGGCGCAGCGAGCCAAGGACGAGGCCACCCTTCTGCTCTGACTAGATCAAAGCCGGTCCAGCTACGGATGAATCAAAAAGGGCCGACTGCCCCAGGCAATCGGCCCCTATCGCCATGATCAAAACCTACTTCGCCATGCTGGCTTCGGCAGCCTTGCTGAGATGCGCGCCGCAAGCACCCCACTGGTTGTTCAGCATCGCGTCCTGAGCGAGCGAGACTTCCTTCTCCGCCGCGAATTTGACCTCATTGTCAGCCATAGCTTCGACTGCAGCTTCGGTCTTGCCGAGATTGGCACCGCTGCAGCCGAGGCCCGCGTGATGACGATGCGCGGCCTGAGCGGGAGCGACAGCGTAGGCAACGGCAGCCACGGTGGCTGCTGCGATCAATGTCTTAATCATGGGATGATCCATCTGTTGTTCTTGGACAGATCCCAGCGTGATTGCGGAATCTGCGGAACGATTATTCGCTGTTCCCGACACCGTTCAGAATGAACTTCGCGCGATACAAACGTGATGAGCGCTGCGCGCGCATCGCGCATGCGTTGCATAGTGTTTTGATTACATGTCGGTAAGGAAGCGGCGCCGCAATAGCTTTGCTCGACGTGTTCACTTCAATCGAGCTGCACTTCCGATAATCAGCAGCGCGTTCGCGCGGCAGGCGAAAATCTGAGCGGGCGGGAGGGGCCGAACTACCTCCGAGGTCAATGCGACTGATTGACGCTGCGTCCGCCTAGGTGCCAACCCCATCATGCTATGAATATTAAATCATTCATACGGCAATATTTCGCATGCGAATCACGCATGGAACACGCCGCCGTGATCTGGCGTCAGACGCGCGCCATCCCTTGACCGAACGGTCTGTAATTACCATATGATCGGCGTAGTTCAAGTCACTACCATTCTTCTAACTCACTGATCTCAAGAAGATTTTGACGCCGTCGCCCGGCTCTGCGGAACTTTGGTCCACTGGACCTGGCTCGATGCGCCAAACGGTTAACCGGAACTTACCGCCGCTATGCGTTTTGAGCTTAGCTGCATCGCAACATCGGAACTACCGCACTGCACTATATCATCTATATTCACTTCAACGATGAGGCTTTTGAAAAGCTGAATCTGAATTACTAGGAGACTACCATGTTGCTCTCGCTCATCCGCATGATCCAGGCTTTCCGGGATTATCAGCGCAATGTCAGCGAACTGTCCCAGCTCAGCGATCGCGAACTCGCCGATATCGGCCTCGACCGCTCGGACATTCCGCGCGTTGCCGCCGGCACCTACAACGGCTAATCGGCCGCAAGCCATCTGCTAAACGGATAACGCCCGCCTCCACAGCGGGCGTTGTCGTTTGTGGTGCGGTTTCAGATGCATATGAGATCAAAACGCGCTAACGCTGCGCGATGACACCGCATCAATCCCCTTCCCAACCCGTGCACATCGTGGGCGCGGGGCTCGCCGGCTCGGAAGCCGCCTGGCAGGTCGCCAATGCCGGCGTCCGCGCCGTGCTGCACGAAATGCGCCCGCACCGGATGACCGAGGCGCATCGGACCGAAGGCTGCGCCGAACTGGTCTGCTCGAACTCCTTCCGCTCCGACGATGCCGCCAACAACGCGGTCGGGCTGCTGCACGCCGAGATGCGGCGGCTGGGCTCCCTGATCATGCGCTCGGCCGACGCCAACCAGGTGCCCGCCGGCGGGGCGCTGGCGGTCGACCGCGACGGCTTTTCGGCCGCCGTCACCAAGGTGCTCAACGAACATCCGCTGATCGAGATCAGCCGCGAGGAAGTCGCAGGGCTGCCGCCGGCCGACTGGAGCAACGTCATCGTCGCGACCGGCCCCCTCACCTCGGCACCGCTTGCCGACGCCATCAGGCTTCTGACCGACGAGAGCGCGCTGGCATTCTTCGACGCGATCGCGCCGATCGTGCACAAGGATTCCATCGACATGTCGGTGGCCTGGTTTCAGTCGCGCTACGACAAGGTCGGCCCCGGCGGCACCGGCGCCGACTACATCAACTGCCCGATGACGAAGGAGCAGTATGACGCCTTCGTCGCGGCGCTGCTCGACGGCGAGAAGGTCGACTTCAAGGACTGGGAGACCAACACGCCCTATTTCGACGGCTGCCTGCCGGTCGAGGTGATGGCCGAGCGCGGTCACGAGACGCTGCGCCACGGGCCGATGAAGCCGGTGGGATTGACCAATCCGCATAACCCGACGGTCAAGCCGTATGCGATCGTCCAGCTGCGGCAGGACAACAAGCTCGGCACGCTCTACAACATCGTCGGCTTCCAGACCAAGCTGAAGCACGGCGCGCAGCAGCGCGTGTTCCGCACGATCCCCGGCCTCGAGAACGCGGAGTTCGCCCGCCTCGGCGGCCTGCATCGCAACACCTTCCTGAATTCGCCGAAGCTGCTCGACGGTCAGCTGCGTCTGCGCGCGCAGCCGCGGCTGCGCTTCGCCGGGCAGATGACAGGCTGCGAGGGTTACGTCGAGTCGGCCAGCGTCGGCCTGATCGCCGGCCTTTGTGCCGCCGCCGACATGCGCGGTGCCGCGCTGACGCCGCCGCCGGCGACGACCGCGCTCGGCGCGCTGCTCGGCCACATCACCGGTGGCCACATCGAAACGATCGAGGCCGGTTCGCGCTCGTTCCAGCCGATGAACATCAATTTCGGTCTGTTCCCGCCGCTGGCCAGTGCGCCGACCAAGAAGCCGGACGGCTCGCGGCTGCGCGGCAACGAGAAGACCGTCGCCAAAAAGCAGGCGATCAGCGCGCGCGCGCTCGCCGATCTCGACCACTGGATCGCAGAGCATCTGCGCGTTGCGGCAGCGGCCTGACAGTCATGAGCTTGCCGAAAGACGATGACGCCACCCTGTCGGTGCGGTGGAGCCAGGGCGTGCTGCTCAAGCGCGACGTGTTCTCGACCGTCGAGCGCGGCCGCTTCCGCGCCGATGACGGCGAGGTCGACGGCGTGCTGCGCCGGCTCGATCAGGTGCCGTTCTGGTCGTTCGCCCTGGCGCTGCATCTGTTCTCCCGCGAGCGCCGCGCGCTGACCTTGGCGCGCGACCTCGACGTCGGGCCGAAGCTGTTGTGGGCCGGCCGTCGCGCGCTGGTCCGTGGCTTCATCGACGGCGCGGCGCTGCATCTGGCGAAGCCGCACGGCGACGTCGCCTATTTTCGTTCCGCCAAGGCCGCGTTGCGCAAGCTGCATCGCGCCGGCATCTGCCACAACGATCTCGCCAAGGAGCAGAACTGGCTGGTCGGCCGCGATGGCCGCGCCTACCTCACCGACTTCCAGCTTGCCGCCTGCTTCAAGACCCGCAGCCGACTGTTCCGCATCGCCGCCTATGAGGATCTGCGGCATCTGTTGAAGCACAAGCGCAGCTACGCGCCGGAGGCGTTGACGCCGAAAGAGCGCAAGGTGCTCGCAAAGAAGTCCGCGGTCGCCAGCATCTGGCTCAAGACCGGCAAGAAGGTCTATCAGGCGATCACGCGCGGCATCTTCAATTTCACCGACCGCGAAGGCGGCGGCCGGAGGCTGGTCAACGACGCCCCGGTATTGATCGATCTGATCCGCAAGAATCCGCAGGTGCGCGACACCGCGATCGTCGCCTTTGCCGACCGGCGCGTCGGCGTCGGACTCTACGCCTTCGTCGAGGCGGACCAGTCCGCGCTGGAAAAGACGCTGCGCAACGAGCTTACCGCGGCCAGGGGCGTCAAGCCGCCCGAACACATCCAGATCGTGCACGCGCTGCCGCGCGATGCCGCCGGCAAGCCGCGCACCGAAATCCTGCAGCTCGTCGCCATGAACCAGATCGACCTGATCGAACCGATGATGCGCAGCGACGCCGATCGCGAGTTCCTCAAGGACATCCTCGAGCAACGCAAGAATTTGCGCGACCGCTTCAATTTTGAAGTCGCCGAGATGGACCGGCCGGCGGGTTAGAGCGCGCTTGTCGGCGCGTGGCCCTCGACAAACGTGGCGCGAAGCTTCACTCTTTGCGAGGGGTAGCGCGCTCAAGGGACAAGTTTAATGCCACTCACCCGTGGCCGGATCGGGGGATACGATTCCGAACGACTGGCGTTCGGATTCACCATGATGAACGGCGACCAGGAAATCGAATGCCAGATCAGCGACGCCGCACTGGACGAGTTGGCCGGCACGCGTGGAACGGCGAGCATGGCGCGGCAAGCCCAGTTCGTTGCGCTGCGCGACGCGGTCGAACAGATCGCATCCGACATCTATGACAGCGGCCCGATGGTCAAGGGCAGAACGATCCGGATCTTCACCAAGCACATCTCGAAGGAGCAAAGCTAGCGACCGAACTCCTCCGTGCGCGCGGCTCGCCACAACGTCCAGAGTGTGCGCAGGCGTGAAACCGGCTTCGGCAGGAACGGGTCGTAGTCGTCCCTCCTCGCCCGGTTCAGCTCGCGCCTGACATGGGCGAGCGGCAGGAAGATCGGCCTCACGCCGGACGGGACATCCGCAAGCAGCCCGAATGCGGTCTTGAGATGGCCCTGGGCCTCATCCGCAAGCTGATCGATGGCGGCACGGATGTTCGGCGTCACCTTGCCGGCAAACACCTCCTCCTTGCTGCCGCCGTGCTGCTGCAGCAGCTGTAACGGCAGAAACAGCTGATGCCGTGAGGCGTCGCGTCCGAACGAAGCGATGACCTGCGCCATGCCCTGGGCAAGACCCGCATGACGGGCCAGGTGATCAATCGCCTCCGACGGTCGCGCCACCACGCGCGTAGCCTGCGAGAACAGCACTGAGGCCGTGGCGTCGAGATAGCCCTCGAGCGCGGCCAGCGACGGCATCGGGTCGTTGTAGAGATCGAACTGGTGCTCCTCGACCAGCTGCGAGAATGGCGAGACCGGCAGACGGTGATTTCGGATCGTGTGCAGCAGTTCTGCCGCGACCGGATTGCCCTCGACGCCGCCATGGCCCGCACCGGCCAGCATGTCGGTCCACCATTGCAGCCGCATCTCGCCGGGCAGCGGCTGGCTGACCTGCTCGTGCACGCGCGAGACCTCGATGTTGAAGGCATAGATCGCAAGCATCGCCCGCCGTTCCGGACCCGGCAAGAACAGGGTCGACGCGTAGCGTACGAAGTCATGGCTCCGCACCAGATCGGCGCAGAAGGCCGCGCCGTCCTTCGGTGCCTCTGTCGCGCTCATGGCACCGCGATCAGCGCCGCCGCGACGCGACGCCGCTCGCCCAGCATGATGTTGTAGGTGCGGATCGCGGGTCCCGTCTGCATCGGATCGAGCACCACCTGCACGGCCCGCAGGGCCTCGCGCAGGCCCTTTGGCGGGACCCAGACGTCGGTGCCGGTGCCGACGATCAGCGTGTCGATCGCATTGGCGGCCGCGAACACCTTTTGCAGCGAGTATTCGTCGATCTCCTGCGGCCTGGTGACCGGCCAGGCCCAGATCGAGTCAGGCAGGCACAAGAGCGAGCCGCGGTGCGACATATCGGCAAACGCGAAGCCGCCCTTGCCGTAGGCCTCGATCGGCGCCGACCTCGGAAGATGGGGAGCGTCCGAGGAGTTGCTCATGACCGGCTACTTCTTGGCTGCCGCCGTGTCCGGCTTCTTGGCCGGCGCGTCCTGCGCCGCGTCTCCACCCCGCGTGGTGTGAACACCGAGATAGATCAAAATCGGCGCCGCGATAAAGATCGATGTGTAGGTGCCGACCAGCACCACGCCGAACATCATGACCGCGGTGAAGCTGTGGATCGCCTGGCCGCCGAACAGCAGCAGCGCGAGCAAAGCCAGCGTCACGGTGACGTGGGTGATGATCGAGCGCGACAGCGTCGAATTGATCGATTCGTTCAGCAGCTGCGGCATCGGCATCTTCTTGTAGCGCCGCAGCATCTCGCGGATACGGTCGTAGATGACAACGGTATCGTTGAGCGAATAACCGAGAATCGTCAGCAGCGCCGCGATGCTGGTGAGGTCGAAATCGACCTGGGTGATCGACATGAAGCCGATCGTGAGCACGATGTCGTGGACGTTGGCGATCATGGCGCCGAGCGCGAACTGCCATTCGAACCGGAACCAAAGGTAGATCAGGATGCCCATGATCGCGAACATCAGGCCGATCATGCCGTAGGCCAGCAGTTCGCCGGAGACGCGCGGTCCCACCACCTCGACGCGACGGTAATCGACGGATTCGCCGAGCGCGCCGCGCACTTTCGTCACCGCATCCTGCTGCGCCTTGTCGCCGCCGGGCTGCTCGGCGACGCGGATCAGGACTTCCGCCGGACCGCCGAACTGCTGAAGCTGCACCTCGCCGAGGCCAAGGCCGTTCAAGGTGGTGCGCATCGCGGCGATGTCGGCGGTGCCGGATTTCGCCTGCACCTCCAGCAGCGTGCCGCCCTTGAAGTCGATGCCGAAATTCAGGCCGTGGGTGAAGAACAGCGTGATGGCAAGGATCGAGAGCAGCGCCGAGATCGGGAAGCTGATGCGGCGAAAGCGGGTGAAATCGAAATGCGTGTCGTCCGGCACGATGCGCAGCGGCGGCAGCAGGCCGAGCGCCGCGACCACGGTCAGGACGGCGATCAGGATGCCAAGGCCAATGAGAACGGTATGGGTCACAACAGGCCTCTCAGATCGGCACGGTTTGCGGCCGCTTCCACCGCACCCAGCCGGCGACGATCAGGCGCGTCAGGGTAAAGGCGGTGAACACCGTGGTGATGATGCCGATGCCGAGCGTCACGGCAAAGCCGCGGACCGGTCCGGTGCCGATGTAGAACAGCACGGCGGCGGCGATGAAGGTGGTGATGTTGGAGTCGAGGATGGTCGCCAATGCCCGCTTGAAGCCGGCGTCGATCGCCGAGATCGCGTTGCGGCCGCCGCGCAATTCCTCGCGGATGCGCTCGTAGATCAGCACGTTGGAGTCGACCGCGATGCCGACGGTCAGCACGATGCCGGCGATGCCCGGCAACGTCAGCGTGGCGTTGAGCAGCGACAGCAGTCCGAAAATCATGGCGACGTTGATCGCCACCGCGATGTTGGCGAACACGCCGAACAGCCGATAGGTGATCAGCATGAACACGATGACCAGGATCGAGCCGACATAGGCCGCGAGTTCGCCCTTCTCGATCGAGTCCTGCCCGAGGCCGGGACCGACGGTACGCTCTTCGATCACGGTCAGCGGCGCCGGCAGCGCGCCGGCACGCATCAGGATCGCCAGATCGTTGGCCGACTGCACGGTGAAGCTGCCGGAGATCTGGCCCTGTCCGCCGGTGATCGGCTCACGGATCACGGGTGCCGAGATCACCTTGTTGTCGAGCACGATCGCAAACGGCTGGCCGACGTTTTCGGCGGTCGCCTGCGCAAATTTGCGCGCTCCCGACGTATTGAACTTGAAGCTGACGATCGCCTCGCCGGTGCGCTGGTCAAAGCCGGGCTGGGCATCGGAGAGCTCGCCTCCGGAAACCAGAACCTGTTTCTTGACGACATACGGAACCGGCGGCGGTGACGCGCTCATCAAGAGCTCGGAGTCCGGTGGCAGGCGGCCCTGCTGGGCCTGGTCCGGCGACACCGAGCTGTCGA
Organism: Bradyrhizobium sp. USDA 4510; assembly: GCF_054059095.1. Lineage (NCBI taxonomy): Bacteria > Pseudomonadati > Pseudomonadota > Alphaproteobacteria > Hyphomicrobiales > Nitrobacteraceae > Bradyrhizobium > Bradyrhizobium sp. USDA 4510. The sequence goes on along the minus strand of NZ_JBSSBT010000001.1, from coordinate 3,586,569 downwards.
CCATGCGGAATTCCATCTTGGCGGTCTTGCCGAGCAGCTCCTTCAGGCGCGTCGGATCCTGCAGGCCCGGCACCTGGACCAGGATGCGGTCGGTGCCCTGACGCTGGATCACCGGCTCGACCGTGCCGAGCTCGTTGACGCGCCGTTCGACGATCTGGATCGATTGCTCGATGGTCTGCCGGATGCGCTCGGTGATCGCGGCCTGCGGGACCCTCAGACGGATCAGGCCGCCGCCGGCATCGGCAACCTCGAGGCTGCGCTGGCCGCTGGAGCCGAGCAGGCCGCCGAGCGGCTGCGACAGCTCGCGGAGCTTCGACAACGCCGTCGCCTGGTCGCCTTCCTTGGAGATGCGGACTTCCACCGCGTCGTTACGCGTGTTGAGGCCGGTGTAGCCGATCTTGGCTTCACGAAGCACCTTCCGGACATCGTCGCGGATCTGGTCGAGCTTCTCCTTCTTCACGTAGTTGGAGTCGACTTCGAGCAGCAGATAGGAGCCGCCCTGCAAATCGAGGCCGAGGACCAGGCGCCGCTGCGCCCAGGCCGGCCAGGTCTTCACCTGCGCTTCGGGGAAGAAATTGGGCACGGCGCACAGGCAGACCACCAGCGCTGTCAGGATAATCCCCAGCGCTCGCCACCGCGTGAAATACAACATCGAGTTGACCCGTCAGATTCCAAAAAGGCGCCGCGGCAATCAGCTCGCGGACGCCTCGTCCTTGGCGTCGCCCTTCGCCGGCTCACCCTTGGTACGCACACCAGAGATCATCTGGCGCATCTGGCGCACGCGAACGCCGTCCGAAATCTCGAACTCGATCTGGTCGTCGTCGACCACCTTGGTCACCTTGCCGACCAGGCCGCCCGAGGTCACCACGGTGTCGCCGCGGCGGATGTTCTTCACGAGGTCCGCATGGTCGCGCACCTTCTTCTGCTGCGGGCGCAGAATCAGGAAGTACATGATGACGAAGATCAGCGCGAATGGCAGCAGCGACATCAACATGCTGTTGGTGTCACCAGTCGCTCCAGCCTGGGCAAACGCAGGAGTAATCAGCATTCGGACGATCCTCGGATAAGACGGGAAAGAACCGGCAGCGGCCTCGGATTCGGGGCGGTATGGCGGTCCGGACAAATTCGCGCGGACTATAGCGGCCGCGGTCCCAATTGCAACGTTAACGGACCTTCATTTAGGGCGCTTGCGGGACCGCCGCCAGCCCGATAAGGCTGCGCCGTCAGGAACTGGACAAATGCCGAAAAAAGCCAAGAAAACGACCAGTAAAACAACCCGCAAAACCACCCCCAAGGCTGCTGCCAAGCGCGCTGAAAACGCCGCGACAAAACGCCCGGTAACGGCGCTCGACGGCGCAGCGGCCGAGCGGATCGCGAACGCCCTGGAGGTCATCGCCAGCCGCCTCGCGGACGCCTCCCCGGCCCTCGATCCGGCCGAGACCTTCGGCGCCGCGGACGCCTTCGTCTGGCATCCGGACGGGCGCCTCGCCCCGGTGCCGCGCGTCAGCCGCGTCGAGATCGGCCTGCTCAAGGGCGTCGATCGGATGCGCGATATCCTGATGGAGAACACCGAGCGCTTCGCCGACGGCCTGCCCGCCAACAATGCGCTGCTCTGGGGCGCCCGCGGCATGGGCAAGTCGTCGCTGGTCAAGGCCACCCATGCCAGCATCAATCTCGACCGCAAGCCGGCCGACCGGCTGAAGCTGATCGAGATCCACCGCGAGGACATCGAGAGCCTGCCCGGCCTGATGGAGCTGCTGCGCAGCTCCTCCTTCCGCTTCATCGTGTTCTGCGATGACCTCTCCTTCGACGGCAACGATGCCTCGTACAAGTCGCTGAAGGCGGTGCTGGAAGGCGGCATCGAGGGGCGCCCCGACAACGTCATCCTCTATGCGACCTCGAACCGGCGGCATCTGCTGGCGCGCGAGATGATCGAGAACGAACGCTCGACCGCGATCAATCCCGGCGAAGCGGTCGAGGAAAAGGTGTCGCTGTCGGACCGCTTCGGCCTCTGGCTCGGCTTCCACCGCTGCAGCCAGGACGAATACCTCGCGATGGTGAGGGGCTATTGTGACCATTACGGCATCAAGATCGCCGAGGACGAACTCGAGCGCGAGGCGCTCGAATGGTCGACCACCCGCGGCTCGCGCTCGGGCCGCGTCGCCTGGCAGTACACGCAGGAACTCGCAGGCCGGCTCGGCGTGCGGCTTAGTGGCAATTAACAGGAAATGGGAGGCATAGCCCTCCCGTCATCGCCTGTGTAGCCCGGATGAAGCGCAGCGCAATCCGGGATCGGTGCACGCCGCGGGTGAGCTCCCGGATTTCGCTTCACTCCATCCGGGCTACGCGGCTGAGCGGCAAGTAATCGTCGCTGCAATCGTCAAAACAAAACGGGGGATGCTTGCGCCTCCCCCGCTGTCTTTGTTGTGAGACTTGGAAGTCCCTTGAAGTCCCGACGCGTAGCTTACGCGCCGTTGAGGAACTGGAGCGGATCGACCGGCGACGATCCCTTGCGGATCTCGAAGTGGAGCTGCGGCGAACCCGCCTCGCCGGACTGGCCCGACTTGGCAATTACCTGACCGCGCTTGATGGTATCGCCGCGCTTCACCAGGATTTCGCTCGCATGGGCGTAGGCTGTGACGTAGCCGTTGGAATGGCGAACCAGCACGAGATTGCCGTAGCCCTTCAGCTCATTGCCCGAATAGGCGACGACGCCGTCTTCGGCCGCTTTCACCGGCGTGCCCTCGGGCACCGCGACGTTGATGCCGTCATTGACCTTGCCGTTGGTCTTCGAGCCGTAGGCGGTGATGACCTTGCCGCGCACCGGCCAGCGGAAGGTCGGCAACGCGCCGGTGGCCTCGCTCGACTTGGTGACGACGGGCGCTTCAGCGGCGGCCGCCGGCTGCTCGACCGTCGCGGTTGGCTGGACCAGCCGCGCGCTCTGCTGCGGCAACGCGGTTGCAACAACCTTCGGGGCCGCGACCGCCGGCGCCGGAGCCACGGCAGCAACCGGCGCGGCGGCAACAGGTTGCGCAACGGGCGCGGGTGCCGCCATCGCCGTCTTGGCGCCGGGCACCACGAGCTTCATGCCGAGGCTCAGCCGGGCCGACTGGTCGAGGTTGTTGGCGCGGGCGAGCTCGGCCACCGGGATGTGGTGCTGACGCGCGATGCTGTGCAGCGTGTCGCCGCGATTGACATAGTGGACGCCGGCGGGCGCGGCTGCCACGGCGACAGGGCGCGCGGCCGGTGCGGCCATTGCCGGCGCCGCGGCCGATGCGGTCGGACGCGGAATGACCAGCTGCTGGCCGGGCGACAGCGCGCGCGGTCCCTTGTAGCCGTTGGCGCGCAGGATCTCGGCGGTCGAGACGTTGTAGCGGCGTGCCAGCACTTCCAGCGTATCGCTGGTGCCGACGATGATGGTGGTGCCGTTGTGCCCGGCAGGGGCTGCGGCGACCGAATGCGGAACGGTGCCGGTGGATTCGATCTGCGGACGCGCGGGCGGCGGCGTGTAGGACGAGACCCCGCGCCCTCCTCCGGAGACGCCGGCATTGCCATTGGCGACCGGATAGGACTGCGGCGCCGCTGCGACCGGCGGCGGCAACGGCTGTGACTGGTATTGCGAATACTGCGGTTGCGTTCGCGGCCGCGCGTATTGCGGCAACTCGCGCGGCGGCGGCGCCTGCTGCACGGTGCCGGTCGGCTGCGGATCAAACGCAAACGGATTTTGCGAGTAGGAGTTTTGCGAGAAGCGCGACGACATATCGGCGCTGCAACCGGCAAAAGCCATGGACATCAGCGTCAGCACCGCAACCTGCGGTACGCGACGCGAGCGAAGCAACTCAACAACCCCAGACATGGTTACTCACTCGTACGCAACAAAAGACTGTTTTGAGTAAACACGTACCGAGTAAATAACCGCTTAACCCTGCGAATAAGGCGTTGGTGCCAAGCAGCAAATCGCCAAATTTACAATTCGCGCGCGATTCCCGGCAACGCCGGCACAAAGCGGACGTCGACCAATTCCTTGCGGTCGAAGCGGTTCTCGGTCCGCACCACGCGGACGAGGGTCTGGATACCCTGATGCGGCCCGACCGGGGCGATCAGGATGCCGCCGGGTTCGAGCCGCTCCAAGAGCTTCTCCGGGATCTGCTCCATCGCCGCGGTGACGATGATGCGGTCGAAGTCGCCTGCCCCAGCCGGAACGTCGAAGCCGTCCCCGAGCAGCACCTCGATATTGTAATAACCCAGCTTTTCGAGGCGCTTGCGGGCGCCGTCGGCCAGCGTCCGGTAGCGCTCGATGGTCAGCACCTGCTTGCACAACCGGGACAGCACGGCCGCCTGATAGCCCGAGCCGGTGCCGATTTCGAGCACGCGATGGTCCTTCTGCAGTTTCAACTGCTCGGTCATGTAGGCCACGACGAAAGGCTGGCTGATGGTCTGCCCACAGGCGATCGCAAGCGCGCTGTCGCGATAGGCCTCGTTACGATCGCGCGGATCGACGAAGACCTCGCGCGGCACCTCCTCCATCGTACGCAGCACCGCCTGATCGCTCACCCCACGCCGCCGCAGGGTCAGCTGAAACATCATTTTCTCGGTCGGATCGGGGTTCACGGCCATGTTCATCAGCGTCTCTGGGCGGCAGCGCGGAATCTTGCCCTCTAGTGTGCTGAATGCGAAGTTCGTGCGATTTCGCGGCAGCCACTTTCACGAACTTCGCATTCATAAAGCACACTAGAATCATAAGTTTGCTAGTGTCCTTATCGAATCCGAAGTTCGCTCCGAAGGTGCGGCAAATGATGCGAACTTCGGATTCGGGACACTAGATGCCATTGAAATCCGAAATACCGCGTTAAGGAAAAATTTCCCGTCGCGTTTTGTTCCCGGCCAGGAACCATCGCCAGATTTGGCATTGGCGCCGGCCCGGCCCCCTCACATATAATTGGCGGCGATGCGCAGTTAACGTCTGGGTGGCGCAGATCAGGGCGCTCGTAGGGCCAACACACCTCGTTGGCTGTTGGGCAAATCTTGCGCAGCAAAGCCCGCCAGCGAGATGCGGAAAACGCTGTGGCGCGCCGGAAAAGGACCAATTCCCGAACGTTTGCATTGCGCGCTGTAATGTTATTTGCGAGCCTGATTCAGGGAAGGGCAAGGATTCCATCATGACAGCGATACGGCCGGCGGGCTGTTCAGTTTTCCTCGTAGAGGACGAGGTCATGATCCGGATGATGGTCGCCGATATGCTGGAGGAACTCGGCCATAGCGTTGCGGCCGAGGCCGGCGAGATCGGCGAAGCGGTCAAGCTTGCGCAATCGACCGAATTCGACCTCGCGATCCTCGACGTCAACGTCAATGGCAAGGTGATCACCCCGGTCGCCGAACTGATCAACGCCCGCAACCGCCCCTTCATCTTCGCGACCGGCTATGGCTCGTCCGGCCTGCCTCCGGAGTATCGCGACCGTCCGGCGCTGCAAAAGCCCTTCCAGCTGGAAACGCTGGCCCAGGTGATCTCCAGCGCGATGAAGGGCGCGCCGGTCTAGCCGCAAGTTGCGCGCGTAGCCCGGATGGAGCGAAGCGTAATCCGGGGACTTCACAATACGGGTTCCGGATTTCGCTTCGCTCCATCCGGGCTACAGATTCCCCGAGGATTACTTCAGCGTATCAATCAGCGTTTCCGAAAATGCTTCATCGGTGCGGTCGAGCCGCAGCGGTGTGACCGAGACGTAGCGCGCCGCAAGCGCGGCGAGATCGGTGCCTTCGGCCGGCGCATCCATCATCGCCGCGCGCTCGAAGCCGATCCAGAAATACGGATTGCCGCGTCCGTCGTGACGGCGATCGATCTTCAGGAACCCCTGATTGCGCTTGCCCTGCCGCGTGATCCGGATGCCCTTCACGTCATCGGGCATGCAGGACGGGAAGTTGACGTTGATCACGGTGTTCCTGGGGACGCCGGCGCCGATCACCTTGCGGATGATGTCGGGCCCGAATTTCAGCGCGGTGTCCCACAGCGGCGCATTGCGCGTCTCAATCGAGAATTCCTGCGACAGCGCGAATGACGGAAAGCCCAGAATGGTGCCTTCGAGCGCGCCGGCGATGGTGCCGGAATAGACCACGTCCTCGGCGACGTTGCGGCCCTTGTTGACGCCGCTCAGCACGAGATCGGGCAGCTTGTCTCCGAGAATGTGGCGCGCGCCCATGATGACGCAATCGGTCGGCGTGCCGCGCACCGCGAAGTGACGCGGGCTGACCTCGCGCAGACGCAGCGGATCGTTGAGCGACAGCGAATGCGAGACGCCGGACTGATCGAGCTCGGGGGCAACGATCCAGACGTCGTCGGACAACGCGCGTGCGATCTGCTCGACGACCTGCAGGCCTGGAGCATGAATGCCGTCATCATTGGTGCAGAGAATTCGCATCCGTCAAAGTGCCTTTTGTTCCGATTCGGCGCGGGTATCGGCTTCTTGAGTTGACTGTCGTCTTAACCGGCTAGGGCCGCGGAGGCAAACCTGGCGATGGCCCGCGCCATCGTGCCGACGTCACGCGCCATGGACGGACAAATCGCGCGCTGCCGGCGATCTTGCGCTCGAACACCGGCCAGGCTGCTCTGGCCGGCCGCCGAACAACCGCGATCACGGGCGTTGGCCGCGGCGCCTCCGGCACTTTGACCCGTGGGGTCTGACGCAGTTCGGCCCCGAGCCCCCGGGACGCGACAGCTTCTGACCTTGGAGGCTCGGGCTTGGCAGGTTCAGGCTTGGCAGGTTCAGGCTTTGCTTCAACCTTGGGAGCTTCAGATTTGAGAGCTTCAACCTTGGGAGCTTCAACCTTGGGCGGCTCAACCCTCCGAGCTTCCGGCCTGGCCGGCTCAAGAGCAATTGGTGCGGTTTGGCGAGGCTCGGGCTCGGGAGGCTTCGGAAGCTCCGACGTGGGGAGCTCGGACTTGATGGGATCGGCCGTGATGGGATCGGCCTTGGCCGGCGCGGTCGTGAGCGACTCAGCCTTCGGAGCTTGTAACGCGCGAGACTCAGCCCTGGACGGTTCGGGGGCGACCGAAGCCGCTTGGGGGAGCTCGGACCGCGCCGGCTCGACCTTCCGAGGCTCAACCCCGAGCGGTTCGGGTTTGAGCGGCACCGGAGCGAGCGCTTCGCCCGGCGCCGTCGCAGCCGATTTCGATTTCAGCCTGGCCAGCAGCTCCTCGATCGAGGGCACCGATGTCGCGTCAAGCGGCGCGCGCGGCGCGGCCGGCGGCGTCGCCCGGACCGGCGGTGGCGGCGACGCAATCGGTGCAGGTGGTGGCGGCAGATCTGCCGGCGCCAATTGGGCGAACTTGCCGCGCGCGATCTCCAGCGCCTTGTCGAAGTCGGGCCTGTCGATCCAGGCCTTCGATTGCACCTCGGTCACGCGCGCGTCCCACAGGCGCGCGGCCTCGATGTCGTAATAGCCCATCTGCTTCTGATTGATCAGCTGCAGACCGTGGCCCGTGACGGCCCATTGTCGACCTAGCCAGTGGATGTCACGGTGCAGCGGCATCGCACTGGCCCTCGCCTCACATGCCGTGCTCGATGACCTTGAGCCCGCCCATATAGGGCTGCAGCACATCGGGCACCGCGATCGAACCATCCTGCTGCTGATAAGTCTCCATGACGGCGATCAAGGCCCGCCCGACCGCCGTGCCGGAGCCATTCAGCGTATGCACGAAGCGCGGCTTGCCGTCGGGGCCGCGATAGCGCGCGTCCATGCGACGGGCCTGGAAATCGCCGCACACCGAGCAGCTCGAAATCTCGCGATAGGCGCCGCCATCGCCCTGCCCCGGCATCCACACTTCGATGTCGTAGGTCTTCTGCGCGGAGAAGCCCATGTCGCCGGCGCACAGCGTCATTACGCGATAATGCAGGTCGAGCTTTTGCAGAACCTGCTCGGCGCAGGACAGCATGCGCTCGAGCTCATCCTTGCCGGCTTCCGGCGTCGTGATCGACACCAGCTCGACCTTTGTGAACTGGTGCTGGCGGATCATGCCGCGCGTATCGCGTCCCGCCGCGCCGGCTTCGGCACGGAAGCAAGGCGTCAGCGCGGTGAGCCGCATCGGCAGCTCCTTCTCGTCGAGGATGGATTCGCGCGCGAGGTTGGTCAGCGAGACTTCGGCGGTCGGGATCAGGCCGAGGCGCTCGCTGCGCAGATCGGCATTCGGCGACGCGAGCAATTCGCCCTTGATCGCCCAGAACTGGTCGTCCTCGAATTTCGGCAGCTGTCCGGTGCCGAACATCACGGCGTCGCGCACCAGCAGCGGCGGATTGATCTCGGTATAGCCATGCTCGCCGGTGTGCAGGTCGAGCATGAATTGCCCAATCGCGCGCTCGAGCCGCGCCAGCCCCTTCTTCAGCACGACGAAACGTGCGCCGGACAGTTTCGCCGCCGCCTCGAAATCCATATAGCCGAGCGCGGTGCCGAGATCGTCATGCAGCTTCGGCGCAAAGCCGTAGTCGCGCGTCTTGCCGTACACATGGTGCTGGACGTTGCCGTGCTCGTCGGTACCGTCGGGCACCTCGTCGAGCGGCAGGTTCGGAATCGACGACAGCTCTTTGGTCAGCTGTTCATCGGCCGTCTTCGCCGCCGCCTCGAGTTCTGGCATCGTGGTCTTCAGCTCGGCAACTTCAGCCATCAGCTTGGCCGCGCGCGCCTCGTCCTTTGCCTTCTTGGCCTCGCCGATCTCCTTCGAGGCCGCATTGCGCCGCGCCTGGGCCTTCTCCGACGCCAGGATCGCCGCCCGCCGCTTCTCGTCAATCGCCAGCAGCGACGGCGACAGGGCCTCTAACCCGCGGCGCTTCAGGCCGGCGTCGAAGGCTGTCGGGTTGTCGCGGATCGCTTTGATGTCGTGCATAAGTCAGTCCTGGCAGGCTATGCGTAAGCAACCAACATTGCGTTGGCAAACTACGGTTTGCAGTTCCACTACCACGACCGTCATCGTCAGCGAAAGCGGGTGATCCAGCATTCCAGAGACGTCGGCGTGTCACCGAGAAGCCGCGGCGTACGGGATACCCCGCTTTCGCGGGGTATGACACCGACTGTGAGGTGAAATCACCCTATTCGGCCGGATTGGTCGCCCCGGACGACGCATTCGAGGTCGCGGCCTTCTTCTCCACGATCCGGACCGCGATAATGGCGCCCTCGTAGAGCGCGAGCAGCGGGATCGCGAGCGAGGCCTGGCTCAGCACGTCGGGCGGCGTCAGCACGGCGGCGATGATGAAGGCGATCACGATGAAGTAGCGCCGCTTCTCCTTCAGCATCTTCGAGGTGACGATGCCGATGCGGCCGAGCAGCGTCAGGATCACCGGCAGCTGGAACGCGATGCCGAAGGCGAAGATCAGCGACATCATCAGCGAAAGATATTCGCCGACCTTGGGCAGCAGCTGGATCTGCGCGGTCTCCGCGCCGCCGGCCTGCTGCATGCCGAGCGAGAACCGCACCAGCATCGGCAGCACAACGAAATAGACGAGCGCCGCGCCCATCACGAAGAACACCGGAGTGGCGATCAAATACGGCAGGAACGCGTTGCGCTCATGCCGGTAGAGACCGGGCGCGACGAATTTGTAGATCTGGGTGGCGACGATCGGAAACGAGATGAAGCCGGCGCCGAACAATGCGAGCTTCAGCTGGGTGATGAAATATTCCAGCAGCGCGGTGTAGATGAACTTCGAATTCTCCGGCCCCGCGATCCAGACGAACGGCCAGACCAGCACGTTGTAGATCTGCTTGGCGAAGAAGAAGCAGATGATGAAGGCCACGCCGAAGCCGAGCAGCGCCTTGATCAGCCGCGAGCGCAGCTCGATCAGGTGATCCATCAAGGGGGCCTTGCTGGCCTCGATGTCTTCGGCGCTCATGACGCCCTCGCGTCCTTGAGCGCGTCGGGCTGTACCGGCGTCACGTCCTGCGGCGCAGGCTCGGCCTTCACCTCATTGGTGATCGCAAGCGGCTCGCTGGCTGCCGCGTGCGCCTCGGCCTCGACGAAGGTTTCCGGCGTCGGCTCGACGGGAGTCGTGGGCGTCACCGGTGTGTCACTTGACGCCACCGGTGCGTCGATTGCGGACGCGACCTGCGCATCGACCGGCTTGTCGATCTGCAGGGCGTCGCTGACGTCCTTCTGCAGCGAGGTCATAATGTTGCCGTTGGTGATGCCGGTTGCGGCCTCCTTGACCTCGTCAAAGCTCTTTTTGAGGTCGGCCATCTCGGCCTCGCGCATGGCTTCCTGGAATTGGCCCTGGAATTCGGAGGCCATCTTGCGGGCCTTGCCCATCCATTGCCCGACCATGCGCAGCACGCCCGGCAGTTCTTTCGGGCCGATGGCGATCAGCGCGACGACCGCGATGACGACCAGTTCACTCCACCCGATATCGAACATGAATTCTTCCGCCTAAGCGCGCCGCCATCGGCCCCATCGCTCCTAACAGGATCTGGGGCTGCCGGCGCCTTTTCTCAATCGGCGTCCATAGCGCGTCTGTGCGACGGCGTCACCGTTTCGCGCAAGAAAAAACGTCGAAATATGCGTCAGTACAAGCGCGTTAGACGGCCTTGCTGCCGACGTCCTGGCGCGCGGCCGACGTCGCCGCATTGTGATCGATCGACTTGGTGGGCTCGGTCTTCTCGGCGACCTTGTCGTCGTCCTGCATGCCCTTCTTGAAGGCCTTGATGCCCTGGGCGACGTCACCCATCAGATCGGAAATCTTGCCGCGTCCGAACAGCAGCAGGACCACTGCGATCACGACGATCCAGTGCCAAATGCTCAACGAACCCATCCTGCAACCCTCCAGAAATGGCCGGCGGACCGGCCTGAACTTTGCCGGAAGGTAGGCCCGCGGGGTGTCAAAAACAAGGACCTCGGCCGCGGCAAATCGCTGTCGCGGCTACGTAATATTGCTAGGCTTAACCGGGAATATTCAGGCCTTCTCGCCCTTGTCCTCGGTGGCGGCGTCATCACCCGCGTGGTCGGCGCGGTCTTCCGGCTCGCCGGTGTCAGGTTCGGCCGCATCCGCGTCAGAGGGAACGTCCGCCTCGACCTCCGCTTGGGCGGTCGTTTCGACCTCAGCAGTCCCGACCTCATCAGTCGTTTCTGCGTCGGCCTTCGGTTCCTCGGCTTCCAGCTCGACGGCCGGCGCCAGCAGCAGTTCCAGCGTATCACCCGGCTCGAGCGGCTCCTCGTCCTCCCGCAGCGTCGCGTCATCCGACGGCGACGGAACGGAAAATCCGGTCGGCAGACGCGAGTCGAGCAGACCCGTGCCCTTCAGCTCCTCGAGCCCCGGCAGGTCGCCGAGCGCTTCCAGGCTGAACTGCGACAGGAACGCGTCGGTGGTTCCGAAGGTGAGCGGACGGCCCGGCGTCTTGCGCCGGCCGCGCGGGCGGATCCAGCCGGTCTCGAGCAGCACATCGATCGTGCCCTTCGACGTGACCACGCCGCGAATCTCTTCGATCTCGGCGCGAGTCACCGGCTGGTGATAGGCGACAATCGCAAGCACCTCGATCGCGGCACGCGACAGCTTTCGGGTTTCGGTGCTTTCGCGCGTCATCAGCCACGACAGATCGCCGGCGGTGCGGAACGTCCACTTGTTGGCGACACGCACCAGGTTGACGCCGCGCGGCGCGTATTCCGCCTGCAGCTGCGCGAGCGCCGCCTTGACGTCGACGCCGTCGGGCATCCGCTTTGCCAGCGTTGCCTGATCGATCGGCTCGGCCGATGCAAACAACAGGGCTTCCAGGAGCCGCAATTCCTCAGGACGCGCCACCGGATCCATAGGAGAAACCTCCTCCTCGGGCTCTTCTCTGCGCACTTCCGCCAAGCTTGCCATGGGCTTGCTCTCCTTCTTCCACTTACTCAACCGACAGGTCCGGCGCTGCCATTGCGGCCTGCGCTTGACGCTTTCGGAAATAGATCGGCGCGAACGCCTGCTTCTGGTTGATCTCCATCTCGCCCTCGCGAACCAGCTCGAGGGCGGCAGCGAAGCTCGATGCGAACACCGTCGCCTTCTGGGTGGGATCGGCGACGTAATTCATCAGATACTCGTCGAGGCAGCTCCAGTCCTCGGCGATGCCGACCAGCCGCTCCAGCGACGCACGCGCTTCGGCCAGCGACCATACGGTACGCTTTTGCAGATGAACCGTCGTCAGCACGCGCGACTGGCGCTGCGTGGCGTAGGCCGACAGCAGGTCGTACAGGGTCGCGGTGAACTTCGGATGCTTGATCTCGGCGATCGATTCCGGATTGCCGCGCGGAAAGATATCGCGCTGGAACTGGGGCCGGTTCATCAGCCGGTTCGCCGCCTCGCGGATCGCCTCCAGCCGGCGCAACCGGTTGGCGAGCGCGGTCGCCATTTCCTCGGCGCTCGGCCCCTCCGCGCTCGGCGGCTCGGGCAGCAGGAGCCGCGACTTCAGGAACGCCAGCCACGCCGCCATCACCAGATAGTCGGCCGCAAGCTCGAGGCGAATCTTGCGGGCAGCCTCGATGAACGAAAGATACTGGTCGGCAAGCGCAAGGATCGAGATCTTCGACAGGTCGACCTTCTGCTGCCGCGCCAGCGTCAACAGCAGGTCGAGCGGGCCCTCATAGCCCTCGACGTCGACCACCAGCGCCGGTTCGCCCTCGGCGAGGTCGGCCGGCCGCCCGGTATCAAACGAAAGAATTTCAGCGGTCATGCCGTCCCTACCCGATCCAACAACGCATCCAGTTCAGCCCGTGCCGCCTGCCGGTCGAGCGGCTCAGGCGGCTTGCGCGCGGCGAGCGTCGCCTTGGCGCGCTCAAGCGCCTTGCCGGTCAGTTCCGGCGTTTCGCGTGCGACCTCGCGCATCTCGTCAATATTGCCGTTGCAGTGCAGAACCATGTCGCAACCGGCGGTGACGATGGCGCGGGTCCGCTCGGCAATCGATCCGGCCAGCGCATTCATCGACACGTCATCACTCATCAACAAACCCTGGAACCCGATCAGGCCGCGAATCACCTGTTCGATGATTGTCGCAGAAGTCGTCGCCGGATGGACGGGGTCCAGCGCGCTAAACACAACATGTGCAGTCATGGCCATCGGCAGGTCCGCAAGCGGCTGGAACGCGGCAAAATCGGTCCGTTCCAGCTCGGCCCTGGCGGTATCAACGGTCGGAAGCCGGAAATGGCTGTCCGCTGTGGCCCGGCCATGGCCGGGAATATGCTTGAGAACCGGCAGTACCCCGCCCTGTTCCAGCCCGTCCGTGACCGCGCGGGCGATTGCCGCGACCTTGCCGGGTTCAGTTCCATAGGCCCGGTTGCCGATCACCGCGTCCGCCCCGGCCACGGGAACATCGGCCAAGGGCAGGCAATCGACGGTGATTCCGAGATCGGTCAGATCGGCCGCAATCAGCCGTGAACTGAGCCGGGCTGCCGCAAGCCCGAGCTTCGGATCGATGTCGTAGAGCGCCCCAAAGCTCGCGCCCGGCGGATAGGCCGGCCAATGCGGCGGGCCGAGCCGCTGCACCCGCCCGCCTTCCTGGTCGATCAGGACCGGAGCATCGGAAACGCCGACTGCGGACCGGAGTTCCTCAACAAGAGCCGCCACTTGGGCAGGACTCTCGATGTTGCGCTTGAACAGGATGAAGCCCCATGGCCGCTCGGCGCGAATGAATTCGCGTTCGGCGTCGTTGAGGATCAGCCCGGATATGCCCGTGATGAATGCGCGGTTCGTCATTCGGCCGATTAGGCCGTATGCAGCTCACGGGTCAAGGAAACGGCCTTTAATTTCTTTGGATGAGGCACTGCGGTCCACCCGCCGACATCAGGCTCTTGCACAGCTGGCTCGCCTCTTCCGAGGACGCGAACGGGCCCGCGAAGGCGCGGTAGTAGACGCCTTTCTCTCCGAGATCGACGCGCTTCACCACCAAGGGCTGCGAACCGAGCACGTTGCGATACTTGCCCTGCAGCGTCCGGTACGACGCCTGGGCGTCCGCGTCGTTCTTCTGCGAGGAGACCTGGACCAGATATCCGCCGCCCCCAACCGGAGCCGCCGAGGTCGAGGCCACCCGGGTCGGAGGTGCGGCCGGAGCCGCCTCAGCCTGGCCGGGAACAAGCGACATTGGCGAGTTGACGCTGGCGTTGGCCGCAGCCGGGTTGCCGCGCGACACCGGAGACTTCGCCGCCGCCGGAGGCTTCGCCGGCACGGTTGCGGTGGCCTGCGTGCCATCGGACGTATCGCCCTTGACCGAAAGCGTGCGGACCTTGCGCGGCTCGTTGTTCGGCAACGTGCCGTTCGCGGTGATCGGCGCCGGCGCCGGCTGTGCCGTCTGCACGCTGGCGGGCGGCGGTGGATTCGCATTGGCGTTCAGCGGCGGAAACACGACGCGCGGTCCGGCGGTCTTCGAATTGACGTCGACCGGCGTCTCTTCGCGCGACACGATCTTCTCGGTGCCGTCGCCCGTCGCCATGCGGTCCGGCGTCTTGGCCGGCGCGTCGGCCTGGGCCGGGATCACCTTGGTCGGCGTGTTGTCAGCCTTGATGATCGGCGGCTCACCGCTGCGGGGCGAACCGACGTAGGTCCGGTAGGCATACGCGCCACCGACACCGAACACGCCGAGCGCCAGCACCGCGGCGACCGTTATCAGGCCGCTGCGCCGCCGGCGGGGCTCGGGTTCTTCCTCGTAGGCCTCCTCATAGGCATAGGGATCGTCCGGATAGGCGGGATCGCGCTGCAGGTCCTGCTCGCCGGCTTCCAGCTGGCCGTAGAGCGCGTCGTCATAGCGCGACGGATCCTGACTCTGACCGCCACTCTGATAGTGCGGCTTCTCGTCAAATGCCTCCGGCTGCCGAGGGGCCTCGACCGGCCGATACTGCGCCACCGGCGCGGGCGCGGGCTGCGCCTGCTGAGCCGCGTAGCGATGCAACGGATGCACCGGCTTCGGCTGGTAGTCCTGCTCGGGCTCTTCGTCTTCGATGTTCTGCACGGGAGGCGGAGCGACAGCCTCCTGCCGCGCGCGCTGCATCCAGGGCGGCGGGCCCGCGGGCGGCGCATCCTCGTCCGCGGCCTGCGGCTCGTACTGTTGCGGCCGCGCGTTGGCGCGCGACTGCAGCGGTCGCGGCGGTGGCTTGTTCGCGCTGCCGAAGGGATCCGTCTGGCCGATCAGCCGTGCCAGTTCGGCAAGCGGATCGCTGTCGGCCTTGGAAGCCGTGTCGGCGGGAAAATGTCGGTCCTGATATCGATCAGCCATTGTGATCATGCATCCCCTTCGGGACAGCGCCAAGATCGCCGGCACAGCCGGTCCGAACGAGTTGGCCCCTGCCAGATGCCCTCACAAATCCCCACTCGTGAGGGCCTAATGCCCCTGCCTACCGCATCTCGGTCGGAGCGTGGACGCCTAGAACAGCTAAGCCCGATGCCAGAACCGAGACGACGCCCTGAACCATTGCCAGTCGCGCCCTCGTGATCTCTGCATCATTATTGATAATGAAGCGTAAATAGGGCAAATCGCGCCCCTTGGTCCAAAGCGCATGAAATTCACTGGCCAAATCATAGAGATAAAAAGCGATTCGGTGCGGCTCATGTGCCACCGCGGCAGCCTCGATTATCCGCGGATAAAGCGCAAGCCGCTTGAGCAGTTCGAGCTCGGCCGGGTCGGTCAGCCGCTCGACCGTAGCATTACGGAGATAGGCCAGCCGGGCCTCATCGGTCTCGGGCAGATCGGGAACCGCTTCCTCCCGCGCGTTGCGGAAGATCGAATGGCCGCGGGCGTGGCCGTACTGGACGTAGAACACCGCGTTGTCTTTTGACTGCTCGATCACCTTGGCGAGGTCGAAATCGAGCACCGCGTCGTTCTTGCGGAACAGCATCATGAATCTGACAGCGTCGGAGCCGACCTCGTCGACCACCTCGCGCAGCGTGACGAATTCGCCGGACCGCTTCGACATCTTCACCGGCTCGCCGTCGCGCAGCAGCTTCACGAGCTGCACGATCTTGACGTCGAGCACAGCCTTGCCCGCGGTCACCGCCTTCACGGCGGCCTGCATGCGCTTGATGTAGCCACCATGATCGGCGCCGAACACGTCGATCAGATTGGTGAAGCCACGCTCGAATTTGTAGCGGTGGTTGGCGATGTCGGATGCGAAGTAGGTGTAGGAGCCGTCCGACTTGATCAGCGGACGATCGACGTCGTCGCCATAGGCGGTGGCGCGGAACAGCGACTGCTCGCGGTCCTCGTAGTCCTCGACCGGCTTGCCCTTCGGGGGCGGCAGGCGGCCCTCGTAGATGTCGCCCTTGGCGCGCAGGAAATCGATGGTCTCGGCGACCTTGTTGTTTCCTGACGTGATAAGCGAGCGCTCGGAGAAGAACACGTCGTGATGGATATTGAGCGCGGCGAGATCGCCCTTGATCATCTCCATCATCATCGCGATGGCCTTGTCGCGCACGATCGGCAGCCACTCGGCTTCGCTCATGTCGAGCAGCTTCTTGCCATATTCCTTGGCGAGTGCCTCGCCGACCGGCACGAGGTAATCGCCGGGATAGAGCCCTTCCGGGATCGCGCCGATGTCCTGGCCCAGCGCCTCGCGGTAGCGCAGGAACGCCGAGCGCGCGAGCACATCGACCTGAGCGCCGGCGTCGTTGATGTAGTATTCGCGGCAGACGTCGAAGCCCGCGAATTGCAGCAGGCTGCACAGCGCGTCGCCGAACACGGCGCCGCGGCAATGGCCGACATGCATCGGTCCGGTCGGGTTGGCCGAGACATATTCGACATTGACCTTCTCGGCCTTGCCGATGTCGCTGCGCCCGTAAGCCGAGCCGGCGGCCAGCACGGCACGCAGCGCGTCCGCCCAGACCTGCGGCTTCAAGGTCAGGTTGATGAAGCCGGGCCCGGCGACATCGACCGAGGCCACCAGCGCATCGGCGCGCAGCCGCTCGGCGATCTTGTCGGCGAGCTCGCGCGGCTTGGCCTTGGCATCCTTGGCGAGCACCATCGCGGCATTGGTCGCCATGTCGCCATGGCTGGCGTCGCGCGGCGGCTCCACCACGACGCGGGACAGATCGATGCCGGCGGGCCAATTGTCCTCGGCTGCGACAGCGGCACAGATCGCATGCACGCGCGTCAGCATGTCGGCAAAAAGGTGTGGTGAAGTAGTGGTGTCGGCCATGGCAGGGCGCTAACGCAAATCCGGGGTCGAGTCAAAAAGCCTTTGGTGCTCGATCAGGGCGAAACGGTCGGTCATCCCGGCAATGAAATTGCCGATCCGCCTGTTCCGAGCGCTTCCGGTCTCCTGCACGCTGCCCTCGATCCATTCCGCCGGCAGGTCTTCAGGCGATTGCTGGTAGCGCTCGAACAGATTGCGGACCACCTCCTCCGCCTCCCCCATCACCAGCATCACCCGCTTGTGGCGATACATCCGCCGGAACAGGAACGCCTTGATCGCCGCCTCCTGCTCCGCCACCTCCGACGGAAACGCGATCAGCGGGGTATTGTGGTGGCGCACGTCGTGCGCCGATTGCGGCTGCGCGGCCGCGAGGCGCCGGCTCGCCTCGTTGAAGACCGCGCTGATGAAGTGTGAGATCAGCTCACGGACCAGTTCGGCGCCGCGCCGGACCTCGTCGAGCCCGGGATAGTGGCGGTCGATCTCGGCGATGATCTCAGCGGTCAGCGGCATCTCCTTGAGGTCGTCGACCGCGAACAGGCCGGCACGCAGGCCGTCATCGATATCGTGCGCGTCATAGGCGATGTCGTCGGCGAAGGCCGCGATCTGCGCCTCGAGCGAGGCATAGCTCCAGAGCTCGAGGTCGTGGCCCTTGTTGTAGTCGGCAATCCCGATCGGGATTCCACTTACCAGGTAGCGGCCGGCGGGTGCGCCACCGCGCTCGGTCAGCGGACCGTTGTGCTTGACGATCCCCTCGAGCGATTCCCAGGTCAGGTTCAGCCCGCCGAATTCGGGGTAGCGATGCTCCAGCGAGGTGACGACCCGCAGCGCCTGCGCATTATGGTCGAAGCCGCCGTCATCCCTGAGGCATTCGTCGAGCGCCCGCTCCCCGGCATGGCCGAACGGCGGATGGCCGAGGTCATGCGCCAGCGCCAGCGTCTCGGTCAGGTCCTCGTCGACCCCGAGCTGGCGGGCCAGCGCCCGGGCGATCTGCGCGACCTCCAGCGAATGGGTCAGCCGCGTGCGGTAGTGATCGCCTTCGTGGAAGACGAAGACCTGCGTCTTGTGCTTGAGGCGGCGGAACGCGGTGGAATGAATCACCCGGTCGCAGTCGCGCCGGAACGGGCTCCGGGTCCGGCTCGGCGGCTCCGCGACCAGCCGGCCGCGGCTGCGATCGGGGTCGCAGGCATAAGGCGCGCGGGGGGCAGCCATTCCGACCGACACTGTATTTTAGTCCTTATCCATTTGATTCCATGGTCCGACGCACTTAACTATGACTGAGGCGGCCGACCAAATGAATTGGGGATGACGCCGGGCCTGATCCGGATCGGATCATGCTCAAATAGGGTTTCGGAGACCGACATGACTGCTGCCATCACCGTCAGCGAACGGGCCGCCCGCCGGATCGGGCAGATCCTCAGCAAGGAAGGCGAAGGCGCCAAGCTGCGCATTTCGGTCGAGGGCGGCGGCTGCTCCGGTTTCCAGTACAAGTTCGACGTCGAGCGCACCCAGGCCGATGACGACCTCGTGATCGAACGCGACAGCGCGGTGGTGCTGATCGATCCCGCCTCGGTCCCGTTCCTCGCGGGCTCGGAGGTCGACTTCGTCGACGACCTGATCGGCGCCTCGTTCCGCGTCGTCAATCCGAACGCCACCGCCTCCTGCGGCTGCGGCACCAGCTTCTCGATCTAACGCTTCGCGATCCCGGGCGGTTTCTCCCGGCGCGCCGGTTTCCGGCTCGCGCCGAATGCTCGGCTATTCCGCCGCGACCACCTGCGGCCGCTCGACGTCGCCGCCCGCCTCGGCTTGCGGGTCGAGCTTGCGGCGCAGCCTGCGGTCGATGCGGTCGAGATAGATGTAGATCACCGGCGTGATGAACAGCGTCAGCAGCTGCGACACGCAGAGGCCGCCGACCACGGCGACGCCGAGCGGTTGACGCAGTTCGGCGCCGGCACCCGCGCCGAGCGCGATCGGCAGCGTGCCGAAGATCGCCGCGAACGTCGTCATCATGATCGGACGGAAGCGCAGCAGTGCCGCCTCGCGGATCGCGTGCTCGGCGCTGAGGCCGACGCGGCGACGCTCCAGCGCGAAGTCGACCATCATGATCGCATTCTTCTTGACGATGCCGACCAGCATCACGATGCCGATCATCGCAATCACAGACAGCTCCATCCCGAACATCATCAGCGTCAGGATCGCGCCGATACCGGCCGACGGCAGGCCGGAGATGATGGTGATCGGGTGGATGAAGCTCTCGTAGAGAATGCCGAGGATCACGAAGGCTGCGAACACCGCGGCGAGGATCAGCACGCCCTGCCCGCGCAGCGAATCCTGGAACACCTGCGCGGTGCCGGAGAAGCCGGTCACAATCGTCGGCGGCAGGTTCGCGGTCTGCTCGAGTTCGGTGATCTTGTCGACCGCGTAGCCGAGTGAGGTGCCCGGCGCGAGGTTGAACGAGATCGTCACCGCCGGCTGCTGGCCCTGGTGGTTGATCTGCAACGGCCCGACCGTCGGCACCAGCCTCGCCACCGCATCCAGCGGAATGGTCTGGTTGTTCGCGGTCTTCATGTAGAGCTTCGAGAGGTCGGACGGATCGACGCGGAACTGCGGCTGCACCTCGAGGATGATCTGGTAGTCGTTCGACGGCATGTAGATGGTGCCGACCTGCCGCGCGCCATAGGCGTTGTAGAGCTGGTTGCGGACCTGATCGACGGTGACGCCGTAGACCGCCGCCTTCTCGCGGTCGATGTCGACCGTCATCTGCGGGTTCTTGATGTACAGGTCGGTGGTAACGTCGAGCAAGCCCGGAATCTTCTCGATCTTGTCGCGCATCTCGGGCGCCAGCCGGTACAGCGCCTCGGTATCGCCGCTCTGCATCACATACTGATACTGGCTCTTGGAGATGCGCCCGCCGATGCTGAGGTTCTGGATGCTCTGGAAGAACGCCTGCATGCCCGGGATCTCGCGCGCCTTCTGCCGCAGACGGCCGATCACCACGGTGGCGTTGTCACGCATCTTCTGCGGCTTCAGCGCGATGAACAGACGGCCGTAATTCGCCGTCGGATTGGGACCGCCGGAGCCGACCGTAGAGTTGATGTACTCTATCGCCGGATCGGTCCGCAGCACCTCGACCAGCGCCTGCTGGCGCACCTTCATCGCCTCGAACGAGGTGTCGGTCGCAGCCTCCGTCACGCCGATCAGAAAGCCGGTGTCCTCCTGCGGGAAGAAGCCCTTCGGCACGATCATGTAGAGGTAGACGGTGCCGCCCAGCGTAGCCAGCGTCACCACCAGCATCAGGGCCTTCTTGGCCAGCACCCAATCCAGCGCCCATTCATAGGCCCGCAGCCAGGCCTCGAACATCGCCTCGAACGCCCGCAGCACGACGTTCGGCCGCTTGGTCGCGTCATGCGCGCGCAGCACACGGGCGCACAGCATCGGCGTCAGGGTCAGCGACACGAAGCCGGAGACGATGATCGCAACCGAGATCGTCACCGCGAATTCGCGGAATACGCGGCCGACGATGCCGCCCATCAGCAGCACCGGGATGAACACGGCGATCAGCGAGAAGGTGATCGAGATGATCGTGAAACCGATCTCGCGGGCACCCTTCAGCGCCGCCTCGAACGGCTTCATGCCGTGCTCGATGTGGCGGACGATGTTCTCCAGCATGACGATGGCGTCGTCGACCACGAAGCCGACCGAGAGCGTCAGCGCCAGCAGCGTCATGTTGTTGATGGAGTAGTCCAGCGCGTACATCGCCGCGCACGTGCCGAACAGCGAGATCGGCACCGCGAGCGCCGGGATGAAGGTGGCAGAGGCCGAGCGGAGGAACAGGAAGATCACGAGGATCACGAGGCCGATCGCGATCAGCAGGGTCTCCTCGACGTCGCTGACCGCCTGGCGGATCGAGACCGAGCGGTCCATCATGACCTGCATGGTCACCGAGGGCGGGATCGCGGCGCGCAGCGCCGGCAGCTTGGCCAGCACGGCGTCGACCACCGCCACGGTGTTGGCGTCGGGCTGCTTCTGGATCGCGAGCACGATCGCCCGCTCGTCGTTCATCCAGGTCGCGATCTTGTCGTTCTCGACGCTGTCATAGACCTTGGCGATCTCGTCGAGCCGGACCGGCGAGCCGTTGCGCCAGGCGACATAGATCTGGCGGTAGTCGGCCGCCTTGTCCATCTGGCCGGAGGCCTGCAGCGCGACGTCCTGCTTGGGGCCATTCAAGGTACCGACCGGCGTCGACGAATTGGCGCGCGACACCGCGGCGCGGATATCCTCCATCGAGACGCCGCGCGCGGCGGCGGCCTCCGGATCGGCCTGAACGCGGATGGCGAATTTCTGCGCGCCGTAGATCAAGACCTGGGCGACGCCCGGCAGCTGCGACAGTGCCTGCCCGATCGTGATGTCGCCGTATTCGTTGACGCTCGACAGCGGCAGCGTCGCCGAGCCGAGCGAGACGAACAGCACCGGGAAGTCCGCCGGGTTCACCTTTCGGAAGCTCGGCGGGATCGTCATCTCGATCGGCAGCCGTCGTTGCGCGATCGTCAACGCGGTCTGCACGTCGAGCGCGGCGGCATCGATGTTGCGGTTGAGGTCGAACTGGATGGTGATGACGCTCGTGCCCTGCGAGGAGTTCGAGGACATCGAGGAGATGCCGGCAATGGTCGAGAGCTGGCGCTCGATGATGCCGGCGACCGAGGCCGCCATGGTGTCGGCGCTGGCGCCGGGCAGGGTCGCGGTCACCGCGATGGTCGGGAAGTCCACCTTGGGCAGCGCCGAGACCGGCAGCAGGCGGAAGCCGAACACGCCGAATGCGATGATCGACGCCGTGATCAGCGTCGTCATGACCGGGCGGCGGATGCAAAGCTCGGAGAGCGTCATCGGTCAGGCTCCGGCCTTGCGCGCCCGCAGTTCAACCCGCGATCCCTCCGAGAGCAGCAGCTGGCCGTCAACGACGACGCTTTCATCGCCCGCCAATCCGTCTGAGATCACCGAGCTGCCCTGGAAGGTGCGATCGACCTTGACCGGCCGAACCTTGGCAACGCCGTCCTTGACGACGAAGACGAAATTGCCGTTCTGGCTGCGCTGCACCGCGACCGTCGGCACCACGACCGCGTCTTCGCTGCGGATGATCAGCTTGGTCTGCACGATGGTGCCGGGCCAGAGCGTCTCGCTCTCGTTGTTCATGATGCCGCGCACGGTCACCATGCCGGTGGTCGCGTCGACGGCGTTCTCCACCATCGCGACCTTGCCGCGCTCGGAGCGCTGGTGGCCGGGAATGGTCGCGATCACCTTTGAATCGCCCTTCCCCATGGCGTCGCGCAGATCGACCAGCGCCCGCTGCGGAATCGCGAAGGTGACGTAGACCGGTGCCATCTGGTTGATGACCGCGAGCGGCTGGGTGTCGGCGGGGCGGACGAAGTTGCCGACCTTGACGTTGGCGGCGCTGATCCGTCCCGCGAATGGTGCGCGGATGACGGTGTAGCTCTTCTGGACGCGGAGGTTCTCCAGCGCGAAGCGGTCGGCCTTGATGGTGCCGATCAGGACGTCGGACTGGGTCTTGGCGTTGTCGAGGTTGACCTGGGTGGTCGCACCCTTGCCGACCAGTTCGGTGTAGCGGCGGAGGTCGCGCTGCGCGCCCTCGAGCTGGGCCTGGTCGCGGGCCAGGACGCCCTCGGCCTGTTCGATCTGCGCGTCGATCTGCCGCGCGTCGAGGGTGAACAGCAGGTCGCCTTCATTGACCCTGGCGCCGTCCTCGAAATGCACCGAGACGATGGTGGTCTCCAGCCGCGACTTCAGCGCCACGCTGGAGATCGGCGTGACCTGTCCAATGGCATCGACATCGACCGGAACCGATTTGCGTTCCGCCTTAGCGAGATCCACGGACACCACGCGCGGCCGCGCCGTCCCTTGCGCGGTGGCGGCGCCGCCACCCATCCATGAAGTGCGGGTCATGTAAGCCGCCCCGGCCGCAATGCCGAGAACAGCGACAGTCAGAACCAAATTGCGTTTTTTCATAAGTTTTGCACGCGCGCCGCCGGCTTCCCTTGAAGGCCGGGTGCGCGTCGTCACTCCCCCATCGGCAATTGTTGCGCCTTGTTTCCTGAGAGGGTTAGCACAGGCGGACCGCCCATGGTATGCCACCTAAGTGAAATAGTGCGGCTTCAATCCGGTGATTTGCATGCGCATCGCCGGACGTTTTGAGTAACCGGGCCGCATCCGTTCTGCTTCATTGAGCTTTCGAATCGCGACCTTATGTCCACCTCCGTCCTTGTCTGCCCCTGGGAAGAAGCTCGCGAACGCTCCCGTGCCATCCGCTACAGCGTCTTCGTCGAGGAACAGCGGGTGCCGGTAGAATTGGAATGGGACGACATGGACGCATCGAGCTGGCATGCGCTGGCGTTCGCCGACGACGGTGCGCCCTTGGCCACGGGCCGGCTGTTGCCGGACGGTCATATCGGCCGCATGGCCGTGCTCAAAGCTGCGCGCGGCACAGGCGTAGGCGCCCGCGTGCTGGACGCGCTGATGGCCAAGGCGGCCGAACTCGGCTATCCGGAACTGATCCTCAACGCGCAGACGCACGCGGAGCCGTTCTACGCACGCGTCGGCTTCGAGCGCATCGGCGCGGAATTCGAGGAGGCCGGCATCCCGCACATCGAGATGCGGAAGCGCCTGGTCTAAGCGGGGCGGCGCTCGGTCACGTGCCCCCACAATGAAGGAAGTCCGATGGCAGTTCGCATCGCTACGTGGAACGTCAACTCGGTCCGGCAACGGATCGAGCTTCTGGTCAGCTGGCTGAAGGAGTGCTCCCCCGACATCGTCTGTCTGCAGGAGATCAAATGCGTCGATGATGCGTTTCCCCGCCTCGAGGTCGAGGCGCTCGGGTACAATGTCGTCACCCACGGCCAGAAGACCTTCAACGGCGTCGCGCTGCTGTCGAAGCTGCCGTTCGACGAAACCAAATCGGGCCTCGCCGGTGACGACGAGGACGCACATGCCCGCTTCCTCGAGGGCGTCGTCACGCTGAAGCAGGGCGTGATCCGGGTCGCGTGCCTTTATCTGCCCAATGGCAACCCCGCCAATACCGACAAATATCCGTACAAGCTCAAGTGGATGTCGCGGCTTCTTGAGTATTCGAAGGAGCGGCTGAAGGCCGAGGAGCCGTTGATCCTGGCCGGCGATTTCAACGTCATCCCGGCCGCGCGCGACGTCTACAATCCCGCCGCCTGGGCCGATGACGCCCTGTTTCGGCCTCAGACCCGCGAGGCCTTCCAGTCGCTGCTCGGCCTCGGCCTGACCGACGCGCTGCGGGCGGTCAATGACGAGCCGGGCCAGTACACTTTCTGGGACTACCAGGCCGGCGCCTGGCAAAAGAACTGGGGCCTGCGCATCGACCACCTGTTGATGTCGGCACAAGCGAGCGACCGGCTGATCGACGTCGGCATCGACAGCTATGTGCGGGCTTGGGAGAAGCCGTCCGACCATGTCCCGGTCTGGGCCGATCTCGATTTCGAGATCGCCTGACCCCGCCGGCCGGCGGGAAGATCAATCCCGGCGGCCCTGCACCCAGTGCTCGAGCATCTGCAGCGCCATCGCGCGATCGTCCTCGGAGGCCTTGGCGATCGCCCGGTTGTAGCTTTCCTTGATCCAGGCCTCATCCGGCGTCGCGCTGTCGCGCGCCAGCGTCAGCCACATCAGGCCGCGGGCCCGCTGCGGCGGCAGGCGGTCGCCGTTGAACAGCATCTGGCCGAGCAGCGCCTGCGCCTGATGCTGGCCCTTCTGGGCGGCAAGCCCGAGCCAGCGCGCGCCGTAGCGGAAGTCGTCCCGCGAGGCGTCCGGCGTCTTCAGGTAGAGCCGGGCAAGGTCGTATTGGGCGTCGGCATTGCCGAAATAGGACGCGGCATAGGAGAACATCTCCCGCGCCCGCTCGGTGTCCGCCTTCACCTTGGAATTGGGAATGCCGCTCAGATAGTAGCGGCCGAGCGCGACGAAGGCGTTGGCCACGATCGAGGCCTGCGGTGCCGACGGCGAATCCTCGGCATGCGCATTGGCGATCCGGCTGAAATATTCGAAGGCGCGCATGTCGTCCTGGATGACGCCGTCGCCCTCGGCGTACATCTTGCCGAGCTTCCACTGCGCGACGGGGTGGCCGCCTTCGGCCTGGTACTGCAGCGTGCTGAACGACGAGGTCGGCGAGGTCGCCGCAGGCGCCACTGGAGTGGCGGCCCGTTTCAGCGCGCCGGCGGTCCCCGGCTGCGGGGAAACCACAGGAAGAACCGTATCTTGTGGGTTGACCGGTGCGCCGTCGAATCCGAATCCGGGGCCCGCCACCGGGATGGCCCCTAACGCAAACGCCAATATCGTACGCCTAAACGTCCGCATAACACTGTTTCTCGTACGCGCCACCCGGATGGGTGACTGCGCCATCCACCGCCGGCCCCACTTGCTCGGCGTACTTCCACAGCGCACCAGATGTATGGTTCGTCGCGCGAGGGGCCCATTTGGTCTTACGATTTGCGAGTTCGGCGTCGCTCAAATTTACGTTAAGGGTGCCGGCGACCGCATCGATCTCGATGATGTCGCCGTCTTGCAACAACCCGATCGGCCCGCCGACGGCCGCTTCAGGTCCAATATGTCCGATGCAGAAGCCACGGGTGGCGCCGGAGAACCGGCCATCGGTGATCAGGGCAATCTTGCCGCCCATCCCCTGCCCGGTCAGTGCCGCCGTGGTCGCCAGCATCTCCCGCATGCCGGGACCGCCCTTCGGCCCCTCATAGCGGATCACGATCACCTCGCCTTCCCTGTAGGTGCGCTTCTGCACCGCCTCGAAGGCGTCTTCCTCGCGGTCGAAGCACCGGGCCGGACCGGTAAACCTCAGGTTGGACATTCCCGCGACCTTCACGATCGCACCCTCCGGAGCGAGATTACCCTTTAGCCCGACAACGCCACCCGTCACGGTGATCGGATTGTCGGCGGGCCGCACCACATCCTGGTGCGGATTCCATTTCACGCTTTTGAGGTTTTCGGCGATCGTTCGGCCAGTGACGGTTAGGCAATTCCCGTGCAGGTGGCCATTGTCGAGCAGCGTCTTCATCAGCAGCGGAATGCCACCTACTTCAAACATGTCTTTGGCAACATAACGGCCGCCCGGCTTCAAATCCGCGACGTAAGGAGTCTTTTTGAAGATTTCGGCAACGTCGAACAAATTGAATTTAATGCCGCACTCATGGGCGATCGCCGGCAGGTGCAGCGCAGCATTGGTCGAACCACCTGAGGCTGCAACCACGGCCGCAGCATTTTCAAGGGCTTCGCGGGTGACGATGTCGCGGGGCCGGATGTTTTTCTCGATCAGCTCCATCACCTTCTCGCCGGCGGCGGCGCAGAAGGAGTCGCGGATCTCGTAGGGCGCCGGAGCCCCGGCGGAATACGGGAGCGCGAGGCCGATCGCCTCGGAGACGGTCGCCATGGTGTTGGCGGTGAACTGGGCGCCGCAGGCGCCGGCCGACGGGCACGCCACCCGCTCGATCTCGTCGAGGTCCTCGTCCGACATGGCGCCGACCGAGTGCTTGCCAACCGCCTCGAACATGTCCTGGACGGTGACCGGCTGGCCGCGGAAGTTGCCGGGCAGGATCGAGCCGCCATAGATGAAGATCGACGGAACGTTGAGGCGGACCATCGCCATCATCATGCCCGGCAGCGACTTGTCGCAGCCGGCGAGCCCGACCAGCGCGTCATAGGAGTGGCCGCGGACCGTCAGTTCGACCGAATCGGCGATGCATTCGCGCGACGGCAGCGACGAGCGCATGCCGTCATGGCCCATTGCGATGCCGTCGGTGACGGTGATGGTGCAGAACTCGCGCGGCGTGCCACCGGCCGAGGCCACGCCCTTCTTCACCGCCTGCGCCTGGCGCATCAGCGAGATGTTGCAGGGAGCGGCTTCATTCCAACATGAAGCAACGCCGACAAAGGGTTGATGAATCTGGGCTGTCGTCAGCCCCATCGCGTAGAGATAGGACCGGTGCGGAGCGCGTTCGGGCCCTTCCGTCACGTGACGGCTGGGCAGCCTGCCCTTGATGTTCGTCTTGGCGTCCATCGCGACCCTGTTCCCGGCGCTCTTTCCTCCATCAACGCCGGAACCCGAAAAAATGTCCCGCCGTCGGAGCGCTGGCTATTCAGCTACGTGAATATCCTTTCATGTCGGGGTGTGGCTAAAAAGCGGCGCGACTACGGACCGGGTGCTTTTAAGGTTAAATGTTCAGGCATCGTTGCAACATCGCAACAATCGTGGCCGCCGCGCAACCATGTATTATCAGTCCTTATAGGGACCTGACGGGGACCCGACCACCTGCAATTTGCCCGGCGGCCAGCTTCGGTGGCGACGGAGGTGACCAGCACTCCGTGCGATTCCTGCCGTGCTCCTTGGCCTGGTAGAGCGCCGCATCGGCAGCCTTCATTAGGGCATCGATCCCCGGCATGCTTGTGAGCGCCTCGGCAACGCCGATGCTCACCGTGAGTGATACCGGCCGATCATCCGCACCCACCGTCAGCGCTTCCGCCCTCTTGCGGATGCGTTCGGCGACGGTTCGGGCGCGCGACAATGTGGTCTCCGGCAGCAGGACGGCGAACTCCTCGCCTCCAACGCGGCCGACGACGTCGGACTTGCGCTTGCCCCGAATGCATATCCCGGCGACAGCCTTGATGGCCTCGTCACCGACCGCATGTCCGAAGCGGTCATTGATGCTCTTGAAGTGATCGATATCGACCATCAGCACGGATACCGAACGATAGTAGCGCTGGAACCGGCTCCACTCCGCATCCAGCGTCGTCAGGAAGTGCCTGCGGTTGAACAATCCGGTGAGCGGATCGGTGGTCGCGAGCACCTCCAGCTGCCGTGCGTTGCGTACGAGATCGGTCACGTCGACGAAGGTCAGCATGCGACCGCCGTTTGCCATCGTCGAGCAATGGATCCTGATATGGCGACCGTCCGGCGTCTGCACGTCGCGCTTGTGATCGCCTGCCTTGATCTCCGCAATCCGCTTCGCAGGAAAGGCCCTGATCTGCTCCGGGGTCGCGCCCGTCGGAGCGGCGCGGCGGTTGCGCGTGAGCAGCGTGATGTATGCCGGATGCCGCGCGACCTCCTCCTCGCTCACCTCCCAGAATTCCCGCATTCGCCGATTGAGGAAGATCGCATTGAGATCGCGGTCGAGCAGGACGACGCCGTCCTCCACAGTCTCGAGCGCGCCGGTCAGCACCTTCAGCTTGTCGGACGCGCGCACGATGTCGGTCACGGGCGTGTAGCTCACCATCCGGCCGCCGTCGGGCAGCGGCGTGCACTGACATCGAACCACGTCGCCATTGCTGCGCCTGAGATCGATCGGGCTCGGGTCCCCGACGTTCACGAGGCGGACGCGCTCGGCAACATAGGCTTCGAGTTGCGCGGCCGGCAGCTCGTAGGCCATCGTCTTGCAGCCGTGATGCATCAGGTCGGTGAAGCTGGGGTTGCGGTCGGCCACCTCGTCCGGAAGCCGCCACATGTTCCGAAACGCGCGGTTGATGAACTGGGCCTTCAGCTCCACGTCCAACAGCAGGATGCCGACGGGTATCTGATCGAGCGCCGCGCGCAGCGCCAGCATGTGCCCGCGCAGAATATCGCCGCTGCGCCGCTCCGGAATGGCGGCCGGCGCAGGAGCGGCAGGCGTGGGCGCCGCAGCGTTGGCCTGCTGCTCTTCAAAAGCCAGGCCGAGCTGGCGGTCCGATTGCCACAGCCGTTTGCATGGCTTCACCTGATTGCTGCCGACGAGCAACAGTTGAATGTGATCGGGAATGCCAACGACACTTTCGAGTTCCACGGTGGCGCCCGTCTCCGTGAGCTGGCGGACCGTGCAGTCGAAGGCCGACCGGCCGAAGTTGAAGACGATCTTTCCGGCCAGAAACGTTCGGCCGCGGGAAGCTGACACCTGTCCGGACATAGCGAGAATCCACCTGGAGCAATTGCGAGCCCCTCACCTCAGCACGTTTGAGTCACCAAGCCATGAACGCTTTCCGGAGGGTTTATCGGGAGCCGAGCCGATGACGCCGGCTGTGTGCGCCGCAAAACGGGTTCCATTCGGTGGAAAGGACTCGCTCGTAGGGTGGAGCGAAGCGATACCCATCATTCGCGCCGCGGATACTGAATTGATGGGCTTCGCTGCGCGCTACCGATCCGATTACGGCTCCGCCGCATCGTCCTCATATCCGAGCGCTTCGATTTGCCTCCGGAATTCCTCGAAACGCTCATGCGCTTCCGCCTTCGCTGTTCGAGCTACGGCGGACAAGTCGCTCCCATCAATCGGTCAAAGTCACTGCCGGGAAGAATTTAGTTCTACCCCATAATTATGCTGTGTTAGACACAGTCCGAGTAGTAGCGTCGCAACTCCCTCAGTAACAGTGTCAGGGAAACGCCCGCCATGTCTGCTCTCCAAGCAAAGCTGGAACGATTTGAGATCCTCGCCGACGAATGCGAGCTGATCGCTAGCAGGACGCTGGATGGGAGCAACCGCGAGCTATACCAGCGGCTGGGCGGGCACTATCGCGAGCTGGCGACCGATATGAGGGCCGTGATCGCGACGATCAATGCTCCTGCGGCGTAAGAAAAAGGGCCGCTCGAAACAACAAGCGGCCCAAGTCTAGGGAGGAAACGCCCTCAAGGAGGGCGGCGATAGCGCGAGGCGCTGTCGCACGCTACGCATATGGGTTGAGAGTCCAGCATCGGGAGCCCAGACTGCGCAAGCCAGAGGCGCGACTATGAGCCTTGAATCTGCGCTTCGCAGCGCATAACTCCCAACGCGACCGCCGACGATTGAGGCGGCTACGATCCCAAATCGCTCCAAGCATCCCACAATTTACGATTTGGCGAGCCGCGTGCGCTTCGCGTTGAGCGCGGACGCAACACGGCTGACCGGCGGACGGCCGAGCAAGCCGGCCATCTCGTTGGTCGCGGCCAGCAGTCTGTCCATATCGATCCCGGTCTTCACGCCCCATGCCCTCGAGCATGTAGACGACGTCCTCGGTCGCAACGTTGCCGGTGGCGCCGGGGGCGTAGGGGCAGCCGCCGAGCCCCCCGGCGGCGGCATCGATGACGCGAACACCCTCTTCCATGCCGGCATAGAGATTGGCCAGCGCCTGGCCGTAGGTGTCGTGGAAGTGCATCGCAAGGTTGCCGACCGGCAACTCGGAACCGACCGCACGCAGCATCTGTTTGGCCTTCAGCGGCGTGCCGACGCCGATGGTGTCGCCAAGCGAGATCTCGTAGCAACCGAGATCCCACAGCGTCACCGCGAGGTCGGCGACCGCCTTCGGCTTGATCTCGCCGTCGAACGGACAGCCGAGCACACAGGAGATGTAGCCACGCACCTTGACGCCGTCGGCCTTGGCGCGCGCCAGCACCGGCTTGAAACGCTCGATCGATTCCGCGACCGAGCAATTGATATTGGCGCGCGAGAAGCCTTCGGAGGCCGCCGCGAACACCGAGACCACCGCGGCGCCGGCCGCGCGCGCGGCGTCATAGCCCTTCTCGTTCGGAACCAGCACGTGGAATTCGGCGCCCTTGATGTGGCTGACGCCGCGCAGCACCTGGTCAGAGCTCGCCATCTGCGGGATCGCCTTCGGCGACACGAAGGCGCCGACCTCGACGGTATTGAGCCCGGCCGCCACCAGCGCCTCGACGAAGGCGATGCGCGCCTCGACGCTGACCGGCGTCTTCTCGTTCTGCAGGCCGTCGCGCGGCCCCATCTCGACGAGCTGGATCTGATCGCTCATGATGCGGCCGCAGGTTCGACTTCGGCAAGCTCGACGCCCTCGCCGACGATGTCGCCGACCTTGCATTTGAGCTTCTTCAGCAGCCCGGCATAGGGCGCGCGCAGGGTCTGCTCCATCTTCATCACTTCCAGGGTGAGGATCGGGGCGCCCTTCTCCAGTGTCGCGCCCTCCTCGGCCAGCAGCGCCACCACCGTGCCCGGCAAGGGCGCCACGATCTTGTCCTCGCCGACCTGCTCCTCGCTCTCGCCGCCGAACGGATCGACCCAGTGCAGGTCGAAGCGGCCGTTGCGGGTGCGCAAGTAAAGCTCGTGGCCCTCGATGACCGAGGCTATACTCGACTTGAGGCCGTTGAGCGTCAGGTCGAAGCCGTCATCGCCGGCTGACGAGATGGCGAAGACGAGTTCGCGCCCGCCGACGGAGAGCGTCGACGGTCCGTTGCCATAGTGCAGCGTGATGGTCTGGGCAGGCTCATGGCCCTGCCGGAACGAAAACACCCGCTGACGGCGGCCGACCGGCATCCAGCCGAAGGCCTGCCAGGGCGAGTTGGCCTCGCGTCGCGCCGCCTTCTGCTCGTCGTTGACGATCGCGGCCACCGCCGCGCAAAGCTCGAACTCGCCGGCCGTGCCCGTGCTCGATGTCAGGTTCTTCAGCTCGCGCTCGATGAAGCCGGTGTCGATCGCATTGGCTCGCGTATCCTTGTGCGTCACCAGCGCCGACAGGAACGGGATATTGGTGACGATGCCGCGGACATCGGTCTCCTGCAGTCCGCGATTGAGCTTGTCGATCGCGCCCTCGCGCGTCGGCGCCCAGGCGATCACCTTGGCGAGCATCGCGTCGTAGTACGGCGAGACGTTATCGCCGCTGCGATAGCCGGCATCGATGCGCAGGCCGTCGCCTTCCTGTGGCGTGCGCCAGGTCTTGATGCGGCCGACCGAGGGCATGAAGTTCTTCTGCGGGTTTTCCGCGTAAACGCGCGCCTCGATGGCATGCCCGTTCAGCCTGATCTCGTCCTGCTTCAGCGGCAGCGCCTCGCCGAAAGCGACGCGGAGCTGCCATTCAACGAGATCGACGCCGGTGATCAGCTCGGTGACGGGATGCTCGACCTGCAGGCGGGTGTTCATCTCGATGAAGAACACGTCCTTGCCGTCGGAGACGAACTCGATGGTGCCGGCGCCGATATAGTTGACCGCGCCGGCGGCCTTGCGGGCGGCCTCGCAAACCGTCTCGCGTTGCGCGGCGTTCAGCGTCGGCGACGGCGCCTCCTCGATCACCTTCTGGTGGCGGCGCTGCAGCGTGCATTCGCGCTCCCACAGCGAGAGCAGATTGCCGTGGCTGTCGCCGATGATCTGCACCTCGATGTGGCGCGGGTTCTGCACGTATTTCTCGATCAGCATGCGGTCGTCGCCGAACGCCGCCTTGGCCTCGCGCTTGGCGCTGGTGATCGCGGCCGTGAGCTCAGCCGCCGAATTGACCACACGCATGCCGCGGCCGCCGCCGCCGGCGGACGCCTTCACCAGCACCGGGAAGCCGATCCGGTTGGCGGCCTCCGCCAGCGTCGCCTCGTCCTGGGCCTCGCCGTGATAGCCCGGCACCAAGGGCACGCCGGCCTTCTCCATCAGCGCCTTCGAGCCGGACTTCGAGCCCATCGCCGTCATCATCTCGGCGGTCGGACCGACGAACACCAAACCTGCTTCAAGACAGGCCTGCGCGAACTCGGCATTTTCAGACAGGAAGCCGTAGCCAGGATGCACCGCCTCGGCGCCGGTCTCCTTGGCGGCGGCGATGACGCGCTCGATGTTGAGATAGCTGTCGCGCGCCCGGGCAGGCCCGAGCAGCACGGCCTCGTCGGCGAGCGCGACATGCATCGCGTCGCGGTCGGCCTCGGAATAAACCGCGACGGAGCGCAGCCCCATGGCGCGCGCCGAGCGGATGACGCGGCAGGCGATCTCGCCGCGGTTGGCGATCAGAAGCGTGCGAAAACGCCGGGTGAGTTTTGAGCGGTCCATGATCAGATCCTGGGTCACATCCTGAACAGGCCGAATTTCGTCGGCTCGATCGGCGCATTCGCCGCCGCCGAGAGGCCGAGCCCGAGCACGAGGCGCGTATCGGCGGGATCGATCACGCCGTCATCCCACAGCCGCGCCGTGGCGTAATAGGGATTGCCCTGCTTCTCGTATTGCGCGCGGATCGGCTCGCGGAACTTGTCTTCCTCTTCCGCCGACCAGCTCTCGCCCTTGGCCTCGATGCCGTCGCGCCGCACCTGGCTCAGCACCATCGAGGCCTGCTCGCCGCCCATCACCGAGATGCGCGCGTTCGGCCACAGCCAGAGGAAGCGCGGGCTGTAGGCGCGGCCGCACATGCCGTAATTGCCGGCGCCGTAGGA
Organism: Bradyrhizobium sp. USDA 4510; assembly: GCF_054059095.1. NCBI lineage: Bacteria > Pseudomonadati > Pseudomonadota > Alphaproteobacteria > Hyphomicrobiales > Nitrobacteraceae > Bradyrhizobium > Bradyrhizobium sp. USDA 4510. The sequence continues at coordinate 3,553,270 of NZ_JBSSBT010000001.1, read as the reverse complement.
GCCGCCGATCACGACGGTGAATTTCGGCACCCCGGCGGTGGCGACCGCCGTCACCAGCTTGGCGCCGTCGCGCGCGATGCCGCCGGCCTCGTACTTCTTGCCGACCATGAAGCCGGTGATGTTCTGCAGGAACACCAGCGGAATGCCGCGCTGGCAGCACAGCTCGATGAAATGCGCGCCCTTCAGCGAGCTCTCGCTGAACAGGATGCCGTTGTTGGCGATGATGCCGACCGGATAGCCAAAAATATGGGCGAAGCCGCAGATCAGCGTGGTGCCGTAGAGCTTCTTGAACTCGTCGAATTCGGAGCCGTCGACGATCCGCGCGATGATGTCGTGCACGTCGAACGGTTTTCTGCCGTCGGCGGAGACCACGCCATAGATCTCCTCGGCCGGAAACAGCGGCTCCTGCGCAGGGCGCATGTTGAGCTGTGCCTTCACCGGCTGCTTCAGCGTGCCGACGATGCGGCGCGCGATCCCGATCGCGTGGGCATCGTTCTGGGCGTAGTGATCGGTCACGCCGGACTGCCGGGAGTGGACATCGGCGCCGCCGAGTTCTTCGGCGGTGACGACCTCGCCGGTCGCGGCCTTCACCAGCGGCGGACCACCAAGGAAGATCGTGCCCTGGTTGCGTACGATGATGCTCTCGTCGGACATCGCCGGCACATAGGCGCCGCCCGCGGTGCAGGAGCCCATCACGATCGCGATCTGCGGGATGCCCTGCGACGACATCTGGGCCTGGTTGTAGAAGATGCGGCCGAAATGCCGTTCGTCGGGAAAGATCTCGTCCTGCAGCGGCAGGAAGGCGCCGCCGGAATCCACCATGTAGACGCAGGGCAGATTGTTCTGCCGCGCGATGTCCTGGGCGCGCAGATGCTTCTTCACCGTCATCGGGTAATAGGTGCCGCCCTTGATGGTGGCGTCGTTGGCGACGATGATGCATTCGCGGCCCGCGATGCGCCCGACGCCGGTGATCACGCTGGCCGAATGCACGTCACCGCCATAGAGCCCGTTGGCGGCGAGCGGCGACAGCTCGAGAAATGCGGTGCCGGGGTCGACCAGGAGATCGACGCGATCGCGCGCCAGCATCTTGCCGCGCGAGGTGTGCCGCTTGCGCGAGGTCTCGCCGCCGCCGCCGGCCACCTGGTTGAGCTTGCCGCGGAGCTCCGCGACCAGGCCGCGCATCACCTCGGCGTTGCGGGCAAATTCAGAAGATGTGGGATCGATCGTCGAATGAAGCGGCATCGGTGTTTGCACGTTTCGTTGGAGTATCGGTGGGGTTCAAGGTCAATCATCGTGCCGGGGTGAGCACAACTGCCACCACTGGTGCGGTGACAGCCCCTCACCCCGCCCCTCTCCCCGCAAGCGCGGGCGAGGGAGAAGACATCAGGCTGTCTTGGCGAACAGTTCGCGGCCGATCAGCATGCGGCGGATCTCGCTGGTGCCGGCGCCGATCTCGTAGAGCTTTGCGTCGCGCAGCAAGCGGCCGGTGGGATAATCGTTGATGTAGCCGTTGCCGCCGAGCAGCTGGATCGCATCCAGCGCGCATTGGGTGGCCTTCTCCGCGGCATAGAGGATGGCGCCGGCGGCGTCCTCGCGCGTGGTCTCGCCGCGATCGCAGGCCTTCGCCACCGCGTAAACATAGGCGCGCGAGGCGTTCATCGTGGTGTACATGTCGGCGACCTTGCCCTGCACCAGCTGGAACGAGCCGATCGGCTCGCCGAACTGCTTACGCTCGTGCACGTAGGGCAGCACGACGTCCATGCAGGCCTGCATGATGCCGATCGGCCCGGCCGCCAGCACCGCGCGCTCATAGTCGAGACCACTCATCAGCACGTTGACGCCGCGGCCGACCTCGGAGAGCACGTTCTCCTCCGGCACCTCGCAATCCTCGAACACCAGTTCGCAGGTGTCGGAGCCGCGCATGCCGAGCTTGTCAAGCTTCTGCGCGGTGGAAAATCCCTTCATGCCCTTTTCGATGATGAACGCGGTGATGCCGCGCGGGCCGGCGTTCGGATCGGTCTTGGCGTAGACCACCAGCGTATCGGCGACCGGGCCGTTGGTGATCCACATCTTGTTGCCATTGAGGACGAAGCGGTCGCCCTTCTTGTCGGCGCGCGTCTTCATCGAGACCACGTCCGAGCCCGCCTGCGGCTCCGACATCGCGAGCGAGCCGACATGCTCGCCCGAGATCAGCTTCGGCAGGTATTTGCGCTTCTGTGCCTCGTTGCCGTTGCGGCGGATCTGGTTGACGCAGAGGTTGGAATGCGCGCCGTAGGACAGGCCGACCGAGGCCGACGCCCGCGAGATCTCCTCGACCGCGATGCAGTGCTCGAGATAGCCGAGGCCCGAGCCGCCATACTCCTCCTCGACGGTGATGCCGTGCAGGCCGAGCGCGCCGATCCTGGGCCAGAGGTCGCGCGGAAACTGGTTGCTGCGGTCGATCTCGGCGGCGCGCGGCGCGATCTCGTTGGTCGAGAAATCATGCACCGTCTCGCGGATCGCATCTGCGGTCTCGCCAAGGTCGAAATTGAAGATTGCCGCCTGGTTCGAGGCCATGATCCCTCCCGTGAGATTCATCTTGCAATTAAACGATCATACGTTTTTTTCTTGGCTTCGCAAGCAATCGTGCTATGGTTTGTGCGCGAAATCCGCAGTTCATTGAATTCACTGGGATTTCATGCGATATACATACGGTCGTTCGCTTGTTTCCTGGTCCTCCCTGGCAAGCCAACACCCTCCGAGGCCCCGATGGCACGCACGATCGGCTCACACGGCCCCACCACGCTGGAGGCGATCCGCAAGGCCGGCGTGCGCCTGATCTTCGAGCACGGCTACGAGGCCATGAGCCTGCGCCAGCTCGCCGCCGAGGTCGGCATCCAGGCGGGCTCACTCTACAACCATATCTCAACCAAGCAGGACCTGCTGTTCGATCTGGTGCAGGACCATATCAACGATTTGCTGCGCGAGCTTGACCTTGCGCTCGAGGGCAAGGCCGATCCGGGCGAGAAGCTGCGCGCCTTTGTCGCGTTCCACGTCACCTATCACATGACCCGCAAGCGCGAGGTCTTCATCGCCAATTCCGAGCTGCGCAGCCTCGATGCGAAGAACTACGACGCGGTGGTGGCGCTGCGCGGCGCCTATGAGCAGCGGCTGGCGCAGATCCTCACCGACGGGGTGGCGGACGGCGCGTTCGAGGTGGTCGACATCCAGGTCGCGACCTTCGCGATCCTGGCGCTGCTCACCGGGCTGTGCACCTGGTACCGCCCCGGCGGCCGGCTGACCCGCGACGCCATCATCGCGGCGCATGAGAAGCTGGTGCTGTCGGGCGTGGCGCCGCGGGCTGCGATCGGCCAGGCGAGCCACGGCAGCGACAGCCGGCGCGCCGCCGTGGCGGGCTCGTGACCGTGACCGAGCGCCCACAGCTCGATGACATCGATCTGCGGATCCTGTCCGAGTTGCAGCGGGACGGCCGGATCAGGATCAACGAGCTCGCCGAGCGGGTCGGCATCACTGCCCCGCCTTGCCTGCGCCGGGTTCGCGCCCTGCGCAGCCGCGGCGTGATCCAGGCGATCCGCGCCACGCTGGACGAGCGGCTGCTCGGCTATGAGGTGACGACCTTCGTGCTGATCCAGCTCGACAGCCAGACCCTGAGCGCGATCGAGGCGTTCGAGGCTGATGTGGCGGCCGTGCCGCGCTTCCTGCAATGCTGGCGGATCTCGGGCGATGCCGACTTCATGCTCCGATGCGTCGCGCCCAGCGTCGACGAGATGCGCCAGCAGCTGCTGCAATTCGCCGGCCTGCCCAATGTGCGTAAGATCAGAAGCTTTCCGGTGCTCGGCGTCTCCAAGGACGCGCCGCTGCCGATCCCGGGCGCCCTCGCCGCGCCCGCGGCGAGCTGATCGGGCGCTAGTCTGGACTTAGTGGGTCCAACCTTAGTGGGTCCAAGGCTCCCAGCGGCGGAACGCGAAATTGTCGGCATAGGCGATCTGGCGGTGCGCCGAATCCTTCGGCTCGATCACCTGGTAGGCGATGCCCTTGCGCTCGCAATAGGCGACCGCCTCTTCCTTGGTCTCGAACTGCAGCGTCAGCTGCTGCTTCATGTCGGTGGACGAGGTCCAGCCCATCAAAGGCTCCACGGAGCGCGGCTGCTCCGGCTCGTAGTCCAGTTGCCACTCTTTGGTCTTGGCACGTCCCGATTGCATCGCGTTTTTGGCGGGCTTAAAAATGCGTGCGGTCATGGATGGTCGGCCCCGTGGGATGTGCGACATGGAAGCGATTTGAAGGAAACCGCCGGGATAGTATAGAGACACCTATCAACGATCTGATCGGTGATTCCTCGATCTCGGAGGCAGCCTTCGCCGGACCGGTATAGTCATTCTACCGCGCTGTGACAATCTGGCCTCGGGAGGCTTCCCTTAGCAGTCCCCCGGGCCCGCGGCGCGATCTTCTCGACAAGCATCACCTCGAGGAAACGGCGCGCCATGGAAATCCACGCTACCCTGCCCGAAAAAGGACGTGACCTCCGGCTCGACCTGTTCCGCGGGGTCGCGAACTGGGCGATCTACCTCGATCACATCCCCGACAACGTCGTGAACTGGATCACGACGCGGAATTACGGCTTCAGCGACGCCGCGGACCTGTTCGTCTTCATCTCCGGCTACACCGCCTCCTTCGTCTATGCCCGCATGATGCTGGAGCGCGGCTTCATCGTCGGCGCCACCCGGCTGACCAAGCGGGTCTGGCAGCTCTATGTCGCCCACATCATCCTGTTCGTGATCTACATCGCCTCGATCAGCTATCTGGCGCTGCGCTTCGGCGATTCCGAGATCATCAACGAGTTCAACGTCGCCGGCCTCGTCGACAACGCCACCGAGACGCTGCGCCAGGGCCTGTTCCTGAAATTCAAGCCGGTCAATCTCGACGTGCTGCCGCTCTATATCGTGCTGATGGGCCTGTTCCCCCCGGTGCTGTGGTTCATGCTGCGGCGGCCGAACTGGACCATGGCGGCCTCGCTCGTGCTGTGGCTGGTGTCGCGCCACCAGGGCTGGAACCTGCCGGCCTACCCGGCCGGCAGCTGGTACTTCAATCCGTTCGCCTGGCAGGTGCTGTTCGTGTTCGGCTCATGGTGCGCGATGGGCGGCGCCCGCAACAACATGCGCATCATCAACTCGCGCTACACGCTGTGGTTTTGCATCGCCTATATGATCTTCGCGCTGATCATGACGATGGCCGGGCGCTTCCCGGACTTCGGCGCCATGTTCCCGGACTGGCTCTATTCGGCCTTCAACCCGAACGACAAGACCAACCTCGCGCCGTATCGCTTCCTGCACTTCGTGGTGATCACGGTGCTGGTGATCCGCTTCATCCCGAAGGACTGGGCGGCGCTGGAGTGGAAGGTGTTCGATCCCCTGATCGTCTGCGGCCAGCAGTCGCTGGCGGTGTTCTGCGTCGGCGTGTTCCTGTCCTTTGTCGGACATTTCGAGCTCTCGATGAGCTCGGGCTCGCTGTTCGCGCAGATCTTCGTCAGCATCTCCGGCATCGCGATCATGACGATCGTGGCCTATTACATCTCGTGGTCGAAGCGGCAGGACAAGCCGGTCAAGCCGCCGGCGGCAAAACCCACGGCGCCGGCGAAGGCGGCGTAAGTCCCTTATTTTTGAGCAAGGCCGCGCAAACGCTTCGCGTTTGTCGCGGGGAAAACCGCTTCGCACTTTTCCGGGCCATGCTCTAGAGCATTTTCGGTTCTGATTGAATCAGAACCGAAGCTCTAGATTCTTGTTTTGACGCGTTTTCTTCACGCGAACCGGTGCCCACTTCGCTCGAAAACGCTCTCTAGCCGCCGCGACTGGTATCCTGCGTCGTCGAGGAGACGATGGTGGCGACGTCGCCGAACGTCGTCATCACGGGCGTGACGACCTTGTGCATGGCGGTCTTCGACACCAGCGTGTCATGCATCACGAGGTTGTCGATCCCGGTGGTGAGGAAGCAACTCACCGCGTCCTGCGGCGTCTCGATGATCGGCTCGCCCTTGACGTTGAACGAGGTGTTGATCAGGACCGGCACGCCGGTCAGCGCCTCGAACTCCTTCAGCAGGCGATAGAGCATCGGGTTGGTCTCTTCCCGCACGCTCTGCACCCGCGCCGAACCGTCGACATGCACGATCGCCGGGATCTTGTCGCGCCATTCCGGCCGCACCGGCTTTGCGATCAGCATGTAGGGCGAGTCCTCCTCGCCTTCGAAGATCTCCTTCATGCGCTCGGCCAGCACGATCGGCGCGAACGGCCGGAAGGCCTGGCGGTGCTTGACCCGGCTGTTGAGGATATCCTTCATCTCGGCCCTGCGCGGATCGGCGATCAGGCTGCGGTTGCCGAGCGCGCGCGGACCGAACTCGGAACGGTCCTGAAACCAGCCGATCACGCGCTGGTCGGCGAGCAGCTTTGCGGTGTCGCGGCAGATATTGTCGCTGCGCTTCGCGTCGACCTGGATGCGCACCAGGAAGCTTTGCAGCGCGGCGGCCACCTCGGCGTCGCTGTAGCGCCGCCCGACATAGGCGTGGTCCATCACGAACGAGCGGCGCTGCTTGAGCACCTCGAGCCAGCCGTAATAAGCGCAACCAATCGCGATGCCGTCGTCGCCGGCGGCGGGCTGGATCCAGATGTTTTCGAAACCCGACTCGCGCGCGATGCGCCCGTTGGCCACGCAGTTCAGCGCGACGCCGCCGGCGATGCAGAGATTTTTCGCCCCCGTGGTCTCGCGCAGCCAGCGCGCCCGCGCCAGCAGCACGTTCTCGGTATCGTCCTGCACCCGCCAGGCGATGTCCTCCCAGTGCCGCATCGTCGGGCTCTTGTCCCAGCTGCCGCTGTCGAGCACGAAGGGCTGCTGGTTCTCGGCGCCCCAGAACGGCACGTGCAGCTTGCCGTCCTTCATCTCGAGCAGATGGCCGACCTGCTCATGGCGGCCATAGGGCGCCAGCCCCATCAACTCGCCGCACTTGTTCCAGTCGCCGAACACATAGGTCGAGACCCGGCTGTACAGCGCCCCCAGTCCCGGCATGTTGTAGAACTCGTCCGACAACAGCCCCCGCGCCGGCTCCATCCAGACCTTCTTCAGGCATTCGAGCCTGGCGTCGTCGAACCTGTAGTAGCTCTCGGACTCGCGGGCCAGCGGCGACGCCTCATCTTCGGAGCAGGACTCCATCGCGTCGGCCCGATAATTGCCGACGCCGTCGACGATCATCACGACGCCGTCCTTGAATGGGGACACCGCGAACGCGCTGTAGGCATGCGCGAGGTGGTGCGAGATCGACACCACCTTGTCGGATTTGGAACGAAACAGCGGGTGCTTGATTGCCTCGTTGCGTTCGGCGATCGGCAAGAAGCCCGGCATATCCTGGTGGAGCATCCGCTCCTCCATCTCGGGCACCGGCAGGATGTAGCTGTTGCGCACCACGAGATCGACGTCGTCGAGGGTGATGCCCTCGGCCGACAGGCAGTAGTCGACGACTTCCTTGTAGAAGCCGGAGGCGTGCTTCTCGCGGGTGATGCGCTCCTTGGAGATCGCGTAGGCGATCGCGCCGTCACGCAGCAGGCAGGCGCTGACGTCATGGTCGTAGACGTTGAGACCAAGGACGTAAGTGTGTTGTTTCGGCATGGGCACTCTTTGGAAGGATACAGCAACGCTCAGAGAACAGGATCGTGTCGACTTCAAGTTCTCGCCGGCATTTTCCGAGGTTCTCAAACCTCTGCTTCTGCGATGCACAAATCAAATCGGCGCAACGCAAGATGAACAGAATGAACGGCGGATGAACGACAAGATGAGCGCAGCAACGACAGCATCCTCTGCAGGCGGGACTGTAACTTGACCTTACCTGTTGGTCTCAATAGAGTCGTTAAAGCTCGCAAGAACCTTAGTGAAAATATTGTCTTAGCATGCACGAACCGAATGCCGGTGTCGCGCGTCTAAGCGAGACAGCCAGCATCAGTTCAGATGTTTGGAAGTGGACTGGAGATCTTCAGAATGACTAAACGCTACAATATCCTGACTCGTTGCCTGGCAGCAGTCGCTTTGTTGTTCGTCTATGTCGCAAGCACCTCCGCCATCCTGGTCGGCGCCACTACGTCGTCTGCGCAAGCGCAATGGCGCGGACGCGGCGGCTGGGGCTATCGCGGCGGCGGCTGGGGTCGCGGCCGCGGATGGGGTTATGGTCGCGGCTATGGATACGGACGCGGCTATGGCTACTACGGTGGTGGGCCCCGTTGCTGGTGGACCCCGCGTGGCGTTCGCGTTTGCCGGTGGTAACAACCGCCCGGTCGACACAAGCGATATTAAAGACATGAAATCAGGTGCGTCGTTCCCGACGCACCTGATTTGCTTTTTGGGGTTGGTTCACCTGCCGGGCTTGGCTCAGCTGCGGCACGCAAGAAAGAGCCCCGGAGACGCCGGGGCTCTAGTCACGGGAGAGAACGCTTCCGAAATCGGGACGCGAGGACGAGCCGGCGGCCCGATCACCCAATGCATCTACTGCGTGCATTAAAGCAGATTCGGCTGCCTCAGGCTGTAGCCGTGCCGCAACAACCCGCCGTAATGCACAGCCTGTCCACCGGTTCCCGAAGCTGGCCGATCACAACCCCGGCGCGCCTAGCCGTCGAGGATGGCGACCGCCCTCGTCCAGCCCGCCGACGCGCGCTCGATCTTCACCGGGAAGCACGACACCATGAATCCGGTCGACGGCAGCTGCTCGAGATTGTGCAGCTTCTCGATGTGGCAGTAACCGATGTGCCGCCCGGCCTTGTGGCCTTCCCAGATCAGGCTGGCGTCCCTGGTCTCGGCGTATCTCTTCGCGGTGAAGACGAACGGCGCGTCCCAGCTCCAGCCGTCGATGCCGGTCAGCCGCACGCCGCGCTCGAGCAGATACATCGTCGCCTCGTAGCCCATGCCGCAGCCCGAATTGACGTAGTCGGGCTGGCCATATTTCGCGCCCGCGCTGGTGTTGACGACGACGATCTCGAGCGGCGACAGCGTGTGGCCGATGCGCTTCAGCTCGGCTTCGACATCCTTGGCGGTCGCGACATAACCGTCAGGCAGATGGCGGAAGTCGAGCTTCACGCCCGGCTGGAAGCACCACTCCAGCGGCACCTCGTCGATGGTCCAGGATCGCTCGCCGCGGTTCATGGACGGATGGAAATGCCAGGGCGCATCGAGATGCGTGCCGTTGTGGGTGGAGAGCGAGACCTGCTCGACGGCCCAGCCCTGTCCGTCGGGCAGGTCCTCCGCCTTCAGTCCATCGAAGAACTGCAGCATGCGCGGCAGCCCCTGCTGGTGATCGATATACTGGATGGTCGGATGGTTGCCGGGCGGATCGGCCGGAACGTCGTTCTGCAGGGGAACGGAGATATCGATCAGTCTGCGCGCCATGGTGCTTTTCTCGCGGATTGGTCTTGTCGGGCCGAACTACCCTGCCAGCGCGCGCGCGTTATCGGCAAGCCACATCCGCTCGAGATCGCGCAGCTCACGATGTCGTGGCTTGGACTGCGGCAAGGCGGCGCAACGTTGAACCTATCCCCCGCCGGCACGACCCATTGGCACTGGGGATTTCAGGGCCCAGTATTTCGACGGCGCCGTCTGGACGAGCATATTCCGTCCAGGCGGCGTTGTTGCCTCAGGCGAGACAATCTCGGCCGAAGCTTGGTTACCCGTACCGGAACGCTGTTCACGCACAGAGAGCCACAGAAACAATACGTGTGCTCATTTCGCGCGGATTGCTGGTGGTGTTGCCACGCCGATACAGAGATACCCCCGCAACGATGCTAACCAACCTGCATCTGAACCAAGACGGGGTTGCGTCGTGTCGGGATTTGATCACTGGAACGGTGCAAATAGAGCCTACTCGTCCGCCGAAGCGCCACATCTGCGCGATGAGCAGCAGCAGTTCGACCGCTATCACAAATTCGACGACCCCATCTCGCGACCGCCGGAGGGTGGCTCAAGAACCGTGATCCTCGATCGCTACAACCCGCCGGCTCGTTGATCTGGTCAGCGCCCGGGCGGCTGAAGTTGCGAGCAGTGGAGCGCGGGGGCTTCGGTCCCGCGCTTGCTATTTCAGGGTGCCAACTGACCGCGATTTGTGGACCAGGTCAGGCGCGAGTGCCGAGCACGCGCCGACCATAAACATCGCGTCCGCCTCATCTACCGACGGAGCGTCTCTGTTAAGTCTTTGATTGGGATGGTCGGGGCAGCTGGATTCGAACCAACGACCTGCAGTACCCAAAACTGCCGCGCTACCAGGCTGCGCTATACCCCGACATTTCCGAGAAGCCCCGTGGATACACGCTTCAGCCAGCGCCAGCAAGGCACCGGTGCGGGGCTTCGTGCGGCGAATCCGGCATCGGTTTCCGCCCGGAAATCGCGTCGAAACCGGCTGCTAACGGCCGCCGAACAGCGGATGGGCAACCCGGTCGCCGGGCTGGATGCCGTATTTCTGCGCGGTCCCGGCAATCACCTCGAGCACGCCCTTGGCGAGCCCGCGCGACGGAATGATCCGGGTCGAGAGCGGCTCGGTGTTTTCCGCGATCCGCAGGATGCGCCCGTCGGCGCGGATGAAGATCATGTCGAGCGAGATGTAGGTGTTCTTCATCCACATCGACACTTCCTGCTCCGGTGAGAAGTCGAACAGCATGCCTTTGCCGTCCGCGAGCTCCTTCCGGTACATCAGGCCGGTCTCCTTCTCCTGCTCTGTGGTTGCCATTTCGACCGAGAAGACGTGCACGCCCGATTTGGTGACGATCTCGAGCGGCTGGACGCTGGCAGCCTGCGCGGCCGGAGCCAGCAGCGCACCGAACATGATCACGAGGCAGGCCATCAGCCACGAACGATGGCGCCCAACAATGCGAACGAAATTCATCGACAAATACTCACACCGGGGAAGATTTTCCGGCGGACCCTAACCCGACGATTGCGGCAAATGCCAGAGCCGAGAATGCTCGCCGGCGGCTCACGTTTCCGTCAGGGAGGATCAGACCCGGATCAGTGCGAGGACAGCGCCGACGGACCGGTCTCCGGGTGGATCTCGGCGGCCATCATGCCCTTGGAGCCGGGCCCAAACCGCACCAGCACGTACTGGCCGGGGCGCAGTTCGGTCATGCCGAAGCGGCGCAGCGTCTCCATATGCACGAAGATGTCGGGCGTGCCCTCGCCGCAAGTCACGAAGCCGAAGCCGCGCAGCCGGTTGAACCACTTGACCTGCGCGCGCTCGAGCCCGCTTGTTGCCGTCACCGTGACATGGGTGCGCGGCGGCAGCATCTGCGCCGGATGGATTGCCGTCGATTCGTCCATCGAGACGATGCGGAAAGCCTGGTAGCCCTTCGCGCGCTGCACGCATTCGACGACCAGCCGCGCGCCTTCATAGGCGGTCTGATAACCGTCGCGCCGCAGCACGGTCACGTGCAGCAGGATGTCGGGCCAGCCATTGTCGGGGACAATGAAGCCGTATCCCTTCGAGGCGTCGAACCATTTGATGACGCCGGAAACTTCGACGAGGTTGGCCGCTGCGTCGCCGAGGCCTGAGAAAGCATCCATCGCCGGATCGCGTGGCGCGCTTCCATACTCGCCTTGACCAATCCTGCTTTGCCCAACTCCGCCCATCGGCGGTCCGCCGAGCTTCTTGGACTCAAATCCGTCCGACCCCATGACCCCGGACCCCACACATCAAATGCAGATCGCCGTCGTTGCGGCGCACCCTGTACACGCTGCTCTCCATGACCAACTCACTCGGACTGATTTGGACGCGGCGCGAATCTCTCAACCAAAAGATAACACTCCCGCTTGCGGGGCATAGCTAAAAAACGATTCTTGCGGGAACTATGAACAGACTTGCAGAGCCGCGAATCAATCAGGCATCAATTGCCTACGAAAGGACCAAGCGTGTCGCCGATGTCGTGGCGGATCACCAGATCGGCGATGTCGTCCTGATCGGTCGGCTCGTTGTTGATGATCACGAGCCGCGCACCGCTCTCCTTCGCCATCATCGGAAAGCCTGCGGCGGGCCACACCACAAGCGATGATCCGATCGCCAGAAACAGGTCGCAGTGCCGGGAGAGTTCCGCCGCGCGGCGCATCGCATCCTCGGGCATCGATTGCCCGAACGAGATCGTCGCGGTCTTCACCGGATCGCCGCAGTCCGCGCAGTCGGGGGCGCTGCCCGTCTTGTCGAACTGCTGCTTCACCCACGACAGCTCGTAGTCCTTGCCGCAGCCGATGCAGCGGCCATAGGTCGTGTTGCCGTGCAGCTCGATCACGTCGTCGGCCTTGAAGCCCGACGCCTGATGCAGATTGTCGATGTTTTGCGTGATGATGCCGGGAACCTTGCCGGCCCGGTAGAGCGACGCAAGCGCGCGATGCCCACGACCGGGTTTGGCCGCCGCAAACGTCTGTTCCATCGCAAAGCGGCGCCGCCAGGACTCGTCGCGCGCGTCCTGGCTGGCGACGAACTCGTCGAACGGAATTGGTCGGTTGCGGGTCCACAACCCGCCGGGCGAGCGGAAATCGGGAATGCCGCACTCGGTGGAGATGCCCGCCCCGGTGAAGGGCACGATGGACGACGCCTCCGCAATCATGTTGCCGAGCTGCTCGACGCCGCTGCGCAAGTCTTTTGCGATCACTAAAAACAATCCGGTTGGCCGCAGCGACTATAGCACGGCCCGACCGATTGCGAGCTCAACCGTTGCGCGAGCGATCGGCTGCGAGCGGCGTGTCTTGATCGATCGGCTTGCGATCAGCTGCGTCGGCGCCTCCGCTTGGTCGCTCTTCCAGCGCCTCAGCATCATCACATTCCTGCACTGGCTGCTCCGCATTGACGCCCAATTCGCCGACGCCAATGCGCCCGGGACAGGACCACGGCCAGGAGGATGGGCATGACCGATCAGGAAGACCGCGTCGCGCGCGAGCGCGAGGAGATCGTCGCACGCGTTGCCAGCTTCAGGGCGACGCAGCAGAAGTTCGAGCGCGATCGCCAGGAATATTACGACAACACGCTCGGCAATGCCTGGAGTGGATTTCAACGCAAGACCGCTTGACGCAAGACCGCTTGATGTCCTTGCCAGGCGACCGCGTTCATGGTCCGGGCGCCATGAGGCGCAAGTGAGAAAGCCCCGAGCGGCGTGCTCCGGGCTTATGGCTATTGCCAGTGCCGCCGTGCGATGGTTGCCGCAAACGCAGTTCCGGTTCCCTCGAGCGTTTTCCGTTCCGATCGGATCGCTCGAAAACGCGCCAGCCATACGATAGCGCAAAGCTACCATCGGTTAGCGCTGGAACAAAAATACAACCTCAGAGATTAGCTTGGCGGTGAACGAGGTTGGCATCAATGCCGGCATGGATGGAACTGCTGCTTAACGTGATGGGCTTTGCCGGCTTCATCGGCATCGCGATGTATCACAAGCATCCGAATGGGAAGCTGCCCGACTGAGCGTCGGCGGCGCGTCTCGGCTTGCCGCTCCCCCGGCTTGCCGTCTTCAGTTTGCCTTCCGGGCCTCTCCCGCGGTCCGGACCAACCGGTCCGACTTCACCAGCACTTTGCCGCTCTCCGGCTGCGGCCGCAGCCAGAAGCTGATCACGACAAAAGCCGAGCAGAACAGCAGCCCCACCACCATCACGCGCCGGTGGGTCGGTCGATCAGCACTGTGGAACGATGGCATCATGGCTGTCACCCGCAGCCATCCCAATCGCAATCGCAGGTGGAGACAACACGATGCTGCTCTTAACCTAACCAGGTAGGGTTAGCGGTGGCCGGGTAACGCCTCGTCCGGATCTCCCGATCGGCGGCCGCAGCGGGATTCACAGCGATATCCCCTGCTTGTCCGCAGCAAATCCACAACGCCAGCGGGTCCAATTATCCAACGAAATACGCATCTTGCTGCGCGCTTGTCCACAGCCTCGCGCCGCGTGCGCGCATTCAGGCATCGGCGAGCCATTTCAGGGTGGCCCGGAAACCCAGGCTGCGGGTTCCAACCAGCACGGTTCCGAACACCTCAGCCTCGTCGCCGCTGAATGTGCCGGAGAACCCGCTCGTCACTTCCTGTCCGGCGAACAGCGGACGGGTGAACGGGTCCGCGAAGGGCGAATGCTGGTTGGTGCTGAGATGTCCCTTCCAGGTGCCCTCGCCGGCCGTATAGGCCCCGATTGACCAGAAATATGGCCCGCCGCCGATCAAGAGACCGTCGCGCAGGATCAGGATGCCGCTGTCGCGGCCCCTCACGCCGTCGGTCATGTGGATGTGGATCGAATAGAGCCCGTTCTTCATCGATCGCGCCGCCCGGTCCTGGCGGCCCGCAGTATGGCTCCAATCCGGCCGGCGTGCGAGGCCGATACCGCCCGGCCCTCCGAATCGGCGCAAAAAGGCAGCTCCCCGGGCGCTTACAAATCGTTAAGAAACCCCTGACAAGGTTCGATCCTCCGGAGGGAGAGAGCCATGCTCGTATACCCCGTACCTGTCGAAGTGACGCAAGCCAGAGTGCAGCTCGTCGTCGACCAGACGGCGAAGGAGCAGCCGCGCATCATCAATGAGGATGTGCTGGATGTCTTCGCCGCGAAGAACCAGGCCGACCGTGAAGCGGTCGAGACCATCCTCGACATCAAGGTGTGAGAGCGGCAGTAGCCGACAGGAACCTCTCGACTGCGCACGGGTCATCCTGGTGACGCCAGGAGGCACCCATGTGCAAGCTGATCGCGGTCACCGTCTTCACCCTGATATGCGGCGGGGCCTTTGCCCAGGATATTGGTCCAGCGCCGCAGAGCGGCATGGAACGGCCTGAAAACACCAACGGAGCCACTCAGAGCGGCGCGATGGACACCACGGGGATGGATGTGAAGCGGGCCAACAAATCCGAGATGAAGAACACGGCAAAGGGCGCGGCAAAAAGGGACGACGCAAAAAAGTAGGTTCCCACGACGGAACGTCCGGGAAGCTGCGACCTTAAAAAACGACCTTGAAAAAAAGACGCGACCATCAAAAAAAGGAAGGAACGAGTCTCTCGTTCCGCCGTTATTTTGGCGAGCGGTACAACGAGGGAGAAATCCACCGGAAATATCAGCTCAACAAGCCCCGTCAGCTTACTTCGGTAACTGGCGGGGTTTTGTTTTGTGGAGGCGCCCATGTACGCCCTGTTCCGCGGCAAGACTCAGCTCGGAAGATCGTTCGCGACGGAGAAGGAAGTTTGGGAGGCGGCGCTGATCGACGGTCTTGTCGAGGATGTTCCGGTCGCAGACGAACTCGGTGGCCAGATCCTGCCCGCCGGCTATCGCGTCGAGCGGGTCGATGAATACGAGCCGTAGCCCGATTGGAAACCCGGACGTTCCTGACGCCGGTCAGCCAATTGGAGGAACCAGCCGGCCGAAACGACATGCACATCGCGCGTGGTGCCGACAGCTCACCGCCCTGTCGGCTTTGGAAGGCCCCGCGAATCCCCCTCGCGGGGTCTTTCTTTTGAACCTTTCGCGCGCCGCGAAGACATAAAGGGCGCTGGGGGATTTCAGGGCCCAGCATCCGGCGCAGCGCTGTGGGACGAACATACTCCGTCTACGCGGCGCTGTTGCATTTTACAAATTCAACCTTAAGTTTGGTGTCCAACAGTTGACGGCTCACGCCCTGAGAGATCCCCAGTCCGTCAGCTGGGAAAGCCCCGCATCCAGCCTGCGGGGCTTTCTATTTTCCGGACCCAGGAACCTTCCGCGCGCAGCGACATTGTCTGCCCGGTTGCCGGCACGATCTCCCCAAGGCCGGTCGGCATAGACCTCGCGAGCCCACTCGCGGGGTTTTGCGCTTTAGAGGCCGTCCAACCTCGCGCGTCCTTGATTGGCCGTGATCGGCAATCGGTGCGATAGAGGCCGCGCCTCCAAGGCTCGACCACAAGCCCCGTCCCAGAAATTTCGCTGGGCGGGGCTTTCTTGCATCCGCTGCTGCGCAAGCGTGTCGCGGCACGTCCCGTCCATATCCGGCCGCGTGATCGCGCGGCGCAACCGGAGCCAACGCTCGCGAAGGCGTGAGCATGCAAAGGCGAAATGCGATCGGCAAAACTCGCGCTAACCCCTGCCCCGCGTCGCGTTTTGCTGCTATTCCTTGCCCCGTCTCGCCCGAGCCCAAACAAAATCTCTGAATCTGCAGGAGGATAAGAAAATGCGCTATCTGCACACCATGCTGCGCGTCCGCAATCTTGATGTCGCGATGAAATTCTATCAGGACGCGCTGGGGCTGAAGGAAGTGCGCCGCATCGACAATGAGAAGGGCCGCTTCACGCTGGTGTTTCTCTGCGCAGAGGAAGACCTCCATCTGCTCAAGTCCCTGCCGCAGACCCGCGGCGCGCCGCTTGTCGAGCTGACCTACAATTGGGATGAGGAGAAATACGGCGAGGACCGCCATTTCGGCCATCTCGCCTACGAGGTCGACGACATCTACGCGACCTGCGAGAAGCTGATGAAGATGGGCGTCACCATCAATCGTCCGCCGCGCGACGGCAACATGGCGTTCGTGCGTTCGCCCGACCTGCACTCGATCGAGATCCTGCAAAAGGGCGAGCCGAAAGCCCCGGCCGAGCCGTGGGCATCGATGCCGAACACCGGCCATTGGTAAACACCGCGCCCGCTCCTACGTTCCTGTCGGCGTTTCGCCCTTGCTGAAGCGCCGAACGATCGCGAGGAACGCGACACGATCGTTGACGTTGCTCCCTCACAAGCATGCGAGGAGGCAACGATGGGAAGAGGAATTTTGCTTTGGCTGTTGGGTGTGCCGATCCCGGTGATCATCGTGTTGTGGTTGTTGTTCGGTCACTGACGGCGTCTTGATGCATCGCTATCAACAAGGCTCTGCCGCTATGCGGTGGAGCCTTTTTTTGCTCTCGGTACAATTCACCCCGCGCTTTTCCCCGACGCTTCAGCTATGAACGCGCGCAAAGCACAACAGCGGGAAGAAACGCGTGATGGACGGTAAGCCGCAACTGACGATCTGGGGTCGGGCCAACTCGGTCAACGTGCAGAAGGTGCTCTGGTGTCTCGCCGAGCTCGACCTCCCCTATCAGCGCATCGATGCCGGCATGCAGTTCGGCAAGAACGATCAGCCCGACTATCTCGCGATGAATCCGAATGGCCGCGTCCCGACGCTGGTCGACGGCGACTATGTGCTGTGGGAATCCAATTCGGTGATGCGCTATCTCTGCATGGCCTATGGTCATGGCGCGCCGCTCTATCCGCAAGCGCCGAAGGCGCGCGCCGCCGTCGACCGCTGGCTCGACTGGACGCTGTCGACGCTGCAGCCGGTCGACCGGCCGGTGTTCTGGCGGCTGGTGCGCACGCCGCCGGAGAAGCGCGATATGGTCCAGCTCCAGAAGGACGCCGATGCCGAGGGCGTGGTGTGGCGCGTCGTCGAGGCGCAGCTTGCAAGGCGCCGCTTCATCGAGGGCGATCAGTTCACGATCGCCGACATCGCGCTCGGCGCCTTTGCGCGGCGCTGGCTCGGCGTCGAGGGCGTCACCAAGCCGAAGCTGCCCCATCTCGAACGCTGGTTCGGTGAGATCGCGGGGCGGCCGGCCTTCGTGCGCTTCATCGCGCCGCCGATGTCGTGAGCGCGGGAGGCAAGCCGCTCAACGCCCGCCGCTGGACATCCCGCCACCGACGCTGACGGCGCCACCGAGCTTCACGCAGGTGTCGGAGCCCTCCACCTTGACGAAGCCGGGTCCGTACGATGCGCATGGATTGCTCCGCGTCGCGGATTTCGACGGCAAGGTTTTGCCGGCGTCCGTGGGCATCTGGAAATTGCGGCGGTCGCCCTGCTGCGCGAACGCGGCGGCGGGAAGCAGGACGGCGATGATGGCAATGCAGGTCTTGCGCATCCGGCCTTTTATCCCACGCCGCCGGACGAGGCTAGCTCATGATGCGATCGGGAAGGATCGCAGCATGAGCTAGCTCTTTTCTTGAGCATGATCTGTTCGGAAAACCGGATCCACTTTTCCGGATCATGCTCTACCGCACGAACTTGACGCCGAACGTCCTGCCCTCGCGCCACACCACTTCGCAGGCGCGCCCGGTGCGGGCGTCGCGCGAGAACGCCAGCCGCAGCTTTGCCGGCAGCGTGTTGTTGTCCTGGACCGTGATCTTGGCGCCCGACGAGGACATGTCCTCGACCACGCAGGGCCGCGCGGCAAATCCGCCGTCGAGCGTGATCCAGCCGGATTGGCGCAGCGATTTGCGCGTTTCGCGCTTCCTGGTCCCTGGAGACATCACATCATCCCGAGCCTAGCCGTATCGCCGCTAACTTACCAAAGGGTTGCGAAACAGCTGCGGATTGCAGCGATCCGCCGACCCGTGCACAACGGACGAGACGGCGCGGCGAAAGCGTCCGTCCGAGCACAATGCGTTGAGTTGGCTGGATTTCCGGCTGGCCATGATGGCGCTCCCTAGCGGAATCGAACCGCTCTCTCCACCGTGAAAGGGTGGCGTCCTAACCGATAGACGAAGGGAGCAAAACTCCCGGCAAATCAATACGTTAGACGTGAGATGCGCCGGACTGGCCACGGCCCTCAAGCCGCGACGGGCGAACGTATAGTGGCGATTGGCCGGGCGGGCAAGCGTTCAGAACGCTTTTCCCGGCTTGCAGGTCACAGGGAAGGACATCTGGAGATCACCTGCAGGACAATCCGGCCTCGATCGAGGTCCAGAAGCCGCAATGCGTCGGCACATGCGCATGCGCCCGCGAGCCCCCGACGTGAATCAGGATTGCGGCAGCAAGCGCGACGACGACGACGGGAACAATGAATCTTCGGATCGACATGGGCCTGCGCATCGACCGACATCGTGGCCTAACTAAGGCCTGCGAGCCGGCTGGATGTCCAGGAACAGCGCTCAGCGCCAGCCGCTAGTGATTGCTGGCGACGTCCTGACGATTATTCGGCTGCGCCGCCACAGGCGTCCGCTTGATGCAGGTGCTGCAGATCACGAGCTTGCGCGCCAGCCGGTCGTCGGCATCCGCTTCCGACAGTCGCGCCGGCGATGTCTCCGCCACCGCAGGCGACGCATTCCGCGCATGGCGCCGCGGCTGCGGGAGATTGGGATCCTGTCCGGCACCGTCCCAGGCCAGCGGACCTGTCCCCGGCGGCGGCGTGGTCATGCTGTATTGCTGCGAGACCTGCGCGCAGGCGCCGACAGCGATCGGAAGAAACAGCACAGCGGCCTTGCGAGCCCAGTTCCGGAATGCAGACATGATCACACTCTCACGCTATTCGTACTGCGACCTAAGAGCAGAACCGCTAAGAAATCGTTTGCCCTGATTGTTCCGTCGCATCCAACCGCGTCGGCATCAAGACGGGATTGAGGCGCCAAGGCGCAAATCAAGACGGCAATCCGGAGTCCAATCATGCCAGGCATCAACGGTCGCTTCGACGGCAAGCGCGTGCTCGCCGATCTCAACGCGCTGCGCGCGATCGGCGCCTACAAGACCGGCGTGCACAAGCCGACATTCTCGGAACCGCATCTGCGCTCGCTCGACTGGCTCGCGACGCGTTTGCCCGACGCCAATCTCACCGCAACGATCGACGGCATCGGCAATGTGCTCGGCTCCAGCGCGAAGGCGGGGCCAAAACTGCTCGCCGGCTCGCACCTGGAGAGCCAGAACCATGCGGGCTGGCTCGATGGGCCGCTCGGCGTGATCTACGCGCTCGAGGCGGCGCGCGTCATCAACACCGACCCGGACGCGAACGGCGCGGTCGAGGTCGCCGCGTGGTGCGACGAGGAAGGACATTTCGGCAGTTTCCTCGGCAGCCGGTCGTTTGTCGGCGCGGTGACCGAAGCCGACATCGACGCAGCCCGCGACCGCTCCAGCGATCGCACCATGCGCGATGCATTGCGCGACGCAGGCTTCGCCGGCCGCCCGCGCCTTAATGCCGAGGCCAGCCGCCATATCGGCTATCTCGAAGCGCATATCGAGCAAGGCGACACGCTGGAAAGCAGCGGACTCAAGATCGGCGTCGTCACCTCGATCGTCGGCATCTGGCAGTACCGCATCACGTTCGCCGGCGAGCAGAACCACGCCGGCACCACGCGGATGGCGGTGCGCAGGGACGCCGGCCTCGGGCTGGCGCGGTTCTGCGTCGCGATCGACGACAGCTTCCCTGCCCTGTCGGGACCGCGCACGGTGTGGACCACCGGCCGCATCACGCTGGACCCAGGCGCACCGAGCATCATTCCAGGCGGCGCCGAGATGCTATTCCAGATTCGCGACGACGATCCCGAAGTGATCGGCCGCCTCGAACAACAGCTGCATCGCCTGGCGGCCGAGGCCACCGCTCAGGGCCGTTGCGGGTGTGAAGGTTGAGCGCATCCGCACCGGGGTGCCCGCGATGATGACGCCTGCATTCCAGGATGCGATCGAAGCCGCGAGCGCAGCCTGCGCCGGCGGCAAATCGATCCGCATGCCGAGCGGCGCCGGCCATGACGCCCAGGTCCTCGCCACCATCATGCCGGCGGCGATGCTGTTCGTGCCGTCGATCGGCGGCATCAGCCATCACTGGAGCGAGAACACCGACGACGCCGATATCGTCACGGGTGCCGAGGTCTTTGTCGAAACCTGCCGGCGCCTGCTCGCAGGTTAGATCGCCTTCAGGTCGGACCGCCCCGGTTGCCCGACTTCAGCGAAGCCAACGCGTGCGAGTCCTGCACGGTGCTTCTCCTTGCGGTGAAGAAGACGTACAGCAAGCAGATGTCGATCAGGATCGTGCCGGCCATGACGCTGTAGGCCCACGGGCTTTCCATCAGCTTCACTTCGATCAATACGCGCGACAGGCCGAATCCCACGACCCACGCATCAAAGCTCATGCAGATCCGGCGAAACGTCTCGGCGTCCAGCCGCCGGATCAGCCAGGCACCGAGCGGTATGCCGAGGACAACGCAGGGAACGAGCACAAACAGGATGCTCCGGCTCTCGTCGATGAACAGACCGAGCTTGTAATACGCGATTGCAGTAAGGCTGGACTCCGTCACCCGAACCAGTGCGAGACCGGCCCGAAACTCATCTTTGACGAGGCCCTGATTGTTGAAGAGGATCGCCAGCGGCGGGCCCGAAATGGTCGTGACCGAGTACAAGATCCCGAGCATCGTTCCGAAAGGCAAACCGACCAGCCATTTCGACTGGATCGGCCTCCGCCAACCGGCCGCCTGCAGCAGAATGAGCGGCAGAATGATCGAGTAGGTGGCGAACTTGGTCCAGCCGGGCTGAAGCGACGTCAGCGCAAAGGCTCCGACCGCGATGCCGGGCAGCATGCCGATGAGAATAGGCAGCACGCGCCGCCACACGGCCGGAACGCCGCTCAGATTGATGCACAGGACATACAGATTGACGAAGACTTCGACGATGACCACCGCGGGATTGAGGACGCGGTTGGTGTAGAAGACGAGTGCGACCGGCACCGTGAGCGAGGAAAACCCGTAACCAAGCGCGCCATTTACAAACGCCGCAAACAGCGCGATCACGGCAAGAACGATCACAGCAAAATCAATCGAAAGCATCTCTGGCTTTTACCGGATCGGTCGCCTTGCCCACCGCATTATAGCCCAACGACGGGGACGCGGTGCCGAAAGCTGATCGGACCCACAGGCCGCGATCCCGGAATCGTCGGGCTACCAAAGCTCCTGCGCCTGGAACGCCATGGACCTGGCGCTTGGCAGGAACCTGTCCGGGAGCCGCCCTCGGCCCTTAGCTGATCAAGGTCCGCAACGGCACTTTCCAACCCGCTTTCGTAAGGCACCGTGGCATATTGGTCACGAGAACGGCATCAGACCGATTTGCAATCCGCTGAACTTGCTGCCATTTCTTCGGCACGCATCGCTTTGGTGCCATTAAAGGGGCCCGTCCGGCTCATGTTGTTGCTTGAGTCGCTTCCAACCGTCATCGGCGCCGCCGCCATTGCCCCCGCATTGCTGGTGTTGTGGCTGGTCATCGCCGCTGACGAGCGCCCCGGACCGCCGGTTCAGGTGTGGCTCGCCTTCGTGCTCGGCGCGGCCAGCATCTCCCTGCTCGGCTTGGCGCGAATTCCGTTCAATGCGCTGCTTGCCATTCCCGACAATCCCTGGGCGACGCAGGCGGTGCGTGCAGCTTTCGGAGTCGCGGCACCGGAGGAGATCGTCAAGGTGCTCGTCATCGTCGTCATCTCGACGCGGCGCCGCGCCTTCGCCGATCCGATGGATACGGTGGTCTATGGCGCGGCCGCCGGACTTGGATTTGCCGCCTATGAGAACCTCGCCTATCTGGTCCAGCACAAGGACATGTGGCGCGCGCTCGCGGCATTGCGCAGCGTGCTCACGGTGCCGTTCCACGGCGCGCTCGGCATCATCGCCGGCGCCTATCTTGCGATCGCGCGCTCCGGCGGCGCGCTCGGCGCTTACCGGGGTCACCGCGACTGGGCGCGCATGACGAATTGGGCGCTGGTGCTGGTCGCGCCGGTCGCGCTGCACGCGGCGTTCGATTTTCCGCTGCTCGCGCTCCAGCGCATCCCCGATCTCGGCTCGACCACGCGGCTGCTGCTCGGCTCGGCCAGCGTGCTGATCGGCTTCTCCTCGATCGGCTTTGCAATCCGCCTGGTGCGACGCCTCGGCAAGCATCATGCGCCGCGCACCGACGTTGCGCGCGAGCGGCTCAGCCAGCTGCGGCGGATGTGGGCGCTGCTGCTGATCGGCGGCGGCGCCGGCTTTGCCGGCGTCTCCTTCCTGCTCACCTCGCTGCATCATTGGTACGTCAATCCCGAGCGCAATGCGTCGTTCATCCTGGTCCCGATCGGCTTCACCTCGATCCTGATCGGACTGGCGCTGCTCATCGCGACCACCGCCGTCTACTTCCTCGGCCGCAACCGGATGCGGACCGCCTCGGAGGGCTTTCCGTCCGCTCCCGGTCAAAGCTAGCGCCCCGGCCGGCACCGCTCCCCTTGCAAAACAACCTCGGCGGGTTCAGGGAGAGACACAGACCAGGCGCGAGAGGACGATGGGGCACAACTACAAGAATTATCGGCCGGATATCGACGGCCTGCGGGCCGTTGCCGTCTCGTTGGTCGTGCTCGGCCACGCGTTCCCGCAATATGTTCCCGGCGGTTTCGTCGGGGTCGACATCTTCTTCGTCATTTCCGGCTACCTGATCACCGGGATCATCTATAGCGACATTCAGAACGGGAGCTTCAGCCTTGCGACGTTCTATGCGCGTCGCATTCGCAGGATTTTTCCCGCCCTGATCGTCGTCTTGATCGCCGCCTTCATCGCCGGATGGCAACTTCTGATGCCGAGCGAGTTGGTGGCCCTTGGAAAGGAGATTGCGGCAGGCGCGGGTTTCTCGGCAAACCTGCTGTTCTATTCGGAGGGTGGCTATTTCGATGCGGCCGCGCAAACGAAGCCGCTGCTCCATCTCTGGTCGCTCGGCATCGAGGAACAGTTCTATCTTGTCTGGCCTTTGCTGCTGTGGGCGCTGATGCGATGGCGGATCGCCGCCGCCGCTCCCCTTGCCCTGATCTTCATCGCATCGCTTGTCGCAAATATCCTGGTCGTTCGAACCAACCCTGAAGCCGCATTCTACCAGCCGTTCACGCGGGCGTGGGAGCTCGCGGCCGGAGCATTGGTGGCCGTCTGCCTGCCCAACGGATTCTCCGCGGCGCGCGACCTTCTCGGATGGTTCGCGCTCGCGGTGATCGCTGCGGTAACCGCATTCTATTCGCCCTCCATGACCTACCCCGGGATCGCAGCGGTGGCGCCGGTCGCCGCAGCTGCCGCCCTCATCATGTCAGGTCGCAATCGATTTCTCTCGACGCGTACCGCGGTCGCGATCGGGCTGATGAGCTATCCGCTCTACCTCTGGCATTGGCCGATCCTGGTTTTTGCGGCGAGCTTCAAAGGTCGTCCCCTGACTTTGGCCGAGAACGGGCTGGCCGTTGGGGCCAGCTTCATTCTGGCCTGGGCAACCTATCGCTACGTCGAGCGCCCAATCAGGTTCGGGCAGTGGCGGGTGGCGCCGGTCCTTGCGGCATCGATGGTGGCCGTTGCATCGGTGGGAGCATTGGCGATCGTCGACGGCTTTGCCTTTCGGCTTCCGGCGATCGTTCGCGAAGCCGGCGCCATGACCGTATCCAGGGACTTCCTGAGATACGGCGAATGTCATATCTCCGCTTCCGCCGATCCCGCGTTTGATCCGAGTTGCGTTGACGCCAGCAAGCGCCCGCTTGTTTTCGTATGGGGCGATTCGACCGCCGGCATGCTTGCCGCCGGGCTGCGGCAAGTCCAGGGCGATCAATTCGGGTTAGCCCAGCTCACCGTCAATTCCTGCCCGCCACTCTTCACCGCGCAGGCCGAGACCATTCCGTTTTGTGTTCAAACCAATCGCCACATCGTTGCTGCGGTTGCCCGCTCGCACCCCGATGTCGTGCTTCTGCACCTGGCGTGGAGCAAAGAACCCACCGCCGACGATCTCCGCCCGACGATTGTCGCCCTCAGACAGGCCGGCGCCGCCCGTGTCATCCTGGTCGGCCCTGTCCCCGTCTGGACCGACACGGTGCCCCATCTGACGGTGCAATATTTCCTGCGCCATCATACATTGATCCCGGAACGCAGCCACGATGTGCGATCGACCAAGCAGACTGACGACAGGATTGGGCAGCTCGCCGCCGATCTCGGGATCGAATATCTGTCGCCCTATGACGAGCTCTGCAACGCGGACGGATGTCTGACGAGGGTCGGGACCAGCGCAAACGACCTGGTATCGGCCGACTTCCTGCATCTGTCGCCGCGCGCCTCGCGATATCTGGCGGCCAGGCTTGTGCCAAGGATTCTGGCTGTCGAAAACCGCCATGCAGAAAGATGAGCGCACAGCTATTGCCGCCGCAACTGACGGGCTGACCATTTATAACCGGTTAGGATAGACTGCACACGCGCAGATCCGGAGAGCCGCGATGACCCTGTCCAACGACCTCGACAAGCTGCGATCGAAAATGCAGGCCGCGGTGAAGGCGCACTGGAAGGCGTTCCTGTTCGAAGGCATCCTGCTGGTGATCCTCGGCATCGCCGCGATGATCGTGCCGACCTTCGCGAGCCTCGCCGTCACCATCTTCCTCGGCTGGATGTTCCTGATCTCAGGGATCGGCGGGCTGATCGTGACGTTCTGGGCGCGCAACATGCCGGGCTTCTGGTGGTCGCTGATTTCGGCCGCGCTCGCCGTGCTGGCCGGCATGGTGCTGCTCGCCCGTCCGATGCAGGGTGTGCTGACGCTGACCATCGTGGTCGGCGCCTATTTCGTCGCCGAGGGCGTCGCCACCGTCATGTACGCGCTGGAGCACCGCCGCGAATTGTCGGGACGCTGGTCCTGGCTGCTGATCGCCGGCCTGATGGACATCGTGATCGCCTTCTTCATCATCGCGGGCTTGCCGGAATCCGCGGGATGGGCGATCGGCCTCCTCGTCGGCCTCAATCTGATGTTCGGCGGGGCGACCCTGATCGGCATGGCGTTGGCGGCGCGCAACACCTGACGCCGAACCGCGGGGGGCTTGCATTTGGGGGGTGACAGCCCCAAATCCCTGCGCTATAGAGCCGCCCCATGATCACCGTCGCCACCAGCTATTTTTGGTACTTTAGCTACGACAGCTCGCTGGCGGCAGGAGGATCGCGCTCAATCTGAAGAATTGCAGCAAACGTCCAAAACAAGCCGCCAGACCTGGCGGCTTTTTTGTGTGCCGGCAGGTCCCGAAATCCAAAGGAGCCAGCCGTGTTGAGTACGACAGACGATCTTCGCATCAAGGAATTGAAAGAGCTCAGTACGCCCGAGGAGGTGATGCGGGAGGTCCCGCGCACCCTGACGGCGACCCGGGTGGTGATGGGCGCCCGCAACGCCGTCCACGCGATCCTGAACGGCACCGATGACCGCCTGCTGGTCGTCGTCGGCCCCTGCTCCATCCACGATCCCGCGGCGGCCGTCGATTACGCCGAGCGCCTCGCCAGCCTGCGCGAACAGCTCGCCGACCGCCTCGAGATCGTGATGCGGGTCTATTTCGAGAAGCCGCGCACCACCGTCGGCTGGAAGGGGCTGATCAACGATCCCGATCTCGACGGCAGCTTCGACATCAACAAGGGCCTGCGGCTCGCCCGCAACGTGCTGTCGGCGGTGAACAATCTCGGCCTGCCGGCCGGCACCGAATTCCTCGACATGACGACGCCGCAATACATCGCCGATCTGGTTTCCTGGGCCGCGATCGGCGCGCGCACCACCGAGAGCCAGATCCATCGCGAGCTGGCTTCCGGCCTGTCCTGCCCCGTCGGCTTCAAGAACAGCACCGACGGGGGCGTGCGGATCGCGGCGGACGCGGTGAAGTCGGCCTCGCACCCGCATCACTTCATGGCGGTCACCAAGGGCGGCCGTTCAGCGATCGCCGCGACCAGCGGCAACGAAGACTGCCACGTCATCCTGCGTGGCGGCCGGGCGCCGAACTATGATGCCGCGAGCGTCGATGCTGCCGCCGCCGAGCTCGGCCGCGCCGGTGTCGCGGCGCGGCTGATGATCGACACCAGCCACGCCAACAGCAGCAAGAAGCCGGAGAACCAGCCAGCGGTTGCCTCCGACATCGCGCGCCAGGTCGCAGGCGGCGAACAGCGCATCATCGGCGTGATGATCGAGAGCAATCTTGTCGCGGGACGCCAGGACGTCGTGCCAGGCAAGGCGCTGACCTACGGCCAGAGCATCACGGATGGCTGCATCGACCTCGGGACGACGGCTGACGTGTTGAAGCAGCTGGCCGATGCCGTCGACGCAAGGCGCAGCGTGCGGCGTGACGGCCTGCAGGAGCGTTCGGCCTGACGCGGCCGAACGGATTGAGCGTTGCCGGCGGGGCGAATATCGCGCCTCGCCGGTCAGCTGCGTGGGTTAGCAACCGCGGCAGATGCTCTTGATCTTCCTGTCGAGCGCCGCGTCTTCCTTGTTGGCTTGACTGTTCGGATCGCTGATATTCTTCTCGCTGCCAACGTCGCCGCGGCGCGGCTGACGATGTCCGATCGGCGCCTCCGGGACCGTCCCGCCCTTCTGCATGGAGGACGATCCGCCCTGTTGCTGCGCCCAGGCTTGGGAGATGCCAAGCTGGGGCGCTCCGGCCGCAACCATCATCAGAGCCATCAACAAAACTGTCTTCCGCATCTCGCGTCTCCGCTTCTCAACCCTATCGCGCCCGTTCCGGCACCTCGACGGTAGCACAGTTGCGTCGCCCCTGCGCTGCGCAATCCTGTACCTTCCGTATATCGGCCATCGTGCCAAGGAGCCAGATTCCCGCGGCGACCAGCACCACAAAGAAGCCGAACATCACAGCATTTTCGATGCTGCGGTTGCCCTCATCCTCGGGCGGCTCCTGCCGTCCGTCCCCGGCCCCGCTCATCGCCGCCTCAGGATTGCGGCGGGTAAAGATGAACGTCACCACAATAATCGACGATACGGTAGCGCCGTTCCATCGGATCTTCACGTTCGCGGGAAGCCGGCTGCGACAAATAGCTCGGGCCGATCGGCGCCTTGCCGTGGCCGCCGGGGATGTCGAGCACATAATCCGGCTGACAAAGTCCGGACACACGCCCGCGCAACGCCCGCATCAGTTCCTGCCCGGCTTCGATCGTGGTGCGCAAATGCGCTGTGCCGGGCGCAAGGTCGCCGTGATGCAGATAATAGGGCTTGATCCGGCACTCGACGAAGCCGCGCATCAGCGCCTCGAGCGTCGCAGCATCATCATTGACGCCGCGCAGCAGGACGGACTGGCTTACCAAGGGAATGCCGGCGTCTGCAAGGCGCGCGCACGCTGCGCGGGCATTGTTGCTCAGCTCACGCGGATGGTTGGCATGGATCGCAATCCAGGTCGTCGCGCCTTCGACCCGCAGTGCCGCGATCATCTCGGGATTGATACGGCCCGGATCGGCGATCGGAACACGGGTGTGGAGGCGAACGATCTTCACATGATTAATGTCGGCGAGATCGGCCATGATCTCGGTCAGCCTGCGCGGCGACAGCATCAAGGGATCGCCGCCGGTCAGGATGACTTCCCAGATCTCCGGATGGCTGCGGATGTAATCCAGCGCCGCACGGTAGGCGTCATCGGACAAGGCCGAGGCCTTTCCCGGCCCGACCATTTCGCGCCGGAAACAGAACCGGCAATACACCGCGCAGACATGGACGAGCTTGAACAACACCCGATCGGGATAGCGATGCACGATTCCGGCGACCGGCGAATGCGCTTCGTCGCCGATCGGATCGGCGTTCTCGCCCGGCTGCTCGACGAGTTCGTCGGCGCTCGGGATGAACTGCCGCGCGATCGGGTCGGCGGGATCGGCCGGATCAATCAGCGCGGCGAGCTCCGGCGTCACCGCGACCGCGTAGCGCGCAGCAACCCGCTCGAGCCCGGCCAGTGCTGCGACCGGCGCGAGCCCGGCATCGACCAGCTCGCGCGGCTGTCGCAGCGTCGCCGCCAGTTTTGGATCGATCCTGTTCATGTCTCTCCCGCAGGCGGCGTCCAGACCACCTGATCAATTCGTGGCGCGCCGCTCGCGAGCATCACCAGCCGGTCGAAGCCGAGCGCGACGCCGCTGGCCTCCGGCATCTGGCCGACCGCGGCAAGGAAATCGTCATCGAGCGGATAGCGCTCGCCATAACGGCGGGCCTTCTCATCCATCGCTGCGGTGAAACGATGGCGCTGCTCGGCCGCGTCGGTCAGCTCGCCGAAGCCGTTGGCGAGCTCGACGCCGCAGGCATAGACCTCGAAACGCTCGGCGACGCGCTGATCGCCGGCCTTGGTGCGCGCCAGCGCGGCCTCTGGCGACGGATATTCGAACAGCACCGTCAGACGGCCCTGTCCCAGATGAGGCTCGATATGCTCGACCAGCACCTTGCTGAAGATATCGGACCAGGTGTCGTCATCTGCAACCCGCACCCGCGCTGCTGCAGCCGACGCCAGCGCTTCGCGGTCGCCTTCGCCGCCTGAGATCGTCGCCAGGAGATCGATGCCGGCGAAGCGCTCGAAACCTGCCGCGACCGTCAACAACTCCGGCTCCGCAAACGGATCGGCCGTCCTGCCGCGGAATGAAAACCGGCCGATCCCGGTCGCCTGAGCCGCATGGGCGATCACCACGATCGTGTCGGCCATGATGGCGTCATAGCCGGCATTGGCGCGGTACCATTCCAGCATCGTGAATTCGGGCAGATGCAGGTCGCCGCGCTCGCGGTCGCGGAACACCCGCGCGAACTCGTAGATCTTCGGCTCGCCGGCCGCGAGCAGCTTCTTGCAGGCGAACTCCGGCGAGGTGCGCAGATAGCGGGGCGCATGTGAGCCATCGGCCTGCCTGAGCTCGGTGCGAGGAGCGTGCAGATGGGTCTCGTTGCCCGGCGAGATCTGCAGGATCGCGGTCTCGACCTCGGCAAATCGCTGCTCCTCGAACCAGGCGCGCAGCGCTCGCGTGATCGCCGTCCGCGCCTGCAGGAACGGCCTGCGGTCGGCATAGCGCTGCGGCATCCACCAGGGCGACGGCCGGTCATGAGCTGTCATCGCCAGAGCATCCTCACGGATTCAACATCAACGAGCCGCCATCCGCACTCAAGAGTCCCGCGCAACCGATTGATTCCACACAAATTCATAAGCCTACACAGCCCGAGCCTCCGCGGAACGCAGCGAGGCTGATCCCTTCTTGTCGAAAGACGCGCACCTTGTCCATGCGCGCGCGTGGCTGAACCTGAACCACGGCTCGCGCGTCCCATCCGCAGTTTCGCTGAAACGGATGAGCCCATGGCCGAAAAATAGGGCCGATCGGGACGGCCGGGACGGTTGGCAACCTTGCGAATTCGGCCGCAAAAGACTGGCATCTCAGGGACAAATCAGTATGTTGCAGCCCGAAATCGCCGCCATGGCCGAGGGGCTGCCGATCCGGTTGGCGCCCTTAGGCTCTCAAATTCAGGAAAACACCTTTGAAAGTCATCGCCAGTTCCATCCGCAAGGGCAACGTCATCGAGCAGGACGGCAAGCTCTATGTGGTCCTGTCCGCCGAGAACATCCATCCCGGCAAGGGCACCCCGGTCAGCCAGATCGAAATGCGCCGCATCGGCGACGGCGTGAAGGTTTCGGAGCGCTACAAGACCACCGACCAGGTCGAGAAGGCCACCGTCGAGGACCACAACTACAACTACCTCTATGAAGATGGCGACGGCTTCCACTTCATGAACAACGACAACTACGACCAGGTCCAGGTCTCCAAGGAGATCGTCGGCTCGTCCGCGCCGTATCTGCAGGAGAACATGACCGTGAAGCTCTCGATGCACGAGGGCAACCCGGTCGCGATCCAGCTGCCGCAGCGCGTGACGCTGGAAGTGGTCGAGACCGAGCCTGTGACCAAGGGCCAGACCGCCTCCTCGTCCTACAAGCCGGCCATGCTGTCCAACGGCCTGCGCACCGGCGTGCCGCCGCACATCACCACGGGCACGCGCATCGTGGTCATGACCGAAGACGGTTCCTACGTCGAACGCGCCAAGGACTGAGCGCTTGAGGCGCGGTGGGATTTGAAATGAATCGTCACCGCGCCTCAACTTGTTGGTTAAGCATCAACTTTAGCGAAAACCGCTACACACTTTTCCGGAACTTGCTTTAGTCTTACGGGCGATCCGACATGAGCCCGGGGTGTGCAGTGAACAGGAAGGTGGTCAGCTTCGTCAGTTGCTGGCTGGCAGCCCTGCTCTCGCCTCTTCCCGGCGCCCATGCCGACGAATTCCGAACGCCATCGATCTCGGCCATGCGGGTCGAATGGCGCGCCGTGCTCGACCAGCTGCGGCAGGAGATCGGCAGCCGCCCGGCCATCGCCGCCGGCTTCACTTTCGCAGGCCAGCGCCGCGTGCCCGCCACCGATCCGCGGGCGACGCCTGCGCTGGTGCAGTTGAACGCGGTGACAGCGCCGCTGTTTCCCGGCATTGCGCAGAGCCCGATCCCGGTGCTGCTGCCGCTCGACCCCGCAAGCTATCTCGACGCGCGGCAAAACGGTGCGCTGGACAGCCTGTCGATCGCGCGCTACCAGGCCGACTTCCGCGCGGTCGATTTCTTCCATGCCGGTGCATCGGGCTACGATGCCGTGTTCTCGCTCGACCCCGGCGCCGGCGACGGCCTGCCGCCGCGGACATTTGCAAAGCCGGTCGAGGTGCAGATTTCCGGCTCGATCCTGGTTTACGACCTCGCCGACCGGCTCGGCGGCAAGGGCGAGCCGGTCAGGACGCTGGCCGCGCAGTTTCCGGACCTGCGCCGCTTCATTCGCGAGGGCTATGTCCGCTACGCCTTCACCCGCTTCGGAATTCCCTATGTCGTCTCGATCCAGTGCCTCGACAGCGCGCCGCGGCCGAAGCGGCTGGCCTGCCGCGAGGCCTATCCGGTCGCCGAGCGGTTTCTGAGGGCCCTGCGCATTGTCGGCGGCCAGCCGTCACGGCCACGCAGCGACGTCGCCTCCGACATCGCCGAGCGGCCGGCCGCGCAATCCGCCGACTTCACCTACCACCCGAGCGGCGACATCGTCGCGGGCAGCGGCGGCCGCAGGCAACAAGGCGGCCACGCCGACTTCACCGTCTATTCGCAGATCCGCTTTCCGCTCGAGAAGGCGCCGGCCTTCGCCCACTCGCAATCCTTCGCCAAGCGCAAGCCCGGCGCGGCCATCGACACGTATCCCTGGCAAGACAATTTCTGCGAGGCGCGCAGCTTCGAGGTCGGCCAATGCGCCAGCGGCTACGGCCATCAGGGCCAGGACATCCGCCCCGGCGCATGTCCTGTCGACAGCAAAGATGGCTGCGACCCCAAGCAGCAGGCGGTCGTTGCGGTGCGCGACAGTATCGTGATCCGCTCGGCGCAGCAGCAGGCCGCGACGTTGCAGGTCAACACCCGCACCGAGCATGTCCGCTTCCGCTACATGCACATGAACCCGTCAGTGATGGATGCAGACGGCCTGCTCAACGGACGCCGCGTCAGCGAGGGCGAGAAGATCGGCGTGGTCTCGAACTATCTCGACCACCCCAACGGCACATCGCGGCATCTGCATTTCGACGTCCAGCTGTTTACGCGCGACGGCTGGCTGTGGGTCAATCCCTACACCACGCTGGTGTCGGCCTATGAGCGGCTGATCCGTGGCCGCGGCCGCGAGATCGGACCGGAGCCCGGGCTTGCAGCCGCCGTGGCCCATGCCCTGCCCGACGACGTCGTGCATCGCATCGACACCCAGGAAGGCGGCGGCAATTAGAGTGTTGTCGAGCGAAGGGGACACCGGTTCGGGGCGCACTGCCAAAATATCGAAAACAACCCCATGCAAAGTAGCCGGCGGCTGCCGTCGTTCGACACGACAACTTGACACGTCGGGCAAATCAGCGGCATTATTCCATTATTCCGAAATTGTGCAAACGCCCACCGCAGGTTCCATTCGGAATCGCATCGATGCGCGCCATGTCGCGGCGACAATTGCCAGCTTGAATGATCATGATGGAAGCAGCAATCCGCGGGAACCTGTCCCGCTTTGACCGTCGGACGCAAGTCTCTATCAGATGCCCATTCAGGCTGGACCACAACCAAGCATGCTCTCGACCTTCCGCTGGTTCTTTCTTTCGGTGAAAGGCCGCATCAGCCGGCAGGAATTCGGCCTGGGATTTTTCGGTCTCGTGCTGGTCGACATGCTCATCATTCGCATCGGCGTAAGGCTCGACCACGGTCCGCGGTATTATGACAGCAGCCCGCCCGCCGACGACCTGTCCGTCCTGCGCTTGCTGCTCATGTTGTCGTTGTGGCCGTTCGCCGCGATCCTGGTGAAGCGGCTGCACGACCTCAACGTCTCGGGCTGGTGGGCGCTGACGATCCTCGCCGTTCCCCACCTCGCCGCCGCGCTGCACGTCAAATACTGGGTCCCCTATCTGGCGCTCGTCGCAACGCTGAGCGTGCTGCCGGGATCGAAGGGTGACAACCGGTTCGGCCGCGACCCGCTGGCGCGCGCCGGCATCTAGCGCCCTCCGCCGTGGTTGCGATCAGTCGATCTCCATCGCAGCCAACGCCTCCTTGACGCGCCTCTGAGCGTCCGCGGGCAGCGGCAATATCGGACGTGGAGGCTCGGCCGCGCAGACCCCTCTGAGATTGGCAAGTGCGTAGACAACACGCAGACTGGAATATGTCCTGAACAGATCCCAAATCGGCTGCAGACGCGCGTTGAACTCTCGCGCCCGGGCCGCATCGCCGCTCCTCGCGGCGCGAACGATGTCCACGCAGACCTTCGGGAAGATTCCTGCGACAACGCTGTACCAGGTATCTCCGCCCGCCAGCAGCGCCTCGGTGCAATTCCAGTCGGCGCTGTAACCCAACGCAACGCCGTCCGGAACCACAGCCCGCAATTCCCTGAGATGGCCCGCCACGGTCGAAGCATCCAGCGCCGGACTTTTCACCGCGACGATTCCCTCGACCCGGCTCAGACGGCCGATGAGAGCCGGCGTGAATTGAAAATGAGTCGTTCCGGGATTGTCATAGATGCAGATCGGCAACCCGCTCTCGCGGGCCACGGTTTGAAAATGCTCAAAGACCTCGTCATCGGTTAGCGGGGTATAGGAAACCGCCGCCAACAGGCCCGCCGTCGCGCCGGCATCACGCGCATCTTGAGCCAGCCGCACCGCATCGTCGGTGCGCAGTGCGCCGATGCCAACCAGTATTGGTGTGTTGCCGGCCGCCGAGGCGATGGCCGCTTGCACGGCGCGCCGCCGCTCATCACGGCTGAAATAGGGATATGAGCCGGTACTTCCGAGCAGCCCGACCGAATCCACCTTCGCCGCAATCAAGGGGTCGAGCAAGGCGCGGAGCGCGCCTACATCGACCCGCCCATCCCGGCTCGAAGGTGTTATCGGGAAGGCAGAGAGCCCCTTCAGGCTGATCATCGATTTGTCCCTCGTCGGCAACCGTCGCCGCAACGTGTCGTGCAATCAATCGACACGCCCCGTTGCGCGCAAGGTCCAGTTTCACGCGAACTGGGCACCAAACTGGTCCAGTGCGCACGTCTTGCAGAAACGAGCGCCCAACCGATCGCTATTCGAGCATCGTGGTCAGCTGCGCGCCCTCGTCCGCCACGAACACCGCGATCAGTTCCGCCGGCTCCGTCGTGCTCGCATTGGCCGAGACCATGTGGGTCGAGCCCGGCGGCTCGAAGAACGACTGGCCGACCTTGAAGGTCTCGACCGGCCCGTCGCCGAGCTGGGAGCGGATTTCACCCTTGGTGATGTAGGCAGTCACCGAACCGGAATGGCGGTGCGGCGGCGTGAAGCCGCCGGGACCATAGAACACGCGCACCACCGTGACACGCTTGCCCGCCACATTGGGCAGCGCGTGCGAGGTGATGACCTCGACCTTGTCGAGCGGTGACGCCGCATTGGCGCTGGCGCACAGCGGCGCGATCACAGAAGAGATCGCGTCCATCGGGGTCGGCACTGCCTTGCCGATCACGAAGGCGGAGGCCAGTCCCGCGATCACGGCCAGCGCGACCGGCCGCGGCGGCCGCGCGAATGGAAGGGATGGTGTCATTGCCATCGAGGTCATTGCTTTTCTCCCTGTCGGTTGCCGTTTGATCCGCCTCGACGTTACGAAGCCGCCGCGTCCGCACGCTGCCGGCGCGGCGGCGGCGTCCAGCGATAGGCCGCGCCGAACCGGTTCCAGACATTGATCGATGCGATCGCCGAGGTCAGGTAAGTCAGCTCCTGCTCGGAGAATTCGGTGGTGGCCTGCGCATAGACCTCGTCGCTGACGCCGTTCGGCAGGGTCGTCAACGCTTCGGTCCAGGCCAGCGCGGCGCGCTCGCGCGGCGTGAACTGCGGTGCCTCGCGCCACACCACGACGAGATTCAGCTTGTCGGCGGGCACGCCGAGGCTCTCGCCCTGCAGGATGTGATACTGCACGCAGAACGCGCAGCCGTTGATCTGCGAGGCGCGCAGCTTGACGAGTTCGAGCAGCTGCTTGTCGAGGCCGGCCTTCGCCGCGAACTGGCCGAGCGCGCGCACCGCGGCGAAGACGTCGGGCGCGAGCTTCTCGAAGTCGGTGTATTCCTTGCGGGCATGTGACATTGGCCTGGCCTCATGTTATCAGTGTACTGAGATATTATCAGAGCTCTGATATCGTCGGCAAGATGCGGGCATCGGCAAAGGCGGCAGCACGCGACATGGCGGCAATGCGGAAACGAGGCAAATCGGGCACCGCCGAGCGGCGCCCGGTCGGAAAAGCCGCCGGTCGACGGGCCGCAGCGAATGCGGGATCGAGCGCAGGCGACGTCATGTTCGCCCCTTCCGTTCCGGCGCCGGGCGAAGGCAAGCGCGGCGAGCAGGGCTATCTCGCCTATCTGCTGCGTCAGGCCCACGCGGCCTCGCGGCTGTCGATGGAGCGCCAGCTGGGACAGCTCGGCGTCACCTCGCCGCAATTCGTCGTGCTGACGATGCTGAAAGCCTATCCGGGGCTCTCAGGCGCCGATCTGGCTCGCGTCGCGCTGCTGACCCCGCAGACCGTGAGCGTGATCATCCGCAACCTCGAGCGCGACGGCGCGATCGGCAAGACGCCGCACCCCGTCCACGGCCGCGTGTTGCAATGGACCCTGACCGGCCATGGAACCGCGCTGCTGGAGAAATGCCGGCAGATCGCCCAGGCCCAGGAGCGGCGGCTCGCCGCTAGCCTCGACGCGAGGTCGGAGCAAATTGTCCGGCAATGGCTGTCAAAAATCGCCACAGATTTGCAAGACACATAGCTCCTGCGGCGGCGTGGCTTTTGGCTCACCCGATCGGCGCCGCTACACTGGCCCGATGAAACAGCCTGATTCTCCGAAATCCCCTGCCCGCCGCGCCGCCCTTAAGGCCGGGCTCGCGGCCGGCGTGGTGCTCGTCAATCCGCTCGGCGCGCTCGCGGCCGCCCCTCCGGGCTTCGACCAGTGGCGCGACAATTTTCGCGCTCGCGCGCTCGCCAAGGGCATTTCGGAGGCGACCTGGAATCGCTGCATGGGGCGGATCGAGCCCGACATGAGCGTGTTCAGGCAGATGCGCAACCAGCCTGAATTCCACGAGCAGATCTGGCAGTACATCAACCGCCGCGTCTCCGACTGGCGGGTCATTCACGGCAAGGAGGCGCTGAAGAAGAACGAGGCGCTGTTCGGCCGGATCGAACGCGATTTCGGCGTCGAGCGCGGCACGCTGCTCGCGCTGTGGGGCGTCGAGTCGGCCTATGGCGATCCGCTGGTGCAGCAGAACCACATGACGCCGGTGTTTCCCTCGCTGGCGGCGCTCGCCTGGAACGAGCCGCGTCGCAAGGCCTATTGGGAGACCGAGTTGATCAACGCGATGAAGATCGTGCAGCGCGGCTGGAGCACGCCCCAGGAGATGAACGGCTCCTGGGCCGGCGCGATGGGTCATTCGCAGTGGATGCCGGAAGTCTGGCTCAATGTCGGCTTCGACTATGACGGCGACGGCAAGGTCTCGCCGTTCGGCCGGCCCGACGACGCGCTGGGCTCGACCGCGAAATATCTCGTCAACCGCGGCAAGTGGCACCGCGGCGAGCATTGGGGCTACGAGGTCCGCGCGCCCGGCGGCGGCGGCAGCGGCAGCCGCACCTATGCGGCCTGGGCCAGCGCCGGCGTCGTCAGAGCCGACGGCCAGCCGTTTCCGCAGCCGAACGCATCAGCGCAACTGTGGATCCCCGTCTCGGGCGGCCCGGCCTTCCTGCTCGGTCCGAACTTCAATTCGGTGAAGAGCTACAACCCGTCGATGAACTACGCGCTGGCGATCTGCCATCTCGGCGATCGCTGCCTCGGCGGGCCGCCCTTCATCCAACCCTTCCCGGGCTCGGAGCGCGCGCTGACGCTCGCCGAGGTGCAGGAGATGCAGACGCGGCTGACCAAGGCCGGCTTCGACACCGGCGGCACCGACGGCCGCGTCGGCAACGACACCATGAAGGCGATCAAGGATTTTCAAATCAAGACGGGCCTGTTGCCCGCCGATGGTTACGGCGGGCTCAAGGTGCTGGCGCGGTTGCGCCAAGGCGGCTAGCCATCATGCGATCCGCGTAGCCCGGGTGAGCGAAAGCGATACCCGGGGACGCATTTCCCGCATATCGCTCCGCTCATGCGGGCTACGACAGTTCGCTCCTACCGGCTCGCAGGCTGCCGCACGACGCCGCCGGCATTCATGCCGCCGTCGATCACGAGCTCGCTGCCTGTGACGTAACGCGACGCGTCGGAAGCGAGATAGAGCACGCCCTGGGCGATCTCGATGGCCTGGCCGGCGCGGCCCAGCGGTGTGGCGAACCTCGCGCGCTCCTCCGGATCGATCGGCGCGTTCTGGCCGGCGCCGGTCGCGCCGGTCGGGATCTTGCCCCAGATCGGCGTGTCGATGATGCCGGGATGCACCGAGTTGACGCGGATGCCGTCGCCGATCTGCGCGCATTCCATCGCGATCGACTTGGCGAACAGCCGCACCGCGCCCTTCGTCGCGCTGTAGCCGGAGAGCGTCGCCGCGCCGCGCAGGCCGGCCAGCGACGACATCATGATGATGGAGCCGCCGCCATGCTTGCGCATCAGCGGCAGCGAGTGCTTCACCGACAGGAATACGCCATCGATATTGATGGCGGTCTGGCGGCGCCAGTCCGCGAGCGACATCTCGACAATCGAGGGCGCTCCGATGCCGATGCCGGCATTCGAGACCATGATATCGAGGCGGCCATGGCGCTTGCCGATCTCACTGATGATTTCGATCCAGCGCTCCTCGCTGGTGACGTCCTGCGGCAAGAAGGTCACGTTCCGCCCGGCCTTGGTGAGCCGCGCGGCGAGCTCGGGTCCCCTCAACTCATCGATATCGGTCGCAATAACGGTCGCGCCTTCCTGCGCGAGCAATTCAACGATGGCCTCGCCAATGCCCGATGCGCCGCCGGTCACCAGCGCAACCTTGCCTTCAACCTGTCCTGACATGTCCTCTCCCAACGTTTCTTATCGGATCACCGTCGGGCCCTGATCCGGCACCGCGACGTCGAGGACACGGAATTGCACACGTTCGGTGCCTTGCCAACGGTCGACCGCAAGAGAGCCCGCCACGTGCAATTGCTGGCCGCGATTTTGCGTCAAGGCGCTGCCGAGCTTCTGTCCGACGGAACGGAACGCGATACCGTTGACGATGGAGCCGTCGCCTGACTTGAAGCGCAGCCGCAGATGCGCCTGCCCGACTTCGTCGGCATAGACCAGCTGATGCGACGGCAGCGCGATCACCGGTTCCGGATTGGCGCTGCCGAACGGGCCAGCACGATTGAGTGTCGCGGCGAACTCCGGCGTCACCGCGCGCGCGGTCACGGCGCCGTCGATGAACAGCTCGTTCTCGTGCCGCGAATTGGCGACGTCGGCCGCCAGCGCGCTCTCCATGTAAGCGCGGAATTCGGCGAGCTTCTCCTTGCGCAGCGTGACGCCGGCCGCCATCGCGTGCCCGCCGCCCTTCATCAAAAGGCCGTCGTGCACCGCCTGCCGCACCGCCTTCCCGAGATCGACGCCGCCGATCGAGCGGCCCGATCCGGTGCCGATGCCGCCGGGCTCCAGCGCGATCGCGAACGCAGGACGCGCGAACTTCTCCTTCAGCCGCGCCGCCACAAGCCCAACCACGCCGGGATGCCAGCCTTCCGCCGCGGTGACGATGACAGCGCCCTTGTCCTCGAGCCCGAGCGAAGCCAGCGCCTCGGCCTCGGCCTGCGCCTCGGCCGCCTGCTCGATCACGCGCCGTTCGGCATTGAGGCGATCGAGCTCGGCCGCGATCCGCGCAGCTTCCGAGATATCGCCTTCGAGCAATAGCCGCACGCCGAGATCGGCGCGCCCGATCCGGCCGCCGGCATTGATGCGCGGTCCCAGCATGAAGCCGAGATGCCAGGCCTCCGGCGGGCCGTTCAGGCGCGCGACATCCATCAGCGCGGTGTGGCCGACATGGTCGCGGCGACGCATCGCGATCAGGCCCTTGGCGACGAAGGCCCGGTTGAGCCCGATCAGCGGCGCGACGTCGGCCACGGTGCCGAGCGCGACGTGATGCAGCACGCTGAGCAGGTCCGGCTCCGGCATCTCGCCGGTCCAGAAGCCGCGCTGGCGCAGTTCGCGATTCACCGCGACCAAGGTCACCAGCACGAGGCCGACCGCTGCGAGATGGCCGAGCCCGGAGAGATCGTCGGGCCGGTTCGGATTCACCAGTGCATCGACCTCGGGCAACACATCGCCGGTCTGGTGATGATCGATCACGACGACCGACATCCCGAGCTTCCTGGCTTCCGCCAGCGGCTCGATGCTGGTGGTGCCGCAATCGACCGTGACCAGCAGCGTCGCGCCCTTCGCCGCCAGCGCACGCACGGCGTCGACGTTCGGCCCGTAGCCTTCGAAAATGCGGTCGGGAATGTGGATCAGCGGGTCCAGCCCGCAATGGCGCAGATGCCAGGTCAGCAGCGCGGCCGACGTCGCACCGTCGACATCATAGTCGCCGAAGATCGCAACCTTCTCGCCGCGCACCGCGGCATCCGCGATGCGCTTGGCCGCGTGCTCCATCTCGGTGACCGTGTGAGGATCCGGCATCAGCTTGCGGATGGTCGGGTCGAGGAAGTCGGGAACCTCGTCGATCCCGACGTCGCGCCCCGCCAGCACGCGCGCCAGCATTTCCGGCAATTGATAGCGCTGCACGATCGCGAGCGCCCGCGCCGCCCCGCGCGCATCCAGCCGGTCGCGCCAGAGTTTTCCGGTCAGCGACCGCGTCACGCCGAGGAACGCCTGTGGCGCCTCGACGGGCAGTGCGGATGCGTGCAGCGTCATGAGCCCTTCCGAACAGAGCGTTTTCAAGCGAAGTGGGCACCGGTTCGCGTGAAGAAAACGCGTCAAACAAAAATCCGGAACATCGGTCCTGATCCAATCAGGGCCGATGCGTCCGGCAGGAATCGTAACGCTTCGATGATTTGTGGACCAGTTCTAGCAGCCCATTCGGCTGGCGATTTCCCCGAAATCCTTGGCCACGATGTCCCACTCGCCGGTGGCCTCGAAATCGTACTTCTGCAGCGGACCGTATTCGGTCGGACGCGCCACGAAGGCGGTCTTCAGGCCGAGCTTCTGCGCGTGCTTCAGGTCGTAATTGTGGGCGGCGACCATCATCACCTGCTCCGGCGGCAGGCAGAGCAGCTTCGCGGCGCCGAGATAGGTTTCCGGATCGGGCTTGTAGTGCTCGAACAGTTCGGCCGACATCACGAGGTCCCAGGGCAAGCCTGCGAACTTCGCCATGTTGGTGAGCAGCGCGACGTTGCCGTTGGAGAGCGGCGAGATGATGTATTTGGTCTTCAGCCGGGTCAGGCCGGCGACGCTGTCGGGCCACCCGTGCAGGCGATGCCAGCCCAGCGTCAGATGCTGCAAATCGGCCTCACTCAGCCCCTTGATGTCGAATTGCGCGACGAGTTTTTCCAGCGAGCGGCGGTGCAATACGTCGAGGATGACGTAGCCGTTCTGCGGGTTCTTGCGCACCTCGTCCATCGAGGCCGCATAGACCGCGCGCCAGCCGTCGACCAGCGCCGTCCAATCGGCCTTGATACCGCGCGTCTCGCCCCATCTGGTGAAGTCGTTGATCAGGCTGGTGCGCCAGTCGACCACGGTCCCGAACACGTCGAACACCAGCGC
Organism: Bradyrhizobium sp. USDA 4510; assembly: GCF_054059095.1. Taxonomy (NCBI): domain Bacteria; kingdom Pseudomonadati; phylum Pseudomonadota; class Alphaproteobacteria; order Hyphomicrobiales; family Nitrobacteraceae; genus Bradyrhizobium; species Bradyrhizobium sp. USDA 4510. The sequence continues at coordinate 3,512,557 of NZ_JBSSBT010000001.1, read as the reverse complement.
CTTGACCCCGGACAGATCGGACATGCGCGTCTCCCTTGTTGTTGTTTTTGGTCCGTCGTTCCGGGGCGATGCGAAGCATCGAACCCGGAACCTCGAGATTCCGGGTTCGCGCTTCGCGCGCCCCGGAATGACGGTTGTTGTAGGCTCGTCCTCAATCCAGGTGGAATTTCTCAAGCTGCCGATGTTCGGCCTTGATGTAGCGCACGGTGCCGGTGACCGAGCGCATCACGACCGTCTCGGTCTCGATCACGTCCTTCTTGAACTTCACGCCGGTCAGCAGCGAGCCGGTGGTGACGCCGGTAGCGGCGAACAGGCAGTCGCCCTTGGCCATGTCCTCGATGCCGTAGATCATCTTCGGATCGGTGACGCCCATCTTGTGCGCGCGCTCGCGCTTCTCCTCGGTGTCGAGGATCAGGCGGCACTGCATCTGGCCGCCAATGCAGCGCAGCGCGACCGCCGCGAGCACGCCCTCGGGCGCACCGCCGGTGCCGATATACATGTCGACACCGGTCTCATCGGGCTTGGCGCAGTGAATGACGCCGGCGACGTCGCCGTCGGTGATTAGTTGCACGGCAGCGCCGGTCGAACGCACGCTGTTGATGATGTCGGCATGGCGCGGACGATCGAGCACCAGCACGTTGATGGCGGTCGGGTCGACGCCCTTGGCCTTGGCGAGCCGGCGGACATTGTCGGCCGGCGGCGCGTCGAGCTCGATCACGTTCTTGGCGTAGCCCGGGCCGATCGCGATCTTCTGCATGTAGACGTCGGGCGCGTGCAGCAGCGTGCCGCCATCGGCCATCGCCATGGTGGCGATCGAGCCCGGCATGTTCTTGGCGCACAGCGTGGTGCCCTCGAGCGGGTCGACCGCGATGTCGACCTTGGGGCCGGCATTGAGGCCGACCTTCTCACCGATGAACAGCATCGGCGCCTCGTCGCGCTCGCCCTCGCCGATTACGACCGTCCCCTCGATCGGCAGCTTGTTGAGCTCGCGCCGCATCGCGTCGACCGCGGCCTTGTCGGCGGCCTTCTCCTGGCCGTGGCCGCGCAGCCGCGCGGCCGACACCGCCGCGCGCTCCGTCACGCGCACGATTTCGAGCGTCAGGATGCGCTCGAGCAGCATCTGCGGCGGAACGGAAATATGGGTCGACATCGGCGTACTCCTTAAGCCTCTGGGACAGGCCAGCCTGCCCGCATCAATCGTCTCACGCCCGACCCGTTCAGGCCATGCGCTAGTTTTTCTCGATCCGGATCACCTGCGGCCGGCCGCTGATGACCTTATCGCGCTGCACTGCGGCCAGCGCACGATGCACGGCATCCTCGCTGGTCGCATAGGTAATCAGAATGACCGGGACCGGTGAAGGTTTTTTGGCCGCACCGTTCACATCGACGCCATCCGGGTGCCGTTGCACGATGGATTCCAGAGATATCTTCTGTTCCGCCAGCCGGGTGGCGATTGTTGCGGCAGTGCCTGCAAGATCGCGCGCCATCAGGCGGATATAATAGCCACCCTCATGGCGTTCCATCGGCGCCTTGGTGGTGTCGCGCAACCGCTCCACCGGACGGCCGAACGGCTTGGCGCGGATGCCGCGGGCGACGTCGGCGATGTCGGCGACCACGGCGGAGGCCGTCGCGCCGCCGCCGGCGCCCGGCCCCACCAGCGTGATCGGCGGAATCCCCTCGCCGTCGATCGCGACAGCGTTGGTGACGCCCATCACCTGCGCGATCGAGGATGATTTCGGCACCATGGTCGGATGCACGCGCTGTTCAATGCCCTTTGCCGTGCGCACCGCGACGCCGAGCAACTTGACGCGGTAACCGAGTTCCGCGGCGGCCTTGAGGTCTTCCGGCGTGATCGAGGAGATGCCTTCGACGTAAACCGCGCTTTCCGCAACCTTGGTTCCGAAGGCGAGGCTGGCCAGGATCGCGAGCTTCTGCGCGGTGTCATGACCATCGACGTCGAACGACGGGTTGGCTTCGGCATAGCCGAGACGCTGGGCGTCCTTCAGACACTCCTCGAACGATAGGCCCTCCTGCTCCATCCGGGTCAGGATGTAATTGCAGGTGCCGTTGAGGATGCCGTAGACGCGGTTGACGCTGGTGCCGGCGAGGCCCTCGCGCAGCGTCTTGATGACCGGGATCGCCGCACCGACCGCCGCCTCGAAATTCAGCGCGCCGCCATGCTTCTCGGCAGCCGCGGCGAGACGCAGTCCATGCTTGGCGATCAGCGCCTTGTTGGCGGTGACGACCGACTTGCCGGCCTTCAGCGCGGTCTCGATCGCGGACAGCGCGGGATCTCCAGCGCCGCCCATCAATTCGACGAAGCAGTCGATATCGGGATCTTCGGCGAGCGCCTCGGGGCTCTTCGCCCAGGCGATGCCGCGCAGGTCGAGGCCGCGCTTCTTGGCTTTCGAGCGCGCCGTGACCGCGACGACGCGAACGCCGCGGCCGCTGCGCTCGGCCAGCGCACGTCCTTGCGTTTCGATGAGGCGGACGACATCGGCACCGACGGTGCCGAGCCCCGCTATGCCCACGTTCAGGGGTGCGACCATGGATTTAAGGGACCTGGAGATTAAGCAACCTGGAAGGATTAGCGTCGGTTGGCGAGAGGAACGACGTTGTGCAACGTTTCGATGCCGCTTTCAAGGAAGCGGCGCACGCCGCGCGCAGCCTGCCGGATGCGCTGCTCGTTCTCCACCATCGCGATGCGGACATAGCCCTCGCCATGCTCACCGAACGCCACGCCGGGCGACACCACGACGCCGGATTTCTCCACCATCAGGGTCGCGAACTGCATGCTGCCGACCGCCTCGAACGCCTTGGGCAGCGGCGCCCAGGCGAACATCGAGGCCTGCGGCGGCGGAATGTCCCAGCCGGCGCGACCAAATGACTCGACCAGCGCATCGCGGCGCTTGCGGTAGGTGTCGCGCATCTCGCGGATGCAGTCGTCGGGACCGTTCAGCGCCGCGGTCGCCGCCACCTGGACCGGCGTGAACGCGCCGTAATCGAGATAGGATTTGACCCGCGCCAGCGCCGCGATGATCCGCTCATTGCCGACCGCAAAGCCCATGCGCCAGCCGGCCATCGAGAACGTCTTCGACATCGAGGTGAACTCGACGGTGACGTCGATCGCGCCGGGCACCTGCAGCACCGACGGCGGCGGATTGTTCTCGTCGAAATAAACCTCGGCATAGGCGAGATCGGACAGGATGAAGATGTCGTGCTTCTTCGCGAACGCGACGAGATCCTTGTAGAAGTCGAGGTCCGCGACGTAGGCTGTCGGGTTCGACGGATAGCAGACGATCAGCGCGATCGGCTTCGGGATCGAATGGATGATCGCCCGCTCGACCGCCTCGAAGAACTGCGGCGTCGGCTCCGAGGGCACCGAGCGGATCACGCCGCCCGCCATCAGGAAGCCGAAGGCATGGATCGGGTAGCTCGGATTGGGGCACAGCACGACGTCGCCCGGCGCCGTGATCGCCTGCGCGACGTTGGCAAACCCCTCCTTCGAGCCGAGCGTCGCAACCACCTGGGTGTCGGGGTTGAGCTTGACGCCGAAGCGGCGCGCATAATAGGCGGCCTGGGCCTTGCGCAGGCCGTTGATGCCGCGCGAGGCCGAGTAGCGGTCGGTCCGCGGCTTGCCCAGCGTCTCCTTGAGCTTCTCGATCACATGCGGCGGGGTCGGCAGGTCCGGGTTCCCCATACCCATGTCGATGATGTCGGCCCCGGCGTTGCGCGCGGCCGCCTTGGCCTGGTTGACCTTCTCAAAGACATAAGGCGGCAGACGGCGAATGCGGTAAAAATCTTCCATGGGACCCTTGCTCCGACAACCGCGATGCCAGAATCGACCCCCTTGGCGTAGTTTGCGGAAGCCGGCTCGGCCTCTGACAGAAATCGCACTGAATCAATGACTTAGAGCGAATTCAGGCGCACGATCTGGGGGCTGCGGCCGGATCTGCGGTTGAACTGGGTTTCTTTTAGCACGGACACCGGGCGGCGCCAGCGCTGATCGGCCGTTTGTCGGGCGCTACTTCCCGCTTTGGGCAGCCGTCGAGGCCTGGCGCGCGCGCGCGGCAATGAGCTCCTGCTCGATCTTGGCCTGGTCCGCCGGCTTGATCGTCGGGTCGGCGCGGTCGGGCGGAAGATCATGGACCGGCAGGTAGCCGGCGGCGTCCTTCTCGCGCGCCGGCGCATCGGCCGGCATCGTCATATCGGCGATCGTGCTCGAGCACCCGCTCAGCGCCACCAACGACGCGAGCAGCACTGCGGCCGCGAGCCCCCTGTTCATTCGATCGATCGGCATGCGCCGAATTGTCCCCAACAAGCTAGCGCGCACGTCGCACGTTGCCGACACGGGTCGCACTGGTACGAGCCTTGCAGCGTCCCGCTGCGTTAATTTCGACTTTAGCGTTTCAAACCATTGTCGCCCGAAACGCTTAAAGCGGGAACACCAAAAGCGACCCCTGAGGCTTCAATATGACGGAACAAAGATTTTTTCTCGCACCGCAACAGAGCGAAATGCTGGATTTTGACTGATTTGCGTTGCCGCACCGCGCGATGACGCCCTCCAAACGACGCGATATTGTACCTCAGATGAGCAACGTTAGTACCGACACCCAGGCCACCCCGAAATTCAACGCCGAAGCCTTCGCCATGAACATCGCGCGGGCGATGGAGAGCAGCGGCCAGGCGCTGGCAGCCTATCTCAAGCCGCGCCAGACCGGAGAAGTCCGCGACAAGCCGCCGAATGAGCTCGGTGAGGTCATCAAGACCTTCAGCGTGATCGCCGAATACTGGCTGTCCGACAAGGAGCGCGCCTCGTCGCTGCAGATGCAGCTCGGCAAGGACTATCTCGATCTCTGGGGCTCGGCGGTGCGCCGCATGGCCGGCGAGGCCGATGCCAAGCCGGCGATCGCCCCGGCCCCGCGCGACAAGCGCTTCCAGGATCCGGAATGGAAGTCGAACCAGTTCTTCGACTTCATCCTGCAGCTCTATTTGCTGACCGCGAAATGGGCGCAGCAGCTGGTCCATGACGCCGACGGGATCGATCCCCACACGCGCAAGAAGGCCGAATTCTACGTCCAGCAGATCACCAACGCGCTGGCGCCGTCGAATTTCGTGCTGACCAATCCGGAGGTGCTGCGCGCCACCGTCGAGACCAATGGCGACAATCTGGTGCGCGGCATGAAGATGCTGGCCGAGGATATCGAGGCCGGCCACGGCACGCTGCGGATCCGCCAGTCCGACTCGAGCAATCTCGAGGTCGGCGTCAACATGGCGACGACGCCGGGCAAGGTGATCTTCCAGAACGAGCTGATGCAGCTGATCCAGTATTCGCCGGCGACCGAGAACGTGCTGCGCACGCCGCTGCTGATCGTGCCGCCCTGGATCAACAAGTTCTACATCCTCGATCTGCGCCCCGAGAAATCCTACATCAAATGGTGCGTCGACCAGGGCATCACGGTGTTCGTGATCTCCTGGGTCAATCCGGACAAGGAGCTCGGCAAGAAGACCTGGGCCGACTACATGACCGAAGGCCCGCTGACGGCGATGGACGTCATCGAGAAGGTCACCGGCGAGATGAAGGTGCATACCGCCGGCTATTGCGTCGGCGGCACCCTGCTCGCCTCGACGCTCGCCTATCTCGCCGAGAAGCGCCGCCAGCGCGTGACGTCGGCGACGTTCTTTGCCGCGCAGGTCGACTTCACCCATGCCGGCGATCTCCTGGTGTTCGTCGACGAGGACCAGATCTCGGCGCTCGAACGCGACATGCAGGAATCCGGCGTGCTCGAGGGCAGCAAGATGGCGATGGCCTTCAACATGCTGCGCTCGAACGACCTGATCTGGTCGTATGTCGTGAACAATTATCTGAAAGGCCAGACGCCGTCCTCGTTCGACCTGCTGCACTGGAATTCGGATGCGACGCGGATGCCGTCGTCGAACCACTCCTACTACCTGCGCAACTGCTATCTGGAGAACCGGCTGTCGACCGGCACCATGGTGCTGGACAACACGCTGCTCGATCTGTCGAAGGTGAAGGTGCCGGTCTACAACCTCGCCGCCCGCGAGGATCACATCGCGCCGGCGGAATCGGTGCTCTACGGTTCGCAGTTCTTCGGCGGCCCGGTGAGATATGTGCTGTCCGGCTCCGGCCATATCGCCGGCGTGGTCAATCCACCCGCGTCGAACAAGTACCAGTACTGGACCAACGACAACATCAAGGACATGAAGCTCGCCGACTGGCTGAAGGGAGCCGAGGAGCACAAGGGCTCGTGGTGGCCCGACTGGCGCGGCTGGCTGGAAAGCCATGACCCGGAGACGGTCCCGGCGCGCATGGTCGGCTCCAACGGCACGCAGGTGCTCGAGGACGCCCCGGGCAGCTATGTCCGCGTCCGCGCGTAGCGCCAACTCTTCCGCTCAGCTATAAACAGACGGTCCCGACGGTCGGGAATCGAATTCACGTGAGGGGGAGACGATGACGCGCGAACTGTTCTGGCTGTCACTGACGGTGATCCTGACCGGGCTGTTGTGGATCCCCTACATCATCAACCGCTGCCAGGTGCGCGGCCTCTCCGCCGCCATGGGCAACCCCTCGCGCAACGACAAGCCGCACGCGGAATGGGCCAACCGGCTGATGTTCGCCCATGACAACGCGGTCGAGAACCTCGTGATCTTCGCGCCGCTGGTCCTGATCCTCAATGCGGCCGACTATTCCACCAAGTGGACCGTGCTCGCCTGCGCCGTCTATTTCTGGGCGCGCGTCGCACACCTGATCGTGTACACGCTCGGCCTGCCGGTGTTCCGCACCCTGGCTTTTACGGTCGGCTTCCTCGCCCAGGCGGTGCTGGCGCTCGCGATCTTCAAGGTCCTCTGATCCAGATATTCCCGCCGGTTGCGGCGACAGCCGCGCCGGCGCGGCCTCAACTACCCGCCCTTGCGCACCACGATGTGCAGCATCGTCGCGGGCGCCTCGTCAAAGCTCTTGATCTCGCTGGTGTCGGACGAGACTTGCGTCCACGCCCCTGACGCGGCGTAGGTCGCAGCGAGCCAGTCCGCCGCGGGATAATTGTAGTAGCGGCCGATGCTGTCGCGGCCATCGCCATGGCCGATCTTGTAGCTCGCGTAGAAAACGCCACCGGGTTTCAGCGCCCGATGGATGCGGCCGATGATGTCGGCCAATTCGTCGCGCGGCACGTGCAGCAGGCAGGCGCTGGCCCAGACGCCGTCATAGGCTTCGCGGTCCTCGAGCTCATCGAACAGCATCGCCTCGACGGGATGTTTGATGCGGCGCGCCGCGACCTCGGCCATCTCGGGCGACCCGTCGGTCGCACGCAGCACAAAGCCTTCGGCGAGCATGACGGCGGCATGATTGCCGGCGCCGCAGCCGAGTTCGAGGATCGCGCCGCCCGGCGGCAGCAGCTTCAGAAAGCCGATCAGCCGGGTGGACGGGGCTTTCGCCCACCCGGCATAGGCCTCGGCATTGCGCCGATAGAACTGCAGCGTGGCGTCGTCCACGATCCGCGTCGCCGTCAGCTGTCGGCCAGCCCGAGCATCAGCCGCATGTTCTGGACCGCGGCACCCGAGGCGCCCTTGCCCAGATTGTCGAGCCGCGCGACCAGCACCGCCTGGTGGTGCTTGTCGCTGGCGAAGACGTAGAGCTCGAGTTGGTTGGTCTCGTTGAGCGCCTCCGGCTCGAGCCGCCCGCCCTTGGCGGCCTCGTTCTGCAGCGGCATCACCGAGACATATTTGCTGCCGGCGTACCATTTCGCCAGAGTCGCTTGCAGATCGGTACCATCAGGCTTGCCCGGCAGCGCGTCGAGTTGCAGCGGCACCGAGACCAGCATGCCCTGCCGGTAGTTGCCGACCGACGGGATGAAGATCGGCCTTCGCGTCAGGTGCGAATAGAGCTGCATCTCCGGAACGTGCTTGTGCTCGAAGCCGAGGCCGTAGAGTTCGAAGGCCGGCGCCGAGCCGTCCTCGAAGCTGGCGATCATCGACTTGCCGCCGCCCGAATAGCCGCTCACCGCGTTGACGGTGACGGGATAATCCGCCGGCAGCACGCCGGCATCGACGATCGGCCGCAGCAGCGCGATCGCGCCGGTCGGATAGCAACCCGGATTGGAGACCTTCTTCGCGTTACGGATCTTGTCGGCCTGGTCGGGCGCGAGCTCAGGAAAACCGTAGGCCCAGTCGGGCGCAACGCGATAGGCCGTCGAGGCGTCGAGCACTTTCGGCGCGGCATTGCCCATCGTGTCGATCAGCGCCACAGTCTCCTTGGCGGCCTCGTCAGGCAGGCAGAGGATCACGAGATCCACCTCCTCCATCAGCGCGCGCTTGGCGCCGGCATCCTTCCGCTTGTCCTCGGCGATGTGCTTCACCGCAACGTCGCCGATCGAGAGCAGCCGCTCCTGGATGCCGAGGCCGGTCGTGCCGGACGCGCCATCGACGAACACGGTGGCCTTGGTCGCACCGCTCCTGGTTTTCGGTTGGTTGGTGTCGGTGAGGGTCATGGCACGTTCCTTTCGAGCTCGTTCGTTTCGTTTAACACATCTGGCCGCGCCTGCGCCGCCAACGGGGATAAGCAGTTATCCTTAGATTGAGCGCCCCTCGCCAGCGACAACAACCCCCGCTCATGGAAACAGCGCGATCTGCTCCAGTCCGGTGGTTTCGGGCAAGCCGAACATCAGGTTCATGTTCTGGATCGCCTGTCCGGCCGAACCCTTCACAAGATTATCGAGCGTCGAGAGCACGATGGCGCGGTTCTTGATCCGGTCGGCGACGACGCCGATCTGAACATAATTCGAACCACGCACGTTCTGCGTCTGTGGCAGCACACCCTTCTTCGTCACATATACGAACGGCTCGTTGGCGTAGGCCCTTTCCAGCTCGGCGCGCAAATCGTCCGGCGTAGCCCCGTTGAGCTTGACATAGGATGTGCAGAACTCACCCCGCGCCATCGGAATGAGATGCGGGGTGAAGTTCACCGTCACAGCCGAGCCAGCGGCCGCGCCAATCTCCTGCTCAATCTCCGCCGAGTGTCGATGGCTTCCGATCGAATAGGGCGACAACCCTTCGCCGGCCTCGCTGAACAGCGTGTTCTGCTTCAGTCCGCGTCCGGCGCCGGTGACGCCCGACTTTGCGTCGATGATGATGTCGTCGACGTCAATCAGCTTTGCCTTCGCCAGCGGAACAAGCGCCAGCAGCACCGCCGTCGGATAGCAGCCGGGACAGGCTACCAGCCGCGCGGCCGTGACCTCCTCCCGGTAGAGTTCGGTCAGCCCATAGACCGCCTCGTCCTGCAATTCGAGCGCCCGGTGCTCATGCCCGTACCATTGCGCGTAGCTGTCTTTGTTGCGCAGCCGGAAATCCGCGGACATATCGAGGATCTTGATTCTGGGATTGGCTTTCAGCACCGCGGCGATGATCTCTTGCGTCGTCCCGTGCGGCAGTCCGCAGAACACGGCATCGAGCCGCGTCCAGTCGACCTTTTCCCATTCCACGAGTTTTGGCAGGTCGAGCATGAAGAAGTGAGGAAACACCTCGCTCATCGTCTTGCCGGCATGGGTGTTAGCGGTAAGCGCGGTGATTTCGGCATTCGGGTGCCGCGCCAACAGGCGCACCGCGTCGGCGCCGGTGTAGCCGGACGCGCCCAAAATTCCGATTTTCTTCTTCGTCATTGCTCGCTCCTCGGAAGCGTAGTCATCTCGGTCTGTATCAGCGCGAAAGCCTGCGGGCGCACCTCGCGCATCAAGGCCGCGATGTCTTGGGCACCGGGTTCGGCCTGCAAAGCGAGCGTGTTGCCGACCGCCGCGAAATCGGTTTCAGACTTGTGCTGGTTCAGCTTGAAGCTGCCCTCCACCTCTTCCACCATCATCTCGAGACCCACGATGGCCTTCTTCATGGTTTCCAGCCTCGCGGCGGTCATCTTGCCCGACACCCACGGCTTTTTCGGCAGCAGCCGGTCCTCGAACTTGGCGCTCAGCGCGTCGATCTGAACGGCAAGCTCGTCATCCGACAACGTCCGCACCGGCCCGGTCAGATGCACCGCCTGATAGAGCCAGGTCGGCACCTGATCGGGTGACACGTACCAGTCCGGCGAAACATAGGCGTCGGCGCCGGTAACGGCCAGCAGCCAAGGTGACCCGCCCGCCAGCTTTACCAGCGGATTGTGACGGGCAACATGAAACAGCGCCCGCGGCGTCCCGTCGGCGGCGTAAGTCAAGTAGAACGGGAGCGCGGAGGCGATCGGCTTGCCGCCGTCCCACGCGCAGGCCATGCCGAAACCACGCGCTTCCGCGAAGGCAAGGCTCGCGGCACGGTCAGGCTTGAAGGGCGGTGGCGTATACATGGTCAAAGCTCCTGCATGACGAAGGAGCCGCCAGATCGAACCGCGTGTCTTTTTCAGGAGAGCGCCGCGGGATCGGGTCCGGCGGCAGAGGCGATGGTCTTAAACGCGAGCGACCGCCCATACCGCGATAATGCGGCGGCGGCGGGCAATGATGATGGTCGCGGCGTTGATCATGGCCGCGGCTATAAGGCCGCGCCCCCTTGACGTCAAGTTGTTGCTTGTCATTCCGGGGCGATGCACAGCATCGAACCCGGAATCTCGCGCTAGGACCTCCAGATTCCGGGGTTCGCGCTCCGCGCGCCCTCAGGTGCGCAATGGCGCACCGGGGAATGACTGGCTAGATCGCCGGATTCCACGGTGCCGGCACGACGCGATAGCCGCTGCCGTCCTTCACCACATGGCCGAGGCCCGGGAACGGATAGTGGAAGCCCTGCACCTGGAGCCGCTCGGCAACCACCATGTCGTAGATGCGCCGGCGGGTCTTCTCCGCCACGTCGCCGTCCTGGTCGAAGAACGCATGCCAGCCGGGGTTGGTCGCGAACAGGTTCGGATTGTTGGTGACATCGGACTGGATGAAGACCTTGTCCGGGCCCGAGGCCAGCACGTAGGAGGTGTGGCCCGGCGTGTGGCCGACGGTCTCGACCGAGGTCAGGCCCGGCGCGATCTCCTTGCCCCACTCGTACGGCGTGACCTTCTTCTTCAGGCCGGCTTCGAAGATATTGCGGTTGTTCTTGAACAGGCCCTGCATGCGGCCGGCCGGCGCCCGGCTCATCTCGCCGTCGTCCATCCAGAACTTCCACTCGGTCGCCGGCACCAGCACCTCGGCATTCGGGAATGCCGGCGTGCCTTCGGCGGTCAAGAGGCCGTTCACGTGGTCGCCGTGGAAGTGCGAGATCACGACCATGTCGACATTCCTGGGATCGAAGCCGGCGGCGACGAAATTGTCGGCGAACAGGCCATTGGCGCCCTTCGTGCTGGCCTTCGCCAGCGCACCATTGCCGGTGTCGATCACCACCAGCTTGCCGCCGGTGTTGAGCACCAGCGGTGCGAACCAGATCGTCATCATGTCGCGCGGCATGAACGCCTTCTCAAGCGCCGCGTTGACGTCGTCCCGCTTTGCATTGGAGATGAAGGAGTCTTCCAGCTTGAAGACATTCTTGCCATCGGACACAACGGTGACGAGGATGTCGCCGACCTTGTAACGATAGAAGCTCGGCGCCTGCTTGTCGGCAACCGGCGCCACAGCGCCCGCAGGAACGGTTGATAGCAACGGTGCGGCGGCGATGCCGGCAGCGCCGGCGAGAGCATGACGTCGTGTCAATTCCATGTGCTGTCCTTCCAAGTGAAACTGCGCCCGATGAATTCGCGCCCGGTGGGCGCGGTTGTATCAGCGTTTCGATACTCGCGCGATGCCGACAGCTCGAGCGGTTACCCTCCCGCCTAACCCCTGCAGGTCGGCCTTATTCCGGAGCTTGCTACACCACCCGCCACACCCACTCGATGGCATGGGCAATGACGTCGCCGAACAGCAGCAGTGCCGCCGACCAGACCAGCGCGGAGACGAAATTGGCGATCTGGAATTGCCAGTACGACATCTCGAAAATGCCGGCCGCAAGCGGCACCGAGGCGCGCAGTGGACCGAAGAAGCGGCCGATGAAGATGCTGGGCACGCCCCAGCTCTTCACGAAGGCCTCGCCCCGCGGCAGGATCTCCGGGTAGCGCGACAGGGGCCACATCTGCGCGACCTGCTCCTTGTAGCGATAGCCGAACCAGTAGGAGACCCAGTCGCCGAGCGCGGCACCAACGCCGCCCGCGATCCAGATCGGCCAGAAGCTGATCCCGCTGACGCCGATCAGGGCGCCGATCGCGACCAGCGCGCCCCAGGCCGGAACCAGCAATGAAATGAAGGCGAGCGATTCAGCGAACGCCAGCAGCATGACGATCGGAGCGGCCCAGGCCTGGTGGTGCCGCACGAATTCGGCCAGGGCCCGCGCAAGGTCTTCCATCTCGTCGTGTGCCTTCCCGCTCCGTTGAACCTCGAATGAACCTTTCTAGCGGCACGCAGCCTAAGAACAGGTAAGCCAGCCGATTGCGTGACATCAAGTCACAAAGGCGGGGATCGACCGTGATTTCCCGTAAGGCCCCTGAGGTCCAGGTTGGCATCTCCCTCACAAGAAAAAGGAATTACTGGATGATCGGATCGCTGATGATGTGCGTGAGCGTTCTCGTCCTGCTGTTCGGAATGCTCGCGGGCATCGCCATGGGTATCCAGCACGACTTCACGTTGGGACCGGCGCATGCGCATCTCAATCTGGTCGGCGGCGTGCTGCTGTTCCTGTTCGGCCTCTACTACCGGCTGGTGCCGGAAGCGGGCAGCATGCTGCTCGCCAGAATCCAGGGCTGGCTGCATATCGTCGGCGGCGTCCTGTTCCCGGCCGGCGTGGCCGCCGTGCTGCTGAAGGGACCGTCGTTCGAGGCGGCGCCGATCGTCGGGTCACTGCTGGTGGTCGCCGCCATGGCCCTGTTCACGGTCATTGTAATCCGCACCTCGCAGGCGTAATCGCGGTTTCCTATCTATGGGGATGGCCGGGCTCCAGGGCGCGGCCGTCCCCATTGGCAGCCCATCCGTGGCATAGTCAGAGCAACCGATTCGCCGCGCCGTGACCGGCGCGTCACTTGAAGAACCATGGCCAAATCATTGAAGTCGAACGCCAAAAGTAAATCTGCCGACGATCTGTTCGGAGCCCCGGAACCGAAGGGACGCGCCCCGGCGAAGGCTGCTTCGCGATCCGCTGGAAGCGCCGAAGCCGGTTATACGGCGGCTGACATCGAGGTGCTGGAAGGGCTGGAACCGGTCCGCCGGCGCCCCGGCATGTATATCGGCGGCACCGACGAGAAGGCCCTGCACCACCTGTTCGCCGAGGTGATCGACAACTGCATGGATGAGGCGCTGGCGGGCCACGCCACCTTCATCGACGTGGAGCTGACCGCCGACGGCTTCCTGACCGTGACCGACAATGGCCGCGGCATTCCGGTCGACCCGCATCCGAAATTCCCGAAGAAGTCGGCGCTCGAAGTCATCATGTGCACGCTGCACTCGGGCGGCAAGTTCGACTCCAAGGTCTACGAGACCTCGGGCGGCCTGCACGGTGTCGGTGTCTCCGTGGTCAACGCCCTCTCCTCGCGGCTCGAGGTCGAGGTTGCGCGCAGCGGGCAGTTGCATCGCATGACCTTCGAGCGCGGCCACCCCAAGGGCAAGCTCGAAGACCTCGGCAAGGTCAACAACCGCCGCGGCACGCGCATCCGCTTCAAGCCGGACACCGACATTTTCGGCGCCAAGGCGGCTTTCAAGCCGCAGCGTCTGTTCAAGATGACGCGCTCGAAGGCCTATCTGTTCGGCGGCGTCGAGATTCGCTGGCACTGCGACCAGGAGCTCCTGAAGGGCGTCGAAGACGTCCCGTCGGAAGCCAAGTTCCACTTCCCCGGCGGACTGAAGGATTATCTGGCCGCGGCGATCCACGCCGATACGCTGGTGCATCAGGATATCTTCTCCGGCAAATCCGGCCGCAGCGGCGCGCATGGCGCCTGCGAATGGGCCGTGGCCTGGACGGCCGATGCCGACGGCTTCCTGTCGTCCTACACCAACACGGTGCCGACGCCCGATGGCGGTACGCATGAATCCGGCCTGCGCAGCGCATTGTTGCGCGGTCTGAAGGACCACGCCGAACGCGCGGGCCAGGGCAAGCGCGCGGCGTCCATCACCTCGGAAGACGTGATGGTGGGCGCGGCCGTGATGCTCTCGGTGTTCGTGCGCGAGCCTGAATTCCAGGGCCAAACGAAGGACCGCCTCGCCACCGCCGAAGCGCAGCGCATCGTCGAACAGGCGATGAAGGATCCGTTCGATCACTGGCTGTCAGGCAATCCGAACCAGGCCAACCGGCTGCTCGATTTCGTGATCGATCGCGCCGAGGAGCGGCTGCGCCGCCGCCAGGAAAAGGAGACCGCGCGCAAGACGGCCGGCAAGAAACTGCGTCTGCCCGGCAAGCTCGCCGACTGCTCCGACGCCGGTACCGAAGGCTCTGAGCTCTTCATCGTCGAAGGTGACTCGGCCGGCGGCAGCGCCAAGCAGGCGCGCGACCGCAAGACGCAGGCCGTGCTGCCGCTGCGCGGCAAGATCCTCAACGTCGCCTCTGCCGGCAAGGACAAGCTGACCGCCAACGCGCAGCTCTCCGACCTCGTGCAGGCGATCGGCTGCGGCACGCTCGCGCATTACCGCGAAGAGGATCTGCGCTACCAGCGCATCATCATCATGACCGACGCCGACGTCGACGGGGCGCACATCGCATCGCTCCTGATCACCTTCTTCTACCGGCAGATGCCGCGGCTGATCGACGAAGGGCACCTCTATCTGGCGGTTCCGCCACTCTACAAGCTGAAGCACGGCACCAAGTCGATCTACGCCCGCGACGACGCGCACAAGGACGAGCTGCTGAAGAGCGAGTTCAACGCCAACGCCAAGGTCGAGGTGAACCGCTTCAAAGGCCTCGGCGAGATGATGCCGGCGCAGCTGAAGGAAACCACGATGGATCCGGCCAAGCGCACGCTGCTGCGCGTGGTGCTGCTGGCCGACGATCGCGAGGGCACCGCCGACTCGGTCGAGCGGCTGATGGGCACCAAGGCCGAAGCCCGCTTCGCCTTCATTTCCGACAAGGCCGAATTCGCCAGCGACGACCTACTCGACGTCTAGGCCCAACCGATTGATCTGAAATGAATTTCCGGCCGCCCCCAGATTGGGGCGGGCGTTGCCATTTTGCCCGTTCGGAGAGCCCCAGTGGCTTCGTTTTCGGCCGGATGTGTCTCACCAGCAACAGCATTTCCGGCGGAACCACGTATAGTTCGACCATGAGTTTCGGGAATCGGTGCCAGCGCACTCCCCTGAGCGACCTGATCGAACGCTAGTCGAGGATTTGGATATGAAGAAGATTTTGCTCGCTCTGACCGCGGTTGCTGCGATGACGGCATCGGCGTCGGCTGCCGATCTGGCCGCCCGCCCCTACACCAAGGCTCCTGCCCCGGTTCCGGTCGCTCCGAGCTGGACCGGCTTCTACATCTTCGGCGGCGGCGGCGGCGGCGTCTGGGATGCTGACACGGGCGTCCAGTCGACCGTTACGGGTGCGCCGATCCTCGGCTTCAACCAGCGCCAGGGCGGCGATGGCTGGTACGGCACCGTCGGTGCCGGTTATGACTGGCAGACCGCCAACAGCTGGGTCATCGGCGTGTTCGCCGACGGTCAGTTCGGCAGCCTGAAGGGCACCATCCAGGATCAGGGTCCGTTCGTCGCCGGCAACATCAAGAACGACTACAGCTGGGCGGCTGGTGCGCGC
This sequence comes from Bradyrhizobium sp. USDA 4510, assembly GCF_054059095.1. Taxonomy (NCBI): domain Bacteria; kingdom Pseudomonadati; phylum Pseudomonadota; class Alphaproteobacteria; order Hyphomicrobiales; family Nitrobacteraceae; genus Bradyrhizobium; species Bradyrhizobium sp. USDA 4510. The sequence goes on along the minus strand of NZ_JBSSBT010000001.1, from coordinate 3,496,828 downwards.
CTCGGCTACCTGATCGCGCCGAACGTCCTGTCCTACGTCAACGCCGGTTACTCCAGCTCGCACTGGAAGGGCACCACGCTGTTCAACACCGCGAGCGCGCTTCCCTCGGGTCTGCACACCAACGACTTCGATCGCGGCGGCTGGTTCGTCGGCGGCGGCGTCGAGAACAACCTGAACATCTTCGGCATCACCGCGCCGGGCTGGTTCATGAAGACCGAGTATCGCGCCGCTTACTACGACAACAAGAACATCTCGGAGCTGGTCGACGGCACCAACCTCTCGAACGGCCGCGACATCACCTTCAAGCCGCTTGTCCAGACCATCAGCACCTCGCTGGTCTACCGTTTCAACTGGACCGGTCCGGTTGTCGCCAAGTACTGAGCTGCGTACTGATCCCTGCTGAGATAGCAGAGCAAAAGCCCCGGCATTGTCCGGGGCTTTTTTGTTGCCCGAACGTCATGGAAATCGCCCGACGCGCAAGCCCGCCGGCGCAGGGCGGACCGGCTGTGGCCGATCTGGTCAGCGCCGTGACGATCGGGCACTCTCGCGCCCGGTTCAAACCTCAACGGACAACAACAATGAAAAACGGACAGTTTGATCTCTCGGGCCGGGTCGCCATCGTCACCGGCGGCAATGGCGGCATCGGGCTTGGCATGGCGCGCGGCCTGGCGGACGCCGGCGCGGCGGTTGCCGTGGTCGGCCGCAACGAGGCGAAGTCAAAGGCCGCCGTCGAGGATCTCGGCAAGCGCGGCGCCAAGGCGATCGCGGTGGCAACCGACGTGACCGACAAGGCCGCCGTCGCGGCCATGGTCGAACGGGTCGTTCGCGAGCTCGGCCGGATCGACATTCTCGTCAACAACGCCGGCATGAGCATCCGCAAGCCTCCGCACGAGCTCGAACTGGAGGAGTGGAGCAAGGTGATCGACACCAACCTCACCAGCGCGTTCATGTGCTCGAAGGCGGCTTATCCGGCGCTCAAGGCGTCGGGGCACGGCAAGATCATCAATATCGGCTCGATGATGTCGATCTTCGGTGCGAGCTTCGCCGCGGCCTATGCCGCGAGCAAGGGCGGCATCGTACAGTACACCCGCGCCTGCGCCAACGCCTGGGCTCCCGACAACATCCAGGTCAACGCCATCCTGCCCGGCTGGATCGATACCGACCTGACCAAAGGCGCGCGCCAGCAGGTGGCCGGGCTGCACGAGCGCGTGCTTGCGCGCACGCCGGCGGCACGCTGGGGGGCGATCGACGACTTCGCCGGCATCGCCGTGTTCCTGGCGTCGCCGGCGTCGGACTTCGTCACCGGCACCGCGATCCCCGTCGACGGCGGCTATTCGGTGATGGCCTGAAAACACGGGCGCTCTTCCGGTCGCGCGGCGCGCAGTTCAGCCCGCGGCCGGCGAATGCACGTGCTCCGGCCGCACCCCGACGGCGACCAGACGTGCGGTGAGGCCCTGCAGCCAGGGCATTGCCGTGATCAACCGCAGCGCCAACGGCACCGGCTGATCGCCGGCCTTCAGCGCCGCGCTGATGATGTTGTTCTGCGCAATCACCTGCATGCGCTGCGTCACGCGCACCGGGAATTCGCGGCGCCGCCGCACCGCATCGAGCTCGTCTTCCGACGGCACGCCGTGAACGAGCTTCGCCGCCAGGATGTTGGCGGTCGCGACCGCATCCTGCACCGCGAGGTTGACGCCGACGCCGCCGATCGGCGACATCGCATGCGCGGCGTCGCCGATGCAAAGCAGGCCGGGACGGGTCCAGCGCGTCAGGCGATTGATCGCGACCGTGAGCAGCTTGACGTCGTCAAAGCTCTTCACGTCGGCAAGGCCGGCCTTGAGGATCGGCGCCAGCCGCAGCACGTCGTCGAGCAGCGCCGGCAATCCCCTCGCCTTCACCGCCTCGTATTGGCCCTTGGCGATCACATAGGCGCATTGCCAGTAGTCGCCGCGATCGAACGTCACCATCATCTTGCCGTGCTCGACGCGGGCGAACAAATTCTCGGTCTCATCCGGACGCCGGCCGACGCGAAACCACAAAACGTCCATCGGCGCGCCGATCTCCTCGACGTCGAGGCCGGCGCGCTCGCGCACGATCGAATGACGTCCGTCGCAGCCGACGGTGAGATCCGCCTCGATCTCGACCGGGCCGTCGAGTGTGTTCGCGTGCACGCCCGCGACAGCATCGCCGCGCCGGATCAGATCGGTCGCCTCGGCCTTCATCAGCACCTTCAGCGAGGGGAAGCGCTTGCCGCTCTCGCGCAGGTAATTGAGGAAGTCCCACTGTGGCATCATCGCGATGAAGGGGTATTTGACGCTGAGGCGGCGGAGATCGGCGATCCGCACCGAGGTGCCGCCGAACATGCCGTCGAGCGTCTGGATGTCCTGATGCGGCAGCTTCAGGAAGCCGTCGATCAGGCCGAGTTCGTCCATCACCTGCAGGGTCGACGGATGCACGGTGTCGCCACGGAAGTCGCGGAAGAAGTCGGCGTGCTTCTCCAGCACCACGACATCGACTCCGGCGCGTCCGAGCAGATAGCCAAGCATCATGCCGGCCGGCCCACCACCGACCACGCAGCAGCGCGCCCTGATCTGACGCGTGTTCGGTCCTGCCGGATTGCCTGCATCCATGATGCCGTCCTCACCGCTGCCTCGCCCCTCAGAATCCGATTGTAACGCGGATCTGGCGGCAAGGATGCAAGGCTATCGCCTGAAGGTCTTGATTTCCGACACGCTGCCGTCGCGATAGGTCAGCTCGACCGAGACCGCCCTGGTCTGCGGCGCAAGCTTCAGATAAGGCTGCGCGTCAGACGGGATCGCGCTGGGATCGCGCGAATTGCAGGATGGCATCTTCAGGACCTTGTCCGGCACCGCGGTGTCGATGCCGATGCGCACCTCGCGGATCGCGCAGCGATACGACATCAGGTGCGTATAGTAGACCAGCAGCCCGTTGAACTCGCGGAATGACAGCCAGCTGGTCGCGGTCATGTCGAGGATCTTGCGCTGGTCGCGGATCAGCGCGGCGTCGGGATCGAACTTGATCGGGAACGGCCCCTGCATCATGCCTTGCGTATCGACATAGCGAATCTCGATCGTTGCGGCCGGCGCATCGGCCGGCAGCTCGACCGACGGATTGGGCATCCGCTTGCGCGTGCGCGGATCGAGCGTGTCGATGAAGCCGGTTTCGCGGAAATCGCCGCTGTCGCCGATCCGCCAGGAAATCCCGAGCGTCGGATCGGCGATCGAGAACACCACGGTCCAGCCGCCATTGTGCCGCGAGAAGCTCGCGATCGGCGCGTTGATCGAATCCTCCTTAGGCAGCTTCGGCACCGCGACCGGCGGCAGCGCGGCCACCTGCTGCGGCGGCGCGGACGGCTTGGTCGCCTCGGCCTGCCCCTTCGCGATCCCGTTCAGGAAGACATCGTCGACCATCTGGTCGAAATAGACCGGGATCTGCTTGTGCTTCACGGTCTCGGCCATCTCACTGACCAGGCGCCGCGTGCGCTGCGCGACCTGCACGAGATTCTCGCCGGGCTGCAGCAGCTCCTTGGCGAAGGTCCGCGTGAATACCGAATTGGGATTGGCATCATCGTTCGAAAGACGGTCGAGCGCGGTCTGGCGCGGCCCCGCCGAGAACACCGAGAACACGCCCTCCGGCAGTTGCGTCATCGGCGCGAGGCCACCGCCGCCGGCGACCGCGCGCGTGCCGGCGCGCTCGAACGGATTGTTGCGGCAGGCGTCGAACACCAGGATCGAGGTGCGCGCCTTCTTGTTCTGCAAGCGCTCGACGATGCGGTCGGCGAGAACAGAGGCGTCGCGCACCAATTCCTCCTGCCCTTCGGTGGCGGCCGGCACGTCGGTCGGTAGCAGGAAATTCTGGCCGGCGATCTCGAAGCCGTGGCCGGCATAGAAGAAGAACGCGGTATCGCCGGGTTCGACGGCGCGGTCGAACGCGAGCAGCGTCTCGGAGAACGCCTGCCGGTTGAGGTTCTCGGCTACCATGACGCTGAAGCCGAGCTGCTTCAGCGTGTCGCCCATGGTGCGGGCGTCGTTGACCGCCTTCTGCAGCCTGGGCACGTTCCTGTAGTCATTATTGCCGATCACCAGCGCGACGCGCTTTTCGGCCTGGGCGGGTGCGGCCGATGCGACAAATGCAACCGCCCAAAGGATCGCCGAAAGTCTCGAAAGCCAGCTCTTCATCCCGTTTCCCCGCCTGCACGACAAATGCGCCGCCCGTGCGACCGCCGTCTAATAGTCGGACCAGCCGTTTCGCCGGTTCAAGGCCGGCCGCGGACGGCCGTTCCGGCCGGCCACGCCAGGCCGAAATGAGGGATCCGATTTGTCTTAGGTCAAGTTTCTTTTTACGGCCCGCGTGATAGATTCGAAGCTCCATCCGGTTCGAGCTCTCCGCACGTCGCAACGGCTTTTCCGTGCACACATGGTCTACTGATCAAGTCGATCCCAAGGATCGCTTCGACTATTGGCGCGAGGTCCGCGCCAAGGGGCTGTTCGGCGTCACCGCCGAGTTGGAAGCCGACCGGCGCCGCGACTTCTTCGGCGAGTTCTCGCTGCGCAAGCTCGGCGATGCCGGGCTGGTCGAGCTGCGGGCCTCGCCGTACCGCGTCGAGCGGCGCACGGGCGACATCGCCGATGCGGCCAGCGACAGCCTGTGCATCTACCAGCAGCTTGGCGGCGGCGGCTGGTTCGGCGGCGCGCGGCTCGATGAATTTGCCGTTCGCGACGGCATGTTCGCGACCAGCTATTCGGACCTGCCCTATCGCACTGTCCCCCTGCACGATGACGGCTTCCACCTGCGCATCATCAAGGTCCCGGTGGCCAACATCGTCCCGCCGGGCGCCGAGCTCGGCGAACTCGTCCCCAGGCCCGTGCAGGATGAGACCGCGCTGCGGGCCCTGCTGGAAGCATGCTTCCGCGACCTCATCGAAAGCAATGATGCCGCGGCGGCGGGCACGGCGCCGACGGTGCAGGCGCTGGCGCATATCGCGCTGATCGAGCGCGGCATCATGCGGCCGAAGAGCCGGCTCGCGCAGCAGGCCTTGCGAACCGCCCATTTGTCGCTGGCCCGGCGCCTGATCCGGCGCCACCTGGCGCGTGCGGCGCTGTCGCCAACCCTGATTGCCGGCCTGCTCGGCATCTCGGTCCGTCACCTGCACATCCTGTTCGAGGAAACCGAGATGAGCTTCTCGGAGACCGTCACCGCGCTCCGGCTCGAGCAAAGCCGCCGCCTGCTCCGCGAGCAGCCCAGGCAGACGATCGCCGAGGTCGCCTTTGCCTGCGGCTTCGAGAGCCTTGCGACGTTCTACCGCCTCTTCAATGCATCCGAATCCATGACACCGGGCGACTACCGCGCGCGAACGGCCTGAGCGCCCGTCCGGACCGGCCGGGACACCGCGCTCGCAGTTTGCCGAGCTCCGCCGCGCCCCCTTCACTCCTTGAACTTCACACCGCCGCGCGATCCGACGTTCGTTGAACCGAAGTGATCAGCCTGCGCGCATTGAGAAGATATTTTCCGGCCATTTCGCCAGAACCACTGCGGCGCTTCGCCCGGGTTCGGCACCGCAAATTTCCTTACCGACGACGCGCGCGCTCATGCAGAGCGAGGGATCAGTCACGATGCGCGGTAAGCACGGGGATCACAGCCAGGAAACGCCAGCTACAGGCGCGACGCGCATTTATCTCGATGCCGCGGACCTGCGAGCGGATCAAATCCCGGCATCTGAGCCAGCCCGTCAGGGCTCAGCGGCGACCGGCAATCACGGCTGGACGCCGCTGCTCGAAGCTTGCCTCGCCGACTTCAAGGAAGCGACGAAGGCCGGTGATACCGCTTGCATTCCTGCGCTGGTCAAGATCGTGGCGGACCTTGCGCTGATCGAGCGCGGTGTGATCAGGCCGGGCAGCCGCCGGGCGCAGCAGGCGCTGCGCGTCGGCCGGCTCAGCCTCGCGCGCCACCTGATCACGCGCCATCTTGCCAAGCCAAGCCTGTCGCCAGGGATGGTCGCCGGCATGCTCGGCGTCTCGGTCCGCTACCTGCACGTCCTGTTCGAGGCGACCGGGGCAAGCTTTTCGCAGACCGTCACCGCCCAGCGCCTGAGCGAGAGCCGAAGGTTGCTTTGCGAGAAGCCGCCGCGGCCGATCGCCGACATCGCCCTCACCTGCGGGTTCGGCAGCCTCGCCACCTTCTACCGGATATTCGGCGATTCCGAAGGCCTGACGCCCGGCGGATTCAGGATGAAAAACAGCGCGGAGGCCCCCGCTGTGACCTCGCCGTCCGGGGCGGGGGTCGTGATTCATTTGACCGCCAAATGACGAAAAGACGCGTATTTCAGTCAAAACGTTAAGCTTTTTCGGCCATCCGGCTGGTTCCAAGATTGACTTTACCGCTTTCGCCCCTATGTTGCGGGCAACGCGGCCCTCGGATCGAAACGCGATTCGTCAGGTTTGCCGTCCGTCGGCGTTAGTCAGAGCCCCCGAGCTTTATAGAAAAGCGAGCCGTTTCGGGGCCGAACGCGACAGCCTTTTACCTGCGATGCCGAACGGCGGTTTCGACCAGAGGCTCAATGTCTTTTTCCAATCTAGGCCTGTCCGATAAGGTCCTCGCCGCAGTTGCGGCCACCGGTTACACCAATCCCACTCCGATCCAGGAACAGGCAATCCCGCACGTTCTCGCCCGGCGCGACGTCCTCGGCATTGCCCAGACCGGCACCGGCAAGACCGCTGCCTTCGTTCTCCCGATGCTTACCCTGCTCGAGAAGGGCCGCGCCCGGGCACGGATGCCGCGCACCCTGATCCTCGAGCCGACCCGCGAGCTTGCCGCGCAGGTGAAGGAGCAGTTCGACAAATACGGCGCCGGTCAGAAATTGAACGTGGCGCTCCTGATCGGCGGCGTCTCGTTCGGCGACCAGGACTCCAAGCTGATGCGCGGCGTCGACGTCCTGATCGCTACGCCCGGCCGCCTGCTCGACCACACCGAACGCGGCGGATTGCTGCTCACCGGCGTCGAGCTGCTGGTGATCGACGAAGCCGATCGCATGCTCGACATGGGTTTCATCCCCGACATCGAGCGCATCTGCAAGCTCGTCCCGTTCACGCGGCAGACCCTGTTCTTCACCGCGACGATGCCTCCGGAGATCAGCCGCATCACCGAGGCCTTCCTGCACAATCCTGCGCGGATCGAAGTCTCCAGGCCCGCGACCACCGCCGTCACCGTGACGCAATTGCAGGTCCCGGCCGGTCGCGAAGCGCATGACAAGCGCGAGATCCTCCGCCGCCTGCTGCGCGATGCCAAGGATCTCAACAACGCGATTATCTTCTGCAATCGCAAGCGCGAAGTCGCCGTCCTTCACAAGTCACTCCAGAAGCACGGCTTCAGCGTCGGTGCCCTGCACGGCGATATGGATCAATCCGCCCGCACCGCGGCCCTCGATCAATTCCGGAAGGGCGAGATTCCGCTGCTCGTCGCCTCCGACGTCGCCGCCCGTGGTCTCGACATTCCCGCGGTGAGCCACGTCTTCAATTTCGACGTACCGCACCACCCCGACGACTATGTCCACCGCATTGGCCGTACTGGCCGCGCCGGACGCACCGGTACTGCGATCTCCATCGTCACCTCGCTCGATAGCAAGTCGATGACCGCGATCGAGAAGCTGATCGGCCAGCCGATCCCGCGCGCTGAGGGCGACTACACCGTTCACAGCGAAGCCTCCGACGAGGACGCCGCGCCGCGCCGCTCGCGTGGCCGCGAAGGTTCGCGCGATGGTGCCCGCGGCGGCCGCAAGCCGCGCCGCGAGCGCGAGGCGCGCCACGGTGAACGCGAGCCGCGTCACGGTGAACGCGAAGCGCGTCACGAGCGGGAGCCCCGCGAGGAGCGCGCAGCGAAGCCGGAGCGTGAACCGCGCCACGGCCGCAATTCGGCTCCGCAGGCCGCTCCGTCGCACGTGCCGTCGATCGGGCGTGCCGAGCCACGGCGGCCGCAGCGCGAGGTGGACCATGAGCCCGCCGATCATTCGCACCTGCCCGCCTTCCTGCTACGACCTGTGCGCGCACGCGCATAAGGCCTGCTCTGATGCCGCCGCGCCAGCGGCGGTATTCCGGACACTTCTGTTACCGCCCACGACCGGCGCACGCGCTGATTCCTCAGCGTTTGAAGCAAATGCGCCCAGTTTGCGCCTCGCACCAAAGCGCGATGAGATTTGCGCGAAGCGTCATCGCGCCTTAGCTCGTTGTTTGTGCATGATCTTTTCGGAAAACCGCTGCGCACTTTTCCGGATCATGCTGTAGCGAGCAAACGAAAAGCGCCCGAAAGTGGCGCTCAAGGCGGACAAACATCGGGCGCGCCGCATGGTCGCCGCAGCCGGCTTCCCCGTAGTTCCACTGTTTACCTTGCCTTCACTCTCGTCCCGTACCCTCGCCCCAATAGTTTAGTCATTGCTGCCGGGTTTAATCGGCATTGCGTGCATTGAGGACGTGACAGTGGTCAAGCTGCTGGACGAACACGAACGTACGTTGGCCTTTGCCGAAGTGGCGCTTGGCCAGATCCGCTCGCTTCGCCAGACCGCAGTCCCCCGCAACTATGAAATCTGGTACGTCTACGCGACCGGATACAACGCGCCGCTCAACAAGGTCATCAACGAGACGCTGGCGCGCAGTGGCAAGCTCTCTGAATCCGATCTCGAGCAGATCTACGAAACCTACCTTTCGCACATCAAGACCTCGGACCGCATCGACAAGGTCGGCGCGCGCGTCATCGGCGAGATCGACGCCGTCATGAAGCTGATCACCGATGCGCTCGGCGTGTCCGCGACCTATGACGCCAGCCTCGTCGGCGCCAGCGATAAGCTTGCGAGCGCGACCACCCGCGATCACATCAAGCCAATCGTCGATAGCCTGGCGAAATCGACGCGCGAGATGCGCGAGACCAATCAGGCATTGGAGAACCGGCTCGCGCTGTCGAAGTCGGAGATCAGCGACCTGCAGCATAGCCTCGAGGCGATCCGTGCCGAGAGCCTGACCGATCCGCTCACCGGCCTCGGCAACCGGAAATATTTCGACCGCTCGATCGACATGGCGGTGCAAGCCGCGCTCGCCAGCGGCGAGCCGCTGTCGCTCCTGATGTTCGACATCGACCACTTCAAATCGTTCAACGACTCCTACGGCCATCTCACCGGCGACCAGGTGCTGCGGCTGGTGGCACAGTCGCTGAAGCAGAACATCAAGGGCCAGGACATCACCGCCCGCTATGGCGGCGAGGAATTCGCAGTGGTGCTTCCCAACACGGCGCTGCGGCAGGCGCTGACGGTCGCCGACCACATCCGCCGCGCCGTGATGGCCAAGGAGCTGAAGAAGAAGTCGACCGGCGAGATCCTCGGCCGCGTCACGATCTCGGTCGGCGTCTCCATGCTGAAGCCGACTGACGACACCGACTCGCTGATTGAGCGCGCCGACGCCTGCCTCTATGCCGCCAAGCGCGCCGGCCGCAACCGTGTGATCTGCGAGGCCGATCCGGAATACAGCACCGAGATCCAGACCCGCGTGGCGTGAGCCGCATATGCGGGTCTGCGGATTGCTTCGTCGCCCATGCTCCTCGCAATGACATGGACAAATTCGCTCATCCTTTCAGGGTGATGGGGATGCAGCGCAATCTCTCCCCTCGTCGTCCCGGCGAAAGCCGGGACCCATAACCACAGGGTTGAGTTGTTAGAAGGTTGTGGCCCCAGCGTCGTGCAACAATGACCTTCGGTGGTTATGGGTCCCGGCTTTCGCCGGGACGACATCGAGCATGTTGCGTCATCGAGAGGCATACATTCACGGTCTCTCAGGATCGGGACCGATTCTTTCCTGTGCGCTTCTTCCGAGCCGAAGATTGCTTCGCAGTCGCCTTGCTCGCGGCCACCTTCTTCCCTGCGGTCTTCCTGCCTGCAGTCTTCTTCGCAGGCGCCTTCGACTTTCGCGCAGCCGCTCGTTTCCTCGGCCGCTTGCGCAGGGCGGCGCGCTGGGCGGCGCCGAGTGCCGACCGTGCCCAGACTGCGAGTTCTTCCGAATCATCGAACAGCCGTGCCGGCAGCTGCCAGTAGGAGTTCACCGTGACGGTCTTCGACCGTGTCTGATACTGGAATGGCCCGCAGCCCTCCGCCTCAAATTGCGGGATGGTCTGCTCGTCGGCACGAAAGTAGAGCCCGGCACGCAAGGCGAGCGCGAAGTTAGTGCCGTCCGCGGAGATGCCGTAGCCGGAGAACATCCGGCGCAGCGTGACCGGGCCGAAATCGGCGAACAGGTCGGTGAGGAATTCGCGGTCCATGTGCCGATCGCCCCCGTTTCTGTCGCCTCATGGTAAGGAGCACGTCTCCATCCATGTCATTGCGAGCGTAGCGAAGCAATCCATCGCGCAACAAGCGGAAACATGGATTGCTTCGCCACGCTCGCAATGACGGGCAACACAGGTGCCGATCACACAACAATCGATATGCGGACGTCTCTAGACCGTGGCCGGCTTGAGCTGCACCGATTCGCCGCAGCCGCAGGCGGAGACCTGGTTCGGGTTGTTGAACACGAACTGGGCCTGCATTTTGTCGGCCACATAGTCCATCTCGGTTCCAAGCAGGAACAGCACGGCCTTCGGATCGACCAGGATCTTCACGCCCTTGTCCTCGACCACTTCATCGGTCGGACGGATCTCGTGAGCGTATTCGACGGTATAGGACTGTCCGGCGCAGCCGCCATTCTTGATGCCGACGCGCAGCCCGACGATCTCGGAATCCGCGCGCTTGGTCAGCTCGGTGATCCGCTCCGCGGCGGCATCGGTCAGTTTCATGACCTGCGGGCGCGGCCGCTTCGGCTTGGCCGGGGTTGGTGAAGCTTGCGTCATGTCACTCATGTGGTCAGTCCCAGCGGCAAATCAATTGCCGATCTTCTTGAGCCTAAGTCCAATCCGTAAAGGTTCTTGATCAGAACCTTTACCTCTTGTTCTGACGCGTTTTCTTCACGCGAACCGGCATCCACTTCGCTCGAAAACGCTGCGACGCATCACCACATATTGAGGACGAGGCGCGCCTCGTCCGACATCCGGTCCGGCGTCCAGGCCGGATCCCACACCAGGTTGACGTTGACGACGCCGACGCCGGGAACGCTGGCGACCGCGTTCTCCACCATCTGCGGCAACTCGCCGGCGGCCGGGCAGTTCGGCGTGGTCAGCGTCATCATGATGTCGACCGAGCGATCATCCTTGAGATCGACCTTGTAGATCAGGCCGAGTTCGTAGATGTCGGCCGGGATTTCCGGGTCGAACACCGTCTTCAGCGCCGCGACGATCTCGCCGCTCATGCGCTCGGTCTCCTCCACCGGCAGTGCCGAGGTGGTTTCCATGGTGGCCGTCTTGACTTCGGCTGTATCGGTCATGCGAACAATTCCCGCGCCTTGATCAGCGCCTGCGCCAGATGGTCGACTTCTTCCCTGGTATTATACATCCCGAAGGATGCACGGCAGGTGGCCGTCACGTTGAACCGCTCTAAAAGCGGCATCACGCAATGCGTGCCGGCGCGCACCGCAATGCCCTGACGATCGATCACGGTCGCGACATCGTGGGGATGCGCGCCCTTCATTTCGAACGAGATCACGGGACCCTTGTTGCGAGCGGTTCCGATCACCCGCAGCGAGTTGATCTCGCGCAGGCGCTCCTGCGCATAGGTGAGCAGCTCATGCTCATGCGCGGCGATGCGCTCCTTGCCGATCGAATTGACGTAGTCGATCGCAGCCCCCAGCCCGATCGCCTCGACGATCGGCGGCGTCCCGGCCTCGAACTTGTGCGGCGGATCGCCATAGGTGACCCAGTCCTTGGCCACCTCACGGATCATCTCGCCGCCGCCGTTGAACGGCCGCATCGCCACCAGATGCTCGTGCTTGGCATAGAGCGCGCCGATGCCGGTCGGTCCGTACACCTTGTGACCGGTAAAGGCGTAGAAATCGCAATCGAGGTCCTGGACGTCGATCGGCAGGTGCACCGCGCCCTGTGCGCCGTCGACCAGCACCGGGATGCCGCGAGCGTGCGCCAGCCGGATCACCTCCTTGACCGGAACCAGCGTGCCGAGCGCGTTCGACATCTGGGTGATCGCGACGATCTTGGTACGCGGGGTCAGAAGCTTCTCGAACTCCTCGATCAGGAAGTTGCCCTCGTCGTCGACCGGTGCCCACTTGATCACGGCACCATGGCGCTCCCTGAGGAAATGCCAGGGCACGATGTTGGAGTGGTGCTCCATGATCGAGAGGACGATCTCGTCACCCTCCTTGATGTTCACCCCGCCCCAGGACGACGCCACCAGGTTGATCGCCTCGGTGACGTTGCGGGTGAAGACGATCTCTTCATTGCGGCGGGCGTTGATGAACTGCGCGACCTTGCCGCGGGCGCCCTCATAGGCCTCGGTCGCGGCATTGGCGAGGTAATGCAGGCCGCGATGCACATTGGCGTATTCGCTCTTGTAGGCCTCGGTCATGCGGTCGAGCACCGCATTCGGCTTCTGTGCCGAGGCCGCGTTGTCGAGGTAGACCAGCGGCTTGCCGTAGATCTGCATGGCGAGCGCCGGGAAATCCTGCCGCACCAGCGCGACGTCGTAACTGCCGTTGGCGACCGCCTTGTGCATGCTCACGCCCTCGCCTGAAGCCAGCGCTGCGCGGTGGCAATTGCGACCTCGCGCAACGCTTCGCTGGCGATGGTCTCGATCGCCTCGCCGACGAAGGCCTGGATCAGGAGCGCCTGCGCTTCCTTCTCGGGCAGTCCGCGGGCGCGCATGTAAAACAGCAGGCTTTCGTCGAGCGCACCGGTGGTCGCACCGTGACCGCAGGTGACGTCGTCGGCGAAGATCTCGAGTTCGGGCTTGTTGTCGGCCTCCGCGTCGTCGGACAGAAGCAACGCACGGGTCATCATCTTGGCGTCGGTCTTCTGCGCGTCGGGGCGGACGATGATGCGGCCCTGGAACACCGAATGGGCGCGGTCGTCGACAACGGCACGGAAGATCTCGCGGCTCGCGCAGTGCGGCACCGCGTGATCCATGAACAGCGTGGTGTCGGCGTGCTGCTTGCCGTTGATCAGATTGACGCCGTTGGTCTCGACCGTCGAGCCCTCGCCGGCGCAGGTCACCGCCAGCTGATAGCGGCTGACATGACCGCCCGAGGTCAGGCCGAAGGTGTTGAAATGGGCATGCGCGCCGAGCGACACCGTCGCCGAGGAAATGTTGAAGGCATCGACGCTGTCTTCGACCAGGCGCACGTGATCGAGCCGTGAATTGTCACCGATCGCAACAACCAGTCCGTCATGGGTCTGGTAGGCCTTGGCGCCGTCGGCGGCGAGATAGCTCTCCACCAGCGTCACGCCGGTATCGCGGCCGAGCCGGAGCAGCGACCGCGTGAACGTCGAGGCCGGCGCAGTGCCGGATGCGACATGCACGATGTGCAGCGGCTGGGTCAGCACCGTGCCGTTGGCGACGTCGATGACGACCCCGTCGGTCGCCATCGCGCCATTCAGCGCGATCATGGGGTTGGCGACATCAGACGCGAGAGCCTGTGTCGCGACGATCTCGTCGCCGGCTTCCAGCGCGAGGCGCAGCGGATTGATCGAGAGCCCTTTCTCCAGATCTCGCCAATCGGAGAGATCAGGCGCGAACGCGCCGTCGACCAGCACCAGACGCCGGACGCCTTCGATCGCGCGGGCCTGTACGACGGCCCTGGCGCGGCTCAGCGCGGCATCATCCGGTGCCGCCGCGAGCGGCAGCACCTCGCGCATCAACGCGCGCAGGTCGGTGTATTTCCAGTCCTCGATCCGGCGATGCGGCAGGCCTGATCGTTCATAAGCCTCGAAGGCCTGGCGCCGCTGATCGGCGATCTTGCCCTCGCCCGGCAGACGGTTGCGCACCACGGCGAATGCATCGCCCAGCGCGCGCCCGGTCTCGGTCTTTGCAACAACGTTCATCACAAAACCCGCGTTTGTCAGGCAGCGTCTTCGAACTGCGCGTAACCGGACTCTTCCAGCTCCAGCGCCAGTTCCTTGCCGCCGCTCTTCACCACCCGGCCCTTCGACATCACGTGCACGAAGTCCGGCACGATGTAGTTGAGCAGCCGCTGATAGTGGGTGATCACGACCATCGCGCGCTCCGGCGAGCGCAGCGCGTTGACGCCGTCGGCCGCGATCCGCAGCGCGTCGATGTCGAGGCCGGAATCCATTTCGTCGAGGATGCAGACGGCCGGCTCGAACAGCGCCATCTGCAGGATCTCGTTGCGTTTCTTTTCGCCGCCGGAGAAGCCGACATTGACGCCGCGCTTCAGCATGTCCTGCGGAATGTTCAGCGACTTGGCGACCTCGCGGACCTTCTTGAGGAAGGCCGGCGACGAGATCTCGTCCTCGCCGCGCGCCTTGCGCTGGGCGTTGAGCGCCGCGTGCAGGAAATTCCAGGTGGTGACGCCGGGAATCTCGACCGGATACTGGAACGCCAGGAACACACCCTTGGCGGCGCGCTCGTTCGGCTCCATCTCCAGCAGGTCCTCGCCCCTGAACAGGATCTGCCCGCCGGTGACTTCATAACCCGGCTTGCCGGCGATGACGTGGGAGAGCGTCGACTTGCCGGAGCCGTTCGGCCCCATGATCGCGTGCACCTCGCCCGGGTTCACCGTGAGCGACAGCCCGTGGAGGATCTCACGCTCCTCGACACGAACCTGCAGATCTTTCACTTCAAGCAGAGACATCTGATTTTTCCTGAGCATCACCACGAGGCGCGTCGGCCGCGCCGTTGGCGGGATGGATTAGCCAACCGAACCTTCAAGGCTGATCGAGATCAGCTTCTGCGCTTCCACCGCGAACTCCATCGGCAGTTGCTGCAGCACGTCCTTCACGAAGCCGTTGACGACGAGGCCGACGGCTTCCTCCTGCGAGAGCCCGCGCTGGATACAGTAGAACAGCACGTCCTCGGAAATCTTCGACGTCGTCGCTTCATGCTCGAACGTCGCCGAGGAATTCTTGGCCTCGACATAGGGCACGGTGTGCGCGCCGCACTTGTCGCCGATCAGAAGCGAGTCGCAGGCGGTGTAGTTGCGCGCGCCGGTGGCCTTGCGGTGCGCGCTGACCAGGCCGCGATAGGTGTTCTGCGACTTGCCGGCGGCGATGCCCTTGGAGATGATCCGGCTCGACGTGTTCTTGCCGAGATGGATCATCTTGGTGCCGCTGTCGACCTGCTGGAAGCCGTTCGAGATCGCGATCGAGTAGAACTCGCCGCTCGAATTGTCGCCGCGCAGGATGCAGCTCGGATATTTCCAGGTGATCGCCGAACCGGTCTCGACCTGGGTCCAGGAGATCTTCGAATTGCGACCACGGCAGTCGCCACGCTTGGTGACGAAATTGTAGATGCCGCCCTTGCCTTCCGAATTGCCCGGATACCAGTTCTGCACCGTCGAATATTTGATCTCGGCATCGTCGAGCGTGACGAGCTCGACCACGGCGGCGTGCAGCTGGTTCTCGTCGCGCTGCGGCGCGGTGCAGCCCTCGAGATAGGAGACGTAGGAGCCCTTGTCGGCGATGATCAGCGTGCGCTCGAACTGGCCGGTGTTGCGCTCGTTGATGCGGAAATAGGTCGACAGCTCCATCGGGCAGCGCACGCCCGGCGGCACGTAGACGAACGAGCCGTCGGAGAACACAGCCGAATTCAATGTCGCGAAGTAATTGTCCGAGGTCGGCACCACGGTGCCGAGATATTTCTGCACCAGCTCGGGATGCTCGCGGATCGCCTCCGAGATCGGCATGAAGATCACGCCGGCCGCCTTCAGCTCCTTCTGGAAGGTGGTCGCAACAGAAACCGAATCGAACACGGCGTCGACCGCGATCTTGCGGTTCGGCGTCTGCTCGCCACCGGGCGGCGGCTCGACGCCCTCGAGGATCGCGACCTCGCGCAAGGGGATACCGAGCTTCTCGTAGGTCTTGAGGATTTCCGGATCGATCTCGTCGATCGAGGACAGCGTCTTCTTCGGCTTCGGCGCCGCGTAGTAGTAGATGTCCTGGTAGTCGATCTTCGGATAGTCGACGCGCGCCCAGGTCGGCTCGGTCATGGTCAGCCAGCGGCGATACGCCTCCAGGCGCCATTCCAGCATCCAGGCCGGTTCGTTCTTCTTTGCGGAGATGAAGCGGACGGTGTCTTCCGACAGCCCCTTCGGGGCCTTGTCGGACTCGATCAGCGTCTCAAACCCATATCGATACTGGTCGACGTCGATGCGCCGGACGCGCTCGACCGTCTCTTGTACAGCAGGCATTCAATCCTCCGCTCGCGGTTTCAAGGACCGCGGTGGATCTCAAGTTCCGAAAATCTCTTACGATGCTTTGATGACGAAATCCGCTTAGAACAGTTCAAGCTGTGTTTCGTCGTCCCCCCTTAACTAAGGTATCGGCGAGCTTTCGCCAAGCCTTGAGGGTCAAATCCACGTCTGTCTCCGTGGTAGACCAGCCAAGACTAAGCCGCACCGCTCCCTGGGACACCTCCGAACGGTATCCCATTGCCTCCAGCACGTGGGACGGCTGGACCTTGCCCGAGGAGCAGGCGGAACCGGACGAGACCGCGATTCCCCCAAGGTCGAACCCGATGACCGCCGTCTCGGCCTTCATTCCGGGCGCCGTGAACAGAACGGTATTAGGCAACCGCTTGACGTCATCGGAGAACACCAGCACGTCCGGCGTCTGCCGCAGCCCGTGCTCGAGCCGGTCGCGCAGTCCCCTGACGCGGGCTGCATCGGCCTTCAGCGCCGCCATCGCGGCCTTGGCGGCCGCACCGAACCCGGCGATGCCGGCGATATTCTCGGTCCCTGCCCGCCGCCCGAGCTCCTGCCCGCCGCCGCGCAGAAACGCCTCAAGGCCCTCGACGCCCTCGGCGAGCACCAGCGCGCCTGCGCCCTTCGGTCCGCCGATCTTGTGCGCCGACAGCGTCACCAGGTCGGCCTGCGTCGAGGCCAGATCGAACGGGATCTTGCCGAACGCCTGGATCGCATCGACATGCAGCAGCCCGCCAGCCGCATGGACGATTTCGGCGACATCAGCCACCGGCTGAATGGCACCGGTCTCGTTGTTCGCCAGCATCACCGAGACCAGAGCCGGCGGACCATCGGCCAGCAGTGCGCGCAGATGGTTGAGATCGATCACACCGGCCCGCGTGACATGGATTGCGGAGGTCGCCTCCGTCGCAAACCGACCGCCCGCGAGCACGGACGCGTGCTCGATCGCCGACACCAGGAGCCGCTGCACCGGCGCGCCCGCAGCGCGGCGCAATCCCGGCGTCAGTGCGAGCGCATTGGCTTCGGTCCCACCGGAGAGAAACACCACGTCCCGCGGCCGGCCGCCGACCGCCTTCGCCACGGCATTGCGGGCATCCTCAAGCAGCCGTCGCGCCCGCCGTCCCTCGCTGTGCACCGAGGACGGGTTGCCGATCAATTCCCACGCCGCAGCCATCGCCGCCTTCGCCTCCTGGCGAAGCGGCGTGGTGGCATTCCAGTCGAGATAGACGCGATCGTCCATGGAGCTATCCGCGGCAACCACCATGGTTGCGGCCTTCACTGCGAGATAACGACAGTTAACGACCGAGACCAGATCAGACGTCACCGGCACGGGAGATTTTTCCCGCGCGGCGGGAGCCTCGCGCTGCAGCCAGACACGGCGTTCGCGGTCCCCCAAGCGCGATCGCATTTTGACAGACTGAAACTTCAGGTAGCCTCCGAAGCAATCCGGCCGTGTCGATCCGGATCGCCGTCGCCGCGTCGGCAACGTGCGCGTCGCGACGCGGATTCGCGACCGCCAAGCGGCACAATTTCCTTGATTTTTGCCCCTTGCGTCATGCTAGAAGGCCTCCAGCGTGCCGCGCGGCGGTGCCTGCGCCGATTTCATCACGAGCTGCTCTGTTCGCGAACCGTCGCTGAAGATGGCTCCAACCGGTTGATTGATCGACGTCAATCAAGGGAACGCGGCAATCAAGGGAACACAATGCCTGAAGTCATTTTCACCGGCCCTGCTGGCCGCCTCGAGGGCCGCTACCACCCGGCCAAGCAGAAGAACGCGCCGATTGCGATGATCCTGCATCCGCATCCGCAGTTCCACGGCACGATGAACCACCAGATCGTCTATCAGTGCTACTACGCGTTCGCGCATCGCGGCTTCTCGGTGCTGCGCTTCAACTTCCGTGGCGTCGGCCGCAGCCAGGGCTCGTTCGATCACGGCACCGGCGAATTGTCCGACGCCGCGAGCGCGCTCGACTGGGCGCAGGCGATCAATCCGGAGGCCCGTGCCTGCTGGGTTGCGGGCTTCTCGTTCGGCGCTTGGATCGGCATGCAGCTTCTGATGCGCCGGCCGGAGGTCGAGGGATTCATCTCGATCGCGCCGCCCGCCAATCTCTACGACTTCTCGTTCCTCGCGCCCTGCCCGTCGTCGGGCCTGATCGTGCACGGCGACAAGGATGCCGTGGTGCCGCCCAAGGACGTCAACACGCTCGTCGAGAAGCTGAAGACGCAGAAGGGCATCGTGATCGACCAGCAGGTCATCCCCGGCGCCAACCACTTCTTCGACGGCAAGCTCGAGCCGCTGATGGAGACGGTGACCGGCTATCTCGACATGCGTCTCGCCAACGTGCGCTGACGACGCCGACCTTGTAGCCCGCATGAGCGAAGCGACGTGCGGGTCGCGGCCGACAAGACCCCGGATATCGCTGCGCTCATCCGGGCTACGGCACTGACCTATTCCGGCGCCAGCTTCAGCGCCGCAATCCCGACCAGCACCAGCGCAATCCCTGCGACCTTCATCGGATTGAGCGCCTCGTTGAACAGCAGCACGCCCATGGCCAGCGTGCCGGCCGCGCCGATGCCGGTCCACACCGTGTAGGCGACGCCGACACCGAGCACCTGCAGCGCGCGTCCGAGCAGGAACACGAACGCGGCGAGCAGCAGCAGCGAGACCAGCGTCCAGCCGAGCCGCGTATAGCCTTCGGCATATTTCATCGAAATCGCCCAGCCGACGTCCAGCAGGCCGGCGACGACGAGCGCGATCCAGGCAACCGAATGCGACATGGCTTACGCGGCGAGCTTCAGCATATGCGCGCGGTGGCCGACCAGGAACGCATGCAGCAGCGCCGGATAGTCAGGCGACACCGCACTGCGTACGCTCGGCCGCTGTGCCAGCGCGCTGCGCCAGGCGCGAAGTTTTGGCGTGTGCGTGAAAACAGCGAGATCGGTCAGCTGGTCGAACAGATCGAAATAGCGGAAGATCGGCGCGAACACCGCATCCACCAGACTGAAATTCTGGCCAGCGAAGAACGGACCAGCGCCGAGTGCGGCCTCGACGCGCGCGAATTTTGCCACGACCGCCTGCCGCTTGCTCTCGAAGGCCGCGGCATCGGTGGCAGTCTCGAGCCCCCAGAGATCGCCGAGAATGGCCGAGCCGAACTCCATCCAGGCGCGATGCTCGGCGCGGACAAGAGGATCCTGTGGGTGCAGCTTCGCCCCCGCCTGCGTCTCCTCGATGTACTCGCAGATCACGTTGCTCTCGAACAGCGCGACCTCCTTGCCGTCGTCGCGCGTCACCACCAGCACCGGCACCTTGCCGAGCGGCGAGATCTTCAGGAACCAGTCCGGCTTCCTGGCGAGATCGATGTCGATCCGCTCGAACGGCACGCCCTTCTCACGCAGCGCGATCACCGCGCGTTGCACATAGGGGCAGAGCTTGTGGCTGATCAGTTTCAGGGCGGCCATGACGAACCTCGCGTTCAATGCAACTGCATCGAATTAAATGCAGCGGCATGGAACTGTCAAGGTAGATGCATTTGCATCTAAATCACGGTCGCGCGATAATGCCCCCGGTCATCGGGATCGGCACCCCCGTTGTGGCAGGGTAGCTCAGAGGCAGGCCCTTCATGCCGCGCGCGGCAAGGAAGCCGAACGCCTGCGCCTCGATCGCATCCGCCGCCCAGCCGAGCGCCTCGGCCGGCTCGACGGTCGCCGGCGCGAGGCGCTCGCGCAGCATCCGCAGCATCGTGAGGTTGGAGGCGCCGCCGCCACAGATGATCCAGCTTTTCGGCTGTTTCGGCAGCAGCGGCACGACGCGGGCGATGGCCGCGGCCGTGAAGGCGGTCAACGTCGCGGCGCCATCGGCCGGCGCCACGGCGCCGAGCTTGAGACTGGCGAAGTCGTTGCGGTCGAGCGATTTCGGCGGCGGCAGCGCAAAGAACGGCAGCTTCAGCGCCTGTGCGATCCAGGCGTCGTCGGGCTTGCCCATTGCGGCGAACTTGCCGGCGGTGTCGAACGGCTGATGCATCTGACGGAACATGAAGTCGTCGAGCAGCGCATTGCCCGGCCCGGTGTCGCAGGCGATCAGCGTGTCCGTGCCGTCGATATACGTGATGTTGGAGACGCCGCCGATATTGACCACGACGATCGGCCCCTCGCGGTTTAGCGATTGCGCCAGCGCGCGGTGGTAGACCGGCACGAACGGCGCGCCCTGCCCGCCGGCCTCGACGTCGGCGGCACGGAAATCGTGCATCACCGGAATGTGGATCACCTTGGCGAGCGCCAGGGCATCGCCGATCTGCACCGTCAACCTCCGCTCGGGGCGATGCAGCACGGTCTGGCCATGGAACCCGACGATGTCGATATCCTGGGCCGAGATCCGGTGCTGTGCTGTGAAGCTGGCGACCGCCTCGGCATGGGCCGTGGTGACGGCCTGCTCGGCCTGCCGCAAAATCCCCGGCCGGGCGTCGCGCCGCGACAGATGGACCGCCTCCGTCAGCGCCTGGCGCAGCAGGCTGCGCTCGCCTTCGGTATAAGGCCGATAGCCCGAGGGGCCGAAGGCCTTGATCTGGCGGCCGTCGGTCTCGATCAATGCCACGTCGACCCCGTCGAGCGAGGTGCCGCTCATCAGACCGAGTGCCGTTAACATCATGCTGGAAGCGCCCCAGCCGGGAACCCCCGGCTTGTCTCAAACAAGTACATCCTATAATGCCACTGCGCGTCCGCCTGCGGCAGCCTCAAGCATCAAGGTTCCGCAAATAGATGCAAAAACCGTAAAACAAGAATGATCTGGCTCGCCGACAAATGACTGCATTTAAATCGGATTTCCTGAACACTTTACAGGAACGCGGCTTCGTCCACCAGTGCTCCGATTTCGAGGGCCTCGACGCGCTTGCCGCGAAGGGCCAGGCGACCGCCTATGTCGGCTATGACTGCACCGCGCCGTCGCTGCACATCGGCAACTTCCTCACCATGATGATGCTGTACTGGCTGCAGCAGAGCGGCAACAAGCCGATCACGCTGATGGGCGGCGGCACCACGATGGTCGGCGACCCCTCGGGCAAGGACGAGACGCGCGCAATGCGCACGGTTGCGGAGATCGAAGCCAACAAGGTCTCGATCCGCGGCGTGTTCGCCAAGGTGCTGCGCTATGGCAACGGGCCTTCCGACGCCATCATGCTCGACAATGCCGAGTGGCTGACCAAATTGAACTGGATCGAGATGCTGCGCGACATCGGCCGGCACTTCTCGGTCAACCGCATGCTGACCATGGACTCGGTGCGGCTCCGGCTCGAGCGCGAGCAGGAGATGAGCTTCATCGAATTCAACTACATGGTCTGCCAGGCCTACGACTTCGTCGAGCTGTCGCGCCGCGCGGGCTGCCGGCTGCAGATGGGCGGCTCCGACCAGTGGGGCAATATCGTCAACGGCGTCGATCTCGGCCGCCGCATGGGCACGCCGCAGCTGTTCGCGCTGACCACGCCGCTGCTCACCACCGCCTCCGGCGACAAGATGGGCAAGACCGCCAAGGGCGCGGTGTGGCTCAACGCCGACCAGTTCTCGCCCTACGATTTCTGGCAGTACTGGCGCAATGTCGAGGACGCCGACGTCGTCAAGTTCCTCAAGCTGTTCACCATCCTGCCGATGAGCGAGATCAGCAAGCTTGCGGCGCTGGCCGGCGGCGAGATCAACGAGGCCAAGAAGGTGCTGGCGACCGAAGCGACCGCCCTGCTTCATGGCCGCGATGCAGCGAACGAAGCCGCCGAGACCGCGCGCCGCACCTTCGAGGAAGGTGCGCTGGCCGAAACCTTGCCGACGGTGGAAATTCCGCGCGGCGAATTTGAAGCCGGCGTCGGCGTGCTGGTCGCCTTCGTCAAGGCCGAGCTCGTCGCTTCCAACGGCGAAGCGCGCCGGCAGATCAAGGGCGGCGGCCTGCGCGTCAACGATGCAGCCGTGACCGATGAGAAGATGCTGCTGACTTCGGCCAATCTCACGCCGGAAGGCGTGGTGAAACTGTCGCTCGGCAAGAAGCGCCACGTCCTGCTGAAGCCTGCATAGGCGCATTCGCATTTGTCGGTTGTCGGGAGCGCGGAAAGCGCGCTCCCATCTTTCCGATGGACCAGACCACGCCTCCGAACGTCACGCTTGCAACGCCGGCGAAGCAGTCCCGCGTCGCGCTGAACGTGCTCGCGCTCTGCTTCGTGCTGTCGGTGCTTGGGCGCGGCCTTAGCGACAGCTTCACCGTTTTCCTGAAACCGATCTCGGAAAATTTCGGCTGGGACCGCGCCTCTGTGGTGTCGGTCTACTCGCTGACCTGGCTCGCCAGCGGCCTGACCGCGCCACTGGTCGGACGCCTGTTCGACCGCTCGGGTCCGCGCCTGGTCTATGCGCTCGGCCTCTCGCTGCTCGGTTGCGCCTTCCTCGTCGCCTCGCGCGCGCAAGCGCTCTGGCAATTCCAGCTCAGCGTCGGCCTCTGCGTCGGTTTCGGCACCGCGCTGATCGGCAATGTGTCGAATTCGATCCTGCTCGGCCGCTGGTTCGGACCACGCCTGCCGACCGCGATGGCCGTGATGTATTCGGCGACCGGCGCGGGCCTGTTGCTGCTGTTGCCGCTGTCGCAGGTTCTGATCGACCGGATCGGCTGGCGCGAGGCCTATCAGGCGTTCGGCGTCGGCGCGCTCTGCCTGCTTGTTCCTCTGGTCTTTCTGCCGTGGCGGCTGCTCGCCGGCGGATCGCCGCATATCGTCAGAAAGGCAGAGGCTAGTCTGGCCGACGAAGGCTGGACGCTGCTCAGCGCGATGCGCCACCACGCCTTCTGGGCGCTGTTCTCCACCTTCTTCTTCACCGCGATCGCAATGTATGCGCTGACCGCGCAGATCGTCGCCTATCTGATCGATGTCGGCTTCCCGCCGCTACAGGCGGCAACCGCCTGGGGCTTCTCCGGCGTAGCCCTGTTCGTCGGCATGCTCGGCGTGTCCACCCTCGACGGCATCATCGGCCGCCGGCCCTCGGTGCTGTTCAGCTACGGCGTCTCGATCCTCGGCATCATTCTGCTCTGGCTGCTGCAGTGGTATCCGAACTACTGGCTGCTGACCGGCTTCATCATCTGCTTCGGCAGCATGATCGGCTCGCGCGGCCCGTTGATCACCGCGACCGCGCTGAAGATTTTTCGCGGCGAGCGCGTCGGTACGATCTACGGCACGATCATGATCGGCAGCGGTCTTGGATCAGGGCTAGGCTCATGGGGCGGCGGCCTGATCCACGACTGGACCCACAGCTACAATCCGCTGATCGTCTTCGCGCTGGTCAATGTGGTGCTCGGCCTGATCCCATTCCTGGTGGTGCCGGCGCTGCGACGGTGAGTTCGGACGCGTCCGCTTGCCCCTGCGGAGGCGATGTGGAATCCGACACGAACGCATGCCGGCCTTGGGCCAACGCCTTTGGGCCGACAGGCGGCATTCGCGAAATGAAACAGGCCGCCAACAGCAGCGGCCCTAGTCGATGGCTCCAATTCCTTGATTGCGAGAACCGACTCGAGCAGGCTTGTAAGCCCGGAAGTCGATCCTCTGGTCCGGTACTGCTAGCCGCAGCGACGAACTCTCCGGACCGATCCGTCGTCACGCTCGATCGTGACGGTGCGGCATCCGCGATATCCGCGATCATACCCGTAGGCGCGATAAGCGGGTCGATCGTAGTCTCGGTAGTAACGGGGCTCCGGGCCCACTCTCACGCCGCCGAGCGGAGTATCAACGGCAACCTGAGCTGACGCGGGTGCAATGGAGATCGGCGTGGCCATAGCGAAACCGGCGACCGCCAGTACACCAGCCAATAACAGGGCTCTCATGAGAGTTCCTCCTGAGTTGTTGAATTGCTCTCCAACATCCCAGACAGGGCAAGGTTCCTGCGCGAACGTCATCCGGGCGGCGGGCCGCTCGGACTTGGTCGCAGCCTCGGATGAATGCGGACAGGAACCCGCCGCTGCGCGTCAGCGCGCGAGCTCGACCGACCTTGAAAGCAGGCGTCGATGAGCGAGCGTTCTAGTTGTTCGTCGTCGGCAGATCGTTCGGGCCGTACTGCTTGAACTCGAAGATCTTGCGCGTCAGGCCGGGCGCCAGCGCAGAGATCGGATTGACGCGCAGCACCGGTGCGCTCGGCGTTCCCACCACTTCGTAGGTCACGCCGATCAGGCCTTCATTGCTGCCGGCGCCGAGGAAAATCCCGAAGAACGGGATCTGGCCGAACATGTTGTTCAACCCGTACATCGGAATGAAGGTGCCGTTCATCCGCACCTGGTTGCCGATATAGTCGATGCTGCCTTCGATGGTCGCGCCGATGGTCGGTCCCTTGACCACACCATTGCGGATCGAAAGCTGGCCGCTCTGGCGCGTGAATTCGGCGCGTAGCGCGTCGAACCCGATGCCGTTCTGGGTGCTGACCGGCCCGCCGGCAACGGCCCGATCGAGCTGGGTTTCGCCCTTCACCGAGAATCCGGTGATATTGATGAGCCCTTCCCTGGGGCTCGGCTCAGGGATCGGCGGCTCCATCGCGAGCGTAAGCTGGCCGCCGACCACCTTCGAATAGGTGTCGATGAAGCGCAGGAACGCACCGGCGTCGCTGGTCTGCAGATAGATCACCTCGCGGCCCTGCTGGCGTCCGCGCATATCGACCGTGACGGGGGTGTCGCGACCGACCTTGCCGCTCAGCGTGAACGCCTTGAAGAACCCGTTGCGGCGCGAGACCTTGGCGTCGACGCTGCGCAGCGCTTCGCCGTTGAATCCTGCGACCGCGCCGAGTTTCAGGTCGACATCGAAATCGGTGGTCCTGGTCTTGCTCTTGGGATCGCTATCGCGGCCGGAGATCGCCGACTTCAGGAAGCCGCGGCCGTCGAACACGTCGCCGCGCATCGTCACCTTGATCACGCCGTCGGGACCGCGATCGGCCCGCAGCGAGGTCTTGTCGCCTTCCGACGGCGCGTAGGTCGGGAAGTACGCATTCATGAGATCGCCGTTCTGGTCGACCTCGAGCGCCCCCTTGATCGACACGCCGGCGCCGTCGATCGAGATATCCTCGAACCGGGTCGATTGCCCCTTCGGCACCACGTTGAAGGTCGCCTTGCCGGCCCGGCCCTGCGCCTTGACCCAGCCCGGCAGGATGTTGTCGAGCTTGAGCTGGGTCAGGTCGGCCTCGACGCCCATCTTGGTGGTGGGATTGTCGCCGCTGCCGATCTTGCCGCTCAGCTTGATCGGGATCGCGCCCGAGACCGCGGGACCGAGGTCGAGCCCGAGGCGCGCGCGGCTCGCATCGTCCAGCGTCGCCTGCAGCTTGACGTCGGCGTCGCCCTCAGCCGGCTTGCGGTAGTCGAGCGAGGCCGCCTGCCCGTTGATCTTGACGTCGCCCTTGACCTGGAAGCCGGCATTGCTGGCAATCACTTTCAGCGCGTTGGCTTCGAGCTTCTGGTTCATCACCAGCTTGTCGACGGCAACGCCGGCGATGTCGGCGGTGACCGAGTAGAGCGTATCGGCCTTGGTCAGCTCGCCCTTCACGGGCATGCCGAGATTGATCGTCGCGGTGACGTTGCCCTTGCTGGCGTTGGGATCGATCGGCGGACCGGAGAGATCGCTGAGCCGGTCGGAGGCGAGGATTTCGGCGGCAGCCGGCACCGGACAGTCGACCCGGAACTTGACCTTCGACGGCGACGGCTTCGGCGCCATGTCCGGCACCTCGAAGGTGAAGTCCGACAGCGTGATCTTGCGGCCCGCCGGCGTGTCGGCAATGCCCTGGTTGATGGTCACGGTCGCGCTGCGGCCGGTCACCCTGGCCTTCAGATCCGCGTCATGCACCGCGGGCATCTGATCCACCGGACGCACCGTGACACCCGAGGCGACAATGTTGACCGAGAGGCCGTCATCCGGAATCGGCGGTCCCTTGCGCGACAGGTTGTGCACCGGCGAATTGACGCCTACATCGATACGCTGGAGCGTGCCGCGGTCGATGCGCTCGAGCACCCATTCGCGAACCTCGGGCACGATGATGACCGGCCACATCCGTTTCAGGGCCGAGGCCGACATCGGCGTGCCGGCGAATCCGAGCTGCAGCCGCGGCTCGCCGGAATAGTCGATGCTGCCGGTTCCGGCGACGCCGATCTCGCCATTGGAGATGTCGGCCTGGGTCAGCAGCACGCGCTTCTTGTCAGTGTCGAACCGGAAGCCGATGTTGATGCGATTGAAGATCAACGGTGGTTCGTTCTTGTCGGCGCCGGCCAGCACGATGGTGCCGCCCGACAGGCCGGCCTGCCAGTCGGTGACGTTGTCGTTCGGCGGCTCGAGATGGCCGAGCAGCGTGATGCGGTTGGCGCCCGAGACGACCTTGATCGGCGCCAGCAGTACGCGCCGACCCGAATCCCATTCCACGCTCATCTCGGCCGCATCGATCGGCATCGGATAGTCGGGCGTGTCGGTGTCGATGATGTTGCCGGCGCCGACATTGATCTTGCCGCGGAAGTATGTCGGCAGGCCGTCGCGGCCGAGTTCGCCCTTCATCTCGCCCGACAGCGGCAGGTCGGCGGTGTAGGTCAGATCCTTGGTCCGGAGCGCGAGCAAGATGTTCCGGGTGGAAACCTTGTCGGCTTTGATGTCGACCGAGCGCACGCCGTTCTGCTGCGGTCCGACCAGCACGCGCACCGACCAGGGCTTTGCGCCCTCCTCGCCGAAGCTGAGCGCGACGCCGCCGCCGCTCGGGCGCCGCAGGCTGAGGCTGATGTTCTCGAAGCTCCATTTGTTGCCGCGCTGCTGATCGTCGACGACGAGATTGCCGTTCTTCAGGCCGATCTCGTTGAGGTTCTGCCCGTCGAGGCCGGTCATGCTGAGGCTGTCGAGCCAATCGAGACCGGCGAGCAGCCCGCTCTGAGCCGAATCGGACGCGCCCGCGGAGGGCTCGGCGGCAGCTGGCGGCGAGGCAACCGGCGGCGGCGGGGCTGCGGGTGTCGGACGCGGGAATGTCGGCGGCATCCCCGCCTCCCGCTTGGAGGCAACGCCGGTGGCCAGCGGTTTTGCGGTGTCACCGGCGGACACGGTGACATTGCCGTCTGGCGTGATGCGCACCGACAGCTCCGCGTCGACCAGATTGAGGCTCTCCGCCCGCAACTGGCCCATCAAGAGCGCGGTTCCCGACAGGCGCACTTCGGCCTTGGGCGCGCTCGCAACCACCGCATGGTCGCGGTCGCGGACGATGATGTCGCGGATGCGCACCGCGATCCTGACGCGGCCGGCGCGCTCGATCTGCGTTCCGCCGACCTCGACCGTGTTGCCGTGGCCGATGTTCTCCTCGATCGCCGCGGCGAGCCACGGCGTCGCCATGTCGAGATTGATCGGGCCGGCGCCGAGCCGCCACCACAGCCCGCCGAAGCAGGTCGCGAACATCGCGACCAGCACCACGAGGACCAGTCCGATGCGACGGATCCAGCGCTCGCCGTTCAACCAGCGCCGCATGCCGGAGCAGAAATCGGTGAAGCGATGCAGGTTGGTGTGGGAACGCGCCAGCAATTGCCGCGCACGGTTGCCCGCCGCCTCATCCTGCTCGTCCCACGCAGCGTCGTCCTCCCATTGCGAGAGGTCAGCCCCGGCGCGCGGATTTGGACCCTGCGGCGACGTGTTCCTTGCCATTGCCTCTCGGTGCTGACGGCGAAGCTGATCGCCGCCATCGGGGCGCCCGTCGATCCGTATCGAGCGCTCCTGTGCCGGCATCGCCGCCTATCCTCGCCTAATCATGTTACTCGCCGATGGCCCCCAGAGCGGACCAAACCAACCAATCAAAAGCCAATTCAGCAAGCGGACGGGTCACGCGTCGAATTCCTTGTCACCATACTCCGTGGCCATCAAACTTGCCCAGCGGCCGGTGCGAATCCGGCCGCCGCCAATAAGACCGCAATACCCCAATGGTTGAGCTTCGGAAAGCGACGAAAGGAAGGCGTATGTCCAAGAAAACGCGCAAGAAATCCTCCAACACAACCGGGAAGCGGGTCGCAACAAAGGTTGCGCGCGCCGCAAGCGCAAGCACTGGGAAGTCCGCGACGAAAACCCGCACAGCGGTTGCGAAGAAGGCAGCGGCCAAGAAAACAACTAAGAAAACGACCAAGGCGACCGCAGCGGGTGTTCGAAGCAAAGCCTCGCACAAGGCGGCATCGAAACCGTTAAAGCGAGAGCCGGCCGCGACCGTGACCAGTTCGTCCGCCGTCACACTTGCCGAGGGCGCCGCGGCGCCTGGCTTCAACCTGCCGCGCGACGGCGGGGACAGCGTTTCGCTGAAGGATTTTGCCGGCAAGAAGCTGGTGCTGTTCTTCTACCCCCGCGCCGACACCCCCGGCTGCACCCGGGAGGCGATCGATTTCACCCGGCTCAAAAGCGAGTTCGTAGCGGCAGGGACCGAAGTGGTCGGCATTTCCGCCGACACGGTTAAGGCGCAGGAGTCATTTCGAAACAAACACCAGCTGTCGGTGCCGCTGGTCTCCGATCCGGCCCACCAGATGCTGGAGGCCTATGGCGCCTGGGGCGAAAAATCCATGTATGGCAGGACCTTCATGGGAATTATTCGCACGACGGTTCTGGTCGATTCCGGTGGAAAGGTCGCCCGCATCTGGCGTCATGTGAAGGTCGACGGCCACGCCGAAACGGTATTGGAGGCCGCCCGGGCGCTCTGACGGGACGGGTTCCGTTTCCAGAAAATTAACCATGACGAGCTCAAATCGGCCCCGCAAATTAGCCGTACGGAGCTTGGTCCGACCGGCCGCGGGAGTACCGATGTCGAGCCGGTCCGGACACCACAAACACCATCATCCGCAGGACCATGGCCGGACGCCGGTACGCCGTCCGGCAGCCCATCACCCCGCACCTGCCGCCGCGGCGGTGGCGGCCTCCGGCGAGGGCTATACACTGGTCCATGCCGGCAAGCAGGTCCGGTTCGGGCCGGTGGTGTTCTGGATCATCGTCGGCACCGTGGTGCTGCTCGGCATGTGGTCGGCGGCGACCGCGACCTATTTCGCGTTCCGCGACGACGTGCTGACCCGGCTGATCGCGCGCCAGGCCGAGATGCAATACGCCTATGAGGACCGCATCTCGGAGCTGCGCGCCAAGGTCGACCGCACCACCAGCCGCCAGCTGCTCGACCAGGAGCAGTTCGACCAGAAGCTCGACCAGATCATGAAGCGGCAGTCGACGCTGGAATCGCGCGCCACCGCGCTCGGCGCGATGCCTGACGTCACCAGCACCGGATCGATCAAGCCGCAGGGCCGCGCCGAGGCGGCGCCGTCCTCGGGCACCCTGAAACCCTCCCCGATCAGCGACACCGTGATCTTCGTGGCGCCGCCGGATCGCGAGGCACGACTGGAATCGCGCGCGCCACTGATCGCCAAGATGCAGCCGAACCAGTTCGCCAAGGCCCAGGGCGTCGACAACGTGCTGGTCCGCCTGCAGACCTCGCTTGACCAGGTCGAGCGGCGCCAGGTTGCCGCGCTCGCCTCGGTCGAGGATAGCATCGATTCCAGGGTGCGCCGGATGCGCGGCGTGATCTCCGATCTCGGCCTCAACATGGCGCAGCTCGAGGCGGCGACGCCGCGCTCCGGCATGGGCGGGCCCTTTGTCCCTGTGAAACTCTCTGCCGACGCCGGCGCGTTCGAACGCCAGCTCTATCGCATCAACATCAACCGGGCACAGATGCAGCGACTGAACCAGACGCTGGCGCTGGTGCCTTACCGCAAGCCCGTGGTCGGTGAAGTCGAATTCACCAGCGGCTTCGGCGTGCGCTCCGACCCCTTCCTCGGCCGGCCGGCAATGCATACCGGCCTCGACTTCCGCGCCGCGCAAGGCGATCCGGTGCGTGTCACCGCCAATGGCAAGGTGGTGTCGGCGGGCTGGGCCGGCGGCTATGGCCGCATGGTCGAGGTCGATCACGGCAACGGGCTCTCGACCCGCTACGGCCATCTCTCCGAGATCGGCGTCAAGGTCGGTGAATACGTCAAGATCGGCCAGGTGATCGGCGCCGTCGGCTCGACCGGCCGCTCCACCGGTCCGCATCTGCACTATGAAACCCGCATCGACGGCGAAGCGGTCGATCCGCAGAAATTCCTCCGCGCCGGCGTCCGGCTCAGCGCGGGCTAGCTCAATCTCACGACGATCGATCTGAAGATCGGCGCAAGCGGTCTCGCTTGCGCCGATCTTGTTTGTGGTTTCAGCGGCGGCCGCCGCCCATGCCGCCGGGCGGTCCGCCGCCACCGAATCCGCCGCCGGGCCCGAACGGACCACCGCCACCGCCGCCAGGGCCGTTGCCCTGGTCGTTGCCGCGCTTCTTGACCTGCGCGCCCGCGAGCGACGTTCCGGCAAGCCAGAACGCTGCCAACAGCGCGCGGCGCGAAATGACCGGCGGGCGCTTCACGCTGCACCGCCTTCGTCGGCATCGTCATCGACCGGACCATCCGGCCCCTCGCGGTAGATGTAGATGCCGAAATTCAAGCGATAGTCGCCGCCCTTGTCTTTTGCGAGCGCGCGGTTGGCCTCGCGGTTGGCGACCTTGAGCGCCTCCATCGCCAGCTCGCGCGAGCGGCCCTCGAGCCGTTTCGCCAGCTTCGCCGACAGGCCGTCGTAATGCACCGCGCGTTCGAGGAAGCGCGGCGCGGCCGACGACACGTTCATCTCGGCGGCCGCCACGTGATCATGCAGGTTGCGGCCGAGATAGTGCCATTTGCGGTCGTCGTCGCCATGCGGCACGAAGGCCTCCTCGACCAGCATGATCTCGTCGTCGTCATTGATGGTGACGAGCTTGCGGTCGAGCCATTCGTCCAGCACGGCGCGCGGCCGCACATCCTTGGTGATCGATTCGACCAGCGTCTCGAACGACGGCGCGCCTCCGTCCGCGGTGCGCGGCAGCGGCAGCGGATCGCCCTTGGCATCGGTGAACTCGGGCCCGGCCAGCCAGCGCGCGATGATCGCGCTGGTGCGCGACAGCGTCGCCGGCACTGCATTGACCGGCGCGCCGGCGCCGCGCAGCCGCGCCACCTCCTTGCGGTGGATGCCGGTCAGCAGGCTGACGCGGCTGTCGGTCTGCTCCTTGCCCTCGAGCGCGAAGTCGTGCTCGGCGACGTTGACATAGAGCTCGCGCAGCAGCTGGGTCAGCGCCGGAAACGTCATGCCGCCGCGGATGCAAAGCCGCACCAGCGGGCGGAACATCCGCGCCAGCGGCGTGTGCAGCTTCGCTGCGGCGATCGGCGCGAACGATCCCACCTTCGACTTCGGGGCCTTGGCATTCATGCCTAACTTTTAGCCGTCCGCGCCGTGGGACACAATCCCACCTCACTTGACGTGTGATATTTTCCCACTTGTGGGAAACAAAATCATCTCCGGACAAGGTTCGCGCGCTCGCCAGCGGGTGTCACGGAGTCCGGCACTGCCGCCATCGCCACGGACCGCTCCATGACGTCTGCCCGATTCGACCTTGCGATCGCGGAAGCCTGCCGGATCGCCCAGGTTCCGTTTGAGGAGTTCGTGTCGACGGTGATGGCGGGCGGCTATCCCTGCCTGCCGGGCGTTGCGCCCGGAACGCCGCGCCGCTTCGACGAAACCGACCTGCTCGCGCTCTATCGTTACCTCGATGAAACCGACATGAACTCGCCGATCATGCGCGGCGGCCTGCGCCGCACCGTCAGCTGGTTCAAGCACAAGCTCGACGCGGCGACCTCGCTCGAATTCATCATCGCCTTCCTGCGCTCGATTCATCTGCTGCCGACCAGCGTCAAGCTGATCGAGAACCGGACCGAGGGCCTCGAATACATTCCGACCGATTTGCGCGATCTCGAATTGTTCGGCGATTTCCTGCTCGAGCCCGGCTTCTACAGCTATCAGGACACCTCGGCCCTGACCCGGTTGCCGCCACCGCGGGTCGATGCGCGCGACTACGACGTCATTCTCGTCGACACCCCGACGCGGGTTGCGATCCAGCGCCGCCCGGGCGCAAAGGTGATTTGCGTCGTGCATGACCTGTTACCGATCACCGATCTCAAGCTGGATGACATCGCAACACGCCTGTTCCTGTCGCGCTTTTTCACCAGCGTGAATCAGGCTGACGAGCTCGCCTTCGTCTCGAACTACAGCATGAACCGCTTCCGCGCCCTGCTCCCGCAATATGCGCACATTCCGGCGCGAGTGGTCTATCCGCGAACCCGTTTCGACGTCGCGGAAGCGCCGCTTGTACCGGCGCCAACCGCGGTCCCGGCACGGCCGAGCTTCGTCGTCATCGTCTCGAACGAGCCCCGCAAGAACCTCGCCGCCGTCATCCACGCCTTCCGCAAGTTGCCGGAGGCCGATCTCGTCGTGATCGGCTATGCCGGCGGCGCCAACCAGGCGCGCAACCTGCCGAAGAACGTCCGCTTCTCCGGCTATGTCGACGAGCACGAGAAGGCGGCACTGATCGCGGACGCGCATGGCCTGATCATGCCGAGCCTCGCCGAAGGCTTTGGCGTCCCGATCATCGAGGCATTCGCGGCCAACACTCCTGTGCTGTGCTCCGATATTGCCGTGTTCCGTGAGGTCGCGGGCGAGCTTGCCGACTATTTCGATCCGTTCTCGACCGACTCGATCTGCGCCTCGGTGCGACGCGTGCTGGCGCAGCAAGAGCAATGGCGCGACCGGATCCGCGCGCGGCGGGCCGAGCTGGCCGAGCGCTTCGGCCACCACACCCAGGCGCGCGACCTGCTGTCGCATCGTGCTGCCCCGGACGTCGCGGCCGCTGCTGCGGCGCTCACCGCCGCGATGGCGACCTTCAACGGTGCAACCGCGCACGGCGTGTAACCGGTCATGAGCACCGATTCCGACGCCATTGGTCTCGCAATCGAACCGCCAGCACGATGGCGCGATCGCGTCCGCACCTGGTCCGCCTCAGTCGCCTATGTCCGCGCCACCGATACCCTGATCGCCTTGGCCACGGCGTCGCTACCCTGGTCGACCACGGCACTCGCCGTCTTCATGCTGCTCTGGCTTGTCGCCGTGATCCCGACCATCGACTGGGAGCAGTTCGTGCTCGACCTCGCGCGGCCTTCCTTTGCGTTGCCGATCGCGCTGGTCGCACTCGCCGTGATCGGTGTGGCGTGGTCGGAGACGAGTTGGGCCGAGCGGCTGCAGGGCATCAAGCCGCTCGGCAAGCTGCTGCTGCTGCCGTTCCTGCTCGGCTACTTCCAGCGCTCGCAACGCGGGCTCTGGGTGTTCCTGGCCTTCCTGGTGTCCTGCACGGTGCTGATGATCCTGTCCTGGATCGTGCTGGCGCTGCCGCAGCTCAAGCTCGCGCACACCGCATCCGACGGCGTGCCGGTCAAGAACTACCTCGACCAGAGTCAGGAGTTCGCGCTCTGTGCGTTCGCGCTGGCACTGCCGGCATTGACGACGCTGCGGGCCCGGCAATGGCGCTTCGCTGCCGGCGCCATCGCGCTGATGCTGCTGTTCGTCGCCAACATGCTTTATGTCGTCTCGGCGCGGGCCGCGCTGGGCTACATGCCGGTGCTGTTGATCCTGTTCGCGTCGCTGCATCTGTCGCGGCGCGCCACGCGGCTGCTGTTCGCCGGCGTCGCGGTCACCAGCCTCGTGGTCTGGACCACGTCTCCCTACCTCCGCCAGCGCATCGCCGACGTCGGCATCGAGTATCGGGCCCACGATACGTCAGGCATCGCTTCCACGGCGCAGCGCCTGACCTATTGGCGGAAGTCGGTGAAGTTCATCGGCGAGGCGCCGCTCGGGCACGGCACCGGCGCGATCAGGCGCATGTTCACGCAGGATGCCGTCGGACAAGCCGGCCTTGAGGCCGAGGTGATCAACAACCCGCACAACCAGACCCTCAATGTCGGGGTCCAGTGGGGGTTGATCGGCATCCTGCTGCTCTACGCGATGTGGATCAGCCACGTCAGGCTGTTCGCCGGCCGCGATCTCGTGAGCTGGATCGGACTCGCCGTGGTCGTGCAGAACATCACAAGCTCGCTGCTCAATTCGCATCTGTCCGATTTTCACGAGGGCTGGATGTACGTGATCGGCGTCGGCGTCGCCGGCGGCATGGCGCTCCGCGCCCGCCGGCCGGAGAAGATTTTGGCGGACAATGCCGCGGCAGGCGGGTTGAAGCGGCTTGTATAATCCGGAGCTGCATCTGCTCGCGCCGTGTGTGACTCACGGGTGGCGCAACAAATTCAGCGTCGTCCCGGCGTAGGCCGGGACCCATTACCACCGAAGACGATTGTTGCGCGACGCTAGGGCCACAGCTTCCTCACCAACCCAATCCTGTGGTTATGGGTCCCGGCCTACGCCGGGACGACGGTGGTGTTTGCCGAGCGAGCATCGGCTTCATCACTCCCCGCCTACCGCGACGCTTCGTGCCCGACCTCGCCGGTGATGACGTCACCGAACAGCTCCCACGCATCGCCGTTGAAGCGCATCAACTGCATCTGCTCGATCGGGAAGTAGTCGTCGGGAGAGGTGTTGACCATGACGCCCGGCAGCATCAGGTCGGAGTGGAAGTTCTTCAGGTTGGCGGCCTGCTTCATCACGTTCTCGCGCGTGAGATTGTCGCCGCATTGCTTCAATACCTGCATCATCGCCTCGGCCTGGACATAGCCATAGAGGTTGTTGGCATTGGCCTTGTCGCCGTCGGGGTAATACTTGTCCATGAAGGCACGCCAGCTCTGCACCGCCGGATCCTTGTCCCAGGTCGGATCGGTCGGGTCCTTCAGATAGGCGGTCGAGATGATGCCCTTGGAGAACTCGAGCCCGGCCGGCTTCAGCACCGAGGCAACCGAGGTCGCGGTGTTGGCGAGGAAGAATTTCGGCTTCCAGCCGAGCTCGCCCACCTTCCGGATCGCCTGCGCCGAGCCCTTCGGCGCCGCCCAGGAGAAGAAGATGTCGGCGCCGGAATCGTGCAGCGCGACGATCTGCGAATCGATCGAGGGATCGGAGACCTCGTACGACTTGTCGGCGATGATCATGCCGACCTTGTCGCCGAGCCCGTCCTTCAGGCCCTTGAACTGATCCTTGCCGGCATCGTCATTCTGCCAGAACACCGCGATCTTGCTGTCGGGGAATTTGTCGCGAATGTACTTTGCGTAGATGCGGCCCTCGCTCTGGTAGTTGGGCTGGAAGCCCATCGTCCAGGGAAAGTTCTTGGGATCACCGAACTTGGTGCCGCCGGAGGCGACGAACAATTGCGGCACCTTCTTGGCATTCATGTATTTCATGATTGCCGAATTGGACGGCGTGCCGAGCGGCTGGAAGATCAGCAGCACCTCGTCGCTCTCGACCAGCTTGCGCGCCTGCTCGATCGCCTTCGGCGGCGAATAGGCGTCGTCGTAGCTGATGAAGTTGATCTTGCGGCCGTTGATGCCACCCTGCTCGTTGGTCATCTTGAAGAACGCGGCCTCGGTCTTGCCGATCACCCCATAGGACGACGCCGGGCCGCTGTATGGCATGATGTTGCCGATCTTGATTTCGCCATCACTCGCGCCGGGATCGTATTTCTTCTGCGCGGTGGCCGAGGTCGCGATCAGTGCGGCACTTGCGAACGCCGCGATTGCGCCAATATATCCGAAACGAGCCGGCATCGTTTTCTCCCGATTTTTGTCGTTGGTTTTGGCGGCAAGTCTCGCAAGAGACGCATGTGCTGGCAAGCGCTGGGTTTTTCCGCTGGGCGAAACGGCATTGTTGCCTGGCGCTATTTATGATTGAAGGTCGATCTGGGGATCACGAGTCGAGGCGTTCTGATTGCGTAAACCGGACATCCGTACCGGTCCGCGGCATCCGCATCTTGCGGCCGCGGGCTATGAGATCACGCGCCGCCTCAGCGAGTCTGCGCTGGCGAAGCGTGGCCTGCACAAGGCCAATGGCGCGTTCGCGCAGCGCACGATCGCCTCGATCCGCGAAAAGCTGCAGCGCGGCGAGACCGTCTATATCGCAGGCCTCGCCTGCCCCGGCACGCACAATACCGGCGTCGCGCTGGTCGAGATCACCCAGAAGGACGGACCGCGCCTGATCGTCAACAACGAGGAAGAGCGCTTCTCCGGTAACAAGCACACCAACGAGTTCCCGCAACACGCGCTCGACGACATGCGCAAGGTGTTGCAGCGGATGGGCCGCGACATCGGCGATATCGCCGCCTTCGTCACGACATGGGACTATCCGGCGCTGCTGGCGATGCTGATCCGCACCTCGCTCGAGGAAGCGCCGGCCAGCCTCAAACTGCTGCGCGCCCCGATCGCACCGGCGATCAATCTGCGCCAGCTGGATCAGGTGCGGCGGCTGTCGCACCGGCTCGGCGGGATGTACGGGCTCGACAAGCAATTGCCGCTGATCTGCATGCCGCATCACGACAATCACGCCTGGTACTCGTTCACGGCCTCGCCATTCGCCGATGCGCGCGAGCGTGTCGCGATCGCGGTGCTCGACGGTACCGGCGACGTCGGCTCGATCTCGCTCTATGTCGCCGAGAACGGCGAGATGAAGCAGCTCTATTGCAACGAGAGCCTGTTCGACTCGCTCGGTGCTTTCTACACCGTGATCTCATCCAGCCAGGGCGGCTGGACTTGGCTGTCCAGCGAGGGACGCTACATGGGCGCCGCCGCCTGGGGCGACATGAACCGCGCCACCAATCCGTATTATCAGCGCTTGAAGGCGGTGCTGCAGCTCGGGCCCAACGGCAGCGTGCAGCTCAATCGCGCGATGGCCAATTGGTACGCCGATCCCGCCGACAATCCCTATCGTCAGCCGCTGATCGACATTCTCGGCCCGCCGCTGCGCCCGGACCAGCTCTGGAATCCAGACGCCGTGCTGCGCGTCGAGGACATCAATCACCGCCCCGACACCAAGGACCGCGTTGATAAGGCAGCCGCGACGCAACTGGTGTTCGAGGACGCGATGATCCATGTCATCGACCATCTCCTGCGCACCACCGGCACCGACCGCCTGGTGCTGACCGGGGGCGTCGCGCTGAACGCGCTCGGCAACATGCGGCTGCTCGAGCATTTCGACGAGGCGTGGTTCGAGCGGGCGCAGCAGCGCAAGACGCGACTGCATATGTGGGTGCCGCCGGTGCCCGGCGATCCCGGCGTGCCGATCGGCGCCGCCTGGCTGTTCGCGCATATGGCGGGCGCGCCGCGCGGCGCGCCGCTGTCGCACGCATTCTATTGCGGCCTGCCGCCCTCGAACGCCGGCATCACCGCGGCGCTGCAAGCCGACGACATCGCCTCGACCGAGATCGGCAATGTGGCGACGTCAGAAGGGCGCGATGCGGTTGCCGACCTGATGGCATCCATGGTCGCGCAAGGCGGCGTGATCGCGATCTATCAGGGCGCCGCCGAAACCGGCCCGCGCGCGCTCGGCCATCGCTCGATCCTCGCCAATCCCTGCGATCCCGAGGTGCGCGAGCGGCTCAACGAGCGCGTCAAGTATCGCGAGGCGATCCGGCCGCTGGCGCCGATGGCGACGCTGCAAGCTGCGCGCGATTATTTCGAGCTGGAAGACGGCGCCTCCGACGCTGACTACAACGCCTATAACTACATGGTGCTCACGGCGCATTCGAAGCCCGAGGCGCGCGCGAAGATTCCGGCGGTGGTGCATGCCGACGGCACCGGCCGCGTCCAGATCGTGCGCGAGGCCGACGATCCCCTCACCTATGCCTATCTGAAGGCGCTCGGCCGTCATATCGGCGTCGAGATGTCGGTCAACACCTCGTTCAACGTCGCAGGTCCGATCGCGCAGACGCCGGCGCAGGCGATGAACACGCTGCGCCGCTCCAAGGGGCTCGATGCCGTGGTGTTGGTCGCCGACGACGGCACCGCCTACGCCGCCTGGCACGGCGGCGAGCGCGACAGCGGCCGCTTCAGCGGATGGTATGCGGCGTGGAAGCAGGCGCGCGGCTGAACCAAACCAGCACGCGGCCGTCGATCAAGAGCAGCGCGCTCGCGATCACCAGCGCGCCGATCACCTCGCGCAGTGCGATCGGCTCGCCGAGCACGAGATAGCCGAGCAGCATCGCGGTGACCGGAATCAGCAGCGTCACCAGCATCACATTGGTCGCTCCGGAGCGCTGCAGGATCTGAAAGAACACGATATAGGCCAGCGCCGTCGACAGCGCCGCGAGCCCGAGCACGGCGAGCCATGTCGCGGGATGCGGCATCGGCAACAGCCACGGCCGATCGACGACGGCGGCGATGGGCGCCATCAGCACCGCCGAGGCCATCATCTGGAACGTCGCGGTGCCCAAGGGCGGCACGCGCTGCGGCAGCCGCCGTCCGACCAGCGCCGCGATGCCGTAGCTGAAGGCGCCCGCGAGGCACAGCAGGATGCCGATGCCCTGCCGGCTCTCGAAGCCGAGCGCATCGCCATGCAGGATCGCAACCCCGATCAGCCCGACCAGAACGCCCGCCACGCGGCGCGCTTGCAACCGTTCCTCGCCGGCCGCCGCCATCACGACCACCGCGAACAGCGGCGTCGTCGCGTTGAGGATCGAGGCCAGCCCGCTCGGAATATAGGTCTGCCCGAACACGATCAGCGCGAACGGCAGCACATTGTTGAACAGCCCCATCGCAACGAACGGCGCCCAGCCGGACAGGCTGCGCGGGAATTCGATTCCGGCGGCCCGCAGCAGCGGCAGCAGGATGATCGTGCCGAGCACGACGCGCAACAGCACCAGGGTCAGCGGCGGCAATTCGCGCAGGATCACGCCGTTGAAGAAGAACGAGCCGCCCCAGAGTACCGACAGCAGGACAAGCAGCCCCCAGTCGCGGCGATCGATCCAGTTGTCGGCGGAAGGCATGTCGGGCACTCACCTGCAGTCGGACAGGTGACTAGGGCAGCGCCGCGAATATTCCCACCCGATTTCCGACAATGGCGGCCCGCCTATTTCGGCCGCGACACGATCTCGATCATCTGGCCCTCGTCGGCGTCGGGCGCATGGGCCTTCGCCTTGTCGTAGGCGGCGAGCGCGGCGCGGCTCACGGGCACGCCGGGCAGCAAGGTCTCGGCGAGCCGCACGGCGTAGTCGGCATCCTTGTGGCGCAGCGCCGCGGTGAACGATGCGCCGGAGAAGTTGCGGTCGATCATCCGCTTGGAGTGGCGGATCACCTGCGGGCTCGCCACCGCGCCGGTCGCCAGCGCCTCGGCCACCAATTGCATGTCGAGGCCCGCCTGCTCGGCGATCGCCACGCCCTCGGCGAGGCTTGCGATCTGCACCGCGCCGATCAGGTTGTTGATCAACTTGAACACAGTGCCGGTGCCAACCGCGCCGAAATGGCGGATCGTGCTGCCGATCGGCGCTAGGAACGGCCGCGCCCGATCGAGATCGGCGGGATCAGCGCCCACCAGCAGCGTCAGCTTGCCGGCCGCCGCCGCCTCCGGCAGGCCGGTGACCGGGCAATCGATGTAGACCAAGCCACGGCTCTGCAGTTCGCGCGCCATCTCGACCGTGTGCTGGTACGAGACCGTGGAGCATTCGATCGCGAGCGTGCCGGCCTTCATGTTGGCGGCGGCGCCGTCTCTGGTCAGCCAGACCGCGCGCGAGGCTTCGTCGTCGGCGACCATGGTCACGACAGCATCGGCGTCGATTGCGGCATCCTCCGGCGAGGTCGCCCACAGCGCGCCGCGAGCGATCAGGTCCGCGGCCTTGGCCTTGCTGCGGTTCCACACGGCGACCGTGAAGCCGGCATCGAGGTAACGGCCGGCCATGCCGTGGCCCATGCGTCCCAATCCGATGAAAGCGACGCGCGGCATGGGCTAATCCACATCCTCAACGGAACCGGGCCCGGTGCCGAAGGCACGCTGCGCCAAGGTCGCCGCCATGAATTCATCGAGGTCGCCATCGAGCACCCCCGACGTGTCGGAGGTCTGCACACCGGTGCGCAGGTCCTTCACCATCTGATAGGGCTGCAACACATAGGAGCGGATCTGGTGACCCCAGCCGATGTCGGTCTTGGCGGCCTGATCGGCGGCAGCCTGCTCCTCGCGCTTCTTCAGCTCGATCTCGTAGAGCCGCGCGCGCAGCATGTCCCAGGCCTGCGCCCGGTTCTTGTGCTGGGAGCGGCCGGCCTGGCAGACCACCGCGATGCCGGTCGGGATGTGCGTCAGGCGCACCGCCGACTCGGTCTTGTTGACGTGCTGACCGCCGGCGCCGCCCGACCGCATGGTGTCGGTGCGGACATCGGACTCCTTGATCTCGATCTTGATGGAGTCGTCGATCACCGGGAAGATCTGCACCGACGAGAACGAGGTGTGCCGCCGCGCGTTGGAATCGAACGGCGAGATGCGCACCAGGCGATGCACGCCGGCCTCGGTCTTCAGCCAGCCATAGGCGTTGTGGCCGCTGATCTGGATGGTGGCGGACTTGATGCCGGCCTCTTCACCCTGGGATTCTTCGAGGAACTCGATCTTGAAGCCGTGCTTCTCCGCCCAGCGCGTGTACATGCGCAGCAGCATCTGCGCCCAGTCCTGGCTCTCGGTGCCGCCGGCGCCGGCATGGACTTCGAGATAGGAATCGAACTTGTCGGCCTCGCCCGACAGCAGCGCCTCCAGCTCGCGCCGGGCGACCTCCTTCTTGAGATCCTTGAGCGCCTTCTCGGCCTCGGCGACCACGCCCTCATCGTTCTCGGCCTCGCCGAGCTCGATCATGCCGATATTGTCCTCGAGCTCGCGCTCGACCTTGCCGATGCCTGAGAGCGCGTCCTCCAGTGAGGTACGCTCCTGCATCAGCCGCTGGGCCTTCTGGGGATCGTTCCAGAGATTGGGGTCTTCTGCGAGCTTGTTCAGCTCAGCGAGGCGTGCCGTCGATTGTTCGACGTCAAAGATGCCTCCTCAGCAGCCCGACTGACTGCTTGATCTCTTCAACAAGGCGTTCGATTTCCGCGCGCATGGTCTTTCAGGTGTTGGCTAAAAAGGTTCCGGGGGATGTAGCGACCGGCGCGGCAAAGCGCAATCGACTTGGCCGCACTATCCCGGCGATTTGGCCGGACAGGCCGCTAGTAAAGCCCCCCGGTTCCCGGACGCATGAAGAAGCCGCCATCCGGCTGCGCCCCATTCTGCGACGGCTGCGGGCCAGGCGCAGGGCCGCGCCCATCGGCATCGGCGACGCCGATGACCGAATAGTTCTCCGGCGGCGCGGTGCCCGGCTTGAAGGCTTCGAGGATGGTGTTGCCGCCGTCGCCGGGACCGGCGCGCATGCCGGTCTTGGCGTCGACGCGGATCAGCTTGATGCCGGCCGGAACCTTGAACGGCGTCGGCGGCTTGTCGGCGAGCGCAAGCTTGAGGAAGTCGCGGGCGATCGGCGCTGCGACGTGGCCGCCGGTGGCGGCGCGGCCGAGATTGCGCGGCTTGTCGTAGCCCATGTAAACGCCGACTGCGAGATCCGGCGAGAAGCCGACGAACCAGACGTCCTTCTCGTCGTTGGTGGTGCCGGTCTTGCCGGCGATCGGCTTGCCGACCTCCTTCACGACGGTCGCGGTGCCGCGCTGGACCACACCTTCCATCATCTCGGTGATCTGGTAGGCGGTCATCGGGTCGAGCACCTGCTCGCGGCGGTCGACCAGCTGCGGCTCCGGCTGGCTCTTCCAGCCCCCGGGCGCGTCGCAGCCGCGGCATTCGCGGGTGTCGTGCTTGAAAATGGTATGCCCGTAGCGATCCTGGATGCGATCGATCAGCGTCGGCTTCACCCGGCGGCCGCCATTGGCGAACATCGAATAGGCCGTGACCATGCGCATCACGGTCGTCTCGCCGGCACCCAGCGCATACGACAGATAGTTCGGCAATTCGTCATAGACGCCAAAGCGCTTGGCGTATTCGCCGACCAGCGGCATGCCGATGTCCTGCGCGAGCCGCACCGTCACGGTGTTGAGCGAGCGCTGCAACGCGTTGCGCAGCGTGGTCGGGCCGTAATATTTGCCGGTCGAATAGTTTTCCGGACGCCACACGCCGGCGCCCTGCCCCTGATCGATCTCGATCGGCGCGTCGATCACGGTGGTCGACGGCGTATAGCCATTGTCCAGCGCCGACGAGTACACGATCGGCTTGAACGACGAACCCGGCTGCCGGTAGGCTTGCGTCGCGCGGTTGAACTGGCTCTGGTCGAACGAGAAGCCGCCGACCATCGCGAGCACGCGGCCGGTCCACGGATCCATCGCCACCATGGCGCCGGACACTTCAGGCAATTGCCGCAGGCGATACTGGCCTTCGACCGCGTTGCCGTCCTTGGTCACCAGCGGATCGGCGTAGATCACGTCGCCCGGCTGCAGCACCTGCGAAACGGCGCTCGGCGCCTTGCCCTTGGTCTTGGCCCAACGTACGCCGTCCATCGTGATGATGCCGGTCTGCCGCTCCTTGCTGACCGCGCCGCCGAGTTCGCGGCCCGGCTGGAAGCCGATCCGCGCCGACTGATCGCTGGTCTCGAGCACGACAGCCATCCGCCACGGCGAGATGTCGGAGAGCGACTTCACGTCGGCAAGCTTGACGCCCCAGTCACCGGAAATGTCGAGCTTGTGCAGCGCCCCGCGCCAACCCTGCGCCTCGTCGTAATTGACGAGCCCCGCGACCATGGTCTTGCGCGCCATCACCTGGATCTTGGGATCGAGCGTGGTGCGCACCGACAGACCACCCTCGTAGAGCTTCTTTTCGCCGTAGCGCTCGAAGATGTCGCGGCGGACCTCCTCGGCGAAATATTCGCCGGCGAAGATATGCGCGCCGTTCGAGCGGCTGGTGACGTTGAGCGGGTCCTTGCGCGCCTTGTCGGCGTCGGCCTGCTTGATCCAGCCGTTCTCCAGCAGACGATCGATCACATAATTGCGGCGCTCGATCGCGCGGTCGCGGTTGCGCACCGGATGCAGCGCCGCCGGCGCTTTCGGCAGCGCGGCGAGATAGGACGCCTCCGCAATCGTCAGCTCGTTGACCGACTTGTCGAAATAGACCAGCGACGCCGCCGCGATGCCGTAGGCACCGAGGCCGAGATAGATTTCGTTCAGATAGAGCTCGAGGATGCGGTCCTTGGAATAGGCGCGCTCGATGCGCATCGCCAGCAAGGCTTCCTTGATCTTGCGGCTGAACGAGACCTCGTTAGTGAGCAGGAAGTTCTTCGCGACCTGCTGGGTGATGGTCGAGGCGCCCTGCGGGCGACGGTTCGAGCCGTAGTTCTGCGCATAAAGGATCGCAGCGCGCGCCATGCCCTGATAGTCGATGCCGCCGTGCTCGTAGAAGTTCTTGTCTTCGGCGGCGAGGAAGGCGTTGATCACGAGCTTCGGCACCGCCTGGATCGGCAGATAGAGCCGGCGCTCCTTGGAGTATTCGCCAAGCAGCGCGCCGTCGGCGGCATGCACGCGGGTCATCACCGGCGGCTCATAGTCCTGCAGCTGCGAGTAGTCGGGCAGATCCTTGGAGAAATGCCAGATGGCGCCAGCGACGGCGGCGACACCGACCAGGAACACGACGGTTCCGGCGGCGAACAAGAAACCCATAAACCGCACGAGCAGGCGCATTATCGACGTTCCGTTCCTACCCTCCGGCGCTCAGTCGTCAGAAGCGCCTGTCCAAAAGTGCGAAAGCCTCACACAACGAAGCTTTGGCCCAGCGAGCCACCTTGCGCACGCGAGTATACAAGAGCCGCCGGACAATATGGTCGATTCTGCGGACCTGCGGTCCATTGTCTATACCGTCGCGGCTGTGGCCAAACTAGGGCTTCGGCGCAACGGCCCCGGCTTTTCAGCGAGCCGATTTCACTTTGCCGACCCGGCAGTTGCCAGCCGTTTGGCGAAGAACGTGTCGATCGCCTGCACCATCGAGCCGACCGCCTTGTTCCGCCAGCTCTCCGAGACCAGGTGCTCGAGGTCCCCCTTGTTGGAGACGTAGCCGATCTCGACCAGCACGGACGGCACGTCGGGCGCCTTCAGCACCCGGAAGCCGGCCGATTTGAGCGGATGCTTGTGCATCCGCACCGTGGTCTTCATCTCGTCCATCAGAAGACGGGCGAAGCGATTGGAAAACGTCTTGGTTTCACGCTGCGCGAGGTCGATCAGGATGTCGGCGACCTCGGTCGGTTCGTCGGTCAGGTTCACCCCGCCGATGGCGTCGGCCTTGTTTTCCGCCTCCGCCAGCCGTTCGGCCTCGGCGTCGGAGGCCTTGTCCGACACCGTGTAGATCGTGGCGCCCTGGGCATCGCCCTCGCGGCGCGGCAGGGCGTCGGCGTGGATCGAGACGAACAGCGCCGCGGACTGGGAGCGCGCGATCTTCACCCGATCGTTGAGCGGGATGAAGGTGTCGTCGGACCGCGTCATGACCACCCGATACTTGCCCGACTTCTCGATCCGGTCGCGCAGGGCAAGGCCAAAGCCGAGCACCAGGTTCTTCTCGGTCTGGTCGCCGGATTGCGTGCCGTTGTCGATGCCGCCGTGACCGGGATCGATCACGATCAGCGGGCGCGCGTCGGTGACCGCGACCGGCGGCAGCGCCGCCGAGGTGACGGCCGGAATGGTGGCG
This sequence comes from Bradyrhizobium sp. USDA 4510, assembly GCF_054059095.1. Classification (NCBI taxonomy): domain Bacteria; kingdom Pseudomonadati; phylum Pseudomonadota; class Alphaproteobacteria; order Hyphomicrobiales; family Nitrobacteraceae; genus Bradyrhizobium; species Bradyrhizobium sp. USDA 4510. The sequence goes on along the minus strand of NZ_JBSSBT010000001.1, from coordinate 3,452,007 downwards.
GTGGTGGATTCGGAAATCGCCGGTTTCGATTCGGGCCGGCTCGCGGGCGCCAGCGACTGCACGAAGCTGGTGCGGTCGACCTCCTCGAAGTCCAGCACAAGCCGCGGCGGCTGGCCGTTGGCGGCGTCGAGCACGTAGGAATTCGCGATCTTCACCGGTCCGGTCAGGTCGAACACGATCCGCGAGCCGCCGGGCATCACGAGGCCATAGCGGAACGCCTTCACCAGGCCCCGCCCCGCCGAGCCGGTGCCGGCCGCGAGCTGAAAATCGACCTGCGGGATATCGACCACGACGCGGTAGGGGTCAGCCAGCGGGAAGGCGCGAAATTCGATCTTGCGGTCGAGGTCGAGGATGAATCGGGTCTGCTTGGCGTCGCCGGCGAGCCTGGCGCCGGATGCGACCGGGAAATTCGGGGAGCTCGCGGCCGGCGCAGGCGGGCTGTTCTGCGGGCCCTCAGCGGCGCTCGGGGCGCCGGCAATGGCAAACACCGATGTTGCGGCGCAAAATAGCCCGCATCCCAGAAAAACAAGGTGTTTTGCGCGGTTCGCCACCCGATTCGTAGCCTCCCAGCTGCTTCTTACCGCATTAGAACCACACGGTTAATCGCCCCCTAATGACGCTCCGGCGAAAAGAACCGAGTGTTGCGGCGGCGTGACGCTTCCCTTGCACGCGGCGGTCAATCCACGTATGTACGAGGTGCTGACGGCTAGTACTCCCGGTTGTGTCGCGTTCAGCCTCCCGGTGCAGCGGTGGAACCTTCCTGATCGAAGATCCCGCCGTGTTTTTCCGGTCCCTCCCCAGCCAGCGCCGCGCGCGGCTGACACGGAGTGGCGGATTCAAGCCCGAGCGGCGTCCGGTCCCAGGCACACTCCCTCGCCAGAGGGACGGTTTGAGACAAGGCATAACCGATTATCCGGTCCCTTGGGGCCTCGATATGCGATGGCCGGCAGGCGCTTCGGCGCCAGACGGGGCTTTCAGCAAAAGATACGGCGGTATTTTTCGCCGCCAACATGTTTAGACGGGCCGACGCTTAATGCGCCAGACTGCATTGCCGACCAGGATCCCCCGAATGATCGCGCTGACGCGAGGTGAAAACTTCGCCCGTCGCATCATCCCGGTGAGTTCCCGTCCGGCGCTGCGCCGCGAGATGCGTTTCGGCCTTCCCCTCACCCCCGAATCAGGTGGACCGTCGCGTCACCGGGCGGCGCAGTTTGCGCGCGCCATGATCCGCGCCCGCCGCCGTCAAGAGCTCCAAAATGCCCAACAAGATGTTGATCGATGCCACCCACCCGGAAGAGACCCGGGTCGTCGTGGTCCGTGGCAATCGCGTCGAAGAGTTTGATTTCGAGACCGCCCAGCGCAAACAGCTGCGCGGCAACATTTATCTCGCCAAGGTTACGCGCGTAGAGCCGTCGCTGCAGGCCGCCTTCATCGAGTATGGCGGCAACCGGCATGGCTTCCTGGCCTTCAGCGAAATCCATCCCGACTATTACCAGATCCCGGTCGCCGACCGTCAGGCGCTGATCGAGGCCGACGAGCGCGCCCATCGCGAGGCCGAGGAAGAGCACGAGAACCGCGGCCATCGCCGCCGGTCGCGCCATCGCAATGCCCGTCGCCGCGGCCATGGCGAGCGCGTCCAGAGCGAGGTGATCGAGGGCGCGAACGACACCCAGGCGCTGCCCACCATCGAGGCCCACGAACATCCCGTCGATGCCGAGCATCATGAACATGATGCCGGGCACCAGGATCACGGCGTGGTCGCCCACGAAGGCCACGAGCATGAGGCGCATGATCATGCGCATCACGAGGACCATGAGCATCACCATGATCATGACCACGACGATCATGGCGACCACGATCATGGTCACGACGACCATCACGACCACGATCATGCCCATGATCACGACCACGCCCCCGAGGTGAGCGAGGCGGCGGTTGCCGACGCCCCCTCCGACCCCGTCGTTGCGGTGGTCGAAGCCTCCGCCGCGTCGGCCGCGCCCGAGACCGTCGAGACGGTCGAGGTCAATCATGAGCCCGAGCGCGCCCATGAGGAGCAGATCGAGGAAAACGCCGCGCATGCCGACGACGCGCCGCATGTGGCTTCCGACGAGGTTCACGCCGATGAGCACGCGGTCGCCGAATATGGCGCGCTCGCCGAGGTGGTCGCGCCCGAGACCGGGCCTGGCGACGAGGCCGGCGAAGATGACGAAGAGGATGACGGCGAGGAAGGCGAGGAAGAGGACGTCGTCGAGTCGGTCGGCGGCGACGACGTGCTCGAGGAGGTTCCGGAGCGCCCGTTCCGTCCGCGCCGCCAGTACAAGATCCAGGAAGTGATCAAGCGCCGGCAGGTGATGCTGGTGCAGGTCGTCAAGGAAGAGCGCGGCAACAAGGGCGCCGCGCTGACCACCTATCTGTCGCTCGCCGGCCGCTACGCCGTGCTGATGCCCAACACCGCGCGCGGCGGCGGCATCAGCCGCAAGATCACCTCCGCCCAGGACCGTTCGCGGCTGAAGGAAGTGGTGCAGGATCTCGACGTGCCCGAGGGCATGGGGATCATCCTGCGCACCGCCGGCGCCTCCCGCAGCAAGCCGGAGATCAAGCGCGACTTCGAATATCTGATCCGGATGTGGGAAACGGTGCGCGACCTGACGCTGAAGTCGCAGGCGCCGACGCTGGTCTACGAGGAAGGTTCGCTGATCAAGCGCTCGCTCCGCGACCTCTACAACAAGGAGATCGACGAGATCCAGGTGGCCGGCGAAGCCGGCTACCGTGAAGCGCGCGACTTCATGAAGATGCTGATGCCGGCCAATGTGCGCGCGGTGAAGCAGTATCGCGACGGTCAGCCGCTGTTCTCGCGCATGGGCGTCGAAAGCCAGCTCGACGCAATGTTCTCGCCGACCGTGCAATTGCGCTCCGGCGGCTACATCGTGATCAACCAGACCGAGGCGCTGGTCTCGATCGACGTCAACTCCGGCCGCGCCACGCGCGAGCACCATATCGAGGACACCGCGCTCAAGACCAATCTGGAAGCGGCGGAAGAAGTCGCGCGCCAATTGCGCCTGCGTGACCTCGCCGGCCTGATCGTCATCGACTTCATCGACATGGACGAGAAGCGCAACAACCGCGCGGTCGAGCGCAAGCTGTCCGACTGCCTGCGCCAGGACCGTGCGCGGATCCAGGTCGGCCGCATCTCGCATTTCGGCCTCTTGGAAATGTCGCGCCAGCGCATCCGCGCCAGCGTGCTCGAAAGTTCGACGGAGCCCTGCCCGCAATGCGGCGGAAGCGGTCACGTCCGTTCGGTCTCGTCGGTGGCGCTGCAGCTGTTGCGCGGCATCGAGGAAATCCTGATGAAGGGCGCGACCCACAATCTGGTAGTCCGCACCCGCACCGACGTCGCGCTCTACGTGCTCAACCACAAGCGCGGCCATCTGCGCGACCTCGAAGACTCCTTCCGGGTTTCGCTGTCGATCGTCGCGGACGCCACGGTGCATGGCCAGCAGTCCTACATTATCGACCGCGGCGAGCAGGTGCATACGCTCGAAGCCGCCAAGGCGCTGCTCGCTGCGCAGGCTGCCGCTGCGCCGGCCCAGGCCGAAGAGGCCGATGACGAGGAAGAACTGTTCGAATACGAGGCCGAGCTCGAAACCGACGAGACCGAGGGCCTCGCCGACGAGCGGGCGGCCGGCGATGAATCGGGCTCCGCCGAGGGCGAAGGCGACGGTCAGCGCCGCAAGCGGCGCCGCCGGCGCCGCGGCCGCGGTGGCGGCAGCGAGGCGCGTGAAGGCGCCCAGCAGCCGCGCGAGGACGGCGATCTCATGCATGTCCTGCCCGAAGGCACCGAGGCGGTTGCCGCCGCCGATGCCGAAGGTGATGAGGACGAAGGCGACGAGCAGCAGAGCGCTGCCCGCGACGACCAGGCCGGCAATGGCGATCGCCGTCCGCGGCGCCGCGGACGCCGTGGCGGCCGCCGCCGGCGCGGCAGTGGCGGACCGGATGACGGTCTCGCCGGATCGATCTCCGATGAGTTGAGCCCGGCGGCGACGTCGGAGGCCTCCGACGCAGTCGCCGATTTCGATAGTCATGACGCGGAGCCGGCTCCCTCGCTGGCGCAGCCCGAATTGGTCGCCGAGCCGCCGGAGTGGCAGCCGACCGAGGTCGCCCCCGTCGAGCCGGTCGCGGCACCCGAGCCCGAAACTGCCGCGGCGTCTGCCGCCGAGGACACTGCCGAAGGCGACCGCGCGCAGCGTCGCCGCTCGACGGTGCGCGAAAAGGTCAACTTCGCATCGAGCCCGCAGCCCGAGGCATCAGCGGCGCTGGTTCAAAGCCCGGCGGAGGAAGCTGCCCCTGAGCCGGCCGCGGCTGCTCCAGAGCCGGCTGCGGCCGAGGCTCCGGCCCGCAAGGGCTGGTGGTCGCGCCGCTTCGGCGGCGGCAACTAGCACCACCTGCAAGTCAAAACGCCCGGCTCGCGCCGGGCGTTTTTATTGAACAGGCAATCCGTTCGTCAGATGCCGGCGCAACGGAGCCTGACGGAGACGGATCCCAATGCAAAGCGCGATCGTTCTTGGCGGCGGCATGGTGGGTGTCAGCACGGCGCTGCATCTGCAGCGCCGCGGCTGGTCGGTGACGCTCGTCGACCGCAAGGAACCGGGCCGCGAAACCAGCTACGGCAATGCCGGCATCATTCAGAGCGAAGCGGTTCGGCCCTACCCGATGCCGCGCGATCCCGCCATCCTCGCCCGGATCGCGATGGGGCGCACCAACGACGTGCGCTACCGCCTGGCGTCGCTGCCGCAGCATGCCGGCCCGCTGCTGCGCTATTGGTGGAACTCGACGCCCGAGCGGCACCGCGAAGCCACCATCGCGTGGGCGCGCCTGATCGCCTACGCCACCGCGGAGCACGACACGCTGATCCGCGACGCCCATGCCGACAATCTGATCCGCCGCGCCGGCTATCGCCTGCTGCATCGCGACCCGGCCGCGCTGGAGCAGGCCATTGCAATCGCCGAGGAGAACCAGCGCGACTTCGGCGTGACGTTTCGCGTGCTTGATGGCCGCGAGCTCGCCGAGGCGGAACCGTTGCTGCGCGACGACCTGCCCGGCGCCATTCACTGGCTTGGGCCCTGGACCGTGTCGGACCCCGGCGGACTTGTTTCCGCCTATGCCGGACTGTTCGAACGTCTCGGCGGCACGCTGCTGCGCGGCGATGCGCAGACGCTGACGCAGACGACGTCCGGCTGGTCGGTCGACACCAGTGGCGGCCGGATCGATGCCGCCCACGTTGTGGTCACGCTCGGCCCGTGGTCACCGCAATTGCTGCGCAAGTTCGGCTACCGGATCCCGCTAGTACGCAAGCGCGGCTACCACATGCACTACCAGGGCGGCCGCTCGCTCGACCTGCCGCTGGTCGACACTGCAAATGGCTACGCGATGGCGCCGATGGCCAAGGGCATCCGCATCACCACCGGCGCGGAGCTGACCAGTCCCGACGCACCGGCGACGCCGATCCAGCTCGGCTACGCCGAAGCGGCGGCGCGCGAGCTGATCGAGATCGGCAGCCGCGTCGAGCCCGAACCGTGGTTCGGCACCCGCCCCTGCACAACCGACATGCTGCCGGTGCTCGGGCCGGTGCCGCGGCATCGCGGGCTGTGGGTGAATTTCGGCCACGGCCATCAGGGCTTCACGCTCGGCCCCGCGACCGCGCGGGTGCTGGCCGAAACGATGAACGGCGAGGCATCCGCGGTGGACACCTCGCCGTATCGGCTGGACCGGTTCTAACTAAGGAGAACTAGTCCGTCGTCAACGCGGTCTCCATGTCGGTTGGGTCGACCTGTTTGGCGAGATTGGCATTGAGCTTGTCGCGGTCGAGCTCACCCTCCCACCAGGCGACGATCACGCAAGCCACGCCGTTGCCGCACAGATTGGTCAGCGCGCGGCACTCGCTCATGAACTTGTCGATGCCGAGCACGATCGCCATGCCCGGCACCAGCCGCGGATCGACCACCGCAAGCGTCGCCGCCAAGGTGATGAAGCCGGCGCCGGTGATGCCGGAGGCGCCCTTCGAGGTCAGCATCGCCACGATCAGGATGGTGATCTGCTGGCTGAAGGTGAGATCGAAGCCCAGCGCCTGTGCGATGAACAGGGTCGCCAGCGTCATGTAGATGTTGGTGCCGTCGAGGTTGAACGAATAGCCCGTGGGCACCACGAGGCCGACCACCGATTTCGAGCAGCCGAGCCGTTCGAGCTTCTCCATCAATGACGGCAGCGCGCTCTCGGAGGACGAGGTGCCGAGCACGATCAATAGCTCGTCCTTGATGTAGGCCAGGAACTTGAAGATCGAGAACCCCGCGATCCGCGCGATGATGCCGAGCACCACGAACACGAACAGCGCGGCGGTCAGATAGAATGTCGCGATCAGCCCCATCAGGTTGAGGATCGCGCCGGTGCCGAACTTGCCGATGGTGAAGGCCATCGCGCCGAACGCGCCGATCGGCGCCGCCCGCATCACGATCGAGATGACGCCGAACACGGCGTGCGCGGCGTCGTCGATGAACGAGCGGATGGTGTGGCCGCGCTCGCCGAGGCCCATGATCGCGAAGCCGAACAGCACCGAGAACAGCAGCACCTGCAGGATCTCGCCCTGCGCGAATGCACCGACCACGGTGTCCGGAATGATGTGCAGCACGAAGTCGACGCTCTTCTGCGCCTCCGCCTGCTTGGCATAGCCGGCAACCGCCTGCGCGTTCGCCGCCGCATTGCCGAAGCCGGCACCGGGCCTGACCAGATTGCCGACGAGCAATCCGATCACCAGCGCGAAGGTCGAGACGACCTCGAAATACACCAGCGCCTTGACACCGATGCGGCCGACCTTCTTGGCATCTTGTATATGGGCGATGCCCGATACCACGGTGCAGAAGATGATCGGCGCGATCACCATCTTGATCAGCTTGATGAAGCCGTCACCGAGCGCCTTGATCCACTCGTTGGTGGCAAGGCCCGGCCACAACCAGCCGACCAATGCGCCGAGCACGATCGCGATCAGGACCTGGACATAGAGAACTTTATACCACGGCTTGCTGCCGGCGCTCGCCGGCGCAGCCGTGACAACGGTTGCCGTTGCCATGTGTCACTCCCCCTCAGAAATGGCGGAAACAGCCAAGATCAACTTGGCGGTTCAAGTCAAATGGAACTGTGTGGGCCCTGCCGCTTATCCGCGATGATCCGCCCGCCACAGTGCCGGCGAAACCACGGCACTGCGCTGCGAAACCGATCCGAAAGGCAAAGCGAACGCCGGAAGGCTCTTGATGGCTCTTGGAGTTTGAAGGCTCCTGGAGTTCGCGGGCTATTTAAGCCAATGCGCGATCCGTGCAACTGCTTCCTGCATCTCCGCGGCCGAGCGTGCATAGGAAAAACGGATGAAGGCGCGGCCGTGGATCGGATCGAAATCGACGCCGGGGGTCGCCGCGACATGCGCCTTCTCGAGCATCTCGCTGGCGAAGGCGAAGCTGTCGGAGGTGAAGTCGGAGACGTCGGCATAGAGGTAGAACGCGCCGTCAGCGGGAAGGAATTTGGTCAGGCCGGCCTTCGGCAGCCCTTCGATCAGGATGCGGCGGTTCTCCTGATAGCCGCGCTTGATCGCCTCCATCTCCTCGCGGCCTTCGAACGCCGCTTCGGCCGCGATCTGCGACAGGGTCGGCACCGAGATCGACAGGTTCTGCTGCAGCCGCTCGATCGGCCGCACCAGCACGTCGGGCACCACCATCCAGCCGACACGCCAGCCGGTCATGCAGAAGTACTTCGAGAACGAGTTGATCACGAGCGCGTTCGGCGACAGCTCTGCGGCCGTCACCGCAGGAAACGCATAGTCGAGCCCGTGATAGATCTCGTCGGAGATGAAGCGGATGCCCGCGCTGTCGGCGGCCGCCATCAGGGTCGACAGCGCCTCGCGCGACATCATGGTGCCGGTCGGGTTGGCGGGGCTGCCGACCAGCACGCCCTTCAGCGGCGCCTTGCGATGGGCGGCGAGCAGCGCCTCGCCGGTCAGGGCATGGCGGGTGTCGCCGGAGGTTTCGATCAGCACCGGCTCGCAGCCCAGCGCGGTCAGGATATGCCGGTACGGCGGATAGCCCGGCACGGTCACGGCGACCCGGTCGCCCGGCTCGAACATCGCAAGAAACGCCAGGATGAATCCACCCGACGAGCCGGTCGTGACGATGATGCGCTCAGCGTCTACCGCGCAACCATACGTGTCGCTGTAGTGCCGGGCGATGCGTGCGCGCAGCGAGGGAACGCCGAGTGCCGAGGTGTAGTCGATCCGCCCGTCCGCAAGCGCGGCCTGCGCGGCCGCGATCGCCGGCTTCGGCGCGCCTGCGGCAGGCTGCCCCACCTCCATATGGATGACATGGCCGCCGGCGGCCTCGATTCGCGCGGCCGCCGCCATCACGTCCATCACCATGAACGGCGGAACATCGCTCCGTCCGGACGCTGTCAACAGGCTGCCTACACGGTCTCTCGGTGTCGCTTCACGCATGGATTTCTGCTATTGCACGGCCGCTGCCGAATTCGGGTTCCCGTTACCGGCTGCCGCCCCAGACTGGCCGCATTCGGTGGCTCCTTATAACGCTTTCAGGCCTAGTGAATACCCGGTTCGCGTGAAGAAGAACTGCAAAAACAACAGACTGCGCCACGCGCCTGATCCGGTCGGGCCCGGAACACGGACTTGTGCCGGCGCGTCCAGTCATCGCCGATAGATCGCCCATGCTGTTCCGCCTCGCGCTTCGCACCAGGACCTTCAAGCTGACCGCGCTCATGACCGCGGTTGCGCTCGCGGTCGGCCCCGTGGTCCCTGCGCGAGCCCAGCAAAAAGGCCCGCCGGTGCTGCGCGACACCGAGTCCGAGCAGCTGTTGCGCGAATACACAAGGCCGATCCTGCGCGCCGCCGGTCTGGAGAAGCAGAACATCCAGATCGTGATCATCAACGACGGCTCGTTCAACGCCTTCGTCGCCGACGGCCGGCGCATCTTCGTCAATTACGGCGCGCTGCTGCAATCGGAGACGCCGAACCAGATCATCGGCGTGCTGGCGCACGAGACCGGCCACCTCGCCGGCGGCCATCTCGCCAAGATGCGCGAGCAGCTGGCGCAGGCCCAGACCCAGATGATCATCGCGATGCTGCTCGGCGTCGGCGCGCTTGCCGCGGGTGCGGGCGGCCGCGGCGGCGGCAATGGTCTCTCCAGCGCCGGCGCCGCGGCGATCTCGGCGCCGCAAGCGGTCATTCAGCGCACGCTATTGTCCTATCAACGCCAGCAGGAAGAGAACGCCGACCGCGCCGGCGTCAAGTTCCTGAATGCGACCGGACAATCCGCCAAGGGCATGTACGAGACGTTCAAGCGCTTCACCGACGAGAGCCTGTTCGCCTCGCGCGGGGCTGACCCTTATCTGCAGTCGCATCCGATGCCGGTCGATCGCGTCTCCGCGCTACAGGAACTGGCGCGCTCCAGCCCCTATTGGGACAAGAAGGACGATCCGGCGCTGCAGCTGCGCCACGACATGATGCGCGCCAAGATCTCGGGCTTCATGGAGCGGCAGGACACGGTCTACCGCCGCTATCCGCTGTCCAACACCAGCCTGCCGGCGCGCTATGCACGCGCGATCACGACCTATCTGCACGGCGATCTGCGCTCGGCGATCGCGCAGATCGACGGCTTGATCCAGGTGCAGCCCAACAATCCCTATTTCCATGAATTGCGCGGCCAGGCGCTGCTCGAAGGCGGCCGGCCGGCCGAAGCCATCGCGCCGCTGCGCCGCGCAGTGCAGCTCTCCAGCAATTCGCCGTTGATCGAGATGCTGCTCGGCCAGGCGCTGGTCGCCTCGGACAACAAGGCCTACACCGACGAGGCGATCAACATGCTGCGTGCCGCGGTGGCGCGCGAGCCAGAGGCGCCGCTCGGCTATACCCAGCTCGCGATGGCCTATGGCCGCAAGGGCGACTATGCCCAGGCCGACCTCGCCTCGGCGCAGGCCGCCTATCTCCGCGGCGACACCAAGACCGCCCGCGATCTTGCGTCACGCGCCAAGACGCGGTTCGCGATCGGCACGCCCGGCTGGGTCAAAGCTGACGACATTGTGAGCGCCAAGCCCATGCCGGGTCAGAAAAACAACTAGAAATAAACCGTAGTTCCATACAACGATCACCTAAACCGGCTCACGGCCCCGCCGTTTTTTTGAGCCACCGCGAACAAGGATTTTGTCATGCCAGCGCTTCGTTTTCTTGCCCCTGCCCTGCTCGCGCTCGGCGTTTGCGCCGCGCCGCTTCCGGCGTCCGCGCAGAGCTTCACCGACACCCAGCGCGGCGACATCGAGACCATCGTGCGCAACTATCTGATCGCGCACCCGGAGGTGCTCGAGGAGGCGATGAACGAGCTGAGCAAGCGGCAGGCCGCCGCCGAAGCCGAGAAGCATGAGCAGAGCGTCGCCAAGAACGCCGACACCATCTTCAATTCGCCGCGCGGCGTCATGCTCGGCAACAAGGACGGCGACGTCACCTTCGTCGAGTTCTTCGACTACAATTGCGGCTACTGCAAGCGCGCGATGTCCGACATGCTCGATTTGATGAAGGCGGATTCGAAGCTGAAGGTCGTGCTGAAGGAATTCCCGGTGCTGAGCCAAGGCTCGGTCGAGGCCGCGCAGGTCGCGGTCGCCGTGCGCATGCAGGATCCGACCGGCAAGAAGTATCTCGATTTCCACCAGAAGCTGCTCGGCGGCCGCGGCGCCGCCGACAAGGCGCGCGCGCTGGCGGTCGCCAAGGAGGTCGGTCTCGACATGGCGAAACTCGAGAAGGATATGGCGAGCCCCGAGGTGAAGGCGACCATCGAGGAGAACTTCCGCCTTGCCGAATCCATGGGCATGAACGGCACGCCGAGCTACGTGATCGGCAAGCAGGTCGTGATCGGCGCCGTCGGCGTCGACAACCTCAAGGAAAAGATCGGCATCGCCCGCTGCGGCAAGGCGACCTGCTGATCGCCGCTCCGACAGCGCTCATCGCGTACAAGATCCGGCTGCGATGCAGCCGGATTTTTTGTGGCCGCCACCGAACCGATTCCGCGCGGGTCGCAACCAAGGGCCGTCACCAACGACGCAAGTCGCGCGAGGCCGAAAATATAGCGCGACCTAATCTCGAGATCGAAGAGCATTTCGGCGGCTTCAATTTCGGCGGCGGCAACGGCCAGCTCGATCATGCGGGCGCGGAGTTCGACTGGGCCTGCGGTTGAAGCAGCCGCGCATTCATCTCGCGCGTTCATCGCGCATTCACCTCAAGAACAAACCGCAAGGAACCGCAAATCAACAGGAACATCGCACATGCTCTCCCGTTGTCGGCGCGGGCAATGCTGAAAAACGAGGAGGAATTGCGATGTCTAACCGCTTTCTGATTTCGGTCGCGGCGGCGGCTTTGATCGCCGGCACCGGTTTCGCGAACGCACAGGGCGCCGGCGGCGCCAACAAGGAAACCGGGGCCGGTGGTGGTGCGACCACGCAGCAGTCTGCACCGTCCGGTGGTGCGTCATCGGGCACCATGCAGCATGACAAGAGCGGCATGAAGGGTTCCGAGCATTCGACGACCGGTGAGTCGAGCACCAAGGGTGCGGAGTCCGACAAGTCCGGCACGGCCACCAAGGGCGCGCAGGACAGTACCCAAAAGTCGAAGGGCATGAGCTCGGAGAACGAAGCGACCAAGGGCTCCAAGGAGGGCTCGAAGGACATGAAGGCCGAAGGTCGCGACAAGAGCGGCAACATGAAAGCCGAGGAGCGTGACAAGAGCGGCAAGATGAACGCCGAGGGCCGCGACAAGAGCGGTGCCGGTGCCACGACCAACCAGAACGCTCAGACCAAGAGCCCGGCCGACCCCAACCGCGCGCAGACCAACGACACGAGCCGCACGCAGACCACGACCGGTAACGCGGCAACGTCGGCCACCGCGGCTCCGCCGGCCGAGAAGCGCAGCCAGATCACGACCGCGATCAAGTCGGAGCACGTGACCGAAGCCACCAACGTCAACTTTAACGTGTCGGTCGGCACCCGCGTTCCGGCTGACGTTCACTTCTACCCGGTGCCGGAGCGGGTCGTGACGATCTACCCGCAGTGGCGCGGCTATCAGTTCATCCTGGTCAAGGGCCGCTACGTGATCGTGCAGCCTGAGACCCATGAGATCGTCTACATCATCGAGGGCTAAACCGGCCTCGGTGCGAGGGCGCCCAAACGGGCCCTCGCCTTCATCTCGACCCCGCCCCCTTCGGGGCGGGGTCTTGCTTTCGGCCGCACCCCGCATCACGCAGTGGATGGCGGGCCGGAGCGCCCGCCAAGGGCAGCTTCCGCAAGATTTGGTTAATCAGCATTTTCCGCAGGTTAGGACAGTCATCTAACAGGGTGGAGGAAGTTGTTGAAGACGTTCTGATTTCACCTAAAGACTTCCCCTTCGGCCGGTTGTTACCTATAACCCGGCCCACTCCACCCCTTGTCGGACCCCCTCTCGGAACCTTTGGCCGGAACTCTTGGCAGGAAACTCTGGAATGGCTGCTGCCGGAACGATCTATGTGCTGAACGGCCCGAACCTCAATCTGCTGGGGACGCGCGAGCCGGAGACCTACGGCCATGCCACCCTCGCCGATGTCGAGAAGCTGTGCGCGGACACCGCGCGCCAGTTCGGGCTGAGCGCCGACTGCCGGCAGTCCAACCGCGAGGGCGAACTGATCGACTTCATCCATGAGGCCCACGCCAAGAAGGCGGTCGGCATCATCATCAACGCCGGTGGCTACTCTCATACCTCGATCGCGCTGCATGACGCGCTGATCGCGGTCAAGATCCCCGCGGTCGAAGTTCACGTCAGCAACATCCACGCCCGCGAAAGCTTCCGACACCACTCGTTCACTGCTAAAGCCGCCTTCGCGTCACTTTGCGGCTTCGGCATCGACGGCTACCGGCTTGCGATCATCGGCCTCGCCACCAGGATCGGCGTCAAGATCGACGCCAAGCCAAAGACTTAATCGTCAATCCTGACGTTCCCCGTCACCAGACAAAGATTTTGGATCACAGAGCATGGCGCGCCAGCCAGACGACAAATCAACCGCAAAAAAGAACGACTCCAAGAGCGACGACAGCGCCCTCATTCGCGAACTCGCGCTGCTGCTTGCGGAAACCAATCTGACCGAGATCGAGATCGAGCGTGCCGGCCTGCGTGTCCGCGTCGCGCGCAACATCAGCATCGCGGCCTCGGTGCCCGCCGCCTCCGTGACGGGCGTTGCCGCACCGGCCGCCATTGCCGTCCCGGTGGCTGCGGCTGCGACCGATCTCGCCAAGCACCCGGGCGCCGTGCCGTCGCCGATGGTCGGCACCGCCTATTGGGCGCCCGAGCCGGGCGCCAAGCCGTTCATTGAAGTCGGCACCAAGGTCTCCGCCGGCCAGACGCTTCTGATCATCGAGGCGATGAAGACGATGAACCAGATCCCGTCGCCGCGCGCGGGCACCGTGACGCAGATTCTCGTCGAGGACGGCCAGCCGGTCGAATTCGGCGAGCCGCTCGTCATCATTGAATAGCTTCCGTCAACACCAGGCGCTGCGATGTTCGACAAGATCCTCATAGCCAATCGCGGCGAGATCGCGCTTCGCGTGCTGCGCGCCTGCAAGGAGCTCGGCATCTCGACCGTCGCGGTGCATTCCACCGCCGACGCCGACGCCATGCATGTGCGGCTCGCCGACGAGAGCGTGTGCATTGGCCCGCCGCCGTCGAAGGATTCCTATCTCAACGTGCCGGCGCTGCTCGCGGCCTGCGAGATCACCGGCGCCGACGCCGTGCATCCCGGCTACGGCTTCCTGTCTGAGAACGCGCGCTTCGCCGAGATCCTCGCCGACCACAATCTGGGCTTCATCGGACCGAAGGCCGAGCACATCCGCCTGATGGGCGACAAGATCGAAGCCAAGAAGACCGCCAAGCGCCTCGGCATTCCCGTGGTGCCCGGCTCGGACGGCGCGGTGACCTCGGAGGCCGACGCGCTCGCGATCGGCAGAGACATCGGATTCCCGGTGCTGGTCAAGGCGGCGGCCGGCGGCGGCGGCCGCGGCATGAAGGTCGCCCATACCGAGGCTGACCTCGCGCTCGCGCTCTCGACCGCGGCCAACGAGGCCAAGTCGGCGTTCGGCGACGCCTCGGTCTACCTGGAGAAATACCTGCAGAAGCCGCGCCACATCGAGATCCAGATTCTCGGCGACGGCCGCGGCGGCGCCATCCATCTCGGCGAGCGCGACTGCTCGCTGCAACGCCGTCACCAGAAGGTCTGGGAGGAAGGCCCCTCGCCCGTGCTCGCGGCGGCGGCGCGCGCCAGGATCGGCGAGACCTGCGCCAAGGCGATGCGGGACATGAAATATCTCGGCGTCGGCACCATCGAATTCCTCTACGAGGACGGCGAGTTCTATTTCATCGAAATGAACACGCGCATCCAGGTCGAGCATCCCGTCACCGAAAGCATCACCGATATCGATCTCGTGCTGGAGCAGATCCGGATCGCCGCCGGCGGCGACCTTCCGGCCAAACAGGACGACATCGCGATCATCGGCCACGCCATCGAGTGCCGCATCAATGCGGAGAACCCGCAGACCTTCCGTCCCTCGCCCGGACGGATCACGCAATTCCATCCGCCTGGCGGCCTCGGCGTGCGGATCGATTCCGCCGTCTATCAGGGCTATGTGATCCCGCCCTATTACGACTCGCTGGTCGGCAAGCTGATCGTGCACGGCAAGACCCGCGGCGAATGCCTGATGCGGCTGCGCCGGGCGCTGGACGAGATGGTGGTCGACGGGATCGAGACGACGCTGCCGCTGTTCCGCGCGCTGGTGCGCGAGCCCGACATCATCGAGGGCGACTACCACATTCACTGGCTGGAGCAGTACCTCGCCGGCCAGCCATCCGACGCCGCAAAATAGTTCGGAACTCCGTGGAACCCAGCCCTTCCTCAAACGTACTATAGGGTTATTGGCTTTCCACGGGGACGCGTTGAATCCCACTCCCATAGCGAGATCGTCGTGACGCTCGTTTCACGACGCCGGTCGACGTTACAGATCCTCCTGCTATCGGCGGGATTTTTCGTGCTGGTCGCGGTCAGCGTGGCGTCCGTCCTGCTGGTCAACAAGGCGCGCGAGGACAACGCCTGGGTGATTCACACCGTCGAGACCGACAGCCAGATTGCCAACCTGCTGCTCGACATCAGGCGCGCCGAAAGCGCGACCAGGGCGTATCTGCTGACATCAGCACCACAATACCTGTCCGAGTACCAGTCCGCGGCAGCAGGAGTCCCGGCCGCGCTCAACCATCTCCAGATGATGACCGTGGATAATCCGGCGCAGGTTGCCAATGCCGCGAAGCTCAAGGCCGCCGTCGAGCAACGGCTGGCCGAGTTCGCGCTCAGCATCGAGCGCGTCAAGAACAACGACACGGCGACCAGCATCGACGTCCTGCGCAAGACCACATCGACCGATGCGGTCGAGGCGATCGTCCGGATCGCCCGCGACATCCGCACCGAGGAGGATCGTCTGCTGGTGCTGCGCACCGCGACGGCGGACAAGACCCAGGTGCTGGCCTCCTCCGTCACGATCGCCGGCTCCTGCATGGTGCTGGCGCTCGCCGCTCTCTCGGTGGTGCTGCTGCGGCGATCGTCGCGGGCGCGCGACGAGGCCGAGGCCAGGTTGCGCGACAGCAACGTCAATCTCGAAACCATCGTTGACGAGCGCACCTCCGACCTGCGCGAGGCCAACGAGGAAATCCAGCGCTTCGCCTATATCGTCAGCCACGATCTGCGCTCGCCGCTGGTCAACATCATGGGCTTCACCAGCGAGCTCGAGGAACTGCGCGGCGACATCTTCAAGCGGATCGCCACGCTCAATCGCGCCGCCTCGCTGGCGCCGGCGATGCCGGAAGACGCGACCGATGTGGCCGAGCCAGAGCTCGAAGGCTCCGACAAGCAGCTATCCGACGACTTCAATGAATCGCTCGGCTTCATCAAATCGTCGATCGCCAAGATGGATCGCCTGATCAGTGCGATCCTCAATCTCACCCGCGAGGGCCGCCGCGAGTTCAAGCCCGAACGCATCGATCTGTATGAGCTGATCGACGGCATCGTCAAGACGATGGCTCACCAGGCCGTCGAGGCCAACGCGACCGTCGAGGTCGGCGCGCTGCCCAATATCGTCAGCGACCGCCTCGCGCTGGAGCAGATCTTCTCCAATCTGATCGACAACGCCCTCAAGTACCTCAGGAACGGCGTTCCCGGCGAGATTTCGATCGAGGGCCGCACCAAGCTCGGCTTCGCGATCTTCGAGGTCACCGACAACGGCCGCGGCATCGATCCGAAGGACCACCAGCGCATCTTCGATTTGTTCCGTCGGGCCGGAACCCAGGACAAGCCCGGTCAGGGCATCGGGCTTGCCCATGTCCGCGCACTTGTGCGCAGACTGGGCGGCACCATGTCGGTAGCATCGGAACTTCACAACGGCAGCACCTTCACGATCACGCTGCCCATCAATTGGTCAGGCAAGAACCGGGACAAAGTGACATGAGTGATCCAGTCACCATCATCATGATCGAAGACGACGAGGGCCATGCCCGCCTGATTGAGCGGAATATCCGGCGCTCGGGTGTCAACAATGAGATCATCCCGTTCACCAACGGTACAGAGGCGGTCAACTACCTGTTCGGCAAGGATGGCAGCGCCGTCGAGCGCAAGGGCCAGGCCCTGCTGATCCTGCTCGATCTCAATCTGCCCGACATGACCGGCATCGATATTCTGAGGCGGGTCAAGGAGAACAAATATCTCAAGTCGACGCCGGTGGTCGTGCTGACCACGACCGACGACTCCCAGGAGATCAAGCGTTGCTACGAGCTGGGTTGCAACGTCTACATCACCAAGCCGGTGAACTACGAAAGCTTCGCCAACGCCATTCGTCAGCTTGGCCTGTTCTTTTCCGTGATTCAGGTGCCGCCGGCTGCCGTATGACCAGCGCAACGCCGACACTGCTCTACATCGACGACGACGCGGCGCTGGCGCGCCTCGTCGAACGCGGGCTGACGCGCGCAGGCTACAAGGTCGTGCACGCCGCAAGCGGCCAGGAAGGCCTCGATCGGCTCGCCCAGGGCGGCATCGACGTCGTCGCGCTCGATCAGTATATGCCCGGCCTCGACGGGCTGGAGACGCTGGAGCAGATCCTCAAGATACCGGACGCTCCGCCGGTGGTGTTCGTCACCGCGTCGCAGGATTCGGCGATCGCCGTCACCGCACTGAAGGCCGGCGCGGCGGACTATCTGGTCAAGGACGTCAGGGGCGAATTCATTCCCCTGCTCCAGGTCGCGGTGAACGGCGCGATCCGGCAGGCCGCGCTCCAGAAGGCGCGCGACGAAGCCGAGGCCGAGGTGCACGCCTCGCGCGACCGCTATGCCGCGCTCGCCGCGGAGCGTGAGGTTCTGCTCCGCGAGGTCAACCATCGCGTCGGCAATTCGCTGCAGATCATCGCCTCGTTGCTGCATCTGCAGGCCAACTCCGCAAGCCAGCAGGATGTGAAGGCCGCGCTCACCAACGCGATGGGGCGCGTCGCGGCCGTCGCACAGGTGCACCGCCGCCTCTACACCTCGCACGACTTCAAGACGGTGATGCTCAACCAGTATCTCGAGGCGCTGCTCGAGGATCTCCGGCGATCGGCCGAAGGCAACAAGATGTCGCGGCTGACCTTGAAGGCCGACCCGATCGAGATCGATCCCGACCGCGCGGTAGCGATTGGCATCATCGTCAACGAGCTGGTCATGAACGCCGTGAAATACGCCTATCCCGACGGCGCCGGCCCGATCCATGTCGAGCTGAAGCCGCAAGGCGACGATCTGCAGCTCGCGATCAGCGACGACGGGGTCGGCTTTTCCGATAAGGCCGATCCGCGCGGCACCGGCATGGGCCAGCGGATCGTCAGCGCGATGGCAGCCAAGCTCGATGCCAGCGTCGAGCGCGACCCCGGCCACAAGGGCACCCGCTTCGTGGTGCGGTTCGCCCGCGTCAGCCCGGCGCTCGACAAATCGACAAGCGCCGCCGCCAGCTAATGCCGCCAATTTCAGCAAATTCGATTGATTTGTCCGGTTCGCTTTAACGACTGCGTCATGCTGTTGATGAATC
This sequence comes from Bradyrhizobium sp. USDA 4510, assembly GCF_054059095.1. NCBI lineage: Bacteria > Pseudomonadati > Pseudomonadota > Alphaproteobacteria > Hyphomicrobiales > Nitrobacteraceae > Bradyrhizobium > Bradyrhizobium sp. USDA 4510. Next base: position 3,433,810 of record NZ_JBSSBT010000001.1, on the reverse strand, counting down.
GCGGCGCGCCAAGCCTGACCGATTAAGGAAGTTCTGGGCGTCCCTTGCGATGCTTGTGCCGACTGCTTGGCAGGAGCGGCACGCGATGTTCGGGCGCAGGCCAATTTTTGGAAAGAAGCAAGAGACGACCCAAGAGACAAACTCGGGCGAGCTCAAGGAGACCGTGCGTCCGGCGCCGGGCGCCGAGGGCGCGACGCCGGCTTTTCACAAGCAGCAGTGGGATCACCCGCTGATCGGGTCGATGCTGCGCGATGCAGGCTTCGCGCCTGCTGACGAAGCCAGCATCGTGCCGACGGCAGACAATCGCCTTGCCGTGTTCGCGGCGGCCAACAAGCGATTGCAAGACCGCACCGAGACCTTCAACCGCGACATGACGGCGCGGCACGGCCACTGCCACGCGGTGCCGTTCCTGGTCATCGACCAGAAGATCTGGGATGGACCGCATGGCGCGTTTCTCTACGCGCAGATGGGGCTGATCGGCTACGACGAGTGGAACGTGATCATGCTGGCAGGAGATCCGCAGACCACGGCGTCATGCGGCCTCGCAGGCCATCCCGGCTTCCTTCCATCCGTGACGCAAGTCATGACCGAGCATGTGATCACGTGGAAGGCGCGGCACAACGCTCTGCTCGAGACGTACGGAATCACCACGACCGGTGGCCGGGATATCTCGCACGAACAATACGAGATGGAAAAGGACACCTTGCGCAACGAAATCATCGACAAGGCCGGCTGGATGAAGCTGCGCATCATCGACAAGCTCTTGCGCAAGGCCTAGAGGCATCAAGCCTTTGCGAAGCGCCTCACTCGTGCCTGCCGCGGTGCCGGCGTGCGCGGTGCGGACGGCAGTCCTGGCACGGCGCGCCAAACACAACCTGCGACGGATAGGGTCGCGCGGAATGCCACGGCGTCGAGCCGAACAGGCCGGCCGCACCGAACCCCGCGCTGAAGGGATCGGCCGCGAAATTGCCGGGGAAATAGCCGTTGCTGCGAAAATCCCGGTCGTCGTCCCTGCCGTCGAAATACGCGCCGCCGGCGCTGCCGTAGCGCAACGGCCGCTGCTGGGCCGATGCCGCGGCTACGCTGAGCGCGATGGCGGCGCAGGCGATCAATCCTCTCATGGCGATCATGGCCAGAACCCTCATTGCGGAAGGGTGCCCCAGTCGCCCTTCCAGGCGATCAGGCGTCCCTTGCCGAATTGCAGATAGAGCCCGTCGCTGCGCCTCGACAGCACGCTGCCCCTGACATTGGGCAGCGCGACGAACAATTCATTGCCCGGCGTGCCGCGCACGTAATTCAGGGGAACGCCGAGCGACCGGCTGGCCTGGTCGGCGCTCATGCCGAAGGCGAGCGGAACGCTGTTCGGTGGCCGCTGCTGCGCGCGGGACGCGCCGGTCGATGCGCCGAGCCCGATGACGAGGGCAACGAGGAGTGCCGCGAAACGCTGCATGGCTGACCTCATGGCACTGCCGCCGCCAGCGTACCGGCGGGCGTCCAGCCGCCGCCGAGCGCCTGGAACAGGCTGCTCGCCGCGAGCAGCTTGTTGAGCCTGACCGTGACCAGATTGTTCTCGGCGGTGAACAGCGTCTGCTGCGCCTGCAGCACCGTGATCAGGTTGACCGTGCCGCCGCGCAGCTGCGTCTCGGCGACCTCGAACGCCTTGCGCGAGGCGGCGACGACGTCGGACTGCAGGCGCTCCTGCAATGTGTACTTCTGCAACGCGATCAGCGCCTTCTCGACATCGGCGAAGGCCGACAGCACCGCCTTGCGATAGGCCTGCAGGTTTTGCAGCTGCTGCCCCTTGGCGAGCTTGAGCTGGCTCTCCAGCAGGAAGCCGTCGAACAGCGGCTGGGTCAGCCCGGCGGCGAGCGTGTAGTACCAGGCGCCGGGCGCGAACAGCGCGGCGAGCGCCGCGCTCTGGAAGCCGGTAGTGCCGGTCAGCTGGATCTGCGGAAAGAATGCCGCGCGCGCCGCGTCGACGCTGAAATTGGACGACGCCAGCTGCGCCTCGGCCTCGCGGACGTCAGGCCGCTGGTAGAGCAATTCCGACGGCAGTCCCGGCGTGACGCGCGGCACCGCGATCTGCGTGGTGGACCCGCCGCGCACCTTGAAATCGGCCGGCGCGCGCGCCACCAGCACGGCGAGCGCCGCGGTGTTCTGCCCGACCGTTACCTCGAGCGGCGGGATCGCCGCGCGCTGCGTGGCGACCAGCGCCTCCTGCTGCGACAGATCCAGCTGCGAAGCGGTGCCGCCCGCAAATTGCGACTTGATCAGCGCAAGGATGCGCTCGGCCGCCGCGAGGTTGCGGCGGGTGACCTTGATCTGGTCCTGCGCCGCCAGCAGCTGGAAATAGGTGTTGGCGACCGTCGCCATCGTGGTCAGCGCGACCACCTCGCGATTGTAGCGCGCGACGGTCGCGCTCTCCTCGGAGGCCGACAGCGTCGCGCGGTTCTTGCCCCAGAAATCGACGATGTAGCTTGCGCTCAGCCCCAGGCTGTACTGCGAGAAGGTGCCGCTGGTGCCGAACGACGAACTGGATCCCGTTGCCACGCGCTGACGCTCGGCATTCGCCGATCCGGAGATGGACGGCAGCAGCGCGGCGCCGGACACGCCGACCTGGGCGTCGGCCTGCACGATCTGGGCGATCGCCACCGCGATGTCGAGATTGTAGAGCTGCGCGGACTCCATCAGCCCGGTCAGTTCGGGCGAGCGGAAGCCGCGCCACCAGGCGAGCGCCGGAACAGCCGCGTCGGCATCGCCTTTGGCCGCAGTCTTGTAGCTCGCCGGCACTTCGAGGCTGAGCTCCGGCTTCTCCGCCCCGGGAATACAGCCGGACAGACCGAGGCTGAGGCCGCCGAACGCCGCCACGCGCAGAAACCGGATCGGCTTGCGCATCAACTGAAGATTTCGCAACGCTGTACCTGTCGGCATTTACTCGCCCGGTTGAAGTGAGGAGCCCGGCGTCCGCATCGCGCCGCCACGGCGCGCGCGCTGGGCCCACAGGCGGAACCGGTCGAGATAGAGGTAGATAACCGGCGTCGTGTAGAGCGTGAGGACCTGGCTCAGGATCAGGCCACCGACGATGGCGATGCCGAGCGGCTGCCGCAGCTCGCCGCCGTCGCCCATGCCGATCGCCAGCGGCACCGCCCCGAGCAGCGCGGCCATCGTCGTCATCATGATGGGGCGGAAGCGCAGCAGGCAGGCCTCCCGGATCGCCTCGAGCGGCTCCAGCCCGCGCCTGCGTTCCGCTTCCAGCGCAAAGTCGATCATCATGATGGCGTTCTTCTTCACAATGCCGATCAGCAGGATGACGCCGATCAGCGCCATGATACTGAACTCGGTCTTGAATGCCATCAGCGCCAGCAAGGCGCCCACACCCGCCGAGGGCAATGTGGACAAGATGGTCAGCGGATGGATGTAGCTCTCGTAGAGCACGCCCAGCACGATGTAGATCGCCACCAGCGCGGCCAGGATCAGGAACGGCTGGTTGCTCAGCGAGTCCTGGAACGCCTTGGCGGTACCCTGGAAGGTGCCGCGGATCGTGGCCGGGACCCCAATCCGGTTCATGGTCGCCTCGATGCTGCCGACCGCCGTGCTCAGCGACACGTTCGGCGGCAGGTTGAACGAGATGGTGTTGGCGACCAACAGACCCTGGTGATTGACCGCAAGCGGCGTCGCGCCCTGCTTGAATGCTGCAACTTCCGACAGCGGGATCATGGTCTCGCTGCTGGTGGAGACGGCCGATCCGGTCGAGGCAACGCCCTTCCCGGTCGAACCGATCGAGTTGGTGGCCTGGTTGCGCGCGGCCTGGGCGTTGGCTGCACTGGCCGCGCTGGAGTTGCCTGGGGCGACGACCGTGCCTGCCACCGCGTTGGTCGATTGCGAGCCGCCGACCGATCCGCCGGACGTGCTGATATAGACGTCCTTCAGCGTCTCCGGGTTCTGCCAGTAGCGCGGCGCGACCTCCATGATGACGTGATACTGGTTGCGCGCGACATAGATCGTCGACACCTGCCGCTGGCCGAAGGCGTCGTAGAGGGTGTTGTCGATCTGGCTCACCGTGATGCCGAGCCGGGCCGCGGCGTCGCGGTCGATCACGAGATCGGATTCCAGGCCCTTGTTCTGCTGGTCGCTGTTGACGTCGGCGAGATCAGGATCGCGCTGCAGGGCCGCCGCGATCTTCGGCGTCCATTCATTGAGCTCCTCCAGCGTCGATCCCTGCAGCGTGTACTGATACTGCGCGTTCGAGGCCCTGCCCCCGACCCGGATGTCCTGCACCGCCTGCAGGAACAGGCTCGCGCCCGGCACCACCGACATCTCGCGGCGCAGCCGCGCGATCACGCCGTCGGCGCCGATCTTGCGCTCATCAAGCGGACGAAGCGAGACGAACACGAAGCCGGAATTGGTCTGCCCGCCGCCGGTGAAGCCGACCGCCGTCTCAACCGCCGGATCGCGCTTGATGATGCCGACGAACCGCGCGAGCTTCTGCTGCATCAGCTGGAACGACACGCTCTGGTCAGCCTGGATCGAGCCGACCAGCCGGCCAGTGTCCTGCTGCGGGAAGAAGCCCTTCGGGATCACGTCGTAGAGATAGAAGTTGAGGCCGAACACCGCCGCCAGGATCAGCATCACCGACAGCGGATGCGCCAACGCCGCGGTCAGCGTTCTGCGGTAGAAATTTAGCATCGCCTCGAAGAAGCGCTCGCTCGCCCAATAGAGCCGGCCATGGCTGCCGGCGTCGGGCTTGAGCAGCACGGCGCACATCATCGGCGTGGTCGCCAGCGAGACCGCGAGCGAGATAAGGATCGAGATCGAGATCACCATCGCGAACTCGCGGAACAGCCGCCCGACGATGCCGGCCATCAGCAGGATCGGGAATGAACACCGCGATCAGCGAGATGCTCATCGACAGCACGGTGAAGCCGACCTCGTTGGCGCCCTTCAGCGCCGCCTCGAGCGGGCTCAGCCCCTGCTCGATGTAGCGGGTGACGTTCTCCAGCACCACGATGGCGTCGTCGACCACGAAGCCGGTCGCGACCGTCAGCGCCATCAGGGAGAGGTTGTCGAGGCTGTAGCCGAACAGGTACATCGCCCCGAAGGTCGCAACCAGCGACACCGAGACCGCCACCACCGGAATGAAGGTGGCCCGCGCATTGCGCAGGAAGGCGAACACCACGATGATGACCAGCAGCACCGCCAGAACCAGGGTTCGTTCGACGTCCCGGAGCGAGGTGCGGATGGTGGTCGAACGGTCGACCGCAAAGCCTATATCGATCGCCGGCGAGACTGACGCCTGCAGCTGCGGCATCACCCCCTTCACGAGGTCGACGGTACTGATGATGTTGGCGTTCGGCTGCCGGTAGAGGATGATCAGCACCGCCGGCTTGCCGTTCGCGAGACCGGCATTGCGCAAATTCTCGACGCCGTCGGCCACCTCGCCAACGTCGGAGAGATGAACCGGCGCGCCATTGCGGTAGGCCACGATCAGCGACTTGTAGTCGCCGGCCTTGTTGGCCTGGTCGTTGGCGTAGACCTGGTAGCGCTGGTCGCCGACGTCGATGCCGCCCTTCGGGCTGTGGGCGTTGGCGCTCGACAGCGCCGCGCGGACGTCTTCCAGACCGATGCCGTATTTGTAGAGCGCCTGCGGGATCAGATCGACGCGCACGGCCGGCAGCGAGCTGCCGCCGACCACGACCTCGCCGATGCCCTCGACCTGCGACAGCTTCTGCGCCAGCACCGTGGAGGCGGCGTCGTAGAGATCGCCGCGCGTCAGCGTATCCGACGTCAGCGTCAGGATCAGGATCGGCGCGTCGGCCGGGTTGACCTTGCGGTAGGTCGGATTGCTGCGCAGGCTGGTCGGCAGGTCGGCCCGCGCCGCATTGATCGCGGCCTGCACGTCGCGCGCCGCGCCGTTGATGTCGCGGTTCAGCCCGAACTGCAGCGTGATGCGGGTCGCGCCCACCGAGCTCGACGACGTCATCTCGGTGACGTCGGCGATCTGGCCGAGATGTCGCTCGAGCGGACTTGCGACCGTGGTCGCGACATCCTGCGGGCTGGCGCCGGGCAGCGTCGCCTGCACCGAGATGGTCGGGAAATCCACCTGCGGCAGCGGCGACACCGGCAGCTTGAAGAACGCGACAATGCCGGCCGCCGCAAGCCCGAACGTCAACAGCGTCGTTGCCACCGGCCTACGGATGAAGGGCGTTGACGGATCCATGGCTCAACGCGACCCGCTCGCCTCGCCGATCTCGTCCGCCCGCCCGGCAAACCGCAGCGCGAGGCGATCGAACCAGAGGTAGATCACCGGTGTCGTGAACAGGGTCAGCAGCTGGCTCACCAGGAGGCCGCCGACGATCGAAATGCCGAGCGGATTCCGCAGCTCGGACCCCGCGCCGCTGCCGAGCATCAGCGGCAGCGCGCCGAGCACAGCTGCCATCGTCGTCATGATGATCGGCCGGAACCGCAGCAGGCAGGCCTGATAGATCGCCTCCCGCGGCGGCTTGCCCTCGTTGCGCTCGGCATCGAGCGCGAAGTCGATCATCATGATCGCGTTCTTCTTCACGATGCCGATCAGGAGGATGATGCCGATGATCGCGATGATCGTGAGATCCTGTCCGGCCATCATCAGCGCCAGCAGCGCGCCGATCCCGGCCGAGGGCAGCGTCGAGAGGATGGTTAAAGGATGGATGAAGCTCTCATAGAGCACGCCGAGCACGATATAGACCGTGATGATCGCGGCGAGGATCAGGAACAGCTGGTTGGACAGCGAGGACTGGAACGCCAGCGCCGCGCCCTGGAAGCTCGTGATCATGCCGAGCGGCTGGTTGATGTCGGCCTGCGCCTGCTTGATCGCCGTCACCGCCCCGCCGAGCGAGGCGCCGGGCGCCAGGTTGAACGAGACGGTCGCCGACGGGAACTGGCCGAGATGCGAGATCTGCAGCGGCGCGGTCTCCACCCGCATCTTGGCCATCACCGACAGCGGCACCGGCGTCGAGCCCACCGATGACGGCAGGTAGATCGACGACAGAGAGTCCAGCGAAGTCTGCAGCGACGGATCGGCCTCGAGGATCACGCGGTACTGGTTCGAATTGGTGAAGACGGTCGAGACGATGCGCTGGCCGTAGGAATCGTACAGTGCGTTGTCGATCGTCGCCGGCGTGATGCCGAATCGCGCCGCCTGGTCGCGGTCGATGTCGACGAACACCGAAAGCCCCTGCGCCGAAATATCGCTCGTGACATCGCTGAGCTGGGGCAATTCCCGGAGCTTGTCGACCAGCTTCGGCGTCCATTCCGCAAGCTCGTTCGGATCGGCATCCTGCAGGATGAACTGGTACTGCGTCCGGCTCACCGTGCCTTCGATGGTGAGGTCCTGGACCGGCTGCATGTAGAGCGTGATGCCGGTCAGCGCCGCCGTGCTCGCCTTGATCCGGTCCATGATCGTCGAGACATTGGCCTTGCGCTGCTCATGCGGCTTCAGATTGATCAGGATGCGGCCGCTGTTCAGCGTGGTGTTGGTGCCGTCGACGCCGATGAACGACGACAGGCTCTGCACGTCCGGATCCTTCAGGATCGCGCTGGCGAGCCGCTGCTGCCGCTCGGCCATCGCCGCATAGGACACCGATTGCGGCGCCTCGGAGATCGCCTGGATCACGCCGGTGTCCTGCACCGGAAAGAAGCCCTTGGGGATAACGACGTAGAGCAGCGCCGTCAGACCAAAGGTGGCGAGCGCGATCAGCAGCACGAAGGTCTGGCGATCCAGCACCCAATTGAGCATCCGGGCGTAGATCGCAATGACGGCATCGAAGCCTTCGCGGCTGAGCCGCTGGAAGGTGTTTTCCCGCGCCATGGCCTCCGGCTTCAGTAGCTTGGCGCAGGCCATCGGCACCAGGGTCAGCGACACCACGGCCGAGATCAGGATCGTGACCGACAGCGTGATGGCGAATTCGCGGAACAGGCGGCCGACGACGTCGCCCATGAACAGCAGCGGGATCAGGACCGCGATCAGCGATACCGTCAGCGAGATGATGGTGAAGCCGATCTGCTCCGACCCTCGCAGCGACGCCTCGAGCGGCGACTCGCCCTCCTCGATGTAGCGCGAGATGTTCTCGATCACGACGATGGCGTCGTCGACCACGAAGCCGGTCGCGATCGTCAGCGCCATCAGCGACAGATTGTTCAGGCTGAAGCCGAACAGATACATCGCGCCCAGCGTGCCGACCAGCGAGAGCGGCACCGACAGGCTCGGGATCAGCGTGGCGCGGGTCGAGCGCAGGAACACGAAGATCACAAGCACGACCAGAATCACGGCGAGCGACAGCTCGTATTCGACGTCGCGCACCGAGGCCCGGATCGTGACGGTGCGGTCGGTCAGGATATTGAGGTCGATCGCGGCCGGCAGCGTGGCCTGCAGCTGCGGCAGCAGGTCCTTGATGCCCTGCACCACCGAGATGACGTTGGCGCCGGGTTGGCGCTGGATGTTGAGGATGATCGCCGGCGTCTCGTTCATCCAGGCGCCGAGCTTGTCGTTCTGCGCGCCGTCGACGACGTTGCCGACATCGCTGAGGCGGACCGGCGAGCCGTTCTTGTAGGCGATGATCAGCGAGCGGTAGTCGCTGGCATTGCGGATCTGGTCGTTGGCATTGATGGTGTAGGCGCGCATCGCGCCGTCGAAGTTGCCCTTCGGCGTGTTGACGTTGGCGTTGCCGAGCGTGGTGCGGAGATCGTCGATGTTGAGGCCATAGGCCGCGAGCTTGCGGATATCAGCCTGGATGCGCACCGCGGGCCGCTGGCCGCCGCTGATGCTGACGAGGCCGACGCCCGGCAGCTGCGAGATCTTCTGCGCCAGCCGCGTGTCGACGAAATCCTGTACCTGGGTCAGCGGCATGGTCTTCGAGGTCAGGCCGAGGGTCAGGATCGGCGCATCGGCCGGATTGACCTTGGCGTAGATCGGCGGCGCCGGCAGGTCCGACGGCAACAGATTGCCCGCGGCATTGATCGCGGCCTGCACCTCCTGCTCGGCGACGTCGAGCGAGATCGACAGGCCGAATTGCAGCGTGATCACGGACGAGCCCGCCGAGCTCACCGAGCTCATCTGGGTCAGATTCGGCATCTGGCCGAACTGCACCTCGAGCGGCGCCGTCACCGACGAGGTCATCACGTCGGGGCTCGCGCCCGGATAGAAGGTCTGCACCTGGATGGTCGGGTAGTCGACCTCCGGCAGTGCCGCGACCGGGAGAAATCTGAATGCCAGCATGCCCGACAGCATGATGGCGATCATCATCAGGGTCGTCGCTACCGGCCGCAGGATGAATGGCCGCGACGGGTTCATTTCTTCTGCCCGTCCTCGGACCGCTTGTGGTGGCCGCCTCCGGGATCAGCGCCGTCCTTACTATCTCCCTTGCCGTCTCCCTTCGCGGCCCCGTTCGCCGCCCCCTTGGCCGCAGCGGCAGGGTTCGCGGCATCGGCGGCGGAGCGCACCACCACCTTCGCACCCTCGCGCAGCTTGTCGGCGCCGTCGATCACGATGCGATCGCCGGCCACGAGCCCGGACAGCACCTCGACCCGGTCGCCGTCGGTGACGCCGAGCTTGACCGGCCGAACCGAGACCGTGCTGTCGGCGTTGACGAGATAGACGAAGGTGCCGGGGACACCGCGCTGGATGCCGGCGGTCGACATCGTCGTCGCATCCTTGTGGGTATCGAGCAGCAGGCGGACGTTGACGAACTGGTTCGGAAACAGCGTGCGCTTGTCGTTCTCGAACTGCGCCCGCAGCTTGATGGTGCCGGTGGTCGCATCGATCTGGCTGTCGAAGGTCTGCAACGATCCCTCGGCGAGCTTGTTGGCGCCGCTGCGGTCATAGGCCGCCGTCGGCAGCACCGCGCCCTCCCTCAACCGCTTCGAGACCGCCTGCAGATTGTCCTCCGGCAGCGTGAACAGCACGCTGATCGGCTCGAGCTGCGTGATCACGACGAGGCCGTTGGTATCGCCGGGCGTCACATAGTTGCCGAGATCGACCTGGCGCAGTCCGACGCGCCCGTTGATCGGCGACACGATGTGACAATATTGCAAATTCACCTCGGCCGACTTCACCGAGGCGCGATCGGCCTCCACCGTGCCCTGGTACTGCGCGACCAGCGCGACCTGGGTATCGAGCGTCTGATGCGGCACGGCGTTCTGCGCGGCGAGGTTCTGGTAGCGGGTGAGATCGACCTGGGCGCCCTTCAGCTGCGCCTCGTCGCGGGCGAGCTGGCCCTTGGCCTGCGCCAGCGTCGCCTCGTAGGGGCGCGAATCGATCTCGGCGATCAGGTCGCCCTTCTTGACCTCATCGCCCTCCTTGAAATCGATCTTCATCAGATAGCCGCTGATCTGGCTCCTGATCGTCACGGTCGCGAGCGACGTCACGGTGCCGAGCGCATTCAGGCTGACGCCGATATCGCCCTTGCCGATCGTCTCCGGTACGATCGACATCGGCCCGGCGTTGCGCCCGCCACCGGCCTGCGGCGGCGCGGCCTGCTGCCGCGTCCACCAGACGATGCCGGCAAGCACCGCCAATACGAGACATCCCGTCAGAAACCCCCGCCAACGCGATCCTCGCCTGGTTCGCTCGGGCGCCACAATCGACGGGTCTTTGATCTGCTGGTCCATAACCTGCCCACGAAGAAACACGAATGAGCTCGCGCGGCTCTATGTGTCCCCTGAACTCCGCGCGCGCCACATCCGACGAAGCATTTTGAAGGCTTCTGCCGGACAAAGCGCGTTAAGAATTGTAAGGATAGCGGCTCTTCCCGGTCGGCCGCTGTTTCTCGCTGGATTGTGGCTATTTTACCCGATCATTTGTAACCAGGGCAACACGATCAGCAACAATCCGGCAAAGTAGATCAGGCCGAAGATCAGCCCGAATTTCCAGAAGTCGCCTTTGCCGATATAGCCGCTGCCGTAATACATCGGCGCCGGTCCCGTGGCATAGGGCGAAATCACGCCCATCAGGCCCAGCGAATAGACGCAGAGCAGCATCAAGGTCTGCACCGACAGGCCGGGAATGCTGGAGCCGACGGCGAGCACCACCGGCAGCACCGCGGCGGTATGCGAGGTGATGCTCGAGAAGAAATAGTGGATCCAGAAGAAGAAGGTGACGAGCAGGATCATCCCGACCAGCGGCGACGTGCCGGAAAGCGGCTTGGCATAGCCCTCGGCGACCCATTTGATGAAGCCGATCTCGTTGAGGCCGGACGACAGCGTGAGCAGCGAGGTGAAATAGAAAAATACCTCCCACGCACTCTTCTCCGCGACGATGTCCTCGAACGCGATCACGCCGGTCAGCAGCATCAGCGAGATCACGACGAACACGACCGTGGTCGCGTTGATGAAATTCGAGCCGAGCAGCGGCACGCTGATGTTGGGATTGGAGCCGCAGATCCACAGGAACATCGCGAGCACCACCAGCACCGCCATGATCCATTCGTGCCGCGACGGCGGCCCCATCTTGGCGAGCTCGCCCTCGCTCCAGGTCACGATCTCGGGGCTCTCCTTGATCTCGGGCCGGCAGACCAGATAGCTGAGCAGCGGCACCAGCAGCAGCAAGAGGATCCCGAGCGGCGCGAAGCCTATGAACCATTGCGACCAGCCGACCTCGATGTTGACGAGCTTCTTGGCGATCGAGAGCGCGGCGGCGTTCGGCGCCAGCGCGGTCAGGAACAGCGAGCTGGTGACGGCCGTGGTCGCGAACGCGGTCCACATCACGAAGGTGCCGATCTTGCCCGCGGTCGGGCCGGGCTCGGAGCCGTAGATGCGCGGGATGTTGCTGACGATCGGATAGATGGTGCCGCCGGAGCGCGCGGTGTTGGACGGCGTCGCCGGCGCCAGCACGAGATCGGAAAACGCCACCGCATAGCCGAGCCCGATGGTGCGGCGGCCGAGGCCGCGCACCAAGAGCAGCGCCAGCCGGCGGCCGAGCCCGCTCTTGCGATAGCCGATCGAGAACACGAAGGCGCCGACGATCAGCCACACCGTGCTCTCGGAAAAGCCGCCGAGCATCCAGCGCAGCGATTTGTTCGGGTCGTGCTCGACATAGCCGCCGATGCCGGCGACCGTCAGGCCGATCAGACCGACCGCGCCGACCGGCATCGATTCAAGGATCAGCCCGGTGATCACGGCGGCGAACACCGCGAAATAGTGCCACTGATTGGCGTTCAGCCCCGAAGGCACCGGGACCAGATAGATCACAAGCCAAACCAGCAACGGCGCAAACGTCCGCCATGACCATTTCATGCAGCGTCCCCCTCACCTGTGTCGATTGTCGGGCGCGCAAGCCGCCGTGTCCCGGCAGCGCCGCCATCTTTTTGTTGCAATCTAGCACGACCGCGCAGTCCGTCTCGGGAAACTGCTGCGGAACGGCGCGGCTTGTGGAGGAACCAGCGCGTTTCGTCAACACGTAGCGTCCCGGTGGCAGCCCCCATCGCAAGACCGCCCGCGCTTTGCTATCCTTGGCGGTATGACGTCACGCGACTCCGCCTCCTCCGAGATCACGCCCGAGGTGCTGCTGCGCGCCTATGCCTGCGGCATCTTCCCGATGGCGGAGAGTGCCGACGATCCGACCCTGTTCTGGGTCGAGCCGGAATTGCGCGGCGTGATTCCGTTCGACGGCTTCCGTGTCGCCTCCCGCCTGGCGCGCACCGTGCGCTCGGATGCCTTCACGGTCACCGTCGATACCGCGTTCAAGGCCGTGATCGCCGGCTGCGCGGCGCCGCAGCCCGGCCGCGACGACACCTGGATCAACAGGCGCATCCGCGATCTCTATGTCGGGCTGTACGCGTCGGGCCATTGCCATAGCGTCGAGGTCTGGCAGGACGACAATCTGGTCGGCGGGCTCTACGGCGTCAGCCTCGGCCGCGCCTTCTTCGGCGAAAGCATGTTTCACACCACGCGCGATGCATCGAAGGTCGCGCTGGTGCATCTGGTGGCGCGGCTGATCGCGGGCGGGTTCGAACTGCTCGACACGCAATATGTGACGGAGCACCTGAGGACGTTCGGCGCGATCGAGATCTCGCGGCGCCGCTATCGCGCGCTGCTCGACAAGGCGATCACGGGCGCGCCGGCGGATTTCCGCAAGCTCGACGCCACCCAGCCGGTCAAAGGTGCCGACGCGCTGGCAATCATTGCCGAGCGCAATTGAACGGTTGATCGCGTAGCCCGGATGAAGCGAAGCGCAATCCGGGACAAGTCTCTCCGCGGAGAGAAACCCGGATTTCGCTGCGCTCCATCCGGGCTACGCCGTGCTTGCTAGTTCCCAAACAATCCGCCGAACAACCCGCCCGGCCGCTGCTGTTGCTGGGGCGGCGGAGGTGGCGGCTGCTGCTGCTGGTATTGCGGCTGTGGCGGCGGACGCGGCGCGGCCTGCTTCGGCGGCGCGCGCTTCTGGGCCGGCGGTGGCGGAGGCGTCGGCGCCTTCGGCGGGTCGGGCGCAGCGGTCACGATGGTCTGGTCCGGCCCTTTGCAGTCGGTCAGCCAGATGTCGTAGATCGGATGCTCGACGCCGTGCAGGCCGGGGCTTGCCGCGAACATCCAGCCCGAGAAGATCCGCTTCACCTCGCCCTGCAGCGTGATCTCGTCGACCTCGACAAAGGCGTCGGTGTTGGCGGCTTCCGTCGATGGCCTCGTGTAACAGGCATCGGTCTTCACCCGCAGCGCGCCGAACTGCACGGTCTCGCCGATATCCTCGTCAAAATTGATGATGCGTCCGGTGATCTTGTCGAGACCGGAGAAGCTCGCCTTCTTGTTGGTAATCTTGGTCGACGGCGGCTCCTGCACGACCTCGTCGCCCGGCTGCAACGTGGCAGGCGTCTGCGGCGGGGTGCCTGGGGGCGTGCCCTTGGGACGCTGCCCCGGCGGCAGCGGGTTGGCGCCGGGCGGCGTATTGGCGACGGCGGGACCGCCGGGTTGCGGCGGCTGCACAGCGACACCGGGCTGGGTGCCCTGCGGAGCCACCGTCGAGCCCGGCGGCGGCGCCAGCGGCTGCGACTGCACGCTGCCGGGCGGCGGCACCGCCTGGCCTGGCGGCAGCGCCCGCGGCTGTGTCGGCAGCAGACGGCCGCGCGGCAATTCCGGCACTTCCTCGTCGTCGTCGCTGGGAGGAGCCGGCTGACCACGCGGGATCGAGCCGGGCGGACGCGGCGCGGGATCGGAGAAAATCGTTCCGATCTGCGCGCGCGCGGGCGGCGCAAGCGAGATGGTTGAGGCGGCAACCAGGGCCGCAAAGCCAGTCAGGGCAACGGTTCGAAGCATCTCGCGCGGCTTTAAAGGGCGAATCGGGCTCGCGACAGTCTACCTTGATATCGGCCGCTCGCAGGCCACCGGTTAACACGCCGAATACGGCGGGGAAAGGGCACCCGGCCACCTCTCCCCGGTCCACTGGGCAGCCTCTGGTCACTCCTGGGAACACGTGTGATAGTCCTCACGCTGAAGGCACGCCGCCGCGCGTGAAAACCAGGAAAATCCGGATCGAACCGGACCAGCCAGAGGAAACCCACCATGCCCGATCGCATCAGGCTCGACGGCCGGGTCGCCGTCGTCACCGGGGCTGCCGGCGTCATCGGAACCGCCTCGCTTCAACTGCTCGCCGAACGGGGTGCGCGGATTGTCGCAGTCGACCGCAAGGGCGCCGATCTCAAGGCCGCCATCAAGGACCTGCCCGCCTCGGCCGAGGCCCTCGCAATCGAAGCCGACGTTACCGACGAGGACGAGGTCAAGGACTATGTCCGCGCCGCCGTCGACCGCTTCGGCACCATCGATGCCTTCTACAACAACGCCGGCGTCGAGGGCGACATCAGGCCGATCCCCGAATATTCGCTGGAGAGCTTTCGCCGGGTGCTCGACGTCAATGTGGTCGGCGTCTTCCTCGGCATGAAGCATGTGCTGCCGGTCATGCTGAAGCAGAACCAGGGCAGCATCATCAACACCGCCTCGATCGCGGGCCTGATGGGATCACCGATGATCGCGGTCTACAGCGCGAGCAAGCACGCGGTGATCGGGCTGACCAAGAGCGCGGCCTGGGAATGCACCGGCACCAGCGTGCGGGTCAATTGCGTCTGCCCCGGCATGATCGAGAGCCGGATGCTGAGCACGATCCTGCAGGGCCGCTCCGGCGGCAACGCGCCGCCGCCGATCGAGAAGATCGTCGACCGCATCCCGGCGCGCCGGCTCGGCCTCGCAAGCGAGGTCGCCTCCATCGTCGCTTTTCTTGCCTCCGACGAGGCGAGCTACGTCTCCGGCTCCGCCTACACCGTCGACGGCGGCCGCACCGCCGCCTGACACGACCGTCATTCCGGGATGGTGCGCAAGCACCAGACCCGGAATCTCGAGATTCCGGGTTCGATGCTTCGCATCGCCCCGGAACGACATCACCAAAAGAAGGTCCTCCCAATGCCCGTCGTTCTCGATCCCGATGCCGCTGCCGTCTACAAGGCGTTCCAGGAGTCCGGCCGTCCCGCCTATGAGACGCTGACCGCGCCGGAAGCGCGCGACTATTACCGAGCCGCCCGCGTCGTCTCCAATCCCGAGCCTCCCGCGTTGGAATCGAGCAAGCCGCTCGCGATCCCGGCGCCGCACGGCACGATCCCTGCCCGCATCTACACGCCGTACACGCTGCGCAAGAAAGACGGGCTCGCGCCCTGCCTGGTGTTCTTCCACGGCGGCGGCTGGGTGATCGGCGACCTCGATACCCATGAGGTGGTTTGCCAGAAGCTTGCCCATGAGGGCGAGCTGATCGTGATCTCGATCGATTACCGCCTCGCGCCCGAGCATCGTTTCCCTGCCGCGGTCGATGACGCCGTCACCGCGACCCGATGGGTCGCCGCCAATGCCGGGGATCTCGGCATCGACGTCGCGCGCCTGATCGTCGGCGGCGACAGCGCCGGCGGCAACCTCGCGGCGGTGGTTGCCCTGACCGCCCGCGACGGCGGGCCGAAGCTCGCGGCCCAGCTGCTGATCTATCCCGCGACCGATTTCTCGCGGAAGCATCCCTCGCATCGCGAGCCCGAGACCAGCATCCTCCTGACGCATTCGGTGATCGGCTGGTTCGCCAACCATTATCTCGGTGACGCCGACAACAACGACTGGCATGCCTCGCCGGCGCGCGCGAAGGACTTTGCCGGCTTGCCGCCGGCCTATGTGCTGACCGCCGGCGCCGATCCGCTCCGCGACGAAGGCGACGAGTATGCGAAATTCCTCAAGGACGCCGGCGTGCCGGTGACCTACCGGCATTTCCCCGGCCAGTTCCACGGCTTCTTCACCATGGGCAAGCTGCTCAATCAGGCCAATATCGCGGTGACCGAGATCAGCGCCTGGCTGAAGACGCTGGGCTAAGCAATCAGATCAGCGGCGACGTGCCTAGCGTCGTCCCGATCGGGCTCGCGAGCGCATCGCGAGCCTGTTGCGGCGTTCCTGTTGCGGCGTTAGTGCGCCTTGAAGTTCCCCACGCCGCGCGATAGTGCCGCCGTCAGCGCTTCACGCCGCCGGGCACTCCAGCCATCGAGATCGTCTTGCTCACGCCACTCCTCGTCTACGGTATCCCGCTCGATTTCATCCTGTTCGCGCTGACGCTGCTCGGCGTCGCGATCTTCCATCACCACACGCTCGCGGTGGCGCTGACGGGCCTTGCCGCGATCGTCGCCTACAAGCTGCTGTTCGCGGGCTTTGCGAAATTCGGCGCGGGCCTGCCCGGTCTCGCGCATCACATGGAGCATGAGTGGGTCACGCTCGCCAACCTGTTCCTGCTCCTGATGGGCTTTGCGCTGCTGTCGCGCCATTTCGAGGAGAGCCGCATTCCCGACGAGATGCCGGCGCTGCTGCCCGATGACTGGAAGGGCGGACTGATCCTGCTGGTGATCGTGTTCGTGCTGTCGGGCTTCCTCGACAATATCGCGGCCGCGCTGATCGGCGGCACCGTGGCCCGCCACGTGTTCCGTGGCCGCGTCCATATCGGCTATCTCGCGGCCATCGTCGCCGCATCGAATGCCGGCGGCGCCGGCAGCGTCGTCGGCGACACCACGACGACGATGATGTGGATCGACGGCATCAGCCCGCTCACGGTCGTGGAGGCATATGTCGCAGCCATCGTCGCGATGCTGGTGTTTGCGGTGCCGGCCTCGCTGCAACAGCACCGCTTTTCGCCGATCGTGAAGGATGCACCGTCCGGCCTCAGAATCGACTGGGCGCGGGTTGCGATCGTGGCCGTGATCCTGCTCGCCGCGCTGACGGCCAATGTGACGGCCAATCTGAAGTTCCCCGCGCTGCTCGATACGCTGCCCGTGCTCGGACTCGCGGTCTGGGCCGCGATCCTGGTCACCTCGGTGCTGCGGCGGCCGGACTGGTCGGTGATGCCCGAGACGCTGAAGGGCACCGTCTTCCTGCTCGCGCTGGTGACGGCGGCCTCGATGATGCCGGTGGAGAAATTGCCCGCCGCATCGTGGCAGACCGCGCTCGGGCTCGGCTTCGTCTCGGCAGTGTTCGACAATATTCCCCTGACCGCGCTGGCGCTGAAGCAAGGCGGCTATGACTGGGGCTTCCTCGCCTACGCGGTCGGATTTGGCGGGTCGATGGTCTGGTTCGGCTCGTCGGCGGGCGTTGCAGTGTCCAACATGTACCCGGAAGCCAAATCGGTGGTCCGCTGGATCACCCAGGGCTGGCCGATCATGGCGGCCTATGTCGTCGGCTTCTTTGTGATGCTCGCACTGCTTGGCTGGCATCCCGACGCGCCACATTGACGCAACACAATGCTGCAATGCACAATTGCGCTTACCTCAAAACTGTGGAAAATCGAGACAATTCCGTTGACATTGCTAAACTCCATTCGCCGTAACAAGTTATGGAGAGTTCGCATGAGTGTTAGTGCAGAAGTCCTCGCCCGCGCTCCGTCGGAGCAGATGGAGGACGAAATCAACACGGTGACTTCGCATCGACCACGCAGCAACATCCGGCCCCTCTCGCCGATGCCGGACTATGTCGAGCATCGCAACGGCGTCAACGAGGTGGGCAAGCTGTCGGCCGAGGCGGTCGTGCGCGAATATGAAGCGGCGGTGAAAGAGATCGAGGCCCTTGGATCGGAACTGCAACTGGCCGCCAAGAACTGCGAGGTCATGGTCGCAGGCGTTCATGACATGATCGCGGAGATCAAGGAGTTCGCTGCCGGTTACCGCGATCAGGGCAAGCGCTTCTTCCTGCAGATCGAAGCCGTCTCGCTGATGACCGCGGAGGTCAGGGATACCTGCGAAGCACTCAAGAAGAAGATCGCAACCGATACATTGGGCCAGTGATCTTTCGGTTGAAGCACGGTTCGCGATCAGAGCATCCGTGGATATCTGCGATCGTGGGCTGATCCTGTGTTGGTGAATGACTGCGCTATTCCGGCGCGGCGGAACCGTTAGTTCTATTCAAGACCAAGTCGCTCAAGACTAAGTCGTTCAACATCTTGCCCCGCTTCGGCGGGGCATTTTTTGTTGCGAGACGAGTGATCTCTGCACGGGCTGCGTCCTCGAACCGGCCGGACCTCCGTCCATGCCCTTAACGTGCGTCAGTTGCACGCCCGGTCATGTCCGTTGCCGGAGGCAAATCGGATATCGCGGACCAGCGATCGCTGAAATCCTTGGCCGGGAGCGCGTCCGTGCTGGCGACGGCGATGCCGTCGGTCCGGGGCGCGTGCGACTTGATGGTCGCGGCGGTTGCGGTGACAGCCAGCAGGGCGACAGCCACGAACCCGGTAATCGTTCGATGCTTTGTCATTAGAACCTCCTCGGGTCCCCAATGCCCACTTAACGTGGGTCACGGGAACCCTCGTCAGGTTCATCACTGCAAAGACACATGGATCGCGTGAAATCGGACAACGAGCTTGTCCCAAACGCGCCTACCCGGCCCGCGCCGCACGCCGTAGCGATTGCGGCGGCTGGCCGAAGGCGCGGATGAAGGCGCGGCGCATCCGCTCAGGATCGCGGAAGCCGGTGATCTCGGCGACGCGCTCGATCGCCTCGCCCGACGACTGCACGCGCTGCCGCGCGACTTCGATCCTGAGCCGCTCGACCGCTTTCGACGGCGTCGTGCCGGTCTCCGCGATGAAGGCGCGGGTGAAATGCCGCGAACTCATCCCGGCCTTGTCGGCGAGGTTCTCGACCGTCAGCGGCGCATCGAGATGCTCGCGCGCCCAGGCGAGCAGCGGCCCGAACCGGCCGTTCGGCGTCTTCAATTCCAGCAGCGAGGAAAACTGCGACTGCCCGCCGCTGCGCCGATGATACAGCACGAGTTGCCGCGCGGTGTTCTGCGCGACCTCGTCGCCATAGTCCTCGGTGATCATCGCGAGCGCGAGGTCGATGCCGGCGGTGATGCCGGCCGAACTCCAGATATTGCCGTCGCGGACGAAGATCTGGTCCGGCTCGAGCTTGATCTTCGGATAGGTCTTCACGAAATGCGGCGTGCGCTGCCAATGCGTAGTGGCGCGGCGGCCGTCGAGCAGGCCCGCCTCGGCCAGCACATAGGCGCCCGAGCAGACGCTGGCGACGCGAATGCCGCGGCCGGCCATCCGCCGCACGAATGACAGCGTGGCTGGACAGGTCGCCGGCGTGCGCACACCGTTGCCGCCGGCAATGATCAACGTCGTGATCGCCGTCGATGGCTTGAAGCCGCGTGCGAGCATCTCGACACCGGACGAAGAGCGCACCGGTCCTGCCTTCACCGCAAGCGTCCTGATCGCCGGCGCGTTGTTGGCGAAGCGCGCCGCGATCTCGAAGGCCGCGATCGGCCCGGCCGCGTCGAGCAGCTGGAAGTCGGGAAAGATCAGGATGCCGATCATCGCCAAATCCTCGCGGGTGACGTTACTTTCCTGGCAGCCCTCTCTCAGGAGCCTTCGTCCGAAAATGAGGGAAATACGCCATTTTGGACGAGAGGCCATCATGACATCGTGGTTCCGTCAAGCGCTATTTGGAGCCCCCGATGACCGAACCCCTGCAGATTGGATTGCTCGTCTTCCCGAAGGTGACCCAGCTCGACCTGACCGGTCCGCTGCAGGTGTTTTCCTCGGTCCCCGGCGCCAAGGTCCATCTGATCTGGAAGCGCATCGAACCCGTTCCGACTGATTCCGTCATGGTCCTGACGCCGACCACGACCTTTGCCGATTGCCCGCAGCTCGACGTGATCTGCGTGCCCGGCGGCTTCGGCACCGACGACATGGTCGGCGACGAGGAGATGCTGGCCTTCCTGCGCAAGCAGGCCGAGGGTGCGAAATACGTCACGTCGGTCTGCACGGGATCGCTGGTGCTCGGCGCGGCCGGCCTGCTCAAGGGCTATCGCGCCACCACGCATTGGAGCTCGATTGATTTCCTGTCGGGCTTCGGGGCCATTCCGACCAGGACGCGCGTCTGCGTCGACCGCAACCGCTTCACCGGCGGCGGCGTCACCGCGGGCATCGACTTCGCGCTGACGCTGGTGTCGGAGCTCGTCGACCGCAAGACCGCGGAAGCGATCCAGCTCAGGCTCGAATACAACCCGGCCCCGCCGTTCAACGCGGGCTCGCCGGAGACCGCACCGGCCGAGATCCTCGCTTTCATGAAAGAGCGGATCGCGCCGTCGCAGGCGCGCCGCGCCGACTTGATGGGCCGTGCCGCGGCACGGCTGTCCTGGCCTGATTGCCGCAAAGAAAAAGGCCGCCCGGTTTCCCGAGCGGCCCTTCCTGTCTCACGGTAGCCTCACATTTGCGGGCGATTTCAGGACGTCTGTACCGGGGGCCTATCTCCCGGCCGCATCCAACTCGGAGGCCGCTGCACATCGGGACAGTCGCGATCTGGAGCCCGATCCGACGCGATGGTTTCCCATCTCCGTAAGATGGCCCTATTGAGCCGCGAACCCGCGCCCGGCGCAAGCGGGCAGCATCGGCTGCAGCCCACCTGTCCCCGCTGTTACCGTTGTTCACAGGCGCGCGCTTGCGCTGCCGGGCGCGTGTGCGATGCACGCTCGTCGTTACGCACGTGCACGTCAGAACAACAATGCGTGAAAGTCAGCTTCCCGGCGTCCAGGCGTGATAGTCGCCGGTCGCCTTGGGGCGGCGGCCGCTCGCCAGCGTCGAGCCGGACGGGCGGTAAGCCTGCGCGGTGCCGGTCAGGTTCGGCAGATGCGGCTTCTCCCATTCGCGCGCCTGGTAGCTCTCCTCGGTCGGCGGCACATCAACCGTGTGATGCAGCCAGCCGTGCCAGCCGGCCGGAATGCGGGAGGCTTCGGCGTAGCCGTTGTAGACCACCCAGCGGCGCTCGAAATGCAGCGTCGGGTCGATCTCACCGCCCTTGGTGCGGTAATAGCGGTTGCCCTGCTCGTCCTCGCCGACCAGTTCGCCGAATCGCGAGGTCCACAATTGCGTGCCAAAGGTCTGGCCATTCCACCAGGTGAAGAATTTCAGCAGGAATTGTTTCATGCGTGGCCGGTCGTCGGTTCGAGACTATGCGGCTCTGATGCCACCTCATTCCCCAAATGTCCAGCCGCCGCCAAGGTAGCCCCGCACCCCTCGGACAGCCCCCGGTTTATGCACCCGTTTGGCGACCAAATGACGCGCTCACGAGGAGTTTTGTTCAGCTGCCATACATGAGCCGCCGGCTACGCGAAGATGACCCACAATCAATGTGGAGCACGGGAACGTCCGACCACAGAGATGGTTAGACATTCACCGTTTTGATGGAGTCCAAAATGATTAATATGAAGGTTCTGAGCACCGCCGCGGCTCTGGCGCTTGCGCTGCCGTTGGCTGTGGCGCCGACCGTTTCGTTCGCCCAGTCTGCCGCACAGATGGGTGCGATGGGCGGCGGCGGCGGCCACGTTGGCGGCGGCGGTGGTGGCGGCTTTGGCGGCGGCCGCGGAGGCGGAGGTGCCATGGGCGGCGGCGGTGGCGGCGGCTGGCACGGCGGCGGTGGCGGTGGTCACTGGGCCGGTGGTGGCGGCGGCGGTTGGCGCGGCGGTGGCGGCTGGCACGGCGGGTATCATCGTGGCGGCGGATTCTGGCCCGGCGCGGTGGCCGGTGCGGTCGTCGGCGGCGCCCTCGCCTCGGGCGCTTATTACGGCTCCGGCTATGGCTACGGCCCCGGCTATTATGACGACAGCTACGGCTATTACGATGAACCGTCTGTCGCCGTGGAGGTGCCGAGTGGCGGCGGCGCCAGCTACTGCGCGCAGCGCTACAGGTCCTACGATCCTGCCTCGGGCACCTATCTCGGCTATGACGGCCGGCGGCATCCCTGCCCGTAATGAAGGCCTGAATTCTTGATTGCAAAAGGGCGGCGCCAGCGCCGCCCTTTTTTCATGTACGCAAGTCTTATGTGCGCAAGGCGACCGCGACGGCCGCGAACGTCACCACGAGCGCTGCGATGTCGCTCGTGCTGAGCGGCTCGCGCAGCATCGCCGCTGCCGCAAGCACGCCGACGACGGGGACCAGCAGCGTGCCGATCGACGCGGTCGCCGCCGGCAATCGCTCGAGCGCCGCAAACCAGCAGACATAGCAAAGGCAGAACTGGATCAGCGTCATGTAGATCATCGACGCCCAGCCGAACTGCGACAGCGCGGCGAGCTGCGGCTGCTCGATCATGATGCCGATGATTGCGATCGGCACGCAGCCGATCGCAAGCTGCCAGGCCGCGAGCGACAGCGGCGGCATCGCGAGCTTGAACGATTTGGTCAGCACCGTGCCGAGCCCGACGCAGACCGCGCCGGCGAGCGCGAACAGAATCCCCGGCAGCTTGCCGAGGCTTGCGTCGATGCCGCCGCCGCCGATCAGCACCGCGATCCCGGCGAGCGCCACCGCAAGCGCAAGCGCACGCGGCAGCGACACACGCTCGCCGAGCACCGGCCAGGCCACCAGCGCGACCCACACCGGAATCGATATTCCGAGCACGGCCGCCTCGCTGGCCCGCAGCCAGATCAGCGCGAGGCCCATGGACGCGACCCAGCCGCCGATCGACAGTGTCGACACCAAAGCAAGCCGCAACCACATGCCGTCGGGCACGCGCAGCGTCTGTCCCCGCACCAGCGCGACCAGGCCGAGCGCAACCGCGCCGACCACGCCGCACAGCCCGCGCGCGGACAGCGGCGGCCACTCCGTGAGCAGGAACTTCATGATCGGGAAGTTGAGTCCCCAGCCGATCGAGGCGACCACCAGGAATGCGACGCAAGCGGTGACAGCGGGGCGCGGCCGGCGATGGGAACTGCGGTCATGGACCTGTCGTAAAGGGGGATGGACAAATACAGGTGATGTGTCACGGCTAGCTGGAAATCTGCTTGTCAGCAAACAGCATATGCATTCTATGATACAGACTTACCGTCTAGGTTCCGCCTTAATTGACGAACAGGCCAAGCGAGTCGCCGGCACGCGAGGCCGTTAGAAAGAGGATGCATCGTGCCGAGCGTTCTCGTGGTTGATGACGACCCGATGGTGTGCGTTGCCATCGAGGTGTGTCTGCAACGCCAGGGCTTCGAGGTCACCGTCGCCGATGGCGGCGAAGCCGGCATGCGCGCGCTCGAGCAGGCCACCTTCGACGTCATGCTGGTCGACGTCTTCATGCCGCATATGCGCGGTTTCGAGGCGATCCGCGTCTTCCACGAGCGCGCCCCCGAAATTCCCGTCATCGCGATGTCGGGCTATGCCTTCGCCAATGCCGACCGCGCGCCGGACTTCCTGCGGATGACGATCGAGCTCGGCGCGTCCGCCTGCCTGCGCAAGCCGTTCACCCCGCAGGCGCTGATTGCCGCCGTTAACGAATGTCTTGCGAAGTATGCACCTTCCGCTCGTCTTTCGAAATAATTGCTCGTACTAATCGTCGATGGCTTCCCAGCGTCTCATTCTCGGCAGCGGCCTTGCGATCCTCCTCGTCATCAGCGCGGCGTCGATCGGGTTGGACGTCAAGTCGCGCAGCGAGATTGATTCGGTCGACCGCACGCTCAGCATCCTGAAGCGCATTTCGGACGCGCGTCAGCTGCCGCGCAGCGTCGAGAGCGCGGCGCGCGGTTTCGCGCTGACCGGCGATGCGTCCTTTGCCGACGAGTTTCGCGAGCAGAGCGCAGCCCTCACCGCGGCCTTCGACGATCTGATGGCGGCGGTGACGTCGGCCCCCGAGGAGGCGCAGCTGATCACGGGCACCAGGGTCGAGGTCCAGCGTGCCATTGCGCTCGGCGCCGAGCTGATCAGGTTGCGCAGCGCGGGCGACACGGCCGGCGCCGCGGCGCTGGTCTCCGCCGGCGAGAGCCGCGCGCTGACCGACAAGGTCGGCGCGGCGCTCGACCGCCTGGTCACCGAAGAGCGCCGCCTGCTCCGGATTCGCACCGACCAGTCCAAGACCAATGGACGGCTGCTGCTAATGATCGATCTCGCCGGCGTGGCGATGATCCTGCTGCTCGCGATCGCGCTAACGGTGACGGCCCGGCGCGCCAGCCGCGAACTGCAGGGCGCGCTCAGCGCGACCAAGGCGACCAATCTGTCGCTCGAGGGCAAGGTCGCCGATCGCACCAAGGATCTCGGTGCCGCGCTCGAAGAGCTCCGCCGTTCCACCTCGGTGATGGAAACCACCTTCCGCACCATGGCGGAGGCGGTGCTGGTGATCGACAGCGCCGGCACCGTGCTGCTGTCGAACCCGGCCGCCGAGAAGATGCTGCGCTACAAGCCGGGCATGACAGTCCGGCAGCTGCGCGCCATGAGCAACGTGTTCCAGTCCGACGGCGTCACGCCGATGCAGGCCGACGACATGCCGTCGGCCAGGACGCTGCGCGGCGAGGAATTCGACGGGCTGGAATTCGTCGCCAAGCCGGTGCGCGGCGCGCCGGAGATTCACCTCGTGGTGTCGGGCCGGCCGCTGCGCGATGGCGACGACACCGTCACCGGCGCGGCGCTGATCTATCACGACATCACCGCCTCGCGCGAAACCGAGCACAAGCTGCAGCAGGCACAGAAGCTCGACGCCATCGGCAAGCTGACCGGCGGCGTCGCGCACGACTTCAACAACATGCTGACGGTCATCACCGGCACCACCGAGACGCTGGTCGACAGCCTGCGCGCCCAGCCGCAGCTCGCGAAAACCGCCGAGCTGATCGACCGCGCCGCCGAGCGCTGCCGCGAGCTGATCCAGCACCTGCTCGCCTTCGCGCGCCGCCAGCCGCTGGAGCCGCGCACCGTCGACATCAACGGCACCGTGGTCGACATCGCCAAGCTGCTGCGGCCGACGCTCGGCGAGCAGATCGAGATCAGTTCGGTGCTGGCGCCCGATGTCGCCAGCGTCCATATCGATCCGTCGCAGCTTGCCAACTCGCTGCTCAACATGGCGATCAACGCCCGCGACGCGATGCCGAACGGCGGCAAGCTGCTGTTCGAGACCAGCAACATCGTGCTCGACGACGCCTATGCGGCTGTCAATCCCGACATCACGCCGGGCCGCTACGTGCTGCTCGCGGTCAGCGACACCGGCACCGGCATGTCGCACGCGGTGCAGGACAAGGTATTCGAGCCGTTCTTCACCACCAAGGAAGTCGGCAAGGGCTCCGGCCTCGGCATGAGCATGGTCTACGGCTTCGTCAAGCAGTCCGGCGGACATATCAAGATCTACAGCGAGGAAGGCCACGGCACCACGATCAAGCTCTATCTGCCCCCTGCCCGCGGCCAGGTCGAGGTCGAGGCGCCCCCGCCGGAGCCGGTGCGGCGCGGCAGCGAAGTCATCCTGGTGGTGGAAGACGACCAGCTGGTGCGCAACTACGTCGTCACGCAGCTAGGCGCGCTCGGCTACAAGACCATCGCCGTGCCCGACGCCCGCGCCGCGCTGGCGCTGGTCGACAAGGGCGAGAAGTTCGACCTCCTGTTCACCGACGTGATCATGCCCGGCGGCATGAACGGCCGCCAGCTCGCCGACGAGGTGCAAAAACGCCGCCCCGGCATCAAGGTGCTCTACACCTCGGGCTATACCGAGAACGCGATCGTGCATCACGGCCGCCTCGACGAGGGCGTGCTGCTGCTGGCCAAGCCCTACCGCAAGGCGCAGCTCGCCAGCATGCTGCAGCAGGCGCTCGGCGAGTGATGTGAGCTACCTCGTCGCGAGCGCGACGCCGGCGAGGGTGAACAGCAGCGCGACGATCTGGCTTGGCCCCAGCGGCTCGTGCAATGCGACCGCGGACGCCACCACGCCGATGACAGGCACCGCCATGGTGCCGATCGCCGCGACCGAGGCCGGCAGGCGGGCGAGCGCGGCGAACCACGCGACATAGGCGACGCAGAACTGGATCAGCGTCGAATAGACCAGCAGCCACCAGCCGACGGTCGTGATGCGGTCGACATGCGTGGTCTCGATCATCATGCCGACGATCGCGATCGGCACGCAGCCGAGGCCGATCTGCCAGGCCGCGGCCGGGATCGGCGGCATCACCAGCGGATATTTCTTCGCCAGCACCGTGCCGAGCGCAAAGCCGAAGGCGCCGCCGAGCGCCATGATGATTCCCGGCAGCTTCTCCTTGCTTGCGGTGATGCCGCTGCCGCCCATGATCGCGGCGAGGCCTGCAAAGGCCATCACCAGCGCGATGGTCCGCAGCAGCGTCGGCCGTTCGCCGAGCACCGGCCAGGCCAGCAGCGAGGCCCATACCGGCATCGTGTAGGCGATCAGCGCGGCCTCGCTCGCCGGCAGCCAGAGCAGCGCCAGCCCCATCAGCACCATCCAGCCGGTGACGTTGAGCGCCGCATAGAGCACGAGCCGCGGCCACAGCCGGCTCTCGACATGCAGGCTCTGGGCGCGGATCAGCGCCAGCGCCGCGAGCAGCACGGCGCCGATCACCCCGGTGGTGCCGCGCAAGGTCAGCGGCGGCAGCTCGCCGAGCAGGAACTTGGTGGACGGCCAGTTGAACCCCCAACCCACCGAGGTGATGGCGAGGAACATCAGGCCGGCGGGCGCAAGGCGCGGCCGCGCTTGAGGCTTCTGGACTGTCATGGAACCCGGCAAGGGTGTGAAAAGGATGTGAGTCGGCCTCACCTTGCCCGCGATTTTGTCGCCCGACCATCACGGCTCTGACATGCCTGATCCGTACTTTGCCCGTAGGCCTACGTGAGTCCCCAAAATTCAATCCGGGACAGCGAATAAAAACTTCGCCTGTGAACAGCGGGGCGAAGCTCCGATCCACAGGCGATAGGAATTTTTTTGGCTTGGGAATCCCTGAGGACTCACCGATAGTTGGCTCGATCACAGGCGCGGCACCGACCCCTGTTATCCCCCTCTTTCCACCATATTTAGTGTTTGATTCAGAAACTCGTACTAGTCCTTGACGGGCGTGACGGACATGGCCTAGCTTTCAACCTGTTCGGCGCGAGTGTGTTTGGGTCCCCGCCGGTCGCTCCCACAAGGGTTCCAAAATGACCACTCCGCCAGGCCTTCGGGCCGCGGGTGAAGGGCTTTTCTGCCCTGATTTTGGGGTCGCCGTCGGGGACGACAAACGGGCCGCGAAGGACCCGGAAACAGAGGCCGTAACCGGCCCGCAAGAAGCGTACGCGTGACGTGTCGCGTGAAGCGTTTTGGGGCGTTGAATGCATGACCCGGAGCACCCGACCAGTCGGGCGCCGCGCCGGGACGATGCCGCCGCAGGACCGGTCATACCGGTGCCCAGCGGATGAGAGAAAACAGGCCGGATCCACCGGCTGAGCTGCGGATGACGGGAGGCGTGCTGACGCGTGTTCCCGGAGTCCGCGAACAGACAACATTCCGGCACCTGCGGGGAAACGTGGGGCCGGGCAGAAGAAGAGACGGGGCTCGACCATGCGAATCGAACGACGCAACACCACCAGCGGACAATCTCCCTATGCCGGGATCAATTTCCGCCTGACCACCTCAGAGATCCGCAATCCGGACGGCTCGGTCGTGTTCCGCGCCGAGAACGTCGAGGTTCCGGAGTTCTGGTCGCAGGTCGCCTCCGACGTGCTGGCGCAGAAGTATTTCCGCAAGGCCGGCGTCGCCGCGCGCCTGAAGAAGGTCGAGGAAGAGACCGTGCCGTCGTGGCTGTGGCGTTCGGTGCCCGACACCGAGGCGCTTGGCCTCCTGCCGGAGAACGAGCGCATCGTCGGCGAAACCTCGGCCAAGCAGGTGTTCGATCGCCTCGCCGGCTGCTGGACCTATTGGGGCTGGAAGGGCGGCTACTTCTCCACGGAAGAAGACGCCCTCGCCTTCTTCGACGAGCTCCGCTTCCAGCTGGCAAAGCAGATGGTCGCGCCGAACTCGCCGCAATGGTTCAACACCGGGCTGCATTGGGCCTATGGCGTCGATGGTCCCGGCCAGGGCCACTATTACGTCGACTGGAAGACCGGCAAGCTGACCAAGTCGAAGTCGGCCTATGAGCATCCGCAGCCACATGCCTGCTTCATCCAGGGCGTCGGCGACGACCTCGTCAACGAGGGCGGCATCATGGACCTCTGGGTGCGCGAGGCGCGCCTGTTCAAGTATGGCTCCGGCACCGGCTCCAACTTCTCGAGCCTGCGCGGCGAAGGCGAGAAGCTGTCCGGCGGCGGCCGCTCAAGCGGCCTGATGAGCTTCCTCAAGATCGGCGACCGCGCCGCGGGCGCGATCAAGTCGGGCGGCACCACGCGCCGCGCCGCCAAGATGGTCGTGGTCGACGCCGATCACCCCGATATCGAGACCTATATCGACTGGAAGGTGAAGGAGGAGCAGAAGGTCGCCGCGCTCGTCACCGGCTCCAAGATCAACCAGAAGCACCTCAAGGCCGTGATGAAGGCCTGCGTCAACTGCGAAGGCAGCGGCGACGACTGCTTCGATCCGGAGAAGAACCCTGCGCTCCGCCGCGAGATCAAGCTCGCGCGCCGCGCGCTGGTGCCGGACAACTACATCAAGCGCGTCATCCAGTTCGCCAAGCAAGGCTACAAGGACATCTCGTTCGACACCTACGACACCGACTGGGATTCCGAGGCGTATCTCACCGTCTCCGGCCAGAACTCCAACAACTCGGTGTCGCTGAAGGACGATTTTCTGCGCGCGGTGGAAACGGACGGCGACTGGAACCTGGTCGGCCGCACCACCAAAAAGGTGACGAAGACGCTGAAGGCCCGCGACCTCTGGGAGAAGATCGGCTACGCCGCCTGGGCGAGCGCCGATCCCGGCCTGCACTTCAACACCACGATGAACGACTGGCACACCTGCAAGGCGTCCGGCGACATCCGCGCCTCCAATCCGTGCTCGGAATACATGTTCTTGGACGACACGGCGTGCAACCTCGCCTCGGCCAACCTGCTGACGTTCTACAGCACGACCACCAAGCGGTTCGACATCGAGTCCTACGAGCACCTCTGCCGGCTCTGGACCATCGTGCTCGAAATCTCCGTCATGATGGCCCAGTTCCCGTCGAAGGCGATCGCCGAACTGTCCTACGAATTCCGCACGCTCGGCCTCGGCTTCGCAAACATCGGCGGCCTCTTGATGACCATGGGCCTGCCCTATGACAGCAAGGAAGGCCGTTCGCTGTGCGGCGCGCTGACCGCTGTGATGACCGGCATCGCCTACAAGACCTCGGCCGAGATGGCGGCCGAGCTCGGCACCTTCCCGGGCTACAAGAAGAACGCGGCGCACATGCTGCGCGTGATCCGCAACCACCGCCGCGCCGCCCACGGCAACGCCACCGGTTACGAGGCGCTGTCGGTCAACCCGGTGCCGCTCGATCACGCCTCCTGCCCGCAGGCGGACATCGTCACCCATGCCAGGCTGGCCTGGGACGACGCGCTGGCGCTCGGCGAGGTCAACGGCTACCGCAACGCCCAGACCACCGTGGTGGCGCCGACCGGCACCATTGGCCTGGTGATGGATTGCGACACCACCGGCATCGAGCCCGACTTCGCGCTGGTGAAGTTCAAGAAGCTCGCCGGCGGCGGCTACTTCAAGATCATCAACCAGGCGGTGCCGTCGGCGCTGCGCGCGCTCGGCTATCGCGAGAGCGAGATCGCGGAGATCGAGGCCTACGCCGTCGGCCACGGCTCGCTGTCGA
The DNA here is from genome assembly GCF_054059095.1 of Bradyrhizobium sp. USDA 4510. NCBI lineage: Bacteria > Pseudomonadati > Pseudomonadota > Alphaproteobacteria > Hyphomicrobiales > Nitrobacteraceae > Bradyrhizobium > Bradyrhizobium sp. USDA 4510. Next base: position 3,403,786 of record NZ_JBSSBT010000001.1, on the reverse strand, counting down.
ATGCGCCCGGCATCAACGCCTCCACCCTCAAGGCAAAAGGCTTCACCGATGAAGCCATTGCCAAGGTGGAAAAAGCGCTGCCGACCGCGTTCGACATCAAGTTCGCCTTCAACAAGTGGACCTTCGGCGAGGACTTCATCCGCGACCAGCTCGGCATCGGCGCGGAAGCGATCGCAGCCCCCGGCTTCGACCTGCTCCAGGCCGTCGGCTTCACCAAGCGCGAGATCGAGGCCGCCAACGTGCACATCTGCGGCGCGATGACGGTGGAAGGCGCGCCTCATTTGAAGGCGGAGCACTATCCCGTGTTCGACTGCGCCAATCCCTGCGGCAAAATTGGAAAACGCTACCTCTCGGTCGAGAGCCACATCCGGATGATGGCGGCCTCGCAGCCGTTCATCTCGGGCGCGATCTCCAAGACCATCAACATGCCGAACGACGCCACGGTTGAGGACTGCAAGTCCGCCTACCTGTTGTCGTGGAAGCTGGCGCTGAAGGCCAACGCGCTGTACCGCGACGGCTCGAAGCTGTCGCAGCCGCTGAACTCGCAGCTCATCGCCGACGATGAGGACGAGGACGATGCGGTCGAGGCGCTCTACGAGAAGCCGATGGCGGCGCGTGCCGCCCAGGTCTCGGAGAAGATCGTCGAGAAGCTGGTCGAGCGCATCGTCGTGATGCGCGAGCGCGAGAAGATGCCGGACCGCCGCAAGGGTTACACCCAGAAGGCCGTTGTCGGCGGCCACAAGGTGTACCTGCGCACCGGCGAATATGACGACGGCAGGCTCGGCGAGATCTTCATCGACATGCACAAGGAAGGCGCGGCGCTGCGCTCCTTCATCAACAATTTTGCGATCGCAGTATCTCTGGGTCTGCAATACGGCGTGCCGCTCGAGGAATATGTCGACGCCTTCACCTTCACCCGCTTCGAGCCCGCGGGCCCCGTGCAGGGCAACGACTCCATCAAGTACGCGACCTCGATCCTCGACTATGTGTTCCGCGAGCTCGCGGTCAGCTACATGGCGCGCTTCGACCTCGCCCATGTCGATCCGAACGAGTCTGGCTTCGACGCGCTCGGCAAGGGCGTCGAGGAAGGCAAGGAGCCGGATGAGGCCCCCGCCCAGCACCAGGCGACCAAGTATCTGTCGAAGGGCCTGACCCGGTCGCGCACCGACAACCTCGTCGTCATGCGCGGCGGCTCGGCCGCGGCGAGCCAGGGCGCCGACAACGCGCCCGCCGGCAACCGCGTCACCGCGCTCGCCTCCCACGGCGCAACCTCGCGCGGCGCCTCCGACACCGTCGAAGGCGCGGTCGCCCTGAAGCAGGAAGTCAGCCACGACCTCTCGCCGACCGAGAAGCTCGAGGCCCTGAACTGGAGCAAGCCCGGCACCGCCGCAGCCGCCGCCCCGTCCAAGGCGGAGCGTCGCGCCGAAGCCAAGGCCAAGGGCTACGAAGGCGAGATGTGCTCGGAGTGCGGCAACTTCACGTTGGTGCGGAATGGCACCTGCATGAAGTGCGATACGTGCGGGTCCACGACGGGGTGCAGCTAACCGAAAGTATTATGATAACAAATTTGCAGAATCGGAACGGCGGCAATAGCCGCCGTTTTTTCTGGAACGTTCAGAGCGCCGCTGACGCACAAGTCTCAGCTTGCGCGCTAACTAGGGTGGGTTTTGATGCCAGAAGAGCCCAGCAACGATCGAAAAGCCTCAGACAGATCGTTTGCCAACGATTTCATAGCGTCGCTGGCGAAGAATCTGGCTACCACCTTGGCGATAGGTATCGCTGGATTCATCCTCCAAAGCCTGTTTCTGCAACGCGCCCAGGTAAGCTTTGCAGATCTCGGTGCCTCAAACGGGCGCTACACTAACGTATTAATGATAGACAACTATTCGTTCACGGCTCTCGAAGGCATTCAACTTGGCTTTGAAGCTCAATCAATTATAGCAGGCTCGCAAAGTCAGGATACTCAGATCACAGTTGAGAAGGCTTCATCCATTGAGCAATCAATGACAATCGCGAAGGTTTTTCCTCTGAGGCGCTTTTCAGTCGTGCTCACGACGAACGCTCCATTGGATCAAAGCAAGATACGCAAGATTGCTGGACCAATCGGCGTAACTATTGCGCGATCCGATCAACTGACATCTCCACTAATTTCTGATCTGCTCGTCTATATTATCTTCGTTTACATTCCGATGGCGGCCATCCTCATCTACTTCTCGCTACGGCTTCGCCGAACGTACGGCATGATTACCGAAGATCGCGAGCGGATGATTTCTAAGACAAAGGAGTTACGGACCGAGCTTGACGCCGCCAAAGCGTCCGCCGATGAAAAGCTCAACGCGATTATACGATGTCAGGCTCCTCGAGTTTCGTGGAGATGAAAAAAGGATCCGACGTATCGGCATTGAACGAGCTTCAGGTCCTCTCCGCAACTGAGAATGTTTATTTTTCGCAGCGGAGCTCCTCAGATGAGATTGGTGAATTGCTAAACGCCACTACAGGTGAGCGGCAGGAAGCCACTTTCCGCAATACAATGCTGATTCTGCATAGAGAAAATGAAAGCGGCAAAACTTATCGAGTCGCCAAGCCTGACGAACAGGGCGCGGCAAATCTCACTCATACAGAATTGTTGTCTCGGAAGCCGCGACTATGGCCATCACAGTTAAGTTTTCGATCGAAAATAAAGACCTTTAGCAACGGCAGTAGCGTTGGCCATGTGAGAAAAGAAGAATGGCTCTCAAGTAGCAAACCCAGTCGTCCCTTTCGGTTCAACTCGAACGCGCACCCTCGCTCAGAAAACGTAGGGCAGATTAGCAAGCGTAGGGCGGATAAGCCGTAGGCCTAATTCGCCGCTTTCGCTAGCAACAGTCGTGGTGGGTTAAGCTCCGCTAACCCGCCCTAGGCGCTGAACCCAGAGCGGCCCGCCGCAGAAGCAGACGTCCGGCACGCTTCCCAATCGCTCGAAAGTACGGTCATATGCCTTCCCCGGAGACACTTGGCGTTTGGGGCAAGGGTCCCGGTTTGCGGGGGGAGAATGCGCGTGAAAGAACTCGCTGGAAAGACCGCGTTCGTGACCGGTGCAGCGTCGGGCATCGGACTGGGGATCGCGACGGCTTTGGCCCAGGCGGGGGCGAAGGTCATGCTTTGCGATATTGAAGAAGCGGCTTTGTCCGCGGCGCTCGAGCAATTGAGGCGCACCAATGTCGATGTCGACGGCGTGAAAGCGGACGTCTCGCTCAAGACCGAACTCGTGGCGGCCGCCGAAGCCGCGACTGCCCGCTACGGCAAGGTGCACATCCTCGTCAACAACGCGGGCGTTGGTGGCGGTGGGCCCTATGGCACCTGGACCGACGCGTCGTGGGATTGGACCCTGGGCGTCAACCTGATGGCGACCATTTGGGGAATCGAGATTTTCGGACCGTTGATAGAGCAGCATGGCGAGGGTGGACACATTGTCTCCACTGCCTCGATCGCCGGTCTTATTTCAGGGGCGAGCAACGCATACAATGTTTCGAAATACGGCGTTGTCGCGCTGTCCGAGGGACTGCGCCTTGAACTCGCGCCGCGAGGGATCGGTGTATCGGTGCTGTGTCCCGGGTTCATCCGCACGCAAATCGTGAACTCGAGGCGCAACCTTCCCGAGCGCTTCGAGGGGGCGGTCCGTACCCTGCCGACGTCGGGCCCGATTGCCGAGCAGATCAATCTGATCCGCCAACGCGTCTCCGAGGGCATCGATCCCAACTATGTCGGTGAACTCGTCCGCGAAGGCATCGAAAACGACTGGCCCTATATCTTCACCGACCTCGAATTCGAGCCGATTGTCGACGCACGCTTCGCCGCAATCAAGCAAGGCTTCGACCGGATCCGCGGGCGCACCCCGAAGCGATGAGCGCGCAGCAAGCGTAGCCCGGAGGAGCCAACGGGTCGCGCGAATGCGCGCCCGATGACAGGCTCCGCGACATCCGGGACCAGCGTCACAGGGCGTTACCACCCGATACCGCATGTCGCTTCGCTCATGCGGACTACCGGCTGGCACGCTTTTCAAGAAGCAGCGTGCGGTCGGCGATGTCCTTCAATTCGAACGCCTGGGAGTCGAGGAATGCGACGGACCCGTTGTCGGGGTCCGCGGCGAGGCGATGGGTTTCACCCAGATGATGCTTCAGCCAGGCCCGCTGCTCGGTCTGCAATTGCGCGTGCGCCTCGCCCTTCGACCTTGCGAGAAGCGCTTGATAAGCGGTATTGAGCCTGATGTCCCACTTATCGATTTCGGTCTTGCCGCAATCGAGCATCTTCGTCGACACCCCTGCGGCCTTGTCCATGCACGCATCATACTCGGTGCTTTGCTGCGCGCGCACCGATAAAGTCCCGAGCACGAGCATCGCCGCAACAATGACTAGTCTTCGCGAAAGCATCACCACGTCCAAATCACCCTGCCTAACGTCTTTCGACAACCATCGCCGCACAAAGGCGTCCCTGGCAGCGCCTGGAGCCTGCGGTCGACGCCGTCTACGCCGGCAGCACGATCACCTTCGTTTTGAGGGGCGTTCGCGAATAGAGGTCGATCATGTCCTGACTGAGGAGGCCGGTACAGCCGCTCGTAATACCGTTCCCGATCGTTTCGGGGGCGCTGGTGCTATAGATCGTGTAAAGCGTGTACACCCCATTTTGGTAGAGGTAGAGCACGCGCGCGCCAAGTGGATTGTCGAGGCCCCCCGCCATGCCGCGAGCATATTTGCCCGCCTCCGGCTGGCGCGCGATCATCTCCTTGGGCGGCGTCCAGGTCGGCCATTCGGCTTTGCGCCCGACATAAGCCTCCCCGCTCCACCGGAACCCATCGCGGCCGACATTGGCGCCATAGCGGGTCGCGTTTCCTTCGCCTTCGATGCGGTAGACATAGTATTTGCTCGGATCGACGATGATCGTACCGGGCGCCTCATCGCTGTGGTACTTCACGGTCTTGCGAAAATATTTCGGATCGACCTTACTGACGTCGACCGCGGGGATCGGGAATTTCTCGTCGGGCACGGGCCCGTAGACCTTCTCCGCCTCGGCCAGGGTCATGTAGTCGGACGCACAACCGGCCAGGCTCAGTGCGGCGAGACCAGCAGCAGAACCGACCAGAAACGCCCGGCGGTTGAGAAGCCGCGACCGAGGCCCAGGCGGAGCGCGCTCGCCCATCGCACCAGCGTCGGCAATTCCACGGTCCATGATCATGATTTCTGATTTTCCCTTGTCCCGTTGCGCGGCCGAAGCAGACTTTGGCATACAGTAGAAGGGAAAAGAAAAGTTCTTCGTCATTGTCTAAGGTTGACCAACAGATGGTCTTGTGAATCCTCCCGAGAACAATGCGAGAACTTCGGCGGATTGCGCTTCCGCCTTCGCTCAATGAGCTAAAGGTCGGCGGGTTACGCCTTCGGCTAATCCGCCCTACGCGATGGCAACAACTGATTGATCACGTTTTCATGCGATTGATCTGCGGCGCTTTGTCGGACCAAATTGGTATGGAATCACCGCCCCGCCACCCTGCCGCATTCCATGCGGAAAATGAATCGAAGGTGAAAACCCAATGAGACGCGTTGTCCAGGCTTCGCTCGGACTCCTCGCATGGAGCATTCTCCAAACCTCGCCCGCATCCGGCCAGCTCAAGGGCAACGCCGACAACATTTGTCGGAACGGATATTTCCCGCGCGAGAGCACCGACTACAGGCTGGCGAAGATCAAAGGCGCAGCCGGCGACAGGATCTATTTCCGCGGCGACGGCAACGAGCGTTGCCCCGACGACCAAGCCTGTCGTCTGAAAACTTATGTCGTTCGCAACGATGAAGTCATTGTTTCCCGGACGTCAGGCAAGTTCGCATGCAGTTGGTTTCAACCTCGCAAGGGCACTGAGACGGTCGGCTGGATCGAGATCGAAAGGCTTGCGTGGCAGGAGGACATACGACGACCGGCAGAACGGGATTGGCTCGGCGAATGGCGTGCCTACGACAACGTCATTCGCATCTCGAAATCGAAAGAGGCAGGTCAGCTGGCCATCAAGGGCGAGGCCATTTGGGGTTCGGGCAGCCGCACCCATTCCGGCGAGCTTGATTACGAAGCAAAACCTTCAGGCGATAAGATGAAATTCGGTGACGGGACGGACGAACTCGACTGTCAGGTCACGATGCAGCTCGTCGGCAAGTTACTGGTTGTCGGCGACAACCTCCATTGCGGCGGGACAAACGTCTCATTTTCAGGTGTCTACCAAAAGAGACCGACGCCATGAGCATCTCGCGGCTCGTAGGGCGGATTAGCGCAGCGTAATCCGCCCTTCGTCGCGGTAACGCCGAGCGGCGGGTTACGAGGAGTCTATCATCGGACACGCGCTCCGCGCGATCCGTTGGCGAACCCACCCTACTCGTTACGTGCTTGTTCGTTTTCTCAGGCCGCCTTCGCTGCACCTCGATCGCGAAGAGATTGGTGTGAAGCTGGCAAGATCATTGCCGCTGTCAGACCGAGATCGGCGGGACGAAATCGACCCGTTGCGGACGTAGATGGGTCGGCCATAATGTCTTCTTTTCAAGGCAATTCGGTCGGAGGCGAGATGGTCGATCCGTGGCCCGCAGATGCAAAGTTTCAAATGGGTGACTATGCCGCCAAGAAAGGGCGAGCATCATGGCGCGGTCGAATCGTTGGTTGGTATCGTACGGATTTGACAAGGCTCGGATATGCGATCGAGAGCTACTTCGAGCCCGGCTCGGTGCAGATTTACCCGGAGACGGCGATCGACGCATGGCAGCCGCCGGCCTTGGAACGTGAGTGACCGATTCTCACCCTCCTGCGACCTTCGGAACGTTTGCTCGTGCACGAATCGGAAGCCTCGTAGCCCGGATGAGCGAAGCGATATCCGGGACCGGCATCGCCATACGCACGACCGACCCCGCATGTCGCTTCGCTCATGCGGGCTACCGCTGCCGCCCTGGCCGAGAAACAGACCGGACACCGCGCATCGCATGCGCAACAAATCGATCAGACGCCGTCAGCCACACGCAACGTGATCCGGGTCAATTCGGACGGGCGGCCGAGCCGCAAGGCAAAGCCCGGCCAGAGCGCGGTGCCGTTGTTGACGTAGAGCGTCATCCCGTCGACGTCGTAGCGGCCGGAGACGAAGCCGGCATTGGCGCGCGCGGCGAGGCGATCGATGCCCAGGATCAATCCGCCATGGGTGTGTCCGGAGAGCTGCAGGGCGACGCCGAGCCGGGCTGCCTTTCGTGCGTCGCTCGGCTGGTGGTCGAGCAGGACGACGGGCGCGCCTTTCGGGGCGCCGTCGAGAACCGTGGCAAGGTCGCGGATGGAATGCCCCCGGTGGCGCGACGCGCGGTCGGTGATCCCCGCGATCACCAGGCGGCCGCCGCCGCGTTCGAGCACGATGTGCCGGTTCTCGAGCGAGCGCAGGCCGAGCGCTTCGTAGTGCGCCATCCACCCGTCATAGCCGAAGATATATTCGTGATTGCCCGAGATCACGTAGACGCCATCGGCCGCCATCAGGTCGCGCAACGGCGCGATGTCGTTGCGCCGCGCATCGATGGTGCCGTCGATCAGGTCGCCCGTAATCGCGATCAGGTCGGCGCCGAGCTTGTTCGATCGCTCGACCACGGCGCGCGCCCACGGCGCAGGAAATAGCCGGCTGATGTGCAGATCCGTCAGTTGCAGCATGGTGTAGCCGTCGAACTGTAGCGGAAGTCCGCGGATGCCGACCTCGACATCCCTGAGCGGCGGAATGCGCATCGCCTGATGCACGCCGATCGCGGCGGCTGCGGCCGCGAGCGCAGCAAGTGCGTAGCGGACGCCGTCGGGCGCGCCGACGAAGCCGCCGTGGATCAGCGCGGCCACCAGCAGCCCGGCATCGAGCGCCAGTTGCAGCAGCGCCAGCAGCATGATCGCACCGAACGCCCAGTTGAACAGGACGACCACCGGACGCGGAAACTCCGGCGAGAATTCCGATCCCGACGACAGTCTGTTCCAGCGGTGAAACTGCAAGGCGACCAGCACCAGCAACGCGGCGACGATCTTTGCCGGGAGCGGCCAGTCGAGTGGCCAGATGAAGCGGGCCAGGATCAGCAGGCTGGTCAGGCCGAATATGAGCTGGGGAATAGGTCTCGCTCCGGATCGGATCGGTTAAGGCTGTGCGGGTCGGCGCCCAGCGAAGGTAGGGTGGATCGGCCGCAGGTGTAAGCCGCCATCGTCAGCACATTTTCGGCAAGTCGCGCGTCGCCGAAACGCTCTGCGCTTTTGTCCCAGTAGCCGGGATGAGCCAACGGGTCGCGCGAACGCGCGCCCGATGACAGGCTCCACGACATCCGGGATCCGCCTCGCAAGAACACGCCACCGGCCCCCGCATATCGCCTCGCTCATGCGGGCTACGGGCTGCGCGCGTTGCTGTGGAGCGCAAGCCGGAGGCCGCGTTGACGCCTCGGCGGAGGTCTCCTGGCACCTTCCCCATCAGCATTATCGGCCCCTCCCGAAAACGAACTTGAACATCGCTCAATTTCATGTCAGGTATTTGAACATCGTTCATTTTTGTGGGAGCCGACGATGCAAACGACCTTCCGGATGGACGGATTGACCGGGTCCGAACGGCCGGTGAAACCGCGGATGAAAGTCGCCCCGACGATCATCACGATCGGCATCATCGCGGCATTCGCGGTGCACGGGCGCATCGCGCAGCCGGCGGGCTATAACGATTTCGCCGACCACTCGGCCCTGTCAGGCATTCCCCACGCAGGCGATGTCTTGTCGAACATCGGCTTCGCCCTGGTCGCGATCTGGGGCTGGCTGGCGCTGCGCCCTCACCGCAACAGCGATCGGCTGCGCGCCGGATGGCCCGGCTACCGCCTGTTCCTGATCGGACTGTTCCTGACCGCCTTCGGGTCCGCCTTCTTTCACCTCGCTCCCGACAATGGCCGACTGACCTGGGACATGCTGCCGATCGCGCTTGCCGGCGCGGGCCTGCTGGTCGGCGTCCGCGGCGACACCCGGCCGGGATCGAAGACGAACATCGAAGCGATCGTTCTCGGGCTTTACGCCACCGCCAGCGTCGCGTGGTGGGTCCATACCGACCGGCATGGTGCGGGCGACCTGCGGCCCTATCTGCTGCTGCAGGTCCTCCCGCTCATCCTGATCCCGCTATGGCAGTCGATCTATCGCGCGCCGCGTGCCGACCGCATCGCATTCGCCGCCGCGATGATGTTGTACATGCTGGCCAAGATCAGCGAGGTGCTCGACCACGAGATCGCAAACACGCTCCATTTCGTCAGCGGGCACACCTTGAAGCATCTGCTCGCGACTTCAGCCACGGCCGCAATCGTCTGGGGACTGACGCGACGAATCTCCGATGGCGGCGGGCGACGGGGTCATTTCGGAATAATGGAAAAGTATCGCTGATTTGCCCGACGCGTCAAGTCGCTTTTCCGAGTGCCGGCAGCAACCTGCACCTTTGCATGGGGTTGTTTTCGATATTTTGGATGGGCAGCTCTGCTTCCTCGATCGCATCGGGCGGATTGACCGGCATGGCGACCGCATCCATATCCACCTGCATGAACCGGCTGCCCCCCGCCGTTTCGCATCCACCTGGACACAGCCAAATACCATCGGCTCCCCGTCCCTAACGCTCCGGAGTCGCCGTGGCCGCCCTCTCCATTCTCGATCTCGTCCGCGTCACCGAGGAAACCGACGCGCGCGCCGCGCTCTATAACGCGCGCGATGTCGCCGTGCATGCGGAGGCTCTCGGCTATCGCCGCATCTGGGTGGCGGAGCATCACAACATGGCGGGCATCGCCAGCGCCGCGACGTCGGTCGTGATCGGGCACATCGCGGCTGGCACCAAGACCATCCGGGTCGGCGCCGGCGGCATCATGCTGCCTAATCACGCGCCCTATGTCATCGCCGAGCAGTTCGGCACGCTGGCGCGGCTGTTTCCGGACCGCATCGACCTCGGCCTCGGCCGCGCCCCGGGCACCGACCAGCTCACGCTGCGCGCGCTGCGCCGCACGCCGGAATCCGCCGAGAACTTTCCGCAGGACGTGCTCGAGGTGCAGGCCTTCCTCGCGGCGGCCGGTCCCAACCAGCGCATCCAGGCGGTGCCGGCCGCGGGCACCGACGTGCCGCTGTGGATTCTCGGCTCGAGCAATTTCGGCGCGATGCTGGCCGGCGAGCTCGGCCTGCCCTACGCCTTCGCCTCGCACTTTGCCCCCGAGCTGCTGATCCAGGCGCTGCAGATCTATCGCGCCCGCTTCAAGCCGTCGGAGCAGCTCGATCGCCCCTACACCATGGTCGGCGTCAACATCATCGCCGCCGACACCGACGAGGAGGCGCGGCGGCTGGCGACCACGCAGCAGATGTCGTTCACCAACATCTTCCGCGGCGCGCGCGGCCTCAGCCAGCCGCCGATCGACGACATCGAGAGCTACTGGTCGCCGGCGGAGAAGGTGCAGGCGATGCGGATGCTCGCGCGTTCCATCATCGGCTCGCCCGCGACGGTGCGCGCCGGCATCGACGCGCTGGTCGCCGAGACCGGCGCCGACGAGCTGATGATCGTGTCCGACGTCTACGATCACCAGAAGCGGCTGCGATCGTTCGAGCTGATCGCCAAGGCCGGCGGGATCACACCGCAGACGTAGCCTGCAGGATGGGCAGTAGCCGACACACTAAGGCAGCCTCACTTCGGCGCGCCGGCGGGCGCCTGCGACTGCGCGAGCTGGCCGAGCGTCACGCTCAGCGAATTCGGCGCGTTGTCCCGCAGCATCGAAAGCTTGACCGAGCTGCCCGGCGCGCCCGCATAGACCTTCTTGGTCAGCTCGTTGGCGCTCTTGATCGGCTCGTCATTGACCGAGGTGATCACGTCGCCCCGCCTCAATCCGGCCTTCGCTGCCGGACCGCCGGTCTGCACGCCGACCACGACCGCGCCGTGCAGATTGTTCGCACCCAAGCTTTCGGCAATGCCGGGGGTGATCGATTGAATCTGGGCGCCCATCCAGCCGCGCGTGACCGAGCCCTTGTCCTTCAGCTGCGGGATCACCGTCTTCACGGTATCGGCGGGTATCGCAAACGCGACACCGACCGAGCCGCCGGAGGGCGAGAAGATCAGGCTGTTCACGCCGATCACCTCGCCATGCGTGTTGAAGCTCGGCCCGCCGGAATCGCCGCGGTTGATCCGCGCGTCGATCTGGACGAAATCTTCCGACGACCCCGTTTCCAGGTCGCGTGCACGCGCCGAGACGATCCCCGCGGTGACGGTGTTTCCGAGACCGAATGAATTGCCGGCCGCGAGCACCCAATCGCCGGTGCGCGGCGCTTGATCCGCGAGCTTGACATAGCTGAAGTCGGTCCGCCCATCGACCTTGAGCAGGGCCAGGTCGCTGACCGGATCCTTGCCCAGGACTTTCGCCTTGTAGACCTTGTTGTCGCTGGTGCGGACATCGGCGCGGTCGCTGCCGCCGAGGACATGATTGTTCGTCACCGCATAGCCGTCCGCCGAGATGAAGAAGCCCGAACCGATCGAGGTCATCTCACCCAACTTCGGCAGATTGCCCGGTCCGCGCCTGCCGGGATCCGGAACGGCCCTTCCCGGCGTGTCCTGATCGGGAGAGCCGTCCGGCCCGAGAGAACCGCCGGGGGAGTCACCGGGAGACGAGTCGTCGTCATCCGCCGCTGCCGCCACCTTGGCGTTGACGCCAATCACGGCCGGCCCGACCTTCTCGGCAAGGTCGGCGAACTCGCCAGGACCACCATTGCCATGATCCGCGCGCGAATTCACTGGCTGTGCGTGGGCAAGACTTGCGCTCACAAGACTAGCGCCCACCAGCAACGCCGACGTGAAGGCGGCGGTGACGAGCGACGTGCGAAGGCAGACGAAGGCCGAATTTCTCTGATTCATCTTCCGCGTCCATGTTTGGGATCAGCCGATTGCTCCTGGATGAATTGCCGGCCCGGACGCGACGATCAGTGAACCGTTCCCCGCAAGCACAGGGGCGCAATCCCGAGCGACGGACGGCAACGGATAGAGGCGCAGACCGTTCCACCGGCATCCGCGGGTGGACGAGTGGCTCGCCACCTTTGCGCCGCTTTGCGCATCAAATCGCCGGGTTTTTGCTTGCTTTGGCCGCCTGTGCCTCTACGGTGCGCCCGCAACGACGGAGACGATCTCGACTATGGACGCCGCAATGAACTGCCCGAAATGCAATTCCGAGCATGCCTATCAGGACGGCGTTCTCTGGGTTTGCCCGGAATGTGCCCATGAGTGGAGCAGCGATGCGGCCGCGGCCGCCGAGACCGCCCAGCAAGCGGGCGTGCGCGACGCGCACGGCAACCCGCTGACGGACGGCGACAGCGTCATCGTGATCAAGGACCTCAAGGTCAAGGGCTCGTCGTCGGTGGTCAAGGGCGGCACCAAGGTCAGGAACATCCGCCTCACCGAGGCCAGCGACGGACACAACATCGCCTGCAAGATCGACGGCATCGGCGCGATGAATCTGAAATCGGAGTTCGTCAAGAAGGCCTAGCGTAGCCCAGCTTACGCATCCGCCAATGCTTTCGCCGGTGCGGCGGCAGCCTTCGCGACGTGCCGGTTCTTGTCGTCGACCAGCACGACCCGCGGATGAAACTTGCGCGCCTCGTCGGCGTCGAAGCTGGCATAGGCGACGATGATGACCTTGTCGCCGGCCATGGCGAGCCGTGCGGCCGCGCCGTTGAGGCCGATGGTGCCCGATCCCGCCGGCGCCTCGATCACGTAGGTCGAGAAGCGCGCGCCGGTGTCGATGTTATAGATGTCGACGCGTTCATTGATGAGGAAACCGGCGGCCTCGATCAAATTGCGGTCGATCGAAATCGATCCCTCGTAATGCAAGTCCGCTTCGGTGACGTGCGCGCGATGAATCTTGCCCTTCATCAAAGTCACTTGCATCGAGACCATCCCGTATCGTTGCGTCGGAATTTTCCGCGCCGCCAATAACGGCGCGCCGCCTCCGCGTCAACGTTGTCCGGGTGTACGCTCGCTTCGAGCGCAGTTCCGCGACGATGGGTTTGTCCTGAAATCGTTGACCGCGCCGGGCTGCAATGCTCCGCGCCACCGAAATCGGAGAATGAATGCGCTGCGGCGGAGCCTTTCCGGAGCAGGCTATTATTTGTGACCCGGTAGCGAACGCCCTACTCTCGCTTGCTCGCAATCTCGTTCGCCAAGACCACTATCACCTCGCCGTCGAGGATCGGCTTCGCGACCTCAAAGAAGCGCGCCACAGCCGGCGAATTGTTGTGCCGGTCCATCGCCGCCTGATCCAGGTATCGCTCATACGTCGAAAATATCCGCGGACTGTCGACATCCTGCGAGACGTAGTAGCCGACGGTGGACGGCTCGTTGGCGCGGACATGCTCGACGACGTCGAGCAACGCCTGACGCATCGCCGCCTCATGGCCCTTCTTCGCGCGGATGATCGCCGTGATTGCCAGCATGCACTCTCTCCGGAGGTTGGTAGCCCGTAGGACGGGTTTCGTCGACCCATCCTACACGCTTTTGACTGGCTCACACCCGGCTCAACGCCTGCGCGATGTCGGCCACCAGGTCGGACGGATGCTCGATCCCGATCGAGAGCCGGATTGTCGAATCCAGCACGCCGATCCGCTTGCGGATATCGGCTGGCACGCCGGAATGCGTCATGGTGGCCGGCAGGCTCGCGAGCGACTCGGTGCCGCCGAGGCTGACTGCGAGCTTGAAGATCTGCAGCGAGTTGAGGAATTTCTCCGCCGCCTCCTGCCCGCCGACGATGTCGAACGAGAAGGTCGAACCGGCGCCGCTGCTTTGGCTCGCGAACACGCGCCCCGCAGGCGACGCCGGATCGTGATGGCCGAGATAATGCACCTGCGCCACCTTGGGATGGTCGCGCAGATAGTCGGCGACGATCCGCGCGTTGCGGTCGGCCTTTTCCATGCGCAGACTGAGCGTTTCCAGCGAACGGCTGATCATCCAGCAGGAATGCGGATCGAGCTGGGTGCCGATCGCGCCGCGCAGCGCCTTGATGTCCTTCATCAGCTTCTTCGAGCCGAGCGCCGCGCCCGCGATCAGGTCGGAATGGCCGCCGACATATTTCGTCAGCGAGTACAGCGAGAGATCGGCGCCGTGCTCGATCGGCCGCTGAAATACCGGCCCGAGCAGCGTGTTGTCGCAGGCGATGATCGGCGTATGGCCCTGTGCCTTGCCGATCGCATCGGCGATGCGCCGCGTCAGCGCGATATCGACCAGGCCGTTGGTCGGATTGGCCGGCGTCTCGATGAAGATCATCGCGACACGGCCCTTCTTCATCGCCTCGTCGGCAGCGGCGCGGATGACACTCTCGTCGAGGCCGTCGGCAAAGCCCACGGCGTGAATCGAGAAGCCCGCCAGTGTCCTGGTGAACAGCGTCTCGGTGCCGCCATAGAGCGGCTGCGAATGCAGGATCACGTCGCCGGGCCGCGCGAAGGCCAGCACCGTGGTCGAGATCGCCGACATGCCGGAGGAGAACAGCGCGCAGCTCTCGGTGCGCTCATAGATCGCAAGCCGGTCCTCGACGATCTCGCTGTTCGGATGGTTGAAGCGCGAATAGACCAGCCCCGCCCCCATGCCCTCCGGAGGCTCGCGCCGGCCCGCGACAAAGTCGAAGAAGTCCTTGCCGTCCTCGGCGGTGCGGAACACGAAGGTCGAGGTCAGGAACACGGGCGGCTTGACGGCCCCCTCCGACAGCTGCGGATCGTAGCCGTAGTTCAGCATCTGGGTTTCCGGATGCAGCAGGTGATTGCCGATATGGGTTTTGGACGGAAACGGTTTTGTCATGGCCGGTCTCCTGTTCACGGGCCGCCGCGCTGGCGGCGATTCCCGGAATGATGGGACCAGCATACCCCAGCTTTATGCCATTCAGCCAAAGCACGGCATCAGACAGTTCTGGATAACGAACGGCCGGCGTGCGCCTTGCTCCGCCGGCCGTTCCGAATGTCAGGCAGTGTGAAGACGCGGGCTACCAGCCGCGATCCACGTTGCGCACCTCGCCGGTCCGCGCGTCGACATCGACCTTCATCCAGCGGCCGAGGCGGTCACGCCCCTCGACCTCCCACTCGTCGCCGAGGAACTGGGTATTGGACACCGTCACGATGCCGAGACCGGTCGCGACATCGAGCGCGGCCTCCATCGAGACCTGGCTGCCGGAATCGTAGGCCATCGCCGGCGTCGCTGCGCCGATCGCCAGGGCCGCGATCGCGGGAATAATGAAACTTCGCATGGCTCACTCCTCATGGAACAGGATGTTATGCCGCATAAAACGAGCGGCGCACCCATCAGTTCCGACAACAGGAGTGCGAAGCAGCGCGAAACTTCAGCAGTTGCGGCGATTTGGTGGCGGTTCCGGTTTCATCGACGCACGCCGTTCGCCTTGCGCGCTCTCTTCTTCCACATTCGAAATCCGCCTTCGAATGCGTTGGCGTTGTCGCCGAACCTCACCTTGGGCGGCGGGTTGTCGACCTTGTCGGCATTGCCGCCGCCGAGCACGATGTACTCGGGCTCCAGCGCGGCGGACAGCCGCGCGATGACGTCGTCGACGCTCTTGCGCCATTTCTTCCGGCCGCGCCGCTCGAGACCCGCGGCGCCGACATAATCCTCGAACGTCGCGCCCTTGCGGTACGGCAAATGACCAAGCTCCATCGGCTCGTAAACACCGTCGACGATCATCGCGGAGCCGAGGCCGGTGCCGAGGCCGAGAAACAGCATCCGCCCGCCCTGATAGCTGCCGATCGCCTGCATCAGCGCATCGTTGACGACCCTGGTCGGGCGGCCGAACGCGTGGTGAAAATCGAAGCCGGCCCAGCCGCGGCCGAGATTGTGTGGTTCGGTCAGCGGACGGTTGTGAACGACGGGTCCCGGATAACCGACCGAGATCACATCATAGGACCAGTCCTTTGTGAGCAGCTTGACCTGCCGCACCATCTCGGTCGCGGACAGAGTTGGACCTGACTCGAATTCGCGCTTGATGCGCTCCTTGTCGGTCATGACCTTCACATGCGTGCCGCCGACGTCGATCGCTAGCACAGCGCGGCGCGACGCGGGCCCGTTCGTCTTCTTGCTAGTCTTGTTGCCTGCCTTCTTGGCCATCAATCCGCTCTCCTATGCGCGCCGAGTGGAGCAGAGAAACGCATCGCGCACCACAGCGACGTTCTGCATCTGACTCCAATTTGTTCGCCAAGAACGAATCGGAATCGAACAGTCAGGAGAGTCCAAACATTAAGAAGTCGTGTGCATCATCAACGGCGCGTAGCGATTGCGCTGCGGGGCGATGTGGGGCCGTGCGCTGTCCGCACAAATTCGGCCCGTCGGCCGGACTAATCCTTTGACACGAAATCCTTCAAGCGAAGCCGGCTCCGGTGATCCGCATGCGTTTCCTCGCCCGAGGGATTGAGGCCCCGAAAATAGGTCTTTTGCCACCGCTGCTGCGTTGCCCCCGATCCCGGGTCCTGCAAGTCGGTATTGAAGGCGTTGCGGCCTTCGGACCACAGTCTGTGCTCGCGCTCGATGTCGGGCGCCTTCGATAGTGGCAACGTCTCCGGCTCGATCCGCTCAAGACTGCCACGCTCAATCGGAAAAAGATGGCAATAGGGCTCCCCCCGCTCAAATCGTATCTTTGTGTTTGAACGCGTGAATCGCCAGTTCATCGTGAAGGTGTACGGTGACCAATCCGTCTCGATGACCCCGCTCAACGGCGCAATGGCGTCTTTCGGCCTGTTGATGGGTCCGGTGACAAAAAGGTCGAAACCAGGGTCGGTGCGGAACAGGCACGGGACGTGGAAGGTCAATACACCATGTCCGAAGTGACTCACAGCCGGCGCGTCGGTGCCGAGATCAGCCTTGACCCGAATGGTCTCCTTATGATTGAGCCCGTCCCAACGAGCCGAGAAGCCTGACGGACAGAGCAGTTCCCAGCCATGGGCGTTTGCAATGTTGAGTGGCAGGCAGCGGTACGCATAGCGCTGGTCGGAAGCATCCATCCAATCGCGCTCGGGCGATGCAGGCCGGATGTGAACCGCATGGCCGTCCATCGTATAGGCAATGAGCTTTGGCATCACCCAGCCTTATCGCGAGAACCAGCTGCTGCCGCTGCTTGGCGGACCAGTCAACTTATAGCTCAACCCTACGCGAACAATGTTTTCAGTCAATTTCGCCGAGTGGTCCCAAGCGTACGCGCTGAGCCCACCGATGTTCTGCGGTGCCGGGGCCGTCCGATCACCGAGATCGACATAGAGATATTCGAACTTCGCGGTCCAAGGGCCGCTCACGACGGCCTCCCAGCCGACGCCCGCCGTCCAGCCCGGCTTCACACGGGAGTCGGAGCCCGCAAATCGAAAGCCACTGAAGCCGGGAAAATCTGTTGCCGTCGAAAATGCATAATCCGCATAGGCGAGGCCCGCGGTCACGTACAGCATGTTCGATTGATTGGCCAGGATTCCCAGACGCCCACGGACCGTGCCGAGGTAATTCGAGCGAAAACTGTTTTCCCAGGTGGTTGATACGCCGGCCGCGAGCGGAAACGGCCCGCGCAGCTGGGACGATTGCAGATCTGTGTAGTTGATGTCGGTTTCTAGTCCGATGACCGTCTTGTCATACTGCACGTTGCAGGAAAGGCCGCCGCCGGCAGTCAGCCCTCCCGCGTTCCGGGTACTGATCGAGCCCGCCTGTTGAGCGGCGATTTCGGGAAGGACGCCGTTACGTTGCGCGAAATCGATGATGGCGCCATTTGGATCGGAAGAGAATTGCGCCTTGGCTGAACCATACCCCGCATTCACGCCGACACTGCAGCCAGTCCAGCTGAACGGGGCGACTGGCGGCGGCGCCTTGACCGGCATATAAGCGGCCAACGCCGAGTTCGTCTCGTCGAAGCGCATCCGGAAATGCGCTTTCGCCTCCCAGGCATCGATTCCGGGTGTGAAGAATGACAAATAGCCGCCCGATAGCCACAGTTCGGCTTGCGATCCAAGTTGGGCGCGAACGCCGCCACGCAGCTGTCCATGCCAGCGCGTGAGCCCAATGTCGGTGCCGTCGATCGTGGTAACGGTATCGACAAGCTGTTGCGTGTCGTATCGCAACGTTGCCTGGACGAACGGCTGCAGTAGGAAACGCTGGTCGACCACGAAATCTCGATTGACCTCCACAGAACCTTCGACGTGGCCCCAGCTGTAGGCTTGGCCGGGGATGGGAAATCCCTGGCCGCTTGTAACGCCCCCGACGTCGTCGTGAGCATGAAAAAACGTGAACCGGGGCACGACGCGCGCCCATGGCGTATCGACAATCTGGGTCAGGCTCGCCGATAGAAACACGCGGTCGACAGGCATATTGGCACCATGGCCGAAAACGTCGAAGGCACGATCAAGCCGTGCGTAACCGAGCCAGGCATCAAACAGTGTCGTCGGGCTGACGAGCCATCCCAGGTAGGGTCCGCCGCCGATTCCCGACTGGTAAATCGATGCATTCAGTCCGTCGTAGGTGACTTTGGTGCTTTCAGGATTGAACGCAAAGCCGGCAACGAGATCCGGGCTGACACGGTAGTCGAGCCCGTATGTGAGTTCAGACAGCGTGCCGTACGACGTGAGTCCGACGATGCGGTCGGTGAAATTGACCTGGCGCGGTGTTACCCAAGCATGCCAACCGTGGCCGATCGACGCATAGGAAGGATTGGTGGCGATGCTTGCGTACTGGTTGAACCCCGCAAGGATCGCGTCCGAGATGAAGTAGCTGCGCGCAAAGTTCGTCCCCAACGCGCGTGCGAGGTTCGCATGCGGCACCGGCATTGGCGATGGCGGCGGAGGTGGTGGCGGCGCCGGTGGTGGTGGTGGCGGCGGTGGCCCCGGCGGAGGCGGTGGCGGCGGTGACGGTGGCACCGGAGTGGGTGGAGGTGGAGGCGGAGGCGGAGGTGGCCCCGGCGGCCCTGGTGGCGGTGGCGGCGGCGATATCGAACAGACCTGGTCACGGAACGCATTGACATCGTTTGATATGGATCTTTCGCCGATCAGAGGTCCTAGGACGCTGCCCCAGGCCCTGAACTTCTCATGATCGTCGAACGATGGCGGAAACACCTCGGTTGCAGTGTCCGTTCGCAGATCGAGGAAGGTAGGTCCTCCGGTAAGCGTTCCGCTCTTGCTGAAGCGCCACATGAATCCAGTCTGCGGATCGCCCTGCACGCTGCTCGCATTGATGCAATAGTCATTGGTCGCGGAGCGATAGCCGTCGAAGCCCAGATGGATTCGGTCCGCGGCGACCGCGACGTTGCCGGAAACGAGCGACGCCGCGGTCCCCAATAAGAAGGGACGAACTCGCGTCTGCCAGTATCGCTCCGTCGGAGCGGAACATGCGTGCTGTCGGTTGGATCCTACCGAGGCTTCGGTTGGCATCGTTGATGGAATCAAGGCCGAACGAGTTCGCGGTGCATCCATCCGCGGTCTCCACAAATCGGCCCCACTGCACGCTAACGCTTGGGGATGAAATATTCAGTCACATAATTGCGGCGTGATGAATTGCTACCTGAAATAGTTCCTTGATGTTGCCGCGTGGCAACGATTCACTACAATTTCCACGATAGTTCCTCGCAACCTCGCGCGATCGGCGCCGAACTCTCCGCATCGTCGCGCAAGCTATGGCATAAACTGCACCTTGCTCCCGTGGGCCGCACAACGATCGCGTTCGCGATCCGACTCCAGTTTGTTCGCGCAGAACGAATCGGAATCAGGAAAATCGGCGCGATCCAGATGTTAACAACGCACATACATCGACCGCATCCGAACAATCGATGTTGTATCATGATGGGATTATTGCTCTCGGCGTGCAACACCGCGGCGCATCTCAGGCACACTGCGTTCTCCCGCATCACTGATCGATCGATGAGTCGCACCACGGCCACGTTCCCGATCCGACTCCAGTTTGTTCGCGAGGAACGAATCGGAATCGAAAAATCGACGCAAAACGATACTTAACAAGAGGTTTGCGCGATTCGATGCCGCGGCGCTTCGTACGGCGGATGAGCGCAAGAGTAATCGGACATCCACCGACGACATCACCGCGTCGGGTTACTCCGCGCCCATTATCGGCCGCGCTTCGCGCGGACCGGTCGGGTCGCCCGCCCTGCACGCTGAGCGAGCCGCCAGCCTTTGAGGTGAAGCCAGAGCGCTTCGGCGACCGGTCCGTGCGAATGCTGGCGATGACGGACTGCCGCAAGATTTTCCTCGCGGCCCGGAAAATTCGGTCCGGCGATGCTGATCAGCCTGCCGTCCCGCAGCTCGTCCTCGATCAGCCATGCGCGCAGATGGCCCCAGGCAAGACGATGCAGGATCAGCTCCTTCTTCATCATCTGGTCCGGCACGCTACACTGATGCGCACCTTCGATCAGGAAGAAGTTTTCCGGCGACGCTCGCCGCGCCGTGTCGCGGATGACGCACTGCGCGAAGGGGCGCATCTGCTCCGGCGTGACTTTCTTCGTCCACGCAAACGGCAGAAAGCCGGGAGCGACGACCGGCACCATGGTCGTGCGCGAGAGCCTGATCTGTTCGAAGCGCGGATCGGAGGGCTCCGCGCGATGAAACACCAGATCGGCGTTATCATCGATCAGGCGCTCGAGCGGTCCGCCGACCGCCTCATATTCCAGGTGCAGGCGCGTGTTGGGATAGCGGGCAAAGAACGCCGAGAGCATCTGCAGCACCGGCGGCCGCGGACACAGGTCGCCGATGACGATGCGCAGGACGACTTCTTCTCCGCCTGCAAGCTGCTCCGCATAGCCCCGCAGCAGATCGAGCTCGCGCAGCGTCACCTGCGCGCGTGCGTGAAAAGTCCGGCCGGCGTCCGTCAGCCCGATACGGTATCCGCTGCGATCGAACAGCGTAAGGCCGAGTTGCTGCTCGAGCCGGGCGACAGCCGCAAACACCGACGGGTGCGACCGGTTCAGCGCCGTGCCGGCGGCCTGAAAGCTTCCCTCGGTCGCGACAGCGTCAAAGCAGCGCAAATCGTGCAGCTTGATCCGATCCATTGTCCATAAAATCTACAGAGATTGATCAATCTTAGTAATTTTTCTTCGAAGGCGCGAGTCCTAGCCTGGGTCGACGCGAAGCCTGCCGGCTTCCACCAGCACAAAGGACTGACGAGATGAGCGGCGATCGACACTTCACCACGGCGGATGGCTGCCGGATTGCGTACCGCATCGACGGTCCCGACGATCGGCCGGCGCTCGCGCTGTCGAACTCGATCGCCACCAACCTGCACATGTGGGATCGTTCGATGCCGGCCCTCAGCCGGTCGTTTCGGGTGCTCCGCTACGACACCCGCGGTCACGGCGGTTCGGACGCGCCCACGAGCGCCTACTCGATCGACCGGCTCGGCCGCGACGTGGTCGAACTGCTCGACGCCCTCGGCATCGATCGCGCACATTTCCTCGGTCTGTCGCTCGGCGGGTTCGTCGGGCAATGGCTCGGCATCTTCGCGCCTGACCGCATCGACCGCCTGATCCTCTCGAACACCTCGTCCTATCTGGCGTCCGAACTGCCGTTCGACGAGCAGATCCGCGCGGTGCTTGCGGCCAAGGACATGAATGGAATCGCAGACGGCTTCATGCGCAACTGGTTTCCGGCGACGATGCTGGCCGCGCCGAACGAGGTCGTCGACGAATTCCGCAACATGGTGCTGACCACGCCGCCGCGCGGTCTCGCCGGATGTTACGCCGCACTGCGCGACGTCGATCTCCGCCGCGCCATCTCGCTGATTGCGGCGCCGACCCTCGTCATCGGCGGCGAGAGCGACACGGTCACGCGGGCCAGCCACAGCGCTGATATCGCCGCGACAATCACCGATGCAAAGCTTGTCCTCCTGCCCGGCGTTCACATCCTCAATATCGAGCAGCCGGATCGATTCAACAGCGAGGTCGTGAGCTTCCTGGCGCTCTCCACCACATGACTGCGTAGATGGGGTAACGGGCCGGCCGCCCGCTCGCTACGGCGCAATTTGGAAGCGCGCTCGCGAGCGGCCTGTTGGTTGGAAGGCGGTCGTCCCTCAAACTGATGGTGTTCAACGGAGTCGGGCAAGCCCGCTCCAAGCATCATTAAGGGACGACCATGTACCACTATGCAGGAATTGACGTGTCTTTGGAATGCTCGAGCGTTTGCCTTGTCGATGGGACAGGCAAGATTTTGCGCGAGACGAAGGTTGCGAGCGAGCCGGCGGCGCTGATCGCCTGGTTCCGGTCGCTGGGTCTGGTACTGGAACGGATCGGGCTGGAGGCAGGCCCCTTGTCGCAATGGCTGTATGCGGGTCTGCGAGACGCAGGGCTTGCGGTCGAGCTGCTGGAAACGCGGCACGTTCGCGAAGCCTTCAAGTCGATGCCGGTGAAGACGGACCGCAACGATGCCCGCCGGATCGCGCAGTTGATGCGGCTCGGCTGGTTCCGGCCGGTGCACTGCAAGTCGGTCGCGGCGCAGGAGACCCGCGCCATCCTGACGGCGCGCAAGCTGCTGCAATCCAAGCTTCGCGATGTCGAGAACAGCCTGCGCGGCATACTTCGCGGTTTTGGCCTGAAGGTCGGTGCGACCACCGAGCGCACGTTCGCCGGACGCATCCGCGAGCTCGTGACCGGCCATCCCGGACTGGAGTTGGTCGCGGCGGCGCTGCTCCAAGCCCATGCGGTGCTGCTGCGGGAGTTCAAGAGCCTGGACAAGCACACCCAGAAGCTCGCCAGGACGCATCCATCCGCCAAGCTCCTGATGACAACGCCGTCCGTTGGTCCGATCGTGGCGCTCACCTATGCCGCGGCGATCGACGACCCGAAGCGCTTCCGCTCCTCGAAGGCCACGGGAGCCCACTTTGGGCTCACCCCGAAGAAGTACCAGTCCGGTGAGACCGACTACACCGGCCGCATCAGCAAGATCGGGGATGCCTCCGTGCGCGAGGCACTCTACCAGGCAGCTCACGTCATGCTGACCAAGCCGGTCAAGAATTGCTCGGCATTGAAGAGCTGGGCGATGCGGATCGCCCGGCGCGCAGGCATGCGCAAGGCCAAGGTAGCGCTGGCTCGCAAGCTCGCCGTGATCCTGCATCGCATGCTCGCCGACACCAAACCGTTCAACCCGATGACCAAGGCCATCTAGCCAGGAGCAGCAATCGGTTCCGGGCGGGCCACGACACCAGGCTCTCCCCGAGCGAAGTCCCTCCGCTGGGACGATGGATCCGGTCAGGCCGCCATCCGGGAAGTGGCTCACGACCACGCAATCCGTAGATTGGCCGGCCGGCTCCTCAATGCACCCCATCAGGCGACGGCCTTCGCGCCGATCCCGTACAGAAGCAAGTGCCCGGCGAGTGGATGACGCGAAAAGGGATTGACTAACCAAGGCCCGTTACAGAAGCCCGGATGAGCGAAGCGACATCCAGGACCGCTCCAAGAATACGTGATCAGGCCCGCATATCGCTTCGCTCGTGCGGGCTACATGGATCACGCACCATATGTTCCCCATTCGACTCCATTTTGTTCGCAAAGAACGAATCGGAATCGAACAAATCAGCGCGGAGCGATTCTTAACAACACGTTTGCGGATTCGATGCCGATCGGCTCTATGGCGCGGATTAGCGCAAGCGTAATCCGCCCTCTGTCGCGTAGAGACAGCGCCGGGTTACACGGAGCTGACCCGCCTTCCGCACGGTCCAATGTCGTATTCAAGCTCCGGCCGCAGCGCGCGCATCTTCTCCGCCAGCCTTTGGCTTGTCGTCTCCTCCGCGCGCGCGAGGCGATTGACCAGCGCGACATAATCCGCATCGCTCTTGTGCTGGTTCAGCTTTGACTGGCCCTCGATCTCGTCGACGACGATGTCGATCACCCTGATCCCCGCCAGCATCGCTTCGCGCTTGCTGGGCTCCATCTGCGTCAGGTCCCAGGGTTGCTTTTGCAGCCGCGCCTCGGAGACCGCGAGCAGCGCATCGCCATGGCCGCGGTTCTCGCCGTGATCGCGCAGATGCGCGACGCCGGACAAATGCACCGCCTCGTAGAGCCAGGTCGAGACGTTGTCGGGTGAGACATACCAGTCGTTCGAGATGTAGGCGTCATCGCCGGAGACGATCAGGAGGAAGCGCCTGACACCGTCGGCGAGCTCGACCAGCGGATTCTTCGCGGTGAGATGGATCTGCACGATCACGCGATCGTCGCGCCGCTCGATCACGAACGGCACGTGGGACGCGCGCGGGCCGCGTGCATCGGCGGCGACGATGGCGCCGAAGCCGCGCGCCGCCGCAAAGGCGAGCGCGCGGTCTTGCTCAATGCGAAACTGGGGACGGAGGATGTGCATGGCGGCGGCGCTCGCGAGCTGGAGGGAGACGTCCCAGCAAGGCTAGCGCAACTTTCGCCGGAGATCACCGCCATGCACGATCCGGCTCAGCAGATCATGGCATTGTCGCCGTGATCGCAGACGCCGCCGGGCTGGTCGCGCGGCAGCGCCTCGGACTCGCCGAAATGCGGGACCGCCATGCGCGGCGGACCGCCGCTCCAGCGGCCGGCGGCGGCATGGCTCTTCACGAGCGCGGATGGGCCCGCCGCCGGCACTTCGTGTGCCATGGCCGACGCCGTCAGCATGGCGAGCGCGGTCAGCGCGGCCGCAATCTGTTTGATCCCTGACATCAGTTGCTCCTGTTGGATACGGCGCGCCGGCGCGTTGTTCGCCGCCGCCGATCGGTTCGCGCTCACATCATGATCGATCGCTCTGCCGTCTTGTTCCGACGCCATGAGGCAAGCGTTTGGATGCAGGACAGTCCACCCGTGCATCTTCTTCCACGTCGATCCGACACGATCGGTTGATCGCAGCGTGACAGACGAGGTCCCGACGCGAACCCGCAAATCAAACCCGGCTGCGCCGCCTGCGACAAAACAGCCCCACGGGCAACTCAGCAAAACCTGTCGATATCAGAATAAGAAAATATTCCGCTTACTGCCCTTTGCTCGCGGCCCATGGGTGCGATCAGACAAAACATGTCGCGAGAATGCGGATGTATGACTCGCAGCGCACCACACGTTCGATGTCGTCCCGGCGAATGGAGAAAGATGCGCGCGCCGACTCCATCACCGTCATGCCGGCAGTAAAGGCGAGGGCTTTGCCCAGGAATGATCGAGCTTAGCAATGCCGCGGAATCCCAATCCGCCGTTGAACTGACGGCAACTGGCAGGTTACGCTGTCTCCACGCTCACGCCCTCCCGCTGGAAGGATTCCCCATGAACGGCAATCGATATTATGGCGTCCGCGTCGAGGGCGCGAAATACGGCGTGGGGTTCGGCTCGGCGCTGGCGATCGCGATCTCCTACACCAAGAACCATTCGATCCTGTGGGCCATCATCCACGGTATCCTGGGCTGGCTCTACGTCATCTACGCCGCACTGTTCGGGTGATGCGCACAAGATGACGATCATCTCAATCCAGTCACAGGTCGCCTGGGGCCATGTCGGCAACAGCGCCGCCAGCTTTCCGATCCAGCTGCACGGCATCGATGTCGTCGCCGTGCCGACCACGCTGCTCAGCAATCGGCCGGGCTATCCGACCATCCGCGGCCGGGTGCTCGACGTGCAGCTGGTCGCTGACCTGCTGCGCGGCATCGAGGAGCGCGGCGCGGTCGAGGCCGCGCGGCTGATCCTGTCGGGCTATCTCGGCTCGGCCGACATCGCGATGGACGTTGCCGACTTCGTCGAGCGCGCGAAGGCGGCGAACCCGGCCCTGCTCTATTGCTGCGATCCCGTGCTCGGCGACCGCGACCGCGGCATGTTCGTGCGGTCGGACATCCCGCCGCTGGTGCGCGACCAGCTCTGCCCGCTCGCCGACATCATCACGCCCAATCATTTCGAGTTCGAATTCCTCTGCGGCGCACGCGCGACGACGATCGACGCCGTCGTCGCGCAGGCGAGCGCGCTGATGGCGCGGGGACCTGCGACCATCGTCGTCACCAGCGCCGAGCTGGCCGGCACGCCGCACAGCGAGATCGAGACGCTGGCGATCGAGCGCACTCAATCCGACAAGACTTGCGCCTGGCGCCTGCGCACGCCGCGGGTTCCGATCAGCCCGTCCGGCACCGGAGACCTGTTCGCCGCGCTGTTCGTCGCCGCCCGCGCGCGCGGCCTGGCGACGCCGGATGCGCTCAGCCACGCTGGGTCAGGCATCCACGGCGTGCTGGAGCGCACGGCGCAGAGCGGAACCGAGGAAATGCGCATTGTCGAAAGCGCCGGCGTGATGCTTGATCCGAAGCCACGCTTCGCGGCGGTCGCCATCGCCGTATCCTGACATCCGGGACAGGTCTTCATGATCGACATCACCACCCTCCTCACCTACGCCGCCGTCGTGCTCGGTCTGTTCCTGATTCCCGGGCCGGCGGTGCTGCTGGTGCTGGCGCGCTCGGTCACCGGCGGAGCGCGCGTCGGCGTCGCGACCGGGTTCGGTATCGCGCTCGGCGATCTCGTCCACACCGCGATGGCGACATTCGGCCTCTCGGCCGTGCTGATGACCTCGGCGCTGGCGTTCTCGGTCGTGAAATATGCCGGCGTGATCTACCTGATCGTGCTCGGCGTCCGCGCCCTGTTCGAGAAGAACGACGAGCTGGATTTGCCGGCGGCGCAGCCGGTCGATCCGCGCCGCGCGTTCCGGCAGGCAATCTGGGCGGAAATGCTCAATCCGAAGACCGCGCTGTTCTTCCTCGCCTTCCTGCCGCAGTTCGTGCACCCCGGCCACGGCTCGGCGGTGGCGCAGTTCGCGACCCTCGGCCTGATCTTCGTCGTGATGAGCGCGGTCTACACCTCGCTGCTGGCGCTCGCCGCCGGCCAGATCAGCCCGTGGATCAGTCGGCATCGCCGCATCGGGCAGTGGCAGGACCGCGTGGTCGGCACGATCTATATCGCGCTCGGCGTCCGCCTCGCGTTCCAGGAGCGCTGATGTCTCCGCTCAAGCCGCAGGCCAGCTACGACGACTTCGCCCGCCTCGATATCCGGATCGGCAAGGTCGTCGAGGTGCAGCCGTTTCCGCGCGCCCGCAATCCGTCTTACAGGGTCGGCGTCGACATCGGCGCCGGGCGAATCATGTGGTCGAGCGCGCAGATCACGAATTACGAGCCGGCGGCGCTGGTCGGCGCGCTGGTCGTGTGCATCTGCAATCTCGGGCCGAAGAACATCGCGGGTTTCACCTCGGAACTCCTGATCCTCGGCGCCAAGGACGCCAGCGGCGAGGTGATCGTGCTCGGCCCGCGCAGCGAGGTTGCGATCGGCGAGCCGATCTTCTGACGTCGGGCTGATCACGGCCGCGTGATTCAAATCGTCTGGATTCCCCGTAGTTTACCGATGGGGGATCACCCGGATTCTCCGTGCCCGCGCGCGCTGCTATTGCAACGCGCGAGAATCGCTTCGGCATGGGAATCGGAAGATGTCTGCAGTTTTCTTTCACTGCTCCGACGACAAGCACGTCATCCTGGATCGCACCGGCGCCGCCATGGATCTGGCGGAGGCGCGCGTGTATGCGGAGCAACTGGCGCGCAGCTTTGTCATGACATCGAGCGTGGAGGACTGGCGCAACTGGGCAGTCCACGTCACCGACGACATCGGAACCGAGATCTTCGAGCTGCCGTTCACCGCCATCCTCGGCGAGCTGCACTGAGGGCGTGCCATGAATGCGATGGAACTTGCCCTGCAGCCGTTGCGGCGCCACCTCGCCCGCCTCGTCGCGCGCTGCGTCGCGCTGATCGATGGCGTCATCAATCCCTATCGCCCCGAACTGTATTACATGCGCGGGCCTGGCCCGAAATGCCGCGCCCGGCGGCAAGCCGCGCTGCGCGACTAGCTTCGCGGCATCCACAACGAGAAAAGGCCGGCGGGCGTTACGCCACCGGCCTTCTCCTGCAGCTGCCGGTTCCCGGAGTCCGGTTCCGCTGCGATTCCACTTGGTCCTGAGCTTGCGACGACTGTTTTAATCAAATCTTAACGGCATGGCGGTGAGCTGGTTCAAAGGACTCCTTCGCCGTGCGGCGTGGCTTGTTCGTTCGTCGTGCTTGATGCGCTGCACATCGTTTTTGCGCCGATCGCACGTTGATTGTGCGCCACGCATCTTAGGGAATGCTCGACTCAGTGTTACCCTGTGATGCAAACCGAAACGGAGACTTCGGAATGCCGTACTACACCTTCGATCTCGTGGTGGGGGACGAGTTCCGCAATCAAGGAACCATCATCCTCGAAGACATCAGCCTCGCCTCCGACCGCGCCGACCAGCTCGCCAACGAGCTGTCGCAGGTCAAGCCGGAGCTGAAGGCGCGCGGCTGCGCGGTGCGCGTCACCGACATCGACCGGCGCGAGCTCTACCGCACGCCGCTCGATCCCGTGCCGCGGTGGCGCAGGGCGGGCTAGCGTCCGTCGGTTAGATCTGCGGCGACCGCGCTCGCCTCGCGCGGTCCCAGTGTTGTTGCGCGACGGCGGGGTCGCTGCCCCGCCCGCCGTCAGCTCTGATGCGGTCCGCGCATCATCTTCAGCGCGTCCTCGATATGGCGCCAGTCGCGCGCGTCGTCGGTCTCGCCCTTGCTCTCGCAAGCCACGGCGTTCTGCGCGGCCTGGGCGATCGCCTCCGGACCGTGCTTCAACAGCATCTGCCGCGCGATGGTGTGGATTTGCATCTCGGCTAACATGGCGCTCTCCTCGGCTGTCGACTGCTGACATCAGAAACCACCGAGCGCCGCGTCTGGTTCCAGCAGCGCGCCGGGCGCGACACAATCAGCGGTTCCCACCCGGCGCGGCGGCGGCTACAGAGAGAGCCATGGCGCAGAACATCTACGACGATCCCGGCTTCTTCGCCGGCTACAGCCAGCTGCCGCGGCAGGTCCGCGGACTGCTCGGCGCGCCCGAATGGCCGGCGATCCGCGCCATGCTGCCCGATGTCGCGGGCAAGCGCGTGGTCGATCTCGGCTGCGGCTTCGGCTGGGTGTCGCGCTGGATGCGCGAGCAAGGCGCATCCGACGTGCTCGGCATCGACCTCTCGCAGAACATGATCGCCCGCGCCGCGGCCATGACGCAGGATGCGGCGATCACCTACGAGATCGCCGACCTCGAGACGCTCGAGCTGCCGAAATCGACATTCGATCTCGCCTACTCCGCCCTCGCCTTCCACTACATCAGGGATTTCGATCGCCTGGCGCGCATGCTGTATCGCGCGCTGGTCCCGGAGGGGCATCTGGTCTTCACCGTCGAGCATCCGGTCTACATGGCGGCCGTCCATCCGGACTGGGGGCAGGACGAAGACGGCCACAAGACCTGGCCGGTCAACCGCTACTTCATCGAAGGCGAACGCCGGACCGACTGGTATGTGAAGGGCGTGGTGAAATATCACCGCACCATCGGCACCACGCTCAACGCGTTGATCGCCGCCGGCTTCACGCTGCGCCATGTCGAGGAATTCTGCCCGACGCGGGAGCAGGTCAAGGCCGCGCCCGAACTGGCCGACGAGCTCGAACGGCCGATGATGCTGCTGGTGTCAGCGCAACGCTAAAGCATGATCCGGAAAAGTGCGAAGCGGTTTTCCGAGGAGATCATGCTCTAACTGAAGAGCTAAAGCGCGATGAAGCTTCAACCCGAACTCATCGCGCTTTGGCGTCAAGCCGCGAGCAGCTTGTCGAACTCCTCGGGCGGGTATGATTTCCCGTCCTTGTCGGTGATCACCACCTGCCACCCTTCGCTCGCCCAGACCTTGGCCTTGGCGATGATGATGAAGGTGCTCTCGCGCTCGATCCTGACCGTTTCGTTCTCGCGTTCTGCGATCATCTTGTAGGCCAACGCTTGTCCCTCGCCGACTTGGTCCATCCGGCGTTTGTTGGCAGCGGCTTTGGGCCGGATTTCGCTGGGACTGTGACAATTTGGTGGAACCGCCGGCGCAGGATCCGCCAGCGCGCAACGTTCGGTCGCGCCTATGCGAGCTTTCCCATCAAGGTCGGCATATCCAGCGCCAATGAGTTGACGCTGCGCGCGAATCGCATCTGCGGCCCCTCGAAGGTGCAGGTCACGGTGTCGCGAAACGCCGATTCCACGCAGGTCCAGGTCATCACGAACGTGCGCAGGTCGCGCCAGCTGCCGCTCGCGACCACGCGCATCAGGTCGGGCTGGTACTCGAATGCAGCTTGTTGCCGGTCATCGTCGCGGTGCCCTCGCGCGGCGCATCGAGGCCGACCTCGATCCGGTGCGTGCCTCTGCCGTCATCGAGCGTGCGAAGCCGTCAGTTTCTTGATTGTTGTTTGGCATGGCCGCCCTCCAAAGCAGGACGGAGGTTATGGCGCCGGCTCGCCCTGTCGACGCATGCGGCGCGCATGGCGGCCACAAGAAAAACCCCGCCCTGGAGGGACACCAAGGCGGGGAAGGTTCATTGGGTAGAAATCCACGCGCCTGGAAATGGAGAGCGCGGGGAAGTAGCGGCAACAATTCTATTTGCCGCCGTCATTCGGACAACAGGATTAAAGCGCGCGCAACGCCGGGACTTTTTCCCGATCGAGCTGGCAAAAATCCCGAACCTGGCTTGCGCCACGCTATTTACTGCACCACGTCGAGCCTGACATTCGTGATGCCCTTGCCGATCATGCCGAGCGATTGCGCCGCAGAATGCGAGACGTCGACGATGCGCCCGGGGACGTAGGGTCCGCGGTCATTGACGCGCACGGTGACCGAACGACCGCTCTTGACGTCGGTCACGCGCAGCTTGGTGCCGAATGGCAATGTCGGATGCGCGGCGGTCAACTCGCGCCCGTCGAACTTCTCGCCGCTCGCGGTCGGCTGCTCCTCGCTGTAGAAGCTCGCGACGCCCTGCGACGCAATCTTGGTGTGGCCGGTCCTGCGCGAGGCATACGGCGTATGCTTGCGCGCCGTGGCGACACGTGTGCGTGTCGCAGATGACGCAGCCCGCGTCGGCTCGATCGACGCAGGCCGGCTCGCTAGCGCCTGTGAGCGCTGGCTGACAACGGAGGACTGCGCGCACGCCGCGAGCGACGCCGCGCCGATCATCACGGCGAGCAGCCGGAGCGGCTTTCGGGCATGCGCAAACAGGATCGGGGCCGCAGCACCATGCGCGCTGCATTTGACGCCGACGTACGAGTTGACTGCATCGTCGCGTGACATGTTGCACCCCCAACTTGCGCCCCCAGCCCAAGCCGAAAATCCAACGGCCTATCAGCCGAATCCAATCGGGGCGGAACGGTGGCGGAGCGCGGTCAGACCTGCCGCACGCGATGCGATTTCCCCTCGGATGTGGTGGATGCGCCACACAACCCGGACGCTTCACCCGGAAATACCGGCTTGAAGCGCCGCACTCGGGCCGTGGATGGCCACGCCCCCTCGCCCCCGGGTTTCGGTTCCCCAAACTCCCCAACCTCTCCACCCTCTCGCCTTGCTTTGGTCAAACCGGGCTGGAGTCGTGGGGACAGGGTCAGGGGTCAATACAGAGCGTAAATTTGCCGGCCGCCCATTTGCGGTTGACCTTGGAATGAAACGGGGACCGCCATGCAATCGACACTGAAAGACGCAGATCCACACGATATTTTCGCGATCGAACCGAGCTTCGCTCCGGTACGCCCGGACAACGCCGCCGCGCCTGCCGGAAGGACAGCGCCGGGGCAGCGCGAGCCCTATTTCGGCTCGAGCCTCGCGCCTTCGTCCACACCCCCGGTCGCGGCCGTCGCCTCGGTGCCGCCGGTCACGCCAATGTCAGTGGCGGCCGAGCCGGCCTATAGCGCGCCAAGCCATGACGGCCGACTGGACGACATCAGATTGGACCGCGCGCCGCGCCCCACCAGCAAATGGGCGATCCGCGCCTTCTGGTTCTGCTTCGCGATCGCTGGCGCCATGGGCACCGCGGCGTGGCAGCACTACGGCGATCGCGCCAAGCAGATCGCCGCCGAGTGGGCGCCTCAGATCGCTGCACTGACTTCGCTGATCCCAGGCAAGGCAGCCTCCGCCTCGGATCAGGTGAGTGCGCCGCCAGCACCGGCGGCGACAACCGATCAGGCGGCAGCTGAAGCTGCACCGGCCACTCCGCCACAGGACGTCGCCACGGCCGTGCCCGCCACGGCCGCGCCGGCGCCCGCCCCTGCCGCGGCACCGGCTGCCGCAGGAGCGCCGGTTGCGCCCGCTACCGCGGCGGCACCAGCCGCAGCGGCACCCGACCAGACGCAATTGCTGCAATCGATGGCGCGCGATCTCGCGTCGATGGGACAGCAGATCGAGCAGTTGAAGACCAGCATCGATCAGCTCAAGGCCGGCCAGGATCAGTTGGCACAGCGCGTCGCTAAGACGACCGAGACCAGGGCCGTCGAGCCGCGGCCGGTCGCTCCGCCGCGCCCGCGCGCCGCGGTCACGCCGCAGGCGGCGCCGCATGCCGCCGTTGCGCCGCCGCCGGTGCGCCGGCCGGCGCAGGCCTATATCCCGCCGCCTCCACCGCCCGCTTCAGCAGCACCGCTGCCGGCTCCCGCCGCCGCCCCGCAGGCGGTTGCGGCACCGCGGCCGGTGCAGCAGCAGTCCTCGGTTGTTGACGCGGATGATGGCGGCCCGGTGGTTCGGCCGCCGATGCCGCTGCGCTGAAGCCCGACCGACCTTTAAAAAAGCTTGCGGCCGATCGCGATGACGCGATCGGCCGCAATACACTTTGTATTCGAATTACGCGCTCTGTCCCGGCGGCAGAACGACCACGGTCGCGCCCGGCTTGACCCGCTGATAAAGGTCGATCACGTCGCCATTGGTCATGCGAATGCAGCCCGACGAGATCGCCTGCCCGATATATTCGGGCTGGTTGGTGCCATGGATGCGATACAGCGTGTCCTTGTTGCCCTGGTAGAGGTAGATGCCGCGGGCGCCGAGCGGATTGGCCGGTCCACCGGCGACACGCTTCGGATACGGCCCGAGCCGCTCCTGGATATCCTGGGTCGGAACCCAATCCGGCCATTCGGCCAGGCGGCCGACGGTGGCGACGCCGGAGAAGGCCATCGCCTCCTCGCCGACGGCGACGCCGTAACGGATCGCCTTGCCGCCGGGCAGCACGTAATAGAGGTAGCGCGCGTCGGTATCGACCAGGATCGAGCCCGGCTGCTCCCGACGGGTGTACTCGACAATGTGCCGCTGGAACTGCTGCGGGATCTTGGCATCCGCATAGGGCGGATGCGCCAGCAATTGCCGATCGCGCGACGTCATCGCGACATCCGTCGCCGGCGACAGCGTCGCCTGCATGCAGCCGCCAAGCGCAAGCGATCCCACCAGCACCGCAGCAAGCCCCAACTTTGACACGATCATTCTCCCCTGCGTCAACTTGTGCCACATGCTGCCGAAATCGTGCTCAAATCGTGGCAGCGCAGGTTGGAACACGTCCGTTTGATCGGTTCTTTCCGTGAGTGTGTCCTGGCGGTTGCACTCGGTTCCCTTGGACGCTAGCTTCACAAAAAACGTCCAAAACCTCCGGAGGAAATTCATGCGTTACGCCCTGCTGATCGGCGGCCTGATTGTCGCAGCAACCCCTGCCCATGCCGATCCGCGCGCGGCCTATGTCACGATGGTGCTGCAGGCCTTCGCCGCCAAGGTCGAGTGCCCCGGCACCGATCTGGTCTATCAGGACCTCGTGCAGCGGGCGCAGGACATGCATCTGCCCGACGGCACCACCGAGAAGGTGCGCAAGGCGATCGCCTTCATGCATACCGGCGGCAAGATGGGCGAGAAGCAGGCCGACGACCTGATGACGGAAGTCGCGATCGCAACCCAGACCACCGACCTCGATCAGCGCCGCGCCGGCAGCATGACGACCTGGTGCCAGGACCAGAAGACGCGGCTCGCGGGTTACATCAGGACGAAGGAATAGAACGCGTTTTCGAGCGAAGCCTGTCCCGCACTTGATGCGGGATGGGCACCGGTTCGCGTGAAGAAAACGCGTCAGACAAGAATCCTCAATCGAGCTCCGGCGGCGCGAACCAGTTGGTCAGCGACAGGCCGCCGTCGACCACGATCGACGCCCCGGTGACGTAACCCGAGAGCTTGTGCGAGAGCACGGCAAGCGCCATCGGCGCCAGATCGTCCGCCTGGCCAAGCCGCCCGAGCGGAATGTGCTTTGCCAGCGCGGGATCGGCGACGAAGCCGCCGGCCGCGATCGCGCCGGGCACCAGCGCATTGACGCGGATGCCATAGCGGCCCCAGCTCTTGGCAAGCTCCTTCACCAGCATCGCCATGCCGGCCTTCGTGGTCGAGTAATGCGGCAGGTTGCGCGGCGTGCCGGCATGCAGCGAGGTGAGCAGCAGGAACGAGCCCGGCGTCTTCGCCGCGATCAGCCTGCGCGCCAGTTCGCGCGACAAATGAAAGCCGGCATCGAGATTGACCGCATGCATCTGCCGCCAGATCTCTTGATCGACGGCCATCGCATGATCGGCTTCGCGGCGCGGCGGCGAAGCACTGTGGACGAAATGGGTCACCTGCCCGAGCGAGGCTTGCGCATGCGCCAACAGGGCGTCGCACGCCGCGTGCTGCGCGAGATCGCCGGCCCACGCGACCGCGAGTTCGGGACGCGGCGCGGCCTTGATCGCCGCCAGTACCCTGTCCTCATACAGATCGGCAAACACCGTCCGCACACCTTCGCCGACCAGGGCCTGCGCAATGGCGCGGCCGATGCCGTTGCCCGCGCCGGTGACCAGGGCTGTCTCGCGTGCGGGATCGAACGGCGATGTGAAGAGGCTCATGATCGCGAAACTCCCGGGATTGGCAGACCTGCGCTCAGTAGGGCGGCGCCTTGCGCGCCCGCTGTGCCTTGGCGGCTTCGATCCACCAGGAAAAATCCTCGGCAAAGCGCGGAAAGGCGCGTTCGAGCGCCTTGCCGCCCTCGCCGATCGGCTTGCCCTCGGCCGATAGCGTCTGCGCGATCGGCCCCGCACCGATCGTGCTCGATACCACCACCATGCCCATCTCGGACAGCGTACCGTGCCAGGCGGTCGCGGCACGCACGCCGGCGAACCGCCCGGCCGAATAGCTTGCGATCGCCGCGGGACGCCAGAACCATTCCTCGAGGAAATGGTCGGTCAGGTTCTTGAGCCCGGGCTGAATGCCCCAATTGTATTCGCCGGTGACGAACAGGAAGCCGTCGGCGTCGCGGATTTTTCCGGCGAGCGTTTCGAGCACGGCCGGCGCCTGCCCCTTGGGATGTTCCTTGTACATCCGGTCGAGCATCGGCAGGCCGACCTCCTTGGCATCGATCAACTCGACATCGTTGCCGCGGGCACGAAGGCCGTCGACGACGAAATGTGCCAGCCGGATGCCCATGCGATCCGAGCGATAGGAGCCGTAGAACACGAGTATGCGGTGGGTCATGGGGCGATCCTAGCACGGTGCGGCAACAGCGTCCTGCGGCGCGGGCGCGGTGAGCCGCCGCGCACAAGTGTTAACCGGCATGCCGGCTCGTTCCGCCAGCATTAAGCAATTCGTCGCAGGCCCTTCGCCGTGGCCAAAAATCGCCAGATTTGTTTTCTGGATATGTTTTCGCTTCGAGAAGGAGGAACCGACATGCGGATCGCAAAGCTGGTTTTCGCAGGCTCGCTCGCAGCCATCGCTGCCGTTGCCACGCCCGCGCTGGGCAAGAGTACCGAGCGGCAGAAGGCCGACGACAAATCCACGACCACCACCTCGTCCGGCTGCCAGGCCTATCAGCAGGCCGCCGATGGCACCTGGAACCAACTCCCCTGCGGCGAAGCGGGCTCGAACGGCGCCACCCAGCACCGCCCCGCGGCCAAGGGCGCTGACGACGACGAGCACTGACGTGTCACGCCCGCCGCCACGCGCGGCCGGGCGACGCGGCGCCTTCGACTTTCGGACCAAACGGCCGGGGCCGTTGCGGCGGCTCCCGCATCATAAACCCAAGCTTAATGCACGCCCGCTACGGTTGAGGCCACCCCTCTCTCGTCAAGAATGGCGCGCATCCCATGAAAATCGGTACTCTCCTGACGGCCGCGATCGTCTCATTGTCCGCGGTCGGCGGCGGACTGGCGGCCTATGTCGCGGTGACCAAGTACCAGACCATGGACAAGATCTCGACCGCGCAGAGCCGGCTCGAAATCGTCCGCGCCGTCGGCGACATCCCGCGCTACATGAACTCCGAACGCGGCATGTCCACCAACCTCTTGTTCAGCACCGGTGCGATCGACCAGAAGCAGATCACCGATCTCGACAAGCTGCGCAAGCTGACCGACGGCGCCCTCGCCAAGGTCAATCAGGTCCGCGCCACGCTGCCCGGCTCGCTCGACGACGGCGAAGCGGTTGCGAGCGCGATCGATGCGCTGAAGGCCAAGTTCGTCGCGCTCCGCGACGCGATCGAGAAGGCGATCGCAGGTCCGGTCGATGCCCGCCGTCCGGCGGCAACCAAGATCGTCGCCGACAACTCCGTCTTCAACGCCGGCGTCACCGTGCTGCTCGACGAGCAGGTGCGCCGCCTCGCCGGCCTTGACGGCAACGCCTACCGCCAGGCCAGCTACGCCAATGTCGCCTGGACGCTGCGCGACACCGGCGGCCTCAATGCCAGCCTGCACAAGGCGCTGGTCGGCGCCAAGCGCGTCGCGACCGAACAGGAAAAGCTGGAGCTGTTCCGCAGCACCGGCCGCACCGAGCAGATCCTCTCGACGCTGCAGGAGTTGCGCAACAATCCGGCGACATCAGCCAATGTCCTGACGGCGCTGGGCAAGATGCAGGCCGACTACGTCGAGCGTTTCGGCAAGGCGCTGAAGCTCGCCAAGGAAGGCGCGATCTCCGGCAAGTATGAGCAAGACGTCGAGACCTATTACGCCGAATCCCAGATCGGCCTCGCCTCCATCATCACCGTGCGCGACGCATTCTACGAGAACGCCGAGCAAGGCCTTGCGGGCGCCTATTCGTCGGCGCGCTTCAGCTTCGTGGTGGCGCTGATCGGGCTGCTCGCGGTCGTTGCCGTCAGTGCCGGCCTGATCGTCATGGTCCGCCGCCGCATCCTCAACCCGATCGCGGCCCTCACCGGCCGGATGTCGCGTCTTGCCGCGGGCGAAGTTGCCGAGACGATCCCGGGCGCCGCGCGCAAGGACGAGATCGGCGCGATGGCCGCCGCCGTGCAGGTGTTCAAGGACAACAAGATCGAAGCCGATCGCCTCGCTGCCGAGAAGGAAGCCGAGAACGACGTCAAGATGCGCCGCGCCCGCGTGCTCGACGATCTGACCCGCGCCTTCGAAGCCAAGGTCACCGAACTGGTCGGCGGATTGTCCGCGGCATCCTCGGTGATGGAGGACACGGCGCAATCGATGTCGGCAACCGCCGCCGACACCAACCGCCAAGCCGCAATCGTCGCCGCGGCGTCCGATCAGACCTCGACCAACGTGCAGACGGTGGCGAGCGCCACCGAGGAGCTGACCTCCTCGATTTCGGAGATCGCCCGCCAGGTCGCGACCTCGACCGAGATCGCCGCGCGCGCGGTCGATCATGCCCGGCGTACCGGCGACACCGCGCGCTCGCTGGCCGAGGGCGCGCAGAAGATCGGCGACGTCGTGACGCTGATCCAGAGCATCGCGGCACAGACCAATCTGCTGGCGCTCAACGCCACCATCGAGGCGGCCCGCGCCGGCGAGGCCGGCCGCGGCTTTGCCGTGGTCGCGTCCGAGGTGAAGTCGCTGGCCGGCCAGACCGCGAAGGCAACCACGGAGATCTCCGAGCAGATCACCGCGATCCAGACCGCGAGCGACGAGACCGTGACGGCGATCCGCAGCGTCATCGACGTCATCACCGAGATCGACCAGATCGGCACCGCGATTGCCGCCGCGATCGAGGAACAGGGCTCGGCGACCAAGGAGATCTCGCGCAGCGTTCAGGAAGCCGCGCGCGGTACCCAGGAGGTCAATTCCAACATCTCCGGCGTGCAGCGCGCCGCGGACGACACCGGCGGCGCCGCGAACCAGGTGCTGGGCGCGGCCGAACAGCTCTCGACGCAGTCCAAGGACCTCGCCGGCCAGGTCAACCGCTTCCTGTCCGACGTGCGGGCCGCGTAATCGAGACCACGTGGCGACCACGTGGCAGGTTTTCTCCTCGTCATTGCGAGGAGCGACAGCGACGAAGCAATCCATGTCTCCACTGCGGCACGATGGATTGCTTCGCTTGCGCTCGCAATGACGGGTTTGCTTGAGGGCCGCGCGCCCTGCTAGCCGCCGCGCAGGCCGAGCACGCGGCGGGCGATCGCCTGGCGATGCACCTCGCTCGGGCCTTCGTAGACCCGCATCAGGCGGGCCTTCTGCCACAGCGCGTTCAGCGGCAATTCCAGCGTCACGCCGAGCGCGCCGAGCGTCTGCATGGCGTGGTCGCAGGCGTCATAGGCCATCTCGGTCGCGAACACCTTGATCATCGAGGCCTCGTGGCGGATGTCCTCGCCGCGGTCGGTCTTGTCGGCGGCCTCGCGCACCATCAGCCGGCACGCATGCATGCGCGTGGAGATATCGGCGATCCACCACTGGATCGCCTGGCGCTCGGCGAGCTTGACGCCGAACGTCTCGCGCTGTTTGGCGTGCTCGCACATCATGTCGAGCGCACGCTTGGTGATGCCGACGCAGGTCGATCCCATCTCGAGCCGCCGCGTGCGCAGCCGCAGCTGCATCGGCGCGTAGCCCTTGCCGACCTCGCCCAGCACGGAGTCCTTCGGGATGCGGCAGTCCTCGAACACGATCTCATAGGTCGAGCCGCCGCCGACCATCGGAATCTCGCGCTCGATGATGAAGCCCGCCGTGCCCTTCTCGACGATGAAGGAGGTGATGCCGCCCTGGCGCTGATCGTTGCCGACCCGCGCCATCACGATGATGAAGTCGGCGGCGCGCGCATTGCTGATCCAGATCTTGCGGCCGTTGAGCACC
Organism: Bradyrhizobium sp. USDA 4510; assembly: GCF_054059095.1. NCBI lineage: Bacteria > Pseudomonadati > Pseudomonadota > Alphaproteobacteria > Hyphomicrobiales > Nitrobacteraceae > Bradyrhizobium > Bradyrhizobium sp. USDA 4510. The sequence continues at coordinate 3,364,860 of NZ_JBSSBT010000001.1, read as the reverse complement.
CACTGTTCGCCTTCGAGCACCGCGCGCGTCTTCATGCCCGCGGGATCGCCGCCGGCTCCGGGCTCGGAGATCGCGATCGCCGAGGCCATCCGGCCTTCGATATAGGGCTGCAGATATTTCTTCTTCTGCGCGTCGGTACCGACCGCCTGCAGCATGCGCAGGTTCGGCGAGTCCGGCGGCAGCACGAACGGCACGCAACTGCGGCCGAGTTCTTCGTGCACCGCAGCCATCGTGCGCGTCGGCAGGTCGTGGCCACCGAGATCCTCGGGCGCATCGAGGCCCCAGAGGCCGAGCTCCTTCGAGACGTCGCGTAGCCGCTTGCGCTGTTCCGACGTGAGCTCGGGGTGATCGCTGCCGGGCAGCTTCGATTTCAGATAGTGCGGCTCGAGCGGGATCAGTTCGCGATCGACGAATCTCGCGACGGTCTCGCGGATCATAGCTGTCTGTTCATCGTCGCTCATCTGGGATTCCTCGCCCGCGCTGTTGTGCTTCAAAAAACCAGTAGCGCATTTTTTACCGGCGAGAATAGCGGAAACGCGCAGCCACGCTCACGCTCGCGCGATGGTTTCACGGCGCGGAATTCAATATCCCGCGGCGTGGTCGGCGCGTACGCCAATGCGCCGGACACGCCCGTGCATCGCGCAGCCGATCGCGACGCACGAGGTTGTTATCCCCTGAGCAAGCGATCGACGCGGCGCTAATCGGCAAAGCCGACGTAGCGGACAAAATCGTTGTTGGCCTCGCGGTCGGAGCGCACCGCATTGGCGGCAAAGCTGTCGTCGGGATAGCCCATCGCGACGCAGGTCATGATCACCTCATCTTCCGGGATGTCGGCGACCTCGCGCACGATGTCGGAGCGCATGATGCCCTGGCCGTTGATCACGCTGCCAAGGCCGCGATCCCAGGCTGCCAGCACGATGCCGTAGCAGAGCGCGCCGAGATCGAAATGGCAGACCGCGCCCGGATCGAGGATCCGGTCGTAGGTCAGGACCAGCGACACCGGGGCGTCGAACTGGCGGAAGCCGCGCAGCACCCAGTCCTGCCGCATCGGCTTGTCGTCGCGGGCGATCCCCATCGCCCCGAACAGCTTCTTGGCGATGTCGACCTGGCGGCCGCGGTGCACGCCCTGGTATTCGCCATGGCTGACGATGTCGCGCTTCACCTTGGCACCGGCGACCATCTCTTCCATGTTGCGGCGGCGCACTTCCTCCAGCGGCGCCCCGGTCAGGACGTGAACGTGCCAGGGCTGGGTGTTCATCGAGGACGGCGCGCGCTTGGCCACCTCGATGATCTCCTCGACGGTCGCCCGCGACACCGGCTGCTTCTTGAACCCGCGCACGCTTTTGCGTGACTGTACCAGCGTCTCGAATTCCATTCCGCGCTTCCCCGATTTTGTTCCGCGCTGCGCGCGGAATTTCCTTGATCTGATCGGGTTATTTTATCGACAAAATCGGCCATGGGAACTTGATCGGGCCAAGAATCCCGTATCCAATCCGGCCACTGGTTTGGTTTAGGGAGAACCCAGATGAAGCGGATTTTCTTGGCGGCCGTGATCGCGACCTTTGCCGCCGGTTCGGCATTTGCACAGGACGCCTCCTGCGAGACGAAAGCCGTCGGCAAGGACGGCAAGCCGCTGGCCGGCGCGGCCAAGACCTCGTTCATGAAGAAGTGCACGACGGACGCCTGCGAGACCAAGGCAGTCGGCTCCGACGGCAAGAAGCTCGCCGGCGCGGCCAAGACCTCGTTCATGAAGAAGTGCCAGAGCGGCGCCTGAGCCTCTCGCCGACGCCTTTTCACCCCTCATCGGGACAGACTTCAATCGGGACAAACCATCGGGTCGCGCAGGGCGCGGCCCGAACGGCTATTGGCCGGTGGATCGCCCCTGATCGGCGGGCGCCCTCAGAACGATACGCCGACCCGCACACCCCTGCTCCAAACCCGCCGGCAACGCTTCCGGGTGTTGCCATGAAACATTTCGAAACGCTCCGGCAATTGGGTCGGCTTGGCAAATTCCAGGCAGGCCCCGCCGGCGGAATAGTCCACCAGCCGGCACTCGATCAGCGGCGCCTTCGGTTCAAGCTGGAGCTTGACCACACTGGACACGCATCCGCTCGGACGAACACGCGCAAATCTCCGGGGATGCATTGCCGTCGCCTCTGGTGAAATCGTACCCACAGGCTCGTCGGCGGCCGTTAAGATTCCGTTCAGATCGATGGTTACGAACCGTGTCCGCGGGACGGATCGGCGCGGGTGGCGCCCGGACGGCGCGAGGCGGCCAATGTTTCGGATGGCGCTTCCCCGAATTGCGACCGATAGCTGCGCGAAAAATCGCTCAAGTGCCAAAATCCGTAGGCCAGCGCGCACATCTTGACGCTGGGCGCACCGGCCAGCAGTTGCTGGCGCACCAGCCAGAGCCGGCGCAACCGCAAATAGCGATGCAGGCTGACGCCCCGGTAGCGCTGGATGGCGTCATGCAGCGTGCGCACCGACACGCCGATCTGCCTGGCGAGTTCGCCGCTGTAGATCGGGTGCGCCACGTCGCCTGCCAGAATTGCGCGCGCGTCGTTGAAGACCTTGAACTGGCGCGTCGTGTTGGCCCGCGTCGTCCACTTGGCCGGCACAATCTCGGCGAAGGCGTTGTCGATCGCGGCAAGCAGCGTCTCCTTGATCGACTCGCCGCTGGCGAACGGGGCATCATCGGTCGGCTGCGAGGTCACGAGCAGGATGTGCCTCACCACTTCGCGCAGCCGATCCTGCGCGCGTTGAGAAATTTCGTGAATGCTGAAATGGAGACCCGCCTGCGGCCAGCCACGATCGACAATCTCCGGCGTAAACATCACCGAGGCATATTGGCGGGGCGTCTCCTCCACCGACGAGTAGAACGCGCCGCCGCCACCGAGCACGATGACCGCGCGATCGCGCTCGACGCCGTTGAAGCGGATCGGGACCCCGTCATCCATCGTGAAGCCGGCCGCAGTGGTGTGCGGCGCAAGCTGTGCGTCGACGATCCGCGGAAAGGACTGCGTGTAGTTGAGCTCGCATCCCGGCAAACTCAGGATGACCTGCTCGGCCGAAATCTTCCGCGCAAGTGGCGTGAAATCAACATCCAGATTTCGGATCGAACTCCGGAATGCATCAACATCGTCAAAACGAAAGACTCTCGGCACCGGTAATGGCGCCGTCAAATGACCGCTCCCGTGAAATGCTCTTGAAAAATTGCGCGCGACGCGGCGCCTTGCGCGCCGGCCGCATCAATAAATTCCATGCACAAAATGCGAATCGTCCAATAGGTTCAATCAGGAAAAATGCGGTCCGTTCGTCGAACCGGACAATCCGCCAATGTAACGCGGCTGCCGAATTTCGATAGTCTTTAGCGGGATATCCACCGCCGCAATCGGCCCTCCCCATCAATTTCTATACCCCTATTAAAGATTCGAGGAGCAAATTGGCATCGGGAACGATGATGTTCCTCGTCGCGGACCATTTTAGAGACCGCAATGACAGTTATTGCCTCGCCCGATCTTATTGCCAAACTCGACCATGTCTTGAAAGCTGGCTCGCCCGACCTCCGCACGCGCATGCTGCAGGAGGTGGCCGGGTTGTTTCTCGAAGACGCTCACCGCCTCAGCGCGCACCACGTCGAGATGTTCGACGGCATCCTGGTCCGCCTGACCGAGAACGTCGAACTACGGACCCTGACCACGCTCAGCCGCTCGTTTGCCGATTTGCGCTTGGTGCCGCGGGAACTCGCGCGCCGTCTGGCCAACCATGACGACGCCGATGTCGCCGCTCCGATCCTGCGCAAATGCGAATGCCTCCCCGATGCCGACCTGATCGACATCGCCTGGATGCGGGCCGAGGGACACCTCTGCGCGATCGCAGGACGCAAGGCCGTCAATGCGGAGCTCACGGACATTCTCCTGATGCGAGGCGACAGCAGCGTGCTTCGGGTCCTCGCGCGCAATCCCGGCGCTGAACTGACCGGCGCGGGCCTCGCCATGATGATCGATGCTGCCGAGCGCGACGACGACATCGCCGACGGATTGATCTCGCGCAAGGATCTACCTCGCCGCGTTCTTGCCGACCTCGTTATGCGGTCCACGCCGCGCCAGCAGGCCCGGCTGCTCAAGCTTGCGCGGCCCGATCTTCAGGACACGATCCGCGCTGCAATCGATGCCAGCGCAGCCCGCGCCTCCGCGACCCCACCAGCCACAATCGACGATGCGGAGGCGCGGGCCACGGTAACGACGAAGCGCTCCCGGGCAGGAAGCGCTCTCAGGTCGTGCGAGTGATGCAATGACGTATGGTGACCGCAGGGCGGAACGCGTCAGGCTCGAGACGCGCTATCCCGTCAATCTCATGGGTGTCGACGGCACGTGGCGGCGGAGTTGCATCCTGCTCGACGTCTCGCAGAGCGGGGCCCGGCTCGAGGTCGACGGATCGCTCGATGTGCTGAAGGCCCAGGAGTTCTTCCTGGTGCTGTCCTCGCGTGGACTGGCCTTCCGCCGCTGCGAGCTCGTTCGCGTCGACGGTGCCGAGATCGGCGTGAGGTTCATCGAAGAGAGACGGCGAAAGGGACGCCCCGTCATTCCAAGGTGAGGATTGCAAAATGAGGATTGGCGCAACCGGCCCGAAGGGAAGTTGACGACATGACCGTACAGAGAGCGACCAACATCAGGGTATCGACCGCCTCCGCCGCACCGTTGCGCGGGACCATCGAGATCGACTGCGCCGGCAGCGTCGCGACGTTTGCGATCGACGAGGAAATGGCGCATCGCCTGTGCGCCGATCTGGAACGGTTTCTGACCCAGGTCCCGCGCCGGACCCGCGCAGCGCGGTGACCTTGAGCTGCCGACTGTCGCGCGCCTACTCCCGCTTGAAGCGATAGTCGAAGCGATCGCCATCTGCCTTGATCAGGCCGACCGTCGGGGCCGGAAAATGGATCGGCAGGATCAGCGTGTCGGTCTCGGCAACGGAGGCAAAGAATTTCCGCCGCGATATCGCCGACTGCTTCGGATCCCAATCGGGCTTGGCCGACCATTCCGGTTCGCGGCACTGGATTGCATGGTGCATCAGGTCTCCGGCGACCACCGCGCGCTGCCCCTTCGAGAAGATGTTGATGCAGCAATGGCAGGGCGAATGGCCCGGGGTCGGCGTCAGCGTCACGGTGTCGTCGAGCGCGTAGTCGTCGTCGACCAGGAGCGCCTGCCCGGCCTCGACGATCGGCAGGCAATTGTCGCGGAACACCGTACCGGGCGGATTGGCGCCCTTGGCGTTCTCGGCCTCCCAGGCCGCATACTCGCCCTTGTGGAAGACGTATTTCGCGTTCGGGAAGGTCGGCACCCAGCGCCCGTCGCGCAGCGTCGTATTCCAGCCGGTGTGGTCGATGTGCAGATGGGTGCAGAACACATAATCGATCTGCTCATAGGAGATGCCGAGCGCGAACAGCTCGTTGCGCCAGCGCTCCTTGCCCGGGAAGTCGAACGGCGGCGGGTGTCCCTTGTCCTCGCCGGTGCAGGTATCGACCAGGATGGTGTAGCGCGGCGTCCGCACCACGAAGGTCTGATAGGTGATCACCATCATGCCGCGCGCGGCATCGAAGACCTCCGGCTCCATCGTCTTCAGATGATGCTTGAACACATCGTCGTTGTAGGTCGGGAAGAAATCCTGCGGCCGCCGCCACGGTCCTTCGCGCTCGATCACCGCGTCGATCGTGATGTCGCCGATCCTGATCTGCTTCATGGTTGTTTCGCTCCCGGTTTTTTGTAAAGCGTAGCGGGCGGCACCTCGCCTCACAAGCCGAGCGCCGTGCAGCACGCCATGCGGCTTTGCATTGCTGGAGGGAAACAACCATGCCGCAATTCATCCGAAATCCTGCTCATGCTGCGGGAATGACCCATTGCGCGATTCCGATCGTCCTCCTGATGCTCACGACATTGCCGACAGTGGCGGCAGCCGCGCCCGACACCGTTTTCTTTCCGAGCGCCGACGGCAAGACCGAGATCGTCGGCTACCTGTTCAGGCCGCAAACGCCGGGCCCGTACCCTGCCATCGTGCTGCTGCACGGCCGCGGCGGCCCCTATTCGACCAACGTCAACAAGGACTGCACGCTGGTGTCGCGAACCAATCCGTCGGCGGCCTGCAATGCCGGCAGCCTGTCCAAGCGCCACGCGATGTGGGGACAGTATTGGGCCGACCACGGCTATTTCGCGCTGCTGCCGGACAGTTTTGGTCCGCGCGGCAAGGCGCACGGCTTCGGCCGCTACACGCATGACGATCCTGATCGCAGCGACGTCAATGAAAAGACTGTGCGGCCGCTAGACGCCGAGGGCGCGCTGAGCTGGCTGCGCAGCCAGAAGGAGATCAGCAGCAACCGCATCTTCCTGCAGGGATGGTCGAATGGCGGCAGCACCGCGCTGAACGTGATGCAGCGGCAAGGCGCGACGACGTCGGGGTATCGCGCCGCGCTCGTGTTCTATCCGGGCTGCGGGCCGGCCGCGCTGCTGGCGCAGACGCTCGGGTCGGCAGCACCGATCACGATGTTGCTCGGCACGGACGACGAGGAAGTATCGCCCGACCGCTGCCGGGACGTCGCCAGCCGCTCCGTTGCTGCCGGCAGCAAGATCGACGTCGTGGTTTATCCGGGTGCCACCCACGATTTCGACGATCCCGGCCGTCGCCGCCAGTCGAATCCCGCCAACAGCGCGGCGCTCCAGGACGCGATGGTGCGGGCGATTGCCGCAATCGACGGCTTGAAGGATTAGGCCGCCGCAAATCGACCAGAAAGCACCCCTACCCGGGCCGGCGATCCAGCAAGGAACCGAGTCGCTTGGGCAGGAAACTGAAATACGCGGCAGCGGCGATCGTTGCCGTCGCCGCCGCAATCTACCTCAACAACACGAGCCTTCTCGCAACGCATGCCGGCGGCAAGCCGGTGCTGCTCGCCCATCGCGGCATGGCGCAGCGCTTCGACGAGCGCGACCTCAAGAACGACACCTGCACCGCGGCGCGCATGCTGCCGCCGACCCATGACTATCTCGAGAACACGATCCGCTCGATGCGGGCGAGCTTCGAGCGCGGCGCCGATATCGTCGAGCTCGACGTCCATCCGACGACCGACGGCGAGTTCGCGGTGTTTCACGACTGGACCGTCGATTGCCGCACCGATGGCCAGGGCGTCACCCGCGAACAGCCGATGGCGCGGCTGAAGATGCTCGATATCGGCTATGGCTACACGGCCGATGACGGCAAGACCTTCCCGTTCCGCGGCAAGGGCATCGGCCTGATGCCGTCGCTGGACGAGGTGCTTAAGACCTTTCCGGATCGCCGGCTCCTGATCAACGTCAAGAGCCGCGATCCCTCCGAAGGCGAGAAGCTCGCAACGGTCTTGAACCGGCTCGCCGCCGAACGGCGCAAGCTGATCATGGTTTATGGCGGCGACGAGCCGATCGAGACGATCCGGCGGCTTGCGCCGGAGACCCGAACCATTTCGCGCGCGACGCTCAAGAGATGCCTCGTCCGCTATATCGGCTATGGCTGGACCGGCATCGTGCCTGATGCCTGCCGCAACGCCATCGTGCTGGTGCCGATCAACTACGCGCCCTGGCTATGGGGATGGCCGGACCGCTTCCTCAACCGCATGGCCGCGGCCAACAGCGCGGTCTTCGTGCTCGGGCCTTATCAGGGCGGCGAATTCTCGACCGGGGTCGACGATGCCGACCTGTTCCGGCGCCTGCCCGAAAGCTATTCCGGCGGGATCTGGACCAACGAAATCGAGACCATCGCCCGCCTCGCCGGGCGTTAGATCCGGCCTCCTCCTGTCATCTCTCCGTCATAGAAATTGTGCGACTGAAGCGGCTCGTCGCATCGAGGACAACGCTATGAACGCACCGAGCCTGACCTGCCCCAAGATCGCCGAAACCGTCATCGAGCCGACGGTCAAGCTGCGCGAGGTCAGGGTCGGACGTTGCTGTGAGGTTCTCGGCGACACCGCGATCGAATACACCGAGCTTGGCGACTACTCCTATCTCGGCAGCGGCTGCATCGTCGCCGACGCCGTGATCGGCCGCTTCTGCGCGATCGCGGCGCAGGTCCGGATCGGCGCGCCCAATCATCCGCTCGAGCGCCCCTCCCAGCATCGCTTCACCTATTGTCCGGAATATTACACCGCCTCAGCCGAGCGCGATCATGACTTCTTCAGGAACCGACGCGCGGATCGCGTCGTGATCGGTAACGACGTCTGGATCGGCCACGGCGTGATCGTGCTGCCCGGCGTCACTGTCGGAGACGGCGCGGTGCTGGCGGCCGGCGCCGTGGTCTCGCGCGATGTCGCGCCCTACACCATCGTCGGCGGCGTGCCGGCCCGGCCGATCAAGGAGCGGTTCAACCGCAAGATCGCCGCCGAGCTGTCGCAGATCGCCTGGTGGAACTGGCCGGCTGAAACCCTCTGGGAGCGCCTGCCGGAATTCCAGTCCGGCGACGTCGAGGCGTTTTGCGCGCGATGGCGGACTTGAGCTAGCTCCGCAGTCCCGGCGCTTCCTGGCCGGTCCGCGCGACATACTCAGTGTAGCCGCCGCCATATTGGTGGATGCCGTCAGGGGTCAGCTCGAGCACGCGGTTGGACAGCGCGGCGAGGAAGTGCCGGTCGTGCGAGACGAACAGCATCGTGCCCTCGAACTCGGAGAGCGCTGATATCAGCATTTCCTTCGTGGCGAGATCGAGATGGTTGGTCGGCTCGTCGAGCACCAGGAAGTTCGGCGGATCGAACAGCATCTTGGCCATCACCAGCCGCGCCTTCTCGCCGCCCGAGAGCACCCGGCACTTCTTCTCGACGTCGTCGCCGGAGAAGCCGAAGCAGCCGGCCAGCGCGCGAAGGCTGCCCTGGCCGGCCTGCGGAAACGCGTCCTCCAGCGACTGGAACACGGTGCGCTCGCCGTCGAGCAGGTCCATCGCATGCTGGGCGAAATAGCCCATCTTGACGCTGCCGCCGACCGCGACCGCGCCGTCGTCGGGCTCGGTTGAACCGGCGACCAGCTTCAGGAGCGTCGACTTGCCGGCACCGTTGATGCCCATCACGCACCAACGCTCCTTGCGGCGGATCATGAAATCGAGGCCGTCATAGATGCGCCTGCTGCCATAGGCCTTGTGGACGTTCTTCAGGCTGACGACGTCCTCGCCGGAGCGCGGTGCCGGCTGGAACTCGAACGCCACGGTCTGCCGTCGCCGCGGCGGCTCGACCCGCTCGATCTTGTCGAGCTTCTTCACCCGGCTCTGCACCTGGGCTGCGTGCGAGGCGCGCGCCTTGAAGCGCTCGATGAACTTGATCTCCTTGGCGAGCATCGCCTGCTGCCGCTCGAACTGCGCCTGCTGCTGCTTGTCGGAGAGCGCGCGCTGCTGTTCGTAGAACTCGTAATTGCCGGAATAGGTGGTGAGCTGGCCGGCGTCGATCTCGACCACCTTGTTGATGATCCGGTTGATGAACTCGCGGTCATGCGAGGTCATCAGCAGCGCGCCCTCATAACCCTTCAGGAACTGCTCGAGCCAGATCAGGCTTTCGAGATCGAGATGGTTGCTCGGCTCGTCGAGCAGCATGACGTCCGGACGCATCAGAAGAATACGCGCAAGCGCGACGCGCATCTTCCAGCCGCCGGATAGTTTGCCGACGTCGCCGTCCATCATCTCCTGGCTGAAGCCGAGACCCGCCAGCGCCTCGCGCGCGCGGCCGTCGAGCGCGTAGCCGTCGAGTTCCTCGAATTGGTGCTGCACTTCGCCATAGCGCGCGATGATGTCGTCCATCTCGTCGGCCTTGTCGGGGTCAGCCATCGCGGCCTCGAGTTCCCTGAGCTCGGCCGCGACCACGCTGACGGGCCCTGCCCCATCCATCACCTCGGCGACCGCGCTGCGGCCGGACATCTCGCCGACATCCTGGCTGAAATAGCCGATCGAGATGCCGCGATCGAGCGAGACCTGGCCCTCGTCCGGGATTTCCCGGCCCGAGATCATCCGGAACAGCGTGGTCTTGCCGGCGCCGTTCGGCCCGACGAGGCCGATCTTCTCGCCCTTCTGGAGCGCCGCGGAGGCTTCGATGAAGAGGATCTGGTGGCCGACTTGCTTGGAGACGTTATCGAGGCGGATCATGCTCTAATACTGGGGAACTGAGGGTTTGCGGCCTCTTATTCGATCTGGGACGTGGGTGGAAGCCCATTCCGCAGGTTCGTGCCGCGTTTCGTGCATGCCACGATCGTTGCCAATCGAATATGACATGAAGCGGTTCGACGATCGGTTTTGGGGCATCTTATGCAAGTCTGGTTTCTCTATCTGCTCGCGCTCGGCGCCGGCATCTGCGTCGCCGTTCAGCAGGTCCTGAACGGCAATCTCAGGTCCGCCCTCAACTCGCCGGCCTGGGCCGGGCTCGTCAGCTATCTCGGCGGGCTCGTGACGATGGCGGTCGTGCTGGTCGCGACCCGCGAGCCCGTGCCGTCCTGGAAGCTGGTGACGGCTGTGCCGTGGTGGGCCTGGAGCGGCGGCGTCCTCGGCGGCATCTTTATCCTGCTGATGATCCTGCTGCTGCCGCCGCTCGGCGCCGCGACCCTGCTGGCACTGGTGGTTGCGGGTCAAATGCTCGCGGGCATCGCGATGGACCATTTTGGCCTGTTCGGACTGGCGCAGCACCCGGTGTCGGTTTCACGGCTGGCCGGCATCGCGCTGATCATCGGCGGCGTGCTTCTGATCAAGGATTGACGGGCTCTCGTCAGGCGCGGCGCATCAGGCGCAATTCGGCGGACAGGCGAAGGCTGCGCTTGCCAGCCAGCGCGATGCCTTCGAGCTCGGCACCGTCCGCACGGCACGAACCGGCAAAACCGATGCCGACTTCATAACCGCCGAACACCGGGTACTCGCCCTTCGCCGGCGTATGCTCCTGGTTGACGATCTCGCCTCGCCAGCGGCCATCGGCCGACGAATACGAACCGAGATAGTAGAAGAACGCATCGCCGCCGAGGATGCGGCCGTCCATCAGCAGCATGACCCCGGTGAGCCCGGCATCGACACCGTCGAGCGCGCGCAGATGGATCGAGTACAGTCCGTTGACGATGCCGCCGGGACCGACCGCCCCGCGCGGCGGCAAGGCCTCGTCGTCGAGCGGCGCCAAATTCGCCCAGAACACGCCGTCCGGCATGGCGTCGGCCTTGCCCTCGAGCAGGATGGTGGACCCCTCGCTCCTGCCGCGCACCTTGATGACGGTGACGTCGGCGCCCATCAGCGGCTTGAAGTTCGGATCGTCATTGTGGCGCTCGGTGATCACCTCGGCGGCGATCTCGCCTTCCGTCACCTGATAGGTGCCGAGATGGGCAAAGGCCGAATTGCCGCCCAGCATCCTGCCGTCATGCATGCACATGATGCTGCGGCCGAATGCGCCGTTGATGCCGTACTCGACCTTGTAAAGTCCGTTGAGCACGCAAAAATCCAAAAAATAAAATTGATTCTATTCGCCCCATAGCACCAGGCCGAGCGCCGCACCATTGCGTCTTTTGGCGCAGGCACGCCCGCAATGTCCGGGTGTGGACAGCAGCCGATTCGTCGCTTAGCTGTAGGCACCGCCCGCGTCGTGCTGCGTCACGCGGGATCCGGTCTGCCGGTTCTCTGATCTCCCAGTTCATTGTGTCCAAGCATTTGCGCATTCCGCCAATGGTCGCGCGGCCGCACCCGGCCTCGACACAGGCGAGGCTTCGAGGAGCATCACATGATCAATCGCTTTGGCCTGGCCGCCGCGCTGGCGCTGCTGCTCGGCGGCGACGGCACAGCCCTGGCCCAGTCACTTCCCGACTATATGGGGCCGATCTCCGGTAAGACCTCATCAACGCCGGCCGACGTCGCGACCAAGGACGTGCTCGCGCTCAACACCGGCATGTTCGAGCTCTACGGCGATGCGGCGCGGATCTTCCAGAAGAACATCCTCGACAAACACCCGGTGATCCTCGGCCTGTTCTCCGGCGCCGGCGGCCGCCTGATCCTGTACCGGCCGGGCAAGCCGCCGACCGAGGCGCCGCAGGTGCCGATCGTCTATCAGCTGCTCAAATCGGTCGGCCACAGCACGATGGCGCTGGCCGAGGTGGTCGGCCCCTATGTCAACAATCCCGACGACAAGGCATGGCGCGGGTCGATGCAGGCCTATCGCAGCCGGATGCAGTCGGCGCTCGACGGGCTCGATGCCACGCCGATGCAGGCGGACTGGCGCGACAACAACCGTGCCATCCTCAAGAACAACATCGCCTTCATGGATGAATGCCTCACCGCCGGCGCGATCCCCTTCGCGACGCTCGAGGCGTTCGGCAAGAAGCAGGCGCCGCTGCTCGCCAAGAACGTCGCCTGGGCTGCGCAGACCCAGGTTGCGCACTGGATGACGGTCATGGCCGACTGGAAGTCGCAACTCGGCGCCGACTGGGACAAGACCTACGGCGCGAGCAACACGATCTATGTGGCGCGGCAGAACAACGTGATCTTCAGCGTGCTGGCGCAGTTCTTCGGGCCCGACGCCATCAACAGCCGCCTGATGCTGATCGAGACGATCTCCTTCACCACCACGCCGTCGGACATGCTGGAATCGCTGATCCGGATCATCGCGGACCGCTCGGTCGGCGCGCTGTTCTTCGGCAGCTATCACCTGATGGACTATGAGCTGATGGGGGGCGACGCGCGCGAGGCGATCATTGCCGAGACCAAGAAGCGCGGCATGACCGCCTTCCTGCCGCCGCTGGTGCCGTTCGGTTCCAAGCAGTGGCCGACGCTGATCACGCCGGGTCCGGGACCGGCCACCATCGCCGACCTGAAGTGAGCCCAAAGCTACGAGTGAGGCAGCTACGACCTATTGCGGCGTTGCGGTTGCGCTCGCCTTGCCGCAATACTTTCGCGTGTATTGCACCAATTGTTAAATCCCGGCGCGATATGCCGTCGTCGAGGTGTCGATGAAAGATCAGACCATGCGGCCTTCGCGACGCGATTTCGTGAAGTGGTTGTCGGCAGGCGGCATCTCGGTCAGCCTGTCGCATCTGGCGCTGGCGAAGGAACCGGCTTTCGCGACCCGCGAGACGCTGCCCGGCCGCGGCCATTTCAACCCGGCGGAAAAGGGCGCCGGCCGTGTCGACGGCGTCGCCAAGGTCACCGGCGCAAAACTCTACGCGTCCGACTTCCGCGCCGCCGACATGCCGGGCTGGCCCGCGACCACCGCGCACGCCATCCTGGTCCGCGCCGATGACGCGACGCATGTCTATGCCGGCATGGACCTCGCCCGTCTCGATGGTCCGGCAAAGCCGTCGGTTATCGTAACCGCTGCCGATCTCGACCGGATCGGCACGCGGGTCCCGGAGTTCTACACCGGCGATCTGTTCTGCCCGGTCGGCAAGACGCCGCTCTATCTCGGACAACCGGTCGCGCTGTTGATCTTCGAGCAGTTCGACGCCTTCGACCGCGCGCGCCTCGCGCTGCGCGACGGCGGCTTCGTCAAATTCGGCGACGAGACCGGGCCGGTCATCCTGCCGAACTACGGCGCGTATCGCTTCACGCGCGTGGCGGGCGCCTCGCCTGACGCGCCCGACGTCTATTCGCCGATCCAAGCCGGTTGGGTTTCGCCGAGCCGCATCCAGAACGCGGCGCTGCCGGTCTGGCTGCCGCTCGCCAAGGAGACCAAGGCCGACTACGCCAAGGCCGCAACCCATGGCGAAGCGATCCGCGCCCAACTCGCCAAGGACGATCCGACACAGCTCGTGCTCGACCGCGAGTTCGAGACCCAGTCGGTCGATCCGATGTTCCTCGAACCGGAGAGCGGGCTCGCCTGGTACAGCGACAACAGCGGCAATCTCGAACTGGTGCTCGGCGTGCAGTCGCCCTATGAGGCGACCGAGTCGATCGCCTTCATGCTCGGCAAGGCTCGTCCGCCGTTGCGGCCCTCGCACATCAACGCGCAGTTCGCCCATGTCGGCGGCGGCTTCGGCGGCCGCGACCATACCCCGTTCGTGCTTTACGTGGCGCTGGCGGCGATGTTCTTCCCGGGCCGGCCGGTGCGGCTGGCGCAGGACCGCTACCAGCAATTCCAGGGCGGCATCAAACGCCACCCGATCAAGATGCGCTCGCGGATCGGCATCGATCGCGCCAGCGGCAGGATCACGGCATTTGCCGCCGATCATGTGCTCGACGGCGGCGGGCTCGCCAACTTCTCGGCCAATGTCGCGGTCGTTGCCGCGACCGCCGCGATCGGCATCTACGACATCCCGAAAGTCGACGTCACCACCGTGGCGCTGCACTCGCGCGGCGTCACCGCAGGCTCGATGCGCGGCTACGGCACGCTGCAGACCATGACCGCGCTCGAAGTCCTGATCGACGAGGCGGCGAGCGAGCTCAAGGTCGATCCGATCGCATTCCGGCGCAACAATGCGCTGAAGCAGAACGGCCGGACCATGACCGGCAATCCCTACATCGTGTCGGTGCGCACGCCAGACATCCTCGACAAGCTCGAGAAGCATCCGATCTGGCAACAGCGCGCTGGCTTCAAGCAGAAGGCGCCGGAGGGACGCCTGGTCGGCACCGGCGTCGCCTGCGTCACCAAGGATTACGGCTCGGGCGCGGATTGCTCGCTCGGCCGGGTCGAGATCGACCCCGAGGGACGGATCGCGATCCACTGCGACCACGTCGAGATGGGCAACGGCGTCGGCACCGCGCTCGCCAACCGGGTCGCGAGCCATCTCGGCGCCGTCGCCGACGAGGTCGCGGTCTCCCGGGTCGACAGCTACGACGCGCTCGGGCTCGTCACCTCGGGCGATCCCTACACGATGGATCAGAAGACCCAGGATCTCGCCGAGAAGAACCCGCGCTGGGTGCCGGCGATCAGTTCGGCAACCAGCGCGTCGATCGGCGCCCATGTCGGCACGCACTCGTCGGCCGAGGCGGCCCGCGTCATCTTCCGCTTCGGCCTGTGGCCGGCGGCGCTCGAGCTCTGGCACATCGCCAAGGCCGATCCCCGCACCCGCCAATGGGACAAGGCGCACTGGAAGGATGGCCAGCTGGTGCTCGACGATCTCGCGCCGCTACCCTTGCCAAAGCTTGCCGCGACCGCGCATGCGCGCGGCTTCGTCACCGGCGCCATCGCGCACAGCTTCTCGCGCTGGGCCTGGTCGCGCGCCCGCTTCCCGCTGTTCGGCGAGCAGTATCGCGCCGAGATCGACGCGCTCGCTATTCGTCGCGGCCGGAGCCAGTTCGAGCGGATCGACCGAACAAGCGTGAAATTTCCACCGACCGACAACAACCGGATCGGCACCGCCTACACCTCGATGTGCGGCACGCTGGTCCGCGTCGAGATCGAGCGCGCGACCGGCAGCTTGCGCATCGCCAAGGCCTACAGCGTGTTCGAATGCGGCCAGGCGCTGGTGCCTGAAGTGGTGCTCGGCCAGTCGCATGGCGGGTTCGCGATGGGCGTCGGCTACGCCTTGCTGGAAACCCTGCCGCCGTTCGAGGGCGGGCCCGGCAACGGGCAGTGGAATCTCGGCCAGTACCTGATCGCGCGCGGCTCCGACCTGCCGCTGCACGATCTCGAGATCGAGATGCTGCCGCCGCTGACGCCGGACGAGCCGCCGAAGGGCATGGCCGAGGTGGTGATGATCCCGATCGTGCCGGCGCTGCTCAACGCCATCAACGACGCGACCGGCCACCGCTTCCGCTCACTGCCGGTGACAACGAGCCTGCTCAAGGGAGCGCTGGCGTGACGACGCTCAACCTCACCATCAACGGCCAGAAGCACGGTCCGATCGAGGTCCGAGACGACCTCTCGATGAACGATTTCCTTCGGGAAATGCTCGGGATGACCGGCACCAAGTTCGGCTGCGGCGCCGCGCAATGCCTGAGCTGTGCCGTTATCATCGATAATCCCGACGGCACGAGCTACACCACCCCGACCTGCGTGGTGCCGGCGGCCAATTTCGACGGCAAGGCGATCCGCACCGTCGAGGGCCACGCCAGGGACGGCGAACTCTCGCCGTTGCAGCGCGCCTTCATCGACCACTTCGCGTTCCAGTGCGGCTATTGCACCGCCGGTTTCCTCAACGAAGGCCAGGTGCTGCTCGAACGGCTGGCGAAGACGCCGGTGGCGCGGGACCAGCTCGAGAGCGTGATTGCGGATGCGCTCGACGGCCATCTGTGCCGCTGCACCGGCTACATCAAGTATCATCAGGCGGTGCGCGACGTGATCCTCGCCGATTCCAAACGCTATCTGACCGCCAGCAAGTGAGTGCGCGAGCAATGCCATCGCAAACGCGGTTTCGGATCGTTGCGGTGCTGACGGCGCTCGCGACCAGCCTGTGCGCGGGCTACGCGGCGTCGGAAAGCGCGAGCCACGCCCTCGCCTCGCCGGAAAGCTTTGCCGGCATCGAGAATGTCGAGCAGCGCTCGGCGGCGATCTTCACCGAGCTCGGCAAGGTGTTGACGCATCCGCGCTGCACGAACTGCCATCCTGCCGGCGACAGCCCGCGGCAGGGCGACATCAGCCGCAAGCATCAGCCACCGGTGACACGCGGTGCCGACGGCCACGGCAAGGACGCCATGCGCTGCTCGATCTGTCACCAGCACGCCAATTTCGACCCCGGTCGGGTGCCGGGACACCCGGAATGGCACCTTGCGCCGCGCGAGATGGCATGGGCCGGCAAGACCGTCGGCGAGATTTGCGCGCAAATCCGCGACCCCGAGCGCAATGGCGGCCGCAAGGTCGAGGAGCTGGTCGAGCATATCGGCAAGGACACGCTGGTGGGCTGGGCCTGGCATCCCGGCTTCGGCCGCGCACCGGCACCGGGCACGCAGGCGCAGGCCGGCGCGCTGGTCGAGGCCTGGGTGAAGACCGGCGCGGCCTGCCCAGTGCCTTAAGTCGCGCAACTCCGAACTAGTGGCGCTTGAAATACTGCACGTCGCGCTCGTGCTTCTCCGCCGCCGCGCGCGACTTGAAGGTGCCGAGATTGCGGCGCTTGCCGGTCTTCGGATTGACCTTGCGGGAATAGAGCCGGTACCCGCCGGAACTTAGTTTGCGGATCATCGCAACGCCTCGCCAATGCCTTTCGCATGTCAACGACATGCCGCGGAGAGCGTTCCAGTTCGGTCAGAAGCAGAGATTGGTCACGGCATTGCCGCGCTTGTCCTTGATGACATAGGGACAGCGGGCCCGCTCCAGCGCCTTCTTGGCATCCTCGTCGCCGAGCGCCGCCGCCCGCTCGTAATAAGCTTTCGCGGCATCGCTGTCCTTCGGCCCGCCGCGACCGGCCTGCGCGAAGGCGCCCATCCGCTCCAGCGCGCCCGGATGGTTCTGCGCAGCGGCCTTCTCGAACAGCGCCCGCGCGCCGACATCGTCCTGCGCGCCGCCCTGGCCTTCGGCCAGCATCATGCCGAGCTGGTACTGCGCTTCGGCATTGGTCTCGGCGGATTTGGCGAGCAATTCGCGCGCGCGTGCCGGATCAGCTGCCGCGCCGCCGCCGCCGAGCGCGGCGAGATTGCTGACGCCGCGCGCGTTGCCGGCCTGCGCCGCGCGCTCGAACAATTTGCGGGCCTGCGCCTCGTCTTTGGCAACGCCGGTGCCGTTGCCGTAGAGCACGCCGAGCTCGACCATCGCCGAGGTCGAGCCCTTGTCGGCGGCCTTGCGCCAAGCGCTTGCGGCTTCCGCCGTCTGCCGGTTGGCGGCATAGGCCCGGCCGAGCTGGTACATCGCGCGGCGCGACGATCTTGCGGCCACCGCGCAGTACTTGATCGCGGTCGCGATGTCGGCCGACGCGATGTCGGGCACGCCCTTCACGTCGGCCGGCTTGTCGGGATCGGTGGGATCGGCGGCAAGCCGGTCGCACAGCACGAGGTCGGCCGATTGCGCATGGGCAAGCACGGGCGCGGCCAGCGCCACAGCGAAGACAATCGCGTGAAGTGGTTTGAACATGACCAGCAGGTTGCGTCGCGGTGCGGGCGAATTCAAGGCTCGAGCCCGGTCTCGCGCAGCACTGGCGCGACGTCAGCCGACGACAGATAGCGCAGCAGATGATCGGCGGCCGCCGCGCGCTGCGACGCTGCCATGCGGCCGGCGGAGAACACCGCCGGGGTCTGCAAATCCAGCGGAATCGGCCCGACGACCTCGATGCCCTCGATCTGCTTCAACTCACTGATCTGCTGGATCGCGAGGTCGGCCTCGCCGCTGACGAGCTTCTCCGCGGTGAAGCCGCTCGGAATGATCACCGCCCGCGCGTTGATCGCCTCCACAATGCCGAGACGCTCGATCAGCTGCGCGAACAGGATGCCGCTGGCGCCGAGCCGCGAATAGGCCACCGCCCGCGCACCGAGCAGCGCCGCACGCAGCGCGGCTTCAGTCGCGATGTCGGGATGAGCCGCCCCCGCCTTCACCGCGACGCCGACATAGGAGCGCGCGAGATCAACGGCACTTTCCCGCGCAACGCGGCCCTCGCCGATCATCTCGTCGAGGCCCTGGCGGGTCAGGATCACGAGGTCGGCTCCCTCGCCACCGCGCAGGCGTTCGAGCAGCGCCAGCGTCGGGGCGAAATCGGCATCGATCGCAACGCTGCTTGCCACCTGATAGGCAGCGGCGAGCCGCGCGACCGCGCCCTTCAGCGCCAGTGTCGAAAGAACGCGAACCGAATTGCCCATATGGCCTATGCCCGCCGCATCAGCTTGAGCGCGGCCGTGAGGCGCAGGCTGCGCTTGCCGGCAAGCGCGGTCGCCTCCAGCACGGCGCCCTCGGCGTCGCAGGTGCCGGCAAAGCCGATGCCGACCTCGTGGCCGCCAAAGATCGGGTTCTCGCCCATCGCCGAAGTGTGCTCCTGATTGAGGATCTGGCCCTTCCAGCGGCCTTTCTCGGAGGTGTAGGTGCCGAGATAGTAGAAGAAAGCGTCGCCGCCAAGGATGCGGCCATTGTTCAGCAGCATCACGCCGGTGAGGCCGCCGTCGACCCCGTCGAGCACGCGGATGTGGATCGAATAGAGCCCGTTGATGACGCCGCCCTCGCCGACCCCGCCGGCGAGCGGGATGTCCCCCTCGGTGATCGGCGTCATCACCGACTGGAACGGCACGCCGGGCAACTCCTTCAGCTCGCCCTTGAAGCGGTAGAGGTCGCCGTCCGGCCGGCCTTTGGCAATCAGCGTGGCGTCATCGGTACCGGCCATCGCGCGGTAGTTCGGATCGGGGTTATGGCGGACGGTCTGGATCTCGACTGCGACCTCGTCGCCGGCTTTCTCGTAGGTGCCGATATGGGCGAACGCCGAATTGCCGCCCAGCATCTTGCCATCGCCGACATACATCACGCCGCGGCCGACGGCGCCGCCGAGTTCGAACCGGACCTTGTAAAACCCCTCAAACAAGCGCCGCATCCCCGGCAGCCAAGATGCACCCGTTATCTAGCGCGGTTCATAACGCAGCGAAACCGGTTTCGGCGGAACGCCGCCTGCAAAGGGTATCGCTAAATAGCGAAGGTCCGCCAAGGCTGTCGCCCTGGCGGACCCGATTTGCGGTACCGGATGGCTCCATCCGGGTCCGATAGCAGCTTAGGCCGCAGCCACTTAAGCCGCAGCCTTGGCGCCGGTCGGCACCTCGGAGATCGTCTTCAGGATCTGCGAAGCGATCTGGTAGGGGTCGCCTTGCGAGTTCGGACGACGGTCTTCCAGATAGCCCTTGTAGCCGTTGTTGACGAAGGAGTGCGGAACGCGGATCGAGGCACCACGGTCAGCCACGCCGTAGCTGAACTTGTTCCAGGGCGCGGTCTCGTGCTTGCCGGTCAGGCGCTTGTCGTTGTCCGGGCCGTAGACGGCGATGTGATCCATCAGGTTCTTGTCGAAGGCCTTCATCAGGCTCTCGAAGTACTCCTTGCCGCCGACTTCGCGCATGTACTTGGTCGAGAAGTTGGCGTGCATGCCCGAGCCGTTCCAGTCGGTGTCGCCGAGCGGCTTGCAATGGAATTCGATATCGATGCCGTAGCTCTCGGTGAGGCGCAGCATCAGGTAGCGGGCCATCCACATCTGGTCAGCGGCGGTCTTGGAGCCCTTGCCGAAGATCTGGAATTCCCACTGGCCCTTCGCCACTTCGGCGTTGATGCCTTCGTGGTTGATGCCGGCGGCGAGGCAGAGATTGAGATGCTCTTCGACGATCTTGCGGGCGACGCTGCCGACGTTCTTGTAGCCGACGCCGGTGTAGTACGGGCCCTGCGGCGCCGGATAACCCTCTTCCGGAAAGCCGAGCGGACGGCCGTCCTTGTAGAAGAAGTATTCCTGCTCGAAGCCGAACCAGGCGCCTTCGTCATCCAGAACGGTGGCGCGCTTGTTCGAGACATGCGGCGTCTTGCCGTCGGGCATCATGACTTCGCACATCACCAGCACGCCGTTCTCGCGCGCGGCGTCGGGATAGCAGGCGACCGGCTTCAGCACGCAGTCAGAGCTGTGGCCTTCAGCCTGCTGGGTGGACGAACCGTCAAAGCCCCACAGCGGAAGCTGTTCGAGGGTCGGGAACGACGCGAATTCCTTGATCTGCGTCTTACCGCGCAGGCTCGGCGTCGGCGTATATCCGTCGAGCCAGATATACTCGAGCTTGTACTTGGTCATTGAACCTCTCTGTTGATGATGCAAAACCGTGAGGAACCGAAAGCCAGTCGGCCGCCGCACGCGTACCCGGCCACCATCGGCCGGCTCTTACTAAGCAATTAAAATGCCAGTCGCTGCACTGCGGTGCCCGCCCGGCCGCGGATGTCCACAGCGGAGATCGCATTTTTTTCTGCGACATAGCAGCGCGGCTGGCATGCGCCGCGGTCAGTCAAAATCTTCTCCCAGCGCCCTCCGCCGCCCGTTTCTGCAGCAAATTCGGCTACGGCATCGCCTGCCGCTTAATGCGGCGGCAGCGCCATGTGACAGTTCGTGTCCAACGATCGGGTGCCCCGCAACCATCGTCGCGGCTCAAGCGTTGGTCAGCTACATCCTGCCTCACAGGAAGCAAACCCGAATCTGCCCACGAATTAGCCAAACCATGACTATTTCTTGTTCACTTGCACCCCGCCCAGCCCGGGCCGATATCGAAAACACGGTAACCACACGCGAATGAGTCGGGCGCACCATGGAGGCTCGCTCCGGCCAAAGGAGACTTTGACATGATCACCACGGGCCAAAACCAAGGACCGATCCAGGGATCGGCAACAATCTATCAATTCCCGGCAGGGGGCCGCGCGGCTCTCGGCGGACGCCGCTACGGCGAGGCGCGGACCGCGCTCGAACTCGCCGCTGAAGTCGAGACCTCGGCCTGCAGCGAGAGCTGGTACCATCAGGCGGCCATCGACGACGCCAAGCCGGGCCGCGATCACTGATGCCGATGCGATCGAGGGGCGCGACGCAAAAACGTCAGACAGCAGCAGAACAATAACAAGGGTCGGAACGCGAGCGTTTCGGCCCTTTTTTCATGCCAGCTCGCAGGCCGTCGCCGGCCGCCTTGCATGCCGGAGCCTGGCAAGCCCGGCCCGGCTGATCTCGAGCGTGACTCCGCCGCCCTTGTAGCGCGTGCCCGTCAGCGACAGGCGCTTCTTCAGCGTCACCGCCTTGCCGTCGAGTTGCAGATGCGCGCGCGTATCCCCGTTGAAGAACCCGGCAATGAATTGCGTGCCGTCGGCGCAGCGATAATTCCGAAAGGCGGACTGCGCCGACACGTTCGAGGAACCAAAGAGCTCGAAAAGAATTGCGCCGATGACAATGGCGCCCCCGCGATAAGTCATATTCTCCCCCCAACGGGCCGGTTATAGACCTGTCTGCGCCGCTATTCCTGCGCCAAGACCTCATCAGCTGCAACAGGCCCGCCCGATGTCCGAAGCCCCAGCCCGTCATCTCAATCTCGCCGGCGCCAGCAATTTTCGCGACCTCGGCGGCTACCAGACGCGCGACGGGCGGACGGTGCGCTGGCGCCAGATCTTCCGCTCCAACCATCTTGCGCATCTTACCGAGCAGGACGTCGCCGTGGTGCGCTCGCTCGGGGTCAGAAGCGCGTTCGATTTTCGCGGCGTCGCCGAGCGCGCCGAGGCGCTATGCGGCATGAGCGACGTCACCGTGCATTCGCTTCCCGTCGAGCCGACCGTGGTGGCTTCGCTGCGCGAGATCGCCAGCAACCGTCAGCTCTCGGAAGCCGATGCGATCGACGTGATGCGGGACTCCTACCGGGGCTATGTGCAGGACAACACCGCGCGCTACCGCACGCTGTTTGCCCATCTATTGGAAGACCGCGCGCCGCTGGTGATCCACTGCACCGCCGGCAAGGATCGCACCGGCTTTGCCTGCGCGCTGATCCTGCACGCACTCGGCGTATCCGATCAGGTGATCGCGGACGACTATCTCCTGACCAACCGGTTCTACAAACGCGACCCGGCCCACAGCACCGAGCTGCCTGACGACGTCAAGCAGGTGCTCGGCACCGTGCGCGCGGCATTTCTGGAGGCTGCATTCGAGGCGATCGATGCCGACTATGGCAGCCTCGACGGTTATTTCCGCGAAGGCCTCGGGCTCGGCCAGGCCGAGCGCAAGGCGCTTGAAGGCCGCTATCTGCAGGCCTGATCAGTTCGCCCGACTTTTCGAGCGACGTGCACACCGGTTCGCGTGAAGAAAACGCGGCTGAACCAAAAAAGCTCAGGCCGCTGCGGCCTCGAGCTCGAGTTCCGCATCGAGGTCGGCAATCACATCCTCGAACGCCGAGATCGCCTGCTGGATCGCGGCGATCTGCATCAATTCCCAGCTGCCCACTGGTCCCTTGCGGTTTTGCAGCGCCACCACGAGATCGCGCCGCTGCTCCTTAAGCTGAACCAGCGGTAAACCGTGATCCGGAAGATTTCCCATTCGCATAACCCCTACCTTGGCTGGAGTTCCGCTTCTAAGGAAAGGGTTCTGCAAACGACTTACAGAACTGCTGCAAATTTTATCCAACAGGCCCTACCCCGTAGTCTTACGTAGTCGGGCCGACGTCATTGGGCTTACGTGATCGCCTCCGGCTTCAAGGCGTCGTCGATCGCGCCGAACAGCGACTGGGTTACGCAATTGGTCGCCCATTCGCTGGTATGAAGCTGCCCGCCATCGTCGAGCTCGGCGAGTGGAATCCCGTCATCGGTCCAGCGCTTCATCAGCGCGAAGCGGCTGAACAGATTCACCTTCTTGCTTGCAGTCACTTCGGCGATCATCGGCATGATCACGTTGGCGAGATTGAGCGCAGCTTCCGTACCGACGATCGCCTGCGTGTACTGGGAATCCATCACGACCACGTCAAGCGGAAGCGCAGCGAGCACGTCGAGCCCGGCCTCCAGCGCCGCACGCACCTCGGCCGGATTGTAGCTCTTGTAGACGGCGTTGGTGCCGACCTGCCAGATCACCAGCACCGGCGCCTCAGCCGTCACGTCGGACTCGATGCGCGAATACTCCTCCGGCGCCTCCTGCCCGCCGATCCCGCGATTGATCACGTCGATCATCCGGCCGAAGAAGCGTTGCCGCAGCAGCATCTCGAGCCGCGGCGGGAACGGCAGGATGTTGTCAGCGCCCGCGGTCGAGGACGATCCGAGCGCCACCAGCTTGATCTTGCGCTGATGCCGGAGCGCATCCGCGAAGTGCGGCAGCTTATGTCCGAACCTGACGAGATCGGGATGGGTTTCGCACGGTCTGGGTGTCGGCATCGCAAACATCCTTGAGGTGAATGAATTGATGAATGCGCGCAGTAGGCGGCGAAATTGGCGGCATTGCAAATGAATTCCGCCTGATCATAGTGGGCATTCGTTTGCTCGCGAATGCGGAGACCGCCATGCACGGAAAAGCCATCGTCATCACGGGCGCCCTTGGCGCGCTTGGCAAAGTGGTCGCCACAGAGGCGCTGGCGCGCGGCGCGCGCGTCGCCGGCATCGATCATGCCGCGTCAACGCTTGCGGCGACGGCCGACCATATGGAGCTGGGCGGTGTCGACCTCACCGACACGGCGCAGGCGACCGCCGCGATCGACAAGGCGGCCGCGCATTTCGGCCGGCTCGACGGGCTGATCAACATCGCCGGCGGCTTTACCTTCGAGGCGGTCGGCGACGGCGACCCGGCGACCTGGCAGCGCATGTATGCGATGAACGTGATGACGGCGCTCAACACCTCGCGCGCCGCTATCCCGCATCTCACCAAATCGGGCGCCGGACGGATCATCAATATCGGCGCACTCGGCGCCTTGCAGGCGGCCTCCGGCATGGGTCCCTATGCCGCCTCGAAGGCCGGCGTGCACCGCCTTACCGAGTCGCTCGCTGCGGAACTGAAGGGCAAGGTCACGGTCAACGCGGTGTTGCCCTCGATCATCGACACCGCCGCCAATCGCGCTGCGATGCCGCAGGCCGACATCTCCAAATGGGTGACGCCGAAAGAGCTCGCCCAGGTGATCCTGTTCCTCGCCAGCGATGCCGCGAGCGCCGTCACCGGCGCGCTGCTGCCGGTGAACGGGCGGGTTTAGATGTGCTCCCTCTCCCGGATGCCTTTCGGGTCGATCTGGCCGATGCCATATGCTCGTGATGACTACTGCAGAAGACATCGAAAAGGCCGTCGAACGGCTGCCTCCTCGTGAGCTGGCCCGCTTTCGCGCCTGGTTTGAAACGTTCGATGCCGAGCGTTTCGATGCAGCGATCGAACGGGACGCAAAGGCCGGGAAACTCGACGCCTTGGCGGACGAGGCCTTGGCAGCTTATCGCGCCGGACAGTCGCGCGACTTGTGAAGCACTCGGCCTCCCCCAAATTTTGGACTGCCTACGAATAACTACCCGTTCCAATCCGTGAGCTCGCCGACGCGAACTTTGCGCTGTTGAAGCGCAATTCACGTCATCCATCTCTACAATTCAAGAAGATCGGGCGATTTTGGTCCGTTCGGGCTGGCTTGCGCTATCGCGCGCTTGCCGTCGAAACAAACGAGGATACCTCTGGTTCTGGATCGGCTCGCACGCAGAATATGATCGCCTGATCAGCTGAGGCCGCGAGCGCGACTAGCATCGGCAGTTCAGTCCGCAACCAGCAGCCGCAGCTTCGACCGGAAGCGGAGCTCTGCTTGCCGGCGAGCGGCATGCCGTCACCTTCGGCTGTCTGGTCGGTGTAGGTGCCGGTAAATCCGATCGTGACCACCTTGCGTTCCCACACCGGGCGCTCGCCATAGGTCGGCGAATGCTCCTCGTTGGTGACCTCGCCCTTCCACTTGCCATCGGCTGCGGTGTAGCTGCCGTAGGCAAAGAAAAACGAGTCGCCGCCGCGCATCTGTCCGTCGCGCAGCACCATGACGCCCTGGTTGCTGCCAGAGACGCCGTCGAGAAATTCGACGGTGATGTGATCGAGCCCGTTCCGGATCATGAGCTGCGCCTGGTCCCGGTTCCGACAATAGCCGCTCGGCCGTGTCTTGGGCAAATTCCAATCGCATCGGCGGGCGCAATTCCGCGCTATGCTGGCGCACCGAGTCGCGGCCGATGCCGCAGGAGCCTGCCTGTTGGAAACCGCGCTTTATCTGCCCGTCAAACGCTTCCTGGAAAAGCTCGGCTTCACGGTGAAGGGCGAGATCGGCGGCTGCGACCTCGTGGCGCTGAGCGGCGATGATCCACCGGTCGTCGTGGTCGGTGAACTCAAGCTCGCCTTCAATCTCGAACTGATCCTGCAGGCGGTCGATCGCGCCGGCGCCGCTGACGAGGTGTGGATCGCGGCCAAGGTGTCGGCCCGCGGCAAGGGCCGCGAGAGCGACGCGCGCTATCGTAATCTGTGCCGGCGGCTCGGCTTCGGCATGCTCGGTGTCACCGACCGCGGCGACGTCGAGGTGCTGGTGCCGCCGCCGACCGCGGCGCCCCGCCGCAATCCGAAGAAACGTTCACGGCTGATCACCGAGCACCAGAAGCGCAAGGGCGATCCCGCAATGGGCGGATCGACGCGGGCGCCGATCATGACCGCCTACCGGCAGCAGGCGCTGGCCTGCGCCTGTGCGCTTTCGGATGGGCCGCGGCGGGTGCGCGACCTCCGCGCGGATATTCCCGACGCCGGCAAGATCCTGCTGCATAATGTCTATGGCTGGTTCGATCGCGCCGAGCGCGGCATCTATGTGCTGACCGATGCCGGTCGCGCCGCGCTGAAGCGCTGGCCGCAGCAACAGATGAGTGCATCCGGGGCAGAAGCCATCCCGTAGAGCATGATCCGGAAAAGTGCGAAGCGGTTTTCCGAAAAGATCATGCTCAAACAAGAACCTAAAGTGCGATGATGACTTGGCTTCATCGCGCATTGGAGGGGGAAATCATGATCGTCGTCACCGGCAGCGTCACCGCCCGCCCCGACTCGTTCGACGAGGTGCGGCGGCTGAGCCTTGAACATGTTCATCGCTCGCGCACCGAGCCCGGCTGTATCTCCCACGCGGTCCATGTCGACTGCGAGAATTCGCTCAGACTGGTGTTCTTCGAGCAATGGGCCGACCGCGCCGCGCTGGCGGCGCATTTCGCGGTCCCTGCGTCACGCGATTTCGTCCGCTCGCTGCAATCTCTCGCGGCCGCGGCGACCACCATCGAACTTTATGACGCTCACAAGATTGAGAGACTCTAGCTGCATGGCTGGATTGCCATCTCACATTCATATTGCAATGCAACATTGGGGACCTTACGTATCTCTCGCGATTCAATGATGAGGCGGCGATGAGCGGAGACTGGAACACCAAGTATGGCACCCGGCGCGTGCGGCATGATCCGCCGACGCTGGAAGAAGCAATCTTCGCTGCCATCGGCATCACCGATGACGTGGAGGCCCAGGCCGAGATCGCGTCGGCCCTCATGGGGCTGCCCTATGACGACGTGCTCGCCGAGGTGAAGAAGACCGCGCGCGTCAGTGCCCGCACCGGCACGGCAACCCGTGTCATCGCCGGCGAACAGGGCGCTCAGCGCTCCGTCGTGGTTGAGCGCCGCGTGGTCCGCCGCTTTGCGACCGACAAGCGCACCGGCACCTGAGACGCACCATCCAATTGCTGAAAGAAAGAGGGCAATCCATTGAGTGGATTGCCCTTTTTCGTTTGATCCGAGATTCTTGTTGGGCGCGTGTCCTTCACGCGAACCGGTATCCACTTCGCTTGGAAACGCTGCCGATTCAGGCCGCCCGGCCCCAGCCGGAGATCTGCATCACCATGCGCCAATACGCGCGGTTCATTTCGACGATCGCGTGCGCAGCCTCGACCGGCGTCACCGCGGTGACAGCCGGCGCCGCTTCGGGCTGCTGCTGCTCGCTCAGGTCGATGCTGCCGGTCGACTCGCCATGACGGAAGGTCAGCTGGGCACCGAACTTGGTGGCGAGCGCCCGCATCGCATCGTTCTGTGCGCCAGTGGTGATGCGCAGGCTGCCGTAGCCCTTGGCGTGCGCCTCGGCGATCAGCTTGCGGAACAGGGTGCTGCCGACGCCCTTCCGCCGCGCCGACCGCTCGACGCTGAAAGCGATCTCGGGCTGGGCATCCGGTGACTGCTCCGGCGGATGCAACTCGGCCGCGCCGCGGACCACGCCGTCCTCGAAATAGGCGATGATGACCGTGCCGTCATTGGCGCAGCGCTCGGCGTAGCGGCGGATGAAACTGTCGTCGATGAAGCCATGAAAACGATCATGACGGCTGGTGCGATCCAGCCGCAGCAGGTGATCGCGCAGCAGCGGAAGCTCTTCCTGCTGGCTCAACGTCCGCACGGTGCCCTTGGCGGCCGTCGAACGAATGGAATCATAGTTCATTTCATAACTCCTCTTGGTAGCCCTCGAGGAGGCGTCGAGTCCCTAGCAACCCCTATATTGTGCGACGCACCATAAAATTCAAGCGCCGAGATTCATTCAATTAAGGCATGTGGTGATTGGTAAATCACATTATCGCCCCATCATAGTACCAGCTGTGTCTGGGTCACCACCGCGACCAGCTTGCCGTCTTCGGTCTCCAGCCTGGTCTGCCACACCTGGGTCCGGCGCCCGCGGTGAACCGGTGTTGCGGTCGCAATCACGGTCGTCCCCTCCTTGGCGCCGCCGATGAAGTTGGTCTTGCTCTCCAGCGTCGTGGTGCCCTTGGCGTCCCCAGGCAGGTTGATCACGGTCGCGGCGGCGCCGACCGAGTCCGCAAGGGCCATCACCGCGCCGCCATGGATCGTGTTGCGGAGGGTGCAGAGGTCCGGCCGCACCACCATTTTCGCGACCACCCGGTCCTGATCGGCCTCGATGAACGTAACGCCCTTCAGTTCCGCAAACGGCATCTTCATCGACTGGATCTTTTCGAGCGGCGTCATGGGCACTCCCTGCTTTGTGGCCTTCTTCGAGGTTGATATCGGGCATGATGGATTGCCAGAGCGGGCCCGGCAATGACGTCTGAGGTAATGGCGCGAATGACGTCATGACATCAGTGACAATGTGCCTCGGAGCCTGCATACCGCCTGCCATGCGCGACTTCCCTCCCCGTCGGATCGTCTGCCTGACCGAAGAGACGGTCGAGACGCTCTATCTGCTCGGCGAGCAGGACCGCATCGTGGGCGTCTCCGGCTACGCGGTGCGGCCGCCGCAGGTCCGCCGCGAGAAGCCGCGCGTGTCGGCGTTCATCTCCGCCGACATGCCAAAGATCCTGGCGCTCGACCCCGATCTGGTGCTCGCCTTCTCCGATCTGCAGGCCGACATCGTCGCCGATCTCGTGCGCGCCGGCGTCGCCGTCCACGTCTTCAACCAGCGCGACGTCGCCGGCATCCTCGCGATGATCCGCAGTCTGGGCGCAATGGTCGGTGCCGCCGACCGCGCCGATCGGCTCGCGCAAAACCTCGAACAACGGCTGGCGACGATCGCGGCAACGCCGCGTCCGGCACCGCGGCCAAAGGTCTATTTCGAGGAATGGGACGATCCGCTGATCAGCGGCATCGGCTGGGTGTCCGAACTGACCGAGATCGCCGGCGGCGAGGACGCGCTGCCGCATTTGCGCGTTCACAAGGCGGCCAGGGATCGCATCGTCACGCCTGACGCGGTGCGCGCGGCGATGCCCGACGTGATCCTGGCGTCCTGGTGCGGCAAGAAGGTCGTGCCCGACCGCATCCGCAAGCGTGAGGGCTGGAGCGAAATCCCGGCGGTGCGCAACGACCGCATCGTCGAGATCAAGTCGCCCATCATCCTGCAGCCCGGCCCCGCCGCGCTGACCGATGGGCTCGATGCGATCGTGAAGGCGTTGTGGGCGGAGCGCTGAAACCTCCAGCGTCGTCCCGGCGCAGGCCGGGACCCATACTCCGCGGCTAATGTTGTGATCGGGACTCGTCCTCGCAGCGCTGCACAACAAGCAAGATTTGTGGTTATGGGTCCCGGCCTTCGCCAGGACGACAGCGAATTTGTTGCGCAATCACGCACAAGACTATGATTGCAATGGCATAGGGAGAACGAAGCTACGCCTTCTCTACGCCGCACCATTCCGCGATGAACAGCGCCATCGCCTTGGTCGCTTTCCGCAGCGACTCCAGTTCGACATATTCGTTGAAGCCGTGCATCGCCGCGCCGGTGGCGCCGAAGCAGAGGCTCGGGATGTTGTGGTTCAAACCGTAGAAGCGCGTGTCGGTCAACGCGGTGAAGGCGCGGTCTTCCACAGCGCCGCCATAGACGACCGAGTGCGCCTTGGCGAAGGCAGCTTCCGGTGCCTCGGAGTTCACCAACTCGTAGCCTTCCGACAGGAAGCCCGACCATTCGACCTGCGGCGGATTGTTGGAGAGGAAGCGATGATCGCGCGCCGCCGCCGACACGCAGGCCAGAATCTCCTTCTGGCACTCGGCGATCGACCAGCCCGGCAAGACCGCGATGCGGCAGTCGACGTCGCACCAGGCCGGCACGCTGGAGGCCCAGTCGCCTCCCTTGATGATGCCCGGATTGAAGTTGATCGGGTGATTGACGCCCTTGAAATGGCGGTCGGCCTTGGCGCGCTCGTTCCAGGCGATCTCGAGCTTCTCCAGCGCATGCACCAGATGATACGCCGCCATGATCGCGTTCGAGCCCGCGCCGGCCTCGAACACATGCACCGGGAAACCGCGCACCTTCAGGCGGAACCAGATCACGCCGACCTGCGAGCGGATCATCTTGCCGTTGGTCGGCTCCGGGATGAAGCAGGCATCGGCGCGATAGCCGCGCTGCAAGGTCGAGAGCGCGCCGACGCCGGTGCTCTCCTCCTCGATCACGGACTGGAAGTGAATCCGCGCCGTCGGCTTCAGGCCGGCCTTCCTGATCGCATCCAGCGCATAGAGCGCGGCGATGGTGCCGGACTTCATGTCGCAGGCGCCGCGGCCATACATCCTGCCGTCCTTGATGACGGGCGAGAACGGCGGCGTCTCCCACATCTCGAGCGGACCGGTCGGCACGACGTCGCAGTGGCCCTGCAGGATCAGCGATTTGCCGGTATTGCTGGCCGGGCGGTAGGTGCCGACCACCGTGCGTGCCTTCGAGAAATCATGCTCGATCGAGCCGAAGCCGCGCAAATCCTTCAGCTCGTCGAGATTGATGTGCCAGTCGTCGACCTCGTAGCCGCGCTCGCGCAGGAGATCGCCGATCATGTCCTGGCACGGCCCCTCGGCGCCGCGGGTCGAGGGGATCGCGACAAAGGCCTGCGTCGTCGCAAGCTGCGCATCGAATCCCTCATCAACAGCGGCAAGGATTCGTTGTTGCGTCTCGGCAGTCATGCTTTGGCTCCATCGGGAAAACAGATCAGGCGGGAGCCGCAGCGTAGCCCGATTTCACTCCGCCTTGTATTGCGCAAAATAGGCATCCCGCAATGCATCTTCGAGCAGCCGGCCCTCCGAATAACCATCGAGCGTCTTCGGCCGCGTCACGCCGTCGAGCAGCCGCGGACACGGCTCCGGCGCGCCGAGCACGGTGCGCACCGGAATGCGCTCGGCATAGATCGGCAACTCGTAATCCTCGTCATCGTCGGCGACGCCCTTGGCGCGAATTTTTGCCGAGGCCTCCTCGATCTCCATCGCGATGAACGAGGTCGCCTTGATCTCCTGCTTGTTGCTGGCACGCAGGCTCGCGGTGCGCTCGGGAAAGAAGCGGTCGACCATCGCGACGATCGCGCGTTCCTTCTCTGCGGGGTCGGTGACGAGATAGGCCGACCCGAACGCCATCACCGCGCGATAGTCGGCCGAGTGGTTGAAGCCGCAGCGCGCCAGCACCAGGCTGTCGAGATGGGCGACCGTCAGGCACACGCGTTGCCCTTCGGACTGGTTCTCCAGCATCCGGCTCGCGCTCGAGCCGTGCCAGTAGAGCCTGGTGCCCTCGCGCCAGAAGAAGGTCGGCGTGCAATAGGGCTGGCCGTCGATCACGTAGGAGACGTGGCACAGCATCGAGGCGTCGAGGATCTTGTGCACGGTGGCGTGGTCGTAGAAGCCGCGGTCGTGGCGGCGCTTCACGCGGCTGCGGGACGACATGGGATAGGACGGAGCGGATGCGCCTTCGGTCACGGTGAGCCTTTCGAAATCTGGAATCTGTCCAGAGTTGTAGCGGCTCATTTGGTCTGCGATAGTGCCAATTCCATGCGAAAAATTCCGACCAATTCTCGGGAGCCCGCGGCGCGCAAGGCCGAGCTGCCGCTCGATCTCGCCGGCCCGCACGTCACCCCCGGCGCGGCCTCGCAGCAGCGGCTCTATCAGGCGCTGTGCCACGCGATCGTCGGCGGCCTCGTCAAGCCGGGCGAGCCGCTGCCGCCGTCGCGCGCGCTCGCCAAGCAGACCGGCTTCCGCCGCAACGCGGTCACCACGGCCTATGAGCGGCTGATCGCCGACGGCTTTGCGGTGGCAACCACGGGCTCCGGAACTTTCGTCGCGGCGCGCATTCCGGCGCAGGCCGCCGCACCGCGCCGCGCAAGGATCGCGATCGAGCCGCCGCAGCACAATGCGCTGTCGCTCGGCTGCACCCATATCGACGAGCGCGCATTGCAGCGCTTCCGCGCCTTCGCCGGCCGCAGGCTGCGCGCCTTCGGGTCCGAGCATCTGCATTACGGTGATCCCCGCGGCAGCAGCGAGCTGCGCGCGGCGATATCGGACCATCTGCTGTCGGCGCGCGGGCTGCGCTGCGACCCCGACCAAATCATGCTGGCGTCCGGCACGCTGCATGCCCTGCGCATCGTGCTCGGGGCGATCCTCAAGCCCGGCGACCAGGTCTGGTGCGAAGACCCTGGCTATCCGGCGGCGCGGCGCGCGATCGAGCATTGCGGCTATCGTCCGGTGTCGGTGCCGGTCGACATGTCGGGCATGCGCATCGACAAGGGGCGCGCGTCCGCGCCGCAAGCGCGCGCTGCCTATGTCACGCCCTCGCACCAGTTTCCGCTCGGCGTGCAGATGTCGATGCCGCGCCGGCTCGAGCTGCTCGACTGGGCACGGGATGCCGGCGCCTTCGTGTTCGAGGACGACTACGACAGCGAGTTCCGCTACGACGGCGCGCCGCTGTTGTCGCTGGCCGGCATCGATCATCTCCGCCGCGTGATCTACATGGGCACGTTCGCGAAGACGCTGTTTCCCGGATTGCGGATCGGCTATTGCGCCCTGCCCGAAGCCTTGATCGGCCCGGTGACGGCGGCGCGCGCCGCGCTCGACCGCTTTCCCGCCACGTTGATGGAAGGCGCGGTCGCCGACATGCTGAACTCCGGCGCCTTTGCGGCTAACTTACGCAAATCGCGCAAACTCTATCGCGAGGCGCGCGACATCCTGGCGTCGACGCTTGTGAGCGCATCCGAAGGCGAGCTCACAGTTCCCGTGCCCTCGCAGGGCCTGCACCTCGTGGCGCGGCTCGATCCCGCGACCGATCCGCTGATTGCCGCGCAGGCAAAGGCTAATGCCGGCGTCGGCGGCTGGCTGCTCGCCGAGACCTATCATCGCGCGCCGCCTCTGCCCGGCTTCGTGCTGGGATTTTCCGGCCATCCGGTTCCGCAACTCGTTGCATCGGCGGAACGATTGGCGAAGACAACGCTCGCCGCGCTGCGCGCGACGCGCAAGACATCGGTCAAGCCATCCGCCAAGCCGCAGCGCTCTAGGAGAATCGCAGTCACCTGACTAAGGTCGCCCGCGTTCAGTCAGTGTCCGCTTACGGAGATACCGGATGCCAAATCGCAACGTCCTGTATCTCGTGATCGCCGCGCTGGTCGTGATCGCAGGCATGCTCGGCTACAATCTTTATCAGGCGAACAAGCAGCCCGAAGGCCTTCAGATCAATGTCGGCCCCGACGGGCTCAAGATCCAGAACAAGTAAAGGAGGCTGCGATGCTGCGCTTGGGATTCGTCGCGCTGGTCAGCGTCGCAGCTCTTGGCGCGATGACTCAATCCGCCGCAGCAGAGCAGTCCTACATGCGCGAGGGCGACATCGTCGATCTGCGGGTCGGCCAGCGCGTCCTTGTCGATGACGGCTCGTGCCCGGCCGGGCAGATCAAGCAGGTGGTCGGCTCCAGGCTGAGCCAGAACGGCGTGGTGCGGACCAGCAGCTGCGTGCCCCGCCTCGCCAAAAAGTAAAACGCCCCGCTGTCGCGAGGCGCTGCGGTCCTCATTGCTTTGATGCGCGGCTCAGTTCGAGACCGGCTCGAACATGCATTGCAGGGTCGGCTTGGCGATCTTGGTGAAGGTCGGGCCGATCTCACCCTGCTTGGACGGCGGCACCCAATCGGTCTCGATGGTCGGCACGCCGGTCTCGCTGATACCGCGCAGCAGCGCCTGGCGCAGGTCGGGATCGTCCACGGTCGCGGCGGCGTGGTCGTGCAGGCAGCCGCACACCGCCTCGGGATGCGCCCAGCGGCCGAGCATATGCGGCGCGCATTGCCGCACGAACTCGTCGCGCGGTTCAGGCACGCGGTACAGTGAGCGGATCTGCATCGATTCGAGGGGGAGCTGGGATTGGGCCTGCGCGGCGCCCGCCAAAGGCCCCATCAGGACGAGCGATGCCAACATCGCGGCGGAACAGATACGGAGCAGCATGGGGAGCCTTTACCGGCAGTTCTATTTTTTGCGTCGCGCTCAGTTTGCCTGCGCCAGCACCATCGGGGCCGGGGTGACCACCGGCGAGCCGTTATAGGAGAAGGTGCCGATACCGGGCAAACCGCTGTCCGGGGAGCCTGCCATCGACGAACCGGCCATCACAAAGGCGAAGGTGAGGATCAGGCTCATGGTTCGCATCTGACAGTCTCCGTTATTCCGCTCGGCATCCGGCGCCGTTATGTGACGGTCTGATAACGATCTGCCGTTTCCGGAGTTCTGCGGAACAAGCCGAAAATGGTTTCGTCGGAACTCGAATTGTTTCGTCGACCAGCGGTCCACGAAACATTCGGCGGAAAACACCAATGATTTCATCGGCAGGAGCGTGGCTGAAAGGCTGTTGAAAACTTCGCACGACAATGCCGGACCCCGGCCACTGCCGGAGCGACGGCCAATTATGCGTGCAAACTGAACGAGCTAGCGCGCTTTGTTAACTTTCCTTTGCTGAGAGGAGAAGCAGCACAGCAAGGGCGGCGGTGAACCGGGCGGCGGTTTCGTCGACTCATGTCTGGGCGCCGTGCAACCATCTTCGCGGTGGCACGTTGTCGTAATCCCTCCCGATCCAACGAAGGATGTCAGTCGTGGGCAATGGCAACATCGGTGTTGGCAATGAATCCGCGGCGAGCAAATCCGGCCAGCAGCAGATGACGGCCGCGATGCCGCAGCAAGGCGCCTACGTGATGGGCGACAATGAGTGCGCGCCGCAGAAGCTGGTCCGCCTCGTCGGCTGCCGCGACTCGAAGGTCAAATCGGGCCTTGGCATCAGCGCGAAGCAGTTCGGGCAAACCGAGCGCTAGCTCGCCCACCGCCTCAGCCGCCTGGGCCAAGCCCCTGCTCCAGCTATTGAATGAACTCGCCGCACTTCTGCACGGCAGCATCGGCCGCGCCCCACGGCATGATCGGCACCGACGACGTCGAGTTCTTTGGCGAGCCCTCGATCAGGCGGTCCGAATAGACCATGTAGACCAGCACGTTGCGCTTGGCGTCGCAGCCGCGCACGATCTGCATCTTCTTGAAGAACAGCGACCGGCGCTTGCTGAACATGTCATCGCCCTGCCCGAGCTTGGTCTTGAAGCGGATCGGCCCGATCTGCCGGCAAGCCAGCGAGATATCGGAGACTTCCTCGGCAAGGCCAAGCCAGCCCTTGAAGCCGCCCCTCTCCGGCACCGTGAAGTGACAGGCGACGCCCTCGACCTCGGGATCGTCGACGCCATAGGTCGCGAGCTTGTCGTTGGGGCTCACCCATTTGAACACGGTGGAGCGGCGAAAGATCAGGTCCGGCTCGTCGGCCGCGACCGCAGGACCCGCCTGCCCCAAAGCCAGCAACATCAGCAGCACCGCGCATCCCCATCGAGACAACCGTCGCAGGTCACACAAGCTCACAGTTCTCGATGTCATTGAGGTCTCCGCGGGGTGGGTCCCGCCTATGTAGTGCGCAAACGCCGCACAGGAAGGCGCTGACAGTTCGGTGATCGAACGCGGCGCTTTAACCTCTTGTGAGGCTTTTTTGTTACTCTTTCGTCGAAAATACCGCCCTCACGGAAGGGTTAGATCGCTTGCGCTGGTGAACGCTTTGTGCGTCTGCGACAACCAACATGTAGTTTGGACTGGGATTCGGAATATGCGCGCAGGTGGACGGCGGATTTCGGTTTTTGACTTCGCGAATGAGCGGTTCTGGCAGCTGGCAATTCTGACGACCGCCGGCACCGTCGCCGCCTCCACGCAGGCCGATGCAGCGCTCTATTACTGGAACCGCGACTCCGCCTTCTACGGCGACTACGAGCCGATGCCGCAGCCGCACCGGCAAAAGCCGAAGCGCAACACAGCCAAGAAGAATCCGGCGATCGAGAAGGAGGCCGGCAGCAAGCCGCAAGGTCCCCTGATCATCTCGGTCTCGATCGACCAGCAGCGGGTCAGCCTCTACGACGCCAACGGCCTCTATGCCGAGAGCCCGGTGTCGACTGGCATGAAGGGGCATTCGACCCCGATGGGTGTCTTCAGCGTCATCCAGAAGCAGAAGTATCACCAGTCCAACATCTACAGCGGCGCGCCGATGCCGTATATGCAACGCATCACCTGGTCGGGCATCGCCATGCACGCCGGCGTGCTGCCCGGCTATCCGGCGTCCCACGGCTGCATCCGCATGCCGATGTCGTTCGCGGTCAAGATGTACAATTGGACGCGGATGGGCGCCCGCGTCTTCGTCACGCCGGGCACGATCTCGCCGGAAAGTTTCTCGCACCCGCTGCTGGTCACGCAAAAGGTGGCGCCGCAGCAGCCGGTCGCCGACGACATTCTGAAGATGGATGCGCCGCTCGGCGTGAAGAGCGACAAGGGCGCCGACAAGCAGTCTAGTCTCGATTTGCGCAGCAGCGTCGGCCATGCCGCCGCGTCGCTGCGCGACAACACCCACACCGCCGACGCCAGCAGCGCGATGCCGGCAGCGAGTGCGTCAGTGACAATGTCCGATGCATCCTCTTCCACGGCGCGCGACGCCATCGCGGAGAAGATCGCAGCGGACAAGTCCGAGACCGTGAAGCCCGAGACGGCCGCCGCCGACAAGCCGGCCGAGACCAATTCCGCCGGCCACGACAGCAACGCGACCACAGATGACAAGACGGTCGGCGAAACCACCGCCAGCACCGACACGCCAAAGAGCGAGGTCTCCGCAAGCGATCCGGTGAAGGCGGAAGCCAAGGCCGACGAGCCGAAGGCGGACGCCGCCAAGCCTGGTGTTGCCGAGGCGCCCAAGATCGATGCACCGAAGACCGACGCACCGAAGGCCGATGCCTCGAAGGCCGCTGACAAGCCCGCCGAGGCAGCGACTGCAGCCGATGCGCCCGACGCCAAGAAGGATCCGGCGCGGCTGCCGGGCACCGCCAGGATCGACGTGCCGAAGCGCGCCGGCCAGATTGCGGTGTTCATCAGCCGCAAGGATTCCAAGCTCTACGTGCGGCAGAATTTTGCACCTCTGTTCGAGGTGCCGGTGACGATCGCGGCAAGCGACCGGCCGCTCGGCACCCATGTGTTCACCGCACAAGCCGACAAGACCGATACGAACCTGCTGCGCTGGTCGGTGGTGACGCTGCCGACCCGCAACGTCGCCCGCATCGACGTCGAAGAGCGTACCTCGCATCGCCGCAAGGTCGCGGCCGCAGCAGTGGCCGAGGCCAAGCCGCAGCCGGTGACCAACACTCCGGCCGAGGCGCTCGACCGCATCTCCATTCCGGCCGACGTGATGGCGCGGATCAGCGAAGCTCTCGGCACCGGCGGATCGATCATCGTCTCCGACCTCGGTGTGAACCAAGGCGAGACCGGCGAAGGCACTGACTTCATCCTGCCTTTGCGCTGAGGCCATCCGGGCGACCCGCTTCCGGCAATAACGCCTTCTTGAAAGCCTGCGCGTCCCCTCCGGATTATGATCCGGACGAACATCTGTTCCGGGGACGAGACCATGATGGACCGCAGGACCCTGATCGTGACCGCGATCGCCGCAGCCGCGGCATCCCGCCCGCTGCATGCCGAGCAGCCCGCGATAAGCCGGATCACCGCCTACGCCTTCTCATTTCCGGCACTCGGCGGCGGCGATATCAGACTTGCCGACTATGCCGGCCGTCCGCTGATGATCGTGAACACGGCCTCGCTTTGCGGCTTCACGCCGCAATATGCCGGCCTGCAGCAACTCTGGACCGAATTCCGCGATCGCGGCTTCGTCATCATTGGCGTCCCCTCCAATGATTTCGGCGGCCAGGAGCCCGGCGGCCCGACCGAGATCGCCGAGACTGCGCAGCATCAATATGGCGTCACCTTCCCGATCGCGGCGAAAGCAATCGTCCGCGGCGCGAGCGCGCATCCGTTCTACCGCTGGGCGGCGGAGGCCCGGCCGAAGGACGTGCCGCGCTGGAATTTTCACAAATACCTGATCGGCCGCGATGGCTACATCGCCGACGTTTTCGCTGAGTCGGTTGCGCCCGACGACACGCGCATCAAGACCGGGATCGCACGGGCATTGGCGGCCGCCTGAGATATGACGATAATCCCCGGAATTAACTGATCCGACGAGGATTTTGGACACGCGCTCGCCACGTTCATTGCCTTGGCGTCGCCACTGCGACTAGGGTACGATCGGTTGGGGGCGAA
This sequence comes from Bradyrhizobium sp. USDA 4510, assembly GCF_054059095.1. Taxonomy (NCBI): domain Bacteria; kingdom Pseudomonadati; phylum Pseudomonadota; class Alphaproteobacteria; order Hyphomicrobiales; family Nitrobacteraceae; genus Bradyrhizobium; species Bradyrhizobium sp. USDA 4510. The sequence goes on along the minus strand of NZ_JBSSBT010000001.1, from coordinate 3,326,669 downwards.
GCGACCCGGTCGCGGCAATGCCGGCGTCGGGAGCGCGAGCAGCAGGGAACACGCCATGCGCATTGCGACAGGTCTGATTTTTGCGGGGACCGTATCGTTGCTCGCGTCGAGCGCAGCTTGGTCGCAGACGTCGCCCCCCAAGGGCGCTACTGCGGCACCGACAGCACCAGCACCAGCGGCCGCGGCTCCCGCGCCCGCCGCCGCAGCCCCGGCAGCGGCCACTGCAACCGCAGCCCCGGTTCCGCCGAAGCAACCGCCACAGCCGGCGCGCGCCGCCTGCAACAATCCGAACGCGCTCGGCGTCGGCCGCACGGTCGAGATCGACACCACCGGCGGTCCGGGCTTCGGCTTCGAGCATTTCAAGCAGCTCGACTTCCTGCGCGACCATGAGGTGGTGCTGACCTTCGACGACGGCCCGTGGCCGGGCAACACGCCGGCGGTGCTGAAGGCGCTCGCGGATGAATGCACCACGGGCATCTTCTTCCCGATCGGCAAGCACGCGACCTATCACCCCGAAATCCTGCGGCAGGTCTATGCCGCCGGCCACACGGTCGGCGCCCACACCTGGTCGCACGCCAATCTGAACAACAAGAAGCTGACCGAGGATCAGAAGAAGGACGAGATCGAGCGCGGCTACGCTGCGGTCAAGTGGGCGCTCGAGACCTCACCCTCGCCGTTCTTCCGCTTCCCGGCGCTGCAGCATCCGCCGGAGATGGTGACCTATCTCGGCAACCGCAACATCGCGATCTTCTCCTGCGACCTCGACTCCTTCGACTTCAAGGCGAGCAAGCCGCAGCAGGTGATCGACACCGTGATGAAGAAGCTGAACAAGCTCGGCAAGGGCATCATCCTGATGCACGACTTCCAGAAGCACACCGCGGAAGCGCTGCCCACGCTGCTGACGCAGCTCAAGGCCGGCGGCTACAAGGTGGTCGCGATGCGCGCCAAGTTTCCGGTAACGGTGCTGCCGCAATACGAGCAGGAGCTCGCCAAGGACGTCAAGCTGCCGACCGTAAGCTCGCGCCCGGTGAACAGCGTCGTCACCACCGTCGATCAGCAATAACGCCGGCGACAATCCTGGTGCCGGCGCTGCGTATCGAAGGCTTCGTCATCGTCTCCGCCGATGGCCGGCTGGCGAATGCGCGGAATGTGATGCCCGACGACCTCAAGATCGAGGGCGACAAGCGGTTCTTCACCGCGGCCCTCGACCGCGCCGACCTCGTCGTGCATGGCCGTCACTCCCAGGAAGAGCAGCCAAACGCGCCGAAGCGGCGGCGGCTGATCCTGACCAGCAAGGTCGCGGCCACCGCGCCCGACCCCGACAATCCGAAGGCGCTGTTGTGGAATCCCGCCGGCTGTCCGTTCGAGACGGCGAGCCGCGAGGCCGGCGTGACCTCGGGCATGGTCGCGATCATCGGCGGCCCCGGCGTGTTCGACATGTTCATGGACCGCTACGACACGTTCTGGCTCTCGGTCGCCCCGAAGGTGCGCATCCCCGACGGCGAGCCGTGCTTTCCGGGCGTCCCTGCCCACACCCCGCAACAGGTGCTATCAGCGCACGGCCTGCACGCCGGCGCGCCGCAGCTGATCGATGCCGCGCAGGATGTCAGCGTGACGCCGTGGCGGCGAAGCGCATAGATCCCGAGCAGCTTGCGATGAACAACGGCATGACCTCCGTGGCGAAGGCCGTAGCTCTTGTGGCGATGGCGTCGCTGGTCGCAACCAGCGCAGTCGGCGCCTGCAAAACCACCCTGCGCGGCGAACTCGTGCAAGCGCCCGGCGACCGCAAGGCCTCTGTCGGGGAATTCCTGTACTTCTATCTCGTCGAAATGACGCCGGAGAGCCCGACGGGCTCGGAGAAGCTCTTCCAGTCCTTCGTGGTTCCCAACATGAGCAAGACACTTCCAATTCCGTTCGCCCTGGAGATCGAACAGGCCAAAGACTGCCCAGGCAAACTCGAGCTGCGCGTCGATACCAAAGACCGAGACATCATGCGACTTGGCACGGATGCGTCGTCGGCTGGCAGGAAAACGGTCCGCCTCGAGAGGTTTGAAAGCGTACCTATGTGGGGACCATCTTTCTGAACGTCGCAGAGGGGGTTAGCGCCAGCGTAACCCGCCACCCCTCTTGCCGAATGCGCAGGTCGGCGGGTTACGCCTTCGGCTAACCCGCCCTCCACAGCTGCGTATCGTCCTACACGTCCCCATAGGCCGGGTCGTCGCGGCGCGGGCCGCGGCCGTAGCCGGCGATGATGAACAGCGCGCCGATCAGCGACAGGTTCTTCAGCGCATCGATCAGCGTCCTGAGGTTGTCGGGCGCCGGCTGATTCCAGAAGTCATGGAAGTAGAAGGTGGCGAAGCACACGAAGATGATCAGGAGAATCGCGAAGAACCGCGCCAGCACGTTCACCGCGATCATCAGCCCCGCGACGATCTCGAAGCCGCCGATCGTGACCGCCAGCAGCTGCATGAAGGGCATGCCGACGGCGGTTTCGATCTGCTGCGTATAGGGCGCGACCACGGCCGGGATCGTCACCTTGGCCGCCAGCAGATCCGCCGTCGCCTGGATGCCGAACAGCTTGCTCGCTCCCGAATAGAGGAACAGCACGGCGAACAGGATCCGCCCGAAGGTGATGAACGCTGGCATGGGTCGGCCTCACTGGATGGCGGAAATCGGACGAAGCAGGCGAAGCGATTATGGTCGCTCCGCCTGCCTCGATCAAATCGAATCCATCTCGGTTCAAACACGATGCGGAAAACCGCGCTGCGGTTTTCCGAACATAACGTGCTCAAACAACGGCCGTCAGCCGAACAGCGTCGGCTGCGCGCGGCCGGCGCGCTCCTGGGCTTCGACGGCGGCAACCGCCGTCATGTTGAGGATGCCGCGCGCCGTCACGCCGGGGGTGAGGATGTGCGCCGGGCGCGCCGGACCGATCAGGATCGGCCCCACCGGCAACGCGTTGGCGAGCGATTTGATCATCTGGTAGGCGATGTTGGCGGCATCGAGGTTCGGCATGATCAGGATGTTGGCCTCGCCTTCCAGCCGCGACTGCGGCAGCACCAGGCGCCGCGCCGCCGCCGACAGCGCGGTGTCGCCCTGCATCTCGCCGTCGGCCTCGATCTCCGGATGCTTGTCCTTCAAGAGCTGGGTCGCCCGCCGCATCTTGCGCGAGGAATCCGTGTCATAGCTGCCGAAGTCGGAATGTGACACGAAGGCGACCCTCGGCTTGAAGGCGAAGCGCTGGACGTGGATCGCCGCGAGCGATGCCACTTCAGCGAGTTCCTCCGCGCTCGGGTTCGGCCGCACCTGGGTATCGGCGAGGAAATGGGCGCCGGTGGAGGTGATCATCAGCGCCAGCGCGGCATAGTCGCTGACCCCCGGCAGGAAGCCGATGATCTCGCGGACATGGCGCAGATGGCTCATGTAGCGGCCCTCGACGCCGCACAGCATCGCGTCGGCCTCGCCACGCGACACGGCAAGCGCCGCGATCACGGTATTGTTGGTGCGGACCACGGTCCGCGCGGCCTCCGGTGTCACGCCGCGCCGGCCGGCGACGTCGATATAGGACTGCACATAGGAACGGTAGCGCGGATCGTCCTCGGGATTGATCAGGTCGAAATCGCGGCCGGCCTTGATCGACAGGCCGAAGCGCTTGATCCTGGTCTCGACCACCGACGGCCGGCCGACCAGGATCGGCCGCGCCAGCTTTTCCTCGAGCACCACCTGCGTCGCGCGCAGCACACGCTCGTCCTCGCCTTCGGCGTAGATCACGCGCACCGGCTGGGTCTTCGCCTTGGCGAACACCGGCTTCATGGTGAGGCCGGAGCGGAAGGCGAAGCGTCCGAGATTGGCGGCGTATTCGTCGAAATTGGTGATCGGCCGGGTCGCGACGCCGGACTCGATCGCGGCCCTGGCCACCGCCGGCGCGATGCGCAGGATCAGGCGCGGATCGAACGGGCTCGGGATCAGCGAACCGGGGCCGAACCCCTGGGTCTCGCCGCTCTCGAAACCATGGGCCACCGCATCCGACGGCGGATCGCGCGCGAGCTGCGCGATCGCGTCCACCGCGGCATGCTTCATCGCCTCGTTGATCGCGGTGGCGCCGACGTCGAGCGCGCCGCGGAAGATGAAGGGGAAGCAGAGCACGTTGTTGACCTGGTTCGGAAAGTCCGACCGCCCGGTGCAGATCATCGCGTCGGGACGCGCCAGACGCGCCTCATCCGGCATGATCTCCGGCACTGGATTGGCCAGCGCCATCACCAGCGGCTTGTCGCCCATCTGCTTGACCATTTCGGGCTTCAGCACACCCGGTGCAGACAGTCCGATGAAGATGTCCGCGCCGGGAATGACGTCGGCGAGCACGCGTGCGTCGGTCTTCTGGGTATAGACCGCCTTCCAGCGATCCATCGTGGTGTTGCGGCCCTCATAGACCACACCGTCGATGTCGCAGACCCAGATGTTCTTGCGCTGCGCCCCCATCGAGACCAGCAGATTGAGGGTTGCGATCGCGGCGGCGCCGGCGCCCGAGCAGACGATCTTCACGTCAGACAGTTGCTTGCCGTTCAACAACAGCCCGTTGACGATCGCCGCGGCGACGATGATGGCGGTGCCGTGCTGGTCGTCGTGGAAGACCGGGATCTTCATGCGCTCCTTGAGCTGCGCCTCGATCTCGAAGCACTCAGGTCCGCGGATGTCCTCGAGATTGATGCCGCCGAAGGTCGGCTCCAGCGCGGCAACGGTCTCGACTACGCGCTCGATCGTGTCGGCCTTGATCTCGATGTCGAACACGTCGATGCCGGCGAATTTCTTGAACAGCACCGCCTTGCCTTCCATGACGGGCTTCGAGGCCAGCGGACCGATATTGCCGAGACCGAGCACCGCGGTGCCGTTCGAGACCACGGCGACCAGATTGGCGCGCGCGGTCAGCGTCGCCGCCTCGGCCGGGTTCTTGGCGATCTCGGTGCAGGCGGCGGCCACGCCCGGCGAATAGGCCAGCGCCAGGTCACGCTGGTTGGCAAGCGGCTTGATCGCCTGGATCTCGAGCTTGCCCGGCCGCGGCAGCCGGTGATAGGCGAGCGCCGCGTTGTGGAGTTCTTCAGACGATGACGACATGCGTGCTCCCCGCGTTTCCGGCCCAAATTTCTTGTTTCTGTGCTAATCCAGGCAAAAGTCAGTTGTCCGGCAAATCGAGCCGGATGTGAAGCATGTCCAACCACTTGGATGCAACATCCGATAATATCCCCGTCAATAGGTCCGGGCCGGCCGTTCATCGACGCCTGCCCCTCCCCGCGCCATTCGGCCGGGATTGGCAATTTTTTTCCCTTGATGATCCGGAGTTGACCGAATGAAGAAAATTCTGCTCGGCCTGATCGCCGTGGTTGTGATCGCGGCCGCCGGCTTCTTCGGTTTCGACTTCTACGCCCAGCGCCGGGTCACGCGCGACGTCGAGGCCGCCTTCGAGCAGGTCCGTGCCACTGGCGCCAAGGCGAGCCACGGCAAGATCACGTTCGACGTCAAGAGCCGCACCCTGACGATCGCGGACGTCGCCACCGAGTCGGGGACGCAATCCCCGGTCAGCGTCAAGATTGCCAGTCTCACGATGACCGGCCTCGGTCAAACCGACGCGGCACGGGTCTCCGCCGGCAATGTCGAGTTCAGCGATGTCGAGATCGGCATGTCGGGACCGACCCCGACGATCGCCTCACTGACCTACAAGGCGCCGCGGATCACGGTGAAGGATTATTCCGGCCCCGCCAGCCTGCCCCAGCTTCCGGCGTCGTCGTCGATCTTCGAGCTGTACCGGTCCGCGTTCGGACTGCTCGCGAGCATCAACGCATCATCGGTCGCTGCGCCTAGCCTGACCGGAACGATGACCTTCAGCGCCGCCGCAAAAGCCGGCGACGGCGCCGGCGGCGAATTCGCCTATTCGGGCATCGCCATCGAAAACATGAAGGACGGAAAAATCGCGTCCAGCAAAACCGACAAGGTTGTGTTCACGATCAACCAGCAGGCGGCCGGCAAGCCGATCAAAATGACCGGCGAGCTCGCCAACATCGCCGCGACCGATATCGACGTCGGCGCGATGGCTGCGATATTCGATCCAGGCAAGGCCAACGATGACAGGGAGTATCGGATCCAGGGACACGTTTCGGCCGGTCCTTATGTCATTACCGCCGGGCCCGGTGTGAACATGCGGATCGAGGGAGTGACCGTCGACGACACCAGGATCAATCCGTCACGGATGCAACTGCCGGCGCTGCTGGCAATGATCCCGCCGCAAGGGAGTCCGCCGCCGTCTGCCGCCCAGGCACGCGAACTGCTGGACAAGGTCGCCGGCCTCTATTCGGGCATCGGAATCGCAGATGCCGAGATGCATGGGCTCTCGGTCGAGACGCCGCAGGGCCCGCTCAAGCTCGCCTCGATGCGGTTCAACTTCGAACACGGCAAGATCGGCGAGCTTGCGGTCGAGGGACTCGATACCCGTGCGCCGAACGGTCCCATCAAGGTCGGACGCTTTGCGCTGAAGTCGCTCGACGTCGCCAACTTCATGCGGCTCTCGGCGCAGTTCGCCGCGCAGAAGCCGTCGGCCGAACAGGCGCTGGCGCTATTCCCGCTGATCGAAGGCGTCGAGGTCAAGGGCGTCGCGTCGCCCTACAAGGCCACCGGCAAGCCGGTCAACATCGACGTCCTCAGCCTCGACTGGGGTCAGTTCGTCGGATCGATCCCGAGCAAGCTGCGGCTGACCGCGAAGCTGGCGGCGCCGCTCGATGCGGCCGATCCGCGGCAGCAACCGCTCGTCGCTGCCGGGATCGACCGGATGGCCGTCGACGCCGATCTCGGCGCCGTCTGGACCGAGACCTCACGCGCGTTCGCGCTCGAGCCGGTCAAGCTCGACATCGCGGGCCTGCTGAGCGCGTCGGCGAAGGTCACGCTCGGCAACGTGCCGCGTGAGGCATTCTCGACCAGCGCCGCGGAAGCAATGGGCGCGGCCGCGCAGATCGAAACCGGCACGATCGAGCTCGCGGTCCACGACCTCGGCGTCATCGATCTCGCCGTCGCTCAATTTGCGCGCACCCGGAACGTCAGCCGCGACGAGGCGCGCAAGGTCATCCTCGACGCCATCAAGGCGCAGGGCGGCGAGATCGGCGGGGGTAATCCCGACGCCACCGCGCTCGTCACCGCGATCGGCCAGTTCATCGAGACGCCGGGACAGACGCTGGTCATCAAGCTCACTCCGCGCGCGAAGGCGCCGGCGCTTCAGCTGATGCAGCTCCTCAAGACCGATCCGCAATCGGCGCTGGCGCAGTTCCGGATCGAGGCCTCGACGGGGTTGTGATTGCTGGGCCCTTACCTGCTTTTCCCTCTCCCCGTTCTTACGGGGAGAGGGTCAGGGTGAGGGGCTGCTTCTGCAAAATTGCTGTCGAACGGACTCGCGGAGGCTCCCCCTCACCCGGATTGCATCTAACGATGCAATCCGACCTCTCCCCGCAGGCGGGGCGAGGTGAAGGCCCGCCTAACCCTTCGCCGGCAGGTTGGTGCGGATGTGCAGCTCCTTAAGCTGCTTCGGCGTTGCTTCCGACGGCGCGCCCATCAGCAGGTCCATGGCCTGCTGGTTCATCGGGAACAGCGAGATCTCGCGCAGATTGTTGGTGCCGCAGAGCAGCATCACGATACGGTCGAGGCCGGCCGCCATGCCGCCATGCGGCGGGGCGCCGTACTGGAACGCACGGTACATGCCGCCGAAGCGGTCGATGACCTCCTGCTCGCCATAGCCTGCGATCTCGAACGCCTTCACCATCGCTTCCGGCTTGTGGTTGCGGATGCCGCCGGAGGCGATCTCGTAGCCGTTGCAGGCGATGTCGTACTGGAACGCCTTAATGGTCAGCGGGTCCTGCGTCGTCAGCGCGTCGAGGCCACCCTGCGGCATCGAGAACGGGTTGTGCGAGAAGTCGACCTTCTTGTTCTCCTCGTCATACTCGTACATCGGGAAGTCGACGATCCAGGCGAGCTCGAACCGGTCCTTGTCGATCAGGTTCAATTCCTCGCCGAGCTTGGTGCGCGCGAGACCCGCAAACTTCCAGAATTTCTCGGGATCGCCGGCGACGAAGAACGCAGCATCGCCCTCCTTGAGGCCGAGTTGATCGCGGATCGCAGCGGTGCGCTCGGGGCCGATGTTGTTCGCCAAGGGGCCTGCGCCCTCGCCGCCCTCGCGCCACATGATGTAGCCGAGACCCGGCTGGCCTTCGCCCTGCGCCCACGAGTTCATGCGGTCGCAGAACGCGCGGCTGCCGCCGCCGGTGCCCGGGATCGCCCAGACCTGGTTCTTCGGGTCTTCGAGCATGCGCGCGAACACCTTGAAGCCGGAGCCGCGGAAGTGCTCGGAGACTTCCTGCATCACGATCTTGTTGCGCAAATCGGGCTTGTCGGAGCCGTATTTGCGCACGGCCTCCGCAAACGGAATCCGCGGCCAGTTCCTCGTGACCGGCTTGCCCTTGGCAAAGTCCTCGAACACGCCGGTGATGACAGGCTCCATCGCCGCGAACACGTCGTCCTGGGTGACGAAGCTCATCTCGACGTCGAGCTGATAGAACTCGCCCGGCAGACGGTCGGCGCGCGGGTCCTCGTCGCGGAAGCACGGCGCGATCTGGAAGTAGCGGTCGAAGCCCGACATCATCAACAGCTGCTTGTACTGCTGCGGCGCCTGCGGCAGCGCGTAGAACTTGCCGGGATGGATGCGCGACGGCACCAGGAAGTCGCGCGCGCCTTCCGGCGAGGATGCCGTCAGGATCGGGGTCTGGAATTCGAAGAAGCCCTGCTCCTTCATCCGCTTGCGCATGGAATCGACCACCGCGCCGCGGGTCATGATGTTCTGGTGCAGCTTCTCGCGACGCAGGTCGAGGAAGCGATATTTCAGCCTGATATCTTCGGGATATTCCTGCTCGCCGAACACCGGCAGCGGCAGCTCGGCCGCCGGGCCCAGCACCTCGATCTCCTTGATGTAGATCTCGACCATGCCGGTCGGCAGCTCCGGATTGTCGGTGCCGGCGGGACGGCGGCGCACCTTGCCGTCGATCCGCACCACCCATTCGGAGCGGAACTTCTCGACCTCGACGAATGCCGGCGAGTCCGGATCTGCCACGCATTGGGTGATGCCGTAATGGTCGCGCAGATCGACGAACAGCACGCCGCCATGGTCGCGGACCCGGTGAACCCAACCCGAAAGCCGGACCGTCTGGTCGATATCGCCCTCTCGGAGCGCGCCGCATGTGTGTGACCGGTAGCGATGCATAGTCGTTCCAAAAACTGATGTCGGAGGAGAATCGCGATAGGAAACTTCCTATCCGAAGGCGCTGGGTTTACCCGAGCCCGCTCGGGGCGGCAACCAAGGGAACGCCCGCTTTTGGCCCGAAACTGCAGATTTTGCTGCGATCCGGCGCCAGATGGGCGCCAATCGTTTGCCTATTCGGCCCGCAGGCCTATCTTCGGGATATGACCATTCATTTCCCGTTCCAGAACACCTATTCGGCGCTGCCGGCGAACTTTTTCGCCCGCGTCGCGCCGACCCCGGTGGCCGCCCCCCGGCTGATCAAGCTGAACCGGCCGCTCGCGGTCCAGCTCGGGCTGGACCCGGACCTGCTGTCGGCGCCGGAGGGCGCCGAGATCCTTGCCGGAAAGCGGCTGCCTGACGGCGCCGACCCGATCGCCATGGCCTATGCCGGCCATCAATTCGGGCACTTTGTTCCGCAGCTCGGCGACGGCCGCGCCATCCTGCTCGGCGAGGTCATCGACAAGGACGGCGTCCGCCGCGACATCCAGCTCAAGGGATCCGGCCCGACCCCGTTCTCCCGCCGCGGCGACGGCCGAGCTGCGCTCGGTCCGGTCTTGCGCGAATACATCGTCAGCGAGGCGATGTTCGCTTTGGGCATCCCGACCACCCGCTCGCTCGCCGCCGTCGTCACCGGCGAGCCCGTGATGCGCGAGACCGCGCTGCCCGGTGCGGTGCTGACCCGCGTCGCCGCGAGCCACATCCGCGTCGGCACCTTCCAGTTCTTCGCCGCCCGCGGCGACACCGACGGCGTGCGCGCGCTCGCCGACCATGTCATCGCCAGGCACTATCCCGAGCTGACGGACGCCGCCCAGCCCTATCACGCGCTGCTCGCCGGCGTCGTGGCGCGGCAGGCCGCGCTGGTCGCGCGCTGGCTCCTGGTCGGCTTCATCCACGGCGTGATGAACACCGACAACACCTCGATCTCGGGCGAAACCATCGATTACGGTCCCTGTGCCTTCCTTGATGCCTACAACCCGGCGCAGGTGTTCTCATCGATCGACGAGATGGGCCGCTACGCCTATGCCAACCAGCCGCGCATCGCGTTGTGGAATCTGACCCGGCTCGCCGAATGCCTGCTGCCGCTGTTCGCAGACGAGCAGGAGAAGGCCATCGAGCAGGCGCAAGTGATCCTCGGCGAATTCCCCGAAAAGTTCACCGCGGCCTACAACGCCGGGCTGCGCGCCAAGGTCGGCCTGTTCACCGCGCGCGACGGTGACGAGGCGCTGATCCAGGACCTGCTCGACGCGATGGCCAAGAACGCGGCCGACTTCACGCTGACCTTCCGCCATCTCGGCGAGGCCGCAAGCGATGACGCCGCGGACGTCCGCGCGCAGTTCACCGATCCCGCGGCGTTCGACGAATGGGCCGCCCGCTGGCGCACCCGCCTCGCGCTGGAGCCGCAAGCGCCGGCCGAGCGCAAGGCCGCGATGCAGGCGGTCAATCCGGCCTTCATCCCGCGCAACCACCGGATCGAGGCGGTGATTGCGGCTGCGGTGAACTCGGATGACTACGCGCCGTTCGAGGAATTGCTGACGGTGCTGGCAAAACCCTATGAGGACCAGCCGCAGTTCGCGGCCTACGCCGATCCGCCGCTCCCCGAGCAGCGCGTGACGCAGACGTTCTGCGGGACGTGAGGTCTTTCCGCCGTCATTGCGAGGAGCGCAGCGACGAAGCAATCCATACCTCCGTGCATGCGAGCCGATGGATTGCTTCGCTTCGCTTGCAATGACGTTGGTGCGACCCTCACACCGTCACCACGATCTTGCCGAACTGCGTGTTCGACTCCAGGTACCGGTGCGCCTCGACGATCTCCTCGAACGCAAACGTCCTGGCGATGATCGGCCTCAAGGTGCCATCGGCAAGCCCGTCGAGGATGAACGCCTTCGCCGCGGTAAGCCGCGCGGGATCGCGCACGATCTCGTGCACGAGGTAGCCGCGCAGGGTCAGGCTCTTGCCGAGCACGTTGGCGAGCGGAAACGGCGTCGGCTCAGGACTGAGTCCACCATATTCGATCAGGATGCCGCCGGGTGCCATCGCCGCCGTCAGCGGCACGAAGGCGGGGCCACCGACGGCATCGAGCACCACGCGCACGCCGTTCGGTCCCGCGATCTGCTCCAGCCTTGATTGCAGATCCTGCTCCGCCGACGCGATCACGTGCGCCGCGCCGGCCTCGCGCAGCGCCTGCGCCTTGGCCGATGTCCGCGTCACCGCTATCGGGACCGCGCCGATCCGGTTGGCGATCTGGATCGCCGCGAGCCCGACGCTGCTCGACGCCGCTGTGATGACGACGAACTCGCCTCGCCCGAGCCTTGCAAGATCGACCAGCGCACCGAACGCGGTGAGATACTGCATCCACACCGCAGCGGCCGTTTCAAAACCGAGCGCGGGCGGATGCTTGACGACAAGCTCCGCCGGAAAGGTCGCGAGCTCGGCATGGGCCGGCCAGCGCACCATCGAGACCGGCGGCACGATGCTCACGGCATCGCCCGGCGCAAATTCTTCGACGCCTTCGCCGATCGCCGCGACAATCCCGGCGGCTTCCAGCCCGAGGCCGGACGGCAGCGTCGCGGTCTCGATATAGCTGCCCCGGCGCAGCGAGGCCTCGGCGCGGTTGAGCCCGAGCGCCTTGACTCGGATCTGAACCTCGCGGGGCGCCGGCGGCGCAACCGCGATCTCCTCGATACGCAGCACCTCGGGACCACCATGCTGGTGAAAGCGGACGCCGCGGGCCATGGGCGAACTCCAAAACAATTGAATGGAATGCCGCTATGCCCGGCGGCGATCGCCGGATAAATCACCCGGTAGCTCCGACAATCGAAACCAGGAGTTTTGAATTGGATCGCCTCACCAGCATGGCCGTCTTCGTCAGGGCGGTCGATCTCGGCTCGTTCGCGGCCGCCGCCGATGCGCTCGAGATGTCGGCCCCGATGGTCGGCAAGCATGTGCGCTTCCTCGAACAACGGCTCGGCGTCCGCCTGCTCCATCGCACCACGCGGCGGCAGAGCCTGACCGATTCAGGGCAAGCCTATTACGAGCGCTGCCGCATCGTGCTCGGCGAGGCCGAGGCGGCCGACGCGCTCGCCTCCGATCAATCGTCGCAGCCGCGCGGGCGGCTGCGGGTGACGATGCCGGCGCTGCTCGGCCGCTACTGCATCGTCCCCACGCTGCTGAAGCTCGCGCAGAAATATCCCGCGCTCGAGCTCGATCTTTCGTTCGGCGATCCGATCGCCGATCTGATGGAGGGCGGTCACGACCTTGCGATCAGGACCGGCGAGCTCAACGAGCAATCCGGCGTGATCGCGCGGCGCATCGCGCGCCAGCGCATGGTGGTGTGCGGCTCGCGCGCCTATCTGAAGGCCCATGGCAGGCCGCGCACGCTCGACGAGCTCGGCCGGCACCAGGCGATCGTCTACCGCCGCTCGGGCCGCGTTCGCCCCTGGCTGTTCCCGCGCGCCGGTCTTGCGCCGCACGAGGTCTGGCCGGCCGGGCGGCTCAGGCTCGACGACCTCGAAGCCATCGCGGATGCCGCAGCGCGCGGCATGGGGCTGGCGTGGCTGCCCTCCTGGCTGGTGCGCGAACGCCTCGACACCGGCGCGCTGGTCCGCGTTCTCGGCGACAGCGGGGAATTTCCCTACGATTGCCACGCGCTGTGGCTGCCGACGCCGCGACTGCCACTCAAGATCCGCTTTGCGGTGGATGCGCTCGCGGCCGCGCTGCCGAAGCTCGTGGCGTAGCGCCGCGCCCCCGATTTGTTTGCAACGATTTCGCGCGCGCATCGTTGGCCGTGCAGCGCGGAACGTGCCGCCTCGTCCGATCCAGGTTCCGTGCCGCCGTGATGATGGAGCGCCAGCATGAACCAGCGCGATGACGACCTGAAAACCGCGATCGAGCGCAGCAACCCGAACGGCGTCGAGCCGCCCTTCTCCGAGGACGATCTGCAGCGACAGCAACTCGGGCCGCGCGGCGTGCCCGGGCAACCGGACCCGGCGAAGATGACGCCACAACGCGCCAAGAAGACGCCGGTCGATTCCGGTTCCGGCGGCCACACCGCCTGAACGCCGAAACAACCTGAACGCCGAAACAAGAAGGGTTTCACGATGAGGATCACCAGCTTCAAGGACATGTATGTCGCCGAGCTTCAGGAACTCGCAAGCGTCGAGGAGCAGCTCGCCGTGGCGCTGGCGCGGATGGCGGAGATCGCCTCGCATCCGTCGCTCAAGGATGCGTTCAGCCGCCATCACCGCGAGACCATCGTGCAGGGCGAGCGGTTGAAGTCGCTGCTGCGGATGCACGGGGCCGATCCGCTGGAGCACACCGACCAGGCCATGCAGGCGCTGATCCACGAGACCGCCAAGATGGTCTCGCTGCTGCCCGACGACAATCTGCGCGATGCCGGCCTCGTCGCGTCGGCGCAGAAGCTCGCGCATTACGAGATCGCCGCCTATGGCAGCGCGGCCGCCCTCGCCGGTCAGCTCAATCTGCGCGACGACCAGCGGCTCCTGCACGACAGTCTCGACGAAGAGCGGCACGTCGACACGCTGCTGACGGCGCTCGCCAAGGGCGAGATCAACCAGGACGCCCTCGCCGCGTGACACGGCAGGATGGGTGGCCCGTAGGATGGGTAGAGCGCAGCGAAACCCATCAGCTCATCTCGCGAGCGGCACCACTATGGGTTTCGCGGAGTTCTATCAACGGGGCCGCGCCTTGCGCGGCCCCGTTGGCTCTACTCATCCTACGCATCGACGCGCGCGGGAAAAATGCTGCTGCAAATTTCGCGCTTCGCGGAGCTGCTGTCGTTTTTATCTCGCGACTATTGCCCTGCATGGGCCGTTCGATCAGCCTCTCGTGATTGATGCCATGGGGAAGACGAACGATGAGCTTCAGGTTCAAGCAGGTTTTCGCAGACACCCAACAGGCGCTCGGCGCCGAACCGGCGCAGGCGCAGGCCGTGTTCCAGGCGACTTCGCAACTCGGCGACGGCGTCAATAGCCGCGTTGCCGTGCGGCAATTCAACGTCAGCGTCGACGAGCCACCGGCGCTGGGCGGCGAGGACACCGCACCGAACCCGGTCGAGTACATTCTCGCCGCGCTCGGCTCGTGCCAGGAGATCACCTATCGGCTCTATGCCGACGCGCTCGGCATTCCCCTCAACGGCGTGTCCGTCAAGCTGTCGGGCGCCATCGATCTGCGCGGCTTCTTCAGCGTCGATCCAGACGTGCGAGCCGGTTTCCAGCAGATCGAGGCCGAGGTCGCCATCGACAGCCCGGCCTCCGCGGCCGACATCGCCCGGCTGAAGGAAACCGTCGACCGTCATTGCCCCGTGCTGGACATCCTGCGCAACCCGACGCCGGTGGATCTGAAGCTGCGCACCGGACCGCTCAGCGTAGCCGTCTAGCTTCGCGATGTGAGCGTTAACTCACTCTCCACCATGCGCCGAGGCCGGCAGCGGTAACCATAAGGCTTAACAGCGCGTCAACGCTCCCCCAACAAGTCTAACTGTTTCTGATGGGGAGAATGGCCCGTGGACGCATTTGCATTCGAATTTATGGGATTGGCGATGATCGCGCTCTGTCTCGTCGTGCTGGCGATGCCCGCCGCGCGCCGGCCGTCGAAGAACATCCGCTACGAGTGAGAGCCGCGAGAAATAACGCGCTCAAACGTCATCGAATGGCGATATGCTCGCGCTGACGAGTCCCGACCTGGGACGCAAATTGCCGGAATTGACGACGCTTGAACGACACCGACGTCCCGCAGCCAGGCCCAGCGCCCGCCACCGCGAGCTCGACGCACTCGCCGCTCGAGGTGCTGCTCATCTTCTTCAAGCTCGGCGTCAGCTGCTTCGGCGGCCCGATCGCCCATATCGGCTATTTCCGCGACGAGTTCGTCACCCGCAGGCGCTGGCTTGACGAACAGGCCTATGCGGATCTGGTCGCGCTCTGCCAATTCCTGCCGGGCCCTGCGAGCAGCCAGGTCGGCTTTTCGCTCGGCCTGATGCGCGCCGGGTACCTGGGGGCGCTGGCCGCCTGGACCGGATTCACGCTGCCCTCGGCGATCGCGCTCGTGCTGTTTGCCTTCGGCGCCAGCGGATTGAGTGGCCCGGTGGGTAGCGGCCTGGTGCATGGCCTCAAGCTGGTTGCGGTGGCGATCGTCGCCCAGGCCGTCTGGGGCATGGCGCGCTCGCTTTGCTCCGATCGCGAACGCGCCTCGATCGCGACGGTCGCAGCACTCGTCATCCTCGCCAGTTCGTCGTCGATCGCGCAGATCGGCGCGATCATTCTCGGCGCCATCGCCGGGCTTTGGTTCTGCCGGGCGCACCAGGCCAACGGAGTCACCCATATCGCGATGCCGGTATCGCGCCGCGTTGGCGTCGCGGCGCTGATCCTGTTTGTCGCGCTGTTGGTCGGACTGCCGCTGCTGTCGCGGACATGGCCCGGCCTCGGCCTGTTCGAGGCCTTCTACCGCTCGGGCGCATTGGTGTTCGGCGGCGGCCACGTCGTGTTGCCGCTGCTGCGCGAAGCCGTGGTGACGCCGGGCTTTATCGGCGACGATGCGTTCCTGACCGGCTACGGCGCCGCGCAGGCGGTGCCGGGCCCGCTGTTCACCTTTGCCGCCTATCTCGGCGCCGTGATCGGCGGCCTGCCGGGCGCGATCGTCGGCCTCGTCGGCGTCTTCCTGCCGGGACTTCTCGTGCTGCTCGCGGCGCTGCCGTTCTGGGATAGCTTTCGCAAACGGCCGGCGGCGCAGGCGATGATGCGCGGCGTCAACGCCGCCGTCGTCGGCCTTCTGGGGGCCGCGCTCTACAATCCGGTGTGGACCAGCAGCGTGCACCGTCCGCTCGATTTCGGCATCGCGCTGGCCGGCTTCGTCCTGCTCACGGCATGGCGCGCGCCGCCGCTCGTGGTGGTCGTGCTCAGCGCGGCCGCCGGCATCGCCACGGGGCTCCTGCAATCGTGAACGATCGCGCGGTCGTTTCGCCGGGTGGATTAAGAACGCCTTCATGCCTCGCCGCCACGATAGCGGATATATGCCGAGCGTTTCTAAACAACCGGATCCGACCCGGGTTCCCGTGCTGGACCTGCTGCGGCTCGCCGCGGTCGGGGCCGTGATCCTGTACCATTACGGCTTCTGGGGCGTGGCATCGAACGGCGTGCAAAAGGTGGCGATGCCGTACCTCGCCCCGGTCGCGCAATACGGCTTCCTCGGCGTCCCCGTGTTCTTCGCGATCTCTGGCTTCGTCATCGCCTATTCCGCCGAAGGCCGCACGCCGGTCGGTTTCGCGATCGCCCGCTTCAGCCGGATCTATCCGACCTTCGTCATCTGCATGACGCTGACCTTCCTCGCGACGCTGCTGTTGGGCCACGCGTACTTCCACGTGACGTGGGGGCAATGGCTGACAAACCTGTTCATCGCGGCCCCGATGCTCGGTCAGCCCTACATGGACGATGCCTACTGGTCGCTGGTGATCGAGGTCGTGTTCTACGTCTGGATCGCGCTGTTCCTGACCTGGGGCGTCTTTCCGCGGCGCATCGACACGATCATCGTGGCGTGGATCGCAATCACCTTCGCCAACGAGCTGACCCTCGACGTTCCGCTGTTCGAAAAGCTGTTCATGGCCGACGACAGCGGCTTCTTCGCCGTCGGGCTCCTGATCTATGAGCATTACCGGGGACGGCGCGACACCAGGCTGTACAGCCTGCTGACGCTGGCGATCGGCACGGCGACGTTCCAGGCCGTGCACAAGCTGGAGCGGCTCGGCGTCCACACCCATGGCAGCTTCGATCCCCGCGTCGTGACGGTGATCTGCATCGTCTCGCTCGGCATCGTGTTCGCCGCCACTCGCATCAAGTCGGTAGCCCTGCCTGCAGGCCTCGTCAGGGCCGTCGGCGGCATCACCTATCCGCTCTATCTGCTGCATCTGCAGCTCGGCTACGTCATCCTGCTCTTGATCACACCAACGCCGGACGCGCTGTCGACCGCGCTGGTCGTGACGGGCATGGTGGTGCTGGCATGGCTCGTCTGGCGCTTCCTCGAAGGCCCCGCGCATTATCTCGTCAGGGACAGGCTGACGACGCTGGCCTCGCGGCACGGATGGCCGTCACGCGTTCGCGCGAACGAAGCCCGGATCGATCGGGACGACGTTGCCTCGCCAATCGAGGCCAGCATCGCCAACCGCTGATCAGTTCGGCGCACATCGCCGGAACAGCATCCACCCAACGTTGCCGCCGCCGCGAACTTGGGCCGAAGCGAGCACCATCATTCATCTGCGATGCGTGGAGACGACGGTCAGGCGCAAGCGGGCGGACGGGCCCCGGGGCGCCTCTGTATCCTTAGACCCGCCCGCTCCATTCTTGATCTCCGGGCATTTCCATTGCCAGTTCATTCGCCAGCTCGAGCGCTTCCTTGACGTCAGGCGTACCTAGACCTTCCGTGAACGTTCGAACGACGGGTAGCAACAGCTCGGCTGCTCGCGCCTGTTTGCCGGAATGTCGCCATAAGCGCGCCAGGCTGACAGCTGACCGTAATTCAAAGGACCGCGCGCTTTGCCTGCGCGCCAGCTCGATCGAGGCGAGGAACATTCGCTCGGCGGATTCAACGGACGATGATCTCGAATCATTGAGCGTCATCTCACCTTGCAGACGATAGATCTCAGCTTCGTAAAAATGCTCTCCCGTTCTTCTCCCGATCGCCAGTGCGCTGTCGAGTTCGTGCAAGGCAGCATCCGGCAAGCCGGCACTTGCATAAGCCTTCGCGAGCAGGCTTCTGAACCAGCAACTGGCTAGCCGGGCGCTCATGCCCTCGTAGGCGTCGATAGCCATTCGCATCTGGTTCAATCCCTCATCGACATTCCCGAGCTCGGTCATCGCCCATCCTCGCAGGATGGTTGTCTGATGCTTCCAGTGCAGGAAGCCGTGTTCCGATGAGAGAGCCAGTGCCCTGTTGGTGTAGTCGTGGGTCCCTTCGACATCGCGGAGATGCTGGCAAACGTAAGCGCCGAATGTCAGCGCAAATGATAACGTGAAGGGGTGGCGAAGGTCTTCCGCTTCCGAAATAGCCTGCTGGCTATATCGGCGCGCCGCGTCAGGACGGCCCAGAAACCACGACACGTACCCGAGATACGAGAGCGAGACGATGCCAGGATGGATGCCATGCGTTGCCGTCAGGGCGCCGTGTAGATCAGGACTGTACAGATTCCTGAAGCGATGAAGGTGATGTTCGGCAGCGACAAACCGCCCGCGGTACAGCATCGTCATCGCGATGGCCCGATGCGCCTCGATCAGATATCCCGTCTGTTGCGTCGCGGACGAACTTTGGTTCGACGCCTCGCGCCTTGCGAACTGCAGGAGCTCCGCGCTCAGCTCATGCGCCCGTGCGAGATCGCCGCGGATGAAGTGGCACACCCAAAGTCCGCGCGTCGCCGCAAAGACCTTCGCCATGTTGCCAAGATTCCGGCCGAGTTCGAGCGCGCGAACATAGTTCTCCTCGACTTCCTGCACGGCGTATCCCTTTGCCGCGATCAGGGCAGTGCCCAGGGCGATGCGAAGCTCAAGCTCGGACTCGTTTCGGCCCTGCATGCCGGGTGAGGCTTGCAGAACCCCGAGCCCACGACGCAAATGACCGATCGCCTCCAGAGTCGCACCCTTCATTGCGGCCTGCTTTCCGGCCTTGAGCCAGAAACCCGCGGCCGGCTCGCTTTGTCCAGATTCGGTCAGGTGGTAGGCGAGAAGCTCCGGTTCGCGCTCGATCTTTTCCGGATATTTTTCGGCGAGCACGCGTCCGATCTTGGCGTGCAGCGTCCGTCTTTCCCTGTGCAACAAGCTTTCATGCGCCGCATTCTGGATCATCACGTGCTTGAACGAGTACAGCGCCTCCGGCAGAAAGCCGAAGCGGACGATTAATCCGGCTGCCTCCAGATGGTTCAGGGCGGCTTCGATCTGGTCCGCCGGCGCTTCGGCAACCTCGCGAAGGATCTCATAAGAAAACTCGCGGCCGATGGTGGCGCCGATCTGCGCGATTTTCTTGAATGATCCCATCCGGTCGAGGCGGGCCATCAGGGAATCGTTCAATGTCGCGGGAATAGCGAGCTGATGCCACGGACCGGACAAGACGTAACGTCCATGCTGCTCAGTCAAGACGTCGGATTCGAGAACGGCCTTGGTCAGCTCTTCAAGGAAGAGCGGCACACCATCGGTTTTGACAATGATGTCCTCAATCACCTCTCGGGGAAGCTCCTTTTCTCCAGCCACACGTTCGACCAATAACGTGCGGACCTGTCGGCCGAGACGCTTGAGGTTCGCACTGATGGTGTGCGCGTGATCCTTCCAACCCGGCTGAAACTCCGGACGACCGGTGATCACGACAAGGATCGACGTGGTGCGAACGTTCTCCACCAGCAGATCGAGTACGGCCCGCGAGGTGGGATCGATCCAATGTGCGTCCTCAAAATCGATCAGGAGCGTCTGCCCGCGCGCTTGCGCGAGCAGATGGTTGACGAGCGTGGCGATCGTCGCATCCTTCAGCTGTTGCGGCGAGAGATCCAGGGCCGCGTAGCGGTCCCCGGTGGGAATTGAAAGCAACGCCGCAAGGATCGGCACCACTGTGTCCGCCTCGCCGTTCGAGGCGGCGACACCAGCTTCAAGCTTTGTCAGCCAAAGCGCAGACGCGTTCTCGCCGTCAAGGCCGAGCGCGAATTTGAGATGCTCGATGAAGGGGTGAAAAGCGGTGCTGCTGTAATAGGGAGAGCACTGGAACGAAACTTGTCCGTGCTGATCACCTGCGATCCGCTCCCGCAATTCCTGAACGATCCTGGACTTTCCAATTCCCGGCTCGCCGGTCAGCAGCACGACCTGCCCCTCATGGGCTTTCGCTTGCTGCCAACGCGTGAGCAGCAGCGCAACCTCTTCGGTGCGGTTGACCAGCGGCGTCAATCGGGAGCCCATGGCTGCGGCAAATCGCGTCTCGGCGCGGCAGGGCCGAACCACGAGCCAGGCCTGGGCCTTCGCGGATATCCCCTTCAGCGCGTGAAATCCGAAGTCCTGGTAGTCGAACTTTCCTCTCAGCAGGGATTGCGTCGAAGACGCAATCACGACGCCGTCCGGAGGCGCCAAGGCCTGCAGACGGGCAGCCAGATTTGGCGTCTCGCCGACTGCGGAATCGTGCTCCTCGGTGTCCTGTCCAACCAGGTCTCCGACGACAACAAGGCCGGTCGCAATCCCGATGCGCACACTGGGCTCATGACTTGCAACGTCGCGGGCGTCACTCGCTCTCGCCGACGACAGGCTCCGTACAATTTCGAGCGCCGCGCGCACCGACCGCTCGGCGTCATCCTCATGCGCATTCGGATAGCCGAAATAGACCAGAATGCCGTCCCCGAGGTAGCGGGCCGCGAAGCCTTCGTACCGCTTGACCACGCTGACGCACTTTTCCCTGAAGCTCGCGATCACGTCGCGGACGTCTTCGGGATCGAACTGCTCGGACAGCGAGGTCGAACCGACCATGTCGCAGAACATCACGGTCAGCTGGCGCCGCTCGGCGCTCACCGCCGCGCTTTCCGCGACGCTCCTACCGCCGGCGGGACCTTTTGCCGAACGGGTCAGGGAAGCAACCGCGCGCTGCAAGCGCTTGCGGTCTCCCAGCGGAAGTCCAAGTTCGACCAGATCCTGCTCGGTCAAATCGGGCAGGATGTCCAAACCGATGCGATGCAGGACAAAGAGGTCGCTATACTGGCCGAGATCAACGGTTTCGAGCCAGTGCTTGAGAGCAGCCTCCATATCGGCGCTTGGCTGTTTCTCCGGCATTGTGATCCGTCCGACTGCGGGCCATTGGCGACAATGGGCCTCGTTCGACGATGCCAAGGGACCTGTTTACCCCAGACTGGACGCGTTCACAAAGTGCGAAAACAAGGAGCAGACCGATCGAAGACGCACTCTGCCCTCGGTCACTCGGATATTCGAGATAGCGCACGCGCTGGTATTTTGGCCCCTTCGCCGACTGCGATGGCGCTGTAGGCGAAACCAGAGTCGCCCCCTCGGGCGCCATCATCCAACCTCCGGCATGTTCGGTACTCGGCGCGACAAAGGCGCTCGGCGAACGACGGCGTGACTCACGAATTTGCGCGCGGAGCCATTCGATTTTGCGCGCTATGACAGGCAGCCCCTGCCACCGAGTTGCCCGTCTGGGGCTATCCAGTCCTTGGCAACGCTGCCCGGTGCCGTGACCAGCGATTGCTCGCCAATCCGGCACAGAACACCGCGTCAGCGCTGTTGGGGATGGTCTGCGCGAACCATCGGTCGACATCCGGCGAGGTTTGGGTCGTCGGCTCATCGCGATAGCGAAGCCGGCCATAGGCCCTCCGCATCACCATCGTCGTCTTCTCGACGGTTTGACGAGGGTACAGGGTTGCAGCCAGTTTGAGACAGAGATCGTCGAGATCATCCGCGTGCGTGTCGTCCGAGATAGCCGGCACGACGCTGCGGCACTGCGCGCGACCCAGCACGTAGATGACGGGATTTCTCGTTCGCCAGCACAAGCAGAATTCAGCCGGCGCCGCCGGGTGACCGAACTCCGCCGTCATAGCGGTATCGAACATCCGCTTGAAAGAGCCGCGACCACGATGCGTGTCTCTGACGGCGGTACCCGAGAGATAGATCACCGACGTGCTGGCAAGGGCGAGGCGCTGAATGATGAGGTAAGCCACGCATTCACCGCCGTGATGGAGCAGGACAATGCCGTGGTCGGGCTTGAACGGAGAGTGTTCGCGGGACCAGAACTTTTCCTTCGTCAACCAATTCGTGTCGATGATGCTGTTGATGCTCTCGAGCACTGCATCGCGGCGTTGTTCCGGGACTTCAGAGGCGATTTGAAACAGCTCGCTGGTGACAGCCCCGGGCTGCGTCGCGATCACGATAGCGGCTCCTCGTTGGTCATCGACTTCAGGTTGCTTTGGCAGAATACGGCACCCATGATCGGCCAGGCAAGCCGGCCCCGAGAAAGCTCAGCACTCCGGTTGACCCAAATCGCCATCCCGACGGCGCAAGCTCCCGCAGCGGCGCGCCCCCACTACGACTGTCATCGTCCGCGAAAGCGGGCGATCCAGTACGCCGCGGCCTCTCGGTTCGAGCACAACTGTCTCTGGAATACTGGGCGGATTCAACCGGTCGAGCCGGGCGATCAAAGCTGCAAGTGGGGACGCAATGACGGCGCGGTGCGCCTCGTCACCATGACGGGTCGGTTGCAGAAGTCCGCAAATGTCACAGCCCCAAGCGTGGCGACGCATGACTTCGGAATAATGGAAAAATATCGCTGATTTGCCCGACGTGTCAAGTTGCCGTGTCGAACACGCTAGCTGTCGGCTCCTTTGCATGGGGTTGTTTTCGATATTTTGGTCGTGCGCCCCGGCGCCAGCGGGCTATCGCCTGTGGCGCTCAGCCCCCGATCGTCATGCCCGGTCAAGCCGGGCGGTGACACCGAAGGTGGCGGACGACCGACGAACTGCCGGCACGACCGGGCCGAAAACACCCTCGAATCACGCCCAATCAATTCAAAAATGGCCCGTCCCTCACCCCGCGCAGGGCCAAAATCCCTGCAAGACCCTTGACATAGCTGCCCTTTCGGCAGAACGCGTGTGGTCAAGCCGTTATGGACACTTCATGGATTTGATTAGCACGACCTCCGACCTCGCCGCCGCCTGCGACCGGCTCGCCAAACACAAGGTCATCACTGTCGACACCGAGTTCCTGCGGGAGACGACCTACTATCCGCTGCTCTGCGTCGTGCAGATGGCGAGCGCGGACGAAGCCGTCGTGGTCGACGCGCTGGCACCCGGCATCGACCTCAAGCCGTTCTTCGACCTGATGTCGAACGAGGCCGTGCTCAAGGTATTCCACGCCGCGCGGCAGGACATCGAAATCGTCTGGCACCTGTCCGGCACGATCCCGCATCCGATCTTCGACACCCAGGTCGCCGCCATGGTGCTCGGCTATGGCGACAGCATCGCCTACGACCAGCTCGTCGACCGCGTCACCGGCCACCGCCCCGACAAGACCCACCGCTTCACCGACTGGTCGCGCCGCCCGCTGACCGACGAGCAGCTCCACTACGCCGTCTCCGACGTGACGCATCTGCGCGAAGTGTTCGCAGCCCTCGATGCCGATCTGAAGAAGCGCGACCGTAGTGACTGGGTCAGCGAGGAGATGGAGGTCCTGACCTCGCCGAAGACCTACGACTTCCATCCCGAGCGCGCCTGGGAGCGGCTCAAGACCCGCGTGCGTAAGCCGCGCGAGCTCGCGGTGCTGATCGAGGTCGCGGCCTGGCGCGAGCAGGAGGCGCAGAGCCGCGACGTGCCGCGTTCGCGCGTGCTCAAGGACGATGCGGTCGGCGATATCGCCACCCATGCGCCGACCTCGCTGGAGAAGCTCGGCAATCTGCGCTCGCTGCCGAAGGGCTTTGAGCGCTCGAAATGGGGCGCTGACATCATTGCCGCCGTGCAGCGCGGGCTCGCCCGCGACCAGGCCATGCTGCCCAAGCTGGAGAAGCCGAGAAACAATTCCAACGGCGCGGCGACCGTCGAGCTGTTGAAGGTGCTGCTGCGCATGACCTCGGAGCGCCACGGCGTCGCCAGCAAGGTGATCGCCACCGTCGACGACCTCGAGCAGATCGCGGCCAGCGATCAGGCCGAGGTCGGCGCCCTGCACGGCTGGCGCCGCGAACTGTTCGGCGAGGCCGCGCTCAAGCTCAAGCACGGCCAGCTTGCGCTGGCGATCGACAAGGGCCGCGTGGTGCGGGTGGACCGGGGTTAGCGCGTCCGCCTGGTGCCCGCCAGGTTCCACCGGCAGTCGGCCAGTGGCCGAACGTGTTGCCCCGGAGTTCGACCGGCACAGGCTGAGGTTGCGTCACGCAAAACCACCGCGCTTGCTAAGGCGCAATTTTCGTGTTGCAATCCGTTCACAATCGGATTTGCGGCCGTTCGACTGTGCGTTTCGCGACGTTGATATCCAAGGCTTCGATGTACAGGGCCTCGAGAGGCGAAACTTCGGACTTGAAGACTTTGGATCTGACGACCCGGGAAGTGAACAGACAGCGCAAAGTCCGCTTGTGGCGTGGCACGTGGAAAACGTGGCCGCGTCTTTTTTATGTCTAAACTGGGAGAGAGACGATGCCGAAGGGTACCGTCAAATGGTTCAACCCGACCAAAGGTTACGGGTTCATCAAGCCAGCCGTCGGCGACAAGGACGTGTTCGTCCACATCTCGGCGGTCGAGCGCGCGGGCCTCAGCACATTGAACGAGAACCAGTCCGTCGAGTACGAGCTGGTGGAGAACCGCGGCAAGGCGTCGGCAGAGAACCTCAAGGTTCACTGAACGCCGCTGCCAGCGGAATTCATCCTGATGCCTCCCCCGGCCGCATCAACCCCGGGGGATGTCTCCTGCAACCGCGCGCTAAGGCGCCGGCGCGATCAGGGTATGGTCGGTTGCGCCGCTGCCCAGGGTCTTGCAGAGATCGCCTTCCAGCTCGAGCCGGCCGCTCGCCAGCAGCCGCAGCGCCTCCGGATAGATGCGATGCTCGATGGTGATCACGCGCGCGGCGAGCGTCTCGGCCGTGTCGTCGTCAGCGACCGTGACCGCGCCCTGCATCACGATCGGTCCGGCGTCGGTCTCCGGGATCACGAAATGCACCGTCGCTCCGGACAGCTTGACCCCTGCACGCAACGCCTGGCCGTGCGGATCGAGACCCGGAAAGCAAGGCAGCAGCGAGGGATGGATGTTGAGCATCCGCCCGTACCAGTGCCGCGCGAACTCGGCGGTGAACAGCCGCATGAAGCCGCCGAGGCAGATCAACTCGACCTGCCTGTCGTCGAGCGCCCGCTGCAGCACGGCCTCGAAGCCGGCGCGGTCCTTGCCGAACGGCTTGCTCTCGATGACGATGGTCGCAATGCCGCTCGCGGCCGCCTTCTCGAGCCCGGCGGCATCGGCACGGTTCGAGATCACGGCCACGATCTCGGCCGGGAAATCCTCAGCCTTCGCAGCCTCGATCAGCGCGGCCATGTTGGAGCCGCGGCCGGAGATCAGGATGGCGACGCGGCGCTTCATCGCGAGAGATCGAGATGACCGTTATAGACCACGCGATGCTCGCCTTTGGCCTCGATCACCTCGCCGAGCAGTGTCACCGTCTCGCCGCCGGCGGTAAACGCCTCGGTCACGGCGTCGACCGCATCAGCCTTGACGATCGCGATCATGCCGATGCCGCAGTTGAAGGTGCGCAGCAGCTCGAGCTCGGCGATGCCGCCCTGCTCGGCCAGCCATTTGAACACCGGCAGCACCGGCAGCCGCGCCAGATCGATGCCGACGCCGAGATGCTTCGGCAGCACGCGCGGAATGTTGTCGGTGAAGCCGCCGCCGGTGATGTGGGCGAGGCCTTTCACCGCGCCGGTGTCGCGGATCGCGCGCAGGCAGGATTTCACATAGAGCCGGGTCGGCGTCAGCAGCGCGGCGCCAAGCGTCATGACCGGCGCGAACGGCGCCGGCGCGTCATAGGCAACGCCGGACTGCTCGACGATCTTGCGCACCAGCGAATAGCCGTTGGAGTGCACGCCGGAGGAAGCCAGCCCGATCACGGCATCGCCCGCCGCGATATCCGCGGTCGGCAGCAGCGTGCCGCGCTCGGCCGCGCCGACCGCAAAGCCGCCGAGGTCGTAATCGCCATCCTTGTAGAGGCCGGGCATCTCGGCGGTTTCGCCGCCGATCAGCGCGCAGCCGGATTCGCGGCAACCCTCGGCGATACCAGCGACGATCTGCGCGGTGGCCTCCGGGTGCAGCTTGCCGCAGGCGAAATAGTCGAGGAAGAACAGCGGTTCCGCGCCCTGCACGACGAGGTCGTTGACCGACATCGCGACCAGATCGATGCCGATGCCGCCATGAATGCCGGTCTCGATCGCGATCTTCAGCTTGGTGCCGACGCCATCGGTCGCGGCCACCAGGACCGGATCCTTGAAGCCGGCGGCCTTGAGGTCGAACAGCCCGCCGAAACCACCGATCTCGGCGTCCGCGCCAGGCCGCGCGGTGGCCCGCACCATCGGCTTGATCAGATCGACCAGTCGATTGCCGGCGTCGATATCGACACCCGAATCCGCGTAAGTGAGCCCGTTTTTGCGCTCGGTCATGCCCAATTCCAGATGATCAGGGGCTGGTTACGAGGAATTCCGCCCCCGCGCAATGGCTCGCGGCGCTGCTGCCGCGATACTATGTAGATAACACAAGGCGGCTGCGCAAAAGAGCCGGATATCGAGTAAAATCAGGCTTCTAGCCGGGAAGCGATCCAAGTTGAGCATTCCGAACATCATCACCCTCGGCCGCATCATCCTGGTGCCGGTGATCGTCTGGGCCATCGTGTCCAGCCAGATGGAGATTGCGTTCGCGATCTTCGTGATCGCCGGCGTCTCGGACGCGGTCGACGGTTTCCTCGCCAAGCGCTTCAACATGACGAGCGAGCTCGGCGCCCTGCTCGATCCGCTCGCCGACAAGGCGCTCCTGGTGTCGATCTATGTCGCGCTCGGAATCTGGGGCGCGGTGCCGCGCTGGATCGTGATTCTGGTGGTGTCACGCGACATCATGATCGTCTCCGCCGTGATTGTGTCATGGTTGTTCGACAAGCCGGTCGAGATGAAGCCGCTGATGGTGTCGAAGCTGAACACGGTGGCGCAGGTCGCGTTCGCAGCGCTGGTGCTGGCCTCGCTCGGCTTCGGCTTTCAGCCACACCCTTACGACCTGATCCTGATGGGCCTGGTCACGATCTTTACTTTGGGTTCGGTGTCCCTCTATCTCGTGGAGTGGGTGCGGCACATGAGCACGATCGAAGCTCGGTAGGCGGGATCCGGAAAAGTGGAAGCCGGTTTTCCCGCGACAAACGCGACGCGTTTGCGCATGGCTAAAATGAAGTTGTTTGGAGACTTGCGTGGCCAGTAGCGTTCAACCTCGTCAATTGGCCTTGGCCCTGCCGCACGAGGAGAAGCTGACCCGCGACGATTTCCTTGAGGGCCCTGCCAATGAGGCGGCGCTGGCGCTGATCGACGGCTGGCCGGACTGGCCAAACCGAATCATGCTGCTGGTCGGGCCTGACGGCTCCGGCAAAAGCCACCTCGCCGCGATCTGGGCCGAGAGCGCCGGCGCGCGCTCGACCGCGGCGCATGCGCTGACCGCCGACACGGTGCCGACCGCGCTTGCGACCGGTGCGCTCGTCGTCGAAGACCTGAGGCCGGCGGATTTCGACGAGCGCGCGATGTTTCATCTTTTAAATCTGGCGCGCCAGGACGATGCCTACGTGCTGATCACGGCGCGCATTCCGCCCTCGGCGTTCGAGATCGAATTGCGCGACCTGCGGTCGCGGCTCCGCGCGGTGCCGACCGTGACGCTGCTGCCGCCGGACGACCAGCTGTTCCGCGGCCTGATCGTCAAGTTCTGCGCCGACCGCCAGATGAGCGTGGACGAACCGCTGGTCAGCTATCTGAGCAACCGGATCGAGCGTTCCTACGTTGCCGTCCGGCAGGCGGTCGAGCTCCTGGATACCGAGGCACTCCGGCTCGGCCGTCCCGTCACGCGGGCGCTGGCGGCGGAGCTGTTGCGCGACGCCTGATCCATCCCGCGGCTTGACGGCGCAGGCGAGCGGAACATCAATGTCATCGAAACGTCATCGCAATATCACATGGTCTCTGCGGCTCTCGGCTACACCGCCCCGGCCCCTGCCCTGAATTGGACCAGCACTTTATGGACTCGGCACAAGCTACTGAAATCAAAGAAAAAGAGGCGGAGTTTCCCGCCATTCCCGCAATCGCGACCAGCCCCGAACGCTTCATCAACCGGGAGCTCTCTTGGCTGCACTTCAACCGGCGGGTGCTCGAGGAATCGGTCAATCTCGGCCATCCCGTGCTGGAGCGGGTCCGCTTCCTGTCGATTTCGGCGAATAACCTCGACGAGTTCTTCATGGTCCGTGTCGCCGGCATCAAGGCGCAGGTCCGCGAGGGCATTACCGAGCGCAGCCCGGACGGCCTGCTGCCGGCCGATCAGCTCGTGATGATCAACAAGACCGTCTCGCAGCTCGCCTCCGACCAGCAGGCGATCTGGAGCGACCTGCGGGATATCCTGGCCAAGGTCGGCATCCAGCTGGTCGACGGCCGCGACGTCACCAAGTCCGAGCGCAGCTGGATCGAGGATCACTTCCTCCACAGCATCTTCCCGCTGCTGACGCCGCTGGCGATCGACCCGGCGCATCCCTTCCCGTTCATCCCGAATCTCGGATTCACGGTGGCGCTGCAATTGTCGCGGATCTCCGACGGCAAGGCGATGAACGCGCTGATCCGCATGCCCGGCAAGATCGACCGCTTCATCCGCATCCCCTCCACCAAGGAAGGCGCGCCCGGCGCGGCTGATCACGCTGGAGCAGGCCACCGGTCTCTTCATCGGCCGCCTGTTCCCCGGCTACACCGTCAAGGGCCAAGGCGCATTCCGCATCATCAGAGACTCCGAACTCGAAATCGAGGAAGAGGCCGAAGACCTCGTTCGCCTGTTCGAGACCGCGCTCAAGCGGCGACGCCGCGGGTCGGTGATCCGGCTCGAGATCGAGGCCACGATGCCAGAGGAGCTGCGCATCTTCGTGCAGCACGCCTTGTCGGCCGCAGACGACGAAGTGATCCTGGTCGACGGCGTGCTGGCGATGAACGAGCTGTCGCAGCTCACCCGCCTCAATCGCCCCGACCTCGAATTCCCGCCCTATGTGCCGCGCCACCCCGAGCGGGTGCGCGATCATGGCGGCGATATCTTCGCCGCCATCCGCCAGAAGGACCTCGTGGTCCATCACCCCTACGAATCCTTCGACGTCGTGGTGCAGTTCCTGCAGCAGGCGGCACGCGATCCCGACGTGGTCGCGATCAAGCAGACGCTCTATCGCACCTCGAACAATTCGCCGATCGTGCGCGCGCTGGCGGAAGCCGCCGAGGCCGGCAAGTCGGTGACCGCGCTGATCGAGCTGAAGGCGCGCTTCGACGAGGAAGCCAATATCCGCTGGGCCCGCGACCTCGAACGCGCCGGCGTGCAGGTGGTCTACGGCTTCATCGAATTGAAGACGCATGCCAAGCTGTCGATGGTGGTGCGCCGCGAGGGCGGCAATCTCACGACCTATGTGCACACCGGCACCGGCAACTATCACCCGGTCACCGCGCGCATCTACACCGACCTCTCCTACTTCACTTCGGATCCGATCATCGGCCGCGACGTCGCGCGGGTCTTCAACTACATCACCGGCTATGCCGAGCCGAGCGACATCGAGAAGATGGCGGTGTCGCCGCTGACGCTGCGCAAGCGGATCATCGAGCACATCCACGGCGAGATCGCCCACGTCAAGCACGGCCGGCCCGGCGCGGTCTGGATGAAGATGAATGCGCTGGTCGACCCTGATATCATCGACGCGCTGTACGAGGCCTCGCAGGCCGGCGTCTCGGTCGAGCTCGTGGTGCGCGGCATCTGCTGCCTGCGGCCGGGGCTGCCGGGACTGTCGGAGAACATCCGCGTCAAATCGGTGATCGGCCGGTTCCTGGAACACGGCCGAATCTATTGCTTCGGCATGGGTCAGGGCCTGCCGAGCACAAAAGCTGCTGTGTATATCTCGTCCGCTGACATGATGCCGCGAAACCTCGACCGCCGCGTCGAGGTTCTCTGTCCGCTGCAAAATCCCACGGTGCATCAGCAGGTTCTCGAACAGATCATGGTCGCGAACCTGAAGGACACCGAGCAAAGCTGGCAATTGTTGCCGGATGGGTCGTCAACGCGTATGAAGGCCGCGAAAGGCGAAGAGCCCTTCAATCTGCATGACTACTTTATGACAAATCCGAGTCTGTCCGGCCGTGGTAAGTCTCTCAAGGAATCTTCACCGCGCCGTCTCACGCGTCGCAACGAGCGTCAGCAGCCATCGTCTTAAGGGGGCCTTACGGTGAAGCGGCCGCGGAATCGCGCTTCCAGCGTCGCTGTCATCGATATCGGCTCGAACTCGGTTCGTCTCGTGGTCTACGAGGCGATGGCGCGCAGCCTCATCACAATCTTCAACGAGAAGGCGCTGTGCGGGCTCGGGCGCGAGGTGCAGAGCACCGGCCTGCTCGCAACCGATGCCGTCAACAAGGCGCTCACCGCGCTGCGCCGTTTTCGTGCGCTGTGCAAGATCCAGCAAGTCGGCCGCGTCTACGCGATCGCGACCGCGGCCTGCCGCGACGCCAAGAACGGTCCGGACTTCATCGCCAAGGCCGAGCGCATCTGCGGCGCCAAGATCGAGATCCTCACCGGGCCGCGTGAAGCGAAGCTATCCGCGCTCGGCGTCGTCTCGGGCGTGCACAATCCGAACGGCATCGTCGGCGATCTCGGCGGCGGCTCGCTTGAACTGATCGATGTCAAGGGCAGCCGCGTGCGCAGCGGCGTGACGCTGCCGCTCGGCAGCCTCGCGCTGCAGGACCTCTCCAACAAATCGCTCAAGCGCGCCGAACGCATCGTCAAGAACGAGCTGCTCGGCGTCGCCCAGCTCAAGACCGGCCGCGGCCGCACCTTCTATGCCGTCGGCGGCACCTGGCGTGCGCTGGCGCGCATTCACATCATCCAGAGCGGCTACCCGCTCAAGGTGATGCACGGCTATTCGATCCCGGCGGCCGACGCACTCGACTTCGCGCAGCGGCTGCGACGGCTGGCGGCCACCAACATGCTGGCCAATATCGAGTCGGTCGCCGACGCGCGGCGGCCGCTATTGGCCTATGCCGCGCTCGTGCTCGAATACATCATCCGCGTGGCCCAGCCGAAGACCATCGTGTTCTCGACCTTCGGCGTACGCGAGGGCCTGCTCTACGAGATGCTGCCGCAGGCCGAACGCGCCAAGGACGGACTGCTCTGCGCCGCGCAGAATCTCAACGAATTGCTGTCGCGCTCGGCCCGCCACGCCCAGGAGCTGACGGCGTGGACCGACCGGCTGGTGCGCGTCGTCAGGCTACGCGAGACCGAGGAAGACCGCAGGCTGCGGCACGTCGCCTGCCTGCTCTCCGACATCGGCTGGCGGGTGCATCCCGATCATCGCGGCGAGGAAACCCTCAGCCTGATCATGAACGGCAATTTCGGCTCGATCACGCATCAGGGCCGCGCCTTCGTCGCGCTCTCGGTGTTCTATCGCTACGCCGGGCTCAGCGAGGAAAACGAGCCGCCGCCGCAGATCCGCGCGCTGGTGACGCCGGCGATGGACGAGCGCGCCCGCGTGCTCGGCGCCGCATTCCGCGTCGCGCATCTGATCACGGCGGCGCGCACCGGCGTGCTGCCGGCAACCCATTTCCGCACCCAGGGCCGCAAGCTGATGCTGGTGTTCGAGCACCGGATGGTGGATCTGGTCGCCGACCGCGTCGGCAGCCGCTTCAAGCAATTGGCGCGGCTGGTCGGGCGCGCCGGCTCGATCGTGCGGCGCTAGACCTCACGCCGCCTTGGCGGCGTGCTTGGCCTTGCGGAGTGCGTGGCGGCGCCAGATCGACCCCACGACCAGCACCACGATGATGCCGAGCACCGCGAGCGCGATCTCGCCGCCATTGCCGCCATGGGCGAATTGCGGCGACATCCCGACCGACGTCAGCCAGGAATCGAGCTTGGTACCGAGCGGTCCGGCGAACAGCGCGTCCAGCTTCGGATGCACGGCGGGATCGGTCGCGATGACGTCGCCCGCGATCCAGCCGAGCAGCGCGGCGCCGGCCCAGACCAGGACCGGCAGCTTGGTGAGCAGCGCCATGATCAGCGCCGCGCCGGCAACGATCAGGGGAACGCTGATCGCAAGTCCGAGCACCAGCAGCGGCACGCTGCCGTTGGCGGCGGCGGCCACCGCGATCACATTGTCGAGGCTCATCACGATGTCGGCGACGACGACGATCTGAACCGCGGCCCACAGATGCGCGGCCGCGTGCACGCTGTCCTCGTCCTCCTGCTCCGGCACCAGCAGCTTGGCGGCAATCACGATCAGCGCCAGCCCGCCGACCAGCTTCAAATAGGGAAGCTCCATCAGGCTGGCGACGATGCCGGTAAAGATGACGCGCAGCAGCACTGCCGCGGCGGCGCCGAGAATCATGCCCCACAGGCGCTGGCGCGGCGCGAGCCCGCGGCAGGCGAGCGCGATCACGAGCGCGTTGTCGCCCGACAGCAGGACGTTGATCCAGATGATCTTGCCGACGGCGACCCAGAACGTCGGCGTCGCCATCTCGTTCTTGAATTCGGTGAAGAACGCGCCGATGTACGCCGGATCAAAGATCTGCCACAGCCAGTCCACAGCGAGTCCTATTCGGCCTTGCGGCCGCCCCTGGCGGCGGTCGTCCGCCGCTCCCCGGTTCTACTTCGACGCGGTCTCCTCGGGAGACCGCGCCACTTTCAGCAATACGGTGTCAGCCGACGATCTCGTTGCCGGCGAAGAACTGCGCGATCTCGATCACCGCGGTCTCCGGCGCATCCGAACCGTGCACCGAGTTCTCGCCGATCGACTTCGCATAGAGCTTGCGGATGGTGCCTTCAGCGGCCTTCGACGGGTCGGTCGCGCCCATCACGTCGCGATATTTCAGGATAGCGCCCTCGCCTTCCAGCACCTGGACCACAACCGGGCCCGAAGTCATGAAGTCGACCAGCTCGCCGAAGAACGGACGCGCCTTGTGGACGGCGTAGAAGGTCTCGGCCTGGCCGCGGGTCATGCGGATGCGCTTCTGCGCCACGACCCGCAGGCCCGCCTTCTCGATCACCGCATTGACCGCGCCGGTCAGGTTGCGCTCGGTGGCGTCGGGTTTGATGATCGAAAAGGTGCGTTCAATCGCCATGATTTCGTCCTTGTAAACTTGGCTGGGAGTTGCCGGGGCTTATATCGGCGCGACGGGATAACGGCAAGCGACCCTGTGACGCGTTAGCCTTTAGTTTTGACGCATTTTCACGACGAAAACCGTCGTTAGGGCGCCCTCCGGACAGCGGCCGGCTCGGCCAACTTACCGCGATTTCACCTAGGTGAACCCATTCTGTCAGCGCCGTGCCGCTGCCGTTCAGCTCAAGTCACATAGGCTCTGCAGCGATCGGACGCCTTGCTGGCCCCCCATCCGCAAGCCTCACAGGACGTCTCGGGAAATGTCACCGCGGGCGCGTCGCGCGCGCCCATACCTCGAGGAGACGATCATGTTACGCAAACTCTCGCTTGCCGCCGTCGCCGCGGTTTCGCTCGGTGCCGCCGCGCTCGCCCCGACCTCCGCTTCTGCGTGGGGTGGTTGGCATGGCGGCTGGCACGGTGGATGGCACCACGGCTGGTGGGGCGGTCCGCGCGTCATCGTCGGCGGCCCGGCCTATTACGGCGGTTATGGCTACGGCGGCGGCTGCTACGTGCGCCGCGTGGTGCCGACCCCGTGGGGGCCCCGCTGGCGCCTGGTCAACCGCTGCTACTGATCCATCGAATCTACGACTGCTCCCCTGACTTGCTTCTCGCCCCGGCCCTCGCGCCGGGGCTTTTTTCGGGTCCGCCGGGGGAACCCGGGCATATATGGGACCCACTACCTCAAGGCGAGAGCAAGGCGCGGAAACCAAATTCGGGGTCGCGACTTGTCATGGCGAGGAGCTACTCGAACATGCGAGGTGGAACTCGCCAAGAGACATGCCATGACGATGACAATGAGCAAGATCGACAAGGACGCCGATCAGATTGATCACAAGACCTGCCGTTACATCTGCGATGCCGTAGGCGAACGGCTTCAGCAAAGCATGCGGCCAGAGCCCGCACTTTCGTCTCGCCTGCAGCAACTCCTCGACGAGATGCAACGACGGGAAGGCGATCGCCATTAGATGTTGAGGGCTGACCAGCAGCCCAATTGCGTTTTTGCAACAGCTCCGGGAGAGATTTTACGAACAGACGGGGTTGCGTTTGGCGGCGGGTCCGGTGACAACGCTGCATGCTCTCCATCACTGACATCTCGGTCCGGATCGCCGGACGTCTGTTGATCGATCACAGTTCGGTGCAAATTGTACCCGGAGCCCGCGTCGGATTTGTCGGCCGCAACGGCGTCGGCAAATCGACGCTGTTTCACGCCATCCGGGGCGACATCCCGACCGAGAGCGGCAGCATCGCGCTGCCGCCGCGCTGGCGTATCGGCAGCCTCGCGCAAGAAGCGCCCGACGGGCCCGAAAGCCTGATCAACGTCGTGCTGAAGGCCGATCTCGAGCGCGACGCGCTGCTGCGCGAGGCCGAGACGGCGCACGATCCGCACCGGATTGCCGAAATCCAGACCCGGCTGGTCGACATCGACGCCCATTCCGCGCCCGCCCGTGCCGCGGCGATCCTCTCCGGCCTCGGCTTCTCGACATCAGACCAGGCGCGGCCGTGCGCGGAATTTTCCGGCGGCTGGCGCATGCGCGTGGCGCTGGCGGCGACGCTGTTCTCCGCGCCCGACCTCCTGCTGCTGGACGAGCCGACCAACTATCTCGATCTCGAAGGCACCTTGTGGCTCGAGAACCACCTCGCCAACTATCCGCGCACCGTGATCGTGATCAGCCACGACCGCGACCTGCTGGACACCTCGGTCGATCAGATCCTGCACCTCGATCGCGGCCGGCTGACGCTCTACAAGGGCACCTATTCCTCGTTCGAGGACCAGCGCGCCGCGCGCGAATTGCTCGACGCCAAGCACGCCAAGCGGCAGGCCGATGAGCGCAAGCGCTTGCAGGACTTCGTCGACCGCTTCAAGGCCAAGGCCTCGAAGGCGCGGCAGGCGCAGTCGCGCGTGAAGATGCTGGAGCGGATGAAGCCGATCACCGCGCTGGTGACCCAGGATGTTCATGAGATCTCGTTCCCGGCGCCGGAGAAGCTGCTGTCGCCGCCGATCATCGCGGTCGATGACGTCTCGGTCGGCTACGAGCCCGGCAAGCCGGTGCTCAATCGCGTGACGCTGCGCGTCGATACCGACGACCGCATCGCGCTGTTAGGGGCCAACGGCAACGGCAAGTCGACGCTGGTCAAGCTGCTGGCGGGCAAGCTCGCGCCGTTTGCCGGCCGGATCACGAGGGCCGACAAGCTGTCGGTCGGCTATTTCGCCCAACACCAGGTCGACGAGCTCAATCTCGACGGCTCGCCCTATGATCACATCCGCAAGCTGATGCCGGAGGCGCCGGAGAGCAAGGTGCGCGGCCGCGTCGGTGCGATCGGCTTCTCCGGCAAGGCCGGCGACACGCTGGTGAGGAGCCTGTCGGGTGGCGAGAAGGCGCGGCTGCTGCTGGGGCTTGCCACGTTCTACGGCCCGAACATGATCATCCTGGACGAGCCGACCAACCACCTCGATATCGACAGCCGTGCGGCGCTCGCGGAGGCGATCAACGAATTCCCCGGCGCCATCATCATGGTCTCGCATGATCGCTATCTGATCGAGGCCTGCGCCGACCGCCTGTGGGTCGTGGCCAACCAGACCGTCACGGCCTATGACGGCGATCTCGACGAATATCGACGCATGATCCTGTCGGCCAATGACGGCCGGCCGGCCTCGCGCGAGCGCGTCAAGGAGGCCGCGAAGCCGGAGCGCATCCGCAACGAGAAGCGTGCTTCACCCAGGCAGCGGGTCGCGCAAGCTGAGGCCGAGATCGAGCGCATCAACGCCATCATCGCCAAGATCGATACCGCACTCGCATTGCCCGATATTTTTACCCGCGACCCCAAGCAGGCCGCGCAACTGACCAAGGCGCGCGCCGGCGCCGAGAGCGCGCTACAGCGCGCCGAGGAAGACTGGCTGGAAGCCAGCGCCGAACTCGACGAAGCGGCGAGTTAGACCGGGCGGAGCCACATATCCGATGTCGTCCCTGCGAAAGCAGGGACCCATAACCACAGATGGTCGTTGCTGCACGATCGTCGAACGACGAGTCCCCATAACCACATCCGCCGCGGCGTATGGGTCCCTGCTCCCGTGCGCAATTGCGCACTAGGCAGGGACGACCCGTGGAGGGAGCCGAGGCTCTCATTCTGTCCGGTGTGATGTCCGCGCGTCCGGTGTCATGCCCGCGCATACAGGCATCGATCTGCCGCTGCGGCGAAAACACTCTAGCCGTGCGAGGTCTTTTTCTTCTTCGGCTTCGCCTGCTTCGGCTCGGGCACGGGATCCGGGCCGCGCTCGACGGACGACAGGCGCCCCGAGGTAAAGGTGTAGATGCCGGCGCGCGCGCCGCGCGACCAGGTCACGACCGCAACGCGCCCGCCGCCCGGAGCGCTGGACAGGTTGACGCTGTCGGGCGCGCCGATGCCGCGCACGACGTCGCATTCAGTGTGGCCGAGTGCAACGCTGCCGCCCGTTGGCTGCGGCGGTGGTGCACCGCCGGCCTGTGCGTTGGCATCGGTGGCGCCCGGCGGCGGTGCCATGCCTGGACAGCTGCCGTCGGCACTGACGAGATCGTCGTTCGTCACCGGCTTGTCCGGCGTCAGTGGCGGCGATTCGATCGAGATGTTGCGGATGAACACCCGCCCGGGACGCGAGAACCATTCCGCATCGCGCGAAAACAAGTCGGATCCGGCGCCCGAACAGCCGGCAAGTCCCGGTGCAAGCACCAGCAACGCCAGCAGCGACTTCCGACTGAATGTTCCGTCCCGCACGATCGACAAAGCTCCTACCCTTACCTAAGGGCTTGTCCGAACATCACTTTGCGGCATGACAGTGGCCCGCCCCAAGAAACGTCGAATTATCATTAATTAGTAGCTATCGCTATTGGCGCCGCTGCCAGCGTCCCCGCTCGTCGGTCTGCCAATAGGTGACCTCGAAGCCGCGCGCCTTGCAAGCGGTCCAGCTTTCCCTGGCCGAGGCCACCGCGTCGGGGTCGTCGCCGTTGAACACGAGGACCACCCGCTCGTAGCTGTCGCAGTCGGCCGGCAGCGCCGCATTATCGACCAGGAAGCGGACATTGGCCCGATTCGGATTGCTCTCCTCGATCGACAGGATGATCGGCTGGTCCTGCGCGTCGGCGACGCGCGAGGTCGCGTGCGGCAGGAACGAATCGTCACTGTAGGTCCACAGATGCGCGTCGAGCGTCTCGGCACGGTCCTGTGACGTCGATTGCACGACCACGCGCCAGCCGCGCTCGAGCGACTTCTCGAGCAGCGGCGGCAGCACGCTCTCCAGCGTGATGTTCTGCAGGTGGTAGAACAGAACCTCGGTCATGCGCTGGCCGACACTCTATTTCCTGGCTTCATAATAGTCGGAGACCAGCCGCTCGAGCAGCCGGACGCCATAACCCGAACCCCAGCTCTGATTGATCTCGGTCTTCGGCGCGCCCATCGCGGTGCCGGCGATGTCGAGATGCGCCCACGGCGTGCCGTCGACGAAACGCTGCAGGAATTGCGCTGCTGTGATCGAGCCGCCGTTGCGCCCGCCGGTGTTCTTCATGTCGGCGAATTGCGAATCGATCTGCTTGTCGTATTCGGGACCGAGCGGCATGCGCCACACCTTCTCGCCGGTCTCGAGCCCGACCTTGGCCAGCCGCTCGGCGAGCTCGTCATTGTTGGAGAACATGCCGGCGTGATCGGTGCCGAGCGCGACCATGATCGCGCCGGTCAGCGTGGCCAGATCGACCATGAATTTCGGCTTGAACTTCTTGGCGACGTACCAGAGCACGTCGGCGAGCACGAGGCGTCCCTCGGCGTCGGTGTTGATGATTTCGATGGTCTGGCCGGACATTGAGGTGACGATGTCTCCCGGACGCTGCGCATTGCCGTCGGGCATGTTCTCGACAAGGCCGATGGCACCGACCGCATTGACGCGGGCCTTGCGCGCCGCCAGCGCGTGCATCAGCCCGACCACGCAGGCCGCACCGCCCATGTCACCCTTCATATCCTCCATGCCGCCGGCCGACTTGATGGAGATACCGCCGGTGTCGAAGCAGACGCCCTTGCCGACGAACGCGACCGGCGCCTCGCTCTTCTTGCCGCCGTTCCAGCGCATGATCACGGTGCGGCCGGGTCGCGCCGATCCCTGCGCGACGCCGAGCAGCGCGCCCATGCCGAGCTTGGTCATCGCCTTGACGTCGAGCACCTCGACGCTGACGCCGAGCTTGCGAAGCTGGCTGGCGCGGCGTGCGAATTCCTCGGGATACAGCACGTTCGGCGGCTCGTTGACGAGCTCACGCGCCAAATACACACCGTCGACGACGGACGCTTCAGGCGCGTAGGCCTTCCTGGCGGCGGCAACATCGTCGACGGCGATCGAGACGTCGGCCCGCAGGGCGCCGTCCTCGCCGTCTTTCTTCTTGGTCTTGTAGCGGTCGAACTTGTAGGCGCGCAGACGGATGCCGGTGGCGATCGCGGCGGCCTGGCCGGCGGCCATCGCGGCTTCGGGCAGTTCCGCGACCACGGTCATCGAACCGCTGCCGGCATTGAGCTTGCCGGCCGCCACGCCGCCAAACTTGAGAAAATCCTTCTCCTTGAGGTCGGCCGCCTTGCCGGTGCCGATCACGATCAGCCGCTCGACCTTGATTCCCTCCGGCGCCAGGATGTCGAGGACCGCCCCACTCTTGCCCTTGAACTGGTTGGCGGCCGCGGCCCGCTTGACCGTCTCGGCGGCAACTCCCAGCGCCTTCCGGGTGGCGGCTCCCAGCTTCAATTGGTCGTCGCAAAAGACCACCAGAATACCGCGAGCGGACGCGGAGATCGGAACAAAGCCGACCTTGACGGCGTCGGACATAGGAAAATCCTCCAGAACTCAGGGTGTTGCTCGGACCTGAGGCGGTCCTTCCGGCACGCGGGGTGAGCATTGCGATGGCGGTCCGGAACCAGTCCGGACCGGGCTTGTCATACACTATGACCTGCCGGCTGCGCCGCTGCCAAGCGCCGGAGTGGCCGGAAGGCCACAAAAGCGATTAATTAACCATAAATTAAGCGTGCCTTGGCCCGGCCATTTTGTTGACGGATCAAAGGGATGGTAGTGAGAGAGTGACTAGAGAGTGAGCCGGACGGGTCCGCGGCTCGACCATAGGGGAACCCGGGTTGACGGGGATGGTCGAGAGCCGTGCGTTTGGTTGCGTGCAGGGGGCCTTGGGGGTCGTGCGGTAGCGATGGGGTCGATCGACAAGTACATCTTTAAGACGACGCTGGCGTCGTTTGCGCTTGTCCTGGTCAGCCTCACCGGCGTGATCTGGATTACGCAGGCGCTGCGCGGCATCGACCTGATGACCAGCCAGGGTCAGACCATCCTCACCTTCCTTGGCATCACCGGTCTCGTGATTCCCGCCCTGGTGCTGATCATCGCCCCGATCGCGCTGATGATTGCGATCTCCCATACGCTGAACAAGCTCGCGACCGATTCCGAAA
Organism: Bradyrhizobium sp. USDA 4510; assembly: GCF_054059095.1. Classification (NCBI taxonomy): domain Bacteria; kingdom Pseudomonadati; phylum Pseudomonadota; class Alphaproteobacteria; order Hyphomicrobiales; family Nitrobacteraceae; genus Bradyrhizobium; species Bradyrhizobium sp. USDA 4510. The sequence continues at coordinate 3,286,994 of NZ_JBSSBT010000001.1, read as the reverse complement.
TCATCGTCATGAACGCGGCGGGCTTCTCGCCGATCCGGCTGTTCCGGCCGTTCTTCCTTGCCACCTGCGTGGTGGCGGCGCTGGTCGCCTTCATCGGCGCCTATCTCGCCCCCGACGGCATGCGCCGAATCAAGCAGTGGGACGCCGAGATCACCGCCGACGTGCTGACCAACATCCTGCAGCCCGGCCGCTTCGCCCAGCTCGACCAGAACTTGACGATCCGGATCCGCGAGCGCCTGCCCGGCGGCGTGCTCGGCGGCGTCTTCGTCGACGATCGCCGCGATCCGCAGGAGCGCGTCACCATCATCGCCGACCACGGCACCGTGCAGAAGACCGACCGAGGCTCGTACCTCGTGCTCTATGATGGCAATCTGCAACGGTTCGAGGTTGGCAAGCGTGATCCGGCGCTGGTCGCGTTCGCCCGTTACGCCTTTGACATGTCGAAATTCTCGCAGGGCCGCGACGTCACGCTCGGGATTCGCGAGCGCTATCTCTGGGAGCTGATGTGGCCGGACGAGGAAGACAAGACCTATCAGCAGCTGTCGGGCCAGTTCTTCGCGGAGCTGCATGATCGCTTCATGGCGCCGATCTATCCATTTGCGTTCGCTGCCCTCACCTTCGCCTTCCTCGGCGCGCCGCGCACCACGCGCCAGAGCCGCAATTTCTCGATCGGCGGCTCGGTATTCGCGGTGTTCGGCCTGCGCATGGTCGGGTTCGCCTGCTCTGTCATGGCGGTGAAGACGCCGCTCGCGGCGCTGGTGCAGTATCTGATGCTGTTCGGCGGCATCGGCGTCGGCATCTGGATGATCGTCGGAGGCGTGGTCGTCGAACCGCCGCCGCGGCTGATGGAAGCGATCAACAGGAACAACGAGCGCATTGCGCGCCTCTTCCGGAGGCCGGCAACCGCATGAGCATGGTCACAAACACGCTCGGGCGTTATTTCGCCGGCCGCTTCGTGGTCGCGGCGGTGGGCGTGTTCGCGGGCATCTTCGTGCTGCTCGTGCTGGTCGACTACATCGAGATGGTGCGCAAGACGTCGGGCCTCGTCTCGGCCTCCGCGATCACGGTCGCGGAAACTTCGCTATTCCGGGTGCCGCAGCTGCTCGAGAAGCTGATGCCGTTCTGCGTGCTGATCGGCGCCATGACCTGCTACCTCGCCTTGTCGCGTCGGCTGGAGCTCGTCGTGGCCCGCGCCGCCGGCGTCTCGGCCTGGCAATTCATCTCGCCGGCGCTGGCCAGTGCGATCATGCTCGGCATCTTCGCGACCACCGCCTACAATCCAGTATCGGCCAATCTGCGCGAGCTGTCCAAACGGATGGAAGCCGAGCTGTTCGGCTCGGCGCCCGGCGGCGGCATTCAGGACGCGTCCGGCTTCTGGCTGAACCAGATCAACGACGAGGGTCAGGCGATCATCAATGCGGCGCGCAGCGAGCAGCAGGGCGTGCGGCTGACCGGCCTCACCGTGTTTCGATTCGATACGGCGCTCCAGTTCAAGGAGCGAATCGAAGCGCGCGAAGCGGCGCTCGAAGACGGCCGTTGGGTGTTCAAGGGCGTGCGCCGATTCACCCTCGATAAGCCTCCGGTGGATCAGGACACCTTCTACCTGACCACCACCCTTACCCCGGCACAGGTGCGCAACAGTTTCTCCACCCCGGAAACTGTGTCCTTTTGGCAACTGCCGAACTACATCCGTTCGTCGGAGAGCTCAGGGTTCGCGACGGCCGGCTATCGCTTGCAGTATCACAAGCTCATCGCACAGCCGTTTTTGCTGGCTGCGATGGTGATGTTGGCGGCTTCTGTGAGCCTCCGCTTCTTTCGGATGGGCGGCGTGCAGAAGATGGTTTTGAGTGGCGTGGGCGCAGGCTTTCTGCTCTACGTGCTGTCGAAAGTAACTGAAGATTTGAGCAAGGCTGAGTTGATGCATCCCATCGCTGCGGCGTGGTTGCCTGTCGTTGTGGGCAGCCTCACCGGTTTCTTAGCCTTGCTGTACCAGGAGGACGGGTAGTGGCTATCGTCGCCGCCCGCCAGTTGAGGTCGCCTGCTCTCGGGCGGCGCAGTGTCCTGCGCCGTCAACGGAGCCGCATGGCCGCGTTTGGCGTTTCGATCTCAGCTCTCCTCGCCGCGTTCGTCGTGGTCAGCGCGCTCGACGTTGTCGCGTCGACGCCGGCTGCCGCGCAGGCCTTCACCTACAATCCGCGTCCGCCGAAGCCGCCCCGCCCGCCGGCCAAGAATGACGGGCAGATGCTGGTTCAGGCGACCGAGGTCGATTACGACTACAACAACCAGCGCATCTCGGCCGTCGGCAACGTCCAGATGTTCTACAACGGCACCAGCGTCGAGGCCGACAAGGTCATCTACGATCAGAAGACCAAGCGTCTTCATGCCGAAGGCAACATCCGCATGACCGATGCGGAAGGCAAGATCACCTACGCCAACATCCTTGATCTCAGCGACGACTACCGCGACGGGTTCGTCGATTCGCTGCGCGTCGACACCGAAGACCAGACCCGCATGGCGGCGACCCGCGCCGATCGGTCCAGCGGCAATTACACGGTGTTCGACAACGGCGTTTATACCGCCTGCGCGCCCTGTAAGGATGATCCGAAGAAGCCGCCGCTCTGGCAGGTCAAGGGCGCGCGCATCATCCATAACCAGACCGAGAAGATGCTCTATTTCGAGAACGCCCAGCTCGAATTCTTCGGCGTTCCGATGGCGTATCTGCCCTATTTCTCGACGCCCGATCCGACCGTGAAGCGCAAGAGCGGCTTCCTGATGCCGGGCTTCACCACCTATTCGGCGTTCGGCGTCGGCGTCGAAATCCCCTATTACTTCGCGCTCGCGCCGGACTTCGACGCGACGTTCAATCCGCGCATCACGTCGAAGCAGGGCGTGCTGTTCCAAGGCGAATTCCGCCAGCGTCTGTCGAACGGCGCTTACCAGATCCGGCTCTACGGCATCGACCAACTCGATCAGGACGCTTTCAAGGGCCAGCCCGGTGACCGCCAGTTCCGCGGCGGCATCGAGACCAAGGGTCAGTTCGCGCTGAACGACAAGTGGACCTGGGGCTGGGACGGCGTGCTGCTGTCCGACTACTACTTCATGTCCGATTACCGGCTGGCCCAGTACAAGGACCCGTTCGGGTCGTTCCTGTCGCTGCCGACCGAGGCGATCTCGCAGCTCTATCTGACCGGCGTCGGCAACCGCAGCTTCTTCGACGCACGCGCGATCTATTATCTCAGCTACTCGGGCAACCAGAACCAGGTTCCGGTGGTCGCGCCCGTTATCGACTACAACAACGTGATCAACAGCCCGATCTTCGGTGGCGAGTTCAGCTACAAGGTGAACTTCACCAACCTGACCCGCGAAACCGCGGTGTTCGACCCGATCACGGCACAGGCCGCCAACCCACTTAACCCGTTGTGCACGACCACGTCCGCTGATCCGATGGCGCGGACGCCGTCGCAGTGCCTGCTGCGCGGCATGCCGGGCACCTACACGAGGCTGACCGCCGAGGCGCAGTGGCGTAAATCCTATACCGACCCGCTCGGCCAGATCTGGACGCCGTTCGTCGGCGTCCGCGCCGACGCCATCAACGCCGACATCTCGAACCAGCCGGGCGTTTCCAACTTCCTGCCGGTCGGCGACACTCAGACGGTCCGCCTGATGCCGACCGTCGGCTTCGAATACCGCTACCCGTTCATCAACGTGCAGCCGTGGGGCACGACGACCGTCGAGCCGATCGCGCAGGTCATCATCCGGCCCAACGAACCCGACGCCGGCAAGCTTCCGAACGAGGACGCGCAGAGCCTGGTGTTCGATACCTCGAACCTGTTCGCGGTCGACAAGTTCTCCGGCTACGACCGCGTTGAGGGCGGCAGCCGCGCCAATGTCGGCGTGCAGGCCACCACGCAGTTCGATCGCGGCGGCAGCGTCAAGGCGATGTTCGGACAGTCCTACCAGATGTTCGGGTTGAACTCGTTCGCGGTCGCGGACGTCACCAACACCGGCATAGATTCCGGCCTGCAGAACCCGCGTTCGGATTATGTCGCAAGCCTCGCCTACTCGCCGAACCGCACCTACACGTTCAGCGTCCGCTCGCGGATGGACGAGGCGACCTGGAACATCAACCGGTTCGAGGCCCAGGCCAGCGCGAACTTCGACCGCTGGTCGGTCAGCCTGATGTACGGCGACTATGCCGCGCAGCCGGAGCTTGGCTATTTGACGCGCCGCGAAGGCATCCTCGCCAGCGGATCGGTCAAGGTGGCGGCGAACTGGGTGGTTCAGGGCGCGGCGCGCTGGGACCTTGAAGCGAACAAAATCAACCAGTACGCGTTCGGCGCGGGCTATGTGGACGACTGCTTCGTGCTGGCCGCCAACTATGTCACGTCCTATACCTATCAGGCCGGCTCGACGCCGCCCGTCCTCAGCCACGCGTTCATGTTCCAGATCGGGCTGCGGACGATCGCGCAGACCTCCACGTCCAGCAGTTCGGCTGGCATGCAGTAGCGAGCGAGCGGTCTGGCGGGGGGCTTGGATTGCCTGCGGGCCTGTGGCTCCGGCTTGAATTGGTTTAAACGGCTGACATGACGATAATGACGACCGCTAGCCTGCCAACGCGCCGCTATCAGCTAGTGTTGAGTTCCCTGCTGGCTCTTTTCCTTCTGCTGGGAGGCAGTGTGCGACTGCATGCCCAGACCATCGCCGTGATGGTCAATGGCGAGCCCATCACCAATTACGACATCGAGCAGCGCGCCAAGCTGAACGCTCTGACCGGCGGCAAGACGCCTGATCGGAAGACCGTCCTCGACGAGCTGATCGACGAGAAGCTGAAGATCAAGGAAGCCAAGAAGTTCGGCGTCGACCCCTCCGCCGGCGATATCGAACAGTCCTTCGGCGGCATGGCGCAGCGGATGCGGCTTTCCGGCGACCAGCTCACCAAGGTGCTCGAGGGCAAGGGCATCCGCCCGGATACGCTGAAGCAACGCATCAGGGCCGACATGGTCTGGACCAGCCTGGTCCGCGGCCGCTTCAAGGAAAGCCTGCAGGTTGGCGAAAAGGACGTGGCCAACGCGGTCAAGGAGACCGGAGGGGCGGCTGAGGCCGAGGCGTTCGAATACAGGATGCAGCCGGTCGTTCTGATCGTGCCCCGCGGCGCGCCGCAGTCGGAGTTCGAGGGGCGCCGCAAGGAAGCGGACAGCCTGCGCGAGCGCGTCACCAGTTGCGAGGAAGCCAACACCTTCTTCAAGTCGATGCGCAACGCCGCGATCCGCGAGATCGTCGTGAAGACCTCGGCTGACCTGCCGCAGTCGCTGCGCGACATCCTGGACAAGACCCCGGTCGGCCACCTCACCCCTCCCGAGGTCACCAAGCAGGGCGTCGAAATGGTCGCCCTCTGCGGCAGGAAGGCAACCACCGTCGACACGCCGAAGAAGCGCGAGATGCGCGACAAGATGTACGTGCAGAAGTACGAGGCGAAGTCGAAGGCCTACCTGCAGGAAGTCCGAAAAGCCGCGATGATCGAATATCCAGGCGGGCGATGATCGACTATCGTTGACGCATGGCTCAACCTCTCGCACTGACATCCGGCGAGCCCGCAGGCATCGGCCCCGACATCACGCTCGCCGCATGGCTGCGCCGCCGCGAACTCGATCTCCCGCCGTTCTATCTGCTCGGCGACCGCGCCGCGCTTGCCGAACGCGCCAAGGCGCTCGGGCTTGCCGTCGAGTTGGCCGAGGTCAGCGCCGCGGAGGCATCCGCGACGTTCGCACGCGCCCTCCCCGTGGTTGCGACCGGCAAGACAGCGACGGCGCGACCGGGCCAGCCCGACGGCACGAGTGCCGATGCGGCGCTGGCATCGATCCGGCAGGCCGTCGCCGATGTCGCCGCCGGCAAGGCCAGCGCCGTCGTCACCAATCCGATCGCCAAGAACGTGCTGTACCGCGCCGGCTTCCGACATCCCGGCCATACAGAGTTCTTGGCCGAGCTTGCCGCAAGCGGCGGGCGCGCGCCGCAGCCGGTGATGATGCTGTGGTCACCGGCGCTCGCCGTTGTCCCGGTGACGATCCATGTGTCGGTCCGCGAGGCGCTGGCGCAATTGACGACCGACCTGATCGTGTCGACCGCGCGGATCGTGGTCGCGGACATGAAGGCGCGGTTCGGCCTCGCAGCGCCGCGGCTCGCCATTGCCGGCCTCAATCCGCATGCCGGCGAAGACGGCACGCTCGGCATGGAAGACGTCGAGATCGTCGCGCCCGCGGTCGAGATCCTGCGCCGCGACGGCATTGCCGTCCGAGGCCCGCTGCCGGCCGACACCATGTTCCACGCAGCCGCGCGCAAGACCTACGACTGCGCGATCTGCATGTATCACGACCAGGCGCTGATCCCGATCAAGACCGTCGCGTTCGAGGACGCCGTCAACGTCACGCTGGGGCTGCCCTTCATCCGGACCTCGCCCGATCACGGCACCGCATTCGATATCGCCGGCACCGGCAAGGCCAATCCGTCGAGCCTGATCGCCGCCCTCCGGCTCGCCGCGCGCATGGCCGCGGCATCAAGCTAAGTGAGCACGATCGACGATCTGCCGCCGCTGCGCGACGTCATTCGCGAGCATTCGCTGTCGGCGCGCAAATCGCTCGGCCAGAATTTTCTGCTCGATCTCAACCTCACCGCGCGCATTGCCCGCGCCGCGGGCCCGCTGGAAGACTCCACCGTGATCGAGGTCGGCCCCGGTCCCGGCGGCTTGACGCGCGCGCTGCTTGCGCTGGGTGCCAAGCGCGTGATCGCCATCGAGCGCGACGAGCGGGCGCTGGCTGCGCTCGACTATATCGCCAAGCGCTATCCCGGCCGCATCGAGATCGTGCATGGCGACGCGCAGCGCTTTGACCCGCGTCCCTTGCTCGATGGCGCCAAGGCCAAGATCGTCGCCAACCTGCCCTACAACATCGCGACCCAGCTGCTGGTCGACTGGCTGTCGATCGAGCCGTGGCCGCCCTGGTACGACATGATGGTCCTGATGTTCCAGCGCGAGGTCGCCGAGCGCATCGTCGCCCATGAGGACGAGGAGGCGTATGGCCGGCTCGCGGTGCTCGCCAACTGGCGCGCCGAGACCAAGATCCTGTTTGACATCTCGCCCGCGGCCTTCGTGCCGCAACCGAAGGTCACGTCCTCGGTGGTACGATTGATACCGCGCGCCGCGCCCGAGCCGTGCGACCGCCGCATGCTCGAGCAGGTCGCAGCCGCCGCCTTCGGCCAGCGCCGCAAGATGCTGCGCCAGAGTTTGAAATCGCTGTCGGTCGATCCGGCGCGGCTTGCTGCCGCAGCCGATATCGACGCGACACGGCGCGCCGAAACCATTCCGGTCGCGGGCTTTGTTGCCATGGCCCGGGAATTGGCCGATATACGGGCCACAAAATAGAACAACAGGAGAAAACGTAATGGCGCGTATGGTTCGCCAATCCCTCGTCAAATTCGATGCACCGCTGTGCGAAACCATCGTCGACACGCCGAAGCCCCAGGGACGCGAAGTGCTGGTGCGCATCGAGCGCTGCGGCCTGTGCCATTCCGATCTCCACATCCAGGACGGCTACGCCGATCTCGGCGGCGGCAAGAAGCTCGACACCACCCGCGGCATGACCCTGCCCTTCACGCTCGGCCATGAGATCGCGGGCGTGGTCGACGAGGTCGGCCCCGATGCGCCGAAGGATCTGATCGGGACGAAGAAGGCCGTCTTCCCCTGGATCGGCTGCGGCCAGTGCCGCGACTGCCTCGCCGGCGACGAGAACCTCTGCGTCAAGCAGCGCTTCCTCGGCGTCTCGATCGACGGCGGCTTCGCCACCCACGTGCTGGTGCCCGACGCAAAATACCTGCTCGATTACGATCCGCTGCCGGTCAACCAGGCCGCCACCCTGATGTGCTCCGGTGTCACCGCCTATGGCGCGCTGAAGCGCCTGGTCGATCGTCCGCGCCAACGCAATTTGCTGCTGATCGGCCTTGGCGGCGTCGGCATGATGGGCCTGTCATTCGCGCAGGCGATGTTCAAGCAGCCGATCACGGTTGCCGATCTCAGCCCCGCGGCGCGCGAGACCGCGCTGAAAAACGGCGCGGCGGCCGCCTATGACCCGGCAGAGCCCGATGTCGTCAAGCGCATGCTGAAGGAGAGCGACGGCGGCTTCGACGGCGTCGTCGACTTTGCCGGCAACGAGAAGTCGATGGCGTTTGCGGTGTCGACGGTCGCGCGCGGCGGCAAGATCGTGGTGTCCGGCCTGATGGGCGGCCAATTCACGCTGCCGATGGTGCAGTGGGTGTACAAGCGCATGACCATCGAAGGCTTCATGGTCGGCACGCTGGCCGAAGGTCAGGAATTGATGGCGCTCGCCCGCGCCGGCAAGATCAAGCCGACGCCGATGAAGGAAGAGCCGATGGCCGACGTCCAGAAATGGATCGACGAGCTGCGCGCCGGCAAGGTCGTCGGACGCATCGTCCTGAAGAACTAGAGCATGATCCGGAAGAGCGTGACGCGGTTTTCCGAAAGATCACGCTGAGACATGACGTCCCGCCGGTGCTGCTACCGCCAGCGGGACGCGGCCGCTCCGATGGAACCTGACGGTCGAACCAAGCCATCGTTCGGTTCACGTTCCGCGGCCTCGGGCTCGCCGCAATTGCGGCACGCCGCGAGCCCCAATTAAGCCCCACCCGTTCCGGATTTGCGGCGCATTGCGACCCAACTCTTTGCCGAGATTGGGATCTCCAGCGTTTGCGTTAAAAAAGAGATACCGGGGACGCGTATGTCAAATCGTTCAGCGAAATTCGCTGCGGCGCTTGCCGCCAGCATCCTGGCCGGCGCCAGTTGCAGCGCCATGGCCCAGACCGCCGCCAATACGGCCAATAGCACCAACAACACGGCGGACACCTGCCTGGCCGCGCCCAAGGGAACCGCGCCTGCGGGAAGCCACTGGTTCTACCATCTCGATCGCAGCAAGAAGAAGTGCTGGTATCTCGGCGAGGCCAAGAACGAGGCCAAGAACAAGGCCGCCAAGACGGCGACGACGAGCACGCAGCAGCCGCCAGCGGCAGCAGCGCCCGATACCACAACGGCCGACGCGACGCCGCCACAGAGCCAGCCGACGCCGCAGAGCCAGCCCGCGCCGCAGCAGCCGGCGATGCGCAGATCAGTCGCCGATGCCCATGCCGAATGGCCCTCGCCCCAGGTCGCAGCCGTACCTGCGCCAAGCGCCGACGCCGGCCAGGCCGGCGGAACGGCAGCGACGCTCGACCCGGCAGCCACGCCCACCGGTACCAACGCGCAGCCGTCCGACGTGAACGCCAGATGGCTGGATGCATCGAGCATGGCCGGAACCAACGGAACCAGACGCGCCGCAGACCAGCCGACCGCGGTTGCGCAGGCAGACACGACGCCGCAACCGGCGGCCGCGCCGGCGCCTGCCGCCCCCGCCACGGCCGAAGCGTCCGTGGAGAAGTCACCGTCGTCGACGCAGATGCTGCTGATCGTGATGGTTGGAGCCCTGGCGCTGGCCGGCCTGGTCAGCACGCTGGTTTTCCGGCTGACCCGCACGCGTACGCCGCCTTACGAGACCGAGGATGAGTGGCAGGCGCCGTGGGATTCGCTGCACACCGAGCCGGCGCCCCCGATGGCAGTTGTCAGCCGGGATCGTCCGCTGCGGCTGTCCGAGGCTGCGCCGCGCCGCGCCGAGACGCCCGCTCCGCGCCGTGCGGAGACGCCCGCTCCACGTCGCGCGGAGACGCCCGCTCCACGCCGCGCCGAGAAGCCTGCTCCACGTCGCGAGACTGCGCGTGATCGGGATCAAAGGGAGCAGGACAACAAGCAGATCGCCGCAATGCTGCAGCGGCTTGCGCGCAGCGCGACGAACTAAGGTCCGCTTAGGAAAAAATGCAAACGGACGTGATGCGCTCGCATCACGTCCGCAACGCGCTACTTCTCGAGCTGACGCTGCAGGCCGCGCACGAATTCGGTAAGGCCGGTGCGGCGCTCGCGCTTGAGGCGCTCGGCCTTCAGGATCGACTGCACCTCGGCAAAGGCATCGTCGACGTTGTGGTTGACGACGATGTAGTCGTATTCCGCCCAATGGCTCAGCTCATGACTGGCGCGGCTCATCCGTCCGCGGATGACCTCTTCCGAATCCTGCGCCCGGGTATGCAGCCGCCTCTCGAGATCGGCGGCCGACGGCGGCAGGATGAACACCCGCACCACATCGGCGCTGGCTTTCTGGTGGAGCTGTTGCGTGCCCTGCCAGTCGATATCGAACAGAACATCCTGCCCCACCGCTAGGGCGGCCTCGACCGGCGCACTCGGCGTGCCGTAGCGGTTGTCGAATACGGTGGCCCATTCGAGCAGTTCACCCTGCTCGACCATCTTCTCGAATTTCTTCTTGTCGACGAAGAAATAGTCGCGGCCCTCGACCTCGCCCGGCCGCATCGGCCGCGTGGTCGCCGACACCGACATCTTCAGGCCCGGCTCGCGTTCAAGCAGCATGCGAGACAGCGTCGTCTTGCCGGCGCCCGACGGCGACGACAGGACGAACATCAGTCCGCGCCGCTCAACGCCGTCAAAACCCTGCGCCGTCATCATTCACTCCAGATTCTGGACCTGTTCGCGGAACTGCTCGACCACGTTCTTCATTTCAAGCCCGGTGTTGGTCAGCTCGACGTCGTTCGACTTCGAGCAGCAGGTGTTTACCTCGCGATTGAATTCCTGGGCGAGGAAGTCGAGCCGGCGCCCGACCGGACCGCCCTTGCCGATCATCTCGCGCGCCTGGGCGATGTGCGAGGCGATGCGGTCGAGCTCCTCGCGGATGTCGGCTTTGGTGGCGATCAGGATCGCCTCCTGGTTCAGGCGGTCGGCATCGAAGCGGTCGGACGTCTCGAGCAGGGCCGCGATCTGCTCGGCCAGCCGCGCCTTGATCGCCTCGGGCTTGCGGCCGGGAGCGGTCTCGGCGCGCCTGGCGAGCCGCTCGACCTCGTCCATCCGCTGCATCAGGATCTGCCCCAGCGCATCGCCCTCGCGGCGGCGCATCTCGACAAGGCTGCCGAGCGCCTGCTCGAAGGCCATCGCCGCCGCCTCACGCGCCGCCTTGTCCTCGTCCTCGTTGCTCTCAGGCTCGACCACCTCAATGACGCCCTTGATGCCGAGCAGTCCGTCGATGCTCGGCGCCACCGCGTCGATCCGCTGCGCGAGCGTGCCGGCGACCTTCACCACGGCGGCGAGCACGTCCTCATTGATCCGGATCGTCTGCGCCGCGTCGGTGCGCTTGACGCTGAGATTGGCGTAGACCGTGCCGCGCGACAGCAGCTCGCCGGCCCGCTTCTTGGCAAGCGCTTCCAGTTCGTCCCAGCCCGGCGGAAGCCGCAACCGCAGGTCAAAGCCCTTGGCATTGACCGATTTCAGCTCCCACTCGAACGTATAGGGACCGCTTGCGCCATGGCTTCGGGCAAAGCCAGTCATGCTCGACAGCGCCATCGCGTGAACTCTCCAACAGAAGGATATGGGACTCACCCGGAGCCTGCGAGACTCGTGGGGAGCCGGTGCGACCTTAAAACGGATTCCGTGAAAGTGGAATTACGTTCCACCACCGGAAAATGCAGAGCTACAGCATGATCCGGAAAAGTGTGTGGCGGTTTTCCGAAAGATCATGCTCAAACAAGAAGCTAAAGCGCGATGACGATCGCGCTTTAGCGCTGCACCACCGGCGGGGAATTGGTCTGTTGGGCTGCGCCCTGCCGACCGCGCGGCGGCTTCTTTTGATTGGTGGGCTTCGGCGTCGTCGCCGTGGGATTGGTGTCGGCGCCGGGCGTCGCGGCGGCGGGCGCCGGATCATCCGCGGGCTCGACGGTGTCGTTCTGGATCTGCTTTTCCGACGCGCGCAGCTTGGCGACGTTCTTCGCGTGCTGGTCGTAGGTTTCGGTGAAGGCGTGGCCGCCGGTTCCGTCAGCGACGAAGAACAGGTCGCGGGTGCGCGCCGGGTTGGCGGTCGCCTCCAGCGAGGCGCGGCCGGGATTGGCGATCGGTCCGGGCGGCAGGCCGTCGATCACATAGGTGTTGTAGGGCGACGGCTGCGTGATTTCGCTGCGCTTGATCGGACGGCCCAGCGTTCCCTTGCCGCCCACCAGTCCGTAGATGATGGTCGGATCGGACTGCAGCTTCATCCGCTGGCGCAGGCGGTTCACGAACACGGCGGCGACGCGGCTGCGCTCGTCGGCGCGGCCGGTTTCCTTCTCGACGATCGAGGCCAGCGTGACCAGCTGGTCCGGCGATTTCAGCGGCGTGTCGGTGTTGCGGCGTTCCCAGATTTCGGCGAGCACGCGCTTCTGCGCCTGCTGCAGGCGCTGGATCACCTGGTCGCGCGTGGTGCCGCGCGGGAATTTGTAGGTCTCCGGCAGCAGCGTGCCCTCGCGCGGGATCTCGCGCACCGAGCCGGTGAAGATGTCGTTGTCGGAGAGCCGCGTCACGATCTGCTCCGAAGTCAGACCTTCCGGTATCGTGATGGCGTGCTGCACCACTTTGCCGTCGACGATGGTGGCGATGACGTCGCGCAGGCTGGCATTCTTCTGGAACGAATATTCGCCGGGCTTGAGATCGGAGCTTGCCTTCAGCGCGAACACGCCGCCGATGAAGACCCATGGATTGACGTTGATCACGCCCTCACGCGAGAGCACGTCGGCGATGTCACGCTTGCCGGCGCGCGCCGGGATGTTGACGATCTTGTCTTCCTGCAGCGGTCCCGGCGATTCCAGCGCCTGCTTGCCGTAGTAATACGTCGCGCCGGCGCCGATCATCAGGATGATCAGGATGGTGAAGATGGCATTGCCGACGATCACGAAGGGATTGCGGGCGCGATCCGAGCGCTTGGGCGGCGGCGGAAGCTGTTCGGGCTCCAGCGCGGCGCGTGGACTCCTCGGTGAAATGGGCGGCCTCTCACTCATCGATGCAAACCAATATCCTGCCGGTTGAATCGTGGCCGGACAAACCCCTGCCCTGCCAATAGCATACGCCCGCTATTAGGAGTCACCGCGGAATACGGCAAAACGGTGGACTAGTTCTAAAGTCCCGTTCCGATCGAATCGAAACGGGACTTTGGATTCTCTTTTTCGACGCGTTTTCTTCACGCGAACCGGCACCCACTTCGCTCGAAAACGCTCTAACGACCTACTAATTGGTCACGCGCTGCACGATCACGGAAGCGTTTGTGCCACCGAAACCGAAGGAATTGGACAGCGCCACATTGACGTCACGCTTGCGCGACGTATGCGGCACAAGATCGATCGCCGTTTGCACCGATGGGTTGTCGAGATTGATGGTCGGCGGCACCACGTTATCGCGAATCGCCAGGATCGCGAAGATCGCCTCGATCGCGCCGGCCGCACCGAGCAGATGTCCGGTCGCGGACTTGGTCGACGACATCGAAACCTTCGAGGCCGCATTGCCGAGCAGACGCTCGACCGCGCCGAGCTCGATCTCGTCGCCGACCTGCGTCGAGGTGCCGTGCGCATTGATGTAGTCGAGGTCGGATGCCGCGAGGCCGGCGCGCTTCAGCGCCATGGTCATGCTGCGGAAGCCGCCATTGCCGTCCGGCGGCGGCGAGGTGATGTGGAAGGCATCGCCCGACAGGCCATAGCCGGTGACCTCGGCATAGATCTTCGCGCCGCGGCGCTTCGCGTGCTCGTATTCCTCGAGCACGAGGACGCCGGCGCCCTCGCCCATCACGAAGCCGTCGCGATCCTTGTCGTACGGCCGCGATGCCTTTTCCGGGGTCTCGTTGAAGCCGGTGGACAGCGCACGCGCCGCGCAGAAGCCGGCGATGCCGATGCGCGAGATCGGCGATTCGGCGCCGCCGGCGACCATCACCTCGGCGTCGCCGAGCGCGATCAGCCGCGCCGCGTCGCCGACCGCATGCGCGCCGGTCGAGCACGCCGTGACCACCGCATGATTGGGCCCCTTCAGGCCGTGCTCGATCGAGACATAGCCGGAGGCCAGATTGATCAGGCGGCCCGGAATGAAGAACGGAGAGACCCTGCGCGGTCCGCGCTCCTTCAGCAGCACCGCAGTCTCGGCAATGCCGGTGAGGCCGCCGATGCCGGAGCCGATCATCGTGCCGGTGGCGAACTGGTCCTCATCCGACTTCGGATGCCAGTCGGCATCGTCCAGCGCCTGCTTGGCCGCGCACATCGCATAGACGATGAAGTCGTCGACCTTGCGCTGGTCCTTCGGCTCCATCCACTGATCGGGATTGAAGGTGCCGCCAGTGCCGTCGCCGCGCGGAATGTAGCAGGCGACCTGGCTCGGCAGGTCGGACACGTCGAACGTGTCGATCTTCTTGCCGCCGCTGTCTCCGGCGAGGATGCGCGCCCAAGTTGCGTCAACGCCGCAGCCGAGCGGTGTAAGCATGCCCAGCCCCGTGACGACAACTCGTCTCATTTCCACCTCTCCGGCCAGCAATGCGCGGCTGATAATAAGAAGCCGGGGGACCGCTCGATCACGGTCCGTCCGGCCCCGTCAACTTCGCGATCGGCGTCAGCTCTTCGCGTTCTTCTCGAGAAACTTGGTCGCGTCGCCAACGGTCAGAATCGTCTCCGCCGCGTCGTCGGGAATCTCGCAACCGAATTCTTCTTCGAATGCCATCACGAGCTCGACGGTGTCGAGGCTGTCGGCGCCGAGGTCATCGATGAAGCTCGCGCTATCGACCACCTTCTCGGGTTCGACACCAAGGTGCTCGACCACAATCTTCTTAACCCGCTCGCCAATCTCACTCATCGTTCAACCTCGTTGTTCCATTGGACCCGACCCCAAGACGATACGAGCCATCGTGGTCGTCTCGATTACTCAGTCGCGCATAGTCTTGATTCGGCCCGGTCGTAGCCGATTAAAGCCCCGGCGAACGGCAGGCGTCGCCACGCCAATATACAGGGTTTCAAAATCCTGCAATGGCGTTCTTCGCCCATCCACGGGGGCTTCAGCTACCATACTTCCAAAGCCTTGACTACACGCCTGAACCGGCTCCCGAAAACGGCTTTTCGCCGCATTGCGAGAGGCGGCCAGTAGCTCAAATCATAGCCATCCCGCCGTTGACGTGGATCGTCTGTCCGGTGACGTAGGCGGCCTCGTTCGAGGCCAGATAGACCGCCGCGGCGGCGATGTCCTCGGGCGTTCCGAGCCGCGCCGCAGGAACCTTCGCCAGGATGGATTCGCGCTGCTTGTCGTTGAGCGCATCGGTCATCGGCGTCTTGATGAAACCCGGCGCGATGCAATTGGCGGTCACGCCGCGCTTGGCGTATTCGGCGCCCAGCGTCTTGATCAGGCCGATGATGCCGGCCTTCGACGCGGTGTAGTTGCCCTGCCCCGGATTGCCGGTGACGCCGACGATCGAGGTGATCGCGATGATGCGGCCGAAGCGCTTGCGCATCATCAGTTTGGTCGCCGCGCGCGCCAGGCGGAACGTCGCGGTCAGGTTGACCGCGATCACGTCGTCCCAATCCTCGTCGCGCAGCTGCACGAACAGGTTGTCGCGGGTGATGCCGGCGTTGGCGATCAGGATGTCGACCTGTCCCATCGCAGCTTCCGCTGCCGGCACCAGCGCCTCGACATCATCCTTGCTGGAGAGATTGCACGGCAGGACGTGCACGCGCTCGCCGAGCTTGGCCGCGAAGCCGTCCAGCACCTCGCGCCGCGTCCCCGAGATCGCTACCGTCGCGCCCTGCGCATGCAGCGCCTGCGCGATCGCGCCGCCGATGCCGCCGGTTGCGCCCGTGACGAGCGCCGTCTTGCCAGTCAGATCAAACATCGAATTCTCCTTCCGGCTGCTTCAAGCCGAAGCCGCGAGCGCGTCCTTGGCCACAGCGATATCGTTCGGACCGCCGACGGACACGCCGACCGCGCCGTCGGCAATGCGCTTGACGAGGCCGCTCAGCACCTTGCCGGCGCCGATCTCGAAGAACCGCGTCACGCCCTGCCCTGCCATATAGGCAACCGACTCGCGCCAGCGCACCGTCCCGGTGACCTGCTCGATCAGGCGGCGGCGGATCTCGTCGGGATCGGTGATGGCGGAGGCCAGCACGTTGGAGACCAGCGGCGCCGCGGGCGCCTTGATGGTCACCCCCGACAGCGCCTCTGCCATCGCATCGGCCGCCGGCTGCATCAGCTTGCAATGGAACGGCGCCGACACCGGCAGCAGCATGGCGCGCTTGGCGCCCTTGGTCTTGGCAATTTCGACCGCGCGATCGACGGCGGCCTTGTCGCCGGAGACCACCACCTGGCCGCCGCCATTGTCGTTGGCGGCCTGGCAGACTTGTCCCTGCGCCGCCTCGTTGGCGACCGCCACGGCGGTTTCGTAGTCGAGACCGAGCAGTGCGGCCATCGCACCGACGCCGACCGGCACCGCCTTCTGCATCGCGAGCCCGCGGGTGCGGAGCAGCCGCGCGGTGTCGCGGACGGAGAGGCTCCCGGCGGCGGCCAGCGCCGAATACTCGCCGAGCGAGTGTCCGGCAACAAAGGCCGCATTGCGGCCGACCGAAAAGCCGGCCTCGCTCTCGAGCACGCGCAATGTGGCGATCGACACCGCCATCAGGGCGGGCTGGGCATTTTCGGTGAGCTGCAATGTCTCGCCGGGACCATCCCAGATGATCGCGGTCAGCTTCTCGCCCAGCGCGGAATCGACCTCGTCGAACACGGCCCTGGCCGCCGGAAAGGCGTCGGCCAGGGCCTTGCCCATGCCAACCGCCTGCGAGCCCTGCCCGGGAAACGTAAATGCTGCCGTCATCGGCGATCCCTACCTTGTTGAGCGTGATCTCCGCGCAGGCGCTTTACGCCTGCCGCAGGGGAAAACGGTATCCGCGTCGCGCAAAACGCGCCACAGCGGGTCCGGGCCAATCCCTTGCAACCAAGCCTTGGCAATCAGGCCTTGGCAACCAAGCCTTGGCAGCCCAGGCTTGGCAGCCCAGCCTTGCAACCGGCCCCGGACCGGGCCGTAAGACACTGACGGAGGCGGTGCTGTCAAGCCGCGCCAGAGGAACCCTGGGGATGCCGGTCCCGGCTCCGGGCTAGTGTCCCGAATCCGAAGTTCGCATCATTTGCCGCACCTTCGGAGCGAACTTCGGATTCGATAAGGACACTAGCAAACTTATGATTCTAGTGTGCTTTATGAATGCGAAGTTCGTGAAAGTGGCTGCCGCGAAATCGCACGAACTTCGCATTCAGCACACTAGAACCCGCCGGCATTCTGGTCGGCGTTAACCTCGGCGCCGGCCCTCGCCCGGCGTGCGCTGTTGACCAGCTGGCCCGGACGATCCTCGTTGGCGGGCCTGGCGGTCGCCAGCCGCAGCACGGCGGCGTAGCCCGGCTGCACTTCCATCCGGCCGGCATAGCGGCTTTCGCTGAGGATGCGGTGGACGCGCGGCAGGTTGTAGCAGGGCACGTAGAACAGCAGGTGATGCTCGAGGTGATAGTTCACGTAGTACGGCGCGATGAAGAGACGCTCGAGGACATTGGCCCGCGTGGTGCGGGTGTTGCGCAGGGGATCGGAGCTGTCGGGCACGACGGCGTGTTCGGCAATGTTGCGGATGCGCGTGATCACCATCATCCAGGTCAGCAGCGGCACCAGCCACAACAGCGGATAGGCCCACCACACACCGGCGGCGGCGAGGCCCGCGAACAGCAAGGCGTTGGTGACGCATTGCGGCCCGAGCTTCTGCCAGAAGTTGGCGGCGCGCCGCGACAACGGCCACTCCTTCGGCCCGATCGCATTGAGCAATTGCGCCTTGCGCTGCTGGTAGCCGGTCTGCCCGGTGATATCGCGGAAGAACTTCCGGCGGTAGCTCAGCTTCGTGATCGGAAACGGCGCCGACAGCACGAGATCGGGATCATCCTCCTGCTGCGTCCGCGCATGATGCTGCAGATGATAGCGGCGATAGCCGCGGGTCTCCGCGAAGATCGGATAGGCGCAGAACCACTGGCTCAGCGTCAGGTTGGTCCTCTCGTCCGCCGACAGACAGCCGTGCGCCCCGTCATGCATCAGGATCGCAAGCCCGAGCTGGCGCGAGCCGATGATCGCAACGGCGAGCAGATAGGTCAGCGGATTGGGCCACCACGCGACCAGCGCGATCGCGCCCAGGATCAGCGCCCAGGCATGCACGATCAGGGCTGCGCCCTTCCACGTCGTGCGCTCGCGCACCGCAACCAATTCGTCCTCGGTGAGGAAATCGCGGGCTCGCATGCGAAGCGCGGTCATGTGCCTGTCTCGCCGTCCGTTGAGGATGAAGTGTCGTGATCGCCGACCAGGCGCAGCCGCGTCCCGTCATTGGCCGACGTCGAAGTTGATGTCGCCTGCTCGCCGAGCGCGCGCAGCAATTCGCGGCACATCTCGTCGGCAGCGCGGCCCATCGCAAAACCTTCGACGATCACGCCGATCGCGATCGCCCAGAACCGCCGCGAGCTCTCCTCGGGCGCGCGCAGCGAGCGCCAGCCGTGCCGCTCGACCTGGCCCGCATAGGCGCGCGCGCCCTCGCTGTGCAGACGTTCGATGGTGCGCTCGACAAGGGGCGCGAGGTCCTGCCGGCGCCGCGTGAGGGTCAAGGCCTCCGCGAAGAAAGCGACCGTGTCGGTCGCGGTCACGGTCTCGGCCAAAGCGTGGGTGTAGTCGCGCGGGGTGTGGGCATTCAGGGCGGCCTGCTCGGTCGCGCGCGCGAGATAGAGCATGTCGCGGCTGGCCGCTTCGACGAACAGCGCTTCCTTGGTGCGGAAGTAATAGGTGATCTGGCTCGGAAAGGCGTCCGCGGCCGCGGCGATATCGGAGATCGATGTGCCCGAGAGCCCGCGTTCCTTGAACAGGCGGCTGGCGGCATCGAGCAGCAGCGAGCGCATCTTGCGCCCCGCCGACCGCGTCGCGCGGACCGCGTGCTTCGGATCGGGCGCAGACATGCCGCTGGCGGTCTCCGAACCCATATCTCGTCCTCCCAAAGATGTTTGTATGATATACAAACAAAGAAATCAACGGGAAATCACCCGAGGTTGCGTCATACGGCCTGGAGGGCCACGACACCTCGCACATCCGGGGACCGAGAACCCTTGCTTTCGCGGCCAAAATCCGTATAAGCGCGCCATTCGTGGGCTCCGGCCGGGAGCTGAACGGACGGTCTCAGCAAATTCACCCGTTGATTTTGATGTGGCAGGGCCAGTCGGCCCGTCGTCCCGTGCTCCCGCCTTCTGAGCAGCTCGAGTCCTTTCCGAAGGTCTCGAAGGGCTTGTCGCCGGAAACCGCGCCAACACAGGAAAGGACAACCATGCCTCTTTATGAGCATGTTTTTCTCGCGCGTCAGGATGCGAGCACCCAGCAGGTGGATGAACTGACGGCCCAGATGACGGGGATCGTCGAACAGGGCGGCGGCAAGGTCACCAAGACCGAGAGCTGGGGCGTGCGATCCCTCACCTACCGCATGAACAAGAACCGCAAGGCGCATTTCGTGCTGATGAACATCGACGCACCGTCGGCTGTCGTCACCGAGATCGAACGTCAGGAGCGGATCAACGAAGACGTCATCCGCTATCTCACCGTGCGCGTCGAAGAGCACGAGGAAGGCCCGTCCGCGATGATGCGCAAGGCCGACCGTGACCGCGAGCGCGATGACCGTGGTGGTGGCTTCCGTGGCGACCGCGAAGGCGGCTTCCGTGGTGACCGCGATGGTGGCGGTTTCCGTGGCGACCGTGGCCCGCGCCGTCCGCGCGAAGAAGAAGCTGCGACCGAGGAGTAATGAATCATGGCTGATGCTGGTGCCCGCCGTCCGTTTTTCCGTCGTCGCAAGTCCTGCCCGTTCACGGGCGCGAATGCGCCGAAGATCGACTACAAGGATTCCAAGCTGCTGATGCGTTACGTCTCCGAGCGCGGCAAGATCGTGCCGAGCCGCATCACGGCCGTGTCCGCCAAGAAGCAGCGTGAGCTCGCCCGCGCCATCAAGCGCGCGCGCTTCCTCGGCTTGCTGCCTTACGTGATCAGGTAATCGTTTCCGGCCGGCGGCATACGTCGCCGGCCGCTCATTCTCATAAGGCTTCCGGGTCGTCCGGTCGCCGATGGTTGGGGTTCTCGATGCAGGACCCCTAACCGCTCGAAGGGGGCGGGACAGCTGATGATCGGAATATTCACCGTTGCACTCGCAGCCGGCGCCGCGTCGGCGCTGATGTTCGCCTCGATCAGTTCGGGCGCGGCGATCTCGATATTGCTGTTCTATCTCGCACCGCTGCCGATCATGGTGGCGGCGCTCGGCTGGGGCCCCCTCGCCGCCGCTATTGGTGGAGTGGGTGCGGCATCCGTGCTCGGCACGCTCTTCGGCCTTCCCTACAGCATCGCGTTTGCCATGATGGTCGCCGTGCCCGGCTGGTGGCTCGGCCACCTCGCCCTGCTCGGACGGCCGGTCGCGGGCGAAGCCGGCGACAGCACCAAGCAGCAGCAGCCAGCGATTGAATGGTACCCCGTCGGCCGCATCCTGCTCTGGATTGCAGCCTTCGCCATCGTTACCACGACCGCCGCGCTGCTCACGCTCGGCACCGATACCGACACGATCACCGGCACGTTGCGGCGCGGCCTGCTCAAGATGCTCAGCACCGGCGAAGCGCAGCCCAGCGGTGACATCGAACGGCTGGTCGACGCGTTGGTGATCTTCGCGCCGCTCGCGGCGACCATCATCGCCATGGTGACGCTGACGCTGAACCTTTGGCTCGCCGGCAAGATCACGCAAACCTCCGGGCGGTTGAACCGGCCATGGCCGGATTTCCGCACCACGGCGCTTCCCGCCGTGACGTTGGTCGCGCTGCTGGCGGCTGTCGCCGTCAGCTTCATCGGCGGCATGCTTGCGCTGCTGGCGCAGATCGTCACCGCGGCACTCGTAATCGCCTATGCGCTGGTCGGCTTCGCCGTTCTGCACACCTTGACGCTGTCGCTCACCAATCGCGGCTTCTGGCTCGGTGGCATCTATGCGGTCGTCGTCATGTTCGGCTGGCCGATCGTGGCGATGTTCGCGCTCGGCATCGCCGACGCCGTGTTCGGGCTGCGCCAGCGCTATCTGCAGACAAGACCGCCGCCTTTGCCCGCGGCTTGAGATTCGATCCAACCACTTAAACCCGTACTTTGCATCTAAAGGAGAACGAAAATGGAAGTCATTCTGCTCGAACGCGTTGCCAAGCTTGGCCAAATGGGCGAAGTCGTGCGCGTCAAGGACGGGTTCGCCCGCAACTTCTTGCTGAAGCGCGGCAAGGCGCTGCGCGCCACCGAGGCGAACCGCGCCAAGTATGATGGCATGAAGGCCGAGCTCGAGGCCAACAACATCCAGGCCAAGGGCGAAGCCGCCAAGGTCGCCGAGAAGATCGACGGCCGCGACATCGTCATCATCCGCCAGGCCTCCGAATCCGGCCAGCTGTTCGGCTCGGTGACGGTGCGCGACATCGTCGCCGCGCTGGCTGCCGACGGCGTGACGGTGTCGCGCCCGCAGGTCTGGCTCGACTCGCCGATCAAGGTGATCGGCGCGCAGAAGGTGACGATCGCCGTCCACCCCGAGGTCGAGACCAGCGTCACCGTGACGGTCGCCCGCTCCGCCGAAGAGGCCGAGCGGATCAAGCGCGGCGAGGACATCTCGACCCGCCAGGAAGACCAGGACGCTGCCGCCGAGGCGCTCGCCGCCGCCGGCGAATTCTTCGATCCGGAAGTCCAGCACGACGAGGAAGCCGCGCCGGCTCCGGCCGCCGAAGAGAAGTAAGCTTCTCTCCATCGTCCAACCGACTAAACGCTACGAAGCCCGGCCTCGATCAGGCCGGGCTTTGGATTCGTGCCGCCGCCTTGTCGTCGAGCATGGCGATCGACGCCAATGCGGTCGCGGTGTGCTTCTCCTTGCCGTCGATGACGCAGAACACGTCGGCTGCAACGACGGCGACCTGACGTCCCGGCTTGATCACGCGCGCCCGGCAGATCAGACGATCGCCCGAGGCCGGCGACAGCAGGTTCAGCTTGTATTCCGCCGTCAGCGCCGGCTGGCCGCGCGACGTCGCCGCTGCGATCGTGGTGGCGTTGTCGACCAGAAACGCCGTCACTCCGCCGTGAAACAGGCCATGCTGCTGCAACAGCTCCGGCCGGCGGTCGACCGCGAGCGTGCAGGTGCCGCGCGACAGCTCGGCTACCTCGGCACCGACAAGACCCATGAAGCCCTGCCGGCCGACATTGTCGCGAATTCGCGTCGCGATCGGTGCAAAGTCCGGATCGGTCTCGCTCATGAAGTCTCTCCTGTTCGTTCTGGCGCACCCGGCGCCACCACCGCGCGGACCGCGCAGGCGATCAGCGTCTCGACCTGTTCGCGCGGATCGCCGGTATGGCGGCCCGATAGCCAGGCGCGGCAGAAGATCTGCGCCGGCCCGACGATCTGGCTGAAGAACAGCACGGCGCTCATCGGCAGCAATTCGCCGCGCGCGAGCAGCGGCGCACGCCAGCGCTCGATGCCGTCGGTGAGCCGCGAATTCTCGCTGCGCTGCGCGCCGCGCACCTCCTCGCCCCACTCGCTGCGCGAAATCTCGAACAGGAAGCGCGCCTCGCGCCGGTTGCTCACGACCCAATCGAGATGGGCGTGGATCAGCCGCTCAACGCCCTCGCCCGCCCCGCAGCTGGCGTCGACCGAGCTGATGATGGTGGCGTGATAGGCCTGCAGGATTTCCAGGAACAGGGTGCCGGCGAGCGCCTTCTTCGAGGTGAAGAAGTGGAAGAAGCTGCCGTTGGACGCGCGGGCGCGGGAGCGAATCTCGGCCACCGTCGCGCCCTCAAATCCGTCGCGGTCGAACACCGCCAGTCCCGCTGCCAGCAGATCTTCGCGCGCCGTGCTCAAGTCGTCCTCCTGACTAGATTAACACTCTAGAGCACTGCTCTAATGATGATCAAACAAATACGCCGGACCTTGCGGCCCGGCGTTGGCGATTACTTCGAGGTCGGAGCTTCCGGCGGGCCGGAGCCTGGCGTCGTGGGCGGTGGCGGCGGCGGCGCCGTCGCAGTCACCGGCGGCGCGGCTGGCTCCGGAGCGGGAGATGCGGCGGCTGCCGGCTCGGACGCCGCAGGCGCAGCCGCGGCAGGCGCCGGTGTGACCTGCGGAACCGGATCGGATCGCACGGCAGCCGGCTCGCCGCCGCCATTGCTCTTGGGCGCGTCGACCTTTGCCGTGTCGGGCTCGGCGGCAGGCTTCGCCGGCTTCTCGGCTTCACCCTTGTCATCATGCCGGGTGGATGTCTTGGGGTCTGTCTTGGGCTCGTCGCTGGTCGCCGCGCCCTTGGGCGTCTCCTCGGACTTCGGCTCCTCGACGGGCTTGCCGCGACGGCCGTGCTTCTGACGCGACGGCTTGCCCTCGCCCAAGGCCTGCGGCGTCTGGCCGTCATCCGGCTTCGCGCCTTCCGGCGTCTCGCTCGGGCGGGCCATCCGCTTGCCGCGGTGAGCTGGACGTCCTTCGGGATTCAAGCCATCGCCATCGGGTTTGGCCCCTTCCTGCGGCGCGGCATCCTGGTGCCGTCGGCGGGCCGGACGCTCGGACGGCTGCTCCGGGGACTGGTTCGCCTCCTGCCTGCCTTCCCTACCGCCCTTAGTCCCCCTGGGCTGATCCTTGGCCTGGTAGCGCGGATCGTTGGCACCATTCGAAATCAGATAGGAGGCAAGCACGCCGGCCATGTCGCTGGACGTCGTGTAGTGCTGGCGCAGGAAGCCCGGCAGCGAACCGGCCGGGACCGATTTCAGCAGGCCGCGCGGGCTCTTGTGGCAAGCTGTGCAGGTGCTTGCGAAGATCTGGGAGGGGCTCTTGCCGGCCTCGAGGTTTTGCGCCTGCGCCGATACGGCTGACAGGCAGCCAATCAGAAGCGCCACCGTCGCCAGACTGAGGGCTCGGCTCAACATTCCTTAAGTCTCCAGATTCCGGAAAAATCGCCGCCAGCGCCTGATGGATCGGCCGCGGCGGTCACCTTTTAGCCGATTATCGCGCGAATGGAAGCGCGCCCATGACGCATCCACGCAATTGTCACATTTTGGAATATCGGCTTTGACCACAACGCTATAGCGCGATCTAATTCCCTGCCTATCTTGAGGTTGGGGACACATTGGAGTGATCAACTCCGGTGGTGTCGGTGTGCAGCTTGCCGTTCCGTTGGTGTTTCGATGGACCGATTGTTGCGATACTTCTTGGGGCGCTTCATCCGCCGCGGTTCGATCACGTTCACGACCGCGAGCGGCGCTCAGTTCATCTGCGGTGATGGCACGGGTGTACCGGTCGCCGTGCGCTTCATGACGCGAGGGGCGGAACTACGCATCCTAGTCGATCCCGAACTTTATCTCGGCGAAGCCTTCATGGACGGCACGTTCGTGGTGGAGCAAGGCACCGTCGCCGACGTGCTGGCGGTCCTGATGGGTCAGGCAGCCATGCTGCCGAACTTTGCCAGGCTGCAGGCCTGGGTACGCTTCCTCGGACGCCGCGCCCAGCAGATCAATGTGCGCGGCCGATCCAGAAGCAATGTCGCCCGTCATTACGATCTCGACGGCCGCCTCTATTCCCTCTTCCTCGACGCGGACAAGCAATACAGCTGCGCCTATTTCGAGACGCCGGACGCGACGCTGGACGATGCCCAGCTCGCCAAGAAGCGTCACCTCGCCGCAAAACTCCTGATCAAGCCCGGGCACCGCATCCTCGATATCGGTTCCGGCTGGGGCGGCCTTGGGCTCTATCTCGCCGAGATGAGCGGCGCCGACGTCACCGGCGTCACGCTGTCGACCGAGCAGCTGCAAATTTCCAACGCCCGGGCGGCGGAGCGGAACCTGGCGCAATCGGCGCGCTTCCTGCTGCAGGACTATCGCGACATCCCCGGGCCGTTCGACCGCATCGTCTCGGTCGGCATGTTCGAGCATGTCGGGGTCGCCTACTATGAAACCTTCTTCGCGCGCTGCGCCGAACTGCTGAGCGACGACGGTGTCATGGTGCTGCACTCGATCGGCCGCTCGACCGGCCCCGACGTCACCAGCCCCTGGATCCGGAAATACATCTTCCCCGGCGGCTACATTCCGGCGCTGTCCGAGGTCATGCCGGCGATCGAGAAGGCCGGATTGCTGATCTGCGACATGGAGATCCTCCGCCTGCACTATGCCGAGACGCTGAAGGCATGGCGCGAGCGCTTCATGGCGCGGCGCGAGGAGGCCGTGCGGCTCTACGACGAGACCTTTGCCCGGATGTGGGAATTCTACCTGGCTGCGTCGGAGATGTCGTTCCGCGTGCAGAACATGATGAACTTCCAGCTCCAGCTCACCAAGCGCCAGGGCATCGTCCCGATAACCCGCGACTATATCGGCGGCGAAGAAGCCCGCCTGCGGCTGAAGGAGGCCGGCGCGGCCAAGCCCCGGCTGCAACTCGCCGGCGAATAGGTCTGAAGGAACGGGTCCTGCTAGTTGCGCAGGCTGTAGGCCGACCCGCAATGGCCAAAGGTCGGCGCCGGACGCGCCAGATGGGCCGCGGCGGCCGAAATCAAGCTGGCATCGCAGGGAACATTGCGAACCTCGGGACGCGCCGCCTGCTCCATGGCATCGACAAGCGCCGCCAGCCAGCGGCGATCCATGCCATCTGCCCGGCCAAGCCTTGATCGCGCTGTCTGAAACTCTCGAGCCATCGCCGCCGTATCTTGCCTGAGCGTAGACAACCTGGAATCCGCCGGGTCGTTCCCGCGAACCTGCCGCAAAAAAAGTGCGGCGCATGTGATCTGCTTCACAGAGGTCTGTCCCGGACTGTCGTAGTGGTCCGGAATGACCCGAGAAACACACCAGACGATGTTGGACCCGCAGCGCGATATCGCGACTGACTACGCCCTGATCGCCACTGGTGTGGTGGCCGCCTTGATCGCGCTGGCCTTCCTCATCCTGGTCTGAGAAATCGACGCCAACAGCCGCCTCGCCTCTCCATGGGTCCGCTCGCCTGGCAAAAGGTTCAGGCGGCGTCCAATTTTTGCCAACGACCGTGCTGATCGGCCGGCTCCCGACCGGTTTCGGACAAAACCCCAGTCAAGCGGAATGCATCCGGCTGTTTCGGATTCACACCTCGCGTTGTGTGAATCGTGCATAAGAAACATCCGTCCTTTCGCTTCGTGCCGGGCTGGCGCTTCATCGCCGCCCCACAGCCGAAAATCTCAGTAACGACGAAATCAGAAGAATAAGCTCGTCCATGGCCTTGATTGATTCGAACGTCCACAAGCTCGCGCCCGACGCCGCATCCCCGGCCTACCGAAGTGCGCCGCACAACATCGAAGCGGAACAGGGCCTGCTGGGCGCGATCCTGGTCAATAACGACGCCTTCTACCGGGTCTCCGATTTCCTGGAGCCGAAGCACTTCTTCGAAACCATCCATCAGCAAATCTATGAGACCGCCGGAAGCCTGATCCGGATGGGCAAGGTCGCGAACCCCGTGACCCTGAAGACGTTCCTGCCGGCCGAGCTCGACATCGGCGGCATGACGGTCGGCCAGTACCTCGCCCGGCTTGCCGCCGAAGCGACCACCATCATCAACGCGCAGGACTACGGACGCACCGTTTACGATCTCAGCCTGCGCCGCAACCTGATCCAGATCGGCGAGGACATCGTCAACGTCGCCTATGACGCGCCGGTCGACTTCGCGCCGCGCGCCCAGATCGAGGATGCCGAGCGGCAGCTCTACGGCCTTGCTGAAACCGGCCGCTATGACGGCGGCTTCCAGCGCTTCGCGCAGGCACTGACGATCGCCGTCGACATGGCGGCGAAGGCGTTCCAGCGCGACGGCAAGCTGTCGGGCATTTCGACCGGTCTGCGCGACCTCGACGCCAAGATGGGCGGCCTGCAGCCGTCCGACCTCATCATCCTCGCCGGCCGTCCCGGCATGGGCAAGACATCGCTCGCCACCAACATCGCCTACAACATCGCCAAAGCCTATGTGCCGGAAGTCCAGGCGGACGGCACCACCAAGGCAGTCAATGGCGGCTGTGTCGGCTTCTTCTCCTGCGAAATGAGCGGCGAACAGCTCGCCACCCGTATTCTCGCCGAGCGCACCGGCATCCCCTCGAGCTCGATCCGTCGCGGCGGCATCTCCGAGCTCGATTTCGAGAAGATCCGCGACTGTTCGATCGAGCTGCAATCGCTACCGTTCTACGTCGACGAAACCGGCGGTCTCTCGATCTCGCAGCTCACCGCGCGGGCGCGACGGCTCAAGCGCCAGAAGGGCCTCGACCTGATCGTGATCGACTATATCCAGCTGCTGCAGGGCTCGGGCAAACGCGGCAACGACAACCGCGTGCAGGAAATCACCGAGATCACCACCAACCTGAAGGCACTTGCCAAGGAACTGAACGTTCCGATCATCGCGCTCTCGCAGCTGTCGCGTCAGGTCGAAAACCGCGACGACAAGCGGCCGCAGCTGTCCGACCTGCGTGAATCCGGCTCGATCGAGCAGGACGCCGACGTCGTGATCTTCGTCTATCGCGAGGAATACTACCTCGCCAACAAGGAGCCGCGCGCGGGCACGCCGGAATATGAGAAGTGGCAGATGGACATGGACCTTGCCCACGGCAAGGCCGAAGTCATCATCGGCAAGCAGCGACACGGCCCGACCGGCACGGTCGATCTGCACTTCGAGGCCAGCGTCACGCGCTTCGGCGACCTCGCACCCGACGGTCAGGTTCCGGATCACGGCCACTGAGATCCGGACTCGGTTGAACGACGCAGGGCACCCGCGTACAACTGAGCCATGAACATCGTGACTGACGCGAAATCGCAGCTGACATCCGAGGCCAGTTTGCTGGCGGCCCACCCGACCGCCAGCGGTATCCTCACCATCGACCTCGACGCCATCATCGCCAACTGGCGCAAGCTCGAGAAGACCGCGGTGCCGGCCGAATGCGCCGCCGTGGTCAAGGCCAACGCCTATGGCTGTGGCGCCGAGCAGGTTGCGCGGGCGCTGGCCAAGGCCGGCTGCAAGACCTTCTTCGTCGCCAGCGTCGAGGAGGCCGCCGCGGTGCGCGCGGCCGCTCCCGAGGCGACGGTGTATTCGCTCGGCGGGTTCTTCCAGAACACCGGCGATGCCTACGCCAGGATCGATTGCAAGCCGGTGATCGGCGATCTCAACGAGCTCGCCGAATGGGACGTGTTCTGCCGCCGCTCCGGCTGGTCCGGCGGCGCCGGCATCCATATCGACACCGGCATGAACCGGCTGGGGCTCACGGTCAGCGAGGCGCAGGGCATCATCCCGCGGATCAATGCCGGCGACCACGGCATCACGCTGGTCATGAGCCACCTCGCCTCCGCCGAATTGCTCAACAATCCCGCCAACGCCAAGCAGCTTACGAGCTTCCGCGAGATCGCGAGCCTGTTCACCGGCGTGCCGGCCTCGCTGGCGAATTCTTCCGGCGTGTTTCTCGGCGCGCAATTCCAGTTCGAGATGGTGCGGCCGGGCTGCGCGCTCTATGGCGTCAATCCGACGCCGGAGGCCGACAACCCGATGCAGCAGGTGGTCGATCTCAAGGCGCGCATCGTGCAGATCCGCAACATCGACCGCGGCGAGACCGTCGGCTATGGCGGCACCTGGACCGCGCGCCGGCCGACCCGGCTTGCGATCGTCGCCGCCGGCTATGCCGACGGCTATTTCCGCGCCGCCAGCGCCAATGACGGCACCCGCGGCGCCGAGGTCGTGGTCGCCGGCAAGCGCTGCCCGATCGCCGGCCGCGTCTCGATGGACCTGATCGCGGTCGATGTCACCGACCTCGACAAGAATGCCGTGCGGCGCGGCCACATGGTGACGCTGATCGGCGAAGGCATCACAGTCGACGAGGTCGCGCATCATTTCGGCACCATCGGCTATGAGGTGTTGACCAGTCTCGGCCGCCGCTTCGTGCGCATCTACAAGGGCGGCGATGCCGTCGCCGCGAGAAGCGACGCGGTCGCCGAGACGAGCGAGCCGGCTGCCACGCCCGCAGCACCGCCAGCCTTGCCAACAGCAGCGCCCGCTGCGCCGCCGCCACTGCCGGCCGCCGAGCCAACAGCGACGTCCACCTGACATGATCAAGGTTCGCGATTGCCGGTGCGCATGAAGATCGCGACCTTCAACATCAACAACGTCAACCGCCGCCTGCCCAACCTGTTGCGCTGGCTGCAATCGGCCAGGCCCGACATCGTCAGTCTGCAGGAGCTGAAGGCCAGCGACGCCGAGTTTCCCGCGGCCGCGATCGAGCAGGCCGGCTACGGCGCGGTGTGGCAGGGACAGAAGACCTGGAACGGCGTCGCCATCCTCGCGCGCAAGGCCGCGCCGGCGCTGATCCGCACCGCCCTGCCCGGCGATGCCGGCGATCACGAAGCGCGCTACATCGAGGCCGCGGTGCGCGGCATCGTCGTCACCAGCCTCTATCTGCCGAACGGCAATCCGCAGCCCGGGCCGAAATTCGATTACAAGCTCGCCTGGTTCAAGCGGCTGCGCGCCCATGCCGCCAAGCTGCTCAAGCAGGACGTCCCGGTGGTGCTCGCCGGCGACTACAATGTCGCGCCGACGCCGTTCGACATCTACCCGACGCGGTCCTGGGACAAGGATGCGCTGATCCAGCCGAAGAGCCGCGCCGCCTTCAAGGCGCTGGTCGATCAGGGCTGGTGCGATGCGATCCGCGCGCTGCATCCGGACGCGCCGATGTTCACCTTCTGGGACTACAAGCGCCAGCGCTGGCCACGCGATGCAGGCCTGCGGCTCGATCATCTCCTGCTCAGCCCCGCAGTGGCGCCGCGCCTCGTGAAAGCCGGCGTCGACCGCGCCATCCGCGGCGAGGACGGCGCCAGCGATCACGCGCCGGCGTGGGTGGTGTTGAGGTGACGGGTTTGCGTGTCGCGCTCGCGCCACAATCACTCTGTCGTCCCTGCGAAAGCAGGGACCCATACTCCGCGGCCGATGTTGTGAACGGGACTTGTCGTTCCGGCGGCGCGCAATAATCCGCATTCGTGGTTATGGGTCCCTGCTTTCGCAGGGTCGACAACAAATGTGTTGCGCGGTCTGTGAGTCATACCTCCGCATTCTCGCGACATGATTTGTCCAAGTCTTGCTGCGCTGCGCACGATGGCGTGTCGATGGTTCGGCGGCGCCCTTGCGCCGTCTCGAACCATGAGGTCACACTGAGCCCCTCTCCCGGGACACGCATTCAGCATGGCTCGGGATCACCTCACCGGAGCGCGCAGGTGGGCTTTCTCTTCGTCCTCATCGTCGGCCTGGTCGCCGGCACCATTTCCGGCATCGTCGGCACCGGCTCGTCGATCATGCTGATGCCGGTGTTGGTCTATCAGTACGGGCCGAAGCAGGCGGTGCCGATCATGGCCGTCGCCGCCGTGATGGCCAATCTGTCGCGAATCCTCGCCTGGTGGCGCGAGGTCGACTGGCGTGCCTGCATCGCCTACTCGATCACCGGCATCCCGGCCGCCGCGCTCGGCGCGCGCACCCTGCTCGCGCTGCCCTCGCATGCGGTCGATATAGCGATCGGCGTATTCCTGATCGCGATGGTGCCGGTGCGGCACTGGCTGGCGCGGCACAGGCTGAAGGCCAATCTCTGGCATCTCGCAATCGGCGGTGCGCTCATCGGCTACCTCACCGGCATCGTGGCCTCGACCGGCCCGCTCAGCGTGCCGCTGTTCCTGTTCTACGGTCTCAGCAAGGGCGCGTTCCTCGCCACCGAGGCGGCGAGCTCGCTCGGGCTCTATGTCAGCAAGTCGGTGACGTTCGAGCGTTTCGGCGCGCTGACGCCGGACATTGCGCTGAAGGGCCTGATCGCCGGCGCCTCGCTGATGGCCGGCGCTTTCATCGCAAAGCGCTTCGTGCTGCAGCTGAAGCCGGAGTCGTTCCGCCTGATCATGGACGGCATCATGCTGGCGGCGGGCACGGCGCTGTTGTGGTCTGCAATGACGCAGTAAAATTCCGACATCGACCGGGCCCTGGGCAAACGGATTTCACCGTGACGAACACCAACATTCTCCCGATGGTGTCGTAATTCTACGGGGCTTTGCGCATCGGGTGGCGTGTACCCCGAAAGAGTTTTGTTGAGCGCTCACCTTCCGTTGTTATCCGGATTGCCATCGTCCGGCCGCTGCGTTTATGACAATCTCATTACTTGCACTTGATCGTTTGCGGAAAAGAACTTTGCTCCAGCAGGCATCACAGGGTTGATCGACGACCCGGATGCGAGTCCCGAGAGTTCAGACGACGAGGTTCAGCGACACCTGGCGTGCAGATCGGGCGCAGAGCCCGGCGCCTGATGTCGCCGATGTCGGCCTGACGAATGCGGGATCGCAAGTCGAAGCATTGGGAGTCGCGGGTCGTCAAAGCCCACGACAGGCGGGAAAGGCAGGCGCGCGATGCGCAAGATGATGATCACGACTGCGGCGATTGTGACGTTCGCCGTTGCCGGCTCGGCGTTCTGGCCGACGGCAAGGCCCGATGTCGCGCAGTTCGGAGACAGCGTCTACGAGACGATCTGGGTCTGGCGCATTCCGGCCTACGCCAACAATCCGTCGTGGCGGGTTCGCTGGAGCTGGAGCGATCCGTTGCGCGCGCAGGCGAGATGCTGCCGCGCTCTGCCGACGAGTTTGACGCCGCGCGAGAATCCGCCGCTGCTGCTGTCGAGGCGGGACATCCACGTTTGACCGCGCGTACAAACGAGAGCAGTTCCCTTGCGCGAAGCGCATTTGATTCAAATTCGCGCTGTAGTTGAACTTACTTTTTATCCTTAACCAGAAACCTGATCTTTGATTTACATCTGCAAGATGCGGTTTACCTTGTCTCCGCGAGCACAGCGGATTCAGGGACAACAACAACATGCGCCAACCAAGCCTCACCCTGTGGTTGACCGTTGTTCTGGCGACGCAGGGATTGAGCGTCGCGGCAGACGATACAAGACCGGGGCAACCGGGTGCCGTTGCCGCTGCTGACCGCGTTGCATGTTCCCTGCAGCCAAAAAGTGAGGAACCGTCCGATCCGTCGTCGACCTCGGCAATTCCTCACGCCGAAAAATTCGTCGCGCGGGAACATTTCAAGGAGGACATCGCCTCGAGCGCGCCGGTCAGGATTTCCTGGTTAGGCGCGACCTTCGCGCAGCGCTTCACGAACAAGATCGAGGACGATAGCGGCGGCGCATCGTTGCAGACCTTCATCCTGAGCGCAGCCTCGAGCGACAAGGAGATCCTCGCCAAACTGGGTCAGAGCCACGAGAGCAGGCTGGCCGACGTCTGGTGCGCGTTGAGGCGACAGCCCAGCGGCAGCAATGGCCCGCTGGAGGTCAACGCCAAGCCGAACGTGTTTTACGTACGCGACAGCGCCGGAGAGCTTGGTGCCGTCGACGTGCTGTGGGGCGGCGTCGGCTGGGAAATCGGCGCCAGCCCGGTCGGCGACAAGCCGCGCTGGCCGGGCGGAACGCGGGTGTTCTCGCGCTGAGCCGGCCCCGCCATCTCGCGCTTCGTCTTCTTCGATGGATCGTGCGCGGCGGCCGAACCGTGTTATGCATCGTGCTCGACAGCGCGACTCACCTGCTCCATGGCCAAATCCACCCTCTCCTTCGTCTGCCAGAACTGCGGCGCGGCGTATAATCGCTGGCAGGGCAAGTGCGATTCCTGCGGCGAGTGGAACACGCTGGCCGAGGAGGACACCACAGGCTCGGTGCCGGTCTCGATCCGCAGCAAGCGCAAGGGGCGGACGTTTGCGCTGGAATCGCTGTCCGGCAAGACCCAGGACGCGCCGCGGCTGTCGTCCGGGATGGCCGAGCTCGACCGCGTCACTGGCGGCGGCTTCGTCCGCGGCTCGGTGCTTTTGGTCGGCGGCGATCCCGGCATCGGAAAATCGACGCTGCTGACCCAGGCGACCAGCATGATGGCGCGCGCCGGCCACCGCGCGGTCTATATCTCCGGCGAAGAGGCGGTCGCCCAGGTGCGGCTGCGCGCCGAACGGCTCGGGCTCGCGGACGCGCCGGTGCAGCTGGCTTCGGAAACGTCGGTCGAGGACATCGTCGCGACGCTATCGGAAGGCGCGGTGCCGCGCCTGATCGTGATCGACTCGATCCAGACCATGTGGACCGACACGGTGGAATCCGCGCCCGGCACGGTGACCCAGGTCCGCGCCTCGGCGCAGGCCCTCATTCGCTTTGCCAAGAAGACGGGTGCCGCGATCATCCTGGTCGGCCATGTGACAAAGGACGGCCAGATCGCCGGTCCCCGCGTGGTCGAGCACATGGTCGATGCGGTTCTGTCGTTCGAGGGCGAAGGCTCGCAGCAGTTCCGCATCCTGCGCTCGGTGAAGAACCGTTTTGGCGCGACCGACGAGATCGGCGTATTCGAGATGACCGGCCTCGGCCTGCGCGAGGTCACCAACCCCTCGGAATTGTTCCTCTCCGAGCGCGAGCTCGGCAGCCCCGGCACGGCGGTGTTCGCCGGCATCGAGGGCACCCGTCCGGTGCTGGTCGAGTTGCAGGCGCTGGTGGCACCGACCTCGCTCGGCACGCCACGCCGCGCCGTGGTCGGCTGGGACCCGAGCCGGCTGTCGATGGTGCTCGCGGTGCTCGAAGCGCATTGCGGCGTCAAATTGTCCGGACATGACGTCTATCTCAACGTCGCCGGCGGCCTGCGCATCCAGGAACCGGCCGCGGACCTTGCCGCGGCGGCCGCGCTGGTCTCATCGCTGGTGAACGCGCCGCTGCCGACGGATGCGGTCTATTTCGGCGAGATTTCGCTATCGGGCGCGATCCGCCCGGTGGCGCAGACCCCGGCCCGGCTCAAGGAGGCCCTCAAGCTCGGCTTCGCCCGGGCCATCCTGCCCGAATCGGCCCGCGGCGAGAGCGGCGGCGATTCAGGGCTCACCCTCAACAGCGTCGGCAATCTCACCACGCTGGTCGCCGAAATTGCGGCACGCGGGACGCCCCGGGGCGGCCGGCGCGACCAGGGCAGCTCCGGAGGCCCTGATGCGGCTGAGAAAAATGCCACACCGGCCCGATTCCGTCGCGAGACCAGCTAAAGCGGGCGTGACGTATCAGCCCCCCGCCGCTATACATCCGCCGCGCGGGACAGGTGGCGCTCTGGCCTTGCCGGATGCCCCCAATGCGCCTCAGTTAGGACGGCACCGACTTCGCCGATTCGCGAGAGCCCTTAGCAGCGTAAGCCCTTAACAACGTAAGCCCTTAACAGCGTACCGAAACGTACCAGCGGACCTGACCAGCCGATGCCCATAACGATACTTGATCTCGTCCTGCTCGGCGTGATGCTGATTTCGGGCCTGCTCGCGATGGTGCGCGGCTTCATGCGCGAGATCCTGTCGATCGCGGCCTGGGGCGCCGCCGCTTTGGTCACGCTATATGCGTTCTCGAAGCTTCTGCCGACCGCCAAGACCTATTTCAACAACGACACGGTCGCCGCCGTGGTCGTGGTGGCCGGCGTCTTCATCGGCACGCTGATCGTGGTCTCGATCGTCACGGTGCGGATTTCGGACATGATCCTGGATTCCCGGATCGGCGCGCTCGACCGCACCCTTGGCTTCCTGTTCGGGCTCGCTCGCGGCCTCCTGATCGTGGTCGTGGCGTTCATGTTCTTCACCTGGCTGGTTCCGGACAAGCAGCGGCCCGATTGGGTGACCGGGGCGAAGTCCCGCGTAGTGCTGCAGGGAACCGGGGATTGGCTGATGTCGCTCTTGCCTGACGACCCCGAGAACACCATCTTAAAGAAGTTCAAGAAGAATAAGCCAGACGACGATTCTGCGGCCGATACCAATGATCAGGCGACGCCGGCGTCGGGTGATGGCTATAGCAAACCTGCGCGTGACAGCTTGAAGAAGCTGATCGAGAAACCCGCGGGCCGATAAACTATTTGGGCCCTTACGAGAGGCGATGAACGAGATGCAGACCCCTTCGGATCATACCGACCAAATGGATCTCGACCTCGGCCCGATCGAACTGCAAGACCCTCTCAGATACCACCCCGACCTCGATGGCGACTCGCTCCGCGAGGAATGCGGCGTGTTCGGCATCTTCGACCATCCCGAGGCCGCCGCGATCACCGCACTCGGCCTGCACGCCCTGCAACACCGCGGCCAGGAAGCTGCCGGCATCGTCTCCTTCGACGGCAGCCGCTTCCACAGTGAACGCCGCCTCGGCCTGGTGGGCGACGCCTTCTCCCGCCGCGAGGTGATCGAGCGCCTGCCGGGCAACGCCGCGGTCGGCCATGTCCGCTACTCCACCACCGGCGGCACCATCCTGCGCAACGTGCAGCCGCTGTTCGCCGAGCTCAGCGCCGGCGGATTTGCGGTCGGCCACAACGGCAACCTCACCAACGGCCTGACCCTGCGCCGCGAGCTGGTCAAGGGCGGCGCCATGATGCAATCGACCACCGACACCGAGGTGATCCTGCATCTCGTGGCGCAGTCCAAGCGCACCCGCTTCATCGACCGCTTCATCGAGGCGCTGCGCACCATCGAGGGCGCCTATGCGCTGGTCGCGCTGACCAACAAGAAGCTGGTCGGCGCGCGCGACCCGCTCGGCATCCGCCCGCTGGTGCTCGGCGATCTCGACGGCCGTCCGATCCTGACCTCGGAGACCTGCGCGCTCGACATGATCGGCGCCAAATACGTCCGCGACATCGAGCCTGGCGAGATCATCGTGTTCGACGAGCGAGGGGCTCACAGCCACAAGCCGTTCCCGCCGAAGCCGGCCCGGCCCTGCATCTTCGAATACATCTATTTCGCGCGCCCGGATTCGATCGTCGGCGGCCGCTCGGTCTACGACGTGCGCAAGGCGTTCGGCGCCCAGCTGGCGCGCGAGAGCCATCCCGAGGTCGACGTCGTGGTGCCGGTGCCGGATTCCGGCGTGCCCGCCGCGGTCGGCTACAGCCAGTATTCCGGCGTGCCGTTCGAGCTCGGCATCATCCGCAACCACTATGTCGGCCGCACCTTCATCCAGCCGACCCAGAGCGTGCGCGAGCTCGGCGTGCGCATGAAGCATTCGGCCAACCGCGCCGCGATCGAGGGCAAGCGCATCATCCTGATCGACGACAGTCTGGTGCGCGGCACCACCTCGAAGAAGATCGTGCGCATGATGCGCGACGCCGGCGCCCGTGAGGTGCATTTCCGCCTCGCCTCGCCGCCGATCCTCTATCCCGACTATTACGGCATCGACCTGCCGGACCGCGGCGGCCTGCTCGCCGCGACCCATTCGCTCGAGGAGATGCGCGACATCATCGGCGCCGACTCGCTCGCCTTCCTGTCGATCGACGGCATGTACCGCGCGATGGGCTATGAGGGCCGCGACCCGGCAAATCCGAGATTCGCCGACCATTGCTTCACCGGCGCCTACCCGACACACCTCACCGACCAGAGCGAAATCGAGGCCCCGCCGCGCCAGCTCTCGCTGCTGGCGGAGGCGAGCTAGCCACATCCGCGCTGTCGTCCCTGCGAAAGCAGGGACCCATAACCACCGGCCTATCTGGCTGGCGACAGTGTTAGACACGAACTTCCATTACCGCCGTCACGGCGTATGGGTCCCTGCTTTCGCAGGGACGACGATTTGTTAGAGTCCCTTCCATGACAAAACCCCTCGCCTCCCGTATCGCCCTCGTGACCGGCGCCTCGCGCGGCATCGGCTATGCGACCGCGGTCGCACTGGCCAAGGCCGGCGCGCATGTCGTGGCGGTGGCGCGCACGCAAGGCGGGCTGGAAGAGCTCGACGACGAGATCCGCAAGGCCGGCGGCAGCACCACCCTGGTGCCGCTCTCGCTCACCGATTACGACGGCATCGCGCGGCTCGGCCTTGCGCTGCATGAGCGCCACGGCAAGCTCGATATCCTGGTCGGCAATGCCGGCACCGCAGGGCCGTCGTCGCCGCTCGGCCATATCGAGCTGAAACCATGGAACGACGTGTTCGCGATCAACGTCACCGCCAACTTCCAGCTGATCCGCTGCATGGACCCGCTGCTGCGCCAATCCGACGCCGGCCGCTCGGTGTTCGTGACGTCGGGCGTGGCCCACAAAGCCAACGCCTATCTCGGCCCCTATGCGGCCTCGAAGGCCGCGCTGGAGGCATTGGTGCGCTCCTGGGCCAACGAGACCGCCAACACAAAGCTCCGCGTCAACCTGTTCAGCCCCGGCCCGATCCGCACCCGGATGCGCGCGCAGGTATTTCCCGGCGAAGACCCGATGACGCTGGATACGCCCGACATGGCCGCCGAATCCATCGTGCCGATGTGTTCGCCCGCGTGGACCGAGACCGGCAAGCTCTACGACTACAAGGCGCGCACGCTACGCAGCTTCCAGCCGCCGGCGTGAGCCCGGCTCTCTCTCTCGTAGCCCGGATGGAGCGAAGCGCAATCCGGGATAATCTCTACGCCGAGAAACCGGCCCCGGATTTCGCTTCGCTCCATCCGGGCTACGCACCTCCTTGCGATTGACTCGCTCGCGTCCCCACGATTGACTGCCCTTCCCAGCGGGACGCCCGCCAAGAAAAATTTCGGGAGGCAACATGACGCCGACGTTCAATCGCGCGCGCTTCATTCTGTCCGGATTGTTTCTCTCCGCCTGCATCGCATCATCAGCCCTTTTTGCTCAGCCAGCGCCCGCCAGGGCCAGTGACGTCCCGACGTTTGCGGTCGATGCGTCCTGGCCGAAGCAACTTCCCAACAACTGGATCCTCGGCCAGGTCGGCGGCATCACGGTGGATTGGCAGGGCCACATCTGGGTGATCCACCGGCCGCGCTCGCTGACCGACGACGAGAAGGGCGCGAGCCTCAATCCGCCGCGCTCGAAATGCTGCGTCTCGGCGCCGCCGGTGCTCGAATTCGACGCTGACGGAAATCTACTGCGGTCCTGGGGCGGTCCGGGTGACGGCTATGAGTGGGTTGGCCGCGAGCACGGCATCGAGGTCGACGAGCGCGGCTTCGTCTGGATCGGCGGCAACGCCGACAATGACAATGCAATCCTCAAGTTCACCCTCGACGGCAAGTTCGTCTCGCAGATCGGCTCGATCGCACCGAGCAAGGGCAGCAACGACACCACCCAGCTCGGCAAGCCCGCCGAGACCGCGATCGACAAGGAGGCCAACGAGATCTACGTCGCCGACGGTTACGGCAACCGGCGCGTCATCGTGTTCGATGCCACCACCGGCGCCTACAAGCGGCACTGGGGCGCCTATGGCAACAAGCCCGACGACGCCAAGCAGCCACCCTACGATCCGAAGGCGCAGGTCGCGCAGCAGTTCGGCAATCCCGTGCACTGCGTGAAGATCGCCGATGACGG
The DNA here is from genome assembly GCF_054059095.1 of Bradyrhizobium sp. USDA 4510. NCBI lineage: Bacteria > Pseudomonadati > Pseudomonadota > Alphaproteobacteria > Hyphomicrobiales > Nitrobacteraceae > Bradyrhizobium > Bradyrhizobium sp. USDA 4510. The sequence goes on along the minus strand of NZ_JBSSBT010000001.1, from coordinate 3,248,675 downwards.
ACTGGTCTATGTCTGCGACCGCATCAACAACCGCATCCAGGTGTTCAGGAAGGACGGCAGCTTCGTGAAGGAGTTCTTCTTCGAGAAGAGCACGCTCGGCAACGGCGCGGTGTGGGACATCGCGCTGTGGCCCGATCCCAAGCAGACCTACCTGCTCTCCGCCGACGGCGAGAACAACGAGATCCGCATCATCAGGCGTGACGACGGCGCAGTGGTCGGCAGCTTCGGCCGCAACGGCCGCAACGCCGGGCAGTTCCACTGGGTGCACGCGCTCGCGGTCGACGCCAGGGGCAACGTCTATACCGCCGAGGTCGACACCGGAAAGCGGATCCAGAAATTCAAGCTGACCTCCGACGCGCTCAAGTAAGGGTTTCACCGGATGACGCTTCGACGCAGGCCCACCCGGCTTTAGGCGGATTGCCGCGCCCCCCGGGAAAGGGTAAGCGGGAACCTGAGCGACCGGCAAAAAGGCTCCGCAAGAGGGCTGTCCGGGCTTTAGACAGTGGAGGGAATTTCATGACAACGACGTTTGCGCGGCGCTGCGCCGCGCTTCTTGCTTGCGCCGCACTCGGCCTTTCAACTTCTGCGTTCGCGCAGGACAAGACCGTCAAGATCGGCGTGCTGAACGATATGTCGAGCCTCTATGCCGACATCGGCGGCCCGAACTCGGTGGTCGCGATCAAGATGGCTGTGGAGGATTCCGGCCTGCTCAAGAAGGGCTGGAAGATCGACGTCCTGAGTGGCGACCACCAGAACAAGCCCGACGTCGGCGTCAACATCGCTCGGCAATGGGTCGACAACGAGAAGGTCGATGCGATCGCCGACACGCCGAACTCCGGCGTGGCGCTTGCGGTCAACAATCTCGTCAAGGAAAAGAACATCGTCCTGCTGAATTCGGGCGCGGCGACCGCCGACCTCACCGGCAAGGCCTGCACGCCGAATACGATTTCATATACCTACGACACCTACATGCTGGCCAACGGCACCGGCAAGGCCCTGACGAAGGCCGGCGGCGACACCTGGTTCTTCCTGACGGCCGATTATGCATTCGGCCACGCGCTCGAGCGCGACACCACCGCGGTCGTCAACGCCAATGGCGGCAAGGTGCTCGGAAGCGTCAAGCATCCGATCAACACCGCCGATTTCTCCTCGTTCCTGCTGCAGGCACAATCGTCCAAGGCCAAGGTGGTCGGCCTCGCCAATGCCGGCGGCGACACCACCAACGCGATCAAGCAGGCGGCCGAATTCGGCATCGTTTCCGGCGGCCAAAAGCTCGCGGCGCTGCTGCTGTTCATCAACGACGTGCATTCGCTCGGGTTGAAGACCGCGCAAGGCCTGACGTTCACGGAATCCTTCTACTGGGACATGAACGACCAGACCCGCGCCTGGTCGAAGCGGTTCTCCGCCCTCGCCAGCAAGAACGCGATGCCGTCGATGACCCAGGCCGGCAACTACGCGATGGTGCTGCACTATCTCAAGGCGATGGAAGCGCTTGGCGGCAATCCGCATGACGGCGCCAAGGTCGTCGCCAAGATGAAGGAATTGCCGACCGACGATCCGCTGTTCGGCAAGGGCCCGCTCCGCGCCGACGGCCGGCGCCTGATTCCGGCCTATCTGTTCGAGGTGAAGAAGCCCGAAGAGTCCAAATATCCCTGGGACTATTACAAGCTGATCGCCACGATCGCGCCGGAAGACGCCGCAAAGCCGCTTGAGGCCAGCGACTGTCCGCTGCTGAAGAAGTGACCGCGTAGCGGTCATTCCGGGGCGCGCAACGCGCGAACCTCAGATGCGCAATTGCGCATCGGGGAATCTCGAGATTCCGGGGTTCGATGCTGCGCATCGCCCCGGAATGACTTTTTGCACCTTCTTACTTCGCCGCCGACTTCGCCTTGACGGGCGGCGGCAGCGATGCCCATTCCCTGTCGGCGCGCGGGCCGCCGACGTCGCCGGTCAGGCCGACGAGCTGGCCCGGCTGCACGTCCAGCGTCTGCGTCCAGGTCTGGGTCTGGCACAGCAGCTTGAGCAGGCATCCCTTGAGCTTCAGCCGGTCGGACTTGTCGCGCCACAGCGAGACCGCATAGGACTTGCCGTCCTCGGCGTTGTAGATGTCGCCGTCGAACCTGCCCTCCGGCGTCAGCTTCAATCCGAGGATCAGCTGATGGCCGAGCAGCGCACGCGTCCGCTTGTCGGGTTCGGGATTGAAGCTGTCGCGGAGCGGCTGGCCGTGTGAATCGAGCGGATCCTTCATCCACACGATGAAGCCGCAGATGCGGTCATGCGCAGGGCCGCAGCGCTCGAGGCGGATGCGTGCGCGGCCGTCTTCGGTCAGCCAGGTGCCGCTGGGATCGGCTGGGGCAATCGTCTCGGCGCGGCCGGTCGAGCTCATCAGCAAGGCAGCGACGAGGCTGCGCAGAAACATGCGAACCAGAAAGTTCATGGTAAAGGACCTTTCAGCGTCGGGATGGTTTGCGGACGCGCGCGGCGCGCGTCACTTCAATTGCGCCATGAAGGCATCGGCACCCTTGTCGATGCCGGCGGTGGCCGCGGCGAGATCGCCGACGCTGGCCTTGATGTCGTAGGCATTGGGATATTGCTTGCTGACATAGGCGCCGAGCAGCCGCGAGGTCGAGCTGTCGAACATCTCGACGGCATGGATGACGGAGCCGGTCATCGTGCCCTCGCCGTCGCGCGCGGCCTGCACGCCGTTGTAGACCGCGCCCGCCAGATCGAAACGCGACAGCGTGCCGAGCACCGGCGTGTTGGCGACCGCGCCGGTCAGCGTCAGCCGCAGGCGGAACGTGTTCGGCCCGCGCGTGTTCACCAGCGTGAAGCGGCCGCGCAGTTTGTCGGCGAAGCGGGTCTGCATGTAGGCGGCGAGCGTCTGCTTGTCCTTCTCGGACATGTCGCCGAACTGATGATCCGCGCCGCGATAGATCACGACCGGATCGATCATCACCTTGTTGTAGCTGCGCCAGTCGACCGGCGGCGCATAGCGATACGGCACACGCCCCGAAGAATCGGACGTGTCCGGCGTCATGTAGGCCGACGATGCCACATCCGAATAGGCCACCGGCGTGACGGCGGCACATCCTCCCGCGAGGACGCAAAGCGCCATCGCTCCCAGACCGCGCGCGGCGATCGAGCTCTCCATTCCAATCTCCTCATCCGACCCTAAAGCGGAAGAGCAGCTCGGCCGCAGCCGCGTCCGGGGCTGAAAGTACGGCTGCGGCCGTCACTGCCGGTCTGACTCGCCGTCGCGGCGCCGCCAGACCTTGCCTCAGTGCGATCAATTATAAAACCGACCAGTTGGTTTGTGAAATTGCAATCGCAGGAAACGCGTCGGAAAAATGCGGCGGTCGAAATGTCGTGTTGGCTGGCGAGGCGGCTTCGCGAATGGCGGCCGCGCGTTGTCACAAACCCGCGACATCTCGTGTGGTACGGCAGAAATCGCCGGGGGATTTCAGGGGCCCGGTGCCGATCCAACGCCGCCAAGCGATCCATATTCCGCTTGGGCGGCGTTGCGCTTTCGGCAGCGCCGGAAATTCAGCCGCGCTTGCGCGCCGATGCGGGCTTTGCCGCGCGCGCGCCGGCCGGAGGCGAAGATGCCGTACGCGCCGCCGTTGTCTTGGCTGGCTTTGCTGCCTCCGTCGCGCCCTGCTCCATCGCGGTCCACTTGCTGTCGTCGAGCAAGCGCTCGAACAGACGATCGCGCTCGGCCTCGGTCAGCGACAACATGCCGAACAACGAACTCAGCAGCAGCCCCCGCGCCGCCGCCCAGCGCAGCAGCGCGAGATCGGGATCGCTCGCCTCGGCCTTCATCAGCGCGACCTTCTTGATGTCGACATCGCGCGGCATCGCCATCAATTCGGGGTTCTCGTTCATCGCCGCCAGCAGTGCGAACGCCCCTGCCCGCGGCGTTGAGATCGCCTCCCGCAGCGTCGCGATCTGCGCCGACAGTTCGGGCTGGTCCGTGGTCCCGCGTACCTTTTCGATGTAGCGGTTCGAGAATTCCTCGAAATGCGCCATCTGCTGCTCGAGCAAGGCGCGCAGCACCGCTTCCTTGGTGCGGAACTGGTGCATCACGCCGCCCTTGCTGAGACCGCTCTCGCGCGCAATCGCGTCCAGCGTCAGGCGCCCCGGACCGTCGCGCGTCACGATGGTGATCGCGGCGTCGAGTGCGGCGTTGCGGGAGCGTTCCGAGCGGGAAGGATTATCCATGGTGTACTCAAGAAGGAGTCGCTTGAGATCACAGTATCTCAGTGGCTTCGGTCAATCTCAAGCGCTGCGAGGCAGCGCGAACGGCGTCCCCGAAATGGCGATGTCGCCCTCGGAAGGCGCATCAATTTCAGGAATCGGTCATCAACCTATCCGATCGCTCACGCGCACAAGCGAACCTTCTGCAGCAGGCCATGAAGGAAGCCGTAGGCCATTCGGCCGACGACCCGTTCCCCTCGACCGCGTGCGCGGGCGATGGCCTGCGCCTCAGCATGACTGGCGGCGACAATCGTCCCGTGCCTGCCGCCATCGAGTTTCAGGTCGGTCAGGTAGACAAGGCCGCGCGACGTCAGCAGCGCCGCCTGCGCGGCGCTGAAGCGGGTCAATTCATCGCAGATATCAACGGCCTCGTCGGTCACCATGCTGCTCCTGGCAGCGCGCCCCGGAGCGAGGCGCGTCTTCATCCGGTATCAGCTCTTATACAAACCAACCGGATGGTTTGTAAATGGACAATGGACAATATGACGCAATCCGCCCGGTGCGGCCGGACACATCATCGTGTCGGATCGGCGCGCTCGCATTCGTCCTCGAAGCATCAGCCAGCATTCGGAGCACGCGAGCGATGACACAGCAGAAACAGAAAGCGGAAACCGAAATCAGGGCGCTCATCGACGCCTGGACGGACGCCGTCCGCCGACGCGACTATCCCGGCATCTTCGCCCATCACGATCAGGACATCGTGATGTTCGACGTTCCGCCGCCATTGCAGTCACGCGGATTGGATGAATACCGGAAGACGTGGGACTTGTTCTTCAGGTATCATCGCCCATCCTACGCCTTCGATGTCGAGGAGATCGCGATCACGGCTGGCGATGATGTGGCCTTCGCGGTCGCGGTGATGCGGTGCGGGCCACCTGATGCCACGTTCCAGTTCAGGCTGACGATCGGATTGCGCAAGGTCGACGGCGAGTGGCGCGTCACGCACGAGCACCATTCGGTGCCGGCGACGGAATAGAGCGTCTCGTGGTGGATCCGTCGGCGGCCCGCCCTACGCTCTCTTTGCCGCCGTCGTGCGCCAGGCGATGGCGAGCGCGAGCAGCAGCAGCGCGCCGGCCAGATAGAACGGCGCGCCGGGCATCTTCACCGGCACGGTATCGCCGATGAAATACGCAAACGTCAGCGTGAACAGGAACGGGCCGATCAATTCCGACATGCTCTGCACGCTTGAAGTCGCGCCCTGCAACTGGCCCTGTTGATCGGCGGCGACGAGCTGCGTCGTCAGCGCCTGCGTCGCAGCGCCCGAGAGGCCCCACAGCGCCATCACGGGAATGCCGATCCAGAACAGCTGGCCGGTCGGCGCGGCGCCGAAGATCACGAAGCCCAAGGCGCCGCAGACGAGGCCGAGGAACAGCGCGTTGCGCTCGCCGAGGCGCTGCACGATCGGGCCGATCGCCGCGCCCTGCACGATCATGCCGCAGAGCCCGACCAGCGCCAGCGTCGCGCCGACGGTGCCGGTGTCCCAGCCATAGCGATAGGTGGCGTAGAGCACGAACACCGAGGGCAGCACGACATGCGCGAGCTGGCCGAAGAACGTCGCCAGCGACAGGCCGGCGAGCGTCCGGTTCGAGCGCAGGAAATGCAGCGCGCCGATCGGATTGGCGCTCTTCCATTTGAACGGCGCGCGCCGCTCCACGGGCAGCGATTCCGGCAGGATGAACAGGCCATACAGCCCGTTGACGAAGCTCAAACCCGCCGCCGCCCAGAACGGCAGCCGCGGATCGATCTCGCCGAGCAGGCCGCCGAGCGCCGGTCCGAGGATGAAGCCGGCGCCGAAGGCGACGCCAATCTTGCCGAACATCGCGGCGCGCTGCTCCGGCGCGGTGACGTCGGCGATATAGGCGAACACGGTCGAGATGCTCGACGAGGTGATGCCCGAGATCGCCCGCCCGATGAACAGTCAGATCAGGTTCGGCGCCAGCGCCATCAGCACATAGTCGGCGGCGAGGCCGAAATTCGACAGCAGCACCACCGGCCGGCGGCCGAAGCGATCGGACAGCGCGCCGAGGATCGGCGAGCAGACGAACTGCATCAAGGCCCAGATCGAGCCGAACACGCCGAAGATGCGCGCCGCATTAGCGGTGTCGTTGTTGACGAAGCCCTCGATCAGCTTGGGCAGGATCGGGATGATGATCCCGAGCGCGAGCATGTCGAGCAGCAACGTGATGAAGATGAAGATCACCGCGCCGCTGCGCGGTTGCGCTACAGCAACCGTGTCGCCCTCCGACCTTTCGCTCACGACGGGCGTTTGCGCTTGTGGGCGAACGGATTGGCCTTCTCGCGCAGCGTGATCCGGATCGGCGTGCCCGGCAGATCGAACGTCTCGCGCAGCGAGTTGATGAGGTAGCGCAGATAGGATCGCGGGATCGCGTCGGCGCGCGAGCAGAACAGCACGAAGCTCGGCGGGCGCGCCTTCACTTGCGTGATGTAGTTCAGCTTCAGCCTGCGGCCCGAGACCGCCGGCGGCGGGTTGGTCTGGATCGCCTGCTCGAACCAGCGATTGAGCGCCGAGGTCGGCAAGCGCCGGTTCCAGACCGCATAAGCCTCCTGGATCGCCGTCATCAGGCGGTCGATGCCTTCGCCCATCAGGCCGGAGACGGCGACGATCGGGGCGCCCTTGACCTGCGGCAGCCAGTGGTCGGCATCGGTGCGCAGTTGCGAGATCTGGTTCGGCTTGCGCTCGACGAGGTCCCATTTGTTGACCGCGAGCACGATGGCGCGGCCCTCGCGCTCGATCAGGTCGGCGATGCGCAGATCCTGCTCCTCGAACTTGTTCTGCGCGTCCATCATCATCACGACGACTTCGGCAAAGCGCACCGCGCGCAACGCGTCGGCGACCGAGAGCTTTTCCAGCTTCTCCTCGATCCGCGAGCGACGGCGCAGGCCAGCGGTGTCGAACACCCGGAACTGGCGGCCCTGCCAGGTGATCTCGACCGCGATGGAATCGCGCGTGGTGCCGGCCTCGGGGCTGGTCAGCAGCCGCTCCTCGCCGAGCAGATGGTTGATCAGCGTCGACTTGCCGGCATTGGGCCGGCCGACGATGGCAACGCGGATCGGGCGCTGCGCGGCCTCCTCCTCCGAGATGTCCTCGTCATCCTCAAGCTCGTCGTCTTCCTCCGGTGTCTCCGGCACCAGCGCGCTCAGCGCCTCGTGGAGGTCGCCCATGCCCTCGCCATGCTCGGCGGAGATCTGGACGGGATCGCCGAGCCCGAGCGCGTAGGATTCCATCGCGCCGATCTCGCCATGCTTGCCCTCGGCCTTGTTGGCGACCAGCACCACCGGCTTGTTGGCTTTTCGCGCGAAGTCGGCGAAGGCACGGTCGGTCGGCGTCAGGCCGACGCGGGCGTCGATCACGAACATCAGGGCGTCGGCGAGCTCGATCGCGGTTTCGGTCTGCTCCTGCATCCGCGCCGTCAGGGAGCCCTTGGCGCCTTCGTCCAGACCTGCGGTGTCGATGATGGTGAAGTCGAGGTCGTAGAGCCTGGCCTGGCCCTCGCGACGGTCACGCGTCACGCCGGGCTCGTCGTCGACCAGCGCGAGCTTCTGGCCGACCAGCCGGTTGAACAGCGTCGACTTTCCGACATTGGGCCGGCCGATAATGGCGATGGTAAAAGACATGGATCATCCAGGCGCGGTCTGTTGTCCGCGGGTCAAGGTGCTGGAAAGAACTACAGCAGGAATGGGGAGCGGTCGAAGCAAATGATGGAGCATCTTCTCCCTCTCCCCGCTCTTACGGGGAGAGGGTTGAAACTCCCCCTCACCCGGAATTCAAGCTGTGCTTGAATTCCGACCTCTCCCCGCAGGCGGGGCGAGGTGGAATCCCGCTCGCAATTAGCGTGAAAATCCGCCGCTCGGTAGCGGTGCGGGGAAGGCGCCGCCGGATTGTTGCGTGGTCTGCTGGGCCGGCGCCGCGGGCTGTGGCTGCTGGTCGTCGGCGGGCGGCGCGGTGGTGCGGCGGCGGACGATCTTCTTCGGCTTCGGCTCCGGCGGCAGCGCGGCGGGCGCGCCCTCCTCGGCTGCGGCATCGGGAGCAGCCGCCTGATCCGCGGCCGGCGCCGCCCTGCCCTTGGCGTGCTTCTTGGCGCCCTTCGGCGGCTCGGGCGGCGGGGCCGGCTGGGCGGCAGCGGCTGCCGCGGCGTTCTGCTGATCGAGCTGTTCCTGCTGCGAGCCCTTGTACAATTCCTTCGGCACACCCTGCTCGAGGCCGGGCACGCCTTCGGGGAAGACCGGCTTGCGGTCGCCGGCCAGCTTCTTCTTGGTGTCAAGGAAGTCGAGCAGGTCGCTCGGATCGAAATTGGACATGCCGCCACCGCCGCACCCCGCCAGCACGCTGCAAAGCGCTGTCAGAACTGCGGCTGCGATCAGGCGTTGCGAGCGGCGCATGGTCGATCTCTCACTCAAACTCGGGTTTCGCGCCAAGTCAGCTCTTCGCGACCGGCGGCAACAAGGCCTGCAGCGCTTCGGCACGCGAGCGCAGGCTCGGCGGCGTCTCACCGTCATTGGCAATCTGGTCGAGCCACTGCCGCGCGGCGGTGGCATCGTTGGCGCGCCAGGCCGACAGCGCCAGCAGCTCGCGGGCGGAGTGACGGAACGTCGAGTCCTTCGCCGTTGCCGTGGCCTCGAGCCGTTGCAGCATGTTCGGATAGGTGGTGGTTTCCATCGCGAGCTGCGCGGCGCGGATCCGCGCCAGGTCCTGCTCGGGACCGCCGACGCTGCGGTCGGCTGCGATCTCGTCATAGAGCTTCGCGGCAGCCGGCTGATCGCGGGTCGCGACCTCGGCGGCCATGCGCAGCCGCGCCAGATTGCGGTAGCCGGACGGTGCCTTGGTGATGAGAGCGGCGAACGCAGCCTCGGCCTCGGCGTGCTTGTTCTGATCGGACAATTCGACGGCACGGTCGAACGCCGCACCGGCCTCGGCGGCCTTCTTGGCCTCAAGATACTGGTAGCCGCGCCAGCCACCGACGCCCGCAACGATCAGGATCGCCAGGGCGATGATAAAGAGCGAGTACTTGTCCCACAGCTTCTTGAGCTGATCGCGACGGACTTCCTCGTCGACTTCGTCAAATAATTCAGACACTTAAGGCTATCCCATCCCCTCGGGACCGCTGCTATCGGTGGGGCCCAGCCCTACCCGATCCCCACATCGCGGCGGCGTTACCCTAATGGTGTGGCGGAGGCAAGGCAAAGCGAGGCGGATCAAAGCGTTAACGGGGGACGTTTGCGACTTGCCGCAACAGGCCCCCAGCCCGCGCTGCACGTGCCGACCTAAGAGCGAGCTTCGCTCGTCTCGACCCCCGCAAGCGGGAGAGGTCGACCGAATTCGCGGATGGTACGTCCACGCCTCGCTACGCGCCTATCGCGGACAGGCTCTCCCTGATCTGGCGCTTGATCACCTTGCCGTTGGCGTTGCGCGGCAGCGGCTCTGATGTCAGCGCCATGGTCTCCGGCACCTTGTAGTCCGAGAGCCGCTCGGCGCACCAGGCGCGCAGGCTCTCCGCATTCACGTCCGTGCGGGTCACGATCACGGCGTGCACGCGCTCGCCGAGCACCGGGCACGGCTTGGCGATGATCGCGCTCTCGACCACGGCGGGATGGCCGGCCAGGACAGACTCGACCTCGGCGGAATAGATCTTCAGGCCGCCGCGATTGATCATGTCCTTCTGGCGATCGAACACGTGGACGAAGTTTGCCGCGTCGATCGAACCGAGATCGCCGGAATGCCAGAAGCCGGCGGTGAAACTCTCCACGGTCGCCTTCGGATTGTTCCAGTAGCCCTTGATGACCGAGGCGCTGCGGATCCAGAGCTCGCCGATCTCGCCGCGCGGCAGTTCGCGGCCGTCAGCGCCCATCACGATGATCTCGGCGCCGGGGCACGGCAGGCCGACGCTGTCGATATGGGCGGCGGTCAGTTCGCCCGGCATCAGCGTCGAGGGCGACGTGGTCTCGGTCGCGCCGTAGCAATTCGCAAGCTTCAGCCCGGGAATCTTGGCGTCGAGTTTTTCGATGGTCGCGACCGGCATCGGCGCGCCGCCGAAGCCGCCGATCCGCCAGCTCGACAGATCGTAGCTGTCGAAGTCCGGCTGCATCAGGCAGAGATTGTACATCGCCGGCACCATCACCGTGTAGCTGACGCGCTCGCGCGCCGCGACCTTCAGATATTCCGAGGCCTTGAACTCCGGCATGATGATCAGCGCGCCGGCGCAGCGTGCCATGGTGGTGATGTTGGCGACCGCGCCGGTAACATGCGCGAGCGGCACCGCGGCGATCGAGCGATCCGACTTGGTCAGCTTCAGGCACGACACGAACACCATCGAGGAGTGGATGATGTTGCAATGGGCGAGCATGGCGCCCTTCGGCCGGCCCGTGGTGCCCGAGGTGTAGAGGATCATCGCGGTGTCCTCTTCCCTCACCTCCGCCGGCGCCTGGGCCGCAGCGTTGTCGGCGAGACCAGCGAATTGCGATGCGCCGTCATCGCTGACCGAGATGCGATGCTTGAGGCCGGGAACGTCGGCCGCATCAGGGATGCGGTCGGCAAGCGTGGCCTCATGGACCAGCAGCGTCGCGCCGCAATCGTTCAGCACATAGGCGATCTCGGGCTTCTGCTGGCGCGTCGAGAGCAGCACCGTGACCAACCCGGCATGCGCGGCGGCGAACATCGTCAGCACGAACTCGATGCGGTTGCCGAGCAGGATCGCGACGCGGTCGCCGGGCGCAAGGCCGAGTCTTGCAAAGCCCGCCGCGACCTTGGCCGATTTCTCCGCGACCTCGCGCCAGCTCAGGCGCGTCGCGCCGCAGACCAGCGCCTCGCCGTCGCCGTTCTGCGCAACGGCGTCCGCGATCATCGCCCAAAGGCTGCCGGGCCGCTCCGGGAAAGCCGGCACGACGCGGTCGCCGAACCGCGGCTCGAGCCGCATCGGCGGAATTGCGTGCTGCGACCAGTCCATGCGCGCCCGGTCAGCTCTTCTTCATGCCGTAGACGTGCTCCGGCCCCGGGAAGGCGCGACTCTTCACGTCGCGCGCATAGCCGGCGATCGCCTCCTCGATCATCGGCCCGAGATTGCCGTAGCGGCGCACGAATTTCGGCGCCCGCGGCGACAGGCCGAGCATGTCCTCCAGCACCAGCACCTGGCCGTCGCAGGCAGCGCTGGCGCCGATGCCGATGGTCGGCACGGCGATCGACTGCGTGATCTTGCGCGCCAGCGGCTCGGCGACCGCCTCGACCACGATCGAGAACGCGCCCGCCTCCGCGATCGCCCTGGCGTCGTTTTCGATCGGCGCCCAGTTCTCTTCCTCGCGGCCCTGCGCGCGGAACGAGCCAAGCGTGTTGATCGACTGCGGCGTCAGACCGATATGGCCCATCACCGGAATGCCGCGCTCGGACAGGAACGCCACCGTCTCCGCCATCCGCGCGCCGCCCTCGAGCTTGACCGCGCCGCACAGCGTCTCCTTCATGATCCGCACCGCGGATTGAAACGCCTGCTCCTTCGAACCCTCATAGGAGCCGAACGGCATGTCCACCACGACGAGCGCAGCTTGCGAGCCGCGCATCACCGCGCGGCCTTGCAGGATCATCATGTCGAGCGTGACCGGCACGGTGGTCTCGAAGCCATGCATGACGTTGCCGAGGGAATCGCCGACCAGGATGGCGTCGCAATGACGGTCGACCAGCGCCGCGGTGTGCGCATGATAGGACGTCAGCATCACGATCGGCTCGCCGTTCTTGCGGGCGCGCAGATCGGGCGCGGTCTTGCGCTTGATGGCGGATTGAACAGACATAGTCAGGCTCCCATGACAGGCACGCCGATCACGACCGGGTGGAACGCAAACGCCAGCGCCAGATAGACGATGACACCGACCGCGATCGCGATCAGGTCGTTGGTTGGGCCGCCCACCGGAATCGGCGGCGCGCCAGCATCCGTGCGGCGCTTCAGCGAGATGCGGTCATAGACCGCCCAGCCGAGAAACGAGCCGAACAGGATGATCGAGCCGAGGTCGCCGTTGGCGAGCAGATGCGCGAACGCCCACAGCTTCACGCCGGCGAGCATCGGATGCTTCAGCGTGGTGTAGATGCGGCCGCGGATATAGGAGGCGACGACGAGGATGACGGCGGGCAGCATCAGCGCGACCGTGATGTGCTTGAGCGCCGTCGGCGGGGTCCAGACGTCGATCCATCCGCTCGCGCGATAATGCGCAAAGCCCCAGATGATCAGCACGAGCCCGGCCGCGGAGGCGAGCGAATAGGCGATCTTGTAGCCGCCCTCGCCCATCGCCTTGATCAGGCCGGCGCGCATCTCGCGCAGGCTTGACAGCACATGGACGCCGAGGAACAGCACGAGACCCAGGATCATGACGAGCAGTCCCACGATGTTCCTCCCCTGATCGAACTAATGCCTTCGCGTATCACCTTCGCCGGGCGGGTGGCAATGCGTCACGCCACGACTCCGTCATTCCGGGATGGCCCGCAGGGCCGGACCCGGAATCTCGAGGTTGCCGGGCGCGCAAGCCAATCCCGGGATTCCGGGTTCGCGCTTGCAGCGCGCCCCGGAATGACGTGTCTCACGGCTTGCCGGCCGATTTGGCCAGCTCCCGGTTGTCGACATAGCGGATCATGATCGGCCGGCCGGCCAGCGCGCCGCCCAATCCGCCGGTGAATTTCAGCGGCAGGCAGGCATCCAGCGAGGCGTTGATCGCATTGAGGTAGGTGGTGCGGGTGTCGGCCGGGATGCCCCGCGTCGAAAACGTCAGGCGCGGCGCGCCGATCATCTCGCCCGATCGTTTGAAGCTGAATCGCACCGACATCTGCATGCCCGCGCGCGCGTCGTCCGGCGGTGGCGGCGCCCAGCAGGCGCGCAGCGCGGCGAACAGATCGCCGATGGTATTGAGATCATGATCCGGCTTGCGGTACTTCTCGGCCTGATCCTGCGGTGGCACGGTCAGGATCGTGAGCTGGAGATTTTCGCCGTACGGATAATCCATCTCGGGCAGGCATGGCCCGTGGTTGAACACGCTGCAATAGGACGGGATGCAAGGCCCTTCGTCGAGCACGCTGCAAGGCGTGTGTGCGAAGGGCGCCGGGTTGATTTGTTGCCGCTGCTGCGCAGAGGCCGCGCTCGCGAGCGCAAAGGCCGGCACGGCAAAAGCGAGGCAGATGGCGACGCGTCGGAGCATGCAGGCGGACCCGGATTGCACTCCGGAGAAAATGGGTCCGCGGCCGGACCGCATCAAGCGGGGCGGCGTTCAATTCCTCGCGCTTGTCAATACTAAAACCTAGGTTCGGCCGGTTCGTGTCCCCTTGATACCGGCGAGGATGAGATCGATGCCGGCGAGATAGTCGACACGGTCGTCGTGGTCCCGCATCGCGCCGGCCACGCTGCGTGCAAACGGGTAGTCGCTTGCGTCGAGCGCGGACCAGTCGGTCGCCACCGCATCCAGGAAGCTCGATCGGTCCAGGCCATGCGTCCGCGCGAACTGCGCGTTGGCTGCGTTCTGGCCACCGACGCCAAGGATGTAGTTCAGCAGGACCGAGACGATCGTCCACTGCGTGTCGGCAGCCACGCCAAGCGCGCGAACCTGCTGGCCGATGCATTCCAGAACGCGCACGGTCGGCAACTGCCCGGCAGCACGGATCAGCGCTGTCCCGACCCACGCATGCGCCTCCATTGCGTCGAACATGCCGAGCGCAAGGGCGCGAATGGTGGCCTTCGGCGATCCGCCGACCACGTGCTCATCGACCATGCGCGCGACAATGGCATCGCAGGCGGCGACCAGCAGATCACTCTTGTTGGCGATATGCCAGTAGATCGCGCCGGGACCGGTCGCGAGCCGTTCGGACAGGGCACGGAACGTCAGACCGTCCTCGCCGCTTTCGTCCAGGAGTTCGATCGAAGCCTCGATGATGCGATCCCGCGAGAGCGAGTCCTCGCGTCGCTGGCTGCTGCGCGCCTTCTTGACCATGCCGAACCTTGACACGTCTGGAACGGCATTCCAAGTATTGGAACGACGTTCCATAACTCTCAGCCCGGAAGGACTCCGCATGAAATCTCCCGTCACGATCGTCGGTGCCGGCCTCGGCGGCCTGACGCTTGCCCGCGTCCTCCATGTCCACGGGATCGCAGCGATCGTCTACGAAGCGGAAGCCTCCGCAGAGGCACGAACGCAGGGCGGCATGCTCGATATCCATGAGCACAACGGCCAACGCGCGCTGAAGGCCGCAGGCCTCTTTGAGGAGTTCCGCGAGCTGATCCACCCCGGCGGCCAGGAAACCCGCGCGCTCGATACCCAAGGCAATGTCCTGCTGCATCATCCGGATGACGGCACGGGCGGGCGCCCCGAGGTACCCCGAGGCGAGCTACGTCGGATCCTGCTCAACTCGCTGCCCGAGGGCACGGTGCATTGGGGATCTAAGGTCACCGCGGCCACTCCGCTCGGCGGTGGAAGGCACCTATTGAGCTTTGCCGACGGCATGACGGTGACGACTGAGCTTCTGGTCGGCGCCGACGGTGCCTGGTCGCGCGTGCGATCGCTTCTCTCCGCACACAAGCCGACTTATGTCGGCACTTCGTTCATCGAGACATATCTGTTCGACGCCGATGTCCGTCACCGAGCGAGCGCGGAAGCGGTTGGCGGCGGCGCGATGTTCGCGCTGGCGCCGGGAAAGGGCATCGCCGCGCATCGTGAGCCGAACGGCGTGCTGCACACCTATGTGGCGCTGACCAAGCCTGAGGAATGGTTTGCCAACCTCGACTTCTCCAACCCTGCGAGCGCCCTCGCCCGCGTCGCCGAGGAATTCGATGGCTGGGCCCGGGCGCTGACCGCGCTGATCACCGATGGCGAGACGGCGCCGGTGCTGCGCCTCATCCATGCGCTTCCGGTCGCACATCAATGGGACCACGTGCCCGGCGTCACGCTGCTCGGCGATGCAGCGCATCTGATGGTTCCATCGGGTGAAGGCGCCAATCTCGCAATGTACGACGGTGCCGAACTCGGCGCGGCGATCGCTGCCAACCCAGGTGACGTCGAGGCCGCGCTCGCCGCCTATGAAGAGGACCTGTTTCCCCGCAGCGCGTCCGAAGCGGCTGATGCGGAGGAGCTCCTCGAGTTGTGCTACGGCGCCAACGCACCGCAGAGCCTCATCGACTTTTTCGGCAGTCACCTCCCCGCCGAAAACCGTAGCGAGTAACGGAGAAGCCGCGGCGTACCGGGTCCCCCGCCTTCCCGGGGGACGACACCGGAGCGAGCGCCACTACGCCTTCTTCTTCACGTCCTTGACGTTGGAGAAGGTGATGCCCTCGGCGCGCTCGCGGGTGTAGCCAAGATAGAACTCGTTCTTGGCCATGAACACGGGATCGCCGTCGACGTCGTCGGCGATGCCGGAATTGTTGGCGGAGATGAAGGCGTCAAGCTGCTTGCGGTCGTCGGACGAGATCCAGCGCGCCAGCGAAAATTCGCTGATCTCGAACTCGACCGGCAGCGAATATTCCGCATCGAGCCGCGCCTTCAACACATCGAGCTGCAGCGGGCCGACCACGCCGACCAGCGCGGGCGCGCCGTCGCGCGGGCGGAACACCTGCACGACGCCCTCCTCCGACATCTGCTGCAAGGCTTCCTTCAGCTTCTTCGCCTTCATCGCGTCGGTCAGCCGGACGCGGCGGACGATTTCCGGCGCGAAGCTCGGTACGCCGACGAAGGTCAGATCCTCGCCCTCGGTCAGGGTGTCGCCGATCCTGAGCGTGCCGTGGTTGGGAATGCCGACGACGTCACCGGCAAAGGCCTCGTCGGCGACCGAGCGGTCCTGCGCGAAAAAGAACTGCGGGCTCGACAGGCTCATGTTTTTGCCGGTGCGTACCAGCTTGGCCTTCATGCCGCGGCTGAGCTTGCCCGAGCACAGCCGGGCGAAGGCGATGCGGTCACGGTGGTTCGGATCCATGTTGGCCTGGATCTTGAACACGAATGCGCTCATGCGCGGCTCCGATGCCTCGACCTTGCGCAAATCCGAGTCCTGCGCGCGCGGCGCCGGCGCGAACTTGCCGAGGCCTTCGAGCAAATCGCCGACGCCGAAATTGCGCAGCGCGCTGCCGAAATAGACCGGCGTCAGGTGGCCCTCGCGGAACGCCGCGAGCTCGAACGGCTTGCAGGCTTCCGAGGCCAGCGCGAGCTCGTCCTTGACCTCGGCGACGTCGAGATTGGGATTGCGCTTGCCGAGATCGGCGATGTCGATCTGCTCGGTGGCGCCGGTCTTGGCGCCGCCGCCCTCGAGCAGCCGCACGCCGCCATTGACGACGTCATAGGTGCCGAGGAAGTCGCGGCCACGGCCGACCGGCCAGGTCATCGGCGTCGTGTCGAGCGCCAGCGTCTTCTCGATCTCGTCCAGAAGCTCGAACGTGTCGCGGCTCTCGCGGTCCATCTTGTTAATGAAGGTGATGATCGGGATGTCACGCAGCCGGCACACCTCGAACAGCTTTCGCGTGCGCGCCTCGATGCCTTTCGCCGCGTCGATCACCATCACAGCGGAATCGACCGCGGTCAGCGTGCGATAGGTATCTTCCGAAAAGTCCTCGTGGCCCGGCGTGTCCAAGAGGTTGAACACGAGGTCGTTGAACTCGAAGGTCATCACCGAGGTGACGACCGAGATGCCGCGCTCGCGCTCGATCTTCATCCAGTCCGAGCGCGTGTTGCGCCGCTCGCCCTTGGCCTTGACCTGGCCCGCGAGATTGATGGCGCCCCCGAACAGCAGCAGCTTTTCCGTCAGCGTGGTCTTGCCGGCGTCCGGGTGCGAGATGATCGCGAAGGTACGCCGTCGCGCCACTTCCTCTGAAAGCGGCGAGCGGGACGGCGATTCGGCTGAAACTGAAATGTCGGACATGGCGGGGCATTTGGCAGGGAAAACGGGCGCAATCAAGGGCGTTTTGTCGCAATGCGGAACGCCCGCACCATCCCCATATGGGCACCGGAAGGACGACCTTCTCCTCACCATACCATTCGCGGGGACGACCCTGCCTTATCTGGAGGGTTCGTGATGGCTTGGACCATTCTGTTCACCGCTGGCCTGCTCGAGATCGGCTGGGCGATCGGGCTGAAATATACCGAAGGTTTCTCGCGGCTGGTGCCGTCGGTGCTGACGCTGGCGGCGATGGCCGGCAGCGTGATCCTGCTCGGCCTCGCGCTGAAGACGCTGCCGATTGGAACCGCCTATGCGGTCTGGACCGGGATCGGCGCGGTCGGCACCGCGGCGCTCGGCATCATCCTGCTCGGCGAACCCGCGACCGCGATGCGGCTTGCCAGCATCGGACTGATCGTTGCCGGCATCGTCGGGCTGAAGCTGGTCGGCTGATTACTCCTTTTTGGGACGCGTTTTCTTAACGCGAACCGGCTTCCACTTCGCTCGAAAACGCTACTTCAGAATCTGCACCGCCCAATAGCTCGCGGCTGCGACCGCGGCCGACGCCGGGATCGTGATCACCCAGGCGTAGACGATCGAGCTCGCCACATTCCAGCGCACGGCGGAAAGCCGCCGTGCGGCGCCGACGCCGACGATGGCGCCCGTGATGGTGTGCGTGGTCGATACGGGAACCCCGAGATAGGTCGCCATGAACAGCGTCACGGCGCCGCCGGTTTCGGCGCAGAAACCCTGCATCGGCGTCAGCTTGGTGATCCGCAGCCCCATGGTGCGGACGATCCGCCAGCCGCCCATCAGGGTACCCAGCGCCATCGCGCCCTGGCAGGCCAGCACCACCCAGAACGGAATTTCGAAGGTGTCGCCGAGATGGCCCTGCGAATAGAGCAGCACGGCGATGATGCCCATGGTCTTTTGCGCGTCGTTGCCGCCATGGCCGAGCGAATAGAGCGACGCCGAGGCGAATTGCAGGATGCGGAATGCGCGATCGACCGCGAACGGCGTCGAGCGCACCGAGAGCCAGGACACGATCGCGACCAGCACCAGCGCCAGCAGGAAGCCGACCAGCGGCGACAGCACGATCGCGAGCAAGGTCTTGGAGAGCCCGCTCCACACCGCCGCCGAAATCCCCGCCTTCGCCATGCCGGCGCCGACCAGGCCGCCGATCAGCGCGTGCGAGCTCGACGACGGAATGCCCAGCGCCCAGGTGATCACGTTCCAGACGATCGCGCCGACCAATGCTGCGAAGATCACGGTCGCATCCACCACCGACGGCTCGATGATCCCGGTGCCGATCGTGTTGGCAACGTGCAGGCCGAACACGAGGAACGCGACGAAGTTGAAGAACGCCGCCCAGACCACCGCATATTGCGGCCGCAGCACGCGGGTCGAGACGATGGTCGCGATCGAGTTCGCGGCATCGTGCAGGCCGTTCAGGAAGTCGAACAGCAGCGCGACCGCGATCAGGATGGTCAGAATCGGAAGACCCAGCGTGGCGTCCACGTGATGGCCCTGCCCTATTGTGCTTTGTTGAGCATGATCGCCGCGCAAACGCTTCGTGTTTGTCGCAGGGAAAACCGCATCACACTTTTCCGGATCATGCTCAGACTTGCTCGATCACGATCGAGTTGATCTCGTTCGCCACGTCGTCGAAACGGTCGGCCACTTTCTCGAGATGGTCGTAGATCTCCGCGCCGACGATGTAGTCCATCGTGTTGGCGTCGCGGTGCTTCAGGAACAGCTCCTTGAGCCCGATATCCTGGAGATCGTCGACCCGGCCCTCGAGCTTGGTCAGTTCCTCGGTGATCTGGGTCAGCATCGAGACGTTGTGGCCGATCGACTGCAACAGGGGCAGCGCGCGGCCGACCAGATTGGCGCATTCGACGATCAGGCCGCCCATCTCGCGCATCGGCGGCTCGAACTCGCGCACCTCGAACAGCATGACCGCCTTTGCGGTCGCCTGCATCTGGTCGACCGCGTCGTCCATCGAGGTGATCAGGTTCTTGATATCGCCACGATCGAACGGGGTGATGAAGGTGCGGCGAACCGCGGTCAGGACCTCGCGGGTGACGCTATCGGCGTCGTTCTCGAACTGATTGACGCGCTGGCAAAAGACCGGAGTCTCCTCCCCGCCCTTCAGCATGTCCTGCAACGCCAATGCGCATTGCACGGAGGTCCGGGCGTGTCGGGCGAACAGGTCGAAAAACCGCTCTTCCTTGGGCAGGAAGGCGCGAAACCAGCGCAGCATGTCTCAGTTCCATCATTCCGGGACAGCCCTTTTAGCGACTGTCACAGAACTGTCATAGAGCATCTGGCGGGGAAAGCATCGGGGTCGACCGCCCGAGCGGGCGGTCGTCCACCGCTATGTCGGCCGAAAGTCGCCGGGACCTGCCCTACAGCGACCGCCGCAACAAATGGGCCAGCTCACCGACCAGGCCACGCCGGAACAGCAGCACGCAGGCCACGAAGATCACGCCCTGGATCACCGTCACCCACTGGCCGAAACCGGCGAGATATTGCTGCATGGCGATGATCACGAAGGCGCCGACCACCGGGCCGAAGATGGTGCCGAGACCGCCGACCAGCGTCATGAGCACGATTTCACCGGACATCGACCAGTGCACGTCGGTGAGCGAGGCATTCTGCGCCACGAACACCTTCAGCGAGCCGGCAAAGCCCGCCAGCGTGCCCGACAGGATGAAGGCGAGCAGCTTGTACTGGTCGGTCTTGTAGCCAAGCGAAATCGCCCGCGGCTCGTTTTCGCGGATCGACTTCAGCACCTCGCCGAACGGCGAGTTGATGGTGCGGTAGATCAGCAGGAACCCGGCGAGGAAGCCGACCAGCACGACATAGTAAAGCACCAGCGGCTTCGAGAGATCGAAGATGCCGAGCAGGTGGCCTTGCGGAATGCCCTGGATGCCGTCTTCACCATGGGTGAACGGCGCCTGCAAATAGAGGAAGTAAAGCAGCTGCGACAGCGCCAGCGTGATCATCGAGAAATAGATGCCCTGCCGCTTGATCGAGATGTAGCCGGTGACCAGGCCGAGCAAGGCCGCGGCCGCGGTGCCGACCAGGATGCCGAGCTCCGGCGTCAGCCCCCACACCTTCAGCGCGTGGGCCGAGACGTAACCGGCGGTGCCGAGGAACATCGCGTGGCCGAATGACAGCAGGCCGCCATAGCCGATCAGGAGGTTGAAGGCGCAGGCGAGCAGCGCGAAGCACAGCGCCTGCATGACGAAGAACGGATAGATCCCCGTCCACGGCACGATCGCCAGCAGCAGCGCCATCGCGGCGAATACGATCATTTCGTCGCGCATCGCGCGCGGCGTGATCGGAAGTGTATCGTCGGTCAATGCTGACATATCAAGCCGCCCGTCCCGTCAGTCCCGTTGGCTTCACCAGCAACACCACCACCATCAGGACAAACACCACGGTGTTGGAGGCCTCGGGATAAAAATACTTGGTCAGTCCCTCGATCACGCCGAGCGCGAAGCCGGTGATGATCGAGCCCATGATCGAGCCCATGCCGCCGATCACGACCACCGCGAACACCACAATGATGAGATCGGCGCCCATCAGCGGACGGACCTGGTTGATCGGCGCCGACAGCACGCCGGCGAGCGCGGCAAGACCAACGCCGAGCCCGTAGGTCAGCGTGATCATGCGCGGCACGTTGATGCCGAACGCGCGCACCAGCGTCGGGTTCTCGGTTGCGGCGCGCAGGTAGGCGCCGAGCTGTGTCTTCTCGATCAGGAACCAGGTCGCAAGGCACACCACGAGCGAGAAGATGACGACCCAGCCACGATAGATCGGCAGGAACATGAAGCCGAGATTGACGCCGCCCTTGAGCTGATCGGGGATCGAGTAAGGCAGGCCCGAGGAGCCGAAATAGTTCTGGAACACGCCCTGCACGATCAGCGCGATGCCGAAGGTCAGCAGCAATCCGTAGAGATGATCGAGGCCGGTCAGCCATTGCAGCATGGTCCGCTCGAGGATCATGCCGAAGATGCCGACCACGACGGGTGCGATGATCAGCGCCCACCAGTAATTGATGCCGCCCAGGTTGAGCAGGAAATACGCCACGAAGGCGCCCATCATGTAGAGCGCGCCATGCGCGAAATTGATGATGTTGAGCATGCCGAAGATGACGGCGAGCCCCAGACTGAGCAGCGCGTAGAACGAGCCGTTGATCAGTCCCACCAGAAGCTGTGCGTAGAGAGCCTGCATCGAATGAGCTTTCGCTAGATAGATGAAGCCCGCCGGCCACGCGCATGGCCGGCGGGCATGATCGTCACTTCTTCAGAAGCGCGCAGGCGCTCTTGTCGAGCGGCGTGAAGGCCTGGTTGCCCGGCACGGTGCCGACCAGCTTGTAGAAGTCCCACGGTCCCTTGGACTCCGAAGGCTTCTTCACTTCGAACAGGTAGGCGTCGTGGGTGACGCGGCCGTTGGGCTCGACCTCGCCCTTGCCGAACAGCGGATCGTCGGTCGGGATCGTCTTCATCTTCGCGACCACCTTGGCGCCGTCATGCGGATTGCCGCCGAGCGCTTCCAGCGCCTTGAAGTAATGCATGAGGCCCGCATAGACGCCGGCCTGCACCATGGTCGGCGGCGCGCTGTTCTTCATCCGCTCCGAGAAGCGCTTGGAGAAGGCGCGGGTCTTGTCGTTGAGGTCCCAGTAGAACGTCTCGGTGAAGTTGAGGCCCTGCGCAGTCTCGAGCCCGATCGCCTTGACGTCGGTGAGGAACAGCAGCAGCGCCGCGAGCTTCTGGCCGCCCTTGACGATGCCGAACTCGGCCGCCTGCTTGATCGAGTTGGTGGTGTCGCCGCCGGCATTGGCGAGACCGATGATCTTGGCCTTGGAGGCCTGCGCCTGCAGCAGGAAGGAGGAGAAGTCAGCGGTGTTGAGCGGATGCTTGACGCCGCCGACCACCTTGCCGCCATTGGCGGTGACGACGGATGTGGTGTCGCGCTCGAGCGCGGCGCCGAACGCGTAATCCGCGGTGAGGAAGAACCAGGTGTCCCCGCCCGCCTTCACCAGCGCCTGGCCGGTGGCGTGGGCGAGCATGTAGGTGTCGTAGGTCCAGTGCACGGTATTCGGCGAGCACTGCGCGTTGGTGAGATCCGAGGTGGCGGCGCCCGAATTGATGTAGACGCCGTTCTTTTCCTTCACGACGTTGTTGACCGCGAGCGCGACGCCGGAATTCGGCACGTCGACGATGGTGTCGACCTTGTCGACGTCGAACCACTGGCGGGCGATGGTGGTGCCGATATCGGGCTTGTTCTGGTGATCGCCGGAGATCAGGTCGATGGTCCAGCCCTTGGCCTTGAGGCCGGAGTCCTCGATCGCCATCTGCGCCGCCAGCGTCGAGCCGGGGCCGGCGAGATCCGCGTAGAGGCCGGACTGGTCCGACAGCGCGCCGATCTTGACCGTCTTGTCGAGCTTTTCCTGGGCGGAGGCGACGCTTGCGGCGGACAGCACCATCGCGGTGCCGAGCAAGAGCGCCGAAATCTTGTTCTTCATGTCGTATTCCCTCGTCCTAAATTTTCTGGTTCTGGCGATATCAGACGCCGAGATAGGTATGGAGCTTGTCCATGTTGGCCGACAGCTCCGAATTCGCGAAGCCGTCGATCACCTTGCCGTGCTCGACAATGTAATAGCGGTCCGCAACGGTCGAGGCGAAACGGAAATTCTGCTCGACCAACAGGATCGTGAATCCCTGCGACTTCAGGCGCGCAATGGTGTGCCCGATCTGCTGGATGATGACCGGCGCCAACCCTTCGGTCGGCTCGTCCAGCATCAGGAAGCGCGCGCCGGTGCGCAGGATGCGCGCAATCGCCAGCATCTGCTGCTCGCCGCCCGAGAGCTTGGTGCCCTGGCTGGTGAGGCGCTCCTTCAGGTTGGGAAACAGCGTGAAGATCTGGTCGAGCGGCAGGCCGCCCGGCCGCACCACCGGCGGCAGCAGCAGGTTCTCGCGCACGTCGAGGCTGGCGAAAATGCCGCGCTCCTCGGGACAGAATGCGATGCCGAGCCGCGCGATCCTGTCCGAGGTAGCGCGGATGATTTCCTGATTGTCGAAGCGGATCGAGCCGGAGCGCTTGTTGATGACGCCCATCACCGACTTCAACGTGGTGGTCTTGCCGGCGCCGTTGCGGCCGAGCAGCGTCACCACCTCGCCGGCCTTCACGTTGAAATTGATGCCGTGAAGGATGTGGGATTCGCCGTACCAGGCCTGCAGATCCTTGACCGTCAGCACGTCGGCGCCGGCCGCAGCGACGGGCTTCTCCGCCAGTTTTGCCTCAGCCATGACCCGCTCCCAGATAGGCTTCCTTCACGCGCTCGTCCTTGGAGAGGTCGGCGTAGTTGCCCTCCGCCAGCACCTGCCCGCGCGTCAGCACGGTGATGATGTCGGAGAGGTTGGCCACCACCGAGAGGTTATGTTCGACCATCAGGATGGTGTATTTCGCGGAGATCCGCTTGATCAGCGCCGCGATCTTGTCGATGTCCTCGTGGCCCATGCCGGCCATCGGCTCGTCGAGCAGCATCATCTCGGGGTCGAGCGCGAGCGTCGTTGCAATTTCAAGTGCGCGCTTGCGGCCGTACGGCATCTCGACCGCCGGCGTATTGGCGAATTCGCTCAAGCCGACGTCGTTCAGGAGCTCGTGGGCGCGCGGATTGAAGCGGTCGAGCACGCTTTTCGAGCGCCAGAAATCGAACGACGAACCGTGCTGCCGCTGCAGCGCCACGCGAACGTTCTCGAGCGCGGTCAGATGCGGAAATACCGCCGAAATCTGAAACGAACGGACCAGCCCGAGGCGCGCCACGTCGGCCGGCGGCATCGCGGTGATGTCGTGGCCCTTGTAGCGAATCTGGCCTGCCGACGGCTTCAGGAATTTGGTCAGCAGATTGAAACAGGTCGTCTTGCCGGCGCCGTTCGGCCCGATCAACGCATGGATACTGCCCCGACGCACTTTCAACGCGACGTCGCGAACGGCGAAGAAACCCGCGAATTCCTTGGTCAATCCGCTGGTTTCGAGGATGAACTCATCGGCCAAATAGATTCCCCCATACGCCATCGCTGCGAAGCCCCTCGCCCGCGTGGCCAGCTTTTTTCGTGTCCGACAGGCGTCCGATCCGTCTTGGAAACCGTCCGGGGCCCGTCGCCTCCGGGCCGGAATATGCCGTCATCTGCGGCAGTTACGCAAGGTGGAAAGCTGTGCAGTGCGGCATCAGCGTGACCGGTTCCGGTTGATCCTTAGTCGAATGGCATTTCCGTGCGCTTTGCGCCTCGGGAAAGCGGTCGTTAACGGTGTTTTGCTCCGGACTCCCACTTTCATAGAATATTTGCGCCTCTCGCCGAAGCTCCGGCCATTGCATGATGAACGGCTAGAGCCTTGCATTTCAAGCGCGCCAATTCTTCGGTCGTCAAATCGATCCCGCAACGTGATTTCCTCGGCACGTGGCTGCGACTTTATGCCCGCAGCCAAACCATCCCGCAGATCGATGAACTTGTCCCTGGCCGCATCCCGTCCGGGGATGTGCCTGAATTCGGCTAGCCGATGCAATTCCGAAGCGCCGATCCATCGATGGTCAAATCGATCACGCAGCGGGTGCTGCTGAACGCCTGGCTGCGCGGGCTGCGCCTGCCGGACGCGCTTCCTCTGTTGTGCGACTTCCATACCGAGGGCACCGCCGACGAGCGCGCCGACATGATGAGCTTTGACGTGGTCGGCAGTGGCGAGGCGGCACGTTTCCTGATTACGCAGGAAGGCGCGAGGCTGACGACGGCCTATGGCAACGAGCACATCGAGCCGCCGCTGCGCACCAACCGCTTTCTTGACGATGCGATCGGACCCGAGCGCTACGCAGGAGTGATCCTGTCATATCGTGCTTGCCTCGCGCTCAAGCGTCCAACCTATACGGTTGCGGAGGTCACGGACGCCGACGGCAAGGACGTGTCCTATGAGCGGCTGCTGCTGCCGTTCGGACGCGGCGACACCGTCGAGCACATCATCGGCTCCTACAAGGCGATCAGCATCGAAGGCGGCTTTCGGCTGCACAATCTGATGGGCGTGAAGGCGAAGTCGGTCCCGGTCGTCACCATCAGGGCGGTGATCGACCGCAGGTCCGTGCCCGCGGATCGTCCGGCAAGTCAGGATTCAGTCGAGCTGATCTAGACTCGTCACTTCTCGCGAAGCGGTCGCGGCATCGCTGGAAGCGCCTTAGCCCTTCTTGCGCGCCTTCGCCGGCACTTCCTTGGCGTAGATGTCCGGCTTGAAGCCGACCACGCGCTTGCCCCCGAGATCGAGCACCGGGCGCTTGATCATCGAGGGCTGCTCGGCCATCAGCGCCAGCGCCTTGCGCTCGTTCAGGCCTTCCTTGTCGGCATCGGGCAGCTTCTTGAAGGTGGTGCCGGCGCGATTGAGCAGTGTCTCCCAGCCGACCTCGTCGCTCCACTGCTTGAGCTTATCCTTGGCGATCCCGGCGGTCTTGTAGTCGTGGAAGTCGTAGGCGACGTCGTGATCGTCGAGCCAGGCCCGCGCCTTCTTCATGGTGTCGCAGTTCTTGATGCCGTAGATGGTGATGGTCAATGCCGTTCCCCGCATGCGATTGCGGCGGGAAATTAGCCTCGCGGCAATCCCGGCGCCAGATCGGAGCCATCAGGTCTCCACACCGATATTGCTGGCATTCAATGCGCATAGTGCGTGAAGACGAAATCGTGATCGCTGGCATGGGCCTCGTGGCAGGCGAAACAGGTCTCGTGCTGAGCGGCATCGACCGGCTTGCCGTCGACGAAGCGGCCGAACCCCCAGCCTCCGGTCGATGCATATTTGGCCGCGTCCTTGACCATGACCTGCACCGTGGTCGCCGGCCCCGCGATGAAGGCGCCGTTGAGGCCATCAACGGGCTTGCGCTTCCAGGCCAGCTTGACCAGCACGGTGCCGTCGGGGAAACGCGCGGCGCCGTCCTGATAGGCCTTCACGGCGGTGGCGTTGCCGAGCACGCTGCGAAGCTCATCGAGCCCGGTCTCCTCGCCGACCGCGATCAGCTTCCAGTCGCGATAGCCGTCAGGGATTTTCACGCCGAAGATCGGCGATGCCGGTGCAGCATCATCGGCATGCCCGACGGCGAACGGCAATGACGCGCTGATGCAGGCTGCTGCGGTCGCGGCAGCTGCCCATTTCACAATTTGTCTCATGATCCCCGATCCGCTCCGTCTCAGACCTTGCTGACGTCGATGATGGCCTGGACGAAGGCCTGCGGCGCCTCCTGCGGCAGATTGTGGCCGATGCCGCCGGTCAGAAGCCGATGCTCATAGTGGCCGGAGAATTTCTTGGCATAGGCCGCGGGCTCCGGATGCGGCGCGCCGTTGGCATCGCCTTCCATCGTAATGGTCGGGATCGCGATGACGGGCGCCTGGGCGAGCGTCTTCTCGAACGCGTCGTACTTCGCCTCGCCCTCGGCGAGACCAAGCCGCCAGCGGTAATTGTGGATCACGATATCGACGTGATCAGGATTCTCGAAGGCCGCCGCGCTGCGGTCGTAGGTGGCGTCGTCGAACTTCCACTGCGGCGACGCCAGCTGCCAGATCAGCTTGTTGAAATCGTGCCGGTTCTTGGCATAGCCCTCGCGGCCGCGCTCGGTCGCGAAATAGAACTGGTACCACCATTGCAGCTCGGCCTTCGGCGGCAGCGGCATCTTGCCGGCCGCCTGGCTGCCGATCAGATAGCCGCTCACCGAGACCATGGCTTTACAGCGCTCGGGCCAGAGCACCGCCATGATGTTGGCGGTGCGCGCGCCCCAATCATAGCCGCCGAGCACGGCCTTCTCGATCTTCAACGCGTCCATCAGCGCGATGATGTCGGCTGAGACCGCGACCGGCTGGCCGCTGCGCATGGTGTCGCTGGAGAGGAAGCGCGTGGTGCCATAGCCGCGCAGATGCGGCACGATCACGCGGTAGCCGGCCTCGGCCAGCGCCGGCGCGACGTCGGCATAGCTGTGGATGTCGTAGGGCCAGCCGTGCAGCAGGATCACTGCGGGACCGGACGCAGGACCCATCTCGACATAGCCGGTATTAAGCACGCCGGCATTGATCTGTTTGACCGGACCGATCGTGGTGTGGGCGCCGGCCTTGATCGCAGGCAGCGCCGGCTTGGACTGAGCCTGAGCGGAACCGACAAACCCGAACCGGGAAGCGGCAAGGATCCCGCCGGCGATGCCAAGGAAGCGGCGGCGCTGCTGATTGATGGACTGCGACATGGCGATCTCCTTAAGTCTGGTGTCGGGATTGAATATTGCAGAGACCGCCCCCGTCCGCTTTCAGAGGACGTGGATTTGTCCTTCAGAGCGTCGTGATTTTGGCTCCACCCAGCCTGTGCTAGGTTCCGCCACGAACTCAGCCGCCGGCCGCCGGACTCTTCGATTTGACTTACCATTTCAACGACTTGACCCTCGATTCCGAGCGCCGTGAGCTGCGCCGCGGCGATGCTCTGGTGGCCGTCGAGCCGCAGGTCTTCGACCTCATCGAGTTCCTGATCCGCGCCCGCGATCGGGTGGTCAGCCGCGACGAGGTGCTGGCCGCCGTCTGGCACGGCCGGATCGTCTCGGAAGCGACGCTGAGCAGCCGGATCAACGCCGCGCGGACGGCGATCGGCGACAATGGCGAGGAGCAGCGGCTGATCCGCACCCTGCCCCGCAAGGGTCTCCGCTTTGTCGGCGATGTCCGCGAGGTCACCGCGCACGATCGCCCTGTTGCAGACAATGCCAGCCCGCCGCGGCCGAGCGAGGGTCCGTCGATCGCGGTGCTGCCCTTCACCAATATGAGCGGCGATCCCGAGCAGGATTATTTCGCCGACGGCATCGCCGAGGACATCACCACCGCGCTGGCGCGTTGCAGCCGCCTCACGGTGATCGCGCGCAACTCCGCCTTCACCTACAAAGGCAAGGCGGTCGACATCCGCCAGGTCGGCCGCGATCTCGGCGTCGGCTATGTGCTCGAAGGCAGCGTCCGCCGCGGCGGCGATCGGTTGCGGATCACCGGGCAGTTGATCGACGCCAGCTCTGGCGCGCATCTGTGGGCCGACCGCTTCGACGGCGCGGCCGCCGACGTGTTCGACCTGCAGGACCGCATCACCGAGAACGTGGTCGGCGCGATCGAGCCGACCCTGCTCGTCGCGGAAGCCGAACGGCTGCGGGCAGCGCCGCCCGACAGGCTCGACGCCTACGAGCTGCTGCTGCGCGCCTACAGCCTGCGTTACGAGTTCACGCCCGAGAGCATGGAAGCGGCGCTCGATTGCCTCGACCAAGCGCTGGCGCTCGACCCCGCCTACGCGCCCGCACTGGCGGCCTCCGCCTATTGTCATGCGATGCGCCATGTCCAGGGCTGGCTGAAGCTGAACGATGCCTACCGCGAACGCGCGGTCGCGCAGGCCTGGCGCGCGGTCGAGCTGGCGCCCGGTGACCCGCAGGTGTTGTGGATGGCGGCGTTCGCGATCTGGAACATGGCCGACGAGATTGAGCCTGCGCGCGACCTGTTCGAGCGGTCGCTTGCGATCAATCCGAACTCGGCGATGGCGCTCGTGCTCGGCGGCTGGATCGAGGCGATGCGCGGTAATCAGAAAGCCGGCCGCGCCATGATCGAGCGCGCGCAACGGCTGAACCCGCGCGACCCGCGCGGCTGGTTCGCCGCCGCGGCGCTGGCGATCTGCGCAGTGCTCGACCGAAATTTTGCCGAAGCAGTGATGTGGGCCGACAAGGCGCTGGCGCAGAACCGCCGCTTCGCGGTGGCGCTGCGCGTCCTGATCGTGGCGCTGGTCAGGACCGGCGACACCGCACGCGCGGCCCAGATCGCGCGCGAGCTGCTCAAGGTCGACCCGGAGTTCACGATCTCCGGCTTCCTGTCGCGGATTCCCTTTCCGGTGGAAGCGATGTCCGCGACCTATCGCGAGACGCTGAAGGCGGCCGGCGTCCCGGACTGATGCTGCTCCGGCGGCGCGACGTCATTCACCCGCTGGTCAGGCCAAGATACCTCCATCGACCACCAAGGTATGGCCGACCACAAAGCTTGCCGCCGAACCGCATAACCATAGAACAGCGGCAGCGATTTCTTCAGGTTCACCAAGGCGTCCGATCGGTTCGGCTGCTACGAACGCCTTGACGATCTCTGGATCGTTGTTCCTTGTTACCCGCTTCGCCATCGGAGTATTGCCGATAATGCCCGGGCATACTGCGTTGATACCGATGCCCTTCCCGGCATAATCGAGTGCGGAGGCGCGGGTGAGACCTATCACCCCGAATTTGCTGGCGGAATAGGCGGCGCGCCCTTTGGAGCCCCTCATCCCGCCGATCGACGAGCAGTTGACGATTGCGCCGCTTCCTTGTGCGGTCATGTGGCGAAGCTCCGCCTTCATGCAGTTCCACACACCGCGCAGATTGACATCGATGATGTTGTCAAACTCGGCATCTTCCGTTTCAACCAATGGCGCAGCATCGCAGTTGATGCCCGCATTGTTGAAAGCTGCATCGAGCTTCCCGTAAGTCTCGATCGCCTGCTCGATCATTGCGTTCACCTGGCCCCGATCCGTTACATCGCAGCCGACGGCAAGGACGTCATGACCCGCGGATCACAGTTCAGCAGCGGCAGTTTCGAGCAACGCTGTGTTGCTGTCTGCAACGACCACGGACGCGCCTGCAACACCAAATGCCCTGGCTGTCGCCAGACCAATGCCACCAGCGGCGCCGGTAACAAGCGCAACCTTTCCTTCGAAGCTCTCTACCATTGCTGACCTTTCAAAATGCTGGATCTCGTCGAATAGGCGGCGCTGCTCAGAGTGACGGAATTGGCTTACTCAGCTTGCTCAGTGTCATCACACGCGCATGCGGGTGATCCAGTATTCCAGAGACGCCGATTGTTGAGCCGAGAGGCCGCGGCGTACAACCGCACCACGCGAAGCGTTGCGCCGACTCCGGCGGGAGAGCGCCTGCTCCGAAGCGTCGGGCCGAAATTTGAGGAAATGGACGCCGAGCTGTCGGCCCTTGGCGAGTTGCGGGAGAAACCGGCCGGCAACATCCGGATCACTGCGACCGAACACGCCGCCGAAGCGATCCTGCTGCCCGCCCTGGCGAAGATCCTGCCGAATTACCCGGACATCAGTGTCGAAGTCATTGTCGACTACGGCCTGGCGAACATCGTTGCGCAGCGATACGACGCCGGTATCCGACCTGGCGAGCTGGTCGCCAAAGACATGATTGCCGTTCGCGTCGGACCGGATTTGCGGTCCGCGGTCGTGGGCGCTCCGTCATATTTTGCCAACCGAAAGAGGCCGCGCACGCCCCAGGATCTGACCAGCCACAACTGCCTGAACCTGCGCCTGCCGACCCATGGCGGGCTCTACGCTTGGGAATTCGAGAAGGACGGGCGCGCGCTCAACGTGCGGGTCGACGGCCAGCTCGTCTTCAACGGCGCAGGCCCGCTCCTGCAAGCGGCGTTGAACGGCTTTGGCCTCGCATACCTGATGGAGCGTAACGTGCAGCCCTACGTCTCCGACGGACGGCTCGTTCGGGTACTGTCGGATTGGTGTCCTCCATTTTCCGGATACCACCTGTACTACCCTAGCCGTCGTCAACCTTCACCGGCATTCTCGCTGCTGGTTGAAGCTCTTCGGTTATCGAGGGAAGTAGGCGGCACTCCCGCTTGCGGCCGTTCGGCGATCTCGGGAGATGACCGCTTTTTCGCCGCTGTGGGGGTTGAGCGCACATCAGCGCCAGCCGCTAATGAGTACACAGCCCGGGCAGTGGACTTGTAAGCGTGGAGCCACAGCCGGCTTGAAGCGAGCACTACAATCCCGGTGATCTCGCCGCCCAAGCCTTGGTGGCCTGGCAGCTTTCCATCGCTCGCGTGTAGGCAGGGCGTGCCGTCGTGCGGGCGAGATAGTCCCGCTCGGTAGGACCGGGGACGTAGTTGCCGGTTCGCATGCCGAGCAGAAGGGCGTAGCTCACCGAGATATCGGCAGCGGTGAATCGGTCGCCGGCGAGATAGGGGCAATCCGCGAGGCGGCGGATAACCAACCCCAGCCGGCTCTCGAAGGTCTCGAATGCCCAGCAGGTAACCCGGGCATCTCGCTCGGCTTCGGGCGCCAGTTGGCGACCGACAATGACGGCGTTCATCGGCCCGGCGAGCCCGGCCTCGCCCAGATGGAGAAATTGCAGATAGGACGCGAAGGCGGGATCGTCCGGAGCGACGGCAAGCGAACCTGAGCCGTGCCGGGCGAGCAGGTACTCGAGAATCGCGATCGATTCGACCATGATCGTCTCGCCGTCCTGCAGTACCGGAATGAAGCCGGCAGGGTTGATGGCGAGGAAATCGCGATCATTCTCGACTGCGAACAGATCGACCGGGCGCAGCCGATAAGCCAACCCTAGTTCCTCGAGCAGCCAGACAACACGGAAGCCACGACCTTCGCCATAACGGTGAGCATAGTTAAGCGTTCCTGGATTGGGCTGGATGGACGAACTCGCTGAGGTGAGCCAGTCCCGCCACGGACTATCGATGGAGCATCATGCACGCAAGGCTTGGCGCATAGTCGTCATCCTACAGTGCGGGCCCTTCCCACTTCATGGGTTCACGACCTGGGCTGCGGCCGCGAACGAGACGCGTTCCCCTCTCCCGCCTGCGACGCAGTCAGTTGCAGAGGCCCGCAGATGCCATATGCGACAGCCTTGGGACGAGCGGACACCTGCGCAATTTCGGAATATTAGAAGAGTATCCCTGAGTTGCCCGACATGTCAAGTTGCCTGCTCGAACTGCCTGCTCGAACATGCCTGCTCGAACACCGGCCGCCGCCGGCTGCTTTGCATGGGGTTGTTTTCGATATTTTGGCAGCGCCCTATCCGACGGGCCCCTTAACTTCATATTGCTCTAGCCTGAGCCGCCCGGCTCCAGCGCCTCGCCGAGCTCGAGCGGATGCGCCATCGTCTCGTGCAGCGCCTGCTTGTCGAGCTCGCCTTCCGACAGGCTGATCACGACGCAGGCGACGCCGTTGCCGATCAGGTTGGTGAGCGCGCGGCACTCGCTCATGAACTTGTCGATGCCGACCAGGATCGCGATCGACTGGATCGGAATATCGGGCACGATCGACAGCGTTGCGGCGAGCGTGATGAAGCCGGCGCCGGTGACGCCGGACGCGCCCTTCGAGGTGATCATGGCGATGCCCAAAATGCCGAGCTCCTGCCAGATCGTCAGATGCGTGTTGGTGGCCTGCGCCAGGAACAGCGTCGCCAGCGTCATGTAGATGTTGGTGCCGTCGAGATTGAAGCTGTAGCCGGTCGGCACCACGAGGCCGACCACCGAGCGCGAGGCGCCGAGATGCTCCATCTTCTGGATCATCTGCGGCAGCACCGTCTCCGACGACGACGTGCCGAGCACGATCAGGAGCTCGTCCTTGATATAGGCGATGAAGCGGATGATCGAGAAGCCGGCGAGCCGCGCGATGGCGCCCAGCACGATCAGCACGAACAGGATGCTCGTGAGGTAGAAGGTCGCGATCAGCGCTGCCAGATTCAGCAGCGAGCCGAGGCCGTAGGCGCCGACCGTGAAGGCCATCGCGCCGAATGCGCCGAGCGGCGCGACGCGGACGATGATCCGGATGATGCCGAAGAACATCTTGGCGGCCGTGTCGATCGCTGACGCAATCGGCTCGCCGACCTTGCCCATGAGAGCGATGGCGAAGCCCGAGAGGATCGAGATCAGCAGCACCTGCAACAGGTCGCCGCGCGCGACCGCGCCGAGATAGCTGTCCGGAATGATCGCCATCAGATGGGCAACGATGCCCTGCTCTTTGGCCTGCGTGACGTAATTGGAGACCGATTTCGGATCGATCGTGGAAGGATCGATGTTGAAGCCGTGGCCGGGCTGTAGCAGCTCGCCGACCAGAAGACCGACCGCAAGCGCCACCGTCGACACCGCCTCGAAATAGATCAAGGTCTTCAACCCGACCCGGCCGACGCGCTTGAGGTCGCCCATCGAGGAGATGCCGTGCACCACGGTGCAGAAGATGACCGGCGCGATCATCATCTTGATCAGCGCGATGAAGCCGTCGCCCAGCGGCTTCAATTCCTTGCCGAGATTCGGATAGAAATATCCGATCAGGACACCTGCCACGATCGCGATCAGCACCTGGACGTAGAGGATCTTGTACCAGGGCTGATGACGGGGATGGGCAACGGGCTTGATGGCGGCTGTGGTCATGAGGTGCCCCGGCTGGGATGAACTCAACTGGTGATGCCATCTTGGCGGAGCCGCGCGCAAGCGACAATGCCCATTCGCACCGTCGCGAGCGCACACGAATCTGTCATAGACTGCGGCCGGCTCGCATCGGGAGGCTGGGAATGGAATTCACGGCATTGTTTCTCGCCATCACCATCGCCCTGCTGGTGGCCTGGCGTGGCCCGCGTCCCGTCGCGATCGGTCTGTTCGCGGTGATCCTGATCGCCTGCGTCGCGACCTTGCTGCACCACGCCACCGACCGTCTCACTTTGTCGTTCTGAGGCCGGCCATGAACGACACGCAGGCCGTCACCCTCAATGCCGTCGCGCTCTATGGGCTGGCGCTGGTACTGGCCGCCGCCTTTGCCGCGCAGCTGCTGCTCCACGAGCTGCCCTGCCCGCTCTGTCTGTTGCAGCGCATCCTGTTCGCCCTGCTGGCGATCGGGCCGATCCTCAATATCCGCTTCGGGCCACGGCCGAGTCATTATGCGTTGTCGCTGCTGACGGCCGTCCTTGGCGCCACGGTCTCGGCCCGGCAGGTGCTGCTGCACATCCTCCCCGGCGACGCCGGTTACGGTTCGGCGCTGCTCGGCTATCGTTATTATACGTTGGCGCTGATCGGATTTGTCGTCGCGATCGTGCTGCTCGCGGCGATACTGCTGTTCGACCGCCAGTTCGAGCACCGCGCGGCGCCGGGCAGCTCGCCCGGCAGGTTCGCGCAAGGTGCGGTGTGGCTGGTGGTCGGGCTGACGGCACTGAATGTGTTCTCCACCCTGCTCGAGTGCGGCTTTGCCGCCTGTGCCGACAATCCCATCGTCTATGAGGTGCTGAAGTAGGTTGCCTAGGGACGCTTCGGAATGTTCAATCCGCGCTCCACCGCCGGCCGCTTGAGACCGCGCTCCAGCCAGGCCGCGACCTGCGTGAACTGGTCGAATTCGACGAGCTCGCGCGCACCGTAGAAGCCGATCAGATTGCGCACCCAGCCGAGCATCGAGATGTCGGCGATGCTGTATTCATCGTCCATGAACCACTGCCGTCCGGCGAGATGCGTCTCCATCACGCGGAGCAGGCGCTTCGACTCGGCGACGTAGCGCTGCAGCGGCCGCTTGTCCTCGTAATCCTTGCCGGCGAATTTGTGGAAGAACCCGACCTGGCCGAACATCGGTCCGATGCCGCCCATCTGGAAATGTACCCACTGGATCGCCTGATAGCGGCGCGCGACGTCCACCGGCAGCAGCTTGCCGGTCTTGTCGGCGAGATATTGCAGGATAGCGCCGGATTCGAACAATGGCAGCGGCTTGCCGCCGGGGCCGTTGGGATCGAGGATCGCCGGAATCTTGCCGTTCGGGTTCAGCGACAGGAACTCCGGCGCCTTCTGGTCATCCTTGTTGAAGTCGACGAGATGGACCTCGTAGGGCAGCCCGATCTCCTCGAGCATGATCGAGACCTTCACGCCGTTCGGCGTCGGCAGCGAATAGAGCTGGAGGCGGTCCGGATGCTGGGCGGGCCAGCGTTTTGTGATGGCAAAGGCAGACAAGTCGGTCATGTCGACATTCTTTTGCAGGGTTGTTGTTGGACGGCTAATGTACGGAGCTCAGTGAAAGCCGCAAGGTCTGCAACCGGCCATGAACGATCAACAGACGGGCGCAACGACAGGCGCAATGCTCGGCCTCTCCGACGACGAACTCGCAACGCACCCGACCGTGTTCGCCCCCGATGCGCTCGCCGGTCGGGTGGTCGTGGTGTCCGGCGGCGCCGGCGGCATCGGCCGCGCCATCGCATGGCTGTTCGCGCGGCTCGGCGCGCATGTCGTCGTCGCAGGCCGCAATGCCGGCAGGCTCGACGCACTGGTCGATCGTCTCGTCCATCGCGGGCTCAAGGCGTCCGCGCATGTCGCCGACATCAAGGATCCCGACGCGGTCGATGCAATGTTCGAGGCGCTGTGGACCGAGCACGGCCGTGTCGATCATCTCGTCAACAGCGCCGGCGGCCAGTTCCCGCAACCCGCGATCGACGTCTCGATCAAGGGCTGGAATGCGGTCATCAACACCAACCTCAACGGCACCTGGTACATGATGCAGGCCGCGGCGCAGCGCTGGCGCGACCGCAAGCATCCCGGCAGCATCGTCAACATCGTCGTGGTTACGACGCACGGCCTCTACGGCATTGCGCATTCGATCGCGGCACGCTCCGGTGTGATCGGCCTGTCGCGCGCGCTCGCGGTCGAATGGGCGCCGCTGAACATCCGCATCAACTGCATCGCGCCCGGCGCGATCGAGACCGAGGGCTGGAACGTTTACAGCGAAGCGGCGCGCGCCGCCTATCCGCGCTCCAATCCGATGATGCGCCCGGGCACCCCCTGGGACATTGCGGAGGCCGCCGTCTACCTCGCCGCGCCCTCCGGCAAGTTCATCACCGGCGAGACGCTGACCGTCGACGGCGGCGGCCAGCATTGGGGCGAGACCTGGACGACCGGCAAGCCCGACTATTTCAGAGGCGGCGAATAACGCCCGCATGGCGGTCGCCCGACGCGCTTCCCTCACTTGCCGTCGTCGAAGCTGACGATGACGGCGGCGTTCGCGATCAGGATCGGGTCGTTGCCGAGATCGGACGGAATCTCGAGCCCGCCCGCGATCGCCTTCACGGTCTTGGTGCCATAGGGCAATTTCTTCGCGACCGCTTCGATATCGACATCTTCGGGATTCGGCACGGCGATCGTGACGTCGACGAACATGTCGTTGGCGGTCTTGCCGAGCATGCGGAAGAAGCCGAGGCTGGAATGACGGATGGCATCCGAGACGGCCCGCTTGGCGGCCTTGGTGGCGTCGCGGCCGTGGACGTCGACGCCCATGCCCATTTCGGTGATACAGCGCACGCGTGTCATGAAGGTTCCTGTTGTCGTTGGCGTGAGAGACCTTCACTCCTTCGGCCCCTGCGTGCGCGGCGTCAAGCCGGGTCCCTCGCCTCGCTTACGCGCTTGTGATCGCCGCGCGCCAGCATCCATGCCGCAATACCGGCAAGGATCGCCGCAGCCACCACCATGATGCAGGCCGCGGCCCAGCCCCATGCCGAGACCACGGCGCCGACCGCGATTGGACCGGTGACCTGGCCGAAATTGCTGCCCGTCATCAACAGGCCCATCATGACAGGCACCATCGCCGCCGAACGCGCCGCCGCGGGTGCGGTTGCAAGCAACGTCGCCGGGATCAGGCCGCCGATCGCGGAGAACAAAAGGCACAGCCAGAATGCGCCCCAGCCGCCGAGCACCGGCAGGAAGATTCCAAGCGCGGACGCGCCCATCACGAATGCCGCCACGGCAATCAGCAAGTTGCGGCTGACGCCGCGCGCAAGCAGATGACCGGCGGCGAGATTGCCGACGATGTTGCCGGCCGCGGCCAACGCACTGAGCCCGCCGGCGCCTTGGCTGGACACGCCGAGCCGCTCGGTCAGCAGAATCGGCAGGAAGCTGAACAACGCAAAGAACATCAGGCTGTAGAGCGCAAACAGCACCATCAGAAGCGCCGGGGTGCGGCGCCGCGCCAGCGCGGTGGCTTCCTGCATCAGGCCGCTCCGCGCCGGGCCGGTCCGCGATGCCACTTCAGGCACAATGACGCCGGCGAGTACGAACAGCAGGGCGACAAAGGCAGCACTGGCCCACCAGATCGTGCGCCAGCCATCGAAGATCGGGCCGGCGACCAGCGCCAGCGCGATCCCGAACGGCATCACGCAGCTCCACACCGCCATGGTGACGTCGCGCGCGCTGACATCGACGACACGATCCAGCAATGCAGGAGCCGCGACCATCACCAGCAGGAAGCCGAGCCCTTCCAGCAGGCGCGACGCCAACAGCACCGCTAGCTGTGGCGCGAGCGCGCCCGAGGCTGCCCCCAGCGTGATGGCCGCGAGCCCGCACAGCAGCACCTTGCGAGCACCAACCGCGGCAATCACCACGCCCGCCGGAACGCTGCCGACAAGCCCGAGGACCGCAAAGATGCCGGCGATCGTTCCGACCGCGGCAAGGTCGATGCCGAGGCTCTGTTGCAGCATCGAGGCGGCAATCGGAACCTTGCCGACCTGCAGCGCCGCGCCGATCCCGCAACCGATCACGATGGCGACCGTGGCCCATCGCTTCGCCTCGCTCTGCTGCATCACGGCCGTCTCGATCGTCATGCGTCCACTCCGCCCTGGGTCAGAGCACAGAGATAGCGTTTCCCGACCATCGACAGGAGTGATATGTTTTGCATCCGATTGATCGATTTCATAGATCATGCTCGACAACCTCACGCTCGATCAGATCCGCACCTTTGTCGCCATCGCCGAGCGCGGCAGCTTCCGCGCCGCCGCGGCCAAACTGGCGCGGGTGCAATCCGCGGTCAGCCATGCCATCGCCAACCTCGAGGCCGAACTCGGCCTGACGCTGTTCGACCGCTCCAGCCATCGCCCGGCGCTGACGGCCGAGGGCAAGGCACTGCTGGGCAACGCGCGCGACCTGCTGCTCCGTGTCGACGCGATGCGGGCGCGGGCACGCGGCCTGGGCGATGGCGTGGAATCGGAACTGTCGCTGGTGGTCGATACGCTGTTTCCGATCGCCGCCGTCGGCGCGGCGCTGACGGAAATGCGGGCGGCCTATCCGTCCGTCAGCGTGCGGCTCGCGGTCGAACCGATGGGCGGTCCGATCGCTGGCTTGACCGAACGGCGCAGCGCGCTCGCGGTCACGGTCGGCGAGGATTTTCGCGATCCGCGTCTTGCGCTCGATGCGATCTGCGCGGTGCAGATCGTCGCCGTCGCCTCCGCCGGCCATCCGCTCGCGCGCCGCGGCCGCAAGAGCGTGGCGGATCTCGCCGATCATCTGCAGATCGTGCTGTCGGATCCGACCCCGCTGTCGGAGGGCCGCAGCTTCGGCGTGCTCTCGCCGCAGATCTGCCGGGTGAGCAATCAGGACACCAAGCACGCCATGATCCTGGCCGGGCTCGGCTGGGGCCGGCTGCCGCTCTGGCAGGTGGCACGCGACCTGAAGGAGCGCCGCCTGGTGCGGGTCGAAACCGGCGCGCTCGGCCGCAACGCCGCGCTCGCGATGGAGGCCTATCTCGCCCACCGGCTCGATGAACCGCTGGGACCTGCGGCACGTGCATTTGCCGATGCATTGACGCGGATCGCTGCGGGCACGCATGCGCCGAAGATCAGGGCGAAGACGGCGAAGAAACACTGAGCCGCAGCTATCGCTCGCCGGCCCTGTGGCGGCCGACCGCAAGCGCCTCAGTCCTCGATCTCGCCGCTGCGGATCGCAAGCCGGATGGCCTGCGCGGTCGTGGCGACGCCGAGCCGAAGCCGCGCACGCCGCAAATGGTTCTCGACCGTGCGTTCGGACAGGCCGAGCGATGCCGCGATGTCGGCCTGGCGTCGTCCCGCCGAAATCCAGCGCAACACCTCGCGCTCGCGCGGCGACAGGCTCGACGCACCGTTCGGCTCGTGCGCTTCCATCAGCCCGCGGGCGGCGCGGAAGGCTGCCGCGCCGACCATCGTCAGCGCCGCACGCGTCCGCGGCGACGCATCGATCCGCGTTCCGGCGAAGCTCATCGCGCCTTCGAGGCCGGTGCGCCCGAACACCGGAACCTGCAGCCCATGGAAACCGGGCCCGCGCGGCGTGCGCACCACGCGATACTTCTCGCCGCGCGCCGACATCACCTTGGTCCAGAAAAACGCCTGGTCCACATTGAGGAAATTGCGCGTCACCGGACAATGCCGGACATAGGTTTCGGCATCGACGGTCACGCCTTTGCCGAACCAGTCGCCTTCGACCCAGTAGATCCGGTCAACCAGGTCCTCACGTGCCGGCGACGCCGAGAACATCACGAACCGGTCGTAGCCGAGCGGCACGCTCGCGGACCGCACCGCCGCCTGGATCGCGGGCAAGCTCTCGCTGCCCTCGATCGCAACCACGGCTTCGATGTAGCGGTCCATGCGGTGCCATCGTGTCGTGCGGAAGGCCGGTCGCGCGCGGCCGAGCGCGTTGAGGATTTTCCCTCAAGCGAGGTCGGCCTGCAAGGCGCGCGACATTGGCCCGCCACCGGCGGCGGGGCGCGGTTCACCCCGCCCGCAGGTTGAGCCGCCGCCCGCTCAGTGCCCGCCGAGCGTATCGAGCAGAGCCCTTGCGGCTGCCTTGCCGACATTATTGGCGGCGAAGGGGCTGTCACCGGTGATCAGCTTGCGATCCTGATGGGTCTTGCCGGTGATGTCCTTGTTCAGGATCTCAACCCCGAGCGCCTGCAACTGTTCGCCGAACGCCCAGGTCAGCGCGCCCGGCATGTAGCCGATATCGGGCGTGGTCCGATCGATGGCGTCGGGAAATGCGCAGATCTTGTAGCCCTTGAAGGGATAGTCGCCCTTGGCTTCGCCGACCGCGGACGCCAGCAGCGCCGCCGGGCCATGGCAAAGCGAGATGATGTGCCTGTCGTTGTCGAGCGCCCATTTCAGGGCGGCCTTCACGTCGGTGCTTTCGGGCAAGCCGATCAGCGCACCATGGCCGCCCGGGATGAACACCGCGATATAGTCGGAATCCTTGCCGAGCTTGTTTTCGATCACGTCGGAGAGCTTCAGCGGCTGCTTCAGCCTGGCGAGATATTTCTGGTAGATGCTCTTGACCGCGTCATCCTCCTTCGGAAACGCCCAGAGCTCGAATTTGACCGGATTGCCCGACACGGTCGCGATATCGAATTCGAAGCCCGCCTTGTCGAGATGATACATCGGCAACAAGGTCTCGACGGGATGGTTGCCGGTCGAGAACATCGTGCCGTTCTGCAACAGCAGATAGCGCTCGTCCGCGGCGATCATCAGAATTTTCCAGCGGCCGCCCCTGTAGGCGTTGGGATAGTCTGCGCCGGAGAGATCCGACTTGGCCGAGGTGAATTGCCCAAGCGAGTAAGGCGACGGAGAGTAAGCATTGTTCTCCGCCGGATCGGCTACGGGACGCTTGTCCTGGGATTGCTCGGACATCGAGATATCCTCTCTCATCGTGTTGCGATCCGGCAAAGGTAAGCACGAGATCCGCGATGAGGAATGAGGGATTTCCCTCAACCCACTTTGCCGCGCATCCCTACCCCTGCTTCTGCAACACCGTGATGTGCAGGCGGCGGCGAATCTCCATGCCTTGACGGCGATAGAGCGCGATCGCCGAGACGTTGCTGGTGAAGACGTGCAGGAATGGAATTTCGCCGCGCGCCACGATCTGGCGGGCGACCGCCGACAGCAGCGCCTGCGCGTAGCCATGGCCGCGATGCTCCGGATGCACGCAGACGGCGGTTATCTCGGTGTAGTTCCCCGGCTTCATCCGTTCGCCGGTCATCGCGACCAGTTCGCCATTGATGCGGATGCCGAGAAAGCTGCCGAGCTCATGCGTCCGCACACTGAACGGGCCGGGCTTTGTCAGCTCCGTCAACGCCATCATCGCAGGAACGTCGGCAGCGCCGAGCGTGACGATCTCGACGCCGGGCACAGAATGGTCCGCGGGCACGCCGATCATCTGCTCGCCGGTCTCGGCCAGCAGCACCTTGAACTGCGGCGGCACCGGGACAGGATCGGGCGTGAACAGCACCGCGATGTCAGGTCCCGACAGCAGTGCACCGAGCGCGGCAAAGCTCCTTGGCGACATGTCGACCATGTCGGCGAAGGGTGCGATCGCGAGCGGAAAGCGCCGCGCATCGGTGCCGCCTTCCGCCAGCTCGCGTTGTCTCGTGGTCAGCGCGCTCCAGATTGGGCGATCGAGCGGATGATTGGGCGGGACTTCGGACATGCGGCGCTTCGCTCCTGATTTTCCTCGAACAGAGCAAGAAGCGCAGGCAAAATCCAGCATGGCGTGTTGTGGTTGTGGCTCACAATCACGCCAGCAGGTGAAACCCCGCTACGCCACCTTCAGGCAGAGCTCGGTGCCACCTTTGAGCGGCAGCGTGATCGACACGAAGCCATTGTCGGGATCGCGCACGAACTCCAGGAAATCCGCCTCGGCATTGTCGTTCATGACGTAGCCGCCGACCCGAAGCTGCGGCGCGACGATCTCGATCACCTGGCGCGCCAGCGTCGGCCCCTTGTCGCCCGGCCAGCCGTCGATCAGGATGAAGTCGACGAGACCACCGAGAT
Organism: Bradyrhizobium sp. USDA 4510; assembly: GCF_054059095.1. Taxonomy (NCBI): domain Bacteria; kingdom Pseudomonadati; phylum Pseudomonadota; class Alphaproteobacteria; order Hyphomicrobiales; family Nitrobacteraceae; genus Bradyrhizobium; species Bradyrhizobium sp. USDA 4510. Next base: position 3,207,117 of record NZ_JBSSBT010000001.1, on the reverse strand, counting down.
CGCGCAGCGTCTTGCGCGCATCGCCCTCGCGGATGTCGGCGTAGTCGGCAAGGCCGGCCTCCGCAAGATTGCGCTTCGCCGCTGCGACCTTGGCCGGCACGATCTCCGACCCGATCACGGTGCCGCCGCCATTGTCGCGCATCGCGGCGGCGAAATAGAGCGTCGACATTCCGACCGAGGTCGCGAACTCGGCGACGCGCTGGGCGCGCAAGCCGCGGCACAACAGATAGATCAGCTCGCCCTGCTCCGGGTGGATCGAGAATCCCTGCTCGGCATAGTCGTGCGGGTCGCGGCTGCCGCTCTGCATCGGATTGCCGCGCACGGGCGCCCGGCGGGTGGCCTGCAGGCGCTCGATGACGGCCGTGACGCGGGCATCGCGGATCGCGCTGTGCGGTTCGGCGTTGTACATGAAGGGGCTCCTTTGCGACTGCGTCATTGCTGCAGGATCTCAGCGGCCGCGCGGTCGAGGATCTTTGCGATCCGCCGCGCCTCTGCGGCATCGCAGCCGCGCTTCTGGCGCAGCGCGCTCTTCAGCGCGTGACGGGCGCGGTGCACCTCGTCGGAGGCTTCGCCATCGAGATCGCTCACACCGGCGAAGGCTTCGCGCACCTCCTCCATGCGGCGGCCGATCCGCGACAGCGCCTCGAGAATGGTATCCGCGGTCGCGCGGTTCTCGCCGAGATACGCCATGCCCTGCTCGGTGATGCTGTAGAGCTTGCGCGCCGCGTCCTGGGTGACGCTGGCATGGCCGATCTCCTCGAGGAACGTCAGCGCCGGATAGATCACGCCCGGGCTCGGGCTGTAGAAGCCGTCCGACCGCTCTTCGATCCTCTTGATCAGCTCGTAGCCGTGCGCCGGCTGCTCGCCGAGCAGCGCCAGGATGACCAGTTGCAGATCCTGCGACGAAAGCCGCCGCGATCCCGGAAAATCACCGCCGCCACCCCGCCCGAAGAAGCCATGGCCGCCGCGGCCAAAGCGGTGACCGCCCCTGCCATGCCGGCCCATGGCGAAGAACCCAAACCGGAAGCCGTCATCGTCCCGGTCGCGAAACATCGATCGTCTCATTTGTGCATTCCTTACTGAAAACATATCTTACGATATATCTACAGATGGAGGGACAACAACCCACATTTTCGTGAAATTTCCGAAATGGACGGCGACGACTGCTGGCCGAGGACTGGCCGGGCTCTCAGTCCGGGGCTTGCCGACCTTCATGCGGCTGGCCTATGGCTTTGAACGCCTTCCAGCCCCGCGACTCATGCGCCCCAAGACCTTCGAAGCCCATTGCCTGCGCCTGCCCGCCGCCACCAAGGTGGTGCAATGGGAAGGCACGTCGGTGTTCAAGGTCGGCGGCAAGATGTTCGCGCTGGCCGGCGGCTACATCGAGAGCACCGGCGGCTTCATGTTCAAGACCTCGAACATGGCCTATCACCTTCTGATCGAGCAGGGCCTGGCGCGGCCGGCGCCGTATCTGGCGCGCGCCAAATGGGTGCAGTTGATGGCGAACGACTCCCTGCCCGACGCTGAGCTCAAGGCCTATCTCGACCAGGCGCATGCGCTCATCGCCGGAAAGCTCACGCGGAAGTCGCGCAAGGCGCTCGGGCTCGACTGATCGCCGGAGCCGCGACGCGGCTCAACCACCCAGCGGCTTGTCGGAATCGCCCGACAGCAATTTCGGGAACAGCTCCTTGAAGGCGAACTTGTCGTCGCCCTTGGCGCGGTCGAAGCGCAGCACGACGTCGAACCGGCTGCCCTCCCATTTGGTCGGCGGGGTGCCCTTGCTGACCGGGATCAGCGGAAGGATATCGGAGATGATCGCCTTGTGCTCCCAGCACAGCAGCACGACGCCCTTCAGCGCCAGCACCGCAGGCACCAGCCTCGGCTCATCGCCCTTGCCAAAGCTTTCGTTCGGGGTCAGGCCGCGCCGTGCGGCAAGCGCCGAGATCGTCTCGGCCGGACGGCTCGACGGCGGCTGATTGGCCGTGGTGCCCGGTGTCGCGGCATAGATTGCATCGGGCTTGGCATAGTCACCGCCGGTGAGATCGGTGCCGAACAACGCGGTCCACGCGCCCGCACGCTCCCACCCACGGAGCACAAGCGACTCGGTGTCTGAGACGCCATCCGCGGTGAAACCGGGTCCCGGCCAGGAATCGCCCGGCTTCTCGGCATGACGGATGATGAAGAGCGTGAGCGCGTCCATGGGCGGCCTCTCGGGAGAAGATGTGTGGCAGGATCCGGCGTCGGCGACGTCGATCCTATCCCCGATACAGCCTCCGGTTGATGAACCGCATCACAGTTTGCGAAAACTCGCGCGGTACTGCGCCGGCGACACGCCGAGCCGCTCGGTAAACACGATCCGCATCCGGTCGGCCGAACCGAAGCCGCAGTCGAATGCAACCGCCTTCAGCGGCCGGTCTGAGCCCTCGAGCAGCCGGCGCGCGGCGTCGACCCGCGCCCGCTCGACGAATTCGTGCGGCGTGATTCCGGTCTCCTGCGCAAAGGCGCGGCCGAAATTGCGCACGCTCATGCCGACGGCTTCCGCCAGCGACTGCAGCGTGTGGCGCTCGCCGACATGCTGCATGACATGCGCCTGCGCGCGCGCAATCGGCGAATCCTCATCGACCGGCGCGGTGAGATAGGGACTGAATTGCGACTGCCCGCCCTGGCGCTGCGCCACCACGACCAGGCGCTTGGCCACCGCGACCGCAACCTGCGGCCCGTGCCGCTCGGCGACCAGCGCGAGCCCGAGATCGATCCCCGCGGTCACGCCAGCCGAGGTCATCAGATGTCCGTCGCGAATGTAGATGCGGTCGAAGATCACCTCGGCCGCGGGAAAGCGCGCCGCCAGCCGCTGCGCGTTCTGCCAATGCGTCGTCACCTTGTGGCCGTCGAGCAGCCCGGCATGGCCGAGCGCGAAGGCGCCGGTGCAAATCGAACCATAGAGCTCGGCGCGCGCGGGCGCCCCACGCAGCCACTGTGTCAGTTCGGGATCCGGCGCGGCATCGGGCAATGCCGGCCCGCCCGCCACCAGCAGGATATCGAACCTCTCTTGTGCCTCGGCGAAGCTGAGATCGGCCGATATCTTCATGCCGTTCGACGCGCGGAGCGGTTCGCAGTCGGCACCGACCAGCACGGTCTCATAGCCATCGCCCGCTGGCACAAAGCCGTTCGTCTCCGCGAACACGTCGACGGGACCCGCGACATCGAGCGCCTGAACCCCTTCGTGAATCGCGATCGCGACCCTCTGAACCGCCATGCCTTCTCCCTGCCCGCTGGCGCGAAACGACGTCTGGTTGGCCCGATCCGGCGGCGCGCGATCGTTGCGGGATCGGGCCAAAACGGGCGACAAGCACCCCACGGATCGCGCCATCCGGCGATCCGCACACACCGCAGAGACAAGCGCCGGGCTCGCGTGTTCGCACGCCACGGCATCGTCTTGCCACATCGAGGAGCGTCTTGAAATGACCGAGATCATCGCCGGCATCCGCGTACCCGACAGCGCGATGGCCCGCGCCGCCACCCAGCTGGTATGGGATACCGAGGACGCCCTGCTCTACAATCACAGCCGCCGCGTGTTCTTCTGGGGCGCGCTGACCGGCAACCGCCGCAAGCTGAAATTCGATCCCGAACTGCTCTATATCGGCGCCATGTTCCACGACATGGGCCTCACCGCTGCTCACGCTAGCCCCGATCTGCGCTTCGAGGTCGACGGCGCCAACGCTGCACGCGACTTCCTCAAGGGCTATGGCGTTCCGGAGCGCGACATCGAGGATGTCTGGACCTCAATCGCCCTGCACACCACGCCTGGCGTCCCCGAGCATATGCGTCCGACCATTGCGCTGGTCACCGCCGGCGTCGAGATGGACGTGCTCGGCATCGCCTACGACGATTTCTCGCACGAGCACCGCGACCATGTCTGCGCGCACCATCCGCGCGAGGCGAATTTCAAGGAGAACATCATCGATCATTTCGCCGCCGGCACCATCAGGAAGCCGTTGACGACCTTCGGCAACGTCAAGGCCGACGTGCTGGCGCTGAAGGACATGAACTATACCAGGACGAACTTCTGCTCGATCATCCTCGGCTCGAAATGGCCGACATGACGCGACGTCAATGGCGGTTGGCAGGACCGTGGTCGGGGCCGGGATCCCGACCGGCGGCCGCGTGGGAGAGCCGGCCCATGTAATGCGCCCAACCCTTGTCGTGGCTCTCGCACTGCGCGGCGTTCGGCAGGCCGCTATGGGTCATGCGGAGCAGCGTGCCGTTGTCCTGCTCCATCAGGTCGATCTCGATCAGGCTCGATCCCGGCGGCACTTCCTCGCTGCCCTCCCAGCCGAAGCTGTAGGCGAGACGATGCACCGGCACGACCTCGCGGAACGCTCCGCGCGCGGCGCGGCTGCGATCGCTGCCGAGCCCCTTGAGGAAGTAGAGGCCCCCGGGATGCGTCTCGGTCGCGGCTTCCAGCCCCATCCAGCTTACGATCTTTTGCGGATCGGTCAGGAAGGCGAACACGGTTGCAGCCGGGGCTGCGATCTGGATCTCGCGTTGAACGATGAAGGCTTCAGTCATAGATCCATGCTCCATTGACAGTCGGCGCTCAGGGATAATTCGTGACAAGGGTGGTGCGTCAACCCCATGATGGTGTGATGCAATTGTCCTCGACGTTGAGCTGGCTGGTCGACGCCGCCGCCGAGACCGCGGGCGCCAACCGGTTGTTGGCGGACCTCGGTAGCCACCTTATCACGGATGGCCTGCCGCTTGCCGGCGGCGCTCTGACGCTCGAGGTTCCGCACCCCCTGATTGCAAGACGAACCTGGCTGTGGCGTGCCGACAATGGCGAGGTCATCGAAGCGCTCGGATTCGCGCCGGAACAACCTTTTGCGATGCCCGATATGGTGGGATCCGGCGACGCCGGCCGGCGCTGGCTCGGAACTCTCGCGCCCGGCCCGATCCACGAGGGCACGATTGGAACGCGGCCGGACGGCCCGACCCTTGGTTGGATCGGGACACGCGCCTTCACGCCTGCCGAGGCGGATCAATTGCGCGAGGCGGCGCGGTTCATGGCCGCGCCGCTCGCCGCGCTCGCGGCGCGCGCGACACTGACGGCGGCGCTGGAGGCGTATCTCGGCCGGCGCAGCGCCGCGCGCGTTCTGGCATCGCCATTGCGGCGCAATACCGGCGAAACCATCCGGGCAGCACTGCTGTTTGCCGACCTCCGCGGCTTCACCGCGCTGTCGGAAAGCCATCCGCCTGCCGAGGTGATCGCGGCGCTCGATGCCTGGTTCGACCGCATCGCGGGCGCCATCCACGCCTTCGGCGGCGAGGTGTTGAAATTCATCGGCGACGGCCTGCTTGCAATCTTTCCGGTCACGACCAGCGCGCGCAGCGCATCCGAGGCGGCATTGCGCGCGGTGTCGGCGGCGCGCGTCGGTATGGCCCATCTCGATGCAGAGCGACGCAAGCAGGGCTTGCCGCCGTTGCCATTCGGCGCGGCGCTGCATCTCGGCGAGGTGCACTGGGGCAATATCGGCGCCGCCGACCGCCTCGACTTCACCGCGATCGGCGCCGCGGTCAATCTGGTGAGCCGGCTCGAAGGGCTCTGCAAGCCGCTCGAGCAGACCGTGCTGGTCTCGGACGCCGTTGCCGCCGAGACCGAGACGCCGCTGGTCGCGCTCGGCACCCATGAGCTGCGCGGCATCGCGCGGCCCTGCGCGGTCTTCACTCTGGCGGAGGGATGAGCCGGTCATCGGAACAGCCGCAGCCAGGGCGACAGATGGAACGCGCTCATCAGCACGTACATCGGGACCATCCCCTGCAATGACAGCGGGCCCTGCATGGCGCCGCAGATCATGTCGGCCGGCGCCATCGCGGCAACCAGCGCCATCACCGCGAAAGTCGGTGCCGCCGCCAGCGACAGAAAGCGCGCCACGATGGGCCCGCGTCCGCTGAGCCGCCCCCTCACCCAATCTTCTCGTGTTTCGAAACCGGTCATCGTTCGATCTCTCTGGAGATGATCCATGTCGTCATGTGCTAGGTTAGGACCGGGCCTCGGAGGGTGAGAGTGACAAGTGTGTCGGGATTCGAATGGATTCGTTGATCATAGCTGCGGCGCGCGCGCTCGCGGCGGGTGATCCCCTCGGCGCACTGAAACGGGTGGCCCTGCGCGACGATGCGCCGGCGCTGGCGCTGCGCGGCATCGCGATGGCCCGGCTCGGCGATTTCGCCCGCGCCAAGGAGCTGCTGCGGCGCGCAGGCCGCGCCTTCGGCCCGCGCGAAGCGGTCGCGCGGGCACGTTGCGTGGTCGCGGAGGCCGAGATCGCGCTGGTGTCGCGCGACCTTTCCTTCCCCGGCAAGAGCCTCGCCGCGGCGCGCGCAACGCTCGCGGCACGAGGCGATGCACTCAACGCCGCCCACGCCGGCTATCTCGAAATCCGCCGCCTGATGCTGATCGGGAGCCTCGATGCGGCCGAGCGCATGCTTGCTGGCCTCGACCCGGCACCGTTCCCGCCGGCGCTGCGGGTCGGCCATGAACTGGTCGTCGCCGGAATCGCGATGCGGCGGCTGCAGACCAAGCCGGCACGCGAAGCGTTGGCCCTCGCAAGGGAAGCCGCGCGCCGCGCCGGCATCGCCGAGCTCGCGGCCGAGGTCGAGAGTACCGCGCGCCTGCTCGCCACGCCCGCGGCGCGCCTGATCGCGCGCGGTAGCGAGCGGCCCCTCCTGCTCGAGGAGGTCGAAGCCCTGATGGCGTCGAAGGCGCTCGTCGTCGATGCCTGCCGCTACGTCGTGCGCGATATCGGCACGACGGTCTCGCTGACCCGGCGGCCAGTGCTGTTCGCGCTTGCCCGCGCGCTGGGCGAAGCGTGGCCGCAGGACGTGTCGCGCGGCACGCTGATCGCGCGGGCGTTTCGCGGCAAGCACGCCGATGAATCACACCGGGCGCGGCTGCGGGTCGAGATCGGACGGCTGCGCCGGGCGCTGCGGCCGCTGGCCGATCTCAGCGCCACGCCTGACGGCTTTGTGCTCCAGCCGCATGGCCGGCGCGAGGTGACCGTGCTGGCGCTGCCGGTCGAGGAGGAGCATGCCGCGGTGCTGGCTTTTCTCGCCGACGGCGAGGCCTGGTCGAGCTCGGCGCTGTCGGTCGCACTAGGGGCGAGCCAGCGCACCGTGCAGCGTGCGCTCGACGCGCTGGCCGCCACCGGCAAGGTGCAATCGGTCGGCCGCGCCCGCGCCCGGCGCTGGATGACGCCGCCGGTGCCGGGATTCACGACGACGTTGTTACTCCCTGCCCCGCTGCCGAACGGCTAGCATCGGGGCGCAATCGGAAGCGTTTTCGAGCGAAGCGGATACCGGTTCGCGTGAAGAAAACGCGTCAAAGCAGGATTCTGGAGCCTCGATTCTGATTCAATCAGAATTGAAGCTCCAGGCGACAGGAGCGCACATGAAAAAGGCCACGGCCGAGATCATCCGGGAATACGGTCCCTTCGACGGCGTCGAGAACGTCGGCGGCGTCAGCTTCGACGGCGAGCAGGTCTGGTTCGCGGCCGGCGATCGCCTGGTCGCCTTCGATCCCGACAGCGGCAACACCACCCGCACCCTCGAGATCGCGGCTCATGCCGGCACCGCCTTCGACGGCAAGCACCTCTATCAGATCGCCGAGGACCGCATTCTGAAGATCGAGCCGAACAGCGGGCGCGTGATATCCACCATCCCCTCACCCGGCGGCGGCCGCGACTCGGGCCTCGCCTGGGCGGAGGGCTCGCTGTGGGTCGGCCAGTATCGCGACCGCACCATCGTTCAGATCGATCCGGAAACCGGCAAGGTTCTGCGCACCATCGAAAGCAACCGGTTCGTCACCGGCGTCTCCTGGGTCGATGGCGAACTCTGGCACGGCACCTGGGAAGGCGATGAAAGCGACGTGCGGCGCATCGACCCGCAGACCGGCGAAGTCATGGAAAAGCTGGAGATGCCGCAGGGCGTGTTCGTCTCTGGCCTCGAGTCCGACGGCGCCGACCGCTTCTTCTGCGGAAGCGGCTCCGCCAACAACAAGGTGCGTGCCATCCGGCGACCGAAGCGCAGCCGCACGTGAAGCGATTTGCGATCACCTTTCGGCCAGTGAAAGAATAGAGCGGATCACCTGGCGCTTCTCGTCCGACAAACCCGCGAGCAGCGCCTCGTCGAGATGCTGTTCTCGGATGAGCCGTGCGAAGACAAGCGGGAGCTGCGAGTATCGATAGTCGAACATCTCATCGAGCTCCCTCCTTCGCTGGTGCAGATACTCGCCAACTTCCCACATCTCCGACGGCGTCGCTGCCGCAACGGCCCTGCTCTTGAATTCGACCATCACCTTGGCGAGTGCGCACTCCACCGCCGAATCATAGGCCTTGCGCGCAATCTTCTTCTCGGCCGGGGACCATTGGAGATCACGGTACATAGTGGGCTCTCGTGCGCCTGACGTCGTGCCAACAGTCATGGCATTCAGCCGTAGACGCCCGACCGATGCAATGACACCACAACGTTGCCCCTTTTGCCCGCCGCTCGGCAAGACCAATGCGTCGGTCCGAGCGGCGCGCTGCATGACGGAGTTAAAACCTCATGCCGGCGCAGGCGCCGCCGTGGGCCGCGCCGCCGGCATCGGGCGGAAGGTCATCATGATCAGGAACGCGCCGATGCCGACCGCCCAGGAGCCGACATAGAGCCACGTGTAGCTCGCGAAGGTGTCGTAGATCAGCCCACCGGCGAGCGGTCCGGTCGCCATGCCGAGGCTGCCGGCCATCGCGGTGCCGCCGATCACCGTACCCATCATCCGCAGCGGAAAATTCTCGCGGATCAGCACGGAATACAGCGGCATGGTGCCGGCATAGATGAAGCCGAAGATCGCGGCGACCGCGTAGAATGCGGCGAGCTCGCGCACGAAGACGTAGCCGAGCGCGCCGAACGCCTGCGCCAGCAATCCGAGCACCAGCACGCGCTTGGCGCCAAAGCGGTCGCCGAGCAGGCCGAAGGCGATGCGGCCGCCCATCCCGGCGAGCCCTTCGACGCTGTAGATCGTCACCGCAGCAACCATCGGAATGCCGCAGGTGACCGCGTAACTCACGGTATGGATGATCGGGCCCGAATGGGTCGCGCAGCAGAAGAAATTGGTCGCGATCAGGATGATGAATTGCGGCGAGCGCAGCGCCTGCGCCAGCGACATCGGCGGTTCGCCGTTTTCGGAGACCGCTTCAGCGTGGTCGCCCTGCAGCGCCGGCGGGCGGCGCACCAGGAATGAGACCGGGATCATGATCGCGCCGACCACGCCCGAGACGATCAGCATCGCGGTGCGCCAGTCGTGGTGGGAGATCAGCCAGGCCGCAAGCGGCGACATCGTCATCGGCGCCATGCCCATGCCGGCCGACACCAGCGAAACGGCGAGGCTTCGATGGGTGTCGAACCAGCCGGTGACGCAGGCCATCATCGGCGCGAAGATCGCCGCCGTTGCCGCGCCGACCACCGCGCCGAACACGAACTGAAAGGCCAGCAGCGATGTTGTCTGGCTGGCCAGCGCGAGGCTTGCCGCCAGCACGACCGATCCGGTCAGCACCACCGGAAGCGGCCCGAAGCGGTCGGACAGCGTGCCCCAGATCATGCTGGTGAAGGCCATCGCGAGAAAGCCGATCGTCATCGCGCTGGAAATGCCGGTCACCGACCAGCCGGTCTCGCGCGCCATGGGCTGGAGGAACACCGGCAGCGAAAACATGCCGCCGATCGCGACGCAGCCGAGCAGGCCGCCGGCCGCGACGATCACCCAGCGGTAGGTCGAATTGCTCATTCCGGAACTCCCATGCAGTTCGTTCTGGCTGCAAGACGAACGGACCGGAGCGGAACCGACAGCCGGCGTGCCCGCCAGCTCACTTTTTTGCGAGCATGGCGTCTGGCGCGGCTACCGAGATATTCCAGCTGGTCAGCGGCCAGCCAGACTGCACCCCGGCTCCGGCGCGATCTCACCGAGCGCGCGGATCTGCACAAGCTCAGAACCTTGTGTCTTGGCAATGAACATGTTCATCGCCGCGTGATGATCCTGGCCGAGCGTGACAGGGCCGGTCGGCGACGGAACGGTGAGACCCGCCATCGCGTCGATGATCGCCTCCTTGTCGAGCTTGCCGGCCTTCTCGGCCGCCGCCTTGAGCGCGATCAGCGTGTTGTAATGCGTCATCACATAGTTCGACACCGCGACACCCGGCTCCGCGGCGGCGCGGGCCTTCGCGACGAATGCCTTGACGGCAGGATCCTCGCTCGCCGCGACCGCCGGCACCACGGTCACCATGTTCTGCCCCTTGCCGCGGAAGATGCCGAGGTCGACTTCCGACAATCCAAGAAAAGCGACGGTGATGTCCTTCAACAGCCCAGCCTCGTCGGCCTGCCGGATGAAATCCATCCCGTCGCCCTTCAGCGCGAACAGCAGCACCTTGGCCTTGCTCGCCGCGATCTCCTTGATCAGCGGAGAGAAGTCGGTCTCCGTCCCCAGCGTGTATTTGGTCTCGACCACCTTGCCGCCGAGCTTCTCGATCAAGGGCTGCGCGATGCCGAACATCTGATGCGGCCAGACCCGGTCGGCGCCGAGCAGGAAGTAGGTGTTGCCGAAGGTTTGCGTCATGTAGGGCAGCAGCTGGCCGAGCTCCTGGTTCGGCACCGCGCCGAACGAAAGCAGATAGCGGCTGCATTTGCCGCCCTCGTAATTGGTGGCATACAGCAGCGGCGTCTTCGAGCTCTCGGCAATCGGCACCAGCGCATTCAGGTTGCGCGAGGTGATCGGACCGACCACCGCCAGCACGCCGTCCTTGTCGACCAGCGAACGCATGGCGTCAGCGGCCGCCTCCGGCCGCGTCTTGTCGTCGGCATATATGATTTCGACCGGCCGGCCGAGAATGCCGCCGGCCGCGTTGATGTCCTTGGCGGCGAGATCGAGCCCGAGCCGCGCCTGCTGGCCGTAGAGCTCGACACCGCCGGAAAACGGCAGCACCGCGCCGACGCGGATCGGTTCGCCGGGTTCAGCGGCGCGCGAAGGCTGAAGCAGCGCACCGCAGAGCAGAAGCGCGAGCGTCGTGCAGATGATCGAGCGTGATGCCATATACGTCGTCCCTTCAAGCTTGATACAACCATGCTTGATCGAGGTTATCGGCGTGGCACTGAAGAATTCGTCAAGCGCCCCCCATTTGCGTCACATTCGAGGCTATGCTCACTCCGCGCGTCGAGACATTTCCGCGCGCCTTCTTCCCCAAAATTCCTGGCCTATCCGGCAACCCGCATCCGCGGAGTGCCGGCCCACGCCTTGTCATGATCGATGAAAGGACCCCCTTTGCAAAACCGCTTCGTCCTGATCTCCGGCTGCTCCGGCGCCGGAAAATCGACGCTGCTGGCCGATCTGCGTGCGCGCGGCTATCCGGTCGTCGAGGAGCCCGGTCGCCGTATCATCGCCCATGAGCTCGCGTCCGGCGGCAAGGCGCTGCCGTGGGTCGATGCGGCAGCATTCCTGCATCGCGCCATTGACGTCGCACTGAAAGATATGGAGATGGCCAAAGCCCATTCCGGATGGGTGTTCTTCGATCGCGGCCTCGTCGACGCGGCGTCGGCGCTGCAGGCGTTGACAGGCGAGCCGGTGCTGCACCCGACCTGCTCCATCCATCGCTACCACGGTCGTGTGTTCATGACGCCGCCATGGCCCGAGATCTACCTCACCGATTCGGAGCGGCGGCACGGCTTCGAAGCAGCCACGGCGGAGCATCGGCGGCTGATGGAGACGCTTCCGACGCTCGGCTACGACGTGATCCACCTGCCGAAGCTATCGCCGTCCGCGCGCGCCGATTTCGTGCTGGCGACGCTCGGCGGCGGCATCCTGACTGAGGCCTGATCAGGCCGTCACTCCGCGGCCTCACGCTGCGGAACGCCCTGCTCGACATCGAGCTGCAAGATGTCGTTGAAGCGATTGAACGCGCCGCACAGCGCGATCCGCCAGGTCAGCTCGACGATCTGCGCTTCCGAGAAATGTTCGCGCAGCCGTGCGAATATCTCGTCGCGGGTCTTGTTCCAGTTGTTGGTTACGGCGATCGCATATTCGACCACAAGCTTGTCGAGCGCATCGAGCTCGGGATGATCCTGATAGTCGAGCAGCCGTTCGGCGCCCGCTTCCGAAACTCCCTGGATCGCGAGCTTCGGCGCATGGTGCGACACGCAATAATCGCACTTGTTGAGCAGCGACACCGTTACCAGCGCGAGCTCGAGATGCCGCTTCGAGACCACCGCCTCGTCGGCGAGATCGACCAGCAGCGACCACATGTGCTTGAAGATCGGCGGGCGCTGCGCCATGACGCCGGCCTGGTTCTCGAACGCGCCATAGGTGGTCATCTTGTCCCACAGCGGCTTGAGCTCGCTCGGCAGGTCGTTCCTGGTCTTGATTGACACGCGTGACATGGATTGCCTCGGATCGGAAATTGAACCAATGCAGCCTGCCCCGCTTCGCCTGATACCGCAAGCCGCAGGGCGGCATGGCAGGCGTCACGCTGGCCGCAACCCGCGGCGCGGTCCGGCAAGCGGAGCAACCGTCGGCTCAGAACGACGTCCCGCCTCCGAACCGGAACTCCTGCACGATGTCGTACTTGCCCTTCGTGATCGGCACGGCGTAATCGAACCGCAGCGGGCCGAACGGCGAGGCCCAGATCAGGCCGACGCCGACCGAGGTTCGTACCACGTTCCCGTCGTCGTATTGAAGGCCGCATTTGCAAGCAGCCGTATTCACCTCGCCGGTTGCGGCCCACGACGTCGGGCCTTGATAACCCCACAGCGAGCCGGCATCCGCATAGACAGCCCCCTTCAGCCCAACCTCGGAGGGCAGGAACCAGAACGGCATCTGCAGCTCCATCGACGCACCCCAGTATTTGGTGCCGCCGAGCGCATCCCCGACCGCGCCAAGGCTCGCATAGGTGATGTCGCGCGGGCCGATGCCGTTGGTGGCAAAGCCGCGCACCAGATTCGGCCCCATCTGGAAATGGTCCAGCATGCGCAGATCATTGTCGCCGACCTTGGTGAGCAGGCCGCCCTGCAGGTGGATCAGTCCGATCAGGTCGGACGCCAGCGGCGTGTAGTATTTCGCGTCGACCGCGCTCTTCAGATACGTCACGTCGCCGCCGACGCCGGCAAAGTCCTGCTTGAAGTCGATCAGCAGGCCATCGGTCGGGTTCTTGTTGTTGTCGACGGTGTTGTAGCTCAGGGTGTAGCCGATCTGCGAGGTCCAGGTCGCCCCTGCGGCCAGCTCCTTGCGCACCGGCAAGGTGGATTCGCCGTCGCCGTAGCAGCCATATCCATACAGCCCCGACGAGACCGAGTTGGTGGGATCGACGCCGCCGAGCACACTCTGGATGTAGGCAGGCGTCGGATTGAACGCGAGCAACGGGTTGGACGGATTGTTGTTGCAGTTCGCGTAGGCGCTATCGAGCGAGATTTCCTGCTGATAGAGCGAGTATCGCAACTGGAGGGTCAGGTCTTCGCGCAAGGCCAGGCCGAGCCGCGGCGAGAACCCGATCGTCTTCACGCCATAGGTCGTGTAGTCCGTCGGCAATTGCTCCTTGTAATACGCATCGAGCCCGAGAGCGACGCGATAGTCGAGCAAATACGGTTCGACAAAGGACAGCGACAGGCCGCGCGAGTACTGGCCGTAGCTGACCGTTGCCTTGGCAAACAGGCCACGGCCGAGCAGATTTCGCTCCGAGATGCTGACCTCGGCGAGCGCGCCGTCCGTCGTGGAATAACCGCCAGACACGGAGAAGTCGCCGGTCGACTTTTCCTCCAGGTTGACGATCAGAACGACGCGATCGCTCGTCGAGCCGGGCTCGGTGGTGATCTTGACCGTCTTGAAATAGTCGAGATTCTTCAGCCGCCGCTCGGCGCGATCGACCAGCGCACGGTTATATGCATCGCCCTCGGAGAGATCGAACTCGCGCCGGATCACGTAGTCTCGGGTGCGGTCGTTGCCGCGAATGTCGATCCGCTCGATATAGGTGCGCGGCCCCTCCTCCACGCGAAACATGATCCCCACCGTGTGGGCCTCGAAATTCCGTGCGCCGTCCGGACGGACCACCGCGAAGGCGTAACCGCGGCGTGACGCTTCGATCTGCATGTCCTCGACCGACTTCTCGACCGCCTCGACATTGTAGAGCGAGCCTTCGCCGACGCGCGACAATGAACGCAGCGTCGTCGGATCGAAGCCCGCAATGTTCGAGCGGAAACTGACCGTCGCAACGCGGTACTGCTGCCCCTCATCGATCTTGAACATCACCTGAAAGCCCTTGCGCTCCGGATCATACTCGGCGAGCGCTGCCACGATTTGGACGTCCGCGTAGCCGTGCTTCAGATAGAAGCGGCGGATCAGGTCACGGTCGGCCTCGACCCGATCCGGGTCGTAGATGTCGGCATTGCCGAGAAAGCTCAGGAAGTTTGTCTCATGGGTCTTGATCACGTCTTTCAGGCGCGCCGCCGAAAAACTGTTATTGCCCATGAACGCGATGGTCTTGATGCCGGTCTTCGCTCCCTCGTCGACGGTGAAGACGAGATCGACGCGATTGTTCGAGCGCTCGATGATTTCCGGCGTAACGTGCACGTCGTAGCGGCCTGAGCGCCGATAGATCTCGGCGATCCGCAGTGCATCGGACTGCACCATCGGCCGCGACAGGGTGCCCCGCGGCTTGGACTGCATTTCGGCCGAGAGCTGCTCGTCCTTGATCTTTTTGTTGCCCTCGAACGCGACGCGGTCGATCACTGGATTCTCGATCACGGAAACGACGATCCTGCCGCCCGCCTGATTGATCATGACGTCCTGGAACAACCCGGTCCCGACCAGTTCCTTGAGGGCGTCGTCGATGGCAGCTTGATCGAGATGGCCGCCGGGCCCCGGCCTGAAATAGGAGCGGATGGTCTCCGCCTCTACCCTCCGGTTGCCTTCGACCGTGATCGCATCAAGCGATTGGGCCGCCGCCGGAGCCAACAATGGCCATATCACCGGCGCCCCCGGAATCGAAAAGCCCGACAGCACGATCGCCGCGACAAAGCCCCGCCACGTGTTCATTCCACACCTCGCGAACAAGCCCCCCGTTGTGTCGGGATGGTGATGGCTGCGGTGTGGCTGCAGGATTGCGGAATTATTTCCAGTGGTTTGGGACTGTTAGCGCGACGCGACGCAGCCAGCATCGCGAATTGTTTCGGGCTGCGAGCGACGCTTACAGTTCAGAAACACTATGCTTACGAAAAGGCGCAATGCCGCCCACAAGCGACGCCTATGCTGGTCGATTGGTGGCTGAGCGCGCACCAGATCGCGCACAACATGACTTTGACAGGACCTAGTCGCTGACCATGCTTGCACACACTCCAAAGATCCTGATCGTCGAAGACGATCTGCCGACCAGAGACCTGATTGCCCGCTACCTGCGCGACCAATCCTGCCTGGTGGCCACGGCCTCGAATGGCAGGGAAATGGATCGTTACCTCGCCGGGCATTCGCTCGATCTCGTCATCCTCGATCTGATGCTGCCCGGAGAGGATGGATTGACCCTGTGTCGCCGCCTGCGCGGCGACTCGACGATCCCGATCATCATGCTCACGGCGAAAGGCGAGGACCTCGACCGGATCCTCGGGCTCGAGATGGGCGCGGATGATTATCTCGCCAAACCGTTCAATCCGCGTGAGCTGCTGGCGCGGATCAACGCGGTGCTGCGCCGCCAGGCCCAGGCCGGCCTTGCCGGGCGCTCGGGCCAAAGCGCCGCGCGCCTGCGCTTCCAGGACTGGACCATCGATCTTCGCCTGCGCGAACTGCGCGATCCCGACGGCGCCCAGGTCCCGTTGACCAGCGCGGAGTTCGACCTGCTGCAGGTGTTCTGCGAGCGACCCGGCCGGATCCTCACGCGCGATGGCCTCTTGACCATGACGCGCAGCCGGCCGGCCAGTCCATTCGGGCGCAGCATCGACGTCTTGGTCAGCCGGCTTCGCCGCAAGCTCGATACGAGCGAAGGATCGTCGGTGATCCGGACGGTACGCACCGGCGGCTACATCTTCACACCGCATGTGGAGGACGCATGAGCTGGACCCGCAGGATTGCCGCGCTTTTCAGCTTCCACCGGATCAGTGGCCAGATCGCCGCGCTCATCCTGCTGTCGCTGGTGCTCATCCATGCGCTGATCGGGCTTTATTTCGTCAGCCAGAAGCCGAGATCGTTCGCGGACAGGCCGATCCATCAGTTCCAGCTGGTTGCCAAGCTTCTGGCCGAGGCCCCTGCGGCCGATCGCGCAACGCTGTTGCGCGCGGCCGATCGAGCCTTTCCTCGCCTGCACCTCACATTGCGCGACGCAGGTCCGGGCTCGTCTGACGGTGCTTCGTCAGAGCCGCCCGGCGTCGACGATATCGACGAGTTTTCCTCGAAGACCGCGCCGGCGGCGGCTCGGTTGCCGGACGGAGCCCTGTTCGAAGCGACGATCGGCCCGACGAAAATGCCGCCCTTCTTCGGCGGATTCTGGGTCAGCACATTCCTGTTCCTGTTCGTCAGCGTCACGCTGCTCGGCGTGTGGGCCGGCCGCGCGCTCAGCGCGCCGCTGTCCGCGTTCGCCCGCGCCGCCGAGAATTTCAGCATCAGCCAGGCGGCCGCGCCGCTGCCGGAGACCGGCCCGGAGGAAATCCGCGCCGCAGCAGTCGCGCTCAATCGCATGCGCGAACGCATCACCACGTTGATGAATGACCGCACGCGCATGCTCGCCGCCATCAGTCACGACCTGCGCACGCCGATCACCCGGTTGCGGCTCAGGTCCGAATATATCGAAATCGATGCCCAGCGCGCGGAGACCCTGCACGACCTCGATCAGATGCAGGCGATGCTGGAATCCGTGCTGTCATTCCTGAGCGGCGGCAGCGCGGCGAAGCCGACGCTTGTGAACGTCGCTGCGCTGCTGCAGACGATCTGCGAGCAATTCTCCGATTGCGGTCACGTCGTGCGCTACCAGGGCCCGAACAGGGCTTCGCTCCTGATCCGCCCGAGCGAGATCAGCCGCACCGTGACCAACCTGGTGGAGAACGCCCTGAGGTTCGGTAGCGAAGTCGATATCCGGCTGACCGCGTCAGCCGATCAGGCCACCATCGATGTCTCGGACGACGGTCCGGGGATTCCAGAGCACCGCCGGGCCGAAATGCTGAAGCCGTTCGTCCGCGGAGACGAGGCCCGCACCATGGACGAGACAAGCGGCTTCGGACTTGGCCTTTCGATCGCGCAGGCCATGGTGTGCGGGCATGGCGGCCAGCTGTCGCTGCACGACAACACGCGGCACGGCCTTCTTGTTCGCATCAAATTGCCGGGGCCCGTGCACCCTGGATCGGATCGAAGTGGGACGAGCGCGTCGCGACCCGCAGTTCCTGAGCTCGTTGGCTAGAGCAAATTCAGGATCGGGTTTGGCCCGCAGGATCATCCCTTCCTCGGATCGGCGCGTGTGTTGCGCAGCAGATTGTCGCGCAGCCTCGCGACGGTCTTCTGCACGACGGGAAATTCGTCTCCGAGCCCGGTGGCTTCGACCAGGGACACATTGATGTCCTTGTCGAGCAGGCGCCGGCCTGCCGCCGTCAGGCTCACGCGAACCTGCCGCTCATCGGCGGGATCTCTGACGCGGCTGATATAGCCGCTCTGCTCCAGCTTCTTGAGGATCGGCGTCAGCGTGTTGGATTCCAGAAACAGCTTTTCGCCGAGCGCGCTGACGGTCTGCTCGTCCGCCTCCGACAGCGCCACCATGGCGATGTATTGGGTGTAGGTCAGGCCGACCGCATCCAGGATCGGCTTGTAGGCGCGGCCGAAGGCCAGATTGGCCGAATAGACCGCAAAGCACAGAAAATTCGAGAGTTTTCGGCCCTTGGTCTCGGCCTTGGAGGTGCGGGTCACGGGCGTCTCCGGAGTTTGTGATGTCGCGATCCATATAAATCGTATCCGATTAAATCGGAAGTGCTTGACACGATCAAGCCTGAAGCCTATTTCGACACGCACACGATTAGATCGGACACGATCTATATTCATCCCAAAGGAGCTCGCCATGACCGCCAATGCAAAGGTTCTCGTCACTGGAAAGACCCACGTCACCGCCGGCCCGAACGGCGCCGCCCGCTCGCGCGACGGCTTCCTCGACGTCAAGCTGCCGCAGCCGCACCCCGCCGCGGAAAACCTGTTCGGGGCCGCCTGGTCGGCCTGCTACATCGGCGCGATCCAGCTCGCCGCCGGTCAGCGCAAGGTCAAGCTCGCGAGCGAGCCCGAGGTCGACGCCGAGATCGATCTGAACCAGGCCGGCAGCGCCTTCTTCCTGAGCGCCCGCCTCAACGTCCACGTCCCCGGCGTCGAGCGCGAGGTCGCGCAGGAGCTGATCGAAGCCGCGCACGGCATCTGCCCCTACTCCAAGGCGGTCCACGGCAACATCGAAGTCACGACCACCCTCGTCTGAAACGAGCACATGACGATCTCCGACGCGGGCCGGCCGCTTGCCGGCTCGCGGTCGGGCAAGTCCAGAAGACTGGAGTTCAAGATGACCAGCAAGCTGATGAAGGCAACGCGCCTGCTCGCAAGGACGGCCTTGTTCACCGCAAGCCTCCTGACCATACCGAGCGCACAGGCGCAGCAACCGGCCGGTTTCACGCGAACCGACCTGCAGCGCCACGACCTCAGCGTCGGCGGACGTGAAGCCGTGCAGGTGCGGGTCGACATCGCGCCGGGCAAGGGCTTCGGCCGCCACACGCATCCGGGCGAAGAAATCATCTACGTGCTCGCCGGCCCCCTCGAATACGACGTCGACGGCAGGCCGCCGGCGAGGCTGAAGGCCGGCGACGTGCTGTTCATTCCCGCCGGCACGGTCCATGCGGCGAGGAATGTCGGCGACGTCACCGCCAGCGAGCTTGCGACTTACATCGTCGAGAAGGACAAGCCGCTGCTGACCCTCGTGAAGTGACCGGTACCGCCTGCCCGCCCCGGCGCCTGGGCAGGCACGGCGACATCGTGTTCACTTCGTGCCGCGAGCCTCGGCCTGCCGCACCGGCCGCGCATTGAAGATCAGGAAGCTGAGCGCGGCCATGATCCACACCCCGATGCCGCCATAGAGCATCACCCAGCCGAAGCCGCTCGCGAGTGCCTGATGCACGACCGGGCCGGTCAGCTCCGGCGCGGCTGCGACGTCGCCGGCCGCGATCCGCTCGCCGATCGCGCGAAGTTGCGCGCCGTCCAGCGCCGGTAGCACCGCCTTCAGATGCGCCAACACGCCGCTTGCCAGGATGAAGCCCATCAGCGCGATGTTGACCGAAAGCGAAACCATCCGCGCGCTCATGTCGATGCCCGAGGCCATGCCGGCGCGGTCGCTCGAGACCGAGCCGGTCGTCGTGTTGGTGACCGGCGTGTTGGTGATGCCGAGGCCAATTCCGGCGAGCAGGCAGCCGGGCAGCATCGTCAGCCAGTCCGGCTGCGCGGCGGCGCTGGCGAATTTCATCAGCATGAATCCGGCGCCGATCGTGAACAGCCCCACCGGAATGATCAGTCCGGGCTGATAGCGCAGCGACAGTCGTTCGGCGAACGGCGGCATCACCAGCGTCGGCAGCGTGTAGGCCAACAAGGCAAGTCCCGCGGACACGCTGTCATAGCCGAGGCCTGCATGAAACCAGATCGGCAGATAGATCATGAAAGGCCAGTAGCTGAGGTTCATCGCCGCCGAGCCGACGATCGAACCGGAGAAAGCCGGGATCCGAAAGACAGAGAAGTCGAACATCGGCCGCCGGCTGATTCTCTCGGCAACCAGGAACGCGGCGAAGCTCGCCGCGGAGACGCCGAGGATCGCAAGCCCCTTCAAGCTGACGAAGCCGAGATCCGGCCCCTGCGTGATGTAGAAGGCGAGGCAGAACACCGCGACCGACATCGTCACGATACCGGCGACGTCGAGGCTGCTGGCCTTTGGGTCCCTCGATTCATGCACACCGCCGACCGTGAGCACGAACGCCGCGGCCGCGAACAGCACGTGGACGAGGAACACCCACTCCCAACTCAGCACCGCGACAACGGCGCCGCCGATGATCGGGCCGAAGCCGAGGCCGAAGATGACGCCCCACCAGCCCCAGGCGACGGCGCGCACCCGGCCGCCCTGGAATTCGTGC
Source organism: Bradyrhizobium sp. USDA 4510 (assembly GCF_054059095.1). NCBI lineage: Bacteria > Pseudomonadati > Pseudomonadota > Alphaproteobacteria > Hyphomicrobiales > Nitrobacteraceae > Bradyrhizobium > Bradyrhizobium sp. USDA 4510. The sequence goes on along the minus strand of NZ_JBSSBT010000001.1, from coordinate 3,186,939 downwards.
GAGAGCACGGCGATCTGGCAGATCAAGAGCGCGCCGCCGCTGAGGCCCTGCAGGAACCGGGCGAAGATCAGCATTTCGACGCTCGAGGCAATGCCGCAGATCAGCGAGGTGATGCCGAACGCCGCGATCGCGACCAGGAAGATGCGCTTGCGTCCATAGCGGTCCGCGACCGTCCCGATCGCCATCAGCACCGTGGTGACCGCGATCGTGTAGGCGTTCATGATCCATTGCAGCGCCTTGAAGTCGGCATGCAGCACTCGCTCCAGCGTCGGCAGGATCGCGGGGATGCTGGAAATCTCCAATCCGAACATCAGGCAAGCAAGGCATACGGCAGACAGCACGACAGCGCCGCGGCGGCTCAGTTCAGTAGACATGATCAGGCCTTTTGTTGTGGCAAGCCAACGGCATACCGCACGCTGTTGCCAGGGTGCTGGCAGCAGCCTCGGTCGATCGACTCACGATGTATTGAGGCAGCAGCGGCAGGAATCGGGTGGCCACGGCGCTTCACAACGCAAAGCTAGTCATGGCTTGAGCATTGGTGAATTGGATGACTAGAGCATTTTCCACATGATGTGGATCATCTGGTGTATCCAGCATGCCTAAAGTAGTTGGCACACATCTGCGGCGCAAACGACTTGACGAGTTTGCCGATGAGTTTGAGCAGGGCTTGGACCGTGCGGGTGGCGCCTTTGCGCAGCGCAGCTTTCAACCGGGAGAAGGCCTGTTCGATCGGATTGAGGTCGGGCGAGTAGGCCGGCAGATAACGCACGCGGGCGCCGACAGCCTCGATCGCCTCGCGGACACCGGCGATCTTGTGAGTGCGCAAGTTGTCCATGAAGACGATGTCGCCCTTGCGCAAGGTCGGCGCCAGGACTTGCTCGACATAAGCCAGGAACGAGGGCCCATCCATTGCACCGTCGATGACATAGGGCGCCGTGAGGCCATCGATGCGCAGCGCGGCGACAAGCGTCAGCGTCTTCCAGTGACCATGGGGCACGCCAGAGACGAGGCGCTCACCGCGAGGAGAGCGCCCATAGTGCCGGACCATCTTCGTCGTGACCGCAGTCTCGTCGATAAAGATGAGGCGCGGTGCACGCAGCTTGGGCTGCTCGGCTTTCAGCGCGGCACGCTCGGCAGCGACGTCAGGTCGATCCTGCTCGGCGGCGTGCAGTGTTTTTTTTGAAGGTGATGCTGTGACGGTCGAAGAAACGCCAGATCGAACCGATGCCGGCCTTTTGCTTTCTCTGAGAGCGCAGACGCGCGCGGATCTCCTCGAGCGTCAGGTCCGGCTCCGCGGCGATCAGCTCGATCAGCCACTGCTTGTGCTGCTCCAACGGCGAGCGGCTGTGCCCGGTGCCGGGCTTGGCCTCAACGTTTCCGGTCTTCCTCCAACGATCCATCCATCGGATCGTAGTCGAAGCGCCGAGATTGAGAATGCGCGCAGCCTCACGTGCGCTTTCGCCGGACTCAACAAGCTCAACCGCACGCACCCTGAGGTCCTTGGAGTATCCCTTCGCCATCGCATGCCCCGCATGTTGTCGCGGGCAACACCGAATCTGATTTGCGTGCCCGTGGGAATCCCCTTTGACTGTTCCGATTCACCTCAACTGGAAACCGCTCTAGATATTTCAGAGACAACAAATCCGGATGACTGACATGACCACGCTCGACGTCGACACCGTGAAGACATTCGTGACCATCGCCGACCTCAAGAGCTTTACGCGCGCCGCTGAAACACTCGGCACCACGCAGGGCGCGATCAGCGTCAAGTTGAAGCGGCTGGAAAGCCAGCTCGGCCACAGGCTGATCGAACGGACACCGCGCCGGGTGCGCCTGTCGGCGGAGGGCGCAGCTTTCCTCGCCCCGGCGCAGGAATTGCTCGGCGCGCATGATCGCGCCGTCGCGGCGTTGTCGCCCGTGCGCCCGCGTCGCTTCTCGCTCGGCATTGCCACCCATGTCGGAGGCGCGGAGGTTCCGACCTTGCTGGCGCGGCTGCATGCGCACGACCCGGCGCTCACCATCGAAGTCCGGCTCGAGGATTCCCGCGACCTGCTCGACGCCTTCGATCGCGGCGAGATCGATGCCGCCATCATCCGCCGCGAGGACGACCGCCGCGACGGCGAAATGCTGGCGACGGATCACTATGGCTGGTTCGCCACGCCGGACTTCGTCCATCGCGCGGGCGAGCCGCTGCGGCTCGCCGCCTCCTCGCCGTCCTGCGGCGTGCTCAACATCGCGACGCGCGCGCTGGCGGCGGCTAGCATCCCGTGGACGGAAACTTTCCTCGGCTGCGGGTCCTTTGCCGTCGCCGATGCGGTCGCCGCAGGCCTCGCTACGTCGGTATTCTCGCGCCGGCTCGCCCCGGCCGGGACGATCGAGGTCAGCGGGCGGCTCGGCCTGCCTGCCCTGCCGCCGTCCGAGATCATGCTGCTGTCGGCGCTGTCAGATGCAAAATCACGCGCGGTGCTGAAGACGATCGTTGGTGCCTTTCGCGAGCATCATCGGATGCCTGCCAATCGCGCGGCAGAGGAAATCCATACCGTCACGGAAGTTGTCGGCTCCTGAACGATCTGTGCGCCGGCCCTCTAGTGTGCTGAATGCGAAGTTCGTGCGATTTCGCGGCAGCCACTTTCACGAACTTCGCATTCATAAAGCACACTAGAATCATCAGTTTGCTAGTGTCCTTATCGAATCCGAAGTTCGCTCCGAAGGTGCGGCAAATGATGCGAACTTCGGATTCGGGACACTAGCGGCGCGCGCTTCCGGCGCGCTTTCCCTCGAACAGCGCACGCTCCGAGGCGAGCGCCCTGGCGAGAAACTCGAGCGTCGCGCGGATGCGCGCGGTGCGCTTGAGATCGTCATGGGTCAATAGCCACAGCGCCGAGCGCGGCTCCGCGAGTGCTTTCGGCGTCAGGCGGCGCAGCGTGGGCGCGAGATCGCCGACATAGCAGGGCAGCAGGGCAAGCCCCAGTCCCGCCGCAGCGGCATCGCGCAGCGCCGGAAGCGCATCGACCCGGCAGGTGGTCCGCGCCGAACGCAGGTTCTCGCGCATCCAGCTGGCGATAACGGTCCCCGCCAGCGCATCGTCGAGCCCGATCCAGTCGTGCACCGACAAATCCCTGTCGACGCGGCGGGCGAGATAGGCGCGTGATCCGTAGACCGCATGGGCAATATCGGCAATGCGCCGTCCGACCAGCAGTTCGGATGGCGCCGGTGTCGGCCGGATCGCGATCTCGGCCTCGCGGCGCGTCAGGTTCGCCATCGCATTCGAGATGATGATCTCCGGCTGGATCTCCGGATGCGCGGCGCGCATCGCCGGCAGATGCCGCATCAGCACCGCGCCGAGCGTGTCCGTCGTCGTGATCCGCACCGGCCCCGACGGCCTGAGGTCCTGCCCCGCCAGCTTGCGCTCGAGCGCAAGCACTTCGTCCTCGAGCCGGGCTGCCGACGCCGCCGCGATCTCGCCCGCCGGCGTCGGCGCGTAGCCGTCGCGGAAGCGCTCGAACAGCCGCGTTCCGCTCGCATCCTCGATCGTGCCGAGGCGACGAAACACGGTGGAATGCGTGACGCCGAGCCGGCGCGCCGCCCCCGAGAGGCTGCCTTCCCGCGCGACCGCGAGGACAAGCCGAAGGTCGTTCCAGTCGATGACGCTGTGCATTTTTGCAAACTCACTTCGCAGTGCTGGATAATATCTTATCACAAACGGACAGGCCATCTTCCCGGACGTTCAACCGACGGACACCCCTCGTGAGGGCGCCGTCGATTGCCGAGAGGAGCTGGCAGGTGACGAGCGAGACCACCGAGACGTTGCAATTGCACGCCGCGCGGCCGGCGACGATCGACCCGCGGCGATGGCTGGCGCTGCCGGTGCTGCTCACCGGCGCCTTCCTGCCGATCCTCGATTTCAATGTCGTCAACCTGGCGCTGCCGGTCATTCGCGACAATCTCGGCGCCAGCCCGAGCGAGGTGCAGTTCGTGATCTCGGCCTATGCTGCGACCTACGCCGTCTTCCTGATCACCGGCGGCAGGCTCGGCGATCTCCTGGGGCGGCGGCAGATGTTTTTGATCGGCGTCGCTGGCTTCACGATCGCATCCGTGCTGTGCGGCATCGCGTGGTCACCGGCCATGCTGGTCGCCGGACGGGTCCTGCAGGGCCTCACCGCCACCGTGATGGCGCCGCAGGTGCTTGCCTCGATCCGCGTGCTGTTTCCGGCGGCCGAACAGGGCCGCGCGCTCGGCTTCTATGGCGCGACCTTCGGCCTTGCTAATATCTGCGGCCAGCTACTGGGCGGCGTCCTCGTCTCGGCGCAACCGTTCGGACTGGCCTGGCAGGCGATCTTCCTGATCAACGTGCCGATCGGCCTCGCCGCCTTCGTCGGCGGCCTGCTGTACCTCGCCGACTCGCGCGCCGCGCACGCGCAGCGGCTCGACGTCGGCGGCGTCATCCTGCTGTCGCTCACGCTCGGCCTTCTGGTCTATCCGCTGATCGAGGGCCGGGAATCCGGCTGGCCTATCTGGATCGTCGCGATGCTGCTGGCATCTCCGCTGATGCTCGCCGCCTTCGTCCGCTTCGAGGCGCGGCTCGAAGCCCGTGGCGGCGATCCGCTGGTCGCGCCGCATCTGCTGCGCAACAGCGATTTCGTGATCGGGCTGGTGATGGCGCTCGCCTTCTACATGCTGTCGTCGTTCTATTTGACCTTCGCGGTCTACCTGCAAAATGGCCTGCACCAATCTCCGCTGGAAGCCGGCCTTGCCACCCTGCCCTTTGCCGCCGGCTTCTTCGTCAGCTCGCTGGTATCATCGCTGGTGATGCAATGGCTCGGTGCCCGCACGCTGACGCTGGGCTTTGCGCTCCAGGTTGTCGGCTTCGGTGTCGTGATGCTGTCGGTCGGCGGCGCGCTTCCGCAAAGCCTCGAATTCGGCCTGATCTGCGGCGGGCTCGGCTTCGGCACCGTGATGCCCTCGGTGATCAAGGCCGTGATCGGCAGCATCGATCCGCGCCATGCCGGGCTGGCGTCGGGCATGATGATCTCGACCTTCCAGATCGGCGCGGCACTCGGCGTCGCGATTATCGGCGGCGTCTTCTACAGCCTGCTCGGGCCGCATCCGCTGGCCGATGACTACGCGCACGCCTTCACGATCGCGCTCGGCTGCAATGTCGCGCTGCTGGCGCTCGGCGGCTGGCTGTCGCTGTGGCTGCCGCGCGAGCCGGCGGCGGGTTGAGATCGACACCGCCGACGCGGCTATTGCTTCGCGGCCGCGAGCGGCGGCGGAAACAGCAGCTTGAGCAGGATGGCGGCAAGCAGCGTCACCAGGGCGAGACCGGTGGAGAGATAGAGCGCGCTCGCATCGCCGAACCGGTCGATCACGATTGCATAGATCAGCGGCGCCGCCGCCGGCAGGATGAAGCTCGGGACAATGAGCCGGCCGACCAGCGTGCCATAGCTGCGATGATCGAACAGGATGAGCGGCAGCGTTCCCCTGGTGATGGTCAGAATGCCGTTGCAGGCGCCGTAGAGCAGCGCAAACGCGATCCCCATCTCCCGCGCTGATCCGCTGAACAGGCCGGCGATGAAGGAGAGCGGCATGATCATGCAGGCCATCAGGTTGAGCGCGAGCGGATCGAGCCGGACGCCGAACAGGACTTCGCAGAGACGCGCGGCGGATTGCCCGATCCCCCGCAGCGTTGCGATCCAGACCGCAACGGTGACGGTGAGCCCGAGGCCGGTGAGCACCGCGATCATGTGCGCGGACATGCCGGCGTTCAGGAAGTTCGCGCCGGTCATGATTACGGCATAGAGCCCGCTCGCCGCTGCAAGCTGCCGCCGCCCCACCGCGCGCGGTTGCCTCGATGCCACCGCAGCAGCGCCCGGCACGCCGGCAAATCGCTGGTTCGGAACCAGCAGATGCAGCGGGATCGTCAATAGCGCAATGCCGGCATAGGCCAGCACCGCGCTGCGCCAGCCGAAATGGTCCGATAGCGTATGGCCGAGCGGCCAGAACACGGTGGCGGCCAAGCCACCAAGCAAGGTGATCCCGGACATCGCACGGCGCGCCTCCGGCCCGCCGATCCGGGCCAGCGCCGCGAAGGCCGCATCGTACAGCGTCAGCCGCATGCCGAGGCCAAGAACGATCCAGGATGCGAAATAGCTGCCGATCTGGTGCGAGAGCGCGAGACCCGCGCAGCCGAGCGCGTTGATCACCGCCCCCGCGACCATGACCTGCCGGCCGCCGCTTTTGTCCACCCACCTGCCCGCAAGGGGCGACGTCACGCCCATCACCAAGAGCGCCGCGGCAAATCCGCCGTAGACGATGTCGCGGCTCGAGCCGAGATCCGCGGCGATCTGCTCGCCGAACCCGCCGATCAGATAGTAGGTCGCGCCCCACGAGATCAGTTGAGCCAGCCCGAGGGCAATCACGACCCGGCGTGCGATCACCGGGCCGTTTCCCTGTCTGACGGAAGCGTGGAAGCGCCCGGCCCCAGCGGCCGCTGCATCAGCACGGTGTCGACCCATTGCCCGAGCTTGAAGCCCACCGACCTCAGCGTCCCCACCATCTCGAAGCCCATGCGACGGTGCAGCGCGATCGATCCGGCGTTGCCGCTGTTACCGATCACGGCGATCATTTGCCGCCAGGGTCCCGCCTCCGACCGTTCGATCAGCGCCCGCAGCAGCGCCGCACCGACGCGGCGGCCACGCAGGGCTTCCAACACGTAGACCGAGTCTTCAATGGTGTTGCGATAGGCCGGCCGCGGCCGGTACGCTGTCGCGTAGGAGTAGCCGGCCACCCGTCCGTCGATATCGGCCACGATATATGGCAGCCCAGCGGCCAGCACGGCGGCACGGCGCTCGAGCATCTCGTCGAGTGTCGGCGGCACTTCCTCGAAGGTCGCCAGCCCGTTGAGCACGTGGTGCGCGTAGATGCGCTGCACCTCCGCCATGTCGACCTCTGTGGCGTCGCGAATCACGGTGTCTTCGTTGTCTCTCATCCTTGCCTCGTCTTGCGGCATCATGCCCGTGCTTCGACGGCGCGTCGGTGCACGCTGCGGGCACCACGGGCTCATCTCGACATCGCTGCGCGACAGTCCGACATCCGCCAGCAGGCGATCATCGAGCTCGCGCAGCGCCTGCCGGCGGCGGATGCGCGAATGCGGCGAGACCGCAAGATAGCGCCCCAGCTCGACGATGACACCGCCAATGGACTTGAGGGCGGACAATGCCTGCTCCCGGTCTGCCGAAGCCGTCGCTTGCCGGACTATGCGCCTCGGCGTTATATAAGTGAAGCTTTGACAGCTTATGCACGGCATAAGAGATACTTTGATGAAAAACCTCAACCTCGATTATCTCGAAAGCTTCGCAGTCGTGATCGACTGCGGCAGCTTCTCGGCGGCAGCCGAGCGGCTGCAACTCACGCAGCCCGCGGTGAGCCTGCAGGTGCGCCAGCTCGAGCGCAGCCTGAATGCGACGTTGATCGAGCGGGTCGGACGCAAGGCCAGACCGACCGCCGCCGGCGTCGCGCTGCTCTCCCATGCGCATCAGATCAATGCGGCGGTGGCGTCGGCGGTCGACGCCGTTGCACAGCAAACGACCGGAACGGCAGGCCGCGTGCGGCTCGGCACCGGTGCGACCGCCTGCATCTTCCTGCTGCCGCCGATCCTGAAGGAGCTGCGCGCCGCGCTGCCCTCGCTGGAGATCACCGTCACGACCGGCAACACCGCGGAGATCGCCCGGGCGGTCGAGGACAACACCATCGACATCGCGCTTGTCACGCTGCCGGTGTCGGGGCGCAGCTTCGAGATCACGCCGGTCGTGAACGACGAGTTCGTGCTGATCGCGCCCCGCGACATGCCACTGCCGGCGCGGATCACGCCGGAGGTGCTTGCGACCAGGCCGGTGCTGCTGTTCGAGCCGGGCGGCAACACCAGGCGCACCGCGGACGAATGGCTGGCCCGCGGCGGCGTGTCCTTGAAGCCGTTGATGTCGCTCGGCAGCGTCGAGGCGATCAAGGAGATGGTGCGCGCCGGGCTGGGCTGTGCGGTGCTGCCCGGCATGGCCGTCCCCGCCAGGACCAAGCAGCGCGACCTGGTCGTCCGGTCGCTGTCACCAAAGCTCTACCGCCGGCTCGCGGTGGTGATCCGCCGCGACAAGCGCCTCGATCGCGGGCTGCGGCAGACCTTGTCAGCGCTGAAGGCACTCTCGGCCAAGGACAATGGCCGCTAGAGCGTCGAGCGAGGCGGACGCCGGTCCACGTCAAGAAAGCAGGCAAGACAAGAAGCGGGAGCTTCGGTTCTGATCCAATCAAAACCGAAGCCCTCGGAAGCACGCCGCGCGTTCTCCCCGTTCTACCCCTTACGTCGCCTTGCGCTCCTGCTCCGCGATCTTGCGGAACGCGGCCTCGCCGGCATCGGTCACCGCCGCCCATTTTGCGTTCGGCGTGGCCTCGGCTTCGTAATTGTCGTGCCAGTTCCACCATTTGTAGGTCGGGCCCTGCGGATAACCCTTCGGCGAGTCCTCCCAGAGTTCCTGGCGGCCGAGCGGCGTGATGTCGAGATAGCTCCACACCGTACCCATCGCCTCGTCGCCGCGGCTGTTGACGAAATAGGTGCGGAAGATCCGCTCGCCGTCGCGGATGAAGACGTTGTGGCCGTGCCACTCGGCAACGCCGAAGTCGGTGTCAAAACTGTCGGTGATCGTGTACCATGGCATGTCCCACTCCATCCGCGCCTTCAGCCGCGCGATGTCCGCCTGCGGCGCGCGCGAGGCGTAAGCCAGCGTGGTGTCGCGCTGATTCAGATGGGAGAGGTGACTGACCTGATCGGCGCCGAGCGAACAGCCGCGGCAGCCATGGTCCGGCCAACCGAACACGCCGGGCTCGAAGAAGGCGCGGTAGATGATCAGCTGCCGGCGGCCCTCGAACAGGTCGAGCAGGCTCGCCTTGCCGTTCGGTCCTTCGAAGACATATGGCTTCTCGACCGCCATCCAGGGCATCCGCCGCCGCTCCGCCGCAAGCGCGTCGCGTGCCCGCACCTGGGCCTTCTCCTTCACCAGCATCTCCAGGCGCGCCGCCTCCCACGCTTCCCGCGACACCACGGGTGGTGTCTGCATCGCCGCCAGTCCGCCGCGATCGTTTTCAGCTGATTTATTCATGATGGTCTCTCCATCTCCGATTTGGACGAACTCCGCTCCCCGAGCGCGGTTCCAGCGCCGGCGGCCGTTCGTCATTGGCCATGCCGCAATCTGGCTCGGCAGCGTTGGCGAGCGGGAGTGACAAGTGTGTCGGGATTTTTCGCGCAGGTGGTCAGACCGCATCATCATATTTGTGATATGCATGCACTTTGCAATTAACTATGCGAACCTCGCCGGCATGAAGCAAACCGCTGCCCCCGCGTCCGATGATGGCCTCAAGCTCAGCGCCTGGCTGCCTTACCGCCTGTTCCTGGTCGCGGCGCAGGTCGCCCGACCGCTCGAGCGCTTCTACGGCGAGACGTTCGGATTGAGCCAGGCGGGCTGGCGCATCCTCGCCGTTATCGCCGAGCGCGACGCGGCCAACGCCTCCGAGATCGGCCGCGCCTGCGCGCTCGATCCGTTCGCGGTCAGCCGCGGCATTGGCCAGCTCACAGAGCTCGGCTTCGCGGTGCGACGCTCCGGCAAGTCCGACCGGCGCTTCGCCGCCGTCAGCATCACCCGCAGCGGCCGGGCCGCGTTCAACCGGATCGCCGCACTCGGCAGCGCGATCGAAGCGCGGCTGCTGGCGCGGCTGTCGGAGAGCGAACGCGCCACGCTCGATTCCGCCCTCACCCGGCTTGAGGGAGCAAGCGCGCGGATCGACGCCGACGGCTGGCGCGCACTGCGCGATGACGCCGGCGCGCCATGACGGCCCTGCTGTTCGCAGTGACCGCGCTGCTCTGGGGCGGCGGCGCGCTGGCAACGGCGATGCAGGCCGGCGTGACGCCCGCGCCGTGGTCGGTCGCGCTGCGCATGGTGCTCGCGGGCGTCATCCTGCTCGGCTACGGCCGGATGCGCGGCGTGACGCTCTCGATCCCGCGCAAGGACCGTCCGGCGGTCGCGTTGCAGGGCCTGCTGTTCTTCGCCATTGCCTTCATCGCCTTCTATGAGGCATCCGCACGCATGCCGAGCGGGCTTGCCGCGCTCGTGCTGTCGACATCGTCGCTGTTCGCGGCCGTGATCGCGCGTGCCGTGCTCGGTGTGCCGATCTCTTCCGGATTCGTGTGGGGCGCGCTGTGCGGCGTTCTCGGCCTCGCGATCATCTTCCTGCCCGGCGTCGCCGCGCATGGCGCCGCGCCGCTTGCGGGATTCGCCTGGGCGCTCACTGCGGCCATCGCAACCGGCGCCGGGACAACGGTCGGTGCGCGCAACCAGCGCGCCGGACTGCCTGTCGTCTCCGTGCTCGGCTGGGGCGCGTTCGTCGGCGCGACAGCGAGCGCGCTGTGGGCCGCCGCGACGGGCACGCCGTTTGCGGCCGACATCTCGCCCTCCTACGTGACGAGCTTCCTCTATCTTGCGATTGCCGCGTCCTGCATCACCTTCATGCTCTATTTCGAGCTGGTGCGTCGGCTCGGTCCTGGCCGCGCGGCCTATACGCTTGCGCTGGTGCCGCTCGTCGCGCTCGTGCTGTCGGCGCTGTTCGAACACCTCGCGCTGGGTTGGCCGGTGCTCGCCGGCGCCGTCGCGATCCTCGCCGGCAACGTCCTGGTGCTGGCGCGCGATTGACCGGCTCGTCGGCGCACAGCAAGAGGCATGCGGCAAGTTGTCCCGCGCCGGCGATCGCCGGCCGGTCAACCTCTTATTTCCCGATCGCATTAATCGGACGTTGTCCGGCTCGCATATAAAGAAGCAATCCGGGACGACGAGGCGGCTTCGCAGGGTTACCCGATGGTGAATTCCATCCGCAAAATCGGCAACACCGAGTACTTCGCAATCCAGGCCGACGGCCAGGATGACTGGATCATGCGTCCTGCCCTCGGCCAGCGGCCCGCGCGGAATGCCGGGCTGCTGCCGGATGGCATCGCCTGGTTCTTCAACACCGACGCGAGATTCATCTTCTATGATCTCGCGCGTCGCCAACTCGTCGATCGGCTGCAAACGCCCTGGGCGCGCGGCCACGACGGAAAGGACGCGCGCGACGATTATCTGAGTTACGGATTTCTCCAGAGCAAGGATGGCCGGTTCGTCTATCTCTTTATCACGCCGCGAACGCGACTGACCTGCATGTCATCGACCTCGAGCGCAGGGCGATCGTCCGCTCGGTTCTGGACATGCCGAGCGGCAACTCGCTGTGCCCGCCGGTTCTGGACCAGGCTGGCCGGATTCTGGTTTCCGCGTTCCGGCACGACAACGGAATCGTTGCACTGTTGCTGCGCATCGATCCGCAGACGGGCCATCACGATGTGTCGAGCTGCGAGGGATCGCGGGCGAGGTCGTTCCTGATCCGCTCGAGCCCGTGCGGCCGCTATTGGCTGCGCGCCGACAATTCCCGGCTCCCGATGATTACCGAGGAGAGCTCGCTCGTCTCCCGGTTGCTGGGCAGAGACACCACGGCGCAGCGGGAGTATTTCAGCTTTGCCGTCGAGATATGGCAGGCCTTTCCGCTCCGGCGGCTGCACTCCGTCGCGCCGATGTGGATGCAGGCGGAAGGGTTGCCCGACACGGCCCAGCTCGACCTCGACAGACGGAAGCAGGGATTGCCGCCTCGGCGAGGCGAGATCTACCGCAAGGTGTCGCAGTTACTCGATCGCGAGGCCACGCTGACGACCAACCAGATCAACGCGAAATCGCATCCCGATCTGTGGCCGGATCCGAATAGCCACTACGCCAATGTCAGCAGCAATCTCCGCGACTTCGAACTCTCCGAGCGCGACGTGATCGGCTGGCAAGGCGATAGCCAGACTTTCTGGTTGAAGCGGCATGACTTCGTCGCCTGCGTCGGTGTGGACGGGACGGTTTCGCCCAAGATCATGCTGGAGCGGTTCGGGATGGACGACCGTCCCTGGCTGGCACGCGCCCGCGGCTGGTCGAAGGCGACGCCCCTGCCCGACCGTCGCCTCGATATGCGGTTCACGGAGGGGATGGTGACGGTCTCCGGCGCGCCAGGCGATCCGGTACACCGCGTCCGGGCGGTGCCCGTAACCGAGGATCATTTCAGGCCCGCGCCACCCGAGCCGCAAGAAGAGGACAAGGATGCCGCGCTCGCCAAGAAGGCCGAGACGCTCGCCAGGCGGTTCAGCACCTACACCGTCGATCTCGCCTCGATGAGCGAGCCCGATTGTGTCGCAGCCATCGATGCGCTCACGGCGCAGATCGGTCCCGATATCAACGAGCGTCCCTACGACAACCACCTGCAGGCAGTGTTCCGTTGCGACGGCAAGCGGCTCAACGAGAAGAAGTTCTTCTCGCATGTTGCGAAGCACTGCCCCGGCGCCGCACCTGCGATCCGCGGGCTGATCGACGCGGCGTGCACGCACATCGGACCGCATGCCAACGCCTGGTACGATCCTTACGGAGACGAGATTCCGACCGCGCTGTTGGGCTACGCCGCCTGGTGCCTCGCGCGCCTGGATAAAACGAGCAACGATGTCCTGCTGCGCTACTACGGGCTGGTCGATACCGATCACGAGAACTTCTTTTTCGAGAAGATCGCTCCGTTGATGCTGGAGAACGCAGGCGACGCGAGTCCTCGCCTGGAGCTCGCGGAGCAATTCTATTTCGGCGACCTCGGCAATGCCATCGATCACGCCGCGCTCTGGCGAATGGCGAAGATGGCCGAGCATGCGGCGAGCCTGATGACGGCGCAGCAGTACGCGGCGCGATTGCTGGCGCGCGCAGCCGCGACCTCCGCCGCGCGATCGAAGTCGGAGTTCGGGTATTATTGTTTCGACAATCTCGCGCGGTTCCTGACGGATCCTTCGCGATGGGAAACAGAGCTGCTGCAAGAACTCCGCCAAGCGGCGAGCGATCTCGCGCCCCAATAGCGCCGCGGCAGATGAAAATATCACGCCGGCATGTCACATTCGCCGTTCCTCGTTCGTCATGATGTCGTCAACCAACCCAGGGAAACCGACCATGACTGTCAGACTTGATCCGCTCGCCGCCGCCCCCAAGATCATGAAGATCTGGTTCGACGCGTCGGTCGCGATCTCCTCCAGCCTCGAGCCGAAGCTCGCCGAGCTCGTGAAGATTCGCGCCTCGGAGATCAACGGCTGCGCCAATTGCATCAATTTGCACACGACATTCGCCCGCGATGAGGGTGAGACCGAGCAGCGCATCTACCTGCTGTCGGCCTGGCGCGAAGCGCCCTGCTACACCGATCGCGAGCGCGCCGCGCTCGGCTGGACCGAGGCCCTGACTCGGATCTGCGAGCAGCACACCCATGTCGCGGCCTACGAGGCGCTGAAGGCGCATTTCACGCCGGAGGAGCAGGTCAAGGTGACCTTGCTGATCAACATCATCAACGGCTGGAACCGGATCGCGGTCGGCTTTGGCGGCTTCGTCGATCCGCACGTGATCAAGGCCAGGATGGCCGCGGCGTGACCGCGGAAACGGCACGAGACGACGCAGCGGCTGACTTCGCGCCGCTGCGTCCCGGGCTGATGCGCGTCGCCTATCGCATGCTCGGCTCGGTGGCCGATGACGAGGACATGGTGCAGGAGGCGTTCATCCGCTGGATGAAGGCCGACCGCAGCGAGGTGCGCGAGACGGAGGCGTTCCTGCGCCGCACGGTGACGCGGCTCTGCCTCGATCAGCTCAAATCCGCGCGCCGCCAGCGCGAGACCTATGTCGGCCCGTGGCTTCCGGATCCCGTCGTCGAGGAGCAGGACGATGACGTCACCCTGCCGCTGATGCTGGCGCTGGAGCGGCTGTCGCCGCTGGAGCGCGCGGCCTTCCTGCTGCACGAGTGTTCGGACTTGGCTTCGACGAGGTCGCGGCAACCATCCAGCGAACGCCGGCGACCTGCCGTCAGCTCGCCGGCCGCGCGCGCAACCATATCCGCGAGGCGCGCCCGCGCTTCCAGATCGAGAAGCAGCGCGGCATCGCGCTCGCCGAGGCCTTCTTCGCGGCATCGCGCAGCGGCGACATGAAGGCGCTCGGTGCCATGCTGGCGGCCGATGTCAGCGTGCATGCCGACGGCGGCGGCAAGCGTCCGGCAGCGAAGAAGCCGATCCTCGGCTTCGATGCCGTGATGCGCTTGCATGAATCGCTGGCGGCGCATTTCCGCAACCACAGCTCGCACCTGGTTCGCACCGGCTTCATCAACGGATTGCCCGGCTTCATCACGCTCGAGACCGACGGCGAGCTGTCGACCACCGCGCTCGACATCGAGGACGGCAAGGTCGTGGCGATCTATCTGGTGAGGAACCCGGACAAGTTGCGGCATCTGCACTAGGCGGCATGGCTTCATTCGGTCTGGATCGCCGGCCGATTGACGCGGCGACGATATCTGACTAAAGTCAGATATATGCTCGACCCCGTGTCCCGCGTCCGTCGCTTCAACCGTGCCGTGACCTCCGCCGTCGGCGCGCTCGACACCTCGTTCCTCGGGCGCGGCCGGCCGCTCGGCGCGGCGCGCGTGCTGAACGCGATCGGACACGGCCGCGCCGATGTCGGCGAGATCAGGGATTATCTCGGGCTCGATTCCGGCCTGATGAGCCGCCTGCTGCGCAGCCTCGAGGACGAAGGCCTGATCGAGACCACGGCGCATGGCGACGATGCGCGCCGCCGCATCGCACGGCTGACGGCGGCGGGTAGGCGCGAGTTCAACGCCTATGAGGCGATCTCCAACCGGCAGGCCAAGGACTTTCTCACCCACCACAGCCAACGCGAGGCGCTGCTGGCGGCGATGGACCTGATCGCATCGGCGCTCGGCCGCGACGGCACCGCCCTCGATGAGATGGATCCGCGCAGCGACGAGGCGCGCTACTGCCTCGGCGAATATTACGCCGAACTGGCGCGGCGATTCGAGAAAGGCTTTGACGTCAAGCTGTCGCGCGACCCTGAGGCCAAGGATATGGTGCGGCCGCGCGGCAGCTTCATCGTGGCGATGTCGGACGGCCTGCCGATCGGCTGCGTCGGGCTGAAGGGCAGCGGCGGCGAGTTCGCCGAGATCAAGCGGCTCTGGGTCGCACCTGGCGCGCGCAGCCTCGGCCTTGGCCGCCGCCTGATGGACGCAGCCGAGCAGGCCGCACGCGAGCTCGGCATCGCGGTGTTGCGGCTCGACACCAACAGCGCGCTGCCGGAAGCCGGCCAGCTCTATCGCAGGACGGGCTGGACCGAGATCCCGCGCTTCAACGACGACCCCTACCCCGATCTGTTCTTCGAAAAGCATCTCTGAACGGCGCGCGCACGCGGTGCCCGGGATCAGCATGTTGTCCGGCGCGATGCACTGGCCTAAGACACGGGCATGACCATTCGTCCCATCGTGCGCTATCCCGATCCGCGCCTTGCACTGCCGGCCGAGCCGGTGACCATGTTCGACGAGGCGCTGCGCGAACTGGCGCAGGACCTGCTCGAGACCATGCGCGCGGCGCCCGGCATCGGCATCACCGCGCCGCATATCGGCGTATCCCTGCGCGTCGTGGTGCTCGAGTTCGATGCCAGCGAGGGCGCGCGGACCTATGTCAATCCGGAGATCATCCGGACCTCGCCCGAGATAATCCTGCACAAGGAAGGCAGCGTCTCGATGCCCGGGGTCAACGACGAGGTCGAGCGTCACGCCCGCGTCCGCATCCGCTATCAGGATCTCGACGGAAACATGCAGACCGAAGAGTCCGACGGCCTGCGCGCCGTGTGCCATCAGCACGAGATCGATCAGCTCGACGGCGTGTTCTGGATCAGGCGGCTGTCCCGCATCAAGCGGGAGCGCCTGATCAAGCGCTTCGACAAAATCTCGCGGACGTGATCGTAGCCGCGCATGAGCGAAGCGACATGCGGGACAAGCCGCGATCAGCAGACGGAAAGGCCCCGGATATCGCTGCGCTCATCCGGGCTACGCGTCTTGCGCGAGCGAACCAACCTGCCTTCGTCCTACCCTCCCGCCATCAAATCCTTGGCCAGCGCCATGTAAGCCGGCAGCGTCACAGGGTCGTTGGCGGCGTTGCCGGCGGCCGGGTGCGAGGCGTAGCGCGCGATCACTATCTCGGCCTTCGGATCGATATAGAGACTCTGGCCATAAACGCCGCGCGCCATGAAGGCGCCGTGCGCATTGTGCGTCACCCACCATTGATTGCGGTAGGACGCCCCTGGCAGTGTTGTGTAGCCGGCAGGCTTGAATTTCTCGGGATCGCCGCCGCGCGCGATGTCCTCGACCACTTGAGACGGTACGATCTGGCGGCCGTTGAAGCGGCCGTGGTTGCGGATCGTCTCGCCGAACCGGGCAAGATCGCGCAGCGTCGTCGACAATCCGCCGCCGCCGCTTTCGGTGCCGATGCGGTCGACGTGATAATGCGCATCCTCCTCGGCGCCCATCGGCGCCCAGATCCGCTCGGAGAGCAGGTCGGACAGCGTCATGCCGCTAGCACGGCGGCAGATCCAGGCCAGCACGTCGGTGTTGACGGTCTTGTAGGCGAACGCCTTGCCGTGCTCGCCCTGCTTCTGCTGCGCGCAGAGGAAATTGAAGATATTGGTCGCGCCCTCATAGCCCGGCTCGATCGGCGCCATGCCGTTGGCGCGCCGCAGCCCCCACACGTCGGAATTCTTGTCGGTATAGACCTCGGTGTATTTGAGGCCGGTGGTCATATCCATCGCCTCGTGCACGCGGGCATCGCCGAACGCGCTTGCCTTCAGCTCCGGCACGTAATCGGTGATCGGCGCCTGCGGATCGATCTTGCCCTCGGCGATCAGGATACCGGCAAGCGTGCCGGTGAACGATTTGGTCACCGACATCGCGATGTGCGGCTTGTGCGGCCTCAGGGCGCCGAAATAGCGCTCGTAGATCAGCTTGCCCCGGTGCAGCACGGCGATGCCGTCGGCATAGGTTTCCTCGAGCATGCGCGCGAAGGTCATCGGGCGACCGTCCATCGTCACCGATGCCGACGCGCCGATATCATGGTCTGCGCGCGGCAGCACCGACGCCGGCCCTGCCCCGCGCCAGACATTCACGGTCGGCACCAGTTGGCGGATGTTGCTCCAGGCCCAGCGCAATTCGGGGAAGCTGCGGAACGAGCCGTTCTGGAAGGTGATGGTCCTGTCCTGCGGCGGCGGAAAGCCCTGCATCCAGCCAAGCGTCTGCGGATCGGATTCGGCGGCGGTGAGATTTTGCTGTTGATTGGCGGCGGCTGCGACGGACATCAGGGCTGGCTCCAGAGCTGCGAATGCGAATTTCGTATCACGCGACAGCACCAGGCACATCCCGCGTTTGCGCCGGGGTGATCGTCGCGGCGAGCGCACGCCGCAACGCGAATGGCCGCGTGCCGCACACGCCAGCTCGATCGGACACCTGACTATCGAGCCCGGGCCAAATCATTCCACCACGCGGATTACCCCGCCGCCGCGCGCTCGATCGCGGCGATGTCGATGTTCTTCATCGTCATCATCGCCTCCATCGCGCGCTTGCCGGCGGCGCGGTCGGCGCTGTTGACGAGCTCGAGCAGCCGCCGCGGCGTGATCTGCCAGGCAAAGCCCCAGCGATCCCGGCACCAGCCGCACGGCAATTCCTTGCCGCCGTTGGAAGTGACCGCATTCCAGTAGCGGTCGGTCTCCTCCTGGCTGTCGGTGAGCACCATGAAACTGACCGCCTCGTTCGGCGTGTAGTTGGAGCCTCCGTTTAACCCCACGAAACGCCGGCCGAGCACGGTGAACTCGACCGTCAGTTCCTCGCCCTGCCCGATGCCCGGTATCGGAGATTGATGGCCCGCGCCGACATGGCTGTCGGGAAACGTCGCGGCATAAAACTCCGCCGCTTCGCGCGCCCGGCCCTGATCGAACCAGAGGCATGTGACGAGATCGGTCATGGCAGTCTCCTTCCAGGGATCGTCGAGCAGAATGGAGAGGGAATAATCCGTGATTATGGTCCTGGTTCGACGCGGCGCAGGCTTTCGTTCCACAACGTGTTTCGCCATCGCGGATCATGTTTCGCCACTTCGGCTCACGCGCATGATCAACAGCGGCACGATGACGATCACTCCCGCCATCAGCATCACTCCGGATAGATCCGAGAGATTCAGCATCCGGGCACCAAGAATGGCTCCGACGCCGATCGCCGAATTGATGACCGCGGAGTGGACCGCGGCCGCGGACATCGCCATGGAACCGGCCGCGCGTAAGATCCAAGTCTGGAGGCCCGCGAACAGCGCCGCGACGGCGGCGCCCCAGACGATGAGCAAGGTAACAACCGCGCCGGCCCCCAGTTGCGGGCCAAACCATCCAAGCCCGACAAGCGCGCCCGCGAGGGCCAGCAGTCCCCACGTGATGACAGATGTCATGAAGCGATCGATCAGAACGCCGGTCAGGATGTTGCCGACAAATCCTGCTCCGCCAAAGCCGAACAGCATCACACCGATCATGAAGGGCGGCACATCCGCGATCTCGCCGAGGAAGGGTTCGATGAACGTATAGGCTGCGAAATTCGCTGCCGCCATGAACGCCGTTACGGAATAGATTCTCCGCAGGTCCTGTCGGCGCACCACCGCTGCCAGCGCTTGCCATCCCGCCGGCGATCCGGCCCGGAGCCGCGGAAGAACGCCGACCATCAGGGCGGACGTGCACAATCCGACCCCGCCGATCACGCCGAAAGCCGCGCGCCATCCGTTGTTCTGT
The DNA here is from genome assembly GCF_054059095.1 of Bradyrhizobium sp. USDA 4510. NCBI lineage: Bacteria > Pseudomonadati > Pseudomonadota > Alphaproteobacteria > Hyphomicrobiales > Nitrobacteraceae > Bradyrhizobium > Bradyrhizobium sp. USDA 4510. The sequence goes on along the minus strand of NZ_JBSSBT010000001.1, from coordinate 3,168,172 downwards.
CCGATGAGGTTGACGAGCGGCACGCCGATGACGGTTGCCATCGAGATTCCGCCGAACACGATCGCTGTCGCAACACCCATGCGATGAGACGGCGCGATCTGCGTTGCGATCGCGGCCGCCATCGCCCAGAAGAAGCCGTGAACGACAGCACCGACCGCCCGCGCCAGCAGCAACCCCGTGAAACCGTCGGAGAGCATTGCCGCAAGATTGGTCGCAGACTTCACCAGCATCAGAACAACGAGCAGCGGTTTGCGGGGAAAACGTTGCAGCAGAACGGCGGACAACAGGCCGCTTGCAGCGCCGATCCAGGCATAGAGCGTGACCGTGAGCCCGACCGCGGCCTGGTCTCGACCAAGATCGAGGGCGATTTGGGACAACAGCCCGACCGGCGCGAACTCGCTCGTGACCATCGTGAACGAAGCAACGCCGAGCACGATGACGGCGAGCCAGACGCGGAGCCCGGGACTGGAAGTGTCAGTCGTCATGCAGGTGACCGGTGTGGCGGCCTGATGTCCCTGATGACGCGCCGATAGTCCTGACGTCGCCTTTCATCCACGAACGCAGCCTTGAGGCTGTTGTCGGCGAGGCTCAATTGCTCCTCGGCAGTCAGGCCCAACGCCGCTGCCGCACGGACGAAGTTCTCGTTGACGTGACCTCCGAAATACGCGGGGTCGTCGGAGTTGACCGTGATGCAGAGGCCGGCGTGGAGCAGCCGGCGCAGATTGTGACGTTGGAGATCGGGGAAGATCCGCAGCGCTACATTCGACAGCGGGCATACCGTGAGCGGCGTCCCCTCGTCGGCAAGGCGCCGCATCAGTGCCGGATCTGCCTCGCATTGGACGCCGTGATCGATGCGGTCGACGCGCAGCCTGTCGATCGCTTCGGCCACGTAGTTGGGCGGCCCTTCCTCACCGGCATGCGCGGTCGTCTTCCAGCCAAGCGCGCGGGCGCGGGCGAAGACCTGGTCGAAGGGTCCGGGCGGGTAGCCTTTTTCCGGTCCACCAAGTCCGAGGGCCAGCACGCCGTCGCGCCAGCGGCGCGCTGCCTCGATGGCGGCGAAGGCCTCTTCAACAGGCTTATGCCGGCGAACGCACAGGATCATGCCTTCAGTGATATCGCGTTGTAACCGCGCGTCTGCATAAGCGGCGCTGATGCCGTCCATGACAGCATCGAACGGCACGCCGCGCTCGGTATGGTCGGCAGGGGTGACGTAGATTTCCGCATGAACGACGTTGTCTTCCCGCGCGCGGGTCAGGTACGCGCGTGCCAGCTCATAGAAGTCGCGCTCCGTCCGAAGCACGGTCAGACCGGCCCAGTAGATCTCCAAAAATGACTGGAGATCGGAGAAGCGATACGCCGAGAGGATATCGGTCATCGAGCGGTACCGGATCGCCACGTCGTTCCGGCGGGCAAAATCGAGCAGCATGCCCGGCTCCAGCGTTCCCTCGACATGCACGTGAAGCTCGGCCTTCGGAACGGCCTTGATGTCAAACAAGGGAACGGAATTCATTGAACGCGATCTCTGGCCTCGGCGTGTTCCGCTTCAGAGCTTTTTCCCGCGCGTCCAACCGGATGCGCGTGCCGAAGCTCGTCCGCCGTACGAGCCCGACCTAGCAGCCTTTGTCGAAAGGTCGCCACGCATAAAATATGCGGGCGTTATCCGGCTGAGGCAGCCTCCCCGCGCATTAGGCAATGGTGGTGACCAGCCGCGCGGGGGCACCGTCGGCGAGCATGATGCGCTCCCACAGCATGCGTCCCGGAAGGATCACGAGATCCGCATCGGAGTTCGGACCCGTATTGACCTCGAGCGAGCTGAGCTGCCCGTCATACCAGCCGAGATCATTGAGGGCGATGTCAGCCGCGAGGATTTCCGGAGAGGCATAGACACGTAGCGATTTGCCCAGGAACTCGGATAAGCCGGTTCGCCATTCGGCCTGCCTGGGCGCCGACGCGGCAAGCAGCCGATGCGTCAGGTCGCACACCAGATGGACCTTGCGCGTCGAGGATTCGACGAGACGCTTCAGAGCGGCATCTTGGGCCGGCTCGAACGGACCCATGAGCAATCGGCGCGCCGAGATCCACTGGGTTTCCGACAGATCGAGAATGCCGCGCTCCCAGCGCGACACGGTCGCCTGATCCACACCCATCAATTCAGCGAGGTAGCTTTGCTTCATCTGACGAAGCAATCGCATTCGTCGCAATCCGCGGCCTTGATCACCCATCAACATTCACCCAACTTTGTTCTGCATCTCGTGGCGCTAGGTCAGCGAAGATATACCCCGCGGACACCGCTACCAGGAACGGCTGCGGCGCAAACTCCGCAGCCGTGCGCGCCTGGCGCTGGTCGAACCACTGGCATGTCACGAGCCCGGCCACGGCAGCCTTTCTTTTTTCGCATAGGGTGGTTGGGGAAACCGCACACCGCCATCACGATCGCAAAGCCTGTCCGGATCGGCCAATTCGGCCGCTATCGCGGCGATGACTGCCATTGAGCAGCGAAATCCGGGGTTCTCGCCTTTGGCAGGACCGGCCCCGGATCTCGCTGCGCTACATCCGGGCTACGCTTGGCCAAATTATTCCGGAATCGGCTGTCGGGGCGCGCGCCGCCCGCTCGTCCTCGGGACGCAAAGGACATGGAGAGAAACGATGACGCCCATCATCACCGCCTTCGAACGGTCGCCCGATGGCGGCAAGGGACTGGCGCGCGATACGCGCGTTCGCTGGGCGCTGGAAGAAGCGGGCCAGCCTTACGAGGTTCGCCTTGTTTCGTTCCAGGCGATGAAGGAACCCGCGCATCTGGCGCTGCATCCCTTCGGCCAGGTTCCGACCTATGAGGAAGGTGATCTGGCGCTGTTCGAGACAGGCTCGATCGTGCTTTATATCGCCGAGCGTCATGCGGGCCTGCTGCCCGGCGATGCCAATGCCCGCGCCCACGCAATCACCTGGATGTTTGCCGCGGTCAACACGGTGGAACCGCCGATCCTCGAACTCATGACCGCCAGGATTCTGGAGAGCGACAAGCCCTGGACCAAAGAGCGCCTGCCGCTGGTCATGGATCGCATCCGCGACCGGCTGAAGCAACTCTCCACCCGCCTCGGCAAGGCCGACTGGCTCGACGGCGCGTTCAGCGCGGGCGACCTTATGATGGTGTCGGTGCTGCTCAGGCTGAGAGCATCGGGCATTCTCGAAGAATATCCGGGCCTGTCCGCCTATGTCGCCCGCGGCGAAGCGCGGCCGGCTTACCAGCGCGCTTTCGAGGCTCAGCTGGCGGTCAACACGGGTAAGCGACCGACCGGCTGAGGTTGGCGACAACAGGGACAGCGCCCTTGCGCGGACGGCAAAGCCCCCGGACATCGCTGCACTCGTCCGGGCCAGGTTTGCTAGTCGAATGGATCGTGTTCTGGCAGCGGTTCGGTCAGTTCGAATCCTGGATGAAGCTGCGAGATAATCTCCAGTGCGGTGCGGCCGGGTGCGATCCCCGCGGGGTGCACGCCCGACGCATCGAAATACTGGTTGCTCAGCACCGCGACACCGCATTTCAGTTCCGGCACGACGATCACGATCGCTTCGAATCCGCCTCTGCTCGTCGCGCCGTTCTTTGTGAAAACGGTATGGCCCTGCGTGTCCGTGGTGATCTGCCAGGCGAGGCCCATGGTGACGCTGGTCTTCTCCCCGCAGATGGGGAATGTCCCCTGGTTCTGCTGCGTCAGTGCGATCTGCGACCCGAGCGGCCCCTTCGGCGCCGCGATCTGCGCCGCAAGGAACTTGATCATGTCGTCGCCGGTGGTCTTCAGATCAAAGGCCGTGCCGCCGGTCGGCGTGTTGCGGTCGAAGACGATCGGATATGGCGGCTCGGAGTTCTTGCTCCAATGCCCGATACATCCCTGCGCGATCTTCCACGACGAATTGAGCACCGCTCCGGTCTGCTTCATGCCGAGCGGACCGGTGATGTATTCGGCCAAAATTTCGTTGTAGTTATGGCCCTTGTCTTTCGCAAACATCTGCGTGACCGCAAAGCCCAGGGTCACGAAGCCGATGTTGGAATACTGCCAGCAGCCCTGCGGCGGCGTATCATATTGATTCCACCAGTTGATGAGTTCACTGGACGGTGGCTCGTCCGCAAACAGCTGCTCGCTGTAGCCAGTCAAGCCGTCCCCCGGCTGCTCCGGCATGCCGGAGGTATGGGTGGCGAATTGCACGAGCTGGATGGCGTCCAGCACCGGCGTTCCCACCGCGTTCGCGCTGAAGAGGTTCAGATAAGGGCCGATGGTATCGTCAAGAGAAGGCCCACCCGCCTTGACCGCCACCGCCAGCAATGTGCTGGTGAACACCTTGGTCACCGATCCGATCTCGAACACCGTGTCGGTCGTGACACTGAATGGCGCGGGCGAAGAGCCGGCCACGCCTGACAGTCCCTTGGGGTAGGCGTAGCCCTTGGTGCCGAACGACTTTTCGTCATAGACCGCGATGCAGCAGCCAGGGGCGTTGCTGATGCCGAGATATTTTTCGGCCGCCTGTTGAACGATCTGTGCCGGACTTGTCGTCGCCTCGATCATCTGGTCGCTCATTTCGCCCTCCTGCCGGTGAAGATGCACCATGTTGACCCTTGGTTGCATCCTTTCATACAACGTCGTTCAGAGCGAGTGAAATCACCGTGACTATTTGTTTCAAGTTCGCTCGGTGGAACGTTTGCGCGGAAAAACAGCGTCGTCAGACGCCGGCTTGCGCCGACTTCCCGGCAGTCGCGAAGAGTCTCGCGGGAAATCGGCGCCGGGTTAGCCGAACGCGTAACCTGCTGCCTCGCGCCCGGCTTCAAGATGTGGCGGATTACGCTTCGCCGGTCCACCTGCGCGCTCGGCTGGATTATGCTTGCTGCCGGAGCATCGGAAATGACATGGTCGATCTCACACCGCCGATGCAGGCAGAGCGCAGGACTTCTTCGTGAGCAACAATCAAGCGATCAAACTTGCGGTGATCGGACGCGGCCTGATCGGATCGGCAGCTGCGCGGCATCTGAGCAAGATGGGCCACGATGTTGCGCTGATCGGGCCCGATGAGCCGGCGGATTTTTCGCGCCATGGCGGCGTCTTCGGCAGCCACTATGACGAGGGCCGCATCACGCGGAGTTACGATCCAGGGGCGTTCTGGCGGCAAGCGAACCGCGCTGCGATTTCGCGCTACGGCGAGATTTCAGCGGAGAGCGGCGTGGAGTTCTATCGGGAAGCCGGTGCGCTTCACATCGGCCGCAGCGAAACCACTGATGTTGCTTCGTTCGGCAGGATCTGTGCCGAAGACGGGATCCGGTGTGAAGCCTATCATGATGCGGGGCTCGCGGAGCGCTTTCCGTTTCTGAAATCGACGGCGGGAATGCAGGGCTATTTCGAGCCGCGCAATGCCGGATACATCAGCCCGCGCCGTCTGGTCCGCGCGCAGACGATCACGGCGGAGCGCGCCGGCGCCCGGATCATCGACGAACCCGCGCTGGGGATTTCGGAAAGCGGCTCCGGCGTCACGATCCGGACGCGATCGGGGAGCGTCGAGGCCGAGCGCGTTCTGGTTGCGGCGGGCGGGCACACCCAATCGCTGCTCGGCCGCTCCCTGAGCTTTACGGTCTATGGGCGGACCGCGGCGCTGTTCCGGCTTGGTGCGGCGGAGGTTCAACGCCTGGCCGGAATGCCGTCGATGCGTTGTCTCGGGCCCAAGGGCGACAATCCCTACATGCTGCCGCCGATCCGCTATCCGGACGGCCAGACCTGGCTGAAGCTCGGCGGCGATCCGGTCGATCTTCCGCTCGGCAGCGAGGCCGATATCAAGGACTGGTTCCGCTCGGGCGGATCGATTGAAGTCGCCGATCGGCTTCAAGGACAGATCCTTGAACGCATTCGCGACCTCGCTTTCGAGGAACGCCGCGTCGTGCCCTGCATGACCACCTTCGGCGACAGCGGCCTGCCCTGCATCGGACCGCTTTCAGAGCGCGTCACGGTCGCGTTCTGCTGCTACGGCAAGAGCGCAAAATGTTCGGACGAACTGGGCCGGCTCGGCGCCATGGCGCTGCTCGGCGAGATCAGAGCCGAGCTCGCGCCGTGACGGAGTTTTGTGCGGCGTTTGCGTCCGAAAGTTCCAAGGCACGGGTAGCCCGCATCAGCGCAGCGATATGCGGAACGCCACGACACGCCCCGGATATCGCTTCGCTCATCCGGGCTACGCTTGCTGAACCCGTAGGAGTGCCAACGCGGACGTAACGCACCCTCACGATCATCACCCGAAGACGTGATGGATTACGCTTCGTTCATCCGACCTGTCGGTGATGGTCTGCATCGCGCGACACAACGAAGAGGATCTCGTTGCTCACGCAGCGTTGAGCCGGCGTGAGTGATGATTGCATTCAAGTCCGCCGTTGCCGCGACGCACAAATATCTGACGAGGCCAGACTCCTTGGCCCCATAAACAACACGGAGAAACTCCATGACCAACGTCAAACTCCTGTCGGCTTCCTTGATCGCGGTTGCCATGATCGCGTCGCCGGCAATGGCGCGTGAAACCCACGCGATGTCCCGCCACGTCGCGGAGGCGAGCGCCGCCGCGCCGACCGAGCACGTCTATGTCGACGGTCGCGCCTGCATTCCGGCGCCGCGCGTCGGTTCATTCGCCACTGCGCCCTGGACCGGCAACAATGTCCCCTGCGAGCCGGGTCCTCGCGTGGCGCGCATCGATCGGTCAAGCGGCCTCCTAGCCGCTTGACCAGCGCGATGTGCCATCGCTCCGCTGAAACAGTGAGTAGCCCGCATGAGCGCAGCGATATGCGGGACACCACGCGACACACGATAGATAATGCCCCGGATATCGCTTCGCTTATCCGGGCTACGCTTGCTCGATGGTTCTCATTGCGCCCAATGAGTTGATTTGTCGTTGCAGAAACGTTTCTTCGTCTTGACTCCTGCCCGCGCGTCAGTCGCGTGATACGGACAGTCCGGCGAGAAGCGGAGCGTATGCGGTGAGCCTGCGGGATACGAACTCGGTGAAGAGCCGCACGCGCTTCGTCTTGCGTGTCTCTCCCTGTGTGAGAAGCCAGAGCGTTCCGTACATGTGCAGGTCGGTGCCCGGCACCCTCACAAGCAGAGGGTCGGCATCTCCGACGAAGCACGGCAGCGTCGTCATGCCGATCCCCTGCTGCACCGCGACGATCTGCGCCGCGGCATCTGTCGCCCTGAACGGAACCTCGGCGGCGCGAACCTCACCCTCGTGGGCCCAGTCCGGGATTCCGTGAATACTTATCACGATCCACCTGACGGGATCAGGCGCGCCCGCGCGCCACGCGGCCAGTCGATCGCGGGATATGTAGATGCCTCCGAACAGCTCCGGTCCCTTCAGGCCGTGAAGATTGAGCGGCAGGGTTTTGCGGTCGTAGACGACGCGGATCGCGACATCGGCCTCCCGGTTGGTCAGATTTGCCAGCTCGCCGGACGACAGGATTTCCATCTCGATATCCGGATGCAGTCGCGCGAAATCGGAGAAGTCCGGCATGAGCAGGTGTGTCGCGAGGGGCGGCGCCAGCGTCACCCGCAGCAGCCCGCGCACGCTCTGGTCGCGGCCGAAGACGCGCGTCTCCAGCTGGTGCGACGACGCTTCCATCTGGTCCGCGAGCTCGAGGACTTCCTCACCCGCAGCCGTCAGGCGGTAGCCCGAAGGCAGCTTCTCGAACATCTGCGCTCCGAGCCGCTCCTCCAGCTGGGCGACGCGTCGCAGCACGGTCGAGTGGTTCACCCCGAGGCGCTCGGCGGCAGCCCGCACCGAGCCTCCGCGCGCGACGGCAAGAAAGTAGCGAACGTCATCCCAGTCGATCATGGTGCAATCCGGCACCGCTGGGGTGCGCCTTCCAAAGCCCGTCTCCAGTACATCGAACAGCATCTCGTATGTGGGTAGCACGGGCGATCATGATAGCCCAAGCCGAATAGCGGCGGACACCGATCGTCGCGGCTGGCGTCAGTCATCCGGCCGGATCGATTTCGCACCACCGATGTGCGCGCTTCCGCACTCAACGCCTGACGCCGGCGGAGCTACGTCGAGGTTCTCGGGGGCCATCCCGCAAAATGGGACCAGAGACGCTGTCCGACACGACGAAAGGAGAAGTCATGGGAAAGCTTGAGGGTAAGGTTGCAGTCATCACGGGTGGATCGAGCGGCATGGCGCTGGCGAGCGCCAGGCGGTTCGTTGAAGAAGGCGCCTATGTTTTCATCACGGGCCGAAGGCAGGAGGCGCTCGACGAGGCCGTCAGGCTGATCGGCCAGAACGTAACCGGCGTGCGCGGCGACGCGGCCAATCTCGACGACCTCGACCGTCTGTTCGACACGGTCAAGCGGGAAAAGGGCAAGATCGACGTCCTGTACGCGAGCGCCGGCATCGGCGAAGCCATCCCACTGGGCGAGATTACCGAGCGGCATTTCGATGCTACCTTCGACCTGAATACGCGCGGCACGCTGTTTGCGGTTCAGAAAGCGTTGCCGCTGTTCAGCGATGGCGGCTCGATCTTCATGACCGGGTCGGTCGCTTCGGTAAAAGGTTTTCCCGGTTACGGTGTGTATGCGGCGAGCAAGGCGGCGTTGCGCTCATTCGCACGCACCTGGCTCAACGAACTGAAGGGCAGGAATATCCGGGTGAACGTGCTGAGCCCGGGGCCGATCGCCACACCGATGCAGGACCAGGTTCTCACCGAGGAGGCGAAGCGGATGTTCGAATCCCTGATCCCGCGGGGAAAGATGGGTCGTCCCGAGGAAATTGCGGCGGCCGCGCTGTTTCTTGCCTCAGACGATTCGAGCTTCGTGAATGGGGTGGAGTTGTCTGTCGACGGCGGCTTCTCGGCCATCTGAAATCGAATCATCACCAACACGGTCGGAGAAGCACTATGAGCTACGCGATTGTAGGATTCGGTAAGATAGGCCAGGCCCTCGCCCACGCCTTCGCCCGTAAGAACATCAACGTGACCGTCGCGAGCCGCCGGCCGCCCGAGGCGTTGGCGCCGCAGGCTCGGGCGATTGGACCGACGGTCGTCGCCAAGTCGTTGCGGGAAGCACTCGAGGCCGACACAATCATCCTGGCGGTCCCGTTCGGGGAGCATCGCGAGGTTGCGAAGGCCCTGCCGAGCTGGAAAGGCAAGACGGTGATCGACGCGATGAACGCGTTTCCAGTCCCTGAAGAGCTGGACGGCGTCCCGTCCTCCGCCTTCGCCGCGAAGGCGTTCGCCGGCGCCAAGCTCGTGAAAGGGTTCAATCACCTGGTTGCGGCCAAGCTGGCGGCCGATCCGATCGTCGAGGGTGGCCACCGGGTCGTCTTGCTGTCGAGCGACGACGAGGACGCGGTCGCGCCTGTGGCGGCCTTGGCGAAGCAACTCGGGTTCGCACCCGTCAAGCTGGGAAGGCTCAACGAGGGTGGCGCGCTGGTGCACGCACGCGGCCGCACTTGGGGCCCGCTCATCTTCCAGGATTTGTTCAAGAAGGAACAGTAACGGATTTGCGACCCGTAGCCCGCATGAGCGGAGCGACATGCGGGACAAGACGCGGAGCGCCGATCGGAAAACGCCGGATGTCGCTGCGCTCATCCGGGCTTCTGTAACGGGCCTTGGTTAGTCAATCCCTTTTCGCGTCATCCACTCGCCGGGCACTTGCTTCTGTACGGGATCGGCGCGAAGGCCGTCGCCTGATGGGGTGCATTGAGGAGCCGGCCGGCCAATCTACGGATTGCGTGGTCGTGAGCCACTTCCCGGATGGCGGCCTGACCGGATCCATCGTCCCAGCGGAGGGACTTCGCTCGGGGAGAGCCTGGTGTCGTGGCCCGCCCGGAACCGATTGCTGCTCCTGGCTAGATGGCCTTGGTCATCGGGTTGAACGGTTTGGTGTCGGCGAGCATGCGATGCAGGATCACGGCGAGCTTGCGAGCCAGCGCTACCTTGGCCTTGCGCATGCCTGCGCGCCGGGCGATCCGCATCGCCCAGCTCTTCAATGCCGAGCAATTCTTGACCGGCTTGGTCAGCATGACGTGAGCTGCCTGGTAGAGTGCCTCGCGCACGGAGGCATCCCCGATCTTGCTGATGCGGCCGGTGTAGTCGGTCTCACCGGACTGGTACTTCTTCGGGGTGAGCCCAAAGTGGGCTCCCGTGGCCTTCGAGGAGCGGAAGCGCTTCGGGTCGTCGATCGCCGCGGCATAGGTGAGCGCCACGATCGGACCAACGGACGGCGTTGTCATCAGGAGCTTGGCGGATGGATGCGTCCTGGCGAGCTTCTGGGTGTGCTTGTCCAGGCTCTTGAACTCCCGCAGCAGCACCGCATGGGCTTGGAGCAGCGCCGCCGCGACCAACTCCAGTCCGGGATGGCCGGTCACGAGCTCGCGGATGCGTCCGGCGAACGTGCGCTCGGTGGTCGCACCGACCTTCAGGCCAAAACCGCGAAGTATGCCGCGCAGGCTGTTCTCGACATCGCGAAGCTTGGATTGCAGCAGCTTGCGCGCCGTCAGGATGGCGCGGGTCTCCTGCGCCGCGACCGACTTGCAGTGCACCGGCCGGAACCAGCCGAGCCGCATCAACTGCGCGATCCGGCGGGCATCGTTGCGGTCCGTCTTCACCGGCATCGACTTGAAGGCTTCGCGAACGTGCCGCGTTTCCAGCAGTTCGACCGCAAGCCCTGCGTCTCGCAGACCCGCATACAGCCATTGCGACAAGGGGCCTGCCTCCAGCCCGATCCGTTCCAGTGCCAGACCCAGCGACCGGAACCAGGCGATCAGCGCCGCCGGCTCGCTCGCAACCTTCGTCTCGCGCAAAATCTTGCCTGTCCCATCGACAAGGCAAACGCTCGAGCATTCCAAAGACACGTCAATTCCTGCATAGTGGTACATGGTCGTCCCTTAATGATGCTTGGAGCGGGCTTGCCCGACTCCGTTGAACACCATCAGTTTGAGGGACGACCGCCTTCCAACCAACAGGCCGCTCGCGAGCGCGCTTCCAAATTGCGCCGTAGCGAGCGGGCGGCCGGCCCGTTACCCCATCTACGCTTGCTATCTTGGCGATCCGCCCTCGCGTAAGACTCACGAGGGCGGCGTTCGCAAACTGCGATCTCGATCAAGATGCCTCGATCGGCTCGGACATCGCTATCCGGTTCTTCACGCTGGGACGCTCCTGCATCCTTGCATACCATGCCAAAAGAGCCTCGCACTCCACCGGCACCGGCACGTTCACCAGTCCCGCGAAGATCAAGCCGCCTATGAGGGTGATATCGGCCATCGTGAACGCCTCTCCGGCGACGAACGGCTGTGCTTTCAGAATGCCGTCAAAGTAGTGCATCCCCCTGAGGGCCTTGTCGCGCTGACGGAATCCCCATTCGGGGTTCTGATAGATCTCGACATGAGGCCCAAGACCCGGCGTGGCGTGGTGGAAATAGACGCTGACGGCGTCGAGCAGTTCCAGTTCGGCGCGCTTGCTCATCATGTGGATCACACCCTTTTCGCGCGGCGTCCGGCCGGTCAGCGTCGGCGCGCCATTAAGCGCGTCAAGGTACTCGGTAATGGCCGTGCACTCGCCAATGAAGGTTCCGTCGTCGAGTTCGAGCACCGGCAGCGTGCCGGAGTAGTTCTTGGCAAGGAATTCGAGCTTCTTGTGCTCGCCCTTGTAGAGATCGACCAATACGAACTCCACTTGCGACCGCAGGTTCTTCTCGGCCAAAGCGATGCGAACGCGGGCCGGATATGGGCCAGTTGGCCAATCGTAAATCTTCATCAAGACTCCTGTCTACCTGTCACTTGGTAGGGTAGAACTAACCTTCAAATTCGGCCGGTCAACACCTATCTGTCACTTGGTAGATAACGAAGCGGTGAGGCAATGAAGTGAGTTCGAGCTCTCGGGAAGCCATCCTGGCGGCAGCAAAGCGGACCGCGCAGGCACGCGGCTATGGCGGCTTGAATTTCCGCGATCTCGCGGACGAAGTCGGGATCAAGGCCGCCAGCATCTATCACCATTTTCCGAGCAAGGCCGATCTCGGCGTCGCCGTCGCGCAGCGCTACTGGGAGGACACTGCCGCCCAACTCGAGTCGATGCTGGCAGAAACGGCCGATCCTGTCCGCTGCCTGCGTCGATATCCCGATGTGTTTCGCAAAGCGCTCGAGAGCAACAACCGCATGTGCCTCTGCAGCTTCATGTCGGCGGAAGTCGACGACCTGCCGGACGCAGTGAAGAAGGAGGTCCAGACCTTTGCCGACGTCAACGTGGCGTGGCTGAGCAAGCTGTTGGTGGCCGCGGGCCTGGTCAGTTCGAGAAAGAGCGAACAGCGGGCCCGCGCCATCTTCGCCGCCGTCGCCGGCGCGCAGCTCGTCGCCAGAAGCCGCTCCGATATTTCGCTCTACGACTCGATGATCGACAGCTATCGCGCCGCGGGACTTTTGCCGGCATAGATGGCCCGAACGTCAGATCGACGTGAGGCGGCGACGCCCTGCTCCAACTCGATCGTTCCAAGCCATGGTAGCGAGTAGCCCGCATGAGCGAAGCGATATGCGGACACCAGGCGACACGCTGACAGGAAGTGCCCCGGATATTGCGGAGCCCGTCATCGGGCGCGCGTTCGCGCGACTCGTTGGCTCATCCGGGCTTCTGTAACGGGCCTTGGTTAGTCAATCCCTTTTCGCGTCATCCACTCGCCGGGCACTTGCTTCTGTACGGGATCGGCGCGAAGGCCGTCGCCTGATGGGGTGCATTGAGGAGCCGGCCGGCCAATCTACGGATTGCGTGGTCGTGAGCCACTTCCCGGATGGCGGCCTGACCGGATCCATCGTCCCAGCGGAGGGACTTCGCTCGGGGAGAGCCTGGTGTCGTGGCCCGCCCGGAACCGATTGCTGCTCCTGGCTAGATGGCCTTGGTCATCGGGTTGAACGGTTTGGTGTCGGCGAGCATGCGATGCAGGATCACGGCGAGCTTGCGAGCCAGCGCTACCTTGGCCTTGCGCATGCCTGCGCGCCGGGCGATCCGCATCGCCCAGCTCTTCAATGCCGAGCAATTCTTGACCGGCTTGGTCAGCATGACGTGAGCTGCCTGGTAGAGTGCCTCGCGCACGGAGGCATCCCCGATCTTGCTGATGCGGCCGGTGTAGTCGGTCTCACCGGACTGGTACTTCTTCGGGGTGAGCCCAAAGTGGGCTCCCGTGGCCTTCGAGGAGCGGAAGCGCTTCGGGTCGTCGATCGCCGCGGCATAGGTGAGCGCCACGATCGGACCAACGGACGGCGTTGTCATCAGGAGCTTGGCGGATGGATGCGTCCTGGCGAGCTTCTGGGTGTGCTTGTCCAGGCTCTTGAACTCCCGCAGCAGCACCGCATGGGCTTGGAGCAGCGCCGCCGCGACCAACTCCAGTCCGGGATGGCCGGTCACGAGCTCGCGGATGCGTCCGGCGAACGTGCGCTCGGTGGTCGCACCGACCTTCAGGCCAAAACCGCGAAGTATGCCGCGCAGGCTGTTCTCGACATCGCGAAGCTTGGATTGCAGCAGCTTGCGCGCCGTCAGGATGGCGCGGGTCTCCTGCGCCGCGACCGACTTGCAGTGCACCGGCCGGAACCAGCCGAGCCGCATCAACTGCGCGATCCGGCGGGCATCGTTGCGGTCCGTCTTCACCGGCATCGACTTGAAGGCTTCGCGAACGTGCCGCGTTTCCAGCAGTTCGACCGCAAGCCCTGCGTCTCGCAGACCCGCATACAGCCATTGCGACAAGGGGCCTGCCTCCAGCCCGATCCGTTCCAGTGCCAGACCCAGCGACCGGAACCAGGCGATCAGCGCCGCCGGCTCGCTCGCAACCTTCGTCTCGCGCAAAATCTTGCCTGTCCCATCGACAAGGCAAACGCTCGAGCATTCCAAAGACACGTCAATTCCTGCATAGTGGTACATGGTCGTCCTTTAATGATGCTTGGAGCGGGCTTGCCCGACTCCGTTGAACACCATCAGTTTGAGGGACGACCGCCTTCCAACCAACAGGCCGCTCGCGAGCGCGCTTCCAAATTGCGCCGTAGCGAGCGGGCGGCCGGCCCGTTACCCCATCTACGCTCGCTGGTGCACGCACGCGGCCGCGTTTGGGCCCACTCATCTTCCAGGGTTTGTTCAAGAAGGAGCAGTGATCGGCGCACGGGCGCCGTTCGAAGGGCGGCGAGACGCCTTGGCCGCGCCGGATGGGCAGCGCGCAGTTCGGATCAACGGTTTCAAACAGCGTCAGATATGACAACGCGTTCTCGCGACGATAATCGTCCGAGCCTTGATGTTGGTTCCACCCTCTTCGATCAGAGGGCGCAGGGAAGACCGGGTGCCGATCGCACCCATGGGCCCCGAGCAATGGGTAGGAAGCTCGGGGGTAGGACCACAGGTGTAACCGGAAACATCCGGCCTTCCCTGCGCGATGGTTGTGCGGCTTAGTTCGTGCTCTCCCCGGCGAGACTGGGCTTTTTTGTCACCGCCCTCGCACGCGCATCGCGCAATGCAAGAAGACACCTACCACTAGGGCGTCAGGACCACACGTCTATAATTTGGCATTCGGTGAAACGCGCCGAAACTAAGAAACGCCTTTAAAATAAGTAGTTTTTGCCTAGCCTGTTTCGGGGTGCTTCGGCGGGTTTCGCCAAATCTAGGGCCGGGCCCAAAGGCCGGCTCTGTTGGTCAAAACCCTTTAGGAGCCTGATACCGAAATGGACACTACCACGACCACCGAAACCGCCGCCAAGCGCGCCCGCAACGGCGCCGTGATCCTCACCGATCGCCTCTGCGAGAAGCGGGTCACCAAGCGGGGCAAATTCTACGACCGGAAATGCCCGGGCCTCTATGTCAGCATTACCACGGCCGGGGTGGCGACCTTCTCGTTCAAGTTCACGGACAGGCAGACCGGCAAGCAGCGCACCGGCTGGCTGGGCGTCTATAACCCCGAGACCTTCACGGTCGAGGATGCCCGCGCCAAGGTCTACGGGCTCAAAGGCATGGGCGGTGATGCGATGGCCGAGACCTTCCGCGACCGGAAGGTGCAGCAGGCCAAGCGCGGCAAGACGGTGAACGAGATCATCGAGGAGCGGATCGAGTGGATGAAAACGCCGGTCCGCAAGTCGGACGGTGAGATGCGGCCCCGGATCGAGACGTGGGAGAACGTCGCCAGCCATCTGCGACGATTTATCGGCCCCCGGCTTGGCAAGAAGATCGCCAGCGAGGTTACCAAGCATGACATCGCCACGCTCTCGAATGATATCGTGGCAGGTAGGCACGGCGGCAGGCCCTCGGTCGCCAACGCCCGCCACATGCGGCGCGCTGCATCCGGCCTATTCAACTGGGCAGCTGAGGCCGGCCGCGACTATGTAACCGCCAGCCCATGCGTCAACCTGCCGAAGCTCGACCCTGAGCATCCGCGCACGCGGGTCCTGTCCGAGGACGAGATCAGAATTTTCTGGCACGGTCTCGACTGTGACGACATGCCTTGGGATCGCCGCACCTGCCTCGCGCTCAAGTTCGAGTTGGTCACCATGCTGCGATCCGGCGAACTGCTCGCCGCTCACCGCGACGAACTGTTCGATCTCGACGGAGAATCCCCCCGATTTGACGTGCCCCTCAAGCGAGTGAAGAAGCGCCGGGTGATCCAGCAGCCGCTGTCCGGCCTGGCGGTCCAGATTATCAAGGAGGCGCTCAGGGGGTCGAACAAGCAATACGTCTTCGCCAGCCCCTATGGCGACCAGCCGATGAACCGCAGGGTCATGGGTACCGCGTTGCGCGGCACTAAGGTCAAGGGCAAGGTGAAGACGCCCGGCATCTGCGCGCTGCTCGGCCTCAAGCCGTTCACGCCGCACGATCTCCGCCGGACGGCAGCAACATTGGCGGGCGATCTCGGCTTTGATGATGCATGGATAGCCAAATGCCTCGATCACGCCGCGAGCAAGAAGTCAGAGCAGATCGTTCCCACCGTCACTGGCAAGGTCTACAATCATTCCAAGCGGATGAAGGAGAAGCGCGCGGTGCTGGACGGCGTCGCGGCCGAGTTACGGCGGATTATCGGCGAATCTTCTGAGCGGGCCGTCGATCAGTGTGGGTCGAGGTTCGCGGCTTGATCAATGAGAAGTCGGCGGCTACCGCCGGCTTTATGAGCCCGGTCCGGCGCGAAGCTGGCCGGGCTTTGCATTTTGGAACACCGTGAATGCACCATTTGGCCGCCGATCCGTCGGTAGGCGAACCAGTGTCTCGTAAGCGGCGGCCCGCTAGAGCATTTTCCACATGATGTGGATCATCTGGTGTATCCAGCATGCCTAAAGTAGTTGGCACACATCTGCGGCGCAAACGACTTGACGAGTTTGCCGATGAGTTTGAGCAGGGCTTGGACCGTGCGGGTGGCGCCTTTGCGCAGCGCAGCTTTCAACCGGGAGAAGGCCTGTTCGATCGGATTGAGGTCGGGCGAGTAGGCCGGCAGATAACGCACGCGGGCGCCGACAGCCTCGATCGCCTCGCGGACACCGGCGATCTTGTGAGTGCGCAAGTTGTCCATGAAGACGATGTCGCCCTTGCGCAAGGTCGGCGCCAGGACTTGCTCGACATAAGCCAGGAACGAGGGCCCATCCATTGCACCGTCGATGACATAGGGCGCCGTGAGGCCATCGATGCGCAGCGCGGCGACAAGCGTCAGCGTCTTCCAGTGACCATGGGGCACGCCAGAGACGAGGCGCTCACCGCGAGGAGAGCGCCCATAGTGCCGGACCATCTTCGTCGTGACCGCAGTCTCGTCGATAAAGATGAGGCGCGGTGCACGCAGCTTGGGCTGCTCGGCTTTCAGCGCGGCACGCTCGGCAGCGACGTCAGGTCGATCCTGCTCGGCGGCGTGCAGTGTTTTTTTTGAAGGTGATGCTGTGACGGTCGAAGAAACGCCAGATCGAACCGATGCCGGCCTTTTGCTTTCTCTGAGAGCGCAGACGCGCGCGGATCTCCTCGAGCGTCAGGTCCGGCTCCGCGGCGATCAGCTCGATCAGCCACTGCTTGTGCTGCTCCAACGGCGAGCGGCTGTGCCCGGTGCCGGGCTTGGCCTCAACGTTTCCGGTCTTCCTCCAACGATCCATCCATCGGATCGTAGTCGAAGCGCCGAGATTGAGAATGCGCGCAGCCTCACGTGCGCTTTCGCCGGACTCAACAAGCTCAACCGCACGCACCCTGAGGTCCTTGGAGTATCCCTTCGCCATCGCATGCCCCGCATGTTGTCGCGGGCAACACCGAATCTGATTTGCGTGCCCGTGGGAATCCCCTTTGACTGTTCCGATTCACCTCAACTGGAAACCGCTCTAGGCTGCCATAAGCTATGTGCTGGATTCTTCGTCCTTTGAGACGAGCAATATGTTGTAGAGCCGCTCGAATCCATGGTCCTGCCGGTCTTCGACATACTCTCCGTCACAGATAAGCTGTTCGCGCCAGAACAGAAGTAATTCGGAAAGACTAGGCCTGCGAGGCAGCACTTGCAGTAGCACCGCCGGGAAAACATTCAACTCCGGCTTCAAGACGTGAGCGAGTTTCTCCCAAAGGGTCGAGTTCAATTTTTCCAGGTTACATCGTCTGCAACAACAGCGCAGATTGTCGGGGTCGTCGGTGCCTAGAATTCGTGGCACTACATGATCAACGCTAGGAGCGTTTGGCACATAGCGAAATCCGCGCAACTCTTTGGGAGTTGCTTGACCGCAAAGATAGCAGCGGAATCCGTCGCGTTCGAAGATAGCCGTTCGATCCAGAGCGATGGGGCGCAAGCCGTGGGTAAGGCCATAGTCGCAGTACTCCGAACAATGTGCTCGCCGGTGAGCGGCGAGCACAGATGGGGGTGCTGCAGGAATGGCGATCTCACGCCCCAAATTCGGCACGAAAAGAGTGCCGCAGTATTGGCATTCGCGCTGCTCTGACTCTGGCATGCCGTCATACCACAGCACGCGTCGGTGGGGCGACTTCCGCATCCTCGCCGTGAAGCGTCGATGGGGCAACTCGCGCTTGTAACGTTCCTCTAGATAGGCTGTGTTTAGCGCAGGCAGAGATGCTATCAGGGACGAAAAATGGTCACGAGCTAATGTCACTTCTTTATCTGGCCGAATTTGGCCCCTCTCTATTCTTCAGAGTCTGAGGCCTCAGCAACCGAAGGCGGATTGGTGGTCCGCAACAGCTGAACCGATTTCACTTCGCCGTCGATCTCTCGAAAGGCGATCTCCATCCAGATCGAGTCCCGACTGTTTAGCGCCTCAAAGATCGCCTTTCGGGACGGATCAGAGAATAGAGTATCTCCGAACTTAATCCGATACTGCTGCTTCTTGTCCGGGGTACTGATGAGGACGCTCAGCTCATGTGGATCGCTGGTGTTGATATCAAGCACCCGCATCCTTTGGATCGCGATTCGCAGCTCGGCTTTCTTTCTCGGCGTTGTCCGCAGCAACTCGGCGTCCTGCTGGGTCAGATGTGTATCGTTTATCGAACTTTCGGAGGTTTTGGATGCTGCTTTAAGCAAAGCATCGTTCGTGGCCGTGAGAGCCTCCAACGCGCGGCTGAGAATCTCGCCCTGCTTTTCGAGCACGCCGGTAATTTTCTTGAGGGCTTCCAACTGGCCCGTGGAGCTGAGAGTAAGCGCCTTCAACGCCTCGATGTGATCTTTGCTTTTCAACTCCTCAATCTTGATGGCTCTCTGCTGTTCGAGCCATGCATTGAAGGCCCAGTTGCCACCTATTAGGACGGCCACACATACGAGGACGATGGCCGTCTGCTTGCCATCGAGTTTGCCAATCATCTGCTTCAACAATCCCGGAACGATCTTTTCCAGTTTAGCTGTAAGGTTGGAGCTGCCATCAGTAACGAGGACGCTGATCTGTAGTTCGGCCTTGACGGCATCAGAAAGCTGTCCGCTATCAGCCACTCCCGCAGAAGCTTGAGCGGCCAACTGGTAGATTTGCTTCTGCAGTTCAAGAAACGCCTCCATGAACGGGGGCGTAATGCTCGACGAGACCTCGGGATGAGGTATGTAGATATGAACTTGAGGCCAATCGCCTAGGTCTAAATGTTCAAATTCAGGACTGAACGGATCTTCAATTTTCTCTAGCTGATCCAGTAGCTGCAGTGCAGCTTCTGGCGAGCTATCCCGCAATGCTATTGTCACAGGCCAACACTCCTCCCTCTTGCCGGTAGGGAAACTCTTATCGATCCAACATACCTAGCTCTGATGCGCGATAGTGCTGTAATGGATTCTACTTTAGGTTAATACCGGCTACGGTCAAATACGGTGGCCTAGCCGTATTCCGCCCAATGAGAAGCCGTCCTGGCTTTTGCCGGGGATGCACGTTGCCGGCGATGCCAAGTGCGACCGGGGGCGCCATCCCGATGCGACCCACGAATTGACCTCCCGCGTGGTGAGCGTCGCACGGCGGCAGGACTGTCGCGCAAAGACCCATCCGCATGGGTTCATTGGGGCAGCCCCGCTTTCAGAAGGCCCTCAATCAGCAGCTTCCCGTATGGTTGCCCAGCCCGAGCGAGTTATGCGGATATCGTAAAGCCGGGATCGACCTCAAGCAGACGACCTACCGCCTCACGCGCCTCGGCATTGCGCCCTAAATGGGCCAAAGCGGACACCAAAGCGCGGTGAGTTGATGAGTCCGATGAGTTGTGACGAAGAGCCTTCTTGGAAACCGCGACTGCCTCTTCGAAGCGCTGAAGCTCGATCAATGACTGGCCAATGCCGGTAAGCGGATTGTGAAGCAGAGGAAACAACGGGTCCAGCCGAATGCCGCGTTCGAAGCTCCGAATTGCTTCTTCGAAGTGGCCTGCATACTTGTAAACCCAGCCTCTTCCGCGCCATGCGCGAGCATCATTTGGATTTAACGCGACCGCACGCTCAACAAGATCGATGCCAGCTTCGTGGTCGCCGATAAGAAAAGCGGTAACCAACCCCGTTATGCTCAGTGCTTGCGCGTCATTCGCGTCGAGGCTCAACGCCAAGCGAGCCAGCCGAATTGCTTCATTGCGGTCGAATTGAAGATCAATCGAATAGCCCAACGCGACCCTTGCACGATGGGCATCAGCCGCCAACATGGCGGCCAAGATGCAGCGCGGGTCAAGGTCCAGCGCACGATGCGCCAATTGCAGTGCTTCGGCATAACCTTCTCGGCTCACGAGATAGTACGGCTTCCGTGCTCTTAGATACAAGTCATAGGCCGTTAGATTTTCCGGGCGGCGGAGCATCGCCATTTCAATTTCGGCTTCAAGTAGCTTGGGTTGAATGGCCGAGACTACGGCGACCGTTACTTCGTCCTGCAGAGCGAAGATATCTGACAGGTCGCGCTCAAACCTATCCGCCCAGATGTGGGCGCCATTCACCGCATCGATCAACTGGCCCGTGATGCGAACCTTTCCTGCCGCCTTTCGCACCGACCCTTCAAGGACGTAGCGCACGCCCAGCTTACGTCCGACCTCCTTGATATCGACTGCCTTGCCTTTGAACGTAAAGCTCGAATTGCGCGCTATTACGAACAGTGACTTGAAGCGCGACAAGGCCGTGATGATGTCCTCCACCAAGCCATCGGCAAAATACTCCTGCTCTGGGTCTCCGCTCATGTTCTGGAACGGCAGCACGGCGATGGAGGGCTTGTCCGGGAGTGGAGGCGCCGCGCTCAGCCTCTCGATCAGCGCGCTAGACGTCCCCGCACGCACGACGTAAGCGCGAACCGACTTGGAGATGTTCTTGAGTTGCTGCTCGCCGCGATCTTCGAAGCCAGCGTCCAGCTTGCCTTCCACCTCGTTGTACACCTTCTCTGAGATCAGGATGCCGCCCGGATCGGCGATCCCTTCCAGCCGAACCGCGATGTTAATCCCGTCGCCATAGAGGTCGCCGTCCTGGCCGACGATGACATCGCCCAAGTTGAGCCCGATGCGCAATTTGAGGGGACTGCTGCCGGTGGCTAGATGATCCTGTATCTCGATCGCGCATCGCGTGGCGGCCAAGGGACTTGCGAACTCGACGAGAGCGCCGTCGCCTGTTGTCTTGATCAGGCGACCGTCGTGGCGAGACAGGCTCGGCTCGATCAGATCGCGCTTGAGCCGCTCGAACTCGGCATAGGTGGCTTCTTCAGCCCTCTGCATGAGCGCGGAATAGCCGACAACGTCTGCGGCCAAGATGGCAGCTAACCGCCGTTGAACACGCCCCTCGGGCAAAGCTGCCCCCTGCATTCAAGGTCAACCGTGGTGTATCAAACCACAGCGGGAGATCGTTCCGCTAGCTAGTTTCCCACGGCAAAGGCGGTCGCGGATGCCCGGCGCCATGGCATCCGTACTACTACGGGCCGGGGAAGCCAGTTCTTTGCCTCGCGGCAGCGGTTCGAAACCGAAACGGCGCGAAGCGGATGTTCGTCGGCTAGGTTAGACGCCCTCAAGCGCGATCAGCATGTCGAGATCGCTGGTGCATTCTTTTCGGAGCGCGATCAGCGGCTGATATTCGGACGAAGCATACCAAGCGTCGAGTGATTGCTTGTCGGGAAACTCGATGATGACAACGCGCTCCGGCTCCCAATGGCCGCCTTCCGGAAATTGATGCGCGTTGCCCTTTGTCAGATACCGGCCGCCGTATTTTTCGATTATCGGCCCGACCTTGACCCGGTACTCCTCAAACACAGCGGCCTCGGTGACGATGTGCTCAGCAATCAAATAAGCCTTCGGCATGGCTACTCTCTCGCCTATAGCCCCGGCAGGAAGCCTATCACGGCCCGGCAATGCGAAGGGGCAAGGTCATTCGTTAAGGTACTTTGAGGCCTGCCCTCGCGACGGGGGGTACGCGGGACCGCCCCCTTTGAGGATATTTGACCCGGGTATTTTCCCGGTTTGCTTCCTCGACGGCGGACCATCAGACGGCGGTCACAATCGCTACCGATGTTTCCGGATTAATCCATGCGGAAATAAGGGGTGCGCACATGGACGCTGATCGCCAGTATGCCGTGGCCTCGCTGCTCTTCGATTACGTAAAGAGCCCCTCATTGCGGCACCTGCGTGATCCGCACAGCGTACATAAGCTTGCGCGGGACATAGTGACCGCGCTCGATCGGGCGAGTTCGGTTTGGAAAAAGTGGGAGGCGCAACGGGAGGAAGTCGCAAGCGCAGCGGCTCCGTGCTGGATACCGGTAGAAGACCTTCGAGCCTACCTAAATAGCCTGCCCGGCCCTCCACTGACGAAGACAGACGTCGAGCAGCGTTTGCGTGCGATCTGGGAGGAGCCGTACGCATCCTATCCTAAAGATGAGCTCAAGGATGGTTGTCAGGCGCTTTATCACTCGGAGAAGGCACAGGGCACGGAAATGCGCGCGATCATCGGGGTGCTGCAAGAGCACATAGAGCGCGAAGACGACCGGCTCAGGCAGGAGCAGGAGGAACGCTATCGCCGATGGAAAGAAGAAGAACGAGTGAAGCTTGAACAGCGGTTTCTCTCCGGTGCCGATTGTGGGTGGATTCGAATCGACAAATCTGAAGCTTTCTATAGTCGTCGTAATGGCCGGACCTTCCGTATTGTACAGGGTAAGGATAAGCGCTGGGCGCTTTCTCGGGTCAAAACGATTGACGACAAGGGTGAACTTCTCGGCGTTTATCAAGGTCGGGGTGATGCGAATAAAGCGTTGAAGACAATTGCCTACGCGAATGAACCGTAAGGCTGATACACGTATGAGCGCCTTGTGATTCTGAGACCGGCTCCCGGCGGGCGGGCAGCATAGGAGATTGCCAGCCCGCCGGGCCGCGCCGCCATGCCGATGCGTGCGGCGGCGCATCGGAGAGCGTCATGGACCGAGGTGGCGGATGAGACCGGCTTGGCCCTCGTCGTCCCGAGCGATCGGCGGCGGCGCCGAGGCCAGCGTCACGCCGAGCAGAGCCATGGGATCGATGTCCGGCCGATGCATGATCGCCGCGCCGTCGGCGATCCCACGCCACACAAGTTCGGCCTCACACCGCTGGACCGCCAACAGGTCGGCCGAGATTTCCGCGCTGGTGCGTGCGCGCTCCTCGTCCGACAGCGCCGCGTCGTCGTCGCTGACCGCATCGATTTCGGCGCCGAGGCGCTTGATCATGCCGTCCTTATCCCACCACGCCATGAAATTGCGAATGTCGATCAGTTGCCCGAACACGATCGCGCCAGGGCCGGCGTTGAAAATCTCAAACTGGTGATGCGCGAGCGGCCAGTCGATCGACTCGCCGTGCTCGATGCTGCCCGCGGCGTTCGGCCTCCCTTGCTCGGCCCACGCCTCGACCTCGCGGACCATCGCTTCCCTGCGGATAGTGCTCGGATGTGGGGCGGCCGCTACGCGGGCTAAATCGGCGCGCAGTTCTCGCCCGCGACGCTGAATGCGCTCGATCGCGGCGAGGATGCTCTCGCCCTTCTTCACTCCGATGTCGACCGGCTCGTGCATCACGATAGCGGTGCCGCTGCGCACGCTCCTGATCCATGCCTCGGCATTGCCAACGAGCGTGGTCAGAACGTTCAATCGGCCGCCGCGCAACTCGCTCAACTCAGTACGCCGCTTTAGCTCCGCCGTCTTCTTATCGATCTTCGTCTGCTCGATCACGACGCGCGGATCGTCCTCGTCGAGATTGAAGCCATCCGAACCTCTAGGGCCGCGCAGCCGCCGCAGCCGATTGCGGTCGCCCTCGATCTCCAGCCGGAGGCCCTGCGATTCCTCAAATGCAGCCATCATCAGCGTGTGTGCGTCGTCGCTCTGCTGGCGCAAGTCGCGCAGTCGATCGGCGGCCCGCGCCGGCAAAAGATCAGCCTCGTCGCCGATGCGCGGGACCATGATCCCGGGGATGGGACCTCGAACGACGCTGTCGTTTTCCGATCCGGGGACAGCGGTTGGAAAGCCAGCCGCATTGTGGATTTGATCGCGTACCATGATGTGCCCTCGTGGACATTACTTCCCCGAGGGAAAGCACATCCTGTTTGAACCGAAACCGGGGTAGCTCACTTCAAAGACCGCACCGGAGGACGGCGGACCTACTTGATCGCCGCCGGCTCGCGCAACTCGAAGAGGTTTACGAAGTCGGGCCGAGCTTCGCGCTGGTTGGCTTCACCATAGGGCGGGTACGACGCGGCGCGCACGATCTCGTAGAATCGGTCGGGCTTTTCCGAGTGCTCGCCGCGTTCCGCCTCGAAATGCGTCGGCAAGCGCGACGCCGCCTCCCGAGTCGTTGTTTCGCCGAGCGTGGCGAACAACACGTGCTCAGTCGAATTGCGGAAGTAATTGCCCAGCCCGAAGGGAGCCGGCTTGATCCATGTAATGACGCCACGGTGCTGGAATCCCCAATGCGCGATCAGTTCGCAAGCCCTCGCCATGAAATTGTTGGTGACCCAGCAGTACAGGTGACAGCCAGCTTCCTCGTCGGCCCACGCGCGAACGTCAAGCGCGAGGAGTTGCTCGTGGGTTTGCATCGCGTAGCCGGTCCTGGCCCGCGCGGCCTCCGAGAGCCAGTCGTACTCCCACGCGGGATCAATGATGATGGTACGGAATCTGCCCGTGATCGGCGTCAAGCTGAGCACGCGCTGCTCGTCGGCCCGTACCTTCTCAAGCCGTTGGGCCGCGCCGGTCTCGCGGCGCCCGACCAACCGCGCCGCCGCAGGGCCGGACAATGACTTCGCTGCTACCGCGCCGCTGATGGTGGGTGCGGCAATTGCCGCAGTGGCGACTTGAGATTCCTTGTTTTTACTGGGATTTTCGGTAGCTGCTGCGGCATTTGCCGCAACATCCCGACGCATCGTCCTTTCGTCCACGCCAACCAGCTTCGCCAACTGCCTGTTGGACGCCTCGGGTTGAAGCTCCTTGATTCGACTGGCGATCCGTTTGCGGCTCTCAGCCACCATGCGGAAACTGTCCAGCTTGATGCTATCGAGGAAGGCATTGATGTCGTCGAATCCACGGCCGACCGCCTTCCAGCGATCAGCCTCTAGCAGCCATTCCAGCTTATTCCATGCACGTTCGAGGGAGTACCCTGCGATATGCACGCCCTCGGCAAGGCTGCCGTAAGCCTGATCTGCGTCAGCCGATCGGGTGATGATTTCTTGCTTGTCGTGTCGCCGCGCTTCGGAGGCCGCCGTTCCTGCGTTTCGCTTCGCCATGTGAAGTCCCTTTGAGCTTTGCGGGGCCTCGGTGAAGCGGGACGGATCACCGGGCCACGCGTAGTCTCATCGGGACGTCCCCCGGGACTTGAGGATGTCGTTGATGAAGCGCGCGGTCGGCACTCGGTCACGCGCTTTCAGGACTCGCCAAAGCAGTTGACGACGTTCATCACGATGTGGGCATTCGGCGGCAGCGCTCGCGGTCCGCCAACTACCGCCTGCGTAACGCGCGAGATCGCGATGGATGGATTCCGCCTGCTGGTTTCTGCTTCGACCGGGATAGAACCTCCGCGCCAACCGTCGGATGAGATCATTGCGCCGCTCGATCGCTGCTTGCGTTTCGAGTGATCTTTGGCCGGGACCGACGCGCAGCATTTCGCGCAGTCGGGACAAGTCCTCGAGCGAGAGCAAAGTGGGATCGATCCGGACTGCGGCAGTCATGACCTTATGTACCTCGGATAGTTGGCAACAGGCGAGCTTGGTCAGCAGCATGCCTCCCTTACAGTCCCGCGCTGTCGCGCGGCGCTCGGCTCTGCCTCGCGCGCTTTTTGAGCGCTTCGGTAGTTCAGGCAAAAATCTCCGCCCCATATATTTATAGTCTCTATGGAGCGAGGATTTTCTTCGGACGCCCGCGCGGCCTTCCGCTACTTTTGGCGCGCCACCGTTCCCGATCGCGCTCCCGCTTCCGCTCGCGCTTCGCGGTGTCGCGTTCCGCGTCGGTCTGATCGATCGCGCGGATCGTTCGGATGTCGAGCGCGGACCGCTCTACCTTGGTCAGCCGCAGCCGCCATGCCAGCGTTTCGGCCTTCCATTCCTGCGGTTGTGCCTTGACCCGCTCCGCCAGATTCCGCGCCTCGTGCTTTGGCAGCCACGGCGCCCAAAGGGCGGTCCACGCCGCGATATGGTCAACCACGTCGCCGCGCAGATGCGCGATATGATGCGCTGCAATTTCCAGATCGTCGCGGCCTGCATCATCGTCCGGCAAGACGGGACCATAGCGGCGCGCATAGATGCGTTCCAACTCACGTAGCCGCAACCGTGCCATGAACGCGTCCGGGTTACGCTCTTTCTCCTCGCGGCGCCTGACGCGGATGGCAATCGCCCTCCAAGCGTAGCGGCGGTCCTTGTCCTGGCGCCGATCCTCGGATGTCAGCGCTCTCCGGCCTTGCGTGTCTGCGTGGCCCTTGTCAGCCGCGCCCGGGCGGCGCATATTTTGCGCGTCGGCCATCTTCGATCTCCATCGATGGTTGGCGAATTGCAAGAGAAAGCCCGCGCCCGGTGGCGGACCCGCGCGGGCTTTCTTTTGCGCTGGTGGTGTTGGCGGAGATGGTGAGCATTGAGCGACGACCAGTCACAGGCGCGGCTGCTTGCCGAGCCTTTGCGCGGTCGTTTGCAACGAGTGCGTTGATCATGGCGCGCCCGTTATCGAACGGTCGCGCTGGTTGCTCCCATCGCGCTCGTGGCGGCCATGCGCCAGAGCGGCAATCTCTTCAAGGAAGATATCGACCTCGACAACTTGCCGGGGACCTTCTGTGCTAGCTCGGCGTCAGGGGCAATCGTCGTAGCTGCTAATCTTGACATCGGGATTCCCTTTGCGTTGGGCGTGGCCCGGCGAATGGGAAAGCGATCGCCGGGCCGCGCGTGGTGGCAGCGGGAATCCGATCAGGTATAACCACGCGGGGCCGTGAGCAGCATCTAATGTGGGCACCATGGCGGACCTTTCATGAAGGCATTGTAGAACGGCGAGAGCCCATACATGGCACCAAGGGTTACTCAGATTTTTGTCTTTGTCATCCGTAAACAGCGCGCTCTGCCGACCAATTGCGTAAATCAATTTTCTCCGAATGCTTGGTCGCGTTAGTTCCTCTTTGCCCGCTTTTTTCAAACAGGAATATTGACGACGACGCCGAAGCAGAGTGAGGTTGATGCATCGAAGGGCAATGGACATTTGCCCTCTCGCGGCGTCACTGCTCGCAGTCCTTAGCTCAGCGAGCGGCACCACAACAATATTGACGATGGACCCCGGTGCCCCACCGGGAAGTTGGTGCCCGTCATGAGCAGTACAGAGTTAGCGGAGCGCGCTTGCAGCGGAGTGCGAGAGGCGACGGACCAGCATGAAGCCGAGACGAGAAACGGCGAACTCGACAACGCGCCTCGGCCTCGGCGCATGCTGAACGAAAAGCAGGTCCTTGAGATCATCCCGGTGGGACGGACCACGCTTTACCGAATGGAGAAGGCAGGCCGGTTTCCCAAATCGACCTACATCTCGCCGAACCGCCGGGTTTGGTACGAAGATCAGATTGTCCGTTGGCAAGAGACCGTCGATGAATTCGATCGGCGCCGAGGTCGGGGCAAAGGTCGGCGCCACCGGGTTTAGCAGCGCTGCCGATGCGGCAGCGATGGGCCGTGTGGCGCGACCGTCGCCTCTAGTCCGATAGGATTGAGAAAGGAGCACAGCAATGGACTACGCAATTCTATCCGATGACCAGCAGCTCATCTCGGTTTTTCCCGCCGACACTTCACGCGAGCCGTCGAGATCAAGAACCACATTCAAGCCAGCTATAACAAGCGCCACGGATGTGCCGAAATCTTCACGGTGCGCAAGGCGACCCGCACTGAGAGACGGCGCATGAAGGAAGTATCCGGCTTTATGGCCGTGCCGAAATGATGATCGCATCGATCCGCGCCGAGGGCGGGGCAAAGGGCGGCGCCGAGACGCAGCAGACTGATAAGCGCGCCTTGCATTCGGTTTGAGCGAACCAGGCGCCGCACGGCGGCGGTTGAGCCTGAAAGCTTCCCCGTAAACCTACGGGCCACGCTGCACTGCGGGCATACCAATCTAGATCGCCATCTATCTGGACAGCCTAATCCACCGTCGATACCCTGATGGGATTTGGGGGAGGACGATGGACGGTGCAGATCAGTCCGCAAATGCCCCGAAATTGAGCGCGGGCATATCCATCTCAGTCGTTGCTCGCACGCGACAGCATTTTAAGAAGTTCGGGACGATCCTTGCGTCAATCGCTGCGGTCGGTGCCGTTGCCGGAGGGCTCGCCGGCTATTGGCGCGCGTGGGACGTCCTATACAGTCATACACGCAGCGACGCCTCGGCGCCTGCGCAGTCGCCGTCGTTGATTGTCACCAAAGGACCGGCAGTTGCGGTGCTGCCCTTTGCGAACCCGGCCAAGGCGACGGCCCTCGATCCCTTCGCCGACATCGTGACGCAACAGGTTGCGTCCTCCCTTGGTAAGTTCAGCACGTTACGTGTTACTCCCCGCGCGCTGTCCGCCAACCTATCGAAGGACGGAAACACAATCGAGGCGGCCCGGAAGGCCGGAATTGACTATCTTGTGACCGGCGAGGTTCGTCCTTCAGGCGACGGAGCACGTGCCAACATTCAGATTGCCGATTTGAAAACCGGCTCGGAGCTATGGTCGAGGTCTTTCGATGCTAGCGCCCAGGGGGTGCAAACGGAGACCGATGCCTATGAAATCGGAGATGTCGCCGCTGCTCAGATCGGAGGCTATCCCGGGCCAATCATGAGCGCAGATTTCGTGAAGCTCCAACACAAGGATGTCGCCGAGTTCAGCCCATATGAGTGTATCGTCTACGCGCTAACAGCGGGCGCGACCGGCTCGTCGGCCGTGGTCCTCAAGGGCTTGGAATGCTCGAAACAACTGACAGATCAGCAGCCGAACAATGCGCTTGCATTAGCCGCACGTTCGGTCGGTCTTTTTGTGCAAAGGTTTCTCGCGGCTGGCTTACCGATGGACCAAGTCAACCACTCGGACAAGCGGCTTTACTTGAACGAGGAGATTGTGCGCACCGCCGCGCGCGCGGTGGAGCTTGCGCCAGATGATGCATACGTGCGAAGGGCCTACGCCCTTGCAATTAGTACCAAGTGTCAACTCGACCTTTACCGACAAGAGGCCCGAAAGGCTGTCGCGCTCAATCCGAACGATGCTCGGTCACTCGGAGCTCTGGGCAACCAGCTTGCATTTATGGGCGACTGGGATGAAGGCGCAGCAATGGCTGAAAAGGGCATCCGACTAGCAGGCCCAAGTGCTTCGTTTGCTTGGTGGTATGCGCCGGCCAAACGCCATTGGTGGAGAGGCGAATACGAACAATCGGTCGAGGATTTTCGGCACGGCTACCTTGAAGGATTTTGGCTGAGTCATCTCGATCAGGCATATGCCCTACCGTTTCTCGGTCGGATCGACGAGGCCAAAGCGGAAGTAGCAAAGCTATTAAAGCTTAGGCCAGACTTTACCATCCACGAGGCGGACAGCTTCTACCGCATGTACTGCTTCCAGCCCGAATATATCGAGAAGATGAATGGCGCGCTTAGGCAAGCCGGGTTGCCGGAATGAGGAACGCACACGAGTATGAATGATCTAGGGCCCATTGGGGCCCGGCCTTTGGCCGGCTTTCGCCGGCGCGCTGACGCAATTACGCAAGAGATTGATTTTTCAACCATTTTATTTGGCGCGCGGCGAACAAAAAATGCTGGATTACAGGACCACACGACTTCGCTGTCCACGTCAATGCGCACTCGTCAGTCGCGCACTCAGCGTCCACCGCATCCCACACCACGTTCGTGACGATCGTGATCCGCCCCTCGTGTCGGGTGGGATGCGCATATTGAACATCTGAGTTGGGTCAAACGCCAAGCGGAATATTTTCTTATCGCGGGATTGACAGGTTTTTGCTGAGTTGCCCGTCGGGGTGATTTGTCGCAGGTGGTGGGAAGGGATTTAGTTCGCGTCAGTGCAACTCGATCGCGGCGCACACATAGACGAAGCGATACTTGCGGCAAAACTTGTTTGTTTGGCATAACGAAAATGGAATGGGGGATGCGAGCAATGTTCAAAAGCGAAGTGCGCGACAGCACAGTCAATGGCTTGTTAGATAAGGCTAGAGAGAGAAACTACGGCCAATACCTAGCCAGACTAATTCTCAAGAAGGTGCGCGGCTTCAACGACGAACCCATATCCTTCGACTTTCCGGTCACGGCCATCATTGGCCCAAATGGCGGAGGCAAAACCACCGTTTTGGGAGCAGCGGGAATTATTTACAAGGATGTCGCACCTCGCACTTTCTTCTCAAAGAGCGGCAAGTACGACGCTGGAATGCAGGACTGGTCGATAGAATACGAGATCGTCGATCGCAGCGTCGCTAAAGGTCATGTCCGACGAACTGCGAGCTTCAAGAGCCTCAAATGGAATCGTGACGCTATGGACAAACGCCACCGAGTCGTTTGACGATCTGGCTCCCTACTCCCACTCTATCATCTCGGAAAACGTATCGCCGTTGATTTGCAAGCACAATTCTTCAAGTCTGACGGACAAATGCCGACGGTATATCCGCCGCAATTTTGTGGTCTTGAATTCACAGAAAAGTTTGGGACGTTCGCGCTGTCGGCGATTTCGCCATCTATCGTAGTCAATCGAGTGATCCGCGGCACAGACGTGGTCAAGACGGCCGTTACGACGTGGAGTTGAGCTTAGTTCAAATACCGTCAAGGAGCGCGCAGGTGCGGTCGTTCGATGGTCCGTACCTGCCGTGCCTGCCATAGCGCGACTGGGATGCGACCAGTTTAATGCGTGCTACCTTCAGGTTTCGGCTGAGGAGCTGAGGACCGCGAACCGCGATTTGCAACGGTCCCCTCCGCACCATCTGAACCGTAGCTTTCAACCGCAATGCGATGCGACACACCACGAGCGATCGCGTAACACCCCGGCGCGTTACACATGGTGCTAGCCGTCTACTTTAACCGCTATTGTGTTTGTGGGCCCTTAGCTGTCTCCAGCCGCTGTAAACTACCTGAAGGATTCAAATCGTCGGCTGAGGCGTCGTACCTCTGATGATCCCGGCATCTTCCGCGCCCATCGGCTTGAAATCGAGGTACATGTCTGCGCGCGGGATCGCAACTGCACCGGCTCGGGCCACGGCGAGATCCTGCATGCCCGACCCGGAGCCTGCCGCCACTGCGTCAAGAATGAATCCGTCGACGCGGATGGGCAAACCACCGATCAGATTGGTCCAACGACTTTCGTGCGCCAAGGTGACCTGAATCTCCACATCTGCGTGAGCGCCGCCGGTCGGCACGCCGGACAGCGCCGACGTCCGCGCCTTGTTGATGGATGACGTAACGCTCAGGCCTTTCGAGCCGTCCATGCGTCCGAACGCCAAGAGATTGCCGCCAGTATCGACCACCGCGATACACATCGGTTGCCCGATGCGGGTGGCTTCCGTGATGGCTGCGTTGAGCACCTTGAGCGCACCGTCGAGCGTGAGCGTCTTCGTGTCCCTGACGTCGGTCATTGCCGCTCCTCGAACAGTCCTACCGAGAATTCGCGAGCCAGGGTCCGTGCCGCGGCAACAAGGCGCGCATCACCGCCGCGCCAGCCGATGAGAGACAGCCCCACTGGAATAGAGCCGGATGTCGCGACGGGAAGATTCACCTGAGGAAGCCCGGTCAGGCCTGCGATGCCGGTCAGGTCGACGATCTCGTGCACCGCAGCGCGGATCTCCGACAGGCGCGCGTCCCGGCTGATCGGCAGAATGGGCGACGTAGGCAGGCACAGCACGCGCCGCCCGTCGAGCAGATCGTCGAGCCGCTTCGACGCGCTCGTGCGAAAAGCCTTGGCCGCAGCGAGGTCGGCCGGTGGCGTGCGGCCGTCGTCGGCAAACGCGCCAGCGACTTCCGAGGAGAACCGCGGGTTCACCCGGTCGACCCAATCGCGAAAGGTCGCCTGGAATTCGCATCTCTGCAGGATGCGCTGATGCCGCGCCCAGTCGCGAAGCTCGCCTTCGGCCAGGGGTGATACGATGGTCGCAGCGGCCTGATGTAGCCGATCAACGACCGGCTGGAGAGCGCCCTGCACTGGCGCGTCGGCGATGGCAAAGCAGTCGGACGCAATGATGATATCAGTCGGCAGGGCGTCGGGCACCTGCTCGCCGAGCAGCACGGCACCGACCCGCGCGAACGTCGTCGCATCGCGGGCGAAATAGCCGACGGTATCGAACGACGGTGCCTGGGTCATCATGCCGGCGACGGAGATCCGACCGTGCGTCGGCCGCAGTCCGTAGAGCCCGCAGAAGCAGGACGGCACGCGCACCGAACCGCCGGAATCCGTCCCCAAGGCAATATCGACCAGGCCGCCGGCGACGGCCGAGGCGGAGCCGCTCGACGAGCCACCCGGAACACGGTCCGGCGCGCGCGGATTGAGCGGCGTGCCGTAAAATTTGTTGATGCCGAGCAGTCCGAGCGAGATTTCATCGGTGATGGTCTTGCCAGTCAACGCGGCGCCCGCCCCCAGCAGATGGTCGACCGCCCAGGCGTCGGCCTCTGCTACCTCATGCGTGGCGGCCCAGTCCGGATTGCCGCAGCCGGTCACGGTGCCTGCGACATCAAACAAGTCCTTGACCGCAAAGGTCAGGCCTGAGAGCGGCCCTGACCGGTTTGGACCGCGCTGGATGATGGGACCTGGAACGAAGGCGCCGAGCGTGTCTTGCACTGTGTTTTCCCGATTGAAAGGCAAGCGCGCCCGATCGAGCGCGCTTGCCGTCGCCTCATTCCTTGTAGAGCTTGCGGAAGTCGGGATGGGTGTGGAACCAGTACTCAAAGCCCTTGACGTTCTTCTGGACCGCGTAGTCCGCAAAGCGGGTGTAGAGCGGAATGCGCGGCAGATCGGTCATAACGATGTCGACCATCTTGTTCAGACTGGTCTTGTAGATCTCGGGGTCGCGCGTGAAGCGCGCCTCGTCGATCACCTTGTCGAGGCTGGGGTTGACGTAATTGGCGGTATTGAAGACCGAGTTGTTGCCGCCATGGAACGTCCAGAAGAAGAAGTAGTCGGGGTAGTCGAGCCAGCCGTAGAATTCGGCGATGACCATCGGCATCGTCTTGCTGGCCATCTGGGCGAACCAGTTCGAGCCCGGCACCTTCTCGATCGTGAGCTCGACACCAATCGTCTTCAGCGCTTCCTGGATCAGGATGGCGGTCGGCTCACGCACGGTCGATTCCGACAGATCGATCGACAGCGTGGTCTTGAAGCCGTTGGGGAAGCCGGCCTCGGTCAGCAATTGCTTAGCCTTCGCGAGATCCTGGCCATGCTTGATCGGAACCGGCCACGTCGCATCCGGATAGGGTTTATCCGGGTCGCCGCCAAACATCGGCTTGGCGCGGTTATAGAGCGCGGAGCTGACGATTTCCTTGTAAGGGATGGCGTAGGAGATCGCTTCGCGCACTTTGGGATTGTCGAACGGGGCGATCTTGACGTTCATGTCGACGAACACGAGGTCGTTTTGCACGGGCACACCGATGATCGCGACCTTCCCCTGCTCTGCCAGTTCGGCATAGTCCTTCGGGGGCAGGCCGACCGACATATCGACGTCGCCCTTTTCCAGCAGCGCACGGCGCGTGCCGGCCGAGGCGATCTGCCGATAGATCACGCGCTTGAGCTGGGGTAGCGGGCCGGACTTCCAGGCGTCGAACCGAGTAAACACGGTCTGCTGACCGGGTGACCAGGACTCGACTTTGTAAGCACCACCGCCGCAATCATTGCGTGATACCCACTCGAACGCCCAGGGGTCCTGTGGCGTTGCATGCTTCTTGGCGAGCTCTGAATTGACGATGACGGGCACGGGAACGACGAGGTCGGGCATCGTCAGCTTGTTGAACTGGTCGAAGGTCGCTTTGAATGTGTGATCGTCGACCACTGTGAACTGTTCGGGCTTGACCAGCGATCCCGCCGCCATTTGCACCGCCGGAAAGCCGCCGGCGGCGATAGCGCGGTCGAACGACCATTTGACGTCCTTGGCCGTGACTGGGCTGCCGTCGTGGAACGTGGCATCCTTGCGCAGGTGGAAGATGTAGGTCTTGCCGTCCTCGGCGGCTTCCCAGCTTTCGGCCAGCTCCGGGGTCATGACCTTGGCATCGTACGACACCGTGCCATCCGCCAGCTTCTTCTCGCCATGGCTGACGAGCCGGTCGTAGGCCTGCCACACCACCATGCGGCTGTGATCGTTGGCGGTCGGCACCATCGTGTCGAGGCCGTTGGGGCCCATCTCGGACACGATGACCATCGTGTCCTTGGCGATTTCGGCCGCAAGTGCGGGTGCGCCGGGCAAGGCAGCGGACGCTGTGAGCAGCGCCGCTGTGAGAAGTCTACGATCGAGCCTCATGTCGTGCATTCTCCTTGATATGTGAGTGGGAACGTGACGGCAGCATCAGAGACCGAGGTCGCCCAGCAGCTTCGGCCATTTGTGAGCCCACGGACGCGCTTGTTCGAACGCACCGGAGGCTGCGAGCACGGTGCGGTCCGCCAAATGGCGGCCGATGATCTGCATGCCGACAGGCAGGCCGGTCTCGGTGAAGCCGGCGGGAACGGTCGCCGCCGGCTGACCGGTCAGATTGCAGATGAAGGTGAAGCAGAGCCAGTCGCCGGTCGTGACCATCTTCTCTTCGATGATCTCGGGGCCCTGCATGTAGAGAGGGAACGCTGGCACTGCAAGCGTCGGCGTGATCAGCAGGTCGTAGTTGGCCATGAACCGCCACATGCGATTGCAGACCATCTGGCGCATCATCTTGGCGTCGGTGAATTCCTCCGCGGTCCACTGTCGCTGCAGCAGCGCGACGAGATGCGGCGACATCTCCTTTTCGTGCCCCTTCATCATGCGGCGCATACCGGTCAGATCAGTGTCGCCGGCAACGATGGTCCAGAATTGCGGGAACGGATCGTCCCATCCGGGACTGGCGCGCTCGACTGTGCAGCCGAGATCAGTCTCGAACACGCGCACCGCCTCGGAGACGACGCGGCGCACCTCCGGGTCAACAGGCGCATAGCCCCAGTCTTCGCTATAGGCGATGCGAAGGCCCTTGATGCTTTCCCTGGTGGCAGCGACATAGTCGAAGTCGGCGGCCGGAATCGAATAGCGATCGCGCGGGTCAGGTCCGGTGATCACCTTGAGCATCAGCGCCGAGTCGGCCACGGTCCGGCTCATGGGACCGACGTGTTCGAGCGATTCCCAGCTTGACACGCCGGGATAGCGCTCATCGCGGCAACCTGGGTAGAGCGGCACCCGGCCCATCGAGGCCTTGATTCCGTACAGTCCGCAGAGTGCAGAGGGAATCCTGATCGATCCGCCGCCATCGGAACCGATCGCAAATGGCGCGACGCCCGCTGCGACCGATGCACCCGAGCCGGCGCTCGATCCGCCGGACGTCATGTCGAGATTCCAGGGATTGCGCGTGGCCGGGAAAACAGGATTGTGACCGACGCCGCTGTAACCGAACTCCGGCACATTGGTCTTGCCGATGATGACGGCGCCAGCGTCCTTCAGCCGTTCAACCACGATGTCATCCTCATCAGGCACGAAGTCCCGATAGAGGGGCGAGCCCATCACGGTCAGGATGTCCTTGGTGGCGACGAGATCCTTGATTCCGATCGGCACGCCCGCCAGCAGGCCCGGATCCTTGCCGGCTGCAATCTTGGCGTCGACCGCGGCGGCGGCGGCGCGTGCCACATCGGGCGTCGGCGTGCAGAAGGCATGGATGTGGGGTTCGAGCTTCTCCATGCGGCGCAGAACGGCTTCCGTGACCTCGGCGGCAGAAAGCGTCTTGTCCCTGACTTTCGCCGCGACGGTCATGGCATCCATACGGCAGATCTCGTTGTCAGCGCTCATCGGTTTCTCCAGGCGGTGAAGGGGCAAAATGGCAGGCAGCGAAGTGGTCCGGACCTACCGCGCGAAGTGGCGGCATAACCCTGGTGCAAATATCGGCCCCCTTGGGACAGCGGCCGTAGAAGCGGCAAACGTTCGGATCCGGATCGATGGGGCTGCTCGGACTGCCGTCGAGCCTGACCCGCGCTCCGCCGCGCCGTGCCGGATCCGGGATCGCCGCAACGAGGGCCTGCGTGTAAGGGTGAAGCGACGCCGTGAAGAGCGTCTCGGCCGGCGCGATCTCGACGATCTTGCCAAGATACATCACGACCACACGCGAGCAGAGAAGCCGCACTACGTTGAGATCGTGCGACACGAACAAATAACTCATCGACAACCGGGCGCGCAGGTCGGCGAGCAACCGCAGGATCACGGCCTGGACCGACACGTCAAGCGCAGAGGTCGGTTCGTCGAGGATCAGCAGCGAAGGTTCGACCGCGACGGCACGCGCGATGCCGACGCGTGCGCGCTGGCCGCCGGACAGCTGATGCGGATAGCGCTGCAGCAGCTCTTCCGGCAATCCGACCAGTGCGGCCGTGGCGCGCACGCGCTTGTCCAGCTCAGCGCCGTTGGTCATCCCGAGCAGCCGCTTCAGCGGATCGGCGATTGCCTGAAAAGCGCGAAACGAGGGATTGAGGCTTTCGGTCGCGTCCTGGAACACGACCTGAATGCGCCGCCGGCTCGGCGAGGCTGCAAATTGGGCTTGCGTCACGGCGGTGAGATCCTCACCACCGATCAGGACCTGGCCGACCGTCGGATCGATCAGCCGGCCAAGCAGGCGAACCATGGTGGATTTGCCGCAGCCGGACTCACCGACCAGGCCGACGCTTTCGCCGGCACCGATGGTCAGATCCACATCGTCGACCGCATGCAGCCGCGCGCCGCGCCCTCTCCGCTTGATCGGGTAAAACTTGGACAGCGATTTGACTTCGAGCAGCGGCATCATGACAGCGGAAACCGGCAGCGCACGAGGTGCGCGGGCGACAATTCGGTCCAGGGCAACTCCGCCTCGTCACAGATCAGCTGCCGCCGCTCACAGCGGCCGCTGAAGCGGCATGGCGGCAACGCACCGCGCAAATCGGGCAGATGACCGGGAATAGAATTGAGGTCGTCCAGACGGGATTCGGGCACGGGCGTGGCAGCCAGCAGCTGGCGCGTATAAGGATGTGCCGGATGCTGCAGGAGCGCCTCAGTCGTCCCGATCTCGACAATGTGCCCGGCGTGCATGACCGCGATCCGATCGCAATACTCGCCGGCTAGGCCGAGGTCGTGCGTAATCAACAGCGTCGACATCCGCGTCGACCGGCTCATCTCCCTGATAAGATCCATGATGACGGCTTGCGTCGTTACATCGAGCCCCGTCGTGGGCTCATCGGCAATCAGCACGGACGGCGTGCAGGCCAGCGCCATCGCGATCATCACGCGCTGGCACATGCCGCCCGAGAGTTCGAACGGATAGGCGTCCGCCCGACGTTCGGGATCGGGGATGCGGACCCGCGCCAGGGCCGCAATCGCCGCTTTCTTGAGATCGCGGCTCGGCAAGCCGGCATGCTCCTGCAGCACGTCCTCAATCTGCTTGCCGATCTTGCGGATCGGATTGAGCGCCGTACGGGGGCTCTGAAAGATCATCGCCATCTCGCGCCCGCGAATCTCGCGCATGGCCTCTGGCCGCGCGGCCAGAAGATCGATTCCGCCCATCGTGATGCTGCCCTTGGTGATCCGCGCGGCTTCATCGTTCAGGCCCATGACGGTGTAGGCGGTAACCGATTTTCCGGACCCGCTTTCACCGACCACGCCGACGATCTCGCCGCGCGTCACGGACAGGCTCACGCTGTCGAGTGCGCGCACCACGCCGTGACGGGTACGAAATTCCAGGGAGAGGTCGTCGATCTCGAGCTGTGCCATCAGACGCGCTTCCTCGGATCGAGCAGGTCGCGCAGTCCGTCGCCCAGCATGTTGAAGGAAAACACCGCGAGCACGAGCGCCGCGCCCGGGAACATGAAGGCCCACCACTCGCCGGAAATGATGTAGCTCGCGCCTTCCGACACCATGATGCCCCACTCCGGCGTCGGCGGCCGCACCCCGAGTCCGATGAAGGACAGGCCGGCGGCGTTGAGGATCGCCCAGCCCATGTTGAGCGAGGCCTGCACCATCATCGGCGGCAGAATGTTCGGCACGATGTGGTTGACGAGAACGCGCAGCGCTCCGTTGCCGCCCATGCGCGCCGCCTCGACATAGCCGAGCTCGCGCCGCACGTTGACCTCGGCGCGCGCGAAGCGGCAGTAGAATGGCAGGTTGATGATCATCGTGGCGATGATGATGTTGGCGACGCTGTTGCCGAGCGCCACCACGATGCCCATCGCCAGCACGAACAGCGGGAACGCCATGATGGTGTCCATGGCGCGGCCAATGATGCGGTCGGTCCAGCCGCCGAAATAGCCGGCCATAGAGCCCAGCGCGAGGCCCACTACGAACGACAGCGCTACCGCCGAAACCGCCATGCCGAGGTCGAGGCGTGTCGCCACGATGACGCGGCTGAGGATGTCTCGGCCAAGCGCATCGGTGCCGAACGGATGCAGCGCACTGGGTCGCGCCAGCTTGGTGGTGGCGGAGGTCAGCAGCGGATCATAGGGCGCGATATAAGGGCCAAAGATCGCGAACAGCGCGAGCAGCGCCAAAATGATCACGGCGACCAGCGTCAGGCGATTTTCGCCGAAGGCATAACCGGTGTTGCGGGCGAGCGTGATGATGCTCATCGCTCAGCCCTCGTACCGGACGCGGGGATCGACCAGCGTCGCGAAGATGTCGACAGCGAGATTGAGCAGAACGTAGAGCACCGCCATCATCAGGACGAAGCCCTGCACTGCGGCGTAGTCGGAGGCGATTACGGCCGATACCGCATAGGCGCCGACGCCCTGCCAACCGAACACCTGTTCGATCAGGACGTTGGAGCCAAGCAGGAACGAGAACACCATGCCGAGAACGCTGCTCACGGGTAGCAGCACGTTGCGGAATGCGTAGGTCATCAGGATCTTGCGGACCGGCAGTCCGCTGGCGCGCGCGGTGCGGATGAAATCGCTGCCCAGCGCCTCCAGCATCGCTGCCCGCGTGATGCGCGCGATCGGCGCCAGCGCGAACAGGCCGAGCGATATCGCGGGCAGGATCAATTGGGACAATGCCGCGCGGAGCACCGGCCAGTCACCCGCAATGAGGGCGTCGACGGTGTAGGCTCCGGTGACGTGCGGCGGCGGCGAAAAGGTAATCTCGTTTAGGCGGCCGAGCGGCTGCGGCGCCCAGCCGAGCAGGAAATAGAAGATATATACGAACAGCAGACCGACGAAGAACGTCGGAAAGGCTGCACTCACGGTGACGAGCCCGCGGCAGGCATGATCGACCCCACCGTTGATGCGGGTCGCAGCCCACACGCCCATCGGGATGGCGATGCTGATCGCGAACAGCAGCGCGAAGGACGATAATTCGAGCGACGCCGGCAGCCTTTCGATCAGATCGGTCAACACCGGCTGGCCGGTCGTGAGCGAGCGGCCGAGGTTGCCATGCGCGAGGTCAATCACATAGTGCAGGAACTGCACCGGAAGCGGGCGATCGAGTCCAAGTGTAGCGCGGATGTTCTCGATCGATGCGGCGTTCGCGGCGGGCCCAGCGAAGAAGGCCGCAGGGTCGCCGGGCAGCGCGTGCGAGATGAAGAACGTGAGAACAACAACTCCGATCAGGCTCGGGATGGTGCCCAGCAAACGTTTCCAAACGAAAGCCATCAGCGGTTCGCCTGCCGTTACTCACCGAAGCGACGGCATCGCTGCCGGAGCGCATCAACGTGATCGGGCCCCGTCAACGTCAGACGCAGCCGGGGGCAATCGACATGCATCACAGTCATGCAAAAGGTTAAGCAAGCGCTATGCCAGCTCGGTCATTCCGGTGATCGAGCCGGCAAGTTCTCGAATTGGAGGTTTTTGGGATGCAACGCCGTCGCGCTCGCGCCGAAAAAGAAGCGATGTTGAGCCATCGCTGCTTCAGTTTTCGCCAC
Organism: Bradyrhizobium sp. USDA 4510; assembly: GCF_054059095.1. NCBI lineage: Bacteria > Pseudomonadati > Pseudomonadota > Alphaproteobacteria > Hyphomicrobiales > Nitrobacteraceae > Bradyrhizobium > Bradyrhizobium sp. USDA 4510. Next base: position 3,128,272 of record NZ_JBSSBT010000001.1, on the reverse strand, counting down.
ATGCATCTAATTCATGCACTGGCGCGATCGCCTCAGTGGACCTGCGGCGTGTTGACCCAGACGATCCGCGCTTCGTCCGGCCCGACATTGCGATAACTGTTGGTCAAATAAGCCTTGAAGAAGAAGGAGTCGCCGGCCGTCATCAGATATGTGGTGTCGTCGACGGTGAGTTCGATGGTTCCTGACACGAGGTAGCCGACGGCTTCGCCCTGATGGGTGATGAGGTCGACCTTCTCGCCGCCCGGGGCGACCACATGAATGTTGCCCTCGAGCAAATTGCCCGCGGCGATCGGCACCAATCGCTCATAGGTCACACCGGTGCCGCCGCGCAGTGCGTCCACCAGCACCTTGAGCCGGTCCTCAGGCTTCTGCACCAGCTTGTAGTCGTCGATCTTTAGGCCAAAAAACGAGGCCATGTCTCGGTCGAGCGCGTGGACCATCTTGTCGAGCATGGGCAGCGACGGCATGACCTTGCCGGCCTCGATCTTGGAAATCATGCTCTCGTCACATCCGACGACCTGCGCCAGGTCTCTCATGCGCAGCCCCTTGGACAACCGGGCACGCCGGAGGCGCGGTCCAATATTCAAGGCATTGTTTTCGGACGTCACGTTACGTTCCCAGCAATGCAAGCGGGCTAATACTATGCATATAAATCACATGATTTACCAGCATGTCGTGGCAAATCCAGAGCAAATTTGGGGAAGCCGCCCTCTCGCCCGCTTAAAGGCCGCCTTCGCCGAAAACGAGAGTTTGTTAGGATTTATGCCCCGCGGGACTTCGGGTCTCGCCAGCATCGATGCATGGCCTCGGGTGTACCGGCCGTAAGGTCGAACTCCCGCGCGGCAAGGCCTGAAAGCACGTGCGTGGGAACGTCCATCTCATGGACGATTGATTGAGGCTCACTGCGAATAGTTTCTAGTAGAGAACCGGTCGAGCGAAGGCACCGCCGTTTTCTGCGTTAGACGACCGCGCCAGAATGCCTGCTACTGTCCGTTGCCGACCTGACTCTGAGCGCCACAACGTCTTCTTTGAGAATCGTAGCCCCAGCGACACTCTTGCGATAGCGTCGAAGCGTCACTTCCCGCTCCACACCGTTCGTAGATGCGCTACCATTTTTGGGAACAGCGTCGCTTTGCTCTCGTACAGAGAAGTAGCGCGTTGTAGGACTGCGAACCGCATACAACAGTTCATCGACCAATGCCCTCGACCATGCAATGGCTTTACAGGTTGCGGTCACGCAGGGCAGCGCTAACCGCAAACATAGCGCTGAGCCGGGTATCGCGCATGAAACGAGCGAGTAACATCGTGAGACCGACAGATCGGTGCGAATGGGTCGCCGTGCCCGGCGTACGCAATGACCTGTTACGGTGGCTACCTGAAACCGTGAGACGCAGTTTTCGTGACCAGTCTGCCATTCGAAATATTCCGGCTGGTCAGGTCATTTTCCAGTATGGCGATGAACGTAGGGAGATGTACCGGGTCCTCCGTGGGACCGTCCGAATATCCACGATGCGGGTCGATGGTCTCGAGATGGTCTACGCTTTGCTTGGTCCAGGAGAGTGTTTGGGCGCCAGTAGCCTGATCGACGGAGACCGCATGCCGCAAACCGCTGAGGCGCTTGACGACGTCCGACTTCAGGTCTTAAGTTCCGCGGCATTTTCCAAGCTTCGCGAGAGGCATCGCGTCTTCGACGACGCTTTGCTCAGACTGCTGTCGAGCCGCCTGCGGATGCTGAGCGCCCATATGGCAAATGCTGTACTTGCTGATCCACCGAACCGGGTTGCCTTACGCCTGCTTGAGGTCGCGCATGTCGCGCCGGACGGCGGACTGCATGTTTCAATAACGCAGGCAGCACTTGCACTTCTAACTGGAGCGTCCCGTCAAACAGTTAACAAGGTCCTGAAACAATTGGAGCGCAAGGGCCTCATTCGTTTGACCTACCGTCGCATTGAGCTAAGGAATATCGACAAGCTGAAGCGGATGGCGGAAATCATCTGAGTTTCGCTTCCATTCGCTGCTCCTAGCACGACTCGTCTGGCTCAAGTTTCAGTCATGGCGCCAGATATCGCAGCAATTCCGGATCGCTCCGCACCTTCCCCGCCTCGCCCTGCAGCGCGACGCGGCCGCGGTCCAGCACATAGGCGTAGTCGGCGACGCGCAGCGCGAGATCGAGATGCTGCTCGACGATCACGACCGAGATGCTCTTGGCGAGGTCGATCAGCCGCTCGGTGATCTCCTCGATCACGCCGATCCAGACGCCTTCGGTCGGCTCGTCCAGCAGCAGCAGCTTTGGATTGCCGAGCATGGCGCGGCCGATCGCCAGCATCTTGCGCTCGCCGCCGGACAGCGTGCCGGCCGGCTGGTCGAGGCGCTGGCCGAGTTTCGGGAAGATGGCCAGCACGCGATCGATCGCGCTGGCATCCGGATTGAACAGCGAGCCGACGGCGAGGTTGTCGCGCACCGACAGGCGGGCGAACACCGAATGCTCCTGCGGCACATAGCCGATGCCGGAGCGCACCCGCTCCTCGGTGCGGCGGCGGGTGATGTCGCGGCCGTCGAAGAACAACTCGCCCTGCGAGCTTGCGAGCTCGCCGACGATGGTCTTCATCAGCGTGGTCTTGCCGGCGCCGTTGCGGCCGAGCACGGCGACGCCGCCGCGCCAGGGAATGCCGATGTTGACATCGAACAGGACCTGGCTGCGGCCATAACCGGCGTCGAGATGCCGGATATCGAGGAAGGTTTGCTCAGGCACGGCGAAGATAGATCTCCTGGACGCTTTTGTTGGCCTGGATTTCCGCGACCGTTCCCGAGGCCAGCACCTTGCCCTGGTCGAGCACGGTGAGGCGGTCGCAGATGTCGCGGATGAAATCGAGGTCGTGTTCGACCATGACGAGCGAGCAATGCTGCTTGATCGGCTGCAACAGCTCGCCGGTGACGCGGCGCTCCTCGAGGCTCATGCCGCCGGTCGGCTCGTCCAGCAGCAACAGCCGTGGCTTGCCGGCGAGCGCCATCGCGATCTCGAGCCATTGCTGCTGGCCGTGCGACAGGGCCGCGGCGGCATCATGTGCGCGATCGGCGAGCCGGAACTGGGTCAGCATCGTCATCACCTGATCGTGCAGCTTCTTGCGGGTCCGCGACAGCACGAGGTCGAACAGCGAGCAGTGTGCCTGCAGCGCCAGCAGGATGTTGTCGTACAGCGTCAGCGTCGGCAGCACCGAGGTGATCTGGAACTTCAGGCTCATGCCGGCGCGCGCGCGCTCGGTCGGCGTGAACGCGGTGATGTCGGTGTTGACGAAGGAGACCTTGCCCGTGGTCGGCACCTCGGCGCCGGCGACGCATTTCATCAGCGTGCTCTTGCCCGAGCCGTTGGGGCCGATCAGGCCGTGGAACTCGTTCTCGCCGACGGTCAGCGCTGCACCGTCGAGCGCGGTCAGCTTGCCGAACACTTTGCTGATCCCTTGCGCCTCAAGGAGCGGCATTGCCGGTCTCCTTCGGGGCTTTGCCGAAACTGCCGACCCGCTCGCGCTCGCCGAGCACGAAGGAGATCAGCCCGAGCGGCCGGAACATGATGACGAGCAGCAGCAGCACGCCGAGGATGATCGGCCAGACGTCGCGGTAATTGTCGGACAGCCAGAAGCTGACGCCCTCGATGATCACGGTGCCGATCACGGCGCCGATCAGCGTGCCGGAGCCGCCGAACAAGACGTAGAGCACGACCTGGGTCGAGAACACGACGCCCAGCATGTTGGGCCAGACGAAGCCCTCGTGGAAGGCATAGAGGCTGCCGGCAAGACCGGCGATGGTGCCGCCGACCGCAAAGATGATCGCCTTCAGATGCTGCGCCTTGTAGCCGAAGAAGGCGATGCGCTGCTCGTTCTCGCGCAGGCCGGCGAGCGCGAGGCCGAATTGCGAGCGGACCAGGAAGCGGCAGAGCAGATAGACGACCACGAGGATGCCGAGCACCATGTAGTAGTAGATCGGCCCCTCCTCGAACTCGTAGCTGCCGAGGGTGAGCGGCGGGATCGACGGGATGCCGTTCTGGCCGCCGAGATAGTACCAGCCGCGCGCCAGCCGGTCCGCGGCATAGGAGCCGGTGAGGGTGCCGAGCGAGACGAAGATCACGCTCGAGGGATAACGCCCGAGCAGCAGGAAGCCGCCGAGCAGCAGCGACGCGGTGAGCCCGATCAGCGTTCCGGCAGGCAGGATCAGGAGGATCGAGGTGACGTTGAGATCGCGCGCCAAGAGCGCCACGCCGTAGCCGGCGGCGCCGAAGAACAGCGCCTGGCCGAAGCTCATGATGCCGGCATAGCCCCACACGAGGTCGAACGACAGGGCGAACAACGCGAGGATCACCACGCGGGTGGCGAACACCGTCAGATAGTCCTGCAGCACCCATGGCAGGACCAGTGCGATCAGCAGCACCAGCCCTTCCACGATCGGCAGGACCTTCCATCCTGCCGATACCCGTCCCGCCGGCGCGCTTGCGGCCGGTGTACCCTTGCCCGTCACGACATCCGGTCCCTCGCCGATGCGTGCGACGGCCTCTCTTGCTGCACCCATCGACTGCTCAGCACTCCTTTGGGTCGACGAGACCATTGCTGCACCCGACGATTTCGTAGTTTCCTCCCTTGGCGACCGCGATGTACATGTTCATCTTGCAGTGACGCTTGCCCGGCACCATCTCGGCGGGCCCGCCGGGACCTTCGGCAATCCTGGCATGGTCGAGGGTGGCCGCAACCGACTCGCGATCGACCTTGCCGGCTTCCTTGACCGCCGCCTCCCACAGCTTGAGGCCGCGCCAGGTTCCGGTCGCAGCACTTCCGGCGGCGAACAGGATCTTGCCGGGAAAGCTCCTGTCGTAAGTCGCCTGGATCTTCGCGCTCACGGGATCGCTCGCGGTGACCGCCCTGAAATAGTCAAGGCAGCTGGCCATACCTTCGATCTCGTGGGGCTGACTTATATTCAAGAGGTTCTCATCAGCCCAGACGCAGGCAAGGCGACCTCCGTTCTTCAAAAACCCGGCTTCACTGAGTTGCTTGAATAATGGGCCAACTCCGGGCGGAATGATCGTGTTGAACACGACGTCGACCTTGTTGGAAATGATACGATTGACAGTCGCACTGAAGTCCACTTGATCGAGCGGGTAATATTCGTCGAACACGACTTCGCCGCCATGGGCTTCGATCAACCTTCGGGCGTAGACGTTAATCGTATGCGGATAGATATAGTTGGATCCGGGCAGCGCGAATTTCTTTCCGCCGTTTTTGATCAGCCACGGGATCAGATCGTCGCATTGCTGCGCGGGGGTGGGTCCAGTGCAGAACAGGTAGGGCGTGCACTCCCTGCCCTCGTAAAGCTCTGGATAGATGTAGAGCGTCTTGCCGCGCGCTACGATCGGATCCTTGATCGCGTTACGCATCGAACTCGTGACGCCCCCAAGGACGAGGTCAACCTTATCCCGCTGAATCAGCTTTCTCACGTTTCCGACTGCGATCGATTCGTTCGATGCTGTATCCTCGAAATAGAGTTCAATCGGACGCCCCAGGAGACCTCCGTTGTCGTTAATCTCCTTGATCACCATCTTTGCAACATTGGCGTCGGCCACGCCAGCGAACGCGATCGGTCCTGTTAGATCGGTGGCGATACCAACCTTGATGGGCCCTTCCACAGCGTTCGCCCAATCGGGCCGGACCACCCAGCTTCCGACGCCGGTCGCGATCGCTCCGGTCGCGAAGGCGAAATTGCTCATGAAGCGGCGCCGCGTCAGGTTCGTGCGTTCAATCGACATGGTGATTAGACCCCTTTCCCTGCAATGAGGCCTTGCGGCCGGAACTTGATGAACACAATCGCGAGCACGAAGACGAGGACGTCGGCGACGACGGGCGACATGACCCATGGCAGCGCGGCGCTGAGCGTGCCGATGACGCCGGCGCCGGCGACCGGGCCGATGAAGGATCCGACCCCGCCGACCATCACGGCAACGAAACCCTGGATCAGGAAACGGATGCCGAGATCGGCAAACAGGCTGAACACCGGCACGATCAGCGCGCCGGCAAGCCCGGCCAGCGCCGCGCCGAACGCAAACGTCGCGCCGTAGATCAGGGGCGTCGAGATACCCGAGGCGCGCGCCAGTCCCGGGTTCTCCAGCGTGGCGCGCACGCGCAATCCGAACGAGGTGCGTGCCAGCAGAAGATAGCAGGCGCCCATCACCAGCAGCGTGATCACGATGATGGTGAAGCGCCAGGCCGAGATGTGGATGGCACCAACGTCGATCGAGCCACCGACCGGCTCCGGCACCGTCAGATAGAAACCGCCGATCAGGCCGCGTACGCTTTCGCGGATGATCAGGCCGAGCGCATAGGTACCGAGCATCGCCACGATCGGCGCCGCATAGAAGCGCCGGATGATGAGCGCTTCCAGCACGAAGCCGAACGCGCCGACCACGACGGGCGCCGCAACCATGCCGGCCCAGATAGGCGCCCCGTGGGCGTAAGCCAGATAGGTGACGTAGGCTCCGAGCAGCACGAACTCGCCCTGCGCGAAGTTGAAGATGCCCATCATGCTGGCGATGATGCCGAGCCCCAGCACGAAAAGGACGATGATCGCGCCGAAGCTCGCGATCTCGAACACCGCAACGAACGTACTAGCCATGTGTGGCGATCCAACTCACCCGCTGAAACCTGTCAGGTCACTACGGAAAGTGCCTCGAGTGTCTCGAATGCCAGTCGGTTGCTCGTTGGAACGCTGCACCAGCCTGTAGAACGGCGGCCTCATCAAAGTGTGCTCCGATGAGCTGAATTGCCATCGGTGCACCCCGGTCGTCGAAGCCCCCGGGTAGAGTCAGGGTTGGACTTCCCGTGCTGTCAAAGACACAGGTGAAGCGGAGCAGATCCTCAAGGGGAGAGATCTGAAGAATGTCGGCGGTGGCGGCGGTGGTCGGGGTCGGCCAGATGGTCACGGGGACGAGAATGACGTCGAGGTTACTGAACTTGGCGCGAAGACGGCTCGAAAATTCCAGACGCGCATGCTGCGCGGACGCGAGATCCATTGCCGTGCTGCTCCGTCCCAGATCGATAAGTGCCGATAGCGCTGATCCGTAACTCTCGGATTTCGACGGATATGTCGCCGCATGCGTTAACGCTGTCTCGGACGAACACAGAATCGGCCAGGTCGACGCAGCGTTCCGCCATTCGGGGAATGAAATTTCTTCAACGATCGCGCCAAGGTCCTCGAAAACCTTTGCCGCTGCCTGCCACACCGCCACGATGCCAGGGTCGACGCCTTCGGTCGCGTAGACACGCGGCAGTCCGATCCGCATCCCCGCAACGCTCCGCAAGGCTGCCGCCTGGTAATCTTCTACTGAATCGTGCACAGCGGTCGGATCGGCAGGATCCGCGCCGGCGATGGCTCCGAGCATGATCGCACAATCGACAGCCGACCGCGTCATTGGCCCGACGTGATCAAGGGAAGCAGCCAGTTCGAAGACGCCGTGGCGGCTGACACGCCCCCACGTTGGCTTGAGACCCGTCACGCCGTTGACCGCGCTGGGAAAACGGATCGAACCGCCGGTGTCAGAGCCGAGCGCACCGAAAGTCAGGCCGGCAGCCGTGGCGACGCCCGATCCGCTGGAGGACGCGCCTGCATATAGCTCGGCACCCCAGGGGTTTTTGGGCGCCGCGACGGTCGGATGATGTTCTGTCCACGCCTGCTCCGTCGTTTTCAGTTTTCCGAGCGAAATAGCACCCGCCGCCTCCAGCCGCCTCACCGCGGTCGCGCTGTAGGTCGGCTGAAAGCTCTTGTGTATCGCCGTACCTGCCGTTGTCAGGGCAAAATCCGTGTAGAAAATATCCTTGTAAGCCAGCGGAACACCGTGGAGAGGGCCACGCCACCGTCCAGATCCGATCTCGCGCTCCGCGCGGTCGGCCTGCTCCAGAGCGCGCTGCGCGGTTACCGTCACGTAGGACTCAAGCTGCGGATCAAGGGCATTGATCCGGTTGAGCATGTGTTTGACGAGTTCGACCGGAGAGATGGCTTTCGTCCTGAGCAAAATGGACAGCTCTGAAAGTGCTAGATAGTGCATCTGGTTCTCCGTATCCGGCCAACTAAATCTGTAGCGCTCAATAGCCGCCCCACCCCAAAAAGCTCGCGAAGAGCTTTTGGGAGCCATGTCGCCGTATCCATCCTGAGGGCCTCAGATCATCTCCCGGCAGGAGCGAGGACAGATCTACCCAGATCGAAGCAAGTACTTCGATTGACTGCCAATCGGCCCATGCTACCTTCGAGCGGATCGTCCCCCGGTCCTGTTTGCTGTTGAGCTTGTAGCGATCTGGAATTCGGGGCGGCATCGGCATTATTGCCGATGGTGGTTTGGCTACATGACCCTGCACCGGCGGGGGCCGTGTGAGGTCATTGTCCGCCGGCGAATTGGGTGTCAGCTGCCGAGCTGTACTTGGCGCGCACCTTGCATAAAATTTACACTGGGGAGGATTGGGGTATGACACCGCATATCCGGGACATCACGTCGAGCGAGCTGAAGCTCTTTGCTGACATCGTCCACCGCCTGGAACGGCTGAGTGCGCAGGATGACGTTCGGCGGGCCGCACTCAGTGACCTCGTCAAACTCCTTCGTGCTGACGGCGGCTGCTCTTGTGTCTGGCAGGAGACAAAGCAGCGATTCTGTGAATCGATCTACGTGGGCGCCCCGCCGGAAATCCGATCGCTCTACGATGATTGGTACCAGTTCAATGATCCCATAACCTCGCGTTTGCGAGCGGCGCGGCGCGCCACGATCGTCGATGAGGTCCTGGACCGGCGCGAGCTAATCAAGACCGAATTCTATAACGACTACCTGCAGCGCGATGCGCTCGAATGGGGCATCAATATCTACATGTTCGATCAACGGAATCGCGACTTGGGCGATTTCCGGATCTGGCGGCGGCGCGGAAAGACAAATTTCGACGAACGGGAAAAGGTGCTGCTGGACGTCCTGGAACCGTTCATCCGGTCCGCGTTGTTACGGGGACACACTCATAGCGACGGCCTGACCACCCGGGAACGTGAGATCACCGAACTGGTATCACGTGGGTGTACAGACCGTGACATTGCTCGCGTGTTAGGCATTAGTTTTGGCACCGTACGAACTCATATCAGCCGAGTGCTCGAGAAATTCGGCTGCGCAAATCGAGCGGAACTGGCTGCCAGTTTTACGAAAGCCCGGTGACCAGACCGCAGGTCATCACAAGCCATTATGTCCCAGCGCTTCCGAGCACTCAGAGGTGATGAGCTATCGGCGGTCTCGTCCGTTCCCAAACGTTTCGCGCAGAAATGCCTGTAGCAGGCCGCCGACCTCAGCCGGCCGTTCCTGCTGCACCCAGTGTCCAGCTCCGTCGATCAAGTGGCAGGCAGCCATTCTTGAACAGACCGTGGCCCGCATCGATTCATAGGCTCCGGGGTGTTGATAGATGCCCCAATCCTGCTTGCCAGCAACGAAGAGAGACGGGACGTCAATACTGCGACCCGACCAGATTTGCAGTTCGGAATTGAACCTGCTTGAGAGAGCACAGCGATACCACTGCAGACCCCCCTGAAAGCCAGTACGGGCAAACTCTGCACTGCAGAACGACAGATCGGTATCCGGGAGCCATTGGTTGGCGGCAACTGCAGCTGCTGACGGCATATGCTCTGCCACGGTAGCTGGCATATCCTTGTCCCGCTCCATGATGTAGTAAGTCGGCATGTTTGCGAGCTCGGCCGCCGACCACGACTTTAGCGGATATGGCGCCTCGCCTTTCCAATCAGCGCTCTTGTAGTGATAGTAAGCCCGCAAGAACGCATGCACTCCCTGCGGAGCATGGCGCATGTGTCTGTCAGCTTCCCGCGTCGTATAGTACCATTGATAGTGCTTCCGCGGCCGCGGCAAGGCCGCGAGTTCACGATGAACGAGGTCTTCCGGTGGAGAAACAGCAACTTCATTTACCGAATTGAACGGAAGCCGAGGCGCCCCGGCGAACGGCGCGCTCATCATGACCACGGACCGGAATACATCCGGTCGTATTAGCCCACACCAGGCGGCGACTGCGGAGCCGAAGTCGTGTCCGATGACGGCATCGACGGCATCGTAGCCAAACGCCGCAACAACGCCGATCGCATCGCGAACGAGGTTCGTTAGCCGAAAGGAAGCAAGATCGCCGTCGTAGTCTGGATCCCACCCGCTTGTACGCCCGTAGCCCCGTTGGTCAGGTGCAATCACATGATAACCGGCCTCGGCCAGGGGAATCATCAACTTGCGCCAGCAGAAGGCCAATTCGGGAAAGCCGTGCAACAGCAGCACGCAAGGCCTGTCAGGCAATTTGAATCCAGCTTCCAGGACGTGTACCCGCAGACCGTTAACGTTTTCCACGTACCGCGAACGGATTCCTGAAGCGAGCGGAATCTCAGGTAGTGAGCTTGTTATCGTCATGCATTCGGTCCTCACTGCTTTCGACGAGCCGCGCACACTCAGCAGCTCGACGACACTCCTGAATTCGCCGGCTCAAATGCCAGGAGCGAACCGTCGCTCCAATGCCCTGTCCTGGCCACGCTGCATGAGGAGAACCCGACGGCTCGAGCATTGGAGCCCCCTCGTCGCTATCGATATCACAAGAGAACCGGATCGATTGTCGCCAAATTGACAGAGACGGATAGAGCGACCTGATAGCCTGGCGCCTCTATTAAAACGAAAGACTCAAACGCTTTCCTGCTGGCGACCGTTTGAGCTCGTTCGCTTCCTCCAGACAACGCCAGATGCTTCGCCGATCAAGCGTAAGCCTGCCGGCACCCCAACAATACAGGAACTGCGCGTATGAGCGACCATCCCGATTCAACCGCAACACAGAACGTTATTTCAGCGGCGCGAGCAACCGACAGGCGGACGCAAAACGAAAAACCGTCAACGATCCTCCTGAACAGCTCCGACGATGTATTGATCGCGCTTCGCGCTATCGCCGTTGGTGAGACCGTGTCGGACGGGGTAGTCGCGATAGATCCGATTCCAGCCGGTCACAAGATTGCGCGACGTCGGATCGACGCGGGCACAGCTGTTCGCCGTTACAGCTCAGTAATCGGCGTAGCGTCGGCTACCATCGCTCAAGGCGAACACGTTCACGTCCACAATCTCGGCATGAGCGACTATTCCCAAGACAGCAATACTTTTGGCCAGGATGTTCGACCAACGCCTCTCGCGTCCGTGCAACGTACCTTCAATGGCTATGTCCGTGCAGATGGACGCGTAGCGACGCGCAACTATATCGGCGTATTGACCAGCGTGAACTGTTCGGCGACTGCCGCCCGCATGATCGCAGACCATTTCAAGGGCCGTCTTGCCAACTATCCGAATATCGACGGCGTCGTGGCGCTGACGCACAAGAGCGGATGCGGACTTGATGCCAGGATCGATGGCATCGAAGCGTTGCGACGATGTATCGCCGGCTACGCCGCTCACCCGAATTTCGCGAAAGTGCTCATGATCGGACTGGGCTGTGAGGTCAGCAATCTCGATGGCGTGCTGGGAGGGAGTGCGGGCGACGCGCTTGTTATTCAGCAATCTGGCGGGACCGCAGCCACGGTACGAGCGGGTATTGAACGTCTTGAGGCAAGCCTGGAGCGGGCGAACAACATTCAACGGACGCCGGTACCGGCAAGTGAATTGAAAGTTGCGCTTCAGTGCGGTGGATCAGACGGGTACTCCGGAATCAGCGCGAACGCCGCACTGGGAGCTGCTGTTGATCTGATCGTCGCTCACGGTGGAACTGCAATCCTGTCTGAAACGACAGAGTGCTATGGGGCCGAACATATCCTGACCCGGCGTGCTGTTCGGCGAGAAGTTGGAGAAAAGCTCGCTGCGCGCGTGAAGTGGTGGGACGAATTTGCTGCCAGTCACGGAATGGAGATCAACAATAACCCGTCCCCCGGCAACAAGGCCGGCGGCCTCACGAACATCATTGAAAAATCCCTTGGCGCAATGGCCAAGGGCGGCACCACCAATCTCGTGGAGGTCTACGACTATGCCGAGCGCGTGACGGAAAAGGGTCTGGTTTTCATGGACGCGCCGGCGTTCGACCCTGTCGGGGCGACAGCGCAGGTCGCGGGAGGAGCAAATGTCCTGTGCTTCACGACCGGGCGCGGATCAGCCTTCGGGTGTAAGCCGACTCCTTCGCTGAAGCTGGCGAGCAACACGCCGCTTTACCAGCGCATGCCCGACGACATGGACGTTAACTGCGGCACCATATTGGACGGAACGGAGACAATTGAAGAGGCCGGCACGAGGATATTCGATTTGATCCTGGCGACCGCCTCCGGACAAAAAACTGCCAGCGAACGGCTGGGCTACGGGGAAGAAGAGTTTTCGCCGTGGGACAAAGGTATAATGCTTTGAGACTGGTTCATTCATTGTGCTCCTCCGCTATCTTCACGCAGGTGGACGGCTTTGAAATGACCGCTGGCAGCTCTCCGCGGCTACTCGTCCCCAACAGGGTTGTTCAGCCGGGCGGCGGAAGGATGCCCACCTCGGGTTGCCTAGGTCCCGATCCGGTACACATTGTCGCCCGAGAAGCTGAACAATGAAGTCTCCTGCAATGCGCCTCGAACAGCAACTCCCATTGCAGGGTTTGCTTTAGGACGATCTGCAATCAGTCTGAAATGCTCCCTCGGCGCCATTTTCATCTCAACCAGATAGGTCTGGAGATCCATTGGACGCAGTCGCTTGTGGAGCAACGTCAAAGCATCAACATAGCATTCCGTCGATCGCAGCAGAAACCGGCGTTTCCGGCGAAGAGAATTTGAGGTATGCGAGCATCGGACACTTTTTCGTAGCGAAAGAAGCCGCAGCAGCGTATGCTGATGCTGCCCGATGCAGCATTTGATACTCGCAATCGGCGATTTCTTCGAGCGATTGCGGCACGCACTCGAGCCTCATCAAGGCCAGCCACCCCTTAGGCACTTTCTCCCGGTTCGGTAAGTCGCCGCCCTTTGAAAGCCAGGTACCGACAGTATCGTAAGAAGGCTCGGTCCACTTAGACTCGATAGCAATGCATACGTCCTCGGAGATCGCCATGAAATCGGTGTGTGACGGCGCCCTTCGCCCCTTCGACTGATGATCGACCTTGAACTCAAAATGAAGGTCCACCGGCATCGACACCCGACAAGCACTCAGTACTTTGCGAAACGTGTTCCGTTCGTCTTTCACGAGCGCCAATAGCGGCACAGTTGATCGATACGGCGAGTTAAATTCGTCAACATTGTATGAATGAAGCAACGCGGCAAGATCATGCACTGGCGTTCGATCAAAATAGAGCCCCTGCATCACTCGTCATGCAATATGATCCTCTCGATGAAAATCTATGAGGACCGGGTGACCGTTTCCGTTCTTTTGAGTCAGCTCCACTTCTCACCCGGCCAGGATAGTTTCATTATCGTTCTCCCGGCTGCCATGTCGACAGCCGATTGCCCGCCGGAATCCTGGGCTGCCGCAGCGCAACAGGATGGTCTCGCCGCAGCTGCTGGCAGATGGTTCGCCCGGACCGGGCATTTGGAACGCCCCAGGACTCCGACGGCGTGCACTCGCTCCCGGTGTTCACCTCCCTCTCCCGGTTTCGAGAGCACGAGCTATGGCCAGCAGTTTCCAGTCTTCGTCGCGTTGGCCGACCAACATCAAGCCGACCGGGGCACTTCCCGGCTCATGTATCGGGATGCTTATCGATGGGCGATCGAAGTAGTTGAACGGGGACGTGTTCCTGATGATCCGGGCCCGGACGCTGCCTTCGTCACGCATGCAAGTCGCAATTGACGGAGCGATGATCGGGACAGTCGGCATGATCAGGGCATCGAAGCCCGCGGTAAGGTGATCGAGCTCGTGTGACAATGGTTCTCGACGCATCAGGCAATCGGCGTATGCAGTCGCTGCGATCCGGTCCCCAGCCTCGATGCGCGCTCTCACGTTCGGGTCGTATTCGGCGCCCCTTCGGCCGATCAGATCGCGGTGCCAGGCCATCGACTCAACCGCCTGGATGGTTGCGTTCGGACTCAGGGTCTGGAACACGTCCAGCGTTGGCACATCGATCTCGAGAATTCTGGCGCCCGCACGGGACGCCGTGCTGCATGCACGCGCAAAGGCGCTTGCCACCTCTGGATCGAGCCCCTCCAGCATCCTTCCTTTCGGAATCGCGAACCGCAGACTGGTGAGATCGAAGCCGTCCGTCGGGCGCACCTCTTCGCCAGCAATGACACCGAAGACCAGCGCGCAGTCCTCGACCGACCGCGCCAGCGGGCCAACTGTGTCCAGGGTCGTCGACAACGGAATTGCACCGTCGCGGGGCACCCGACGTTGGGTAGGCTTGAAGCCAACTACGCCACAAAAGGCAGCAGGTACGCGGATAGATCCGACGGTATCGGATCCGATGGATGCAACCGCCATACGATCTGCGACCGAAACTGCTGCCCCCGAAGAGGATCCTCCGGGTGTACGGGAGCGATCCCAGGGATTGCCGGGCGTGCCAAAATGCGGGTTCAGCCCAACCGCCGAATAGGCAAACTGCGTCATATTCGTGCGCCCGATCAGGATAGCGCCCGCCGATTTGAGCCGGCTGATTACAGGAGCGTCGGATGCAGCTGGCGCCGTATCGTCCCGTGCCGGAGCGCCGGCCAGCGTCACCTCGCCCTTGACGTCGAACAGGTCCTTCACCGAGACCGGAAGTCCTGCGACCAGCGAACGAGTCTCACCGATCCTTTCCGGGGTGAAGGCAGCTGCGGCAAGCCGCGCCTCCCGATCCCAGACCTTGATGAATGTTCTAGCGCCCTCGCCCGCCGGGTCCTTGATGCGGTCGAGGCATTCTTCGACGAGGTCGATACTGCTGGCCTGTCCCGCGGACAGTCCGGCTGCCAGAGCCCGAATTTCGGACGCAGCAGATGACAGTCCGTTCAGTTGTTCAGTGTGCTTCATTGGCTGACCAGTCCTCGCTGAGCCCGCCAAGCAGCGGGTGGAACATTTCATCGCCGGAGTGCTGTGTGAACTCGACGTTCACCTGATCTATCCGCAGCTCCAGTATCTCTACGCAGGCATTGACGAGCGCGCGTGCCAGGCGTTCCCGCTGTTCGGGCGGGCGCCCCTTCCGGATGTCACACATCAACAGAGCTGCCTCGTACGGCTCTCCTTCAGTGCAACGCCAGACGCCGCCGTCATGGAGCTCGCGAACAGCCACCGAGATCCGCCGGATGTTTGCTTGCATGATGTCGGCGTAGATCTCGCCAAAGCGCCTGGCCAGGCGCTGTTTTTGCTCGGCCGGGTAACGCCCCGGAACGTCGATTTGCAGGTAGGGCATCTTTCACCTCTTCAGTGCTGGCAAAACGCCATTCATGCGAGCCGCGGGGCGCGCAACATGGTCTGGCCACGCGCCCCGGCGACCATCACATTGTTATCGGGGAAGCGCCGACGCCCCACGGAAGCCGAGCAACTGATCGTAGAGATCGGTACGGCGGTCTCTCACCAGGTCGTTCAACTTGTTCCAGATCGGTGCTGTCCGGGCCTCGACGACGTCGATATCGGCGTACAGGATCGTGTCCTCTTCAGGTCCGGCAATCCGGCCAATTGGCCAGCCATTGGTGCCTGCGATGAGGGAATTCCCCATAAAGCCGGCGCCGCGCTCGGTGCCGATCCGGTCGGCAGTTGCGATGAAGACGTTGTTTGCATGGGCTGCAGTCATGGTCAGGTACGCAGCCATGCAGGTACCGCTCGCATCGTAGAGCGGCGGCGGCGTCCACACCCAGCCGGTCGGGATGCAGATAATGTCGGCACCCAGCTGGCTAACAATACGCGCGGCTTCCGGAAACCAGATGTCCCAGCATACCAGGAGACCGATCCGGCCGATCCGCGTCTCAAATACCGGATAGCCCAGATTGCCTGGCGTGAAGAACAGCTTTTCCTCGTTCCAGAGATGAGTTTTTCGATACTTGCCGATGTAGCCGTCCGGCCCCACCAGAACAGCAGTATCGAACAGCTGGTGCCCTTCCAGCTCAGGCAGGCAGCCGACGATATAAACCTGATGCTGTTTGGCAAAAGCTTCCCAGCCGCGAATCGTCCGTCCCTCGGGCACCGGCTCGGCATGCGCGAACGCCTCCGCACGCGAGTCGAAGCAATAGCCCGTCGTCGCCAACTCAGGCAGCACGATCAGATTGGCCCCTTCCGAGACCGCCTGCTGAAGGCGCTTGCGAACAGCAGCCTCGTTCGTCTCCAGATTTTCCAGGCCGACCTGTGGGTTAAACTGGACCACCGCTACACGAGCGGCACTCTTGCGCTTGGTCGCGGCGCTGGCAGTTGCAGATGTCATATGTTGTTACTCCGATGGATTTGGTTCTATTATCGAACCACTTGCGCAAACGCTTGTCTAGTCCTATTTTAGTACCAGACGCAATTTCGAGTCTGGAGCGATCATGAAAAGAACGAGTCTCGGGGATGTGGAATGTCCGGTGGCCAGGGCTCTGGACGAAATCGGTGACTGGTGGTCCCTGCTGATCATCCGGGACGCTTTCGACGGGATCCGGCGGTTCACCGAATTCCAGAAGAGCCTTGGAATCTCGAAGGGGATTCTGACTGCCCGTCTCAAACATCTGGTCTCGATCGACGTTCTGGAAACGGCCCCGATCTCTGACGAAGGCGGCTACCAGGAGTACGTGCTGACAAGGAAGGGCCGCGACCTCTTTCTGGTAACTGTGAGCCTGCGGCAATGGGCCGAGGACCACTGCTTCGGAAAGGCGGAACGCCATTCGATCCTTACGGAGAAAGCGAGCGGGAAACGCGTCCCGAGGCTTTCTCTGCAGGGACGCGACGGCAAGGAGCTTGACGCATCCATGACCTTTGTCCGCAAGGCCGTTGACCTGGACGCACCGCGGAAAGTCGGCGCGCGCCGTGCTGCGCAGCGCTGACGAACCGGACCAAGAGCAGGAGCTGAGAATCGACCAGCGCCTAAATTAGATGTCGCTTGATGCGATGATCGCCTCTGCCACCGATGCGATCGTTGTGTTCGAGTTCATCGCCTTCTCCCGCAGCCGGCGATAGGCTTCTTCGTGCGGGATATTGCGCGTGGTAGTGAGTATCTCGACGGCCTTCTCGATCTTCCGCCTCGCTTTCAGGGTCTCATCCAGCGACTTGATGCGCTGCTTCAGGCGCGCCTCGTGACTGGCAAGACTGACCGCAGTGGTTAGTGCCGCCAGGATACCGAAGATCCGGATCGGCTTGGAGATTACGCCGTGGACATTCAGGCTATGAAGTTCACTGAGTATCTCCGGCGTCTCGTACGCGATGATGCCGATTCTTGCCACGGCATCGGACATGGTCATCCAGCCCGGGGTCTTCCCGTCGCGGCTCGGATTGACGAGGAACAGGACGACGTCGACGTAGGAAGGCAATGTCTCGGGCGCGGGCCAGACGCCCTCGACCTGGCACCCGATGCGCTTGATGTGCGCGAGAAACAGCGCGCGTTCCTCATCATCAGGATGAATGACGAGGACCCGCATCCGGCGCAAGCGCCGCAGCAGATCCTGGTCTTTAAGCGAAATGCGGTCGCTCATCCTCGAGCCTCACGCGACCAGGGAACGATCGTACGAAATCAGATAGGGATCTGGCCGAACAGCCCCTGCGCTCTTCCACACAATCTCGAAGCTGCCGTTCTCGGAAGCCCTGCCGATCATCGGTCGCATCAGGAAGTGGTTATTGTCGAGATCGATCACCTTGTCCCCCGCAGGCCCCCTGAATACAGCGCCGGACAGGATCGGAAGGATGGACTCGCTATCGGAGTCTCCGGCCTGCCTTACTGCATCTGCAAACATGTGGGCGAGCGCATAGCCGGCTTCTGTGTAGACACCCGGTACCTTGTCGAGGCCATATCGCTTTTGATAGGCGGCGACAAACTCCGGGTTCTGCGGCGTGTCCAGCGAGCCGAAATACGTCAATGCTGAAAGATGGCCGGCACGCGCCTCTGGCGACATGCTGCCCAGCTCCGATTCCGTTGTGGTGAGCGACGCGATCGGAACGTTGCGTCCTTGCCGGACCTTGTTGAAGGCCTCGTACAGGACGACGGTGTCTTCGCCGACGACGGTTGAAATGATCGCTTGCGGTTCCTTCGCAACGAGTTGTTCAAGGAACGGCTCAAAGCGTTCTCTTGTGGTCGCGAAAGGAAGGTAAACCTCCCCGACGACTTTTCCGCCACTCTCGGTGAGAAACTCCTTGACGATGCGGTTGATCTCGCGCGCGTACAGGGTATCGGATCCAATCAGGCCGACATCCTTCCCGAAACTGGCGAATAGATACTCCAGTAGCGGGACAATCACCTGGTTCGGAACGGCCCCTCCGTAAATCACATTGGGAGAATACTCGAAACCCTCATAGACAGATGGATAGAGCAACACGCCGTTATAGCGCTCGACGACGGGCACGACCTTCTTTCGGCTGGTCGACAGACAGCACCCCACAATTGCACGGACGCGCTGACGAAGCAGGAGATCAGTAGCCAATTCCTCATATCGCCGGTCATCGCCAGCCGGATTGGCAATTACCGGCTCGAGGGGCCGGCCATTGATACCGCCGCTAGCGTTGATCTCATCGCAGGCAATGAGAACGCCTTCAATATTCGCATTCTCCGTCACAGCCATCGGCCCGGTCTGCGAGAACAGGACGCCTAATTTGACCGTCGCTCCGTCCATCGTCATGCGTCCATGTTGATCCGTCGATCCACCCAGCGTGCAACGGCCAGAAGACGTTCGTCCTGACCATACCGTCCCATCAACATCATGCCGACGGGCAGTCCTTCGGGCGAACTTCCGCACGGGATCGAAATGCAGGGAAGCCCTGCCAGGTTTCCGATCCAGCAGAACCAGGTCATGCTATCCTGCGTCGTAACCCGCCGGCCGCCAAAGGTCTGCCAGTCATCCCCGATCTTCGGAGCAACGACCGGCAAGGTCGGAAGCACGAGCGCATCCCAGTCACCAAGACCGTTCAGCTGCGTGGTGAGTTGGCCACGAATTCGCTGGGCTTTCAACAGCTCGACGCCGGAGATCCGGGTTCCAGCCTCGAGATGTGCCCTGGTCAGGGCGGTGAACCCTGATGGATTTCGGGCAAGCAGCTCAGCGTGATATGAAGATGCTTCACAATGGAGGATCGCTTCCCACGCTGCGAAGTAGGACGAAACTCCCTCCAGCTCGCGATTGGTAACCTCGGCTCCCGAGCGCCTCAGCGCCGACAAAAAGCTTCGATCAACATCATCGGAGCGCTCCAGCCCCTCGCCAGCAAGATTGATCAGCCGAGGCCTGTCGAGGCGTCCGACAGGTCCGAACGCCAGAGACCGCAAGGTGGCAGGATCGTTGCCGTCCTCACCGCAGATGAACGGCATCAAGTGGATGATATCGTCGAGCGCTGCGGTGATCGGACCCGGGGCGTCGAGGGACCAACTGAGTGGAAGAACGCCATGGCGGGAGGCACGGCCATAGCTCGGCTTGAAGCCATAGATGCCACAGGCTCCGGACGGAATACGAATCGAGCCTCCGGTGTCGCTGCCGAGGGCAGCTGACACGATACCGGCCGCGACCGCGGCACCGGATCCGCCGCTGCTACCCCCGGTAATGTGATCAGGGTTGCGGGGATTGCGGGTGGCGCCAAAGCTGGAGGCCGAGTTTGTCGCTCCATACGCCCATTCATGCATGTTGGTCTTGGCAAAGATAACCGCCCCCGCCTTGCGGAGGTTTGCAACGATGGTGGCGTCCTGCCCCTGGCGCTCGAGCGGCAATGCATTGGAGCATGCGGTCGTCGGATAGTCTGCGGTCAGGTAGTTATCCTTGATGGCGATCGGCACCCCGTCGATCGGGCTCAGGGCCTTGCCTTGCCGCCGCCGCTCGTCCGCCGCCCTTGCCTGCCGCATGACAAGGTCGGGATCGAGGGCAACGAAAGCATTGAGTTTGGCATGGCGTGCCGCCCGATCAAGGGAGCCGGCGGCGAGTTCTGAAGACGAGTTGACGCCGGACGCAAGCGCCTCGATCTGCTGGGTAAGGGTCTGTATCACAGCTGCATAGTTTCCTGGATTCCGGGAGTGAAGTAGTGGGACGGTTCGGATCCAACCAGGCGATCCGCGCAGTCAAGGCCTTCGCGAATTCGCTTCAGCGTCGCAGCAACCTGCCCGAGCTGCTCCTCGCTCAACTCCGATGATTCAGGCTTCTTTTGCATGGTCAGACTCCGAGTAGCTCTTGCTGTAATTTCCTGTCAGTTCGCAAACTGTCGCGATCTGTCTCGAGCCGCACGCTGCCTTTCTCCATGACATAGGCACGTGTAGCGATCGACAGGCAGAAATCGAGATCCTGCTCTGCGACCAGAATGGCGACCCCGCGCTCGCGGTTGATGCGCTTCAGGATACCGGCCATCTCGTCGATGATGGATGGCTGGACACCCTCGGTAGGCTCATCGAGGAGCAGGATCTTCGGCCGGGTCGCCAGGGCGCGGGCAAGAGCCAGCACCTGTTGCTGCCCGCCAGACAGGCCGCCGGCAAGATCATCTGCCTTCGGGCGGAGCATGGGGAATTCCCGCAGGGCAGTTTCCACCGCCACGCGGCCGCTGTGGCCATTGGTTTCAGCCGCGACCGCGATGTTCTCGGTAACGGTCATCCGGGGGAAGACATACCGGCCTTGTGGCACATAACCGATGCCCGCTTTCGCGCGCCTGGCAGGCGACTCCGGCGCGTTATGGCCTTCGATCTCGACATGGCCGGAAAAAGCAGGAATCAAGGCCATGGCGAAACGCATCAGCGTGGATTTCCCAACGCCGTTGCGTCCCAGCAGCGCGACGATCTCGGCCTTGTCCACTGCGATTGACACATCGCGGATGATAACGGTCTTCCCGTATCCGCCGGTCGCGTTGACAATTCTAAACATGCTCGCGCCTCCCGAGATAGATGTCGAGGACCCGATCGTCCGCGCGCAGTTCAGCAATGTCACCTTCGGCAAAGACCTGGCCATGGTGGAGTACCGTCACGTGACCTTCGAGTGTCCTGACGAATTCCATATCGTGCTCCACAACGATCACGGTGGTATGCCGCGCCAGCGTCCGCACGAGAGCCGAGAGCTCCCGCGTTTCCTCATTCGTCATCCCGGCCGCGGGCTCGTCGAGCAGTATGACGCGGGGTGCGAGACAGAGCACCATGCCGATATCCAGCCATTGTTGCTGTCCGTGCGAGAGCGCCGAAGCCTGGACTTTTGCCTGTTGTTCGAAGCCCAGCATGGCAAGTATCCGGCGGCTCACATCAGCCGCTGCCTGCCTGTCGCGAGTCCGGGCGAAGGCAGCAATCGCCAGATTCTCATCCACCGTCAGTTCGCCGAATATCTGTGGCTTCTGGTTCTTCACGCCGACACCCTGGCGAACGCGTTCGAAGATTGGCGCGTTCGTCGCATCCACGTCGCCGACCACCACTGATCCGGCCTCGGGCATGTAGATGCCGACGCAGGCCTTGAGATACGAACTCTTTCCGGCGCCGTTCGGCCCGATCAGCGAATAAGGTCGTCCGGGCTCGAATGCGCGCGTTACCTTGTTGACCGGGATGACGCCACCGAACTGCTTGTAGAGATCGACGGTCGCAAGCCGTTTCGCCGGCCCCGCCTGCTCCGCAGCTTCAACAAGAATGCCTTCCAGCACACCGGGATCAATTGAAACGGCCCCGGCATCGCGCGCTGCCGCATTCGCGTCTGGAAGCGTTCTTCGCCAGAGCTCGCCGATAGCGCCCACCAGACCATTCTTCAGAAAGAGAACGAGCAGGATCAAAACAATGCCAAGGATCAGCGTCGTCTGCCCGCCGACGGCCCCGCCGCCCAGATAATAGGACAGGCCGCCGATCGCGAACGCACCGACAAACGCTCCCGCCAGGGTACCGAGGCCGCCGACCAGGACGTAGATCGGCACAAGGAGCGCCTCCTGAACCGAGAAAATCGACGGGTTAAGGTAGTTGGCCCAGGCCGCGAACATCGCTCCGGCCAGCCCGGCGATCGCCCCTGCGAGAGAAAAACTGGCAACCTGATATTTGCGAATGTCGTAGCCGAGAAGTTCCGTCTTCTGCGGGTCAATCCGAATGCAGTCGATGACACGACCGAACGTGCCGCGCATCAACCACCAGCACAGGAAGTAAACGGCAGCCGACACAATGACGACCGTGACGAATACCTCGACGGGATCGAGTGATTCCGCCCCCCGCCTGAATGCGAGGACTACGCCTGGAATATTCGACAGCCCATTATCGCCGCCGATCTCCGCCTGTCCGACCGAGATCTTCAAGGATTGCGTCAGCGACCACAACAGCAGCGTAAAGGTGTACGAAAGGATCGTCGCCTGCAACGGTCCCATTCGTGCAAAGAAGATAATCGCGCCCAGTGCAGCCGCACTGGCAGCACCGAAGACGGCGCCGGCCGGAAGGCTCCAGACGAGCGTGTTGCCCGTCAGCGGCGCCATGTTGATGGCAAGGATGCTGCCGAAATAGCCGCCGAGGCCGTAGAAGGCCGTTTGTCCGAGGGACAGCAGGCCGCCTCGCCCCCAGACAAGATCGAGGCTGAGACCGAGTAATCCAAAGATCACCCATGACGTTGCGACGTACGCAAGGTAGGGATCGATGAAGCTGGCCGCCGCAAGCGCGGCGCCCGTTGCAAGAACCGGGAAAACCAGGCCAGCGTTCTCGTAGAGCTTCTCAGACAGACCTGTTGCGCGGTTCACGTCTCGGGTCATCTGCAGGTGCTCTTGAGCTGACATTGTCAGTGTCGAAACACGCGGATCCTTTAAAGACAGACTCATGGCTCGTCTCACATCTTGCTGCGCCATTTGGCCGTAATCCCGAGCGGATAAAGCCAGAGGAGAAATGCGGTAATCAGAAAGAAGAAGGCGTCGCCCGCGACCGAAGTCAAAAAGCTCGCCGTTACGGATGCGCCACCGCCGAGACCGATCGCTGTCAGCGCGCTGCCCGTGAGCGTCACCGGCCCTGCGACCACGACGGCAAGAAACGCCTTGATGACGAAAGCGAAGCCCATGGAAGGGGTTGCCGGCACGATAGGCAACAGAACAGCCCCGGCAAACCCCGCGAGACCGCATCCGATCGCAAACGTGAGCGTATTGACACGGTACGACTCGATGCCGATTGCCCGCGCCATCTCCGGCATCTGGATCGCGGCACGCGCCTTCATCCCGTACACAGTACGTGTCATGAGGACGTAGACGAAAAGTGTCGCGAGCACGGCGACGCCGATCATCAAAATCGGATAGCCAGCGAGACTGTAATTGCCGATCTTCAGGTTGAACTGCGGCATGCCGATGCCAGGCGTAACCGTACCGAAGATCGTGACCGCGAGCTGATAGAACGCAATACTGAGCCCCCAGGTCGCCAGCATCGTGTCAAACAGGCGGCCGTAGAGACGGCGGATGATCAGAACCTCGACAGCCGCACCAATGGCCATGGTGACAAGAACGGCAATCGGGATTGCGAAGATGAATGGCACACCGTATCGGGTGGCCGTCAGGGCTGCATAGGCCCCGATCATCAAAAACTCACCGTGCGCAAGATTGATAACGCCCATCAGACCGAATACGACCGCAAGGCCAATTGTCGCAATCAACAGGATCGACGCGCTCGACAACGAGGACAGCAACACGGTTGCCAGATAATCCAGTTCCATCATCAACCCTTCCTCCAACGGCGGGGCGCGCGTTGATGGCGCGCGCCCTGCTCGGTGCCTACTTGCTCTCCGGTGCAAAATGCTGGGCGAGCGTGGGGTTTGCGACCAGGTCGCACTTCTCGTTCTCGTAGGCTGGCGCGACGTCCTTGAACGTCTCGACGACCTTGAAGCCATGCCTGTCGTCGCCTTCGACGATGTAGATGTTCTGGCGCAGATGGTGCGACTTCGGCTCGAGCTTCACGGTGCCGTTCGGTGCCTCGAAGCTCAGCCCGCTTTCGAGGGCGGCGATAACCGGAGCTGTCTGGGCCACTCCTGCCTTGTTGACCGCCGCCGCCCACAAATGCACGGCATTCCAGATGTCGACCGCTTCCGAGATGATCGGCGTGTCGCTGCCGTACTTCGCAGTCCACAGCTTGACGAACTCGGCATTGACCGGATTGTCGACGACCTGGAAGTAGCCCTGGTCCGCGACGAGCCCCTTGCCGGCCGCCGGTGACACCACGACCTGCTGGTTGCCGGAGCCGTAGTTGGTCGAGACGACGCCGATCCTGTCCTTGAGGCCGGCGGCGGCGAACTGCTCGAGGAAGCCGGTCTGGTTGGCACCGACCGGCAGCGCCACGACGAAGTCCGGCCTGGCAGACTGGATCTTCTGGACGGTCGGCGCGTAGTCGGTGACCGTCAGCGCCAGGAAGTCCTCGCCCACAACCTGCGCACCGGCCTTCTTCGCATATTCCCTGACCCAGTGCGCCGAGATCGTCCCGAAATTGTAGTCGGGCGCCATGATGTAGATCCGCTTGCCGTATTTCTTCACCGCCCAGTCGATGAGTACCGACAATTGCTGCGAGGCGGACGGTCCCGTGACGAAGGTCTGCTTGTCGCAGGCGCCACCTTCGTAGAGCGATCCATAGAAGTAAGGGATATTGACCTTGCGGACGATTGGCCGGATCGCCTCGCGTGACGAGCTGGTGAGACCGGCGAACAGCGCGCTCACACGATCCCGCAGGACCGCCGTATTCGCATACTGGGTGTATTTGCTCAGCTCCGACTGTGCGTCGTAGCCGACAACCTCGATCGGCTTCCCGAGCACGCCGCCCTTTGCATTAATGGTATCAACGGCCAGTTTCAGCGCGTTGTTCTGCTGAATGCCGTAGATGTTCAGGCCGCCGGTCAGGTCGAAAATAGCGCCGATCCTGATGCCGCCTTCGGCGCGCACTGGCTTCCCCGCAAGACAAAACGTGACAGCCACCAATGCGCCAAGGCGCAGTAGCCTTGTCCACGAGCTCCGACTGATGTCCTTGCCCGTTTTGCTGCGCAAAGCACGCCCGTTCGAAACGAAGAGATTGATGCGGGATAACATTTAGCTTCCTCCCTAATATCTTATATGGTTCTATCATCGAACCACATGCCGCAGCCAGTGTCTAGTCTTATTACCGAACTAGTACAAGTCCGTCGTCAGACAGGCCCGTAAGGGCGCGCGTTGATGGGCGCGCCCTCCTCGGCGCCTACTTGTTCTCCGGTGCAAAATGCTGGGCGAGCGTGGGGTTTGCGACCAGGTCGCACTTCTCGTTCTCGTAGGCTGGCGCGACGTCCTTGAACGTCTCGACGACCTTGAAGCCATGCCTGTCGTCGCCTTCGACGATGTAGATGTTCTGGCGCAGATGGTGCGACTTCGGCTCGAGCTTCACGGTGCCGTTCGGTGCCTCGAAGCTCAGCCCGCTTTCGAGGGCGGCGATAACCGGAGCTGTCTGGGCCACTCCTGCCTTGTTGACCGCCGCCGCCCACAAATGCACGGCATTCCAGATGTCGACCGCTTCCGAGATGATCGGCGTGTCGCTGCCGTACTTCGCAGTCCACAGCTTGACGAACTCGGCATTGACCGGATTGTCGACGACCTGGAAGTAGCCCTGGTCCGCGACGAGCCCCTTGCCGGCCGCCGGTGACACCACGACCTGCTGGTTGCCGGAGCCGTAGTTGGTCGAGACGACGCCGATCCTGTCCTTGAGGCCGGCGGCGGCGAACTGCTCGAGGAAGCCGGTCTGGTTGGCACCGACCGGCAGCGCCACGACGAAGTCCGGCCTGGCAGACTGGATCTTCTGGACGGTCGGCGCGTAGTCGGTGACCGTCAGCGCCAGGAAGTCCTCGCCCACAACCTGCGCACCGGCCTTCTTCGCATATTCCCTGACCCAGTGCGCCGAGATCGTCCCGAAATTGTAGTCGGGCGCCATGATGTAGATCCGCTTGCCGTATTTCTTCACCGCCCAGTCGATGAGTACCGACAATTGCTGCGAGGCGGACGGTCCCGTGACGAAGGTCTGCTTGTCGCAGGCGCCACCTTCGTAGAGCGATCCATAGAAGTAAGGGATATTGACCTTGCGGACGATTGGCCGGATCGCCTCGCGTGACGAGCTGGTGAGACCGGCGAACAGCGCGCTCACACGATCCCGCAGGACCGCCGTATTCGCATACTGGGTGTATTTGCTCAGCTCCGACTGTGCGTCGTAGCCGACAACCTCGATCGGCTTCCCGAGCACGCCGCCCTTTGCATTAATGGTATCAACGGCCAGTTTCAGCGCGTTGTTCTGCTGAATGCCGTAGATGTTCAGGCCGCCGGTCAGGTCGAAAATAGCGCCGATCCTGGTCTGGGCCTTTGCCGGCTCACCGGCCAGCAGCGCAACCGCTGCAGAAAGATAGATAGCCAAACAAGCGTGTCTCATGGTGTCCCGCTCCGAATCTTCGAGCAGAGCACCAGCTTGGGACTATAGATTGTTCCTAAAAACGCAAAAAACGACGCGCCAAGACCAGATGCCCAGCTACGTCGTTGGAATTTTTCGTGCGCGTCCTCGCACGTCGTCCTGCTTAAACACCGCGCAACGGCTTGTCAATGTGGAAAGAGCCCCCGCCGAGCTCTGTGGCAGCTCAGTGCCTCTCTGGCCCATTTGTACGCTGCGACGCGCAACAACACTCTGGTCATGGATGCGCGATGGAATTGCGGAGCTCGATCGAGTTAGATCAACGTACACAGCTCAGAACGAAAACAGGCAAAAACCGTCTCACAAGAAGCCACGCGACGTTGCGCGATTGCAGCCGATCGCCTGCTCCCACTCTATCATTTTGAACGACGGCACGTCGTTGAGCTGTAAGCACAATTTTCTCGATCTGACGGACAAACGCCGACGGCATACCCGCCGTATTTTTTTGGTCTTGAATCCACAAGAAAAATTGCTCCTCATGGAATGCAGGCAATTCCGCTACCTATCGGAGTCTATCGATTGGATGGCGCGCCGCATGCGCAACCAACACTGACAGTGCCCGCACTGACACAAATCTTAAAATACCGTCAGATGTCAGGAGCATTCCTCCGCTCCCCGGACTGCCGTGCTCCGGCCTAGGCGCCCGGCGTCGACGAACTGGCGACGTCGATAGTGCGCGCTTCGGCGTTAGTCCTCTCCTTCGAGTCAACGTTGAAAGACGATTTTGCCGCCGACAAGCGTGATGTCCGCCTTGATGTCTTTAATTTGCTCTTCCGGAATGGCCATGTAGTCCGCGGAAAGGACCGAGAGGTCGGCAAGCTTGCCCGGCTGGATCGTACCCTTGCGTGCCTCGTCGAACATGTAGCGGGAAGCTGCCGACGTGTAGAGGCGGAGTGCCTGTTCGCGACTGATAGCTTCCGGCGCACCGTAGACGCTTCCGTTCGGATCCTTCCGCGTCACCATGATGTACATGTTGAGGAACGGGTTGATCGGGTTGACCGGGAAGTCGGTTCCGGCACCGAGATTGTCCAGCCCCATCTTCTCGATCAAGGTCTTTGTCGGCACGGCGCGATCGGCTGTTGGCCGCCCCAGGAAGCGCTCGACGGTCGCAGCCTTGTCCCACATGAAGACGTTCTGGAAATCGACCCTGACCCCCAACTTGTGGGCGCGCTCCATCTGCTCAGGTCTGATCAGGCTCGCGTGGATGAGAACAAAACGACGGCCGCTTATGGACCGTTCCTTGTCGGCCGCCTCGAAGGCGTCGAGCACCTGGTCGATGCCGAGATCACCTACGACGTGCACGCCAACACGCCAGCCGTAGCGATTGCAGATTGAGACGAGTTGCGTGAGCCGCTCGGGGGTCTGCTGGGCGATGCCGTGGTAGTTGTCGTGCGAATCCGGATAGACGTCGCGCATCAACGCCGTCTTCAAGGTCATGCCGCCATCGTAGAAGATCTTGATGCCGGCAAACCTGACCCAGTCGTCGCCGAAGCCGGACGAAGCGCCATTAGCCGACATGATCGCTTCCCAGGCGCCTAGATCGGCGGGCGGCTCAGGTCTGTACATCAATCCCGTCCGCAGCGTCGCTTGTCCGGACGCCGCGAGCTTCTGCAGCGTACGGACGTCGCGCGCTTCCGTGGCGCCTTCGACCGCGCTCGTGATCCCAAAACTGTTCAGCGCGCCTTCCGCAAGTGTGAACTGCCTGATTTCATCCTCTTCGGTCCACGGCGGAACGGCCTTCTCGACCCGGTCGATCGCGGTCTCGACGAGGACGCCGATCAGTTCGCCGGCCGCGTCGCGCTCGAAAAAGCCACCGTCCGGGTTTGCGGTGGTCTTATCGATGCCTGCCTTCTGCAACGCCATCGTGTTCGCCATCGAGAAATGCCCGACGGTGCGCAAGTAGACCGGATTGTTCGGAGCGACGCTGTCGATCTCCTGTCTCGTCAGGTAGCGCTTCTCGGCGAGTTGTGACGGCGGGTGCCACGCTCCCCCAACGATCCACTCGCCCGGCTTCTTCTTGGCGACGAAGGCCTTGATTGCCTCGAGCGCTTCCGCGACCGTCTTCGCCCGGCCCATGACGACGACATAGTCGCCAAGTCCAGCCGCCTTGAAGTGCGCATGCGTATCGATCAATCCGGGAACGACGGTCTTGCCGGATACATCAAGCACCTGCGTGCGCGCTCCGGCGAGCGCCCGCATGGACGCGCTGCTTCCGACCGCGAGAATCTTTCCGTCCCGGACGGCGATCGCTTCGGTCACGCTGGATTGCTCGTCAAGGGTCAGGACCCTTCCGTTGACGAGAACGAGATCGGGCGAATTGACGTCCGCCGGCTGTGCTGTAGCGGGTGCTGCGGCTGCGAACAGAATTCCAGCACCGAGTATCGCGAGCACCGTCGACCTGCGGACCATTCAAACCTCCCGATTATCTTGTTCAATAGGCGAACATCTGGTCTTTCTTCGATGATAGCCGCGCGTATCGAAGCGGTCCAACAATCCGGCAGCCGCTCACGCCGCGACGGTGGCTCCCCCATCGACGACGACGGTCGAACCGGTCGAGAAGGGATTGCATGCGAGAAAGAGGACCGCGTTCGCGATGTTCGGCCAAAGCGGTCGGCGGAGAGGGTCTGGCGGAATACCAGAAAGGGACGCTGCTTCGTAATGCTGGTCGAGAGCTTTCCTATACGAGCGAGGATGTCGGTGAAGTTGCCCATCAGGCACCGAATATTTTCGCCAGCAGGTGGACGATTTCTGCGGTCGACACTTTCATGCCGAGATCCTTGCCGAGATCGACCAAACGAGTGCCCCAGCGCTTCAGCTTCCCAACATCCGACCGCGGGCAATTCATCTTCCCCCGGACGACTGATCCGATTGGCACAGCGAACGCGAACTTATTTGCTCGCTCTCTCGCGGGCCAAACGGCGCCACTGCGCTGGTGTCGTCCCCGTTCGGTCGATGAACACGCGCCGGAACGCCGCCACAGACTGATACCCGACCGATTCGGCCACGACCTCGATGCTGATCGTCGGCTTCTTCAGCTCGTTGGCGGCCAAGCTCATCCGGATATCCGTCAACAGATCGGCGGCCGAACGCCCCAGCTTGTCCTGAAAATGACGCGCGAAGGTAGCCCGCGACATGCCGCACAAGTCAGCGAGATCGATCAGATTCCAGTGTCGCGTCGGATCACCGAACATTCCTGCAATAGCCGGTGCAAGTCGCGAATAACTCGTCAGCGCCAGCAGTCCTTCTGGAGCTGACTCAGATTCGCTCGCTGCACGTAACACCAGCGTGAACAGCACCGAGGAAAGCCCGCGAAGGATGGCATCGCCTCCCGGTTTGTCGCTTGTTGCCTCCATCCGCATCAGCGCCACGAGATTGGCCAGATGGTTCGAAGCTGACCCAGTATCGTCCCCAGCAAGCCCCTCTATGGACCGCACTACCAGCTTCGCGGGGAGGCAGTTACGAATCAGGCGATCATGGGGCGCTCCAATGAAAAATCGCCCGCACAACATGTCTAGACGCTCACCCGGGCCACTATTCTTTTTGAAGGCCCACCCTCCAGAACCTTGCCGAACATCAGTCGGCCCCGCTGGAGCTCCACTGCCATCGTGCAGCACATAGGCCGACCCATGAGGCAACAGGATGATATCACCGCCTACCAGTTCTTTGGCCGTTTCAGTATCCGTCTCAAGAAACTCGATTACAGTCCGGCCATTGAGCACGATATGGTAAGGAATCTCATGTGCCGCACACTGAGACTTGGCCAAACGCCACGGCGCACCATACGAGCAGCAAATCTCTAGCTGCCCGGTGACGGTAATAATTTGCAGAAGCCGGCTCAGCCAATCGGCCTGGGGCACATTTCCTCCGGAAAATTAACTGCTCCCGCCTGGATGCGCTCCTAATGACTTTTCTTGAGGCGCATCCAGACTCGAACATTACGCTCGCTAGCTCAGATCGACCCAGCCGGGCTTACGGGAGGGAAGTCTTTGTCTGGATCGAACACGTTGTTGAAGAAGTTCGTCAGGGAGTACATGGCCACCAGGGCGATGATCTCCATGATGTTCGCATCCGTGTAGCCAGCATCGCGCACGGTCTTCAGGTCGGTGTCGCTGACCTGTCCGCGCGACTGGATGACCTTGCGCGCGAACTGGAGGGCGGCGTCGCGCTTCGGATCGGAGGCATGACCCTGGCGCGCAAGGATGATGTCATTGGCCGGCAACTTGGCCATGTGTTCGGCCGTATAGCTGTGCACGGTCAGGCAGTAGTTGCAGCCATTCACCTCCGAGACCGCGAGACCGATGCTGTCACGGGTCTTCACGTCAAGCGTCTTGCTCAAGGAGCCGATTAGGTCGGCCCACGCGTTGAACGCAACCGGGCTCTGCGCGAAGCACGCCAGCATGTTGGGGGTGAATCCAATAGTCTTGGTGAACGCATCGAGCGTCGTTTTCGAATCCGCCGGGACGTGTTCCGGCTTAGGGGTTGTAATTCTGGACATCGATAGCTCCGTATGTGTTGGTGCGCCCCGCTATGGGTTCAACGGAAGCTCAGGACGTCGAGCACGGGCCGGCGTGGCTTCGACGGCCAATTCCCATCACGCATCGGCCCGACCGCGAGAAGCATCACGGGGATCTCGTTGTTGGCGAGGTTGTATTCCTTTCTCGCCGCGGCGGGGTCAAAACCGATCATCGGGGTCGAGCCCCAGCCCATCGACCGGGCAGCGTAAATGATCGCGGCCGCGCCGAAAGTTGCGCTGCGCATCGCCTCGTCTCGTTGCTGCTGCGGGTTATCGTCGTAAATACCGCGGGCACCCTTTTCCGCTTCAGGAAGCTGGTCCGCCGGCATGTAGCCCGCTTTCACCATCGGGCCAAAGACCGCGGGTACGGTGCTCGCATCAGCGAGCTGGCCGATGATGATGAATGTCACCGCCGCTTCGTAGCTAATCGCCTGGTTCCAGGCGATCGGGCGTAGCCGCTCCTTCGCCTCGGGTGAACGCACGGCAACGAAACGCCAGTTCTGGAAGTTGAACGAGGTCGGCGCCGAGGTCCCGATCTCCACTAGGGCGGTGATCTGTTCGTCAGTCAGAACAGCCTCAGGATCATAATACTTCGTAGCACTGCGGCTCAGCATGGTTTCGATGACTTCATTGGTTATGACGAGATCTACGTTAACACTGCGAGTTTGAGCGTTTTCGGCGATGGCGGTGGTCATAGCGGTCCTTTGATCGACATGTTGGAGAGGTATAGATACGGCCACGCACTAAGTGGTTCGAGACGAACTCGGCTCAATTAAAGGCTCGATACGCTCATCTTTCTCCGAACCGACGATGCGCTCTCTCCCCCGTGTTGCATGGCGCAGTTGCAGACACACTGTTCGCACCTCTGCCGTTACAGTGATCAACCTGATTTTCGTAAATGGAGCAGGACGGTGCGAGGCGCTGCCTGCTGGAACAGCATTGGCGTGCCTGGCGACATTCGGAATTGTTTTTAAAAATGGTTAGAGAAGATCAAGCACATCGGCCACCGACATACGCGGCTTCTGCGGCCAGTTCCCAGCTCGCTCCGGTCCAACGGTCAACAACATGGCGGGCACTTCGTTTTCGCCGAGACCAAACTCGGCGGTGCACCGCGTCGGCGTCAAAACCGATCATCGGTGTGGATCCCAGGCCAAAGGAGTGAGCGGCATAGATCATCGCCGCTGCGCCAAAGGTTGCGGTCCGCATGGCTTCGTCACGCTGGCGCTGCGGTTGGTCGTCATAAAGACTGCGTGCGCGGCGTTCGCTCTCCGGCACCATATGTGCCGGCATGATCCCGGCTTCCACGACAGGTGCCAGGCGCTGTGGGAGAGTGTTCGCATCCGCCAACCTGTCAATGACGATGAAGGTGACTGCTGCATCCATGATCGCCGGCTGGCTCCAAGCGATCGGACTGAGGCGTGCCTTGGCTTCAGGCGTACGTAGGGCGATGAAACGCCAATTCTGCAAGTTGAAGGACGTGGGCGCGGTCGTACCGATGCGCACTAGCTCGCGAATCTGATCGTCGCTCAGAGTGGCGGCTGGATCGTAGACTTTGCTAGAGCGGCGACTCAAGATACATTCGATGACGGCATTGATCTTGGTGGTTGCGTTGGGCACGATTATCTCTATGGATGACGGGATAGATTGAGGTACACGAGTGCTTTCGCTCTATGCGGAATTGCTCTCACTCACCGCCCGTATAAGCAGCCAGAAGACACTTGAATGAACGATGCCTGATCCGCCCTGCGAGGCGGTTTTACTCGACGGACGGAAAGTCGACGTCGGTGCCGTTGATACGGTTGAAGGTATTGGTGAAGATGCCGAGTGCAATGGTCAGCGAGATTTCCGCCAATTGGGTGTCGGTGTAGCCGGCCTCACGGATGGCATTGAACTCGTCGTCGCTGATCGTGCCGCTCGTGGCATGCAGGTGGGATACGAAGCGCACCAAGGCATCACGCTTGGCATCACCCGTGGGCTGCCCTGCGCGAATGGCATGCAGCGCGTCGACCGGTAGACCCGCCAGTTTGCCGACGAAGCTGTGCGCAGCCACGCAAACGTCGCAACCGGTCTTCTCACTGATTAGCAGCTTGATGGTTTCGTGCTCTTGCCTGCTCAGGTTGCCCGCGTTCAATGTACCTTGGGCGTCGAGCACGGCGGCCAAAGACGCCGGTATAAGGTGGCCCAATGCGGCGTACGTATTGGGAACGCGACCACCGGAAAGTTTTTTCACGCGCGCATAAATATCGGCAGTGGCGCCGGTCGCGGACTCGACGGCGGGGATAGCGATGCGGCTCATGGTTTGGCTCTCTCGTTAGGCAGTTAAGACCTGCCGCTTTAAGCTCAGCCGATACCGATTTCGAGACTAGGTTTGCTCAATAAAAGACCTAAAAGTATCAAGACAACGAGACGATCGATTCGCCCGATTGCGGCGCGGGACGGCGGACGTTTTCTCGCCGAGTTGAGCTCGATATTCGGGTATTTTATCCAGGATGTACACCGAGAGCGAACGCGTCCTCGCCCTCGCGTGCCAAGCGACGCCATTGCCCCGGCCCCATCCCCACCTTGTCGGTGAAAACACGCCGGAATGCCGACACGGATTGATACCCGACTGCATCGGCCACGAACTCGGTCGACATTCCCGGCTTCTTCAGTTCGTTGGCGGCCATGCTCATGCGGATGTCTGTCAGGAGTTCGATAGGAGAACGGCCCAGCCCGTCTTGAAAGTGCCGCACGAGGGTTGCGCGAGACATGTTGCACAAGTCAGCCAGATCTTGAAGATTCCAGGGGCGCGCCGGACTGTCGAACATGGCTGAAATGGCTGGTGCCAATCGTGAATGGCCGGCAAGTGCCAATAGGCCTGCAGGCGCCTGTTCAGACTCACTTGCCGCGCGCAGTGCAAGTGTGAACAGCGTTAGCGTCAGTCCGTTGAGGATTGCATGCCCTCCTGGTCTTTCGCCAGCGGACTCTATGCGCATCATGCTCACCAGACTGGCCAAGTGGTTCGAAGCTGCCCCGATGCCCGCTTCACCACGACCGGCCATGGCGCGTACCATTAGAGTCCTGGGTAGATAATCGCGGATCAGCCGATCATGGGGCGGTTCGATGAAAAATCGCCCGCACAACATGTCCAGATGCTCTCCTCCGCCATCGTTCTCCCTGAGCATCCATCCTGCGGAAACTTGGCGTTCGTAGGTTCGACCCGGCATACGTCCGCTGCCATCGTGCAAGGCGTGTGCCGACCCGTGAGGAAACAACACAATATCCCCGGCCAGCAATTCCCTCGCCGTCCCCGTTTCCGGATCCTCAATAATGGCACTGCCTTTTAGCACAACGTGGTAGGGAATTTCGTGTGCCGCGGAGTGAGCGAAATCCACACGCCATGGTGAGCCATAAACGCAGCGGGCCTCCACCTGGCCAGTGACCGTCATCATTTGCAGGAGATGGCTTAGCCAGTCGATTTGGGACATACGAGAAGTACCTTCACTAATCTCCACGTGCGAAAAGGCGGGAAGGTGAAGAATCGCCCTCCCTTCCCGAGTCCTCACGGACGAACGCGAATGATCGTCTTCCCCGGCCGTCGCTCGGTCGGGTTGAAGGCAGCGACAGCATCGTCGAGGGTTGCGACAGTGCCAATGTTCGTTCGCAGTCGTCCGTCCCGCACTCGCTGGACGATCTCGCTCAGTTGGGCGCGGTTGGCCTCGACAACGAAGTCAATCGTCCGGCCATCAGCGGGGCGCGCCTCTGTCGGGCCTGCGATTGTCACCAGCGTTCCCCCGGCTCGAACCGCGCTTGCAGACCGCTTCGCGATGTCGCCGCCGAGGACATCGAAAACCAGATGGACTCCGCCAACATCTTCCAGAGCGTCGTTATCGAGGTCGACGAACTCCTGCGCGCCGAAGTCGAGAGCCGTCTGGCGGCCGGCAGCGCGTCCGGTGCCGATCACATATGCCCCGGCCTCACGCGCGAGCTGGGTTGCCATCGAACCGACCACGCCAGCCGCACCGTGCACAAGGACGCTCTGCCCCGCACAAAGGCGGCCGTGCTCGAACAGCCCCTGCCACGCGGTCAGGCCCGGCATCACGAGGGCCGCGCCCACCGTGAAGTCAACGTCCCCCGGTAGCGCGGCGAGGTTGCGGGCCTCGACGACCACATACTCCGCCAGCGTGCCGTCGCGAGTCCAGTCCGTGAGGCCGAACACCCGCTGTCCCACCGATAGCCCCGTTGTTCCATAACTGAGGGCGGTGACCACTCCGGCCAGCTCGTGGCCGGGGATCGAAGGCGTCCGGTCACGGCCGAGACGATCGATCCAGGTCGAGGGCCATGCCAGTTCATCTCCGGTGAATCCCGACGCATGGACCTGAACAACGACATCGCCGTAATTAGCGCCCGATAGGCTGGCGAGCGCTGCCCCCTGCGGCTCCGGCCGTTCCACCAGCTTCATCCCGGCCGTTCCCGCAGCTTGGTCCGTCACAATGATCGCCTTCATCGTGAATCTCCTTGTTTTGACTCACTCGGACTGGCAATGGCATTTGAAAGCTTCGCGCAAGCCGATGGCATCCACGCGCATATGGCGTGATGTCGCGGCCGGCAACCTAGCTTTCACCAAGACGCCACACCTTCAACCAATTGTATTAACAGAGAAATTTGGCGAGTATGGGCTCCTATGGGGTAAGATAAGCAAGCCAACCAGATGCTACAATTGGCCATTTCCGATGGATTGGTTCGGCCAAGCCGAAGGATGA
This sequence comes from Bradyrhizobium sp. USDA 4510, assembly GCF_054059095.1. NCBI lineage: Bacteria > Pseudomonadati > Pseudomonadota > Alphaproteobacteria > Hyphomicrobiales > Nitrobacteraceae > Bradyrhizobium > Bradyrhizobium sp. USDA 4510. Next base: position 3,092,549 of record NZ_JBSSBT010000001.1, on the reverse strand, counting down.
GAAATTGCGCTTCGATCTGACGGATATGCGGTTGTTCTTAACCGTGGTGGAGCGGGGCAGCCTCACCAAGGGAGCCGAGAGCATGAATCTGGCTCTCGCTTCCGTGAGCGAACGCATTTCCGGGATGGAGTCTTCGCTTGGCGCCCAGCTCCTGGAGCGAAATAGGCGGGGTGTCACTACGACGCCGGCCGGTGACGCTCTGGTTCGCCATGCACGGTTGATACTGGATCAGGTAGAGCAGATGCGCGGTGAGTTGCGCAGCTACGGCACTGGCCTGAGAGGACGCATCAGGCTCTTGTCCAACACGGCCGGGTTGGCCGCATTTCTTCCTCCTCGGCTCGGCCGTTTCTTGGTCGCTTATCCAGATCTTTCAATAGATCTCTATGAACGACCGAGCGCCGAGATTGCGCGGGCCATCCTGGAAGGTCGTGCTGACCTGGGAATTGTAGCTTACCACACTGGTCTGGCGGCGTTGCAGACTCACGTTATCGCGCAAGACCAACTCGTCGCTGTTGTGAGCGAAACGCACCGCATCAGCGATCACCAATCGATAGCTTTCGCAGATGTCGTTGATGAGCCGTTCGTTGGCGTGGCCGACGCTGCATTGGAAGCATATTTAGGAGAACGTGCCGCACGCCTGGGTCGGCAAATTTACTACCGCATTCAACTCAGGCGCATTGAGAACATCGCAATGATGATTGAGTCCGGCGTTGGGATCGCCATTTTGCCCGAAGCCTCCGCCAAAGATGTAAGCCACCTCGGTTTGACAATCGTGCCCCTTCGAGACTCCTGGGCGCTAAGGCAGCTTCATCTTTGTGCGCGTGACTTCTCTGCGCTCACACCGCACGCCGGCTTGCTTGCGCAGCAGCTTATGGAGCCGAAGGTCGCGATCTCTTAAGCGCTATGGCCGCCGCAACCCCTCGTGTGAGCTGGCATCGAGCGGTAATAGGCGTGGCTGTCTATGTCATACGCTCGCACATCGTCATCTGCTTCAGAAGAGGAATGGGTGAGCAGCGAGTTCAAGACCGAGAATACCGATAAGGATCAGGAACCAACGTCGAAAGGTTGCCGCGCTTATGCGCCCACGGACCATTGTTCCGACGTGCATCCCCAGCAACGCAGGAATGATCGCAAGGACTGACAGGGTAATACTTCCAAGATGGAAAGCTCCGCCACGGGCGAGGCCTGCCGCCAATGCAATTGTTGAGACCGTGAACGACAGCCCGAGCGCCTGGATGAGATCGTTTTTGGAAAGACCGAGAGCCTGAAGATAAGGAACGGCGGGAAGCGTGAAAACTCCGGTTGCTCCGTTGATTAGTCCGGTTGCCAACCCGATGACAGGCGACAATGAACGTTCGAAGCGCGTGGGAACCGACAGTGGCTTCGCAAATAGGCCGTGCACTGCAAAGATAATCAGGGCGGCACCCAATCCAACACTTGCGTATACGGTATTGGCGCTCGTCAAAAGCCACGAGCCGGCAAGGGTGCCAACCAGTATGCCGAGCATCATCACCCAAAGTCTTTTAATCAGGCCCAGAAAATTCGGCCCTGTAAACAACTGCCAAAAGTTTGTGACGAAGGATGGAATGACCAGCAGAGAAGCTGCACTGACTGGCGGCATGATCGCGCTGAGGACGCCCATAGAGACGGTCGGCAAACCCATTCCCGCCACGCCCTTGACGAATCCGGCGACGAAAAACGTCAGCGCGACAAATAGAACATGCGGCGAAAGATAACCACTCATCCCGACTCCTCGGACCAGGCCGTGTCCCCATTTTTGACTTCGCGTAGGCCCATGGCATCCGCGTGCATATAGCGTGATAGCTCCGAAAAAATGTCGCTCTCACTAAGGCGCCATTCTCCAATCTCTTGTTTTATAGTCAAAATCGGCAAGCATGGCGTCGCACTTAGCAAGCTACGCTCACATTACCGATCGCCACAATTGGTCATTTCCGATAGGAAACTTCGGCGACGCCGAAGATTAAGAATTGTGCTTCGATTTGACGGATATGCGGTTGCTCATGACCGCGGTGGAGCGAGGTAGGTCCGCGCCAACCTGAACAGAATCGCGACGAGATCCTTGAGAACACCTTCACAAGAGGCTTGCCCCAAGGAAGCGCAATTCGAAGTGTCGCGAGAATTCAAGGACGACATGTCCCGCGCAGGAGCCAGGGCGCGATGACGACAGCAGACGCTTTCTCCCACTACTACTCGCACTTTACGCGAGACCAGGATCACTTCGAATCGCGACTGGCCAGGCTCAAGACTCCGGTGAAGGTGGTTCGGGGCGAGAAGGACCTCTACATCAAGAAAGAGATGGGCCTTGAGTTCGCCGAAAGTATCCACGCAGAACTCACGCTCCTCCCCGGCATTGGGCACTTTCCTCATCTGCAGAACCCAAAGCTGACTATCGATGAGGTTCGTGCTTCATTTCGATGAGTGCGCAATGGCCCAATCGCTGCACCTCGAGCCGAAGTAGAAGCGCCGGTCCGTGATTGACACCAGACTGATGACCGACATGCTTCTGGCCCGTTGCTGCCGTCGGCCCGGATGTCCGCTTCGCTCCAACTGCTGCCGATCCCTCAAACTGAGGCTTCGCCTCGCAGGCTCCGGCCACTCTGCACGCTATAGTGCGCCACAATACTCTGTTCGTGGAAACGCGGTGGAATTCAGACACCGAGCGGGGTTAAGTAGAGGCCACAACTCGGACCAGCGCTCGTATATGAGAGGAGTGAGAACAGCTTCACCAAAACTACGCCAAACTGCGCGATAGCAGCCGGCCGCCCTACTCCCACTCAATCGTCCCCGGCGGCTTAGACGTCACGTCGTACACCACCCGATTCACACCCTTCACCTCGTTGATGATGCGCGTCGCGGTCTCGGCCAGGAATTTCATGTCGAACTGGTAGAAGTCGGCGGTCATGCCGTCGGTCGAGGTGACGGCGCGCAGGCCGACGACGTATTCGTAGGTGCGGCCGTCGCCCATCACGCCGACGGTCTTGACCGGCAGCAGCACCGCAAAGGCCTGCCAGATCGCATCATAGAGGCCGTGCTTGCGGATCTGGTCGATATAGACCGCATCGGCGTTGCGCAGGATGTCGAGCTTTTCCCGGGTGATGTCGCCGGGGCAGCGGATGGCGAGGCCGGGGCCCGGGAACGGGTGGCGGCCGACGAACACTTCGGGCAGGCCGAGCTCGCGGCCGAGCACGCGCACCTCGTCCTTGAACAATTCGCGCAGCGGCTCGACCAGCTTCATGTTCATGCGCGCCGGAAGGCCGCCGACATTGTGGTGCGACTTGATGGTCACCGACGGGCCGCCGGTGAAGGAGACGCTCTCGATCACATCAGGATAGAGCGTGCCCTGGGCCAGGAATTCGGCGCCGCCGATCTTCTTGGCTTCGGCCTCGAACACGTCGATGAACAGGCGCCCGATGGTCTTGCGCTTCACCTCAGGGTCGGTGACGCCTTCGAGCTCGCCCAGAAACTGCTTCGACGCGTCCACATGGACCAACGGGATGTTGTAGTGGTTGCGGAACAGGTCGACGACGGTCTTGGCCTCGTCGAGCCGCAGCAGGCCGTGATCGACGAACACGCAGGTGAGCTGGTCGCCGATCGCCTCGTGGATCAAGACCGCCGCCACGGCGGAATCGACGCCGCCGGACAGGCCGCAGATCACCTTGCCCGTGCCGACCTGGGCGCGAATCTTCTCGATCGCCTCCTCGCGGAAGGCGCGCATGGTCCAGTCGCCGGTCAGCCCCGCGACCTTGCGCACGAAGTTGCGCAGCAGCTTGGCGCCGTCGGGCGTGTGCACCACCTCGGGATGGAACATCAGGCCGTAATATTTACGCGTCTCATCCTGGATGATCGCGAACGGCGCATTCGGCGAGGTGCCGGCGACGGAGAAGCCCGGAGGCATCTTGGTGATGCGGTCGCCATGGCTCATCCACACCTGGTGCTTCTCGCCATGGCCCCAGATGCCGTCGAACAGCTGGCTGTCGGTCTTCACCTCGACATCGGCGCGGCCGAACTCGCGGTGGTGCCCGCCCTCGACCTCGCCGCCGAGCTGGGCCGCCAAGGTCATCTGGCCGTAGCAGATGCCGAGCACTGGAACGCCCGACTCGAAGATCAGCTGCGGCGCGCGCGGCGAGCCGGTCTCATGCACCGATTCCGGACCGCCAGAGAGGATCACCGCCTTCGGCTTCATCTCCTTGAAGGCGGCCTCCGCCTTCTGGAACGGCACGATCTCGGAATAGACGCCCATCTCGCGGACGCGGCGGGCAATCAGTTGCGTCACCTGGCTGCCGAAATCGACAATCAGAATCTTGTCATGCGCCGAGGCCACGGAGGGCGTCGACGGCGCTTGAACTGTGTCTTGGGCTGTGTGCTGGGCTGTCATGGCAAGCAGATACGCGACGGCGCCCGCCCCCGCAACCGCGCTCGAAGGGGCGCCCACATTCTTCTTTGGGCATGGACAAATCCGTATAGGTCAGTATTATTGACCTAATTTGGCCATAAGCCACATGGAGGAAACCAATGCCGGATTTTCACGACCCGCCCCGCCTTGCCGCGCTCGGCCGCGACTGGATCGCCGCCTGGAACGCGCGCGACCTCGAGCGTGTGCTGGCGATGTATGCCGAGGATGCCGAGATGACCTCGGACCGGATCCCGCCGCTCGGCTTCGGCGCGTCAGGCACCGTGCGCGGCAAGGTGAGCTTGCGGGCCTATTGGAGCACGGCGCTGGCGAAATTGCCCGAGCTGCATTTCGAGCTGATCGACCTCTATGTCTCGCCCGACAGCGTCGTCGTGTTCTACCAGAACGAAAGCGGCAAGAAGATCTGCGAGTATTTGCGGCTCGACGCCGAGGGGAAGATCCGGCAGGGCTCGGCGAACCATCTGGTGGGGTGAGGCTGCTTCTCAGCCGTCATTGCGAGCGAAGCGAAGCAATCCATTTTGTCCGCATATGCGGAACGATGGATTGCTTCGTCGCTTCGCTCCTCGCAATGACAGCAGAGGACTCGTAGGTTGAACAGAACGTCAGGAACCACGCGCATGAAAATCCCGACCCTGCCCTTCACCGTCACCGACTGGAACAAGCTCGAGCCTTCAGTGCATCCCGGCGAGACCGGACAGGCGCTGTGGCGCACGCTCAACATCGGCGAGCTGCGGGTCCGGATGGTCGAATATTCGCCCGGCTACCTCGCCGATCACTGGTGCGATCGCGGCCATGTGCTCTACGTCGTCACGGGCGAGCTCGACACCGAGCTGCGCGACGGCCGCAGATTCACGCTGAAGCCGGGCATGAGCTACCAGGTCTCCGACTTCGGCGACGCCGCACATCGTTCGTCGACGAAGACGGGTGCGACGCTGTTTATTGTGGATTGAACACACGTCGTCCGTCACCCCCGCGCAAAGGCTTCGCCTTTGTCGCTGGAGGAGCGCGTAGCGCGTCTCGAAGGGCGACGGCCCGGCTCCATCCCCGTCATTGCGAGCGTAGCGAAGCAATCCATCGCGCCGCTTGCCGAGACATGGATTGCTTCGTCGCTTCGCTCCTCGCAATGACGTGGAGAGAGTTCGCCCTTCGCTCACCGCCTCCGCGCAGCGACCTTCCTCACCTTCGTGTCCGCCCAGCCCAGCGGCTTGCCGCTCTTCGACGGCAGCACGAGCTGCCCGACCGCCTGGCCTGCCTGGTCGAGCAGCACCGAATGCGGCTCGCCGCGCGCAAAGAGATGCGCCTCGCCCCATTGCCGCAAGCCGACCACGATCGGGAACAGGTCGTGGCCCCGCTTCGTCAGCACATATTCCTGATAGGCGCTGCCGTCGGAGGCTGCGACCTGCTCGAGCACGCCGAGCTCGATCAGCGTGCGCAGCCGCGTTGTCAGCATGCCCTTGGCGATGCCGAGATTCTTCTGGAAGTCGCCGAACCGGCGCAGGCCGTCGAACGCGTCGCGCACGATCAGGAGCGACCACCAGTCGCCGATCGCATCCAGCGCGCGCGCCACCGGGCATTCCGCTTTGGCGAATCCGGTCCGCTTCATCGCGGCCAACCTTTCTCGATCACGATTCCGAACTGGTCCTAAAATAGGACTAGACAGCGCCCGGCGCAACTGGTCTCATTATGAGACCAGCTTGCGAATTGCAGCGGAGGCAAGATGACGAACCAGACCATGGCTGAGGCCCGGCCGGCCGAGGACCATCACAAGACAAACGACAAGCCCGGCGACACCATGGCTCGCGCTCTGTCGCCCGCCGTCGTGCTGCTGTTCGCCGTCGCCTGCGGGCTGAGCGTCGCCAACATCTATTTCGCGCAGCCGCTGCTGGACACCATGGCGCAGGATCTCTCCATCACGCCGGCGGTGATCGGCGGCGTCGTGACGCTGACCCAGATCGGCTATGCCTTCGGCTTGATGCTGATCGTGCCGCTCGGCGATCTCTGGGACCGCCGCAGGCTGATCGTCGGCCAGACCGTGCTGTCGGCGATCGCGCTCACCATCGTCGGCACCGCGCCGAACGCCGCGGTGCTGCTGGCCGGCATGGTGCTGGTCGGGCTGCTCGCCGTCGTGATCCAGGTGCTGGTCGCCTACGCCGCGACGCTGGCCGCGCCGGCCGACCGCGGCCGCACCATCGGCACCGTCACCAGCGGCGTGGTTTCGGGCATTCTGCTCGCACGGTTTGCCGCCGGCGCGCTGGCCGATCTCGGCGGCTGGCGCGTGGTCTACCTCACCTCGGCCGCACTGACGCTGGTGCTGGCGGCGCTGTTGGCACGCGCGCTGCCGCGGCATGCGCCGCAGCCGATGGCCGGATCGTCCTACGCCAAGCTGTTGCGCTCGACGCTCGCGCTGTTCGTCGAGGAGCAGGTCTTGCGCGAACGCGCGGTGTTCGCGCTCTTGATCTTCGCGAGCTTCAGCGTGTTCTGGAGCTCGGTCGTGCTGCTGCTCGCGGCACCCCCGCTCTCGTTGTCGCATACCACGATCGGGATGCTCGGGATCGCAGGCCTCGCCGGCGCGCTGGCGGCACGCAATTCCGGTCAGTTCGCCGACCGCGGCTGGGGGCAGCGCACCACCGGCTTGTCGCTGCTGCTGATGCTCGCCGGCTGGGTGCCGATCGCCTGCCTCAACACCTCGCTATGGCTGGTCGTGGCCGGCGTCCTGATGATCGACTTCGCGGTGCAGGCGATCCATGTCACCAACCAGAGCCTGATCGTCGCCGCGCGCCCCGACGCGGCGAGCCGGCTGGTCGGCGGCTACATGGTGTTCTACTCGATCGGAACGGGTTTTGGCGCGATCAGCTCGACAATGGCCTATGCCGCCGCCGGCTGGTCCGGCGTCTGCGTGCTGGGTGCCGCGATCAGCGCCTGCGCGCTGCTGTACTGGGTCATCGTGGTGAGCCGGACGCCGGTGCCGATTGGTGCGTGCTCCGAAGCGTAGTGGACACGCCCGTCGTTGCGAGCGAAGCGAAGCAATCCATCGTGCCGCAAGCGGAGAAATGGATTGCTTCGTCGCTTCAGCGCAAAATTGCTCTGCAATTTTGTCGCGAGCTCCTCGACGGCGGGGGAAGCGTTACGCCTTCCTCAGCACCGAGACGAAGAACCCATCCGTGCCGGTGCGGCGTGGCGTCATCAGCAGGCCTTCCGCTGACTGCAGCGCAGCCTCGGCAAAGGCTTCGGCCTTGTCCCACAGCACCGCTGCGGTCTGCTCCGGCGGCTGCACGGAGAACTCCGGATGCCGCGCGATGAAGGCCCTGACCTGCTCGCCGTTCTCCTCCGAGAGCACCGAGCAGGTGATGTAGGCGATCCGGCCGCCGCCCTTCACCAGCGGCGCGGCGCGCTCCAGGACCTCGGCCTGATCCTTCAGCCGCACCTCGAGCGCGCCGGGGCGCATGCGCCATTTGGCGTCGGGATTGCGGCGCCAGGTCCCGGTGCCGGTGCAGGGCGCGTCGATCAGCACGAGGTCGGCGGACGCCTTGATGTCGGACAGCACCTCCTCCTCGCCGCGCGGCGTGCGCACATCGCAATTGTGCACGCCGGCGCGCGACAGCCGCTCATGGATCGGCGCAAGCTGGCGCTTGTCGCTGTCGGTCGCCATCAGCCGGCCCTTGCCCTGCATCATCGCCGCCACCGCCAGCGTCTTGCCACCGGCGCCGGCGCAGAGGTCGATCACCTGCTCGCCGGGCTTGGCCGCCGAGAACAGCGCGGCGAGCTGTGAGCCCTCGTCCTGGATCTCGATGGCGCCCTTGATGAAATCCTCCTCGGCATGGATGCCCGGATTGCGCGCGTCGGCGCCGAGCTCGATGCGCAGGCCGAGCGGCGACCACGGCGTTTCCCTGGCGCCGAGATGCGACAGCCGCGACAGCACCTTCTCGCGCTTGCCGCGCAGCGTGTTGACGCGCAGATCGAGCGGCGCGCGGCTCGCCATCGCGGTCGCTTCCGCGGCGCGGTCGTCGCCGAACACCCTTGCCAGATGCGGGTCGAGCCAGTCCGGATAATCGCCCGCGACATGCGCCGGCGCATCCTCGAGCGAGCGCGAGGCCAATGCGGCCTCCTCGGTCGCGGTCAGCGGATCCGGCGCGAACCGGCCGCCGTCGCACAGCGCCTGGATCGTGGCGATGTCCATGCCGCGTTCGAGCTTCAGCATGCCGAGCACGCGCGACCGGGCGCTGGCGTCGTCCATCAAATAGGCCGCGGAGGATTGCCGGCGCAGCACGTCCCAGATCAGGCCGGAGATCGCGGCGCGATCGCCGGAGCCGGCATAACGGTGCGCGGTGCCCCATTCCTTCAGCGCTTTCGCCGCGGGAATGCGCTGTGCGTCGATGGTGGCGATCAGCTCGATCGCGGCGGAAAGCCGGGCAGCGGGGGTCATTGGTCTCTTTCGGTTGGGCGCATCAGATCAGCAGCAGCAGTCTGAGCGCGAAATACAGCCACATGGCCGCCAGCACCAGCGCGCCGGCGAACCAGGCGAGCGAGCGCGGCCGCACGTCGTTGGAGGTGACGAACACGCCGGCATGGGCAAATCGTGTCACCACGAACACCCAGGACATCAGCACGATGAACAGATCGGCACGGCGCAGCGGCAGCGCAATAGCGATCAGGACATAGAACAGGATCGGCAGCTCGAACTGGTTGGCGAAGCAGTTGCCGAACTTGGTGGCCTGGGCCGGCCAGTTCGGCTCGCGCAGCGCGATGTCGGCGATCTTGGTCTCGCCGCTCGTCAGAGCCCTCGTACGCGTCGTCGCCATGGCGAACAACAGCGCGAAGGTGATCCCGATCTGGATGAAGACCGGTAACAGAACCATTTGAACCGACATCAAAAATCTCCCTCAGCCGCGGGCGCCCGGCCGCCCTCTTAGCCGCGACTCGCCCCCAACACAATGAAGCGTGCGCGGTAACCCGTTGAACCGTAATCCGAGCCCGGGTGACCAACTCCCAGGACCAATGGCGGTTTCAGCCCCTCACGGTTGGCCCGATCAGCATCATCACCCTGATCCTCGACAGCGCGGCCCGGGCAGCGGCGTGCCCGGCATGGTGACGGCAGGACTCGCCGGCGTCGGTGCGGCAACTGGCGATCGAGCGACCGCCCAAGGCGCAAAACCAAACAACACATCAAACAGGGCTTCAAACGAGGCATCGAACAAGACGGCAAAATCGTCATCGTTCCGACTTCGCGCCGACCTATGCTCCGGCCGAAAGGAGCGATGCATGCCCCAATTTCGCCTGACACAGATCTCCGACACCCATCTCGCGCGCCGCTTCAAGCCGCTGATCGACAACTTTCATCGCGTCAGCGAGCACATCGACGCGACGCGTCCCGATCTCGTGCTCAACTCCGGCGACGTCTCGTTCGACGGGCCGACCAGCCGCGACGACCTCGCATTCGCCAAGGAGCTGCACAACGCGCTGCCGGTCGATTGCCTCTATCTGCCGGGCAATCACGACATCGGCGACAATCCGACCGCGGTCGGCCCCACGCCTTCACAATTGCCGACCGAGGAGACGCGCGGCGCCTTCACCTCGGTGCTCGGCGAGGACCGCTGGCATTTCGACGCTGCCGGCTGGTGCTTCATCGGGCTGAATTCGCTGATCATGAACACCGGCCTCGACAGCGAGGCCGAGCAGTTCGACTGGCTCGCAGGCGCGCTCGACAAGGCGGTCGGCAGGCCGGTCGCGCTGTTCCTGCACAAGCCGATCTATCTCGACCTGCCCTACGATGCCGAGCACGCCGAGACCGCGATCCGCTTCGTGCCGCAGCCGGCGCGCCGCCGCCTGATCGAGATGCTCGGCAAGGTCGATTGGCGTCTGGTCGGCAGCGGCCATGTGCACCAGCGTCGCGACTATACGTTCGAGCATGTGAGACACATCTGGGCGCCCTCGGCCGGCTTCGTCATCTCCGACGCGCGGCAGGAGGTGATCGGCATCAAGGAAACCGGTCTCGTCGAATACCGCTTCCAGCCCGACAGTTTCGAGGTCCGCCACCTCAGGGCGAAGGGCCAGGTCGATGTCGACCTGGACATGCTGCTCGGCAAGGAGCCGGCCTGAGCCGCGTCAGCTCCGCGCCGCGTCGTGCAGGTCCTGCTTGATCACGGTGAGCAGCGCCTGCAGCGTGTCCTTGTCGGGCTGTGGTGCCGCCTGCGCGGGCCGTACGCAAGCTACGTGCGGCATGAAGCGGACCGGCGTCGTGTCCGGCTGCTCCTCGACGAATTTTCCATGCAAGACGTCGTCGCGGCGGCCCATGACGAACATCGTCGCCCAATAGCCGACGGCGAGGAGAATGACCCCGAAAACAATAGCTTCAAAAATCATGGCTACACCTGAAATATAGCCATATTGAATCAACTGCTGCGGGTCTCCGTCAAGCAAATGGGGGCCAAAAGGCCCCCAAATCCCCGCCATTGTCGCGCTTTTGATACTTTGTTGCGCGGAATGGGAGCTTCCGGAGCCTGTAACTTAGGCCTTGTCCGGCCCGACCCGGACCAGTTGCTTGCCGAAATTGGCGCCCTTGAGCAGGCCCATGAAGGCCTCCGGCGCGCTGTCCAGGCCCTCGGTCACGAACTCCTTGTACTTGACCTTGCCCTCGCGCACCCACTGCGACATGTCGCGGAGGAAGTCGCCATGCATGGCGGCGAAGTCGCTGACGATGAAGCCGCGGAAGGTCAGCCGCTTGGTCAGGATGTTGCGCATCATCGCGCCGGCCCATTTCGGGGCATGCGCTTCGGTGTCGTTGTAATGCGCGATCAGGCCGCAGACCGGGATGCGCGCGAACGCGTTGAGCAGCGGAAACACCGCGTCAAACACCGCACCGCCGACATTCTCGAAATAGACGTCGATGCCCTTCGGGCAGGCTTCCTTCAGCTTGGCCGCGAGATTGGGATCGCGGTGGTCGAGACACTCGTCGAAGCCAAGCTCGTTCTTGACGTAGGCGCACTTGTCCTTGCCACCGGCGATGCCGATCGCCCGCGCGCCCTTGATCTTGGCGATCTGGCCGACCGCCGAGCCGACCGCGCCGGACGCCGCCGCGACCACCACCGTCTCGCCCGCCTGCGGCTTGCCGATCTCGAGCAGGCCGGTGTAGGCGGTCATGCCGGGCATCCCGAGTACACCGACCGCGGTCGAGATCGGCGCGATCTTCGGATCGATCTTGGCAAGGCCCTTGCCGTCGGACAGCACATGCGTCTGCCAGCCCGCGCGCGATAGTACGATATCGCCCTTGGCAAAGCCGGGATTGTTGGAGGCGATCACCTCGCTCACCGTGCCGCCTTCCATCACGCCTCCGACCGGCACCGGTGCGGCATAGGACGGACCGTCGGCCATGCGGCCGCGCATATAGGGATCGAGCGACAGCCAGATGGTGCGGAGCAGCACCTCGCCCGCACCCGGTGCCGGCGGCGTGTAGTCCTCGAGCCTGAAATTGGCCGACGTGGGCTCGCCGTGCGGGCGCGAAGCCAGAACGATGCGCTTTCCTTGGGACATGATTTCCTCTTGGGATGATTGGTTCGTGGCGCACACGTAGTCATGCAATCCACCTCCCCGCAAGGGAAATGGATTTGCTGTCTTCGCGTTGCGTTGTTTGAAATGTTGTTTGAAATGACAGCCATCATGCCAGGCACATTGGCGCCAACGCGATACCGTCACGTCGCGCGGTTCGCAGGGCCCCCTGGTGGCGGCAGTTTGTCACGGCGCGCCACCGGCAGACGAAGCAGCCGTAGTCAAGTCGCCTGACCCGACCTCGCGATCCGGCAGGGCGGAGCCAGGCGGTCAGGCGGCCCTCCATTGTCGCAACGAGGGCGGCCGCGCAGCTGATCGGCAACCGGTTTCCGGTCGCCCTCGAAACCTGAGTGGCGCAGGACTCCGGTCAGCTTCGCGGGACCGTCCGATGGACGTGAGGCTCTCCGAAGCATTGGGGTTACCTCTTGAGAGCCGATCAGCGTCTTCGCGCCGCAATGTGCGTTTGGTGGCGGCCGGATTCACCTTCGGCGAATTGGCAGCCGGTAGACCTATCTCTGCCGCGCGCGCCCGCGGCAAAAACGCGACCTATCAATCTGGCACTTGTCGGACTTTCGATTCGCTGTAATCTCGGACCATGCGGCACTCGCATGTCTGTTACCCAAAAATGGGGCAGGCATCACCATAACAGGAGCGAACCAACGCTTCGGTTTTTGGATCGAGACCGACATGGCCGGCGACGGATCGTATGATACGTTTCCCAAATTGCTGCTGCGAAACACGGCACAATTTGGCACGCGGCCAGCGTTCCGGCATAAGGATCTCGGCATCTGGCAGAGCTGGACCTGGGCTGAGGTTGCCGAGATCATACGTAGCTACGCCGCCGGCTTGCATCGCCTTGGCTTGCGGCCAGGCGAGACAATCGCGGTCGTCGGCTCCAATCGGCCCAAGCTTTACTGGACCATGATGGCAGCGCAGACGCTGCGCGCAATCCCCGTTCCAGTCTACTCCGATGCAGTGGCTGATGAGCTTGCTTTTGTTCTCGCTCACGCCGAGGTGACGCTGGTCGCAGCGCAGGACCAGGAGCAGGTCGACAAGGTCCTGTCGGTGTCCGACCGACTGCCGCAACTCAACAGGATTATCTACGACGAACCGCGCGGAATCGACGGCTACGACCACGGTCGACTGATCGCAATCGGCGATATCATCAATGACGGCCGCGCCGCGCTTGCAGCCGACCCGGCGCTTGGCGAACGGATCGATGAATCCATTCGGGCCGGCAACGGTTCGGACATCGCGATCATCCTCTACACCTCGGGAACGACCGGCGCGCCCAAGGGCGTCATGCTGTCGGCGCGAGGCTGCATCGATGCTGCAACCGACACCACGCGGTTCGACAAGTTGACCGACAAGGACGTGGTGCTGGCCTATCTGCCGCTGGCTTGGGCGGGCGATCATTACGTCAGCTATGCGCAAGGCCTGGTGGCCGGATTCTGCATGGCGTGCCCCGAGAGCAGCAACACAATCGAGCAGGATCGGCATGAGATAGGACCAACCTTCTACCTGGCCCCGCCACGCGGTTACGAGGCCATGCTGACGCGGCTGATGGTCCGGATGGAGGACGCGGCGCCGATCAAGCGGCGATTGTTCAGCTACTTTCTGGACGTCGCGCGGCGGTATGGCGAGCAAGTCTTGACGGGACGTCCGGTGCCGCTGTCAGGCCGATTGCTCTATGCGCTCGGACGCTGGCTGGTCTACGAACCTCTCAAGAACGTTCTTGGCCTGTCTCAGGTGCGCGTCGCATACACTGGAGGCGAAGCTATCGGTCCGGATCTGTTCGCGTTCTACCGCGCGATCGGACTGAACCTGAAACAGCTCTACGGCCAGACCGAGGCGTTCCTCTATGTAACGTGTCAGCCCGATGGCGAGATCTATCCGGATACGGTTGGTCCGCCGGCGCCCAACGTCGACATCCGCATCGCGGACTCGGGCGAAGTGCAGTTTCGCTCGCCCGGCATGTTCCTCGGATATTTCAAGGATCAGGCAAAGACCGCGGAAGCGATGACGTCCGACGGATATGTCAGGACCGGCGATGCGGGCTTTTTCGACGAGAAAACCGGGCATCTGAAGATCATCGATCGTGCGAAGGACGTCGGTCGATTGGCTGACGGCACGATGTGTTGCTCCCAAGTACCTTGAGAACAAGCTGAAGTTCTATCCCAATATCAAGGAAGCGATCACCTTCGGTGACTCCAGAGAGTTCGTATGCGCCATGCTCAACATCGACCCGGTCGCGGTCGCGAATTGGGCGGAACGCAACAACGTCGCCTACGGGTCCTATCAGGAGCTTGCCGGGCATCCGCTGGTCTACGACATGGTCGCCAAAGACGTTGCCGCGGTGAACCGCTCCCTGGCCGGGGAACCGGTGCTTGCGGGCGCCCAGATTCGCCGCTTCCTCATTCTGCACAAGGAGCTCGACGCGGATGACGGCGAGCTGACCCGCACGCAGAAAGTGCGCCGCCGCTTCATTGCCGAACGCTATGCGTCGTTGGTCACGGCACTCTACAACGGAGCGCATGACGCCGACATTTCCACGGAAGTCACGTTTGAGGATGGCCGGAAGGGCACGATCGCTGCACGAGTCGAGATTCGCGACATGCAAATCATCGGTCCGGCAGAATCGCTCGGAAGAGCAGCATGAGAGCGCCAAACGCCAACGAAATCCTGCTGCAGGTCGAGGGCGTGGCACTGGCCTTCGGCGGCGTCAAGGCGCTGCGGGACGTCTCGTTCAACGTCAAGAAAGGCGAAATTCGCGCCATCATCGGCCCCAATGGCGCCGGCAAAACCTCAATGCTGAACGTCGTCAACGGGTTCTATCACCCCAACCATGGCGCCATCACCTTCAAGGGAAGCACCCGGTCCAAAATGCAGCCGTTCGAGGCGGCGCGCGGCGGCATCGCGCGCACCTTTCAGAATGTCGCCCTGTTCAAGGGCATGAGCGCGCTCGACAACATCATGGCAGGCCGCACCTTGAAGGTGCGCCGGGGGCTGTTGTGGCAGCTGCTGCGTTATGGCCCTGCCCTCGCAGAGGAGATCGAGCATCGGCGCAAGGTCGAGGAGATCATCGACTTTCTCGAGATCGAGACAATCCGCAAGGTACCCGTCGGGCGTCTGCCATACGGCTTGCAGAAGCGTGTCGAACTCGGTCGCGCCCTGGCGATGGAGCCCGACCTTCTGCTCCTGGACGAGCCGATGGCAGGCATGAACCTCGAGGAGAAGGAGGACATGTCGCGGTTCATCATTGATGTGAACAACCATTACGGCACGACCATTGCCCTGATCGAGCACGACATGGCCGTGGTCATGGATCTGTCAGATCGCGTAGCGGTGCTTGATCACGGCGTGAAGATCGCCGACGGCACGCCTGATGAAGTGAAGAGAAGCCAAGCCGTCATCGACGCATATCTTGGCGTCGCGCATTGAGGTGCGTCCATGATCGCACTGGGTCAGTTTCTCGAGGTCCTGATCGGCGGATTGATGTCCGGCGTGCTCTATTCGCTGGTCGCGCTCGGCTTCGTGCTGATCTTCAAGGCATCCGGCGTATTCAACTATGCGCAGGGAGCAATGGTGTTGCTCGCGGGATTGGCGCTGGTTCGCGCCCTCGACCTCCTGGTCGCCAACGGCCTTCCGCTTTGGGTCGCGGTCATCCTCGCTATCGGCTTTGCCGCCGTGATCATGGCAGCAACCGCCTGGCTCATCGAGCGGTTCGTGATCGGACCTCTCGTCAATCAGGATGGCTTGACGCTGTTCATGTCGACGATCGGCGTGACATTCGTTATCGAGGGCGCCGCGGAGATGATCTTCGGATCGGATGTCTACCCGTTGCGGCTGTTCCCGACCGACGCCTGGTTCTTGTTCGAAGGCCTGTTCCCGGGCGGGATTCTGGTCAACAAGCTGGACGTCTGGGGCGCATTGATCGCGGGCGTCCTGGTCGCCGGCCTCGCGGTCTTCTTTCAGCGCACCAAGACCGGTCGCGCGCTCAGAGCCGTGGCCGACGACCATTTGGCCGCGCACTCGATCGGGATTCCAATCAGCTGGATTTGGTTCGTGGTCTGGCTCGTTGCCGGCCTCGTTGCGCTCGTCGCGGCGACCGTGTGGGGAACCAAGCTTGGCGTGCAGTTCTCCATCACGTTTCTCGCGCTGAAGGCTTTGCCGGTCCTGATCATCGGCGGCCTCACCTCCATTCCCGGGGCCATCGTCGGCGGGCTCATTGTCGGGGCCGGCGAGAAGCTCGCAGAGGTATATCTCGGTCCATCCATCGGCGGCGGCATCGAATATTGGTTTGCCTACGTGCTGGCGTTGGCGGTGCTGCTCTTGCGGCCGCAGGGCCTGTTCGGCGAACGCATCATCGAACGTGTCTGAGGCAGGGAGGTCGTTGTGCTCTATCGCGAAGCTGGCCAGTTCAAGGCGACCTATGCGGAGGATATGGCGATCTTCCCGATCCGGCAGGATCGTATCGCCCTCGCCGTCTTGCTCGCGATTGCTTTCATTGGCGTGCCGCTGTTGGCCACCTTCCGGATCTGGCCGTTCGGCACCGACTATCTGTTGTGGGCCATCCTGCTGCCCTTCCTCATCCTGGCGCTCGCCGCCATCGGGACGAACATTCTCGTCGGCTATTGCGGCCAGATTTCGCTCGGCAGCGGCGCGTTCATGGCCATCGGCGCCTATTCCGCCTACAAGCTGGCGACCGGCGTTCATATCCCGCTTGCCTGGCTTGGCTTCGCGATCGCGATCCCACCGTTGCCCGTGCTGGCATCCATTCTGCTTGGCGGGTTCATGGCGGCGGGTGCCGGAATCCTGTTCGGCATTCCCAGTCTCCGGATCAAGGGTCTCTACCTGGCGGTCGCAACGCTCGCCGCGCAGTTCTTCTTCGATTGGGCCTTCCTGCGGATCCCGTGGTTCACCAACTACGCCCCGTCGGGATCAGTGAATGCGCCGGAACTGGATTTCTTCGGCATGGTCGTTCGCTCGCCGGTCGAGCGCTACCTGCTGTGCCTGCTCTTCGTGACCGTGATGGCGGTGTTGGCGAAAAATCTCGTGCGCGGCAATCTCGGCAGGCAGTGGATGGCGATCCGCGACATGGATATTGCCGCCGAGCTGATCGGCATCAGGCCGCTTTATGCAAAACTGACGGCTTTCGCGGTCTCTTCGTTCATCATCGGGGTGGCGGGTGCGCTCTGGGCGTTCGTCTACCTCGGTTCATGGGAGCCGCTCGCGTTCTCGATCGACCGCTCGCTTGAGCTTCTGTTCATGGTCATCATCGGCGGGCTCGGCTCGATCATGGGTTCGTTCATCGGAGCAGCGTTTATCCTCATCGTGCCGATCATGCTGAATGTGATTCCGACCAAGCTCGGCCTGCCACTGTCGACGCAAACGATCACTCACCTCCAGTTCATCATCTTCGGATCCTTGATCTGCTATCTGCTCATCAAGGAACCCCATGGCTTCGCCCGGCTGATCTCGATCGGCAAGGAGAAGCTCAGGCTTTGGCCGTTTCCCTATTGAGGCAGTGATCGTGCCTTGATCGCAATCGGGTGACGGCCGCCGACAACGGAGAGGAAGGAAGTACCGCAAGGAGGATATCAATATGGCAAGTATTGCACACAGGTTACTGATACTCGCGACCGCCTTGGCCGGCGCGGCGCTTGGCGCACCGGCCGCAGCGCAAAACGAACAATTCATCCCAATTCTGTCTTACCGGACCGGACCGTACGCTGTGAACGGCGCGCCCTACGCAAACGGCGTGGTAGACTACTACAACCTGATCAATGAACGTGACGGCGGCATCAACGGCGTCAGGATTCTGATCGAGGAATGCGAGACGGGTTACGCGACCGACAAGGGAGTGGAGTGCTACGAGCGTCTCAAGAGCAAAGGACCAACCGGCGCGGCCTTCATCAATCCGCTGTCGACCGGGATCACCTTCGCACTCACCGAAAAGACCGCGGCTGACAAGATCCCGATCATTACGATGGGGTATGGCCGTGCCGATTCCAAGAACGGCGCGGTGTTCGCATATAATTTTCCATTGCTCGGCACGTATTGGTCCGCGGCCGACATCGCGATCCAGCACGTCGCCAAGGAACTCGGCGGCTTCGACAAGCTGAAAGGCAGGAAGATTTCGCTGCTGTACCATGACAGCCCCTACGGCAAAGAGCCAATTCCGATGCTGCAAGTGCTGGCGCAGAAGTACGGCTTTGAGTTCACGCCGATTCCCGTCACGCATCCCGGCGTCGAGCAGAAGTCGCAATGGCTGGCGATCCGCCAGCACCGGCCGGACTATGTCCTGGTCTGGGGCTGGGGCGTCATGAACAGCACGGCAATCAAGGAAGCGGCCGCCGTCGCCTATCCGCGCGACAAGATGATCGGTGTTTGGTGGTCAGGCGCGGAGCCGGATGTGACGCCGGCGGGCGATCAGGCCAGCGGCTACAAATCGTTGATGCTTCAGCATGGCGCAGGAAAATTCCCCGCGCACGCCGACATAGAGAAGTACGTCTACGCCAAGGGAAAGGGTTCGACAGAACCTGGCAAGATCGGCGAAGTTCTCTACAACCGCGGCATCACGAATGCCATGCTCGGCGTAGAGGCGATCCGCAAGGCGCAAGAAAAATTCGGCAAGCAACCGCTGACGGGCGAGCAGGTCCGTTGGGGGCTTGAGAACCTGATACTCACCGAAGCACGAATCAAGGAGCTCGGCTTTGAGGGAATGTTGAAGCCGGTCAGCATTTCCTGCTCCGACCACGAAGGCGCGCGCTACGGGCGCGTCCAGCAATGGGATGGCAAGGGTTGGAAAGTGATCTCCGACTGGTACACGGCTGACGAATCGCTCATCGAACCGCTCGTCGCCGACGTGTCCGCGAAGTATGCCGCGGAGAAGAAGATCAAGCCGCGCGACTGCGCGAAAGAAACCTGACCCGTGCGAGTGATCCGGGAGGCAGGATTGCCTGCTCCCGGATCGCAGCCCCTGCTCGGTTTGGAGGTCCGCGCATGTCAATCGCCAAGGTCGTCACCGCTGCGACGGAAGCGGCAGCGCTGATTTTATCGGTCAACAATATCGAGGTTGTCTACGATCACGTCATTCTCGTGTTGAAGGGCGTCTCGCTGGAGGTCCCGCGAGGCGGCATTGTTGCGCTTCTCGGCGCCAACGGCGCCGGCAAGACGACGACGCTGAAGGCGGTCTCCAATCTGCTGCACGCAGAGCGCGGCGAGGTCACCAAGGGCTCGATCCTGTTCAACGGCGTCGAGGTGAAGTCCCTGTCGCCAAACGAGGTGGTGCGACGCGGCTGCATCCAGGTGATGGAGGGGCGGCGCGCCTTCCCTCATCTGACGGTCGAGGAGAACATCCTGACCGGCGCCTTTACACGGACGGACGGCAAGCTCGCGATCGCGCAGGACCTTGAACGTGTCTACGCTTATTTCCCCCGCCTCAAAGAGCGACGCAGTTCCACCGCCGGCTATACGTCGGGCGGCGAACAGCAGATGTGCGTGATTGGCCGCGCGCTGATGTCACGCCCGAAGATGATCCTGCTCGACGAACCATCGATGGGCCTCGCGCCGCAGATCGTCGAAGAGATCTTCGAGATCGTGAAGGATCTCAACGCCAGGGAAGGTGTGTCGTTTCTTCTCGCCGAGCAGAACACCAATATGGCGCTCAGATATGCAAGCCACGGCTACATCCTCGAAAACGGCCGCGTGGTGATGGACGGCGAAGCGCACGCCCTTGCCGCGAACGAGGACGTCAAGGAGTTCTATCTTGGCGTCGCCGGAGAGAAGCGAAAATCATACCGCGATGTGAAGCACTACAAGCGACGCAAGCGCTGGCTCGCCTAGCGGATGACGGCATCCCGGGCTCCCGGGACTCCGGGTTCGGCCCTTCGGACCCCCCCGGAATGACGGTGCTGGGGCTTACACCCCGCCCGGATAGTTCGGGGCTTCGCGCGTGATGGTCACGTCGTGGACGTGGCTCTCGCGCAGGCCGGCGCCGGTGATGCGGACGAATTCGGCCTTGTCGTGGAAATCCTTGATGTCCTTGGCGCCGACATAGCCCATCGCCGCTCTGAGGCCGCCGGCGAGCTGGTGCATCACATTGCCGACCGGGCCCTTGTAGGGCACCTGGCCCTCGATGCCTTCGGGGACGAGCTTCAGCGTGTCC
Source organism: Bradyrhizobium sp. USDA 4510 (assembly GCF_054059095.1). NCBI lineage: Bacteria > Pseudomonadati > Pseudomonadota > Alphaproteobacteria > Hyphomicrobiales > Nitrobacteraceae > Bradyrhizobium > Bradyrhizobium sp. USDA 4510. Next base: position 3,072,405 of record NZ_JBSSBT010000001.1, on the reverse strand, counting down.
TTGATGTCCTGCTGGAAGTAGCGGTCGGCCGAGCCGCGCGCCATCGCGCCGACCGAGCCCATGCCGCGATAGGCCTTGTAGGAGCGGCCCTGCCACAGGAAGACTTCGCCCGGCGTCTCGTCGGTGCCGGCGAGCAGCGAGCCGACCATGGCGATGTCGGCACCGGCGGCGAGCGCCTTGGCGAGGTCGCCGGAATATTTGATGCCGCCGTCGGCGATCACGGGCACGTCGGCCTTCTTCGCCGCGGCCACCGCGTCCATGATCGCGGTAAGCTGCGGCACGCCGACGCCGGCGACGATGCGTGTGGTGCAGATCGAGCCCGGGCCGATGCCGACCTTGATGCAGTCCGCGCCGGCATCGATCAGCGCCTGCGCGCCGCCCTCGGTCGCGACGTTGCCGGCCACCACCTGCACCGCGTTGGAGAGCCGCTTGATGCGGTTGACGGCATTGAGCACGTGGCGCGAATGGCCGTGCGCGGTGTCGACCACGACGACGTCGACGCCGGCATCGATCAGCCGCTCGGTGCGTTCATAGCCGGTCTCGCCGACCGTGGTGGCGGCGGCGACGCGCAGGCGGCCGTGCTCGTCCTTGCAGGCGAGCGGATGGGCGACCGCCTTCTCGATGTCCTTGACGGTGATCAGGCCGACGCAGCGATACTGGTCGTCGACGACGAGCAGCTTCTCGATGCGATGCTTGTGCAGCATCCGCTTCGCCTCGTCCTGGCCGACGCCCTCGCGCACCGTGACGAGGTTCTCGTGCGTCATCAGCTCCGAGACCTTCTGCCGGGGATCGCTGGCGAAACGCACGTCGCGGTTGGTCAGGATGCCGACCAGCTTGCCCGGCACGTTCTTGGCGGCACCGGTGACGACCGGAATGCCCGAGATGCCGTTCTCCTTCATCAGGGTCAGCGCATCGGCCAGCGTGGCGTCGGGGCCGATGGTCAGCGGATTGACCACCATGCCGGACTCAAACTTCTTGACCTGCCGCACCTGCGCGGCCTGCCCTTCCGGATCGAAGTTGCGGTGGATGACGCCGAGACCGCCGGCCTGCGCCATCGCGATCGCCATGCGCGCCTCGGTGACGGTGTCCATCGCGGACGCCATGATCGGAATGTTGAGCGAGATTGCGCGGGTGACGCGCGAGCGAATATCGACTTCCGAGGGAAGCACGTCGGACAAACCGGGCTTCAGCAGCACATCGTCGAACGTGAAGGCTTCGCGGATAGCCGGAAATCCCGTGGCCATTGCCAACTCCTTTATCTGCGGCCCAGCCGCGATGGTCTTACGGATGAACGCCGCCTGCGGCGACGCTCGCTGCGTCACCGTCGAATCGGCGCCCATCGGTGGGGTTGACGCTGGTCGATAGCATGGCGGCATGACGAATCAAAGTGTTTGCCAGCCATGCACAGGCCTTTTTAGGGAGCCGGTTCAGGGCGCCCGGTAACCCGGCGGCGGCCCATGGCGGCGGATCGCCTCGACCATTTCGCGATGGCGCCGGTCCTCGCGCTTCATGTGGACCGCGATCAGGGCATGGGCCGACGGCACCAGCAGCAACACGTGGAAAAACAGCCCGAAAACCGCGCAAAACACGATCAGGACCAGATTAAAGATGGCCGAAAACGGCTGTCCGTTCAGGAGCAGTCCGATCGGCGGCAGGAGAGCGGCAAGGACGTAGATCACGGCGAACCTTTGGACACGGGCGGATGCATACCAGCGTCACGCAGGATTTAGGGCGTTTGGCCGGTTCCGCAATAGCGTGGCCGAGGGCAGGATGATATGGCCCGCTCGCCCGCCTTTTCAGCACAGCTGTCCTGTTTTGATGAACAAGCAACGCCTGATCCCGCTCATCGTGGCCACCGCCCTGTTCATGGAGAACATGGACTCCACGGTGATCGCGACCTCGCTGCCGGCGATCGCCGCCGATATCGGCACCAGCCCGCTGACGCTGAAATTGGCCATCACCTCCTACCTGCTGTCGCTCGCGGTGTTCATCCCGGCGAGCGGCTGGACCGCGGACCGCTTCGGCGCCCGCATCGTGTTTGCCGGCGCCGTCGGCGTGTTCATGCTGGGCTCGATCGGCTGCGCACTGTCGTCCTCGGTGACCGATTTCGTGTTCGCCCGCATCCTGCAGGGCCTCGGCGGGGCGATGATGACCCCGGTCGGTAGGCTGGTGCTGCTGCGCTCGGTCGACAAGAGTGCGCTGGTCAACGCGATGGCCTGGGTGACGGTCCCGGCGCTGATCGGCCCGGTGATCGGGCCGCCGCTCGGCGGCTTCATCACCACCTATTTCTCCTGGCACTGGATCTTCCTGATCAACATCCCGATCGGGCTGCTCGGCATCTTTCTGGCGCTGAAATACATCGATCCGATCAAGAGCGAGGATCCCGAGCGCTTCGATCTCGTGGGACTGGTGCTGGCCGGGATCGGCCTCGCCGGCATCGCCTTCGGGCTGTCGGTGGCCGGGCTCAATCTGCTGCCGTGGCCGATCGTCGCCGCGCTGGTCGGTGTCGGCACGGTCTCGATGACGCTTTACGTCATCCACGCACGGCGGACCGGTTCGCCGGTGCTCGATTTCGGCTTGCTGCGGCTGCCGACCATGCGCGCGTCGATCGTCGGCGGCTTCATGTTCCGGCTCGGCATCGGCGCGCTGCCGTTCCTGCTGCCGCTGTTGATGCAGGTCGGCTTCGGCCTGTCGCCGTTCCAGTCCGGTCTCGTCACCTTTGCCTCGGCGGTCGGCGCCATGGGCATGAAGACGCTGGCGGCGCGCATCATCCGCGCCTTCGGTTTCCGCAACATGATGACCGTCAACGCGGTGGTCAGTTCGGCTTTCCTGGCCGCCTGCGCCCTGTTCACGATCTCGACGCCGCTGATGCTGATCTTCACCATCCTGGTGGTCGGCGGCTTCTTCCGCTCGCTGCAGTTCACCGCGATCAACACGGTGGCCTATGCCGAGGTCGAAGCGCCGCAGATGAGCCGGGCCACCACCCTCGTCAGCGTCAATCAGCAGCTCGCAGTGTCCGCGGGCGTCGCGGTCGGCGCGTTCTCGGTTGAAACCACGCTGGCGCTGCACCACCAGACCGAGCTCTCCGCCGACGTGTTCGCGCCGGCCTTCATCGTGGTCTCGTTGATCTCGGCGGCCTCGGCCTGGTTCTTCTGGCAGATGCCGGCTGAGGCCGGCAACGAGATCGCCGGCCGCAAGGCGATCGACATCTCGAGCCGCAAGGGCGCCGAGAAGCGCGCCGCGACCGAAGCCGTCAAGGTCGCGACCGAGGACACCCAGAACGCGCGCGATCAGCGGCTCGGCTAGTCGATCGAACTAGCCGTTTCCGAGGCACGGACACCGCGAGTCGCCGTCAGGTCACGACCAGGCCCATCAGGGGTGGCCGGTCATTCCGCCTGGCTATCCTCGATCCGGACGTTCGATTAGTTCGTATGTGGGAACGTGGGTCGCTTCCAGCCACGATTCCAGCGCAGCTCCGCAGACCGTGCAGATCGCATCACCCGTATGCGGCACCAAGAACTTCTCTTCGGTGCGTCTGTACTCGGCGCCGCAATTGCAGTGAACAATGGTCGCCATCTGGGAAATATGCGCTTGCGTCGCCCGATTTTCCAGTCCTGCAAGAAACGGCCCCAGTGCGCGAAACTGACGCTGCACCAAGGCCGCCAACCCGTGGGGGTTTTCTCCCGGTGGGCTTGGGGGGCATTGGCCGGGAGCAAAAGAGTCGACTCCAGCTACGCACCGAGGTTCCAAGCAGTCGCGCCTAAATGTCGTGCTGCGCGCCTTCAGATCGGGATGACACCCGACTACCCACCCTCCTAAGGCAAGCGGTCGGAATGTCCAGCTGCGCCGGCTGCGCCACCGCCGCGATCGGTGGCTTAACTCCCCACGATGCCACGATACGACGGCCGCTTCGTTCCGGAAAAAAATCTCCGCGAGAGTCAGAAAGCGAACGGAAGCTGCACCTCCGATCCTGCATAGTCCTGCTCAAGCGGGCACGCGGTGACCCGGCATCAGCAAAAAAACCAAATGGAAGGGAGCACTCCAGCTGCGCTTCCCCAGCGTCCGTGCACCGCGAGGCGCGGATTTTCCTTGATTTTGTTTCCCTTGAAAGGATCAGAGCCAGTGAGTGACGTCCAGACGAATGAAGTGAGCGACAATCCGAAAGCCGGCGGCTTCAGCGTGCCCCTGTTCGCGCTGCCCCAGGCCTTTCAGGGCATCGCCGAACAAAATGCGACACGCGCCCGGGAACAGTTCGAGAAGGTCAAGGAAGCCTCGGAGGAAATCTCCGTCTTGCTCAAGGAGGCATATGCGGTCAACGCCAAGGGCGCTGCGGATTACGCAGCCAAGGTGATCGAGATCTCGCATTCCAACGCCAGTTCGGCCCTCGCTTTCATATCCGAACTCGCCGGCACCAGGTCGCTGTCGGAAGTCATCCAGCTTTCGGCCGATCACGGCCGCAAAAATTTCGAAGCGACGACCGCGCAGAACAGGGAGCTCTGGGAGATCGCGAAGAAAGTCGCGACCGAGACCTCCGAGCCGATCAAGAAGAGCTTTGCCAAGGCCTTGAAAACACCTTCCTGAGGAGCCGCCCCCCCCCCCGCTCCCAGGCCGGCTGGACCAAGCGTCTCCGTCAGAAGAGGCACGGTCCAGCCGACGGTGCGCGGGACCAGCAATTCCTGACATTGGAGGAGGACCAAGGTGGGCGTCATCATGATCAAATGCCCGCGGACGGGACGTGCGATCAATACCGGCATGAAATCCGACCGTGAGACGTTCCGGTGCAGCACCGTGTTCTTTTCGCGCAGCTATTGCACGAGCTGTCGGACCAATCACGAATGGTTCGCCAGGGACGCGTGGGTGCACGAACCCGAGCACGAATTGCGCAAGGCGTCCTGACATCCGCGCTTGCGTAATCCTTATTCAATCCTTATTCAATCCTTATTCAATGGCTTCGTGATCGCTCAGCACCCGCGCCGCGCGTATGTGCATGAACCTTGTCGCCATTGGTCCACGGTCCGGCGTGCGAACGCCGAGGTCCATGTGGCGGCGCGCCGTGACCGGACGACCTCATCCCTTCCGCAGATATGATGCGGTCGATCCTGCCGCGCATGATCTCGTAGCATTCACAGGCCGCGGTTTCGAGCCGCGGCCTGTCGACCTCGATCGAGCTCCGCCGGTTGGAGCGGATTGCGCCCGAGGCGCGAAGCTTGTGCACGACGTGGGTCACGGTCGTTCGTCGCACGCCCAGCAATTCCGACAGCGTCTCCTGCGTCAGCGGCAGCGTGTCGTCGCCGATCTGATCGTGAACCTGCAACAACCACCGGGCCAGGCGGGCCTCCACGGAATGGAGCGCATTGCACGCCGCGATATGCTGGAACTGAACCAGCAGCGACCGCATATGGAGCTGCACCGCGCTGCCAAGTGCGTGACTGTGCGCGAGCGCGGCGTGAAATCGTGCCGGCGAAATCTGCCACGTCGTGCCCGCGACGCGAACCACCGCGGTCATCGGCGAGCGTATCGACCTGAGTGTCGACAGGATGCCGGCGGCGCCCTCATTGCCGATCATTGTCGTCGCAACGGCCTGTCCGTTCGGCATGTCCATAACGAACGCGATCAATGCCGTGCAGGGAAAATAGATCTGTTCGACGAGGTCGCCCGACCGCACCAGCACGGCGTCGCGTTCGAGCGATATCTTGCGGAGATGAGGCGCAAGCAAATCAAGGTCGGCGGGCGGCAAGGCCGCCAGAAGGCGATTACCTATGCTCGACCTGCGTTCCATCACGGAAGAGCTCCGCAAGACGGAGGCGCGGCTCGCTGCACAAACCTGCCGTGGCGCCAGGCCGAAATACGCAACGAACTGACCGCGCCGGGAAGATAGAATACGCCGTAACGGGAAGAGTTCCAATGGATTCAGGTCAGCTCGCGACGCGCTCGCGTACCGGGCAGCGCTCCGGCCGGGCCCTATGAGGGATCTGGATTGCCTTCGCGGAGGCTTCGGCGAACGCGTCGTCGCTACGTCCCGCGCGATGACGGCTGTTGCTGCCCGCGAAATCCCGTCGCCAGCACATAGCGCTCCGACGAATCCTGCCGGCTGGCGGACGGCTTGACGTGGCGGACGGTGGCGAAATCGCGCTTCAGCTGCGCCACCAGCTCGGCGTCGGCGCCGCTCTGGAACACCTTTGCCAGGAACGTGCCGCCGGGATTGAGCACTTCGCCGGCGAAATGCGCGGCGGTCTCGACCAGGCCGATGATGCGGAGCTGATCGGTCTTGCGATGGCCGGTGGTGTTGGCGGCCATGTCGGACATCACAATGTCAGCGCGGCCGCCCATCATCGCGATCAGTTTTTCCGGCGCGTCGTGGTCGAGGAAGTCGAGCTGCGCGAAGGTGACGCCGGGAATCTCGCCCATCTCCAGCAGATCGATCGCGACCACCTTGCCCTTGCCGTCGACAGCACCGGTCCGCTTGGCCGCAATCTGGCTCCAGCCGCCGGGCGCCGCGCCGAGGTCGACCACGGTCATGCCCGGCTTGAGCAGACGGTATTTGTCGTCGATCTCGAGCAGCTTGAAAGCTGCGCGGGAGCGGTAGCCCATCGCCTTGGCCTTGGCGACATAGGGATCGTTGAGCTGGCGCTCGAGCCAGAGTTTTGACGAAAGCTTGCGCTTGCCGCCGCTCTTGACCGTGACGTGCAGCCGCCCGGTGGTGTCTTTCGCCATACTGCTTCTCTACTCCCTCGCCCCGCTCTTGCGGGGAGAGGGTTTGGGTGAGGGAATGTTTCCGCAATGAAGATGAGAGATGCGCTCGTGGAGAGTTCCCCTCACCCGGATTGCATTAACATGCAATCCGGCCTCTCCCCGCAAGCGGGGCGAGGCAAGGGAAGCTTTAGCACGCCCGCAGCGCGCCGTCCTCGCGCATCATCTCGACCAGCATGCCTTCGCGCAGGCCGCGATCGGCAACGCGGAGCCGCGGCATCGGGAACGCGTTGCGGATCGCATCGAGGATCGCGCAGCCGGCGAGCACCAGATCGGCGCGCTCGACGCTGATGCAGTTGTTGTTGACGCGCGCCTCATAGCTCATGCCGAGCAGCTTCTGGATCGTCGCGGTGACGTCGCAATCGTTCATCCAGATGCCGTCGATGCGGCGGCGGTCGTAGCGCGACAGATTGAGGAACACGCCGGCGAGCGTGGTCACGGTGCCTGAGGTGCCGAGCATGTGCATGTCGCGCAGATCCTTGCCGTGCTCGGCCGCGAACGGCGCGACGTGCCGCGCGACCTCATCGATCATTCGCGCATACAGATCCCTGGTGACGTTCTTGCCGCCGAAATGTTCGGCCAGCGTGACGACGCCGAGCGGGATCGACATCCACGCCTTGATGCGTGGCGCTACGTCGGGCGCGTTGGGGTCGCGCTCGATCCGCACCAGCTCGGTCGAGCCGCCGCCGATATCGAACAGGATGGCGCCCCGCCCCTTCGGATCGAGCAGCGGCGAGCAGCCGATCACCGCGAGCGTCGCCTCGGTCTCACGATCGATCACCTCGAGCTTGATGCCGGTCTCGGCCGCCACCCGCGCGCGGAAGCTCTCGGCATTGCCGGCGGCGCGGCAGGCCTCGGTGGCGATCAGGCGGAGCCGGCGCGCCTTGCGATAGCGAATCTTGTCGCTGCAGATGGCCAGTGCGGCAATCGCCCGCTCAATCGCGGCCTCGCTGATCGAGCCCGTGGCGGCGATGCCCTCGCCGAGCCTGATGATCCGCGAGAATGAATCGACCACGCGGAACCCGTCGCCGGTGGGACAGGCGATCAACAGCCGGCAATTGTTGGTGCCAAGGTCAAGCGCGGCGTAGACGCCACTTTCCGCCGCTGCCGCAACCAACCCTGGCGGGGCTTCGCTGGCCGGAGGGCCGTCGCAAAGCCGCACATGGTCGTTCATCAAAACTGTCTTTCCACGGGACCCCAGGGGATCCGTAGGATCCTTTAGGCCCGCCGAATAATTATCGTTCACGGAAACTTTAGCAGCGTCAAAGCCCTACGCAAACTCCGTTCACATTGGGTCCATGCCCAATCGGGCGTTGTCGTTAAGGGGGGTGTGCGTTATCTCCTCAGCGCCCCCAAACTCCAGCAAATCCGGGCATTTCAGGTCATTTTCGATGCAAGATCACACGCCGCCTGCCTCCCTCGAAAACGCTATCGCACTGCAAAAATACGGTGTCGGACAGCCTGTTCGACGAAAGGAGGACGACACCCTGGTGCGCGGCAAGGGCAAATACACCGACGATTTCTCGCTGCCCGGCCAGGCCTATTGCTGGATGGTTCGCTCCTCGCATGCCCATGGAATCATCAAGGGCATCGAGACGGCGGCCGCCAAGGCGATGCCGGGCGTGCTCGGGGTCTGGACCGGCGCCGACCTTGCGGCCGCCGGCTACAACCCCTTCACCTGCGGCCTGCCGCTGAAGAACCGTGACGGCTCCCCGCTCAAGCAGACCAACCGTCCCGCGCTGGTGACCGACAAGGTGCGCTTCGTCGGCGATCCCGTCGCCTTCGTGGTGGCGGAGACCGCGGCGCAGGCGCGCGATGCCGCCGAGGCCGTCGAGGTCGATATCGAGCCGCTGCCCGCGGTGACCGACGCAGCTGAAGCCGCCAGGCCCGGCGCGCCGCAGCTCTACGACGACATCCCCGATAACGTCGCGCTCGACTATCACTATGGCGACACCGCCAAGATCGAGGCGGCGTTCGCCGGCGCGGCGCACGTCACCAAGCTCGAGATCGTCAACACCCGCGTCGCCGTGGTCTCGATGGAGCCGCGCGTCGCCCTCGCGCATTACGACAAGAAAACCGAACGCTTTACGCTGCAGGTGCCGACCCAGGGCGTCTCCGGCAACAAGGCGATCCTGGCGCGCCTGCTCAACGTGCCCGCCGACAAGGTCCGCATCCTCACCGGCAATGTCGGCGGCTCGTTCGGGATGAAGAATCTCAACTATCCCGAATACACCTGCATCGCGCATGCGGCGCGTGAGCTCGGCCGCCCGGTGAAGTGGCTGGATGAGCGCTCGACCAGCTTCCTCTCCGACAGCCAGGGCCGTGCGCAGCTGATCCACGCCGAGCTCGCGCTCGATGCCGACGGCAAGTTCCTCGCGGTGCGGCTGTCCGGCTACGGCAATCTCGGCGCCTACATCACCGGCGTCGCGCCGGGCCCGCTGTCGCTCAACACCGGCAAGAACCTCGCCAGCGTCTATCGCACGCCGCTGCTCGGCGTCGACATCAAGACGGTCCTGACCAACACCACGCTGATGGGCGCCTATCGCGGCGCCGGCCGGCCCGAGGCCAATTACTACATGGAGCGGCTGATCGATGCGGCCGCCGACGAGATGGGCATCAACCGCTTCACGCTGCGCAAGCGCAACTTCATCAAGCCGTCGCAGCTGCCGTTCCCGGCGGCGTCCGGCGTCACCTACGACAGCGGCGATTTCGCCGGCGTGTTCCAGAAGGCGCTGGAGATCTCCGACTACGACAACTTCGCCAAGCGCAAGAAGGAAAGCAAGAAGAGCGGCAAGCTGCGCGGCATCGCCGTCGGCTCCTATCTCGAGGTCACCGCGCCGCCGAGCGGCGAGCTCGGCAAGATCAGCTTCGAGCCCGATGGCTCGGTGAAGCTCACCACCGGCACGCTGGATTACGGCCAGGGCCACGCCACGCCGTTCGCGCAGGTACTGTCCGACCAGCTCGGGGTGCCCTTCGAGAAGATCACCCTCGAACAGGGTGACAGCGATCTGGTGCGCTTCGGCAACGGCACCGGCGGCTCGCGCTCGATCACCGCAACGGGGCAAGCGATCGTCGAGGCCTCGGCGCTCGTCGTCGAGAAGGGCAAGAAGGCGGCCGCGCACATGCTGGAGGCCTCCGAGGCCGACATCGAATTCGGCGCCGGCCGCTTCACCATCGCCGGCACCGACCGCTCGATCGGCATCATGGAGCTCGCCGAGCGGATGCGCGCCGGCAAGATGCCGGAAGGCACGCCGGACACGCTCGACGTCGATCACGCCACCAAGGAGACGGCGTCGACGTTCCCGAACGGCTGCCACGTCGCCGAGGTCGAGATCGATCCCGACACCGGCGTGACGCGGATCGTGCGCTACTCGGCGGTCAACGATTTCGGCGTCGTGGTCAATCCGATGATCGTCGCGGGCCAGCTGCACGGCGGCGTCGCGCAGGGCATCGGCCAGGCGCTGATGGAGGAAGTCAGCTACGACGCATCAGGCCAGCCGATCACCGGCTCGTTCATGGACTACGCGCTGCCGCGCGCCGGCGACGTGCCGTCGATGCTGGTCGGCGATCATCCCTCGCCGGCGAAATCCAACCCGCTCGGCACCAAGGGCTGCGGCGAGGCCGGCTGCGCCGGCAGCCTCGTCTGCATCGTCAACGCCGTGGTCGACGCGCTGTCGGAGTACGGCATCAAGCACATCAACATGCCGCTGACGCCCGAACGCGTCTGGCGCGCGATCCAGGACGCCAAGGCGAGCGCGGCATAAGGGCTCTCCTGCTCCCTCGCCCCGCTCTTGCGGGGAGAGGGCTGGGGTGAGGGACTCCATCCGGCGAGCAAGGTCGTTGTAACTGGAATTGTGCCTTGCCCCTCACCCGGATCGCATCTGCGATGCGATCCGACCTCTCCCCGTGAAGAACGGGGAGAGGTGGAAAGTTACGCCGCGGCCTGCTCGCGCGGCTGGGTGATCGCGATATGCCAGCAATGCGCGAGCGGGGTGCCATTGCCGAGCACCAGCGCGTCGAGCTCGACGAAGCGGTGGCCCTTCTTGTCGTAATTGCCCGTCACCTTGGCGCGCGCGGTCAGCTCGTCGCCGATCTTGCCCGCCGACAGCAACTGCATGCGGGTGCCGACATGGATCCAGGGCCCGAGGATCGCATTGTCGACCAGGACCTTGTTCATCACCCGCGGCAGCAGGCCGGGATGGCCGAGACCTTCGCGCAGGTAGATCGGGTCGGTCTCCCTGATATCGGCGAGATACTCCTTCGCGGCATCGCCCGACCAGTCGCGCGGGATGGTGCCGAGCCACTTGCCCTCTTCATAGGACGAGGCGCTGACCGGCTTGCGCTCGGAGACCGCGGCGACCTGCTTGTAGTCATCGAGCACGAATTTCGGCGCGGAGGCCGGCAGCGACGCGGTGCCGGTGGCGCAGAGCTCGCCGCGGCTGTGGAGCTCGATCGTCAGCCCATTGCCGGTCTCCTGTCCGGTCAATTCCGCGATCTCGCCGTCATAGACCGGCTTGACGAAGCGCGCCTCGATCAGGCCGCGCGCGAGGAAGTCGCGGCCCCATTTCTCGACCGGCAGGTGCATCATGTAGGCCATCACGTCGACGCCGGGCACCAGCCCGCCGGAAAAGCCGAACTTTCGCGCCACCGTGTCGTCGTGGATCTTGTTCTCCGACAGTTTCGAGGTGTTGTACGCCGAGACGCAGTAGGTCAGCGAAGCCGTCTTCGAATCCATGGGGTTTCCCCTTATTTCCGTTGTTTTTCTCAGGCAATCGTAGTCGAACCGGGCAGCGTGACAAGCCTCTCGTTTTGCTCGCTATTTTCCGCCCGATGGAGTACACGCAGGCCGCGCCTGCCAACCCTGGAATCGATGACTGAAACCCCTGCTCCCACCCGCATCTATGTCGACGCCGACGCCTGCCCGGTGAAGGACGAGATCTATCGCGTCGCGATCCGGCACGGCGTGCCCGTCAGCGTGGTCGCGGGCAATTTCATCCGCGTGCCGCAGGATCCGCTGATCGAGCGCATCGCTGCCGGTTCCGGCATGGATGCGGCCGACGACTGGATCGCGGAACGCGCGCGTGAGAGCGACATCGTGATCACGGCGGACATCCCGCTGGCGAGCCGCTGCGTCAAGGCCGGCGCCGACGTGATCGCGCCGAACGGCAAGCCGTTCACGGAGCAGTCAATCGGCATGACGCTCGCGGTGCGCAACCTGATGACCGATCTGCGCTCGTCGGGCGAGATCACCGGCGGGCCGAAATCATATTCGCCGCGCGACCGCTCGACCTTCCTGTCGACGCTCGACCAGACCATCCGCCGTATCCAGCGCCGCCGCGCCGAGCAGGCGCAGGCGAGCCAGCAGGGTTAGCGCGATGGCTCCTCCCCCTCTCATCCAGCTCAAGGACATCAGCCTGACCTTCGGCGGCACGCCGCTGCTCACCGGCGTCGAGCTGTCGGTCTCCGCGGGCGAGCGCGTCTGCCTGATCGGCCGCAACGGCTCCGGCAAGTCGACGCTGCTGCGCATCGCCGCCGGCCTGGTCGAGCCGGACGCGGGCAGCCGTTTCGTGCAGCCGGGCGCCACCATCCGCTATCTGCCGCAAGAGCCGGACTTCGGCGACCACAAGACGACGCTCGCCTATGTCGAGGCCGGCCTCGGCCCCGGCGACGACCACTACCAGGCGCGCTATCTGCTCGAACAGCTCGGCCTCAGCGGCGAGGAAGATCCGGCGCATGTCTCCGGCGGTGAGGCGCGCCGTGCGGCGCTGGCCCGGGTGCTGGCGCCCTCGCCCGATATCCTGCTGCTTGACGAGCCGACCAACCATCTCGACCTGCCGACCATCGAATGGCTCGAGGGCGAACTGGATAGCCGGCGCTGCGCGCTGGTGCTGATCAGCCATGACCGCCGCTTCCTCACCAATTTGTCGCGCACCACGGCCTGGCTCGACCGCGGCCAGATCCGGCAGATCGAGCGCGGCTTCGGCGCCTTCGAGGCGTGGCGCGACGAGGTGCTGGCCGAGGAAGAGCGCGAGCAGCACAAGCTCGACCGCAAGATCGTCAACGAGGAGCACTGGCTGCGCTACGGCGTCTCCGGCCGCCGCAAGCGCAACGTCAAGCGGCTCGGCAATCTCTTTGCGCTGCGAGACCAGCGCCGCAACTATCGCGGCGCCACCGGCAATGCAACGCTCGCCGCCGCCGAAGCCGAAAAGTCCGGCCGCCTGGTGATCGAAGCCAAGAACATCGCGAAAGCGTTCGGCGAGCGCAGGATCGTCGACGGCTTCTCGACTCGGATCCAGCGCGGCGACCGGCTCGGTATCGTCGGCCCGAACGGCGCCGGCAAGACCACATTGGTGCATTTGTTGATCGGCAACGATCCGCCCGAGTCCGGTTCGGTGCGACTCGGGGCCAATATCGAGATGGCAACCCTCGACCAGCACCGCGAGAGCCTCGACCCGAAGCTGACGCTGGCCGAGGCGCTCACCGGCGGCCGCGGCGATCACGTCATGGTCGGCGACAAGTCGAAGCACGTCATCGGCTACATGAAGGACTTCCTGTTCGCGCAGGAGCAGCGCGGCACGCCGCTGGAAGCGCTCTCCGGCGGCGAGCGCGGCCGCCTGATGCTGGCGCGCGCGCTGGCCAAGCCGTCGAACCTTTTGATCCTGGACGAGCCGACCAACGACCTCGATCTCGAAACCCTCGACGTGCTCGAGGACATGCTCGGCGATTACGAAGGCACGGTGATCCTGATCAGCCACGACCGCGACTTCCTCGACCGCGTCGTGACCTCGGTGATCGTGCCCGAGGGCCAGGGCCGCTGGATCGAATATGCCGGCGGCTATTCCGACATGCTGACGCAGCGCGGCGCCGACGTGAAGCGCGAGACGGTGAAGGCGGATACCGCGACCGAAGAGAAGAAGGAAGCCAGGGCCGCGGCGCCCGAGGCAGCACCGCGGCGCCGGCTGAGCTTCAACGAGAAACACGCGCTGGAAACCTTGCCGAAGACCATCGACAAGCTGCACAACGAGATCGCCAAGCAGCAGAAGCTGCTCGACGATCCCGATCTCTATACGAAGGATCGCAAGACATTCGACGCCGCCTCGGCCGCGATCGCAAAGGCGCAGCAAGAGCTCGCTGCCGCCGAGGACCGCTGGCTCGAGTTAGAGGTGCTGCGCGAAGAGATCGAGCAGGCATGAACACAATGATTCTTGCCGTCATTGCGAGGAGCGGAGCGACGAAGCAATCCATGCATCTGCAAACGCGGACAGATGGATTGCTTCGCTCCACTCGCAATGACGGAAACTCTGCAATGGAGCCACCCCGATGACGACGCCCCTCGCCGCCAAGATCGCCAAGGAATACGGCACGCCCTGCGCCGTGATCGACATGGACCGGGTGGAGCGCAACATCGCGCGCATCCAGAAGGCCTGCGACGAGGCCGGCGTCGCCAACCGTCCGCACATCAAGACGCACAAGAACCCGATGCTGGCGCAGCTGCAGATCAAGGCCGGCGCCAAAGGCATCACCTGCCAGAAGCTCGGCGAGGCCGAGATCATGGCGGACGCCGGCATCGACAACATCCTGATCAGCTACAATCTGCTCGGCGACGAGAAGATGGCGCGGCTCGGCGCGCTGCAAGCAAAGGCCAACGTCACCGTCGCAGCCGACAATTCCGTCGTCGTCGGCGACCTGCCGAAGGCCGCCGCCGCCTCCGGCCGCCCGCTCTCGGTCGTGGTCGAATGCGACACCGGCCGCAAGCGCGCCGGCGTCGAGACCCCGGCCGAGGCGATCGCGCTGGCGCGCGAGATCGCAGCCTCCAAGGGCCTCAGCTTCGCGGGCTTCATGCTGTATCCGACCGAGACCGGCTGGGCCGATGCGCAGAAATTCTATGACGAGGCGCTAGCCGGCGTGCGCGCCCATGGCCTCGACGCGACCATCGTCTCCACCGGCGGCACGCCGAACCTGAAGAATCTCGGCAAGCTGAAGGGCGGCACCGAGCATCGCTTCGGTACCTACATCTACAACGACCGCATGCAGGTCGCGGCCGGCGTCGCGACCTGGGACGATTGCGCGCTGCACATCTATTCCACCGTCGTCAGCCGCGCCGGCCCCGAGCGCGGCATCCTCGATGCCGGCTCCAAGACGCTGACCTCGGACACCGGCGGCCTCGAAGGCCACGGCCTGATCCTCGAACATCCCGAGGCCAGGATCGCGCGCTTCGCCGAGGAGCACGGCTTCCTCGATCTCTCCCGCAGCAACACCCGTCCCAATGTCGGCGACGTGGTGCGGATCGTGCCCAATCACGTCTGCGTCGTCGTCAACATGATGGACGAGGTCGTGATGGTGCGCGGTGACGAGATCATCGGTGCGCTGCCGGTGACGGCGCGGGGCAAGCTGCGGTAGCCGCATACACAGACCTTGTAGGATGGCTAGAGCGTAGCGAAACCCATCATGTCACTGCGGATCGAAGTTGATGGGTTTCGCTTCGCTCTACCCATCCTACGAACTCCGCATTTATTCCCGCATCAGCGCCTGCAGCTCGCGGTCCAGCGCCGCGCGAAACACCTCGATCGGCCGCGCCAGGCGGCCGGCCGGCGGGCGATGCACGATCCAGGCGCGGACTGCGGGATTGAAATCCGCGATCTTCACGGCCTTGAGCCGGCTACGGATCGGGCTTCGTTTCAGCGCCACCGGCGTCACGAGGCCGATGCCGAGCCCGCGCGCCACCAGCGACAGCCGCAGCTCGCTGTCGAGCGCCTCGACCGCGATGTTGAACGGCAGATGCGCCGCATCGAATTGACGCTTCAGCGTCTGGCGAAAGCCGCAGCCGTCCTGGTTGATCACCCATCCGGTCCGCGACAGCCATTCGAGATCGACCGACTTCGGCGTCTTCGTGTCGCGCGCGACGACGAACACCACCGGCTGCGCGCCGAGATCGTCGGCCACGAGATCGTCGGGCGGCGCGGTGCCGTCAGGCAAACAGATTGCAGCGGCATCGAGCTCGTTGCGGCTGACCCGCTCCATGTGGTTGGGCGACCAGCCGGAGACGACGCGCACCGCCAGCGCCGGAAATTCGCCGCGCACCGCATCGAGCGGTCCGGTCAGCCCGGCCTCCGACAAAAACGGTGTCAGGCCGAGCCTGAACTCGCCGCGCACCACGCCGTCATTGGCGACGCCTGACTTGAGGTCGTCGAGCATGCGCAGCAGCCGGCGGCCCTGCTCATAGGCTTCGATTCCCGCCGCCGTCGGCTTCAGCGGCTTCGATAGCCGGTCGAGCAGCTGCGCGCCGAGCATCTCCTCGAGATTCTGGATCCGCCGCGTCACGCCGGGCTGGGTCAGGTTCAGCCGCGCCGAGGCCGCGACGATCGATCCGGTCTCGACCACGGCGACGAACGCCACGAGGTCATGGGTGTTCATAATAATCTCGCATATTCTTCATCATCTTATTTGAATTGTAGCATATTATCCCGATCCCCTAAAGGGGGCCTCGCCACTCCATCGCGAGGTCCCATGACCATCTCCGAAGCTACCAAACTCTCCCCGGCGCGCACCGTCGCCGTGCGTCCGCTGATCTGGATCGGCGCCATCACGACCGGCACCGTCGTCACCAATCTCTTTGCGCCGCAGATCCTCGTCGGTCTGATGGGCCGCTCGCTCGGCATGACCACGCTAGAGGCCGGCCTGATCTCGACGTTGACCCTGCTGGGCTACGCGCTCGGGCTGCTGCTGCTGGTGCCGCTGGTCGACCTCGTCGAGAACAAGCGGCTGATCCTGCGGACGCTGGCCTGCGCTATCGTCGCGGCGATCGGCACCGCGATGGCGCCGACGCCGCTGATCCTGCTGGCCGCCACCTTCATCCTCGGCGCGTCGTGCGCCGCGATCCAGATGGTGGTGCCGCTGGTTGCGTCGATGGTGCCGCCGGAGCGCCGGGGACAGGCGATCGGCGATGTGATGAGCGGCCTGATGATCGGCATCCTGCTGTCGCGGCCGATGGCGAGCCTGATCGCGGACAGCTGGAACTGGCGCGGCTACTATGTCACCTCGGCCGTGCTGATGACGGTGCTCGCCGCAGCACTGGCGCGCACCCTGCCGACGCTACAGCCGGCGGCGAAGGTCAGCTACGGCGCGCTGCTGCGTTCGTTCCCGACACTGCTGCGCGAGGAGCCGGTGCTGCGCGTCCGGTCCTGGACCGCGGCGCTGGTGATGGCCTCGTTCACCGCGTTCTGGGCCGCCGTGGCGCTACGCCTGCCGGACGCGCCGTTCAAGCTCGACGCCAAGGGCATCGCACTGTTCGCACTGATCGGCGTTGCCGGCGCCGTCGCGACGCCGCTGGCCGGCCGCTGGGGCGACCGTGGCCTGGCACGGCCGATGCTGATCGGCTCGCATCTGCTGATATCCGCATCGCTCGCGCTGTGCGCTTGGGCCGGCGTACTGGAGTCGCGGATTGCAGCACTCGTCGCGCTGAGCCTCGGCACCATCCTGCTCGATCTCGGCATCACCACCGACCAGACGCTAGGCCGCCGCGCCGTCAACCTGCTGCGCCCCGAAGCGCGCGGCCGCATCAACGGCCTGTTCGTGGCGCTGTTCTTCATCGGCGGCGCGGTGGGCGCGGCAGCGGCATCCGCGGCGTGGAACTTTGGTGGTTGGACCGCGGTGTGTGCGGTGGCTGCGGCGTTCGGTGTGCTTGGATTCATCACCGACCTCGCCACGAAGACCGGCTCGGAATGAGCCTATCCCGTAGGATGGGTAGAGCGCAGCGAAACCCATCATGCTTCCGCTGGGAAAAAAGTTGATGGGTTTCGCTTCGCTCTACCCATCCTACAGAGCTACGATTTCTGCACGAGCCATCGTAACACGCCCTTCCCAGCGGCGACGCCTGTTGCAAACGACGCCTGCAACAGATAGCCGCCGGTCGGCGCCTCCCAATCGAGCATCTCGCCGGCCGCGAAAACGCCGGGCAGCCGCCGCAGCATGAAATGCGCGTCGAGTTCGTCGAACCTGATGCCGCCAGCGCTCGAGATCGCGCGTGCGATCGGTGCCACGCCGGTGATCCGGATCGGCACCGCATTGATCAGTTCGGCCAATTCGGCCGGCGGCAGCGCGGCCAGCGAACGGCCGACGGCGACGGCCGCCTCCTGCAACAGCCCGATGCCGACCGGCGAGAGCTGCGCGGCCTTGCGCAGGAAATTGGAAAGGGATTGCTTGCCCTTCGGCGCCGACAGACGCGCGACCAGTTCGTGGCGCGCGGCATCGGGCCGCAACGCCACCGTCAGTGTCGCCGTTCCCTTCGCGAGCACCGCCTCGCGCAATTCCGCCGACAGCGCATAGATGGCGCCGCCCTCGATGCCGGCGCGGGTGACGATCGCTTCGCCGCGCACCGTATGCGGACCAATCGTGAGCGCGACGCCCTTGAGCGGCTGGCCCTCGAACCGGTCGCAGAAGATATTCGACCAGGCAACCGTGAAGCCGGAATTGGCTGGCTTGATCGGCGCCATGGCAACGCCCTTTGCGGCGAGGATCTCCGCCCAGGTGCCGTCCGAGCCGAGCCGCGGCCAGCTCGCGCCGCCGAGTGCCAGCACGGTCGCATCGGCCTTGACTGTGCGCTGGCCGTCCGGCGTCTCGAACAGCAATCCCCCGCGCGCGTCCCATCCGATCCAGCGATGCCGGAATGCGAACGCAACGCCGGCGGCATCGAGCCGCCGCAGCCAGGCACGCAGCAGGGGCGACGCCTTGAACGCCTCAGGGAATACGCGGCCGCTGCTGCCGACGAATGTCGGCTGCCCCAGCGCCTCGCTCCAGACGCGCAGTGCTTCAGGCGGAAAAGCCTCGACCGCAGCCTTCAGATGCGGCATCGCCTCGCGATAGCGCGCAAGGAAATCCGGCAGCGGCTCGGAGTGGGTGAGATTGAGCCCGCCACGGCCGGCCATCAGAAACTTGCGGCCGGCCGACGGCATCGCGTCGTAGACGGTGACCTGTGCGCCACCTTGCGCGAACACCTCCGCCGCCATCAGGCCGGCAGGTCCGGCTCCGATGACGGCGACGCTCATGCTCAGAGCTTGATCCCGGCCCGCGCGGCGGCCTGGGCGACATACTTCTGCGTCTGCTCGAACGCGCCCTGCAGCGCCTTCGCGGTCGACATGTCGCTGATCGCGTTGAAGTGCGCGGCGACGCCGTCCGGCGTCCATTCCGACTGCGGCAGGTTGACGCCTTCGGTCTCCAGCACGCGGATCACGGCAAACGAGCCGGCGCCGGCGCCCATGATGGTGCGGGTCGGTGCGTCCTCCGAGAGCAGGAATTCGACCGCGGGCGTGATCGCTTCCGGCTTCATCAGCGCCAGCGCCTGCGGCGGCAGCAGTTCCTCGGTCATGCGGGTCGCAGCCGTCGGCGAGATGGTGTTGACCTTGATGTTGTTCTTGCGGCCCTCTTCGGCGAGCACGTTCATCAGGCCGACCATCCCGGCCTTCGCCGCGCCGTAATTGGCCTGGCCGAAATTGCCGAACAGGCCGGACGACGAGGTCGTCAGCACGATGCGGCCGTAGTTGCGCTCGCGCATGCCGGCCCACACCGCCTTGCAGCAGTAGTAGGTGCCGGTGAGATGCACGTCGAGCACCTTGGCCCAGTCGGCGACCTCGAGCTTGGCGAACGACTTGTCGCGCAGGATGCCGGCATTGGCGCACAACAGATCGACGCTGCCCCACTCCTTGGTGGCGCGCTCGACCATCGCGGTGACCTGCTCGAAGTTCGAGACGTCGGCGCCGTCGGCCATCGCGGTGCCGCCGGCTTTCCGGATCTCCTCGACCACGGTCTCGGCCGGCGACAGCGACCCACCGGTGCCGTCGCGCGCGCCGCCGAAATCGTTGACCACCACCTTGGCGCCGCGGCTGGCGAGCCCCAGCGCATGCGCCCGTCCGAGACCATTGCCCGCGCCGGTGACGATAGCGACGCGTCCGTCAAACCTGATTGCCATGCTTGTCATTCCTGCTCTGACTTCCCTGCTCCCCTTGTGGGAGAAGGTGGCGCGCGCGAGCGCGCCGGATGAGGGGTTCTCTCCACGGATGAGCACGCGGAGAGAGACCCCTCACCCGGCTTCATCTCGCTCCGCTCGATTTCGCCGCCCTCTCCCACAAGGGGAGAGGGTTAGTGCCCGAGCGGCATGAAAAGGTTGGAGACTTTTGAGCAGCGATGGATGGCCGGGTCAAGCCCGGCGCGCTAGACCGAAGGGGTCATCGACCCGCAGGGTTTCAGGCTTTTGAGCAGATGCCCGCTCCAGCACTCGTGATGCTCTTGAGCGTAGCTAATCGCACCGATCACAATCAAAGCGACTACGACAATTCCGGCGACGATGTTTTGCACCATGGCTGCCACTCCCGGGACCGCACCGCCTAAAGCGGGCATCATGGACACCGGGGAACACAGCCGTCAATGCGCTACATGGGCCAGAGCAGCGCACCGCCTGAAAAACAGATTGAGGTGGCTCGCTGCACCTCCCCGCTTGCGGGAGAGGTGCACAACCCTTCGCGGTTGCAACACAACCGTGTCTTGTGATCCTCAGCTGAAATAGATCAGGCCGAGCCAGTCGGCGACCAGCGCGGGCTTTTCCTCGCCCTCGATCTCGACCGTGACGTTGGTGCGCGACAACAACTCCTTCGGCTTGCGCAGCGTGGCTTCGGCCAGCACGAAGCGGCCGCGGACGCGTTTTCCGGAGCGCACCGGCGAGATGAAGCGCAGCTTGTCGAAGCCGTAATTGACGCCCATCGCGGTGCCCTCGAGCACCGGCATCACCTCGTAGGACATGATCGACATCAGCGACATCGTCAGGAAGCCATGCGCGATCGTGGTGCCGAAGGCGGTCTCCTTCCTGGCGCGCTCGGGATCGACATGGATGAACTGGTGATCCTCGATCACGTCGGCATAGGTGTCGATGCGGCCCTGATCGAGCAGGTGCCACGAGGACACGCCGATCTCCTTGCCGACCATGCCCTGGTAGGTTTCCAGCGACACCGGCGGCTTCTTCCAGACTTCGTTCATTGGCTAACCTCTGCTAACCGGAGGTCCGCACCTTCTGCAGCTCCGGAAATTCTTCCTCGCGGAACTCGACCCCGCGCAACGCATCGCTTCTGACATCGTCGTGTTCGAGCCGGCGCAACTGCACGCGACGGATTTTTCCAGAAATCGTCTTCGGCAGTTCGGTGACCAGCTCGATCTTGCGAATGCGTTTAAACGGTGCGAGCCGCGTGTGCAAATGTTTGAAGATCGACAGCGCGGTCTCCGGCGTTCGTTCGACGCCTGATACCAGCAGCACATAGGCCTTCGGGACCGCCAGCCGGATCGGGTCCGGGCTCGGCACCACGGCGGCTTCGGCCACCGCGTCATGCTCCAGCAGCACGCTCTCCAGCTCGAACGGCGAGATCCGGTAGTCGGAGGATTTGAACACGTCGTCGGTGCGGCCAACGAAGGTCAGATAACCCTCGTCATCGGTGAACACGACGTCGCCGCTGCGATAGATCTCGCCGTCGGTGCCGATCAGCTTGCCGTCGTCGCCCTGATAGCCCTGCATCAGGCCCGCCGGCCGGTCTGCGCCGAGCAGCAAGGTCACCTCGCCTTCCTTCGCGGCGTGGCCGTCATTGTCGGTCACCTGCACGCGATAGCCCGGTAGCGGCCGGCCCATCGAGCCGACCTTCACCTTCTGCCCCGGCGAGTTGCCGGCCAGCGCCGTGGTCTCGGTCTGGCCGTAGCCGTCGCGGATGGTCAGCCCCCAGGCCGATTTGACCTGGTCGATGATCTCCGGATTGAGCGGTTCGCCAGCGCCGCAGACCTCGCGCAGCGAGACCTTGAAGCTCGCGAGCTCTTCCTGGATGAACAACCGCCACACCGTGGGCGGCGCGCAAAGCGTGGTCACGCCGCAGCGGCCGATGATCGAGAGCAGTCCCTTCGCCTCGAAGCGTGGCTGATTCGCAATAAAGATCGTCGCTCCCGCGTTCCACGGCGCGAAGAAGCAGCTCCAGGCATGCTTGGCCCAGCCGGGCGAGGAGATATTGAGATGGATGTCGCCGGGCTGCAGACCGATCCAGTACATGGTCGAGAGATGGCCGACCGGGTAGCTGCGCTGGCTGTGCCGCACCAGCTTCGGCTTTGCCGTGGTGCCCGAGGTGAAATAAAGCAGCATCGGGTCGTCGGCCTTGGTAGGGCCATCGGGCGCGAATGCATCGGACTGCTTGGCAGAATCCTCGAACGGCAGCCAGCCGTCCTGCGCCTGCGTCGCGCCGACCACGATGCGGGCGAGCTTGTCGCTGCCGAGGCCCGCGAACTTCGCGACCTGATCCTGCGTGGCGACCACCGCCCTCGCCTTGCCGCGGTCGAGCCGGTCGCGCAATTCATCCGCGGTCAAGAGCGTGGTGGCGGGGATCACGACGACGCCGAGCTTCATCGCCGCCAGCATGGTCTCCCACAGCGGCACGACATTGCCGAGCAGCAGCAACAGATGATCGCCGCGCTTCAGCCCCTGCGCGCGCAGGAAATTTACAACCTGGTTTGAGCGGCGCGACAGCTCGGCGAAGGACAGCTTGGTCTCGTTGCCGCTGGCGGCATCGACGATCCACAGCGCCGGCCGGTCGCGGCTGTCAAGATTTCGCGCCAGTTCGGCATCGAACCAATCGAGCGCCCAGTTGAACGGCACCGGATCGGGCCAGCGAAATCCCTTCACCGCGGCGTCGTAGTCGGTGCGGTGCTTGAGCAGAAAGGCGCGAGCGTCCTGAAATGTGGTCATCCGGCTTCACCACGTATTCTGACGTCATCCTGAGGAGCCGCGCGAAGCACGGCGTCTCGAAGGATGGCTACAGGCACCGTTTTCGCATCCTTCGAGGCTCGCTCCGCTCGCACCTCAGGATGACGGCGATTTACTTCGGGGCAAGGGCCCTAACGTGCTGGATAATTCCGGAAAAGTCGACCCCGCCGTGGCCCGACGCGTCGAAGGTCTTATAGATCTCCTGCGCGTGCTTGCCGAGCGGCGTGACCGCGCCGGCGGCATTGGCGGCGTCCTGCGCCAGGGTCAGGTCCTTGACCATCAGGTTCGAAGCAAAACCCGGCTTGTAATCGTTGTTGGCCGGCGACGTCGGCACCGGGCCGGGAACCGGGCAATAGGTCGTCAGCGACCAGCACTGTCCCGACGAGGTCGAGGCGACGTCGAACAGCGCCTGGTGCGACAGGCCGAGCTTTTCGGCGAGCACGAAAGCCTCGCCGACCGCGATCATGGAAATACCGAGGATCATATTATTGCAGATCTTGGCTGCCTGCCCTGCACCGCCCGCGCCGCAATGCACGATCTTCTTGCCCATGTTTGCCAACATCGGCTGGGCCGCCGCGAATGCCTTCGGCTCGCCGCCGCACATGAAGGTCAGCGTCGCGCCCTTGGCGCCACCGGTGCCGCCGGAGACCGGCGCGTCGACCGAGGCCATGCCGTGCTTGGCAGCCAGCACATGCGCCTGCTTTGCGCTTTCGACGTCGATGGTCGAGCAGTCGATGATCAGCGCGCCGTTGGCCATCGCGGGCAGCACCTCGTTCCAGACACCGAGCACGTGCTTGCCGGCCGGCAGCATGGTGATGACGACATCGGCGCCCTTCACCGCAGCAACGCTGCTCTCGGCGATCGCGGCGCCATCACTCCTGGCCTGATCGCGAGACGCTGCGACCAGATCGAACGCGGTCACCTTGTGGCCGGCCTTGACCAGATTGGCGGCCATCGGCCCGCCCATATTGCCGAGCCCGATGAATGCGACGTTTGCCATGGGAAGTCCTCCGCTTGCGACGTTTCTATTTGCTGTCGGGAAATTTCAATTCGTCAGCGCCGATCTCGGCGAAGTAAGGCGTGAGCATCTCCGGCGTCACCTGTTCGATCCCGGCCGGCGACCATGTCGGATTGCGATCCTTGTCGATGACGGCTGCGCGCACGCCCTCGCGGAAATCGTCGCTGGCGAACACCTCGAGCGCGGCGCGATATTCGCGCTTCAGGCACTCTTCCAGCGTCGCGGTCGCGCGCGCCAGCCGCAGCAGTTTCAGCGTCACCACCATGCCGCGCGGCGACTTCTCACTGAGCGTCTTTAGCGTGGCATGCGCCATATCCGATCCGTCGGCCGTCAGCGCGGCGACGACGTCCTCCATCCGGCCGTGTGCGAACCAGCCGTCGATTTTGGCCTGCATCGCGGCGACAGGGCCAGCCCTCTCGCTAGTGGCGAAGCCTCCGATCAGCCGATCAATCTCGGCCGAACTCGTACCTGGCGTAACCTTGGTCAGCGCCTCGCGCAGCGCCGGCAGCTTTGCGCTCGGCACCACGGCGTCGGCGAATTTGGCGTAGATCGCATCGGGTCCGTTCATGGTGGTGCCGGTGAGCCCGAAATAGGTACCGATCTCACCCGGCGAGCGCGACAGCAGATAGGTGCCGCCGACATCGGGGAAGAAACCGAGGCCGACCTCGGGCATCGCGAGCTTGGTCCGCTCCGTCACCACGCGGTGGCGGCTATGCGCCGACAGCCCGACGCCGCCGCCCATCACGATGCCGTCCATGAAGGCGACATAGGGCTTTGGGAACTTCTTGATCCGCGCGTTGAGGATGTATTCGTCGCGCCACAGGATCTTGCCGAGATCGCCCTTGACCTTGGAGCTCTCCCAGAGCGCGCGGATGTCGCCGCCGGCGCACAGGCCACGCTCGCCCGCGCCCTCCAGCACGATGACAGCGACATCGGGATCGGCCTCGAACGCATCGAGCGCCCTGTCGATGTCGTGGAACATCTCCAGCGTCACGGCATTGATCGCCTTCGGCCGGTTGAGCCGGATAATGCCGGCAGAACCTTCCTTGCGCGCGATCAGGTCGCCCTCGGCTGCTGCCGCATCATTCATCGCGCGCCCTCGATCAACTTGCGCGACACGATCAGCCGCATGATTTCATTGGTGCCTTCGAGGATCTGGTGCACGCGCAGATCGCGCACGATCTTCTCGACGCCGTATTCGCTGAGGTAGCCGTAGCCACCATGCAGCTGCAGCGCATGGTTGGCGACCTCGAAGCCGACATCGGTGCCAAACCGTTTTGCCATCGCGCACAGCATGGAAGCGTCCGGATCCTTGCGGTCGAGCGCGGCGGCCGCCCGCCACAGGAAGGTGCGTGCGGCTTCCAGCTCGGTCGCCATGTCGGCGATCTTGAATTGCAGCGCCTGGAATTCGTCGAGGCGTTTGCCGAATGCCTTGCGGTCCTTCATGTAGGCCAACGCCTTGTCGAGCGCCGCCTGCGCGCCGCCGAGCGAGCACGCCGCGATGTTGAGCCGGCCGCCGTCGAGCCCGGCCATCGCGATCTTGAAGCCGATGCCCTCCTCGCCGAGCCGGTTCGCGACCGGCACGCGCGCGTTCTCGAACATGACAGCGCGGGTCGGCTGCGCATTCCAGCCCATCTTGCGCTCGTTATTGCCGAACGACACGCCCGGCGTCTTGCCGTCGATCACCAGCGTCGAGACGCCGCCCGGACCCTCGCCGCCGGTGCGCACCATCGCCACCAGCAGGTCGGTGCTGCCGGCGCCGGAGATGAACTGCTTCTGGCCGTTGAGCACGTAATGATCGCCGTCGCGCACCGCGCGGGTGCGCAGCGCGGCCGCGTCGGAGCCGGCGCCCGGCTCGGTCAGGCAGTAGCTCGCGATCAGCTCCATGGTGCAGAGCTTCGGCAGCCATGTGTGGCGCTGGATGTCGTTGCCGTAGGCATCGATCATCCAGGACGCCATGTTGTGGATCGAGATGAAGGCCGACGTGGTCGGGCACCCCGTCGCCAGCGCCTCGAAGATCAGCGCCGCGTCGAACCGCGTCATCGCCGAGCCGCCGACATCGTCCTTGATATAGATGCCGCCGATGCCGAGGCCTGCCGCCTCGCGCATCACGTCGACTGGAAAGTGCTTTGTCTCGTCCCATTCGAGCGCGTGCGGCGCGATGTTCTCCGCCGCAAACGCCCGCGCCATGTCGCGAACCGCGATCTGGTCCTCGTTGAGAGCGAACTGCATCTCGCCGCCTAGCCCTGAAGGTTACCCCACCGTCATTGCGAGGAGCGAAGCGACGAAGCAATCCATTCTTCCACGCGGGGGATAGATGGATTGCTTCGCTGCGCTCGCAATGACGTTCCCGGAAATCACTTCATCGTCGGGATCGAGAACTCCGCGCCTTCCTTGACGCCGGACGGCCAGCGCGAGGTCACCGTCTTGGTCTTGGTGTAGAAGCGGATCGAGTCCGGACCGTGCTGGTTGAGGTCGCCGAAGCCGGACTTCTTCCAGCCGCCGAAGGTGTAATAGGCGATCGGCACCGGGATCGGCACGTTGATGCCGACCATGCCGACATTGACCTTGGCGGCGAAGTCGCGCGCGGCGTCGCCGTCGCGGGTGAAGATCGCGACACCGTTGCCGTAGTCATGGTCGGACGGCAGCGCCAGCGCCTCGTGATAGTCGTGGGCGCGCACTACCGAGAGCACCGGGCCGAAGATCTCTTCCTTGTAGATCCGCATGTCCTTGGTGACGTTGTCGAACAGCGAACCGCCGAGATAGAAGCCCTTCTCGTAGCCCTGCATCTTGAAGCCGCGGCCGTCGACCGCGAGCGTCGCGCCTTCCTTGATGCCGATGTCGATGTAGCTCTTGACCTTCTCGACCGCCTCGCGGGTCACCAGCGGGCCGTAATCGGCCGACGGATCGACCGAGGTGCCGATCTTGAGCGACTCGACGCGCGGGATCAGCTTCTCCATCAGGCGGTCGGCGGTGGTCTTGCCGACCGGCACCGCGACCGAGACGGCCATGCAGCGCTCACCGGCGGAGCCGTAGCCGGCGCCGATTAGCGCATCGACCGTCTGGTCCATGTCGGCATCCGGCATCACGATGGCGTGGTTCTTGGCGCCGCCGAAGCACTGGCAGCGCTTGCCGGTCTGCGCGGCGCGCTCGTAGATGTACTGCGCGATCGGAGTCGAGCCGACGAAGCCGATCGCCTTGATATCGGGATCGTCGAGGATGGCGTCGACCGCCTCCTTGTCGCCGTTGACGACGTTGAGGATGCCGGCCGGCAGGCCCGCCTCGATCATCAGTTCGGCGAGCATCATCGGCACGCCGGGATCGCGCTCCGACGGCTTGAGGATGAAGGCGTTGCCGCAGGCGATCGCCGGCGCGAACTTCCACATCGGGATCATCGCCGGGAAGTTGAACGGCGTGATGCCGGCGACCACGCCGAGCGGCTGGCGCATCGAATAGATGTCGATGCCGGGGCCGGCGCCCTCGGTGTATTCGCCCTTCATCAGATGCGGGATGCCGCAGGCAAACTCGGCGACCTCGAGGCCGCGCTGGATGTCGCCCTTGGCGTCGGGAACGGTCTTGCCGTGCTCGCGCGCCAGCAGCTCGGCGAGCTTGTCGTAGTCGCGCTGCACCAGCTCGAGGAACCGCATCATGACGCGGGCGCGGCGCTGCGGGTTGGTGGCGGCCCATTCCGGCTGCGCGGCCTTGGCGTTCTCGACCGCGGCGCGGAGCTCGGCCTTGGAGGCCAGCGCCACCTTGGCCTGGACCTCGCCGGTCATCGGCTCGAAGACGTCAGCCGTGCGGCCCGACGTGCCCTTGACCTCCTTGCCACCGATGAAATGTCCGATTGAGCGCATGGAAAAACCTCCCTGAAGCACCTGAATCGCCGCTCCTCGCGGCGGGATCGCTTTACAATCCCTATTGACCCTGCATTTTATGGGATTCAAGTCCGATAAATTGCACCATAGATGTGCGGAAATGCTGGATCAAGGCGGCGGCACAATCGACTGGGACGACTTCCGTTTCGTGCTTGCCATCGTGCGCGGCGGGTCGGTTTCGGCTGCCGCCAAGCAGCTCGGCGTCGATCATGCCACAGTGATCCGCCGTGTCGACCGGCTGGAGCGCCACCTCTCCGCAAAACTGTTTGATCGGCGCAAGACCGGCTATCTGCTGACCGAGGCCGGCCAGCGCGTCGCCGACAGCGCGGAGGCGATGGAATCCACCATCGTCGCCAACCAGGAGGCGGTCGGCGGCTCGCGCGCCCACCTCACCGGCACGGTGCGGATCGGCGCGCCCGACGGCTTCGGCAGCCACTTTTTGGCCTCGCGGCTGGTCAAGTTCACCAAGCGGTATCCCGATCTCGATCTGCAGCTCGTCGCCACCGCGCGGCTGTTCTCGCTCTCCAAGCGCGAGGCCGACATCGCGATCAGCCTGACCATGCCGAACGAAGGTCGCATCGTCGGCCGCAAGCTCCTGGACTACACGCTCGGGCTTTATGCCGCACCCGCCTATCTCGCCCAGGCGCCGGCAATTGCTGCGCGCGCCGACCTGCCGCGGCACCGCTTCGTCGGCTACATCGAGGAGCTCCTGTTCACGCCGGAGCTCGACTATCTGCCGCAGGTCTCGCCGAAGATCTCGGCGAAATTCCGCAGCGCCAATCTGATCGCGCAGCTCAACGCCACCATCGCCGGCTTCGGCATCGCCGTGCTGCCGCACTTCATGGCAACGGCCCACCCCGAGTTGCAGCCGGTGCTGCCAGACGAGGTGCGGATCTCCCGCACCTTCTGGCTGCTGATGCACGCCGACAGCAAGGACCTCGCCCGCATCCGCGCGGTGGCGGACTACATCTACGAGACCGTGGAAGCCGAGCGCGCGCTTTTTAGCGGGGTGTGAGGCGGACACCGTGTTATTCCCGTCATCCTGAGGAGCGCGTAGCGCGTCTCGAAGGATGCACGGCCCCGGTCTGACGGCTCGGAAAGCTCCGGGCCGTCGACCCTTCGAGACGCGCGCGATGCGCGCTCCTCAGGGTGACGGATCGAATATTAGGCGCGCTGCACCAGTTGGCGCTCTAAGCGCTAATTCACCTTCTTCTTCGCCGGTGCCTTGGCCGCGGCGGCACGTCCCAGCACCGCCTCGCGGCCCGCGCTCAGGATCTCGTCGGACGTTTCGCCGCTGCCGGCGATGCGCGACATCACTATGGTGCCCATCATGGTCGCCAGCGTCGCCGTCGCCTGCTTGCGGGCGGCCTTGCGCGGCACGTCCAGGATCTGGTCGGCCATCATGTCGATCATCTGGTCGAGCTTGAGGGCAAACGCCTTGCGGGTCTTCGGGCTCTCGCGGGCGATCTCGGCGCCGAGCGCCGGGATCGCGCAGCCCTGGCCGGGATCGTCGCGGTGCACCGCCGAAAGATAGCCGTCGATGATGGTCGAAAGTCGCTTCTCCGGCGGCGTGTCCGCGGCGACCTTGCGCCAGCGCTCGATGGCGCGGTCCATCGCGTAGCTGAAGGCCTCGATCACCAGCGCCTCGCGCGAGTCGAAATGCGCGTAGAAGCCGCCATGCGTCAGGCCGGCGTCCTTCATCAGGTCGGCGACACCGATGCCGTGGGCGCCCCGCTCGCGCAGCCGCGCCGCGGCCTTCTTGACGATCCGCGCGTGGGTCTCCTGCTTGTGTTCTTTCGAATAGCGCATGCCGGTCTCATGGAATGTTTCTAATCATATAATAGCAGATTTGCGGCCGGAATGCTGCAGTTATTTCGCCTTGTCGGCCACTTTCGGTTCCCCGCCGAGCATCGAAAACGTCGCGGTCGCGTGCACCGCAAGATTGCCCTTGCCGTCGCGGACGAAGCCCTCGGTGTAGCTGGTCTGGCGCCCGAGCTTGATCACCTTGCCTTCGGCGCTGATGGTGCCCGACCGTGCCGACAGCGGCCGCAGATAGGTCAGCTTGAGGTCGAGCGTCACCGAAGTCTGCCCCGCCGGCAGCATGGTCGAGATCGCACAGCCCATCGCGGTATCGAGCAGCGCCGCGGCGGTGGCGCCGTGCAGCAGGCCGATGGTGTTTTCCAGGCTCTCATGCGGCTCGAGTTCCATCACGATGCGCCCCTGCTCGACCACGGCCATGCGGAAGCCGATCATCTTGGCCATCGGCGGCGGCGGCAACCGGCCGTCGCGGATCGCGCGCATCGCCTCGATCCCGGACATCGGCAGCGCCGCTTTCGCCACCGGTCCGGGCGCCTGCCATTCCACCACGCGGGTGCGCGTTAGATCGGGCGAACGAAGATCGATGCTTTCGGCGGCGGTCATGACGGCTCCATTTATATGACGCATATAATTCTATAGATCCGCATCCCTCGGCGCAACCGCCGCACCCGGTCCCTTGACAGAGCCATGCTTTGTCCGGGACATGGCGCAAGTCATTCCGGGGCGACGCGAGCACCAGACCCGGAATCTCGAGATTCCGGGTCTGGTGCTTGCGCACCATCCCGAAATGACTTGTCGATCCATTCCTGCGCCGGGGCTTTTCCATGGACATGCTCAATCCCCACTGCGGCATCGCCCGCGACGACAGAGGCGTCGTCCGCCTCACCATCTGCAACGCCGGCAAGCTGAACATCGTGAGTTCCGCGGTCACCAACGGCGTGCGCGAGGGTTTTGAGCATCTGGCCGCCGATCCGAGCATCCGCGCGGTGATCCTGGCCGGCGAAAGCGAGCGCAGCATGATCGGCGGCGCCGACATCAAGGAAATGGCGACGCTCGACCAGACATCCGCCGAAGCATTCATCAGCCGGCTGCGCGACCTCTGCGAGGCCGTGCGCAAATTCCCGGCGCCGGTGATCGCCCGCCTGCCCGGCTGGTGCCTCGGCGGCGGCCTCGAGGTCGCGGCCGCCTGCGACGTCCGCGTTGCCGCACATGACGCGATGTTCGGCATGCCCGAGGTGCGCGTCGGCATCCCCTCGGTGATCCACGCCGCGCTGCTGCCGCGCCTGATCGGCTGGGGCCGCGCCCGCTGGCTGATCATGACCGCGGAGAACATCGACGCCCAAACCGCGCTCGCCTGGGGCCTGGTCGACACCGTGGCAAAACTCGGCGGCCTCGACGACGCCGTCGAGCACACCGTCAAGGCGCTGCTGGAATGCGGCCCCGAAGCGCTGCGCATCCAGAAGGACCTGCTGCGGCAGTGGGAAGAGCTGCCGCTGACCGAGTCGGTCAACCTCAGCGTCGGCGTGTTCGGAAAGTCGTTCCAGACCGGCGAGCCGCAGCGCCTGCTGCAGGGATTTTTAGATCGCAAGCGGTAGCGGTTCAGCACCCGTGGCCCGCGTGAGCGCCGCAACATGTCATCTGTAGCCCGCATGAGCGAAGCGACATGCGGGGCCGGATGCCCCGGATATCGTTTCGCTCATCCGGGCGACGCTTGCTGCGCCCTCGCCACACATTCGCCGATGCGTCGATCGGCCAGAGGCCGGGCTACCACCAGCGGCTAGCTCGATACCGGGATCTCGATCAGCACCAGCGTGCCGCGGCCTGGTTCGCTTTCCAGCGCGATCCGGCCGCTGAGCGACGACACGACGGTGTTGAAGGCGATGTGCAGGCCGAGGCCGATATTGCCCCGCTCCCGCCCGGTGGTGAAAAACGGATCGAACACGCGGGCCTGCAAATCCTCGCGGATGCCGACGCCTTGGTCGGCGCAGGCGATCCGGGCGAGCGCCTGATCCGGCTGCGTCACCGTCATGGTGAAGCGTCCGCCGCGGCCGTCGGGATAAGCGTGCGCCGCGGCGTTGAACGCCAGGTTGCTGATCACCTGCGCCAGTGCGCCGGGATAGCTGCTCAGAACGATGCCTTGCGGGCAGTCGAGTTCGACGATCAATCCCTGCCGGGACAGCAGCGGCCCGAGCTTTGCGATCAGCTCGGAGAGCCATCCGCCGAGCTCGAATGTATGGCGCTCCTCGTCGGCGTGATGGATGGCGACCTGCTTGAAGCTGTGCACCATTTCAGATGCCCGATGCAGGTTTTCCGAGGTCAGTCGAAGGCCGTTCTCGATTCGTGCAATGCCCCTTGTCAGGTCGGAGCGCCGGACGGCGGTGCCGCTCAGCGCCTCGCCCATCGCGCGAAGGTCCGCCTCCATGGTGGTTGACGTGGTCAGCGCCAGGCCAAGCGGCGTGCTGACCTCGTGTGCGACACCGGCGACGAGCTGCCCGAGCGAGGCCAGCTTCTCGGCCTGCACGAGCTGCGATTGCGTCGCGTGCAGATCGCGCAACGAGGCTTCCGAACGCTCCTTTTCCTGCTTCAGCGCCTGCGCCGTTCGAAACTGCTGGCGCGCGCGGAACTCGCGGGCGGCGACGGCGTAAAGCGACAGCGCAAAGGCGTTGAGGACCAGGGAATGATTGATGAAGCGCAGCCCCGGCGGCAAAGCCGGCCCGAGCGATTCAGCGATGCATAGCGCAATCCATGTCGTGAGACAGAACACCGCCAGTGGCCCGATCCGCAGCGGCAGCATGGTCGAGACGAACAGGATCACCATCATCACGCCGGGTGCCGCATAGGTGAATCCCGAGGGCAGCACGAGGTAGACGCTCGGCAGCACGCAGCCTGGAACGACGCAATAGACGAGGAAGATCGTCTCGGCCCACGGCTTCATCGCCGGCACCGAGAGCAAGGCGGTGAGCGGCAGCAGGACCAGCACGGCGACCCCGCCGCGGATCGCCAGCGTGGTCGCCACGACGTCGGGATAGAGCACCCAATCCCAGAACGCATATCCGGCATAGGTGAAGGCGCCGAGCAGCATCGCGACCTGCGTCCAGCCGATATTGCCCCGTACGTACTGGTCTACAAATCGGCGCTCCTCGACGATGTCGTCGAAGCGCAGTCCAAGGCGGGTCAAAAGACGGAGCATTACAATATCAAACGAAAAAGGCCTGGCACTGGAACTTGGCACTGGAAATGGGAGCGTCGAAAATGGTCTACGACAGCTTGCCCGCGCTGTCGCGTCCTTTTGGCGCATCGGCGACCGCGGCGCGGCATCGCGCCGCGCCCCTCACCGGGCGTTGGCCGGGGCGTGGGTCGGCCAGAGGTCGGCGCGCCAGTGCAGCGCGATCGCCAGCATGGCGACGAAGCCGGCGGCGGCGAGCAGCGTGCCGGTCGCGGTGTAGCCGATCAGGTCGATCAGGCTGCCGGCGGCGAGCAGCCCGAGCGGCAGGCCGTAGATCACCATCATGCGCACGCCCATGACGCGGCCGCGCAGATGCGCGCTGGCATTGCGCATCAGCATCACGGCGGCCGAGATCATCGACATGCTCTGCGCGATGCCGGCGAGCAGCAGGCAGGCCATCGCGACCGGCATGGTCCTGAGCTCGACGAACACCAGCAGCATGGCGTACCAGGCGAGCGTCGCGCCGATCAGGAGCCGCGCGATGCGTACCCCGCCGGCCATGCTGAGCGTGATCGAGCCGATCAGCGAGCCCACCGCAAAGCTTGCCGAGAGATAGCCGAGCCCGGTCTGGTCGGTATGGAAGATGTCGCGCGCGACATAGGGCAACAGACCGTTGGTGAGCGGAAACGCGGTGAGGTTGGCGAGGAACGCGACGCAGAGCGCGGCGCGCATGCCCGGACCGCTCCAGGCATAGACGATGCCCTCCTTGAGGTCGCGCAGCAGCTTTGAGCCCGGCGCGGCGGCCGCAAGATCGGTCGTGCCATGCGACTTCGGGCGGCTCATGCAGAGCATCAGGATGGCGGCGACGAAATAGAAGCCGGCAATCCCGACATAGACGTAGCCGATGCCGAGCGCCGCGAACAATCCGGCCCCGGTCAGGGCTCCTGCGATACGCGCCGAGTCCTGCGTGGTGCGCGCCAGGCTGATGGCGCCGACCAGCTGCTCCGGCGGCATGATGTCGGCGAGCAGCGCGCCGCGCACGCCGAGATTCGACGGGCGGGATCACACCCATGATCGCGACGATGATCATGACGTTCAGCGGGGCGAGATGCCCGGTCAGCGCCAGCGTCATGATGGTGCCGGCGAGCACCGTATAGGCAAAGCGCATCACGGCGAGCAGATCGCGGTGCCCTATGCGGTCGCCGATCATGCCGACGACCGGCGCGACCAGGGTGCCGACATATTGCAGCGACGCCAGCACGGTCAGCAGCAGCACCGAGCCGGTCTCGACCATGATGTACCAGCCGAGCACCAGCGTCTCGACCTCGAACGCCCAGGAGGTGAGCAGATCGGACGGCCATTGAAAGCGATAGCTGCGGATGCGAAATGGCGCGAGCGCGGAGGTCCGCGTGGTCCCGCTCAAGACGCGATGACGCGTGTCACGGCGTGTCCTGCCCTTTTCCTTGTTCTTCTGGGTCTTGCTTCTTGGTCGTGCTTGCGGCGCTTTGAATTCGTCTCGAGTCGCTTGGGAAAACGCTCTGTTCCGGCAGCGTAGCGCCGAGTCGATTGGTGTCAATCGAGGCTGCCGCATGCGGCCATGCACGATGGTATCCGCAGCGACGTGATGGCGTAGCCTCGCGAATCGCAGGCCCTACATCGGCGGCGCGGCGCGCCGCAGCATGAAATGGGTGGGTATGAAGGCGAGCAGTGGCAGGCCGATCATCAGGCCGGCCAGCCACACCAGCGGCGGCACGAAGCCTTGCGCCGCCCTGTCGCTGGTGCCGAAGACGTAGTTGATGTTGACCGGGGTCATGCCCGGGTCCGGCCGCGGTCCCGGCATCACAAAGTAGCAGATCAGCAGCAGCGCCCATGCCAGCACGCCCCAGGCGATCAGCGCGCGCTGGTCATAGCCGAGCCGCCAGACCAGGAACAGCAGCAGGAACGGCAGCCAGCCGTGGAAGCCCGACAGGAACCGCAGGAACAGCGACAGGTTCTGGTCGAACATGTAGTCGGTCATTCCGGTGAGCGAGCAGCCGGCGACATGGGCGAGAAAGTCGATCACCCAAAATGTTTGCGGCACAAGGAGTCCGACGGCGCACATCGAAATCAACAGTGCGCTCTCGGTCCAGACCCCGATCAAGGTGAGGATCAGGCAGACATCGCAGAAATACAGAAAGTTGGTCGGCCCGTAGCAGTAGGTGTACACCGGCACCAGGACAGCCATGAAGGCGCTGAAGCCGATCTTGACGGAGAGCGGAATGCGGGCGGACGGCTGCTCGACGGCGATCACGGACATTGCGGTGGGACTTTCCATTGCACAATCCGCCAGCCCTAGCGCCGGATCGGTAAACAGACCCGTATTCCGCAACCTTGAATTGATCGGCGTCCGGGAATTCGGTTAACGCCAACTCAGCGGCGCCGGTACAGTTTTAGCCGCCCGCGCGCGCGATGATCGTACTAGCATGTCTGTTCCGAAGCCGCGGAGGACGACATGAACGCCTTCGAAGTTTTCGCGATCTACCTGGCGCCCTTTGTAATCATCGCGATCGCAATCCGCCTGCTGATGCAGCGCCATGCCGTCGACCTGCCGGACGTGCAGAAACAAGCGGGCTGCGCGCCGAAGCGACGATTTCTGCTCGGCGCCTGGCGGTCGGATTAGGTCAGGTCGCAGACAAGCTCGGATGCGCCGCCGCCCAGCGAAAATTCTCAATCACTGATTTGCCCGACGGCGCAAGCGACGACCAAGCGAGTGTATGGTTTGTCTGTCTCACCCGATCGAGGGACGAATCGCGATCGTCACGAACGGTCGAGATGCGGACACCTATTCGGTGTCGTCCCTGCCTAGTGCGCAATTGCGCACGGGAGCAGGGACCCATAACCACAGGCCGTCATTGTTGAGCGGCGCCCGAACGACGAGTCCCATTCACAATATCCGCTGCGGAGTATGGGTCCCCTGGCTTTCGCAAGGACGACATTGGTGATGGCGGAACGATCCCGTCCCCAACTCATGCGAACACGACATTTTGTCATGAGAGCCGCAGTTGCATTTTTTGCATTGCATCATATGATGACAATAATTCAATCAAATCCCCGGCATTGAAGGGACTCCTGCCATGGCAACCAGCACCGATCCCGTCGTCATCCTCTCCGCCGCCCGCACCCCGCTCGGCCGCTTCATGGGCGAGCTCGCGCCGCTGCCGGCGCACAAGCTCGGCTCGCATGTGATCGGGGCTGCGCTCGAACGCGCAAAACTTGCGCCCGAGCGCATCGACGAGGTGTTCATGGGCAACGTGCTGCCCGCCGGCCAAGGCCAGGCCCCTGCTCGCCAGGCCGCGCGCGGCGCCGGACTGCCGGATGCCACCGGCGCCACCACCGTCAACAAGGTCTGCGGTTCCGGCATGAAGGCGACCATGCTGGCCCACGACATCATCAAGGCCGGCTCGGCCGAGATCGTGCTGTCCGGCGGCATGGAGAGCATGAGCAATGCGCCGTATCTGTTGCAGAAGGCGCGCGGCGGGTATCGCGCCGGCCACGACCGCATCATCGATCACATGATGATGGACGGGCTCGAGGACGCCTATGAGACCGGCCGCTCGATGGGCGATTTCGGCGAGGCGACCGCGGAGGCCTATCAGTTCACCCGCGCCGACCAGGACGCGTTCGCGATGGAGACGCTGAGCCGTGCCCGCAAGGCGGTCGAGGGCGGCGCCTTCAAGGCCGAGATCGCGCCGATCACGCTCGCCGAGAAGGCCGGCCCGCGCATCGTTGCCAATGACGAGCACCCGCTGAAGGTCGATCCGGCAAAAATCCCCGGCCTGAAGCCGGCGTTCCGCGCGGGCGGCACCATCACGCCTGCCGCCTCCTCCGCCAATGCCGACGGCGCCGCAGCGCTGATCCTCAGCCGCCGCTCGCTCGCCGATCGCGATGGACTGCCTGTGCTGGCCGAGATCAAGGGCCACGCCACCCACAGCCAGGAGCCACAGTGGTTCACGACAGCGCCGATCCCGGCGATCAGAAAACTGCTCGACAAGGTCGGCTGGAGCGTCGGCGATGTCGACCTGTTCGAGATCAACGAGGCGTTTGCGGTGGTCGCGATGGCGGCGCAGCGCGATCTCGGCATTCCCAGGGACAGGCTGAACATCAACGGCGGCGCCTGCGCGCTCGGCCATCCGATCGGCGCCACCGGCGCGCGGCTGATCGTGACGCTGCTGCACGCGCTGGAGGCGCAGAACCTGAAGCGCGGCGTTGCCGCGCTGTGCATCGGCGGCGGCGAAGCCACCGCGATCGCCGTCGAGCGGGTCGCGCACTGATCCGGTATACCGTCATTGCGAGCGAAGCGAAGCAATCCATCTCTTTTCACAAACCGAACGATGGATTGCTTCGTCGCTTCGCTCCTCGCAATGACAGTTAGTTATGAAAGGCGTCCGTGAGGCAGTACGACGGCCTGGCGCCTAAGTCCGAAAACGAGGGAACTATGGCATTTTAGCCATGGCTCCTCTGTGCCATATTGCGCATCACGCAAAGCTTTCACCGCAATCGATCCGGAACACAATGATCTCGAACTGGCTTGCTTCCGCCCTCGCCCGCCGCAACATCCACTACGGCTGGGTGATGGTGGCCGTGACTTTCCTTGCCGCCCTGATCTCCGCCGGCACCGTCGGCGCGCCCGGCGTGTTCATCGTGCCCCTGCAGAAGGAGTTCGGCTGGTCCACCGCCGAGATTTCCTCCGCGCTGTCGATCCGCTTCATCCTGTTCGGGCTGATGGCGCCGTTCGCCGCCGCGCTGATGAACCGCTACGGCCTGCGCAACGTGACGCTGGCGGCGCAGTTGATCGTGGTCTCCGGTCTATTGGCCTCGCTCGCCATGACCCAGGTCTGGCAGCTCATCCTGCTGTGGGGTGTCGTGATCGGAATTGGCACCGGGATGACGGCGCTGGTGCTCGGCGCGACCATCGCTGCGCGCTGGTTCGTGGCGCGGCGCGGCCTCGTGGTCGGGATCCTCACCGCAAGCGTCGCGACGGGACAGCTCGCCTTCCTGCCCCTCCTCGCGACACTGACCGAGCGCTACGGCTGGCGCGTCGCCCTTGGGCTGGTCTGCGTCATGCTCGGCGTCG
Organism: Bradyrhizobium sp. USDA 4510; assembly: GCF_054059095.1. Taxonomy (NCBI): domain Bacteria; kingdom Pseudomonadati; phylum Pseudomonadota; class Alphaproteobacteria; order Hyphomicrobiales; family Nitrobacteraceae; genus Bradyrhizobium; species Bradyrhizobium sp. USDA 4510. Next base: position 3,034,884 of record NZ_JBSSBT010000001.1, on the reverse strand, counting down.
CCGCCTTCGCCGTGCTGATGGTGGTGCGCGACCGGCCGAGCGACGTCGGCCTGCGTCCGTTCGGCGACGAGGGCACCGCGCCGCTTCCCGCGCCGCCGCCGGCCAATGCGCCGATCGTGGCCGCCGCGCTCGGCACGCTGCGCGATTCCGCGAAATCCTCGGTGTTCTGGATCCTGTTCGCGACCTTCTTCGTCTGCGGCGCTTCCACGAACGGCCTGGTCCAGGTTCACCTGATCCCGATGTGCCTCGACTACGGTATCCCGCAGGTGCAGGCGGCAAGCCTGCTCGCCGCGATGGGGATCTTCGATTTCTTCGGCACCATCGTCTCGGGCTGGCTGTCGGACCGCTACGACAACCGCTATCTGCTGTTCTGGTATTACGGCCTGCGCGGCCTGTCGCTGCTGTTCCTGCCGTTCTCCGACTTCACGTTCTACGGGCTGTCGCTGTTCGCGATGTTCTATGGCCTCGACTGGATCGCGACGGTGCCGCCGACCGTGCGCCTCACCGCGCAGCGCTTCGGCGCCGAGCGTGCCAACCTGGTGTTCGGCTGGATCTTCGCCGGCCATCAGCTCGGCGCTGGCGCCGCCGCGTTCGGCGCCGGACTGTCGCGCACGATCTATCAGAGCTACCTGCCGGCGTTCTTCATTGCCGGCGCGCTGTGCATCTTTGCCGCGCTGATCGCTCTGGCGATCGCGCGGCCGCAGCCGAAATCGGTGGCGGAGCCGAAGCCGGTCGCGGCCTGAGGCCGCTTCCCGCGCGACGTGCGCCGGTCAGTACGACAGAATGGTGCGCATCCCGAACACCACGCTGTCCTTGATCCGATGCGTTTGCGTCGGATCGTTGGGATCGACGGCGCCGCCGCCGGGATGGGCGATGTATTGAAACATCGGCTGCATGGTGAAATTCGGGTTCACCACGTGCTGGTAGGTGATCTCGAGAATCGCCTCGTAGTCGCGGATCGGATACGGCGTGCCCGTGAAGATCTGGGTGTCGCGGTCGAGCGCACGCGCGGCGTCCGAAATCCTGGCATAGATCGCGGCGATGCCGAACCGATCGTCCGGATATGTCTCGCTGAAGCCGGTGAACAGGAAGCCGCCGTCGACATAGGTGCTGATCAGATTGCGGTCCGATGGGCTGACCGAGGCGCGCATGAAGAACGCCACGCCCTTGTCAGCGTCCGGCCTGGCGCGCGCAAGCAGCTGCTCGTAGACCATGAAGATGCCGTTGTCCCGCCGCAGCCATCGCGTGTCGCCGGAGCTGTCGGGATCAGCGAGCGACAGCCCGTCGGCCGAGAAGCGCTGGTCAGCAAACGAGCCCACGTGATACCAGGCGCCGCCGGTGATGGTCGCCGGCAGCCTGCTCTCGCCGATCTCGAACTTGTATTTGAGCTGGCCGATCCACCATGGCGGATCGTTGACCCGGAAATTCAGCCCGTGGGCGTTCAATATCTGCGGATCGTCCGTCCCCTGCGGCGGCGAAGCCGAGCCGTCGAACAGTGCCAGATAGGCGGTGATGCGATCGGACAGATTGGCCTTGAACCGGATGCCGGGCACGGCAAGTGGCGGCGACGGTCCGCCGGCCGGCAGAATGGTGCCGACAATGCCGGGCCAGCCGAGCGCCGAATTGATGAAGATGTCGTCGTACTGGCTGTCGATGAACTCGACGTCCGAGCCCTGCTGGCCGACGCGCACCGAGAGTTTGCCGCCGAGCAGCTTCTGCTCGATCCAGAATTCATAGAGCCGCATCGCCGGCAGCGACTCGACGCCGGACACCAGGAACAGGTTGCCGACATAGCTCCGCGACAGCCCGTCGCCGTGGATCTGGTACATGTTGGCGTGGAAGGTCGCGCCGGTCCAGCCCATCGCCTTCTCGAGGTCGATGGTGGTGCCGAGATCGAGACGGCCGGTATAGGCCGCGCCGTTGCTGACGCCGCCGGAGACGTTGGAAAACCCCTCACCGATATAGGTCAGGCTGAACTGGTAGCCGGCTTCCTCGAGCGCAGCCCGCGTATCCGCAATCCGGTCGGCGAAGGGCTGGTCCTCCGCATGCGCCGGCGCGCCGAGTGCGAGGCCCGCGGCCACCAACATCGCGGGGGAGAGAACTCTGTACATGGGAAATGCCGCGGTGCGATCGCGCTATTTGACGATGCCGAGCCGCCGCATCAGCAGATAGGCCAGCAGCGCCGACCCGGCCAACAGGCCTGCGGCCACCAGAAATCCGCTGTCGACGTCGGTCAGCGGCAATCCCTTGGTGTTCATGCCGAAGATGCCTGTGACGAGCGTCGGCGGCAGCAGCATCATGGTGACGACGGACAAGGCGTGGAGGTGCTTGTTGCTCTCCTCCTCGAGCTTGAAGCGCAGCTCTTCCTCGAGCAGGCGGCTGCGCTCGTGCAGTTCGACGATGTCGTGGTCGAGGCCGTCGAGCCGCTGCGCGAGCTTGCCGGCCTGCAGCCGCAGCGCCGGGCTGAGATTGTCGGTGTTCTTCTGCTCGAGCCGGTGAAACAGCACGCGCAGGCCGGCGAGCTGGCGATGCAGTCGCACACAGGTGCGGCGCATCCGGCTCAGATTCTTGCGCAGCTCCGATCCGGTATCCTCGGCGAGCACCCGCTCCTCGATCGCATCGATATCGGTGCCGATCTTGTCCGCCATGCGGTCCATGGTATCGGCGATCTCGTCGACGATCTTCTCCAGCAGCGCCGCGACGCTGCCGACGCGATGGCCACCTTCGAGCACGCGGCGCGTCGCATCAGCGGAGCACAGCGCCTGATGGCGGCCGCTGACCAGGAGGCGTTCGGTCATCGCAAAGCGGAGAAAGCCGGTCTCCCGGGTCGCGGCGTCGATATCCCGCACCAGATCGGAAAACACGCCGTAGACGCAATTGTCGACGACGTGGATCTGCTGGAAATTGTCATTCGACAGCAAGAGGTCCCGCGCGAGCTGCGGGATGTGCATGTTGGCGAGCCATGCCCGGGTGCGGACGTCGGTCAGGTTGAAGTGCAGCCACAGCCTTCCGTCATGGCTCGGCTCGATCGGCGCATCGATCGGAAGCGCCTCGGCACGGCCGTCGTGATGCAGGCGGAACGCCCAGACCAGACCGGGGACCGCCTCACGGGTCAGCAGCGACCCGACCGGAGCGGGAGGTGGATCAGCCAGCATGGCCGCCCTCCAAGGCAATCGACAACGCAACCGCGCGAAATGACATGTTCAAAGCCTCGCCCACGCGCAACGCTGAGCAAGCGCGTCCCTTCGACGGAACATAGGAGGACGCGCCTGTTACAGTGTTATGTCAGCGACCGCCCTACTCCGCCGCAAGACCGGTCGGCGCCGCCGCCTCCGCGGCCTCCTTGTTGTAGTCATGCACGACGCGGCCGAACGGCAGCGTCAGATCGGCGAGGAAGTGGTGCGCGCCGACGACACGCTTGACCGGGAAATCGGCGACCGGTGCATTGACATGCGGCACCAAATGCAGCCGGCCCGGTCCGATCCAGGAGCCCTTGACGACGATGTCGGTCAGGTTGATCGCGACCAGCTGGCAGACCTCGAGATGCCCGTCGACGCCGGGGATCATCTTCAGATTAACTTGCGTCTTCGACAGCGTGGCGCGGGTGACGTCGCCATTGCCCGCCATGCTCTCGTGCTTGTAGCCCATCGTGCCCATCGCAACGAGCTGGCCGGCATATTCCAGCGTGCCGGTCAGCGTGTCCTTGACGATCTCGAGCTTGGGATGAGCGTACTTCTTCGGAAAGCCCCAGATCTCACGGCCGGCCGCGATCGGCGGATCATCGTCGAGATACATCTGGCAGACGAAGTTGACCTCTTCGCCATGCAGGCGCGCGGGGATCACGAGGCCGGACTCGGTGTAGCTGCCGAAGCCGGAGCTGTCGGGCATCTTGATCCATTCGTAATGCACGAACGCCTGCTCGATCGGCTCCAGCGGCTCGGGCAGGCCGGCGCGGATCAACTCCGGATCGGTCTCATAGGTGATGACGAGGAATTCGCGATCGATGAAGCGATACGGACCGGCGGGATAGCTCGGGCCGGCGGCCGGCATCGACGGACGCTTGAGCAGATCTTCCCTGCGCATCGCAATAACCCCCTGTTTGAAAAATTTTCCCGGAAGCTAACGGCCGAGATTGACAGCGATGTGAGGAATTTCCGTCAGGCGCATGACCGCGGTTGCGCGTCGCGACCCGCGTCGCGTTGCCGAGGCCAATGCTAACCATGCAGGCAGGCATGCCGGATGCGCCGAGTGTGGGCGCCGCAATTGTCATCACGGCGTCATCGGCGCGCTGAATTCTCGCCGCGAATTTCTGGAGTGTCTGATATGGACGCGCGAACCCCGCATTTCGACGACATCGATCACGCGACGCCGGGCTGGCGTCCGGAAGGCTGCGATCGCGTGGCCCTGGTCCTGCAGGGCGGCGGCGCACTCGGCGCCTATCAGGCTGGCGTCTATCAGGCGCTGCATGAATCCAACATCGAGCCCGACTGGGTGTGCGGCGTCTCGATCGGCGCGATCAACTCGGCGATCATCGCCGGCAATCCGCCCGAAAAGCGGCTGGAGCGGCTGCACACATTCTGGGATCGCATCACCAGCCGCAAGATCTGGCACTACACTCCGGACGGCGACGTCTTCCGCAAGGCGCGCAATTTCACCAGCTCATGGCTGACGACCACGCTCGGACAACCCGGCTTCTTCACCCCGCACCAGGCCAATCCGTGGTTCAGCGCGGCCGGCGCGCGCACCGCCACCAGCTACTACGACACCACGCCGCTGCGCGAGTCCTTGCTCGAGCTGGTTGATTTCGACCGCATCAATTCCAAGAAGATACGCTTCGCGGTCGGCGCAGTGAACGTGCTGTCCGGCAACTTCATCTATTTCGACAATGCCCATGACGAGATCATTCCCGAGCACATCATGGCGAGCGGCGCGCTGCCGCCGGCGCTGCCGATGGTGAAGGTCGGCACCGACCATTTCTGGGACGGCGGCATCGTGTCCAACACGCCGCTGCAGCATCTGCTCGACCAGGAAGACAACATGAACTCGCTGGTGTTCCAGGTCGACCTGTTCTCGGCGCGCGGCGCGCTGCCGCGCGACATCCAGGACGTGATGGCCCGGCACAAGGACATCATGTATTCGTCGCGTACCCGCTACAACACCGACGTCTATCGCAAGACCTACAATCTGCGCACCGCCCTGCACAATGCGCTGGGGAAGATCCCCGACGATCAGCTGTCGGACGAGGAGCGCCAGCTCAAGAAGGCAAACGCCCGGCTGCCGGGCATCACGCTGTTGCAGCTGATCTATCAGCAAAAGGCCTATGAGGGCGACGCCAAGGACCACGAATTCTCCGGCACCTCTATGCGCGAGCACTGGGTGAGCGGGCACGAGGACACCAAGCGCTCGCTGAAGCGGCGCGAATGGATCAAGATGCCCGAGAACGGCATGGGCATCGTGATCCACGACGTGCATCGGGAGGCGGAGTAAATAAGGCCGTCATTGCCGGGCTTGACCCGGCAATCCATCCCGCTTCGGATGACTCATTCGATGGATGCGCGGGTCAAGCCCGCGCATGACGCGTTGAGTCTGAGGGCCCTTACGGCCGCGTCGACATGTTGCTCGGCGGACCAGCCTTGCGGATCGGTTCGGCGAGGCGCGCGAACTCGCAGAGCAGCGAGCGCGTCTTGCGCGGGTCGATCACCTCCTCGACCCAGAACTTCTCGGCCGAGCGGAACGGCGAGCGCAGCTTGTTGAGGCGATCCTCGATCTCGCGCAGCTTGGCGGCGGGATCGGCGGCCGCATCGATCTCGGCGCGATAGGCCGCCTCGATACCGCCTTCGAGCGGCAGCGAGCCCCAATAGGCCGACGGCCACGCATAGCGCATCGAGAAGCGGTTGGCCGGCTGATGCACCACGCCGGCGACGCCGAAGGCGTTGCGGATGATGATGGTGCACCACGGCACCGTGCTCTGGTTGACCGCCGCCATCGCCCGCACGCCGTGGCGGATGGTCGCCGTCTTCTCCGCCTCGAGCCCGATCATGAAGCCCGGGCAGTCCATCAGATAGACCACCGGCAGATGGAAGGTCTCGGCGAAGTCGACCCAGCGCACCACCTTCTGGCAGGCGTCAGCGGTCCACGAGCCGCCATAGTGGAACGGATCGCTGGCGAGCAGCAGCACCGCCCTGCCCTCGATCCGCGCCAATCCGGTGATGATCGGGCGGCCGAAATTGGTGCCGACCTCGAAGAACGAGCCCTTGTCGACGACGGCATCGATGATCGGCCGCATCTTGTAGACCTGCCGGCGGTTGCGCGGCACGGCGGTGAGCAGCGATTCCTCTGCACGTTCCGGATCGTCGGTGCAGGGAATGGTCGGCGGCAGGTCGTAGACCGACGACGGCAGATAGGACAGGAAACGCCGCGCATAGTCGAACGCCTCCTCTTCGGTCTCGACGGCCTGGTCGATCGCGCCGGCGCGGGTCTGGATGTCGGCGCCGCCGAGCTCTTGCTTGGTCAGATCCTGACCGAGGCGCTTCACCACCGGCGGGCCGGCGACGAACATCGCGGAGCTCTTGGTCATGACCGAGTAGTGGGTGGCGGCAAGCCGCGCGGCACCGAGGCCCGCGACCGAGCCGAGCCCGAGACCGACCACCGGCACGCGGGCCAAATTGGCGGTCGTGTACCAGTACCAGCGCGTACCGCCGACGCCGCCGGGCAGATTGGCCGCGCCCCTGGTCTCGATCGTCTTCACCGAGCCGCCGCCGCCGGAGCCCTCGATCACGCGAACGATCGGCAGGCGGAAGTCGTGCGCCATCTCCTCCGCCATCAACGGCTTGGCGGAAATCGATGCATCCGCCGAGCCGCCGCGCACGGTGAAGTCGTCGCCGACCACGACGACGGTGCGGCCGTCGACCCTGGCGCGGCCGAACACGCAGTTCGCCGGCGTCAGGTGCTTGAGTTCGTTGCTCTCGTCATATTCGGCAATGCCGGAGATGGCACCGACCTCATGGAAACTGTTCTGGTCGACGAGCTTGTCGATACGCTCACGAACCGTGAGCCGGCCCTGGTCGCGTTGCCGCTTGACCTTGTCAACGCCTCCCATCTCCCGCGCGAACGCTTCGCGGCGGGCGAGGTCGTCGAGTTCCGGCTTCCAGTTCATTCACTGCTCCCGTCTTGAGGATTTTGTTGTTGTTATGGGCGGTCACCGGAAGCGACTTGCGCTCGATCCGATTGCTGAAGATGTCGCCGTCGGCGCCTTCGAGCAGGCTGCCGAGCGCGGCCGCGAGCTCGACCATTTGCGGCGCGACCTCGCGATGCAGCCGCGCCTCGTCATACATCGCCGAGAGCAGGCCGATCGTGGTGACCACATAGGTCTGATACTGCGGCGACCACAGCGGCACCGCGACGCCGTTGATGTGCGGGCTCCACAGTCCGCAGGCGACGACGTAGCCGTGCTCCTGCAAATGCCGGCGGTTGGCCTCGATGCGCGGCGTCAGCATCTTGGCGCTGTCGGGCAACTCGCCTTCCATCTCGGCGATCAGCGCGTCGCCGACCGCGGGATCGAGCGCGGCCGTGTAGGCGTGGCCGGCCGCGGTGGTCGCCATCGAAATCCGGCTGCCGGTGGCCTCATGCAGGCCGAGCGCGTTCGCCGCGCGGGCGAACTCCAGATAGACCAGGTGAAAGCGGTCGGGGATGACGAAGCCCACCGTGCCGGGCAACTGATCGGCGACATCCTGCAGGCGCAGCCGGATCAGATTGCGCAGCTGCAGCCCCTTCATCATCGTGGTGCTCATCGCGACCGCGCTCGGGCCGATGCGATATTTCTGGTCGCGCGGCAGATAGACCAGCTGACCCATCCGCGTCAGCGTGTGCGTCAGCCGTGACACCGTCGAACGCGGCAGGCCGCAGCGGTTCGAGATCTCGAGATTGCCGAGCCGGGCCTCGTGTCCCTCGAAGCACCGCAACACATCGAAGGCGCGCGACACCACCTGGATGACATCGCCATCGCCTGTCTCGCTGGCGAGCATTCCCTGCCTGCTAAGCCGTTCCGAGCGCCTTCCCATCTGTTTGGCTCCATTCCGTCCTGCGGAATAAAATTCCACTTGCAGAAGAAGCTACCTCAGGCAATCTGCCGCCACAACAAAAAGCCGTTCGCCGGATGAAATTTCCGCAAGACGGTATCGGAGAGTGGAATGCCAGAGATCAAGGTTGTGACCGAAGTTGCCGGGCGCGTTTGCGCGCTTCCTGTCGAGACCGGCAGCAGCATCGGCAATGGCGACGAGATTGCGTTCGTCGAAGCGATGAAGATGGAAATACCGGTCACGTCGACGACAGCAGGCAAAATCAAGTCGATTCTGGTCAAGATCGACGATGTCATCGCCGAAGGCCAGGCGGTCGCGATCGTCGAGACCTGAGATCCCACCCCTGCCATCCGGCCGCGACAATCTGTCCGGTGATGCAGCGGCCGAAATCGCCGGCTTGCGCCGGAGGTAGCGTTGCCATCGCCGGATCACGATGCAATCATTCCGCCCGGAAAAGTTTCGCACAGCGAAACAAAGGGAGGAATTATGATCCATCGGCTGATGGCGCTCGCGCCTGCCGCTCTTGCCGGCATTTCGATCTTCGCTGCCCTGCCCGCCTCGGCCGACGACATCAAGCTGCCGCCGACCATGGCGGTGACCGCCTACGACACCGGCACCGCCGGCTTCAACATCGCGGTCGGCGTCGGCAAGATGATGAAGGACAAATACGGCACCGACGTCCGCGTGCTGCCGGCCGGCAACGACGTCGCGCGGCTCGCGCCGCTGCGCGCCAAGCGCGCGGTCTCCTCGGCGATGGGATCGGGGACCTATTTCGCGCAGGAAGGCGTGTTCGAGTTCGGCGCCAAGGAGTGGGGCCCGCAGCCGCTGCAGCTCATGCTGTCGTCGGTCGACTGCAATTGCGGCGCGCTCGGCGTGGCAGCCGATGCCGGCGTCAAGGAAATGAAAGACCTTCGCGGCAAGCGCGTCGGCTTCGTGGTCGGCTCGCCGGCGCTGAACCAGAACTCGCTCGCGATGCTCGCGTTCGGCGGCCTCACCCAGAAGGACGTCAAGATCGTCGAGTTCGCAAGCTATGGGGCGATGTGGAAAGGCCTGATCAACAACGACACCGATGCCGCCTTCGGCACCACGATCACCGGCCCCGCCAAGGAAGCCGAGACCTCGCCGCGCGGCCTGATGTGGCCGCCGCTGCCCGCCGACGACAAGGAAGGCTGGGCACGGGTGAAAAAGGTCGGCTCGTTCTTCTTCCCGCAAACCGCAACCTGCGGCGCCGGCATCTCGCCGGACAAGCCGATCCAGCTCGGCAATTACCCCTACCCGATCTTCGTCGCCTATGCGGCGCAGCCGGTCGACCAGATCTACGCGATCACCAAGGCGATGATCGTCAACTACGACGCCTACAAGGATTCGGCGCCCGGCGCCGCCGGGCTCGGCGCCGACCGGCAGACCAAGAACTGGGTCGTCCCCGTGCATCCCGGCGCGGTGAAGGCGCTCAAGGAAACCGGCCACTGGAGCGACGAGCAGGACGCGCACAACAACACGCTTTACAAGCGCCAGGAGGTGCTGGCCGCCGCCTGGACGGATTACGGCAAGTCGAGCCCGCCGTCGGACGACAAGGCCTTCCTCGATGGCTGGATGAAGGCGCGCGCTGCCGCGCTTGCGAAAGCCAATATGCCCAATGGCTTTGAGTGAGACCCGCCAACGCGCGATGAGATCGGGTTAGTCGTCATCGCGCTTGCGCCCGTTCGAGCATGGTGCTTCCGGAAAACCGCTTCGCACTTTTCCGGATCATGCTCTAGGCTACGGGCAAAACGGACAACATTGGGGGATGCAATGCCCGAGAACGCCGCGGCTGCGCCTGCGAAAAGAATCGAGTTTGAAGATCCGCATGCCGGTCTCGACAATCTGCAGGAGGCCGAGGTCACGCGCGTGCGCACCCTGCGCGGGGTGTGGCGCTGGGCGCTGGTGGTCGCAACCGCCGCAACCATCCTGCTCTGCATCAACCAGCAATTCTCGCTGCGCTTCTTCATCGACTACACCCAGCTCAACACCGAATATTTCTATCTCTTGATCGCGCTGATGCTGCCCTTCACGTTCCTGATCTTCCCCGGATCGGAGCGCGCGCCGCTGAACCGCATTCCCTGGTATGACCTCGCGCTCGCCGTCGCGACCTTCGCCGCCTCGATCTGGCTGATGCTGAACGTGCGCAAGGCGGCGCAATATGGCTGGGAGTCCGACGGCGCCCCGAGGAACGTCGTCATCGCCGGCCTCGTGATGTGGGTGATGCTGATGGAGGCGCTGCGCCGGACCGGCGGCTGGAGCCTCCTGCTCAGCGTGCTGCCCTTCACCGTCTATCCGCTGTTCGCCGAGGCCAGCTGGCTCGGGCCGTTCCGCGGCTCGCAGCTGACGCTCGACCAGACCACCGCCTATCACGTGTTGTCCGGCGAGAGCCTGCTCGGCATTCCGATCCAGGCCTTCGCCGATACCGTGATCGGCTTCCTGGTGTTCGGCACCGCGCTGATGATGACCGGCGCCGGAAAATTCTTCATCAACCTCGCCTTCGCGCTGTGCGGCACGTTCCGCGGCGGTGCCGCCAAGGTCTGCATCTTCGCGTCCGGCCTGCTCGGCATGATGTCGGGCTCGATCGTTTCCAACGTGCTGACCGCCGGCACCATGACGATCCCGGTCATGAAGAAGAGCGGCTTCCGCGCCTCCTATGCCGGCGCGATCGAGGCCTGCGCCTCCACCGGCGCCGTGCTGGCGCCGCCGGTGATGGGCGCCACCGCGTTCGTGATCGCGCAGTTCCTCAATATCAGCTACGCGGAGGTCGCGGTGGCCGCGATCATTCCTGCGGCGCTCTACTATGTCGGCCTGTTCATGCAGGTCGACTCCTACGCCGCACGCCACGGGCTGAAGGGCATTCCGCGCGCCGAGCTGCCGCGCGTGATGGATACGATCAAGAACGGCTGGTATTACGTCTTCGTCATTGCGCTCCTGATCGTGATGCTGCTGTATTTCAAGCGCGAAAGCCACGCGCCGTTCTACGCCACCGCGCTGCTGCTGGTGCTGAACCAGATCTTCTCCAAGGAGAGCCGCTGGACGCTCGGGACGATCGGAAAATTCCTCGAGGTCAATGGCCGCACCTTCGTCGAGCTGGTCGGCATCCTCGCCGGTTGCGGTCTGCTGATCGGGGCGTTCTCGATGACCGGCGTGGTCTCGAGCCTGGCCAACGATCTTTTGACGCTTGCGGGCGACAACGCGTTCCTGCTGCTCGTGATGTGCGCCTTCACCAGCCTGATCCTCGGCCTCGGGCTGACCACCACCGCCTGCTACATCTTCCTCGCCATCCTGGTCGCGCCCGCGCTGGAGAAGCTCGGGCTGAACCGGATGGCGGTGCACATGTTCATCTTCTATTGGGGCATGCTGTCGTCGATCACCCCGCCGGTGGCGATCGCCTCCTTCGCTGCGGCCGGCATCGCCGGCTCGCCCGCGATGAAGACCGGATGGGAATCGATGTGGGTCGGCAGCATCATCTATTTCATCCCGTTCTTCTTCGTGCTGAACCCGGCGCTGGTGATGCAGGGACCGAGCCCCTATCTCGCCGGCCTCGGCCTGATGGCGCTCGCGGCCTGCGGCACGCTGTTCATCTGCGGCGGCATCCAGGGCTACCAGGCCTTCGTCGGCGACCTCCGCGGCGCCGGTGCCCTGGAATGGCCGCTCCGGGTGCTGCTGGTGATCGGCGGCTTCGTGCTCGCGACGCCAGGCGGCGGCATCAACCCGCTGTCGCAACTGCAGGTGTCGCTGCTGGGGCTTGCGATCCTCGCCCCGACGGTGTTGATCGCCTTGCTGCTGGTCCGCCGTCAGGCGCTGGTTCCGAACCAGTTGCGCGCGCCTTGATTGCGTTGCACAACAGGAGGCGATGAAACGATCGCCTCCTCCCGTCACCGCCACCACCACGGCTTGGTCCAGCTCGAAGCCGCCGCTGCTGCGGTTTCTGCACACTTGTTACGCAGACTTCCTGCCGGAGGCCGCGGGCGCGGTTGCCGACTACATCCCCGAGCTCGGCAAGGCCGACCCTGCCCATTTCGGCATCAGCCTGGCGACGCTCGACGGCCACGTCTACGAGGTCGGCGACACCAGGGTGCCGTTCACCATCCAGTCGATGTCGAAGCCGTTCGTGTTCGCGCTGGCGCTGGACACGCTGGGCGCCGAACGGGTGGAAAGCGTGATCGGCGTCGAGCCGTCCGGCGACCCCTTCAACTCGATCCGGCTCAATGCCGAGAACCATCCGTTCAATGCGATGGTCAATGCCGGCGCGATCGCCTGCTCCGGCCTGCTCCACGCCGACAAGGGCGACGGCGCGTTCGACTACATCCGCCAGGCGCTCGGCCGCTTCGCCGGACGTGAGCTCGATATCGACGAGGCGGTCTATGCCTCCGAGAGCGCCACCGGCGACCGCAACCGGGCGATCGGTTATCTGCTGCGCACCAACAGCGTGATCACCGAGAACGTGCCTGCGGTGCTCGACGTCTATTTCCGGCAATGCTCCATCCTGGTCACCGCACGCGACACCGCCGTGATGGCGGCGACGCTCGCCAATCGCGGCATCAACCCGCTGACAGAGGAGCAGGTGGTGACGCCCTACGCCATCGCGCGCACGCTATCGGTGATGACCTCGTCGGGCATGTACGACTATGCCGGCGAATGGATCTACCGCGTCGGCATTCCCGCCAAGAGCGGCGTCGGCGGCGGCATTCTGGCGGCACTGCCGGCGCGGCTGGGGCTCGGCAGCTATTCGCCAAAACTCGACAAGCACGGCAACAGCGTGCGCGGCATCAAGGTGTGCGAGACGCTGTCGGCGCATTACGACCTGCATATGCTCAACCGCAGCGACGACGCACGCCACAGCATCATCGCCGACTACAATATCGGCAAGAACCCGTCGCGGCGGGTGCGCCGGCCGCAGGAGCAGGAGATCCTGGCAAGGCACTTCCAGGAGGTCCGAGTGATCGAGCTGGTCGGCACCCTGTCGCTCTCCAATGTCGACTATGTCTCGCGCCGCCTCGCCGGCAGCCCGCGGCCCGAATTCGTGATCTTCGATCTGCGCCGCGTCACCGCGACGACCCGCGCCGGCGCAAGGCTGGTGGCCGAAGCTTTCCAGGAGCTCGCCGAGCTCGGCGTCACCGTGATCCTGTCCGGCATCAAGCGGACCTCGCGCGAATGGGCCACGATCAGCGAGTGGACCAGGCGGCTCGGCAATATCAGGGATTTCTATCTGCTCGACACCGCGATCGAGTGGGCCGAGGACCAGATCGTCTACCGCTATGGCGGCTCGATCGACTTCCTCGAGACCACGGAGCTTTCCGAGCAGCCGCTGCTCGCCGGATTGAGCGAAGCCGAGATCGCCGATCTCACCTCGATTTGCACGGTCCGGACCTACCAGCAGAATGAAAAGGTCATCGCCGCGGGCAGCGAGGCCACCTCGCTGTTCTTCCTCCGCAGCGGCGTGGTCCACGTCACCCTGCCGGACGGCATCCGGCTCGCGACGCTGACTGCCGGCATGGCGTTCGGCGAGATGGCGCTGCTGGAGCCGAAGCGGGTCGCGGACGTGGTCGCCGACATGTCGGCGACCACCTACGAAGTGACGATCGAGGATTTCGAGCGCTTCCGCGAGCGACATCCGCGCGCCGGCGAGCGGATCATGCGCAACCTCGCGCAGATCCTCGCCGAACGGCTGATCCTGGCGAATGCAAAGGTGGATCTGCTGACGTCGGGGTAGGTCTCTCTGTTCTCCCTCTCCCCGCCCTTCGCGGGGAGAGGGTCGGGGTGAGGGGCTGCATCCGCAAAATAACTTCGAGTTAGACTCGCGGAGATTCCCCCTCACCCGGACCGCATTCCGCTTCGCTGCATGCGCTCCGGCCTCTCCCCGCAGGCGGGGCGAGGCGAAGGACTCCGCGACGCGATCCGCTCAGCTCACTACTTCCGTCACCGGCTGCATGTCGATCTCGAAGGTCTCGAGAAATTTCGACGTCATGATGTAGAAGCCGACCGAGAGTTGCAGCTCGATCAGCGCGGCCGGCGTCAGCTTCACTGCGATCGCCCTGAAGGTCGCGTCGGTCGGCTTCTTGAGCTTGACGATCTCGTCGGTGAAGGCGAGCGCCGCGCGCTGCACATCGTTGAAGCAGGTCGCGGACCGCCAATCCTCGAGCGCGGCGTTCTGCTCGTCGGTGACGCCGACATTCTTGCCGATCCGCTTGTGCGCGACGATCTCGTAGGGCGCCTCGCAGAGAATGCCGGTGCGCGTGATCGCAAGCTCGCGGACGACGGGATCGAGCTCGCCCTTGTGGCGGATCGCGCCGCCGAGCCGGCAATACTGTTCAAAGTAGCTTGGCGAATGCGCCATCATGCGAAAGATATTGGCGTTGCGGTTCTTGTCGAGGATCTCGCGGGTCCGCGGGCTTGCCTTCGCGGGATCGGAGTAGTCGATACGGGCCATTTCCTAACCTTGATCTTGCCGTCGTTTCTGTCGGGTTCCGAAACACTAGAGCTTTTTCCGTTCCGATGAAATCGGAACGGGGCCCTAGATCCTTGTTTCGACGCGTTTTCTTCACGCGAACCGATATCCACTTCGCTCGAAAACGCTCTGTACGGGCTGCTGTCGCAGGAGCGACACGCGCGAGTCAAATTGCCGCCGCATTCCCAGACAACGCTGTCACAGTCGATATTCGCTGAGTGGGGACTCGTCAAAAGCGAATACTCGACGCGGGGTGTTCCGAGTAAAAAATCCGGCCGTCTTGCGCGCAATTTGCGCAACGATGAGTCACGCCCAAGTCTAGGGGAAACGCATGAAGGAAGCCACCAAGAGGGCGGCCTCGGAAGCGCTTGCGCAAATGCTGGCGGTGACGGCAATGCTCGTCATCGCCAGCGTGATCTTTTATTGGCACTGAGGCATGATCCCGAAAAGTGTGTAGCGGTTTTCGGAAAGATCATGCCCAAAATGATCCGCAAACTATGAGGGGCAAGAGCGAACCTGTTCAGCCTGGTCTTGCGTTCTGACTGGATCGTTCAGCCCCTCATTTCGCCTTTGCGAAATATGGAACCAGCCTCCCCGCGAATTGCGTGAAGCGCGCCGCGACCTTGTCGCCGATGGCAAGGTCGTTGTCGCCATGGGCCATCATGCGAAAGCCTTCGTCGGCATCGACAAGCACGATGTTGTAGGGCACATGCGCCCGCGCCTCCGGCGTCGCGGCGCGGCAGACCAGCGAGGTCGCATACACCGTCCCTGCCCCACTCGCGCGATGCTCGGCAAGATCTGGCGAACCGCATGCGGCGCAAAAGCTGCGGCGGAAATATTGCCGCGCGCCGCAGCCGTTGCAGGTCTGGTAGACGATGGCTTCAGTGCCCTTGGTCCAGTCCACGATCGGTCCGCTCATCGCACGCGCTCCAGGAACATGCTGACATGCGACGACAGCACGCCGCCATCGCCGTGCAGAAGCGCCACCGAGGCGTCGCGCACCTGACGATTTTCGGCGCGGCCGGTCATCTGCAGATGGGTCTCGATCAGATGCGCCATCGCGCCGCCGACGCCGCAATGGCCGTAGCTGAGCAGGCCGCCATGGGTGTTGAGCGGCATCTCGCCATCCTGATTGAAATAGCCGGCGCGCACCCGCGCCGCCGCCTCGCCGCGTCCGGCAAGGCCGAGATCCTCCAGCAGCATCGCGAGCGTGATCGTGAAGCTGTCATAGACCGCGGCGTAGCGCACGTCCGGGATCGCGACGCCCGCCGCCTGCTTCGCTTTCGCGATCGAAATCTCGGCGCCGAGTTCGCTCAGCGCAGGCGCTGCGGTGACGTGCTGATGGGTGTGTGCCTGGGCGCAGCCGCGGACGCGGACCTGCCGCTCGCCGGTCGGCTCGCGGCTGATCACACAGGCCGCACCGCCGTCCGACACCGGGCAGCAGTCGAGCAGCTTGAGCGGCATCGCCACGGGCTTGGAGGCCATCACGTCGGCAACCGTGATCGGCTCGTGGAATTGCGCGCCGGGATGCGTCAGCGCGTGCTTGCGCATCAGCACCGCGAACTCGGCGAGGTCTACCTGCGTGAGGCCGTATTCATGCATGTAGCGCGTTGCGACCAGGCCGTAATAGGCCGGGATCGTCGGCCCCAGCGTCACCTCGTAGTCGGGATGGCCGACCTGGGCCAGCGCCTGGATCGAGGCGTCCCGGCTCTGCCCGGTTAGCCGGTTCTCGCCGCCGACCACCAGCACGTGTTTTGCAACACCGGCGTCGACCAGGTGATGCGCCAGCATGGTCATCGCAAGCCCGGTGGCGCCGCCGACCTGCACGGCGTGCGCGTAAGCCGGGCGAATGCCGAAGTGCTCGGCGAAGACCGTGGCCAGCATGATGTGCGGCGAGACCGTGGAGTAGCCGCAGAGGATGCCGTCGATCTCGGAGCGCTTCAGCCCGGCATCCGAGATCGCAAGCTCGGCCGCCTTGCTCATCAGGTCGAGCGAGGACAAGCCCTCATGCTTGCCGTAGGACGTGAGGCCGACGCCGGTCACGAAGCTCATTTCAGCGCACCTATCTCAGAGCGTCATTCCGGGGCGATGCGAAGCATCGAACCCGGAATCTCGAGATTCCGGGTCTGGTCCTTCGGACCATCCCGGAATGACAACCTACAATGACTTGCGTCATCTCAATACGACTTCGGAAGGCCGAGCACCTTCTCGCCGATGAAGCTGAGGATCAGCTGTGGACTGATCGGCGCGATGCGCGGGATCAGCGATTCCCGCAAGTAGCGCTCGACGTGGTACTCCTTGGCGTAGCCGAAGCCGCCATGGGTCATCACCGCTTGCTCGCAGGCATGGAAGCCGGCTTCCGCCGCGAGATATTTTGCGGAGTTCGCCGCGGGGCCGCAGGGCAGGTTCTGGTCATACTGCCAGCCGGCGCGCAGCACCATCAGCCAGGCTGCCTCCAGTTCCATCCAGCACTTCGCCAGCGGATGCTGGATCGCCTGGTTCATGCCGATCGGCCGGTTGAACACGATGCGGCCCTTGGCATATTCCGACGCCCGCTTCAGCGCGATCTGGCCGAGGCCGACGGCTTCAGCCGCGATCAGGATGCGCTCGGGATTCATGCCGTGCAGGATGTATTCGAAGCCGCGGCCCTCCTCGCCGATACGGTCTTCGACCGGGATCTCGAAATTCTCGAAGAACAGCTCGTTGGAATCGACTGGCTTGCGGCCCATCTTCTCGATCTCGTGCACGGTGACGCGCTTGCGGTCGAAATCGGTGTAGAACAGGCTGAGGCCATGGGTCGGGCTGCGCACCTCCTCCAGCGGCGTGGTGCGCGCGAGCAGCAGGATCTTGTTGGCGACCTGGGCGGTCGAGATCCACACCTTCTGGCCGTTGACGATGTATTTGTCGCCCTGGCGCACCGCGCGGGTCTTGAGCTGCGTGGTGTTGAGGCCGGTGTTCGGCTCGGTCACCGCGAAGCAGGACTTGTCGCGGCCGTCGATGATCGGCGGCAGCATGCGCTGGCACTGCTCCTTGGTGCCGAACACCACCACCGGATTGAGCCCGAACACGTTCATATGCACCGCGGACGCGCCGGACATGCCGGCACCGGATTCGGAGATCGTGCGCATCATGATCGCGGCATCGGTGATGCCGAGCCCGGAGCCGCCATATTCCTCGGGGATGCAGATGCCGAGCCAGCCGGCATCGGCCAGCGCGCGGTGGAAGTCGGCCGGATAGCCGCCCTCCTTGTCCTTCTTCAGCCAGTAGGCTTCGTCAAAGCGCGAGCAGATCTTGGCGACGGCATCGCGGATCGATTCCTGGTTGGCGGAGAGTGCGAAATCCATCTGTCGTGCTCCTATGCCTGCACCGCTTTGGCCGCGCCGTCGCGCACCATCGCCGCGATCTCCTCGGTGGAGAAGCCTGCCTCCCGCAAAATCTCCGCGCTGTGCTCGCCGAGCCGTGGCGCCAGCCGGCTCGGCTCGACCTTGGTCTCCGACCACCGCGCCGACGGCGTCATGCTGCGGATCCGCCCCTCGGTCGGATGATCGACCACGGGGAAGACGCCGGTCGCGACCATATGCGGGTCCTCCAGCAGGCTCTCGAGATCGTGCATCGGCATTACCGGCACGTCGGCCTTTTCGAGGATCCCGTTCCACTCGGCGGTCGTCTTGGTCTGCAGGATGCGCGCGAGCTCGGCGTAGACGACATCGATATTGGTGGCGCGGCCGGCGAAGGTCGCGAATTTCGGATCGCTGCGCAGATCGTCGCGGCCGGTCGCCTTGAAGAAGTTCTCCCACTGCTTGTCGTTGTAGACGATCACGCAGATATAGCCGTCGAGCGTCTTGTATGGCCGCCGGTCCGGCGACAGATGGCGCGCATAGCCGCCCTTGTCGAGCGGCGGATCGTAGGTCAACCCGCCCATGTGATCGCCCATGACGAAGCCGGCCATGGTCTCGAACATCGGAATATCGACGCGTTGGCCCTGCCCGGTGCGATCGCGATGCACAAGGCTCGCACAGATCGCGCCGACCGCGGTGAGGCCGACGATGCGATCCACCAGCGCGTTCGGCACATAGCGCGGCACGCCGTCCGAGGTTTGCGCCATCAGCGCCGGCAGCGCGGTCGCGCCCTGGATCAGATCGTCATAGGCGGGCTTGGCGGCATAAGGTCCCTCCTGGCCGAAGCCGAACACGCCGGCATAGATCAGCCGCGGGTTGACCTTGGAAACGACGTCATAGCCGAGCTGCAGCCGCGCCATCGCCTGCGGGCGCACATTGTAGACCAGCACGTCGGCCTTCGCGATCAGCCGCAGCACCGCCTCGCGCCCCGCCGGCTTCTTCAGATCGAGGCAGACCGAGCGCTTGCTGCGATTGGTGTTGAGGAACACCGGTCCCATGCCGGGATGCCGCGTCGGACCGATCTGCCGCGTCACGTCGCCGTCGGGGGATTCCACCTTGATGACGTCGGCGCCGTAATCGCCCAGCATCTGCGTGGCGTAGGGTCCCATCAGCACGGTCGTCATGTCGACGACCTTGATACCCTGCAGTGGTCCCATCGTCTTGTTCGCTCCCGGATGTCGTGGTTATAGAGCTAGTAACGGGAGCTATTCCAAGAGATCAAGCTGCGCCGGGCGTATGGGCGTATGCATGGCTGCGGCCGGGCCGCTTCCGTGCGGCGGAACGCAGGCTGGGCAAAACGAAGCGTATTCACCGCCGCCCTTATGCCGGCGACTGCCCCGTCATCACCTCGCGCGCCTTCAGGAGCTTTTCCAGTTCCGCATTCTGCTGCTCGAGCCGCTCGGCGATGCGCTCCTCGACTTCGGCGCCGGCTGCGCCTGCGGCCTGCTCGATCAGCTGCCTGATATTGTCCCGGAGGATCGCGATGCGATCGTTCACTTCCGACAGCGACAGAGACGTCTCGATTCCCATGGTCCGTTCTCCCGGTGACAAGCACAGGCAGCTTAGCGCGGCGGGAGGTCCGGGCATATCCCTTAACCGCCTTAGTGACCCCAATCCCTACAGTGCATGGGGTTGTCTTCGATGTTTTCGATTCAACCCAGGCTCGCCCCGCTTTAGCCCATGCCTTTGGCCAGCATCTCCCGCAGCGCGGTCTTCAGCACCTTGCCGTAATTGTTCTTCGGCAGGGCATCGAGATAGACATAGCGCTTCGGCCGCTTGAAGCGGGCGATCGAGGCAAGGCAATGCGCGTCGAGCTTGCCGTCGTCGGCGGCGGCGCCGTCCGCGAGCACGACGCAGGCGACGACGATCTCGCCCCATTCCGGATCCGGCACACCGACGGCCGAGACCTCGCTGACATCGGGATGGGTCAGCAGGGCTTCCTCGACCTCGCGCGGATAGATGTTGGTGCCGCCGGAGATGATCACGTCCTTGGAGCGGTCCGACAGCGTGAGGAAGCCGTCGGCGTCGAGCCGGCCGACATCGCCGGTGCGCAGCCAGCCGTCCTTCAATGTCTCGGCATTGGCCTTCGGATTGTTCCAGTAGCCGAGCATCACGGTCGCGCCCTTGACCTCGATCTCGCCGGTCTCCCCGGGAGGCAGCGGCGTGCCGTCCTTGTCGGTGATGCGCACGGTGACGACGCTCTGCGCCAGCCCGACTGAAGCCAGCCGTTCGAGATAGCGCGGATGATCGCTCCGGGCGTGCCAGCCGCGCGACAGCGCCGTGATGGTCATCGGCGACTCGCCCTGGCCATAGATCTGCACGAAGCGCTGGCCCATCGTCGTCATCGCATCGGTGATGTCGGCCGTGTACATCGGACCACCGCCATAGATGATGGTGCGCAGCCCCTCGCCGTTCTCGCCGCGCTTCTTCGCGGCATCGACCAGGCGGCGCACCATCGTGGGGGCCGCGAACATCACGACATTGTCAAGCTGGCGGCCGAGGTTGAGCACCTCGTCAGGATCGAAGCCGCCGGACTCCGGCACGACGTGGCGGCCGCCCATCCGGACGTGCGGGAAATTGTAGAGGCCGGCGCCATGCGAGATCGGCGCGGCATAGAGCGAGGCATCGTGCGGCGTCGCCGGATCGACGTCGGCGAGATAGCACAGCGACATCGCGACCAGATTGCCGTGGCTGAGCATCACGCCCTTGGGACGGCCCGTGGTGCCCGATGTGTAGAACAGCCAGGCGAGATCGTTGTTTTCGCGCGGCAGCGGTGCAGGTGGCCCCTCGCCGCTTCGCATCGTCTTGTAAGCGTCGCTGTCGACCGACAGCGTGGTCATGCCGGCGGGGCAGTCGTCCTTCGCCTTGTTCAACGCACCGATCGTGTCATCGGAGACGAAGGCGAGCTCGGCACCGCCATTGCCGCAGATCCACGCCGCCTCGCGGCCGTGCAGCTTGGCGTTGATCGGGATCGCGGCGGCGCCGATCCACCAGATGCCGTAGAGGCATTCGAGATATTGCGTGCAGTTCGACGCAAACAGCGCGATGCGGTCGCCGGCGGCAATGCCGTGATCGCGCGCCAGCGCCGCCCCGATCGAGGCGGCGCGGCGGGCAAAGGTGGCGTAGTCGGCGTCGAGATCGAAACCGGTCAGCAGCGCCGGCGCGTCGGGACGCGCCCGTGCCGTCGCCGCCAGCCATTCGGCAATGTTCAAGCTACTTCGCCGGCTCGAGGATCGAGACGTAGTTGGCGACCGCGGCGCCGCCCATGTTGAAGATGCCGCCGATCTGCGGGTTCTTGAGCTGCATGCCCTCGGGCGCTTGCCCCGTGAGCTGCATCGCGCTCATCACATGCATGGAGACGCCGGTGGCGCCGATCGGGTGGCCCTTGGCCTTGAGGCCGCCGGACGGATTGACCGGCAGCTTGCCGTCCTTCTGGGTCCAGCCTTCCATGATCGCGCGCGCGCCCTGTCCCTTCGGCGTCAGGCCCATCGCTTCATATTCGATCAGCTCGGCGACGGTGAAGCAGTCATGGGTCTCGACGAAGGACAGGTCGGAGAGCTGCAGGCCGGCCTTCTGCAGCGCGCGCTGCCAGGCGGTGGTGCAGCCTTCGAACTGCAGGATGTCACGCTTGGACATCGGCAGGAAATCCTGCGCATGCGCGGTGGCACGGATGTTCACCGCCTTGCCCATGGTCTTGGCGGTCTCGGCATCGGTCAGCACCAGTGCCGCGGCGCCGTCCGAGACCAGCGAGCAGTCGGTGCGCTTCAAGGGACCGGCGACGAACGGGTTCTTGTCGCTCTCGGCGCGGCAGAACTCGAAGCCGAAATCCTTGCGCATCTGCGCATAGGGATTGGCGACGCCGTTCTTGTGGTTCTTGGCGGCGATCATCGCCAGCGCATCCGACTGGTCGCCGTATTTCTGGAAATAGGCCTGCGCGATCTTGCCGAACACGCCGGCAAAGCCGCCGACCGTGTCGCCGTCCTCGGGCAGATACGACGCCTTGAGCAGGTTCTTGCCGATCTCCGGGCCCGGCGTCTTCGTCATCTGCTCGACGCCGACCACCAGCACGATCTTCGCGGCGCCGGCTTCGATGGCGCGAATGCCCTGATGCACGGCGGCCGATCCGGTGGCGCAGGCATTCTCGACCCGGGTGGTCGGCTTGAAGCGCAGCGCCGGATTGGCCTGCAGTACCAGCGAGGCCGTAAAATCCTGCGGCGAGAAGCCGGCGTTGAAATGACCGAGCATAATTTCGTCGACATCGGACGCGGCGATGCCGGCGTCAGCCAGCGCCTCGTTGGCGACCTTGACCACGAGACCCTCGACGGTCTCCGCGTCGAACTTTCCGAATGGCGTGTGCGCCCAACCCACGATGCTGGCGGTCATGGCTGTATCTCCCTGTTCCTGTTCGGAGAGTTATGTAGCGTATCTTCAGGCGGCTTTCAGCGTTTTCATCGCCGTCGCGCACATGGCGGTTATGCCCGCCCAATTGGCGGCGCGGATATCGGCCGCGGGGCACAGCCAGGAACCGCCGACCGCCAGCACATTCGGTTCGGCGAGCCAGGTCACCGCATTGGCCTCGCTGACCCCGCCGGTCGGGCACACCCTGACCTGCGGAAATGGCCCGGCCAGAGCCCGCAGTGCCTTGATACCGCCCGCCTGCTCGGCCGGGAAGAATTTGACGACGTCGAAGCCGTGGGCCAGCGCCTGCATCAACTCGGAGGCGGTCGCGATCCCCGGCGCGAAGGGCAGCTGGCTGGAGGCTGCCGCCGCCAACAGCTCGGGCGTCGCACCCGGGCTGATGCCGAATTTGGCGCCCAGCGCCTCGGCGCGCATCAGGTCGTCACCATTGAGGATCGTGCCGATCCCGACGATTGCCTCCGGCACACCGGCGATGATGGCCCTGGCCGCGTCGACCGCGACCGCCGTCCGCAGCGTCACCTCGAGCGTCCGCACGCCGCCGGCGACCAGCGCCTTTGCAAGCGGCACCGCGTCCTCGAGCCCGCTCGATGGTCAGCACCGGGATCACGGTGGCCTGACGGATCAGCTCGGCGATCCGGTCCTGCTTCGATGTCGTTGTCATTGCGAGGCCTTACGGGATGGTGGGAGACGAAGCGCCTTTTTCGGCGGCATGGCGTAGCGCGGAATGATCGCGCCGGGATAGCACACCACGACACCGGCCAGCCGATGGCCGGCGCGCGCCGCCTCCTCTGGCTCGGCGCCGCCGAGCCGCGCGGCGAGATAGGCGGCGGCAAAGCTGTCGCCGGCCGCGGTGGTATCGACCACCGGCTTGGTAAGCTGCTCCGCCTTCACCTCGCGCGTTCCGCCGGCCGAGCGCACGATGCAGGCCGGCTCGGCGAGCTTCAGCACCACCTCGGGGCTCGAGATGCCGGCCAGCAGCGCCGTGTTGCTCTCGCCGGGATAAAGCGGCGCCAGATCCTCGGTCGAGGCAAGCACGATATCGGCCGTCTCGAACGCGCTGCTGAAGACCTTCCGCGCGACGTTCAGGTCCGGCCAGCCGCGGGCGCGGAAATTGGTGTCGAACGCAAACCACGTCCCCAACAGCCGCGCACGCTTCAGCGCCGCCAGCAATCGCTCCTGCCCGTCCTCGCGCAGGATCGAGAGCGTGATCGCCGAGAGATAGACGACGTCATAGGTCGCGAGTGAGTTCAGGATGTCTTCCGTTTCGGGCAGATCCATCAGGTCGCGGGCGGCGGCGCTGTCACGCCAGTGGAAGAAGCGCCGCTCGCCCTTGTCGTCGGTCTGGATCAGATAGAGGCCGGGCAGCTTGCCCGCCGATCGCGCGACATGCTTGGTGCCGATGCCTTCGCTCGCCCAGCCCGCGATCATCTCATCGCTCAGCGCATCATCGCCGAGCGCCGTGAAGTAATCGACGTGGATGCCGAGCCGGGACAGATAGACCGCGGTGTTGAGCGTGTCGCCGCCATAGGAGCGCGAATACAGCCCGCCGAGCTGGCCGCCAGGAGCCTGGCGCAGCTCGATCATGCATTCGCCGATGCTGGCAACTCTGGTCATCTCAAGCGCCGCGCTAAAGCGCGATGAAGCCTGGTTGAATCATCATCGCGCCTTAGCCCCTTGTCTGAGCATGATCTTCGCGCAAACGCGTTCCGCGTTTGTCGCGAGGGAAACCGCTTCGCACTTGTCCGGATCATGCTTTAGCTCGGACGTTGCTCAGGCGGCGAACTTGCCGCCGAGTTCGTCCTCGATATGGATCCGGATGATGTCGTCGAACGTCTTCTCGGCCGTGGTGAAGCCGAGCTTCAGCGCGCGGTCGGTGGCGAAATCGCGCGGCCAGCCCGAGACGATGCTGATGATGGTCGGATCGGGCACCCGCTTGATCCGCGCGGTGACGTTCTTGCCGGCGACGCGCTCCAGCGACGCGATCTGCTCGCCGACGGTGACGGACATCCCGGGCATGCTGAGATTGCGCCGCGGCCCCATCGCATTGAGATCCATCGTGCCGGCGTGAACCAGAAAGCCGACCGCCGATTTCGGCGAGGCGTGCCAGTGCCGGACGTCCTCGGAGACCGGCAGCACTGCCTCCTCGCCCGCCAGCGGCTCGCGGATGATATTCGAGAAGAAGCCGGACGCCGCCTTGTTCGGCTTGCCCGGACGCACGCAGATTGTCGGCAGGCGGATCGAGATCCCGTCGAGCAGACCCTTGCGGGTGTAGTCGTTGATCAGGAGCTCGCAGATCGACTTCTGCGTGCCATAGCTCGTCAGCGGCGTATGGAAGAACTCGTCGCCGATCTTCTCGGGGAACGGCGCGCCAAACACCGCGATCGAGGACGTGAACACCAGCCGCGGCTTGTAGCCGCCGCCGACGGCACGGATGGCGTCGATCAGATAGCGGGTGCCGTCGAGGTTGATCCGGTAGCCCTTGTCGAACTCGGCCTCGGCCTCGCCCGAGACGATCGCGGCGAGATGGAAGATCACCTCGGGACGCTCGGCGATCAGGGGCGCCGCGGCGCCGGCATCGGCGAAATCGGATGCGACCACATTGACCGGGATCGAGGCATTGGCGGGCTTGGCCGGCGCGACCACGTCCTGCAGCGTCATCCGGGTGATCTCTTGCTTGCCGAGGCGGCCCTCGCGCAAGAGACGCTCGGTCAGCTTGCGGCCGACCATGCCGGCGGCGCCCAGAATCAGAATGTGCACGACCCTGCTCCTTTTCTTGTCTTGTTCGAATTCAGCTGCGGGCCTTGCGCGCTCATTCCTTCACGGCACCCGTCATCGCCGAGACATAATGCTCTACGAAGAACGCGTAAAGAATAACCAGCGGTAGCGAGCCGCATAGCGCCCCTGCCATCAGGGACCCCCAGCGATAGATGTCACCGTCAACGAATTCGTTGACGATGGCGACCGGCACGGTCTTGTTCGGGGTCGATTGCAGGAACGTCAGCGCATAGATGAATTCGTTCCAGCACAGCGTGAAGCAGAAGATGAAGGCCGAGATCAGGCCGGGGACGGCGAGCGGCAGCACGATCTTGATCAGTATCTGCCAGCGGCTGGCGCCGTCGATCAGCGCGCATTCCTCGAGCTCGAACGGGATGGTCTTGAAATATCCCATCAACAGCCAGGTCGAGAACGGAATCAGGATCGTCGGATAGGTCAGGATCAGCGCCAGGGGCGAGTCGAACAGGCCGTACTGAAACACGACGGTCGCGAGCGGAATGAACAGGATCGACGGCGGCACCAGATAGGCCAGGAAGATCAGGCCGCCGACGACGTTGGCGCCCTTGTAGCGCAGCCGCACGATCGCATAGGCCGCGAGCACGCTCGCGATGATCGACAGCAAGGTGGCGCCCACCGCCACATACATCGTGTTCCAGAGCCAATGCGGATAGTAGCTCTCGAACAGCAGCTTGTGGACGTGCTTGAAGGTCGGATTCCAGGTCCAGAACGGATTGTACTTGTCGAGATCGAGCAGTTGCTCGTCCGGCTTGATCGCCGTCAGCCCCATCCAATAGAACGGGAACAGCAGGATGATCACGATGATCGACAGCGGGATGTAGAGCGTCACGATCCGCCGCGGCACCGACTGCAGGTAGCTCATGCCCTCGCTGTTGTCGACGCGCGACGGCGTCGACAGGATGCTCTTGAGGTCGACCTTGGAGGCGGGAAGATCAGTCATTGCTCTCTCCCTGCTGCCACTTCCTGCGTTGCAGGCCGAACCATGACACCATGATCGCGGCGAGCAGGAACGGGATCATCGCGCTCGAGATCGCAGCGCCCTCGCCCAGCTGCCCCGCGATGATCGCGCGCTGATACGACAGCGTCGCCATCAAATGAGTGGCGTTGACCGGGCCGCCGCGCGTCATCGCCCAGATCAGCTGGAAGTCGGTGAAGGTGAACAGCACCGAGAACGTCATCACGACGGCGATGATCGGCGTCAGCAAGGGATAGGTGATGTAGCGGAACATCTGCCAGCGCGAGGCGCCATCCAACGTCGCCGCCTCATACAGCGACGGCTGCACGGTCTGCAGGCCCGCCAGCAGCGTGATCGCCACGAACGGTACGCCGCGCCAGATATTGGCGAAGATCACGCAGATCCGGGCCCAGGTGGTGTCGCCGAGGAAATTGATGTTCTGGGTGATCAGGCCGAGATGCTTGAGCGACCAGGAGATGATCGAGAACTGGGAATCGAAGATCCACCAGAACGCCAGCGCCGACAGCACGGTCGGCACGATGAAGGGGATCAGCACCGCGGCCCGCAACAGCGCCTTGAACGGCATGCGCTCGTTGAGCAGCAGCGCCAAATAGAGTCCGACCGCGAACTTCACGGCGCTCGCGATGAAGGTGTAGAGCAGCGTGTTGAAGACCGACAGCCAGAAGATGGCATCGTCCCACAACCATTCATAGTTCTCAGTGCCGATGAAATGACCGACGCGGCCGATGCGGGTGTCGGTGAAGGACAGCCAGATGCCGAGCCCGAGCGGATAGGCCAGGAAGAAGATCAGGAACGCCATCGCCGGCAACATGAACCAGAAGCCGAGCCAGTTCTTGTTGTGGCGGAGCTGATCCCAGGTGGTCGCTTCGCGGATTTCGGTTTTCGCACGTCGCGGCGCAAGGGCGATGTCAGCCATAGGCGATGTCCCGATTGCTCAACGGATTGAGCATGACTACGCAATATTCCAATGATGGCATTCCAATGATGACGCGGGCGGCGGCTCTCCGCCGCCCGCGGCCATCACATCAGCGATAGATGCGCTTCAGCTGCCGTTCGGCTTCCGCCATCGCGGCCTTGCCGTCCTTGGCACCGGTGCAGTAGTTCGCGAACATGTCGACCACAATGAAGTCGGCGATCGCGGTCGCGGCCTTCTCGCCGGGCGTACCGATGCCGGAGGCCGGCAGCGCGCGCTTCGAGGCCTGGCCGAACACCGCGTTCTTCGGATCGGCGGTCCACACCGGAGCCGAGTCGTAGGCATTGAGCGTGTGGGTGAGATAACCCCGCGCGCCCGACAGCCACTTCTCGAAATTCTCCTTCTCCAGCATGAAGGCGATGAACGCCTTTGCCGCGTTCGGATATTTGCAGAAGTTGAAGGCGAGGATCGGAACCGCGAGTTGCAATTCGGTCGGCTTGCCGATCGAGCCGACCGGCCACAATGCGTGGTCGATGTCCTCGGCGAGCTCCTTCTTGCTCGGATCGTCCTTGGCCGCGACGTAGATCGAGATGCCGTTCGAGGTCAGGAACAGCTCGCCGGACAGGAAGGCCTTGTTGTTGGAGGAGTCGTTCCAGGACGCGACACCCGGAATGAAGGTCTCCGACAGCGCCTTGGCATATTCCAGCGCCTTCATCGTCTCCGGCGAGTTTATGATGACCTTGTCGTCCTTGTCGACAGTCCAGGCGTTGTGGCCCCAGAGGATGTTGTGCACCCAGGCATTGGCGTCGCCGGTGGCGTGGCCGAGCGCGAAGCCGGCCGGCGTGTTGTTCTTCTTCAGCGCCTTGCACAGTTCGAGATAGGCCGGGAAATCGGACGGCACCTGCTTGAAGCCGGCCTTCTCGACCGCCGACTTGCGATAGGTCAAATAGCCGCCGATGGTCGCGACGGGAATGCCGAGCCAGTCATTGCCCTGCTTGCAGGTTTTGGCCGCGGCTTCGGTCCAGCCGCCATACTTGTTGCCGAGATAATCGGCAACGTCGTTCATCTTGAGAACCTTGGTCGGGAACAGCTGCGGCAGCGTGTGCAGGCCCCAGGCGAGGTCGAGACCCGAGCCGGTGTTGGCGGCGACCGAGGCCTTCGGCTGCACGTCCTCGAAGGACTCGCTGAACACGTTCATCTCGGTGCCGGTTGCCGACTTGAAGGCCGCGACCATGGCGTTGAATGCATCGTCTTCCGCGGGCACGAAGCGCTTCCAGCGCATCACGGTGAGCTTGGCGCCGGGCTCCGCCTTCCAGGGCGCGCTCTGCGCCCAGGCCTTGGCGAAGTCAAACAGCGCCGGCCCGGTGAGCATGCCGGTTGCAGCCAGCGCCGTGCCGCCCTGAAGTAGCGAGCGGCGAGTAAAATCGTGCATCGTCCTTCTCCCTATGATTGTGTTTTTGTTGTTTTTGATCTGGCCTGTTGGTCGGCCATTAAGATCGATCGGTCCGTCAGCTGTTCAGTCGCTTCCCCGTCGAATCGTCGAACAGATGGACCAGCGACGGATCCGGCTTGAGCCGAACCTTGTCGCCCGGGTTGAACAGATGGCGCTCGCGGAACACGGCGACGACCTGCTCGCCGCCGAGCTTGGCGAACACCTGGGTCTCCGACCCGGTCGGCTCGACCACCACGATCTCGGCCTCGGCGCCGTCATCGGCGATGGTGAAATGCTCGGGCCGCACGCCGTAGACCGCGGGCTGGCCGTCGGAATTGGCCGGCGCCGATTTCAGCGGCAGCTTGACGCCGTTCGGTCCCTCGAAATAGGCGGCGCCGTTCACCTTCACATTGCCCTTGAGGAAATTCATCGCCGGCGAACCGATGAAACCGGCCACGAACTGGTTCGCCGGCGTGTCATAGAGTTCGAGCGGCGAGCCCATCTGCTCGACGATGCCGTCATGCATCACGACGATCTTGTCGGCCATCGTCATGGCCTCGATCTGGTCGTGGGTGACGTAGACGGTCGTGGTCTTCAGCCGCTGGTGCAGCTCCTTGATCTCGGTGCGCATTGCAACACGCAGCTTGGCGTCGAGGTTCGACAGCGGCTCGTCGAACAGGAACACCTGGGGATCGCGCACGATGGCGCGGCCCATCGCGACGCGCTGGCGCTGGCCGCCCGAAAGCTGGCGGGGATAGCGCTCGAGCAGCGGCGTAAGCGCAAGGATTTCCGCGGCGCGCTTGACGCCGGTCGAGATCTCCTCGGGCTTGGCGCCGCGCAGCTTGAGCGAGAAGCCCATATTGTCGGCGACCGTCATGTGCGGGTAGAGCGCGTAGTTCTGGAACACCATTGCAATGTCGCGCTCTTTGGGCTGGACATTGTTGACGACGCGGTCGCCGATCGAGATCGTGCCGGAGGTGATGTTCTCGAGCCCCGCCAGCATGCGCAGCAGGGTCGACTTGCCGCAGCCGGAGGGGCCGACCAGAACGACGAACTCGCCGTCCTCGATCGGGATCGACACGCCGTGCAGGACCTCAAAATTGCCGAACGATTTCCGCACGTCGCGAATCTGGACCGACGACATCCACTTCCCTCCCTCAAGTTCCCGACGACGTACGACGAGTGCCGCCACCGCTCTGTTTTGTTCCGGCCGCGCTGGGTGCGCGGCGCTGTTGGACTGACGTTATTGTCCGCAGTTTATCCGGTTTTGGCAATCGTTCGATTAGCAATCGCTTGGTAGCGCTGTCAATATCAGTTTGTCTGCGACGAACGTCGTGATATGAGCGGCAAATGGCCCGAAAGCGCATCACGCCAGGCAAGATCCGGCTCGCCGAAGTCGCGAAGCTCGCCGGTGTCAGTCCGATTACGGCCTCACGGTTCTTCAGGAATCCGGAAGCACTTTCGGCCGGCAAGCGCGCGCGGGTCGATAGTGCGGCAAAAGAACTCGGTTACGTGCCCAATCTCGCGGCACGCGCGCTTGCGTCGCAGCGCACCGAGGTGATCGGTGTCCTGATCCCGTCGCTGACCAACAACGTGTTCTCCGACGTGCTGCGCGGCATCTATGACGCGCTCGACGGCAGCCGCTACAGCATTCAGCTCGCCAACACCCGCTACAGCATCCTGCAGGAAGAGCGCCTGCTGCGTCTGTTTCTGGCACAGAAGCCGGCCGGGCTGATCATTACCGGCATCAACCAGACCGCCGATTCCCGCCGCATCATGGAGACGGTCGATTGTCCGATCGTCCAGATCATGGAGGTCGGTCCCTCCCCGATCGACATGATGATCGGATTCTCGCATTTTGACGCCGCAAAAGCCGCCATCGCCCACCTGCTGGCGCAGAGCTACCGGCGGATCGGATTCCTCGGCGCGCGGATGGATCCGCGGGTGCAGCGCCGGCTCGACGGCTATCGCTCCGCGATGACCGACGCTGGGCTGTTCGATCCACAGCTTATTGTGACAACGGCGATCCCGACCTCGGTCACGCTCGGCGGCACGCTGTTTGCCGACCTGCTCGCCAAGGCGCCCGACATCGACGCCGTGTTCTGCGTCAATGACGACCTTGCGCTCGGCGCGCTGTTCGAATGCAAGCGGCGGCACATGGCAGTGCCGGAGCAGATGGCGATCGTCGGCTTCAATGACCTCGAATTCATGGCGTCGAGCGAGCCGACCTTGAGCAGCGTGCGTACCAACCGCTACGAAATGGGCAGAAACGCTGCCGTGATGGTGATCGAGACGCTGGAAGGGCGCCGGCCGACCGAACCCGTCGTCGATCTCGGCTTCAGTGTCATGGAACGGCAAAGCTCGGCGCGACGCAATTGACGTCGCCCGGCAGCTGCCTGTCATAAGGGACGCGAAAATGATAAAATGATAGCGCAACCAAGACCCTTCAACTAAGGTCCAATCCATCACACGAAACACCTGTGCGTGATCGGTCGGGTTTGTAATGCATGACGATTTGCGCAAGGTAGAAACGACCTTGAACCAGAGCCCTTGAATGGGCCCACAAGTTTGCATTGCGGGAGAAACCAATGACAAAACCCCCCACCAACGGGCACGACGCCGCAGGCGCGACCAGCAAGGGCAAGGGCCGCAGGCTCCGCTCCCAGGAATGGTTCGACAACCCGCACAATCCGGGCATGACCGCGCTCTATCTCGAGCGCTATCTCAATTACGGCCTGACGCGAGAGGAATTGCAGTCGGGTAAGCCGATCATCGGCATCGCGCAGACCGGCAACGACCTCTCGCCCTGCAATCGGCATCACCTCGAGCTCGCACACCGCGTCCGCGAGGGCATCCGCGCCGCCGGCGGCATCGCGATGGAGTTTCCGACCCATCCGATCCAGGAGACCGGCAAGCGCCCGACTGCGGCGCTCGACCGCAACCTCGCCTATCTCGGCCTGGTCGAGGTGCTGTTCGGCTATCCGCT
This sequence comes from Bradyrhizobium sp. USDA 4510, assembly GCF_054059095.1. NCBI lineage: Bacteria > Pseudomonadati > Pseudomonadota > Alphaproteobacteria > Hyphomicrobiales > Nitrobacteraceae > Bradyrhizobium > Bradyrhizobium sp. USDA 4510. The sequence goes on along the minus strand of NZ_JBSSBT010000001.1, from coordinate 3,003,417 downwards.
CGACGGCGTGGTGCTGACCACCGGCTGCGACAAGACCACGCCGGCCTGCATGATGGCGGCGGCGACCGTCAACCTGCCGGCGATCGTGCTGTCGGGCGGCCCGATGCTGAACGGCTGGCACGAGGGCCAGCGCACCGGCTCCGGCACCGTGGTGTGGAAGGCGCGCGAACGGCTCGCCGCCGGCGAGATCGACTATGAGCAATTCATCGAGATCGTGGCCTCTTCGGCCCCCTCGGTCGGCCACTGCAACACGATGGGCACCGCCTCCACCATGAACTCGCTCGCGGAAGCGCTCGGCTTCTCGCTGCCGGGCTGCGCGGCGATCCCGGCGCCGTATCGCGAGCGCGGCCAGATCGCCTACGAGACCGGCAAGCGCATCGTCGACATGGTCTGGGAGGATTTGAAGCCGTCGGACTTCCTGACGCGCGAGGCGTTCGAGAACTGCATCGTGGTCAACTCCGCGATCGGCGGCTCGACCAATGCGCCGATCCATATCAATGCGTTGGCGCGCCATGTCGGCGTCGAGCTGTCGATCGACGACTGGCAGAAATACGGCCATGACGTCCCGCTGCTGGTGAACATGCAGCCGGCCGGCTTCTATCTCGGCGAGGAATATCACCGCGCCGGCGGCGTGCCCTCGGTGGTGCGCGAGCTGATCAAGCACAAGCGCATCCACGAAGGCGCCCTCACCGTCAACGGCCGCACCATGGGCGAGAATTGCAAGGAAGCACCTGCGCCCGACGGCGACGTGATCTGGGGCTACGACAAGCCGCTGGTGAAGGACGCCGGCTTCATCGTGCTGCGCGGCAATCTCTTTGATTCCGCGATCATGAAGACCAGCGTGATCTCGAAGGAATTCCGCGACCGCTATCTGTCCAACCCGAAGGACCTCAATGCCTTCGAGGGCCGCGCCATCGTGTTCGAGGGGCCGGAGGATTATCACAACCGTATCGAGGATCCCGCGCTCGACATTGATGAGCACTGCGTCCTGTTCGTCCGCGGCACCGGCCCGATCGGCTATCCCGGCGGCGCCGAGGTGGTGAACATGCAGCCGCCCGCCGCGCTGATCAAACGCGGCATCCTGTCCCTGCCCTGCATCGGCGACGGAAGGCAGTCCGGCACCTCGGGCTCGCCCTCGATCCTCAACGCCTCGCCCGAGGCCGCCGCCGATGGCGGGCTCGCAATCCTGAGGACTGGCGACAAGGTGCGCATCGACCTCAACAAGGGCAGCGCCAACATCATGATCTCGGAGGATGAGCTGCGCACCCGCCGCGCCGAGCTGAAGGCCAAGGGCGGCTTCCCGCATCCGGCCAACCAGACGCCGTGGCAGGAGCTCTACCGCAAGACCGTCGGCCAGCACGCGACCGGCGCCTGTCTCGAGCTCGCGACGCGCTACCACGACATCGCCGGCAAGGTCGGCGTGGCGCGCGACAATCATTAGGACGCAAACCGTCATTGCCGGGCGCGGCCCGGCAATCCATCGTTCTTCGAAAGATGGATGCGCGGGTCAAGCCCGCGCATGACTGCCAATCGCCAAAGAAGGAAGAAACGCATGTCAGACCGCCTGAAGGGCAAACGCGCATTCGTAACCGCAGCGGCCGTCGGCATCGGCCGCGCCTGCGCGCTGGCCTTTGCCCGCGAGGGCGCGAGCGTGTTCGCGACCGATATCGACGAAGGCAAGCTTGCGCTGCTCAGGCAGGAAGGCGCCGCCGAGGTTGCGAAGCTCGACGTGCGCGACACCGCAGCGGTCGAGGCAATCGCAAAGCGCGCCGGCAAGACCGACATCCTGCTCAATGCCGCGGGCTTCGTGCATCACGGCACGGTGCTGGAGTGTTCGGACGACGACTGGGACTTCTCCTTCGACCTCAACGTCAAGTCGATGCACCGCACCACGCGCGCTTTCCTGCCGGGCATGCTGGCGCAGGGCGGCGGTGCCATCGTCAACATCGCCTCCGCCGCCGGCGCGGTGAAGGCGGCGCCGAACCGCTACGTCTATAGCGCCACCAAGGCCGCGGTCGCGGCACTGACGCGCTCGGTCGCGGCCGACTTCATCACCAAGGGCATCCGCTGCAACTGCATCTGCCCCGGCACCATCGAGACACCTTCGATGCTTGAGCGTGCGGCGGCTGCCGGCCCGCAGGGACGCGAGATGTTCGTTGCGCGCCAGCCGATGGGCCGGCTCGGCACCGCCGAGGAAATCGCCGCGCTCGCCGTCTATCTCGCCAGCGACGAAAGCTCGTTCACCACAGGCGTCGCCCATGTCATCGACGGCGGCTGGACGCTTTAATCGGGAGGCAGCATGAACAAGATCGATCTCAACGGCCGCTGTGCCGTCGTCACCGGCGGCGCGCAGGGATTTGGCCGCGCCATCACCGAGCGCTTTGTCGCGTCGGGCGCCAAGGTCGCGATCTGGGATTTCGACCAGCCGCTGGCCGAGAAGACCGCGCGGGCGATCGGCGAGAACGTGATCGCGATCAAGACCGACGTCACCAATCCCGACGCGGTCGACGCCGCGCGCGATCAAACGCTGCGGGCGTTCGGCAAGATCGACATTCTCGTCAACAACGCCGGCATCACCGGAGCCAACAAGCCGGTATGGGAAACCGATCTCGAGGATTGGCGCCGGGTGATGCGCATCAATCTCGAGGGGCCCTTCATCTGCTGCAAGGCGATCGTGCCGACCATGATCGGCCGGAAGTACGGCCGCATCGTCAACATCGCCTCGATCGCCGGCAAGGAGGGCAATCCAAACGCCGCGCATTATTCGTCGTCGAAGGCGGGCCTGATCGCGCTCACCAAATCGCTCGGCAAGGAGCTCGCGCAGCACGACATCCTGGTCAATGCGGTGACGCCGGCCGCGGCGAAGACCGCGATCTTCGACCAGATGACCCAGCAGCACATCGATTTCATGCTGTCGAAGATCCCGAAGGCCCGCTTCGTCCAGGTCGAGGAGCTCGCCTCGATGGTGGCATGGCTGGCGTCGGAGGATTGCGCCTTCTCCACCGGCGCGGTGTTCGACATCTCCGGCGGCCGCGCGACCTATTAAACCGCCGCTCGCCTCGCCGGCTGCCGAAGCGCCGCGACGAGATGATCGGCCAGGAGTGACGCCGCGTGCGGCAGGTTTTGCGCGCGATGCAGCCGTATCTCGGCCCGCGGCAGCAGGGGCATGCCGTCGCGCGCGGTCAGCCGACGCAGCGTCGGCGGAAACGTCCCCGACTTGACCACGGTCACGGCGAGGCCCTGCGCCGCGATCGCCTCGACCGCGGACAGGCTGTGGCTGACAAAGGCGAGCCGCCACGGCCGGTTCGCCTCGTCCAGCGCCTGCATCGCCCAGCTCCGGAACAGGCAGCCCTGCGGATAGAGCGCGACGGGCAGCGGATCGAGCTCCTCGACGCGATGCGCAGCGCTCGCGGCCCACACCGCCTGCTCGGTGCGCAGCAACTCGCCCTCGCCGCGTCCCTCGGGGTGCATCGCGATCACGAGGTCATAGGCTTCGCCGAGCCGATCGGTCATCGTCGACGTCAACCCGGTCTCCATCTCGAGATGGATCAGCGGATAGCTGGCGATGAAGTCCTTGAGCAGCGGCGGGACGATCATCGTCCCATAGTCGTCCATCACGCCAAGGCGAACCCGTCCATCCGTGCCATGCTCGCGCACCCGGCCGACCGCCTCCGCGTTGAGGCTCAGGATGCGGCGGGCATAACCGAGCAATCCCTCGCCGGCTGCACTCAGGTCGACACTGGACGTGCTGCGGTGAAACAGTTCGGCCTGCAGTCGCTCTTCCAGCCGCTTCACCTGCATGCTGACGGCGGATTGGGTCCGGTTCAGCGCTGAGGCCGCGCGGGTGAAGGAGCGATGCTCCGCCACCGCGACAAAGGCCTGCAGAAGATCCGGGTCCAGGATGGGCGCGCTCATAACGATCCGTGATTTAGTCGATCAAATCTATTCCATTTCCTGATTATGTCCCCGTCCCTAGATTGCGCAAGCAAAACCAAGGGACGGACGGAATGGGCGAGATCTGGGGGGTGTTGGCGGCGGTGGCATCGAGCGCGCTCGGCGGCACCTCGATCGGGGCGACGCGGTTTCTGGTCGGCGCCATCGACCCGCTGGCGATCGGCGCGTTCCGCTTCGGTATCGGCGTCCTGCTGCTGCTGCCGCTGGCACTGCTGCAACGCCGGAACTGGCCGACGCGGCACGATTGGCTCGGCGTTGCCGGCCTCGGCCTGCTGTTCTTTGCGGGGTTTCCGGTCCTGTTCAATGCCTCATTGATCTTCACCACCGCCGCGCGCGGCGCGCTCGCGCTGTCGACGCTGCCGCTTCTGACCATGCTGGTCGGCGCGGCGCTCGGCGCCGAAGCGCTCACCGCGCGCAAGACCGCAGGCGTCCTGGTCACCATCCTCGGCGTCTCGATGGCGCTGCTCTCCGGCCTCGCCACGGCGCCGCTTGGTGCCTGGCGCGGCGACCTCTTGATGATCGCAGCCGCGCTGTGCATGGCGCTCTACAGCATCTGGTCAAAACCCTATATCCGCCGCGCCGGCCCGATCCCCTTCACCACGCTCGCGATGGCCGCCGGGGCGGTGGTGCTCATTGTCGCCTCGCTGCTGCGCGGCAGTTTTGCGCCGGTTGCCGATTTCGGCGCGCCGCAATGGTCCGGCGCGATCTATCTCGGCGCCTTCGGCGCTGCGCTCACCTTCTATCTCTGGGCCTTCGCGCTGGAGCGGACGACGCCGACCCGGGTGGCGATCTCGGTCACCGTCAATCCGATCGCGGCATCGCTGGTTGGCGCAGCGCTGCTCGGCGAGCCGCTGAGCTGGAATCTTTTGGCCGGCATCGTCACCGTGTTCGCCGGCATCTGGATCGCGACCACCCAGCCGCCTCTGGCGCACGCGGTCGCCCCCGACATGCGCTGACCTGCGGCAACGCTCGCCAGCAAGGCCTTCCGCGAATCCGTGCTAGCCTGAGGTCCGGTCCCAGCGAACCCGAGGCGGCATGCCATTGAACATCTCCCTCTATGACATCTCCGTCTGGGTATTGCCGGTGGTCATTGCGATCACGTTTCACGAAGCCGCGCACGGCTTCGTCGCTCATCGGCTCGGCGACGACACCGCCTGGCAGCTCGGCCGCGTCAGCTTCAACCCGCTGAAGCACATCGATCCGTTCGGCACGCTGATCCTGCCTGCAGTGCTGCTGTTCGCGCATTCGCCGTTCCTGTTCGGCTACGCCAAGCCGGTGCCGGTGAACTTCCGCAAGCTCAATCATCCCAAGCTCGATATGGTGTGGGTGGCGCTGGCCGGCCCGGCCACCAACATCATCCTGGCGATCGCCGCGGCGCTGGCATTCCACGCGCTGCCATTGGTGCCGGCCGATGCCGCAAAATGGACCGCGGACAATCTGAAAAACGCCTTCCTGATCAATATCGTGCTCGCGATCTTCAACATGATGCCGATCCCGCCGCTGGACGGCGGCCGGGTCGCGGTCGGGCTGTTGCCAAGGCCGCTGGCGATCCCGCTCGCCCGGCTGGAGCCCTACGGCATGCTGATCCTGATCGGGCTGTTGATCCTGCTGCCGGTGATTGGCCAGCAAGTCGGCCTAAATCTTGATGTTATTTCAACGATACTGCGAACTCTGACCGGCTATGTAATCAACGCCCTTCTCCTCATTACCGGAAACACATAGCCTTGATCTGCGCACGACCCGACCGAAAACCGGTAGCCATTTTTCCGGGTCGCGCGTTGAGGACAGGAACGCTTCGAGGCCATGGTGATCAAAGCTGCCGATATGCTGATTGCACGACGCGCCGACACCCGAGCGCGGGCCGACTTTGCGACCTGGAAGATGATGGCCAAGCTGAACGGCGCCTCCGCCTTGCCGCCTGAGGCGCAGAATTTCCTGGCCATTTACAACAAGCTGCTGGGACAGATGAGCGAAGCCGACGCCGGCGAGGCGACCATCCAGGAGATGTACCGCACCTACTATGTCGAGATGGGCGGCGCCGGCAAAGCGCCGGAGGTTCCGGCGCGCGCGCGCGAGCCGGTCGCCGACAATGGCAACGTCACGACGTTCCGCCGCCTGCCCCCCAAGAAGACGAGCACCTCCGACCCGAACGCCAAGCGTTCGATGCCGGTGGCACTGATCTTCGCCTGCCTCGTCGTGGTCTACGTCGCGATCCGGTACTACTGGAAATAGCGCCGTCCGCGCTTCACCCTATCCGCGTCTGATGATCGAACTCCGCGCACCGCGGCATCCCGTCGCGCGTCACCGGCTGCGCAATCGCCGCGGCGCGGAATATAGCGCACGATCAAACGCGCCGGCGCTCTAGGCGATGCACCCGATGCCGGGCATAATCCGGAACTCAAAAGCAAAATCATACTGGAGGGAAGATGAAGCGTTCCATTGCAGCCTCGGTCACGACGGCCTTGGTCATGGCCACGAGTCTTGCGTTCTGCGGCGGTGCGTCGGCGCAGACGATGGACAAGGTCGCCAAGGTCGGCGCGCTCGGCGATCAGTCCGGCCTCTATCAGGATATCGGCGGTCCCGGCTCGACGGTGGCGGCGCAGATGGCGATCGAGGATTCCGGGCTGCTGGCGAAGGGCTGGAAGATTGATCTGATCTCGGCCGATCACCAGAACAAGCCCGATGTCGCAGTCAACATCGGCAAGCAATGGATCGATGTCGAGAAGGTCGACGTGTTCGTCGACCTCGCGGCCTCCAATGTCGGACTCGCGATCGCCAACCTCTCGAAGGAGAAGAACGTCGTCAACCTGAACTCGGGCTCCGCCTCGTCCGACCTCACGGGCGCTCAGTGTTCGCCGAACACGGTGCACTGGGTCTATGACACCTACATGCTCGCCAACGGCACCGGCAAGGCGCTGGTCAAATCCGGCGGCGACACCTGGTTCTTCCTCACCGCGGACTATGCGTTCGGCCAGGCGCTCGAGCGCGACACCTCGGCGGTGGTCACCGCGAATGGCGGCAAGGTGCTCGGCAGCGTCAAGCATCCGCTCAACAACGCGGACTTCTCCTCCTTCCTGCTGCAAGCACAAAGCTCGAAGGCCAAGATCGTCGGGCTCGCTAACGCCGGCGGCGACACCACCAACGCGATCAAGCAGGCCGCGGAATTCGGCATCGTCTCGGGCGGCCAGCGGCTTGCCGGCATGCTGCTGTTCATCACCGACATCAACGCGCTCGGCCTCAACGTCGCGCAGGGGCTGAACTTCACCGAGACGTTCTACTGGGACATGAACGACCAGACCCGCGCCTTCTCCAAGCGCTTCATGGAACGCTTCAAGAAGAACCCACCGACCATGGTGCAGGCCGGCGTCTATTCCTCGCTGATCCACTATTTCAAGGCGCTGGAAGCGCTCGGCGGCAATCCGCATGACGGTCGCGCCGTGGTCGCCAAGATGAAGGAGATGCCGACCGACGATCCCCTGTTCGGCAAGGGCTCGATCCGCGTCGACGGCCGCAAGATCCACCCCGCCTATCTGTTCGAGGTGAAGAAGCCGTCGGACTCGAAATATCCGTGGGACTATTACAAGCTGGTCGCCACCATCCCCGCGGACGAGGCCTTCCTCCCGCTCGAGAAGAGCGTCTGCCCGCTGGTGAAGAAGAGCTGAGGCAACGTCGTTCCGGCCCGCGTGAAACGGCGAACCAGGAATCGACCAGCGGCACATTCAATGGAGAAATGGATTCCGGGTTCGCGACTTGTCGCGCCCCGCAATGACGCCGGGTCTGATCGCAGCCAGCCGCGGCGCGCTACTTCTTCGGCTTGTTGTAATTGACGTCGAGGCTGAACGAGAACTGATCGTCGGTCAGGTCGGCCGGCGGCGCCGGGACCGGATCGGACCGGTGGACCATCGAGATCGCCGCGTCGTCAAAGGCGGCATCTCCGGACGATTCCAGCACGGCAACCGACAGCACCTTGCCCAGACGATTCAGCACCAGGGCGACCTTCACCTTGGCCTCCTTGGCCTTGCCCTTCTCTGGGAATTTCTTGTGCAGGTCGAGATAGGCGCTGATCTTCTTGCCCCACTTGGCGGTCAGCAGCAGCTTGTCCTTGCCGATGCCTGGGTTGGGTGCCTTGGTGGTTTCCGACTGACGCGCGTCCTCCAATTTGGTCGGCGCGGCCGCCTCCGAGGCCTGCTGCGCTTCCTGCGCGTTGGCCTCGACCTTGGCGACCTTGGCCTCCTCCTCCTTCTGCTTCTTGGCAGTGTCTTCCGTCACGATGCGATCGGGGTCGTCGGACTCCACCGGCTTTTCCTGAGGCAGGTCGGTGTCCTTCACCTCGGCCTTCTGCTGCGCCATTTCCTGCACAGCCTGCTGCTCGTCAGCCAGCGGTCCAGGCGGTAGGGCCTCTTCAGTCGCATCCGCGGAAGCCAGCTCGACGGCGTACTCCGCGCCGGCAGCGCCGAGCCCCTCGTCGCCGTCGTCGCCGCGCAAATTGGTCAGTGCCAGCGCGGCACCGCCCAGATGCAGCCCGACTGCCGTCACGGCGGCGATCACCCAGAGCCGCTTCGAGGTCCGCAGATCGAGATCGGGGTTGGTGGACATCGCGTTCGCCGTCAGGGTTTGGCAGGATCGGCCTGCGCCGCCGCGGGCGCTCCCGGAACGCCCTCGAGCGCGACCAGCTTCACGTGCGTGTAGCCGCCGGCGCGCAGCAGCTCCATCACGCCCATCAGCTCGCCATAGGGTACCATCCGATCGGCCCGCAGGAACACGTATTTGTCCCGGGTCATGTCGGGCACAGCATCCAGCGAATTGACCAGGTCGACGCGCTTCACCGCGTTCTCCCCGATCGCCAGCGTCAGATCCGGCTTGATGCTGAGATAGGTCGGCTTGTCCGGCTTCTTCTGCGGCGTCGCGCTGGAGGTCGGCAGATCGATCGGCAAATCGACGGTCGAGAGCGGTGCCGCCACCATGAAGATGATCAGCAGCACCAGCATGACATCGATGAACGGCGTGACGTTGATCTCGTGGGATTCCGCGAAATCGTCGTCGCCATCGTTCTCGGAGATCGAGACTGCCATCGCCTACTCCGCCGCTGCGGCGCGCGCATGCGCGTTGCGCGGAACGTCGCCATGGGTGCGATCGAGATCGCGCGACAGCAGCCGTCCGGCGGCGCCCGAGGCTCGGTTGACGAGCTCGAGATAGACCTTCGTGACGCGCGAGAAGTGGTTGTAGATGATCACGGCCGGGATCGCCGCGACGAGGCCGATCGCGGTCGCGAGCAGCGCTTCCGCAATGCCCGGCGCCACCACGGCAAGGTTGGTCGTCTGCGACTTCGAAATGCCGATGAAGCTGTTCATGATGCCCCAGACGGTGCCGAACAGGCCGACGAAGGGCGACGTCGCGCCGATGGTCGCGAGCAGGCCCATGCCGATGCGGATCTTGCGGGCTTCGGCGCGCACGATCTCGGCGAAGCTCGACGCCGCGCGCTCCTTGATGCCGCTGTCGCTCGAGATGCCCGCCGACAGGCGCCCCTCCCGCATCGCAGCAGCGATGAACGACGACAGCACGCTACCCTTGGCACCGAGCGCGAACTGCGCTTCGGCCAGCGAGCGGGATTCAGCGATCTTGGCCAGCGCGCCACGCAGCTTGCGCTGCGCTACCGTCAGCTCGACCATCTTGGCGATGAACACCGTCCACGTGACGAGCGACGCGAATGCCAGACCGAGCATCACCGCCTTCACAATGATGTCGGCGTTTAAGAACATGTTCCACGGCGACAATTCGTGCAGGCCGGTCGAGGTCGACTTCAGCGACTTGCTGTCGCCGCTCGCGGGCGCAGCCAGGGACGCCTCGTTCGCCGTCGGTGCCGGAGCCGCCGCGGCAGGGGCCGGCGCGGCCTGAGCCTGCGGCGCCGCTTGTGCCGGCTGGGCGGCCACCGGCGCGGCCTGGGCAGCCGCCGCAGGCTGGGCCGCCGCCGGCTGGGCGGGTGCGGCCTGAGGCCGGGTCACGGGTGCGGGCTGCGCTACAGGCGCCGTTTGCTGCTGCGCCGAAGACGGCGCGGCCAGCATCAGCATCGCCAGCGAGGCGATCATGGCGGATGCAGCGGGGAACTTGAATGTCATCATCAGTTACACTTCAGCCCAGTGACGGATCAGGTTGTGATAAATCCCGGTCAATTTGACCGTTTCGGGGTCATCGCGCCCCAGCCGCTCCACCAGAGCCTGGATCGCGGTATCGAGATCAAAGATCAGGCTGCGCCCGTGTGCATCCCGTATCATGCTCTGCAGCCAGAAAAAAGACGCTACCCGGGTCCCCCGCGTGACCGGCGTGACCAGATGCAAGCTGGAAGCAGGATAAACTACGAGATCGCCCGCCGGCAGCTTGATTTCATGGGATCCGTAGAGGTCTTCGATGACGAGCTCGCCGCCATCGTAGTCCTCCGGCTCCGATAAAAACAGCGTGACCGAGAGGTCGGTGCGGATCCTCATGCCCGTCAGCCTGTCGCCGCGCACCGCATTGTCGACGTGCAGGCCGAAATGGTGCCCGTCGCTGGCGGCATAGCGGTTGAACAAGGGTGGAAAGATTCTAAGCGGGATCGCCGCCGAGATGAAGCGCGGGCTCGCCGACAGCGCCGACAGGATGCGGTTGCCGAGCTGCCGCGCGACCTCGCTGTCGGGCGGCAGCTGCTCGTTGCGCTTGACCATCGCGGAAGCGGCGCCGGCGGTCGAGCGGCCGTCCTCCCATTCGGCTTGCGCCATGATGCGGCGGAAGTCCGCCACATCAGCCTTGCTCAATACGTTGGGAACACAGACCAGCATCTCGTGCCGCGAAGCCTCCGTCAGTAACGCGCAGAAACAACCAGATACGCGGCGCGTCCCGGCGCTTCGAGCACGAACGGCGCCGCGCTCTGGTACAGCGCGTCGTAGTAGCGCTTGTCGAAGATGTTGTTGACGAACAGCTTCATGGTCCAGTGCTTGTCGATCTTAGCTTCGGCAAAGGCGTCGAAGCGCCAATAGCTCGGGATCGAGGTGCCCTGGTTGGCCGCGAGCAGCGTGCCGCCATAGACCTTCGAGCGATACACCGCCTGCCCGCCTAGCTCCCACATGTCGGTGAGCTGGTACTTGGTCAGCATGCTGAACGACTGGTGCGCGACGTTGGCGAGCGGCAGTCCGACATTGCTGGAGTACAGGATGGTGTTGGCCGGCGGCGCCAGCGACCTCGTCACTGCCGACTGCATCAGCACGAGACCGCCGAACACGCTCCATTTGTCGGTGATCTTGCCGCCGACGCCGAGATCGATGCCGCGGATGCGGTAGGCCGCGCCCGCGGTGATGCAGGAGATATTGCCGGTCGTCCCGGTCGGATAGGAGCAGCCGAGCGCTGCCGCCGCGGTGGCGTTGTTCACGTTCTGCGATTCGCGCGCATTTTCCTTCTCGGTCTGGAACAGCGCCGCCGTCACCAGCAGATGACGATCGAACAATTCCCACTTGGTGCCGACTTCGATCGCCTTGTTCTTTTCCGGCCCGAAGATCTGGGTATTGCCGCCGTTCAGCACGGGAGACAGGCCGCCATACGCCGTGCTGGTGCCGTCGAATTCGGCGCCGACCGGGTTGGATGAGGTCGCATAGGCCGCATAGACGCTGCCGTTCGGCAACGGCTTCAAGGTGAGGCCGAGGTTGAAGTTCGGCATCCCGAAGTCGGCCGACTGACTGCCGAATGTGGTCCTGCCGCCCGAAGTCAGATAGCCTGACGTGTTGATCTTGTAGTCGTCGTAGCGGATGCCGCCATTGAGGATCACGAAGTCATTGTAGTTCGCGGTATCCATGATGTAGCCGCTGGTGGTGTCGATCCCGATCTTGGTCGGCAGCCCGGACAGCCCCGACGGAATCGGGAACGGAATGTTGGTGTATTGCGGATTGAACACGCTGACGCCGGAGAGCGATCCGCTTCCCGTGAATGCCGATGTGCCGGTCGTTATTTCCGAGCTCAGGCCGAGATATCTGTCGATCGACGACCGCTCGTTGTCGTATTCGACGCCGGCCGTCGTCGTGTGCTTGAAGCCGAGGCCGTCGACCGACTTGTAGGTCGCCTCGGTCTGGTTGGCGAACACGTCGGTGACCTGGTAGCGGCTTTGCGGATTGGCGCTCAACGTATACGCCGTGAACGGAGCGCCGGCGGCAAGCGTCGGCGCTTCCGGCAGCGTGCCGATGTAGTTCTGGGTCGAACGCGATTCCCGGATCTTGTTGCTGACCACGAGGTCCGGCGTGATCTGCACCTCGGCATTGATCGTGCCGATGTCCTGCCCGGTCCTGAAGAAGTCGCGGTTGACGAAGCCGTAGAAATTGTTGCGGTTGACGCCGAAATCCGGGAACGGACCGCCGGCCGTGCTCGCGGTGCTCGGCCGATAGTACGGCACGCCGAAATCCGGGAGTCCGGTCAGTTCGGTGTGGATGTAGTTGCCGGTGATCTTCACCGCATCGACCGGCTTCCACGAGCCGGCGACGAACGCGCCGTTGCGGTCGTCGGTGACGTAGCTGCGGCCGGCGACGCCGGCATCCTGGAACAGGCCGCCGGCGCGGATCGCCAGTGTCGGGCTGATCACCTGGTTGACGTCGAGCGTCACGCGCTTGGTGCGATCGGTGCCGAACGTGGTGTCCATGTTGTAGAAGCTGTTCTGCGTCGTCGCCTGCTTGGTGACGATGTTGATCGCGCCGCCGGTGGTGCCGCGGCCGGCAAAGGACGAGCCCGGGCCGCGCAGGATCTCGACCTGCTCGGTGAAGAAGTTCTCGCGGACGCTGACGCCGGAGTCGCGCACGCCGTCGATGAAGATGTCGTTGCGCGCATCGAAACCGCGGATGAAGAAGCGGTCGCCGAAGGCATTGCCGCCCTCGCCCGTGCCGAGCGTGACGCCGGCGGTCGACAGGATCGCCGACTTCAGCGATGTGGCGTTCTTGTCTTCGAGCACGTCCTTGGTCAGCACCGTGACCGATTTCGGCGTGTTCAGGATCGGCTCGGGATATTTCCCGGACGACTGCAAACGGTCGCCCTTGTACGGCGCGGCCGGATCCGCGTACGGATCGCGGTCGGCGGGAAGACCGCCGGCGTTGGGAAACGGCACCGGCGCCTGCTGTGCCTGCTGGTTGTTACGGCGCGCGGCGCGACGCAGCGCGTTGCGGGCGCGGACCTGGTCCGCAGTGGGCCTTGACGTCACGGGCCGCGGGCGAGCGACCGGGGCATCGACATTCACCGGCGGCAGGTTGGATTGCTGCGCTTCAGCCCCCGAAAACGACGCCACCGCGATCAGGCTCGCGACTGCGGAGACCTTCGTGACGGAATAACCGGTGTCATCAGCCGAACCGATCGCTGCATCAAAGCGCAGCGATCTCGGCGCCTTCACATTGCTCATGTCTTGCTCGCCCCAGAAAAATCAGCTCGTTCGCGAAATGAAGCTGCGACGAACTGTCTCCATCGGTTATCGAGCGTGACCTTTTTTATCAATGCGACGAGCGCAACAGTCGGCTTGAATCGCCCCAATTCAAAGCGATTCTAATCTACGGTTTGAAATCGTTCTAAACTGTAGTTTTTAAGTGTTCTAATAATCGTTCTAAATCGATGCCGCCCGTCATTGGCTGCCGCGTGCGGGCGCTGTCCATGCGACCACGCGATTACTCGGCGCTTGGCGGCTTCATCAGCGAAAACAGTTCGTCGATCGTCCGCTGCGCGACCTGCCGCACGCGGTCGCTGTTCTCAAGGCCGGCGATGTTGACGCCGTTGACGACCGCTTTGATCTCGTCGCGGAAGTCGGTGAGAAAGCGCAGCGGGTCGCGCTGCTCGTTGGCGACGCGCGCGATCAATCCTGTAACCAGGATCTGGCATGCCATCATGCGCCCGTTCAACTCATCCATCGCAGCCCTCGTCCTCTCGCATCGTCGCTGCGCGATATGGACGACATCCCGCGACGATTCAACCGGCTCGCGCACGCTGCAACGGGTGAATGGATGGAGCGAAGGAATCTGCGCACGATGAGATGCGCTATTTCGCAGCGATGCGCTCCGCCTCCTCGCCGAGCGCCTTGATGCGATCCTTGACCTCGCGCAGCGTGGCGAGGCCGCTTTCGACATGCTTGTCCGAGACGTCGCGCAGCACATCGCCGGCGATCGCGTCGCGCAGGCTGTCGAGATCGTCGACGAGGCGGCGCCCGCTCCTGGTCAGGAACAGGCGATTGGCACGGCGATCCCTGGGATCGGGACGGCGTTCGAGCAGGCCATGCTCGACGAGGCGGTCGAGCAGCCGCACCAGCGAGATCGGCTGCAATTCGAGGACGTCGGCGAGATCGACCTGGGACAGTCCCTCCTGCTCGCGCAGGCGGAACAGCACGATCCATTGCGCACGCGTGGTGCCTCGCGCCTTGGCGCGATGATCGATATAATTGCGCAGCAGCCGGGAACTCTCGACGAGCTGCGCGATAAACTGGCGTTTGAGATCGAGCGACATAGGGGTCCTCGGTGCGTTTCCCAGGCGAATTGTTTCTGCTCGTTTCTGACCTAAACCTTTCCAAATGTTTAGGATTCTCAAGCCTTGGTGTGTTTACACATTAAGTGCACGCATATTATATCCGCAAGCTCTGTGAACCGTTTCGATCAGCCTTTATTGTTACGTCGAACCCAAGAGTCCGCATGTCAAAGTCACGCACCATCGGTTGGGTTTTAGTGATCGCTGCGGTCGGCGCCGCCGGTTATTTCGGCTGGCAGAAACACACGAGCAACCAGCAGGCGATCGAAGCCGCGCAGAAGCGATCCGCCCAACGCCCGGCCGTTCCGGTCAAGATCTCGCCGGTCGAGAAAGCCGACTTCCCTGTCTATCTCACCGGCCTCGGCACCGTGCAGGCGTTCAACACGGTCCAGGTCCGCACCCGGGTCGACGGTCAGATCACCAGGATCGCTTTCAAGGAAGGCCAGTTCGTCAAGGCCGGTGACACGCTGGTCGAGATCGATCCGCGGCCCTATCAGGCGACGCTCGACCAGGCCAAGGCCAAGAAGGCCCAGGACGAAGCCAATCTCGCCAACGCCAATCTCGACCTGCAGCGCACCACCAGGCTCGGCGAGTTCGCGACACGCCAGCAGCTCGACACCCAGCGCTCCACGGTGGCGCAGCTGACCGCCCAGATCTCGGCTGACGAGGCCGCCATCTTCAACGCCCAGACCCAGGTGGACTACACGACCGTCAAATCCCCGATCGACGGGATTGTCGGCCTGCGACTGGTCGATATCGGCAACATCGTCAATGCCTCGGCCCAGACCGGCATTGTCACGATCACCCAGATCGAGCCGATCACGGTGATCTTCACCGCGCCGGAAGACCAGCTGCCGGACATCAAGGCGGCGCTGGCCGTGGCGCCGCCCAAGACCATTGCCCTGACCACCGACGGCAAGCGGGTGCTATCCACGGGAACCCTGGCGCTGATCAACAATCAGGTCGACACGTCAAGCGGGACTGTCCGGCTGAAGGCGGTGTTTGATAACAAGGACCACGCGCTGTGGCCGGGCCAGTCGGTCTCGACCCGCCTTCTGGTCAGGACCTTGAAGGATGCCACCGTCGTCCCGGATGACGCGGTGCAGCATGGCACCGATGGCCTCTACGCGTATTCAGTCAATCAGGAGAACAAGGCCGAGCTTCGCAAGATCAAGGTCAGCCAGTCGATCGACGGCAAGTCGGTGATCGACGAGGGCCTGTCGCCCGGACAGCAGGTGATCACCGCGGGGCAGTACAAGGTCTCGCCGGGAACCCCGGTGACAACGGCAGTGGCGAGCTCGGATCCGTCCCAGTCGAAGGTTGCGCAGGAATGAGCGTCGGCGCCGGAATTTCCGCACCATTCATTCGTTTCCCCATCGGCACCTCGCTGCTGATGGCGGGCATCCTGTTCGTCGGTCTCGTCGCCTATCCCCTGCTGCCGGTCGCGCCGCTGCCGCAGGTCGACTTCCCCACCATCCAGATCACTGCGACCCTGCCCGGCGCCAGCCCGGAAACGATGGCGACATCGGTCGCCCAGCCGCTGGAACGCCAGTTCGCGCAGATCCCCGGCATCGCGCAGATGACCTCGACCAGCTATCTCGGCACGGCGGCGGTCACCATCCAGTTCGACCTCAACCGCAGCATCGACGGCGCCGCCAACGACGTGCAGGCCGCCATCAACGCGGCCAGCGGCCAGTTGCCGAAAACCCTTCCCTCGCCGCCGACCTACCGCAAGGTCAACCCGGCGGACTCGCCGATCATGCTGCTGTCGGCGACATCGGACACGCTGCCGCTGACGACGGTCAGCGATGCCGTCGACGCCCAGCTGGCGCAGCAGATCAGCCAGATCTCGGGCGTTGCGCAGGTCATCATCGGCGGCCAGCAGAAGCCGTCGGTTCGCGTCCAGATCGACCCCGCCAAGCTCGTCGCCAAGGGCCTGTCGCTGGAGGACGTCCGCGCTGCGATCAACATCGCCACCGTCGACAGTCCGAAGGGCAACATCGACGGCGCCACCCGCGCCTATACCATCTACGCCAACGACCAGCTGCTCACGGCGAGCCCGTGGAACGACGTCATCATCGCCTACCGCAACGGCGGGCCGCTGCGGATCCGTGATATCGGCCAGGCCGTCACCGGGCCCGAGGACGCCAAGCAGGCCGCCTGGGCCAACGGCAAGCGCGGCGTATTCCTGGTCATCTTCAAGCAGCCCGGCGCCAACGTCATCGACACCGTCGACAAGATCAAGGCGGCGCTGCCCCGACTGGTCGCCGCGATCCCGCCGGCGATCAAGATCGACGTGATCAGCGACCGCACCACCACGATCCGCGCGGCGGTCGAGGACGTCCAGTTCACCCTGCTGCTGACCATCTTCCTGGTCGTGATGGTGATCTTCGTCTTCCTGCGCAGTTTCTGGGCGACCGTGATCCCGACGGTCACGGTGCCATTGGCGCTGCTCGGCGCCTGCGCGCTGATGTGGGTGTTCGGCTACACGCTCGACAATCTGTCGCTGATGGCGCTGACGATCGCGGTCGGCTTCGTGGTCGACGACGCCATCGTGATGCTGGAGAACATCAGCCGCTACATCGAAGAGGGCGAGAAGCCGATGGCTGCCGCCTTCAAGGGCTCGCAGGAAATCGGCTTCACCATCGTTTCGATCAGCATCTCACTGGTCGCGGTGCTGATCCCGCTGCTCCTGATGGGCGGCATCATCGGCCGCCTGTTCCGCGAATTCGCGGTCGTGCTCGCGATGACCATCTTCGTCTCGATGTTCGTGTCGCTGACGCTGACCCCGATGATGGCCTCGCGCTTCCTGCGCGCCCACAATGACGAGAAGCACGGTCGGTTCTACCAGCTCAGCGAGCGCGGCTTCGACGCCATGCTGCGCGGCTATCAGAGCGTGCTCGACCTCGCATTGCGCTGGAAGTTCACGACGCTGATGATCTTCTTCGGGACGCTGGCGCTGTCAGTCTACCTGTTCGTCGTCATCCCGAAGGGCTTCTTCCCGCAGCAGGACGTCGGCCTGATCACCGCGACCTCGGAAGCCAACCAGGACATCTCCTTCGCCGACATGAAGCGGAAGCAGGAGGAACTCGGCAAGATCGTGCAGCAGGATCCCGCGGTGGCGACGGTGGCGATGGCGATCGGCGGCAGCGGCCGCGCCGGCAACAACGGCGCGATGTACGTCACGCTGAAGCCGCTGAAGGATCGCGACGCCAACGCGCAGCAGGTCATCGCCCGGCTGCGGCCGAAGCTGGAGAAGGTCGAGGGTGCCCGGCTGTTCATGCAGGCGGCGCAGGACGTCCGCCTCGGCGGCCGCCCGACCCGCACCCAGTTCGAATTCACGCTGCAGGATGCCAACCTCGCCGAATTGAACGAATGGGCGCCGAAGATTCTCGGCAAGATGCAAACGCTGCCGCAGCTGCGCGACGTCGCCACCGACCAGCAGACCAACGGCACCACGCTCGAATTGAAGATCAACCGCGACACCGCCTCGCGCTATGGCATCCAGCCGCAGCTGATCGACGACACGCTCTATGACGCGTTCGGCCAGCGCCAGGTGACGCAGTACTTCACCCAGCTCAACAGCTACCACGTCATCCTCGAGGTGTTGCCGGAGCTCCAGGGCGCGATCGACACGCTGAACAAGATCTACATCAAGTCTCCGCTGACCGGCGAACAGGTGCCGATCTCGACCTTCGCGACCTGGACCAGCGTGCCGGTACGGCCGCTCTCGATCAGCCACCAGGGCCAGTTCCCGGCGATCACCATCTCGTTCAACCTGGCGCAGGGCGTTGCGCTCGGCCAGGCGACGGAAGCGGTGCAGAAGGCGATGGTCGACCTCGGCGCGCCGCCGACACTGAGCTCGAGCTTCCAAGGCACCGCGCAGGCGTTCCAGCAATCGTTGTCGACCGTGCCGCTGTTGATCCTCGCGGCGCTCGTGGTCGTCTACCTGATCCTCGGCATTCTCTACGAGAGCTACATCCACCCGATCACGATTCTGTCGACGCTGCCGTCGGCCGGCGTCGGCGCGCTCGCGATCCTGATGGCGGCCGGCTTCGACTTCTCGCTGATCGCGCTGATCGGCATCATCCTTTTGATCGGCATCGTGAAGAAGAACGGCATCATGATGGTCGACTTCGCGATCGCGGCCGAGCGCGACCAGCACATGGAGCCTGTCGCGGCGATCCGCCAAGCCGCCCTGCTCCGCTTCCGCCCGATCATGATGACGACGATGGCCGCCTTGCTCGGCGGCGTGCCGCTGATGCTAGGGACCGGCACCGGCTCGGAAATCCGCCAGCCGCTCGGCTACGCCATGGTCGGCGGCCTGATCGTCAGCCAGGCGCTGACGCTGTTCACGACGCCGGTCGTCTACCTCTATCTCGACAGGCTCTCGAATGCGTTTGCGAACTGGGGCCGCTCGCCGCGCACCGACCACGATGCTGACGACGACGAGCATGGATCGGTCAAGGAGGCCGCCGAGTGACTTGACTTTGCTGGCATCCCGGCACATCCGAAAGATGTCCATTCGGAGCCGGTACCGTGAAGATTGTCGCCAAGTCGCTCTTCGTCCTGCTGACCGCGTTCGGCATGGCCCACTCTGGCCACGCCCAGACGGCCAAGAGCAAGAACGCGCCCGCTCCGGCAGCTGCGCCCGCGGCTCCTCAGGGTGATACAGCAGCCCCCAACAATTCCGGCTGGATTGCGCGCTGCACCAGTGCGAGCCGCGACGCTCCGCTCGAATGCGCGATGGAACAGACCGCGGTGCTCACCAAGACCGGCCAGCTCATCGTGCTGGTCAATATCCGCGTTCCCGGCGACACCCGCACGCCGGTGGCGCTGATCCAGCTTCCACTCGGATTGAACCTGCCGGTCGGCGCCAAGCTGCAGGTCGACGACGGCAAGGCCGTCGACGTGCCGATCCAGACGTGCGAGGCACGCGGCTGCTACATCAATACGCCGATCGCCGCCGATGTCCTGACCCAGCTGAAATCGGGCAAGCAGCTCAAAGTGTCGTTCCAGAATCTCGGCAAGGAAACCATCTCCATCCCGATGCCGCTTGCGGACTTCGCGACGGTCTACGACAAGATCAAATAGCGCCGCGCAGCGTAGCCGTCCGCTATCGCTCCCGCTTGTAGAGGAACGCGTTGTCCGGCTGCGGCATGCCGATGGTCTTGTAGAACCCGATCGAGTCCGGCGCCGACAACAGCAGGCACATCGATTCAGGTCCGGCGAGGCGCCGCGTTTCCGCGATCAGACGCTTGCCGATGCCATGTCCCTGGTATCCGCGATCGACCGCAAGGTCCGACAAATAGCAGCAATAGGCGAAATCGGTCAGCGCGCGCGACACGCCGACCAGCTTGCCCGCCTTCCGCGCCGTCACGATCAGATTCGCATTGGCGATCATGCGCTCCATCCGGTCGGTATCCGCCAGCGGTCGCCGCTCGCCGAGGCCCGACTGCCGCAGCACCTCGATGAACTCATCGACGCCGATCGACGCTTCGCGGGCATAGAGAATTTCGTCCATCAGCCTAAACCTCTGTTGCAACGAGCCGGACCACACGCGCGAGACCATGGTGGATTACGCCGGACCAATCCACCCTGCCGTGATGGCACACATACGACTGGTCCTCCGTCGGCAGCTGCAGCCGGCTATCTCGTCGGGATTTGAGAGGATGATCACGCCACCGAGGCGGATTGGCTGGGGAACCTGGATTCGAACCAAGACAAACAGAGTCAGAGTCTGTTGTGCTACCGTTACACCATTCCCCAAGAATCGTCCGTGGTATCAACAGCTTAGCTGGATGACTGGACATCTCGGTGCAGCGGGTTCGCCTGCCAAATCAGCGCCCGCGCGAGAGCGACCTTCTACCCGCTTGGTCCCACGCTTGGCAAGCATTGTTGGCGGAGCGGGCGCGAAAATCGCAAGTCGGGACGCCACCGACCCGACCGGTGCGAGCCACACGAGTCACATTCCGGCGAGCAATTCCAGCAGCAGTTCGGGTCAGGCCGCCAACACGGCTCCAACACCAAATCCGGCGGTGCCGAACCCAATCGCGCCGATCCAGCCGTGGCACCCAAATCCCAGCACGCCGATCACGGTTGCCATTCCAACCACCGAAACCGTCCAGGTTACCTGAACCACGACAACGAGCGTCTTGATCATTGGTCTCACGCACAATCGCTTGTTGGAGTAACCGCCCTAACAACGGCACCCGCGGCGCCTTCGCGCGGACGTCGCGACCGTTCTCTCTGGTTGGTGCGGCTCACCGGCGGGCCGTTCACACACCTCCCTCGAAGTTGATCGCCCACAGACCGCCGAACATCAGCGCCAAGCGTGGGGACGCAGGCCTTAGCGCGGGACATCGGCGCAAGGCATGTCATCTGACGTGTCATGCTTACGCATGCACCGCCCGTTCGTGGAAAAGGTCGAGCCGCGTCTCGTGAACGCCTTGCCGGCCCGACCTCAGTACAGCCCGCCCGTCCCTGACCGCATCACGGCCCGATCGGCGTCCGGCGAAATGCCCTGCTGGGTGCCGTCGATCACGTCGGTGCCGGCGACCATCCCGGGATCATTGAACGGCGGCGCCTGGCCCGGCTTGAAGGCCTCGAGCACCACGCCCCGGTTCTGGCCGGGCACAGCGCGCTGGCCAGTCTTGGCATCGACCAGGACCAGCCGGATGCCGACCGGCTGCTTGAACGGGGTGGCGGGCTTGTCGGCCAGCGCGAGCTTCAGGAAGTCGCGCGCGATCGGCGCCGCGGTATGGCCGGCCTGCGCGTTGCGGCCGAGCGAGCGCGGCTTGTCGTAGCCGACATAGAGACCGACCACGAGGTCCGGCGAAAAGCCGACGAACCAGAGATCCTTGGCCTCGTTCGAGGTGCCGGTCTTGCCGGCGAGCGGCTTGCCGACGTCCTTCAGCGCGGTGCCGGTACCGGCCTGAATCACGCCCTCCATCAGCGAGGTGATCTGGTAGGCGGACATCGCGTCAAGCACCCGCTCGCGGCGGTCGACGAGCTGCGGCTCCGGCTGGTTCTTCCAGCCCTCCGGTGCGTCGCAGCCGCGGCATTCGCGCTGATCGTGCTTGAAGATGGTGTGGCCGTAGCGGTCCTGGATGCGGTCGATCAAGGTCGGCTTCACGCGGACGCCGCCATTGGCGATCATCGAATAGGCCGTGGCCATCCGCATCACCGTGGTTTCGCCGGCGCCGAGCGCGTAGGCGAGATAGTTCGGCAACTCGTCATAGACGCCGAAGCGCTTTGCATATTCGCCGATCAGCGGCATGCCGATTTCCTGCGCCAGCCGCACGGTCACCGTGTTGAGCGAGAGCCGCAGCGCGTTGCGCAGCGTCACCTGGCCCTGATACTTGCCGGTGGAGAAGTTTTCGGGCCGCCAGATGGTGCCCTGCCCCTGGTCGATCTCGATCGGCGCGTCGATCATCATGGTCGATCCGGTGTAGCCGTTGTCGAGCGCCGACGAATAGACGATCGGCTTGAAGGTCGAGCCGGGCTGCCGATAGGCCTGCGTCGCGCGGTTGAACTGGCTCTGGTCGAACGAGAAGCCGCCGACCATCGCCAGCACGCGGCCGGTGTGCGGATCCATCGCCACCATCGCACCCGACAGCTCAGGGATCTGTCGCAGCCGGTACTGGCCTTCGACGCGCTGGCCGTCCTTGCTGAAGAGCGGGTCGGCGTAGATCACGTCGCCTGGCTGCAGCACCTGCGCCACCGATGTCGGCGTCTTGCCCTTGCTCTTGGCCCAGCGCGCGCCGTCCATCGTGATGATGCCGGTCTCGCGCTGCTTGCTGATGGCGCCGCCGAGCTCGCGGCCCGGCTGGAAGCCGATCCGTGCCGACTGGTCGTTGCTCTCCAGCACCACCGCCATTCGCCACGGCGAGATGTCGGACAGCGATTTGATCTCGGCGAGCGGCACGCCCCAGTCACTGGTCAGGTCGAGCCTTTGGATCGCACCGCGATAGCCCTGCTGCTCGTCATAGTTCACGAGCCCAGCCACCATGGCCTTGCGCGCCATCACCTGGACCTTGGGGTCGAGCGTGGTGCGCACCGACAGGCCGCCCTCATAGAGCTTCTTCTCGCCATAGCGCTCGAAGATGTCGCGGCGGACTTCTTCCGAGAAATATTCGCCGGCGAAGGTGTGCGCGCCATTGCTGCGGTTGGTGACGGTCAGCGGCTCCTTGCGCGCCTTGTCGGCGTCGGCCGCGGTGATCCAGCCGTTCTCCTGCAGGCGGTCGATCACGTAGTTGCGGCGCTCGACGGCGCGCGCGCGGTTGCGCACCGGATGCAGGCTGGCCGGCATTTTCGGCAGCGCCGCCAGATAGGCCGCTTCCGCGACCGTCAGCTCATTGACGGACTTGTCGAAATACACCAGCGAGGCCGCCGCGATGCCGTAGGCGCCAAGGCCGAGATAGATTTCGTTGAGATAGAGCTCGAGGATCTTGTCCTTGGAGTAAGCCCGCTCGATTCGCATCGCCAGCAAGGCTTCCTTGATCTTGCGGGTGAACGACACCTCGTTGGTCAAAAGGAAGTTCTTGGCGACCTGCTGGGTGATCGTCGAGGCGCCCTGCGGCCGCCGGTTGGAACCGAAGTTCTGGATGTAGGCGACACCGGCGCGCGCCATGCCGGTGTAGTCGACGCCGCCATGCTCGTAGAAATTCTTGTCCTCGGCGGCGAGGAACGCGTTGATCACGAGCTTCGGCACCGCCTGGATCGGCAGATAAAGCCTGCGCTCCTTGGCGTATTCGCCGAGTAGCGAGCCGTCGGCCGCGTGCACGCGGGTCATCACCGGCGGCTCGTAGTTCTGGAGCTGCGAATACTCGGGCAGGTCCTTGGAGAAATGCCAGAACAGCCCTGCGACCGCGGCCAGACCAGCCAGGAACAGGATGGTGCCTGCGGTGAACAGGAACCCGAAGAACCGCAACAGAAATTTCATCGACCAGATTTCCGTGGCGAATACGTCGCTCGTTCTGAGCGCGCTGCGTGCCACTTAGGCCGCCCGGTATATCGGTCGCTCCATGGACCTGCAATTCAACACCGGAGAATTAAAGCAAGCCAAGCGTCAAACTTATGCCATAGAGCCCGGCTCGCGCCCGCAGCCAAATCGGCAGACCTCGCCGACTGGCAGCGCCCGCGGAGGCTGCATCGATCTCCGCTGCAGCGCTGCGCGCTTCGCGCACCGCGCCTGATAGCGCTGCGGTCTCGATACGCTTGCGCGGAGAGCACGTTCCGAAAGAAAAGCGCGGGCCGGACGGATCGATTCCCCGATCCGGCCGACGATTTGGGTGCTGCGACATCAGAAACCGGTGGACAGCGCCGGCGCGCCAATCACATTAAGGATTTGTTAACCATAACTACCGCAAGTTGTTGGCATACACCGACTCGCGACGGGCTGATTTGGATGGCACTGCGCGGATTCAAACGGCCATTTACGGCCGACCCTAACGTTCTTGGATTTCCAAGACCACCCGCATCGGCCATGGGCACAGAAGCCTTGGACCTCGTCTATCAGGCGGCGGATTTGTTCCGCAGCATCGAGGACAGGGCCCGCGCCGGCGAAGCGCGCGCCGAGGCCGCCGAACAGGCGCAGCTCGAAATCATCGCCGCCACCGAGCGCAAATTGAGGGATGCGTCGCGGGCGCTTGAGGAAGCCCGACGGCGCATCGAGTCCCAACAGGAGCAACTCGATGCGGCCGAATTCCGCGCCCAGGCCGCCGAAGCCGAGGCGCGCGAAGCCAAGCAATCCCTGGCTCTGATCGAAGACGCGATCCGCCAGCGCTTGCTGCTGACCAGCGGGCAAAAGGACGGCAGGTCGACCGCCGTCGCCTGACCGCAGCGCGGATCAATTGGAGCGGCAGCCCGCACGAGCGGAGCGACATGCGGGAGCTCAACAAGACCCGGATATCGCTTCGCTCATCCGGGCTACGGATTGTCGCTAGCCGTCACGATCAATAGCCCGCGGCGAGCCCCGAATTGCGCCGCGGGTCGTTCGCGCCATAGAAGCGGTTGTTGCCGACCGGCTTGCCGCCCAGCGACGGCGCGCCGATGATGATCACCGCGAGGTGGTTGGCCGGATGCGGCGGGCCGAATTTGTGGCCCATGCCCTCCAGGATCTTCCGCGTATCCGGCGACAGCGTGTAGTCCTCGAGGTTGGTCACCTCGGGAAGCCACTGCTGGTGGAAGCGCGGCATGTCCACGGCCTCCTGCGCGTTCATGCCATAGTCGATCGCGTTGATCATCGTCAGCAGCACGGCGGTGATGATGCGGCTGCCGCCCGGGGTGCCCATCACGATGACCGGCTTGCCGTCCTTGGAGACGATGGTCGGACTCATTGAGGACAGCGGACGCTTGCCGGGGACGATCGCGTTGGCCTCCCCCTGCACCAGCCCATACAGGTTCGGCACGCCGACCTTGGCGGTGAAGTCGTCCATCTCGTCATTGAGCAGCACGCCGGTCCTGGCCGCCGTCACCTTGGCACCGAACCAGTCGTTCAGCGTGTAGGTGACCGACACCGCATTGCCGTCCTTGTCGGCAATCGAATAGTGCGTGGTGTTGCTGCCCTCATGCGGCGGAACGCCGGGCTTGATGTCCCTGGACACTCCGGCCTTGGCCGGGTCGATCGCGGCACGGATCTTCGCGGCGTAGGTCTTGTCGAGCAGGCGCTCGAGCGGATTCTTCACGAAGTCCGGATCGCCGAGATAGCTGTTGCGATCGACGTAAGCGTGGCGCATCGCCTCGATCTGGTAGTGCACCGCCTGCGCCGAGTGGTAGCCGAGCTCCTTCAGCCGATAGCCCTCGAGGATGTTGAGCATCTCGCAGATCACCACACCGCCCGAACTGGGCGGCGGCGCCGAGACCACGTGGTAACCGCGATAGTCACATTCGACCGGCGCCAGCTCGCGAACCCTGTAGTTGTCCAGATCCTCCTGCGTCAGCAGTCCCTTGCCGGCCTGGCTCGCGGCGACGATCGCAGCACCAACCCAGCCCTTGTAGAAGCCATCACTGCCGCGCTTGCTGATCTCGCGCAGCGTCTCGGCGAGCTCATGCTGCGTCAGCCGTTCGCCGACCTGGAACGGCTTGCCGTTGTTGAGGAAGATCGCGGCCGAGGCCGGATCGTCCTGAAAGTCCTTGGTCGAGGCCTGCAGCATGCTGACGTCGCCCTGGTCGAGCACAAAACCATCCTCCGCCAGTTGCAGCGCCGGCGCGATGACGTCAGCGCGCTTCATCGTACCGTATTTCTCGCGCGCATATTCCATGCCGGCCACCGAGCCCGGTACGCCGACGGCGAGATGCCCCTTGGTCGATAACCCGGGGATGACCTTGCCGTCCTTGTCGAGATACATGTCGGCTGTGGCGCCCTTCGGCGCGGTCTCCCGGAAATCCAGGAAGGTCTTGCGACCGTCGGCGAACTGGATGGTCATGAACCCGCCGCCACCGAGATTGCCGGCGGCGGGATAGGCCACCGCAAGCGCGTAACCAACGGCGACCGCCGCATCGACCGCATTGCCGCCCCGTTTCAACACCTCAACGCCGACCTGGGTCGCGAGATGCTGCGCGGAGACCACCATCCCGTTCTCGGCGGCGGCCGGCGCAACCGAGGCTGCGCGACCGGGAGCAGCCGACATGATGCCGATCGAGACGAGCGCGGCGACCATCCATCGCGCGCGTGCCGTTGGATTTTGCATGGAAGTCTCCCCGGAGAATGCCGGCCTGTCGCGGCTTGCGGTGCTATCTCAACGCGTACATCTAGCAGGCCGCACGCACGCGCACTATAGGCCCGCGCGGTCCCCGCCGCTCGCCCGCAGCCGGCTGTGCCGTCTGCCATAGGCCGCATAGATCACAAGCCCGATCATTAGCCACACCGCGAGCCTGATCCAGGTGTCGAGCGGCAGGCCGAACATCAGGAACAGCGAAGTTCCGGCGGCAGCCGGGGCCACCAGCCAGATCGCCGGCGCCTTGAACGGACGCGGCAATTCCGGATCGCGCACGCGCAGCACCAGCGTGCCGATCGAGACCAACGTGAACGCGAACAGCGTGCCGATCGAGACCAGTTCGCCGACCAGCCCGATCGGCAACAGCCCACCGAGAAGAGCGGCCACGGTGCCGGCGAAGATGGTCGAGACATAGGGGGTCTGGAAGCGCGGATGGATCTTGGCGGCAAAGCCCGGCAGCAATCCGTCATGCGCCATGGCGCGAAAGATCCGCGGTTGCGCCAGCAGCATGATGAGGATCACCGATGTCAATCCGAACAGGATGCCGAGCTTGATGAACGGACCGAGCCAGCCGATACCGATCGCATCGATGCCGACCGCGATCGGATCGGGCACGCTGAGTCGGTCATAGGGCACGATGCCGGTCAGCACGAATCCGACCGCGACATAGAGCGCGGCGCAGATCACGAGCGAGCCGAGAATGCCGATCGGCATGTCGCGCTCCGGCGTCTTCGCTTCCTGCGCCGCGGTCGAGATCGCGTCGAAGCCGATATAGGCGAAGAACACCACTGCCGCGCCGCGGACCACGCCGGACCAGCCGAACACGCCAGGACCGGCATTCGGCGGGATCAGCGCGCCCTCCGGGTTGCCCGCCGTTACCCAGTTCGCCAGGGTCACCGAGGAAGCCGCGGTAGCGAGGAACAGCGCGATCACAACGAGCTTGACCACGACGACGAAGCTGGTGAAGCGCGCGGACTCGCGAATGCCGACCACCAGCAGCGTGGTCACGAAGGCGATGATCGCCATCGCCGGGATGTTGATGACCGCACCGGTCGATGACCACGCGCCGGTGTTGACGTCGTAAGCGAGCGGCGCCGAGGTGAATTGCTGCGGCAGGTTGATGCCGAAATCGCGCATCAGACTGACGAAATAGCCGGACCACCCGACCGAGACCGCGATCGCGCCGACCGCGTATTCGAGGATCAGGTCCCAGCCGATGATCCAGGCGATCAGCTCGCCGAGCGTGGCGTAGGCATAGGTGTAGGCGCTGCCGCAGATCGGCACCGTCGACGACATCTCGGCGTAGCACAGGCCGGCGAAGGCGCAGGCCACCGCACCAAGCATGAAGGAGAGCGTGACCGCGGGACCGGCATTGGCGGCGGCCGCGTGGCCCGTCAGCACGAAGATGCCGGCGCCGATGATGCCGCCGATGCCGAGCGTGACCAGTTGCAACGCCGACAGCGAGCGCCTGAAGATCGGCGTCTCCGCGTCGCCATCGGCCCGCGCCGCCTCCCGCAACAGGTCCGAGGTCGACTTTCGGTCCCAGAAACCGGCCAGAGCGTCTGTCACGCCGGGTGTCCTCCGCTGCTCGGGTCCGGCGGGACCCGACACGATCGGCGGACTATAACGCGCCTAACGTCCAGTCGTTCGCGCGCCGGGCGAATGCCGGCGCCCTTATCCACCGCCAAGCGCGGCGCAGGGCCTTATCGGCAGGGATGGCGGCGGCCGTCGCGGCCAAGGAAGGTGCCGGACGCCGGATCGAATGAACGGTAACGCGCGCAGGCGGAAGATGGCTCCACCGCAGGCATGGCGGCGTAGGCGTTCGCCGGATTGCCGCGGCGCTGCACGGCCTCCTGGGCCTCACCCCATGGCGTCAGGGCGCCGCCGTTGATCGCGCTGCGCCCGGGATTTTGCGCGTCGAAATATGCCGGCTCCGACATCTGGGCCGCGACCGGCGTGAACGTCATTCCCACGAGCAGCATGGCGGCTGCGACTGCCCATGACCTGGTCATGCGGCCTCTCCTATCGATCATAAACGTGTGCCGGATGACGGCCGAGCCGCCCCCAAACGGACATAGGGACGGCAATCCTCCGGGCACAGGGGCCACGACGTCACGATGCTGCGAGCCACCCGGCCGTGCCTGCCGCTCAGTGGTTGTGCACGTCGGGCCGCGGGTCGGAGACGAAGCCGTCGCGGTTCGGCATCTTGATGGCGGCGAGCGACTTGGCGTCGAGCACCGCATTGGCCGGCACGATGCCGTTCAGACTGAGGATGTAGGCTGAAACCGCGTAGACGTCCTCATTGCTCAGCGACTGCGGCGCGTTCTGCGGCATCGCGCGGCGGATGTAGTCGAACAGCGTCGGGGCATAGGGCCAATAGCTGCCGACGGTGCGGATCGGTTTTGGGCTCGCCAGCGTGCCCTGTCCGCCGACCAGGCGATCGCCGATGCCGCCCTGCCCGCTGTCGCCATGGCACGCAGCGCATTGCTCGCTGAACACCGTGCGGCCGTGCTCGACACTGCCGCTGCCCGGCGGCAGGTTGGAGCCGTCACGGCCGATATCGATGTTCCAGCCGGCGATCTCGGCAGGCGTCGCCGCACGCCCGATGCCAAAGCGATCCTCGGCCTGCCCGGCAGTGGCGAGCATCGCGATCGCACTCACAACGAACGCCGTCTTGAGCTTACGCCTGGCCATTGCTCACCTCACCATTCGCATCGATGCGCCAGGGCCAGATCGCGTTGTTGTGGTAGAACGAGTTGAGACCGCGCACCTTGACCAATTCCGCCAGCGTCGGCTGCACGTATCCGGTCTCGTCGATGGCGCGGCTCTGGATCACGGCAGGTTTGCCGTCCCAATGCCAGGGCAAGCGAAAGCGCGTGAGCGCGCGCGTCAACACCGGCTCCTGCAATTCGGCCTGCTGCCAGCTTTTGCCCTCGTCGAGCGAGACCTCGACGCTCTTGATCTTGCCGTGACCGCTCCACGCGATGCCGGTAATCTCGTGAAAGCCCTGCGCAGTCAGCTTCTGCCCGCCGGACGGCCGTGTGATGATCGACTTGGCTTCCATGTAGAAGGTGAATTCGCGCGACGTGCCGTCAGGCATCGGGTCGGTGTATTTCGAGGTCTCCTCGCGCGAATAGGCCGGCTCGGCGACGACCTTGAGCCGGCGCAGCCACTTCACGTTCATGTTGCCCTCGAAGCCGGGCAGCAACAGGCGCAGCGGATAGCCCTGCTGCGGGCGCAGCCGCTCGCCATTCTGGCTGTAGACCAGCATGGCGTCGTCGAGGCATTTCTCGATCGGGATCGAGCGCGTCAACGCAGCGGCGTCGGCGCCTTCGGCCACGATCCATTTGGCGCCGGTCTGCGGGCCCGCTTCGTCCAACACCGTCTTGAGCGGCACGCCGGTCCATTCCGCACAGCTCAGCAGGCCGACGAGGTCGGAGGCCGTCTTGCCGTACGGCTTGGTGTAGACCGGATTGCCGGAGCACTCGAGGAAGTGGATGCGCGACTGCGACGGAAAGCGGCGGATGTCCTCCATCGTGAACACCAGCGGGCGATCGACCATGCCATGCAGCACCAGCCGGTGCTCGGCCGGGTCGATGGTCGGCACGCCGCCATGGTGGCGTTCGTAGAACAAACCGTTCGGCGTGATGATGCCGTCGAGCTCCTGCAGCGGCGTGCGGCCCGAAGCGGAGATGTATTGCGGCAGCGTCTTCGAGATGTTCTTGACGACAGCCTTCTCGTGAACCGACGGCGTGCCATAGGGCTGGCTTCCCATCGGGTCGCCGGGCGCTTTCATCCATTCCGGCACATTGGGCGGAAGATTATTCCCCTGTTCGGCAAGCGCGGTAGAACCGGCAACTCCCGATATGGCGGAGCCACCGGCCAGTGCTGCGCCGGCCTGAAGGAATCGCCTGCGAGACGCCTCTCGCACGCGCTTGTCCGTCGTGTGTTCGCTCATCGACGTTTTCCTCTGACGTTACCAGAGCATGATCCGGAAAAGTGCGAAGCGGTTTTCCGAAAAGATCATGCCAGGACAACAATCCAAAGCGCGATGGCGATTCATCGGGCTTTGGCGCAGCCTAACACCAAAGGGCTGAGGCGAGGCAATGCTCTATCGCGCAGAGCTGCATCGACAGCGCGTCGTGGCCGCTGCTTACCGGTCCTGACCTGCGTTGCCACTCACATCCGTTCGCCGGGCAATTGACTGGCTTGCTTCACCCACGCGGTGAACTGGGCTTCGTCGAGCTCGTCGTTCTCGTGAATGTCGAGATAGCGCGTGTGCTGCTGCTTGGACTCGCCCGGCGGCACCGGATGCAGCGACGCACCGCGAAAGAAAGCCACCTTGACGTAGCGCGTGAAGACATGGATGCCGAGGAACCAGCCGTCGCCTTCCATGCCGTAGAGCGGCGAGTTCCACTTCACCGCCTTGTGCACGCCGGGGACGGCACGCACGATGAGCGCGTCAAGCTTGCGCCCGACGTCGCGCTTCCACCCGGGCATCGCGGCGATATAGGCTTGCACCGGAGCATCGCCATAGCCTTTTGCGATCTGCGGATTGCCGCCCGCGAGCAGACGCGGCTTTGCAGAGCCACGCTTCGCGGCGCTCTTTTTCGCCCCCTTCGCCGACGTCTTTCGCGTCTTGCCAGCCATTGTGCCCGCTCTCACCGGTTCAAATTTCGCGCGGCGCAGCGTCCGCCGCCGCGAACCGGATCATATCGGTTGCGCGTCGGCGCTGTCGTCAGCGACCGCGGGTGTTCGCGGCGGCGTATCGACGCGCTCGGGCGGCCTTCGTGCGGCGGTCTCGCATCTAGTCGATCACGGGCGGGGTGCCGTGGGTGTGAAACGACTCGATCGTCTTCAACCCCCACGCCTGTCCCTTCCTGCGCTCTTCCTCGGTCCACACGATCGGCTTCCAGTCCGGCGCAAGGATCAGGCGTGCGCCGGCGTTGGCGACCTCGACGCGGTTGCCGCCGGGTTCATAGACATAGAGGAAGAAGGTCTGCTGGATCGCGTGCTTGTGCGGCCCGGTCTCGATATGCACCCCGTGCTCGAGAAAAATATCCGCAGCACGCAGGATCTCCTCGCGGCTGTCGAGCGCGTAGGTAACATGGTGAAACCGGCCGCGCTTGCCGTAATGGTCGCGCGTATAGGCGAAGTCGTAGCTCTTGTTCGACATCGTCATCCACATCGCGGCTTCCGTGCCGTCGTTGAGTACGATCTGCTCGGTGGTGCGGCAGCCGAGGTAGTCTTCGAAGAACAGACGGTTGGCTTTGATGTCGACCGCGAGGCAATTGAGATGGTCGAGCCGGCGGACATTGACGCCGCGCGCCGGAAAGCGCTGCGCCTGGTTTTTCAGCGCGGGCTTCAGCTCGGCCGGCGCCTCGTACCACTCGGTCTCGTAATAGAGCTCGATGACATGGCCGTCGGGATCGCGGCAGCGGAATGCCGGCCCCTGCCCCATGTCACCTGGCGACGGCAATTGCGCTCGCAGGGCATTCCATGGCCGGAATCACCTCGTGAAAGCGGTCAAGGCAGGCGTCAGGCGACCGAGACAGCCTTCTCGTGATCCGACGACAGGAGCTTGCGGATTTCAGCCGATGACACCGGCCGGCTGAACAGATAGCCCTGCATCTCGGTGCAGCCGAGGATGCGCAGCAGGTTGCGCTGCTGCTCGGTCTCGACGCCCTCCGCGGTCGTGGTCATGTCGCTGGCAGCGGCGATGTTGACGACGGCCTGGACGATCGTGGACGACGCGCCGGTCCCGGCGAGATCCTTGATGAAGGCGCGATCGATCTTGATCTTGTCGAAGGGGAAGCGCTGCAGATAGCTCAGCGAGGAATAGCCGGTGCCGAAATCGTCGAGCGCGATACGGACGCCGAGTTCGCGCAGCTGATGCAGGATATCGAGCGCAGCCTCGTCGTCGCGGATCAGCACCGCCTCGGTGATCTCGAGCTCGAGCCGCGAAGGTGCCAGACCTGTCGCGGCGAGCGCGGCGGCGACGTTGAGTGCCAGCGTCTGGCTCTTGAACTGGATCGGAGACACGTTGACCGCAACATGAACATGCTCCGGCCAGTTCATCGCCTCGCGGCACGCGGTGTTGAGCACCCAGTGACCGAGATCGTTGATCAGGCCGGTGTCCTCGGCGATCGGGATGAAATCCGCCGGCGAGATGGTGCCGCGTTCGGGATGACGCCAGCGCACCAGCGCCTCGCAGCAACTGACCTGCCCCTCCTCGAGATGGAGCAGCGGCTGATAGTGCAGCTCGAAGCTGCCGTCGGCGATCGCCTGGCGCAGCTCGAGCTCGAGGCTGCGCCGCGCCTTGGCGCGTGCATCCATGCCGGTCTCGAAGAACCGGTAGGTGCGGCGGCCGTCGCTCTTGGCCCCGTAGAGCGCGAGGTCGGCATTGCGCAGCAATTGATCGATGTCGAGGCCGTCGGCGGGCGCAACGGCGATGCCGATGCTGGCATCGGTGGTGATCAGATGCCCGCTGCAGTCGATCGGCCGGCGGATCGACTGATAGATCGCAGCGAGGAGCTGCATGGTCTCGGTCTGATCGCGGACGGTGGTCTGGATCACGGCAAACTCGTCGCCGCCGAGCCGCGCCGCGACGTCGGTGTCCCCAACGCAGCCGCGCAGGCGGTCGGCGATCGCCCTGAGCAATTCGTCGCCGATCTGATGGCCGAGCGCGTCGTTGACGGCCTTGAACTCGTCGATGTCGATATACATGACCGCGAGCTGCTGATCCGGCCGGATCGCCTTCAGCGCCCGCTCCAGGCGTTCGCGGAACAGCACGCGGTTCGGCAGGTCGGTCAGCGCATCATAATGCGCCATGTGGGCGATCTTGTTCTCGGTGCGCGCACGCTCGGTGACATCCTGGATGGTCGCCACCCAGCCGCCTTCCGGCAGCGGCTTGTTGACGATCTCGATCGCGCGCCCGCCCGGCGCCTGCGTCAGCTGACGCGTGGCGCGGCCAAGCTTCACGTTGCCGATGATGGCGTCGCAGAAGTCGTCGACATCGCCGTCGAACGAGCCCGTCTCCTGTCTATGCGCAATCAGCCGGTGCATCGTGCAGCCGGGCTTGGCGACGTCGGGCGAAAGCCCGAACATCTCGATGTAGGGGCGGTTGCAGATGATGATGCGCGCCGATGCATCGTAGAGCACGAGGCCCTGCGGAATGTTGTTCACGGCGGTCATGAGATTGCGGCGTTCGCTGGCGAGCCGCTCGTCGGAGATTTCGTGCCGCTTGAGCAACAGGAAGACGATCACGGCCATGATCGCGAATGCCGCCATCAGCAGGCCTTCGCGCTCACTCCATTGCGCGGTCGCGCTTCCGAGCAGGCTGCCGACCAACAGGCCGGCACAGAACGCCAGCCCCTTGGTCGAGCCAGCATCGGCATTTCCTGACGATGAATTGCGGTGTTCGATGCGCACGCTGATCTCTCCCAGGGCGCGGCATCGTTACGCAGCACAAATGGAAAGGTCGTTACAACTCGCAGTTAGCAATCGGTTACGCGATACCGGGCGACAGGGTATGACAAATCGCGCCCAATGCCCCGTAAACCTACGGAGCTGCCGATGCACTC
The DNA here is from genome assembly GCF_054059095.1 of Bradyrhizobium sp. USDA 4510. Classification (NCBI taxonomy): domain Bacteria; kingdom Pseudomonadati; phylum Pseudomonadota; class Alphaproteobacteria; order Hyphomicrobiales; family Nitrobacteraceae; genus Bradyrhizobium; species Bradyrhizobium sp. USDA 4510. The sequence goes on along the minus strand of NZ_JBSSBT010000001.1, from coordinate 2,969,654 downwards.
CTCAGAGATGGTGAATCCCGCCTTAACGGAAAAACCGGGAAACAAACGCGGCTGTGCCGGAAAGCGACGATTCCGCCGCCGATGCGCGCGACAGCGCGTAATCTCCCGGTACGATAGAAACAAATCGTCACCGGGAAGGTGTAGATTTAGCCGATGCGGAACCCCGGCGATTTAACGGTTTTTCCAATCCCGGGCGGGCATATTGGTCCGGACATTTAGATTTTGAGAACGAGCCAGGCTGGAACTGTGACACCCTTCGGACGTGTGATCTCTGTGCGCGGCTCGCAGGCCCGGGTTGGGCTGCTGGCGGGCGGCCAGATGCAACTTTCGGAAATGCGAGCGACCGTCGGCCGGTTCGTCAGTATCCGCTGCGCGAGTTCGGTCATTGTCGCTATGATCACCGAAGTGACGTGCGAGAACCTGCCGGCGTCCGACGAATACATGGCGACCGCCTCGGTCGACCTGCTGGGCGAGATCCTGGGCGGCGACCGCCCGAAATTCCAGCGCGGTGTCACCCACTATCCGACCATCGGCGACAGCACCGATCTGATCACGAACCAGGAGCTGCGCACGGTCTATGCGCCGAGCGGCTCGGACCAGATCAATGTCGGCACGCTGCAGCAGGATCGTTCTGTCATCGCCTATGTCGACGTCGAGGAGATGCTGTCCAAGCACTTCGCGGTGCTCGGCTCGACCGGCGTCGGCAAGTCGACCGGCGTGTCGCTGCTGCTCAACGAGATCCTGAAGTCGCGGCCGAACCTGCGCATCTTCCTGCTCGACGTGCACAACGAATATGGCCGCTGCTTCGGCGAGCGCGCCCAGGTGCTCAACCCGCGGAACCTGAAGCTGCCGTTCTGGCTGTTCAACTTCGAAGAGATCGTCGACGTGCTGTTTGGCGGCCGGCCCGGCGTGCCCGAGGAGCTCGACATTCTCGCCGAAGTGATCCCGATGGCGAAGGGCATCTACACCCAGTACCAGAACTCCGACCGGGTCGGTCTCGGGCTGAAGCGCATCGACCCCAAGCAGGTCGGCTACACCGTCGATACGCCGGTGCCCTATCGCCTCGTCGACCTGATCTCGCTGATCGACGAGCGCATGGGCAAGCTGGAGAACCGCTCTTCGCGCATCATCTATCACAAGCTGATCTCGCGCATCGACGCGGTGCGCAACGATCCGCGCTACGCCTTCATGTTCGATAATGCCAATGTCGGCGGCGATACAATGGCCGAGGTGATCAGCCATCTGTTCCGCCTGCCCGCCAACGGCAAGCCGATGACGATCATGCAGCTCGCCGGCTTCCCCGCCGAAGTCGTCGATTCCGTGGTGTCGGTGCTGTGCCGCATGGCGTTCGATTTCGGGCTGTGGAGCGACGGCGTCTCGCCGATGCTGTTCGTCTGCGAGGAAGCGCACCGCTACGCCTCGGCCGACCGCAATATCGGCTTCGGGCCGACCCGCAAGGCGGTGTCGCGCATCGCCAAGGAAGGCCGCAAATACGGCGTCTATCTCGGCCTGATCACCCAGCGTCCGGCCGAGCTCGACGCGACCATCATCTCTCAGTGCAACACGCTGTTCACAATGCGCCTCGCCAACGACCGCGACCAGGCGCTGCTACGCTCCGCGGTCTCGGATGCCGCCGCCAACCTGCTGTCCTTCGTGCCCTCGCTCGGCACCCGCGAGGTGCTGGCGTTCGGCGAAGGCGTGGCGCTGCCGACCCGGCTGCGCTTCAAGGAGGTGCCGCCGCACCAGCTGCCGCGCGGCGAGGCCACCATCGCCACGGTACCGTCGGTCACCGCCGGCCATGACATGCATTTCGTCAGCGCCGTGCTGGAGCGCTGGCGCGGCGCCACCTCGCATCGCGATAGCCCGAGCGGCGACGCCAACTTCAACTCTCCGGCGCCGGCGCGCACCATGGCGCCAGCCGAGGCGCCGATGCTGCAGCCCTCGCTCGGCCTCGATCCGGACCGCTTCTCGCTGCTGAAGAAGCCGCTGCGTTAGCCGAATTCCGCCAGGGCGCCGATGCGCCTTGCGCCCAAGGCGTCATCCACTATGGTCTCGCGTGACGCCGCATCCAGGCGGCACGCCGGAACCATCTCATGACGCAGCCGACCGCAAAACGCTTCCCGACGCCCGCTCTCGACAAGCTCCCCGAGGACATCCGCGCCCGCATCCTGGCGGTGCAGGAGAAATCCGGCTTCGTGCCGAACGTCTTCCTCACCTTGGCCTATCGCCCCGACGAGTTTCGCGCCTTCTTCGCCTATCACGACGCGCTGATGGAAAAGGACTCCGGCCTCTCGAAGGCCGAGCGCGAGATGATCGTGGTGGCGACCAGCGCCGCCAACCAGTGCCAGTATTGCGTGATCGCCCACGGCGCGATCCTGCGCATCCGCGCCAAGAATCCGGAGATCGCCGACCAGATCGCGGTCAACTACCGCAAGGCCGACATCACGCCGCGGCAGCGCGCGATGCTCGACTTCGCCATGAAGGTGAGCCGCGCCGCTGAGGAAATCTCGGAGGCGGACTTCGCCACGCTTGCGGCCCATGGCTTCAGCGACGACGACGTCTGGGACATCGCCGCGGTTGCGGCATTCTTCGCGCTGTCGAACCGGCTCGCCAACGTCACCGGCATGCGGCCGAACAGCGAGTTCTACATGCTCGGCCGGCAGCCGAAATAGAGGACGCCTTGGCGGACTGGAGCGAGATCGTCCTGCGTCTCGGCGCGGCCACCCTTGCCGGTTGCGCGATCGGGCTCGACCGTGACCTGCGCGGCAAGCCGATCGGCCTGAAGACGCTGGGTCTCGTCAGCCTTTCGACGGCCATGGTCGTGCTGTTGGCATTGCAGGCCGTCGAGCCCGGCAAATTCACCGATGCGGTGAGCCGCGTGATCCAGGGCGTGCTGACCGGCATCGGATTCCTCGGCGCCGGCGTGATCGTGCGGCAGGGCGACCGCTTCCAGGTCCGCGGCCTGACCAGCGCCGCATGCGCTTTCTTCGCCGCTTGCGTCGGCATCGTCTGCGGCGCCGGACATTGGCCGATCGTCGTCACCGCCGTCGCGCTGGCGTTCCTGCTGTTGACCTTCGGCAAGCGGACCGAGCGGTGGCTGCACCACTTGCTCGGCGGCAGGGATAATCAACACGGGCCGGCGGTCGCGGCAGATCAGTCGTCAGATGCCGGCCCGCACCAGCCGGGCAAATAGACCGCGTCCTTGCTGCGGCCGAGCGCCAGTCCCTTCTCCAGCGCCTTGGCGAAATTGTTCTCCACCGTCTTGCGCGGGATGTGGCGGCGCAGGAAATCGGCCCACAGGAATTCGCTGAACGGCGTCGTGTCCTTGGCAAAGCCGCCCGCCCGGCGCATCTCGCCGGCGAGGCTGCGGAACGGATCGTCCCTGAGGTCCTTGATCGATTTCGGAATGTCTTTGAAGTGGCGGCGCTCGCCCTTGGAATCGTAGGGATAGACCCAGCGCTTGTTGTCCATCACGCCCCAGAACACGTCACGCTCGACCATCGTGAGATCGCCGATCACCGTGACCAGGATGTCCTTGACGCCCTCGTCGTGCAGCGCCCGCGCCATGTGATGGTGATCGACCACGTAGTAGCGATCGTCGGGACCATGGACGACCGGGATCATGTGCTTGCCCAGCAGTTCGGCGCGCTTCTTGTCCGACTTGTGCTCGCGCCAGCGCTTCCGCTTCTCCGTCACCTCCTGCATGCCGACCGTCATCTGGGTCGGCCGCAGCGACAGGATCGGGACCGGTTTGACGTAAGGCTCGCGCGTGTGGGCCATGATTTATGCTCCCTTTTGACCGGCACTCCGGAACGGGTTCCACTATGTCATGAGCCCGCAGGCGGGTGAAAGAGTCCGGTGTGCCGGAATGGCTTCACGAAGCGGTGGGGGCCGATGGCCGGATGGTCCGCCCTCGGCTGTCGATGCTCCCGGGCTGTCAATGCCCGGGCTGCCAATGCCCGGGCGCGCAGCCTCAACCTCCGTGACGGCGTTGCAGCGCAAACTGTGCATGCGCGAAGGTCGAACGAGTGTGTCGACATCGGCTTGGTCATCGCAATGCCGAGCATCCCGCGCTCCGCAGCAGCCGCCTCGACGGCAAGCCAGTTCCTGGAGGTGATCGACGCATGAATACCACCTCTGCGCGCACCAAGATTTTAGGTGTGAAGTGCAGCGAACATGCTAAACATAACCGGCGACGCGACCGGACTGACAAACAGTGAAGACGCAGCGGCCAATCTCCTCGGATGCCGAGCACGTGGTGCTCAAATTCCGGCCGCGTACCTCGGCGCAGCCGCCCGGCAAGCGCGAGGAGCCGCCCCGAACGACGCGCCCGGCTTCCGTTGCCAACGATCTCTCTCGCTATGAGAAGCCGCGCGAGGAGCCCGACGATTTCCGCCAGCGCATGCTCGCCAACATCGCCGCCTTCGCCTTCACGGTGGCGCTCACCGCGATCGGCATCTGGCTTGCCATGAGCATCGCCGATTTGCGCAAGACCCAGGATTGCGTGCTGATGGGCCGCCGGGATTGCGCGAAGATTACGGTGATGCCGCGCAGCTAGGCTGGCCGGAACCCTGCCCAAAAACCGTCCTTGCGATGCCGGCCAAGCTCCATTGAACTAACGGCCCTGCTCCGATATACGGGCACACGACTCCGGCACCAGCAATCGGGCATTCCGGGGCAACGCGCCCGCCTCCTCTGAGCCGACCCGGAATTACCTTCAATATATCAAAGGCTTAATGATGTCCTCCACATTCGAGCAGATCGCCAACATTATCGCGGAGACCTGCGACATCCCGCGCGACACGATCAAGCCGGAGAGCCACGCGATCGACGATCTGGGGATTGACAGCCTCGACTTCCTCGACATCGCCTTTGCCATCGACAAGGCCTTCGGGATCAAGATGCCGCTCGAAAAGTGGACCCAGGAGGTCAACGACGGCAAGGCCACGACGGAGCAGTATTTCGTGTTGAAGAATCTCGCCGACCGCATCGACGAGCTGGTTGCAGCCAAGAACGCGGGCACGGGCACGGGCTCGTAATCGCCCATCATGCAGCTCGAGATCTTTCAGCTGATTGATCGGATCGTCGACCTCAACCTCGACGCAAGGACCATTGTCGTCGAGGCGGATGTTCCGCCCGACAGCCATTCGGTGTTCGCGGGGCACTTCCCGGGCTACCCGATCATGCCCGGCGTGCTGCTGACCGAAGCAATGGCCCAGAGCTCGGGCTGGCTGATCCTTGGTCTGACCAAGTTCGAGCGCATGCCCTTCCTCGCCATGGTCAAGGAAGCCAAGATGCGCGGCTTCGTCAGCCCCGGCTCGGTCCTGACCATCGAGGCCAAGATCGAGCACGAAGGTTCAGGCTTCGCCGTGACCTCGGCGAAGGTTCGCGTCGGCAAGGAGCTCAAGTGCAATGCCGAGCTGACCTTCCGTCACATCCCCTTCCCCAGCCCGGACTTGCGCGTGCACATGGATGCGATGGCCGCCAAGATCGGGTTTCCGCAGCAGGCACTGAGTAATGGCTGAGAAGGAAGTCTGGATCACCGGCGTAGGCCTGCTCTCCTCGCTTGGCGAGGGACTGGATGCGCATTGGGAGGCGCTCGGCGCCCGGCGCGTCAATGCCGACGAGAAGCGTCTCGCGCCATACGTCATCCATCCGATCGCTCCCGTCAGCTTCGACGCCCAGATCCCGAAGAAGGGCGATCAGCGTCAGATGGAAACCTGGCAGCGGATCGGCACCTATGCCGCCGGGCTGGCGCTCGATTCCGCCGGCGTCAAAGGCAATCAGGAAATCCTCTCGCGGATGGACATGATCATCGCAGCCGGTGGCGGCGAGCGTGACCTCACTGTCGACCTCGCGATCATGAACGCCGACGCACAGGGCAAGTTGCCGCCAGCCCTCCTCAACGAGAAGCTGATGAACGAGCTGCGCCCGACGCTGTTCCTGGCGCAGCTCTCCAACCTGCTCGCCGGCAACATCGCGATCGTTCACGGCGTGTGCGGGACCTCGCGCACCTTCATGGGCGAGGAAGCCTCAAGCATCGACGCGGCACGGATCGCGGTCGCGCGCATTGGAGCCGGCCAGAGTGACATCGCCTTGGTCGGCGCCGCTCATAACGGCGATCGCGGCGACCTCTTGATGCTCTATGCATTCGGCGATCTCGCCCTCAAGGACCAGCATAGCTCGGTCTGGGCCCGCAGGAACAACCCGGGCTTTGCCATCGGCTCCGCCGGCGCCTTCCTCGTGATGGAATCGCGCGAACATGCCGAGGCCCGCGGCGCAAAGCCGTACGCCAAGCTGACCAAGGTTGTCGCCGACCTTGCCCGACGCAAGGAGCCGGGCGCCGTGACGAAATCGCTGCAGGCGTTGTGGCCGCAGCTCGGTGTCAGCGGCGACAACGGTATCCTGATCACGGGCGCGACCGGCGCCGAGCCTGCGACCGCCGAAGAGCGCGCATTCCTCAGCCAGCATGCCGACTTTGCCGTCCGCGCCACCGGAACGACCTTCGGCCACACTATGGAGGCGCAATTCCCGCTTGGGCTCGCGCTGGCCGCGTTGTCGATCTCGCGCGGCGCGCTCTATCCGGCCAACGACCCGACCGGGCTGGAGGTTGAAAAGACCGAAGCGCCAACCCAGATTGTGGTGTTGGGGGTCGGCCACTGGCAGGGCGAAGGCATGGCACTGGTCGAGGCCGTCAGTTAGAGCATGATCCGGAAAATTGTTTCCGAACATCATGCTCGAACAAACAACTAGGGTGCGATGAAGCTCATCGCACTTTAAGTCCGGCGCAAGCACCGACGGGGAAACCATGACAGCACCACGCGATAAATTCGGCCGACCGATCGTTGTCGTGACCGGCATGGGAATCGTGACGTCGCTCGGCGGCGGCAAAACCGACAATTGGAAGCGCCTCACCGCGGGTGAGTCCGGCATCAAGACCGTGACACGCTTCCCGCTCGACAGTATGAAGACGACGATGGCCGGCGCCGTCGATTTCGTCACCGTCGACCCGTTCTCGTCGACCAGCCTGTCGCAGCGTCTGGCGGAGATCGCGACCGAAGAAGCGCTCGAGCAAGCCGGCATCGGCAGCAAGGGCGACTTTCCCGGCCCGCTGTTTCTGGCAGTCGCCCCGATCGAGACCGAGTGGCCGCAGCGGCTCGAAGTCGCGCGCGAGGTTCCGACCAAGGACTTTGGAATCATCGAATACCTGGCGACCTGTAGCGGCGGGAAGTTCGCGCACTTTCACCGGCGCTTCACCTTCGGCTCCGTCGCGCTCAACCTCGCCGAGACCTTCGGTACCAAAGGGTCCCCGATTTCGCTGTCGACGGCTTGCGCCTCCGGTGCGACCGCGATCCAGCTCGGCGTCGAGGCGATCCGCCGCGGCGAAACCGATGCGACGCTGTGCGTCGCAACCGACGGCTCGGTGAACCCGGAAGCCATGGTGCGCTTCTCGCTGCTGTCGGCTCTCTCCACCCAGAACGACCCGCCGCAGGCCGCCTCGAAACCGTTCTCGAAGAACCGCGACGGCTTCGTGATGGCCGAAGGCGCCGGCGCGCTGGTGCTCGAGAGCTACGAGGCCGCGATGGCCCGCGGCGCGCGCATCCTCGGCGTCGTCGCCGGCTGCGGCGAGCTCACCGATTCCTTCCATCGCACCCGCTCGGCCCCGGACGGCAAGCCGGCGATCGGCTGCGTGCGCAAGACACTCGCCGATGCTGGAATGGAGCCCGAGCAAATCGATCACATCAACGCGCACGGGACCTCGACGCCGGAAAACGACAAGATGGAGTATCTTGCGACGTCGGCCGTGTTTGGCGAACACACCAAAAACATTCCGGTGTCGTCGAACAAGTCGATGGTCGGCCACACCATCTCGGCCGCCGGTGCAGTCGAGGCGATCTTCTCGCTGCTCACGCTCGAGCATCAGCGGATTCCGCCGACGATCAACTACGAGGTGCCTGATCCCGCGATCCCGTTCGACGTGGTCGGCAACAAGGCGCGCGATGCCAAGGTGACCGCCGTGATGTCGAACTCGTTCGGGTTCGGCGGGCAGAACGCCTCACTGATCCTGACGCGCGAGCCGGCCTAGCGCCCTCGCCTCATCAGATGAAACGCCTGCTCCTTCGCACCAGGGCGCACCTGCGTGACGCCGCGAAGCCCGTGACCGACGCGGCGATCGGCGGGCTGACGATCGGCCTGCTGCGTACGACGCGCTACTTCGATCCCGAGAAGACCGCAAGATTCTTCGGCCGCGCCGCGCATTTCATCGGCCGCCGGCTGCGCGAGGATCGCATCGGCCGCGAGAACCTCAAGGCCGCCTTCCCGGAAAAGTCACCGGAGGAGATCGAGGAGATCCTGACGGGCGTCTGGCACAACCTCGGACGCATCGGCGCTGAATTCGCGCACATCGACCGCATCTGGGACCACGATCCCCAGAATCCCGACAAGCCGGGTCGCGTCGAATTCTCGGCGCGCAGCAAGCAGCTGTTCGATCAGTTGCGTGACGACGGCAAGCCGGCACTGTTCTTCGCCGCACATCTCGGCAACTGGGAGCTCTCTCCAATTGCCGCCGCAGCGCATGGGCTCGACGCCACCATCCTGTTTCGCCGGCCGAACATCGAAGCCGCCGACCGCGCCATCGAACGCATCCGCGCGGTCAATCTGGGCACGCTGGTGCCGGCCGGCCGTGACGCGCCGCTCAAGCTGGCGCAGGCGCTGAAGAACGGCCAGCACGTCGCGATGCTGGTCGATCAGTATTTGACCAACGGCGTTCCCGTCACCTTCTTCGGCCGCAAGACCACCGCGAATCCGCTGCTGGCGCGCCTGCGCCGGCAGATCGATTGCCCAATCCACGGCACGCGGATCATCCGCCTGCCCGACGGCCGCTTCCGCGGCGAGGTCACCGAGGAAGTCAAGCCGGTGTTCGACGCATCCGGCCAGATCGATATACAGGGCACCATGCAGGCGATCACCGACGTCGTCGAGGGCTGGGTCCGTGAGTATCCCGATCAATGGCTCTGGCTGCACCGGCGCTGGCGGTAGGCCCGACACTCGTCATTGCGAGCGAAGCGAAGCAATCCATTTCTCCGAGCATACGGAGCGATGGATTGCTTCGTCGCTTCGCTCCTCGCAATGACGGATAGACCTACTTCCCGGTCTTCACCCGCGTCCACAGGCGATTGATGATCCGCTGCGTCGCCGGATCGCGCGCGGTGATCACGAACAGCTTCTTCTGCATCGCTTCGTCGGGATAGATATTCTTGTCGTTGAAGATCTTCGGGTCGATCAGCTTCTGGCTCGCCAGATTGCCATTGGCGTAGGACAGGAAGTTCGAGTTCTTCGCCGCGACCTCGGGACGGTAGAGGTAGTTGATCAGCTCATAGGCCTCAGCGACATTCTTCGCATCCGCGGGGATCGCGAGATTGTCGAAGAACATTTGCGCGCCCTCCTTCGGGATCGTGTAACCGATCTCGACGCCGGTGTTGGCTTCCGCCGCCCGGCTGCGCGCCTGCATGATGTCGCCCGACCATCCGACCACGAAGCAGATTTCGCCAGAGGCCAGCGCGCTGAGATATTCGGACGAGTGGAATTTGCGCACATAGGGCCGGATCTTGATGACGAGATCGGCGGCCTTCTCGAGGTCGGCCTGCTTGGTCGAGTTCGGATCGAGGCCGAGATAGCTCAGCGCCGCCGGCAGGATGTCGTCGGCGGAATCCAGCATGTGGATGCCGCAATCCTTGAACTTGGCGAGGTTCGCCGGCTTGAACACCATGTCCCAGCTGTCGATCTTCGCGTCGGGACCGAGAATCTTCTGCGCGATCTTGACGTTGTAGCCTATGCCGGTGGTGCCCCACATGTAGTTGGCGCCGTAGCTATTGCCGGGATCGTAAGTCGCAAGTTGGCTCGTCACCACAGGCCATGCATTGGCGAGGTTCGGCAGCTTCGACTTGTCGAGCTTGAGGAACACCTTCGCGGTGATCTGGCGCTGCAGGAAGTAGCCGGTCGGCACCACGACGTCGTAGCCCGACTTGCCGGCGAGCAGCCGCGTCTCCAGCGTCTCGTTGGCGTCGAACGTATCGTAGACCACCTTGATGCCGGTTTCCTTGGTGAAGTCCTCGAGGACTCCCGGCGCCATGTAGTTCGACCAGTTGTAGAAGTTGACCGTGCGCTCCCCGGCGTCGGCGGAGGCCGAGAGCAGCAGGACCGTCGCGACCGCGCCGACGAAGCTGACGAGACGACGGTTCTGCTCTCGCATTCTGGCCTACCTCTTGCGGCGGTGAACGGCGTCCGACAACCGCTCCAGCGCGGCGTCGAGCGTTGAGTCTTTCTTGGCGAAGCAAAAACGCACGACCGATGTCACCGCATCCTGCTCGTAGAACGCCGACACCGGGATCGCCGCGACCTTGTAGTCCTGCACGATCCGCCAGCAGAACTCGGCATCGGTCTCGTTGAGCCCGAGCGGCGACAGGTCCACGGTGAGGAAGTAGGTCCCCTGCGACTTCAGCACCGGAAAGCCGATGCTCTCCAACCCCTTGGTCAGGCGGTCACGGCTCCGCGCCATGTCCTTGCGCATGTCGAGGAAATAGTCGTCGGGCTTGCCGAGGCCAAATGCCACCGCCGCTTGCAAATTGGGCGCCGTCGTGAAGGTGAGGAACTGGTGCACCTTCGCCGCGACGCGCAGCAGCGGCGGCGCGGCGCAGACGAAGCCGATCTTCCATCCGGTCAGCGAGAAGATCTTGCCGGCGCTGCCGACCTTGATGGTGCGGTCGCGCATGCCCGGGATCGTGATCAGCGGGATGTGCTCGCGGCCGTCGAACACCACGTGTTCCCAGACCTCGTCGCAGATCGCAACCGCGTCGAATTCCTGGCAGAACCGCGCCAACAGTTCGAGGTCCTCGCGCGGATAGACCACCGCCGCCGGATTGAGCGGATTGTTGAACAGCACCGCCTTGGTCTTGTGGTTGAAGACGCTGCGCAGCATCTTCTCGCTCAGCCGCCACTCCGGCGGTTCGAGCCGCAGCAGCCGCGGAATGCCGCCGGCCTGGCGGATGATCGGCAGATAGGAATCATAGACCGGCTGGAAGCACACCACCTCGTCACCGGGCTCGACCACGGAGAGGATCGAGGCGGTCAGCGCCTCGGTGCCGCCGGAGGTGACCATCACCTCGGTCATCGGATCGAGCTTGAGTCCGTGCCAGTGGCCGTAATGCGATGCGATCGCCTGACGGAGTTCCGGGATGCCCATCATCGACGGATATTGATTGTAGCCGTTGATCGAGGCGTCCGCGGCGGCGCGGCGGATGTCCTCCGGACCGGGATCGTCGGGAAAGCCCTGGCCGAGATTGATGGCGTTGTTGTCGCGCGCGGCCTGCGACATCGCCTCGAAGATGGTGACAGGAAGGTCCGCGAAGACCTTGTTCATGGAGGTCATGTCAGGGATCAGCCGCCGGTCTTGGTCGGCAGTCCCGCCGCCTTCCAGCCGATGATGCCGCCCGCCAGGTGCTTGTCGTAGGGCAGGCCCGCGGCCTGGGCGGCCAGCGAAGCCGTCACCGAGCGCTTGCCGGAGCGGCAGGCGAACACCACCTGCTTGCCCTGCGGATCGGGAATCGCCGCCGGATCGAACGTCGACAGCGGCACTACGACGCCATCGGGATAGGCCTCGACGGCGACCTCGTTGGGCTCGCGGACGTCGACCAGCAGATAGCGGCCTTCCGCTATGCCCTTCGACACCTCGTCCGGAAACAAATCTTCCACCTTGTGGTCCGCCACGGAAATATCCTCCCGATATCAGCTTGGCGAGCGTCGCGCGGCCCGCCGTTCCGGGCCGCAAAGTCGCCTCTTGCGCAGAGAAAATCAAGCGTCCGAAACGGGTTAGATGACTCGCAGGATGTGACTGGCAGGACCGCTAGATCGTGACCTGCGTGCCGACCTCGACCACCCGCCCGGTCGGGATCTGGAAATAGTCGGTGGCGTCGTTCGAGGAGCGGCTCAGCGCGATGAACAGATGGTCCTGCCAGCTCGGCATGCCCGAATGCGCCGCCGGCTTCAGCGCACGGCGGGACAGGAAGAACGAGGTCGACATGATGTCGAACTGCCAGCCGAGCTTGCGGGCGATCGCCAGCGTCTTCGGCACGTTCGGCTGTTCCATGAAGCCGAACTTCAGCGTCACCTTGGAGAAGGTCTCGCTCAGCTGCTCCATCCGCACCCGCTCGGACGGATCGATCCGCGGCGTCGGCGCCGTCTCGATGGTCAGGATGACGTTCTTCTCGTGCAGCACCTTGTAGTGCTTGAGGCTGTGCATCAGCGCGGTCGGCGCGCTGACGGGGTCGCTGGTCAGGAACACCGCGGTGCCGGTGACACGCTGCGGCGGCCGCTTCTCCAACATCGCGACGAGATCGGCGAGCGGGAATTCCAGCTTGCGCGACTTCTCGAACAACAGCCGGCTGCCGCGCCGCCAAGTGTACATCACCACGATCATGGCGCCGCCAAGCGCGAGTGGCACCCAGCCGCCCTCGAACACCTTGAGCAGGTTGGCGGCCAGGAAGGTGATGTCCAGGAACAGGAAGGGCGCGACCAGCGCGGCGGCCGCGATCGGCGACCAGCGCCAGACCTTCCAGATCACGACAAAGCCCATCATCGCCGTCACCACCATGGTGCCGGTCACCGAGATGCCGTAAGCCGACGCCAGTGCGCTCGACGAGCGGAACATCAGCACCAGCACGATGACCGCGATGAACAGGAAACGGTTGATGCGCGGCATGTAGATCTGCCCGGAATGCGCCTCCGAGGTGTGGCGGATCTCGAACCGCGGCAACAGGCCGAGCTGGATCGCCTGCCGCGTCAGCGAATACGCGCCGGTGATGACGGCCTGGCTCGCGATCACGGTCGCCATGGTCGCCAGCGCAACCATCGGGATCAAGGCCCAGTCCGGGAACATGAGGAAGAACGGGTTCTCGATGCCCTTGGGATTGCCGATCAGGAGCGCGCCCTGCCCCAGATAGTTCAGCGCCAGCGACGGCAGCACGATGAACAGCCACGCGGTCTGGATCGGGCGTTTGCCGAAATGGCCGAGGTCGGCATAGAGCGCCTCGGCGCCAGTCACCGCGAGGAAGACCGCACCGAGCGTGATGAAGCCGATCACGCCGTGATGCAGCATGAACGACACCGCGAGAATCGGATTGAGCGCGTATAGCACTTCGGGATGCCGCGCGATCTGCGGCAGCGCCGCGACCGCGATCAGGGCGAACCATACGCACATCACCGGGCCGAAGAAGGCCGCGACGCGCGCGGTGCCGCGCGACTGCACCGCGAACAGGACGACAAGGATCACCACCGTGAGCGGCACGACATAGGGATCGAATGTCGAGGTGACGAGCTTGATGCCCTCGATTGCCGACAGCACCGAGAGCGCCGGCGTGATGACGGCGTCGCCATAGAACAGCGCGCCGCTGATGATGCCGAGCAGCACGATCGCGGCGCCGCCCTTGGTCGCCGCGCGCTGCGCCAGCGCCATCAGCGCCAGCGTGCCGCCCTCGCCATTGTTGTCCGCGCGCAGCAGGATCACGACGTATTTCAGCGTGACGACGACGATCAAAGCCCAGAGGATCAGCGAGAGCACGCCGAGCACCGCATGCGCCGTCACCGCGCCCTCGCCGCCGGCGGCGGCAACGACGGCCTCGCGCAAGGCGTAAAGCGGGCTGGTGCCGATGTCGCCATAGACGACACCGATGCTGCCGAGCATCAGGGCCTTGAAGGTGGCGGTTGAATGCGCCTCACCATTGCCGTTTGCCGCCGGCGTTTCCGCCGCGGTGATCGCACTCTCGGATGACATGGGGAAGCTGTGCCTCTGTCTTCTGCCGCACCGCACAATGCCGGGTCGCAGCGCTATACTCCCGGCAGGAATGCATAGGTTAGCCCGGATTCAGGCCTCCGCCATGCACATCACGCATGGGTCACGGCCGATCAATGTCAGAATCCTGCGCCCGGTCAGATAGTTACCTGGGTACCCACTTCAACCACCCGGCCGGTCGGGATCTGGAAATAGTCGGTGGCATCATTGGCGGACCGGCTCATCGCGATGAACAGGTGGTCCTGCCATTGCGGCATGCCGGACTGGGCCGACGGCTTCAGCGAGCGGCGCGACACGAAGAACGAGGTCGACATGATGTCGAACTGCCAGCCGAGCTTGCGCGCGACCGCCAGCGCCTTGGGCACGTTCGGCGATTCCATGTAGCCGAAGCGCAGCCGCACCGCGGTGAACTTGTCGCTCACCTTCTCCATGTTGACGCGCTCGGATAGATCGACGCGCGGCGTCGGTGCGGTCTCGATGGTCAGGATCACGTTGTGCTCGTGCAGCACCTTGTTGTGCTTGAGATTGTGCAGCAACGCGGTCGGCACGAAGCTCGGATCGCTGGTCAGGAACACCGCGGTGCCCTTGACGATATGCGGCGGCCGCTTCTCCAGACTGTGGATCAGGTCGCGCAGCGGCACCTCGATGCGTCGGGTCTTGGCGACCAGGATGGCGGCGCCGCGGCGCCAGGTCCAGATCATCGTCGCCATCACGACGCCGAACAGCAGCGGCACCCACGCGCCCTCGAACAGCTTCAGGAGATTGGCGCTGAAGAAGGTCATGTCGACGATCACGAACGGCAGGATCAATGCCGCCGCCGACGCCACGCGCCAGTTCCACAGCTTCCAGATCACGATGAAGCCCATGATGCCGTCGGCGACCATCGTGGTGGAGACGGCGATGCCATAGGCCGACGCCAGCCCGCTCGAGGTGCGGAATAGCAGCACCAGCAGCAGCACGCCGATCAGCAGCAGCCGGTTGACGCGCGGCAGATAGATCTGACCGGCATGGGTCTCCGAGGTGTAGCGAACCTCGAAGCGCGGCAAGAGCCCGAGCTGCACCGCCTGGCTGATCAGCGAATAGGCGCCGGTGATGACCGCCTGGCTCGCGATCACCGTCGCGGCGGTGGCGAGCCCGACCAGGGGCAGCAGCAGCACGTCGGGCACCATGCGGTAGAACGAGTTTTCGATCGCGCTGGGATCGGACAGCACCAGCGCGCCCTGCCCGAAATAGTTCAGCAGCAGCGACGGCAGCACGAAGAACAACCAGCCGGACTGGATCGGCTTGCGGCCGAAATGCCCGAGATCGGCATACAGCGCCTCGCCGCCGGTCACCGCGAGGAATACCGCGCCCAGCGTCACCAGGCCGATGGTGCCGTGGGTCAGCATGAACTGGAGCGCGTAATAGGGATTGATCGCCGCCAGCACCGACGGGTCGTCCATGATGTGAACGAGCCCCATCACCGCCAGCGAGGCGAACCACACTACCATCACCGGACCGAAGGCGGAAGCGACGCGCGCGGTGCCAGAACTCTGCACAGAGAACAGCACGACCAGGATCAGGATCGTCAGCGGCACCACATAGTGCTCGAGATGCGGGGTGGCGAGCTTGAGGCCTTCGACCGCCGACAGCACCGAGATCGCCGGCGTGATCATGGAATCGCCGATGAACATCGAGGCGCCGACCACGCCGAGCGCGAGCAGCGGCCAGCTGCGCCGACCGATCGCGCGCTGGCCGAGCGCCATCAGCGAGAGCGTGCCGCCCTCGCCATTGTTGTCGGCGCGCAGCAGCAACAGCACGTATTTCGCGGTGACGACGGTGAACAGCGCCCACAGGATCAGGCTGAGCACGCCCAGCACCATGATGCGGGTGACCGGTTGGCCGTGCGCGGCGCCGCCGACCGCCTCACGGAATGCGTAGAGCGGCGAAGTTCCGATATCGCCGAACACCACCCCGATGCTGCCGAGTGTCAGGGCCCAGAAGCTGGAGGTCGGTTGTCCTTCCTGAGCTTCGGTAGATGAGACGCTGACAGCCATGGCGAGGTTGGAACGCCCGATCGGTTGATTTGATCCGCGCGGCTATCGACGCTTCCGCATCGCGTGTCAACCGCGCAACAATGGTAGTTGACGGTAGTATGGTAACCCAGAGCTACGGCTTCAGATCCGGCGGCAGCGGCGGATTTTCCCGCATCAACGTGATGGTCACGCGACGGTTGGCCGGCAGCGTCGGATCGTCGGGAAACAGCGGCTGGCCGTCGGCCTTGCCTGAAACCGCGAAAATATGCGACGGCGGCAGCCCTTCCCGCTCCAGGATCTGCCGCACCGCGTTGGCGCGGTCCGCGGACAGGTCGAAGCCGTCATAATCGCTGCGCGCCGGCACGAAGCCTGCGGCTGTATGCCC
The DNA here is from genome assembly GCF_054059095.1 of Bradyrhizobium sp. USDA 4510. NCBI lineage: Bacteria > Pseudomonadati > Pseudomonadota > Alphaproteobacteria > Hyphomicrobiales > Nitrobacteraceae > Bradyrhizobium > Bradyrhizobium sp. USDA 4510. The sequence goes on along the minus strand of NZ_JBSSBT010000001.1, from coordinate 2,953,408 downwards.
CACGATCGCAACCCGCAGCGGCGTCGCCTTCAGCGGCGCGGCCAGCTTCTGGATCAGCCGGCGGGTGCGGTCGTACGGCTCCCTGGAACCGTCCGCGAACATCGAGCGGCCGTCCTGGTCGACGATCTCGAGGTTGAGCCCCTCCTTGGTCTCCTCGAACATGATGTTCTTGGAGATCTCGGTCAGCTCCGGCATGTCCTGCAGCGCCTGGCGGAGCGAGGCCGAGGCGAGCGCAAATTCGCGGTCGATCTTCAGCCGCGCGCCGTTGATCTGGCTGCGCTCCTTCTCGTCCGGCGTCGGATTGGCGGAGGACTCTTCCGGCGAGATGTGCTCGACGTTCTTCAGCTTCGGCCGGGTCGGCAGGCCGTCGGATTCGACGATGCCGGAATAGCGCACATTGGTCTGCACGCCGAAGGCATCGCGCATCGAGCCGGCGACGATCTTCAGCTTGTTGTTGTCCATGGTGGAGAACGCGACGAGCATCACGAAGAAGCTCATCATCAGGCCCATCAGGTCGGCGAAGGTCACGAACCAGCCGTGACCTCCGGTATGGGCGTCGCCGCGCTTTTTCTTGGCCATCGCTGCGTTTCCCGAAAGCGCGGTCCGGTCAGGCCGGAACCGGCTCGCCTTCCTCCTGGCGATGCTTCTCCGGCAGATAGGCCAGCAGCATCTCGCGCACCAGCGCCGGGCTCTTGGAGTCGCGGATCATCAGGATGCCGTCGATGATCAGCGTGCGGTTGGTCTCCTCGTCGAGCAGCTTGCCGTGCAGCTTGTCGGCGATCGGCAGGCAGAACAAATTGGCGACCAGCGCGCCGTACAGCGTCGCGAGCAGCGCGGTCGCCATGAACGGGCCGAGCTTGGAGGGGTCGGTCATGTTGGCGAACATCTGCACCATGCCGATCAGCGTGCCGATCATGCCGAACGCCGGAGCGCAGTCGCCGATCGCGCGATAGATCTTGCTGCCCTCGTCGAGGTGCATCAGGAAGTTGTCGCGGTCGCGCTCCATGTTGTCGCGGATGAATTCGAGGTCGTAACCGTCGGCGACGTAACGGATGCCCTTGGCGAGGAACGGCTCGTCGGTCTCGACCTTTTCGAGGCCGACCGGCCCCTGCTTGCGGGCGATCTCGGCGATGCGGGCGAGCTCGTCGACGAGGTCGCGGGCCGACAGCCGGCTCATCGTGAAGGCGAATTTGGCGCCGAGCGGCAGCCCATGCAGCATCACGCCCAGCGGGAAGCGGATCATCGTCGCCGCGATCGAGCCGCCGAAGATGATGATCATGGCGTGTTCGGAGATGAACATGTGCAGGTCGCCGCCCATGAACATCATCACCGCGATGACGATGATGCCAGCCAACAGCCCGGCGCCAGTCATGATATCCATAGGAGACTCCAACGCGTACGCAACCTGCCCGTCCTGGACGGCGCGCAGCCCAAGGCGGGCCGCGTGGAAAACCCTAACGTTAACGCCATTAAGGACGCGTTACCGAATTTGGTAGGGATAACAACGGGTAAACGCCGGTCTTTTCGCGATGTCGTTGAAGATGCTGGCTTTCCGCATGCGAGCCTGCCGTCGCATGCGCAAATCCCCTCCCCGTAGAACAACGGACATGGGATAGGTTTGCCGGAAGTGTATTCGCGCGAACTGGCTACCGGCTCGCGTGAAGAAGACGCGTCAACACAAGAATCCGGGGCCCCGTTCCGATTCAATCGGAGCGGAAAAGGGTCTCGAGGAAACCAACCAATGAGCAGGACAGGATGAAGGCCGTCGTCGTCGAGCAATACGCGCCCATCGATCAGATCGGGCTGAGGGAGATCGCCACCCCCGAACCCGGCCCCGGACAGATCCGAGTCCAGGTCCACGCCGCGAGCATCGGCTTCGTCGATGGGCTGAAGGTCGAGGGCCGCTATCAGACCAAGGATGCCCTGCCCTTCACGCCGGGCGCGGAATTCGCCGGCGTGGTCGATGCGGTCGCAGGCGACGTCGCCGGCATCGCGCCGGGCATGCGGGTGATGGGCGCGGCGCGCTCGGGCGCGCTGGCCGAGCACATCGTGGTGCCACGCGACGCCGTCGAGATCATGCCCGACGGACTGTCGATGGAGGCCGCCGCGGCCTTTCGCACCAATTACCTCACCGCGCTCTATGCGCTCGGCGAGCGCGGCTCGCTCAAGGCCGGCGAGCAGTTGCTGGTGCTCGGCGCCGCCGGCGGCACCGGCATCGCCGCCATTCAAATCGGCAAGCTGCTCGGCGCGCGCGTCGTCGCCGCGGCCTCGACGGAGGAGAAGCGCAACTTCGCCGCAAGCTTCGGTGCCGACGCTGTCGTCGACTACACGAAACCCGACTGGCGCGACGCGCTGAAGGACGCGACCGGCGGCCACGGCGCCGACGTGATCTTCGATCCGGTCGGCGGCGGGGTCTCGCTGCAGGCGTTCCGCTCGATCGCCTGGAACGGCCGCCATGTCGTGGTCGGCTTCGCGGCCGGCAACATTCCCGCTTTGCCGTTCAATCTGCCGCTCCTGAAAGGCGGCTTCCTGATCGGCGTCGATGCCGCCCAGATCGCGCGGCGCGAGCCCGAGGCGCAGGCGCGCGTGATGACGCAATTGTCGGCATGGCTGAACGATGGCCGACTGACGCCTGTTGTCGGTAAGGTGTTCGCATTCGACGATTTTCGCGCGGCCTTCACCACCATGCAGACCCGTGCGGCGCTCGGCAAGATGGTGGTGCGGATCGGGTCGTGAGAGAGGCAGCGCTATCGCCTCATCCTCGCTGTCGTCCCTGCGAAAAGCAGGGACCCATACGCCGCGGCGGATGTTGTGAACAAAGCTGGTCATTCCAGCGAAGCACACCAATCAGCGCTTGTGGTTATGGGTCCCTGCTTTTCGCAGGGACGACACTGAATGTCGCAAGCCAAGCTTGCCTTGAGGGTCAGAAAAATACGCGACCCTCGCCAAGGTTCGCGAAAATTATCACAGGTTATTGTTACGCGGTTCTGTGCCGCCTTAGCGTTGCGGAGTACGGCATTCGGGGACGAAAAATGCAGGACATGCTGACGCATCTCGAAAAGCTTCGCCGCGACGCGGCGGAATGTGCGTTGATCCGAGACCTGGCGACTGACATGCGCAAGCGCGAGTTGTTCAGCAAGCTCGCCGAACATCTCACGGCCCTTGCCGCCGAGGTGGAGGAAACCATCAACGCAGCCCGCAAGGAGGACCAAGTCATTTAGCGAGGCCTACGTCGAGCGTTCGAAAGTATCGACACTTGTCGTGACGGCTCGCCACCAGTTCACGGGCTTCAGGGCCGCCGCTTCGCCCTCGCGGACCGCGACCAGCGCCTCGTCCGACATGACAATTTGCCGGATGGAACCAACGTCGCAACGGCGCATTGTCATTTCACCCATCGGTTGACAGGTAATATGCCGCCAGTATCGGTAGACGTGCCGATGCTGTAGCATTGCTGGTTCGCCGAGGAGCCTATTCGCCGCAATGTGTTGTATTTCAGGATTCTTTGTCTTGGCACTTTTTGCACATCGAGCATCGAGCATCACGTCGCGATCGCGCGGGCGGATTACCACCAAAGAGGCGCGATGAAGACCGACAAGGCCATCTGGTACGTCTCGTTCGCCATGCGAAATCCTGACGCCGGACATCACCGCTTCGCGCGCCAGACCCGTACCTTCACGACCGAGCAGGACGCCAAGGCGTTTGCGCGCACGCTGCTCGTTCAGACGCAGGACGTCAGCGCCGGAACGATCAATCCGCACGCACCGCGACGCGTGATCGCACCGGCCGCGATCACGGCCTGGGCCGGCGACAGCTGAGGCTTCGCCGCCGTTGCTTCCTACAGGAAGCGCGAGGGCGCAAACGGGGCGAGCGGAATCTCCGGCGCCTTGCCGCTCAGGAGTTGCGCGACCAGCCGGCCGGTCCGGGCCGATCCGACCAGGCCGACATGGCCGTGGCCGAAGGCGTAGACCACATCGCGCGTGGCACGGGCATAACCGATGCAGGGGCGCCCGTCCGGCATGCTCGGCCGATGGCCGAACCAGGTCTTGATCCGCGATGGCGGAATATCCGTCGGCAGCTTCGGGAACATATTGAAGAGGTGCTTGCGCAGGATTTCGGCGCGCTTCCAGTTCGGCGCGGCGTCAAGCCCCGCGATCTCCACCGTGCCGGCGGCGCGCAGGCCCTTATCGGTCCAGTTGACGACCATCTTGGCATCGGAGGCCATCATCGAATTGCGCGGGCCGGATTCCGCATTTTCGATCATGACGTGATAGCCGCGCTCGGTCTCCAGCGGCAGCGGATCGCCGATCGAGGCGGTCAATTGCCTGGAGCGCGCGCCCGCGGCGACGACGGCGGCGTCGCAGGCAATCTCGCCGCTCTCGGTGATCACAGCGACAAGCCTGTCACCGGCGAGCCTGAGGCCCGTTGCCTTGGCGGCGACGCGTTCGGCGCCGTTCGCGACGGCGTGCGCGGCAAGCGCCGCGACATAGGCGCCGGGATCGCGGCAGCGGCCCGCCTCCTCCACCACGACGCCGAATTTGTAGCGCGGATGCAGATCGGGCTCGCGCTGGCGCATCTCGTCTTCATCGAGCTCCAGCCATTCGATGCCGACGCGCTTGCGGATGCGCCAGCCGAGATCGCGGTCGAACGGCGCGCGTGAGGGAAACACATGCATCACCCCGCGCCGCTCGATCAATTCGCCCACGCCGGCTTCCTCGGCGAGTTGCCGGTGCAGCAGCGGTGCATCCTTCAGGAGATCGCGCATCGCCCGCGCGGTGGCCTCGACCTGCGCCTCGGTCCGGCTCGACAGCAGATACTTGACCAGCCACGGCAAGGCCTTCGGCAGATACGACCAGCGGATCGCCAGCGGCCCGAGCGGATCCATCAGATAGCCCGGCACCTTCTTCCAGGTGCCCGGCTCGGCCGGCGGGATCACCGAATGCGACGACAGCCAACCGGCATTGCCGTAGCTCGCCGCCTGGGTGCCGCCGGGCTCGCCCGGATCGATCAAGGTTACGCTGTGGCCCGCACGCAGCGCCTCGATGGCGCTGATGACGCCGACCGCGCCGGCCCCGATGATCGCGACGTGACGGGACTTTTGTTTGGGCATGATCTCCTCGGAAAACCGCTTCGCATTTTTCCGGATCATGCCCTAGCGCGTGGCCTGCGGCGCAAAATCCTTGCCGACCGACAGCGCACGCTGATCGACCAGGCAGTGCAGGATCGCGGGCTTGCCGGAGGCCAGCGCGCGCTCGAACGCGGGCGCGAAGTCTTCGGTGCGCTCGACCCGCTCGCCATGGCCGCCGAACGCCTTGGCGTAAAGCGCGAAGTCCGGGTTCTTGAGCTGGGTGCCGACGACGCGGCCCGGATAGTCGCGCTCCTGATGCATGCGGATGGTGCCGTATTGCGCGTTGTCGATGACGACGACGATCAGCGGCGCGTCATACTGCACGGCGGTGGCGAACTCCTGCCCGTTCATCAGGAAGCAGCCGTCGCCGGCGAACGCCACGACGACCCGGTCCGGATGATGCCGCTTGGCCATCACAGCCGCCGGCACGCCGTAGCCCATCGAGCCCGAGGTCGGCGCGAGCTGCGCGGCGAAAGCGTGGAAGCGATGGTGGCGGTGAATCCAGCCGGCATAATTGCCGGCGCCGTTGCAGACGATGGCATCCTTCGGCAGGCGATCGCGCAGCCAGGTCACGACCTCGCCATACTGGAAGCTGCCCGGCAGCTCGCGCGGCTTGTCGGTCCAGGCGAGGTAATCCGCGTGCGCCTTGGCCGCCTCGCCCTTCCAGGCCGGCACTGCCGCCGGCATCATGGTCTCGACCGCGGCGGCAAAGGCCGCAGGCGTCGCCTGGATCGCCAGCGCCGGCTGGTAGACACGGCCGAGCTCCTCGGCGCCGGGATGGACATGGATCAGTTTCTGGCTCGGCACCGGAATGTCGAGCAGCGTGTAGGACGAGGACGGCATTTCCGACATGCGGCCGCCGATCAGGAGGATGACGTCGGCGCCGGTGATGCGATCCCTGAGCTTCGGACTCGGGCCGATGCCAAGATCGCCGGCATAATGCGAGTGGTCGGCGTCGAACAGCGAGGCGCGGCGGAACGAGGTGGCAACCGGCAGGTCGAAGCGCTCGGCGAAGCGCGCAATGCCCTTGGCGGCCTCCGCGGTCCAGGCCGAGCCACCGAGCACCACGATCGGCGCCTTGGCGCCGGCGAGCATGCTGCCGAGGCGCTCGAGATCGGCCGGCGCAGGCCAGGTCGCCGCAGGCTCGACCTTCGGCGCGTCGGCGACCGCGGCGGTTTCAGTCAGCATGTTCTCCGGCAGCGAGATCACCACCGGACCGGGCCGGCCCTGCAGCGCGACGCGGAAGGCGCGCGCGACCAGTTCCGGAATGCGATCCGGACGATCGATCTCGACCGCCCATTTCGCCATCGTGCCGAACACCGCCTTGTAGTCGAGTTCCTGGAATGCCTCGCGCTCGCGCATGCCGGTGTCGACCTGGCCGACGAACAGGATCATCGGGGTGGAGTCCTGCATCGCGATGTGCACGCCATGGGCGGCATTGGTCGAGCCCGGACCGCGGGTGACAAAGCAGATGCCCGGACGTCCCGTGAGCTTGCCATAGGCCTCCGCCATCATCGCGGCCCCGCCCTCGGCGCGGCAGATCACGACGTCGATCGCGCTGTCGTGCAAGGCGTCGAGCGCCGCCAGATAGCTCTCGCCCGGCACGCAGGTGACGCGCTCCACCCCTTGCGCGACCAGCTGGTCGATCAGGATCTGGCCTCCGGTGCGGGCATTGCTTTTGGTCATGAGGGCTCCCTGCAAGTACTGGCGCGCGTTTGAGCTTCGCGCGGATCGTGGTCCCACGGGGTATGATAGACGGAAATAGGGTGCAAGGCCGAAGCTGCGTCTCCCGCGCGCAGCGGCGCCAAGCCATGCGGTAGGCAATGGGCAACGCCGTTTCGTCATCGATTTCCGCAGAGCGGACGATCGCCGGCAGGATTGAAACCGCCGGCCGGCAAGCAACGCAGGTCACGATCGTCCGGCTCGAGGGCGATCTCGTTGCGCTCGCGCGGGACCACGACGCCGGTCCGTGACCCCGATCGGGTCTCGCGCGGCATGATCAACCTGCGCGGGCTTCTTTCATGAACACCCGCATCGACGATGCGGCCGCCCTGTCATCACGAGGCGCCGATCGACTCAACAGAGCGCAGGCGAAAGAATGCTCGCACGCCGCATCGCCAAGACCGACAGCGCGTGGCCGCCGAGACGATTGCAGTCAAGAGCTCTCCGCTGCGCGCGATGGCGTGGCACAATCTGCATGAGCCACACGTTATGTGCACGATAACAATCATTAGGAGCGCACGCGTGTGCTTCCGTAAGATTACGGTGCAGCGATCGGCCGCTTCACATCTTCGTCGCCGGATCGCGCGGATTTCACGGCAAATCGCGGTGTTGTGCGACGTTTTCGGCTGCGCTCATCGCGAGCATCGCGCGTTCGACCTTGTGCGATCGCACGCGGCGCATTGCGTGCCCTTCTTGGTGGAATTCGAATCGCTTACCGTTCCACACAGTCAGAAATTGTAAATCGTGTAACGCACCTGCGTGGGGCCGGCGGTGGAAGGCATTCCGCTGCCGATCAGGTGCACCGTTTCAATTCACCAAGATCATTATCAAGGCTGGAGGCAATGCATGTTGGGGATGAAGAGCGTCGCAAGCGTGATCGGCTCGGACAGTTCGTACCGGCTGTTCGACGACATGCCGATCAGTGTCATGCTCTGCGAGCTGGACAATTTCAAAATCACCTACATCAACGAGTCGACGCGGCAGAACCTGAAGAAGATCGAGCATGTGCTGCCGGTAAAGGTCGACGCGCTGATCGGGCAATCGATCGATATATTTCACAGGAACCCGCAGCATCAGCGCCGGCTGCTGTCCGACCCGAAGAACCTGCCGCACAAGGCGCGTATCACCATCGGCGGCGAGACGCTCGATCTCACCGTGACGGCGATGACCAATTCGCGCGGCCGCTACACCGGCCCGATGCTGACCTGGGAGCTCGCGACCGAGAAGGCGCGGCTTGAAACGCAGACCGAACGGCTGTTGCAGATGCTCGACAACATGCCGATCAACATCATGATGTGCGACACCGATTTCAACATCACCTACATCAACCAGACCAGCCTCAAGACGCTCGACACCGTGAAGCACCTGCTTCCGGTGGCGCCGGACAAGATCCTCGGCAACTCGTTCGACATCTTCCACAAGAACCCGGCGCACCAGCGCCGCATCGTCGGCGATCCCAAAAACCTGCCGCATGCGGCCAAGATCAAGCTCGGTCCGGAAACGCTCGACCTGCGGGTCTCCGGGCTGACCGACAAGCGCGGCAACTACACCGGCGCGATGCTGAGCTGGTCGGTCGTGACAGGCAATGTGAAGCTGGCGGACGATTTCGAGAAGGACGTGAAGGGCCTTGCCGGGATGCTGGCGTCGGCGTCGACGCAAATGCAGGGCACTGCGCGATCGCTGACGACGACCGCCGAATTCGTCAATCAGCGCTCGGCGAGCGCGGCGTCCGCGTCCGAGGAGCTGTCGTCCTCGGTCAACGAGATCAGCCGCCAGGTGGCCGAGGCGAGCCGCATTGCCCGCATGGCGGTCGACGAAGCCGAGAAGTCCGACAAGCTGGTCGCGGGTCTCGTGACCATGGCGCAGAAGATCGGCGACGTCGTCGCCCTGATCAGCCAAATCGCCGGCCAGACCAACCTGCTTGCGCTCAACGCAACCATCGAATCCGCGCGGGCCGGTGAGGCCGGACGCGGCTTCGCCGTCGTCGCCTCCGAGGTGAAGGCGCTGGCCAACCAGACCGCCAAGGCCACGGAAGACATTTCGGCGCAGATCAACGAGATGCAGGCCGCGACCGGCAACACCGCCACGGCGCTGAAGGCGATCTCGCAGGTCATCGTCCAGATCAGCGAGATCTCGACCGTGATCGCCAGCGCGGTCGAGGAACAGGCCGCGGCCACCAAGGAGGTCACCGCAAACATCAACGGCACGACCAAGGCGATCGACGATGCCAGCAAGGCCGCCGAGAACGTGCTGGCGGCCTCCGGAGAGCTCGCCAGCAACGCCTCAGAGCTGGAAGTTCAGGTCGACAAGTTCCTCAAGAACGTACGGGCGATGTAGCGGCGCACGGCCGAAGGAGATGAGCGCGCACTCACCCCTCCGCGTCATTGGGGCGATGCGCGAGCATCGAACCCGGAATCTCAAGCCGCAACTTCGAGATTCCGGGTTCACGCTTCGCGTGCCCCGGAACGACGGCCAAAGATGCGCCCGCCTACAGCGAACGCGCGATCAGGAGCTTCATGATTTCGTTGGTGCCGCCATAGATCTTCTGGATGCGGGAATCGATGAACATGCGCGAGATCGGATATTCCTGCATGTAGCCGTAGCCGCCATGCAGCTGCAGGCATTCGTCGGCGGTCTCGACCTGCTTCTGCGAGCACCACCATTTCGCCATCGACGCCGTCACGGTGTCGAGGTCGCCGGCGACCAGGCGCTCGACGCACCAGTCGACGAACACGCGGGCGATCATCGCCTCGGTCTTGCGCTCGGCAAGCTTGAAGGCGGTGTTCTGGAATTCGAGCAGCGGCTTGCCGAACGCGGTGCGCTCCTTGGTGTATTCGGCGGTGATCCTGACCGCGCGCTCCATCGAGGCGACCGCGCCGATCGCGAGCGACAGCCGCTCCTGCGGCAATTGCTGCATCAGCTGTACGAAGCCGTTGCCCTCCTCGGCGCCGAGCAGGTTCTCCGGCGGCACCGTGACGTTATCGAAGAACAGCTCCGACGTGTCTGATGCGTGCAGCCCGATCTTGTCGAGGTTGCGCCCGCGCCGGTACCCCTCGGCGCCCGCGGTCTCAACCACGATCAGCGAGATGCCCTTGGCGCCCGGAGCCCCGGTCCGCGCCACCACGATGACGAGATCGGCGGCCTGGCCGTTGGTGATGAAAGTCTTCTGGCCGTTGATGACGTAGGAATTGCCCTGCTTCTTCGCCGTGGTCTTGACGGCCTGCAGATCCGAGCCGGTGCCGGGCTCGGTCATCGCGATGGCGCCGACCATCTCACCCGACGCCATCTTCGGCAGCCAACGTTTCTTCTGCTCCTCCGAGCCATAGTTGACGATGTAATGCGCGACGATCGCGCTGTGCACGGAGACGCCGGTGGTCAGCTCCGGCACCGTGCTCTCGAGGTCATCGAGCACGGCGGCGTCATAGGCGAAGCTGGCCCCTAAGCCGCCATAGGCCTCGGGCACGCTCGGCAGCAACGCGCCCATCTCGCCGAGCGCGCGCCAGGCCGAGCGATCGACCAGCTTCTGCTCGCGCCATTTTTCGGCGTGCGGCGCCAGATCCTTGGCGAGGAATTTGCGGAACTGGTCTCGGAAGGTGTCCAGCTCCTCGGTCATCCAGGACGATCGGTAGTGCATTCTGCCCTCGTATTAAATCAGAAGACCGCCGCCGGCGACGATCACCTGACCACTGATGTAATTCGATTCCGGAGCGCAGAACAGATAGACCGCATCGGCCGCCTCCTCCGGCGTGCCGCCGCGGCCGAGCGGGATCATGCGGCCCATCGCCTCCAGCATCTGCGGCTGGACGCCGACCTTGATGTCGCGGCCGGCGACGTCGATGGTTTTCTGCTGGGTCTCGATCGGCTGGGTCAGGCGGGTGTTGATCAGGCCGAACGCCACGCAATTGACGTTGACCTTGTAGCGGCCCCACTCCTTGCACATCGTGCGCGTCAGCCCGATCAGCGATGCTTTGGCGGACGAATAGCTCGCCTGCCCGGCATTGCCGTAGAGGCCCGCGATCGAGGAGATGTTGACGACCTTGCGGAACACCTCGCGGCCCGCCTCGGCCTCCCTCTTCGCCATCACTCGGATCGGCTCCGACACCGCGCGCATGATGCGGAACGGGGCGACCAGATGGACGTCCAGCATCGCCTGGAACTGCTCGTCGGTCATCTTCTGGATCGTCGAGTCCCAGGTGTACCCGGCATTATTGACGATGATGTCGAGACCGCCGAACCGCTCGATCGCGGCGCCGACGAAGCGATCGGCAAAGCCGGCTTCGGTCACGCTGCCATTGACCGCGATCGCCTCGCCGCCCATGGCCTTGATCTCCGCGACGACCGCATCGCCCGGCTCGGCATCGAGGTCGTTGACCACGACGCGCGCGCCCTCGTTCGCGAGCTTCAGCGCAATCGCGCGCCCGATGCCGCGGCCGGAGCCCGAGACGAGCGCGACTTTGCCTTGCAGCTTTGACATTCAAACCTCCCTCAAACAACGTGATCTTTGCGGTATGCCCGCCTCACCTCGCCCCGCTTGCGGGGAGAAGTCGGAACGCATTGTCAGATGCGTTCCGGGTGAGGGGGTACAGGTCTCACCACCTCCAGAGTGCGCGGAAGCAGCCCCTCACCCAAACCCTCTCCCCGCAAGAGCGGGGCGAGGGAGCGCACAATCCCTCGTGGCGAGACCTTTCGCACTACAGCGCGATAACCGCCTCGCCGGCGAGCTTGATCTCGCCGTTCTGATCCCTGGTGGTCAGCGCGAGTATTGCGCGCCTCTCACCGCCCTGCTCGACCAGCTCGGTCACCGTGCCCTCGCAGGTCAGCTTCGCGCCGAGCTGGGTGATCGCCGCAAAGCGGGTCGAGAACGAGCGGATGCGCGACGGCGCCACCGCGTCGGTCAGCGCCTGGCCGAGATAGCCCATCACCAGCATGCCGTGCGCGAACACGTCGGGGAAGCCGGCCGCCTTCGCGAAATCGATGTCGACATGGATCGGATTGTGATCGCCGGAGGCGCCGCTATACAGCGCGAGGCGATGGCGGGTGATCGGTGGAAACTCCTTGTGGACGATGCGGTCGCCGACAGAGGGAGAGCTGCTCATGACGGCCTCGCATTGCGTACCACGACGGTGCGCGAGACATCGGCGACATGGACACCGTTCTGGTTGGTGACCGGGGTGTCGACCACGATCAGCGTCATCGCCCCGCCCTTCTTGTCGGTCACGCCAGTGACGCGCGGGCGGAAGGTCAAGGTGTCGCCGACCACGACGGGCGCATGATAGTCGAAGCGCTGCTCGCCGTGCAGCACGCGCGCCAGATCGATGTCGAGCGCCGTGAGGAACTCGAACGGGTCCGGCGCATCCATCATCTCGAGGCAGAACAGATAGGTGGGCGGCACCGGCGCCGCCGTGAAGCCGGCCGCTTGCGCGGCCGCCTCGTCGCGATAGACGGCATTCGTCTCGCCGAGCGTATCGAGGAAGAAGCGCAGCCGCCCCGGCTCGACGCGCGCGGTCACGGGCGTAAATGTACGCCCGACAGCGGATTGATCGACCATGACGACCTCAAGCGCGTTCGTAGAGCGTCACGACGCAGGCGCCGCCGAGGCCGAGATTGTGCTGCAAGCCGATCCGCGCGCTCTCCACCTGCGTCGCCGCAGCGGTGCCGCGCAGCTGCCGCGTCAGCTCATAGCACTGCGCAAGCCCGGTGGCGCCGAGCGGATGGCCCTTCGACAGCAACCCGCCGGACGGGTTGGTGACGATCCTGCCGCCATAGGAGTTGTCGCCGTCGTCGATGAATTTCGCGGCCTCGCCCTCGCCGCACAGGCCAAGCCCCTCATAGGTGATCAGCTCGTTGTGCGCGAAGCAGTCGTGCAGCTCGACGACGTCGAGATCATCAGGCCCGATGCCGGCGGCCTCATAGACCTTGCGCGCGGCATCCCGCGCCATGTCGTAGCCGACCACCTGCATCATGTCTGACGCACCGAAGGTCGAGGGCGTGTCGGTCGTCATCGCCTGCGCCGCGATGCGGACCTGCTTGTTGAGGCCGTGCTGGTCGGCGAATTTCTCCGAGACCAGGATCGCGGCGGCGCCGCCGCAGGTCGGCGGGCACGCCATCAGCCGCGTCATCACGCCGGGCCAGATCACCTGGTCGTTCATCACGTCGTCGGCGGTGACCTCTTTGCGGAACAGCGCCAGTGGATTGTTCTTGGCATGACGGCTCGCCTTGGCGCGCACTTTTGCAAAGGCGGAGAGCGGCGTGCCGTATTTCTTCATGTGGCTGAGGCCGGCGCCGCCGAAATAGCGCAGCGCCAGCGGCACGCCGGGCGCGTCGACCAGCTTGTCGGCCGCGGCGTCGAAATCGTCGAACGCACTGGGACGGTCGGTGAACACGGCCCCGAGCGCGCCGGGCTTCATCTGCTCGAAGCCGAGCGCCATCACGCAATCGGCCGCGCCTGACTCGATCGCCTGCCGCGCCAGGAACAGCGCGGTCGAGCCGGTCGAGCAGTTGTTGTTGACGTTGACGATCGGGATGCCGGTCATCCCGACCGGATAGAGCGCGCGCTGCCCGCAGGTGGAGTCGCCATAGACGTAGCCGACATAGGCCTGCTGCACGCGGCCGTAGTCGAGCCCGGCGTCGGCGAGCGCCAGCTTCGCCGCTTCGGCGCCCATCACGTGATACGGCGCATTGGCGCCGGGCTTGACGAACGGGATCATGCCGACCCCGGCAATATAGGTGCGTGACGTCATCGCGTGTCCTCCCGGAAATTACCCACTGGACTATTTGTTACCCATGGGTAATATACGGGCGATCTTCCGGAGTCAATGCGACAACAGCCGACGCGATGGACGCCCACTCCCCCTCTTCCAGCAACGAGTCGCCATGGCTGCCATTCGAAAGCCGGCGCCGCGCCCGCGACGAGAAGCGCGAGGCAGTGCTGCGCACGGCCGTAGCCCTGTTCCTTGAACAGGGCTATCACCGTGCCACGCTGAACGACGTCGCCAAGCGGCTCAACATCACCAAGCCGGCGCTCTACAACTACTTCCGCGGCAAGGACGAGATCCTGTTCGAGTGCTGGTCGATCGGCAATGAGCTGGTCGACGAATGCATTGCCGAGACGTCGGCGGGCGGCGGCTCGGGGCTCGACAAGCTGCGCAAGCTCACCGTCCGCTATGCCGAGCTGATGACCGCGGACTACGGCAAGAGCCTGGTCCGCTTCGACATCCGCGATCTCAGCGAGGACAACCGCAAGATCGTGCAGACTGCCAAGCGGCGGATCGACCGCGCCTTCCGCGACTATATCGCACAGGGCGTCGAAGACGGTTCGGTGAAACCGTGCGACCCGAAGCTCGCGGCTTTCGCCATTGCCGGCTCGCTGAACTGGATCGGCCACTGGTTCCAGCCGGGCGGCGAGCTGAGCGGACGTGCCGTCGCTGAGGAATTCGCGATCCGCCTCACCGAAGGCATCGCCAAAACAACAACGCAAATGACATCAACGCGCAAGACAACGGCGCACGAGAAGGCGGACAAACCGCCTCGCAAGGGAAACGCATCAAGGGAGGAGACGAGTGAACATCACGCACGGACTGCGGCGCGCGCTGCAGGTCAATCCAAACGGGCTCGCGGTCGTCTGCGGTGAGCGGCGGCGCAACTGGCGCGAGGTCGGCGAACGCGTCGCCCGCCTCGCCGCCGCGATCCGCGGCCTCGGCGCCCAGGACGGCGACCGCGTCGCGATCCTGTCGCTGAACTCCGACCGCTATCTCGAGCTCTACCTCGCCGTCGGCTGGGCCGGCGCCGTGATCGTGCCGCTCAACATCCGCTGGTCTTCGATCGAGAACGAGGACGCGCTGCGCGACTGCCGCGCAACGATCCTGTTCGTCGACAGGGCGTTTGCGCCGGTCGGCACGGCGCTGGCAGGCGCCGTCCCCGGCCTGCGGCTGGTCTATGCCGACGAGGGCGACACGCCTGCCGGCATGGAGAATTACGAGACGCTCATCGCGCGCAGCGCGCCTGTTCCGGATGCGATGCGCAGCCGCGACGACCTTGCCGGCATCTTCTACACCGGCGGCACCACCGGCCGCTCCAAGGGCGTGATGCTGAGCCACGGCAATCTGATGGCCAACGCGCTCAACGCGCTCGGCGAAGGCCTATGGCCGAGCAGCACGATCTATCTGCATGCGGCGCCGATGTTCCACCTCGCCAATGGCGCGGCGATGTATTCGGTGCTGCTGTCCGGAGGATCCAACGTCGTAATCCAGGGCTTTACGCCTGACGGCGTCGCGGCCGCCGTGCAGAAGGAGCGCATCACCGACGTGCTGCTGGTGCCGACCATGATCCAGATGTTCGTCGATCACCCGACGCTCGGCAATTACGACCTGTCGTCCTTGAAGCGGATCTCCTACGGCGCCTCCGTGATCAGCGACGCCGTGCTGATGCGCGCCATGAAGGCGCTGCCGCATGTCGAGTTCACGCAAGCCTACGGCATGACCGAGCTGTCGCCGATCGCGACCCTGCTGCACTGGAAGGAGCATATCGGCGACGGCCGCGCCAAGGGACGGCACCGCGGCGCCGGCCGCGCCACGCTTGGCGCCGAGGTCAGGATCGTCGATGCGGAGGACAAGCTCGTGCCGACGGGTACCGTCGGCGAGATCGCGGTGCGCGGCGACATGGTGATGATGGGCTATTGGGAGCGGCCGGAGGAGACCGCGCGCGCCGTGATCGACGGCTGGATGCACACCGGCGACGGCGGCTACATGGACGAGGACGGCTTTGTCTACGTCGTCGACCGCGTCAAGGACATGATCATCTCCGGCGGCGAGAACGTCTATTCGGCCGAGGTCGAGAACGCGCTCGCCCAGCACGCGGCGGTGGCGCAATGCGCCGTGATCGGGATCCCGAGCGAACGCTGGGGCGAGCAGGTTCACGCCGTCGTGGTGATGAAGAGCGGCGCCAGCGCCACGCCGGAAGAGCTGATGGAGCACTGCAAGATGCTGATCGCCGGCTACAAATGCCCGCGCAGCGTCGACATCACCGCGACGCCGCTGCCGCTCTCCGGCGCCGGCAAGATCTTAAAGCGCGAGCTGCGCAAGCCGTATTGGGAGAACCGCGAACGGCGGGTGAGCTGAGGGATAGCTCTCAACGTCACCCCCGTCATTCCGGGGCGATGCGAAGCATCGAACCCGGAATCTAGAGATTCCGGGTCTGGCGCTAACGCGCCATCCCGGAATGACGATGTCTCATGACGCCATTCGACCGCGAGCGTTGACATCGGAGCGCACGGCCGATTGGATCAGCTCTAGATTCAATCCAGCGAGTTCCGATGTCCGCACCCGATACCAATGCCGACGGCAAGCCCCGCCGCCTGATGCACCGCCGCTCCGTCGAATGTCTCGGCTATCTCCGTGACGACGGATTGTGGGAAGTCGAGGCGCAGCTGGTCGACACCAAACCCTATGCCCGACAGGACAAGCATCGCGGGCTGCAGCAGCCCGACGATCCCGTGCACGACATCCGCCTGCGGCTCGCGGTCGACGACAGTTTTACGATCCGCGAGACCGGCACCACGATGGCCTCAACGCCCTACCCGTCCTGCCTCGACGTCGAGGGCATCTTGCAGCGCCTGGTCGGCGAACGCATCGGCAAGGGCTGGCGCGAACTGGTCCGTCGCAAGATTGGCAAGCTCGAAACCTGCACCCATCTCGCCGAGCTGCTGGGTCCCGCGGTGACGACGCTGTTCCAGACCGCAACCTCCGGCAAGGACCCGCAGGGCCGCGGCGCGCTCGATCACCAGCGCGATGTCACCGAGCCGCCATTCTTCGTCGGCGGCTGCTATTCATGGCGGCTGGATGGGCCTGTCGTCGCCGAGACCTTTCCGCAGTTCGCGCAGAAGCCTGTCGAGGCGAAGCCGGGTTCGTGAGCGGTGCCCCGCCGCTGGCCAAGGCGAGTGCATGGTGCGCCGCTGCTGGAGCTCAAATGCAGCTCCTCGTCGCAGCTCTATCCCATTCACGCAGATGATCGAACGCGGCACTAGCTCTCCGGCACGCCGGCCATGCGCATTCCCTCATAAAAGCGCTTACGCTTGGCGAGCCATACCGGATTGTCGGACAGGAAGACGACATTGACGTCGTATCGACGAATGCTGAAGTTGGGATCGAGCGCCAGTCCGGCTTTGGCACTGGATCGTGCTTCCTCGAGGTCTCCCATCATGGCCAACGCGCCAGCCAAGTGAAAGTGAGCGAGCGCAAAATTGGGATTAGCCTCAATGCTCCGGCGAAGCCAGTCCAGCGCCTCGAGGTCTGCATTGGTGCAGGACATCAACTTGGCCATCCCGACAACCATGATCCAGAGAAAGGCACGCGTATCGCGAGGGGACAGTCGTAACGCCTCTTGAATATGCCCCTCGACTTCCTCACCACGCCCCAGCGCATGCTTCCCGAGGCCAATAAACCCATGCGCATCGGCCAAATTCCGATCGAGCGCCAGCGCCTGGCGACATTCAGCGATACCCTTTGCAGCGCGGTGCGTCCGAATTTGAACCGCGCCGAGCAACATGTGGGCTCTGGGGTGATTGGGCGCACGCAACAACACGCCATTCAGCGCCTTCTCCGCGGCCCTGAAATATGCCGGTCCGTCATCGGCCATGGAGGAAGAACCGATCGCAAAATCGACCTGAGCCGCGGCAACCGCTGCTTCAATATTGTCGGGATCAAGCGCGAGGGCGCGCATGAAGAAATCCCTTGCTCGCGCCATAACCGCTGGCGCTATTCCTTTATTCAGGACAGCCCTGCCCTGAAAATAGAGATCCATCGCGTCCGGCTGGGGCAACCGTTCTGCCCGTCGTGCTTCGGCCTTGATAAGCTCGGCGTTCAATGTATTGGCGAGCCGGGATACGATCTCATCCTGCATGTCCAGCAAGTCGGCAGCGGGCTTGTCGAAGCGCTCGGCCCACACATGGGCTCCGGTTTCCGTGTCAGTCAACTGAACGTTCAGGCGAAAGCGATTGCCGCCGCGTTGCACCGACCCTTCCAGCGCGTAACGGACATTCAATTCGCGACCGATCTCCCTCACGTCCACCGCCTTTCCCTTGAAGGTGAACGCAGTGCCCCGGCCGATGACGAACGCGCCGGCGATGCGCGACAGGTCGGTAGTCAGACTGTGAGTCACGCCATCGACAAAATATTCCTGCTCCAGATCGCCGCCAATATTTGTGAATGGTAGAACAACAATGGACAGGTGTGGGACCGAAGATGAACCCGCTGGCCTTCCGGCGTTGTCCGGCATCGACGAGGTCGTGACACTGGCAGAAGCCGGGCGGTCGGCCTGCTCGCCATCCACGACCAGCATGTAGCCGCGGCGAGGCAAGGTTCTCAGGGCCAATCGGCCCGCCCCTCCCAAGGCCTGCCTGATGTCGCCGATGGCCTGGACAAGCGGGTCTTCCGTGACCTCGCAGTCCGACCAGACCTCATCCAATATCTCGTCCTTATGCACCAGGCGCCCGACACGTTGCGCGAGGAGCCGCAGCACCGCCCAGGCTTGAGGACGCAACGGCACGATGTCGCCGCGCCCGTCGAGCAGCAATTCGCGGGCCAGGTCCAAGGTCCGGTCGCCGATCACAATCGAAGGCTGCGATGACTTAAGCAAGAACGCCTCGTTGGGCCATTTCGGAAAATATCGGCAGAATATCGGCGAGGTTTCGGGACCTGGCGGCAATTGTACAGCATCATCTTGCGGCGCGGGATAGCAAAACCGTCCCGAGCAGCGATCCACCAAAAGCGGTCAGCGCCAGGCAGGCCTCCATGATCAGTTCTGTCATCCATACTGCGCTAAGTATTTCAGGTTTCAACCCTTCCCCGGTTGCGGGGACGGACCGGCGATGCGGCCCCGGCGTCAGCGACACCGAGATCAGGATCGGCCAATCAATGCCGCGCAGCGCGCCGCCTTCGAGCCTGAGCAGGTTTGCCCGGGAGTGCTGGACCGGCACCAACGAGCAACATGAGGGGGAATGATCGATGGCCTCTGTCCAAGCATCCGCAAGATTGCTGCACCTTATTCAGTCGCAGCGCGTGACCGCGGTCATCTACGTCGCCGCGAAGCTGGGGATCGCCGAGCTCCTGCGCGATGGATCGCGGCCCCTTGGCGAACTCGTCGAGGCAACCGGCGCGAACAAGCAGGCGCTCCGCCGCCTGCTGACCGCGCTTTCGACCATAGGCATTTGCACGGTCGCTGAAGAGCAATACGCATTGACCGAACTGGGGACTTGCCTTGACGGGGCCGCAACCCAGTCCCTCAAGAACTGGACGATCTTTGAAGGCCAGTTTCTGACCGAATCGTGGACCGGGCTACAGGACTCGATCATGACCGGCAAGACCGCCGCGCAACTGCTTGGCCATGAAAACAGCTTTGATCTCATGGCGCGCGATCCGGAGATGGTCAACATATTCAACGCAGCGATGATGGAGGGGACGCGTCTGGCGATTCCGGATATCCTGGGGGCCTACGACTTCGGTGCGTTCGCTCATCTCATGGATGTCGGCGGCGGCTCCGGCGAACTCGTTGGCGCCATAGCCGGGCAACATCCGCATATCCGAGGGACTATTTTCGACCTTCCGCGCTGCGCCGAATCCACGACTGGCCACCTGAGGCGCAGCGGGCTCAGTGATCGCGTCGAATTCATGGCTGGCGATTTCTTCCAGACGATTCCATCGATCGCGGATGCCATCGTCATGAAGAACATCATTCACGATTGGAGCGATGAGCGCAGCATGGTCATCCTCGCAAACTGTCGAAGGGCGCTCCCCGGAGGGGGCGTGCTCCTGCTTATCGAACGGATCGTGCCGGAATTCCCGAGCGTAAGCGATGCGCACAGGGAACAGACGCTGACCGATCTGCTCATGCTTCGCGGGCCTGGCGGTCTCGAAAGAACGGAAAAGCAGTACGCTTGGCTGTTTCGCGAATCCGGCTTTACTCACACCGCGACCTATCCGGCCGGGCGTCTCAGCGTCATCGAGGCAAAGGTCACCTGAGCTTTCGAGGTCAGACCATTACTCCCGCGCAATGGAGCAGCGACTGGTTCGAAGGACATCATAGGCAAAAGCATACTTTGGAAGGAACAAGAATGCATCTGCCTGCTGCAAGCAAGTCGTCGTCGCCGATATTGGAGAACCCGGCGTACAAGGCCGTGTTCGCCAAGGTCGACTGGCGCCTTATACCTTTGCTACTGATCGCCAGCATGGTCGCCTTTCTCGACCGCATCAACATCGGCTTCGCACAGCTTCAGATGAAGCAGACACTACCGTTTGATGATGCAGTCTACGGGCTCGGCGCGGGCATCTTCTTCGTCGGATATTTCCTGTTTGAGGTGCCCAGCAATCTTCTTCTGGAAAGGATCGGCGCGCGCAAGACTCTGTTGCGGATCATGGTGCTCTGGGGATTGGCGGCGACCGCCATGATGTTCGTATCGACGCCGCTCCAGTTCTATGCGGCGAGGTTCTTCCTTGGTGTCTTTGAGGCCGGCTTCGCCCCGGGCGTGCTGCTGTACTTGACATACTGGTACCCGTCGGTGAGGCGCGGGCAGGTCATCGCGATCCTCGCGTCGGCGCCCCCCATTGTGATGTTCATCGCTGGTCCGCTGTGTGGTTCGATCCTGAAGTATTTCGACGGCGTCAGCGGTCTTTACGGCTGGCAATGGCTGTTTCTGATCCAGGGGTTGCCCGCGCCAATCCTCGGCGTTCTCGTGTATTACCTGCTCAAGGACAAGCCGTTCCAGGCCGCGTGGCTCTCGAAGGGGGAGAAGGCGCTGCTGGACGATGCTTTACAGCATGACGAAGAGAACATCGTGAAGGCGACCTCGGGGACGTTCCGGCAGCTGCTGCGAGACCCGAAGGTCTACCTGTTGTCGCTGGCCTGTTTTTGTCTGCTGGGCGCCAACTACACGATGGTATTCTGGATGCCGACCCTGATCCATAGCTGGGGAGTAAAGGATCCGCTACTGGTCGGCGTCTATCACGCAGTAGCCAACGCTGCGGGTATCGTCTGCATGATCCTGATCGGTCGTCATTCGGACAAGCGGCATGAGCGCCGCTGGCACTATGCGACCTGCGTCACGATTGCCGCCGGCGGCTTGTTCTTTCTCATGTTGCTCCACGGCACTTTTGTTGGTTCGATCCTGGCTCTCTCCTTCGCCGTCATCGGGTTTGTATCAGCGCCGCCGCTCTTCTATGCATTGACCAGTGAGTATCTCTCAGCGGGCGCGGCGGCCGGCGGCCTTGCCCTCGTCACCAGCCTCGGAAATCTCGGTCCGGCGGTAAGCCCGTCGATCACCGGGTTCATCGTGCGGAACACCGGCGACAACATCTATGGCATGTACTTCGTCATGGCGCTGTACTTGCTCTCCGGCGCACTCCTGCTGCTGAGCATGCGGCCCGCAACGAATGAGTTGCTTCCGTCCAGGAGTTGACCCATTCCTGCCAAGATCAAGCCGCCGCAGCGGAATGCTCGACCACAGCCTGCGGCGGGTTGCGGAAGCCGATTGCGATGCGGTTGTAGGTGTTCATCAGGCCGATCGCGATGGTCAGGTCGACCAGTTGCTTCTCGTTGAACACCTCGCGGGCCGCCTGGTAATCGGCTTCCGGAATCGCGGTCTCCGCCACGCGGGTGACGGTTTCGGCCCAGGCCAGCGCGGCGCGCTCCTCGGCGTCGAACAGCGCCTCGGCCTCGCGCCAGACCTGCAGCACCGCAAGCTTCTCGACCTTGACGCCCATCTTCAGCAGGCTGCGGGTATGCGAGTCCAGGCAATAGGCGCAGCCGTTGATTTGCGATATCCGCAGATAGACCAGTTCGACGAGCTGCGCGGAAAGCCCGCTTTGCGTGATGTAGCCATAGACGCCGCCGAGCGCCTTGATGCCCGCTGGCGCGACCTTGTTGTAGTCGATCCGCATGCTCATTGCTTGTGTCCTTCCTTGTCGAACACAGTCAGCGCCTTGTCGTTGCTGTCGACGACGAACACCGCAAGCAGCTTCGCCGGTTCGGTCGCGCTCGCGTTGCGCCCGAGCACGTGATGCGCGCCGGGCGGCTCGAAGAAGCTGTCGCCGGCCCGATAGACATGCGCGGCCTCGCCTTCCAGCTGGCTCTCGATCGCGCCCTGGAGCACGTAGACATAGAGAAACGCCGATTTGGCGTGATGATGCGGCGCCGACGGCTCGCCGGGCGGAAAGTTGACCTCCACCGCGATCAGCGACTTGCCGGGAATGTTCGTGATCATATGCTCGAATTTCGGCGTCACCGATTGCGCCATCGCCGGAGTCGCAAGGGCCGCGCAGGCCAGCAGCGTTGTCATCAAGGTCTTCATCTCGTGCCTCCATCGCTACCGGATAGATGCGGGCACGCATGGCCAAAAAGAAGCACCAAGAATGAACCGAATTGGTGTACCACGGGCCATGCCCAACCCGCTTCCCATCGCGCTCGACCGGTCGGCCAGGACGCCGCTCTCCGAGCAGATCCGCAAGGCGATCGCGGCGGCGATCGACAAGGGCGTGCTGGTGCCGGGCGCCCGGCTGCCATCGTGGCTCGACCTTGCCGCGCAGCTCGGCGTTGCGCGCGGCACCGTGCGGGCGGCCTATGACAAGCTGTCGGACGCCCAGCACATCGTGTCGTCGAAGGCGGGCGGCACCACCGTCGCGAGGCGGCCCAGGAAGGCCGCCAAGCCCGATGCGCCGGTCGCTCCCGGATCGGTCGTGGAGATGTTTCGCGATCTGAGCGGTCAGGGACACTTCCGGATGGGCGTCCCCGCGCAGGATAGCCTCCCCGCCAAGCTGCTGGCGCGAATCCGCGCGCGCGCCGTCCGGGCGGAATTGAGCGCGGTGATGCGCTATGTCGATCCACGCGGCGAGCTCGAATTGAGACGCGAGATCGCGGCGCATCTCGCGATCGCGCGCGGGCTCGAATGCTCGCCCGCGCAGATCGTCATCACCTCGGGATTCAGCGGAGGACTCGGCCTCGCGATGCGCGTGCTCGGCCTCGAAGGCCGCCGCGCGTGGATGGAAGACCCGGGATTTCCATTGACGCGAAAGGGCCTCGAGCTCGGCCGGCTGGAGGTCGTCCCGATCCCCGTCGATGCCAACGGCATCGATGTCGAGCACGGTCTCAAGCACGCCCCCGACGCGGCGCTCGCGGTCGTGACCCCGGGCCAGCAGGCGCCGCTCGGCCCGCCGCTGTCGCCGCAACGTCGCGCGCAGCTGCTCGACTGGGCCGCCCAAACCGGAGCCTTCATCATCGAGGACGACTATCTCGGCGAATTGCAGCTCAATGGCCGTGCCGCGCCGGCGCTCGCCTCGCTCGATCGCGCCGGCCGGGTGATCCATCTCGGCTCCTTCAGCAAGACGATCTCGCCGACGCTGCGCCTCGGCTTCCTGGTTGCGCCAGAGCCATTGGCGGCGCAGTTCGCCGATGTCGCGACGTGCCTGGTCCCCGCTCCCGGCCCAGCGGTGCAGCTGTCCACCGCGGAGTTCATGCGCGACGGTCACTACATCCGCCATCTCAGGCGAACCAAGCGGGCCTATTGCGACAACCGCGATGCGCTAACGACGGCGCTACGGAGCTGGAGCAACGACGTGCAGGTTGCCGGCCTCGCCGTCATGCTGACGCTGCCGGACAAGACCGCCGATGTCGAGATCGTCAGGGCACTGCTCGCGCACGGGCTGGCGCCCGCCCCGCTCTCGCCCTGGTATTTCTCACCGAAGCGCGCGCAGCCGGGTCTCTTGCTCGGCATTGCAACGGTGCCGGATCGCGGCGTTCCGGCCGCATGCAAGCGCCTGTTCGAGGCGATCCGCACCCAAGGTCGCGTCCAAAGTGCGCCGGTCTCGCGCCGGATCAGGAAGCCCGCAGCCCGGTGAGCGTCAGGCTCAACGCCTTGAGCCGCTTGCGCGCCTCGGCGTCATAGGCCTGGGCATGGGCGCGCGCCTCGCGCTTGCCGTCGAAGAACAGCCCGCTCCGGCCTGCCACATCGTCGTCCTGGACCAGACGCAGGATGGCATCACCGCCCTGCTCGACGGTCGAGATCGGCGTCGCGCCGCTGGCGCGCACCATGGTGGTGTTCATGTAGGTCGCGGGGTGCAGCGAGTTGACGGTCACGCCGGAGCCTTCCAGCTCCGTGGCCAGGTCGATGGTGAACATGATCTGCGACAGCTTGCTCTGCGCATAGGCGCGCGCACCGCTGTAGTTCTTCGTGATCATCACGTCACCGAAATCGATCGGGTGCTGGCCGAGCGACGCGACATTGACGATGCGCGCCGGCGCGCTCGCCTTGAGCCGCGGCAGCAACAGATGCGCGAGCAGGAAGCCGGCGAGATAGTTGACCGCGAAGCGCAGCTCGTGGCCGTCCTTGCTGGTCTGCCGCGCCGGCCCCTCGTTTTGCGAACCGATGCCCGCGTTGCTGACGAACACATCAAGGCGTTCCTGGTCGTCGAGCACCAGCTGGGCGAACTCGCGGACCTCGGCGAGCGAGGACAGATCGGCCTGGTAGAACATCGGCTCGCGGCCGCTGAGGCGCTTGATCTCGTCGGCGAGCGTCTGCGCCCGCTTGGTATCGCGGCCGTGGATCAGGACCCGGGCGCCAGCCGACGCCAGCTTCATCGCGACGTAGCGGCCGACGCCGTCGGTGGAACCGGTGATCAGCACCGTCTTGCCTGCCATATTCATCGAAATTGCCTTTCGATCGTTCGCCCAGCGCTGCCAGCAAAGATAAAGGCGCCGCGCGGACTTTGCCATGGCATGCCACCACGCCGGCGGCGCCAAAATGGCGTCCAAGATCACCCCCCCCCCGGGGCTCGGGCCTTCTCCGGAACCGCATACGTACATCTTGTCGCGCGGCCGGCGGTCGCGCGGCGCCGCGTCGCGCGTCAAGGAGATCGCGTTCTGATATCCTCGACGTGAACGACAAGTCAGGATCGGTAAAGGACCGGAATGTCCTCGATCATTCCAGAAACGATGCTGCGAAAGACTCCCTCTCTGGAGCCGTTCGGCATGCTGCTGTTGTTCGGCGCGCTGACCGCGCTGCCGATCGTCCTGACGCTCCGTCTGGTTGAGCCTGCACTCGTGCTGCCCGTTCTCAGCCTGTTGTTGTTCGTCCAGGCAGCCGTTGCTGCGATTGCGGCGCGCGTGATCCACGCGCGCTCAACCGTGGCGAACCTCACGCTGTGGGATTTTGCCGGCGCGTTCACCTTCATGGGGTGCGCAGCGGCGATCCTCGGCGAACCGGATCAGGCGGCGCTGTTCTTCGAGGAAGAAGCAGCAATGCGTCCGGTGTCACGACCGTAATCCCAGGCCGGGCCCCTCTGGCAGCCACAAGCTGCGATGTCGGACTGGAACTCAGTTGGAGTGGCCCTGCTTCGACCCGCGACGCGGATAAGCGTCGCGGTGGATTTGCCGTCCGCATGACGGCAAGAGCCGGTTTCGTCGAAAGGGTCCGCTCCCCGACCTCAAGGGGAACATGACCCATGTCCGAACTATTTTCGCCCGAGTTGTTTTCACTCGACGCCCTCAGCGCATTGCTGCAGGTCGTCGTCATCGACCTCGTGCTGGCCGGTGACAACGCCGTCGTGATCGGCCTTGCCGCGGCCGGCCTGCCGGAGAAGCAGCGCGGCAAGGCGATCCTGATCGGCATCGGTGCCGCGACACTGCTGCGCATCCTGTTCGCCCTGGTCACCACGCAGCTGATGCAGATCGTCGGCCTGCTGCTGGCCGGCGGCATCCTGCTATTGTGGGTGTGCTGGAAGATGTGGCGCGAGCTGCGCGCCGACGCGCACGAGACCACGGCCGAACACGCCGATGGCGCAAAGGGCCAGCGCAAGACGCTGTGGCAGGCCACCACGCAGATCATCGTTGCCGACGTCTCGATGTCGCTCGACAACGTGCTGGCGGTCGCGGGTGCGGCGCGCGAGCAGCCGATCGTGCTGGTGTTCGGCCTCGCGCTCTCGATCGCGATGATGGGCGCGGCGGCCTCCGTCATCGCGCGGCTGCTGCAGAACCACCGCTGGATCGCCTATGTCGGACTCGCCGTGATCCTCTATGTCGCCATCGACATGACGGTTCGCGGGGCGAACGAGATCGCGAAGGTGGCTCCGGCCTGACACCGAAAGCAAAACGGCGGGCCCTCCGGCCCGCCGCTCTGCAAATCGACAACGCGTGCTGCCTCAGTGGATCTCCGCCGAACGCTTCAGCGCGTCCTTCAGCTTCTCCAGTGAGAAATCCTTGCTGCGCGCGATGTCCAGGATCGGGGTCTCGCGGCGGCCGCAGAGTTCGGCGGCCTCGGGCAGCTTCGCCGCGACCTCATAGGGGATCACGATGGCGCCGTGGCTGTCGGCGTGGATCAGATCGTCGGATCGCACCGTCATGCCGGCGACGCGGACCTCGCCGCCAAAGCTCTCGGCATGCACCCAGGCGTGCGACGGGCCGATCGAGCCGGCCAGCGCCTGGAAGCCCGGCGCCCATTGCGGGATGTCGCGGATCGAGCCGTCGGTGATGACGCCGAGGCAGCCGAGCGCCTTGTGCACGTTGCTCTGCACCTCGCCCCAGAACGCACCATAGCCGACGTCCGGGCCGTCGATGTCCTGGATGACAGAGATGCGCGGGCCGAAGCCGGTGCCGACATATTCGTAATATTCGATGCGGCGCTTCGACTGCTCCTCGGCCGAGAGGCCGGATTTCAGCACCGAGCGGATCGTCGTGGTGCGGGCGTAGCCGACCATCGGCGGCAGCGTCGGGAACGGGCAGACCAGCGGCTTCACGGTGTAGCCGATCAGACGGCGCTCCGGCGCGACGATCTCCATCGCGTTGCAGATCGTCGGCGTGTCGTAGCGCGCCAACGCTTCAAGGACGGAAGCAGGAAGCGGGGCGGAAGCGGATGTCGTCACGGCGTTTCTCTCCTGATTTTTGGCGTCAGATCATGATGCGTTTCCAGGGAAACGCATCATGATCTCATTTCTTTGTTTGAGCATGATCTTTTCGGAAAACCGGTCTCCACTTTTCCGGATCATGCTCGAGCGGGCCGTCTCAGCCTATAGCCGAGATCGCAGGCGAACCCAACCGAGGCACGCTCATGGCTGATATTTGCTGGAATGAAACCACTCTATCACCGTCACCCCCGCGCAACGGCGAAGCCGTTGTCGCTGGAGGTGGCCGCTTCTTCAGCGGCCCTCGAAGGGTCGACGGCCCCAATCTCGGAGCCGGGCCGTACATCCTTCGAGGCTCGCCCGGCGGCGCAATTGCGCCGCAAGGCTCGCACCTCAGGATGACGGTCGACTACCGAGGGCGCACTCAGTGCAGATGCGTCGGACGATCGTCGTGGTCACTCTCCGCGACCGGCGCCGTATAGGGAGCAGCGGCCTGCGCCGCCACCGGCGCGCCCGCAGCTTGCGTCTGCGCGGCAAGCTGGCGCTCCTGGTCGCGGTAGGACTTCCAGCCCCAGGGCAGGCTGATCAGATAGAGCACCGAGCCCGCCGACAGGATGTGCCAGGGATAGCCGATCAGCAGCGCGACGATGAACACCACCGACACGAACACCGGCAGCACCATTTCCGGCGGCACGCGCATCTTCACGGTCTTGCCGGAGAACACCGGCAGCCGCGACACCATCAGGAAGGCGATCAACAGCGTGTAGAACGCCGTCAGCGTCGCCGGCGGCATCGGCACGCCGAGGAAGGCGAGATAGATCGGCAGCAGCACGGTGATCGCACCGGCCGGCGCCGGCACGCCAGTGAAATAGTTGGCGGCAAACGCCGGCTTGTTCGGATCGTCGATCGAGGCATTGAAGCGCGCAAGCCGCAGGCCGCCGGAGATCGCGAACACCATCGCGGCGATCCAGCCGCCATTGTTCAATTCATGCAGCTGCCAGAAATACAGGATCAGGCCCGGCGCGACGCCGAAATTGACGAAGTCGGCGAGGCTGTCGAGCTCCGCGCCGAATTTCGACTGGCCCTTGATCATGCGCGCGACGCGGCCATCGATGCCGTCGAGGATCGCGGCGAACACGATGGCGGCGACCGCCAGCTCCATCCGCCCTTCCGTCGACAGCCGGATCGCGGTCAGCCCGGCGCAAATCGCCAGCAGCGTGATCATGTTCGGCACCAGCATCCGCACCGGGATCGGGCGGAACCGGCGGCGGCGATACTCGGTGGAATTCGGATCGAATGGCGTCATGGCCTGATGAATATAGCAAGCGCCGTCCGGCTCCGCCATTGCGGCGGGAACCGGCTGATGGGGCTGGCGAAACAGAGTTAATCGGCGCGGTAAGTCCGGCCCGGATCGGCGTTGCGGAAATCCGCCAGAATCGTCTCGCCGGCGACCGCGGTCTGCCCCTCCGAGACCAGCGCCTTGGTGCCCTCGGGCAGATAGACGTCGAGCCGCGAGCCGAAGCGGATCAGGCCGAAGCGCTCGCCGGCGCCGATCGACTGGCCCTCCTTGACGAAGCAGACGATGCGCCGCGCCACGAGGCCTGCGATCTGGACCACGCCAATGCGCCCGTTGGAGGTCGAGATCACGAGCGAATTGCGCTCATTGTCCTCGCTCGCCTTGTCGAGCTCGGCATTGATGAAGGCGCCGGGCCGGTAGGTAATGCGGTCGATGCGGCCGACCACCGGGCTGCGGTTCACATGGCAGTTGAACACGCTCATGAATACCGAGACACGCGGCAGCGGCTTGTCGCCGAGCCCGAGCTCGGCCGGCGGCAGCGCCTGCACCACCATCGAGACGCGGCCGTCGGCCGGCGATACCACGATGCCGTCGCGCAGCGGCGTCACGCGAACCGGATCGCGGAAGAACAGCGCGCACCAGACGGTCAGCAGCGTCCCGATCCAGCCCAGCGGGGTCCAGATCCAGAACAGGATCAGGCTCGCCAGAGCGAAGCCGCCGATAAAGGGATAGCCCTCGGGGTGGATCGGCGGGATCTGCGCGCGGATGGAGTTGGCGATCGACATCAGAGCTCGCTTGCGTTTCCCCGCCCCATTTGGCGGGAGAGGCCCTAAATCGACTATTCCGCGGCGGTCGGCAAGGGTTTCTCACCCGCATCAGGGCTGGAATCCTCCGACGTTTCGGTGACCGCCGGCGGCAGCCGATTCGGCGCGGTGCCGTCGTCATCGACCTGGGCGAGCCGTTCGCGGGCCTCCTCGGCCTCGCGTTGCCGGTTCCACATGCTGGCATAGAGGCCGTCGGCGGCCAAAAGCCGCGCGTGGGTGCCGCGCTCGGCGATCCGGCCCTGGTCCAGCACGATGATCTCGTCGGCGCCGACGATGGTCGACAGCCGGTGCGCGATCACCAGCGAGGTGCGGTTGCGCGAGACCCGCTCCAGCGCGCCCTGGATCTCGTGCTCGGTGTGGCTGTCGAGCGCGGAGGTCGCCTCGTCCAGCACCAGGATCGGCGGCGCCTTCAGCACCGTGCGCGCGATCGCAACGCGCTGCTTCTCGCCGCCGGAGAGTTTCAGGCCGCGCTCGCCGACCTGCGTCTCATAGCCCTGCGGCGACATCCGGATGAAGCCGTCGATCTGCGCGAGGCGCGCCGCCTCCTCCACCTCGTCGTCGCCGGCATCCCAGCGGCCATAGCGGATGTTGTAGCGGATGGTGTCGTTGAACAGCACGGTGTCCTGCGGCACCATGCCGATCGCCGAGCGCAGCGAGGCCTGCGTCACGGTCTTGATGTCCTGGCCGTCGATCAGGATGCGGCCGCTCGAGACGTCGTAGAGGCGGAACAGCAGCCGCGAGATCGTCGACTTGCCGGCGCCGGAGGGACCGACGATCGCAACCGTCTTGCCGGCCGGCACCTCGAAGCTCAGGCCCTTGAGGATCGGCCGGTCCGCCTCGTAGGAGAAGCGGACATCCTCGAACCGCACGCTGCCGGATGACACCGCGAGCGGCTTGGCCCCCGGAATGTCCCTCACCTCGGGATCGCGCGCCAGCACGTCGAACATCTTCTCGATGTCGATGATCGCCTGCTTGATCTCGCGATAGACCATGCCCATGAAATTCAGCGGCTGGTAGAGCTGGATCATCATCGAATTGATCAGCACGAAATCGCCGACAGTGTGGGTGCCGTTGCGGATGCCGAACGCGCACATCAGCATGGTCGCGGTCAGCCCGGCGGTGAAGATGATCGCCTGCCCGGTGTTGAGCACCGCGAGCGAGGTATAGGTCTTCACGCTGGCCTGCTCGTAGCGCTCCATCGAGCGGTCGTAGCGCCGCGCCTCGCGCTCCTCGGCGCCGAAATATTTCACCGTCTCGTAGTTGAGCAGCGAGTCGATCGCCTTGGTGTTCGCCTCGGTGTCGGAATCGTTCATCCTGCGGCGGATCTCGATCCGCCACTCGGTCGCGATATAGGTGAAGTACATGAACACGACGACCGTGAGCAGCACCGCGAGCACGTAGCGCCAGTCGAACTGCCAGAGCAGCACCGCCGCCAGCAGCGCGACCTCGACGATGGTCGGGATCAGCTGCAGGATCACCATCCGCACGATGGTCTCGATGCCGGAGCGGCCGCGCTCAAGGACGCGGGTCAGGCCGCCGGTCTTGCGCTCGAGATGGAAGCGCAGCGACAGCTCATGCATGTGCACGAAGGTGATATAGGCGAGCCGCCGCACCGCATGCATGGCGACGCGGGCGAAGATGCCGTCGCGCCACTGCGTCAGCACCGCCATGATGATGCGCACCGCGCCGTAGCTGATCGTCATCAGCACCGGCGAGGCGATCAGCCAGACCACCCAGTTCGAGGCCGCGACCGGCGCCGAGCCGGTGCCGTTCAGCGCATCGATCGCCCATTTGAAGGTGAACGGCACCGACAGCGTCGCGAGCTTGGCGAACAGCAGCAGCACCACCGACCAGATCACGCGCGTCTTCAAATCGGCGCGATCGCCGGGCCAGATGTAGGGCCAGAGACGAACGAGGGTGCCGAGCAGCGTCCCCTTCTCGGCGGCCGGCGGCGTGGCCGTGGGCTGTGCGGCGCCGGTCACACTCTGTTGCGGCGGCACCATCAGGCGCCCGCCCGCGCGGCCACGGCGCGGCGCTCCGCTGCGACATCTTTTCCACGGTTTGCCATTGTGCCCGTCATATAGATCGTTTGAACGCGGCGTACAGGCTTATGACGAAAATTGTTCGCGATTCGCGGGAATTTACGGGATTTTTTGGCCCTCAATCCCCATATGGGAGTCTTGACCCTGTTTACGCTGCAGTGCCACAAGGAACGTATGAACCAAATCAAGACTGTCTGTGTTTATTGCGGCTCCGGCCCCGGTAACAATCCCCGTTTCGTTGAAGCTGCCGTCGCGCTCGGCAAGAGCTTTGCCGAAAACAACGTGCGCCTGGTCTATGGCGGCGGCTCGATCGGCTTGATGGGCGCGGTCGCGAGATCGACGCTCGATCACGGTGGCTCCGTCACCGGCATCATTCCCGAATTCCTGCGCGCGCGCGAGAACGCGTTGACTTCGGTTCAGGAGATGATCGTCACGCCCGACATGCATGAGCGCAAGCGCCTGATGTTCGAGCGCTCGGATGCGTTCGTCGCGCTGCCGGGCGGCATCGGCACGCTGGAAGAGTTGGTCGAGCAATTGACCTGGCAGCAGCTCGGCCGTCACCACAAGCCGATCCTGCTCGCCAACATCGACAATTTCTGGGAGCCCCTGCTCTCGCTTTTGAACCACATGCGCATGACCGAGTTCATCCGCCCCACGCTGCCGATCAACGTGCTGATGGCCGATCGCATCGACGAGATCCTGCCGCGGCTGCGTTCGGCGGTGGCACGCACGCCCGAGGCCGCGAAGGATCTCGCGCCCGAAGTGGCGCGGCGGCTGTAACTGTTCGCCGCACTTTCGGCTCCATGACCGTCATGCTGAGGAGGCCGCAGAGCGGCCGTCTCGAAGCACGACGGCCCCGCTGGTGGCCGTGCATCCTTCGAGACGCGCTACGCGCTCCTCAGGATGACGGGTCGAGACAAGTGCTAGCCTGAAATCCTTACTACTCGCTCGGAAACGTCACGGCCTCGATGCGGTTGCCGTCGGGATCGAGGACGAAGGCCGCATAGTAGCGCACGCGGTCGTGCGGGCGCAGGCCCGGAGGACCATCGGAGAGGCCGCCGGACGCCAACGCAGCGGCGTGGAAGGCGTCGACCTCCGCGGTAGTCTTCGCGCGCAGGCAGATATGGGTGCCGCTCTCATGCGGCACCTGCGCCATCGTGGCGCGCAGATTGATCCAGAATTCTGGATAGGCCTTGCCGAAGCCGACCGTCGCCGGCCGCGTGACGAGGCGGCTCAGGCCAAGCGCGGCCAACGTCGGCTCGTAGAACCGCGCGGCCCGTTCCAGATCGCGAACGCCGACGGAGACGTGGTCGATCATGGATACTCCCTCCCCGTTGTCATTCCGGGATGGTCCGAAGGACCAGACCCGGAATCTCGAGATTCCGGGTTCGCTGCTTCGCATCGCCCCGGAATGACGGCTCAATCACTCACGCCTGCGCGCCCGACTTCACCAGCTTGTAGAACACCGAATCCATCAGCGCCTGGAACGAGGCGTCGATGATGTTGGGCGAGACGCCGACCGTGGTCCAGCTCTCGCCGGTCTCGTCCTCGCTCTCGATCAAGACGCGCGTGACCGCCTCGGTGCCACCATTGAGGATACGCACGCGGTAGTCGATCAGCTTCAGGCCATCGATATATTTCTGGTACTTGCCGAGGTCCTTGCGCAGCGCGACGTCGAGCGCGTTGACCGGGCCGTTGCCTTCGGCGGCCGAGATCAGCCGCTCGCCGTCGACATCGACCTTCACCACCGCGAGCGCCACGGTGACGCGCTGGCCGTTGGCGTTGTAGCGCTGTTCGACATTGACGTCGAACTGCTCGACCTTGAAATATTCCGGCACCTTGCCGAGCGTGCGGCGCGCCAAGAGATCGAACGACGCGTTGGCTGATTCATAGGCGAAGCCCGCGGCCTCGCGCTCCTTCAATTCCTCGACCAGCCGCGTCAGCCGCGGATCGCTCTTGTCATAGGCGATGCCGGCACGGTCGAGCTCGGCCATCACGTTGGAGCGGCCGGCCTGATCGGACACCAGCACCTTGCGGTGATTGCCGACGGAATCCGGCAGCACGTGCTCATAGGTCTGCGGATCCTTCATGACAGCCGAGGCATGGATGCCGGTCTTGGTGACGAATGCGCTTTCGCCGACATAGGCCGCATGGCGGTTGGGCGCGCGGTTCAGCATGTCGTCGAGCGTGCGCGACACCTTCATCAGCGTCGCCAGCTTCTCCGTGGTGACGCCGATCTCGAACTTGTCGGCAAACTCCTGCTTCAGCTTCAAGGTCGGGATCAGTGAGCAGAGGTTGGCGTTGCCGCAGCGCTCGCCGAGGCCGTTGAGCGTGCCCTGGATCTGCCGCGCGCCGGCCCGCACCGCGGCGAGCGAATTGGCGACCGCCTGCTCGGTGTCGTTATGGGCGTGGATGCCGAGATGGGCGCCGGGCACCTGCTTGATGACTTCGCCGACGATGGTCTCGATCTCATGCGGCATGGTGCCGCCATTGGTGTCGCACAGCACCACCCAGCGGGCGCCGGCCTGATAGGCCGCCTTGGCGCAGGCGAGCGCGTAGTCGCGGTTCTCCTTGTAGCCGTCGAAGAAATGCTCGCAGTCGACCATCACCTCGCGGCCGAGCGCCTTCGCGGCAGCGACGCTGTCGCGGATCGAGGCGAGGTTCTCCTCATTCGTGGTCTCGAGCGCGACGCGGACCTGGTAGGCGGAGGATTTCGCGACGAAGCAGATCGCGTCCGCCTTGGCCTCGAGGATGCCGGCAAGCCCGGGATCGTTCGACGCCGAGCGGCCCGGCCGCCGCGTCATGCCGAAGGCGGTGAAGCGTGCGTGGTCGAACGCAGGCTTCTTGCTGAAGAACTCGGTGTCGGTCGGATTGGCGCCGGGATAGCCGCCCTCGACATAGTCGATGCCGAGCGCGTCGAGCATGCCTGATATCACCTGCTTGTCCTGCAGGGTGAAGTCGACGCCATTGGTCTGCGCGCCGTCGCGCAGCGTGGTGTCGAACAGATAGAGGCGCTCGCGGCTCACGCGTGGCCTCCCGGGGTCGCGACACCATCGAGCTGCTTCTGCATCGTGGTGTTGGCGAGCCACTCGTCGTTGATAGTGACCGAGTTGCGCTGCTGAGCGACGTAGCCGCGCTTGCGGAAGAATTCCAGCGCGGTGTCGCTGGCATCGACCTTCAGGGTCTTGGTGCCGCGGGCACTCGCGATCTTCTCAAGCGCATCGCACAGCGCGCTGCCGACACCCTGCCCGACCGCGCTCGGATGCACATAGAGCATGTCGATGAGATCGGCGCCCTTCAGCGAGGCGAAACCGACCGGGGCGCCCTGCAAGGTCGCGATCAGCGTGAGCTGGCCGGCGAGCTTCTTGCCGAAGGCCGCCTCGTCGTCGGCGGCCATCGCCCAGGCTTCCTGCTGCGCCTCGCTGTAGTCGTCGCCGGTCAGGTCCATGATCGAGGCCGCGAAGATCGCCGCCAGCAGCGGCGCGTCGTCGGGCAGATACGGGCGCAAGGCGGGCGCGGAGCGGCTCATCGCGCGACCTCCCAGGTGGTGATCGGCTTTCCTTCGGCATCCTTTCCGTCCTTGATCGCCACGCCCATCGCGGCGAGCTGATCGCGGATCCGATCCGACTCCTTGAAGTCCTTGCGGGCCCGCGCCGCGGTGCGCTCGGTGATCAGTGCTTCCACCGCGGCGGCATCGACACCGCTCGCCTGCTGCTTGCGGGCCTCCCACGCGGCCGCGCTCTCCGACAGGAAGCCGAGCAGCCGGAGCGAGCCGGCAAACTCCCTGCGGCTCTGTTCGCTGCTCGACGCAGCACCGCGCAGGCCGTGCAGCACGGCCATCGCCTGCGCCGTATTGAGGTCGTCGTAGAGCGCCTCGACCATCGCCGGCGACGGCGCGCCGGGATCGGCGTCGGCCGCGACCGCGTACCAGTCGTCGAGTGTCTTCGCGGCCTCCTCGGTGGCCTTGGCGGTCCAGTCGAGCGGCGAACGATAATGCGTCTTCAGCATGGCAAGCCGCAGCACCTCGCCGGGCCAATCGGCCAACAGATCGCGGATCGTGAAGAAGTTGCCGAGCGACTTCGACATCTTCTCGCTTTCGATCTGCAGGAAACCGTTGTGCATCCAGACATTGGCCATGCGGTCGGAGTGGAACGCGCAGCAGGTCTGGGCTAGCTCGTTCTCATGGTGCGGGAACACCAGGTCGATGCCGCCGCCGTGAATGTCGAACTTCTCGCCGAGATGCTTCCAGGCCATTGCCGAGCACTCGATGTGCCAGCCGGGGCGGCCCTCGACCTTGATGCCTGCGGGCGACGGCCATGACGGCTCGCCCGGCTTCGACGGCTTCCACAGCACGAAATCGGTGTTGTCGCGCTTGTAGGGCGCGACATCGACGCGGGCGCCGGCGATCATCTCGTCGAGCGAACGCTTCGACAGCGCGCCGTAACGCGGCAACATCGAATTGGCCGCGTTCATCGCCTGCGGCGAGAACAGCACATGATCCTCGGCGACATAGGCAAAGCCGCCGGCAACCAGCTTCTCGATGATGGCGCGCATCTCCGGGATGTGCTCGGTCGCGCGCGGCTGCACGGTCGGCGGCAAGCAGCCGAGCGCCGTGACGTCGTCCTGATACTGCTGATAGGTCTGCTCGGTGACCTTGCGGATCGCCTCGTTCAGCGGCACGCCGGGATAATCCCGCGCGGCGCGGACGTTGATCTTGTCGTCGACGTCGGTGACGTTGCGGACATAGGTCACGTGATCGGCGCCATAGCGATGGCGCAGCACGCGAAACAGCACGTCGAAAACGATGGCAGCGCGGCCGTTGCCGATATGGGCGAAGTCGTAGACCGTCGGTCCGCAGGCATACATGCGGACGTTTTCGGCATCGAGCGGCACAAACGGCCGCTTCTCCCGGGTCAGCGTATCGTAGAGGCGCAAATCCATGGAAACCGTTCCCTTGCGGCCGGGCGGTCCAATGCTCTCATGTGTTGAGAAAAGACGGCCTCAGCCAGCGAATCGCTAGCTCATAATCTCGCGGCAAATGCTGCAGATGGCGAGGTGGCCGTTCATGGTTCCACCATGTCTCACGGCCCCATTATTGCGTCAAGGGGCTGTTTTCGGGCAGTTAGCCACCCGCTCCGCACCGAAATCACGTCAACGCCCTCATGGTTAATCATTATTAAGGATTTGGGCGTATCCGGTCGCTTGCGGATTCCCCGCCATTTTCACTGGTGCACCATGCGGCCTGTTTCAGCATTGATTGCCTGCACGCTCTTTGTTGCTCCGTCCTTCCTTGTTTCCTCGGCCGCGCTGGCCGACAGCCGCGTCTTCATCGTCGCCAACCAGGCCGACGGCTACGGCATCGACCAGTGCCTCGCCCGCGGCGATCGCTGCGGTGCCTCCGCCGCCCGCGCCTATTGCCGGTCACGCGATTTTGCGCAGGCCACCAATTACCGCCGCGTCGATCCCGACGAGATCACCGGTGCGGGTCCGCACGCCGCGAATGAAAAATGCAACGGCAACAGCTGTGGTGAATTCGTCGCCATCACCTGCCAGCGCTGAGCCAAGCCGCTGGCCAGACGGGGTTATTGCCACACCGGCGCCCCGGAAACGACGTGACGCTGCCCCGAGAAACGGCTATTGCAGCGGCCTTGCCCGCGCGCTTTGGCGTTGATCGCCGCGCGGCGTCGTTTTAATGGCCGGATATGCCCAATAGCTCCCGTTCTCGCTTCTCCCGCTGGTTTCTGAGTTGCGCCGTGCTGGCCGGCATGTCCCTGCCCGCCACGCATGCCCTGGCGCAAGTGCCGCCCGGCCCGCCCGGTCCGGCTCCGCAAGGCGCGCCACAGCCCAATCCGCAGGCCAATCCGATGTGCGGCCGGCTCGAAGGCCAGCTGGCGGCGATCGACCGCGGCGGCGGCTCCGGCGACCCGGCCAAGGACGAGCAGATCCGCCGCTATCAGGACGCGGCAACCCGCCAGCAGGGCGAGCTCGATCGCGTGACGGCGCAGGCCCGGCGCATGGGCTGCGACAGCTCCGGATTCTTCTCGCTCTTCAACAACAATTCGGCGCAGTGCGGTCCGGTCAACACCCAGATCCAGCAGATGCGCGCCAATCTCGACCAGATCACCGCCAATCTCGAGCGGCTGCGCTCGGGCGGGCTCGGCGGCGCCGACCGCGAGAACCAGCGCCGTTCGGTCCTGACCGCTCTGGCGCAGAATAATTGCGGCCCGCAATATGCCGCGGCCGCGCGTGGCCCCGGCAACTTCCTCGAGAACCTGTTCGGCGGCGGTGGCGGCGGCAATCCCAACAATCCGCTGCCCCCGCCCGATGCGCAGTATGGCGCCCAGTCCGGGACCTTCCGCACCGTCTGCGTCCGCACCTGCGACGGCGCCTATTTCCCGATCTCGTTCGCGACCGTGCAGGCGCGCTTCGCCGCCGACGAGCAGATCTGCAAGGCGCAGTGCCCTGCCGCGGATGCCAGCCTGTTCACCTACCGAAATCCCGGCGAGGACATCAACCAGGCGGTCTCGATCAGCGGCGTGTCCTACTCGTCGCTGCCGAACGCCTTCAAGTACCGCACCGAGTTCAATCCATCCTGCTCCTGCAAGCCGGCCGGCCAGAGCTGGGCCGAGGCGCTGAAGGCGGTCGACGACAAGGCGTCCGCCGAGCAGCAGGGTGACATCATCGTCACCGAGGAGAGCGCGCGGAAGATGCAGCAGCGCGCCCAGACCAAGGCCGCCGCCGGCAAGAAGGGCGCGCCCGCAGCCGCAGCTCAACAGCAGCCCGCCGCCGCTGACGCCGCGGCACCGGCCGCGCCGGCGAGCGACGGCCAGATCCGCACCGTCGGCCCGACCTTCATTCCCAAGCGGTAAGAAGAGTTCAGCCCTCGAACGCTTCCGCCGACGCGCGCGAGGTGCGCGCCACCAGCGTCTCGTCGGGCGCCGGCAGCGCCTTGCCGAAATCGCGGAAGCGGTTGGTGATGGGATAGCGGCGGTCGCGGCCGAAGTTCTTCCGCGTCACCTTCACCCCCGGCGCCGCCTGCCGCCGCTTGTATTCGGCGATGTTGAGCAGGCGATCGACCCGGGCCACCACGTCGCGGTCGAAGCCGGCTTCGATGATGGTCGCCAGCGGCTCCTCGCGCTCCACCAGCCGCTCGAGGATCGCGTCCAGCACGTCGTAGGGCGGCAGCGAATCCTGGTCGGTCTGGTTCTCGCGCAACTCGGCGGTCGGCGGCCGGATGATGATGTTGACCGGGATCACCTCGCCTGACGGCCCGAGCGCGCCGTCCGGCTTCCAGCCATTGCGCAGGCTCGACAGGCGAAACACCTCGGTCTTGTAGATGTCCTTGATCGGATTGAAGCCGCCGTTCATGTCGCCGTACAGCGTGGCGTAGCCGACCGACATCTCCGACTTGTTGCCGGTGGTCACCACCATGGCGCCGGTCTTGTTGGAGATCGCCATCAACAGCGTGCCGCGGGCGCGCGCCTGCAAATTCTCCTCGGTGATGTCGCGGTCCAGCCCCTTGAACACCGGCGCCAGAATCGTCTCGAAGCCGTTCACGGCATCGGCGATCGGCAGGATCTCGTAGCGGATGCCGAGCGCCGCGGCGAGCTTGGCGGCATCGTCGAGCGACACCTGCGCGGTGTAGCGGAACGGCAGCATCACGCCGCGCACCTTGTCGGCGCCGAGCGCATCGACCGCGATCGCCGCGCACAGCGCCGAGTCGATGCCGCCGGAGACGCCGAGCAGCACGCCGGGAAAACCGTTCTTGCGGACATAGTCGCGCAGACCGAGCACGCAGGCCGCGTAATCGGCCTTGTCGCCCTCGAGCTGCGCCGTGATCGGCCCGTTGCAGCGCCAGCCGTCGGCGGTCTTGCGCCAGGTCAGCGTCGTGATGTTCTCCTCGAACGCCGGAAGCTGCGCCGCGACGGAAAGATCGGCATTCAGCGCGAACGAGGCGCCGTCGAAGATCAGCTCGTCCTGGCCGCCGACCTCGTTGAGATAGACCAGCGGCAGCCCGCTCTCAGTGACGCGCGCGACGACGATCGACAGCCTGAGGTCGGCCTTGTCGCGGGCATAGGGCGAGCCGTTCGGCACCACGAGAATCTCGGCGCCGGTCTCGGCGAGACATTCGACGACGTTCTCGTATTCTTCGGACTCCTCGAGCCAGATGTCCTCGCAGATCGGCACGCCGATACGCACGCCGCGCACCGTCACCGGGCCCGGCGCCGGGCCGCGCGCGAACAGCCGCTTCTCGTCGAACACGCCGTAATTCGGCAGATTGGCCTTGAAGCGCAGCGCGGCGATGCGGCCGCCGTCGAGCAGCGCGCAGGCATTGTAGAGCTTGCCGTCCTCGACCCACGGCGTGCCGATCAGCATCGCTGGGCCACCATCCCTGGTCTCGCGCGCCAGTTCCTCGATCGCGGCGCGGCAGGCCGACTGGAACGCCGGCTTGAGCACCAGATCCTCCGGCGGGTAGCCGGCGATGAACAGTTCCGACAGCACCACGAGGTCGGCGCCGTCGGCCTTGGCTTTCTCGCGCGCGGCGCGCGCCCTCGCGGCGTTGCCGGTGACGTCACCGACCGTCGGATTGAGTTGCGCCAGGGTAATCTTGATCTGTTGTTCGCTCATACGCTTAAGTTGTCCTGCACAACAGCAAACTTCAATCATCTTCCAGTCATGGTGCGATTGCAGAAATCGCGCCATGACCGGCGGGAGCTTCTTTTGAGCATGATCTGATCGGAAAACCGGTTCCCACGTTTCCGGATCATGCTCGGGAATCAGAACGCGCCCATGCGTTCGGCGAGGGCGAACAGCCAGAACAGCCCGGCCATGACGAGCGCGACGCCGACCGCGGCCGAGCCCATGTCCTTGACCCGCCCGATCTGCGGATCGTGATCCATGGTCAGGCGATCGGCTAGCTTCTCGATCGCGGTGTTGAGCAGCTCGATGACGAGCACCAGCACCACGGTCGCAACCAATTCGACCCGGCGCATCACGGTGGCGCCGACCAGCCAGGCCAGCGGCAGCGACAGCGCCAGCGCCACCACCTCCTCGCGAATCGCCTGCTCCGAGCGAATGGCGAATGCCAGCCCGTTGCGCGAGTTGATGGTGGCTCGCCAGAACCTCAGCAAGTCACGGCCCCCAAGTCCAAGTCACTGCCTGCCCAAGCCACAGCCCCAATCACAACCCCGCAGCGGCCGGCATCGGCTTGACCTTGCCGGCGCGCTCCTGCTTCAGGAGTTCGGCGATCAGGAAGGCCATGTCGATCGACTGTTCGGCATTAAGACGGGGATCGCAGACCGTGTGGTAGCGGTCGTTGAGGTCCTCATCGGTGATGGCGCGCGCGCCGCCGATGCATTCGGTGACGTCCTGTCCGGTCATCTCCAGGTGCACGCCGCCGGCATGGGTGCCTTCGGCAGCGTGGATCTGGAAGAACGACCTCACCTCCGACAGCACGCGATCGAACGGCCGCGTCTTGTAGCCCGAGGTCGAGGTGATGGTGTTGCCGTGCATCGGATCGCACGACCACACCACCTTGCGCCCTTCCCGCTGCACGGCGCGGATCAGGCCTGGCAGATGGTCGCCGACCTTGTCGGCGCCGAACCGGTTGATCAGGGTCAGGCGCCCCGGCTCATCGTCGGGATTGAGGATGTCGATCAGCTTCAACAGTTCGTCCGGCTTCAGCGACGGGCCGCATTTCAGGCCGATCGGGTTCTTGATGCCGCGGAAATATTCGACATGGCCGTGATCGAGCTGACGGGTTCGGTCGCCGATCCAGATCATGTGGCCGGAGGTCGCGTACCAGTCGCCGGTGGTGGAATCGACCCGCGTCATCGCCTGCTCGTAGCCGAGCAGCAGCGCCTCGTGGCTGGTGTAGAAATCGGTGGCGCGCAGCTCGGGATGGCTCTCGAGGTCGAGGCCGCAGGCGCGCATGAAGTTCAGCGCATCCGAGATACGGTCGGCCAGCTCCTTGTAGCGGCGTGATTGCGGCGAATCCTTCAGGAAGCCGAGCATCCACTGATGCACGCTGCCGAGATTGGCGAAACCACCGGTGGCGAACGCGCGCAGCAGGTTCAGCGTCGCGGCGGATTGCCGATAAGCCATCAGCTGGCGCTGCGGATCGGGAATGCGCGCTTCCGGGGTGAAGGCGATGTCGTTGACGATGTCGCCGCGATAGCTCGGCAGCTCGACGTCGCCCTGCTTCTCGGTCGGCGACGAGCGCGGCTTGGCGAACTGGCCGGCGATCCGGCCGACCTTCACCACCGGCAGCGCGCCGGCATAGGTCAGCACGACCGCCATCTGCAACAGGACGCGGAAGAAGTCGCGGATGTTGTTGGCGCCGTGCTCGGCAAAGCTCTCGGCGCAGTCGCCGCCCTGCAGCAGGAAGGCCTCGCCGGCGGCGACCCGCCCCAGCGCCTTCTTCAGGCTGCGCGCCTCGCCCGCGAACACCAGCGGCGGAAAAGTCGCCAGCTGGGCCTCGACATCGGCCAATGCCTTGGCATCGGGATAATCGGGCACCTGCAGCACCTTCTTGGCGCGCCAGCTATCGGGTGTCCACCGCTCGGACATGAGGTCAACT
This sequence comes from Bradyrhizobium sp. USDA 4510, assembly GCF_054059095.1. NCBI lineage: Bacteria > Pseudomonadati > Pseudomonadota > Alphaproteobacteria > Hyphomicrobiales > Nitrobacteraceae > Bradyrhizobium > Bradyrhizobium sp. USDA 4510. Next base: position 2,911,942 of record NZ_JBSSBT010000001.1, on the reverse strand, counting down.
CCTGAGCAAAAACCGCAACTTAATCACGGCATGACGAAAGCCCGGCTTATACACAGGGCTCCGCTTTCCCGCTAGAAGGATTCCTGCAATCTGGTCAAGCCCTTGCAGGGAAATCCGAATTCGCATTTGGTAGAGCATAGCATGAATGCCGGGGAAATCGCCGTGGCCTCCGCCGCGCTGGACGACGTTTTTAGCGACGACATCGTCGTGCCGGCCGCGGACGGCTATCCGCTCGCCGCGACGCTGTTCCTGCCGCGCGGCACGCGGCGTCAGGCCGTGCTGATCAATTCGGCGACTGCCGTGCCCCGCAAGGTCTATCGCGGCTTCGCCGGCTACCTCGCCCGCCGCGGCGCCGCGGTACTGACCTACGACTACCGCGGCACCGGCGGTAGCCGGCCGATGGCGGCGACCGGCCTCAACAAGCCGAAATCACTGGCCGGCTTCAAGGCCACGATGGCGGACTGGGCTGCGCTCGACGCCACCGCGGCGGTGAGCTGGATGCGCGGAGCGCTATCGCAGCCTCCCCTTCGCCTATGTCGGCCACTCCTTCGGCGGCCAGGCGCTCGGGCTGCTTGCCAACAATGCCGAGATCCCGCGCGCGCTCCTGATCGCATCGCAGGCTGCCTATTGGAAGCTGATGGCCTCGCCCGAGCGCTACCGCGTCGTCGCCTTCATGACCGGCGTCGGCCTGCCGCTGGCGCGCACGCTCGGTTACCTCCCCGCTTGGGCCGGCCTCGGCATGGACCTGCCGAGGGGCGCGTTCGAGCAATGGCGGAGCTGGGTGATGCGGGAGCGCTATCTGCTCGATGATGCCACGCTGACAGCGCGCGAGAATTTTCCGAAGTTCAAGGGCAAGCTCCGCGCGCTTGTCATGACCGACGACACCTGGGCAACGCGGCCGGCGGTCGAATTGCTGTGCTCCGCCTTCACGTCGATCACGCCGGAGATCATCTCGATCCGTCCCGCCGACGCCGGCGCAAAAGCGATCGGCCATCTCGGCTTCTTCCGCAGCGACCACCGCGACGCGCTGTGGCGCGGTGCCGCGGAGTGGATTGAGGCGGAGGGATAGACGCGGCACTCTCCGTCGTCGTCCCTGCTTTCGCAATGCGAAAGCAGGGACGACGCCGCATTTATTGCGCTGCTGGTGAGTCATAATTTCGCATTCTCGCGACATGAATCGCGCGAGCTTTGCTCTTCAACTCGGATTCGCGGTCAAGATGATGGGTATCGCTTCGCTCCACCCATCCTGCCAGCCTCACACCACCTTCCGCGGCGCCGCCGTCGCAGCATCGCCCGTGTTCGGTGTCCCGGTCGGCTCGATCAGCAGCAGATGCACCTCTTCCCGCGCGACGGGGCGATGCTCGACGCCTTTCGGCACGATGTACATCTGGCCGGGCGTTAGCGTCACGGTGCGGTCGCGCAGCTCGATGTCGAGGATGCCTTTCAGCACGAGGAAGAAATCGTCGGTGTCGTCGTGCTTGTGCCAGACGAATTCGCCCTGCACCTTTACCACCATGACGTCGCAGGCATTGAATTGCGCCACGGTGCACGGCGACCAGTGATCGCTGAATGTCGACAGTTTCTGCGAAAGATCGATCGCGCCGCTCATGATGCCTCCGGGTCCGGGCCAGCCTGCCGGACTCGTTAGCTCAGCCGCGCGACGCACTCAATGCACGCCCCTCAGCCTCTCCGGATATGTACTCGGCCCATTGTGCCCGTTGATGTCGCAAGGCGCTTCGCCGTTGGTGGCCCGCCGCGCCAGCAGTTCCTTTTCGGCCTGATACCAGAGCTGATCCATCTTGCCCGGCGGCTCGCCGGCGTCCTTCCATAATTCGTAGGCGCGGGTCCGGATCTCCTGCTCGGTTGGGCCTCTCATGCGCGGCTCCCTCAATTTGAGACATCAAACTGTTTGAGAGTGGAACGGACAGCATAGCGCAAGGTTCCAGGGTGCGCGAGACGGCCGCGCGCCGATGGCGCATCGCCTGTGCACAAGCGCCGTTGCGCAGACCATTCGCCGGAAACCGCGTTCGATTTGAGCGCGCGAAGCGGCCCTGAGGAAAAGTCCCGGGTGGATGTGCATGTCAACAAGGGTGCCCTAATTCCCGGGCACGAAGCGCGGCCGTCGGCGCCGGTCTTGCGGAGGCGCGCTACCCCTTCCGAGGTATGAAACCTTTGCCCCGCTTCCGCAGACAAAAACTCATCAGGATTTTGCCAACCTTCCTGGGGCTAGAGACAGCGCCGTCCGCATGTATTTTAAGCGGGCGGCGTTGGGCTGTCAGGCAGGGCTCATTCCCCGTTCCCCATCGCCAGGAGAACACCAGGACGGCAGCGCCGGCCTGCGGGCTACCGCTACTCCGCCGCCTGGCGCACGTGGCGCGCGGTGGGCGTCCGCATCGTCACCAGCTCTTCGGAAGCGGTCGGATGCAGCGCGATGGTGGCGTCGAAATCGGCCTTGGTCGCCTTCATCTTGACGGCGATCGCGACGGCCTGGGTGATTTCGGCGGCGCCATCGCCGACGATGTGGCAGCCGAGCACGCGGTCGCTCGCGCCGTCGACCACGAGCTTCATCAGCACGCGGGTGTCGCGGCCGGACATCGTCGCCTTGATCGGGCGGAAATCGGTCTTGTAGATGTCGACGTGGCTGAACTGCGCCCGCGCCTCCTCTTCCGTCAGACCAACGGTGCCGACCTCCGGCTGCGAGAACACCGCGGTCGGGATCGTGGCGTGGTCGACCTCGACCGGGCGCTTGCCGAACACCGTGTCGGCGAAGGCATGGCCCTCGCGGATCGCAACCGGGGTCAGATTGGTGCGGTGGGTGACGTCGCCGACCGCATAGATGTTGTCGACCGAGGTCTTCGACCAGCCGTCGACCTGGATGCCGCCATTGGCGGGATTGATGGCGACGCCGGCGGTCTCAAGCCCGAGATTGGCGACATTGGGATGCCGGCCGATCGCGAACATCACCTGGTCGGAGGCGATGCTCGAGCCGCTCGACAGGTGCGTGGTGAAGTCACGGCCGTGCTTGTCGACCTTCGCCACCGTGCAGCCGGTGATGATGGTGATGCCGCGCTTCTCCATCTCGGCGCGGACATGCTTGCGCACGTCCTCGTCGAAGCCGCGCAGGATGTTGTCGCCGCGATAGATTACCGTGACGTCGGAGCCGAAGCCGGCGAAGATGCCGGCGAATTCCAGCGCGATGTAGCCGCCGCCCTGGATCACGATCCGCTTCGGCAGCTCCTTGAGGTGAAACGCCTCGTTGGAGGAGATCACGTGCTCGATGCCGGGCACGATCGGCCCGTGATTGGGCGCGCCGCCGGTCGCGATCAGGATGTACTTCGCCGTCACCTTCTCGCCGGTGGCGAGTCTGATGGTGTGGGCATCCTCAAGCACCGCGCGGGTCTTCGCGATCCGTGCGCCCGACTTCTCGACGTTGGTGGTGTAGGCGCCCTCGAGCCGGGCGATCTCCTTGTCCTTGTTGGCGACGAGAGTGGCCCAGTCGAACGAGACCTGCCCGATGCTCCAGCCGAAGCCGGCCGCGTCCTCGATCTCGTCGTGGACGTGGCTGCCGATCACGAACAGCTTCTTCGGCACGCAGCCGCGGATCACGCAGGTGCCGCCCATCCGGTACTCTTCGGCGACCATGACCTTCGCACCGTAACCCGCGGCGATGCGGGCGGCACGAACGCCGCCCGAACCACCACCGATGACAAACAGGTCGACGTCAAACTCGGCCATGGTAAATCTCAGCTCTAATCGCCGGAATTCGGCTTGATCAACTGCTTTCCCTCAGCTTGAGGGCATCTAGTCTTTCACCGCCGTCATTGCGAGGAGCGATAGCGACGAAGCAATCCATCTCTCCGCTTGTGGGACAATGGATTGCTTCGCTTCGCTCGCAATGACGTAGATTAGTGCGGCGCACTCAACTTGACGCCCGTCATGCTGAGGCGTCGTTTAGATATCCTTGCCGCGCTTCTTCATCTCGGCCTTGAACTGGGCGTTGACGATCACGCCAAACTGCTGCGCCCACTGCTGCATATATTGCAGCGAATCGTTGATTGCCTTGGGCTCAGAGGTCAGAAGCTTCTGACCGAGCGGCGTCTTGTAGAAGATCACGAGATCCTTCAGCTCCTGCTCGGTGAACTCGGCGGCGTAGAGCTGCGCCATGCCTTCGCCGATTTCCTTCTCACTGCCACCCAGGTTCTTGGCGATGACGAGCGCGACCTCGTTGAGGTCCTTCTGGTAGTTGAGGTATTGCTGGAGCAGACCGGTCTTGGTCTTCTCGATGATTCCAGGAACGGCGCCGGCATACATCACCTGCACGTTCTTCATCTGAAGGATTTCCTTGGCGTACCCAATCGCCGCGGGGGTCGACTGCTTGACCTGGGGCATGGGAGGCAGCTGCGGCTGCTGCGCCATCGCCGGTGCGAGCGCCAGTCCAGCCGCCAGCGCCGCAGCCGACAAAAGTCCCGAAAAACGATTCATTCCAAGTCTCCTTGCTTGCGGCCTCATGGCCGTTCAACAACCCGAATTCCCTGCACGCCGGCCAGCACGGCGACGCTGCCAAGCCCGATGAACAGGCCGTGTTCGACCACGCCCGGAATCACGCTGAGCAAACCGGCAAGACGCGGCGGATCGCCGATCCGGCCGAGATGGGCATCGACGATCCAGTGGCCGCCATCGGTGACAAAAACGTGACCGTCCTTGCCCTGACGGACCAGCATTTCGCCGGATACGCCGGCCTCTGAAAACGCCCGCGCCATCGCGGCCTGGGTCGCGGCGAGCCCGAACGGGATCACCTCGACCGGCAACGGAAAGCGGCCGAGCACGTCGACCCATTTGCTGTCGTCGGCGATCACGATCATGCGATCACTGGCGGCCGCGACGATCTTCTCGCGCAGCAGCGCCCCGCCGCCGCCCTTGATCAGGTTGAGCGCCGGATCGATCTCGTCGGCGCCGTCGATGGTGAGGTCGAGATGGTCGATCTCGTCCAGCGTGGTCAGCGGAATGCCGCAGCGGATCGCATCCGCGCGGGTCGCTTCCGAGGTCGGCACGCCGATCACCTTCATGCCCGACCGGACCTTCTCGCCGAGCAGCTCGACGAAATGCTTCGCGGTCGATCCGGTGCCGAGCCCGAGCTTCATGCCGTCGCGCACCTCTTCGAGCGCGCGCGCCGCCGCCTGGCGTTTCAGTGCGTCCATGTCCACGTGCCGATAGCCCCTCGGTTGGTCCGTTACGGGCCGCCATCGGGTGGCCCGGCGGGCGCATATCTAGCGTCGTTTTGCAGGCAGGAATAGCGGCAAGCGGACCAGTCTTTAGGCCGAAACGGCGTCCATCGCGGCCAAAATCGCCGAAAAGCGCTGTTCGACCTCGGCCCGCATCCCGGGGTGGGTGAAAATGTAGAACTGGTCGTCGCGGATCGCGGCCAGCACATGTCCTGCAACCGACGCCGGATCGAGACCGGCCTCCAGGCGTCGCGCGATCTCGGCGACGACAGCGGCCATCGGGCTTGCCGGATCGAGCTGACGGGTCGGGCCGTACTGCTCCGGGCGGTTGCGCCCGCTCTCGCCGATCCGGGTCCGCACAAAGCTCGGACAGAGCACGCTGACGCCGATCCCGAGCGGCCTGAGCTGCATGGCGAGCCCTTCGGACAGGCTGACGACGGCGAACTTGGTCGCCGAATACGGGCTCAAGCCAAGCCCGGCATTCATCCCGGCCATCGAAGCCGTATTGACGATATGGCCACCCTCGCCGTGCCCGCGGATGTGCGGCAGGAAGCTCCTGATGCCGTGCACGACGCCCATCAGATTGACGTCGATCACCCAGCGCCAGTCGTCGACCGAGATCGGGTCAATGCCGCCGCCGGCCGCGACGCCGGCATTGTTGCAGACGACATGGACCTTGCCGAAGGCGCGGAACGACGCCTCCGCCGCGCGATCGACGCTTAGGGGATCGGCAACGTCGCAGACCACGCCATGAGCATCCGCGCCGCCGGCGCGCAGCGCATCGACGGCCTTGTCCAGCGGACCGGCTTCAATGTCGGCGAGCATCACCTTCATGCCCTCGCGAGCAAAGGCGGTTGCCATCGCCAGTCCGATTCCGCTGGCCGCGCCGGTGACGAAAGCGGCTTTTCCGGCAAGTTCCCGCATCTCAGCCTCCCCTATCTCATGACGTGCCCACATCTACTCTTGCATCGCAGCGCCCGGCCCGATAGCCAAAAGCATCATGTCCGCCGCCTCTCCCCCCATCGTCGTATTCGATCTCGACGGCACGCTGGTCGACACCGCGCCCGATCTGATCGGCGCGCTGAACCATGTGCTCGACCGCGAGGGCCTGCGGCCGGTGCCGCTGGCGGCCGCGCGCAGCATGATCGGCGCCGGCGCCCGCAAGCTGCTCGAACGCGGGCTCGAGGTGGAAGGACGCGCGGTCAGCGTCGGTGACCTCGACCGCTTGACCGCGGATTTCGTCGACTATTATGCCGAGCATATCGCCGACGGCTCGCGACCGTTCGACGGGCTCGAGGCCGCGCTCGACCGGCTCGAAGCAAAGGGCCATCGCTTTGCGGTGTGCACCAACAAGCTGGAATGGCTGTCGAAGCTGCTGCTCGACCGGCTCGGCCTGACCAAGCGCTTCGCCGCGATCTGCGGCGCCGATACCTTCGGCATCGCAAAACCCGATCCGACGTTCCTGCGCGAGACGGTGGCCCGCGCCGGCGGCCGGCTGCCCGGCGCCATCATGGTCGGCGATGCTGGCCCCGATGTCGGGGTCGCAAGGCGCGCCCAGGTCCCGGTGATCGGCGTCGATTTTGGCTATACCGACGTTCCGATGACCGAGCTGAAGCCGGACCGGCTGATCAGCCATATGCGCGATCTGCCGGACGCCGTCGCCAGCCTGAGCGCGGCATAAACTTTCCGCAACACACTGATATCGCTTGGCAATATTTAGCCATGCGATTCCACCATTAACCATCCTTTAACGAGCAGGCCCCCCGCTGTTGCGCCTCTGTTCCGACGCACCTATGGTCCGCTCCGGGGATTGTGGCTGATTGCCGCAGTAGAGTGTGGATCATGCGTCGTATCATCGTGATTGCGGCCGCCGGGCTGAGCCTGGCCGGCTGCTCCTCCTTCTCATTGGATTCGTTCAAGTCGGCGCCGCCGCCGATGCCGGTTCAGCTGGATTCAAACCCGCCGGGCGCCGACGCCGTGACCTCGCTCGGACCGGGCTGCAAGACGCCCTGCACCGTGTCGATCCCGGCGCCGGAGACCAACTTCTCCGTCACCTTCAACATGCCGAAGTTCCAGCCGGCGACCGTTCCGGTCACCGTGACCCGCGTTCCCGGCGACTTCACCACGCCGGCCACCACGACGCTGGATCCCAGTCCGGTGTTCGCCGAGTTGCAGCCGGCCGGACCGCCGCCGCGCGCGGCGAAGAAGCCGATACGGAAGAAGAAGCCGAAACCGGCTGCCGCTGCGGCGCCTGCCGCCGCTCCGGACTCCGCGTTCCCCGCCCCGAGCGCGGCTGCGCCGGCGCCGGCCGCCGCGCCGTCGCGCTAGCGCGGGCGGCCGAACCGCATTTGCACTGCACAAGAGCCCGGCCCAAAGCCGGTTTTTGTATTTGGTCGAGACACATCCGCGATTGCGATCCTACATCGCGCGATCTGCCTCGCCTATCGCTTTGCATGTTGCGGATCATCCATACGATCATCCCTTGGGACGCATTGTGACAACGCGCCAACATGCATAGATTGCGGATGCCGGAGCCGATCACGGCGCGGCAGGCAGGAAACAGATTGCAAGGCCCGAACTGAATGAACGGATCCACGCAAGCACATTCCGACACGCTGTTTCGTCCGATGACCGATCCGTTCGGCCGGACCATCCGTTATTTGCGCGTCTCCGTCACCGACCGCTGCGACCTGCGCTGCTTCTACTGCATGTCGGAAGACATGACCTTCCTGCCGAAGGCCGATCTCTTGACGCTGGAAGAGCTCGACCGGCTCTGCTCGGCGTTCGTCGCCAAGGGCGTGCGCAAGATTCGCCTCACCGGCGGCGAGCCGCTGGTCCGCCGCAACGTGATGGGCCTGGTGCGCTCGCTGTCGCGGCATCTGACCACGGGCGCACTCGACGAATTGACGCTGACCACCAACGGTTCGCAGCTGGCGCGCTTCGCCCAGGAGCTGGCCGATTGCGGCGTGCGCCGCGTCAACGTCTCGCTCGACACCCTCGACCCCGTAAAATTCCGGGCCGTCACCCGCTGGGGCGACATCGACAAGGTGCTGTCGGGCATCGAGGCGGCGCGGTCGGCGGGGCTCGCGGTCAAGATCAACGCGGTCGCGCTGAAGAACATGAACGAGGACGAGATTCCGGCGCTGATGGAATGGGCGCACGGCAAGGGCATGGGCCTCACCTTGATCGAGGTGATGCCGATGGGCGACATCGGCGAAGGCCGGATCGATCAGTACGTGCCGCTGTCCTTGATGCGCGCGCGGCTCGAGAAGCACTACACGCTGACCGATCTGTCCGACGACACCGGCGGCCCCGCCCGCTACGCCCGGGTCGCCGAGACCGGCGGCAAGCTCGGCTTCATCACGCCGATGACCCATAATTTCTGCGAATCCTGCAACCGGGTGCGGATCACCTGCACCGGCACGCTGCACACCTGCCTCGGCCACGAGGACGCCTCCGACCTGCGCCGGCCGCTGCGTGCCTCCGCCGACAACGATTTGCTGGCGGCGGCCATCGACCGGGCCATCGGACTGAAGCCGAAGGGGCACGATTTCATCATCGACCGCCGCCACAACCGTCCGAGCGTCAGCCGCCACATGAGCGTGACCGGCGGCTAGTCTTCAAGCTCCCTTCCGACGCGCGGCCTGTCCCCCGATTACCAAGGCGGGACAACAGTTTGCCGCGGCGTCAATTTGTCCATTTTCCGATTGACGGCGTTCCATGGCGCTGATTTGGTGAATCAGCTTTCACGCTAGTCTGGCCAGCATAGGCCGCTGCCCTCCGTCGGCTCCTGCCGACGATTCCCGGCAGCCAAGAACGGCTGAAGCGGATTTCGGGGGAGGACGAACGTTTGCAACTGCTCCTGAAAGTGAGCCGTGGCTCCGTGCGCATGCGCGCGGCGGCCAGATGATGCTTGAAGAGATATTCGGCGCGCGGATGGCGCGACCGTGGAGATCGTGATGCGCCCATTGTTGGCATTAAGTCAGGCCATCGACCAACTCAACGAGAAGATCGGCTACATCTGCAACCTGCTGGTGCTGATCTCGTGCCTGGTCAGCGCCGGCAACGCCATGATCCGCTACGCGTTCAGCTACTCGTCGAACGGCTGGCTCGAGGCGCAGTGGTACATGTTCGCGATCCTCGTGATGTTCGGCGCCTCCTACACCTTCAAGCGCAACGAGCATGTCCGCGTCGAGATCATGTATCTGATGCTGTCCGAACGCGGCCAGCTCTGGCTCGACCTGATCGGAACGCTGTTCTTCCTGATCCCGGCCTGCCTCCTGCTCGCCTATCTGTCATGGCCGTTCTTCTACCAGGCCTATGCAGTCGGCGAGATGAGCGGCAACGCCGGCGGCCTGCTGCGCTGGCCGATCAAGTTCGTTATCCCGTCCGGCTTCGTGATGCTTGCGCTGCAAGGCGTCTCAGAGGTGATCAAGCGGATCGCCGCGCTGCAGGGCTACGTGACCATCGACGCGAAGTATGAGAGGCCGACTCAATGATCACGCTGGAGATGATGCCGCCACTGATGTTCGGCGGCCTGATCGTAGCGATGCTGATCGGTTATCCGGTGGCGTTCACGCTCGCCGCGGTCGGCCTGTCGTTCGGGTTCCTCTCGATCTATCTCGGCTTCTTCGACCTCAACTTCCTGCAGGCGATCCCGGGCCGCATCTTCGGCAGCGTGCTGTCCAACGAGCTGCTGCTGGCGATCCCTTTCTTCACCTTCATGGGCGCGATATTGGAGAGATGCGGGCTCGCCGAGGACATGCTGGATTCGATGGGCCAGCTGTTCGGCCCGATCCGCGGCGGCCTCGGCTATTCCGTGATCATCGTCGGCTTCATCCTCGGCGCCATCACCGGCACGGTGGCAGCGCAGGTGATCGCGATGGCGCTGATCTCGATGCCGGTGATGATCCGCTACGGCTACAACATCCGCTACATCACCGGCGTGCTCGCCGCCTCCGGCACCATCACGCAACTTGTCCCTCCCTCTCTCGTCCTGATCGTGCTCGCCGACCAGCTCGGCAAGTCGGTCGGCGACATGTATCTCGGCGCCTGGGGCCCATCGGTGTTCCAGATCCTGCTGTTCGCCGGCTACACCTTCCTGCTCGGCATCTTCAAGCCGAGCCATGTGCCGGCGGTGCCGATCGAGGCGCGCACGCTGACCGGGTGGGCGCTGTGGAAGAAGTGCCTGCTCGGCATCATCCCCTCGGCGGTACTGATCTTCGTCGTGCTCGGCACCATGATGATGGGCCTTGCGACCCCGACGGAAGCCGGCGCCATGGGCGCGGTCGGCGCCATCGTGCTCGCCGCCATCCACCACAAGGATTTCAGCGCCACCGGCAACAAGGTGCTGATGGTCGGTGTGATCGCCGGCGGCATCGGCACCATCATCGCGATGCTCTACAGCGAGAACCTGCTCTTCAAGCTCGCCTTCGCGATCACCTACGCCGCGGTGGTCTGGATCTGCCTCGAGGCCGTCAAGATCCCGGACCTGCGCGACCTGATCAAGCAGGGCTACGAGACCACCATGCGGATCACCTGCATGGTCACCTTCATCCTGATCGGCTCGACCTGCTTCTCGGTCGTGTTCCTCGGCGTATCCGGCGGCACCTGGCTGGAGCACCATCTGACCTCGCTGCCCGGCGGCGTCTGGGGCTTCCTGATCTTCATCAACCTGTTCATCTTCTTCCTGGCGTTCTTCCTCGACTTCTTCGAGATCGCCTTCATCATCCTGCCGATGGTCGCGCCGATCGCGCAGAAGGTGCTGGCGCCGGTGGTCGGCCCCGACGCCGCGCTGATCTGGTTCGGCGTGATGCTCTGCGTCAACATGCAGACCTCGTTCCTGCATCCGCCATTCGGCTTCGCGCTGTTCTATCTGCGCGGCGTGGCGCCCAAGGAAGTGAAGAGCTCGGACATCTACTGGGGCGCAATGCCGTGGATCGGCTTGCAGGCGATCATGGTGGCGCTGGTGATCGCGTTCCCGGTCGTCGTCACCGGACTGCTCGACAAGCCGCTCGATGTCGACCTCAACAAGGTCAAGATCGAGGTGCCGCAGATCGACCTGCCGCCGCTCGACTTCGGACAGCCGAAACAGTAGCCCGGCATCAGCGCATTCGGCGTGCCCAGAGCATTTCGGTTCTGATTAAATCAGAACCGAAGCCCTGGATTCTCGTTTTGTCGCGTTTTCTTCACGCGAACCGGCGTCCACTTCGCTCGAAAACGCTCGCGGGCGCGAGGCACGCCGCTGTTGACGGCACCGGCGAGGCCTGTGAAGACGGGGATACGGATCGTCCTCCAACTCACAGATCGCCGCCATGCCCCAATTGCATCCCGCCCGCTCGCTCATTCGCCCGCTGATGCTGTCGCTTGGTCTGGCGCTTGCCGCGCCCGCAGCGCATGCAGCCGACATTCGCGCGCTGGCGCAACAGGAACAGCAGCCGCTGCTCGACACCCTGCGCGACCTCGTGCAGATCGAATCCGGCAGCAAGGACATCGAGGGCCTGAACCAGCTCGCCGAGCGAATCGCCGGCCAGCTCAAGCAGCTCGGCGGCACGGTCGATATCCTGCAGACCACCGATATCTACCGCCTCGACGACACGCCGGAGAAGATCGGTCCCGCCGTGCAGGCCGTCTTCAAGGGCACGGGCAGCGCGAAGATCATGCTGATCGCGCACATGGATACGGTGTATCTCAAGGGCATGCTGAAGGACCAACCCTTCCGCATCGATGGCGACAAGGCCTATGGGCTCGGCATTGCCGATGACAAGCAGGGCGTCGCCACCATCCTCCACGCCGTGGCGTTGCTGCAGAAGCTGAACTTCAAAAATTACGGCACGCTCACCGTGCTGATCAATGGCGACGAGGAGATCTCTTCGCCCGGCTGGCGCAGCACCATCACCCGCCTCGCCGCGGAACAGGATGCCGTGTTCTCGTTCGAGGGCGGCGGCACCGACGGCACGCTGCGCCTCGCCACCAGCGGCATCGGCTCGGCCTACCTCACGGTGCACGGCAAGTCGTCGCATGCCGGCGCCAGGCCCGAAGGCGGCGTGAATGCGCTCTATGAGCTGTCACACCAGGTGCTGCAGATGAAGGACCTGTCCAAGCCGGAGCAGGGCCTGAAGCTGAACTGGACGGTGTCCAAGTCCGGCACCAACCGCAACGTGATCCCCGCCGAAGCCACCGCCCAGGCCGATGCGCGCGCGCTCAAAATGGCGGATTTCGACGAGCTCGAGAAAGCCCTGCAGGACAGGATCAAGAACCGCCTGCTGCCGGACTCCGGGGTGGACGTGAAGTTCGAGGTGCGCCGCCCCCCGCTCGAAGCCAGCGACGCCTCGCGCCGCGTGGCCGGCCACGGCAAGACGATTTATCAGGAACTCGGCATGGCGCTGAACGTGGCCGAGCGGGCCACCGGCGGCGGCACCGACGCGGCATTTGCCGCCCTCAAGACCAAGGGCGCCGTGGTGGAAGGCATGGGCCTGTCGGGCTTCGGCGCGCACTCCAACGATGTGGAATACGTGCAGATCAACAGCATCGTGCCGCGCCTCTATTTGACCACGCGCATGATCATGGATCTGTCCGACGGCAAGGTGAAGTAGACCGGCAAGGCCGCGGCGCGTTCGCGGGCCGGCTCAGGACGCCGCCGGCTCCGCCTTGGCGAGGCGGAAGCGCAGCGTGAACTGGGCGCCGCCGGACGGCAGGTTCTCCACCCTCACCGTCGCATCGTGATCGTCGACGACGCCGCGCACGATCGAGAGCCCGAGCCCCGCGCCGTCGGTGCGCTGGCGATCGCTGCGCCAGAAGCGCTGGAAGATCAGGCCCTGCTCGGCGGGCGCAATTCCCGGCCCGCAGTCGCGCACCTGCACCGAACCGTTGTCGTGCACCTCGACATCGACCGAAGTCCTCTCGGCGGTGTACTTGATGGCGTTCTCCGCCAGATTGAAGATGGCCCGCTGCAGCATCTCCGCATTGCCCCTGACCTGCACCGGACTGTCGGTGCCGCGCAACGCGATATCTTTCCGCTGCGCCAGCGCGTAGGGCGCGATCGAGCCGACCACCTCGGCGCACACCGCGCGCAAATCCGCGGTCTCGCCGGGATCCAGCACCAGCGTGTCGAGCTCGGCGATCTCGAGCAGCTGGCTGACGATGCGGCTCATGCTCTCGATGTCGGCATGCAGCTCCCTGGTCCCCTTGGCCGCATCGAGCGTTTCGATTCGGGTCCTGAGGATCGCAAGCGGCGTGCGCAGCTGATGCGCGGCATCGGCCGTGAACTGGCGCTGCACGTGAAAGCCTTCCTCAAGGCGATCGAACGCCTGGTTGACGGCGGTCACCAGCGGCAGGATCTCGCTTGGAATCCCCTCCGTCGGGAGGCGGATATCGGTCCTTGCCGGCCCGATGCTTCTCGCCTCCTCCGAGGCCCGCAACAGCGGTGTCACCGCGCGGCGGAAGATCAGGATGTCGGTGGCAAGCAGGATCAGAAGGATCGGGATGGTGATCCAGCCGACCCGCCGAAAGAAATTGGAGACGATGTCGTCGATGATGACGTCGCGATGCGACAGGTCCTCGGCGACCAGGATGCGCAGCGTCTGGCCGCCGAGCAGCTTGGTGACGCTGGCACCGGAAATCCGGTTGGCGGACGCCGGCAGTCGCGGCGCCTCGCGATGCGACGAAAACAGCAGGTGACCGTCGGCATCGTAGATGTCGTAGCGGTAGCGGCCATAGGCGTCGGAATAGAGTCCCTTCAGGCTGTCCGGCAGGTTGAGTTGCACCTTGCCCGCGGCATCGACCGAGAGGTTCTGGCCGAGATCGGCGGCCTGGTCGCGCATCGCTTCGCGATGCAGCTGATTGATCTCCGAATTCAACAGCCACAGCAGCAGCAGCGGCAGGAAGATCGCCGCGACCGCGACCGCCACGATGTGCAGGAACACGATCCGCGACGTCAGCGACTTGAAGCGGAACACGCCTACTTCTCCTCCGCCATCAGATAACCGACGCCCCGAATGGTATGAATGATGACCCTGGCGCGGTGCTCGGTGAGCAGCTTGCGCAGCCGCGACACGTAGACCTCGACCGCGTTCGAGGCGACCTCGCCGGACAGGCCGAAGATGTGGTCCTCGACATTCTTCTTCGGCACCACCCGCCCCTGCCGTCGCAACAGGATCTCCAGCACCGACGTCTCGCGCGCCGAGAACACGTGCGGAGCGCCGTCGACGAACACCTGCTTGCTCTCGGTGTCGTAGACCAGATTGGCGAGCTTCAGCGAGGAGCCGAGCAGCTGGCCGGGCCGGCGCAGGATGGCTTCGAGCCGCGCCACCAGCTCCTCCAGCGCGAACGGCTTCGCCAGATAGTCGTCCGCGCCGCTGCGCAGGCCGCTGACCCGATCCTGCAGGCCGCCCCGCGCGGTCAGCACCAGGACCGGCAGCGGATCGGTCTTGCGGCGAAGCTCCGACAACACCGACAAGCCATCGCCGTCGGGCAGACCGAGATCGAGGATCATGGCGGCATAACTGACGCTGCGCAGCGCATCGCGCGCCTCGGCAACGCTGTTGACGACATCGGACTCATATCCCGCCGCCATCAGCCCGCTGGCGAGCAGCCGCGAGAGCTCGACATTGTCCTCGACGATCAGAAGGCGCATCGCAGCAATCCTGACTTCATTCAATCGATCTTCTGCTTGCTGTCGTCAAAACAAGACGCATGCGAAGGTGACGTCTCGATGGCGACACAAGCGCATGTTGCTCCAGCTCGTGTTACTGCCCTGAAAACAGATACCGCCTCCCCGCTGCAATCAAAATCTACGCCAGGCGCCTGTGATTGCGCCCGTGTAAGGCTGACGTCAGCTAGCCATGATAACATAACGGATTGCGCGTTCGCGCCCGGAGATCGAGAACTGGCAGCTGCCGCCACGGCCAGCGACCGGCGGTCATGCGTCTTCGCAAGCCGCGTCGCGCCGGGCCGCGATCGCGGCATGGAAAAAGCCCCGGCGCTTTCGCTCCGAGGCTGATTTCCTGTCCAGCTCGCAGCAATCACGCCTGCGAATGGCGCGCCATGAAATTGTCGTAGCCGACCTCGGCGACCTGGAACCATTGATAGCCGTTGTTGGAGAACGAGGTCAGCGAGTCATAGACCTTCTTGAAGTTGGCGTTGGTCGCGGAAACCTCGGCATGCAGCTCCTTGGCGGCCTTGAAGGAAGCTTCCATCACCGCAGGCGGGAACGGACGCAGCTTGGTGCCGACCGCGAGCAGCTTCTTCAGTGCGATCGGATTGGCCTGGTCGTAGCGCGCCATCATCCAGTTGTTGGCGAGATGGCCGGCCTGCTCGAGCACGAACTGATAATGCTTCGGCAGCGCGTTCCACTTGTCGAGATTGATCATCGCCACCAGCATGGGGCCGCCTTCCCACCAGCCGGGGAAGTAATAGTTCGGCGCGACCTTGTAGAAGCCGAGCTTCTCGTCGTCGTAGGGACCAACCCACTCGGCCGCATCGATGGTGCCCTTCTCGAGCGCCGGATAGATGTCGCCGCCGGCGAGCTGCTGCGGCACCGCGCCGAGCTTCTGCATCACCTTGCCGGCAAAGCCGCCGATGCGGAATTTGAGGCCCTTGAGATCGTCGACGCTGTTGATCTCCTTGCGGAACCAGCCACCCATCTGGCAGCCGGTGTTGCCGGCGAGCAGCGAGGTGACGTTGTAGCTCTTGTAGAACTCGTTGAGCAGGTCCTTGCCGCCGCCCAGCATGAACCAGGCCTGGTTGAGGCGCATGTTGGGCCCGAACGGCACCGCCGAGCCGAAGGTGAAGGTCGGGTCCTTGCCGAAATAATAATAGGGCGCGGTGTGCCCCATCTCGACGGTGCCGTTCTGCACGGCGTCGAGCACCTGCAGGCCCGGCACGATCTCGCCCGCGGCAAAGGTCTGGATCTGGAATTTGTTGTCGGTGGCTTCACCGACCGCCTTCGCCATCAGCTCGGCGCCGCCGTGCAGCGTGTCGAGCGACTTCGGCCAGCTCGTCGTCAAGCGCCACTTGAGCTCCGGCATCGACTGCGCGATCGCGGGAGCTGCGACCGTGGCGGCGCCGGCGACGCCCAGACCCGTGACCTTGATGAAATCTCTTCGCTTCATTTGAATCCTGCCCTGTTCGATTGTGTTGTCCGAGCGTCGACTGCTTTCGATCGTCGCGCCGCTTTTCTTTTTGCCGTCATGACCGGTGACCGATCACACGCCGCCTTCGTGCCGAGGCTTCGGATGCGAGCATGGAGCATCCCCTTCACGAATGCCAGACGCAAAAAACCCGGCCTCCTTGCGGAGGCCGGGCAATGCGTTCGCGTCGCGCGAACGCTCGTCCAAAAGGCTAGACGCCGATCAGCCGCGGGTGCGCGAGCGGATCATGAAGCTGTCGAAGGTGTATTCGGCGACCTGCCACCACAGATACTGGTCGGAGCGGTACGCCTGCATGGCCTCGATCGATTTCTTGAAGTCGGCATTCTTGGCCGAGATTTCACCCCACAGCTCGTTGGTCGCCTTGAGGCAGGCCTCGAGCACCTCGTTGGTGAACGGACGCAGCTGCGTGCCGCCGGCAACCAGCCGCTTCAGCGCGGAGGGGTTCTGCATGTCGTAGCGCGCGGCCATCCAGCTGTTGGCGTTGGCGGCGCCGTTGGCCAGGATCGCCTGGTAGTTCTTCGGCAGCGCGTTCCACTTCTCCAGGTTGACGAAGGAGTGCACGGTCGGACCGCCTTCCCAGAAGCCCGGATAGTAGTAGTACTTGGCGACCTTCTGGAAGCCGAGTTTCTCGTCGTCATAGGGACCGACCCACTCGGCCGCGTCGATGGTGCCCTTTTCGAGCGCCGGATAGATGTCGCCGCCGGCGAGCTGCTGCGGCACCACGCCGACCTTCTGCAGCACCTGGCCGGCAATGCCGCCGATGCGCATCTTCAGGCCCGACATGTCGGCGACGGTCTTGATCTCCTTGCGGAACCAGCCGCCCATCTGGGTGCCGGTGTTGCCGGTCGGGAAACCGATCACGCCGAACTTCTTGAAGAACTCGTTGCCGAGCTCCTGGCCACCGCCCTGATACCACCAGGAGTTCTGCATGCGGGCATTGAGACCGAACGGCACCGACGCGTAGATCGCGAAGGTCGGGTCCTTGCCGACATAGTAGTAGGCGACGGTGTGCGACATCTCGACCGTGCCGTTGGAGGTCGCGTCCAGCGCCTGCAGGCCGGGGACGACTTCGCCCGCCGCGAACACCTGGATCTGGAACTTGTTGTCGGTCATTTCGGCGACGTACTTCGACAGCTCGACGGCACCGCCATAGATGGTGTCCAGCGACTTCGGGAAGCTCGAGGTCAGGCGCCACTTGATTTCAGGCGAGGACTGCGCGATCGCCGGCGCGGCAACCGCCGTCGCGGCAGCACCGGCCGCAGAAACTTTCAAAAAATCACGACGCTTCATCGTAAGACTTCTCCTTCAGGGGCGTTTCCCAGTGACCGCAAGCAGTTCTCCGGCAGCCGCGTGAAAGGCTTGCCGAGGCGCTCTGGGTCGGCCCTTTAACACGGAAGGCGGCGTCACGGAAACGCGACAATGGCATGACCGCGCCAATTAAACGAAAGTCTGATGAGGCTGGAAATCAGCCGGAAAATGCGCCTTCAGGCAGCGACGATGACGCCTGGCAGGTGGCCGCGGAGCTGCCGCCGACCGCGCGGTAAATCGCCGCGTGCGGACCGTCCGGCCCGCTCTCAACCGTCGGGTTACCGGAGCTATCAGCGCCGCGTCGTCGCCCGCGCCTTCTTGGCTTGATCAGCCAAATACCGCCCGCGCCGGATCCAGCTTTGCGCGGTTGTCTTGCTGACACCATACGTCTTGGCGATCACCTCGGCGGCCTCGCCGATCGAGTCGGATTTCTTGGCCATGTTGAATGCCAGCCGGGAGGCCTCTGCGCGCTTCTCCCGCGTCAGATGTTTGCGGTGCTGTTTGTTTGCTTCGCGTGATGCTGCCATGTCGATGGTCGCCTCACGGCCCCTTCCCGCAGTTTGGTTTCACCCGTGGCCGCCTTCCGCTGATCGAAGGGTGGTACGATTCGGCCACTCCTGCATAAACATACAGGCCGGAACCGATTCAGCAATCGTCCAAACGCCACGGGCCTGTGAAGAAAGCCCGCCGGGCTCCCGACGCTTCGCGACCAATCGGCCCAGCAGCGCAGGCTCAGGCAGCCGCGATGACGCCTTGCAGCTGCTCACGGACCTTGCCGCCGATCGCGCGGTAGATCGCCGCGTGCGGGCCGTCCGGTTCGCTCTCGACCACCGGGTTGCCGGCATCGGAGGCGGTGCGGATCGCGATGTGCAGGGGAATCTCGCCGAGGAACGGCACCCCCAGCTTCTCGGCTTCGTGGCGGGCGCCGCCATGGCCGAAGATATCCGAGCGGGTGCCGCAATGCGGGCACTGGAAATAGCTCATGTTCTCGACGATGCCGAGCACCGGCACGCTGACCTTCTTGAACATCGCAAGCCCGCGCCGGGCGTCGATCAGCGAGAGGTCCTGCGGGGTCGAGACGATGACGGCGCCCTTGAGCGGAACGTTCTGCGCCAGCGTGAGCTGGGCATCGCCGGTGCCGGGCGGCATGTCGACCACGAGCACGTCGAGCGTGCCCCAGGCGACGTCGCGCAGCATCTGGGTGATCGCCGACATCACCATCGGCCCGCGCCAGATCATCGCGGTGTCCTCCTCGACCAGGAAGCCGATCGACATGATCGACAGGCCGAAGCGCTGCAGCGGGACCATCTTCTTGTCGTCATTGAGCTGCGGCTTCTCGCGGATGCCGGTCAGCCGCGGCACCGACGGGCCGTAGATGTCGGCGTCGAGCAGCCCGACGCGCAGGCCGAGGTCGCGCAGGCCGAGCGCGAGGTTGAGCGCCGTGGTCGACTTGCCGACGCCGCCCTTGCCGGAGGCGACGGCGATGACGGCGGAGATGCCGGGGATCTCGGCCTGCCGGGCCATCGGCGATTGCCCGCCGGGCGGATGCGGATGGCGATGGGCGGACGCCGGCGGGACGCCGCCGGCCGGCCGCGGCGCCGGTGCCGCAGCGCCCGCCTTGCGCTCGGCGGTCAGCGCGATCATCGCGACGCTGACGCCGGGAATGGCGCGCACGGCATTCTCGGCCTGCGCACGCACGCTCTCCCAGGCGCGGGCCTCCGCGGCGTCGACATTGATCGAGAAGAACACCTTGCCGTCGGTGACCGTGATCGCCGACAGCACATTGGCGTTGGTCAAGGCTGTGCCGCGTGGCGACATCACCTTGGCAAGGCAATCGAGGACCTGTTGCTGCGTCACGCTCACCGCGCATCTCCTGGAAAGTTCAAGAGACCGACCCATAGAGCGTTGCAGCGCAAAAGGCTACCTCGCTCCGACGTCGTCCCGCCGCTCGGCCGGCGCGGCGGAGCCGCCTTCCTTGGCGGCCTCGTAGTTCAGCTCGATCATGACCCCGTTGGGGTCGTTGACGAAGATCTGCCAGAGATCGCCGCCGGGAACCTGGCGCGAGTCGAATTCCATGCCCTTGGACTGAAGCCGCTGCCGCATCCCATCGAAGCCCTGGCTGGCAAAGGCGACGTGATGGACGACGCCCGAGTCAGGCTTTTGTGCCTCGTCGGTCGCCGAAATATCGACCAGATGCACGACCGCCTTGCCCTCGCTGTACATCCACGCACCGGGGAACGCGAAGTTCGGCCGCGCGCCCTTTTCCAGGCCCAGGATGTCCTCATAGAACCGCACCGTGGCGGAGAGATTCCGGGTCCGGATATTGAAATGATCGAGCACACCGACGCTCATGCCCATGCGATACACTCCCTTTTTTGTGAAGTTCGTTGGTGGCCCAATCCTAGCACAAAACCGCCTTCTGCCATCCCACCAAGGCCGTTGCCCTCCGCTGCACAGGGGGTATGGTGCGGCTCCTTCCATGGACGGAATGCCCTGCCCGCCGCGACGTTTTCCGGCGGTCTCAAGGGGCGATCACCACGGCAAATCACAAGGTAACAGATATGGCTAAAGTCGCTTTCCTCGGTCTCGGCGTGATGGGTTTCCCGATGGCGGGACACCTCGTGAAAAAAGGCGGCCATGAGGTCACCGTGTACAACCGGACCGCGGCGAAGGCGAAGGAATGGGCCGACAAGTTCGGCGGCAAGACGGCGCCGACCCCGAAGGCCGCCGCCGAAGGCCAGGATTTCGTGATGTGCTGCGTCGGCAACGACAACGACCTGCGCGCGGTCACGATCGGCCCCGACGGCGCCTTCGCCGGGATCAGGAAGGGCGCGACCTTCGTCGATCACACCACCGCCTCCGCCGAGGTCGCCCGCGAGCTCGATGCCGCCGCGACCAAGGCCGGCTTCAAATTCGTCGACGCGCCGGTGTCGGGCGGCCAGGCCGGCGCCGAGAACGGCGTGCTGACTGTGATGTGCGGCGGCAGCGAAGACGCCTATGCGGGCGCCGAGCCGATCATCACCGGCGCTTACGCGCGGATGTGCAAATTGCTCGGGCCGGCGGGCGCCGGCCAGCTCACCAAGATGGTCAACCAGATCTGCATCGCCGGTCTGGTTCAGGGCCTGTCGGAGGGCATCCACTTTGCCAAGAAGAGCGGCCTCGACGTCGCCGCCGTGATCGAGACCATCTCCAAGGGCGCGGCGCAGTCCTGGCAGATGGAGAACCGCTACAAGACCATGAACGAGGGCAAGTACGATTTCGGCTTCGCGGTCGAGTGGATGCGCAAGGACCTCTCGATTGCGCTGGCGGAGGCCCGCCGCAACGGCGCCACCCTGCCCGCCACCGCGCTGGTCGACCAGTTCTATGCCGAGGTCGAGAAGATGGGCGGCAAGCGTTGGGACACGTCGAGCCTGCTGGCGCGGCTGCAGCGGTAACACTTCCCACCATTTCGTCATGCCCGGGCTTGTCCCGGGCATCCACGTCTTTGGATCCACGAAAAGCAAGACGTGGATGGCCGGGACAAGCCCGGCCATGACAACATGGAATTGTCAGACCCGGCGTGCGCGTGTGCGCCCGCCATCGCACAACAGCGGGACCCCCGCGCAAAAGTTAATTTAACTCCCCGTTTACGCTTTTCCTTAGCTCTTTAAGGCAACGCTTAATGATTTAGCGTCACAGATAGACAATGCAAAAAGCCCGCGCGGTTCGTGGGCAGGATTTGTGTTGTTGATGAGTAATCCCGCAGAAAAGCCTGAAGTTGTAGCGCTTCCGGCAGGACCTCAGGTGACGGTGCCGGTGAACAGCCGGCGCGTCGCCGCGCAGCGGGTGCGCGAGGCGCGGGATCGGTTAACGTCAACCAGTGGAACCCGCCCGGCGTTCGACGCCGAACTGCTCCGTCAATACGCCCAGACCCGGATCTCGGCGTCCTACGTCGTGATGCTGCTCGTGGTGGCAACCGGCGTGCTGTTTGGCCTCTGGATGAAGCCGATCGTGGCCGGCGCCTGGACAGTCGGCATCCTCTGCGTCCATCTCGCGATCATCCGCAGTTGTTCCCGCTTCCTCGCCGAACCAACCTCGGTCGCGGTCACCCGCAAATGGCGGACTCGCTTCGTGCTGCTCGACCTGCTCTACGGCCTGTGCTGGACCGCGATCCTGATCCACCCCGCCGGGCGCGATCTCGCCTCCAACACGCTGATGATGTTTTTGATGCTGCTGGTGATCGCGGTCTCCAGCATGCTGGCCGCGAGCCTGCCGATCGCGGCCCTTGCGGCAACGGTTCCGGTGACGGTCGGGATCGCGCTCGACCTCGTGCTCAATGGCGCGTTCGACAATTACGTGCTGGCGCTGCTGGCGCTTGCGGCCGAAGGCTATTTCGCCTTGCTCGCGCACCGCCTGCATTCGACCACGCTGGCGACGCTGGAGGCCCGCGCCGAAAAGGATGCGCTGATCGGCGAGTTGGAACAGGCCAAGGCGATCTCGGACGAGGCGCGGCACCGCGCCGAGTCCGCCAACGTCGCCAAGTCGCGCTTCCTCGCCCAGATGAGCCACGAACTGCGCACGCCGCTCAATGCGATCCTCGGCTTCTCCGAGGTGATGAAGAGCGAGATTTTCGGCGCGCACACCGTGCCGGTCTACAAGGAATATTCCGCCGACATCCATAATTCCGGCGTGCATCTGCTCAATCTCATCAACGAGATCCTCGACCTGTCGCGCATCGAAGCCGGCCGCTACGAGCTGAACGAGGAGGCCGTGGCGCTGGTGCATGTCGTCGCCGATTGCCACCATCTCCTGAAGCTGCGCGCCTCCAGCCGCGGCATCACCATCCACGAGGTGTTCGAGCACGGCATGCCGAGGATCTGGGGCGACGAGCGCGCCATCCGCCAGGTCGTGCTCAACCTGCTCTCCAACTCGATCAAGTTCACCCCGCAGGGCGGCGAAATCTGGCTGAAGGTCGGCTGGACCGCGTCGGGCGGGCAATATCTGAGCGTCAAGGACACCGGAAGTGGCATCGCCGAGGACGAGATCCCGGTCGTGCTGGCCTCCTTCGGCCAGGGCTCCAACTCGATCAAGTCGGCGGAACAGGGCGCGGGCCTTGGCCTGCCGATCGCGAAAAGCCTGATCGACATGCATGGCGGCACCTTCACGCTGAAGTCGAAGCTGCGCATCGGCACCGAAGTGATCGTCACCTTGCCGCCGGAACGGGTGATGAGCGCGCTGGCGCCGATGGCGGAAGAAGCGCCGCCGATGCAGCCGCCGGAGCCCGTCGAGCCCGCGATGGGCGCCGACCGGAAGCGCGTGCGCCGCAAGTCGATCATGAGTGCCGGCACCGGATTGTAGAGCATGTCGCGGAAGATCGTGACGCAGTTATCGATAGAGCCCTTTCCGTTCCGATCGATTCGGAACGGGGCTCCAGATCTTGGTTCTGACGCGCTCTCTCTACGCGAACCGGTATCCACTTCGCTCGAAAACGCTTTGGCAACAAACCCAAGGCGTTCGCGCCAGGACCATGCTCGCGACAAAATGCCGAGGCGTGATGCAGCATCCCATGTCAACCGGCTTGCACCGGCCGCCGAAACCGTTCAACACTTGAACAATGAGCTCAGAGACGCCGTGTATCGCAGTCTGCATGATGGACCCCAGGACGAAGCTCTGCTTCGGCTGTGGCCGCACGCTTCCGGAGATCGCGCGCTGGCACAAGATGGACCGCGCGGAGCGGCTATCGGTGATGGCGACGTTGCCGGCGCGCATGGCCGAGGCTGGGCTCGAGCGCATGGAGCCGCGTCCGAAGCGCGCGTGATCGGCGTTGCGGCGGGAGTGGCGCCGTGACCCGTATCCTCCTCGTCATCGTGCTGCTGATGGCAACCGCCGGCGCCGTCGTTGCCTATGGCGACCCCGAGCAGATCGCCCGCGCCAGGGAGAATCTGACCCAGATCTTCGGCCGCAGCATCACCGCCTCAGCCTCGACCTCCAGCTCCGCCCCCGCCGTGCAGATCGCGCGCGGCCAGGGTGGCGAGTTCGCGTTCCGCGCCAAGATCAACGGCGTCAGCGCCCCGATGGTGATCGACACCGGCGCGACCTCGGTCGTGCTGACCTGGGAAACCGCGAAAGCGATCGGGCTGCCGATCGATATGCTCGAATACAATGTCGACCTCGAGACCGCCGGCGGTCACACCAAGGCGGCGCGGCTGACGCTCGACCGGCTCGCGGTCGGCAAGCTGGTCGAGAAATCGGTGCCGGCGCTGGTGGTGCAGCGCGGGCAGATGAAGACCAACCTGCTCGGCATGAGCTTCCTCGACCGGCTCGAGAGCTGGGGCGTTCGCGCCGACACGCTGAGCCTGACCGGCTACCCCGATGTCACCGGCAGCATCAACACCTCAAGCCGCCACCGGCGCGCGCGCACGGCCGTCGACTAGCGCGACGGCGCCTACTCCACCACTACCGGTCGTCGTCGTGGATCGACGACGGGTGCCGGCACAGCGGCGTGACCTGGATCTCCATGAACGGAAACAGCGGCAGGCTGGACAGGATGTCGTGC
Organism: Bradyrhizobium sp. USDA 4510; assembly: GCF_054059095.1. Taxonomy (NCBI): domain Bacteria; kingdom Pseudomonadati; phylum Pseudomonadota; class Alphaproteobacteria; order Hyphomicrobiales; family Nitrobacteraceae; genus Bradyrhizobium; species Bradyrhizobium sp. USDA 4510. The sequence goes on along the minus strand of NZ_JBSSBT010000001.1, from coordinate 2,887,727 downwards.
AATTCCTGCGCGCCGGAGACGTCGAAGATGCTGACATTGGCGTAGCGCCCGGCCACCCGCCACAGATGGCGCCAGGCCCCGGTACGCTGCAGCTCCATGGCACGGACGCGTTCCGCCGCCTTCAGCGCGTCGACCTTCTCGACCGGGAGATCGTGCGAAACCCGCACATCCATTTCGACGTGGAACAGCATGACAAGTGAACCCCTTCTGCAACAAGATGGAACAGCGTGGAGCCGCCACGCAACTTGTGGCGGCTCCATTGATCCGTCTAACAAATCGTCAGCCCTGCACCAGACCGCGGCTGACGAGGTTGATGTCGTCGGGGTTGACGAGGTCCTTCGCCGTCCAACCGGAGACGTCGTAGTCGCTCATGCAATTGCGCACGAAATCCTGCATGGCGCCGAGGTCGCCGGTGGCGCTCGCGGCCATCAGCGTCTCGACGCGCAGGTTCTCGTAATTGCCCGCATAGTTGCGCTCGTAGAGCTCATGCCGGCCGCCGAACTCGGAGCCGACCGCGTCCCAGAGCAGCTTCAGCAGCTTGATCCGGTCGATCGCGGCATAGCCGTTGGAGCCGCGCACGAAGCGGTCGAGATAGGGCCGGATCGCCTCGCTCTCCAGATCGGCCGAGCTCGACGGCAGATAGATCAGGCCGCTCGCCACATGACGCTCGATCAATTCCTTGATCCGCGGATAGGCCATCGGTGCGAACACGCGATAGGCCAGCCCGTAGTTCAGATTCGGCAGATTGTAGCCATCGGTCCCCTGCCAGGCGATCGGCGATTTCACCATCGCATCGGCAATGCCGTGGAACAGATTGCGCCAGGCGATCACCTCGCCCACCGCCGTCTGCACGCCGCGAAAATCCTTCGACCCGGTCGCCTCGACGGCCATCGAGAACAGGCCGGCGATGAAGTCGAGCTTGACGGCAAGCCGTGTCACGCCGTGCAGCGTGAACCGCGGGATGAAGCCCGAGGCCGGGAAGAACTGGTTGATCTTGTCGGCGTCGCCATAGATGAAGACATTCTCCCAGGGCACCAGCACCTTGTCGAACACGAGAATCGAGTCGTTCTCGTCGAAGCGGCTGGACAGAGGATAGTCGAACGGCGAGCCGGTCGCCGCCGCGGTGAATTCGTAGGACGAGCGGGCAATCAGCTTGATGCCCTTGGCATCCATCGGCGCCGTGAAGATCAGCGCGAACGACTTGTCCTTGATCGGAATGCCGTAGTGGGCGATGAAATTGTAGTGCGTCAGCGCCGAGCCGGTCGCGACCACCTTCGCGCCCGAAACGATCAGGCCGGCGTCGGTCTCCTTCTCGACATGCATGAAGACGTCACGCACCTCCTCGATGGCGCGGTCGCGATCGATCGGCGGATTGACGATGGCATGATTCCAGAAGTCGAGACGCTCCTGGGTCCGGGCATACCACTTTTTCGCATTGCCGGCGTAATCGCCATAGAAGCTTGAATTCGCCCCCAGCGTGCCGAGGAACGACGCCTTGTAGTCCGGCGAGCGGCCCATCCAGCCGAACGCAACCTTCTGCAATTCGGCAATCGCATCGCGGCCCTTGACGAGGTCGTCGGCCGTCTTCGAGCCGAGGAAGAACGGATGGGTCAGCTGTCCCGAGCCGGTGTCGGTCAGGACGCCGATCTGATCCTTCTTCTCATGGAAACGGTCGTACCAGCGCGCCACCATCCGCGCCGAATTGCGGAAGGCTGGATGCTGGGTGACGTTCTTGACGCGCTCGCCGTAGATGTAGATTTCCCGGCCATCCTGGATGCTGTCCAGGAATTCCGCACCGGTATAGACGCTGGTGGTCGACGCTGGCACGTCGGCCCGCAGGGCTGCTGCTGTAGTCATGGGTTTCTCCTCCGCTTGTGTCGCTGGACCGGCGGCGTTGCCACACCGGCCTTAAGACCATCTCGTCACGCTCTTGGACGGCGTGACATCGGAGGAAACGCTACGCGCTCACCCGAAGCGGGCGAAAGGTATCACACGATACCGCGCAGACCGGCCTGGCTCGGGCTATGACTCGATGGCACGGACCGGACGGCAGGGATCGTTCGGCCGGCGCAAGCCGCAGCTGATGCAGCACGGCAAGGGAGCGAACCATGGGCAAGGGTTTTGACAGCAGCGCTGTCGCTTTCCATCGCGATGGGAAATTGGCCCTCGACGCCTGCGTCGTGACCATCGGCGCATTTGACGGCGTCCACCGCGGCCATCAGGAGCTGCTGCGGCAGACCATCGCGGCAGCGCGGCGCCGCGGCATTGCAGCCGTGGTCTACACCTTCGATCCGCCGCCAAAAGTGTATTTCGGCCAGGCCAAGCCGCTGATTTCGCTTCGCGAAAAACTCGAGCGCATCGCAACATTCGCGCCTGACCACGTCGTCGTCGCCGATTTCAACCAGATCTACGTCCGGCGCACCGCGCTCGATTTCCTCGCCGAATTGCAGCTTCTGCGACCACGCGAAGTCATCGTCGGCGAGGATTTCCGCTTCGGGTCCTGCAAGGGCGGCACCGCGCTGCTGTTGCGGCAGCACTTCAACACCCGCATCCTGCCGCCGGTGCGCTGCGGCAATGGCGAGATCGTCTCCAGCAGCCGGATTCGCGCCTTGCGACGATCCGGCCTTGCCGCCACCGCGGCGACGCTGGAAAACTGGCGGGATATCGTGACCGCGCCACCGGCCAACCGATCCGGTTTGGCCCAACTCGAGGTCGCAAGCCAATGACCGCCATCGATCCGCGAGAGTTGCGCTATGCCTGTGGCCAGTTCGGCACCGGCGTCACCATCATCACGACACATTGCGAGGGCCGCGATCACGGCATGACGGCCAACGCCTTCATGTCGGTCTCGCTCGATCCGCCGCTGGTCGCGATCTCGATCGCGAAGAGCGCGAAGATGCTGTGCAACATCCAGAACACCGGCCGCTTTGCGGTCAGCATCCTCGCCGAGGGCATGGAGGATCTCGCCTGGCATTTCGCCGGCAAGCCCAAGCTCGACCTCTGTGACGTGTTCGAGCGCCGCAACGAGTTGCCCGTCATCGCCAACGCGGCAGCGTATTTCGTGACCGATCTCGCCGATGAGATCGTCGCGGGCGACCACACCATCTTCCTCGGCCATGTTCGCGAGATGGCGCTGGAGCCCGGCAAGAAGCCGCTGCTGTTCTGCCGCGGCCGCTTCGGCGGCCTTGCCGATCCGCACCCTGCACCCGCGACGCTGGAGAATGCCGCTTACGAATTTGTCTGGTGAGACCAGCAACCGATATTCCCGAGAACGGGAATGCAAGTTTGAGGAAACTGCAAAAAAAAGGAGGAACGACCATGCTGAACGTCAACAAGGACACCATCACCGACCACGTGATCGCCGCGCTCTCCAAGGACATTCCGGATCGCAACCGGCAGATCATGACGAGCCTGATCCGCCACATGCACGACTTCTGCAAGGAGGTCGACCTGACCTTCGCCGAGTGGTTCGCCGCATGCGAATTCCTGCGCCGCGCCGGCGACATCTCGGACGAGAAGCGCAACGAGTTCATCCTGATCGCCGACATCCTCGGCGTCGAGGTGCTGGTCGACATGCTCGATCATCGGGTCACCGACGGCGAGAGCGAGTCGACCGTGCTCGGACCGTTCTACCGGGAAAACCCGCCGGTGCTGCCCAAGGGCGCCTCCATCATCAAGAAGACGTTCGACAACGCGCAGACCGTCAAGGTCTCAGGGCGCATCAGCGACACCGCGGGGCGGCCGATCGAGGGCGTCACGATCGACGTCTGGGAAGACGCGCCGAACGGCCTCTACGACCTGCAGGATCCGGAACAGCCGGCCTACAATCTGCGCGGACGCTTCACGACCGAGGCCAACGGCGAGTATGCCTTCATGGCGCTCCGCCCCGAGCCCTATCCGATCCCCTATGACGGCGCCGGCGGCGAGCTGCTGAAATATATGGGCCACCATCCCTGGCGTCCTGGCCACATCCATTTCATGCTTTCGAAGGACGGCTATCAATCGCTGATCTCGCAGATCTACGATTCCGAGACCAAGTATCTCGACAACGACTCGGTGTTCGCCGTGAAGCAGAGCCTGATCGGCAAGTTCGCCAAGGCCCCCGCCGGCGCCGACACCGATCTGGTTCTCAACTTCGACTTCAAGCTCAAGAAAGCCGCCGTCGAACGGCTCGTCGCGGCCGAGTAAGACCCGTTACGTCCTGGCAGGCCCATCAGCCTGGCAGGGCTCACTCTGAACTGACCTGCGAGGACATATGAGTCGTGCCGTGATCGAAATCGCCGAGCCCGTGGAGCGCGTGCAGGCTCACGCGAAGGACACTGCGATCCGCAGCATCCGCGCGACCATCGTGGAGGCACCGACCCGCCGCCGGCACAAGCTCTCGAACACGGAAGTCACGCATCAGGGTTACGTGCTGGTGCGCGTCCTGCTCGATAACGGCGTGACGGGCATCGGCGAAGCCTCGACGCTCGGCGGGCCGCGCTGGGCCGAGGAGAGCGTGGAGTCGATCAACGCCGCGGTCACGAATTATCTGGCGCCGGCGCTGCTCGGACAGCCTGCGCTCGCCTTCGAAGCCAATGCCTTGCGCATGAGCAAGGCCGCCACCCGCAATTTCGCCGCCAAGGGCGCCATCGAGTCCGCCCTGCTCGACGCCACCGGCAAGACGCTGGGCCTGCCCGCCAGCGTGCTGCTCGGCGGCGCCGTGCGCGAACGCATGGAGGTGATCTGGGCGCTGGCCTCGGGTGACAGCAGCCAGGAGGTGGAAGAAGCGAAAGAGAAGCTGCGGCGCCGCGAACACCGCCAGTTCAAGATCAAGTTCGGCTTCAACCGCCCGCAGGTCGATCTGAAGCGGTTGCAGGCGCTGCGCGCCGGTCTCGGCGATGAGGTGCGCCTGATCGTCGACGTCAACCAGGGCTGGACCGAGGCCGAATGCATCCGTTTCATGCCCGCGCTGGAGGAGCTGGATGTTGCCCTGATCGAACAACCGGTGTCGGCGCTACAACTGGAAGCGATGGCGCGGGTCGCGGCCCGCACTTCGATCCCGTTGCTGGTGGACGAAGCGGCTTTCACCAAGGAGGAAATCGCGCGCGCGGGCGCGATGGGCTGCGGCAGCGTCTACTCGCTGAAGCTCGTCAAGAGCGGCGGCCTGTTCGAGATGAAGCGCGCCGCGGCGGTCGCCAGCGCGCACGGCCTCGAGCTTTATGGCGGCTGCCTGCTGGAGAGCAGCATCGGCGCGGCGGCGCATCTCGCCGCCTTCGCCACCATGCCCAGGCTCGAATGGGGCACCGAACATTTTGGTCCGCGAATCCTGGTGGAGGATCTGGTCGTCAAGCCGATCAGATTCGACGAGTTCGAAATCTGCGCCCCTGACGGCCCCGGTCTCGGCGTAGAGGTCGACGAGGACAAGATCCGCGCCTTCGCCCGGAAGGACTAGCCGGATGGCGTCGTTCCCGCGGACAATTGACAATCCACGGGCCCACGCCCAGTCTTCGCGTCGGAACCGTCGTCTCGATCGTGAGCACATGACCACGCGATATCGAACCCGGCAGGATTTTTCCGCCGCTTCCGCGGAAGCGCGCGAGCAAGCGTTCGGCTAGCCGTGCCCGATCGCGACGATGTCATGGATCTCAGGCGGCTGGTCTATTTCGTCGCCGTCGCCGAAGAACTGCATTTCGGCCGTGCCGCATCGCGGCTCGCGATCGCGCAGCCGCCGCTCAGCCGGCAGATTGCGCAACTCGAGAGCGATCTCGGCGTCATGCTGATCGACCGGAGCCGCAGCCAGATCCGGCTGACCCAGGCCGGCAGCGTTCTTCTGGAACGTGCGCGCGACGTGCTGGAGCGGCTCGACCGCACGCACCGCGAGATCAAGCGGATCGGCGAAGGCTTTTCCGGGCACCTGCGCGTCGCCTTCGTCGGATCGGCGACCTATGGCGTGCTGCCAAGCGTGATCCAGGCGTTTCGTTCGGCCTATCCTGACGTCGAGCTCGCGCTTTCGGCGATGAACAACGCCGAGCAGAAGCGCGCGGTGATCCAGCGCGAGATCGATATCGCCATCGCCCGCCCCTCGCTCGACGACGAGGAGCTGAAGTCCGAGCCGCTGCTGCAGGAGCCGCTGATCCTCGCGCTCTCTGACACTTCGCCCCTGCTCGAGCAAAAGGTCCCGCGGCTGGCGGCGCTGAAGGCCGAGACGTTCGTCCTCTACCCGCGCAAGCCGCGCCCGAGCTTCGCCGACCACATCCTCAATATCTGCCTCGAAGAAGGCTTCATTCCGAAATCGCAGGTGCTGGCCCAGGACTATCAGACCGCGATCAGCCTGGTGTCGGTCGGCGTCGGCATCGCGCTGGTGCCGAAATCGGTCTCGGAGGCAGAGCGACCCGGCGTCGCCTACCGCGCCTATGAGGGACACAATCCGGGCACTGCGCTGTCGCTGAACTACCGGCGCGACAACCGGATGCCGCATCTGTTCAATTTCCTGAAGGTCGCACAAGACGTCACGCGGCGTCAGCGCAAGCCATAACGATCGCCCTCAGGCCGCGACCGCCGCCGGCGTGCGATCGTCGACGCATGCGATCGCCTCGCGCAGCACATCGATGTCAGCCCCCGGCCGAACGCCGTTCTCCGCGAGGTGCCTGCGGAACGCACGCGCGCCCGGGACGCCATGGAAGGCGCCGACGAAATGCCGCGTGATCGAATGCAGTCGCGTGCCTTCGGCAAGCCGCCGCTCGATATAGGGCAGCATCGCCGCGAACACGTCCTTCATCGTCACGTGCGGCGCAGTCTCGCCGAACAGCTCGGAATCGACGGTGAGCAGCCGCCACGGCTCCTGATAGGCCGCCCGCCCCAGCATCACGCCATCGACATGCGCCAGATGCTGCTTCGCTTCGGCGAGGCTCGTGATGCCGCCGTTGATGATGATTGGCACATCCGGCAACGCCGCCTTGAGGCGATAGACCCGATCGTAGTCGAGCGGCGGGATGTCGCGGTTCTCCTTCGGCGACAATCCGTTGAGCCAGGCCTTGCGCGCGTGCACGACGAGCGCGGCCGCGCCCGCGGCAATCACGGCGCGCGCCAGCGTATCGAGCGCGACTTCCGGATCCTGGTCGTCGATGCCGATCCGACATTTCACTGTGACGGGAATCCGCACCGCGCGCTTCATCGCCGCAACGCCTTCGGCGACCAGCGCGGGCTCGGCCATCAGGCAGGCGCCGAAGCGGCCATCCTTCACCCGATCGGAGGGACAGCCGACATTGAGATTGATCTCGTCGTAACCGAACTGCTCGCCGATCCCTGCGGCGGTCGCCAGATCGCGCGGGTCGGAACCGCCGAGCTGCAACGCCACCGGATGCTCGCTGGCATCGAAGCCGAGCAGCCGTGCCCGGTCGCCGTGGATAATGGCGCCGGTCGTCAGCATCTCCGTATAGAGCCGCGCCCGCCGCGACATCAGCCGATGGAAGACCCGGCAATGCCGGTCGGTCCAGTCCATCATGGGTGCCACAGAAAAGAGATAGTCTTGCGATTCCAATGATTTACCTTAAGCTCTCAATGGGATGTAACAAGAACGAGCACCCGCCAAATTGCTGAATTTGCACACGTTTGTACCCGTTTTGACCTCTCGACGCACACGTATCGCACACCGTTTGGGAAAAGCACACGACCATGGCCACCTTCACTCAGTTGCCGTCAGGGAACTGGCGGGTCCAAGTTCGCCGCAAGAACCGTTATGTGGCAGAGACCTTTCGCCGCCGCAAGGACGGCGAGGAATGGGCGCTCGACGTGGAGCGCAATATTGATCGTAGCGGGTCACCCAAACCGCGCGCTGCCGTAAAAGCGAAGACCTTCGGCGACATCATTGATCTGCACATTCAAGACATGCGCGAGTCGGCCGCCCCCCTCGCCGATCCAAAGCGGCCGTACTGAAGGCGCTCAAGATTGCAAACAGCGCGCCCGCAATGCCGCCAGCCGCGGCGATAGCCCCGCCCTCCTCAAATATCTCGGGCTCATAGGCGAACCACCATTCGAACAATCGCCAGGGCAGGTAGACCGGATAGCCGCTAATGGCGAACACGGCGCGCCAAGCCGCGCCTGAAATCCGAGCGCCGCCGCCGTCCATTGCGTCGCTCCCCATGTCGACGCGATGACGATGCCGAAGACAACGGTGATCTGACCGACGTAGATTTTTGCCGGAAACATTGTCCGCCCCACTCGACGCTCGCAACGAGCGCGGCTGAAAAGCGGGATGACGGCTCGCATTCAACCTGAATAAAAATCGCCGTCGGCAACGAGATCCGGCTCGATCAAACCCATCGAAGCAAGATCATTGTCGCGGCAGTCTCGGCGTGGGTGAGGAAGCTCCTCAATTGAAGGTGAATGGCATGATCAAACTGGATCACTGGTTCGGCCTTGCCCAGGATTGGTGATCGCGCATGCGCACACCGGCGAATGAACGAATCGAACGAGGGCCGCTTGTGCCTTCAACGTCGATGGTCGCATCGACCGTCAGCCTGAAAAAGGGCGCACGGTGACGAAAGCACTATCGCCGCGCGACGGGCTGCGCGATGGCAGCGATCTCGTACACGGATCAAGTATACTACTATAATACCTCTGTTGTGGTTTGTCAAAGTTGACAAGGTTGCATTCGATACCGATATTGAAGGCGGAGTTCAGCTCATGTCCAAGGCACAGTCAAAGCCCTCCGGTACCGAGGATCTGTCCGTCCACGAGGACGGTGTGATGATGGTACTTAAGCAGAAACCCGCGGCCCTGAAGAGCCTCGCGCTTCCTGCCGACGCGCAGGTCGCCATCGTTTCCAAAAGCGTGACCGCACTGCAGAAGGTGCGTGAGCAGAACAAGCAACTAACGGGGCAAGCATTCCGGTTCTTCTCCGAGGCGGCGAAGAAAACCGCTGTCGTCAACAAGGACGCATTCGCGCCCAATGCCCGCGCGCTCGCCGTTCTCGAGGGCGTCCGCATTGCGCAGGAGGATCTTCGGCGATCCGGCGGTGCGTATGATCTGGACCAGGTCAGAACGCTCCTGCGGGGCATCTCCCGGCAGGCCGTCGACAAGCGCGTGCAGGAAGGCAGCCTCCTTGCGGTACCGGGTCCCAGCAACCACCGAAGCTTTCCGACGCTTCAGTTCAACGTCGACGGGACCGTCGTCGAAGGTCTCAAGTCCGTCCAGGAGGCGCTGCCGACCAACAACCCCTGGACGGTTCTGAACTTCCTCGCCCAGCCTGACGACCGGTTGGGTGGCCGCAAGCCGATCGACCTCCTGAGGGAAGGCAAGGTTGAACTTGTGGTCGAGGCCGCCCGGCGCATGGCTCAGCAAGGCGCGTGAGCGCTCCGCTGCCGCCGGACGATCTCGATCGTCGCCGTCCCCGCCAGGTCCGGCTGCGGGCGGGTACGGTCGTTCACCGGTTCTACACCGCCGGGTACGATCCAATCTTCTTCGATACATCGCGTCTCGGCCGGCTGAATGCGCCCGACGGGAGCTATGGCGTTCTCTATGCCGCCCGAGAGCCTTTTGGCGCCTTCGCGGAGACGTTCCTCCGCGTGCCGGGACGGACGCTGCTCGACCCCAGCCTGCTCCGTCGCAAGGCCTATGCTCGCCTCAAGATCACGGCAGATCTTTCGCTGGTCAGACTGGCCGGCCCCTCCCTCGCCATTCTCGGCGCGACCGCCGAGCTGGTGCATGGCGGACTGCCTTACGACGTGCCGCAGGCCTGGTCGAAGGCGCTTTTCAGCCATCCGCTCAATCCCGATGGCATCGCCTATTACGCCCGCCACGACGACGAAGGTCTCTGCTATGCGCTGTTCGATCGCGCACTCAGCTCAGTCAGAGAAATCGATCGACAGACCAACCTCGATCAGGACTGGTTCTGGCGCCTTGCGCAGCGATACAGGGTCGGACTTGCACCCGGCTAGCCGCGTCGAAGTCGGAGAGGCTCTGGACTAGCGTCCGATGCCGCGCTTCATTCCGATCGACCAGGAAATGCCCTCTCCGCCGACGCTGCCGCTGACGAGTTGGCCACGCGCGCGCTCCAGAACCGGCCGCCAGGGCACCAGGACGAATTCGCGCGACTGCTCGATCAGCGCGTACCGTCCGCTACTGAGCGTGAGCATTCGCTTGTAGACGCCGCTGAGGCTGTCGCCGGCCCTGACGTTGCGATATTCGCGCCCCGTAAGCTTGCCCACACAGTGCAAACCGTCCGGTACCAATTCTGCAAGCCACGCCCGAAGCGCTGTCCGTACTGCTGACGCGCGCGCAGCCATTGGCGAGCGGCGCCGTTTTGGTCCCCTTTCCTCAATTCGCCAGGGGACTCCACCGCTTTGAGGACTATCTCGCCGAATTTCCGCTGCGCGCGCTCTCGAACGAGACGATTGACGGCTTGGGCTTCTACGGGCCCGAGAAATGGGTTCGGTCGCTGACCGGCAATTTGAAGCTCTTGCGCTGAAGATAACGCCCCGTCGTGAACCTGAGGACTGACCTCATCATGAGCATGGTCGTGTACCCTTACGCCATGGCGCCATCCCCGCTCAAGCATAGCTGCGAGGTGCTCTCGTTGGGATATTAAGACTTCCAGCCCTCGTGAGCCACGTTTCAAGCTCACCGGGAAGCCCTCGCGTGCGAGCGTCCGGCTACCTCAAGGGGAGCCGTGTGACATTAGAGCTTCTGTATTTCGGCTGGTGGTCGGCCGGCCCGCAGGCCTTCCCGAGCCGAAGCTGTCCTCATCACGGTGGAAAAGCTTTTGCGCTCGTCAGCCAGGCCTTCGGCCAACGGACGGTCGAGAGCTGACCGGGTAAGGCGCTTGGCAAAGGCCAGGCCTTCGGCACTTCGGCCCGATAGCTCAGCGCCGATCTCAAGGGAACGCGCGAGCGGATCGGCGACGACCTCATGCACAATTCCGATTTCGTGCGCGCGCTGTCCCGTCACTGTCAGGCCACGAAGGATCATCTCGAGCGCCCTGGCCTCTCCAACGATCCTGGGCAAACGCTGTGTACCGCCACCACCCGGAAAGATGCCGATGCGCGTTTCCGGAAGCCCAATTGCCGTAACACTGCTCCCGGCGATGCGCAGGTCGCAGGCCAGCGAAAGCTCGAAGCCTCCTCCCATGCACAGGCCATTGATAGCCGCAATGACCGGCTTGTCGACCGCTGCAATCGCATCCGTCAGCGCGTGGAAACCGGGTGGTCGAGGACCAGGCGACGGCGGGGCGCGAGGCGCTCCGCGCTCAATCGCGTCTGCGGCCTCAGAGAGTTCCCCAACGTCGTAGTGACGGATGAAGATGCCAGGTAGGCCCCCTGTAATGACAATGACCCGGACCGATAGGGCCATCCCTGCAGCGGCTACCGCATCGAACATCTCAGCCGCCCCGACGGCCGTCATGGTGCCGAATGGGGCGTTAGCATAGGTGATGACACGGATCGCGTCGTGATCCTGGATGGAAACAAGGCGCATAGCCTACTCTCACTGCAACCGCTCGCCGGACAATCACGCGTTGGCGCTGCACCGCTCAGAATGCGCCCGGCTCCCGCACCGATCAAGCCTCGGCGCGCTAAGATTGCCATTGCAGCCGCGCGGTTCATTCTTAAAATCCTGCCTCTCCGGCATACGTTTCGGACGGGCCTGTACAGCGGAGTAGACGTTATGCCCAAACCGGAAAGCTTCCCAATCGAGAAGATCTACGTTCCCGTGAAAAGAAGGAAGGCAATCAAGCCTCAAGTCGTCGAGGAGATCGCTGGAAGCATTCTGGAAATCGGACAACAAACCCCCATTCTCGTCAGGCCCGACGAAGACCGCTTCGTTCTGGTCGAGGGACTACAGCGGCTCGAAGCTTGCAAGGCGCTTGGAGAGACGACGATTGTGGGAATCGTGGTCTCGGCGGAGGATGCTCAGCAAAGGACGCTCTTGTCCGAGGGACCCGAAGCAGATGCAGAACGCGACAAGATGGCGCGATTGAAAAAGCTGCGTCTTGAGAAGGAAGCTGCAGAAAGTTCGAGTGCTGCCTTGAACCGGACGGATAAGCAGCGAGCCCGCTCGGCAAGGGGCGCGGGCGAGAACCCGAGAACAACGCCAAGCCGGACCTCAGCGCCGACGCCGAAAAAGACGTTGTCAGATTGGATCGCCCAGCAGAAGCGCGACGGTGGCCGTTATTGATTGCCCGCCTTCGGTCCTGCATCCAACGTCATCTAGCTGGCGATGGATTTTTCTTGATCTCTCGCTGCTCAAGCGATCTTCTAAGCCACAGCAATACTTGAACTTTCGCCCCATCCATCCTGCGCTCGTTTGAGCCAGCTTAAGCCAAGAGAAATAACGTCGACACACCGGGTCCGGCTCGTCTGCGTCTGGATTATTCTTGCCAATCCACAAAACTTGTTAGCCGGTCGAGTGACCGTCCACCCGGTCAGCGCCTTGCTTCAGCCGCCATTGCAGCAACGAAAAGGATGGATCGGACTCCGGGTGATGTTCGAAGACTCCTCCAACCTCAGTTCCGATGACCACGGTCTGGCGCGGATCGCCCAGCAGATTACCCACCATGCGCACGCCACCGGCGTGTGGTAGCTCGACGAGCAGCGCGAGATACGGGCCGTGCTGCTTTAGCGCCGGGTATGACGGATGCCACACGCGTTCCCAACTGTAGATGCGGCCGGTCGGCTCGACGTCCGTCCACCTAAGGTCAAAGGAATGACAATTGTGGCAAATCCATTCAGGCCCGAACTGCCAGGAACGGCAGCGGACGCAGCGTTGCACCAGCAGGCGGTTTTCCCGCAGGCCCATCCAATACGGCGCCGAAAGCCCATCTGGGTCACTGACCGGAATGGGCAACCCGGCAGGGAGATAGTGCGCACGTGAAGACCCACTCATAGCGTCGCCTCTGAACCCAGAATGAGGTTGCTGGCCGGCGTCACCATCGGGCCGCCGATCACCAGCGCCACATCATTTCGTCGAGCCTGGCTCGCCGACGCGCCACGCACCTGACGAACCGCTTCCAACACCAGCTCAAAGCCGTGCATGTAGCATTCGGCAAGGTTGCCGCCACTGGTGTTGAGCGGGAGCCTCCCGGATGGAGCGATCAAATTGTCGAAGGTCAGGAAGTCGTTGGCCTTCTCGGGCCTGAAGAAGCCGTGCTCCGCCAGCGCCATCACGACACCGCCGGTGAAGTTCTCGTACGCCTGGACCACACCGACATCTGACGGCCCTACCCCGGCCATGCGGTACAGATCGGATGCAACGGTGCCGAAGTTCGCGGTGGCGTAGAGCGGCGCATTGTGCGCCGTTGCCGCCGCACGATGTCCGGATCCGAAGGCCGCACCGAGCAGATAGGCCGGCTTGTGCCGGAAGTCGCTGGCGCGCTCTGCCGATACCAGCACCAATGCCGCTGCGCCGTCATTTTCCATGCAGCAATCGTAAAGATGGAAGGGCTCCACGATCCAGCGCGAGGCATCGTACTTCTCGATATCCAGCGGCTTGCCTCGCATCACCGCGCGCGGGTTGGCCTGGGCATGATGATAGGAGGCGAGCGCAATCGCGCGCAAAGCCTCCTGTCGCACGCCATGCTCGTGCATGTAGCGTTGCACCCGCATGGCAAAGCGCTGCGGGGGAGCCAGCACCCCATAGGGCATCAGATAGGACCGTTCGCCCGAAACGGTGTGAATCCCGGCTGCCTGTCCGAAACGGCCATATTGGGCCTGCGCCAATGAGCGGAACACCACGACACAATCGGCAAGGCCCGCGACGATCGAGGCGGCCGCATTGGCAACCGGCGCGCTGCAACCGCCGCCGCCTCCGCCCCATTGCATGGTCGCGGAGCGCAGTCGATGCGTACCCAGCGCCGCAGCCAGCCGTGACGCCTCGCTGCGATCGTCGCTGTAAGACGAGAAGCCATCGATCTCGCGGGGATCGAGCCCGGCATCCTCGCAAGCCGCCAGGATCGCCTTCAACGCGAGCTTGAATTCCGGATCGGGAGAAGCGCCATGACGATAATATTCGGTTTCACCGATCCCGATCACGGCCACACGGCCCCGCAGCGTCCGCTCGTCTCGCGCGCGCCCGGTCACGGTTTGGCATCCTGTCGCGAAGCCTCGCTGCCGAAGGCTCCGCCTCCGGCAAGGCGCGCGATCTCCGTCTTGTCGTAGCCGAGCAACTCAAGCAGCACGTTCTCGGTGTGCTGCCCAACTGCCGGTGCCGCAACGGGATCCACGATCGGTGTCCGCGAATACCGGATCGGCAGGTTCACGTTCGGCACCCACCCCACCGTCTCATGCGGGATCCGGGTGACGATCCCGCGCTCCCTCGCCTCGGGCGAACGGATCGCCTCGCCGACGGTGCGCAGCTGGCCGCAGGGCACGCCGGCCGCCCGCATCCGCGGCTGCCAGTGCGACCAGGGCTGCCGGGCAAAGGCATCGCCGAGGATCGCGAACAACTCCTCGCGCCGGCGGATTCGATCGGGGCCGGTTGCATAGATTTCGGCCCCCGCGAGATCCTCGCGCTCGAGAACCTGCGCCGTCAGGCGCTGGAAGATCTTGTCGTTGCCGCAGTTGATATAGAAGGAGCAATCGCTGGCCTGGAACACACCCGACGGACACGTGTCCGGGCTGGTGTTGCCGCTTCGCCTCGGATCGGCACCGCTAAAGAGCGACTGCGTGGTCGCATAGCCGGTCATCAGGACGGCGTTCTCGAACAATGACACCTCGACGGCCTGGCCGTGTCCGCTGCGCTCGCGCGCCAACAGGGCGCCAAGGATCGCATTGCTGGCCATCATCGCAGTGCTGATGTCCATCACCGGCGACAAAGCCCGCACGCCTTCGCGGTCGGCATAGCCGTTCATCGACACGAAGCCGCTCTCGACCTGCGCGATCGGATCAAAGCCAAGCCGGTCCGAAAATGCCCCGTCGCGGCCATAGGCCGACACCGAGCAGTAGATGATCTCGGGTTTGATCTTGCGGCAGCTCTCGTAGTCGAGCCCCAGCCGTGCCATCACGCTCGCGGAAAAATTCTCGACAAGGACGTCCGCCGTCGCGATCAGCTCGCGCGCGATCTTCAAGCCCTCCAGGGATTTGAGATCGAGGGCGACGCTGCGCTTGTTCCGGTTGGTCCACAGGAACGGCGCGCCGTGCCTGAGATCGGGATGCACCGGGGGATAACGGCGCAGATCGTCGCCGCGGCCCGGCGCTTCGATCTTGATCACCTCGGCCCCCATGTCGGCGAGGATCATGGTGGCAAACGGCCCCGCGATGAAATGCGAGAAATCGATCACCCGGATCCCCTCAAGCGCTCTTGGCGCGCCGGCGGGACGAGGCGTGTGCTCGGGGAAGTCGGCTTCAAGCTGATCCAGCATCGGGATATCCGTCAATTTGAGCAGTGTTGATCCAAGGATCGCGGCCGTCGTCGTCAATTGCTCTTCGGCGGGTCGACGAGCGAGCAACCGCCCTGGTCGAGCGGCCGGAAGGCTTCCGGCCCGGACAGCGCGCCGACCTGCTCCAGCAGGTCCCACTTGCTCTTCGAGGCACTCGGGCTCTTCACCTTGAAGATGTACATGTTGTGGATGGCGCGGCCGTCGGCGCGCACCACGACTGGCCCGAACAAGGCGTCATCGATCGGCTTCTCCTTCAGCTTCTGGATCACGGCCGGCGCGTCATTGGTTCCCGCCGCCAGCGCCGCGTTCAGATAGGCCAGCACGGAGGAATAGACGCCGGCGTGGAAGGCGGTCGGCGACTGCCCATGCTGCCGCTCGCCGAATTTGGTCGACCAGGCGCGGCTGGCATCGTCGAGGTCCCAGTAGAACGGCTGCGTGATGATCAGCCCCTCCCCGACCGCAAGCCCGCTAGACTCGACATCGTTGGTGGTGGTCAATAGCGCGGCGAAGGTGCGCCCGCTCTGCTTCAGCCCGAACTCGGCGGATTGCTTGATCAGGCTGACGGTGTCGCCACCGGCGGTCGCGAACGCGATCACGTCGGCGCCCGAGCCTTCGGCCTGCAGGATGAACGAGGCATAGTCCGCATTGTTGATCGGTACATTGACCGATCCGAGAACGGTCCCGCCGCCGGCACCGATCACCGCCGTTCCGACGCGCACCATCGATTTGCCGAGCGCATTGTCGGTGGCGATGAAGTACCATTTCTTGCCGCCGTGATGCACGAGATAGGCGCCGATGGTGTGAGAGGCCGCCCAGGTATCGAAGGTCCACTGAATCGTATTGGGTGAGCAGTATTTCCCGGTCAGGTCGGACGACGCCGCGCTCGATGCGATCAGCGCCGCTTTGGTGCCGCGCATGACCC
The DNA here is from genome assembly GCF_054059095.1 of Bradyrhizobium sp. USDA 4510. NCBI lineage: Bacteria > Pseudomonadati > Pseudomonadota > Alphaproteobacteria > Hyphomicrobiales > Nitrobacteraceae > Bradyrhizobium > Bradyrhizobium sp. USDA 4510. The sequence goes on along the minus strand of NZ_JBSSBT010000001.1, from coordinate 2,871,453 downwards.
CGTTGACCGCCAGCCCAACGGCCGAGTTCGGCACGTCGGCGACCGCATCGACCTTCTCCTGATCGATCCAGCGGCGCGCGATGGCGGCGCCGACATCAGCCTTGTTCTGGTGATCCGCCGAGACGATCTCGACCTTGAAATCCGGATGAAGCCGCATGAAGTCCTCGGCCGCCATTTTGGCCGCTGTCACAGAACCTTCGCCGGCATTGTCCGAGTAAGGGCCGGACGCGTCGTTGAGCACGCCGATCTTCAGAGACCGCGCGGCGACCGCCGTCGCCGGCGAACCGGCACAAAAGGCCAGGAGAGCTATTCCGGCTATCTGCGAAAGATACTTCATTGTTTCCACCCGCCGTATGTTGTTGTGTTAGAGATCGAGCACAAGCGTCCGGGACTTGGCGCCCGAGCAGCAGATCATGACGCTCTTGTTCGCCGCCTGCTCTTCGTTGCTCAGGAACTGGTCGCGATGGTCGGGTATGCCCTCGAGCACGCGCGTCTCGCAGGTGCCGCAGACACCTTCGGTACAGGCATAGTTCGCGGCGATCCCGGCCTCCAGCAGCGCATCGAGGATCGTCTTGCCGGGCTCGACTGCAATCGTGCGGTTGCTTCGCGCCAGCTTGACGTCGAAGCCACCTTCGGTGGCTGGAGCTTCCCGGGCCTTGAAATATTCGACATGTACGTGATCGGCCGGGCGATCGGCCGTCGTCGCCTCGAGCGCCTCGAGCATGGGCACCGGACCGCAACAGTAGAGATGCGCGCGAGGCGGAGCGTTCCTGACGAGCGCCGGGAGATCGAACACCCGTCCCGATCGCTCGTCGTCGAAATCGAGATGTACCCTCGATCGATACGTGCCGAGTTCGTCGAGGAATGCGGCAGCGGCGCGCGTCCTCGCGGCATAGAACAGCTCCCAGTGACGTCCAAGCGCCTCAAGCCGTCGGATCATCGACAGCAGCGGCGTGATGCCGATGCCCCCGGCGATCAGGACAGAATGGTCGGCCTCCTCGCGGAGCGCGAAGTTATTCCGCGGCTCGGAGATCCTTATGATGTTCCCGACCCTGACGGTGTCGTGGACAAAGCTGGACCCACCCCGGCTCTCGCCATCCCTGTTCACCGCGATGACATACCGGTGCCGCTCGCATTGGTCGTTTACCAGCGAATAGCTGCGGATCATGCCGTTCGGCAGATGCAGGTCGATGTGGCTCCCGGCCGTGAACGGCGTCAGTTCGCCGCCCGTCGGGGCAATCAGCTCATACGAATTGATCCGCTCGGCCTCATATCCGATACGCTTGACCAGCACCTCCAGCGTACCAGCCGTGTGTTCGAATGCGCTCACAGCTCGTACCCGAAATCGGCGCCAAGCTTCGCACGCATGAACGGCGCGCCGACGTCAACCCACAAATCCTCCGGCGGCAACCGCAGCGAGACCGCTCGCACCATGAACACGTCCGGGTCCAAGACTCCTTTGGGCTTGATCGCGTGATCGCGATAGGCGCCAAGCGCTTCAAGAATGAAACGTCGCGTCATCGCGATGCCGGTATCACTTGAGCAGAGCGTCTCCTTGGTGCGATCAAAGATCGGCGAGACGCCGCTTTGGCAGGCGCCGTCCTGCACCCAGAGCCCCGGCAGGCCCGAGAACCAGGTGGTCCGCTGCGCCTCGTAGTCGAACTGAAAGCCGTTCTGCGGATTGTATTTCGTCCAGTAGCCTGCGTATGGGACCGTCACCGGGTGCTGGACGAGCGCGTGGCGGCTGGCATGACCACTCTCGCGGCCCTTGTGTCCTTCGGCGAAGACCTGCCGGGTTTTCTCCAGCAGCGGCTCCGATGGATGATAGGAGAACATGATGCAGAGCGTGTTCTCGTCATCGATCGGGACCCAGGCGTGCCCGCTCAAATCCGGGAACGGAGACAGCGGAGGCACCAGCGTATAGAACGGCAGCAGGAACTGGTTGACCCGCCAGTACAGCGTGTTGGCATCGTAATTGCGCCGCGCGGCGATGCTCATGCCGAAATCCTGCTTAATGCATTCGAAGGTCGGGCGCAGGTCGCGCTTCTGGATCCAGGCGCTCGTCGTGCCCTGCGCATCCAGTCGTCCATGAAGCAGCGGCGCGTGCGCTGAATCGATCTCACCCTCGACCGCCTGCAGCCAATTGCACTCCTGGACGCGAACCGAGATGTGCACCTGCTCGGCAGGCACCAGATTCCATTCGAGATTCGGCAGCGGCGGAAGCTCAGCCTGGTCGGGACCCATATAGGTCCAGATCATCCCGTTGCGCTCCTTGCAGGGATAGGCCTTGATCCGCACCCGCTCCTTGAGGCGACTGCGCACTGGCTCTGCCGGCATGTCAGTCACGGCGCCGGTGACGTCGAATTTCCAGCCGTGATAGACGCAGCGCAGCCCGCAATCCTCATTTCGTGCAAAGACCAGCGGCGCTCCGCGATGCGGGCAGGCCTGGTCGACCAGCCCGATGCGCCCCTCGGAATCGCGAAAGGCGACGAGATCCTCGCCCAGCAGCCGGATGCGCTTCGGCTGCCCGTCCGCGGCGAGATCAGCCGACGGCAGGAAAGGAATCCAGTACAGGCGGAAAAGTTCGCCGAGTGGCGTTCCCTTGCCGACCCTCACCAGCCGTTCATTGTCTTCGCGCGAGAGCATGGGGTCGCCTCCTTCAATTACGTGTGGCCGGGCCTGCCGCGCCGCCGAGAAGCGCGGCGACACGGTCAGACAGTCCGAGATCCTGGGCGGTCCAGAGCGGATCGGATGCGGTGAGCGGCTGGCGTGGAATGGGAGGTTGCTTGCCCTGCTCCACCAGGCCGACAATCAATTCGATGCGCCGCCGCTCGAGCTCGCGCAGAGCGTCCTCGACGACGGCGGCTTCAGCCGTGCACCCCGGCAGCTCCGGATAGGCAAGGCGAACCCGCCACTTCCCCGGCTCGGTTTCGACTGCCTCCGCCTCAAGCAAATAGGGAATCGACAGCAGCTCACGCAGGTCCAAGTTTCAACCTCCCTGAACGACGTCTTCGCATCGCATTTGATACGTATACGTACTACATTATCGGAAGGCTGGCAAGAGCCGAGGCCGACCCTGTCTCCCTCAGAAAGAGGCTGGTGACGTGGTTCGCCACAGGGTTGAGGACGATCAGCCAAGCTGCTAACGGCTAGGATGCAATTCGCAGAACGCAGCTGGGATCCAGACAACGGCATGGCAGCCGATAAAGGCAAGCAGACAACCTCGGCGGCAGACGTTGCACGCGACTGGCAGCTCGAGGGTGGTGTCGGATTCCTGTTGCGTCTGCTGGAGGCCCGCTACGATGGGCTTTATCAAAGCATGACGCGCCAGAGCGATATCACGCCGCGGCAGTTCGGTGTGCTGATGGCGCTGTATCAGTTAGGTCCTCTAACCCCCTCCGTGTTGGCCGAACGGATCAGCTGCGACCGCAACACGCTCAGCGAAATGCTGAAGCGCATGGTCGCGCGCAGACTGGTCTCGAAGAAAGACAATCCGGACGACCGCCGCTCGCTCCAGGTGCAGATCACGGCTAAAGGCGAGGAAGCGCTTCTCGCCGTCATTCCGGCCGCCACCGAGCTGCAAAACATCATGCTGGCCCCCCTTCGCAAGGAGGACCGCGCGCATTTCCTGAAATGCCTGTTGGCGATCGCGAGGGCTCCGCCGCCGGACAGTCCGGCCGATACGTGAAATCGCCGGCGTCCAGCGGCCCTACGCCTGCACCTTCCCGAACGTGCCCGCAGCGGCGAGCGTCGCGATTGCGTCCGGCGACAGGCCCAGGATCCGCGACAGCACATCGTCCCGCTGCGCGCCGATCCCGGGAACTCGACGTCCCATCGGCGTATCGGCCCCGGACATCTGCCATGGCGCATTGACGCCGATGAAGTCACCTGCCCCGTCCGAGACGGTCCCAAACACCCCACGTTGGCGCAAATGGGCATCGGTCAGCGCCGCGCCCGGCGTCCGGTACTCGGCGCAGGGAACACCGGCGCGATCCAGCGCCGCGATGCATTCAGCAACGGTGTGGCGTTCGGTCCATTTCTCGATCACCTGCATCATGGCGGTCCAATTGGCGCCGCGCGCTGGAATGGTCGAAAAGCGCGGATCGTTCACCAACTCTTCCTGCCCGGTCACCTCGCACAGCGCCGCGAAATTACGCGGCGTGACCGGGGCGATCAGAATATCGCCATCGCGCGCGCGGACCGGCCCATAGGTCGGGCGCGGCGAACGGATCGGGAATTGCGCCTCCTGAAGCTCATAGACCAGCAGATTCATCATGCAGTCCATCAAGGCTACATCGACGCGCTGTCCTTTCCCGGTGCGCGTTCGCTGGACCATCGCGGTCTGGATCGCGGAATAGCCGAAGATGCCGCCGAGGATATCGGCGACAAAGATCGCGCCCGGCGCGGGACGCTCCCGGTCACCGGCATAACGCATCAAGGAGTGATCGAATCCGCTCTCGGCATGGACGATCATCGCATAAGCCGCGCGCTCGGCTGCTGGGCCTGACTGGCCATAACCCGAGATCGAGCAATAGATGAGGCGCGGGTTGATCTCGCAGAGCGTCTCGTAGCCAAGACCAAGGCGGTCCATCACGCCAGGGCGGAAATTCTCGACGAGAATGTCCGCCTCCGCGACCATGCGATGTACGAGCCTGATGGCGTCGGCATTCTTCAGGTCCAGCGCCAGGCTACGCTTGCCGGCATTGAGCTGGCCGAAATAGGTGCTGTGGCCTTCGCGCAGCGGCGTTCGCAACCGCATGTCATCGCCTTCCGGAGGCTCGATCTTGATGACCTCGGCGCCGACGTCGGCGAGCAGCCGCGCGCAATACGGCCCTGCCACCATGATCGAGAAATCGAGCACGCGCACGCCGGTGAGCGGCGCCCTGTCGCCATCCTTCTGCATCCGATCTCTCCTATCTCGGCAGCCCGAGCGCGCGTTGCGCGATCAGACTGCGCTGAATCTCGTTGGTCCCGATGCTGATGACCCACATCAGCGAATGCCGCAGGCTTTGCTCGAAGCGACCGTTGTCGATCGCGCCCGGCATCTGCTCGGACAGCGCGGCACGCATGCCAAGGATGTCGAGCGCAGCCTCGCCGAATCGCTCCATCAGCTCACCGGAGAACACCTTGCTGATCGCGCCATATTCCGGCGGCGTCACGCCGTCGGCGGCAAGTTCGGCGCAACGCATCATCAAGAGACGGCCGATCTCGATCTCTGACGCCAAGGTCACCATCCTGTCGCGGATGATTGGATCATCGGCGAGAGACCGATCACCTTGCTTCGCCATCACTTGCGAACGCAGTTGCTCGAAGGCGTGCGCGACCTTCAGGACGATCCCGCCACCAACCAGCCCGCGCTCGAAGGCCAGCGCGCCGGTCAACACTTTCCAACCGCCATTGACCTCGCCGACCAGGTTCTCGGCGGGGATGCGGACGTTGTCGTAAAAGATGTTGGCAAACGTGCCATCATACATGGTTGCTGATGGACTGATCGTGATGCCCGGCGCATCCATCGGCACGATGAACATGCTGATGCCCGCGTGTGGCGGCTTCGCGTCCTTGTCGGTCCGCGCGGCGAGGAACATGTATTTGCCCCACCAGGTGGTGGTCCAGATCTTCTGGCCGTTGATCACCCAGTGATCGCCGTCCCTGGCCGCACTGGTGCGCAGCGCGGCAAGGTCCGACCCTGCCTGCGGCTCGCTGTAGCCCATGCCATGCATCGCTTCGCCACGCAGGATTTCCGGAAGGTATTTCTGCTGCTGCGCTGCCGTGCCGAACATCATCAGCGCATTGGCCTGGATCGCCGCGCCGATCCGCGGCGCCTCGCCCCGCTCCATGGTCTCCATGAAGGCGATCTGCTCCAGGGGCGAGCGCGCCTGGCCGCCGAATTGCTCTGGCCATCCGAGCCCGATCCATCCGGTCTCACCGATGTCGCGGGCGAAGCCGGCATCGAACTCACGCTTGGCGAAGGGCCTTCCGTCGAATGCTTGCTTCGTATCTCCAGTCCAGTGTTGCTCGAGCCAGAGCCGGATCTGCTCGCGAAACGCATTTCCAGCGGCCCCGAGGTCATATTGCGGCAGCCCGACGCCGCCCGCATCCAACAGCCGCGCTGCCAGCCTGCTCTTGGCATCCGAGACGCCGCCAAGCGCGATCGTATCGAGATGCACGCGCTTGAAGTGGATTGGCGCCTCGTGCTCTTCGGCATAACCGATCGCACCGAACGTATGCTGGACCTCCAGCGACACCTGCCGTAGCGCATGACCGGAGAACGCCGATGCGCAATCGGCGAAGTAGCGCCAGCCGCCCTCGCCGCCGTCATGCAGTCTGGCGGCATGGTCGAGGATCAACCTGACGCCTTCGAGCGCAATCAGGCAGTCGGCCAGCTTGTGCTGGATGGCCTGGAACCTGCCGATCGGCTGCCCGAACTGGTGCCGTTCCTTGGCATAGTCCACGGCGAGCTCAAAGGCACGCCGCGCCGCGCCATAGGCACGCGCGGTCAACATCGCTCTGCCCTTGATGCGGAGATGGTCGAGATCGACTGTATCTATGGGAATGCGCGTGAGCGGCGCTTCGTTCAGCCGGACCTCGTAGAGCCCCCACGCTCCCATCGCGCGGGTTGCGACGCACTCGACACCGGGACCGTCAAGATTGATCAGCCCAAGCTGGGCCTGGTCAAGAACGACCAGAAGGTGCGTCGCGCCTCCGGCAGCCTCGACAAAACGAAGCACGCCCTTTGCCTTGAGGTCCGTGACCTCAACCGCTCCTGTGCCGGCGTCCGGATCCAGCGCACCAAATGAGAAGGCGACGGTCGCCTCCCCGGACTGCAGCCGCTCCAGCAGATCCACCGCGACGTCGACCTGCGATCCGGAGATCGCAAGATTGGCGAGCGCCGCAGACCACATCGGCGCCGTGCAGCCGGCCCGGCCGAGTTCCGCCATGACGACGAGGATTTCGGCGAGCCCGCCTTCGCTGCTCTCCGCACCAAGCGCGGCGACGCCCTGCCCAACGAGCTTGCGCCAGATCGCCGACACCTCGTCCGGCGAGGACGATGCGGCTAAATCGAGTGGAAGCCAATGCTCGTCCAGGAAACCGCGCAAGGAATCGCGCAGCATTCCTGCGACATCGTCATTCGAGGCTTCGATCGCCGCCATGGTGAGGCCCGCGCTATGCCTGGCCGAATCTGGGCTTCCGCTTCTCCTTGAACGACATAGTCGCTTCCTTGTGGTCGGCAGTCTCGAACGTCACCTGCTCCAGCGCCATCGACGCCTCCAGCAGCATGTTGACGCGCTCCTTGACGATCTGGTTGATCGACAGCTTGGTCCAGCGAATGGCCCAGGTCGGACCGTTGGCGAGCTCGACCGCGATCGCGCGGGCCTTGGCCAACACCTCCGCGCGCGGCGCGACATGATTGACCAGCCCGATCCGCTCCGCCTCATTTCCCTTCAGGAGCGTGCCGCGGATCAGGAATTCCTTGGCCTTGTTGATGCCGACCAGCAGCGGCCAGATCACTGTGCCGCCGTCGCCGGCGACGAGGCCGACACGCGAGACGTGGGTGTCGCCGATCCGTGCGTCTTCCGCCATCACCGTGATGTCGCAAAGCAGCGCATGGGTCGCCGCAAGGCCGATGGCATCGCCATTGATCGCCGCGATGATGGGCTTGTCGAGCTCGAGCTGGCGGGTGACTCCGCGGCGGCTGATCATGGGATCGTGTACCTCGCCCTCTTCGAGCACGTCGCCGCCGGGCCGCTCGGACATCGCCTTGACGTCGCCACCGACGCAGAAGAAGTCGCCCGCCCCGGTCAGCACCACGGCATTAACGGCGTGATCGTCGGCGAGGTCGTCCCAGATCGTGCGCAACTCGCGGATCAGCTTCTGATTGATGGCATTGCGCGCCTGCGGGCGGTTCAAGGTCACGGTCGCGACCTTGTCCGCGACCTCGACCGTCAGGCATTCATATTTGGCGTAATTGGACACGTTTGCCTCCATTGTTTCGCTGTTTGAGTTGTTTGATTATTGGCAACGCGGGCGCGCGCTAGCGGCGCATCCCGGGCTGCACATCCGCCAATGCGACGTGAAGCGACATGGCGCCCGGATCCTGCTCGAGCATGCGCTGCACGGATTCCAGATGCGATCGCAGCAATCGGCTTGCCAGATCGACGTTCCGTTCGCTGAGGGCCGCCAGGAACTGCCGCCGCTTCTCGGCCAGCCGTGCCATCGCGACCCCGCTGGAAGCGACCTTGGCATAGACGAAGCGCATGTGGATCTCGGTGACCGAGTCCACGATCATCGCAATCACCTTGTTGCCGGTCGAGGCCGCCAGCAGCTTGTAGAACTCGCGCGAACATTCGACCCGGTCGAGCAGCCGCCCCTCCTTGGTCGCAAGCTCCGTCCGCTCGATATTGGCTTCCAATGCATCGAGATCGGCCCGGCGGGCATTGGCACAAGCCAACTGCACCACGAGGTCGAGGACGTGGACCCGCGCCTCCGACAATTCCCGTACCGAAATCGTGCCGAGGCTCAGCATGTCGCGCATGACCTCGTTCATGCGGCGGGTGTCGCCCTGCTGGATGAAGGCGCCGCCCTTGACGCCCTTCTGCAGCCGGAGCACGCCGGCCATTTCGAGGCTGCGCAATGCTTCCCGCAGCACATTCCGACTGACGCCGAGCTGCTGAGCCAGCTCGCGCTCGGCCGGCAGCTTGTCGCCGGGCTTCAGCACGCCGAGCGCGAGTTGCTCGCGAATGCGCTCGCAGATCTCCTCGAACGTCCGCCTGGTGTGAATCGGCTTGAATGTCGGCGCGGCCGGCGAGCCGGCCGCACGATGATCGGTGGCCCGCTCCCGGCGGCTCGGCGAGGCGGCACGGGAGCGCCGCGGCGCGCGAGGGCTTGACTTGGTGCTCATGCGATGAATTATTAAATGGATCACCCATTCAATGGAAGCCCTTTTTTGCTTCCGGCAAAGAAAACGAAACGGGAGTTCGCATGAGTTTTTCCGAGGAGCAGGTCGCGTTCCGTGACAACGTGCGCAGAATGGTCGCCAGGCACGTGGCGCCGATCGCCGCCGAGATCGACGAAACCGACCGCTTCCCGCTCGAACTGGTCAAGCTGTTCGGCGAGATGGGACTGATGCAGCTCTGGGTGCCGGAGCGCTATGGCGGCCCGAATGGCAACCTGACCATGGCCTGCATCGCGCGCGAGGAGATCTCCAAGGTCTCCCCTGCCTGTGCGTCGATCGCCGCGCTCAACACCATGTTCATCATGCCGCTGCTGCATTTCGGCTCTGAGGAGCAGCGCAAGAAGTATCTGCCGATCATCGCCGAGGGTGGCGTGGTCACGGCAATCGCGATCTCGGAGCCGCAGGCCGGCTCCGACGTCGCCGCGCTCAACACCCGCGCCCGCAAGGACGGCGATAGTTATGTCCTGAACGGCCGCAAGCAGTGGTGCAGCTATGGTGTCGCGGCCGACTACATCGTGGTCATGGCGCGAACCAGTGACGGCGCCGGTGCAGACGGCATCAGCGCCTTCATCGTCGAGCCGAAGAGAATGCCGGGCATCACGTTCGGCCGCCACGAGCGCAAGATGGGCTTTCGCGGCGCGCCCAACACGCCGATCTTCTTCGACAATGTCCGCGTTCCCGCGGAAAATCTCGTCGGTGAGGAAGGCAAGGGCTTTCGCGCGTCGATGCGCGCGCTCGACCTCAACCGGCCGACCATCGGCGCGCAATCCGTCGGCCTCGCACAAGGCGCACTGGATGCCTGCGTCGCCTACGCCAAGGAGCGCAAGCAATTCAAGAAACCGATCGCCGAGTTCCAGGGCGTGCAGTTCATGCTCGCCGACATGGCCATGCAGATCGAGGCGGCCCGCGCGCTGGTCTACGAATGTGCCCACGCCGGCGATGCCGGCGACTGGAAGCGGCTCAACGTGCTTGCCAGCATGGCCAAATGCGTCGGCAGCGACATGGCGATGAAGGTGACGACCGACGCGGTCCAGATCTTCGGCGGCTACGGCTACACGATGGACTATCCGGTCGAACGCATGATGCGCGATGCCAAGCTGACCCAGATTTTTGAGGGCACCAACCAGATCCAGCGCGTGGTGATCGCCCGCGAGCTGCTGCGCTAGCGCGGATCGATTTCAAGAAGAAGCAATTGCAGGGAGGAACGAACTTGAACCACATCATCAACCGGGCGCTGATGGCCGGCGCGGTGTCAGTACTGCTGGCGGTACCTGCCTATGCTCAGAAAGCCTACGGTCCCGGTGCCAGCGATACCGAGATCAAGCTCGGCCAATCGACGCCGCTGAGTGGTCCCGCATCCGCGTTCGGCGCGGGCGCCGGGCGGGCGGTGGTCGGCTACTTCGAGATGCTGAATGCCAAAGGCGGCATCAACGGCCGCAAGATCAACTTCACGCAGCTCGACAATGCCTACAGCGCGCCGAAGGCGGTCGAACAATCGCGCAAGCTGATCGAGGACGTCGGCATATTGGCCGAGGTCGGCACGATCGGCACCGCGCCCAACGTCGCGATCCAGAAATACCTGAACGCCAAGCAGGTGCCGCAGCTGTTCATCACCGCCGGCGGACGCCGCTTCAACGATCCCAAGGCCTTTCCCTGGACGATCCCGCTCTATCCCGACTTCGAAACCGAAGGCCGCGTCGTCGCCAAATACATCCTCACCGTAAAGCCGGACGCCAGAATCGGCGTGCTTTATCAGAATGACGACTATGGCAAGGACTACCTGAAGGGCCTCCGCGCCGGCCTCGGTCCGAAGGCCGAGCTGATCGTCGCCCAGGCCTCCTACGAGCTCGCCGATCCGACGATCGACTCGCAGATCGTGCAGCTGAAGGCCGCCGGCGTCGACACCCTGATCGAGCAGTCGTCGTCGAAGGCCGCCGCGCAATCGATCCGCAAGGTTTACGAGCTCGGCTGGAAACCCCTGCACGTGATCGGGGGCTCGACCGCATCGGTCGAAACTATCCTGAAGCCCGCGGGCCTCGAAGCATCGAAAGGGCTGGTTACAACGCAATTCCTCAAGCAACCGGGCGACCCGGCGTGGGCCAACGATGAGGAGGTCAAGGCCTACAAGCAGTTCTTGAAGGCATACGCACCTTCAGCCAACCCGGACGACTATTCTGTGCTCGTGGCCTATATGAACGTGCACGCCGTGGAGTTAGCGTTGCGCAAATGCGGCGACGACCTGACCCGCGAGAACCTCATGAAGCAGGCTACCTCGCTGAATGGCGAACGATTGCCGATGATGCTCCCAGGCGTCGCGATCGGCACCCGGCCCGGAGACTACACACCCTTCAGAGCTCTGCGGATTGCGACATTTGATGGAGAAAGCTGGTCCTTGACCGGCGCTCCTCTATCGGCCGACTAGACCAGACTAGACTGCGGGCGGAGAGCCACCAAGGCTCTCGCTAAGCTCGGGTAGGTCTGCTCGAACAAGCAGCTGCGTCCCATCATGTCGCGGCGAATCCTCACACGTTCGGTGACCATTGCGCCTGCCTATCTCTTCTCCGATGCCACCTCCTACTTGAGGGACGGTCGCTTTGGAACGGCTGCCAATCCCCGCCGTTCACCGCTCACATTCAACTTTCGGGATATGCACGATGTCCAAGACCGTTGGCGATTTCGTAGTGCGGCGCCTCCAGGATTGGGACGTGCGGCATCTCTTCGGTTATCCCGGCGATGGCATCAATGGCGTGTTCGGTGCGCTCAATCGCGCCGAAGGCAAGATCGATTTCATCCAGGCGCGCCACGAGGAGATGGCGGCGTTCATGGCGTGTGCCTATGCCAAATTTTCCGGCCGCCTCGGCGTCTGCATCGCGACGTCGGGCCCCGGTGCCTCACACCTGATCACCGGTCTGTATGATGCCCTCCTCGACCATCAGCCGGTGCTCGCCATCGTGGGCCAGCAGGCGCGGAACGCGCTGGGCGGGCAGTATCAGCAGGAGCTCGACCTGGTCTCGATGTTCAAGGACGTCGCCAGCGCGTATGTCGCGCAGGCTTCCTCGCCCGCTCAGGTCCGTCATCTGATCGACCGCGCCGCGCGCATTGCGCTCGCCCGGCGCACCGTGACCGCGCTGATCCTGCCGAATGATCTGCAGGAAGAGGATTACGAGGATCCGCCGCGCGCACACGGCACGCTGCGGTCCGGCGTCGGATACACTCCGCCGAGGATCGTTCCGGCAGAGGCCGACCTCGAGCGCGCCGCCGACATTCTCAACGCCGGCAAGAAGGTCGCCATGCTCGTCGGCGCCGGCGCGCTTGGCGCGACCAACGAGGTCACCTCTGTCGCCGACCGGCTGTCGGCCGGATGCGCCAAGGCGTTGCTCGGCAAGGCCGTGGTGCCCGACGACCTGCCATGGGTGACGGGCTCGATCGGCTTGCTCGGCACCGAGCCGAGCTACGACCTGATGATGGAGTGCGACACGCTCTTGATGATCGGCTCGGCGTTTCCCTATTCCGAGTTCCTGCCCAAGGAGGGCCAGGCCCGCGGCGTCCAGGTCGACATCGACGCCGGCATGCTATCGATCCGCTTTCCGATGGAGATGGGCCTCGTGGGCGACGCCGGGGAGACGCTGCGCGCGCTGCTTCCGCGCCTGAAGCAGAAGAGCGACGGCAGCTGGCGAAAGACGATCGAGCACAACGTCCGGACCTGGTGGAAGACATTGCAGGATCGCGCGCACCAGCCGGCCAAGCCGGTCAATCCTCAGCGCGTGACATGGGAGCTGTCGCCGCGTATTCCCGATCGCGCGATCATCACCAGCGATTCCGGCTCCTGCGCCAACTGGTTTGCCCGTGATCTGAAGATGCGTCCCGGCCTTATCGCCTCGCTGTCAGGCGGCCTGGCATCGATGGGCGCGGCAGTTCCCTACGCAATCGCCGCCAAATATGCAGCGCCCGATCGTCCCGTCATTGCGCTGGTTGGCGACGGCGCCATGCAGATGAACAACATGGCCGAGCTTATCACGGTCGCCAAATACTGGCGCGACTGGAGCGATCACCGCTGGATCGTCTGCGTATTCAACAATGAAGACCTCAACCAGGTGACATGGGAACAGCGCATCATCAATGCCGATCCCAAGTTCGAGGCATCGCAACGCATCCCCAACGTTTCCTATTCGCGTTTCGCCGACCTGATCGGACTGCGGGGGATTTATGTCGACGACCCCGCACAGCTCGGCTCGGCCTGGGATCAGGCGCTCGCGAGCGACATCCCCGTGGTGCTGGAAGTCAAGACCGATCCGGAAGTGCCCCCGCTACCGCCGCATATTACGCTCGAGCAAGCCAAGAACTTCTCGATCGCGCTCGCCAAGGGCGACCCGAACGAAGTCGGCGTCATCCGCGGCGCAGCGCGCCAGCTGCTCGAGACCGTGTTGCCCGGCAGGGAGAAGTGAAGGCCAGAAGCGATGCATCGCCAGATGATGCTTGCCGTCTATTTGGTCTGCGCAGCGCTGGCGCCGGCGCGCGCCGAGTTGACCGGGTCCGATCTCGCCGGAGTCGACGCATCGCCCCGGCTCGGCGCCGTGCTACCGCTGAGCGTCCGCCTGCGCGACGAAAACGGCGTCGCACGGCCGATCCGGGAATGGCTCACCGGCGGACCCAGCGTGTGGGTCCTCGCAGATTTTACCTGCGATACGTTGTGCGGCCCGGTAGTCAGCACCGTCTCCGATGCGCTCCGGCAGTCCGGCCTGCGTCCCGGTCAGGACTTCGATCTGCACGTCGTGAGCTTCGACCCGCAGGATACCCCGGAGAACGCGAAGGATATGAAGCAGGCGCAAGTCGGCCTCGAAGCGCTGGGCGACGCCGCCCACGTCTCGCGCGGCGATGCCGGCGATATCGCGGCACTGACACGAGCATTCGGATTTGAAGCGGTCTACGACCGCGACCACGGCCGCTACGCGCATCCCGCGGCCGCGTTTGTCGTGACGGCAGACGGTCGCATTGCGCGCGTCCTGCCCGGTCTCGGGCTCCATCCCGCCAGTCTGCGCCTCGCGTTGGTCGAAGCCGGTCAAGGCCGCAAGCACGGGGGTCCGCACGACCGCCACACTCGGAGATCCGGCACCTTTGAAGAAGCAAAGGCCCAGCGCCCCGGGGAGAGCACTGAGGCCGATCATTGTCTCACTCGCCACGATCGCCGACGTCAGATAGGCGACAGACTGCGACCAGCCCGCGGCGATTCCGCTTCCGAACGAGCGCGCTTTCGGGATCGAATTAGCACCAGTTGATTGCTGCCGACCAGGCCCTAACTCCGACCGGCACCGCAACTCGGCCGACGATCGACGCGCTTGCGGCCGGGGCCGCTCCAAACTGATCGATGTGCCCCGGGTCTTCGGGGGCAAGAGCCGGGGCACCTTCATTCGTCCAATGCCGCTCTGCCGAGGAGCGACGCATTGCTAACGACGCTTCGAAGGTGCCGTTCCTAACGACTTTTTCACCGCCGACCCGAGCCGGCGCTCAACTCTCTTGCGGCTATTGCCCACCTTCTTGACGGACTTCTTCACCGACGCTGCCGAAGTCCGGGTTTTCTTCGCCTCATAGCTCACCTTTGATCCTAGCCGCGCGGCGACGCGCGCACCTTCGCCTCCAGTGTACAGTTTTGTACATACTTCCAAATCAAACCGCCGGCGCTCAGGTGAATAGGATGAGGTACCTTTCCGCCACTCGATGTTTTGAGACGGCCGCTGACCGGTGCGCCTAGCTCAAATTTGGTGAAAGCATTGGCGAGCCAAAGGTCTCTTAGGAACGACCACAACTGCCCAGGGTTGGGCTCCATCATGAGGAGGATCGCATGGCTTACGAAGAACGGGAGACTGGAAATCTGATCGGCAGCGATAAGGTCGAAGGGACCGCCGTTTATGGTGCCGACAATGAACGCATTGGTTCGATCGAACGGGTGATGATCGACAAGATTGGTGGCAAGGTCTCCTACGCAGTGCTGGGATTCGGCGGCTTCCTCGGCATCGGAGACGATCATTATCCCCTTCCGTGGCAGTCGCTCAAATACGACACCAACCTCGGCGGCTACATTACGGGACTTAACGACAGCCAGTTGCGCGGAGCGCCAAGGTACAGCAACGAGAGCAGTTGGAACTGGTCAGACCCCTCGGTCGCCCGATCGGTCGACGACTACTACGGCCGCATTCCAGCTCCGTGAGCCCGACAACCAACGATCGCCCGACGTGTCCGGTGTGCAAGCACCAAATGGCTCTAGCGCGCGTCTCGGCCGGCAAGCGTGGATTCGAGGAGCGCATGTTCGAGTGCGCCACCTGTGGGCGGACCGTAAAGGTCTCAGTTGCCGTTGATCCCACGGAGACGGATCGGGTTGGTTGGCTCGCCCGTTCGCTGGAGCCCCCGAGTTGAGGAGCTGGCCGCGCAGCTTCTCTTCAAGGCCGCGACCCACGGCACGCAAGCAAATACTCTGGCCCCTAGCCGACGTACGAACGCTGTTCCACCCACTGCCTCAACCCGATTGAGCGCAGTTGCTCTCATTCGCAGAATTCGGGTACAAACCTACGAATTCGCCTTTGCCTTCTTCGCCACGATCTGTTGCAGGGCCCAGCGCGCGTTCTTTCTGACATCTGGATCCGGGTCATCGGCAATGACCGCCAGGAACACTTCGCCATCCGGATGAGCGATCTCGCCCAACGCGGCGGCGGCGGCGACCAACCCACCATTGACATTGAGCCCCAGCGTCTCGGCCGCCATCTCGCGCACCATCCAGTCGTCGTCCTTGAGCGCACGCATGATCGTTTCCGCCGCCGAGAAGCGTTAGTACTGTCTCGATCTGGGCGATCAGCGCCTCGATTTCCTCCCGCTCGTTCGGTCCGGGATCACGCTGTAGTCGCTGCAGGAGCGCCTGCTTCCGTGCAAGAAGCTTTGCGACGGTCGACATTGGGCCCTCCTCCGTTGCCAGGCAAGCAGGTGCAAGAAGGACTTGGTGCACCGGCTCCTGACGCAATGCCAATTCCCCTTCAGATGGACCTGTCCCTAGCGATAAGGAATGCTAACGCGGATGCGCCCGCACCTGGACGCGCAGACCCGGGTCCAGCCGTTCGTATGTGATTTCGCCCTCGAGCTGCTGAGTGAGCAGGTGCACGATGCGGGAGCCCAGTCCGCCCGGCTCTGCTCCCTCCCGCAGGCCAATGCCATTATCGGACGCCGACAGCTCGATGCCGTCTCCTTTCGACAAAGAAACAACGACGTTTCCTGGCCTGTCGCCAGGAAAAGCATACTTCAGCGAGTTCGTGACCAATTCGTTCGTGATCATGCCGAGCGCAAGCGCGTGGTTGTTCGGCAGGAGAATGTCCTCGCAGACCACCTGGAAGGCAACCGGCCCAGATGGAGCCAAGGACTGGAAGACCTTCTCAACCACGTCATTTAGGAAGTAGCGCATGTTGACCGAGCGCGAGTCCTCCTTGAGCGCAAGATGGTCGTAGACCTCCGCCATCACCTGCACCCTGCGGGCGGTGGCTTCCAGCGCAGCCGCGACCTCCGGCCCGCCGTGCCTTGCCTCCAGCCGGATCATGCCGCCAAGGATTGCGAGATTGTTTTTCGTCCGGTGCGCCATCTCCTGCAGCAGCAAGGTCTTGGTCTTGTCCGCCTGCATGACGCGTCGGAGTTCCGCGCGCTGAAATTCGGCGACGATGGCTGTCCCGGCGGCGGTGATCGCGAACAGTGCATTCGTCGCGAGGAAATCGATGCCGAAGCCACCTGCGTAGCTGAGGTAGGCGCCCACGCCGATAGCGATGAAGGCCGCGAATATTCCAGAGCCGCGATCGAAGATCAGGCCCGAGAGAAAAACGCCGGGCAAAAGCAGGAAATATCCAGGCGCCCCGGTCTGAGTCTGCAGCGCCGTCTGCAGCACGGCGCACACCACCATGATGCAGGCGGAGATGCCGTACCGGACCGGGCTTGGAAGCCGGTGCTCCAGAACCAGGGGGTAAAGCCTGTTCATTGGATCCCAACCGCGGGCTTGCCGTTCAGTTGCTCATGCACAGTGTTCCCACCGTCGCTGCATCATCGCAAGCCGAATCGGACCTTGCGGATCTTCAGATTTTCTGGCTGTTCAGGCCTTAGATGTCTCGCTGCCGCCTCGCGGGCCAATCGTTCCGCCTTCAGGCACTCCCGGTTCGCATGGAACGCCTGCTGGGCGCGTTCATACTCGACACCGCCACTTTGGCATCCGCGTCACTAAAGACCTTTCGAGCTTCTCCTTCGGTCGGGGTCGGCATTCTCCGCTCCGATATGCGATTGCTCATTGCTCATTGCCCCTCCTCCGAGGGTCCTCGCCCAATAATGTGCATCAGGACCGCCAACCCTGATGGGCAGGCTTTCTCCCGGCGAAGCCTTAGGGGGAGTGCGCCGGGTGGGAAGTGATTCGACGCGCGGTAAGCCCGTTCGTTCCATGGGGCCCGTGACACAGGCAGACTTCCCCTGCGGCCTGGCCGTCGGCTTTTCACTGGGGCCTCATTCGCGGCCTTCTTGCCTTGATCGGCATCAGCATTTTCTTCTGCCCGCTTGATGCCTTGCGCGGCTTCTTGGCGAGGTTGGGCCCCGATCGCCAGTGCCCTCACGGCATAGCCACCATCTGCGGGCTCGACCGAAGGATCGGAAGCTCACAATGATCCCGGTTCAACCCGGCGAGAGGCCGGTATCGAGTAGCTGCGAGACGGCCGCAGCCAATTGCGCGGGCGTAAAGGGCTTCTCGATTAGGACGCTGCCATCGACACTCTGCGATTTCCAGTCTGGCGCGCTGGCGCTCGTCATGTAGATGACAGGAAAGCCAGGCGTGATTTCCCTGATCTGCCGCGCCAGCTCCCATCCGCTGATGCCGCTACCCAGGTTGACGTCCGTCAGCAACGCCCGACACCCCTCTCGCCCATCGCGAAAGGTGGATAGGGCCACCTCCCCCGAATGGACCGAGCAAGCCTCGAAACCGCCGTCGCACAAGGCGTCCTCGATGAAGCTGCAGATCAGAGCTTCATCGTCCACGACCAGAACGCGAATTGCAGCACTCACTTTTAAGTCTCCATCGGGACCAAGGCGGAAAGGCGGGTGGGTCTCGCGTAACGGCAGGGTCGTGGCCCCGAGTGCCGCCTCAAGCCACCGGCACACCGTAATAGGCATTCACCGCCCGCGTGGTCGCGGGGTCACTCCAGTTCCAACTGCTCTCATCGGCATATTTGGGAGCGCCGCGGAGCTGGTCGTGGGTGATGCCGGTGACGTAGCCGCCAAGGTTGGTGTCGTATTTCAGTGCCTGCCACGGCAGCGGATAGTGATCATCACCGATGCCGAGCAGACCGCCGAAGCTCAGCACCGCGTAGGATACCTTGCCGCTGATCTTGTCGATCATGACGCGTTCGATGTAGCCGGCCTTTTCGCCGTCGGCCCCGTACACGTTGGAGCCCTCGACCTTGTCACTTCCGATCAAGCTGAACGTCTCGCGATCTTCCATGGCCATGTTGACCTCCTGAAGTTTGTCTTCAGAAGTCAACCGGACGACCATGGCTCCGTTCCTTGGCTGAAGCCTCGGTGCCGTCGTTCTCGCCCTCCGGCAGCATTCGGCCGGGACGCGACCGCAACGCCTACCCCCGGGTCTAGGATTCCTGCCGCAGCGGAACGACGCACGGCGCGCCGCTCCCACCTTGCGATTGTGGGCCGGTGCGCAGCACGGTGATGAAAGTCTTCGAATTCCCCGAAGCGCCGCCAGTACGGCGGCCCGTGGCGGAGTCAGAAAGCCTTCGCCCGCGCCCGCTCCCGGACGGGTCGACGCCGCTGACGCCGTTGGGTCTAGCTCTCGCGGGTTGAGCCAGGAAGCGGAGATCTGGGCGCTGCAGGCGAAGACTCGGCCCGGGGTCCCTCGCTTCGCAGCTCTACGTCGGAAGGCCGGGCGGCTTCCATGAGCTCCAGCCCCGCGCGGCCCTTCTCTGTGATGCGCCAACCGCCGTTCAGGCGCTCCACCAGTCCTTGCGAGAAGATGTCGAGATCCGGCATGCGTGCGGCCGAGCGCTTGGTCCGCTCGCCCCAGTCCCGTCCGCTCGTCGCAAGGATCGCCAGGTCGCGCTTGAGGTCCGGCATGACGGCGAATCCGTCGGGATAGCTCACCAGGATCTTCAGCACCGTGACCTGGAAGTTCAGGCCACCCGCTCCCGCCCGCTATCGCCACATCGTCGGCGCGCCGTGAAGAGCCTCGCGGCCGACCTGCCTCAGCCGCTCGGGCGAGGTGTCGCCATTCGTCGCGGCTTCCAAAATACTTAAAGCTACGTGGGTGCGTGCGCCGGTCTCATAGCGCGACACGTCTTCGCAGACCTCGTCGAGGACGATACACAGAAGCGCGGTCATTGCCGGATCGAACATGAGGCCCCCAAAGGAAAAAGATTGTAACGCAATCACAATCACATGGGCGCCAAATTCAAAAGTGTTTAGCGCCCCAATATCCAGCCAAGTCTACACTCGAGATCCGGCTCGGCCAGCTCAGAAAGTGGCCGCACCGCAGTGCGGATTGAACCTGCCTTCGGTCAAGCTGTTGCGCGGGCCCCGGCGCCGAGGCATTGCGGACAACCAGCAACCAATGCCTGGTTTTCCCGTTGTCGAGCCGGGAAAGAAACGAGAAAGGAATGATCCGATGAGGAAGTTTGCAATGGTGGGGCGACCGGAGGCGTGATCGCCGGCGCGGTCATCGGAGGGCTTGCCTCCTCGGCGTATGCCTGGGGACCGGGTCCGGGCTACTATGACTACGGCGCCGGGTACTAAGGCGGGCCATACGCCTACGACGACGCATACGATGCTCCGTAATCACGTGCCGAGATCTTTGGTTTCGGCGATGACCCACACACCGCCCTCGGGCCCATTCGCACTTTTGACGATACGGCCAATGTCGTTCGCGCCGATCTCGAGCTGCGCCGTGGCGCGTGCCCTATCCGATGGGTTCTTTGACAAGCAGATCGATGGGCGGATCGATGATCCCGCAGCGGGCTGGAAGGCTGTTCGGGTGGCTTCCGGCAACCGCACACCGTTTCATATCGAGGCTATCGAGCGCCACATCCGGGAGCGACGGACGCCACACTATCGAGCCCCCTGGTGGTCCAGTTCCAGCTTCGTCCGGACGCGCTGGCCCACTAATCCGCTGGTGACGTGCACACGCCCGAGTTCGCGTACTGTCACTTTTCAAGGTATCGAATGAAGGCAGCCGCAGAATCATTTTCCCAAGGTGCAGTTTTCTCATACGAGACCTTATCCCCGAGGCGGAAGGCTGTGACCCACTGCCGCGCCTCGAACCGGTTCAAGGGGACCTCGTTGCAACGCAGCTCGCCTTTCGACGATGGCATGGTTCAACAGTTCAAGCACCAGGCCAAAGGCTGCCAGCTCTTCTTCTTCGATGGCGGCATCATCGTAACTTTCGAGCGTTTCCGCGATGATTGCGTCAGCCTCGCGTTGCAGGGCCAGCAGTTCCTGGTTGGTTTCCGCGGTCCGCGCGCTGGAAACCATGGCCAGGAGCCTGTTGCGATGGCTGGTGTTTTCCTCCCTTTCGTCCCGATTCAAATAGCGACGCAACCAGGCGCCGGCCGAACCGATCGCGGAGAGGAGCAGGAGAGCGAACCAGAAGTAGTCGCCGTATCTGTCAAGAAAGCTGCGTTCGTTACCTTCGATGACGGCCGCCGCTCCCCGGTGCACGGGCAGCTCGGCATCTTTCTCGGTGTCAGGCTTGGTAATGTGTGCAGCCCCCGGCACTTGTCTGGCAATCGCCTGACGGACAGCGAATAATTGCCGGAAAAAGGCCGCCACCGTCGCTTCAGACAATGTCTTTCGCGCCACGATCAGATGGCTGACGCTGACCGTCTCAACCTTGTCATCAGGCCAAGCCGGATCGGCATTGAAGACGCCGGGCGGAATTTCCTCGGATTCATACCGCGGGTGCTTCAGGGCGATGGCTTCCGATGTCTCGATCGCGAGAAACTTCGGCGCGCCTCGCACGCGGGTCGTTGCAGCGATGGCGTCGGAGGTGATTTTGCTATCGAGCGGACCGACCGCCATGAATGCATCGAGGGTCGGGTCGCGTGCCAGCTCCTCGATGTGGTCCGTTCCAAAGTGCATAATCGCGACCTTGTCCGCCTGCACGCCGGAGGCGCTAAGGATAACCCGCAGGAAAGCAGCATTCGCCGGGGTCCGCCCGATTACGCCGACACGATGCCCTGCGAGATCGGCGATCTCCTTGATTTTCGGCGCGTGCTTTCTTTTGGAGGCCTTGCCCGCAAGTCCGGAAGGCGCCCACAGCACAACGAAGTTCTTACGCAGCGTGGCGACGGTCTGCGCGTCGGCGGGCATATCCAGGTCGCCGCGACCGACCGCAAGGTCGGCCTTCCCAGCACGAAGCAACGCGAGGGATTCGACCGCCCCGTCGGCTTTGATCGGGGACAGCCTGACAGTTCTGCTTTCGCTGGCGAAGGCATCGGCCATCGCCTCAACTACTTTGTGATCATCGCTTCCGGGAGGTCCAACTGCGATCCGGAGAACTTCCGGCCGCAGCGCATAATACAGTGCGCCCGCTGCGGCGCCAAAGACTAGAAATCCAACGGCCAGGACAAGCAGCAATGAATTGCTCCTTCTTCGCCGTCGGCGGGCAGCGTCATTGGTTTTATCTGTATCGCTTGGCGAGGACATGTGCCGCTGCCAGCCAGAGATCAAAGCGCGTCCTGCTTCCTAGGATATCTGCCGCGAGCGCTTGGTGGAAGAGCGAGTGATGAACAACAACCACGACACGCGCCGTCTTTCTTCGCCTGCAGCGGCGGACTCCTGGGTGCCGAGCAACTTCAGCGCAGTCTCGATCTTGGCGAGGAGCGAGCGCCTGGATTTCGGCTCGCTCGTTCGGGCCGAGACCGGCTTCGAGCCGCGCCGGTAATTGCTCTTTCTGTCCCAGGAGCTTCGCAATAGCAGACATCTCATCACCGCGAAAACGTAATCGACGGCGAAAGGGCCGCTCAGAGAGCGGCCCCATTTCTAGTTCACCAGCTCCGGGTGCCGAAGCTGAAACCGATGCTTGGGCCACCGCCGTAGTAGCCGTAGCCGCGATCGTAGTAGCCTGGACCATTGTAATAGCCGTAGCTGCGGCGAACCACGTAGCCGTCGTCTCCGCCGTAGTAGCGTTGGACATAGCGGGGACCGCGGGTCCGGTAGCAGCGGCCATACTCGTTACAGACAAGACGGACTTGCTCGATGCCCGCAGCCTCAGTCGACGCGATGGCTGCAGGTGCAAGAGGTGCCGCACTCGCAGACGACGCCATCAAGGTCGCGGTGAGAGCTCCAAGCGCGATGTTCTTCATGGATATTCTCCTTCCTTGGCGAGATCAGTCGATCTCTTCGATGATGCGACGTTCATGGGGTTCGACGATGTAGGTCCGGCTGTCCCGGTTGATGTACCGGTACTCGCGAAGGCTCGGAGCATCCCGATTGACCTCTTCGGGAAACGCTTCGATCTCCACGCCTTCCGGCACGCGCTCTCCGGTGCGGATCTCGGTACGAACCGAGCTGCCGGTGGTGGTGCGACGCTCGCGCTCGACCGGCCGCGCTTTGGCGTGCTTGCGGATGACCTCGCGGTCCTTGTCGCTGAAGGTCGTCTTGCGCTGTTCGGTGCGCGCCGGCGCGGCCGCCGTGGAGCGGCCCGAGTACGGCAGGACCGCGACGATCTTGTAGCTGGAGGGCTCCACGATCACGATCTCGTCCCTCACCAGCACGAAGTTGTAGCCCCGGTACTGGGGTACGATCTCGACGACCTCCGCAGGCAGCGGCTGCAGATGTACATCGCGCGGCACGGCCGTGCCGATCGACAACGAGAAATTCACGTTGTTGAGCGGTTGCACATCCAGGTGTGAAATCGACGTGCTGATCCGGGTCTGCTGCTGATCGTTGATGTTCACGGACGCGTTCACGTTCGTGCTCGACGAGCGATTGGCCGTGTTCTGGTGGCTGCTCGGCTGCCGGGCCGTGGTGGTCGGATTGCTACCCGTCGGAGACTGAGCCTGATTGGTGCCCGAAGCCGGTGGGTTCGCGCTCTGTGTCTGATTGTTCGCAGGCGGATTGGTCTGCGCCTGGTTCGAAGGCGGATTAGTCTGGTTGGAGGGCTGGCTCGTCTGCGCCTGGTTGGTAGAGTTGTTCGACGTGGGCGCCTGCGTGGTGTTGGTGCCCGTACCGGAGTTGGACGTTTGGCCTGCAGCGCTCTGGCCGGTCGCTGGCGGAGGCTGCGTCTGGGCCGCATTCGTCGAAGGGTTGGTCTGCGCGGATCCCGGAGCGGAGTTGGACGACGGTGTCGACGTCGAAGAGGACGGCGGCGTCGACGTGGAATCCTGTTGACGCTGCGTAGCCGACGGATTGGAGCTCGACGTGCTCGGAGAAGATTGTGCGAGAGCCGAAGTCGCGAGCGCAACTGCGGCGGTCGTAGCCAACAATAAACGCTTGTTCATCTGAAATCCTCCTAATTGGTCGCCGAACAACACCGGACGAAGGGCCAGGTTCCAGAACGGGAAGTTTCGGCAAATCGGCTGAGACGGCGCCGGTGGAAATTCTTGTCGCCGCGAGAAATCAGTCTCGCGACATGAGCGGTGTGCCTTCCGACTGCCGGGAAGAAACGGAACTTCGCGCCCGCCTGCCCGTTGGCAGTGACTACTTAGAAGCCATTGGAGGAGTCAATGAAGAAGCTGATCGTGTGCGGCGGCCTCGCCGCCTTCGCCCTCGGCACCCAGGCCGCCAGCGCCGCCGAGTTCTACATCGTTCGTGATGCAACGACCAAAAAGTGCACCGTTGTCGACACCAAGCCGACGACGACCACGACGACGGTCGTGGGCGACGGCGTCTACAAGACCAAGACGGAAGCCGAGTCCGCCGTGAAGACCACCAAGGTCTGCACCGAACAGTAAACGGCCATCGCATTGCCGAGCCGGCCTCGCGAAAACGTTCTGAAGGCCATTGGAGGAGAAAATGCTTGTACTGACTTTATGGGCCGTTCCCCGGTGCTCGTTGTTGGCGGCGTCGGCTATTGGATAGTTCACATGCACTGAGCGAACAGTCCGCATGAAAGGCTCGCCCGCAAACCGGGCGATTTTTTTGGACCATTGGGCCCGGCAGAAAAAAGGGCCCAGCGGGGGCCCTCTTTCCGTGAGTTCTCGCCGCACTAATTGTAGTCCGAGTATTTGAACTGCGGGAGCGCCTTCAATTGCTCCTTGTTGCCGCTCATGACCGCGTGGTCCGGGACCCAATCGTTCGCGTTGCGGTTCGTCGTATTCGTCGAAGCCGCGCCGGTGGTGGTGTCGCGCGAGTTGGTCGACGTGCTGCTCGAGCTGGTCCGGACCGGCTCTTCGACGAACTTCAGCTTGTCCATCGAGACGGCGATGTCGTGCTCGCCCATGCCCAGAAAGCCGCCGATACCGATCACCACCGCGTTGATCTTGCCGCTCTTGTCGACGAGCAGCTCGTTGATGTCTCCGAGCTTCTCGTTGGCCTCGTTGTAGACGTTCAGGCCTATCAGCTTCGAAGCGCGCCAATTTCCCTTGAGCGCCATCTTCGCATCGGCCGGCTGGGCCGTGACCGCCGGCGCGGCGCGATCGGCGGGCTGGGTGGATTGCGCGAACGCGCCGCCGCCGATCACGGCAGTGCCAAGCAGAGCGACGGCAAGAAAGCTTTTCATCGATTATCTCCTCCAACGTGAGCCGCACCCGTTCAAGATGCCGGGCCCCAACGCCCGCGATTGCCACTTGTTCCTGATCGCTCCTTTCAGTCGAAACGGGGCGCAAAGGATTCTACCCATGCTTGATGGGGGTCAGGATCCGGTCCACTAACGATGTTCGGTGCTCACGAGCCGGACGACAATTCCTTTGCCTTGGGAGTGAAGGCAAAGCTGCCAAACCTCATTCGAACAGTCTTCCGCTTGCCTTGCGGAGTCGCCGGCCTGCTGGACCTCCGGCTGTGGAGGAGGCACTTCGTCCGCAAGGGCGGCCGTCGCGAGAAGAACAAAAGCCGCCGTGGAAAGAATGGTTTTCATGCGAGCCTCCTGATCGGCGACTCAACGAAGAGACTCTGAAGCCGTGCCGACTTCCGGGCGCGATATGGTTGACCCCGTCTCGAATCCTTCGCGTCCTCCGCGGCCGAGCAGCTCGCGATATCGGCGTTCGTACTCCTTCACCATCCGACTTGCGGCGAAGCGCTCCTCGAACCGGGCGCGGACCACTCTTCTGTCCAGCCGGCCCAGTTCGTTCACTGCCCTGATCGCCTGGTCCTCGTTATCCACGATAAAGCCGGTGACGCCGTCTTCCACCACTTCGGGCACCGAGCCGGCTCGGTAGGCAATCACAGGTGTCCCGCACGCCATCGCTTCGATCATGACGAGCCCGAACGGCTCCGGCCACGCGATCGGAAACAGCAACGCGGCGGCCCCGGCGAGGAACGGCTGCTTCCCGATTTCGTCCACTTCGCCGACAAGTTGGATCTCCCCGCCATCGATGTTCGGCTCGAGCTTCTTCTTGAAGTAGGCCGTCTCCGAGCGCGGTATCTTGGCCGCTATCCGCAGCGGCGTCCGCGCGGCGCGTGCGATGCGTATGGCGGCCTCCGGTCCCTTGTCCGCCGTCAGCCGCCCGAGGAAGGCCAGGTACGAACCACGTTCGCAGGACGGCCTAAACAGATCATTGGGCAGCCCATGCTGGATCGTCGCGATCCAGTTCGCATCCGGAAGTGGTCGACGCTGGTCGTCGGAAATCGCGACGAAGGCCGCGTCTGGGAAAGCCCCGATCACATCGGACAGCCCGGGAAGGTCGAGCCGGCCGTGCATTGTCGTCAGGAACGGCACGCCGGTCCGGCTTAGCACCGGAAGAGGCAACCAGTCGACGTGGGAGTGGATCACGTCGAAATCGCCCGCGCGATCGGCGATGGCTTCGATCAGCAGCGCGCATGCGGCGTTCGGATCCGTTCCCCTTCGCCCCAGGCGCAGCGCACGCGGCCAGACAGGATGGAGCTTTCCCTTTGTCTTCGAATCCCCGCTCGCGAACAGGGTGACGTCGTGTCCGAGCTCGACCAGTTCGTCGACAAGCCAGGCGATCACGCGCTCCGTGCCGCCATAGAGCTTCGGCGGAACGCTCTCGGCCAATGGAGCAAGCTGGGCGATCCGCATGCTAGGCCCCGACCACGGACTGCATGGCAATCACAACGACCGCGGAACTGAGGTATGAAATCGCTAGCAGCGTCCAACTGGGCTTTGTGCTTTCGCAGACCATCCGCGCGACGAACATCTTCACGCCCGTCAACCTTCGTCTTCGGGAGGCTGGTGCAAGTAGGCTATCCCGAAGCTGGCGAGATCTTCGGCATCGCTCTCTCGCTCTTCCCGTCTCCTGTGCAAATAGCGCTCGAGCAGGCAGCGGCGGCTGTGGTGAACGTCAACGTCAGGGTGCGCCGCCCGGTACACGATCCAGGCCGTCTCTGCCGCCCTTCTCACCGTGACTTCGTCGACCATCCTCACGCTCCAAGCGACCGCATCCAGTCGCTGCCAACTCAGCGCGATGGCAAAAGTTTCCAATTTTCTCCGAATCTTCGACCTTTGGTGGAGAAGCGCTCGAAAGGCCGATCAGAAAGCTTTCGCCCGCGCGTGATCGCGGATCCGATTCAGCGCAATGATCTGGCCATCACGGCCCCTAAGGACGGCTCCGCAAAAGCCGGTCGACGGCGCGAACAGTGTCATAGACGGTGGATTTCTTGTGACGAAGGCACGCGGCTAGCGCGTCGATTCTCCGCCGCAGGTGATCAACCAGCCGCTTCGCACCGACAGTCATGCAGCCCCCAAGGCACTTGGACACTTCGAGTTGAGAATAGAGGCGCCGTCAATTGCGTCCCTCGTGTTCGGCGGAGTAAAACGCCGCGGAGACCTCGAGCGGTGCCAGAAGATATGGCGCCGTCAAAACTCCTGCGTAAAAAGTAGCGCGAGACGATCGGCTTAATCAGCTTGACGGTCGCTCGGGTCGCCGGACGGCATTGACCGTCGGCGGGTTGATCATCGCGACCATACGAACATTGTTTCCGGTGGCCATCCGTCAGCGAGCGGCTTCGAACGCCACCATGGCGCCCTTGCGTTTGCCGCCCAAAAGGAAAGGACCGCTGGCTTGCCGCTCCAGGATAAGCGGAAGGCGAACCAAGGAGCTGGCGCGCGCCCGGGCGGTGACCACGATCCATGCCACCCGAGCGGCCGAGAAGCGCGCCGCAGGCGAGGCGCTAAGCTGACGTTGAAGCCGACGTGCCGACCAGCACCAGGCAGGCCGGCGCCACTGGCATGGTCCTGACTCGACGAAAACCAAAAGCATCGCATACCAGGCGAGGGTCGTGCCGATCAGGAGCCGCGCCGAGGCGGACGCTGTCGATTCGCGGCTGCCGCATGCGACTTATGGCGGGTTTCATCAGCCGGCCGGCAGCCGCGCCGGCGGCGGCGCCCGCATGTTGCCGGTTTTTCCCGCCTCCAGGAACGAACCGGTTTCTGCAACGTTCACCGTCCGAGGCAAACACGGAGTGGCTGAGATGGGCGCTGGCGACCAGGTCGCATCCATGTCGGTGGTGGCATTTTTCTCGCTTGCACTGATCGTGATATCGAACCAGTTCGTCCAATCGAGGGCGACAAAGAATCTGGCGATGCCTGCCGCGGCAACAGTTGCCGCTCCGTCTAGCGCAGGCAATAGCCCTCATCCCGTTTCAGAGCCGGCAGCCATCGTGTGGTTTGAGAAAGCAGCCGGTTGACTTGTTTGATCAACATTCCCTACCGCGCCAAACGCACGGTCGGCGCACTTTCCCGTTCGCCGCGACCCGGCACAATGATTGGCTCCGGCGCAGCGGGGAACCGCGCCGGAGCCTTTGGGGAAGTTGATTGCGTACGTTTAAGCAGGTTATCAACCGCCACCGAGGCAAATCGTTCCCAGCCATTTGCATATTTTTCCCGACATAAGGGACGGCAGCAAAACCGGGATGTTGGCGCAGCGGCAAAGGTTCCGACCTGAGGAGGTATGAGATGAGACCGCTCGGCGAGACGGCCGCGGGCGCCATCCTGGCGCTGGCCTCCTGACCGCGTCCGCGATCAGCGCATCGGCGGCGATCGCGTGCGCTGGGCGGGTGTGCTGGCACACCCATGAGACCTATGCTTATCCGCGTGAATTCCGCGTCGTGGTTCCGAGGACAATTGGCGCTGGGGGCCGCGAGGGATTCACCTTCCGCGAGCACGAAGGGCGCGGCTATTGGCGCGGCCGCAACTGGGTGACCTGGTGAGCGTACCGACGACGTGATGAGGCCGCCCGCGGGCGGCTGTTTCAGCGCATGCGATCGGCGAGGAACGTTTGCCATTTTCTCCCGTTGATCGGCGCCGGTGCCGATATGCGGTCCGGGATTGCGGTGAAGGTTGTTGATGCCTCTGGTCCGGTACTTTCTGTTCACAGGCGCGACGCTGCTCGGCCTGCTGCTTCTCACCGACTGGTATTTTTCAGCCCCGGCGCCAGTCACCGTCGCTCGCAACGACATCGATCGCACGATCATCCGCATTCGCTCGCAGCACAAATGGCCGGAGGCGATACGCATGGACACCAGCACCCCGCTCCCTGCCGCCGCGCCTGCCCCCACAGCTTCGGCGGCTGTCGCGGCGCCGGTCCCCGCTGCGCCGCCCGCGACGGTTGCGCAGGTTGATGCGTCGCGGGCAGCTCCGCCGGCGCGCCCCGAGCGCAGCGCGCGACACGCAAAGCCCACCCGGCAGGCGCAGCGCGAGAGACGCCAGCGACTTGCACAGCGCGGTCAGCGCTTCGCGAGCTATCGCGAGCCGGAATGGCAGGGCTGGTCGTTCCCGAACTGGTGAGCCGTGAAGCTCTTGCTTGAAGATTGCCGCTACCGGTGCGTTCGTCGCTTCGATTTGGCCTGATGAATGCCGCCTGGTGTACGGCAATGAAGAATTGTCCGCGTCACTGCACGCGACCAGTTCAATTTATGCAAGGATCAGCCAAGTTCCATTTCGACGGCGATCCGTACCAGGTCTGAGTGGTTCTTCGCGCCGAGCTTCTGCTTGAGCAGCGACGTGGCATTGGCGACAGTCTTGTAGGAGATGCCTAGCGCTGATGCGACTTCGACGATCTTGTCGCCGCGGCCGAGCAACCGCAAGATCTCCAGCTCCCGCGCCGACATCTGCGAGGCGGGGCTGGCCTTGATCGCGGCGCCGGCGAACGCGATCGCCTCCGCGAGATGCGGCGAAATGAACCGCTCGCCTGCCGCGACCTTGCGCACCGCCTTGACGAACAGGCGCGGATCGTCGCTCTTGGAGACATAGCCTTGCGCCCCCATCTCCACCGCTCGCACCACGAAAGCGGGATCGTCGTTCATGCTGAACATGATGATCCGGGCGACCGGGTCGTCTTTCCGGATCCTGCGCAGCAGCTCGAATCCGGAGACATCGGGAAGCTTGATGTCGATCACGGTCACGTCCGGCCGCTTCTGGGTAAAGGCGCGCAAGCCGGCCTTGGCATCGGCGGCCTCCTCGATTTTCACCGCCTTGTCGGAAGCAAACAGGGACCGGCAGCCCGACACCACCACCGGGTGGTCGTCGACGATCAATACTCTCATGGACGATTTGGAGGTATCGTGCATCATTCTCTCCCCTGCCTTTGATAGAACTTCGCGCGGAAATTGAAAGAGAAGAATCGCTGAACGGAGCCCGACGTGACAAGACTCTGGAACAGATTCTGGAACCACCTCTCACTTCGTGCCCGGCTGTTGCTGCCGATGGCCGCGATGGTGGTCGGCGCCTTGCTGCTCGGCGGCCTCGCCCTGCAGATCGTCTCCCCCGAGCAGTTCGAGAATGAGAACGCCCAGGCCGCGCGCTCCGCCGAGCTGGTGGCCAATGCGCTGAATGCCGCGCTCGCAGTCGCCGGCAATCCGCCGCAAACCCTCGACGCATTCGCGGACAAGCTCGGGAGGTCCGAGACCATCGCATTCGTGCCGCCTGGAACGCGGCCGCAGCGCAGCGCGGCGGACCGCCACCGCGGCAACATTCCCGCGTGGTTCACTGCCCTGCTCGAGGTTCCGGAGCTCGGCTCCACGCATCCGATCAGGATCGGAGCGTCGCATGTCGGGGACATCGTCTTCAGTCCCGATCTGTCGCCGGACATCGAGGAGAAATGGGCGGGCTTCGTTGCGATCGTCTCGTCGAGCTCGGCGCTGATGCTGCTCGCCGCGCTGAGCGCCTATTTCACGACCGGCGCGGCGCTTCGGCCGCTG
The DNA here is from genome assembly GCF_054059095.1 of Bradyrhizobium sp. USDA 4510. NCBI lineage: Bacteria > Pseudomonadati > Pseudomonadota > Alphaproteobacteria > Hyphomicrobiales > Nitrobacteraceae > Bradyrhizobium > Bradyrhizobium sp. USDA 4510. Next base: position 2,841,179 of record NZ_JBSSBT010000001.1, on the reverse strand, counting down.
GCTCAACTCGGCGCCGGATTGACCCGGATGCGAAACGGCGATTACGTCGCCGCCATTCCGCTGGCCGGCCCTCCGGAGATCCGCGAGAGCTGTGCGGAAGCCAATCAGCTTGCAGTGACGCTGAGGCGGCTTAGCCAAGACAATCGGAACCTGCTGCGCAAGATCGTCGCCGTGCAGGACGAGGAGCGCCGCGAGCTCGCCCGGGAGCTACATGACGAGATGGGCCCGCTTCTGTTCGCGATCCGCGCCAACGCTACCGCGCTGTCGGATCCCGAGACGGAGGGCCCGCCCGAGCCGGGTTCGCCGGCGCATGGCATCCTCAGCGCAGCCGAAGCCTTGCAACAGGCGAATAGGCGCGTCCTCGAGGGACTGAGCCCGCTTTATGTTGCGGATCTTGGATTAGCCGCAAGCGTACAGACGTTGCTGCGAAACGCCCGATCCCAGGCGCCCGGCCTCCGCGTGACATCCCGGCTCGACGATCGTCTGGATGAGCTCGATGCCCTGCTCTCGCAAACCGCGTACCGCGTTATCCAGGAGGGAGTGACCAATGCGCTCCGGCACGCTCACGCGACCACGATGGGCGTCGCCGCGATCGTCGACGGCGATCAAATTCAGCTCGAGATTTCGGACGACGGCATTGGCCTGCCGCCGGACCTGACCTTTGGGAGAGGCCTGACCGGCATGCACGAACGGGTGCGCGCGCTCGACGGAACGCTGCAGCTGGTCCGCGAGCAAGGCCAGACCATCGTGCGTTGCCGAATTCCACTCCAGAACCATGTTGCGCGATAAGGACGCGTCATCACCGCGAGGAAGGGGCGCACCGCATATGCGAAATCTTACCAAGGGTATCGAATACAAAGATGATCCGAACCCCTTGCCTTCATAGCTCAGATAATCCAGCACCCCGTCGTCCTGCGGCGTGATCTCTTCGAGCCCGAAGGCATCCGCGGCCACCGGGACGATAAGCAAACCAAACGAACACGGCGACAAATTGAGGCCGGCTTCAGTTGGCGACCTCTTCGCAAAAACGGCCCCAGCGCAGTCCGAGCGCGTCGAGGCCGAGTTGGACCTTCGCATCCAGCGCGGCGCTAGCTGATCAGCAAGTTGGCGACCAATCCGACAAGGAAAGACCTGTTTGCCAAGCTGGCGGCACACCACCGGAGCTAGCTGATGAGGTCGAGCGGACCATGAAGGCCTCGGCCTAGGAAGTCCGCTAACCAGCGACGCGGGAGATTAAGGCCACCTCCGCAAGTGGCCTTGCATGGCTCCATTCCTACACCGGGACAATTTCCCGTAGCATTCCGGTACAAGGACCGCACATCGATTTGCTATCCTCTGCGTATGCCAAGCACCTTCACCCACAGGGGCGTCACCTTCGACGTAAAACGCCTATATGATGATCAGTTCGAGATCATCATTGAGATCGGCGGAGAAACGACCCGCCATACCGTGCGCACACGATTGGCAGAACTGGCAAAGCGCCGGGCCGAGATGCTGATCGATCGTAAGCTGAAAACAAAAATTAGGCCTGTGTAGGCCGCCCCAGTTGGCGGCCTCTAACAGAAAACGGCCCCAGCACCTTTGGGGGCCTTGAGACTGGTGCCGGGGCCAGTCGTCCTTTGATGAATCGGGACGTGACCCGAGGCTTTAAAACTAACACTGGTGTCAGAAATTGCTACTCCTTCCCGATGCGATTGGGTGTCTTAGTTTGTCGTTTGTCGCGGCAGTGCCCTATCTAGACGGCGTGATAAGAAAGGGCCCCAGCAGTGAAGCTGGGGCCAGTGTGCAGCTGGGCGTCTCAGTGCCTGTAGCGGTGCGGCACCGAACAGGGCGACAAATGCCAATGCTTGCGCTTCGTTCCTACTCATAAAAGAAACCCCAGCATCCGGATCATGCTGGGGCCAAGCTGGGTCGCCGAGCCGCTGTCCGCCAGGAAGCAACGGTCGTCGTTCTAGGGCTGAAAAAATACGAAATGAAAATTACCTGCCCTGTTGGTCGGATCATCCCAACGACGCTCCGGTCCGGAAATAAACCATGTGAATCCTGGCGAGACAATTTCCGCTTTTTCCCGAGACTTGACGCCACCTTCGATGGGGGTTTGAATTCACTTCTCGGCTCTCTCCAAGCCGAGAACCCTACCGCACAAGGCGAGGCCCCGGACGCGCCACGCCGGGGCCTCTGCTGCGGATTGGCAACAAGGGGCGAGCCCGCTCCCTTGTTGCGTGGAGTTGCGTCATGCGTCGGTCCCAGCTAGGCACCCTCGATCGTTTCATCGACGGATCAGACCATCTACCTGGTCGCCGACGATTTCGGGGCGATCGGCCGCGCGCGGCGCGAGGCCGACATCGTGGCGACCGACCTCGATTCGGCTGATCGGCTTCAACACCGCCGAGCGCTGGTCGGAAGACGTATCCGAAGACGTCGCCCGCGAAATCCAGCGCCGTTGCGATCTGCACAGACCAACGTGCCGACGGCCCTGCGGGGCTTTGTCGTTCGACATCTCGACGATCGGCTGCAACTGCCCCTGCGGCTTGTTTGACGCCTCAGAAATCGCGCAGAGCTGGCTGTTAGAGAACCGAAATAAAAAGTCAGGCTAAGCAGACATCTATTCGTAGGCGGCGCCTCTAGAAACGCTCTAATCTCACCTCTTTAGGCATGTAGGTGAGGAATATGTCCTTTGACCCGATGGCCGCGGCGGTTGATTGGCTTGATGCTTACCGCGCTGGCGACATTGAAGATATCGTTGGCATGTTTGCCGATGATGCGGTGATCCATTGCGATTGTGGAGGCCAGAAGACGCTGACTGGCCGGGAAGCGCTCCGGGCTTATTGGGTCGACAGGCTCAAGCGTTATCCCGCCTTCGGGTTGAACGACATGCAGCCAAACCGCGATTACGTCGCGGTCTCTTACATCACGACCAGTGGCTTAGTTAGCGCGCTTCTGATCTTCAATGCAGCTGGACAGATCAAATCGGTTAGCTGTGGTCCCGGCGCCGCCCGAGATTAGGCTCGAGCATCACAACGGCTTTCCGCTCACTTTTTGCGTGGCCTTAAGATCGCTTTTGATCTCGGCACCGAGGCCATTTGTCAGCGCGGATCGAATCTGTCGGGCGTGCGTGATGGCGCCTCAGCGGCAACCACGCGTTTGGACTGCAATGCATGGCACTATAGTTGTCGTGACAACTCCGTTCCCGCGCCTGGGGCCTATGCCCTTATTCCTGTCGTGCGTTCCGCGGCCGAGCAGGCTTGTCAGAGTTTCAGACAGTTAACGGGTGTTATGGAATCCCAGCTTCCGCGGGGTCATTGTCAGTTCATCACCGCACGGCTCTCGGCAACTATCGGTGACGAGAACGCCGCCACCGCGCTCCCGCCCCACACAAACAGGAGCAGCTTTATGACTAGCAAGCGGCGTCGTTTCAAACAACCCCGATAACTGGGAGAACGTCTGACTGACGAGGCCATGCGCCTGCGCTCGAAGGCCAAGGCGGTGCCTCCATTAGCCAATCCTGCTGAGGGGGGCCGGCAAGACGAAGCGGTGGCTCATCTGACCGAGTGGCTGATGTCCCCAAGCTCTGCAGGCGCCAATATAGGCCGCCCATGATCAACCAGCCTCACTTCGACCCCTATTCAAAGGCAGCGCGCATCTGTCTTGGCGTTGCGATATTTAGCGCGACAATGCTTGCTGCGCTGCTGACGAGCATTTTCGCCTAATCAGGCCGCCTCAGTTGGCCGGATAACGGCCCCAGCGCTTCCTCGGCCCGGAGGCTAGTGCCGAGGCAGTTGCCGCGCAACCGTTCCCGCCCCGCGCTGATTCGTAGCACCGCCATCCACTATCTATCTCTCAACGAGTCCCACGGGGCCAAGCCGATGGAAATCGAGGTATACACGGGCCGCTACGAACGCGAACATGGCCACGCTGGAGCGAGCCCATGCGACCGCCTAACAGGAAAAGGCATTCCGGATCATGGTGGAACCCTAGGGGCTGCACAGCCATTTCGAGGCGAATTCCACTTTGCGCCGATCGAGAATGTGCCCCGGGTCTTCGGGGGCGAGAGGGGGGCACCTTCATTGCCACTTCCGGTCTGCCGAGGAGCGGCGATTGCTAACGACGCTTCGAAGGTGTCGTTCCCAACGACTTCTTCATGGCGAACCGAGCCGGCGCTCAACTCGCTTGCGGCTGTTGCCGACCTTCTTGACGGCTTCTTCACAGACCCTGCCGACTTCCGGGTTTTCTTCGCCTCGTAGCGCACCTCGTAATCCTGCCCGCCGACGACGCGCGCTCGGTCCTGCTTGCGACCCCGCGCGGTCTGCTTCTTCGCTTTCCTTGCCATTCTGGCCCCCCTGTTGGAAGACGCCAACGCAGGCTAAGATCAGCGGTTCCAATAGCGGACCCCGCGCGCGGAACGATTGCCAAGTCCTCAAATTTGAATCAGGTCGCTGTTATTGGATGGCGTTGTGGCGTTTCAACGGAGGAAGCCCGAAGCGATCGGGACCAAAGGCGCTCTTTCCCGGCTTCATCGCGCCGGCCCTGGCATCGCCGATCGATAAAGTCCCGCGCGGCGCACGCTGGATTCACGAGATCAAGTTCGACGGCTACCGGGTCCAGACTCACATCGCCTATGACGAGGCGAAGATCTACACCCGGCGCGGCAACGACTGGACCAGGCGCTTCAAGAAGGTGGCCCAAGACGCCTGGCCGATTTCAGCAACATCAGCCATCATCGACGGCGAGATTTCCCTCGGCAGGCGGCACGACCGACTTCTCTGTGCTGCAGAACGAGCTGCGCGGTAAGTCGACCAGGATCGTGATGGTGGCCTTCGATCCGCTCCATTTCAACGGCCGCGATCTTCGGAAGGTGCCGCTGGTCGAGCGCAAGGCCGTGCTGAAGAAGCTGATTGCCGGCACCGCCATCAGTTCAGCCAGAGCTTCGAGGTCGACGGCCCGAAGATGTTCACCCATGCCTGCAAGCTCGGCTACGAGGGCGTGGTGTCGAAGGTGGCCGACAATGTCTATCCGACCCGGCGCCCGCAGCCGCGACTGGGTGAAGAAGACCTGCGCCCAGCACGAGACGCTGACATCGCGGGCTTTGCGCTCGACGGCGATGAATGGGACGGCATCTATGTCGGCCGACGCAAGGGCGACGAGCTGATCTACGCTCGCAAAGGTCGACCACGGCTTCGACAAGGCCTCGCCCGCCGATCTCCGCAAACGCTTGGCACCGCTGATCCGCAAGAAGCAGCCCTATACCAAGCGCATTGCACACAAGGCGATCTGGGTTGAACCGAAAGTACTGGCCGAGATCGAGTACCGCTCCAAATCCGCCGAGGGCAAGGTACGGCATCCGTTCTTTCGCGGCGTGCGGGAGGACCTATGACCCTACCGCGCTGCAACTGCTGCGATGACACGCGCTGGGATCATTTTGAACGAGCGCAGGCATATTCGAAAGCGAGCGCTGCCCTTGGATCAGCGAAATCCGAACTGAGCCTTGTCGAACAACGGAAGCGGCCTGTCGCCGAGCCCCCCTTGTCGACAATTAAGCGAGGCCTCTGTCTCCGGAATTGCCATCTGTTCCAAAAAAATGGCTTCAGCCGAAGGCGCTGAAGCCAAGTCTCCGCTTTTTTGGTCGTCGCCGGCGACCGTAGCGTTCGACGCCGGCAGAGTAAAACCGCCGTTTCATCCTGCCGTTCCTATTGCAACTTATTCCCACCATGGCCTGCCGAAAACTCCTGCAGCGCAAGGTCGAATTCAAGGAACGGCTAGCTCTTGGAAATGGTTAAGCTCACACGGCTGTAACTGCACGGGTGCGATGGACTAAGATGCACAAAGACTCGATCATGGACGAGTTGCGGCAGATTGAACTTGATGTTGTGGAGGGAGAAAAACGACTCGCGGAGCAGGAGGCGTTGCTGATCGAGTTAAAGAGGTCAAACGAAAGCACCATCAAGGCTCAAGCTCAGTTCGAGATGATGCGAAAAGATCAACTTGACCGCGAGCAACGTCGACAACGTCTGCTTTCTGTTTTGCATCCGTGATCTAGGCAATTTGCTGCATCTCGCGGAACGGTTACAACCTAAAGAAAATCAGCAGCTCCGCCAACGATCCAGAGCGGCGAAAATCCGAGTAACATGAAAATCCGAGTAACATTGACGTCCAGAACCGCAGTTCGCGTTTGAGCCGGCCGCGAAGGACGACACAGGCATTTCGGAGCCGTTCAACCTGGGTTCGGCTAATGAAGCATGGCGCTGAGCCGCAATACTGAGAAATCCGACGATCAGTGTTCAGTCTCGGCGCTCTTCTGTCATAGCTTGCCTTCACGAAAGCGAACTGCCCAATGCCCCGGGAGAGCACTGAGACCGATGCCCGTCCCACCTCCCGAGAGCAACCTCCCTTGCAACTCCACAAATTGCCACTTGTTCCTGAAAGTAAAACGGTCTCAGCGCGGTAGGAATCGCTGAGGCCGGGCTTTGCTTACATACTGCGGCGTCAGACGTTGTGGGGCGGGATCAGCGCCTGGCTTCAGAGTAACCCAACTTCGTCAGGCCCGCTCCTATGAAAAGGACGGCCAGAAGGCTTTGGGCGCAATCGGCCTGTGCTGGGAGCGCGTCCTGTTAGGCAGCAGCACAAAAAAGATGGCCCCAGCATCCGGATCATGCTGGGGCCAGGCCAGATCGAGGACCGCTGTCCGCCGAGAAGCAGCGAGCCTGTTTCCAAGGCTGAAACAATACGAAATGAAAGTTATCTACCCTATTGTTCGGATGCCGCTACTTTTCTGGCTCCACTAGCTAAACGCATATGCGGTCAGGCTAGCGACGAGAACCAAGACACTCAGCGCAGTAACAGACGCAAATGTCCGCTCCACTCCATTCATGCGTTCCATGGTTTTAAGCTCGCTCGTAGGAAGCCTATCGTCGCAGTGTGCAGCAGCGGAGTCATTAACCTTCGTGAATCGCACGCGGTAATTTGGCTTTGGCGATTGGCTTTCTTGAGAGATGATCCCCTTCCAATTGCTTGACCATCGCTATTGGCCATCGACCTTCATGTCCCGCAATTGCAATGCGGAGCCCATGGACGTCATCTACAAATACGTGCTCAATTGTGCCGGCTTTCCCATCGGACAAGACGACCCCCTTGCCCACCAACTCTTTTTCGGAAGCATGAAGTTCGGAGAGGATGTTTAAAGCGCGTTTGCTGCAGTCAAAAAACTCGTTCATGGGTACGCAACTATCCTAAATGTAATCTGAAGTTACGCTGGGGTCGAGCGGTAGCCCACGCCATATGAGCGCCACGCTCGAAGACGAGTTTTCTATCATGCGGGCACCGCGTCATTAGCACATGTGAAACGCGCTTATGGGGGCCTGCTGCTTTCTGGCGGGGCGTCTTCGTTCCCCAATTTTCATCACGAATGGAAATGAGGAACCTAGAACGCCCATAGCCGATGCATTGATCTTGCAAAGTGGCGGGTCCGCCTGGCGCCTATAGGGAATAGCTCGCGCTCGAAGACCAATTGATGGGGGCGATGCAAGGACATCGCCATGAGCACCGATCATCTCACAGCAATTGCGATTGTACCGCTGGTGCGGATTGGCCGCCTCCATTCCGTCAGCTACGACCGCCACCGGCGGCGCGAATAGCGGCATACGTGAATGCTTTCGTGCCTCAGTCCGGCGGCTAAACACCCTCCGAGGTACCCACCGCCCTGCCGCGCCGCAGCATATCCGCAGCGTTCATCGAGCTCGTATCACTTTCGCCCGGCCGTCCTAGTTGACGGCCGGGCTTTTGCGTTAAACCGAGCTGCTAGGTCGCGGGTTCCGATTTCCAGATAAATTGCGACAAAGGCTCAGGCTCGCCGCCGCGACCTGCCTGTTAATTTTGCATTCGGTGCAAAAGAGAACCGCCAATCCGGGTACGGTCGGGCTTGGCGGCTCCGTCCTCTTAGTGGACCGCGAGATCACACCGCGAGGCCGAGCTGGCTTAGATCGGTGGCGACGATAGTCGAGACCGGACGGCTACGGGTTTCCGCGACAATTTCTCAGCGCTGGGGCATGACAGGGCGCGCCTTGTCGTAGTAGTAGACACTAGCGGAGCGCATTTGGCTCCCCGGATCAGGTAACCCAATCGTTCTATCGGTTGCTATTTTCCCCGGTACTATGCGGCGGCTGCGGCCCGCTCGGACCAGCCGTGTGGCTTGCACAAAACCTAGAGCACACTCGGCCAAATAAGAAAGTGAGATAGACGCCTCTAGTTCGACGACGAGTTGCCGGCTACGCTCCTCATTTCGAATGACCGTCCGTTTGATGATCCCGATGGCGAGGAACTGCTGAACGACGAGATGGCCTGGCAGAAGGCCGTGACGACGGTTCGCGATATCGGGTCCAATCTGGACCTCGACAAATCCAATCGTTGGTCGATCGCGGTCAAGGGAGGAACAAAACGCAATCTTTCAGATCGACGTCACCGCCAAGCGCATCGTCTCCCCTTCGAGCTAGCCAGTTGGCTGCAAGTGAAGATAGGCCGGATCGAATCCGGCCAGTTCCTCCAATTTATCGTGGTCCAGAATGCGGTAGTGTGGCCGGTCGACTTGCATGATACCTTCTTGCCGCAGTTCCTGCAGCGTGCGGTTGACGTGGACCGTCGAAAGTCCGAGACAATCTCCAAGATCGGATTGCGTAATAGGGAAGTCGAAATCACCGTCGCTCGTTCGACCGACAGCCCTCAATCGACGATGAATTTCGGCGAAAAGGTGGGCCATACGCTCGTCCGCGGACCTGCGGCCGACATTGACGATCCATTCCCTAAAAATCGCCGCGTCAATGAGCGTTTCGCGCCAAAGCGCACCTGTCACATTCGGGCGCTGCTTACACAAGGCCTTGATCGCTTCATGAGGGATGAAGCCAAGCGTGCAGGATGTCAGCGTCGTGAAATCGTGGTCCATGACGTTGAGGTAGAGGCTCTGCAGATCCGGTATTTCGCCGGGAATGTGCAACGAGAGGACTTGCCGCTTGCCGTCCTGCGTGATTTTTGCACGGTACGCAAATCCTTCGGCGAGAAGGCAACATTCCTTTGGCCGGCTGCCATCGGCGACAATAATGTGCTGGGCCGGGACTTGGCGTTCCTGGATCGGCAGCTGCTCAAGTGCCTGAATGTCATCGCTGTCGAGCCGGTTGGAGGCAGTTAACTTTGTGATCAGGCTAGTCGCGGTGCTTGAAGCCATCGGCGTTCTCCCCGCATTGGAGGAAATGAGCGTAGCGCCGGCGGTGAAATGCCTGCTTCGCCAGCGAATGATCGGGAGCACGACACTCTCAGCCACCGGCGCCCAATTGATAGTTGCCGATGATGCTTAGATAACAATTGGGGGGACCGCGATGTTCCTCGATAACCTGGCTGAAGCCCGGCAGTCTCAAGGTACGGCCCGATGGAGAAGCCATACTCCAGATTGATCGACCAGCGGCTCGAGCAACTCCAAGCGCACCGCACCAACATCCGCCATTATCGGTGGCTTCTGAAAACGCAGCTTTCCGACTTGGAGCGTCAGTTCATCGAAAGGCGCATCGGCGAGGAACTGGAGGCCACGCAAGGCGTGGCCTCTGACGCTCCGCCTCTCGGCATATGCCGGCTGTCATCCAGCCGCCGGGAGATCGGGAGAAAAACATCCATGATCGAACTTTAAAAGCTACTCATTCGCGTTAGCGAGAAGATCGTCGGTGACTACCAGTATCTCATCGATACCGCGACCTCGGAACGGGAGCGCGAGCGCTTTCGCCAGCGCATCGATGAAGAGCAGCAGCTGCTGGATACCCTTCGGCAGCCAGCGCAGATCTCTCGTGCGACGTGACATGGGGATGCACTACCGTAGGATCAAACCAGCTGATGAGTGAGTTGGAGAGCTTGCCCTTGGGCGAGGCTATCCGACTTCGCTGGGTCTTGCGGGACATCAGAGCTAGGCGCTTCATCGTCAGTCCGCTGGATCGGCTGACGTTCAGAATCTCACCAGATGGGCTACGTCGAAACCATGACATGCTTCCCGTTCTGACGGCGGCGGGCATGGGTGAGATTTGAAATCCGAAAGATGACCTCAGCGATCAGGGCACCGCCGCGATAAAAAGCTAAACAGGCGAGGATAGCCGGCGATCGCGAACCAGGGTTCACCCAGCCGTTGCTGAAAGCCGAGGGCTGCCGCGGTCCATTGCGTCGCTCCTCAGGTCGACGCGACGACGATGCCGAACACGATCGTGATCTGACCGATGTAGATCTTTGCTGGAAACATTCGCCGCCCCATCCGCCCACGCGACGTGAGCGGCACGATGAGAACGGCGAAATTCGGCGAGCCTTCAATCGAAATAAAAAGTCGCGCCATCAGCGAGCGCGATTTCGATCAAGCCCGATCAAGTGCCGAAGTTGAAGATCAAGATCAGCACAGCATCATCGAATGCTTCAACAGCGCGTGAACACCTGGCGCAGATTGCATCTCGTTGCCATGTCGCGCTCAGCCACCGGGCAATCAGTTGCTCAACAGCGAAGAGACATTGCCTCTGTCGGCAGGCGGTGCGGGGTCACGCCTCGATTCTGCATGACCAAGCTGCTTCTCATTGTGCGCGGGCTTCGGAGTGCCGGATGGATCAGCGATGAGCATGTCGTTCGAGAAATGCCCCGCAAGGCGTGCACTGCCGACCAGGCTCAGGCTTGTTGGTTCCGGCGCGCAGGGAGCAGCTTGTTTGATGACGTCGACATGATCGGCATGTCGATCTTCGTCGGCAGAGCATGCCTGGCCGAGCTTCTTGCGCCCGGCTTGTGTGCCGCTGCTGCTGGTCGAGGCTGCGTTGCGGCCGCGTCGGTGTTGAGCCTGCGGTCCGCGGATCACTGTGGACGAGAGGTTGGCGTGTCGGTTGACTTGTCTGCGAGATCGTAGGCGGCGCGATCGGAGCCGAGCTCGGATACACCCTTCCCTAGTTCGGTCCGGAGCAACGTCTGGAAGCTGTCATCATAGGTCGCGATGCTGGTGCGGATCGCCGCTCTCCACTGATCGCCGCGATCCCATGCCTCCGTATAGGCGGCCGCAAGGTCCGACTGCTGCCTGTTGGCGATCATCGCTTCGATGATCGATCGAGCCTGCAGCCGATCCTTTGCGCTTTTTGCGGTCGCATCGCGGTCCTCCTTGCGGCGGGAGCCGACGATCAGCTTGTGGATGGCGTAGCGTTCGGGCGATGGAATGAGGACCGGCACGCCCGGACCGTGCAACAGCACCGCGCGGATCGGCTGGAAGATCAGGTAGTCGAGGAAACGGAGCGGCAGTGCCGCTGCCCCGCCGAGGGCCGGCATCGGGACCGGCTTGCCTGCCTGGTCGTCCGACCACTGGTTCGGCGTCAGGAATTCAACCTTGAAGTTGCCCCTCGACGTGAATTGGGTGGAGACCCTGCCGTCGGCCTGGCTCGGGACCTCGCGGAAGGTCGGATCGACCTGGCGCAGCACCTCCAGGATGGGAGGCATGGAATCCTTGACCGCCACCGAGATTTCGTGGAATTGCGCAAAGTCGGCGTCGCCGGTCTGCATGGCGGCCGCATCAAGGCGCCGGCCAAGCACGGCGGCGTGGCACTGATAAGCGACAGTGCCGACGAGCACGCCCCTCATGCGGAAGAAGCCCGCCTTCGCCAATTCTTCCACCACCTGGCCAGCCATCGGCAGAGGACGCGGCAGATAGGCCTCGCGCGTCAATGTGGAAACGAGACGGCGACGTCCCTTCAGATCGGCCTTCAGATCCTTGAATGCTTCGACCCGCTTGGTGATCTCTGGATCGTCGACGGGACCGACATAGCGGCGGTGTTGGCCCGCGCCTTCGGGCTTCGGCGTGTCGAAGTACCAGTATTTTTTGCCCTTCACCTCGACCGCTACGAAGCGGCCGCTCGTGGAAAATTCGGAGGTGACGCTCTCGTCCAGGCTTCGCTGGACAAGCTCCGAATAGAGCGTCTGGTAGCTGATATCGAGGGCTTGGTTCGACGGCATCTTGGAACCTCGCTATACTATTTTCGCGAGAATAGTATAACCACCGGTATTCTGGAACATTTCAGCTATACTATTCTCGCAAAAATAGTATAATAGTCATTGATTCAATTCCTTGGACACACAAAAGATGAATTCCACGAACGCTCCAGGATGGAACACGAACGCTCCTGGACGGAAACTGACTGACTTTCCGAGCATCCGGCCACTAGCGTCCAATTCCGCGCTTGATGCCGATCGACCAGGAAATGCCCTCCCCGCCGACCTGACCGGTGACCAATTGCCCGCGCGCCCGCTCCAGCACCGGCCGCCAGGGCACCAGCGCGAACTCATGCGATCGCTCGATCAAGGCGAACCGCCCACTGTGCAGCGTGAGCACGCGCCGGTAGACGCCCTCAACCTTGTCGCCGGCCTTGACGTCGACATGCTCAAGCCCGGTGCGCGCGGAAATATCCGCCACAGTCCTTGCCAGCTCACGGGCCTCGAGCGTCTCGAGCATGTTCCGCGCGTACCGCGCTTGCCCCCCTTGCTCTCGCGCCAGCCCCTGCTCGATCAGCCATTGCCGCCTGGTTCGCAATGCGGTCTCGACTTCCGCCCCGAAGCCAGCCGACACGAACCCATCGGGCTCCTTGCCAATCAGCTTGCGATCAAGCCACGTTGCTCCCAGCGCCTGCGGCAGATCTTCGAGTCTCTGCCATGACAACACCGCGACGCGTACCGGATTGCGCGAGCGCTGCAGCTTCTCGTATCGGAGCGCCCGGTCGAGATAGTCGTCGCCGACATTCCAGCTCCCGTCGGCAAGACGGCTTACCATTGCCTCACGCCGCATCGCCTCCAGACGCCGTACGTGCGATCCGACATATTCGCTCGATGCCTGCGGGTCGAACTCCCGGTGCAGGCGGTCGCTAGCGAACCGGAATCAAACCGGATCGAAGTAGTGCATCTCTAGGAGCAGACAGCCGCCGACGGATTTGAACGGACCGTGCGGCGCGTGCGGAGGCCGGCAGGCGTAAGTGTTCGGCGGGAAGCTCACGCCGCCCTCGCCCTTGTCATCGTTGCCGACGATCAGGTCGCCCGATACGAGATAGACCTCTTCCCAATACTCGTGCGAGAACGGCGCCGTCGTATAGACGTCGGGCGCAAAACGGAGCAGCCGGGTTCTCGTACCGTGCCGATTCTCCTCATCTCGGCCGCCGGCGATGATCTTCTGCTGGATGCCGGCCGGATAGCCCGCGGGCGTTTCCCACCCGGTGGTCTTAACGAGCGTGTAGAATTCGTCGTGCTTCTTGTTGACGGGCATGTGTTTGCTCCCTGATTCAGGCGGCTTTGCTGGAGGTCGAGACGCCGTTGAGGTCGTAGGAATCGAGCATCGTCTGCACCAACCGATCGGCGCCGGTCCAGTCGTAGGTGCAATAGGAATGGCCCTTGGTAACGAAAGTCGCGCCGGCGTAGAACATCTCGTATTGCTGATGGTGCGACCCGAACTCGGAGCCGACGGCGTCCCAAGCGAGCTTGTAGAATTTCACGCGGTCGTGCGAATTGGCCTTCGGCGACTGCTGCGTCTGGTCGATCAGGGCAGCAATCTCCGGGTTGCCGAAGTCCGCCACCGACGAAGGCAGCATGATCATGCCGCCGCCGGCGAGCTCGCGCAGCGTATTGATGATGTGGGCGTAGAGCTGCTGCGTCAGGACCTGTGCGGAATAGAGCGTGTGCCGATCCGGGATGAAGTAGGGACCGACCTGCGTGCCCTTTGCCTCCATCGCAGCCACCAGCGCATCGACCATGCCGGTCTCGGCTGCGAGCTGACCGAGCATTTCGCGAACCTGCGGGAATTGCGTGACGCCGTTCATTTCGGCGATCCGATGCGCAAGGCCAGTCAGGAACGTGAGCTTCACGCTGAGAGGGACCATCGCCTGGTAGTTTTGGTAGACGTGACAAGGCATGGCGTGGAACTGCTTCTGGCACATCTCGACGTTGCCCTCGATGAAGACGCGATCCCAAGGCACCTTCACGTCGTCGAAGCAGAGAACTGAGTCATCCTCGTCGAAGCGGCTCGACAGGGGATTGTCGAACACCGCGCTCGCAATGCCATGATTTGGCGAGGAGATTGACCGCGTGAACGATGCACTCCTGACGGCGTCGAAACCCGAACTGCTCGACAAGGAAGGAGACCGCACGCTTCGCGGCCTGCTCTACGATTATTTCGCGTTCGGACGCAGTCTTGAGGCCTGCCGCGAAATATTCGCGGGCTTCGTCGACCTGTCGCCCACCCAATATCTGATATTGATTGCGATCAAGAATTCGACTGCGGAAGAACCGATGGGCGTGAATCAGGTCGCCGAGCGGCTATATCTGAGCGGCGCCTTCGTCACTAACGAGATCAACAAGCTGGTTTCCGACGGCCTGCTCGAGAAAAGCCCCCACCCCGAAGACGGACGACGGGTGCAACTTGCGCTCGCCCAACGCGGAATGAGCCTACTAATCCGCCTTGCCGCTTTGCAGCGCCCGGTCAACGACGCCTTGTTTAGCATGCTGACGCGTGAGGAGTTCAAAGTGCTGTCCCAGTTGCTGTCACGGCTCGCTTCGAACGCCGACAACGCGTTGAAACTCGCCGAACACGCCAGAGCGACGCTCAAACTTCAGGAGGATCAGAACGCCTCCCGAGCCAAGGCACCTAAGCTTCGTCAGAAGCGGCCAGCAGCACGTCATGGCCCGCTGTAATTCCCGTTCTGCGCCGTGACGGAGCAAATCGTGGCCAATGGTAGCGGGAGTCCGCTACATGAGCAGGCTAGCTGACCTAGTCAGGTCAAGGCCAATTCTTAGGTCCGACCAGATCGCGCCAGACCTCTCGCTGTCGCGACGATACCATATTCAGAAGGTCGGGGTCGATGACGCCTGGACGATCAACCTATCCCATGCGCCAGGCACACCACCGCGATCGCATCGACAATGCGCTGGTCGAGACTGGCGTAAGCGCCCAGATCGGTCTGTGCAGGCACCGACCGGACGATCTCAGGGCTCGCCGACGCCGCGACGAAGGTCGTCTGGCGGATAGCCCTAGCGCCTTCTGTTTGTCGCGAACGGATGGAGCTGATTCGGCGGCTGGCCGCTCGTGCTCGGCGACGTGATTGCATGACGCGATGCCTACCGTGCTCGCCAGCCTGCGTCGCTCTGCTTTTGCTTCGGCCGGGCCATATAGCTTCCCGTAGCGTCCCTGCGCCTGTTGAACGTCAAAAAAAGCAAAATGGCTCCTTGCGGAGCCCCGAAATCTCGCCGAACGTTTCGCTCCAATTCAAATCGTGCGTCTTGCCATTTCACGCCAATCTTGTGGAATAATTCAGCTATCGATCGCGCAAGGTCATATGCGATGGGACGCCTGCCGACGTTTACCAGCAAGTTGCTGCCGCCTGTAGACAACGGGCTGGACTTTCATCAAACGCGCGAAAGTGCGGCTGAAACTACTTGCACTGGAATAGCCGAGGAACTTTGCGACGTCGGACAGGGGCTTACTCGAGTCTACGAGCAGCCGGCAAGCCAAATTCAAGCGAACCTCCGCAAGCATTGCGCGGTAGCTTGTGCCCATACGGCCGAGATGACGCTGCAACGTCCGCGAGCTGATCTTGCATGCGCGAGCTGTGCCATTTATGGTTGCGTCACCATGTCGCAGCGACGCGACAATGGCCGCGCGGATCGCTTCGGACGAAGGCAAACGGACGGCTCTCATCTGTTGGTGTGAGGCACGAAGTCTATGCTCCGTCTAGAGAATACCAGATGCTTCGACGCCATGGGCATTCCGGGCCTCCTTCCGGCCGACTGTCCGGAAAAACTGGGGCGCCTTTCGATCACCCAGTGGCTCTCGTTCAACCATTGTCGAGCGCACGTAATGCTGCGAGGGTACGGAGAGAGAATTCATCGAAACGCAGCACGAAGGGCTCAGCTTTCCTCCATTCCGGTCGTAGTTTTGATCTCAAGTAAGCCTATGCAGCGAATTGTTGGCCGTCTGGCCATAAGCCGCCAAAAAAGCCGGCAAGACCCGCATCGAAGGAGTGGCTCGCAGCCGATCGCTGGGGTGCAGAGAAAGGTGCATGCCGGGAGGGGGCAGCGAACTCTTCCATTTTTGCCGGCCGCGCCAACGCCCGGTCCCAGCGAAACTCCCGCCGACAGGCAGCATCCATTTTACAATCGAGGGGCGGCCCGGTGGCAAATATTCATTTGACGCGCTGCCAGTTCCTCATTCCTTTCGCTGATATCCTTAGCGAAATCGGCGCGTCGACGGGTTCGTTTCTGGCAAAATTTCATCTTCCGACATCATTGGAAGAAAAGGCCAATCACTACGTTCCGATTCTGCGAGCAATCGACTTCGCGGAAATCGCCCGGAGATCACAAGGTATTCCGGATTTTGGATTCCTCGCCTCCCAACGTCTGCACTATTGTCACCTGAGCGAGAAAACCCGGACTCTGATCGGCCATGCCCCAACGCTGTTGGTCGCGCTGCAACAGGCTTGCAAATGGGCATCGATCGAGGACTCGAACTTGAAGAATTGGATCGAGCGCCACGACGGTCACGTGAAGTTTTGCAGCAGTCTCACTGGAACAAAAGGACTCCTGCATCTCGAGCATTCACAATGGCTTCAGAATATTTTCCCCATATACATTGTCCGGCAATTCGCCGGACCGGATTGGGCTCCTGCTACAATCGCGTTTGAAGCCCGGTATACGCCGAGCCCCGCGTGTCAATCATTCTGGCCAAACACGCGTTTCCTGTCGGGACAAGACGCATCGTGGATCGACGTGCCGATCTCGCTCCTCAGCCTTCCCAATCGCGCAAAGGAGCAAGTGCTCTCCTTGCAAGACGATCAGGCTGGCCCGTCAGGTCATGACATCATTGCAACGCTCAAGTTGATGTTGCCGTCCTACCTCGACCAGGGACTTCCGGCTCTCGCTCAGGTTGCGGAGATGGCTGGCGCGAGCGCGAGGAGCTTGCAACGTAAGCTTGCGTACGCCGGCATGACATACTCGGATCTGCTCGACACCATCCGGTTCGAGAATGCCAGCAAGCTCTTGCGCGACACGGATTCCAAGATCATCGAAATCGCATTCTCCTCCGGCTATACGGATCCAGCGCACTTTACGCGCGCCTTCCGCCGCATTACCGGCGTTACGCCGCGGCAGTTTCGTGCGCAATCGCGGCCGGGACAAGCGCCTGCCTTGGGCGCCATGCTGCCCGAATGATTGAAGGCATCCCTTGATTCGACACGACATCAACGTCGATCGATCGGACCCGGCTTCGCTGGATGGGAGCGCCACGACTTCGGATGGGATAGATCCCTCCTCCTTTGCGCCGAGGAGCTGAAGCGCCGGTCTCCATCAACAGAACGCCGCCGACGGTCAGGTCGGTGCGGTGCGTGTGCCGCGAACGCGCGGGGCCCTCATGCTCGAACGCACATCAGGCAAACCTAAAAGTCCGGACCAAATACGTCATCGTTGAACTGCGCCGAAGCGTCATCGTTTTCCATGCTGTTGATCAGGTTCTCTTCGGGATTCGTAAAGCCGCCTGCCGAGAGCGTAGTTGCCGGCAATGCACCATAACTGGCGCGATATTTGTCCATAGCGGCCACGCTGCCGACATACGCACAGGTACATCCGGAGGGATCCGCGTAAACGTAGTAGGAACGTCCGCTCCTCTGCCGCAGCTGAAATTGATTGGACGGGAACAACATCAGCCGATTCAACAGCTCCGGCGTGGTCGCAGCGACAGGGCTGAATCCCGATGAGATCAACAATTGACCAGTTGATTGCTGGGCGTAACCGCGAGCACCCGAGCACAACTGGACAAGAAGAGTGACCGAAACGAGGGCTGCAATACTGCCTGCAGATCGAAAACCCATTTTTTCTCCGGAGATATCTGGATGAGCTACCAATTGGAGCCGAGAGTGAAATGGAAGGCGGCTATAAATATGCCGTATACGAACCGATCCAGACCAGGATCGACATCAACAGGCCGATGACGCCGGCGTTGTCCGCGAACACGGTGGCGGTGCCCGGCATTCCGAGCCGGAGTTGGCTACGGTCGATGGTCTTCGGGATCGAAATAGCAGCCGGATAAGCCTTCGCGCCTCCGATCGAGCCGACCCGCGCCAGCGTACCTGAGACCGCGATCTGGCCCTGCCCCACGCCTTGGGGGATAGCCATGACCGTCGCTTCGTGGATGCGGCCAGGGTCGTCGTCGAAGACGAGCTTGACCCGCGCGCCGGGCTTGATGGTCCGGAATCCGTTCGGCGGGAACATGCCGGTGATGACGATATCGTTTGCGACGATGAACGACATCACCGAGCGCGCCGGCATGGCGCGGTCGCCGACCGACAGCGCCATGATCGTAACGACACCGTCGCCGATGGCGCGGATCGTCGTCTGCTCGAGCTCCCACTTCGCATGGTCGAGCTGGGCCTGGATCTGTGCGACGGTTGTGTTGACGCCGCCGATTTCCGACTCCATCGCCAATTGTGCGCTCAGCTGTGCGGCCTTGGCCGCCTGAAGCTGAAACTCGACCGTGTCGTATTGCACCTGGACGTCCTGCAGACGAAACGCGGTCTGCGCCTCCTCGCTGACGAGCTTGCGGTAATCGGAAAGCCGCTGGGTGTGAAAGGCGAGCTGCTTGGTCAGTCCATCGACATTCGCCGTCGCCTGCTCGTAACTGGCCTTCAGTTGCTTGACCTGCTGGCGTGCCTGGGCGAGCGATGCCTCGAGCTGGTTGACCTTGTACTGGAACGGTGCCGGATCAATGCGAAACAGCACCGCGCCGGCCTTCACCGGTTCGTTTGGCTTGACCGGGATTTCGATCACCTCGCCGGAGACATTGGGCGCGACCTCCATGACGCGGGAAATCACGACTAAGCTTCCCGACGGGGTCAGGTAGTTGAACATCGCGAGGAATACCGCGAGGATGAACGCGCCAAGCAGCACGGTGACGGTGCCGGACGCCCAGCCCCATCGGACCAGCTTGAGCCTCGAGAAGACGAGCCAGACCAGGACCAAATAGAGCGTCAGGATGATGAGCACGATGATCTCCTGCATCTGTCGTGCACCGGGATTGAACACTCACAAGGGCGGTGCCATGCCCGTGCCGGCCGGATGCGTGCAATTGCGACTCTGTCGCCGCGCATCCGGCCGATAAAAATTCGATCTCTAGGACGCGCGCTTGAAGCCGGGAGGCTTCCACGTCCCTTCACCAGCTGGCAGAATCGATGGCGGCGTGGTTTTCGGCCAGTACAGTCGCATCACCACATAGATCGGGCCATCCGGCGCCGGCAGCCAGTTTGCCTCCTTGTCGGCTCCCGGAGACTTGTTCTGGACGTAGATCGTCAGCGAGCCGTCGGAACCGCACTTCATGTGCGGCAGCATCGGCGAGTTGATCAGGTAGCGGTTGATCGGGTTCTTCACCAAAAGCTGCGTCTTGCCGTCATACATCGTCACCGACCAGAAGGCGTTGACCGGCGGCAGCTGCTCCGCCGGGAAGGTAAGCGTGTAGCTCGACTTCGAGCAGTCGAGTTCTTTGCCATCGACATCCACTTTGCCCAAAGGATACATGGCCTCCACCGCGTCGCTGCCATAGATGCCGGCCTTCGCGGCTGCCGCGCGCATAAGCCAGTCGCCATGGAAGAATGCGGCATCGCCGAACGGCGCGCCGACGCGCCAGCCGTTGATGTCCTTGCCGAGGGTCGCAACGGCCTCGCTGACCTTGCGCTCGCCCTCCTTCATGCCAAGCAGGATCTCCGCCTTGTCTTCCAGCGACAGGCTGCGGAAATCGAAGCTCTTCCCTGGCCCCACGCCGATCCGCGCCAGCTGCTCGCGGATCCAGCGATCTTCCGGCAGCGCCGGCGCGAATTGAAGCGCGAAATCAAGGTATTCGAAGAACTCGGTGCGGACGAGGTCCTTCTCGAATTTGGGGAAAGAAGGCGCCGGCTGATTCAGGAAGCTGGAAAGCGGCTGCGCCTTGTAGCCGGCCTGAATCTTCTTGACGGCCTCGATATCGGCCGGGTCGAACAGCTGCGTGCGTAAGAGCCCCAGGCAAAAATCGGTGGTCGACCGGAATACCTTCTTGATGCCGGCCGGTGTCACGCCGGTCCATCGCGGGCCGACGATCATATAGCTTCCGGCATCGCTGCCGGTGGCGCGCGTCCCGACATAGCCGAAATTATACGTGTTGAGGTCGTTCAACTGCAGCGAATAGTAGCGCTTGGGGTCGATCGCCGGCACCGAAAAGACAAGCGGTTCGGCCCGCAGGTCCAGCCAAGCGAACGAATACGGCGTGTCGCTGTTGGGGGTGATCACGGCGGTATCTTCGTATGTGAAGACGCGCGCCTCGTTGAACAGTGTATTGAACGGCGCCTTGTACTGGCCCGACGACTTGTCGACAGCGTACTCGTTCATGACGCCGTAGGCCATCACCATCGGCAGACCATAGATGAAGCCGGCCTCTGCGATGTCCTTGGCCTTGAAGAATCCCGGACGTTCCGACCACTGTGCCCAAGCCTGGCTTGATTGGGCGCCAGCAGCGGCGACGCCTGCCAGCGCGGCAGATCTCAGCAAATCGCGCTTCGTCAGCATGTTCGGGCTCGATCGCTTTTGCATCAACCTACTCCGTTTCCGTGGTGGACGGGCCTGACACGCCAAGCGTCTTTTCGTCCGCTCGCCAACCTAACGAAAAAGCGGCCACCCACTATGCAAATTCGGCAATCTCCAGCCCCGCGCGAAGCAATGGTCTGAAATCGCGCTCAGTTATTGCCAGCGCGGGGTCTTCGACTTCGGCATGCGCCCGCTCGGATCCCCGGCTCGCCAAGCGATTGGTCGGATGGGCCCCCGATCAAGGTCAGAAACTGCATAGCCGATGCTGGGAAGTACGGGCTAGCCTGCCTTGCGCGGCACGAGATGGAGCGCCGCAACGCTGCCAAAAAGCCGCCTTGAACGAAACCAATCCCAGGAAACAACGATGGACATCACCCGCCGTTTTGCGCTGAAGACCGGACTTGCCGCCGCTTCCACTGCACTGACCCCGTCGATCCTCCGAGCGCACGAAGGCCCAGTATTTGATATCGTTGAAGGGGCGGAAGATTTTTGGCTCGCCACCGACGCCTATGTGTTCGGTTATCCACTTGTCACAATCGAGATGACCCGCCGGGTCTTCACCAACGTCGTCAAAGCGGAGGGCACGCGTGCCCCCATGGGTCAAATCATCAAGCTGCGTCAGTATCCGGATGCCTCGTTTCGCGATGTGACAGCACCGAACGCCGATACGCTCTACACCACTGCATTTTTCGACGTCGGCAAGGAGCCATGGGTGTTGAGCGTTCCCGACATGAAGGACCGGTATTTCCTGCTGCCGATGCTCGACGGCTGGACCAATGTGTTCGCCGTGCCCGGAAAACGCACAACCGGCACCGGGGCGCAGACCTATGCAATCACGGGTCCCGGCTGGAGCGGCACGCTTCCGTCCGGCGTCAAGGAATTGAAGGCCCCAACCAACATAGTCTGGTTGCTCGGCCGGATCTACTGCACGGGCACTCCGGAAGACTACGCAGCCGTCCACGCCTTGCAGGACCAGTTCAAGCTGGTGCCGCTGAGTTCCTACGGAAAGGACTACACGCCGCCCTCGGGCAAGGTCGATCCGTCCATCGACATGAAGACGGCCGTGCGCGAACAGGTCAACCGCATGGATGCGGCTGAATACTTCAGCCTGCTCGCCCAGCTGATGAAAGTGAACCCTCCCTCTTCTGCTGACACGCCCGAACTCGCGCGGTTCGCCAAGATCGGTCTTGTCCCGGGCCAGGACTTCGATGCCAGCAAGCTGGACGCGGATTTCGTCAAGCGCATTCCCCGCGCCGCTTTCGATCGCATCATGCTCCAGCTCAAAGTCAACGACGCCATCAAGAAGGTCAACGGATGGATCTACGACACCAAGACCGGCGTCTACGGGACCGACTATCTCAACCGTGCGCTGGTCACCGCGATCGGGCTCGGCGCGAACCGCAACAGAGACGCGGTTTATCCGCTTTCGCTAAAGGATGCGGACGGTAGCGACTATCACGGCTCGAACAAATACGTCATGCGTTTTCCAAAGGGCCAATTGCCGCCGGTGAGCGGCTTCTGGTCCGTTACCATGTACGATGCCAACTACTTTTTCGTCTCCAACCCGATCAATCGGTACTCGATCAGCCCGCGACAGAACCTCAAGGTCAATCCGGACGGCTCAACGGACCTGTACATCCAGAATCAATCCCCGGGGGCCGACAAGGAGTCGAACTGGTTGCCTGCACCGACCGGCAAGTTCATCCTGATGCTGCGCATGTATTGGCCGAACGAGGACGACCCGTCGATCCTCGACGGCACTTGGTCGATCCCGGCGGCCAAAAAAGCGACGTAAGTTTAAGCGACGGGCAAGGGGACGCTTCGCGGCGTCCCCTTGCCCGTCACGCTACGCAGCGATTATCTTGAGCAAACGATCTCACATCGTTGTAAAAAGCTCCCCGTGACCAACGATGCGCTAAGCTTTCGTTGCGAGCGCTCGCCCTGACTCCAATGTAGGCGGCGGCGCAGGTACCGGTCGCGGAGAAAAGTAGCCATGCTGATCGACACACCGACCGCCGCGCACCTGTCGCAGGTCATTTCGCAAGTAGCGGCGCCCGCATTTCTCCTTGGCGCAGTTGCGGCCTTCGTGTCGCTTTTGATAGGGCGCATGAATCGCGTCGTCGACAGGCTACAGGCATTGCACGCTACGGCCGACGACGACCGTTCCGGAACGCACCCTGATATCCCACATCTCAGGCGTCGCGCTGTGCTTCTGAACAAGGCAATCGTTCTCGCGACGGTCAGCGCAATCGTCACCTCGCTGCTGGTGATCCTGGCGTTCGTGTGTACCTTCTTTCGATTCCAGCATGAGTACGGCGTTGCACTGCTCTTTGTTGTCGCTCTCAGCTTCTTCACGCTCTCGCTTGTAGATCTGGTGCGCGAGGCCCGCCTTTCACTGCATGACCTCAGTCATCACAAGCCCAATCCGTAGCAAGCGGCCGGCTCAGCCGGGCTCTTTCGCGTTGTAGCGCCAAGACTCGAAATCGGCTCGTTTCTGGACGGGCCGGCGCTTCCTCGAGTCGAGAGAATCATCGTCCAGTGCCGGCTGGACGCAAATGGTACACAAGGCGCATCAGCCAGAGGCTGGCCTGGCGCAAGGACGCCAGGCCAAACTCCGCGCGGTCCCGCTAGTAGCACGGGGGATAGGGATAGTATCCGCAAACCGGCGGCCGATAGTAATACGGGTACGCGTAGGCAGCCGCAGCGCCAGCCGCCGCAGCGGCTCCGGCATAATACGCACCTCGATAGGCCGTGCGTCGCGCAACGCCCGCGAATGAAAGCGGCGTAAACGGAAGGCCGATGATGTCGATGAAGACAGAGGCAGGACCGTCGGCGCCCTTGATGTCACCTTCGAGAATATCGACATCGAAGGCAAGGTTATCACCTTCGAGCTTGGGATTCTTCAGTGTGACAACGACATCGCGCACGGTGCTGCCGTCCTTCTGGAATACGGACACTGTGGCGTTGGGCGGATTCTTTGCAAAATTGTCGCTGCCGGTTCCCCAGTCTTCGACGATATGGCTGGTCAGATCGTGACCGGCCGAGCGAACCGGCCGATCCGCAAATATGATCGCATTTGGCGCGACGCCAGTGAGGACCAGCTTGCCGGGCTGCACGTTCGCGCCCCTGGAGTTGAAGACGATCAGTGATGGAACGACCTGGGGTTTGTTGGCCCCGATCGTCTTCAGCGGCGCATGGGACGCCGTGTCTTGCGCCAAGACCATGTTTGTGGCCGCCAAAGCACCGAGAAAAGCAATCGCACGCATCGTATTCGACAGCATGATCAACTCCGGAATAGTGGATTACCTGGACCCAGGCATGATGAAACAAGAATGGAGGCCGGCCGAATTGGACGACCTCCTTTCTTCACTAGTAACCGAACTTATAGTTGAGGCGGAGCGCCAGCAGACTCGCGTCCGTCTTGGTGTTGGCGGTGATCGACGTGATGCGCCCGAGTGACGGCGTCAGGAACGTGTTGCTCTCGTTTACCCGCCACAGATAGTCGTACTCGATGCCGGCCGTCCAATTCGGAGAGAAGCCGTACTCGAAGCCGACACCCACGACGCCACCCCAGCGGGTCCGGTTCGCGAAGGCGAGGCCCGTGCCGCTCACATTGTCGATGATGGCAAAGTCCTGGCTGCCAACTGCGCCGCCGCCCTTGACGTAGAACAAGGCCTCGTTGGCCGCGTAGCCCAGTTGAGCCGTGAAGAGGCCCAGGCCGGCGAGGGTCGACTTGTAAGTACGTGTCGGGTCCTGCGCACTGATGCGCGTGTTGCGGATGTTGGCCCAGTCGCCCTGCGCTTCCAGACCGTACACCAATTGTCCGGCCTGCCAACGATAGCCAAGCTGGCCACCGATGATGCCGCCGCCCTTGCTATTGCAGCCTTCCGCGAAGACGCCGCCAATTCCATTGATTGCGGTGATATCGATGCACTGGTTGCTCCAGCCATATCCACCGTTGATACCGAGATAGAAGCCGGACCAGTTGTACATCATGGGCGCGGCGATCGGCGCCGCCTTGTACGCCGGCCGCTGCGGAAGATCGGCGGCCTTTGCAATACCCGTGAACGCAACGGACATCACCGCCGCTGCGGTAAGTAAACTGATTTTCTTCATCGCCTGCAAGCCTCATTGAACGTGGAAAACACATGAGCCACTTGCCATCGACCTTGTCTCAGTCGGTATGCAGAAACTGTCACCGCCGACCAATTCTTAGCGGTGTTGCACCAAAACCCCACTTCGAGGTCACGGCACGTTGCCAGACCTCAATGCGCGAGACCGGCGATATGTCTCGGATGGCAACTCGCCGAACAGCGACCGGTAGTGGCCGGCAAATCTGCCGAACTCGGTGACGCCGTGTGCCGACAGGATATCGACGACTCCGACCGATGCACCGTTGTCGCGACTGATCTCGTGATAAACCAGGTTTAGCTGCCGAAGCCTCAGATAGAGCTTTGGCGAGAAGCCGAGATAGCGCTCGAAAGCACGCAGCAAGGTGCGGTATTCCACCTTGGTCGCTTTCACGATGTCCTTGATATGGACGATGCTTTCCGACCTGGTCCCAACGAACTCAAGCGCCTCCAGAACGATTCGCTCGTACGAGAGGGTGTACTTGTTGGGCAGGAAGCTTTGGCTCAGGCGATTATCCCGGATGCAAGCCAGCTGATCCATCAGGGCGTCCTCTGCCTCCCGCGCCATCATAGGCCGGTCAGCGAAGGCAGAATCGGAGAAGGAACGCAGAGCCTGCCTCGACACCTCGATCAGCTTCGATTTGATCGGCTCTGGCAACCGGACGAGATGCTTGGCGGTCTTCGGCGAAGCCTGAGTTGTGGCCGCAGGGAGCATGTTCCTCGCGATGCTCTCCTCATTGGGCAGCGACAACGCCACCCATTCGACATGACCGGAACGGACAAAGGTGAAGTGACAGTTCGGAGGGAAAATGACCAGGTCAGAGGCCTGGCATGGCACACCATCGAGCACGACGCGATCGTCGAAGTTGGAGGACTGGACGATCAACGTCGTAAAATTCGGGTCGGTGACGCCATGCGCAATCCCGGGGCCGCCGTCGGTGCCAAACTGAAGGATCGTGCGATTCAATGCGAGAGACTTCACGCCCCAATCGTGAGAGGACGGAGCGGATTTCAGAAATGTCACCCTCGCGCCTCTAACGGCGTCGGTGTATTGCCCGAAATCATTCAATTCAAAATATCCCGCCCGTCTGAGCGGCAATTCAAGAGAAAAATAGAACAGGCGATGCCGCTCTTAGTAACACTGCGCACAGCGGATCGGTCGGCAACGTGCGACCGATCCGCCCTCTGACAATCTACTTCATCTGGATTCCCATCATCTCCCGCTCCGCCTTGAACACGACGGCAATAGCGTCGATGATGAGCTTTTCGGGATGTGCCTTGCAGTAGACGATGACTTCGTGCTCCACGAGCTTGCCCTTGCGCAGGTCGAGGAAATGCTTCTTGGCAAGGCCGTTGTACCAGCCGCTGTACCAGGCCGTCAGCGCATCGGCGTCCTCCTGGTAGGTCCCGGCGAGTTGCGCGCAGGTCAGCTTCTGAACATCGATGAATCCATTCGCGTCGACATAGGCCGACAGCGGGGTCTGGGCCCTGGCAGACACCATTGTGGCAACCAGCAGAGCTACGGAAAGCAGCAGTCTCGAACGCATTGGGGATCCCATTGTGATGAATCGGATGTAGAAAGATCTCAGACGACTTTCAGAGGCCGGGCGCCTTCGCGCGCGACTGGCATCCGAGCTGAAAAGCATCGGCTCGGATGCACGATCAGGATCAAGACAGTCCTATCGGACGTTCGAGGCGGCGCATCGTCCGTCGAACGGGACCGAATATGTGATCGATGTCCCTTGTTCAGAACCGGTAGTTGATGCCGCCACGCACGACATTCAATTCATCCGTGCTGACTCCGGTGCCGACGACTTTCGTGTAGAGATACTCGGCCTTCACGGACCAGTTCGGTGTAAAGCCGTATTCCACGCCGAAACCCGCGGAGATGCCCGGACGCCAGGACGAGGCTGAGCAATCCGGCAAGACGCCAACCGTGCCGCAGGGCACGCCGGCGATGGTTGATGCGCTGGCGGTCGACTTGACGAAGGCTCCGCCGCCGGTGGCGTAGATCAGGACGTTGTTCATGGCGATACCGACCCGGGCCCTCACCGTCGCCAGCGCGCTGATGTTTGACGAGGTGTTCAGCGTGACGCCCTGTCCGATGCCGAGAATGCTCGGCGTTACGACGGAGGACCCGCTGATGTTGGCCCAGTCGATGTCACCTTCCAGGCCGAGCACGACGTATCCCTGCTGAATCTGCCCACCAAACGTGCCGCCGATCATGCCGCCACTGATGTCAAAACCGGCTCGATCGAACCTGTTGGCGAACAGCACCATCGGGTCCTGGTTGCCCCAGCCGTACCCGGCGTTGCCGCCGACATAGAATCCCGTCCAGTTGTAGACGGCGGCAACCGGAGCCTGCGCCTTGTAGGCGGGCGCCGCCGGCAAATCCGCCGCGGCCGCATAACCACCCATCATCAGCGAGGCCGCGATCGCAACCCCAAACTTTCCAATCTTATTCATTGCCGCACCTGATTGATTGAAGAAATCGTGTAGCGGTGATCGCATCGAATGCGCGCAACCCACTATGCAGAATCTGACGCGCGCGTTCTGTTTTCCCGACTGTGGCCAAGTTGCCGCAGCGAAAGCATCGGCGCGCAGTCGGTGTTGAGCGCCAATGGTCTCTCGGTGTCAGGCGAGCAGGCTGACGAATATGCAAATTCTGACAATCCGGTGGTGTCGAGCGATGACCGGGCGCTCCTGGCCTGGTTCAACCTTGCCGAAACTCCGTCATGCTGACCCGGAAGCCCTAGTTGCGTGCGAAATAGAGCGGCGTCCTGAGCGTGATCTGGTAAGCAGGCTTTGGTACCCACATGATCTGCGCGGTCACGCCAAACAGTCGGTTGTCATTGTCGTCCATCCGGTCAAGGTCCAGTCGCACGATCGGCTGGGTAAAGGAGGAGACCGACGCGCGGCCCAAGAGCTCGGCGCCGCCGAAAACCTGCACGCCCGCGCGGCTCGTAAGCTTCCAATTGTTCGGCCATTGGTAGTAACCGCCGACATAGCCCATGATATCGGAATGGATGGTCGCGAGTTGACTGCCGATGACAACCCGTGTGTCCTGCACACCCGCGAGCAACCCACGAGTCTCGTCCTGGTCGAACGCATAGTCGAACTCGAAAACATTTGCAAAACTCGTGGTAGCAAACGGTCCATTCGGAATCGCCTGGGTAATGGTCGATTGCCAACTCAGGGTCGGAATCGAGCCGCCGTTCTGATTGTAGAGATCGGCCTGAAATCCAAGATTCCAGCTCGTAAGCGCCACGGACGACCAGCCGGTCATCGGAGTGCTGGTCGAGCTGGCTGATACGCCGGCATAGAGCGAGACATTATCGTTCACGTCGATCGTCATGGGAAGATCGACCACGACGCTCTGGGCGCCCGGCATCGCCGCACCGCCCGCAATCGCAGCCAGGCTGCCGGCGTTCGAGATGGCAGCGGATTGCAACGCCGCGAGCAAGGACGAATTGCCGAAGCCGACCGCCAGCGCACCGGCGGGCACCCTCGCGTAGGTGGTTCTCATGTCCAGGTAGACGTTCGGCACGCTCGACACCCCGTTCGCAGAATCATCGTCTTCATCTCCAGCACGGGCAATTCCGCTGGAGAGGCAAATCAAGACGGCCAGCACCAATCCCGGGAAACCAACGCAATTGCGCGCGTTCAGCGCTCCAACCCTCCCCGTAACCTGCAAAACACTCTCCTCGAACGGGGTCCTTATCGGCGATGTCTGACAGCAGTGATGCGGCCAAGCTGATCGATCGAGGGAGCGACAGGCACTATCTCGGTCATCGCCCACTATGCGCCATCCGGTGAACCCGGCACATTCCGGGAAAAGATCGTTGAAACGATATCGGCAATTCGTCGGAACGGTCTATGCAAATTCTGCCAATGCACGGGCGCACCGTATCGCGGCAGGCTCCTACGGCAGATCCGGCTCCTTGGTGTCCTCGAATAAGGCCGGTTCGCCCAACGGCGGTTCGGACGTTTCCGCAAGCCAATGGTGAATGACCGCCGAAGGTATCGCCCGTCGCGGTGTGCAGGGGTTGATGGTGCCCGCGGTCACGATGTATCCTTGCTCGAACTTCTGGCGGGCAAACCTCTGGGCGTCGAGTTCTGTCGGAAAGCTCTCACTCTGTCTCGGCTGTCGTTGCGTGGATGTCTTGCGCATCCTTTTCGGCACCTCGAACGAAACATACCAGGCCTTCGTCAGGTCCATCGACACGGCGCCCTTCCGGTTGGTTTTCCCTGCGGGCTCGCCTCGTCTCGGCTAGCCCGCTGCAGCTATACGCTTTCGACATCACGATCCTGAGTCGCGTCCATCACGCCCGCGCTGAAAGCCCTCGACAAAGGATTCTGGTAATCGATCCTGGCGTTGCGCAGTCCAGCTCTGCCACCGTGCGACATATCGCTGTCCCGGCCCGCCGCTCGAAGCGTCTGCGAAGGGCTCTCGCCGAACAGCTTGCGATACTCAACCGAAAACCGTCCAAGCTCGAAAAAGCCGAAGCAGATCGCAATTTCCGTCACCTTTGCTGTCTCGCCGTCCACCGCGAGAAGTGCCTGCCTCGCCTGATTCAGTCGGAGCACACGAATTCGACGGCACGGCGACTGGCCGTAAACGCTCCTGAACGCTTTTCGTAGAGTACGCTGGCTCACTGAGAGCCGGTGGCATATCGCGGGGATGCGAGGCATTTCTTCAACGTTCCCCGCAGCGATGGCCTCGGCCCGCGCGACAAGAACGCGATATCGATCGCTGGCACCGCCAATCATTGGTCGGTGCCTTTCGATTGCATCCAAAAAGCCGATGAAGTGAGGAAGCTACCCCGAATATGGGCACGCAACCCGTTTGCATGGCCCCCTGACTGACCGCTTCGCGCGGATGTGCAGATCAGATCGGCAATGGCAATAGGAGCGGCGCAGTACATAATAATTGACCTCAACGTCTGGCTTTACATCTGCATCTCGCGTCTTTCAGCGCGAAGCGTCTTGCCATTTCGCGCCAATCATTGATGCATGGTCTTCCGGGCCGCCTTGCCGCCGAAAAAACACAGCTCGAATACTGGTAATATGCTAGCGCGACGCTCGTTCGCGGGGCGATGCGGGGCCGCTACCTGCGTCGCGGCCTTGCGTTTTCGCGCCTTCCGCGTCCACTCAGTGCAAGCCGCCCATGCGCTAACTTTTGCTGGCGCGGGCCTTGCCATTCCCTTTGGCGGCCTGCTGCTGCCGATATGCAATCGGCGGCATTTTCATCAAACGCGCAAAGCTTCGGCTGAAACTGCTCGCTCCGGTGTAGCCAAGACGTAAGGCGATGTCCGAAATGCGCTCGTTGGATTCCGCAAGGAGGCGGCAGGCCGTATCGAGGCGGACTTCGGTGACCAATTCGCTGTAACTTGTCCCCATACCAGCGAGGTGTCGCTGCAATGAGCGCACGCTCACGCCCAGTTGGCGCGCAGTGCACTGCACAGATGCGTCATCCTGACGCAGCAGCACCGAAATCGCCGCGCGGACAGAGTGTCGGGATGGCGAAGAGACGGGTTTCATGTGCACGTCATGAAAGATTGCAAGCGTGATCTCCTTACTCAAACCGCTGCTTACGATCTTCTTATAATGTGATCGAATTGGTAGGCCCGTCTGGCCATGAGCCGCCTAAATTGCAATTCTGGAATTAAGATCAATTGCACACGTCCCAGCCTCGCATGCACCGCTGCGACGCGACACCCAATGCACCCGGCGAGCAAATTTCGAGATCGCGCCTCATAGTGCCGCGACGACAAAGTACGACCGTTAAAATGAACGCCGCAGGCAGGAGACGAGCAACATGAGCGGAATTCCCCTAACCCGCTGCCAATTCGTGATTCCGTTTGCAGACATTCATAACGAGCTGGGAGCTCCCACTGCGACGCTCCTGTCGAAATTTAGTCTCCCGACAGCGCTGCAAGAAAAAGCCGATCATTATGTTCCGATATTGCCTGCCATATTGTTTGCACAAGCCGCGCAGAGATCGCAGGGCATCACGGATATTGGCTTTCCCGCTTCGCGGCGGCTGCAGTTCTGCCACCGGAGCGATAAGCTGCGAACCATCATCAGCTACTCTCCGACGCTGTACGTCGCCCTGCAGCAAGTGTGCAAATGGGCATCGCTCGAAGACACGAACCTGTACATGTGGCTGGAGCGCCGCGATGATCGTGTAAGAATTTTCAGCAAGCTGGGCGGGACTGCCGGCATGCTCCATCTTGAACACTCACAATGGCTGCAGAACGTCTTTGTCGTCCATATCGTTCGACAGTTAGCCGGATCAAGTGGACTCCCTTAACGATGGCCTTCGAGGCAAATTATGCGCCAGGCTCGGAGGCTCAGGCATTCTGGCCGAATACGCGCTTTCTGTCTTGCCAGGAAGCCTCCTGGATTGATGTGCCCGTGGCGCATCTCGACCTACCCAGCCTGACACGCGATACGGCGCTGAATTTCTCCGAGGACGAGCCCCAGCCGTTCGGCGACGAGCTTGTCCGTGCACTGATGTTGCCTTCTTACCTGGATGAGGGAATCCCGGCGGTCGCGAAAATCGCCGAGATGGCCGGCGCAAGCGTCAGGAGTTTTCAACGCAAACTCTCGAACGCTGGCCTGACATATTAAGCTTGCTCGAATTGATCCGTTTTGAGAATACCGCCAAGCTGCTATGTGAGACGGACGCCAAGATCATCGAAATCGCGTTTTCTTCCGGCTATGCCGATCCGACGCATTTTCCGCGTGCATTTCGCCGTATTTCAGGCGCTGCGCCACGCGAATTTCGGGAGAAATGAAGACCGCCGTAGGCGCAGGCGCAAGCTCGCTATGAAAAGTGCCTCACGCGTGCTCGTCAATGTCGAGCAATTCGGGTCTGCACGAGCGGCGGTCGGACGGCGGCGCGTCAATAGATCGGACGCAGTTGGAGCCCGGAAAGGCCGAGGGTCACATTGACGGCTACCGAGCCCTCTACCGAAACGGGCTGCAACGCAAATGACCGCCCCGAGCCACCGACAAGAACGTTGACGCCGGCGCCTAAACCGAGGCCGATGTCGCCTGACGCCCCGACATATTCGCCGGCGAGGGCACCGGGCGGAGGGCCTGCCGTCGGGGCAAGGACCGCCCAGGCGAGTGCGCCGCCGGCTGAAACGCCGATATCGATTCCGACGGTATTGAGGGCGCCTTCATAGAGTTGAGTCGGCAATGGCGGGTTCTGTGTAAAGCGACATGACATCGATTGATGGCCAAATATGACAAACCCGACGCTAGGGTCGAGCTTGCAAGCCAGCATGCCGATCTGGGTCCACGATGCCTGTTGGGCGCCTGCGGAGGACACAGAGCCGGACCATGCGCAGAGAACGCAGAGGACGGCCAGAATTGGTGCACGCATTCGCTTCCCGATCATCTCGCAAAGACTAGTTAATCGCCGGCCGGCGCTTGGTCCTGACCGCGTTCTGTTTTCGTAGAGGAGCATGTGAGAGCCGACGAGGCTATGCAAAATCGGACAGCCGAACCCGTCGTCAGGCCTTTCTGTCGCGTTGATCCGACGCGGTTTGCGACATCAGAAGCTTGGACCTCAGTTACTTTTTGAAGACGGCGTTACTTGCGAAACCGCGCGAAAGCTATCTGCAAGAACATCCCAACACCTGACGCATGTCGGGCCGTCAGCTCAATGCGCGCCGGGCCATGCTGAAAACGTCGTAACTGGACCGCCCTCCATTTCTGCCGATTTTGCACAGGCGGCCAGTTTTGCGCTGTCTAGGGTCCGCACCGACCAACCTGCCGGACGCTTCCGGCCGATCGTAAGGAGAACGAGATGCGTAACAAGAAGGCCTGCAGATTTGCATGGCATTGCTGGCGGCGACATTGGTGCTCGACACCGGGACCGCGTGCTACGCACGGAGACCTGAAGACGATCGGCACGCCTTCTGCTGCACAAGCCCAAATTGTGCCATCGCTCATCGTTCTCAATTCGCGGGGCGCAACGTTGCAGGGCGATAGCCTTGTCCTCACAGGGATCATGCCGAACTCGATCATATTCGCTGACCGACCTGTGCGCGCCGCGGGCCATCAGCTCACGGCTGATATCATTGCGGAGTGGGGCGCGGGCAAGGACAGCTTTGCCAGCGATCCTCCGCACGCGACCGTTTCGCTTTCAACAGCAAGGACGGCTCCGTCAAGGACGCTGTCGTCGTCCTGAAGAATCCGAAGCTGGACGGGGACAAGCTGATCTTCACCGTTCAGACACTCGAGCGCGATCTCACCGGCGCGGACGGCGCAGCCTCGATCTTCATCGATATCATCGGCCGCCCTTTACACCGCTTTCCTTTGCGGGCGTCACGCGGCGCACGGCATACCGGGGCGCAATGTATGCCGGTGCTGCTGCTATCGGAGCTGCCGCCGTCGGAGCCGCCTACGCCCGGCCCTATTGCGGCTATCATCCCTATCCTCCTTGTTACTGAACAGGTCTCGCGCCGGGCGGCGCCTAGCGGCCGCCCGTGCAAGGACCAGCGATCACTCTGCGTGTCAGCAGCCGCCCCTTTTGGCCTTCACATTGGCACAGTTCGCGGAACCCCGTCGTTGACGCGTCCCTCTTAGCTAGTGTCCCGAATCCAAAGTTCGCATCATTTGCCGCACCTTCGGAGCGAACTTCGGATTCGATAAGGACACTAGCAAACCTATGATTCTAGTGTGCTTTATGAGTGCGAAGTTCGTGAAAGCAGTTGCCGCGAATACCCTGCAGCACAACCGACGACTGATAGGGTTTTGTATGAAAGCTTATCAGTGAAAGATCGCCCATCAGTCAGGAAAGCCAAATTACCTTTCAAATGCCCGTCACTCTTTTCTAGCTTTCAATCAATCACCGCCGAAACAATCGCGTCCGATAGCTCTTTTCGGAAGCTACCGAAGCGGTGTCAAGCGAGAGCCCTAACGGGCTCAAGGAGCGTTGCTCTCCGAAGGCAAAGGTCACTCGTTCGAATCGTGTGCCAGATTCTCTTTATTTCGCAGCGCGATGTGCGTGCCAGACCGAAATTGTGGGGCCGTCTAAGCTTTGCAGGAGTAAGCAATCGTAGCGTTACTCGTGAAGCTTGGGCCTAGTCTAGATCGTGGCCAAATAAAGGCTCGGATCGAAATATTCGGTCGCGGGTCTTGCGCCGGCGACCGCGGCCTCGGCAAGGAAGAAATCACTCACCTGTTGCAGCCATTTTGTGACCGTGCCGTCAGCATAGAGCCGCTTCCACTCCCGCGAGGAAAACATCCGCTGCGCCTTCAGTGCTTCGGTGATGTCGACCATCGTCGCATTCGGATAGTGATTCTTCTGCAGCGCTTCACCTGCTGCCTTAGCGTTGCGGACCATGTAGTCATTGGCATCGGCCCAACCGCGGATGACGCGCGCGAATACATCCTTGTTCGCATCATAATAGTCCTGTCGCGCGACCCAGCCGCCGACTACAGCGGACTGTGGATAGAAGGCCGACGCGTCCACCAGCTTGATCGCCTGTGGCAGCTTCTCCCGCACTGCAATGTTGAACGGTACCCAGAGTGCGACCGCCGGCACCTCGCCCGCGATGAACGCATCGACCGCCGCGGACATGCTGCTATTCAATATCTCGACGTCGGCAGAACCGAGACTGTTGGCTCTCAATGCTCTGTCGAGAAAGATGTGAGCCGTGGTCTTAGTGGTGGTTGCAATGCGCTTGCCCCGCAGGTCATCAAATGTCTTCACGCCCTTATCCGGCCGTACCCAGAGCTGAGCGGTCGCGATTTCGACGTCATTGACCAGAAAGGCAGTGTAGCCGCCGAGAGGCAGCAAACTTGAGATCACAGCGCCCGAGGAGAGCACGTCTAGCCGGCCGGCGGCCATTGCTTGAACGACATCAAGACCGGTATTGAACTCAATCAAGTCAAAGTCGATACCCTGCTTGTCGAATGAACCACGATCGATGCCGGTCATGATCTGGCCGTCGACAGCCACGACATGGAGATAACCGAGGCGCAGCTTTGCTCGCTTCTGTGCGATCGCAGGTGCTGCGAAACCTGCGGCACCCAGCGCAATGCCAGCAGCATGGTTCAGAAGTCGACGTCGATCGATCATTTGCGGCCTTGGGCGTGAGCCAACCATTATCTCAATGTCCAGACAGGTCGAGCGGCCGCTGCTGTTACGTGATAGCCCGCAACACTCGACATGGTATTGCGCAACCTCATCGCCGGGGTATTCCGTCAGAAAGTTGGAAATCTCGCGCAAAGCGGCAGCAGGCTGCTCACCCCGGATCGATGCATAAACGGTGTCCCAGCGCTGACAAAATGATACTTCCGACGCCTCGCGCTCACCACGGAGCTCAAAGATGATGACAGCCTCGGCAAAGCCCTTCGGCCTGATCTCATCGACGCGGCGGAACACAAAGCGCGGCTCGGCGCGGAGTTTCACTGCTTCGCTCACCAAAACCTGGGTGCCGTAGTTCTTGTTGAGACCCTCAAGCCTCGAGGCAAGATTGATGTGGCGCCAAGCGCAGTGTAGTTCATGCGGTCTGCGGAGCCAACGTTGCCGACCACGGCGTCGCCGACATGTAGGCCGAAGCGCGTGGCGTAAGTCGGCCATCCCTCGTTATGGAACGCCAGGTTCAGTTCCTTATTGCGGTCCAGACAGTCGAGCACGGCCTCGCAGGCGTGGCTAACGTGATCCGGATCGTCGGCCGGCGCGTTCCAAAATGCCATAACCGCATCGCCGATGAACTTGTCGATAGTGCCGTGGTGGCTCATGATCGCTTCCGACATCGCAGCGAAGTAGCGCGAGGTGAAGATCATGACCTGCGAAGGGTCCGCCTTCTCCGTCTTTGCCGTGAAGTCGGCGACGTCGGTGAACACAACGGTGACCTCGCGCCTTGCACCTCCGAGCTTCAGCGAGGCGCCGGATTCGATGAGCTGCCGGACGATGGGCCGCGGAATGAAGCTCGAGAAATTGCGCACGACCGAGCGCATTGTGGAGACCGAACGACCGAGCTCGTCGATCTCGCCG
The DNA here is from genome assembly GCF_054059095.1 of Bradyrhizobium sp. USDA 4510. Taxonomy (NCBI): domain Bacteria; kingdom Pseudomonadati; phylum Pseudomonadota; class Alphaproteobacteria; order Hyphomicrobiales; family Nitrobacteraceae; genus Bradyrhizobium; species Bradyrhizobium sp. USDA 4510. The sequence goes on along the minus strand of NZ_JBSSBT010000001.1, from coordinate 2,805,410 downwards.
ATCATCGACTGAATCTGCGGCTGGTCGGCGAGCTGGAACCGCTGTATTTGGTCGGTCTGCTGCGCCAGCTCGCGGAGTGACCGCGCCAGCAGCGAGCCGAGCCAGAAAGCAAAGGGCAGCATCGTGAGGACGAAGCCGAGCGCGATCGCGAACAAGGCGCGCCGCTCGGAGATGATCTTGGCGAAGAACTCGTCGAGTGGAGCAATCACCGCAAGGCGTATGTTGGCGGATCCGGCGGTTTCAATGCGGTGGAGCGCCGCGACCACGGTCCGGCCGTTCTGATCCGTGAAGAATTGCTGTGCAGCATCGTGCGTGCGCCAGGCGTCGATCGCCTCCGATAGACCGGCGAGCTTGATGGTTGAGACCTTCGGCAGCTCTTCGCCCCGTTCAGGCATTTCGTCCATCAGACGGCTCATCTCGGGATGGCCGACGATCTCGTCATCATCGTTGAACAGGAAAGCCAGTCCTGATTTGCCGAGCCGCTGTTGATCCAGCATGTCCTCCAGGCGATTGAGCAGAAGGTCGGCCGCAACGACGCCGCGGCGGCCTTCCTTAAGCGGCGTGCGGAACGTGTAGCCGGGCGCGCCGGTGGCGTAGAACACGTAAGGTCCCGTCAACAGCGTCTTGTCATCTTTAAAGGCCTCCACATACCAAGGCCGCCGGCGCGGGTCGTAAGATGCCGGCCCGGCAATCTCCGCGACCTGAATCAGATTCTCCGAAAGGAATTGCGTGACTGGCGGTGCGGTAGCTGAGCCGGTGTGGGAAATGATCACGACGCGGTAGACCGCGTCTTCATCGACATTCAGGCTCTTGCGAAAGCCGGGCTTGGCACGGTCGATCACGTCCATTTCCAGGAAGGAGCCGTCCTCATACCAACATAAAGACTAAAGAGCTGCGGATTGTTGCGCAGCATAGACGCCATCAGGCTGTACAGCCGGGTATTGTCAGCGATGTCGGCCTCCTGGATCGGCGGTAGACCGGCGAGAATCGCGAGTGAGTCGCGAACACCCTTGAACTGAGAGTCGATACGGTCGGCGCCGAGCTGCGCCACCTTGTCGATGAAGGTGCTCGCCGCAGTCTCCGTGATCGACGATACGCGCTTGAAGCTGAGATAGACCAGCGTCAGTCCCATCACCAGAACCACGGCGATGAACACCGTGACGATCGAGGTGCGGAAACCGATCCGGATCGGTCCCCGGCTGGTTCCGCGTGCGTCGCTCATCCTGGCTTTCACAGCCTCACTAGTATTTCCGCACGATCGGTTTCGCCGTTCCGGGTTCTGGAGGCGCCGGAGAGATCGCAAATGTGACCCAGGTGTTCCAGCCTTCAGGGCGGTTCTCGGCGGCAAATTCCTTATAGCCCTTTATGTTGAGATAGCCCTGCATATCCCCGACCGGGAACATGAACCCGACCTGGGGCCCAACGCCGGCGATGCGCGAGCGGAAGCCACCCAGCGTCGCGCCCGGGCCGGTATCGTCGGAAATCTGCTGCATCACGTACCCGACTAGGCCTAGTGGCTCGTCACAGTGATTTTGACGGTTTGATACCGAGCCAGCTTAGGATCGGCAAGTTCTCTGGCGGCACGAGGATTTCGATGCTTCTGGGGATATCGGCTCGACGGCGAATGAGGCCGTTACGTTCGAGCGTGACGATCATCTGATGGACTGAGGGCGGGCTAACACCGAAGTGACGCTGCATGTCGGCTTCGGCGGGGGGCCGTCCGAACATGTGCGAGTAGGTATAGATGAAAGCCAGATAATGGCCCTGCTTCTCGGTAAAGCGTGCGCCTGATTTTTGACTCATGGATCGATTCGTCCGGAGCCTCCGACAGGGAGGCGAACGATGAATGTACGGTACCGGGTTGAATTGAGCCAAGCCGAGCGAGAGGAACTGACGGCGATGCTGAGCGGCGGCAAGCATGCCGCTCGCAAACTCAAGCGGGCCCAGATTTTGCTGGCGGCCGACATCGGCAGCCGCGACGAGGAGATTGTCCGGACCGTCAGAGTAAGCGCCTCCACCGTCTATCGGACCAAACGCCGCTTGGTGGAAGGCAATCTCGATCGGGCCTTGAGTGAGGAGCCGCGTCCCGGTGCGGAGCGCAAGCTGACCGGCAAGGAGGAAGCCCTGCTGGTGGCGACCGCATGCGCCAAGCCGCCCGCTGGCCGGAGGCGCTGGACGCTGGCGCTGCTGGCCGACGTGATGGTCAAGCTCACCGATCATGACAGCCTGTCGGGCGAGACCGTGCGCCGCCGGCTGGCCGATAATGACCTCAAGCCGTGGCGCAGGGACATGTGGTGCATTCCCCATGTCGATGGCGAATACGTCGCCCGCATGGAAGATGTGCTCGATCTCTACGCTGAAGCGCCTGATCCCGAGCGGCCGCTGGTCTGCTTCGACGAAACCCCCGTCCAGCTCATCGGCGAAGTGCGCCAGCCGATCCCACCCGAGCCGGGAAAGCGCGAGCGTTACGATTACGAGTACCGCCGCAACGGCACCGTCAATCTCTTTGTCGCCCTCGATCCGCATCGGGCCTGGCGTAACGTCAAAGTCACCGAACGGCGCACCGCCGTGGATTATGCTCACTGCATGCGCGAACTCGTCGATGTCCATTACCCCAAGGCCGCCTGCATCCGTGTCGTGCAGGACAATCTGTCGATCCATGCCCCCGGCGCCCTCTACCAGGCCTTTGCCCCCGCCGAGGCCCGCCGCATCCTGCGCCGCCTCGAGTTCCACTACACCCCGAAACACGCCAGTTGGCTCAATATGGTCGAGATCGAGATCGGCGTGCTCCAAGGGCAGTGTCTCGGCCGCCGGATCGACGATCCAAAACGCCTTAGAAACGAGATCGCAGCATGGGAGCGGCAGCGAAACAAAACTCGCGCCCGTATCAACTGGATGTTCACAACGGACAAAGCTCGCACCAAACTGGGGCGCGCCTATCCAGGCATACCCAAAGAGTCAAAATCACTGTGACGAGCTACTAGTTGCACATTCGGCGTGACGAAGTGCGACGCGCCCCAGTCAAAATGGAAGTCGACGCCGCTCTGATATTGCGTATCGGGATTCTTGAAATTATAGGTAAAACCGACGACTCCGGACAATTCGTTGCCGGTCTGCGGATTGAAATAAGTGTATCCGCCACCGAAATCCATTGCACCATGGCCAATGCCAAGATTGGCGAGGCGCTTCGGATCGTAGGCGCCGACCGGAATGTCGCCCATACCGTAGATCATGATGTTGTTGACGCCCTTGTTCCACTTCAGCGTGACCTGTGGAATGACGTCGCCAATGTCAGCTAGCGCCTCGGAGCGCGACAGGTTGATCGTATTGCCGAGCGGCCCGGTCAGCGACGCGGCAACGGAGGCATTGTTGCGACCGCCGATGCCGAGCACGCTGACTGAGCCGACTGCACCGAGACCCGGCACCGCGAATGTGTAGGTGGGGCCGAAGAACGCGAGATCGCCCTGCCCGCCGACGCCAACATCGAGCCGCCCACCGCGCGGGAAGCGCGCTCCGGCAGCGGAAGAGACCTCGGTGTGGTAATAGACCGTCGCCCAGGACCAGCCCGGCGTGCCCGGCACCGCGGCAAGGCTGCCGAAATTACCGGGCAGCCAGAAGCTGATGCCGCCTTCATCCGCGCACGCGGAGTGTGGAGCTAGAAGCAAGGTGAGCGCACAAAGCCCGCCTGCACCAATTGTCTTGAGATGAGGGAGCATCTTGGCTGTTTCCTTGTGTCTGCTCAAATGCACTTCAGAACGGGTTGACGTAGTTGAGAATCGCGACTTGGCGCAGAAGCACGCGGCGCACGACGTGAGTCGGCTTCAGGTGATCGGTGTAGATCGCGACCGTGCCACTCGCGCCTGCGGGCAACCGACGCGTGACTTCTTGATCATCCAGCCTGATCCGCACGACGAAGGGCACGGCCTCGATCGCCTTCGGTAGGACGGCGGTACCCGAGGTCTGTACCTGGCCCGTTGCGACCGCCTCGAGCACGCCTTCAACTCTGCCGGAATAGATTCGCCCCGGCGCAAACTTGAAGGTCGCCTCGATCTCCTGGCCCGGCAAGATGTAGCGCGCGTCGATTTGGTTGATCTCAACACCGATTATCGCGTCGGACGTATCGATGAACGCCATGACCGGTGACAACGGCAAGTTAGCAACCCTCGCGCCCTTGCGCAGCGCAAGGTTCGTGACGTAGCCATCTGCTGGCGCCTTCACCACCGTCTTGTCGAGATTCCACTGCGCGGCCTGCAGCTGGCCCTTGAGCTGATCGACCTCGGATTGCCGCTGCTCGACATCGAAGCCGCGGCCAGCGTCGCGCTCATATAGTGTCGTCATCTGCGACAGGCGCGTCGACGCCAGCTTCAATTGTGCATTGATGACCTGCACCTGCGCGTCAAAAGGGGTCGGATCGATCCTGAACAACACGTCACCGGTTTTCAGCGGCACATTGGCTGCGACAGGTACCTCCACCACTTCGCCGGCCACGTCAGGAACGATCGACACGGCGTTGCGCACCACGAGGGCTGAACCTTGAGGTGCCCCCCAATTCATCGGGATCAGCAGCCCGAACATTGTTAGCAAAAATACGAAGAATGGCGACAGCTTCCAGAACAGGTTGAACGGCACGATCTTGAAATGTACGAGCAGGAACAGCAGCACGAGATAGGTGTTAACGATCGCGACGCCCATCACGCGTTCCCCGTCTTGCGTGGCGCCGGCACATCGACATAGGCCCAGATGAGCGCGAGCGGCCACAACGCGAATCCGCAGATCAGCGTGATCCAGCCAGCCACCATAACGGCCTGCGCCCATGGATGACCGCGGGTCTTCGCAATATGTCCCGGTAGCGAGCCGGCAATGCAGAATACGCCGACCGCGCTCGCCAGCAGGATGACAAGCACGATCCAGGCGAAGATGTCGTATCCGCTCACGATGATCCCTCGCCGTCCAGACGCCGCGACAGGGGCGCCTGCGCTTTTCGAACTACTTGCCTTCGGTTTTCATGAGGACGTCGATTGCCTCGATGATCTTCACACCGGGATGGGCTTTACAATAGACGATCAGCTGATGCTCACCGGACCTCGCCCGGGTAATGTGCGCGAAGTGCTTTTTGGCGAGGCCGTTGTACCAACCGCTGTACCAGGCGGCCAACATGTCGGCGTCTTCCTGGTAGGTGCCCGCAAGCTGCGCGCAGGTTAGCGCTTGCACGTCAATAAAGCCGTTCGCGTCTGTGTAGGCCGTCAGTGGGGTTTGTGCCTTCGCAGATGAAAGCAGCAATGCGCCAGCCACGAGTGCCAAGCTGATACGGTTTCCATGTCTCATTTATCTTGCCTTTATTCGGACGTTAGTGGTTCCATAGGACGGATTACGCTTGCCCGGACGATTGATCCGATCGTGATCAAAGGATCCGCCTCTCAGCGCGACCAATTGGGGAGGCCGCGTATAAACGCGGCTTCCATCGCTCGATGTTCGAACGGATCATTCAGAACGTGCGCCCCGATCGAAGCGCGCATAACTCAGTTTGAATCAGACGCACGTCACTGGGCTCCCTTCTGCATCTGCTCGATCAGTTGATCCATGCTGAGCGAATTGCCTTTCTGCACAGGCGGAAACTCGGCGAGGGTCTTCACATGCGCCTCCACGATGTCCTTGATCATGTAGGTTGCATAAGTATGCGCTTGAGATACGAGCGCGCGCGGGCCCGGAGCCTGATCGAACGACTCAAACGGATCCTGCCTGATATTGAATATCCACGGGATTTCAGCCGCAGTGGTCGTGCCGTAATACCCGTCGCGCATGGCGAAATGCCCCTTCCACCGATCCACGCGCACGGCCTGAATGTGGTTTTCTGCGTAATAGATGAAGAAGTTGCGCGCGGATTTATTCGCCTTCCCTTCCCAGTAGTCGAGATTGTTGAAGCCATCGAGGTAGTTCTTCTTGACGACGCCGGTTCCGAGATCGTCGCCCTTCGCCATGCGCTCCTTAATATCCGGCGCTCCGGCAGCGGCTGCGAGGGTGACGAACACGTCCTCATGCGACTGGATACCGTTGAGCTCGCTGCCCGCCGGGATCTTGCCGGGCCAACGCACCATCATCGGCACCCGAACCGCCCCCTCCCAAGTCGTCATCTTTTCACTGCGATAGGGCGTCGTTGCGCCGAACGGCCATGTCGAATGTTCTGGACCGTTGTCGGACGAATAGACCACGATCGTATTATCGGCGATGCCGAGATCCTGAAGTTTCTTGAGCACCGAGCCGATGTTGTCGTCATGCTGGATCATGCCGGCACAATGCGGATCATCGCCACCGGTGAACTCTTTGCAACGTTCGTGATACTCGGCCGGCGCATGCGTGAATACATGCATGCGGCTCGTATTCAGCCAGATGAAGAAAGGCTTCTTCTCGGCGACGGACTTGTCCATGAACTTGAACGCGCCATCGATGAATTCGTCGTCGACGTGCTCCATGCGCTTGCGCGTCAATTGTCCCGTATCCTCACATTTCTGCTTGCCCCATTTGCCATAGCGCGGATCTTCGCCCGGCTGATCCGTCGCGGTGGCGTAGCAATGCATGACGCCGCGCGGGCCGTATTTCGCCTTGAATGCCGGATCGGTCGGGTATCCGTCCATCTCCGGCTCCTCGGACACGTTCAGGTGATAGAGATTGCCGAAGAACTCGTCGAAGCCGTGAACGGTCGGAAAATGTTCGTTCCGGTCGCCGAGGTGGTTCTTGCCAAACTGGCCGGTGGCGTATCCCCGGGTTTTCAGAACCTCGGCCAGCGTCACGGTTTCCGGCTTGAGGCCCAGATGATCGCCCGGCAGACCGACCGTTGTCATCCCGGATCGGATCGGCAACTGGCCGGTGATGAATGCAGCCCGGCCCGCGGTGCAACTCGGCTGACCGTAGTGGTCCGTGAAAATTGCGCCTTCCTTGGCGATCCGGTCGATATTTGGCGTGCGATAGCCCATCGCGCCGTGGCTATAAGCACTGACATTCCAGAAGCCGATATCGTCGCCCCAAATAACGAGAATGTTCGGTTTCGCGGCGTTGGCCTGCTGCTCTGATGCCGAAAATGCTGTCAGTGGCGAGAGACTGGTTGCAACAACCGCCGCTGCAAGCAACTTGCGAAGCATTCGGCCGCCCTTCTGGACTTGACCAGTCCGGACATTGTCTTTCTTGGCATCATCAATCATTCGATACTCCCTGTATTTCTGAAAGCTCTCGGATTGGCTGCGGTCGGTTCGGGCGCACCACGCACCGGAAGCCGACGTGACTGGTCGAGGTATCGACCGGCTCGGCGTGACGCGCTGTCGGGCGGTAGCGGCGGCAATAGTTCGGCGCGCACAGATGCGAGCCGCCCTTCAGGACTTTTCGTGGAATCCTGACGGTGGGCTGGCGTGGGTCGTAGCTGGCGTCTTCCGGACCACCGCGCGGATTTTGCGGAATACAGCACGGCTTCGCCGGATCGGCATCGTGCTTCGACGACCACCAATCGGACGTCCACTCCCAGACATTTCCGATCATGTCGTGAACGCCATAGCCGTTCGCCGGAAATGCCGTCACCGGCGACGTCCGCTCGTAGCCATCCTCGCAAAGATTCTGGTTCGGGAAAGCACCCTGCCAGGTGTTGGCCATATGGGCACCGTCGGGCGTCAGTGCGTCACCCCAGGCGAACTCGGCCTCGTCTAGTCCGCCACGTGCGGCAAATTCCCATTCGGCTTCGGTTGGTAGATCCTTGTCGGCCCATTGGGCATAAGCCTGCGCATCACGGAAGGAGATATGCACGACCGGATGATGGTCGAGCACATTGATGTTGCTCTTCGGACCATAAGGGTGCCGCCAGTCGGCGCCCTTCATGAAGGTCCACCATTGGCTTAGGTCGCTGAGATCCGTGACGCGCGGAAGCGGCGAAAACGCCAGCGAACCGGCATAGAGCATCTCCGGCAATGCCCCCGGATAATCCTTTGGGTCCGGCGGCATTTCAGCCGTCGTGACGTAGCCGGTTGCTCTCACGAAATTCTTGAACTGGCGGTTCGTCACCGGAGTTCGCTCGATCCAGAAGCCGTCGACCGTGACCTGATGCGCCGGCGCTTCCTCGGGATAATGCCGGTCCGAGCCCATGCGGAACATCCCGCCGGGTATCCAGATCATGTCATCAGTATTGACACGATCCGACGGTTCTTCGTTGCGCTCTGCGCCAGCCCGCACCATGACGCCTGTTCCTAACGCTGATCAGAATTACCGCGGGCAATAGTCCCAGAAACCCTGGGTCCTGGACGGATCGGTGTAGTACCAGCACATGCCAGGCGCCGGAGCTGTCCCTGCATAGGTTACCGCGGCGGCCGCAGTAACGAAGCCAAGCGCAGCGCCGGCTGCGATCGCACCGCCTACGGGCCACCCATACCAGCCGGGCCGCACCCAGCCTCCGGGACGCGGACCTGGAATTGGCCGAGGCACAGGGACAGGACGGACCCAGCGTGTACCGGAGCCATTCCAGCCGGGCCGCACCACCGTTGTACGACCTGCGACGACGCCGCCACGCGGCCCAACTGCAACGCGATCACGTCTGACGACCACGGCTCTGGTAACGCCGCTGGCTTGATCAACCTGCGCTCCGATCAGGCCAACGGATCGAAGCGTCGACGCCGATGATGACGAAGAGCCTACGAGCGATCCGACAAGCACGAGAAGCGCGACGCTGAGGATCGTACCGACAGCTGTCGTCTCACGCTGATTAGGACGGAAAGTAGCGAGAGATTTCTGCATTGCGGTTCCCTTTTCACTCACAAGCACCGTCGGCCCGACAAAGCCATAAACCCCACTCAAGGATCACGCAGCTGGACGCATGCAAGTACCGCGTCATCCCTGATCGAGCCCTTCTCGTTGTCGTTGAATCAGAACGATAAACACGTCGTGCTGGACTGTGATGTCCAGTTTGTGCCAAATGTTGTTCTGTGAGCTGCAATGACCCGGCACGCCAACATCGAGGGCTAAAGTGTCGACGCTTGTCGTACCGCGACCGATCGACGCACTTCGTGCTGCATTTGACGAGAATTGGCTCGAAGCAGCGAGGGTGCGCAATTCCTTCCGTCTTGAAGGATCGGCCTAGATGAATAATTTCGCGGTATTGCACACCCAGAGAATTGAGTGCTTCGAAGAGCTTGAGAAGACGATCACGGGCGTACAGCGGGATATCGTTCAGCTCGGGCGCGGCAAGATGCGAGGACGGCTATCGCATGGCACGATTGCAGGCCTTCCCATCGACATTGCAGCTTTCAATCGTGGCCTGAGATCCAGGGGGTTGGTCCGCAAAGACCGGATCACCATCGGCATACTGACAAGCAGTACCGAGCGTGTGACCTGCGGATCACACGAGTTGTCCCCCGGCGATCTGCTAATTGGACAGCCGGGCGAAGAGCTGGACAACAGACATTATGGTGGCGGTTCAGTCCTGATCATCTCGCTAACCCCATCAGATATCGAAGCGATGTTCGGTAGCGAAGGTCGGCCAGCCGATCCGGCATTCTGGTGGGGACACCAATTTAATGGCACCGAGGAGACGGTTCGGTGGGTCATCCCTCGGCTCAAGGAATTAGCTGCTCGGCTTGCGAACAATCTGGTCCTGACGGCCCAAGCGGCCGAGTTCTGGAAGCGGGCGATCATCGAGACCGTTACGGCGAGCGCGGTTGCAGGTGCCCCGTCAGATCGCGGTGGACCGCTGCCTTCGGCCTTGAAGACGGTCAGAGAGATCGAGAACTATCTTGACACCCAGGGCGACGGACCAATCCACATATCTCAGATATGCAAAGAGCTACGCCTTTCTCGCCGAACGCTGCATCGCGCGGTGCATGAAGCTCTGGGGCTCGGCCCGATTTCATTCCTCCGACATCGACGGCTGTGCTCTATTCACGCTACGCTCCGCACGCATCCACAAAACACCGCGACGATTGCGGACCTCGCACTCCAGAACGGATTCCTGAATCTCGGACGGTTCTCTCAGTATTACTATCAATTGTTCGGCGAATATCCATCGGACACGCGACTGCAGGCGAACGAAACCGCATCCTCAAGGAACCTAGAGCTATTTCCGTTGCGATGGAATCGGAACGCGGCTTCAGTATCGCCGAAAGCCATCAGACCCGTTCGATGATGATGGCGGGCGCCATCCCCCCGGCGGCGCACATCGTCACGAGACCGCGCCTGAGTAGGCGTCGTTCCAATTCGTCGAGAACCGTACCAATCAAAATCGATCCCGTCGCGCCGATCGGATGCCCCAGCGCGATCGAGCCTCCGTTGACGTTGATCTTGTCGCGGTCGATCTTGAGATCGCGAATGTATTTTTCCACGACCACAGCGAAGGCTTCGTTGACCTCGAACAGGTCGATGTCGTCGAGGGTCAGCCCTGCCCTGGCGAGCACCTTGCGGGTGGCGGGGACCGGCGCATTCATCATCAGGGTCGGTGAGTCGCCCATATTCGCGGTCGCCACCACGCGCGCCCGCGGCTTCAGGCCGTGCTTGCTTGCATAGTCCGGCGACGCCAGCAGGATGGCGGCCGAGCCATCGACCACGCCCGATGAATTGCCGGCGTGATGCACGAAGTTGATGTCGAGGTCCGGATAGCGATCCAGGATCAGTCGTCGATAGGTCGTCCCCCGGTCGTCGAGCGGAAAGTCCGCCATGGCCGCGAACGCCGGCTTCAACGTTGCAAGACCTTCCAGCGTACTGCCTGGCCGAGGATATTCATCGTGATCGAGAGCGAGCGCGCCATCCTCGCGGTAGATCGGTACCAGGCTCTTGTTGAAATGGCCGGCCTTGATGGCGGCGTCCGCACGCTTCTGGCTTTCCACCCCGAGCGCGTCCAACTCCCGCCGCGTGATACCCTCGAGGGTCGCCACCGCGTCGGCGCAAACACCCTGATGCGATTGCGGATGTCGCGCGCGCAGGCGCAGGTTTCCGGAATCCATCATCATCGGTCCCTCGCCGCGGCGGCCTCCCATCGACATCATCTCGGTGCCGCCGGCGATCACCAGGTCCTCCGAGCCCGACATGATGGCATGTGCGGCCATGTTGACGCTGGTGATGCCGGACCCACAGAACCGGTCGAGCGTGACGCCGCTGGCGCGAACGTCGTAGCCGGCGTCGAGCGCGGACATCCGGCCGAGATCCCCGCTCTGCTCGCCGCGCTGCGAACTGGTACCCCAGATGATGTCATCGACATCGGCGGTATCGATGCCAGTGCGATCGGCGAGCGCCCGCAACACCGTGGCGCCGAGCTGCTGCGGATGGATTCCGGCGAGCGCGCCCTTGCCGGCCTTGCCGATGCCTCGTGGCGTCCTGCATGCATCGATGATCAGTGCGTCAACCATGTCACTCTCACAATTGTTGGCGTTGGAATTGCGCCGGCGGTCGGCGTTCAACAGGGCGGGCTTACCCGACCTGCCGCTCCTGTCCGGCCCAGTACTTCGAGCGCAGTACCTTCTTGTCCACCTTGCCGACCGCGGTCAGCGGCAAGCTGTCGACGAACTCGATCTGCTTCGGCGCATGGGTACCGCCCTTGCACTGCTTGACCAGGTCGATCAGGGATTCGGCGTCCGGTTGTTTGCCGGGCTTCGCAACGACCAGGGCGGTCACCGCCTCGCCCCATTTGGGATGGGGGATTCCGATGACGGAGGCCATCGCCACGTCGGGATGGGACGACAGCACGTCTTCTACCTCGCGGGGGAAGATGTTGAAGCCGCCCGACACGATCATGTCCTTCTTGCGGTCCACAATATAGAGGTAGCCGCGCTCGTCGGCCCTCGCGATGTCGCCGGTATGCAGCCAGCTGCCCGCGAATGTTTCGGCGGTCTGCTCAGGGCGCTTCCAGTACCCCTCCATCGCCTGCGTGGCGCGGACACAGATCTCCCCCGCCTCCCCCTGTTTGACCGGCTGGTTGTTCTCGTCGAACAAGGACACTGCACAAGACGCCAGCGGAAATCCGCATGATGCGAACAGTTCGGGCCGACGGGCATCGTGATCCGCCCTGCCGAGCAGGCTGATGGGATAGCATTCGGTCTGACCGTAGAGCTGGGCGAAGATCGGCCCGATGCGCTCAAGTCCCTCGACCAGCCGTGTCGGCGACATCGGCGACGCACCGTAGAGCAGCAACTCGAGCGACGAGATATCGATGGCACCAAGCTTCGGATGGTCGAGCATGACGTAGATCATGGTCGGGACCATCATGGTCACGTTGATCCTCTCGCGCGCGATCGTCGTAAGAAACTCGTCGGGATCAAAGCCCTTGAGCAAGTGCACCGTGCCGCCGCGCGATAGCGACGGCAGGACGAAGCTGCCGGAGACGTGCGTGATCGGCGCGGCAGCGAGGTAGCGAGGGGTCTCGGGAAGCCCGAATTCGGCCGCAACCGACTGCGCCGACGCAACCAATGCACGGTAAGTGCGGACCGCGCCTTTCGATTTTCCAGTCGTGCCGCCCGTGTAGTTCACGATCGCGCGCGCGTTGATATTGGTCAGATCGACCGGTGACATGGCCCCTGCAGTAAGTGCGGTGGACAGCAGGTCGCGGCCAAATTCGGCGCGCCCTATCGTGAACGTCAGTCTGAGCTGACGGGCGGCGGCCGCCGCAAGGTCAGCCCCACGCTGGGCGTGCGTCTTCGGGTCGACGATCAGGGCCGTCGCCCCGATGTCCTCGACGACGGCAAGATGATCGGCCAGCGAGCCCAGCGGGTGCAGCCACGTGATCAGCAAGCCGAGGGCCTGCGCCGCGATCCCCGCGCACCAGGTCTCGGCGCTGTTGGCGCTCAGCAGCGCCACCACATCGCCGTTCTTGAGGCCGGCGCTGACCATTCCGGATTGCAAGCCGGCGATCAGGTCGCGTACCGCCGAATATGTCAGGCTACCGCCATTCCATACGAATGCCTGCCGATCCGGATATCGCGACAGCGCGCGCAGGATCATCGTGGTCGTCGTCGGCGCAAACCCGATTTGCTCGTTCACGTCTTGCCTCCTTTGCCGCATCTGCTGGCGTTATCACGCACCTTCAGCCCGCCGGGCTTCCGACCTCACCATTGATGACCGGCCCGAACAGCTCCCACACGCGGCCGTCGAAACGCCGCATCTGCATCTGTTCGACCGGGTAGAAATCAGTCGGGCTGGTGTTGACCTTGATGCCGGGCAACAGCACGTCGACCTCGAGATCACGAAGGCTTGCCGCCTGCCGCATGATATTCTCGCGCGACAGATCGTCGCCGCATCGGCGCAACACCTCGACCAGGGTCTGCGTCGCCATGTAGGACGAGACGTGGCCCTGGTCCGCCTTGTTCGCGCCGGGCATATACTTGTCCATGAACGCATTCCACTTGATCATCCCCGGATCGTTGTTCCAGAGGGGATCGGAGGGGTCCTTGGTATAGGCGGTGCTCAGCACGCCCTTCGCGTTCTCGAGCCCGGCCGGCTGCAACACCGATCCGATCGAGCCCGAAACGCTGCTCAGGAAATGCATCGGTTTCCAGCCGAGTTCGGCGACCTTCCTGATCGCAAGCGCCGCAAACCGTGGCGAGGTGAGATCCACGAAGACGTCCGCGCCCGCGGTCTTGAGCTTCACGATCTGGGAGTCGGCGGTCGGATCGGAGACTTCGTAGTTCGCCTCCGCCACGATCAGCGACGTCTTCGCGCCGAGACCGTCCTTCAGTCCTTTCAGCACGTCCTTGCCGAAGTCATCGTTCTGGTAGAGCACGCCGATCCGCGCGTCCGGCTTCTGCTCCAGGATGAACTTCGCGAAAATCCTGCCCTCACTCTGATAGTTCGGCTGGAAGCCCATCGTCCACGGGAAGCCCTTCGGGTCGCCCCATTTGGTTGCGCCGGAGGCAACGAAGAGCTGCGGCACCTTCTTCGTGTTGAGGTATTTCTGGATCGCGGTGTTTCCCGACGTCCCCAGCGGCTGGAACACCAGCAGGACCTCATCGTTCTCGACGAGCTTGCGCGCCTGCTCGACGGTCTTCGGCGGGCTGTAGGCGTCATCATAGCTGATGAACTTGATCTTGCGGCCATTGATGCCGCCTTGATCATTGATCATCCGGAAATAGGCTTCGCTTGCCTTTCCGATCACGCCGTAGGCAGACGCGGGCCCGCTGTACGGCATGATGTTGCCGATCTTGATCTCGGTATCGCTGACCCCCGGATCGTACTTCTTCTGCGCATCGGCCTGGGTGCTCGCGAGCACGATACAGGCCGTGAGGGTCAGGGCTTCGATTGTCAGGTCCTTGCGGGCCATCGTTTCCTCCGATTCTCTTGCATTTTTTGTCACCGACGTTTCGTCGGTCGTCGCTTCTCAGCGCCCGCGCCAAACCGGCATTCGCTTTTCGGCGAAGGCGCGAAGGCCTTCGACGCGATCCTCGGCCTCGAAGGCAATCGCCGCGATCGGCGCCTGCCGGCTCCAGGCCTCCTCGTCGGTCCAGTTCGCCGACTGGAAGATGATCTCCTTGGAGGCGGCGAGCGCGGTGGGGCCGTTGACGAGAAGTTCCTCGGCGAAGGCAATCGCGTCGGTGAACGCCTGCCCGGGCGCGCTGATGCGGTTCACCAGTCCATGGCGCTGGAAGAATTCGGCCCCACGGAAGCCGCCGGTCAGCGCCAGCTCCATGGCGATGTGATAGGGAATGCGCCGCGGCAGCCGGAACAATCCGCCGCCGACGGCCGCAACATTGTGCCTGACCTCGGGCAGCCCCATCTTCGCGTCCCGTGCCGCAACGATGAGGTCGCAGGACAGGCAGAGCTCGAGCCCGCCACCGACCGCAAACCCCTCCACCGCCGCGATCAACGGCTTGCGCGACGGCCGCTTGAACATGCCGAAGCCGCCGCGGTCCGTCACTGCGCGCTCGTTGCGGGCCACCGCTTTCAGATCGGCGCCCGCGGAGAACGTGCCTCCGGCGCCCGTGATGACGCCGATGAAGAGGTCATCCTCGGCATCGAGCAGATCCATCGCCCGGTGCATCGCCTGCGCGGATGCAAGGTCGAAGGCGTTCTTGGCCTCCGGTCGATTGATCGTAATCACCAGGATATGGCCGCGACGCTCGGTCAGGACTCGCTCGCTCATTTTGTCACCGTTCAAAATCACATTGAGAAGGAGAAGCCGCCATTGACCGGATAGGTCTGGCCGGTAATCCAGTCGCTGGCGCCGGAGGCCAGATAGAGAGCCATGTTCGCGACGTCCTGCGGCTGGCCGGGACGGCGTATGACGTATTTCTCCATCATCTTCTTGAGTCGGTCCGGATCGGCCTTGAGACGGGCTTCGATCGGGGGCGTCATCGTCGCCGCGATCGCGATGCAGTTCGCCGTGATCTGGTAGCGGCCGAGCGACCGGGCGATCGCACGCGTGAAGCCGGCGGCACCGGCCTTGGCACCAGAATAGACCTCGAGCCCCGCCTCGCCGGTGCGGCCGGCGTCCGATATGATGGTGATGATCCGTCCACGACGGCGCTCGATCATCGACGGAATGCAGCTGCTCGCGCAGTTGATCACGCCGTAGAAGTTCACCCCGATGAAGCTGTTCCAGGCGCCAGGTCCGGTCTCCCAGAACGGCTTCCGCGCTTCCGGATCGGGCGTCGCCCCGGCATTGCCGGCGTTGTTCACCAGAATATCGACGCGGCCGAACGCCTCGTTGCCCTTGCGCACCATCGCCTTCACGGCGTCGAGGTCAGTCACGTCGCCAGCCGCCGCAACGGCCTTGCCGCCCAGCGCCCTGATTTCCTCGACGACGGCCTTTGCGCGGTCCTCGAAGAAGTCGTTGACGATGACGCCGTCCGCGCCATGGGCGGCGTAATGCAGCGCGATCTGACGGCCGACGCCCTGCCCGGCGCCGGTGATCAAGGCGACATTGTCGGTTAAATCGAGGATTCCACGCACGGTCCGTTACCTCTCCGATGGATTGATCACGCCGGCTGGGGTTCGGGCTGGCCGACAAATCCGACGCCGAGCTCACGCAATCTCGACACGTCCGAAGCGCCGAAGCCCCATTGGCGCAGCGCGGCCGCACCGTGCTCGCCGCGGCGCGGCGCTGGTTTTGGCGGTTCGGACGGCGTGCCGAGGAAGCGTGGCGCGGGCGCGGGCTGAACGATACCCGCGACCTCGATGAAATTGCCGCGGGCACGGTTGTGCGGATGATGCGGCGCTTCCGAAAACCCGAGGACGGGGGTTACGCACGCGTCGCTATCGTTGAATATCGCGCACCATTCGTCCCGCGTCTTGCCGAGAAATGCCCGCGCGAACGCGTTGCGCAGCGCCGGCCAGCCACCGCGGTCGTATTGCTCCGGGAGTTCGGCGTCGGCGAGGCCGAGCTTGTCGACGAGTTCGGCATAGAAGCGCTGCTCGACCGCGCCCACGGCCATGTACTGGCCATCGAGGGTCCGATAGCTGTCGTACCATGGTGCGCCGCCATCGAGGATGTTGCTGCCGCGCTGCTCCTGCCAGCTGCCTCCGGCGACCAGCCCCCACATGATGGACCCAAGCTGCGCGGCGCCCTCAGTCATGGCGGCGTCGACGACCTGCCCCGTCCCTCCGCGATGCACGTTGAGCAGCGCAGCGACAACGCCAAGCGCGAGCAGCATGCCCCCACCACCGTAGTCACCAACCAGGTTAAGTGGTGGCAGGGGCCGCCCGCCTGCCGGCCCGATCGCCGACAGGACACCCGATAGCGCGATGTAGTTGAGATCGTGGCCGGCATTCTCAGCCAGGGGACCAGTCTGCCCCCAGCCCGTCATGCGCGCATAGACCAACCGCGGATTGCGCGCGAGCGCAGCTTCAGGCCCGAGGCCGAGCCGCTCCATCGTACCAGGGCGAAAACCCTCGATCAGCACATCGGCTTTTTCGATCAAGGCGAGCGCCGCGGATGCCGCCGACGGCGATTTCAAGTTCAGCGTGACCGAGCGGCGGCCTCGGCCCGTGATGTCGTCGGGCCTTCCGCTGCGGCGCGGCCCCAGATCCTCCGGCGGCGAGGGACGGTCGATCCGCAAGACATCGGCTCCCATGTCGGCCAGCAGCATCGCCCCGAAGGGGGCCGGACCGATTGCCTCGAATTCGAGGACGCGAATTCCGGACAAAACGCTCAATTTTGATCCGATCGATTAGTGTGAACGCCAGCTTGCGCGAAAACTACACTCGGAAATGCCTGGACCGCCCCACCCGCTCCGGGTGGTCTTCGGGTTGCGCCGTGACATAATGTGGTTTTGCTGCCGCCGGGCCGGCCGCGACGATCCCGGCGGAGGACGGAGGATTGACTGAGATGACGTCTCGCCGGCCGAGCGATGCAGGT
Source organism: Bradyrhizobium sp. USDA 4510 (assembly GCF_054059095.1). Classification (NCBI taxonomy): domain Bacteria; kingdom Pseudomonadati; phylum Pseudomonadota; class Alphaproteobacteria; order Hyphomicrobiales; family Nitrobacteraceae; genus Bradyrhizobium; species Bradyrhizobium sp. USDA 4510. The sequence continues at coordinate 2,788,105 of NZ_JBSSBT010000001.1, read as the reverse complement.
GCATCACCCGAGCCCCTTCAATCGATCGTCACGACAAAGCTGTTCCCGCCGCGCGAGGCCGGCCGCCTGCTGCCGCGAGATCACCTGATCGCGCAATTGGTCAAGGCGCGGCGGCATCGTTGCGTGCTGGTCGACGGCCCCGCGGGATCGGGCAAAACGTCATTGGTGGCGGCTTGGCGGCGCGAATTGCTCGCACTCGGCTTCGACGTGGCGTGGCTCACGCTGGCGCCCGATGACAACGAGGTTGCCCGCTGGCTGGACTATTTGCTGGCGAGCTTTTCCGAGGTCGATCCAACAATCAGTGATACTGCATCGCAGCTCACGGGGCGAGGCGTCGACAGTGAGGCCGTCGAGCGCACACTTATCGCCTTGGTCCGGAGCATCGCAGCGCGGCCGCGAGAGATCGTGTTGATTCTCGATGACCTTCATTCATTGACTGACTTAGCCAGCCGCTGGGCCCTGCAATGGCTGCTCGACCAGGGCCCGCGCAACTTGCATTTCGTCCTTGTCTGCCGCGGCGCTCCACCGGTCTCACTTTCCCGGCTACGTGCTCAACACAGCGTCTTTGAGCTCGGATTTCGGGACTTGCGTTTCTCTCAGGGCGAGGCCGAGGCCTTCCTCAAGGGCAAGCTCGGCGCCATCGACCGCCGCACCGCCCAGCGCCTCTATGAACTCACCGACGGTTGGGTCGCCGGTCTGCAACTGCTCTCGATCGGCTGGTCCCGGAAGCGCGACCTGCGGGATACCAAATTCGTGTCCCGCGGCCAGATCCAGGACGAGCAATCGTTCACGGACTATTTCGAGCACGAGATCCTGTCGAAGCTCTCGAAGGCCGAGTACGCGCTGCTCGAGGCCGCATCGATCTGCAACCGCTTCTGCGCATCCCTCTGCGCAGCACTTCTCGGCAAGGAGGAAGACAGCGACAGGATCGGATCCCTGCTCGCCAGCCTCGTCACGCAGAATGTCTTCATCATCCCGGTCGAAACGTCGGACCGCGAGACCTGGTACCGATTTCACCCGCTCCTGGGCGAAGCCATGCGGGCCCGCTTGCGCCAGCATCCGGAGGCGCAGCAGCTGCAGTACCACAAAGCGGCGTGGATCTGGTTCCGGGATCACGGCTATGTCGATGAGGCGGTTCGCCATGCCTTGTCGGCCAACGAAGCCGCAGCGGCCGCAGAACTGCTGGACCAGTACGGTCAGGATCTGCTCGCGCGCGGCCAGTTTCGCAATATGAACAGCCTGGTTCGGCAACTGCCGGAACAGGAAATCCAGGCGCGGGCCAACCTGCGGCTATGGATGGCGCGATCGCAATTGCTGGCGCGGGAACTCGACGCTTGCGCCGACGGCCTGCGGCGGCTCGAGGCCGACTTGCCGGCCGACGACGCCTCCGCCCAGTTTGCCCTTGCACTCGTGAAGGCGACGCTGGCGGTCGCTTGCGACGATACTGACGCGGCCATGCGGGTTCTGCCGCAAATGCTGCATCCACCGGAGGACGCGGACCCTGCGGCCATCGGCGGACGAGACAACATCCTGAGCTGGCTCTACATGCACCGCGCCGACTATGAGCTGGCGCGACAGATTCAGCTCACTGCTCCTGCGACCCGAGCCGATGGCGTGCCGCTGCTCGGCTCCCCCGGCGGCCGGCTGCAGGGCCGCTGCCTGGTCGGGCTCAGCTATGCGCTGGAGGGCCAGATCATCGAAGCGGAACGGATCTATCGCGACGTGCTCTATGAATCCGAGCAGCGCGGCCCCTCCTGCATCGATCCGGCGTGCCTGGCGGCGGCGCTGCTCGGAGAGGCGCTCTACGAGCTCAACGATCCATCGGCCGCGTTGCAACTGCTCGAGGATCGCGTCGACGTGCTCGAACGCGTCTCCATTCCGGATTCGGTGTTGCGCGTCCTGTCGGTGCTATCGGCGTCGCACTGGCTTGCCGGGCGGCGCCAAGAGGCGCTCTCATATTTGGATCGGCTCGAAGACTACGCAGTCAGCCTCAAGCTGGATCGGCTGCTCGCGTACAGCCTCGGCGAACAGGTTCGACGTCACCTGGAGCAAAGTGAATTCGAGGCGGCGAAGCGCAAGCTCGCGACACTTGAGGATATCGGCCGGACGCACCCGAAATCCGGCAGCCATCTGGGCGACGAGATCTTCATTATCGTCGCGCGGGCGCAGGTTCGATCCGACGTTGCGGTCGGTCGTTACGAGGCGGCGGCCGCACGGCTCGGACCGCTGATCGAACTTTGCGAGGCACGTGGTCATCAGCAGATCGTGGCGATGCTGCAACTGCAGAACGCCCTCGCCGCCAAAAGGCGAGGCATGCGTGAGCAGGCCGGCGAGGCGACGCTGGCGGCCCTGCGACTCGGCCATCGGCTCGGCCTCGTGCGCAGCTTGCTCGATGCGGATGCCTCGGCGCTCGATTTGATCCGCTGGTGCGGCGACGAATTCGGGTTCGATGTCCTGCTGTCGTTCTACGTCGAACGGCTGCGCGATGCGGAAGTGTCAGCTCAAACAGCCGCGCCCACGCCACGAGGCGATGGTGCCGAGAGCCGATCGGCGATTCTCGACAGCTTGAGCGATCGCGAACTCGATGTGATCCGCCTGCTTTCGCAAGCATTTCCCAACAAGAAGATCGCGCGGGCGCTGGGGCTGTCGCCCGACACGGTGAAATGGCACCTCAAGAATATCTACGGCAAGCTCGGCGTTGCCGGCCGCGACGATGCGGTCGCGCGCATGCGCGATCTCGGCTGGAATGCGGACGGTGCTGCGGCGTCAACGTCCTGAGGCACTATGCGGTGCGCAGGGCCGGGTCAAAGCTGGCGTGAGATCAGATCGCGCATGACCTCGCTAGTTCCGCCGTAGATGCGGCTGACGCGCATATCGACGAACGATCGAGCGATCGGATACTCAAGCATGTAACCGTAACCGCCGTGGAGCTGGACCATTTCGTCAAGCGCCTTCCCCAAGGTCTCGGTCGAAAACAGCTTGGCGATCGCGGATTCCTGTAGCGTCAATCCGCGCTTCATGTGCTCGGCCAAATAGTGATCGATCATCAGGCGCACCGCGACGGCCTGGGCCTTGATGTCGGCGAGCTTGAACTTCGTGTTCTGAAAATCCCAGACCGTGTGGCCAAACGCCTTCCGCTCCTTGACGTAGGCGAGTGTGTGATCGAGCGCTGCTTCTAGGCGTGCCGCCGCCGAAACCGCGATCGAGAACCGCTCTTGCGGCAACTCACCCATCAGGTATCGGAACCCCATTCCTTCCTCACCGAGCAGGTTGCTGGACGGAACACGGACATTGTCGAAGAACAGCTCGGCCGTATCCTGGGCGTGCTGCCCGACCTTCTTGAGCTTGCGTCCTCGCCGGAAGCCTTCGCGATCGGCCTCGACGACGATGAGGCTCATGCCCCTCGCCCCCGCGGTCGCATCGGTCTTGCAGACCACGATAATAATGTCGGCGTTCAGCCCGTTGCTGATGAAGGTCTTGCTCCCATTGATGACGTACTCATCGCCTTCCTTGACGGCCGTCGTCTTGATCGACTTGAGGTCGCTACCGGTCCCCGGCTCCGTCATCGCAATCGCGAGGATCAACTCACCCGAACAGGCGCGAGGCAGCCACTTCCTCTTCTGCTCCTCGTTCCCGACCCGCGCGATGTAGGGCGCTATGATGTCGGAGTGCACCTGAAAGCCGGGACCGCTGACATTGGCCCGAGCGATCTCCTCCGCCATGACCGCAGCGTGTCCAAAGTCCCCTCCGCCTCCGCCATACTCTTCGGGAAGAATTACCCCCAGCAGCCCCTCCTGGCCCGCTCTGCGCCAAACCTCGCGATCGACCCGGCCGGCCTCGTCCCATTCGTCCTGTCGCGGCACGCACTCGCGCTCGACGAAGCGGCGCACGGTGGCACGGAACATTTCATGGTCTTCGCGGAAGACTTTGCGGGCGATATGCACGGAGCAGTTCTCCTCGGAATGGACGTGGGCGTGTATCAGGCCGAGGATAGTTCAGTGTCCGCCGAAGAAGACCACCCGTGGCGGGTAGGGCTGCGCCATGTCTTTTGGCGTTTTCAACCTCTTTGAACAGAGCGGGGATTCATTTTGATGGCGAACAACATTCGAACTGCGGAGTCCTGCGGAAATAGTGGACGCCAAGCGCGCTCCGCGTATGTCCTTGATCTATGCAGCCAAACAGCGCTCCTCTTCGATCATCTCTGACTCACCATCAAAGCTCTTTTCCGGAAGCGCGCCAAGGCAGCTTTTCGTGAATCTCGATCAGGGGCCTAGGAGATCTGTTTGAACTCAAAGTTGTCAAGGAGACCCTGAGGATAGCCCGAGATCGTATCCGCGGCCATGATGAGCGCCGTATCGAGCCGTATGGCCGCGCGCGGCCCGAGCAGTGCGACCGCTAGCCACAACGGCTTGTCGCGCTGCGCCTTGTTTTTTGCTGTCGCTTCGGACAACGGGATGCTGAGGGGAGCAGTACAGTGGCGGAAAACCCCTCCTCCGAACTCACGATGAAAAACTACGGGCTTGAGCGATGAATCGCGCAGCATCGCGTAGATCTTCGGCGGATTAGCGGTGGATTCGAACAACTGGATACAGTGGAGAGCCGTAGCGTAGAAATGGCGGAGAGAGTGGGAGTCAAACCCAACGGTTTTCGACCATTCCGCGTCGAACAGCTGAGACCGCACTTAAGCACTCGCCTCGCCCTGCCCTCGGAAGTTCAGATCCAGGCACATGCGCCACAGGCCTGCGCACGTTGGCTGTGTTGAGATTTTTCTCGATCTCCCGGTGCACACGTCGTGCACACGCCATCATCTAACCGATTGAAAAGCTTAAACTCTCGCTCCAATCCATCATCGGGGCGACGGAAAATTTCCATGTCATCTCAATTGCCTAGCCGCAACATCGGTTCAATGCAACACGATGTTTCGGAGCGCTGCCCGGCCGAAACAGGCCGGCCCAACCAAAATATCGAAAACAACCCCATGCAAAGCCAGCTTCGCCATTGCAGGGAGCTCAACGGAGGCGGTCAGAACTGTACCGGCTACCCGGGAAGTCGACAGACATCCGGATGCAGCAGCGGCGCCTCCTTGACCCAGATTTTCGCGCCCTGCGGGCCCACCGTCGCTTTCAGGTCGACGCCGGCGGGTAGCCGACCCCAGCCCTGCGGCTGCAGCGTCTCGCCCCCGATCGTTAGTCCCCCCGATAGAACAAAGAACTCGAGCCCGCGCGCGTTCGCAAGGCTGACGATTTCACCCGGCCGCCAGTCTTCAAGGCGGACCTCTTCGTGGCCGTCGTCAAATAGCACGCTGACGTTGCTTGCACCGGGGCGCGGCGCAACCTGTTGGCCCTCACCTGGCTGACGCACGACCTGGTTCCGGTCCTCGTCCCGGAACTGCCAGAGCCGCACGAAGATTGTGCAGCCGTCCTTCGAGGCGGGAACATGTGACGTCCCCGGAGGGTTGCGGAAGTAGCTGCCCGCGGGATAGTCGCCATGCTCATCCTGAAAGGTACCTTCAAGGACGACAATCTCTTCTCCACCGCCATGCGTATGACGCGGGAAGGCGCTACCGGGAGCATAGCGCACGATCGAGGTGGCGCGCGCGACCTCGGCGCCAATGCGGAACAGCATGCGCCGATCCACGCCGGCCGACGGACTGGCCACCCAGTCCAGCTTCGAGGCGTGAATGATAACAGGCTTCGACAGATCATCGTTGATGCGCATCGTTACTCTCCCTCAGGCTGCGCTATCCGAAACCCACCGCTTCTCCATTTCGGATCTCTTGACCAGCGCAGGTCCTAAACCAGGACACGTTCAGAACCCCGCGAGCGGAACGCCGCTCGCCGCATTCTGCGGTCGTCGTGACGCGATCAGCCGCCGCGCCTCGTCGGCGCGACCACTGCGCAGCAAGGCGCAAGTCACGGAATATTCCAGCAGGTCGCGCTGCGCGCGGCTGCCTCCAACCCTTTCATGGGTTGCCAGGACGGGCGTTAGCTCATCGACGACGCGTGTCCAGTCCCCCTTGGCCAAACCATCGAACCCGCGCGCGATGGGCACCACCATGTCCGCGGCGGGTCCCTTCGGGTTCTCGATGATCCTGGCCAAGGCCTCCGCATCGCCGGCCATTGCAAAGGCGAGCGCGCTGTGCATGTCGGCAAAGATGATCCCCGAGTTGGGAAACCACTTCGCCGCATACTGGCTGATCTCGCTCCACAGTTCCGGATATCGCGGCTCGCCCGCCATCTCGGCGCGCGCAAGGAACGAGGCGCAATCGGTGAGGACATTGATTTGCGGCCCCCATGAGCCGCCCGGATGCAGCGCCTCACGATAGATCTGCCAGGCTTGATCCCGCCTGCCGGTCTCCAGCGACCACAGGGCAAGATGCCAACTGATATGGCAATGCAGTTGCGCCTCGCGTGGGTAAGCGGCGTTCCATTGCTCGAGATAAGCCAGCCCCTCCTCGCGCTGTCCCTTCTCATAGAACAGATGGGCCTTGATATGCGCAGCGTGAGCGTTGCGGGGACAACCACGAAGTGCGGTCTCGATATTCCTGAAACCACTGTCGAGCCTGTGCAGCTCGATTTCGGCAAACGCGAGCACGGTTCGAAACCACCAGTCATCGCCGTAATGGGTTGCAAGCGGCTCCAGCATCGCCAGTTGCTCAATCTCGCGGCCGGACTTGCCCGAGAAGCCGATCAAGCCGAAGACACCGGTGGCCGGTGCCAGCACCATGGCATCGCGCGGCCAGTGCTTGATATGTTCGGCGATCGCCGAAACCGCCGCAGCGCCTTGACCACTCAGGATCTTGGCAAAGATCGCAATATGACCTTGCTCGCGCGAAGTCGTAGCAGGCGCCAGCGCGATCGCGCGTTCGAGCGGCGCTTTGACTTCGTTGCCGCGACCGAGCAGTTGCAGGGTTCGCGCAAGCGCAATGTGCGCCAGAGCAAAACCTTCGTCGGCGGCGATCGCGTCGCGGAATGCCTGGTCAATCCCCGACCCAGCCGAGAGCAGCTTGTCGACGCCGGCGACATATGCGTCGCGGGCGGCGGCAGAGCTTGTGCTCAAGGGGTTGCCGTACCGGTCTTCAAGAACGCCCACCCGATTTCCCATCGAACTCTCGGTCATTTTGATGACACTCCCTCCATGGAAACCTGCTTGGCCTTGGCTTGCCGCCGGCGGCGCTCGTCACCCAGCTTGAGCAGCCGCTCGCGATCCTCTGGATTTACTCTTCCATACCGGGGCCGCCAAAGGGAACCCTCCTCCTTCCACGCAAATGGCGCTTTCACAGTCGTTCGCGGCGCCGTCGCCGTGTCAAAAAGGGCGAGCGCCTGGCGCATGATTTCGCGCTGCATGTCCGGTCGCCAAGGATGCCCGCAAGGATTGCCCAGCGGGAAATCCCTGAAATAGAACCGTGGCACGCCGCAGTGCTCCACGACATCCTGCGCCGAGCCGACAATGACCGTCGGAATGCCGTTCGCTTCCAGATGCCGGGCCACCAAGCTTACGGTCTGATGACACACGGGGCAAAGGGGGCAAAGGATCGCAGCATCAGCCCCGTCTTTTCGAACCCGTGCCAGGATTTCAGGTGCATCCTCCGCGTTCGTTTTCCGTTGGCTGTATTCTGCCGGCACGCCGTGAAAGTGCCGGGTCAGTCCGACAAGGGCGCCCTCGCCGACCAATCCAAAAGCGGCTTCTACCGGCAGGAAGCTGCCCGGATCATTGGTGTGGGTCGACTCCTTGTCCCACGCAACGTTGTCGGTAAACAGCTTCCCGGGCGGCGGCGAAACCTCACCCGACCACACCCGTTTGACGCCGTCAAAATCCGGCGGACTGGCCGTGGTAATCAGTGCGATACGCAGATCCGATGACAGTTTGGCAGGTTTGATGAAAGGGACATCATCAAACCTCGCCCAGACATAGTCGTTGTCGTAACCAAGGGCACGGTAATATTGGCGCGTTCGCTCCATATATTGAACCGGGGTTTCCGCTACGCTCATGTGGATTCTCCTCGAGACGCTAGCTTGGTCGTGCGGTGGGCCGGTATGAAAAGCCGATGAGTGCCAGCAATGCGGCGACGAGTGGTGCGAACGACAGCATCAGGACGGTCGACCAGCTGAAGGACGACAGCAGCCCGCCCGACAGGAAGGAGCCGACGGTCATCGTGCCGAAGACCACGAAGTCATTGAGCGACTGAACGCGCGCCTTTTCCTCGGGACGATGGCACTCCAGAACCATCGCGGAGGCGCCGATGAAGCCGAAGTTCCAGCCGATCCCGAGCAGGCTCAGCGTCGCCCAGAAATGCACGACATCGATCCCGAGCAGGCCCACCGACGAAGAGGCCGCAATCAATACCAGCCCGACCGCGACGATCGCGGATGCGCCGAAGCGCGTGATCAAGCGGCCGGTCCAGAAACTCGGGGCGTACATCGCAATGACGTGCCACTGCAGACCGAGATTGGCCGATTCCTGAGGCAGCCCGCAGAGCTTCATCGCCAGCGGGGCTGCGGTCATGAGGAAATTCATGAGCAGGTAGGAGACGACCCCGCAGATCACGGCCAGGATAAAGCGCGGCTGCCGGGCAATGACAGCGAGCGGCCTTCCGGCGTTGAGATGCGTTGCAGTCAGCGGAGGAAGCTCAACGCCCGCCAGAATAACCGCGGAGAGCGCCGCAACCACCGCCTGGCCGACAAACGTCGCGGCAAAGAGGTACGGCGCCCACAGATTCATGGTGTGCGTCACAAGCTGTGGACCGATCACACCGGCGAACACACCGCCAGCCATCACGGCCGAGAGCGCGCGCGGACGCCGTTCAGGTGCTGCGCAATCGACCGCCGCAAAGCGGAACGAGAGCACCACGGCCGCGTAGACGCCGCCAAAGAAGGTCCCGGCGCAGAATAGCGGGAATGACGCGTTGAGTACCGCCAGGACCGCAATCAAGCCTGCGAGGACGCCGCTGCCTGCACCAAGCAGGAATGTCGTGCGCCGGCCATAGCGCTGCGCGACAACGCCCGCCGGCAGCGTGCACAGAGCCATGCCGACGACAAAAACCGAGACCGGCAGCGTCGCAAGTGCCTTGGTGGGCGCCAGCACGTCGCCGACCACGGCCCCGGTTGCGTAGACGACCGTGGAATTGGCGCCTGCGAAAGCCTGGGCGACAGCCAGCCTTGCGACATTGTTGCGCTCGCGGCGAATGGCGGTCGGCGCCTCATGGGTGGGAACGGAAAAATTGAAGTTCACGTTGCGGCTTGCTCCGCCGTTAGATGTCCGTCGATGGGACGTCGATCAGACCAGTGGCCGATCCACCGGGCCGTGGATCACCGCGTCGGAGTTAAGGAGAAATCGCTGGACTTTTCCTTCTACAGATTGCCAATTTATGTCGATGTAACGTCACATTTCGCCAGGGAATGCCGGCTGGAAGACGGTCGATGCCCCGCAGGGCCTCGGATCACCGAAGCCTTTGATCGTTCGGGTGCAGTCTCTTCCCGCGAGGAGCTACTTCGCCGAACACAGTCACAGCTGGAATCAGCTGGTCTACGCGATCTCAGGCGCGCTCACCGTGAAGGCGGATGGACGGCGCGTCGTCATTTCTCCGGAACAGGCCGTCTGGCTGCCGGCCGGTACGAAGCATTCGGTCGGCTCGCTGATGGGAGCGGAATTCCGGAGCCTCTGGGTCGCCAATGCTGCCAGCCAAGGCATGACTTCGCGCACGACCGTCATCCATGTGTCCCCGCTCCTGCGGACGCTCATCGTGGAAGCCGCGTCGCTGAAAAGCGAGGATCGTCGCTACGCCGACCGCGTTATCGCGCTCATCCTCGATCAGTTGCGGCGGGCGACGCCGATCTCGGCAGCGTTACCTTGGCCCACCCACCCGGGCTTGCTGGCCCTCTGTGAAACCCTCTACGCCGATCCTGGCCGCAGGGACTCGTTGGAAACCGCGGTTCAGTTCGGAACAGGCGGAATACGGTCGTCCGGACCAGGGGGACGCTCGCTTGTGCGCCGCTCTCAATGGCGAGGTAGGCGCGAGCCGTCCCTGCCCCGTCATCCAGCGAAAACAACGACCATGATCGATCCCCAGGTCGTCAGCAGAATATTGGAGATCGGATAGGCGGGCGTGTAGCCAAGCACCACCACGGAGCTGCCCGAGCGCTCCTGAATGGCCGCCATCGCGGCCGTGACCGTCTGTGCTCCAGTCAGCGCACCGAGCAGGAGGATCGGGTTCATGCGCAACACGAAATGGCCGAAGCAGAAGCCGACGATCTGCGGCAACAGGGTGACGATCATGCCGCCCAGCAGCAGCCCGATGCCCGACTCGCGTATCGCGGAAAGGAAGATCGGCCCGGCATGAATCCCGGTCAGGCCGACGAACGCAGCCAGTCCGAGCGATGTCATCAGGCTGATGGCGCCGTCGGGGATCCGGCCGAAATACGGCAGACGCGTACGGAGGTAGCCGACCAGAAGTCCGGCGAGCAGCGTGCCGACGCTGGTGCTCAGCGAGATCGTGATGCCGCCAACCGAAAAGCTTATGAGAACGCCAAGGAGGCCGCCGAGGAAAATCGCGAGCCCCAGCACCACGAAATCGATCGTGGTGCTGGGCGCGACGATGACGCCGATGCTCTTGGCCGCATTCTGCACCACGGTTTCAGGACCCACGATGCTCAGCAGATCGCCGCGCTCCAGAACCGTGCCCGCAGCGATCGGAAGCGCTTCACCGCCCCGGCTCATGGAGCGCAGATAAAGGCCGCGCGTCCAGTCTTGTTCAGACGCCTGCTGGAGGCTGCTGCCCGCGAGCTTCGCGTTGATCAGGAACACGTCCGCCGCGACCACGGGGATATCGAGGAGCTCCCGGTCCTCGACCTCCTCCCCGCGCGGTCCGATCAGTTCGACGATGATCTGGCGCGGCGCCGACAGCGCGACGACATCGCCTGCCGCCAGCACCGTTGCAGGCTCCGCCTCGAGGACGCGCTCGCCGCGACGGATGCGGTGGATGAATACACGCTGCCCGGGCACGCGCGTTTCGGCGGCCGCAACTGTCAGTCCGACGATCGCAGCGTGAGCATCCAGCCGGTAGGCGCGCAGTTCGAACTTGCGCCAGGCCGACGCGAGGCCGGGCTTGGCGCGCGTGATGCCCAGGGTCTGCTCTAGCTTGAGCGCCTCCGCCTTCAGATCGATTTTGAGCAGCGCCGGAACGACAATGGTGCAAAACGTGATCACGCCGGCATAGCCGAAGATGTAGCAGACCGCATCCGCGACCGCGATATGCGAGACAAACAACGCGCGCTGTGCCTCGGACACAGGCAGGGAATTGACCGCGTCGGTCGCCGTACCCATTGCAGCGCTCTGGCTGAGCGCGCCCGACAGGAGCCCGGCGGCAAAGCCGGGGTCGAGCCGCAGCACGCGTGCCACGACGATCGCCGCCACAAGACCGGTGAGGCTCACGACAACGGCCATCAGCATGGGCTTCAGCCCGTCGCGCTTCATCGCCAGCACGAATTGCGGACCGACCGAATAGCCGACCCCGAACAGGAACAGCAGGAACAGGAACGATTTGGTCATGCTCGAGACGGGCACATGCGCGAAATCGCCGACCGCGAGTCCTGCGAACAGCGCGCCCGTCACCGGGCCAAGGCTGAAAGCGCCGATCTTGAAGCTCCCGATCCAGTAGCCCGCCGCGATCACCAGGAACAGCGCGAGCTCCGGATAACGAACGAGAAATTGCGCCAGCCAGCTCAACATCGTCTCAACACGGTCCCGGGCCGCGACTATGTCATCATCATCACCAGCACCATGCCCCAGATCGTCAGCAGCGTGTTTCCGACCGCGTAGGTGACGGTGTAACCAAGACCGGGAATCTGGCTCTTCGCTCGGTCGTTGATCATGCCCAGCGAAGCGGTCGTGGTGCGCGCGCCGGAGCAGCATCCGAGCAGGATCGCGTCGTGGAAGCGGAACACGTATTTGCCGACAAACATCGCCAGGATCAGCGGCACGGTGGTCACGACGACGCCCCAAAGGAACAGGCTGAAGCCGAGCTTTTGCAGGCCGGCGACAAATCCCGGGCCCGAGGAGATTCCGACCACGGCAATGAAGACGTTCAGGCCGACCGAGTTCATAAACCACACGGTGGGTGACGGGATGCGGCCGAAGGTCGGGTGCACGGACCGGAGCCAGCCGAAGAACAGACCTGAGATCAATGCGCCGCCGGAGGTGGACAACGTCAGCGGCACGCTTCCGATCTTGTAGACGAAGGCGCCGACCAGGGCGCCGATCGCGATCGCAGCTCCGATGAAGGCGACGTCGGCAACATCGGTTGCACGGTCCGGCCGGCCCAGCATCTTTGTGGTGGCAGCGACATCGGACGTGCGGCCGACCAGGGTGAGGATGTCGCCCCGATTGATCTTGGTGTTCGGCAGGATCGGAATCTCGGTCGCGATCGCCCCCCGGGCGATCTTGCGCAGGAATACGCCGCGAGCGCCCGGTTCCTTGGCCAGTTGCTCCAGCGTCTTGCCGTCGACGTCCTTGCTGGTCACGTAGACATCGACACCTTCGATCGGCACCGCCAGCAGCTCGCGATCGTCAACTTCCTCGGCCTGCTCGCCGATCAGCTGCACCAGCACATCGCGGCGCCCGGCGACGGCGACGACATCGCCGGCATGTATCACGGTGTCGGAGGTTGCCTCCGCGATCTTGCCGGCTTGCCGGAGCCGGAGGACGAAGATGCGATGATCGGGAAGCAGCGCCTCGGCCTGCCCGACGGTCTTGCCGGCGACGGGTCCGCGCTCATGAACGCGATAGGCGCGCACATCGAACTGGTGCCAGGCCGTCCCTGGGCCGCCCAGCTCCTTCTTGCCGCCATGCTCCTCCTCGTATTTCTTGCACGCGGCTTCGAGATCGATCCCGAGCAGCGCCGGTCCGAGCAGCGCCAGCACGATCGCCGACCCAACCGTGCCGAAGATATAGGTCACGGCATAGGCGACCGGCATGGCATCGAGCAGCTTCTTGGCTTCGTCCGCGGGCAGACCAAGGCGATTGATGGCGTCGGTCGCGAGTCCCATCGACGCGGAGATCGTCTGCGAGCCGGCATAGAGCCCGATCGCCGATCCGACGTCGTAACCGGCGACCTTGGCGCCGAGATAGGCGGACAGCAGACAGAAGACGCAGACCACGGCCGCGAAAATCGCCTGCGGGACGCCGTCCTGCGCGATACCGCGCACGAATTGCGGTCCGACACCGTAACCGATTGCAAACAGGAACATCAGAAAGAAGAACGGTTTCAGCGGCCCTGATATGGTGATCCCGATCTGGCCGATGATGACAGCGGCAACCAGTGTCGCGGTGACCGCGCCCAGTCCAAGCCCCTTATAGGTGAAGGAACCGAAATAGTAGCCCAGGGCCAGCGAGAGGAAGATCGCAATTTCGGGATAGGTGCGGAGCGTCTGGAAGAGCCAATCGATCATGATGTCACCCGTTCATGCTGTCCCGGGGCTTCGGCGTGCGCCCGCTTCGATCTCGTGCGGGGGGTGCCGAAAAGGGCGAGCAACCGTATCGGTCGACATCAGACGGCGGTTGGCGAGCAGAATGTTGATCTATGTCAACCGCAACTGCGAGAGCCTCGCGATTTCATGATCTTGCCGACACTACGCACGAGCCGCGCACTTACATCGTGAGCGGCGATCCGTCGCAGCGATCGCATCGCGCTGCGCGTGACCGTTGACATAGATCAAGGCTCGTAACCGGTCGCCGATCATGCTGCGCGCGATTGCGCAGGCAACAGAGCCTGTCGCCACCATTCCAACAGCCTGCATCGCCCCCGGGAGTGTCAAATGGCCGATCTTCTGACCCTGAAGAAATTCGAGGCGTTGAGCCCCTTCGAAATCAAGGACGAACTGATCAACCTCGCCAAGAGCAATTCGAAGCGGAGCCAGATGCCGTTCCTGAACGCCGGGCGGGGCAATCCGAATTGGGTGGCCACGACGCCGCGCGAAGGCTTCTTCCTGCTGGGACAATTCGCCATCACCGAGAGCAAGCGGGTGATGGAGCATCCGGCGGGCATCGGCGGCATGCCCCAGGCAAACGGCATTGCCGGGCGGTTCGAGGCCTGGCTCAAGCAGCACAAGGACATGCCGGGCGCGAGCTTCCTGACCGACATGCTGCCCTTTGCGATCAAGAAATTCGGCTTCAACCCCGACGCGTTCGTCCACGAGCTGGTCGATTCGATCATCGGCGACAATTACCCGGTGCCGGACCGCATGCTGGTGCACAACGAAAAGATCGTGCACGAATACCTGATGTGGGCGGTTTGCGGCGAGCCCCGGCCGGCCGGAAAATTCGACATCTATGCGGTCGAGGGCGGCACGGCGGCGATGTGCTACCTCTTCAAGTCGCTGAAGGCCAACCGGCTGCTGGTGCCCGGCGATACGATCGCGTTGGCGACGCCGATTTTCACGCCCTACATCGAGATGACGCACCTGGAAGACTACGACCTGAAGGTGGTTCAGATCAGGGCTCCGCAGGAGAACAAGTTCCAGTTCACCGACGAGGAGATCAAGAAGCTGGAGGATCCGAAGATCAAGGCCTTCTTCGTGGTCAATCCGTCCAACCCTCCGGGGATGGCGTTGAGCAAGGAGACGGTTGCCAAGCTGGCCAATCTGGTCAGGACCAAGCGCCCCGACCTGATGATCCTCACCGACGACGTCTACGGCACCTTCGTGCACGGCTTCCGTTCGCTGCTGGGCGAGCTGCCGCACAACACCATCGGCGTCTACTCCTATTCGAAGTATTTCGGCTGCACGGGATGGCGGCTCGGCGCGATCGCCATCCACGAGGACAACATCTTCGACAAGATGATCGCCAAGCTTCCGGACGAGGCCGTGAAGGCGCTCGACAAGCGCTACGGGCCGCTTACGCTCGAACCGCGCAAGCTCAAACTGATCGACCGCATCGTCGCCGACAGCCGCGACGTGGCGCTCAATCACACTGCGGGATTGTCGTTGCCGCAGCAGGTGATGATGAGCCTGTTCTCGCTCGCGGAGATGATGGACGAAAAGAAGGCCTATCAGGCCGCCTGCATGGAGATCGTCAACAAGCGCCTGTGGTCGATGCTCGACGGCCTCGGGCTGGCCGACAAGCTGAGCCCGAATCCGAACTATGATGCCTACTACGCCCTGATCGATTTCGAGTTCTGGGCCCGAAAGAATATCGGCGACGAGGCGGTTGAATACCTGAAGAAGACCGTCCACCCGCTGGACCTGGCGTTCAGGCTGGCTGAAGCCCACGGGATCGTGCTGTTGAACGGCGGCGGATTCGATGCGCCCGAATGGTCGCTTCGCGTCTCGCTCGCGAACCTGCCTGACGATGTCTATGACGACATCGGGCGCGGCGTTCGGACCATCGCCAGAGGCTATCGTGACGCCTACGAGGCAGCGAAGGGCGGAGCCGCAAAACGCTGACAGCGGCGCTTGCCGCGCATCGGGCACTTGGTCCGGTAGCCGCCAAAACTAAAAGAAAGGCCCCGGCAAGAATGCCGGGGCCTAAATTACATCCATCCAGGACGATCAGTATCTGGCGACGACCGGCCCGCCGAACCGATAGTTCAGGCGGATCGTCAGCAGATCCACATCCTGTCCGATCCGGTTGGCGGCGCCGGCCACGATAGGATTGACCACCGAGAACGTGTTGTTGGCATCGCCCATGAACAGACGGTCATATTCGAGCCCGACGGACCAGTTCGGGGTGAACCCGTACTCGAAGCCCACGCCGACGGTACCGCCCCAACGGGTCGATGTCGCCGACGCGACCCCGATTCCGCCGACCGTGGTAAAGATGTCATAGCGATTGCTGGTGACCGCTGCACCACCCTTCACGTAGAACAGCGCGGCATCCCAGGCCCAGCCGAGCTGGCCGGTGAAAAGGCCCAATCCGTCGGTCTTCGTTGTCGTCGAGAACCTCGGATCGATCAGGCTGAGGCGCGAGCTCTTCAGGTCCGCCCAGTCACCCTGCCCTTCCAGGCCGAAGACGAACTGGCCTGCCTGCCAGCGATAGCCGAGTTGTCCGCCGAAAACGCCACCGGAGCGCGAGCTGCACCCGTCGGCCACGACACCTCCCAGGGCGGGGAGGAAATCCCAGCAGGTGCGGCTCTCACCCCAACCGCCATTCGCACCGATATAGAAGCCGGTCCAGTTGTAGACCGGCGGAGGGACCGGCACAGGCGCCGCCTTGACGGCCATGTCAGCCGACAACGCCGGCGTGGCCATGCCGATAATCGCGGCGACAGAAAGCAAAAATCTCTTCATGGAATGATCTCCGGGTCTCTTCGCGTTAATCGAGAAAAGCAGTCCTTGCGCTCGCCCGATCGGGGCAGTGATCGAAGCCTAGATGTGAGTCACGAAAAGCCGCGTGCCAAAATGGCAACACTCAAGGGCAAACCAACACCGTGCTTGGGCTGTGCTTTCAACATTCGGCGCAGCACGAAGCCCGTGCTGCCGGAGAGGAAGCGCCGGAGCCGGCTCACTGTTCGACGAGCCAATCGGCGATGTTCTGCGAGGGGATCAATTGCCTGGGGAGGTGCGGATTGATGGTGCCGGCAAACACGACCAGCCCTTCGTCCAGTTTTGACCGTGCGAACGCCTTGGCTTCCGATTCGCTGGCAAATGTCCTGGTCTCGCGAGGACTGCGCGCCCTTCGAGCCAGCAGACCACGTCGGCGAATCTCATAAGTGACATACCAGATGGCCGACACCGCGACACCGGGCAAGAGCAAACAGCCTTAGCGACACACCATCTGGCCGGTGGCCGCGCCTTGACCTTGGTCAAGGGCCCGGACCGTACAAATACGGGCGCCACGGCCCGAGTTGAGGGACAAGCGGTTCGATCAGAAGCGCGAGTGAACCGCGACGAGCTTGCCGACCGTTGGCATCGCCGGCTTCACTTCCGACCCGAGAAGGACAAGGATGCCGACCGCTGCCTGCGCGTTCGCAACGACGATGATCAGCGCCAGTTCTTTTGCATCGCATTCATTACGGTGTCCGCCTTGTGCGACTTGCAGTACTTGCCGATAACCTTGCCGTTTCGCTCGACGTAGCGAAAATCGACGACGGTCAGGTTCTTCGATGCGCTGAAATAGCCTGACATCCAGGAGCTGATCAGCATTTGTCTTTCCTGATCCGCCTCCAGCAATTGCTTGCAGGTAATGAGGGACAGATCGACGACGACTTGCGCTTTGGCCACGACGCTGGTGGCGAGGAGTGCAACGGTCGCAACGGCAAGGATCGATGGTTTCATTGTTATCTTCCAACCCTGTTTGATCACTGGCCGGCCGTAGAGCGCTCAAGGCCAGCCATCACGGTCTGAGTGGGATTAATCGCGCACCACGCCTTCACGCTTGCGACATTTCGCGCATACGCGTTGAGATCGACAAAGACGTATCCCTTCTTTTGATTGAACCAGCCGCTCATCCAGGCAGAAAATACGGAAGAATCGCCCGGGGACATGGCGAGGTATTGCGAGCAGGTTATCCGCGCCATATCGATGCTGGTCTGCGCCTGCAGCGGGCTCGACAACGCCGCGCCGGCAAGAGCCAGGCACACAGTGATTTTGTTCATTCGATTTCTCCCAAGCTCCGTGCACAGTGATTTCTATCCGGCGATCTGCGCCCTCACTGACAGACAAGGACCGGAGTCCTTGCTTGCGTCAGCACCTTGTTCGTCACACTGCCGATGAGAAGCTTGGAGAGCCCGCTGCGCCCGTGCGATGACATAACGATGAGATCGCAGCCCTTATCCTCGGCTGCTGCGATGATGGCTTGATGGGGGTGCGCGCTCTCGACCTGGCTTGTCTCGCAGGGAACGCCGGCCTCACTGGCCGCGTGTGCGGCACGATCCAGCGCGCTCGTGGCCTCTTCCTTGCGTATCTCGGCAAATCTCGCGAGCAGATCACGGTACCGCCCTCCTATTTCAGAGAGCGGCTCAACGACGAAGATGACCGATACCTTGGCTCCGAGGGATTTCGCCAGCGCCAACCCGTGCTTCACCCCTTGCTCCGCCAGTTCCGACCCATCTGTCGGAATGAGAATGTGCCGGTACATGCTTAGACCTCCCGGTTATCTGGATGACGTATCGCCCTCCGTCAGGTGCAAGCTGCACCTGCGCCTCGGACCCGGCCTTGAGATAGATCAATCCATCGCTCGGCGCCGCACCCCGGACGCCGGTCGTCGCGCGGCGGAGGCACCTTCCACCTGCGACCTAACTGAGGCAGGGCGAATCGAGCCCGAGCTCAACGCAGCGAGATCGTAAGCCCGCCCAGATTGGCAGCGAATTCCAATCCTGCCTTCGGCCCCTTGAGCATCAGAACCACGCCGTGTTCATTTCGCAGGCTCACCCCGCCTACGCCACCAGCCCATGCGCCACCTGCTCCGACCAGCGCGTAGCTGCCGGCGAAATCGTTGACGTCCTTGATGCCTGAAGCGGTGCCTTCCAGCCAGGTCACCGACGCGCCGGCAGTCACGCCGAGGCTGAAGCCGGACGCGATGAACCGATAGTGCCGCCCGCGGTAGGTCAACGTGCCGCTGCCGCCGCCGCCGCCCACGACGAGCGCGGCCTTCACGAACTTGACCTGGACGTGGCCGACGGCCTGCGCGAAGCATGGCGCGACCAAGAGGTCCATCGCGACAAGCGCCAGTACGACGGAACGGATCATGGATCGCGTCAACACAGCCCCCTCCTCGCTCAGGGATTTGCCGGATCCACTTTCTTCCAGGTGTGATCCGGATCGAAAGCGATCATGCGCTTGGCGAGGAAATCGGTGCGTGAGCCGAGATCCTTTTGATAGACCGTGCCTGCGTGGTTGACGAGGAAGGTCATGACGCCGGAATTGCCGTATTCGGCGGGATAGGCGACCAGCGCGAATCCACCGATCATCTTGCCCCTCACGACATAGTTCAGCGCGCCGCCAGGAGCGTCGGAGCCCTGTGCCTTCAGGATCCGATAGTAGTAGCCGTGGTACGGCATGCTCTGCTCGCCGACCTTGTAGCCTTCCGCGGCGGCCTGGGCGGCCAGCTCGCCGAGCGGGCTTGGATCCTTGTCGTCGCGCCAGAACAACCCGTCCGTCTTGCCCGGCCTGCTGACGATGCGCTGGGCATAGGCGCCCACACCCTCGCCGCGATCCTTCTCTGCGTATTCGTTCTGTGCGTCGACATAGGCAAGACTGGTCTGGATCGCGGCCAGCTCATTGCGGCCGATCCTGCGGTAGAGGATTTCGCGCCGCCCCGCGGCGGCGTCGAAACTCCAGCCGTCATTGTTGTTGACGAGCGGGATCGGGAACGGGAAATCGTCCCTCCCCAAAATCAAGGTGGCCTTCTTGTTGCCGTCAGCCTTGATCGAATGCTTGGCGTCGTAGGCAGAAAGAAAGCTCTCTCGCGCATTGGCGTCGGCGACATCGTCGCCCGACTCGATGATATCGGCGGCATCGCGGCCCAGCACCTTCAGCATCGCCCGGCTGGTGCCGGCCTTGACGGCGGTTGCCAAGGCGGACGCCGCGTCTTCCGGATTGGGGAAGCCTTGCTGGGCGCGCGCCGGAGACAGCAGCAGAGCAAGTACAGTTGCCGTGGCCACGCCGATGGAGGCAACACGATCCAGTCGCGAGTCCGAAGAGCGTGTCATCGTGATGCCTCCGACGGGGATGGAATCTTCGCGCCGGCGGCAAGCCAGTCGTTGTAGCTGCGGAACTTGAGCCCAAGCTTGTCGTAATAGACCCTGAGATAGCCGTCGGCGCCGCGCGTCACCGCCGCCGGCATGACCTGCTCGACCTCCTGCGCCATCACGCCGACATAGCTCTTGTCGCTGCCAAGATAGGAGAAGCGATAGTAGCCGAGGCCGTTGGCGAGATGTCCGAGCAGCTCGATATCGTGCTTGAGCGCGATGTCGGAGCGTCGTCCACCGCCGCCGCGGAAGCCGCCACCTCCGCCACCACCGCGGAAGCCGCCTCCGCCGCCGCCCTGGAAGCCACCCCCGCCACGGCCGGCAAAACTTGCGCCGCCGCCGCGCGGCATGCTGGCCATGCTCGATCGCCCGCGCGCCGATGCCGCCGCAGCTGCCCGTCCGGACGATACGTTCATGGCGCCGCCGCGACTGCCACCGCCACGATTCGCCGCTGCTGCGCGGTTACCGGCATTGCCGCGGTTGGCGGCCTTGGCGCGATCGCCGCCGCCCTTGGCCTTGTTGCCGGCACCGGCGCGGTCGCCGCCCTTGGCGCGATCGGCGGCACCGGCACGGTCACCGCCTTTGCCGCGATCGCCCGCACGGTCTCCGGCGCGGTCGCCTCCACGGTCTCCAGCGCGATCTCCCGCACGATCTCCGGCGCGATCACCCGCACGGTCGCCGCCGCGGTCTCCTGCCCGGTCACCTGCGCGATCTGCACCCTGGCGATCGCCCGGATTGAGAACCTGCTGACCGTCACGGCCGCGAAAGTTCATCCGATCGCTGGCACCGGCCCGATTGGCGTTGCCGCCGAAGCGCTGCTGGACATTGCTGTTGTTGTAGCGGACGCCCTGGCGATGCGCCGGATTGTGCTGCCAGCCATTTGCGATGTTGGTGGTCCGATGATTGACATAGACGTTGCGATTGCCCCAGTTGAAGCCGCCGCCCCAATAATTGCCCCAGCGCCCGATCGCCCAGCCGGCGCCGAAGGCAAGACCTGCCGCGATCACCCCGGCGCCGATATAGGACGGATAGCCGAAATAATACGGCGGATAGTCTGCATAGGGCCACGCGCCATAGACCGTCGCGGGATCGTAATAGGGAACGTAGACGGTGTTCGGATCGGTCTGCTCGATGACGATGACCTGCTTGCTCTCCTGGGTCTGGACGCTGACCTTCTGCTGCTTGGTCGTCACCAGCTTGTTGTTGGCCTGCGCCTTGCTGCGCAGCCGCTGGATCGCATCCATGACGTCGGGCTGCTGCGCCAGCACGGCATCGCCCAGATTCTTCGTCCAATCGATCTTGTCGCTCATCATCGCGAGCACGTCGGCGGTGCTGGTGAGCGCCTTCACGCTGTCATCCCAGGCCTGCTTGTCGACCTCGGCCTTGAGCGCATCCCCTTTCAGGCTCTTGCGCTCCTTGAGCCAGCGATCGGCCTGCACGACCTCGAGCGGATAGGTCGACGCAGCCAGCACGTTGGCGAGCAGCGAGTCCGGGTAGAGCGCGATCGGCGCCACCAGGGCTTCCAGCTGTTCCGGCTTCAGGAGCTGATCGGTCGGCTGGGTTGCCGCAGCCGGCTGGCTAGCCTGGGCGGGCGGGCTGGTCTGGGCGGGCGGCTTGTCAGCCGTTTGCGCGAATGCGGCAACGGACGTCACCGACACCAGCACAACCGCGAGCAGAATCTTGCCCCAACGGAACATCGCGACCTCCATCGACACCAACAGTCGACAGCATCGGCCACGATCCCCTCCCCTCCTTGATCGAGATCAAGGAAACTGTCCTTCGGCTCAGCTTTCGACTCAGCTTTCGACCTGGCTTCCGGCCTGGCCCGGCTGTCGCGACGCAAGGTGGATGCGGCGGTCGTGAATCAGGTTCTCGAGCCGATGGGCCGCAACGTTCACCGCCGTGACAGCGCGCTCGGCCTTGTCGTCCGCGACCGGCTGCTCGCGCTGCGTACGCAGCACCTGATCGATTTCGCGCTCGATCTCTTCGAGATCCGACACACGCCTGGCCATCCGAATTCGCCCTGCCAGTGCATAAAGCGTGTCGAGCGCCTCCTTCCGGCTCGGTGCCTCGCTCGAGCGGAGAAATTTCCACGCCGCCGCGAGCACCGACGCAAGCCCGCCTGCGATCATCGGCGCCAGGAAGATCGCATTGCCCCATTGATCGAGAAAGCTCTCCCTGGTCCCCTCATAGACCGCAGCCGCCCCGGGATGCACGGGAATGTAGGCGCCCGCGTCGGTATCAGGCGTAGCGATCTGGGAGAGCGCCGGCAGTTCGGCGAGCAACTCTCGCCGCGCGTTCATGATCGACTGCGTCAGGTCGCTGATCACGTCATTCCCAAGCTTCTTCTGTGCTACCAAATAAAACGACGTCTGGAGCGTCGTCAGGTCATCAGCAGGAACAGGCGGCGAGCCGCGCAGGGTTCCCTTGGGTACGTCGAAGCTTTCGTAGGCGCGCTCTTTCTCGGCGATCGCTCCGGCGGACTCGATGGCGATCATCACCGGGCCGGCTCGCGTGGTGCGCGCGAAGACATTGCGCAGCAGCGAAAGATATTTTTCAGTCAAAGGCATGACGAGCAGGATCGCCCGTACCTCCTTGGTGTCGAGCGCCCGGCGCGCATCCGCGGGGGCGAGCGGCTTGAACGTCACGCCCGCGCGCGTCAGATCGTATTCGTCGGTCAGCACCTTGATCAGCTTCTGATTGGCTTCGGCGCCGATCACACCGATCGCGACGCGTTTCAACTCCGCCACGTCAGATATCGCAGCGCCGGGCGGCGCGACCAACAGGACGGTGGCGTGGGCCAACACGATCACGGCCTGGGCCTGCGATAGATCGCCGACGTCTCCACGGACGACCGCGAGGTCCACCTTTCCGGACGCGAATGCCTTGGCGGACTCAAGCGGTCCCGGCGTCTGGACCAGGCTGAGCCGGACTGGTGCTTTCGATTGGGCGAACTTTCCTGCGATCGCCGAGACCAGCCTCCCGGCCTCGCCGTCCAGCGACCCAACCGCGATCGTCAGGGTCGTCGGCCGCTCGTACCAGCGATAGGCAAACAGGCTTGCACCCCCCGCCAAAAGCACAAGGCCGGCCACCAGGGCGATGCGCAATGACCTCGGCAACCTGCTGGGATCCACGGCGCATCACTCGATCGGTTCGGCGCCAGCCGACAACGGTTCGGCGGCGCTGAGCCAGCGCGGGGAGCAGATGCCTCTAGATCTTGCAACGATGATAGTTGACCTCCATCCCCTCGATGCCCGGGAATTGGCGCGTAATGGTATCGTCGTCGACCGCCTTAAGGAAGAACTGCACATTCGATACCATGATTCCGGACGCACAACCGACGATGATGTTGATGGTCTGGCCGTCGTCCTTGCGCGATTTGATCTTACAGTTCTCGAACTTGCTCCGGAGGCGATCGGGCTCGGCGATGAATCCGCCGCCATAGACGCCTGAGAAGTTCGTGAAGGTCAGCTGGTTCGCCCTGCCCTTGTGGGCGAACACCTTTCGGCATTGCTCGGCGCTCGTGGCCCAGGCACCCGTGAGATCGAAAGCCTGCGCGTAACCCGGCAATCCGAAGATCATGCCCGTCGCCACGATTGCGCGAAACTTAGAGTCCGGTTTCATATGGTGTCTCCCCGTTCGCGCCCGTCAGTGACCGCTTAACACCAGCGTCTTGATCGGCAGCAGCAGAGCTTGAATCCGAAGCAGCAATGCATGAACGAGTCCAGTCGCGTCGACGGCATGCAGGGCAAAGCCTTTCAACGCCCCGGTTTTCGGATCGGAAATCTCGTCATGGTTGCTGGTGTAGGCATTGACGATGCAAGTGCTGCCCGGCGTCACGCCGTCAAGGCCGCCCTTGTAGAGCGGCTCGAGGAACACGAGGATCGAACCAGGCTGTTGCAGATTCTGCGGGTCGATCAACAGCTCGCTGGCCCGAAACTGGCCGGCGGCGATGAAATCCTGCACGCTGGTGACGACCAGTGGAATGATCACCCAGGGTTTCGACATGCAGGTGGCTTCCGCGACCATGCCGGGCTTCATCACCTGGGCCTCGATCTGCCCGAATCCCGCCTGCAACCTGTTGCGGCCCGCTTCGTCCGGTATCAGGATTCCGGCCGGCCGCATGATCTGGGCGACGAGGTCCCCGGGGCGAACGAGGAATTGCTCGACGCGGCCATCGACGCCGGCACGGACGAAGGTCTTGTCGAGATCCACTTGCGCCTGCGCCCGCGCAGCCTCGGCGCTCGCCTTCTCGGCCGGCAACAGCGTGGAGACGCGCAACGTCGCCGACTCCCTGGCGGCGCTGGCGGCATCGACGCCGGACTGCCGCTGATCAACCAGCACCTGCAGCTTCTCGATGTCACGTTGCGGCACGATGCCGGGATTGCGGCGCTGCAACTCGCTCTTCACCTCCAGCTCGTCCTTGGCCTGCTGCAAGGAGGCCTTCGCCTCCCCGATCTGCGCGTCCGCCTTTACGACGTCGGCCTGCGCCGCGATCAACGACGCATCCACCTCGGCGATCTTTCGCTTGGCGGTCTCGAGCGCGGCCTCCTGCTTCGAACTGTCGAGCCGGAACAGAACGTCCCCCTTCTTCACCGGCGCGGTGAAGCCGACATTGACCTCGACGACACGTCCGGAGCCTTCGGGCAGGATCGGCACGGTCCTGAAGTAGATCGCCGCCGAGGTTGTCGAGGGATGAAAGTAGAAGATCATCGTGATCAGCGAGATCGTGAGCATCAGGCAGCCGGTGATCCCCCATCTCAGTTCATACCAGACAGAGAAGAACGTGATCTCCTTGCCGAACCGCTTGCCTTGCCGATAGCGGCGGTGGAGGTAATCCGGCAGGATCGTCACCAGCGAGCAGATCATCAGCTCAAGCATGGTTGTGCACCTCTTGCTTCGCGGGCGTCCGGACATCGGGACCGCCGCCAGGTCCGGATTCGGCTACCGGTTCGGCAGCGCCCGGCGTGGCGTCGGCTATGCGCTCGACGGAATCTGCGATGCTGCGCATCGGCGTGCCGAAATCCGGCAGGTCGATGAGTGCCAGCAACAGGCCGGCGACCCAGAAGATATGCATGTGGGTGAAAAGCGATATCAAGCCGAGAACGGCGACGATCTCAAACTGAAGTTTCTGGCTCTTGTGCGCCATGCGCTCCGGCAGGCTGTGCAGCTTCCAGTACAGAGTGCCAACCCACAAGACGGTGGCTACGAGGAAAATGCCCATCACCACCATCAGGGTGTCCGACCCGTCGGCGCCGGGAATGAAAAACGGCAGATGATGGGGGGCCGCCGGATGCATCTGTTCGCTCAAGCCAAGTCTCCCGGTCGCAATAACACCGCAGGCGAATCCTGATCGACACTGCTGACGATCCTATCGCGCTTGCTTGATCTGGATCAAGGAAGCCGGTCGGCTCATCCCTACCGTTCCGGGGGCAAGGTGGAAGATCGGGTTAGGAGTCCCCAGCCATGCGAAACAAGATCGATGACCTGATCCCGAAGGCGCACGAGATCCAGAAGCAGGCAGCGCTCAAGGAAGCGGAGAAGGCCGAGGAGCATGCCAAGCGTGCGGCTGCTATCGAAGCCGAGAAGCGCGCGTTGATCGAGCGGCTGAGCAAGCCCTCGGGGCTTACCGAGGACGAGAAGGTCAAGCTGGCGTCGACGGTGATTCAGCGGGCGGTGCGCAATGGCTTGAGCGAGGTCCAGGTCTATCGCTTCCCAAACTCGCTGTGCTCCGACAAGGGGCGAGCGATCAATCAGATGGAGGCCGGCTGGGAGAAGACGCTGACGGGTATCCCTAAGGAAATATACCAGCTCTGGGCCGACTACTTGCAGCCGCGCGGCTACCGCATCCGCTATCAGATCGTTGATTACCCCGGCGGCATGCCCGGCGACATCGGCATTGTCATTGCCTGGGGTGATTAGTTGAAACGATGGACGGATATCCATGGCGAAAGACAAGCCGACCGAGAAGATGAAGCGCAAGGACTATGAGGAAGAGCTGCAGAAGCTGCAGGCCCAGCTCTGCCAGCTCCAGGATTGGGTACAGGCGAACAAGCTCAGGGTCATCATCCTGTTCGAGGGACGCGATGCGGCCGGCAAGGGCGGAACGATCAAGGCCCTGACCGAGAAGGTCAGCCCGCGCGTGTTTCGCGTGGTCGCCCTGCCCGCGCCCTCGGATCGTGAGAAGTCCCAGCTCTTCATCCAGCGCTACATGCAGCAGTTTCCGGCGGCCGGCGAGATCGTGATCTTCGATCGCAGCTGGTACAATCGCGCGGGCGTCGAATATGTGATGGGGTTCTGCACGCCGGCGGAGCACAAGCGATTCCTTTCCCTCTGCCCGCAGATGGAGCAATACATCATCGAGGGCGGCATCATCCTGATCAAGCTGTGGCTCGAGGTCGGGATGGAGGAGCAGGAGCGCCGCTTCAGGGCGCGGATCGACGATCCGATGCGGCAATGGAAGCTGAGCCCGATGGACACGGAATCCTATCGCCGCTGGTATGATTACTCCCGCGCGCGCGACCTGATGTTCAAGGCGACGAGCTCGAAGCACGCGCCCTGGAACGTCATCCGTTCCGACGACAAGCGGCGGGCGCGGCTGAATTGCATCTCGTTCCTGCTGAAGACAATTCCTCACGGACGGGTCAAGCGCGACAAGGTCAAGCTCCCCAAGCGCTCCAACAAGGGTCGCTACAACGATCAGGCCGGACTGCGCGGAATGAAGTTCGTCGAGGAACGCTACTGAGAGGACAGGCCGCGCAGGGCGCGCGGCCGGCCTCCCTTGGACCTACTTCAAGCGGATGGAAACCCCGCCCACGGCGGCCGAGACTTCGGCGCCGACCTTCGGGCCGCTGAGCTGCAGGATCACGCCATTGGCGTTCTGAAGCTGCACGCCGCCGGCGCCCGCGGCGATCGCCCCACCGGCGCCTGCCGCGCTGTAGGAGCCTTCGATCGAGGCAGGCCCTCTGAGATTGAGGGCGCGCCCGACCAGCTTGGTGGTCGAGGCGCCGATCGTGAAGCCGACGCTCATGCCCGACACCGTGAACGGATAGTGCTTGCCGCGCAGCGTCAAGACGCCCTCGCCGCCTCCGACACCAACGATGAATCCACCCTTGGTGAAGATGACGGCGACCGAGCCGGTTTCAGCCAGCGACGGCGTGCTGAAGCCGGCCAATCCAATGGCCAGCATTGCGAGAGCTCCGATCAAACTCACTTTCCTCATCATGTCCCTCCAGGAACCGGTTGCGTTACGCCTCGTTGCGCAAGACTCATCGCCGCAAGAATGCGAAGATGCCTTGCGGAATCTCCTTCGTCTATGATGCAGCCTTGAACTTCGGCGCGGCCGCTCGCGGCTTGCCCATCCTGCCCAATGCCTCGGTCGTCACCAGCTTCAAGCCCTCGGCCGCGTCGTAGCCATGGATCTCCTTCACATCCAGCTTGCGCATGAAATCGATGGTCTCCTGCGTGATAACCTGGCCAGGGACCATGATCGGGAAGCCCGGCGGATAGGGAATCACGAAGTTGGCGGAGACGAGAGCGGGCCCGTTCTTCAGACGCCTGTCGATCTCGGGATCGTGCAGGCGAATATATTCGCATCCTGCTGCGTCATAGGCAGAATAGAACCCGCCGCGGATGTCGCCCTCATTCGTCTTCGTGCCGGCATCGCCGCGATAGGCGTCGTGGAAATGCGAGAAGTTCGGCAGGTCGGGGACGTCCTTCATCAGGCTGTTGACCCGCATGTCAAAGTCGACCCTGGCGTTCGTGCCGCCCTTGGCCAGGCCGCGATCGATTTCACCGGAGATTTCGGCCAGCACCCGGACGAGATGCGCGACGTCGCTCCGCGTATTGTTGATGTTGGACTGGATCAGGACCGAGTTGCGCGAGGTCTTGTTGACCTGGATGTTGTAGCGGCTGGCGAGCAGCCCCTTGAACGACGTTCCGTCGTACCCGGCCGTGCCGCAGACCAGCGTCATGCGGGTCGGATCGAGGCAGAACTCGTCGTCGTTCAGGCTCTTCAGGGCGCTCGCCCAGTTGGTCCCGGCCGCCAGATAGTCGGTGAATCCGCTCTGGCGGTATTGCTTCGGCACCATGGCATCCGCGCCGAGAACGCGGAAATATCTCGAAATCAGCGGATTGGTGTTGACCGCGTTGCGGATAGCGAACGCGATCTCCATGGCATTGGCCACCAGTCCATAGCCCTCGAGCTCCATCTGCCGGCGCGAGACGTCGAGGCTGGCGATCAGCTGCTGGTTCGGGCTGGTCGAGGCGTGCGTGAATACGGCCTCCTTGAACTGCGCTTCGACGGTGTGGAATTCGATGTCCTTGACCGCCAGCATCGAGCCCTGGCGGATCGCCGACATCGACTTGTGCGTCGAGTTGGTCTGGTAGACGCGCAGCCGGATCTGGCGCGGATCGGGGATCAGCCTGGTCTTGAGCAGAACCTCGTCGGACGGATTCTTGCCGAGCTCGGCCTGCTGTTTCTCATAGGCGGCGACCGACCTGGGATCACGCATCCAGGCTTCGATCTCGTTCGCCGCGCCCATCGCGGTTCGCCGCCTCAGGAACGGTGAAAACCGCGCGAAGCCGAACCAGGCCTCGTCCCAGAGGAAGATCAGGTCAGGCTTGATCGCGAGGCATTCCTCCATCACCCGCCGCGTGTTGTAGATGTGACCGTCGAAGGTGCAATTGGTCAGGTCGATCATCTTGACCCGGTCGAGCCGGCCATCCGCCTTCGCGTTCAGAAGCGCCTGCTTGATCGTCTGCAGTGGCACCGCGCCATACATCGAGTATTCCGTCATCGGGAATGCCTCAACGTAGAGCGGCTGCGCGCCGGCCAGCACCATGCCGTAGTGGTGCGACTTGTGGCAATTGCGGTCGACGATTGCGATGTCGCCGGGACCCAGCAGCGCCTGCACCGCCATCTTGTTGGATGTCGAGGTGCCGTTGGTCACGAAGTAGACGCGGTCGGCGCCGAGCGCGCGCGCGGCCTTCTCCTGCGCCTTCTTGATGTTGCCGGTCGGCTCCAGCATGCTGTCGAGGCCGCCGGTGGTCGCGCTGCTTTCGGCAAGGAACAGGTTCAGCCCGTAGAATTCGCCCATGTCGCGGATCCAGTCCGACTTGAACACGGACTTGCCGCGCGCGATCGGCAGCGCGTGGAAGGTGCCGATCGGCCGCTGCGCATATTTCTTCAGATTGTCGAAGAACGGCGTGTCGAAGCGATCCTGCACGCCCTCCAGAATTGAAAGGTGCAGTTCGAGGATATCCTCGACGGAGTAGAACACCCGGCGCACCACATCGGCTTCGGGATTGCCGGCCAACTCCTCGACGTCGCGGTTCGACATGAGGTAGAGGTCAAGCTCGGGACGGACCCGCTTCAGGATATGGGCCAACCGTAGCGCGGACGCATCGGACTCGTCGTTCAGCCCCATGGCGCCGGTCATGGCGCGAAGCACCGGCGCATCGTGGCGCGAGCGCAGCCCGAAGCCTTCATTGATCACCGCCGCCGCAATATTGGGATTCAGCATTGCCGCACAGAAGGCGTCCTCGAGGTTGCCCACGACCACGGGCTCATAGATGAAGGCGTCGACCGGACGCCGCAGCTTGCGCCATTCCGCCAGGAGCCCGGGCCAGTTGCTGGCCGGCACCCCGGTCACGATCAGGGTCTCGAAGTAAGGACGGCGCGCCCCCGATTGTCCGAGAGTTGGCGGGAGCAGGTCGGGAACGTCGCCATTGCCCTCGTCCTGCGTGCTCCAGTCACCTGCATGCTGGCGGAAGGATTTTGTCTGAAGCGCCTGGGCGATCCGCGTCGCAAGCATATGCGAGGTGGCGGCGTCGCCCGCCGCCGCGGCTTCCTTCAACGCCGCCATCAAACGAAGGCCCGGATAGCCGTGAAACTCCTCCGTCACCGCAAGCGCCGTCAGCGCCGCGTCATACGCCGCACGGTCGCCGCCCCTGCTCCACACCTTCGCGGCCTCGACCAGATCGCGCCAATTGTCGGCACGTCCGCCGGGCCCGGAGAAGAACTGGTCGATGCGCTGCTGTGCCGGCTTCGCCTCGTTGGCCATGAGTGTCTCCCGATCTCGTGATCTCAGCGCTGGTTCTGTCCAATCGTACAAACCGGGCCCATTGCGCCTTTGATCCAAGTCAAGCTGCAAGCTGGATTAAGACAGCCCCCAAGCGCGCCTGATCGCGACGTCTTGCGACGCAACAAGGCTGGAATGCGGCGGCGTCCATGCGGCCGCGCACGCTAGATGCTTGCCTCCGGCTTCCTGTTGCTCAATACGCTGTCGAGCGTACGCGTCCAGTCACCGCTGTCGGTCTTGTCCGCAAGACCATCCGCCCGAAGCAGATCCCGCAACTGCGCGTGCGCGCCCACAATGCAGAATGTGATCTGGCGCGATGCGAGCTCCTGATGAAGGTCGTGCAGCATACGCGAGCCCGCAAGGTCGATGAACGGAGAGGCCGACAGGTCACAGGCCACCAGCCTGACGTCGGGCGACATCCGAAGCGCCGCCAGCACCGTTTCGAAGATCGTCTCGGCATTGACATAAAGCAGCGAGGTCTCCGGGCGGAACGCGATGATCCCGGTCAAGGGCTCGACGTCATTGTGTCGCGCCCGGTCGGAATAGCGCCCACTGCCGGCTTGACGGCCCAGAAACGCGATATTGGGCTGCGACGCCCGCAACAGCAGCAGGAAGATCGAGGCGACGGCCGCCAGCAGCACGCCCTGCAATATCCCGAGGAACAGCACGGACACCACGGCGATGATTGCGGCATAGAAATCGATTCGGCTGATCCGCCACATTCTGGCGAGCGCCGCAATATCGACCAATTTGTAGACGGCTGAGAAAACGATCGCGGCGAGCACGGTCTTCGGCAGATTGGTCAAGAGGCCCGTGAAGAACAGCAGGCAGAGCGCGAGGGTTGCCGAACAGAACACCAGCGCCAGCGGCGTGCGTGCGCCGGCGGCGTCATTCACGGCCGACTGCGACAACCCGCCGGCAACCGGATAGCCATGCCCGAAGGCTACGGCGAGATTGGCCGCGCCGAGTCCCAGAAACTCCTGTCTGACATCCAGCGGGTAGCCATGCTTTGCCGCAAAGCTGCGCGCGGCAGACACCCCTTCCACATAGGCCAGCACGAGGCATCCGGCAGCGATCGGAAAGAGATCGTCAAATTCGAGCAGACCAAATGTCGGTAACGACATCGTCGGCAACCCGGTCGGGATCGGACCGGTCACCGGCAGTCCCAATTCTGCGAGCCCGAATGCAGTGGCCGCGAGGATGGACAGCGCGACCACTGCCAGCCCAATGGGTTTTCCGGGCAGTCTCTTCTCGCCGAGCAGGAGCAGCACCGTCGCAGTCAGGCCGACGCCGAGCACCAGCGGCCTGGTATCACCGAGCTGGCCGGCAAGCTTGATCACGCGGTCGAAGAAGTTGTGGCCGCCTCCAGCGACGCCGAACAGGCTGGGCAGCTGGCTCATGATGATGGTGAGCCCCGCTCCGGCCTTGAAGCCCACCAGAATACTGTCGCTGATCAGCCGCACCAGCAGGCTGAGCTTGAACAGCCAGGCAATCAGGCAGAGCACAGCAACGCTGAAAGCCACGAGGCTGGCAATCTGCCCGTAACGGGTGGCGTCGCCGCCGGCCAATATGCCGACAGCGCCGGCGATCATCAGCGAGATCGCCGACGTGGGTCCGACCGCGAGCTGCCGGGACGAGCCCAGCAGGGCGTAGCCCACGCCGCCGAGCAGATAGCCATAGACGCCGATCTGCGGCGGCAGACCCGCGAGCCCCGCATAGGCCAGCGACACCGGGATCGCGTAGGCTGCCAGCGTGACCCCGGCGATTGCGTCCGCCCCGAGCCCGGATGCCCGGTAGTCGGCGAGCCAGTTCGCCGGCGGAAACCAGCGCATCCAACTCGTCTCTGCCTGGATCGACATCAAGCCCGCCGTATGACGAACAATGGTCGCATGTGGTTGCGCCGGCGGGCCCGATGCGCGTTGATTCAGATCAAGCCTCGAAGTGCTCAAATGTGCTTCTGATCTTGCGCGGCTCGATCGTCGCGCGGCTCGATCGTCGTGACCTGCAGATTTGCCAGATGACTGCCGGAGCGCATGGCATGCGTCAGCACCGCTTACGGACCCTCGCAACCGCAGCGCTGCTGTTGCTTGGCCTGATCGCTCCGGCGCGCGCGGAGGACCAAGACACGTCCCAGCGCATCCAGGAAGAGATCTGGGCGCTGCCTACCCCGCTGCCGATGTTCGCTTATCTGGTCCGTCCGCTCGGCGATGGCCCTTTCCCACTGGTCATCATGAACCACGGCGTGTCACTGAATGCCAGGGATCGCAGCTTCTTCCCGCTGGTCGAATTTCGCGATGCCGCAATGTGGTTCGCACGGCGCGGCTATCTCGTGGTGGCACCGGTCGGGACCGGCTATGGCGCGGCGGCCATCGATATTCCCGAACGCGGTCTTTATGGCCCGTTCTTCTCCAAGATCGGCAAATGCACCAATCCGAATTTCCTCGATGCGGGCCTGGCCGTCGCGCAGGTCGATCTCTGGATCATTGATTACATGGCCGCCGAAAAGCGCACCTTGCCGAAGGACGTCATCGTCGTCGGACAGTCGGCCGGCGGCTGGGCTGCGATCGCGCTGTCGAGCCTCAACCCGCCGCAAGTCAAGGCCATCATCACCTTCGCGGCAGGCCGCGGCGGCCGTGTCGACGGCAAACCCAACAACAATTGCGGCCCCGACAGACTGGTCGAGGCCACCGGCATGTTCGGCCATACGTCGCGGGTGCCGATGCTGTGGTTCTATATCGAGAACGACACATTCTTCGGCCCGGCCCTGTCGAAGCGAATGCACGAAGCCTTCACGCGCGCCGGCGGTCGTGCCGAGTACCATCTTTTGCCGCCGTTCGGTGACGAAGGGCATTTCCTGATCGGCTCTCCCGATTCCATTCCCACGTGGTCGCCTTTGGTCGAACGATTTCTCGACAAGGTTCGCTAGGCGGCCGTTCCCGCTGGAGGAACATCCATGGTCCGATATGGTGCCTTGGCCAAGTTGATGCTGTTTGCGGCCTGCATCAGTGCTGCCCACGCTCAACAGACGCCCTCACCACCGGCTGCAACGAAGGACGGTGGCGAGGTGGCCCCGCGGGGGGCACGTCAGCCGGTGCGGGACATCAAGTATGGCGAGTGGCGAAAGGTCTGCTTCAACGCCGCCGGCGCCAAGACACTATGCCGGACGACGATCACCGGCACCTTCCCCACCGGGCAGACGGCCGTTCGCCTCGATCTGATCGAGCGAGAGGACGGCAGCAGCCGCGTCCAGCTATTCCTGCCGGTCGGGATGTATCTACAAGCCGGCGTCAAGCTATCGGTCGACCAGAAGGCGGTTCATCGGCTGCCCTACACCTGGTGCGCGACCAACATGTGCATCGCGGCCGATGTCGCCGATCCCAAGCTTCTCGAGGACATGGATGGCGGAAAGACGCTCTCGATCGAGGTCGTCGACACCAGCATTTTGACGATGACGACATCGGTGCCGCTCGACCGCTTTGCAAGCACGCGCAAGGGCGCGCCTGCGCTGACGCTCGATCAAGTGATCGATGAATGATCGAGACCGGCAACCGCTAGGCCACGCCGGCCAACAGCCGTTCAATCGGCTGGATCAGCGAATTGGCAGTGAATGGCTTGGTCAGATAGGCCACGCATCCCGATGCCGTTGCCGCCATGCGCGTCGCCGGATTGTCATTTCCGGTGATGTAGATGACGGGGATTTCGATGCCCTGATCCGCCAGGCGGTGCCGCAGTTCGATCCCGGACCCATCGCTGAGATTGATGTCCAATATCAGACAGACCGCGCTGTCAAAGCTGCCATGTCTCAGTAACGCACCGCCGGTCTCGAATAGCCTGGATGCAAATCCGCACGCCCGCAGCAGACGTCCGATTCCACGAAGCATGGAAGGATTATCATCCACAACGAAAACGAGTTTCGCGGTCGGCAAATCCTGAAGCCTCACCCTATCGCTGAATGACCTTCGCCCACGCATGGATAATGGACACGTCAAGCGGCTACCGGCGCGCAATATTCTCGCGGCCAAGATCGGAGATACGCCGCGTCACAGAGCTTTCATATTGTACCATGGGACAGGAGGGGCAGAGCTGCCCGGCCGATCAAGCCTTGACCTCGCCACCGGACGCGCGCGTGCCGAGCTGCTCGGCGATCGAAACCAGCTCGGCAAGCGACTGCACCTGCATCTTCTCCATGACCTGGTGACGATGCGCCTTGATCGTGCGTTCGGTCGTGCCAAGCTCGTGAGCAATCTGCTTGTTGATCCGGCCGCACACAATCAGATCGAACACCTGCCGCTCGCGCGGGGTCAGCTTCGCCAGCAGCGCGCGCAGCGAATCGAGCCTGGTTCGCCGGCCGCGGGCCAGCTCGTGCCGCGCAAGGGCGCGATTGATCGCCTCGATCAGCTGCTCCGACGCGATCGGCTTGGTCAAAAAATCTTCGGCACCTGCCTTGATCGCCTGGACGGTGGTCGCCGTGTCGGCATGTCCGGTCAGGAATACGATCGGGAGCGTCGACCCCAGCTCGTTGAGACGACGCTGCAACTCCGGACCACTCATTCCGGGAATGCGAACGTCCAGCAGAATACAGCCGGTCCCTTCGTCGTCAGGCAATTGGTCGAGCAATTCCCGGGCCGACGCGTAGGTGACGACGCGATAGCCTGCGAGCTTGAGCCGACGCTCCAGCGCTGCGCGAAACGAGGCGTCGTCGTCGACTATGTGCACGTAAGCGTGCATTGCTGCTCCATCGCCGGGTGATCGCCGCTACCTGTAGAATGTCCATCAGCGGCGATCTGAAAATGCTGCGTTCGTCGTAAATCGAACCTTGCACTCCGGCAAACAAGACCCAAACGCGCTACGCGGCCAGCGGCAGCGAAAGGTGGAATACCGCCCCTCCTCCGGACTGATTCTCGGCCCAGAGCTTGCCGCTATGCGCCAGAACGATCGTCCGTGCGATGGACAGGCCGATGCCCATGCCCTGCTCCTTTGTGGTGAAAAACGGATCGAAGATATCGTTCAGCCTGTCCTGCGGAATTCCCGGCCCGGAATCGCTGATGGAAATCACCGCCGATGCGTCCCCATTGACCTCCGTACGACCGATGATGGTGCGCCCGTAGGGCATTTTGGCCATCGCGTCCATGCTATTGACCACGAGGTTGAGAATGACCTGCTGCAACTGCACCGGATCGCCCTTCACCCGCAGAGTCTGCGGTGAGGTCTGCAGATAGATTGCGACGTTGCGCGCCGAGGCCTGCAGCTTGAGGAAATCAAATGCTTCCCGCATGGTCTGGTTGAGGTCGATCTCCTTCTTCTCAAATGGCGCACGCTTGAGCAGGCTGCGCATCCTGCGGATCACCTCGCTTGCACGCAGGTCATCGCGCTTGATGTCCGAAATGATTTCCCGCACCTCCTGAAGGTCGGGCGTCGGCGAAGCGAGGATCAGCTCCGCGCTCTCGGCATTGGTCAGGATCGAGCCCAGCGGCTGGTTGAGCTCATGGGCGATCGAGGACGAGAGTTCTCCGGCAGTCGCCTGCCGATTGATATGGGCGAGCTCGGACAGGCGACTGCGGGCTTCGACCTCGGCACTGCGCCGCATGTGACGCTCGTGGAGCAGGAACGCAATCAGCGCGGTTTGAACCAGCAGCGCCACTGCCAGCGCAACGGCCCGCCAACGATATTTTTCCAGGAAGGATGGCTCACGGAAGCGAATTTCGCTACCTTTTGGCAGACTGGCTTCGCTGACGTCCCAATGCTGCATCTGCCGCCAGTTGAAGATCGGCTTCACCGCATCGATGACCGACGGTGGCAGGCCTTCGGGCGCCTCGCCATCCAGAATGCGCAGCGCCCTTCCCGCAGCCTCGGCACCGATCAGCGACGGAACTATGACGAATCCGCCGATGCCGCCCGCCCCGAGGAAGGTCTCCGCGGCGACGACAATCGGACGATTGGCTCTTGCCGCGACAAATGTGAGGGCATCCGACGGCGGATAATAGTTGCCTTTGCCGTCGCTATAGAGGCCCGTGTAGATGATCGCGCTATGATCGGGGAGCGCCGCGACCCGCTCAACGATCTCGGGCATCGGACGTCCGATGATCTCGATGATGTCGAGGCCCGGAATGCCGGCCGCTGCCTGGTCTTTCCAATTGCGAAACAGAACTTGCCGGTCCCAGTCCGCGCCAACCAGCACGACAGTCTTGAGGCCTGGCATCATGGCGCGGGCAGCCGTGACGGCATCCTTGAGTTTCAAGTTCACGATGCCGCCGGTAACATGGGCCGGCGGCTGCAATCGCTTGAAATCAGCCTCTTCGACCAGCGAAAACACGATCGGCGTGTCGGGCCAGAGCTGAGGGCGCCAGCGGAGCGCAAGCTCAAGCGCAGCCGCGCCAATGGTGACCACCACGCCGATCGGCCGATCGCGATATTTCGCCTCGAGGAATCGCCGGAAATCCTCCTGATAGGCCTCGCCGCCGAAGCGATTGAGATCGAGGCTTTCGGTGTAGACGGTGGTCGGCGCGTGCCCGTGAGCGCTCACCGCATCCCTTAGGCCAACGAACACCTGGTAGTAGAAGGGGCCACGTCGATCGGATTGGTCCAGCACCAGCATGGAATGCGGGCGCGTTTGTTGCGCCCGGAGATCAGCCGGTGCCAACAAAGCAGCCAGCAGGATGATCAGGCCAGAGAGCCGAATTGCACTGCCCATAACGTTCGGAGCCGGAGACCAACGGGTTCAAAACCTAGCACCCGGTTGTCGCCGAGAAAATTGAAAAGTAATCTAAGACTGTGCGCACCAATTTACGAACAAATTGCCGCATTTCGCGCACCCTGTCCTTTAGGACAATGACCTCAAGACCAATAGAGACCGGCCGGACTCCGTCGTAGTCATTGCGCGCGGGACAAGCATTTCGAGCCGCCGCGGACGCTGCACCAGTCGTTACCCGAGAGAGTTAGTCCATGTTCGCTCGCGTCAATGTCAGACCGGCCAATGTGCCGAGCATCCTCGGTGGGTTGACCGTCCGGCACGCCAACTGCATCACCAGCGAATTCCACTACAGGAAAGGCACCGAGATCTACGGGGAGAAGGAGCCGGCAGAGTACGTCTACCAGGTCGTTTCGGGGGCGGTCCGCAGCTACAAGCTGCTTTCCGACGGACGCCGCCAGATCGGTGCCTTTCACCTCGTCGGGGATATTTTCGGCCTCGAGAATGCCGAAACCCATCGCTTTACCGCGGAAGCCATCGTCGACACGAACGTGCACCTGATCAGGCGGATCAGCCTCGAACGCGTGGCCGACTCCGATTTCGCCCTGGCTCGCAACCTGCTGGTCATGACGACCAGCAACCTGCGGCATGCCGAGGAGCACATGCTGCTACTCGGCCGCAAGACCGCATTGGAGCGGGTTGCGGCTTTTCTGCTCGAAATGGATCGCCGGCTGACCGGAGTCGGCGTCGTCGCCTTGCCGATGTGCCGGCGTGATATTGCCGACTATCTCGGACTGACGCTCGAAACCGTGTCACGTGCGCTATCCAAGCTGCACGCCTATGGCGCGCTCAACTTCCTTGGCTCGAACCAGCGCGAGATCATGCTGGTCGACCGCGACCAGCTGTCCAGGCTGGACAACTAGCCGACGTCAGGGAGATTTCGTCAGCGCCGCCTGGCGCTCGATGGTCTTTTGCAACACCTCGAACAAGACCGCGGTCGACCACCCGAACATGAGAATGCCGTTCATGGCCGCCATCGGTCCGATCAACAGCCACTGCTTGACCGGGATGACGTCGCCATAGCCGAGCGTGGTGTAGTTCACAAAGGCGAAATACAGCAGATTGCTGCCGGCGGGCGCGGCGCCGAGCACCCAATAGGCCAGGCTCCACACCACGATCTCGAGCGTGTGAGCCAGCATCAGCGCAAGCGCGGTTGCGACCATCACGCCGCTGAGCTGTAGCCCCGCCCGGCCGGCCGCGCTCAAGGCAACGTTGCGAAGCAACCCGATCGCCGCGACGGTCCACAGCGAATGGATCGCGATATTGATCGCGCTCACCGCCGATCCCACGAGGAGCTGAAACAGCATTATCGCTCTCCCGCCAGCCGGGCGCGGTCGTCCCGGATCCATGCCGTGAGCAATTCCCAGGCGACCGCGAGAATGATTGGACCGATGAACAGGCCCACGATGCCGTGGGCAAGCGTGCCGCCGATCACGCCGACAAAGATGACGAGCGCCGGCGTGGTCAGGCCCCGCCCCATCACCAGCGGCTTCAGCACATTGTCGAGGACGCCGACGACCAGGAAGAAGAACGTGAGGGCGAGTGCGGTCGTGAAATCCTTGGCCGACCATAGCCAGATGATGACCGGAAACAGCACAATTGCCGCCCCGATCTGCACGATCGCGAGCAGCATCACGACAAACGCCAGCAGCCCCGCGCTCGGGATCCCCGCCAGCTTGAAGCCAATGCCGGCCAGCAGCGATTGCAGGACGGCGACGCCGATGACGCCGCGGGAAACCGCCCGGATGGTCGCACCTGCAAGGTCGAGGAAGTGCTCGCTCTGCTCCGGCACGATGCGGGACAGGAAGCTCCGGCACGCCGCCGCAAGCTGCAAGCCATAGGGAAACAGAAACCCTGCCACGACGACCGCCAGCAGAAACTTCAGCATCCCGATCCCGGCATCGCTGGCAAATGCAAACAGGGTCCCGGCCAACGGCTTCAGTTGCGGCACGACCTCGCGCAGCACGGCACGCAGATTGGTCGACGCCCGATCCCAGATCTCATGGAGTGGGCCGCCGATCAGCGGCCAATCCTTGATCTCGGGCGGCGGCGACGGCACGACAACGTGGCCGGCGCCGAGTTGTTCGGCGAGCTCCCTCACCCCCTCTACCGCTCCAATTCCGAGCCAGGTCGCCGGCCCGATGACGACTCCCAGAGAGATCAAGGTCAGCACGAGCGCCGCGACGCCGGTATGGCCGCCGAGCATTGCTGCGAGCCAGGTGAAGACGGGATAGAGCGCGACCGCGAGCACGACGCTCCAGGCCAGGATCGGCACGAACGGGCTGACCAGAACGAACGACCAGTAGATCAACAGTGCCAGCAATCCGAGGCGAATTGCGAGCTGGACGAACTCGTCTCCGGTCACGAGCTGGCGAAGGGTTTTCAAGAGCGTGCTTTCGAATCGAGCATCAGCAGCTACGCGGGAAGCGATGCCATCGCCTTGCTGCGCACGGCTTGATTCAGATCAAGCGTGACGCGTCCGGACTTTCACCGAGGAAGCGGCCCGGTTCGGGGGCAGGAATCGGGGGCCGCTCCGACTTCGCCGGGATGCATTCGCGCTCGGGATCACGAGCGCGATCGCGCCCCATCAGGCGGCGTCCTGCCTATCCGCGGCAATTGTCCCAGGCGCAGGATCAATCGTCCGCACCGCCCTCTTGCCACTTTGATTCAAATCAAGCTTCGGGCCGGCCGCGGCTGACAGGCTCGGCGTCCTCATGGATCGGAAAGCCGCTCTCGATTTGGCTGCCTTTCGGTCGCGACTGCCTGTGTCACCCCGATGTGGAGGACGTCATGAAGAACACCAAGACCCTGCCGGCCTTGATCCTGCTTGCGAGCATGGTCGGCATTGGCGCGAGCCAGGCGGCCCCGTTGCCGACCAACGTCGCGGCCATGAAGGGCATGGTCGAGAGCAACACCGCCCTTCAGGTGCGCTGGGGCGGCTGGGGCGGCTGGCGCGGCGGCGGCTGGGGCTATCGCGGTTGGCGCGGCACCGGCGGCTGGGGAGGCTATCGTGGATGGGGCTATCGAGGCTGGGGCGCTGCAGCCGCCGGTGCGATCGTTGGCGGAGCCATCGCAAGCTCGGCCTACTATGGCGGGTATCCCTACTATGGCGGTGGATACGGCTATGGCGGCGGCTATGGCTACGACTATTGCCCGCCGGGCGGAGGCTACGGCTATTACGCTCGGCCACGCTACTATGACGGATGGTAGTGCCGGCTTTACGTGACAGGCCGGCCTTCGGTGATGTCACCGAAGGCCGAGCAGCGAACGCCGATAGCCGCTCTCGCGCGCTTCATTCCTGCACACGAAGCCGCCATCGAAGCCCCTGGCATAGCGGCTTTGCCCTTTGAGGTAGTAGCGTCCGCGCCGAAAATCGAGCCAGACCACGCTATCGCCGGGGCAATGCCGCTGAGCCTGGGCTTCATAGCGGAAAGGCGTCAGCGGCAGCGCGGCCGTCTGTTGCGCGCAGCAAAACAGGAAGGTCGCGGCGCAGGTCCCGACGCCCAACTTGGCCGCCAGACGGTCTCGACGTCCGCTCGATTTTTCAGCTAATTCGAAGTGCATTCATTGCCGCCGGGAATGATCCGTGTCGTGCTGAAGACGATATCTCATCTTGTCAGAGCTTCACGGGCGGAGCACCTCAGAACGACAATTCCAGCATCACGCGCGGCAAACAAGAGGCGCGCTCAGGACGATAGCAATCCAAAGGCGATCGCCGCGGTCGACAGCATCCCGGCCGTCACGACCACGACCTTGAAGGCAATATCGCCGTCGGCCTCTTCAAGCCAGCGACGCAGCCAATTGCGAGCGCCAGCCGGCTGGCTTGCGCCACGCACTCGCCGAAATCTGTCGCTGGTATACCCCATGGCTGCGATTGTAGATCGCGGTGGAATGGAGAGACCAGTGCAGCTTGTGCCAAGCAGTCAGGGTCACGTGCGACGGCTTGACTGACCCAATTGGGCTATACGAGCCGGTTCGGCGCCAAAGCCCGCTCAACCAGCGCCCTAGCTTCCCTTCGAGCCGGCGGCGTTCCGCATCGGACGTTGCTCCTCCGACGCGCTCTTCGAGGGCGCCGCGCCGCACATGGAGCCACTCCTTGATTCCGCGGTCGCCGTGCGATCAAACGGATTCCGCTCCATGACCTTCAGCGAAGCGAGTTCCTCCTTGTTCAAATAGGAGATCTTTCCCGGCGGAGTCATGACCATCCTGCCGATGGCCGACGGAGGAATACGGAGCTTGGCCGACAACCTCGCAAGCTTGATCGTGTCACGAATCGTTCGACTGTCCTCGTTGCCGTGTAAATTGGAAACCGAATGGACGCCGATCTTGGCATTTGGCGCCACATAACGCTTCCTGCTCGCCAGGAAAATGAAAGCGCATGCCGAGTCGCATTCTCCGGAAACGTAACTGGCGATTTGCCTCTGGTGCGCGAGCATGGCGATTCGGAAGCCTTCGTAGAGTGACCCACCTCGGGAATCGAGATCGAGGCCAACGACCCGACGCTCAGTCGCCAGATATCCGCGAAAGCGGACAAAGTCCCCATCCCTGATATCTCCACTGAGCTTCAAGACATCTCCAAAGCACCCCTGGACACGGGAAAACTCCATCGCGAGACAGTTCGTCGAGGTCAGCACGACCGCGATGCTCAAAACGCATCCTGCAATCCGCATCGACCCATGCGTGGCGCTCCGGCTGTTTGCGTCGCCATCGATAAATGTCGCGCGGAGGACCCTCAAAGCGTGCTTCCAGGCTGCCACGGCGCTCCCCATTGGACCCGGTACCTC
This sequence comes from Bradyrhizobium sp. USDA 4510, assembly GCF_054059095.1. NCBI lineage: Bacteria > Pseudomonadati > Pseudomonadota > Alphaproteobacteria > Hyphomicrobiales > Nitrobacteraceae > Bradyrhizobium > Bradyrhizobium sp. USDA 4510. The sequence continues at coordinate 2,746,810 of NZ_JBSSBT010000001.1, read as the reverse complement.
ACACGATAGACAGAGCATCGACGCGCATCGTGGGTTGATCTGAATCAAACCCAATTCAGCAAGCGCGCAGGCGGGAGCGCCATTTTGACGTCTAGAAGCGCACGCTCTGTGCCGAGAGCACACATCATCTACCGTGACCCTGGGATCAGCCAGTCCAATCCAGCATCGGGGTCACCGACAATCTCTACCTTAAGTCATTCATTTCATTTCTTTCTTTTTGCCCCCGATCCTTGAGGGGACCGGACCGCCTGAGGAATCCCATTAAAGCTCGACATGCGCGATCAATCCACGCTCCACGCGACCTGCTGGTCGCCAAGGCAACCTAACGCGGGATGCGGCGTCTCGATGGTGCAGCGTCCCGAAAGCCGCCGCTTGCGCCCCATGGCTTGAGCGATGGCCGCCCACACGCGCCGGACAACGCTGTCCGCGACGCGTCATCTTGTGTAAACTCCCACTGCATCCCGATCGATTTGGGAGAACGACAATGAAAGTCTTCTTGCTCGCCTGCGTGGCCGCCGTCGTCGTGTCGGCATTCGGGGCCCTGGCGCTAAACCGGGTGCAAGAACCGGTCGCACAGGCCTTTGCAACGACGGGCGTACGGCTGTAGCAAGTTCGCGTTCAACGGCTGCGCGCCCCCCTACTCCGCCGCGGTGACGGAGGGCTGGGGTCGAGCATCGCGCGCATTCTCCTCTTCCAGCCAGAGGCTGTGGTGCTCCCTGGCCCAATTGACATCGACGGTGCCGCTTCCCATCGCCTCGAACGCGCCTTCCATGCCGATCGTTCCAATATAGATGTGCGCCAACATCACTGCCGTGAAGAGCATCGCTACGATGGAGTGGACGATCTGCGCGAGCTGCATCCCTTCGATGCCTGACAGGTAGAAGGGGAACATCAGCGCATATCCCGTCGCTGCCACCAGACCTCCGCCGATGACCACGATCCAGTAGATCGCCTTCTGGCCGGCGTTGAAACGATAGGCCGGCGGATGATCGTGCCCGACGATGCCGCCGCCGCGCTTGATCCAGTCGACATCCGCCTTGTTCGGGATATTGCCGGCGATCCACATCAGGAAGATCAGCACGACGCCGATGGTGAACGGGAAGCTGAGATAGTTGTGAACATATTTCGCCCATTGCGACCATTCGGAAAACGCTTCGTGGCCGATCAACGGCAGCAGCAATGGACGTCCAAAAGTGACGTTCAACCCCGAGATCGCCAGAATGATGAAGCAAGTCGCCGTCATCCAGTGCACGAAGCGCTCGAATGCGGAAAAGCGCACGATGGTCCGGCCGGAACGACCGCTCTGCAGCCGCACCATCCCGCGGCTGAGATAGAAGATGACCAGCGCCGCGAGCATGCCAAGAATGGCGATGCCGCCGATCCAGCGCAGCGTCACGTTCCGGAACTCGCGCCATTCACGGCCGGCCGGCTGTTCGAGAACGCCCGAGCGCTGGTCGGGTATGCTGACGCGTCCCTGCACCCGGTTCAGTTCCTGCAGGAGCTGTTGCTCCTTGACCGCGCTTGCGGTCGGGTTGACCTGCTGGGCTACGGACGGGGAAGCCGCGGAGACGAGCAGCAGGAGTCCAGCCACGCCAATGACGAGCCGAACACATCGTGCAAAACACGCCATAAGGTCCTCCCGATATCGACGCGACCCGCGCCAGGTCGTCGTCAGGACTCGATCGTCTCGCGATAGGCGGTCTTCCAGCCCCATGCGCCTGAGCCGTAGCCGCGCTTCAGCACGCGCTCTTTATAGATCTGGGCAATGATCTCGCCGTCGCCGGCGAGCAGCGACTTGGTCGAGCACATCTCCGCGCACAGCGGCAGCTTGCCTTCGGCAAGCCGGTTCGCGCCGTATTTCTCGTACTCTTCCTTGCTGCCATCGGCCTCGGGACCGCCGGCACAATAGGTGCATTTGTCCATTTTTCCGCGCGAGCCGAAATTGCCGACCTTCGGATATTGCGGCGCGCCGAACGGACAGGCGTAGAAGCAGTAGCCGCAGCCGATGCAGAGATCCTTGGAGTGCAGAACCACGCCGTCGGCGGTGGTATAGAAACAATTCACCGGGCACACCGCCGCACAGGGCGCGTCCGTACAGTGCATGCAGGCCATCGAGACCGAGCGTTCGCCCGGCTTGCCGTCGGCGATGGTGACGACCCGGCGGCGGTTGATGCCCCAAGGCACCTCGTGCTCGTTCTTGCAGGCCGTAACGCAGGCGTTGCACTCGATGCAACGGTCGGCGTCGCAGAGAAACTTCATACGTGCCATCGTCGTTGCTCCCTTATGCCGCCGCGATCTGGCAGAGAGTGACCTTGGGCTCCTGCATGCCCGTCGCGGGATCGTATCCGTAGGTGGTGATCGTGTTCGCGCTTTCGCCGAGCACGATCGGATCGGTGCCCTTCGGGTAGTTGCCGCGAAGATCCTTGCCCGCAAGCCAGCCGCCGAAATGGAAGGGCATCCAGGCGACGCCCTTGCCGACCCGCTCGGTGACGAGCGCCTTCATCCTTGCCCTGGAATTGTTCTCGGCGCCGGTGACCCAGACCCAGCCGCCGTCCTTGACACCGCGATCGGCGGCATCAACAGGGTTGATCTCGATGAACATGTCCTGCTGCAACTCGGCGAGCCACGGGTTTGTGCGCGTCTCCTCGCCGCCGCCCTCATATTCGACCAGACGGCCGGACGAGAGGATGAGCGGAAACTGCTTTGCAATGCCCTTCTCCACCGCGGCCTTCTGCACCGAGAATCCGATATTGGGCATCCGGAACTGCTTGGCGTCGGGCAGCGTCGGGTATTTGGCGACGAGATCGACGCGTGGCGTATAGATCGGCTCGCGGTGAACCGGGATCGGATCCGGCAAGCCGAAGGCATTCATGCGCGCCTTGCCGTTGCCGTAGGGTACGCAGCCGTGCGCCAGCGCGACGCGCTGAATGCCGCCCGACAGATCGAGCGACCACGACACCGTGTCCGGATTGGCCGGATTGATCTTGTTGATCACGGCCATTTCCGCTTCGGTGAGCTCGCTGTCCCAGCCGAGCTTCTTCAGGCTCGCCAGCGTGAATTCCGGATAGCCATCCTGGATTCCCGACCCCAACGAATACGAGCCGTCCGCGAGCAGGCTTACCTTCCGCGTCGTGCCGTCCGGCAGCTTCTCCTCACGCTCGACGCCGAACCGCGGCCGGAACGTGCCGCCGCCGTCCATCACGTGCAGATTGGTGTTGTAGAGCAGTGGCGTGCCGGGGTGCCTGACCTCGGGTGATCCCCAGCACGGCCAAGGCAGGCCGTAATAGTCGCCGCCAACCTCGGGATCATCCTTTGGCGCCCGCATCGTCAGCATGTCGAACTTCGCCTGGTTCTTCATGTGCGCCTTGAGGCGCTCGGGCGATTGTCCGCAATAGCCGGTCGACCAGCTACCGCGGTTCATCTCGCGCAGCACGTCCTCGGCCTCGGGCAGGTTGTTCTCGACCTTGATCTTCTTGAACATCTGATCGGCGAAGCCGAGCTTCTTCGCCATCAGATAGATGATTTCGAGATCGTCCTTCGACTCGAAGATCGGATTCACGATCTGCTCGCCCCATTGCAGCGAGCGGTTGGAAGCGACGCGCGACCCCTTGCACTCGAACTGGGTGGCGACCGGGAGAATGTAGACGCCTTCGGTGCGTCCCGCCTCGACCGCGAGCGAGGCCCAGGTCGTCGGATGCGGATCGGCGATGACGAGCAGCTCGAGCGCCTTCAGGCCGTTGAGGGATTCAGGGATACGGGTGATGCTGTTGGAGGCGTGTCCCTGCACGAACACCGCCTTCACGTTGTCCTTCTGCGCAACCTGCTCCTTCGGCAACGTCACCGCCTCGAACCAGCGGGTCAGCGGAATGCCGGGGGTTTCCATGATCTGCTTGGAATCGAACCGCGTTTTCAGGAAGTCATAGTCGACCTCCCAGACCCGCGACCAGTGCTTCCAGGCGCCTTCGGCAAGGCCGTAGTAGAACGGCAGCGTGACGATATCGAGCCCGACATCGGTCGCGCCCTGCACGTTGTCGTGGCCTCGGAAGATGTTGGCGCCGGCGCCGGCCTTGCCGACATTGCCGGTCATCAGCAGCGCGATGCAGCTCGCCCGCACATTGGCGGTGCCGACGGTCTTCTGCGTCTGGCCCATGGCCCAGATCAACGTTGCCGGCTTCTCGGTGGCGAACATCTTGGCGACGCGCTTGAGCTGCTCGCCGGGAATGCCGGTGACGCGCTCGACTTCCTCAGGAGGCCATTTCTCGACCTCCTTCTTGAGGTCGTCGAAACCGTAGACGCGCTGCCGGATGAACTCCTTGTCCTCCCAGCCGTTCTGCAGGATGTGCCACATCATGCCGTAGAGCACCGGAATGTCGGTACCCGGCCGCATCCGCACATATTCGGTCGCGTGCGCGGCGGTGCGCGTCAGCCGCGGGTCGATGACGATGAAGTTGGCCCTTTGCAGCTCCTTGCCCTCGAGCAGATGCTGCAGCGAGACGGGATGCGCCTCGGCCGGATTGCCGCCCAGGATGACCTGCGTCTTCGCATTGCGGATGTCATTGTAGCTGTTGGTCATCGCGCCGTAGCCCCAGGTGTTGGCGACGCCGGTGACGGTGGTTGAATGGCAGATGCGGGCCTGGTGATCGGTATTGTTGGTGCCCCAGAACGCGCCGAGCTTGCGGAACAGGTAGGCGCCTTCGTTGGTCATCTTGGCTGAGCCGAGCCAATAGACGGAATCGGGACCCGACTTCTCACGTACCGCCTGAATCTTGTCGCCGATCTCATTGATCGCGGTGTCCCAGGAGACGCGGGTCCACTGCCCGCCCACCAGCTTCATCGGATAGCGCAGCCGCCGCTCGCTGTGCACGAGCTCACGCACGGAGGCGCCCTTGGCGCAATGCGAGCCGCGATTGATCGGAGAATCCCAGCTCGGCTCCTGGCCGATCCATACCCCGTTCAAGACCTCGGCCGTCACCGTGCACCCAACCGAGCAATGCGTGCAGATGCTCTTGCGCACGGTCGCTCCCGCCGTGAGCGGACCGGCCGCCGCGGCTTCCGCCTTGCGCACGCTGCCGAGCGGCAAGCTGCCGAATGCGGCAAGCGCGCCGCCGGCAAGACCGGATTTGCGCAGGAAGCTGCGGCGGTCGAGGCCACCGGCCTGATCTGCAAGGGAGCTGGCGGCGGAGCCTTGGCGCAGGGAACGCTGGTTTGTTCGCTTGATCAGCACGGTCAACCTCCCTTGGCCGGATAACGATTGACGCGGTAGAACGCCTTGACGTGATCGGTTTCCTTGTAGCGCGCCTTGCGCTTCTCATCGTTGGTTTCGCTGTCAGCCTGCGCAGCCCCGACCAGCGGCGTTGCGAGGGTCGCGCCCACCGTGCCGACGCCGACCTTGCGCAAGAAATCGCGGCGCCCGACTGTGGTTGTCCTGTCTTCACTCATCGCATCTCTCCTGGACCTGCGGATGCAGGTCAGTTCGCGAACGTGAATGCTTCTGTCTCGATCTCGACAAGGGCGCGACCAAGCGCACCGACCGCACGATAGAAGACGGCGCTCTCCGCGCGCTCGATGTCGACGAACAGCCGCCCCATCCAGGGCGCGACGTGTTTGCCGAAGAAGGCACGCTGCGTGTCGAACGGCGCCGGGAAACGCCCTCCCGCGAAGCCTGCCATGATCTCGCACAGGATAGCCGCGTGATCTTCCGGCTCGGAATTGTTCGCTATGCGCTCGATCCCGGACGCAGCGAGGTCGGCGCGCAGCCTCGACAGCGGCCGCTCGTTGAGAAAGCCGGTCAGATAGTAGGAGGCGTAGGGCAAGAGTTCGCCGCGGCCGAGACCTGTGAACAGATCGAAATATTCGCGTTCGACCGTCGCCGCGACTGCATTGGCGGCGGATTCGGCCAGCGCGGCATGCGCGCGCCCAAGCGGCGTGGCATCGGCGGTCAACGCAGCCAGTTGATCGAGCAGTTTCTTCGATGGTGCGGCGGACAACAGTGTCGCGAGCAGCAGATATTCCTGCGCACGCGCGACATCGACAGAATCGATCGGCTCTTCGGAGAAAAACGGCTCGCTGTACAGATCAGGCCGCAAATGATCGCGCGAGATGCCTGTGGCGGCTTCGACGGCGATCACCCGTTGCGCGGGCACCTTGTTCCAGTTCGAAACAGAGGGCTGGCTGATGCCGATTTTGCGCGCAAGCTCTGCAACGCCGCCGGCAGCGTCAATGGCTCGCTCAAGGCCAGCATCGCGCACGTGGACCTCCATCCAAGTCCCGGGTGCTGATTTTGCTTTTCTTACAAAGCGCTAGCGAAGCCTAGTCCCAGCCCAACGGGGGGTCAATCAGCTGCATAGTCTGAGGCTATGGCCTTTCGTCGCGGTCCCTAGCGAGGCAGCGCGCTGCCGTGCGTGCGGCGCTCAACCGGCACCTGTTCGCCGTCGGAGCTTTCGGTGAGCGTTCGTTGCGTTGCAGCAGGATCAGGTGCGGTTCCCGTGGTCGCGGCTTCTTCGGCGCCGATGCCCGGCAACTCGACCTCGCGCAATTCCTGCGAAGAATCCGCGACTTCAACCGAACGCTCGGGCGGTGCCTCGGCCGGCTTGCCGAGGCCGCCGACGATTCTGTCGATGAGTGCGGTGAGCTCAGCCTCGGAGCAATCCAGCGGGCCAAAGCCCGGCATCGCGGTCGGGTCGTTGAAGTCCCAGGCATTCTCGGCAAGCCCGACAAAGTCGCGAATGACGGGATCGGCGCTCCAGGCGCGACGAAGCGCCGCACGCGTCAGCTCCTGCGGGATTCCCTTGCGCAGGAACGCGGTGATGTCGGTCGTCGAGGTAATCGTGTCAATCGAAGGCAGGCTCGCAAGGTCGAACTCCGCGTCGTCGTCTTTGACGGCTGGCGGCGGCGACTGCATGTCGTCGCGCATTGCCGGATCCGGTGGCGTGGCGTTCGCCTTTGCCTCCTGCTTGCGGCGGGACCAGCGCGTCAGGAACTTGTCCTCACTCATTCGTGTCCGCCTTCATGCTGCCGGCGCGCGAGCGCCTCGGGATCGGCCCGCCGTCGCTTGCGCTTGAAGAACTCACGTTCGACGTGGTGCTCGGCCACGAAGCTTTCAATCTGCTCACGCAGCATCTCCGGCATGGGGACGGCCTCGACCAGATTCGCACCGGCCTCCGTGAACGCCTCGCCCTCCGAAGGATCGGCGGTCGCGGCAGCCACCGAGTAGGGCCAGGCGCCTTCCGCCGGCGACAAGACGGCCCAGATGGCCGGACTGCCCGAGGCGAGATTGTCGCGATAGCGCGCCGTCTCGGAACCATAGAGATCGACCGTGGCGCTGCCGGCATAAAACAGCGTCGTCCCGTTCTCGTCGCGAAGCACCGTCCAGGGTTTGGTGTCCGGCTCGTCGGGCAGAACGGCAACCGCGCGCCAGACGAAATCGGTCCACGGCGAGTCCGCCTGGTGCCGTTCCACCACGACGCCGACGGGAACACGCACAAGTGGCAGCGCGGCCCGACTCATGTCGCCATCTCCAGATGTTTGACCGGCAGCCCCGTCAGCAAGTTCTGCGGCTTCATCCGCAGCTTCTGATCGGCGTTCATCGACAGAATGAGATGGACCGGCTCGCCCCGCATCTCGTCTGCGGCCACGCTGGCGTCCGCAAACGTCAGGCGGAACAATGAGAGCACGCGTCCGGCGCTGCGGTCGTCGAGCTGCTCGCCATGCCAGAGACGGTCGCCGAGCCTGGTCGCATCGGCGTCGAGCCCGACATACCAGGTGAGACGTGCATCACGCAGTTCGCGCAGCGGCTCAATGCTGACGTCGATCCCGAGCAGATGGGAGATCCAGCCCGCCATCGCCTGCGCCAGCGCCGCCGGCCCGCGGCCGCCTGCGGTGAGGTCGAATGCCATGTCGAATTGATCGCTCCGGCGCCAGTAATCGCCGGCATTGTCCTCGCGCAAGACGTCGAGCTCGGCATCGGTCAACGCCCCCAGCATCGACATCAGCGAGAGCACCGGGGTCGGAGTCTGTCCCCCGACGACCTCTTCATCACCGAGCAGCAGGGCCTGCTCCTGCGGCAGGATGCGCTGCGGGCGGAAGAACAGCTCGGCTGCGCGCAGCACGAACGGATCATCGCAGCCATCGAGCGCATTGCGCAGGATCACGTGCACGAGCTGATTGACAAACAGCGGCGGCAAATCGCTCGTCCCGGACCGGACGGTTGCAAGATAGGCCTGCTCCAGCGTCGGATGCCGCAGGAGGAGATCGCGGAAGGCAAGCACGAGCCGCCAGTTCTCCCGAGCATCCGCATCGACGATCGCGTCAATCTCTTCCGCGCCGACCGGCCTGCGGGGAGCCGCGAGCAGCGCGCGGTGCAGCCGCCGCTCGACCGGGCATGCTTCGTCCGGCGGAACCAGCTCCGGACGAACAAAATAGGCCTTCAGGAACTCGTCGGTGACGCAAAGCCCCCCGCTCTCGTCGCGATCGAGCAGATGGTGGCCGCACGCGATCCAGAAATCATTCATCGGTGCCGCGACTCCCCACTCATATCGGCAAGCTTGAGATCACCGTCAGGCTCGACATCGTCTTCGACTTCCATGAACGAGAACGCCTTGCTGTGTCCCTGACCCTGGCGCAGTTGCAGCCTGCGGAACGACTCCCGGACTTCGCCGTCGCTCACCGAACGGTGAACGGCAATGAGCGAGCTGACCGGATGGTTGCAGAGCGACTGCGCGAAGGCGACCTCCTCTTCCGCCGCCACCCGCGCGGTCGCCAGATCCGGCGCACCGAAGCGATCGATCAATTGCCTCGCGAGGCGGTCGATCAGCGCGCTGCAATCGTTCTCGGTGGCAGGCACGATCTGCACCAGCGTCGACCAGCCCCAGGACTGCACCCCAAGGAAGCCACTGCGGAACGCGACGCGGGCCTTGCCGGTCAGCTTCGTCGGATCCTGATCGCAGAAGCGGAAGGCGCCGGAGACGGCCCATTCGCCCGGCTCGGCCGCCACATCGAATACGAAGGTGTCGGAGGGATCGAGCGCGATGCTGCGGAGCAGTTTCATAGCCGCGGCCCTCCGAGCTTCGGATCGAACCAGGACGGCGTTCCGAGTGCCTTGACGAGTACGCTGCGTTCAATCCTGTCGGCACCGACGCGGCGCGTGAGGAGATCGCCGCCGTCATCGATCCGCAGCACGGTTCGCCGCTCGCGGGGGATCCGGCTGAGATAGTCGCGCGCGAGGCTGCCAAAGCCGTCGGTCTGCCAGCTATCGATCGCCCGCATCAGGTGCCGCGCAAAGCTCTCGGTCACCTGCACGGCTCCCGCTTCGCCAAACCCCTCCTCATCCAGCGCGGACGCGAGCGGATGGACGCCCGGTCCCTGATCGGCCATTGCGACCGTCCGGATCATGGCGCCGAACACCAGCCAGGCAGGCGGCTCGTCCTCGCGCGCTGACGTCGGCCATCCCATCCGTCCGCCGCCGACCAGCCCACCGTCGATCGCGACGGTGTCGGGCCAGCCGATCGCGACCGTCTTGTGCGGCGGCGCATAGGCGCGCAGGGCGTCGGTGAGCGCGACCATGCCGGCATAGAAGGCGCGCCGCGCGGTGGCCAAGGGCTCGCCCGGCTCGAGCACCACGGCGAATTCGGCAAGATCGAACCGCCCGACATACACCAGCGTGCCGGCACCGCTTTTAGGTGCAATGCGGCAAGCGTGAGCAAAGGCGTCTCCGCTCTCACGCAACCGGACGAGCGTGAATGGCGGCGGCAGATGGATCGCTTCCGTCACGGAGACGCGGCTGGTCGGGGTCGACCGCAAGGGCCGTCCTCCACTTTCCTTTTCCTTCCGATAGTGAATATCTATACGAGGTGAAGGAATGGCGCGAGTCCGCAAGACGGCGCCGCACCCGCGGAGGGATCGACCTGGAGCAGCCAGCGAAGACCGTCCTGATCTGCTCGTGTGAAGACACGATGCGCCTTGACGTGGCCGCGATCCAGCGTGGATGTCCCAACTGCGAGATCAGGAGCCATCGTCATCTCTGCGGCGCCGAGCTCGAAGATTTCCGCAACGCCGCGAAAGCCGACGGCCCGCTGACCGTCGCCTGCACGCAGCAGGCCGGCCAGTTCACCAATGAGATGGGCGAACGCGCCGGCCCGATCAGCTTCGTCAACATCCGCGAGACGGCGGGCTGGTCGCGCGACGGCGCGAAGGCGGGCCCGAAGATGGCGGCGCTGCTTGCAGCGGCCGCGGTTCCCGCGCCGGACTATCCGCTGGTCACATTGTCGAGCGATGGCATCATCCTGATCTATGGGCGCGACGAGACCGCGATCGAGGCTGGCCGGCTGCTGGCGGACCATCTCGACGTCACGGTCATGCTCAGGAAGCCGGCGGACGTCGTGCCGCCTGCCGCGGCCGTGTTCCCGATCGTGCAGGGCACGATCCGCAATGCGCGGGGGCACTTTGGCGGCTTCGAGCTCGCGATCGACGACTACGCGCAGCCACGCCCGTCCTCACGCGCCCGCTTCGAGTTCGAAGCCCCGCGCAACGGCGCGATCTCGCGCTGCGATCTCGTGCTCGACCTCTCCGGCGAGCCGCCTCTGTTTCCCGCACACGATCTGCGAGACGGCTATCTCCGCGCGGATCCGAGAGATCCCGCGGCCATGCTGCGTGCGGTGCTCGCCGCCCGCGATCTCGTCGGAAGCTTCGACAAGCCGAGATATGTCGACTTCACACCCAGCCTCTGCGCGCATTCCCGCTCGAAGCTGATCGGATGCCATCGCTGCCTCGATTTGTGCCCGACCGGCGCGATCACGCCGGACGGCGACCATGTCGCAGTCAACGCGGAGGTGTGCGCAGGCTGCGGGCAATGTGCGGCCGCCTGCCCCACCGGAGCGGCATCCTACGCGCTGCCACCCGCCGATACCCAGTTGCAGATCCTCCGCGCCATGTTGCGCGCCTATCGCGAGGCCGGCGGCACACATCCGGTCCTGCTGCTGCATGACAGCCAGCACGGCACGCCGCTGATCGATGCGCTCGCCCGCCATGGCGACGGATTGCCGGCCAATGTGCTTCCCCTCGCCGTCAACGAGCTGACGCAGGTCGGCCTGGAAGCCATCATCGGCGCCTTCGGCTATGGCGCGGCTGCCGTGCGGCTCCTGCTGCGCGCCAAGCCACGACACGACGTGACCGGATCGTTGCTGACGATCCGGATGGCCGAGACCATTCTCGCCGGACTCGGATTTGACGGCCGCCGCGTGAGCACGATCGAAACCGACGATCCCGACACTCTGGCCGAGCAACTGACGGGGATTGGCCCCCTCGCCGGCCTCGAAAATCCCGCGACTTTCCTGACGGTCGGCAAACGCGGCGATCTGCTTCGCTTCGGCTTGAGCGAACTGCATCGCCTCGCCCCCAAGCCGGTTGACGTGATCGCCTTGCCTGAGGGTGCACCTATCGGTGCGATCACCGTCGACGTCGCCGGTTGCACGCTGTGCCTGTCCTGTGTTTCGGCCTGCCCAACCGGCGCGCTCCGCGCCGATCCCGACCGCCCTGTCCTCAAATTCGTGGAGGACGCCTGCGTGCAGTGCGGTTTGTGTCAGAGCACCTGTCCTGAAAAAGTCATCAGGCTCGCCCCGCAGATCGATTTCCGGGCAAGACGCGCGCCGGCGCGGGTGATCAAGGAAGAAGAACCTGCCCTGTGTATTCGCTGTGGCACGCCGTTCGGCGTCAAGAGCACGATCGATCGGATCGCGACCAAACTCGAGGGACGGCATTGGATGTACCCTGCCGGGGACCGCCGGACCGAGGCCTTGCGGATGTGCGCCGATTGCCGGGTCATCGTCATGAGCGAACAGCAGTTCGATCCGATCCAGGACGTGCCGGAACGCGCGCCGCCACGAACGACGGATGACTACCTGCGTCAACGCGAGAACAAGGACTAGCCGCATGCCTCGATTCATGAAGGTTCTGTCGACGTGCCTTGTCACCACGGTCCTTGGCGGCACAGCCGTCGAGGCCGCCGCCCTTACCAAAGCGGAAAAGGTTGCACTCAAGCAGGCGGTCGTCGCCTGCAAGGCCGAGGCGAAGGGCAAGAAGATCAAGTGGCTGTCCCGCCGCAAATACGTCAACCAGTGCGTCGTGGCGGCGCTCAAGGAACATCCCAGCATTAGTATCGCCCGCATGCTCAAGGAGAACCCGGAGCTGACGAAAATTCCGGTGGAGCAATGGCCGGGGTATTAAAGTCTCATATCGCGGCTTGACGCCTTCGCTTGAGTATGCGCAAAGCGGCTAGCGCCAACTCGGGCTATTTCGACGTCGCACGCGCCAGGAAGTCCGTGAGCGCGCGGCGATCTTCGGCCGAGCCGATCTGCTGCTCCGGCATCTTCGTGCCGGGCGTATAGGCGTTCGGCCCGATCTCGAACAATTTTGAGACGGTCTCCGGCGTCCAGACGATGTCCATCGTCTTGAGTGCGTCGGAGAAGCGATAGCCCGGCAGCGAGGCGATCCTCCGACCGAACAGTCCGGCAAGGGTGGGACCGGCGCGCTGCACCTCCGTCTCCGACAATGTGTGGCAGGCGACGCAGGCCCTGAAGATTTCGGCACCGTGGTCGTCGGCATAGGCGGCGAGCGGGTCCCTCGGCGTGCCCACCACGTTCGATCCGGCCGCCGCGCCAGTCAGTGCATTCCAGCGCCTGATCTTGCCGTCGGCGCCGCCGGTCAGGAGCGTCACGCCATCGGGCAGGAATGCCACCGACCAAACCGGCCCGCCCAGCCCGGCGAGCGTGCGCAGCACGCTGCGCGCCTTGCGATCGACGATCGCCACCGTGCCGTCAATTGCCGCCGCGGCGATCAAGGCGCCGTCATGCGAGACTGCCAAGGCGACGATCGGCGTGGCGCCGGCCGTGACCTCGCCGCTTGCCTTGCCGTCGGCCGTCATCATGCGCAGCTTGCCGTCCGCTGCGCCGGTGACGATTTCGCCGTCAGGCGAGATGGCCACGGCATTCAGCGGCAACGGCACCGTGACGACCTCGGCGCTGCCGTCCGGCAGGCGCCAGATCCGCACCGTCAGATCGTAGCCCACGCTCACCAGCGACTGTCCGTCGGGGGCAAAGGCCACGCCATTCACGTTTTGCGAGTGACCTTGCAGCACGCGCGAGCCCCCGTCGGACAACGACGAGAGCCGCACGGTATGGTCCCACGAGGCGGATGCGAGCTTGGATGCATCGGGCGAAACGGCGAGCCCGACGATGGGTCCCGTATGGTCCGCGAAAACCCGGTCCGGCTGCGGCCGGCCCGACGTCCAGATGGCAATCCGGCCATCCGCACCCGCCGTTGCCATTCTTCCATCGCCGAGGAAGGCGACCGCGTTCACCGCACCCGAATGGAAGCGAAGGACCTGATCCGCGGACTCGGTTGCCAGCGACCATCGGATCGCCGCAGTGTCGAAGCTGCCCGACAGAATCGTCCTGCCATCGCCTGAAACGGCGATCGCGCGGACAGGTCCGCCGTGTCCGGCCAATTGCGCTTGCGCGGGTTGCAGCGCAAGAAGCAGCGATGCTGTTACAAGGAACGTGGCGAGACGCAAGATCAAATCCATGGCCGTCGGAGACACTCGCAGCGCAGCCCCCAAGCCATTCTGCCCGTTTTTGCTGCCCGGCCAAAGTGCTCCCCTGGCGTCCATCGGCCCCGCCGGCGATCATTCTGGAAATCTGGCGTGTCCATGGGCGACGGGCTTGGCCCTTGGCAACAACGTGCCCATTTCACCAGTAATCAACAAGGGAGCTCGTATTCGGTTTGGGGTGCGACAAGCGGCGCCTTGAAGAGCGGCCCACGCGGTCGCAGTCTTGGTAAAGGCGCCTCACAATCGAGGTCGAACATGCAAATACATCCGAAAGCATATCTGCAGTTCATCTCGCGCATTTGGCATTCTCGCGTGTTGCCGCCGCGGGATCGCAATCCCACCAGCCGGGACGCGTCGCCACTGCTCATCTACATCGCTGCGGTGTTGGCGCTGCTACTGGCAATTCTGATAGTCGATCGCCACGGTGCGCCGTTTCAACTCCCAGAACATGTCGGCGATACCGCTGAGATCAACCCGATCTTCATGAGTTTTTGAAACACAGCGCGCGACGGGGGCTGCGCAAGCGAACAAGCCGTCCGACGCGTCGCGCTGTTCAACGCCAGACGATTTCCAGCCCGCTCATCCCGAACCGAATGCGTTCGGATGCGACGGCACCATTCTCTCTATTGCTGAGTTCCCCTCGGAAACACCAGCGATCGATCGTCGAAATCTTCAACCGGCAGCTTGTCTTGTTCTTGCACAGCGGGCATCCCTGCCACCGATGTGTGGCTCACGGACGATGGATGCGATCTCGGGACATTCGTCGCAGCCAGAAAAAGCGCGATGGCGGTCAGGCCGGCGATCATCAGGAGCTTCATGCGAACCTCCGTTGGTTCTGGGAGAGTCCTGACTAGTGCAGGATTCGACGTCCCCCTGTGAGATCGCTCACAACTCTCCTTTTGTTGATCAGCGCTGGAGCCGATGCGCTCCGGCTCCAGCCCCTTCCCAACCCGCCTATGGCAAATCTTTCGGGCGCGGCCACAAGCCGCCTTCGGACCAGGATTCGGATTCATCGGGCGACAACGGATCCGCGCCACCGCCGGTCCGTGCGGGATCGACGTTGAGCCATCGGCGCAATTCGAGCTTGCCGATCTGGTTGCGGTGGACCTCGTCGGGGCCGTCGGCCAGTCGCAACAAGCGAGTCGTCGCGAGCGCTGCCGAAAGGAAATGGTCGTTGTTGGTGCCGCCTCCCCCGAACGCCTGGATCGCCCAGTCAACAATGGTCTGCGCCATGTTCGGCGCGACGACCTTGATCATCGCGATTTCCTGCCGCGCTGCCTTGTTGCCGACCGTGTCCATCATGTAGGCCGCTCTGAGCGTCAGCAGCCGCGCCTGGTCGATCTTCATGCGCGCTTCGGCCACGCGCTCGAGCGTCACGGTTTGCTCGGCGAGAGGCTTGCCGAAGGCGACGCGTTTCAGCGCGCGTCGGCACATGCGCTCGAGCACGCGCTCGGAGAGGCCGATCAGCCGCATGCAATGATGAATGCGTCCGGGCCCGAGCCGACCCTGCGCGATCTCGAACCCACGCCCCTCGCCGAGCAGCATGTTGGCGGCCGGCACGCGTACATTGGTGAATATCACCTCGGATGCACGATCCGGGACGCCGTAGAAGCCGAGCACGGGCAGCGAACGGACGACATGCACGCCGGGCGTCTCCTTCGGCACGAGGATCATCGACTGACGCTTGTGACGATCCGGATTCTGCGGATCGGTCTGCCCCATGAAGATGATGATCTTGCATCGCGGATCGGTGGCGCCGGTGGTGTACCATTTGCGACCGTTGATCACGTAATCGTCGCCATCACGGACGATCGAGCTGGCCACATTGGTCGCGTCGGACGAGGCAACGTCGGGCTCCGTCATCGCAAAGGAAGAACGGATCTCGCCGGCCAGCAAGGGCTTCAGCCAGCGTTCCTTCTGCGCCTCCGTTCCGTAGCGCAGGATGGTCTCCATGTTGCCCGTGTCAGGGGCGCTGCAATTGAAGACCTCGGGAGCAAGATGCGAACGTCCCATGATCTCGCACAGCGGGGCATATTCGAGATTGGTCAGCCCGTCCTCGTGAGCGGGTAGAAACAGGTTCCACAGGCCGGCCTGTTGTGCGAGCGGCTTCAGTTCCTCGACAACCGGGTGCACAGCCCAGGGCCCGAGCCGCTCGGCCTCCTGATAGTATCGGCGCTCATTCGGATAGATGTGCTCCATCATGAAGCGCTGGAGACGCGCGGCCAGTTGCTGGCTGCGCTCGCTTTGGGTGATATCCATGTAGATTCTCCTTACCGGCCGCGTAGGCCGTCCCTGAGCGTGTTTCGGGTGATTTTTCCGGATTCCGTCTTCGGCAGATCGTCCAGCACGCGAATGTCGACCGGGCACTTGTAGGCCGCCAGTCGCTCGCGGCAGAAGCGCGAGAGCGCGGCAACATCGATCACGGTGCCGGGTTGAGCGGAGACGAAGGCGACCACCGTCTCGCCGCGATAGGGATCGGCGGCGCCGACGACGGCTGCTTCGCGCACGCCCGGAAAGCCATAGATCACGTCTTCGACTTCGCGCGGCCAGACCTTGAAGCCGGAGGCGGAGATCATGTCCTTCTTGCGGTCCACGAGGTAGAACCAGCCGCTCTCGTCAAAGAAGCCGACGTCGCCGCTATGCAGCCAGCCGTTGGTCAGCACCTCGTCGGTTTCCGCCGGCTTCCTCCAGTAGCCGGCCATCACACCTGAGCCACGCACAACCACCTCGCCATGCGCGCCGGGTCCGAGCGGGCGGCGCTCGTCGTCGACGACGATCGCATCGACGCCCGAAGTCGGCCTGCCGATCGACAGCGCGCCTGAGTCGGGATCGACCGGAATCCGACCTTCGTTGGGCGCAAGATGGCTTGCAGAGGTCAGTTCGGTCATTCCATAGGAACTGCGGATCGCCCGTCCAAACCGTTTCGCAAAGGCATCGATGACCGAGGGCGCGATCGGCGCGCCGCCGGAATAGATATGTACGAAGCTCTCGAAATGCCGGCTCGTTGCGTCAGCCTGGTTCATCAGCGCGATGTACGCGGTGATGGCACCGACGATGAATGTCGGCCGCCATTCAAGGAAGGCATCGAGCGCGACCTGGGGCTGGAAGCGATAGGTCAGCACCATCGCTGCACGCGCGGCAAACGCCGCGACCATCTGGATTTCAAAGCCGGTGATGTGGAAGAGCGGCGCGACCCCAAAGATGCACGACGTGCCGTTCAATTCGAAATGATCGCAACAGATCAACGCGGTCGCCACCAGATTGCGATGCGTGAGCATGGCGCCCTTTGGAACGCCCGTGGTTCCGGAGGTATACAAGAGAAGGGCGATGTCGTCGGACGTCAGAACCGGTGCCGGTGGTGCGGCTGCATTTTCGGCGAAAACCGTCGCCAGCGCCCGGGCCTGCGGAGCTGCGCCCGGCACCGGCAGCACCCGGACATCGTTTCGCAGCTGGAATTCCCGAGCGCCGGTCCAGAACACCAGCTCGGAATCGACCGAACCGGCGGCCAGGAAAACGTTCTCCCATTGATCGTCGTGGCAGATCACCGCCTTCGGCTCGCAATCCCCGAACAGCTTGCGAAGCTCTGGCGTGCGGTACATCGGGTTGAGGCTGACGACGATGGCCCCGACCTTCCAGGCCGCTACGCTGACGATGACGAACTGCGGCACATTCTGAAGAATGACGGCGACCCGATCGCCGCGCCCGACTCCTTTTTGCGCAAAGCGGGCGGCGAGCCGGTCGCTGAGCCGATCGATATCGGCATAGGTCTGCGTCGCATCGAAATAGAACACGGCCGGCGCCTCGCGCGGCGCGGCTCGAAACAGATCAAGCGCCGTCCGCCTTCCGGGATCGGGCGGAGCGATCGATTCCCCGAGCCGCGCGCGCAGCCGGCCCGCGGCTTCCTCGTAAGCGCGTGCACGCGACACGGACTCCAGGTCGACAGTCATCGCCGCTTGCCACCACTGTCGCAACGATGGCAGCCCCGTCCGGGCCGGCGGCCGCTATAGCCCGCCGCCACCTGGCGCAGCAGGAACCGTGGCAAAAGGCGTTCGCCGCCACTACTCATTGGCACTTTTTCCTCGATAGACCGAGCCGAGACGCGCATGCGGAAGCGCGGCACGGCTTGCAAGGGGCGGCTGGGCCGCCCCACTCTCTTTTGCTTGAATGACAACGCGCGTGCGCCGGATGTGGAGACGCACCAACACCTGTGCAGCTTCGACATCGCGCGCCCGGATCGCGTCCATGATCAGGACATGCTGGGGATCGGAGAACGGAAACCCGTCCTTGGCATAGGTCTCGCTCACAAACTGTCGCCGGAAATGCTGCGTGCTGTTCCAGAAGCGTTCGACCATCGCGAGCAGTTGCGGCATCCGCGCCCGCGAATAGGTCCGTAGATGAAACTCCCGATCAAGCTGGATGTACTCCTCGAGCGTGGTGACCTGCTCAAGTTCGCGCACAATGCGGTCAAGAGTCTCGATATCCTCGTCGGTCAGATTTGGAACGCTTTCGCCGATGGCAAGCGGCTCGACCGCTTCACGGATCTTGTAGATCTCGATCGATTCTTCCGAATTGACGTCCGCAATCCAGGCGCCACGGTTCGGCGCCATCACGACGAGCCCCTCGTTCTCGAGCTGCTTCAGCGCCTCGCGCACGGGAATGCGGCTGGCTCCGAAATGGGCCGCAAGAAGCTCCTGCCGAATCCGCGTGCCTGGCCGCATCTCGCCGCTCAGCACCGCGCTGCGAATCTCGCTTGCGATCCTCTCGCTCATCAGGCGACGGGACTCCGGATCGTCCTCATTGCCGTCCCGCGTCATGTCCTTCCAATGGGGAGGCCGCTGATAAGGACTCATGAAAGGCCCTCCTTCAATGAATGGCCGCGTACATGATCTTGTCCTCGGTCGCATCAGCCCGTGCCATTTCCTCGACGATACGTCCGCCGCGAGCGACCAGGATCCGATCCGAGATAGCCAGAATCTCCGGCAGATAGGAAGAAATAACGACAACCGCCTTGTTCTCGCGCGCCAGCCTGCGAATCGCCTCGTGAATTTGTGGAATGGCGCTCACATCGACACCACGCGTCGGTTCGTCGAAGATGACCACCGTAGGCTCCTGGGCCAGAGACTTTCCCACCACGACTTTCTGTTGGTTGCCGCCGGAATATTCGACAATCTTCAGCGTCCGCTTCAATGCAGAGATCGAGAGCGCCGAGATCCATTGATCGGCGATCCGTTTCATCTCGCGCGCGGAGTAAAGGAACCGCTTGACGCGCGGCGACGACAGATAGCCAAGATAGATATTCTGATCCACCGTCATCGTCTCGAAGAAACCGTCGACCTTGCGATCCTCGGTGATGTAGGCGATTCCGTCGCGCACCGCCTGCCGCGGCACCCGGTAGCGGATCGGCTTGTCCCGCAGATAGATCATCCCGCCGCGCAGGAAGTTGCGCTTGCGCGCGCCGCTGACGATCTGCGCGATCTCGGAGCGTCCTGCCCCGACCAGCCCGAAGATGCCGACGACTTCTCCATTGAACACCGAGAACGACATGTTCTTGACGATGCTGCCCATCGTCACGTTCTCGACCGAAAGCACCTTCTCACCGCGGGAGGCATGCGGCTTCGGCGCATCCGGATCAGCCCCGTGGGTCGCGTACTGCGCTGCGGTTTCCTCACGGCCAACCATCATCCGCACCAGGGCGTCACGCGTGACGTCCTTCGCCGGTACGGTGGCGACCAGCTTGCCATCGCGCAGCACGGTGATGCGATCCGCGATGTTCAATGCTTCTTCCAGCGCATGCGAGATGAAGATGATCCCGGCGCCCTTCTCCTTCAGGGTGTTGAGAAGATGGAACAGGTGCTGGGTCTCTTCAGGGGTCAGCGATGCGGTCGGCTCATCGAAGATGAAGACCTGGGCGTTGTGGCGAACCGCACGCACGATTTCGACCATCTGCCGCTTGGCGGTTCCGAGATTCTCCACCAGCACCAGCGGGTCGACGTTGAAGTTCATCGACTGCAGCGACTGGATCGCCGCGATGTTGATCTTGCTGTAGACCGTGACCCATTTCTCCATGCCGAGTTCAAGGTTCTGCGCCACCGTCATCGACGGGACCAGGCTGGATTCCTGGTAGACCATCGCGACCCCACCCTCGAGCGCTTCCTTTGGCGAGGCGAACGAAACCTTGCGTCCCTGGATCAGGTAGTCGCCGGAGGTCAGCACGATCGCACCGGCAATCGCCTTGCAGAGCGTCGATTTCCCCGCGCCGTTCTCTCCTAGCAGCGCGTGGATTTCGCCCGGCCGCAGATCGAAATTGACACCATCGATGGCGTTCAGACCGCCATAGACCTTGCTGCCATTGACGATCTGAAGCAGCGGGGTCCCTGCCTGTTGTTCCGCCGGCATGGCGTTCATCCTTCCTGCATGCCGCGACCAGGCGGCAGTTCGACGAGGCAATCGCGTCCCTTGGACACCGCCAGCACGCGCGAGCCGATCGGGCGGACGGCGGTGATTCCATGAACCCGACCATCGACCCGGCTGTGCAGCGTCTCGGTCGCCGCGCCCTTGTCGTCGAGCCGGGCGACGAGACCATAGGAACGCGGCGGCGCCCACGGCTTCTGGATACCGAGTTTCTTGATGCGGCCGATCTGGGTCGGTTCGCGCGGATTGAGGCGGCCATCCAGCGCCGGCCCGATCCAAAGCTCAGGTGGCACCGTCCGCATCATCTCTTCGCAGAATGCCCGCTCGCGCAGGACGAATTCGGTCAATTGCGTGCGCAGCGCGAGGAAGGCCATCCAGACCTCACCGTTCGCGCCTCGGGCAAGACGCGCCGGGTAGCCGGTATGATTCTTGACGATCACGCGCCTGTCGTCACCCGTGCGTGAAAAAGCGGTCAGGCGGTGGGTCCAGGATTCGGCGACCCAGACCTCCTTGCCGTCGCCGGATACGACCAAGCCGAGCGGCCATGCGAGCTTGTCCGCACGCACGCTCGCACTGCCGAGCGAGGAATTGCAGGCGATGAGCCGGCCCGAGGGGGCGCGGTTCTGCATCAGGTCGGTCAGCCAATGCTCTGGCCGATTGTTTCGCGAGCCGTCGGTCAGGTAGATCGCCCCGTCCGGCGCGACCGTCACCGACAGCGGACAGGCAATCTTTTCACCGCCGACGCTTTCGAGCTTGCCGATGATCTCGCCAGCCGGCGAAAGCGCCACCAGCCCCACGCCGGAGACGCAGGCGAGCAGCCGGCCGTCCGGCGTGCAGGCAAGCCCGCCGACCGGGCCGTCGAGCGTCGCGAACTCCGTGCGCGTGTTGAAGTCGTCTCCCGTGCAACGCAGGACGTGGTTGCCGGTCGAGACGTAGAGCGCACCGTCCTGCCCGAGCGCAATGTCGTCCGGTCGCTCGATCTCGTCGCCGAGCTGGCGCGCCTGATCGAGCCGCTGGTTCGGGGAGAAGGCGCCGTCGAGCACCGGAATGCCGTGAATTTCCCGGTTCGGGGACAGCACGCGATCGATGATATCGCCAAGCAGAGACATGGCTCAGGCCCTTCCCCAATAGGACTTGTGCGCTTCCCAGGTCGGGTCGGCGTCCTGCAGGCGGATGCGGCCGATGCGGTTGTTCTCCAGACCCCCGATATAGAGATAGCCCTTGTGTTCACGGACCGACGTGATGGTCGGATGCGAAAGCCCGCCGGGATCCCAGAGCGATTCCGTCACCACGCCGTTGTCGTCGAACTTGACCACGCAGCCGTAGTTGATGCCCGGACACAGCCATTCGTCCGGCGGGATCTGCTTGACCATGCGGGTGCGGAAAACAGGGTTGCGCATCGCAAGGTCGTAGACCGGCGTGCGCAGGCCGACGAAGGCGAGCCAGTACTTGCCGTCGGAGGCGCGGTTGATGTTGTCGCAATAGCCCGGAAGGTTGTCGATCAGGATTTCGCTGGTGCCCGCCTTCGGGCCGGCGATCCAGAAGCGGTTGATCTGGCATAGCCAGGTGCTGGCCCACAGCACCGACTGACCGTCATGCGAAATGCAGATGCCGTTCGGGAACGTCAAGTTCTTGAGGACCGTCCTGGTGGTGCCGGTCTTCGGATCGTGGCAGATCAGCCGGCCGTTGCCGCGCCCCTCGAAGCCGTCGAGCGCCCAGTCGGTGAGTTCATAGCGGGTCGAGGCCTCGCTGAAATAGATCTTGCCGTCTGGCGCGACGTCGAGATCGTCAGCGAGATAGAGCCGCGAGTCGTCCTTGAGGCGCGTACGCGTGCGCGTGGTGCGGTCGGTGACCTTGAAGACCGAGCGATCGGGCTTCACGCCGTAAACGCCCATGCCCGCGATGCAGACGAGGAGGTTCTGATCCCGATCGAACGCCAACCCGAGCGGCCGGCCGCCGATGCGCGCGAACTCTTCGCGCACGGTATAGTCCGGCGCGAGAAAGCGGATGATCGAGCCGTTGCGGTTGACGGTGTAGAGGTTGTCCTTGCGGTCAAGGATGATGTCTTCCGGGCCCTCGATCATGTCGAGCGCGATCGCTTCCGCGTTCTTCAGGCGATCGTTCTCCGCGAACGGCGTGCCGCTGCCCCGCTCGACCGACGGCGGCGGCTCGAAATCAACCCAGCTTGGGGTGACGTAGACCTTCTGCAGCACCTTGCCCTTGTTCTTGACCCACTTCACGTTGAAGCCGACCGCGAGCAGCAGGATGATGCCGATGATGGCGGTGGTCAGGTTGCCGGAGATGCCGAGCCGGACCATGCCGCTGGTGAGCATGAAGATGATCGCCGCGCCCATGACGGCGCGCGCGATGGTACCGCGGCCACCGGCCAGGCTGATGCCGCCGAGAACCACCGCGGCCAGCGCGTTGATCTCCCAGCCGACGCCGGTGTCGGTGCCCGAGCTGCTCTGCCGCGCGGCATAGAGGATCCCCGCCAGCGCCGCGATCGCGCCCGACATCACATAGGCGGAGAACAGCACGCGCTTGACGTTGACGCCGGCGTGGCGGGCCGCCTTGCGGCTCGACCCGACCGCCATGATGTGGACGCCGGGCTTGATGCGGGTGAGGAAGAAGTGGGTTCCGACCGCAAGCAAGATCAGCACCAGCATGTTGAAGGGAATGCCGAGAACCCTCCCCGAACCCATGAAGTCCCACGTACTGGACCCGCTGTCGATGCTCGCGAGTTCGTTCGTGAACGCAACCGTCACCTTGTTGTAGGCGGCGCGGACGATGATGAGGACGACGAGCGTCGTCAGGAACGGCCGGGTCTTGCCGTAGGCAATCAGGCCGCCGTTGATCGCGCCCATCGCCGCACCGAACAGGACCACAAGCACGATGGTCACGGGCAGCGGCAGCCCGAGGATGAGATACAGATAGAGCGCGAGGAAGTTCGACATCGCGAACACCGCGCCGACCGACAGGTCGATGCCGCCCGACAGCACGGAGAAGGCCATCGCGACCGCGACCATGCCCTGCTCCGCGAAATTCCGCATCAATTCCTGCAGGCTGCCCGCCGTCAGGTAGCGCGGGATCATGATCGCGAAGGCCAGGAAAACCGCGATCGTCAGCGTGAATGGAATGATCGGCTCCATCCAGCGCTTCTCAAGCAGTTCGCCCAGGAACAACTGGGGCGAATGGCGGTGCCAGGCTCGTTGCAGGCTCTTCATCAACAGACTCCGGCGGGCTCGGCGCAGCAGCGGCCGAACGGCGGGACGACGCGGGGGATTGGGATCGACAGCTCCGGCCTGCCCGCGCCGCGGTGGGCGCGGGCGCCGGAACGACTTACTTCGCGCCCTTCGGGATGCTGAAGCAGTACATGCGATCGTCCTTCGACTTCACCCAGGCGGGGGTCGTGTAATAGGCGATGTTCTTCGCGCCCGGCTTGTCGCCGCTCTGCAACAGCGCAATCACCGCGTCGGCGATGGTCTGGCCCTGCACGTCGGCGCGATACGACAGGTTCGCGGAGAACGCGCCTTGCTCGAGCAGATCGCAATCCGCAGGTTGGCCGTCGCTGGCGACGAACACCTTCACCTTGTCGCCCATGTTGGCGGCCTTGATCGCCTGCGCCGCGCCCGCGGTTTGCGGTCCCCAGACGCTGAGGATCCCGCACAGCTTGGGATGCTGCTGCAACACGGTGGTCGTGATGTCGCCGGCCTTGTTGGCGTCCCAGCTGGTCGGCTGCGACGACACGACCTTGATCGACGGGTCGGTCTTGAACACCTCCATAGCGCCATTCTTCATGTCGAGCGAATAGGCCGCGGTCGCCTCACCTTCGAGGATCGCAACCTCGCCGGAGCCCTTGCCGCCGCCACACTGATTGATGACCTCGCGCGCGATCTTGGTGCCGAGATCCTTGGCATCGACGCCGACATAGGCGTCGGTCAGGGTGTTCGATGCCATGTTGACCTGCACGACATAGATGCCCGCGTCCATCGCACGCTTGAGCTCCTTGGCGAGCAGCGTGACGTTCGGATTTTGCACCACGATCACGTCGGGCTTGTCGTTGATATAGTCGCTGACGGTCTGAAGCTGGATGTCGGACTTCATGTTGGCGTCGCGGGTGACGAGCTTGATGCCGTAATCGTCGAAACGATCCTTCATCACGCGCGTCCATTCGGATTCCAGAACACCCATCCAGACCGGCGACCAGGCCACCGTCTTGCCCTTGAGCGACTTGTCGAATTTCTCGCGCAGCTGGTCGCGCGGCCCGGCCGCCTGCGATGGCGCAGCCACCAGCGCGGCGGTTGCCACCATCGCCGCCAGCCCGATGCCGGCAAACGCCCTCCTGTGCACAGCTTTCGTCATGTCAATTCCTCCCCTGTTATGTCGGCCGACTGTTGCGGCCCGTTGGTTGATGCAGAGCTTTAATCGCCCTGCTTCGACGTCTCCTCGTCGCGCGGATGCAGCCGGGAATCGAGCAGGATCGCGATCAGCAGCACGACACCCTTGACGATGTTCTGGGTCTGCACGTCCATGTCCATGATGGTCATGCCGTTCAGCAGCACGCCGATCAGCAGCGTTCCGGCGATGACGCTCATCACGTTGCCGCGGCCGCCGACGAGGCTGACGCCGCCGAGCACCACAACCATGATGACGTCGAAAATGATCGTCGATTCCGCGACCTGGAGATGCATCAGCGCCGTCTGCGCGACCATCACGACACCGCCGACATACCCGATCGCGGCGCACAGCGCGTACTCGATCATGGTCAGCGGGCGGGTCGGCAGACCGGTCTGACGCGCGGCGTCGGGATTGTCGCCATGGGCATAGACGAAGCGCCCGATCACGGTGCGCGACAGGAAAAGATGCACGACGACCGCGGTGGCCGCGAAGATCAGGATCGAGATCGGAACGCCACCCCAGATGTTGCCGCCGAGCCGCAGGAATTCGTCATGCCCCTTGGAAAGATAGACGACATAGTGCTGCACCGCTGTGGTGCGCACGATCCCCAGCACCGCAAGGCTCGACGCCAGCGTCGTCAGCAGCGGCGGCATCTCGATCACCGAGATCAGAAACCCGTTCAGGACGCCGATGGCGATCGCCATCACGAAGCCGATCAGCAGCGCGACCGGCGTCGCGTAGCCCGAGTTCATCAGGATGATCGCGATCGCGGTGGAAGCGGCAAAGGAGGCGACTTGCGACAGATCCAGTCCACGCCCAATCACGACCACCGCCATGCCGAGCGCGAGAATGCCGAGTATCGAAATGTTGCGCGCCAGCGCGAACAGATTGCCCAGCGTCAGGAAGCCCTTCAGGAAGATCGAAAAAATGACGATCAGGACCGCGCACATCACCAGCACGGCCGTCGTCTGCGTCAATTTCGCCCCGCGCGCGCCCGAACTGCCGGTCACCGGGTCCTCCCAGGATTGATTTTATTGTGAGCGGAAATTGAACAGAATGTATCCAGAAGTCAATCTCCGTATCCAAATTTTGGACAGCAGCTGGTTTGACGGAGGATATATTCACACCTGAAGCCCTCCATAACTATCTATATTTAAATGGATATATGTATGTTCTGGCGTCCGCGATCGAAGCGCATTTTCCGAGTTCGATCGGTCCTTTTGAAGCCGACATTGTTGTATTGGATACATTCGGCTTGAGAGCCTGTCCCTAAGGCCAATGGTCCTCATAGCGCCGTCACCCGCGGCGATGGAACGAAGCCGACGACGTTGCGGCAATCGCTCCTGGCCAAGGCCTGAAGATCGTGGCGAAAGAGAATGCCGAGACCGAGCTTTGACGCCGCCTTTCGCCCATCGAAGCCGCGCCAGGTGCAAGCCCGAGCGAACTGACGGCCGGTTTGAATTCTGTCTCGGCGCGCCCATATTCGTGACAGGTTCGCAAACACTGACGGTACCAGATTTGTCCGAGCAACTGTCGATGTTCGATGCGCCCGCCGCAGGACCGGCAGGTCTGCACTACGCGCCGGATTTCATCTCCAAAGCGGCCGAGGGCGAACTCATCCGCCACATCCGGGCACTTCCGCTTGCCCCCTTCCAGTTCGGACAGTTCGAAGGCAAGCGCCGCGTGGCTTCGTTCGGTTACCGGTACGACTATGGGTCGCGCCGACTGGAATGTGCCGAACCGATCCCGTCCTGGTTAAACGGCATCGTCGCCGCGATCCAATCCTTCGGCGGCGCGTCGACCGAGATCGGGCAGATCCTGTGCACCGAGTATGATCGCGGCGTCGGTATCGGCTGGCACCGCGACAAGCCGCATTTCGACCGGATCTTTGGACTGTCCCTGGGATCCGCATGCAAGTTCCGTTTTCGTTGTCGGACGGAAAACGGATGGGAGCGGTTCACGCTCGATGCGGCGCCCCGATCACTCTACCTGATGGCCGGTGATGCACGGCAGATATGGGAGCACAGCATTCCGCCGGTCGAGGCCCCCAGATACTCGATCACCTTCCGAACCATGGTCGAAACGGTGCGGGGCGCCAAAGCGTCGCGATAACCTTGGATTGCCGGTTCCAGCGCTCCGCTGCGCATCGCCGCATCAACCCTGATCGAGCGCTACTTCGATCCGATCGGAAGACGCAATCATGAGCGGAAGGTGCGACCAACGCCGCGCGAATGGTTGATGGGACGGGGGCGGACGAACTTGGGAAGTTCGTCCGCCGAGAGATCGCGCGCCCCCGGAGTGTCGATCGCGGGGAACGCAGCGGGCGTCTCACGCCGCTTTCGCAGCAGCCTTGTCGGCCGGTGCCGTTTCCATGGCGCGCATATAGAGATCGAGCAGCGATTCGCGCTCGTCGCGCTCATCCTGATCCTGCTTTCGCAGTTTGACGATCTCCTTGAGGATCTTCACGTCGAAACCCTCACCCTTGGCTTCCGAAAAAACTTCCTTCTTCTGCTCGTTCAGTTCCTGCAGTTCAGCGTCCAGATTCTCGATCCGCTCGATGAAAGAACGAATTTTTCCGCCGGGAATGGTGATGTCAGACATGGTGCCTCTTTGTTGAATGAGGCGGTGAAAATGAAAGCAAAGTGATAACCAATGTCTTAAGCTTCATCGGTTCCTGTAGCGCATCTATCCCGCGGCTTGCCGCGGTATTTCAGAACGCGATCCAGCTGATCACGGCCGCGGCCGACGTCCAGAGCGTCCATCCAAGGCCAAGCAGGGACATCACCGCGGCCGCCATTGCTACGGCCAGCAGCAGACCATCTTCCTGCAGGTAAGCGATCGCGATCAGGACGACCACAATCCCGGGAATGACATTGACCAGAGGCAGGGGCCAGCCCGCCAACAGACCCAGCAGGAACACGACCAACCCAACAAGCCGGTCAGTCACGTCATGGCGCGCGTTCCAGCGCGGCCGGCTGATGCTCTCGATCGCGCGCAGCAGCGGGCCCGCCCTGACGGTGAACCGCTTGAATCGCTTGAAGTCGAACGGCCGCTTCGACAGGAAGCGAGGAAAAGATGGAGCACTGTGCCCCAACATCATCTCGACCGCCGGAAACAGGAGGGCCAGCGTCGCAATTGTGGCCACGCCGGGGACGATCACAAGCAGCCCCAGCAACAGCAGGAGCAGCCCGAACGAGCGCCTGTCCAGATGGCTGAGGAGCCATTCGAGGTCGACGGGGCCGTCAGGTGCTTGCGCGACGAGTTCTTCGAGGAGCTGGGAAGTACGGGCAGGCGCTGAGCGGGGAACAAGCAAATGAAGCATTACCCGGTAACATGGTCGAACTCCGTATCGATTGCAACGAATGCCAGAGGCGCCTAGGAAGCATTGATGGACAACGATTCCGACCAGGCGTGGCACGGCCATGCGCCGAACAGCCCCCTGCCCGCCGGTCGCCGCCGCTGGCCGTGGTTTCTTCTGATCGTCGTCGTCGCCCTTGTCGGCGCCGGCAGCGTCTACGCCTGGCCTGAAGTCGCGGCATTGGTCCCCGCCATAAGCCACGAATCGTCCGGCGGGGCGACGACGACGAGCGACAAGGAGGCATTGCCAACTCTCCTCGCGGCCCAGCAGAAGCTCGAGGAAGACCTCGCCGCACTCGATCGGTCGGTAGCCGACGGGCAGGCGCAGTTGAAGGCCATTACCGACCAGTTGGCGGTCCTGACCTCGAAGGTCGAAGAGTTGCAGCATCTGCCCCCGCCGGTAGCGCCGCCGCCACCTGTTACGGCCGAGGTGCCGCGTGCCCCGATCGCGCCAACTACCCCGCAGCCGAGAAAGCCGCCGCCTCGGGCCGCCAGGCCTTCAGGTCCCGTTTCGATTGGCGGCGCACCGCTCAATGCCGCGCCCGGCAGCATGGCCCGTTGAGCTCAGAAATGCCCCAAACCGCATTCCGATTTTTGGCTTGGGGTTTGATCCTCGGCCTCTTCATCGTCACCGATATGACGCTGGCATTTCGTCCCCACACGTTGATATCGCCAAACGCCGATCGCTTTGCCGCGCTCTTCGTTGTCGGAGCCGTCTTTTCGCTCGCCTATCCGAAGCATGTCCTGCCAATCCTGCTGGCACTGCTCGCCGTCATTGTCGGCTTCGAACTCATTCAAAAGCTGCTAGCCGGCAGGCATGGCTACATAAAAGACATATTCGTCAAAGGCGCCGGCTGTTGCGCAGGCGTTGTCGCCGCCACCGCCCTGAGACGCGCGCTTTCAGCAATGTCCAAGCCGACAGGTACCTCCTGACGTCCTGCGCCGCCTTTGCCCTGTTCGACGCTGGAGCAGAGGCACGTGTCGGCAACCTTCGGCCCAATCCATCATGGACCGGTTTGACCAGGCTCCGGCCTAGGAAAGGCGCTGAGGTAGAAGCTCAAGCCCCGTCTTGGCAGGGCAAGTCCGCTATTCAAATTGGACCGGCTCGGATCCAGGATAGGAATGAGCGACGAACTCGCAGAACGCGCGAGCCGCCGGAGAAAGCTTCGCCTTGTCCTTCCAGGCAAGCCCGACATCCATGGTGTGGACGTCGTCATCGAGCGTCTTGAGATCGATGCGATGTCCTTCGAGCGACCAGGGACGGTAGACCATGTCGGACAGGATTGTAATTCCCATGCCGGTTGCGACCATGCTGCGAACCGCTTCGACCGACAGGGTCCGGAAGATGACGTTCGGCACGTACGCGGTATGCTGCCAGTAACGCATCGCGGAGCGTTCGGCTTCATCGACGGTCAACATCAGATAGGGCTCGCTCGCCAGGTCTGCCAGCTTGATGCTGTCCTTGCGAAGCAGCGGATGATTGACGCAAGTCCACAAGCGACGCGGCGAGCGCAACAAGAGCCGCGAGCGAATGGAGTGCCGGTCATGCAAGTTTGCAACCAGCATGATGGCTGCATCGACGCTACCGCTGATCAAGCTCTGCTCGATCGCGTCGCGCGGAAACTCGTGAAGACGCACCGTGATGCCCGGGAATGACCGCCAGAAGCGCGACAACAAGGGCGGCAGGAAATATCCAGCGATGGTGTAGCTGACGGCGACATCGACGGTGCCATCCACCTGCATTCCCCAGCGATGCGGCCCGCGTATCGCATCCGATACGCTGGCCTCGATGGCGCGGGCACGCTGCAAAAACTCCCGTCCGTCAAAGGTCAGCGTCACGCCGTTCGAGTGACGGTCGAACAGCTTGTGGCCGAGCTCGGCCTCGAGCGCCTTGATGGACGCGGTGACCGCAGACTGCGTCACGCTGAGCGCCGCCGCGGCAGCCGAAACGCGCCCGGTCTCGGCGGTTGCGATGAAATGCCGAACCTGACGGAACGTCAGAGACATAAAAATTTCCGATATCAGCGAACGATATTTCGAATTTTACAATCCCCCGGCGGACCGGAAAAATCAATCCATCGGTTCGCGAGTGAGAGGCATTGAGGTCATGTCCGATGGTTTGGAGTTGGTCGCTCGCGATATCAGCGTCCAATTCGAAGGCCTGAAGGCGCTGTCCAACGTGACCTTGACCGTACCGCGGGGACGTATCGCCGGACTGATTGGTCCGAACGGAGCCGGCAAGACCACCCTTATTAATGTGCTGACGGGTTTCCAGCCGGTTGGCGCCGGAACCGTGGAACTGGAAGGCGAGACGCTGAGTGGCATTGCAGCGCACAAGTTGCGCCGCAAAGGCGTGGCGCGAACCTTCCAGTCGGGCCGACTTTTCCGCGACCTGCCGGTGATGGACAACCTTGAGGTCACCGGCGTCGGCCTGGGCCAATCCCGTCCGGAGGCGATCGGTGAAGCCGAGCGCGTCATGGCTTGGCTCGGCATTTCGCATCTGTCCAACACCATCGCCGGCGCCCTGCCCTATACCGACGAGCGCCGCGTCGCGATCGGCCGCGCGATCATGTGCACACCGCGCTATCTGCTGCTCGATGAACCGGCGGCTGGAATGTCGGAGCACGAAAGCCACGAACTTGCCGCCATCATCCGGCGGATCGCTGGCGAGCTCAATGTCGGGGTGCTGCTGATCGAGCACAACATCGGCCTCGTGCTCGAGCTCTGCGAGCGCATCTACGTCCTCGATTCCGGCGAGGTCATCGAAGCCGGCCCGCCCGCTCAGATCCGTGACAGCGACGCGGTCAGGCACGCCTATATGGGCACGCAGCGCGACGAGCTGCTTCCGGTCGCCGCCGAACAGGCCGTCGCGTCATGACGCTGCTTGCCGTCGACGACATCACCGTCAGCTATGGCCGCCTGACGGCTCTCCGCGGCCTGACGCTGAAGATCGATGAAGGCGAAATCCTGTTCGTGACCGGCCCGAACGGCGCCGGCAAGTCGACCTTGCTCAACGCCATCGCAGGCGTCGTGCCACCGGGCTCCGGGTCCATCATGATCGATGGCGCAAAGATCACGGGTGCCGCACCCGAAGACATCGCCCGGCGCGGATTCTCCCTGGTTCCCGAGGGACGCAATGTCTTTGGCGCGCTGACGATCGAGGAGAATCTGAAGGTCGGAACCGGCATGCGCACCGACCGCAAGAAGATCGCCGACGACCTGGATCAGGTCTACGAGGAATTCCCGATGCTTGCCGAGCGCCGCCACACCCCGGCGGGCATGCTCTCCGGCGGCCAGCAGCAGATGCTCGTCATTGGCCGCGCCTTGATGGCCGCGCCCCGCATCATGGCGATCGACGAGCCGTCGCTCGGCCTTGCGCCAAAGATCATCGACCAGGTCTACGAGATCCTGGTGCGGCTGCGGACACAGCGCAAACTCACACTCCTGATCGTCGAGCAGAGCTCGACACGCGCCATGATGACGGGCGGACGGATGGTCCTGATCCGCGGCGGCCGCATCGTGCTCGAGGGCCCAGCGGCCGATATGGTCAGGGATGATCGTCTGAAGCAGTCCTATTTCGGCTTCGGAGATCATTGAGATGCGCGAGTTGCTCCAGATCATCTTCGATGCCCTCAGCCTCGGCAGCCTCTACGCCCTTGGCGCGCTCGGTATCGCCCTGATCTTCGGCGTGATGCGGCTCGTCAACTTCGCGCACGGCGATTTCATCGCGTTTTGCGTCTTCGCCATGCTGTGGCCGTCGATCGATGCGGCGGCGATCGTCTTTGCCGGGCAGCTACCGTTCTATCTGCTGATCCCGCTGCTGCTCTTGATCGGCGCCGCGCTGTCGATCCTGTCGGAGATCGTCGTCTTCCGCCGCTTCCGCAATGCCAATCCGGCGACGATGATGATCGCATCCTTCGCACTCGGCTTCGTGATCCGGCATCTCCTGCTGATGCTGTTTTCCAGCCGGCCGAAGTCGATCACGCTGTGGCCGAGCCTCGGCCTGCCGGTCGAATTCCTCGGCGCTCACATCCCGATGCTCCAGGTCGTGACCATCATCATCACGCTGGCCGTGCTGGTGGTCCTCGTCCTGTTCCTCAAGCGCACGCGCTACGGGCTCGAGATGCGCGCGGCCGCCGACAATTTCACCATGGCGCGCATGCTCGGGGTCCGCGCCAACGGCGTGATCCTGCTGGCCTTCGCTATCAGCGGCATGCTGGCGGCGGCGATCGGCCTGATCCTGGCGACCAATTCCGGCACCGCCGACATCGGCATGGGCGCCAATGTGATGCTGATCGCGTTCATCGCGACCGTGATCGGCGGCCTCGGCAGCATTCCCGGCGCCGTTGCCGCCGGCTTCCTGATCGGTGCGGCCAGCGTCGTGTTCCAGGCGACCCTGCCGCATGACGCCAGGGTATTCCGCGACGCCTTCGTCTACGGCGCCGTCATCGTCGTCCTTCTGGTGCGGCCGCAGGGCCTGTTCGCACCGAAATCCGCCAAGCAGAGGGTCTGATCGATGTCGCAGCGGCCGTCCGTCATCCGGCAAACGATCATCACGCCGATCGTGCTGATCGTGGCGCTGCTCATCATGGCGGCCCTCTCCTATCAATTCGGCAGCCGGGCCTTCAACCGCACCGTGGTCGAGATGTTCATCAACATCATGGTGGTGGTCGGGCTCTACGTCTTCGTCGGCAATTCGGGCCTGCTGTCGTTCGGCCATATCAGCTTCATGTGCCTCGGCGCCTACATGACCGCCTGGCTCACGATTCCACCGGTGATGAAGTCGATCACGCTCAAGGGCCTGCCGGCATGGCTGCTCCACGCGCAACTGCCGATGTGGGTAGCGACGCCGATATCCGGACTGTTTGCGGCACTGTTCGCGCTGATCGTCGGGCGCGTCATCATGCGCCTTTCGGGCATCGCCGCCTCGATCGCGACCTTCGGCCTGCTCGGCGTCATCAACAATGTCTATTCGAACTGGGATTCGGTGACGGGCGGACAGGGTTCGATCGTCGGCATTCCGCCCACCATGAATGTCTGGACCGGATGGATCGGCGGCGCCGTGGCCATCGCGATCGCCTATCTCTACTCGATTTCGCGCTCCGGACTGGCACTTCGCGCCACGCGAGACGAAGCGGTCGCGGCCAGCGCCTCCGGCATCGACATTGTCCGCGAACGGCTGATCGCCTTCGTCGTCAGCGCGTTCATCATCGGGCTCGCCGGCGCGCTGTACGCGCATTTCCTGAGCATCGTCAATCCCGGCGCATTCTATCTGCGGACGACGTTCATCACGCTGTCGATGCTGGTGGTCGGCGGCATGTACAGCCTCAGCGGAGCCGTCTCGGGCGTGGTCGCGATCTCCGTGTTGATCGAGCTGTTCCGCAATCTCGAGAAGGGCATCAGCCTCGGCGGTCACACCGTCGGCCTACCGAACGGTGTCCAGGAAATCGCGATCGGCATCATCACCATCGCGATCCTGATGTACTTGCCGACGGGACTGACCCGCAACCAGGAATTCTCCTGGCGTCGATGGCCGTTGCAGCGCCGCCTGACGCCACCGGTCCAGACCGCGCTGAAGGAACTGCACTGACGCTTGTTTGTACAATTGGAGGAGTGGGGATATGCGCTTTACGACATTACTCAGCATCTTGGCCGGAGCATCCGCGCTCTGGTTCACGCCTGCCCGGGCAGCCAACGAGATCGTTGTTGGATTTGCGACCGCGGCATCCGGATTTATGCAAGCCTATGACAAGCCGGCGCAGGACGCGGCGCTGATCCGGATCGAGGAGATCAACAAGGCCGGCGGCCTGCTCGGCAAGAAGATCAAGCCCGTCTTTGCCGACACCAAGACCGATCAGGCCGAGGGTGCCAAGGCCGGCCTTGCGGTGCTCGACCAGGGTGCCGACCTCGTCATCGTCTCCTGCGACTACGATTTCGGCGCGCCCGCGGCGCTGCAGGCGCAGGCTGCCGGCAAGGTTTCCTTCTTCCTCTGCGCCGAATCGATCAAGGCCGGCATCCCCGGCGTCGGCCCGTTCTCGTTCTCGGCCTCGGTGCTGGCACCGGTGCAGGGAGCGACCATGTCCGAATGGGCTTACACCAAGAAGAACGCGCGCAGCTTCTATCGGCTGCTCGACAGCTGGACCGTCTACAACAAGGGCATCTGCGACGGCTTCGACTGGATGCTGCCGCGCCTGAAGGAGGCCAAGCTGGTCGGCAGCGACACCTTCAAGAACGACGATGCCTCGATCGCTTCGCAGATCACGCGCATCAAGAGCCTGCCGAAGGAGCCTGACGCCATCATGCTCTGCACGATGATGCCGGGCGCTGTCTCCGCCATCAAGCAGATCCGCGCCGCCGGCATCAAGTCGATGATCCTCAACGGGTCAGGTGTCGACGGCAGCTACTGGATGAACGCCGTTCCTGACCTCTCGAACTTCTACGTCCCGGTGCAGGGCTCGGTCTATGGCGACGATCCGAACCCGAAGGTCAACGAGTTCAACAAGAAGTACAAGGAGGTCACCGGCGGTGACCCCTCCAGCCAGTACGTCTATCCGGGCTACGTCCTGATCGACGTCTGGGCCAAGGCGGTCGATCGCGCCAAGTCGACCGATGCGGCAGCCGTCGTGGCCGAGCTCGAGAAGATGAACAACGAGTCCACGCTGTTCGGGCCGCGCACCTTCACCAAGGACATCCACCACCAGAACCAGGGTCGTTACCTGATCGTCGACACCGAGGCCGGCAAGCCGCAGGTGATCGACCAGTGGACGATCTCGGAGAAGATCCCGCTCGACTATCTGGTGTCCAAGTAACCCGGCAATGCACCGCCCTGGGTGCGCCAGTCATACCCGGGGCGGCCTTCGCCGGTCATATGCAAAGCCAGTTGGAAGGAAATCAGGAGATGGTCGTGATCAACTGCGACATGGGCGAGGCCTACGGCCTCTACAAGATGGGCGACGACAAGGCATTGATGCCTCATATCGACGTCGCGAACGTCGCCTGCGGCTTTCATGCCTCCGACTTCAATCACATGCGCAAGACCGTGCAGCTCGCCAAGCAATTTGGCGTCAAGGTCGGGGCACACCCGTCGCTGCCCGATCTGCAGGGATTTGGTCGCCGGGAGATGAAGATCGACCGCGAGGAGCTGGCCAATTGCCTGCTCTATCAGATCGGCGCACTCAAGGCCTTCCTGGATGCCGAAGGCATGGCGCTCAATCACATCAAGCCGCACGGCGCACTTTACGGCATGGCATCGCGCAACGAGGAGATCGCCGAAGCCGTGGCTGATGCCGCTGACGTCTACAAGGTGCCGTTGCTCGGCATGAAGGGAACGTTGCACCAGAAGGTCTACGAGCGGCGCGGTCATGCCTTCGTCGCCGAATACTATGCCGACCTCGACTACAATGCCGACGGCAGCCTGATCATCACCCGCGAGCACGAGGCGAAGGATCCGGCCGACGCCGCAACCCGATGCGCAAGGGCGGTCAATGAAGGCAAGACGCGCACGGTGGCCGGAAACGACATCGTGGTCGGCTCCGATTCGATCTGCATCCACTCCGACACGCCGAACGCCGTCGCCATCGCCGAAGCCGTCCGCGAGGCGGTGCGCCCCTATCTCACCGCGCGCTGAACCGTCGCGGCAACGAACCAAAGACTCTCAAGAGGAAACAATGGCAACGCAGCAGATCTTCTCGCCGCTCCCAGGCATCTTTTATCGCAAGCCCGCACCCGACAAGCCGGTCTACAAGAACGACGGCGACGCCGTCGCCGAGAGCGACACGATCGGGCTTATCGAGGTGATGAAATCGTTCAACGAGGTGAAAGCCGGCATCGCCGGCAAGATCGTCCGCTTCCTGGCCGAGAATGAAGATGCCGTGATGGCCGGCCAGCCGATCGCCGAAATCGACGTTTAGGGCTCTTCGACCAGCCATGGCGATCAAGAAGCTCCTCATAGCCAATCGCGGCGAGATCGCGGTGCGCATCATCCGCGCAGCGCGCGATCTCGGCATTGCAACCGTGCAGGTCTACAGCAAGGCCGACCAGGCCTCGCTTGCGGTCAGGCTCGCCGACGAAGCGGTCGATATCGGTCCGCCGCAGGCGTCGAAATCCTATCTCAACCAGGCGGCGATCCTCGCCGCAGCGCGGAGCACTGGTGCCGACGCTATCCATCCCGGCTACGGCTTCCTGGCCGAGAACGCCGAGTTCGCCGCCGCAGTCGAAGCGGCGGAATTGATCTTTGTCGGCCCGACCGCGCAATCGATCCGGCTGATGGGCGACAAGGTCGCGGCACGCGAGGCCGCCGCCGCGGCCGGCGTGCCGACCGTCCCTGGCAGCCAGGGGCGGCTGGAATCGGCCGAAGCGGCCTTCGCGCTGGTCGAGAAGACCGGCTTCCCAGTGATGATCAAGGCCGCCGCCGGGGGTGGCGGACGCGGCATCCGCATCGCGCGGTCCCCCGGGGAGTTTCAGCATCTGATGCCGCAGGCACAGGCCGAGGCACTCGCGG
This sequence comes from Bradyrhizobium sp. USDA 4510, assembly GCF_054059095.1. Taxonomy (NCBI): domain Bacteria; kingdom Pseudomonadati; phylum Pseudomonadota; class Alphaproteobacteria; order Hyphomicrobiales; family Nitrobacteraceae; genus Bradyrhizobium; species Bradyrhizobium sp. USDA 4510. The sequence continues at coordinate 2,710,544 of NZ_JBSSBT010000001.1, read as the reverse complement.
CCTTTGGCGACGGCGGGCTTTACGTCGAAAAGCTGATCGAAGGCGCGCGGCATATCGAGGTGCAGGTGCTCGGCGACGGACACGACGTGATCCATTGCTTCGAACGCGAATGCTCATTGCAGCGCCGCCGCCAGAAGGTCTGGGAAGAAGCCCCCTCGCCCTCGCTCACCCAGGCCGTGCGGGAGAGGCTCTGCACCTCGGCTGTGGCACTCGCCCGAGCGGTCAATTATCGCGGCGCCGGCACGCTCGAATATCTCTACGACGACGCCACCGGTGAATTCTACTTCCTGGAGATGAACACCCGCATCCAGGTCGAGCATCCGGTCACGGAGATGATCACCGGCATCGACCTCGTCCGCGAGATGATCCGGATCGCCGGCGGCGAACATTTGCGCATCAGCCAGAACGAGATGTGCGTCAGCGGCCATTCGATCGAGGTCCGTATCAACGCCGAGGATCCCGCCAGAAACTTCCTGCCCAACCCGGGCACGGTGAGCGCGCTCAACCTGCCCGTCGGCGACGGCGTTCGCTTCGACAGCATGCTCTATGAGGGATACACGGTGCCGCCCTTCTACGACAGCCTGCTCGGCAAGCTGATCGTGCACGACAAGGATCGGCCGAGCGCCATGAAGAAACTCAAGCGCGCGCTCGCCGAGCTCAGCGTCGAAGGCATTTTCACGACCAAGACCCTACACCAGGCGCTGGCGCGCGACGCCGACGTCCAGGCTGGGCGCTTCCATACGGCATGGCTCGAATCCTGGCTTGAGTCCCATGCCGCCACGCTTGCCACCGCTCAGCCGCCATCAGCCGCGAAGGTCGCCTCATGATGGCGAGAGAATCCGCCCCGTCAGCAACAGGAGGCCGCTAGCATGCAAACTCGATTTTCCTTCGGCGGCGATGAGCACATTTTCGCCGAGGTCGGCGAAGCGATGTCGCTCGAGGCCTTTTTCAAGAGCCTGTTCATCACCAATGCGGTGCGCGATGCCAGGATCAAGGGTGTCACCGAGATCTGCCCGGCGAACGCGTCCTATCAGGTCAAGTTCGATCCAGAGCGGATCAAGCCCGACGATCTCCTCGCCGAGCTGAAGCGGCTGGATTCCGCATCCGAGAAATCGGAACCGGTGATCAAGACGCGGATCATCGAGATTCCCGTGCTCTACAACGACCCCTGGACCCGTGAGACCTTGATGCGCTTCCGCGAGCGTCACCAGGATCCTGACGGCACCGACCTCGAATACGCCGCGCGGATCAACGGCCTCGACAGCGTCGATGCCTTCATCAAGGCGCATTCCAGCGCGCCCTGGTTCGTCTCGATGGTCGGCTTCGTCGCCGGCCTGCCCTTCCTCTACCAGATGGTCGAGCGCAAGCGGCAGCTTCAGGCCCCGAAATATCTGCGCCCGCGCACGGATACGCCGAAGCTCACCGTCGGACATGGCGGCTGTTTCAGCTGCATCTATTCGGTGCGCGGCGCCGGCGGTTACCAGATGTTCGGCATCACGCCGATGCCGATCTATGATCCCAACCAGACCATCAGCTATTTGCGCGACTTCATGTGCCTGTTCAAACCGGGCGACATCGTGAAATGGAAACCGATCGACCGGGCAGCCTATGACGCCGCGGTCGCCGACGTCGACGCCGGCCGGTTTGCGCCCGTGATCCGCGACGTCTCGTTCTCGTTGACCGAGTTCAACCGCGACATTGATGGCTACAACAGCAAGCTCGATGGAGTTCTCCATGGCCGTTAGGGTTTTGAAGCCGGGTCTTGCGACCACCGTCCAGGACCTCGGACGTCCCGGCTATTATCACATCGGCATCCCGCTCTCCGGCGGCATGGACCGTCACGCGCTGGTCGCCGCAAATCTGCTCGTCGGCAATGATGCAGGCGCAGCCGTGCTTGAGGCGGTGTTCATGGGGCCCGAGCTCGAATTCACCGAAGACGCCACGGTCGCCGTCACCGGCGCGGAGCTGCCGCCGAAACTCGACGGCGAGCCGCGCGAGACCTGGACCAGCTTCAAGGTGAAGCGTGGCCAGATTCTCTCCTTCGACTTCCTCAAGCGAGGCGCACGCGGCTACATCGCGGTCGCCGGCGGCATCGATGTGCCCGTGGTGCTCGGCTCGCGATCGACCTACGCACTCGGCGCGCTCGGCGGCTTCAAGGGCCGCAAGCTCGAGGCCGGCGACGAATTGCCGGTCGGCCATGCCAGCGTGACGGTCAAGGACGGCCGCACCGTCGCCAACGATTTACGCGGACAACCGGCGGGAATGCCGACAGAGCTGCGCGCCATGCCCGGCCTCTATTGGCACCGCATTACCGAGGCCGCCGGCAACGGCTTCTTCTCCGACACCTGGAAGGTCGCGCCGGAAGCCGACCGGATCGGCTACCGCTTCAAGGGTGGCAAGGCGCTCGAATTCGTTCCGCGCGAACCGCCGTTCGGCGCCGGCTCTGACCCGTCCAACATCACCGACGCCTGCTATCCCTACGGCTCGATCCAGGTTCCCGGCGGCACCGAGCCGATCGTGCTGCATCGCGACGCCGTATCCGGCGGCGGCTACTTCATGGTCGGCACCGTGATCGCCGCCGACATGGATCTGATCGGTCAGCTCCAGCCCAACACGCCGGTGAAGTTCGTCAAGGTCGACATGGATCAGGCGCTTGCGGCACGCAAGAGCCGGACCGAGCTGCTGGGCAAGCTTCGCAGCGCCATGGCGTAATCGCGAGGGGACCGCCGCATTTGCCAACGGAGCTCGGCCGCCGGCGCCGGAGCGTTCGCGCATGGTCACGTCTAAACCTGTGGCTGTCGATTGCGCGCTCGCACATCTGAGGTCTGTGCCACGGCGCGCTGTCCGCCGGGCGGCACGAGAGTTGCAGCGGACACATTCGGGCTGAGAAACACTGCTCATGAGTTGTGCAAACATCGGAACAACCGCGATGTCCGTTTCTCTGAAACAGATCCGCTACTTCGTCGCCGCCGCCGAGACCGGGCGGATCAGCCAGGCGGCCATCGATCTCAACGTCTCGCAATCAGCGGTCACCGCGGCGATCCAGCAGCTCGAGGCCACCGTCTGCGCCCGCTTGCTGGAGCGCACGCCGAACGGCGTAACCGTCACCATGGAGGGCAGCCGCTTCCTCTCCCAGGGCCGTCATATCCTCGCCGCCGTCGCCGAGGCGGTGCGCGACACGCAGATGTCCGCCGGCCCCCTGTTCGGGACGATCCGCGTCGGCGTCACCTACACCGTGTCGGGCTACTTCCTGCCGCGTCATCAGATGCGCTTCAAGGCGAGTTTCCCCGGGATCACGATCGAGCTGTTCGAGGCGCCGCGCGACGTGCTCGAGCGCGCACTCGTCGATGGTGCGCTCGACCTCGCGGTGATGCTGGTCTCGAACCTGCGCGACAACGCCATGCTCACCAGCGAGACCTTGCTGCGATCGCCGCGCCGGCTGTGGCTTGCGCCCGAGCATCCCCTGACCCGCGCCGAGCGGGTCCACCTCGCTGACATCGCGACCTATCCCTATGTCATGCTCACGGTCGACGAGGCCAAGCACACCTCGATGCGCTATTGGAACAACGCCTCACTCGAACCGAAGACGGTGTTCCGTACCTCCTCGGTCGAAGCCGTCCGCTCCATGGTCGCCGGCGGCATGGGGATCGCCATTCTGTCCGACCTGATCTACCGGCCCTGGTCGCTGGAAGGACAGCGGATCGAGACCCGCGTCATCGAGGACGAGGTGCCCAGCATGGACATCGGTCTTGCCTGGCGTCGCGACACCAAGCCATCGGAGGCTGCGATGGCTTTTCGCGATTTCATGCGCTTTGCGGTTGCCGGCGTCGGGCCGGCCCGGCCGCCGGTCAGCATGGACCACCGACATCAGGCCGAGGAGGCCATCGAAATCTAGAATATCAGTTTCCGTTTTATTCGACTTGACGCCGTCCGGCTGTCCTCGCCAAACTTTGCCCGGGGACACGACGACCGGAGGCACAGCCGGCGGCGGGAGTGAGACATGCAAGTCACCTACACGACCAACGACATCCCGTTGCAGACCCGCCGCCAGTACTGGCAGGAGGTCGTCTCGAAGACCTATTACTCGCTCGACCTGCGCTTCCCGAGCACGCGCGACTTCAATGCGCGCCTTGGCGCTTGGTCGATGGGCCCTGTCTCGGTGTCCCGCAACATCGCCAATGGCCTGCTGTACAAGCGGCATGAGCGGCATCTCCTGAGCGAGCGGGAGGAATCCTTCCTGATCACGGTGCCCGAACTCGCCGAAATCCGTTTCGAGCAGGACGGCAAGGTGGTGCATTGCCGCCCGGGCGCGTTCCTGATCGAGCGCAGCCACCTACCCTACGAGTTCAGCCATCAGGATCCGACGGCGCTGTGGTGTCTGAAGATCCCGAGCGCGGTGCTGCGCGCCCGCATTTCCCGGCCCGAGCGCCTCGCGACGCTGCAATTCGACGCCAGCCGCAGCGTCGGCGCGCTGTTCGTCGACACGCTGCGCCTGTCCGGTGAACGGATCGAGGAAATGGACGAGACGGCGCGCACGATGATGGGCAAGCACCTGATCGAGCTGCTTGCGATGGCCATTGAATCCGACGACCGTGTGTTGACCGGTCACTCGTCCTCCGTGCGCAACGGCCATTTGCTGCGTTGCGAGCAATTCATCCGGGCCCGTCTCGACGATATGCGGCTCACGCCGCAGATGATTGCCGACGGCTGCGGCATCTCGCTGCGCTATTTGCACCAGATCTTCGAGGGCGAAGGTCTGACCGTCTGCGCCTACATCCGCAACCAGCGCCTTTCAATGTGCGACGCCCTGCTGCGCGATGCGAACTGCCGCAAGAGCATTTCGGAAATCGCCTATCAATGGGGCTTTGCCGACCAGGCGCAGTTCAGCCGCAATTATCGCGGCCGGTTCGGATGCACCCCGAGCGAGGCCCGCGCCATTTCGCGCACAGCCAGCTCCTGAAGACTGGCCTGCTGATGGATTCTTAGGCACACCGCCGCCGGCCTGGGCATGTATGAGCACCGGCACGGTTCGCTCTCTCGCACAAACCTTCCTGCGCTCAGCGTCAAGAACGAAGGCTGCCGCTCTGCCTAAGATCGGCGAAACGCTCGTTCGAAAGGAAGAGGCATGGCGCAGAACCTTCGTGTGGCCGTCGATGTCGGTGGCACCTTCACCGACATCTGCATCATGGACGAGACGACCGGTCTCGTGCGCATCGAGAAGACCTCCTCCACGCGCGATCCGATCGAAGGGATCATGGGTGGCGTATCCAAGGCCGGCATCGACCTGTCCAAGGTGGCGCTGTTCTCGCACGGCACCACGATTGCCACCAACGCGCTGATCACGCGCCGCCTGCCGCGCACCGCGGTGGTCACGACCAAGGGGTTCCGCGACGTCATCGAGATCCGGCGCGCCAACAAGGAAGACCTCTGGGACACCTACAAGGACGTGGTCCGGCCCTATGTGCCACGGCGCGACCGCCTCACCGTGCCCGAACGCGTCGATGCTGCCGGCACAGTGATCGAGCCGCTCGACGTCGAAGCTGCGCGCAGCGTCGCACGCATCCTCAAGCGTCGCGGCGTCGCCGCGGTCGCGGTGTGCTTCATGAACGCCTATCTCAACGGCACCAATGAGCGCGCCATGCGCGATATTCTGCTGGCCGAGATGCCCGATATTCCGGTCTCGATCTCCTCGCAGGTGCTTCCCGAAATCTTCGAGCACGAGCGGTTCTCGACGACGGTCGCCAACGCCGTGGTGAGCCCGGTCGTCGTCAACTACACGAGCCGGCTCGGCGAACGACTCTCGGACGAGGGCTACACCCGTGATCTTTTGCTGCTGCACACCGGCGGCGGCGTGATGACGCCGGCGAGCGTGAAGGATTTCGCGGCGCGCCTTGCCGGCTCCGGCATCGCCGCCGGGGCCATAGCCAGCCGCCATATCGCCGGTCTTTGCGGTTTCCCCAATTCGATCGGCCTCGACATGGGCGGCACGTCGACCGACGTGTCGCTCGCCTATGAGGGCCAGTCGCGGATCACCAAGGACTGGCACATCGAGTTCGGCTATCCGATCCGCTTCGCATCGATCGAGGTGCTCACCATCGGTGCCGGCGGCGGCTCGCTGGCCTGGACCGATCCGGCCGGCTCGCTGCGCAACGGCCCGCAATCGGCCGGCGCCTATCCGGGACCGGCCTGCTACGGCAACGGCAATACGCAGCCGACCAACACCGATGCCAATGTGACGCTCGGCCGGCTTGGCACCGATCTCGCCGGCGGCAAGGTCAAGCTCGACCCCGAGCTGGCGCGGCAAGCGGTCGAGGGCGGCGTCGCCAAGCCGTTCGGCCTCGGCCTGCACGAAGCCGCAGATGCAATCGTCAAGGTCGCCAATGCCAACATGTCGGATGCGGTGCGCCTGATCTCGATCAGTCGCGGCTACGATCCGCGCGACTTTGCGCTGGTGGCGTTCGGCGGCGCCGGTGCCCTGCATGGGGTCGACGTCGCACGTGAGCTGGCGATTCCCGTCGTGATCGTTCCGCTCAATCCCGGCGTGACCTCAGCGCTCGGTTGCCTGCTCGTCGACATGCAGCACGATTTTTCGCAGAGCTGCATGGTCGACGCCGCCGAGGCCGACGCCACCGAGATCGAGGCACAGTTCGCCGAGCTCGAGAAGGCTGCGCTCGCACGGTTGATCCATGAGGGCGTCGCGCAGCAGGACATCGTGCTGCAGCGCTCGATCGACATGATGTATCGCGGCCAGTGGCGTTCGCTTGCCGTCAACGCGCCGCGGCCGATCGGCGCGATCGCCGATCTGGTGCAGAGCTTCCATGCCGAGCATCAGCGCGAATACAATTTCCGCCGCGACAGCGCGCCGGTCAGCTTCTTCCGTCTCAATCTGAAGGCAGTGGGCGTGGTCCCCAAGGCCGAGTTTGCCGTCCATGAGCCGACCGGCGCTAGCCCCGAGCCGGTCAGCCGCCGCAGGGTCTGGTTCGAGGGCAGCGGGCTCGATACACCCGTCTATCGGCGCGACAACCTGCCCTGCGGCTTCTCCTTTCAAGGCCCCGCGATCATCGAGCAGGTCGATGCCACCACCGTCGTTCCGCCCGGCGCCGCCGCCGAGGTCGACAGATATCTCAACATCATCATCCGCGTGAAGGAGTAAACCATGGCCGGAGCTCTCCCGCTCGACCCCGTGACCTTCGAGGTTTTGAAGAACTCCTTCATCACCAGCGTCGACCAGATGGGCGAGCAGGTCCTGAGGACCTGCTACTCCTTCGTCATCTACAATCGCGACTTCTCGAGCGCGCTGCACGACGCCAACGGTGAATGCGCGGCGCAGGGCAACCAGGATATTGCCGTCCACGTCGGCACGCTGCATTTCACCTGCAAGGATGTCATGCGCCATTTCGAAGGCGACATGCATGAGGGCGACGTTTTCGCCATCAACGATCCCTATGCCGGCGGCACGCACTTCTCCGATGTCCGGCTGATCCGTCCGATCTTCGCCGACGGCAAGATCATCGCTTTCAGCCAGTCCAACGGACACTGGTCCGACGTCGGCGGCAGCGTGCCGGGATCGTTCGACGTCGCCGCCCGCGAGATGTTCCGCGAGGGCCCTGCGCATCACGCCAGTCCGGCTGTTCGACAAGAACGGCCTGCGCAAGGACGTCGCGCATCTGATCGCGTCGAATACGCGCGATCCGGCCTCGATCATCGGCGACATCCAGGCACAGGCCGAAGCCACCGCCGTCTGCGAACGGGAGATCCTGCGCCTGGTCGGCAAATATGGCCGTGATACCGTCGAGACCGGGCTTGCCGCCGTCCAGGACTATGTGGAGCGTTCGGCGCGCCAGCGCATCGCGGCGCTCCCCGACGGCGAATGGGAAACCGTCGACTTCATCGACCGCGATCCGGCCGGCGGCGAAGGCATGATCCCGATCCGCATCAAGATGACGATCAAGGGCGATCGCGCAATCTACGACTTCACCGGCAGCCATCCGACCATCGGCTCGATCTACAATTCGGCGTTCGGTGCAACCTTCTCTGCCGTCGCCGCCGGCATGAAGACTTTCTTCCCCGACCTGCCACTCAATTCCGGTTTCTACCGCTGCTTCGAGATCATCGCCCCCGAAGGATCGATCGTCGACGCCAAATGGCCGATCGCGGTCACCGGCTTTCTGATGCCGTTCGAGAAGATCATGAACTCGATCTACGAAATGTGGTCGAAGCTGATGCCGGAGCGCGCGCTCGCTTGCGCGTTCAATCTCGAATATCTGCTCACCGGCGGGCTCGATGCCCGCAGCTCCGACAAGCCGATCTTCATGTTCTATGACTGGCTGCCCGGCGGCTGGGGCGGGCGCAACGGCAAGGATGGCAGCAATGTCACAACCGCCTGCTTCGGCACCGGCTTGATGTCGCAGCCGGTCGAAGGCCAGGAGCGCGCCAACCCGATCCTGACCACCGAATGCGAGATCCTCAAGGACTCGCCCGGCCCCGGCAAGTGGCGCGGCGGCGCCGGCGTGGTGAAGACGTCGCGGATGCTGCAGGCCGAGAAAACCGTGATCTCCTATATCTGCGACCGCGAGCGCGCGATCGTGTGGGGCATCGAGGGCGGCCTGCCGTCGATGCCGCACGGCCTGACCCTGAAGCGCGCCGGCAGCACGGCCGCGGAGCGGCTCGGCTCGATCTTCTCGGACGTCCCGATCGGCGAAGGCGACACTTTCTCGCGTCCGACCGCCGGCGGCGGCGGATTTGGCGATCCGCTGGAGCGCGATCCGAACCTCGTCGTCGAGGATATCAAGGACGACTATGTCTCGGTCGAGCGTGCCGCCAAGGACTATGGCGTCGTAGTGCACACCATCGACGCCGAGCTCTGTAGCTACGAGGTCGACAAGGTCGCGACCGAGGCGCTCCGTGCGAAGATCCGCTCCGAGCGTGTCGCCAATGTCCGGCTCGATCCGGAGCTGGTGGCGCAACGCTATCGCAGCGGAGCAATCGACGCGCTCGACGCGATCCGCAAGCACGCGGTGATCCTCGATTGGGGCACCGGTGCCTTGCTTCCCGAATCCACGCGCCAGTTCCGCGAGGTGTTTGAGCGGCGCTCGGTCGCAACGTGGAAAGCAGGCTGAATGCCATCGCCGGCCGCGACGTCGGCAGACCGCACAGAGCGTTCACGAAAAACTGGATCCGACACCGCCCCTCCACTTTCATTCGAGCCATGAGGATTGTGCTATGACGAGTACGACGTGCCTTTCCCCCAATCGAGTTTGGCCGATCCGCCCCGCGCTCGGCCTTGCCGCCGGCCTCGCCCTTGCCGCTGCGGTCGCGCCGGCCGCGGCCGAGACGCCGTGGTTTCCGATGAAGGTCTACGACGCGTCGTCCGGCACACCGAAGCCGGCCGAGTACACGCCGCTGCCGAAGGCCGAGAAGCCGTACAGGCTCTGCGTGCTGTTTCCGCACATGAAGGACAGTTTCTGGGTCGCCGTCGCCTATGGCATCGTCAAACAGGCCGAGGCGATGAACGTCAACATGAACCTCTACGAGGCCGGAGGTTACGAGAACCTGCCGAAACAGCTGTCGCAATTCGATGACTGCATGGCGAGCGGGCCGGACGCCATCATCGTCGGCGCCATCTCCGGCGCAGGCCTCAGCAAGAAGTTCGAGGAAGCCAAGGCCAAGGGCGTGCCGGTCGTCGGTGTCACCAACCCGCTGCCGCCGAACGCGCTGCCCGCGGCCAACTACGTCGACTTCGTCGCCATGGGCGAAGTCACCGGCGCCGGCCTGCTGGCGCAATCCAAGCCCGACGACAAGCTCAACATCGTGACGTTCCCCGGTCCGGCCGGCTCTGGCTGGGCGGAGTCGTTCAACGAAGGCTTCAAGAAGGCCGTTGCCAAGAACCCGAACGCCGAGATTCTGGCCGAGAAATTCGGCGACTCCGGCGTCGCCGTGCAGCTTCAGCTCATTCAGGACGCCTTGCAGGCCTATCCCGGCATGAACGTGATCTGGGGCACCGCCCCCACCGCTGAAGCCGCCATCGGCGCCGTTGCCGAGGCCGGCCGAAGCGACCTGAAGATCGTATCGTCTTACGAAAACCAGGCCATGCTTGACGCGCTCAACCGCGGCGACATCCTCGCCTTCGCAACCCAGTATCCGGTCGGAGAAGGCGCCGTCGCGATCGATCAGGCAGTGCGTCTCATCGAGAAGAAGCCGGTCATGAGCCTTGTCCAGCCGATCGCCGCTGTCATCGACAAGACCACCGTACCGAAATTGCAGATGGACCTCGTGCTGGCTCCGGCGAGTTGGACACCGGTCTATTCGGTCAAGGCCAAGTAAGCCGCTCGCGAATGGTGCCGGGTGGGAGCACCTGCTCCCACCCGTCTTGCTCACGGCCCAACGGAGACGCGGATGGATGTCGAGATTGACCCGAAGCCTGCCGAGCCTCTGCTTCGATTGCGGGGGATATCAAAGCGCTTCACCGGCGTTCGCGCGCTCGACCGGGTCGACCTCGACGTTCGTGCCGGCGAGCTTCATGTCCTGTTCGGCGAGAACGGCGCCGGCAAATCGACCCTGATCAATGTCATCTCGGGAACGTTTCCGCCGGACGAAGGCACGTTCCATTTTGGCGACGAGGAGATCCATCATCTCACGCCGCAGCGGGCCCGTACGATCGGCATCAGCCCGGTCTTTCAGGAGTTCTCGCTGATCCCGAGCCTCACGGTGGAAGAGAACCTGTTCCTCGGCCGCGAGGTCACCCATGGCGGCGTGCTGCGCTCGCGCGAGATGCGCAAGCGCGCCAGGGCGCTGATCGACGAGCTCGGCTTCGATCTCGATCCGGCGCAGCGGATCGACGACCTTTCCCGCGCGCACCAGCAGATGGCCGAAATCGCCAAGGCCCTGCTCGGCCGCGTCCGCCTTTTGATCCTTGACGAGCCGACTGCCTCGTTGACCGAGCGCGAGACCGGGCGGCTGTTCGAGCTGATCGCGCGCCTGAAGAGCCAGAATGTCGGGCTGATCTATGTCTCGCATCGCATGCGCGAAATCCGCGCCCTTGCCGACCGTGTGACGGCGCTGCGCGACGGCCGCCACATCCAGACCCTCGACGCCGCCGGCTCGACCGACGGCGAGCTGGTGGAGCTGATGACCGGCCGCAGGATCGACCTGCTGTTCCCGGCCATCGCCCACCGGCCTGACAAGGTGATGGTCGACATCGAAAACCTGACGCTCGCGGACGGCAGCGTTCAGGAGGTGAATTTCCATGCCCGCGCCGGCGAGATCACCGGCATCGCCGGTCTCGTCGGCTGCGGCAAATCGGAGCTGATCCGCGCGGTCTACGGCATCGAGGCCGCGGCATCAGGCGTGATCCGGATCGACGGTCTGCCTTACGAATTCCCGACCCCGAGGCAAAGCCTCAAGCGCGGCATCGCCTATTTCCCTGCCAATCGGGTTGCCGAAGGGCTCGCGCTGTCCCGTCCGATCCGCGAGAACGCATCGATGACGGTGCTCGACCTGCCCGCGTTCGCGCGCTTCGGCGTGCTGCGGCAGGCCGCCGAACGCGCCACGATCGCGGACATCATGGAGCGGTTGCAGCTGAGGCCGCCGAACATCGAACGGAGCGCCGGCGCGCTGTCCGGCGGCAACCGTCAAAAAGTGATGCTGGCACGCGCGCTCACGCGTGAGCTGACCGTGTTCCTGTTCGACGAGCCGAGCGTCGGGATCGACGTCGGCGCCAAGCTCGAGGTCTACCAGTTCATGAAGCGGCTGGTCGAGGCCGGCGCCGCCGTGATCGTGGTGTCGTCGGAATTGCCGGAGGTTCTGGCGCTGTCGAACCGGCTCTACGTCATGCATCACGGCCGCATCGCCGCCGAACTGACGGACTCCGAGAAGACCGAGCAGAACGTGCTGTCCAGCTTCTTCCGCGACCATCTCGCCGCGGAGGTCGCGTGAACACCGCGCTGGTCAGCGCAAACCCGCAAGGCGCGATCGGCCTGCGATCGATCGCAGGCCGTGTCGGGTTCCTGCCGGCCCTGCTGGCCTTGCTCGTCGCCGGCATGTCGGCGATCGATCCGCAGTTCTACGGCATCATCAACATCCTCAACATCCTGCGCAACGCGTCGCTGCTCGCGATCGTCGCCTGCGGTCAGGCGCTGGTCATCATCGCGGGTGGCTTCGATCTCTCAGTCGGCGCCGTCGTGGCGCTCGCGAGCGTCGTCACCGCCAAGACCATGGCCGCCGCAGCCACCGCGTTTCCCGACAACAACGCCCTCATCATTGCCAGCGGGATGGCGGCCGGACTCGGCTCCGGAGCCGTGGTCGGGCTCGTCAACGGCTTCTGCGTGGCGAAGCTCAAGGTATCCGGCTTCGTGGTGACCCTGGGCACGATGTCGGCGACTGCGGGCGTCGGCCTGATGATCACTAACGGAATCCCGGTTTACGGCATGCCCGATATCTTCGTGAAGGGCTTTGGGCGCGCCCAGGCGCTCGGCCTGCCGACCGCCGTCCACGTCGCGCTGGTCATCATCATCGTGATGGTGTTTGCGCAGCGGCGCACGCTGTTCGGCCGTTACGTCTACGCGATCGGCGGCAATGTCGATGCGGCCATCGTGTCGGGCGTATCGATCCAGCGCCACGTCGTCGGCACCTACGTTGTCTCGAGCATGCTCGCGGCGTTGACGGGCATCCTGCTGACCGCGCAGGTCGGCTCCGGCCAGGCCAGCTTCGGCGGCGACCGGATGATGCTGCAATCGATCGCAGCCGCCGTGATCGGCGGGGTGAGCTTGCGCGGCGGCGTCGGGCGCATCGAAATCGTCGCCATCAGCGCCCTGTTCCTGACCATCCTGGGCAATGCGCTCAACCTCCTGCACGTCGACTCCCGGCTGCAGCCGGTCTTTCTCGGCGTCATCATGGTCGCGGCCGTGGCGCTGGACGAACTCAGCCGACGGAGCAAAGCTCGTGTCTGACCTCGAATTGTCCGTCGCCGCCAAGAACGCGGATCGCCCGAAATTGGCGCCGGGTCGCTGGCTCTGGAGCGCAGTGCTGCCGGTCGCGTTGGCGGCCCTGTTGCTCGGCTTCGCCGCGGTCGACCGCGGCGTGTTGTCGCCGGGTAACCTGCTCAACATCGCGCAGCAGACCAGCTATCTGGCCCTGTTCGCGATGGCCCAGACCGTGGTGATCCTGACGCGCGGCTTCGACCTCGCACTCGGCCCGACCGTATCGATGGTGAGCGTCGGCACCGCGCTGGCGATGGCCGGCGCGACGGCGTCGGGCCATGGTACAGGCGCCGTGCTGCTCGCCGGGCTTGCTGCCGGCTTCGTACTCGGCACCGCGTGCGGCCTCTTCAACGGCGTGGTTATTGCGCTGCTCGGGGTCAACCCCTTCGTCGCAACGCTCGGCAGCTACAATATCGCGATCGGGATTGCCACCACGCTGTCATCGGGAAGGCCCGTTCAAGGCGTGCCGGCGCCGTTCTCGCAGATCTTCTACGGCGGCAGCGTCTTCGGTATTCCGGCGGCCATCGCGATCACGATCGGGGTCGGCGCCGTGCTCCATTGGACCCTGACGCGGACGGTGTTCGGCCGTTCGCTTTACCTCATCGGTACCAACCCGCGCGCAGCGGCGGTCGCCGGCCTGCCGGTCAAGCGCACGCTGATCGCGACCTATGTGCTGTGCTCCGGGCTTGCGGCGCTCGGCGCGATCATGATGACGGCGCGGACCGGATCGGGCGAGCCGAACCTCGGCGGGGCGCTTTCACTGCAGGCGATTGCCGGCGCCGTAGTCGGCGGAACAAGCCTGGCGGGCGGGCGCGGTGGGGTCGGCACCGCGGTGCTCGGCGCCCTGTTCATCACCATTCTGTCCAACGGCATGAACCTCACCCGGATCGACGGATACGTCCAGATGGTCGTGCTCGGCGCGATCGTCATCGTCGGCGTTCTGCTCGATCGCCTGCGACTGGAGCGGCGCCAATGACGACGGGTTCTCCCATGCAGAGCGTCGCGGGCGAGATGCACGATGCACCTGCCTCGATCTACGTTGCGCCCTCGCTCGCTTCCGCACTCGACGCACTGAGCGAATTCGGCGCGGCCGGCGCTGCCTTTGCCGGCGGCACGTGGATCATGCGGTCACCGATCCGCCACGAGCGGTTGAAGCCGCACTATGTCGCGATCGGCAAGATCGCCGAGCTGACCGCGGTTCGTATCGGCAGCGATGCAATCGAGATCGGCGCGGCGGTTACGCATGCGGCACTCGCGGCGGCCCTGGCCGATCTTGCGGAATTCGCGGTCCTGGTCGACGCCGCCGGCCGCTCCGCCAATCCTGCGATCCGCGCGATGGCAACGATCGGCGGCAACCTCGCGACGTCGGAATTCGCCGCCGCGGATTGCGTACCGGCGCTGCTCTGCCTCGATGCCCAAGTGGAAATGTCGGACCGCGACGGCCGCGAGCGCATCGGCCTGTCGCATTTCCTGAAGATCCGATCGTCCCTTCCGCGCGGTCATCTGGTGACGCGGATCATCTTGCCGCGGGCGGCGCGCAGAAGCGCCCATGCCCGCCTGCCGCTGCGCAAATCGGGTGACTACCCGGTCGCCATCGTCAGCCTGTCGGTCAGCATCGATGCAGCGAACCGTGTCCAGGCGGCGCGCGTCGCGGTCGGTTCAGTCGAGCCGGTGGCGCGCCGCTGGGAGCGGCTCGAGGCAGCTCTGATCGGACGCCCGCTCGATGCGGCGGAGGCGGCGCAGAGTGCGGCCGCGTTGGCGGATGAGTTCGTCGGCCGCGACAGCGTCGATGCCCCGGCCTGGTATCGGGTCAGCGTGCTACCCGGTCTCGTCCGCCGCGCTGCGATCGCAGCGCTTGGCTCCTGAACCGGTGGGGATCGACATGGGATTCAACTTGACAGTGAACGGTGATCGCCTCTCTTCCGTGGCCGACCCCGCCACGCCGCTGATCGACATTCTGCGTGAGGAGATGCATCTGACCGGCGCGAAACCGGTCTGTCGCGAAGGCTTTTGCGGTGCCTGCATGGTGCTGGTCGACGGCGAGCCGACGCCATCGTGCCTGTTGCCCGCCGCGCTCGCCGATGGCCGCGAGATCCGCACCGTCGAAGGCCTTGCGCCTCACGGCGAACTGAACCGCATCCAGGCGGCCCTCGAGGCCAGCGATGCGGTCCAATGCGGCATGTGCTTTCCCGGCATGGTGGTGAGCCTGACGCATCTCTTGACGACCCGGCCTGACGCCACCCGTGACGATATCCGGGCCGCACTGACCGGGAACATCTGCCGCTGCACGGGATACGAACGCATCGTCGAGGCGACGCTGCTCGCCTTGGCCAACGCATAATCGGGAGGCGCAAGCATGTCCGACGTTTCCGCGACGATGGATTTGCGGCGGCGGGACGCCGCCGACAAGCTGCGTGGCCGTACGCGCTACACCATCGATCGATATCTGCCCGGCATGCTGCACGCCGCGGTGCTGCGTGCCGGCCTGCCTTCGGGCCGGATCATTCGCCTCGACACGTCGAGGGCTGCCCGCATGCCGGGGGTACGTGCGATCGTGACGGCGTCGGATGCGCCCGGCATGATCGGCATCGGCATCGCCGATCACCCGCTGTTCGCCCGCGATGTCATTCGCTACGACGGCGAACCGCTTGCCGCGGTCGCTGCCGTCACGTTGGCGCAGGCGCAGGCCGCGCTCGCGGCGATCGACGTGGAAATCGAGCAACTCCCCGCAATATTGACCATGGCGGAGGCGCTGGCACCAGATGCGCGGCTGGTTCATCCGGACTGGCGCGGCTATGAGGTCCTGGTCGAAGGCGGCGCGCGTGCGGGCAATGTCGCCTGGGAGGCGACCGTCGTTCGCGGCGACGTCGACGCCGCCTTTGCGCGGCCTGACGTCGAGATCGTCGAAAGTTTCTATCGCGTCGGCCGGCAGAACCACGTGGCCTTCGAGCCGCGTGCGGTCGTCGCAAGCTACGAGGACGGCCGCTTCCATATCGAGACGTCGACGCAGGTTCCCTGGAGCGTCCGCAATGCAACCGCGCGCGCGTTGGGCGTGCCGGCATCGCAAGTGCGCGTCACTGTGCCGCCGGTCGGCGGCGGCTTCGGTCTCAAATTCGATCTGGCGGTTGAGCCCTTCGCCGCCCTCCTCGCCCGCGCCAGCGGCCGGCGGGTTCGCCTCGTCAATTCCCGCGAGGACGAGATGCTGACCTGCCTGTTCCGCGAGAACGCCGATATTCGCATCCGCTCGGCGGTGACGCGCGACGGAGAAATCGTGGGCCGCGAGGCGGTCGTGCTGATGGACTGCGGCGCCTATGGCGGCGAACAGATCTTCCTGACCACCATGACCGCACACACGCTCGGCGGAAACTACAGGCTTGGCAGCGTGCGCATGGTCTCGCGCGCGGTCTATACCAACACGGCGCCGAACGGCGCGTTCCGCTGCTGCAATGGCGTCTACAACACCTTCGCGCTCGAGCGGCACACCGACGAGATCGCAGCGCGGATCGGAATGAATCCGCTTGCTTTCCGGCGCCGCAACGTGCTCGGCGACAAGGATCTCGGCGCCACCGGCCAGGTATTCGAAGGCGATGTGCTCGGCCCGATGCTCGACCGGATGGATACGTTGCGCGACGCGGCAGCGCCGCTGCCGGCGCGCACCGACGGCAAGCTCCTTGGACGCGCGACCACCGTCGGCACCTGGTTCGTCTTCGTCGGCCCATCGGCCGCGACGGTGAACATGAATGCCGACGGCACGGCGACCCTGGTCACGTCGGGTGTCGAGATCGGATCCGGCTCGATGATGCAGAGTCTGCCGCAGATCGTTGCCAGCACGCTCGGCATCGCGCCCGAGCAAGTGATCGTCCGCGCCGCCGATACCGATGCGGCCGGTTATGATGTCGGCGTCGGTGGCGGCCGCACCACCGTCTCGCTCGGCGCCGCCAGTCTGTCGGCGGCACAGGAGGTGCGCACGAAGCTTTTGAGGATCGCCTCCGAGATGATCGAGGCCGCGCCCGGCGATCTCGTCATGCGCGATGGTCGGATCGAGATCGCGGGTGCGCCGGGCTCCGGCCGCACCGTCGCGGAGGTCGCGACCCGCGCTCAAGCGCTGGGCGGACCGGTCGCCGGCACCGGCGCCTTCACGGGCGCCGGCGTGCCGGCGATGCCCGGTTGCGTTGCCGGTCATTTCATCGACGCGATCGACATCCCCGTCTTCGCCGTCCACGACTGCGAGGTCGCCGTCGATCCGGAGACCGGGCATGTCGAGGTGCTAAGCTATCGCGTGGTCCAGGACGTCGGCCGTGCGCTGAATCCACGCGCAATCCACGGCCAGATCCAGGGCGGCGTCGCGCAGGGCCTGGGCTACGCCCTGCACGAGGAGGTGACGATCGGCAGCAATGGCCGTGTCAGTCAAAGCGGCTTTGAGACTTACCGCGTACCGCTTGCGCTCGACGTCGTACCGGTGGAGATCAGCCTCTATGAGGGTGCGGCGTCGGTGGGGCCGCTCGGCACCAAGGGCGCCGGCGAGGTGCCGATCCTCAATGTCGGCGCCACCGTCGCCTGCGCCGTTGCCAACGCGACAGGAAAGCGGGTGCAGGAATTACCCCTAACGCCGCCGCGCGTGCTCGAGCTTCTGCTCGAGCGCAAGCCGGGTCTGGCACTGTCTCACATTGCCGAGGTGTGGGCGGACAACCTTGTTCGTCCTCACCAGTGGCCCTAGGGACATCAGAGAATGCCCAGCAAACAATCCGAACGCTGAGCGACCGACTTGGGCGCCAGGCGCCTGATCCGTGGCAGTTAGGCGCTACCGTCCCCGCACCGACCAGGCCCACGATATTTTCGTCCATTCCCCTCCGCGGCGCTCAGGCAGCCGCGACCTCGTGGCCCGCCATGACCTCCAGCGCTCTCAGAATGCCGGAATGGTCCCAGCTTTTGCCGCCGAGGGCGGTACAGGCGTTGAACAGCTGCTGGGCTGCGGCAGTGCCTGGCAGCGACAAGCCAAGCGCGCGCGCCCCTTCCAGCGCGAGGTTGAGGTCCTTCTGATGCAGCTCAATGCGGAAGCCCGGATCAAAATTGCGCTTCAGCATGCGATCGCCGTGCACTTCGAGGATCCGGGACGACGCGAAGCCGCCCATCAACGCCTGGCGCACCAATGCGGGGTCGGCCCCGGCCTTGGAGGCGAACAGCAACGCCTCGCTCACCGCCTCGATGGTCAGCGCCACGATGATCTGGTTCGCAACCTTGGTGGTCTGGCCGTCGCCGTTGCCGCCGACATGCGTGACATTCTTCCCCATCGTTTCAAACAGGGGCTTCATCGCATTGAACGCCCGCTCCCGCCCGCCAACCATGATGGTCAGGCTGGCCGCCTTTGCACCTACTTCGCCGCCGGAGACCGGCGCGTCGAGATAATCGGCCCCGAGCGCATCGATCCAGCGTGCAAACTCCTTCGTCGCCAGCGGAGAGATCGAGCTCATATCCGTCACGATCATGCCTTTGGAGATGCCCTCCGCGACGCCGCCTTGACCGAACAGCACGGCTTCGACATGCGGAGTGTCCGGTACCATGATGATCACGGCGTCCGCCTCCTGCGCCACCTGCTTGGCGGACTCGCAAGCGATACCGCCGGCCGCGATCAACTCAGGCGCAACAGGTACGACGTCGTGCAGGAACAGACGATAGCCGGCAGCCAGGAGGTGGCCGGCCATCGGACGTCCCATGGTGCCAAGTCCGATGAATCCGATGTCTTTCATTGTCGTTGCTCCCTGTCAGCCGGATGAAGGCGTTTTTTCGGCGAGCGACTCTCGCCTCGCGTGAAGAAACCGCGTTAAATAAAATTCCAGAGCTCCGTCCCGATTCAATCGGAACGGAACAGGCTCTAGGTCACGAAAGTCTGTGCGGCGTGCCAGCCCAGGCTCTCGAGCGTGGTCGTCCGCGGCTTGTATTCGCACCCGATCCAGCCCCGATACCCGATGCTGTCGAGATGCTTGAACAGATAGGAGTAGTTGATTTCGCCGGTTCCCGGTTCATAACGGCCCGGATTGTCGGCGAGCTGGACATGCGCGATCCGGCCGAGATGCTTCTGCAGGGTCCGCGCGATATCACCTTCCATGATCTGCATGTGATAGATGTCGTACTGGATGAACAGATTGGATGAGCCAACCTCGGAAATGAGCTGCACCGCCTGTTCCGTACGGCTCAGGAAGAAGCCGGGAATATCGAGCGTGTTGATCGGTTCGACCAGGAGCTTGATGCCATGCTGGGCGAGCGCGCCTGCGGCGAAGCGCAGGTTGGACACGAGGACTTCCTGCAGGTCTGCCCTATCCGTATCGGCTGGAGCGATGCCGACCAGGCAGTTCAGCTGCCGGCAATCCAGCGCCTTTGCGTAGTCGATTGCGCGCACCACCCCGTCGCGAAATTCATCGACCCGATTGCGCAGGATCGCAATGCCACGCTCACCGGCGGCCCAGTTGCCGGCTGGAAGATTGTGCAGCACCTGGGTCAGCCCACAGCGCGCCAATTCCTCCCGCAACGCGCCCTTTTCGAAGTCATAAGGAAAAAGATACTCGACTGCGTTGAAGCCGGCCGCCTTGGCGGCCGCGAACCGATCGAGGAACGGCAGCTCGTTGAAGAGCATGGTGAGATTGGCGGCAAATTGAGGCACGGGTCGTATCTCCGCTTGAAGCGATGAAAGATGTGGTCAGGCCGGCAACAGCGTGCCGGATCGTGATGCGCTCGGCACGTCATCGAGCGGAAGATCGAGCACCTCTTCGAACTCGACGATGTTGTCGATCTCCGTTCCCATCGCGATATTGGTGACTCGCTCGAGAATGAACTCCACGACCACGGGCACGCGATGCTTCGCCATCAGCTCGCGTGCGGTCGCGAACGCCGCCTGCGCGTCGTTCGGATCGGTGACCCGGATCGCCTTGCAGCCCAAACCCTCTGCGACGGCCACATGGTCGACGCCGTAACCGCCGATCTCGGGCGCGTTGATGTTCTCGAACGAGAGCTGGACGTGATAGTCCATGTCGAAGCCGCGCTGCGCCTGCCGGATCAGGCCGAGATATGAATTGTTCACAACGACGTGGATGTAGGGCAGATTGAACTGCGCCCCGACCGCGAGCTCCTCGATCAGGAACTGGAAGTCGTAGTCACCCGACAGCGCGACGATGTCGCGGTCGGGATCGGCGGCACGCACGCCAAGCGCGGCCGGCAGTGTCCAGCCGAGAGGACCGGCCTGCCCGGCGTTGATCCAGTTGCGCGCATTGTAGACGTTGAGGAACTGGGCCCCAGCGATCTGCGACAATCCGATCACGGTCACGTAGCAGGTGTCGCGGCCAAAGGCCTTGTTCATTTCCTCGTAGACGCGCTGGGGCTTGATCGGGATGTTTTCGAAGTGGCTCTTGCGCAGCATCGAACGCTTGCGGTCGCGACAGGCGGCGGGCCAGGCCTGCCGATCGCGCAGCCTCCCGGACTTCCGCCACTCCCTGGCGACGCTCACGAACATTTCCAGCGCGGCCTTGGCGTCGGAGACGATACCGAGGTCCGGATTGAAGACCCGCCCGATCTGCGTCGGCTCGATGTCGACATGCACGAATTTGCGGCCCTTCGTGTAGGTCTCGATCGAGCCGGTATGCCGGTTGGCCCAGCGATTTCCGATGCCGAGCACGAAATCGGATTCGAGCATCGTGGCGTTGGCGTAGCGATGGCTGGTCTGCAAGCCGACCATGCCTGCCATCAGCGCATGATCGTCAGGAATAGCGCCCCAGGCCATCAGCGTCGGAACGACCGGAACGTTGACCGCTTCGGCAAAGGCGACCAGCAGCTCGGATGCATCGGCGTTGATCACGCCGCCGCCGGCCACAATCAGCGGCCGCTCCGCGGCGTTCAGCATCTCGAGTGCCTTCTCGATCTGCTTGCGCGTCGCCGTCGGCTTGTAGACCGACAACGGTGAATAGGTCTCGTCGTCGAACTCGATCTCGGCCAGTTGCACATCGAGCGGAAGGTCGATCAGCACCGGTCCCGGCCGCCCCGACCGCATGACATGGAAAGCCTGGCTGAACACGCGCGGCACCAGCGCCGGCTCGCGCACGGTGACGGCCCATTTCGTCACTGGTTTTGCGATCGACTCGATGTCGACGGCCTGGAAATCCTCCTTGTAGAGCCGCGCCCGCGGCGCCTGACCGGTGATGCAGAGGATCGGAATGGAATCAGCGATCGCCGAGTAGAGGCCGGTGATCATGTCGGTGCCGGCCGGACCCGATGTGCCGATGCAGACGCCGATATTGCCCGCCTTCGCCCTGGTATAGCCTTCCGCCATATGCGAGGCGCCTTCGACGTGCCGCGCCAGAATATGCTGGATCGAGCCGTTGCGCTTCAGTGCGGAGTAAAGCGGATTGATCGCTGCGCCGGGAACGCCGAATGCGCACGTGATCCCTTCGCGTTGGAGAATGCGCACTGCTGCATCGACTGCTCGCATCTTCATGTAATGATCCCGCTTCGCTATGAGTTGGCCTGAGCAGGATCATCAGGCCCGCGAGCATCGATCTCAACGCAATCGATTGGAATTTCCGCGCTGTGGCAACGCTCGCGATTTCTTGCGCGTCTTCAAACGATTAGCGTCAGCGTAGAAATGGAAATTGTTGCGGACGGAATTGCAGCCCGCCCTACGCCTGCGCTTGCTGCGTGCGGTTCCCGCGAAGTTCGGCCGTGAGTTCGGCTGCGATCCGATGCACGATCGTACCGATCTCGGGCAAGCGTTCGTTCGTCAGCCTGTCCGCCATGCCGGATACCGAGATTGCGGCATATGGCTCGTTGCAATCGTTGAAGACGACCGCGGCCACGCAGCGCAGGCCGATGCGCGCCTCTTCATCATCCACCGCATAACCCTGACGCCGCACGCTCTCCAATTCCTTGAACAACTCGCCGGGCCGCACGATCGATTTTTCCGTCAGCCGCGGCATGCCCTGACGGCGAATGATCGCGTTGACGTCTGCATCGGAATAGGTAGCCAGCACCGCCTTGCCCACTCCCGAGGCGATCATCGCGACGCGTCCGCCGACCTTGGTCAGCGAGCGCATGATCTCACGGCTTTCAATGCGGGACACGACGATGATGGATTCATCGTCGACCACGGCAAGATTGGCCGTTTCCCGGGTCTGGTCGCGCAGCTTGCGCAGATAAGGCAGTGCCTGCGCGGCAAAATTCCGCCGGCGCACGAAGGTCGAGCCGACCACGAAGCTTTGCGCGCCGATGTGCCACTTGGATTCGTCGCGGTCGAATTGAACGAACCTGCGGTTCTCGAGCGTGGTCAGCAGCCGATGTACGGTCGAGGGAGACAGGCCGGTGCGGATCGCCAGATCGGTCAGCCGATAGCCTTCATCATCCTCTGCAAGTGTCTCCAGGATTTGCATGGCGCGATCAACGGACTGAACACCGCCGTCGCGCGCGTCCAGCTCCGGCTGCGCGCGAAGATCGGGATCGGACGGCTTGCGCCGGATCGGCTCTCTTTTCATCACGACCTGCCCCTAACCGGTTGCGGTTCAGAACGAAATTGCTCGTCGAGAGCGAGCTTCAGAATTGGCATATGGCATACCAAAAGGCCATGGAGTCAAGGCGACAATACTCACGAATAGGTCAGTATTTTTGCCATTCTTCTTGGCAAATGGCTCGATTCTTTTGTTTGACTTCTGGGATAATGTATACCACGATCGCTTCACAACAACCAAATCAAGCAACCGGGAGGACGATGCCATGTACGTCGGGGACATCCTTCGCGCCAACAATGCGCACGTGCTGACGATCGGCTCGAACGAAACCGTGAGCATTGCGGCGAACCTGATGTACGCGAGCAATGTCGGCGCCCTCGTGGTCAGGAACGCCTCGCGCAGCAAGGACGCCGCCGTGATCGGGATGTTCAGCGAGCGCGACGTCGTCGCTGTGATCGCCGAGCGCGGCACTAATGGTCTTGCGATGAAAGTCGCGCAATTCATCTCGCCGCGGCCGCTGCTGTCCTGCAATTCGCAAGATGCGCTCACGGATGTCGAGCGCCTCATGGCCCGTCATGGAATCCGCCATGTCCCCGTCATCGACAACGGCCGGCTCGTCGGCGTCGTGAGCATGCGGGACATCACCCTTGCTTTCGAGGAAGCCGCCTGCGCGGCCTGACAGACTTGCCCAAGGCCATTGCCACGCTACTCGGTTCGAGCCGCTGCGGCTCCTGCTGTGTCCCCACTCTGCTTGCGAGGATCGAATGAGAATCTGCATCTACGGCGCCGGCGCGATCGGCGGCTATCTCGGTGTCGAATTTATGCGTGCTGGTGCCGATGTCAGCCTGGTCGCGCGGGGTGCGCATCTCGCCGCAATGCGGCAGAACGGCCTGAAACTCCTGATCGGCGACGAGGAGCGCGTCGTGCATCCTCGCTGCACCGATAACCCCGCCGAACTCGGCGAGCAGGATTACGTCATCATTTGCCTCAAGGCGCATTCGATCACCGGTGTCATCGAGCCCATGCGGCCGCTGCTGGGCGATCGGACCCGCATCGTCACCGCCGTCAACGGCATTCCCTATTGGTATTTCCACAAGCACGGTGGTCGGCACGAAGGATCGACGCTCGAGAGCATCGATCCTGGCGGTCAGCAGTGGAACGAGCTCGGCCCCGAGCGCGCGATCGGCTGTGTGGTGTACCCCGCCACCGAGATCGAGGCGCCCGGCGTGATCCGCCATGTCTACGGCAACAACTTTCCGCTGGGCGAGCCCTCCGGCGAGATCACATCCGACGTCCAGAAACTTTCCGAGCTGTTCGTGGCCGCGGGCATGAAAGCTCCGGTCCTCGACCGTATCCGTGACGAGATCTGGCTCAAGCTTTGGGGCAACGTCTGTTTCAACCCGATCAGCGCCCTCACCCACGCGACGCTCGACGTGATCTGCAGCAATCCGGGCACGCGCGCGCTGTCCCGGGCGATCATGCTGGAGGCGCAGGCGATCGCGGAAAGCCTCGGCGTCAAGTTTCGGGTCGATGTCGAACGCCGCATCGAAGGTGCGCGCAAGGTCGGCGCGCACAAGACCTCGATGCTGCAGGATCTCGAGCGCGGACGTCCGGTCGAGATCGATCCGTTGATCACCGTGGTGCAGGAGATGGGCCGGATGACAGGAATCGCGACGCCCGCCCTCGATGCGGTGCTGGCCCTGGTCGCGCAGCGCACCAGGCTGGCCGGCCTCTATGACGGGGCGGCCGGCGCCGCAGCAGCAGAAACGCTGGCGGTGGCGTGATCCCGATGGCCAATGTTACGCGCTGGGTCCGCTTCCGCCACCATGCCGAAATCGGCTTCGGGCAACTCATTCCATCCGGCATCTCCGTGCACGAAGGGGACATGTTCGGCGACATGCGACCGACTGGACAAACGCTGGCGCTGGACAACGTCGAGCTGCTCGCCCCGACGCAACCGAGCAAGGTCATCGCGCTCTGGAACAATTTTCACGCGCTTGCGGAGAAGCTGAAATCACCTGAGCCTGCCGAACCGCTGTACCTGTTGAAGGCGCCGACCAGCGTCACCGCGCCTGGTGCCGTCATCAGGCGTCCCTTGGGCTATGATGGCAAGACGACCTACGAAGGTGAACTCGGCATCGTCATCGGCAGGAGCTGCACGGCGGTCGCGCCCGAGCAGGCCGACGCCTTCATCTTCGGCTACACCTGCACCAACGACGTCACCGCCGCGGACATCCTCAATCGCGACCCGACCTTCCCGCAATGGGCGCGGGCCAAGGGCTTCGATGGATACGGCCCGTTCGGCCCCGTGATTGCGTCAGGCCTCGACCCCGCACGCCTCGTGGTGCGCACCATTCTGAACGGCGTCGAGCGCCAGAACTACCCGATCGCGGACATGATCTTCAGCGCACAGACGCTGGTCAGCAAGATCTCGCACGACATGACGCTGTTGCCGGGCGACCTGATCTGCTGCGGGACATCGATTGGCGTCGGGGTGATGAAGGAGCCCGTCAACACGGTCACCGTCGCGATCGACGGAATCGGCGAGTTGACCAACGAATTCCGTCAGTAGGCTGCGGCGGGACGACAACCCGACGCAGCCGGCCCAAACGACGATTATCTGCCTTAGGAGCGTACATGATCTCCACCAACCCGGCATCATCGCCCGGCGGCTTCCGCTGGCTGCAACTGGCGATCGGCATCGTCTGCATGGCGATGATCGCCAACCTGCAATATGGCTGGACGCTGTTCGTTGATCCGATCGACGCGAAGTTTCACTGGGGCCGTCCGGCCATCCAGCTCGCCTTCACGATTTTCGTGATGACGGAGACATGGCTTGTGCCGGTGGAGGCCTGGTTCGTGGACAAATACGGCCCCCGCATCGTCATCATGTTCGGCGGGCTGATGATCGGGTTGGCCTGGATCATGAACTCATACGCCTCCTCTCTCGTCACGCTTTATGCGGCAGCTGTCGTCGCGGGCATCGGTGCCGGCGCCGTCTACGGCACTTGCGTCGGCAATGCCCTGAAATGGTTTCCGGACCGGCGCGGCCTGGCCGCAGGAGCAACCGCCGCCGGGTTTGGCGCCGGTGCGGCCCTCACCGTCGTACCGATTGCCAACATGATTGCCGCCAGCGGCTACCAGAGCACCTTCCTGACCTTCGGGATCGGACAAGGCCTCATCGTCATCCTGCTGGCCTGGTTCGTCCGGCCACCGCATGGCGTCGAAGCACCCAGGAAAAAGCGTCTCAATCTGCCGCAGAGTGCGATCGACTACACTCCGCCCCAGGTGTTGCGCACCCCGGTCTTCTGGGTCATGTACGTGGTGTTCGTCATGGTGGCTTCCGGCGGCTTGATGACCGCCGCGCAAATCGGGCCGATCGCCCATGACTTCAAGATCGCGGACACGCCGGTCACCCTGGCGGGCTTCCAGATGGCGGCACTGACGTTTGCCATCTCGCTCGATCGCGTCTTCGACGGTTTCGGCCGTCCGCTCTTTGGCTGGGTCTCCGACAATATCGGGCGCGAGCACACGATGTTCATCGCGTTCGCGACAGCGGCGCTGATGTTGCTGACGCTGTCCACCTACGGTCACATTCCGGTTGTCTTCGTGCTGGCCACGGCGATCTACTTCGGCGTCTTCGGCGAAATCTACAGCCTGTTTCCCGCGACGTCGGGCGACACGTTCGGCGCCAAATATGCAACCACCAACAACGGCATGCTCTATACGGCGAAGGGCACGGCGGCGCTGCTCGTGCCGCTCGCGAGCATCATCTCTTCCCAGCTCGGCTGGCAGGCCGTGTTCATCGTCGCGGTTGCACTCAATGCGACCGCTGCCCTCACCGCGTTGTTCCTGATCAAGCCGATGCGGCGCGCGTTCATTCTCGGCAGTGAAGCGACGGCAAGTGCCGCAATCGCTCGCGCAAAGGTCTTTCCCGGTGAAGGCGGTCGACTTGAGGCACCCATGTCTTACGACCGTCTCGAGAAGGCGCCATAACAAGAGACCTATCGGCCGGAGCGCAAGCGATTGAACGACAGATGGACGGATGTGCGGGCTCGGACCGCCCTGCGGCGAATCTTCGACGCCGCCATCGCGAGCGCCGATCCGAGGATCACGATTGCCGACGCCCTGCCGGCAAAGCCGAGGGGCAGATGCATCGTCGTCGGCGCGGGTAAGGCGTCGGCGGCAATGGCTGCGGGCCTCGACGCGGCATGGCCTGACGTCGCGCTTTCCGGCGTCGTCGTCACGCGCCACGGCCATTCGGTTCCAGCCGGCCGTATCGAAGTGCTCGAAGCGTCTCACCCCGTGCCGGATGACACGAGCAGGACCGCGGCCCTTCGCATGCTGCGCGCCGTCGAGGGGCTTTCTGCAGACGATCTCGTCATCGCCCTGATGTCCGGCGGTGGCTCGGCGCTGATGACCCTGCCGGCATCTCCGATGACTCTCGCCGACAAGCAGGCGGTCAACCGGGCACTCCTTGCAAGCGGCGCGACGATTGCCGAGATGAACGTCGTCCGCAAACATCTGTCCGCGATCAAGGGCGGTCGGCTGGCGCTGGCCGCCCGTCCCGCCCGCGTCACGACCCTTGTGATCTCAGACATTCCCGGCGACGATCCCGCGGCGATTGCCTCCGGTCCCTCGCTGCCGGACAGCAGCACGAAAGCCGCTGCGCTGGAGATCGTTGGCCGCTTTGCAATCGACCTGCCGGAAGCGGCGCGGCTTGTGCTCGAACAAGCGGACGAGACACCCAAGCCCGGCGAGATCGATGCTGATGTCCGCATCCTTGCCGCTCCATTCCATGCACTTGACGCTGCGGCCAGCGCCGCCCGGGACGAAGGCCTGACGCCGATCATCCTTGGAGACGCGATCGAGGGCGAGGCATGGGAACTCGGAACCGTGATGGCCGGCATCGCCCGGTCGGTCGCGAGATATGCGCAGCCGGGCCCTGCCCCCGCGGTGCTGCTGTCCGGAGGCGAGACGACGGTGACGATCGGGCGCGGACCGGCGGGACACGGCGGCCGCAACACCGAATTCCTGCTGGGGCTTGCCGTCGCCCTGTCCGGCGCATCCGATATCTGGGCCGTTGCGGGCGACAGCGATGGAATTGATGGAACGGAAGATGCGGCTGGCGCTTTGATCGGTCCGGATACGCTGCGGCGCGCCGCCGCGAATCTGCTTGACGCACGAGCGTACCTGGCTGCTCATGACAGCTACACGTTCTTCGACCGCCTTGGAGACCTCGTGCGCACCGGGCCGACGCTTACGAACGTCAATGATATCCGTGCCGTGCTGATCGCAGCCGGCCAGCCACCGACGAGGTGATTCATGCGTCGTCATCGACGAGCCAAGATCGTTGCAACCGTTGGTCCAGCAAGCAGTTCCCCCGAGATGCTCGAGGCACTGCTGCTGGCGGGCGTCGATACGTTCCGCCTGAACTTCAGTCACGGAACACAGAGCGATCACGCACGCATTCACGCGGCGATCCGAAAGCTGGAACAGGACGTCGGCCGGCCGATCGGCATCCTGATGGACCTCCAGGGCCCGAAGATCCGCGTCGGCACCTTGCGCGATGGAAAGATCGCCGCAATGGCCGGAGAGACCATTCGGTTCGTCTTGTCCGGATCGGAAGGCGACCGAACCGCAATTCCCCTCCCGCATCGGGAGATCTTTGCCGCCGTTGCCCCCGGCCATGACCTTCTGATCGACGACGGCAGGGTCCGCGTTCGCGTTACCGGGCTCGGTGACGATTTCATCGAAGCCAAGGTGATCGTCGGCGGCACGATCTCGAATCACAAGGGCGTCAATCTGCCGGGTACGGTCCTCGATCTTTCACCGCTGACCGCGAAGGATCGCCTCGATCTGGAGTTCGGCCTGAAACTTGGCGTGGATTGGGTTGCGCTGTCGTTCGTGCAGAAGCCCTCGGATATCATCGAGGCGAGAGGCCTCGTCGGGGACCGCGCTGGCCTGATGGCCAAGATCGAGAAGCCGGCAGCGCTCGAACGGATCGACGATATCATCCAGCTGTGCGACGCCATCATGGTTGCGCGGGGAGATCTCGGCGTCGAAATCCCGCATGAGGACGTGCCGGGGCGCCAGAAGGAGCTGGTGCGGGCCTGCCGTCTCGCGGTGAAGCCCGTGATCGTCGCCACGCAAATGCTGGACTCGATGGTCGCGGCCCCGACGCCGACACGTGCGGAAGTCTCCGATGTTGCGACCGCCATCTATGATGGCGCAGACGCCGTGATGCTGTCGGCGGAGTCCGCGACAGGCCGATATCCGCGCGAGGCGGTCGAGATGATGGACCGCATTATCCGCAGCACCGAACAACACAAGATGTACCGCTCGATCGTCGAGGCGACCCAGCCCGGCGAAGAGCAAACGCCACCGCATGCCGTGGCAACGGCGGCGGCCGATCTCGCCTCCGTGGTTCACGCCGCAGCCATTGTGGCCTATACGTCGAGCGGCACCACGGCCGCACGCGTCGCGCGGAAGCGGCCGAGCCGCCCGATCCTCGCCATCACCCCAAGCCGCGAAGTGTCCCGCCGCCTGTGCCTGCTTTGGGGGGCTCACAGCGTGCTTTCCGACGACGTTCAGAGCTATGAGGAGATGGTCGAGCGCGCAACAACATTCGCGCATGCAGAGCAGTTTGCATCGAGTCGCGATCTGCTGGTCGTGGTCGCCGGCATTCCCTTTGGACAAGCGGGAACAACCAACAATCTACGGGTCGTATCGCTGCCCTGAGAGAACCGTCGGCCCGAGCGATTGCATCATCAGCGCACCGCGCGGCGAGGTGAACGCGACGGTCGCGCGCATCCCGATCGCCTAGGTCAGCATCGAGATGATCGACTGAAGCTGATCGGATGCCGACGTCACGAGCCCGTCGAACGATGTCTGGCCGTGAGCTGCGGCTCGCAGAATGCATTCCGCAACAGCGGCCTTGAGACCGAACACGGATTGATCCGCCGGCACGCTTGCCATGACCGCATCCAACGCTTCGCGCATCGTCTGGATCAGTTCGGCGCTGTACTTCATGGCTGTCCCTCCGCGGGCTCAAAATAAGCCGACCGTACGGGGTCGCCACTCACAAGCGCGCGATTCCAAATTGCCTTTTCTTAATGCAGTGACGGATACGTGAACCGGCGAACGCTAGAGATCTCTCTCGGCAAGCTTGCGAAACGCGTCGGGCACCGAATGAACCGCCTCCAGCGCCGCTGAACCATATCCGATCGCCTCCCAGCCAAAGCGATCGCGGATCTTGTCGATCGCACGGTCCGCCGCCCAGCGGGCCATCCCTGTCGGACTTCCAGGCCGAAGCGCTTCGTCCTCCAGTCCGAGTGGAAGCTCCAGTGCAAGATCCCAATGCTCCTCGAGATGCGAAACCGAGATCGCCAGCAGCGAGATGATCTTCTCGCCGGGATGGTCGGCAAGAGCAGCGCGCACGAGATTCTCGGCGAGCCGGGCCAGGACGATGGTCGTGCACACCGGCGCATCGATCGTCATCGAGCGCGTCACCGACTTCAGGTCGGCGAAACGGACGCGCACCGTCACGGTTCGTCCAGGCCGTGATTTCGCCCGAAGCCGCGTGGCGACGCGGTCGGCGAGATGAAGCAGCGTGGGCCGGATGACTTGCTCGATCGCAGGCTTTCGGCCAAGCGCCGATTGTGCCCCCGCCGATCGCGCGCGCCGGTGTGGCTTGAGCTGTCGCGGATCGCGATTCCAGGCCAGCGCGGCGAGTTTCTCGCCCGCTGCCGGACCGAGCAAGTGCGTCAGCGACCGTTCCGACAATTTGGCGAGCTGACCGATCGTCGCTACGCCGATCGCGTCCAACCGGGTCCTCGTGACCGGCCCTACTCCCCACATCAACTCAACCGGCAATTCGTGAAGGAAGCTCAGCTCGGCGTCGGGATCAACGACGACAAGTCCGTCGGGCTTTGCGACCTGCGAGGCGATCTTCGCCAGATGCTTGGTGCGGGCGACGCCGACCGAGATCGGAAGGCCGAGCTCGCTGCGTACGCGCCACCGGATCGACGCGGCTATTTCGGCAGGCGTTCCGAACAGGTGAGTGCAGCCGGCAACGTCCGCAAACGCCTCGTCGATCGAAATTCGCTCGACCAGCGGCGTGAAGTCGCCGATCACCTTGATGGCCGCGTCACCCAACCGCTGGTAATCGCTGAAATGGCCGCCGACGAAAACCAGTTGCGGGCACAGTTGGCGCGCTTCCCGCCCCGACATGCCGCCATGCACTCCGAAGGCCTTGGCCTCATAGGACGCCGCCAGCACAACCCCGCCCCCGACGGCGATCGGCTTGCCGCGCAGCGACGGCTCGAGCAGCTGCTCGACCGATGCGTAAAATGCATCCAGGTCCGCATGAAGGATGGTGGCTGCGGCTGCCATCTCGACCCGTTCATCCCTGACCTGACCGAAGCCGCCCGTCTCCGGACGTGGAAATTGACAATAGAACAAAATAGGAACAATCTGAAATCGAGTCAATCCAGCATGTCATTGCGGCCGCTGGCGCCGCGAACGACGCCGGGTCGTCAACGCGCGTTGCCACGCTGCGCGCGCGCTTGCCGCGCGAGAGGATCTGCCGGCGCTCCCTTCAGCCGGCTTCGCCCGATCGCCCCCGATCTCGGTCCGCAGGAGATCGAAGCGGGAGTTGCTGCGAGGCATCGACGCGAGGCACATCGGCGGATCGTTCGAGATGCATGACGGCGGCTTCTGCGATGCACGACCGCAGCTTGCGCGTATTGCCGCACCAGCTCGCTCATCAGCCGGCTGACTTTGCCGCGCAGGGCTTTTTCGGGTAGATATTTTGCAATGACCGACCAATCCCATCAGGTGGACTTCCAAGCTGCGGCCCACCTTTACAAATGGCCTTCTCTCAACAACTCGAGGCGAGAGGATCGCGCGCCCTATATGGTCGTCAATGGAACGCTCGACCAATGCATTCGGGATTTCATGGGCAAGCCCGAGAAGACGCGACATCTTTACGAGATCCGGACCAAGTCGCAGCCTCCCCTCGTCCCCGACGTGCTGTCGCCCGAGCATGTGATCGAGCTTTCCAGGCTTCGCGAGTTTCTCTGAGGCGCGCAACGAACGCGATCCCGACGCGTCGCGTTTGCGGGCCGACTTATCCATCTGTCGTAGGTCTGGTGCCGGATTGTTTGCCCCTTGGCGAGCCGGTACACTTGCTTGACTCCCTGACTGACCGACGTCCGCGCCGGCATGATTGATCCGCTTCGACCCCGCTGAGGCTCGCACGTCGCCTGCACGGGAGCGGAACGGCGGCACGGCCGGTTGATGGGGCATCGCGAGGCGCCGCATGAGGTTCAATCTGGCGATCCTGAGTGTGCTGGCCGCAAAGCCCGGGCAGCGGATCGCGATCGACGAGGTCAGCCGGGAGGTCAAGCGTATGATCGCGGCCGGCGATGAAGCCACGCAGTCGAAGCGGCCGTCCGAGCTTGGCGATGCCGACGTCTTCCAATCGGGATGGGCATCGATCAACGACGCGGGCCTGCAGATCACCGATTCGGGACTCTCGCTGTGGCGCTCGCTTGAAACCGCCCGCATCGAACAAGGACCCGATCAACAGGAAACGGAGCGATTGGACGCCGCTGCGGCCGACACGCGCCATTACGTTGCAGATACTGCGATCGACCGCCCCGACGACGTTGATCTCGAGCTCCCCGGTATGACGCGCGAGGACCACGACGACCGCCAGCCATCCGGCGCGGGCCGTTCGGCTACCGCTCCCGGCATCCCCTCGGCGCACTCTCCGGTCGTCCCTGCGCCTGCATTCGGCGCCTTTCAAGAGGCGAACCGGGTGGTGGCTGCGCGGCTGTCCGGTCTGGTCAGCTTGCTCGGCACGATCAGGCCGAAATTCGCCGCCGCGCGGCGACGGCGACCCGCGGAGGATGTCGGGGATCGTCGTGCCGATCGTCGAGGCGGATTGACGGGGCTGGCGGTGGCGTGCCTCAGCCTGATCTCGGTCGTCGCTTGCGTTGCCGCCGCGATTGCGCTTGGTCAGCTCTCTTCGCTGAAGTCGGACATTGCCGCGTTGCGGCGGGAGATCGCGCCGCTGAGGGAACGCCTCACCAGACTCGAACAGGTCGAAGTCGCAAAACGCGAGGCTGCCCAGCAGCAAGATGCGCAAGACAAGGCCGAGGCGGAAAAGAAGCTGCCTGACGGCGCAGGCGAACAGGCCGCGCTCAACCTCTCGCGTGAAGAGATTCAGTTGATCAGGGAGTACATCAAGGCCGCGCCTTCGGCCGGCGCAGCCGTCGCGCCGATCAATGTCGGCGATCCCGTCACCGGCGGAATGATTCCGCTGCCTTCATCGCTAACGGAGAAGGTGCCGCGTCTTGTCGGCGCGAGATTCGCGACCCGCAACGGCGCCATCGTCATCAGCACACGAAACAGCCGCCGCATCGATGCCGTGCTGATGCCGAACTAGCACCTTACGGGAATTAACAGGGCAAGTTCGAAGAATGTGACCCATTCGCTCCCAATCTCTTGCGCCAAGCCACTGGGAGATTGGGATTTTTTCGGGCGATTCCCGACAAACGCGTCGCTGGAAAATTGGCGTTCGCGGTACGGGAAATTTCGCTGCGGGCGCGGCAAACCTCCTGCCCCAAGGTGCCTGCCGCAGGGCGCCGCCGCCTTGCATATTAACCTCATCGCCAAATATGTTTGACGATCAAAAATCCGGGCCTATATCTAATTTTGAGCCGCCCGGCCGATCCTAACCGGTAGCCCCCCAGAAACCAAATCGATGATGATCACAACTGAACGCGGTTAACCGCGCTTCGGCGTGCGTTGGCTCTTGGGCTGTGCCCCAAGGTGTCGCTCGCGTCCGCGGTGCGAAAGATGGAGCGGCGCAATGA
The DNA here is from genome assembly GCF_054059095.1 of Bradyrhizobium sp. USDA 4510. NCBI lineage: Bacteria > Pseudomonadati > Pseudomonadota > Alphaproteobacteria > Hyphomicrobiales > Nitrobacteraceae > Bradyrhizobium > Bradyrhizobium sp. USDA 4510. The sequence goes on along the minus strand of NZ_JBSSBT010000001.1, from coordinate 2,677,199 downwards.
GCAAAGACGGCGATGAGGCGCCCGGCGAGCCGCGCAGCGAGGCCTACGAGGTTGGTTACGGCAAACCGCCCAAGGCGACCCGCTTTGGGGTACGGGCGCAGCCGAACCGGCGTGCAAGCAAACAGCGCTCGCCTGATATTGCGGCGCTGCTGGAGCGGTCGATCGAGGCTCGCATCGATGGCAAAATCACCAAACTGCATCCGCACCAGGCGATGCTGCACGGGCTGTTCAAGCGTGTGGTCGCGGGCAAAATCCCCGCGATCAAGCTGTTTCTGCCGGAATGCAAGCGCGCCAAATTGCTCGATCCACCGCCTGACATCGTAAGCTGTTCCGTCATCGAAGTACCGCATGGCACGCCGATGCACCTCGCCGTGCGGCTTGTCAAACACGTCGGTCCCCCGCCCTGGGCTGCCGATGTCTACCAGCAATTCAAAAGTGAATATGAGGCCGAGTACTACATACGTCAAAACGCGCTGAGTTGGCGGCTCGATCCTGTCGCCACGACCGAAATCGAGGCGCGTCTGACATCGTACGGCTTCGATCAGCACGCCATCAACACCGACGTCTACATCCAGGCGCGCGAAGTCTTCGTCTTGTTCGAGGGCCTGCTCAATGCCGCGCAGGCCAGGCGACTGGTGCTCATCAGAGAGATTAAGAAGCAGCGCTTTCAGGCCTAGCGCGACCGTTCTCGCGAGTTCAGTTCGTCTTGGCCAGGACGAGGTGCCGCGACTGCTCGGCGCGAAATTGGCGCCTCGCAATGGCGCGATCATCATCAGCGCACGAAACAGCCGCTGCGTCGATGCCGTGCTGATGCCGAACTAGATCTGCGCAGAAGTATCGAAGTATCTACGCACAGAATCATTTCACGCGTTGGGCTATCGCTCTTTCAAAGAAAACGATTTGCCCGAAGGGGCGCGAAATGGAATTAGCCTTGCCTCCGGGCGGCATCGGAGCATCGGAAAGTGAACCTCCCGATGCTTCAACTGCAAATGGGCCCGCCCCTTTCAGGGATCAGGGCCAGACTGATATCTGCGCGAGCTAGGCCATCAAGGAATAGATCGGACAGCGAGTGTCGATAGCCGCACAACCCTCCGCACCCTTGCGGTGCAGCCGGAGCGCGGCATTTGTCAGATCGCCTGCGTCAGCTTGCTAAAGAAGCGCCCGCAGCGCCCCCGCGGAGCGAAAATGAGGCGGTGGATGTGGCTGCTTTGGAGCAACAATCCCCACAACATCGCTATGGCGGATCAAATCCCGTCCATGATGCCCGGCCTCATGACGTTGAGCACGATTGCGTCGGTATGTCTGGTTGCGGCTATGGTGGTGCGCTGACGATCGACGTCGAGGTTGTTTGGATGTGTCGTATGGCTTCGCGTGCCGGCCTTTCGATCAAGAAATAGCTAAACCAGAAGACAGCAAATGAAATCAAGATCGCGGCAGGATATGCGAACCATCGCCAGATGTCAGGCGATCCGAACAGGACCATAAGCCCGATAAACAGAATGAAGTGCGTCATATAGATCGAGTACGAGATCACGCCGAGAAAGTGCAATGGCCTTGACCCAAGGAGCCGGGACGCGATCGATGCTCGGTCGGTCGCCGCCAGAATTGCGAATGGATACACAAAAACCAAAGCTTGCAGGTTGATGCGGCCGCAATAGGCTACCGCAATGATTATTGCGATCACAGACCAAATCAGTGACGGTGACTTTGTGCAGAATGTGTAGAGCGCATCGCGCCGCTCGTAGCACAGAAAGACGATCCATCCCGCAGTGAAGCCAAATGCACCGCGAATCAAGTCTACCCAATAGCTAAGTTTATCGGCGGACTGATGTAGCTGTGCGGCGCTTAACTCGCCATCGAAGTGGCGAACGAACATAGAGTATGATGCAGACGATAGCAGGACGATGCACAGCAGCCTAATGGGTGTGGATCTCGGTGCTCCCAGCCGTAGCAGCAGTGGAAACAGGAATAGGTAGCAAAACCATTCGACGGAGATAGACCACGCTGGCGCGTTCCAATGAACGCCGGAGCCGATCACGGGCCACGCGTTAAGCATGGCCGTCTGGAGCGAAGCATCCGAAATTGCAGCGCTAACCGGATATGTTTTTGGATTGATCTGAAATGGCCAGACTATGCATGCTCTGGCGATAAGTAGCGTGACGAGGTACAGCGGGTATCCCGATGGCACCGTCAGCGTGTTCCTTGGACCGCATCGATTGGCGAGGTTTGCGCCTGACGGACAGCAGATCAGCCCCGACGCGCCTCAGCCTGGCGGCGTGCTCGGAGCCGTCAAGGACAAGCCCTGGCGGGCGCGCAAGCGCGCGTCCTTGACCGCTCCTGCGCGCGCCGCCGTCAAGATCGTGCGGGTCGGGGCGGAGAAACGGGCTTCAAGTCGAACAAAGAAACTGACAAAGTCCCCACCAACAATATCCCTGGCATGACCAAATCGGCCGAGCCGTCCGCGCCTTCCGGCTCCCCTGCAAATCAGAAACGAAGGCGACAGATCACGAGCTACAAAAACACGACATCTTCACCCGCTACGGACATTGTGCTGCAATCGGCGAAGCGCCGGGGTCAGTTCGTGCCAGCGATGAGGAGCAGATTGTTCAGTACAGGCGTAGAGCAGAAGGCCACCACAAGGGCCACGTTGTAAACGTTCTTGCTGCGCCAAAGCAGCCCCGTCACCAGAAGCGTTAGACCGAGCTTGGGAATAAGCCACCAGGCGCCGAGCCATGTCTGTGCCAGCCTCATGAATGGGTTCAGTTCGCCCATTCCCAGATCCAGGATCACATTCGTCGTCACGAGATCGGCGCAACCCAGGAGCAAGCAGGACAGCACCAAGAGTGCTTTGACCCGATTCCCCTTTAGGCCTTCGGTGCCGAAGATGCCTGGCGAGGTCATATCAAAGGATCCTGCGGCAATGGCGGAGTTAAAAGGATCAGCGAGGACGCAATCGGAGGGTGTCTAAGCCAAAAACCTTTATATTTTCGCAAGCTTCGGCTGAGGTCGCTTTCCGGGCCGGATGGCTTAAGACGCGCCCTCGGGATTGTCCCTGCCCCAAAAAGCCGGCTTGGGCCGATTGCGGTGGAGCGAACGACGTCCCGCCCTCCGCTTCCGCGGCTCCGCGGCTCCGCCGCTTCGGTAATCGCTCCTGAACAGCGTTTTCGGGTTACGCGGAATTTCGCAGCTCACGTTGAGGCGGCCGGCGAGAATGCCGCCCTGGATTTTGACCGCGGTTCAGCGCGGTCCGCGGAGACCGGGTTTCATCGCGGTATGCAAGGCAAGCAAGGATCAGTTAACGCGCCGACCTAGACACAACGTTGGTTAACGTCAGGCGCGCCGATCGGAACAAACAAAGAACATTACCAAGGTTTGCCGAAACTTCTCTTCGCACCGGCCCGGTTCGGCGAACCTGCGTCAAGCCCGTATGGTTAAAACAGGCGGCTCGAGCCTCTCCATCGGCCGGAGCGCCGGGCGTCGGGTTAATTTTCTCCGCTCCAAAACAGGGCCAATTCCTGCAAGGGTCGCTTCTTGCGCTCACCCAAAGTTTAAGGAAAAATAGCCTTCAATATCTATGAGGAGTCGTTTTCTCTACGTACCGCTCTTTTTATTGGAATTGATTTTCTGCAGGCGAATTTTAACAGGCTGCCTTACCGATCAGAGACTCAGATTGAATTGGCGAGTCGTTCCTCATGTCGAGTGAGATCGCAAATGTCGCGTTTCTCGCGGCGGTGTTTGTAGGTGTCATCTACGGCAGTCGCATCTTGGAGACGAGGTGGCCCATTGCGGACGTCCTCTACTCCGAGTTTCGTGATGATTGGCTCGCGGTTATTGTGAATGTCGGATTGGCAAGCTTGCTCGCGCCGATTGCAGCAATAATTGCTGGCAAGATAGCTAGCTATACTGGGATTGGCTGGCTTCGATTACCGACCGAAGGTTACTGGTGGTACGCCTCTCTTGGATTCGTCGTCGTTGCAATGGATCTCTACAAGTACACTTTCCATCGCCTCCAGCATGCGATCCCGTTCCTTTGGTCGATGCATTCGTTCCATCATAGCGCAAACGCCGTTACCTTCATCACCGGTGCTCGACATTTTTGGCTTGAGCGAGTGCTGGCTGACGCCTTTCTTCCAATTCTGGCGATCTTGCTTCGGGTCCCGCCAGATATGGCAATTACCGCTGCCTTTATTTTCTTTGTTCCCGACGCTTGCGCTCACCTGAACGTGCGTATCCCGTTGGGTCGGTTTGTTACCTGGATCAACAATCCGCAATGGCATCGCATCCATCATTCCGTCCTGACGGAGCATCGAGACAAAAACTTTGCTGCCTTTTTTCCACTCTGGGACATTCTTTTTGGTACGGCGTTCGTGCCGAAGCCAGACGAGTATCCTGCAACGGGACTCGTGCCCGCTGAACGAGTGGACGTCATCAACAGTGTGATTTGGCCAATCCGACATTTGAGGCATCGAAAGTCCGAGAATGAATTGGCTTAAGGAGCCCACAGGCCGCTCGAAATACTGGATCAAGGTTAAGAACCGCATGCCAAGAGTTGCAAGATAGCTTGCGCCGGTCATCCCGCAGCAAGCGGTTGGCTTGGCAGTTGCATACCCCGGAAATACAGTGGTATTTTCAGCTATTGCGCGACGTTCTGGCCAATTTTTGATGAGCAATTTGGAACCAGAATTTACCAAGCATCAGAATCGCTCTGAGCCGCTTGACGCACTCCGCGGACTGGCGATTTCGCTTGTCATCGCCCGCCACTACTTCGGGTTCACGTTCGGCGTGTTCGGCGTTGACCTGTTCTTCGTCCTCAGCGGCTTCTTGATCGGCGGCATTCTACTGGATGGCCGTGAGCATCCCGGCTATTTCTCATCCTTCTACGGACGGCGCGCGTTCCGGATTCTGCCGCTGTACTGGCTCCTCTTGGTGCTCGCTCCTCCGGATCACTGGGGTTACTACCTGTTCTTCGCTCAGGCAGTGCCGTGGTTGCAATTCGGCTATCCTCTGCAGGAGCCAGCGTTCATCACGTGGTCGCTGGCCATCGAAGAGCAATTCTACCTATTCCTGCCGGTGCTCATTTATTGGCTGCCACGCCAATGGCTGATCCGGGTCCTTTGGATCGGCGTGCTGCTCGCTCCGGTCTGGCGCTGGCTGCTTGACGCCGGTTTGCATGACCAGTCCTGGGAGTATCTCCTGCCCGGCCGTTTGGATGAACTATTCGGTGGCGTTCTGCTTGCCTGCTTTATGCGCGGTTATTGCCGCTCCCGTATCATTTGGGCGGTCCTGGCCTGCCTGGCGCCACTTTGCGACGTTGCCTATTTCGTGACGGTTGCCCCCTTCCCCCCGCTCTCGGTCGTCGCATTGATCTGCTGCGTTGCGGTGTGGTCGGGCGCCACAACGAAGAGGCCGGTGGTGCTTCGTCCGCTGATCTGGATGGGGCGCCGCTGCTATGCGCTCTACCTATTCCATATGTTTGTGTATGGCATGGTCATTAACCTCGGCGTTCCATTCTCCGCCTTCGTCGCTCTTCCGATTGTGTGTTGCGCCGCGGAGATAAGCTGGCGCATGATCGAGGCGCCCCTCATCGGCTACGCAAAAAGAAGATTTGCCGGTACCGGATCGAGCCCACTAGGTATCGTAGGCGCGGTTTAGCGCACTGCCCTGAGCCCAGCGCAAGCCCGTTAACGTTCGCACCTTATAGCGGACTGCTCTATTGAGAGATTATAGGTTGTGATGATAGGCTATTGCCATTTTCAGGCAGGCTGGTTTCAATGAGTTATACGGAATGCGTTGAGCGCAAAGCGTTAAGTTTGGCGCGAACTGCTGGCCAAGAATCCGCCGAAGCGACGCACTTTTGGCTAATCATCGGAGCGATGACAGCGGTCGCTGCGTTAGGCCTTTATTTGTCGAACATGAAGGTCTCGCTCGGCTTCCCGATCATCTTCGGCTTCCTCGCGCTGGTTGGCCTCAATTTGTTTTACACGAGGGTAAGGAAGAACCCTCTTTTTGCATCAATTGCCCTCACGTGCGCGCAATTGGTTGCATTCACCAACGTAGCGATAGTTCTGAGTTACCTTGCCGCCGCTCGACGCCTTTCCTTGGTCGACAATGCACTGGTAGCCATGGATGATGCGGTCGGGTTCAACTGGCTAGCGCTATTTACGTGGTTGAAGATCGAGCATCCGACGATCGGCTGGATGTTCGATCTGATTTACGACACCATGATCATTCAATCTTTCATACTGCTCATCGTGCTATACTCCACCAAAAGGCTCTTGCAGGCCCGGGCATTCAGTTGGCTGTTCGCCGCAACTCTGCTCATCATCATCCCGATATCGATGGTGCTCCCCGCGGAAGGCGCCTGGGCGCACTATGGCGTGGCACATCTGACGAGCAACTACTACCTGCCCGACTTCTACGCCATCCGTTCGGGATCGATACATGTCATCGACATGACCAAGCCTACAGGCATCATACAGTTTCCTTCGTTTCACGCCGCTCTTGCCTTGATCTTGATCCTTTTAAGCAGAGGAACATTCCTGTTTCCCGTTTATCTTCCTCTGAATGTCCTAATGATCTTCTCGGCACTAACCGCCGGCGGGCACTACCTGACAGATGTCGCGTTTGGACTTGCGACGGTGCCAGTCGCGATTCTTGTGCTGCGACTAGCGGGCCGCACGTCCGATCGTCAGCTTCCGATCCCATGAAATTATGATCGATTATTCATATTGCATGGGCCGGTCCGATTTTTGGCAACCTGATCCGGATCAGGAACGTACCGGAATTGTCCCGCTAGCGTCGAGTTGCCGCAATCTCATCCAGATGACCGCGATCAGTGTGGCGCACATGAATGGACCTACGGGCACAAGCGTGATCGGGAAGGCATATCCCAGCAGGAACATAATGCAGACGGCGAATCGGAAGGATCGTTGGTTTGATGGCGAGGTGATCCCGTCAGCGCCCGTGACGAATACCAACGCGATCACCAGGATTTGCATATCGTAGATGGCGAAGTAAGGGGAAATCAGAGGCGTTGCCGCAAGCAGGCAGGCGGCTTTCACGACGAAGCCCACGTTGCGCCTCCACATGATCAGCGCCCAGACCGCGGCGGCGGACGCGACAAGTATCTGCAGCGACATAGCCAACCCGTAACCAAAACCGGCAAGCCGAAACAGGCCATAGATGCTCTGCAACTTGTACCACGGCAGCGCGCCAGTGAGATGGAATTGCGTCGTCGCGAAGGTTGCTGCTTCACGAAATCCCGTGCACGTATCCCAGCCGAAGATGGTCCCAGACAGCAGCAGGAGAGCGGGCGCCACCAGGGAGGCCATTATGACGACATTCCAACGTCCAGTGGCGATCAATACGAGAGGAAGAAGGACGCCATATTGAGGCTTGAAGATGAGCAGCGCTACCAAGAAACCACTGATGATCGGGCGCCGATCCAATAGCACCAGGGCGCCTCCGAATAGCGCCGCTGCAAGCAGCGAGCTTTGACCGGCAAGGAAATCGTAGACGACGGGCGGTGCTGACAGTGCAAGCAGGAGCGCGCCTGAACGCGGCCGAATGGAGTAGACGACGAACAGCCAGCAAAACAGCTTTGCCGCGCTCCAAACCCAGAACGCCGCCGTAAAAGGCAAGAGCGCGATGGGGTCAACGCGAACCTGCTTCGGAAGTGGATCAAGAAGCACACCGCCACCAGGTCGCTGCCGCCGTCCTCACGCCCGGCGTTCATCCCGGTTCAGCTTGAGGGGGCCGCCGATCGAGCCCTGTCGCGGCAAGACAGCGTGGCGACGGTGGATTTGCCGGCGACTTGCGATGAAGTGCGTGGTTCGGAACCCAAAGGGACTCCAGCTTTTTGTTCTCCGGCCAAAGTGAGCGTGTCGCTGCCGAACGGCGTGAAGCTCGCGCTGGAATGCGGCGATGTGGATGTATTGACGGCGATCATCGGAGCACTGGGCCATGTTCAGACTGGGCGGTGACCTGCAGGTCTATCTGCACCGTGAGCCGATCGACTTCCGGGCTGGCATCAACAGCCTTGCGGTCCTGGTCCAGGAGACGATGGCGCTCGATCGTAAGCGTAGCTCTGAGGCCCATTTGATTGGCGCTTGACGTCTATTTTGAGCGCGTGGTGCGCCGGCGCGGCTTCCATATGTCGGACAACGCATTGACAGCGGCCTCAAGCGCCTTCCGGTCGACGACGTTGGGATCGAACTGCTCCGGGCCCCAGAGGCGCATATGTTCGTGCTCCGGATGGGTGGGGTCGCTGATGGCGTCGAGGTATTCAGCATAGCCTGGCGCACCGCCGACATCTTCCGGAGGACAACGGCCGGCGGCCTCGAGCAAGAACGGAAGTCCATCCGTTGTCGTGTTGTCGAACCACTTTTCAAGCTTGATCACGTGATCCCAGCTGTCGCCGAAGTCGTAGAGATAATGGATCGTCTTCGCGCCGGTCTCCTGAACGATATTAGAGAGCCGCGTCTTGCGGGCATCGATGGGCTGAGGGCCAAAATCTCCATCGGGATCAGGTATACCCCAACGTCCTTCGCCGGCCAGGAACTCGAAGAGATGGCTGTTCGTCCAGCCAAACGCCGCCTGAAGCGTCAGATGCAGCCGATCAAGGCGCAGGGTGACGGGTACGACAAGGCGACGCATCACCTCCGGCTTCACATCCTTGAGGGTCACCTTGATCCGGACCGCGGTCGTGTTCAGGCTCATGCCGCCAGCCTCGGATCGTGTGTATGCATCGTATAGGTCGACGCCCAGGGAAGCAGTTCGTCCAGTCGCGCCGCAGGCCAACCATTGACGAGCTTGGCGAGAACGTCAGCGAGCCAGTGCTCGGCACTGACGCCATTGAGCTTACAGGTCTCAATGAGCGAAGCCAGCAATGCCCAATTCTCGGCACCTTCGTCGCAACCGGCAAAAAGGGAGTTCTTGGCATTGAGCTTGATTGGCCGCATCGCTCGCTCGACCGCATTGGTGTCCATCTCGATGCGCCCGTCATCAAGGTAGAACGTTAGGCCGTCCCAATGACGCAGCGCGTAACGCAGGGCCTTCGCCGTGTCGCTCTTCTGCGCAAGGTGAGCAAGCTTGGCCTCAAACCACTGCTTCAAGGCTGTAGCCAGAGGCCGGGCATGCGCTTGTCGCCCCGCGCGGCGCTCGTCCGCAGATCGGCCGCGGAGTGCCTTCTCGACCGCGTAAAGCAGGGCGATGCGCTCAAGGGCCTCGCGGGCAACCGGAGCTGGCGCCGGCGCAGCCTCCCGCTCGATCTTCACAAACTGGCGCCGCAGATGCGACCAGCAGAAGGCGAGCGTCCCGGACAGGGCGTCCGCACGCGTCTCTCGGGTCATGGTCTTGTAAGCCTGATAGCCGTCGCAGTGGATGATGCCGCGATAGCCCTCGAGCAGCCTCAAGCCATGAACGGCCCCACGGCCCGGTGCATAGGCGTAAACCACGCCAGGTGGATCAGGTCCGGCCCAGGGCCTGTCATCGCGTGACAGCGCCCAGAAGTAGCCGGTTTTGGTCCTGCCGCGCCCTGGATCCAGCACCGGCGCCGGGGTCTCATCGACACAGAGCTTCGAAGAGGCGAGCAGAAGCTGGCGCAGACGATGCCACAAGGGCTTCAATTCCTGGGCGGCGTAGCCGACCCAAAAGGCGAGCGTGGAACGGTCGATGGCGATACCGTGGGTCGCCAGCATCTGCGCCTGACGATAGAGCGGCAAATGCCAATGATACTTGGCGTCAATTACATGCGCGACGAGACGCTCGGTGGGCAGTCCCCCCTTGATCAATCGCTCGGGCGCAGCGTGCTGGAGGACGACGCCATGACAGGCGCGGCAGGCAAGCTTGGGCCGGCGGGTGACGATCACCCTGTATTGCACCGGAACGACGTCGAGCCTCTGGCTCTCATCGTGACCAATCTCAACGAGATCGCCTTTGCAGCACGGGCAGCAGGTTGCAGCCGGCATCAGCGTTTCGACAATGCGTGGCAAATGCTCCGGAAGCTGACCACGGTTGGCTCTGCGCTTGGCAGTTCTCTTCTCGCGGGCTCTGGGATTGGCGCGATCCTCAGCTGCTTCGAGAGCCGCGACGGCCTCTTCGATGTCCTCCAGAACAAGCTGTAGCTGATCAGCGTCCAGCTTTTCCGAGGACCGACCGAACTGCGCATCCTTCGCAAGCTTGAGCAACCGCTCGAGCCTGGCGCAGCGATCCAGCAGAGCCGCGGCAAAGGCACGCAACTCGGCGGGATCGCTCGGCAGCTCATCAGGCAAATCACTCACGGGCCCGAGTCTGCCATGCTTCGCGCCTCGATGCAGCGAAGATTTTATGTCCTACGCAAGCGCTTTCGGCTGCAGGATCCGAGGCGCGTGCATCCGCGTCCAATCCATGCCGGCCAGAAGCGCGGACAGCTGGGCGGCATTCATCTGCATCACGCCGGCCACGATAGGAGGCCATTTGAAGCCGCTGCCATCGAGCCGCTTCCAATACATCACAAGGCCGCTGCCATCCCAGACGACAATCTTCACCCGATCGGCGCGCTTCGCACGGAACACCACCGCCACGCCCTTCATCGGGTCATGGCCCAGCGTCTCCTTCGCCAACAGCGCCAAGCCCTCCGCACCTTTTCTGAAGTCCACAGGTTGCGTCGCCACGTAAATCATGAGGCTCGCGGGCGGCGTCAGCATGAACGTGTCCGTCGAAGCGCCAAGAACACATCACTCAACACAGCAAGGCCAGGCGTCCCTCGCACCTCCACGCGTGCCCCCTGGAGTTCAACCGTCACAACGGCTGCTTCCGGCGACCCGGTGGGCTCTGCGGCCGCCGGTAGCGCCGATTCCGATACCACCGGCACGAACGACAGCGTGTCCGCCGAAGCCGGCAGCACCAACTGGCCCAAACGCGCCCGGCGCCGCCAGTCGTGCACCTGTTGGGGCCGGCACCCATGGCGACGCGCGACATCTGTGACAATCGCCCCCGGCTCAAGGCTTTCCGCGGCAATCTGTGCCTTCAAATCGTCCGGCCAGCGCTTTCGACCTGCGCCTGCGTACACTTCGATACGCGGTGACAACGGTCGTCTTATGTCGTCCGAATGGTCGTCCATTGTGAGCACCCTTGCAGAAGATGACTCTTCTAGCGGTCCTCTCAGGACTGAGTACAAAAATTCTCAAGGGCCTCAACGCCTCGCTTACGCTCGATCCATTCACGCCGGCGGTTTTTGCGTTCTGCAATCGCCGTTGCGACCGGATGAAGTTGCTGTTCTTCGACCGGTCCGGCTTTGTGCTGGTCCTCAAGCGGCTGACCGAGGACAAGTTCCGATGGCCGCGCCGCCAGGAGGCGGTCGTCCGGCTTACGACCGAGCAATTGCACTGGATCCTTGATGGCATCGATATCGATGCGATGGTCCGCCATCCGGTGCGGCAATATCAGGTTGCTGGCTGAGCTCTCGAGTTGAGCGGTTGACGCGTCGGTACGGTTCAGATTCAAGAATCCGATGAATCGAACCGGCGATCCGAGTGTTGAAGTGCTGTTGGCGCGCATTGCTGCGCTGCAGGCGGAGAACCATCAACTCGCCGACCGCGTCGTCAAACTCGAGGAAGAACTGGCGCTGGCACGCCTGCATCGTTTTGCGCCACGCAGCGAAAAGCACGTCGATCGTCTCTTCAATGAAGCCGAGCAGGCCGCCGATGAGGATGACGCCGGCAGTGAAACGAACAATATCGCCGAACTTCCGGACACGGGCTTGCCACCCGTCGAAAACACAACGGGAAAGAAGCGCGGCAGCAGGCCGCTGCCGGCGAACCTGCCGCGTGAGCGCGTCGAGTATGACCTGCCCGACGATCAGAAGGCGTGTCCTTGCTGCCGTGGCCAGATGCATCGCATGGGCGAGGCTGTCACCGAGCAACTTCATATCGAGGTGAAGGCGAAGGTTTTACAGAACGTACGCTTCAAATATGCGTGCCGCCATTGCGATCGCACCGGGATCAACGCCCCTGTCGTGACCGCGCCGATGCCGACGCAGCCGCTGCCGGGCAGCGTTGCCACGGCCTCAACACTGGCGTTCGCGCTGGTTCATAAATATGTCGATGGCACGCCGCTCTACCGCCTGGCGCAGGCCTTCGAACGCGCCGGCGTTCCGGTCAGCCGCGGCGCTTTGGGTCGCTGGGTGATCGGCTCGAGCGAGAAACATCTCTCCCGCATCTATGACGCCCTGAAGCTGCGGCTCAGATCGCAGCCTCTCATCCATGGCGACGAGACGACGGTTCAGGTCCTCAAGGAGAAGGACAAAAAGGCCACCAGCACATCGTATATGTGGGCTTATCGCAGCGGCAAGGGCAGTCACGAGCCCATCGTTCTTCTGGATTATCAGCCGGGCCGCGGCCAAATCCACCCCCAGGCCTTCCTCGGCGATTACCGCGGCATCGTGATGAGTGACGGCTATACCGCATGGCGCACGCTGGAACGGGCCACCCACATCGGCTGCATGGCCCACTCCCGGCGGCGCTTTGTCGATGCCCTCAGGGCGAGGAAGAAGGGCGGCGGTCCGCCCGAGCAGGCGCTGCGGTTCTTCGACCAGCTCTACCGGGTTGAAAGGCAGGCGCGGGACGGAATACCGGAGAAGGGTGAAACACAGGCCGACTGCATTCGCCGCTTCCGCCAGCAACATAGTGTTCCCACCCTCAATGCTCTCAAGGTATGGCTCGATGACATGGCCCCGAAGGTCTTGCCTGACAGCAAGCTCGGCGACGCCGTATCCTACACCCGAAACCAATGGAAATATCTGACGCGCTACACCGGGGACGGCTGCATGCTGATCGACAACAATCTTCTGGAGCGCGACATCAGGGTTTTTGCAACTGGCAGGAAGAGTTGGTTGTTCAGCGATACCGTGGACGGAGCCAAGGCCAGTGCCGTCGTCTACAGCCTGATGCTGACCTGCCGCGCCTCACGTGTCGAGCCGTTAGCGTGGTTGCGCCACGTCCTCACCGAATTGCCTCAGCGCGCCGGCGACGCCGATATTACCGACCTGCTGCCCTTCAACTTCCACAAAGCCGCCACTGCCTGAACGGCCCGGTATCGCCCGATACTAGGGCAATCCTTCAAAACCGCCGGCGTCAACGTGCGGGGAAAATCGCGCTTACGCATGATCTGCCGGCTGCATCTGAATAAGCATCTGACGCAGTTGGTCCCAATCATAGGCGGTCGCACCATGGCCCTTTAGAGCCATAGAGCCGGCGGCCCAAAAACATGAGAAGTCGATGCCTGGATGACCGGCCCCACTGATAAACATCAGGGCCAAGGCCAGCATCGTTATGCTGAGCACGACGAGACAGGCAATTGCCAGCGCTCTATCCTCGCCGTCCTCGTGTGAAATGGCCCAAGTCATAAAAAATCGCGCGATTTCGCCAACAGCGCAATCTACCACTGCATTTTCTGGCGCGGCAACTGAGCGGGTATCCGTTAGTTAACGGAGAACCCTGTCTTTAGGACGGTTCCTGCGGCGCCACATTGATTCAGTGCCCCCATCATCAGCAGGCTGCCAAACTCTTTATTGTTCCATCACTTCATCCTCTCCCTCTCTCCCCTCACAAACTTACTCTTCAACCCGTCGACATTCTCACTCAAGGCCGATGGGATAACGCCACTCCGTTCCCATATTGTCATCAGTAATCGGGCTCTTACCTTCCGTCCGAGCGAGAAGCTGCGGACATTCCTCAATGACAGTCCGTGCATAGTCCGGCGATGTGATCGCATCAAGCAGCATACGATCCTCGGAGCTTTCGGGCCCGAGCTGTCGCTCTCCGTCGATAACGTAGGACTCCAGCGTCTGGCGCCAGCGCCCGAAATCCCAATCAATCGGCGCATCCGATACAATCATATGATTGGTGAACCGTGCGCCATAAGGAAAGGCGAGACAAGCCGTCCGCTGGACCCGATCGGAGTCGGTCGTGTTGTAAAAGAGGATACCGCCGGAATTGAGGTGATGCTTCGCAAGCTCAAGAAATTCCGTTGACAGTAGATTGGTTGAGTTGGCACGAAAATGCCAAGTCGTGTTGGAGACAATCGCGTCAAAGTGTTGATCCGGATGATGGCTCAACCAACGCCGGCCGTCGTCGATAACGATCTTGACCTTGGGATTTTTTAATACCGAAGCCACCTCCAGCTGCCGTCCGACGAGACTCGAATAGCCGGAATTGATCTCTACGATCGTAAGCGAGCGCACCGCGGGATTATTCGCTATGACTTGCGCCCACGAGCCCGACGAGAGGCCAATCATCAGGACATCGCGCGACGCGTCACGAAATAGGCTGAGCGCGTAGGGACGGATAATGCCATTCGGGTCACCGGCGAGGCGAGTGTTGAAGCGGCCGTCATACATGCCATTTCCAAATACGGTGCCATCCTTATCGACGGTGATAATGCCGCTGCGATTTTCGACGACGTCGGTAAAATCGTAGGCGGCTTGGCCCTTGCCAAGCAGGTTTTCGAATACGCGGTGCGACATCGCCGGGATGGCGACGCACGCCAGCGCCAGCACGGCAACAGCCCTCAAAAAGTGTTGTCGGCGCTCGCCGCGCGGGCCCTTCGATCGTGCCAGAAGAATTAGGACACAGAGGGTGCCCGCGAAAACCAGAGCGAGGGCCAATTGCACGGAGGTCAAATAATCCGTCAAGATGAAACCAGTGAGGATCGCGCCCGTCGCGGACCCTAGGATGTTGGCAAAGTATAAGAGCGACATCCCCATCCCCGCCGCTTCGTCGGCCGGGATTCCAACTTGAGCGAGATAGGGCAGTAGCGCCCCCCACCGGCGGGCGATGAGATAGACCAAAAGCAAGGCTATCCCGATCGTGCCACGGCCAAACAATGCCGACTGTGCCAAGACTGGCAAAAACATCAGTCCGATTAGATTGCCGATGATGATTTCGTCGATGGCCTTGCGTATGACACTGGGAAGCGAGCTACCTTCGCAACTTTCGCCAGCCTTGCGCGCCCCACCGGCGATCCCGAAGAGAAAGCACGCGAGCGTCAGCGCAAAGGCGGTTGCACTCGATCCCGACGCGTAGGAGACGATCCGGAATAGGTAGATCTCATAAGACAGAGATATAAAGCCGCCCAGCGCTGAGATGAGAATGATCGCAATCGGGATAGTGACGGCTTCAGACGCAGGTCTGATAACAGCAGCGTCTCTCGATGGTGCCTGACTGCCGCGGAACAGATGAACGACGACGGCGCACAGTGCAACAGCGACATTGAGCGCGACAGCCACTAGCACCGCGCGATGCGCGCCGAGGAACGGAAACAGCAAGAAGCTGCACAACACGCAGGCCGCCCCTGCTCCCAAGGTATTGACGTAGTAAAGCAGGCCGACCGTGCGGCCTACCTCTCCTGAGGAGCGAACAAGATGCGCGACCAGGATTGGCAGCGTAGCCCCCATCAACAACGTTGGAATGAGCACCAACAGCAGATTGACCGCGGCGACCGCAGGCAAAGACCAATCAACGACAAGTGCTCCGACCCGTTCGAATGCGCCAAGCGAGACGATTCCAAATATCGCCGTGACGGCTTCGATCATCGCCAGCAGTGGCAGCAGGCTGATGCTCCGGCGTTTCGAAATCCATCCGCCGGCAAGGCTCCCCAGCCCAAGGCCAAGCATGAAGGCGGAAACCACGATGGTCACCGACTCCGAATTCACGCCAAAAATACGGAACAGTACCCTCTGCCAAGTCAACTGATAGATTAGCGCCGGAAAGCCGGAAAAGAAAAACAGAAAGCAGAGAGTCTTTGTTCTTGCCGACAGGCCCGCGCGCGTGGCAGCGGGGGAAAAGTCCAGGGCCGTCATGAACGCGCGTCCCCCTTTAAGAACCTTCGCCGTCGAGTTCGTGTCCCGGCGGACGCCCTACTCCTTGGATCTCTGAAATCCCTAGCGCACGATGCACCAGCAACCATCGTGCCGGGCATTCGTGCGTTTGTGAACCCGTTTACACCCCCGTAGTATCACGGCCCGGCAAGACGATCATCCCGTTAACTAATGGATACCTGTTCCATTGCTCGACCAAGAATTGCAGTGCTAGATTGCGCCATTTCGGGCTTGGAACCAATTTTTTGTGAGCAATTTGACCGTCACCAATTCATGGCCCGTTCGCACGTCGATCGCGATACCGACGTTTGCAGCCACTTTGTTCCTCAGCGCCAGCCTGATGTTCTTCGTCGAACCGATGGTGGCCAAAATGGTGCTGCCAAAGCTGGGCGGCGCAGCAGCCGTCTGGACCACATGCCTTGTTTTCTTTCAGGCCATGCTGCTTCTCGGCTACGCTTACGCCCATCTGCTGACAAGGTTCTCGCGCACTGCCCAGATCATTGTTCACTTTTGCATTCTGCTGCCGCTTGCGGCCACCGTATTGCCCTTGTCGCTCGGCGCCGACGCCCCGTCGGCAGAGCAATCCCCCGTCCTGTGGCTCTTGCTGCGTCTCACGTTGGCCTGCGGAATCCCGGTGTTCGTGATTTCGACGACCGCACCGCTCCTCCAGCACTGGTTTGCGGATGGAGGTCACAAGGAAGCGCGCGATCCCTATTTCCTCTATGCTGTGAGCAACGCCGGCAGCCTGCTGGCGCTGCTGGCATACCCTTTGATGATCGAGCCCGAGCTGACGCTCGATCGGCAGTCATGGCTCTGGTCGGCTGGGTTCGCCGCGTTGGCTTTCGGCCTCGTCGCGTGCGCGGCGATCATGCTGTCGCAGAGGCGTACGACGGACGCGCCGGAGCCAACCGCTGAAGCTGCCACGACAGCGGGCACACGAGATCGCCTAACGTGGACGGCGCTCGCCTTCATCCCCTCATCCCTGCTTCTCGGCGTCACCCAGTACATCACGACCGACGTGGTGTCGGCGCCGCTGCTATGGGTGATTCCACTGACGCTCTACCTTCTGACCTTCATTCTAGCCTTCGCGCGCCGGCCGCCATTGCCACATGGGGCGATGCTGCGCGCGCTTCCGATCATGCTGATCCTGGTCGTAATGACCAGTGGCACCAGCGGCAATTTGCTCCCGCTTCCAATGGCACTGGCGTTCCATCTTGGATGCTTTTTCGTCGTTGGCATCGTCTGCCATGGCGAGCTTGCGAAACGACGGCCACCCGCCGCGCAACTGACCGAGTTCTATTTTTTTCTCTCGCTAGGAGGCGTCATGGGCGGCGTCTTCAACGCGCTGATCGCGCCGCTCATCTTCAATGGTGTATGGGAATATCCGCTGGCGCTGGTTGCGGCCTGCCTGATGCGGCCTCGGATGGTCTCGGACGCGCGGCGCAGCCTGCCAATGGACCTTGCATTGCCGCTGCTGTTGTCGGCAGCCCTGATGATCGGCCAGCACGCGCTTACGTCGCTTGGTTCCGGGCCAGCGGCGGTTACCCTGCTCTACGCGCTATATGTCCTGCCGGCATTGGCACTCGTGAATTTCTCAAAACGACGTTGGCGTTTCGCGCTCGCTGTCGCACTTCTGCTGTTTCTTCCGGTATTGCCACAGACCACGGGGCAGCAAATCGTCGCCAAGCGGAGCTTCTTCGGCGTCTACCGGGTCGAGCAGGTTTCCGATGCGGGCACGCCGACCCTCGTCCTCATGAGCGGCACCACGATGCACGGCGCAAAGAGCCTGCTGCCGAACGAATCAACGCTGCCGATGACGTATTACAGCCCGGAAGGCCCATTCGGCCGCTTCATCCGCGCACTGCCTCAGGACGCGACACGCCGCTTTGCGGTGATCGGGTTGGGCAGCGGCGCCCTCGCCTGCTACGCCGAAGCCGGACAGAGCTGGACCTTTTACGAGATCGATCCCGCCGTCGAGCGGCTGGCAAGAGAGCATTTCAAGTTCCTCGAAAATTGCGCCCCAGGTGCACACGTCGTTCTCGGCGACGCGCGGATAACCATCGCCGATGCGTCTGACGGTAGCTATGACGTACTCGTCGTCGACGCGTTCAGCTCGGATAGCATCCCGATGCATCTGCTGACCCGCGAAGCCCTGACGCTTTACCAGCGAAAGCTGGCGCCAGGCGGCCGCCTCCTATTCCACATCAGCAGCAGGAAACTCGATCTTGCGCGGGTGGTCGGAGCTCTGGCAGCAGATGCGGGCATGCCGGCGCGAACCCTTTTTGACATTCCGCCGGCAGGGACATCCACATTCAGGCGCTCTGCAACGCAAGTGGCCGTCATCGCCAAACGCGAGGGTGACCTTGACTTCCTGTCAAAGGAAGACGGTTGGGAAGTGCTGCCGACTGCACCATCCCAATATCTTTGGACCGACCAACGAGCAGATCTGCTGCGGGTGATCAGATTTTGATGTGTTAAGCGCACGACCAAGCACACAAGTCCGTACTGTCAGACACGACGCTGAGCATCACGAATGGGAATTCGGTCCGCGGACGTCGCTGCAGGAAGTGCGATAGGAAGCTCGATTGATCTTCAGCATCAGCTGGCTTCAAACTGTCCTCACGCCCCGTAGCGCCCTGCCCGGCAAAACGCGATCATCCGCTAAACCATGGGGTGCCTCCCGGTTGCTCAGCCCAGAAGTGCGGTGGTATATTGTTGCCATTTCAACTTCGGCCAATTTTTTCATGACCGATACCAAGGTTGGGCGGGACGCACGATCCGAACCGCTGGACGCGCTCCGCGGCTTGGCCATTTCGATGGTCATCGCCTACCACTACTTCGGGTTCAAGTACGGAATTTTCGGCGTTAACCTGTTCTTCGTCCTCAGCGGTTTTCTGATCGGCGGCATTCTCCTGGATAGCCGCAAACAGCCCGGCTATTTCTCATCGTTCTATGGACGGCGCGCGTTTCGCATCCTGCCGTTGTATTGGCTCCTGCTGATAATGGCGTCGCCGGATCACTGGGGCTATTACCTGTTATTCATCCAGCAAGCGGCGTGGCTGCAGTTCGGCTTTCCGGTACACGAGCCGATCTTCGTCACTTGGTCGCTCGCCGTCGAAGAGCAGTTTTATCTGATCCTGCCGATCCTGATTTTCTGCCTGCCGCGGCCATGGCTGATCCGTGTGCTGTGGGGCGGCGTACTGCTGGCTCCGGTCTGGCGCTGGATCTTTGATGCCTATTTGCCTCACCCATCCTGGCTGTCCCTGCTGCCCGGTCGCCTGGATGAGCTGTTCGGCGGCGTGTTGATTGCCTGTTTGACGCGCGCCTATTGCCGCTCCCGCACCACATGGGCCATCCTGGCCTTCATTGCACCGGTTTGCGACCTTGTTCATTTCGCGCTGGTTGGCTCCATCGCGGCTCTCTCGGTCGTGGGATTTACGTGCTGCGTTGCGGTCTGGTCGGCCGCCATCACGGAACGACCGGTGATGCTTCGTCCGCTGATCTGGATGGGGCGCCGCTGCTATGCGCTCTATCTATTCCATATGCTCGTGTACGCGGTAGTTCTTAGACTTGATGCTCCATTATCCGCGTTCATCGCCCTTTTGACAACGTGCGTCCTTGCGGAGACAAGCTGGCGCGTGATCGAGGCCCCGCTCATCGGCTATGCAAAAAGACGATTCGCAAGGGTTGGCTCTGGGCCGAATCGGGTCGTCGGCGCGGCTTTGATGCCGGACCGCTGAATTGATGGCTCGGTCCGAAAATCAGTCGACAGTCGCGCGGCCGTGAGCCTACGGCTGATTGTTTGGCGGCCGCTCGATGAACTTTCGGCTGCCGTTGAGAAGCTCGAGGTTATTGGCGATGACCGGGTTGCCCGGATCGAGCGAATACGCCTTCTCGAACTTCTTTCGCGCCGCGCTCAGATTGCCGCGCAGCATGTAGGAATAGCCCTGGTCATTGAGAATCTGCACGGTCTCGCCACCCAGCCGGATCGCTGACGCATAGGCCTGGTCGGCAAGATCGAAGCGGCGTATCCGGTCATAGCTCGCCGCAAGCCCGACCCAAGCCGTCACGTCCTTTGGCGATTTCTCGACGGCGTCCTTGAAATATCGCTGGGCGATGCCGTAGTTGCCGCGGTTGTATTGCTCGAGCCCCATCCGAACCGGCTCGTCGGAGGGATAGTATTTGACGTCGGTCGGCTCCTGCACCGGATCGCCGCCCGGCGGATCCACGGGCGCGACGATCGCGGCCTCCCGCGTTGTGTAGTCGCAGGCGCCAAGGCCCACCGCCAGCCAGCAGCAGGCAAGCGCCGGAATGAGACGCCGAAAACCTCGTCCCATAGCCCGATCCCAGCAACTTACCAGCATCATTCGAAAAACCATCGTAAAACTACCTACGGAAAACAGAGCGTGCGGCGGAGCAGGTTTACCTATTGCCCCCCACCCCGACGGACACCGATCCTCCGGTGCCCGCTCCCAATCCGGTTGTGTTGACATTCTGAATCGTAGTGACCGGCGGTGCCTGGCCCATCGCCGTCGTCGGAGCGCTTATGTCGGGCAGCTGATCGACTGGCCGCGACGTGGTGCCGTAACGTTTCACGGATTCTGTCACACGCCGCGCGTCGTACGCGATCCTGCGGTCACCGACATAGGCCGGCCATGGGTGAATCGTGTGGGTGGCGGCGTTGACTTCCTTGGCGTTGCCGGCACTCATCGTGATAGTGTCGGAACGCCGGACGTAGCGGTCCATCTCGTCATGTCCGTAGACGCCGTAGCAGCCGCCGAGCAGGACCGGCGCGAGCAGAGCCAGATACCTGATGGTCATCCCTCGCCTCCTCTAGTTCAGGGTTTTCACGACCGGCTGGTTCGCACCAACGGCCGGTGGCGAAGCGGGCACAATCGCGTTCGGCGCTATGATGTGACCATAGGGTCCCTTCACCTCGCCGCCCGAATTGACGTAGTCGTCGTAACGCTTGCGAACTTCCGTCTGACCGTTGAGGAAGAAATCGACATCGTTGGCCGGCAGGCGGGAGTCGAGCGGCGACGCTAGTTGCTGACCGGGTGCCGCTGGCGCAACCAGGCGCGGCGTCACGATGATGACCAAGTCGGTTTCCTGCTGCTGGTAGGATTTGCTACTGAACAAGGCTCCAAGCACGGGCACCGAGCCGATCCAGGGCAATTGCGAAACGTCCTGCTGGTTGCGTGTCTGCAAGAGACCGGCGATGGCAAAGCTCTGGCCGTCACGCAACTCGACCGTGGTGCGCGCGTCGCGGCGGGTCAGTGACGGAACGCTGGTGCCCTGGATCGTCACCGAATTGGTGAAGTCGAGCTCGCTGACCGAGGGCTCGACGCGGAGATTGATCAAGCCGCGCGAGAGCACAGTTGGCACGAAGGCGAGCTCGACGCCGAACTTCTTGTAGTCGATCGACACGGTCGGAAAGCCGGCTGTCGACTGGCTTGGGACCGGCACCGGGAATTCGCCACCGGCCAGGAAGCGCGCGGCATCACCGGAAAGCGTGGTCAGATTCGGTTCCGCCAGCCGGCGCGCGAGCCCTTTGGTTTCCAGCGCCGTAATCAGAAGATCCACCGAACTGCCGTTGCTGGTCCTCAGGATGCTGGTCAACAAGCTTCCGAACGGGGCCGGAGAAACACCGCCGGCAGAACCGACAAGCGTTCCGATCGTTCCCAGCACAGGAAGGCTGCCTGTGGGAGCGGCGCCGACTGGACCGCCCCCGGCACCGAAGGTGCCATTGCTGGTGTTGATACCGCCAATGGGAGTTCGACCAGCCGCTACAACGCCACCCTGCCCCGAAATGCCGATGTTGGTTCCATTGGCGTTGGCCGCCATGAGGTTCACGCCGAGATCACGTCCCGCCTGCCGGTTGACCTCGAGGAAGCGCACCTCGAGCATCACCTGCTGCGGCGCAGCGACGCTCATCGCATTGACGACAATGCCGCCCTCGGGAACGCTACCCTTTGCAATCGTCAGCGCCCGCTCCGCGGAGACTGCATCGGCCGCCATTCCGCTCAGCACGACCTGGCCTTCGGACGCAGACACGCGAATGCCGCGCGTGCCCGTGCCGGATTGGATGTTCTGCTGCAGGTTGCCGATATCGACGGTCACCTCGACATCGAGAATGCCGATCTGCTTCATCGAGCTGTCGAACAGGATGACGTTGGTCGTGCCGGTCTTCTTGCCCTGGACGTAGATTAGGTGATCGCTCAGCGACTTCACGTCCGCGATATCAGGCGAGCCCGCGACGATCGAGGCAAACGCGGTATCGACCCTGAAGGTGCGTGACTTGTTGATGGTCACCCTGACGCGCTGGACGTCGTTCATTTCGCTGACGAAGACGCCGCTTGACGATGGAGCCCTCCGGTCCGCGGCTGCGGCAGGATCGGTAGAATGAAACAGGCTGACTACAGCACCGAGCGCCATCGCGCTCAGGGCGACGAGCCTCCGTCCCGCATCATCCGAAACGCGCCTTCCAACCATGCCTATCCCCTTCGCCGTGTCTCCACGACGATCCCCCGTAAACCTACGGCCTCGACGTCCCGATCACTCCAGTTCGTGCACCACGCCGTAGAGCTTACAGTTTGTCCGACTACAAATGGTTACTCGCGAAATTCCCATTCCCTGGCGCGCTGAGCTGTCGTATCCCCACTCGCCAGGCCGCAAATGGCGGCTCCAGATAATCCCCCGCCGCGCGCCCTGATTGCAAGGAAAGAGCCCTGCCGGGGGGGGGCCGACGCCTGAGAAAACTCCCGGATGTTGCCAGCGCGCACCACTTCCGTAACCCGCTTGGGCTAATCCCCGCCTGCCCAACGGGCAACCGCCGATCGGGCGGCTATCGGCCGCGAAACCCGCTCGGTCAGGCCCCGCGATTCGGGCTCTCCTCAGAAGGGAATCTTGGTGGACGCGCTCGGCGCGTTGAACGTTGTTGTGCTCCAGATCGGCATCAACATCTTGAAGCCTGTCTGGGATGCCGTCACGGTAAGCGCGTTGGTCCCAGCGGTCGTGGTCACTGTCGGCGAGAGACCGAGGCTGGTGTTATATAGGAACGGCGCAACCGCCTGCTTTTGTGCGGCCGACAGATAGTCGGTGGTACAAGCGGACGGTGATGTACCCGCAATGAGAGCGGGTGTGTAGCACTGGATCATGTTCGCCCGGGCGCCAGCATCGGCAAGCGCGCGCAACGACTGCATCGTGATCGCATAGCGCCCGAAATCAAAAATGGCGAAGATCAGGGTGAACAGGGGCACGGCAATGAGGCAAAATTCCAGGGCTGCCACACCGCGCTGGTCTAGCCGTTTCATCACTGCACCAAACGCACGGTTTGAACATTAGGCTCTGCCCCCGAGCCAGGACTGGTCGAAGAATTTGGACATTGAGAGTTATCCAGCTTCGTGTTGCCCTGAAAGGTAACTGCGGCGGCAATAACCTCGTAGCAACCAGTTGCCGGGGCAGATGAGCTACTGTTACCGGAATAAGTGAGGTTAGCGTTGGGTGCATAGACAATGCCGTTGAAGTAGCTGGTCGAGTCGCCGCTGATATTTACAGTTTGGTTGCCCGGCGTCGATTCACCATCATAGATGACGAGCTTGGACATCTGGGCCAATACCGTTGACGAAAGAGGTCCCGAAGGCGCGCTCATTCCCGTAAGCTGAATGATTGGCGTACCAGTAAAGGTAAGCGTTGCTCCTGCGAAAAATATGAGCGTAGCCGTACCCTTTACGGTCGGATTCCCATTGATTTTGACTTTCCCCGAAAAATAATACGTCCCACTTAATGCGGGCGGGTAAGTGAACGTCGGATTGTTGTTGCTGTTATAGCAGGAGCACGTCTCATACGGTTGGGGTGTAGTGCTGCTATTGTTGTTCAGAAAAGCCGATGTCTTCAACGCGGACAGCGCCGTGTTCACCGCACTCAACGGATCGGGGATCGGCTGCTGATACGTTTTCACGCCCGTACATTGGGTTCCGCCCGTCTGGGAGCAGCCGCCGACCGTGTAGCTCGGCGCATCCACTGAGATGCCTGAATTGCCGATGAATCCGATCGCGTTAGACGCGTTGCTGTTCGACGAAATACCGCAGGTCGGCGACGACACGGTAGCGCTGCCCTGAAAGGTAACCGAACCCGTCACGGCCAACACACATGGAGGCTGCGCTAATCCACTCGCAACCTGGGCGATCGCCGTCGCACCCACATTGACCGTCGACAAGCCAAGGATCCTGGCCAGATATGCCGGCTGCTGCTGGCCAATGGTGGCCTGGACGTAAGTTCCCGCCGTCCCGTTCCACGAGGTCAGCGAAGCGACCTGGACAGTCTGCGTAATTGCGCTTGTGCTCACACATTTGGAGCCTGGATAGGTCGGGTCGCCCGAAGCATTGCAGAACGCGTTCTGAGCAGCGACCTGCTTGCCGCGGTAATCGTATGTCTGTGAGTTATTGCAGCTTACGCCAGGCTGTGGAGAAGCGTCGCACGCCAATCGCAAGGCGCCCGCGTAGGCGGCCGCATCCGCCGCGCCCTGGGCGCGCTGCTGGGTGACGTACCACGTCCCGGCCTCTCCGCCGAGCGCCATCACTCCGATCAACGGCACCATTGCAATCACGGTTGCGAATGCGGCCGAGCCCCGGCGGCAATGGAGGATGTTGCGCATGGAACACCTATTGAAACCGTTCCGAGTAATACAGCGTGAAAGAACAGGGATTGGTATTGCCGCTAACGCACAGCACGGACCTCAGCACCATCGGCGCCAGCGTGATCGTTGTCGTATACGAATAGTACTTCGGTTGGGAGGGATCAGAGTTGGATGAAGAGCAGACAGCATTGCTCTCGCCGCAAATCAGCGTGATGCTGGGAATCGGATAACGGCTATCGGCCTTGGCGAGCGCGGCCGACGCCCAACTGGACGCGTTGGTCACATCCGGTGGCGGGGAATACAGGATGGCTTGCCCGAACCCGCGCAATGCCGCGAACGCCGATATGTACTGGAAGCCGGCGAGCGCAACATCGGCGAGCGGCAGAAGAACGATCAAGAGCAGGAAAACGTAGACGATCGGCACTTCGAGCGCGACGGCGCCGCGCTGATCCGCGATCAGCGAACGCTTGAGGCTAGCACGAGTTTCCCTGCAAGGCATGTCCGCTTTCACCAAACGTAGGGGATCAATCTCCAGCGCGACGCTTCGTAGCTGGAATACTCGGGAAGATTGCGCCGAAGCACGTCCTCCTCGTAGAGGATTCGGCTGACCTGGATGCCGATGTGCAGGATCAGCAAGGCTACGGTCATCAAGCTCAAATGCTGCAGCACGACACCGAGGAACACGATCTCCTCCGACAGATAGAGAGGATGCTTGATCCAGCGGTAAGGACCGGTCTGCACCACCGAACGCGCCTGGGGCACCAGACTGAATGATCGTCCCAGATGCCGGATGGTGACGAGTATCATGATCATGCCGGTCAGCACGCAAACCGTTGACGCCAGGTTCGGCAGTGCCCCTTCCGTCTTGTCGAAGAACGTGATCGTCCATGGCCAATAAGTGCCGACAAATGCCGCTATTCTCGGCGGAAGGCCTTCCGCCTGCGCCTTGGCGGGCGCCCGGGTGAGGACCAGCAGTGCCAGCATCAGGTAAAACACCGCCACGCAAAGACTCGACACGAGCGACGGCCAAAGCTCGCCAGCCGATGTTCCGAGCTTGAATGCGACGACAAGTGCCAGGAGAAGAAACCACGCGCTGCCCAAGACCCGGATGATACGGTCGTAAGCCAGACTTGTCGGCAGCGTCATTGTACTTGCACTCATGGCTTAGTGACCGCTGTTGGCGAATGTTCGCATGAGGTGGAGGAACGGGCTCGCGCCCAGAATGATGAACATCGCCGGGAGGAGGAACAGCACCATCGGAACGGTGAGCTTGGCGCCCAGCTTGTGCGCTCTTTCTTCCAGCTTGGTGATGCGTTCGCGGCGCAAGTCGGTCGCGATGCTGCGCAGGGCCTGGCTCAGCGGCGTGCCGTATTGCAGGCTTTGGCTGACCATGGTTCCGAAGCGACGCAGACCTTCCGAGGTTGAAGCGAGCTTCTCGAACGCGTCAGCGCGGCTCGGCAAGATCCGGAGATCATCAAGAAGACCGTGCAACACATAGGCGATTGAGGGATTGGTCTCCCCCATCTCTTCCGCCACGCGTTCCAGCGCGCTCTCCAGGCCCATGCCCGCTTCGCTGCAGACAACGAGCAGATCGATCATATCGGGTGTGCCTGCCCGAACGGCCGTATCGAAGCGCCGCTTCAGGACCATCAGAATCACGCGTGGGCCAATAATTCCGAACGCCAGGCCGAGAAACGTGAAGATCATCACGTCGCTGAACGGCCTTCCCAGAATTTGCGCGATAGAGAACCCTGCGATCGGAAGCGCAAAACTGCTGACCGTCTTAAAGCCGATCCAAATCGGCAGCGTTCGATAGTGATTGAATCCTGCCGATTGCAGGACCGCCCGCAACTGGTCCAGATTTTCCTGACCGTAGAAACGCCTGTAGCGCGTGCCGACCGATGAAAGCCAGCCGATCAGGTCCTTGGACGAAGCCGATCGGTCGGGAATGCCCAACACTGCGTTCGACACCCGCGTGTTCAACGCGCGGAGATGGAGCTCGCGGATGATCAACAGGAAGGTCGCAGCCGCGGCTGCTATAGCGAGAGCCGCCAAACCGAGACCGGCCGTCATAGCGAGGTTTCCCTTCTGACCATCCAACGGATCACGAAATGTCCCATCAGGACCGAACACGCGGCGTACGCGAGCAACACGTTTCCTTCCGGATCGAACAACAGCAGATCGACCAGATGCGGATTGATCCAGTAGAGCAGCGCGCCAACTATCACCGGCGCCATTGTGAGGGCGCGCGAGGAAAAGATGACCTCTCCCGCCAGCGCCCTCGCACGGGCCGCAAGCGCAACCCGCTGACTTACGGTTTCGGCCAGCGTCTGTAGCGTTTCCGCCAGGCTGCCGCCGGTCTTCAATTGCACTGCGAGCGTGACCGCAAACATCGCATATTCCGGCACTTGCGTTCGCCGATAGATGTCTTCGACGGCTTCCTCGGGCGACCTGCCGAGATTCAATTCGCTACAGACGATGGCAAACTGCCCGGATGTCGGTTGCGGCATCTCGCGTGCGATGGTGCGGAATGCTTCGTGGACAGGCAGCCCCGATCGGACGGTACTCGTCACCAGCTGGATCGCGTCCGGAAGTTGCTGGAACAGTTGATTTGCGACGCGCCGTTGCTGCCAACCAAACAGACCGCGCACGACCATGATGGCGACGATCGCAGCCGCAGTACCCGCTTTTAGGCCCGAGAATTTGAACAACTCATTGAGGAAGAGAATTCCAGCCGCAGCGAATCCCCCGGCAAGAAGCACATAGACCGGGCGCACAGCGTACACCATCTCAGGACGGTAATTGACCAGACGATCGAGTAAATTCCAACGTGAAGCCTTGGCGGCACGACGGATTGACACCAGGGTCGCCGCTTCAGCTGTCGGCAGCGCAATCTCAAGCTGGCGGTCCATACGCCGCTGTCGCGAGTCAAGCCACAGCGTGTTTGCCGTGGCACACAGCAGAAGCACCAGAACGATGACCAAGGGCGTCGACATCAGATCTGCCTCATCGCCTCGGCCCAGGCTCGATCAAGCCCATAATAGACGAGGCGGCTCTTGAATTTCGGGACCGCGTTGGTGGACCGGTAGGTGCCCGATATGCGCCCATGAACGTCCTCGTCCTTGTACTCGAAGAGCGCAATGTCATTGGTGGTGATCACGTCGCCCTCGAGGCCGATCACCTCGCTGACCTGCACGATGCGGCGCTGGCCGTCCCGCATGCGCTCGACCTGCACGATAAGATCCAAGGCGGCGACGATCTGAGCACGGATCGCACGCGACGGCAGATTAACCTGTCCCATCTGCACCATGTTTTCCACACGGGTCAGAGCATCGCGCGTGCTGTTAGCATGCACGGTAGAGATTGATCCATCGTGGCCGGTGTTCATCGCCTGCAGCATATCGAATGCCTCGGCGCCGCGCACCTCGCCCACGACGATGCGGTCTGGCCGCATGCGCAGCGCGTTCCATAGCAGATCGCGCTGCGTCACCTGGCCCGTGCCCTCGAGGCTGGGCGGCCGGGTCTCCAGGCTTATCACGTGCGGTTGCTGCAGTTGCAGTTCGGCCGCGTCCTCGATCGTGACGATGCGTTCGCTATGGTCGATAAATTGACTCAAGGCGTTCAGCAGAGTCGTCTTGCCCGAGCCGGTGCCGCCGGAGACCAGCACATTGAGCCGGCAGCGAGAGGCTAGCTCAAGCAACTGCCCGAGGGCCGCGTTCATCGTTCCGTTTTCGATCATCCCAGCGATATTGAAACGCCGACTCGGGAACTTTCGGATCGAGATACAGGGGCTATGAATTGCCAGCGGCGGCAGGATGATGTTGACGCGGCTGCCGTCAGGCAGACGGCAGTCCACCATCGGGCTGGATTCGTCGACGCGGCGGCCGACCTGCGAGGCGATTTTCTGGGCGACGGAGGCGATGTGGTCATTGTCGCGAAACCGAACCGCGACCCGCTCGAGCTTTCCGGCCCGCTCGACGTAGACGTTGCTCGGTCCGTTGATCATAATATCGTTGATCGACTCGTCGAGCAGAAGCGGACGAAGCGGTCCGTAGCCGGTCATGTCGTCGGCGATTTCCTCCGCGAGGTAGAGCTGCTCGCGGCCCGACAGCTCGAGCCGCTCCTGGTTGGCGATGCCGTGGATGATTTCCTCGATCTGCCGCCGCAGGACGTCGCGGGAGACCGTCGTGGCAATCCCCGGCTCGATCTGTTCGATCACCCGTTCGCGCAGCGACGCCGGCATCACCGGGTGGTGCGAAGGCTCTCCATGCTTCGGCGCCGGCGCAAACAGGCTCGGTGCCGATGACGCCGTGCTTGGCTCCGCCGGCAGCAACGGCGGCGGGACCGGCTGCACGCTTGGTGCCGCGGGCGGCGCGACCAGCACCGCGCCAGGCATCCGCACTGGCATTTCGTCTGCTCGCCTGCCGAACTTTTTCATAGCCCGAGCCACCTCTTCCAGCCGCCCTTTTTCATGGAGCCGACGCCAGTGATCTCCCGTACGATCGGGGCGAGGTGACGCCGCAGTCTGGATACGTGCTTCAGCGCGGGAATGCCGAGGTTGACCGCCTGGGTCATTCCCTTGCCGAGGTCAGGGATCACCATATCAGGCTCAGCGCCAAGTGCCTTGACGATCGTCCCCCTGGGAAGGCCACCGGGCCGGTCAGCACGATTGAGCAGGGTAAAGACCCGATCCTTGCCGGCGATGTTGGTGACAGCGGTACGTAGCGCATGCGCGTTGCGCAGCCCAGTCACCTCGGCTTCCAGCAGCACCAGCACATGACGGGACATCTGGATGACCGGATAGATCGAAGCCGGGAACGGCACCGGCACATCGACGACCACGTAGTTGAAGCGCTGACGAAGCAGGCCCAGCACGTGTCGTACGCCCGCTTCGGTGATATCGAGCTTGGCATCGAGATCTTCGTCGCCGGAGATCAGGGCAACCCGATCGTTCACGTCGATTGCCGTCCGCTCCAGAAACAGCGTGTCGGCCCGCATCGGATTTTCAAGGGCAATGCGCAAGCCGGGTCCCGGACGGACACCTAGCATCACCGCGGTCTCGCCGTTCTGCAGATGCAGGTCGAGCAGCGCAACCTTGGCCTTTGTGGTCTCTGCCAGTTGCAGTGCGAGGTTGATCGCTATGCTCGTTGCACCTGCGCCACCCTGCGCACCACAGATCGAGACCACATGCCCGCCGCGATCATTTTGGGCGGGGGCGGCCTCTCCAAGCAGCTTCGGCCGGAGCTGGTCCAGCACCATGTCGCGGGTGATCGGCGTCGGCAGGTACTCGGTAAGCCCGATCTCCATCAACTCGCGGTAAAAGGTGATTTCCCGGTTGTCGCCGATCAGGCACACCTTGACATCAGGTGGACAGACGCTGGCCAGACGCTCCAGTTCGGTAAAGGGATCATCGATCCCGCTGATGTCGGTTACCAGCGCGTACAGATCGGTGTCGGTCTCGAGCATGCGCGTCGCATGACGGACGGTGCCACGCCGGATCACCAGGTTGCTGCCGTCAAGACCCTTGCGAAGCGCCGCAGCGCTCAACTCGTCGTTCACGAAGCAGACGATGCGATTACGCGCAACAAGGGACGTCGTCTCTTCGGGTGGGTCCACCACTGCCATGTTCACACTCATCAACGTTTCTCCGGCGCCTTGCCAACGTCCACGGCCGCAGCCGTCGTCTGAGAGTCGATCCCGGATGGCCCGTCACAAGCCGCACGGGGGTCATAGTCTGCATCCTGCTTCCTGACGGAGTATTGCTTGACCCCGCTGCCGCTATAGATCGCAACCGTCGTGCTCTGGCCGGCAACCGCACTCTGGCGCGCCAGTTCGGGCGATACATCGCAGCTTGATGTCGCACCCGTGTCGGCCTTGGTCCACTGCTCGGCCGCGGCTCGAACGACGAGCGAGAGCGTTCCAAGCTGCTTTGCAACGGCGACCTTCTTGACCTGCTCGGGCTTGAGCTCCAACGAGACGGTTTGCGCCGTCTTGCCTACGACAGCATTGCTGACAGGGCGCCCGCCTTGTGCAATCTCCTGGTCGATCGCGATGACCCGCACGTTGGACAGAACGGTTTCGCTGACGGCTCGCTTTACCGGATCCGCCTTCTCGAACACCTGGGTCAACACCACATCGACATTGTCGCCCGGCCGGATCAGACCGGACACGCCTGTCTCCTCGTCAACCCTGATGCTGATTGCCCGGCTGTCAGGTGCCAGAACGCTGGCGAGGAAACCCCGATCCTTCGGACGCAGGATATCCTCCAAGGTGATGGCGCTGCCGGCGTCGACGAACTTGCGAACCAGAGAACCGGGAAGTCCGGCCTTGGAATCAGGCGTTTCGAGGATCGCCCCGGCGGGGACACGGTTCGGCGCCGCCTGGCGCACGGCGAAATCCTCGTCTCGCGCCAATGTCCCCTTCGACAGCGGACGCGTCGCGACAAAGTAGCCGACGGTCGCTGGCGCCGGCGCCGCCGGCTTTTCCGCGACCGCCTGGGCAACGACCGGGTCTTTCGCCTGGTTCACATTATAGGCAATGATCCCGAGTGCCGTAGCCGCAAGCAACAGCACCATGATGATTGAGACGCGCAAAGCGGACGACATGTCAAAATCCTTTGCTCAAAATAGTCCAGATACCGCCGCATGCGATGGCGACCCCGTAGGGCAGCGGTGCATGCCTCAAATGGCGCCAGCGCTCGACTGCATAGACCCTTCGCGCAAGCGACGATCCGGCGGGCGCCAGCCGCGGATATGGCAGGCGGCGCATCATCAAATGCACTGCGGCCAGAGCGCCACCAGCCAATGCAGTTACGGTCAACAGCTCAATCACGCCGGCCAGCGGGAGGCCGACCGCCAGGGCAACCAGCAATTTGACGTCGCCGCCGCCGATCATTCCGCGCTGGTAGATCACGAAAAGCACCAGAAACAGGATCGCAGCAACGATCAGCGACTGGCCAATCTGCATCGGGCCGGCCAATTGACCAACGATCCCAAGGAACGCCAGCGCCAGACAAATTTCGTTTCGGATCAAACGTGTCGCGATATCGATCGTTGCGACATAAAACAACAATGCGATTTCCAGACACGAGGTCGTGGTCGCAATCCAATTCATGAAATATATGCCTCAGAAATGTCGGGGGGGCATAAAAAAATGCCCCCCCAAAAGCGCGGCCTCCTCAGGCAGAGGCCGCGTTGATCACAGCGGTCGAGATACTGGTAATCGCTGAACTCAGCGCCGAGCCGACACCGGACGACGTCGAGGTACCAAACGCAGCGGCAACCGCGGCGACGATACAAGCGGCAACGATCACGTATTCGAACGACACGACACCGTCCTTGTCCGTGCGCAAACGCAGGAACGTGTCTCTGGCCTTGATGTAACAACGCAACATGGAGCAAGCCTCCTTCGACCTTGCCGACATCGCAGTCCCGTTGGCCGCTGTTGGCGGAAAAGCTCTGCCAACCGCAGTCAGCGTTTCGGCTTAGGCAGAAACAGCGTTGTTAACCGCGGTGGTGATCTTACCGATCGCAGAGCTCAACGCCGAGCCGACGCCGGACGAAGTCGAGGTACCGAACGCGGCGGCGACCGCAGCGACGATGCAAGCGGCGACGATCACGTATTCGAACGACACAACGCCGTCCTTGTCCGAGGCGAGACGCTTGAAGGCTTCGGTGGTCTGGATGTAAATCTTGAGCATAGGAATATATCCCTTTTAGGAATGAAATTTACGCAACATGTTGGCGGGGCAAAGTCTGGTGCCAACTAGGATTTTCTTATAATGCGTCGCGAGAAAGCTGTCGATTGGTAATCGTTTATTAACCCTACTGGCGTATAGGCTGGCTGCCCCTTTTTGCGCGGCGCTTCGAAGCTAAGCGTGAAAAACCTGTTGAATAATAGGCATTTCGACATTTCACGACATTTCAGTTTGGCGGCTCCGTGCGAATACGGTCCTGGCGCCCGCAGATTTGCGCAGCCCTCCAGGCCAGCCACAACACTCGGCATCTTGGAGTTCTCGAAGCAGCCAAAGGCGACCTGCCTACGAACAGTCGGAAGTGGCGAGCAAAGGCTAGTTGCGGAGCTCCGTATTGTCCCTCTGCGCTCGCCTAAGATGGACGACGGCCACGTCATCGGCATAGACCCGCTCCCACTCCGGCAGCCGATCGAGCAGACCCACCGCCGGAGTCGACGGAGACAGGAGCGTTGCGTCGATCTTGTATTCATCGAGCAATCTAACGAAATCCGCTACGTCAAAGAGCGAGATGGCACGCACGTAGCGATTGAGAAAGCTCGCTCCGTACAGTTCTGCGCGTGAATCAATGAACACCGGAATGTTCTGGAGCATTAGGTATCCGCAGAAGAAGTAGGCGTTGAGTACGCGATCTGCCCTTTGCTCCCTTAGTTTCTCGACCGCGGCACGCGGCGCGAGTGGTGGCGTGAGGTCCTTTACCGCGATCATCGCCCCGCTGGCGACGACGAGAGCGGCGATCGCTGCGATCACCGTTGACCGCGTTGGGGCGACCACTTTCCGGTTGTGCTGCAACTGGGGCCACGACAGGTGTTGCGCCAACGGACTGGCAATGAAGAATGGCGCAACCAGTGCAAAAACGTCGACATACCGCACGTGGACGAGCATCTGATAAACTACCGCCAGGAGCGTGGCGATCCTGATCGGAGGGAGCTTGAGCCCGCTGTAAAGCAGGTAGGCAAGCCCAGCGATAAGGCATGGTGTGACAGCATGGACGGAACTGAAGTCCAGGGGTTGCCACTCGCTGATATGTGAGAGAGCGTCTCCCAGGTGCAAAATGCGCACGATGACCAGGATAGCTTCCGGCCCATATGGGTTGATGCATGCGGCCCCAAGCGCCAGCACCCCAAATCGAATCCATTGGACTGCAATCCTGGCGCGGTCCGATTTATCCGACGTCCAGAGCGTCTCCAGGGCGAACGGCCCAATCAGCGCCAAGGCCAGCGTGAAGCTTCCGTGGAGGTTGGCCCAAAGCGTGACGAGTGGAAGATATACCAAGGAAGGAGCCCGTCGCTCTTCGCTCGCTCTGACCAGCGCATCTGCCCACACCACCATCAGGGGAAAGACCAGGACATGCGGGCGGGTGAACACGTGGAACGACGTCATTACGATTGCAGCCGACGCCAAGATCGTGGCCGGTATGTTCGGCAGTCTTTTCAGGAGCAGGAGCGCAAGCAGGTAGTACGCGAGCGACGATGCCAGCGCCGCCAACATCACGGGTCCCGTCCATCCGGCCAGTTCGTAGGCAACGAAATAAAGGACTTCGGATAGCCACTCACTGGTTATCCAGGGTTCACCGCGCATCGTGAAGGAGAGCATATCGACGTGAGGCACGGCACGATGATCGACGATCCACTGGCCGACCGCGATATGCCAATAAATGTCGGCATCCTTCAGCAGGAAATTGCCTCTGGCGATGATCGCGAGATAGGCAGTAGCCGCGAGCAAGAGCGGCAACCAAGGCCGAAGGTAATCGCTGCGCCCAGAATTCACTTCCGGCCCCGTCCGTTTATTCGACTGAAGTGAGTTATTGCTTGAATTTTCTGTCCCTCGCTGCCGATCATCTTCGACTCGGACCGATGGGTGCAACCCAGCAATCCCTAAAAATCGCCCTTTTCAAAAGCAGTTTCCGGAATCCCCTCTCAGCCGCTAGTGTCCTGAACCAAAAGTTCATGGCATTTTATGCCTTGGCGGGCAGATTGTAAGCGCAGAAGCGTTCGATTGAGCCGAGAATGTCGTCAGCTGATTTGGTCCATCGGAACGGCATTGGGTCAGCGTTGTGATGGTCGATGAAGGAGGCAATCTCGGCCCGTAGCGCCGCCACACTGCGATAGATGCCGCGCCTAATCTTACGCTCGGTGATGAGTGCAAAGAAGCGTTCGACCTGATTGAGCCAGGATGAGCTGGTTGGCGTCAGGTGGACGTGCCAGCGCGGCCTCTTTGCCAGCCAGTTGCGGATCAACGGCGTCTTGTGGGTTGCGTAATTGTCCATGACGAGGTGGACGTCCAGATCGTCTGGAACCGCAGCTTCGATCTCATCGAGAAACTTGCGGAACTCTTTGGCACGATGGCGTCCATAGCATTTGCCAATGACCCGGCCGGTTGCGACGTCGAGGGCGGCAAACAGCGAGGTGACGCCATGGCGTTTGTAGTCGTGACTACGGCGCGCCGGCTGGCCAGGTCGCATGGGCAGCATGGGCTGGCTGCGATCCAGCGCCTGGATTTGCGACTTCTCATCGACACACAGTACGATGGCGCGCTCGGGCGGAGCTACGTAAAGGCCGACGATGTCGCGAACCTTGGCGACGAAGTCGGGGTCGGTTGAGAGCTTGAAGGTCTCCAACCGATGCGGCTGCAAGCCGAAAGCGCGCCATATACGCTGTACTGTTGAGACTGACAGCCCGCTGGCCCGCGCCATGCTGCGCGAACTCCAGTGGGTGGCCCCGGGAGGCTGAGTCTCAAGGGTGCGAACGATCACCGCCTCGATCCGGGCATCCTCAATCGTGCGTGGCGTCCCCGATCGCGGCTCGTCCCAAAGACCTTCAAGCCGATGCTCGGAGAACCGCCGCCGCCATTTGCCGACCGTGTCGGGATCGACAGCCAAACGGGCCGCCACGACCTTGCTCTGCTCGCCCTCAGCACAGGCCACGACGATCCGAGCCCGCAGTGCCAACGCCTGAGCAGTGCTTCGACGCGACGCCAACGATGTCAACTCAGCACGTTCCACCTCATCAAGCTCCAGCGGAGCAAAGCGCCGACCCATCGCCAATCCTCCCCAAATCAGGAGAGTCCGCTATCATCGAGTCGATTTGGAGTCCGCCGAACTTTTGATTCAGGACACTAGTACCTCTCCGGGTTGGATTGCCGCCACTGTGTGACCGCCAGCGGCTTGGTTGCGTCGGCCGGCGCGGTCGATTGCCTACTGCGCTCTTCCTCGAGCCGCTGCGAATGAAGCTTTTGGACCTGCACATTTCGCTCGATCAGGGACATTGTCCTTGCCTAGACCTGCCCAGCCAACGCCTTGCGCACCAGCGCCAGCAGTGACAACGGTTGGTTCCGCTCAACGGACGCGGCGATAACCGAGGCCGAAAGGGCTCTGGCGCAGTCACAGGGCGTCCACGCGCATAAGGAGTGATCTGCTTTGGCACGGGAGGACCCGCAAAAATTACGGATTTGACTCCTTCAGCCGCCTGAAAACCGCCGCGGTGGCGGACAAGTTCGGCCTGCGGCCATGGCGCGCGCAGCCTGGTAGATGTCCGCCGCCGTGCTGCGGTCGGACTACCGCCACAAACCTAAATGACTATTTCTTGAGACCTTTGGTGGGGCGTAGTAGAATCTGTGTATTGGCAAAGTCGTTTTGAAAAATTGGATAACCGCATCGAATAGGCGTCTTTTACATGCGCCGCGTGATCGACACCGCTCCAAAGGATGGGACATTCGTCATTCTCGAGGATGACGTAAGCGGACGCTTTGAATCAGCTCAGTGGTCGGCTGATGGCCGTGGCTGGATCCAGGAAAATGGCGAGCCAAGCGAGATCACGCCGACGCATTGGCAAACAATGCATCTTCCAAAGGAAGGTGATGAATTTATCCTGCAAGATGAATTTATTCCGCCAAAGGAAACTGGATCGATCGCCCCCCCGGCGTCGCCGGGGCCGCGCTCTTTTTGTTTCCCCTCGGGCCTGGCCGAACGCGCGAGGGTGGCGGAATTAACTCGTCTGGTTACGAACGCGGACCCGGTCAATGGCGTCCTGGCTGAAGCGCGGGCCGCGCAGAGCAAACAGGAGCGCGGACCGACCGCGCGGCGCGCCATCGCCTCGATCGCCGCGGTGATGGTCGGGACGTCGCTCATCGGCTGGTATTTCCACGCCGAGCTCGGCTCCTATGTGACGCGATACATTGGTGAGGAGGATAACATCAGGCCGGGCACAGCTGGTTTGGAGGCCGTCAAGCAAGAGACAGTCCCAAGCCAGGACCTGCAGAAAGCCGATTCATCGGCGCGGGATCCGGCTCTTCGTCAGCAAGCCGGCCGGGCGATCGCACCGCCACCGCGGGATACTGCACGGGGCAAACAAGCTGCGGAGGCAATGCAGCCGGAAGTGCAACAGTCATCTGAAAAGGAGCGGCGCCGCACAGAGGCCCTGGCAAATGAACTGGCGAGGGCGCAGCAGGTCATTGAGATGCAGATAGCGCAGGCGAACAAGGCGCGCGATCAGGCGACGCTGCTCGGTCAAGCCGCGGAAAGCGGGATAGCGGAGCTGCGACAGTCTCTGCAGAAGGAACACGACAGGGTCGAGGCGCTGGCGGGCGAACTTGCGAAGGCGCGACGGGATCTCGCGACCCAGCTGGCGCTGTCAAGCAAGGCCAGCGACGAGGCGTCGCAGGCGAAGAACGCCGCCGAGACCGCGACGGCGGAGCTGCGACAGTCTTTGAAGACGGAGCACGACAGGGCCGAGACGCTGACTGGCGAGCTTGCGAGAGCGCGGCGAGACCTCGAGACCCAGCTGGCGCTGTCAACCAAGGCCGGCGACGCGGCGATGCACGCGAAGAAGGCCACTGAGAGCGCGAGGGCAGAGCTGCGGCAGTCTCTGAGGAAGGAGCGCGACAGGGCCGAGGCGCCGGCATTGGGCCGCGAAGCCAGGCCGACTCATGCCGCTGAGGCAGCTCCGACAGAGCCCGCAGCCGTCGCTGAGGCGCAAGGCGGTCCGGAAGCGGCTAGATTGCTGGCGCGCGCCAGCACCCTGCTCGGCCAGGGGGATATCAGTGGAGCGCGTATCGTACTCGAACACGCTGTCGAGACGGGTAGCGCACGGGCGAGCTTCATGCTCGCGGAGACTTATGATCCTCTCGTTCTTTCCACGTGGAAGACCTACGGAACACGCGGCGATGTGACGAAGGCACGCGAGCTATACGCAAAGGCGCTTGCCGGTGGCATCCAGCAGGCCAAGGATCGATCTGTCGCGTTGCAATAGTCTAATTTGACAACGACGATGGTCGATACTGCCCAAACGCTCGGTTCCAAGAAGAGCGGCCTTGGCGGACTTCGTGTCGCCTCAAGAGCAGTTGCCGAATCCCGTCCGAGCCGGCCGCAACTCTCCGGGTTCGATTGTCCCCACTACACGACCGGCAGCGGCGGCTTGCCCGCATCGGCCGGCGCGGCCGATTGCCTGCTGCGCTCTTCGTCGAGAAGCTGCGAATGAAGCTTCTGGATCCTGTTCACGCTACAGTGCCTGGATCGACGACCGTGGGACATCATGAAGGTCCGAACGCGCCGACGTGGTCTCCCAACAGATTGGCAGACAGTATAACCATTTACCGAGCCGACAACGCGTAAACGCTGTCCCGATGCGAGCAAAGGCTTACGCCTCTCGCAAGCGACGTGTGCGAAAGCTGACGACTTGCGACTTCCCTTTGATTTGTTTAGGATTTTTTCGTTTTGATTGAGACCATTCGATAAGGGCTTGCCGATGCCGATCACCCCAGCGCCCAGGTTCGTCGTCGACTTCAAACCAAAGCACGAAGTCAAGGTCGCCCCTGACGATCGTTCGTTTTTATTTCCCGCGGAAAAATCCATCAACCAACTGGTCCTTTTGTCAGACGGCAAATGATCTTCGTTGAAGCGATTTATCCCTTTAATCAATCCCATACCCCTCCCCGGCTGATTGCGCTCGATCTTGAAGACGCCAGAGAATTCGGTCGGCGGTTGATCGAGGCCGTTCACTGCGCGCGTACCCAGATTGTCGCGACTATCGGCATCGCATAACATCGTCGCCAACGGATATCATTTTCAATTCGGCAACATGAATAATGCGACTGAATTGTTCCTGCGTGCCAATTTTATCTGGCGGGTTTGCCAAGGCCTGCTACGGATTGCCGATCTCATCGCACCCGTCGAGGCGAAGTGATGGGAGAAGGTCTCGACCGCAGCAGGTTTTGCGAATGCGTCTGAACGAGCTTGCCGGGAGTCCAGTTGTCTGACCTTTCAAATGCGTTGGTACCGCGCAGAGAATGGCTGCTCGATCCCGATATGTCATTCCTCAATCATGGCTCGTACGGTGCCGTGCCTCGCATCGTGTTGGACGAGCAGCGCCGCTTGCAGGATCGAATGGAGCGCGATCCGACCAGGTTCCTCGCGCTCGAATTGTCGCAGGCGCTACGGACTGGCGCCGACCGTCTTGCGATGTTTGTCGAGGCGACCGGCTCTGATCTCATCTTCATCGAGAACGCGACAGCCGGCTGCAACATGGTATTAAGTTCGATCAGGCTGTCGCCGGGCGATGAAATTCTGCTGACAGATCACGGTTATCCAGCGATCCGAAAGGCCGCCGAATATCACGCTTCACGCGCCGGTGCGGTCGTCCTGGAGGCCGCGGTGCCATTTCCCATCAGTGACCCGGTTGAGATCGTCAACGCGGTCGCCGCGCGATCAGTCCCCGCACCCGGCTGGTCATTCTTGACCACGTCAGTTCGCCGACGGCCACCGTTTTTCCGGTTCGCGAACTCACCGCGCTATGTCGTGAAGCGGGCGCAAAGGTCCTGATCGACGGTGCACACGCCCCGGGGATGCTGTCGCTCGATATTCCCTCAATTGGAGCCGATTGGTACGTCGGCAATTGCCACAAATGGCTAATGGCCCCGAAGGGAAGCGGATTTCTGTGGGCCTCACCAGCTAACCAGGCCGAAACCCATCCGCTGGTGATTTCCCACGGCTACGGCCAAGGTCTTGCGGCGGAATTCGATTGGACCGGGACGCGTGACCCTACGGCATGGCTCACGATGCCGGCAGCTATCGACTACCATTTGCGCATCGGCGGCCAACTGCTACGCGAACGAAATATCCAGCTCGCGCGGCAAGCCGCGAACTTGCTTGCAAAGCATTGGAACACCGAACGCGGTTCAGACGATGCCTTAACCGGATCAATGTCCACTGTGCGTCTTCCGCTCGCCGGGGAGGCGACCGACGGGCGGGCTCTCGTGATCCGTGGCGCTTTGCGTGAGAAACGTAAGCGCGAATTTCCCCGCACCTTTTGGTTTTGAGTGCTCTGATGCATGAGGTGTCCACTTAAATAGGTGGACACCTCATGATGAGCGACGATGGTCAGAAACTGCGTGTCAGGCTTGTTGGTCGGAACGGTCGCCGGCGCTTTGAGACGACATCGAAGGAGCGTCTTGTGGCGGCCTGCCTTGAGCCTGGCGTTTCGGTCTCGAGACTTGCACTCGAACATGGGGTCAACGCGAACCTGCTTCGGAAGTGGATCAAGAAGGACGCCGCGGCCAGGTCGGCGCCGTCGTCGTCACCCTCGGCGTTCATCCCGGTTCACCTTGAGGGGGCCGCCGAGCGGGGTTTGTCGCGGCAAGGCAGTGTGGAGGCGGTGGATTTGCCGGCGACCTGCGATGAAGTGGGTGGGTCGGAATCCAAGGGGTCTCCAGCTTTTTGTTCTCCGGCCAAAGTGAGCGCGTCGCTGCCGAATGGCGTGAAGCTCGCGCTGGAATGCGGGGATGTGGATGCATTGACGGCGATCATTGGAGCCCTGGGCCATGTTCAGACTGGGCGGTGACCTGCAGGTCTATCTGCACCGTGAGCCGATCGACTTCCGAGCTGGCATCAACAGCCTTGCGGTTCTGGTTCAGGAGACGATGGCGCTCGATCCGTTTGTGCCGGCGGTTTTTGCGTTCTGCAATCGCCGTTGCGACCGGATGAAGTTGCTGTTCTTCGACCGGTCCGGCTTTGTGCTGGTCCTGAAGCGGCTGACCGAGGACAAGTTCCGATGGCCGCGCCGCCAGGAGGCGGTCGTCCGGCTTACGACCGAGCAGTTGCACTGGATCCTCGACGGCATCGATATCGATGCGATGGTCCGTCATCCGGTGCGGCAATATCAGGTTGCCGGCTGAGCTCTTGAGTTGAGCGGTTGACGCGTCGGAACGGTTCAGATTCAAGAATCCGATGAATCGAACCGGCAATCCGAGTGTCGAGGTGCTGTTGGCGCGCATTGCCGCGCTGGAGGCGGAGAATCGTCAGCTCACGGAGCGCGTCGTCAAGCTGGAGGAAGAACTGGCGCTGGCACGCCTGCATCGTTTTGCGCCGCGCAGCGAAAAGCACGTCGACCGTCTCTTCAATGAAGCCGAGCAGGCCGCCGATGAGGATGACGCCGGCAGCGAAACGAACGATACCGCCGAACTTCCGGACACGGGTCTGCCATCGGTCGAAAGCACGACGGGAAAGAAGCGCGGCCGCAGGCCGCTGCCGGCAAACCTGCCGCGCGAGCGCGTCGAGTATGACCTGCCCGACGATCAGAAGGCGTGTCCTTGCTGCCGTGGCCAGATGCATCGCATGGGCGAGGCTGTCACCGAGCAACTTCATATCGAGGTGAAGGCGAAGGTTTTACAGAATGTGCGCTTCAAATATGCCTGCCGCCATTGCGATCGCACCGGGATCAACGCCCCTGTCGTGACCGCGCCGATGCCGACGCAGCCGTTGCCGGGCAGCGTTGCCACGGCCTCGACGCTGGCGTTCGCGCTGGTTCACAAATATGTCGACGGCACGCCGCTCTACCGCTTGGCGCAGGCCTTCGAACGCGCAGGCGTTCCTGTCAGCCGCGGCGCTTTGGGCCACTGGGTGATCGGCTCGAGCGAGAAGCATCTGCATCGCATTTATGACGCCCTGAAGCTGCGGCTCAGATCGCAGCCTCTCATCCATGGCGACGAGACGACGGTTCAGGTCCTCAAGGAGAAGGACAAAGCGGCCACCAGCACATCGTACATGTGGGCGTATCGCAGCGGCAAGGATAGTCACGAGCCGATCGTTCTTCTGGATTATCAGCCGGGCCGCGGCCAAATCCACCCGCAGGTCTTCCTCGGCGATTACCGTGGCATCGTGATGAGTGACGGCTATAGCGCATGGCGCACGCTGGAAGGGGCCACCCACATTGGATGCATGGCCCACTCCCGGCGGCGTTTTGTCGACGCCCTCAAAGCGAGAAAGAAGGGCGGCGGGCCGCCCGAGCAGGCGCTGCGGTTCTTCGAGCAGCTCTACCGGGTTGAAAGGCAGGCGCGGGACGAGAAACCGGACAGAGACGAAACGCCGGATCAATGCATCCGTCGCTTCCGCCAGCAACACAGCATTCCTGTCCTGAACGCCCTCAAGGAATGGCTCGATCAAATCGCCCCGAAGGTCCTGCCGGACAGCAAGCTTGGCGACGCCGTATCTTACACCCGGAACCAATGGGACTATCTGACGCGTTACACCGAAGATGGCAGGATGCCGATCGACAACAATCTTCTGGAGCGCGACATCAGGGTTTTTGCCACCGGCCGAAAAAGCTGGCTGTTCAGCGACACCGTCGACGGAGCCAGGGCCAGCGCCGTCGTCTACAGCCTAATGCTGACCTGCCGCGCCTCACGTGTCGAGCCGTTAACATGGCTGCGCCATGTGCTCACCGAGTTGCCTCAGCGCGTGGACAACGCCGATATCGCTGACCTGTTGCCCTTCAACTTCCCCAAAGCGGCCACTGCCTGAACGGCTCAGCATCGCCCCGATACGAAGGCCATCCGTCAAATCGCGGCCGACAACGTGCGCGGAAAATCGCGCTTACTGAGAAACACCGAATCGATGCTGCGGTCATCCCATTTAGGGGCTCACTCTGGGTACGCCTATCGGCGCAGGCCTATAATCAATTCAACGAATATGAGCGCCTCGCAGAAGCGTTCCGCGGGTAACGAGGAGCGTCGGGGCCAGTGCCGTCCGTCATGGGCTTACCGCCGCGACCGTGACCGTGCGCTCATGGCACTCATCGCTGTCCGGTTCAGACGCGATCAGCCGTCACTTCTGCCGGAACGCATGGTTGAATGACATAATGAGCGGCCCGACGATATAATCAAATGCAGTTCGCTGAACCGTCGGAATCATCACCGTTGCAGGCATTCCCGGGTAAAGATGAATGTTGGGCAGGGCCGCCAGCTCGTTCTGGTCGATCCGAACAAACGCCGTGTAATACGGATTGTTGGTTTTGGGATCCGTCAAGCGGTCCGCCGAAACCTGAATGACGTCGCCATGGATGATCGGGACGATCCGCTGCTTGTAGGCGGTTAGGTGAACTTCCGCACGCGTGTTCGGATGCACGTCGCTGATATCCTCGACTGCCACCTGCGCCTCGATGGTCAGCGAATCCTCGTCGGGCACGATGTCCAGGATTTTGTCACCGCGCTGGATCACGCCGCCCACCGAAAACACGCTGAGCCCAACCACGCGTCCGGTATAGGGAGCACGAATTTCCATCCGGCCCAGTACAGCCTTGGCATTCGTCGCCTTCGGGATGACCTCCAGGAGCTTGGCTTGCGTATCGCGCAAATCCTTCGTGACGTCGGTCATCCGATCGTTGTCGAACTGGGCGATCTGCTGCTCCTGCTCGGCGATCGCCTGTCGCGCCTTGGCAATGCTGGCGTTTGCATCGGCAATCTGGCCTTCGAGGCCGTACGCCGTCCGCTCCAACTGCAGGATGCGGGGACGGGCGATCAGTCCTCGCTCAACGAGTGGAGCGATATCCTTGGCCTCCTTGCGCACAGAGTCGATCTGATTGGTGAACGATTTCACCTGCGCTTCCCCGCCAACGATCTGGGACCCCAGCTGGTTGATC
Source organism: Bradyrhizobium sp. USDA 4510 (assembly GCF_054059095.1). Taxonomy (NCBI): domain Bacteria; kingdom Pseudomonadati; phylum Pseudomonadota; class Alphaproteobacteria; order Hyphomicrobiales; family Nitrobacteraceae; genus Bradyrhizobium; species Bradyrhizobium sp. USDA 4510. The sequence goes on along the minus strand of NZ_JBSSBT010000001.1, from coordinate 2,634,045 downwards.
TTCTCACGGACGACGCTCCTTTGTCCTTCGAGCGACGCCCGGCGGCTGTCAAACTGACTGAGCTGCCCGTTCCAGACGCTTTTGAAATAGGGATCGTCAGAGCGCGCCTTCAGATCTGGCGGCATGACAAGCTGGAAGCCATGGTCAAGCTCGGTCAGCAGCCGGACTTCCGTTGCGCGCAGCACGGCATATTGCTGCGTCAGCACCTCATGTTCGGCGCGAGCTTGGGTCTCGTCCAGGACGATCAGCAGATCGCCTGCGAGCACCCGGTCGCCTTCCCTGACGTGCAATTCCTTGACGATGCCGCCATCGAGGTGCTGAAGGCTCTTGCGGTTGCCATCGACCTTGACGACCGCATTGGCGACAACGGCCCCATTGAGGGGAGCCGTCACCGCCCAGGTGCCGATCCCGCCGAAGAAGACGGCGATGATCAGCCACCCCGTGATGGCGATATTGCGAATGGAATCGTTCGGCGCGCCATCCTTGTTCGTGCGCTTTGTGCCGCGCGGTGCGGCTCCAGGGCGCATCGACAGATTTGCAACATCAAGCAACGCCATGATCTCTCCTAGCCAGCCGCTTCCCGAACTGCCGGTACGGGCACAGGTCGCGTCAGGCGCGAGAGGATTTCGCTGCGTGGTCCGAACATCTCGGCCACGCCCTCGCGCAACACCAATATCTTGTCGACGACGCCGATGGTGGCAGGCCGATGCGAAATGATCACCACGGTTGTTCCACGCCTCTTCAATTCGCTAATGCAGTCGGCCAACGCTGAGTCGCCTTCGGAGTCGAGATTCGAACTTGGCTCATCGAGCACAACGAGGCTCGGGTTGCCGTAAGCCGCGCGCGCCAGCGCGATCCGCTGGCGAATGCCTCCCGACAGGATCGCGCCACCCTCCCCGACTTGAGTGTCATACCCCTCCGGCAGACGCAGGATCATGTCATGCACACCGGCCGTCCGGGCCGCCGAGATAATCTCCCTGTCCTCTTTCCGATCGAACCGGCAGATATTGGCGGCGATGCTGTCGGCAAACAGCTCGATATCCTGCGGAAGATAGCCAAGATACTGGCCGAGCGACGACCTGATCCAGGTCGAAACATCGGATCCATCGAGCCGAACGGCCCCCGCGGATGGCGCCTGAACGCCCACGATATGGCGGGCCAACGTTGATTTCCCGGCACCCGAGGGGCCGATAATTCCGAGCACTTCACCCGGGGCAATCTGGAATGTAACTCCCCGCAGAATAGGCTTCGATGTGCCAGGGGCGGCAAAGGATAGCGCTTCGACAGATATATGGCCTTCGGGTCGCGGCAGCGTCAATTCGGATTGACGCTGCGGATTCGTAGCCAACAGCTCGCGCACCCTCAAGAATGCCCCCCGGGCCGAGACGAGGCTCCGCCATGATCCAACAATCTGTTCGATCGGTTGCAACGCACGGCCAAGCAGGATGCTGGCGGCGAACATCGCGCCGGCGGTGGTGAGTCGCTCGATCACGAGATAGGCGCCAAGGCCAAGGATCAAGGATTGCATCGAAAGCCGCAGGAAGCGGATCATGCTCTGCATCATTGCTGCGCGATCGCTCGCGGCGACTTGGCGCTCGATCATCCGGTCACGATCTCGGCTCCAGCGCTTTAGAAGGCCTGCGGTCATCCCCATTGCGCGCACCACTTCGGTATTGCGCAGGCTCATCTCGGTGAAACCATAATTTCGACTTGCCGCCTCGCCGGATTCGGAGAGCGGAGGTTTGACGATCCATTCATTGAGGAGGGCCATCAGCACCAGAATGATCGAGCACCCCAGCGCAAATGCCCCCAGGAGCGGGTGCAAAGCGAAAATCACAGCGATATAGATCGGCGCCCACGGCAGATCGAAGATCGCATGAATTCCCGACCCGGTGATGAACTGGCGGAACGTGTCAAAATCGCGTAACAGCTGGCTGCGCGCGCCGCCTATTTTCGACGAATGCTCAATGATGGCGGTCATCACCCGTGGCGCGATCTTCCGATCGAGGCGGATGCTGGTGCGTGTCAACACACGCGCACGTACTGCATCGAGACCCGCGAGCGCCATGAACGCCAGCAACAGCGCCAGCGTCAGCATCAACAGTGTGATCTCGCTGGCGCTCGAGATTACGCGATCGTAAACCTGCAGCATGTACAGCGGGCCGGCCAAAAAGAGCAGGTTGATGGCCAGGCTGAATATCGCTGCAGTGACAAAATAACCTTGGCCGGCTTGGAGCGCCTGCCGGAATTCATCCGCTCTTTTACGAAGGATACTCACGCGGAACCTGGCCGGAGCCATCCCCTAAAAATGATGAGCGGCAGCCAACAGTTGGCAGCCAAAAGGTCCAAGTAAATCCAATCATCCAATCTATCCTAACTAGCATAGCCGGCAGCTGAGCCAAAGCCGCTGCCGGCGCAAAAACGGCAGGAGGGTAAACTTACGGGGTTCGGCTTCTCCCCCGATCATTTCTCTTCCCCCGTGAAGTTCACGCCCCTCAGGCGATGTGGTGCGGGTCATAGGTGATCACCGTGCCGTTCGTGGCGTCGGCCTTCTCGGCAAAGCCGGTCGGGTCGTATTGACCGAGGAGAACGATGTTGGCCGTGTGAGCGCCATCCGACACCGTCAGAGTGCCGCCGGTCCCCTCCTGGTTCTCCGTGAAGCTCAACGTGGTGCCAGCGCCGAAGCTGATGCCCCTGATGTCGATGTCGTCGTTGCCATCCAGGCCGCTCACCGTACCGGAGAAGTGGAAGGCATCATCCAGGATCAGGTGGCCGGCAGCAGTTGTGTCGAAAATGACGCCTGCCGCCGAGGCCGCCCCAAACTCGATAGTGCCGGCCCCGCTGATCAGAGCGCCGCCGTTGCCGGTAACCTCGCCCTGTGCTGTGACCGTGCCGCCATTGGCCCAGATCAGGCCGCTGTTGGCCACCGCACTAGCGAGCATCAGCCCACCCGTGCCGGTCGCTTCCAGCGTGCCAGCATTCGAAATCACGTTGGCGCCGGTATCGATCACCAGGGCATGGCTGCCGGTGGCATCGATGGTGCCCTCATTGCTCAGCGTCAAGCTGCCTTGGCCGATTTGGCCGGCACCGGAGATCACATTGTCGACGTTGTCCAGCGTGACGTTCGAGGCCGTGCCAGCGATGATGTTGTGATCATCGTCGGACAGGACCACGTGGCCGCCGCCGTTGAGCGTGATCCCGGTCTGGATGATTTGCAGCAGCGTGTCATCGCCAGAGGCCTGCAGCTCGATCGTTCCGGTATTGTGCATGATACCCGACAGCGGCAGCATCGCGCCATCGCCGATGGTCATTGGACCCGGGTTTTCGACCGTCGGTGTTACGTCGAATTCGAAGTTCGCGGCGGTGAGATCCGACGCGTGTACGTCATCGAGCGTGATCGTTTGGCCGTCGGCCAACGTGATCACAGCATTACCACTCGCATTATCGGCGGTATGAGCCTGAACGTCCGCGAAGCTCTGCCAGCCATAGCTGATCAGGTCGATGACGTCGGAGGATACCTCGAAGCTGTGTACCACGTCGTTGCCGATCGGCTGCGAGAACACGAAGGTATCGTGGCCGCTCGAGCCGGTCAGGTGATCGTCGCCGGACCACGCAAAAATTGGGGATCCTGGGGCGTACGCTTCGACATTGTCGCCGACCAGAAGTGTGCCGAAGCTGCCATCGGGATTCGCCCAGGTGGCGGAAACCGTGATAACCGCAGCTCCGACAAACTCAACGGGCGTCACAATTGTAAGCGCGCTTATGTCGGTCTCGGTTACGGCCCAGGAACCGTCACTAAGCTTGGAGCCGTTTGGTACGATCCACGCCGTCGGGAGATTTGTTATCGTCAACGATACAGCGGTGTCATTTCCTTCCGGTTGCTCCAAGCCGAGGTTGATTTGCTGACCCGAGACACCCGCGGGAGCCTTTTTCGAAATAGTCAGGGATCCACCACCTACTCCGGCATTTCCCGCAAGGTCAGTCCAATAGGGATCCGTAGCAGCCGAGGTGCCACTGTTAAAAACAGTGATTGTTGTACTATTGGAGCTGCCCTTGGTGAACGTCGCTGTCCAAGTGAGGCCGCCATCGGCGGTCTGAAGATTGCTCAAACTAGTCCCATTTGAGCTATCGTTTAGCGATATATCTCCAAGCGTCAGATTTGCAACTTTTTCGCTGAATGTAAACGTGATCGTTTCGCTGTTGCCCGCCGGCAACGAGGTGCCACCCGTAATCGATATCACCGTAGGCGGAGTAGTATCGGTCGCATTGATAGTGAGGTTCGCAGTATCAGTGGTGGTCGAAAATGCCGTAGTACCGCCATTTAACGAGGTATCCACCTTGGCCCCGTTCGAGCCGCTGGTCTGATCCCAAGCGCGGAAGGTGACGGCGTTCGTATCTGTCCCGGCAAAGCCGGCGCTTGGTTGGAAGTAGAGCCGCGTGTTGGCGTCGGCCGAGAGCAGCAGGGCCTGCGTGTTCGACACTGCGCCTACGGCCGTCCATGTTCCACCGTTGTTGGTGGAGAAGAACCAGCTGCCGTGGCTCGTATCGGTGCCAACCAGTGCGATGCCGGTCACGGCACCGGTGTCGGCGTCGGTGACGTTATCCAGACCGCCGGCCGGGGGGTTGAGATCGACCAGCGCCGATACCAGCGTCCCGACAGCGCCGACGGGCGCTCCGGCGCCCTGGTTCTCGGAAGCGAGAACCGGCGTTTTAGATGCGTCCAGGATCGGCGCATCGTTGGTGCCGGTGATGGTGACATCGATGGTCTGCGTGGCAGTGCCGTCGAACGACTTCACGGTCAGCGTGTCATGCACCTGGGTGCCGCCTGCCAGCGCCTGAACATTGGCCTGGTTATTGGCCAGCATGTAGCCCCACACCCCGCTCGTCGCATTGAACGTAAAGGTGCCGTAGGTCCCGGCGAGCGAGCCTGGCGTCTGGAAATGGTTCTGGCCGCTGTCCACGTCATTGACGGTCAGCGTGTTACCCGCCGTCAAGGTGCCGTCCTCCGTCACCGAGCCCGTCGCTGTCCCGGTGATGGTGGCGGCGTCATTGGTGCCGGTGATAGTGACATCGATGGTCTGCGTGGCGGTGCCGTCGAACGACTTCACGGTCAGCGTGTCATGCACCTGGGTGCCGCCTGCCAGCGCCTGAACATTGGCCTGGTTGTTGGCCAGCGTGTAGCCCCACACCCCGCTCGTCGCATTGAACGTAAAGGTGCCGTAGGTCCCGGCGAGCGAGCCTAGCATCTGGAAATGGTTCTCGCTGCTGTCCACGTCATTGACGGTCAGCGTGTTACCCGCCGTCAAGGTGCCGTCCTCCGTCACCGAGCCCGTCGCCGTCCCGGTGATGCTGGCGAAGTCATTGGAGCCGGTGATGTTGACGGCGATCGGCTGCGAGGCGGTGCCGTCGAACGAGGCCACGGTCAGCGTGTCGGTGACGTGCTGGCCGTCGGTCAGGTGGTCGGCCTTGCTCTGGTCGAGCGTGTAGGTCCAGGCCCCGGTGGCCGGGTCGAAGGTGAAATTGCCGTAGGTGCCGACCAGCGAGGCCGCGGTCGGGGTGGCGAAATGGTCTTCGCCGCTGTCGACGTCATGCACGGTGAGCTGACCCGAGGCGCTCGGATCATTGGTGGTGGCGTTGGCCACGCCACCGGCTTCGGTCACCGAGGTGTCCTCGGCGGCCGAGGCCGTGATGCTGGCGAAGTCGTTGGAGCCGGTGATGTTGACGACGATCGGCTGCGAGGCGGTGCCGTCGAACGAGGCCACGGTCAGCGTGTCGGTGACGTGCTGGCCGTCGGTCAGGTGGTCGGCCTTGCTCTGGTCGAGCGTGTAGGTCCAGGCCCCGGTGGCCGGGTCGAAGGTGAAATTGCCGTAGGTGCCGACCAGCGAGGCCGCGGTCGGGGTGGCGAAATGGTCTTCGCCGCTGTCGACGTCATGCACGGTGAGCTGACCCGAGGCGCTCGGATCATTGGTGGTGGCGTTGGCCACGCCACCGGCTTCGGTCACCGAGGTGTCCTCGGCGGCCGAGGCCGTGATGCTGGCGAAGTCATTGGAGCCGGTGATGTTGACGACGATCGGCTGCGAGGCGGTGCCGTCGAACGAGGCCACGGTCAGCGTGTCGGTGACGTGCTGGCCGTCGGTCAGGTGGTCGGCCTTGCTCTGGTCGAGCGTGTAGGTCCAGGCCCCGGTGGCCGGGTCGAAGGTGAAATTGCCGTAGGTGCCGACCAGCGAGGCCGCGGTCGGGGTGGCGAAATGGTCTTCGCCGCTGTCGACGTCATGCACGGTGAGCTGACCCGAGGCGCTCGGATCATTGGTGGTGGCGTTGGCCACGCCACCGGCTTCGGTCACCGAGGTGTCCTCGGCGGCCGAGGCCGTGATGCTGGCGAAGTCGTTGGAGCCGGTGATGTTGACGACGATCGGCTGCGAGGCGGTGCCGTCGAACGAGGCCACGGTCAGCGTGTCGGTGACGTGCTGGCCGTCGGTCAGGTGGTCGGCCTTGCTCTGGTCGAGCGTGTAGGTCCAGGCCCCGGTGGCCGGGTCGAAGGTGAAATTGCCGTAGGTGCCGACCAGCGAGGCCGCGGTCGGGGTGGCGAAATGGTCTTCGCCGCTGTCGACGTCATGCACGGTGAGCTGACCCGAGGCGCTCGGATCATTGGTGGTGGCGTTGGCCACGCCACCGGCTTCGGTCACCGAGGTGTCCTCGGCGGCCGAGGCCGTGATGCTGGCGAAGTCATTGGAGCCGGTGATGTTGACGACGATCGGCTGCGAGGCGGTGCCGTCGAACGAGGCCACGGTCAGCGTGTCGGTGACGTGCTGGCCGTCGGTCAGGTGGTCGGCCTTGCTCTGGTCGAGCGTGTAGGTCCAGGCCCCGGTGGCCGGGTCGAAGGTGAAATTGCCGTAGGTGCCGACCAGCGAGGCCGCGGTCGGGGTGGCGAAATGGTCTTCGCCGCTGTCGACGTCATGCACGGTGAGCTGACCCGAGGCGCTCGGATCATTGGTGGTGGCGTTGGCCACGCCACCGGCTTCGGTCACCGAGGTGTCCTCGGCGGCCGAGGCCGTGATGCTGGCGAAGTCGTTGGAGCCGGTGATGTTGACGACGATCGGCTGCGAGGCGGTGCCGTCGAACGAGGCCACGGTCAGCGTGTCGGTGACGTGCTGGCCGTCGGTCAGGTGGTCGGCCTTGCTCTGGTCGAGCGTGTAGGTCCAGGCCCCGGTGGCCGGGTCGAAGGTGAAATTGCCGTAGGTGCCGACCAGCGAGGCCGCGGTCGGGGTGGCGAAATGGTCTTCGCCGCTGTCGACGTCATGCACGGTGAGCTGACCCGAGGCGCTCGGATCATTGGTGGTGGCGTTGGCCACGCCACCGGCTTCGGTCACCGAGGTGTCCTCGGCGGCCGAGGCCGTGATGCTGGCGAAGTCATTGGAGCCGGTGATGTTGACGACGATCGGCTGCGAGGCGGTGCCGTCGAACGAGGCCACGGTCAGCGTGTCGGTGACGTGCTGGCCGTCGGTCAGGTGGTCGGCCTTGCTCTGGTCGAGCGTGTAGGTCCAGGCCCCGGTGGCCGGGTCGAAGGTGAAATTGCCGTAGGTGCCGACCAGCGAGGCCGCGGTCGGGGTGGCGAAATGGTCTTCGCCGCTGTCGACGTCATGCACGGTGAGCTGACCCGAGGCGCTCGGATCATTGGTGGTGGCGTTGGCCACGCCACCGGCTTCGGTCACCGAGGTGTCCTCGGCGGCCGAGGCCGTGATGCTGGCGAAGTCGTTGGAGCCGGTGATGTTGACGACGATCGGCTGCGAGGCGGTGCCGTCGAACGAGGCCACGGTCAGCGTGTCGGTGACGTGCTGGCCGTCGGTCAGGTGGTCGGCCTTGCTCTGGTCGAGCGTGTAGGTCCAGGCCCCGGTGGCCGGGTCGAAGGTGAAATTGCCGTAGGTGCCGACCAGCGAGGCCGCGGTCGGGGTGGCGAAATGGTCTTCGCCGCTGTCGACGTCATGCACGGTGAGCTGACCCGAGGCGCTCGGATCATTGGTGGTGGCGTTGGCCACGCCACCGGCTTCGGTCACCGAGGTGTCCTCGGCGGCCGAGGCCGTGATGCTGGCGAAGTCGTTGGAGCCGGTGATGTTGACGACGATCGGCTGCGAGGCGGTGCCGTCGAACGAGGCCACGGTCAGCGTGTCGGTGACGTGCTGGCCGTCGGTCAGGTGGTCGGCCTTGCTCTGGTCGAGCGTGTAGGTCCAGGCCCCGGTGGCCGGGTCGAAGGTGAAATTGCCGTAGGTGCCGACCAGCGAGGCCGCGGTCGGGGTGGCGAAATGGTCTTCGCCGCTGTCGACGTCATGCACGGTGAGCTGACCCGAGGCGCTCGGATCATTGGTGGTGGCGTTGGCCACGCCACCGGCTTCGGTCACCGAGGTGTCCTCGGCGGCCGAGGCCGTGATGCTGGCGAAGTCGTTGGAGCCGGTGATGTTGACGACGATCGGCTGCGAGGCGGTGCCGTCGAACGAGGCCACGGTCAGCGTGTCGGTGACGTGCTGGCCGTCGGTCAGGTGGTCGGCCTTGCTCTGGTCGAGCGTGTAGGTCCAGGCCCCGGTGGCCGGGTCGAAGGTGAAATTGCCGTAGGTGCCGACCAGCGAGGCCGCGGTCGGGGTGGCGAAATGGTCTTCGCCGCTGTCGACGTCATGCACGGTGAGCTGACCCGAGGCGCTCGGATCATTGGTGGTGGCGTTGGCCACGCCACCGGCTTCGGTCACCGAGGTGTCCTCGGCGGCCGAGGCCGTGATGCTGGCGAAGTCGTTGGAGCCGGTGATGTTGACGACGATCGGCTGCGAGGCGGTGCCGTCGAACGAGGCCACGGTCAGCGTGTCGGTGACGTGCTGGCCGTCGGTCAGGTGGTCGGCCTTGCTCTGGTCGAGCGTGTAGGTCCAGGCCCCGGTGGCCGGGTCGAAGGTGAAATTGCCGTAGGTGCCGACCAGCGAGGCCGCGGTCGGGGTGGCGAAATGGTCTTCGCCGCTGTCGACGTCATGCACGGTGAGCTGACCCGAGGCGCTCGGATCATTGGTGGTGGCGTTGGCCACGCCACCGGCTTCGGTCACCGAGGTGTCCTCGGCGGCCGAGGCCGTGATGCTGGCGAAGTCGTTGGAGCCGGTGATGTTGACGACGATCGGCTGCGAGGCGGTGCCGTCGAACGAGGCCACGGTCAGCGTGTCGGTGACGTGCTGGCCGTCGGTCAGGTGGTCGGCCTTGCTCTGGTCGAGCGTGTAGGTCCAGGCCCCGGTGGCCGGGTCGAAGGTGAAATTGCCGTAGGTGCCGACCAGCGAGGCCGCGGTCGGGGTGGCGAAATGGTCTTCGCCGCTGTCGACGTCATGCACGGTGAGCTGACCCGAGGCGCTCGGATCATTGGTGGTGGCGTTGGCCACGCCACCGGCTTCGGTCACCGAGGTGTCCTCGGCGGCCGAGGCCGTGATGCTGGCGAAGTCATTGGAGCCGGTGATGTTGACGACGATCGGCTGCGAGGCGGTGCCGTCGAACGAGGCCACGGTCAGCGTGTCGGTGACGTGCTGGCCGTCGGTCAGGTGGTCGGCCTTGCTCTGGTCGAGCGTGTAGGTCCAGGCCCCGGTGGCCGGGTCGAAGGTGAAATTGCCGTAGGTGCCGACCAGCGAGGCCGCGGTCGGGGTGGCGAAATGGTCTTCGCCGCTGTCGACGTCATGCACGGTGAGCTGACCCGAGGCGCTCGGATCATTGGTGGTGGCGTTGGCCACGCCACCGGCTTCGGTCACCGAGGTGTCCTCGGCGGCCGAGGCCGTGATGCTGGCGAAGTCGTTGGAGCCGGTGATGTTGACGACGATCGGCTGCGAGGCGGTGCCGTCGAACGAGGCCACGGTCAGCGTGTCGGTGACGTGCTGGCCGTCGGTCAGGTGGTCGGCCTTGCTCTGGTCGAGCGTGTAGGTCCAGGCCCCGGTGGCCGGGTCGAAGGTGAAATTGCCGTAGGTGCCGACCAGCGAGGCCGCGGTCGGGGTGGCGAAATGGTCTTCGCCGCTGTCGACGTCATGCACGGTGAGCTGACCCGAGGCGCTCGGATCATTGGTGGTGGCGTTGGCCACGCCACCGGCTTCGGTCACCGAGGTGTCCTCGGCGGCCGAGGCCGTGATGCTGGCGAAGTCATTGGAGCCGGTGATGTTGACGACGATCGGCTGCGAGGCGGTGCCGTCGAACGAGGCCACGGTCAGCGTGTCGGTGACGTGCTGGCCGTCGGTCAGGTGGTCGGCCTTGCTCTGGTCGAGCGTGTAGGTCCAGGCCCCGGTGGCCGGGTCGAAGGTGAAATTGCCGTAGGTGCCGACCAGCGAGGCCGCGGTCGGGGTGGCGAAATGGTCTTCGCCGCTGTCGACGTCATGCACGGTGAGCTGACCCGAGGCGCTCGGATCATTGGTGGTGGCGTTGGCCACGCCACCGGCTTCGGTCACCGAGGTGTCCTCGGCGGCCGAGGCCGTGATGCTGGCGAAGTCATTGGAGCCGGTGATGTTGACGGCGATCGGCTGCGAGGCGGTGCCGTCGAACGAGGCCACGGTCAGCGTGTCGGTGACGTGCTGGCCGTCGGTCAGGTGGTCGGCCTTGCTCTGGTCGAGCGTGTAGGTCCAGGCCCCGGTGGCCGGGTCGAAGGTGAAATTGCCGTAGGTGCCGACCAGCGAGGCCGCGGTCGGGGTGGCGAAATGGTCTTCGCCGCTGTCGACGTCATGCACGGTGAGCTGACCCGAGGCGCTCGGATCATTGGTGGTGGCGTTGGCCACGCCACCGGCTTCGGTCACCGAGGTGTCCTCGGCGGCCGAGGCCGTGATGCTGGCGAAGTCGTTGGAGCCGGTGATGTTGACGACGATCGGCTGCGAGGCGGTGCCGTCGAACGAGGCCACGGTCAGCGTGTCGGTGACGTGCTGGCCGTCGGTCAGGTGGTCGGCCTTGCTCTGGTCGAGCGTGTAGGTCCAGGCCCCGGTGGCCGGGTCGAAGGTGAAATTGCCGTAGGTGCCGACCAGCGAGGCCGCGGTCGGGGTGGCGAAATGGTCTTCGCCGCTGTCGACGTCATGCACGGTGAGCTGACCCGAGGCGCTCGGATCATTGGTGGTGGCGTTGGCCACGCCACCGGCTTCGGTCACCGAGGTGTCCTCGGCGGCCGAGGCCGTGATGCTGGCGAAGTCGTTGGAGCCGGTGATGTTGACGACGATCGGCTGCGAGGCGGTGCCGTCGAACGAGGCCACGGTCAGCGTGTCGGTGACGTGCTGGCCGTCGGTCAGGTGGTCGGCCTTGCTCTGGTCGAGCGTGTAGGTCCAGGCCCCGGTGGCCGGGTCGAAGGTGAAATTGCCGTAGGTGCCGACCAGCGAGGCCGCGGTCGGGGTGGCGAAATGGTCTTCGCCGCTGTCGACGTCATGCACGGTGAGCTGACCCGAGGCGCTCGGATCATTGGTGGTGGCGTTGGCCACGCCACCGGCTTCGGTCACCGAGGTGTCCTCGGCGGCCGAGGCCGTGATGGTCGCGTTGTCGTTGCTGCCGTGGATCGTTACCGTCAGCGTCGTGGTGGCCGTCGCCCCTGCACTATCCTTCACCGTATAGGAGAACGTATCCGTCAGCGTGTCACTGAACGTGCGCAGCGCCTCGACCGCGCCCTGGCCGTTGTTCACGGTGTAGGTATAGGAGCCGTCGGTATTGAGATGCAGGGTGCCGTGCGCACCGACCACATCGGTCCCGGCGCCAGAACTCAACGAGGCGCTGGTGGTTCCCGCCGCAACGCCCGCAACCGTCTTGGAAGCTGCACTGAAATCGAAATCGTTCGTTAGGACGTTGCCGGTCGGATTGACGCCAGCAGTGCCGTTATTAATACCGCCCGCTTCTGTCGCCGATGCTGTATCGGCAGTGGCTGCGATAGTAAGATTGCCCGAGGCATCACGTACTTCAACTTTCTCGATCGCAGAAACCTGCAAATTGAGAGTTTTGAAGGTATAGATGGTACCGTCGGCCTGTCCGGTTTGAGCACTGATGTGCGCAGGAACCCAGACGTTCTTATAATACGAAATCTCGGCCCGAATATCTGCATCGGCTAACTGCGCGGCGCTCAGCCAGATCTGGAGCGTATCGACATCCGGCGTCGCGCCCGCCTTGCCGAGCTGCACAGCACCATTTCCGCCGTCGTAGGAGTCGTAGCCCTGAAATGTTGTACCTGAGACGACCGTAGATGCGCCAACAATGCCGAGACTCGTCTGATCGGTTCCTGAATAAATAGTCCCGCCGCTGATTTGCTGGTTGGTGGCGGTGAAGCCGGTCGATCCCAAGATGTACTGATTTTCATAGGCCTTATATATCAGGGTATCGGATCCTGATCCGCCCAAAACGGTATCAAAGCCGCTGCCGCCGTTAAGGGTGTCATCTCCGGAACCACCGTTGAGACGATCATTGCCTGCACCTCCGTACAGCGTGTCGTTGCCAGAGCCCCCGACCAGATTGTCGTTGGTGGCTCCCGTCATGATAATGGTGGTGTCGCCGCTGGCGCTTGCCATTAGAGATGCTCCAATATTCTTTTCTACAATTCGCGCGTAATTACAGATTCAGCTATTTGATCAACGAATGCCGGACTAACTGGCTTGAATTCCGGAATGACGGCGTGATGGACTGACGAGTGAAACAGCGCCTTCGCTTGGCCAGAACGGCCAGTGGATCGTGCGCGGCGCTCAGCGGCGGCGCTTTCGAAAGTGCATCAATTGATCCCACGGGGCCTGGAGCCAGCCGATCAATCAGTGCCGGCGAATCGCCAGCCGGGATAAGTAAGTGCTCGATCGAAAGATCGGCTGACAATGAGGCGGATGAAATTGAAATTCGGTGGAGGCCCGATCCAGCTTCGGACCAGTTGATGAGTGGTTCGGCCTTTCGGATGAAACTAGTGCGACGCAATACACACTCCTCAAAACTCTGCCGACGCAGAGCAGGTGTGATCGCACCCGAAAATCAATTCACAACAACACGCGCACGATGCCCATCGGCAATATTCGTGGGACGCGCGGCGAAGCCGCGCATGTGCTATTAAACCGCCTACCGTGAAAAGACTCCGACCGCCACTAGCCTGCCCGTTTTCGCGTGCGGTCCTGCACTCCGCACGCTCGCAATTTTTTCTTGTCTTCAATATTTCAGTTTCGAGAGGCTTCGCCGCGTGATCCGCAAGACTGCGGGCGACCAAATCTCTAAACCTAATTGAATGCAATTTGCCGCAAATTTGCGCAGCCGTCTAGAGCCGTGCGATTTGCTCTACCTTAACGATTAACGCCGTGCCGCCATCGAGTTCCCTCCTGTCTTCAACAATGCCCCGTTGATTTACGGGCCGCCCCAAACGTCGTATCCGGGCGCAACCGGTTTGGGCGCCGCGGGCTCCGACGCAGTGCTTATCGCTTGGGACGAACCGTGGATCATGGGACGAATATGAAGGTGTCCTCTTGGGAGCCCGGAACGCGATGCAATCCGCAGGCTTTGACGAGAAGAACCTGGGGCGCCGGGCATGCCGACGCAGCCTCGCAGGTACTTCCATTTGCCAGCGACGTAAGACGCGAGGTGCGCCTTGGTGTTGCCGAGCACTTGGTTTGCGCCCAGGTGAAGGCCGAAGGCGCGCCAAGCTCGCTCTCGATCCGCCAGACGCGTTCTGGGCTCGCGCATGATCAGGTTGATGGGCGCCTCGGCGGTCAGTCTTCACCAGATCCCCATCTTCCTCGCATCAGGGTTGCGTATTCAAGGCCGAGCAATAGGATCAGACGATAAAGGCCGTAGCCAGTCGGACAGCTTCGTAACAGAGCTGCACACCGACAAAACGGCTGGCGATCCCTTCAACGACCCGGCGCATTCTCGTCTCCGACGCGCCGCATGGCGGCGTACCCCGGGATCAAGCCCGCCGAGACCCAAGCCACGGGCCACAAGGATCCCCGGAGTTGCAGCACGGAATGCGGGGGCGGCAGTTGCCGCCCCGAAGTTCGCCGAGGCCTCAGGTTATTTGGCTGCTTCCTCTTGCGGCTGCGGCGGTGCCTTGGGCATCGACGTCAGCATACGAATTTTCCACTGGGGTTCTCACGAACATCGAGACTGGTCCAGAAAGCGTTCAATTCCAGAGGATCACCTTTCTCACTCTTGCCGGTTACGCGGGCCTCGCCGGTTCGCATAGCCATGTTCTCCGACAAGAGCTGAACGTCGGTTGTTCTTATTTCCAAGTGATTCATCCCGGCCTTGAACGCTCCTTCATAGTATTTCGTGTTGTCAACAATCCCCATTGGCGTAACGCGCAGGTAATTTTTCGCAAAAAGTGAAGTAATGCCTGCAGCATCCTGCTTGTTGAAATACTGCTCATAGGCGGTGCTAATCTTCCCGAGTTCGTCCTTCTGACTTTGATCGAATGCATTTGCAGGAACTGCAGAAAGTAACAGTGAGAAACATACTGCTCCGGATAATTTGCGCATAATGTTCTTCCCTCTGTTGAAGCCTCAGGGATGGAGGCGGAGGCCCGCCTCCATCGCTTGCTTAGTCCGTGATCGCCAGCCTAGACCTTGATGCAGATCAAAGTGCGTCGGCCTGTGGGCGCTTCGCGCAGCACGCGCAGCGCTCTAACAGCCCAAGCGTGCGACCACCCGGCATCTATGTCGCAGTTGGGTCCACAACCCGACCACGGTAGCCCGCTTGACCTAGCAGGCCGTTGAAGAACTCAGCCGCGTTCGCAAACGAAGGCTGAATCGTCGCCATTGTGGATGTAGAAGTGGCCAACGAGCCTGCCCGCAGTGCCGATCATGGCCCATCCGCGACCACAGGACGGATCATTCTCGTCGTGCCCCTCCCATGAGAACTCGGCGCAGGCCGATCCGTCGCGGGTGCCGTAGCGAGCATCCAGGAAGCCCTTGAGAGCCCCAAACGCTATTTCGCCATCGGACTTGCCACGGAAGGTGAGATGCGCCTCTCCGACAAGATCGAGGAAGTCGCTGTCCCAGTTGTCCATTTCGACGATGCGCCAGCGGCCGGCAAAGGCCTTGGCAAAGCCGGGCACCTTGGCCATCAACCGGTCTCCGCGATCAACTTGGGCAGCCGCACCAGATTGTAGGCGGCCGCAGCGAAGGTAAAGGCCCATCCGACCCGATCACGGCCACGGAATCTGGTCTTCTCTTGCCCGGCGACCGTCTTGATCCAGCCGAATGCCTCCTCAATCCGCTTGCGGATGCGCTGGCTGACAGCATAACCGCCGTGCCGGGTCGTACGCCCGTCGATCGCAGAGCTACGGCCGCCGGTATTCTGCGCAACATGCGGCGTCACGTTCATCGAGCGCAGCTCGTTGACGAAGTCTTCTGCATCGTAGGCTTTGTCGGCACCAAGCGTGATCGCTGTCGGTCGATCGGCACGAGGCTCGATCATGTGCAGCGCGGCCACCCGTTCGGCATGCCCACCGGCCTGCGTCAGGCAGGCGTCGACCAGCAAGCCGTGGCGGTTCTCCATCAGCCCGTGCCCGATGAAGCACAGCTTCGTCTCCTTGCCTTTCCCCTTGCGGTAGAGCCTGGCCTCCGGATCGGTGGTCGAAGCATGGGTGTCGTTGGAGCGCTTCTGGCCATGGAAGTTCGCTTCAGCATTGCGCCCGCCGCCTTGGGCCGGCGGCTCGCCGGAGCTATCCTTCGGTTTGACGCTCTTCATCGAGGCCCAGGCCTCGATCAGCGTGCCGTCGACCGAGAAGTGATCGCTCGACAGAAGCTTCTTCACCCTGGGCTGCGCCAGCACCGCCGCAAGGAACTTCGCCGCGATGTCGCCTTCCAGAAGCCGGTCGCGGTTCTTCGAGAATACCGAATGGTCCCAGGCTGCATCGTCGACGCCGATTCCGACGAACCAGCGGAACAGCAAATCATATTCCAACCGCTCCATCAGAAGTCGCTCCGAGCGGATCGAATAAAACGCCTGCAACAGCATCGCCCGCAGCAGCTTCTCCGGCGGGATCGACGGCCGTCCAATCGGCGAATAAAGGGCGGCGAACTCGTGCTCCAGCGCCGCCAGCGCCTCGTTCACGATCGTCCGGATCCCTCGCAGCGGATGATCACGCCGCACCCTTGCTTCCAGGTCGACGTAGCTGAACAGCTCGCCCGTTCGATTGTCGCCGCCGCGCACGCACCATCTCCGAATCTCGTCGGAGCCAATGAATCATGATCCTCGGTCGGCGGCGACCGCCTTTTTTCAACAGCCTGCTAGGTTACCTAGGTCGGCTTGGTGCATCACAGGTTGATCAGTATCTTACGTACGGTCGGTACACCACGGTCGGCACACCAACGCCGCCATGACGATGCTGAGCCGGATGAGGCACTCGTTCGGTATTTGAGCCGCGCCCCCTACGCCTTGGCGTCGGTTCTTTCGGTTCTCGGCGTTTGGCTCGCTATGGGCTGTCGCCGAAGAAGTGGGCGTCCCCTTAGTCGGCCCCGTTCCGTGGAAACAGTGGGATGATCTGGACCATCTCATTGTGGAAGCGTGCTTGCTGGCCCATGCCGGGGAATGGCACGCCAAACAGCCGCGCGTCGCTTCCGGCAGCTCTTGCCGCTCCTTCAACGATGCTCCTGATGCTGACAAGAACAGAGACGATTGCTAGGGGACGGTAGGCTGCAATTCGATTGCTGAGGCTATCCGCTGCACTGAGACATGCGCTCCGGCGTTCGGAAGGAGACAATTTGTCCACCGGCGTGAGCACGAGATCATCGAGAAACCAGCCGTAGCTTTTGAAGCGGTCCAAAAAATCCTCGTCGCTCTGGCCGAGTACCGCCTCTGTGGCGCGTTGCATGTGCCGCAGCATGGCACTGTCGCCGTAGTAAAAGAAATCGCCACTGGCGGGAGCGCTCTCGCCGACAAACAGCGTGGTAATTTGGTTCGCACGATAGCTCGCTCGGCTCATCTCCACGTCGATCATTGCCGCTCCCCTTTTAAGATGCGCGTTCGCGTCATCCGAACAGCCAGCCGACTCTTCCGTCTGCTTGAATACGCGTACGATACAGCCACGTCTCTTACGATACAGCCACGACTCTAAGACGGCCAATCCAATGCGAGCCCGTGGCGCGCAAGCCAGTCGCCAAGATCGGCGCCGTGCAACCCTAGACTTTCGCCTCTCCGCAACGGCCCGCATATTCAGTGTGGGCTCCGATAGGCGAGCCGCCTCTCGGCAAGAGGCGGACATATGACCTTCCACTCAATAACACGTCCCGGAGTCGCCTCCGAGCCGGCCGCAACTCTCACCATTGGATTGCCGCCACTGAGTGACCGCCAGCGGCGGCTTGCTCCCGTCCGCGGGCGCGGCTGATAGCCTGCTGCGCTCCTCTTCGAGCAGCTGCGAATGCAGCTTCTGAATCTGGATGTTGCGCTCGAGCAGGGACATCGTTCTTGTCTGAACCTGCTCGGCCAGCGCCTTGCGCAGCGCATTCTCGCGATCGAGCAGTTCGGGAAACGGCAATAGCGGTCGGACGAGCTCGGTCGCCTTGATCACACACGACGCTCTCGCGACCGCCTGCGCGATCTGATCCGGAAACGCGTTCCGGCATTCCGCGAGTGCGCCGTTCAGGTTGACCGGTTCCGCCGCCGGTACCGGCGTCCCTGTCGCCTCCAGCGTAGGTGTCGTTGTCGCCGCTATTGCGGTCTCCGTTATTGGATCCGGTGCCGGTCCCGCCTCCTTCTCGATGGCCTGGCGAGCGGCCCCGCAACAGGATAGCATGATGCAGAACGAGAGAAAGACCAGGCATCTCGCGCGCCTTGCCCAACACTCCCTGCCGCCCGCCTCGATCGGACGCCCGATTGCCACATCGATCACGGCAAGCCCCATCGCGAGCGCCCCACCCTGCCTCCTGCTGATCGGAACATCGAGCAATGGGTCGATCGCGACGGCTCGTTACCAATGCATGCGAGCGACTGGTTGAGGCGGCGCGACAGACACGCCGCCGTGCATCCACACCCGCCCGCTAGAATAACCATCTGCGTAATGTGGGCACGCAAGGCCGTCCTTCCTGCGGCGAAATTGGTATCGACCAAAACCTGCATCTGCAAAAAAGTGGTATCTCGAAATATCGCGCTGGCACGAAATGATGCCGCTACACTAGATTGATTTTAGATGTAGTTTTGTCGGTGACGCAACAATCGCCTTGTGAGTAGCGGCGCGGCGGCACGGCCGCGCTGCACCTTTGCTCGGCATCGACGGCGGGCGTTCGTTTCTGACGCTGCAGAGATCAGAATCGGCGTTGCGCACGTGCTCGAACCGCCGATGCCATCGAATCGCCATGGCGGCCAATTTTTCTGCGCTGGCGAATGCGCCTTCGTGCTTCGTCGGCGCGAACGGCCGCATCGTTGTTCAACGACAATCGTTTTGTTTGCGTGGGCGGCCAGCCGCGCGCTTTCGACCGTTATGTTATCAACAGGCGCACGATTCGTATGGCATCCGGGTTGGCGAAAATTTTCACTTTTTCCAGGGCGAGTCCTTGCTCTAGGATCAGTCATTTCAGTTTTGGCGCTCACCCACGATGCGCTCGAGGAATTTTCAGAACCGAAGCGTACAGCACTGATCCGGGCGTCATGGGGATTTGAGATGGCCGATCGCATTGCACTTTTCATTGATGGTGCGAACCTCCACACCACTGTCAAGAACCTCGGCTTCGAAATCGACTTCCGGCGACTGCTCTCGGAGTTCGGCAAGCATGGACAGATCGTTCGCGCCTACTTCTACACGGTCGTGAGAGACGACGACGAGTTCAGCAGCCTTCGGCCGCTGGTGGATTGGCTCGATTACAACGGATATGCGGTCAGGAGAAAGTTAGCCAAAACGCACGATGACGGCGAAGGGCGGCGGCGAATGAAGCGCAGCATCGGCATCGAGCTCGCGGTCGACGCATTGGAAATCGCGCACCGCATCGACCACGCGTACCTGTTCTCTGGCGACGGTGATCTGCGCGCCGTCGTCGAAGCCGTCAGGCGGGCTGGCGTCCGCGTGACGGTCGTTTCCAGCATCCGAACCAAGCCTCCCATGATCGCCGATGAGCTTCGCAGGCAAGCTGACGTCTTCCTCGAACTCGAAAGCCTCAGGGCATCGATCGAACGTCCAGCGCACCCGATCGCGCCCGAGTGAAATCGCGGGCGCCTCTTCCGGCGAGGAAGCAAAGCAGCTCTGCTTGTCCGTAAATCACCGAGTTGCGCGAGTCGGGCGCTGACATCACTATCCCCCAAACAACGAAACAGAGGGTAACGCCCATGCGGAGGTCGGTCGGCTGCCTGTTGCTGTTCTTGGCGGCGACGAGCGCCGCGGTCGCCGAACCTTCCCGGTTCACCTGCGACACGCCGCGGGGCAAACGGGTCGAGCTCGGCCCGTCAGGCAAAGGCGGTGACGCCCAGTGGATCGATGACGATCTCGATACGGTCCGGCCCGCCGTCGTGATCGATGGCGACACCTTCACGGTCACCTGGGGGACATCTGTCGCGCCAGAAGGCAGGGGAGGAGCCAAGCTCACGACCTACGTCTTTGCGGCCGCCCGCCGTACCGCCGCGTCGATCTTTGCGACCCGCACGGACGACACCACGGCCGAGATCTTCCGGTTCTATTTTGGCGACAAGTCGCTCTACAAACTAACGAGCCGACTGGGAGGCCCCTCCGCGGACACCAAGGCCGCGCCCTTCGTTGCAACCTACCTGGCGACCTGTCGTCAGCAGTAGCCGGCTGCCGCCAACCTTAAGATGGGCTTAACTGATCTTTCATGTTCCGGTCCCCGGTGTTGCGGCTCGGCACCAGTTCGCGCGATCACAGAACATCATATAAATCACTGAATTTTAATAAAAATGTTTAGATTTGCGCGCACTGGACCTCGGATGGTTCGGCCCCCACTTAGGGCGCCTGTGTGGCTGAAATGTCATAGGTCGCGGAACTGTCCTTTGTTACCCTTTGGAGGATTCTACATAATATTTTTGTGAGTAGGGGCTGAGATTATGAAGTCGGCATACACGGTCATCGCGTGCCTATGTCTGGCGGCAACGCCAGCATGTGCCGAGGTTTTTTCTATTAATGATGCTTTGCGCCAGGCCATGCAGACCAACCCGGGTATCGGCGAGGCTTCGGCGAACCGGCGGGCGACGGAAAGCGAGCTGCGGCAAACCCAAAGCACACTGCTGCCGCAGGTGCGCATTGACGCCAGCTACGGCCCGGAAAAATTCGATCAATCGCCGGGCTTCATCACCCCGAACATTCAGGCGGCACCGACCGTGGGCTCAGGACCATGGCGCAATGGCAGCCAGGAATCGGTCGTGGTGCGCCAGCTGCTGTGGGACGGTTTTTCGTCGATCTATGACGTCTGGCGCCAGACCGCGCGGGTCAATGCCGCCGCCTCCCGCGTCAAGGAGAGAACCGAGCTCTTGGCCCTCGACGCCGCCGAAGGCTACATGGACGTCGTCCGCTACATCCGGTTGGTCAGCCTCGCCCAGCAGAACGTCGCCAACCACGAGAAGATCTTTGCAAACGTGAACTCCCGCTTCTCGGGTGGCCGGGCCGGCGAAGGCGACCTGGAGCAAGCGCGGGAGCGCGTCGAAGCTGCCCGTGCGGCACTCGCCGAATTCCAGCGCAGCCTCGATGACGCCCGGGCAAAGTACCGCAAGGTTGTTGGCCTTGAGCCGATCAATGTTCGCTTCCCCGCCCCTCTCGCAGGATTGCCGCACAGCCGCGACGAAGCGCTGGCGACCACCCTCCGATTCAATTCGACGATCGCGGCGGCCCAGTCCGACGCCGACGCCGCCAAGCATGCGTTCAAGGCCACCGACGGCACGTTCGGCCCGAAATTCTATCTCGAGGGACGGGCAACCCATTACGACAACTCCTACCCCTACGTGGCGACCCCCGGGACTCCCTCCATCACGCATGAGGACTACAGCGGCAAGGTCGTCATGTCGTGGGACATCTTCCGCGGCGGCCAGGATGCCTGGAACAGGTCAGAGAAGGCCGAGCGCTATACCGAAGCCACCATGCGCCACGCCCGCCTACAGCGCGACGCGTATGAGTCGATCGACAAGGCGTGGAATGCCCGTACAATTACGGCTACCCGCATCGGTGCTCTGACCCGTGAGCTGGAAGCAGCCAGGAAGACCATCACGGCGTTCCAGAAGGAATATGAACTCGGCCAGCGTTCGCTGATCGATCTCCTGAACGCGCAGAACCAGTTCTTCAACGCATCGGTCTCGCTCACCTCCGCCCGCAGCGTCGTCGTTTTCGCCGACTACCAGCTGCTGGCCGCGATGGGGACCCTGATCGAGTACCTGAAGGCTCCGCCGCCGGTCGATGCTGCGCCGACGGACATGCTTTCGATCGGCCTGCCCCGCTACTCGTTCCCGACTCTTCGCGTGAACCTCCCGCAAACCGGGTCCGAGCCGCTGCACGTCGCCGTTCCGGCGCCTGTCGCCCGTCCTGCCAAGACCTATGCGGCAGCCCAGCCGAAGGACGTTGGCTTTGCGGACCGCTTCACCGGCGCGACGACGACCGCAGCGGTGCCTGGTTCAACGGAATGGATGCAGCAGCAAAAGACGGCTGCGGACGGCCCGAACGTCATTTACGCGGATCCGTCGGTCACGGCGAACGCGAGCTCCTATGCGTCGACCAAGCCCCACTGGCTGCTGTCGGCCTTCCCGAGTTCCGCTCGATAGTGACCGCCAACAAGCTCAGGACAGGACTGCCGGAAGGGCCCCAAGTCGGGGCCCTTTCGATTCCTTATTAATCGTTAAGATAAGTTTCGCTGAATTTGTTCGCTGTTTGTTGTAGTCTGCCCGAAATCTAATGCGATTGCTGCATTTCCATTTTGCTTGTCGAGGTTTCAGTTGTTGTTTCGCACCCCCAGCGCGGCGGCCGACGCCGTCCGCCCCTCGCCGGATGACTCAACCTCAAAGCCTGCCGCGACAAACAGGCCACGCGCGCTGGGCGACGATCCCCTCACCGCGTCGTTGACTTATCTCGCCGCCCATCATGGCCGCGCGGTGAGCCGCGAAGCTCTGCTCGGCGGACTTCCGATCACGGACGGACGCTTGTCCGTTTCGCTCTACGACCGCGCCGCCAGGCGCGCGGGTCTGGAGACCGAGGCCGTCAAGCGCGACATTTCAGACATTCCCGCGCTGGTCCTGCCGGCCGTCCTCGTCATGAAGAACGGCTCTGCGCTGATCCTTCTGGGTGTGGACCCGGCGAACAAGTCGATCAAGGTCGTTGATCCGGCGACGCCGAACAGCCCGCGCGTCGCCGACATCGCCTCGCTCGCCACGGACTATACCGGCTATGCGTTCCTGGTGAGAAGCGCGCCGCAGGCCGATGCGCGCGCCGCCGCCGCAGGCGACATCCCCAAGAGCCACTGGTTCTGGTCGGTGGTGAAGACGCATTGGCGCAGCTACGGGCACATCGCGGTCGCGGCTTTTCTGACCAACATCCTCGCGCTCGCGACGCCGCTGTTCACGATGAGCGTCTATGACCGCGTCATCCCCAACGGGGCAATCCCCTCCCTGATCGCGCTCTCGATCGGCATGGGGCTCGGCATCGTGTTCGATTTCATCTTCCGCATGGTCCGCAGCCGCATGATCGACGTGACCGGCAAGACGATCGACGTCGTGCTGGCCGCAAACATCTTCGAGCACGTGATGTCGGTGAAGATGGCGCAGCGGCCGACTTCGGTTGGCATCCTGGCCAATCAGCTCCGCGACTTCGACTCGGTGCGCGAGTTCTTCACCTCCGGAAGCGTGGTTTCGGCAACCGATCTGCTGTTCGCCATCCTCTTCGTTGGGGTGCTGTTCCTCATCGCCGGACCGCTGGCCTGGATCCCGCTGGTCATGCTGCCGCTGGTCATGCTGATCGGCTTCCTGCTGCAGCGCCCGCTTGATCGGGCCATCAAGCGGCTGCAGGCCGAATCCGCCGCACGGCACGGCGTGCTGGTCGAGTCGCTGTCCGGCCTCGAAACCGTCCGTGCGACCGGCGCCGAGGCCCGCATGCAGACCTTGTGGGAACGCTCGGTTGCCGCGACCGCCCGATCCGGCGAGGACGTTCACTTCTGGTCGTCGATGTCGCTGACGAGCGCGAGCACGGCCCAGCAGATCACGAGCCTGCTCCTCGTCATCGTCGGCATTTTCCTGATCCTCGACGGCAAGCTGAGCGTCGGCGCGCTGGTCGCCGCAAACATGCTCGCCGGGCGCGTTCTGGCGCCGATCGCCGGGATCGCCGCGGTGATCACCAAGGGTACGCAGACGATCACGGCCCTCAAGGCGATCGATCGCATCATGTCGATCGAGCGGGAACGCTCGCCGACCCGGTCCTACGTCGCAAGACGAATCGAAGACGGCAAGGTCGCCTTCGAGAACGTATCGTTCGCCTACCCCAACGCGCCGGGTAACGCGCTCGAAAAGGTCAGCTTCAAGATCGAGGGCGGAGAAAGGGTCGGCATCATCGGCAGGGTGGGATCTGGCAAGACCACGGTCGGCAGGTTGCTGCTCGGATTTTACGAGCCGAAGGAGGGCCGCATCCTGGTCGATGGCGTCGACTCGCGCCAATACGATCCCTCGGACCTGCGCGCCGGCATCGGCTTTGCGATGCAGGATACCGACCTGTTCTTCGGCAAGCTGCGCGACAACATCGCCCTTGGCAAACCGGAAGCGACCGACGAGGAAGTCCTGCTTGCCGCGCGGCTTTCGGGCGTCGAAAGCTTCATCGCCGGTCACCCGATGGGCTATGACATGCCCATCTCGGAAGGCGGCCGCAGCCTGTCGGGCGGCCAGAAGCAGGCCATCGGACTCGCGCGCGTTCTGATCCGCAAGCCTCGCGTGCTCTTTCTCGACGAGCCGACGGCGCACTTCGATATTCGCAGCGAACAGGAGTTCCTTGAGCGGCTCAAGGGCCTCGATGATGATCGCATGACCATCATCATTTCGA
Source organism: Bradyrhizobium sp. USDA 4510 (assembly GCF_054059095.1). Lineage (NCBI taxonomy): Bacteria > Pseudomonadati > Pseudomonadota > Alphaproteobacteria > Hyphomicrobiales > Nitrobacteraceae > Bradyrhizobium > Bradyrhizobium sp. USDA 4510. Next base: position 2,610,113 of record NZ_JBSSBT010000001.1, on the reverse strand, counting down.
CCCACCGCCTGTCATTGCTGAACATGGTCGATCGCTTGCTGCTGTTCGACAATGGCCGCCTGGTTGCCGACGGCCCGCGCGACAAGGTGCTCGCTTTGCTCCAGGGCCGGCCGGCGTCCGCGGCCCCGTCGCCGGAGAATACGATTCAGCCGAAATCCGCATAACGAGCAAATACATTATGGCGTCTTCCGATTTCACATTTGCAAATGATATCCGGTCCGCGGCGCTGCTGCGCACGCCGCGCACCTCCCGCATGCTGTTGTGGACGTCGTGCGCGCTCCTTGCGACGTTCTTGATCTGGGCTCATTTTGCCGTGCTGGACGAGGTCAAGCGCGGCAGCGGCCGCGTCGTGCCGTCGCGGCAGATGCAGGTGGTTCAATCGCTCGAAGGCGGGATCGTCGGCGACATCCTGATCCGGGAAGGCGACATCGTGCAGCAGGGCCAGTCCCTGATGCGGATCGATGATACGAAATTCGCTTCCGAGTTCGGCGAAATCCGCGAGCGCCGTGCGGCGATGGCGGCGCGGGTGGCCCGCCTCGACGCCGAGGCGCGCGGCCGAGCCGAGATCGCCTTCCCGGATGATCTCGACAAGATGGTTCCCGCCGCCGTCGCGACCGAGACCAGCGTGTTCAAGATGCGGGGTCAGAAGGTCGCGCAGGACATCGACGTCCTCAACCAGCAGGTCACTCGCCTCACCGGCTCCCTCAAACTCCTGGAGCGCGAGCAGACCCTGACGCGCAGGCTGTATGAGCAGAAGGTCGTGCCCGAGATCGAGATGCTGCGACTTGATCGGCAGGCAACCGAGATGAAGGGACAGCTGGCCGAAGCGCAGTCGAAGATCGCGAACATCACCGCGTCGTTCCGTTCACAGGCCGACGAGGACCTGGCCAAATCGCGCGCCGACCTCGCCGTGCTCGACGAGAATATCAAGTCCGCCCAGGACCGGGTGCGCCGCACGGATCTGAAGGCGCCGGTCCACGGCATCGTCAACAAACTGAACATCAGTACCATCGGTGCCGTCGTACAGCCGGGCGCCAACCTGATGGACATCGTGCCGCTGGACGACACGTTGCTGGTGGAGGGCCGGATTCGTCCGCAGGACATCGCGTTTATCCGTCCCGACCAGGACGCGGTGGTGAAGATCAGCGCCTATGATTCCTCGGTCTACGGATCGCTGAAGGGCAAGGTCGAACGCATCAGCGCCGACACCATCGTCGACGACAAGGCGGAAAAGACCGAACGCCAGGAGACCTTCTACCGGGTCATGGTGCGTACCGATAAGAACCATCTCGGCACCGAGCAGCATCCGCTGCCGATCATTCCGGGCATGGTGACCAAGGTCGAGGTCCTGACCGGCGAGAAATCCGTGCTGGACTACATCGTGAAGCCTGCCCGCCTGCTGCGTGACGAGGCCCTGCGCGAACGCTGATCGGGACCACGGTGACCGTGGTTAACCGGTCGTGACCTCGGTTCGTTCAATTTCGAACGAACCGGCAAACCCCGGATTGACTGCCTTTTCGACATTCGAGGCGGCACCCCCTCCACTTAACTCCGCTTAAGCGGCCAAAGCGCCAGTCTGCGTCCCGATAACAGCGGGGACGCAGATCGACGCACAGACGTTGACGGTCCCCGATATTGGGGACGTCATATGAAGTCGCTGAAGTTTGCTTCGTCGGCGGTCATGGCCGCGGCTGCACTGACAATCGGTGTTTGCGCCACGCCTGCCGCGTTTGCCGCGGACGAGCTCTCTCTCGGAAAACCCGCCGGCGAGCTCGCGCCCGCAGCGGACGCCGCGTCGAACCGCCCGCCTGCCACCTTCTTCACCATCGCCGACGTCCTGGCCAAGCTGGACCGGCAGCGCGGTCGGGGTCCGAACGCCATCCGTACCGCCTCGCTCACGCCGCCAAATACCGCGACCGACGCGGTGCCCGCGGCAAAGCCGCTTCCGCCTGTCGGCGCCGAGCCGTTTGGCCTGTTCACCTTCCGCGCACCGGAAAACGGCCTGTGGCGCAAATGGCGCGGCCTCGAAACCGATCTCGCAAGGGAGCAGAGCGTTCTCGAGCAATGCCGCGAGAACGCGACCGCCTGCCCGTCGCAGGCCGCGCAATTCCTTCGCCTGATCGGCGCGGTCAAGTCCAAATCCGGACGCGACCGGCTGGATGAGGCCAACCGCGCCGTCAACCAGGCGATCCGCTATGTCAGCGACTTCGCCCAGCACGGCGAGGCCGACCGCTGGACTGCGCCGCTCGCCACCTTCGCGACCGGCAAGGGCGACTGCGAGGACTATGCGATCGCAAAATACATCGCGCTCAGCGAAGCCGGCTTCCCGCACGAGGATCTGCGCCTGGTGCTGGGTCGCGATCGCGCCATCCGCCAGGATCATGCCGTGCTGGCGGCGCGGCTGGACGGCCATTGGTTGATCCTGGACAGCCGCAGCTCCGAACTGATTGATGACGGCGAGTTCGGCAACTTCACGCCTATGTTCGCGATCAACGACCGCGGCGTGCAGTTGTTTGCGGCACCTTACGCCAAGCGGCTCCCGCTCGGCGATGAACTCGACGCGGCGCCGGCGGCCGCCAATGCGGCGGAGACCGAATGGACCGGCGTGGAAGCGCTGGACGCGGCAAGCCCGCTCTTGGGCTTCCTGCCCGTGCTGATGTGATTGCGCGCGAGAAAGGCGACAATTCAATCAATAAAAATCCGCGGAGAGGTCTCCGCGGATTTTCGATTTTGCTGCGGGCCTGGCCTAGAAAATATGAACGTTCGTAGCCGCCGGCAAGCCGGTGCTCACATGTGCGAGGTCCACCTTGTCGGAGCCTGTGCCATTTGCCGAGTACCAGAGCTCCTGGGTCGTATTGTTGAAGAAGAACTTGTTCGTGCTTGCACTTTCGTTCCAGGCGCTGGCGTTGTTTTCGGTCTGGCCGGTGACGGCCGATGACGTGAACTGACCAGCCGTAAGGGCGTTTGAAACGCCCGTCGGCAGGCTCAGACCGGCCACGTCGAGAAGGAGTGTATCACCGCTGTTGAAATCACTGATGATATCGTGGGCGCTGAGATTGAGAACAAACTTGTCGTCCCCACCATTGCCAGTGAGCGTCTCGTTGGTTGGTCCGGCGACAATGACATCATTGCCGGCCGTGCCCAGCAGGGTCGTGGTGCCATTGATGTTGATATTGATGGTGCTCGACGCCGTGTCGCCGTCACCGTCAATCGTCGACACGTTGAAGCTCAGATCCTCGGAGACGTTCTTTGTCGACGAAATTCCGACGCCAACCAGGTCGACCTTGCCGCTACCTGTCACGTCCGTGAACTGGACAGTGTAGAGCTGCAGGCCGGCCGGCGCTGTGGGCGTCGACCATTCGGTGGCGACCGTGGTGTGGGTTGAAGGATCGAAATCACCGGATACCGATGTGATGGAGGCGGCGTGCACTCCGTCCCAATAGGAGACGACGTAGTGAATGTCGTCGCCGGCTTTGTAACCGCTGAACGTGTAGTTCGCTACCGATTCGTGTGCTGGAGGATGGAACCCCGCGTTGCCGGCGGGGCTGGCGCTTGCGCCGTCCGTGAAGTCAAACAGCAGCTTTTCGTTGGGATCGAAGTTATTGTTGCCGACGCCCCAACCGTTGGTCGATCCGTTCACGCTGCCTTGAGCACCGCCGGAGGCCGTGCCCGAAATAACCGCCAGCTGATCGGTGCTCGAGGAAAGCATCTGCTCTTGCGAGGGTCCCGAGCCGAAGGCGGATGAACTGCCGACATCCTGGATCGTTGTCTCCGTGAATGGCTGAAGCAATGTGAATAGGTAGTGACCGGTTGTGTCATCCAGAGTCAGCGTGAAGATATTGTTCGCTGCTGATGGGGCCGCACCGATATAGGCCGTCAAATTCTGTCCAAATGCGTCGATGGAATAGTGCACGGCCTGGCCATTGAACGTCAGGCCGGCCGGCGCCGTGTTTCCAGTCAAGGTGAAGTCATATGCGCCAAAACCATCGGCGCCGGAGAACACGGGTAGGTTACCTAGCACGGACATTCCCGCGTAATCGGCAATGATTCCATGCTCGATCGTGCCGAAACTCGGGCCGTCGTCGAGGAAGCTGATATGAGTGCTGATGTCGGCGGTGGCCGTCACATGATCGCCATCGGCGTCCGTCAACGTGACCGTCGCGCCGATCTTGCCAGCCGTCATCGTCAGCAGATCGTTCGGACTGGCGGTGCTGTTGTGGTGGAGCGAGAGATAGTCCGCCACATAGAGCTGACCGGTGATCGGATCGATGGCGATCGCGAAGGCCGTTTGGCCCGTCAGGCTGGGGTTGGCGGCATCGTTGCCCACAGTACCGATGATCCGGCCGCTGGCATCCAGCGACAGCGCGATCCCTGTGCCATCCGTCAATGTCAGGCCTGACGCAGCGCTGAGGACGCTCAACGCATAGGTGGTAGACCCCGCGCCGTCAGAGCCGAAGCTGCCGCCGGCCACCGTCAGGATGCTGCTCGCGCCCGTCGAGGCAAAGCTGAGCGCACCGTTGTCAAGTGACGCTGCCGACACGTCGGTGTCGACGCCCTTGTTCGCAACCGTGCTGAACAGCGCGGCGACAGTGCTGGCGGCACCGTTGAACGTGATCGCAGTGGAGCCGAGCACGTCGCTCGCGCCGCCGGTGGTCTGCGCGCCGGGCGTCTCGTCCACGCCGATCTTAGCTGCGCTGACCGTCGCTGTCGGCGCCGTCGGACCGTCGTCGTGGATCGCAAACACCCCGCTGCCGAGGTCGATGCCCTTGGTGACGTGATCGCCGTCGGCGTCGGTCACCGTCTGGTTCAGCAGCAGCGTGTTCGCCGCCGTCGTCAGGCTCGCCAGCTCGTCATTGTTGCCGGTGTTGCTGTGCCAGATGTTCTTGTCCTGGGTGAACGTCACGTCGCCGTTCGCCGCCACGCTGATCGTGAAGTACAGCGTGCCGCCGCTGCCGTCCGCTGCCGCACCCACCTTGCCGACGATCGAGCCGTCCGCAAGCTGGTACAGCAGGATCTGGCTGCCCTGTCCGATGCCGTCATTGTCCGCCGTCGTGACGTCGGCCGGATCCAGCGCATACAGCCCCGAGCCGGTGCCGTTGGCCGACAGCGCCAGCGCATAGTCGACATGGCCGGGACCATCGGTGCCGTAATGCGGCGTGCCGCCGTCGAAGTTGCCGGCAAAGTTGGCGCTGGTGCTGATCGGCGCACCCGTCAGATTGGTCTCGTCCAGCGTCAGCTGACCCGCAACCGCTGCCGTCGGCGTTCCCAGCGACGGGCCGTCGTCGTGGATCGCAAACACCCCGCTGCCGAGGTCGATGCCCTTGGTGACGTGATCGCCGTCGGCGTCGGTCACCGTCTGGTTCAGCAGCAGCGTGTTCGCCGCCGTCGTCAGGCTCGCCAGCTCGTCATTGTTGCCGGTGTTGCTGTGCCAGATGTTCTTGTCCTGGGTGAACGTCACGTCGCCGTTCGCCGCCACGCTGATCGTGAAGTACAGCGTGCCGCCGCTGCCGTCCGCTGCCGCACCCACCTTGCCGACGATCGAGCCGTCCGCAAGCTGGTACAGCAGGATCTGGCTGCCCTGTCCGATGCCGTCATTGTCCGCCGTCGTGACGTCGGCCGGATCCAGCGCATACAGCCCCGAGCCGAGGCCGTTGGCCGACAGCGCCAGCGCATAGTCGACATGGCCGGGACCGTCGGTGCCGTAATGCGGCGTGCCGCCGTCGAAGTTGCCGGCAAAGTTGGCGCTGGTGCTGATCGGCGCACCCGTCAGATTGGTCTCGTCCAGCGTCAGCTGACCCGCAACCGCTGCCGTCGGCGTTCCCAGCGACGGGCCGTCGTCGTGGATCGCAAACACCCCGCTGCCGAGGTCGATGCCCTTGGTGACGTGATCGCCGTCGGCGTCGGTCACCGTCTGGTTCAGCAGCAGCGTGTTCGCCGCCGTCGTCAGGCTCGCCAGCTCGTCATTGTTGCCGGTGTTGCTGTGCCAGATGTTCTTGTCCTGGGTGAACGTCACGTCGCCGTTCGCCGCCACGCTGATCGTGAAGTACAGCGTGCCGCCGCTGCCGTCCGCTGCCGCACCCACCTTGCCGACGATCGAGCCGTCCGCAAGCTGGTACAGCAGGATCTGGCTGCCCTGTCCGATGCCGTCATTGTCCGCCGTCGTGACGTCGGCCGGATCCAGCGCATACAGCCCCGAGCCGAGGCCGTTGGCCGACAGCGCCAGCGCATAGTCGACATGGCCGGGACCGTCGGTGCCGTAATGCGGCGTGCCGCCGTCGAAGTTGCCGGCAAAGTTGGCGCTGGTGCTGATCGGCGCACCCGTCAGATTGGTCTCGTCCAGCGTCAGCTGACCCGCAACCGCTGCCGTCGGCGTTCCCAGCGACGGGCCGTCGTCGTGGATCGCAAACACCCCGCTGCCGAGGTCGATGCCCTTGGTGACGTGATCGCCGTCGGCGTCGGTCACCGTCTGGTTCAGCAGCAGCGTGTTCGCCGCCGTCGTCAGGCTCGCCAGCTCGTCATTGTTGCCGGTGTTGCTGTGCCAGATGTTCTTGTCCTGGGTGAACGTCACGTCGCCGTTCGCCGCCACGCTGATCGTGAAGTACAGCGTGCCGCCGCTGCCGTCCGCTGCCGCACCCACCTTGCCGACGATCGAGCCGTCCGCAAGCTGGTACAGCAGGATCTGGCTGCCCTGTCCGATGCCGTCATTGTCCGCCGTCGTGACGTCGGCCGGATCCAGCGCATACAGCCCCGAGCCGAGGCCGTTGGCCGACAGCGCCAGCGCATAGTCGACATGGCCGGGACCGTCGGTGCCGTAATGCGGCGTGCCGCCGTCGAAGTTGCCGGCAAAGTTGGCGCTGGTGCTGATCGGCGCACCCGTCAGATTGGTCTCGTCCAGCGTCAGCTGACCCGCAACCGCTGCCGTCGGCGTTCCCAGCGACGGGCCGTCGTCGTGGATCGCAAACACCCCGCTGCCGAGGTCGATGCCCTTGGTGACGTGATCGCCGTCGGCGTCGGTCACCGTCTGGTTCAGCAGCAGCGTGTTCGCCGCCGTCGTCAGGCTCGCCAGCTCGTCATTGTTGCCGGTGTTGCTGTGCCAGATGTTCTTGTCCTGGGTGAACGTCACGTCGCCGTTCGCCGCCACGCTGATCGTGAAGTACAGCGTGCCGCCGCTGCCGTCCGCTGCCGCACCCACCTTGCCGACGATCGAGCCGTCCGCAAGCTGGTACAGCAGGATCTGGCTGCCCTGTCCGATGCCGTCATTGTCCGCCGTCGTGACGTCGGCCGGATCCAGCGCATACAGCCCCGAGCCGAGGCCGTTGGCCGACAGCGCCAGCGCATAGTCGACATGGCCGGGACCGTCGGTGCCGTAATGCGGCGTGCCGCCGTCGAAGTTGCCGGCAAAGTTGGCGCTGGTGCTGATCGGCGCACCCGTCAGATTGGTCTCGTCCAGCGTCAGCTGACCCGCAACCGCTGCCGTCGGCGTTCCCAGCGACGGGCCGTCGTCGTGGATCGCAAACACCCCGCTGCCGAGGTCGATGCCCTTGGTGACGTGATCGCCGTCGGCGTCGGTCACCGTCTGGTTCAGCAGCAGCGTGTTCGCCGCCGTCGTCAGGCTCGCCAGCTCGTCATTGTTGCCGGTGTTGCTGTGCCAGATGTTCTTGTCCTGGGTGAACGTCACGTCGCCGTTCGCCGCCACGCTGATCGTGAAGTACAGCGTGCCGCCGCTGCCGTCCGCTGCCGCACCCACCTTGCCGACGATCGAGCCGTCCGCAAGCTGGTACAGCAGGATCTGGCTGCCCTGTCCGATGCCGTCATTGTCCGCCGTCGTGACGTCGGCCGGATCCAGCGCATACAGCCCCGAGCCGGTGCCGTTGGCCGACAGCGCCAGCGCATAGTCGACATGGCCGGGACCGTCGGTGCCGTAATGCGGCGTGCCGCCGTCGAAGTTGCCGGCAAAGTTGGCGCTGGTGCTGATCGGCGCACCCGTCAGATTGGTCTCGTCCAGCGTCAGCTGACCCGCAACCGCTGCCGTCGGCGTTCCCAGCGACGGGCCGTCGTCGTGGATCGCAAACACCCCGCTGCCGAGGTCGATGCCCTTGGTGACGTGATCGCCGTCGGCGTCGGTCACCGTCTGGTTCAGCAGCAGCGTGTTCGCCGCCGTCGTCAGGCTCGCCAGCTCGTCATTGTTGCCGGTGTTGCTGTGCCAGATGTTCTTGTCCTGGGTGAACGTCACGTCGCCGTTCGCCGCCACGCTGATCGTGAAGTACAGCGTGCCGCCGCTGCCGTCCGCTGCCGCACCCACCTTGCCGACGATCGAGCCGTCCGCAAGCTGGTACAGCAGGATCTGGCTGCCCTGTCCGATGCCGTCATTGTCCGCCGTCGTGACGTCGGCCGGATCCAGCGCATACAGCCCCGAGCCGAGGCCGTTGGCCGACAGCGCCAGCGCATAGTCGACATGGCCGGGACCGTCGGTGCCGTAATGCGGCGTGCCGCCGTCGAAGTTGCCGGCAAAGTTGGCGCTGGTGCTGATCGGCGCACCCGTCAGATTGGTCTCGTCCAGCGTCAGCTGACCCGCAACCGCTGCCGTCGGCGTTCCCAGCGACGGGCCGTCGTCGTGGATCGCAAACACCCCGCTGCCGAGGTCGATGCCCTTGGTGACGTGATCGCCGTCGGCGTCGGTCACCGTCTGGTTCAGCAGCAGCGTGTTCGCCGCCGTCGTCAGGCTCGCCAGCTCGTCATTGTTGCCGGTGTTGCTGTGCCAGATGTTCTTGTCCTGGGTGAACGTCACGTCGCCGTTCGCCGCCACGCTGATCGTGAAGTACAGCGTGCCGCCGCTGCCGTCCGCTGCCGCACCCACCTTGCCGACGATCGAGCCGTCCGCAAGCTGGTACAGCAGGATCTGGCTGCCCTGTCCGATGCCGTCATTGTCCGCCGTCGTGACGTCGGCCGGATCCAGCGCATACAGCCCCGAGCCGAGGCCGTTGGCCGACAGCGCCAGCGCATAGTCGACATGGCCGGGACCGTCGGTGCCGTAATGCGGCGTGCCGCCGTCGAAGTTGCCGGCAAAGTTGGCGCTGGTGCTGATCGGCGCACCCGTCAGATTGGTCTCGTCCAGCGTCAGCTGACCCGCAACCGCTGCCGTCGGCGTTCCCAGCGACGGGCCGTCGTCGTGGATCGCAAACACCCCGCTGCCGAGGTCGATGCCCTTGGTGACGTGATCGCCGTCGGCGTCGGTCACCGTCTGGTTCAGCAGCAGCGTGTTCGCCGCCGTCGTCAGGCTCGCCAGCTCGTCATTGTTGCCGGTGTTGCTGTGCCAGATGTTCTTGTCCTGGGTGAACGTCACGTCGCCGTTCGCCGCCACGCTGATCGTGAAGTACAGCGTGCCGCCGCTGCCGTCCGCTGCCGCACCCACCTTGCCGACGATCGAGCCGTCCGCAAGCTGGTACAGCAGGATCTGGCTGCCCTGTCCGATGCCGTCATTGTCCGCCGTCGTGACGTCGGCCGGATCCAGCGCATACAGCCCCGAGCCGGTGCCGTTGGCCGACAGCGCCAGCGCATAGTCGACATGGCCGGGACCATCGGTGCCGTAATGCGGCGTGCCGCCGTCGAAGTTGCCGGCAAAGTTGGCGCTGGTGCTGATCGGCGCACCCGTCAGATTGGTCTCGTCCAGCGTCAGCTGACCCGCAACCGCTGCCGTCGGCGTTCCCAGCGACGGGCCGTCGTCGTGGATCGCAAACACCCCGCTGCCGAGGTCGATGCCCTTGGTGACGTGATCGCCGTCGGCGTCGGTCACCGTCTGGTTCAGCAGCAGCGTGTTCGCCGCCGTCGTCAGGCTCGCCAGCTCGTCATTGTTGCCGGTGTTGCTGTGCCAGATGTTCTTGTCCTGGGTGAACGTCACGTCGCCGTTCGCCGCCACGCTGATCGTGAAGTACAGCGTGCCGCCGCTGCCGTCCGCTGCCGCACCCACCTTGCCGACGATCGAGCCGTCCGCAAGCTGGTACAGCAGGATCTGGCTGCCCTGTCCGATGCCGTCATTGTCCGCCGTCGTGACGTCGGCCGGATCCAGCGCATACAGCCCCGAGCCGGTGCCGTTGGCCGACAGCGCCAGCGCATAGTCGACATGGCCGGGACCGTCGGTGCCGTAATGCGGCGTGCCGCCGTCGAAGTTGCCGGCAAAGTTGGCGCTGGTGCTGATCGGCGCACCCGTCAGATTGGTCTCGTCCAGCGTCAGCTGACCCGCAACCGCTGCCGTCGGCGTTCCCAGCGTCGGGCCGTCGTCGTGGAACGACAGCGCCTGGCCGATGTTGATGCTGGCCGAGCCCGAGGTCGTGTCACCGTCGCGATCCGTGATGGTGTCGGTCCGCGTCAGCGTGATCAGGTCGGTTGCCGACAGCGTCACCACGTCGTCCGGATTGGCCGCGTTGGGATGCTGCAGCGCGTGCACCTGATCCAACGTCACAACGCCGGCCGCGCTCACGCTCACCGTGAAGTCGATCACGCCCGCCGGATCCGCAGCCCCGCCGGCGCCAACCCGACCCTCGACCACGTTGCCGTTGACATACAGATAGACATGCTGGCCGGTCGCAACGTCGATCAGCCCGGAGTCCACGCCCGCCGACTTGATGCCGAGCGTGTAGGCCGACGCCGTCGTGCCCGCACCGTCCGCGCCATAGCTGCTGGTCACCGTGAAGTTGTCGGCAAAGTTCGCCGACGCGTTGATCGCCAGGTTGGTCTCGTCAACCACCAGCGCATCCGCCGGCGCCGTTGCCGTCATCGTGATCGCCGGACCATCGTCAAGGATCGTCAGATGCGAGCCGACATCGACGCTCGCGCTTGCCGACTGGCTGTTGTTGTCAGTCACGGTGGCGGTCAGCGTGATCAGACCCGATGCCAGCGTGATCCCTTCATTGAAGTTGCCCGGTGTTGCCTCATGAACCGCGCGCAGATCGGTCAGCGTCACATGACCCGCGGCGTCAACCGAGACCGTGAGGACCAGATCGCCACTGATCGCCGTGCGCCCCTCCACGACGCCGGCCGCGTTGACCGTCAGCAGAACGTGCTGACCGGTCGCCGAATCGATCAGACCGGAATCTTCGTTCGGGGTCGTGACCGACAGCGCATAGGTCAGCGACTGCTGGCCGCCCGGTACCGTGACGTTGAACGACACCTGCACAGACGCGACCGTTGCCCCTGCGGGTCCGAGCCCCGAACCGGCGACACCATGGTTGGTGGCCGCGGTCAGGAAGCTCTCGTCGACAATCAGCGCCGACAGGGGGTTGCCGGAAATGGTCGGAGGCGGAGCAACGCCCAGCACGAAGCCGGTCGGCGGCACAGGGGTCACGAGGTTCGGCAACTCTTCCTGCGGCGCCAACACGTTGGTCGGCACAGGAGCTAACGGATCAATCGCGAACGGACTGAAATTCGCGCCGCTCGCCTGCGCGTTGCCGTTCGAGTTGCCGCCATTGTCGGCCGCCGGCAACACGGAGGCGTCCGTGCTGATCGGAAAAAGGGTCGCGAACTCCTGGACCGAGACCTCGCGCCCCGGCGCCATCTCGATCGTGACATTCTTCAGTCCATCCGCACGGGAGTCGAAGAACGGCTCAACCGTGACGGTCGACTGGTTGTCGAACAGGATGATCAGCTTTTCGCCGACGTGAACCAGCGTGATCTTTTCATTGGCGATCGACGAAAAGTCGACCTTCACCTTCTGGTCGTATCCAAGATTGACGACCACCGCCTGATCGGTCAGCGGCTTGGTCAGCTTGTAAATTCGTACGGGAGCCGAATTGGTGGAATTGCCGGTGCCGGTTGCCTGAGCGACCTGAAACGAACCCTGCATTATCAACTCCGCAAAATGCGATTAGAGGAAAAGTTGTAGAAAAATTTAGTTTTAGGCTATTGTTAACCCTCCCCGCGGTCAAGAAATGTATTTGGTTAATCAATGCTTTCCGTGGAAGTGTGGTAAAGATCGGACAGGTCGAAGCTGAAAGAACAACGGCTTAGCCGGATTAACTTGGCCAAAGGCAGTATTTCCCCGGCCCCGTTCGTCCTTCCCGGCGATTTGGAGCAGCAGTCGATGCGGGTGATTCTTCAGGCGTGTGCCGCTGTCCTGATTTGGGGATGTTTCGGCGCGGCGGCCGCGCAAGCCCCCGCACAACCTGTCCCCCAGGAGACCACGATCGAGCGCCAGGTTCGCGCCCTGGCCAACCGGGACACCCAGATTGGCCTCTATCTCAACGTGTTACCTGATTGCACGTCGGGCCCGCTGCCGACCATCCGCCTGGTCGCCGCGCCGGCTGCCGGAAAGGTTGTGGTGAAGTCGGCGAAGGCGAAGGCCACCAATTACAAGGCCTGTTTGGCGCTCGAGGTGCCGGCCTATGTCGCCTTCTACAAGGCGCCGCCGGAATTTCTCGGCGATGACGCGCTGACCATCGAGGTCAAGTACCAGGGCGGTCGAACCGAAATTCAGAAGATCACCGTCAAGGTGAGTGCACCAGGCGGGCAGCAGAAGATCTGATGGGTGTTGCCGGCGATCTGAGGCCCGCGCGCCGACCAATCGCCTTACAGCGGCTCGCCCTCGGCTTCGTCCAGCTGCAACGACACCTCGCTCGGTGCGGAGGCCGGCTGCCTGAGCGAAGCTCTATCCTCGTGGCAATCGCTGATTCGGCGGGCAACCACCCGGTCGGTCCGCGGCGCCTGACCAACATTGGTCTTGTTGACCTCGGTATAGGCCTCGTCGCTGAGAACCGTGATGACGGTGCTGACCGGCCCGAGATAGTCGCAGCGGTTGGAGAAGACGTATTTGTTGTTGATCTTCTCCGGCCGCGAAGAGTGGCAATTTCCAACGGACGGAGATGAGAAGGTCGCCTTCATCGCCTGGGTTGGATCGACACAGCGCGTCATTTCGCGCTCGAGCAGCGTTTGCCGGACGTTCGAGGACGTGGCGATTTCCAGCGTCCGCACGAAGCGCCACATTCCCTTTCGGAAGGTCGGCCCGCTGAATCCCTCCTCCGCCATGGCGCTCGGGGAGGCGAGCGCGAACACGGAAAGCGCGGTCACGACGCCAAGCGCGGATGCGAAGATCTTCGACGGGGCGAAGCCCTCACGCGATGTCATTTATTGAATCCCTAACCGGCCGATTGACGCGGATCGCGTGACTTCGCTTGAAGCACGTCCAACCTCACATCATTCAGGAGCATTTCGTGTTAAGACCCCGTAAATGCTTGGCCTTTCCTCGACGCTCTCACGAGCTCTTGCGCCAAACACGGTGAATGCCCGGTTGCTTCAGGCCGGGCAGCTTCGGCGCGAAAGGAAGCGCAGCGTCTGCGTCGTCGGGGACAAATGGACGCCTCGTCCGCCGCCACTGCCGTTTGATTGCCAGCTAGTGCTGCAAAGCCGCCGCAGCGGACTTGTCAGTCTTGGCCTCGGACTTGGCCTCAATCTTGGCCGCGCTACCGTCGTCGCAGTCGCCGATCCTTGTCGCGACGACCGTGTCGGTCCGGGGATGCTCTCCGGTGCTGATCTCGTTCAGCTCGGTATAGGCCTCGTCGCTGCGCACGGTGATGACGGTGCTGACCGTCCCCATGTAATCGCAGCGGTGTCCGAAGGTGTATTGATTACCGACCTTCTCCGGCTTGTCCGAGACGCAGCTTCCGATCGATCCCGAGGCAAAGGTCGCCTTCATGGCGTGGGTCGGGTCGACGCAGCGCGTCGTCTCAGCGTTGACCATCCGATACTTGAAGTTCTTGTTGGCCGTCCTGACCACATCGAGCGTTCGCACGAAGCGCCACAGACCTTTGCGGAAGCTCGGGCCAGAAAAGGCTTGATCGCCCTGAGCCGGCTGCGCCGCCGCTGCCCGGCCGTTCGCCGGTTGAGGAGCCTGAGTCTGTGCATGAGCTGCCAGCGCAGGCAATGAGACAATCATCAGGGTCAGTAGCGAACGTGCAATGCCACCACGGAAGTCCATTCCCACCCCCGATGTCCGCCCGAATGCGTTCGTGATGCGATCCGGTCAGCGCATTGAAGCAATCTCCGGAACACGACTCAATACATCACACCACTTGCAGGGCGAATTGTGGCCAGTAAAGGCGCATTAACGCTACCGGGCAGCTTGCAGCCGAATTCAGACTTACTGCAGCAAACTTGCAACACCTGACACGCCATTCGCGATGGCGCCGGCCGATCTCCCCCGCACCGCATTGGGCAGAGAGGTTTGACCTCAGAGGTTTTTTTTGCTCATTTAGCGCGAGATATTTTCTTCAATTACTTAGCCTATCGCTGGACGAGGGGGCACTGATGCGTATTCGGTTTGGCTACACGGTCGCAGGCATTTTGGCGTTGGGTGCAACGTTGTTCGGCAACTCCGGGCCGGCGGCGGCAGCGGACCTTGGCCTGGTCACAAAAGCACCGGTCGGCACCTGCACCGAGATCGTCTTCACCTGCGAGAACGGCCATCAATATCCGCTGTGCCCGCGCGCTGTGTCGGTCGAGGGCGAAGTGGTCACGGCCTCCCTGCTCACCGGCCGTGGCGGCATCCATGTGCGGCACGTTCCGATGGGCGTCGGCTATCGCTATGCGGGCCGCGGCGTCTGGCTGGACGGCTTCCGGGAAAACGCGCTGCTCAACTTCGGCAAGCGCCACCAGGTGGCGTGCACCATCGCGCATTCATGAGGGCGCGCTCTGCGTCGCTGCAATGGGCGTGACGCAGAGCACCTCAAGCAGCCGAACTCTCCTCACCCCTTGGTGCGGAGCACGACGCGCGACGAGCGCGAGAACATATACGCCTTCGGATTGACGTAGACCGGGCAGTAGTCCTGCCACTGGTACAGCTGCCAATTCCATTTCCAGCAGCCCGATACGATCTGGGGCTCTTGCACGTAGTCCAGCCGATACGGCGGATCGCCAAACGGATAGTAGTCGCCGCATCGCGCCGCCGTCGAAGACAGAACGACGATTGAAGCGGCCGCGGCAATGATCACGGAAAATGACTTGTTCATAACGCCCCTCGATCGAATGACGTGACCGCACGAGAGTGCCAAATCCGCCGGTCGTTATCAAGGTGCCGGCCGCCTGCCCGAGACGCCAACCGGCCGCCTACACCGCGCGATTCTGCGTCGGCGCGCGGCCGCCGCCGTCGGCGACCAGCACCGCGCCGGTCACGAAGGACGCCTCGTCGGAGGCCAGAAACAGGCAGCACGCGGCGATCTCGGCGGGCTCGGCCATCCGTCCCAGGGCAATGCGTCGTTCGACGCCGCGAATCTCGGCATTGACCGTGGTGCCGTTCTGGTCCGCAAGCAGCTGCATTTCATGGGCGCTCATCGGCGTGCGCACCCAACCCGGCGCCACCGCATTGGCGCGGATGCCGTCGGCGCCGTGCGCATAGGCCAGCGAGCGCGTATAGGCGACGACGGCCGCCTTGCTGGCGGCGTAGCTTGCGCTGTCCGGGCTGGCATTGAACGCGGCAACCGAGGCGACGTTCACGATCGCGCCGCCGCGCTGCCGGAGCAGCGGCAGGGACGCGCGACAGACACGCATGGTCCCCGTGAGGTTGACATCGAGCGTCCTGGCCCAGACCTCGTCGGAGACGCTGGCGGGCTGATCCGGCACGATCAGGCCGGCGGCGTTGACCACGATGTCGAGCCACGCCCCGCAGGCGGCGACGGCGTTGGCAATGTCGTCCGGACGCGTGACGTCGCCATGGACCGCCTGCCCGCCGCACTCCACTGCTGCGGCCTGCAGCTCGGCGTCGCCGAGGCCGAACAGCACGACGCGCGCGCCGCTCAACGCCAGCAGCGCCGCCGTCGCCCGGCCGATCCCCGTGGCTGCGCCGGTCACCAGCGCCGTCTTTCCGTCGAGCCGCGGCATCAGGGCATGATCCGGAAAAGTGGAAACCGGTTTTCCGAGAAGATCATGCTCGTCTAGACTCCCCACTGCCGCTCGACGGCAAATCCGGTCTCCGGCAGCGTCGAGCCGCCGTCGACGACGATGGTCTGCCCGGTGACGTATTTGGCCTCGGTGGAGGCGAGGTAGAGCATCGCGCAAGCGATGTCGTCGGCGCTGCCCATGTGCCCCATCGGAATGAAGCGCTCGAGCTTCGCCTTGTTCTCCGGCGCGCTCATGGTGCCGCGGCCCGGCTTTTCGATGAAGCCGGCCTCGACGCCGTTGACCGTGATGCCGTCGCGCGCGAGCTCGAAGGCGACGCCGCGGATGAATGCGTTGACGCCGGCTTTCGCCGCCGAGTAATGCGCGCCGCCGCCCATCGCGACGCGCGCGGAGACCGAGGATGTCACGAGGATGCGCCCGAACCTGACGGCACGCATGTGCGGAATTGCGGCCTGCGCGAGCCAGATGCTGGCGTTGAGGTTCAGCGCCAGCGTATCCTCGAGCTTCGCTTCATCGAGCTCCTCAAGCGAGGACCACGGGCAACCGCCGGCATTGTGCACGACGATATCGAGCCGGCCGAATTTGGCGACGACACCGTCGATCATCGCCCGCAAGCTGCCGCGATCGAGCCTGTCGAACGGAACGCAATGCGCCGCCCGTCCATCGGCCACGAATTCGCGCGCCAACGCCTCGGCCACATCAAGAGTCCGGTTGGCGATCACCACGGTCGCGCCCGCCTGCGCGAGCCGTCTCACGATGGCGGCGCCGATCCCCCTGCCCCCGCCGGTGACGATGGCGATGCGGCCGCCAAGATTGAACGGAGGCGCCTGCATCAAATCGCTCCCGCGCCGCGCAGCAAGTCGATGAACCGCGCCAACACCGCCGTGTGCGTGTCGACGTCGCGCGCGGACGTCGCCGGACACATCAGCAGCATGGTGTGGAACGGGGTCACCAGAATGCCCTCGTTGATGTAGAAGGCATGCAGCAGGGTCTCGAGATCGGGTTGCCGGCCGGCAATGACGTCGGCGCCGTTGCGTGGCGGGTGCGGCATGAACATGATCTCGGCGCGCGCGCCGATCTGCGTCACGTGCCAGGGCAGACCGGCCGCCGCGATCAGGCGGCGCGCTTCCTGCGCGAGCCAGGTCGCGGTTCCGATCATCCGCTCGTAATTCGCAGAGGTCAGCACCTTCTCCAGCACCGCGCGCATGGTCGCGACCGTCAGCGCGTTGCCGGCGAGCGTGCCGCCGAAGCCGAGATGCGCCGACTGCCGCTCGCGCGGATTGACGTGGGGAACGAGTTTCCAGAGCCGCTCGACGATCTCCTGGCTGAGCCCGAACACGCCGGCAGGGATGCCGCCCGCGATCGCCTTGCCCGCGACGAAGATGTCGGACTCAAGTCCATGGCTCCTCGTGTAGCCGCCCGGTCCGCAGGACAGTGTGTGGGTCTCGTCGATGATGAGGACGGTGCCGGCGCGGCGGGTCAGGTCACGCAACGCATGGTGAAAACCGGGATCGACCGGGATCATGCCGAAATTCGTCATCAGCGGCTCGGTCAGCACGCAGGCGACGTCGCCATGCGCAAGCGCCGCCTCGAGGCCCGCAACATCGTTGAATTCAACGACCCGGCTCACGGCATCATGATCGATGCCGTTGGGATGGATCATGTTGCGCAGGCCGACCCGGCCGTCGCGGATCTCGACATGCGCCTCCTCGACGCCGCCATGATAGCAGCCGGAGAACACCAGCACCTTGCGCCGGCCGGTGATCATACGCGAGATGCGGATCGCGGCACGGTTGGCGTCGGTCGCCGACGTCGTCAGCGTCCAGTATTTCGGGCCGAAGCGCCGCGACAGCTCGGCGCCGACCCAGATACTGTCTTCCGTCGGCAGCATCATGGTCGCGCCACGCTTGAGCTGAGCGAGCGCCGCCTCGGTCACCGCCTCGGGCGCGTGCCCACACATGCCGCCGGTGTCGCCAAGGCAGAAATCGATGTAGTCGCGTCCGTCGATATCCCTGATATGCGCGCCCTGCGCCTCCTCGGCATAGACAGGGAAGCCGCCGGCCCAGCGCCGCATCCAGTGCGACGGGCCGCCATAAAGATAATGCTGCCTTCCCTCCTGCCAGGCCGCGGCCGAGCGCGGGTGCAGCGCGCGAAAGCGCTCCTGCTCGGCATCGAGCAATCGGTTCAGAACGCCCGTGCGTTCGGCAGTTGCAGCTGTCATAGCGCGATCCAGGCGGTCTTGAGGTCGGTATAGGCGTCGAGGGCGTGCAGTGACTTGTCGCGTCCGAAGCCGGATTGCTTGAAGCCGCCGAGCGGCACCGTGATGTTGGCGCCGCCATAGGCGTTGACGTGCACGACGCCGGCCTTGATGGCGCGCACCATACGATGCGCCGTCGACAGACTTGCGGTCCACACCGCCGACGCAAGTCCATAGGGGGTCGCATTGGCGAGCGCTGTGGCATCTTCCTCGCCCTCGAACCGCGTCACTGCCAGCACCGGGCCGAACACCTCATCGCGCCAGACCTGCATCGACGGCGTCACGTCGGTGAGGATCGCGGGCGCCATGAAATTGCCGCCGCTCTCGACGCGGATCTGCTCGCCGCCGATCAGCCGCGTCGCGCCCTGCGCTTCCGCGCCGGCAACGGCATCCAGGTTCTTGCGCAACTGCGGCTTGCTCGCGATGGCGCCGATATCCGAGGTCAGTTCGAGGGGATCGCCGACGCGGAGCTTCGCGGTGGCGTCGCGCAGTTCGGCCATGAAGCGATCATAGATCGAGGACTGCACCAAGAGCCGCGATCCGGCCACGCAGACCTGGCCGGAGTTTCGGAAGATCCCGCTCGCGGAGACCTTGGCCGCATGCTTGATGTCAGGCACATCGGCGAACACGATGTTGGGCGACTTGCCGCCAAGCTCCAGATGGACGCGCTTCAAGTTCGATCGCGCCGAGCATTCCAGGAGACGACGGCCCACCGCACCCGAGCCGGTGAAGGCAAGCACATCGACATCCATGTGCAGCGCAAGCGCCTCGCCGGCCGATGCGCCGCGGCCGGTGACGACGTTGAGCACGCCGTCGGGCAACCCCGCCTCGGTCGCGAGCTCGGCAAACCGCAACAGCGTCAGCGAGGCAAGCTCCGGCGGCTTGACCACGACCGAATTTCCGGCGGCGAGCGCCGGGCCGATCTTCCACGCTCCGATCATCAGCGGGAAATTCCACGGCACGATCACGCCGACGACACCAAGCGGCTCGCGATGCACGAGCCCGAGCACATCGCCTGAGGTCGGCGCGATCTCGCCATAGACCTTGTCGATCGCCTCGGCGTAGTACCGGATGGTGCCGGCGGCCGAGAGCGGCTCGGCCTTGTAGGCCATGCTGATCTCGGTGCCGTTGTCGCGCACGCCGAGCACCGCAATCTCGAGCGCGTGCCGCTCGATGAGATCGGCGAACCGAAGCAACACTTTCTTGCGTTGCGCCGGCGCGGCGCGCGACCAGCTGCCCTGATCGAATGCCTGCCGCGCATGTCTGACCGCGGCGTCGACATCGGCCACGTCGCCGTCAGCTATGCTGGTCAATACCTTGCCGTCGATCGGCGACACGACATCAAGCCGTGCCTCGCTGATCGCCGGTGTCGGCCGGCCGCCGATGAAGAGCTGCTGGGCCGGAATGATGGCCGCGCGTAGTCGATCGATCTGGGCTTGCTGCATGCGAGACAATTATGACGATGACAAAAGCGGCTTCCGAGCGAGACCGCTGGCACCGCGCAATCCTCGCCAAATCAAGGCTTTGGCAGCAATCAACCGATAGGTGGATGTCACGGCAAGGCACGCCCCAATAGCGTGATCGCACGATGGCCGAGCGCTCCGCCTGCGTTATCCAAACCGGTTGTCACCATCCCTTACGCCTGCCGGCGAGCCGAAGGTCATGCCTGAGATGACGCAGCCCCGCATTCTCCTGATCGGAACGGGAGACACCAAGGCCGACGAACTGCTGTTCATGAGCGAGTGCATCGCCCGCGCCGGTGGCCGAACCATCATGATGGACATCAGCGTGCTCGGCGATCCGCCGTACCAGGCGGCACATGACAAGCACGCGGTGGCGGCCGCCGCACAGACCACGATCGAGGCGATCGCATCGAGCGGCGACGAGAATTCCGCGATGTCACTGATGGCGGTTGGCGCCGCCAATCTGGCGCGCGCGCTCGCGGAGCGCGATACCATCGACGGCGTGATCGCGATCGGTGGCACGATGGGCACCGACCTTGCGCTCGACGTCGCGCAGGCGCTGCCGCTCGGCCTGCCGAAGCTGATCGTCTCGACCGTCGCCTTCTCACATCTGATCCCGCCCGAGCGCGTCGCCGCCGATCTGATGATGATCCTATGGGCCGGCGGTCTCTACGGCCTCAACGGCACCTGCACCGCCGTGCTGTCGCAAGCCTGCGGCGCGATCGTCGGCGCCGCCAGAAGCGCAATCAGGCCGCGCAAAGACCGGCCGGTCGTTGCGATCACCTCGCTCGGCAAGAGCTGCCTACGCTATATGGTCGAGCTCAAGCCGCAGCTCGAGCGGCGCGGCTACGAGGTGGTCGTCTTCCACACCACCGGCATGGGCGGCCGCGCGATGGAATCGATCGCCGCGCAAGGCGGCTTTGCCGCGGTGCTGGACCTCAGCCTGCAGGAGGTCGCCAACCAGCTCACCGGCTCGGTGGTCAATTCCGGCGCTGACAGGCTGGAGAATGCGGGCAGAGCCGGCATTCCACAGATCGTCGCGCCGGGGGCGATCGACATGGTCGACTTCCCGGCATGGCTTGGGGTTCCGAGCGAGCTGTCGGATCGTCCATTCCACGCGCATAACCGGCTGCTTGCGTCGGCAACGTCGGGATCCACCGATCGCCAACGGATCGCCCGCGCGATTGCCGGGAAACTGTCCCAGGCCAACGCTCCCGTTGCCTTCGTGCTGCCCGCCGGCGGCATCCAGCAATGGGATCGCGAAGGCGAAGCGTTGCACGATCCTGACGCTCTCGCCGCCTTCGTCGACGCCATGCGATCGGCGATCAAGGCGCCGGTCGAGCTGCACGAGATCACGGATCACATCAACAGCGCCGCATTCAACGAAACGGTGCTCGGCGTCTTCGACCGATGGGTCGCTGCCGGCATTGTTCCTCGCGGCCGCACCACGGTTGCCGCATGAGGAGGCCGCTTGCCCAGGCGCTGGTGCTCGACTTCGGCGGGGTAATCTCGAAGACATTGTTCGAGACCCACGACCTGACCGAGCGCACGCTCGGACTCGCCCCCTGCACACTGAAATGGCTCGGACCGTTCGCGCCCGACAGCGATCCGCTCTGGACGAGCATGCAGCTCGGCGAGATTTCGGAACGCGACTACTGGCTGACCCGCAGCCGCGAGGTCGGGCGCTTGGTCGGCGAGGACTGGCGCGACATGGAGACCTTCGTGAAACGCGCGCGCGGCGCCGATCCCGACACCGTGATCCGCCCTGAGGCAGCGCGCGCGATCACCCTCGCCGCCGATGCCGGGTTCCGGCTCGCTATCCTCTCGAACGAGCTCGACCTGTTTTACGGCACCGATTTCCGCAGCCGCCTCTCCATCCTCAAGCGCTTCGATACCATCGTCGATGCCACGCATACCGGCATCCTGAAGCCCGACCCCCGCGCTTATCAAAGCGTGCTGGACGAACTGGCGCTGGAGGCAGACAATTGCGTCTTCGTCGACGACCAGCGCCGCAACATCGCAGGCGCCGCCGCATGCAACATGCGCACGGTGCTGTTCGATGTGCGCAATCCTGCCACGTCCTACAGCGAGGCGCTGCGGCATTTCGGGCTGCAGTTCGACTAAAGCGCTTTCGAGCGAAGCGGGTACCGGTTCGCGTGAAGAAAACGCGTCAAGACCAGAATCTGGAGCTCGGTCCCGATTCCATCGGAACGAAAAAGGCTCCAACCGGACAGGGAACGATCATGCGCGACAGAAACTTCCTGGTTGAGAACAACGCCAAGCCGATCTGGCACCCGATGGCTCATCCCGCCGAGATGCGGGCGCAGCCGCCGCGGATCGTGATGAAGGGCGAAGGCGTCGAAGTCACCGATATCGACGGCAAGACCGTGATCGATGCGGTCGGTGGATTGTGGAATGTCAATCTCGGCTACAGCTGCGATCCGATCAAGCAGGCGATCGCGGACCAGCTCAGCGCGCTGCCGTATTATTCGGGCTTCCGCGGCACCTCATCCGGCCCCTCGATCGAGCTCGCCTACGAGCTCACCGAATGGTTCAAGCCGGAAGGCATGGTGCGCGCTTTCTTCACCTCGGGCGGATCGGACTCAGTCGAGACCGCGCTACGGCTCGCGCGGCAATACTGGAAGATCAAGGGCCAGGCTGATCGCACCAAGTTCCTGGCGTTGAAGAAGGGCTATCACGGCACCCATTTCGGCGGTGCCTCCGTCAACGGCAACGCCAATTTCCGCCGCAACTACGAGCCGATGCTGCCCGGCGTGTTCCATATCCCCGCGCCGTCGACCTATCGCAATCCCTTCAACGAGACCGATCCCGCAAAACTCGCGCAGCTGTGCGGGGCGACGATGGAAGAGGAGATCGCGTTCCAGGGCGCCGACACCATCGCGGCCCTCATCATGGAGCCGGTGCTCGGGGCCGGCGGCGTGATCGTGCCGCCGGACAGCTTCATGAAGCTGGCCCGTGAGATCTGCAACCGTCACGGCATCCTGATGATCGCGGACGAGGTCGTCACCGGTTTCGGGCGCACCGGCGCATGGTCGGGTTCGCGGCTCTGGGGCGTGAAACCCGACATGATGACGATGGCCAAGGCGATCACCTCGGGCTATTTCCCACTCGGCGCGACGCTGATCGGCGAGCAGGTTGCGGAAGCTTTCGAGGCCGACACGACCACGTTCGGCTCGATCGGCCACGGCTACACCTATTCCGGCCATCCGGTCGGCTGCGCCGCGGGCCTTGCGGCGCTCGCCGAGACCCGCCGCCTCAAGCTGGACGAGAATGCCGCCGCACGCGGCGAGGACCTTGCGCGGGCACTTGCCGCGCTCAAGGCGAAGCACGCGCTGGTCGGCGACGTCAGAGGCAAGGGTTTGATGGCCGCACTCGAGCTGGTCGCCGATCGCGACAGCAAGAAGGCCGCCGACAAGAAGACGATGGCGAAGGTCGCCGATGCGGCCTACGAGGCCGGGGTGATGCTGCGCGTCTCCGGCAACAACCTGATCCTGTCCCCGCCCCTGATCCTGACGTCGGCCGACGTGCGGCGGATCGCCGAAGGAATCGACGCCGGCCTCTCAGCGGCCGGTTGACAGCACGCTGACGCAAGCCATGGCGCGCTCAAACAGCGCGCCATCCGCCTTGTCGCGGTCGAGGCAATCGGCCAGCGACGCGGCCGACATACTCTGGTCGGTGCAGAAGATGCGCATGAAATCGGCCGCCAGCGCGACCTTGCGCGGCTCGGATTGGCGCTCCCAATCGTTGCTGCTCAGATAGAGCAAGGACGCATCGTCAACGCTGCTTTCAGCCGCCACGCCACGCGCGACCGGTCCGGTCGCCAATAGCGCCAGCAGCGCGCCGGCCACCGCTCCGATGCGATGCGCGCGGCCGCTCATTTCGTCTCCCTGGCATTCACCATCGGCGGCACGTCGAGCGCGGGATTGCGATCGAAGAAGTTGAACGGACGCAGCCGGAAGCCATGCCACAGGCCGGGCATAACCGGCCAATCCTCGGCGCGCGGCACGTGGCGGAAGCCGACCGTGTACCACAGCACGAGGTCGCGGTCCTCGATCGGCCGCTTCGCCGCCGTCCATTTCGGCAGGCCGTCGACCTCGGGGTTTCCGTTCGGATACATGCCCGCGGCGTAGCGCTCGTCCTTGGCGTAGGCCGAGGTCCATAGCGTGTAGGCGCTGAAACCCGCGCGCAGCTGGATCGGATCGTCCTTGGCGAGCAGCGAGACGTCGGAGTGACCGGGCATCAGCTGATAGCTCGTGCGATAGCCGCGGCTGTTGGTCTTGCCTGTGCTCTCGATCCTGAACTGTGCCGCGTTCAGCGGCATGGTGATCGGCCCTTCGGTCGCAACCGGCCTGGTGTCGACCTGCCAGAGGCTCTTGCGCTGACCCTGCTCCAGCCTGCGGACATTGAAGCGATCCTCGACCAGCCGGTTCGAGGTGCCGTCGACGTCCATGTCGATCCGGAACGTCATGTAGTGATCGTGATTGACCGCGAGCAGCCGTTCGTCGACCAGCGTCCCAAAGGCGGTATCTTGCGCCGCCGTCGGGTCGCTCAGTGTCTTGCTCGCGACGCCCTTGGTCGCATCGATGCCGTAGGCACCGAGCCGCACATCGATATTGCCGGCACGGTCGAACACGTAGTCCACCAGATAGTCGTAATTGCCGACCACCGGCGCCATCCGCACCACCAGCTCGTTGTTCGGCCGCACCTCGGCGGTGTTGTTGATCAGCTCGCTGTGGCGCCAGATCGGATCGCCGGTCGGGCGCTCGAAGATGCAGACCGCGCCCTTGGAAACGACCGGCGCACCCTTGGTATCCGAGATCGTCAGGTCGAGATAATGCGCGCCTTCGGGACAATCCGCGCCGCGCTGCAATTCGCTGGAGAGCACGCCAAAGCCATACTCACCGATGTCCATATAGGCGCGGAACGACCAGGTCGGCGCCGGATCCATATAGGGCACGAACATCTCGCTCGCCGAAATCTGGTAGGCGATGTCGCGAAGCGTGCCGTGGTCGTCGTAGCGGATCAGCGACAGCACGGCGCCGACGCGCGGCTCGAGACGGACATGGAACAACCAGTTGTCCCAGTGGACCTGGCCGCCCTCCACCTTCACGTTGCTGCCTTCAGGCGCGGTGATTTCGATCGGCTTCGGTGGCTTGCGATATGTTCCGGAGTCGGCATAGGCGTGCGAGGGCGTCTGCGGCGGTGGCGGCACCACGCCGAGATCGGTCACCGACAGCACCGTTTTGCTCTTGAGATCGACCTGAGCGAACAGGTTCTCGATCGGCTTGCCCCAGAGATTGTTGGCGGCGCCCGTGGTGTCGACACAGGGAACGTTGAGCAGGCGGCGGCCTTTCAGGACCGGGTCGCTCACCGGACCGACCGTCAGCGGCAGACACATGACGTTGCGGAAATCGGTGATGCCGCGCTTGGCCATCGCGGCGATCCAGCGCGGGTCCTGCTTCGGCAGGTCGCCGGCGGAGATCAGCTCATCGATGGTCAGCGCAGCCTCGTGATCCCTGACTTCCTGCCAGCCGAGCAGGCTGCGCGCGGCGAGATCGACATGGGCCTCGTAGAGATGCGCGCCGCTCAGCAGCGTCGCGCTGGCCCGCCGCGTGAAGGGCTGTCCGGGCTTCCACGCCCGTACCTCGTCCTTGGGATCCTCCTCGACCGACATCGAGACGACCCGCGCCGAATCGTCGAGCTTGCCGGCGCCGCGCAGGATATCGGAGACCGAGCGGATTTCGTCGGTGGTGAGCCCGTCCATCGGGTGCGTTGCGGCCGCTTGCGGCCACATCCGCCGCTCGGCCTGCGCCGGCAGCGGCGCCGCCAATGTCGCGACCATCAGACCGGCCACTGCCCACACGCCATGCCGGGATATCAGAGCCATTCCGCCCTCCACTCAAAGCCAGAACTGTCAGAATACAAGCAACGGTGGCGACGTGAAGGCCCGCTTCTTCATCCGGTAACCTGTTCCGACGCCGCCGGCAGGATCGCGGCGGCGGCCGGGCGTGGCGCGGCGCGGTGTACATCGAGCAGCCGCACGCCGAAGCGATCGCGCAAGGCCGGCCAGAGGCCGCGCGGCGCCACGATCATCACCACGACGGCGATGATGCCGAGCCCCACCAGATACCAGCCGCCGGACAGGCCGAGTGGGCCGGTCATCAGCTCACGCAGGCCGAAGAAGATGATGACGCCGAGGATAGGGCCTTCCAGGGTTCCGATACCGCCGATGATCACGATGAACATCATGTAGACGGACCAGTTGACGTCGAAGGCCGCCAGCGGCGCGATGAACAGATTGCCCATGAAGCTGAGCGCGCCGGCTAGCCCGCATCCCGCCGCCGAGAGCACGAAGGCGACGAAACGATTGTGCCGGACGTCAACGCCGACGCTCATCGCGGCAAGATCATTGTCGCGCACGCTCATCAGCCCGAGCCCGAAGCTCGACGTCATCATCCTGTACAGCGCCGCGATGGTCACGAGCGTCAGGCCGCCGGCGAGCCAGAACATCGTCGGCTCGAACCAGTCGAAATCGATCAGCTTGCTGGTCGCGAGCGGCACGCCCGACGTGCCGCCGACGGCCTGCGACTTCATCGTAAACGCGCCGATGATCTCGGCGAACACCCAGATCGCAATCGAGAAATAGGCGTCGCGAAGCCGAAACAGCGGAAAGGCGATGATCGCTGCAACGGCGCCCGCCACCAGCGGCGCGACCGGCAGCACCCAGATCGGCGTAACCTCGAGCCAGCCCGAGGTCAGGAACAGCGCATAAGCGCCGAAGGCGATGAAGACCTGGTGGCCAAGCGAGACCAGCCCGGCATAACCCGCCAGCAGGTTCCACATCTGCGCCATCGTCAGCAAGAGTAGGCACTCGGTCGCGAGCCGCAGGAATCCCTCGTTCAGCACGAAGGGCGCGCCGGCAATCACCGCGACGAGCACGATGGCAGAGGCCGCAAGAATGGTACGTGTCGGCATCGGCATCACACCCTGCTCGACACGAGACCCGACGGGCGGATCAGCAGCATGATGAAGAACAGGAGGTGCGCATAGAGCAGCCCGGCATTCGGATCGATTTTCAGCCCGATCAATTGCGCCATGCCGAGCGCGATGCCGCCGAGCAGCGCGCCCCAGAACGAGCCGAGCCCGCCCAGCACCACGACCTCGAACGCGATCAGGAGCCGCTCGGCACCCGAGAACGGCGTGAAGCTCGAGCGCACCGCCAGCAGCACGCCGCCGATCGCGCCGAGCGCGAGCGACAGGCCCATGACATAGTTATAGACCCGGTCCGGCTTGACGCCGGACAGCCGAACGATATCGCGGCGGTCGGCGGTGGCGCGCACGATCCGGCCGAACTCGGTATGACGCAACACGAGCTGCAGCGCCATGAACAGCAGCGCGGCCAGCACCAGTGTCAGCAGCGGCATGATGCCGATATTGAGGCCCGCGATCTCGAGGCTGGCGCGCGAGAGCTCGCCGACCTGGAGGCTGCGCACGTCGGCGCCGAACACCTCGACCATCACGTTACGCAGAATGACAGAAACGCCGAAGGTCAGCAGCAGCGGCGATAGCGGATCGGGCGAGGTCACCACCCGGTTGACGATGGCGGCCTGGTAGAGCCATCCGACCGCAAAGGACAGCGCGATCACTGGGATCAGCATCAAGAGGGGCGAGACCTGCGGAAACAGGTTGGCCAGCAGCACGGCGCAGAACGCGCTCAGCACCATGAACTCGCCATGGGCGATATTGACGACGCGCATCACGCCGAACACCAGCGCGAGCCCGATGCCGAGCAGCCCATAGAGCCCGCCGAGCAGAGCCCCGTTGATCAATGTCTCAACCCAGATCATGTCGTGCCAATCCTGGCTAGTTACCGAAATAGGCGTGCGTTAGCTGCTCCGGCTGCAACCCTTGCGCCGGGCCGGTCAGCGACACCCGCCCCTTCAACAGGCAATAGATCCG
This sequence comes from Bradyrhizobium sp. USDA 4510, assembly GCF_054059095.1. NCBI lineage: Bacteria > Pseudomonadati > Pseudomonadota > Alphaproteobacteria > Hyphomicrobiales > Nitrobacteraceae > Bradyrhizobium > Bradyrhizobium sp. USDA 4510. The sequence continues at coordinate 2,582,531 of NZ_JBSSBT010000001.1, read as the reverse complement.
CTCCGAGGTCGCGAGCGCACGCTTGACGTCCTGCTCGACCAGCACGACCGCGGTGCCCTCGCGGCGGATGTCGGCAAAGGAGCGGTAGATCTGCTCGACTACGACCGGCGCGAGCCCGAGCGAGATCTCGTCGCACAGCAGGAGCCGCGGGTTCGACATCAGCGCGCGGCCGATCGCCGCCATTTGTTGCTGGCCGCCGGAGAGCTGGCCGGGAAACATCCGCCGCCGCTCCTCGAGGATCGGGAACAGGTCGAACACCCGCCGCAGGGTCCAGCTGCCTTTGCGCCGATTGACGCTGCCCATCAAGAGGTTCTCCTCGATCGTCAGCGAGTCGAACAGCAGGCGGCCCTCGGGCACCATGATGAGGCCGAGCCGCGACACATCTTCGGCCGGCATCTGCGAGATATCGATGCCGTCGAACTGCACGGCCCCGCGCCGCTCCTCGTTGAGACCGACCAGCGCCTTCAGGAACGTCGACTTGCCGGCGCCGTTGGCGCCGACCAGCGCCACCGCCTCGCCGTCCGCGACGGTGAAGTTCATGTCGAACACGGCTTGCAGGTCGCCGTAGAAGATTTGCAGGCCGTTCACATTAAGCAACGCCATCGGCCTTCAATCCCATGTAGATCTCGCGCACCACGGCGCTGTCCATGACCTCGGCCGGCGGTCCCTCCAGCACCTTGCGGCCGAAGTCGAGCACCAGGATGCGATCCGACACCGCGCGCAGCGCGTGCGGAATGTGCTCGATCCAGATCGTGGCATGGTCGGCCTTCACCGACTGGATGATGGCAACGAGGCGCTCGACCTCGGGCTCCGTGAGACCGGCCGCGATCTCGTCGAGCAGGATCAGTTTCGGCTTCGAGGCCAGCGCCTTGGCGAATTCCAGCCGCTTGCGGTCGATCAGCGGCAATGCGCCGGCGAGCTTGTCCGCCTTGGCGTCGAGCCCGGTGCGCTGCAGCACCTCCATGGTCCAGCTCGATGCCGCCTCGCCGGTGAGGCCGGCGCCGTAGGATGCCGCGACCAGCGCGTTCTCATAGACCGACAGATGCGGGAACGGCTGCGGAATCTGGAACGCTCGCCCGAGCCCCATCCGCGCCCGGCGGTGCGGCGGCAGGCCTGATATCTCCCTGTCGTCGAGCATGATCGAGCCGCCGTCGGCCGTGAGCAGGCCGACGATCAGGTTGAGCAGCGAACTCTTGCCGGCGCCGTTCGGGCCGATCACGCCGAGGCACTCGCCGCGCGCCAGCGCGAAGCTGACATTGTCGGCGACCACGATCTCGCCGAAGCGCTTGGACAGCCCGCTGACGCGCAGAAGCGGTGCCATCTCAGGCCAGCTTGGAGAGCAGCTGGAGATCGGCCTGCTTCGGGATGAACGGTGCCGTTCCGTTGTGCACGATCAGGAGCTCGTATTTCGACTTGCCGCCCTTGGCCTTGCGCCATTGCCCGCCCGACAGCGAGGTCACCGCGACGTTCTTGATCGGGCTGTCCTTGAACTTGACCCGGCCGACCACGGTCTCCATGTCGAGGCCGGCGATCGCATCTCGCAATGAGTTCTTGTCCTTGGGATCGCTGTTCTGCAACGCCGCGAGCCCGACCTCCCACAGCGCATGGGCGTAGCCGATCGGCTGGGTCCACTGCTTGCCTGTCGTCTTCTCCCACTCCGCGGCGAGCTCGCCAGCGCTCTGCCCGGTCAGCGAGGACTTGAACGGATAGGCCGGCGTCCACCACACCTCGGTCGACATGCCGTCGCCGCGATCGCCGAGCGCATTCACCGCAGCCGGGAACAGGAAGGCCGCCGCCACCGTGCAGATCTGCGGCTTGAAACCGGCCTGCGCCGCCTGATTCCACAGCGTCACCCAGTGATTGCTGAAGGTGAAGCCGGAGACGATGTCGACGCCGTTGTTCTTGAACAGCGCGATCTGGTTGGTGAAGTCGTCGGTCGCGATCTGGAATTTGCCGGCCGAGAACTCCTGATAGCCCGCTCCCGAGATGCCCGCCGGCAGGCCGAGCTTCGGATCGGAGAACGCCTGGCCCGGCGGGTTGTCGATGTAGAGCGTGCCGACCTTCTTGTTGGTGTCGACCGACTGCCACATGCCCAAGAAATTTTTCGCAACGTCGTCGGCGCCCCAGAAGAAATGGTAGCTGTAGGGAAAACCCTTGTCCGGCGTCGACTTGCGCGGGAACATCCAGCCCTGCCACGGCACCATGGTCGAGATGGTGGGAATGCCGCGGGCGTCGGCGAGCTCCTGCACCGGCGGCTGGGCGTCGCCGTCCTCGATCAGGATCAGGTCGCACTTCTCACGCAGCACCAGCTCGCTCGCGATCACCGACGAGCGGTTCGGATCGGATTGATTGTCCTTGAACACCAGCTCGACCTGATAGGTCTTGCCGCCGATCTTCAGACCATCCTTCAGCCGCGCCTTGATGCGCTCATGGATCCAGGGATCGGGCTCGGCGAACTGCGCGCGGACGCCGGAGAGGCAGCCGACCCAGCCGATCTTGATGGTGTTGCCGGCAGCCCGCGCGACATTGACCAGCGGCACGTTCATCGCCGATGCCAGACCGGTGGCACCGGCCGCTTTCAAGAGCGTGCGCCGATTGAGCCGGCCGGATGCCGTATTGTTCTTTGTCTCAGTCATGTCCCTCTCCCTCCACAACCAATGAAAATGCCTGACCGCGGCTCACGCAGCAGATCGCTGGATCGCCGCACGGCTCACCGCGGCGAATTTGCACAAGGTGTTTTCGATGATCTGGCGCGGGATGCCGCGCACGATGAAGACGAGCCGCGAGCGCCGGTCCGCCGACGGCCAGCCGGCAAGCGCGATCGGCGGATGGAACACGTGCTGCACGCCGTGCACCACCATGGGCGCGTCGGGCTGCCCGGCGACATGCACGATCGCCTTGAAGCGCAGCAGGTCCTCGCCTCTAAGCGCCGCGACATAATCGAGCCAGCGCGCGAACGCCTCCCGCTGGATCGGCTCGTCGATGATCAGGCTGTAGGACGATACGCCGGTGTCGTGCGCGTGGTGACTGTGGTGGCTGCACGCCTCGCCGTCGCAATGGTGATCCCCGTGATGGTGCGGCGTGTTCGCCGCCTGCGCTGCCAGATCGAACCAGCGCACCACATCAGCGGAGCGCGCCGCCGGATCGAACAGCCCGGCATCGAGGACTTTTGCCGGATCGACGATCCCGTTCCGCACGTGTGAGCGCGTTGCGACCGGATTGATCGCCGCAAGCTGCGCATCGAGCCGCGCCAGTGCATCATCGGCGGCAAGGTCGGTCTTGGTCACGAGCAGCCGGTCGGCGACGGCGATCTGCCTGACGGCTTCGCTGTGCGCCGCAAGAGTGTGCGTACCATTAACCGCATCGACGGTCGCGACCACGCCGTCGATCCGGTAGCGGCCGACGATATCGGACGCCGTCATCAGCGTGTGCAGCACGGGCACGGGATCGGCGAGCCCGGTGGTCTCGACCAGCACCCGGTGGAATGGCGGGATCGTGCCGTCAGCGCGGCGCGATGCGAGGTCGGCCAGCGTCTCGATCAGGTCCTCGCGCACCGAGCAGCAGATGCAGCCATTGTCGAGCAGCGCCAGGCGGTCCTCGCTGCTCTCGACCAAAAGGTGATCCAACGCCACCTCGCCGAACTCGTTGATGATGGCGACGACGCCATTGAGCTCTGGCTGGCGCAGCAAATGGTTCAGCACCGTGGTCTTGCCGCTGCCGAGGAAACCGGTCAGCACCGTGACCGGGATCTGATCCGCCGTGCCCATCACGAGCCCCGCTCGTAAACCTTGCGGCCCTCGAAGAAGGTCAGCTCGACCCGCGTATCGGCCAGTTGATCCGGCGGGATGTCGAAGATCATCTGGTCGAGCACGATGAGGTCGGCGGATTTGCCGACCTCGATCGAGCCGATCGACTGGCCGAGGCCGGCCGCGCGCGCGGCGTCGATTGTGTAGATGTCGATCACGGTTTTGAGGTCGAGCGCCTGCTCCGCCCACAGCGACTTGCCCGGAAAATCTCCGGTCGGATTCTGCCGCGTCACCATGCCCTCGATGCCCTGCCAGGGGTCGGGGATCGGGATCACCGGCCAGTCCGAGCCGCCGGCCATCAGTGCGCCGGCTTCCTTCAAATCCTTGTTCGGCCAGAAGCGCTGCGCGCGCTCCTCGCCCATCGCGGCCTTGTGCGCCTCGAGGAAGATGGTCGGATACCAGATGATCGGCGACAGGTCGGCGGCGACGCCGAGCTCGGCGAAGCGCTTGACATCGTCGGGCGCGATATAGCTCGCATGCGCGATCTGATGGATCAGATGGGTCGGGCCGTTGAAGCTGCGCACGACATCGATGGCGTCGAGCGCCTGCGTCACCGCGGCGTCGCCCGCGCAATGGATCTTCGCGGCAAGGCCGAGCTTCTCGCAGCGCCCGAGCCAACGGATCAGGTCCGGCACGGTCAGCATGGTGGAGCCGCGGAAGCAGCAGCCGCGCACCGGGTCGGCCACATACGGCTCGTGGAAGGCCGCGGTCTTGGCGCCCGGCACGCCGTCGAGGAACACCTTGACATAATCGGGCTTCACATGCGCACCGCGGTAATCCTCGCGCAGCGCGAACAGCTCCTCGCCAGCCTTGCCGAACATGAAGCCCGGCTCGACCACCGGCATCGCGCACACCGCCCAGGCGGTCAGCTCGCCGCGGTCGTCGAGCCCCTTCAGCGCCGCCATGATCGGCTGCATGCTGGCAGCGTCGATGAAGGCGGTGACGCCATAGGCGTTCAGCACCGAGATCGAGCGCGCCACCGCCGCGCGGTCCATCTCGGCCGTGTAGTGGCCGGAGGCCGCGAGCGCCCGCTCGACCAGGCCGGAGGCGGCCTCGATCATGATACCGGTCAGCGTTCCGGTCTTGAGGTCGCGGCCGATTTCGCCGTCGGTCGGATCAGCCGTGTCGGCCGCAACGCCGGCCAGCCGCAGCGCCGCCGAGCTCGCCCAGCGATTATGATAGGTGTCGTCGCGCAATACGACGGGATGCCCGAGGCAGGCAGCGTCCAGCAGCGCGCAGGACTCCGCGGTGTTCATCTCGTTCAGGAGATTATTGCCGAACTGCCCGCCGACGATCCAGGCGCCCGGCGCAGCCGCTGACGCGGCCTTGTGCAGGGTTTCGGCGATCCTTGGAATGCTGTCGGCGTTGGAGAAGCGCAGCTCGTAAAGATCGGCCTGTCCACCCATCATGATGTGATTGTGGATGTCGACGATCCCCGGCATCGCCATGCGTCCGCCGAGATCGACGGTCGTCGTTTCCTCGCCGATGAGCGCCGCGACGTCGCGTTCCTCGCCCACCGCGATGAACCGGCCGGCCTTGACGGCTGCGCAGCTTGCCCAGGGCTGCCCGCGGTTCGACGTGTAGATCCGGCCGTTGCGGAAGACCGTGTCGGCGAATGTCCTGTTCATACAGATCAAACTTCTCGATTGGGAAAGCCTGGAGCGATCAGCCTCTCACCGTGCGGTGCACAAGGCTGAACCGCGCACGACGCCGGCATGATGGCCAAACGTTCGGCATGTCGGCATTTGGAACAATCCACCGTCCGGTGGATGCTCCGCCGCTTCCCCGCGAGCGCAGGGCTATTGCGTATTGCCTGCCTCCGCAGGGGCGCACTGCCAAAACATCGAAAACAACCCCATGCACAGTAGCCGGCGGCGTGCCGGCACTCGACATGGCGACTTGACATGTCGGGCAAATCAGCGTTACTATTCTATTATTCCGAAACCGCGCGACGCGCCTCAGAACCCTAGCGCCAGTCCGTCCTTGCGGTGGTCCGAAGCGCCGAACAGGACGCCGCGGGCGTGGTCGATGCGGATCGCCTGACAGCCGCCGATCGGCTCCTCCGAGAACCGCGCATCGTGGCCGCGGGCGCGAAGGTCGTCGCGTATCCCGGGAGAAACGGTCGTCTCCAGCGACAGCGCGCCGTCGAAGGCAAAGGAGCGCGGCGCCTCGGCCGCGGCCTGGATGTTCATCTTCATGTCGAAGATGTTCGACAGCAGATTGGCGTGGCCCGCGGCCTGGTAATGCCCGCCCATCACGCCGAACGACATCACGGTCTTGCCGTCCTTGCGCAGCAGGCCCGGAATGATCGTATGCATCGGCCGCTTGCGCGGCCCGAGCGAATTGAGATGTCCCGGTTTGGCGCGAAAACTCCAGCCGCGGTTGTGCAGCAGGATGCCCGATTTCGGGGCGTAGATGCCGCTGCCGAACGGATAGAACAGCGAGTTGATCAGCGATACGGCGTTGAGATCGCGGTCGACCACCGTGACATAGACGGTGTCGCGATGCTCGATATCGTCCCAGGCCACGGGCGCGGATGAGCGGCCCATGTCGATCTTGCCACGGATTCTCCCGATATAGTCGTCGGCAAGGAATGCGGCCGGATCGACCTTGCTGGTGGCGGGATCGCAAAAGAAGGCGTCGCGCGCGCGGTAGGCCGCCTTGGTGGCTTCAGCCAGCAGATGGATGCGATCGGCCTCTCCGAGCTTGCCGACATCGAAGCCTGCAAGCGTCCGCAGGATCATCAGTGCGGCCAGGCCCTGCCCGTTCGGCGGGCACTCGACCACGTCGTGGTCGTGGTAGCGCGCCGAGATCGGGTGCACATAGTCGGAGGCTTGGGCGGCGAAATCGTCGGTGCTGTGGGCGCCGCCCAGGGCACGCAAGATAGCCACCATCTCGTCGGCAGCCTCGCCCGTGTAGAACGCGTTGCGTCCGTGCTGCGCGATCCGGCGAAGGGTGCGGCCGAGCGCGGGTTGCGTACGGATGTCGCCGACCTCAGGCGCCTTGCCGCCGGGCAGGAACTGCGCCGCCGCATTGCCGTCGATCTGGATCCGGGCCCGGAAGCGGCGCCAGTCCTCCGCGACGCGGGGCGTCACGCAAAAGCCCCGCTCGGCAGCCGCGATCGCCGGTCGGAAGATCTCCTCCAGGGACCTGCTGCCATGATCGGCGACCAGCCGGCACCACGCATCGATCGCGCCGGGCACGGTGACGGCCTCGGGCGCGGTCGGCGGAATGTCGCGCGCGCCGCTCGCGGCAAATTTCTCGGCATCGGTTGCGGCCGGCGTGCGGCCCGAGCCGTTCAGCGCGATCGGCTCGCCGGCGTCAGGCGAATACAGCGCGAAGCAGTCGCCGCCGATCCCGGTCATCTGCGGCTCGACGACGCCCTGCACCGCGACCGCCGCCACCGCGGCATCGACGGCATTGCCGCCGGCCTTCAGCATCTCGACCGCGGCCAGCGTCGCCTGCGGGTGCGAGGTCGCGGCCATGCCACGCTCCGCAACCGCCACCGAACGGCCGATGGCCATGAAATCGCGCATGTCGTTTCCTTCAATGTTGTGAGCGGCCGCCGCTCGCCACATTGTCGAAAACGACACCGGTCCTCGCGGAGGACTCTCGTTTGGCCACCGGGCAGGCAGCAATCCACCCAACGGTGGATCGGTGAATACGGACGAGGGTTGTCACACCTCTCGGACGCGGCGGATTGATCCGGCGGCAACCGGGCAAAACCTGTCAAACCTGCGCGTGAGGAATTCTTTCGGCCTATCTGAATAGTTGCGTGCTCGGCGGCAATTCTGTGGTGGGTAACTGGTTGCCAAGCCCGGAGCGCGATGGCACGCTGCCACGATCAATTTAGCTCATGTCGATTGCCAATGCCGATGTCATCTCTCAGAGAGCTTCATGGCGCCAGGCGAAGTCGGTTCGGTTGGGGGGCTGGTTGGTTACGCATTGCCTCGTCTCTGGTCTCACTGTCATGCTGCGCCGTCGTTCACGACGTGCGTGCGGCGTCGCCCAATGAGGAGTCGAGCCGACCCGTGACGGCATCCGAACCGTCGGCTCAATCCGATGCCGACGGAGGTGTCTTGCCGGACGCGGACCGAGCGTCGCCCGAGGCTCCGTCGACGACGCCAGGCGAGAAGCAACCTGAGCAGGTATCCACGGCCAACGTTGCCGGCTCGTTCAAGGTCGCCCCGGACAATATTGATACAGTTCTGGTCCTGGACGAATGCTTTGTTGCCGAGGCGTGCATCGACCGGTTCCTTGGCGCGCTCTACACGCGAGCGCCGAAGACCGACTGGATCGTCGTGTACGAAAAAAAGGACGTGATCATCAAACGGAAGCGCAAGCTGATCACGGTCACGCGCAGCATCCCGAAGCGGGTCGAAAATGACTTCGGATGGAAGGACCCCAGGGCGGCAGAAAGAGCCCGCATGCCTCTGATGGATTACGTGATCGGAGGGATGGATCGAGCCTTCAAGCAAAAGCTGTTCTATATGCTCCACGCAGCGGAGCAGGCCGGACTGGCACCCGGGATCACAAGCGGATTTCGCGATGACTACCGCCAATCGATTGCAAGCGGGCTGAAGGCCGCAAATGACAAGTCCTATCACGGCGGCAGCTCGCGTGGAGGCAATGGTCACGGGCTCGCCGCAGACGTCGTCAGCATGAATGGCGGGAGCAAGGAGGAGCGTGCAACCGAGACCAAGCGATTATGGAAATGGATCGACGAGCACGAAAAGCAGTTCGGAGTCGGACGTCCATACTTGAATGGAGACCCAGCGCATCTCGCACCGGTCGATGGTCGGGAGTATGCTGCTCATCGTACGGTATCAAGGCACACAAAGCTGGCCGGCAAGCGACATACCCGAATCGCAGCATCTTCCAGACATGGCGTGACGACGCGCGCAAAGTCAAAGGCAGCGTCGAAGGCCGCGACGACGAAACTCAGCTCGCGCCTCTGATTGGCCTACCCCTCCTGCGCTTCGTGCGCTCCGGCGCCCCAGCTCAGGGGGTGAGCTGGGGCTGACGGCGGCTTCGGAGGCAGTAGCGGCCAGCCTCCACCCATGACGTTATGCCTCTCTCCGGACTCTCATCTACCAGGAACCGCGATTGCTGCGCCGCGCTACTACTTCTGCGCTGTGGAGCATGCTTGCCGCTGAATCTGTTACTCGGGGCTAGTCCAGAATGGCAATTGCCGCGTGCGCTTGTCGATCTATCATGTCCCCAGTCGTGCGGATTGGCCGACATTTTGCCCACACCCGACCATGCACCTCGCGCGATCAGGGATCGCCGCTTCGGCCCACGGAGCGACGGTCCCGCCCAATTCCGGAAGCGACAGATCAGTTCGACGGGCAACTCAGCAAATCCTGTCAAACCTTCACGCGAAGAATATTTCGCATTGTCAGAAGCGCCACTCGATCACCCGCATGCGCATGCGCGGGTGATGACACCGAAGAAGGGTGCGCAGTAGCGGTGCATTGTCTCGCGCGAGAAGCATCCTCATCGTCGTCCCGGCGCAGGCCGGGACCCATAACCACTGAAGATGATTGTTGTGCGACGCTGGGGCCACGGCTTTCCTCACCAACCCAGTCCTGTGGTTATGGGTCCCGGCCTTCGCCGGGACGACACGTGGAGGGAGCTGTGTGCTGGCATATTCTTCGGTGTCATCGCCCGGCTCGACCTGGCGATTCAGTGTGCCGCGGCCTCTCGATTCAAGCACAGGCATCTCTGGAATACTGGATCCCCCGCATGCGCGCATTCGCGGGTGATGACACCGCGCCGTTTGACATCTTGAATTGCGATTCATCCTCATCGTCGTCCCTGCGAAAGCAGGGCCCCATAACCACCGATGTTTATCGTTTCACGACGCTGGAGTAACGAATCCCGTTCACAATCCGCCGCGGCGTATGAGTCGCTGCTTTCGCAGGGACGACGTGCTGGAAGAGCCGCGGGCTCTAATCGACAGCCCGCGCCTCAATGCGGCCGCGACATCATCGCCACGACGGCGGAGCGGGTCTCGACGCCGAGCTTTTCGAAGATATGGATCAGATGCGTCTTCACCGTCGCGAGGCCGATGTTCAGGCACTCGCCGATCTCGCGGTTGGTTCGGCCGCAGCACAACAGCTCGACGACTTCCATCTCGCGCGAGGTCAGGCCAAAGCGCGCCGGCTCGTCGGCATTCGACGACAGGCGACTGGTCAGGTTGAACTCGAGATAGTCGTGGATCTTCTCCGCAATGTGCATGCTGCCGTCGGGGATCGCGCAGCCCGGCGCCCACAGCACGCTCATTCCGGCGACGATGCGGTCGTTGCGGCGGAAGAAGAACTCGATCATGTCGGCGACGCCGCATTGGCCGGCGAAGGCGCGGTAGGTCGCCGCCTCCTGGGTCGCGCATTGGTCGAGCGCCGTGCTCAGCCGCGCAATCGGCCGGTTGCTCGCCGAGCGCGGATGCAACGGATCGAGCCGGTTCATGCCGGCAAGATACTGGTCGTGAAAACTCGGCGGCACGTTGCTAGAGAGCACGAAGCGGTTGAGGGTCAAATTGCCGTCGACCTCGTAGAACGCGGTCGCCGACCCCTCGAGAATGCCGCGCGCGAACTGAATGGCCTGCGTGGTTGCCGGATCCGGTCGGCCCAGAAGCGCGATCATGACCTACCTCCCGATGTTTCCCGATGGCGAACGTCTGCGCGTCGCGTAACCGTCACGCTGAGGCACGCGCGAGCCATAGTCAAGCAAATTGCGGGCCAAACGCACGAAGCGCACATCCGGGGAAACGGTTACGCCGAAGTAACCCAACGGCCCCCTCCACCATCCGGTTGATTGCGAGCGACGCGAGCCATGCGGAACTTTCGCGCATCATCCGATGTCATTGCTGGATCAAGAATGAATTCGCGTCGCATCATGGCCGCCTTCCCGTCGGCGGCCGACGAACAGGTCACGCTCGCCAACTGGCGCCAACATCCCTTCAACGAGTGGGCATTCCGCAATGTCCGCGAATTGCTGCCCACCGCGAACATCGCGCGCGCCGCAGCGCCGGCGCCGCTGTCCTTTGCGCCGCGCTATCTCGACGATGTCAGCTTCGCCAACCCGCGCGGCGAGACGGTCGGCGTCGGCGAGGCGCTGCGCGCCAGTCACACCGACGGCATCGTGGTGTCGCATCGCGGACAGGTCGTGTTCGAATGGTACGCCCATGGCCTGACGCCCGATGCCCCGCACCTGATCTTCTCTGTCAGCAAGTCGGTCGCCGGAACGCTCGGCGGCATCCTCGCCGATCACGGCAAGCTCGACCCCGACGCGCCGGTGACGCGCTACATCCCGGAGATGGAGGGCTCGGTCTATGGCGGCAGCTGCACGGTGCGGCATCTGCTCGACATGACCGTCGGCATCCGCTTCGACGAGGATTACATGGCGCGCGACGGCGACGTCATCAACTACCGGCGCTCGACCGGCTGGGAGCTGCCCGATCCGGCGATTCCGCCGAGCAATCTGCGCGACTATCTGCGCACGCTGCGGCCGAACGGCGCACCGCATGGAGAGACCTTCCACTACGTCTCGACCAACACCGACGTGCTCGGCTGGGTTTATGAGCGCGCCTGCGGCATGTCCTACGCAAAGATCCTCTCCCACTATCTGTGGCAGCCGATGGGCGCCGAGCACGACGCTTACATCACGGTCGATTCACGCGGTGCCGGCCGCGTCGCCGGCGGCATCTGCGCGACACTGCGGGATCTCACCCGGTTCGGCGAGATGATGCGCAATCACGGCATCAGCAACGGACGACAGGTCGTCCCCGGCTGGTGGATCGACGACATCAGGCAGAACGGCAATGCCGAGGCCTGGTCGCGCGGCGACCTGACGAAAGTGTTTCCAAACGGCAATTACAGCAACAAGTGGTACACGCTCGATCGACGCGAAACGCCGTTTGCCGCGGTCGGCATCCATGGCCAGTGGATCTACATCGATCCGGCCAATGAGACCGTGATCGCACGCGTCTCCTCGCAGCCGCTGCCGATGGATCTCGATCTCGATCACATGTGGATGCGCGGCTATCGCGCGATCGCGGCCAGGCTTGCCGGCAAGAGCTGACCGATTGCGACAGGGGGACACCATGGGACCACCGATCAACCGCCGCCGTCTGTTGCAGATCAGTGCGGGAGCAAGCCTCGGCATTGCGATGCCGCGCATCGCGCGGGCCAGTTCGAAGACGATCACGGCCGTCATGCACGCGCCGCCGCGCGTCACCGATCCGATCATGACGACGGCGTGGACCGCGCGCAACCACGGCTACATGATCTACGACACGCTGTTCTCGACCAATTCGAAATTCGAGATCAAGCCGCAGATGGTCGAGGCCTGGGAGGTCTCCGCCGACGGCGTGACCTACACTTTCCGCCTGCGGCCCGGCCTCAAATTCCATGACGGCAGCGCGGTGACGTCGGTCGACGTCATCCCTTCGCTGCAGCGCTGGGCCAAGCGCGACACGATGGGCCAGAAACTGTTCGAATTCGTTGCCGAACTGAAGGCGGTCGACGAGCGCAGCTTCCGCATGGTGCTGAGGGAGCCATGCGGCTTCGTGCTGGCGGCGCTCGGCAAGCCAACCGCCAACGTGCCCTTCATCGTGCCGGCGCGGATCGCCGCGACGCCCGCCGACCAGGCCATATCAGATCATCTCGGCTCCGGACCGTTCCGCTTCGTGACGGCGGAATTCCAGCCCGGCGTCAAGGCCGCCTATGAGAAAAACCCCGACTACGTTTCCCGCGACGAGCCGTCCGACGGCACCGGCGGCGGCAAGGTCGTCAAGATCGGCCGCTACGAATGGATCAGCGTGCCGGATTTCCAGATCGCGACCAACGCGCTTGTCAACGACGAGATCGACTATTTCGAGGTGCCGCCGCACGACCATCATCCGATGCTTGCTCGCGCCTCCAATGTCGAGCTGACCGATTACAACACGCTCGGCTTCTCCGGCATGTGCCGGATGAACTGGCTGGTGCCGCCGTTCGACCGGCCGGAGATCCGCCAGGCCGTGCTGCACGCGGTGAACCAGAAGGACTGGCTCGACACCCAGATCGGCAATCCCGATTACTACAAGATCACGCCGGCAATCTTCGTCGCCGGCACGCCGTTCGAAAGCGCGGTCGGATGGTCGACCAAGGCGGACACCGCGAAAGCCAGGGAGCTGCTCAAGCAGGGCGGCTACAAGGGCGAGCCGATCACGATCCTGCACGCGACCGACGCCCCGATCATCACCGCGCTCGGCACGGTCACCGCCGATGCGCTGCGTTCGATCGGCATGAACGTCAACCTGCTCGCGATGGATTGGGGTTCGGTGGTGGCGCGGCGCGCCAAGCAGTCGATGCCGGCCGAGGGCGGCTGGTCACTCTACCATTCGACCTGGGCCAGCGCCGACCTTGTCAATCCGATCGGCAACGCCTGCGTTAACGGCAAGGGCAAGAACGGCGGCTTCTTCGGCTGGGTCGAGGACGCCGAGCTCGAGCGGCTGCGCGACAGCTTTGCCCGCGCCGCGGCGCCGCCGGACCAGAAGGCGCTGGCCGACAAGATCCAGGCACGCGCCTACGAGATGGTCACCCACGTCCCGACCGGGCAGTACAATCAACCGGCCGCGACGCGCAAGGCGCTGAAGGACATCGTCCGGGCGCCGGTGCCGCTGTTCTGGAATGTCGACAAGACCGGTTGAGGGCCCTTATTCGATCGGCGGCCGCCGCGTGTGCCAATCCGTCGCCGACTGGAACGCGGCGCCGGCGCGGACCAGCACGTCCTCGGACAGATGCGGGCCGACCAGTTGCATGCTGAGCGGCATCTGGTCCGAGGCCATGCCCATCGGCAGCGTGATGGTCGGGCTGCCCGAGAAATCGAACACCGCCGTGAAGCGCAGAATGCTCAGGAGGACGTTGGGGTCGGCACCGTATTCGCTCATCTTGGTGAGCGTCGGGATCGGCACCGGCATCGTCGGGATCAGCAGCTGGTCGATATCCTCGAACATCGCGGCGAGGCTGCCGCTGAACTTCAACCGTTCATGATGGATGGCCGCAATATCGACGCCGCTCGTCGCCCGGCCCTGCTCGATCAGCTGCGCGAGATCGGGTCCGTATTCCGACTTGCGCGACGGGTAGGTGTCCAGATGCGCCTCAGCCGTCTCGACCGAGCACATCGCAATCCACTGGCTGACGAGCTTCTGGTAAGGCGGGAAATGCACCTCGCGGATGTCGGCGCCGAGATCGGCGAGCGTGCGCTCGGCTTGCACCAGCGCGGCGACGACCTGCCGATCGATGCCCTCCTGGGTGTACCTGCGGTCAACACCGATCCTGAGGCCCCTGATGCCGTCGCCCGCTCCAGCCAGATAGTTCGGCACCGGAGCCCGCAAGGCGGTCGGGTCGTTGATATCAGCGCCCGCGATGACGCCGAGCATCGCCGCGGCATCCGCAGCGCTGCGGCACATCGGCCCGACGTGATCGAGCGAGTCGGCCAGCGGGAAGACGCCGTGCCGGCTGACCCGCCCCCAGGTCGGCTTGATCCCGGTCAACCCGCAGGTCGCCGACGGAAAGCGGATCGAGCCGCCGGTGTCGCTGCCGATCGAGCCGTAGCAGAGCCCCGCTGAGGTCGCGACGCCCGATCCGGTCGAGGAGGAGCCAACCCAGTAGTTCACATTCCACGGGTTGAGCGGGGCCTGGATTGCAGGATGATGGCTGGTATAGGCGCCCTCCGTCATCTTCAGCTTGCCGAGCGTCACCGCGCCGGCGACTTCGAGCCGATCCACGATCGTGGCATTGAAGGACGGCACGAACTTGGCGTGGATCGTCGTGCCACCCGCGGTCGGCGCAAACGAGGTGTAACAGAGGTCCTTCAGCCCGATCGGAACGCCATGCAGCGGGCCGCGCCAGACACCCTTGGCGATCTCCGCATCGTACTGCTTGGCCTGGGCCATCGCCCGCTCCGCAAGGACCAGCGCATAGCCGTGAAACTGTCCATCCAGCTTCGCAATCCGGCCCAGCATTGCCTCGGTGATCTCCGACGGCTTCGCCTCCTTGCGGCGAATGAGCTCGGAGATTTCGGTGATGGATTTGTAGTGCAATGAATCCGCTGACATCTGATGCCCTGCTGTTATCGGAATATGCCTGTCCGGACCGCCGCCGCGGGCGGCGATCTCGCGGCTCTGCTGACGGCGCGCCCCGCCTAGAACTGGACGCCGCGCGTCAACGCGCCGTCCACCACGAGGTTGGTCCCGGTGATGAAGCTCGCCGCCTTGCTGGCCAGGAACACAGCGGCGTTCGCCATCTCCTGCGGCGTGCCCATGCGGCCGGTCGGGTTGAGCGCCAGTGCGGTCTTGTACAGTTCGGGATTGCCGTCCTTGATCATGTTCCAGACACCACCCTCGAAGTAGGTGTTGCCCGGTGATACCGAATTGGCCCGGATGCCCTTGGCCGCGAGCTGGTAGGCAAGGCCCTGCGTGTAGTGGATGATCGCCGCCTTGAACGTACCGTAGGGACCGCTGGCAAAATCGACCTCGCGTCCCGACACGCTCGAGATGGTGACGATCGCGGCGGCGCCGCTCTTCTCCAGATACGGCATCGCCGCGTTGACGAGGCGCACCGTCCCCATCATGTCGGTGGAGAATTCCTTCTCCCAGCTCTCCTCGTCCTGCCCGATCGACAGCGCGCTGACATTCGCGACCACGACATCGATGCCGCCGAGCTTGGACGCCATGTCGGCGACCCAGGCCTTCAGGGCCGGCCCGTTAGAGACGTCGACGGCACTACCGAACGCCGAAACGCCCTTGGCCTTGAGCGCTGTGACCGCAGCGTCGACGTCGCCCTGGTTGCGCGCACAGATGCCGACATTGGCGCCCTCGGCGGCGAACGTGTCGGCGATCGCCCTGCCGATGCCCTTGGTGCTGCCGGTAACGAGAACCTTTGCTCCCTTGAGTCCGAGATCCATGTCCATTCCCTCCATTATTATCAATTATGCAACGCACTGATCTTCACCGCATCGCGCGGTCGATCACAGTAACAGCTGCGCGCGAACGTTGTCCGCGTTGACCTCCTCACCGGCCAGCGATCGCGTGATCTTGCCCTTCTCCATGATGTAGCAGCGCTGCGCGATCTCCAGGATGGTGTCGAGGTTCTGCTCCACGAACACGATCGTGGTCCCGAGCTCCGCTCGGAACGATTTCAGCGCCTCGCAAATATGCTGCACGATCGACGGCTGGATGCCCTCCGACGGCTCGTCGAGGATCATCAGCGCCGGATTGCCGATCAGCGCGCGGCCGATCGCAAGCTGCTGCTGCTCGCCGCCCGACATGGTGCCCGCGATCTGGCGCCGGCGCTCCCTCAGGCGTGGAAAATACTCGTAGACGAGCTCGGGCAGCTTCTTGCCTTCGGGCCCGCCGATCAACTCGCCGACCTGCAAATTCTCCTCGACGCTCATTTGCGGAAACACGTCGCGACCCTGCGGGATGTAGCCGAAGCCGGCGCGCGCCCGCGCATCGGCCTCGAGCTGCGTGACATCCTGATCCATGAAGCTGATGGTGCCGCGCCAGGTCTGCAGCAGACCGATCAGGCACCGCATCAGGGTCGACTTGCCGACGCCGTTGCGGCCGATCACGCCGACGATCTCGCCGCGCGAGACCGACATGCTGACGCCTTGCAGGATCGGCGTCGCGCCGTAGCCCGCCCAAAGCCCCGACACCTCCAGGATGCGATCAGTGGGCATGAGTCTTACCCAGATAGATTTCCGCGACCTTCTCGTCTTCCAAAATCGCCTCCAAGCTGCCGCGCGCGAAGATCTTGCCAAGATGCAGAACGGTAACGCGCTGGGCGACCTGACGCACGAACGCCATGTCGTGCTCGACGACCAGGACGGTCATGCCCTCGGCATTGAACGACTTGATCAGCTCGCCGGTCTTGAAAGTCTCTTCCGGCGACATGCCGGCGGTCGGCTCGTCCAGCAGCAGCAGCTGCGGCTGCAGCGCCAGCGCCATCCCGATCTCCAGCCATTGCTGCTGGCCGTGCGAAAGCGCACCGGCGAGCTTGCCGCTATCGTCAGCCAGATTGAGCAATGCGAGCAGCCGCTCCTCTTCAGCACGGCATTCCGCGCCCGAAATGCGTTCCTGCAGCGCGATCTGGATGTTCTGCCGCACCGGCAGCTCCTTGAACACGCTCGGCGCCTGCATCTTGATGCTCATGCCGCGCTGCACCCGCGCGTAGGGCCGCTCGGCGGTGATATCGATCGAGTCGAAGAAGATGCTGCCCGTGGTCGGCGGATAGAGCCCGACGATCAATTTGAACAGCGTGCTCTTCCCGGCCCCGTTGGGCCCGATCAGGCAGTGCACCTCGCCGGCATTGACCGTCAGGTCGACGTCGGAGACGGCGGTCAAACCACCGAAACGCTTGGAGACACCTTTCACATCGACCAGCGCCATGATTCAGGTCTCATCCGATTGCAGGCGGGCGGTATCGGCCAGCGCGGGGGCTTCGTCGCGGCGCCGACGCCTGGTCCACCAATCGACGACGAGCTTGCCGATGCCGAGCACAAAGCCCTGCGGCGCCAGCATCACGGTGGCGAGCAGCAGCACGCCCATCAGCACCAACGCCGCCTGCTGGCTGTAGACCGTGATGGTCTGAAAGCCGAACAGCAGCAGGAACGATCCGACCAAGGTCGCGGTCAGATCGTTGCGTCCGGAGAACGCCACCCACACGATCGGCATCGCCGCCGCCGGCAGGCCGATGCTGGATGGCGTGATGAACTGCCCCCACGACGTGTACAGTGCGCCGCTCAACCCTGCGAGGCCGCTGCCGATCACGAAGGTCAGAAGCTGATACTTGCGGACGTCATAGCCGAGCATCTCGGCGCGCTGCGGATTTTCCCGCGTGGCCACGATCACGTTGCCGACGCTCGAGTTCACCAGCATGCGCAGCGCGATGTAGACGATCACGATCAGCGCGATCATGACGTAATAGAGCGCCGAGCCCTCGATGTCGAAGTCGCCGACCGTGAGCGGGTCCATTCCCTTCATGCCGTTGAAGCCGTTCAGCCGGGCCGGACCGATATGCCATTCGGGCCCCGCGGTCTGCCCGAGGAAGAAGGCAAGCACTAGCGTCGCCGACAACGTCACGATGCCGAAGAAAATCCCGCTGATGCCGCCCCAGATCATGAAGTAACCGAGGATCCCGGCCGCGATCATCGCGATGACCACGGAGAGAACCAGCGCGGCGATCGTGGTCGTTCCCCCGCCCATATTGATGGCGAGCACGCCATAGCCGTAGCCGGCGATGCCAAAGAAGAAGGTCTGGCCGAACGACAGCATGCCGCCGTATCCCCACATCAGGCAGAGACCGAGCGCCATGAATATCCAGATCAGGAAGTAGGCGAAATTGCCGACGTCATAGGAATCGGCGAACAGCGGATAGATCAGCGCCCCCGCCAGCACGGCGAGGAAACAGGACCAGAAAATCTTCCCGCGTCCGAGCGTCTGCGGGCCCTC
This sequence comes from Bradyrhizobium sp. USDA 4510, assembly GCF_054059095.1. Classification (NCBI taxonomy): domain Bacteria; kingdom Pseudomonadati; phylum Pseudomonadota; class Alphaproteobacteria; order Hyphomicrobiales; family Nitrobacteraceae; genus Bradyrhizobium; species Bradyrhizobium sp. USDA 4510. The sequence goes on along the minus strand of NZ_JBSSBT010000001.1, from coordinate 2,564,228 downwards.
GAGCAGCTTCAGCATCAGAAATTCCCGTCTAGCGCCCACGACGAACCAGCACGCTGGATAGTCCCTCGGGCAGCACACGTATGATCAGAATGACAGCAAACAGCATGCCGATCTGGCCGATGATCTGCCCGTAGCTGGCATTCAATGCCATTCGGATCATCGCCAGGAACACCGCGGCCGGCGCAGTTCCAAGCAGGACATTGGCGCCGCCGATCACCACGGTGACGAAGCTCTCGACCACAAAGGTCGCGCCCATGGTCGGGATCAGCGTCATGGTCGGCGCGTAGAGCGCGCCGCAGAGCCCCGCGAGCGCGGTGCCGATACCGAAGCTGATGGAATAGATCCGCCCGGTGCGCGCGCCGAGCGCCTTGGCCATCGCCGCATTCTGCATCGTGGCGCGGGCGATCACGCCAAAGCGCGTCTTCATGAAGATGATGTAGAGGCCCGCCAGGACCGCTACCGCACAGGCAAACAGCACCAGCCGGTAGGTCGAAAACGTGTAGCCGCCGATCGCAAAGCTTCCTTCCGGCGTACCGATACCGCGCACCGCGGAGCCGACGATCAGCAGCATCGACTGCGTCACGATCAGACTGAGGCCCCAGGTCGCGAGCAACGAGTCGAGCGGTCGCTTGTAGAAGCGCCGCACGACGAGGTACTCGACGATCATGCCGATGATCCCCGCCGTCAGCGCGGCCATGATCTGCGCGATCGGAAGCGGGACGCCGAGATTCACGAGCCCTACGGTGACGTAGGCGCCGCACATGATGAACTCACCATGCGCCATGTTGATGACGCCCATCATGCCGAACACGATGGCCAGGCCCGCCGCCGACAGGATGAGGAACGCGAAGACATCGGCGAACTGATAGAATACCGAGAAGAGTTCAGCCGACATTCCGGTCTCCCTGATCGCGGCGCCGCATCATTGCGGCGCCGGTTTCGGTTTCGAAGTCGTGATGCACAACACGAGCAAGATTCGTGCCTGCGCGCGTCACGATTTGCTGGGGAGATGACTCGGCGTGTACTGGTCCTTGTCGTTCTTCTTGGTGAGGTCGCAGCCGATCTCGCCAAGCCAGTATGGCTGGATCGTGCCGTAGTCCTTCTCCACCGTCACCTCATGCTTGGGCCCGACCGAGATCAGGCGCATGCGGTGCGACGTATGCTGGCTCTTCGGGTCGATGCAGACCTTGCCCTCGGGAGCCTCGATGCAGGCATCACCCGTTGCGATCACCTTGCGCATGTCCTCGAGCTTGGTCGACTTGGCCTTCTCGACCAGCGCCTTGTACATGTAGAGCGCGTTGTAGGCGTTGTAGCCCATGTCGTTGATGTAAAGCTCATCGGGGAATTTTGCGTGCCAGCGCTTCTTGAAGTCGTTGGCTTCGGGGGTATCGATCTCCTCGAACCAGTTCGCGGTCGCATGCATGTTGTTGAGCGCCGGCGGCTTGAACCGCTTATGCTCGAAGCCGAGCATGATCTTGATCGAAGAGCCCATCGGCAGGTTGAGGTTGGCCGCGGCTGCCTGTTCGAAGAACGAGTCCTGCGCCGCGCCGACATTGATCGTCAGCAGCCAGTCCGGCTTCGCCTTCTGGATGTTCTGGATCGTCTGCGCGAACTGCGACACGCCGAGCGGGATGAATTCCTCGCCCACGACCTCGCCGCCGAGGTCCTTCATGATCTTGCGGTTCCACTCCGCGGAGATCTGGCCGAAATTGTAGTCGGCTGCGATGACGTAGACCTTCTTGCCGAACTTCTGGACCATCCAGGGGATCAGGGTCGAGAACTGCTGCTCCGGTACCGCACCCATGCTGATCATGCTGGCATCGCAGACACCGCCTTCATACTGGTTCGTATAGAAGTACGGCGTGGTGGTGCGATCGACGATCGGGCGCAATGCCTCGCGCGATGCCGAGGTGATGCCACCGATCAGCACGTCGACCTTGTCGCGATTGAGCAGCCGGCGGCCGAACTCCTGATAGCGGGCATTGTCACCCTGGGGATCGAGATGAATCAGCTCGATCTGCCGGCCGAGAATGCCGCCGCTCTTGTTGATCTCCTCGACCGCCAGCTGCGAGCCGTGCAGCTTCGGCATGCCCATGAAGGCGAGATCGCCGGAGACGTCCTCCAGCAAGCCGACCTTCAGCGGCGGCTCCGCCGCCTGGGCGGCACCTATTGCCGCGGTCCCGAGCATTGCACCAAGCAAAGCCATTCCGACTATACGCCCCGAATACATCGCGATGTCCTCTGTCGTTGAAGGATGTTTGAAGTCACGCCTTGAGGTAATTCTTCAGGATCGACGCCCCCATCGTATATTTGGGATCGACCATGTTGCCGAGCCGCATGCGGCCGGCCTGGCTGAGCAGCATGTAGGCGTCGATCTCGTCGAAGCCGTAATCGGCGTTCATCCAGCGCACGAGCTCGCGATAGGCGATGCGCGCCGCGTCCTCGAGCGGGCGCGCGCTGCCGATCGTCATGATGAAGTCGCGCGTCTCGAGCCGCGGCCAGGCGAAGCTCCAGTTCTTGATCAGATCGATCTGCAGCGTCACCGTCGCGCGCTGCTCCAGCGCGACGCCCGAGAGCTCGCCATCGCCCTGCGTGGCGTGGCAGTCGCCGACATAGAGCAGCCCGCCTTCGGCATGCACCGGCAGATAGATGATCGCGCCCGGTGCAACGTCGGGCAGGTCCATGTTGCCGCCGTGATAATCGGGCTGCAGCGAGGAGATCGCCTCGATCTCTGGCGAGACGCCGATCGTGCCGATGAACGGTTCATAGGGCAGCGTGATCTTGTCGTTCCAACGCACGCCGTTGCGGTCGACATGCAGCTTCCTGACGCGTTCCGGCAGCGGCGGGTTGAGCAGCGCCGTGGATGCGGTCCCGACCAGGCCGCCGAACTCCGGAATGATGCAGGTCGTTCCGGCCGGCTGCGCGCCGCGGGTCTCGACGTCGCGGATATAGACGGCGAGGCAATCGCCCTTCTTGGCGCCCTTGACCGCGATCGGCCCGCATTGCGGGTTCAGATAGGGGAAGTTCAGCTTCGCCGTAGGGCTGTCGCTTTCGCTGGTGAGCACGCCGCCGAAGGCGTCTTCGGTTTCGACAACGACGACCCCGCCCGGATCGATCGACAGGGTCGGCTTGGCATAGGGTCCATAGACGTAATGAAAGCCGCCCTGCTGCTCGATCGTCAGGCTATGGGTCGTACCGGTCGCGCCCTTGGCAAGGGCGCGCTTGGCCATGATGGAACTCTTCAACCAATCTTCGGTCATGCGGTCGGCTCCTCAATTCAGATCGCGGGATGGCGCTTGTGCCAGTCGGTGACGCGCTGGAAGGCATCGCCCGCGCGAACGAGGCTTGTTTCGTCGAAGTGACGGCCCACGAACTGGAAGGCGACGGGCCCGCCGTTCGGCGCGAAGCCACCGGGAAGCGTCACGGTTGGGCTGCCGGTCATGTCGAACGGACAGGTGAAGCGCAGCAGCCCGGTAATCAGCGACGGATCCTCACCCAGCGCCGCCATCTTGGCCAATGTCGGCGCAGCGAACGCCTGGGCCGGAACGGCGATCAGATCGACCGTCTCGAACAACAGCCGCACCGCGCCGCGGAACGCTTCGCGCCGCAGCACGATCTTCTGGTAATTCATGCCGGATTGCGCCCGGCCGAGATCGAGCAGGCCGGCGAGCGCCGGACCATATTCGTCCTTGCGTGCGGGATAGGTCTCTTCGTGCGCGACCGCCACTTCGATGCCGCACAAGGGGAACCAGTCCTCGATGACGGCCTTGGGATCAGGAAACGTGATGTCCTTGATCTTCGCGCCCAGATCGGCAGCAACGCGCAGCCCTTCGCTGCGCACCTTGCCGGCAGCCTCGTCGGTGCCTTCGATGGTCCAGCGCCGATCAACCCCGATCGTCACGCCGCGCAAATCGCCGGACAGGCCGGCGAGATAGTTCGGCACAGGCAGCGGCACGGAGGTGGTGTCCTTGGGATCCTGGCCGGCAATCACGGCGAGGATCGCGCCGCAATCGGCCGCGCTGCGCGCCATCGGCCCGATGTGATCGAGCGTTGCCGCGAGTTCGAACGCGCCATAACGGCTCACGCGTCCCCAGGTCGGCTTCAGCCCGGTGATGCCGTTGGCGGCCGATGGAAAACGGATCGAGCCGCCCGTATCGGTGCCAAGCGAGCCGAAGCAAAGCCCCGCGGCGGTGGCGACGCCGGAACCGCTCGACGATGCGCCCGACCACAAATCCGCATTCCACGGATTCTTCGGCGGATCGATCTTCGGGTGATGGTCGGCATAGGCGCCCTCGGTCTGCTGCAGCTTGCCGAGGATGACAGCGCCGGCATCCTTCAATCTCGCGACGACCGTGGCATCCTCGCTCGGCCGGAAGTCCCGGTGAATGGTCATGCCATGCGCGGCCGGAGCGCCCTTGGCCCAGCACAAATCCTTGACGGCGATCGGCACGCCGTGGAGCGGTCCCTTGATCTTGCCGGATGCGATGTCCTTCTCGGCTGCGGCCGCTTCGGCCAGCGCCGCCTCGCCCATCACATAGGCGTAGCTCTTGAGCTTGCCGTCGAGCTGCTCGATCCGCCCGAGCATCGCCTTCGTCACCTCGACCGGCGAGAGCTTTTTGGCCTGGATTTGCTGCCCGATCTCAATGAGCCCGAGATAGTGAAGATCCGTCGTCGGCATCGTTTCTCATCCCCGCACTTGACATGACGCAAGCGCAGGCACTGCCCATCACCGCGCATGCGCCTCCGGCTTGGCGGCACGGACGTGTCGCCAATTTGTTTAGCGGCAAAAGCAAAAAGCCACCCGCCCCTCCGAAACGAAGGTGACGAATGGCCCAAATGCCGCAGCTATGAACTATCGCATGGGTCCGGGGTCGAACGGAGCACTCTGCGCGGCGATCGGGACGTCATCGGCCAGATCGACGCACGCAAGGTTCGACAGGAAGCCCTGTAGGAGAAAATTCTAAGGAGGTGTGCAGCGCGTTGTCAACGAGGCTGGCTGCACAAATTTCGCGAGGTGCATGCGCAGCAAATCGGCATGACCTCTTGCACCGACCTCTGCGAAGATGATTTCCTTGATGCGTTGCGCGGCCGAAAGTACTCAATGACCAAGCCCTCCATTCCAGTCGGCATCATCTGCTCGCAGCACGGGCCCTATCAGGCCATGGGACGCGAGATCCTGAAGAGCGCCATGATGGCGGTCGACGAAATCAACAATCAGGACGAATTCGACTTCGCGATATCGGCGCATGTCCGCGATCCCCGCGGAATCATTTCGGAGTACCACACGGTCTGCGACGACCTCATTCGCAACGTCGGCGTCGAGCATATCATCGGCTGCTACACCTCGGCCTCGCGCAAGCAGGTGCTGCCGATCGTCGAGCGTACCGACCGCCTGCTCTGGTATCCGGCGCGCTACGAGGGGTTCGAATGCTCCGACAATGTCATCTATGTAGGCGCCTCACCCAATCACAACGTACTGCCGCTGGTGCGTTACGTGCTCGATAATCTGTCGCGCGAGATCTTCTGTGTCGGCTCCAACTACGTCTGGACCTGGGAAACCAATCGCGTCACCCGCGAGCTGGTGACGGCGGCCAAAGGACGCATTCTCGCCGAACGCCTGCTCGAACTTGGTGAAAGCGCGGTCACGCACATCGTGGACGAGATCGTGCGGCGCCGGCCGCCGGTCGTCTTCAACACCTTGGTCGGCAGTTCGAGTTACGACTTCATCCGCGCCTTTCATGCGGCGACCGCCGCGGCTGGCCTCGAGATCCCGATGCTGAGCTGCAGCCTGTGCGAGCCCGAGCTCAAGATCGCGGGTCCTGCATCGGCCGGATGCATCACATCGTCGGCCTATTTCGAGAGCATTCGCCTGCCCGAGAACCGGGCCTTCGTGGCGCGCTGGAAGGCGCGCCACGGCGAGCACAGCAGCCCGTCCGTCGACGGGCAATCCGCCTATGTCGCGGTCTATCTGCTGGCCCGGGCGCTGCAGCGCGCGGGCACATCCGATATCGGCGAGGTGCGGCGCGCCGCGGCCGGCCATCGCTACAATTCGCCGCAAGGTCCGGTCTGGATCGACGGCAGCAACAACCACTGCGTCCTGACGCCGCGGCTGGCCGTCTCGAACGCCGAAGGACAGTTTGACATCTTCTGGGAAGCTGAAGCGCCGGTTAGACCGGATCCCTATCTGACGCAGCTCGACATCGCCGCCAGCCCGGCAAGGGATGGAACGTTGCCGAATGCGCCGCATTTGCGGGTTGTGAAATGAGCAAACCGTCTTCATTTTCGCTGCGGGGCCGCAAGGCGCTCGTCGCCATCAAGGATGAGCGCGATGCCTCGATCGTCAGGCGGCAGTTCGAGCGCCTCGGGATCGAGATCGTCATATGGGAGCCCGGTGCCAGTATCGACTGCCGTCCCGACGTGACGCTGATCGATGACGAGTTCCTGCCGCTCACCTCGCCGGCACAGCAGACGTCGCTTGGACGAAGCCCGGTCATCGCCCTGCTCGGCACCGAGACGCCAAGCCGTCTGAAGCTGGTGCTCGACCTCGATCCGGCGTCATTCCTGGTGAAGCCGCTGCGATCGGCCGGCATCTATGCCGCGCTCGTCCTGGCTTTCGAGCGAAGCGAGCGCACCAGCGAGCTCAAGCAGCAGGTGCTCAAGCTGGAGCAGCGGCTGCGATCCCGCCGCGTCGTGCTTGCCGCGGTCCTTCAGGTCATGCACAGCCATGCGCTGGCCGAGCCGGCGGCCTTTGCGCTGATCCGCCGCGCCGCCATGGAGCAGCGCAAGACGATCGAGGAACTCTCGGCGGAGATCACCGCAAAGGGCTCCCTGCCCCGGGCAACGGGCTAGAGCCGGTCGTCTATTTCTTCAGTTCCGCGTAGAGCTGCATCACCCGTTGCGGCAACACCTCGATGCGCGGCACCCGGAGCGCATAGCGCTCGCCGAAAATCCGATCGAGCTGGGGAAATCTGTGCTCACCGATGCCGAAGGCAAAGATATCGGTGCCGCGCCGCCGCAGCTGCTGCGCGGCCCGGCGGGCGTCCTCGACGAGATATTGCGCATCCGGCACGTCGACGTCGGACGGCTCGCCGTCGGTCAGAACCAGCAGCACTTTCCGGAACGCGCGTCGTTCCGCGAGGTAGCCCCCGGCATGGCGCAATGCCGCGCCCAGCCGGGTGGAATGGCTGCTACCAAGGCCGGCTAGACGCGCGCGAACCACGGCATCCATCGGCTCCGCAAAGCCCTTGATGCGCAGATAGCGCACGCGCTCGCGGCCGTCGGAGCTGAAACCATGCACCGCGATCGCATCATTGGCGGCCTCGACCGCCGCCGCCATGATCGCAGCCGCCTTGCGTTCGACGTCGAGGACCGTCCGGCCGCGGCGGTCACGGTCGGCGGTCGATTGCGACAGGTCCAAGAGCAGCAGGATGGCGAGATCGCGCGGTCCCGGCGCATCGCGCTGGTAGACCCTGGGCTCGCTGATATTGCCGGTGCGCCGCTCGATTGTCAGGGCGATCGCCGCGTCGATGTCGAGCGCGTCGCCGTCGCGCTGGCCCTTGTGTCTGATCCGGCGGCCGATCGACGCGTCGCGGGTCAACTCCGTGATCCAGCGCATCGCGTCGGCGTCCGTCGAGGAATCGAAGGGCTGTGCGGAAACGGCGGCATCGGCTTCCAGAATCGTGGTCCAGTCCGGCCGCTCGGTACGCGCCGCATAGTCCCATTCCGGGTAGGTCGCGACCGGAAACCCGTCCAGCAGCGTTACCGCGCTGGCCTTCGCGCGCAGCGTCTCGTCCGGCCTGGCGTTGTCGTCGGCCGGCTGACCACCCGCATCGTCGCGCCGCTCGATCCGGACGGAATCGACGGCAAGTTCGATCGTCTCGGCCGGACTGTCCCGCTGGTCGCCGAAATCCCACAGCGCCAGATTGTCGTCGCGATAGGCAGGTTCGACGACGTAGCTCTTGGCGTTGAACTGCAGCCGCATCTGCCCGATGTCGTTGCCGAGCAAACCACCGATCTCGCGGCTGATGGCGGGATCGGTCCAGCGGCCGGCGGCAGCGGCAAACAGCGTCCGCCCCTTGGTCACCCACGCATCCGGATCCTGATAATCGGGATCGATCAGCGCCCGCGCCAGCCGCATCATCAGTCCGGCTGCGGTTGCCTGGCCGGCTGGCGTCGCGCTGTGAAATGGCAGCCACAGCCGGCGCAGCCCCGGCATCTGGTAGAGCGCCAGCGCCTCGACCCGGGCATCCTCGATCAGCGAGACCAGCACGATCTGCAGCGCCTTCAGTCGTCGCACCGGAAAGCGGACGGTGGAATGCACCAGATGCGCGCCGGCATGCGCGACCGCCGCGAGATAGACGGCGTCGGCCGCCTCGCCCTCGAAGCCGGGAAAGGTCTGCGGAAGACCGACGAGGCCGGCGGCGAGCGAGGTCCGCCGCGGCACCGGCGTCGGTGCAACGGCAAGTTTGCGGAAACGCGGCTTTCTGTTCCACAACGCGATCGTGGTTGCAGCGAGGCGCTTCTCCAGCCGCGCGAAATCATCCCCGCTCCGACCGGCTGCGAACAGCTGCGCCGAAAGCTGATCGTCGAGCGCGAAATAGGCGCGGCGGCGCGATGCGCGACTGCCACTGGCGCGCAAGCCAGCGGAGACCCACGCCGCAAACTCCTCGCCGCCGGCATGCGTCAGAAACTGCCCCAGCCGGCCGATCGCGAGCCCCGCCGACTCCGGCCCGGTGGCTGCGAGTTCGTCGAGCGCGGCGAGAACCGCGGTGAGTTCTCCTGCACCCGCAAGCCGGGGCAGCACCTTGGACAATTCGGTCAGCAAGGCATGGGCGACGCGGCTTCCGGCACCGCAGCCGATGTCCCTGACCGCGCGGCCGATCGCGATCAGATCATCGGCCGATCGCTGCGCCGGCCATTGCTCCGATAGACGCAGAAAACCCTGCACCACGGCTTGACCGAGATTGGCCTCGAACAGGGCGTGCACGGCCTCGTCCCAGACCGCCAGGTGATCGAACCAACCAGTTCGCTGCAGAGCGGTACGCGCTGTCTGCACCGCCGCAGCTACATCGTCATGGCCGCGCAAGAGTGCCGCAAGCCGACGTCCGGACCGGAAGCTATCGAGCGAACTGATTTGCGCGACCGCCACCTGCAATCTTCCACTTACCCACAGGCCGAGATCACGTCGCGCAACGTGTTCCTGGTGTCCGCATCATCGGTCAGGGGAACGACGATCGTGGTCTCGCAGGCCTTTTCGAGGCTGATGCCGCATCCGATCAGTCGGCCGGCATTGACCAGCATCCGGGTCGAGGCACCTTCGTCGAGCCCCTGGCCTTTCAGGTTGCGGCTGTGCTGGGCGATCTTCACCAGGAGATCGGCGAGGTTCGGCTCGATACCGGCTTCGCGCGACACCACCTCGGTTTCGGCCGGCCGATCAGGATAGCCGAAATCCAGCGCCGCGAAGCGCTGCTTGGTGGATTCCTTGAGGTCCTTGATCGCGCTCTGGTAGCCCGGATTGTAGGAAATCACGAGCTGGAAGTCGGAATGGGCGTGGATCAATTCACCGCGCTTTTCCAGCGGCAGCACACGACGATCGTCGGTCAAGGGATGGATCACGACCGTCGTGTCCTGGCGCGCCTCGACGATCTCGTCGAGGTAACAGATCGCGCCAAGGCGCACCGCTGTGGTGAGCGGCCCGTCGCTCCACACCGTGCCCTCTGCGTCGAGCAGCCAGCGCCCCACCAGATCCGCCGCCGTCATGTCCTCGTGGCAGGCCACCGTGATCAGCGGGCGGCCGAGCCGCCACGCCATATATTCGATGAAGCGGGTCTTGCCGCAGCCGGTGGGCCCTTTCAGCATCACCGGCATGCGGTTGGCATAGGCCGCACCGAACAGTTCGACCTCATCCTTGAGCGGCCGGTAATACGGCTCTTCCCGGATGCGGTATTGATCAAGCAGCAAAGCGGGATTGGACAAGCTCACGCCTCCCATGATCGCGCAGGCAGCCGTTCGCAACCGGTCGATATCACGATGCGAGCAGCTCCTTGAGCTTGCTGTCGATGAAGTCGACATCGACCGGATTGGTCCCCGGCCCGCCGGCGAAGTGGCCCCAGATCGACGGTACCGGCACGAGCTTGGCGTTCGGCATGTTCTCGACCTCGAACGCGCTGTCCTCCGGCGGGAAATAGAGATCGGTCTGACCCGGCATGACATAGGCCTTGGCCTTGATCGCCCGCAGCGCGGCCTTGAAGTCGCCGTTGTAGATTTCGTTGTCGCTGATGTCGCCGTGCTGCCAGGTCCACAGCATGGTCAGCAGGTTGTTGGGATCCTTCGGCAGGAAGAAGCCTTCCCAGAATGCCACCAGGAAATCCTCCAGCGACGAATAGCCCAGCGTCTTGATGTCGAGCTGCTCGCGATAGAAGGCCTGCGAAAAGCCCCAGCCGGCATAGACACGCGCGGCGGCGCGCAGGCCGCGGGCCGGCTTGTCGGTGTACCAGCCTTCCTTCCACGCAGCATCCGCCGTGAGTGCCGCCTTGACGCCTTCGAGGAACACGAAGTTGTGCCGCGAGCATTTGGCCGAGCCGCAGAACGGCGCCAACAGATCCATCATATCCGGATAGAGCGCGCCCCAATGGAACGTCTGCAGCGCGCCCATCGACCAGCCGACCACGAGACAGATGTGCTTGATGCCGAATTTCTCGGTCACCAGCCGATGCTGGGCGCGCACATTGTCATAGGCCGTCACCTGCGGGAAACGCGGTCCATTATACGGTTCCGGCGTGTTGCTCGGCGACGACGACAGCCCGTTGCCGAGCATGTTCGGAATGATAATGAAGTACTTTGCCGGGTCGAGCGCCCTGCCCGGTCCGATCAGCCATTCATTGTCGTAGTGCTGGCCGGAGTACCAGGTCGGATAGACGATGACGTTGTCCTTGGCTGCGTTGAGCTGGCCATAGGTCTTGTAGGCGAGCTTGCAGTCGCGAATGGTCGCGCCGCGCTGCAAGGTCAAATTGCCGAGATCATGGATCTGATAGTCGACGCTCATTGATGTACCCTTCTTGCTTGATCGAGCTGATCGCTTACGCCGGACGCGCCACCTTTTCAGTCGGAGAATCCACCCGTGCGATCGCACCGTACACGATGCCTGCGACCACTGCGGCGGAGATCGCAGTGGACAGTCCCGGCATCAGGTTTTCAACCGCAAAGGCAAACAGCGACCCGATGCCCCAGGCGATGAACGGCTTCGCACGCCAGTCGACGTCCGCGCGCGCCTCGGCCCGTAGCAGATACTGATCGACCAGAATGATCGCACCGATCGGCGGCACGAGGATGCCGAGCAGCGACAGCCACTGGATGAAGAACGCCCAGACATTGCCGGCAGCGACCAGGATGCCAAGCGCGCCGAGCACCACCGCCATCAGCCGCATATTGGTCCCGAGGATGCGCGACCAGCCGGTGGCCGCGTTGTACAGGCAATGCGAGCAGACCGAGCCGAGATTGGCATAGAGGAAGATGAATGCGAGGATGCTGAGCCAGGTGAGCTGCTTGCCGTTCATGTAGCCAAACATGTTGTCGACACCGAACGGGTTGGCGTTCGGCACGGCGAGCGCCGCCGTCATCACGCCGCCGACCAGCATCGCGACCAGATTGGCGAACGGAAACGCGCTGAACGTGGCAAACAGCGAGGACCGCGTGCTCGGCGCCCAGCGATTGAAGTCCGCCGTCACCGTGCCTGCGTCGATGAACAGCGCGAGCACCACCGTAAGCCCGACGCCCATCGACATGCTGGCGACGCCATTATTGCCGGCATAGCCAAAGATCGCCGCTGACGTCGTGGTCGAGGCGGCATCGGCCGCGACCCAGAGGCCGAGCACGACAAACAGCGGCACCGACGCCAACCCGATCCAGTGCAGTCCCTTCACGCCGACGAAGGTGATCCCGATATAGAGCACGCCGGCAACGATGGTCATCGCCACATAGTTGAGGCCGTAGGTTGAGGAGATCAATGCGCCGGTGATGCCGGTCTGCACCGCATACCAGCCGAGCAGCAGGGTCGACAGCAGACCCGATGCCAGCACATAGCCCTTCTTTCCGAACACGATACTCGCGATCAGCGCGAAGTTCATGCCTCGCCTCGTGCCGATCAGGCCGAGCGCGCCGACATAGGCGAACATGATCAGATTGCCGACGATCATCGCCACCAGCGCATTCTTGAACCCCATGCCCAGCACCAGCAGCGATCCGGTCATCGCGCCGGTGATGATCATCGGAAAGCCCAGCCACACCATCGTGACCGAGAAGGCGCTGCGCCGAGCGCTCATCGGTACCGGCTCGTGCTCGAATTCATGGCCGAGAAGGTCGTCGATCTGCCCTTCGGTCTGCTGAACCAGCCCGCTATTCGATTGACCGCTCATGATGTCCCCCCTGTTTCCTCCGCGAGGAAGTGTCCGCCGTTGCATCGAACCACGCCGGCGCGAAACATCGCGCCGGCGCCGATTATCGATGTCACTCAACGATGTGCGACTTTCTGGTTCGGAATGCCCTCGATCGGGCATTCGTCGGTTCCGACAGTCGGACGGGTCATGGCCTCGACCATTTCCCGGGTGCCCTCGGGGTCCGTGATCCAGTTCTTGTAGAAGGTGTAGGGGCAGACCGCGTGCCCCCGATCGCCGTCGCCGGAGTTGATCAGGCCGGTATAGCCGCGGTGCATCAGCTTGAAGAGATGGTTCTGCGACTGCATGTTGCGGCGGGCGTCGCGGATCAGCGACACCGAGAGCTGCGCGTACTGGATGCCGTTCTCCTCCGTGCCGCACTCGCCGAGCGTCCTTCCGTCGAAACCGATGAGCGCGGAATGGCCGAAGTAGGAATAGACGCCGTCGAAGCCAGAGGCGTTGGCGACCGCGACGTAGCAGTTGTTGGCCCAGGCCATCGACTTCGATATCTGGATCTGCTGCTCCTTGGCCGGATACATGTAGCCCTGGCAGCGCACGATCAGCTCGGCACCGCGCATCGCGCAGTCACGCCAGATCTCCGGATAGTTGCCGTCGTCGCAGATGATCAGGCTGATCTTCAGCCCCTTCGGCCCGTCCGAGACGTAGGTGCAATCGCCGGGATACCAGCCCTCGATCGGCACCCACGGCATGATCTTGCGATACTTCTGGACGATCTCGCCCTTGTCGTTCATCAGGATCAGGGTGTTGTACGGCGCCTTGTTGGGGTGCTCCTCATGGCGCTCGCCGGTCAGCGAGAACACGCCCCAGACCTTCGCCTTGCGGCAGGCGTCGGCGAAGATGCGGGTCTCCTCGCCCGGCACGGACGACGCCGTCTCGTACATCTCCTTGGAGTCGTACATGATGCCGTGGGTCGAGTATTCCGGGAAGATCACAAGGTCCATGCCCGGAAGGCCGAGCTTCATGCCCTCGACCATCTTGGCGATGTTGCGCGCGTTATCCAGCACCTCGGCCTTGGTGTGCAGGCGCGGCATCTTGTAGTTCACCACGGCAACGCCGACCGTGTCCTTGCTGCTCGATATGTCTCCATGCAACATGTCTCGACTCCCTTTCCTGAGCGATAATTCCCGCTACACGGCCATGTGCAGCTGGATGAGATCATCGGTGAGCTCACCGATCGCGCCCTTGGCGACGACGCGTCCCTTTTCGAGCAGCGCGAAGCGGTGAGACGCGCGCCGCGCGAACGCGACATTCTGTTCGACCAGCACGACCGTGATGCCGCGCTCGCGATTGAGACTGACGATCACGTCCTCGATCTGCTCGACGATGTTCGGCTGGATGCCCTCGGTCGGCTCGTCCAGCAGGATGACCTTGGGCTTGGCCAGCAGCGCCCGCGCGATCGCAAGCTGCTGCTGCTGGCCGCCGGAGAGATTGCCGCCATAGCGATTGAGAAAGTCCTTGAGTACCGGAAACAGCTCGAGCACCCACTCCTCGATTCCGTTGGCCGATTTCGCCGCGAAGGTTCCGAGCGTCAGGTTCTCCCGCACGGTGAAGCGCGGCAAAATCCCGCGGCCCTGCGGCACGTAGGCAATACCGGCCTTGGCGCGCTGATAGGTCCGCAGCGGCGAGATGTCGGCACCGTCGAGCGATAGCCGTCCGGTGCACCGGTCCATCAGGCCGAGGATGCTGCGCATCAGCGTGGTCTTGCCGACGCCGTTGCGGCCGAGCACCGAGAGGAATTCGCCATTGCCAACCATCAGGTTGATGCCCTGCAGGGCGCGGCTGTTGCCGTAGAAGGCGTCGACGTCGGTCAGCTCAAGCATGGCTGATGCCTCCCGATCCGAGATAGGCGCGGCGCACTTCCGGATGCGCCTCCACTTCCGCCGCGGTGCCCTCGGCCAGCATCTGGCCCATATGCATCACGGAGATGATGTCGCCGATCGCCTTGACGAAGCCCATGTCGTGCTCGACCACGATCAGCGTGTGCTTGCCCTTCAGCCGTGCGAACAGTTCGGCGGTCTTGCGGGTTTCCTGCGCCGTCATGCCCGCGGTAGGCTCGTCCATCAGGATCAGCTCGGCGTCCTGGGCGACCAGCATGCCGATCTCCAGCCACTGGGTCTGACCGTGCGACAGATAGGCGGCCGGCCGGTCGAGCTGCTCGGTGAGCCCGACCAGCTCGGCCAGACGCTCGACATGCTCGCGTCCTGAATTGCCGATGTTCCAGCGCAAATTGCCAAGCACGGAGGTGCGACGCGCCCGCGCCACTTCGAGGTTCTCGGAGACCGACAGCTCGCGGAACACGCTCGGCACCTGGAATTTGCGGCCGACGCCGGCGCGGGCGATTTCGTATTCCTCAAGATCCTGCAGCGCGGTGCCATCGAAGCTCACCGTGCCGGCGCTCGGCTTGACCTTGCCGCAGATGATGTCCAGCGCGGTGGTCTTGCCCGCGCCGTTCGGCCCGATCAGGCAGCGCAGCTCGCCCTTGCGCACGCTCATGTTGAGTGAATTGAGCGCCTTGAAACCGTTGAAGCTGACCGACACGTCGCGGAGATCGAGATGGGAGCTCATGTGCTGCCCTCCGTCTGGCCGACGCCTTGCGCCACCCCGCCCGCGGCCGCATGGCGGCGCTGCACGATCCAGCGCAGCACGACCTGCGCAAGGCCGGCGAGCCCCTTCGGCAAAAACAGCACCACGAGCACGAACAGCGCGCCCATCACCAGCGTCCAGGTTTCCAGGAACGCCGCTGACTCCGACAGCGCGCCCTGCATGCCCGCCACCAGCACTGCGCCAAGGAACGCACCGACCAGGCTCTGCCGGCCGCCGACCGCGCACCACACCACCACCGAAAGAGAGAGCTGCACGCCGAGGAAGGTCGGCGAGGCAAACTCCATCACCACCGTGTAGAGCATGCCGGCAAGGCCCGCGATCGCCGCCGACAGCGCGAACACGAAGATCTGGTAGAGCGCGACGTCGTAGCCGAAGTAGCGCACCCTGCTCTCATGGTCGCGGATCGCCTGCACGATCAGTCCGGCCTTGGTTCTCGTGAAGGCAAAGGCGACAAGCAGGCTGAGCAGGACACAGCTGGCCACGAGATAATAGGTAGCCCGGCCATAGGCATCGAACGCGACGCCGAAGATCTCGAGCTGGGCGAGATCGGTGATGCCGTTGAAGCCGCCGGTGTAGCTCTGCTGGTCGATGATCACGAGATTGATCACCACCATGGTGGCGAGCGTGATGATCGAGACATAGACGCCGGTGACGCGGCCCCGGAACATGAACCAGCCGAGCGCCGCCGCAACCAGCGCCGGCACGATCAGGCCCGCGGCGATCGCGAAGGTCAGCGAGCGGAACGGCTCCCAGAACCACGGCAAATGCTGGACATTATTCCAGACCATGAAGTCCGGCAGTCCGCTCGCTCCGGTGTGCACCGGGACGGTCTTGAGCTTGAGCGCCATTGCCATTGCGTAGGAGCCGAGCCCGAAGCTCATCGCCTGGCCGAGATTCAGGATGCCGCCGAATCCCCAGGACAGCCCGAGCGACACAGTAAGGATGCCCAGCACCAGATAACGCGCGACCTTGTTGAGCAGGAAGTCGTTGTTGAGCAGCACCGGCAGCGCGAACACCACGGCAGAGACAATGAGCAACGGTGCAAGCTGCGCGATCAGGCGCTGCAATCCGCTGGAGTTAGGAACATGCGACGGCATAGATGAGCGATCTGTCTCAGGCCCGCACGCGTGCGGTGAAAAGCCCCTCGGGGCGGAAACGGATGAGCACGACGATGGCGAGCAGCACGATTGCCTTGGCCACCGTGTCGTTCTGCAGGAAGGCAATGCCGCCGGAGAGCTCGCCGAGGATGAAGGCGCTCGCCACGGTGCCGGCGAGGCTCTGCACGCCGCCGAGCACCACCACCATGAAGGCATCGACTACATAGCCGGTGCCCATATCGGGCGACACGCTCTTCAGCGGCGACACCAGCGCGCCAGCCAGTCCCGCAAGGCCCGCACCGTAGGCGAAGGTCAGCGCATAGACCCGTTTGGCGTTGATGCCGAACGAGGCAGCGACGGAACGGTCCTGGATGATCGCGCGTAGCTTCATTCCGACCGTGGTGCGGTTCATCAGCAACCAGGTCGCCACGAACAGTGCGATCGACACCACGAACAGGAACACCCGATAGGATGATACCGAGATGCCGAACACGTCCATGCTGTCGGACAGCGCCGGCGGCAGCTGCACGTAGCGCAGTTCGCTGCCGACCATCAGCCGCACCGCCTGCTGCAGCATGATGCCGACGCCCCAGGTCGCAAGGATCGTGTCCAGCGGCCGGTTGTTGAGCAGGCTCAGGACGTAACGCTCAATGACCCAGCCGAACGCGGCGACCACGAAGAAGATCGGCACCAGGCTCGCGAGCAGGCCGAGCCCGAGATAGGTATGGAACACCCAGGCCGCGTAAGCGCCCAGCATCACGAACTCGCCATGGGCGAGATTGATGATGCCCATCGAGCCGTAGATGATCGACAGGCCCAGCGCGACCAGCAGCAGGATCGATCCGATGCTGAGGCCGGTGACGATTTGTTCGATGAATTGGTCCACGTCGGGATCCGCTTTCGATGTTCGCGTTGTGCGCCCTGCCCCTCGCCCCCGTTCGTGCGAGAGGCAGCATTCGTTTCGGGACGCTGGCCGCCGGCGCCGCACGCCGACGGCCTTCGTCAGCCCCCGTCGTCAGCTCTTCTCGACCAAGCCCTTCTCGGTGCATGACTGTCCGGGATAGGCCGCGTAAGGCACCGGCTTCAGCCACTCCTTGGCCTCGACGAGAATCTCGAACTGTCCGTTCGACTTCGCCTGCGCGATCTTGGGCCACAGCCAGGTGTGCAGGTTCTCCGGCTCGATCCGGACCTTGCCCTGCGGTGCAATCACTTCCTGGCCCTTGACCGCGTCGCGGATGTTCGGCGGCGTGAGATCGCTGGTCGCGAGCTTCTCGACCGCCTGCTTGAACAGGTAGGTCTGGAAGTAGCAGGCCTCCGACACGAAATGCGTCACCTTGTCGGCGCCCCAACGCTTCTTGTAAGCCTCGACGAACTTCTCGTTCTCCGGCGACTTGTGCACCATGAAGTAAGGCGCCGAGGTGAAGTGACCGGCGGCCGCCTCGCCGCCCATCGCAGCGACTTCGTTCTCGGAGGTCGTGAGACTCGCCATCGGCATCTTCTCGGGATCGAGGCCGGCCGCCTTGTACTGACGATGCAGCGCGACCACGGAATCGCCGACCACGGTAGAAAAGATCACGTTCGGCTGAGTCGAGCGGATCTTGTTGATGACGGAAGAGAATTCGGAATGGCCGAGCGGCACATATTCTTCCGCCACGACCTCGCCGCTGAGTTTCTCAAGCAGCTTCTTGCAGTAGTTGTTCTCTTCCTTCGGATAGATGTAGTTGGAGCCGATCAGGTAGAACTTCTTGCCGAACTTCTTGACCAGCCAGGGCACGAACTCGTCCTGCTGCTGGTTCGGCACCGCGCCGGTGTAGATGACGTTCTTCGAGCACTCGCGGCCTTCATAGAGCGTCGGATACCAATAGAGATTGTTCTGCCGCTCGAACACCGGCAGCACCGCCTTGCGGCTTGCCGAGGTGTAGGAACCGAACACACTGACGCATTTGTCGCCGACGACGAGCTTGCGAGCCTTCTCCGAGAAGGTCGCCGGATCGGACGCGGGGTCCTCGACGATCGGCACGATCTTGCTGCCCTTGATGCCGCCTGCGGCGTTGATCTCCTCGATGGCGAGCAGCGTCGCCTTGTTGAGCGATTCCTCGATGATCGCGGTCGTTCCCGTCAGCGAGAACAGCACGCCGACCTTGATCTCGCCGCCGGCGGCGTAAGCGAGGTCGGCGTTCTTGATCCAGATGTGCGGCAGTCCGGCGCCGGCAAACGCGCCCAGCGCCGCGGTATTCCTCAGCAAAGTCCGCCGTGAAATGCTCATCCCTAGCTCCCTTCAGGACTGAAAAAACAAAAAGCCCTCCCGATGCGCGCTTACGCGAGCATTGGGAGGGCTTTGTTGCCGGTTGTGTCGAAGGCGGCGCTGTCGCCGCCGGCCCCGCTATTGGGGCTTACTGTTGATGATCGTAGCCAAGCAGTTCGAACGAGTCAACAATCGCCGCGGCGACTGCACTTGCCGACACGCGACGATCCATCGCCTGTCGTCTGATGAAGCCATAGGCTTCGGTTTCCGGCATCTGCCGCGTCGCCATCAGGATCGCCTTGGCGCGCTCCACCGTGCGCATCGAGCGCAGATTGTCATCGAGCTTCTCGATCTTGCTGCGAAGCCGCCGTTCATAACCAAATTGACTGCGCGCCAGCACGAGACTGGACAGCACGGCATTCTGCGTGAACGGCCGCGGCAGCACGGCGTTCGGCGTCGCATGACACAGCGCATCGGCGTGAACGGTTTCCGTCGCCGGCAGGATCACAACCAGCGCCGAGCGCGCGTCGCCGGGAATCCATGGCAGGCGCCGCGCCAGGTCAGGGGAATATTCGCAGTACACCACGTCGGCATCGGCGGGCACGCTCTCCGGCATCGGCCAGACCTGCCTCACCCGCATCCGGAACCGCTGCAACTCGCGCAGCAACATGCCGACCTGATCGTCGACCGGCGCGACCACCACCGCCGACAGATCGGCAAGTTCCTGAACCATGGTCTTGCGTCCGCCGACGTCTCGGCTCAGCGACGGCTTACGCGACATTTCGTTCATTGGACGCTTCCTGTTTGCGTTGCACGACCATATCCGATCAGGAACGGATCCGCATGCACCGGCTCCTTCGACTGGCTGACGACATCGAACTGCCCCTGGCGGTTGGCGCGCCCGATGCGGGTCCAGAGGTCGGTATGACCCGACATCGGGTTGACGGTGACGGCACCTTGCGGTGCATCAAAGCTGGTGCCGAACACCATCGAGCGGAGAACTTCGGTGTCGAGTGAATTGACCTGCTCGAGCGCTTTCGCGAACAAATGCAGCTGGAAATAGGATGCTTCGGCGCACATGTTGGTTGAGATATCGGCGCCGAACCGCTTCTTGAAGCGCTGCACAAACGCATTATTAGCGCTGCCCTCGACGCCCTGGAAATACGATGCGGCCGTGACGTGTCCCTCGCCGACGTCGAAGCCCATGGCGGCAATTTCCGCTTCCGTCGTGGTCAGGCTGGCGATCGGCACCTGCTTTGGATCGAGCCCGACATTCGCATAGGCCTGATAAAGGAACACCGTGCCCTCGCCAACGACGGTCGAGAAGATCACGTCGGGCCTGACACGCTTGATATCCTGGATGATCGGCACAAAATCCTGCCAGCGCGCGTAAACATTGACATAGCGCTCGCCGACCACCGAGCCGCCGTTGCTCTTGAGCAGCTCCCGCATCACCCGGTTGGACTCGCGCGGATAGATGTAGTCGGACCCCACGAAATAGAACCGCGTTCCGAACGTATCCATCAAATAGCGGCACAGCGCGAGGCTGTTCTGGTTCGGCGAGGCGCCGGTGTAGATGACGTTGGGCGACGCCTCGAACCCTTCGTAAAGCGTCGGATACCAGAGCAGACCGTTCAGCCGTTCGACTACCGGCAGCACCGCCTTGCGGCTCGACGAGGTGTAGCAGCCGAAGATCGTGCTGACCTGATCCTCGATCATCAGCCGCTTGGCGTAATGACCATAGGCGGCCGAGTCCGATCCGGGGTCATAGGCAACGGGAACCAGCTCGCGGCCGCAGACGCCGCCCGCTTCATTCACCTCTTCGATCGCGAGTTGCGTGCCCTGATACTGGGTCTCCTCGATGACCGACATGAAGCCGGTTCGCGAGAACAGCACTCCTATCCGCCACGGAGCGGATGTCGTTTGGGTAAGGTTCGACATGATCAGGCCCTCGACAGAATTGGAGGGACGAGAGGGATTATTGTTCTTGTTGCTCTCGAACAGCATTGCCGGCTGCGGAAGATTTGCATGCCATCTGCCGCGAGACAAGGACCCTGGCCGCTCATCCTGTCAGCGAAGCTGACGCGAAAGCAGGCAGACTAATGTGTCACCCGCGACGGGTCACAGACGCAGCGCTCCACGGACCACCTATCTCCGGTAGCTGCACCGCCGATTTCCCGTATCAAGGCATGTCCGGCCGGTCACCTCGCGTACATCAACCGGAAGGTTGAGAGCTGCAACGGGATTGCTCGTTAAGCTGCGCCCCGGTCGGGAGATGCCGCAACTCCCGATCGAGGAGGTCCTATCAGCGCAGGCTAGGCAGATCGAGCCGGTTGGCGCGCGCGCATTCGACCGCCGTGTCATAGCCGGCGTCGGCGTGGCGCATCACGCCTGTCGCCGGGTCGTTCCATAGCACACGCTCGAGCCGGCGCGCGGCCTCCGGCGTGCCGTCAGCGACGATCACCATGCCGGCGTGCTGCGAATAGCCGATGCCGACGCCGCCGCCGTGATGCAGCGACACCCAGGTGGCGCCGCTCGCGCAGTTGAGCAGTGCATTGAGCAGCGGCCAGTCGGACACCGCGTCGGAGCCGTCGCGCATCGCCTCGGTCTCGCGGTTCGGGCTCGCCACCGAGCCGCTGTCGAGATGATCGCGGCCGATCACGATCGGCGCCTTGAGCTCGCCGCGCGCCACCATCTCGTTGAAGGCAAGGCCAAGCCGATGGCGGTCGCCGAGCCCGACCCAGCAAATTCGCGCAGGCAGTCCCTGAAACTTGATGCGCGCCTTGGCCATGTCGAGCCAGTTGTGCAGGTGGCTGTCGTTGGGCATCAGCTCCTTGACCTTTGCATCGGTCTTGAAGATGTCCTCGGGATCGCCCGACAGCGCCGCCCAGCGGAACGGCCCGACGCCGCGGCAGAACAGCGGACGGATATAGGCCGGAACGAAGCCTGGAAAATCGAACGCCTGCTTCAGGCCCATGTCCTTGGCCATCTGGCGGATGTTGTTGCCGTAATCGAGCGTCGGGATTCCCTGCGCGTGAAAATCCAGCATGGCCTGGACGTGATCGACCATCGAGGTCTTGGCTGCCGTCTCAACGGCCTTCGGGTCGCCCGCGCGTTTGGTTTCCCAATCGGCGAGTGTCCATCCCTTCGGCAAATAACCGTTGATCGGATCATGCGCGCTGGTCTGGTCGGTGACGATGTCCGGGCGCACGCCGCGGTGCACCAGTTCGGGAAAGATCTCGGCCGCATTGCCGAGCAGGCCGACCGACACCGGCTTCTGGCTCTTGACCGCCTCAGCAATGATTGCGAGCGCGTCATCGAGCGTCGCCGCCTGGCGGTCGAGGTAGCCCGTCCGCAGCCGCATCTCGATGCGGCTCGGCTGGCATTCGACCGCGAGCATCGAGGCGCCGGCCATCGTCGCGGCCAGCGGCTGGGCACCGCCCATGCCGCCGAGGCCCGCCGTCAGGATCCATTTGCCGGCGAGACTGCCGCTATAATGCCGGCGGCCGACCTCGACGAACGTCTCATAGGTCCCCTGCACGATACCCTGGCTGCCGATATAGATCCATGAGCCTGCCGTCATCTGGCCGAACATCATCAGGCCCTGCCGGTCGAGCTCGTTGAAATGATCGAGCGTTGCCCAATGCGGCACCAGGTTGGAATTCGCGATCAGTACGCGCGGCGCGTCGGCATGGGTCCGGAAAATGCCGACCGGCTTGCCGGACTGCACCAGCAGGGTCTGGTCGCCTTCGAGCTTGCGCAAGGACGCGGCAATCCGATCAAAGCTCTCCCAGTCGCGCGCCGCACGGCCGATGCCGCCATAAACCACGAGCTCGCTCGGGCGCTCGGCGACATCAGGGTCCAGATTGTTCATCAGCATGCGCAGCGGTGCTTCCGTCAGCCAGCTCTTGGCGCTGATGTCGGTGCCGCGGGGAGCACGGATGATGCGTTCGTTATCCAGTCGGCGGTTCATGACGGATGTTCCTGCTAAGCAAGTCTTCTAAGTCAGTCTTGGAAATGGATCGGTCGGAAGCACCGCGATCGCAGCGGCGGGCAGCGCGTCGGCTTCGATCAGAGCGGCCGCCCTGGCGAGATCGTCAGCCATGTAGCGGTCGGCGGCGAGCGCCGGAACCTGCTCTCGGAGCGCGGCAATGACCGCAGCGAGCGGCGCGCTCGTTGAGTGCGGCGCGCGCAGCGTGATGCCCTGCGCGGCGACCAGCAGTTCGATGCCGAGGATGGCGGCGAGATTGTCGGCCATATCGGACAGCCGGCGCGCAGCATGCGCGGCCATCGAGACGTGATCTTCCTGGTTGGCGCTGGTCGGCGTCGAATCGATCGAGCACGGCATCGCACGCTGCTTGTTCTCGGCATAGAGCGCCGCCGCCGTCACCTCGGCGATCATGAAGCCGGAATTGATGCCGGGTTCGGGCGTCAGGAACGGCGGCAGGCCGAAGTTCAGGGCGGGATCGACGAGGGTCGCGATCCGCCGCTCGCTGGTCGCCCCGATCTCCGAAAGCGCGAGCGCAATCTGGTCGGCGGCGAACGCCACCGGCTCGGCGTGGAAATTGCCGCCTGACACGATTTCGCCGGTCTCGACCAGGACGAGTGGATTGTCGGTGACGGCATTGGCCTCAACGGTCAGCCCGCGGGCGGCTTGCGCGAGCAGGTCGAGCACAGCACCCGCGACCTGCGGCTGGCAGCGCAGGCAATAGGGATCCTGCACGCGCTCGTCGCCTTCGAGATGCGATTGCCTGATGTCGCTGCCGTCAAGCAGCGCGGTCAGGGCGGCGGCCGCAGCGATCTGCCCGTCATGGCCACGCAAAGATTGAATCTCGGGACGAAACGGCACCGTCGACGCCATCGCCGCATCGACCGACAGCGCACCGGTCACCAGCGCGGCGCACGCCAGGCGATGCGCACGCAGCAGACCGGAGATGGCGTAGGCGGAGGAAAACTGCGTGCCGTTGATCAGCGCGAGCCCCTCCTTCGGGCCGAGCGTCAAGGGCGCGAGGCCGGCAACCGCAAGCGCTTCGCGGCCCGGCACGACTTTGCCATCAAGGATTGCCTGTCCCTCCCCGATCATGACCGCGGTCATGTGAGCGAGCGGCGCGAGATCGCCGGAGGCACCGACCGAGCCCTGCTGCGGCACCAGCGGATAAACGCCGCGCGCCAGCATGCCCTGCAACTGCTCGATCACCTCGCGGCGCACGCCGGATGCGCCGCGACCGAGCGAAATCACTTTCAACGCCATCATCAAACGCACGATCGGCTCGGGCGTGTTCGGACCGACTCCACAGCAGTGCGACAAGATGAGGTTGCGCTGAAGCAGCGCGGTTTGATCGGGCGCAATGCGCGTCGATGCCAGCTTCCCGAAACCGGTATTGATGCCGTAGACGGGAACGTCGATAAGCGCCGCCTTCGCCACGATCTCCGCGGCCGCCTCGACGCGCGGCCAGCACGATAGATCGAGCATGATGGGCGCGCCCGCGAGCACGCGCACCAGGACGTCGAGGCCGACGGTTCCGGGAGTCACGACGACAGGCGCATCCCGATCGCTCATTGCCCCCTCCACACCCGGCTGTGCAGCGGGTTGAAGCCGATGCGGTAGACCAGTTCGGCCGGACGCTCGATGTCCCAGATCGCCAGATCGCACCACTTGCCGGCCTCTAACGTACCGGTCTCGGCGAGCATGCCGAGCGCGCGCGCCCCTTCCCGCGTCACCCCTGTGAGGCATTCGGCGACCGTCATCCGGAACAGCGTTGCGCTCATGTTCATCGCCAGCAGGAGCGAGGTGAGCGGCGAGCTGCCAGGATTGCAATCGGTCGCCAGCGCCATGTTCACACCGTGGCTACGGAACAGCTCGACCGGCGGCTTGTGCGTTTCACGAATGAAATAGAACGCGCCGGGCAGCAGGACCGCGACGGTGCCGGCCATCGCCATCGCCACCGCGCCGGCTTCGTCGGTGTGCTCGAGATGATCGGCCGAGAGCGCCGAGAATTTCGCGGCCAGCGCCGCGCCGCCGAGATTGGACAGCTGATCCGCATGCAGCTTGACCGGCAGTCCGAGCGCACGCGCCGCCTCGAACACCCGTGCCGTCTGCTCTCCGGAAAACGCGATCCCCTCCATGAAGCCGTCGACGGCATCGGCAAGGCCGGCCTTGGCCACGGCCGGCAGCATCTCGTTGCAGACCAGATCGATGTAACCGTCCTTGTCGCCATTGGCCTCCAGCGGCAGCGCATGCGCTCCGAGGAAAGAGGTGCGGATCGCGACCTGCCGCAGGCGGGCGAGGCTGCGTGCCGCCGCAAGCTGCCGCATCTCGGTCTCGGCATTGAGGCCATAGCCGGACTTGATCTCGACGGTGGTTGCGCCCTCGCCGATCAGCGCGTCGAGCCGCGGCAGCGCGCCGGCGACGAGCTCCGCCTCGGTCGCCTTGCGCGTCGCCGCAACGGTCGAGACGATGCCGCCGCCGGCGCGCGCGATCTCCTCATAGCTCGCGCCCTTCAGGCGCAGCTCGAACTCGTGCGCGCGGTCGCCGCCGAAGACGAGATGGGTGTGGCAATCGACGAGCCCAGGCGTGATCCAGCGGCCGGCACAATCGATCCGATCAACGGCGTCCGCATCCACAGGAAAGTCCGACTGCACGCCGGCATAGACGATGCGGCCGTCGCGCGCCGCGATCAGGCCCCGCTCGATCTCGCCGAGATCAGTGCGGTCGCTGCGCATCGTGGCGAGCCGGGCGTTGTGCCAGATACGGTCGAAGCGCTCTGCCATGCGATCGTCCCCTCGAGGTGGGATGCTTGACTTATATGTCTAGACATATAATCGTGTCCGGGTTCTGTCCAGCCGGCGTGGAAAAATGACACGACTGCATTTCGCATTCGCGCTGCTGCCTTCGGGCTGGGCCAATGACGTGCAAGTCGTCGTTGTCGATGGCGCGATCGCCTCGGTGACGGCGGGCGTTGCGCCTGGCGCCGGCGACGAACGTCACCAAATGGCGGTTCCGGGATTGGCGAGCCTGCACAGCCACGCCTTTCAGCGCGGCATGGCCGGCCTTGCCGAACTGCGCGGCGACACGACCGATACGTTCTGGACCTGGCGTGAGACGATGTATCGCTTCACGCTGACCATGACGCCGGACGACGTCACAGCCGTCGCGACCCTGCTCTATGTCGAGATGCTCGAGCGCGGCTTTACCCGTGTCGGCGAGTTTCACTATCTGCATCATGATCGAGACGGCGCGCCCTACGCCAATCTCGCCGAGATGGCCATACGCATCGCAGAGGCCGCCGACGCCTCCGGCATCGGGCTCACGCTGCTGCCAAGTTTCTATGCTCACAGCACGTTCGGCGGCGCCGCACCGCATGCCGGGCAACGTCGCTTCATCTGCTCGGTCGATCAGTTCGCCGCGCTGATGGCCGCCTCGCGCGAGGCAATCCGAAAACTTCCCGGCGCCAACATCGGCATCGCTCCGCATAGCCTGCGCGCCGTGGCGCCGGATGAGCTGGCGGCGATCATCCCGCTTGCCGGGGCGGACCCGATCCACATCCACGCCGCCGAACAGGTGCGCGAGGTGGAGGATTGCCTTGCCTGGTCAGGACAGCGGCCGGTGCAATGGCTGCTCGAACATGCGCCCGTCGATCAGCGCTGGTGCCTCATTCACGCGACCCACATGACGGAGCAGGAAGTCAATGCACTCGCCGGCAGCGGCGCGGTTGCCGGCCTTTGCCCCGTCACCGAAGCAAGTCTCGGCGACGGCATCTTTTCGGCGCGCGAATTCCTCGCCGCGGGCGGCCGGTTCGGCATCGGCACCGATTCCAATGTGCTGGTCGGCGTCGCCGACGAGCTGCGCCAGCTCGAATACGGTCAGCGGCTGAAACACCGCGAGCGCAATGTACTCTCGGGGCGTCCCGGCACATCCACCGGCCGCGCCCTGTTCGACCAGGCGCTCGCTGGCGGCGCGCAGGCTCTGGCACGGACCAAGGCCGGGCTTGCGCCCGGCGCGCGCGCCGACATCGTCAGCCTCGACACCGCGCATCCGTCCCTCGCGGGACGATCGGGCGATGCGGTTCTCGACGGCTGGCTGTTTGCAACCGGCAGCGACGCGATCGATTGCGTCTGGGCCGCCGGCGACAAGGTGGTGGCGGGCGGACGGCATCGGCTGCGCGACAAGGCGCGCGAGCAGTTCAATGCAAGCGTGCGGAGGCTCGTCGCATGAGCCTCGCCTCCGACCAGGCCAAGCCCGGCGCGGCGAACAAGCCGACACTCTACAAGCGCATCCGGCTCGACATCGAGACGCGGATCCTGACCGGCGAATGGCCGCCCGGGCATCGCATCCCGTTCGAGCACCAGCTGATGGCGCGCTATCGCTGCTCGCGCATGACGGTGAACAAGGCGTTGTCGGAACTGGCGCAGGCCGACCTGATCGAGCGGCGGCGCCGTGCCGGCACCTTCGTGCGCCGTCCGCAGCATCTGTCGGCGGTGCTCAAGATCGCCGACATCCGCGCCGAGATCACCGCGCTCGGCCGCAGCTACGGCTATCAGCTGATCGAATGCCGGCGCCGTACCGCGACATCGGCCGATCGCGCCCGGCTCGGCGTCAGCACGGCCGGCAAGATAGTCGCGATCGCCTGCCGGCACAGCGCCGACAATGTGCCGTTCGCCGTCGAGGACAGGCTGATCGATCTCTCCACGGTGCCGGAAGCTGCAACCGCGGACTTCGCCCGCGAACCGCCGGGGTCATGGCTGCTGCACCATGTGCCGTGGACCGAAGCCGAGCATACGATCAGCGCCGTCATCGCCGACGACCGCACGGCAAAGGCGCTCGACATCGCGGTCGGGGCGCCCTGCCTCGTGATCGACCGCTACACCTGGCGCAGCGCGCGCACGCTGACGGCGGTGCGGCTGCATTATCCAGGCGAGACGCATCGCCTGGTGGCCCGCTTCAAGGGAGGCTGAGGACAGCTTGCGCGGCATATTTCATGCAATGCATCATGGGCCATCGTCCGCCGACATGCTTCATGCGGCAATCCGCCGCGACTGACGTGAAGACATCAACTGGGTTCAATCCATCGTTCAAGGGGTCGACAATCATGCGTTCCTTCAAGCTATTGCCCGCAATCGCAGTGTTGCTCGCGTCCACGGGCGC
This sequence comes from Bradyrhizobium sp. USDA 4510, assembly GCF_054059095.1. Classification (NCBI taxonomy): domain Bacteria; kingdom Pseudomonadati; phylum Pseudomonadota; class Alphaproteobacteria; order Hyphomicrobiales; family Nitrobacteraceae; genus Bradyrhizobium; species Bradyrhizobium sp. USDA 4510. Next base: position 2,536,685 of record NZ_JBSSBT010000001.1, on the reverse strand, counting down.
GTTCGCGGATGACGTCAAGGTCGGCGTCGGCATCTCCGGATGGACCGGCTTCGCGCCGCTGACGCTCGCCAAGGAGGCCGGCATCTTCAAGAAGAACGGCCTCGACGTGACCCTGAAGAAGATTCCGCAGAAGGACCGCCATCTCGCGATCGCCTCGGGCGACATCCAGTGCGCGGCCACCACGGTCGAGACCTGGATCTCCTGGAACGCCAATGGCGTCGCGACCAAGCAAATCTTCCAACTCGACAAGAGCTATGGCGCCGACGGCATGGCCGTGCGCAACGACATCGCCGCGATCAAGGACCTCAAGGGCAAGACCGTCGCGGCGTCGGCGCCCGGCACCTCTCCGTATTTCGCGCTGGCCTGGATGCTGAAGAAGAACGGCCTCACGGTGAAAGACGTCACCGTGGTGAATCTGGAGCCGGCCGCCGCAGCGCAGGCCTTCGTCTCCGGCCAGAACGATGCCGCGATGACCTACGAGCCTTATCTGTCGACGGTGCGCGCCGCTCCCGACAAGGGCAAGATCATCGCGACCACGCTCGACTACCCGATCGTGATGGATACGTTCGGCTGCACGCCGAAATTCCTGACCGACAATCCGAAGGCGGCGCAGGCGCTTGCCAACAGCTATTTCGAGGCGCTCGACATGATCGCCAAGGACCAGGCCAAGTCCTACGAGATCATGGGCGCTGACGTGAAGCAGACCGGCGAGCAGTTCGGCAACTCGGCAAAGTACCTGCGCTGGCAGGACAAGGCCGCCAACCAGAAATTCTTCGCCGGCGACTTCCTGACCTTCAACAAGGACGCTGCCGAGCTCCTGCTCGAGGTCGGCATCATCAAGGCCGCGCCGAAGGTCGAAGACATCTACGACGCAAGCTTCATCAAGTAACGCAGCAACCATTTGGACCGGTCCCACCTCGCGACACAGCGGGCGGGACCGGCGCATAAGCTACTTCCGGATCATTTGATGCGTCCTCTCGAGCCCACGACATCGAAGCAGCGCGTGGCCTATGGCCTCGCCTTCTTCGTGCTGTTCGTCGCCCTCTGGTCCTGGGCAACGTTCGGCGGCCATGTGTCGAGGACCTTCCTCGCCAACCCGCTGACCATGGTGCAGGAGGGCTATGAGCTGCTCGCAAAGCAGGGCTTTCTGTTCGACATCGGGATGACGATCTGGCGCGTGATCGGCGGGTTTGTGCTTGCTGCCGTCATCGCGGTGCCGCTCGGCGTTCTGATGGGCGCTTACAAGCCGATCGAGGCCTTTCTCGAGCCCTTTGTGTCCTTTGCGCGCTATCTGCCGGCATCCGCCTTCATCCCGCTGCTGATCCTGTGGGCGGGCATCGGTGAGTTGCAGAAGCTGCTTGTGATCTTCATCGGCGCAGTATTTCAGATCATCCTGATGGTCGCCGTCACCGTCGGTGCCACACGGCGCGACCTGGTGGAGGCCGCCTACACGCTCGGCGCCCGCGACCGCGGCATCATCCGCCGCGTGCTGCTGCCCTCCGCCGCGCCCGAGATTGCCGAAATCCTCCGGCTGGTGCTGGGCTGGGCCTGGACCTACGTCATCGTGGCCGAATTGATCGGCTCATCATCCGGCATCGGACACATGATCACCGACAGCCAGGCGCTGCTCAACACGGGCCAGATCATCTTCGGCATCATCGTGATCGGGCTGATCGGCCTGATCTCCGATTTCCTGTTCAAGGCCTTCAACGCCTGGCTGTTCCCGTGGAAGCTCGCATGACCGCGCTCAGGATCGATCAGGTCTCGCGAACCTTCCCCGCCCGCGCCGGCAACGCGCCGACGAGAGCGCTCGAGCCGACCACGCTCGACGTCGGCAACAACGACTTCGTCACCATCCTCGGCCCCTCCGGATGCGGAAAGTCCACTTTGCTCCGGATCATCGCCGGGCTCGACCGGCCGACCAGCGGACGGGTCACGCTCGACGGGCGCGAAATCACCGGCCCCGGCGCCGATCGCGGCATGGTGTTTCAGTCCTACACATTGTTTCCGTGGCTGACGGTGCGGGAGAATATCGCCTTCGGCCTGCGCGAGCGCGGCGTGTCGCAAGCGGAGCGCCACGAGATCGCCGATGCGTTCATTCGCCGGGTCGGGCTATCGGGCTTCGAAAATCACTGGCCCAAGCAGCTGTCGGGCGGCATGCAGCAGCGCACCGCGATTGCCCGTGCGCTGGCCAACGATCCGAAGATCCTGCTGCTCGACGAGCCGTTCGGCGCGCTGGACAACCAGACGCGCGCGCTGATGCAGGAGATGCTGCTGGGGATCTGGGAGCGCGACCAGAAAACGGTGCTGTTCGTCACCCACGACATCGAGGAAGCGATCTTCCTCGGCAGCCGCGTCATCGTCATGAGCGCGCGTCCGGGCCGCATCAAGGCCGAGATCGCAGTCGACCTGCCGCATCCCCGGTCCTACAAGATCAAGACCACGCCCGAATTCGTCGCCCTGAAGGAACGGCTGGTCGAGGAAATCCGCACCGAAGCCCTGAAGGTCGCCGAACAGGCCTGATGATCAGCCACGCTTCTAGAGCCCTTCCCGTTCCGAGTGAATCGGGACGGGCTCCAGACTCTTGTTTTGACGCGTTTTCTTAACGCGAACCGGTATCCACTTCGCTCGAAAACGCTCTAATGGCTGATCATCCAGGGCCGCGCGGTCGGAAAGCCCTTGGCGCCGCTCTTGGTCTTGGTCATCAGCCGTGCCGGCTTCTTCCTTCCCGTCGAGCAGCAGCCGCAGCCCGGGCCGTGCGCCGCCTTGTATTGATCGAGCGTCTTCGGCGCGTGGCGGCTCTGCTCGTTGGTGGCGTGGGCCTTGCGCTTGTCGGAGGGCATGCAGAAGAACGCCGGCGCGGTCAGGATCACGCGCGGCGACGTCGTCTCGCATTGCGGGCAGTCCTGCGGCAGGTCGCATTCCGCCATCGGCCGCATGTCGGTGAACGGGCCGCAGTCGTTGCAGAGATATTCGTAGATCGGCATTTCCTTCATCCTTGCGCAATCGTGCGTGACATCCGGCGATGGATGCGGGGCGGCCAATACGCAGCCGTCCCGCACCCTTCGCGCAGGGATCACCAAAAGGATCACTTGTCCGGCGAGATTGGCATCTGCACGTCGCCCGTGATGTGCTTGATCGGTCCCGCCGACGACGGCATGACGTCGAAGTCGAAGATCTCCGTCGGCAGCCACAACGTGGCGCAGGCATTCGGCACGTCGACGACGCCGGAGATGTGACCCTGGCACGGCGCGGTGCCGAGGATCGAATAGGCCTGGGCGCCGGAGTAGCCGAACTTCTTCAGATACTCGATCGCGTTGAGGCAAGCCTGGCGATAGGCGATGTGGACGTCGAGATAATGCTGCTTGCCGGCCTCGTCGACCGAGATGCCCTCGAAAATCAGGTAATCCTTGTAGTTCGGCGTGATCGGCGACGGCTTGAACACGGGGTTCTTGATGCCGTATTTCGAGACGCCGTCCTTGATGACGTCGACCTTGATGTGCAGCCAGCCGGCCATTTCGATCGCGCCGCAGAAGGTGATCTCGCCGTCGCCCTGGCTGAAATGCAGATCGCCCATCGAGAGCCCGCCGCCCGGCACATAAACCGGGAAGTAGATCTTCGAGCCGCGCGACAGATCCTTGATGTCGCAATTGCCGCCATGCTCGCGCGGCGGCACGGTGCGGGCGCCCTCGAGGCCGATCTTGGCCTTGACGTCGCCCTTGGCCTGGCCCGCATGGGCGGTCGGCGCGAACGGCGGGTTGGCGAGGCCCGGCACGCGGGTCGGGTTGGTCGCGATCAGTTCGGCTTCGCGCGCGTTCCATGCGGCAAGCATCTTGGCGTCGGGCAGACAGCCGATCAGGCCGGGATGGATCAAGCCGGCGAAGTTCACGCCGGGGACGTGGCGCGACGAGGTGTAGAGGCCCTTGATGTCCCAGATCGACTTCTGCGCCAGCGGGAAATGGTCGGTAAGGAAGCCGCCGCCATTCTGCTTGGAGAAGAAGCCGTTGAAGCCCCACAGGCTCTCCTTCAAGGGACCGACGTCGAGCAGGTCGACGACGAGGAGGTCGCCAGGCTCGGCGCCCTTGACGCCGATCGGGCCGGACAGGAAGTGCACGATCGACAGATCGATATCGCGCACGTCGTCGGCCGAATCGTTGTTCTTGATGAAGCCACCAGTCCAGTCGACGGTCTCGATGATGAAGTCCTCGCCGGGGCTGACCCACTCGACGATCGGAACCTCCGGATGCCAGCGGTTGTGGATCTTGTCGTTTTCGTAGGCCGACTTGCTGAGATCGACCTTGATCAGTGTATCTGGCATCGCATTGCTCCCCTTGGGTTACTGATAGTTAGACGGACAGGTACTTGGAAATCTGCGCGGCATCGACGCTGGCGCGCGGATCGTCGCGGACGATCTCGCCATTCTCGATGACGAGCACCCGGTCGGCGATGTCGAGCGCGAAGCTCAGGACCTGTTCGGAGACCACAATCGACAGCCCGCGCTCGTCGCGGATCCGCTTCAGGGTGCGCGCCATGTCCTTGATGATCGACGGCTGGATGCCTTCGGTCGGCTCGTCCAGCAGCAGCACCTTCGGCTTGGTCGCCAGAGCGCGGGCGATCGCGAGCTGCTGCTGCTGTCCACCCGAGAGATTGCCGCCGCGGCGGCCCTTCATCTCGAGCAGCACCGGAAACAGCTCATAGATGTCGCCCGGTACCTCGGAGCCGCCTGACACCACGAGCCCGGTCTCGATGTTCTCCTTCACCGTCATCGTGGAGAAGATCATGCGACCCTGCGGCACATAGGCGAGCCCCTTCGCGACCCGCTCGTAGCTCTTCATCGCGCCGAGCTCGGTGCCGTCCATGGTCACCTTGCCGCTCTTGGCCGGCAGGATGCCCATCAGCGACTTCATCAGCGTGGTCTTGCCCATGCCGTTGCGGCCCATGATCGCGACGATCTCGTTGGGCGCGACCGAGACGTTGAGGCCGTGCAGCACCTCGCTCTGGCCATAGGCGACGTGAAGATCATTGATTGCCAGCATCGTCCCGGTTCCTCAGTGGCCCAAATACACTTCGATGACTTTCGGATCGTTCTTGACGTGCTCCATCGTTCCCTCGGACAGGATCTGTCCCTGGTGCAGCACCGTGACCTTGTGCGCGATGTCCTCGACGAACTTCATGTCGTGCTCGATCACCAGCACCGAACGGTCCTTGATGATGCGGTTGAGCAGCTCGGCCGTCTTGGCGCGCTCGGACACGCTCATGCCGGCGACCGGCTCGTCGAGCATCAAGAGGTCCGGATCCTGGATCAGCAGCATGCCGATCTCGAGCCACTGCTTCTGGCCATGGCTCAACTGGTCGGCATAGGTGTTGAGCTTGTCCTTCAGGAAGATCATCTCGGCGACCTCCTCGACCCGCTGCCTGACGGTATCGTCGCGCTGGAAGGTCAACGAGCCGAACACGGTCCGGCCGCGCGGGAAGGAAATCTCGAGGTTCTCGAACACGGTGAGATCCTCGAACACCGACGGCGTCTGGAACTTGCGTCCCACCCCGGCCTGCACGATCTCGTTCTCGCGCAACCTGGTCAGCTCCTGGCCACGGAACTGGATCGAGCCTGACGTCGCCCTGGTCTTGCCGCAGATCAGGTCGAGCACCGTGGTCTTGCCGGCGCCGTTCGGGCCGATGATGACGCGGATCTCGTTCTCCTCAACATAGAAGGAGAGATCGTTCACGGCCTTGAAGCCATCGAACGACACAGTGAGACCGGAGACCGCGAGCAGGAAGTCCTTGGGCTGATGGCCGACGAGCATGATGATCCCTCCTCACTCGGCCGGTGCGCCGTCGGCGATCAGGCCGGCCGCCGATTTCGATTTGCGTGATGCCAGCAGGCGATCGATGCGCGGCTGGACGTGGTCCGCCCAGATGCCGGAGAGCCCGTTCGGGAAGGCGAGCACGACCGCGATGAACAGCGCGCCGAGGCCGAACAGCCAGAGCTGCGGGAAGGACTCCGAGAGGCTGGTCTTGGCGAAATTGACCAGGAGCGCGCCCCAGACTGCGCCGAAGATCGACATCCGGCCGCCGACCGCGGTGTAGATCACCATCTCGATCGACGGCACGATGCCGACGAAGGACGGCGACATGAAGCCGACCTCGAGCGTGAACATGGCGCCGCCGATCGCAGCAAACACCGCCGCGGCGCAGAATGCGAAGATCTTGAAGTTGGCGACGCTGTAACCGGAGAAGCGCACGCGATCCTCCTGCTCCCGCATTGCCACCAGGATGCGCCCGAGTTTTGTCAGGCGGATGAACTGCGCGACGCAGATGCAGCCGAACAGCAGCACAACCTCGACGAAATACAGAATGAACTTGGCGTGATCGGTGCGGATGTCCCAGCCGTGCAGCGTGCGTAAGTCGGTAATGCCGTTGATGCCACCGGTGTAGCCTTGCTGCCCGACAATCAGAATAGTGAGGATCGCGGCGATCGCTTGCGTGATGATGGCAAAGTACACGCCGCCGACCCGACGCTTGAACATCGCGGCACCGATGATCAGCGCGAAGACCGCGGGAACCAGCAAGATCGCAAGCAGCGTGACCGGGAAGCTGTGGAACGGCTTCCAGAAGAAAGGCAGCGAGGTGAGCTGGTTCCAGTCCATGAAGTCGGGGATGCCCGGCGTCGACTGGATCTTGGTGTTCGCGACCGACGACGCCTCGAGCTTGAGGTACATCGCCATGCAGTAGCCGCCGAGGCCGAAGAACACGCCCTGCCCCAGGCTCAGGATGCCGCCATAGCCCCAGCACAGCACGAGGCCGATCCCGACGAAGGCGTAGGTCAAATATTTGGCGACGAGGTTGAGGCGGAAGATATCCAGCGACAGCGGCAGGATGACAAACAACAGCACTGCGAGCGCAAGGAAGCCGAGCAGTTCGGAGCGATTGAAAAAGCGCGAGTTGATGATCATGACCAGCCTGCTTGTTCTTATTTGCGGACCTTGAGCGCGAAGAGCCCCTGCGGACGCACCATCAGGATCGCGACGATCGTCAGCAGCGTGATCACCTTGGCCATCGATCCCGACAGGAAGAATTCCAGCGTCGATTGGGTCTGCGAGATCGAGAAGGCGGAGGCGATGGTGCCGAACAGCGAAGCCGCACCGCCGAACACGACGACCAGGAAGGTGTCGACGATGTAGAGCTGGCCGGCGGTCGGTCCGGTCGAGCCGATCATGGTGAAGGCCGAGCCGGCGATCCCGGCGATGCCGCAGCCGAGGCCAAAGGTGTAACGATCGACCTTCTCGGTGTTGATGCCGACGGCGCCCGCCATCACGCGGTTCTGCACCACGGCGCGTACCTGCTTGCCCCAGCTTGACCAGAACAGCACATAGGCGACCGCGATCGTGATCAGGATGGTCAGCGCCATCACGAACATGCCGTTGATCGGAATCTGGATGGAGTCGGTCGCCTGCCAGGAGCCCATCATCCATTCCGGCAGTTCGACGCCGACCTCGCGCGCGCCGAAGACCGAACGATAGGCCTGCTGCAGGATCAGGCTGAGGCCCCAGGTCGCCAGCAGCGTGTCGAGCGGACGCTTGTAGAGATGGCGTATCAGCGCCCACTCGACCAGCATGCCGAGCGCGCCTGACGCAATGAACGCGAGGATCATTGCGATGAAGAAGTAACCGGGGAACAGCCAGGGCGCGACGTGCTGCACGGCGTTCGACGTCATCCAGGTGACGTACGCCCCCAGGATCATGAACTCGCCATGGGCCATGTTGATGACGCCCATCTGGCCGAAGATGATGGCAAGCCCCAGCGCCATCAGCACATAGACGGAGAACAGGATGAGCCCGGCAAATCCCTGCATCGCAAGGATGGCGCCGAGATCGCTGATCGAATAGTCGCCGAACATCTGGTCCTCCGTCATTCCAAGGGGCACGCGCCGCCGGTCAAGCGACGCTCGTTCCGCGGCGTGGACGATGACGTCCACGCCACGATGCGTTGTGGAGCTTCGTAGCCCGGGTGAGCGGGTGCGATACCCGGGACGGTCCCGCATATCGCCCCGCTCATGCGGGCTACAGGCTCACTGGTAGCCCTTGGGGAACGGATCCGGCTCGACGAGATCGGCGGTCTCGTAGATCAGCTCGTACTGGCCGTCGGCCTTGGCGCGTCCGACGCGGGTCTTCGACCAGAGGTGATGATTCTCGTGGATCCGGACGTAACCTTCCGGCGCGCCCTTGAACTCGACGCCGGGCGACGCGGCCGCCACCTTGTCGATGTCGAAGGAGCCGGCCTTCTCCACCGTCAACTTCCACAGCCACGGACCGAGATAGGCAGCCTGGGTGACGTCTCCGATCACGGTCTTCTCGCCCCACATCTTCTTGAAGGCGGGCACGAAGGCCTTGTTGTTCGGATTGTCGAGCGACTGGAAGTATTTCATGCAGGCATAGGCGCCGGCGATGTTCTCGCCGCCGATGCCGTCGATCTCGTCCTCGGTGACCGAGATCGTGAGCAGCGTCTGCTTGGACAAGTCGATGCCGGCCGCCTTGAGCTGCTTGTAGAATGCGACGTTGGAGCCGCCGACGATGATCGCGTAGATCACGTCCGGCTTGGTCAGCTTGATCTTGTTGATGACCGAGTTGAACTGGGTCGAGCCGAGCGGGAAGTATTCCTCGCCGACCACCTTGCAGCCCTGCAGATGGTTCTCGATGTGCTTGCGCGCGATCTTGTTCGAGGTGCGCGGCCAGATGTAGTCCGAGCCGAGCAGGTAGAAGCTCTTGGCGCCCTTGGTCTTGTTGACCCAGTCGAGGCCGGCGATGATCTGCTGGGTCGCCTCCTGCCCGGTGTAGATCACGTTCTTGGACTGCTCGAGGCCTTCATAGAAGGTCGGGTAGTACAGCATGCCGTTGTACTGCTCGAACACCGGCAGCACCGCCTTGCGCGAGGCCGAGGTCCAGCAGCCCATTACGGCCGCGCATTTGTCGTTGACCAGCAGCTTCTTGGCCTTTTCCGCGAAGGTCGGCCAGTCGCTGGCGCCGTCTTCCTGGATGAACTTGATCTTGCGGCCGAGCACGCCGCCGGCGGCATTGATCTGCTCGATCGCGAGCTTCTCGGCCTCGACCGACCCGGTCTCGGAGATCGCCATGGTGCCGGTGACGGAATGCAGGATGCCGACCGTGACTTCGCTATCGGTGACTGCAAGACCCGTGGTATTGACCGCAGAGGTTGCAGGAACGTCGGCAAATGCCGGACGGCCCAGCATCGAAACGGCCGGCAATGCCGCCATTCCCATCAAGAGCTTGCGTCGGAGCGGAGACTTCAGGCCTGGTTTTGGTTCGTCTGACATGAGCACCCCATCTGGTTCGAGAACGCTTATTGATCAGGCGAGGATTGCTCACTTTTGTGCAGCGCACTGATACGTGAGATCGCGTATACTGCACCGCAAAATAGCGACGTAGGTTTTTGGTACGGGATTTGCCCGCGATCAGCGCATCGTGGACCAGGAGTTCAAACGAGTGGCAGGGCGGCAGCGGATAGACCGCGTCAGGCGCCAGTACAATCAATGGGTCGCCAACCAGACGCTGGAAGACTACGCGCTGCGCTTCACCGCCAAGAGCGCGCGGCGCTGGTCCGCCGCCCGCGTCGCCAACACCGCGCTCGGCGCGATCTCCTTCCTCGCGCTGGAGGCGATCGGCGGCACCATCACGCTGAATTACGGCGCGATGAACGCCTCCGCCGCGATCCTGGTCGTCAGCGTCATCATCTTCCTCTGCGGGCTGCCGATCGCCTACCATGCCGCGAAAAGCGGCATCGACATCGACCTGCTGACCCGCGGCGCCGGCTTCGGCTATATTGGCTCGACCATCACCTCGCTGATCTACGCCTCCTTCACCTTCATCTTCTTCGCGATCGAGGCGGTGATCCTGGCCAGCGCGCTCGACATGTGCTTCGGCATCCCGCGACCGATCGGCTATTTGATCAGCGCAGTCGTGATCATTCCGCTGGTCATCTACGGCATCACGCTGATCAGCCGCTTCCAGCTCTGGACCCAGCCGCTGTGGATCATCCTCCACATCATGCCGTTCGCGGCGATCGCCTGGGCCAATCCGCATTCCTTCACCGAGTGGCGCAAATTCGCCGGCGATCACGGCGATCCCGCAGGGACTCTCGACCTGCTGCTGTTCGGCACCGCCGCCTCCGTCGTGTTCGCGCTGGTGGCGCAGATCGGCGAGCAGGTCGACTTCCTGCGCTTTCTGCCGCGCGACCGCCGCACCTCGCGCAAGGCCTGGTGGATCGCGCTGCTGAGCGCCGGTCCCGGCTGGATCGTGCTCGGCGCGCTCAAGCTGCTGGCCGGTTCGTTCCTGGCCTTCTTCGCGCTCAGCCACGGCGTCTCGGCCGAGCACGCGGCCGAGCCGGCCAACATGTATCTCGAAGCCTTCCGCTACGTGCTGTCGCAGCCGGATCTGGCAATGGCGCTGACCGGGACATTTGTGATCCTGTCGCAGGTCAAGATCAACGTCACCAACGCCTATGCCGGCTCGATCGCCTGGTCGAATTTCTTCTCCCGCCTCACCCACTCGCATCCGGGCCGCGTGGTGTGGCTGGTGTTCAATGTCGTCGTCGCGCTGCTGCTGATGGAGATCGGTGTCTACAAGGCGCTGGAGCAGACGCTCGCGCTCTACTCCAACGTCGCGATCGCCTGGGTCGGCGCGCTGGTCGCCGATCTCGTCGTCAACAAGCCGCTCGGCCTGCGGCCGCAGCACATCGAGTTCAAGCGCGCCCATCTCTGCGATATCAATCCGGTCGGCGTCGGCGCGATGACGATCGCCACCGTGGTCTCGATCAGCGCGTTCTACGGCCTGTTCGGCCCGACCGCGAAGGCGCTGTCGGCCTTCGTTGCGCTTGCGGTCGCGTTCGTCACGGCTCCCCTGATCGCCTGGGCCACCGACGGCAAGTACTACATCGCCCGCAAGCCGAAGCGGAGCTGGCAGAACATCGAGTCGATCCAGTGCTGCATCTGCGAGCATGCGTTCGAGCCCGAGGACATGGCTTCCTGCCCGGCCTATGCAGGCCCGATCTGCTCACTGTGCTGCTCGCTCGACGCACGCTGCCATGACCTCTGCAAGCCGCATGGCCGGATCGGCGCACAGGTCTCGGACGCGCTGGGCAAGGTGATGCCGCAGCCGATCTACGCCCGCATCAATTCACAGCTCGGGCATTACCTCGGCGTGTTCGCCGTCTCAGCCGGCCTCGTGGCGCTGGTGCTCGGCCTGATCTACCTGCAGACCACGGCGGCCGTGCATGCCAATGAATTGCTGGCCGACGTGCTCTGGAAGGTGTTCTTTGCGCTGACCCTCATCATCGGCGTGGTCGCCTGGCTGTTCGTGCTGGCGCAACAAAGCCGGCGCGCCGCGGAAGCGGAAACACGCCGCCAGACCACGCTGCTAATCCAGGAGATCGACGCCCACAAGCGCACCGACGCCGAACTGCAGCGCGCCAAGGAAGTCGCCGAGTCAGCCAATCTCGCCAAAAGCCGCTACGTCGTGGGCCTCAGCCACGAGCTTCGCTCGCCGCTGAATGCGATCTCCGGCTACGCGCAGCTATTGGAGCAGGACGACAGCCTGCAGGTGCGGCCGCGCGAGCAGGTGCGCGTCGTCCGCCGCAGCGCCGATCATCTGTCTGGGCTGATCGACGGCATCCTCGATATCTCCAAGATCGAGGCCGGCCGGCTCTACCTGTCGCGCGACGAAGTGCGGCTGAACGATTTCCTCGAGCAGCTGGTCGGCATGTTCCGCCTGCAAGCCGCAGCAAAAGGCATCGACTTCGTGTTCAAACGGCCTGCCGTGCTGCCCGTCGTGGTCTATGCCGACGAGAAGCGGCTGCGTCAGATCCTGATCAACCTGCTGTCGAACGCGATCAAGTTCACGCAATCCGGCCAGGTCCAGTTCGTGGTGCATTACCGCAGCCCGGTCGCAGAGTTCGAGGTGATCGATACCGGGCCGGGCATCCAGCCCGACGACCTCGAGCGGATCTTCGCGCCGTTCGAGCGCGGTGCGCTCGGCGTCACCCAGCCGCAGACCGGCACCGGGCTTGGCCTGACCATCAGCCGCCTGCTCGCGGGCGTGATGGGCGGCGACATCAAGGTCCTGAGCACGGTCGGCACCGGCAGCACCTTCCGCGTCAAGCTGCTGCTGTCGGAGGTCACCAATCCGCGGCGCGATGCACCGGTCGATGCTCCCGTGTACGGCTATCACGGTCCGCGCAAGACCATCCTGATCACCGACGACGACCCGACCCACCGCGACCTGTTGCGCGAGATCCTGACGCCGCTCGGCTTCATCCTGCTCAGCGCGCCGGACGGACCGGGCTGCCTTGCCCTCGCACAGCATTGCCGGCCGGACTTATTTCTGCTCGACATCTCGATGGCGGGCATGGACGGCTGGACGGTCGCCGAAACCCTGCGCTCCGAAGGCCATCACCAGGCGCGGATCCTGATGATCTCGGCCAGCGCGCTGGAGGCTCATGGCGCGCCGCTGGCGCAGCCATTCCATGACGGCTACCTGATGAAGCCGATCGACATCCCGCGGCTGCTCGAGACCATCCGCCAGTTGCTCAAGATCGAGTGGCAGTATGAGGCCGAGCCGGCCCCGCCTCCGCAATGGAAGCCCGAGAGCGGTTCGCGGCCGCCGGTGAAATATGTCGAAGAGCTGATCAGCCTCGGCCAGCTCGGCTATGTCAGGGCGATCCAGCTCAAGCTCGACGAGATCGGCAATGAGTGTCCCGAACATGCCGATTTCGTCGGCCAGATGCGCACACTGATCGACCGGTTCGATCTCGATCAATATATGGCGACGTTGAAGACATTGCACAGCTATGACCATTGAACAGAAGAAGCGCGACGTCGCGCTCGTCGTCGACGACTCACCCGAGACGTTGCGTCTCTTGACCGATGCGCTCGACGGCGCTGGCATGACCGTGATGGTCGCGCTCGACGGCGCCTCGGCGATGCGCATCGTCGAACAGATCACGCCCGATATCGTGTTGCTCGATGCCGTGATGCCCGGCATGGACGGTTTCGAAACCTGCCGGCGGCTGAAGCGCGACGCAGGGCTCGACGGCGTGCCGATCATCTTCATGACGGGCCTCGCCGAAACCGAGCATATCGTGCGCGGGCTGGAGGCCGGCGGCGTCGACTATGTCACGAAGCCGATCGTGGTCGAGGAGATGCTCGCGCGCATCCGGGTCCATCTCGCCAATGCGCGGATGACGCAAAGCGCCCGCGCGGCGCTCGACGTCTCCGGCCGCTATCTGCTCGCCGTGAACAGCGCCGGCGCGCTGCTGTGGGCGACGCCGCAGGCACAGCGACTGCTGTCGGATACGCTCGCCGACGCCGCCGACAATTTCGCGCTGCCGGACCCGATGCCGCAATGGCTCGAGCAGGCGCAGAAGGGCGGCACGGGAAAGAAGACAGCGACCGTGGCGTCGTTCCCCGGCAACGAACAGCTTCGGCTGCAATATATGGGCAAGCTCGGGCCCAACGAATTCCTGCTGCGGCTCGCCAAGGACACCAGCGGCGACATGCCGGCCGAGTTCTCCAGCGAGCTCGGCCTGACCACCCGCGAGGGCGAGGTGCTGTCCTGGCTGTCCAAGGGCAAGACCAACCGCGACATCGCGCAGATCCTCGGCCTCAGCCCGCGCACCGTCGACAAGCACCTCGAGCAGATCTACGCCAAGCTCGGGGTCGAGAACCGCACCGCCGCCGCCGCGATCGCGGTCAACGCAAGGCATCGCAAGTCTTGATCGAGCGCCCTCTGCGCCTCGCGCACCGAAACGTACGCGAGGCACGGAGGACGCTAAGCATCCACAGTCGGCGAACTGCCTTTCCGATCAGCCGGCACGGCAGATTCCGACGACACGTCCTGTTCCGGCGGCTGCGTCTTTCGCCACTGCGCCGGCGTCACGCCCATGTGGCTCTTGAAGGCGCGCTGAAAGGCAGCCTCCGATTGATACCCGACCATCTCTGCCACGGCGCCCGTCGAAAGCGATGATCCCTTCAACTCGTTCGCCGCAAGTGTCATCCTGATATCGGTGAGCAGATCGCTGGCCGATCGCCCGAGCTTGTCCTGGAACTGCCGTGCCAGCGTCGCGCGCGACATGTTGCAAAGCCGTGCGAGCTCCGGCAGCGACCACGCGCGCGCGGGCTCCTTGAACATGGCGACCACGGCCGGCGCGAGCCTGGGATCACCGACCAGGGCGAGAAGTCCCCGTGACGTTGCATCGGTCTCGCTGGCAAGCCGCAGCACAAGCGCGAACATTGCCGTGGATAGCGCATTCAGCATGGCGTGGCCGCCCAGATGATCGTCGGCCGTTTCGCTGCGCATCAGCGACACGAGCCCGGCGAGCTGTGCAGCCGTTCCCTTTCCCGCACGCGTGCCGGCATGCACGACAAGGCGCGGCGGAAGATAACCGCGCAACAGACGGTCGTGTGGCGGTGCAATCGCGAAGTGCCCGCACAACAGGTCAAGCCGTTCGTCCGATCCGAGGTTTTCGCTGATCGTGAAATTCTCCGCCGCCCGGTTGCGCGCCGGCAGCGGTGTCGCCCCGCTTCCGTCGTGCATCACGTGTCGCGGGTTGCCGGGAAGCAGGAGGATGTCGCCGGGCTTCAGCAGCAACGGCCGTCCGCCCGCGGCGTCGTCCAGGATCGCCGAGCCGGCAAGCACCGCATGATAGGGGATTTCGCTGGTTACACCCGGTCCCTGCTCGATACGCCAGGGCACGCTGTAGCTGCAGCGCAGGTCGAGCCGCCCGCGCACCGGCATCATCTCGAACAGCCGGCTCAGCCAATCCATAGCCAAATTCCCCTGAAGCAGTTCATGAGACGATGGAGCATATAAACGAGCAATATTAACATTCAATGTCTCAAATCTCGATCCTATTGTCACTCCGCAATCGTTCACCACCCCAAACAAGGAGTGCCACCATGTCTCGCCTCTCAACCCCCAATCTCGAAACCGCTACCGGCCCGTCCGGCCAGATCTACGCCCAGATCAAGAAGGCGATCGGCGCCGTCCCGAACACCTACGCGGCGATTGCCGCCCACGGTCCGGCCGCGCTCAAATCGATCCTCGCGGCCGATGCCGTCCTGACTGGCGGCAGCCTGCCCCGGCGCGACCTGGAGATCGTCAAGCTCGTGATCAGCGCTGCCAGCGGCTGCGATTATTGTGTCGCCGCGCACTCGCATCTCGCCAGGCTCGCCGGCGTGAATGCCGATGTGCTCAAGCAGATCCGCGACGGCGCGCCGACCGGTGACGCCAAGCGCGATGCGCTTGTGCATTTCGTGCGCAAGCTCGCGCAGTCGAGCGGCACCGTCAGCGACGAGGATTTCGCCGCGATCAAGTCCGCCGGCTACAGCGACGCGCAACTGGTCGAGATCAGCCTGGCGTTTGCGACCACGGTCTTCACCAACGTCTTCAACCGCATCAACGACACCGACATCGACTTCCCGGCAGTCGCGTGAAGCGACCGGGCGATGTCATGCGAAAAGGATCACGACCATGACCACGCTTGCCAACACCACACAAAATCCGCTTGTCCGCGCGCTTCATAGGTCCGGCCTGCTCGCGGAAGATCTCG
The DNA here is from genome assembly GCF_054059095.1 of Bradyrhizobium sp. USDA 4510. Taxonomy (NCBI): domain Bacteria; kingdom Pseudomonadati; phylum Pseudomonadota; class Alphaproteobacteria; order Hyphomicrobiales; family Nitrobacteraceae; genus Bradyrhizobium; species Bradyrhizobium sp. USDA 4510. Next base: position 2,521,067 of record NZ_JBSSBT010000001.1, on the reverse strand, counting down.
ACTATCACGTCGTCCGGGCTGCGATGGTGATCATGTTCCTGTTCTTCGGTTACCAGAAGTGGTTTCCGTACGAGTTCGAACGGCTGGTCCCGTTCATCAGCAACGGGCCGCTGATCTGGTGGCTGTATCCAGCGTTCGGCCACGCCGGCGCCAGCTACTTCCTTGGCGCCTCTGAGTGGACGTTCGGTTCGCTGCTGCTCGCGGGCTTCTGGGACAAGCGGCTCGGCGTGCTCGGCGCCCTCGGCTCGACAGGCACCTTCATCGCGACGGTCACCATCATTCCGTTCATGCCCGATGGCTGGGACGTTGCCGCCGGTGGCTTCCCCGCGATGACCGGTAACGTGCCCTTCCTGATGAAGGACGTCGTCCTGCTCGCCGTCTCGCTCTACCTGCTGCGACAGGACGTGGTTCGTCTGATCAGGCAATAGCTGATCGCGATTGATCGCCGGTGGGCCTCGGGCGTGCCGGCGATCGCGCGTGGTATTGAGCAGACGCAGCATTTCTCTCGAACACAACGACATGGCAGTCACTATTGCTGCACGGTCCAGCGGCCCATGCTCTTTAAGAGCCGAGCCATAACCCATTGCCGAACTTGCATAACGCGTTGAAAATCGGCTCCGCGCGATCGGCTGCGCTGTCGCCCGCTCGACGACGCACCGCCGCTTCCATGCACGAATGATCCGGTAGCTCTCCGGCCATGAACATAGTTCCGCCGCGCGGTCTGGGCTAAAAGGAGCGCCGGTGTTGTTCTGGGGTGAGTTGATGAAGAAGGACGACGTCACATGCCCGCGTTGCGGGGCTGGATTCCGACGCCTTGAGCTGGCATCCGGGTCAGGAAGCGAGGGCGAGTATCGCTGCCCGGTTTGCGAGACGCCCCTCGAGCAGTTCGATGGCGACAAGCTTGTCGCTTACCGCCTGACCATCCAGCCCTCGATTCGCGGGTTGAAGACCTAGCGGCCCCGCTGGATGGAATGCCGCCGGAGCAAAATCTGGATCACGATCTCCGCTTCAGGACATAGCTGTCCATGATCCAGCCGTGCCGCTCACGTGCCTCTCGTCGCGCGGCGACGATGCGAGGGCCCACCTCTGCCAGTTCCCCCGCCATGATGATCTGATCGGGCATGCCGAGATAGGCGCCCCACCAGATTTGCAGTCCGGCAGGATCCAGCGTCTGGAAGGCGGCGCCGCCGTCGAGCATCACGACCACGGTGTCGAGGCCGGGCGGCCAGCCGCCATCGCGCAGCCGCCGGCCGGTCGTCACGAGGAACGGCTCGCCGATCTCATTGAGCGGCAGCGCATGCGCCGCGCACAGCGCCTGGATCGACGTGATGCCCGGGATCACCTCGATCGATGGCAACGGATCGAGCCGTCTCGCAATCCGCAGGCTCGAATCGTAGAGCGAGGGATCGCCCCAGATCAGCAGGGCGACGCGTCCCTCCCCGCCGAGATGGCGCGCGATTTCCTGCGACCACGTCGCGGCGATCGCATCGTGCCAATCGTCCACACCCTTGCGATAGTCCTCCTCACCGGCGTCACGCACCGGCAGGTCGAACTCGGCAATGCGTGTGCAGTCATTGCTCAACGCTTCTGCGCAGATGGTGCGACGCAACTCGGCGAGATCCGACTTCGCCGTCCCCTTGCGCGGGATCAGGATCAGGTCGGCGGCATTGATCGCGGCGGTCGCGGCGAAAGTGAGCTGCCGGGGATCACCACAACCGATGCCGATCAGGGACAGCGTCAACATGGCCGCGTCACCCTTGTTCCGGCGCCAGCGCACCGAACAGGATAACGGCAGCCGCCGTGGCCGCGCCGGCATGCGTGAGCTGTTCGGCCAGCGCTGCGATCGTGGTGCGAAGCAGCCGCTCGTCGGTGTGCCCGAGCGATTCCGCCAGCAGTGCGGGCGTGTCGGGCGCGAGGCCGTGCGCGATCAGCCTTGCGGCCAATGCCGGGAAGGTCCGCCGCCCCATGTAGACGACGGTGGTCGCTTCCGGATCGGCCAGCGCCGCCCAGTTCAGATCCGCGGGCAATTCGCCCGTCACATCGGCGCCGGTGACGAACTGGACCCGGCGCGAGGTCAGCCGACGCGTCAGCGGAATGCCGGCCTGCGCGGCGGCAACCGAGGCCGAGGTCACACCGGGAATGATTTCGTAGCCGATGCCGGCCGCGCGCAGCGCTTCGATCTCCTCCTCGAGCCGTCCAAAAATACCGGCGTCGCCGGATTTCAGCCGCACGACCCGCACGCCGGCGGTGGCATAATCGACCAGCAGCCGGCTGACATGGTGCTGCTTCGCCGACAGGCGGCCGGCGCGCTTGCCGACCGCGACGAGGTTGGCGCCGGCGCGCGCGAGATCGAGGATCGCGCCCGAGGCAAGATCGTCATAGAGCACCACATCGGCCTTGCGCAGCCGCGCCGCTCCCTTCATGGTCAGGAGTTCGGGATCGCCGGGACCGGCCGAGACGAAGGAAACGAATCCGCTCACCGGTCCTCCGCAATCAGATGGAAGAATGTACCCGTCGCACAGCCGCGCCGCGATCCGGTCTCCGCAACGATCGTACCGGTCGCATCACGCACCACCGCGAGCGGCGTGTCGGGCTGCGCGATGATCGTCGAATAATGAAACTCGTGGCCGCGCAGCCGTGCGCCCGGGCCGTGGCCGGGCATCGGCGCGGCAAGCTCGGCGAGCCGGTAGCCCAGATGCATGCGGCGCTTGGCATAGCTCGTCTCAAGGCCGAGCAGGCCCGCCATCTCGTGGCGCACGCCGTCGGCGTCGGTCAGCGCGGCGCCCAGCACCATGTAGCCGCCGCATTCGCCGTGCACCGGCCGCGTCGCGGCGAAGGCGCGGAGCCGCCCGAAAAATCGCCTGTTGGCCGAAAGCCGGCCGGCATGCAGTTCGGGATAGCCGCCGGGCAGCCAGCACACATCGGCGTCCGCGTCGGGGCCTTCGTCCGCAAGCGGCGAGAACGTCACGATCTCAGCGCCGGCCGCGCGCCAGGCTTCCAGCATGTGCGGATAGACGAACGAGAATGCGGTATCGCGCGCCAGCGCAATGCGCTGGCCGGGCGGCGTGATGTCCGGGCTGGGCACGGCGGATTGCGGCGACCAGACCTCGGCCGATTTCAGCACGGCGTCGAGATCGACATGCTCGGCGACGAAGCGTGCGGCTTCGTCAATCAGACCGTCGATCTGAGCCTGCTCTTCGGCCTGTACCAGGCCCAGGTGACGCTTCGGCAAGGCGATCTCGGCGTGGCGCGGCAGCGATCCCAATACCGGAATGCCCGCGCCCGCCATGGCACTGCGCACCAGCGCTTCATGCCGCGCGCTCGCGACGCGATTGAGGACGACGCCCGCAAGCCGAACGCCGGCGCGAAAATCACGCAATCCAGCCGCGACCGCCGCCGCGGTCTGCGCCTGACCGGAGGGATCGATCACCAGCAACACCGGCCACTCCATCATCTCGGCGATGTCGGCGGTGGCGCCGGTCCCCGAGACGCCCCGCGCGGCGACGCCGTCGAACAGTCCCATCGAGCCTTCCGCCAGCACGAGATCGGTGTCCGCGCCGCGGCCTGCCAAATGCGCGATCGCTTCGCGCGCCATCGCCCAGCTATCGATGTTGACCGACGGGTGTCCCGTGGCGACCGCGTGAAAGGCGGGATCGATGTAATCAGGCCCGCTCTTGAGGCATTGTACCTTGAGACCACGATTGCGATAGGCGCGCGCCAACGCCAGGGTCAGCGTCGTCTTGCCGACACCGGATGCCGGCGCAGAGATGACGAGCGCCGCGGTCATTGCGATGATTCCGGCGACGATTCCGGAAAACGCGGCGCCGCCCCGACCGGACGGTAGCGACGGTCATAGTCAGCTGCATAGAGACGGCTCTCGGCGAATTCGTCCGCGCCGAGCGTCTTGCCGACCAGAATGAGCGCAGTGCGTTCGAGCTCGGGGCCGACGGCGGTATCGAGCGTCGCGAGCGTGCCGCGCACGATGCGCTGGTCCGGCCAGCTCGCGCGCCAGACGATCGCAACCGGGCAATCCGCGCCGTAGTGCGGCGTGAGCTCGGCCATGACCTTGTCGAGCAGATGGATCGAAAGATGGATCGCCAGCACCGCGCCGGTCGCGGCAAAGGCTGCGAGCGTCTCGCCATCCGGCATCGCGCTCGCTCGGCCCGGCGTGCGCGTCAGCACCACCGATTGCGCAAGGCCCGGCAGCGTCAGCTCGGCCTCCAGCGCCGCCGCAGCCGCCGAGAAGGCCGGCACCCCGGGCGTGACCGAATACGGAATCTGCAACGCGCGCAGCCGGCGCAGCTGCTCGCCCATCGCCGACCAGACCGAGAGATCGCCCGAATGCAGCCGCGCAACGTCCTTGCCCTCCGCATCCGCGGCAGCGATCTCGGCAATGATTTGGTCGAGCGACAGCGACGCGGTGTTGACGATGCGCGCATCCGGCGGACAATGCGCCAGAACATCCGGTGGCACCAGCGATCCGGCATAGAGACAAACCGGGCACGAGGCGATGAGATCGCGCCCGCGCAGGGTCAGCAAATCGGCAGCGCCAGGCCCTGCGCCGATGAAATGCACCGTCATTCGCCGTCTCCTTCCGCGATCGCCGCGATGGCCATCCGATCCCGTGACGCGGCCCTGACCGAGATCAGGCGCGCACCGCGCCCTGCTGCAGCGATCGCCGCAGCCTCGGCGACCGAGCCCGTTCCGAACCTCGCTTTGATAAGCTCAGATTGCGTTGCAGTCTTTATTTCAGCCAGGACCCCGGCGGGAATACTCCGGACCGGCAGCCCCAATTCCCGCGCCAAGTCCCTCAATGCCGCCGCATCGGCCTTGTCACTCACCGTTGCAATTGCCGCAAGGCCTTTGGGCCCGCCGGCCGCGTCGAGGGCGCCGCGCAAGGACGCGACACTGGCATTGCGCCTGAATCCGAGACCAGCGACCTTCATCGGAGCGCGCTCCATTGCACGATCGGCCGCGCGGCCTTCCAGCCGCGATAGCGGCCCAATGGCTCGGCCTGCGCGATCTCGAGGCGCATCAACTCGCCGCCATGACGCCGGTGCAGATCGCAGAGCAGCGCCTCTGTCTCCAGGGTCACCGCATGCGCGACCAGCCGCGTGCACGGCGCGATCTGCGACCAGATCGCATCGAACATATCAGCGTCGAGGCCGCCGCCGATGAACACCGCATCGGGCGCCGCGAGGTCCGATAAAGCGCCGGGCGCCTCGCCCTCGATGACGGTGATCCGATGCGTCAAGCCGAAGCTCGCCGCATTGCTGCGGATGTTGGCGGCGCGTTCGGTGCGGGCTTCGACGGCGATCGCCGTCCCTCCACACAGCGCCCATTCGATCGAGATCGAGCCCGAGCCCGCGCCGACATCCCACAGCCGCTCAACGGGCCGCGGCGCAAGCGCCGACAGCGCAAGCGCGCGGACCGGCCGCTTTGTCAGTTGCCCGTCATGCACAAAGAGCGCATCGGCAAGACCTGAGCTGCGTGCGATTCCCTGCGCTCCCCGCGCCTCCAGCGCGATCGCGACCAGGCTCTCGCCTGAATCACCCGCATACGAGTCGGCGCGATGCTGCGTGATGCATTCACGCGGTCCGCCAAGCGCCGCAAGCGTCCATATTGCCGACGCCCCCCAACCACGCTCCGTCAGCCAGCGCGCAAGGTCGGAAGCTGCCTTGCCGTCACGCAGCAGGCAGATGATCCGCGCATCGCGCACGAGATGCGGCAACAGCCGCTCGAACGGCGCGGCATGAAGACCGAGACAGACAGCATTCTCGATACGCCAGCCCAAACGAGCCGCCGCCAGTGAGAACGTCGACGGCGCGGAGTGCGCGACCCACTCACCGGCCTGCAGCTTCTCGACAAGGCTTCCGCCGACGCCATGCCAGAACGGATCGCCCGACGCGAGCACCGCCGTCGGACGGCCGCGACAGCTCAGCACGATGTTCGCATCGAACGGCACCGGCCAGGCACGGCCGCGGTCGGTGATGCCGACGAGCGCGAGGTGCCGTTGGGCGCCGAAAACTGTTTCGGCTTCACGGAGCGCCTTTCGACTTGCATCGGAGAGGCCGGCAAGGCCATCTTCGCCGATGCCGATGATGGTCAACCAGGGATTATCCATGATGCGCGCCCTGATCCTGGGCGGAACGGCCGATGCCAATCTGCTCGCCGCTGCGATCGCACGCGCGGGGATCGATGCGGTCTATTCCTATGGCGGCCGCACCCGCACGCCAGCCGACCAGCCGCTGCCGACCAGGATCGGCGGCTTCGGCGGCGTCGACGGTCTTGCCGACTATCTCCACCGCGAAGCCATCACGCATGTGGTCGATGCGACGCATCCCTTCGCCGCCGAGATGAGCCGCAACGCCATCGCGGCCTGCGCGCAAACCGCAACGCCCCTGCTCGCGCTTGAGCGCGCGCCTTGGGACAAAGCCGCGGGCGATCGCTGGATCGAAGTCGCGGACGTCGTCTCCGCGGCCGCGGCCTTGCCGGACAGCCGCGCCAGCGTGTTCCTCGCGATCGGCCGCCAGCACGTCGCGCCGTTCGGCGCCCGGCCGCAGCATGCCTATACGTTGCGGTTCGTCGACCCGCCCGAGCAAGCGCTTCCATTGCCCGATGCCGACGTGATCGTCTCGCGCGGCCCCTTCACGCTCGAGGGTGAGCTCGCGATGATGCGCACGCGTCGCATCGAGTGGATCGTCGCCCGCAACTCCGGCGGAACCGGCGCGCGCGCCAAGATCGACGCCGCCCGCGTGCTCGGCCTTCCCGTCATCATGATCACGCGGCCACTGTTGCCCGAGAGGCCGCGGGTGGAAAGCGTGAGCGAGGCGATGCAATGGCTCGGTCATCGGACCTGCCTCGGCGCATAGACCCAGCGGCCGACCCGCCGTGTCGCCGAATTGCCGACGATCACGAGCGTCCGCATGTCGGCCATGTCTGGCCTTGCGTCGCGCAGTTCGACCGTCTCGATCCGCTGCTCGGGCGTGCTGACGGAGCGCGCGAACACCACGATCCGCTCGTCACAGCCGGCCTCGCGCAAGATCTCGAGCGCGCGCCCAAAACCTTCCGGCCGGCTGGCCGAGCGCGGATTGTACATCGCGATCGCGAAATCCGCTTCGGCCGCAAGCCGCAGGCGTTTCTCGATCAGCGGCCAGGGCTTGAGATTGTCGGAGAGATTGATCGCGCAGAAATCATGACCGAGCGGCGCGCCGGCGCTTGCCGCCGCCGCCAGCATCGCCGTCACGCCGGGCAGAACGCGAATCGGCAGGTCGTGCCATTGCGGCGCGTCCTCCAGCGCTTCGAACACGGCCGATGCCATCGCAAACACGCCGGGATCGCCCGAGGAAACCACGACGACGTGGCCTCCTTCCGACGCGAGCCGCAGCGCGTCAGCGGCGCGCTGCGACTCCACGCGATTGTCCGAGGGATGCAGCGTGAGCCCGGCGCGCGGCGGCACGCGCGTCACATAGGGCGCATAGCCGACGATGTCGGTCGCGGCCGCGAGCGCAGCAGCGACCTCCGGCGTGATCAGCGCCTCGGCGCCCGGTCCGAGCCCCGCGATGGTCAGCGTGCCGGTCATTGCGCGGCCTCCCTTCGCCGTCCCTGCCCGTGCACCAGCACGATCGCAAAATACGGACAATCGGCCTCGCCGACATCTGCAAGCCGTGCGACGCGCTGATCCGGCATGGTGCCGCGTTCGACCAGCCACGCATCATCGAGGCGCCCCGCGGACGCCAGCGCGCGGCGAATCTTCGGAAGATTGCGACCGGTCTTCATGACGACCAGCGCGTCGGAGCTGCGCATCCGCTCGGCGAGCTCCGCCTCCGGCAGCGTCCCCATCAGAACGGTCGTCACATCGTCGGCCAGCGCAATCGGCTGACCCACCGAATTCCAGCAGCCGACCATGCCGGGAATGCCGGCGATCACCTCGATCTCGACACGCCCCTGCAGCCGTGCATGCAGATGCATAAATGAACCATAGAAATAGGGATCGCCCTCGCAGAGCACGACGATGTCGACCGCGCGCGCAAATCGCGCCAGGCGCTCGGCCCATTCGTCATAGAAGTCGGCAAGCAGCCGCGCATAGTCCGGACTGTCGAACGCGATTTCCGTGGTGACCGGATATTCCATCGGATATTCGCTGACGTCTGCGGCGAGCAAGCCTTCGACAATGCGGCGAGCCTGCCCCGGCTGGCCCTTTTTGCGAAAATAGGCGACGTGCTTCGCGGCACGCACAACGCGGTCGGCGCGCACGCTCATCAGGTCCGGATCGCCTGGGCCGAGGCCGCAGCAGATGATGCGTCCCATCGCTATTCGCTCCGGCTCGCCAGCGCATTGACGGCGGCAACCGTGATCGCCGAACCACCGAGCCGTCCCTCGACCGTCAGCGCCGGCGCGGGGGGCTCAGCCATCAATGCCGCCTTGGATTCCGCCGCGCCGACAAAGCCGACCGGACAGCCGATGATCGCCGCCGGCCGTGGGCAATCCGGATCCTCCAGCATGTTGAGCAGATGGAACAGCGCCGTCGGCGCATTGCCGATCGCGACGATGGCACCGGCCAGATGCGGCCGCCACAGCTCGAGCGCTGCCGCGGAGCGCGTGTTGCGTATCGATTGCGCAAGCGCAGGTACCTTGACATCGCCGAGCGTGCAGATCACGGCATTGCCGGCCGGCAGCCGCGCGCGCGTGATTCCCTCCGACACCATGCGCGCGTCGCAGAGGATTGGCGCGCCCTCCTGCAAGGCGGCTCGCGCGCGCGCAGCCATGCCTGATGTGAAGCGCACATGCGCTTCCAAGCCTACCATACCGGCGGCATGGATCATGCGCACGACCACCGGCTCTTCGTCTGGCGTGAAGCGGGCAAGATCGGCCTCGGAGCGGATGGTGGCAAAGGACTGGCGATAGATCGCTGCGCCGTCGGTCTCGTAGACGTGCGGCATCAGCGGCCTCCCGTCAGCACGGAGGGATTTGCGACGAGGTACGGACTGCTCAACCCTCGGATGACCGGCGCATCCCGCGTCGTGCCGCGGCGGATCAGATCAAAGCCGTTGTCTGTCGCAACGAGGGTAACATCCGCAGCACCGGAATGGGCACAGCCCTTGGCGCAGCCGGAGACGTGAAGCCGCGCATCAGGTGGGATATGCCGCGCGAGCGCCGACGCCAGCATACGCGTATCCGCATGCGCATCGCCGCAGCGCGGTGCGCCGCTGCAGGCGACCACACGAAGCCTCGGATCGCCGGCATCAGTCACGAGGTCCGCCCCACCGGGCATCTCGCGCATCCCCTCCACCAGCATCATCCGCCACGGCGTCATGCGGAGAGCCCGCGCGCAGCCGGCGAGATCGTTGAGCGTCTGGTGCGGCATTTGCCCGAAGGCGACGCCAACCATCGCGCCCATTGGATAGATGCCCGGCACGGGACTCGACGATTGGCCGACTGGTTCGGCATCACCGCGAAGCGACTGCGGCAGGCTCGCGCCGCCGGCGAGATGAGCCGCCATCCGTCGCCGCTCACCCCTGGTTCCGCCGGAGGTGACAAACCATTCGGCCAGCGCCAACGCGACCTGAACGGCCTCGCTCCGCATGACCGAAAGCCCGCGCTGCGCGCCATCGGCCCGCACCAGCAGTCCCCGGCCGCGATCGCGCTCGATCCTGATATCGGCGGACGCATCCGCCAGCATCCGCGCATTGCCATCATCGATTGCGAAGCCGAACTTGGTTGGAAGATCAAACGAGGCACCGGCAAGCCCCTGCTCAAGCTCGGTCGCAAGCGAGCGCGTCTCGTCGGCGACAGTCCAGAACGGCGTCACCAGAATGTTTCGCTGCGCCTCGGTATTCGAGTCCGTGTCCAGCAACCCGAGTTCAGCGAGCCCATCGACCAGGGGCGGATAAGCTTCATCGCTGACGCCGCGAATCTGGAGATTGGCGCGGCTGGTCAGGTCGATCAGGCCGTTGCCGTATCGCGCCGCCAGCCTGGCGATTCCCGCTGCCTGCGCCGCGTCCAGCCGTCCGCCGCGCGGGCGAATGCGCACCACGAGGCCATCGCCTGACTGCATCGGCCGCAGCGCGCCTGGACACCAGCCCTTGACCGCAACCGCGCTCATGAGGCCTCCTGCAGCGCAGCCGCGATCGAATTGCGCCGCGTCTGCCAGAGCGAGGCTTCATGCAATCTCGCGAAGCAGGTTTCGATCGCAGCCAGCGCCGCCGGGTTCTCGCGCGCCATGAAGCCGCGAACCTCGTCATTGCCGAGCGTCGCATCGTAGTAGAGATCGAACAGATGCGGCGGCACCGCGCCGGCAAGATGGGCGAACGCCGCCATGTGCTCCAACGTCGCTGTGATTTCGGCGGCACCACGGAAGCCATGGCGCATCATGCCCGCGATCCAGGCAGGGTTGGCCGCGCGCACTCGCACCACCCGTGAGATTTCCTCGGTCAACGCCCGGGCATGCGGCTGATCCGGCCGCGTCGCATCGAGGTGATAGAGCGATGGGGCTTTCGTGCCAAGGCGCCTCGCCGCCGCCGCGATGCCCGCCTCGTGCGCGGCGTAGTCGGCCGCCAGCAGCAGATCGGTCTCCGGCAGATCCTGGGTGTGAACAAAACTGTCCGCAGCCGCGAGCCGCGCCTCGATGCCGGCGCGATCGGGCCGCATCTCGCCGTCGGATGCGAGAGCCCACGACGATGCCGACAACCAGGCTTCGCCGGCCGCCTCGCGCGCCTCCGGTGTGAAGACGTCGGGGACCGACGAAATGCCAACGCCATAATGTCCGGGGCGAGGACCGAACACGCGCGCGATGCGCTGCCGGTAAGGATTCTCGTCCGCCTCGTCGCTGCGTTCGGACAACGCCTCCGCCGCGGCTTCGAATAACTGGGCCAGCCCTGAGAAGACGTCGCGGAACAGCCCCGACACGCGCAGCGTGACGTCGATGCGCGGCCGGCCGAGCTCTGCCGGCGCGATGATGTCGTAGCCCGACACCCGCCCCGAGCCGTGATCCCAGCGCGGCGCGATGCCCGCGAGATGCAGGGCCATCGCAAAGTCCTCGCCGGCGGTGCGCATCGTCGAGGAGCCCCAGAGGTCGACCACGAGTCCCTTCGGCCAGTCGCCGTGATCCTGCAAATGACGGCGCAGCAGCTCTTCAGCAAGCTTCACGCCTTGCGCATGCGCCGACGGCGTCGGCACCGCGCGCGGATTGACCGCAAACAGATTGCGCCCGGTCGGGAGCACGTCGCTGCGCCCGCGATAGGGCGAGCCCGACGGCCCCGGCGCAACACGCCGGCCGGCGAGCGCACCAAGCAACGCCTCCTTCTCCGCCTCACCGCAAGCTCCCTGCCCGAACACATGCAGGCCGTCGCCGAACTGGCTTTCCTTGAGGTCGCAGACGAAACGATCGATCTGCGGAATGGCCTCGGCCGCGGAGACCGACGCGGCGAGACCGAGATCGTCCTCCAGCCCGGCGATGCGCGCTTCGTCGCGGATCGCGGCGATCAGGCGCTGCCGGCGCGCCGGATCGAGACCATCGGCGGTCGAATACTCATCGAGCAAGCGCTCAAGATTGCGCAAGCCCTTGGGGACCGCGGCCTGTGCCAGTGGCGGCGGCAGATGACCGATCGTCACGGCACCGATCCGGCGCTTGGCCTGCGCCGCCTCGCCGGGATCGTTGACGATGAAGGGATAGACAACAGGCAGATCGCCGATCAGCGCCTCCGGCCAGCATGCGGGCGACAGCGCAACCGACTTGCCGGGCAGCCATTCCAGCGTTCCGTGCGCGCCGATGTGGACGACGGCATCGATGGCCTGCCGCCTGAGCCACAGATAGAACGCGACATAGGCATGGCGCGGCGTGCGCGCCAGATCGTGATAGTCGGCGTCGCGCTGTCCCACCTCACCGCGCTCCGGCTGAACGGCGATGACCGATTTGCCGCAGCAGATCGCCGCGAAATGAAATGCGCCGTCACGGCAATCGGGATCATCTTCCGGCGCGCCCCATGCGCGGCTGAGATCGCCCTGCAGCAGCTCGGGAAGGCCGGAAAGCGCCGCACGATAGTCGGCGACGTTCCACGTCAAATTCCTGCGCAAAAGAATGTCGCCCAGTGACTCCACCGGCTCAAGGTCAAATCCCGCGCCCGCAAGATCAGCCAGCATCGCCCCGACCGAGGCAAGCGCATCGAGGCCGACGGCATGCGCGATCTGATGCGGGCGGCCGGGATAGTTCGAGAGCACCAGCGCGAGCCGCTTCTCCTGTGCCGGCTTGCTGGCAAGCCGATGCCAGGCGGCCACGCGTGCGGCAACTGCAGCGACGCGCTCGGCATCCGGTCGATGCGCAAGATGCGCGAATTGCAGCTCAAGATCGCGCTCACCAGGCGATTTGAAGCTCACGACCCCTGTGAACAGGCGGCCGTCGACCTCCGGCAGCACCACATGCATCGCGAGATCGCCGGGCGAGAGCCCGCGGAGCGACAAGGCCCAATCCTCGCGCCGCGCGGTCGACAGCGCGACCTGGAACACCGGGCATGATGCAGCGTCGAACGGCGTCGTGCCGTCGTCACCGGCCGCGGAAAACGCGGTCGCATTGACGATCGCCGCTGGAGCGCATTGCGCAAACTGAGCGCGCAGCCAATCGGCCACGCCCGCCGCCTTCAGCGAGGTGACGAACACACCGTGGGCATCAAAGCCCCTCTCACGCAATGCATCGATCAATGCATCGACCGGCGCCGTATCGCCTGCCGCGAGGTAGGAACGATAGAACGTCACCAGCACGCGCGGCCGGCCGTCCGGTGCCGGCAACGCCGTGATGGCACCGCGCCGGGAATCGTAGACGCCGATCTCGGGAAGATCGATCTCGCCGACCACCGGCCCGGCATAGAGTCCGGACGCCAGCGCCAGTTGCGCGATCACGGCCTGCGCGGCAACCGGGCCGCCCTTGTCGCACAGCACCTTCAGACGGCGCAGCGTCGAGACCGGCAAGGTCGAGAATTCATCGAGCCGCAGATCGTCGCGGCCATCCGCCGGCAGCACCACCAGGGCAATGCCGCGCTCCTTCGCCAGCCGATGCACCGCGGCCAGCCCGTATGACCAATAGGGCTCGCCGCCGATCAGCCGCACCAGAATGCCGCGGGCGTGCGAGAGCGTCCGCTCGATATAGGTATCGACCGACAGCGGATGGCGCAGCTCCGCGAGATTGGCGAGCCGCAGCGACGGCAGCGCAGCACGGCCGCGCCGCCAGCCGGCCGCGAAGGCAGCAAGATCGCTGTCGGAAAACGACAACACCACGAGATCGGCCGGATCCTGGCCGAGGTCCCTTGGCGTCGCGGTCTCCTCAAGGCCGCGGCTCTCGCGGAAGACGACGTGCATCAGACACCAAGCCGTGCCCTGATCGCGGCTTCATCGATGTCGGCATGTTCGCCGATCACGACGAGCTTCGACTGCCGCGCCCGGGCGCCCCAGGGCATGTCGAACTGATGCCGCACCCGCTCGCCGACCGATTGCACCAACAGCCGCATCGGCTTGCCTTCGACCGCGATGTAGCCCTTGGCGCGCAGCACGTTCTGCTCGCGCGCCAGCCCCTTGATCGAGGCGACCAGCGCGTCGACATCCGAAACTTCCGGAAGATCGATCACGACGGAATTGAAATCGTCGTGCTCGTGTTCCTCCTCGCCATCGTGATGCGACGGCCGCGCCGCGAGATCGCTTTCCGCCGCCGCCCCGAGCCCGAGGATTACGCGCGCGTCGATCGTGCCGTCGACGACGGGCAACATCGGCACCTCGCGCGGCATCTCGGCCGCGATCACCTCTTTCGCTGCCTTGATCCCCTCCGCCCCCGCGAGGTCCGCCTTGGTCAGCAGCACGATATCGGCACATGCGATCTGGTCCTCGAACACTTCCGACAGCGGCGTCTCGTGGTCGAGATTGTCGTCCGCCGCACGCTGCGCATCCACCGCGGCCGGATCAGGCGCAAAACGGCCGGCGGCGACGGCCTCGGCGTCGGCGAGCGCGATCACGCCGTCGACCGTGATCCGCGAACGGATCTCCGGCCAGTCGAACGCTTTCAGCAGCGGCTTCGGCAGCGCGAGCCCGGAAGTTTCGATCACGATGTGATCGGGCTTCACGTTCCGCGCCAGCAACTGCTCCATCGCCGGGATGAAATCGTCGGCGACGGTGCAGCAGATACAGCCATTGGCGAGTTCGACGATGTTCTCGGCCGGACAATTGGCGTCGGCGCACGACTTCAGGATGTCGCCGTCGACGCCTTCGCTGCCGAATTCGTTGACCAGCACCGCGAGCTTCTTGCCGTTGGCATTGCGGATCAGATGCTGGATCAGCGTCGTCTTGCCGGAGCCGAGAAAGCCGGTCACGACGGTGACCGGAATTTTGGCGAGCGTGGTCATTCTGCGGCCTCCGGCACGACGGGAAGAGGTGGAATGCGGGCGAGCGATTGCTTGCGGAAGATTTCCGGACGGCTGCGCCACGGCACGATGCCGTCGGGCGCCGCCGCATAGGCGGAGGCACCGGCGATCACATCCGCGGCATTATCAGCGGACAGTCGGCCGTAGACATAGGACCAGCGCCCCGGCGCGCTGAGCGCGACCGAGCAACCCTGGCTGCAGGCCGACAGGCATGCGACGGGAACCAGATTGACGTCATCAGGCACGCCGGCCTCGACAAGCGCGGCATGCAGGCGTGCACCGGGCGCGAGCTCACCTTCCGCCGGCGTCTGGCCGGCGCGGCAGGTGATGCAGACATGAAGTGTAACGCTCATCGCCCTTCCTGGATTGACAGCGGGAAGCGATGAGGCACACGAACCGATTTTGGACAGGTTCGTTCCCCGTCGCGGAACACCCCGTCCGCCGGTTTCACAACATGCTGCGTTGGCAGGTCTCCCGGCTTGCGGAGCAGGTTTTACCCTTCGATGCCCACCTTCCCGACTCCGTATGGAATCAGTGGCTTGGGCATCTCTCCGGTCACGGTCGCGGGGGCGGCTGCGCTTCGGGCCCGATTTAGCGGAGCCCTATCGCATTCCCTCTTCGCCTGTCGTAGGACAGGAACCAACGCAGGACCACCATTCGTCCAAGCCTCGCACTTGTCAAGCCGAAGGAATGTGATGACTTCTGATGGAAAGGGCGCTGAAGACGGCGCCGTCGGCACCGATCTTTCGCCGGATGCGCGCCACGCGGACAAGATGGCGAAAAAGAAGGCCGCCCGCGACCGCATCATGGCGACCAAGAGCGGTGAAAAGGGCCTGATCATCGTTCATACCGGCGCCGGCAAAGGAAAATCGTCCTCCGCGTTCGGCATGATCGTGCGCTGTGTGGCGCACGGCTTTCCCTGCGCCGTGGTGCAGTTCATCAAGGGCGCCTGGGATACCGGCGAGCGCCGCCTGCTCACCGGGCATTTCGGCGATCTCTGTCAATTCCACGCAATGGGCGAAGGCTTTACCTGGGAGACGCAGGATCGCGCCCGCGACATCGCGGCAGCGCAAGCCGGCTGGAAAAAGGCCAAGCAGCTGATCGCAGACCCGAGCCTGCGCATGGTCGTGCTCGACGAGATCAACATCGCGCTACGCTACGATTACCTTGCGATCGCCGATGTCGTCGACTTCCTGACCACGTCGAAGCCGCCGATGACCCATGTCGTGCTCACCGGGCGCAACGCCAAGGAGGAGCTGATCGAGATTGCCGATCTCGTCACCGAGATGACGCTGGTAAAGCATCCGTTCCGCTCCGGCATCAAGGCCCAGCCGGGCGTCGAGTTCTGACGGGCATCACGATGGCGCGCGCATTGATGATCCAGGGAGCCGGCTCGGACGTGGGCAAATCGCTCATCGTCGCCGGCCTCGCCCGCGCCGCGAGACGGCGCGGCCTGCGCGTGCTGCCGTTCAAGCCGCAGAACATGTCGAACAACGCCGCGGTGACCGTCGATGGCGGCGAGATCGGCCGCGCACAGGCGTTGCAGGCGCTCGCCGCCGGCGTCGAGCCGCACACCGACATGAACCCGGTGCTGCTGAAGCCCGAGACCGATGTCGGCGCCCAGGTCATCGTGCACGGCAAACGGATCGCCACCGCACGCGCGCGCGAATATGCCGGCATGAAACCATCGCTGATGGGCGCGGTGCTGGAGAGTTTTGCGCGCCTGAAGCAGCGCGCCGATCTGGTGCTGGTCGAGGGCGCCGGCAGTCCCGCCGAGGTTAACTTACGCAAGTCCGATATCGCCAATATGGGTTTTGCGCGCAAAGCCGACGTGCCAGTGGTGCTGGTCGGCGACATCGACCGCGGCGGCGTGATCGCGCAGCTCGTCGGCATCAAGACGGTGATCGACCCTGACGATGCGGCGATGATCCAGGGCTTTGTCATCAACAAATTCCGCGGCGATCCGACATTGTTCGATGACGGCTATCGCTTGATCGAAGAGCGCACCGTCTGGCGCGGATTTGGCGTGCTGCCCTGGTTCGTCCGCGCCGGCGAGCTTCCGGCCGAAGATGCGCTCGGGCTCGGCGAGGCGCGCAAGCCCGGCCAGCACAAGATCGCATTCCTTGCGTTGTCGCGGATCGCCAATTTCGACGACCTCGATCCCCTGAAGCTCGAGCCCGGCGTCGATCTCGTGATGGTACGTCCGGGCGAAGCCATCCCGGGTGATGCGAAGCTCGTCATCCTGCCCGGCTCGAAATCGACCCGCGGCGATCTCGCCTTCCTGCGCGCGCAGGGCTGGGACATCGACCTCCTCGCGCATCATCGCCGCGGCGGCCATGTCCTCGGCCTGTGCGGCGGATACCAGATGCTTGGACACAGCGTCGCCGACCCTGAAGGGATCGAGGGGCCCGCCGGCGAAACACGCGGCCTCGGGCTGCTCGATGTCACGACCACCATGACCGAACACAAGACGCTGACGCGCGTCAGCGCGGTGCATGCTGCGACCAGCCAGCCGATCAACGCCTATGAAATCCATATCGGGCGCACCGACGGCCCGGATCGCGCGCGGCCTTTTGCATCATTCGACGGTACGGCTGAGGGCGCGGTTTCCGCAGATGGGCGCGCTCACGGCAGCTATCTGCACGGCCTGTTCGCCTCGGACGAATTTCGCAAGGCTTTCCTCGCGCAACTCGACATCGCGGCGGCTGATCAGCCCTACGGCGCCAGGGTCGAGAGCGCGCTCGACGCGCTTGCCGAGCACATCGAGACCCATCTCGATGTCGAAGGCCTGCTCGCGCTGGCGCGTTAAAGCGAGATGATTCCTTCTCACCTCGCCCCGCGTGCGGCAGGGGTGTCCGGGGAATGATTCACTGTGTCGCGGTGCATGCTCGGCAGGACCGAGGCAAATCGGTCTTTTCTGGTTGTCGAGACACAGAGGGCCGAGCATGCGATATCGCGGTAGCATTTTTGGAAGGCTGCTTGAACCGATCAATCGACGGCAGTTTCAGACGGTTGTGGATCGTCTGGACGGGGATGCCTACGACAAGTCGTTCAGGAGCTGGGATCATCTGGTGACGCTGATCTATGCCCAGCTTAGCGGCAACAGCAGTCTGCGCGGGGTGGTGACTGGCTTCAACGCCAATTCGCAGCATCACTATCACTTGGGAACCGGCAAGCTGTTGCGCTCGACGTTGTCCGATGCCAATGCCCGCCGTCCGATCGGCATTTTCGCGCAAACCTTTGCGGCGCTGTCGGCGATGGCGCGTCGCCAGCTGCGGAGTGAAGGCATGGAGATGGTGCGTCTGATCGACGCCAGTCCGATCCCGCTCGGCAAGGTCTGCAGTTGGGCGACGTGGAACGGCCGCATCCGCGGCATGAAGCTGCATGTCGTCTACGACCCAAGGAGCGATGTCCCGACCTGCGTCGAGATGACGGCCGCGAACGTCAATGACATCGAGATCGGCCGACAGACCCCAATCCAGCCCGCCACCACCTATGTGTTTGACAAGGGCTATTGCCGTTTCGACTGGTGGCAGAAGATCAATGATAGCAAGGCTTTCTTCGTTACCCGGGCGAAGACGAGCATCCGTCTTCGCTCGCTCAGGCATCGCGCCATCCGCAAGCGTAACGGGGATGGCTTCGAAATCCTTGCCGATGACGAGGTGAAGCTCACCAGCAAGGGCGATTCGCGCCTTCCAATCCCGCTCCGCCGCATCAAGATCAGACGCGAGAAAGGCGGCAAGATCACACTCCTGACCAACGACCTTGCCCGTAGCGCCGTCGAGATCGCCGCCCTCTACAAGAGCCGATGGCAAATCGAGCTGCTGTTCCGCTGGATCAAGCAGCATCTCGATATTCGCAAGTTCCTCGGCGCCAACGACAACGCGATCCGCCTTCAGGTGCTCGCTGCGATGATTGCCTACCTGCTGCTGCGCATCGCCGCTCACACCAACTGCATCAAAATGCTCCCGCTCAGGTTCGCCGAACTCGTCGGCCAGCTCCTGCTCACGCGTCGATCCCTCGCTGCCATCGACAAACCTCCGCCCATCAACCCCAGCCGTCGGAAATCAACCATCTCACCTGACCAGATGGAGCTCCGCTATGCCTGAATTTCCCCGGACACCCCTGCGCAAGCGGGGAGAGGTCGGAACGCATCGCTAGATGCGTTCCGGGTGAGGGGGAGTCTCCGCAACCGCAGCTGTCGCCGAATATGCGGATGCGGCCCCTCACCCCAGCCCTCTCCCCGTAAGAACGGGGAGAGGGAGCGCAGCGCCGTCGCAATCAGCGCGACAACACGGCGGAAAGGCGCGACCACTCGGGCTCACTGCCCGGCAAGCCGAGGCGCAGCCATCCCGGTTTCTGCTGGAAGACCCGCGACCAGATCTGCGCACGGGCAAGTTTCTCCTGCGCAGCCAATGCATCGCCCGTCTGGTAGAGCCGGAACAGCAACGTGCCACCGAGCAGCGTCCAACCCTGCGATCGCGCTATTGCATCGAGCCTGACGCAGTCGTCCGCGAGCCGCGCGGCCGTGGCCTTGGCCCAGTCGTGATCGAGCAACGCGCGCCGCCCGATCGCGATTGCTGCTCCCGAAACCGGCCATGGGCCCGCCCTCGCCGCAAGCGCGGCGACGTCCGCCTCGCTGCCGATCGCGAAGCCGAGGCGCAAGCCGGCAAGTCCGTAAAACTTTCCGAAGGAGCGCAGGATCAGGAGCCCCGCGTGTCCTGCTTCCGGTGCAAGGGACAGGTCAGGAACGGCGTCCGCAAAACTCTCGTCGATGACGAGCCGGCCAACGCGCGGCAGCAGTGCCAGCAACTCGCGCCGGTCATGGCGTCGTCCGTCGGGATTGTTCGGATTGACGACGACGGCGATGTCCGCTCCCGCCAGCGCGGCGAGATCGGACACCTCGGCGACGTCCCAGCCGGCGGCCGACAACACCGCGGCATATTCATTGTAGGTCGGCGCCAGAATCCGCGCCCGCCCCTTGAGCGCCAGATGCGGCAGCAACTGAATCGCGGCCTGCGCACCACCCATCGCCACGATCGGCGCCTTGGTGACATAGGCCTGCCGCGCAGCGTCGTGCAGCGATTCAAGATCGGATCGCGACGGCAACGCGCTCCATTGCCGCGGCTCGACATCGACCAAGGGATACGGCACCCGATTGATCCCGGTCGACAGGTCGATCCAGTCGTCCGCGGCGCCGCCGAAGCGCTGCCGGGCGACATCAAGGTTCCCGCCGTGCTCACGCATGCGCCGCTCCTTCACGCCAGCGCCAGGGCGACAAACGCCGCAGCCAACAGCACCATGGCGTAGCGATAGAGTTTCAACCCGGTGAGGACGTCAGCGGCAGCCGGATCGCGCGCCCCCTCGTTCAGCCAGGGCTCATCGGCGACGTGCCCGTGATAGATGCGGGGACCGCTGAGCCGCACGCCGAGCGCGCCGGCCATCGCAGCTTCCGGCCAGCCGGCATTCGGCGAGCGATGCCGGCGCGCATCGCGCAACATGCATGACCACGCCTGCGAACGGTTCGGCGCGAGCAGCACGAACAGAACACCCGTCAACCGCGCCGGAATGAGATTGGCGAGATCGTCGATCCGGGCGGCTGCCCAGCCAAAGGCTTCGTGCCGCTCGGTGCGGTGGCCGATCATGGAGTCCAGCGTGTTGATCGCCTTGTAGCCAAGGATTCCCGGCAGGCCGAACAGCGCGCCCCAGAACACCGGCGCCACGATGCCGTCGGATGCATTCTCGGCGAGGCTCTCGATGGTGGCGCGCGCGATGCCGAAATCGTCGAGCGTTGCCGGATCTCGCCCGACAATCTGCGCGACCGCCGAACGTGCGGCCGTGATGTCGCCGGATACCAAGGGACTTGCCACCGCGGCGACATGGTCATGCAGCGAGCGCACGGCAACCAGCGGCCATGCCAGGACGCCGACAAGGACAATGCGAACCCATCCGGATGCGAGCGCGGACTGAACGGCCCAACCGAGCGCAATCACCAGCGCGATCACCAGGATCGCAGCCGCAATGCCAGCCACGCGACGAAACGCCGGCGGGTCGGAGGCGCGGTTCCAGGCGCTATCGACAAGATTGATCAGCCGGCCGAGCCAGGTCACGGGATGGCCGATGCGGGCAAACAGCCACGCCGGCCAGCCGATCAGGGCATCCACCGCCATCGCCACCGCCATCGCTCCCGCAAAACCCACGATAATCCTCTCCGCGCCGCGGTCCCCCTGATGCGCAAGACATCGGCCGAGTGCAAGCCCTCCGTGACGGATTTCGGCTTTGTCTTTCTCCGCGATTGGTGGTTAGAGCGTTTGTGAACGACGTGCGTACCGGTCGCACAGGAGATGATATGGCCGTCATTCTGATCACGGGGGGAGCGCGGTCCGGCAAAAGCCGGCGCGCCGAACTTCGTGCGCGCAGCTTTCCGGGACAGCCGGTCTATATCGCGACCGCCGAGGCGCTCGACGCGGAAATGGATGAGCGGATCGCCAAACATCGCGCGCGGCGCGGCGGCGACTGGATCGAGCGCGAGGTGCCGCTCGATCTGGTTGAAGCGCTGTCCGGGACCGATGGCGCTGGTGCAAGGCTGGTCGATTGCCTGACGCTCTGGCTATCCAATCTGCTGCATGCCGGGCGCGACTGGTCGCAGGAAGTGACGCGGCTGGCGGATGCGCTGTCGCGCCAGCACGGCCCGATCGTGCTGGTCACCAACGAAGTCGGTCTCGGCATCGTGCCGGACAACGCATTGTCGCGGACGTTCCGCGACGCCGCAGGAATCATGAACCAGACCATCGCCGGCATCGCAGACGAGGTCGAGTTCGTCGTTGCGGGCCTGCCGATGAAGCTTAAATGAAGTCCGAGATCGATCCTGCCAAAGGCCCCGCAATGGTCTCATTCGACGATACGTTTCGCCGGCAACTGCACGAACTGTTCGTGTGGCGGCGCGACGTGCGGCGGTTCCGAACCGATCCGCTGCCGGATGGCACGATCGAGCGGCTGATCGAGATCGCCTGCCTGTCGCCTTCGGTCGGCCTGAGCCAGCCCTGGCGGTTCGTCATTGTCGACGACGAGACACGCCGCCGCGCTGTCATCGACGACTTCAAGGCCTGCAATGCCGATGCGCTGCGGTCCTATTCGGGCGAGCGCGCCACAAAATATGCCGCGTTGAAATTATCGGGCCTCGAGGAGGCGCCGGGACATCTCGCCGTGTTTGCCGAGAAGACCGACCGGATCGGCGCCGGTCTCGGCCGCGCGACGATGCCGGAGACGTCGGAATATTCCGTGGTGGCCGCGATCTGCTCGATGTGGCTTGCCGCGCGCGCCGAAGGCATCGGCATCGGCTGGGTATCGATCCTCAATCCAGAACGCATTCATGGCGTTCTGGAAATCCCGCACTCCTGGAAATTTATCGGCTATCTCTGCATCGGTTACCCGCAGACCGAGTGCGACCGCCCGGAGCTCGAACAGGCCAAATGGGAATCGCGGCGAGGTCCGGATGAATTCACCATCCGACGCTGACCGAGCCCCTGCCGGCGACGGCACCTTGAGCTGTGACGCGCACTGGCGCGCCGACATCGCCTCGCTGGTCTTTCCCGTGCCGGAGCACCGCGCTATCTGCGCGGTGCATCGGGGCGCCTTTCGCACGCTGCTGGGCACCGATCCGACGGTGGACGCATGTCTCGCCCATTTCAGGCGGTTTGAACCAGCCTTCAAGGCAGCCGCACGCGCCAAGATCGAGCGCAAGCGCATTCCTCTTGGAACAAATTTGCATCTTACCAGTCGCGACATCACCCGAAAGCTGCTAGAAGCCGATCAAATCGAATGTGGAGAACGACCATGAGCCAGTCCCAGACCGCGCAAACCCAGGTTACTCAAGCTCAGGTCACGCATCTGCCGATCGCTACCCGACAGGTCGGACGGCTTGTACAGTCGTTGATGGCCATGACGCTCGGCCTGTTCATCGTCGGCGTGGTCGGCTTCTCGCACATCGACGTGATCCACAACGCCGCGCATGACGTGCGCCATTCCAACGCCTTCCCCTGCCACTGATCTCGTTGGCATGAGCACGTTTCGCTCGATCGTCTTCTCGTCGGTCATTGCCGGATTCATCGTCGGCCTGATCGTCACGGCGGTCCAGCAGTTCGGCACCGTTCCCCTGATCCTCAGGGCCGAGGTCTACGAGAAGGCGGCCACGCACAAGCATGACGCCGCCGCGCCACCGCAGGTGATCCTCGTCCATGATCATGCGGATCATGATCATGGCGCGGAGGCCTGGGAGCCCCGCGACGGTTTGGAACGCAACGTCTATACCGCGGGGGCAAACATCCTGACCGCGATCGGTTTTGCGCTTCTGCTCTGCGGCTTCCTCGCGGTTCGCAGCGGCGCGACCGGCGAGCGGATCTCGTGGCATGAAGGCTTGATGTGGGGCCTCGCCGGTTTCGCCGTCTTCACCATTGCTCCGGGCCTTGGACTGCCGCCTGAATTGCCGGGGGTCCCCACCGCTCCATTGCTCTCGCGCCAGATCTGGTGGGTGACGGCGGTGCTGGCGACCGCAGCCGGCCTCGGGCTGATCGTGTTCCGGCGCTCGATGCCGGCCGCCATTGCCGGCGTGGTCCTGATCATGCTGCCGCATCTGATCGGCGCGCCCGAGCTGGAGCACGTCGAGACCAACGTGCCTTCGTCGCTGTCGCATCAGTTCATGGTCGCCGTCACGCTGACCAGTCTGGTGTTCTGGTCCCTGCTGGGCAGCCTGACGAGCGCCGCATTCGCCTATTTCGACCAGCCGAACTCATCCGCTCGCGGGTGACAGCCGCTGCCTGAAAAACGCCAGGATCTCATCGCGGGCCACGATGGTCGGCTGGCCGGCCTCGTCGATCAGATGCACAGTCACGACGCTGTGCGGTGTCGTGACGAAATTCCGGAAGAACGGCGGCACATCGCGGTTCGCCGCGCTGTCGGGAAGCACTCGCCCGATGAAGCGGTCGCCGAGCGCCTCGCGATAGGCCGCAAAGCGCTGCGCCATGCAGAACTTGTCGCCCTCAAAGCGATAGGCCAGCACGGTCAGGTCTTCGCGCTCCAACCGCTCGCGCACCGCCCTGACCTCTTCCGGCGCGATCTCGATGCTCGCCGGATCGTTCAATGGCAATGACGGCTGCGAAAGCACCGGCGCCAGCATCGACGGCTCCAGCATCATGGTGAGCGCGAAATTGCCGGTAAAGCACATCCCGATGGCCCCGACACCGGGACCGCCGCATTCGTCATGGGCAAATCGCGCCAGCGCGCGCAGCCATTGCGTCACGGGACTGGACTGGTTTGCGGCCATCGCGCGAAACTCGGCGCTGACGCAGGCGCGCTGAAACACCGCGGCGCCCTCCTCTGCGCTCGCAATAGCGCCGTCACGGCCGAACAGCGATGGCATATAGACGGTGAATCCGGCATCGCGAACCCAGCGGGCGAAGCGCGCCACATGCGGGCTGATACCCGGCATCTCCGCCATCACGATCACCGCAGGACCGCCGCCGCCAACATGGACGGTCTTGCCGGCACCATCAAGGGTGATCTGGCGGCGCTCGAAATCCTCGAGCGGATCGTCCTGGGTCATCGGCCGGTTCGGCATCGGCGGTCCTCCTGATCGAGATCGGCAGCGTCTCGGCGTCAGAGTTGCGATTTTCCGGCCCGGCAGCTAGTGTCAAAAATGACATTGATCGCGGATTTTATGACATGACCAGGATTGCGGTTGTCGAGATCGACGGCTGCCTCGCGTCAGCGGCCGCCATCACCCACGACGTGCTGGCCACCGCCAACCGGATCAGTACGTCGAAGCGCGCGCCCTTCGAGGTGACGACGCTGCGTTATGGGCCGAGGCGGCGCGCCGCCCGATTGCGCGGCGCCGACCTTGTCATCGTTCCGGGGCTCGGCTCGGCGTCGGCCGATGCACTGGAGCGGAAGCTGGCGACACCGGCGTGTCGGCACGCCCGCGACATGCTGGTCACGGCGTTCGCGAGCGGCGCGATGCTCGCCGCGTCCTGCGCCAGCAGCTTCCTGCTCGCGGAGACCGGCCTGCTCGACGGCAAGCGAGCGACCACGACATGGTGGTTCGCGCCGCTGTTTCGGCAACGCTATCCAAATGTCGAGCTGATGACGGAGCGGATGGTGGTCGCCGACTGGCCGATCGCAACCGCCGGCGCGGCGATGGCGCAGATGGACCTGATGCTTGCGGTGATCACGCGTCTCGGCAGCCCGGCGCTAGCCAAGGGCTGCGCCAATTACCTGCTGCTTGGCGAGCGGCATTCGCAGGCGCCGTTCATGGCAATCAATTATCTTGCCAGCCAGGACCTCAAGATCGCCCGGGCCGAGAAATGGGTGCGCAGCAACATCGCGCGCGACTTCACGATCGGGGACGTTGCCGCTGCCGTCGCGCTGACGCCGCGGACATTTGCCAGACGGCTCGAGGCGATCTGCGGCGTGTCGCCCATTCAATTCGTGCAACGCATCAGGATCGAGACGGCTCGGTCGTTGCTCGAGACCACGCGCCTGTCGGTCGAAGAGATCGCGGGCAAGGTTGGATATGCCGAGCCCTCGACCCTCCGCCGGCTGATCCGGCGCGAAACACGGCATTCGCCGCGGCATTTCCGTTCAGGCGGTTGATCCGCAACGACGCCACATCCGCGATGAAATCATCACGCCGAGAGCCACGCGAAGGCGCGGCGCAGGAATGCCGGCGCATCCTTTTCGACTGGCGTGCCATGTGCTTCCACTCGGCGAGGAACAAATGATGCAGCGAGTTGGGCGCCACGATGTGCCTGACCTGGCCGAGTGCGTCGACGCCGGCCTGCATTTGCTCGGTCAACCGGACCGGCGACCAGATGAAAAGGGCACCGTCCGCCAGCCTGACGATGGCCATCCGGGTCGGATAGTGAAACCCGGCGACCGCAAGGTTCGGTCCCCCGGCAATCCAGATGTCGTGGCCGAACTGCTGCAATACCGCCATTCGCGATGAACCTTGACCGTCGGGCTCCGCATCCAACCCCGCACGCTGCCGCCGGCGTTGCGGGTTCATTTACCATGCCCGGCGTGACAGGCCGCGGACAAGGGGCAATGTCGATCATCGGTTCCGATTGCGCCGCGGCCAATTGCAACGATCGGGTTTACGCAACCTTAGACGATTTGATCCAAATGTTGCGCGTGCACGACGCGAATGGGATGAAGCGGCCGATGTCGCAGAAGTCGGACCTCGAGGGACACAGGCTGGCCTTCGCTGATGACGCCGCGCGTCACCTCGCAGCGGATGACGCAGGTCGTGACGCTGTGATGCCGCGCGTGACCATCAGCCGAACCTCGAATACGTCCACAGGTCAGCCGCCGGTGGCAATCGCGCATTCACGGCAGTCCGGCGCGGGCGTGCTGGTCTCCGCGCTGCGTGAGGCCGACTGGCTCACGGCTGACCGTGTCACCGCCTTCACCCGCGTATTTCTCGTCCTGTTCATCGCCTGCATCGCGATCATCCCATGGGCCGCGCCGACAATGGAAGTCGGCCATGATTTCGCGGCGTTCTGGACCGCGGCGAAGCTCGCGCTCGAAGGCCGCGCCGGCGACGCCTATGGCGACGCAGGCCGCGCCGCCGTAGCCGCCGTGCTCGGTCAGAACACCTACGCACCGTTCTTCTACCCGCCGACGTCGCTGTTGTTCTGGCTGCCCTTTGCACTGGTTCCCTTTGCAACGGCGGCCGTCGTCTGGATCTTCGCGACCGGCGCCGCCTATGCAGCCGCGGTGAGAGCCATGCTCGAGCGCGGCTCCGTCGTTCCAGCGCTCGCCTTTCCCGCCGTGTGGGTGTGCGCGCTATTCGGACAGAATTCGCTGTTCTCGGCGGCTCTGCTCGGCGGATCGGCCGCCACGCTGGACCGCTACCCGGTGATCGCCGGCGCGCTGCTCGGGTGCTTCAGCTACAAGCCGCAGATCGCCCTGCTTGCGCCGCTGGTGCTGATCCTGACGCGGCGCTGGCGCGCGCTGGCTGCTGCGGCCGCAACGACGCTCGTGCTTGTGCTGGCGGCCACCGCCTTCTTCGGGATCGACCCGTGGATCAAGTTTGTTGCCGTTCTGCCGGAGGCAAGCGCCTGGAGCCTCGGCGGCGGACCCGGTTTCGAGAAGTTCGCCAGCCCCTATGCCGCGGTCAGGCTGGCCGGCGGATCCAGCAGCACGGCCTGGCTCGTCCAGGTGACCGCGGCCGCGATCGCGATCGCCGTCCTGATCCTGGTGCTGCGAAAACGTCCCGGCGGCGCCGCCGAGATCGCGCTGATGGTGGCGATGACCGGCCTGTGCGTACCATCGCTCGGCAACTATGAGGTCGTGATCCTGGCGATCCCGGGCGCGTGGCCGATCGCGCAGGCGCTTGCGCAGGGTTGGCTGCCCTATGAACGCATCGCCGTCGCGGCGCTTTATTTGACGCCATTCGCCATGGTGCCTGCGGGCGCCAACGGCCTGCAACTGGCACCGATCGCCGCTGCGACAGTTGCCATCCTTGTCGTGCGCCGCATCAGGCATCTGCCACTCCGGGATGCTCCGGCCGAAATCGCCAATCACTGATTTGCCCGACGTGGCAAGTCCCTTTGCGAAGACGCGAGGCGGACGGCGAAATCGTGCAGGCCTGACGCCCTAAGCGAAGGTATGACCCACAAACGACGACCCATATTGGGTGTCGTCCCTGCGAAAGCAGGGACCCATAACCACAAATGCTGATTGTTGAACGATGCTGGGACGACGAGTCCCGTTCCCAACACCCGCCGCGGGGTATGGGTCCCTGCTTTCGCAGGGACGACACCGAACAAGCTGTTTGACAGTTGAATCCGAAAACCAATGTGGCTCATAACCGCCGCAACGCGACCAACCGCACGTTGTGCTGCTAGGCATCAGGATCGCCTCTCGCGCCGCGTGCCAGCTCGCCTCATCGGGTGCGCACAGCAAGCCGCCGGTCAGATTGACCGGCCGGTAGGGTGATCCGTCGAAATGCGCGCTGTAGCCGCCGGCCTCGCGATGCAACAGCCAGCCCGCGGCATGATCCCACGGCATCAGCTTGTTGTAGAACAGCAGGTGGCAATGTCCGGACGCCGCCATGCGATATTCATGCGCGGCGCATCTGAGCCAGGCGCTGCCGCCGAGCCTGGAAAGATTGCCGGCGACAATTGTGCGTAGCGGCTCGGGCAGGAAATTGACGCCGACGATCGCATCCATCTGCTTGACCGGCACGGCGGGAGCCACTTTCAGGTCATGCCGCCGGCCGTCCGGCATCGCGAGCCAGGCGCCCTCGCCGCGCAGCGCGAATGCGGTGTCGTTGCTGACCGGATCATGGATCGCGCCGAGCACGATCTCGCCGCGCATGGTGGCCGCCACCATGGTGCCGAACAGCGGCAAGCTCGAGGTGAAGTTCCGCGTGCCGTCGATCGGATCGATGATGAAGGCAAGCTCCGCGGTTCCGACCTGATCGAGCGCGGCCGGATCACGCGCGGTGCCCTCCTCGCCGATCACAACCGCATTCGGAAACGCCCGCAGCAGCGCCGCCGATATCGCCTGCTCGGCAAGCTCATCGGCTTCGGTGACGACGTCGAATGCCGACGTCTTGGTGCGGACCTCGATCTCCCGCACGCGGCGGAACCGCGGCATGATCTCGCTGCGGCCGACTTCGGCAAGGATGGCTCCGATATCAAGCGCGTCGGCATGGGACAGTTTCACGCGGCATTCTCCTGCGTTGCGCCGGCATCCTATCGTGGAATTGCGACTGCGTGGCGGGTCAGCGGCGCTGGTTGTAGACATCGATGCAGACGGCGCCCAGCAGGACGAGGCCCTTGATCACCTGCTGATAATCGATGCCGATACCGAGGATCGACATGCCGTTGTTCATCACGCCCATGATCATGGCACCGACCACCGCGCCACCGACCCGGCCGACGCCGCCATAGGCCGACGCACCGCCGATGAAGCAGGCGGCGATCACATCGAGCTCGAAGCCGAGGCCGGCCTTCGGCGTCGCGGTGTTGAGCCGGGCTGCGAACACCAGCCCGGCGAGCGCGGCCAGCACGCCCATGTTGACGAAGGTGAAGAAGGTGAGCCGTTCGGTCTTGACGCCCGACAGTTTCGCCGCCTTGGCGTTGCCGCCCACCGCGTAGATCTGCCGCCCGATCACCGTCCGCCGCGTGACGAAGCCATAGAGCGCGATCAGGACGGTCATGATGACGAGCACGTTGGGCAGGCCGCGATGCGAGGCGATCAGATAGGTGAAGTAGAGCACCGCGCCCGCCAGCGCGATGCTCTTGACGATAAAGAACGCATAGGGCTCGACGGCGATGCCGTGCGCCTGCTCGCGCGCCCGGCTCCTGGCGGTCGCCAGCACCAGGACAAACGCCAGGACGATGCCGATCGCGAGCGACGTCGGATAGAGCGTGCCGGCGCTCGGGAACAGCTCGGGGATGAAGCCCGACGACAGCTTCTGGAAGGTCGGCGGGAACGGCCCGACCGACTGGCCCTGCAGGACCGCAAGCGCGAGGCCCTTGAACACCAGCATGCCCGCCAGCGTCACGATGAAGGACGGAATGCCGAAATAGGCCACCCAGTAGCCCTGGGCCGCGCCGATCGCGGCGCCGACCAGGAGGCAGGCGACGAAGGCGATCGGGTAGCTGACATGGTAGCGCACCATCAGCACCGCCGCGACGGCGCCGACGAAGCCCGCGACCGAGCCGACCGAAAGATCGATATGCCCGGTGACGATCACCAGCAGCATGCCGAGCGCCATGATGACGATGTAGCTGTTCTGCAGCACGAGATTGGTGAGGTTGAGCGGCTGCAACAGCGTGCCGTCGGTCACGATCTCGAAGAACAGCATGATCGCGAGCAGCGACAGCAGCATGCCGTAGTTGCGCAGATTGTTCTTGATGAAGCCGGAATGCCTGGGGGCCTCGGGAAGTGATACCGTCTTGTCGGTCATGGTGCCCCTCCTCCGGCGCGTGCCGCCCTTTCGTCGGCGCCGCGTCCGGACATTCTGTCATTGCGCATGATGGCGCGCATGATCTTCTCCTGCGTCGCATCGTGGCCTGCGAACTCGCCGACGAAGGCGCCGTCATTCATCACGCAGATCCGGTCGCAGATGCCGAGCAGCTCGGGCATCTCCGAGGAGATCACCACGACGCCCCTGCCGGCCTCCGCCAGCTCGTTGATAATGGAGTAGATCTCGTATTTCGCGCCGACGTCGATCCCGCGCGTCGGCTCGTCCAGCAGCAGCACCCTCGGATCGGTCATCAGCCATTTCGACAGCACGACCTTCTGCTGGTTGCCGCCCGAGAGGTCGCCGGTCGCCTGGTAGACGTCGGAGCAGCGGATCCGCATCCGGGTGCGGTAGTCGCTCGCGGCCTTCAGCTCGGCGACATCGTCGATCACGCCGCGATCCGACACCTGGCGCAGGCTCGCCACCGTCACGTTCTTGCGGACGTCGGCGGCAAGGATCAGCCCGAGCTGCTTGCGGTCTTCGGTGACATAGGCGATGCCGGCATCGATCGCGGCCGGCACGCTGGACAGATCGGCCTCGCGTCCATCGAGGCGGACCTTGCCGGAGACGTTGGTGCCCCAGGCGCGGCCGAACAGGCTCATGGCGAACTCGGTGCGGCCGGCGCCCATCAGGCCGGCGATACCGACTACCTCGCCGCGGCGCAGTGTGAAGTCGACGTTCTTGATCACCTGCCGCTCGGTATGCAGCGGGTGATACACTGACCAGTTCTCCACCGTCATCACGGGTTCGCCGATCTCCGCCTTCCGCTCGGGAAAACGATGCGCCAGATCGCGGTCGACCATGCTGCGGATGATGCGGTCCTCCTCGATGCGCTCGGTGCGGCAGTCGATGCTGTCGACGGTGCGGCCGTCGCGCAGCACCGTGATGCGGTCGGCGACCCGCGCAACCTCGTTCAGCTTGTGCGAGATCAGGATCGAGGCGATGCCCTGCTCGCGGAAGGCCAGGAGACGCTCGAGCAAGGCGGCGCTGTCGGCCTCGTTGAGACTGGCGGTCGGCTCGTCGAGGATCAGGAGGCGCACCCGCTTGGACAGGGCCTTGGCGATCTCCACGAGCTGCTGCTTGCCGACGCCGAGGTCGGTGATCAGCGTGTCCGGCGGCTCCCGCAAGCCGACCTGCGCCAACAGTTCGGCGGTCCGCCGATGCACCGCGTTGCGGTCGATGACGCCGAACCGCGACGGCGGATGCGACAGAAAGATGTTCTCGGCAATCGACATCAGCGGGATCAGCGCCAGCTCCTGATGGATGATGATGATCCCGAGCGCCTCGCTGTCGTTGATGTCGCGGAAGCGCCGCTCCTCGCCGTCGAACACGATCGATCCATCGTAGCTGCCGGCCGGATAGACTCCGCTCAAGACCTTCATCAAGGTCGACTTGCCGGCGCCGTTTTCGCCGACCAGCGCATGGATCAGCCCGGCCTCGACGGTGAAGCTGACGTCGCGCAACGCCTGCACGCCGGCAAAGCTCTTGCTGACGCCGCGCATCTCAAGCATTGCCGTCATCGGATCATGTCCTGCAGCGTCAATCGCCCCCCGGCCCGGCTCGCCGCCGCTTGCCCGGCGATCCGCCCTGAAGCCTATTCCGTTCCGATTAAATCGGAACGGGGCTCCAGATTCTAGTTTTGACGCGTTTTCCTCACGCGAACCGGTACCCGCTTCGCTCGAAAGCGCTCTAGTCGAATTGCGAGCGCTTGTAATAGCCGCTGTCAATCAGGACTTTCTCCCAATTGGTCTTATCCACCACGACCGGCTTGAGGAGATAGGACGGAACCACCTTGACCCCGTTGTTGTAGGTGGTGTCGTTGACGCTGACCTCCTTCTTGCTCAGCACAGCGTCGACCATGTCGGCGGTGACCTTGGCGAGGTCGCGGGTGTCCTTGAAGATGGTCGAATATTGCTCGCCGCGCAGCATCGCCTTGATCGAGGGGACTTCGGCATCCTGCCCGCTGATGTACGGCATCGGCTGGTCCTTGCTGCCGTAGCCGACGCTCTTCAGCGAGGAGATGATGCCGATCGACAGGCCGTCATAGGGCGACAGCACCGCGTCGACGCGCTTCTTGCCGTAGAACGCACTGAGCAGGTTGTCCATCCGCGCCTGCGCTGTCGCACCGTCCCAGCGCAGCGTCGCAACCTTGTTCATGCCCGTCTGGCCGCTGCCGACCACGAGCTTGCCGCTGTCGATATAGGGCTTCAACACCGACATCGCGCCGTCGTAGAAGAAGTACGCGTTGTTGTCGTCGGGCGAGCCGCCGAACAGCTCGATGTTGAAGGGCCCCTTGCCCTCCTTGAGCCCGAGCGCGTTCTCGATCGACTGGGCCTGCAGCACACCGACCTGGAAATTGTCGAAGGTCGCGTAATAGTCGACGCTGGGGGTGCCGCGGATCAGGCGGTCATAGGCGATCACCGTGATGCCCTGGGCCTTGGCCTGCTTCAGGACATCGGACAAGGTGGTGCCGTCGATGGCCGCGATGACCAGCACCTTGGCGCCCTTGGTCACCATGTTCTCGACCTGGGAGAGCTGGTTCGGAATGTCGTCTTCGGCATATTGCAGATCGGTGCCGTAGCCGCGCTCCTTCAGCACCTTGACCATGTTGTTGCCGTCGTCGATCCAGCGCGCCGAGGACTTGGTCGGCATCGCGATGCCGATCGTCGGCTTGCTCTGGGCCATGGCGTCGCGATCCGACACCGTCGCGGCAAGGCCGGCCAGCGCAAGCGCGAACAAGGTGGTCTTCAATTTGAACATGCTTCACTCCCTTGCTTTTTTGAGTTGGGATTCCAGTTGCCGTGGACAGCGTCAATCGACGGCGATCGCTCGTGGGCCGGCCTCAGATTCTACGGCGATGTCGGATCGGCGCCGGGACCGTCACGAACCGAAATTGCGGAATGTCGATCGTACCCGTCAACAGCGCCAATGCTCGCTACGCATGGTCGGTCATGTCGATCCCGCAATGCCGGGTTCAGCCGCGAGCCATGTCGTTGGACGAACGAGGCGCAGGAATGACGTGGAGGATCATGAGGCGCCGGTCTCCCGGAATCGTTGGCGAGTGCCAGCGTCCGACAGGACGTCTGGCGGTGCGCTGCCGTTTTCTGCACCCTTTGGTTGATGTTGCCGCTGCAATGTGGACGCAAGCGCCGACTGGCCATTTATTTAATTATCCGAAGAAATTGATCGACGCGGAGGGTCGCAGGGGTACTGTCCGGAATCGCTGGCAAGTCCCATCGCCTCCCAGGTGGTGCAGCACCGCTTCTGGTAACCTTTGGCCGGATTGTGCCTTCACCCTGCTATGGATGCAAGCGCCATTTATTTCATCATCTGAATAAATTGGCCTGAGCTGCCGGCCGGCGGCAGCGATCTTCAGGCGTCGATGTCAGAGAGATCGTCAACAACCAGCAATGCCTCGGTGAAATCGTCGTCGCTGAAATAGGTGCTGCGGGTGATGACCACGGGGATGCCGGCGCGCGCCGCGGCGGCGAGGCCGTTGCCGGAATCCTCGATTGCGACGCAATCTGCTGGCCCGAGCCCGAGCCGGGTCAGGACCTCGGTGTAGACGTCAGGCGCCGGCTTCTTCCGCGGCACGTCGTCGCCGGCAACGATCGCCTCGAACTGATCGGCCCAGTCCAGCCCCAGCGAAACCGAAAGCAGCGCATCGATATTGCCGTGCGAGGTGGTCGTTGCGATCGCCAGGCGCTGGCCGCGGCTGCGCGCGCCGGCGAGCCAGGCCCTGACACCCGGCCGCAATGGGCAACCGCCCGAGGCAATCAGCGCGGCGTAGCGCGCGGTCTTGATCCTGTGCAGGTCGGCGATCTCGGCGAATGTCAGCATTGGGACCGCGTTGCGCTGGTCGAAGGCGCGGATGCGCTCCT
This sequence comes from Bradyrhizobium sp. USDA 4510, assembly GCF_054059095.1. NCBI lineage: Bacteria > Pseudomonadati > Pseudomonadota > Alphaproteobacteria > Hyphomicrobiales > Nitrobacteraceae > Bradyrhizobium > Bradyrhizobium sp. USDA 4510. Next base: position 2,487,753 of record NZ_JBSSBT010000001.1, on the reverse strand, counting down.
TGCCTCCGGCCACCCGAAGCAGCCGCGCATAAGTGACCTGGTCCCAGAACCAATCGAGGCCGGCTTCGGCAAAGGCTTCATTGAAGGCGCGGCGGTGCACCTCCTCGGTTTCGGCGAGCGTGCCGTCGACATCGAAGATCAGGGCGCGGGCGCTCACGATGATGTCGCGCATCCCGGCGGACCGGATCACGGCGAGCGCCTCGTTCATCGTCCCTCGCCCGGCGCACCGGCGCCTTTGACGAACACCCGGCTAGCGAGCACGTCGCCGACCTCGATCGACATCACGTCGTCGGCGGTGAGCGTGCGGTCGAGCTTCGCCACGATCCGGTTGGCCTGGCGCAGCCGGATGCGATCGAGCGCATTGCGGATCGAGCGTGCATTGGAGAACAGCGGCTGTTCTTTGCGCACGGCGATGTAACGGATGAAGGCCTCGCGGGCTTCCGGAGAGAACCGATAATTCTGCTGCTGCAACATCAGCTCGGCGATCCAGAGCAACTCGCCGTCCGAATAGTCCGGGAAATCGATATGATGCGCGATGCGGGAGCGGAAGCCTGGATTGCTCTGGAAGAATTTCTCCATGCGGTCGCCATAGCCGGCCAATATCACCACCAGATCCTCGCGCTGCTGCTCCATCACCTGGAGCAGGATCTCGATCGCCTCCTGCCCGTAGTCGCGCTCATTTTCCGGGCGATAGAGGTAATAGGCCTCGTCGATGAACAGCACGCCGCCCATCGCCTTCTTCAATATCTCTTTCGTCTTCGGCGCGGTGTGGCCGATATATTGGCCGACGAGGTCGTCGCGCGTGACGCTGATGACGTGGCCGCGGCGCACGAAGCCGAGCTTGTGCAGGATGCCGGCCATCCGCAGCGCGACCGTGGTCTTGCCGGTGCCGGGGTTGCCGGTGAACGACATGTGCAGGGTCGGAAACGTCGTCGCCAGCGCCATCTTCTGCCTGATGCGTTCGACCAGCAGCAGCGAGGCGATCTCGCGGATGCGGGTCTTCACCGGCTTCAGGCCGATCAATTCGGAATCGAGCTGGTCGAGCACGTCGCCGACGCCGAGGTCGGCGAATTCATGGCGAAGGTCGATGGTCTCGAGCGGGGTCTCGCGGATTTGTTCGCTGATCTGTTCTTGCGCTTGCGTCATTGTCCTCTCGCCTGGAAAAGCTCCGTCGCCGCGGCGGCGACGACGGAGAAGTGCATCCGGACCAGGACGGTCGAGGGAGCAACCCGCCTGGTTTGCAAGCCGGACGCGGTCAATGATCGGTGTAGCGTTCGCCTTCGGGGCGGCCCGCTGCATAGGAATGGGTCGCATAACGCAGATTGCGTCCGGCCGCCTCCTGGCGGTCGAGCCGGAAGCCTGGCTCCTCCTGCGGCCGGTTGACGATGAAGGAGATGCGAACCGACTCCCAGCCCGGGCTGGAATCAAAGCCGGAGATCCGGATATAGCGGTCGCCATAGACCCGTCGGCAGTCGGCGAGCTCCTTCATGATGCCCGCCGCATCGCGCAGGTCGAACATCGGCAGGCCCCACATGTCCCAATAGGTGTTGCGGGGATGCGGATCGTCGGTGAACTCGATGTTCACCGCCCAACCCTTGTCGAGGCAGTATTGCACCTGCGCAGCGATCTGCTCGTCGGTGAGATCGGGCAGGAACGAGAAGCAGCCTTGGGTAACCCGCATGAGTATCTCCTCTCAGACCGCCATGCTCGGCGTGGGAACGAAATCGGGGGCGTCGGTCGACTCGTAGTTGAAGGTGACGTCCTTCCAGACGTCGAGCGCCTCGCGCAGCGGCGTGCAGGTCTGCGCCGCCTTGGCCAGGATCTCCGGCCCCTCATGGACGTAGTCGCGCCCCTCGTTGCGGGCGAGGATCATGGCCTCCAGCGCGACGCGGTTGGCGGTGGCGCCGGCCTGGATGCCGCGGGGATGGCCGATGGTGCCGCCGCCGAACTGCAGCACGACGTCCTCGCCGAGCAGATCGAGCAGCTGGTGCATCTGGCCGGCATGAATGCCGCCGGAGGCCACCGGCATCAGCTTGTTGAGGCTCGCCCAGTTCTGGTCGAAGAACACGCCGTGCTCCAGGTGCAACGGATTGAAGTCCCCGCGGCAGATGTCGTAATAGCCGCGGGTGGTGTTCGGATCGCCCTCGAGCTTGCCGACCACCGTGCCGGCATGGATGTGATCGACGCCGGCGAGCCGCATCCATTTCGCGATCACGCGGAACGAGACACCGTGGCTGCGCTGCCGCGTGTAGGTCGAGTGACCGGCGCGATGCAGATGCAGGATCATGTTGTTCCTGCGCGCCCACTTCGCCATCGACTGGATCGCGGTGTAGCCGATCACAAGGTCGATCATGACGATGTTGGAGCCGAGCTCGTGAGCGAACTCGGCGCGCTCGTACATGTCCTCCATGGTCGCCGCGGTGACGTTGAGATAGGTCCCCTTGATCTCGCCGGTCGCGGCCTGCGCGCGGTTGACCGCCTCCATGCAGTAGAGGAAGCGCTCGCGCCAGTGCATGAAGGGCTGCGAGTTGATGTTCTCGTCGTCCTTGGTGAAATCGAGCCCGCCTTTCAAGGCTTCATAAACAACGCGGCCGTAGTTGCGGCCGGACAGGCCGAGCTTCGGCTTCACGGTGGCGCCGAGCAACGGACGGCCGAACTTGTCGAGCCGCTCGCGCTCCACCACGATGCCGGTCGCGGGGCCCTGGAATGTCTTCACGTAGGCGGTCGGCAGCCTCATGTCCTCGAGCCGCAGCGCCTTCAGCGGCTTGAAGCCGAACACATTGCCGATGATCGAGGCGGTCAGGTTCGAGATCGAGCCCGGCTCGAACAGGTCGAGGTCGTAGGCGATATAGGCGAAGTAGCTGCCCGGCGAATTCGGCACCGGATCGACGCGGTAGCACTTCGCCCGGTATTTCTCCGCGGCCGTCAGCCGGTCGGTCCACACCACGGTCCAGGTCGCGGTCGAGGATTCGCCCGCCACCGCCGCGCAGGCTTCGGTCGGATCGACGCCATCCTGCGGCGTGACGCGGAACAAGGCGATGACGTCGGTGTCCTTGGGCTCGTAGTTCGGCTCCCAATAGCCCATCCGCTTGTATTCCATCACGCCGGACTTGTAGCGATCCTTGCCGCGCACCGTGATCGACTGCTGCATATTCATCGAAATCTCCTGTGGTTCGTCGCCATTTGCTCAGGCGGCCTGGGTCATCTTTCCAATTTGCGGATCGAGCGCGCCGGCGCGATAGCGGCGGGCCATCTCCGGCAGTGCAACCACCTTGATCCTGGCGGCATTGCCGGCCGTGCCGAACTGCTCGAAGCGGTCACGACAGAGCTCGCGCAGCGCATCCATCGCCGGCTTCAGGAATTTGCGCGGATCGAACTCGCTCTTCGACTGGACGGCGACCTTGCGGAAGGCCGCCGCCATCGCCAGACGGCAATCGGTGTCGATATTGACCTTGCGCACCCCGTGCTTGATACCGCGAACGATCTCCTCGACCGGGACGCCCCAGGTCTGCGGCATCTCGCCGCCGAACTGGTTGAACATGTCCTGCAGCGGCTGCGGCACCGAGGACGAGCCGTGCATCACCAGATGCGTGTTCGGCAGGCGGGTATGGATCTCCTCGACCACGCGCATCGCCAGGATCTCGCCGTCGGGCCGCCGCGTGAACTTGTAGGCGCCGTGCGAGGTGCCCATCGCGATCGCGAGCGCATCGACCTTGGTGGCGCGGACGAAATCGACCGCCTGGTCCGGATCGGTGAGCAGCTGATCATGACTCAGCTTGCCCTCGACGCCATGGCCGTCCTCCTGCTCGCCGCCGCCATGCTCGAGCGAGCCGAGCACGCCGAGCTCGCCTTCGACCGACGCGCCGACCCAGTGCGCCATGTCGACCACCCGGCGGGTGATATCGACATTGTAGTCATAGTCGGCTGCGGTCTTGGCGTCGGCCTTGAGCGAGCCGTCCATCATGACGGAAGTGAAGCCGTAGCGGATCGCGGTGGCGCAGGTCGCCTCTTCATTGCCGTGATCGAGATGCAGGCAGAGCGGAATCTGCGGATGCATCTCCTCGAGCGCGTCGATCATCTTCGCCAGCATGATGTCGTTGGCATAGGAGCGCGCGCCGCGCGAGGCCTGGATGATGACAGGCGCATCGCAGGAAGCCGCCGCCTCCATGATGGCGAGGCCCTGCTCCATATTGTTGATGTTGAAGGCCGGAACGCCGTAGCCGCGTTCGGCGGCGTGGTCCAGCAACTGCCTCAGGGTTATCCGCGCCATGGTGGCGTCCTCCTTTCAATTCGCTCGTTGAATGAGCTGTTTTGCTGCAGCAGCGATTGCCGCGGGCGTGATGCCGAATTCGCGGTAGAGCACGTCGGCCGGCGCGGAAGCGCCGAAGCCGGCCATGCCGACGAACGCACCGTTGTCGCCGAGCCAGCGGGCCCAGTCGCCCTCGACCGCAGCCTCCACGCCGACGCGCGGGGCGCTGCCCAGCACCTGGGCGCGATAGTCGCTCGGCTGCTGGCGGAACAGGTCGAAGCACGGGCCCGAGACGACCGCGGCCTGTACCCCGTCTTCCGCCAGCAGCTTTGCGGCTTCGAGCGCAATCGCCACCTCCGAACCCGTTGCAATCAGGGTGACGTCACGCGCGAAGGCCGGCTCCACGAGAACGTAGGCGCCGAGCGCGACCTGGTTGTCCTTGCTGCCGTCGCGAACCGTCGGCAGCGCCTGCCGCGACAGGCAGAGGATCGACGGCGAGGTCTCTGCCTTCAGCGCGCAGTCCCACGCTTCCGCGGTCTCGACCGCATCGGCCGGACGGAACACCAGGACGTTTGGGATCGCGCGCAGCGCCGCCAGATGCTCGACCGGCTGATGGGTCGGCCCGTCCTCGCCGAGCCCGATGGAATCGTGGGTCATCACATGGATGACGCGGATCCCCATCAGCGCCGCAAGGCGGATCGCCGGCCGGCTGTAATCGGCAAAGCTGAGGAAGGTGCCGCCATAAGGAATGAACCCGCCGTGCAGGGCGATGCCGTTCATCGCCGCGGCCATGCCGTGTTCGCGGATGCCATAGTGGATGTAGCTGCCGTCGAGCGTTTCCGGCCGCACCGAAACCTGCGACTTCGCCAGCGTCAGATTGGAGTGCGTGAGGTCGGCCGAGCCGCCCAGCAAATTGGGCAACGCCTCCGCGATCACGTCGATGACCTGCTGCGAAGCCTGTCGCGTGGCGAGCTTCGGCCGCTCGGTCGCGAACCGCTCCACCAACTTTGCCATCGCCTCGGCATAGGCGCAGGGCAATTTCCGGTTCAGCGCATCGTGGAACGGAGACCGCTCGGCCCTGTCGCCCTTGCAGGCGCTGCGCGAACGGTCGATCCAGGCCCGCCGCGCGTCGCGGCCGCGGCCGCCGAGCTCGCGCCACTCCGCCAGCACCGCATCGGGAATCTCGAATGCCGGATACGGCCAGCGCAGCGCGGCACGGGTCTTCGCCATCTCATCGGCACCGAGCGGCGCGCCATGCACCTTTTCGCTGCCCTGCCGGTTCGGCGCGCCGAACCCGATCACCGTCCGGCAGGCGATCAACGACGGACGATCGCTCGATCGCGCCTGCCTGATCGCCGCGGTAATCGCCTGCGGATCGTGGCCGTCGATGCGGTTGACGTTCCAGCCGCTGGCCTTGAACCGCGCTGCCTGGTCGTCCGAACAGGACAGCGAGGTGGCGCCGTCGATCGAGATATGATTGTCGTCGAACAGCACGATCAAGCGGTTCAGCCGCAAATGGCCGGCCAGCGAGATCGCCTCATGGCTGATGCCTTCCATCAGGCAGCCATCGCCGGCGATCACATAGGTGTAGTGGTCGACGAGGTCGTCGCCGAAGCGGGCGTTCATCAGCCGCTCGGCAAGCGCCATGCCGACCGCGGTCGCAACCCCCTGCCCGAGCGGCCCGGTCGTGGTCTCGACACCCGGGGTGTGGCCGTACTCGGGATGGCCCGGGGTCTTCGATCTCCACTGCCGGAACGCCTTGAGCTGGTCGAGCGTCATGCTCTCGTAGCCTGTGAGGTAAAGCAGCGCGTAGAGCAGCATCGAGCCGTGCCCCGCCGACAGCACGAAGCGGTCGCGGTCGGGCCAGGCCGGATCGGCCGGGTCGAACTTCAGGAACTCCGTGAACAGCACGGTCGCGACATCGGCCATGCCCATCGGCATGCCGGGGTGACCGGATTTCGCCTGCTCGACCGCGTCGACGGCGAGGAAGCGGATGGCGTTCGCCATCTCGTCGTGGCTGATTTCGGGGCGGCTGGCAACGGACGCAAGTGCGGTCATATCGTTCGCCTCTTTCGTTCGATCAGTTGCAGGATCAGCGGGGTCAGGATGAGCTGCATCGCGAGGTCGAGCTTGGCGCCGTGCACCACGATCGAATTGGCGCGCGACATGAAGCTGTTCGGGATCATCGAGAGCAGATAGGGAAAATCGATGCCACGCGGATTCTTCAAGCGGATCACGACCATCGATTCATCCGGCGTCGGGATCCAGCGCGCGATGAACGGGTTCGACGTGTCGACGGTCGGCACGCGCTGGAAGTTGATGTCGGTCTCGGTGAATTGCGGACAAATGTAATTCACGTAGTCCGGCATGCGGCGCAGGATGGTGTCGGTCACCGCCTCGGTGGAGTAGCCGCGGTGGCTGCGGTCGCGGTGCAACTTCTGGATCCATTCGAGGTTGATGACCGGCACGACGCCGATCTTGAGGTCGGCATGCTGCGCGACATTCACCTTGTCGGTGACCACGGCACCGTGCAGGCCCTCGTAGAACAAGAGGTCGGAATTCTCCGGCAGCGCCTCCCAGGCGGTGAAGGTGCCGGGCTTGGCGCCGTAGAGCCGCGCTTCCTCCTCGTCGTGCACATAGTGCCGCGTGGTTCCGGTGCCGGTCTCGGCATAGTCGCTGAACAGCTTCTCCAGCTCCTCGAACAAATTGGTCTCGGGGCTGAAATGGCTGAAGTGCTTGTTGCCGCGCTCGGCTCTCTCCGCCATCAGGCTGCGCATCTCGGCGCGGTCGTAGCGGTGGAACGCGTCGCCCTCGATATAGGCGGCGACCACGTTCTCGCGGCGGAAGATGTTCTCGAACGTCTTCTTCACCGAGGTGGTGCCGGCCCCGGAGGAGCCGGTGATCGAGATGATGGGATGTCGACGTGACATGCGGTCCTCCTCAGCGGAACAGGCCGCGCCGCGCGAACAGCGGGGCATCGCTGCTTTCGAACAACGGCTCGACGGTCAGGTGGATCGCATCGACGTCGCGCACGGCACGCGCCGATCCCATGATCAGCGGCACGCGCTGATGCGGCGTGCGTGCCGACAGTTCGAGAATGCGCGACCGGCCGTTCGACGCGGCGCCGCCCGCCCATTCCATGATCAGTGCGATGGGATGCGCCTCGTACAGCAGACGCAACCGGCCTTCGCGGTAGCCCTGGCGCGCATCCGCCGGATACAGGAACACGCCGCCGCGCATCAGGATGCGGTAGGCTTCAGCGACCAGCGAGCCGATCCAGCGCATGTTGAAGTCCTGCCCGCGCTCGCCGTTCACTCCGGCGAGGCAATCGTCGATGTAGCTGCGCACCGGGCCGCTCCAGTGCCGCCGGTTCGAGGCATTGATGGCGAATTCCGACGCGTCCTGCGGTACGCGCAGATCGCGCGCGGTCAGGACGAACTCGCCACTTCGCGGGTCCAGCGTGAAGCAGTCGACGCACTGGTCGATCGCCAGCACCAGCACGGTCTGTGGACCGTAGATGAAACAGCCGGCGGCACATTGCGCCGTGCCGGGCTCGAAGAAGGTCGAGATGACGTCGTTTCCTTTCGGCCGGATTGAGAAGATCGTGCCGATCGAGATGTTATTTTCGAGATTGGCGGATCCATCGAGCGGATCGATCGCGACACAGAGCGGCGCGTCGGGATCGAGCGTCTCAGGCAGTTCGACCTCCTCCGACAGCACTGCGGCGACCGGCGCGGTGCGCAGCGCGTTCCGCATCAGATCGTCGGCGACGATGTCGATGGTCTTCTGGCGGTCGCCGTCGGGATTGACGCCACCGCTCTCGCCGCCGACTCCGGCGAGCGGCCCGGCGGCAATGATGCGCGAGAGCTCGATCGCCGCACGCGCAAGGGCTTCGATCACCACAACGGTCGCGGCGCGCAACGGGTTGTGCTGCGCGGGCCACTCCAGATGGGCATGCAATGCTGGACGAATCTCCACCGGCCTCTCCCTATGATCGCGCCCTCTGTCCCGAGGCTTCGAGAGGCGACCTCAGGGGAGTCGCCTTCGCCCTATCAACGCGCGAATTGCCCAATTAGGGAAATTTTATTATCTTTGGTCCGAGCAAAGTATTTCTTATGGAGCTTGTCATGGCCGGCAACTTCTCGCGGGATCTCACCATCCGCCAGCTGCGCGCACTGTCGACCCTGCACGAGGCAGGCTCGATCACGTCCGCCGCCAACCGGTTGAACCTGACGCAGCCCGCGGTGACGTTGCAGCTCCGCAACCTGCAGGCGCTCGCAGGGTTGCCGCTGATCCAACGTACCGGCGACGGCATGGCGCTGACGGATGCCGGCGCACATGTGCTGACGCTGGTCGAGCGGATCGAAGCGGCGCTGAAGGATTGCGAGCAGTCGCTCGACATGATCGCCGGCCGCAGCGGCGGCCGCGTCGCGATGGGCGCGGTCTCCACCGCGAAATACTTCGTGCCGTTCGCGATCGCGGCGTTCTCGCGCCGCTTTCCCAAGATCGAGGTCACGCTCAGGATCGGCAACCGCGAGGAGATTCGCGACGCGCTGCGCGGCTATGATCTCGACATCGCGGTAATGGGCCGGCCGCCGGCCGACGTCGAGGTCGAGATGAAGCCGCTCGGCCGGCATCCGCACTTCATCGTCGCCGCGCCCGATCATCGGCTGGCGCGGCGGCGGCACGTCGCCCCATCGGAGCTCGCCAACGAAACCTTCATCACTCGCGAGCAAGGATCGGGGACGCGGATGCTGATGCAGCAATATTTCGAGCGGGTCGGGCTGGAGCCGAAACTCGGCATGGCGATGGACAGCAACGAGACCATCAAGCAGGCTGTGATGGCCGGGCTCGGCATCGCCTTCATCTCCCAGCACACGGTGTTCCATGAGCTGGAGGACGGCCGGCTGGTGGTGCTCAAGGTGAAGGGCCTGCCGATCGTCCGGCAGTGGCACGCGATCAGGCGCGCCGACAAGATCCTGCTGCCGCCCGCGCAGGCCATGCTGGATTTCCTCGGCAAAGAGGGCTGGCGCTATCTGCCGAATTCAAACTAGCGCCCGAGCGACGTCGCAACGCCCGATCGAGCCAGAAAATCGAGGTGGCGCCGTATGTTAAGCATTGAAGTTCCGCGAAACGCATGTCACATCTTGACTGCGGTCACCCGGCGGACCGCACCCTGCGAGGGAGGTTGAACTGCAGAACCAGTCCCCGCCGACGCCCGACTTCAAGGCGTTATTCGAGGCGGCGCCCGGCCTTTATCTGGTGCTGACGCAGCCCGACTTCCGCATCGTGGCAGTGAGCGACGCTTATCTGCGCGCCACCAAGACCGAGCGCGCCGCGATCCTTGGGCGCGGGCTGTTTGAGGTGTTTCCCGACAATCCGGACGATCCGACCGCCGACGGCGTGCGGAACCTGCGCGCCTCGCTCGAGCGCGTGGTTCAGTTCCGCCGCCCCGACACCATGACGGTGCAGAAATACGATATCCGCAAGCCCGAGTCGGAGGGCGGCGGCTTCGAGGAACGCTACTGGAGCCCGCGCAATACGCCGGTGTTGGGGCCAAACGGGCAGTTCACCTACATCATCCATCGGGTCGAAGACGTCACCAGCTTCATCCAGCTGAAGCAGCGCGGTGCCGAGCAGGACCAGCTGACCGACCGGTTGCGCGAGCGCACCGAGCAGATGGAAGCGGAAATCTTCATGCGCGCCCGCGAAGTCGAGGCCGCCCGCGAACAGCTCGAAGCCGAGCAAAAGCTCCGCCAGGTGCAGAAAATGGAGGCCGTCGGGCACCTCTCCGGCGGCATCGCCCACGACTTCAACAATATCCTGACCGTCATCACCGGCCTGATCGACATCCTCGCGGAAGCCGTTGAACATGATCCGGCGCTGTCGTCTGTCGCCAAGATGATCACCGATGCGGCGTTTCGCGGTGCAGAAGTGACCAAGCACCTGCTGGCCTTCTCGCGGCTGCAGCCGCTGCAACCGCGTGAAGCGAATCTCAACACGCTGGTGCAGGACACCGCGCGGCTGCTGCGCCCCTCGCTTGGCGAGCAGATCGAGATCGATACCGCGCTCGAGCCCGATGCCTGGTCGGCCTTCATCGATCCGAACCACATGGCGACGGCGCTGCTCAATCTCGCGGTCAATGCCCGCGATGCGATGCCCGATGGCGGCAAGCTGATGCTGGAGACCAGCAACGTCATCCTCGACGAGGTTTATGCCGTCGCCAACCCCGACGTGCGGGCGGGTGAATATGTGATGGTCGCGGTCAGCGACACCGGCGGGGGCATCCCGGCGGGGATCCGCGACAAGGTGTTCGAGCCGTTCTTCACCACCAAGGACACCGGCAAGGGCACCGGCCTCGGGCTCAGCATGGTGTACGGCTTCATCAAGCAGTCCAACGGACACCTCAAGATCTATTCCGAAGAGGGCCACGGCACCTCGATCAAGCTCTATCTGCCGCGCAGCAGCGGCGACATGATCGACGTCGAGCCGCCTCCTCCGGTCGACACGCGCGGCGGCAATGAATCCATCCTGGTCGTCGAGGACGATCCGCTGGTGCGCAATTACGTCAGCGCCCAGCTCGAGCAGCTTGGCTATCGCACCATGGTCACCGCCAACGGCCCGGAAGCACTGGCTGCGGTCGACAAGGGGTTCGTCTGCGACGTGCTGTTCACCGACGTCATCATGTCCGGCGGCATGAACGGCCGGCAGGTCGCCGACGCCGTGATCGCCAAACTGCCCTCGGTGCGCGTGCTCTTCACCTCCGGCTACACCGAGGACGCGATCATCCACCACGGCCGTCTCGACCCGGATGTAACGCTGCTGCCGAAGCCTTACCGCAAATCCGATCTCGCGCGGATGATCCGGCAGGTGCTGGCCCAGCCGCCGGCGGCGGCAATGGGCAAGTGACGCAGGGCCGGCGTCACGCCTCTCCGTTCTGCTTCTTGATCTGATCGGCCGGCACGGCGCATCCGGACAAGAACAGTGCCGCGCAGGCCTTGGCGCGGGCCTCGATCTGCGCCCGCGACGGCGGCGGCCTGTGGCCGTACATCACGTCGCGTTGCGGCTGGAACACGAGCATGCCGAGCAGCATGCCCGCAGCAGCCTGCGCGTCGTCCACCGCGATCCGTCCCCTCCGCCTTTGCACGCCGAGCCACGCAGCCAGCGCGCCAAGCGTCCGCTGCATCGCCTTCTCGTAGAACATCTCGGCGATGTCGGGAAATTTGTCGCTGTCGGCCAGGATGATGCGCTGAAGCGCGATGACCTCGGCATCGAGGATCAGCTCGCCACAGGTCGAGAGTGCGGCCTCCAGTGCCGCCGCGATATCGCGGCCGTCGCAGGCGCCGAGATTTACGGCCGATATGAATCGGTCCATCCGGTCCGTCACCGTGCCCTCGAACAGCGCCAGCTTGGTCGGGATCAGCCGATAGAGGGTCTTGGTGGAGACGCCGGCGCGGCAGGCCACGTCGGCGATGTTGGCCGCAGCAAAGCCGCGCTCGGAGAACTCGCGCCGCGCGGCGTCATGGATCAGCGCGCGCGTCTCGTCGTCGGAACGCAGCTGCGGCCGCCCCCGGCCCCGCCGCGCCGGCGCGCCTTGCTCAGTCTGATCCTTGCCATTCCGGTTCATCCGCGAGCCATGCTTTTAAATGATGCCTGTCATTCTATTGACACTCCCAATATGGGCTCTATTTTGGAAAACATCAAGTTTCCTAATTAACCCTGCCGGCATCGGCCGAAATTGGCAAGATTTTCCAGCAGGATAGAACGGATCAGGGAGCACTGCCATGAGCCAGCATGAGACATCATTCAAGGCCGAGAGCCAGGTTCCGGCCGAGACCGCCAGGCAATTGATCGCACATCCGGAGGCCGCCAGGCCGCCCGCCGCCAAGGGCAGGCTTCGCCGCCTCCTGCTGGCCGGCGCGGCGCTCGCCGTCCTTTCGGGCGGCGCCTGGTACGGCTGGGATTACTGGACGGTCGGCCGCTTCCAGGTCTCGACCGACGACGCCTATGTGAAGGCCGATAACACGACGATCGCACCAAAAGTCTCCGGCTATCTCAGCGCGGTGCTGGTCGGTGACAATGAGCATGTGCGCGCCGGCCAGATGCTGGCGCGGATCGACGATCGCGATTTCAGGGTCGCGCTGGATCAGGCCAAGGCTGACGTCGCGGCCGCCGAAGCCGCGATCGCCAGCAAGCATGCGCAGCTCGATGTGCAGCAGTCGGTGATCGAAGCGGCACGTGCGACCCTCGCCGTCGACACCGCGACGCAGACCTTCGCCGAGCAGGAGAACAAGCGCTACACCGACCTCGCCGGCACCGGCTTCGGCAGCGTGCAGAACGCGCAGCAGGCGCAGTCGCGCTACGCCAGCGCACAGGCCGCCGTCGCCCGCGATACCGCGAACCTCGCCTCCGCGCTCCGCCAAGTGGAGCTGCTCAAGGCCGACATTGCCCAGGCGGTCGCGTCGCAGGCGCGCGCAACCGCGCTCCAGCATCAGGCCGAGTTGAACCTCGGCTACACCACCATATCAGCCCCGATCGACGGCGTGGTCGGCAACCGCACCCTGCGCACCGGCCAGTTCGTCCAGGCCGGCACGCAGCTGATGTCGCTGGTGCCCGCCACCGGCGCCTATGTGATCGCGAACTACAAGGAGACGCAGCTCACCAATGTCCGCAAGGGTCAGCCGGTCGAGATCGCCGTCGACATGTTCCCCGGACAGGTGGTGCGCGGCCATGTCGACAGTCTCGCGCCCGCCAGCGGCCAGGAATTCGCACTGCTGCCGCCCGACAATGCGACCGGCAACTTCACCAAGGTGGTGCAGCGCATCCCGGTGAAGATCGCGCTCGACGCGACGGCGGTCGAATTGCGGCCCGGCATGTCGGTCATCCCGACCATCGCAACCTTGTCGCAACCTGGCGAGGCGCCGCGCTCCGGCGCCTCTCCCAAGCTCGCTGTCGCCTCCTTCAAATAGGTGATGTCATGTCCGATCTCGCGCTCTCCTCCCCGGCTGCTGCGCCCCGCGCGGCACCCGCAGTGGTCGATCCCAACCGCGCCAGCATGGCCGTCTGGATCTCCATCGTCGCTGCCATGATCGGCGCGTTCATGGCGATCCTCAACATCCAAATCACCAACGCCTCGCTGCTCAACATTGAGGGCGGCATCGGAACCGGCGTCGACAACGGCTCCTGGATCTCGACCTCCTATCTGATCGGCGAGATCGTGGTGATCCCGCTGACCGACTATCTCAGCCGGGTGTTTTCCTTCCGCAAGATCATCATCGGCTTCGCCACCCTGTTTGCGATCTTCTCGGTCGCCTGTGCCTTCACCCACGACCTGCCCTCGATGATCGCGATGCGCGGCTTGCAGGGTTTCTTCGGCGGCGTGCTGATCCCGATGGCCTTCACGCTGGTTTTCACCAAGCTGCCGAAGGCCCAGCAGCCGGTCGGCCTTGCCATGTTCGCGCTCGCCGTGACCTTCGCCCCGGCGATCGGACCGACCATCGGCGGCTACCTCACCGAGAATTACGGCTGGCAGACCATCTTCTTCGTCAACGTGATCCCGACCGCGGTGATGGTCATCACCCTCTATTTCACGCTGGAACGCCAGCCGATGCAGCTGCATCTGCTGCGCGAGGGCGACTGGCTCGGCATCGCCACGATGGCGATCGGCCTGTCGTCGCTGCAGGCCGTGCTCGAGGAAGGCAATAAGAACGACTGGTTCGGCTCGCCCTTCATCGTCAAGCTCGCGGTGATCGCCGCCGTCAGCCTCACTCTGTTCGTCTGGATCGAGCTCGTCGTGGAAAAGCCGCTGATCCGGCTGCGCCTCCTGACCCAGCGCAGCTTCGGCTTCGGCACCATCTCGGCGGTGTTCGTCGGCTTCGCACTGTTCGGCTCGGTCTACCTGCTGCCGGCCTATCTCGGCCAGGTGCAGCGCTACAACGCCGAGCAGATCGGCCAGGTGCTGGCCTGGACCGGCCTGCCGCAGCTGATCCTGATCCCGCTAGTCCCGAAGCTGATGCAACGTTTCGATCCGCGCTTCATCGCCTTCACCGGCATGATCCTGTTCGCGGTCTCCTCCTTCATGAACATCGCGATGTCGCTCGATTACTCCGGTGACCAGTTCTTCGTCCCGAACATCGTCCGTGCAATCGGCCAGGCGATCATGCTGGCCCCGCTGTCGGCGGTCAGCCTCGGCAGCGTCGCCCCGCAGGATGCCGCGGCGGCCTCCGGCATCTCCAACATGATGCGTAATCTCGGCGGCGCGATCGGCACGGCGCTGCTCGCCACCATCGTCACCAAGCGCGAGCAGTTCCACTCCAACATCATCGGCCAGTCGGTCGACCTCGGCCGCGAGGAAGTGCGCACCCGGATCGCCGAGGTGACCAATTACTTCCTCAGCCACGGCATCTCCGATCCGGCGACCGCGCATCATCAGGCGATCGTGGCGCTCGGCAATATCGTGAAGCGCCAAGCCCTGGTGCTTGGTTTCAGCGACACCTTTGCCGTGATCGGCATCGTGCTGGTGTTCGCCGCGATTGCGATCCTCTTGACCGGCAAGCCGAAGAACGCCGCCGGCGGCGGCGCGGCGCATTGATCTGTCGGGCGGCGGCCGCGGGCCGTCGCCCTCCCCTTTTACTTGTCAGCTTGCCTCGCGCAGCTTGAAGCGCTGGATCTTCCCGGTCTGGGTCTTCGGCAGCGCCTCGACGAAGGCGATCGCGCGGGGATATTTGTACGGCGCGATCGTCGCCTTGACGTGATCCTGTAGAAGCTTGACCTCGACCTCGTCGCAGCGCGCGCCCTGCTTCAGCACGATGAACGCCGAGACGATCTGCCCCCGCTCCTCGTCAGGTGCGCCGATCACGGCGCACTCCGCGACATCGGGATGGCCGAGCAGCGCGGCCTCCACCTCGGGACCGGCGATGTTGTAGCCCGCCGAGATGATCATGTCGTCGGCCCGTGCCACGAAGGACAGCCGGCCGTTCTCGTCCCTGACGAAGGCATCGCCGGTGATGTTCCAGCCGTCGCGGACATATTTGGTCTGCCGGGAGTCGGCGAGATAGCGGCAGCCGGTCGGACCGCGAACCGCCAGCTTGCCGACCTGGCCCGCCGGCAGCTCGTTCATCTCTTCGTCGACGATCTTCGCCTCGTAGCCGGTGACAGGCGTGCCCGTGGTGCCGCCGACGGCGCTGCCGGTGCGGTTGGTGATGAAGATGTGCAGCAGTTCAGTGCTGCCGATGCCGTCGAGGATCGGCTTGCCGGTCTTCCTGGTCCAGCTCTCGAACACCGGCGCCGGCAGCGTCTCGCCGGCCGAGACGGCGAGCCGCAGCGACGACAGATCGGCGCCCTTGTCCATCGCGGCCATCATCGCTCGATAGGCGGTCGGCGCGGTGAAGCAGATGGTCGCCTTGTAGGTCTCGATGATCCGGATCATCTCGCTCGGCGCCGCGTTCTCCAGCAGCGTCGCGGTGGCGCCGAACCGCAGCGGGAAGATTGCCAGCCCGCCGAGGCCGAACGTGAACGCAAGCGGCGGCGAGCCGACGAACACGTCGTCGGGCGTCACCTTGAGCACCTCGTTCGCATAACCGTCGGCAACGATCAGGAGATCGCGGTGAAAGTGCATGGTCGCCTTCGGCTCGCCCGTCGTGCCCGACGTGAAGCCCAGCAGCGCGACGTCGTCGCGGCCGGTCTTCACCGCATCGAACTTGACCGGCTTGTTCAGCGCGATCCGATCGAGCTCGGCATCGTGGTTCTGCGTGCCGTCGAAATTGACGACCTGCTTGAGGAACTTGCTGGTCTTGGCGCAGGCCACCAGTTCATCCGCGATGCGGCTGTCGGTCAGTGCCAGCGAGATCTCAGCCTTGTCGACGATCTTGGCCAGTTCGCCGGCGCGCAGCATCGGCATGGTGTTGACGACGACGGCGCCCGCCTTGGTCGCCGCGAGCCAGGCCGCGACCAGCGCCGGGTTGTTGCCCGAGCGGATCAGCACGCGATTGCCGGGCTTGACGCCGTAATTCTCCACCAGCGCGTGCGCCAGGCGGTTCGACCAATCGGTCAATTCCTTGTAGGTGCGCTGGCGGCCGTTGCCGATCAGCGCGATGCGATCGCCCATCCCCTGCTCGACGACGCGGTCGGTCAGCTCGACCGCGGCGTTGAGATAATCCGGATATTGAAACTCCGGCCGGTCAAGCAGCAGCTGCGGCCACTGCGCTGATGGCGGCAGGTTGCGCCGCGCGAAATCGTCGACATGCCCGGATGGGCCGAGCCCGGGAAATTCACCTGACATTCGATTGCCCCTCGCTTTCCATCCAGAAAGGCCAAGACCAACGTCGAGAAGAACAAGGACGCCCGGCAGCGTTCCAATCGCCAATCATTTTATACTTAAAATAGTTTGGCGCAAGGGTGGAAATCGCGCGGCAATCGCCGGCCGATCCTTCAAGAAGCTCAGATTTGCGTAAGCTGCTTCAGCCGCGCGACCATCGCCGAGCCCGGGTCGGCGAGCGGCGCGATCGCGGTGAAATGATTGGCGTCCGGCACAACGCCGAACCGCGTTGCGACGCCCGCTTTGCCCCAGACATCGACGATGGTCCGGCTCTGCCGGTGATATTCCGCGCTCTCGGCGCCGCCGACGACGGCATCGAGCGTCGCGCCCGCAGGCGGCGTCCAGGACAGTGGGCTCGCCGCCCGTGCTGCGGCGCGGTCGAGGCCAAGCGCCTTGTTGATGGAGGTGCCGACCAATGGCTCAAGCTCGAACAGGCCGGAGATCGCGTAAGCAGCCCTGACCAGGTCCTTCGGCAGCGACCCATCATAGGCCGGCCAATCGGTCGCGAGCATGCATGCGGCAAGATGTCCGCCTGCGGAGTGTCCCGACACGACCAGCGGCCGGCCGAGTCTGGCCAGTTCGCGGCACGCCGCACGCATCTCGCCGATGATGTCGCCGACCGTGACATTGGGACAGAGATCGTAGCTCGGCACCGCGACGCCGATGCCGTGACCATTGAGCCCTCGCGCGCAGTGGCTCGATGACGAGCCGTCGAGCGCCTGCCAGTAGCCGCCATGGATGAAGACCACGAGCGGGCCGTCACGATCGCCTTCGAACAGGTCGATGACGTTGCGGCTGCCCGGACCATAGGTCAGCCGCCGCGGCGGATGCTGCTCGCGATAGGCCGCGGAGTCCCTCGCCCAGCCGGCCATCAGCGCCGGATTTTCCGGCACCCGCGCCCGGTTGTTGTATTCGACCTCGTAATCGACCTCGGTCACGGCTTTAAGCGCTCCTTGCCTTGGCGGAGCGCTGCGCCGAGCCCTTGGCCTTGGCGAGCAGCCGCATAAGTTCGCGGATATCCTTCGGCGAGAGGTCGCCGAAGATATCGGCGATCCACTTCTCGTGCTCGGCGGCCATCTTGCGGAATTCGGCGCGGCCGAGCTTTGTGAGCCGGATGAACTGCACGCGACGGTCCGTCTCCGAGGTGCGGCGATCGAGATGGCCTGATTCAACCAGGCGCTCGACCAGCCCGGTGACGTTGCCGTTTGATACCATCATCCGCTTCGACAGGTCCGACAGCGTCATGCCGTCGGACACCTTGTCGAGCTGGGCCATCAGATCGAAGCGCGGCAGCGTGACGTCGAACTTCTCGCGCAGCCGGCTGCGCACCTCGCCTTCGATCAGCGTGGTGCAGGTCAAGAGGCGCAGCCACAGCCTGAGCTCGGTGCCGTGGTCGTCGGGCAGTTCGACGGCTTTGGTTTCGGAATCGAGGATCATGCGGCGATCGTGCCTCCGCGGCGGGTTCCAGTCGGACCAATTGTTTTGAGCTTCAAGCAATTCGCGGCGTCCCGCAAGGACAATTGCGAATCGTGCCTGATCCGTCTGGGCAATCCTGCAATTTCTTTAAACTTCAAGCAATTGGCGCGGCGCTTGCATGGGCTGCGCCTGCATGATGCGCGACGATCGCCCTGACGCGATGCCACATCGCTTGCGGCGATCGCACGCGTCAGACTAAGCTGCGGCCAAATAAAGCGGCCGAGGCATCGAGCCAGTGGTTAGGGGAGAGACATGAAACAATTGACGAAGCTCGTGGGATTGGCGGCGCTGCTCGGTGTCGCGGTCACCCCGGCGACCGCCCAGGAGAAGATCAAGATCGGCGTGCTGGTGACGACCTCGGGCCCGGCCGCGGCGCTTGGCCAGCAGGTCCGCGACGGCTTTGCGCTCGCGATCAAGGACCTCGGCGGCAAGATGGCCGGCCGCGATGTCGAGATCGTCAACGCCGACGACGAACTGAAGCCCGACGGCGCGGTGGTCAAGGTGCGCGGCCTGCTCGAGCGCGACAAGGTCGATTTCGTGGTCGGCCCGATCTTCTCCAACATCCTGCAGGCGATCCACCGCCCGGTCACCGACAGCAAGACCTTCCTGATCAGCCCGAACGCCGGCCCCTCCAGCTACGCCGGCAAGGAGTGCAACCCGTTCTTCTATGTGACGTCGTACCAGAACGACCAGGTGCACGAGATCCTCGGCAAGGTGGCGCAGGACCGCGGCTACAAGCGCGTCTACCTGCTGGTGCCGAACTATCAGGCCGGCCGCGACTCCGTCGCCGGCTTCAAGCTCGACTACAAGGGCGAAATCGTCGAGGAATCCTACACGCCGCTGAACACGCTGGATTTCCAGCCCGAATTGTCCAAGATCGCCGCGCTGAAGCCGGACGCGCTGTTCACCTTCATGCCGGGCGGCATGGGCGTCAATCTCGTGAAGCAGTACAAGCAGGCCGGCGCCACGGTGCCGGTGCTCTCCGCTTTCACCGTCGACGAATCCACCCTGCCCGCGCAGCAGGACGCAGCGGTCGGCATGTTCGGCGGGGCGAATTGGGCGCCCAACCTCGACAATCCCCAAAGCAAGAAGTTCGTCGCGGCTTATGAAGCCGCCTACAACGGCGTGCCCGGCACCTATGCCATGCAGGCCTATGACGCAGCGTTGTTGATCGACAGCGCGGTGAAAGCCGTGAAGGGCGATCTCTCCAACAAGGACGCCGTCGCGGCTGCGCTGAAGAAGGCCGACTTCACCTCGCTGCGCGGTAACTTCAAGTTCAGCAACAACGGCTATCCGATCCAGGATTTCTACCTCACCAAGGTCGCGAAGCGTCCGGACGGCAAATTCCAGACCGAGATCGTCGAGAAGGTGTTTTCGAATTATGGCGATCGCTACGCCAAGGACTGCGCGGCGAAGTAGATCATAGGAGCAAGCATGAGCATGAAAGACGAGATTGCGGGCATCACCCGCGCCAATGAAGGCATGCAGGGCATTTCCTGGAGCATCCTTGGCCAGACCTACGTGCCGAAGAGCCGCACCGAGCATTCATTCTCCTGGCACGCCACCTTCCCGCCGGGCACCTTCGTTCCTCCGCATATCCACCCCGACCAGGACGAGTACCTCTATATCCTCGAGGGCAAGCTCGACTTCATGCTCGACGGTGCCGACGAATCCGCAACTCCAGGCGATCTGGTTCGCCTGCCGATGGGCAAGCCGCACGGCATCTTCAACAAGTCGCAGCAGCCGGCCAAGACGCTGTTCTGGGTGTCGCCGACGCGGAGGCTCTACGACCTGTTCTGGGCGATCCACAACATGAAGGAGCAGAACCCGGATGACGTGGTGCGGCTCGCCGCCGAGCACAACATCCACTTCCTGCCGCCGCCTCAGGCTTAGCTTATTCCGTCATTGCGAGCGAAGCGAAGCAATCCATATTTCCGCGATCGCGGAACGATGGATTGCTTCGTCGCTTTGCTCCTCGCAATGACGGTGTGGAGATGGCCTGCCGGACGTCTCCTCCTGCAAAGGACTTACTGCCGCGCCACCACGCGCGCGGCAAAGCCGGCCTTGGCGGCATAGCCGCGCACGATCGCCTCGCGCGCCTCGTAATTGAGGATGGTGTCGACGTCGGTAAAGCCCTGCGGCGCGAGCTGCTCGACGGCGTCGATCACACCCTCCGGCCCGCCGCGGCGATTGGAGGCGACGATGTCGGCGGTCATCGGCAGCCGCTGCCGCTCATAGGCCGCCAGCGCGTGGCGCGGATGCTCCGCCCGCGCCAGCAGGTCGGCCAGGCAGCGCGCATCGAGGATCGCCTGCGATGCGCCGTTCGAGCCGACCGGATACATCGGATGCGCGGCGTCGCCGAGCAGCGTGACCCGGCCGCTCGACCAATACGGCAAGGGATCGCGGTCGCAGCACGGATACTCCCAGAACTCAGGCGTCGCGTTGATCAGGCCGGCGAAGTCGACCTGCGGGATCGTGAAACCAGTGACATAGGGCATCATCTCGTCGCGCCGGCCGAGATTGGACCAGCCCTCGCGGCGCGGCGGCGGCGAGGTGCCGTCGCCGATCCGCACCAGCACCGCCCAGTTGGTGAGGCGGCTCGCGGGGCTCGAGCCCGCCGCGATCGGATAGATCACGGCCTTGGCGTTCAGGCCGCCGGCGATGATCATCGAGCGCCCGGTCAGGAACGCCGGCCAGTCGGTCGCGCCGCGCCACAGCATCAGGCCGTTCCAGCACGGCCCGCCCTCGTCCGGAAACAGCGTCTGCCGCACCTTCGAGTGGATGCCGTCGGCGCCGATCAGAATGTCGCCGCGCGCGGTGCGCACATGGGCGCCGCTGCGGTCGAAGAAATAGGCCGAGACGCCGCCCTCGTCCTGGGTGAAGGAGCCGAGCCGGCAGCCGGTGTGGATCGCATCCGCGCCGAGCCGGTCGATCACGGCCTGATGGATCACGCTTTGCAGGCGGCCGCGATGGATCGAGAATTGCGGCACGTCGTGGCCGGCATCGAGCCCGCGCTTCTCGTGCCAGACCTGCTGGCCATGTCGCGTCAGATAGAACAGCTCATAGGTGCGGATCGCCACCTCGTCGAGCTTGTCGAGCAAACCAAGCCCCGCCAGCTCGCGGATCGCATGCGGCAATGTGTTGATGCCGACGCCGAGCTCGCGGATCGTCTCGGACTGCTCGTACAGCTCGCAACTGATGCCGCGCGAGCGCAGCATCAGCGCAGTGGTGAGGCCCCCGATTCCGCCTCCGACGATAATCGCCTTCATCGTCCTCACCTCCACTCACAACAGGACGCTTTTACGCTTTGGGCTAAGGTCGCATGCCCCGTTGTCCGGCCGCAAGCGGGTTTGTCGTCTGGGACTTGGGCGGGCCCGCGACGATTGGGCTTAGGCTTAACATTGCTTCAGCGTACTCCGATCCATCTCCGTCACCCTGAGGCGCTCGCGCAGCGAGCCTCGAAGGGTAGACGGCCACCAGCCGGGCCGTGCATCCTTCGAGACGCCGCTTCGCGGCTCCTCAGGATGACGGGATTGGCGGAACTGCGTCGCCCTCAATCCGGCACCACCGCAATCGCCTGGATTTCCACCTTGGCGCGATCCTCGATCAGGCCGGCAACCTGGATCGCGGTCATCGCCGGAAAGCGCCGGCCGATGATGTCGCGATAGACCGTACCGATCTCCTTCAGCCGCGCGGAATATTCCTTGCGGTCGAGCAAGTACCAAGTCATCGACACGATGTGCTCGGGCCCGGCGCCGCCGGCGGCGGCGACCGCGACGATGTTGCGCAAGGTCTGGCCGATCTGCGCCACGAGATCGTCGGTCTCGAACACGCATTGTCCGTTCCAGCCGATCTGGCCCGCGATGAAGAGCTGTTTGCCGCGCGCGGCCATGCCGTTGGCGTAGCCGATCGGCTTGGACCATCCTTGGGGTTGCAGGATCTCGATCATCTCAATTGCCCTCGAAGGCCGGTTTCTGCTTGGCGGCGAACGCCTCGAAGGCGCGGCGGAAATCGCCGGTGACCATGCAGATCGCCTGCGCCTGCGCTTCCGACTCGATCATCTCGTCGACGCCCATCGCCCATTCCTGGTTGAACATCGTTTTCGTCACGCCATGCGCGAACCACGGCCCATCCGCGAGCGAGCGCGCCAATTCTTGCGCAGCACCGGCGAGTTCCGCCGGCGGCACCAGACGGTTGTGGAAGCCCCACGCAAAACCTTCCTCGGCGCTCATCGCACGTCCCGTGTAGAGCAGATCGGCCGCATGGCCCTGCCCGATCACGCGCGGCAACAACCCGCACGCGCCCATATCGGCACCGGCAAGACCGACGCGGGTGAACAGGAACGCGGTCTTGGCCTGCGGCGTCGCCAGCCGCAAATCGGACGCCAGCGCCAGCATCGCCCCGGCCCCGGCGCAAATGCCGTCGATCGCTGCGACGATGATCTGCGGGCATTTGCGCATCGCCCGCACGACCTCGCCGGTCATCCGCGTGAAGGCCAGCAGGTCCGGCATCGCCATCCGCGTCAACGGCTCGATGATCTCGAACACATCGCCGCCGGAGCAGAAATTACCCTCGGCGCCGGTCAGCACGATGGCGCGGACATCGGCGGCGTATTTGAGATTGGTGAAGAGATCGCGCAGCTCCTCATAGGACTCGAAAGTCAGCGGGTTCTTCTTGTCCGGCCGGTTCAGCGTGATGGTCGCGACACGGCCGCTCGCATCGACCTGCCAGCGGAAGTGCTTGGCGGGATAATCCTTGAACGGCCGGAGCTTTGCTTTCATCTCGGACATGACGTGTTCCTTCACCCGGTAAAGACTTCGCCGCCGGCGACCGCGACGGCTTGTCCGTTGATTGACGATGCAGTCTCGGAGGCAAGCCAGAGGATGGCGTCGGCGACCTCCTCCGGCGTCACCAGCCGCTGCATCGGATTGACTTTTGCCAACGCTGCGCGCGCTTCCTGTTCGCTGCGGCCGGTCTTGGCGACGATGTTCGCGGCGGCATCCGCCACCAGCGGTGTATCGGTGTAGCCGGGACAGACCGCATTCACGGTGACGCCGCGCCGTGCATATTCCAGCGCCAGCGAGCGCGTCAGGCCGATGACGCCGTGCTTGGCCGCGACATAGGCGGAGACGTAGGCGTAGCCGGTGAGACCCGCGGTCGAGGCGACGTTGATCACGCGCCCGCGGCCGCGTTGCGCCATGCCGGGCAACACGGCATGCGTCACCAGGAACACGCTGGAGAGGTTGCTCGCCAGCATGTCGGCCCACAACGCCGCGCCGGTCTTGTCGAACGGCGCGCTCGCGGCCTTGCCGGCATTGTTGACGAGAATATCGATCGGCCCTGCCTCAGCCTCGATCTGCGCGACACCCTTGGTCACCGCAGCTTCATCCGTCACGTCGATCGAAACCACGGCGCCGGCCTGCTTGTCGAGCGATGCCGCCGTCGCCTTCAGCGCGTCGATCCGCCGTCCGGCGATGCTGACGCGCACGCCGGCATTTGCCAGCGCGATCGCCGTCGCGGCGCCGATGCCGGAACCGGCACCGGTCACCAGCGCATGTGCGTTGGGCCAGAACCTCATCATGCCTTCACTCCCGCAGCCGCGCGTTCGAGATTGGCCTCGTATTGCGACTTGCCCGACAGATACTGCTTCGGCCACGCGACCTGCTTGACGCCGATCTTCGCAGCCTCATGCAGCGTCCAGGCCGGATCGGCGAGATGCGGCCGCGCGATGGCACAGAGATCGGCGCGGCCGGCGGCGATGATCGAGTTGGCGTGATCCGCCTCCGAGATCGCGCCGACCGCGATGGTCGCGATGCCGACCTCGTTGCGGATCTTGTCGGCGAACGGCGTCTGGTAGAGCCGGCCATAGATCGGATGGTCGTCGGCCCAGACCTGCCCCGAGGAGCAGTCGATCAGGTCGGCTCCCGCCTCCTTGAACAGCTTTGCGAAGATCAGCGCATCCTCGGGCGTGTTGCCGCCCTCGGCCCAGTCGTGACACGACAGGCGGACCGACATCGGCTTGTCCTCCGGCCACACCGCGCGGACGGCGCGGAACACCTCCAGCGGATAACGCGCGCGGTTCTCGATCGATCCGCCGTAGTCGTCGGTGCGGCGGTTAGTCAGCGGAGAGAGGAAGCTCGACAGCAGATAGCCGTGCGCGCAGTGCAGCTCCAGGATATCGAAGCCGGCGGCCGCAGCGCGCCTGGCTGCGGCGACGAACTGCTCGCGCACCTCGTCCATCTCGGCGCGGCTCATCGGCTCCGGAATCTGGCCGTCGGGCAGATAAGGCACTGACGAAGCCGACACCAGCGGCCAGTTGTGGTCCGGCAGCGCTTCGTCCATGCCTTCCCAGGCGACGCGCGTCGAGCCCTTGCGGCCGGCATGGCCGAGCTGGATGCCGATCCTGGCTTGCGAATTCCGATGCACGAAGTCGACGATGCGCTTGTAGGCCGCCGCCTGCGCGTCGTTCCACAGGCCGCAGCAGCCGGGCGTGATCCGCGCTTCCGGCGAGACGCAGGTCATCTCGGTAAAGAGAAGGCCGGCGCCGCCGAGCGCGCGGGAGCCGAAATGCACCAGATGGAAGTCGGTCGGCACGCCCTCCTCCGCCGAATACATCGCCATCGGCGAGACGATGATCCGGTTATGAAGCGACAGGCCGCGGATCTGGAACGGCGTCAGCATCGGCGGCGTGACCCGGTCGTTGGTCGCGGCCACGCCGCTGCGCTCCGCGAACCAGCGCTCATAACCCTCGAGCCAGGTCTTGTCGCGCAGCCGCAGGTTCTCGTGGCTGATGCGCTGCGAGCGGGTCAGCAGCGAATACATGAACTGTTCCGGCTCCAGCGTGTCGGCATAGCGCGAGCCGACCACTTCGAACCATTCCATCGCGTTGCGCGCGGCGTTCTGGATCCGCGCCACGTCGACCCGGCGCAGCTCCTCGTATGCCTTGAGCACCGCGGGAATGCTGTCGCGCGTCGCGCCGTGGATCTTGAACTGGTTGGTGAGCTCGATCGCATCCTCCAGCGCGAGCTTGGTTCCCGAGCCGATCGCAAAATGCGCAGTGTGGGCGGCGTCGCCCATCAGCACGACATGGCTGTTGCCGTTGAACGCGGTCCATTTGCCGCAGATCAGCCTGGGAAACGACAGCCAGGCCGAGCCGCGCAGATGCCGCGCGTTGGAGACCAGGTGATGCCCCTCGAGGATTTCCGCGAACACGTTCTCGCAGAACGCGATGGAGTCGTCCTGCTCCATCTTGTCGAGACCGTGGGCGAGATAGGCCTCCTCGGTGGTCTCAACGATGAAGGTCGCCGCGCCCTCCTCGAACTTGTAGATGTGCGCCTGGAACCAGCCATGCTCGGTCTTGCGGAAGTCGAAGGTGAAGGCGTCGAACGGACGGTTGGTGCCGAGCCAGATGTAGCGGTTCGGCCGCATCAGCATGTCGGGTTGGAACGCCTCGACGTATTTGGTGCGGATCTTCGAGTTGACGCCGTCGCATGCCACGATGAGATCGGCGTCGGGGAATTCGAGATCGGAATTCACCTCGCGCTCGAAGATCAGCTCGACGCCGAGCTCCTCGGCGCGCGCCTGCAGGATGTTGAGCAGCCGCTTGCGGCCAATGCCGACGAAGCCGTGGCCGGTGGTGCGCATGCGCCGGCCCTTGATCAGGACCTCGATGTCGTCCCAATGGTTGAAGGCCTGCTCGATCGTGTCAGCGGTGACCGGATCCCATTTGCGCATGTTGTCCATGGTCGCATCCGAGAACACCACGCCGAAGCCGAAGGTGTCGTAGGGCCGGTTGCGCTCGACCACCGAAATGACGTGCGCGGGATCCAGCATCTTCATCAGGATGCCGAAGTAAAGCCCGGCCGGCCCGCCCCCAATGCAAACGATACGCATGGCGTTCTCCCGTTGGCTTCGGCGGCGCGGGCACGGACGAGGCGCGTTCCCCTGGAGCCGATACGGGATATTATTTTATGCTTAAAATAATTGTCAAGGGAGTTGGCGCCCCACCCAACGCTGTCGTCCCGGCGCAGGCCGGGACCCATGCGCCGCAGCAGAAATTGTCGGCGGGACTCGTCGTTCCAGCGACGTACAACAATGACGATCTGTGGTTATGGGTCCCGGCCTGCGCCGGGACGACACTGAACTTGTTGCCGCTGATTTGCCCGTCGAAGGCGTGGCAAGACGGCGGATTGCGCTGCGCTAATCCGCCCTACGCCGATCCCAGGCCGCGCAGCGCGCCGTCAATGCACCGCGGCGTACAGGATCTTGTCCTGCGTCGCGTCCGCCGCGTCGAACTCGGCGACGATGCGGCCGGTGCGCGCGACCAGGATGCGGTCGGACACCGCGAGGATCTCCGGCAGGTAGGACGAGATCACCACCACCGCCTTGCCCTCGTCGGCGAGGCGGCGGATTTCGCCGTGGATGTGCGGGATGGTGCCGACGTCGACGCCGCGCGTCGGCTCGTCGAAGATGATGATCGAGGGGTCCTGCACCAGCGTCTTGGCCAGCACCACCTTCTGCTGGTTGCCGCCGGACAGCTCGATGATCCTGGCCTTGCGCTGCAATGCGCTGATCTTCAGCCGATCGACCCAGTAGCTGGCGAGCTTGCTGCGCCGGGCGCGCGACAGCAGGAAGCTCCAGCCCTTTCCGGTGGCGAGGCTGCCGATATAGACGTTGTCGTCGACCACCATGGTCTCGAAGAAGCCGTTGGCCTTGCGGTCCTCGGTGATGTAGGCGATGCCGTCATTGATCGCCTGCCGCGGCACGCGGTAGCGGATCGGCTTGCCGCGCAGCCGGATGGTGCCGCCATTGACCAGATTGCGCTTCAGTGCGCCGTAGATGATCTTGGCGATCTCGGTGCGGCCGGAGCCGATCAGGCCGGCGATGCCGACCACCTCGCCGGCATAGACCGAGAACGACATGTTCTTGACCGCCATGCCCATGGTGACGTTCTCGACCGTCAGCACCTTCTCGCGGCGTTGATGGGTTTTCGCCTTGCCGCCATAGACCGCCTGCGCCACCTCGCGGCCGACCATGTGCTGCACCAGCGCATCGCGCGTCAGCTGCCTGGCCGGCGCCGTGATCACCAGCTTGCCGTCGCGCAGCACGGTGATGCGGTCGGCGATCTGCAGCGACTCCTCCAGCGCATGCGAGATGTAGATGATCGAGACGCCGCGGGCGCGCAGGTCGCGCACCAGATGGAAGAAGTGGACGATCTCTTCCGGCGTCAGCGATGCGGTCGGTTCGTCGAAGATGATGATGCGCGCCTTGTTGTAGATCGCGCGCGCGATCTCCACCATCTGCTTCTTGGCGGTGCCGAGCAGCGCCACCGGCGTCGCCGGATCGACGTGGAAGTTGAGCGACTGCAACAGCTGCTGGGCCTGGATGTTCAGGGTGCGGAACCGGGTCAGCAGCTTTTCGTTGCCGAGCTCGATGTTCTGCGCGGCGGTCATGGTCGGCACCAGGCTGGTCTCCTGATAGACCATGCAGATGCCGGCATTGAGCGCGTCGCGCGGCTGCTCGAAACCGGTCGGCTTGCCGTCGAGCAGATAGTCGCCGGAGGTGAGCTGGATCGCGCCCGCGATCGCCTTGCACAGCGTCGATTTGCCGGCGCCGTTCTCGCCGACCAGCGCATGCACCTCACCGGGATAGAGGTCGAAATTGACGCCCTCGATGGCGTGGACGCCGCCATAGATCTTCGAGCCGTTGGTGATCCGCAGCACCGGCTCGCGGACTGCGGAGGTCTCTGCCGTCTTGGCGCCGGGGGTCGCCTGCATCACACCGTCATTCATCGCAGCTCTCCCGTATGGCGCAGCAGGCGTCCGGCGCCGCGCGCCGCGATCACGACGCCCGATGGCGTGGCGCAGGCGGCGGTGACGCCGTGGAAGCGGCCGCCGGCGCGGCTGTGCAGGCCGTCGGTCGCATCGCCCTCGGCATCGAGATGCACCAGCAGACCATAGGAGCGCGGCGGCGCCCACGGCTTCTGGATGCCGAGCGCCTTGACGCTGCCGATCTGCATCGGCTCGAGGCAATCGCTGCCGCCGGCGAGCGCCGGCGCGACCCAGTAATCCGGCGGCATCGTCGCCATCATCTCCTCGCGGAAATCGTCTTCCTTGAGCACGAACTCGATCAGATGGGTGCGGCGGGCGAAGATGCCGAGCAGCATGCCGCCGTGGCCGTCCGGATGCAGCCGCGCCGGATAGCCCGGCATGTTGCCGGCGACGGTCTCGCGCGGACCAAGCCCGTTGCCGCCGAGCGCGAACCGGCTGAGGCGATGCGCCCAGCTTTCGGTGAGCCACAGGCTGCTGCCGTCGGCCGAAACACTCACGCCATAGGGATAGGGCAGATCGCGCAGCAGCACCTGCGGATTGTCGAGCCCGGCGCCGCAGCTGACGAGCCGGCCATTGGCGCGCTTCTCCATCAAATCATGCCGCCATTCGCCTGGACGGCGACCGCTACTGCCTTCGACGGCATAGATGCGGCCATCGGGCGCCGCCGTCACCGACAGCAGCCCTGTGAGCGCGCTGCCGCCGGCAGCCTCCAGCCAGCGCGGATCGGGCTTTGCCGGATCGATCGCGGCAAGGCCCCTGCCCGCGACGCAGACCAGCAGGCGGCCGTCCGGATGCAACGCGAGCCCGCCGGCATCATCCTCGAACTCGGCGACGACCGTACGTGTCGACAAGTCATTGCCGCCGAGCTTCAGCACCCGGCGTCCGGCCGAGACATAGACCGCGCCGTCGCCGGCGGCGATCACGTCGTCGACGCCGGGCAACGGCTCGCCGATCGGGGTGGCGCTGTCGAGCCGGTCGTTCGGGCTCAGCGCACCGTCGAGCGGCGGGATCGCGTTCTGGCCGCCGTCGCGGTCGATGACGCTGCGGATGTCGCGCAGCAGATGATCGAAAAATCCCATTACGTCGTCACCCTGCTTTTCGCGCCCCAATAGGCATCGTAGCCGGTCCAGCTGTCGTCGACGCCCTCGAGCTTGATGCGGCCAATCCGGTTGTTCTCGAGCCCGCCGAGATAGAGATAGCCCTGGTGCTCGCGCATCGACGTCAACGTCGAATGCGAGATGCCGGTCGGGTCCCACCAGGATTCCAGCGCCTCGCCCTGCTCGTTGAATTTCAGCACGCAGCCATGGTTGAGCGCCGGCGCCAGCCACTCGTCGGTTGGCACCTGCTTGACCATGCGCAGGCGGAAGCCGGGCTTTCGCGCCGCAAGGTCGAATGTCGGCGTGCGGATGCCGACCAGCGCCAGCCAGTAGGTGCCGTCGGACGCGCGGTTGATATTGTCGGGGTTGCCCGGCAGCTCGTCCATCAGCACCTCCGTCTTGCCCTTGTTCGGCCCGTCGATCCAGTGCCGGAACACCTTGCACAGCGAGGTCGACGCGATCAGGATCGACTTGCCGTCATGCGAGACGCAGATCCCGTTCGGGAAATAGAAGTGGTTGATCACCGTGCGCGTGGTCCTGGTCGCCGGGTCGTAGCAGACCACGCGGCCGTTCGGCCGGCCCTCGAGGATGTCGAGGGTGTTGGTGGTCATCTCGTAGCGCGTGGTGCAGTCGCTGAAATAGATCTTGCCGTCGGGTGCGATGTCGAGGTCGTCGGCCATGCGCAGGCGGCTGTCGTCGTTCAGCTTGTACCAGGTGCGGTTGGTCTCGTCGGTGACCTTGAAGATGCGGCCGTCGGGCGCGACGCCGTAGACGCCCATGCCGGCGACGGCGACGATCAAATTCTCATCGCGATCGAACTGCATGCCGAGCGGCCGGCCGCCGATATGGGCGAACACCTCGCGGGTCTCGAAGTTCGGCCCGGAAAAACGGATCACATTGCCGTCGCGGGTCGAGCCGTAGAGCCGGCCCTGGCGGTCGAGGATGACATCCTCGGGCCCCTCGACCTGATCGACGCCGATCGCCTGCGCATTGATTAGCCGGTCGTTCTGCGCATAGGGCGACGCCGCGCCGGGCTGCACCGCGGGCGCCGAGGCGAGCGGCACGAAGGCCGGATTGACATAGATCTTCTGGATCGCCTTGCCGCGGTTCTTCGACCATTTGACGTCGATGCCGACGGCCGCGAGCAGGATCATGCCGGTCACCGCCGAAGTGACATAGCCCGGGATGCCCATCCGCACGAGGCCGTTGATCAAAAGAAAGATGATCAGCGCGCCGATCATCGCCCGCCACACCGTGCCCTTGCCGCCGGCCAGCGACACGCCGCCGAGCACCACGGCGGTGAGCGCCTGGAATTCCCATCCCACGCCCGTGGTGGAATCCGTCGAGGCTTGGCGCGCGGCGTAGAAGATGCCGCTCGCCGCACACAGCGTGCCCGACAGCACATAGGTCATGAACAGCATCAGGCGGACGCGGATGCCGGCATGACGCGCCGCCTTGCGGCTGGCGCCGATCGCGGTGAGATGCCAGCCATAGCGCGAGCGCGACAGGAAGATGTGGCAGATCAGCAGCACCACGAACAGCGTCGCCGCATTGACGGGAATGCCGAGCACGCTGCCGCCGCCGATGAAATCCCAGGCATCGCTCTCGACCGAATTGGTCGCGAATACCTGGGCGTAGCTGGTGTTAAGCAGATTGACCGAAGCGCGCAGGATGATCAGCGTCACCAGCGTGGTCAGGAACGGCCGCGTCTTCAGGAAGCCGATCAGAAAGCCGTTGATGCTGCCGAGCAGCGCACCGACCAGCAGCGTCGCCGGCACCGCGAGGCCGACCGGCCATTCGCGCACCAGCAGGAAATACAGCGCCGCGAAATTGCACAGCGCGAAGATCGCGCCGACCGACAGGTCGATGCCGCCGGTGACGAGGCAGAAACCCATCGCGAGCGCGACGAAACCGAATTCGGCAAACAACCGCAGCAGCGACACCGAGTTCTGCACCGAGGCGTAGTCGGGAATGGTGAGCGCGAAATAGGCCCACAGCCCGATCATCACGGTGAACGGAACGACCGGCTCGAACCACTGTTTCAGCAACAGCTCCGACAGCAGGAGCCGGGGTGAGAACCGCCGCACCGATGCGGAAAAGGAATCAACTGCCATCGACATCGCCAAAGCACTCCCTGATCCGGTTTCAACGTTTCCGGATTCTGACCCGTGATACAGCCGGCGCGGGAATGCCCCCCCGCGCCGGCTGTCTCGCGCCTTGTTAGTTTTTCTTGGGTAGCGCGAAGCAGGTGCCGCCGAGCGAGGCGTTGGTCTTATCGATCCAGATCGGCCGCGTGTAATAGGACAGGTTTTTGGTGCCGGGCTTGTCGCCGGACATCAGCAGCGTCTCGGCTGCGAACATCAGATCGTGACCCTGCTCGGTCGCCTTGTAGCTGAGGAATTTGCTGAAATTCCCGGAGTTGACCTGGTCGCAATCGAGCTGCGAGCCCTCGCCCGAGGCGAACACCTTTACATCGTCGATCTTGCCGGCATTGCGGATCGCCTGCGCGGCGCCCGACTCCATGATGCCCCAGAAGCCGATCGAGGCGCAGAGATCGGGGTGCTGCTGGATCACGGTGGCGGTGATGTTGAGCGCGGTGTTGGCGTCCCAGTTCGCGGCCTGGTTCGACACCACCTTGATGTTGGGATCCTTGTTCAGGACCTCCATGATGGCGCCGACCTGGTCGACGCTGGCCGCCGCGGTCAGTTCGCCCTGCACGATCTGCACCTTGCCCGACTTGCCGGAGCCGGTGCCGCAGGCCTTCACGGCTTCGTTCGCCAGCATCCTGCCGATCTCGCGCCAGTCGACGCCGACAAAGGCGCCGGACTTGTAGTTCGAGGCCATGTTGACCTGGATCACATGCGTACCCTGGCTTTCGGCGCGCTTCAGGTCCTTCATCAACAGCGTCACGCTCGGATTCTGCACGATCAGGACGTCGGGCTTCTGGTCGACCAGCGCGGTCAGCGCCTGCTGCATGGCCGACGGGTTGTTGTTGGGGTCGCGCACGATGTATTTCATGCCGCGCCACTCCGCCTCTTCCTGCACGACGCGGCCCCATTCGTCGGACAGCGGCACGCCGAGTGCGATCGGCAGATAGGCGACGGTCTTGCCCTGCAGCGACTTGTCGTACGCTGCGCGCAGCTCGCGCCCGGCCTTGGTACCTTCATCCTGCGCCGACGCCGCGAACGGCATCGCGGCAAGCGCCACCCCGGCGAGCAGGATCGTCCAGAACTTGGTCGTCTTCATCGTCTCCTCCACACAAAATTCTTTTGATTGATTTGGAATCGCTTTGATTGGCGCGAGGGACGCGCCCAGTCTTCATGTCCTAGTCGCCTTGCCGCGCGGTCTCCTCGTCGCGGGGGTGCAGCCAGTTGTCGAGCACGATGGCGGCCAGCAGCACCACGCCCTTGATGATGTTCTGCACCTCGCTGTTGACGTCCATGATGGTGAAGGCGTTGAGCAGCGTGCCGATCAGGATGCAGCCGACCACGACGCTGAACACGCTGCCGCGGCCGCCGATTAGGCTGATGCCGCCGATCACGACGACGAGCACGACGTCGAAGATCATGGTGCCCTGGGTGATCGCCATCTGCATGCTGCCCGTGGTGCCGACCCAGACTAGGCCCGCAATCCAGGCGAGCAGTGCAACCAGCACGTGCTCGAGCACGATCAGCGGCCGCAGCGCGACGCCGGTCAGCCGCGCGGCCTCCGGATTGTCGCCCTGCGAATAGATGAAGCGGCCGATCGAGGTGCGCGACAGGAACAAATGCATTGCGATTGCACAGGCCGCGAACACCAGGATCGGAACCGGGATGCCGAACAGCCGTCCGGCGCCGAGATACATCAGGCCCGGCGCATCCTTCGGCGCATAGACCACCCAGGCCGGCGCGATCCAGAAGGCGAGGCCATAGATCACGAAACCGGCAGCCAGCGTCACGAACAGCGCCGGCGCCTCGACGAAGGCGACCATCACGCCGTTGACGACGCCGATCAGCACCGCGACCGCCAGCGCCAGCAGCACTGCCGTGAAAACAGGCATGCCGTTCTGCATGTAGATCAGCGCGATCGCCCAGGAACCCGCCATGATCGCGACCTCGGAGAGGTCGATGCCGCGGCTGATCACGATCAGACCCATGCCGAGGCCGAGCACGCCGAGGATGGAAATACTCCGCAACAAATTCAGGAGATTGGAGACGGTGGCGAAGCCGTTCAGCGTCAGGCCGAACACGATCAGGAGCGCGATGGTGATCAGGAGCACGATCTGCTCCTGGCTCGGTTTCGCAAACATTGCGCCCAGGCGAGATGATGCCGCAGGGACAGCAACGCCGCGCGATGGCGATTGCACGCTCATCGTTTCCTCCAGGTATTATTTTGCTTGAGACTTTAAGAGTGCCGATTAGTATTCGTCAAATGCATTCGGCGGATACGGATTGATCATTTCCATGCATGTACGCGACGTCGATCTGAACCTGTTCGTCGTGTTCGACGCGATCTATTCCGAGGGCGGCGTCAGCCGCGCCTGCTTCCGCCTCAACCTGACGCAGCCCGCGGTAAGCCATGCGCTCAGCCGGCTGCGCGCGATGTTCAACGATCCGCTGTTCGTGCGCCGCAACCACGTGATGACGCCGACCCCGCTGGCCCGGCAGATCATCACCACGGTGCGCCAGGCGCTCAACGGCCTCGAGACGACGCTGACCCACACCCACCGGTTCGATCCGGCGCAGACGCCGAAGCGGTTCGTGATCGGGCTGCGCAACAATCTCGAGGCACCGATGCTGAGCGCGCTGATCAACCGCATCAGCACGGTGGCGCCGCTGGTCGAGATCGCCACCGTGCGCAGCGAGCGCAACAATCTCGAGCGCGAGCTTGCCGCCGGCACCCTCGACGTCGCGATCGATACGCTGTTGCCTCTGTCGGCGGAGGTGCGGCGCGAGCAGATCCTGACGGAGCATATCGCGGTGTTCGCGCGGCGCGGCCATCCCGAGCTCGGCACCCGGCTCGACAAGAAGGCTTATTTGCGCATGGAGCATGTCTGCGTGACGTCGCGGCGCAGCGGCCTGTCATTCGAGGATTTTCAGCTCCAGCGCCTCGGCCTGACCCGCACTGTTCGCCTGACCTGTCAGAATTTCGCAACCGCCTGCCACGTCGTGAGCCGCAGCAACATGCTGCTGACCGCCTCGGAGAGCGCCGCCTCCGTGCTGGAAGATCCCGGGCTGCTGCAGTGCTTCCCCTGCCCGTTTCCGATCAGTCCGCACGTCAATTATCTCTACTGGCACGCCACCGCCGAGGACGACACCACCAATCAATGGCTGCGCGAGCAGTTGCGCGCCGCCGCGGCGCTGCTGGCCGGCAGCCGCTTCAGCAAGAAGAATCGCCGCGCAGTGAAAGCGCGCCCCAGGGTCGGCATCCCGCTTCCGGCCAGCCTCGCCGCCGAATAGCCGCGTCCGCCCGGTATTATGGCGCAAACGCCACAAGCCTACCGAAACTCCGGTTCCTAGATTCCGGGAGGGTACCGTGAGCTAGGAGAAGCGCCGTGTGGCGGCGCGCGGCTTGGGCCGCAACGCTCTTAAGTCTTTTGATTGTATGCCGGAGCGGCGTCGGCGACAAAGTAGCCGTGCGTATTGGGATTATCGACCCTCCGCCAGCAAAAGCCGCTTTCACGGCGGACCTGTATGAACTCGAGATAGACCAAATTGCAATAGAACCAGAGGGTTTTGCCGCCTTTGCGCAATGGATCCGAAAACTCGCCGCTGGCGATGAATTCAAATTCGTTAACTTGCATTCCGTTTGGCCGCCGAGGCTGTTCAGATACCGGGTGGAACCATGAAGCTGAAACGTGGATCGTTTACGGCGATCTTCTTCCTTGCATGCGTCGCGGCACTAGAGCTTGAGCAGGTAGTGCTGGAGGAGATTTGACCGCAATAACCGGCAACTTAGTGCCTTGAGGCGTTTTCAGATCGTTCCGTGATCGGGGAGAAACATATTGCTGGCGCTCGCACGAAATAGAGCGCAGCTTTGTCTCTATCACCGCACGGCCTTTCGGCATCTATCGGTGACGAGATCGCTGTCAGTCACCGCGCTCCCGCCTCGCCCCAAGCAACGCAAGTGGAGCGCGCAATGCCTGAACTGCCACGTTTCGAATCCCATTCTGTCCCGGCACGCATTTGCCTTGGCATTGCAGCTTTCAGTACTGCCGTGCTCGTCCTCATAACCCTTGTGGCGTTTGCGCCATAATACCGCGTCGGCCCACCACGCGGATCGGGTCCGAGCCGTCCCAGGTCGCGGCCACGGTCCTGATCGTCTCGAAAAACCGCCCCTTCGATCCCGAGATGTCTGAGATCTCGATCACGGTGCCGGCATGGCCGGCGGTGTCGAAATAGGCGAAGCGTCCCCTGGGGCCGCCGATCTGGCCTTCATGACCGACCGTGAAGCCTGCCGCGACGGCGCGGTCATAGAGCAACTGGTAGTCCGTGCTCCAGTACGACATGTGCTGCAGGCCCTCGCCGTGGCGCGCCAGAAAATCCAGATACATCGACGGCGCGTCGTTGCGCTGTTGGATCAGCTCGATCTGCAGATCGCCGGAATTGGCCAGCGCGATCGACATCTCGACCGCGGAGTCCATGCCGCGATAGCGGAACCAATCGACCTTGACCGAGGGGATCAGGAAGAATGGCCCGACCCGCAGTGTCTCGGTCCAGAACTTCAGCGCCGCATCGATGTCGCGAACGACGTAGCCGTTCTGACAGACCTTGCCGAACAATGCGCTCATGCGCCCTCCCCGCCGCTCACAAACCGCTGAGCCCGCTGTCGACCGCGAGCGTCTGCGCGGTGACATAGACGCTTTCATCCGACATGAAGAACAGCACGGCATAGGCGATCTCCCACGCCGTCGCCTGACGGCCGAACGGGATATGCCCCTTGCCGCGCGACGGCCGGCCCGCGCCGGCCTCGCGGCCGTTCGGGGTGTCGACCAGCCCGGGATAGACCAGATTGGCGCGGATGCCGCGCCGCGCGCCCGTGTGTGCGATGTTGCGCATCAGGCCGCCGAGCGCGGCCTTGGAGGAATCATAGACCGCCATCTGCGATCCCGCCTTCAGCGCCGCGATCGAGGAAATGAACACGATCGAGCCGCCGTCTTCGAATTTCGGCAAGGCCGCGCGGCAGCACAGCATCGGGCCGCGGACATTGACGTCGTAGATCCTGTTCCATTCCTCCGCGCTGACATTGTCGAGCCCGGTCTTGCCGAAGGTACCGATGTTCAGCACCATGCCGTCGAGCCCGCCCATCGTGCGATGCGCCTCGTCGATCATCCTGATGACGTTGGCTTCCTTGGTGACATCGGCGGCGATCGCGAAAGCGCGGCCGCCGTCAGCAGCGATGCGCGCAACCGTGTCCTCGGCCGAGGCGCGGTTGAGGTCGGCGACCGCGACATGCGCGCCCTCGCGTGCGAACAGCAGGCTCATGGCGCGGCCGTTGCCGATCGGATCGGTGGCGGCATCGAACACCCGCTGGCCGCCGCCGACCACGAGGATGCGGCGGCCGTTGAGGCGTCCCCTGCCCGGCGCGGTACCCGAGGATTCCGCGCTCAGCGGACGGACATGGCGCTCCGGCTCGGGGTCTTGCTTGGCCTCTTGCGAAGTCTCCGACATCTCGTCAACCCTGCTTCTTGCCGCCTTCGAACACGGCCATGCCGGCGGCCGGATCGAGATCGGTCTCGGTCGCCTCGGTCAGCCGCGCCATCATCATGTAGAAGCCGAGCGCGACGATCGCCTCGACGATCTCCTGATCGCTGAAATGCTCGCGCACCGCGGCAAAGGCGGTATCGCCGACGCGGACCTTCTCGACCACCTCGCGGCCGAAGCGAAGCAGCGCGCGCTCGGCTGCGTTGAGTGCGGCATCGTCGTAATCGCCGCGCTCGACGGCATCGATCTGCGCCTGGGTGACGCCGACACCGAGCGCGATCGGCACGTGCTGGCGCCATTCATAGGCGCCGCCCTCAAGCTGCGCGGCCTGCAGGATCAGGAGCTCGCGGTTGACCGCCGACAGCTTCTGCTTGTGCAGGATCGAATTGGCGAGCCGCATCGCCGGGATCATATTGGCCTCGGCATGGGCCATCATGCGGAAGATGTTGAGCTTGACCGGCATGCGGTCGAATGAGGCGCGGATCTCTCCGCTCGTCGTCTCCGGATCAATCAGGGGCAGCCTTGCCACGCGTGTCTCTCCCTTTTTTGCTTGTTCGTTATTCTTGCCGTCGGTGCGACCAGCTAATGCACCGGGCCGACCGAGATCAAGCCGACCGGCTCGACATTGCCCGAATTGCGGGGTTCAGCCATGCGGTTCCGCGCTTGAATCCGCATCCACGGGCAGGCATAAGGAGC
Organism: Bradyrhizobium sp. USDA 4510; assembly: GCF_054059095.1. Taxonomy (NCBI): domain Bacteria; kingdom Pseudomonadati; phylum Pseudomonadota; class Alphaproteobacteria; order Hyphomicrobiales; family Nitrobacteraceae; genus Bradyrhizobium; species Bradyrhizobium sp. USDA 4510. The sequence continues at coordinate 2,450,407 of NZ_JBSSBT010000001.1, read as the reverse complement.
GCCAACTCCCCTAAAAAATGCCCTTAGCCCAAGGATTTGAGAAGGATTTACGATGCCCGCCTATCGCTCCCGCACCACCACCCACGGCCGCAACATGGCGGGTGCACGCGGCCTCTGGCGCGCCACCGGCATGAAGAACGAGGACTTCGGCAAGCCGATCATCGCGGTGGTCAATTCCTTCACCCAGTTCGTGCCCGGCCACGTCCATTTGCAGAATCTCGGCCAATTGGTCGCGCGCGAGATCGAGAAGGCCGGCGGCGTCGCCAAGGAGTTCAACACCATCGCGGTCGATGACGGCATCGCGATGGGTCATGACGGCATGCTGTACAGCCTGCCCTCGCGCGAGCTGATCGCCGACAGCGTCGAATACATGGTCAATGCGCATTGCGCCGACGCGATGGTCTGCATCTCCAACTGCGACAAGATCACGCCCGGCATGCTGATGGCGACGCTGCGGCTCAACATCCCGACCGTGTTCGTCTCGGGCGGACCGATGGAATCGGGCAAGATCGTGCTCAAGGGCAAGAAGCGCGCGGTCGACCTGATCGACGCGATGGTCGCGGCCGCCGACTCCAACGTGTCGGACGAGGACGTCGCGGTAATCGAGCGCTCGGCCTGCCCGACCTGCGGCTCCTGCTCTGGCATGTTCACCGCGAACTCGATGAACTGCCTGACCGAGGCGCTCGGCCTCGCGCTGCCCGGCAACGGCTCGGTGCTGGCGACGCATGCCGACCGCAAGAGCCTGTTCGTCGAAGCCGGCCATCTGATCGTCGACCTCGCCCGCCGCTACTACGAGCAGGACGACGCCAGGGTGCTGCCGCGCAACATCGCGAACTTCAAGTCGTTCGAGAACGCGATGACGCTCGATATCGCGATGGGCGGCTCGACCAACACCGTGCTGCATCTGCTCGCCGCCGCGCGCGAGGGCGAAGTGCCGTTCACGATGACCGATATCGACCGCCTGTCACGCAAGGTGCCGGTGCTCTGCAAGGTCGCGCCCTCGGTGCAGGACGTCCACATGGAGGACGTGCATCACGCCGGCGGCATCATGGCGATCCTGGGCGAGCTCGACCGCGCCAAGCTGCTCACGACCGACGGGCCGACCGTGCATGCAGCAACGCTGGACGATGCGCTGAACCGCTGGGACGTGGTGCGGACCACAAGCGACAAGGTACGCAACTTCTATTGCGCCGCGCCGGGCGGCGTGCCGACCCAGGAGGCGTTCAGCCAGGACCGCCGCTTCGACGAGGTCGATCTCGACCGCGCCAAGGGCTGCATCCGCGACGCCGCGCACGCCTATTCCAAGGACGGCGGCCTCGCCGTGCTGTTCGGCAATCTTGCGGAAGACGGCTGCATCGTGAAGACCGCCGGCGTCGACGAGAGCATTCTGAAGTTCTCAGGTCCCGCCCGCATCTTCGAGAGCCAGGACGCATCGGTCGAAGCCATCCTTGGCAACAAGGTGAAGGCCGGCGACGTCGTGCTGATTCGCTATGAGGGACCGCGCGGCGGCCCGGGCATGCAGGAGATGCTGTACCCGACCAGCTATCTGAAGTCGAAAGGCCTCGGAAAGGCCTGTGCGCTGATCACCGACGGCCGCTTCTCGGGCGGATCGTCGGGCCTGTCGATCGGCCACGTCTCGCCGGAAGCCGCCGAAGGCGGCCTGATCGGCCTCGTCGAGGAAGGCGATATCATCGAGTTCGACATCCCGAACCGCAAGGTCAACCTCAAGGTCGACGATGCCGAGCTGAAGCGCCGTCGCGCAGCGATGGAAGCCAGGGGCAACGCGGCCTGGAAGCCGGCAGCGCCACGCAAGCGCGCCGTCTCAACCGCGCTGAAGGCCTATGCGGCGTTCGCCAGCAGCGCGGCCAAGGGCGCGGTTCGCATCCTGCCGGAGTGATCGGCAACCGTTCGGCCGCTTTTGGCTTCTCGTGGCGGAGTTGCTGCACCTCTCCCGCTTGCGGGGTCGAGACGAGCGAAGCTCGCTCTTAGGTCGACGCGCGACGAGCGACGCGAAGCGTCGTCCGCAGCGCGGCGGGGGTGGGGGCTCTTTCCACAATACGACTCGCGGAGCGAGCCCCCACCCCGGCCCTCCCCCGCAAGCGTAGGGCAATCGCATGGCCGTTTGAGGTAATCGGAGTTTCCACAAACTCGTCATGCCCGGGCTTGTCAGGGCATCCACGTCTTCGTTTCCACGCGGAGAAAAGACGTGGATGGCCGGGACAAGCCCGGCCATGACGGCGCGGAGGAATCGGTTCATTCATATGCGATTCCCCTGCCCGCAAGCGGGAGAGGGAGCGCATTGCGGATGTAGCTGGTAGTCGACCTGTGACGTCAGCTCACGTGCAAGTCGGCCGCCTCGATCCGGATGCGGTCGGCATGCAATGACCAGTCGCACAGCGATTGCTCCTGGCAAAACTTGACCTTGGCCATCTCGGTGGCCTGGCCCTCGCTCGAGGCGTCGATCTCAAGCGCACCCTGGCAAACCTCGCGCTCGCGGCCATTGCCGCCGAGCACGTCTTTCATGAAATGAACGACGAAGCGTGACATGGAACCCTCCCTGCTGCACCGGCAGAGCCCGGGGGTACCACGCTAGCACTAACACGAAAGGGTAGTGAGTTAATTCGGCTGATACGCGTGCGACTGTTCGCAGCGGGAAAAGCTACGCGCCGGCCTGGGGCAGGCTGGCGGCGGCGATCGCGACGATCTGCGCAAGACGGCGGCCGATCCTGGCGGGCGCGTTGCGGAGCAATGACTGGACCTGTCGCATGAACCTCTTCCTTCCGTGCCCGGAATGGTCGGGCACAGACGGAAAATGGCGATTTCGGGCTAAGCCGTCGATATCTCAGGGAAAATAACAACGGACGTGTTGCGAGGCGGTCGTTCGGCAGTGGGTTTATTGCCTCGATCGAGGCTGCAACGAAGGAGATTTTCTCCGGTATTTTTGCCCGCGCAACAACGCTCGCACGGCTGGCCGCTTGTGCGAGGGAAGCACCGGCGGAAGAGTTCCCTTCCGCCCTTGCGGGTATTCTCCCCCCGCAAAGCCCAGCGCTTGCACGATTTCTGAATATTGGAAATGTACCCCTGAGTTGCCCGACGCGTCAAGATGCCCGCTCGAACGCCGACAGCCGCCAGCTCCTTTGCATGGGGTTGTTTTCGATATTTTTGACCGCGCGCAGCCGCGGCCCCGCAGGGGCACTGCCGACCCTACCCCGGCATGAACCCGAACGCCTTCTCGAACCGTCTTGCGTAGACCGGCCAGACCTCGGGATTGATGATGCGCGGCGGGCGCTTGCCGTCGAGGGCATCGAGGATCTGCTCGGCGGCGATCCGGCCCATGTTGATGCGCGCCTCGCGGGTGACGCCGGCGGTGTGCGGGCTCGCCAGCACATTGTCGAACTGCAGCAGCGGATGATCCGGCGGCGGCGGCTCCTTGTCCCAGACGTCGAGGCCCGCACCCGCGATTCGCTTTTCACGCAGCGCTTCCTCCAGCGCCTTCTCGTCGTGGATGAAGCCGCGCGCGGTGGTGACGAAATAGGCGTGCGGCTGCATCAGCGCGAACTGGCGCGCGCCGATCATGCCGCGGCTGTTCTTGTCCAGCGGACACGAGATCGAAACAAAGTCCGCGCGACGCAGGAGATCGTCGAGCTCGACCTTCTCCCCGCCCCGCTTTGCCATCTCATCCGCCGTGAGATAGGGATCGTAGGCGATCACCTTCATGTGCAGGAGGCCCCTGCACAGCTCGGCGATGCGGCGGCCGACATTGCCGAGCCCGACGATGCCGACGGTCTTCTCCTTCAGCTCGTTGCCGATCAGGTCGTTGCGGTTGACATTGGCCTCGCGCCGCAGCCTGCGGTCGGACTGGATGATCCGCTTCGACAGCGTCAGCATCATGCCGAGCGCGTGTTCGGCGACCGAATTGGCATTGCCGCCGGACTGGTTGACGACAAGCACGCCCGCCGCGGTGCAGGCATCGACATCGACGGGATCGAAGCCGGCACCATTCGACGACACGATCAGAAGATTCGGCGCACGCTTCAACAGCTCGGCATGGGCATGGAAATGCGGCGCCAGCTCATCGCGCGCCGCGCCGATCTGATAGGCATGCGCGTCGGCAAGAACCGGCGCGAACGTCGCCTCCGGCGTCTCGTTCTCGAGACGATCGAGCCTGACGTCCAGCCGCTTCTTCAGGATATCGACGTAGATCTCGTGGGCGAGGTATTTGACGTAGAACACGCGCTTGTTGTTGACGGTCATGTCTTCGAGCAGCTTTCAGTTTGGGAAGCCATAGAGTCGTGCGGGATTGTCGACGAGGATACGGTGCCGGGTCGTCGCGTCGGGCGTCCAGTCCTGGAACAGCGTCAGCAGATGGCCAGCGTCGGGCATTTCGCCTTCGACCCGCGGATGCGGCCAGTCGCCGCCCCACACCAGCCTTTCAGGATTGGTCGACACCAGCGCCTCGTGGAACGGCCGCGCATCGGGATAATCAGGGGCCCGCCGGCTCAGGCGATGCGCGCCCGAGAGCTTGGCCCAGCACCAGCCTTCGTCCACCGCACGTAGCAGGCTCTGAAAGCCCGCGGTGTTGATGCCGGCGGCAGCATCGGTGCGGCCCATGTGATCGACCACGACCGGCAACCCGAGCGTCTTCAGCGTCGGGATCGTGTCAGGCAAATCCTTCACGTCGATCCAGAGCTGCAGATGCCAGCCGAGTTCGGCCATCACGCCCGCATGCGTCTCGGCAACGTTCAAGGGAATGCCGCCGCGATAGTGCAGCTGCCCGCCGCGGAAGAAATGGTTGAAGCGCAGGCCGCGGACGCCGAGCACATGCCATTGCCGCAGCGTGCCTGCCGCCACATCGGCATCGGCCACCGCGACGCCACGCAGCCGCGCGGGCTCACGCTGCAACGCATCCAGCATCGCCGAATTGTCGTGGCCGTGCGCGCTGCCCTGCACCAGCACGCCGCGGGCGAAACCGAGTGCATCAAGCATGCCGAGATAGGTCGCGAGCGGCGCGTCCGGCGGCGTGTAGCTGCGATCGCCGGCATAGGGGAAGCGGTCAGCCGGGCCGAACACATGCGCATGCGTATCGCAGGCCTTCGGCGGCAGCTTGTCTCTGGGCGGCGTCACCGGACGCGGCGGCAGGCAGGCGGGAATTTTTGACGCGGCCATCGTCTACTCCGCCTTCATGCCGGCGGCCTTGATGATCGGCCCCCATTTGTCGTAGTCGGCCTTGATCTTGGCGGCGAACTTGTCCGGCGTGGAGCCGATCGGGATCGCACCGAGCTTGCCGAGCCGCTCCTTCACGGCATCGGTGTTCACGGCCGCGACGAAATCATGCGAGATCTTGGCGACGAGGTCGGCCGGCATGTTGCCGGGCCCGAGCAGCCCCCACCACACTTCTGTGTCGTAGCCGGGCACGGTTTCCGACATGCTGGGCACGTCAGGCAGGAACGGCGCACGCGAGCCGGTCGTCACCGCCAGCGCGCGAACCGTGCCGGCCTGCAGCTGCCCGACCGATTCCGGTCCGTTGTTGAACGACATCGGAATTTGCGCGCCGAGCAGATCGTTGATCGCCGGCGCGCCGCCCTTGTAGGGGATCGCGTCGAGATCGATCTTGGCGAGGCTCTTGAGCAGCTCGCCGGCCAGATGGGTCGAGGTGCCGTTGCCGGCATGGGCGAAGGACAGCCTGCCCGGCTTCGCCTTCGCCGCGGCGATGACGTCGGCGACCGATTTGAACGGCGAATCCGCGCGCACCAGCAGCACGTTCGGCGACGACGCCAAGAGCGAGATCGGCGAGAAATCCTTGAAGGTGTCGTAGGGCAGCTTTGGATAAAGGAACGGATTGGTGGCGTGACCGCTCGCCACCATGATCAGATTGTAACCGTCGGGCGCGGAGGTCGCGATCGCCTGCGAGGCGATCACCCTGCCGGCGCCGGGCCGGTTCTCGACCACGATCGACTGCGTCCAGGTCTTCGACACGGCTTCGGCGAGCGTGCGCGTCAGCACATCGACGCCGCCGCCGGGCGGATATGGAACGAGAATGTGAACGGCCTTGGCCGGGAACGGCTGCGCGGACGCAAGGCCGGCCACAAAAATGGCCGCTGCCGCAATGGCGGTCCGCCAGACCCATCCGGCCATCGACGCCTCCCGTCCCTTGATCGCTACCGTCCCTTTTTCGTTACGCCTGTATCGCACGTTGGTTCGGCGCTGCGATGGCCGAATTCCGCAGATCGCGTTGCGGCCGCGGCATGTTGACAATCGCAGGCACCGCGTCAAGTTTCGTGCGGCAAGCGGCCACCAGCGTCGCGCGAGCAGGGAGAACAGGATGGCGGCCGCGGAACAAGCCTCGTCCAAAGATAAAGCCAAGGACAAGTCCCAGGATGCGGCGACCACCTGGCACGGCATCGTGCTGCAGACGCTGAAGCGGAACGAGATCAAGCTCGTGCCCTACGTGCCCGACCGGGTGCTGACCACGCTGATCAAGGACCTGCACGCCGATCCCTATTTCACGACATTTCCGAGCGCGCGCGAGGAAGAAGCGGTCGGCATCGTTTCCGGTGCCTGGATGGCGGGCACGCGCGGCGCGGTGCTGATGCAGACCTCGGGCTTTGCCACGCTGGCCAATGTGCTGGCCTCGCTCGCGGTGCCCTACCAGATCCCGTTGATCATGTTCGTCTCCGAGCGCGGCACACTCGGCGAGTTCAACTACGGCCAGGCGCTGGTCTGCCGCACCATGCGCCCGGTGCTGGATTCGCTGGCGATGGAGCATCACACCATCACCCGGCTCGACGAGCTCGAATTCATCGCCGACCGCTCGATCAAGCAGGCCGTCACCACCCAGGCGCCGGTGGCGCTGATACTCTCGCCGCTGCTGACCGGCGGCAAGACCTTCGACAAGTGAGATCAGCCATGACCAGCACCCCCGCGCGCAACACCAAGGTGATGAACCGCTTCGAGCTCACCCAGCGCCTCGTCGCCGGGCTGAAGGACGAGGCCGTGATCGGCGGCATCGGCAACACCAATTTCGACCTCTGGGCCGCCGGCCACCGCCCGCAGAATTTCTACATGCTGGGCAGCATGGGCCTCGCCTTCCCGATCGCGCTCGGCGTCGCGCTGGCGCAGCCGAAGCGGCGCGTATTCGCACTCGAAGGCGACGGCTCGCTGCTGATGCAGCTCGGCTGCCTCTCGACCATCGCGACACTGGCGCCGAAGAATCTCACCATGGTGGTGATGGACAACGGTATCTACCAGATCACGGGCGCGCAGCCGACGCCGGCCGCCGGCCATACCGATATCGTTCAGGTCGCAATCGCCAGCGGCATCGCGAGCAGCTCATGGGCCGCCGACGAGGACGATTTCGAGCGGCTGATCGAACAGTCGAAACAGACCTCCGGCCCGACCCTGATCGGCGTCCGCATCGACGACAAGCCCGGCACCGGCACCACCCGCCGCGACCCCGTGCAGATCCGCGAGCGGTTCATGAACGGGATGGGGGTACGGCAGCTGCTGTAGGCAAGACCCGGCGGCCGCGCATCCGTCATTGCGAGGAGCTCGCGACAAAACTGCAGAGCAACTTTGCGCTGAAGTGACGAGGCAATCCATCATTCCACAGATGCGGAGAGATGGATTGCTTCGCTGCGCTCGCAATGACGGCCGTGGCCACTCAATTCAACCTCAGCTCCGTGATGTGCCGCGGATCCGGCGCGAGCTCGCCGCGTTCGACGCGCTTGACGATGTCGGTCAGCGCGGCATTGGCGTTGCACGCGATGCCGAGCTTCTCGCCTTCGCTGACCACGAGCCCGTTGAGGAATTCGATCTCGGTGCGGCGGCCCTTCTGCATGTCCTGGCCCATCGAGGGACGCTGCGCCGATGAGGTGCGCTTGGCATCCTTGAAGCGCTGCTCGTCGCAGGCGCGCGTTGCGGCCTCGTCGCCCTCGCCGGCGCGGGCGATGGTCTCGGGCGGCAGATGCAGGATCTCCTCCAGCTGATAACCCTGCGCCTGGCCGACGCGGATCGCCTCGCTGCCGAGCCGGGTCGAGAAGCGGCGCAGCGGTTCGCTTTGCAGCACCTCGCCGCCCGCCAGACCCGTGCAGGCCGAGAGCCCGTTGCCCATCACGTTGGCGACGAGCTTGGACCAGCGCTCGCCCCAGAGATTGGAGGTGACCTTGGCGCTGTCGGAATAACCGACCAGGCGGCAGACTTCCTCCGCCCGCGCAGTGATCCGGCCATGCACCTCGCCGGTGCGAAACACGGTGTGGGCGGCCCCGCCCTTGCCGGCGCCGCGGTGGATATGGCCCGGCTCCGGCAAATTGACGGTGATGCTGCTCGCGATGCAGCCGAGCGTCTTGCCCCAGCCGACGATGCCGGCGATGGTCTCCTCGTTCATACAGTTCTGCAGCGAGACGACGTAACCGTCCGCCGCCAGATATTGCCGGATCAGCATGGTGGCCCAGGCGGTGTCGTAGGACTTCATGCAGACGAAGGCGATGTCGACCGGTTTCTCTTTCGCCAGCTGCTGCGCGTCGGTGACATCAAGCGCGCGCACCGGCACCGAGAATTCCGCGACGTCCATCGCGTGCGTGACGCGCAGGCCGTGCTTGCGCATGTGCTCGACATGCGCGGGCCAGGGATCGATGAAGGTGACGTCCTCCCCCGCCTGCACCATATGCGCACCGGCGTAGCCGCCGACAGCGCCCGCGCCGACGATCGCGATCTTCCGAGCCATGCTTCCATCCCCTGTTCTTGATTGAGACGAACGCTGGCTGCGTCCATCCGTTGCGGATCAGTCTAGGGGATCGCGGCGTCAGGCCAACCGGTCGCTTCATGAAAAAAGCGGGCCTGTGCCATACCAGTATTCATGGGACTCAGGAAAATCCCCGCGGGCGATGGGCCCGCGAGGATTTTCGTAGTCAGACGTCTCGACGCGATCAGTCGATGATCTTGACGATCCGGCGGGTGCGCGGCTCCACGATCACGCGGCGATCATTGACGACCGCATAGCGATACTCGGTGTAGCGCGGCACCGGGCGCAGCACGACGGTGTCGGGTAGCGGCTCGCCGACGACGACGCGTTCACGCACCACCACCGACGGCTCGTTGCGCGGGATCGACGTGATCACCGCATTCGGAATCTCGAGGCCGGCGCCGACCGCGGCACCCACCGTGCCGCCGACGATCTCGCCGACAGGCCCCGCGATTTCGCCGCCAGCCCGCGCGCCGTTCGCGGCACCCGCCGCAGTCGTGGACTGCGCGAAGGCCGAGCCGGACGCGAGCAGCGACGCAGCAGCGACAAGGGACACAGCAAAACGCTTGTTCATGATTCTCCTCCTCCGAATTGATCGATGCCCCCTCAACATCGCAAGCAACGAGAACGTTCCAGTTCCAACGCTGCAACCCGCGCAACGCCAGTTCCGCGCGCAATTCGCTTGATTCCGGCACGAACGAAAATGCTGCTCCAAACAACCTTCGAAGCAGCATTCATCCTGGGTTCAGATTCAGAGATCGTGCAGAACAGACCGCACTGCGCGCCGTTCATTCCGGCGATTTTTGATCGGCTCGCCGTCTCGGAGCTCGCCGTCTTGGCGGCGGTGCAGCCGCTGGCTTGATGCGAATTCGCATCGTCCCGCCTTTCGACTCGATCTCGAAAGCGTTGGTCCTGCGCACCAGTTCGCCGAGGGTGCGGAAGCCGTAGGTCCTCTGATCGAAATCCGACGCGAAATTAGCCAGCTGCCGTCCGACCTCGCCAAGCGTGACCCAGCCGTCTTCGCTCGCCATCTGGCTGATGACCTTCTTGATGATCGGCGTGGCAGCCTCCGGCGGCTGCAACGGCTGCGCCCGCACGGCGGCATCCTGATTGCTCGGCGCGCCGCCGCGCAGATTCTCGGTATAGACGAACCGGCGGCAGGCCTGCCGAAAACTCTCCGGCGTCTTCTGCTCGCCGAACCCGAACACGTCGATGCCGTGCTCGCGGATGCGGGCGGCAAGCCGGGTGAAATCGCTGTCCGACGACACCAGGCAAAAGCCATCGAACCGGCCGCTGTGCAGCAGGTCCATGGCGTCGATCACCAAGGTGATGTCGGATGCATTCTTCCCGGTCGTATAGGCGAATTGCTGCTGCGGGATAATGGCGTGCTTCGACAGGATGTCGGCCCAGCCCTTGGACCTGGGATTGGAGAAGTCGCCGTAGATCCGGCGCACGCTGGCCTCGCCGATCTTGGCGATCTCCTCGAACAGCCCATCGGCGATCTTTGCAGATGCGTTGTCGGCGTCGATCAGGACGGCCAGACGAGGCGAACGGAGTTCGGAAGGCATGGCATTTCTCGGCTGGGACAGGATGAATGGACAATTCCGCAGACAGCTGCGGAACCGGCGCAGCTGCCGTATCGGAGCACATCGCGCGTCCCAAGCATAGGCGGCATCGCCAAGACGTCGCGGCGATGCCAGCCTTGAGGCGGCGAGGTCAGATCACCTCGCCCAAGTCGATCGCCCGCCTGGCGAACTCGATGGCCTTCTCGGCGGTGATCGCGTCCGCTGTGGTCGTCGCCTCGTCGCGCACCGACGGCGGCGAAGCGATCCGGATCTTCTTGCCGTTTGAACGGCGGATGGTCGCGCGCCAGCGATCCACATCGCGCCGGTAGGCATCGATGACAAAATCCCGATAGGCGACACCGCTCATCAGCGGCTGAATCGATGCCGCTTCGACAGTGAGCGGCCGGCTTGCGATGTCGCGCACCATCTCGACAATGGTCTCGACGGCATGCTCACGCGCGACGCCGGTCGCGTCCCTGAGCAGATAGTTCACCGCCGCGCCGATCTGCGCCCTCGCGCGATCGTCGCTCGCAAAATCCAGATCGGCCTGAACTGACATATGGGGAAAACGCCTCCGCCCGACGCAACATCGGATACCTCCAGGCATCCGGCACCTTGCAACTACGTGACGTTTAGTCGGCTCCCCATTAAAGCCGGATTATCCGTTAGCCCCCGATTTCTCGGATGCCGTTAACCGGCTCTTGATGCCGCTTCACAGGATGCTCGACGCGACAAGGATGGTCGGCCGGATCACGGGAGGACCGCGCTACGCGCCGATGTGTCCGCGGCCCGTCCGGTGCGGCAGCCCGGTTCGCGCCGCCAGTTTGTGCGTGATCAGCAATTGACATATCACTGCTATCTGTGTGACATTTTATTAAAAGGGCCGACAAGAGCCAATCAATGTCCACTTGGGGAGGCAGCAATGACCATTTCCGACGTCACCGCGGCAGCCGGAAGCCGGGCTCCGGCCGCCGTTGCGCGAACCGCGCAGGCGCAGCAGGTCGCCGATATCGCGGCGCGGCTCGAACGCCTGCCGCTCACCTCCTATCAGCGCTGGATCTTCGGAATCATCGCGACCGCGTGGTTCTTCGACAGCATGGATCTGGCCGCGCTCACCTTCGTGCTCGGTTCGATCCGCCAGACCTTCGGCCTGTCGACGGCGGAAACCGGGCTGCTGTCCAGCACGAGCTTCCTCGGCATGTTCGCGGGCGCCGCGTCCGCCGGCCTGCTCGCCGACCGTTTCGGCCGCGCCCGCGTCTTCCAGGTCAGCATGATCTTCTGGGGACTGGGCAGCCTGTGCTGCGGTCTGTCCACCACGGCGACCGCGCTCGGTGCATCCCGCCTGCTGCTCGGCTTCGGCATGGGCATGGAGTTTCCGGTCGCGCAGTCGATGGTCTCGGAGATCATGCCGGCGCGCAACCGCGGCCGCTACATCGCGTTCCTCGAAGGATTCTGGCCGCTCGGCTTCATCGCGTCGGGCTTGTTGACCTACTTCGTGCTGCAGGTCGCCGACTGGCGCTGGGTCTTCATCCTGCAGGCAATCCCGGCCGTGTTCGTGCTGGTGGTGCGCCGCTTCGTTCCGGAATCGCCGCGCTGGCTTGCGTCCCACGGTTATTCGGAGCGGGCCGAAGCGACCGTGCGCGACATCGAATCCAGGGTCCGCGACCGTCTCGGCGGCAAGGAGCTGCCGCCGGTGGTGCGCCAGGTGGCCGCCCCCGCGTCCGAAGTGACCGGCCTGAGAACGCTGTTTTCGGGCATCTATGCCAAGCGGACTACGATGTTGTGGACCCTGTGGTTCTTCGCGCTGCTCGGCTTCTACGGCCTGACCACGTGGCTCGGCGCGCTGCTGCAGGCCAAGGGCTTCCCGATCACCAAATCGGTGTTCTACACCATCCTGATCTCGCTCGCGGGGATCCCCGGCTTCCTGGTCTCGGCGTGGCTCGTCGAATCCTGGGGCCGCAAGGCGACGCTGGTGATGAACCTGCTCTGCGGCGCGATCGCCTGCCATTTCTACGGCTCGGCGGCGGACCAGACCCAGCTCATCATTGCCGGCCTCTGCATGCAATTCTTCCTGTTCGGCATGTGGTCGGCGCTCTACGCCTATACGCCCGAACTGTACCCGACCCATGTCCGCGCCACCGGAACGGGCTTTGCCTCCGCGGTCGGCCGAATCGGTTCGCTGATCGGCCCCTATGTGATCGGCGTGATCCTGCCGGCGGCCGGACAAGGCGGCGTGTTTGCGCTCGGCGCCGGCGCGTTCGTGGTGGCGGCGCTTGCGGTGCTGTTGCTCGGCGAGGAAACCCGCGGCCGGACGTTGGAAAGCATTTCGCACTGATGGGCGCGCGGCGCGCCGTCCGATTCGGCGCGGCGCCGATCTACCGGCCTTGTCATTGCCATCGGGCGTGTGAGATATCTGCTGTACAGCAGCACTCACGATCCTGATGGTAAATTCGAGCAAACGATCCAGCACGGTGCGCGTGCGCACAGCAGGAAGCCGCCGGCCGGCACGGCAATCGTCCGCCGCCGGCGACAAGCCGCGCGGTTCCGCGCCGGCCCCGCTCCCGCAAAGCGACGTCACGCTCACCGATCGCGCCTATGCCGAGCTGGAAGAGCTGATCGTGACGCTGCAACTGCCGCCGGGCACCGCGCTCTCCGAGCTCGTGCTCGCCAAACGGCTCAACATCGGCCGAACCCCGATCCGCGAGGCCTTGCAGCGCCTATCGCGCGACGGCCTCGTCAACATCCTGGCCCGCCGCGGCGTGTTGGTGTCCGAGATCGACCTCAGGGCCCAGCTGCGCCTGCTCGAAGTCCGGCGCGAGCTGGAACGGCTGATGGCGCGCGGCGCCGCCGAGCGCGCCACCAGCGAGCAGCGCACGCAGTTCTCGGAGATCGCCGCCGGCATGCGGCGCGCGGCGGAGAAATCCGACGACCTGCTGTTCATGCGGCTGGATCACCAGTTCAACACCCTGATCTCCGCGGCGTCGCGCAACGAGTTCGCCTCCCGCGCCATGGGCCTGATGCATGGCCTGTCGCGCCGGTTCTGGTACCAGCATTACAAGGAAGCGGCCGATTTGCCGCTCGCGGCGCGGCTGCATGCCGACGTCGCTGAAGCCATCGCCGAGCGCCGCGTCGACGCCGCGGGCGCGGCGTCCGACAGCCTGATCGACTACATCGAGAGTTTTGCACGTTCGACGCTGTAACGGCTCTCAGAGCTCGACGACCGTGCGGATCGAACGTCCGCGCCGCAGCGCCTCGAAGCCGTCATTGATGCTGTCGAGGCTGCAGCGGCCTGTGATCAGTTCGTCGAGCTTGAGCCGGCCGTCCAGATAGGCCTGCGCCAGAAAGGGAAAGTCGCGCCGTGGCCGCGCGCCGCCATAGCTCGAGCGGCGAAATCGCTTCTCGCCCATCAACGCGCCCCAGCGAAAACTCACGTCCCGCGTGACGTCGATCTTGCCGAGCCAGATCACCTCGCCGCCCGGCCGCACCGCCTCCGCGGTCTGCCGAAACGCCTTGGGATGGCCCGCCGCCTCGAGGATGACGTCGGCGCCGCGGCCGCCCGTCGCCTGCTTTGCGAACTGGACCGGGTCCTCGCGGGCCGCGTTGACGACGTGCGTGGCGCCGAGCTGCCGCGCCAGCGCCAGCTTTGCATCATCGAGGTCGACCGCGATGACAGCACCTGCGCCGGCAAGCCGGGCGCCCTGCACCGCTGCCAGCCCGACCGCGCCGCAGCCGGTGACCATCACGGTATCGCCGTGACCGATGGCGGCGACGTTCAGCGCGGCGCCGACGCCGGTCATGACGCCGCAGCCGATCAGGCACGCGCGGTCGAACGGGATGTCGTTCGGCACGACGATCGCCTGCTGGGCCGGCAGCACGACATATTCCGAGAACGCGCCGAGGAACATCAGGTGCGTCAGCTTGCGTCCGTCCGCGAGCTGCGCCTTCGATGCGCCGTCGAAATGCACGCCTTCCGCGCCCCGCGCGAGATAGGTCTCGCACAGGATCGGCTGCGCGCGGTCGCAGTGAAAGCAGTGCCCGCAATGCGGATTCCAGGACAGGATGACGCGATCGCCGACGCTGATGTCGCGCACCGCGCTGCCGATTTCCTCGACCACGCCGGCCGCCTCGTGCCCGAGGATTATCGGCAAGGGATAGCGCAACGATCCGTCGATGACTTCGAGATCGGTGTGGCAGAGCCCCGCGGCGCGCACCTTCACCACGACGTCGGTCGGCATGGGCGGCGCAAGCGATACGCGCTCGACGGAGAGCGGCGTTCCGCTTTGATGCAGCACCGCCGCGCGACAGGTCAGGGTCATCTCAGGAATTCTCTGCCGGGGACATCAGCACGGGCTCAGGCCGTCTGTCCGGAGCGCAGCGCCGCGACCGCTTCGTCGAGATCGGCCGAAGAGAGCTCCCATTCATTGTCGAAATTGGCGACGACGCGTCGCATGAACGGCTCGTGCAGCGCTTTCGCGGCAGCGGCATCGTGCAGATGGTCATAGAGCAGCGCGAAGGCCAGTTGTGCCGGCTCGGGCCCCTCGTAGCTCCATTCAAACCCGTGCTCGGTGAGACGAAGCTGGTCGTAATGCGGTGACAGCGGCTTGCCGTCGACCAGCACCGAAATGCCGTCGATGGTGCGGTCCCCGGTATAGCTCGCCATCGGATCCTCCCTGTGCTGCAGCATCATATCAGGAGCTCGGTCAGGATCCCGGCGGACGCATCTTGAGGTCCTTCTTGACGACCTCGGGGAAGATCCACATCGCGACCGTGGCGAACACGCCGAGGAAGGCGACCGCATAGCTCGGTCCCTGCTGGCCCAGATAGACCATGAAAAAGTATCCGCAGGCTGCCGTGGCGAGGCAGGCCAGCGACAGCATGAGCTTGATGTGGCTTGGCATCGAGACCTCCCTTCAGGTTATCCACGTGGAAAAGGACGGCGCGGCGACGCGGACCAGCAGCGCGAGCGCGGCGATCATGGCGCAACAGGACAGCCGCAATCCCGCGCGTCCGTCGCGCCACCATTCCGGCAGCGCCTGAAACAGCCCGGGTAGAAACAAGAACAGCACGCCGCCGACGACAACGATTGTGGTCCAGCGCAATTCGGCCAGCGCGAATGCCAGCGTGCCGGCGAGCAGCATCACCCACAATGCGGTGGTCATCGTCACCGGCAGGACGGCGCGCCCGCGCAGCGGGTACATCCCGGCCAGTTGCAGGAAGCCGATGCAGCACACGCTCCACAGCAGGCCGAACCAGGCGAGACCGGCGAGATTGGGCTCAAGCTGCGGCATGCGGCACCGATTGCTCCTTCGCCATGACCCGCGGCGTCCGCGCCGTCCGGCGCATGTCGGTCTTCACATGGCGCGTGCTGTAGCCGTTGAAGATGTGGCCAAGCAGGCCGCGATTGAGATCGGAGGTGCCGAACACATAGTCCATCACCGGGAAGGTCAGGTTCATGTTCCGCTCCATCATGATCGACTGGTTGTGATGGGCGGTATGATGCCGGCGGATGGTGTTGACGAACGGCATGTTGCGCACGAAGGCATTTTCCTCGACGTGGCAGCAGAAATGCATGAACTCGTAGATCAGGTACATCGAGGTCGTCGTGGTGATCAGCAGCCAGCCGGTGTTGGCCGAGATCACAAGGCCCGCGACGATCGCCGGCGGGATCGACATCAGAGTAAACAACACGAGCGCATAGGGCGGGAAGAAGGTGACGCGCCAGTCGTGATGATCGGCGAAGCGCATCTCCTCCTCGGTGAAGAACTGATGGTGCATCAGCGTGTGGCGGCTGTAGATCGCGCGCAGCAAGGGCACATTCGAGGCCGGTGCATGACGAAGCGATGCACCGCCCATTCGAAGAAGTTTGCGATCAGGAAGACCACGGGAATGGTGAGGTATTCCCACCATTTCACGTCGTGCACATTGGCCAGATAGACGTACAGCGCCGTGAAGCCGATCGTGTAGATCAGCACGACATGCAGCCAGCCATTGTACCAGCCCACCACGCGCTCGCGGTAGGTCGCGCGATATTTGCGCTGGCGGTCGGTCATCCCTGTTGCAGCCAACTCCATCGCGGGTCCCTCCGTCATTGATCTGATATATCAGTAGCACATCAGATGCGGAAGGCAAGCTTCGTCAGCCGCGCGCGGGTCCGGAAAAGAAGATGGTGCGGAACCCGCGCTGGAAGATCAGGAAGGCCTGGCTTGGTTTCGCGCGATCGGGCTGGTCGCGCCCTTCCCGTTCATCTCGGCGGCCCATTGCAGATGGGGGCAGCCCAATGAAAAGGCCGCCCCGGACGGTGTCCGGGGCGGCCTGTGGTATTCGACAGATTCAGAAGATCAGAGCAGGCCCGCGCCGCGCGCCCACTTGTACTTGGCGCCGAGCACCTCGACCGGGAGTTCGGTCGAATAGGCGTAGGCCGGGATGCCGTTCTGGTAGAGATACTCGGCGGCTTCCTCGACCTCGACGTCGCCGGCGAGCGAGGCGACGATCGGCTTGACGAAGCCCTTGGCCTCCATCTCCTTCTTCACCTCGACCATGTTGCGCGCGAACACCATCGGCGGCGTCACGATGGTGTGCCAGTAGCCGAGGATCAGCGCGTGGATGCGCTCATCCGACAGGCCGAGCTTGACCGTGTTGACGTAGGTGATCGGCGGCTCGCCGCCGGTGATATCCACAGGATTTCCGGCCGCGCCGAACGGCGGGATGAACTTGCGGAACGCCGCATCGAGGTCCGGCGGCATCTGCATCAGCGACAGGCCATTGTCGACCACGGAGTCGGAGAGCAGCACGCCGGAGCCGCCGGCGCCGGTGATGATCAGCACGTTCTCGCCCTTCGGCGTCGGCAGCACCGGCACGCCGCGGGCGAATTCGAGCAGCTGCCGCAGGCTGCGGGCGCGGATCACGCCCGACTGCTTGAACACGTCCTCGTAGATCTTGTCGTTGCCGGCGAGCGCGCCGGTATGCGACGAGGCCGCCTTCGCGCCCGCAGACGTGCGCCCGGCCTTGAGCACGACCACCGGCTTCTTCTTGGAGACGCGCTTGGCGGCTTCCGCGAAGGCGCGGCCATCCTTCAGGTCCTCGCAGTGCTGCGCGATCAGGTTGGTGTTGGGATCCTGCTCGAAGAAGGCGAGCAGATCGTCCTCGTCGATGTCGGACTTGTTGCCGAGGCCGACGATCGCCGACACGCCCATCTTGGCCGAGCGCGAGAAGCCGATGATCGCCATGCCGATGCCGCCCGACTGCGACGACAGCGCGGCGTGGCCCTTGACGTCATAGGCGGTGCAGAACGTGGCGCAGAGATTGGCCGGGGTATAATAGAAGCCGTAGATGTTCGGCCCCATCAGGCGGATATTGTACTTCTTGCCGACCTCGACGATCTCGGCCTGCAATTCCGGCGCGCCGGCCTCGGCAAAGCCCGAGGGAATCAGCACCGCGCCGGGGATTTTCTTCTCGCCGCATTCGGCGAGCGCGCCGGCGACGAATTTCGCCGGGATCGCGAACACCGCCGTGTCGATCACGCCGGGCACGTCCTTGACGCTCTTGTAGGCCTTGTAGCCGAGGATCTCGTCGGCCTTGGGGTGGATCGGATAGATCTCGCCCTTGTAGCCGCCGTTGATGAGGTTCTTCATCACGGAGTTGCCGATCTTGCCGTCCTCGGCGGAGGCGCCGATCACAGCAACGCCCTTCGGCTGCATGATTCGGTTCATCGCGGCGACGATCTCTTCGGTCGGACGCGGCGCCGGGCGCGGCTTGTAGTTGAAGTCGACGACGATGCGGACGTCGGCCGCGATCGCGTTCTTGCTGGTGGCGAACACCGGGTTGAGGTCGAGCTCGACGATCTCGGGGAAATCGCTGACCAGCTGCGACACCTTGACGATGACGTCGGCGAGCGCCTCGCGATTGACCGCCTCGCCGCCGCGCACACCCTTCAGCATCTCATGCGCCTGGATGCCGTCGAGCATCGACAGCGCATCGTCCTTGGTCGCGGGCGCGAGGCGGAAGGTGATGTCCTTGAGGATTTCGACCAGCACGCCGCCGAGACCGAAGGCGACCAGCTTGCCGAACGAGCCGTCGGTGATCGAGCCGACGATCACCTCGGTGCCGCCGCCCAGCATCTGCTGGACCTGGATGCCCTCGATCTTGGCGTCGGCCTTGTACTTCCTGGCGTTGGCGAGAATCGTCTCGTAGCTCTTCTCGGCCTCGGCGGCGCTCTTGACGCCGACCACCACGCCGCCGGCCTCGGTCTTGTGGAGGATGTCTGGCGAGACGATCTTCATCACGACCGGGAAGCCCATGTCGGAGGCGATGCGGGCGGCCTCGGCCGCCGACTTGGCGACACCCTCTTTCGGCACCGGAATGCCGTAGGCGTCGCAAACCACCTTGCCTTCGGGCGCGGTGAGGCTCGTGCGCTTGTCGGCCCTGACCGCATCGAGAATTTTGCGGACCGCATCCTTCGAATTTGACATTGGCTTCCTCCTGGGACAGATTTCGTGGCATTTGGTATGCCAAAAACGCAATTGTCAAGGTCGGTCGAGGTCCAAAAAGATCGAAAAATATAGGCAGCTTGACATTCTGGTATTTGGCATGCCAAAAATCTAAGGTAATTTCTTCTGCTAAGAAGACGTCTCCAAGAGGAGGAGACGAGTCGTGCCAGAACCGAAACAGACCAAGGCGTCGCCCACCATGGCTGACACAGATATCGCCATCGTCCGGATCGCGCCGGAGACGAGCTTCAAGAACAAGGCCTATGAGGCCTTGAAGGAAGCGATCCTGAAGATGGACATCTACGCGACGCCGGAGCCGGTGATGCTCGACGAGCGCGCACTGTCCGAGCGCCTCGGCGTCAGCCGCACGCCGATCCGCGAAGCGATCGCGATGCTCGAGCAGGATGGATTCGTGAAAACCGTGCCGCGCCGCGGCATCGTCGTGGTCCGCCGCACCAAGGCGGAGATCGTCGACATGATCCGCGCCTGGGCGGCGCTGGAGAGCATGGCGGCGCGCCTGATCACGACCACCGCGCGCAAGAAGGACATCTCGGCGCTGCGCGACTTCTTCAAGGACTTCAGCGACGATCGCCTGCCGCAGGATCACGTCGAAGAATATTCCAAGGCCAACATCGCCTTCCACCAGGCGCTGATCTCGCTGTCGGAATCGCCTGTTCTGGTCGACCTCACCAATGACCTGCTGCTGCATGTGCGCGGCTATCGCCAGCTCACGATCGGCCGCAAGGACCGCACCGCGACCTCGCTGCCCGAGCATCTCGGGATCATCGAGGCGCTGGAAGCGCGCGACACCGAGCTTGCCGAGAAGCGCGCGCGCGACCACACGCTTGGGCTTGCCGCCTACGTCGAGGCGCACGGCCAAGAATTATTCACGTAGAGAACCGTTCACTTAAATTTGAGAGTCCACACCCGCTTCAGACGACAATCAGATCGTCCGAACAAAGAACGACCAGGGAGACGATGCCGATGCTGAATACCGCTACGAAGTCCGAGGCACCGGGCACCGAGCAAGAACTGACCGATGGCTTCCATCTCGTCATCGATGCGCTCAAGCTCAACGGCATCGACACCATCTATGGTGTGCCGGGTATCCCGATCACGGACCTGGGCCGCATGGCCCAGGCGGCGGGCATTCGCGTGCTGTCGTTCCGCCACGAGCAGAATGCCGGCTACGCGGCTTCGATCGCCGGCTTCCTGACCAAGCGGCCCGGCGTCTGCCTCACGGTGTCGGCGCCCGGCTTCCTCAACGGCCTCACCGCGCTCGCCCACGCCACCACCAACTGCTTCCCGATGATCCTGGTCTCGGGCTCGTCCGAGCGCGAGATCGTCGATTTGCAGCAGGGCGACTATGAAGAGATGGATCAGCTCGCGATCGCCAAGCCGCTGTGCAAGGCCGCGTTCCGCGTGCTGCACGCCCAGGACATCGGCATCGGCCTCGCGCGCGCGATCCGCGCCGCGGTGTCGGGCCGTCCGGGCGGCGTCTATCTCGACCTGCCCGCAAAGCTGTTCTCGCAGGTGATGAACGCCGACGCCGGCCAGAAGTCGCTGGTCAAGGTGATCGACGCCGCGCCCGAGCAGATCCCCTCCCCGTCTTCGGTCAAGCGCGCGCTGG
The DNA here is from genome assembly GCF_054059095.1 of Bradyrhizobium sp. USDA 4510. NCBI lineage: Bacteria > Pseudomonadati > Pseudomonadota > Alphaproteobacteria > Hyphomicrobiales > Nitrobacteraceae > Bradyrhizobium > Bradyrhizobium sp. USDA 4510. Next base: position 2,429,986 of record NZ_JBSSBT010000001.1, on the reverse strand, counting down.
ACGTCCTGAAGAGCGCAAAACGCCCGCTCATCATCCTCGGCAAGGGCGCGGCCTACGCGCAGGCCGACGAGGCGATCAAGAATTTCGTCGAGAAGAGCGGCGTACCGTTCCTGCCGATGAGCATGGCCAAGGGCCTGCTGCCCGATCTGCATCCGCAATGCGCGGGTGCGGCGCGCTCGACGGTGCTGAAGGAAGCTGACGTCGTGATGCTGATCGGCGCCCGCCTCAACTGGCTGCTCTCGCATGGCAAGGGCAAGACCTGGGGTGAAGCCCCGAAGAAGTTCATCCAGGTCGACATCGAGCCGAAGGAAATGGATTCCAACGTCGAGATCGTCGCCCCCGTGGTCGGCGATATCGGCTCCTGCTTGTCGGCGTTCCTCGACGCCATGGGCGCGAACTGGACCGCGGCGCCGTCCGACTGGCTCTCGACCGTCAGCAAGAAGCGCGACGACAACGTCGCCAAGATGGCGCCGAAGCTGATGAGCAACGCTTCGCCGATGGATTACCACGGCGCGCTCGGCGCGCTGCGCGCGATCATCGCGGAGCGTCCGGACACCATCTTCGTCAACGAGGGCGCCAACACGCTCGACCTCGCCCGCGGCGTTGTCGACATGCACAAGCCGCGCAAGCGGCTCGACGTCGGCACCTGGGGCGTGATGGGCATCGGCATGGGCTATTCGATCGCCGCTGCGGTCGAGACCGGCCTGCCCGTGCTCGCGGTCGAAGGCGACAGCGCGTTCGGGTTCTCGGGCATGGAGATCGAGACCATCTGCCGCTACAGGCTGCCGATCTGCGTCGTGATCTTCAACAATGACGGCATCTATCGCGGCACCGACGTCAACAGCGCCGGCGACGATCCGGCGACCACCGTGTTCGTCAAGGGCTCGCGCTACGACAAGATGATGGAAGCCTTCGGCGGCGTCGGCGTCAACGCCACCTCGCCGGACGAGTTGAAGCGCGCGGTCAATGCAGCGCTGGATTCCGGCAAGCCGACGCTGATCAACGCGGTGATCGATCCGGCGGCGGGCTCGGAGAGCGGCCGCATCGGCAACCTCAATCCGCAGAGCGTTCTGCAGAAGAAGAAGTAACCCCTAACCCCCATCACTCCCTGCGGGTGCAGGGGCATATAGAGTACGGAGCAAACATTATGACCAAGGCGCTGAAGGGCGTTCGCATTCTCGATTTCACCCACGTCCAGTCGGGTCCGACCTGCACGCAATTGCTGGCCTGGTTCGGCGCCGACGTGATCAAGGTCGAGCGTCCCGGCGTCGGCGACATCACGCGCGGCCAGCTGCAGGACATCCCGAACGTGGACAGCCTGTATTTCACCATGCTGAATCACAACAAGCGCTCGATCACGCTCGACACCAAGAACCCGAAGGGCAAGGAAGTGTTGACCGCGCTGATCAAGCAGTGCGACGTGCTGGTCGAAAACTTCGGCCCCGGCGTGCTCGATCGCATGGGCTTCCCCTGGGAGAAGATCCAGGCCATCAACCCGAAGATGATCGTCGCCTCGATCAAGGGTTTTGGCCCCGGCCCGTATGAAGACTGCAAGGTCTACGAGAACGTCGCGCAGTGCACCGGCGGCGCTGCCTCGACCACCGGCTTCCGCGACGGCCTGCCGCTGGTCACCGGCGCGCAGATCGGCGACAGCGGCACCGGGTTGCATCTCGCGCTCGGCATCGTCACTGCGCTGTACCATCGCACCCACTCCGGCAAGGGCCAGCGCGTCACCGCCGCGATGCAGGACGGCGTGCTCAACCTCGCCCGCGTCAAGCTGCGCGACCAGCAGCGGCTCGCCCACGGTCCGCTGAAGGAATACAGCCAGTTCGGCGAAGGCATTCCGTTCGGCGATGCCGTGCCGCGCGCCGGCAACGATTCCGGCGGCGGCCAGCCCGGCCGCATCTTGAAGTGCAAGGGCTGGGAGACCGACCCGAACGCCTACATTTACTTCATCACCCAGGCCCCGGTTTGGGAGAAGATCTGCGACGTGATCGGCGAGCCGACCTGGAAGACCGATCCGAACTACGCCAAGCCGCCGGCCCGCCTGCCGCGCCTCAACGAGATCTTCGCCCGCATCGAGCAGTGGACGATGACCAAGACCAAGTTCGAGGCGATGGAGATCCTCAACAAGGACGACATCCCCTGCGGTCCGATCCTGTCGATGAAGGAGATCGCCGAAGACCAGTCGCTGCGCGCGACCGGCACCGTGGTCGAGGTCGATCATCCGACCCGCGGCAAGTACGTCTCGGTCGGCAACCCGATCAAGCTCTCGGATTCGCCGAGCGACGTTCAGCGCTCGCCGCTGCTCGGCGAGCACACCGACGAGATCCTGCGCGAGGTGCTCGGCTTCAGCGATCACCAGGTCGCCGAGATCCACGACTCCGGCGCGCTCGACCCGCCGCGCAAGCAGGCGGCCGAGTAAAGGCAGCGCTCAAGCAGAAACACGAATGGCCGCGGGCAACCGCGGCCATTTTGTTTTGGGAGGAACTTGCGGTCCCGCGCCGCTGTCGACCGCACGCCGGATCAACCGCCCTCGCCGCTCTCGCCTTCGCCGCCCTCATCGCCCGGCACATATTCCAGGATATCGCCCGGCCGGCAGTCCAGCTCGCGGCAGATTGCCGACAGCGTCGAGAAGCGCATCGCCTTCGCCTTGCCGGTCTTCAGGATCGACAGGTTCTGGATCGAAATGCCGATGGCGTCCGCGAGGTCTCCGAGGCGGCGCTTGCGCTTTGCGAGCATGACATCGAGGTTCACCACGATGGGCACAAGCATCACCCTCAGATCGTCAGATCGTTTTCGGACTGCAACAGGATGGCCTGCTCGATCACGAATTTCAGCGCCATCAGGAACACGCCGCCTGCGACCGTGCCGACGTCGACGCCGTAGCTCGGCAGGAAGAACTTGATGTCGCCAAGCTGATACAGCGCATAGGTCACCGCGATGGTCGTGATCGTATCCACAAACGGCCAGACCACCAGGAAGATCCCCATCCACCAGACACCCTGCAGCGTTTCGGACACGAAGATCCGTCCGTTGGCGAATCGGTTCACCATGCGATGTAGGATGCCGATCAGCACGGCGTAAAACGATACCCCAAGCGCGAACAGCGACCAGAACAGCACCTGGCCCTTGGCCGACATGGTGAGCGGGTTGGCGACGATGCTGGCGCACTTCGCCTGCTCGCCGATCAGGCTCTCGGCGATCGTCGCCGACGCCGTGGTGGTGCGGTAATAGGCCAGCCACAACACCACCGGCAACGCCGCCCAGATCAACCAGAACGCCCGATCGAGCCTGCGAAACCAGAGCTGGCGCTGCTCACGAACCGATTTCCCCATCGCACCCATCCGAAAAATTCTTTGCCAAAAAGCCGGTACGGCCGGATTGCATCATGCCTAGGCAATGTCATTGACTCAACCTTAAACGTGATTTATTTGATGTTTATCATGAATTTTTTCATGAAGAAGGTGGATGATGACGGTAATCCCAGACCAAAACGGCCTGCGCAAGGCCCTGAAGCAATTGATCCACGCTCACCTCACGCGCCGCCTGATCGTGGCCGCGTTCCACATCCCGCTGCTCGGCAGCCCCGCCGATGCCGCCAAGGCGAGCGACAAGGCCAACGATCCGGCCGGCGTCTGGCTGACCCAATCCGGCGACGCCAGGATCAAGGTCCACCGCTGCGGCAGCGCGCTGTGCGGCCGCGTCGTCTGGTTGAAGGAGCCGACAGACAAGGCCACCGGCAAGCCGCAGCTCGACGACAAGAATGCCGATCGCGCGCAGCGCACCCGACCGGTCATAGGCATGTCGCTGTTCATCAACATGCAGCCCGCCGGCCCGAACAAATGGGCCGGCCGGATTTACAACGCCGACGACGGCACGACCTATGAGAGCTCGGTGACGCTGGTGTCGCCGGGCACGCTGAACGTTCGCGGCTGCATGGGAACGCTGTGCGCCGGCGAAGACTGGACGCGGTGAAGGGAATGCGGTGAAGGGACTTGGCCCCGACCCTTCATCGGCCAAGAAGAAAAGCAAACCCGCTCACTCGAGGCCGCCGCATTTGGGCGGCCTTCTTTTATGAACGCGCCGCCCGCCTCAACCTTCGAGGCCGAGCTTCCACAGCGGCGGCAGATCGGCGAAGGGCGGCGTGGTGTGGGCAATGACGATCGCGGCGCGCCGGCTGTCGGAATCGATCTTGCTGTTGATCGCCTTGACGTGCGCCTTCACGGCGTCGAGCCCGACGCCGAGGATAGCAGCGATCTCTTCGTTCGACTTGCCCTGCGCGATCCACGACGCCACCTCGATCTGGCGCGGCGTCAGCGCGGGAAATGCCAGACGCAGGCGGTCGCTCGGTGTCAGCGCCGCCAGCGTTCGCTCGTGCGCCTGGCGGTAGCCGCGTAGGATGTGCGGACGAAAACCCTGCATCCGGTCGCGCTCCTCGTCGCTGAACGCCGGCCGTCCCACCACGCGATGCCCGACAACCGTGACCACATAACCGGCGTGCTCGAACGCGATCCCCATGATCCGCCGCGCCCCCGACGGCAGGAACACCTCCTTGGCAATCGGCAGCTCGACGAATTCCTCGTCGCTGAAGAAATCCGACTCGCGCAGCGCGCGTTCGCCATCGAACGCCGGATCGTGCTGCCAGAACGGATGCGAGTGCATATGCTTCGCAAACGCCTGCATGCCGCGGGCACGAACCTCCGGATCGTCGCCGACCGAAATCAACGACCGGAAATCCCAGCTCGGACGATGGAACTCGGTGAAGCTCACCACCTCCGCATCGACCAGGCGGCCGACGCCGGCGAACAGGCGGTGGCGTGGCAGTACGCCTTCGGCGACGTGACCCCGACATCGGCGCTCGCGTTCCAGGGCCTGGGAACCGGATTCACCGTGGCCGGCGTGCCGCTGGCGCGGAACGCGGCACTGGTCGAAGGCGGCCTCGACCTGCGGGTCGCACCGCAGGCCAGCATCGGCATCGCCTATGTCGGCCAGCTTCCGACCGGGTCCAGGACCACTCGGTAAAGGCCAGTTTTAGCTGGAAATTCTGACCCGGCGTCGCCGCCGGGCTCCGCCCCATCCACGCCGATCCGGAATCCGATCCGCCGATTTTGCTGCATTGCACAGTCGTGCATGCTGCTATGCAAACAAGTCCGTTGTATCTGGCATCTGGTATACATAATTTGGCTGCAGATGATGAGCCGGCCCATTGCTGGCCTCCAATGAAAGGGGACACCAATGTCCAAGACCACTGTACTGACGCTTGCGCCCTCCTCCACCCTGTTCGGCCGCCTGCTGGCCTCGATCGACCGCCTGCTGATGAAGAGCGCGGAGATTTCGAATCGCAACGGCGACCTGCCGCGCTTCGGCCTCTAAGCCAAGGGATTTCCGGCGCTCTCCGCCGGATGCAGCTTTCGTCGCAAGATGCGACCTGACATTGAACCTTCGACCAATGGCCCCGATTTTCGGGGCCATTTCCTTGCGCGCTGAACTACTCTCCCGGGGTGCCCGGCTGAGTCCTGTGCGGCATAAGCGCGCGCTGCCCCTGCGACAGCTTGAACCTTGGCATATCGGATACCAAGATGGCCATCGCGCGCTCATAAGCAACGACAAGGGGCGCACTGGGAGGATCTATGTCGGACATGGTTCAGGCAACTGCGGCCCCCGCGGCCGCGCGTGTCAGCGACACCTATCGCTGGATGCAACTCGCGATCGGCGTCGCCGCGATGGTGATGATCGCAAATTATCAATACGGGTGGACATTCTTCGTCCCCGACATCCAGAAGAAATTCGGATGGGATCGCGCATCGATCCAATGGGCCTTCACGCTGTTCGTGCTGTTCGAGACCTGGCTGGTGCCGGTCGAAGGCTGGTTCGTCGACAAATACGGTCCGCGCATCGTCGTGCTGGTCGGCGGCATCCTCTGCGCACTCGGCTGGGCGATCAACGCCCAGGCGACGTCGCTGAACGGCTACTATCTCGGCATGATCATCGCCGGCATCGGCGCCGGCGGCGTCTACGGCACCTGCGTCGGCAACGCGCTGAAATGGTTTCCGGATAAGCGCGGACTTGCCGCGGGCATCACCGCTGCCGGCTTCGGCGCAGGCTCGGCGCTCACGGTCGCGCCGATCCAGGCGATGATCAAGGACTCCGGCTTCCAGACCACCTTCCTGTATTTCGGTCTCGGCCAGGGCATCATCATCGTGCTGCTCTCCTTCTTCCTGCTGGCGCCGAAGGCCGGACAGGTGCCGGCCGTCGTGGCGAACGCCAACATCATCCAGACCCGGCGTAACTATCAGCCGACCGAAGTGCTGCGGCAGCCGATCTTCTGGCTGATGTACTTCATGTTCGTGATCGTCGGCGCCGGCGGCCTGATGGTGACGGCGAACCTGAAGCCGATCGCGGTCGACTGGAAGGTCGACAGCGTGCCGGTCACGCTGATGGCGGTGACGATGACGGCCGTCACCTTCGCGGCAACCATCGACCGCGTCCTCAACGGCCTGACGCGTCCGTTCTTCGGCTGGATCTCCGACATGATCGGCCGCGAGAACACGATGTTCATCGCCTTCGGCATGGAAGGCATCGGCATCTGGATGCTCTACCTCTGGGGACACGACCCGGTTTGGTTCGTGCTGCTCTCGGGCTTCGTGTTCTTTGCCTGGGGCGAGATCTACTCGCTGTTCCCCTCGACCTGCACCGATACGTTCGGCGCCAAGTTCGCCACCACGAATGCGGGCCTGCTCTACACCGCGAAGGGCACCGCGGCGCTCTTGGTGCCGATCGCCAACTACATGCAGCAATCGTCGGGCAACTGGGACAAGGTGTTCATCATCGCGGCAGGCGCCAACATCCTCGCCTCGCTGCTCGCGATCATGCTGCTCAAGCCCTGGCGAAAAATCGTGGTCGCGAAATCGGCTACGGCTTGAGCAACCGCCTCACCACAGCCTGCGAAGCGCCTGGCCAAAAGCCGGGCGCTTTTCATTTTGGCTGGCCACGAGATGCCGTCTGGACCGGCGCGTCGAATGTCAGATTTGCTGCGTTGCAGCGGAATGAAGGGCTTGCTTTCTGGAATATAGTATACCAACTTCCGGCGCTTGCGACGATACGCCACAATAATTGCGACACTCGGTCACAAGACCAGCGCGCTCGGGAGGACTTGATGGTTTCCAGCAATACTGCCGTCACACAAGCTCAACCTTCGTCCAGCGGCTTCCGCTGGCTTCAGCTCGTCATGGGCATCGTCTGCATGGCGATGATCGCGAACCTGCAATATGGCTGGACGCTGTTCGTCGATCCGATCGACGGCGCGCATCACTGGGGCCGCGCGGCGATCCAGTTCGCCTTCACGATCTTCGTGGTGACCGAGACCTGGCTGGTGCCGGTCGAGGCCTGGTTCGTCGACAAATACGGCCCGCGGCTCGTCATCATGTTCGGCGGCATCATGATCGCGCTCGCCTGGGTGTTGAACTCCTATGCCGACTCGCTCGCCCTGCTCTACACCGCCGCCGTGTTCGGCGGCATCGGCGCCGGCGCGGTGTACGGCACCTGCGTCGGCAACGCGCTGAAGTGGTTTCCCGATCGCCGCGGCCTCGCCGCCGGCGCAACCGCGGCCGGCTTCGGCGCCGGCGCCGCGCTCACGGTGGTGCCGATTGCAAAGATGATCGCCGCGAGCGGCTATCAGACTGCGTTCTTCGATTTCGGCATCGGACAGGGATTGATCGTCTTCCTGCTCGCCTTCTTCATCCAGCCGCCCGCGGTCTCGATCCCGCCGAAGAAGAAGCAGCTCAATCTGCCGCAGACCAAGGTCGACTTCACGCCGCCGCAGGTGCTGCGCAGCCCGATCTTCTGGGTGATGTATCTGGTGTTCGTGATGGTCGCCGCCGGCGGCCTGATGGCGGCGGCGCAGATCGCGCCGATCGCGCACGACTACAAGATCGCGAACACGCCGGTCACGCTCGCCGGCTTCCAGATGGCCGCGCTGACCTTTGCGATCTCGCTCGACCGCATCTTCGACGGTTTCGGACGGCCGTTCTTCGGTTGGGTGTCCGACAATATCGGCCGCGAGCACACCATGTTCATTGCGTTCGGCACCGGCGCGCTGATGCTGCTCACGCTATCCACCTGGGGTCACAACCCGGTGGTGTTCGTGCTGGCGACCGCGGTCTATTTCGGCGTGTTCGGGGAGATCTACTCGCTGTTCCCGGCGACCTGCGGCGACACCTTCGGCTCGAAGTTCGCGACCACCAACAACGGCATGCTCTACACCGCGAAGGGCACCGCAGCGCTCTTGGTGCCTGCCGCCAGCATCGTTGCCGCCAGCTATGGTTGGCAGGCGGTGTTCGTGATCGCGGTCGCCCTCAACGCCACCGCGGCGCTGATGGCGCTGTTCGTGATCAAGCCGATGCGCCGCGCCTTCATCAACGGCAACGAGGCTGCCGCCGCGGAAGAGACCGCGACGAGCGCCAAGACGGCTTGAATCAAGAGGGCCTGATCAGGAAAGGCCTGAGCTCTCAATTTTCCTGCTGAACGGACAGAGGCGCATCCGGTGCGCCTCTTTTCTTTTTGCCAGCTCAGGGATGCCAGATGCCACCACGCTTAGTGCGGCAGATCGTCCGCGCCGCTCACGGCCGCTCACAATCGTCGGAAACGTCAGCAAACCTGCCTATTTAAGCATTTTGCTGATGGTAGATTTCTGTGACAGCCACGTTGACAATTGGCATTTTGTATACCAGACTCCAGTCAACGATAACCAAGGAGGTTGCCATGCAAGTCGGAGATATCCTGCGCAAGAAAACCCCCCGCGTCGCCACGGTGCGCATGAACGAGACGGTGGCGATCGCCGCGCAGCTGATGCGCGCCAGCAATATCAGCGCGCTCGTGGTCAAGGATGTCGTTCGCACCGAGGGTAACACCGCCGTCGGCATGTTCACCGAGCGCGACGTGGTGCGCGCGATCGCCGAGCACGGCGCGGCCGGTGCGAGTATGAAGGTGTCGCAGTTCGTGTCGGTGCAGCAGCTGGTCTCGTGCACATCGACCGACACGCTCGAGCACATCCGTCACCTCATGACCAAGCACCACATTCGCCACGTGCCCGTCATCGACAACTACAGCCTGATCGGCGTCGTCAGCATGCGCGACGTCGCCGCCGCGTTCGACGAGGAGACCGCCGCGTCGAAGAAAGACGCCGTGCCGGCGTAACAAGCGCCTGCTTTGCCTTGCTCTCAGCCAGGCGTTGCGTGTTCGATCACCAGCGCCTGAACAGATGACGAAAGATTTCCGTCCCGCCCTCGCCCGACCGCCGCGGCCTGTCATTTCCGCATGGGCGCGCCGCAGGTCGCCGGTAGACAATTGCCGGACAGGACTGCATCCTTCCCCTCGACATCCATAACAACACCGTGCGCCGCCGTCCGCGACACGGAAAATCCTGATGGAAACGAGGGCAGAATGATCAAGACACGTTTCACCGAAATGTTCGGCGTCGACCACCCGATCGTGCAGGGCGGCATGCAATGGGTCGGGCGCGCCGAGCTGGTTGCCGCCGTCGCCAATGCCGGCGCGCTCGGCATGATCACCGCGCTGACACAGCCGACGCCGGACGATCTGCGCAAGGAAATCGCGCGCTGCCGCGAGCTGACCGACAAGCCGTTCGGCGTCAACCTGACCATCCTGCCCGCGATCAAGCCGCCGCCCTACGCCGAGTATCGCCAGGCCATCATCGAGAGCGGCATCAAGATCGTCGAGACCGCCGGCAACAAGCCGCAGGAACATGTCGACGAGTTCAAGAAGCACGGCATCAAGGTGCTGCACAAATGCACCAGCGTGCGCCACGCGCTGTCCGCCGAGCGGATGGGCGCCGACGCGATCTCGATCGACGGCTTTGAATGCGCCGGCCATCCCGGCGAGGACGACACCCCCGGCCTGATCCTGATCCCCGCCGCCGCCGACAAGGTGAAGATCCCGATGATCGCCTCCGGCGGCTTCGGCGATGCCCGCGGCCTGGTCGCAGCGCTCGCGCTCGGCGCCGAAGGCATCAACATGGGCACGCGCTTCATGTGCACCAGGGAGAGCCCGATCCATCAGCTGGTAAAGGAACGCATCGTCGCCAATGACGAGCGCGAGACCGAGCTGATCTTCCGCACCATGCGCAACACCTCGCGCGTCGCCAAGAACGCGATCTCGACCAAGGTCGTGCAGATGGAGAAGGAAGGCGCCAAGTTCGAGGATGTGCGCGAGCTGGTCGCCGGCGCGCGCGGCAAGATGGTCTACGCGTCAGGCGATGCCGACGAAGGCATCTGGTCGGCCGGCCAGGTGCAGGGCCTGATCCACGACATTCCGTCCTGCGCCGAGCTGGTGTCGCGCATCGTCCACGAAGCGGAAGAGATCATTCGCGAGCGGCTGGAAGCGATGATGTCCGGCGCCAAGCGTCAGGCCGCGGAATAGGCCGGAGCGGAGCACGAGTGTCATCCGTCACCCTGAGGAGCGCGAAGCGCGTCTCGAAGGGTCGACGGCCATCAGCCGGGCCGCCCATCCTTCGAGGGCCGCCGAAAAAGCGGCCACCTCAGGATGACGGAATTCAAGTCATCTCGCGTTAGACACAAACGAGAAGAAGCCCATGAAAGCCTATGTCTACGGCCCTAACGGACCAGAAATCACCGACGTTGCGAAGCCCGTGCCGAAGGGCACCCAGGTGCTGGTCAAGGTCCATGCCTGCGGGCTGAACCGCGCCGATCTCGGCATGACCAAGGGCCATGTCCACGGCGCGGCCGGCGGCGTCGGCACCGTGCTCGGCATGGAATGGGCCGGCGAGGTCGCCGAGCTCGGCCCCGATGCCAAGGGCGTCAAGGTCGGCGACAAGATCATGGGCTCCGGCGGCGCGGCGTTCGCCGAATACACGCTGGCCGATCACGGCCGGCTGTTCCGCGCGCCCTCGAACATGAATTTCGACGAGGCCGCAACCCTGCCCGTCGCGCTCGCCACCATGCACAACGCCGTCGTCACCAATGGCGCACTGCTGCCGGGCCAGAGCGTGCTGATCCAGGGCGCAAGCTCCGGCGTCGGCCTGATGGCGATGCAGATCGCCAAGCTGAAGGGCGCCAAGCTCGTGGTGGGCTCATCGACCGACGCGATGCGCCGCGGCCGGCTGAAGGAGTTCGGCGCCGATCTCGCGGTGGACTCGAAGGATCCCGGCTGGGTCGATCAGGTGCTGCAGGCGACATCAGGCGAAGGCGTCGACCTGATCGTCGACCAGGTCTCCGGACCGGTCGCGAACCAGAACCTCAAGGCGACCAAGGTCAAGGGCCGCATCGTCAATGTCGGCCGGCTCGGCGGCACCCATGGCGATTTCAACTTCGACCTGCACGCGGCGCGCCGCATCCAGTATATCGGCGTCACGTTCCGCACCCGCTCGATCGAGGAGATCCGCGCGATCTTCGACGAGGTGCGCAAGGACATCTGGCCCGCGGTCGAAGCACGCAAGCTGCAGCTGCCGATCGATCAGGTCTACAAATTCGCCGACATCGGCAAGGCATTCGAGCACATGGAAGCCAACAAGCACCTCGGTAAGATCGTGGTGACGCTGTAGCAGCAGCCTCCGGCGATTGTCATCGTCACTGCGAGCAAAGGGCGGATCAGCCAACGGGCCCGGGAATCCAATAGTCCCCCGCAAGCGGGCTGACCTTGACGCCACTGATGACTCCGAGCTCTAGGCTTGGATCGAAATAGCGCATCGTCCGCTCATTGAGGTCAATGATGCGGCCAGGCCTGAGTGGCCCCACGTCATTTATCTTCACGATGACCTTCTTGCCGACGGCCTCGACGAGGGCATATTTCGGCCTCGCGCCAAATTGGACCCCACCAAACTTCCGGCGCAGACTCGTCTTGATGGCAGCCGCCCAGACCGAGTGATCATAGCGCTCGCCGGAGGCTGTGCTCGGACCGCCCTCCTCCTTGCCGGGCTTGAATGGATTGTACATGGATGCCGCGCCAACGATTGCATCCCCACACGCGGCATTGACGACGGCGCTTGAATGAACCGCAGCGATTTCACTTCGAGCAGCGGTGCCAGAAAAGGCGAGCGCAACCAGGGCGCCGCAAATTGCGGCGCTCGAGCCGAACAGCATCATAACTCCTTGATTGATTTTCTTCGATCGTCCGGTTCCCGATGCCGCAAAACATGGTCAAGCGAACGCGGAGGCGTTTACGCGTGCCAATTCCTTGCGGATTCGTGCCAGTTCCGGCGGTGGAACCATCGTGAGAACCTGGGCGGCCCTCACACCGTGTTTTCAGTTTCTCGCTCGACTAAAACAGAGATTGCGTCAGCAAAATGACTGAATGGAGCTGTCTTCGACAGCGCGTGAGGAGTGTATCGTCACCTTCCGCACCCGATCGATCGCGGAAATCCGCGCGATCTTCGACGAGGTGCGCAAGGACATCTCGCCCGCGATCGGGGCGCGCAAGCCGCAGCGGCCGATCGACCAGGTCTACAAATTCGCCGATATCGGCAAGGCGTTCGAGCACACGGAAGCCAACAATCAGCTCGGCAAGATCGTGGTGACGCTGTAGTCGGTACGCACTGCTGCGTAGGATGGGTAGAGCGAAGCGAAACCCATCGATGTATCCGGGCAGCGAGTGATGGGTTTCGCTGCGCTCTACCCATCCTACAGCTACCGCGTTGATCCGCCCTACGCACCCGGTCTGACTTGTGTGATGGCGACTCCGGAGATCGCGAGCAGTCCGCCGACAATCAGCTTCGGCGTCACGCTGTCGCCAAGGAACAGCACGCTCGAGATCAGCGCGAACACCGGAAGCAGCAGTCCGAACGGCGCGACGCGGGCCATGGAGCAGCGGGCGATCAGCCAGAACCACAGGCCGAACCCGACAATGCCGCCGATGAAGACGGTGTAGGCGAGCGCCAGCCAGCCACGTTGATCCGCCGTGCCAAGACTCGCCAGCTGTCCATATTCCAGCAGCAACGACATCAACATGACCTGCGGCACGGTGAGCAGCGACGACCACCCCATCAGCATCAGGGGATCGAAAGGGCCGTAGCGTTTCGTCAGGACGGTGGACACCGCGAATGCGAACGCCGCGGCAACCACGAGCAGCAGCGGCAGCACGTTTGCCGACAGCCCCGGCCCCGCCGCCAGCACCACCACGCCGACGAACGCCAGCACCACGCCGGCGGATGTGACGAGCGACGGCCGCTCCGCGAGCAGCGGCCAGGCGAGCAGCACGGTGAACGGCGGGGCGAGTTGATAGGCGACCGCCGACATGCTCCCCGAGCCGAGCCCAAGGCCGACATAGAACAGCCCGAAGTTCAGTCCGCCGAGGAAAACCGAAATAGCTGAGACAGGGCCGAGTTGTTGGCGTGTCGGCCTTCTGACGAACGGAACAAGCAGCAGCGCGATGGCCAGGAAACGCAGTCCGAGGAAGAACAGCGGCGGAAACTCGGTGACGCCAACCTTGATGACCACGAACTGATAACCCCAGAGCAGGGGAACGGCCACCGCGCAAATGATCTGGATGGCAGACATCGCATCCTTCCTTTCAAGACCGATCGGTCCATATATGGGCGTACCGATCGCGCAGACGTCCAGAGGACATCAAGGGTCATTCCAACAGTTGCTTATTTGATGAAGCGATCGAGCAGCGCGTCAGCGGTGGCCTGCGACGTGGTACGTGCCGGAGCCGTCTTTGCGACCACGCGCAGCCCCCAAAGGAAACAGATCAGGATTCGGGCGGCACTCGAAGGCTCGACGCCATCGGCCAATCTGCCCGCGGTCTCCGCACGGGAAAATGCGTCCGCCACCCTGGTCTCCATGGTTTTGAAGAAGCTCGCGAAGCGACGACCAACCTCGGCATCCTGGCCGGCCAGCTCCATCGCCGTCGCCACCAACAGGCAGCCGCGCCGGCCATTGGCACCGCACGTGCGCTCAACGTAACCGGCAAGGTAGGCCCGCAGGCCATCGACCGGATCTCTGCGGGGATCGAGTTCGTCATCCATCCGGGTCAGGGCATCGGCAATGTAGCGATCGAGTGCGCGCAGGAACAGCGAGTGCTTGTCGCCGAACGCAGCGTAAAGGCTGCCGCGCGAGAGTTTTGTCGCACGCAGCAGGTCCGGGAGTGCCGTGGCGTGATAGCCGCGCGACCAGAACACATTCATCGCGCGTTCGATGGCGGCGTCCACGTCGAAACTTCGCGGGCGGCCACGGGGCGCCTGCATGGTGGTTTGGCGGCTCATTGCCGATATATAGACCAATCGGTCCTTAAATGGCAAGGGCCGCTTTGGATCATTAGCTCGTAGGATGGGTAGAGCGAAGCGAAACCCATCGATTGCATCCGCACGCCGAGATGATGGGTTTCGTGCGCTCTACCCATCCTACGTTACGCGTCGAGATGGCGGCATGAGCTACCCATTCGACACGACGGGCGGTGCAGCGCGCACCCGGCATTCCCTGCGCCCTCTTGTGTCGTGGCGAAACGATTTTGCAAAGCTCGGGCGAAACGCGCCGCGAGAACGCAGATGTTCGGTTGACACGTCGCGCAACACATCCAGCGTCGTCCTGGCGGAAAGCCAGGACCCATTACCCCGAATGCGAGTCATGACGCGATGCGGTTGCCACAGCTCACTTCAACCACACAAGCCTGTGGTTGTGGATTCTGGCTTCCGCCGGGACGACCGCGTGATTTTGGCAAAATCCTGCAATTGCAACTGAGTGGCGATTGCGTTTCATCAACGACACTTGATGTTCACCAACTCCCTGCTAAACCGCCGCCCATGAGCTCTTCCAGCACCAGCGCACCCTCCGCCAAGACATCGGTCGCCGCGATCTCGATCCTCGCCAGCGGCAGCATGGCGGTGGCGAAGTTCGTGGTCGGCATCGCGATCGGATCGCTGGCGCTGATCTCGGAGGCGCTGCACTCGTCGATCGACCTGGTCGCCACCATCATCACCTGGGCGGTGGTGCGGGTGTCGGACCAGCCGGCCGACGCCGAGCATCATTACGGACACGGCAAGTTCGAGAGCGTCTCGGCGCTCGGCATCATCGCCCTGCTCTATGTGCTGGCCGGCGGCATCCTGGTCCAGGCCTACAGCCATCTGCGCGAGGGCGCGCCGCCGCCGTCGATCTCGGCCATTCCCTTTGTCGTTCTGGTCATCGATATCGGCGTCAATCTGTGGCGGGCCCGCGCGCTGCACCGCGCCGCGCGCGACACCAAGAGCCAGGCGCTGGCCGCCGATGCGCTGCATTTCGCCTCCGACGTGATGGGCTCGACCGCCGTCATCGTCGGCCTGGTGCTCGCCGGCTTCGGCTTCTGGTGGGGCGATGCCGCAGCGGCGATCGCGGTCGCGGTGATGATCGCCCTGCTCGGCCTGCGCATGGCGCGGGAGACGGTCGAGACCCTGCTCGACCGCGCGCCCGAAGGCGCGCTGGAGAAGGCCACCGCCGCCATCAAGGCCGTGCCGGGGGTGGTCGATGTCGACCGGTTGCGCGTCCGCATGGTCGGCGCGACGCATTTCATCGATGCCATCGCCAAGGTGCCGCGCACCTACCCGATCGACCGCGTCGAGGACATCAAGCGCCGGGCGCAGGCGGCGCTGACCAAGACGTTCGGCGACGCCGACCTCACCTTCACCGCGGTGCCGGTGGCGCGCGACAATGAGAGCGTGCGCGAGCGCATCATGGTGATCGCGCGCAATTCCGGCCTCGCCATCCACCACGTCACGGTGCACGACATCGGCGGCAAGCTGATCGTCGGCATCGACCTCGAGGTCGACAGCGACATGGCGCTCGACGCGGCGCACGACATCGCCCACGGGCTCGAGCGCGCGATCCGCGAGGATTTCGGCGAGGACGTCGAGGTCGACACCCATATCGAGCCGCTCGAGCCGGAACTGCCGTGGGGAACCGACGCCGCGCCGGACCGCGTCGAAGCCATCAAGGCGGCGCTGACCGGCTTTGCCGATGGCGGCGCGATCCATGACATCCACAATGTGCGGGTCCGCAACACCGACGCCGGCGAGGTCGTCAACTTCCATTGCCGCGCGCAGCCTTCGATGAGTGTGATCAAGGTGCACGAAAGCGTCGACGAGATCGAACGCAAACTGCGTCGTGCGTTCCCCACCGTGAAGCGTGTGATCAGTCACGCAGAGCCGACGCGCGCGTAATTCTACGGAGCCGTTCCCGTTTCGGACTCGCTTTGCGCCGCATGATTCTTCCCGGGACAAGAATTTTTTCGCATTAACGAATCGTTGACTCTCGACAGTCCCGGAAATCTGGATTCAAATGATCATGATTCGGATGCATCGTGGGGAGCATCCGGTCCGGGTAAAAAATCAGCTTAGAGCGGGGGTCTCAGGCATGGCGCGCGCGCATGCAGCGAACGCGTGCGTCCAATCCGATTCGATCAAGGGATTGGCGCAGTCGATCGCGAAACCGGCCTATCACAGGCTCCTGACGGCCGAGCCTGCACTGCGCCGCGCTGTCCCTACGCTCATCATCGCCTTCCTCATCACGATCTGCCTCGGCGCCTTCGTCCAGGTGATCGACCAGAACCGGCAGAAGCGCGGCGCGATGAAGCGCGACCTTGCTGCACTGTCCGACATCCTCGCCGAACGTCTCGATCGCCTGACCTCGGTGCGGCGCGACCGGCTCGCCAGCATCGAGCGGATGCAGGAACTGCTGCCGGACCTGATCCCGTCCTGGGGCATCGCCTATGGCCGCCACGTCATCATCACCAGCGCCGATCACCGCGTGCTGGCGCGCGTGCCGGTCGACGGCGCCGGCGAGAACGACCGCATCCTCGACATCGTCTCCACCGCGCAGCTGCTCGTCGCGCCCGGCCAGCAGGGCACGGTCAGCGACATGACACTGCCCGGCGGCACCGGCGCGCTGGCGATCTCGCAGCTCGTCAAGTCGCTGCCCGGCCAGGTCGTCGTCATCCAGGAGATGAACGAGCCAATCTGGGGATCGGACGCGGCGCTCTCGGTGACGCTGTCGGCGACCACGAGCTTCGTGGTGCTGATCCTCGGCTTCGCGTTCCACTGGCAATCGACCCGCGCCCGCGAGGGCGACCTGATCAACGACGCCGTGCGCGGCCGCATCGACACCGCGCTCAACCGCGGCCGCTGCGGATTGTGGGACTGGGACCTGTCGCGCGGTAGGATCTTCTGGTCGCAGTCGATGTTCACGCTGCTCGGCCTCGACACCCGCAACGACCTCCTCACCTTCGGCGAGGTCAACGCGCTGGTGAATTCGGACGATATCAACCTGTTCGACATCGCCGACCAGCTGATCTCGGGAAAGATCGATCACATCGACCAGAGCTTCCGCATGCGCCATGTCGGCGGCCACTGGATCTGGCTGCGCGTGCGCTGCGAGCTCAGCCACGCCGCCGCCGACGGCGGCCTGCACCTGATCGGCATCGCGGTCGACATCACCGAGCAGAAGAGCCTCGCCGAGAAGTCGGTGGAAGCCGATCTCAGGCTGCGCGACGCGATCGAGACCATTCCGGAAGCCTTCGTGCTATGGGACGCCGACGATCGTCTCTCGTGCTCTGCAACTCGCACTTCCAGCGGCTGCACAAGCTACCCGATTCCGCCGTCAGCCCCGGCACCTCCTACGAGACCGTGATCGAGGTCGGCAGCATGCCGGAAGTGCGCACCCGCCTGCACGAGAGCGGCGTGCCGGCGCCCGGCGCCCGCACCTTCGAGGCCCAGCTCGACGACGGCAGCTGGCTGCACATCAGCGAGCGCCGCACCAAGGACGGCGGCTACGTCTCGGTCGGCACCGACATCACCCGCATCAAGGCGCACGAGCAGAAGCTGGTCGACAACGACCTGCGCCTGCGCGCCACGGTGATCGACCTGCAGCGCTCGCAATCCGAGCTGGAGCGGCAGGCCGTCGAGCTTGCCGACCTCGCCGAAAAATATTCGCAGGAAAAGACTCGCGCCGAGGACGCCAACGCCGCGAAGTCGAAATTCCTCGCCAATATGAGCCATGAGCTGCGCACCCCGCTCAACGCCATCATCGGCTTCTCCGAGATCATGGGCAGCGGCCTGTTCGGCACGCTCGGCTCGGACAAATACGCGGAGTACTGCCACGACATCCTGACGTCGGGGAAATACCTGCTCGAGGTCATCAACGACATCCTCGACATGTCGAAGATCGAGGCCGGCCGCATGAAGTTCGACATGGAGCCGCTCGATCTCTCCGGCATCCTCGCGGAGTCGCTGCGCGTGGTCTCCGGCCGGGCCGAGCACAAGGGACTGTCGCTGGAGTCGGATATCGAAAGCACGATCTCGGTCGTCGCCGACCGCCGCGCGGTCAAGCAGATCATCGTCAACCTGCTCTCCAATGCAGTGAAATTCACGCCCGACCACGGCCGCGTGCTGGTGCGCGGCCAGATGCTGGATGACTCGATCGTGCTCCTGATCGCCGACAGCGGCATCGGCATCGCGCCGGAATCGCTGCGCCGGCTCGGCAAGCCGTTCGAGCAGGTCGAGAGCCAGCTCACCAAGAGCTACCAGGGCTCCGGTCTCGGACTTGCGATCGCGCGCTCGCTCACCAATTTGCACGGCGGCTCGATGCGGCTGCGCTCCAAGCTCGGCGTCGGCACCGTCGTCCGCGTCACGCTGCCGCGCGATCCGCGGTCCCTGCAGACGAAGCTGCCGGAAGCGGCCTGACGCCCCCCACTACTTCGCAAGCACCCCTTCCAGCAGCGCGGAATCACCGAGCACGGCCAACGTCTCGCGAGGCGTGAGATGGCGGACCGCCTGGTCGAAGCTGTCGCTTGCCTCGATCCGCGCACGCGCCACCGCGAGATGAAGATCGATCTCGCCCGGACCGCCGCGCCGCGCCGGCGGCAGCGACGAGAGATGGCGCTGCAACAGCCCGGAATCCTGCCGCAACGTCGCGAGCGCAGGGGCCGATGCGTGTGCCGGCGACGCCGCCAGCTCATTGGCGCGGACCAGCACGCGTGGCGGCTTAGCTTCCTCCGGCGTCACGAACAGCGCGTGCATCGCCGGCCGGGCGGTCCAGGCGCCGATCGGAATCGCAAACAGCAGGCCAACGATCACCGGCGACATCCACAGCAACAGCGGCAGCGACACCGCCCAGGCGCTTATCGCCATCGCGACACCGCAGGCGGTGGGAACGCCATACTTCCGATACAACTCCCGCCGCTCGACCGCGCCGTCGTCGCGCCGCTGCGTCTGCCAGCCGGCGTCCCGGCCGAGCAGGATCTCGACGACGGCGATCGACTGGAACACCATCATGACCGGCGCGATCATCGCCGAGATCAGCACCTCGGCGAGCACGCCCGTCAGCGCCCGGAACCCGCCGCCGAATTGCCGGCGCGTATCCGAGCGCGTCAGCAACAGGATGAAGCCGAGCAGCTTCGGCACGATCAGCAGCGCCATGGTGAGGCCAAATACCCAGGCGGCGAGCACCGGGTCCTGCGCCGGCCAGTTCGGGAACAGCGAAAAACCCTTCGGAAAATATTCGGGCCGAATGAAGCGCGCCTGCAACGAGATCAGGATTCCGAGCAGCAAGAACGACAGCCAGAGTGGCGCGGTGATGTAGGAGCCGATCCCGGTCATGAAATGCAGCCGCGAGATCCAATGCAACCGGCGCGTCCTCAGCACGGCGAGATGCTGCAGATTGCCCTGGCACCAGCGGCGGTCGCGCGCGGCAAAATCCAATAGCGACGGCGGCACCTCCTCAAAACTGCCGCCGAGCATCGGGGCCATGTAGATGCCCCAGCCGGCGCGCCGCATCAGCGCCGCCTCGACGAAGTCGTGGCTCAGGATATGTCCGCCGAACGGCTTGCGTCCGGAGAGCTCGGGCAGCCCCGCCTGCTCCGCAAATGCCTCGATCCTGATGATGGCATTGTGCCCCCAGTAATTGCCCTCGGAGCCGTGCCACCACGCGACACCGGCCGCGACCATCGGCCCGTAGAGCCGGCCGGCAAACTGCTGCAGGCGGCTGAACAGGCTGCGCGCATTGACGATGACCGGCAGCGTCTGCAGCAGCGCCGCCTGCGGATTGGTCTCCATGGCGTGCGCCATCCGCACCATGGTGTCGCCCGACATCAGGCTGTCGGCGTCGAGCACGATCATGAACCGATAGGCGCCGCCGAACCGCGTGATCCACTCGCCGACATTGCCGGACTTCCGCGCCGTATTGTCGGCGCGATGCCGGTAGAACAGCCGTTGCGCGCCGCAGGCCTCGCACAATTCGAGAAACGCCCTCTCCTCGGCGATCCAGATATCGGGATCGCGGGTGTCGCTGAGCACGAACCAGTCGAAGCTGTCGCCCTGCCCGGTCGCCTCGACGGACTCGTAGATGGCGCGCAGGCGCGCCATCAATTGATGCGGATTCTCGTTGTAGGTCGGGAGCAGGACCGCGGTCCGGCTCGCGAGCTGCGGCAAGGGACCGTCGTCGCGGATCGGCAAGGCGTTGCCGTTGCGGCGAAGCAGAGCGAAGAAGCCGGCGAGCGCCGAAGCGAACGAAAACGCGATCCAGGCGAGCAGCGCGACGAACAGCACCAGCACCATGCCTTCCATGATCGTCACGCCGCCGACCTGGACCACCATGTACATCTCGTAGGCGCCGGCACCGGTCAGCGCCGCCGTCAGCATCAGGACGAACGCGCGGCGCATCAACATGCCCGCGCCGACCGACACCGGCGTGCTCACCGCATGCGGCGGCCGGCCGAGATCGGCCGCCGACATCGCAAGCGGGCTCTCTTGTGGCAGGAAGCCGTCGGCCGCCGCGGCGACGTCGGACTGAGGCGACGTGACTATGGCGCCCATCGATAGACCCAGATCTCGGAGAGCGGCTTGTCATCCTGCGCCAGATGCGCACGCAGCTCGACCGGGTCCTTCTTGACGGCACATTGGAAGCTGAGCCGCCATCCGCCGGTATTCGGATTTGGCTGCGTGACGACATTCGTGATCTCGGACTTCTCGGCCGTCACGACGCCCTTGACGCTGCCGGGATCGATCCCCTTCAGATTGTCACCGAACAGGTCGAGCACGAACAGCTTGCTGTTCTCGCCATGCGCGCCGATGCCGCTGCGCGTGAAGCGCGCGAGCGAATGCGGCTTCGGCGCATCCGGCCCCCAATGCAGGCGATAGGTGAAATTGGTCTCGCTCTTGGCCTTGAGCGGCGCCTTCGGCCGCCAGAACGCGGCGATGTTGTCGTGGATCTCTTCCTTGGTCGGGATCTCGAACAGGATGACCGCGCCCTCGCCCCAGTCGCCGATCGGCTCGACCCACAAGCTCGGACGCTTCTCGAAGCGCGATTCGATGTCCTGATAGGCGAAGAAATTCTTCTCGCGCTGCATCAGACCGAAGCCATGCGGATTGACGTCCTGGAACGTGCTGATCTGGAGGTCGCGCGGATTGCTCAGCGGGCGCCACAGGCTCTCGCCCTTGCCGTTGTAGATCGCAAGCCCGTCCGAATCGTGCACCGACGGCCTGAAGTCGTCGACCTCGTTGCGATCGTTGGGCCCGAAGAAGAACATGCTCGTCATCGGCGCAAGGCCCACGTGCTCGAGATCGGCACGCGGATAGAGCGATGCCTCGACATCGAACACCGTGGTCGCTCCAGGCCTGATCGTGAAGCGGTAGCTTGCCGCGCAGCTCTTGCTGTCGAGCAAGGCGTGAATGACCAGCGAGGTCGCGTTGGGCACGGGACGCTCGAGCCAGAACGCCTTGAAGAACGGAAACTCCTCGCCCTTGGCTTCGCCGGTATCGATCGACAGGCCGCGCGCCGACAGGCCGTAGGTCTCGTCCTTGGCGACCGCGCGGAAATAGCTCGCGCCGAGGAAGACGCAGACCTCGTCATAGTAGTTCGGCTTGTTGATCGGCGCGTGGATGCGAAATCCGGCAAAGCCGAGATCGGTCTCGGTGAAGTCAGGTACGGTCTCGCCGAACGTGAACATGTCCTTGCTGTACTTGACTTCGCTGACCTTGCCGTCGGCGACCTCGAAGATCTTGACCTTGTTCTTGTAGAAGAAGCCGCGGTGGAAGAACTGCGCCTCGAACGGCAGCTTCGCGCCGCGCCACAGCGCGCGCTCGGGCGTGAAGCGGATCGAGCGGTACTGGTCGTAGTTGAGGTCCGTCAGGCCGTTCGGCAACTTCTCGTCCGGCGCCTCGAAAGACTTGCCGGCGAGATTGCGCGCAAGCTCCCTGACCATGCCTGGGTTGAAGGGTGCGTCCGTCGCGCTCGCTGCGGCGGCGGCCTGGCGCTGTGGCAAGAACATGAGTGTCGGCAATACGGCCGATCCGTGGAGTAACTGGCGACGATTCAAAGCAGCTCCTGCTCGCTGATCGGGACGCCGCAATGCAACCGCCGAGCCGGCGCTGAGTTCCATCTTTGCTGCGAGCAAGCGAAGATTGTTCGCGGCTGAACACCAGGACTTGCTTCAACGCAACCACACAACGCGTGGTCGGTTGCTGCTGTGCCGGAACCGTGGCGGAAAGGCTACGAAGGAAT
This sequence comes from Bradyrhizobium sp. USDA 4510, assembly GCF_054059095.1. Lineage (NCBI taxonomy): Bacteria > Pseudomonadati > Pseudomonadota > Alphaproteobacteria > Hyphomicrobiales > Nitrobacteraceae > Bradyrhizobium > Bradyrhizobium sp. USDA 4510. Next base: position 2,407,487 of record NZ_JBSSBT010000001.1, on the reverse strand, counting down.
GCCGAGAGCTACGCGCTCTCGAGCGTCGGCGCGACCTCGCGTGCGACCTGCACCAAGGCTGCGATCAGCGGCGTCATCGGATCGCGCTGCGGGATCACGAGGCCGATGCTGTAGTCCACGACCGGATCGACGATCGGAATGCTGCGCACCGCATCCGCAAGGCCGAGCGTCTCGGCGAGCTTGGCCGGCATCACGCTGGCCCAGCGGCCGGTCTTCACGTGGGTGTAGAGCACGAGCAGTGAGTTCGACGTCAGCGTCGGCGTCGCCTCCGCGCCGACCGAGGTCAGCGCGCGATCGATGATGCGGCGGTTCTGCATGTCGGGCGTGAGCAGACAGAGCGGCACGGTGCCGACTTCCTTCCACGTCACCTGCTTGCGGTCGCCGAACATCGCATCCGGCGCCGTCAGCAAGCGATAGCTCTCGTTATAGAGCGGGATGGTGCGGACCTTGCCGATCGGCTCGTTCTCGATATAGGTCAGCCCGGCATCGACCTCGAGATTCTCGAGCAGGCCGAGCACGTCGGCCGACGTGCACGACTGGATGCGGAACCGCACATCGGGATGGCGCGCCCGGAACGGCGTGGTCAGCGAGGCCACCATGCCGAGCGCGGTCGGGATCGCCGCGATCCGGATCTCGCCCGACAGCTTGTCCTTGAGGCTGTTGATCTCCTGCTTCATCGCGCGCGCATCGCCGACGATGCGCCGCGCCCAGTCCAGCGTCCGCTCCCCTTCCGGCGTGAAGCCCTGGAAGCGGGATCCGCGCTGCACCAGCATGACGCCGAGGATTTCCTCGAGCTGCTTGAGACTGGTCGACATCGTCGGCTGGGTGACGCCGCACGCCTCCGCAGCCCGGCCAAAGTGCCGTTCCTTGGCCAGCGCCAGCAGAAGTTCCAGCTTGTCGATCAAGGTTCAAATCCCTTCGGAAAACGGCGCCCCAAGCGGCAGCCCAACACGTCCATAGGTAGCACGATCGGGGTGCGATCCCGAAATCCAAAGCGCCCCGGAAGTGCGCGATTCCAGAACATTATTACGATCCCGCATCGATCCATTCGACAGCGCTATTAATCGCGTTTCGCAATCGCCGCATGAGACAGCTTTATTGATGTTTCGAAGGATTCCAACTCTCATGTGCGAAGCAAAAAACTGATCGTGAGAAGCGCTGATGACGGTGGGATACGAACCTTGGGACAAGGCGCGCGGCGCTGAAATCATCGCCGAGCACGCCGGGCTCGAAGGCGCCACGCTGGTGATCCTGCACGCGCTGCAGGAGGCCTTCGGCTACGTGCCGGAGCCTGCGATCCCGATGGTGGCGGAGGCGCTCAACCTGTCGCGCGCCGAGGTGCACGGCGTGTTCACCTTCTACCATGATTTCCGGAAGCAACCTGCGGGCCGCCACGTCCTCAAGCTGTGCCGCGCCGAGGCCTGCCAGGCCGCCGGCGGTGATGCGCTCGCGGCGCGCGCGGAAGCCAAGCTCGGCGTTGCCCTGGGCAATACCACGGAGGATGACCGCGTGACGCTGGAGCCGATCTACTGCCTCGGGCTGTGCGCCACCGCGCCCTCGGCGATGCTGGATGGCCGCGTGGTCGGCCGGCTCGACGAAGCGCGGATCGACGCGCTGGTCGCGGAGGCACAGCGATGACAATGCGGATCTTCATTCCCCGCGACGCCGGTGCGGTTGCCGTCGGCGCCGACGACGTCGCCCTCGCCTTCGAGCAGGCCGCAGCAGCGCGCGGCATGCCGATCGAGATCGTCAGGACCGGTTCGCGCGGGCTGTACTGGCTGGAGCCGCTGGTCGAACTGGCGACCGCCCAGGGTCGCGTCGCGTTCGGCCCGGTGACGCCGGCGGACGTTCCACCCCTGCTCGACGCGATGGCCGGCAACGGTCAGCACGCGCTGCGGCTTGGGGTCACGGACGAGATTCCCTGGCTGAAGCGCCAGACCCGGCTGACCTTCGCCCGCTGCGGCGTGATCGATCCGCGCTCGGTCGACGATTACCGCGCCCATGGCGGCTACAAGGGCCTGGAGCGGGCGCTGACGCTGACCTCCGACCAGATCCTCGCCGACGTCACGACGTCCGGTCTGCGCGGCCGCGGCGGCGCCGGCTTCCCCACCGGCATCAAGTGGAAGACCGTGGCGCAGGCCAGCGCTGATCGCAAATACATCGTCTGCAACGCAGACGAAGGCGACAGCGGCACCTTCGCCGACCGCATGATCATGGAAGGCGACCCCTTCGTCGTGATCGAGGGCATGACGATCGCAGGTATCACGGTAGGCGCCACCAAGGGCTACATCTACATCCGCTCGGAATATCCGCACGCGGTCGAAGCGATGAACGCGGCGATCGTGGTCGCCCGCCGCGCCGGCTTGCTCGGCAAGCGCATCGGCGGCTCCGCCCATGAGTTCGATCTCGAGGTGCGGGTCGGCGCCGGCGCTTATGTCTGCGGCGAAGAGACCTCGTTGCTGGAAAGCCTCGAGGGCCGCCGCGGCATCGTGCGGGCCAAGCCGCCGCTGCCGGCGCATAAGGGCCTGTTCGGCCGCCCGAGCGTGATCAACAACGTGCTGTCGTTCGCGGCGATTCCCTTCATCCTCGACAACGGCGCCAAGGCCTACGCCGATTTCGGCATGGGCCGCTCGCGCGGCACGATGCCGATCCAGCTCGCCGGCAACATCAGATATGGCGGGCTGTTCGAGACCGCCTTCGGCGTCACGCTCGGCGAACTCGTCGACGAGATCGGCGGCGGCACCTTCACCGGGCGCGAGGTGCGCGCGGTTCAAGTCGGCGGCCCGCTCGGGGCCTACTTCCCGCGCGCGCTGTTCGACACGCCGTTCGACTATGAAGCGTTCGCCGCGCGCGACGGCCTGATCGGCCATGGCGGGATCGTGGTGTTCGACGACAGCGTCGACATGGCGAAGCAGGCCCGCTTTGCGATGGAATTCTGCGCGGTCGAATCCTGCGGCAAGTGCACGCCGTGCCGGATCGGCTCGACCCGCGGCGTCGAGACCATCAACAAGATCATCAATGGCGAGCGCGTGGCGGAAAACCTCGCTGTTGTCGAAGACCTCTGCAACACCATGAAATTCGGCTCGCTGTGCGCACTCGGCGGCTTCACGCCCTACCCCGTGATGAGCGCACTGAAACACTTCCGGGAAGATTTCGGCGGAGATCTAGGTCCCGCACCGGCCCGGCTGCAGGCCGCGGAATAGCAAGGAAATCACGATGTCGCTGATCCAGGAAACCGATTTCGGCACGCCCAAATCCAAATCCGAGACGATGGTCACGCTGACCATCGACGGCAATCAGATCACGGTGCCCGAAGGCACCTCGATCATGCGCGCGGCGATGGAAGCCGGCACCCAGATTCCAAAGCTCTGCGCGACCGACATGGTCGACGCCTTCGGCTCCTGCCGGCTCTGCCTCGTCGAGATCGAGGGCCGCGCCGGCACGCCGGCCTCCTGCACGACGCCGGTCATGCCCGGCCTCGTCGTGCACACCCAGAGCGAGCGGCTGAAGAAGCTGCGCAAGGGCGTGATGGAGCTCTACATCTCCGACCACCCGCTGGACTGCCTGACCTGCGCCGCGAACGGCGACTGCGAATTGCAGGACATGGCGGGTGCCGTCGGCCTGCGCGACGTGCGCTACGGCTATGAAGGCGAGAACCACGTCTTCGCCAAATCGCACGGCTGCGAAAACGACAACTGGATGCCGAAGGACGAGTCCAATCCGTACTTCACCTACGATCCCTCGAAGTGCATCGTCTGCTCGCGCTGCGTCCGCGCCTGCGAGGAAGTGCAAGGCACCTTCGCGCTGACGATCTCCGGCCGCGGCTTCGACAGCCGCGTCTCGCCCGGCATGAACGAAAGCTTCCTCGGCTCGGAATGCGTGTCCTGCGGCGCCTGCGTGCAGGCCTGCCCGACCGCGACGCTGACCGAGAAATCCGTGATCGAGATCGGCCAGCCCGAACACTCGGTCGTCACCACCTGTGCCTATTGCGGCGTGGGCTGCGCCTTCAAGGCCGAGATGCGCGGCGAGGAAGTGGTACGCATGGTGCCGTGGAAGGACGGCAAGGCCAATCGCGGCCATTCCTGCGTCAAGGGCCGCTTCGCCTGGGGTTACACCACCCACAAGGAGCGCATCCTGAAGCCGATGATCCGCGAGCGGATCGAGGATCCCTGGCAGGAAGTGTCGTGGGACGATGCGCTGAATTTCGCCGCCGCGAAGTTCAAGGGCATCCAGCAGAAATACGGCCGCGACGCGGTCGGCGGCATCACCTCGTCACGCTGCACCAATGAAGAAACCTATCTGGTGCAGAAGCTGATCCGCGCCGGCTTCGGCAACAACAATGTCGACACCTGCGCCCGCGTCTGCCATTCGCCGACCGGCTACGGCCTGTCGCAAACCTTCGGGACTTCGGCCGGCACGCAGGATTTCGATTCGGTGGAGGACACCGACGTCGTGCTGATCATCGGCGCCAATCCGGCGTCCGCCCATCCGGTGTTCGCCTCGCGGCTGAAGAAGCGGCTGCGCCAGGGCGCCAGGCTGATCGTGATCGATCCGCGCCGCACCGAGATGGTGGAATCGCCGCACGTGAAGGCGCTGCATCTGCCGCTGATGCCCGGCACCAACGTCGCCGTGCTCACCGCGCTCGCCCATGTCATCGTCACCGAAGGGCTCGTCGATGAGACCTTCGTGCGCGAGCGCTGCGACTGGAGCGAGTTCCAGGATTGGGCGGCTTTCGTCGCCGATTCCAAGCACAGCCCGGAAGCCACCGCGATCATGACCGGCGTCGATCCGAAGGCGCTGCGCGAGGCGGCACGAATCTATGCCACCGGCGGCAACGGCGCGATCTATTACGGGCTCGGCGTCACCGAGCACAGCCAGGGCTCGACCACGGTGATCGCGATCGCCAACCTCGCGATGGCGACCGGCAATATCGGCCGGCCCGGCGTCGGCGTGAATCCGCTGCGCGGCCAGAACAACGTGCAGGGCTCCTGCGACATGGGCTCGTTCCCGCACGAGCTGCCGGGCTACCGCCACATCGCCGGCGATGCGGTGCGCGAGCAGTTCGAGGCGATGTGGAACGTCAAGCTCAACAACGAGCCGGGCCTGCGCATCCCGAACATGTTCGACGCCGCCATCGAAGGCAGCTTCATGGGTCTCTACGTGCAGGGCGAGGACATCCTGCAGTCCGACCCCAACACCAAGCATGTGGTGGCGGCGCTGTCGGCGATGGAATGCGTCATCATCCACGATCTCTTCCTGAACGAGACCGCGAACTACGCCCATGTCTTCCTGCCCGGCTCGACCTTCCTCGAGAAGGACGGCACCTTCACCAATGCCGAACGCCGCATCCAGCGCGTCCGCAAGGTGATGACGCCGCTCAACGGCTACGCCGACTGGGAAGTGACGATCATGCTCGGCAAGGCGATGGGCTTCGAGATGAACTACACCCATCCATCCGAGATCATGGACGAGATCGCCGCGCTGACGCCGACCTTCGCGGGCGTCTCCTATGCCAGGCTCGACGAGCTCGGCTCGGTGCAGTGGCCCTGCAACGAAAAGGCGCCGGAAGGCACCCCGGTGATGCATATCGGCGGCTTCGTGCGCGGCAAGGGCAAGTTCATCCTCACCGAATATATCGCGACCGACGAACGCACCGGCCCGCGCTACCCGCTGCTGCTCACCACCGGCCGCATCCTCAGCCAGTACAATGTCGGCGCGCAGACCCGCCGCACCGAGAACGTGGTGTGGCACGCCGAGGACCGGCTGGAGATCCATCCGCACGACGCCGAGCAGCGCGGCGTGCGCGACGGCGACTGGGTGCGGCTGGCGAGCCGCGCCGGCGAGACCACGCTGCGCGCCGAGATCACCGACCGCGTGGCGCCGGGCGTTGTCTACACCACGTTCCACCACCCTGACACCCAGGCCAACGTCATCACGACTGATTTCTCGGACTGGGCCACCAACTGTCCCGAGTACAAGGTCACCGCAGTGCAGATCTCGCCGTCGAACGGTCCGTCCGACTGGCAGAAGGCCTATGACGAGCAGGCTCGCCACTCCCGCCGCATCGCCGCGCCGGTGGTGGAAGCCGCGGAATAGCGATGCGCGAGCCCGTCTATCAGGCGAACCGGAAGGTCTGGCGCAACGGCGTCTTCAGCGACGGCGCGCGCCTGATCCCGGAGGAGACGCCGCTCGCGCTGACCTATAATGGCGGCACCTACGCCGTGATGATGGGCTCGCCCGAGGACCTCGGCGATTTCGCCGTGGGCTTCAGCCTGAGCGAAGGCATCGTGCAAGCGGCCGACGAGATCGAGACCCTCGACATCGTCGAGCTCGATGACGGCATCGAGCTTCGGATGTGGCTCAGGCCTGACAGGGCCGAGCGGATCGCCGAGCGACGGCGCAACATCGCCGGACCGACCGGCTGCGGCCTGTGCGGACTCGATTCCATCAGCGAGGCAGTCCGGCCGGCCGCGGTGGTACGCGCCGGCCGCGCCTTCTCGCCGCGCGAGATCATGGCGGCGATGGCGGCGGTGGCGCCGCTGCAGGAGATCAACCACCAGACCCGCGCCGTGCACGCCGCGGCGTTCTGGACGGGCGCGCGCGGCATCGTGGCGCTGCGCGAGGATGTCGGCCGCCACAATGCGCTCGACAAGCTCGCCGGCGCGCTGGCCCGCGACAAGGTCATGGCCGGCGAAGGCATGGTGCTGCTCACCAGCCGCGTTTCGGTCGAAATGGTTCAGAAGACCGCCGCGATCGGCGCGCCGCTGATCGCTGCGGTGTCGGCGCCGACCGCGCTTGCGGTGCGGATGGCGGATGCCGCCGGCATCACGCTCGCCGCGATCGCTCGCGCCGATGGATTTGAAATCTTTACGCATCCGGAACGCGTCACAGGCGCGATGGCCGGCAAGGAGCCCGCTTATGTCGTCGTCGCCTGACAAACTGGTCTATATGGCGAACCAGATCGGAAAATTCTTCCAGAGCCAGGGGCGCGATCGCGCCGTGCAGGGCATTTCCGAGCACATCTGGAAGTTCTGGGATCCGCGGATGCGCAAGCAGATCTTCGCCCATCTCGACGCCGGCGGCACCGGCCTCGATCCCGACGTCCGCGATGCCTTGCAGAAGTTGAAGCAGCAGGCGTAGCGAACTGCAAACCCCACACTGTTTCTCACCGTCACCATGAGGTGCGAGCGGAGCGAGCCTCGAAGGGTCGACGGCCCGACTGTGGCCGTGCATCCTTCGAGACGCGCTACGCGCTCCTCAGAGTCTGACTCATAAATCACCCAACCTTAGCTGCAGCCGCGAGTCTGCGGGTCAGGAGCCTGATGTGTGCAATCAGCAGCCAGGCAGCTTCGGTTGCCACCGTCGCCTCGAAGTCCTTGGCGAGGCGGCGGCATCTGCCGAACCAAGCGAATGTGCGTTCAACCACCCACCGCCTCGGCAGAAGCTGGAAGCCTTTGACGCCTTGAGGCCGCTCGACGATCTCGACAGTCCATGGACCGCAGTCTGAGAGCGCGTCGAGGAGTTGATTTCCGCGGTAGATCCGGTCGGCAAAGACGTGGCGCAGCCGGGGGAAGTTCATCCGCACGTTCTTCAGCAGCGGTACGGCGCCATGGCAGTCCTGAACGTTGGCGGGATGAACATGAACCCCAAGGAGGAGGCCATTGGTATCCGTCACAATGTGCCGCTTGCGGCCGTAGATGCGCTTGCCTGCATCGTAGCCGCGCGGTCCACCAGCTTGGGTGGTTGGCGCACTTTGACTGTCGATCACGGCTGCCGTCGGCTTCGGTGTCCGTCCAAGCTTTTTTCGCGCCCGTCGGACAAGCACGCTGACAATCCTCTGCCACCGGCCTGTATCCCGCCATTTATAAAAATAGCCCTGCACCGTCGAATAGGGCGGGAACTCCTGCGGCAACGCCCGCCACTGGCAGCCGGTCGAAACGATATAGAGGATCGCTTCGATCACACGACGCAGCTCCGTCTTACGCGGCCGGCCGCGCCGGTTCGCTCGCGGCAACAGGCGTCTGATCACCGCCCACTCCGCATCGGTCATATCGCTTGCATAACGCAGATCGTCCCGCCGATATTGCTCCCGAGTGATCTTGGTCCAGGGCATCGTGCTCTCCCTCGAATCTTTGCAAATCCGATGGAATCACACCCCACTGAGATCACTCACCCATTTTTCAGTCAGGCTCTCAGGATGACGGGATTGAGATCGTAGCTTCCCCTACCCCACGATCGTGTTGAAGACGCGGCGCACCTCGCTTTGGGTCTCGCGCAGGCGGGCTTCCAGCGCGGAGAAGTCCGGCGTGTCCCCGGCCCGCGCCATTACGCGCAGCAGGTCTTCGCCCGCGGTCTCCGGATTGAACTTGTCGGTGACGCAGAGCCGCAGGATCTGCGTCAGGTCATGATAGAGCCGCGCCGCCGAGCGCAGGATCTCCGCCTCGGACTGGCCGAGCAGGCCGAGCTTGGCGGCATTGTCGAGCACCTGCAGCGTGGAGACGCTGAGGATTTCCGGCTTCACCGCGGCATGCGCGAGCTGGAGATATTGCGCGATGAAATCGATGTCGACGAGCCCGCCGGCGGCGAGCTTGAGATCCCAGACGTCGTCCTCGCCCTTCTCCAGCGCGATCGCGCGCCGCATGTCGGCAACGTCGGCCGCGGTCGACGCCGCATCGCGCGGCCGGGTCAGCACGCTGCGGATGATCGCTTCGATCTTCTCGCGGAATTCCGGCGACGACGAGATCACGCGGGCGCGCGTCAGCGCCATGTGCTCCCAGGTCCACGCCTCGCGCTCCTGGTAGTCGGAGAACGAATCGATCCGCGAGGCGACCGGGCCGGCGCGCCCCGACGGGCGCAGCCGCATGTCGACCTCATAGAGCACGCCGTAATTGGTCCGGGTCGTGAAGGCGCTGATCAGGCGCTGGGTGAAGCGGGCAAAATACTGCGCGCCATGCAGCGAGCGCTCGCCGTCGGAGTCCGGCGCCTCGCTATCGAAATCGTACAGCAGGATCAAATCGAGGTCGGAGGACGCCGTCATCTCGCGGCTGCCGAGCCGCCCCATCGCGACGATCGCGGTCTCCTGCCCATTGATCCGGCCATATTGCGCGGCGAACTGGTCGGTGACGAGGCCGTGCACGGTGTGGACGATCCCCTCGGCCACATCGGCAAAGGCGGTGCTGGCGTGCTGCGCCGATACCGTGCCGGACAGGATCCGCGTGCCGATCAGGAACAGGCTCTCCTGGCCGAACAATCTCAGACGATCGAGAAAATCCTCGTAGGACGACGCATCCTGCAGCGTGGCGGCCAGCCGCTCCGACAGTTCCTTCTTGTCCGGCATCGCGCCGAAGAAGCGCGGATCGACCAGGCCGTCCATGATCTGCGGCTGCCGCGCCAGCATGTCGCCGAGCCGCGGTGCCGCGCCGAGGATCAGCGCCACCAGCGCGACGAAGTCGCGGTTCTGGCTGAGCAGCGAGATCAGCCGGCCGCCCCGCTGCAGCGCGCCGAGGAAACGGTCGAACGCCGCCACCGCATCGTCCGGCTCCTCGGCATGCGCGAGGCCGTCGATCAGGCCGGGAATGAATTCCAGGAACGCGGCGCGCGTCGCCTCGACGCGCAGCGCGCGATAGTCGCCCTCGATCCATTGCTGCACGGTGCCGGCAACCGCAATGGGCTTCTTGAAGCCGAGATTGGCGAGATGTTCGATCAGGCGGGCGTCGTCAGGTCCGGCGCCGTAGTCGATATCCGGCAGCTTTGCGGTGCCGGTCGGATCGTCGCCCTCGAACAGCTTGCCATAGTGGCTCTGCACGATCTTGAGCTGGCCGAGCAGGTCTCTGGCGAAGGCCTCGCGATTTTCGTAGCCGAAGAAATGCGCAAAGCGCTCGACATCCTCAGGCGCTTCGGGCAGCGAATGGGTCTGCTCGTCGGCGATCATCTGCAGCCGGTGCTCGACCCGGCGCAGGAATTCATAGGCCGTCGTCAATTCGTCGCGCGCTTCAAAGGTGATCCAGTTGCTGTTGGCGAGCACGTTGAGCGCCTCCAGCGTCGGCCGCACCCGCAACTCCGGATGGCGGCCGCCAGCGATCAGCTGCTGGGTCTGGGCGAAGAACTCGATCTCGCGGATGCCGCCGCGGCCAACCTTGACGTTATGGCCCTCGACCGAGATCTCGCTCTGGCCGCGATAGGTCTGCATCTGCCGCTTCATGTCGTGGACATCGGCAAGCGCGGCAAAATCCAGATGCTTGCGCCAGACAAAGGGCGCGAGCTCGGCGATCAGCGCCTCGCCGGCCTTGGGATCGCCGGCGCAGGGCCGCGCCTTGATCATCGCAGCACGCTCCCAGGTGCGTCCCTCGCGTTCGTAATAATGCAACGCCGCGTCGGTCGAGATCGCGACCTGGGTCGAGGCCGGGTCCGGACGCAGCCTGAGATCGACCCGGAACACATAGCCGTCGCCCGAGCGCTGCTGTAGCATCCGCGCCATCGCCTGGGTGACGCGCACGAAGAACGGCTGCGGCTCAATGTCCTCGGCGAGCGAGGTGGCCGCGCGATCGAAGAACACGATCAGGTCGATGTCGCTGGAATAGTTCAGCTCGCCGGCCCCCATCTTGCCCATCGCGAGCACGATCAGGCCCGAACCTGCTTCGGGGTGATCGGGATCGGCCGCGGTCATCCGGCCGCGGGCCACTTCCTGCCGGAACAGATATCGCAGCGCCGATTGCACCGAATTCACCGCGACGTCGGTCAGCGCCGCCGTCACCCGCATCACCGGCCAGATGCCGCCGATGTCGCACAGCGCGATCATCAGCGCGGCCTCCGCCTTCATGCGGCGAAGCGGAACCATCACGTCGGCCTCGCTGCCGGCGGCGAGCACCTCGCGCGACGTCGTCTCGATCAGGTTGGCCAGATGCGACTCCGGGTCGCATGACAGGATCCGGATCAGCCGCGCGGCGTCGGCACGCGCGAGCTCGAACAGGTAGGGCGAGAACTCGGCGATGCCGCGCAGGATGTCGCGTGCGAACGGATGTTCAAGCAGCGCATTGAGCGCGGCCAATTGCGCCGGCTCGAGCTCGGCGAACCAGTCGGTCAGGCGCTGATCGGCGGATGTGGGCGCGGCGACACGCGGTCCGTCCGCGAACCGCGCGGCCAGACCATGTCGATCCGCGTTTCCCGGCGCGGCGGCATTCATGCCGCCTTCTGTGGCACATCCTGCGTTTGAGCCGCAAGCCTGTCACTGCCGCCCGCCCGCGCGGGCAGCACCAGGGTGGCGACCAGCCCCGGATGGGCATCGCCGAGCCTGAGCTCGCCGCCATGAAGCGTGGCGACCGCCGAGGCCAAGCTGAGGCCGAGACCGGAACCGGGTAAGGTCCGGCTCGCCTCGAGCCGGACGAAGCGCTCGACCGCGTGCTTGCGGTCGGCCTCGGGAATGCCCGGACCGTGGTCGGTGACGCTGAGCAGGACCTGGTCGCCCTCGCGCCGCGCCTCGATCAGGATCTCCCGCGCATCCGCATTGAGCGGCTGCACGCTGACGTCGGGCTTGCCGTATTTGATGGCATTCTCGACCAAGTTGGCGACCGCCTGGCTGATCAATTCGCGGTTGCCGTGAATCGGCGCCGGCACGGTCTTCACCTGCAGCGTCATGCCGTCGTCCTCGGCCAGCGGCTCGTACAGTTCGTGGATGCCGTTGGCGACATCGGCACCGTCGAAATCGTCCATGTTGCCGCGCGCCTGGCCGGACTCGGCACGCGCAATCATCAACAGGGCGTTGAAGGTGCGGATCAGCCCGTCGGATTCCTCGATGGTCCGCTCCAGCGCCGCGCGATAGTCGGCCTCGCAGCCCGACCGCGCCAGCGCCTCCTCGGCGCGGTTGCGCAGCCGCGTCAGCGGCGTCTTGAGGTCATGGGCGATGTTGTCGGAGACCTCCTTGAGCCCCGTCATCAGCGCCTCGATGCGCTCGAGCATGGCATTGAGATTTTCCGCCAGGCGATCGAGCTCGTCGCCGCTGCGGCCGACCGGCAGCCGGCCGGACAGATCGCCCGCCATGATGCGCTTGGTGGTGCCGGTCATGGCGTCGATCCGGTGCAGCACGCGGCGGGCGACGAAGATGCCGCCGCCAATGCCGAGCACGACGACGACGAGGATCGACCATTGCGCGGCCTTGGCGACGATGCCGAACAGCCGCCGCCGCTCCTCGAGGTCGCGCCCGACCAGCAGGCGGAAGCCGTTCTCCATCTCGGTGACCTTCACGAGCGCGCGGTGATCGGTCTTGTCCTGGTCGTCGAGCCGGCGATAGGCGGTCTCGGTCCAGCCCTGCACGCTCATCACGCCCGGTGCCAGCGCGCCGACATTGCCGGCGAGCATCTGCCCGTTCGGCGCCGTCACCAGATAGAGGTTGGCACCCGGCCGCAGCGCACGATTGCCCATGGTGCCCAGCAGGCCGCGCAGGCCGCGGCGGTTGTAGATGTCGGTGATCTCGCTGATCTCGACGTTGACCGTCGTCGTGATCTGCTCGGTGATCAGCCGCCGCGTGTTCCAGGCGAAGTAAGCCAGCAGCGAGGCGGCGAACAGCGCGAACAGGAACAGGTAGACCAGCGTCAGCCGAAACGCCGTGGTCCGGATCAGTTTACCGAATGCCGTCACGGATCATATACCCCGCACCGCGGATGGTATGCAGCAGCGGCCGTTCAAAACCCTTATCGATCTTGGAGCGCAGCCGCGAGATGTGGACGTCGATGACGTTGGTCTGCGGATCGAAATGATAATCCCAGACATTCTCGAGCAGCATGGTGCGTGTCACCACCTGCCCGGCATGCTTCATGAGATATTCGAGCAGGCGGAACTCGCGCGGCTGCAAGGTCAGCTCGTCCTTGCCGCGGGCGACGCGATGGGAAAGCCGATCGAGCTCGAGGTCGCCGACCCGGTAGGTCGTCTCCTCGGCCGGGCCGACATTGCGCCGCGACAGCACCTCGACGCGCGCGAGCAGCTCGGCGAAGGAATAGGGTTTCGGCAGGTAGTCGTCGCCGCCGGCGCGCAGGCCCTTGATGCGGTCATCGACCTGGCCGAGCGCCGAGAGAATCAGGACCGGCGTCCGGTTGCCCTTGTCGCGCAGGCTGCCGATCAGCGACAGGCCGTCACGCTTCGGCAGCATGCGATCCACAACCAGCACGTCGTAGTCGCCGGACTCGGCCATCGACAGCCCTTCCTCGCCATCGGAGGCGAGATCGGCGATATAGCCGACTTCGCGGAATGCCTTGACCAGATAGTCGGCTGACTCACGGTCGTCTTCGATGATCAGGATGCGCATTTGCGGAGCGATTGCGGTCACGGGAATTGGCCCTCTGTCAGCATGACGCGGCCGGCCTGCACATGCAAGACGACCGCGCATATTCTCGATTGCTTGAAAAAAGTGGGCGGTGAAGCTGGGGGACCTCACCGCCCTGAGACCTTCCGACAGAGGGGGGCATATTCCATCGAAAGGCAACGTAGGGAGCGAGCAAGGGGCCCGCCCCCCGGAAAGCGCCGTCGGCGGGGGCGACTGATGCCGGCGACGCCTTCCAACTCATAGATAGTTATCCCTTCGCCAGCGGCACTGCCACAAAGCGCGACGAACCGCCGCTCTTCACGCGCATGAGAACGCTGTTCTTGCTGTCATTGCGCGCCGCGGTGATCGCATCCCGCACTTCACCGGCGGTGCCGACGGACTTGCCGGCGACCTCGAGGATCACGTCGCCTTCCTTGAAGCCCCGCTCAGCGGCAGCACTCTTGGGATCGACTTCGGTCACGACCACGCCATCCTTGCCGGCGCCGGCCACGCTGTTGGCTGGCGCGACGGTGAGGCCGAGCTTCGGCACGTCGGTGCCGCGGGACGAATTGCCCTTGTCGCTCTTGTCGGTGTCAGCCTTGGCCTCCAGGTTGTTCGGCAGCTGGCCGAGCGTGAGGTTGACGGTCTTGTCCTGACCCTTGTGCAGTACGTTCAGCTTCACGGCGTTGCCGGGCGCGAGGCCACCGATGGTGCGGGCGAGTTCGCGCGCATCCTTCACCGGCTCGCCATTGACGGCGGTGATGACGTCACCGGATTCGATGCCGGCCTTGGCCGCCGGGCCGTTGGCCTGCGGTTCGGCAACCAGCGCGCCTTCGGCCTTCTTCATGCCGAGGCTGTCGGCGATGTCGGAGGTCACCGGCTGGATCTGGACGCCGATCCAGCCACGGCTGACCGCGCCCTTGTCCTTCAGCTGGGCGACGACGCTCTTGACGGTCTGGGCCGGGATCGAGAACGCGATGCCGACGCTGCCGCCGGACGGCGAGTAGATCGCCGTGTTGACGCCCATCACCTCACCGGACACGTCGAACGCCGGGCCACCCGAATTGCCCTTGTTCACGGGCGCATCGATCTGGATGAAATCGTCATACGGGCCGTTGCCGATGTCGCGGCCGGAGGCCGAGACGATGCCCGCGGTCACGGTGCCGCCGAGGCCGAACGGATTGCCGACCGCCAGCACCCAGTCGCCGATGCGCGGCTTGGTTTCGGAAAGCTTGGCAAACTGGAAGTTGGAGCCGCCCTCGACCTTGATCAGCGCGAGGTCGGTGCGCGGATCGGTGCCGATCACCTTGGCGGAATAGGTCTTGCCGTCGTCGGTGGTGACTTCGACCTTGTCGGCGCCGTCGACGACGTGATTGTTGGTCACGGCAAAGCCGTCAGCCGAGATGAAGAAGCCGGAACCCTGGCCCGTCACCACGCCACCGCCGCGCGGTCCACCGCGCAGGCCCGGGGGCAAGCCATCCGGACCGCCGAAGCGGCGGAAGAAGCGCTCCATCGGCGAACCCGGCTGGAACGGCGAATCGTCATTGTTGTTGCTGTCATCCTTCGCGACCTTCTCGCGAATGTTGACCTTGACCGAGATCACCGACGGTTTCACGCGCTCGACGATGTCGGCAAATCCGACCGGCTGCTGAACCTTCTTGACCTCGTTATTGACCTGCGCATGCGCGGGCGTCGTGAACAGGTCGGCGGGGTTGTGCGAGGGGCTGAAGCCGTAGGTGGCGGCACCGAGGCCGGCCACGACCGACGCCATCAGCGCGAGTTTGCGGGCAGAGAACAGCGAGCGCTTCGGCGCCTTGTAGGACGGAAGGGTCGAGAGGTCGGGACGGTCGGTCATGTCTTGAAATCTCCAGGGGCCAGAATCATTGGTGCCGGGGGCGAGCACCTGATGGGTCTGAACATGGGGTCATCAGCCTTACGGCGCGCTGGCTGCGGAATTAAACTTTTGTAATCGAGGCGGCCGCCGCTGCGGCAGAATAGCGCAGGTAAATAAAGGACTTAAAAGGGAACTAAAGCGGCTTGTCCGGCGCGGATTCCGCCGCCAGCAGGCGTTCCAGCCGCGCCTGCTCGTCGGACGTCAGTCCAGGGGCGGAATCGCCCCCGCCGGCGGCCGGATTTGCCTTGCGCCGGCCGAGCCGCCAGAGCGCCAAGCCGCCCAGCAGAAGCGCCAGCGGCGGGGTCAGCCACAGCAGCAGCGTGTGCTCGTTGAGGCGCGGCTTCAGCAGCACGAATTCGCCGTAGCGGGCGACCAGGAAATCGATCACCTGGGCGTCGCTGTCGCCGGCCGAGATGCGTTCACGCACCAAGAGACGGAGATCGCGCGCCAGCGGCGCCTCCGAATCGTCGATCGACTGGTTCTGGCAGACCATGCAGCGCAGCTCCTTGGAGAGCTCGCGCGCCCTCGCCTCCTTGGCCGGGTCCGCCATGACCTCGTCGGGCAGCACCGCCCGGGCGGGCATCGCGCCGAGCATCAGGGCCGTCGCAAGCACGGCGGCTGCAAGCGCGCGCGACCGCATCACTCGGCCGCCTGCAATGCACGCGCCGCTTTCGCCGGCTTCGGCGCGCCGACCCGCAAGCGGCGGTCGGACAGCGACAGCAGACCACCGAACGCCATCAGCACCGGGCCCCACCAGATCATCAGCACCAGCGGCTTGTGATAGATGCGCACCGCGATCGCGCCGTCGGCCGAGGTATCGCCGAGCGAGATGTAGAGCTGGCTGGCGCCGCGCGTCATCAGCGCGGCCTCGGTCGTCGAGGCGCCGCGCGTCGTGAAGTTGCGCTTCGACGGCGTCATCACGCTGACCTTCTCGCCGTCACGCGTCACGGTGAATTGCGCGACCATCTCGCGGAAATTCGGACCCTGCCGCGGGTTCAGGCCGTCGAGCCGCAACTGGTAGCCCGCGACGCGAGCGACGTCGTCCGGCTTCATCGCGCCGATATATTCGCTGTTCCAGGTGGTCTCGCAGACGATCCCGATCAGCGCGACGCCGAGACCGGCATGCGCGAAGGCGGTGCCCCAGGTCGCGCGCGGCAAGCCGCGCGCACGGCGCAACGAGAGCGACAGCGGAATCCGGAACAGCGCGATGCGCTCGGCGAGATCGCACAGCGCGCCCATGATCACGAACACCGCCAGCCCGATCGCGAGCGGCGCCAAGGTCGCGCCGCCATAGGTCCACGCCAGCACCAGCGCCATCGCAACCAGCGCGACGATGCCGGCCACCATCAGCCGCTGCGCTGCGCCGAGCAGATCGCCGCGCTTCCAGGCCAGCAGCGGCCCGAACGGCACCGCGAGCAGCAGCGGCACGAACAGCGGCGCGAAGGTGAAATTGAAGAACGGCGCGCCGACCGAGATCTTCACGCCGGTCAGCACCTCGAGCGCCAGCGGATACAGCGTGCCGATGAACACGGTCGCGCAGGCGGTGGTGAGCAGCAGATTGTTGAGCACCAGCGCGCCTTCGCGCGAGATCGGCGCGAACAGCCCGCCCTGCTTCAGCGCCGGCGCACGCCAGGCATACAGCGACAGGCTGCCGCCGATGAAGACGAACAGGATCAGCAGGATGAACACGCCGCGTGTCGGATCGGTGGCGAACGCGTGGACCGAGGTCAGCACGCCGGAGCGCACCAGGAAGGTGCCGAGCAACGACAGCGAGAAAGTCAGGATCGACAGCAGGACGGTCCAGACCTTCAGCGCGTTGCGCTTCTCCATCACCAGCGCCGAATGCAGCAGCGCGGTGCCGGCAAGCCACGGCATCAGCGATGCGTTCTCGACCGGATCCCAGAACCACCAGCCGCCCCAGCCGAGCTCGTAATAGGCCCAGTAGGAGCCCATCGCGATGCCGAGCGTCAGGAAGATCCAAGCCATCAGCGTCCACGGCCGCACCCAGCGCGCCCAGGCGGCGTCGATCCGTCCCTCGAGCAGCGCCGCCACCGCGAACGAGAACGAGATCGAGAAGCCGACATAACCGAGATAGAGCATCGGCGGATGCACCGCGAGGCCGATATCCTGCAGCACCGGATTGAGGTCGCGTCCCTCCAGCGGCGGATTGGCGATGCGCAGGAACGGGTTCGAGGTGATCAGGATGAACAGATAGAACGCGCTGGCGACCCAGGCCTGCACCGCCAGCACATGCGCGCGCAGCGACAGCGGCAGATTGTTGCCGAAGGCCGCGACGAGGCCGCCGAACAGCGCCAGGATCGACACCCACAGCAGCATCGATCCTTCATGGTTTCCCCACACGCCGGTGATCTTGTAGAGCAGCGGCTTCAGCGAATGCGAATTCTCGTAGACATTGGCGACCGAGAAATCCGAGGTGACGTGCAGCGTCACCAGCGCCGCGAACGACGCTGCGACGAACAGCAACTGGGCGAGCGCGGTCGAACGCGCGACGTTCATCAGCGCCGCATCGCGCCAGCGCGCGCCGACGATCGGCACGATGGACTGGATCAGCGCCAGCCCGAGCGCGAGCACCAGGGCGTAATGTCCACTTTCGGCAATCACCGCACGGCTCCCTGGGTCGGCGCCGCGGAGGCGCTCGGCGTATTGCCTGATTTGGCACCGTAATCGTCCTTCCAGTGCCCCTGCTTCTTCAGGGCGTCGGCGACGTCCTTCGGCATGTAGGTCTCGTCATGCTTGGCGAGCACGGTGTCAGCACGGAACACGCCGCCCGCGTCGAGCGCGCCTTCGGCGACGACGCCCTGCCCCTCTCGGAACAGATCCGGCAGGATGCCCTTGTAGGCGACCGGCAGCGTCGCGCCGCCGTCGCCGACGGTGAAGGTCACGGCGAGATTGTCGCCGCGCTTGAGCGAGCCCTGCTCCACCAGGCCGCCGAGCCGGAAACGCTTGCCCGGACCGAGATGCTTTTCGGCGACCATCGACGGCGTCGAGAAGAACACGATGGAATCGCGCAGCGCGTTCAGCACCAGGCCCGCGGCGATCGCGAGCACGACGAGCGCGCAGCCGATCAGTGTCAAACGCCGTTGCTTCCTGGTCATGTTCCATCCTTGCGCATGACATCCTCCGAAAACCGCCGCGCACTTTTCGGCGTCATGCTCTATCCATCCAGCCCGAGATTCTTCAGCCCCTCATTGAGCTGACGCAACCGATCCGCATCGTTGGCGACCGCCTGACGGGCATCCGCGAGCGCGCTCATCGCCTTGTCGCGCTCGCCCATCACGAGATAGGCGCGGACCAGCCGCAGCCAGCCCTCGACGTCGTCGCCATTGGTCTTCAGCCGCGTCGCCAGCCGATCGACCATGCCTTTGATCATGGTGCCGCGATCGGCCTCGCTCATGTCCCTGGCCGCAGCCACCGCACTGTCCGGCAGCGCCGGTGCGCTCACGCCACCGGGTGCGCTGACGCCGCCGGGCACGCTTCCGCCGACCCGCACGAGCGCGGCCTGCACCAGCGGCCGCCATGGCGCGTCCGATGGCCCCTTCGCCAGCATCTTCTGCCAGAGCGCCGCGGCATCGGCCTTGCGGCCGTCCTGCTCGGCGGCGAGACCGAGGAAATAGTTCGCCTTGGCATCGTCGCCATTCAGCGCGACCGCACGCTCGAACTCCGCCTTGGCGTCCGCGGTGACGACGCCGCCGGCAGTCCCCATCAGCGCCTCGCCGAGATCGGCGCGGCGATCGGCGCTGTCGCCGGCATAGGTGATGGCGTTGCGATAGGCGCGGACGGCGTCATCGTAGCGGCCGAGGCGCGACAGCACCGGCGCCAGCACCGTCCAGCCGCGGCCGTCGGTCGGGTTCTTTTCAAGGTGCGCCTCGACCTGCGCGACCAGATTGGCGAGCGGCTGGTTGGCGTCGGCCACCCGGCCGCGCTCGGCGAGCGGAAAGTCGCCAAGCCGCGGCGAGCCGAGCGCGAGATAGAAGCTCGAGGCAATCACCGGCAATCCGACCAGGCCGACGATCGCGGCAGTGCGCCGCAGATTGAGGTTGCCTTGCACCGGGGTCTCACGTCCGCCCTGATCGGCGGCGGCCAGCAGCCGGCGGCTGATCTCGACCCGTGCGGCATCGGCCTCGGCGGCACCGATGATGCCGGCGGCCATGTCGCGGTCGATTTCGGCGAGCTGGTCGCGGTAGACCACGACCTCGCTGCCGCCGGTATCCGCGCGCCCGCGGCGGCTGAGCGGCCACAGCACGGCAAAGATCGCCGCGACCGTCATCAGCGCGAACACAAACCACAGCGTCATCAAGCGGTTCCCGGATGGAACGGCGGCTTCCGGCAAGCCGCCTTAGAATCGCTTTACACTACCGGCGGCGAGCCCGGCAATTGACAATTGCTGGATCGGCGGAAGGTCGAAATCAGGCGGTTTCCGGTGCCGTTCCGGCGGTATTGCGCCGGCGTCTCCGGGCGAAGGCGCGCACGACCAAAATATCGAAAACAACCCCATGCAAAGTAGCAGGCGGTCGCCGGTGCTCGATTGACGGTGTCGATTGACGGTTGACACGTCGGGCAACTCAGTGCCACACTTCCATTATTCCGAAATAGCGCAAATGCCTATCATCCCGCCGTGGCGGGCTCGTCGGCTTACCGTCGAACATGCTCGCGAATTGCGCGGTCTCGCTACCCCGCGCGCGACGACTTGCGCTCGCCGGTCACGGCGTTTTCGGCGGCCCGGTTCATCAGGGAGGCGTAGTCGTGGCCGAACAGCACCTCGCAGAAGCGGATCGCGGCCTTGACCTGCTGCTGGCGGAACGCCCGGACCCGGGCGTCGCCGCCGCGCAGCGACTGCACCAGCCCTTCGGTCGACTGCTCGACATAATGTTGCAGGTCGGAGAAAGTCCGCAGCGTCACCTCGTTGATGGCGAGCTCGCTGGCATAGGTGCGGCACACCGCAACGAAATCGATCAGCGCCGCGGCATCCTCGACCTCGGTCGCATCGATCTTGGCCCCTGCCGTAATGTCCTTGTCGGCGCGCTGGCGCAGGATGCGGCGGACCCGGCCCGGCACGCTGTCGATCTCCGATTGCAGCGCGTTGGAAGTATCGGCGCGGACCGAGGTGAGCTGGCGGCCCCAGGTGGAATCGTTGCGCAGATCGAGCTCGGTGCGCAGGCCGCGGACGCCGTCATGCAGGGTCTTGAGCTGCTCGCCGACATAATCGAAATGCCCGCGCCTGATGTCGGTGCGCAGGCAGGCCGCGACGAACGACAAATCATGCAGCGCGATGGTGACCGCGATGCCGTAAGGCGTCGCCGCAACCCGCAGTTCGTCGTCGGAGGCCGCCATCTTGATGGCGAGACGGATGATCTGCCATGGCGCGGCGAGCCGCTGCGCAATCAATGACAGCGCAAACGGCAGCAGTTGCGGCGTCTGCAACGACGGCAGCTTGAGCGCCTCCATCGCGGAGGCGATCTGGGAATCGGCAAATACCCGGATCTGGCTCGGCAGCCGGCTTCC
Organism: Bradyrhizobium sp. USDA 4510; assembly: GCF_054059095.1. Classification (NCBI taxonomy): domain Bacteria; kingdom Pseudomonadati; phylum Pseudomonadota; class Alphaproteobacteria; order Hyphomicrobiales; family Nitrobacteraceae; genus Bradyrhizobium; species Bradyrhizobium sp. USDA 4510. Next base: position 2,386,776 of record NZ_JBSSBT010000001.1, on the reverse strand, counting down.
CAGGGTTTCCAGCGCTTCGCGGGCCTGCAGAACGAGGCCGATCGGCAGCAGGTCCTCGACCACGTTTGGCGGGCCGACCCGCGACAGCGCGCGCTGGCGGTCGTCCTGGCTCGGCGCCGCGATCGTGAGGATGGCGTCCGCGGCGGCAAGCTGGAACTTGCGCGCGGCGGCCTCCATCGGACCGCTCTCCGTGGCCGCGGCCAACGCCGCCTCGAACGCGCGAGCCGCTTCGGGCGCGCCCTCGCGGGCCAGCCATTGCCAGATCGGCAGCAGCGAGGCGCGCCGGATCTGGCCCGCTCGCGTCGGGAAATTGGTCTCGGCGAGGAACGGCTCGAGCGGCCGGAACAGGAGCCGTGCCGGGTCGTCGCTGCGCGGCTGGATCTGCTCGTCCTCCTCAGCCCCGCGCACGATCTTGCGCAGCTGCTCGAGGACCAGATTGGCGACGGCGACGTCATCGCCGCGTTCGACGGCGCGCTCCAGCTCACGCATCAGCAGCGCCTGCGATTGCGGCGGAAGCTGCGCGAGATAATCCCTCAGCCGCTCGGTCGATTTCTGGCTCATGCCCGGTCGTGAAAGCTTGGTCCCCGGCAAGCGCCGCAGCTCGTCCGCCCGCAATGATAGCGGCGGGCGCGTTAAGAAGCCGTTTAGGAAGAATAGCGGCGCCGAGCCTCCCAAGGCCGACTAGAGCGAGATGGGTTTAGGTCGGATGGCGACCGCGGCGGCGCTGCGCTCCCTCGCCCCGTTCTTACGGGGAGAGGGTTGGGGTGAGGGGCCGCCTCCGCGTATCGGGTGATAGCTGCGTTTACGGAGACTCCCCCTCACCCGGAACGCATCTAACGATGCGTTCCGACCTCTCCCCGCGCGCGGGGCGAGGTGAAGCGGAATCTGCCGCTCGATTCAGAGTAAAGTCATCGTGCACTACACCGCCGGCAGCGTGAGCTCGGCGCGCAGGCCGCCGATCGGCGCGTTGTTCAGGGTGAGATTGCCGCCATAGAGGCCGGCGAGATCGGTCACGATCGACAGGCCGAGCCCGGAGCCGGGTTTCGACTCGTCGAGCCGCTGGCCACGCCGCGACACCTGGGCACGCTCGGCTTCCGACAGGCCGCGCCCGTCGTCGTCGACCACAATGCGCAGCCTCGGCCCGGCGCCCGAGGCCTCGGGCGGAACCACGGTCACCTCGACAAACACCTGCGAATCCGCCCATTTGCAGGCGTTGTCGACGAGATTGCCGACCATCTCCTCGAGGTCCTGCCGCTCGCCGCGAAACCGTGCCGCCGGATCGGCCTTCGCCTCGATCGAAAGGTCGCGATCGCGATGGATCTTCTCCATGGTCCGGCGCAGCGCCTCGATCACAGGTGCGACGTCGGTGATGGTGCTGACGATGGTGGCACGGGCCGCGATCCGCGCGCGCTCCAGATGGTGCGCGACCTGATCCCGCATCAGATCGGCCTGCTCCAGCACCTTGCTGGCGAAAGGATCGGCGGTATGGGCGGCCGCCTCGTTCACGATCACCGAAAGCGGCGTCTTGATCGCATGGGCGAGATTGCCGACATGGGTGCGCGAGCGCTCAACGATCTCCCGGTTGGCATCGATCAGCGCATTGGTCTCGCGCGCCAGCGGTGCGATCTCGACCGGAAACCGGCCTTCCAGCCGCTCGGCGCGGCCGGAGCGGATGTCGGCGATCGCATCCGAGATTCGCTTGAGCGGCGCGAGACCGTAGCGCACCTGGAAGATCGTGGTCAGCAGCAGCACGATGCCGAGCGCGGCGAAGGTGCCGCCGAGATAATAGTCGAAGCTGCGCGTCTCATCGAAGATCTCGGTAGCATCGCCGGCGACGCTGACCAGGAACTTGCCGTCGGCGCCGAGATCGACCGGCCGCTCCACCACGCGCAGGCTCTGGCCTTCGGGCCCGTCGACATAGCCGAGCCGGACCCCGGCAGCGGTCAGCTCGGCGCCGTGCTCCTCGAGCTTGGGCAATTTCTTGTCCCACAGCGAGCGCGAGGCGCGGGTCTCGCCCTTTTCGGTATCGGTCCGGGTGATCTGCCAGTACCAGCCCGACAATGGCAGGTCGAACAGCGGCTCGCCCAGCGACTGGAACTGGCGGTCCGCCGGCTCGTCCGGCGTCGCCACCTCGGCGATCAGGGTGCGCAGATAGAGATTGAGCCGGCGGTCGAAGGCGCGCTCGGTCGCGTCGCGATAGACCGACGACAGGATGACGCCCGTGATCGCCAGGATCACCACCACCCAGGCGGTCGCCGAGACGAACAGGCGTGTCGCGAGCGAGCTGCCGCCCATCAGGGCACGAGCTCGAACATCGCGTCAGCGGGCCGCGACAAGGCGAGTTCAGACATGGCGAATCCAGTCCTCCTGGCGCGGATCATGCCAATGCCCGCATCGCGATCAAGCACCTTAAGAGCATGATCCGATTGAATAGGACATGCTCTTATCCCATTGTTTGGTCCGCGCTTTCTTCACGCGAACGAACCGGCATCCACTTCGCTCGAAAATGCTTCAAGAGCATGATCCCCGCGCAAACGCTTCGCGTTTGTCGCAGGGAAAACCGCTGCGCACTTTTCCGGATCATGCTCTAGGTCGGCGGCGAAAGCATGTAGCCGAGGCCGCGCACGGTCTGGATGATATCGACTTCCAGCTTCTTGCGAATGCGCCCGACGAACACCTCGATCGTGTTGGAGTCGCGGTCGAAGTCCTGGTCGTAGAGATGCTCGACCAGTTCGGTGCGCGAGACCACCCGCCCGGTGTGGTGCATCAGATAGTCGAGCAGATTGTACTCGTGCGAGGTCAGCTTGATCGGATTGCCGTTGACGGTGACCCGCTTGGTGCGGGTGTTCAGCGCCACCGGCCCGCAGTTCAGTTCGACCTGGGCATGCCCGGTCGCGCGGCGCAGCAGCGCGCGGATCCGCGCCAGCACCTCCTCGAGGTGGAAGGGCTTGGCGACATAGTCGTCGGCGCCGGCGTCGAAGCCCTGAACCTTGTCGCTCCAGCGATCTCGTGCGGTGAGGATCAGCACCGGCATCACCCGCTTGTTCCGCCGCCAGGCCTCGAGCACCGAGATACCGTCCATTTTCGGCAGGCCGATATCCAGCACCACCGCGTCGTACGGCTCGCTATCACCAAGGAAATGCCCCTCCTCGCCGTCGAACGCGCGATCGACCACATAGCCGGCGTCCGTCAGCGCGGTGGTGAGCTGGCGGTTTAGATCCGGATCATCCTCAACGACGAGCAGACGCACTTTGGCCTCCGAGAGTGAGCATTACGACATTCCGGCACCAAATGAGGCTTCCCGCCGTGAACGGCTTATGAATGGACCCGCAAGGCGCCGCTAATTTTTTCGTCAGGTGCACCATCCGGGGAACCCGCGCAAGCATCCCTGGTTCCCTCCATGAGATGCGCGCGAAGTGAGATTGGGTTTCAGTTTAGGGTATTTTAATACCATAAACTTGAAAGCAATTGTTGCTGGCAACCTTCCGGCGGACCGGAGCGCGGACAACATGTCGGGTCATTTGCAGCCGACCGGCAAGTTAACCTTCGACGACCATTTTCATGTCGCAGACACCGGCGATGCGCTAATTCAACGGCGGCGCGCCCAGCGCATATGGACCGGGAAGAACGCGTTGCTTGTTTCAAAGATACGGAGGTTCGGCGTGATTGCAGGCTGGCTTGCGCTTGCGCTCATCGCCTTCGTGACACTGTCCCCGATCCAGGACCGTCCCTCGCTATTCCATCCGCAGATCGAGCATTTCGCGGCGTTCGCCGTGATGGCGCTGGCCTTCGTGCTGGGCTACCCGCGGCGCACCGCGCTGATCGTGCTCCTTGTCATCTTCAGCGCGTTCACGCTCGAAGCAATGCAATTCCTGACACCGGATCGTCACGGCCGCCTGATCGATGCGATCGTCAAGGTGGCGGGGGGTCTCGCCGGCATCGGCGTCGGTCGCTTCATGCTGCTCGTGCTGCGTAACCAGCTCGGCCGGCTGAGGTCGGGCGTGGAGCAGTCCGCGAACTGAGCGGCCGGCGCATTGCGCTCAATCGCGCTTCGGCGCTTCCGCCGACTTCGTGTCGTCTTGCGTCATGCATTGCTGAAAGAAATGCAGCCGATCGCCATTCATCGGCACGGCCCCCGGTCGCTTGTAGGGGTAGAACATGTAGGCCGCGCGCAGGCAGCGCTTTGCGGTCTCGGCGGCGGGTGCGGCGACGGCGGCACGCGATGCCAGCAGGAGCGCCAGCACGACACTGAACCGGATGGACACCCCGCTCACGGTTTCTCGCATTCCGAGTAGAACACGCCATTTGCGGCCGCCAGCCGCTGCAGGCAATGCCGCTTGTCGGTGACCGCGCCCTCGACCGTGAAATCGTAGGCCTGCGCCTTCAGGATCAACGCGTAGCGTCCCGGCGGCAGCGGCACGTCGTCGCGCGGCAGGACCTCGAACATCTGCGGATCGTCCTTGAGCGGCGCCGCGCGGAACGGGATCGAGATGTTGCGGATCACCCAGCTGTCGTCGCCCGGCGAGACCACCGGCTTGCCGGTCGCGTCGAACGTGGTCTGCTGGCTCACATGCGCGATCAGACGCACATCGATCGGATCGGAGGCGCCGCCGGCACCCTCGCGCCGGAACACGATGAAGCGGAGATGTCCGTCAGGCAGCGTGGTCTCGCTCGGCCTGGTGATCGCCGCCGAGATCGCCACCCGCGGATCCGGCGCACGCCCCTGGATCAGTTGCAGCTCGTAAAGCTTGCGGCCGCTCTCGGCGTAGACGCCGTAGGCGGTCGGCAATGGCCGTCTCGGCACCGGCGGCTCGGCCGCAGCGGCCGGCGCCGGGACGGCCGCGACCACCGCCGGCCTTTGGGCTTCGGGCGGCGCCGATGCCAGCGTGCCGGCAATCATCGCGCGGACCGCAGCCAATGACACGCCGCGTTGCTGCAGGAGGACAACGGCCGCGATCAGCCCGAAGAACGCCAGCATGACAACGTAACGCAGCGGCGCCGACGACGACCATCGCGGACCACGCGTCACCGCGGCAGGCTCGACGCGGTCGAGGGTCGTGAAAAAGGCCGCCTCGGCATCGATCCGGGGCGGCGCCTCGATCCGTCGCGCCGCGCCCGCCGCCTCGAGGAATACGGGCAGCGCCCGCGCCAGCGGCACCTCGAATTTCTCGATCACGTTGCTCTTCGTGTGCGCTTCAACGCCTTCGATCGCCACTTCCAGCGCCTGCATCAGACGCTGCTTTTCCGCCGGATCCTCGTGCGCGAGCTGCTGCAGCTTCTGCCGCGCGAGCTCGTAGACCGCGCTGCGCAGCTGCTGCGGGTCGGTGCTCACGGAATCGATGGTTCGTGCCAGCACCAGCGCGAACTCCACCTCGGGGTGCGCAGGACCGATGTCCCTGACCGTTCTCTGGGCCGGCGTCGGCGTCATAAATGTTAGTCTGGTTTGCCCATAATGTTACAACATTCTATGTGGATTTTACTGTTAACACAAACCACCAGGCCGGCAGATGACGACCCGGTTTGACCGTCCCGATCCGAGCAGCAGCAGGATTCATTGACCCGTTCTCTGCCCATCCTGGACCAGTGGTTGTTCGCGCCCAAGCGGGACCGCCGATCCTGGCCGGACGTCCTGCTCCTCGCGGGATGGGTCGCGCTGGTCGGCTTCCAGATCGGCCGTCACGTGATGTGGCGCGACGAGGTCCGGGCGCTCACCATTGCCCTGAACGGCGACGATCCGGTCGCCATGCTGAGAGGGTTGCATGGCGAGGGCCACCCCGCCCTCTGGTACCTCCTGTTGCGCGGCGTGCATGCCGTATTCGATCGGGTCGAGGTGCTGCCCGCCGTCGCCTTCGTGGTCGGGCTCATCACGGTCGCACTGCTGATCTTCCGGTCACCATTCCCGCGGCCGTTGGTCCTGCTGCTGATCACGAGCCATGCGCTGTTGTTTGAATATGTCGTGATGGCCAGGAACTACGGCATCTCGGCCCTGTTCCTGTTCGCGATCGCGGCCTGCTATCGGGCTCACCGCGACCGTGGTCTGGTGCTCGGCGCGCTGCTGTTCCTGCTCGCCAACACCAACGTCGTCGGCGCGATCATGGCCGGCGCATTCCTGCTGTTCTGGCTGCTCGACCTGCTCGAGATCCGAGAGAGCCGTGACTGGCGCTGGTCGCCGCAACTCACCAATTTCGCGATCAATGCAACGATCGCGACGATTGGCGTCGTGATCTGCGCGGCGACGATGTTGCCGACCTATAATGACGCCGCGGCCCGGGACTGGTCGCACGAGTCACCACTCGCGGCGGCAATCCTTGCGCTGGTGAACCCCGGCGCGACGTCGCTGGGCGCGCTGTTTGCCAATCGGCTGCCGGGGATCGCGGGATCGGTGCTGCTGTTCGGCGCGACGCTCGGGCTCTTGCCGCGGCGACCGGCCTTTCTCGCCGCCATCGCCGCCCTGTTGCTGACGTCGTTGTTCTTCGCCGTCGCCGCCAACGGTGCCTACCGACATGCCGCGGTCTGGCTGAGCTTCCTGATCGCGCTTTACTGGATCGGCTGGAGCCGGGTCACCGCGCCATCCGGCTCTCGCGCATGGCTCGATCGGCGATTGCCGGCGATCGGACGCGTGTCGCTCCTGCTGGTGCTCGCGATCCAGACCGCCGCCGGCATCAACGATTTGCGCAACGCGGTGACCGGCGTGGTCGCGAGCCGCAGCGCCGATCTCGGCCGCCTGATCGCCTCGCGCGCCGATCTCACCAATGCAGTGATCCTCAGCGAGCCGGAATGGCTGGTCGAGGCGCTGCCCTACTACGTCAAGAACCGGACCTATCTCGCGCGCGACCACAAATTCGGCAGCGTCGTGATCTTCTCGCGCAAGGGCAAGATGGACAGCGATCTCGGCGAGACCCTGCGCCTTGCCCGCGAGCTTCGCGACACAAGCCGCACGCCCGTCATCATCCTGCTGGCCTGGCTCGACGAGATCACGCCCGACCGGACCTACGACGAAGGCAAGGACTGGCGGACGTTCCGTGCCTCAGCGGCGCAGATCCGCGATTTCCGCGAAGCGACCACGATGCTCCGCCGCTTCGGCCCCGCCAAGACCGACGAGAGTTTCGACGTCTACCTCCTCAACTAGGCGATCGATCAACGACGACAGAAAAAGGACCGCGCGATGGCGCTGATGGACAGCAAGGTCGAAGCCGGCAAGCCGCCGGCCGCAAGCATCGGGCAGTATCTTTCCATCCTGCGGCTCGATCACAGCACCAAGCACATCTTCATCGTTCCCGGGATTGTCCTTGCCTGGCTGTTGCGCGGCCCGAGAGGCGAGCATATCGCAAGCGCTATCGTCCTCGGCCTTGTGGCCGCGATCTGCATCGCGTCGGCCAATTATGTGATCAATGAATGGTTCGACCGCGACTTCGACCGGCATCACCCGACCAAATCGCAGCGCTCCGCGGTGCAGAGCGCGATGGACGGCAAGATCATCGGGCTAGAGTGGCTGCTGCTGGTCGCGCTCGGCCTCGTCTGCGCATCTGCCAGCAGCCGCCTGATGCTGTTCGCAACCGGCATCTTCGCCGTGCAGGGCATCGTCTACAATGTCCCGCCGCTCCGGAGCAAGGACAAGGCCTATTTCGACGTCATCTCGGAATCCGTCAACAATCCGCTGCGGCTGTTGATCGGCTGGGCGATGATCGATCCGACCTCGCTGCCGCCGGGCTCGGTGATCCTGTGCTACTGGTTTGGCGGCGCGTTCCTGATGGCGGCCAAGCGGCTATCCGAATATCGCGAGATTGCCGCGTCCCATGGCAAGGAGCTGCTGGCGCGCTACCGCGCTAGCTTCGCGCACTATACAGAGGTGTCGCTGACGGCCTCGTGCCTCAGCTATTCGCTGTTCTCGGTGTTCTTCCTCTCGGTGTTCCTGGTGAAGTACCGTATCGAGTATGTCCTGGCGATGCCGCTGGTGGTGATGCTGTTCACCACCTACTTCTCGATGTCGACGTCGCCGGGGTCGTCGGCGCAGAAGCCCGAGAAGCTCTATGGCGAGCGCGGCCTGATGCTGCTCGTGCTGGCGCTGGTCGCCGTCTTCCTGGTGGCAAGCCTTGTCGACATGCCGTTCCTCGCGCGATTGGCCGAACAGCACTACATCACATTGAACTGAGCCTCTCGCGGCTTGATCGTTATTTGAGCATGATCTTGTCGGAAAACCGCTTCGCAATTTTCCGGATCATGCTCTACCGCCGGCGCGGATGCGCCTTCTGATGCCAGGCCCAGGCCGAGCGAATGATGTAGCCGAGATCGGACCGGCTGGCCTTGAAGCCGAGGCCGCGCTCCGACCTGGAGGGATCGGCCACCAGGATCGGCGGATCGCCGGCCCGGCGCTCGCGCACCACGCTCGGCACCGCTTCACCGGTCTCGGCGCGGATCGCGTCGAGCACCTGGCGCACCGAATAGCCGGTGCCGGTGCCGAGATTGAACACGCCGCCGGCGTCGCCCTTCAGCAGCAGCTCGAGCGCCGCGATATGGGCGCTCGCGAGATCATCGACATGGATGTAGTCGCGCACCGCGGTGCCGTCGGGCGTGTCATAGTCTTCGCCGAAGATGGCAAAGTCCGGCACGTGCCCCAGCAGCGCCATCAGCGCGCGCGGAATCAAATGCGTCTCGGGATCGCGGAGTTCGCCGATGGTGACGGAGGCGTCGGCGCCGCAGGCATTGAAATAGCGCAGACAGACCGAGTTGAACCGATAGGCCGCGCGGTAGTCGGCCAGGATCTGCTCGATCATGAATTTGGAGCGGCCGTAGGGATTGACGGTCGGACCTGCGGCACTCTCGGGAATTGGATCGCGTCCGGCGTTGCCGTAGACCGCGCCGGTGCTGGAAAACACCAGGCGGTCGCAGCCCGCCTCCCGCATGCCGCGCAGCAGGCCGAGCGTGCCGGCAATGTTGTTGGTGAAATATTTCTGCGGATCCGCCACGGACTCGCCGACCGCGCTGAACGCAGCGAAATGCATCGCGGCGAGCGCGTTGTGGTCGCTGATAGTGGCGGCGATCTTGTCGTGGTCGGCGACGTCGCCGATCACGAGCGGCCCCCATCGCACGAAATCACGGTGACCGGTGGACAAATTGTCGTAGACGACCGGCAGAAATCCGGCCTCGGCAACCGCCTTGGCGCAATGGGATCCGATGTATCCCGCGCCACCCGTGATCAGGATTGAACCCCTGCTCGCCATCTGAAAATTTCGCCCTGCGCGAACCAATCCCGCGCCTCAACCGGCGCAGTGATCGCATCGGTACGACATTCCGTCCGAGGCGGCAAAATGACGATGGGAATAGCGTTAAGACTGAACGGATTTGCAGCCGAAGCGACGGTCAGCGCGACCCCAGCGGCACGTTGGTCCGTTGACCGACCGGCGGCCCGTGCCGCGACGCTCTGCCATAGGGGTAAGCCGGTGTTGCCGGCGGGACCGGCTGGGTCGCCTGCGGCCGCGATGTCGGAACACCACCGCCCGGTCCATCGATCGAATAGCGTGTTGTGCCCTGCGTGGTCTGCCCGGTGCCCTGTGCAAGCACCGGTGTGGCTAGGGCGACGACCAGCGCCGCTGTTGTGACAAGGCCGGCCAGCTTCATGTCGATGCCTCGATGGGTTGAACCGGGGTCAACCGTCGATGCCTCCAATCGTTCCGGCAATGTCGCCGCGGCGCGCTGGCGATCGTCGCTGCTACGAAAAATGGCGCGGCGAAATGTCTCGCTGCGCCACCTTCGATCGATGGGGCTCGTTCAGAAATTCAGGCGCCGGCCTGCGCGACGCCAGCCCAGTGGTCGGGGTTCGCCGGGGTCTGCATCCTGACCCAACGATAACGCGCCTGCGACCAGCTGCGGATCTGCGCATTCAGATTGTCGAGCACGATGTCTCCACCCTTGGCGCGGACCACCAGCACGAGATGATGCTCGCCGGAGGAGGTCACAACCTCGCTCAGCAGAAGGTCGCGCATCGGCCAGCCGCGCGCCAGCAGCTCGTGGCGCTTGCTGACCGCGTAGTCGTTGCAGTCGCCGCGCGCCGGATTGATCACCCATTCCTCGCCGGCAAGGCCGCGTTCGTTGCGCTGTGGCACGATGCTGCGATTGACCGAAGCGTTGACCTCGATCAGGTCGGCGATGCGCTGCTTGGTCAGGCGTGTGGCGCCGCCGCGGAACACCATCCGGACGCGGGCTTTCGGCTTGCACTCGTCGGCATAGCGCATGCAGAACATGGTGTAGGCCATCGGGGCCAGCGTCGGCTCGCTGAAGCGGATCTTCTCGATCACGCCGCGCAGCGGCAGCGGGAAGCCGACCATTCCAGCCTGGGTGTTCTGTGCGCTTGTCCCGAGCGCAAGGACGGCCAGAACCAGGGCCATCACTCTCTTGACGTTGTACATTCATCACTCCCCACAGTGACGGGAAGCATGTACGGGAAATGTCTTGAGCTTGGGCTCAAGCGCGCGGCGGCATTTGTTTCAAATGCGAGGGTGTGCGCGAGCAATCCGTTAACCAAGCCTGCGGGGCGCCGCCGTCAGGTCAAGGGCCGGTTGCGGCCCGAACTCTTTCGTTCCCATGCCGGCATGGTTGGCCTGTCGTGAAGCCGCCGGCGCGCTCTGTTAAATCGCCACCCGCTGCCTGGGCGCGATCCCGCACCAGCTCATGACGAGATCGGCGAGCATCTTGATCTCGAGATCCGCGGGCGTCCCGCCGGCGAAATCGGCGACCGATTGCCCCAAGGCGACGGCGCGCACATAGGCCGAGCGGCTGCCGATCATCGGCCCGATCTCCTCGTCGAGCGTATCAAGCTCCTCGATCAGCTGCTGGCCTTCGAGCGTGCGCTGGTCGACGCGGTTCGGCACGATCATGGCACGGAGCGCCGTTCGCCGCGTGGCGCGCACTTCCCGCACGATGTCGAGCGTCCGCGCGGTGGCCTCGATGTCAAGGCCGGACGGCGTGCACGGCATCAGCACGATATTGGCGACCGCGAGCACCGCGCCCAGCACCCGATCGTTCGGCGCGGAGTCCACCACGATGATCTGATGCGGAATCTGGCGCATCAGCTTGGCCCATTCGGCGACCGGCCGGGTTTCCGGATCAAGCTGGTAGACGGGGAACGACAGATTGCCGGGCTCGGCCCAGTGACACGCGGACGCCTGCGAGTCGGCGTCGACCAGTCCGACCACGCCCGTGCGCCGATCCAGTTCTGCGGCGAGCAAGACCGCAAGGGTCGTCTTTCCGACTCCGCCCTTGCGCTGGGCAACCGAGATGACAAGCGGCATCGCAAACTCCTGGCGTTATCCCCCGTACGTGCGCGGGAGGACACCTTCATCAACGAGCGTCAGCATCCGGGGCAGACAGACCCGCTTTGCGTCGTAATTGTCCCGCACGAAGCTGCGCGCCTTCATCCGCATCTTCTTGAAGGCCTTGGGCCGTGACAGCACCGACAGTACCTGATCCGACAGCGCATCAATATCAAAAAACGGCACCAGCAGGCCGTTGCCGTCCGAGATGATATCGCGAAGCGGGGCGGTGTCGGATGCCACCACCGCACATCCCGCGCTCATCGCCTCCAGCAGCGACCAGGACAGCACGAAGGGATAGGTCAGATAGACGTGCACCGAGGAAATCTGCAGCAGCTCGAGATACGGTTCCCGAGGAATCCGGCCGAGGAAATGCACCCGGCGCAGGTCGATATCCGACTTGATCTCGTCCAGGAACATCGACTTCCAGCTCGAACCCTTGGGCGGGTTCGCCCCGTAGGATGTCCCGCTGCCGCCGACGATCACAACCTGCGCATTCGGCCGCGCGGCGAGTATCCTCGGCAGGGACCGCATGAAGATATGGAATCCGCGCACCGGCTCGAGGTTGCGCGAGACGTAGGTGATCACTTCGTCGTCCGCCGACAGCGTCGCGCCGTTCGGAAGCTGAAACCGCGCGACGGGATTGGGCTTCACCTCGTCGGTGTCGACGCCCTCGTGGATCACCTCGATCTTGCTCTGAAACTCGGCGGGAAAGGTCGACCTCTGCCAGGGCGTCGGCGAGACGCCCGTATCGCATTCCGTGAGCGCCAGCAGCGTGGTCGCATTCTTCAGATGGAGTGCGACGTTGCCATCAAGGCCCGTCATGGGAAACTCGGGATCGAAGCCGACGTCCCTGCCTTCGGCACCGTAGTAGAATTCGCAATAGAGGATGATCCGCGCGCGCGGAAACATCGTGCGCAGCGGCAGCGTCTCGCCCCAACCGGGATGCGCGAAGATTAGGTCGGGCACGAAGCCCTGCCCCGACAGCGATGACAGCGCGTACAGAACCTCTTCGGCACGCCGCGATTCGACATCGAAGCGCCGGGCAAACGGATGGACGACCGCGGAATCCGTCTTGGTCGTCGAATATTTGAGCAGCCGGATATCCGGCGTCGTGCTCGCGGTCGATGAACCGACCGCAACGACCCTGTTGCCGGGCTGCTCTGCGAGCGCGCGCGCAATGTGGCGATACTGGGCTGGAAAGTTATTGTGGACGAACAGGACGTTCATTGGCGGGCGAGCGCGCCCCCCGGCCGCGCGGTCTTCGATTGGGGTCAGGGTCTGCATCATCACCGGCGGTATGTCATCGATTGGCGAGCGAAACTATCTTACCGGATTAACATTAAGCCCCCTTCTATCACACAGATTTTTGGGGCACACTGCAGGAGACTTACCAATCCATTCCGTTAGGCTCGCAGGCGACAATGAACGAACAGATTCAGCAGAAAACCATTGATCTGGCACGGGGTCTCTTCCTGGTTCGATACAATGGCGCAGATGATAAGGTGTCACCTCCGGTGGTGCGCGTATACGCGGATCGCGCCAGTCTTAACAATTGTAATATCATTACCGGGCCGGACGTGGTCAATGGAACCCTGTTCGCGCCCGAGACCGCGCTGGTCGTGTCGGTCGCCCGACCGAGCCGCCTGATCGTCGAGGTCACGGCAGGGCGCGTCGGCGGGTCGACCGCCGCCAATATCAAGATCGAGCCGCTGACCCAGGGACAGGCGGCTGAGCAGCCGGCCAGCCAGCCATTCGACATGTTCGAGCCGGAGGCCGGCCCCGGCGAGTTGAGCGACCTCAAGCTGCTCGCGCATGTCGCGGGCCTGGGCGACGTGACCGTCGGCTCGAATGTCTGGATTGCCGGACCGTCCGCGCCGGCCCGGATCGAGGGAATTTCCCTCGAATGGCCCAACAAGCCGCGGGATCTCCAGCTGCAATATGCGGTCAAGTTCGCTAGGCCGCAGCGCGGCGACAACCAATTCGTTCCTCTCGGAACTTTTGCCGGAACCCGGGGACGCGCATTGGCCATCACGGGGTTCTCGCTGGAGGCCTCGGGTCCCGGCGCGGATCGCTACGCCATCGCGGCTGAAACCATCTTCCTCGGGGCTCCGACCCTGCGGGTCACCGGGAACCGGATTGTGGTGTCGGGTCCGTCCGGACGGGAACCGCTGGTGGGCCTCAAGCTCAATCTCGAGGAGCGCCGGGTGCAGGCAGCCCCGCTCGCGCCCCAGCAGCCACGGCGCGTCGAACCCGCCGCTCCGATGCCGCACCAGGACGGACCCCGCCTCGAGGGACGGGTGCGCGTGTTCCGGAGCCGGCAGGGCGCCGTCAAGACGGCAGGCTGACCATGCGGGCAGATAAGGGCGCCACTTGACCGCCGCCGCGCGCAGGATCGCCTTTACGTCCAAAACGCTCCACCACGTCGATCTCGAGCGGGCCGCTGTCGGGGCGCTCGAGGCGCGTGATTTCCGCCTGGCGTTCGCGCTCGCCGACCGCCGCTGCCGGATCCTGCCGCATCCGGGCGCTCGCGCCCATCTGCTGCGCGCGGAAGCGCTGTTTCATCTCGATCTCAGGGATGCGGCCATCGCCAGCGTGGCGAGGGCGCTCGAGCTCGAGCCGGACGATCTGGTCGCTGCCCGGCGAATGATGGCTTGGGGCGACGACCTTCAGCAGATCGAGGCGGCGCGAAGCGTCACGCGGCGTGATGGCGATCCGGATTCGGTCAGGAGCGCCCTCCTTCTGCTCGAACAGAGCGGCCAGGACAGCTGCGCCCGCATCGACTTTCTCGATGAAGAGGTGAAGGGATGGGTGACGTGGCGCGGGCCGGACGACCCGCACCTTTCGCTGGCGCAGGCGGATCAATCCAGCACGATCCAGCTTCCCGCCGATCCACGCCACAGATTCGCGCGTGACGGGCGACAGGCTGCGAGCTTCCGTCTGATCCGGCCCGCATCCGCGACCTCGCAGCGCCTGCAGATCACGCAGGCGGACCGGGTGATCGCAAGTGTTCAACTCCCGGCCAACCGCGTTCCGGATCATCGGACCGCACCACACCGGCCGGCTCGCCTTCGAAACGGCGAACCTCCTCCACTCACCATCATCATCCCGGTATACCGGGATCTGGCCGCAACGCGAGCCTGCATCGACAGCGCGTTGAATGCGCTCGCCTGCACGCCGGGCTCGACCATCGTCGTCGTGGATGATGCGTCGCCCGAGCCCGACATCAAGCGCCTACTCAACGAGCTCGCCGCCGAGTTCCGCATCCGCCTCCTGACCAACGAGCACAATCTTGGCTTTGTCGGCGCGGTCAACCGGGCGCTCGGCGAGACCGGCGCCGGCGACGTCGTGCTGCTGAACTCGGACACGATCGTGCCGAAATACGCGCTGCAACGCCTGCGCAGCGCCGTGCAAGCGACGCCGCGGGTAGGCACGGCGACCCCGCTGTCGAACAACGGCGAATACACCAGCTTTCCAGTCCCGAACCGGTCAAATCCCCTGCCCGCGGCCGGCGAAATCGAATTGCTGGATGAACTTGCAGGCAGGGCAAATTCCGGGATTGCCATCGACATCCCCAACGGCATCGGGTTCTGCCTCTACATTACCCGCGAATGCCTCGACGCCGTGCGCGAGCTCTCCGACGACTTCTATCGCGGCTATCTCGAAGACGTCGACTTCTGCCTGCGCGCGGCGGAGGCGGGCTTCCGCAACGTCTGCATTCCTTCGGTTTTCGTCGGACACGAGGGTTCGCGCTCGTTTCTGGGCGAGAAGCGTTCGCTCGTGATGCGAAATCTTCGCGTTCTCGAACACCGTTACCGGCGCTATGCGACGGACTGCGCCGCATTCCTGCTTGCCGATCCGCTCCGCGATTGCCGGGCCGCGCTTGAGCTCAAGCTGCTCACGAACCAGCAGGTCGCCATCGGCCCATCCGTCATCCTGTGCGGCTCGTTCGCCGGCCGCGCAATTGCCATCAGGCGCTGCCGGCAGTTGGCGGCAGAGGATCAGCACGGTGTGGTCGTGCAGATCCGCTCCGAGGGACAACGCCAGCTGGCTGCGATGTTCGATCCGGATGGCGGAGCGCCGCAGTCGATCGTACTCGACGTTGCGACGCCTGAGGGCCGCGAAGCTCTTCTGAAGTCTCTCGCCGATCTCGGAATCCGATCGCTCGAGATCGCAGAGCCGAACCGCATTCCCGGCGCATGTCTGGCGCAGCTCACGCAACACTTTGCCTACGACCTCCTGATCACCGACACCGCGCTTGCAACGCGCGCGGCGGTTGGATCAGGCGTTCATCCGGACTGGGCAAGCCTGGTCGCCGGGGCGCGGCGCGTGACTGCGATCGATGACCACGGCGCGGCCTTTTCGGAAGGGGTTCTCGGCCTGCAAGCCGTGAGGCTGAGCGACCCGCCCGCGCCGCCGGCGCTGTATCCCGCCGCGAGCGGCCCCGCGCGTCTCGGCCTGCTGGTCCTGCACGCCAACGCCGCGGAATTTCGCTTCATACGAGCGTTGAGCGATCAACTGGCCGACGCCGACCAAGACGTCGAGATCATCGTGCTGGGAAGTACCCTCGACGATCTCAAGCTGATGCAGCGCACCAATGTCATCGTCACCGGCGATATTGTCGTCGACGACGTCGCCACGCTCATCGAAGGTCACGGCATCACGAAATTGGTTCTCGACATCGGCAAACCGGCGTTTGGCCATCCGTTGGTGGACGCGCTGCTGGCAACCGGCCTGCCGATCGCCGTGACGGAATGGAGTCCAACTCGTCCGGGACGTGGCCGAAGCACGGACCTGCAGCTGCAGCCAGGCTTTGATGCCGATGCAACGATTGCTGCCGTACGCGACTGGGCGGTCGATGACGTCCTGCTACAACCCGATCGGAGGAGCGGTCGACACCGGCGGCAGGTTGGCACGCGGCTTCCATGATCGCGGCGGCCATGCAAGCGAGGAGAACGGCGTCGAATCCAGCCCCAGCAGTGGGCTGTAATAGGGATCGTCGAGCAGCACCTCGCCCCATTTCGCGCGCAGGATCGACAGCTCGCGCCTGAAGCGTGCCCTGCGATCCGGCGCGGAATCGCGACCGCGGCTTGCCGATTCCAGATGAACGAGTTTCGCGTCCGGCGTGAACACGATCCGCTTTCCGAGCTGGCGCAGCTTCAGGCACAAATCGATATCGTTGAAGCTGATCGGAAAGCGGATCTCGTCCATGCCGCCGACGGCCACGAAATCGCGCTTGCGCATCAGGAGGCACGCCCCCGTCACCGCCGAACATTCGTGCGCCACCTGAAGCAAATCGCCATAGCCGGGATCACCATCCATCCGGTCGTTGAAGGCGTGCGCGGCCGAGAAATTGGCTCCCAGCACCACTCCGCCGTGCTGCACGACGCTGCTCGGCCAGAGCAGCTTTGCACCGACGGCTCCGACGTCGGGAGCCGCGAGCCGCCACAGCATCTCCGCCAACCAACTGTCGTCGAGCGCCTCGACGTCATTGTTGAGAAAGCAGATGTTCTCCGTATCGACGCAAGCGACGGCGGCGTTGTTGATGAATGCGAAGTTGAAGGGCCCCTCGACCGAGATGACGTCGATTTCCTGCGCCGACAGGCTGTCCAGATAGTCCAGCGTTTCCGGCTCGGTCGAGCTGTTGTCGACGACAAGGATCCGGGCGTTCGTCTCATTTGCCGCCGGCATGACCGTCTCGATGCATCGCTTGAGCAGCTCGGCGCGATTTCTGGTCGGGATGATGATGGTGGTGCGCTCGCTCCAATCGACGGCGCGCTTGACCTGAACAGCCGGAAGAAGACCCGCTTTCCGCGGCTCGACATTGGCCTCGATGCCGGCTCTGGCAAAATACGCCTTGCTCGCGGCGACCAGTTCGGAGGTTGCGGCCGATGCATCAATCCGCGGCAATGCCGCAACCGATCCCGGAAGATGATAGGTTCGATCCGGCTCCGCGCAGCAAAGGAAGATGTCGTAGAGCGACGTCGCCGATCGCAGCGCTTCCACGGCACGCTCCCGGCGCACTGCAAAACAATACGCCCCATAGCCCTGCTCGAGCGCGCGCTCGAGATCGAATGCGGAGAACGCCAGCGGCCAGACTGCGCCGGCGCCTGCAGCGACCTCGACGTCGCCATAGACGAGATCGCAGCCGGGCTCGGACGCGAAGAGATCGGCGAAGCGCTGCAAGGCGTCTTCCGCGAGGATCGTTCCGCTCAGACAAAACACAAAGAACGCACTGCCGGCGGCATCGCCCTCGACAAACTCGCGCGCTGCCTTCGGGTCGAATTGACTGAACGCTCGCGCCGGCAGGGACACCGCCGACCAGGCGGAGTGCCGTTGGGCTTCGAGGCTTTCGATGCTCTCGTCCACCCTGACATCGCCGATCAGGACGACTGCCGCCTCGGATGCAACATCAGACTGTTCAGATTGTGTCGTCGGCGAGAAGCGCTCTTTCCAGCCGCGATAGGCGTGAAACGGCATCGAGGCCGGCAGCACCCGGTCGAACAGCTCTCCACGAAGCCGCTCGCTATCCCAGCGCCCGAGATCCGCGAGCGTTTGCTCCAATCCGCGATCGAAAGCGACAAAGGAAATCGGCTCCGAGATCAGACTCCGTCCCGAAATCGTCCGCGCGGATAGTCCGCGCATGCGACCGTCCGCAAAATGCTCGGGCAGATGAAAATCGATCCGGCGGCCGACGCCGAACTCGCCGCCCCGCGCAACGTTGGTCCACCCGGTCGGCTTCACGGTCATCACCGGGCGTTGCGCGATCAGGATTTCGATTTCCTCGTCGATGTCCTGAGCAAGCCAGCCTTCGAAGCGCAGACCTCCGACCCACTCGATATCGCCGATCCGGTGCCATCGCGCTTCCGGCGCAGCGACATCGCAGCGAATCGGAGCACCGACGGGAGTGCCGATATTTGCCAGCCTTGCCTCAATGATCCCGGCGTTCGCGCTGACCTGATCCTGCACGTTGAACGTAAAGCCAAATCGAGCGTCGCCGATCCCGGCGTCGGCAAGCTCTGTTACGAACTCGTCACACAATGATGACATGTATGGCTCGCCGTCGACGAGCAGGTCGACAGTGTAACGCCGGCCGAGATCGGCGCGATCATAGACAAACCCGGAAAACGTCGTGCGATCGGATCTGGAGAACCGCGTTTGCAACGACGCGTATTCAGCTCCTGAGGGCTTCTGCTTGCTAATCGTCTTCATGCTCATGTCCACCCTCAAACGGCAGCTCGAATGTCGGTCGATTTCAAGTTGAGAATGTGTCCATGGTGCGCCCGAGGTGACTAGCGGGCGCTCAGCTGCACTGGGGCGATCACCGTTTGCACAAAAAGCCGCCGACCTCCAACACAAACTATGCGTTATAAAACTTGGCGTTGTCGGCGCCAATTGTGCTAGTGCTAACTCCTCCTCTCCACACTGATCGACGAGCGGATTCATGAAGATTGCAATGGTTGGAACGGGATATGTAGGTCTCGTGTCCGGAGCGTGTTTTGCCGATTTCGGCCATCAGGTCGTTTGCATCGACAAGGACGCCGGCAAGATCGAAGCCCTGAAGCGCGGCAAGATCCCGATCTACGAAACTGACCTCGATAAGCTCGTCGACACCAACGCCGCGGCCGGACGGCTGACCTTCACGACGGAGCTCGCGGGCGCCGTCGCGGACGCCAATGCCGTGTTCATCGCTGTCGGAACGCCCTCGCGGCGCGGCGACGGCCATGCGGACCTGAGCTACGTCTATGCTGCTGCCAAGGAGATCGGCGCGGCGCTCAAGAAGTTCACCGTGGTGGTGACCAAGTCGACCGTGCCCGTGGGCACCGGCGACGAGGTTGAACGCCTGATCCGCGAAACCAATCCCGACGCCGATTTCGCCGTTGCGTCGAACCCCGAATTCCTCCGCGAAGGCGCCGCAATCCAGGATTTCCGCCATCCCGACCGCATCGTCGTCGGCACCGAGGACGACCGGGCCAAGAGGGTGATGGGCGAAGTCTATCGTCCGCTCTATCTGAACCAGGCGCCGATCCTCTATACCGCGCGACGCACGGCGGAATTGATCAAATACGCCGCGAATGCCTTCCTTGCCACCAAGATCACCTTCATCAACGAGATCGCCGATCTCTCCGAGAGGGTCGGGGCGAACGTGCAGGAGGTCGCGCGCGGCATCGGGCTCGACAACCGGATTGGAACCAAGTTCCTGCATGCCGGCGCCGGCTATGGCGGCTCCTGCTTCCCGAAGGACACCCGTGCGCTGTTCAAGACCGCGCTCGACCACGACGTCCAGCTGAAAATCGTCGAGGCCACGCTGACCGCGAACGACAACCGCAAGCGCGCGATGGCGCGCAAGGTCGCCAACGTGCTCGGCGGCGAACTGCGCGGCAAGACCATCGGCGTGCTCGGCCTGACCTTCAAGCCCGACACGGACGACATGCGTGAGGCGCCCTCGATCCCGCTGATCAACGGCCTGATCGACTTCGGCGCCAAGGTTCGTGCCTACGATCCCATTGGCATGGAGCAGGCGCGCAAGGAATTGCCTGAGATCGAGTACTGCAAGGATGCCTATGAATGCGCGCGCCAGGCCGATGCGCTGGTGATCGTGACCGAGTGGCGCCAGTTCCGCGCGCTCGATCTCAAGCGCATCAAGCAGGAGATGAAGCATCCGGTCGTCGTCGACCTGCGCAACATCTACCGTCCGGACGAGATGGCCGCGCACGGCTTCACCTACGACAGCATCGGTCGGCCGCGCTGAGCGCTCGCGCCCGGCGACGATAGCCGCCGGCCGGTTCAATCCTTGAGCCTTGGTTCTGATCAAATCAGAACCAAGGCTCTTTTCTTGTCTGACGCGTTTTCTTCACGCGCACCGGCATCCCACTTCCGAAGCCGTCCTAAGCGTGGGCGGGCGCGCCGAGCTGGACAAATGCATCCAGTTCGCGCGCCAGCGCTTCCTGCCAGGTCGGCATCGCCACGCCGAACTGCGCCTTCAGCCGGGACAGATCCAGCCGCGAATTGCCCGGACGCACCGCCTTGGTCGGAAAATCGGCTGCTGCGATCGGAGCGATGTTCTCGACCGCCAGCGTGACCCCGCGGGACCTCAGCCCGCCGACAATGGCGGTTGCGAAGCCGTGCCAGCTGGTTTCGCCGGCGCAGACGAGATTGACGACACCGCCCCGGCGCGCGAGCTGATCGTGCAACGTGGTGAGGTTCGGCAGGACGATGCCGGCGACCGCACCGGCGATCGCTGATGCCGTGGTTGGCGCACCGATCTGATCGGCCACGATCCGCAGCTCCTTACGCTCGCCGGCGAGCCGCGCGATGGTGCGCAGGAAATTCGTACCCTTTGCGGCATAAACCCATGAGGTGCGCGCGATCAGATGCGCCCCGCCCGCCGCCTGGATCGCGACATCGCCGGCAAGCTTGCTGGCGCCGTAGACCGACAGCGGTTCGGTCGGGCTGTCCTCGCGCCACGGCCTGTCGCCCGAACCATTGAAGACGTAGTCCGTGGAGAAATGCACCAGCGGCACGCCGTTCGTTGCAGCCCATTTGGCGATCGCTTCAGGTCCCTTCGCGTTGACCAGGAACGCCAGCTCACGCTCGTCCTCGGCGCGATCGACGGCGGTATAGGCCGCCGGATTGATGATGAGATCGGGCTTCAGACTCTCAAGCTGGCTCGTCAGCATCTCCGGCTTCGACAGATCGAACTCCGCGGTGGGCGGCGCGATGATCGTGCCGTGGCTCTCCAGCAAAGGCTTGAGCGCACTGCCAACCTGGCCGCGTGTTCCCGTCAACAAAATCCGCATCAGATTTGTCCATAGGTCGGAAGGTTGCTGGCGTCGGCAAGGAGCGGCGCGTCCGCATCCTTGGCCGACAGCTGTGGCTTGTCGACGCCCCACTTGATCCCGATCGCTGGATCATTCCACCGGATCGAGAGCTCGTCCTTGGGGCTGTAGAAATCATCGCACTTGTAGAAGAAGTCGGCGGTCTCCGAGAGCACCACGAAGCCGTGGGCGAAGCCGCGCGGCACCCATAATTGCCGGCGGTTCTCCTCGCTCAATTCGACCGCGACATGCTTGCCGAAATTCGGACTGCCGACGCGCACGTCGACGGCAACGTCCAGCACCTTGCCGCGCAGCACGGAGACGAGTTTGCCCTGGGTGACCGGGTTTTGCAGATGCAGCCCGCGCAGCACGCCATAGGCCGAGCGGGACATGTTGTCCTGCACGAACGGACGCGTGATGCCGTGCTCGACATAACGCGGAGACTGGTAGGTCTCGAGGAAGAAGCCGCGCTGGTCGCCGAACAGCTTCGGCTCGACGATCAGGACTTCAGGAAGCTCGGTCTTGATGACGTTCATCTAACATTTGTTCCAGTTTGACGCGCTTGAAATGTTAATTGCCTTCTCATAACAAACTTGTGCAGCGCACGCTATATGTTATGTTCTGATAGTCAAATTGTGAGGGACCATGAAAGGCATTATCCTTGCCGGTGGCACCGGCTCGCGCCTCTATCCGGTGACGACAGTCGTCTCCAAGCAACTGCTGCCCGTGTTCGACAAGCCGATGATCTACTATCCGCTGTCGACGCTGATGCTGGGCGGAATCCGCGATATCCTGATCATTTCCACGCCGCAGGACAAGCCGCTGTTCCAGCGCTTGCTTGGCGATGGCAGCGAGATGGGTGTCCGGTTCGCCTATGCCACGCAGGAGACCCCGCGGGGTCTTGCCGACGCCTTCATCGTCGGACGCGACTTCATCGGTGATGACTCCGTTGCCCTTGTGTTAGGGGATAACATTTTCTATGGCCACGGCCTGCCGAGCATGCTGTCGTCCGCCTCGATCCGCAAGAAAGGCGCCACCGTGTTCGGCTATGTCGTGAACGCGCCTGAACAGTACGGCGTGATCGAGCTGGACGGCACCGGCCGGGCGCTCTCGATCGAGGAGAAGCCGAAGCGGCCGAAATCCAACGTCGCGGTCACCGGCCTCTACTTCTACGACAATGATGTGGTCGACATAGCGGCCGGTATCAGGCCATCCCCGCGCGGCGAGATCGAGATCACCGACGTCAACAAGGCCTATCTCGAACGCGGCGACCTCTACGTCGAGGTGCTCGGCCGCGGCTTTGCCTGGCTCGACACCGGCACCCATTCCTCGCTGGTCGAGGCCAGCCATTTCGTCCAGATCCTGGAGCAGCGCCAGGGCCTGCGCATCGCCTGCCCCGAGGAGATCGCGCTGCGCCAGGGCTACATCTCGCTCGAGGCGTTCGCGAGGGTCGCACAGAAGACCGCCAAGAGCAGCTACGGCGAGTACCTGCTGTCGGTCTACCGCTCATTCCACGGCGAGCCGCGCGCGGCGGAGGTATTCAAACATGCGGTTTAAGGGATCGACGATCTTCGTCACCGGCGGCGCCGGCTTCATCGGCTCCGCCGTGGTCCGCCACCTGCTGCGCGACACCCACGCCCGCGTCGTCAACATCGACAAGCTGACCTATGCGGCAAACCTGGCCTCGCTGCCCCGTGCCGCCGAAAGCCTGAATTACACCTTCGAGAAGGCCTGCATCTGCGAGGCGCAGAACCTGCGCCGGCTGTTCGAGAAATATCAGCCCGATGCTGTGATGAACCTTGCCGCGGAAAGCCATGTCGACCGCTCGATCGACGGCCCCGGCGAATTCATCCAGACCAACATCGTCGGCACCTTCACGATCCTGCAGGAGACGCTGCGCCACTGGCGTTCGCTCTCGCCCGAGAAGCGCGACCGGTTTCGCTTCCTGCATATCTCGACCGACGAGGTGTTCGGTTCGCTCGGCGACGAAGGGCTGTTCACCGAGACCACGGCATATGCGCCGAACTCGCCCTATTCGGCCAGCAAGGCATCGTCCGATCACCTGGTGCGGGCCTGGCGCGAGACCTACGAGCTGCCGACCCTGGTGACCAACTGCTCCAACAATTACGGCCCCTATCACTTCCCCGAAAAGCTGATCCCGCACATGATCATCAAGGGGCTCGCCGGCGAGCCACTGCCGGTCTATGGCGACGGCAAGAACATCCGCGACTGGCTGTTCGTCGAGGATCACGCCAAGGCGCTGACGCTGGTGCTGGAGCGCGGCGAGGTCGGCGAGACCTACAATGTCGGCGGCCGCAACGAGCGCACCAACCTGCACGTGGTCGAGAGCATCTGCGACCTGCTCGACGAGGTCGTGCCGGCCGCGGCAGGCCCGCGCCGCCAGCTGATCAATTTCGTCGCCGACCGGCCCGGCCACGACCGCCGCTATGCCATCGACGCCACCAAGCTCGAAACCGAGCTCGGCTGGCGCGCCGAGGAGAATTTCGAGACCGGCATCGCCAAGACCGTGCGCTGGTATGTCGACGAGCAACCCTGGTGGCGCGCCATCCTGGAGGGCGGCTACAAGGTGGAGCGCGTCGGCCTGAACCAGTAGTCGCCGATCTTTCCAATCACCGGCGTGGATGGCCGCCAACAGGACGTCGAGAAGCGCGATGACGACTCAACCAGATGTCATCGCTGCTTGACGAGCCGCGACCGCCTTCCGACGGTGGATTGGCAGCCACCCGCCAGACAACAACTCGAGAAACCACGGAATCCCGTCATGAACATCGCAATGGACGGTCAGGAACTGACACTGTTCAAAAGTTTCGTGGACCTCTCGACGCGGTATCTGGAATTTGGCTCGGGAGGAAGCACTTGGCTGGCCTGTCAAACCAAGAAGGAGTGGGTCATTTCCATCGATTCCTCCGCGGAATGGCTCGCCAACGTTGCCGACGCCACGGGCGACGCGAGCACCAAGCCTTTGCTGCTGCACGTCGATATCGGCAAGCTGCGCGAGTGGGGTTATCCCGTGGAAAAGGACAAGGAGCGCTCGTGGCCCGAGTATCACGAACGTGTCTGGGAGCGTCCGGAAAGCAAGACCGCCGACCTGTATTTCGTTGACGGCCGGTTTCGCGTGGCTTGCTTCGTACAGTGCGTGCTTCACGCCGCACCGGGAGCCTTCATCGCAATTCATGACTTCGAGAATCGTCCCCACTACCATTCGGTGCGGACGGTCGCTCGCGAAATCGCGCGCGCCAACAACATGTCGATCTTCCAAAGGCCGGCAGAGATTGATCTCGTCGCCGCACAGCAGTTGCTTGCGAAATACCGGCTGGAACCGCTGTAGCCGATCGCTGCGGCCAGAGTAGCCGATCGCGGCGATCAAGAATCACTTCAAGCACACGATCGGGCGCGCCGCCTGGCGCGCCCTCCTCCAGCGAGGACATCGCTGTTCCCTTGAATTCAGCCCTGAACCAGTTTCTTCAGCTCCGGAAGAAACCTCTGGATCGTGGCGTCTTCGACATCGTTGCGATCGCGCAACGTGAAGAATTCCATTGCGCGGATCTTTTCAGGATCTCCATCGCCGAGCGGCCTGCCCCGCTCACGCTTCTTCAGCAATTGCTGCCGCGACTTCGTGTAGTAGTGATTGATCACGAGCTTGTTCCGCTTCGGAGCAGTGCAGCGCCCGCCGATCGGGAAGACAGGCGCGCCGTCCTCGTGAACGTAGCAACCCAAGACAAGCGATTGATGGGGATGCAGATAGGACACGATGGTGTCAGGCCGCACGATTGACTTCATGATGAAATGATCCGGGAAATCGTCCGGAGCACGACGCGTGAAAGATTCGATGCACAGACCGGCCGGCCTCGCGTCGTGACCGTTCGACCCGAAGTTCAACCAATGCACCGCCACCGCCGGCGCCGGTCCGAGCTCGGTCAAGACGTCCTTGATGTTGCCGGCCTGCGTCGGAAACAGATACTCATCGGCATCGATGAAGGCGCACCATTCGGCACAATTGCGGTAGCTGTCGATCGCATGCGAGAACGCGCGCATCTGGCCGAATTCCCCTTCCACGAAATGATAGGTGATCATTTCCGGCCACGGGAAGGACTCGATCACGGCACGAGTATCATCAGTGCTGCCGTTGTCGTAGAGGTAGAAGTGATCAACGCCGACCAGTTTGTGGAAGTGTAGCCATTCCAGCAGATCGTCGCCTTCGTTCTTGATGGCGCACACCACCGCCAAGCCGTGCTTCTTCCGATCGACCCCGGCGTAGAGCTTCTTGGCCTCCATCACGCGCAGGAGGCCGGCAAACTCTCGCCGCAGATTTTCACTTTTCGGGGCCGCAATGAGCGCGGCAAGATAGACATCCTGCGCTTCATGGGCGGACCCCATATTGAGGGCCGCGATTGCCAGGCGATGCAACACCCGCGAGTCGGATGGCATCTGCTTGACGAGGTCGAGAAGGATTCCACGCGCTCCGGCGAAATCGCATGCCTGCACAAGCGCCGCCGCCTTTGCAAACTGGAATTCCTTGTAATCACCGAATTGCTGCTCCAACTGCTTGACCGATTGGATCAGCTCGTCGGGCTTCGGATTTGCGATCCGCCCGGAAAAGAAATCTCTAAGCCTTGTCTCGATCTCACTTGCTGGAAGCGTATCGAGATTCACGCCTGAGCTGAAACTAGACAATGCTGGAATTTCCATGTCCAACCTGAGCCGCTCCACGAGATCAACAAGCTATTAACATTGGTTCGCACCACGAATTCCCTATTAGCGCACATATCCTACAAGAATAAGGCTATAACACGCAGTGCTCACAATTAACTCTTGTAAGGTTATTTCGAGGAAAATCAATACAATAGAGCAAGGGGGCTCGACGTCATTTGCACGAAAACCGCGTCACGGGACCGGAACGATCGGAGATCGCCGATGGACGACGGGAATGAAGCAGTCCGCCAGTCGTTCGGGCTTACAAGAACGATGCTTTTGACATCGTTTATCCGCAAGCCTCCCGCCCGGCGCGTTCAGCTTTTTGAGTTCCAGCACCCTGCTGCGGCTGCGGCACGCTCCAGACCTCTCGTCGGCGCAATTCGATCGGACGCCAGGCTCCCAGCCGACGAAGCGATGAAGCAATCGCTCGGTCTCCATCCCAATCAAGGCCCCGTTCCGATTGTGTCGGAACGGACAAGGCTGGCCTTGCATTGCTCGATCAGCGCCAGCGAACCGGCCGGGTCCGATCGTTCGACTCCACCGTCCGGTGTTCTACATGATAGGGCGCGTAGATCTGCTTCACCCAATAGTTGAAGTTCGGGTGCAGCTTCACGAAGTCATAGAATGAATCGCCGAAATTCGACGGACTGAGGCAGGTCTTGTTCTGAGGCCGTGACGCGATTGCATTCAGGCAATACGACATCATGCAAGCCTTTGTCTCGCTCTCTGCCACCTTGCTCAGACTTCGGAAACTGTTGGTTGAATGAAGTCGGTACAGATAGCGGTCGGTCTCGAGATAGGTCGGCTCGACCTTGGTTACCGCGCGCAACGCAAAGTCCCAGTCATGGCAGTATTTGAGATCGGCAAGCCAACCCACCTGCCGCAGCAGTTCACGGCTGAAGACAAAGTTTCCGGTCGATGCCGCGATCTGAGAATCCAGAAATGTCCATGACAACGGCGCACCTGCGATCTGGGCCCGATCGATCGCATAGCGCAGGCGCGTTGGAAACTGGAAGTTGCTGATCGACTTTCCATGTTCGTCGATTGGCTCAACCGCCGAGAAGCCGAAGAACAGCCGATCATTGGCATGCTTATCCGCGAACAGCCGAACCCGATCCTTGGAAAAGGCATCGTCCGAATTCAAAAGGAAAATCATGTCGCCGTTCGTCAGCGATAATGCCCTGTTCCAGGTGTAGTGGGCGCCAAGATTTTGAGGGTTCTTGAGCAGCTTGCAGGAAACAAAGCGCTTTCCGAACGACCTCTTCTTGAGGACCCTCTGCGCGACTTCAAAACTCTTGTCCGGCGAATTGTCGTCTACGATGACGAGCTCGATGTCGGCAAACGTCTGTTGATAGACGGTCTCAAGGCATTCCTCAAGATACTGCTCATGCTTGTAGCACGCGATGACAACACTTGCGAGCATTGGTGGCGACCTCAACGTCTCACGATGATCGAGTGGCGAGACCGCACGAGTGCACTAGTCCCGTCGCCGACCTCCAGAACCGCGAGTTGATATTCACCATCCGGCAAATCTCGAATCGAGAAGGACAGCTGGAAACCGAAATAGCAGTCCTTGCTCTCGGCCTTCATATACTCCTTCACGTCCACGCGCTCGTGCCAATCTACGATCAGGCAATAGCCGCCGTTTGCTGCGCCATCCGGAGTAAGCCCCGACAGGACCAGGAATCCCGTTCTCTGTCGGCTGGCCTCAAAGGCGTTGCCCGCGCAAATCCATCCCCGCACCAATATCTCATAGCGCGGATCGACAATCACCCGTTCGCCGGTTTGAGAATTGATGTTCTCGATCACCAGCAACGAACCTGCCGGATTACCGGACGCGCCTTCTGCCTCCACTGGCGTGCCGCTTCTTACGCGCTGCACCCCCGAATGGGTGAGGCCCGACCGGTGCAGGCTTGCGAGCATTTCGACATGCGTCGAGGCTTCTTTTACCGCCCACTCGAGCTCCTGCCTACTCAGGCAATCCAGCAAATCCGGGCTATTTCGAATCTGGGCCGAAATGGGCTCAGCCGAAGCGACCCTTCGCACGACCTCGAGAAACGCCCGTCCATGGCGCGAATCCGGCTCGAGATGCGCACCTTCCGCCCACTCGTTCCAGGAATTGATAAACACCAATGATTCGGAAAAGCTGTTGCCCTTGGCACGCAGGGTTGCATCGCGAAGCCAAACCTCAAACGCTTCCGGACTGGACCTGGTAAAGACGTGACCGCGCGGCCCCTTGCGAGGCGTATTGTCCCAACGCGGCATCACCGCAGGAAAGAACGGGAAGTCGTAGATCTTGCCGATCGACGATCGCATGGCGTCGACATAGTCGTACACCTTTCCAGCGAAGGTCGGCGGTGCATGGACTTCGGTCGGCGGCACCTCCCTTGTCGAGACCGTGTGCGGAGGAAACTCGATTGCCGCGTCGCAATTGACGTCGCGCGGATCGAACTCTCCGAACGTCATCGCATTGCAAATGAGAAGCTCGCCGATTCCGAGTTCTCTGGCTCGCTCGCGCCAAATCTCGAACAAGCGCTGCTTGTCCGGCAACAATGACGGCCTGTAGATGACGATGACCTTTCGACCGTCGACAGTTATGTAGCGCTCATCGAGCAGCAGGTCGGCCATGTCGTCGATAAAGCGGACATCGTCGTCCAGGGAGTGGTTTTGTCCCAACAGAAGCTCAGCGTCCGAGCCGTCCCACCGACGAGACCAATTCTCGTTTGCCCAGCAAATGCAGAAAGGCAGGTTCGGCTCGCCGTCCTCGAGCAGCAGCTGAAGCGGCTTTTCCAATAACCTTCGGCCCTGGAACCAATAGACGTAGTAGCAAAATCCATCGATGCCGTACTGGCGCGCAAGCTCGCCCTGCTGACGACGCGTTTCCGGCAGCCGGACGTCATAGAATCCAAGATCGGCCGGCAACCATGGGGACTCGTGTGCCGGAAACTGGGCACGCATGCGCGCGACGTTGGTCCACTCGGTAAACCCTGGCCCCCACCACCTGTCATTTTCATCAAATGAATGGAATTGCGGGAGGTAGAAGCAAATGTAGCGCACCTCCTTGGGAGGCGCGTCCGCCAGTCCAGCAACGATCCTGTTGTTGCTCGGAAACAACAGGTCGTCGTAGTCCGCGGTCGAGAACCCCAGCGCGACGATCAATTCGCCTGGCGTATAGTTCTCGAACAGGGGTATTTCGTAGTACTCGCCATCATTCAGGCTGATACGCAAATAGATCTGCGCACGCTTAGGCTCCACAAGCGCGTTTCTCAGGGCGCGCGCCAAGCGACGGCGCACTCCCGGCGCGGATAGATCGATACGAAATCCGGGACGTCCGATCACGCTCCGCGGACCTACGCGGGCCGGCATAGATCGGCCTGTCCGTCCCTCCTCGACACAGTGGGAACCGACAAAAAGCGCGATCGAAACTGTTGAAGCGGGCGACTGGGCATCGACAATCCAACCCGAAATCCCACGCCCCGAATACTCCAGTATCGCGCCGCGCAGACGCGATCCTGACTGGAGATCGCCTACGTCGGGATCCAGGAACAGGCTCTGCGGATGGTCGTCCTGTTGAACCGGACTGGCAACGGGCAACATATCCTTCGTATCCCTGACGCTCCGTTCGACCATCTTGTTCATTGCCACTCAATCTCCTGCCAACGCTTAGCGCCGGGTCCAGTTTCTTTCCCGGTCGCGCGGAAGTTCGATCCCGAGATCACGCTGCCTGACATGCCCGGATCGTGACCTCTTGATCCTTATCGATCATCTCCACACAACCAGAGGTACAATGAGCATTTCTTCCGCGAACGCAACATTAGCGCAATCTCTCTGTCGTCGATGTGAAAACCATTGTTAGTTCTGCCTAGATTGTCACGCGGACTTGCCCGCTTCCGTGCCTTCGCGCTCAAAAACAAAGCTGTCCATCATCTCTGCCGTTGCCTGCGCGCGACGCGATGCCGCCTCCAACAATCTCAGCCAACGCTCTCGCCCATTGCCTGCAGACGACGTCGCGCGCCTTCGTTGTTCTGCTGCGCCGCTTGTCGATACCAGTACAGCGCCTGATCGCGATCCTGTGCGACGCCGTTGCCGGCGCGCAGCGCATCGCCAATTGCGAGTTGGGCTTCGATCATGCCCTGCTTCGCAGCGGCCTCGAACCATTCGGCCGCCTTCGCCGGATCGGCATCGCGGCCCTGTCCCCGGCCCAGCATCACGGCAAGGTTGTATTGCGCCGTCGTATGGCCCTGGCGCGCCGCCGCCTCGTACCACGTGACGCCGTTGGCGAGGTCCTGCTCGACGCCTTGTCCGGTGCAATACATTACCGCAAGCTTGAACTGCGCCGCAGCGTTGCCGCCGTCCGCGGCCTTGACGATCCAGCCGGCGGCGGCCTGCGGATCCTTGAGGCCGCTCTTGGGATCGGAATACAGTAGCGCCAATGTGTGCTGGGCCTCGACGTGGCCGGCGCTCGCCGCGCGTTTGAACCATTGGGCTGCGGCCGGAACGTCGACGGCGCCGCCGGATCTTCCCATGTGAAGGCCGCCCAGCTGAAATGCCGCGGCCGGATGGCCGGCCTCGGCAGCGTCGGTCAGCAGCGCACGTGCCTGCGCAAGACGCTCCGCGGACGGTTCATCCTGGATAAGAAACATCGCATAGGCCGTCTTCGCATCGGCATCGCCGCCGTCGGCCGCCTTGCTGAGCCACTCCGCCGCGCGCACTTGATCGCGCGGCACGCCGTTGCCCGCCGAGTAGAGCCGGCCGAGCTGCACGCCCGCGGCGCTAATGCCTCCCTCGGACGCGCGCTCGAACCACTTGATCGCAGTGGCGACGTCGCGCGCCACGCCCCTGCCATTGAGATAGAACACCGCAATGTTGTGGGCCGCCGTGGCATGGCCGCCCTCCGCCGCACGCTCGAACCATTTCGCAGCCTGGCGGATGCTGGGCGGAACGCCGGTGCCGGTGGCATAGAAGCGTCCGGTCAGGAACTGCGCCTGCGTATCGCCGCGCTCGGCCGCCTTCTCGTACCAATATGCCGCCTCGCGCAGATCCGGCTCGGCGGCAGTTCCGAGCGCATAGAACTCAGCCAGCGCCTGGATCGCCGGCAGGTAGTCCTTCCGCGCCGCCTTGCGCAATGCGGTCTCGGCCCTGTCGAGATCCTTGACAGCCCCTTTGCCGCTCAACCGCAGCAGTGCAATGTTGTAGAGCGCGATCGTATCGTCATGGGCAGCGGCGCTCTGGAACAGTCGCGCGGCTTCCTCGACATTTTGGGGAAGCCCGGTGCCCTTGAGGCACATGAAAGCGAGCGCAACCTGTGCGCGCACATGTCCCTGTTCCGCGGCCTTGTGATACCAGATCGCGGCCTGCGCGAAATCGACGGGAACGCCCCGCCCCTGATAATACACATCGCCAAGCGCGAACTCACCGGCCGCCGCCTTCTGCTCGGCCGCGGCCTCGTACCAGCGCAGGGCGGCAGCGTGATCTTTCGTGCAGCCTTGCCCGTTGGCGTACATATCGCCAAGGATCGCTTGCGCCTCCGCTTTGCCGGCCTCCGCCGCCACCGATAACCAGAGGAACGCGGCGTCGATATCCCTGGGCACGCCGATTCCGTTCGGGAAAACCAGATCGTGGAGGTTGACTGCCTTGTCGCCCAGACGCGCCGCAGTGGATTGCCGCCACATCTCTGGCCTGTTCGGTCCAACCGTGGCGTTGACGCCGTTGAAGTAGATCAAGCCAAGCTGGAATTGGGCTTCGGTATGTCCCTTCAGGGCGGCGCGTTCGTACCACGCGACCGCATCCGGAAGGCTGCCGATAACACCCTCGTTCCGCGCATAGAGCAACCCGATCCGGTAATCCGCCTCCGGATCGCCGGCTTGCGAGGCGAGCCGCCAAAACCGCAACGCCTCGAGATATTGCTGGTTCTCGTACGCCTCCAGCCCCCGTTCAAACGGCTTCGAGTCTGAACGGGACGAGCCGGGGCGCAGCAAGTCGAGAAGGGAACGCGTCGATACCGTCATGGCTCGCGCATTGCTTCTTTTGCGCTGCGCAGCATGCCGCCGAGCAGATACATCGCCACCGAGCGGGTGCCGACATTGACATCACCCTGCAGCGTCATGCCGGGGATGAGGCGGAAGGTCTTCGGAACATCCTTGAAGTTGGTCTGGTCGACCGAACACCGCGCCTTATAGAAGGCGTCGACAGGCTTTCCATCATCGTCGTTCGTGAAGGCGCCTTCGCTGATCCAGCGAATCTTGCCTTCGGCCGTACCGTGCTCCGCCGCGTTGAACGCATCGACCTTCATCGTGCAGGGGTCGTTGGGCCGGACGAAGCCGACGTCGCGCGACAGGATCTGGATCTCCGCCTCGAGCCGCGTCTTGAGCGGCATCAGCGTGATGAAGGGATCACCCGGCTTCAGCACGGAACCGACCGAGAGCTTGGCGAGGGTCAAGACGACCGATGGCTCGGCAGCCGTCCACCGCACGAGGTCCTGATGCTTGATCGCCTTGTCATACTGTGAGCGGGCCGTATCAAGGTTGTTGCGCGTCGTGACCAGATCCTGGCTCAGCTGCGCGTTCCACTGCTCGGTGAAGGCGTTGCGATCCGCCTTCAAGGAATCCAGCTGGTGCTGCGCTTCCAGCAAAGTGTTGTGCGTGTTGTCGATCTGACGCAACAGCTCCAGGCGCGTGTCCTGCGAAAGATACAGGTTCAGCTTGGACCCGCTGCCGCTTTCGGCGAGCGTCGAGCGCATGTCCTCGATCTTGCCGGCGATCTCGGCACGCTGACTGTACCGCTCGTCGTCCTTCTTCGACTTCTGGATCGTCGCTTCGGTTTGGCTGATCTTGGAATCGTAGCTGTTCACCTGTGCGTGGTACTGCGCGACGCGCTGGTCGTAGAGCGCCTTTTGCAAGGAGTTGTACCTGGTGACATCAGGATCGTTGGATTGGCCGTACGACAACGGCTTTCCGGACAATTCGGCCTCGTCCCGAGCGACCTGCGCCTCAAGGCTCGCAACCTGCAGCTTGTACTGCGTGACATCGGCAGCCGTGAACGTCGAGTCCAGAGTCGCGAGCAATTGTCCCGTCTCAACCTGCTGACCTTCCCGAACATCGATCGTCTTGATGATGGACGCGTCCAAAGCCTGCAGGACGTTGATCTGATCGACGGGAACGATCTTGCCGCCCACGCTCGTGATCACGCGATCGACGCGCGTGAAGCACATGATCGCCACGACGGCGGCGAGGAACCCCACCAGGACGAACAGCGTTGCGCGGGCCAGCAACGGCTCGGCGGCCTCGCGGATCGCATCGGTCTCGGACTGGAACTGGCGAACGGTCGCGAGCGAAGCTTGATTAGGAGACAAGGGTCGGACTCCTGAAATTCTTTTCATTGCGGCCCGCCGGCGCAAGGTGAGTGTTCTGCTGGTACCAGAGCGAGCTGTAGATGTCGTTCCGTTCAAGAAGTTCCTCATGACGACCGATATCGTCGACGACGCCGCGGTTGAGAACGAGGATCGCGTCGGCCTTCGTCAGCGACGACAGACGGTGCGAGATGATGATCAGCGTGCGGCCATGGGCAATCCGCGAAATATTCGCGTTCACGATCGTCTCGCTCTCCGCATCGAGCGCGCTGGTCGCTTCGTCCAGGATCAGAATCGGCGGATTGACGATCAGCGCTCGCGCGATCGCGAGGCGCTGGCGCTGGCCGCCGGAAAGATTCGTGGATCCCTCGTAGATATAGGTCTCATAGCCTCGCGGCAGCTTGTCGATGAATTCCTCGGCACCGGCCAATCGCGCCGCCCTGACGATGTCATCGAAGGTCGCATCGGGCTTTGCGGCCGCAATATTCTCGCGGATCGTGCCGCTGAACAGGAAGTTCTCCTGCAGCACGACGCCGACGTTGCGCCGGAGATGGTCGACGTCGTATTCGCGGACATCGATACCGTCGACCTTGATCAGTCCGCCATAGTCGGAGTGCAGGCGTTGCAATAGCCGCGTGATCGTGGTCTTGCCCGAGCCGCTCTTGCCCATCACGCCCAGCGTCGTACCGAGCGGAATCTCGAAGGAAATATTGTTGAGCGCCGGCGACACCGCGCCCTTGTACTTGAACGTGACGCCGGAGAATTCGACCAGCCCCTTCAGCGGGACCCTCACACCATGGCCGGAGCGTCCCTCCTCGGCCGGCTGATTCACCAGCCTGCCGACGATCGTGACCGCGGTGCGCGCCTCGTCATATTGGTTGATGAGCTGGGCCATCTGCATCAGGGGGCCGGCAACGCGCTGCGACAGCATCAGAAAGGCAAACAGCGCGCCAACATAGACCGGATCGCCGCTCGACACGGCCATGTAGACGCCGAACGCATAGGGAGCACTCACCGCCAGCCGCTCCAACGGCTTCACCAGCGTCTGGATGGCGGTTCCGGTCATGCCTTCCGCAAGCCGCGCCTTGGCGACGCGCGCCACCAGCACGTCCCACATGTGGCGCTGGCGCGCATCGAGCGCCAGCGATTTGATGGTCCGCATGCCGTTCAGGCTCTGGATCAGAAACGCTCCCTGTGCCCCTTCGGCCGCCAGGGTTGCCGAGGACTTCTTCCGATAGGCGGGCAGCATCACGATCAGCCAGGTCACGATCATCGCAGCAAAGGCAAGAACCATCAGCGTCATGAGCGGGCTGAAGAAGAACATGACGGGCAGGAAGAAGAACAGCGTCGTCGAATCGAGAATGGTCCCGAACAACTGCCCGGTCAGAAAGCCGCGAATTCGAAATACTTCGCGGATATCCCGGGAAATCAGGCCGACGGGATTCTGCTCGAAGTAGTCGATCGGCAGATTGAGCACCTTCTCGAACACGTAGGTCGACAGTTTGACGTCGAGGCGTGCCGTCAAACGCTGAACCAGATACTGCCGCAGGAACGAGAATGCCGCCTCGAACACGATGACCACGAGCATCGCAGTACACAGCACATAGAACGTGTTGTAGGCCTTGTAGAAGATAACCTTGTCCGAGAGCAGCCGCCAGAACATGATCGGTGCCAGGCCCATGAAGCCCAGGATCAGCGCCGCAATCGCGACGTCGCGCAGGATGCGCCGTTCGCGGAACAACAATGCGGTGACAAAGCCGAAGCTGAACGGCTGCGTCTCGTCGGAAATCTCATAGTCGCGCTTGGCCATGACGACGTCGCCCGACCAGATGTCCTCAAAGCGCGGCTGATCGATGACGAGCAGCGCGTCCTCGCTCGCGTTCGGATCCTGCAGGACCACCCGGGAGCTGTTCTCGTCGCCTTCGAGGCGCAGCAGCACCATGTGGCTGCCGTCGCGCAGCCGAACGATGGCCGGCAGCGCCCTCTTGAGATGGCTCAGACCCTTCCAGTCCAGCGTGACGGCCTTTGCCGTCATGCCCGAGGAATTCGCACACTTCAAAAGCTCGGCCAGCGTGACTTCCTGATCGCCCAGGAGGTTGTCGTGGATCAGCTGGGACGGGGTCAGATGCAAGCCATGCTGCCTTGCCACGATGACGAGACAAGCGAGGCCCGAAGGTGGCAGCGCCTCCACCGAAGGTGCGCCGACGAGCGAGAGGTGTTTGGTCATGGATGCCTCGAAGTTTCGACTGCACAAGGTCCGGTCCCAGCGAGATATAACGTATCACTGTTAGTTCGCTAACGCAGCATTTTCAGCGCGTCACCCGAAAAAGATATGTTTCACGGCAGGCCGCGAAGCCAATTTCGAGCACGTTCTCGCGCGATTTAACCAGGGAACCTTATAACATTGTTTAACATCGACAAATCACGAGTCGGCGGTCACCGTCTCCTGGAAGTCGAATCCGCAGGCCTCCAGCTGCGGCCTGATCCGCTCATCCCTGGCCTCCGGCATCAGTGCCAATGCACAGATCTCAAAATTCCCGCTCCGAACGGAAACCGTCGGAAAGCCGGCGCTGAGCAGCAGGTTTCCCATCCGCTCGGTCGAAAAGCCGGTCTTGTGCGCCATGTGATAGCGCCCCTGTTCGATCGCGCCGGAATGCCCGTAGATCATGTCCAATGGCCGGATCGGACCGGCCGGCGAGACGTAAGCGATCGCGCCGAGGCCGCGCGTCAACATGTGCTGCGCGACCGCCTCGAGGTCGGGAGACATGATCAACGCGAATCCGTCCGGCTTGAGGACTTGGCGGAACTGGACGAATGTGGGGTGAACCTCATGGGCGTAGAGATGCTCCATGACATGAGAACACCAGATCGCGTCGAACGAGGCCGCCGGGAACAATCGGGCAAGATCGGTAATCGACCCGACGACGTCGGGGCTCACGCCGCCGTCGACGTCCAATCGAATCTCGTCCCATTCATGCGATGTCAGGAGCGGCTGGATGCGCTTGGTAACCGTCGATCCAGCGCCGGCATTCAGCATTTTTTTCTTGGCCAATTCGAGAGCTCCGCGAGTTCGTTAAGCGGCTGGGTTCTGCAGCGATCGTTCGTCTTGAACAAAGGTGCCAGGGCCGCAGATAGCCATCGGGCGCAGCTCCGTTGTGTCAAGCGAGCCGCACGGCTTTACAAAAGCTACGTGGTCCGAATGTGACGAACTAACTTATAACATCCATTGGCGGAAATGCCCCGGGCGGAACTTGTGATTGATTCGATGCATCCGACGCGAATCGGCCGACAAAGTTCCAATCGGAATGCGCGCATGCGCTTCCCCTTGAGGCGAGCCGTCGAACTCATCGCAGGTGCGTCATGATCATCAACGGCAGCGTATTCGATTGTTCAATTTCAATTACCCATTCCTGACGGCCATGCCGGCGATCAAAGAAAAAAGCGCCGCCTCAACCTCGGTTGGGGCGGCGCTTTCGCTTAGTGCAGACCTAGGATCTTACAGCTTGGTCGAGTTACCATCGTTGAAGATCAGGTATTCGATGTTGCTGATCTGGGTCACCTGACCATTGCTGAAGGTGATGTCCATAGAACCGTTCGATCCAGAGCTGATGTTGCTCACGTCGGTCGAAGCGTGATCCAGGAAGGTCAGGGAGTCCTTGTTGCCGCCACCGCCATCGATGGTGTCGCTGCTGGTGGCGTTGTTCAGGTAGAAGTAGTCCTGACCGGAGCCGCCGACCATCGAAGCCGTACCGGTGTCGGAGCCGACGAACGAGTCCTTGCCGTCGCCGCCGATCAGCGTCTGCGTGCCGGAGCCGGCGACCAGCGTATCGTTGCCGGAACCGCCATGCAGCGTGTCGTTGCCGGCACCGCCATAGAGCGAGTCGTTGCCGGCACCGCCATCGAGCGAGGTCGCGTGCGACGCATCGCTGCCCGAGTAGAGCACGTCCTTGCCGTTGCCGCCGAACTCAGCAGCAGTCTGAGCACCGCCGACAAGGAGGTCATTGCCGTTGCCGCCATGCAGCGTGTCGCCCCCGGAGCCGCCATACAGCGAGTCGTTGCCGGCGCCGCCATCCAGGCTGTCGTTGCCCGCACCACCGTACAGCGCATCGTTGCCCTTGCCGCCATCCAGCGTGCTGGAATTGCCGGCGGTGCTGCCGGACACCAGCACGTCCTTGCCGTCACCGCCACTCAACTGCGACGAGCTGCCGCCGTAGAGCGTGTCGTTGCCGGAGCCACCGTTCAGGGTGTCGGCACCGGAGCCGAACAGCAGATCGTTGCCCTTGCCGCCATCCAGCGTGCTGTGACCGGAGACGTTGTCGACCAGCACGTCGTTGCCGGAGCCGGCATCGATCGAGTCGTGACCGGCACCGCCGAAGATCGTGTCGTTGCCGGAGCCGGTGAGAACCGTCGTGTCGCCGGTATTGTTGATGAACACCTGATCGTTGCCGTGGCCGGTCGCGACCAGCACCGGGGTGCTGCCGTTCACCGTCAGCGTGACGTCCTTGTTGGTGTCCTCGATGATCGCCTTCAGGTTGGCGTCGGTGTTAACGGTGTTAATCGGGTTGGTTTCGATCAGAACATTGGCGTTCGGATCCGGGTTGGTGATCCCAGCCCCTTCCTGCACCGGAATCGTCGCGCCGTTATCCGGGCTGGTGTATCCGATCCCCGCGTTGATCAGATAGTCAAGAATCTGTTGCTGGGTCGAGTGATCGATCGTTCCGTTGATCGCGTGTTTGAGGTCCGTCTGGTCTAGATTGTAAGTCGCCATCGATGTAGCCCCTGCTTGGGATACGAGGATTCAAGCCGCTCGCCCACACATAAGCTGTTGATTCACAACTGGTTTGTTGCGACGCAACTCAAATGTGGACCCAGGTTACGAACTTGTTAAGTTCATTGTTAAGACCGTTAGGCCGGAGTGTCAATCAGCAATGCGCTGTTAACACCTGGTTCCCTGAGATTTATGCGGGACTTAGCACTACTTCGAATGCACCATAACATTCAACGCACGCCCATCGCCAATGTTAGCCGCGACGCAAAAAAGGGTAGCGATTATACGGGGTTTCGCGGGGCCCCCGGATACCGCGGGAGCGCAGAATTTCGCTGATGCCGTGTGCGCTTCGACGCGATTTTCTGATCTGAAAAAAATATTTCTGCATCGCATGAGACGTTTTGCAAAAAAGCGTCAAACTTCGCAGCCGGCGCCCCACCGGCCAGTGTTATAGCGCCCCTTGGCAGCAGTTTGCGGGTTCGATCAAGCGAGATCCACGGAATCACCCGCAGAATCAGCGCCGTTCGACCGCAAGATCAAAAACCTGGCGCGATGCCGCTCAGACACCCTGCTGTAACAAATTAACACCAGATTTGCCGCAATATGTTAGCAACGCCGGCATGGAACCGGCGATGCCCGATCGCGGGCAGAGCGCCGACCTGCGGCGATCATCCCCCGGCGGCCCGCGCGTAGATGGCCTCGAGCAGCCGGCGGTTCTCGTCCGGCGCGTAGCGCTCGAGATAGGCGGCTCGTGCGGCCCGTCCCCATGCGGCGGTCAGTTCGGCGGCGCCGAGAACCTCACTGATCCGATTTCGGAGCGTGGCCGCGTCGCCCGGCGGCACCAGCGCGCCGGTCTTGCCGGCGCTCACCACCTCGGCAAGTCCGCCGATCTCGGAGGC
This sequence comes from Bradyrhizobium sp. USDA 4510, assembly GCF_054059095.1. NCBI lineage: Bacteria > Pseudomonadati > Pseudomonadota > Alphaproteobacteria > Hyphomicrobiales > Nitrobacteraceae > Bradyrhizobium > Bradyrhizobium sp. USDA 4510. The sequence continues at coordinate 2,347,918 of NZ_JBSSBT010000001.1, read as the reverse complement.
GATGACCGGCGTGCCGCACGCGAAGGCCTCGACCACGACAATCGGAAATCCTTCGTACCATAGCGACGGCACCACCAATGCCCGGGCATTCGCCATTTCCCGCAGCACCTCATCGCGCGAGAGCCCGCCCAGGAAGGTGACATGATCGGAAGCCCGAGCCTCCAACGCAGCACGCTCCGGCCCCTCGCCCACGACGCGCAAGGGCACGCCGGTCCCCGCAACGGCCTCGAGCAGCACGCCGACGCCCTTCTCGCGGCTCAGCCGTCCAACATAGAGTAGCCCGCTGCGCGGCGTGGCTGCATCGGGCGCCCCCGGATCGACCATGAAATTCGGTTTCACGTCGATCCGATCGGCGTCGAAGCCGGCCTGCGTGAACAGGGTTTTGGCGAACTGCGTCAGCGCGATCAGGCGCAGGCCGGGACGCGTCCAGGTGCCACGGCGCTGGTGCTGCGCGATCATGTAGGCCGAGGCGATCGAGCCCGGAAGCGATCCGCGGTAGCAGCGGTGCACGACGCCCCAGAGGTGTCCGCGATCGAGGCACTTGTGGCAGATGCGGCCGTCGCGCAGCAGCATGCCGCCGGTGCAGATGCTGCGATAATTGTGCAGGGTCGCCACCGCGGGCATGCACTTTTGCCGGCAGAGATCGAACACGGCGGGCGACAGCAGCGGGAAGAAATTGTGGACGTGCACAACGTCGGGGCGAAAGCGGTCGATCGCTTCCGCCACGACCCGCTTTCCCTCCGCATTATCGGCGATCGACAGCGTGGTCGTGATGCGCGCGGGGAGCGAATTGATCGCCGCGTTGCTGACCGTGAGCGTTTCAACGCTGTGTCCTGCGGCGCGCAGCAGGTCGACTTCCGCTTCAAACACGACATCCTCGCCACCGCGTCCCTGATACCTGTTGTGAGCGACCAGGATCTTCATGATCCGGCCGGGTCTGAAAACCAGCGCAGCTCGGTCACCAGGTTTTGCCCGCCCGCGAGCGTACCGCAGCCGATCAAGGTCGTCGCCGGCACCTTGAGATCGAAGGACGGCGAATACCAGCCGGCCGGCATGGTCTCGTCACCCCGATACGGCACCCAGCTGAGGGCCGCCGGCAGATCGAGCTCGCCGCGCCCGCCGGGCCATGCGAGCTGCGCCCTGTGCCCTTCGAGCCTGCATTCGACCTCGGGACCGAGATGCCAGCTGAGGCTCGCCGGCACCGCAAGCGCTTCATCTGCCAGCACGGTATCGGTGACGACGAGCCGCGCCGCCCGACGCTGCAATTGCACCGAGCGGCGATGCACGACACCTGCTTCGTCGCGATATCCCGAATGCTCCGCGACCCAGTTCGCATCCGCATCGCGATCGTCCAGGCCGCTGGCTGCGACAAGCCGGCTCTGCGCATGCCTTGTCCAGAGAAACGGCCCGCCCGACCCCGACTGGTCGCGCGCGAACAGGCACAGCGTGTTGTGCGCCAGCGTGGAGCGGAAGTAGGCCCGCCATCGCGGATCGCCATGGTAGCAATAGGTGCCGGGATCGGCGAAGATCTCCGCACCGCCGATCCTGCATTCGAGCGACAACGCGTCCGCATGGGCGTGGGCGGCAATGCGGCCGAAGCCATGCGGGCCATGGTCACAGCGGCACCACACCGCGCGGTCGGAATCGATCAGAAAGGTCTGTCCCGCCCCCTCGAGCAGATGCGGGCGGCGCTTGGGCCGCCCGGCGATCGCTCGGGCCTCGATGCCGTCGGTGAGCACAAAGCTGCGCAGATCGGGCTCCGGCGATTTGGGCCACCATGGCAGAGCGCCGAACAGGCGCGCGCCGCTGGCGAGCAAGCCGAGCCAGCGATTGCCGGCGTGATCGTCGAACAACAGGCCGATGCCGTCGTCGCCATCGCCCTGCCGCGGCGGATGACCGCGATCGTCCAGCATCGCAGCAATGACGTCGCTCATGCGGCACATCGTGGTCCACACCGCATCGCCAAGCGGATGTCCGGAGGACTCGCCCTGCACTGCCGCCGCCAGCAGCAGTTCGAGAACAAAGCCATGATAATCGGTCGCGAGCTCGCTGTTGCTGCCGCAGGCAAGCGTCTGCGCAACGGCTTCGTGCGCCAGTGTGGCGGCCGATTGCTCGCGCCATCGCGCACTGTCCTGGAAGAACGGAAACACGCAAGCCGCCACGAACTGCCCGGCAGCCTCCGCGATGAGGTGGTTGTTGGCCGAGGAGCCACGGCTTGGGAACTGCGACAGCCAGTATTGATGCGCATAGAGCTGCGTCAGGAACAGTTCGTTGTCCTCGAACAGCGCGGCAGCGCCGGGCCAGTTCTGCAGCAGCTGGCGCACCCAGGCCCATGAGATCAACCGCACGCCAAGCTCGATGCCGCTGATCCAGTGCGGGCCGCGCGGGAACGGATTTTCGCGCCACCAGCTCACCAGATGCTCGGCCGCGCGCACGGCGTAGCGCTCGTCGGAGCTCAGGTAATACGCGGCCGCGAGCACCGTGAGATGGTGATGACGCGACGGCTCCCAGATGTATTTGATGTTTCCGACCGCGGTTTCGTCACGATAGGGAACCGCGAATGCGTGCACACCGGCCGGCGCCCGCTTGCCGCTTCTGATATCGACGAACCAGTCAGGCCGTTCGCCGAGGGCCCCATGGTCCCTGGCGAAAATCCGCCAGTGCCCTACGAGAATCCGGTCGGCGCTCTGGATCAGCCGTTCGGCGGCCTGTTGCGGGGCGCTCGCCCGCGAAGGCAGCGGCTTCAGGCGCGGCTGCCGCGGGCCGGGAGCGAGCCTGGCGCCGGCACGCCGCGCGATATCGGGCGGAGTGATCCGCCAGAGCAAATGCAGCACCTGGTCGTTCACCCGCCCCGCAAGCTCGGACGGCTCCATGCGCTGCAGCCTGCGCAGATACCAGGCCGGATTCATCTCACGCCGTCGAGGCGCGCGCGACGCCCTGTTCTGCCGCGCCGGCCGTCAGATTGATCGGCATCCCGGCGGCCGCGCTTTCCTGCACGGCAAGCGTTGCGCGCGTGGTCGCCAGCAGCCCGTCGAGCGCGATCGGCATCGCGGCTCCCGATGCGACCGCGGCGATGAAGGCATCCAGCATCGGCCGCTGGCCCTTGTCGAGCCGCGCTGTCTTCGCCGTGCGCTGTCCGGAGTGCCAGACCTCGAAGCCCGAGAAATTGTCGAAGGCGGCAAAACCCGTGCTTGCCGATATCTCGAGCGCTTCCTTCGGAACCCGCGGATCGCCGCCGGTGAGATAGCTGAGACTCGCGACCGAACCGTCGGCAAAATCGAAGGTGGCGACGAGATTGTCGACATCCTTGGCCGCCGTGCTCGCGGAGACACGCACCGGCTCGGCGCCGAGCCACCAGCACAACACGTCGATGAAATGGCCGCCCTCGCCGACGAAGCGGCTGCCTTCGCTCTCGGCCTGCAGATACCAGGACGATTTCTCCAGCGGCCCGGCGATGACGCGATATTGCAGGGTCTGCGGTCCTGCCGGCGCGAATGCCGCGCGCATGCCCTGCAGCAGCGGCGAAAAGCGGCGGTTGAAGCCGACCATCAGCCGGCTGTTGCCGGTTTCCCGGATCACCTGCTCCAATCGATCGAGCGAGCTTGTATCGATCGCCAAGGGCTTCTCGACAAACACCGCCTTGCCGGCGCGCAGCGCCTGCGTCGCGAGGTCGGCATGGGAGGCATGGCGCGTTGCGATCAGCACGGCATCGATGTCGTCGGCGCCGAGCACCGAGGCCGCATCCGTCGAGGCACGCGCGAAGCCGAACTTGCGGACCGCCGTGGCGCCGCTCAGGCCGGTATTGGTGGCGACCTCGACGAGATCGACGCGCTGGTTGCTCGCAAGCTGCGGCAACAGCATGCTGGAGGCATAATTGCCGGCGCCGATGACGCCGAGCCGCACCCGGCCGCTGCGCAGGGCAACCGCCGGACGATAGGTCATCTGCATCGCGCGGGGAGCGGCGTCCGGATAGGCGAACACCATGCCGAGACCGACCTCGCCACGGCTCATGCGCTCGAACGCCGACGTCGCCTGCTCCAGCGGCACCGTTTCGGAAATCAGCGAGGAAAAATCGAGCCGCCCGTCGGCCAGCAGCGCGACGATCGCCTCCATATTGCGCTTCTCGGTCCAGCGCACATGACCGATCGGATAATCGATGCCGCCCTCCTCATAGAGCGGATCGTAGCGGCCGGGGCCGTAGGACCGCGAGAAGCGCACGTCGAGCTCCTTGTCGTAGAATTCGCTCCACGGCAGGTTCAGCGTGCATTTGCCGATATCGACAATGCGGCCGCGGTCGCGCAGCAGCGCCGCCGAACGCGACGCGAGATCGGGATCGTCGCTGCCTGCGGTGATGAACACGCAATCGACGCCGTTGCCTGCGGTCAGCTGGTCGATCCGGGCGCGGAATTCGGCCGCGGCATCATCCGATGCGACGGCACAGACCGCGGCGCCAGCAGCCTCCGCCTGCCGGCATCGCGCCTCCAGCCTGTCGAGCCCGACGACCACGACACCGGCGCTGCGCAGCAACCGCACCATGATCTGCCCGATCAGGCCAAGGCCGATCACGCAGGCGGTCTCGCCGAAACGGATCTCCGACTGGCGCATCGCCTGCAGCGCGATCGAGGCGATCGTGGTGAATGCGGCCTGGTCCAGCGCAGCGCTGTCCGGCAGCGGCACGCAGAGGTTCACCGGCACCCAATTATATTCGGCGTGGGTTGCATATTGATTGCCGCCGCAGCAGACACGCTGTCCGACCGAGAAGCCGCCGACGCCCTCGCCCACTTCCACGACGGTGCCCGACAGCGAGTAGCCGAGCGGCGTGTAGGAATCGAGGCGGTTCATCACCTTCTGATAGGTCGCAGCCAACCCCTGCTGACGGACCGAACGCACCACCTTGGCAACCTGGTCAGGTCGCGCGCGCGCCTTGCCGAGCAGCGACAGGCGGCCTTCGGTGAACTTCATCATCTCGGTGCCGGTCGACACCGCCGAGAACGCCGTGCGCACCAAAACCCCGCCGGGGCGGCAGCGCGGCGCCGGCACATCGATCAGCTTGAGCTCGCCGCTCTTATAGTTCTGCGCGATCTGCTTCACGGTCGGTCAATCGCCTCAAGTTAACAGCGCTCCTTGTATCGCGCCTGCCGCCCGCAATGAAGCCAGGATCATCGTCATAATTATCTCATTGCCGGAGACTTAACATTGTTATCATTCCAGCAACAGGACCGGTTTTGGCGAGATCTCGACCTCGCCGTTGGCGACAGGCCCTTCGCCGCCGTCGAGGCCCTGGTAAAGGCTGAAGCGCGGGTCGACCCGATAAACGGACCGGCCTTTGGTGGTCCAGAGGATCAAGCCGTTGCGGCCATCCGGCATGCGAAGCTCGACGCGCCAGGTCGACGGCGACGTCCTGCCTGCCGCCACGACGCTTGCACCGACCAACCAGGACTGGATCGTGCGGTAGGCAATTCCGCTCGGAAGCAGCCCGCGCGCCGGGTCCCATAATTTTCCAAAGTCGCTGCCGCCTCCGGCAAACTCGTACCAATAGAACCGGTCGACGCCACTGATCCATTTCAGGATGTAGGCGCGCGCCAGACACCCGTCCGGATTGTCCTCATAGGACGACCAGCCGGCCTCGGTGTCCCAGATCGGCCTCGCGGACAGGTCGTGTGCGGCGAGGATTTTCCTGAAGCGCGCAATGATTCCAATCACCGCTTCGGGTTCGCTCGTGTAGCCGTGGAAGGCGAACACATCGGCATATTGTCCGCCGCCTTGCGCCATGAAGGCCTGTTGCCAGCGATATCCGTCCGGCGTGCCGTTGGACGGCGGTGTCAGCACGGTCAAGGTGGGATCGCTGGCTTTAATGATCTCGTAGGCCCGCTTCTGCAGCTGGACCATGGTCGCGATATCGCCCGAGTAATATTTGGGATCCTCGGGCTCGTTCCAGATTTCCCAGTATTTGATGCGGCCGGCGGCGCGCGCCACGGCCGCGCGCACCCAGTCGTCCCATGACGCGAGATCGGCCGGCGGTGAGCTTGCACCGGGCGTGAACGCCGGCGGCGCATCCTTCACCGACGCGGCCCAGCGCGGCGTATAGGCGAGATTGAGAACGATCTCGACGTGTTCTCGCTCGGCCGCCGCCAGGATGGCATCGAAGCGCGCCCAATTGTAGATGCCGGGCGCCGGGTTGATCTGTGCCCAGTAGATCGCGCCCCATAGCCGAACGCCGTCGAATTTGAGCTCCGGCCAGGGCTGCGACTTTGGCTGCGACTGCCCGATTGCGTTGATCGTCATGCCGAACAGCGCCGGCGGGATCACCGCATTCACGCGACTCGCACTCAGCGCATCGCTTGACGTCGAACCATTCCACTGCAGCGGCCAATTGTAGGCCAGCGGCAGCACCGCGCTCAAAACCAGCGCAATCAATGCCCGTTGGCCCCAATCCCTCACTCTGCCTGCCATGTCCCTGTCTCGTCGCCGTCACATCGGTGCCGGGATTGCATAGTGGAAGCCGCGCATGTTAATGCCGATGTTAGTCGGATTGTGATGTTGTTAGGTCAATGGTATAGATCATCTCAGATGTCGAGAGCTGAACCATCACCGCGGCGGATCCTGTTCATCGTCGAGAACCTTCCGGTTCCTTTCGATCGCAGGGTGTGGTGCGAAGCAACGTCGCTGCGCAAGGCGGGCTATGAAGTTTCTGTGATCTGCCCGAAGGGCCGCGGCCATGACGAATCCTACGAATGCCTCGAAGGCATTCACATTTATCGCCATCCGATGCCCGTGGAAGCGCGCGGGATCGCCGCCTACCTGATCGAATATCCGGTCGCGCTGTTCTGGGAAACGCTGCTCGCGATCAAGGTGGCGTGGAAGCACGGCTTCGACGTGATCCAGGGCTGCAATCCGCCCGACCTGATCTTCCTGATCGGCCTGTTGTTCAAACTCGGCGGCAAGCGCTTCGTGTTCGATCATCACGACGTCAATCCCGAGCTCTACGAGGCGAAATTCGGCCGCAGGGACTTCTTCTGGCAGCTGCTGCGGCTGGTCGAATATCTCACCTTCAAGACGGCGAGCATCTCGATCGCGACTAACGAATCCTATCGCGAGATCGCGATCACGCGCGGCGGTATGCCGGCCAGCCGGGTTTTCGTGGTGCGATCCGGCCCCAATCTCGACCGGGTGCGCTCGCGGCCGGCCGATCCGGCCTGGCGCCGTGGCCGGCGCTACAGCGTCGGCTATGTCGGCGTGATCGGCCAATCGGAAGGCATCGATCTTCTGCTGCAGTCGATCGGCCACATCGTGCACGATCTCGGCCGCACCGACATCCAGTTCAACATCGCTGGCACCGGGCCAGAGTGGAATGCCGTGGTCAAGCTCTGCGAGGAGATGCAGCTCTCCGACTACGTGAACTTCACCGGCGCCATCGCGGATGACGCGCTGTTCACGATGCTCTCGACCGCTGACGTCTGCGTCAATCCGGACCGCGTCACGCTGATGAACGACATCTCCACCATGAACAAGATCATGGAATACATGGCGCTCGGACGGCCGATCGTTCAGTTCGACGTTCGCGAAGGCCGCCGCTCGGCGCTCGACGCCTCGCTCTATGCCGCGAAGAACGATCCAAAGGATTTTGCCAGCAAGATCATCACGTTGATCGACGATCCGTCGTTGCGACAGACGATGGGGGCGTTTGGCCGCAATCGCGTCGAGCGCGCGCTCTCGTGGACACATGAGGAGCCGAAGCTGCTCGCGGCCTATGAGGCGTTGTTCGCCAGAAAGGTCCCCGCACCGCGCGCGCATGCACCCGCCGAGCGGCCGACCTCGCAACCTTCCAGCGCGAACGCAGCCTCCGGACGGGCATCGTCTTGAACGCGCAGCCGCCTCACTCACGTCAAACGCGACGCGGCTGCGGCCACGCGCACGTCCTGGATTGTTGAAGGTCGAAGCATGAACGTCAGCATTTTCGGCCTCGGCTATGTCGGAACGGTGTGCGCCGCCTGCTTCACCGAACTCGGCCACCAGATCATCGGCGTCGACAAGAGCGTTGCGAAGGTCGACCTGATCCGCGGAGGCAGGTCGCCGGTCGTCGAGCCGGGCATCTCGGACAAGGTGGCGCGCGCGGTGGCAACCGGTCAGCTGACCGCGACCACCGACGCCACCGAAGCGATCGTCAACAGCGACATATCGATGGTCTGCGTCGGCACGCCCTCCTCCGGCAATGGCAACCTCGACCTGACCGCGATCCGACAAGTCGCGATCGAGATCGGCCGCGGACTGCGCGCCAAGAACGCGCCGCACACCGTGACGATCCGCTCCACCGTGCTGCCTGGCACCACCCGCGGCACCGTCGGGCCGCTGATCGAGGAAGCCTCCGGCAACAGGACCGGACGCGATTTCGACCTTGCGTTCAATCCCGAGTTCCTGCGCGAGGGCAGCGCGATTGCGGATTTCAACGCGCCGTCCAAGACCGTGGTCGGCGCTTTCAATCAGGAAACCGCCGACCGCGTCATGGCGCTCTACAAGGACCTGCCGGGCGCCAAGATCACGCCGCCGGTCGAGACCGCCGAGCTGGTGAAATATGTCGACAACAGCTGGCATGCGCTCAAGGTCAGCTTTGCCAACGAGATCGGCACGATCGCGAAGACGCTCGGCATCGACGGGCGCGACGTCATGAACATCTTCATGCAGGACACAAGGCTCAACATCTCGCCGGCCTATTTGCGGCCGGGCTTTGCGTTCGGCGGCTCCTGCCTGCCCAAGGACGTCAAGGCGCTGAAACACTTGGCACACAGCCGCGGACTGTCGACGCCGGTGCTCGAGAGCATCCTGCCGAGCAATGACATGATCATGTCGCGCGGCGCCGACTGGATCCTGTCGCATGAGGGCCGCCGCATCGCGTTCCTCGGCATCAGCTTCAAGGCCGGCACCGACGACGTCCGCGACAGTCCGTTCGTGAGGCTGGTGAAGAGCCTGCGCAGCGAGCGGCGCGACATCCGGATCTACGACCCCAACGTGCAGCTCTCGCAACTGATCGGCGCCAACCGGGATTTCCTGATGCGCAATCCGGAACTGGTCGGCCTGTTGAACGACGACGTGACGGCAACCATCGAATGGGCCGACATTATTGTGCTGACGACGGCGGATCCACGCTTCGTTGCGGCGCTGACGGCGACCCGTCCCGACCAGGTCGTGCTCGAACTGTCGGAGATCGGATTGCCCGAGCAGGTGCGCGCCAAAGTGAGCGGCTTTCACTGGTAGGGAATATCATGGCCACCATGGGCCAGACCCGCGAGCGACCCGAAATCCGCTTTCACGACGAGATTTCGTCGGGGTGGGAGACGCTGCATCAAAGCCGCACCTTCAAGGCGCGGACGGCCGCGATGTTCGGTCTGCTCGGGAACGCGGACCTCAACGGACAGCGCTGGCTCGACGCCGGTTGCGGCACCGGAACGCTGTCCCGCCTGCTCGCCGCACGCGGTTGCGACGTCACCGGCGTCGACGCCTCATCGGCGATGATTGCGGCGGCACACGGCCGCCGCGCCGACGGCACGCTCGCCGAACGGCTCACATTCCGGCAGATCCCGACCATCGCAAGCCTGCCGTTTCCCGATCGATCCTTCGACGGCGCGCTGTGCGCGAGCGTGCTGGAATATGTTCCCGACGTGGCGCAGTGCCTCGCCGAGATGCATCGCGTGCTCATGCCCGGCGGGCTGTTGCTGCTCTCGATCCCCAACCGCGGATCGCTGCTGCGCCGGAGCTACAAGCTCGCGCATGCGGCCTCTTCGCGCGTGTCGGCGCGGCCGCTGTTTCGCTATCTCGCATTCTCCAAATTCGATACCTCGCCGGCGGCCATGCAGGGTCTGCTCCGACAACTCGGCTTCACGATGCTGGGGAGCAGCTTTGCCGGCTCCCCGCTGCCGCCGGCACTCGATCGCCAGCCCGCAGTGGGCACGCTGATCAACATCCTGGCCCGGCGCGACGATTGACGTGGCAGGCGGATAGCTGCCTCAGGCCTTGATCGCCATCAGCGATTTGGTCATGCCGAGATAGCGTTCGCGATAGATCTTCGCGTCCGGAAACGTTTCGGTCATCTCGCGCCAGTCGAACAGATGCCAGTCGGGCGCGGTGCGCTTGAACCAGAAGCGATTGAATCGCTCGATCAGCGCGATCTGCAGCCGCCTCGGCAGCAAGACGATGATGCCCGGCAGCCAGGTATGGCTTTCGATCGGAAAGTACCGGTACGGCGTCTGCACGTAGAAGGACTTTGCGACCCGCGAGATCTCGCCCGCAAAACGGTTCTGATGCGCGCGCGCGATGCTCTGAAACGCCGCTTCGTCCTCGATCGTCACGACATCCTGCTTCGGCCCGGTGACATGTTCGATCACCGACGAGCAGAAGCAGAAGTCGAACGCCTGATCGTCGAACGGCAGGCGCTCGGTCTCCCGGAGCAGGACCGTCTTGAATCCAAAGCGCTCGCGCGCGGCCTTCAAATCATCGGCAGATATGTCGCAGACCGTGATGTCGGTATGGCGCGGCAGGATCGCGCGAATGTGGCGGCCGGTGCCGCCGCCAAGATCGAGGATTTTCGCATCAAGCGGCAGGTTCACGGTGCGAACGAGGAATTCGCCGCGCCGCTGGCGCGCTGCATTGGAAAATCGGGCTTGAATCGCACCCAGCAAGGTCAGTCTCCTGCTACCGGTCGGTCCGGTCTAGCACGGCATGCGCGATCCCTCACGCTACGATGCATCGATTTTCCTGTCGCGCTCACTTGATGGCCTCGAAGAAGATCGACTCGTCCGGCCGGTTGTCGAGCCGGTCGATGTCGGGACAGACCCCCTCGCGATAGGCACGGGTGTAGGTTTCCGAACAGCCGGCGTTGCGGAATAGCGCGGCGAGCGAGGCGCGGGTAAAGCCCCAGTGATGCGCGAAGGCGGCCTCCTTGCGGCGATCGATCTCGAAAACGCCCTTGAGGAAAGCCAGCGGCGCCGCCGGATCGTAGAGCGCGACGATCCGCTCCATGTCGGGGACGACGATGCGACATACCCCGCCAGGCGCCAGCACCCGCGCGATCTCGCGCGCCAGCCGCTCGACCTCGTCGGGAAACAGGTGCTCGAAGACGTGCGCGCTGAACACCGCCGAGAGGCTGCGATCCGCGAACGGCAGCGGCTTGGTCAGGTTCATGTGGCGCAGTCCGGCAAACTTGCCTTGGCGATGCTCGGCATAGCGGGCATCGCTCAGCATGCCGGCGAGATGTAGCGCTTTCGCCGCGAACGGCACCCGCGCGATCCACAGGTGCATCGTGATGTCGGTATTGATCCAGCCGTCGATGCCGCAATTGAAGGCACCGATATGCAGCTTTTCGAGCGAGCCGCCGCGCGCGTCGTCGGTCATGTCCGCTCCCGCGCCGAATTGGTCAGCACAACCGTGATCACCGACGCCGCGCTGGAGGCCACCATCGCCGCAACCGCGCCCATCACCTGCCAGGCCTCGGCTGCGAACGGCAGGACGCAGCACAGCGCGACGAGGCCGGCAATCCGGCTCAGCATGAACCGCTGCGGCTTGCCGGTCGCAAACAGCGGCAGCGCGAGGCCGAGCCACACCGCGTCGAGCGCCATCGCAGCGCCCATCAAGGCGAGGCTGCCGGTGCCGATCTCATAGCTCTGTCCGTGGATGACAAGCGCCAGAATGCGCTGGCCGAGCAGCACGACCGCCGCCCCATAGGCCGCGGCGATCGATCCGAGCAACAGGGCATTTTCGCGCGCGGCAGCGGCTACCGCGCTGCGCCGGCCGGCGCGCAGTTCGGCCGCGATTTCCGGCAGACGAACCGAGAACATCGTCGCGCAAAATTGGCTGAGCGGTGCGAACACCAACAGCAGGATTCGCAGCGACGCGCTCGCGTCCAGCCCGATCAGGAAGCCGCAGACCGGGATCAGCCCGATGCTGCCGATCCAGTAGGTGAGCGAGGTCGCGACGAACCAGCGCCCGTTCCGAAACAGCCGCCGCAGCGAGCCGCGGAAGATTCTGGCTTGCGGCCAGGCCAGCTCGCGGGTGTGGGCCAGCAGCAGGCTGCCGGCGAGCGCGGCCGAGATCGCGATACACGCCATCGCCGCGGCGGCGCCGGCGAGCTTGAGCGCGATCATCAGCCCGGCCGAGACGACCAGCGCCACGCAATAGGTCAGCGAGGACGCCAGCGCGCGCGGCAGTCGCCCGTCGAGATAGCAGATCCGGCGGAACATGCTCTGCAGCCGAACCGCCGGGATCGCGAGCCCGGTTGCGATCACGAGCCCGCCGGCGTCCCCGCCGACGGCTGCGATCACAAGCCCCGCACCCACCAGCAGCAAGCCGAGCGCACCCGAGACGAGCAGCGACGACAGATAGAGGCCGAGCCGCAGCTGCGGCCATAGCGACTTCGGGATGCGATGCGCGGTCGCCGGCAGCCCGTCGTCGAACAGGCCGCGCAGAAACACCGCCTCGATCAGGACCGAGAATGCCCAGGCGACGCTGAACCCGCCGAATGAATTGATGCCGAGCACGTTGGCGAGCACGATCGTCAGCACGAAGGCAGACCCGCTCAGCAGCGCCTGATCGATCAGGCCAAGCGCGACATTGCCCCCGGCATGCCGCAGCCGGCGAAGCAATCCGCTCATGGCACCGGCGACCCGGGTCTGAGCCGCCGCCCGGTCCAGCCTGTTGGTCAACGCACTCACGCCTCACTCACCCGCAATCTGTTGAATGTCCGCCGCGGCGCCATCTGCAGCCTGGCCTCCGGGCCGAAATAGCACCAGAACACCAGCACGCAGCCGAAATAATTGTGCAGCAGCTGGCTGGAGTCATTGGCCGACGCGATCACGACGAACAGCAGCATCGCGAATGGTGCCATGCAGTACATCCCTCTCCGCTCGAACGCGAAGACGATGCTGTTCCACAATGCGCGCGCCAGCAGCAGCATATAGAGCGCACCGCCGAGTAGGCCGAACTGGAGAAAGGCGTCAAGATAGGAATTCTCGAACGAGCCGAACTCGGTATTCCACGGCGCCATGCTCGTCAGCTCGTTCACCGGCGAATTCGGCAGTTCGTTGAAGAATCCCGAAAACCCGTAGCCGAGCCAGGGGTGCTGCCAGAAGAAGTGCGGCCAGACCGACCAGAGGAACGAGCGGCCGGTCAGGTTTCCGCTGCGGCCCACCAGCCCGTACAACTCGTCGCTCGGCAGGGCGAACACGACAAGCGCAACAAGAGCGAGGCCAAGCCAATAGATCGAGGCAGCCCCCCTGTGCCCGAGCACCACGAGCACGAGCCCGAAGGTCACGGCAAGCGCCGTCAACATGCTGATCAGCGGACCTGCGGCGCCGGCCGCGGCGAGCGCAAAAAGATGACATCCCATCAGCAGCAGCGTCCAGCCGAACTGGCGGCGCGGTCCTGCCAGCACGCGCACGAAGCAGATCAGCACCATGAGACCGAAGAATGCGCCCGCGAGGTTCTTGTGACCGAACACGCCGGCATAGGCCTGGGTTCCGAGCACCGTCGGCCGATGCAGCGGGTCGTAATCCCATTGCGAGCCGATCACCGGAAACAGCAGGACGTGAACGATCAGCACCACGATCCCGATCCGGAACAGCGCATCGACGAGACGATCGACCGGGCAGCTGATCACGACCCACGCCGAGAACATCGTGGTCAACAGATACATCGCGAACTTGATCGACGAGCCGGCGGGGTCGGCGCTCAGCGCCAGTGATACCAGGGCGAAGGCGATGAACGTCAGATAGAGATGCGACTGCAGCATCAGCAGGCCGAAGCGCTTCCGATCGATTGCAATGTGCAGCACCAGGAGGATGTAGAGCAGCAGCCAGGCGCCGCGGAACAGCGTGGATTCCCCGGCCCTTTCCGCGAACGAGATGCCCTCGATGAAATTGAACAGGAAATAGATGCAGCCGAGCACCATCACCAGATAGGCGTGCAGAAAGACATCGGTTCGCAGCCACCATCTGCCGATCATTGCACGGCCTCCTGCCGGGCCGGAGCCCTCAAGAGATGATCGACCGCGGCCGCAAAACGCGCCGCGGCGTCGGCAAGCGCATCGCGTCGCACGCTCTGCCGGGCCTGCCGCGACATCGCCTCCCAGTGCGCGGGATGTTCGAGCAAGCCGCGCGCCGCGTCGACCCAAACCTGTTCATCGAGCGCGCAAACATAGCCGTTGTCATGGTCACGGACCAACTCGCCGCCTGCCCCGACATGGGGCGACACCAGGCACGGAACCCCGCACTGCAGGGCCTCGTTGCACACCAGGCCCCACGGTTCCAGCAGTGAAGGCAGCAGCAGCAGCCGCGACTGCAGAAAAACGTCCGATATCGCCTGCCACGGCAGGTAGCGGTCGTGGCTGACATCGATGCCGGCACCGCCGAGCCGCGCCAGCATGCGCCGTTCGGCGGCGCCGGACCCGACCACACGCACCTTCAGCCCGGGCACGATCCGGCCAAGCGCGATCGCGACGTTCTCGAAGAAGATCGCATTCTTGGCGCCGTCATTGAGGCGGGCGCACCACAGCAGATGAAATGGACGGTCGTCGAATGCCGGCACAACCGCCGGCGGATCCCATGCCGGCACCAACGGCACCACGAACAGGTCGTCGGCGCGAACACCCTCGCCGCGGAAATACGCCCTGCCCTTGTCGCTGCAACACACCACTGCGTCGCACTGGCGCAGCAGCCAGGGCCGCGCCAGACGGTGATAGGCGGTGTTGGGCATCGTCTCGCGCCAGCCGTCGATCGTCAGCGCGAGCGCCTTGCCGTTGGCGCGCGCCCATGCCGCGCCGGCCAGCATCGAGGGATAAAGACCGTTCACGAACAGCAGGTCGGGCGCGAGCGCATTCAAGGCGCGCCCGACCCCGATATTGACATGGGTGTGACGCGACCGCGACAGCGGGATCGATACACCCGGCACCGTGCGCGTGATGTAACGCGGCGTGAACGAGCCGGCCCAGGAGCGATCGGCCTCCTGTGGCGTGCAGGACAGCACGGCGAGATCCAGCCCGCGGCTGACCAGCTCGTTGTAGAGACGGTTGGTGTAAGGTGTGATCATGTTGTTGAAGACGACCACGCGCGGCGCCATGGCTTACCGGTCCCGCGGCAGCGCCTGCGCCTCGTCGCGCCGGCAGAGCGCCCCGCAATGATAGGTCGCAAGCCGGGTCGCGAACGCCTGACCGACCGATAACAGCGACTTCCGCACAATGCTTTTGGCAAGCCCCCTCACCCGCGACGAGTGGAAGGCGTGAACTGGCAGGCTGTGGTCATAGGTGCCGAAGCCCGTGACGTGGAGCCCCGCCGTCTCCAGCACCAAGCGGAACGTGTCGGGTGTGTAGAAATTGATATGGCCGATGTCGAGCGTCGATTGCAACGCCCGGCGATTGGTCCGCGCATGCAACTCGCACGGCACCTCGACATAGACGAAGGTCCGCGCGACCCGGGCAAGCTCGTGCAGGAATGCGCGCGGTTCGGACACGTGCTCCAGGACGTGGCTGGCATAGACGAGGTCGAACGATCCGTCGGCGAACGGGATCGTCGCACCGTCATAGCTGGACCAGCGAAACGGGGCTGAAGCGGCGCCGTCGATCTCCAGATTGGTCGCGGGATCGATCACGTCGATGCCGGTGAAGTCGCGGCCGATGCCGATCGCCGACAGCCGCGCCAGCACGGCGCCGGTGCCGCAGCCGACCTCGAGCACATTGCCGACCTTCGCGGCGGCTGCGCCGAGCAAGCCCGCGATATGATCGGCCTTGTCGACCGCGCAGACGCGGCGCCAGTCGCGCTCCTGCGCCGAATAGACGCCCTCATAATGCGCGTTGTGCTGTCCGATGCAAAATTCCATCGTCATGGCTTAGCGCTCGCCTCCGGCGGCATTCGGGCAGGCTCGTCGAGGCGGTCGTTCGATTTGTGCTCCCAATTGCGCCGTTCCGCCGGCGAGCGGCGGTCGAGATCGTATCCAATGTCAGCCATGGTGCGGGTCAGGATATCGACGTTCCGTTGCGGAACAGCTGCAAGGCCGGCGAGTAACTTGTCGCGGTGCGCCCAGCCCGGTCCCTTCAGGAGATCGATTGCCTCGGTGTACAGTTCGGTCTTCACGAGACGCGCGAACTCGGCAATCACGTCGGACGAAAGGTCAGGTGGCAGCGCGTCGAACATTGCGAGCGCCATCGCGCTGCGCTTGACCACGATCCAGCCCTCGTTGGGTCCGAGCCGGTACGACATCCGCAGCAGGTCGAAATTGGCGTCGCTCAAGCCCTGCCGTATATTGCGAAGCCAGAACAGCACGAGCCAGAGATAGGGATCGGCCGGCGCGCAGCCGAGCGATTTGCGGACAGCTTCGTCAAGCTCGCCCATCCGGGCGTCGACCTGCTCGCCGGATGCGAGCGCGTTCTCGGCGAGCCGCAGCCGGATCACCGCCGCGCTGCGATCGATGGCCGGCATGCAATACTTCTCCGCCACGGCGCGCGACAGCAGCAGACCGAGGTCATCGAGCTCGGCGTCGCTGACCGGTACGTTGCGAAGGATCAGGTCCTTTGCGCCGTCGAGTCGGGTCTGGTCGACAAAGTCCGGCAAGGTGGTCGTGCCCCAGGCGACGGACGAGCACGCGACCGCGGCCAGCAAGCCGCGCGCAAGCCAGGCGGCTGCGCGCCCGGGCAACCCGCCGTGCGTCTCACTCGGTGTAGCCATATCGCCCATAGTGCGAGTTGTAATAGTAGTTCTTGCCGCCATAGCCGCTATAGCGGCTCATCGCGGCGATATCGGCCTTGTTGAGCACGACGCCGAGCAGGTTCTCGTTGACCGCTCGCGCACTGCGCAGCGCACGCTCGACCACCTGCACCTGGGTCTTGCCCCATTCGACGATGAAGACGAAGGAATCGACGAAGTGGGCGGTGATGCGGACATCGACCACCGGCGTGAGCGGCGGGAAATCGACGATCACGTAATCATAGTGGCTGCGGGCCCCGTCGATGAAATCCCTCATCTGGTCGGAGGCCAGCACGTCGTGCGAATGCGCGATGCGCGATCGCGTGGCGCCAGGCAGGAAGGCGAGGCCGGTCTCGGGATCGCGCCATAGTGTGTCCTGCAAGGTCGCATTGTTCGACAGCACGTCGAGGATGCCGCGCTCGGCAGTCGCGGCGACCTTGCGGCTGAGCGAGGGATTGCGCAGGTCGCAATCGATCAGGAGCACGCGGGCCCCGCTCTGGGCAACCAGTTGCGCAAACACGAAGGCCAACGTCGACTTGCCCTCGTTGGGCAGCGCCGAGGTCAGCCCGAGGATCTTCGACGGTTTGGTGACGTTGAGGTCGGCATTGACCTTGATCGAGCGGATCGCTTCCGAGAACCGCGAGAATGGCGAATCGATCGCCGCCCATAGCACCGGCTCGTCGCCGCGCCGGATCGTGCGCGGACCGATCGGCAGATTGGGACGACTGGCGACCGGCGCCTTGATCTGGCCCGGCGAGACGCGGGGAACGATGGCGACGCAGTCGGCCTCGAGGATCGTCTCGACCATTTCAGCGGTGCGGAACACCCGGTCATAGAGGTCGCGCAACACGCCGAGCCCGAGCCCGGCGATCAGGCCGCCGAGCGCCGAGAGCGCGAGCACGACCAAGGTCTGCGGATGGCTCTTGCTGAGCGGACGCGAGGCGCGGGTGATCACCCGCGCCTCGCTGACCGGGAACGACTGTTGCTGCACGTTTTCCATGTAGCGCTGCAGGAAATTGTCGTAGAGCGAGCGATAGGTCTGCGCCGAGCTCTCGAGCTCGCGGAGCGTGACTTGCGCCTGGTTGGTCGACTGCGACTGCGACACCGAGTCGTTCACGGCGCGCTCGATCTCGTTCTGGCGCTGCAGGGCGATCGCATAGTCGCTCTTGTAGCTCTCGGCGAGCCGCTTCAGTTCATCGATGATCGACGACTGGATCTCGCGCATCTGGTTGCGCAGGTTGACGGCGGCCAAATGATTGTAGCCGTAGCGCGACGACCAGTCGGCCTCGCGGTTGGCCAGCTCGAGATATTGCGAGCGCAGCTTGGTGATGACCTGGTTGTTCAGGGTATCGGCCACCGTCGCATCGGGGACGCCCCCCTTCACCACCGCCTCGATGCGGTCGAGCTTGGCCTTGGCGTCGGTGACCTGCGACTTCACGTGGAGCAGCTGGGTGTTGAGTTCGCCGAGCTGCTGCTCGTTGAGCAGCTTGCCGCTGGAGGTGACGATGTTGTTGGTCTTCTTGTAGTCGAGCACCGCGCGCTCGGCGTTGGATGCCTGCGTGCGCAGCTCCTGGATGCGGTCCTGCAGCCAGACACTGGCGCGGCGCGTCGCCTGATATTTGGAATCGAGCTGATCGACGATATAGGCGTCGGCGACGGCGTTCGCGATCTGCGCCGCGCGCTCGGGATCGAGCGAGCGGAAGCTGACCTCGATCACATAGGTCATGCCGCGGCGGCGGACGTCGAGCTGCTTCTGGAACGTGCGGACCGCGCGCCGGGTCCGGTCGAATTCGGTGGGCGGCGCCCCGCCGGCGAGCAGGCCGGACACGAAATCGAGCACGGCTCCTACCGCGCCGGCCCTGGAGCCGACGAATTCCGGATCCTCGTTGAGCTTGAGGTCGCGGATCACCGCGAGCGCCACATTCTCCGACTTCAGGATTTCGACCTGGCTCTCGACCGCGGCGGAATCGACGGGGGCCTCGCTCACCGGCGATTGCTGCTGGAAGGCCTGGAATTTGCGCGTGTCGATGATCATCGTGGCAAGCGCCGTATAGCTCGGCGCCGCCGTCGCCAGATAGCAGATGCCGCCGAACAGGCAGAGCGCGGCGGTCCCGAGGATGACCCAATATTGCCGGAGCAGATAGGTGACGAAGGCGTCAAAGGTTTCCGCCAGCGACGGCAATTCAGCCGGACGATTTCTCAGATCGACAGACGGCGAAATCTGGTTGCGCTGAAGCATCTCGTCCTATCGCCGCGCCGGCAGGATGGATCCTGCCCTCGCGCCCTCCAATGATCCTGGGAAGCGTCCCGCCGCCGACACCGAAGCGCGTTGCTGCAGAAAGTTCTCCATTGGCGATCGGACGTCCGCTCAGGGGGTAACTGTTGAAATGAGTGTGGTGCCGGTGCCCGTGGCGGTACCGGTCGTCGTGCTGCCCGAACTGCTGACCGACGAGGTGAAGCTGAAGATGCCGGTGTTCACGCTGTTGCCGTCGATGGCCTCGAGCGTTCCGCCGCCGGCGCCGCTGGCGCCCAGCGCGCTGGTCTGGCCGCCGGATGCACCGGCGCTGCCCGCGCCGCCGGCGCCGGTCGCCGCGGTGCCGCTGTCACCCGACGCAGCGGCAAACGCCATCACGGTGTCGAGATCCTTGGTGTCGGCAATCGCCTGCTGGATGCGCGTCGCGTAGGGCTGGTTGCTGCGCACCACGATGCGCGCGGCCTGGGCGAGGCCGGCAGCGATCGCCGTCTTCTGGTCCTTGCTTGCCTTGGCGAGCAGCGCAATCAGCGGATCGAGCGATGTCGGATCGTTGAGGGCGAAGTCGCGCGCCCGCGAGGTCAATTCCACGCCTGCATTCGGATACTGGGTCAGCAGCTGCTCGGGATTGGCCTTGAAATTGGTGACCGCCTGGGACAGCTGGATAAGCCCGCCAGGTGTCTCCGCCAGCGCCGCGCCACCGGGTGTCGCGAGCACCAACATCACCACCAACGTCGCCAGGCGGCGCGGGGCGGAAAAGCCGCCGGATCGCTCAAATGTGAACACAGCTATCTCCCTAACGAATACTAACAGTTCGTTAGCATAGTCAGAGTTATCGCGCCAATTAAATAGCCGCGCCGGCCGCGGCCGGGCCGTGGCGCGCGAAATCAGCGTTAACCGGCAGCCCGACCGTAACACTGGCGTCACGGTCGGAGCCGCCACCGCCGGCGCCCCGGCCGGAGCGGAAGGATTGCGACAGGCCTGCCCCGAGCAAGGCCGCGATAACAACGGCATAGCCGGTGATCTGGAGCGAGAAATCGATCATCGAATGGAGTGCGCCGGCGACCGACGCGCAGAGCGCCGCGAGCGGCACGATCACGTCGCGGCGACGGGTCCGCACGCCATGCGCGAGCACGACGAACGCCGCGAGCAGCGCGATCATGGCGGCGCCGGCCATTAACATTCCGCCGTCGGACGCCAGTTCGAGCCAGCTGTTGTGTGCCCGGTTCCAAGTCCCGCGCAGCGAGATGTCGTCGGTGCGATAGGCCGGGTAAACCCATTCGAAGGTCCCGAAACCATCGCCGAGCCACGGGTGATCCCAGATCATCCGCAACGTTGCGCGATAGGTCGAGAACCGTCCCTCATCGGACAGGCCCATCGTGCTGAAGCGCGCGCCGACACCGCCGCCGAGAAGCTGCAGCAGTGCCAGCGCGACCAGGCTGCCGACCCCGAGCGCCACGATCATGCCGCAGCGGCGCGGCACCCGGTTGCGAAAAAAGATCGCGACAGCCGCGACCGCGGCGAGCAGCGAGACCCCGACGCCGCCGCGCGAGCCGGTCAGAAACATCGCCAGCAGGCAAGTGAGCCAGCCGAACGCATGGCCGGCGAGCCGGCGCCGCGCCGGCATATCGAGGCGCGCGAGCAGCCGTGACAGGCCGGCACGGCGCGGCGGCCAATGCCGCTCGATCAGCTCGCAGCCGAACAACAGCCAGATCAGCGCACAGCAACCGTAATAGATGCCGGCAGTGTTGCGATTGACGAAGGGAGATGTCAGCCACGCCAGCTGCGCCTGCTTCTCGTGCAGCAGGTAGATCCGGGTGGGATCGATCACGAAAGTGATGATGCCGCAGATCGCATAGACCAGCCCCGCTGCGGCCACCGCCCGCAACAACCCGCGCGCCAGTCCGCGGTTGGCACCGAGCACGACGCCGATGGCGAAGCTGAGCAGGCAAACGATTCCGACGCCGATCGAATAGAACGGCTGACCGCGCGCGATCGACACGGCCGGCGGCAGCTCGGCAGGCAGCAATCTGCCGGCCTGCGCCCACAACGCGTTCGGCGCCGCACCCGACCAGGGCCGGACGACCGACTGCTCGTGCAGCACCAGCATGGCAAGCGCCGTCAACAACGCCGTCACGGCGAGGATCATGAGCTGACTGCCGCGCAGGCGCATCGGCAACACCCCGAGCAGTGCAATCCCGAGCAGGATCGACCAGATCGCGGGCGCAACCGTACCGACCGAGCCGAGCGGCAGCGGCGCCAAAGCGACGACGGCGCAGAACAGCCACGATGACCAGCGCACCGGCCACGGCAACGCCGTCGCCTCGCTTGAGCCGGAAGCTAATCGCAAACGTGTCATGAAGCCGGCCGTGCCGGCTCACGCCCCAATATCAGGGCGCAAGCTTGATCGAATTACGAAGTAAGGTTGCGTTGTAGGCGGCCACGATCGGATCGTTCGCCGTTGCGGTCACGAGGCGGATCTGCTGCATCACCTTGGCGTCCTCGACGGATGCCGCGTTCGACGCATAGAGCACGTCCTTGTTGCGCAACTGGAAACGCGTGGCCAGGAAATAGCCGGCCGGATCGCGGAAATTGATGTTGTAGACGACCGGGATGATCGGCCCTGAATATTTGCTGACGTCGACGCCAAGCTTGGCGGCCACCTCCGGCAGTTCGCCGCGATAGACGAACACCGAAGCCGGATCGGCCGAGGAGTCGTTCAGGCCGCCCGCCTTGGCAACGGCTTCGGCGAGCGAGATGCGCCAGGCCTCGAAATTGAACTGGCCCTGCGCACCCGACGCGCCGAAGGCGACGAAGGTCTGCGGCTCGCGGTAGACATAAATGGTGTCGCCGGGATGGGCGTAGATATTGCTTTTGGGCTCGTAGACCAGTTGGCCGAACGGCACCGTGGTACGTTTGCCGTCGCGCTCGAGCATGACCCATGTGTCAAAGCCCTGCCCTTTCGGGCCGCCGGCGCGCGTGATGGCGTCGAGCACATGCTCACCCGCGGCATTGGCGGGGAAGCGGTTCGGCGAATTGACCTCGCCGAGCACGGAGATCAACGAGGTGCGCTGCTCGATCAGGGCGACCACGGCCTGCGGCTCGATCGCGCGGTTCTTCAGCGCATCGACGATCGAGCGCTGCACTTCGGTCGGTGTGCGGTTCTTGGCGCGGATCGCGCCGGCATAAGGCACCGAGATGTTGCCGTCGGTATCGACGTTCTGGTTCGGCAGCGTGATGTAGTTGCCGGGACGCACGCCGGCCTCGACCGGAATGAACAGACCGCCGGCCGCGGCCTCGAAGATCGTGACGCTGACGACGTCGCCGATGCCGAAGCGGATGTCCTTCGGCGGCGGGCCCTGAATGCCGCCGGCGAGTTGCGGCGCGAATGACGCCAGCACGTTCTCGATCTGCGGTGTGATCTTGACCATCGCATAGGGCAGGCTTTCGGGATCGCGCTGCCCGGCCACGACATCGGAGCTCGTCGGGCCGTTGGTCGGCATGTAATGGCAACCGCTGACCCAACAGGCGGCCGCAAGCAATAACATCACCCGAATGAAATTCGCACGCGACATTCAAATACTCCGGGCGTGCCGTAACACGCCGACTATCACAATCACAAGTTTCCGCGATATATTGCGATGCAATTGATAAATAATGTTAGCGAGGTGAGGCAATTCGGCGACACCGGCGCACCGCCGTGAGACAAAGCCCCGCGCGCCGTCACTCCGGCTTTGCTTTCGTCCAATCTCCCCGTTATCTGTGAATGAGATGGTTTGAGTTAACCAATTGAGGGTTCGATGGCCCGCAGGAAGCTACCCGCGATCGCGTTGGGAATGGTCGCCTTGCCGCTGATAGGCGCCCTCGGCGGCTCCGGGGTTTTCGCCGCAGAACTAAGCGTTTCCCCGGCCCCGCGCGCCGTGCAACGGGTCAGCGGCAACTGTCAGCGGCTGCAATATTGTCGTGGCGACGTCTGCCAGTGGAAACGGGTTTGCTGGCACGGCTGTCCCGATCGCTACTCCTGCGCGCCGCTCTATGGCGCCTATGGACCGTATGGCGGCCGCGATTATTGGGCGGCCTATAGTTACGGCGATCTGCGCCCGTTCTGAATGTTAATTGACTAACAAAACCACAGGCCATTCGAGCGTAGGCCGGCACCGCGCCGGCGGCTCTGCGACGTGCGGGTTAACCCCGGCTTAGGCCCGGCCCGATATCATGCGGGCGCAGGGTTTGGTTATGTTATTTGCTTTCCTTGGCAATTTGATCGGCGGCACCGTTCTCGGTCTGCGCCAGCACTGTCTGGTGCTGGCGCAGGTGGCGCTCGCGGAACTCGCGCTGCTGGCCGCCATCGGAGTCGCGCGCCTGTCGTGGTCGGAAACCGCGCTGCTCATGATCGCTGCGATCGTGGCGCTGCAAGTCGGATATCTGGCGAGCACCTTCGCGCCGCTGTTCTGGTCTCGCACCTCGACGCCACGTCTCGCCCTGCGCCGTTCGCAATAGCAGGGCATGACACTGCCCGCTTTGGCGTGGCCGATTTCCGTTGACCTCGCGGCAAGCCCGGGGCATCCCGCTGCCTTGCGTCTCATCCTCTGCAGGACCTCCCCCTCTCGTGTGGAACGTCACGGCCTTCATCTGCATCTTGATCGGGGCGTCGATTCCGCTCGGTCTCATCGACGCATCGCTCGCGACGGGTCTCGTCGGCGCGGCGACGTCGCTCGGGCTGCTCGCAAGCCTCGCGGCGATCCGTCCAGGTGAGCTGTCGTTCCTGAAGTCGGTCGCCGGTGCCGCTGTGGCGGTGGCGCTTCTGCCGGTGCTCTGGATCGTCCTGCAGATGTTTCCGCTGGCGGCCCTGGCGCATCCGGTGTGGAAGTTCGCCGGCGAAACGCTGGGAGCACAGCTCAGCGGCAGCATCACGATCGACACCGGCGCAAGCTTCGGCGCGCTGCTGATCTGGCTGTCACTCATGTCAGCCATGATCACCGCCGCCGCTGTCGCGATCGACGCCCGCCGCGCCGATATGGTGGCCCGCACCGTTGCAGCAACCGCGGCCGTCGCGGCCCTGATCCTGCTGCTATCAAGCGATCCGGTCAAAGTCTGGTCTGGCGCTGCACGCGATGAGACGGCAAACGGATTCCTGGTCGTCGTTCTCGTTGGCGTTCCGCTCGGCCTTGCGCGCGCGCTCGACGTCGGCGGACACGCCGATGGCCGCACCGCCGCCCAATTGAGACGGCTGCGCTGGCTGCTCGCTGCCGGCGCGCTGCTCTGCGCCGCCAGCGCCTGCTGGGTTGGGCGGCGCGGCGCCGCGATCGCGATCGCCGCGGGCATCGCCCTCGTCCTGATGACCTTCGCCGCGCGGAAACTTCATCTGCACCGCTGGAGCAGCGCTGCTGCGGCGACAGCGATCGCGCTGATCGCCCTGGCGACGGCGATCGGCAATCGTCATCCCGACGTGCCGCTTGCGATCGCCTTTGTTCATGCACCGTCCGAGTTCGTGCAATCGACCCACAATCTGCTCGCCGACCTGCCCGCGCTCGGCAGCGGCGCCGGCACCACGGCAACGCTGGCGTCGACCTATATGGACTGGCAGGGCGCCACCACGCGGCCCGTGGTTGCGACCAGCGCCGCGGCCTTGATCGCGCAATTCGGTTCCGCCATGTTCTGGACTTTAGTCGCGGCTATCATCGTCTGCATCGCAGCGTTCACGGCCGGTGCGCGCAATCGCGGCCGCGACTGGTCCTACCCTGCATCGGCCGCAGCCGTCCTGCTGACGCTGCTGCTGGCTAGCTTCACCTTGCCGGAATTGCCGGCGCTGCCCGGAGTGATCGTGTTGGGAGCCGTGATCGGAACAGGACTGGCACAGCGGATCAGCCGTTCACGGTCGCAGGCGGGCTAGACGCCAGATGCGCAGCTTCCTCCAGCGTCTTGTCGGCCAGACCGGCGATCTCGAACATGAGGGCGACGAGACCTGCATCTACGCCGTCGGCGATATCCACGGTCATGCCGACCTGCTGCACGAGATCTGCGCCCGCATCGATGCCGACATCCGTCGGTTCCGGCCGGCGCGACCGATCCAGGTGTTCCTCGGCGACTATATCGATCGCGGACCGGATTCGCGCGATGTCATCGCCATGCTCGAACAACGCCGCCGCACCCGCAGCATGGTCTGCCTGCTCGGCAATCACGAGGCCTGCCTGCTGGAATTTCTCGTCAATCCCGACATGCTCGCGCAATGGCGGCAGTTTGGCGGCTTGCAAACGCTGATGTCCTACGGCCTGACGCCCTCGCCCAATCCCGACGCTTCCGAACGCAGGGCGCTCGCCCGGCAATTGATCCGCCAGATGCCGCCGGCCCATCTCGCCTTCCTGCGCTCGCTGCCGCTCTGTTATGTGCACAAACGCTATTTCTTCGTCCATGCCGGCGTCAGGCCCGGCGTCGCGCTCAACCAGCAGCGCAAGGAGGATCTGCTCTGGATCCGCGACGACTTCCTGATCTCGGAAGATGATTTCGGCAAGGTCGTGGTCCACGGCCATACGCCGGTGCATGAGGCCGAGCTGCTGCGCAACCGCATCAATGTCGACACCGGTGCCTATGCGACCGGCCGCCTGACCTGCGTCAAGCTCGAGGGAGCCCGGCGAACCCTGCTGATGACCGGCAACCGGGCCGCGCGCCATGGCTAATGCGATGGCTGACGCGATCGGCCGGAATGCGAGGCGTCTCTCGCCGGCCTTCGTGCCGGCCGCCGCTGCGATCGGCGCGGCGACGCTGGCCTTGTCGGCCTGGTGGCTTGCCGCCGATGCATTGCGCGCCAAACCGGCGATCGCCGCAGAGGTCGGCATGGTCAGAGGCGAGCTGTGGCTGCGCGACGGCTGGAGCCAATTGCAGACGTCACCGGAGGCGGCCGAAGCCGCGTTCACGCGGGCGCTTCGCCTCTCGCCGATGGACGCCGGCGCCTGGTTCGGCCTCGCCTCGGCAACCGGACGGTTCGACTGGCTGAACCCGACCGCGTCGAAGGCGCTCAAGATGTCCTACTATACTGGCTTCAACCGCAGCGATCTGATCGCGCCGCGCCTGATCCTCCTGGCGCAAGTCGACACCACGCGCGATGTCGAATTGGTCGACCTGCTGCAGCGGCAGATCCGCCTGATCCTCACGCGGGCGCCGGAACTGAAGGGCGCGATCGGGCAGGCCTATCGCGTGGCTGGCGACGCCAACCGGCGCATCATCGAGGCGGAGTTCAAGGACGCCAACCAGAGCATTCCGCAGTAACGCGCGCCTGGCGCCCAGATGCCCAGCCGTCAGATACCCTTGTGACGCAACACCGCGCCGACCGTGCGCAGCAGGATGCGCAGGTCGAGCACGAAGCTCCAGCTCTTGATGTAGATGAGGTCATGCGCCACCCGCAGCTGCATGTCCTCGATCGCCGGCGTCGCGCCGCGCAGCCCTTGCACCTGCGCGAGACCGGTGATGCCGGGCTTGACGTGCTGGCGCTCTGCATAGCTCGCGATCAGCTTCGAATATTTGTCGTCATGCGCCAGCGCGTGCGGCCGCGGCCCGACCAGCGACATGTCGCCGCGCAGTACGTTCACCAGCTGCGGCAATTCGTCGATGCTGCGGCGGCGCAGGGTCGCGCCGATCCCGGTCAGCCGCGGATCGTTCGGGCGGGCCTGCGTGATGATAGCGCCATCCTCGAGCACGTGCATCGAGCGGAATTTGAGAATGGTGAATTGCTTGCCGTCGAAGCCGTTGCGGCGCTGCCGGAACAGGACCGGCCCCCTGGAGTCGAGCTTGATCGCAATCGCCGTTCCGATCAGCAGCGGCGCGAACAGCACCAGGAGGCCGCTGGACGCCACGATGTCGAACAGTCGCTTGCCGGCGCGCTCGAGCGAAGTAAGCGGCGAGCGCTGCATTTCCAGCGTCGGGATCGGGCCGGTCGCCACCATCCGCAGTGCCAGGAACCGCTCCGCGGTCCGGTCCGGCAGCAGCCGCACCGGCAGCGGCGATGCCCGCAGCTGATCGCACACGAACTGGATGCGCGGCTCCTGCTGCCAGGGCATGGCCAGGATGATCTCGTCGGCGCCGCACTCGCGGGCTGCAAGAATGGCCGACGCGACGGCGGCCCGGTCGCCGGCGTCGTCGGACGATCCGGAGAGCTGGACCCGTCGCACCTCGCTGAGGCCGAAATCGCGCAGCAGGCTCGCTTGCCGCACCCGGGACAATTCGTCCGCCATCCCGACCACGACCGCGCGGCGCGTTGCCAGCATGCCGCGGTCGATCGCGCGTTGCAGCGGCGCCTGCAGCAGCATCCGTCCGCCGACCAGCCCGAGGCCGCCGATCAGGCCAAATGACAGCACCGACCCGCGCGAGACGCCGGAACCCACCTTCAAAAGGAAGATGATCAGGGTCATCAGCAGAACGACCAGCAGCCATCCGCCGAGCAGGCTGCTCCAGCGCCGGTCGAGACCGGCCAGCACCTGCGCATTGTAAAGGCCCTGCGACTTCGCCACGAACATGTGAAGGATGGCGGCGAGGACCCCGATCCCTAGAAAACCCTCGAAGCTGTTGCTATAAACCGTGTGGTAGTAAAAGAGGTGATAGGCCGCGCCGCCGACGATGCTGGACAGCACGACGATTATCATCTCGAACGCGACGGCAAACGCCTCGAGGGAGGCGAAAGCGAACGAGAAGGCGCCGAAGTTAACCGGTACCTTCGCCAATCGAGCGTCCGAAAGGTCGGTCATCGGGAATTAACATTCGTGTTAACAATTCATATGTGTATTATCAGGCGGGTCGTGAGCTCGCAAGAGCTGCTGCGGATATCGGATAGAGAGCGCGCATGAGTTCATCGGCTGGCGAAACCGAGGCCGCGCTGGTGGCCCTCCTCCATCTCATCCGCCTGATGGGCGCCGAGCTCGTCGCGGGCCAGCACCGCGACGACGTCGAGGTGCTGGTCAAGGCGATCGAGACAAAGCTGCGCGCGGCGCGCTTCCCGGCCGACATGCCGAATCAGGACATCGTCAGGGGCCTTGACCTTGCGCAGGCCAGACTGCGTCCGATCTTCGAAGAGCTGCGCGCAAGGTCGGAGAAGGCACATCTGAGCGACCAGCTGCTGCTGGCTCCCAGGCCTTCACGCATCCACTAACGGATAGCTTACGTCAGCTTTGGGCTTCACCACGGCGGGGCAAGCCGCTCCCGCCGCCGGACCTGAGCGCAAGCTTTTCCTCGATCTTCATTTTCTCGAGCAGCAAGTCGGTCACGATCCGGCGCAGCCGTTCATTTTCCAGCCGTAATTCATCAATACGGTTATGGACAGGGGGGATCCCATCTCTATCATCGGTGCGAGCGGCGAATTCGGTAACAGTACCATTCGCCTGGTGGCCGCGCGCGGCCTCCTGCTTGCGCCAGCGATGAAACGTCATCACGCTAACGCCCAGCACCTTGCACGCTTGGGCCTGGGACTGCCCCCGCGCCATGAGTTCCTCGGCCTGTTTGACCTTGGAACTGATCTCCTCAGTAGAATGACGCCTCATTGGTCATCTCATTGCCCCCTAGATTAGCAATCATCGCATGGCCTATAAGCTATGTAAATGCAACAGGAAATTCAAATTGAGGGTTTCCCGGGGGCCTTTCGGGAGCCTCGAACTTGCCGGTCGGCAGCAACACATAGTGCGAAGAAACGCCGAAGCTGCAAGGTATTGAGCAGAATATACGGGGAATATTCCTCCGCTGAAAGGGCCCGATAAAAAAAGTTATACGACTTTCTGTGTATGAGAGTTTAATCGGGATAACTGGCGCACTGTTTGCATTCTCAAACGGGAAGCAAATGAGAATATTCAATCGGTCTCTCGACAGATTGTGAGTGCGCCATGCCTCGCCGCGATAATCGCCCCACCGGTCAAGCGCAACTTTCACAAATTTCTAACAAATTAATCCCGCGAGTTTCGCGTCCGGCCGCTTGCGGGCATACACGCCCAGCAGTAGTTACTAGGATGTTAGGTGTCACGAGGGTTTCAACATATTTGAGGATTATTTTCACGAAACCTAACGCTCATATCTCGATCCACGAATTATCAATTAAGCGCTTTCCCACCCGAGGCCATCAGGCGGAACCACGTCCGCCCGATAATCCGCGAACCATTCTGTGCTGACGCTTGTCAGAGCCAGCCTCTGATCAACATTTTTGCGAGGATCGACACCATGGCGCGTCTCAAGGTCTTCGAGGGGAACCAACCCGCGTCAAGCGAGGCGGCCGACATCCTGGAACGCCTCGTCGCGGAGAATTGCGAGCTCCGGCATACCGCGGTCGAACTGGTCTTGCAGAATTGGATCCTGCGCGAGCGTCTGTCCGATGTCGGGGCACGCAAGTCCGTGCCGCTGGAGCACTGACCGCCCCCACCCTCACGACCGCGATTATCCGCAGCAACGTCCGCCAGCTCGCCTAAACGAGCATCGGGCCAGCGCATCATTCAATTTAGAATTGAAATGTCCGCAACTGCAGGCGCGCGAGCATGCTCGCCGGATTGGCGAGGATGTGGCCGCATATTCTGCCGATGAGAAAGAGGCTGACGGACTTCAGCTGTGAACCCGGCGCAGCGCGACGCGCGGAGTGTTCTGCTCTCGAGACATGCCGAACGAACGCGACGAGCCCGGGCGTTCCTGGATTTCACGTAACTCAGCGATATCAAGCATCAGCGCAACGACTTCGTTGCGCAGCGATTGATTGGTCGCGAGCAACGCCTCTTCGATCGGCTGATGCAAATGTTGAACTTTGTGCTGCTTCATGGCGCGCCCTCGCTCTGCGGTTAAGGGTATGAGCGATGTGATTGAAGTTTCGATGACAGGGTTATTCCGCGCACATGGAAGGCGGTTAATGGGGCAGGTTTGCGACCAACATGGCTCCGAGTTAAATTTTCTCAATCAGGTTCCACAACCTGATCGCGAAGCGCTCGATCGGCGGCCTTTGATGTGTCGTACAGATGAGTTGGCAGCGGCAGCTATGAGGCGCGCGGCTGGACAACGCGGCTCAATGTGGGTCGGAAGCTCTACCAAGCGCATGATATTGCTTGGTGATCATTGATGGCTGCCGCGTCGTTCAACCGAACGTGCATTGTCCGGCTATCACAATGTCGCCGTGTTACAGCGATCGCGCTTCCAGGGACGCGCTCAGGTGCACACAAGATATTCCACCAAAGCTGCTCCTTAGACGCAAAATCTGCTGCTGCCACGTCCATCAAGGATCGCAGAGTGTTTCGACCGGTTGCGAATATTGAAGCGGCTGACGGTGCCTTGAAGCGCTCGAGCAATCCAGCGAAATGAATTCAACGCTGGACATCGGATCAAGCGCGATTTCGCCTCCGCCGGACCCAACCGCGCTAACGCTATTCTAATTAAAATGAGCGGGACCGAAGCGTCGGGCTTGAACAAGGGAGCGGACGCCTTTCGCGCGCTTGTCGCTGCATTCGCACGCGCTTGCACAGCCCTCACGAACAGCAGCGACAGCGAAGATTCGCCATAAGCATCGCTAATTCGCCCCGCGTCGCGATCGCGCGCTATTTCGATTTAGGAGGCGTATCGTCGTCCATCTTGCCACCATTGGCGACGCACTTGTTGAAATAGTCCCGCTGGGCTTTGGCGCCTCCCCGCGCGCTCCCGGAAGCGGGATTGCCGGGCTGTAGCGGCGGAAATGCCTTCGCGACCAAGGCATCGCAGGCGCGCGCCACCTGCACGTCGATCGCATGCGCGGGAACCATTGCGCTGGAGATCATGATCACGGCTGAGGCGATCGCAGAACCCGAGATAACTCGCATTGCCACACTCCGTTCCAAACTGAATCAGTTTTTTTCTCGAGCCCGGACTCGCAATGAGCGCACTAAAGCATGATCCGGAGAAGTGCGAAGCGGTCTTCCGTCGCAACAAAACGCGGATCGCGTTTGCGCGAAGATCAAGCTTTGACCGCGAGCTGGAACACGACGACGCTTCTCGCGGCGCCTAGGTCCGATCGACGTCGTGATAGGCCCGATACCAGGCGACAAACCTGGCAATGCCATCCTCGATCCGCGTCTGCGGGCGGAAGCCGATTTCACGCTCCAGGTCGGAGACGTCGGCGGACGTCTCCAGTACATCTCCCGGTTGCATCGGCATCAACTGCTTTTCGGCCTGCCGCCCCAAGCCCTGCTCGAGCAGCGCCACCACATGCATCAGTTCTTCCGGCCTGCTGTTGCCGATATTGTAGACCCGCCACGGCGCCCGGCTCGAGCCCGGATCGGGATGCGCTCCCGACCAGTTGACGTCGCCTTCCGGCGCGCGGCCGATCAACCGCACCATCGCCTCAACCACGTCGTCGACATAGGTGAAGTCGCGCCGCATGTTGCCGTTGTTGAACAGCTGGATCGGCTTGCCCCTGGTGATCGCGTCGGCGAACGCATAGAGCGCCATGTCCGGCCGATACCACGTCCCATACACGGTGAAAAACCGCAGCCCGGTTGCCGGCACGCGATACAGATGGCTATAGGAATGGGCGATCAGCTCGTTGGCCTTCTTGGTCGCGGCGTACAGGCTGACCGGATGGTCGACATTGTCGTGGACCGAAAACGGCAATTTGGTGTTGGCGCCATAGACCGACGATGAGGACGCAAACAACAGGTGCCTGCACGCAGTGTGCCGGCAGCCCTCGAGGACGTTGAGGAAACCCTCCAGATTGGAATCCGCATAGGCGTGCGGGTTCTGCAGGGAATAGCGCACGCCGGCCTGCGCGGCGAGATGCACCACGACCTCGAAGCGATAACGCTCGAACAGCGCCTTCATGCCGGCTCGGTCGGCGAGGTCGAGCTCCACGAAGGTGAAGCCACGGTGCTGCTTGA
Organism: Bradyrhizobium sp. USDA 4510; assembly: GCF_054059095.1. Lineage (NCBI taxonomy): Bacteria > Pseudomonadati > Pseudomonadota > Alphaproteobacteria > Hyphomicrobiales > Nitrobacteraceae > Bradyrhizobium > Bradyrhizobium sp. USDA 4510. The sequence goes on along the minus strand of NZ_JBSSBT010000001.1, from coordinate 2,316,089 downwards.
GCAGATCGAGGCGCGCGCGCTTGAGCGCCGGGTCGTAATAGTCGTTCAGATTGTCGAGGCCGATGACCGGCTGCCCTGCCCGCAGCAGATGCTCCGCCAGATGGAAGCCGATGAAGCCGGCGCAGCCCGTGACGAGTAGATTGCCTGCGATCACCACGTCTTGCCCGTGCCTTTCGCCTTGCGCCGGACCATTCGAATAAGCCGTTACACGCGGCAGCCGCAGCCGTCTTCGCGTTGCGCGCCGCCAGGCGTCAGTTGCTGGCGGCCGGAGGCTTGTAGTCTGGAAAGCGGCTCAGGACCGCGGCCTTCATGAACTTGAAGTGCGCAATCTCGGTCGCCAATTCCTTCAGCCGGCGCTGGCCGTTGGAGATCTCGGCGTCAAACAGGTCTTGATGATAGTTGTCAAGCGCCTCGCGTTCCAGATATTCGTCAGTGCCGTTGCCGAGAGTCACCGCGGCACGGGCCAGAACATCATCGACGCGGCGGCCAAGACCGGATTGCTCGCTTTCGGCCGCCTGCAACGCGGCCTCGATCGCGGCCATGATCGATCCGATCCGGGCGCGATCGGTCTCGGCATCGCGCTCGGCCGAGCGTGCCTTGAAACCTTCCTCGCCGCGCCGCGATTTGATCAGGTCCTGCGCGCGAGACCGCAAAAACAGCTGAAACATCTGTCAGTATCCGGTTCGGGCCCATTGAGGCAGCACAGGTCAAAATCGCCCGGTCTTAGTTAAAAAAGGGTGAATTGCCCTCGTGCCCGGCCCTCAGGTCGGCTTTCCACTTGATCCAGGCCTTGTCGTGCTTGTCATAGAGCTCGAGCCACCGTCCCTCACCGGCTGACGGCACCAGGCCCGTCCCGTTATCGTGCCCGTCCGCCAGTCCCGGCAGCGAGGAGTCCAGGTCCTCGAACTCCGACGTCTCCTCAAGCGTCAGCCCGACCAGCACACGCCTGCCACTGACATCGACGACATACCGCCTTGGCGAATGCCCCCTGAGATCACTCATGACGTGAAAGTTCCCTTGCGATCCGCGGGGCTGGCGACGAGATCAGGGGCACGCTGGCATGCAACCAACCCGCCTGCCGCGACGGACGCCGACATGATGACCGATTGCATGTTGCCAGCCAACCCCAACTCACCGCACACCGTCGCGCTACCTCGATCGAACTACTCCGCTAGAACGCGCGACGCATGTGGCCGAACGCACTGACCGGCTGTTCCCGCCTCGACGATTTCGCGGCTGATGGCGCCACATACGGTGCATAGATCCGATATTGCGCGCGGCGCTTGTGCGACCGCCACGAGCGCGCGGCGAAACCGGAGAAGAAGCCTGCGACGAACACCGCCGCGAGAATCAGAGCAGGAGAAACCATCACAACCGTCCACGTTCGCCCCGATGTTATTAACATTCGAAGTTGTGACGACATCATGATTGGACGCGCCGAAAGATTGTTCAGCCGCTGGAATTTTTGTGCAATCGAACGACGCATCAATGATCAGGCGTCGACAATAATTGTTCTCGCGAGAGAACGTCTCAGGAGAACCACCAGAGCATGAATTTCAGGAACATCGAGCTGAGAAGATAAATCCACCCCGCCATCGCCAGCACCGTCAGTCCGACGAAGACACCTGAAACGCTTTTCTCCTTGAAGCGCGCCAGCAACGAGTTTTTTTCTTCTTGCGAGTAGAACATCTCAGGCTCAAGGCGTAACTGATTCAAATCAGCTAGCAGTCAATTTCGATGATCTCGTGACGGGTCGCAGCAGCCATTCGCATCGCGCATCACAGATCACCGCTGCAAAACGCCGCCAGGCCGCACGCCATCGCGCAGTGGAAATTCCGTTCGACACGATCAGGAATTTTACGTCGGCGATCGCGGCGGCCCGCGCGCCGGAATTTCCCTTCGGATCCTCGCCCGATCGACGTCACATACGTCGATCAAGACGGTCGTGCAGCTTGACCATGCGATGTGGCCGGCATGCAGGATAGCCGCGCGCCGGAGGCCGGCGCGACCGAACGGATTCTTCCCGGGAGCAATCTGCCCGCTTCGCCCTGCCTCTCAGTTTAACAATCAAGTCCTCGCACGCGGTCAACCAATGATAATCGCCTCACACGCGGAAAAAGGCGAACCAGACAATGCCGAGGATCAGGACGGCCAGCCCTGTCGAGGCCGTGAGCAGCGCGAGAACCGAAGGTCCAGGCTCGGCCTGCCGTGCCTCGGTCGGGGTTTCGACGATTTGACCGTGTCGTTCCGTTGCCATGGCAACCTCTTTGCTTAAGTGCCTGTAATTCCGGCGTTTGCCGCGCCCCTTCGACAGCCAACGCGTGATCGGGAGCGATGTTCCGAGAGCGTTGACGGCTGGGCCGACGGCAGTCCCGCCCGCCGCGTCAAACGGGCGCAGCGCGAGGACACGGTTAACGCCGTTGCGAGATTCACCGGGCCGTGTTGTTTCAAACTGGGGTTCCCGGTGTTATCCTTGACCGTTCCGTCGGTTGCGTAATCGGAGTTTCCCTGGAGTTTCCCCATGGCCCCTCGCGCCAATTGGAAGGGCTTTTTGCGCCTTTCGCTCGTGACTTGCCCGGTTGCCCTGTACCCGGCGACATCGGATACCGAAAAGGTCTCCTTCAACCAGATCAACCGCAAGACCGGCCACCGGATCAAATACGCCAAGGTCGACGCGGAGACCGGCGAGGAAGTCTCCACCGAAGACATCATGAAGGGCTACAAGGTCGACACCGACACCTATATCGAGGTCACCAAGGAAGAGCTCGACGACATCGCGCTGGATTCGACCCGCACCATCGAGATCGACGAATTCGTGCCGCGCAGCGAGATCGACAGCCGCTATCTGATCCGCCCCTACTACCTCGTTCCCGACGGCAAGGTCGGCCACGACGCCTTTGCGGTGATCCGCGAGACCATCCGCAGCCTGAACAAGGTCGCGATCGGCCGCGTGGTGTTGACCAATCGCGAGCACATCATCGCGCTCGAGCCGCTCGACAACGGGCTGATGGGCACGCTGTTGCGCTACCCGTATGAGGTGCGCAGCGAGAAGGAGTATTTCGACGACATCCAGGATGTGAAGATCACCAAGGACATGCTCGATCTCGCCAAGCACATCGTCGAGCAGAAGTCCGCCGACTTCGATCCGGAGGAGTTCGAGGACCGCTACGAGCAGGCGCTGATCGACCTGATCAACCAGAAGCGCAACGGCATCAAGGTCGCCAAGCCCGCGGCGAAGACCAGCGGCAACGTCATCAACCTGATGGACGCCCTGAAGAAGAGCCTCGCCAACGAGAAGCAGGCCGCGCCCGCCAAGGCCGAGGCAAAGGCAGCAAAGGGCAAGAAGCCGAAGAAGCGCATCGAGGGCCAGCGCGAAATGCTGCTGCCGATCTCGGGCAGCGGCAAGCGCGAGCCCAAGGAGGCCGCCAAGCCCGAGCCGAAGAAGGCCGAGAAGACAACGCGTGCCCAGGGCACCGCGGCGCGCAAGAAGGCAGGCTAGCGCAGCGACCGCAAGATGAGCCCGGTCCATAGCGCCTGAGATGTCCCGGTCGAGATGCCCTGGTCGACGCCGTTTGACGAACCGATCGCGCTGCATCGCGGCGGCACACTGGTGACGCTGCAGCACGCCGCCGACTACATCATGAAGCTATCGGAAGACACCCAGCAGGAAACGCGCTGGCAGATCGCGGTCGAGCATCTGATCAATGCGGCGGAACAAGGCGCCGGCTGGTTGATGTTCGCGCGCATCGCGATGCTGCGCGCGTTGAACGGGGACGACTGAATCCGGAAAATGCCGAGCTGCCGGCAGGGCTTACTTGAATGCCGAGCTGACGGCATTGAATTGGCCGCTCACGCTGGTGCCGATGCCCCTGACGCCGGCGACGATCACGATGCTGATGCCTCCGGCGATGATGGCGTATTCAATGGCCGTCGCCCCGACCTCATCACGCAGAAACCTTGCCATCAACGCGCGCATGAAAAGCTCCTGTCCGACGCTCGCGGCTTTTTCTCCCGCGCCGTAGTAATATGCCGGCCAAACTAGGCCACATTGGTTGACGGCCCATTGAGGGAAAGGATGAACGGTCGCTTAAAAGTTGCAGCGAATTTCCGTGCTAGTTCTGCCTGCATCGGGTTGCCGCCGGGCGAGGCACTTGGCCGCGGCCGGAGCGCTTTCCAGCGAAGTGGACACCGGCTCGCGCAAAGAAAACGCGTCAAAACAAGTATCTAGAGCTCCGTTCTGATCCTGTCTGAGCGGAAACAGCTCCAGTCGTAAACGCATATCAGAACTACCTGATCCGGCCCCGGCCGCGCTTTACCGGTGCCGCGGAATCCTGTTCCTTTATCGGACAGGCGACAACGAGGCCGGAACGAACCGGCCGCATGCAAAGGGAGCGACCGTCATGAAGCTCGGCACCGCAATCGCGGAAATCATGAAGCGCGAGGGGATCGAGATCCTCACGGGCTACCCGGTCAACCACCTGATCGAATACGCCGCCAATGCCGACATCCGCCCGGTGATGGTGCGCCAGGAGCGCATCGGCGTGCACATGGCAGACGCGATCTCCCGCGTCACCTCGGGCGAGAAGATCGGCGCCTTCTGCATGCAGCACGGCCCCGGCGCGGAGAACGCGATGGGCGGCGTCGCGCAGTGCTACGGCGAATCCGTGCCCGTCCTGGTGCTGCCGATGGGCTATGCGCGTCGGCTGGCGAATATCGACCCGAACTTCAATTCCAGCCAGGCGATGAAGGCGTTTTCAAAATCGTCGGAGCCGATCAACATCGCAGCCGAGGTCTGCAACATCTTTCGGCGGGCGTTTACAAAATTGAAGAACGGCCGCGGCGGGCCGGTCATCGTCGAAATTCCCGTCGACATGTGGAACGAGGAGGTGCCGGAGCCTTTGAACTACACGCCGGTGCTGCGCACCCGCTACGGCGCCGACCCCGTCCATGTGAAGGAAGCAGCCGCCCTGCTCGTTGGCGCCAAGCGTCCGGTGATCTATGCCGGCCAGGGCGTGCATTATGCAAAGGCCTGGCCGCAGCTGAAGCGCCTCGCCGAACGGCTCGCGATCCCGGTCACCACCAGCCTCGGCGGCAAGTCGTCCTTCCCCGAGACGCACCCGCTCTCGCTCGGCTCCGGCGGCCTCGCGGTGCCGCGCGCGGTGCCGAAATTTCTTTCCGAAGCCGACGTGATCTTCGGCATCGGCTGCTCCTTCACCGAGACGTCATTCGGCATCGCGATGCCGAATGGCAAGACCATCATCCATTCGACGCTCGATCCGAACCACATCAACAAGGATGTCGAGGCCAAGGTCGGTTTGGTCGGCGACGCCGGCCTGGTGCTCGACGCGCTGCTGGAGGAGATCGGTAAGACCGTGACCTCGGACCGCAACGCAAGTGCGGTCGCCGAGGAGATTGCCGCTTCCCACAAGGAGTGGCTCGCCAAGTGGATGCCGAAGCTGACGCACAACGACGCGCCGCTCAATCCCTACCGCGTGCTGTGGGACCTGCAGCACACCGTCGACATCCACAACACCATCATCACCCACGACGCCGGCAGCCCGCGCGACCAGCTCTCGCCGTTCTGGAAGTCGGTCGAGCCGCTGTCCTATATCGGCTGGGGCAAGACCACGCAGCTAGGCTACGGCCTCGGCCTTGCGATGGGCGCCAAACTGGCAAAGCCGGACAAGCTCTGCATCAATGTCTGGGGCGATGCCGCGATCGGCTTTACGGGGATGGACTTCGAGACCGCGGTGCGCGAGCGGATTCCGATCATGTCGATCCTGCTCAACAATTTCTCGATGGCGATCGAATTGAAGGTAATGCCGATCTCGACCGAGAAATACCGCTCGACCGACATCTCCGGCGATTACGCCGCGATGGCCCAGGCCTTCGGCGGCTACGGCGAACGGGTGACCAAGCCCGAGGACATCATCCCCGCGATCAAGCGCGGCATCCAGAAGACCAAGGAAGGCGTGCCGGTGCTGCTGGAATTCATCACCAGCAAGGAGACCGAGGTGTCGCGGCCGGGGACGTGACGGCAACTCACACGCCGCTCTGCCACTTGATTTGACCGCGCCAGCGCAGGCAAGCTCCCTCCGGTGCAACTTCGGAGGGAGAGATGGCGCGCATCCTGGTGCTGGGGGCCGGCTTTGCCGGGCTATGGGCCGCGCTCGGCGCAGCCCGCAAGCGCGACGAGATCGGTGCACGGGCAGCGGACACCGAGATCCTCGTCGTCGATCGCAACGCCTATCACAACATCCGGGTGCGCAATTACGAGGTCGATCTCGGCGATGTCGCGCTGCCGCTCAAGGACCTGCTCGATCCGGTTGGCGTCGGCCACATGGTGGCCGAGGTCGCGGCGATCGATCCGGCGACGCGCGCGGTCACGATCAAGACCAGCGCGGGCGCGGAGGTTCTGAGCTACGACCGGCTGGTGCTGACCACCGGCAGTGAGCTGGTCCGCCCCGCCATTTCGGGCCTTGCCGCCCACGGCTTCGATGTCGACACGTATGAGGCAGCGATGCGGCTCGACGCGCATCTGGCGGCGCTCGGCAACGAGCCGCCCTCAGAAGCACGCGCGAGCGTCGCCATCGTCGGCGCAGGGTTCACCGGGATCGAGGTCGCGGCCGAGATGCCGGCCAAGCTGGCGCACGCCGGCATCACCGGCGATCATCGGGTCATCCTGATCGATCCCAATCCCGTCGTCGGCGCGACCTTCGGCGCGCATGGCCGCCCGGTCATCAACGAGGCGCTGGCCACGCTCGGCGTCGAGACGCGGCTGAATGTCCGGGTCAGTGCCGTCGGCGCCGACAGCATCACGCTCGATAGCGGCGAGATCATTCCGACCAAAACCGTGGTGTGGTGCGCCGGCATGCGCGCCAGCCCCCTCGCCGCCTCGCTGCCGGTCAGGCGCGACGCGCTCGGCCGCATCAAGGTCGACCATACCATGCGCGTCGAAGGCCTTGCGGACGTCTTCGCCGCCGGCGACGTCGCCGCCTGCCTGATCGACGGCGAGCACCCGACCGTGATGTCGTGCCAGTTCGCGCGGCCGATGGGCCGCTTCGCCGGCCACAATGTGGTGGCGGACCTGTTTGGCGAGAAGTTGCTGCCGCTCAATATCGACTGGTATGTGACGGTGCTCGATCTCGGCGCCTGGGGTGCGCTCTACACCACCGGCTGGGACCGCGAGGTGCACACCACAGGCGCCGCCGCCAAGCTCACCAAGCAGACCATCAACCAGCAGCGCATCTATCCGCCACGCAACGGCGACCGCGCCGCGCTGCTCGCCGCGGCCGCGCCGACGATCCAGACGGCGCCGCCGACGCGCAAGTAGTTTGGACTCACATTCGCCGATCGTCATTGCGAGCCACCCGGTCGGCGCGAAGCGCCGCCGGATGACAGGCTCCGCGAAGCAATCCACCCCGGGATAGATGGATTGCTTCGTCGCTACAGCGCAAAATGGCTTCGCAATTTTGTCGCGAGCTCCTCGCAACGACGGCGAGTACGTCTGCTACTGCGACAGCTTCACGAAGTTCGGAAACTTCATCTGGCCCTCGGCGATCGCCTTCGGCCAGACCGTGATCTGCTTGCCGCCCTGCCACTGGAACACGAGGCCGGTCACCGCGCCCGGACCGGACTTGATGCCGTGGGTGAACTCGTCGTTCTTGCCATAGAACTGGATCTTGCCGATCGTGCCCTCGAAGTCGGTCTTCTCGAGCTCGGTCACCATCTTGTCCGGATCGGTCGAGCCGGCGCGCTGGATCGCCTCGGCGATGATGTAGACCTCGTCATAGGCGGTGTAGCCGGTATAGGCCGGCGGCGTGCCGAACTTGGCCTTGAACGCCGCCGCAAACGGCTTGGTCTTCGGCGTTACCGCAACATCGGGCGTTGCCACCGCGAGCGAGGGCACGCCCTCGGCCGCGCCGTTGGTATCGCCCCAGAAGGTCGGGCTCAGCGCCTGCGCGCTGATGCCGAACATCGGGATCGGCACCTGCTGGTTCTTCCACTGCACGGTCGGCTGCACGCCGACATGGGAGATGCCGGTGACGATCACGTCGGGCTTGGCGGCTTCCATCTTGTTGAAGATCGGCGTGAAGTCGGTGGTGTCGGGCGAGAAGCGAATGTGCTCGACCACCTTCAGGCCCGCTTTCGGCAGGCAGGCCTCGTAGCCGACGTCGAGCGGCTTGGTCCAGGCCGCGTCCTCGCTCATGATCGCGACCGACTTGAACTTGAGCTGGTCGACCAACAGCTCCTTGGCCGCGTCGCAGACCAGCTGCGCCTGCGCGGCCGAGGTCAGGTAGCCGTGGAAGGTGTACTTGTTCTTCTCATAGTCGTTGTGCACCGCCTTGGTGATCTCGTTCGAGGCGGCGCCGGGCGTGATCAGCGGCATCTTCAGCCGCGCAGCCCACGGCTCGAGCGCCAGCACGACCTCGCTGATGTAACTCGCGATCACGGCCGAAACCTTGTCCTCGCTCACCGCGCGCTGGAAGGCGCGCACCGAGTCCGCCGACGAGCTCTTGTTGTCGTAGGTGACGATCTCGATCTTGCGGCCCATCACGCCGCCCTTGGCGTTGATCTCGTCGGCTGCGATCTGCGCGCCGCCCGGCGTCGCCGCGCCCGCGATCGACTGCACTTCGGCAATGATACCGATCTTGATCGGGTCCTTGGACTGCGCATAGGCCGGTGCCGCGAGGCAGAGCGCGAGCGCCGAGGCCAACAGGCTCACGCGGGTCGCGGTTGAATATGCTGTCATCATGATCTCCCTTGCTTTGCTTTCTTCTTTTCAAACTGCGAACGTCAGAGAAAGTCCTTGCCGGCCTCCGCGGCGAACCGGCCCGGATCGCCCTCCCAGACGATCCGCGCGTGCTCCAGCACATAGACGCGGTCGGCATGCGGAAGCGCAAACGTCACGTTCTGCTCGCCCAGCAGCACCGTGATCTTGGTGGTCTGGCGCAGCTTCTCCAGCGCCTTCGACAGCAGCTCGAGGATGACAGGCGCAAGCCCCAGCGTCGGCTCGTCCAGGATCAGGATCTGCGGCTGCATCATCAGCGCGCGGCCGATCGCCAGCATCTGCTGCTCGCCGCCGGACAGCGTCTGCGCCATCTGGCCCTGGCGTTCCTTCAGGATCGGGAACAGCTCGAACAGCCAGGCGAGTTGCTTGGCCCGCGCCGCGTCGTCGAGATGTTGGCCGCCGAGGTCGAGATTTTCCCGCACCGTCATCTCGCCGAACAATTCGCGCGATTCCGGACATTGCACGAGGCCGGAGCGAGCGATCTTCGCAGGTCCCGTGCCGCGCAGTGGCTGCCCGCCGCGCAGGATCTCGCCGGTATACGGCAGGAAACCCGAGATGGTGTTGAACAGCGTGGTCTTGCCGGCGCCGTTGAGGCCGACGACGGAGACGAACTCGCCCTCATGGACGTGGATCGAGACGTTTTCCAGCGCCTGCGCCTTGCCGTAATGCACGCTGATATTCTCGACCTGCAGCAGCGGCACCTTGTCCTTGAACGAGGTCTCGGGCCGCGCGTGCGTCTGGATCGCGCCGCCGAGATAGACCCGCCGCACGGTCTCGTTCTTCATCACGTCCTCGGCGCGGCCGGTCGTGATCTCCTCGCCGAGATACATCGCGAGCACGCGGTCGACCAGCGCCGCGACGCTCTTGACGTTGTGGTCGACCAGCATCACCGCGCGGCCCTCGTCGCGGAAGCTGCGGATCAATGCCGAGAAGGTGCCAACCTCGGCGCTGGTGAGACCAGCGAAGGGCTCGTCGACCAGCACGACCTTGGGGTCGCGCGCGATCGCTTTGGCCAATTCCAGCCGGCGCAGGTCGGCGAACGGCAGCGTCGGCGGGCGGCGGTCCATCACTGCCCCTAGCCCGACGCGCTCGGCGATCCACTTGGCGCGCTCGGTCAGCGCCTTGTCGGGAAACAGCATGAACAGGCTGTCGGGCAACAGCGCGACCATGATGTTCTCCAGCACGGTCTGCCGGTTCAGCGGCCGCGAGTGCTGGAACACCATGCCGAAGCCCTTGCGCGCGATCTTGTGCGCAGGCAGCCCGGCGACGTTCTCGCCTTCGAACAGCACCTCGCCCGCGGTCGGGCGCTCGATGCCCATCACGCTCTTCATCGCGGTCGACTTGCCCGAGCCGTTCGGTCCGATCAGGCCGAGGATCTCGCCGGGATGCAGATCGAACGAGAGGTTCTTCACGGCGGTCAGGCCGCCGAATCTTTTGGTCAATCCGCGGACGGTGAGCGTTGCGGTGGTCACAGTCTGATCCATTTAAGAGCGGGCCTCGCGTGACAGGGCCGCTCCGAGGAAACCGCCGGGGAAGAACAGGACGACGAGCAGCGCCACCGCCGAGACGATGAAGGTCGCTAGCTCGCCGGTCGGACGCAGGAACTCGCCGGCCACGATCAGGAAGATCGCGCCCAGCGCGGCTCCCAGCACGGTGCGCCGGCCGCCGAGCACGGCGGAAACGATCACGTTCACGCCGACCGCAACGTCAACCACGGTGCCGACCGAGGCGGTGCCGAAGTAGAACACGAGCAGCGCGCCCGACAGTCCCGAGAAGAAGGCGCTGACGATGAAGGCCGCGAGCTTGTGCTTGACGATGTTGAAGCCGAGCGCACCGGCCTGCACCGGATCCTGCCCGCTCGCCTGCAGCACGAGGCCGACCGGCGATTGCGACAGGCCGTAGAGGATGGCCGCGCTCACGGTCATGAAGCCGAGCGCGATCCAGTAATTGGCGCCGGCATTGATGGTGATGACGTCGGGGATGGTGAGCCCGATCTCGCCGCCGGTGAGATCGGCGAACACCACGACGAAGTTCTGCAGCATCAAGACCGCCACCAGCGTGGTCAGGCCGAAATACGGCCCCCTCACCCGCAGCGCCGGCAGCGCCAGCACGAAGCCCGCGACGACCGACGCCAGCGCGCCGAGCAGGATGCAGAGATAGACCGACCAGCCGAACTGGTTGTTGAGGATCCCGGCGGTGTAGGCGCCGGTGCCGATCAGGAAGGTCGGCCCGAAATTGACCTCGCCGGCGAAGCCGAACAGGAGGTCCCAGGCCATCGCGAACACGCCGAAATAGAACGCGACGGTCAGCAGCCCGAGGATGTAGCCCGAGACGTAGAACGGCAGCGTCGCGCCGACCACCACGCAGACCAGCGAAATGAAGAACAGGCGCGAGGAAAAGAAGCTGGCCATCTCAGCGCCTCCCGAGCAGGCCCTGAGGCCGGATATACATCACGAACACCAGAAGCAGCAGCGCCGGAATGGTGCGATAGGCCGGCGAGATCATGTAGGCCGTGATGGTCTCGAGATAGCCGACGACGAAGGCTGCGATCAGCGAGCCCGACACGCTGCCGAGGCCGCCGAGCACGACGATCGAGAACGCGCTCGCGGTCAGCGGCCCGACGCTGTAGGAGCTGACGCCGAGGAACATGCCGAGCAGCACGCCGGCGATGCCGGCGAGAATGCCGTAGATGCCCCACACCACGATGTAGATCTGGGTGAGCTCGAGCCCGAGCAGCGTGACGCCGCGCGGGTTCATCGAGGCCGCCAGTACCGCCTTGCCGGTCCTGGTGCGGTTCACCAGAAGCCACAGCAGGCCGATCACGAGGCAGCAGACCAGCGCGGTGAAGATATTGTTGCGCGGTGTGCGGTTGCCGAAGATATCGACGACACCCTCGACGATCGGCAGCACCGTCTTGGCGTTGTTGGTGAAGAAATAGGCGATCAGCTCCTGGATCATGATGCCCCACAGCAGGGTGCCGGTGAGGACGAAGATTTCCTTTTCCTCGTTGGGGATCCGCGTTGAATTCTGGATCGGCTTGACGACCGCGAAATAGGTCGCGAACGACACGATCAGCGCGACGCCGACACCGAACAGCGCGCCGGTGTAGATGTCGAGGTGCAGCACGCTGGCCGCGGCCCAGGCCGCGACCGCCGCGGCCACCATGATGGCACCGTGGGAGAGATTGAGGACGCCGGAGACACCGAAGATCAGGGTGAAACCGGTGGCGCCGAGCGCATAGAGCGCACTGATGGCAAAGCCATCGATCAGGATTTGTAAGGCAAGCATCTCAGATTGGCCGCGGCAGCAGGGCTGCCTGTTGTGGAGGACACAGAACCGAACAGGGATGCTCCCGGGTGGGGCCCGGGAGCATGATCATCGGTCAGTTCGTGGTGACCTTGATGAAGCTCGGGAACTTGAGATCGCTTTTGGCGACCTCCTTCGGCCAGACCGCGACCTGCTTGCCGCCCTGCCACTGCAGCATCAGTCCGGTGATCAGGCCCTTGCCGTATTTGATCGAATGGGTGAACGGATCGTCCTTGCCGTAGAACTGGACGCGTCCGATGGTGCCTTCCCAGTCGGTCTTCTCCAGCGCATCGACCATCTTGTCGGCCTCGACCGAGCCGGCGCGCTTCACCGCATCGGCGATGTAGTAGACCTCGTCATAGGCGGTGTAGCCCGCGTAGGACGGATAGTTGCCGTAGCGCTTCTTGAAGCCTTCCGCGAACGGCACCGACTTCGGCGTCACCGCGACGTTCGGGCCGGACACGCCCTGATACAGCACGCCTTCCGCCGCGTCGTTGGTGTCCTTGCCGAAGGTCTCATTGGTCGCCTGCGAGGAAATGCCGAACATCGGAATCGGCACCTGCTGGTTCTTCCACTGCACCGTCGGCTGCACGCCGACATGCGAGATGCCGGTGATGATCACGTCGGGCTTGGAGCCTTCGACCTTGTTGAAGATCGGCGTGAAGTCGGTGGTGTCGGGCGAGAAACGGATATGGTCGACGACCTTGAGCCCGATCTTCGGCAGGCACTCCTCGTAGCCGACATCGAGCGGCTTGGTCCACGCGGCATCCTCGCTCATGATGACCGCGGTCTTCATGTGCTTCTGATCGACCAGCAGCTCCTTGGCGGCGTCGCAGACCGACAGCGCCAGCGCGGCCGAGGTCAGGTAGCCGTGGAAGGTGTACTTGTTCTTCTCGTAATCGGCGTGGACGCTCTTGCTGATCTCGTTGGAGGCGGCGCCGGGCGTGACGAACGGCGTCTTCAGGCGCGAAGCCCAGGGCTCGAGCGCCAGCACCACTTCGCTGATGTAGCTCGAAATGACGACGTTGACCTTGTCTTCGTTGACCGCGCGCTGGAACGCGCGCACCGAATCCGCCGAGGACGAGTGGTTGTCGTAGCTGACGATCTCGATCTTGCGGCCGTCGATGCCGCCCTTGGCATTGATCTCGTCGGCGGCCAGCTGCGCCGCCTGTGGGATCGATGCACCGGCAATCGCCTGCGCTTCGGCGATCACGCCGATCTTGAGGGTGTCGGCAGCCAGCGCTCCGCTCGGCGCCGCAGCCAACAGGCCCAACATGGCCGCTCCTGCAAGTTTCTGCATCGCGTGCACGGGGAGTCGCAATGTTCTTGTCACCCTGTTTCTCTCCTCTTTTTCTTCGGCTGCTTCGAGCTCTTGGGGCGCGACTATAGCCGCGACAAAATGCGCAGCAAGTGAAACTGCGCGCAGATCGCCATGCAAGGACGGTGACTAAAGTAGTGGGTCGGCGCTCACCAAATGAACAAACATGAGGCAGCGGGGGAATAAAGTGGTGGTGCACCGATCGCTCAGATCGTCATTCCCCGCTGCGCAAATTACGCGGGGCGAGCGAAGCGGAGAGAGCGGAACGAAAAGCACGGCTCGGGCAATTCATGTCGCGAGAACGCGGATTGTTGCCCGCTGGCCGTGCGACAAGCTCAGTGCCGTCCCTGCGAAAGCGCTAGCGTATATACATATCCTCCGCAGTCTTTCCGGAGTCTTCTCAAAGAGTTGGCCGAAAACCGCAGAGAGCTTACTCATCTGCACTAGGGTTGCGCCCGCCGATTTCGGCTCTCGCCTAGTAGCTAACCCCTTGATGATGAGTCGGTTTTCTAGCCTCGAAGAGATGTGTAAATGCCCTAGTGCGAAAGCGGGGACCCACAACCACGGATGCTCATTGTTACGCGATTTGGAACGACGAGTCCGATTCACAACATCCGCCGCGGCGACGACAGCGGTGTATGAGTCGACTGCCTCTACTCCGCCATCTCCGCCGGCGGGCGGGCGGCGGGACCAGCGAGCGGGCGCTCTTCCATCGTGATCATGCAGATCGAGGCGGTGGTCAGCAGCACGGCGGCGGCGCCGAACACGTAGCGGAACGCATGGATCATGTCGGCCATCGGGATCGCGCTGACGGTGCCGGCGGAGGCGGCATGATGCTCGCCGGCGAGCGAGATGTCGGTCCCCAGCGTCATCAGCAGGATGGTAGTGAAGGCGGCGACCGTGAAGGAGGCCATCATCGCGCGGAAGAAGTTCATCGCGCCGGTCACGGTACCGACCTGCGGCCGCGCCACCGCGTTCTGCAACGACACCACGCTGATCGGGAATGTGGTGCCGAGGCCGAGCGCGAACACGCTCATCAACAGCAATAATCCCCACAGCGGCAGCGTCGTCACCGCCATGCCGACGGCACAGATCGCGGCCACCGAGGTGCCGACGATGGCGACGCGCTTGTAGTGCTTGGCCTTCGCCATGGTCCGGCCGGCGATCGCCGCACCGAAGGTCGAGATCGCCGCGAGCGGGATCAGCGCGAGGCCGGCCTCGCTGGCGGTGAGATGATAGACCACCTCGTAATAGAGCGGCAGATGCACGGTGAGGCCGACCATGGCGCCGAGCGCACAGCCGCCCGCCCCCATCGCGAACGGCACCACCGAGCCGCCGAGCAGCGACAGCGGCAGGAACGGCTCGTCGGCGCGGCGCGCGTGCCAGACGAAGGCGCCGGCGAGCGCGATCGAGGCGCCCACCATCGCGGTGATGGTCGGCGACAGCCAGGACAGACGGGTGCCGCCCCAGGTCAGCACCAGCATCAACACGACGGCCGAGGCCATCAGCAGGATGCCGCCGAGCCAGTCGACCTTGCGCTTGCGGTGGAACACCGGGATCTTGCCCATCTTCGGCAACAGCAGCGCCAGCGCCGCCGCCGCGAGCGGCAGATTGATCCAGAAGATCATCGACCAGTGCAGATGCTCGGCGAACACGCCGCCGACCACCGGGCCGAGAATGCCGCCGGCCATCCAGACGCTGGAGAAATAGGCCTGATAGCGGCCGCGCTCGCGCGGGCTCACCACGTCGGAGATCACGGTCTGGACTACCGGCATGATGCCGCCGCCGCCGAGCCCCTGCAGGCCGCGGGCAACGATCAGCATCGTCATGCTGGGCGCGATCGCGCACAGCACCGAGCCGACCACGAACAGGCTGAGCGAGGTGATGATCATGACGCGGCGGCCATAGATGTCGCTCAGCGTGCCGAACACCGGCGCCACCGCTGTCGAGGCCAAGAGATAGGCCGTGATCACCCAGGACAGATTGGTGACGTCGTGAAACTGGCGCCCGATCGTCGGCAGCGCGGTCGCGACGATGGTCTGGTCGAGCGCGGCCAGGAACATCGTCAGCATCAGGCTGATGACGATGGTGCGGACCTCGTCCGGATTGAGTGGTGCCGGCGGCGCCAGCGGCGGCGCTTCGCTGAGTTCGATCACCTCGCTCGGAAGGCGGGACAGCTCTTCGGCAATGTCGTCGGGCAATGTCTCTTGGTCGGCAGGAATCCGGCTCTGCCGTTCATACTTGTTCATTTGAGGCGTAATGCTGCTGCGCGGGCGCGTCCCGCGATGGAATCATTCTCTGCTTCGCAATTTATGCAGCAATTGAATGCTGAGGCAGGCACCCCAGCGCATGGGTGCATCCCGCCGCGATGTTCTCGCGGTGACGTGATCGCGGACGCGGCGACGACGTCACGCTTTGGTCGTCTTGCCCAGCGTTTTCGGCCGCTTCTTCAATTGTGCCCGTTTCGGCAGCAGCGCCGGCCATCGCACGATATGATCCTCGAGATCGGCGTCGTTGACATCGAGCTCGGTGCCCTCCACCCGCCCGCGCACCGAGACGCCGGCTTCATGGACGGTGTTGGGATCGCCCGAGATCAGGGGATGCCACCAATAGAGGTCCCGCCCCTCGGCCACCAGCCGGTAGCCGCAGCTCGGCGGCAGCCAGTTCAGCGTCCGGACGTTTTCGGGTGTCAGACGGACGCAATCCGGAACCTGGTCGGAACGGTTCGGGTAGTCCTTGCAGGTGCAGAGGCCGGAATCGAGCAGCTTGCAGGAGATATGGGTGAAATAGATCTTGCCGGTGTCCTCGTCCTCGAGCTTCTCCAGGCAGCACCGTGCGCAGCCGTCACACAGGCTCTCCCATTCGGCGTTGGACATCTCTTCCAACGTCTTGGTTTTCCAGAAGAATCCCTCCTGGTCCGACGGGCGCTTGGGCGATGCGGTCATGATATCCCTGAAATGGCGGTGCAACTCTTCTTGGGATGCCGGCAACGCTTGCGCAAGGGGGTGGTATTGCGGGGTCGAAAAAGCCGGTGGGCAGCGTTAGGGCTCCCATTAAATTCACAAGCCGCGCCATTGGTTTATGGCAGCCGCTCGGATAGAACAACGAACGAGTCCCCATCGACGCAAAAGCGCCTTGGGATTGCCGCAACATCGAAGCAAGACGCTGCCCTGTGCCCGGTTTGGGCGCCCACAGCGCAGTCGAACTGATCAAGGGTCCGGTCCTTTCAGATCATGCCGTCCCATTGGAAACAGAGGGTCCGGAACTTCTTCCTGGACCTCGATGCGCGTATCGACTCGACGCTGTTCTCGTCGGGCAAGGGCCTGCGCGAGCTCTACGAGCGCTATTCCACCTTCATGGACCGCTTCTATGTCGGCCGCTGGAAGCGCTGGGTGTTCATCGAGCCGCTGTCGGAGGCCGCAACCCTTGGGCTCGGCGGCATGATCCTGATGCTGACGCTCGCGATCCCCGCCTTCCGCGAGACCGCCGACGAGGACTGGCTGAAGAAGTCCGACCTCGCGGTGACGTTCCTCGACCGCTACGGCAACCCGATCGGCAGCCGCGGCATCAAGCACAATGACTCGATCCCGCTGGAAGATTTTCCGGACAATCTGATCAAGGCGACGCTCGCGACCGAGGACCGCCGCTTCTACGACCATTTCGGCATCGACGTGCCGGGCCTTGCCCGCGCGCTGGTCACCAACGCGCAGGCCGGCGGCGTCCGCCAGGGCGGTTCGTCGATCACCCAGCAGCTCGCCAAGAACCTGTTCCTGAACAACGAGCGCACCATCGAGCGCAAGGTGAAGGAAGCCTTCCTCGCGATCTGGCTGGAGACGCGGCTCACCAAGAACGAGATCCTGAAGCTCTATCTCGACCGCGCCTATATGGGCGGCGGCACCTTCGGCGTCGACGGCGCGGCGCATTTCTATTTCAACAAGTCGGTGCGCGACGTGAATCTCGCGGAGGCCGCGATGCTCGCCGGCCTGTTCAAGGCGCCGACCAAATACGCCCCGCACATCAACCTGCCCGCGGCCCGCGCCCGCGCCAATGTCGTGCTCGACAACCTCGTCGATGCCGGCTTCATGACCGAGGGCCAGGTGTTCGGCGCCCGCCGCAATCCGGCGGTCGCGGTCGACCGGCGCGACGAGAACTCGCCGAACTACTATCTCGACTACGCCTTCGACGAGATGCGCAAGCTGGTCGACACCTTCCCGAAATCCTACACCGAGCGCGTCTTCGTGGTCCGCACCGCGATCGACATGAACGTGCAGAAGGCGGCCGAGGAAGCGATCGAGAACCAGCTGCGACAGTTCGGGCGCGACTATCACGCGACGCAGGCCGCGACCGTGGTGTCCGATCTCGACGGCGGCATCCGCGCCATGGTCGGCGGACGCGACTACGGTGCGAGCCAGTTCAACCGCGCCACCGACGCCTATCGCCAGCCGGGCTCGTCGTTCAAACCCTATGTCTACACCACGGCGCTGCTGAACGGCTTCACGCCGAACTCGAAGATCGTCGACGGCCCGGTCTGCATCGGCAACTGGTGCCCGCAAAACTATGGCCATTCCTATTCGGGTCAGGTCACGCTGACGCAGGCGATCACCCGCTCGATCAACGTGGTGCCGGTCAAGCTCTCGATCATGATGGGCGGCAAGGAAGGGCCGAAGGCGGGCCGCGCCAAGATCGTCGAAGTCGCGCGGCGCTTCGGCCTCAAGGCGCCGCTGCCCGATACGCCATCGCTGCCGATCGGCTCCGACGAAGTCACGGTGCTGGAGCACGCGGTCGCCTATGCGACCTTCCCGAACCGCGGCAAGGCAGTGACGCCGCATTCGGTGCTCGAGGTGCGCACCGGCGCCGGCGACCTGGTCTGGCGCTGGGACCGCGACGGCCCGAAACCGCGGCAAGCGATTCCGCCGAACATCGCCGCCGATATGGCGGGCATGATGAGCCACGTGGTCAGCGAAGGCACCGCGCGCCGCGCCGCGCTCGACGGCATTCCGACCGCCGGCAAGACCGGCACCACCAACGCCTATCGCGACGCCTGGTTCGTCGGCTATACCGGCAACTTCACCTGCGCGGTCTGGTACGGCAATGACGACTATTCGCCGACCAACCGCATGACCGGCGGTTCGCTGCCGGCGCAGACCTGGCACGACATCATGGTCGCGGCGCATCAGGGCGTGGAGGTCAAGGAGCTCGTCGGCGTCGGCATGGGCCAGAAGCTGCCGCCGCAGCCGGCGCAGGCCAATGCCCAGGCCAACGCGGCGCCGCGCGTATTGGAGACCAAGCCGGGCCCGCCGCCGGTCTTGACCAAGCGCGGCGCGGATATCCTGGTGCGGGTCGAGAAGCTGCTCGACGACGCGGCCAGGACGGCTGAGAAGACCACCGGCAAGACCACGCTGAACGAGTCCTCGAAGACCGGCAAGGCCGAGTCCTCGAGCGCGCTGGCGTTCCCCGAAAACTACGTTGCCGCGGCCGGGCCGGACGGCGCGACACCGGCACCGCCACGCAAGAACTGACGTGCGGCTCCTCCTCACCACTTTGCTGGCACTCGTCATCGCCACCGCCGTCGGCCTCGGCCTGACCTACGCGACGGCGACCCGCGGCACCGATCTCGGCACGCTGAAGATCGGTGCCTGGACCGCGCGGCCGAAGAGCGGCACCTCCGATGTCGATCCCTACTCGCGCGCCACCATCGCGCGCAGCGGCGAGCTGCCGATCGGCACCGGCGACGGCATCGCGTTCTCGGCGACCACAGACGACAAGAACAAGCCGCTCGACGGCCGCTGCGACATCGTGGTCAGCGGCGTGACACCGGCGGCGCGGTTCTGGACGCTGACACTGTTCGACCGCAAGGGGCACCTGGTCGCCAACTCGCTGCAGCGCTACGGCTTCACCAGCCAGGAGATCATGCGCGCCTCCGACGGCACGTTCGAGATCCACATCGCCTCGCGCTCGCGCGCCGGCAACTGGCTGCCGACCGGCGGCATCGAGCGCTACGCGCTGATGCTGCGGCTCTACGACACGCCGGTCGGGGTCGCGACCCGCACCCAGCGCGACGCGCCAATGCCGTCGATCACAACGACGGGCTGCCCATGATCCGCGTGCTGCTCACCATCCTCGCAGGCGTGCTGCTCGGCGGCGTGGTGCATCTCGTCAGCGTGCTGGCGCTGCCGCGCATCGCCTCGCAGGACGCCTATTCGCGACTGACGCCGATGACCAAGCTCAACGAGGTGACGCAGCTGCCGCTGGCCGACCCGAGCCATTCGCCGATGCCGCTGATGGATCCGGCCTTCGCGGTGGCGATCTGCCGCTACGATCTCTCGACCGGGCCGCTCAAGCTCACCGTGCCGGTCAGCCAGGCCTATACGTCGGTGTCGTTCTACACCCGCAACGAGGTCGCCTATTACGCGATCAACGACCGCTCGGCCGGCAAGAAGGTGATCGAGCTCGACCTGATGACGGAAGCGCAGCACAACGAGCTGCCGGAGGACGAGGAAATCACCGCTGCCGACCGGCTGATCATCGACTCGCCGACCTCAACCGGCCTGATCCTCCTGAAGGCGCTGGCGCCGGAGCCCGGCCTGATGCCGCAGGCGCAGGCCTCGCTCGCCGCCTCCTCCTGCAAGGTGCAGACCGAGCCGGTCGCGGCCAAGCAGGAGGCGCCGCCGCCGCTGCCTGTGCCGGCCCCGCCGCCTGCGGCACGCAAGCGCTAGCTCGCGGCGAGCGCGTGCCGGCCGCAGCGGCAGGTCTCGTAGTCGACGGGATCGTGGCTGTTGACGATCGTCACATCAGCGCCATGCGCCGCCTTCAATTGCCGCAGCCGCTCCTGGTTCTGGATGCGCATCGCGCGATCCATGTCCGCCCGGCGCTGGAACATGCCGAGCACCAGCGGGATCCGCGGCCTGGCATCGAGCTGCGCATGGTGGAAATAGGCGTCGCCGGCGTGCAGCAGCCAGCTGTCCTTGTCGCGCACCGCGATCCCGCAATGGCCGAGCGTGTGGCCCGGCAACGGGATCATCAGGATATCAGGCTCGCGGTCGCCGAGCGCGCGCACGCCCTTGAAGCCGAACCAGTCCTCGCCGCCGGCACCGTAGAACGCCCAGTCCGGCCCGTGCTGCCACTGCGCCGTGATGTAGCGCCCCTGCGGCGGCGCGACCTGATGCGTCACCGCCATGTCGTACTCCTTCCGATGGACGTGCACCTTGGCCTTCGGAAAGTCCGGCACGCCGCCGGCGTGATCGCGGTCGAGATGCGTCAGCAGCACATGGCGCACATCGTCCGGCGAGAAGCCGAGCGCCTTGACCTGCCGCACCGCCGCCTCGGCCGGATCGAGCCGCGGCGTCGTCTGCCGCACCCATTTGCGTCCAAGCCGCGGTGGGTCGCCGATATCGTCGAGCCCGATTCCCGTGTCGACCAGCACGAGGCCGTCATTGCTCTCGACCAGCAGGCAATGACAGACCATCCGCGCCCGCTGGAAGATGCTGCCGCTGCCGTTCACGAGCCGCTTTCCGATCGGGCACATCGTGCCGGTGTTGAGATGGTGGATGCGCATGACAAGTCCTCCGCTGTAACAGGCGCAGACTTGCCACTCGCATTTCCATAGGTAAAATATTGTCTTTCTATCGATGTGATAGGATGTGCCTATGGATATCCGCGAACTCCGCTACTTCGCCGCAGTCTACCGCGAGCGCAATCTGACCGCCGCGGCGAAGCGCTGCTTCATCTCGCAGCCGTCGATCTCGGCGGCGATCACCAATCTCGAGGCCGAGCTCGGCACCACGCTGTTCATCCGGCACAAGAAGGGCATGGCCCCGACCGCCTCAGCCGCGCAGTTTCACGGCATCGCCCGCAGGATCATCGACGAGGCGGACGCGGCGCGAAACCTCTTCCGCAAGCCCGCGACGCGGCAGGCGCTGACGCTCGGCCTGTTGCGGACGCTCGATCAGACCCGGACCATCGCGCTGCTGAAGCCGCTGACCGGCAATACCGATCTTGCGCTCCGGCTGGTCGGCGCCAGCGAGAAGGCCGACGCGCGGATCGTCGCCAAGACCATGGTCGGCGCCGGCGAGCACTTCATCCCGCTGTGGAGCGAGCGCTATGTCGCGGCATTGCCGCCCTCGCATCCGCTGACGCTGAAGGAGACGCTCCGGACCACCGACTTCGCCGGCGTTCCGATGATCGATCGTTGCCATTGCGAGCAGCAGGAATTCTTCAAGGGTGCCTCACCGCCGCGCAAGCCGGTGGCGATCGCGGAATCCGAGGAATGGGCGATGGCGCTGGTCGCGGCTGGGGTCGGCGTCGCGATCGTCCCCGAGGGCGTGGCGCGCGGCAATCCGGACGTCGCGACGCGCGCGATCGATATCGACGTGACGCGCCAGGTCGGCCTCGCCTACCCCTCGGCCCACCCGCCCTCCGATGCGCTGAAGGCATTCATTGCGAGCTTGCCACGGCAAGCCAACAGTCGCCGGGTCAAATCGACGGCGAAGAAAACGAAGCGTGCCTAGACTAGCCCTTCGTCACCACGGCCTGGCCCGTCACCGGCGCGGAGATGAGCGGCGCATTGGCGGTGAGCCGGGCGAGTTCGTTGATCTGGCGCTCGGCGTCGGCCGCCATGCCGTCTGGCGCCTGGATCACCAGCCGCTCCAGCGCCCAGCGATAGGACGAGATGCGCCGCTCCAGGGCCTGCTGGACCCATTGCACGATCAGCGTGTTCTCTTCCATCCGCGCCACCGCATCGGCGCGTTCACGCGGCGACACATCGGCGATCATGTGGAGGCTGGCATTGCGCTTGCGATCGAGCTCGATCACCTGGATCGCGGTGGCGAAGAACGGCTCGAAGCGGGTGATGTCGTCGCGCACCTCGTCGATCAGCAGCGAATAGCGCGAGGCGAACGAGCGATGCGGCTCGTCGATCAAATTGCGGCCATAGGCGGTGCGATCGAACACGACCCTCTGCCGCCACGGCGAAGGCAGCGGCTGGTAGTCGCCGAATACGCTCTTCCACGCCGGACGCGACAGCGGCGGCTCGATGAACTGATAGGCGAGGTCGCGCAGCTGACGTTCGTGTTCGGTGAGCTGGAATTGCGAGGCGTTCTTGCCGATGCTGCCGGTCGCCTCGGCACCGATCCAGCGATGCATATCGTCGTTGCGGAAATCGGCGCGGGTGCGGCCGAAATCGCCGCCGCTGCAGCCGGCGAGCGCCGAGCCTGCCAGCAGCAGGATCAGCGCCGGGAGTGACCGCCGCGCGACGGTCCGCTGCACAAGCTCCGGCATTGCCCGATGTCCGCGATCAGGAGCGGCGTCGGCGACGGCGGCCCTGCGCAGTGCCCTGCTCCGGTCCGCGACCACCGCCGGTCTCCTCCGTCGTTCGCTCGATCCGGACGACGGGAAGGATCAGTACGGTCCCCATGCCTTCGCCGGCAGCACCGGCCATGCCCGGCCGCCGTGCAGCCGCATCCGCCGGAAACTCAACGATGGTGCCCATGTTCCGTTCTCTCTGGCCCCGCACGGACATGATTTGCCCCGCGCACGCCGAGTTAAGAACGCGCATGGTTAATGACATCTTAAGCCGCCGGTACGGACGGTTACGGATATGGCGCTGTGCCTTAATAGACACGCGCAAATTCGAGCATTCACCTTCACGGCTTGTTTTCCTTAACTGCCTCTTAAAACAGCCTGCGTAGGCTCGCTGCCACAAGGCTTTCAAACCGAAGTTCACTGGCAAGTCGCGTACGCCCGAGATGAGCGCAGCTCCGCTATTTCCTGGTTTCGATGGGCTGATGACGCTCTCCCGTCGCGAGGGCGTCGACATCCGCCCGACGCTGCTGCGCGTCCTGACCGACCTCTATGTGCAGGCGAGCGCCCACTCCGCCGATGAAGAGCGCCAGTTCGTCGAGTTGACGACGCGCCTGATCGACGAGGTCGACGACGCGACGCGTGCCGCGGTCCGCGCGCGGCTTGCGATCTATCCGGCGACGCCCGCGCGGATCGTGGACAAGCTCGGGCTGCGCCGCGTCGGTCCCGACCAGCCGATGCCGGCGGCCACGCCAATTCCCGCGCCCGCCCCGTCAGCGCTGCCGGCCAAGGTCCCGACCGAAGCCGAGCTGCGGATGGCCGCGAGCCTTGCCATGCGGCCAAACGATGCCGCCGAAATCTCCGACATGTTCTTTGCCGCCAGCACGAGGGAGCGCGCGCAGATCCTGCACAATCTGCAGGAGACGCCGCTGAAGGCCGCGGCGCGGATCCCGGCCGCGCGCGCCGCGCGCGCGATCCATATCCTGGAGATGGCAGCGTTTGCCGAGGACCTCGATAACTTCACGCTCGAACTCGGCGAGGCGCTGATCCTGCCGTCGCGGATCGCCGCGGACGTCGTCAACGATCCCGGCGGCGAGCCGCTCGCCTGCGCGATGCGGGCGCTTGACGTGTCGAGCGCCGCGTTCCAGCGGATCCTGATGTTCCTCAATCCGGAAGCCGGCTCCTCGGTCAACTACGTCTATCGGCTGTCGCGGCTCTACGATCGCCTGAGCGAGCGCTCGGCGTTGGTGATGCTGGCGGCGTGGCGCGGCTCGACCATGGCGGTGGCCCGCGCCAGGTATCGCTCGTCGCTCTATGACGATGAGCGTCATCGCGTGCGCGCGACGGCGTCGCAGACGCGCCCCGCGTTGCAGCCCGGCAGCGCGCCCGCCATTCGCAACCAGAAGTCCGGAAGCTAGTTTTTCGCCAGATCAAGAAAGTGCCGCCCGGCACGGTCCTCGGTCTCGACGATCCAGGCATCGGGATCAAAGCGGAGCTCCTTGGTCAAGCGCTCCTCGACAGACGGCTCGGATACCGGCTGTGGTGCCATCGGCACGAACAGCCGCTCGACCGGACGGCTGTCGTCATAGACCGTCTGCGGCGCCGGCGCATACAGCATCGCGTTGCCGTCCATCAACGCCACCTTGACGAACACGGCGCCGGCTTCCTCAGCGCCCTTCTTGCGGACTGCGCCGAACACGCCCTCGGTCTGGCAGCGGCGCAGATACGCCGCGACCCAAATGCTTGTTTTCAATCGCATGCGCCGAGCTATAGGCCAGCGGCGCGGTCACGTCCAATTGTCACAGATGTCGTCACGCCGCGGCGGGTTGACCGAACCAATCGTCACCCATATCCTTGCATCTGCGGTGCAAGCCGCGCCCGGGTCCACGGGAAGGGTTGAACCCACTTGCACCAATTGAGCGGCCAACCAAGCCTTTGTGCAGCCGGTTTTGTGGACCATCGGCGATGATGCACGGAGGTTTCCATGGACCGATCGCCCGGGCGATTGAATCTCGATCATCTGAAGAAGCAGGCCAAGGAGCTCATTCGCCTTTATCGGCGGCAGGCGCCAGAGGCCTACGCGCGTTTCCGGCATGCGCTTCCGGCTGCGGCCGGGCGCAGCGACGCTCAAATCGCCGCGCTCAATCTGCAGCTGCACGATGCGCAGTCCTGCGTGGCGCGCGATCTCGGCTTCGCCTCCTGGCCGGACCTGCGGCGCTATGTCGACGCACAATTGCCGTCCGGTAAAAGCAAGGCCGATCGCGTGCGGCGATGGCTGCAGCTGGTCTATGCCGCGGACGTCGCCGGCACCACCGACCGCGCCAATCCGCGCGTTGCGGCGCGGATGCTCACCGAGGATTCCAGTCTTGTCGCCGACGATCCCTATCTCGCCTGCGCCATCGGTGACGAGGAGACAGTGCAACGCACCGCCAACGACGATCCCACATGGGTCAACCGTGCCGGCGGTCCGTTCAAACTGCCGCCGCTGGTCGCCGTGACGCATTCCAGCCTGCTGCAGATTCCGGAATTTGAAGCGCGGCTGCATCGCTGCGCACGCCTGCTGCTGCAGGCCGGCGCCGATCCCGACCAGCACATCAGCAGCCGCTGGCCGCCCGGAACGCTCGACGCACCCGATGACAGCAATCCGCTGTCAGCGCTGTACGGCGCCGCCGGCCGCAACCACGATCTCGAACTGACCAAACTGTTGCTCGAAGCGGGCGCCAACCCGAACGACAATGAATCGCTCTACCACTCGCTCGAAGGCTCGGTGACGACTGGCCTGCTGCTCGAGCATGGCGCACGGATCGCCGGCACCAACGCGATGTACAAGGTGCTCGATGACGAGAACGTGGCGGCGCTCGACCTGCTGCTGCGGCACGGCGGCAATCCAAACGAACCCGCCGGCAACGCGCCGCTGACCGAATGCGGCTCGCCGTTGCTGTGGGCGATCCGCCGGCGGCGGTCGCGAACCTGCATCGCGATACTGCTCGACGCCGGCGCGGATCCGCGCATCACGACACCAGGCGGGCTCAGCGCCTACAGGTACGCGCTGCAGTTCGGACTGACCGAGGTCGCCGAGTTGCTCCGCGAGCGTACCGGCGACGAGACGCTTGCCGATGATGAGCGGTTCGTCGCGGCGTGCAGCAGCGGTGACGAGAGCGAGGCGCGGCGAATCCAGGCCGGTCGGCCCGATCTTCCAGGTTCACTTTCACCGCGGCAATTGCGGTTGCTCCCGGAGCTCGCCGCGGCAGGCGGCGACGATGCGGTGCGGCTGATGGTCGAGCTCGGCTGGCCGATCACGGTGCGCGGCGGCGATTGGGATGCGTCGGCACTCAATCACGCGGTGTTCCGCGGCAATGCCGGCCTGACGCGATTCCTGCTCGAGCACGGCGCGGAGTGGACCGAGCAGCACGGCTTCGGCGACAACGTGTCCGCGCTCCTTGTCATGGGCCTCCTGCAACGAGCCGGTCAGGGGCGGCGACTGGGTGGCCTGCGCGCAGGCCCTGCTCGATCACGGCATGCCGCGCGCTATTCCGGATCGCGACGATCCGGAATGGGTGCTGGTGGCCGGCCGCAGGAAGCTGTTCTCCGACGAGGTCAGGGACGTTCTGCTGGGCGACGCGCCTTAACTCGTCATGGCCGGGCTTGTCCCGGCCACCCACGTCTTGGCTGCAACAAGTCTCAAAGACGTCAATGCCCGGGACAAGCCCGGGCATGACGAATACATATTCAATGCCTTCGCAGAGAGACTACTCGATCGAATGGCCGATCATCGCGCCGAGCTCGCGCACCAGGCGATCGGACATCTGTCCGGTCACCGGCAGCTTGCGGGCGCGCTCGAACTTCGCGATCGCGTGCTGGGTGTCGGCGCCGATCGTGCCGGTCGGCTTGAGCTGGCCGTAGCCATACTCGGTCAGTGTACGCTGGACCGCGGCGATGCGTTTTCCGGCCGGGCTCAGATGCTGTGTCGGAATCGACGCCGGCGGACGAATGACGCTGGACGGCGCGGCGGCCGGGGACGGTGCTGCGGCCGGTGGCGCAGTGGTCGATTTCAGCACCAGATTGGCCATCGGATCGACCGGCTTGGCCTCGACCTTGGGTTCTGCCGGCTTGGCTTCGACGGACCTGGTCTCGGCCGGCTTGGTCTCCACCGGCTTCACGTCGACGGGCTCGGCCGATCGGGCAGCCGCCTCGGCCGGACGCGGGCGCGGTATCGGGCTGGTGGCCGCGGCAACCGGGGCCGGCGGCGGCAGCGTCACAACCGAACCGCCGAACATCGGCGACGGATGACGGCCCGCCTGCAGGAACAGCGCATTGATCAGGATCGCAACGATGGCAGACGTCGCCAGCACGCCGGCGACCAGATCCTTCGGACTGTGCAGCAGCAGGCGCAGGACGAGGCCACGTTCCTCCTCGGCCGCGATGGCCACTGCCTTGGCGCCGCGGCGACGGCGCGGCGTTTCATCGTCATCCAAAGTCTGTCTAGGCACTCTTCTTCACCTGATGGGTTTGCTCTTGTAGTCCGGAACGCAGCGCGGGCTTCAGGGTCGAGACATTGCTGGACGGCTCGACGGCGGCGGGCGGGGTGAACGCCAGCGGCAGCGCGACCGATACAATGGTGCCCTCGCCCACCTTGCTCTCCACATTGATTTCGCCGTGGTGCAGGCCGACCAGCCCCTTCACGATGGAAAGACCAAGACCGGTGCCCTCGTGGCGGCGCTGATAAGTCTTGCCGGCCTGGAAGAACGGATCGCCGATCCGCTTGAGATCATCGGCGGCGATGCCGACGCCAGTGTCCGAGACACGCAGCACCAGCCGCGATCCCTCGACACCGGCCGACACGGTGACCTTGCCGCCGCGCTCGGTGAACTTGATGGCGTTCGAGACCAGATTGAGCACGATCTGCTTGAACGCGCGCGGATCGCCGTTCACGATCGGCAGATCGTCGGGCACGCGGGTGACGAGATCGACGCCGCTCTCGCGCGCCTTCAACGCCACAAGATTGCAGCAATTGAGCAGCGCAGGCCGCGGCGCAAACGGCTCCGGCGAAATCTCGAAATTGCCGGACTCCATCTTCGACATGTCGAGGATGCCGTTGACGACCGACAGCAGATGCTGGCCGGAATCGTTGATCAGCTGCGCGTATTCCTTGCGGCGGGCCACGTCGAGGCCGAGCACGTCTTCCTGCGCGATCATCTCGGAGAAGCCGATGATGGCGTTGAGCGGGGTGCGCAGTTCGTGGCTCATGGTGGCCAGGAAGCGCGTCTTCGACGCATCGGCCTGCTCGGCCACATTGCGCGCCTGTTCGAGCGCCTGCTCCTGCACCTTGCGATCGGTCACGTCGCGGATCACGGCGACGACCTCGGCATCGGCGGCGGCCTGATCGAGCGGGCGGCAGCGCATCTCGGCCCAGATGAATTCGGCGACGGCTTCGCCCCGCGCACCGTCACGGCGCACGCGGAACTCGACGCTGCGGGAGTCACCGCGCGCGGCGTCCGACAGCGCCGTGAGATAGGCCGGGCGATCGGCGACATGAACGCGGTCGAACAGGCCGTGGCCCAACAGCCGCGATGCCGGCACGCCGAGCATGTTCTCGGCCGCGGGCGAAATGAAGCGCACCGCGCCGTTGCGGCTGTGCCGCGACAGCACGTCGCTCATGTTATGCGCGAGCAGGCGGTAGCGCTCTTCCTCGACATAGAGCAGCGCCACGCTGGTGCGCGCCAGCGACTCCGCACCGAAGGCGAGCCCGGCGGCGTAGAAGATCGCCGACACGACGCCGAAGCCGACCAGCGTGCTGTTCGAAGCAACCGCGGGATCGACGACCGGCAGTACATGATAATGGCCGAGCACGCTCAGCAGCGCCGCGCAGATCATCGCCAGCGCGAACGCAAACGCCACCACGCGCCGGGAGGCCGACAGCGCCGCCTCGATCGGAATGACGACGAGCCACACGGCGGCGAACGAGGCGAGGCCGCCGGTCGTCGCCGCGATCATCATCACGAGACCGGCGAGCGCCAGCGACGACAGCACATGCGCGCCTTCATAGCGGCCGGTGCGCGACAGGAACCACGACAGCAGGATCGGCGCGATCAGCCAGGCGAATGCCGCGACCTCGATCGCCGTCGGCGCACCGCGCATCGCAAGAAAGGCAGGGAACGAGGCAAGCGCCGCCAGGCTGCCGAGCAGCCGCGGCGCCATGAAGGCACGATGGCGCGCACGCGTCAGCGCATCATATTGCGCCGACGGATGCAGCAGCGCATCCAGGCAATCGCGGATCAGACTCAAACTACTCACAGCACTCGCGCTTCGGCTCAATCGTCAACACAGACGCGCCGGAACGCCTCCTTCGTGATTGCAGGTCAACGTGTCAGAGCGAACTTAAGCGAACGCTAAGGCTGGGCGGCCTGCCGCCAAACACCGTGCATTGGAGCGGGCTTGACCCGCTATTCACCGGCCATTTGTCGGGGATGGTGAACGGCTGGTTTCCGGATGCGACATTCTATGGTTTCGAAATGGTGGACGGGGCGAATCCTGCGTATCCGGCGCGCGTCGGCCGCCATCAATCGAAAATTTACGGCGAATCAATTCAGGCGAATTTTCCGCGATTTTTCGGCGGATTTACTTCAATGCAGATACTTCCGATTTATCGACCGATGCTAACCCTCAAGGCCAATAGCGGCATCGACCGCGCAAGAAGCAAAACAAGACAGACGACCGGGATCGCGCCATGTTCTTCCTGCTGCGTTTGGCATTCTGGCTCGGGCTTGTGCTCGTGCTGCTGCCGAGAGACAAAACACCCGAAGCGGACAAGGCGCCGCAGATCAGCGCGTCGGACGCGGTGTCGGCCGCGACCGCGACGATCAACGACATGGGTCAGTTCTGCAAGCGCCAGCCGTCTGCCTGCGAGGTCGGCGGCCAGGCCGCGACCGCGATCGGCCAGCGCGCGACCGACGGGGCGCGCAAGCTCTACCAGATCATCACCGACAAGAAGCCACCCGACCACACCGGCTCGATCGGCCAGGACGAGACCGATTCAGCCACCGCGTTCCGCGACACGCTGACCGCGGAGGATCAGTCGATCGAATTCCGCCTGCCGCCGACGCCGTGAGCGGAAACCAAAGCGCTGTCGAGCGAGGCAGGCACCGGTTCGCGTGAAGAAAACGCGTCAAAACAGCCGGGAACCGGTTCCATTTTCATCGCTTTCGCGGCCCGCCTTCCTATATAAGCCGTCAAGGACAGGAAGCGGGCCACGATGACGACGATCGACGAAATCAGGGACAATTTTGCGCTGCTGGACGAGTGGGACGACCGTTACCGCTATGTCATCGAGCTCGGCCGCACGCTCGAACCGTTGTCGGAGGCGGAGCACTCGGCCGAGAACAAGGTGCAGGGCTGCGTCAGCCAGGTCTGGCTGTCGAAGCGGATCGAGCGCGATGCCAACGGCGAACCGCGCCTGATCTATATCGGCGACAGCGACGCCCACATCGTGCGCGGCCTGGTCGCGATCGTGCTGACGCTGTTTTCTGGGCAAACGCCCAAGGAAATCCTCGGCACCGACGCGCTCGCGCTGTTCGACGAATTCGGCTTCCGCGACCATCTGACGCCGCAGCGCTCCAACGGCCTGCGCTCGATGGTCGACCGCATCCGCAACGATGCGCGCGAGGCGCTGGCGTCCGCCGCGTAGATCTTTACTTCCGCTTCCGCGCCTGCTGACCGAGACCCATCTTCTTGGCGAGCTGCGATCGCGCCACCGCATAGTTCGGCGCCACCATCGGATAGTCGGCCGGCAGGCCCCATTTGTCGCGATACTGCTCCGGGGTCATGTTGTACTGGGTGCGCAGATGGCGCTTCAGCGACTTGAAGCGCTTGCCGTCCTCGAGGCACACCAGATATTCGGGCGTGATCGACTTCTTCATCGACACCGCAGGCTTGGCCGGCTCGCTCGGCGTGTCGTTGCGTCCGCTCGACACCCGCAGCAAAGCGGAGTGGACCTGGCTGATCAGGTTCGGAATGTCCGAGGCCGGCGTCGGATTGTTGCTGAGATAGGCCGAAACGATGTTGGCGGTCAGCTCGACCGGCGTTTTGCCTGACGTATCGGACATGGCTCAATCTTCCCCGTGCTCTCGGCAGCCCGGCGCCCACCGGACAGTATCCATGCGCAGCAATACATTAATGGAATCGCGTACTACTTTGCGAATATGCACGAATTGCAGCAAATCTGACAACAACGGCCGCGTTTCCGGCTACGGGCCGGCCGCGCGCAAGTATTGGCCCGGATCTTAAGGCCGCTGCTCCAGATGCGACCTGAGCTCGTCGATCGAGGCAAATCGCATCATGCCCTCCGGCATCTGCGCCTCGATTGATCCGTCCGAATAGAGCGAATAGGCCATGCCGTCGACGACGCCGGATTTGAGCACGGTCACCGGCGGCTGCTCCTGCGGCGGCGGCGGATGGCCCGACGACGGCGAGGCGGCGGCGGCCGACTGGGCCTCGCCGAAGGTGGATGGCGTCCGGGGGCCGCGCCGCGGGGCGACGTCGACCGGCCGCGGCCGGTCGGCCTTCGGCCAGGCATCGTCGAAGGTTGCCGACGCCGGTTCGGCCGAACCACCCGGATTCGGACGCAGTTCCGGCGACAACAGATCCGGCGTGAGCGGTTCGGCGGCACGCCCCTGGCTCCGCTCGCGCTCCTTGCGCGAGGAGGAAAACAGCAGATTGCGCCGCTTGGGCGGCGCAGCGCCATCCGCGGGCGCGGCCGCCGGTGCGGGCGGCGGCACCTCGCCTGATGCGCCGCGCGAGGCGATCTCGTCGTGCCAGGGCGGCGCCGCGGGAGCGGATGGCGGGAACGCTGGAGCCAGCGGCGGAGGCGCCGAGACCTTCGGCTCAGGCGGCGGGAACACCGGATCGTCGGGAGTGCCGCGCGGGGAAGTTGCAGACGGCGACCCGGACCGCAGACCCACTGCCACGACGGCATCGAGCCGGTCGCCCATGGCCTGGAGTTCGCGAAGGATGGCGGCAAGGGCGAGAACAATCACGCCGGTACATGCGCCGGTCACGCCTGTTGCGATCAACGTGCCGCCGACGCTGAATTCCTTGTTTGGAATTCCGAGGCCGATCGCCGCCAGGCCCGCCACGACCAGGCCCGCGCCGACGACCAACAGACCAACCTTCATCGAACTAACCCCCGGGAGACCCATCCGAAAATCGGCGCGGGCCACCAACGCCACGATACCGTCATATTGCCCACACCGCCAACCGCCAATTGTAGACAGAGTTCCCTAAAATCCCGCTTAACCAAGCCGCGATGCGTTGCTTCACCGCGGCCGCAGTGGCTGTCGGGCAGCCAGCTCCCGTAGATCTACTGGCTACGAATTGCTGCCAATTTATTGCAACGCATCTGGGAAATTACGCCACAATTACCAATTACTCGGAAACGGAACTGCGCTATGGATGCCGGGGAATGAGGCCCTAAAGCGCCAATCTGGGCCACAGGCACGCCGGTATCACTAGCTATGTCATCGATTACGACGTCTGCCCTCGAGGCGCCTGCGCGGCGCTCGGTGGAGAAGACCTGCGACGATCTCGCTGTCCTCGTCCTCGGCGTGGTCGCCGTGGTCGCCGGCTTGACGTTCCGCGATTACGGTCTGGGCTGGGACGATTACACCCACGCTGAATATGCCGACCTCCTGCTGCGCATGTACGAGTCCGGGTTCAAGGACACCGGCGCGCTGTCGTTTGCCAATCTGTATATGTACGGCGGCGGCTTCGACATGGCCGCGGCCTTGCTGCACAAGCTCATTCCGCTCGAACTGTTCGAGACGCGCCGCCTGCTCGGCGCGATCGTCGGCGTCATCGGCCTTGCCGTAACCTGGCGCCTGGCACGCCGTGTCGGCGGCCCGCTGGCGGGACTGGCGGCGCTGCTGCTGCTGGCGCTGTGCCCGACCTTCTACGGCCACATGTTCATGAATCCGAAGGATGCGCCGTTCGCCGTGGCGATGGTGGTCCTGATCATGGGCCTGGTCCGCCTGATCGAGGAATATCCGGCGCCCTCGCCGCGCACCATCCTGATCGTCGGCCTGGGGGCCGGCCTGTCGATCGGCTGCCGCGTGCTTGGCGGGCTCGCATTGATCTACGCCGTGGTCGGCTTCGTCCCGCTCCTGATCGAGGAATTCCGCAAGCAGGGCCCGCGCGAGGCGACCCACCGCTTTGCCCATGTCGTCTATGTGCTGCTGCCGGGACTTCTGCTGGGCTATCTCGTGATGGGCCTGATCTGGCCGTGGTCGATCATGGAGCCCGGACATCCGCTCGAAGCGGTGACCTATTTCTCGCACTTCTTCGAGAAACCGTGGAAGGAGATGTTCGACGGCGCGCTGGTGTCGGTGCCGGACATGCCGTGGTCCTATCTGCCCACCTTGTTCGCGCTGCAGCTTCCCGAAGTGCTGCTGGTGCTGCTGGCCGCCGCCGTCGTCATCACCTTGATGTCGCTGTCGCGCTATGACGTCACCGCGAAGCGCAAGTCGATCATGCTGATGCTGACGCTGGCGGCGACGCTGCCGCTGGTGATCGCGATGGTGAAGCGGCCGGCGCTCTATAACGGCATCCGCCACTTCATCTTCGTGATTCCGCCGATGACGGTGCTGGCCGGCGTCGCATTCGCGCGCGGCATGGACTGGCTCGGCGAGAACCGCCGCGCCTGGCAGCCCGCGGCGCTCGCCATGTTCGCATTCGGCCTCTTGCTGCCGCTCAGCGAAATGATCCGCCTGCATCCGTATCAGTACACGCACTTCAACCACATCGCCGGCACGGTGCGGACCGCGGACAACTTCTTCATGCTGGACTATTGGGGCCTGGCGCTGAAGCAGGCATCCGACGGGCTGCGCGAGCAGCTGGCGGAGCGGCAGGAAGTGCCGCCGCAGAACCGCAAGTGGAAGGTCGCGGTGTGCGGACCGCAGCGCCCCGCGCAGGTCGCGCTCGGCCCCGATTTCACGATCGGATGGGACAGCAATGCCGCCGACTTCGCGATGACGCTCGGCGAATTCTACTGCAAGGGCCTGGCCGCGCCGGTCATGGTCGAGATCAAGCGCGACGACGTCGTGTTCGCCCGCGTCTATGACATCCGCGGCCGCAGCATCTCGAGCCTGCTGGCGATCCCGGCGCCGTAACGCATCAGACTGGCCCACTGACGATCGCCGTTCGGATCGTGGGCCGCATGCCGACATGACTGTCACGCCGTTACCCTGCCTTGCTGCGGTCCGGCGGCGGCGCTACGCTTGGACCAAGCAATAACGCCATCAATGGAGCAATCGGCCATGTCGCCAGCGGAAGTGCGCCTGAAGGAAGTGCCGTCGGATATGAGTGCGGCGGAATGGGAGCAGCGGATCAATCTTGCTGCCTGCTACCGGCTGGTCGCGCTCTATGGCTGGGACGATCTGGTCGATACCCACATCTCCGCCCGCGTGCCGGGGCCCGAGCATCACTTCCTGATCAACCCCTACGGGCTGATGTTCGACGAGATCACCGCGTCGAGCCTCGTCAAGGTCGACCTCGACGGCAACCAGCTTTCGAAGAGCGACTACAGCATCAACCCGGCCGGCTTCACCATCCATTCGGCGATCCACGAGGTGCGCGAGGACGCCGGCTGCGTGCTCCATCTGCACACCGTCGACGGCACTGCGGTATCGAGCGGCCCCGACGGGCTGCTGCCGCTGAACCAGACCGCGCAGCTCGTCACCCACGACCTCGCCTATCACGACTATGAAGGCATCGCGCTCGATCATGACGAGCGCCCGCGCCTGCAGCGCGATCTCGGCAACAAGAACCACATGCTGCTGCGCAATCACGGCACCCTGACGGTCGGCCGCTCGGTCGCCTCCGCGTTCGAGCGGATGTACCATCTGGAGCGCGCCTGCTCGATGCAGGTGGCGACCCGCGCGCTCGGACCGATCGCCTATCCGGTCGACCAGCATGCGATCGACAAGAACACCGAGCTGCTCTCCAACCCGGACCGCGCCGAGCTGCGCTCGACCCAGCTGGTCTGGCCGCCGCTGCTGCGCAAGCTCGACCGGGTCAATCCCGGCTACCGTGATTGAAATTTCATAATCTTCGGGTAGGCTAACGGCCAACACCCTCTGCACTACCGAATCAAAACGCCGCCCAATTCCGGGCGGCGTTTTTACGTGAATTGCCGTTGCGCTATTTGGCGTCGCCGAACGCCGCCAGGATCCGCGCCCAGGAGCGGATGCCCTTGTGGTAGCTCTTGAGGTCGTACTTCTCGTTCGGCGAATGGATGTTGTCGTCGTCGAGCCCGAAGCCGATCAGCACGCTGTCGAGGCCGAGCGTGTGCTTGAAATCGGCGACGATCGGGATCGAGGCGCCGGAGCCGATCAGCAGCGCCTCCTTGCCCCATTCGTCGGTCAGCGCGCGGCGCGCGGCTGCCAGCGGCTTCATGTTCCAGTCGAGCGCGATCGCCGGCGCGCTGGAATGGTCGGTGAACTCGGCCTTGCAGTCGGCCGGCAGGCGCGCCTTCACATAGTCGCGGAACGCCTTTCGGATCTTCTCGGGATCCTGTCCCTCGACCAGGCGGAACGAGACCTTCGCTGACGCCTCGGCCGCGATCACCGTCTTGGAGCCCTCGCCGGTATAGCCGCCGACGATGCCGTTGATGTCGCAGGTCGGGCGCGAGGAGACCTGCTCGATCAGGAGCCGGTCCTTTTCGCCGGCGGGCACCGAGAGGCCGATCGGCTTGAGGAAGCTCTCCGGCGTCAGATTGAGCTGCTTCCACTGGGCCAGAATATCCGGCGGCAAATCCTTCACGCCGTCATAGAAACCGGGGATGGTGATGTGGCCGTTCTCGTCATGCAGGCCGCCGAGGATCCGCGTCAGCACGCGGATCGGGTTCTGCGCGCCGCCGCCGAACACGCCGGAATGCAGATCGCGATTGGCGGCCTTGATCTTGACCTCGTCATAGACCAGGCCGCGCAATGAGGTGGTGATCGCCGGCGTATTCGGGTCCCACATGCCGGTGTCGCAGACCAGCGCGAAGTCGGCCTTGAGGTCGTCCTTGTTCGCCTCGAGGAACGGCACGAAATTCTTCGAACCGATCTCCTCTTCACCCTCGATGACGATCGTGATGTCGACCGGCAGCGATCCCGTCACCGTCTTCCAGGCACGGCACGCCTCGACGAAGGTCATCAACTGTCCCTTGTCGTCCTCGGCGCCGCGCGCGACGATAATCTTGCGCCCGTCGGCATGGTCGGTCACGACAGGCTCGAACGGCGGACGGTGCCAGAGATTCAACGGATCGACCGGCTGCACGTCGTAGTGGCCGTAGAACAGCACGTGCGGGCGTCCGTCGGCCGAGCCGTTCAGCTTGCCGACCACGGCCGGATGGCCGGCAGTCGGCCGCACTTCGGTCTTGAAGCCGACTGTCGCGATATCCTTGGCGAGATGATCGGCAGCCGCCTTGCAGTCATCAGCGAAGGCCGGATCGGCCGAGATCGATTTGATCCGCAGCAGCGTGAACAGCCGCTCGAGACTGTTGTCGAAATCGGCGTCGATACGGTCGAGGACGGGCTGCAGCTTGGCGTTGGACATCGCGGATATCCTTTTTGTTGGACGTTGCGCCAGGTTGTAGCGCGCCGGCCGCGGGAGGCAAAGCCGGTCTCCCGCTTCGGCCGACCGGCGCGGTGCTATCTGCGCAGCAATCCGCCGAGCGCGCCGCGCACCAGCGCCCGGCCGATCGAGCCGCCAACCGAACCGCCGAGCGATTTGCCGAGATCGGCGGCCACGCCGCCGATCACCTTGTCGGTCACCGAGCGCGTGACGCTGCGCGCGATCACCTGTCCGGTCGACATGCGGCCGCGCTTGACGTTGGTGCCGAAGATCGTGGACGCGATCGAACCGAGCTGGCCGAGGATGCCGCCACCCTCGCCGCCAGCGCTGCCGTCCGCCGGCGCCGCCGTCCCGGCGAGCCGCTTCTGGATGATCTCGTAGGCGGATTCGGCATCGACCGCGGTGTCGTATTTGCCCTTGACCGGGCTCGCATCCATGATCGCCTTGCGCTCCTCCGGCGTGATCGGCCCGATCCGCGCCGACGGCGGGCGCACCATGACGCGCTCGACCATCGACGGCGTGCCGCCGCCCTCGAGGAACGACACCAGCGCCTCGCCCTTGCCGAGCTCCATGATCACCCGCGCGGTGTCGAGCTTCGGATTGGGCCGGAAGGTCTGTGCGGCCGCGGCAACCGCCTTCTGATCGCGCGGCGTGAAGGCGCGCAGCGCGTGCTGCACGCGGTTGCCGAGCTGCGCCAGTACCTTGTCCGGCACGTCGATCGGATTCTGCGTGACGAAATAGACGCCGACTCCCTTGGAGCGGATCAGCCGCACCACCTGCTCGATCTTGTCCATCAGCGCCTTCGGCGCGTCGGTGAACAAGAGATGCGCCTCGTCGAAGAAGAACACCAGCTTCGGCTTCGGCAGGTCGCCGGCCTCCGGCAATTCCTCGAACAATTCCGAAAGCATCCAGAGCAGGAAGGTGGCGTAAAGCCGCGGGCTCTGCATCAGCTTGTCGGCGACCAGGATATTGACGATGCCGCGGCCGTCGCGGTCGGTGCGCATGAAATCCTTCAGCGTCAGCGCCGGCTCGCCGAAGAACTTGGCGCCGCCCTGGTTCTCGAGCACCAGGAGCTGACGCTGGATCGTTCCGACGGTCGCCTTGGATACATTGCCGTAGCCTTGCGCGGCCTTACGGATCGGCGCCAGCGGATCTTCCTCGTCGTCGGCAGCCTTCTTGCTGCCGTCCGGGGCGATCGCATCCAGCAGCGCCCGAAGGTCCTTCATGTCGATCAACGTGAGGCCGTTCTCATCGGCGACACGGAAGGCAACATTAAGCACGCCCTCCTGCACGTCGTTCAGATCGAGCATCCGCGAGAGCAACAGCGGTCCCATCTCGGTGACGGTGGCGCGCACCGGATGGCCCTGCTCGCCGAACACGTCCCAGAATACGGTCGAGAACTGATCCGGCTGGAAGGTCAGGCCCATCTCCTTGGCGCGCTTCAGGATAAAGTCCTTAGCCTCGCCGACTTCGGAGATACCGGAAAGATCGCCCTTGATGTCGGCTGCGAAAACCGGAACGCCGGCGCGCGCAAATCCTTCAGCCATGACCTGCAGCGTGACGGTCTTGCCGGTTCCGGTCGCACCGGTCACAAGGCCGTGGCGGTTGGCCAGCGCAAGCGTCAGCCAGGCTGTTTCCTCGCCCTTGCCGATAAAGATCTTCTCATCGGTATCGGCCAACTTGGTGTCGGACGTCGCCATCGCTTCGCCTCTTAACGCGATTTTAAATCGGCTCGATCCATTCGAACCGATGACATCATATTGCATCTTGCAGGTCGATTGAAACCATCGGCGCGCACTGATGTATATTGTCGCTGCACCAGTTCCTCATACTTTATTCCCGGCCAAGATTCCGGGCCAAGTGACGAAAGGCATTGCGCATTGCGACAAGATGGTGTGAATCCGCCGCTCAATCTTGCAGAGGTGCAACACTCCCGACGCGATCGAAAAAGAAAACGAACTGAAATGCGCGGATCGCTTGTATTTCGTGACACAGGCGCTCAAGATAAATCTTCAAGAATGATCCGGCAAAAACCGGTTGAGGCGGGGCAATATGGACGAATTGGTTGGGCAGCTGGCCGCGAAGGCCGGCATCGACGGTGCTGTCGCTGAAAAAACCATCGGCATCGTTCTGGGTTTCCTCCGTAACGAGGGACCTTCCGACAAAGTTCAGGCTCTGATCGACCAAATCCCCGGCGCCGAAGCGGCAATCGCCGCCTCCAACAACAGCGGTGGCCTATCGCGGTTGATGGGTGGCGGTCTGATGGCTGTCGGCACCCGGCTGATGGCGCTCGGATTGAGCATGAGTGAGATTCAGAACGTCGCGCGTGAACTTTTCAGGTTCGGCCGCGACAAAATCGGAGCGGATCAAATGGGCGAGATCATCTCGGGGACGCCGGGCCTCAGCCAGTTTGCCTGAAGCATTCTCCCAAAACGCCATTGCACGTGCGCTCCCTTCTACCTGCATACGAGTATCATGACATACCCCCTCTCCGAGATCGAAGGCCTGTCCGCCTATTGCGCCACCAAACTGAAATCGCAGGGTATCCGCACGACCGACGCACTGCTTGAAGCCGCCCGCACCGTCAAGGGACGCAAGGCGCTCGCCGCCAAGACCGGGATCAGCGAACAACAATTGCTCGAATGGGCCAACATCTCCGACTACATGCGGATTCCCGGCATGGGCAAGGCGAAGGTCGGTCTGGTCCGCGCCGCCGGCGTCACCACCGTGCGCGAGCTCGCGCACCGCAACCCGTCGCGGCTCGCGCAGAGCATGAAGGACGCCAATGTGCGGCGTAAGCTCGTCCGCGTGATGCCGTCGGAGAAGTCGGTCGAGCTGCTGATCGAAGAGGCACGCAAGCTGCCTCCCAAGATCACCTATTAGCCTGTCTTAACGGCATTCGGCCGCCGGCCGCGTCACCCGCCATCGCCACACCTTGACTTGCCGCTGCGGTCAGCGCAAAGCCACCGCATGATGGCGAGCAAGCCCATAGCATCGACGGTGACCGGCCCGGCCGTATCGGCGCTGCTGCCGGCGCTGTTGTCGCGGCCCTATCCGGCCGTGATGGGCATCCTGAACGTGACGCCGGACTCGTTCTCCGACGGCGGCCAGTTCGCCGCACCCGAAGAGGCGCTGGCGCAGGCCCGCAAGCTGGTCGCCGAGGGCGCCGATATCATCGACATTGGCGCGGAATCCACCCGTCCCTACGGCTCGCAGCCGATCACCGCCGAGGCCGAGATGGCGCGGCTGAAGCCCGTGCTTGCCGACGTGATCGCGCTTGGCGTGCCGGTCTCGATCGACAGCATGAAATCGGAGGTCGTGGCCTGGGCGCTCGACCACGGCGCTGTCATCGCCAATGACGTCTGGGGCCTGCAGCGCGATGCCGGCATAGCGCCGCTGGTCGCCGCACGCGGCGTGCCCGTGATCATCATGCACAATCGCGAGCAGGCCGATCCGGCGATCGACATCATGCAGGACATCGCCGCCTTCTTCGAGCGCTCACTCGCGATCGCCGCAAGCGCCGGCATTTCGCCCGACCGGATCGTGCTCGATCCCGGCATCGGCTTCGGCAAGACCCCGGAGCAGAGCATGATCGCGCTGGCGCGGCTTGCCGAGCTCGACGCGTTCCACCTGCCGCTGCTGGTCGGCGCCTCGCGCAAGCGCTTCATCAGCACGGTCGCGCCGTCGGAGCCGCAACAGCGGATCGGCGGCTCGATCGCGGCGCATCTGATCGCCGCGCAGAATGGCGCCCGTATCATCCGCGCGCATGACGTCGCCGAAACCGTTCAGGCGCTGCGCGTGGCCGCAGCAATCGAGGGACAGCAATGACCGATACGATCTTCATCACCGGGATCGTCATCCATGCCCGTCATGGCGTGATGGAACATGAAACGGAGGTCGGGCAGCGCTTCGTCATCGATCTCGAGCTCTATACCGACCTCTCGGAATCCTCGCGCACCGACCGCCTTTCAGATACGGTCTCCTATTCCAACGTGGTGGCGACCGCGACATCGGCATTCAAGAACACCAACTACAAGCTGCTGGAGCGCGCCGCCGGCGCGGTGGCCGAGGACATCCTGGCGAGCTTCCCGCGCATCCGGGCGGTCAAGGTCACGGTGCACAAGCCGCACGCGCCGATCGCCGCGATCTTCGACGATGTCGGCGTCGTGCTGACCCGCTCGCGCCATCAACCGCCCCAGGGTTGAACGCAGATGGCTGACGTCCTGATCGCCCTCGGCGGCAATGTCGGCGACGTCCGCACCACGTTTCGCAAGGCGATCGCCAATATCTGCGGCATGACCCAGGCCGCGCTTATCGCACGCTCGTCGGATTATTCGACGCCGCCCTGGGGCGAGCAGCAGCAGGACAGCTTCATCAACGCCTGCATCGAGATCGAGACCAGTCTCGATCCGCATGCGCTGCTGTTCACGCTGCACAAGATCGAAGCCAAATTCGGCCGCGACCGTGCCAATGAGCAGCGCTGGGGGCCGCGCACCCTCGACCTCGACCTGATCGCCTATGACGACGTCACACTGAACAAGCCGGAACTGACGCTGCCGCACCCGCGTTTGTTCGAACGCGCCTTCGTCTTGGTGCCGCTCGCCGAGATCGTTCCTGACCGCGTCATCGCCGGGCGCCGCGTCGCCGATGCGCTGGCGAAGGTCTCTACAGACGGTATTTTCCGTCTAGCGGACCTCGATTAAAGCGAAACCACCGCAAACAACCGTTTGGCTTGGCCGCCCGCCCGTGGCAATTTCCGGCCAAATCAAGGGGCCCCGCGCGGGGCCGGTGAAGGACGATTTGGGCGGATGACGACCTCGACTGACGATTTGGCTCTGGCTTCGGATTTTCGACCTGCGACCTATGACGACTGGCGCAAGCTGGTCGACGGCGTGCTGAAGGGCGCCCCGTTCGAGAAGCTGGTCGGCAAGACCTATGACGGCCTGAAGATCGATCCGATCTACCGCCGCGCCGCCAATTCAAGCCCGCTTGCCGGCCGCGCCGCCGCTGCACCCTGGCAGATCCTGCAGCGGGTCGATCATCCCGATGCCGCACAGGCCAATGCGCAAGCGCTGCAGGATCTCGAGAACGGGGCGACCGGCCTCGAATTCGAGTTCGCCGGGGGTCCCGGTGCGCGCGGCTTCGGTCTTGCCGACGCCAGCAAGAAGACGCTGGCGCGCGCCTGCGGCGGCGTCCATCTCGATGCCGGCATCATGATCGCGCTCAATCCGGTGATCGGCCGCGAGAACGCCGGCGAGACCTTTGCCGACATGGTCGAGGCCCGCAAGCTCGACCCGGCCAAGCTCGATCTGCATTTCAATTATCAGGCGCTCAGCACCATGGCCGTGCGCGGTGCTGCGGCCATCGCCTGGCCCGACTACGAAAAGTCGTTCGGCCAGGTCGTCAATGGCCTCATCAAGCGCGGCTTCAAGGGGCCGTTCGTGCTGGCCGACGGCCGGCCGGTCCATGATGCCGGCGGCTCCGAGGTGCAGGAACTCGCGTTCACGCTCGCGCTTGGCCTCGCCTATCTGCGCATGCTGGAGGGCGCCGGCATCGAGCTCGACGCGGCGCGCGCGGCGATCTCGTTCCGCCTCAGCGCCGACGCCGACCAGTTCCTGACGATGGCGAAATTTCGCGCGCTGCGGCTGCTGTGGGCACGTGTCGAGCAAGCCTGCGGACTTGCGCCGAAGCCGATCTTCGTCAACGCGCAAACCGCCTGGCGGATGCTGACCCAGCGCGATCCCAATGTGAACATGCTGCGCGCGACGATCGCGACCTTTGCGGCCGGGCTCGGCGGCGCCAATGCGATCACGGTGCTGCCGCACACGCTGGCGCTCGGCCTGCCTGATGACTTCGCCCGGCGCGTGGCGCGCAACACGCAACTCGTGCTGCTCGATGAGTCCAACCTCGCCAAGGTCTCCGATCCCGCGGCCGGCGCCGGCGGCATCGAGACGCTGACCTCGCAGCTCTGCGAGGCGGCGTGGATGCTGTTCCAGGAGATCGAGAAGGCCGGCGGCATCTTCGCCGCACTCGAGCAGGGACTGCTGCAAAACAAGGTCACCGCGACGCGATTGCTGCGCGAGACCAATGTGGCGAAGCGCCGCGACGTGCTGACCGGCGCCAGCGAATTTCCGGATCTGCGCGAGGCCGCCCCCGCGGTGCTGGATGTGAAACCATCAGCGCCGGCGTCCCTCGCCGGCGCCAAGGTGAAGTTCGACGCCCTCGCGCCGATGCGGCTTGCCGAACCGTTCGAGGCGCTGCGCGACAAGTCGGATGCCGCGCTGAAGGCGCATGGCGCACGGCCGAAGATATTCCTGGCCAATCTCGGCACCGCCGCGGACTTCACGGCCCGCGCGACCTTCGCCAAGAGCTTCTTCGAAACCGGCGGGATCGAGGCTATCGACAGCGAGGGTTTTGCCGACGCGGCGGCGCTGGCCGCGGCCTACAAGGCCTCGGGCGCCACGCTGGCGTGCATTTGTTCCTCGGATAAGGTCTATGCCGCCAGCGCCAGTGAGGCCGCCAGGGCCCTTCAAGGCGCCGGTGCAAGGCATATCTATCTGGCAGGGCGGCCCGGCGACCAGGAAGCGGCGCTGCGGGCGGCCGGCATCGGCGAGTTCGTCTTCGCCGGCGGTGATGCGCTGGCGACATTGCGCGACGCCTATCGGCGGATGGAGCAGACATGAGCGCAGAGGCACCATCGACACCCGTTCTGACCGGCGGCTGCCAGTGCGGCGCCGTCCGGTTTGCCGTCTCGGCGGCACCGACCCGGATCAGCATCTGCCACTGCCGGATGTGCCAGAAAGCGTCCGGGGCGCCATTTGCCTCTTTCGCCGACATCGATCGCAACGACTTCAGATGGACCCGCGGCAAGCCCGCCGCGTTCAGATCCTCCTCGATCGCCGAGCGCGACTTCTGCGCCGCCTGCGGAACGCCCCTGAGCTTCCGCCGCATCGACGGGCCCCGCATCGAGATCATGACCGGCGCCTTCGACCGGCCCGACCGGGTGATACCGACGCAACAATTCGGAACCGAGTCCCGCCACGGCTGGGTGGTCGGCATCGCCAACCTGCCGAGCCAGACCACGATGCAGAATTACGGACCGGACAAGATGGCGACCATCGTCAGCCATCAGCATCCGGACCACGATTGAGTTAGAAGCTACAGCGATTGATCGAACGCAATCGCCAGTTTGAGGAAGCCCAGGGATGACCCGCATTCCCAATTTCGCCGATGTCGCCTTCCAGCCCGTGGCCAGTACGGCCCCGGCTGCGAGCGCCGAGCCGTGGCTGACGCCCGAGGGCATCCCGGTGAAATCCGTCTACGGCGAGGCCGATCTCGAAGGCATCGACTTCCTCGAGACCTGGCCGGGCATCGCGCCCTATCTGCGCGGCCCCTACCCGACCATGTATGTCAACCAGCCCTGGACCATCCGGCAATATGCCGGCTTCTCCACGGCAGAGGACTCCAACGCGTTCTATCGCCGTAACCTCGCGGCCGGACAGAAGGGCCTGTCGGTCGCCTTCGACCTCGCCACCCATCGCGGCTATGACTCGGATCATCCGCGCGTCTCCGGCGACGTCGGCATGGCCGGCGTTGCGATCGATTCCATCTACGACATGCGCACGCTGTTCGCCGGCATCCCGCTCGACCAGATGAGCGTGTCGATGACCATGAACGGCGCGGTGCTGCCGATCCTCGCGCTGTTCGTCGCGGCTGCCGAGGAACAGGGCGTGC
This sequence comes from Bradyrhizobium sp. USDA 4510, assembly GCF_054059095.1. NCBI lineage: Bacteria > Pseudomonadati > Pseudomonadota > Alphaproteobacteria > Hyphomicrobiales > Nitrobacteraceae > Bradyrhizobium > Bradyrhizobium sp. USDA 4510. The sequence goes on along the minus strand of NZ_JBSSBT010000001.1, from coordinate 2,272,035 downwards.
CGCCGGAGAAACTGTCGGGCACCATTCAGAACGACATTCTGAAAGAGTTCATGGTGCGCAACACCTACATCTATCCACCTAGCCCCTCGATGCGGATCATCTCCGACATCTTCGCCTACACCTCGCAGCGGATGCCGAAATACAATTCCATTTCCATTTCCGGCTACCACATGCAGGAAGCCGGCGCGACGCAGGACCTCGAGCTCGCCTATACCTTGGCCGACGGCGTCGAATATCTGCGCGCCGGGCTTGCCGCGGGCCTCGACGTCGATCGTTTTGCCCCCCGCCTCTCTTTCTTCTGGGCGATCGGCATGAACTTCTTCATGGAAGTCGCCAAGATGCGCGCCGCGCGGCTGTTGTGGGCCAAGCTGCTCAAGCAGTTCAATCCGAAGGATCCGCGCTCGCTGTCGCTGCGCACCCATTGCCAGACCTCGGGCTGGTCGCTGACCGCGCAGGACGTCTTCAACAACGTGATGCGCACCACGATCGAGGCGATGGCGGCAACCCAAGGCCACACCCAGTCGCTGCACACCAACGCGCTCGACGAGGCCCTGGCGCTGCCGACCGACTTCTCGGCGCGCATCGCCCGCAACACCCAGCTGTTCCTGCAGCAGGAGAGCGGCACCAACCGCATCATCGATCCCTGGGGCGGCTCCTACTATGTCGAGCGGCTGACCCGCGATCTCGCGCAGAAGGCCTGGGGGCACATCCAGGAGGTCGAGGCGCTCGGCGGCATGGCCAAGGCGATCGAGGCCGGCGTGCCGAAGCTCAGGATCGAGGAAGCCTCCGCCAAGACCCAGGCGCGGATCGATGCCGGCCGCCAGGCGGTGATCGGCGTCAACAAGTTCAAGCCCGAGAACGAGAAGCCGATCGACGTCTTGAAGGTGGAGAACTCCACCGTGCGTCGGCTGCAGATCGACAAGCTGGCGCGGCTCAAGAAGGAGCGCAACCAGAAGGACGTCGATGCGGCGCTCGCCGCGCTTACCCGCTCGGCGGGCGAAGGCAACGGCAATTTGCTGGCGCTGGCGATCGACGCCGCTCGCGCCAAAGCCACCGTCGGCGAAATTTCGGACGCCATGGAAAAGGTGTTCGGCCGCCACCGCGCCGAGATCAAGTCCATCACCGGCGTCTACAAGCGAGAGGCAGCGGCGATGTCCAACAAGGTCGAAAAAGTGCAGGCCCTGATCGATGCGTTCGAGGAGGCCGAAGGCCGCCGTCCGCGCATCCTGGTGGCGAAAATCGGCCAGGACGGCCATGACCGCGGCCAGAAGGTGATCGCATCGGCGTTCGCCGATGTCGGCTTCGACGTCGATATCGGACCGCTGTTCGCAACCGCCGATGAAGCCGCCCGTCAGGCGGTCGAGAACGACGTCCACATTCTCGGCGTCTCCTCGCTCGCCGCGGCACATCTCACCGCGGTGCCCGAACTGAAGGCCGCGCTGAAGAAACACGGCCGCGACGACATCATGATCATCATCGGCGGCGTGGTGCCGCCGCAGGATTACGACGCGCTGTATGCCGCCGGCGCCGAGGCGATCTTCCCGCCCGGCACGGTGATCTCGGATGCCGCCGAGGAGCTGATCCACAAGCTCAACGCCCGGCTCGGCCATAGCGCTGCAGCGGAGTAACGCTGCCGCGCTTGCCCCCTGCCACCTGGAGTTTTTCATGCGCGCCGATCGCTTGATGACGCCTGCCCGCATCATGGCTTTTACCGGCCTGCTGGCCTGCCTCTGCCTGCCCGCCATCGCCGCCGATCCGAAGCCCGACGCGTCGATCAAGAATGCGAGCATCGAGGCGAGCGTCTATCTCGACGACAGGATCAAGGCAGATAGCGCGCTGGCGGCCGATTGCCTCGCCGAAGGCAAGACGTGGATCGACAAGAATGCCGCCGAGGCTGCGGCCGACCGCAAGCAGGAGCCTGACCTCTTCAAGGATCGTGGTGGCTACTCGTTCGAACGCAAATACTCGGAGCGCTCCGTCGTCGACGGCCGCTATGTGAGCGTGCTGCGCGATGACTACATGGACACCCACGGCGCGCATCCGAACTCCGACGTCAACACCATCCTGTGGGACACCACCGCGAAGAAGCGCATCAGCATCCGCCCGTTCTTCACCGAGACCGCAGACAACGGCCCAACCCTGACGGCGATGCGCAAGGCGGTCATCGCCGCGCTCAACGCCGAGAAGAAGCGGCGCGATGCCGGCGAGACCGCAACCGCCGAGTGGTACAAGGAGATGAAGCCGACCCTGCTCAAGATCGGCGCCGTGACGCTGGCGCCGTCGACCGAAGCGGGCAAGAGCTCCGGCCTCACCTTCCACTACCCGCCCTATGCCGTCGGCCCCTACGCCGAGGGCCAATACGTGATCTTCGTGCCGTGGGAGACGCTGAAACCCTATCTGACACCGGAAGGCGCAAAGATCTTCGCCGGCGCACGGCCGAAGGGCGATGCGGACGAGCAGCAATAGTTCGTAGCCCGCATGAGCTGAAGCGATATGCGGGGCCGGTTTCCCCTGACATCGCGGAGCCTGTCATCGGGCGCGCGTTCGCGCGACCCGTTGGCTCACCCGGGCTACGGGTGTCTGCACGATTTCTGGATAATGGAAGAATGCCGCTGAGTTGCCCGACGTGTCAAGTAGCCTTGTCGCACGTGCCTTGTCGCACGCCGGCTGCCAGCCGCCGGCTCCTTTGCATGGGGTTGTTTTCGACATTTTGGCAGTGCGCCCCTGCGACGTGCCGATCCGCGTTCCCCTCGCCTGCCATGGCCAGCCGTTGTAAACCAACACCATGACCTCACCGAAGCCTGCCGCTCCCGACATCCGCGCCCTCGCCAAGGACCTCCGTGCCGGCCACCGTGCCGCGCTGGCGCGGGCGATCACGCTGGTCGAGAGCCGGCGCAGCGACCACCAGGCGGCGGCGCGCGAGCTGGTGCAGGCGCTATTGCCCGACACCGGCAAGGCGGTGCGGGTCGGCATCACCGGCTCGCCCGGCGTCGGCAAATCGACCACCATCGATGCGCTCGGCATGTTCCTGATCGAGCGCGGCCACAAGGTCGCGGTGCTGGCGGTCGATCCCTCCTCGGCGCGCACCGGCGGCTCGATCCTCGGCGATAAGACCCGGATGGCGCGGCTCGCCGTCTCCGACCAGGCCTTTATCCGTCCCTCGCCCTCCTCGGGTACGCTCGGCGGTGTCGCGGCGAAGACCCGCGAGGCGATGCTGCTGTGCGAGGCGGCCGGCTTCGACGTCGTGCTGGTCGAGACCGTCGGCATCGGCCAGTCCGAGACCGCGGTCTGCGATATGACCGATTTCTTCTTGGCCTTGATGCTGCCCGGTGCCGGCGACGAGCTGCAGGGCATAAAAAAGGGCCTTGTCGAGCTCGCCGACATGATCGCGATCAACAAGGCCGACGGCGACAACCTCAAGCGCGCCAACCTCGCCGCCGCCGACTATCGCAGCGCGCTGCACATCCTGGCGCCGCGCTCCGAGCACTGGCATCCGCCGGTGGAGACCTATTCCGCGCTGACCGGCGCCGGGCTCGACCGGCTCTGGCAGAAGATCCTCGACCACCGTACCGCGATGAACGCCTCGGGCGAGTTCGCCGGCCGCCGCCGGGAACAGCAGGTGAAGTGGATGTGGTCGATGCTGGAGAGCCGGATGATGGCGCGGCTGCGCTCGGATGCCGCGATCCGCGCCAAAGTGAAGAAGATGGAGGCCGAGGTCGCCGGCGGCCGCATCTCGCCCGCGGTCGCCGCCGAACAGATCGCGGAGATGCTGCATTGAGCGGCAGACTGCGCATCCTCGTCACCGGCTTCGGGCCGTTTCCGGGTGCGCCGTTCAACCCGACCATGCCGTTGGTGAAGCGGCTGACCGCCCTGCGCCGCCCGGCCTTCGACGACGTCGCGCTGTCGAGCCACATCTTCGACGTCACCTACGCCGCCGTCGATCGCGAATTGCCCGAGCTGATCGTACGACATCGGCCGCAGGCGCTCTTGATGTTCGGCCTCGCCGGCCGCACCGACTATCTGCGGATCGAAAGCCGTGCCCGCAACGCGGTGACCACGCGCTTCCCCGACGCCGGCCGCCAGCATGCACGCAAGGGATTGATTGAGGGCGGCGCCGATGCGCGCATGTTCGGGCCTCATACTGAAAAATTACTGCGCGCCGCGCTGGCGACCGGGATCGACGCGCGAGCCTCGCGCGACGCCGGCAGCTATCTCTGCAACTATCTGAGCTGGCGCGCGATCGAGGCCGTCAACGGCGACAATGACTTGCGCCTCGCGCAATTCGTCCACGTCCCGCCGCTCGCCCATGACGGCACGGCTGCACCCGGCAAATCATCGATCACGCTGGAAGCGCTCGTCGATGCCGGCGAGGCCATGCTGATGGAGCTGGTGAAACTGACCCGGCAGGCCTCGCGCGCGTGAGCGCGCGGATCGGGCGGTGTAAGTACACGTCCCTAGTTGGCATCCTCCAACTCACGCGTAGGCAAGCTGCGCATCATTTCAATGAACTCAGGCTCCGCAGGATCGATCTTGCGGAATCTGTAAGGCTCGAACCCAATCATCGGAGGAGGTAGCGCGACGCCCGCTAGCCCGACGGTCAGACTCCCCGTCCAGGTCGTCCCGATGAAATTGACACGGTAGATGCGCCCCTTGTGCAGCAGATGATGGATGGGCACTACCGGCCCAATGGCTCCTTTCTTCGGGCCATTGTCGATGCAGACAACCAGGTCTCCTACGTCAAACACCGGTCTCTCCTCTCAAGCCAGCGGGCGAGCAATACTCCAGACGCGTCAACCGTAGACCCCGGCAAATACTAAAATTGGATCGAATGACGAGGTCTGCAACGGGTTGAATTCAGTGTCGTCCCGGCGAACGCCGGGACCCATAACCACGAAAGATCATCGTCGCTGCGATGATGAGTCGCGTTCACAACACAAGCCGCGGCGTATGGGTCCCGGTCTTCGCCGGGGCGGCCTGGGAAGGAGTCGTGGGCCCGCATTCTCCCCGGTGTCAGGCCCGCGAAGGCGGGGCATCCAGTACGCCGCGGCCTCTCGATTCAAGCACCGGCGGCTCTGGAATTCTGGATTACCCGCATGCGCGGGTGACGACACCGAGGAACGACTGTTTGACAACGTGAATCGGTTGCACCCGCGATTAACCCTACCGCCAACAATCGCCGCGCTGCCTCGGCGTGTTCACCATGCCGCGCCGCCTTTCGCGCTACCACTCGACCCGCGAACGTCACCGCTCGCGAATGTTGCGAGGGCCTTGCCCATGGACGTCAACCGCCGCCATCTGATCGGAGTAACCGCCGCCGGCGCAGCCGGCGCGCTTGCGATGTCGCCGGACGCCGCGCGTGCCGCCGCGCCATCGACCGGCTCGCTCGGCCGCGACGTCACGCAATATGGCGTGCACCCCGGCAGCCCGGACGACCAGACCCGCAATCTGCAGCGCGCGATCGACGACGCCGCGCGGGCGCAGGTGCCGCTGGCGTTCCCGCCCGGCGTCTACCGCACCGGCCTGTTGCGGCTTGCGCCCGGCAGCCAGCTAATCGGCGTGCGCGGCGCCAGCCGGCTGGTGTTCAACGGCGGCGCCTCGCTGCTGGAGGGCGAAGGCGCCGGCGGCGTCGTCCTGATGGGCCTCACCTTCGACGGCGGCAACGTCCCGCTGCCGAACCGGCGCGGCCTCGTGCACTGCCTATCGGGCCGCGACATCCGCATCACCGATTGCCGGTTCACCGGCAGCGGCGGCAACGGCATCTGGTTCGAGCAGATGTCGGGCGACGTCAGCAACAACGTCTTCACCGAGATCGCGACCACGGCGCTGGTGTCGTTCGACGCGCTGGGCCTGATGGTGTCGCGCAACACCATTAAGGGCACCAACGACAACGGCATCGAGATCCTGCGCACCGCGATCGGCGACGACGGCTCGATCGTCGCAGACAACCGCATCGAGGACATCAAGGCCGGCCCCGGCGGCTCCGGGCAGTACGGCAACGCCATCAACGCCTTCCGCGCCGGCAACGTGATCGTGCGCGGCAACCGCATCAAGAACTGCGACTTCTCGGCGGTGCGCGGCAATTCGGCCTCCAACATCCACATCACCGACAACAGCGTCAGCAATGTCCGCGAGGTCGCGCTCTATTCGGAGTTCTCGTTCGAGGCCGCGGTGATCGCCAACAACACCGTCGACGGCGCGGCGATCGGCGTCTCCGTGTGCAATTTCAACGAGGGCGGCCGCATTGCGGTGGTCCAGGGCAACATCATCCGCAACCTGCTGCCGAAGCGCCCTGCAGGCACCGACCCGAACGACGGCGCCGGCATCGGCATCTATGTCGAGGCCGACAGCACCGTGACCGGCAATGTGATCGAGAACGCGCCGACCTTCGGCATCGCCGCCGGCTGGGGCAAGTACCTGCGCGATGTCGCAATATCAGGCAACGTGGTCCGCAACGCCTTCGTCGGCATCGGCGTCTCGGTAGTGCCGGGCGCCGGCACCGCGCTGATCAACAACAACATGATCTCGGAAACCCCGCGCGGCGCGGTGGTCGGGCTCGACCATGCCCGCCCGATCACGCCGGATCTGTCGGCAGGCGGCGCCCAGCAATATGCGCAGCTCGTGGTCGGCGCGAACGCGGTGCGGCGCTAGATCCGGGAAAGGGCGAAGCGGTTTTTCCTCGCGACAAGCACGGAGATCACGCTCAAAAAATAAGCGAGAGCGGTCGCCTACAGCGCGTTGCGCAGCAGCGGATAGCGCCGCTGGATGGTGTCGAGATCGAGCACCGGCGGCGGCGCAGCCGGAGCGGGCATTTCCAGCGGCGGCGCGTCGGCGACCGTGGGCGGCTGCTCCAGCACCTCGGCCGCCGTTTCCAGCGCGGCCGCGACCGCTTTCATCGCCGCCTCGGCCAGGACCGCAGCCTCCGGCCGGCGCGCGGGCGGCGGCGAGATGTGGGGCGGCGGCAGTTTCGACCTGCCGCGGCCGAGCCAAGACAGATCGATCGGCGAATTGTCGAGCGAGGCTTCGCGGGTCAGCAATTCGCGCCAGATGTCGACCGCGGCGCGGGCTTCCCTGATGTTCTCGAGAAAGGCCTGCTCGCTGTGATAGCGCCGCCAGCGCCCGGTATCGAACAGTTCGGTAAGGTGCTCCAGCCTTTGCTCGGCGAGGTTGCACCAGCGTGCAACGATCTCCTGGCCTCTGGCCACGTCGGTCCGATGTGTCATTCAAATTGCCCGCAGGAAAAGAAACGGACGCAGACGCAACCGAACGAACCGAACCGAATCAACTGGACGCGACGCCGATATTCTGTGGAAAAGGTAAATAAAGTCTAACTAAATTCTTAGTCGCGAACGGGCGATCGAAGAAGTCCGCTCTACTACGGAGTTTCTCGCTCGAACTGCCTCAAGTCATCGACTTGCCGTGGTGGCGATGCGCACCGCTCCTGGGGCGGAATGATCCACAGCAAACCGTCGCAGCCGTCGCGCGTTTGCCCATCCCGTTGCGATCGGTCGGCGCCATCGCGCCGCGCACCGTCGAGTCCGTCACACAAGGGACCCCCAAAATGAAAGACCCGTCCGGGGGGACAACCGGACGGGTCAAAGCCATATGGGCGCTTGGGGTGGATGGGCGCTCGCGCCTGATATAGCCGGGGAGGGATAAACCGCTCCCACACACATAAGTCGTGAGAGGAAGGCGGACGTTCAAATCGCCGGCGATTTTTTTAACCTTCTCGCGCCGCGGTTCCATCGCACCGTTGCCGGCGTTCGGCGTCGAAAATCACCGCGCAGCACGGCGATTTGCAGCGGAATCCTCCGATGCGATCGACGGCGCGGGTTCATTCGACGTGCGGCTCACGGAAGTGTTATTGCCGTCGGCCTGCTGTGCAGGCTGCGACGGTTTGTCCGCGGCAGAGGCACCGGGAGCACTGGTGGCCGCCATCACCGCGGCAAGCGCATCCGCCTCCCCTGCACCGAACAGATCGTCACGTCCAGGTGTCCCGAGATCGCGCGCCGTGCTGGCCAGGACCCGTCGCACCTCGGCGGGCTTCAATGCCGGATTGCGTTCCAGCACCAAGGCCGCGATGCCGCTGACGAACGCGGCCGAAAACGAGGTGCCCGACATCAGCTGGTATTTGCCATCGGGCACCGGCGCGAGGAGGTCGGCGCCCGGGGCCGCCAGCGCGATATGGCTGCCGCGGTTCGAGGCCGCCATCAGCCGGTCGCCGGCATCGGTGCCACTCACCGCGATCACATCGGGATGGGCGGCCGGATACAGCGGCGGCGATGTCGGACCGGCATTGCCGGCCGCGGCGACCAGCACGACGTCCCGTGCCGCGGCGGCTGCCACGGCGCGTCCGACAAGTGCGTCCTGCGGTCCGGCGAAGCTCATGTTCACGATCTGCGCGCCATGCGCCACCGCGTAGTCGAGGCTCCTGAGGATCACATAGGAAGTGCTCCCGGCGCCGCCCGCGACCGCACCGAAGGCGCGGATCGCCAGGATCCGCACTTCCGGCGCGCTCCCCGTGAGCCTGACACGCGCCGCAATCGCGCCGGCAATGGCGGTGCCGTGGGCGTTTGGAGCATCCTTGCTGCCGAGCGCATCGAACGTATCGGCGACCGTGTTCGCCAATTCCGGATGGGCGGCGTCGACGCCGGAGTCGATCACGGCAATGGTGACATTCATCCCGCGCGCCAGCTTGTGAGCCGCGGGCAGATGCAGCTGTGTCTGGGCATATTGCGCCGGATCGCTGCCGCCCGACGCCTTCTGGTCCTGCAGCGCGTAACGGTAGTTGGGCTGTACGGAGCGGACGCCGGCATCGCTTGCGAGCTCGCGGCTCGCCGTTTCGGCCGAACGATTGCCCAGGATGCGGAACAGGCCGATCGTCGCACCCAGCAGCGCGACATTCTGCGAGGCGATCCGCCTCAACCCATGACGGCGTGCGAGTGCATCTGCTTCCGCCTCCGTCAATGCACCGTCGATTTCGGCCACGAGCTCATTTGGCACGGTTCGCACGCTCGACGCATCCTGTGCACGCAAACTGCCGCCACCGCCGGCCCTGCCCTTCCGCGTTGCGCCCTTGCCGCCGTTGCCGGCGACCGGCCGGTCGGAACATTGGCCTCGATCGCCGTCATCGCAATTAGCGGAGAGACGGGGCGCGGGGCGCACAGGGGGCGGCACGCGCGGTCGCGGCCCATCGTCGGTCCACGACGAGGCCGGGCCACGGTCCACCGATAGCGGCGGCATGCGGCCAACTGAGCCGCCGAACCCGCCGGCGGGATTGCCACCAAGCCTTCCGATACCGGGATTGGCCCGCATCCCGGACGAGACCTGTGGCGCGCCACCGGTCGGCGATCGCATGAAATTCTGGGCGGAGGCGGAGCCGGCAACACAAACCAGCAACAATGCTGCGGCTGCGGCGATCGCGTGGTTCGTCGATCTGGTCCGGCCGTTGGCGGCCATGGTGACCTCAACTCGGCGCAGAACCGTCAGCCGCCGATTACGGCGTTTCGACCGCGAGGCTGACGATCTTCTCCTTCTGCAAACGCGCAATCAGCGCAGCGACGCTGCTCTTGTCCATTGCGCGGAACTGCAGCCGGAACATCCCGCCCTTCCCGTCGAGGATCGAGGCCTGGTAATTGTCGAGCAGCGACGTGATGTCGGCGACCCTGGCATCGGGTGTGAAGCGCACCAGCAGCCGGGTCGGCGTCGCCGCCACGCTGGCGCCGAGGTCGCGCGTGATCGGCGCACTGGGCGCGACCGGCGCACTGCGCTCGGCGACATCGAGCGACGCCGTCTGGAACAAGGCCGGCTGGCTGCGCATCAGCACCGCGCCGATCACACCCGCCTGCAACAACACCACGACCGCACCGAGGCCGGACGACCACGCCAGCGTCCGCGGCGACAATTTCGAAAAGAACTCCGAGACAGAGGCCGACATGCGCGCGCCCATCGACGGCTTGTGCTCCGGCTCGGCATCGATCGCGGCGAACAGCTTCTGCATCGCGCGCGCCGAGGGCGCACCGAGGCTCTCGTTGAGGCCGATGGTCTCGGCATATTCCTCGCGAATGACGGCATATTGCCGAGCGAGCTCCGGATCGCTCGCAAGCGCGTCCTCGACGCGGCGCGTGTCACGCGCGTTCAGCGTGCCGGCCGCGTGCCAGGGCAGCAGCATCTCGATATCGTCAGGCTCTTGCACCTTTGTTCTCGCAGCCATCATGGCCAACCTCGCTCGACACCGGCTGCCTTCAGCAACTCGGCAAGTTTCTTGCGCGCATAGAACAGGCGCGTCTTCACGGTATTCTCCGGAATCCCCACGATCTCAGCGACGTCTTCCACGGATTTCTCGTGATAGTAGACAAGATCGACAATTTCCCGATGTTCCGCCGATAGTCCCGTCAGGCACCTACGCAGCGTGTCACCGGTGTCCTTCTTCTGCACCACCGTTTCCGGATCGTCGGACGTGTCCTCGATCGCGTTCGCGGCCTCATCGTCCAGCTCGGCGTCCTTCCTTCGCCGCAGCGAAGACAACGCCTTGAACCGGGTAATCGCCAGAAGCCAGGTCGAAACGGCGGATCGTCCCTCAAACTTGCCCGCCTGACGCCACACGTCCAGGAAGACCTCGCTGATGAGATCTTCCGCCACCTGTTCGTCCCGCACGAGCCGAAGCCCGAAGCGGTACACCCTGACATGGTGCCGCCCGTACAGCACCTGCATGGCAAGCCGGTCGCCTTGAGCGATCCGAGCGATCAGAACGTCGTCTGAAGCCGCCTGTGTCGCGCTCAATGCCCGTCTCGCAAAGTTGGTCTGAAGGGGGCGGTGCGTGGTTCGACGCGAGAGCCAAGATTCTTCACATTACGGCAATGTCCGCACTGCATGTGTGATCTATGCCACAGTCGGCGCTTCCAATGAGAAAAAATCAGCCGAGACTCGATAAAGGGTATCATAATAGTGGAAACTCTCGCGGGCAGGCACCATCCGGCGCGACCATACCAAGGCTTTATCGGCACGCCAGCACCGTCACGAAGTCCGCCACAGCGCAGGCTTGCCGCACATCGCTCCCGTCTCGCCTCTGCGAACGGATTCCCCTTACGAAACAAGGGCGATGACCGGGCTACACCGGGGTAGATTCGGTTCCAAAAGATACCAAACCTAAAGGCTTTCCCACGTAGATTTTCGCCGGACTTCACCAATGGCGAGACCATGGGCAGCGCTGCGTCGTCACTTCCCAGTCCGATCGCGGGCGCATCGGAAAGCGGCCGTCCCAGGCTGACGGCCGAGCGCCTGGCGCGCCGGGCCAAGCAGCGCCGCCAGATCCAGTCGATGATCGCGGCCTGCTTCGTGCTCGACGCCGTCGTGCTGCTGATCTACGCGCATGGCGGCACCACGTCGGCTTGGGTGGCGGCCGCCTACGCGCTGACCGGTCTGTCTTTGGTCGCCGTCTATGTGGTGCTCTCCGAGCGCGGCTTTCACGAGCGCTTCCGCGACCACTATCTGGTCGCGCCGCAATCGGCGATCAACATGGTGAACCTGCTGGTGTTCACCTACATCGCGCCGGAAGTCGGCGTGCTGTTTCTCTGCAACCTGTTCGTGGTGTTCGGCTTCGGCGCGCTGCGCACCTCGGCGCGGCAGACTGCGATCGTCTGGACCGTCATGGTGCTGGGCCTCGCCGCTCTGTTCCTCGGCACCGACAAGGCGATCGGGATGCCGACCGCGACCCGGATCGATCGCCTCGCCACCATGCTGGTGTTCGCGCTGACGATCGGGCGCTGCATGTGCCTCGGCATCTTCTCCAGTTCGATGCAGCAATCGCTGTACCAGAGCGGGCTGAAGCTGAAGGAAGCCTACCGGCGCATCGAGGAGCTCGCGGAGCTCGATGAACTGACCGGCGCCTCCAATCGCCGCAGCATCATGCGCACGCTCGAAGAGGAGATCGCGCGCTGCGCGCGCAACGGCAGCTCCTGCGCGGTCGCGCTGATCGACCTCGACCATTTCAAGCGCATCAACGACGTCTACGGCCATCCGATCGGCGACGAGGCGCTGCGCACCTTCGCCATCGGCATGTTCGCCAACCTCCGCAGCGTCGATCGCTTCGGCCGTTACGGCGGCGAGGAATTTTTGCTTGTGCTGCCCGACCTGTCGCAGGATCAGGCGATGCGCGCGCTCGAGCGGCTGCGCGCGATCATCGCCGATCTCGACTGGAGCGCATTCTCGCCCGGCATGCGGGTGACGATCTCCGCGGGCGTCACGACGCTCAAGCCGCGCGAAAACTCCGATACGTTGCTCGCCCGCGCCGATGGCGCGCTTTACGCAGCCAAGGCCAGGGGACGCAACCGCATCGCCAGCGCCTGAAATCCTTTTCCTCTTCGGCGCCGGAGAAGCCGTCGCCACCGCTCCAGGACAGAGTCATGAGTTTGAAGCCCGAGACCGCTCCCGAAAGTCTGCTCGATGAGCTGCAGACGACGCTCGCACACGGCACCGTCGCACGCCGTGTCGAGACGCTGCGCCGCGTGACCGACCTCTTCATCAACGGCTCGGTGAACTATTCCAACGAGCAGATCGTGCTGTTCGATGATGTTTTCCAATGCCTGCTCGAGCACATCGAAAACTCGGCCAAGGCGCTGCTCGCCGACCGCCTCGCCCCGATCGATACCGCACCGCCGCAGACCATCCGCACCCTTGCCTTCGACGACCTGATCGAGGTCGCGGGCCCCGTGCTGACGCTGTCGCCGCGGCTCGACGACGACACCCTGATCGAAACGGCGCGCAGCAAGAGCCAGGCGCATCTGCTCGCGATCTCGAACCGCAAGACGCTGAGCGGCGCCGTCACCGACGTGCTGGTGCTGCGCGGCAATGACGAGGTGATCCAGAGCGCGGTCAACAATCCCGGCGCGGAATTCACCGAGCGCGGCTTCACCCGCCTGGTCAGCCGCGCCGAGGGCGACGACAATCTGTCGACCTGCGTCGGGCTGCGCCCGAACATCCCGCGGCATCTCTATCTCAAGCTGGTCGCCAAGGCATCGGACGCGGTCAGGCAGCGGCTCGAGGCTGCCAATCCGCAGCAGGCCAAGGAGATTCCGATCGCGGTGAAGGAAGCGACGCGACGCGCGCGCTCGGCGCCGGCCGCCGTGACGCCGGACACCACGATCGCGCATGCGCTGGTCAAGTCGCTCTACCAAGACGGCCGGCTCGACGAATTCCAGCTCGCGGCCTTCGCCGAGGCCGGCAAGTTCGACGAGACCAATGCCTCGCTCGCCGCGCTCGCCAACGTCTCGGTCAGCGTCGCCGAGAACATGATGATCGAAACCCGCGCCGAGGGCGTCATGATCCTGGCCAAGGTCTCGGGCCTGTCATGGTCGACGGTGCGGGCGATCATCAACCTGCGCGACGACATCTCGGGCGGCGAGCCGACCGATCTGCAGGCCTGCAAGGACACCTATGAGCGGCTGCGGCCGTCGACCGCGCAGCAGGTGCTGCGCTTCCATCGCATGCAGCAGTCCGCGCCAGCGGCCTAGTAGCGTAGCGCCCGGTTTCCCATCAGTGCGCCGACGCTCGCGACGATCGCGGTCGCCAGCGTGTACCAGGTGGCGACGAACAGCGGCGAGTCATCCGTGCAGTGCGACGCGTAGACGGTTGCCGCCAGCCCTGCCGAGAGCAGGCCGGCTATCGCACCGGCGACCGCCGGCCGCGCCGGCGCGCCCTGCCGCAGCCCGTACAACGCGCCGACCAGCAGCGGCAGCGACATCGCGGGGATCGCGGTCATGCAGGCCATCGAATTCTTGCCGATCAGCCGCGTCATCATCGGCGTCCGCTGTGGCATCATCATCTCGCCGCTGATGGCGGCGACGAGGATGGCGGCGGGAATCAGCAGCCACCAGCCGAAGCCGCGCAGCGAAGCCTCCGGGCGCGACAGATGCAGGCTGACCGCGATCGCCGAGGCGGCAAGCGCCAGCGTCACGGCGAATTTCAGGTCGAAGAACGGATTGTGCATCGCGATCATCACGTCGGGCCGCACGCCGAGTTCGGCGAAGAAGATCAGAAGCGAGACCGGCGCCGCCGCCAGTAGTGCCAGCATCAGCGCAAGACCGATCGGACGCGAGCGATAGGCATTGTCGGCGGCAAGGGTTCGAATGAGTTGATCGGTGTCCATGCTCATCGATCCCGTAATTTCGCAGTGAGGCTCGCAAGCCCGCGATGCAGCGCGACCCGCACCGCGCCCTCGGTCATCGAGAATTTCGCCGCGGTGTCCTTGATCGAGGTGCTGTCGACCGCGATCGATTGCAGCACCTCGCGCTGCCGCGCAGGCAAAGCCTGCAACTGGGCGCTCACCTCGCCCGGCGAGGCCGTCGGTTCCGGCGTTTCCCCGGGCAGCGTCTCGGCGAAATCATCGATGTTGACGAAGATCCGCTTGCCGCGGCGGCGCAGCGCGTCGATCAGCTTGTTGCGCGCGATCGCGAACAGCCACGGCGCGAACGCCGCGCTGGTGTCCCAGGTCTGTCGCTTCAAATGTACCGCCAACAAGATGTCCTGCACGATGTCCTCGGACTGATCGACCGGTTGTCCCGCGCGCGCCAGGCCGCGGCGCGCCGCAGCACGGAGTACCGGCGTGATGGCCTTGAGCAGGCGATGGTACGCCGCATCATCGCCTGAAATGGCCGACCGCATCAGGCCGGTCCATTCATCCTCACGTTCGCGCACGCAGGCTCCTGAATTGCAATTCGGCCGATCTTTCAGTTCGTTACGCGGCATGCCAGACGATCACGAATTCGTGATCTCTATCCTCCTGCAAGACCGCGCCGAGGATCGGCCTCAAAGAATCGCTCCGGCGGGTTTCCAGACGTCACGGCTCATAACACCGATCGGTCCGACAAGCATCGGTGCTGCTGCCGTCGATGGGCCACTGGGAAGAAATTGCCCAGCTTTTGCCCCCGGATGCCCGAAGATTCCCTTTTTCTGCCCCGGTGTGGACACGCAGCGGGGTCTCTTTTCGCCCTTGGGCGGGCGACATGGGGAGATCATCAAAATGAAGATCAAAGCCAGCGGGCGCTTGGCATTGATGGTTGCGACAGGACTGACAGGGCTTCTTGTGTGTCTCGCGGCTCCGTTGCCGGCGCATGCGGCCGGATCGGACGCATCGGCATCGAAATCCGACAGCGCAACGACCGACAAGTCTGCCGAGCAGAGTTCGCGGCATGGCCGGCGCTCGGCACGCCACCGGTCCTCCAGGACCGCTGACAAGACCGCCGACAAATCCGACAGCAAGAAGGCCACCAATAACGACGCCGGCAGGGTCACCTCGGCAGGCATTCCCGCCACCGTCGCCAACGCCAATGCGGAGCTGACCTCCGGCGACGACAATGCAGCGGCGACGCCGGTGAAAGCCAATGTGTTGATTGCCGCGGCCGACAAGCCCGCAGACCAGTCCGACGGTAATGTGGTCGCATCCGACCAGCTCAACGAGGTCGACCGCGCCCTGCAGCAGGAGCAGCCGGCGGAACAGCCGCAGCCGGCCCAGCCGCAGACCGCTCAACAGGAGGCATCGCCGGCGCCGCCGCCGACGGTTGCCGTGGCTGCACCCAAGCCGGCCCCGGTTCTGGCGAGCAGCGACAGCGCGAGCTGGGACCAGACCTCGCTGATCGGGAAGATCTTCATCGGGTTCGGCGCTTTGCTCACGGTGGCCTCCGCCGCGCGCATGTTCATGGCCTAGCGGAGGCACCTGCGGTGCGGCGCGGGGGGCGCCGCACCGCAGCCCAAAGCCTCGTTTCAGCCACTTGAAGCGCATCCCGTCAGCGGGCACATTGCCCGGCAAATCAGGCACGGGGTTTGCGTCCATGGCTACGTTCGAATTCATCATTGTCGAAAGCAAGGGACCGGTCGGCGTCATCACGCTGAACCGGCCGAAAATGCTGAATGCACTCTCGTTCGGCGTGTTCCGCGAGATCGCCGCGGCGGTCGACGATCTCGAGGCCGACGACAAGATCGGCTGTATCCTGATCACCGGCAGCGAGAAGGCCTTCGCGGCCGGCGCCGACATCAAGGAGATGCAGCCGAAAGGCTTCATCGACATGTTCAACAGCGATTTCACCGCCATCGGCGGCGACCGCGTCGCCCGTTGCCGCAAGCCGACCATTGCCGCGGTCGCGGGTTATGCGCTCGGCGGCGGCTGCGAGCTCGCGATGATGTGCGACATCATCATCGCCGCCGACACCGCCAAGTTCGGCCAGCCGGAAATCACCCTCGGCACCATTCCCGGCATCGGCGGCACGCAGCGCCTGACCCGTGCGATCGGTAAGTCGAAGGCGATGGACCTCTGCCTGACCGGGCGGATGATGGATGCGGCGGAAGCCGAGCGCTCGGGCCTCGTGTCGCGGATCGTGCCGGCCGACAAGCTGCTCGAGGAGGCGCTCGCGGCAGCCGAGAAGATCGCCTCGATGTCGCGCCCGGCGGTCGCGATGGCCAAGGAAGCCGTCAACCGCGCGTTCGAGACGCCGCTCGCAGAGGGCATGAATGTCGAGCGCAATCTGTTCCACTCGACCTTCGCGCTCGAGGATCGCTCCGAGGGCATGGCGGCGTTCATCGAGAAGCGCAAGCCGGTCAACAAGAACCGCTAAAGCATGATCCGGAAAAGTGCGAAGCGGTTTTCCGGACAAGATCATGCTCAGACAACAGGCTAAGGCGCGATGATCTCATCGCGCTTTAGCCATTCGGCTCCGTTGCAATGCCGCGGTGACGAGCGCGCGATAGGCGCGCTCGGCGAAATGCGTCGGCTTGTCGAGACCGAGCCGCGCCAGGCATTCGCGGTCGGCGGCATCGGGCGGATGTCGCATGCCCTGCCACAGCAGGCCGGCGAGTTGCAGCGGCGTGTGCTGCGCCTGCTGCAAGATCTGCAAGGCCGGAATCAACCGCTGCTCGACATCGGTGAAGTCGCTGCCGAACGGGAATGACGGCAGCAGCCCGGCATCGCGCGCGGGCCTCAGCGCATCGCCGATGCGCTCGGGATAATTTTCGCGATGCGCCGCAGGAATCTCGTAGCTGCGTTGCAGCTTGCCGGCATCCTTTGCCCGCCGCATCAATTCGCCCTGGAAGCGGGAGTCCGAGACCTGCAGCATCGCGGCGATCACGTCGGCATCGGATTTCCCCCTGACGTCGGCAACGCCATATTCCGTGACAAAGACATCGCGCAGATGCCGCGGGATGGTCTCATGTCCATAGGACCAGCGGATGTTCGACTGCGCTTGCTTGCCGGACTGACGGGTCGCCTCCAGCGCCAGCACAGAACGTGCGCCCTCGAGCGCGAATGCTTGCGCCACAAAATTGTACTGGCCGCCGACCCCGCTCACGACCTGGCCGTTCTCGAGACCGTCCGAGATCGCAGCGCCGAGCAGCGTCGCCATCATCGCATTGTTGACGAAGCGCGCATCGACCCGGGCGCGACGCTTGCCGTCCTCGTCGCCGAAGATCTCGTTGGTGAAGGAAACCGGCATCATCTGGATTCGCGCCAGCTGCTCCGGTGCCATCTCGCGCAGCGCCCGGTAGAATGATGGCGGGCCCAGGAAGAATGCGCCGTGCAGGATCACGCCGCCGACCTCGCGCTTGAGGATGCCGGCGTCGATCAACCCGAGGAACGCCTCGAACAGCATCTCGCTGACGCCGTAGAGACCCTTTTCGAACGACCCGGTCTCGGCCGCGGCGAGTTGCCCGGTACCGGGCGCAAGGCGCTGCATGATGCCGTGGAATTGGGCGTTGTCGCGATGGCGGACCACGAGCCCCTGCGCCAGCGCGTCGCCGACCTGCCCGATGCCGATCTGCAACGTGCCGCCGTCGCGGACCAGACCGGCGGTGTGCAAGCCGATCGCATATTTGGTGTCGCTGATCGGCTCGGACGGCGGCGCGAACAGCGGGAAATCGGTCTCGGGACTGTCGAGCACCGCGGCGAATTCATCCGCCGGCAGGTCGCCGGCGCCGGGCATGAAGGGCAGCTCGGAATTGACCTGGCCGATCAGCTTGAACGACGCCCGCCCCCGCGCACGGGCGCGCAGCACGTCGAGCGTGGTGTCGGTGTTGCAGCTCAGGCTGTAGCGCGGCACGCCGTCGACCATGCGCTTGGCAACGAGCTGAGGCACGACATTCAGTCCGCGCGACAACAAATATGACGCCGCATGGGTGTAGTTGGCGGAAATGTAGTGCTGTTGCGCGAATGGCTGGTGCAGCCACTGCCCCGCGAGGAAGAAGAACTCGATCACCTTGATGTTGGGCGGAAGTGCGCCGTGATGCAGCGCATCCGCGTAGGCGAGATCTGGATAGCCGCCGAACAGGCGATCGATCACCGGTCCGATGAAGCGCCGTTCGAGCAGGCTCTTCGGCTTCGGCTTTTCCAGCGTCAGCGCGGAGAACAGCGTCAGGTTGATGGAGCGGTCGGCCACTGCTCGCGCATACAGCGCGTTGACGATGTGGTTGGCCTTGCCGAGGCCGAGCGGCAGCCCGACCACCAGTTCGGTTCCGACGTCACGAATGATGTGCTCCGCGATCGCCTCGGGGTCGGAGAAGAATATCGGCATCAGCAATGGACCCGGACGAGACGGTGGATAACCGGCATCGTTGAATCGACGGCCGGCGGTTCAAACTTATACTTCATATGACCGATACGTGCGCCTGTGACGAACCGGCAACAGACAAGAACTGAAATGATGTGCAGATGTCGCGCGGCGGTTTGTCTGTGGCGGCACCGCCCCGTAAACAGGTAGATGTGTCGGCGGCGTCGGCGGGGGCGCACTGCCGGAGTTTTGGTTTGCGGGATCACATGGTTGAGCGTGCCGCGAGGGTCGGCGACGTAGCGAGGCGCGTGCTTTTGTCGGGCATCGGCCTTGGCGCGCTGGCATGTGCGCTGCTGACGGAGACCGCGGCACGCGCCGAGAGCCTGCCGGACGCCCTGGTCAAGGCGTATCAGACCAATCCGCAACTCAACGCCGAGCGGGCGCGCCAGCGTGCGACCGACGAGAACGTGCCGCAGGCGCTGGCCGGCTACCGTCCCCAGATCATCGCCGGCCTGTCGGTTGGTCTGCAAGCGGTGCGCGACCAGCTGCCCGGCAATGTGATCCAGACCGCAACGCTGAAGCCGTGGCAGATCGGCGTCACGGTGACGCAGACCCTGTTCAACGGCTTCAAGACCGCCAACAGCGTCCGCGTCGCCGAGTTGCAGGTGCAGTCCGGCCGCGAGGCGTTGCGCAATGTCGGCCAGGGTGTGCTGCTCGACGCGGTCACCGCCTACACCAACGTCCTGGCCAACCAGACCCTGGTCGAGGCGCAGCGCGCCAACGTCGCCTTCCTGAAGGAGACCCGGGCAATCACCGAACGGCGCCTTAATGCCGGCGACGTGACGCCGACCGATACCGCCCAGGCCGAGGCGCGGCTCAACCGCGGCCTTGCCGATCTCAACGCCGCCGAGGTCAATTACGCGATCAGCCAGGCCACCTATGCGCAGGTGGTCGGCAACGCACCATCCCAGTTGCGCCCGGCCGAGACCATCGACCGGCTGTTGCCGCGCAGCCGCGAGGATGCGATCGCGCTCTCGCTCCGCGAGCATCCCGCCGTCACCGCGGCAGGCTTCGACGTCGACGTCGCCTCGACCTCGATTCGCGTCGCCGAGAGCAGCCTGATGCCGAATGTCTCCGTGCAGGGCAGCGTCAGCCGCAGCCGCGACACCGACACCACGCTCGGCAGCTTCGGCACCGATCAAGCCTCGGTGATCGGTCAGGTGACGCAGCCGATCTATGACGGCGGCACCGCCGCATCGCAGACCCGGCAGACCAAGGAGGTCGCGGCGCAGAGCCGGCTGGTGCTGGATCAGGTCCGCAATCAGGCCAAGACCGCCGTGGTCAGCGCGTGGGTCGCCAATGAGGGCGCCAAGATCGCGGTGTCGGCTTCCGAGTCCGAGATGAAGGCCGCGGAGGTTGCGCTGGCTGGCGTGCAGAAAGAAGCCGCGGGCGGCCAGCGCACCACGGTCGACGTGCTCAACGCGCAGCAGGATCTGATCACCGCGCGAGCACGGCTGATCGGTGCGCAGCGCGACCGCGTGATCGCCTCCTACACGCTGCTCAGCGCGACCGGGCGCCTCGACGTCAAGACGCTGAACCTGAAGACGCCGGACTATCTGCCCGAGGTGCACTACCATCAGGTGCGCGACGCCTGGCACGGCCTGCGCACGCCGTCGGGACAATAGGCATCGTGGAACCGTTCGCACCGCGAACGGGCCCTTCCCGCCCGCTCTCTCCGCCGATAACCTCCGCCCCCGCCGGCAACCCATAATGCCGGCGCGCGTATGACGCGCATAACAGCCGAGCACGCAGGGAGACGTCCAATGCTGACGCGACGCGATATGATGCTGGCTTCCATCGCAGCCGGAGTGACCATGACCAGCAGCAACGCATTTTCCAAGGCAGCGCAGCCATCGACCGCGGTCAATTTCGACATGCCCGCCGGGGCGTGCGACTGCCACACCCATATCCATGGCGACCCCGAGAAATTCCCGTTCTTCGCCGGCCGCGTCTACACCCCGGAACCGGCCTCGCCGGAGGAGATGAGCGCGCTGCACAAGGCGCTCCATGTCGAGCGCGTGGTGATCGTGACGCCGAGCGTCTATGGCCCCGACAATTCGTCGACCCTGTTCGGCATCACGGCCCGCGGGCCGACCGCGCGCGGCGTCGCCGTGATCGACGACAAGACCAGCGAGAGCGATCTCGATGCCATGAACAAGGCCGGCTTCCGCGGCATCCGCCTCAACCTCGCGACCGGCGGCGTCAACGATCCCAATGTCGGCCGGCAGCGCTTCTCGGCCGCGATCGAGCGGATGAAGGCGCGCGGCTGGCATGTGCAGCTGTTCACCAGCCTCGCCATGATCTCCGCGATCAAGGACCTCGTCGCTACAGCGCCGGTGCCGGTCGTGTTCGACCATTTCGGCGGCGCCGAGGCCGCCCTCGGCACGGACCAGCCGGGATTTGCCGACCTGCTCGCGCTGGTCAAATCCGGCAAGGCCTATGTCAAGATTTCCGGCGCCTACCGCGCCTCCAAGCTCGCGCCCGATTATGCCGACGCCACGCCGCTGGCGCAGGCGCTGATCGCGGCCAATGCCGAGCGTATCGTCTGGGGCACCGACTGGCCGCACCCGGATTCGGTGACGCCGCAAGGCAAGAAGGTCACCGACGTGACGCCGCTGTTTCAGATCGACGACGGCCGCCTCCTCAACCAGCTTCCGGTCTGGGCGCCGGACGCCGCGGTCCGCAAGGCGATCCTGGTCGACAACCCGGCACGGCTCTACGGCTTCACCTGATTCCTTCTGAGCTAGCGCTCGCGCGGCCGGCGCGAGAAATAGAAGATCAAGACCGGCAGCGTGATCAGGATCACCAGCGGCGCCAGCATCATGCCGGTGACAACGACGATGGCGAGCGGCTTCTGCACCTGCGAGCCGATGCCTTCCGAAATCGCCGCCGGCAACAGGCCGACGCCCGCCACCACGCAGGTCATCAGCACCGGACGCAGCTGCAGCTCGCCGGTGCGGATCACCGCGCGCATCCGGTCGTAGCCCTCGTCGATCAGCTGGTTGAACTGCGACAGGATGATGATGCCGTCCATCACCGCGATGCCGAACAGCGCGATGAAGCCGATCGCCGCCGAGACGCTGAACGGAATCCCCGAGATCAGAAGCCCGAGCACACCGCCGAAGATCGCCATCGGGATCACGCTCATCGCGAGCATGGTGTCGACCATCGAGCCGAAATTGAAGAACAGCAGCACCGCGATCAGCGCGAGGCTGATCGGCACCACGATCGACAGCCGCCTGATCGCATCCTGCAGATTGCCGAACTCGCCGACCCACTCGACGCGCGATCCCGGCGGCAGCTGCACCTGCTCGTCGATCTTCTGCTGCGCCTCCCGGATCGCGCTGCCGAGGTCACGCTCGCGGACCGAGAACTTGATCGGCAAATAGCGCTCCTGCTGCTCGCGGTAGATATAGGCAGCGCCGGAGATCAGGTTGATCGAGGCCACTTCGGAGAGCGGGATCTGCGTGATGCCGCCGTTGGCGTTCGCCACCCCGATCCGCAAGTTCTGGATCGCCTCCGCGCTCTTGCGATATTCCGGCGCAAGGCGGACGATAATCGGAAAGTGCCGGTCGCTGCCGGGCTCATAGAGGTCGCCGGCGCTGTCGCCGCCGACCGCAACCCGGATCGTGGCGTTGATGTCGCCCGGCGACAGGCCATAGCGCGCGGCGCGCGCGCGATCGACGTCGATCTGGATGGTCGGCTGGCCGAGCGAGGTGAACACCGCAAGATCGGTGACGCCCTGCACCGTCGACAGCACCGACTTGATCTTGTTGGCGGTGTCGGTCAGCGCCTGCAGATCATTGCCGTAGAGCTTGATCGAGTTCTCGCCCTTCACGCCGGACACCGCTTCCGACACGTTGTCCTGCAGATACTGCGAGAAATTGAATTCGACGCCCGGGAATTTCTCCTGCAACTGCGCCAGCAATTGCGCGGTCAGCACGTCCTTGTCGTGAGTATTTGGCCATTCGCTGGCCGGCTTCAGCGGCGCGAAGAATTCGGCGTTGAACAGGCCGGCCGCATCGGTGCCGTCGTCGGGACGGCCGTGCTGCGACACCACCGATACCACCTCGGGACGGCTGCGGATCAGCTTCCGCATCTCGTTGACATAGGCATTGCCCTCCTGCAGCGAGATCGTCGGCGGCAGCGTGGCGCGGATCCACAGATTGCCCTCTTCCAGCTTGGGCAGGAATTCGAGGCCGAGGAAGCGCGCGAAGATGATGGTCATGACCACGAGGCCGGCCGCGCCGGCCATCACCAGCTTGCGGTTGGCGATCGCCCAGTTCAGCACCGGCAGGTAGATCGCATCGAGCTTCTTGACGATCCAGGTCTCGGTCTCGTGGATATGCGCCGGCAGGATGATCGCGCTGAACGCCGGAGTGACCGTGAACGTCGCCAGCAGCCCGCCGGCCAGCGCGTAAGCATAGGTGCGCGCCATCGGGCCGAAGATGTTGCCCTCGACGCCGGACAGCGTGAACAGCGGCAGGAACGCCGCGATGATGATCGCCGCGGCAAAGAAGATCGAGCGCGACACGTCGGCGGCCGCCGACAGGATCGCGTGGCTCTTCATCCCCATCACCGTGTCCTCGGAGATGTGGCTTCGCTCGTCTTCCGACAGCGCGGTGGTCTGCGACAGCCGGCGGAAGATCGCTTCCACCATGATCACGGTGGCATCGACGATCAAGCCGAAATCGATCGCGCCGACCGACAGCAGATTGGCGGATTCGCCGCGCAGCACCAGGATGATCACGGCGAAGAACAGCGCGAACGGGATCGTCGCGCCGACGATCAGCGCGCTGCGGAGGTCGCCGAGGAATATCCACTGCAACAGCACGATCAGGAGGATGCCGACCACCATGTTGTGCAGCACGGTGTGGGTGGTGAGCTCGATCAGGTCCTTGCGGTCGTAGATCCGCTCGATCTTCACGCCGGGCGGCAGGATCGAGGAATGGTTGATGTCGTGGACCAGCTGCTCGACGCGGGTAATCGTCGGCGAGCTCTGCTCGCCGCGGCGCATCAGGACGATGCCCTGCACGATGTCGTCGTCATTGTCGAGGCCGGCGATGCCGAGCCGCGGCTTCTCGCCGATCGTGACATGGGCGATGTCGCGCACCAGCACCGGATTGCCGCCGGACTGCGAGACCATGGTGTTGGCGAGGTCGTCGATCGAGCGGATCAGGCCGACGCCGCGCACCACGGCCGATTGCGAGCCGATGTTCACGGTGTTGCCACCGACATTGATGTTTGCGTTGGACACCGCCTGCAGCACCTGCGGCAGCGTCAGTCCGTTGGCGACCAGCTTGTTGAAGTCGACCTGGATCTCGTAGGTCTTGGTCTTGCCGCCCCAGCCGGTGACGTCGATCACGCCGGGCACCGCGCGGAAGCGGCGCTGCAGCACCCAGTCCTGCAGCGTCTTGAGGTCGAGCACGCTGTAGTTAGGCGGTCCCTTCAGGCGGTAGCGGAAGATTTCGCCGATCGGGCTGAGCGGCGAGATGCCGGGCAGCACGTTGCCCGGCAGCGGCGCGAGCTGCGACAGGCGGTTGAGCACCTGTTGCAGCGCCTCGTCATAGGTGTAGTCGAAGGAGAACTGCAGCTTGACGTCGGAAAGGCCGTATAGCGAGATGGTACGGATGGTCTTGAGGTTCTTGATGCCGGCGACCTGGGTCTCGATCGGGATCGTGATGTAGCGTTCGATCTCCTCGGCCGAGAGGCCCGGGCTCTGCGTCACGATATCGACCATCGGCGGGGTCGGATCGGGATAGGCCTCGATGTTGAGCTGCTTGAACGCGAGCAGGCCGCCGATCAAGACGGCCACGAACATGGCCACCATCAAGTAGCGGCGATTGACGGCAAGGGCGACGAGGCGATCCATTCAGATCGGCGCTTTCAACTGGAAGGGAATTTTCTTGTTGAGCGTGATCTCCGCGCAAACGCGCTCTGCGTTTGTCGCGAGGGAAAACCGCTTCCCACTTTTCCGGATCATGCGCTTAGGTGCCTGATGCGGCGCGGTCGATGAAGAGGCTTCCCTTCGTCACGATCTGCTCGCCCGGCTTGAGGTTGCCGGCCACCTCGACGAGGTCGCCATTGATGAGGCCGGGCTTGATCTGACGCAGCTCGATGGTCTTGTCGTCGGCCCTCGCGACCCAGAGCCGAACCTGGTCGCCCTCGTAGATCAGCGCCTGCTTCGGCACGCCGACTGCCGGGTGATCGCCCTTCGAATACAGCGTCACATTGGCGAACATCTCGGGCTTCAGCCGCTTGTCGGCGTTGTCGATGGTGGCGCGAACCAGGAGCCGGCGCGAGGTCGCGTCGATCGCCGCGGCGACATAGTTGACCCGGGCGTTCAGCGTCTTGCCCGGCAGCGCCATCACGCTGAAGGTAAGGTCCTGGCCGACCGCGACATTGTCTGCGTCGGATTCGCGGACAAAGGCGATCAGCCAGACCGTCGACAGATCGCCGATCACGTAGACCGGGTCGCTGGCGCCGGTCGAGACATACTGGCCGGGACCGGCCTTGCGCTGGACCACGGTGCCGCCGATCGGCGCGAACACCGTCGTCTCCGGATTGAGGCGGCCCTTCTGCCGCAGCGTCGTGATGTCGTCGTCGCCGAAGCCGAGAATGTGCAGCTTGTTCTGCGCCGCTTCCAAAAGCGTCTGCGCCGAGCGCGCATCGTTCTGCGCTTGCACCAGCGCGGTCTGGGCCTGCTGATAATCCTTCAGCGGGATCGCCTTGCCCTCGGACAGATCCTTGGCGCGCTTCTCCTGGATCTGCGCCAGGTCGAGCGCCGACTGCGCCTTGTTGAGGCCGGTCATCGCCGCGATGTAATCGTTCTGCGCCTGCACGGTGTCGGCCGCCTCGATCACGAACAGCGGCTGGCCCTTCACAACGGCATCGCCCGGCCGCACCATGAGGCGGGTGACACGCCCGGTATAGGGCGAATAGACCGGGGTGGAGCGATCCTCATCGATGCCGATCTTGCCCTCGGTCACCAGCTCGGAGCGGAAAGTGTGCTCGCTCACGGTCTGGAAGGTCAGGCTGGCCCACTCGGCCGCCGACGGCGCATAGCGCGCGCCGCCCTTGCGGGACTGGCTGGAGACCTCCGAAGATGTCTGCTTTTCCGAGCCGAAACGCGTGTAGCCATAGGCACCCGCGCAGGCAACCGCCAGCAGCGCCGCGGCCACGACCAGGCGCGGACGGCTAAAGCTCTGCATTCTCTTGGTAAACTCTTTCACCATGCGGTCCGCGGGGTCGATCGTTGCAGCATCCGGCGGGACGGCCCCAGCGGTGCGCTAATAGTGCTGAATTGGCGTCTCAAACAACCTAAAAATCGCCATTCGGCGACGCCTGTCGTTAAAGTTTGCATAGCCTGAACGGCAGCTGAATGTCTTATCCGGGAAACTCCGGGGCAGGAAACTCCGGAGGGTGACTGCCGAGCGGCATGGCCGGACGGGACCAATGGGCCGGTGTGCTGGACAGCACTGCGGCATGCCGGACCGAGCTCAGCGTACCAAAGCCGGACGGCAGCCGTTCGATGAAGCGCTGCACCGCATCCGCCTTCAGGTCCCCGGTCGCAAGGCCTCCTTCGAGGCGGCCAAGATTCCACAGCCAGCGCCCGGTCTGCGCCAGCGATACCCGGACGTGCCAGCTGCCGCCTTCGCGGGCCTGGCGGGCCTTCGCCATCATGGCACCGAACGCCATGAAATATCCGGTGGCGTGGTCGAGCATCTGGGCCGGCAATTCCTTCGGCCCGTCCGTGCCGGCCGCCTGCCCTTCGGCATGATTGAAGCCGGTCGTGGTCTGCACCAGCGAGTCGAAGCCGCGGCGCCCGGCCCATGGTCCGGCATGGCCATAGGCCGACAGCGTCACATAGACGATCCCGGGATTGATCCGCGCCGCTTCCTCCGGCGAGAAGCCGAGCCGCGCGATCGCCTGCGGCCGATAGCCCTGCGAGAGAATATCGGCCTGCGCCACCAGACCCTGCATCACGCCCCGCCCCTCTTCGCTCCGCAGCTCGAGGAAGCTCGTGAGCTTGCCGCGGCCGGTGTCGATGGTGAGCCAGGGGATCGCCGGCAGATCGGGACCGGAAATCAGCAGCACCTCGGCACCATGCGCCGCGAGCGTGCGGCCAGCGACGGGACCGGCGATCACGCGCGACAGATCGAGCACACGGATGCCGGCCAGCGGCCGGCTGCCGGCGGGCCACGGCTTCGGCGCGGCTTCGCCGATCTTCTCGATCGAGATCAACGGCAGTTTTGCCAGTTCTTTGGCATGCGGCGTCGCCGACCATTCGTCGTGCGAGCGCATCAAGGCGACGACGCCGCCGGCGGCGTAGGCCGCGGTCTCGAACGCCTCGCCGTCCCATTGCAGCAGCGCGGCCTGGACCTCGTCGCGCTCAGCGTTGCAGCCGAGCACCCTGCAGACGGCGTCGCGATGATGCGGGAAATTGGTGTGCAGGCGGACAAAGCGGTTGTCTTTGACACAATAGACGCCGGCGATCTTGTCCCAGGCCGGCGGCGGCGGCTTGTCGTCGACGCGCAAATAGCGCTCGCTGCGGCATTCAACGACGGCATGGCGGATGTCGACCGCGACGTCCTGCTGCTCGCCGCTGCGGGCCTTCCAGATCTCGGCCGCGGCGAGGCCGGCTGCTGCGATCGGCGCCTGCGCTGCGGCTGCGACCCGAAACGACGACGGCAGCTGCGGCTCGCTGCCGGTCAATGTGACCGCATCGAGCGCGGCCGGCGCGCCGCCGGCGCCGGTCCAGACATCGGAAAGGATTTCACGAATGTCCTGCATGCGAATACCCGTTTGCGATTATCCTATGCCCGAGCATGATGACAAAAAGGCGGTGCCCGATCCCAACAATCATTTCCGGCCCTGCTTATATCCAGCTCTGCCCGACCCACACAGGAGTTGCAATGGCTGCCATCGATCCTCTCACCGCCGGCGCTGTCTTCCTCGCGACCGCAGCGACCGACGCGGTCTATGTCATGTTCACCTCGGCGGTCGTGGCGCGCAAGCGCGTGCCGGCGGCGACCTGGAGCAGCGTCTGGTATGTGCTCTCCTCCTATGCGGTGATCAGCTACACCGAAAACTGGCTCTACGTCGCCTTCGCCGCCCTCGGCTCGTGGGTCGGCGCCTACGCATCGATCACCTTCCTGCACCGCCCGCCGGGCGGACCGCCGGTCGGCGCCGCGGTGGAGTAGCATGCAGCGGCTGAGGAAGTCATCCGCCATCGATGCGACGGTGAGACCCGCCCGACAGGGACCAGCCGTAAGCTACGTGTCAGCATTGGCGTGTAGGTTACACGTTCGCATTCGCGCGACATCAGTCGATGAACTGGTTGGATGGACAATGGCGCGTTCGCGCCGCATGAACTCGGAGAACCCATACGCCGCGGCGAATGTTGTAGGCGGGACTCGCCGTTGCAAGAGTGCATAGCAATTTGCTTCGGTGGTTAAGTCCCAGGCGTCGTCCCGGCGAAGGCCGGGACCCATACGCCGCAGCGGATGTTGTGGATGGCACTCGTCGTTCCAGCAGAGCGTAACCATTTGCAACGGTGGTTGTGGGTCCCGGCCTTCGCCCATAGGCGCTAAAATAGGATTTGCGCCTTGGATTCGTTTGTGATTCCAAGATGGAATGGCACACGAATCGCTTGTGAACAAAGATTGGGCGCGCGTTGTCGCCCGACTTGGCGGAGCCGAGGCTCTGAACATTAGCGCGCGCAAGACGAAGGCGTTTGTCCGTCCGCGGGAGATCAGCAATGCGGTCGACTTGCTGCGCCTGATCTTGGCTTATTGCCTTGGTGAGAAAGGGCTGCGGTTGACGGCGGCATGGGCCACGTCGGTTGGGCTTGTCGATATCTCCAACGTGGCTCTGTTGTATCGCTTACGTCAGTGCGGAGATTGGCTGGCAATCTTGGTCGAGCAGGCGCTTGCCGACGCGGCGCCGAAGGCGAGCCGCGGTCGTCTGATCCGTATTGTTGACGCCACGACGGTCCCCAAGGCTGGGACGAGCGGCAGGAACAAGAACGCAGTGTGGCGTATCCATAGCGCGTTCGATCTTCCGCAGGAGCGCTTTGGTCACTTCGAACTGACCGATCAGCGAGCGGGCGAGACGCTGGATCGGATACCGGCGGTTGCCGGTGAGATCCGTCTTGCCGATCGCGCCTATCTGCAACCGGAGCGCATGGCGCATCTCGTCGATGCCGATGCAGACTTCGTGATCCGGGCCGGCTGGAAGAGCGCGCGCTGGCTCGATGCCGAAGGTAATCTTGTTGACCTCACTGCCGAACTGCGCAACGCCTCGGCGCGTGGCCTGATCGATCGGCCGATTTGGATAAAGCGCAAGTCAGGTGCGCCGCCGCTCGCAGTGCGTCTGGTTGCCGCGAAGAAGCCGGCGCAAGCTGCTGCGGCTGCGCGACGCAAGGCGCGCCGGACTGCACAAAAGGGAGGTCATCAGCTCTCCAGGCAAACACTTGACGCCGCAGATTGGGTGATCCTGGTGACCTCACTCAGGCCAGAGGACTTCACGACTGCAGATATCCTCGCCCTCTATCGGCTGCGATGGCGCATTGAGCTCGGCTTCAAGCGGCTGAAAAGCCTGATTGGCTTGAAGGGACCTCCCGGAACCGACGAGCGGTCCGCCAGACCCCATATCCTCGCTCATCTGCTGATCATTCTATTGCTCGAGCCGCTCGTCGACGAACTCGAAGACTCTCCCCGCTTGGCCGACGCCGCCTGACCCACCCAGTGACGTGGCGTCTGCTGCGCCAGCTCGTCGCTTCGCTACGGCAAGCGATCATTCCACAGCCCGCAATCGCTCTACTCTGCAGA
Organism: Bradyrhizobium sp. USDA 4510; assembly: GCF_054059095.1. Taxonomy (NCBI): domain Bacteria; kingdom Pseudomonadati; phylum Pseudomonadota; class Alphaproteobacteria; order Hyphomicrobiales; family Nitrobacteraceae; genus Bradyrhizobium; species Bradyrhizobium sp. USDA 4510. The sequence goes on along the minus strand of NZ_JBSSBT010000001.1, from coordinate 2,242,616 downwards.
GCCAGTCACGCTCTCCGGCGACATCTACGCGAGCCACCCAGACATAAGCGCCACTATCAGACTATGATCAAACTATCTTAGCGCCTATGGGCCTACGCCGGGACGACGATGAGTGTGTGGCGCGGTATGTGAGTCATGCTTCCGCGTTCTCACGACATGTTTTGTCCGAGCTTTGCATCTCGTTCCGCCCTCTCTTTTGAACAGAGGGCGCAGGGAAAGCCGGGTGCCGATCGCACCCATGGGCCCCGAGCAATAGGTAGAAAGCTCGGGGGTAGGACCACAGGTGTCCTCAGGGTGACGGTGAGAGAGCCGTCGCACGCGGTTCAATGAAAATCGCGGGACGGCGGCAGGATGCGGACGTTGCGTGGGTGGCGGATCTTTTGCGGCGAGTTGTCGCCGTGATCGCGGCGGTCGTCGTTGAGCGGCTCGATCAGCGCGGGGCCCGCCGGCACCGGATGTTTGCGGCTCAAGGATTCGTTGGCGAGGCCGATCAGATCGTGGGAGCGATCGGTCATGCGCTGCGCCACCAGATGCGTCACGCCCTCCGGGCTGCTCTGGATATAGCCCTCGACCAGGATCAGGCGCGCGCCCATCACCTCCTTGCGGTACTGCTCCATCACCTTCGGCCACACCACGATGTTGGCGATGCCGGTCTCGTCCTCCAGTGTCATGAACACGACGCCCTTGGCGCTGCCCGGCCGCTGCCGCACCAGCACGACGCCGGCACAGCGGACGCGGCGGCGGTCGTTGCTCCGGTTGATGGTGTGACAGGCGACGACGCGCTCCTTCGTAAAGGTGTCGCGCAAAAACTCCATCGGATGGCCCTTCAGCGACAGGCGGATGGTCTGATAGTCGGCGACCACCTGCTCCGGACGCGGCATCTCCGGCAGCGGCTTGGCGCCCTCATCCGGCTGCTCGCGTGCGGTGGCGGCCTCGAACAACGGCAGCGGCACGTCGTCGGGCAGCCGGCGCACCGCCCACAGCGCCTCGCGGCGGTCGAGCCCGAGCGAGCGGAACGCATCGGCGTCGGCGAGCAGGATCAGCGCGCGCTTGGGCAGGCCGGTGTCGCGCGCGAAGTCTTCCAGCGAGGTGAACGGCCGGCGGTTGCGCGCGGCAACGATGCGGTCGGCCCAGTCTGTCTCAACACCGTCATTCCGGGGATCGCGAAGCGAGAACCCGGAATCTCGAGATTCCGGGTCTGGTGCTAGCGCACCATCCCGGAATGACAGTTGAAGCTGTTTCAGCCTCTCCTCGTCCTCATCCAGCCAGTGAAATCCGTCGATCTGGCGAAAGCCGAGCCGCACCGCGCAATGATCGCCGACCTTCTCCTCGAGCGTGTTCTGCGCAAAGCTATGGGAGACATCGACTTCGCGCACCGTGACGCCGTTCTTGCGGGCGTCGCCGACGATCTGGGCCGGGGCATAGAAGCCCATCGGCTGCGAGTTGAGCAGGCCGCAGCAGAACGCATCCGGATGATGGTGCTTAAGCCATGAGGAGATGTAGACGAGTTGGGCAAAGCTCGCGGCATGGCTTTCCGGGAAGCCGTAACTGCCAAAGCCCTTGATCTGGTCGAAGCAGCTGCGGGCGAAATCCGGATCGTAGCCGCGCGCCACCATGTTGCCGACCAGCTTCTCCTCGTAGCTGCCGATGGTGCCGAGATTGCGGAAGGTCGCCATCGAGCGGCGCAGGCCATTGGCTTCCTCAGAGGTGAAATGGGCCGCCTCGATCGCGATCCGCATCGCCTGCTCCTGGAACAGCGGCACGCCGAGCGTCTTGTGCAGCACGTTGTAGAGTTCGTCCTTGTCGCCCTGGTCGGGCGCTGGCGATGGATAGCTGACCTTTTCCTGGCCGTTCCGCCGGCGCAGATAAGGATGCACCATGTCGCCCTGGATCGGCCCCGGGCGCACGATCGCGACCTCGATGACGAGATCGTAGAAGGTACGCGGCTTCAGCCGCGGCAGCATGTTCATTTGCGCCCGGCTCTCGACCTGGAACACGCCGAGCGATTCACCGCGGCACAGCATGTCGTAAACTTTCTTGTCGTCCTGCGGGACCGAAGCTAGCTCCCAGTGCTCGCCCTTGTGGTCGGCGATCAGGTCAAAACATTTGCGGATGCAGGTCAGCATGCCCAGCGCCAGCACGTCGACCTTCATCATGCTAAGGGCGTCGACGTCGTCCTTATCCCATTCGATGAAAGTGCGGTCGTCCATCGCGGCGTTGCCGATCGGCACATAGGTGTCGAGCCGGTCCTGGGTCAGTACATAGCCGCCGACATGCTGCGAGAGATGACGCGGAAACTCGATCAGCTCGGTGGCGAGCTCGACCGCGAGGTTGATCATCGCATTTTTGGGATCGAGCCCGGCCTGTCGCACCTGCATGTCGTTGAGGCCCTTGCCCCAGCTGCCCCACACGGTGTCGGCGAGCGCCGCGGTGACGTCCTCGGTCAGCCCGAGCGCCTTGCCGACGTCACGGATCGCGCTGCGCGGGCGATAATGGATCACGGTGGCGATGATCGCGGCGCGGTGGCGGCCGTAGCGGCGGTAGACATATTGCATCACCTCCTCGCGCCGCGAATGCTCGAAATCGACGTCGATGTCGGGCGGCTCCAGCCGCTCCTTGGAGATGAAGCGCTCGAACAACAGATCGACCTTGGTCGGATCGACCGAGGTGACGCCAAGCACGAAGCAGACCGCGGAATTGGCTGCCGAGCCGCGTCCCTGGCACAGGATGTTCTGGCTGCGCGCATAGTGCACGATGTCGTGCACGGTGAGGAAGTAATGCGCGTATTTCAGCTCGGCGATCAGCGCGAGCTCCTTGTTCAGGGTGGTGCGAAGCTTTTCGTCGATCTCGCCGCCGAAATATTTGTCGACACCGGCCCAGGTCAAATCTTCCAGATGCTGCTGCGCGGTCTTGCCCGGCGGCACCGGCTCGTCGGGATACTGATATTTGAGCTGGTCGAGCGAGAAAGAGATGCGTGCAGCAAAGCGCATGGTTTCCGCGATCGCGTCCGGCAGATTGCGAAACAGCCTGATCATTTCATGCGCCGGCTTGAGATGCCGCTCGGCATTGGCCTCGAGCCTGCGGCCGACCGCCTCGATCGTGGTCTTTTCGCGGATGCAGGTCAGCACGTCCTGCAGCGGGCGGCGCGCCGGATGGTGATAGAGCACCTCGTTGGTGGCGATGAGCGGCACACCGGCGTCGGTGGCGAGGCCATGCAGCCGCGCGAGGCGGCGCCTGTCGTCGCCGCGATAGAGCAGGCTTGCGGCGAGCCAGACGCCGTCGGCGGCGCTTGCCTTCAGCTTTGCAAGCAGATCGAGCGTGCCTGCCTCCTCAAAGCGATGCGGCAGCGCCAGCACCAGGAGCTGCCCCTCGACGAAGTCGAGGAGGTCGGCGAGCTTCAGATGGCACTCGCCTTTCTCGATCCGCACGATGTCGTCGCCGCGCTTGCCGCGGGTCAGGAGCAGGCACAGCCGGCCATAGGCGGCGCGATCGCGCGGATAGACCAGGATGTCGGGCGTAGAGTCGATGAAGACGATGCGGGCGCCGATCAAAAGCTTTGGCGGATGGGCAACCTTCTCGCTGTCGAGCTCCTTCCAGGCGCGCACCACGCCGGCCAGCGTGTTGTGATCGGCGAGCCCGATCACGGGAATCCCGAGTTCGCTCGCCTGATGCACATAGGCGCGCGGATCGGAACCGCCGCGCAGGAAGGAGAAATTGCTGGTGATGCCGATCTCGGCATAATCAGGTGGAGGTGCGCTCATGCGAACAGCCCATGCACATACCAGTTGGCCGGAACGGGCTTGCCCTCCTCGTCGCGCAGCTCGCTCTCGTAGAGACCGTCGCGAAAGATCCAGAAGCGCTGGCCTTCGGCATCCTCGACGCGGAAATAATCGCGCGTCAGCGACGCGCCGTCCTGCTTCCACCATTCCATCGCGATGCGCTCGGGGCCCTCGACCCGCACCACCTCGTGCTGCGCGCGCCGCCAGGTGAATTGATGCGGCGGACCGTCGGGCACGGTCGCGAACGGCACCTTGATCGGTTCGGGCTGCTCGAATAGCCGCAAGGGACGCAGCGGTGGTTCGCTCGCAACGTGCTCCGGCCAGGCGGCGGCGCTGGCCGCGGCCAGATGATGCTGCGCCGGCAGCGCGAGCGCCGATCGTTCGGGGATGTGGCTCTCCAGCGGCAGATGCACGACGACGCGTTTTCCGCCGATGCGGGCGGCGATGCGGTCGATCAGCGCCGAGAGCTCGTCATTGTCGTGTATGGTGGCGTCGAGATCGCGCTGCTGCTGTACCACGATCTCGGTACGCCCTGCGGCGAGGCGAATGAGATCGAAGCCGAAGCCGGGATCGAGCGGATCATTCAGCGCATCGAGCCGCTCGCGGAATAGGCGATCGATCATCTCGGGCCGCGTCACCGGACGCCCGGTCTCGACCATGATCGCGCGCACCGCACCGTCAGTGCGGAAGAAGCTCGCTTCCAGCTGCCGCGCACCTTTGCCCTGCTTGTCCATCGCCGCAACCAGCATCTTGGCAAGGCTTGAGAGCGTCAGCGCGATCACGGTGTCGGTCGCGATCGGCTCGGGGAAACGCTTCTCGACGATGTAATCGGGCAGCGGCTTGCGCGGGCTGATCGGGGCATCGCCCTGCCCGAGCGCGTGGCTGAGCAAGGTGGTGAAGGCCGCACCGAACCGCGCCGAGATTTCATGCGGCGCGCGCGAGGCGACATCGCCGATGGTCTTCAAGCCGGCGCGGCGCAGGCCGGTGGTGACAGCGGCATCGGCACCGAGCGCCGACACCGGCAGCGGGCCGACCGCCGCCGCTTCCTCGCTATCGGGGACAATCTTGCCCGAGGCGGTGCGCGTCAGCGTACGCGCCGCGATCGAGGTGCCGGCAATGGCCGCGCTGACGGCAAAGCCGCGCCGGCTCAGCGCCCCCGTCACGGTCTGCAGCAGCGCTCGCTCGCCGCCGAACAGATGCGCGCAGCCGGTGATGTCGAGAAACAGACCGTAAGGCAGATCGAGCGCGACCAGCGGCGTGAAGCGGTCGCACCAGCCGGCGATGTCGTTCAGCGTCTTCAGATCGGCGGCGGGATCGGCATCATAGACCGTGAGCTCCGGACAGATCGCCCGCGCATTGGCGAGCGGCAGCCCGATCGACAGCCCGGCGCGCACCGCGGCCTCGTCGATCGCGTGCAGCAGGATGGCGTTGTGGTCTTTTGCGACGACGACGCTGGGGAGTTCTGCTTTCTTCGCCTCTCCCGCTTGCGGGAGAGGGAGCCCTGCCACCTCCCGTGCATCAGCTTGCGAGGCGATGTCCTGCGCGAGCTTGCGCTTGATGCGGTCGATGGGCAGGCGTGGCAGCCACAGGCTGAGGATACGCCGACGGTTCACTGAATTGGCACTCATCACATTTCCATTCCATGATCCATCGCCCGACAGGGCCATGACGATTGCGCACGAGTTCGGCCTCGAAGCGCGGCGCGCCCCACACGCTCGCGGCATTGCCCGGCGGCGAATGCGCCGCGCGCACGATCCAGCGCGTCTCCGCGGTCGAGGGGATCGGGGTTGCCGCGATCCGCAGCACCAGCGCGGTGACGCCGGAGGCCTGCGCGGCCAGGGTCAATTTGCGGCTGGCGACGAGATCGAGCTGGCGCGCCTGGCCCCAGACCTCGAGCACGACCGCGCCGAGCGCATCGCAGGCGAGCGCGTCGGCCGCGGCGCGCAGGCCGCTATCGACATCGGCAGCGCGCACCGTGACCAAGAGGCGCGGATCGAGGCCGAGCTCGGCAAGCCCGCGCATCGATAGCGCGCCGTTTTCGCGATCGGAAAAATCCTGCCGCACCCAGACCAGCGGCTTGCGTGCCGACAGCCGTCCGGCGAGCCCCGCAATGAAGCCGGTCGCCGCGCCGCCTTGATGGCCGGCCGCGAACACCTCGTGCAATGCCGCCGGCGCAAGCCCGCCGCGCAGCATCGCATCCGCGCCGGCATGGCCGAGCGCGACGCGGTTCGGCATCGCCGCATCCGATGACGCCTCGATACGCGCGATGCTGCCGCGCAGAGACGCAAGCGTACCTATGCGTGCGGCGGCGCATGATCCGCCAAAGTGTGAGCGGTTTGGCGACAAGATCATGCGCCTTTCTTAAAAAAGAGGAGCGCGATCGGACGCAAAACCGGCGACCACTTTTGCTGATCGCGCTCCGGCATATGCGCCGCTCCTTCCAACCAAAATTTGAGGCCGTCACTGGTCTGAACAGAGAACCAGGGACTGGCTCATTTGTTCATGATATGTTCTAATATAAAGCTAACAGGGCCCGCGGAGTCAATCGGATTGGTGAGATCATCGATTAATGAGTGGAATCAATGGGATTCAGCAGCCGCCGAACCGGACAGGCCCTCATCTTCCGCAAGTCAGGCACGCAGGCCCCGAAAATGACGGCGTGACGGAAACGGAGCAATCGCATGCGCATCATCGTGCTCGACAACGACACCGATTTCGAGGGCTGGCGCAAGGCCGCGCGGCGATTGGCGCTGAACGATGTGAAGCCCGCGGAGATCACATGGACCGTACGCAGCGACGACGAATTGTCGTCGGCATCCTGCGTGAATGAATTGCCGGATACGCCGCAGGCGCGGTTCAATGTGTCGGCCAAATTCGTCGAGCTCGCAAAGGCCGCGATCCTGCATCGCAGTGACGAACGCTTTGCCCTGCTCTATCGCCTGCTGTGGCGGCTGCGCAGCCGTCACGATCTGCTCAGTGCGACCGATGATCCCGATATCGCCGAGGTCCACGCGATGGCGCGCGCGATCTATGTCGATATCGACAGGATGCATGCGCATCTGCGCTTCCGCGAGATCGGCCGCGAGCGGACGGCTCATTACGTCGCCTGGTTCGAGCCGGAGCATCACATCGTCGAGCTTGCCGCGCCGTTCTTCGCCGGCCGCTTCGCCGACATGCCGTGGTCGATCCTGACCCCCGACGTCTGCGCACATTGGGACGGGCACGCGATCTCGATCACGCCGGGCGTCGCCAAATCCGAAGTGCCGACCGAGGACCGGCTCGAGGAGGCCTGGCGGCGTCACGACAACGGCCGCTTCAATCCCGCACGGCTGAAAGTGATGGAGATGCCGCAAGCCTATTGGAGGAACCTGCCCGAGGACTCGATCATTAAGCCTCTGATCGAAGACGCAATGCGCATGACCAGCGGCCCCTTCATCGCACGCAAGGCGGCCGAGCCGCAGAAGCGGCAGGATACGCCGATGCCCCGCAAGCAAGTTCAAGGCAAGCAAGTTCAAGGCAGGCAAGCTCACGACATCATCGCGGCCTTGCGCGAGGAGGCCGCCGATTGCCGCGCCTGCCCGCTGTGGAAAGACGCAACCCAGACCGTGTTCGGCGAGGGACCGCAAAGCGCAACGCTGATGCTGGTCGGCGAGCAGCCCGGCGACAAGGAAGATCTCGCAGGCCACCCCTTCGTCGGACCGGCCGGCCAGATGCTCGATCGAGCGCTGCAGGAAGCCGGCATCGATCGCCGCAAGGTCTATGTCACCAATGCAGTGAAGCACTTCAAATTCGTGCCGCGCGGCAAGATCCGGCTGCACCAGAAGCCGAGCACACCGGAGATCCGCGCCTGCCGCCAGTGGTATGAGCGCGAGCTCGCCACCATCAAGCCGGACCTCGTGATGGCGCTCGGCGCCACCGCGGCGCAGAGCGTGCTCGGCAAGATCACGCCGATCAACAAGAACCGCGGCCATCTGATCGACCGCGACGGAACCAAGGTGCTCGTCACCGTGCACCCGTCCTATCTGTTGCGGCTGCCGGATGAAAAAGCCAAGGCGCTGGAATATCAGCGCTTTGTCGACGATCTGAAAATCGCCGCACACCAGTTGCGCAGATCAGCCGATGCGGCCTGAGTTCCGCAAAACCGACGGAACCTGAGGAACCACATCGCAACGAGAAATTGTTCTAAACGCGGACAAATACCTACAACCTTGAATTGATCCGTGGTAAGGTAGCGTGTTCCGCAGGTATCGGGCGTCATGTTCACGCCATGACGTACCCTGAGGCGGGCGCGCTGCGCGGTTTGCTAGCCCCGATCGTGCGGCGCGCCACCTCATCTCTCAATCCCCCTCCCTCATTTCGCAACCTTCCACTCGCAGGCGCCCGCCGAATTCTCCGGCTGCCCGGCCGGCCGGATGCCGGTGTGATGTCCTCCGCACATTGTCTCGTCCCGCGAAACGCAGGCCAGAGGTTTCCGTCGCGATCGGCAATCCCTTTTTGCTGAAGATTGCCACGAGGCCGCGAAGCCACGTGCGCGCTCAATGCGTTGCACAAAACTTCGGCTCGATGTCCACCGCCACGGGAGACCGCGCGTCTCGCGGGCCGGATTTCAATTGCTTGTCATATGCATCGATCAAAATCGGGAGCATTGGGACAGGAGTTTACCATGAGCGATATGGCGTTACCCGGCTCGATCGAGCCCGCCCTGAAAAAGGGTCCGGACCTCGACAAGGGCTTTCATCCTCTCACCGGGGTTATCTATTTGGGCGTGGTTGCGGCCGCGCTGCTGTTCGTTGCCTACAGCATCTATGCCGATGTCGACGCCACCGGCACGCGCATCACCTCGTTCCTGCCGTATATCCTGCTGTTCGTCGCGCTGCTGATCGCGCTCGGCTTCGAATTCGTCAACGGCTTCCATGACACCGCGAACGCGGTCGCCACCGTGATCTACACCCGCTCGCTGCCGGCGCATGTCGCCGTGGTGTGGTCGGGCATGTTCAACCTGATCGGCGTGCTGCTCTCCAGCGGCGCCGTCGCGTTCGGCATCGTCTCGCTGCTTCCGGTCGAACTGATCCTGCAGGTCGGCAGCAGTGCCGGCTTTGCCATGGTGTTCGCGCTCTTGATCGCCGCCATCATCTGGAATCTCGGCACCTGGTGGCTCGGCCTGCCGGCCTCGAGCTCGCACACCCTGATCGGTTCGATCATGGGCGTCGGCATCACCAACGCGCTGCTGCGCGGCCGTGACGGCACCTCGGGCGTCGACTGGTCGCAGGCGACCAACATCGCGAAGGCGCTGCTGCTGTCGCCGCTGTTCGGCTTCGCGCTCGCCGCCGGCCTGCTCTACCTCCTCAAGATCGCGCTGCAGCGCGCGACGCCGGCGCTGTTCGGCGAACCGGTCGGCGACCAGCCGCCGCCGTGGTGGATCCGCGGCATCCTGATCCTGACCTGCACACTGGTCAGCTTCTTCCACGGCTCCAATGACGGTCAGAAGGGCATGGGCCTGATCATGCTGATCCTGATCGGCACCGTGCCGACCGCCTATGCGCTGAACCGCGCAATGCCCTCGAGCCAGATCGAGCTGTTCACGGCGCACTCGACCGCGGCCAGCAAGGTCATCGAAGGCAAGGCCGCCGGTTACAACGTGATCGGCAACCCGCGCCCGGCTGTGACCAACTATGTCGCGCAGCACCAGATCAACGAAGGCACCTTTCCGTCGCTTGCGGTGCTGGTGCGCGACATCGGCCAGCAGGTTGCCCAGTATGGATCGCTGGCCAAGTTCCCCGCTGACGCGGTCGGCAACACCCGTAACGACATGTACCTGGCGTCCGAGGCGATCCGTTTCCTGATGAAGGACAAGGAAGCCGAGCTGACCGCTGCCGACATCGCCACGCTGAACCAGTACAAGGGCTCGCTCGATGCCGCGACGAAGTTCATCCCGAGCTGGGTGAAGTTCGCCGTCGCCATCGCGCTCGGCCTCGGCACCATGGTCGGCTGGAAGCGTATCGTCGTCACCGTCGGCGAGAAGATCGGCAAGACCCACCTGACCTACGCGCAGGGCGCCTGCGCCGAGATCACGGCGGCCGCGACGATCGCGGCGGCCGACGGCTACGGCCTGCCGGTCTCGACCACGCACGTGCTGTCGTCAGGCATCGCCGGCACCATGGCCGCCAACGGCTCCGGCCTGCAATGGGCCACGATCCGCAACATCGCGATGGCCTGGGTGCTGACGCTGCCGGCCGCGATGATCATCTCGGGCGTTCTGTACTACGTGTTCTACCACCTGTTCTGACGCCCCACGCTTTCGGCGCAGCAACGCGCCGGACAAAGGCCCGCACTCCGGTGCGGGCCTTTTGCTTTGGACCTGCAGCCCGGCTCCTTGCTCAGGCGGCGCAGGCCTTCGCAACCTCGGCCAGCAGGCCGCGCGCCCATTTGTGCAAGCCGGATTTGGCCGTCCTGGCGCCCCAGTGCATGTCGATCGAGATCGGCACGCGGAACGGCAGCGCAGCGACATGGAGGCCGCCGCGCATCGCCCGCGCCAGATGATGCGGGATAGTCGCGACGAGCCTGGTGCCTGTGATGATGCGCTCCAGACTGTCGTGGTTGGGCAGGCTGACCACTGGCTCGATCTCGATCTTCCTCGCCCTCAGCGCCGCGAGATAGAGCGGCTGCCACTCACCGCTGTGGGTGATGAAGACATGCTCGGCCCTGGCATAGGCCGACAGCGCGATCCGGCCGCGCGCCAGCGGATTGGCCCGATCCATCACGCAGACGTAGTGGTCGGTGAGGATATGGCGCCGGAAGAAGCCTTCGCCGGCGATGCCGACCGGACCAAGCACGATGTCGCACTGGTTCTGCTTGAGATGGACATCGCCGTGGCCCGCGGCATCGAGCAGGACGAGACGGACTTGCGGCGCGCCGGCGCGCAGCCGCGTGCTGAACTGCGGGATCAGGGTCTGGCGTTCGTGATAGTTGCAGGAGATCGTCACGCTGCCCTGCGTCGTCGCCGGATCGAATTCCGCCGGTGAGGCAAGCCCGTCGATCTCGCCGATCATCTCCCGCGCCCAGGTAACCAGCGTCGCGCAGCGCTTGGTCGCCGTCACGCCATTGCCGCTGCGAACGAACAGCGGGTCATGCAGCGCGCCGCGCAGCCGCTCGATCGCATAGCTGATGGTGGACTGGTTGACGTCGAGCCGTTTGGCCGCGGCGGAGAACGACTGCAGGTCATAGACCAGCACAAGGGTCCGCAGAGTCCCGATGTCGATCGGATCGATCGAGGAATTGGCCGCCACCCTTGCACCTCCCGCATTGCTGGCGGCCCAGCCTAGCACAAGGTCATGGAATATTTCGATGGTCCGGATCAATCCCATCGAATTGAGCGATCGTGCACCCGGAGCTAGCCTTGGCGAAAAAGCGCTTCCGGGAGGACCAATGACCAGCGCCGTGCCTGTCGTTACCGATATCGCGTATCAGGATCTGCTCGACGACCCCTATCCGATCTTCCGCCGGCTGCGCGAGATCGCGCCGGCGGTCTTCGTCGCGCCCGCGAAGCTGACGCTGGTGACGCGCTTCGACGACATCATGCGGATCGAGCGCGATCCCGCGACCTACTCGGCCGATAATCCGGCCTCGCTGGTCAACAAGGTGATGGGGCCGACCTTCATGCGCAAGGACGGCGCCGAGCATGCGATCGGCCGCAAGGCGATCGAGCCCTCGTTCCGTCCGGCCACAATCAAGGAGCATTGGGCGCCGCAATTCACCGCGATCGCAGAAAAACTGATCGATGATCTGTTGGCGACCGAAGAGGCCGATCTGTTCTCCGCCCTTGCCGCGCCGATGGCCTCGCTCAGCCTGATGGCAATGATCGGGTTTCGCAAGATGCCGTGGCAAACCCTCGCCGAGTGGTCGCAGGCGCTGATCGACGGCGCGGGCAATTACGCCGCCGACGCCGAGATCGAGCGCAAGGCGATGCAGGCGAGCGCCGAGGTCGATGCCGCGATCGACGCGGTGCTCGACGATCACCGCCGCCAGCCGAATCCTTCGGTCCTGTCCTCGATGATCAATGCCGATCCGCCGATGCCGATCGAGGCCATCCGCGCCAACATCAAGGTGATCATCGGCGGCGGCCTGAACGAGCCGCGCGACGCGATCCTGACGCTCGTGCTCGGCCTCCTGGAAAACCCGCCGCAGAAGAACAGCGTGCTGGCAAAGCCGGATCTGTGGCCGGCCGCGCTCGAGGAAGCGGAGCGCTGGATCTCGCCGATCGGCATGTATCCGCGCCGCGTCACCCGCGACGTCGATCTCTCCGGCACCACGCTGCCGCAAGACCTTCAGATCGGCCTCTGCGTCGGCGCCGCCAACCGCGACGGCAGCCGCTTCGTCGAGCCCGATCGCTTCGACGTGACGCGGCCCAAGCAATCGCATCTGGCATTCGGCGCCGGACCGCATTTCTGCGCCGGCACCTGGGTGTCACGGCTCACCGTCGGCAAGATCGTGGCGCCGATGCTGTTCGCGCGCCTGCGCAATCTGCGCCTCCGCGCGGAGGCGCCGCCGGTCGTGCGCGGCTGGGTGTTCCGCGGACCGGTGACGCTGCCGGTGCGATGGGACGCGTGAGCCTCACGCCGCCAATGCGTTCTCGACGATCTTCACGAAATACGACGTGCCGAAGACGATCGCCTCGTCGTTGAAATTGTAGGCGGGGTGATGCAGGCCGGCGCTGTCGCCGTTGCCGCAGAAGATGAAGGCGCCGGGCCGCGCTTCCAGCATGTAGGAAAAATCCTCGGCGCCCATCAGCGGCGGCATCTCGTGCACGTTGGACGCGCCCGCGACCTCGCGCGCGATGCGGCTCGCGAATTCGGTCTGCGCCTCATGGTTGACGGTGACCGGGTAGCCGCGCTCATAGGTCAGATCGATCTTCGCGCCGGTCATCTTCGCAACGCCGTCGACCACCTCGCGCACGCGCTTCTCGATGAGGTCGCGCACCTCGCGGGTCAGCGTGCGCACGGTGCCGCGCAACTCCGCGGTCTGCGGGATCACGTTGCGGGCGTTGCCGGCGTGGAATTCGCACATCGAGATCACGGCGGAGTCGAGCGGATCGACGGTGCGCGCGACGATCTGCTGCAAGGCGGTGACGAGCTGCGCGCCGACCAGCACGGAATCGATGCATTTGTGCGGACGCGCGGCGTGACCGCCGAGCCCTTCGATCTTGATGTCGATCGCATCGGTCGCGGCCATGATCGGGCCGGTGCGGATCGCGAACGAGCCGATCGGAATCCCCGGACCGTTGTGCATGCCGTAGACCTGCTCGATGCCGAAGCGGTCCATCAGGCCGTCCTTGATCATCGCGGCGGCACCCGCTCCGCCCTCCTCGGCCGGCTGGAAGATCACGACCGCCTCGCCGGCGAAATTGCGCGTCTCGGCGAGATAGCGCGCCGCCCCCAGCAGCATCGCGGTGTGGCCGTCATGGCCGCAGGCGTGCATCTTGCCCGGCGTCTTCGAGGCGTAGGGCAAATTGGTCTGTTCGTGAATCGGCAGCGCATCCATGTCGGCGCGCAGGCCGATCACCTTGACGTCGCCCTTCGCCGGCCCCTTCTTGCCCTTGATGACCCCGACCACGCCGGTCTTGCCGAGCCCGGTCGCGACCTCGTCGCAACCGAACTCGCGCAACCGGTCGGCGACGAATGATGCAGTGCGGTGCACATCGTAGAGCAGCTCGGGGTTTTCATGGATGTCGCGGCGCCAGGCCTGGATATCGGGTTGCAGATCGGCGACGCGGTTCACGATGGGCATGAGAATTCTGGCCTCAAAGGTTGGACGTAAGTCATCTCTAGCATGCAAGAGCCGGTCCACCCAAACGGATGTGGCATGCTCGCGGCTGGGGCCTGCATTCGCAATCGGGATGCGGGCCGTCCCTCGCTGGACTTTGCGCAGACCTCGGGCCTGATATCATCGCATCCGACCAAAGCCTAATAGTGCGGGACATATCCGGCGCGGATACTACCCCAGGTTTTCCGCACCGAAATCCTCTCGCCTTCCAACAGGGAGCGGCTGCATGACGCCGGATCAGGCGGTGTTGTTTTCCACCATCATCCTGCTGGTGCCGATGGGATACTTCCTGCTGGCGGCGCCGGCGTTCCTGCTCGTGAAGCTCGACGTCCCGCCGGTCACACGGCTGCTGCGCGGCATGTTCAATGCCTACTTCCTGGTGCTCACTGTTTCGGGCGTGATCGGCACGCTCGCCTTTGCCACGGCCGGCCGGTTCGCCGTTGCGCTTGGCATCGCCTTGATCGCGGCGTTCGCGGTGCTGGCGCGCCGATGGTTCTTGCGGCGGCTCGATGCTGAGGCGGACGCGCGAGACTCGGGTGATCCTACCGCGGTGCGGCGGCTGCGCCAGCTGCATTGGGGCGGCATGCTGTGCAACGCGGTGCAGGTGTTCGCTCTGGTCGGCAGCATTCCCTACATGGCGCCGCTGCCCTGATCGCGGTTTGCTCGCTCGTCCGGATGCGGTTCCCGGCTGTCCGCTATGCGTCACGTTTCCGATGCGGATCGTACTTCGAAAGCACGTCCTTGAGATAATCCCGGCTTTTCCATTCCGGGGCGGGCGGCTCGTACCCGGGCCGAGGCACGTACAGATTCGCCGGTACGTCCGCTGAGGCGCCCATCAGGTCCGGAACGTAGCGCGGGCAATTTGGAAAGATCTCGCATTTGACGCGCACGACGACCTTCGCGCCGTGATGCCCGGCAAGCACTTCGGCGCTGTCGTGGATCGTTGCCTTGCCTCGGATGCGCGTGCGAAACGTCTTGCCGTCGAGCCGTACAAACAACAATCCGACGTTCGGGTTGCGGTGAATATTGCCGAGCGTGCGGTACATGTTGTTGCCGTCGTACTCAGGGAATTCAAGCGTATCAGGCCCGGTGATCTTCACGAAGCCGGGATCGCCGGAACGCATCGAGCAATCGACGTTGTCCTGATAGCTGGTCGCGATGAAAAAGAAGCGCGTCTCCTCGATGAGCTTGCGGTCCTGTTCCCAGAACTCGAAGTGGAGGCGATGCTTCTCGAGGCCGTCGGCGACACGCCGACCGTCGAAGCGGTCCTGCAACTCACGCATTCCGTCGTGATAGAAAGGGGCGCGGACTGGGTCGGCCACGGCAATCCTCCGGCAAGTTGAGCAATCGATCTGCACTTTGACGTGGCCGCGATTTTCCTTGGCAGTTCACCCGGCCAGCAAGGCGAAAGACTATTCATTCGGCATGGGCGTGGAAAGCCATCCAGGTCCGGAGCGGGTGAAAAGGCGTCGATAACGGCCGTCCCCTACCCTGATGTCAGCATCTGGCTGCGGATCTCCTGCGCGGTGCGGCGCAGCGGCAGCAGGAACTTCTTGCGCGCGCCGGCTTCGCTCACCGTTCCCGAGATCGTGTTGACGCTGAGCGCGGCGACCACCGCGCCCGCGGGATCGCGCAACGGCACCGCGATGCCGCAGATCGCCGGATCGAGCTCGCCATCGACCCAGGCATAGCCGTCGCTCTCGACCCGTGCGAGCAACTCGCCGAGACGCTCCGGATCGGTGACCGTGCGCGGCGTGACCTGCCTGAAGCCCCCGGTCGCGAGATAAGCCTCGCGGGTGCCGGGCGGCAGCGCCGCGAGCATGACGCGGCCGAGCGACACCAGATGCGCGGGCAGCCGGCTGCCGACGCCGAGATTGGCCGAGAGGATCCGCCGCGCAGGCAGGCGCAGCGCATAGACGATCTCGTCCTCGTCGAGCACCGCCATCGCGCAGGACTCGCCGATCTCGTTGCGCAGATTTTCCAGCGCGCGCTGCGCATGACCCCAGTATGGCAGCGCGTTGAGATACGACAGGCCGAGCCCGAGCGCGCGCGGCCGCAGGCTGAAATAGCGTCCGTCGGAGGCGCAATATTTCAGCGCGATCAGGGTCGCGAGGATACGCCGCGCGGTGGCGCGGTTGAGGCCGGCAGTATCGGCGGCCTCCGCCAGCGTGTGCCGCCCCGGCGGCTTGCCGAGTGCCTCGATGATCGAGAAGCCGCGCGCAATCGCGCGCACGAAGCCGTCACTCTCTTTGCTCATGGCGGGCGCCCAGCTGGTTCCGTCATCGCGCTCATGACATCGCAGCCCGCATGGCTGCCTGCACATGACGCGGCCCTGCGCGCTTGTCAGGGGCTCCCGACCGCGCTAGCGTGAATTCATATAGCGAATGAATTGTTCGCCTGGCGAACTCAATAGCAGGAGGATGCACGATGGCGCAAGCAGAAAGTTCTGCGGCCACCCCGTTCGAAACCGATTTCTGGAAAGACGCGAAGCTGCGCAAGGTGTGGGACGACATCGTCCCCGGCGAGCCGCGCAAGACGCTGCCCTACAAGCTCACGCAGGAAGCGATCGCGCTGTACTGCCGCGCAGTCGGCGAGACCAATCCGCTCTATCTTGACGAAGCAGCCGCCAAGGCCGGGCCCTATGGCGGGCTGATCGCGCCGCCCGCGATCCATATCCTGCTGATGTTCGCCTGCACGCCGGCCGACGACTGGATGCGCTCGCCGGGCACCGTCAATGCCGGGCAGTCGTGGAGCTACAACATCCCGGCACGCCCCGGCGACACCATCACCCTGCAGGCGCGCGCGCTCGACAAGTTCATCAAGCGTGAGCGGTTGTTCGTGGTGCACGACAATGTCTTCTTCAACCAGCATGGCGACGTGATCTGCTCGGGTCGCGGCCAGACCATCCGTCCGATGTAAGGAGGATCACCATGACCACGGCGAATTTCGAATCTCTCAAGGCCGGCGACACCATCGACGGCCCGGCATTTGCGGTTTCGCGCGAATCGATCCGCCTGTTCTGCGACGCGTCGCTCGACTACAACCCGCTGCATCTCGACGACAACTACATGAAGGGCGATTTCGGCAAGACCAATTTCGGCGGCATCATCATGCACGGCATGAACAATTTCGGCCTGATCTCGCGCATGCTGACCGACTGGGCAACGCCTGCCGGCGCGATCCATCGCAGGCTCGAGACGCGCTGGCTGAAGCCGGTGAAGCCCGGCGACACCATCCGCCCGGCCGGCACCATCAAAGCCAAGCAAACGACCGCGAAGTCGCGCTGGGTGCTGGTCGACGTCGCCGTACAGAACCAACGCGGCGAGACGGTCGCGGCCGGCGAAGCGATGCTGGAGTTCCCGCCGAACGCGAAGGCAGGCTAGCCGCGCGCACTCGATCGGAGCAACGGGCTCTTTCGCCCCGCCTGCGGGGACAGGTCGGAAATGCATCGCTAGATGCATTCCGGGTGAGGGCGAGCCTCCGCGAGGGTTGCTGTCACCGTCTATGGGGAGACGGTCCCTCACCCCAACCCTCTCCCCCTAAGAACGGGGCGAGGGAGCCTACCGCCGTCGCGGCACCAACAAACAATCAAATAATCACTTGAGGAGACTTTCATGCAGGATGCGGCCCATTCGCGGCTCTATGGACGGATCGCCTGGCGCCTGATCCCGTTCCTGCTGGCTTGCTACACGGTTGCGATCATCGACCGCTTCAACATCGGCTTTGCCAAGCTGCAATTCCTGCACGACCTGCAGATCGACGACGCCGTGTTCGGGCTTGCTGCCGGCATCTTCTCGGTCGGCTATGTCGCGCTCGAAGTGCCGAGCAATCTCCTGCTGGTCAAGGTCGGTGTCCGCAAGACGCTGCTGCGGATCATGGTGCTGTGGGGTGCTGTCACCATCCTGCTCGCGCTGGTGCAGAACCAGTATCATCTCTATCTGCTGCGCTTCCTGCTCGGCGCCGCCGAGGGCGGCTTCTTCCCCGGCATCCTGTATTATCTGACGCTGTGGTTCCCGGATCGCGTACGCGGCCGCATGACGAGCCTGTTCGTGATGGCGGTGCCGCTCGGCGGCGTCATCGCGGGTCCCGTGTCGGGCCTGATCATGGATCACATGCAGGGCGTCCATGGCCTGCATGGCTGGCAGTGGCTGTTCATCCTCGAAGGCGGCCCGGCCGTGCTGCTCGGCATCGGCGCCTATTTCTACCTCGCCGACGGACCGCAGGTCGCGAGCTGGCTGAGCGCCGACGAGCGGCGGCAGGTCGCAAGCGACCTCGCCCGCGACCGCGCCGCTGTTCCCGGCACCACGCGGAGCTTCGCGGCGGCGCTGCGCGAGCCGCGCGTCTATCTGCTCTCCTTCATCTACTTCGCGTTCTTCTGCTCGCTCAACACCATCCTGCTGTGGACTCCGACGCTGCTGAAACGCGTCGGCGTGGCGACCACCACCGAGATCGGCTGGCTGAGCGGCGCGATCTCGGTTGCGTCCGCGATCGGCATGGTGCTGATCGGCTACAGCTCCGACCGCACACGGGAACGGCGCTGGCACGTGGTCTGCTGCGGCCTCGTCGCAGCGGCCTGCTTCATCGCCTTGCAGGCCGCGCAAGACAGCGTGCTCCTGACCGTCACGCTGCTCGCCGTCGCCTCGATCGGCATCTTCGCGATCCT
Organism: Bradyrhizobium sp. USDA 4510; assembly: GCF_054059095.1. NCBI lineage: Bacteria > Pseudomonadati > Pseudomonadota > Alphaproteobacteria > Hyphomicrobiales > Nitrobacteraceae > Bradyrhizobium > Bradyrhizobium sp. USDA 4510. The sequence continues at coordinate 2,224,355 of NZ_JBSSBT010000001.1, read as the reverse complement.
GTCGCTGTTCTGGACGATTCCGAACGCGATGCTGGAGGGCAGCGCCGCGGCCGGCGGCATCGCGCTGATCTCGGCGATCGGCTCGTTCGGCGGCGCGGTCTGCCCTGCCCTGATCGGCTGGATGACTGCCGCAACCGGGAGCATCTACGCACCGCTCGCCCTCGTCGGCGCCGTGCTCGGCATCGGCATGCTGACGCTGATCGTCTGTGTTCCCCGCGCGAGCCATGAGGTCACACTGGCCGAACCGAGCCGCCCCTGATCATCCAGCGCACGCCCGGCATCCACTGCCGGGCTTGTGTCGGCCCGCTGCGTCTGACTAATAAGAACCCAACAAAAGACGCTTGCCGGGAACGAGGACATGCCGCGAAGGCTCGAGGGTGATTTCGACTACATTATCGTCGGCGCAGGCACGGCGGGCTGCATCATGGCCAACCGCCTGTCGGCCGATCCGAAGAAGCGCGTGCTGCTGCTGGAAGCCGGCGGCAAGGACAACTGGATCTGGTTTCACATCCCGGTCGGCTATCTCTTCGCGATCGGCAACCCGCGCTCGGACTGGATGTTCAAGACCGAGGCCGAGCCCGGCCTCAACGGCCGCGCGCTCGCCTATCCGCGCGGCAAGGTGATCGGCGGCTCCTCCGCCATCAACGCCATGATCTCGATGCGCGGCCAGGCCGCGGATTACGACCACTGGCGGCAGCTCGGCCTCACCGGCTGGAGCTACAGCGACGTGCTGCCGGCGTTCAGGCGGCTGGAGGATCATTTCCTCGGTGAAAGCGAGCATCATGGTGTCGGCGGCGGCTGGCGCATCGAGGCGCCGCGGCTGTCGTGGCAGATCCTCGACGCGGTCGGCGATGCCGCCGAGGAGATGGGCATCAAGCGCATCCCGGATTTCAACACCGGCAACAACGAGGGCACCAGCTACTTCCACGTCAACCAGAAGCGCGGCCGGCGCTGGTCGTCGGCGCGCGGCTTCCTCAAGCCGGTGCTGAACCGCAGCAATCTCAGGCTCGAAACCGACGTGCTGGTTGACCGCCTGGTGATCGAGAGCGGCCGCGCCGCCGGCGTGCTGTTCCGGCAGGGCAATGAGACGGTGGAGGCGCGCGCCCGGGGTGAAGTGATCCTTTGCGCCGGTTCGATCGGAACCACGCAGGTGCTGCAGCGCTCCGGCATTGGTCCGTCAGAATGGCTGTCGCCGCTCGGCATCGACATCGTGCTCGACGTGCAGGGCATCGGCCATAATCTGCAGGACCATCTGCAGCAGCGCGCGATCTACAAGGTCTCCGGCGTGCGCACGCTGAACGAGACCTATTACAATCTGGTTCGCCGCGGCCTGATGGGCCTCGACTACGCATTTCGCCGCCGCGGGCCGCTGACCATGGCGCCGTCGCAGCTCGGCATCTTCACGCGCTCGGACGTGACGCGCTCGCGCGCCAACATCCAGTTCCACGTGCAGCCGCTGTCGCTCGACAAGTTCGGCGATCCGCTGCACCGCTTCCCCGCGATCACGGTGAGCGCCTGCAATCTGCAGCCGAGCTCGCGCGGCACCGTGCGCATCAAATCGTCCGTTCCCGACGACAAGCCGTCGATCGCGCCGAACTATCTGTCGACCGACGACGACCGCCAGGTCGCGGCCGACGCAATCCGCACCACGCGCAGACTGATGAAGCAAAAGGCGCTGGAGAAATATCATCCCGAGGAATTCCTGCCCGGCCCCTCGGTTGGCGACGACGATGCCTCGCTTGCCAAGGCTGCCGGCGACATCGGCACCACGATCTTCCACCCCGTCGGCACCGCGAAGATGGGAACGGCCAACGATCCGATGGCCGTGGTCGACGAGCGGCTGCGCTTCTACGGCCTGCACGGCCTGCGTATCGCGGATGCCTCCGTGATGCCGACCATCACCTCGGGCAACACCAATACGCCGACGGCGATGATCGCCGAGAAGGCGGCGGCGATGATCCTGCAGGATGCGCGATAGAGCGACGATGAACGCCCCGAAGCGCTTCCTGGTTGGCGATGCCGGTGCACAGGTTGCGGTGGCGCAATGGGGCGAGCCGGCCTCGGACAAGCCGCCGGCGCTGCTGCTGCACGGTACAGGCTTTGTCGCGGAGGTGTGGACCGAGGTCGCAGAGGCGCTGGCGGCCGATTACACGGTCTACGCGCTCGACCGCCGCGGCCATGGCTTGAGCCACAAGCCGCCGGCCGATCGCTATCACTTCCAGGATTTTGCCGAAGACGTCCGCATGGTGGTGGAGCGCCTCGACCTCCATGACATCTACGGCATCGGTCACAGTGCCGGCGCAACCGACCTGCTGCTCGCAGCCAGACTGATGCCCGGTCGCTTCGCGCGCCTGCATGTCACGGAGCCGACCGCGATGGATCCGCGCGCGCCGCGCGCCGGAGACCTCAGCGACATCGCGAACGGCTCGGTGCAGGGCGTGCTGCGCCGCCGGGCCGAGTTCGACAGCGCCGACGATCTGTTCCAGCGGCTGCGCGCCGCGCCGGCCTTCGCACCATGGACCGAACGGTCGCTGTGGGCCTATGTCCATCACGGCTTTGCGCGGCTCGGCGACGGCCGCATGCGGCTGCTTTGTACGCCGGAAATCGAGTCGGCCCTGCTCGGGCCGATCTTCCAGGCCATGGAGCAAATCTACACCGGCGACGCCCGCGGTAATCCGTTCCCCTGGTTCTCCGACATTGCCTGCCCGGTCTGCATCGCGACCACCGAGCAGTCATGGCCAATCTACAAGGAAATGGCCGACCGCGCCGCGGCGCTGATCCCGCATGCGAGCCGCTGGACGTTCGACGGTGTCGGACATTGCGTCGCGCAGGAAGCGCCGGAGTTGATGGTGGCAGCGCTCACGACATTTGCCGCGCGTGCGCGTTAAGGCATGCACGTATCAATGCGTTGCGTCTAGCCGTAGTGATCGAACTCGCTCAGGGCAATTCGGACCTCTCGCGCGAAATCGACCAACGACACGATGAAAGCCACAACGGCAACAATGAAGAGAATGGCAACGCCCCGCTCGTGCTGGATGTGAAGGAACGCACTCACAAAGCCGACGACGATGACAACGCTGATCGAAATGCTTCCCATGATGGACCAGAAGATCGCGCGATTGATCATGGTGGCGCGCCGAGCAAGACGCGGCAGGTCTGCCTTGAGCCGGCATCTCGCCTGATCCTGATCCGAAATTTGGTTCAGGTAAATCGACCTGTCGATGATCCGGTTCAGGCGGGAAATCAGCACCGCGATAAAGGCCGCCAATGCGCCAAGCAGAAATGCGGGCGCGGCCGCTTGAGAAATCACTTGAGAGACTGACTGACCGACGGCGTATCCGGTAACATCGACTCCACTTTCGGGTTGGCGCGGCTGAAACCAATCGGCCGAGGATTGGCAGCGTGGACCCTGCTGACAATCACGACGCCCGCGTATCGAACCGGCGTCGGCTAAAATTGCCGGGCGGCGTCCGAACGGCGGGCATCGACACGGTTGCGGCCCATAGTGGCGTGATCTCGGCACAATCGAAGGCGCCAGCAGCGCTGCTATTTTGTCACGACCCGTCGGGTCGGCGTCACGGTGCTGGTCGGCGCCATCGGAGAGATCGAGAACGTCAACCAGGTATTCCAGCCGGCCGGGCGATTCTCTGCTGCAAATTCTCCATACCCTTTGAGATTCAGATAACCCTGCATGTCGCCTACGGGAAACAGGAAGCCGATCTGCGGACCAACGCCAAGCACGCGGGACCGGAAGCCTCCCAGGACAGGGTGCTGGCCGAAATCGTCGGTGACCTGCTGATAGGCATATCCAACCAGGCCAACGAAAACCTGCTTTGACAGGAATTGGGAGGCGCCCCAATCCAGATGGAAGTCGACCCCGCTCTGGTACTGGGTATCCGGATTCTTGAAATTGTAGGTGAAGCCCGCGACCGCGGAAAATTCGTGGCCCGCCTGCTGGTTGAAGTAGGTGTAGCCGCCGCCGGCATCGATGGCCGCGTGACCGATGCCGAGATTGGCAAGGCTGCTCGGGCTGTATGCTCCGACCGGGATGTCTCCCGTTACATAGCTCATGAAATTGTGCACCCCGGCGTTCCACTTCAGCGTCGCCTGCGGGTAGAGGTCGCCGACCGATGTGATCGAATCGCCGAAGCTGCCGGTGCGGGTTGTCGCCAGCGGACCGACGGCCGCCGTCAGCGTCCCCGCAAGATCCGCGCTCGACCGTCCGAACAGCCCGGTCACGCCGATGGCAAGTTGGCCACCCAGCACCGGCGTTGCGAACGTATAAGTGGGATTGAGAAGGATGAGATCCGCCTGCGCGTTGAGATGCAGGTTTAGGTTGACGTTAGCCGCGGCGGGGATTCTGCCGACCTGGATCTCCCTGGCGGCCGCGGCATTGCCGAATGCACTTACGCTGGTGTGATAGTAGACCTCCGCCATCGACCAGCCAGGGACCTGCGGGGTCGCAGCGAGGCTGCCGAAGCGGCCGGTAAGCCAGTATGAGACGCCGGCCTCGTCGGCACGCGCGGTCTCAGACGAAACTGACGCCATGACCAGTATCATGGCGATGCCGACATCCCTGAGTGTCTTGCCTCGTCCGTTTGGTCGCCGCCTCATCGAAAGACCGCGAAGCCGCATGTCGCGCCCCCTTTGGTGCGGTGCGGAACGACCTGTACGGCTCGCTCAAGCGCACGATTCGCCCGCGCAAATTGTCACATTGATTCATGCCGGCCCGGTTGGAGCCGGCATGAATCCAGTTTCTCAGGCCCCGATCTTCTTGGCGGCCGGAATCGTCCAAGTGCCGTTGATGATCGAAGGGTCGGTTTCCTGCGGCCAATACATCCGCAGCATGAGTATGAAATCTCCCTCGGGCGCAGGAAGCCAGTTCGATTCCTTGTCTTTACCGGGCGAGTCTTTCTGAATATAGAGATCGGTCGAGCCGTCCGGATTTTCCTTCAGATTTTCCCGCGCGCTGATCGAATATCGGTTGAGCGGATTGTTCACAAAGAAGTAGCTGCTGTCGTACATGGTGAGCGACCAGAATCCCTCGACCGGAGGCAAGTGGCCTTTGGGAAACCGCATGACGTATTTGTTCGCACCATTGTACTTGCGGCCATCCGCATCCTTTTGCGAGGTCGGATAGACGGCATCCTGCGGGCGGTTGGCGCCGAGTCCGATCGCGGTTACCAGGGCCCGCATCGGGTAGTCCGTCCCGTAGATGCCGGTTTTCGTCGTGAACGCAAAGCCGTTCTCATCCGTGATGGCCTTGTTGACCTTGAACTGAAGCATGATCCTGTCGAATGACACCTCGGGCACACGCTTCAGGAAGTCCGCCTTCAGCTTGGTCTCGTCAAAGTCCCGCCCGGGTACGATGCCGATGCGGGCAAATTTGGCGAGCTGGGCCGCGTCTGCCGCGTTCGGCGGGTTGCTTTTCATGAGCTCGCATAGCAGCTTGAAATACGACACCGGGTCCATGCGATTGACCTGTTCGCGGACGGCCGTCTTCATGTCGATCGAAGGATCGACCTTTCCTGGAGGCGGTGTGTACGGCTTGCCGTAAGCACTGAGCGGAACGAGCTTGCACTCATCCTGCAGCTTGTGGACGGCGGCGTAGTCCTCCGGCGTTCCGGTGCAATAGATGCGGCCGAGCAGCCACACGATATTGGTGGGCGATTTGTACTCCTTCACGCCGTCCGGCAGCGTGCCCTTCCAGCCGGGCCCGGTGATGGCATAGGTTTGTGCACCGGTGCCGGTGGTGCGCTTTCCGGGCACCTGGAACACCGTCGTCCAGCCATCAAGCATGGGCATCAGGAAATAGCGCCCCTTCATGTCCGGGATGCTGAGGACCCACGGCTCTTTGCCGACGTCGAAGAAGGACGTGGTGTAGAGCGTGTCCGCGTTGGGCGCAGTGACGTCACGGAACGACGCGTCCGGATATTGACGCAGCTTGATGATATGGCCCATCGGCCCCCGCGTGCCCACGGGCTCCGCGACGTTGGTGATGATCCTCCGCGTCATCTCCATCGTCACCAACGGATAGCCGAATATATAGGCGTCGCTCGCGAGCCAGAAGTCCTCCAAGCCCTGACCGACACCCAGGAAAGCTCCCTCCTCGGCGACGGCTGGTCGACCTATCGCCGCTCCGGTGAGCAGACCCATTCCGCCGAGCGCAAGATTGCGACGCGTGATCTCCATTGTTCTCTCCTTTGCAAATCGAATGGTCTTCAAACAATCGTCAGGCTGCTCCGACTGTCGGCCTGCCGTAAAAGGTGTCCGATCCCGCGGGTCAGGGCTGCATCCTGATCCCGAGCGCCGCTCTCATATCCTTGAAGACCGCCGCGATCGCCTCGATGATGAGTTGATCAGGATGCGCCTTGCAATGTTGGATTACTTCGTGCTCGGCCTCGCGGGACTTCTTGATGTCGAGGTAGTGCTTGCGCGCAAGCCCGTTGTACCAACCGCTGTACCAGGCAGTGAGAAGGTCGGCGTCTCCCTGCCATGTTCCGGCGAGTTGCGCGCAGGTCAGCTTCTGAACGTCCAGATAGCCTTCGGCGTTGGCGTAGGCGCTGAGGTCTGTCTGCGCGTGGGCCGACTGAATGCCGGCGACGATCAGCGATGCTGCGATCATAGCGGTTCGTCTCATGATGCTCTCCTGTGAGCTCGCGTGCCCGGCTTAGATCGCGGCCGATCTTCCACCTGTCGGCCCGGCGGCTTCGACGCGACGGTCGCGTTGCTCAGTAACAAGGCGGATAAGGATAGTATCCGCATCGGGGGGCGTAGTACGGATAGGCTGCCGCAGCTCCAAGCGCGGCCGCACCCGCGACTGCAGCGCCGCGGTAGTAAGCACCTCGCCAGGCGGTGCGGCGGGCAACGCCGGCAAAAGACAGCGGCGTGAATGGACGACCGATGATGTCGATAAAGATCGACGCCGGTCCATCAGCCCCCGCAAGGTCGCCTTCGAGCATATCGACATCGAAAGTCAGCCTGTCGCCTTCGAGCTTGGGCGATTTCAAGACGACGACGGCGTCCGCTACCGATGATCCGTCTTTCCTGAACCCGGACACCGTGGCGTTTGGAGGGTCCTTTGCGAAATTGTCACTGCCATTGCCCCAATCCTCGACAATGCGCGATGTGAGATCATGACCGGCTGCCCTCACGGGCCGATCGGCGAACACGATCGCATTCGGTGAAACCCCCGTCAGCACAAGCTTCCCGTCCTTCAAGCTCGCACCGCGCGAGTTGAGGACGAAGAGCGATGGCACGACTTCCGGCTTTGCCTGACCTATCGACTTCTCGAGCGGTACGTGTGGTTTGTTCTCGGGTGCAGTTTGGGAAAGCACCTTATGGGGAGCGGCAATCAATCCGGCGACGCAAAATACCAACAGAGCTGAGCGAAGGGTCATGTTTGTTATTCCTTTAGGGAGCGCTATCTCGGCAATCAGCTTCGCTAAGCATTTCGCGCCAATTCAAATCGCGCGTCTTGCCATTTCGCGCCAATGATCGGAATTGTCATGGCCCAGCGGTGTGGGATCTCTTGCGATGGCCCGCTTGGCCCTGCCGATCGGCAAGTTGCCGCTGCCTGTAAACGATAGGTTGGATTTTCATCAAACGCACGAACCTGCGGCTGAAGCTGCTGGCGTTGCTGTAGCCGACGAATTTCGCGATTTCCGACAGCCGCTTGCTTGAGTCTACGAGCAAGCGGCAAGCGATGTTCAAGCGAACCTCCGCGAGTATGTCGCTGTGGCTGGTGCCCAGGCGACCAAGGTGTCGCTGCAACGTGCGCGAGCTGATCTTGAGGGCGCGAGCGGTGCTATCAAGAGTTGCGTCACCGTGTCGCAGCGACGCGACAATGACTGCGCGGACCGCCTGGGCTGAAGGCAATCGGACAGCTCTCATCGGTTGGTTTGAGGCGTGAAGCCCGTGCTCCTGCAAGAAAAACGACGCTTCAAGATAAAGCAGCTGCGTCCACCGATCTGGCCATCGGCCGCCAAAACTTTCGCGAACCGGAATTCGTCGAACGCGTCGTCGCAGCTGGTTTCGCGATAAAGACAACGCAAGACGAGTTCCGGCCTGCTAAGCTGCGATCGCGGCAAAACTTCTTGGGTAGGTAGTAATGACCGTCATTCCATTGACCCGTTGTCAATTTCTGATCCCGTTCGCTGAGCTCCATTCTGAAATAGGCGGCCCGACGGCAGCACTTCTCGCCAGATTTCAACTCCCGACGTCCTTTGAAGAAAAAGCGGATCATTACGTGCCTTTGCTGCCGGCGGTTCGGTTCGCGACGACCGCTCAGCAAAAGCAGGGCCTATCGGAAATCGCCTTTCGCGCAGCCCAGCGGCTCTCGTTCGAACATTTGAGCGAAGCCATGCGGGCGCGGGTGCGCCATGCGCCAACGCTTCTGGTTGCCCTGCAGCAAATTTGCCGGTGGGCGCCGTGCGAAGATACGATCCTCCAGCTATGGCTCGAGCCAAGCGGCGAGAGCTTGAAGATTTGCAGCAAGCTTACTGGAACGGAGGGCATTTCCCATCTTGAGATATCCCAGTGGCTTCAGAACATATTCGTCCTGCACATCGTCCGTCAGTTCGCCGGGATCAGTTGGTCTCCGAGAGTGATTGCGTTTGAAGCACTCTATACGCCGAGCCCGGAGGTCCAGTCGCATTGGCCGAACACGCGCTTCATGTCGGGTCAAAAGGCGTCATGGATCGAAGTGCCGGCAGAACTCCTCAGTCTTGCAAATCCCGCAAACGACGTTCGGCCGACGCCCGCCGATCACGAGCCGCAGTCATTCGGAAAGGACGTCGTCAGCGCACTGAAGCTAAGCTTGCCCTCCTACCTTGATCAAGGAGGCCTCACGATCATGCAGGCCGCCGAGATGATGGGCGTGAGCACCAGGAGTCTGCAGCGGAGACTTTCGCTCGCTGGTCTGACATATTCGGGTCTGCTTGAGCAGGCTCGCTTCAACAATGCGGCCAAGCTTCTGGGCAGCACAGAAATCAAGATCATCGACGTTGCATTCTCGTCGGGCTATGCCGACCCTGCCCACTTCACGCGGGCTTTCCGCCGGATTTCCGGCTGCACCCCACGGGAGTTTCGGCAAAGGTCGAGCAACGGACAAGCCACGATCGATCGGCCTGCCTCCCGATCCAATGGCAATCGCCGCGCCTAGGGAAGGTTCTCGCCTTGAACGCGCCGCCACGTAACAACGCGGGGCTCCTGGCTCCCGGATCGATCTTGAGCGCGGCATTGTGCGCGCTGCTTATCGCCGTCCCGGTTGCGCAGGCCTTTGCCGCAAACGATGATGGCCTTGCCAATGCTTCGGTGCCGACGATCTATCTCGACCTCAGGACGATCTACGCACAGGTTCCGGCAGGATCGCTCGCGTTCGGCTTTGGCCATCCGACGCTGTTCAATACGCAGACGCTTGCGACATCAGGCGGCGCGGCATTTCCGGTCGGCCTGCCAGCAGCGAAATCTCTCAATATGGATTTTCCGCTGACGGTCGATGTCACCGAGAGCGCCTCGCTTTATGCCGGCGTCTCCGGTAGTTCGACGAGCTTTGGAAGCGCCGGCTTTTCGTCCTTTCAAATCACAAGCTGGAACATCGGCTTCCAGGCCGACCTTTACGAGCAGAACGGTGGAACCTTTCCTACCGTGACGCTGCAGTCGACTATCACAAAGTCGATTCCCGATGGTCCACTGAGCACAACCTCCTTCAACAACATTCTCGAATTTGACTATGCGCTCGATTCCGATGAGACCAGAGGCTTCCTCGGCGGTTTCCAATACACGCAAACCGACGTCGACGGTGCGCTGGGAAGGATCAACCCGAACACGATTGCCTATGTCGGCGGCTACTATCAATGGCCGAACAATTGGAAATTTACCGGCCGCGTGGGCGTGCAATCCTTCGAGGGCGCGCAGCTTCTGAACCTCGCATCCATTCAGCCCTTTGCGCAACCGATCGTGCGGATCGATCTCGACCGCGTGGACGATAATGACAACCGACTGTTTGGCGTCACAGCCGAAATCATGTGGGTGCCGAAACCGGCCTATCAACTGACGTTCAGAACGCCTCTGTATGCCGTCAAGAACTAGCCGGCGCCCCGGCCGCCCGAGCAAGCAAGCACCGAGACCATCCGACGAGGGTGCGAGCGACCCGCCCCCGACCGTGCTCCTACGACAGGTAGTTCTGCCCCGGTCACTTTGACTGCGTCCTCTGCGGCCGTCACCGGGTCGGCCATCGGCGCGCCGGGATGCTGCGCCAATCGGTGCAGTGACACGGCCAAACAGTCATGGCGTCAGCCGTTACCTCAAAAACCGAAGCGCGCTCGCGGCAACCAATCGTCCGGCTATTGTTGATCGTCGATCGGTTTGACCGAGTAGGCCGGCGCGCGCACCGGCTGGATCGTCAGCCGATAGGCGATCAGGTTGGTGCCATCGAAGGCCTCGAGCAAGTAGTCGCAAACGGGACAGCGATACTCACCCTTGGCGCCAGGTTCGGACCATAGCTCCAACCGCCGGAAACCTGCGCCACAGCACGCGCACGTCACATCCGCTTTGCGCACGTTGATCCTCTTGGCTGCGTTCCGCAGGACGTAAAAACACCAGGTGAACTCGGCAATGAAACGATGGCTGTCGCCTGACTGAGGCGAAAAGCAAATGCCATGGAACTCACGTTCGCATTCCAGGCAAGATGCTTCGGCAGCAAAGTACAGATTGTGCCTGGGGTTGATGACAGCTGCCTGACCCTTTTGGAATGCGCGCCCTACTGCATTCCGTTGATCTACGTCAATCTCGCGAGGCGAAATTGTCGCAGTGTCGCCGTTCGCAAATTGTCCCATAGGGAGGACACGCCATGCTTCGTTGCATCCTCGCCGCTCTGGCGGCTCTGGTTCTCGTCGCTGTCTGCCTGATTCCTGATGACGCCTATGCCCGTCGCGGAGGAGGCGGCGGCTTCCGCGGCGGCGGAGGCGGCTTTCACGGCGGCGGGATGCGCGGCGGTGGCATGCATGTAGGCGGCGGAAGAGTTCACGGTGGAGGATATCGCGTTGCCGGCCGTCCAGGTGGCCGACCGATTGCAGGGCGTCCGGGCTATCCCGGTCGACCGATTGCAGGGCGCCCTGGCCGCCCGGTCGCCGGCTATCCCGGCTACGGCAGAGGCTACTATCGGCCGGGCTGGGGTTATGGTGCTGCCGCCGTCGGCGCTGCAGCCGCAGCCGGCGCGTATGGCGCCTATGGCTACTACGGCAACCAAAGCTGCTACTACAATGAATACGGGCAAATGGTCTGCCCGCAGTATTGATCCGGCTGAGCTGCAATGGATGGACGTGCGGTTGCACCGCACCGGCTCGCTGTCGAGCTTCGGTCAGGCATCGGCATGTCCATTTTGAATGGATCGATCGCAAAGAGACGCCATGATCGCCATCGTGGCGGTCCCTTGAATTTTGCTTTTCCAAGGAGACGGCTCGATGGAGTACGACGCCTTCACCGACGCGAGCCTTAAGATGATGTACGAGGCTGTTCGCGGCGCGCTCGAAGCCGACGATGAGTTCGAGGCAAACGGTGAAGATCCAAAATTCCGGGTCCGGTCGACGGCCGAATGGAAGCGGCATGCCAGCAATCTTGAGGCCGAGATTCTGAAACGGGGGCTCCAGATCGACATCATCGACTGGACGCGCGGTCAGAGCGAGCTACCGCTCTAAAGCCATCAGGGGTCCGCGTGAACGCGACGAAGAACACGCGCCCTCGTCCGGATTGGTGCCGGCAACGCTCGCCGTTGATCAAACCGGGCCGTGCGATCCAGGTGGCACCATGTACAGGGTCATGGCGAAAATCACGTAGATGAGCACGAGCAAGGCGCCGATAAACCATGCCGACCGTCCGCTGTTGGTGATGAAGCAGGACGTCACGGAGGCGATCATGACCATCGTCACGGCGCCCGGCCAGAACTGCAAATCCATCGGCTTCGGACCGACGACGTAGCTCAGAAGCACCAGTGCCGGCGCGACAAACAAGGCGATTTGAGACGCGCTGCCGAGCGCAATGCTGACGCTCATATCGAGACGGTTCTTGCGCGCCGCAGAAAACGCGACCGCCATTTCTGCCGCGGCGCCGACCAGCGCGACGATGATGAAACCGACGAACGCCGGGCTCAATCCCAGCGTCTCGCCCGCTTTCTGCACCGAGCTGACGAATATTTCGCTGACCAGCGCAACCAGCACCGTGACGACGAGAAGGGTGCCTAACGCAAGTCCGATCGGCCAGCCGGCGCCGCCGGTTTCGCCATGCTCCTCGCTTGCGAACAGCTCCTTGTGTGTCTTGAGCGAGAACAGCAAGCCGAGCCCATAGGCGCATATCAGCAGCACAGCGAGGCCCGTACTGAGAGCCAGCGCCATGGCCTCGCCGCGCGCCGGATCGAGGTCGGCGACAGCCGAGGGCGCAAGCAGCGCAATCGTCGCCATCAGCAGCAGCGCTGCATACATCCTCCCGCCGGCCCGGTTATATTCCTGAACGTGATGGCGGAGCCCCCCGAGCAGGAACGATGCGCCGAGCATGAAGAGTGAATTGGTGACGATGGCACCAGCGATCGATGCCTTCACCAGCATGTATTCGCCGGCATGCAGCGCAGCGATCGCGATAATCAGCTCGGTCAGATTGCCCAGGGTTGCGTTGAGCAAGCCTCCGATTGCGTCGCCCGTTTTCTCCGCGACGCTTTCCGTCGCGTGGCTGAGAAGGGCAGCCAACGGCACGATGGCCAGCACGGCGAGCACAAACAGGGCGGTGTGGGCGGACGGAGCTGCCGTCTCGACCACCAGCACAATCGGCACGAAGACAAGCATCCAGAATAATGGATTGTGACGAATTTCCTTGAGCAGAAGGTGCATGGGACCGCCCGGTCGGTGGGAGTTGGACAGCAATTTCTGAACACCATGGACCGCCCGCGCTTGATCTAGCTCAACCCGCAAACAGCCGACGTCGCTCGGTATTTTGCGAACGGTCAGAAGAGCGTTCCTGCCTCCGGCTCCCTGCCCCTTTGACCTAGATCAACCGGCAGCCGATCCGGCTATGTTTTCCTTCTCGGGACGTCCAAGAAAAGCAGCTCAGGAGTTTGCAATGACGAGGAACGCAGCCGCCGCAGCGATTGCACTTTTGATGACAACCTCGTCTCTCGCCATCGCAGCGGAGACATCCCCGACTGTCGGCGTTGCGCCACCCAGCGCCGCCGACCTGAAGAGCCTGACCGACATGCGCGTCGGCATCGTCAAGGCCGCCTTGCAGCTGACTCCGGATCAGGAGAAGTACTGGCCGGCCATCGAGGATGCGATCCGCACCAGAGCGAAAAATCGGCAGGCTCGGTTGGAGCGCATTGCCGAATTGCACGAAAACGGACCGATGGACGGAATGCATGAAGGCAATCCGGTCGAATTCATGCAGCGCAGGGCGGATCGGCTGATTCAGCGCGGGACCGACCTCAAGAAGCTCGCCGATGCCTGGGAGCCGCTCTACAAGACATTGAGCGATGATCAGAAGAGAAGGATGGCGTTCGTGTCGTTCGCTGTCATGCGTAGCGTGCGAAATGCGATCGAGCAGCGCGGCGGTCCGGAAGACGAGGACGAGTAAAGCCAAACGGGCGCAGGCGTCCACGTTGCGGGGCGATTCCATGTCGCGGCGCGCATCGCCGCTTCGCCAGAGGCAGCGCCGCGTTCATCAACCGGCGGTCATTCCGGCGGCGGAAAGCGATCGAAGGTCGGCAGCTCGTGTGCATCCTCCATCCAGCGCAGCCGCTCCGCGACCTGGATATGCATCGTGGCCGGCACCGCGTCGGGATCGTCATAGGTGCCGCTCTGGATGTCGATGAACCCGGGCAGCATGTTGCCATTGGTATAGAAAAGTCCGCTGCCGCAGTTCGCGCAGAAGTGCCGCCGGCCATGCTCCGAGGATCGGTAGATCCTGGGCTGCCCCTTGGTCACCTTGACCATGTCCTCGGCAACCATGATCCAGCCAACCATCGGCGCGCCGGCGTGGCGCCGGCAATCGGTGCAGTGGCACAAAGCATGGACGACCGGTTCGCCGGTCACCTCGTAACGGATCTCGCCGCAGTGACAGCCGCCGGTGACGTCCGCCATGTTTTCCTCCGCTGGATCAGTGGTTTGCCGGATCGATAACGCGGCGAGCAGCAATGCTTCAATTGCGCATCTTGCCCTTGCGTCGAGCTGTCGCGCGGTCCCCTGCGCCCACCGATCATGCAGACCGGCGTCGTACCTCACGAAATCGTCATCCCTGCCCTCGGCCCCGCCAAAGCGTCGGGAATAAAGCCCCGGCCCCGCCGATCATCTCCCCGGAAACCCAATCCCTGGGCCCACGGGAGACTTGCCATGAGCGGACACGATCACGACCATCGCGATGAGGAAAAAAGGCGTTAGCCGACGCAAGGTGCTGGAATGCATGACCTGGGCCGGCACCGGCGTGCTGTGGACCGTCACCGGCGGCGTGCCGCATTCGCTCGGCATCGTCGGCTCGGCCGCGGCTGCGGAAGCTGCGCCCGGCATGACCTTCATGCAGATCAGCGACAGTCATGTCGGCTTCGACAAGCCGGCCAACCCGAACGCCATCGGCACGCTGGAAGAGGCCATCAACAAGGTCCGGGCGATGCAGGTCAAGCCGTCCTTCATGATCCACACCGGCGACATCACGCATCTGTCGAAGGCATCCGAATTCGATGACGCCGATCGCATCATCTCGCAGGCCAAGCTCGACGTGCACTACGTGCCGGGCGAGCACGATTTCATCGACGAGGAGGTCAAGCTCTACAAGGAGCGCTACGGCCGCGGCACCAAGGGTCCGGGCTACTATTCGTTCGATGCCGGCGGCGTGCATTTCATCGGCCTCGTCAACGTCGTCGACCTCAAGGGCGGCGGCCTCGGCAATCTCGGCAACGAGCAGCTCGAATGGCTGGAGAACGACCTCAAGGGCCGCTCGAAGTCGACGCCGATCGTGCTGTTCGCTCACATCCCGCTGTGGACGGTCTATCCGCAATGGGGCTGGGGCACCGAGGACGGCGCCCGTGCGCTGGAATACGTCAAGGGCTTCGGCTCGGTCACAGTGCTTAACGGCCACATCCACCAGGTGATGCAGAAGGTCGAGGGCAACGTCACCTTCCACACCGCGCGTTCGACCGCCTTCCCGCAGCCGGCGCCGGGCTCCGCCCCCTCGCCCGGCCCGATGAAGGTGGAGGATGCCAAGCTGCGCAGCATGCTCGGCGTCGCCAGCATCAACTTCAAGCAGAACAGCCAGCCGCTGGCGATCATCGACACGCCGCTGCAAGGCTGAGGGACAAGACCGATGAGTTCGATCAATCGACGCGACTTCGGGATCGCCGTGGTCGCGACCATGCTGCTGCCGGTCACGGCGGCCCGCGCCGAAGATACCGCGGTTCACATCGACAACTTCTCGTTTACCCCGCCCCAGCTCGAGGTGAAGGTCGGCACGACCGTGACCTGGACCAACCGCGACGACATCCCGCACACCGTGGTGTGCGCGGGCAAATTCCGCTCCAAGACCATGGATACCGACGGCACCTTCTCGTTCACCTTCACGGAGCCCGGCGAGTACAAGTATTTCTGCTCGCTGCATCCGCACATGACAGGCAGTGTCAAGGTTGGCTAACGTGACAACCCATACAATCACAACCATGCCCGGCCGGTGGCCCTCCGCCCCCGGCCGGGCACGAGCCGTCTCTCGACATGCCGGGCAGGACACGATGGTTGTCAACGCGTCGCAAGACGATCCCGAAAAGGCGCGGCGCTTCCGCGAGGCCGCGCTGCCGTACCTTGACGACGCCTATACGCTGGCCCGCTATCTGCTGCGCGACGCCGCCGACGCCGAGGATGCGGTGCAGGAATGCTATCTGCGCGCCTACAAGCATTTCGACAGCTACCGCGGACCTGCGATGAAGCCGTGGCTGTTCGCGATCCTGCGCAATGTCTGCCGGGCCGAATATGCAAGGCGCAAGACCGCCCCGACCGCGGTCGAGGAGTTGCCCGAAGGCGGCGAGCAGACCCCGTTGTGGAATGAAGCCCCGGAGACCCCGGAAAAGCAGCTGCTGCGCCGCTTCGACGGCGAGACCGTGCGCAAGCTGGTCGCGGCGCTTGCCGAGCCGTTCCGCGAGACCTTCGTGCTCAGGGAAATCCAGAATCTTTCATACCGCGAGATCGCCGATGTCGCCGCCGTGCCGGTCGGTACCGTGATGTCCCGCCTCGCGCGCGCCCGCGCCATGCTGCGATCGGCCTGGCTTGCGGAACAGGAGCAAGTGAAATGACCTGCGAGGAAGCCGAAGTGCTGATCCACGCGCTGATCGACGGCGAACTCGACGCCGGCCATGCGCGCGAAGTGGAAGCCCATGTCGAGGGGTGCGCGCATTGTGCCGCGCTCATGAAGGAGTATCAGGAGATCCGCCAGGCGATCGCCGAGAGCGATTTGCGCTACAAGGCGCCGCTCGAGCTGCGCCGCAAGATCGAGAAGTCACTGCCGCAACCGCAAGCGCAGGCGGCGCCGACCCGGCGCTCGGTGCTGCGCGGCTTCGCGCTGGGCTCCGCGGTGTCGGCGATGGCAGCGACCGGCCTTGTCGCGATCGTGCTGCGCAACGAAGACGAGCAGCGCATCGAGAACGAGGTGGTGTCGGCGCATCTGCGTTCGCTGCAGGCCGGCCACCTCACCGACGTGATCTCGACGGATCAGCATACGGTCAAGCCCTGGTTCAACGGCAAGCTCGACGTCTCGCCGCCGGTGATCGATCTCACCGCGCAGGGCTTCACGCTGATCGGCGGCCGGCTCGACTACGTCAACGCCCGCGAGATCGGCGCCGTGGTCTACAAGCGGCGCCAGCACGTCATCAACCTGTTCGTGGCGCAGACCGCGAACACCGAACGCAAGGCGGCGAAGATCTCGACACTGCAGGGCTTCAACATCCGCCGCTGGAGCGACCGCGGCCTGAACTACTGGGCGGTCAGCGATCTCGGCGCCGACGAGCTCTCCGAGTTCGGCGACAAGTTCGAGGGCGCAATGCGCGCCAACAAGGAGGGGTGAAATCTTGTAGCCCGGATGCAGCGAAGCGCAATCCGGGAACGGTCTTGCCAGTTGCGAGAATCCCGGATTTCGCTTCGCTCCATCCGGGCTACAGGTTCGAAACTACGCCGACTTGCGCACCGCGTTGTCGACCAGCGTCTTGCCGAGCGACCAGATCGCGCCGGGCACCTTGTGGCTGCCGGCGATCACGTCGTCGAACGACTTCTCGATCCAGGTGCAGTCCTCTTCGGTGATCATGAGCGGCGGCAGCAGCTTGATGGTGTGGAGGCCGTGGCCGGCGACCTGGGTCAGGATCTTGTGATCCTTGAACAGCGGCACCGTGATCAGCTGGCAGAACAGGCCCTTGTTGGCGGTCTCCAGCAGATTCCACGACGCCTTGAGCCGCAGCGATTTCGGCGGACCGAACTCAACGCCGATCATCAGGCCTTTGCCGCGAACTTCCTTCATCAGTTCATAGCCAGGCACCATGCGCGTCAGCGCAAGACGGAGCTCGGCGCCGCGCTTGGCGGCGTTCTCGACGAGCTTCTCGGCCTTGATGACGTCGAGCGTGGCAATGCCGGCGGCCATCGCGAGATCGTTCTTGGCGAAGGTCGAGCCATGCACGACCGCGCGGTCCATCTGGTTGAAGATCTTGTCGAAGATGTTCTTGCGCGTCAGCAGCGCGCCGATCGGCACGTGACCGCCGGACAGCGCCTTCGCCAGCAGCACCATGTCCGGCTCGATGCCCCAATGCTCGATCGCGAGGAATTTTCCGGTGCGGCCGATGCCAGTCTGGATCTCGTCGGCGATGAACAGCGTGCCGTATTTGCGGCACAGCGCCAGCGCGCCGGGCAGGAACTCGTCGGTGGGCATGTTGACTCCCTTGCCCTGGATCGGCTCGACGATGAAGGCGCCGACCTGGCGCGACGACAGCGCCTTCTCCAGCGCTTCGAGATCGTTGAAGGGAATCGGAGTGCAGCCCGGCAGCAGCGGCTCGAATCCGCCGCGGAAATTCGAATCATCCGTCAGCGACAGCGCGCCGTAGGACAGGCCGTGGAACGAATGCCCGCAATAGACGATACCGGGGCGGCCGGTCGCGCCACGCGCGAACTTGATCGCGGCTTCGACGGTTTCGGCGCCGGAATTGGCGAAAAACACCTTGTCCAGGTATGGAACATGTTCCAGAAGACGTTCAGCGAGCACGCCGGCGAGCGTCGAGACATCGAGCTGCACGAGATTGGGCAGATCGGCGTCGAGCACGCTCTTCAGCGCCTGGCGCAGGGCCGGATGATTGCGGCCAATCGCAAAAACGCCAAATCCGCTCAATAGATCAAGGTAACGAGCCCCCTGACGATCGAAGAGGTATTGGCCTTGCCCCTTCTGGAAGCCGACGTCGTAGCCGATGGTCTTGAGAACGCGAACGAGCTGCTCGTTGAGGTGACGCGTGTGCATGGCACCGCGCTGCCCCTCGCGCTCCACAAAAATCTCGGAAACGTCTAAATTGGAACTTACCATTCGTTACATACGTCGGTTGATGGCCATCTCGTCAACTTAAAACGCTCGCTAGCGGCGTTTTGACCCCCGCTCGGATCGTCCAGTTAAGCACAGGTTTGGACCATGTTGCACTGCCCAAGAACTTTCGCGCGTACAATAGCCTTTTCAGGTTTATTTTTGGCCACCGTATTATCACCGGCACTTGCAGCGGACCCGACCGGCGACTGGAAGGTCGCTGACGGTGTCGCCACCATCCGCGTCGCCCAGTGTAATGGCAACATGTGGGGTGCGGTGTCTTGGGAAAAAACCCCAGGCGGCAAGGATAAGAACAATCCTGATCCTGCGAAGCAGAGCAGGCCGACGCTCGGCATGCCGATCCTGATCGACATGAAGAAGAAGGCCGGCGCGGATGCGTGGGAAGGTCAGGTCTACAACGCCAAGGACGGACAGCTCTACAGCTCGACCATCAAGCCCGTCGGCACCGATCAGCTCGAAATCCAGGGCTGCGTGCTCGGCTTCCTGTGCGGCGGCGAGACCTGGACCCGCGTCGGTCCGCCGATTCCGGTGAGCGCCGCCGGCAGCCCGGCGGCGAAGGGCACCCAGCCCAAGTCAACAGCACCGCAGAAAACCACCGGTGCCGTGGCGCCGGCCACCAAGCCGGGGCAAAAGCAGGCCCCGGGCAATGCCAATGCGCAGGCTGACGCCGTGGGCGATATCTGCCTGCTCCCCGACATCGCGCGACCGACGCATTAGCGGAAACCTGCGGGAACACCGTCCGCTGACATCGCGGCTCGGCGGCGCCTGCCGCCAAGCCGGTTCGACAGCGAATCGCCAACGCGTCAGGTGACGTCGTTGGCGATGTCCTCCTCCTTGACCTCGCGCGGCTTGCCCATCAGCGCCGGCTGGAACAGCAACACCGCCGCGAGCGTGGTGACCAGCGAGAGCGCCAGCAGCTTGCCCATGCTGGCGGTGCCGGGATGGCTCGACAGCCACAGGCTGCCGAACGCGGTCGCCGTGGTCAGCGCGCTGAAAAAGATCGCGCGTGTCAGGCTCGACTGCAGCAGATTCGTCCTGCCCTGGCGCCACGCCGTGACATAGTAGATCTTGAACGCCACGCCGACGCCGAGCAGCAGCGGCAGCGCGACGATGTTGGCGAAGTTGAGCGGCAGCCCGATCAAGACGCAAATCTCCAGCGTGACGATGCCGGCGACGAGGAGCGGCACCAGCGTCATCAGCACGTCGACGACGCGGCGCAGCGTGAGCCACAGCAGCAGGCTGATCGTGACCAGCGCCAGAATGCCGGCGTGGATGAACGCCTTCACGATGACGTCGCCCGACTTCAGGATCGAGACCGGTCCGCCGATCGCGGTCGGCTCGGCGGCGAGCACGGCGTCGGCAAAGCGGCGCAGATTGTCGTTGTCGTTCGGATCGCCCTTCGGCTCCACCTCGACACGCATCAGGCCGTCCTTGGTCTTCCAGCTGGCGACGAGTTCCGGCGGCAGGTTCTGCAGCGTGACGGTCTGGGCCTGCAGCGTATTGCGGAGCTGATCGAACACGATCTTCATCGGCGCGACGAATACGTCCTGCGCCTTGTCGCGGGTCGCCTCATTCGCATCGGCGAGCTTCTGCAGCGCGTCGGCGAGCCGGCGCGCGGCCAGCGCACCCGGCCCCTTGCCGTCGCCCGCGGTCTTGCGCAGGCCGTCGACCGAGCTCTTCAGCGACTCGACATTCTCCTGATCCGACGGCGCCGGATCGACCGAATCCGGGTTGAGCGCGGGGCCGAGCGTCTTGGCCGCCTGCGCGATCAGCTTCAGCTTGGCCGGCTGGTCGTCGGGCACGAAGCTGTCGAGCGACATCACGCGCGACACTTCCGGCAGCTTCTCGAGCTTGGCCTCGATCTTCTTGGCGTCGGCTTCCGAGCGCGTCATCACATTGATGGCATTGGCGCCGGTGTTCGGATCCTTCCTCAGGTCGAGGAAGGTCGCGATCGATTCCACCTTGGAATTGCGCAGATTGATCGGGTTGAAGTCGAACTTCATGTAATGGAGCAGCGGCAGGCCCGCGACCGTGACCAGCAGCGTGCCGACGATGATCGGAACGCGATGCTTCTCCAGGAAGTTATCGAGCGGCGCCAGGAAGGCGTAGCCGACCGGCTCCTTCTCGCCGGGCGGATTGAGCAGATCGAGCAGCGCCGGCAGCACCGTGATGCTGGTGACGAACGCCACCAGCATGCCGGCGCCGGCGATCTTGCCGAGCTCCGAGATGCCCTTGTAGTCGGTCGGCAGGAAGCAGAGGAAACCGGCAGCGGTCGCCATCGCGGCGAGCGACAACGGCACCGCCGAGCGGCGCGCCGCGTTTTCCAGCGCCAGCGTCAGATTGTCGTTCTTGAAGCGCTCGGAGCGGTAGCGGACGCTGAACTGGATGCCGAAGTCGACCCCGAGGCCGATGAACAGCACGGCGAAGGCAATCGAGAGCAGGTTCAGCGAGCCGACCATCATCAGGCCGACCGCCGTGGTGATGGCAAGCCCGATGAACAGGTTCACGAACACGGCGAAGATGATCTTGCCGGAATGCAGCGCCATCCAGAGGATGACCAGCACGATCACCACGGTGCCGATGCCGTTGGTGATCGCGCCGTCCTGCACGGTGGCGTATTCCTCGTTGGCGATCGGCACCGGTCCGGTCAGGCGAACGCGCGCGTGATATTCAGTCGGGAATTTCAGATCGGCCGCCGCCTGGCGGATCGCATCGGTCGCGGCCTTGCCCGGCTCCAGCGCCGAATAGTCGATGATCGGCTTGATCTCGATGAAGGCGCGCTTGTCCGAATCGGTCAGCGGCTTGTCGCTGGTGAGCTCGCGCCACGAGAAGGTCGCGTTGCCCTTGGCGAGGACGGTCTCGACCGTCTCGGAGATCAGGTTGAAGGGCGGCGCGGCATTGTCGAGCTTGACCTGCCCGCGCTTGACGCCGGCAAGGCCGGTCTCGAGCGCGCCGGTCAGGCCGCGTATCGAGGGATCGCCGGCCATGATCTCGATCAACGGTGCAGCCGATTCGAGCTGGCCCGCGACCTTGCCGACCTCTTCGGTCGGCAGGAACAAGAGGCCATTCTTCTCGAAGAATTCGCCGGAGCCGAGCGCGGTGATCGCTTCGAAGTTCTTCTTGTCGGCCTGCAGCTTCGCGGTGAGCGCCTTCGCGGCCGAGCTGGTCAGCTCCGGCGTCGCTGCCTCGACCACCGCCAGGATCAGCCGCTCGCGATCAAATGCTTCCTCGAACTGGTTGTCGCGCTTGCGCCAATCGAGATCCGGCGAGATCAGCTTGTTGATGTCGGTGTTGATCGAGAAGTTGCGGGCCGTGTAGAAGCCGGCGCCGATCGACAACAGGACAGAGATAATCACAACCGGAAGGGCAAAACGCGTACAGGTTCTAACAACGGAGACGACAATATTTGTCAGCACTTCGTTTCTTTCTATCTCGGGGAAGCATGGCCGAAAACGCCCGCTCTGTAGCGGAGTTCCCGGGACCGATCTAATGTTGTTTTGGTTATCTTCCTCGACGGGACGGCGAGGAGGTTCCAAACCACAGGAACGGCCACGAATGGCCGGTATAAACCGCATCAGTGGGCGATAAAGTGACGAACAAGTGAGGGAGACGGACGGTCGCAGGGGTCGAAATCCACACCATACTACCTCTAACACCCCTCGTCCGTGACCACGCCCCCATCGAACCGCTACCTTTTTGCCACAAATCGCTGTATTTCCATGCGCTTGGGGCGCAGATCCCGTCCAGGAACTGTGATGGCTCAGACATTGCAACTGACGTTGCGACGTCCGACCTGTGGAGTGCGTTGCCGAAAAGGCCGCAGGGCATTGAACGAGATTGGTGCAATTTGCGTAACGGACGTCAGATGGAAGTGTTTCTTGCTCAGCCGCGCGGCTTTTGCGCGGGCGTTGTGCGCGCGATCGAGATCGTCGAACGCGCGCTCGAGAAGTATGGGCCGCCGGTCTATGTCCGCCACGAGATCGTGCATAACAAACACGTCGTCGAGAGCCTGAAGAAGAAGGGCGCGATCTTCGTCGAGGACCTCTCGGAAGTGCCGGCCAAGGCGGTGACCGTCTTCAGTGCCCATGGCGTTGCTAGGAGCGTCGAGGAGGAGGCGGAAGCCCGCGATCTGCCGGTGCTCAATGCCACCTGCCCGCTCGTCACCAAGGTCCACAACCAGGGCAAGCGCTATATCTCGAAGGGCCGCGCCCTGATCCTGATCGGGCACGCCGGCCATCCCGAGGTCGAGGGAACCATGGGCCAGGTTCCGGGGCCGGTCCTCCTAGTCCAGAGTGTCCAGGACGTGGCGGAACTGAGGCTGCCGAGCGATACGCCGGTCGCCTACATCACCCAGACCACCCTGTCCGTGGACGACACCAGGGACATCATCGCGGCCCTTCAGGCAAAATTTACAGATATTCAAGGCCCGGATATCAGGGATATCTGCTATGCGACACAGAACCGCCAATCTGCGGTAAGGGACCTCAGCAAACTGGTTGACGTCATTTTGGTGGTGGGGGCCGCCAACAGTTCCAACTCGAACAGGCTTCGTGAAATCGGCACCGAGGTCGGCGTCGCGAGTTATCTCATTGCCGATGGGAGCGAACTCAATCCGGATTGGCTCAAGGATGCGAAGGCCGTCGGCATTACCGCGGGCGCTTCTGCGCCCGAAGTTTTGGTCGACGATGTGATCGAGGCTCTGCGGCGGATCGGACCGGTGTCGGTCTCGGTCGTTCCGGGCCGAGAAGAGAATATCGAATTCCGGCTGCCAGCCGAACTGACTGCGGGCTGATCTGAACCCACATCCCTTTGATAAGTGCAGAAAGAAATCGTCTAATGGCTATACCGTTCTTCAAGGAAATGCGTATCGGCGGTTATCTGATCAAGCAGAAGCTGCTTGGCCGCAAACGCTATCCGCTCGTGCTGATGCTGGAACCTTTGTTCCGTTGCAACCTCGCCTGCGTCGGCTGCGGCAAGATCGACTATCCCGATGCGATCCTCAATCGCCGCATGACGGCGCAGGAATGCTGGGATGCGGCCGATGAGTGCGGCGCGCCGATGGTGGCGATCCCCGGCGGCGAGCCGCTGATCCACAAGGAAATCGGCGAGATCGTGCGCGGCCTCGTGGCCCGCAAGAAGTTCGTCTCGCTGTGCACCAATGCGCTGCTGCTCGAGAAGAAGCTCGATCTGTTCGAGCCGTCGCCCTATTTGTTCTTCTCGGTGCATCTCGACGGCCTGAAGGATCATCACGACAAGGCGGTGTCGCAGAAGGGCGTGTTCGATCGCGCCGTCTCGGCGATCAAGGCGGCGAAGGCGCGCGGCTTCACGGTCAACGTCAATGCCACAATCTTTGATGGTCATCCGGCCGAGGAGATCGCCAAGTTCCTCGATTTCACCACCGAGCTCGGCGTCGGCGTCTCGATGTCGCCGGGTTACGCCTATGAGCGTGCGCCCGACCAGGAGCACTTCCTCAACCGCACCAAGACCAAGAAGCTGTTCCGCGACGTCTTTGCGCTCGGCAAGGGCAAGAAGTGGAATTTCATGCATTCCGGCCTGTTCCTCGACTTCCTCGCCGGCAACCAGGAATACGAGTGCACGCCCTGGGGCATGCCGGCGCGCAACATCTTCGGCTGGCAGAAGCCCTGCTATCTGCTCGGTGAAGGCTACGCCAAGACCTTCAAGGAGCTGATGGACACCACCGACTGGGACACCTACGGCACCGGCAAGTACGAGAAGTGCGCCGACTGTATGGCCCATTGCGGCTACGAGCCGACCGCGGCGACCGCCGCGATCAACAATCCGCTGAAGGCGATGTGGGTTGCGCTGCGCGGCATCAGGACATCGGGCCCGATGGCGCCCGAGATCGACATGTCGAAGCAGCGTCCGGCGCAGTACATCTTCGCCGAGCAGGTGCAGAAGAAGCTCTCGGAGATCCGCCGCGACGAGGCTGCGGCCGCCGCCGCCAAGCAGCAAGCGAAGGCCTCGACCGCCGCCTGACGCGCGATGTGAGCGAAAGCAGAAATCGGGATAGGGGGGAGCCTCGCAGCCCTCCCACCGGGTCACCGGAGGCGGTCGCCCGCCCCCGGTTCCCACAGAACGTGGCGTGCGGATTTCCCGCACCGACGCTCTTCGACAGTTGGTTCACAGCACTGCAAGCGCTTGCAGCTCCCGATAAGGGAGGCGCAGCTTAGGCTTCAGCAACGGTGTCCGTTCTTTGATTTGGTTGAAGGCGTCCCAAGTGAGGCGTCGGCCTGCCCAGCTGCGGCTGCGCAGCATTCCGCGCCAGTAACGCTCCACGGCCCGATAGACTTTTACGAGGCTCCGGAGATTTCCGGCGACGCCGTAATAGCCATAGTGGCCGCGCAGGACGAGGTTGATTTCATCGGCCTGGTCACTGATCTTGTAATGCCGTATTTGCCGCATCAGCTCCTGCAGAGACATAAGGCTGCGCTTTAGCCGAGATTTCTCGGTGCGCATCCCAACCTTGAAGTTGCCTTTTTGGTTTCGCGTGCAATAGAGCGTCAGCCCCAGAAAGTAGATTGTTTCCGGGCGGTTTCTGCCGCGTTTGCCCGCATGTCTTTGCGCGAACCGACCAAACTCGACCAACTTGGTCTTGGTCGGCTCTAGAGTGAGGCCGAACTTCCCCAACCGAAGACGCAAGGCCTCCTGTACGCGGGTGGCGTCCGATCGATATTGGAAGCAGATCACAAAGTCGTCGATATAGCGCACCAGTCGGGCTTCGCCCCGCAACCGACCCTTCACCACGCGTTCGAACCAGAGGTCGAGAACGTAATGAAGGTAGAGGTTGCTCAAAAGCACACTGATCGATCCGCCTTGTGGCGTTCCTTGTTCGCTCGGGTGCACCGCTCCGTCTTCCAGGATGCCCGCTTTCAACCAGCGCCGGATCAAGCTGATCAGGCGCGGATCACCGACTCGATGTTCGACAAACCGGAGGACCCGATCATGATCGAGACTCCCGAAGAAGTTCTTCAAATCCGCCTCCAACACCCAGCTGATCATGCCGCCGGCGATCACCTCATTGAGGGTCGCCAAGGCATGATGGGCGCTGAGCTTCGGCCTGCCGCCGAACGAGCAGGGTAAGAAGTCCTGCTCGTAAATAGCGGCCAGCACCTCAGCCGTGCTGCGCTGGAGCGCCCGGTCGGCGACAGTTGGAACCCCGAGGGGGCGCTTCTCCGTCTTACCGGGCTTGGGGATATAGACCCGCCGAATGTTCGGCGCCCGATATCCCTGGCGATGGATGGATTGGAGCATTGGCCCTATCCAGTCCTCGAAGCTCTCCTTCGCCGCCTCCACCGTCTGTCCGTCCACCCCGGCGGCGGAGCGCTTCGGAATCTGTAATAGATTCTTTTGCACTCGGTCGCGCGTGATGTGATGGGCCAACGAGGTGAAGCGAAGATTTGTCTCGCGCCGAGCTTTCACTGCTATTTGTTCAAGTTTCGTTTCCATGGTCAGCTGATCTTCTCTTTGCATAGAAGGCCGTAACTCCCGTTGAATGGAGCCCATGTCGCCCAAGAACAATTCAACTACCGCTGACCGCTTCCCCATGTGGCCGGCTCTCCCGTCCTCGGAGTACTATCGGTCAGTCTGACTTCCACCCGGTCGTCAGACCCTTCTCACCTCAGCGGCTTGGCAGGTCTTACAAGCTTGCGCTTGAACCGGATGGATCTCCCTTGTTCACGCTGCTTCCTTTGATTGCATGCTGGCGGTACGAACCCCGGGAGCACCTCTGACCGCTCGCGTTGTCGCGGCCTGCGGTTCCGCCTTCCCCTTTGAGAGACAGGGTCGGCTACTCCGATCACGTTCGATTTCGGGGCTATTTTCCCGTTCACTTCATTCCGGCCTACAACCTCCCTGTCTACGCTTCGCAACGGCCGTTACCGGACGCCACGCAAGACTCGGTTCGCGGCTGCTCGCTAGGCTTTGCCGCGGCCGTCATCTCAGACGGCAGACTTCAACGCGCTTGCAAGGCGCAACTCCCACACCACCGTACATACGGGTCCGTATACGGCGGTTCGCTGGATTAAGCGGCAAGAGTTGTTCTGTTGCCGCCGTAGTTTGGGTGTCAGCAATCGTCGCGCCAGCTTCGACTCCTCTGATCAGCGTCAGTCAGGGTTTCACCCCTTCCCGCCGTTCCGAGGCCAGTTGCCCGGAATTCAGTCGCATGGCCGATGCGATATCGCTGCATCTACTCGTCACTTCCAGCGTTCAGGCCTTCGGCGAAACTCGTTCCGCCTACTATGCCCTCTGCTGACTTCTGCACTGCGGTCAGATCGCCTTACGACGACCTCAGTCTCGTTGCCGAGACGCAGCGCAGATCTCCCGAGGTAAGATCGACCGCCTTCGCCGCACGCCCGCCGGATTTACCACCCCGCCCCTTGATGACCGTGGACTTCGCGATCACGTGCTCGCTCGTCCGGCCGGGTAGGCCTCGTTATCCGGTTTTTGTCCATCGGGCCGCGGCTTTGCTCCACGCTTCCTTCAGACCCCACCTCGCGATGACGCCCTTGCGCTTCGCTAATCCTTCACCGTCATCAGGTTGGATAGAGGACTTCCACCTCCAAGCTGCCGGTCATGCTCGGCACACACATGAAAGCCCCGGTTCAGCGAACCGGGGCTTTTTTCTTTGAATCAGGATGCCGCATGCTCTTCCGATCTCGTGCGCAGAAGC
This sequence comes from Bradyrhizobium sp. USDA 4510, assembly GCF_054059095.1. Classification (NCBI taxonomy): domain Bacteria; kingdom Pseudomonadati; phylum Pseudomonadota; class Alphaproteobacteria; order Hyphomicrobiales; family Nitrobacteraceae; genus Bradyrhizobium; species Bradyrhizobium sp. USDA 4510. The sequence goes on along the minus strand of NZ_JBSSBT010000001.1, from coordinate 2,197,075 downwards.
AATCTCTCGATCTCTGCCGCGCGCGGTGCACTGAGTGTGCCGCGCTCGATCCCGAGCGGGACGTTGCGCAGGGCGAGCTCGCGATACAGCGCGCCGGAGGGAGGAAAGCGCTCATCCAGCGCCCGGAGATGCTTGAGGATCGTTCCGACGTCGCCGCGCGCCACGCAGCCGCCCATGCCGTTGGCGAGGCCACCGTCGAGAACAGCCGCGACCGTCCCCCGCAGCAGCGGCATCATCGCGCGCAACGCGTCGGTCTCGCTGGCGCCAAAGCTCTTCCAGAGCTCGACGCCCTCCTTGAGCAGCGCGATCAGGAACGGACCGACGTAATAGGCGGACGCATGATAGAGCGCCCGCGCACCGGCCGGCAGCGCGAGCGGTTCACACCCGATGCGGGTCGCAAGCAATTCCAGGTCACGCCTGAAGTCGCCCTCTGCCTCGATGCCGACGGTGCATCCGCGCAACCCCTCGAGCGCGACGTCGGGATTGGCAAACATCTGCATCGGATGAAATCCGCCGGTCGCGGCGCCTGCGGATTTCGCATGATCGAGCGCGGCCAGTTCGGTCGCGCCGCTGCAATGAACCACGCGGTGACGCGGCTCCCAGCGCAAGTCGCGGCAGACCGGCAGGATCGCATCGTCGCTCACGGTCAGGAAAACCATGTCGCAGCGGTCGACGACCTGCTGCGCATCCGTCATCGGCCGCGCCGACGGGATGCGGGATCCGAGCCGCTGCGCGGCATCGGCACCGCGGTTGTAGAACGCCGCGACGTTCAGCCCCGCGCAGGCGAAGGCCGGCGCGAGCGTCTGCGCCACGCGGCCGGCGCCGATGAAGCCGATCCGCAACGCCGCCAGCGCCGTGCTCATTGCGCGTAGCTCCCGTCGATGCGGTCGAGCCTGCGCCGCAGCGCCGGCCGTTCCAGCAGGCCGTACCCGGCTTGCAGATTTTGCGCCGCTTCATTCAGCACCGGATTGGTGTCGCGCTCATTGTCCAGCGTGATCTCGGTGCCGGCAAAACAGGTCACCGTGTTGCCGATCGCCATCTCGGTCGGCGCATGCAGCGGCCGGCCACAGCCGAGCGCGTCGACCTGGATCCGGCAGGCCTGCTCCAGCCAGTAGATCGCGTTGAACGCCTGCGGAATCGTGTTGCCGCACACCAGGAGGCCATGATTGCGCAACACCAGCACATTGTTGCGACCGAGATCAGCGACGACCCGGTCGCATTCCTCCCGATCGATCGCCGGCCCCTCGAAATCGTGATAACCGATCCGACCGTGAAACCGCATCGCCGTCTGCGACAGCGGCAACAGCCCTTCGGCAAGCGCGCTGACCGCGGTGCCAGCCCTGGTGTGGGTATGGAGAACGCAGTTCACGTCGGGCCGCGCGCGATGGATCGGGGCGTGCAGATAGAAGCCGGCCACGTTGACGTTGTAGCCGTGGTCGGGCTGCAGCAGGGTCCGGCCCTCGATGTCGATCTTGACGAGGCTCGACGCCGTGATCTCCTCGTACAGCATGCCATAGGGATTGATCAGATACTGATCGTGATGCCCCGGGACCTGTGCACTGATGTGATTGTAGATCAGGTCGGTCATTCCGTAGAGCGCGACCAGGCGGTAGCACGCCGCAAGGTCGACGCGGGTTGCCCACTCCTCGTCTCCGACGACGGCCCTGACATCGCTGACGGCACAAACTTCGGTCTGACGCATGACTTGGACCCTCAGTGATGGATGACGGAGGCACGTTCGACGATGGCGCCAAGACCTTCCGTCGATGGAAGCCCGCCGAATACCTGCATCCCGTCCGCGCCAAGCCTGGATTTCACGAACAGTTCGGCGGCAGCGGCGTCGCCATGCTTCAGCATCTCGGCGGCCTGCAGCGCATGCGCCATGCGGGTGACGAGTGCTCTCGCATGCCCGTCGTCCGGGTATCGAGCACGCAAGCGATCGGCGAGATCGTCCGTGCTTCGGTCATAGACCGGATTGAGGCCCCTGCTCGCACGCAACTCGTCGACGAATGCGTCCCGGCAATTCGCATCGCGTTGCATGGCGCGCAAAACGTCCATGCACATCATGTTCGAGGTACCTTCCCAGATCGAATTCAACGGCGCCTCGCGATAGAGCCGGGCCATCGGATTCTCCATGATGAAGCCGTTGCCGCCATGCACCTGCAGGCATTCATAGGTGAAGGCCGGCGCGCGCTGGCAGTTCCAGAACTTCATCACGGGTGTCGCGACCCGCGCCAGCAATCGCTCGTGTTCGCTTGTCTGCAGGCCGTCGGTCGCGCGCGCGACCCGAAACGCGCCGAGCATCGCCGCCTCGCTCTCGAGCGCGAGGTCGGCGAGCGCGTTGCGCTGCATCGGAAGCTCGGACATCGGCTTGCCGAACGCCGTTCGCGTTTGCGCGTGGTTGAGGGCGAGGCTCAGCGCCTGGCGCATCAGCCCGGCGGAGCCGACCGCGAAATCCAGCCGCGTCAGATGGGCATGCGAAAGGATTTCCGCGATGCCGCGGCCCTCTTCGCCAACCAGGATCGACCACGTATCGTGGTACTCGATCTCGCTCGACGCGTTCGACCGGTTGCCGCACTTGTCCTTCAGACGCTGAATGTGGATGCGGTTGGCACTGCCATCGGGCAGCAGGCGCGGCACGAACAGGCAGCTGACGCCGGACTGGGTGCGCGCCAGCGTGTAGAATCCGTCGGCCACCGGCACCGAGAAGAACCATTTGTGGCCGGTGAGCGCATAGATCTCGCCATGCGCGCCGCGCTCGACAAAGCGCGCGGTGGTCTGGGTCTCACGCAGATCGGAGCCGCCCTGCTTTTCGGTCATGGCGTAACCGATGACCGCGGCGCGCTTGGCCTCGATCGGAAGCCGCCGCGGATCGTAGTCCGCCGCCAGCGTTCGCTCCCGCCACAAATTGAATTGCGGCTTGCCGGAGAACCCGGCGATCGCGGCGTACGCCATCCCGGTGGGGCAACCGACGCCGTTCTCGATCTGGTTCCAGAGATAGCTCAGCGCCGCGCGCGCCAGATGGCCGTGTGGTTCGCGCGTCGACCAGGCGAGGCTATGCACCTCGCTCCGGAACGCCAGCGCCATCAATTGATGCCAGGCCGGATGAAATTCGACCCAATCATTGCGGTTGCCATACCGGTCATGGGTCAGGAGCTTCGGTTCGTGCTCGTTGGCCAGCCGTGCCGCCTCCTGCACGGATTCGCTGCCGGCATGAGCTCCGAGTGCGGAAAGCTTGTCTTTCGCCCACGGCGCGATCGTCGCGATCAGGCCACTCAGCGCGCGGTCGTCATCGAACGCATTGAAGCCGAGCGCCGGCCGCGCCTGATTGCGTACTTCATGGGTCGCAAACGGAGCGGCTTTCGCTTCAGCGACGGCAACCGGCTGGACGCGCGCGTTCATGCGGAGACTCGCGATACAGGGATGAGTTCAGGCGTGGCGTGGCGAAACAGCATGCGCGCGGAAAGCCCCGCGATCGACTGTGCGATCGCCTTCGCCGCGTCGGAATCGGGGGCCGCTTCGGGCGCAAGGGGACCGACCAGCGCCTCCATGAAGGCGCCGGTCACGCAGGATGCCGCGACGTTCGCGTCGATCTCGACGAACTCACCGCCGGCGATACCGCGCCGAACCAGCCTTGCGATCTGATCGGCCAGGGCCGCCCGGTATTTCAGGCGCGCCGCGTCGATCTCGGGTTCACAGGGTTCGGCGATCAACGCGTACGCCAGGCGGCGGCCGCGCATCGCCCGGACCGCGAAAGTGTAGATCGCGTCGACCAGGCACTGGGACGCCGAGCCTTCCGCCTCGACGATCGCGGCGACGACAGCCACCTCGCGCTCGGACACCAGGGCGAGCACCTGCGCGTACAGGTCCGCCTTGGAGTCGAAGTAGCGATACACGCTGCCCGTGGCCACGCCGGCCCGTGAGGCGATCAGGGCGATCTGGGCGTCCTTCCAGCCACTCAGCGCCACGGCCTCCCTGGCGGCATCGAGAATACGCGCTTTGGTTTCGACCAGTTGGTTGAGGCGAACGGCAGCGATTGCCATAGTGAACCTTAATTCATGAATAAAGGATCATAGTTCATTTTCGGATGAATAGCCGTAGCTGTCAAGCGTCGACCCAGCGCGGTCCGCGTAGGGCCCTTCCCGGGGCGCCGGCGCGCTGCTGGCAAGTCGTCAGAGGCTGGCCGCGCGACCCCACCGGCCCGAGGGACACGGATATGCGGGGTCTCTCACCGCACAGCCGACGCGCAAGTCCGCTGACCGCGTGGAACCGGAACAGCGTGGCATCGAGCGAAACCTTTGGGCATCAAAGCAAAAGGCCCGATCGCGATGCGACCGGGCCTGTGAGTTGAGCTTGATGCGGTGAGAAACCCGGTCCCTGCCCGGCGCAGCGGATCAGGCCGCCTTCGCCGTGATCAGAACGTCTTCTACCGGCATCAACACCTCGTTGCCGAGCAGGAAGCCGCGGCAGCTGCGCAGCGAGCGCAGCGCGCGGTTGAAGTCAATTCCGGTCGACACCAGCGCGCGCAGCGTCCGTGGATTGCGGGCGATGCCGCGCAGCACCTTGCGCAGGTCGATGTCGCCGTTCGGCTTCACCGCGGATTTCGCAAGTTCCGGTAGCGCCCGGTGCGCGGGATCGCTGATTACGCGCAATGCGGCAAACGGAATGCGGGCCTTGGCGGCATAGGCCGCCGCGATATGGCTCTCCATATCGACTGCGGCTGCGCCCGTCATCGAGCGCAGAGCGGCCTTGCAGGCCTTTGCCGCGATCACCTCTTCCACGCCGGCGAGACTGCCGCGGACGATCCTGCGGCGCTTCAGCGCGGCGCTGGCGATCATCTCTTCGTTCAGCGCGGATGCGGCCAGGAAACGGGTATCGCCCGACATCACCTCGGTCGCAACCACGACGTCGCCTGACTTGAGCGACGGATCGAGCCCGCCGGCCACGCCGAACGAAATCACGCCACGGAAGGTGCTCGGATCCAGCGTCGCCAGCAACTCACGCAGCTGCTGCGGATCGCTCGAACTGCAGATTACGATCATGCCGGGGCCTGCCGCGATGCGAGCCTCCTGCACCAATCCAGTCACAATCAATACCGGCCGAGGATCAATTCTACTGCCCACGGTCTCGGCGGCCCCCGCCTCAACAATCACATCCCGACCCCTACCACCCTGCTATTGGTGCTTCTCAAATTTCGATACCGCGCCAGCGCCCAGAGCGGAAAGAACTTCGAGTAGCCATGATATCGCAAGTAAAATACCCGCGGAAACCCCGTAGCTGTGTATCGCTGCTCGTCCCACAGCCCTTTTTCCGTCTGTGTTGCCTTTAGGTACTCCACCCCGCGCGTAACAGCGGGATTTTCGACCTCTCCGGCCGCCATCAATCCAAGCAAAGCCCATGCCGTTTGCGAGGAGGTCGAAGGCGCAACTTCATAACCCTTGTAATCCAGGCAGTAACTGACGGCGTCCTCGCCCCAGCCGCCGTCCTGATTCTGGACTGACGCCAGCCAGTCGACCGCCTTCCGAATCATCGGGTCGTTGCGATCGACCCCTGCGACATTTAGCGCCGAGAGCACCGACCAGGTGCCGTAGATGTAGTTCAGGCCCCAGCGGCCGTACCAGGAGCCCTCGGCAAGCTGGGTGCGGCGCAAATAAGCGACGCCGTCAGCCATCGCCTTGTTGCTCTCGGCGGTCTCGCCGAGCTGGCCCAGCATCGAGATGCAGCGCGCGGTGACATCCTCGGTCGGCGGATCCAACAATGCCCCATGATCGGAGAACGGGATGTTGTTGAGGTAATATTCGAGGTTGTTGACGTCGAATGCGGCCCAGCCGCCATCGCGGCTCTGCAGCCCCTCGATCCACTCGCGGCCGCGCGCGATGGACTCATCATATTCCCTGGTTCCGGTATGACGCCGCACGCGATCCATCGCCATCACGACCACCGCGGTGTCGTCGAGATCGGGATAATGGTCGTTGTTGTACTGGAACGCCCAGCCGCCCGGGCGGACGTCCGGCGCCTTGACCGCCCAATCGCCCTTCAGGTCCAGCACCTGGCGCGGCTTCAGCCAGTCGAGGCCCTGCCTGGCCTTGGCCAGGGTGTCGTCGCCGCCCGCTTCCTGCAGCGCATGACAGGCCAGCGCGGTGTCCCACACCGGCGAAACGCAGGGCTGGCAATAGGCCTCGTGTTCGCTAATCACGAGCAGCTTGTCGATGCCGCGGCGGGTGGTGGCGCGCGGCGGGAAATTCTCGTCCTTGCCGAGCGCCTCGTACATCATGACGATGTTGGCCATCGGCGGATAAATCGCGCCCATGCCGTCTTCGCCGTTCAGCCGCTCTTCGGTGAAGGCGAGCGCGGCATCGATCGCGCGCTGGCGCAGGCTCTTCGGAAACATCGGCTCGATTACCCGCAGCACGGCGTCGAGCGAGCGGAACAGATAGAACCAGCTCGCGCTCTGATGCGGCGCCTTCGGCGCCATGCGGACCGATTTCGGATCCTCCAGGAACAGTTCGTCGATGCCGACGCCCTTCGGATTCTTCGCACGCGGCTTCAGCGCGGCAAGCACCATCAGCGGCACCATGGTGGTGCGCGCCCAGTAGGAGATCTTGTTGATGTGGAACGGCGACCACATCGGCAGCAGCATGATCTCGATCGGCAGCACCGGCGTCGCGCGCCAGGTCACGACGCCATAGAGCGCGAGCAGGAATCGCGTGAACACGTTGCTGCCCGAAGCGCCGCCGCGCGAACGGATCGCCTCGCGCGCCCGCGCCATGTGCGGCGCGTCGACGGAATCGCCGATCATCTTCAGCGCGAAGTACGACTTCACGCTGGCGCTCATGTCGAACGGGCCGTCATGCACCAGCGGCCAGCCGCCATGGGCGCCCTGGACGCGGCGCAGATAGTTGCCGATCTTGGCCTCGAGCCCGGCATCGATCGGCTCGGCCAGGTAGTGACGCAGCAGGATGTACTCGGCCGGAATGGTGCTGTCGGCCTCGAGCTCGAACACCCAGTGCCCGTCGGATTGACGGTAGCCGAGCAGCGCTTCGGTTGCCTTGGAGATGCTCTTCTCCAGCGCGACCGGGTCGACTGCAACGCTGTGATCTCTCGCAAGCATTTCGCTCGATATCCTCTTCATCGCGGGCCGGCTGATCGAAAGCCGCGGCCGCTCCAGAGCATGATCCGATTGCTTCGGATCACGTTCTTGTCCTTCTGTTTGGTCGCGTTTTCTTCACGCGAACCGGTAGCCACTTCGCTCGAAAACGCGCCAACAGGTCGAATCTAACGTCTGGCCAGAACCAGATCGGCGGCGCGATCCCCCGATCGCACCGATCCCTCGATGGTTGCCGGCAACCCGGTAGCAGTCCAGTCGCCGGCAAGGAACAGGTTTTTTTGCGCCGTCGCGGGCCCCGGACGCAGGGCATTCTGTTCCGGCGTCGCCTCAAATGTGGCACGGCGCTCACGCACGATCTGCCAGGGCGGCAGGTCGCCGGAAACCCCCGAGGCCTCGCAGATGTCCTGCCAGATCGCCAGCGCGAGCTCCTCGCGCGGCATGTCGACCAGGCGGTCGCCGTTGCTGATCGTCACCGACAGCCGTTGCGGGAACGCGAACAGCCACTCCACGAGGCCGCCGACCACGCCGAGAATGGGCGCAGCGTCGCGCGGCGGATCGACGCGGAAATGCGCGTTCACGATGGCGCGGAATTTGGTCGGGGTTTTCAGGCCGGGCAGCAGCGCGGCCGCGGCCCGCGGCGGCACCGCAAGCACGACGGCGTCGTCGGCTCCCAGCGCGACCTTGTCGCCATTGCCAAAATCGAGCTCACTGATGCGATCACCCGACATGCCGAGCGCACGCAATTCGTGACTGAACTGGACGCTGTGGCCGCCCTCCTGCAGCAGCTTCACGGCCGGCTCGATCAGGACCGAGCTCAGGCCGTCGCGCGCGATCAACGGACGGCAGGCCTGCCCGCCCGCGAGCAGCGTCTCGCGCACGATCGCGCCCGCGAGCCCGGCCGAGCCCTCCGGCGGATCGACGTTCAATGCGGCGAGCAGCAGCGGCTGCACCAGGCGGTCATACAGCGTGCCCTTGCAGGGAATAGTGTTGCCGACCAGCGCACCGGTGCCGGCCCAAGCCAGCGGCGCCAAGGCGAGATAGTCGCGCAGGCTAGTGTCCGGGACGCGGCGCGCCTCGTCGAACACCCACAGCGGCAGGCGGGAATCGCCGAGGTCGAGCTGCCAGCGCCGGCCGCTGGCAAGATCGACGAACGGAAACTGCGCGCGCGCAGGCCCGACGAGACCGGCCTCGGTGCCGATCGCGCGCGCGTAGCTCAGCGCATGGCGATTGCCCGACAGCAACAGATGGTTGCCATTGTCGATGGTGAGACTGGTGGCCGCGTCGAAATAGGAGCGGCAGCGGCCGCCGGCCTGCTGCGTTGCCTCATGGACGAACACCTTGTAGCCGCCATTGGCGAGGCGCACGGCCGCGGAGAGGCCGGAAATGCCGGCACCGATGATATGAACGGTCTTTTGCATCAGATGATCGCGTAACGAAGAAGGATGCCGATCTTGGCGGCCTTGGACACACGTACCGGCGCGCGCGGCGCGGTGAAGCCGCGCGCGATCAGAAGATCGAGAATCGCGCGGTAGTATTTCGACATGATCCGCGGCGCGCGCACGGCGCGGCGCGAATTGCGCTTCATGATCTCGTCGGATTTCTGGAAATGCATCTTCGCCCGCTCGGCCAGCGGCGCGCACACCTTCGGCAGCGCGCGGTCGGCGGTGACGCGGGCCGGATCGTTATTGGTGATGCCGGCGTGCCAGAGCCATTCGCGCGGCAGATAGAGCCGGCCGAGGCCGGCATCCTCGTCGATGTCGCGCAGGATGTTGGTGAGCTGCAGCGCGCGGCCGAGGTGATAGGCGAGCTGGATGCCGTCGTCCTCGGGCAGGCCGAACACGCGCACCGACAGCCGGCCGACCGCGCTCGCGACGCGATCGCAATACAAATCGAGCGTCGCGAGATCCGGCGCGCGGATGTCCTGCGGCACGTCCATCTCCATGCCGTCGACGATCGCGACAAAATCCTCGCGCTTCAGGCCGAAGGTCTTCACCGAGGCGACATAGTCCTTCAGCCGCTCCGGCGGATGCCCCGCATAGAGCGCGTCGATATCGTCGCGCCACTGCTGCAGCGCGGCCAGCCGCTCCGGCCGCGGGCCGTCGGAATCGGCGATGTCGTCGACCTGCCGGCAGAAGCTGTAGATCTGGAACATCGCCTCGCGCTGCGCGCGCGGCAGAATGCGCATCGCGGCGTAGAACGAGCTGCCCGACGCGGTGCTTCCGTAATTTGCGTTGGCCGCCGCCTCCACGCTCATGCGCCAGCCGCCGATTTGGAGACCGCACGCCGTCCGGTCGCACGCCGCGCCGTCTCGCCGGCCACGCCGCCAAGGCTCTGCAGCAGCAGTTCGAGCGGGCTCAAATGCACGCGCTCGCTGAGCGGATCGCGCACCTTCAGCATGTTGACGATCTTGTCGGCGAACGCCTGGATCACGGAAATCTCGAGCCCCAGCCTGAAATCCTTCACCTCGGCGGCGAGCGACTTGCTCTGGTCGAGCAGCGCCTCGGTGCGCACGGCGAGCGCCTGCAGGCATTTGAGCAGGGCCGGCTGCGATTTCGCCTCGCCGAGCATCTCGACGGTCGCGCCCGCGGCGGCCAGGGCATCGCGCGGCAAATAGACACGGTTCAGGTTGCGGTAGTCCTTGCCGCAGTCCTGCAGATGGTTGTTGATCTGCAGCCCGGCGCAGAGCGCGTCCGACGCCGCCCAGGTCGAGGTATCCTCGCCGTGCACGTCGAGCATGAACCGCCCGACCGGCATTGCCGAGTACCGGCAATAATCGATCACATCGTCCCAGTTCTCGTAACGCAGCTTGGTGACGTCGAGGCGGAACGCCACCAGCACGTCGAGCGCGTGCCGCGGCGGCATGCTGCGCTCGGCGAACGCGCGGCGCAGATTGACCGCTTCCTTCTGGGTGTCGCCATTGCCAAGCAGCTCGGCCTCCATGAGGTCGAGGTAGCGCAGCTTCTCCTCGGCGGGCAGCGTGGCGTGATCGGCGATATCGTCGGCGGTGCGGACGAAATTATAGAAGGCCAGGATCAGGGCACGATGCCGCGGATGAATGATCCACGACGCGACCGGGAAATTCTCGTCGCGGTGGGTCTTTCCGGATCGCAGGTCGCTCGCGGTGGTCATGGGAAATTTGGGCTACACTGGTCATGGCACGACGCAGGCGCGAAAGGTCAGCGCATGCGGGGGATTTGCGAGCCCCATATAGGGGAATACGCCACCAAAACCAATGCTGTCCGTGACCGCCAGCATACCAAGCCCGTGGCCGGCACACATGCCGAGCACGGGCTTTGCGGCGATCCATGGGGCCCGAACCGGCCTTACTGGCCGTGGGTCTTCAGCACCTGGTCGCAGGCGGAGCTGATCTTGCTGCGGTTCTGCTGCAGGCAGGCGAGAATGGTGAAATCGCCCTGATCGATCACGGCGCGGCAGTGACGCTGCACGTCGCGCGTGCAGGCCTTCTGCTCATCGGGTGTCCCGCGCGTCTGCTGCTGGGCGAAGGCGCTGGAGGAGAGCGGGATCGACAACAGGGCAAGAGCCAAGAGAAATTTACGCATCGTATTCCTTCATTTCCGACAGCAGAAAATCTGTTCCCGAAAAGCGCTTCGGCATGGCCGGGACGGATTTTGGGGATTTGCAGACGCCACGTAACGCGGCAACGGATTGACGACAAGCACCGCTAAATGCGGCTAAATTTGCGGCGCTGTAAACCCCTACATAAGTTATTGATTCGCAATGACGATTTGTGCCATCACTTTGTCGCGTTCGGCTATTGCGGATAGCAGTTGCGCAAAGCTACATGCCGTCACGAAGCCGACGGTTTCTGATTCTGTTCGATGACAATATGGGCGCCGCGCGCCGTTTCTGTCGTTTGAACCTAACATTCTTCGGTGACACTAAACCTTCGATGCGGCGAGACGCTTTCTTGCGTAGGAAGCGTTGATTTTGATGGGAAAATTCACGATGAAACGGTTTGGTTCCAGCCTTTATGGTCAGGCTCTCAGGGCTGTGGGCGTCGGCGCCGCACTGATGCTCTCTGCCTCCGCCGTCCACGCCCAGGCCAGCGGGCCGTTTGCCGGTTTTGCCGGCTCGTGGACCGGAACGGGCACGGTGGCGCTGTCCAACGGCACGACTGAACGGATTCGTTGCAAGGCGGATTACAAGGTCGCACCCTCGGGCATGAGCCTGAAACAGTCCCTGCATTGCGCCAGCGACAGCTACAAGTTCGACCTCTCCAGCGACGTCACCAGCCAGGGCGACCGGATCTCCGGCAACTGGAGCGAGGCGAGCCGCAACATCTTCGGCAATCTGCAGGGCACCGCCGGCGGCGGGCGGATCGACGTGTTCGTCGAGGCGTCCGGCTTTGCCGCGAACCTGAACCTGCAGACCAACGGCTCCAAGCAGGTCGTGCAGATCGACTCCAAGGGCGAGATCCGCGGCGTCTCGATCACGATGACGAAGAGCTGACGCTCCCGGCCGATTGCGCCCACAAGACACAAAGGCCCGGTTCCGAACGCTTCGGAACCGGGCCTTTTTGCTGCAGCTTTTTGATCGCTCGTCGATCAGGCCTTTTCGATCGGCGCGGGCTGGCCGCCCCTGCCGCGGAGCTTTTGCGACAGGTTGATCAGGAACATCGAGGTCGGCCGCAGGATGAAGAGGTCCGCGACCAGGGCTGCGACCATCGAGAACGCGCTGAGCCAGCCGAACAGGCGCAGCGACGGCAGGTCGGAGAACACGGTGACGACGAGACCGCAGGCCAGCACCACCGTGGTCAGGATCAACGCTGGGCCGACCAGGACGGTGGCGCGCTCCACCGCAAGTTCCGGCGTGACACCCGGCTTGGTCTCGAGCCGCAGGCGATTGAGGAAGTGGATGGTGGCGCTGAGGCCGAGGCCGAACGACACCGTCAAAGCCACCACGCTGGCGAATTGCAGCCCCTCCCCGAGCAGCCACAGCACCGTGCCCGACAGCACCACCGGGAAGATGCCCGGCAGGATGCAGGAGAACATCACCACGATCGAGCGGAATGCGAGCCCGATGAAGATCGCGACCAGCAGGAATTCGATAGTGAGGCCGTGGTTGAGCTTCTCGATCATGCTGGCGCTGTTGCGTGCGGCAATCACCGACAGACCCGTGACCGCGATCTCGTAGCCGGGATGCTCGGCGCGCACCTTGTCCAGCGAATGATCGAGCTTGTTCACCACCGGAAGCAACTGGCTCGAGTCCACATCCGGGACGCGGCCCGACACCACGACAGCATCCTGATTCTTGTCGATGAACCGGCGCACCAGGTGTTCGGGGATCAGGTCGACATATTCCTTCAGCGTCGCGACATCATTGCTGCCGGCCTTTTCGGCGAGCCAGCGCCGCAAGGTCTCCAGCGACCAGACGTTGCCGACGCCGGCAGAGTCCTCGACCATTGCATGGACATCGGCAATCGTCTTCAAGGTCTCCGGCGAGTACAGCGATTGCCCCTTGGGGAATTCGATCAGCACATCGACCGGATTGGCGCCGGTCAGCTTGGCGTCGAGCCGGCTCGACGCCGCCACCGCCTGCCGCTTGTCCGGCACCTGATCGGCGAGCCGGTAGCGCGGCTCGAGATTGGCGTAGATGATGCCGAGGCCGCCGACCACGATCAGCGCAAGCAGGCTGAACAGCCCGGGACGGCCGACCATGCGCACCGCGATCCAGTAGCAGAAATTGCGCAGCGCCTGTACGCCGGCATCCGCGCTCTGGAACTTGACCGCAAAGATCTTCTCGTTGCGCACGAACAGGACGCCAAACACCGGCACCAGCGACAGCACCGCGATCAGCGCGATGATGGTCGCCGCCAGCCCGGCCTCGCCGAACTTGCGGATCAGGTCGGAATCCGAAAACTGCAGCGCGATGAAGGAAATTCCGGCCGTGCCGTGCGTCAGCACGCAGGCCGGGCCGACCACCAGCACCGCATTCTTGAACGCGGTGAACTTGTCCTGCCCGGCGATCAGCCGGTCGCGCGCCGCGAATGTCAGCTGCATCGAGTCGGAGAAGCTGATCACCATGATGAGCGGCGTCATCACGTTGAGGAACATGTTGAGATTGAAATTGGCCCAGCCGAGGCCGCCGAGCGCGAGCAGGATCGCAATCATCGGCGGGAATGCCGCCGCCACCATGAAGGATATCTTGCGGAAGAAGATGATCGCGATGATGCAACCGGCGAGGATGCCGAGGATGTTGTAGGTCAGGCCGTCGCGCTCGACCGCGTTGCGGATCTCGAGCTGCATGACCGGCACACCGGACAATTGCGCATTGAGCCCGCTGCCGCCGAGGTCGTCGGCCATAATCTTCCTGATGTCGCCGACCACCTTGCTGAGCTTGTTGCTGCCGACCACCTCGGGCTCGAGCGATAGCACGATCAGCGCGAGCGTTCCGTCCTCCGACAGCAGCTTGCCGCGGATGATCTCGTTGCTTTTGACGGTCTCGACGAATTTGTCGTAGGCCGCGCCCTCGGGCAGCTCGTTCGGGAACAACGCCGCCGGCAGCTTGCCTCGCTCCGGCGCCTGGCGCGCGGAGAACAGCGACACCAGGCCGCGCACGCCCTCGACGAGTTGCAGATCCGTGACCATGTCACGCAGCTTGCCGAGATTGTCGCGCTCGAGCAGCGTCTTGCCTTCGACCACGACGAGCACGTCGAACTCGGTCGCCGGGAAGCGCTTGGTCACCGCCTCATACTGCTTGTAGTCCTTGGATTCGGAACGGAACAGCTGCGACAGCGAGTCGTCGATCTTGATCCGGTGCACGCCGAACACGGCGCCGATCAGCAACAGAACGAGGACGATGCAGGACAGGATCGGCGCCCGCATCGGGATCAGGCCGAGACGCTCGATCCCGAACGCGATGCTGAGGCCCGACCGCGGCTCTTCGATCTTCTCGACGTGGACCTGACTTTCGGAATTCTTTTCGAGCATGCCCTGTCCAGTTCTGAAAACGGCTCAATCTGTCTAGCTTGGGTCTAGGGGCGCGAATGAGGCGGGTGAGCGCAACTGATCGGCGCTAGTCCTTGAAAACACGCGAATATTGACCGGCGCCGGTTTTACCTGCCCGACCCTTTGCTCGCAAGCGCGAGGGGCTGACCAAATCGACAGGGAACCGCCGATCCCCGCCATTAAGTATCTGATTTGTCACACCCTGGTAGCGCATTCCTCGACGATCCACCGCCGCTTTCATCTTTCAAGGCGACCCCTGTGATCTGGCGTGCCAGGCCCTCGCGCACAAGCCACGAAATCCTGAATGCGGCCTCCGCATAGCTCAGCCCGGCATGGTGGATGTTGGAGATGCAGTTGCGGTCGGCGTCGGTGAGACCGATTCGCGGCGCGAAGGTGAGATAGGCGCCGAGGCTGTCGGGAGCGGACAGGCCCGGCCGTTCGCCGATCAGCATCACCAGCATGCGCGCGCCGACGATGGCGCCGATCTCGTCACCGAGCGCGACCCGCGCCCCGGACGCTGCGATCACCGCGCCGGCCTCGATCTTGTCGGCCGCCAAGCGCGGCACGAGATGCCGGATCAATTCGACGGCATGCACATTGACCGCCGTCGGCGACAGGCCGTCGCCAATCACGATGGCGCAGGGGCATGCGGTGATGCCACACTTCTCCAGCGACCGCCGCGACGCAGAATCCAGCATGCGCCCGAGATCGGGCCGCCGCAGATAGTCGCGCCGGCTGTGCGCCTGGCTCGACACCTCAAGCGGCGTGATGCCGAGGCCGGCAAGACCGGCCGCGATCCCGCTGACATCGAAGGCGGCGTGGACGGCGTCGCGGGCGCGGGCATGGTCGAGCGTGAACGACAGCAGCGCATCGGTCGGCAGGCTGGCACCGGACCGGCCAAGGCCGACGCGCGCCGGCGTGAGCTCGCGCAGATCGGCGAGCGAAGGGGACGTGGGCGCCGGCGGTGTCGTCATGCTGTTATTCGGCGGGGACGGAAGCCTCGCGCAGCCGGATCGAGTAGTTCGAGGCGTTCTGCCGGCCGCTGGAGGCTGCACGCGCAAAGGTGATCAAATGATGCGCAACCAGTGTCGCCGAGATCAACCCCTCGATGTCGCCGCGCTTGAGCCGGCCGAGCGCAAACCTCCAGAACACGCGCTTGTAGTCGCCGAGCACGCCGACCTTCCAGAAGATGTTGCGGAGCATGATCAGGCCGCGCCGGATGTTGGCCCAGCTCTTCATCTCCGGGCTAACCGGCACCTTGATGCGATTGGCATAGGTGTAGTTGCATTGATGCAAATAGCGCGCGAACAGCTTCTTCGGCTCGTAGGCAACTTCCATGCATTTGCGCCAGGAACTGACCACGTCCTCGTAGGGCAGCAGGAACTCGACATTGGAGTCGCGGCCCTCGTCATCGATCAGGCGCCCGGCTTTTTCGAGCCGATCCCACAATGGCGTCTTCGGCAGCGCCTGCAGCAGGTTGATGGTGAGCAGCGGAATCCGCGACTCCTCGACGAAGGAGAGCAACGCGTCGCCGGTCTGGGGCTTGTCGGTATCGAGCCCCATGATGATGCCGGAGACGACCTCCATGCCGAACGAGTTGATGGTGCGCACGCCCTCGAGGATCGGAACCATCATGTTCTGATCCTTATGCATGGCCTTCAGCGCGTCGGGATCGGGCGTCTCGATGCCGACGAAGATCGTCACGAAGTAGGCTTCGCGCATCTTCTCCAGGATCTCGGGACGCTTGGCGATGTTGAGCGTCGCCTCGCAAGCGAGGCGCGTGACATATCCGGTCCGCTTCTGCCACTCGATCAGGTGCGGCAACAGCTCGCTCGCCGCCTTGCGGTTGCCGATGAAATTATCGTCGACGAAATACACGGTGTCGGTGGCACCACAGGCGCGCAGCTTGTCGAGCTCGGCGATGATCTGCTGCGGCGACTTCAGGCGCGGATTGCGGCCATAGAGCCCGGGGATGTCGCAGAACTCGCACTGATAGGGGCAGCCCGAGGAGAACTGGATGCTGCCGAGGAAATACTTCTTGGTTTCGGCGAGCTCATAGGCTGGCAGCGGGAATTCCGTCATCGGCAGCCGGTCGATGGTTTTAAGCACCACCTGCTCGTCGGGACGGCTGGTATCATGAGCCAGACGCTTGATCAGCTCATTGGTCGCATCGCCGAGCTCGCCGACGTGGAGGTAGTCGAATGAAGGATAGTAGTCCGGGCAAGCACTGACCGACGGGCCGCCGATCGCGACCACCAGGTCATGGTCATGCGCGCGATGGCAGATGTCGTTCATCTGCTGGCGCTGGATATGCATACCGCTGACGAACACGGCATCCGCCCACTCGAAATCCTCCGCCGTCGCCGGACGCAGATTCTCGTCGACGAAACGCACCGGCCAGTTCTCGGGAAGGTATGCGGCGATCAGCAGCAGGCCCTGCGGCGGCATGAACGCCTTGACGCCGTCAGTGAGGGGGTAGGCGTGCTCGAAGGTCCCAAACGACGACGTATAGCGCGGAAAAACGCAGAGGATACGTCGTACTGTCTTTATGCCCTCAGCTCTCATCAAACGACCCCGAAGCACCGGCAAATCTAACCACGGCGCGGAACGCTGGGCCAGAAATTCTTCAACATTGTGGCACTACTTAACGTCATAACGACGAGATAGTTGCTCTGCAGAATTTCGCTATCCCCCTCAGGTCAGCAGCCTGGCAGCGAGGTCGGGCAGCCGCTCCGCACCGGCCACGAGGCGGAAGTCCTGCCCGGCAAGGCCGACGCGCGCGAGCCAGTCGTCGAATTCGGGAGCCCGCTTCAAGCCGAACAAGTCGCGGACATAGAGCGCATCGTGAAACGATGTCGACTGATAGTTCAGCATGACGTCATCCGCGCCTGGCACGCCCATGATGAAGTTCACGCCGGCGGCCGCGAGCAGCGTCAGGAGATTGTCCATGTCGTCCTGATCCGCCTCGGCGTGGTTGGTGTAGCAGACGTCGATCCCGAGCGGCAGGCCGAGCAGCTTGCCGCAGAAGTGGTCCTCGAGCCCGGCGCGGATGATTTCCTTGCCGTCATAGAGGTACTCAGGACCGATGAAGCCGACCACGCTGTTGACGAGCAGTGGATCGAACGCGCGCGCCACCGCATAGGCCCGCGCCTCGCACGTCTGCTGGTCGACCTGGTGATGGGCATTGGCGGACAGCGCCGAGCCCTGCCCGGTCTCGAAATACATCACATTGTCACCGACCGTGCCGCGGCGCAGCGACAGCCCGGCTTCCCGGGCCTCCCGCAACAGCGAGAGGTCGACGCCGAAACTGCGATTGGCCGCCTCGGTGCCGGCGATCGACTGGAACACGAGATCGACCGGCAGCCCCTGCCCGATCAGTCCGAGCGTGGTCGTGACATGGGTCAGCACGCAGCCCTGCGTCGGAATCTCGAATCGCGTGATGATGTCGTCCAGGAGCCGCAGCAGGGTGCCGATGACGTTCGGGTCGTCGCTCGCCGGATTGATGCCGATGCAGGCATCGCCCGCTCCCAGCAGCAGCCCGTCGAGAATCGAGGCGGTGATGCCCTTGGGGTCGTCGAAAGGATGGTTCGGCTGCAGTCGCGTGCTCATTCGCCCGCGCAAACCGATGGTGTTGCGGAAGCGGGTCGTGACCTCGCATTTCTTCGCGACCAGGATCAGATCCTGGTTGCGCATCAGCTTCGACACCGCCGCAACCATCTCTGGCGTGATGCCGCGCGAGATCTTCTTGATCGCTTCCCCGCTGGCGGCATCCGACAGCAGCCAGTCGCGGAATCCGCCGACGGTGAGCGACGACACGGGCAGAAAGCCGGCAACGTCGTGGCTGTCGAGGATCAGGCGGGTGACTTCGTCAGCCTCATAGGGGATGACAGGCTCATCGAGGAATTGCTTGAGCGGAACATTGGCCAGCGCAAGCCGCGCTGCGATCATCTCCTCCGCGCTGTCGGCGGCGATGCCGGCCAAGCGGTCGCCTGAACGCGGCGGCGAGGCCTTGGCAAGCAGGATGCGCAGATCGTCGAATGCGTAATTGGTGGCGTCGATGGTGTGACGATAGAGCATGAGGGGTTCGTCGCGGGCTGGGGCAGCGCAATCTAGCACCTCTTTGCGAAAGGCGTGCCATCGGCTTCGCCCCGCGTGCTGGCGCCTTTGCCGGTAACGGCGGCGCAGCCTCGGCACGACTGCAAGCCGCGAGCACCCGGCAGACTCAAAGCGGCCCATAAGGCATTGGGATTATTTACAGATTTTAACGGTTGCGGCTGCACAAATCTCGCGCGTTAAGAAATTGTCCATGAAAATTTTGCATAAGCTTTAATCGGCCGAAGGTACTCCCCGGCCTCTTGGAGTGCCCCGCAATGCCCGCCCCCGTCACATCCCCCATCTCCATGTCCCGGCCTCCAATGGCATCCCGATTCTCGCTTGCTGCCAGGCTGTACTCGACGTTTGCGCTGATTGCGGCGCTGACCGCGGCCATCACCTTCCTGTCCGAATACAATGCGCGGCGTAATGCCGAGCTGACCGAGGCCGTCGACCTCGCAAGCCGTGCCGCACTCAATGTCGAGCGGGTCAATTCACTGGTCTACGCCGTGGTGATGGAATCCCGCGGCATCTACATGTCGACCGATCCGGCAGCGGTGAAGAAATACGGCGACGGGCTGCTGGCGTTCAACGAACGCATTCTCGGCGTGGTCAAGAACTGGGAAACGCTGGTGCAGGCCGACGACGCCGCCCAGTTCGCGGTGTTCAAGAAGCGCATCGAGCAGTTCATCGATTTCCGCAAGGAGCTGGTACGCCGCGGCATCGAGATCGGCGCCGCAGCCGGGCGGGAGTGGGGCGACAACGACGCCAACCGCGACGTGCGCACCGCGCTGAACAAGGATCTCGAGGCGCTCTCCAAGGTCTATGCCGAGCGCAGCAAGAAGCTGGCGCGGGAGACCGACACCAACCGCACGATGGCGCTGGTGCTGACCGGCCTCGGCGCCGCGGCCTTGATTGTGGTGGTACTCGGCGTGCTGATCATCGCCCGCTCGGTGGCCCGGCCGCTGTCGCAGATCACCACGACGATCAAGCGCGTCGCCGAGGGCACCGACCATGTCGAAGTACCGCATGTCGGGCGCAGCGACGAGATCGGCGCACTGGCACGCGCCATCAAGGTGTTCCAGGAGGCGATGGACCGCAATCGCAGCCTCAACGCGCAGGTCGTACAGGAGTCCGAGGCGCGCGACGCGCGCGGCCGGCATATCGAGACCTTCGTCGAAGCGTTCCGTGGCACGATCGGCGAGGTGGTCCGCGCGGTGCATGACAACGCCGCGACGATGCGCCAAACCGCGCAGACCATCGCAACCGTCGCGTCGGACGCCAACGGTCGCGCCGTGGCGGCGGCAGGCGCCACCGAACAGGCTTCGAGCAACGTCTCCGCGGTGGCGGGCGCAGCCGAAGAACTCTCCGCCTCGGTCGAGGAGATCGGCCGCCAGGTCAAGCAGTCGTCCGGCGCAGTCGATCAGGCCGGTGCGCGCACCGACCGCTCGATCACCGAGATCGAGGGCCTTGCCGCCACCACCCAGCGCATCGACGGGGTGCTGAGCCTGATCCAGGCGATCGCCGAGCAGACCAACCTGCTCGCCCTCAACGCCACCATCGAAGCCGCCCGCGCCGGCGATGCCGGCCGTGGCTTCGCCGTCGTCGCGCATGAGGTCAAGGCGCTGGCCGGCCAGACCGCGAAGGCAACCGCCGAGATCAGCGAGAATGTGGGCCTGATCCAGGCCTCGACCCGCAACTCCGTGGCCGCCGTGCGCGAGATCGGTCAGGCGGTGCGCGAGATCAGCAACGTCACCGCGAACATCGCGAGCGCGGTCGGCCAGCAGGACGCGGCGACGCGCGAAATCTCCGCCAATGCCCAGATGGCCGCCCAGGGCAACGAGACCCTGGTCACTAATGTCGGCTCGCTCCGCGATGACATGGACCAAACCAGCAAGGCGGCGGAATCGGTGCTCGCGGCCTCGAACGATCTGATCACAACTGCCGAGACGCTGTCGCGCGAGGTCGAGCAGTTCTTCCGCAACCTGCGCGGCGACGTGGCCGACGGCCTGCAGCGGACCGGAACCTGAGCGGCGATCTGGCGGGGCCTGCGACAGGGCCCCGGCAATCCGGATGGTTAAGACTCTCCCAACGCACGGACACAAATTGCCTCCGCTTCGGGTCGCATTTCTCAATTTGATGCCTCCATAGAAAAGCGTCGCTGCGCGAGGGCGCGGGGAAGTGGAACCGAGCAATGAACGGGCTTTTGCCAAAGCCGAAGGCAGTGCCGACCAAACGGCTCCTTGCGCTCGGGATCGGCCTCGTTCTCTGCTTTTCGGCGATCTGCGCATCCATCCTCTGGGAGATGGCGGGCAAGGACTATCAGCATGCGAAGCAAGGTGCGACCAACCTCGTCGCCTCCATCGCCAGCGAGATCGACCGCAACATCGACCTCTACGACCTCTCGCTCCAGGCGGTCGCCGACGGCGTCAAGCTGCAGGAACTCGGCAAGATCAGCCCGGAGCTTCGCCAGGTCGTGCTGTTCGACCGCGCCGCCACGGCCAAGGATCTCGGCTCGATCCTTGTGCTGAATGCGGCGGGGGACGTCACGCTCGATTCCAGGACGTTGACGCCGCGGGCCGCAAATTTCGCCGATCGAGACTTCTTCCGGGCACATCAGACGCGAGCCGACGGCGGGCTGTTCATCAGCGCTCCGTGGATTACCTCTGACGGCGAATATCTGATCAGCCTCAGCCGCCGCATCAACAATGACGACGGTTCCTTTGCCGGCGTGGTCGCGGGCAGCATGCGGCTCAGCTATTTCCACAATCTGTTTCGCAAGCTGAATTTCGGCTTCGGCGACAGCATGGCGCTGTTCAACAGCGATGGCGTCATACTGATGCGCGCCCCGTTCGACATCAGCAAGATCGGGCAAAGCATCAAGGACTCTCTGGTCTTCAAGCAATTTCCGGCACGACAATCCGGCTCCTACATCACGAAATCGATCGTCGATCATGTCAGCCGGCTCTATGTTTTCCAGGCGGTCGGACACAATCGCCTGCTCATCGCCGAGGGTCTTGCGCTCGACGGCATCTATGCCGACTGGTGGCAGCAGCTCTGGCTGATCGGCAGCGTGGTGGCAGCGCTCTGCGGCTTCTCGATCGTGCTGATGTTCTACCTGGTGGCCGCTCTCAAACGGCGGGCCGCCGCGGAAGACCGGCTCGCGCACCTCGCGAGCACGGATGCACTGACGGGCCTCGCCAATCGTCGCCGCCTCGACGATACCCTTGACGTCGAATGGCGCCGTGGCATGCGTGCAAAGGCGCCGGTCTCGCTTCTGATGATCGACGTCGATCATTTCAAGATCTACAACGACACGTACGGGCATCAGGCCGGCGACGCCGTGCTCACCACCGTGGGACGGTGCATCGCAGGCAGCGCCAAGCGTGCAACTGATCTCGGCGCCCGCTATGGCGGCGAGGAGTTTTCGGTGTTGCTGCCCGGCATCGGCAAGGCGGGCGCCCTGGAAATTGCCGAACGGATCCGCGCCAAGCTGGCGGCCGCGCGGGAATCCGAGCCTGAGTTGCCGACCGTCAGCATCGGATTGTCCTGCCTCGTCCCGGACCACGAGCGCACGTCGCGCGATCTGCTCAAGGCCGCGGACCTTGCGCTCTATCAAGCCAAGCGTGAAGGCCGCGACCGCGTCATCGTCAGCCCGATCGGGTGGGATAAATCGGGCAAGCGGCACGTCGCCTGATCGCGACCGCATTGGCGCGGTCGAACGCGCCGCCCGCCCGTCTCGCTCACTCCACCGGCAGCACGTCAACCGCAACGGCGAGCTTTTGCTTGCGCGCGCCGACGATGACGCCATCGACCGGCGAGACGTCGGCGAAGTCGCGGCCGATGGCGAGAATGATGTGGTCGCTCCCGACCATCAGATCGTTGGTCGGGTCGAACCCGACCCAGCCGAGCGCGCTGCCGCACCAGACCGAGACCCAGGCATGGGTGGCGTCGGCGCCCTGCAGCCGCGGCTGGCCCGGCGGCGGAATGGTGCGCAAATAGCCGCTGACATAGGCCGCGGGCAGGCCGAGGCCGCGCAGCCCCGCGATCATCACATGGGCAAAGTCCTGGCACACGCCGTGGCGCTTCTCGAACACGTCGCGAAGCGGTGTCGAGATCACGGTCGCCTTGGGATCGTATTTGAAGTCGTTGCGGATGCGGCGCATCAGGTCGGCCGCCCCGGTGAGGATGCCGCCGCCGGGCAAAAAGCTCGCGGAAGCGTAGGCCGTCACGGGCCGTAGCACCGGCACCAGTGCGCTGGCAAAGACGTAGCCGACCGGCGAGGCCGCATCGAGGCTCAATGCCTCGAACGCGTTGTCACGCACGTCCTCCCAGGGCGGACTGGCGGCGTCGCACGCCGGCGGCTGTCGCGCCACCGAGACCCGCGAGCGGGCATCGATGCGCAGAATGCGATGCGCGGTCTCGATCAGGACGCTTTCAGTGAGCGTGCCGAAGAAGTCGCGCCTTGCGGTGCGTTCCGCGGGCCTCGGACGGATCTCGACCGAATGCGAGATCAACTGCTGCCCGTCGCCAGTGACCGGCTCCAGCCGCAGCGAGCAGCGCGCGAAGCTGACCTGGGTCTCGTAGCTGTAGGTCGTGACGTGACGGATGTCGTAGATCACGCCAGCCCCGTGAGCTTCTCCGGCCGGCTGGCATTCGGTCCGTGCGGGAAATAATGCAGCCCGATCGCGTCGGCGAGGTTGAGCAGATGCTGCTCCAGCGCGAACAGCGTCTTGACGTCGAGGCTCGAGGCTTCAGCCGTTGTGAGCATTGCCTCGACCGCGACGGCAAGACGCTGCGGCCGCTCGATCAGGCCATGCTCCTTCAGGCTCGGCAGCGCGGCAATATGCTCGTTCAGCGCCGCGACCTGGAATGCGACCGAGCGCGGATTGTAGGGGTCGAGCACCGCCAGATCGCGCACCGGTGCGAGCAGCGGCTGCACCAGATAGCGCGAGCGATAAGTGATCTGGCAGTCGACCAGCGTGAGCAGAACGTCGAGGTCCTCGTCACCGGCTTCGTCATAGGCGAACTGACGGGCAAAGCGCGTGGTGTTGACGGCGCGCTCGGCGCGGCGGCCCATCTCGAGGAAACGCCAGCCGGCGGCGCGGTTCATGTTTTCCTGCGCGAGGCCGGCAAAGCTTGCGAGCTCCTGCAAGGTCAGCTCGGCGGCGCTGACGACGCCGTCATCGTCATGAACCTCGATGGCCAGCCGATCAGCCATCTCGGTGATGACCTGCCAGGCGTCCGGCGACAGCCGCTCGCGGAGCGAGGTCGCCGTGCGCTGCGCGGATCGCACCAGCGACAGCGCCGAGCCGAATTTCTCCTCGCTCTGCAACGCTTCGAGCGCGACCTTGGCGAGATTGGCGCGCGCGGTCTGCGAGGCCGCGCCCCAGGCGACCAGCATGCGCTGGATGCGCTCGGCCGAATGCATCGCCGGCGCCGAGCCGTTCGAATTCGCGCGCGCGGGATCGCGCAACGGCGTGCACAGCGCGCGGATCAGCCGGATGGTGGCCTCGGCGCGCTCCAGATAGCGGCCGAGCCAGAACAGATTGTCGGCGGCGCGGCTCGGCAGCACGCCGGCGATGCGGCGGATGCGGACGGTGTCGACTGCTGGCAGCAGGGTCGAGGTCTCAACCGCCTTGTCGGAAACCACCCAGACATCGGCGGACACCGCGCCATCGCCCATCGACACCGCGCGCGCATCGGCCCGATCGGCAATCCGGCAGAAGCCGCCGGGCAGCACAGTCCAGCCGCTCGGCGTCGCCGCCGCGAACACCCGCAACACGAACGGACGCGGCGCGATGCGACCGTTCTCCCATACCGGCGTGGTCGACAGCCGCACGAGCTCCTGACCGACATAATCGATGCCGCGATGGCTGATGGCATCCTTCAGGCGGTCGCGGTCCGCTGCCGACAATTCGCCCGGGAGCACCGGTCCGTTGCCGGGAAAATCCGCAACGCCGCGGCCATAGGCGCCTTCGATCGCGAACTCGTCGAGCCGCGACAGCACCTCTTCGCGGGCGGATTTCTGGCCGCACCACCAGGTCGCGATGTGCGGCATCATCAGGTCTTCAGAGAGCAGGCGCCGGCACAGATTGGGCAGGAAGCCGAGCAGCGCCCTCGCCTCCATCACGCCGGAGCCCGGCATGTTGGCGACCACGACGCCGCCCTTGCGCAGAACCTCGACAAGCCCGGGCACGCCGAGATAGGAGGACGCGTCGAGCTCGAGCGGATCGAGCATGTTGGAATCGACCCGGCGCAGCAGCACGTCGAGCCGCTTCAGCCCGGCGACGGTGCGGATGTGGACGCGATCGCCTGAGACCGCGAGATCGTCGCCCTCGACCAGCAGGAAACCGAGATAGCGCGCCAGCGTGGCGTGCTCGAAGTAGGTCTCGCTGAACGCGCCGGGCGTCAGCAGGCCGATCCGCGGCTCGTCGCGATCGGCGCTGGCGCGCAGCGAATCGCGGAACGCCTCGAAGAACGGCGCGACGCGCTCGACATTCATCGACTTGTAGAGATTGGAAAAGGCGCGCGACAGCACCAGGCGGTTTTCCAGCGCATAGCCCGCGCCCGACGGTGCCTGCGTGCGATCGCCGAGCACCCACCAGCGGCCGTCAGGCCCGCGGCCGATGTCGGCGGCATAGAGATGCAGATAGCGGCCCCCCGGCGGCTTGATGCCGCTGACCGCGCGCAGATACTCGCTGCTGCCGGCGATCGCCGCGGCAGGGATGGCGCCGTCCGCAACGAGGCGGCCTTCGCCGTAGAGGTCGGCCAGCACCATCTCCAGCAGCTGCGCGCGTTGCGCGACACCGGCGGCGAGCTGGCGCCAGTCCGCCGCGTCGATGATCAGCGGCAGATGGCTGAGCGGCCAGATCCGGTCGGAAGTGTCGCCCGGCGCGCGATAGGTGACGCCGGCTTCATGCAGATGGCGATCGGCGGAGGCGAAGCGGCGCTCGATATCGGCCGGCGACAGCGCGGCAAAGGCGTCGAAGAAGCGGGCCCAGACCGGCCGCGGCGCGCCGTTGTCTGCAATATACTCGTCGGGAATGCCGGGCAGCCGGACATAGTCGCGGGTCCACTGCGCCATCCGGCGCTGACCGGGACGGGCCCTGCTCTCCTGACTGCTGCCTGGACTATTGCCACCCGATGCGGACATTCCACTTCCCCTTGACACAATTAGTGCAGGAGCGGCGTCCGCAAGTCGAGGGTCAAGGGAAACTCAATTGTGCGTTCCTCAGGCGGCGTCTCGATCTTGCCGGGGGTATGGCCGTGCTCCTGGAAGCGCGCCAGCCGCCGCGCCTCGGCCTCGTAGGAATTGACCGGCTTGGTCTCGTAGTTGCGGCCGCCGGGATGGGCGACATGATAGACGCAGCCGCCGAACGAGCGTCCGTTCCAGGTGTCGATCAGGTCAAACGTCAGCGGCGCATGCACGGGAATGGTCGGATGCAGGCCGGAGGCCGGCTGCCAGGCCTTGAAGCGGACACCGGCGACCGCCTCGCCGGCACGGCCGGTCTCGGTCATCGGCATCCGTCTGCCGTTGCAGGTGATGACATGGCGCCCATCGACGAATCCGGTCGCCTTTACCTGCAGCCGCTCGACCGACGAATCGACATAGCGCACGGTGCCGCCGGAGGTGCCCTCCTCGCCCAGCACGTGCCATGGCTCGAGCGCCTGCCGCAGTTCGAGACCGACGCCGCCGTGATGAACGCGGCCGAAGGCGGGGAAGCGGAATTCGAGCTGTGCCTGGTACCATTCCGGCTCGACGTCGTAACCGGATTGCTTGAGCTCGGCGAGCACGCCGAGGAAATCCTCCCAGAGGAAATGCGGCAGCATGAAGCGGTCATGCAGCGCGGTGCCCCAGCGCACGAACCTGCCCTGCTGCGGCTCACGCCACAGCTTTGCGATCAGCGCGCGGATCAACAGTTGCTGCGCCAGCGACATCCGCGGGTCGGGCGGCATTTCGAGCGCGCGGAATTCGACCAGGCCGAGCCGGCCGGTCGGGCCGTCGGGCGAATACAGCTTGTCGATGCAGATCTCGGCGCGGTGGGTGTTGCCGGTGATGTCGACCAGGATATGCCGGAACAGGCGATCGACCAGCCACAGCGGCGCATCCATGCCCGGCGGCGGCACGTGCGACAGCGCAATCTCCAGCTCATAGAGCCCGTCATGCCGCGCCTCGTCGATGCGCGGCGCCTGGCTGGTCGGGCCGATGAACATCCCGGAAAACAGGTAGGACAGCGACGGATGCCGCTGCCAGTACAGCACGAGGCTCTTCAACAGATCGGGCCGGCGCAGGAACGGTGAATCCTCCGGCCTGCTGCCGCCGACCACGATGTGGTTGCCGCCGCCGGTGCCCGTGTGGCGGCCGTCGATCAGGAAACGGTTGGCCCCTAACCGCGTCTTGGCGGAGTCCTCATAGAGGCCGAGCGTGATGTCGACGGCCTCGCGCCAACTCTGCGCCGGCTGCACGTTGATCTCGATCACGCCGGGATCCGGCGTCACCTTGATCACCTCGATGCGCGGATCGAAGGGCGGCGCGTAACCCTCGACGTGGACCTGCAGCTGCAACTCTTCGGCGGCGGCTTCGATCGCTGCGATCAGGTCGAGATAATCCTCGACCTTCTCGACTGGCGGCATGAAGGCGCACAGCACGCCGTCGCGAACCTCGATCGACATCGCGGTACGCACCGGCAGCGGCTCGGGAATCTCCCTCAGCGCCTGCCGCAGCTCTTCGGAAAGCGCATCGCGCGGCGCCATCGGATCGCGCTCGACGACGTAGGGATAATCGTCCGGCGGCACATATTCGAGCGAGGCGATCGGAAGCCGCAAGCCCAGCGGCGAGTCGCCGGGCGACAGGAACAGATGGCTGCGTCGGATCTTCCAGCGCTCGCTGCGCCAGCGTGCCGGCACGCGATCACCGAGCGGGCTCCAGCGCTGGATCGGCAGCACGTAACCTTTCGGCGTGGTCAACCCCTCGTCGAACACCCGCGCCATCCGGGCGCGCTCTTCCGGATCGGTCAGCTTGGAATTCGCCGGGCTGACATTGGCCGGCAGGCCGGCCTCACGCTGCAGCCAGAAGGCGGGGTCTTCATAAGCCGGCATGGCATAGTCGGCGCCGAGACCAAGCTTGGTTGCTGTTACTTCGACGAAACGCTGGGCCTCCGCGATCTCGGCCCTGCGCGAATTCTCAATGCCGGCGATCAGCTCGGCATTCTTCCAGATCGGCTTGCCGTCCTTGCGCCAGTAGAGACCGAACGCCCAGCGCGGCAGGCTCTCGCCGGGATACCATTTGCCCTGGCCGTAATGCAGCAGGCCGCCCGGCGCGAACCGCGTGCGCAGCTTGCGGATCAATTCGTCGGCGAGCGCGCGCTTGGTCGGGCCGACCGCGGCGACATTCCACTCCGGCGATTCCAGATCGTCGACAGAAACGAAGGTCGGCTCGCCGCCCATGGTCAGGCGCACATCGTCTTTCCTCAGGTCGGCATCGACCTGCTCGCCGAGCTGGTCGAGCCGCGCCCAGGATTCATCGGAGAATGGTTTGGTGATGCGCGGCGCCTCGCCGATGCGCTTGACGCTCATCTCGAAGCCGAACTCGACATTGGCAACGCCCGCGGTGCCGGTCACCGGCGCGGCCGAACGATAGTGTGGCGTGGCGCAGACCGGGATGTGGCCCTCGCCCGTCAGCATGCCGGAGGTGACGTCGAAACCGATCCAGCCCGCCCCCGGCAGATAGACCTCGGCCCAGGCGTGCAGATCGGTGAAATCGCTCTCGACCTCGCGCGGCCCCTCGAGCGGATCGATGTCCGGCCGCAGCTGAATGAGATATCCGGAGACGAAACGCGCGGCGAGCCCGAGGTGGCGCAGCGTCTGGATCAAGAGCCACGCCGAGTCGCGGCAGGAGCCGGAGCCCGCGGCAAGCGTCTCCTCCGGCGTCTGGATGCCGGCCTCCATGCGGATGACGTAGCTGATCTTCTTCTGCAGCTGCGCGTTCAGCTCGACCAGGAAGTTGACGGTGCTGTCAGCCTGGCGCGGAATCTCCTTCAGGTAAGCCGCGAGCAGCGGCTCGGCCTCATCGGTCTCGAGATAGGGCGCGAGCTCGGTCTTGAGATCGCCGGGATATTCGAACGGAAAGCTGTTGGCAAAGGGCTCGACGAAGAAGTCGAACGGATTGACCACCGTCATGTCAGCGGTGAAATCGACCTCGACCTTGAGCTCGGTGGTCTTCTCTGGAAAGACGTAGCGCGCCAGCCAGTTGCCCTGCGGGTCTTGCTGCCAGTTCACGAAGTGATTGGCGGGCGTGACCTTGAGCGAATAGCTCGTGATCGGCATGCGCGTATGCGGCGCGGGCCGAAGCCGAATGGTCTGAGGCCCGAGATCGATCGGCCGGTCGTATTTGTAGTGCGTGACGTGATGCAGTGCGACTGATATCGACACGGACCGAGGGCTCCAGCAGCTTTTTTGAGCAGAACACTGCTGCCGGTCGACATCAAGCACTAACAACGGGCACGGGGTGCCCAAGGTAAGGGCGCGATCCGTAGCCCTGATGGAGCGAAAGCGAAATCCGGGGCCTTCATCCGCAGGAAGAGTCCCGGATTGCGCGGAGCCTGTCATCGGGCGCGCATTCGCGCGACCCGTTGGCTTCATCCGGGCTACGCGATTGCTAGCGGCCGATTGCGCCGGATACCTGCGAAGCAAGCTGCTCGGCGAGCATATGATAGCCCTCGGGGGTCAAATGCACACCATCGGGCTGATGGGGGAGTCCACCCAGCATCCCGTTAGGGAGCATGATCACCGCGATGCCACGGGCGCTGAGATGACTTTGGATATCCGCGGTCCGGTCAGGGCTGCCCTTGCGCCGGTCATTGCCGCCTGGCTGCAAAATAACCGCACGGGTCCCGTTCGGGACGGCGCGGTCGAGGCGTTGCAGCATCCCTTCCGTGGTGTCGCCGTTGATGCCGGCGTTCACGATGCGGACGCTCAATCCCTTCGCCCGCAAGATCGCTTCGAGCTGCGCGGGATAGGCCTGGTTGCGCGCCACGCCCTTGCCGTAGGTATTGCTCGCGCCAAGCGCGACTATGGTTGCGGCGTCAGCCGAAGCGGCGCCGAGGCTCAAAGCGGCGAGAAATGCAATGCATCCAACAATTCCCAACCAACGCGCGCGCATGCTTCCTCCGTCCCCTCCGTAGCCCGGATGGAGCGCAGCGTAGTCCGGGAAGCTTCATTCGCCAAGTTCGTCCACGACTACAATCGGACCCGCCTCAAATGCCTCGGCTACCTGGCGCCAATCCAGGCCCTCGCCAATCACACGGGACCGAACACGAAAGCAGGGACCCAGACCGCGTGGTCCTAATGATGAAAGACGATGGCAGACGCCTCGCACATCACTACGGCCGGTGGTTATGGGTTCCAGCTTTCGCAGGGACGACGGCGGAGTGAAAGGCTAGATCGTGGCTCAAACTACATCGTCGCGCCCAGTACCCACGGCGCGAATTCAGCGCCGCCGAAGTCAAAGCTCTCGCTCTTGGTCAGCTGGCCCGAGGCGGTCTTGAGGATGAGGTCGAAGATGCGCTGGCCGCATTCCTGCACGCTCTCCTCGCCATCGAGGATGGTGCCGCAATTGACGTCCATGTCGTCTTCCATCCGCTTGAACATCGGCGTGTTGGTGGCGAGCTTGATCGACGGTGCCGGCTTGCAGCCGAACACGCTGCCGCGGCCGGTGGTGAAGCAGACGAGGTTGGCGCCGCCCGCGACCTGCCCGGTCGCGGCGACCGGGTCGTAGCCGGGCGTGTCCATGAACACAAAGCCCTTCTTGGTGACGGGCTCGGCGTAGTTGAGGACGTCGACGAGGTTGGTGCTGCCGGCCTTGGCCATCGCGCCCAGCGACTTCTCAAGGATGGTGGTGAGACCGCCGGCCTTGTTGCCCGGGCTCGGATTGGCGTTCATTTCGGCGCCCTCACGCTGGGTGTACTCCTCCCACCAGCGCATCAGGCCGACCAGCTTCTCGCCGACCTCGCGGCTGACGGCGCGGCGAGTCAGAAGATGCTCCGCGCCATAGGTCTCGGGCGTCTCCGAGAGGATCACGGTGCCGCCGTGACGGACCAGCAAATCGCTCGCCGCGCCGAGCGCCGGATTGGCAGATACGCCGGAGTAACCATCCGAGCCACCGCATTGCAGCGCCACGGTGAGTTCGCACGCCGGCACCGCCTCGCGCTTGACCTTGTTGGCATCGGCGAGCGCCTCCTTCACGAAGGCAACGCCGGCTTCCACCGTCTTGCGGGTGCCGCCGACCTCCTGGATGTCCATCGCGCGGAGGCGGCCGGCGAGCTTCTGCTCCTGCATCAGGCCGCCGATCTGGTTCACCTCGCAGCCGAGGCCGAGCACGATGACGTTGGAGAAATTGACGTGCCGCGCATAGCCGCCGAGCGTGCGGCGGAGCAGCGCCAAGGGCTCGTCCTGGGTCATGCCGCAGCCGGTCTTGTGGGTCAGCGCGACGACGCCGTCGACATTCGGGTAATCGGCGAGCGGATTGTCGCCGGTGAACGGATTCTTCTTGAACATGTCGGCCACGATGCCGGCGACATGGGCACTGCAGTTCACCGAGGTGAGGATGCCGATATAGTTGCGGGTCGCGACGCGGCCGTCGGCGCGGCGGATGCCTTCGAACGTCGCCGGCAGATCGAAGTTCGGCACCGGCTTGACGTCGACGCCATAGGCATAGTCCTTGGCGAAATCACCCATGCCGCAGTTCTGCGTATGTACGTGCTGGCCGGGCGCGATCGGCTGGGTCGCAAAGCCGATGATCTGGCCGTAGCGCCGGATCGGCTCGCCTTGCGCGATCGGCTTGATCGCGACCTTGTGGCCCGCGGGGATCCGATCGACCGTCGTGACGCCCTCAGTCACCTCAAGCCCCGGCGGCAGGCTCGCGCGCGCGATCAGGACGCTGTCGTCGGCGTGCAGGCGGATCACTTGTGCCGAGGCCATCGGAGTTCTCCTTTGGAGTTAGTCACCTCTCCCCGTCCTTTACGGGGAGAGGTCGAATTCTCGCACAGCGACAATTCGGGTGAGGGGCGACGCACGTTGCCAATTAAAAAGACGGTGCTAGCCGGATAGAGCCCCTCACCCCAACCCTCTCCCCGCAAAAGCAGGGCGAGGGAGCAGAGCTAACATCGCGGACAGAGCTTACGCCTTGCCGCCGGACTTTTCGCGGGTCGCGTTGACCTGCATCTTGGCGTAGACCTGCATCAGGCCGACCTCGTTCGATAGCGTCACGAGCTTGAAGCCCATGTTGATCGCGCGCACCGCGCCTTCGGCGCCCGAGCAGTGGATGCCCGGATTGAGACCGCGCTTGCCGCATTCCTTGATGATCTTCTCGTAGATCTTGAGGATCTCCGGCTCATCGCGATCGAGCTTCGGCACCAGGCCGTAGGAGAAGCCGAGATCGGACGGGCCGATATAGACGCCATCGATGCCTTCGACATCGAGGATCGCTTCCATGTTCTCGACCGCGGTCTTGGTCTCCATCATCGGCAGCAGCACGATCTCGTCGTTGGCGGTCTGCTGATAGGTGCCGGCCGAGCCGTACATGCCGGCGCGGATCGGGCCGTTGGAGCGCACGCCCTTCGGCGGATATTTTGCGTAGGAGACGAGGTTCTTGGCTTCCTGCGGTGTGTTGACCATCGGGCAGATCACGCCATAGGCGCCGCCGTCCAGCACCTTGCCGATGATGCCGGGCTCATTCCAGGGTACGCGGACCATCGGAGTGACCGGATGGGCGTGCATCGACTGGAAGCACTGCACCATCGATTGATAATCCTGCACACCGTGCTGCATGTCGACGGTGACGCTGTCGAAGCCGCATTGCGCGATCACTTCGGCCGAGAATCCCGAGGGGATCGCGAGCCACGCGTTCACCACCGCTTTGCCCGATGCCCAGACTTGCTTGACCTTGTTTGCCATTGATCGCGTTTCCCTTTGCGGTTTATTGGGGGACGAGCCTTCAGCTGGTCGCCCGCTGGATAGAAACTTCGCTGACGCCGACTTCGCGCGCGGTATTCACTATCGCCGCCCACGTGTCGTCAGGCAAGGGGATGCCATTCCTGGTGCGATCGGCACGGGTTTTCCGCTCCGGATCGCCTGGAACCAGCACGGAATCCGTGCCCGCGATCGGCTTGGTGGCGCGGATGAAATCGGTGTAGCGGGTGATTTCTCCATCGAAGAAATTGCTGGTGTCGATCACCTTGGGGTCGATGTAGAACGCCATCATGCCGTTGGCGAAGCGCCGGTCCGACGACGTCGCGCCGGTGCCGGTCAGCGCGCCGCCCAGCAGTTCGCAGATGAAGGCGAGACCCGAGCCCTTGTGATCGCCGAAGGCGCGGATCGCGCCAGTTCCCTTGGTGTGGTCGCGCGGTCCGTCCGGCGTGTACGGCCCATACAGCACGTGGGGATCCTCGCTCAGCGTGCCGTCGGCATCGACGAGCGCGCCGGTCGGCAGCTTCTTGCCGCCGCGGCTTGCCACCAGGCACTTGCCCTCGGCGACAACCGAGGTCGCAAAATCGAGCACGATCGGATCCTGGCCCTGACGCGGAATGCCGACGCAATACGGCGCCGTGGACAGGCGCTTCTCGACGCCGCCGTAAGGCGCAACCAGCAGCGAGCCGGCCGCGGTCACGAAATGAATTGAAACAAGACCTTCGGCGGCGGCCATCTCGGCCCAGTCGCCGACGCGGCCGAGATGACCGGAGTTGCGCAGCGCGACCGCGGCGAGCCCCGCCTTCTTGCACTTCTCGATGCCGAGTCTGACCGCAACCGGCGTGACGGTCTGGCCATAGCCGAACTTGCCGTCGACCACCGCGAGCGATGGCGTGTCGACCACCACCTCGGGAGTCTGGTTCGGCACGATCGAGCCCATCTTCTTCCACCTGACATAAACCGGCACGCGGATCACGCCGTGGCTGTCATGACCTGTAAGATTCGCGGTCGTCAGATAGGTCGCGATGCGCTTCGCCTCTTCCGGAGAGGACTCCGAATGGGAAAACACCTCGGACACGAAGTTGATGAGGTTATCGACCTTGATGGTGACCATGAAAAACCAGCTCGCTCAGTAAAGCACGGGACGTTGTCAGGCGTGGGTTTTGGCGTGGCCGCCGAGATAGGCCGCGGCGATAGCCTCATTGCCCCACAATTCGTCGGGCTTGCCGCCCAGCACGATCCGCCCCGTTTCCAGGACAAAGCCATGATCGGCGACCGAAAGTCCCATGCGCGCATTTTGCTCGACGAGCAAGACCGTGGTGTCCTTCCTGATCTGCGAAATGATGCGGAACACCGCCTGCACGATCACAGGCGCCAGCCCGAGCGACGGTTCGTCGAGCAGCAGCAGCCGCGGCTTGGCCATCAGGCCGCGCGCCACCGCGACCATCTGCAGCTGGCCGCCGGACAGCGTCCAGCCGAGCGCGTTGGAAAAGGCGCGGATGTCCGGGAACAGATCGAACATCGCGTCGGCCTCGCGCGAGATCTGCGACGCCGGCACCTTCCGGTTCGATGCGCCGAGCATGATGTTCTCTTTCACGGTGAGGCCCGGAAACACGCGGCGGCCTTCCGGCACGTGCGAGATGCCGAGCCGGACGATCGCTTCGGGCCCGAGGCCCGCGATCGAGTGGCCGTCGAACATAATGTCGCCGGAGGCGGGCTTGGCGAGGCCTGAGATCGCGCGCAGCGTGGTCGACTTGCCGGCGCCGTTGGCGCCGAGCAGCGTGACCACCTGGCCCTGCTCCACGGCGATGGTGACGCCGCGCAGCGCCTCGATCTCGCCGTAGCGGACCACGAGATTACGGATTTCGAGCAGCGGCATCATTCGCTCCCGAGATAGGCGGAGACGACGTCGGGATGGCGCAGCACCGCCATCGACTCGCCGTCCGCGATGCGGCGTCCGAAGTTCAGCACGGTGATGTGCTGGGCCGCTTCCGGACACCAGCGTCATGTCGTGATCGATGATCAGGATGGTGAGGCCCTGGGCTGCGATGCGCTTGAGCAGCTCATGCAGCTCCAGCTTCTCGGTCGAGTTGAGACCGGCCGCCGGCTCGTCGAGCAGCAGCAGCGTCGGGTTCGACGCCAGCGCCCGCGCGATCTCGATCAGGCGCTGGTGGCCGTAGGAGAAGCTCGAGATCAATTCGTTGGCGCGGTTGCCGAGCCCGACGAAGGTCAGCGCCTCCATCGCGCGCTCCGTCAGCGCGTCCTCGCCCTTCCCGATCATGGTGTTGCCGGGCCGCTCGGCGCCGATCTCGACATTCTCCAGCGCGGTCATCGAACGGAACAGGCGGATGTTCTGGAAGGTGCGTCCGAGGCCGGCCGCCGTGCGCTGATGCGGCGCCATGTTGGTGATGTCGGTGCCGTCGAGCACGATCCTGCCCGCGGTCGCCTTGTAGAGCCCGGACAGCACGTTCAGCGTCGTGGTCTTGCCGGAGCCGTTCGGCCCGATCAGCGCATGCACGCTGCCGCGCTTCACCGCGATATCGACGCCGTCGACCGCCTTGAGGCCGCCAAAGTGCTTCGAGAGCCCGGTCACTTCGAGCACGATGTCGCCGCCTGACGTCGCCGGCTTGAGCTGCAAGGCCGCCGCGGCCGGCGGCGCCTTGGTGTGCGCACGCCAGCGCGTGAATGCGTCCGACACAAAACCCCAGATACCGTCGGGCATGAAGCGGATGATCAGGATCACGAACAGGCCGTAGATCGCCAGATAAAGTCCCGGCACGCTCTTGAGGAAGCGCAGCCATTCCGGGATCAGGATCAGGAGGCCCGTACCGATCACCGAGCCAATCGGCGAGGCCACGCCGCCGAGCAGCGACATGGTCAGGAACACGATCGATTCTGCGAACGAGAACTGGTCCGGGCTGACATAGGCGAAGCCGCCGGCGAACAGGCCACCGGCCAGACCGCCGAGCAACGCGCACAGGCCGAAGGCGTAGATCTTGGTGCGGAACACGTCGATGCCATTGACGCCCGCCGCAAGCTCGTTGTCGCGCACCGCGCGCATGGCGCGGCCGAGCTTGGTATCAGGCAGATGCCAGACCAGATAACCGACGATCGCGAGCATCGCGACGCAGAAGGCCAGGTAGCTCTGCGAGGACTGGAACAGCTCCGGCCGGCGAATGTTGGCGACGCCGTCCGGCCCGTGGGTCACGCCGATGGCATTGATCATCACCAGCGTCACGATCTGCTGGAACGAGATCGTCACCATCGCAAGGTAGTGCCCGCCGAGCCGCAGCGTCGACATGCCGAGGAACGCGCCGGCGATCAGCGTGATCGCGCAGGCGCCAACCAGGCAGAGCCAGAAGTTCAGGTGCAGGTCCGCGGTGCCGAGCCCGACCACATAGGCGCCGAAGCCGAAGAACGCGGCCTGCGCCAGGTTGATCTGGCCGCACAGGCCGAGCACGACCGACAGCCCGAACACCGCGATCGAGAAGGTCGTGGCCTGCAGCAGGATGTTGAGGATGTACCCGTCGAACCGCATGCCGGCGGCGAGCGCCACCAGCACCGCGGCGCCGATGAAATACGGCAGATGACGGATGATCAGCGGCTTCGAGCGCACGGCCGGCGCGGGGATCATGTTGTCGGTGGCGCTCATGCTTTCTCCGCGACGCGTTCGCCGAAGATGCCCTGCGGCCGGAACACCAGGAAAGCGATCAGCACCAGGAAGGCAAAGCCGTCTTTGTACGGCACTGAAATATAGGCGGCACCGAACGTCTCGATGACACCGAGCGCGAGGCCGCCGACGATGGCGCCGGCGACGTCACCGAAGCCACCGATGATGGTCGCGGCAAACGCCTTCAGCGCAATCGTCGAGCCCATCTGGATCGAGACGAACAGCACCGGCGCCACCAGGATGCCGGCGAGACCGCCGAGCACGGCCGAATAGATGAAGGTGATCATGATCATGGTGGAAACGGAAATGCCGAGCAGCGAGGCCATTTCCTTATCCTGCGAGGTCGCCTGCAACTTCTTGCCGAGCAGCGTCTTCTCGAAGAACCAAAAATTGAACAGCACCAGAAGGATCGTGACGCCGATGATCAGAAGATACTGGCTGTCGAGATAGACCGGGCCGAGCTGGATGCCGGGCGTATCGAACCAGCCCTGCAGCACCTGCGGCTGCGGGCCGTAGATCGCAAGCACCGAGTTCGACAGCAGGATCGAGGCGCCGATGGTGGCGATGATCACGGGCAGATAGGTGCGATTGCGCAGCGGATAATAGACGCCGAGATTGAAGATGACGCCGAACAACGCCATGCCGGCGAGCGCGATCAGGAACGACAGCCAGTAAGGCCAGCCGAGATCGACCGAGAACACCACCATCAGATAGGCGGCGACCATCGAGAACTCGCCTTGCGCGAAGTTCACCACGTTGGTGGCACGGAAGATCAGCACGAAACCGAGCGCGACCAGCGCGTAGACCGCGCCGATGCCGATGCCGGTAAAGAGCAGTTGGAGGACGAGATCCATGACGAGCGCTCGATCTGAGAATTGTGTCGCGGGCGAACGGCCTCTCCGAGGTGGCCCGGAGAGGCCGAACCGCTATCAATCGTTGAAGTCGATATGCTTGTCGTAGACGATCTTGCCCTTGTCGTTCTTCACGACATTGTAGCCGTGCAGACCGTCGCCGTTCTTGTCGAAATTGTATTCACCCTCGGCGCCGGCGAACTTCTGCGTCGCAAGGATGGCGTCGCGGATCTTGTTCGGATCGGTCGAGCCGGCCTTGTTGATTGCCGCCGACAGGATGGTGATCGCATCGTAGGGCCAAGCGCTCTGGTTGTCGGGCGCGGTCTTGTAGGCATCGCGATAGGCCTTGCCGAACGCCTTCGCGGTATCGCTCGAATCCTCGGCGAAGTCGGCGACGCCGTAGGTGTTGAACAGCGCGGGGCCGGCGAGCTTGGTCGAGGAGACCGCCACCACCGAGGGCGAGCCGACCCAGGGGATATTGACGCCGAGCTGGCGCAGCTGGCGGGCAAAGATGCCCAGATCGTTCTCGAAGGTGAAGTAGGTGCCGAGCACATCAGCGCCGGACTGCTTCACGGCCAGCACGACCGGCGTGAAGTCCTGGCTCTGGTTGGCGTAACCCTGGTCGAGCACCGGCGGCGCGCCGAGCTTGGTCAGCGCTTCCGAGAGTGCCTTGCCGCCCGCGGTGCCGAAGGCGTCGGTGGAATGCACGATCGCCCATTTCTTCTTGCCGAGCGTGTTGACGCCGAAGTCGGCGATCACGCGGCCGGAATAATTGTCGTTCGGACGGAAGCGGAACAGCCAGGGATTGCCGGAATGGGTGAGGTCGGGATTGGTGCCGCCGATCATCACCGGCTTGCCGACCTTGATCACGTCGGGCGCCATCGCCTGCACCTGGGTCGAGCGGATCGAGCCGAGGAAGGCGACGATGTCGGATTGCGCGGCGAGCTTGGAGAATGCCAGCACGATGCCCGGATTGGTGGTCTGATCGTCCTCGATGACGAGTTCGACCTGCTTGCCGAGCACGCCGCCGGCCTTGTTGACCGCGGCCAGCGCCAGCTTGGCGCCGTTCTGGGCCCACAGCCCCTGCTCCGCCGCGGGTCCGGTCACCGGCACGCACATGCCGATCTTGATCGTCGCACCCTGCGCCCAAGCGCTGCGCATCAGCGCGGGTGCAGCGAGACCTGCCGCCAAACCAGCGGAAAACTCACGTCTCGTCAGTTTCATTCCATCCTCCCTGTGATGCGCCGAACTTGCTGTCGGCTGCGTTGAGACGAGCTGACGCGTCGATCTGTTGGCCCGTTCGCAGCCATCAAACGGCGCGACGAGCAAACGTGAGCACCGCTGCAGCGCACAAGCCGTGCAACGGCGACCATCAATCTGGCGCTTGACCCAGCTAAACATGATTGCACATTGCACGCAATAGTCAAAAGTTCGCTGGCAGAGGTGCGTAAATGCCTGCTACGAGCGACCATGACGCGATCACGTGATAGTGTGGCCAGCGGGCAGCCATTCCATGTCGATTCCACGAGCGAAATCGCAGACCAGACGAAAACAGCCGGCCTACGCGCTGATCAAGAGCGCATTGGCAAAGCACATCCGCGCCGGTCACGTGCCACCTGGCACGGTCCTTTCCGAATCGGCGATCGCGACCTTGTTCGGCTCCAGCCGCTCTCCGGTGCGGCAAGCTTTTGAACAGCTCGAGCATATCGGCCTGGTGCGGCGGTTCGACGGTCGCGGCGTCATCGCCGGCAAGCGCAAGGTCGACCCTCGGCGCGTCCCGATCACACCGGAAATGTTTGGGCTGACCGACGGCCCCGTCGATGCCGTGCGCAGCGACGCTTGGGATACGCTCTACTACAAGCTCGAACGTGAGATCATTTACCGGTCGCTGTTCGGACGCTTCCGCGTCAGC
Organism: Bradyrhizobium sp. USDA 4510; assembly: GCF_054059095.1. Taxonomy (NCBI): domain Bacteria; kingdom Pseudomonadati; phylum Pseudomonadota; class Alphaproteobacteria; order Hyphomicrobiales; family Nitrobacteraceae; genus Bradyrhizobium; species Bradyrhizobium sp. USDA 4510. The sequence goes on along the minus strand of NZ_JBSSBT010000001.1, from coordinate 2,158,506 downwards.
GAGCTCGCATTGGCGCGGCATTTCCGGGTGGGGCGCACGGTGGCGCGCAACCTGCTGCTGCGCGCGCAGGCGATCGGCATCCTCGAGAAGGGCGCCAAGGCGCACTGGTACGTGGTGCCGTTGGACGAGGACCGCCTCCGCGACATCTTCGAGGTGCGCGCAACGCTCGAGCCGCTGCTCCTCAAATCCGCGACGGCGACAATTCCTGCCGCCCTGCTCGACCGTATGGCGGAGCGGCTGCGCGAGGGGATCCAGCACCGCGACCGCGTCGGCGTCGGCGAACTCGATGAGATCGAAGGCGACCTCCATATCCGCTGCCTGGGTTACGGCGCCAATCGCGAGATGATCGAAGCCCTCAAGCGCACCCACTGCGCTTTCGTGATCGGCAAGCACATTCAGGTCGCCCTGACCGCGCCGCAGATCGATTCCTTCATGGACGAGCATCTGGTGATCATCGAAGCCTTGCGCACGCGTGACGGCGACGCGGCGGCAGCCATCTTGCGCCGCCATATCGAATGGTCCCACTCGAAGGTCGCGGGCTGGATTGCCGAATTCCGCGCCATCAACGTGATTTCGCGCGTGCCCTACATGGCCTGAGCGCGAATGCCGCGCATGATCGAAGCTACTCGTCAGCCTCGACCTCGGCGTCATCGGACGAGCCCATTCCGGCCAGGCTCGCTTCGAGCGCGCCCAGCATCTCCTGCAATTCGGCAAGCTTGCGCGCCCCGAAGCGCCGGGTGATCTCGGCATAGATCGTCTCCGACGTCGGCGCCACCGCCTCGATCAGCTTCAACCCCTTGGCGGAGATCGAAACCACTGCGCGCCGCGCGTCGTTCTCCGCTGCCTTGCGCTCGATCAACGCGCGGCCCTCGAGATCGCGAAGGATTCGCGACAGGCTCGGGCCGAGCAGAAACGCCATGCGGGCGAGTTCGGTGACCTCGATCTCGTCGACCGCGGTGAGCGCGCGCAGGATCCGCCATTGCTGCTCGGTCAGCCCGTGATTGCGCAGCGACGGACGGAATTGCCGCATCACCGCCTCGCGGGCGCGAAGCAGCGACATCGGCAGCGAGCGCGAGAACTCGCGCATCGGTGTCCGTCGCGCCGCCACGTCCTCGCCCTGCCCCGGCCGAATGTCGTTCGAATTTTTGCGCGCCATTACCTAATCCTGCGCAACGAAATTTTGCGTTGCAACATGCCTTGATTCAGTTTGCGGGAATTCACTTAACATGTTAATCATCTCCCGACATCCACTTTTGTGTAGCACGCATGGCCCTCTCCAAGGACGATATCCGCGCTGCCGCCGAACGGCTCGACGGCGCGGAAAAGACCCGCAAGCAAATCCGCCAGCTCTCGCTGGAATACCCCCGCATCACCCTCGAAGACGCCTACGCGATTCAGAAGGCCTGGGTCGAGATGAAGGTGACGCAGGGCCGCGTCGTCAAGGGCCACAAGATCGGCCTGACCTCGAAGGCGATGCAGAGCGCGCTCAATATCGACGAGCCCGATTCCGGAATCCTGCTCGACGACATGTTCTTCGCCGATGGCGGCCTGGTCCCGACCGACCGCTTCATCGCCACCCGCGTCGAGGCCGAGCTTGCCTTCGTGATGAAGCATCGCCTGACCGGGCCGAACTGCACACTGTTCGATGTGCTGAACGCGACCGATTTCGTGGTACCGGCGCTGGAGATCCTGGATACCAGGGTCGAGCGCGTCGATCCCGAGACCAAGGCGACCCGCAAGATCTTCGACACCATCGCCGACAACGCCGCCAATGCCGGCATCGTGCTCGGCGGCCGGCCGATCCGCCCGCTGGACGCCGACCTGCGCTGGATCGGCGCGCTGTGCTTCCGAAATGGCCAGCTCGAGGAAACCGGCCTGGCCGCCGGCGTGTTGAATCATCCGGCGACCGCGGTGGCGTGGCTCGCCAACAAGATCGCGCCGAACGGGCTGGCGTTGGAAGCCGGCCAGGTCGTGCTGGCGGGCTCCTTCATCCGTCCGATCGAGACCCGCACGGGCGACACCATCCAGGCCGACTACGGACCGTATGGTTCCGTAAGCTGCTACTTCGCCTGACGCCTTCAGCAGGAGCGCTGCATGCCGCATTTCACGCTTGAATACTCTGCCAATCTCGACGATCTGGTCGACATGGGCGCGACGGTCGAACTGGTCCGCAAGGCCGCGGTCGAGACCGGCATCTTCCCGCTCGGCGGCATCCGCGTCCGTGCCGTCAGATGCGAGCACTACGCGATCGCCGACGGCCGCAAGAATTACGGTTTCCTCGACATGGTGCTGCGGCTCGGCGAAGGCCGCGATCTCGCCACCCGCAAGAAGGCCGGCGAGTACATCTTCAAGGCGCTATCGGCTCATCTCGATCCGGTCTTCGCCAACAGCAAATTCGCGTTGTCGTTCGACATGCAGATCAACGACAAGGAAACCAGCTGGAAACGCAACAACATCCACGACGCACTGAAGGTGGAGACGGTCAATGGATAAAGCGACAGCGAAATCGCCAGCCGACGTGTTCCAGGCCAACCGCGATCGCGCCGGCCCGCTGCTTGCAAGCTTGAAAGCCGAAGGCATCGGCCATGTGATCGACGGCAAGATCGTGCCGGCGGCCTCCGGCCAGACCTTCGAGACGAGATCGCCGATTGACGGCACGGTGCTGGCGACGGTCGCACGCGGCAATGCCGAGGATATCGACCGTGCCGCAACCGCGGCGTCCAAGGCCTTCAAGGCCTGGCGCGACATGCCGGCGGCGCAGCGCCGCAAGCTGCTGCATCGCGTCGCCGATGCGATCGAGGCGCGCGCCGACGACATCGCCGTGCTCGAATGCATCGACACCGGCCAGGCGCACCGCTTCATGGCCAAGGCCGCGATCCGCGCCGCGGAGAATTTCCGCTTCTTCGCCGACAAATGCGGCGAGGCCCGCGACGGTCTCAACACGCCTTCGGACGAGCACTGGAACATCTCGACCCGCGTGCCGATCGGCCCGGTCGGCGTGATCACGCCGTGGAATACGCCGTTCATGCTCTCGACCTGGAAGATCGCGCCGGCGCTCGCGGGCCGGCTGCACCGTGGTGCACAAGCCGGCGGAATGGTCGCCCGTCACCGCCGATCTGCTGGTCAAACTCGTAAAACAGGCCGGCATCCCCGACGGCGTGCTCAACACCGTGCATGGTTTCGGCGAAGAGGCCGGCAAGGCGCTGACCGAGCACCCCGCCATCAAGGCGATCGGCTTCGTCGGCGAGAGCGCGACGGGCTCAGCGATCATGGCGCAGGGCGCGCCGACCTTGAAGCGGGTGCATTTCGAGCTCGGCGGCAAGAACCCGGTGATCGTATTCGATGATGCCGATCTCGATCGCGCGCTCGATGCCGTCGTGTTCATGATCTACTCGCTCAATGGCGAGCGCTGCACGTCGTCGAGCCGGCTGCTGGTTCAGGAGAGCGTCGCCGGCAAGTTCATCGAGAAGCTGACCCAACGCGTAAAGGCGCTCAAGGTTGGCCACCCCCTCGATCCCGCCACCGAGATCGGGCCGCTGATCCATGAGCGGCATCTCGCCAAGGTGTGCAGCTATTTCGACGTCGCCAAGAAGGACGGCGCCACGATCGCGGTCGGCGGCAAGCCGCATGACGGTCCTGGCGGCGGCCACTATGTGCAGCCGACGCTGGTGACCGGCGCGAACGCAAAAATGCGCGTCGCGCAGGAGGAGGTGTTCGGCCCGTTCCTGACCGTGATCCCGTTCAAGGACGAAGCTGACGCCATCGAGATCGCCAACGGCGTGCAGTACGGCCTGACCGGCTATGTCTGGACCGGCGACATGGGCCGCGCGCTGCGCGTGGCGGATGCGCTGGAAGCCGGCATGATCTGGCTCAATTCGGAGAACGTCCGCCATCTGCCGACCCCGTTCGGCGGCATGAAGTCGTCAGGCATCGGCCGCGACGGCGGCGACTACTCGTTCGACTTCTACATGGAAACCAAGCACGTCTCGCTCGCGCGCGGGACGCACAAGATTCAGAAACTGGGAATTTAGCCAGCCGTCGTTCCGGGGCGATGCGCAGCATCGAACCCGGAACCTCGAGATTCCGGGTTCTCGCTTCGCGAGCCCCGGAATGACGATAGAATTGAGGGGAAACACCGATGCCCGTTCCAACGCACGTTTTCGATCCGCCGTTCAACATCATCCGCTGCAGCCATGCCGTGCTCGACGTCACGAATCTCGACAAGAGCGCCGCCTTCTACGAGAAGACGGTCGGCCTTCACATCGAGAACCGCGACGACAAGTCGGTGTATCTGCGCGCCAGCGAGGAGCACCAGCATCACTCGGTGGTGCTGCGCAAGGCGCCGAAGGCGGCCTGCAACCGGCTTGGCTTCAAGGTCGGCAACGACGGCGACCTCGACAAGGCCGCCGCCTTCTTCTCCGAGAACGGCATCGCCTACGCTTTCGTCGACCAGCCGTTCCAGGGCCGCACCCTGCAATTCACCGATCCGTTCGGCTTCCAGATCGAGCTTTACGCTACGATGGAGAAGCGCCCCCATCTCTTGCGGCGCTACGATCTCTACAAGGGCTGCCATCCGCAGCGGCTCGACCATTTCAACGTGTTCGCCGCCGAGGTGCAGGACACAGTCGATTTCTACGCCCGGCTCGGCTTCCGCCTCACCGAATATGCCGAGGAGGACGGGGACAACGGCCGCATCGCAGCCGCCTGGATGCACCGCAAGGGCAATGTCCACGACTTCGCCATCACCAACGGCCGCGGCCCGCGCCTGCACCACATCGCCTATTGGGTACCGACCGCGATGAACATCGTGCATCTCTGCGACGTGATGGCCTCCTCCGGCTACCTCAAGAACATCGAGCGCGGTCCTGGCCGGCACGGCATCTCCAACGCCTTCTTCCTGTACATCCGCGATCCCGACGGCCACCGCATCGAGCTCTACACCAGCGATTATTTCACCGGTGATCACGACCATGAGCCGCTGCGCTGGTCGCTGCGCGATCCGCGCCGCCAGACGCTGTGGGGCGCGCCGGCGCCGCGCTCCTGGTTCGAGGAAGGCTCGACCTTCGCCGGCCAAGCGGTGCGCGAGCCGCGCTTCGTCGCCGACGTGCTGGTCGCGGACTAGTGCGCGCCTTCCTCCTCACGTCGTCCCTGCTTTCGCAGGACGACACCAATTATGGGACTACTAATGCCCTCTCCTCGCCTCGCCACCTATTCCTTCAACGGCGCCACCAGCTATGGCGTCGTCACCGACACCGGCATCGTCGACCTCTCGTCGCGCTTCGCCAAGGACTATCCGACGCTGCGCGAGGCGATCGCCGCCGGCGCGCTGAGCAGGCTCGTGGAGGACGCCGCCAGGCGCGCGCCCGACCACGCGCTCGACGCAGTCGACTGGCAGCCTCCGATCCCGGCGCCGGAAAAGATCATCTGCATCGGCGTCAACTACCCGGACCGCAATGCCGAATACAAGGACGGCTCGGACGCGCCGAAATACCCGAGCATGTTCCTGCGGGTGCCGCGCTCCTTCGTCGGCCACAACACGCCGGTGGTGCGGCCGCGCATCTCGCCGCAGCTCGACTATGAGGGCGAGCTGGTTCTGGTGATCGGCAAGGCCGGCCGGCACATTGCGGAGAGCGCCGCGCTCGATCACATCGCCGCGATCACGCTCTGCAATGAAGGCACCATCCGCGACTGGGTGCGCCACGCCAAGTTCAACGTCACCCAGGGCAAGAACTTCGATTCCACCGGCAGCCTCGGCCCGTGGATCGTGCCCTACACCGGTGAAGCGCAGATCGCCGATATCCGCCTGACCACGCGGGTGAACGGCGAGACCCGCCAGGACGACCGCACCTCGCGCTTGATCTTCGGCTTCCGCTACCTCATCAACTACATCTCGACCTTCACGACGCTGGTTCCCGGCGACATCATCGTCACGGGCACCCCGACCGGTGCAGGTGCGCGGTTCGATCCGCCGCGCTATCTGAAGCCCGGCGATGTCGTCGAGGTCGAGGCCGAAGGCGTCGGCATCCTGCGCAACAGCGTCGTCGACGAAGCCACCTAACCTCACCAGCAAAGTGGACAGTGCCATGACCTCTACATCCGGCGGCGAAGCGATCGTCAACGGCCTCGTCGCCCACGGCGTCGACACCGTGTTCGGCCTGCCCGGCGCGCAGATCTATGGCCTGTTCGATGCCTTCCACCAGGCCCAGCTCAAGGTGATCGGCGCCCGGCATGAGCAGGCCTGCGGCTACATGGCGTTCGGCTATGCGCGCTCCAGCGGCAAGCCCGGCGTGTTCAGCGTGGTGCCCGGCCCGGGCGTGCTCAACGCCTCGGCGGCGCTGCTCACCGCATTCGGCTGCAACGAGCCGGTGCTGTGCCTGACCGGTCAGGTGCCGACGCAGTTCCTCGGCAAGGGCCGCGGCCATCTGCACGAGATGCCGGACCAGCTCGCGACGCTGCGCACCTTCGTGAAATGGGCCGACCGGATCGAATACCCTGATAACGCCCCCGCGCTGGTGTCGCGCGCGTTCCAGGAGATGCTGTCGGGCCGGCGCGGCCCGGCCTCGCTGGAGATGCCGTGGGACGTGTTCACCCAGCGCACCCAGGTCGCGCCCGTCAAGCCGTTCGATCCGTTGCCGGCGCCGCAGCCCGATGCGGACCGCATCAAGGCCGCCGCCGACCTGATCGCCGGCAGCAAGGCGCCGATGATCTTCGTCGGCAGCGGCGCCATCGAGGCGCGCGAGGAGATCCTCGAATTGGCCGAGATGATCGACGCGCCTGTCGTCGCCTTCCGCAGCGGCCGCGGCATCGTCTCCAACGCGCATGAACTCGGGCTCACCATGGCTTCGGCCTACAAGCTCTGGCCGAAGACCGACCTGATGATCGGCATCGGCACGCGCCTCGAGCTGCCGACGATGTCGCGCTGGCCCTACCAGCCCGCCGGACTGAAATGCGTGCGCATCGACATCGATCCGGTCGAGCTGCGGCGCTGGCCGGCCGATGCCGGCGTGATTGCGGACGCCAAGGCCGGCACCGCCGATCTCGCCGCCGCTGTGCGCAAGGTGGGCTACCGCAGGACCTCCGGCCGCCGCGCCGCGATCCGCGAGGCGACGGCCGCGACCGAGCAGGAGATCCAGCGCATCCAGCCGCAGATGGCCTATCTGAAGATCCTGCGCGAGGTGCTGCCGGCGAGCGCCATTGTCACCGACGAGCTGTCGCAGGTCGGTTTCACCTCCTGGTACGGCTTTCCGATCTACGAGCCGCGGACCTTCGTCACCTCGGGCTATCAGGGCACGCTCGGCTCGGGTTTCCCGACCGCGCTTGGCGCCAAGGTCGCCAATCCGGACAAGCCGGTGGTCGCGATCACCGGCGACGGCGGCTTCATGTTCGGCGTGCAGGAACTTGCCACCGCCGTGCAGTTCAAGATCGCCGTGGTGACGCTGGTGTTCAACAACAACGCCTATGGCAATGTCCGCCGCGACCAGCGCGAGCGCTTCGACGGCCGCGTCGTCGCCTCCGACCTGGTGAATCCGGATTTCGTGAAGCTTGCAGAATCCTTCGGTGTCGGCGCCGCGCGGGTCACCTCGCCGGATCACTTCCGCCCCGTGCTGGAGAAGGCGCTGGCCGACGGCGGGCCTTACGTGATCTCGGTGGAAGTGCCGACGGATTCGGAAGTCTCGCCCTGGGCGTTCATCCATCCGGCGCGGAATAACTAAGCCAAACGCTCGTCATTCCGGGGCGATGCGCAGCATCGAACCCGGAATCTCGAGATTCCGGGTTCGTTTCGCCCCCGGAATGACAACGCTAAGCGCTCTTCACCCCGTGTTGCAGCCGTGACGCGGCGATCACGAGCAGGCCGGCGCCGGCGACCGACCAGCAGGCGACCGGCGCCCAATGCACCAGCGGCGCATAGTCCGGCATCTTCTGCAGGCCGCCCGCGACCGCCGCCATCCGCGCAAAGGTCGCAAGCGCCAGCGCCGAGAACACGAGGCCGGTGACCTTGCCTTCCGCGCCGGTCTCCCCGATCGCGAGCGCCGCGGACACCGCGCTCATCAGCATGCAGCCCCAAGCGGCCCCCGCCATGAATTGCGCCACGATCAGGACGTTGAGACTGCCGGCGATCTCGGCGGCGATGATCGCAAAGGCACCGAGCAGTCCCGCCGCGCCCATCACGATCAGGCCGCCGCGATGCTTGACGACGATGCTTGCCGGAAACATCGCGATGTTGAAGCCGATCCAGAATACCGGCATCAGCCATTGCAGCTCGTCCGCCTTGGCAAAGCGCAAATAGAACGGCGCGCTGTTGATGTTGAAGTGCAGCTGGTAGCCGAGCGACAGCAGCACCATCGATCCGATCAGGAACATCGGCACCGCCCCGAGCCGCTTCGCCGGGGGCGCCAGCCGCGCCGGCTGCGCCTCTGCCGCGATGCGGCGCTCGACGCCTGAGAAGGCGAGCGCGGTCAGTAGCAGCACCGCGCCTGACAGCACGAACGGCAGCCGTGCATCCTGGTTGCGCAGCACGACGCCAAGATAGGGCGAGACCGCGCCCGCGATGCCATAACCCAGCATCGCCAGCGCCGCGAGGAACGGCACCGAGGGTTGCGCGCGATACTTGCTGAGCAGCGTCAGCGGCGGCGCCCGCAAGGCCGACGACGTCACGGCCCAGATCACGATCAGCACGATCAGCCAGACCCTCGCGCCCGGCCCGGTGCCGGCGACGTAAGGCAATGCGACGAAGGCGGCGCAGGAGATCGCGGCAAGGATACCGACAAACAAGCCAAGGCGGCCGACCAGGCTCGATATCCTGTCGGCGGCCATGCCCATCGCCGTGTCGGTGACGGTGAAGATGCCTTGATCCATCATCAGGATCAGGATCACGGTCGACGGCGCGATGCCGACATCGGCGCACAGCTTCGGCAGATAGATCAGATAAGTGGTCCAGCCCAGCGTGAAGACGAGCTGCAGCACGGCGAGATAGACGCCGGTACGGTTGACGGCGCGGTCGGCCTTGGTGGTCATCCGCCAAGTCTAGACCACCCGGCGGTTCAGCGCACCTTGCGGAAGGTCAAATTGATGCGCTGGCGGCCGAGCACGCTGTGCTCGCCATCTGCGAGCGGTGCCACGCCGTGATAAAATAGCCGTGACGAGCCGCCCCACACCGCAACGTCGCCATGTTCGAGTCGATAGCGGCGCGGCGTGTCGCTGCGCTGCAGGCCGCCGAACAGGAAGATCGCCGGCAGCCCGAGCGAGATCGACACAATCGGTGCGCGGTAGTCGAGCTCGTCCTTGTCCTGATGCAGCGACAGTTTTGCGCCGGGGACGTAGCGATTGATCAGGCAGGCCTCAGGCGCGAAGCCGTTGAAGCCGGCTTCATCAGCGGCGTCGGCGGCAAGCCTGCGCAACACCTCCGGCATTTCAGGCCAGGGTTGTCCCGAGACGGGATCGATCGGATCATAGCGATAGCCGCTGGGATCGGAGACCCAGCCGACGCTGCCGCAATTGGTCATCGCGACCGACATGCGGTGGCCGCCCGGCGTGATCAGATGCCGGAACGGCGCCTGCTTGACGATGGCACGCAAGGCCGGGATCAGCTCGGCCTCGAACGGCCGGACAAAGCCGCGCAACAGCACCGCGCCATCCGCGATCGTCTCGCGCGATGGCCGGGCATCGCCAATGGTCTCGAACAGATCGGTGGCCACGCCTCTCTCGCACTCACTTCGCGTCGTGGAAGATCACACCAACGGTGTGGCGATGGCCGGAGCGAATCCTGCTGACGCCGTGGCGCAGATTGACACGATACGGTCCGCGCGTCCCCTGCACCGGGCGATGATGCACGGCAAAGGCCACCGCATCGCCCTTGGTGAGCGGCACCACCTCGGGCCGCGACTGCATCCGCGGCCGCTGCTCGGTCAGCACGAATTCGCCACCCGTAAAATCGCGCCCGGGCTGCGACAGCAGGATCGCGACCTGGATCGGGAACACATGCTCGCCATAGAGATCCTGGTGCAGGCAGTTGTAGTCGCCCTCGCCATATTGCAGCAGCAGCGGCGTCGGCCGCGTCTGTTCGGCGTCATGGCAGCGCTTCAGGAACGCCGCATGCGACGCAGGATATCGGATATCGATCCCCATCGTCTCGTTCCAACGATTGGCTGCCGCGGTCAGCCGCGTATAGAGCGCCGGCCGCAGCTCAGCGATCAGGTCCGGCAGCGGATAGGAGAAATACTTGTACTCGCCGCGGCCGAAGCCGTGACGGCCCATCACGATCCGGCTGCGGAACTGGCTGTCGTCGGGATACAGCGCGGCGATGGCATCGCATTCCTCAGGCGTCAGCAGGCTGTTGAGGACGGCGCATCCCTGCCCATCGAGATCGGTCGTGATCCGGTCCCAGTCGAGCCCGTCGACGCGGGCCGGGATGCCGGTGGGTGGACGGGTGATGGTTTTGGCTGTTGCTGTCATGGGACGGAATCTGGCCCCTGATTGCGGCCCGCGCCACCCGATTTCCGATCGAAAGATGCAGAGAACGTCACCACAATTACGGTGTCGTCCCGGCGAAAGCCCATAGGCGCTAAAATAGGATTTGCGCCTTGGATTCGTTTGTGATTCCAAGATGGAATGGCACACGAATCGCTTGTGAACAAAGATTGGGCGCGCGTTGTCGCCCGACTTGGCGGAGCCGAGGCTCTGAACATTAGCGCGCGCAAGACGAAGGCGTTTGTCCGTCCGCGGGAGATCAGCAATGCGGTCGACTTGCTGCGCCTGATCTTGGCTTATTGCCTTGGTGAGAAAGGGCTGCGGTTGACGGCGGCATGGGCCACGTCGGTTGGGCTTGTCGATATCTCCAACGTGGCTCTGTTGTATCGCTTACGTCAGTGCGGAGATTGGCTGGCAATCTTGGTCGAGCAGGCGCTTGCCGACGCGGCGCCGAAGGCGATCCGCGGTCGTCTGATCCGTATTGTTGACGCCACGACGGTCCCCAAGGCTGGGACGAGCGGCAGGAACAAGAACGCAGTGTGGCGTATCCATAGCGCGTTCGATCTTCCGCAGGAGCGCTTTGGTCACTTCGAACTGACCGATCAGCGAGCGGGCGAGACGCTGGATCGGATACCGGCGGTTGCCGGTGAGATCCGTCTTGCCGATCGCGCCTATCTGCAACCGGAGCGCATGGCGCATCTCGTCGATGCCGATGCAGACTTCGTGATCCGGGCCGGCTGGAAGAGCGCGCGCTGGCTCGATGCCGAAGGTAATCTTGTTGACCTCACTGCCGAACTGCGCAACGCCTCGGCGCGTGGCCTGATCGATCGGCCGATTTGGATAAAGCGCAAGTCAGGTGCGCCGCCGCTCGCAGTGCGTCTGGTTGCCGCGAAGAAGCCGGCGCAAGCTGCTGCGGCTGCGCGACGCAAGGCGCGCCGGACTGCACAAAAGGGAGGTCATCAGCTCTCCAGGCAAACACTTGACGCCGCAGATTGGGTGATCCTGGTGACCTCACTCAGGCCAGAGGACTTCACGACTGCAGATATCCTCGCCCTCTATCGGCTGCGATGGCGCATTGAGCTCGGCTTCAAGCGGCTGAAAAGCCTGATTGGCCTGAAGGGACCTCCCGGAACCGACGAGCGGTCCGCCAGACCCCATATCCTCGCTCATCTGCTGATCATTCTATTGCTCGAGCCGCTCGTCGACGAACTCGAAGACTCTCCCCGCTTGGCCGACGCCGCCTGACCCACCCAGTGACGTGGCGTCTGCTGCGCCAGCTCGTCGCTTCGCTACGGCAAGCGATCATTCCACAGCCCGCAATCGCTCTACTCTGCAGAGCCAGTCACGCTCTCCGGCGACATCTACGCGAGCCACCCAGACATAAGCGCCACTATCAGACTATGATCAAACTATCTTAGCGCCTATGGGCGAAAGCCGGGACCCATAGCCACCGTCGTCAGTTGTTGAGATCGGTGGGGCCACAGCGTGCCAACCACAACACTCTGTGGTTATGGGTCCCGGCTTTCGCCGGGACGACGCACGTGGAGAAAGCGTCGGTCATCTCCCTCACAACAACAACGCGGCGAGCAATCAGCCCCTCACCGGCAGCGTCACCACGTCGTAGCCGTGGCTGATCTTCCGCTTCAGCACCGGGTCTTCCAGCTCGAACTCGAACCGGCTGGCCGGGCGGATGCCGCCCTTGGCCGCGAAGGTGCCGCCGAACATGGCGCAGCCGTCGGGCAGCGCGCCCTGGTCGAAGCCGCGCGCGATCAGGTCCTTCACCGGCAGCATGTGATCGAGCGTGCCTTCCTGGTAGAGCACGCGCTGGCCGCCGATCACGGCCCAGGAACGCAGCACCAGCTGGTCCCAGTGGCCGATCACGTCGTCGAGTTCCCACAGCTCCGATGCCATCGGCTTGTCGCACATCTGCTTCGACACGGTGACGCTGTAGCTCTCGACCTTGCGGTCGGTGTGGTCGGAGCCGCAGCCGACGAAAATGCGGCCCTGCCAGCCGATCAGCACGAACTCGACCTCGCCGCTCGAGTCCTCTCCGCAGACTTCGATGGCATCGGCGAAGGTGAGCCGGCGCGCCGAGCAGCGGTAGTAGATCGGCGTGGTCGCGGGCCGTGCGATGCCGAGTGCCTCGAGCTCGGCGATGTGCTTGTCGCGCGCCACCGGATCGCGGCCGGTCCAGCCGGCGATCACGGCCTGCCTGATTTCCAGTGTGAGCGGAGTGGCGACGCCTTTGTCGTCGACATTGAAGGTGAGATCAAACACGGATCACGGTCTCCATTCCGGCAGCGAGCTCGAAAATGCGCCGATCCGAACCACCCGCGGCGGCGAGCATCAGGCCGACCGGCGCCTCGCCCTCGTGATGCGCGGGCAGCGAGATCGCGCAGCCGTCGAGCACATTGATCAGCGTGCAATTGCGCAGCGCGCGCAAATTCTCGGTGGCGAACGCCTTGTCGTCGGCGAGGCTGGCGATCGTAGGCGGCAGGTTCGCCGTGGTCGGCAGCACCATCGCATCATAGGGCGCGATCCGCTTCTCGGTACGGGCGATGAAGGAGCGGCGCGCGTTGAGCAGATCGATATAGTCGGCGGCCGGAAAGCCCTCGCCGCGCTGGATGCGCACGGCGACGCGCGGATCGTAGATGTCGCCCTTGCTGGCCAGCAGGAAGCGATGCCAGGCATAGCTTTCGGCGGCGGCAAAGCCGCCCTTGACGTTCATGACGCCGACATCGAGCAATTCGGGCACCTCGATCCGCTCGATCAAGGCGCCTGCGCGCGACAACGAAGCAAGCGCGCGCTCGAAGGTTTTTGCGACGGCATCGTCGAGGTCGTCGAGCGCGACCGTGGTCGGCACCGCGAGCCGCATGCCCTTCACCGGGCGCGACGTGATCGGCGTCACCGGTTGATCCGCCAGCACCGCGTCGAGCGCGGCGCAGCAGGCCACCGAATTGGCCAGCGGGCCGTAGCTGTCGAGCGTGAACGACAGCGGCACGCCGCCATCGAGCGGAATCCGGCGTTGCGTCGGCTTGTAGCCGACGATGCCGTTGAAGGCGGCGGGAATCCGGCAGGAGCCGCCGGTATCGGTACCGAGCGCGCCGAACGCCATGCCGTCCGCGATCGAGACCGCCGCCCCCGAGGACGAGCCGCCCGGCACGTGGCCGGCGCTGCGGTTCCAGGCGCTCTTCGGCGTGCCGTAATGCGGATTGATGCCGATGCCGGAATAGGCGAACTCGGTCATGTTGGTGCGGCCGATCACGATGAAGCCGGCGCGCTTGAGCCGCGCCACGACAGGTGCATCGGCATCCGCCGGCGCGGAATCCTCCAGCGCGCGCGAGCCCGCCCGCGTCACCTGCCCCTTGATGTCGAACAGGTCCTTGATCGAAACCGGAATGCCGGCAAATGGCGACGGCGCGGCATTGGCCTTGCGCAGCCGGTCCATGGCGTCGGCGGCCTCCAGCGCGGCGTCGCGGTCGACATGGATGAAGGTGCGTTGGCCCTCGCCTGAGGGATCAGCGATTTTGGCGATGCACTGCTCGACGAGCTTGCGGGCAGAGGTCGCGCCGCCGGCGAGATCGGCGGCCAGGGAGGCGAGTGTCGGATTCTTGGGCATGGCTTTCACTTCACGGCTTGCACTTCATGGCTTGCAGTTGATTGTCGCGCGAACCGAGGCCGATTTCCAGCCCGCCGGCGCCTCACCTCGCATCACTTCAGCCCGAAATAGGCGCGGTGCAGCTCTTCATTGCCGCTCATCTCGGCAACCGTGCCGGAGAAGCGGATCCGCCCGCCTTCCAGCACGAATACGCGGGTGGCAATCTCGAGAAAACCGATATTTTGCTCCGCGATCAAGAGTGCCAGTCCGCGGCCCTGCAGGCTCGACAAGGCGCGCAGCACCTCCTTGACGAACAGCGGCGACAGCCCGGCCGAGGGCTCGTCCATCACCAGCAGCTTCGGCTCGGCCGACAGCGCCTTGGCGATGCCGAGCATCTTTCGCTGACCGCCGGACAGGCTGGACGCGGGATCGCGGCGCTTGTCGCGCAGCACCGGGAACAGGCCGTACAGTTCGTCGACCCGCGCCCCCGGATTGGCATGGCCCAGCGCCTGCGCGCCGACGCGGATATTTTCCTCGATCGACAGGTCGGGAAACACCGCAAGCTCCGACATGTAGGTCATGCCGCGCTTCATGCGGTCCGACGAGCGCATCCTGGTGATGTCCTCGCTGCCGAGCTTGATGTGGCCGCTGCGGGCCTCGATCAGGCCGACCAGCGACTTCAGGAACGTGGTCTTGCCCGCGCCGTTGGCGCCGAGCAGCAGCACGGTCTCGCCGGGGCGGACGTCGAGATCGACGCCCCACAGCACCTGCATGGTGCCGTAGCCGGCATCGACGCCCCTCGTGTCCAGAAGCGACACCGCATCAGTGGGCATGCTCGCCTCCCAAAAATACCTCGATCACCTGCGGCTCGCGTACCGCGGTCGCCAGCGTGCCCTCGAAGATCTCCTTGCCCGCATTGAGCACGATGACGCGGTCGGTGATCTGTTCGATGAAGCCCATCAGATGCTCGACCACGATGATCGCCATGCCGGTCGCGGCCAAGGCCTTGATGCGGCCGGCGATCCAGTCGAGCTCCGCCGGGTTGAGGCCGGCCGCGAGTTCGTCGAGCAGCAGCAGCCGCGGCCGCGTGGCGAGCGCACGGGTCAGATCGAGCATCTTCTGCTGCGCGCTGTTGAGATCGGCGGCCGGACGGTCGGCGACCTCCTTCAGCCTGAAATCCTCAAGCAGTTCGGCAATCGACGGCGCACCGGTCGCGCCGCCATAGGCCAGCGCCACCTGGATGTTCTCGCGTACCGTGAGCGACAGGAACGGCTTCGGCACCTGGAAGGTGCGGTTGATGCCGCGGTGAACGAGCTTGTGCGAGGCGACGCCGCCGGCGGACGCGCCGTCGAACACGATCTCGCCGCCATCTGGCGCATAGAGACCGGAGATCACATTGATCGCCGTGGTCTTGCCGGAGCCGTTCGGGCCGACCAAACCGAGGATCTCGCCCGGCACGACGTGAAAGCTGAGGCCGTCGAGCGCGTGGAAACCGCCGAAGCGCTTGACCAGCTTCGAGACCTTGAGGATCGGGTTTTTCTCAGGGGACATGCCACCCCCTGCGGGTTGCCAGCGACACCAGTCCAGAGGGCAGGAACAGCACCAGGCCCATGATCAGGAGACCATAGATCAGCTGGAAATATTGCGGCGTGGTGAAGCCGATCAGATTGTAGATGCCGTAGAGAATCAGCACGCCGACGATCGGTCCGGTGATGGTGGCAACGCCGCCGAACAGCGCGAACACGATCGCGAAGATGCTGAACTCGCCGGAGAACACGTTGTCCGGATAGAACACCGAGACGTACCAGGCATAGATGCCGCCGGCGAGGCCGGCGACCAGCGCCGAGGCGAGCCAGGCAATCACCCGCATCTTCACGATATTGACGCCGGCCATCGAGGCCGACACCGCATCCTCGCGCACGGCCTGCAGCGCCAGCCCGAACGGCGAGTTCTTCAGATAGACCACCGCACCGACCGTCAGCGCCATCACGACGACCGCGGCATAGTACGCATGGGTCGGGTTGAACGTGCCGGTGAGCGACACGCCGTAGGGACCCTTGGTGATCCCCTCCAGCGCCGGGTTGGCGACGAAGTGCAGCACCGCGAGCGAGGCCGCGAGATTGGCGATCGCGAAATACGCACCCGACAGCCGCAGCAGCGGTGTCAGCAACAGGCCGAGCGCCACCGCCACGACGCCGCCGACCAGCACCGCCAGCGGCGCCGGTGTATGCAGATGCATCACCATGATGGCGAAGCCATAGGCGCCGGCGCCGAAGAAGCCGACATAGCCGAACGGCAGATAGCCGGTGAAGCCATAGATGATGTTCACGCCTTGCGCGAGGATCAGGAAGATCACGAAGTTGAACAGCAGCAGATGGTTTTGATACACGCCGGGCAGCAGTGCGAACACCACCACCAGCGGCGCCAGGATGAACAGCAGGTGTTTCGAGGCGTTATGCAACGCGCACCCGCCTTCCGAGCAGACCGCTCGGACGCAACAACAGGATCACGATCAACAACACATAGGGCAGCAAGTCGGCCCAGGAACTGAGATAGGTCTGCACCAGCATGTAGCAGAGACCGTAGACGACACCGCCGAGCGCGGTGCCGAGCGGATTGCCGAGCGAACCCAGCACGACGATCGCAAACGACGTCACGGTCGCGTCGGCGCCGAACGCCGGCGTCACCGAGCCGAACATGAAGGGCGCGAACACGCCGGCGACCGCCGCGATGCCGAGCCCGATGCCGAACGCCGCCGCCGAGACGCGATCGACGTCGATGCCGGTCGCCAAGGCCTCGTCGCGCCGTGACATCACCGCGCGGGTCAGGGTACCGAGCCTTGTGTGGTAGAGATAGAGGTAGACCAGCGCGATCGCGATCAGACTGGTGATGGCCGCGATCACCCACGGCGCGGGAAAGCCCTGGCCGAAGATCTGGATCGGCCCTGCGCCGCCCGCCTTGCCGCCGAACCATTTCACCTTGATGGTCGTGAACACGGTGCCGAGCAGCCGGCTCTGGATCGAGCGCTCGCTGGTGCCGGCGAAGATCGTGGTGACGGCCTCGATCACCTGCGACAGGCCGAAGAACAGGATGATCGACAGCATTTCCGGATTGGCCGAGCCCTGCAGCCGCGGCACCAGCACCCAGTATAGCAGCACGCCCACCAGCACGAACACTACGAAGGCCAGGGGCACCGCGAACAGCGGGTCGATGCCGGCGATGCCGACCACGCCGAGCGCGATGAAGGCGCCCAGCATCAGGATGTCGCCATGCGCAAGGTTGACGATGCGCATGACGCCGAACACGAGATTGAGACCGATGCCGACCAGGCTGAAATACAGCCCGAACAGCACGCCGGCAACGAGCGCATAGGTCATGCTACCGCTCGCCGCCGACGGTTACGCCTGCCGCACCCACCTGCATCACGGCGCCGGGTAGATCGGCTTGCCGGTGGCGGTCTCGTGCGGATAGATCGAGACGAACTTGATGTGATCGTGCTCGTCGACCGTGAGCTGGCCGAGCGGCGTGAGTTCGCCGATCTGGCCGCCGGTCTCATCCAGCGCGAAGGTGCCGTCCAGCGTCTTGAGCTGGCCGCTGAGCGAGAACACCGCGCGGCGCAGCTCCATCTGGTCGAGGCTGGTCGCTACCGACAGCGTCTTCTCGATCACCAGCGCCGTGGTGTAGCCGGCCACCGCGTTGAAGCCGAACTCCATCTTGCCGTCGTTGTACTTTTTGGTCCAGGCGGCGCGGAAATCCTTCATGTTCATCCCGAAATTGACGGGATAGTCCAATTCGGACGGCGGCACATAGGTCCAGATGTGCTCGAGACCCTTGGCGCCGACGTTCTTCTCGAGCAACTCGGTCTCGAGGCCGGCATAGATCGCGAACAGCATCTTGAACTTGGTGCCGACGTCCTGGACGTTGCGCAGGAAGGCGATGTCGTTCGGCGCATAGCCGAAATGGATCACCGCGTCGGGATTGGCGTTGCTGATGTTGTTGATGATGACGTTGTAGTTGGTGGTCTCGGTCGGAACGCCCTGGTCATAGACGATCTCGATCGGCGCGCCGGACTCCTTGACGAACTTGCGGAACGCGTTGGCCTGGGTGCCGGTGAACTCGTTGGTCGAATAGAGGATCGCGACCTTCTTGATGCCGAGGCCAGGACCGTCATGGCTGATGAAGTCGGCGACCGGCTTCGGCCACACCGTCGACACCGGATCGGCCATCAGCGCGATGTAGGGATTGTCCTTCGAGAAGAAGCTCGCGCCGGTGCCGGTCTGGTCGAACAGGAACATCTTGTGATCGCGCGCGATCGCAACCGCGGGCGCCGTCAGCACCGATCCGGAATCGGCGACCAGGAGATCGACCTTATCCTGGGTGACGAGCTGATTATAAAGCGTCGAGGCGGTCGCGGTGTTGCTCTGGTCGTCATAGGAGACGAGCTTGATCGGGATCTTCTTGTCGAACGCCTTCACGAAGACGCCGCCCTCGGCGTTCTTCTGCTCGACCCACAATTTCAGCGAGCTGTAGACCGGCATCGAGATCGAGGCGTAGCGCCCCGAGGATGCGTAGAGCGTGCCGATCTTGATCTCCAACGGTGCGTCGGCGGCCATCGCCTGCGTGGCGAATGCGAGGCTGGCAGCGAGTGCCGCGCCGATGATCCTCAGCATCATATGTTCCTCCCGGCTATCTTGAACGTGTCTTGGACGTATCTTGGACGCGGCCCTTCTACGCGCCGGATCGGAGCGACACAAGCAGCGCGGCCTTAGCAATTGTGCGAGGGGCGGAATATGCGGCATGCGCGGGACACAGGCCGCTGCGCGGAGCATGGATGGACCGTTGACGGGCCTTGGTTCAATGTCGCATCAAGACTGTAACGATTTCGGGAGGAGACATCAGACATGGCCGAGCCCGCGCGCGCGAAACCAAAGCCGACACCGGAGACCCAGCATTTCTGGGATGGCACCAAGGCTGGCGAGCTGCGCCTGCAGCGCTGCGCGATGCCTGCGCCAATGTCTACTTTCCGCCGCGGCCGTTCTGCCCCTCCTGCGCCTCGCGCAAGGTCTCGATCTTCAAGGCCAGCGGCAAGGGCAAGCTCTACAGCTACGTCATCAACCACCGTCCCGCAGCGCCCGGCTTCACGCCGCCTTATGCGATCGCGGTCGTCGAGCTCGACGAGGGCCCGCGCATGATGAGCAACATCATCGATTGTCCGCAGACGCCGGAAGCGCTCGAGCTCGACATGCGGCTCGAGGTCGCCTTCGAGGCGCTCGACGACAAGATCACCCTTCCCTTGTTCCGTCCGGCAAAGGGGTAATGTGATGCGCAGGAACCAGGTTGCCGTCGTCGGTGCGGCCGAAACCACCGAACTCGGCGTCATCCCGAACATTTCGCAGATCCAGCTGCACGCGGACGCGGCGCTGAATGCGATCGCGGACGCCGGCCTGAAGCTGTGCGACATCGACGGCTTCGCTACTGCGGTCGAGACCCCGCAGCAGATGGCGCACTATCTCGGCATCACGCCGACCTGGGTCGACGGCACCTCGGTCGGCGGCTGCTCCTTCATGCTGCATGTTCGCCACGCCGCTGCGGCGATCGAGGCCGGCCTGTGCAAGACCGTTCTGATCACGCATGCCGAAAGCGGCAAGTCGATGATCGGCAAGCAGCCGCGCTTCACGCCGGCCGACAGCCTCAACGGCCAGTTCGAGGCGCCGTTCGGCGTCTACGGGCCGCCGAGCATGTTTCCGATTCCCGTGCTGCGGTTCATGAAGACCCACGGCATCACGCATGAGCAGCTCGCGATGGTCGCGGTGGTGCAGCGCGAATGGGCGGGGAAGAACCCGCGCGCGACCATGAAGGACCCGATCACCGTCGCCGACGTACTGAACTCGCGGATGATCGCCTATCCGTTCCGGCTGCTGCAATGCTGCCTCGTCACCGACGGCGGCGGCGCGCTGATCCTCACCTCGGCCGACCGCGCCAAGGATTTCCCGAACAAGCCGGTCTACATCCTCGGCACCGGCGAGAGCGTGGAAACGCCGATGGTCAGCCAAATGAAGACGTTCGACTCATCGCGCGCCTTCAAAGTGGCAGGGCCGCTGGCCTTCAAGGAGGCCGGCATCACCCACAAGGACGTCGATCATCTGATGATCTACGATGCATTCGCGCATCTGCCGCTCTACGGCCTCGGCGACCTCGGCTTCATGCCGTATGAGGAGACCGGCAAGTTCATCGCCGACGGCAACACCCGCCCCGGCGGCAAGCTGCCGCTCAACACCAATGGCGGCGGCCTCAGCTACATGCACTCCGGCATGTACGGCATGTACGCGCTGCAGGAGAGCGTGCGGCAGATGCGCGGTATCGCGCCGGCGCAGGTGCCGAACGCAAAGATCTCGGTCTGCCACGGCGTCGGCGGCATGTTCGCCGCAAGTGGCACGATCATCTTTACGAACGAGAAGTAACAACTCCGTCGTTCCGGGGCGCGCGAAGCGCGAGCCCGGAACCTCGAGATTCCGGGTCTGGTGCTTCGCACCATCCCGGAATGACGGAGAGCAAACCAGGAGAACCGACATGGCAAAATCACTGCAGGATAAGGTCATCATCGTCACCGGCGCGGGCCGCGGCATCGGGCGCGAGATCGCGCTGCTCTGCGCGGCGGAGGGCGCCAAGGTCGTGGTCAACGATCCCGGCGGCGCCGCCGATGGCGCCGGCACGAGTGCCGCGCCCGCCGAGGAGGTGGTCGAGGAGATCAAGAAGCGCGGCGGCACCGCGGTCGCCAATTTCGAGTCGGTGGCGGAAGCCATTCCCGCCAGCAAGATCGTGAAGACCGCGACCGATCATTTCGGCCGGCTCGACGGCGTCGTCAACAATGCCGGCATCCTGCGCGACATGATCTTCCACAAGATGAGCGTGGAAGCGTTCGAGGCCGTCATCAAGGTGCATCTGATGGGCTCGTTCTATGTCAGCCACGCCGCGGCGCGGATCTATCGCGAGCAGGAGTCGGGCTCCTTCGTGCACTTCACCTCGACCTCCGGCCTGATCGGCAATTACGGCCAGGCCAACTACGCCGCCGCCAAGCTCGGCATCGTCGGCCTGTCGAAATCGATTGCGCTCGACATGGGCCGCTTCAACGTGCGCTCGAACTGCGTGTCGCCGTTCGCCTGGACCCGCATGATCGGCACCATCCCGACCGAGACCGACGCCGAGAAGGCGCGCGTCGAGAAGATCAAGCAGATGGGCCCGGAGAAGATCGCGCCGGTCTGCGCCTATCTGCTCTCGGACGCGGCCAAGGACGTCACCGGACAGATCTTCGGCGTGCGCATGAACGAAATCTTCCTGTTCGGCCAGCATCGTCCGGTGCGCTCGGTTCATCGCGGCGAAGGCTGGACGCCCGAGACCATTGCCGAACACGGCATGCCGGCGCTGAAGGGATCGTTCGCCAAGCTCGACCGCTCGGCCGACGTCTTCACCTGGGATCCGATCTGAACTTGATCTGATCCTCCGATCCGATCTGGACAGTTTTATGAAATCGTCGCCTCGGCGAACTCCGCGCGCAATCGCGCGCTAGGCGGGGGCGACACACTCTTTGGTTGTTTCATCATGGCGTGCCCGCATTGTGCCAGAATTGCGGGGGTATGATCGTCCTCCCGATAACAAAAAAGCCTGGGAGGACTTTCGTGACAAATCCAAGCAACATTCAGAAACACGAGGGCGACGGTGCGAAGGCGTTCGACCGTCGGACAATCTTGCGCGGCGCAACCGCGCTTGCTGCAACCGCGATGGCCGCATCCGATGCCGCAGCGCGCGACTTCGGCCCCAACGCGGAGCCGCAGCGCTATCCCGATCCAGACGTCGTCGTGATCGACGACAAGCGCTTCAAGGCCAAGGTCGGCAACACCGCGATCAAGCGGCTCTACACCGGCTGCCTGTGGGCGGAGGGCCCGGCCTGGAACGCGCAGGGCCAGTATCTGGTCTGGAGCGATATCCCGGCCAACCGCCAGTTGCGCTATCTCGACGATGACGGCCACATCTCCGAGCAATTCCACAAGCCGTCGAACGAGGCCAACGGCTCGACCTTCGATTTCGAGGGTCGCCAGATCACCGCCGAGCGCACCCGGCTGGTGCGCTACGAGCACGACGGAACCGTCACGCCCTTGGCGGAGCAGGCCAATGGCAGGCAGCTCAACGGGCCGAACGACATGGTCGTGCATCCCAACGACAAGTCGATCTGGTTCACCGATCCCGGCTATGGCGCGATCTCGATCTATGAGGGCCAACTGGCCAACACGGGATCGAAGCAGCCCTACCAGAAGGAAGCCGTGTATCGCATCGATGCTGCGACCGGTCAGATCACCAAGGTTGCCGACGAGCCGTTCAAGCCGAACGGCATCGCCTTCAGCCACGACTACAAGAAGGTCTATGTCTGCGACACCGGCATCACGCACTATCCGAATGCCAAGAACATCGTCTGGCAGTACGACCTCAACGGCGACAAGCTCTCCAACCCGCGCACGCTGATCGACATGACGCTGGACGGCAAGTCAGGCTTCCCGGACGGCCTGCGTGTCGACGTCGACGGCAATATCTGGGTCGGCGCCGGCTGGGTCGGACCGGGCTACGACGGCGTGCAAGTGTTTGCGCCCGACGGCCAGCGGATCGGCCAGATCCTGCTGCCGGAGACCTGCGCCAACCTCACCTTCGGCGGCAAGAAGCGCAACCGCCTGTTCATGACGGCAAGCCAGTCGCTCTACGCGGTCTATGTCGAGACGAAGGGCGCGCACAACTGTTGATCTAACCGTCGTCCCGGCGAAGGCCGGGACCCATTACCACTGTAGTTGGTTGTTGAAGAAAGCTGGGGCCCACATCGTTCACGACACTCCGGTCGTGGTTATGGGTCCCGGCGTTCGCCGGGACGACACTGTGGCTAGCCGCTATTCCGCAACCCCGCCGAGATCCCGTTGATCGTGATCTGAATCCCGCGCAGCACCTGCTCGTCCGGGTTCTGCGCGCGATACTCCTTCAACAGCTCGACCTGCACGTGATTGAGCGGATCCATGTACGGGAAGCGGTTGCGGATGCCGCGCTCCAGCAGCGGGTTGCCCTGCAGGAGCCGGTCATGCCCCATGATGTCGAGCAGCGTCTCGATCGACAGGTGCCATTCGCGGCGGATCTGGCCGAAAATCTTCTCGCGCAACGCGACGTCAGGCACCAGCTCGGCATAGCGCGAGGCGATCGCGATCGAGCTCTTCGCCAGCACCATATCCATGTTGGAGAGCAGCGTGCGGAAGAACGGCCATTCCCGATAGAGCTCCTGCAGGAACGCCATGCCCTGCTCCGGATGCTCTGATATCCAGCTCTCGACCGCGCTGCCGAAACCATACCATCCCGGCAGCATCAGCCGGCATTGCGCCCAGGAGAACACCCACGGAATGGCGCGCAGGTCCTCGATCTCGCGGGTCTTCTTGCGCGAGGCCGGGCGGCTGCCGATGTTCAGCGTCGCGATCTCGTTGATGACGGTCGAGCCCCAGAAATAATCGGCGAAGCCTTCGGTCTCATAGACGAGGCCGCGATAGGCCTTGAAGGCGAGCGCGGAAATCTCCTCCATCGCCTTGAGATATTCGGGGCGCGGCGCGCTCTGCCGAGGCTGCAGCAGGCTGGTTTCCAGCGTTGCAGCCGCGAGGATCTCCAGATTGCTGCGGCCGACCTCGGCATTGGAATATTTCGACGAGATGATCTCGCCCTGCTCCGTGATGCGGATCTGGCCGTTCACCGCGCCGCCGGGCTGCGCGATGATCGCGTCATAGCTCGGGCCGCCGCCGCGGCCGACCGAACCGCCGCGGCCGTGGAACAGGCGCAGCCGCACGCCGTGGCGCTCGAACACCTCGACGAGGCCGATCTCTGCCTTGTAGAGCTCCCAACCCGAGGTGACGAAGCCGCCATCCTTGTTGCTGTCGGAATAGCCGAGCATCACCTCCTGCACGCTACCGAGACTGTCGACCAGCTTGCGATAATCGTGCAGCACCAGCATGCGGTCCATGATGCCGCTGGAGGCCTGCAGATCCTCGATGGTTTCGAACAGCGGCACGATGTTGACGGCGCTGCGGCCGGACGGATTGACGAGCCCGACCTCCTTCAGCAGCACCGCGACCTCGAGCATGTCGGACATGCCCTGGCACATCGAGATGATGCATTGGGAGATCACCTCCGGCCCGAACCTGGCATGCGCCTCGGCCGCGGCTCGGAACACGGCGAGCTCGCTCTGGGTCTCCTCGGAATATTTCACGAAGGGCGAGGCCATCGGCCGTGCATTGCGCAGCTCGCCCAGCAGCAGGCTGACGCGGGCGTCCTCGCCGAGCGCCAGATAGGACATCCCCGGATTGGCGGTGTCGAACAGTTCGGCGATGGTGCGCTCGTGCACCGCCGAGTTCTGGCGGATGTCGAGTCGCGCCAGATGGAAGCCGAAGCAATCCACCGCCCGCCGCAACAGCCGCAGCCGGCCGCGCGCGATCACGCTGGAATTGTTCGCAATCAGCGAGCGGTTGAGCACGTCGAGATCGGCCTGGAATTCCCTGGCGCGCGCATAGGGCTCGGCCTTGCCGACCGGCGGCCGCGTGGTCTCGACCTCGAGCCGGGAGGCTGTCGCCGCAAGTCTCGCATAGATGCCCGATACGGCCAGACGATACGGCTCGCCGCTGCGATGCGGTGAGGTGTCGGGCGAACGCCCGGCGAGGCTCCGCAGCTCGTCCGAGACGTCGGCGAGATGCGCCGCCAGCGACAATTCGGCGCCAAGCGCATGCAGCTCCTCGAGGTAGAAGTTGAGCGCCTGGCTCGACTGCAGGCGCAGCGTGCCGCGCATCACCTCCGCGGTGACGAAGGGATTGCCGTCGCGATCGCCGCCGATCCAGCTTCCCATCCTGAGGAAGGAAGCGAGTTCGCCGGCCTCGCCACCCTCCTTGTTCAGGCGATCCTCCAGCGCGCAATGCAGCCGCGGCACCTCCTGCAGGAAGGTGTAGTCGTAGAACGACAGGCCGTTGGCGACCTCGTCGAGGACGGTCAATTTGGTCCGGCGCAGCAGATTGGTCTGCCACAGCGTCACCACGGCGCGGCGAAGCTGCTCGTCGCTGGCCTCGCTTTCGTCCGGCGTCATCTGCAGCCGCTCGCGGCGGTCGAGCAGATCCGCGATCTCCATCTCGCGATCCATCGTGCTCTTGCGGCGGACCTCGGTCGGATGCGCGGTTAATACCGGGCTGACGAGCGCGCTCCGGAAGAAGCTGCGCAAATCGGCCGGGCTGATGCCGGCCTGGCGGGCATGCACCAGCGTCTGTTCCAGCGTGCTCGGCCGCGGCGCCCCGCTCGGCCCGCGGCTGCGCATCTGGCGGATGTTGTTCTGGTCCTCGGCGATGTTGGCGAGATGGGAGAAATAGCTGAAGGCGCGGACGATCTGCAGCGTCTCGGCAATCGACATGCCGTCGAGGATGCTCTCCAGTTCCCGTCGCGCCAGCTTGTCCTCGTCGCGATGGAAGCGAACCGAGGTCTGGCGGATGCGCTCGACTAGGTCGAATACATCGGCCCCTTCCTGGTCGCGCACGGTGTCGCCGAGGACGCGCCCCAAAAGGCGGATGTCGTTCCGGAGCCGCGCATCCTCCTCCTGCGCAGTCGCTTCCAGAAGGCTGGCCTCTGCGGCACGCTTGGCGCGGATTTCGGTCTCGGACGGCATGGTCTGGGGAGGCATTACCTGGGGAGACATGGCTCGGCTACTCCGGAGCCTGCCCGGCTCCTCCCGAGTGTGCGCTTTTTTTGCCGCAGCGCAAGATGAACTTGGTGGCGGTGCACACTCACCAACGCCGTCCCGGCGAAAGCCGACCCATAACCACCGGCGGCTGCGGTCGAAGCAAGCTGGGGCTACTGCAGCGCGCAACACGGAGATTGGTGGTTATGGGTCCCGGGTCGCGCGGAGCCTGTCATCGGGCGGCGCTTCGCGCCGACCCGTTGGCTTGCCCGTGGACGACGGCGAGTTTTGTGGCGCTAGATCCTCCGCCCCGCTCGCTCCCAATAGGGATCGCGCAGCCGGCGCTTGAAGATTTTTCCGGAATCCTCGCGCGGCAGGCTGGTCTGGATCTCGATGTGCTTGGGCACCTTGTAATCGGCGAGCGCGGTCTTCAGCTGGGCGCGGACGGAGGCGATGTCGAGCGCGACGCCGGGCTGCGGCTCGACCACCGCCATCAGCGCCTCGCCGAACTCGGCATCGGGAATGCCGAACACCGCACAGTCGTGCACGCCGGTGACGGCATGCAGCACCGCCTCGATCTCGGCCGGATAGATGTTGACGCCGCCCGAGATCACCATGTCGCGCTTGCGATCGCAGATGAAGACGTAGCCGTCGGCATCGATATAGCCGACGTCGCCCGAGGTGATGAATCCCTGCCGGTCGATCTCGGCGCGCTTCTCGGCCTTGTTGTGATAGGTGAAATCGGGATTGCCCTTGATCCGCGAATAGATCTCGCCGATCTGGCCCTGCGGCACCTCCTTGCCGTCGTCGCCGATGAAGCACAGCTCGGCACCGGGCGAGATCTTTCCGACCGTGCCGGGCTTCTTCAGCGCGTCCTCGGAATTGGCGAAGGTCACCGCGCCTGACTCGGTCGAGCCATAGAATTCATAGATCACCGGCCCCCACCATTCGATCATGGCGCGCTTGACGTCGGGCGGACAGGGCGCGGCGGCATGGATGATGTGACGCAGCGATGACATGTCGTACTTGCGGCGCACCTCCTCGGGCAGCTTCATCAGGCGGATGAACATCGTGGGCACCATGAAGATGGTGTCGATCCGCTCGCGCGCGATCAACTGCAGAAACTCCTCCGCGTCGAAGCGCGGCATCAGCACCAGCGCGCCGCCGAGCTTGCCCGAGCGCAAGCCGAAGGAATTCGGCGCGGAATGGTAGAGCGGTCCGGGCAGGATCGCGCGTGCACCGGGCTTCAGGCCGTAGATCATCGCGCGCATTGCTTCCGCATTGGCGGTCTGCTCCGGCGTCGGCGCGAAGCGGCGCACGCCCTTGGGATGGCCTGTGGTGCCCGAGGTGTAGATCATGTTCTGCGGCTGCGGCACCACCGGGCCGTCATAGCGCGGGAACTGCGCCAGCCAGGCTTCGAAATCGATCGCGAAATCCGGTGTCGCCAGATGATCGGGATTGATCTTGTAGTTGGCGAGGATTTCCGGTGGCGTCGGCACGCTGAGCACGATGACGCCGGGCGGGATCGCGCCGCGCAGCGGATGCAGCATGTCGGCATGACCGATCAGGACGCGCGTGCCGGAATCCGTCAGCACGTAGTTGATCTCCTCCGGCTTGAAGTGCCAGTTGATCGGCACGCCATAGGCGCCGAGCCGCATCGCGGCATAGGCAGCCTCGATGAAGGCGATGTCGTTGCGCATCAGCATGCAGACGCTGTCGCCCGGCTTGACGCCGAGCTCGTTGAGGCCGCTGGCAATACGGTCGGCGCGCTCGGCCACTGCAGCGTGATCGCGCCGGCGACCGCCGCTGACGATGCCGAGGAAGGGCTGGGACGTTTCCATTGTCGTTGTCCGATCTTTCGTCGGGTTAAATGTCATTCCGGGGCGCGCAGAGCGCGAACGCGGAATCTCGAGATTCTCCGGTGCGCAATTGCGCACCATGGTTCGATGCTGCGCACCGCTGCGGAATGACTGCGGTCGTTACCCCGCATCCACAAACCTTGGCGCGCGCTTCTCCAGATTGGCGCGCACGGATTCGGTCTGGTTCGGGCTGCCGAGCAATTTCTGCTGCTCGACCGATTCCGCGAGCAGCGCGGCCGCCGGGTCGACCGACAGATTGTTGAGCATGCGCTTGGCGGCACGGATCGCATCCGGGCTCTTGCCGGCGATTTCGCGCGCGACCTCGAGCGCCGCGGCGCGCGGATCGTCGCAGACGCGGGTGGCAAGGCCGTAACTTTGGGCCTCCTGCGCCGAGAAGATGCGGCCGGTATAGGTGAGCTCGCGCAGGATGTCGTCGCGCACGAGGCTCGCCAGAATCGGCGTGCCCGCCATGTCGGGCACAAGACCCCATTTGATTTCCATGATCGACATCCGTGCATCCTGCGAGAGGAAGCGCATGTCGGCGCCGAGCGCGAGCTGGAAGCCGCCGCCGAACGCGACACCGTGAACCGCTGCGATCACGGGCACCGGAAGCTGGCGCCAGCCCCAGACCGCCTGCTGCGGGAAATTGGCCTTGCCGTGGGTGCGGACGGTGAGATCGCGCTTCTCGCCGCCCGGCACTCCGTTACCGCCATCCTTCATGGCGGCGAAACGGCCCATGTCGAGCCCGGCGCAGAACGCCCGGCCCTCGCCGGACAGCACCACCACCCGAACGGCTTTTTCCCTGGAAAGCCGGTCGGTTGCGGCCACCAATGCCTCGAACATCGCGGCGTCGAGCGCGTTCATCTTGTCCGCCCGCACCAGGCGGACATCGGCGATACCGTCCGAAATCGATATCGAAACGCGATCTTCCATTGAAATCTCCTCCGCTGTTCCTTGTTGGCGCTTTACAGAAAGGCCGTTGTCCGCTTTTAGTCAATCGACCAATTAACTGACAACCCCCGTGGAGGAAACGATGTTCTCTGATCAGCTTCTTGCCGGGCGGCGCATACTGGTAACCGGTGGTGGCACCGGCCTCGGCAAGGCCATGGCCTCGCGGTTCCTGCAGCTCGGGGCCGAGGTGCATATCTGCGGCCGCCGCAAGAGCGTGTGCGACGAAACCGCCACCGAGCTGATGGCCGAGCATGGCGGGCGCGTGGTCAGCCACGGCGTCGATATCCGCAACGCCATGGCGGTCGACGAGATGATCGAGGCGATCTGGACCACCAGCGGCCCCCTCACCGATCTCATCAACAACGCCGCCGGCAATTTCATCTCGCGCTCGGAAGAATTGTCGCCGCGCGGCTTCGATGCGGTCGCCAATATCGTGATGCACGGCACCTTCTACGTGACGCACGCGGTGGGCCGGCGCTGGATCGCCGGCGGCCATCGCGGCAACGTGGTGTCGATCACCGTGACCTGGGTGCGCAACGGCTCGCCCTATGTGGTGCCGTCGGCCATGAGCAAGTCGGCGATCCACGCCATGACCATGTCGCTTGCGATCGAATGGGGCCGTCACGGCATCCGCCTCAACACCATCGCGCCCGGCGAGATCCCGACCGAGGGCATGAGCAAGCGCATCAAGCCCGGCGACGAGGCCGGTGCGCGCACCAAGGCGATGAACCCGATGGGCCGCGTCGGCACCATGGAGGAATTGCAGAACCTCGCGGTGTTCCTGATCTCCGGCGGCTGCGACTGGATCAACGGCGAGACCATCGCCATGGACGGCGCGCAGGCGCTCGCGATGGGCGGTAATTTCTATCAGCTCCGCGACTGGAGCGACGACGACTGGACCAAGGCGCGCGAGTCGATCAAGGCGCAGAACGAGAAGGATCGCGCGGCGCGGGGCTGAGGCCCGCGCTTGCTCCTCAATCACTACTGTCGTCCCTGCGAAAGCAGGGCCCATAACCACCGCTGCGCGTTGTCGAGCTCGCTGTGGCTCCAGCGTCGCGCCACATACAGATTCGTGGTTATGGGTCCCGGCCTTCGCCGGGACGACGATGTTGAAACAGCGCGGCCAATTCCTCCGTATTGTTTTTCCCGCGCGATGCCGCCACACTCCGTGCAACCAAAACAAGACGTCACGGGGGAACATGTCCGACGCGCAGAAACTAACCAATCTTGCCGACATGGTGCGCGAGCGCGCCAAGAGCCGCGGCGACGCGCTGGCCTATGAATTCGAGGGACGGCAAACCAGCTTCGCCGGGTTCGACATCAAGACCAACCGCGTCGCCAACGCGCTGATCGCGATGGGCGTCGAGAAGGGTGAGCGCATTGCCTATCTCGGCAAGAACAGTGACTTCTATTTCGAGCTGTTGATGGGCGCGATGAAGGCCGGTGTGGTGATGGCGCCGGTGAACTGGCGCCTTGCAGGCCCCGAAGTCGCCTTCATCGTCGACGACTGCAATGCCCCCGTCCTGTTCGTCGGCCCCGAATTCATCACGCAGGCGCGCAACATCCGCGACAAGCTGCCGAGCGTTCGCACCATCATCACGACCGAGGGCGGCGCGCCGGAATGGCCCGACTTCGTCGCCTGGCGCGATGCGCAGGGCGGCGACGACCCGCGCATTGCGATCGAGCCGAAGGACATCGCGATCCAGCTCTACACCTCGGGCACGACGGGCAAGCCGAAAGGCGCGATGCTGTCACACGCCAATTTCCTCAACCTCGTGCAAAGCGGCAACGAGGCCGAGAAGCCGGAGTGGAACCGCTGGACCACCGACGACGTCTCGCTGGTCGCGATGCCGATCTTCCACATCGGCGGCTCCGGCTGGGGCGTGATGGGCCTCTATCACGGCGCCCGCGGTGTAATCGCGCGCGAGTTCGACCCGACCAAGGTGCTCGACTTCTTCGAGCAGTCCGGCATCACAAAGCTGTTCATGGTGCCGGCGGCGATGCAGTTCGTGGTGCGGCAGCCGCGCGCGCGGCAGGTCGACTTCTCCCGCCTGAAATACATGCTCTATGGCGCCTCACCGATTCCGGCGGCGCTGCTGAAGGAGTGCATCGAGGTCTTCAAATGCGGCTTCGTGCAGATGTACGGCATGACCGAGACCACCGGCACCATCGTCGCGCTGCCGCCGGAAGACCATATCGAAGGGCTCGACCGCATGCGCTCCGCCGGCAAGGCGTTGCCCGGCATCGAGCTTGCGATTCTCGATCCGGACGGCAAGCCGCTGCCGCCGGGCGAAGTCGGCGAAATCGCCACCCGCTCCGGCTCCAACATGGCCGGCTACTGGAATCTGCCCGAGGCCACCGCGCGCACCATCGACAGCGACGGCTGGCTGCGCACCGGCGACGCCGGCTACATGGACAAGGACGGCTATCTCTACATCCACGACCGCATCAAGGACATGATCATCTCCGGCGGCGAGAACATCTATCCGGCCGAGGTCGAGAGCGCGCTGTGCGACCATCCGGACGTGGCGGAAGCCGCCGTGATCGGCATCCCCGACGACAAATGGGGCGAGGCGGTGAAGGCGGTGGTGGTGATGAAGCCGGGAAAAGCCGCGACCGCGGCCGACATCATCAACTTCACGCGCGAGCGGATCGCCGGCTATAAGACACCGAAATCGGTCGACTTCATCCCGGCGCTGCCGCGCAACCCGTCGGGCAAGATTTTGCGGCGGAGCCTGCGTGAACCGTATTGGGCGGGCAAGGACCGGCAGGTGAATTAGCCCTCGCTGTCGTCCCGGCGAAGGCCGGGACCCATAACCATCGTTGTTCATTGTCTGTCGACGCTGGGGCCACATCTCGTTCAACCAATTGCCGACTGTGGTTATGGGTCCCTGCTTTCGCAGGGACGACGGTGGAGGGAGTGTCGCACTTCACTTCTTCCCCGTCCTCTCCCGCAAGACGCGCCACCGCTCCTGCGCCTCTTTCGGCCAGACCTCTTTCCGATCGTAATACTCGGCGAACACTTTCGCGCCCGGCGGGAACGTCACCCAGGGCTGCTTCGACGAGGTGAAGATGTGAGCATCCGGCGGGCACTGGCTCGGATCATCCAGCGTGCCGACGCGGACGAAGCGTACCGCCGGTCCCGCGCCCGGATAGTTGCTCCACACCGCGACCTTGCAGATGGAGCAACGCGCGATCTTCTGTCCCTTGCCGCTCGCCGAGGGCGTGTCGACGATCTCGGGCTCGGCCGCGATATGCTCGACCCGCTCGGCCTCGTACAACGCGTTGAGCGCGTGCACGGTGCCGGTCTCGCGCTGGCACCAGGTGCAGTGGCAGGCGTGCACGATCAGCGGCCTGCCGGTCAGGCGGTAGCGGACGTTTCTGCAGGTGCATCCACCTTCCATGCTCATGCCGCCTCCTCTGCGTTAGTGCTTGCCGGCTCCCATGTAGCCGAACAGGAAGCCCGCCACCTTGCGCTTCTGGATCTCCTCGCTGCCTTCCGTGATGCGATAGCGGCGGTGATGGCGGTAGATGTGCTCGAACGGCTTGTGGCGCGAATAGCCCATGCCGCCATGCACCTGCATCGCGCGGTCGGCGGCTTCGCAGCACAGACGGTTTGCCCAGAAATTGCACATCGAGACCCGGTCGGACAGCGTGTGCTCGACCTGCGCCTGGGTCAGTTGATCCATCTCCCAGGCGGTCTTGCGGATCAACAGCCGCAGCATCTCGGCCTGGGTCGCGAGCTCGACCAGCGGCCACTGGATCGCCTGGTTCTCGGCCAGCGCCTTGCCGAACGGCTTGCGCTCGCGAGCATATTTCACGCTCTCATTGATGCAGTACACCGCGGCGCCGAGCGAGCTCGCCGCCTGGCGGATGCGGTTCTCGTGCACGAAGCATTGCGCCAGCGACAGGCCGCGGCCGACCTCGCCGAACTGCGCATCCTCCGGCACGAACACATCGGTGAAGCTGACCCGCGGATGGTCGGTCGGCATGTTGAAGGTCCACATATACTCTTCGACCTTCACCCCCGCCGATTTCGCCGGCACCAGGAAGCAGCTGATGCCGCGCGCGTCGCCGTCATTGCCCGAGGTGCGGGCAAACAGCGCACAGTGGGTGGCGACATGCATGCCTGTCGTCCACATCTTCTCGCCGTTGATGATCCAGCCCTTGACGTTGTCGCGCGTGGCCTGAACCGCTCTGGTTTCCATATGGGTGGCGTCCGAGCCGTGCTCGGGCTCCGTCAGACCGAACGTGATGCGGTACTTGCCGGTGATCGAGCCGTCGATCATCGCCTTCTGCTCGTCGGTTCCGTAGCGGTCGAGCATGGTCACGATCGGCAGATTGCCGACGATCGAGTGTTCGTTCTGCAGGTCGTTGTGCAAACCGAGACCCTTTGAGGCAAAATGTTCGCGGATCACGGCCATCCACAGGTTGGAGCCGTCCTTGCCGCCATAGCGCTTCGGGATCGCGAAGCGCAGATGGCCGGCGGCATCGGCCAGGTTCTTGGCCTTGCGCAGCAAGAGCTCCCATTCATGGCGCGGCAGGCCGCCCTTGTCGAAATCGGTGCGCGCCCATTCACGGCGATGGTCGAAGAAGCGGATGTTGTCGTCAGCCTCTTCCAGCGGCTTGATCTCGCGTTCGATGAAGCGATCGAGCTCGGCGAGATAGGCTGTCAGGTCAGCCGGCAAGTTGAAATCCAAGGCGGTCTCTCCCGGAAATATTGTTGATTCTGATTTTGCGTCTAGACGCTGTCGCGCATCCGCGTTCGGATCGATTAAGGTGAGAAGCCTGTCGCCAAGTCAAGCAGGCGAGCGAGGCTTGCACGCGCGGTCGCCTTGCGTAATTGGATGGCACGGAACGACGCGCAGGCGCTAGGATATCAGCAATATTCTTCGCCGCAGAAAATCGACGGGAGCAAACATGGATCTGAAATTCTCCAAGGTGACGCGCAGGGGTCCCATCACCATCGTGACGCTGTCGCGGCCCGAGGTCTACAACGCGCTGCATATCGACGCGCATTTCGAGCTCAACAAGGTGTTCGACGAGTTCTCCGCCGATCCCGAGCAGTGGGTCGCGATCGTCACCGGCGCCGGCGACAAGGCGTTCTGCGCCGGCAACGACCTGAAATGGCAGGCTGCCGGAGGCAAGCGCGGCTGGGACAAGGGCGGCTTCGCCGGCCTGACCACCCGCTTCGACTGCGACAAGCCGATCATCGCCGCAGTCAACGGCGTCGCGATGGGCGGCGGCTTCGAGATCGCATTGGCCTGCGATCTGATCATCGCTTCCGAGAATGCGACCTTCGCCCTGCCCGAGCCGCGCGTCGGCCTCGCTGCGCTGGCCGGCGGCCTGCACCGGCTGCCGCGCCAGATCGGGCTGAAGCGCGCCATGGGCATGATCCTGACCGCCCGCCATGTCAGCGCCAAGGAAGGCCTCGAACTCGGCTTCGTCAACGAGGTGGTGCCGCAGGGCGAGGCGCTGGCAGCGGCCGAGCGCTGGGCCGAGACGATCACCAAGAACTCGCCGATGTCGATCCGCGCCTCCAAGCAGGCGATCCAGAAGGGTCTCGAAGTCTCGCTCGAGCAGGCACTGGCCGAGCAGCGCGACTATCCGGCGGTGAAGGCGATGGCCGCCTCGCAGGATTACATCGAGGGCCCGAAGGCGTTTTCGGAGAAGCGGCCGCCGAAGTGGCTGGGGCGGTAGCACGTCCCTTCTGTCATTCCGGGGCGATGCGAAGCATCGAACCCGGAATCTCGTCATTCCGGGTCTGGTGCTGACGCACCATCCCGGAATGACGGCAATCCTCTCATGACGACGTAGGATGGGTAGAGCGTAGCGAAACCCATCGAGGCTTGGCGCGTGGTCCTGATGGGTTTCGCTTCGCTCTACCCATCCTACTTTCCGAGCTCCCGCTTGTAGGACGCGTAGTTCGGCTGGTCGACGGCGAGCTTGTCCATCGTGGTCTGCCAGAGATGCTCCGATAGCCCCGGCGTTTTCAGATCGACCTCGCCACCTGCGATCTTCTCCGACAGCACGCGGTTCAGCTCCATCAGCGTCCCGTCGGTGCCCAGCAATTGCTTCAGCCGCGCGGCCTCGGTCGCATCGCCGGCCTCGGCGAGCGCGAGCTGCCGCGTCACCAGGTCGAGCGCGTTGATGCCGACGCGCAGCTTGAAGCCGTTGTGCCCCTTGATCGCGGGCGCGATCTCGCTGCGCAGGAAGTCGGCGACGGCCTTGATCAGTTCGGTGGGTGTCGGTTCGTCCTGCATGTCACTTGCTCTCTTTCTTGCGCATGATCGATTCCGAAGACCGGTCTCCACGTTCCGGGATCATGCGCGCGGCGCCAGCAACCGCAGCAGATCGATCTCGGTCTCCGACGCGCGCCGCCCGATCATCGCGCGCTCCATCGAGTGATCCGGGCCGCTTCGGAAGCGCTGCATCATGCCGCAACACATCACGCCCCAGCGCAGCGTGCCCATCACTTCCCAGAACATCACGCGCTCGGGGTCGGCCCTGCGGCCGGCTTCCTCATAACCCGCGAACAAATCTTCGCGCGTGCCGAAACCGCCGACCGGCTTGTCGATCTCGCCGAAGCGCCATGAGTTGACGCAGATCCATCCGAGATCCTCCATCGGATCGCCGGTATGCGCGAGCTCCCAGTCGAGCACCGCGCGCACCCCGTCGGGACCGATGATCAGATTACCGTGGCGGAAATCGCCATGCACCAGCGTCGTCTCCGACGACGGACCGGGATCGTGATCGCGCAGCCAGCGCAGCGCCAATTCGAACACCGGCCGCGGCCAGTTGAAGCTGTGATACTCGCGGGAGAGATCCTCGATCTCCCTGGTCGCGGTCAGGCTGCGCAGCTTCGGCAGTTTGGCCTGCGGCAGGCCATGGATGCCGGCGATGACACGGCCGAGCTGGCGGGCGAGAATCGGCCGCGCGCCGGCAAATTCCTCGTCGCGCAAAATTTTCCGCGCGATGGTCTCGCCTTCGACCCGCGCCATGATGAAGCCGCGGCCAAGGCCGTCCTCCGGCCTCAAGACATGCATCACCTTCGGCGACGGCAGGCCGGCGTCATGCGCGAGCTGCATCAGCGTCGCCTCGGCATCGAGGCCGGCGGCGCGGCCCGGCGCGGCACCGTAGCCCGGCGGCGCGCGGCGCAGGATCGCGCCGACAGTGCCGTTCGGATGCACGATGTCGAACGTCCAGGTCTCCTGGCTGGCGCCGCCGGAGAGCTTTGCGGCGCCGGTGACGCCGGTCGCGCCCGGATGAAACGAGGCGACGCAGCGGGTGAGTTCGGTCTCGATCATTTGCCCTTGAACTTCGCCGGCCGCTTCTCGAGGAATGCGGTGACACCTTCCTTGAAATCCTCGGCGCTACCGGCAAGGCGCTGCGACTCGAATTCCAGATTGAGCTGATCCTCGAGGGTATTTTCCGGGCTGTCCCAATAGAGCTTGCGGATCAGCGACAACGCCACCGTCGGGCCGTTGGCGAGATCGTGCGCGAGCTTCATGGTTTCTTCCATCAGCGCGGCGTCGTCATAGACGCGGTTGACGAGACCCCACTCCAGCGCCTTCTCGGCCGGCAGCCGCTCGCCGAGCAGCGACAGCTCGACCGAGCGCGCCTTGCCGATCAGCCGCGGCAACAGCCAGGTCGAGCCGCAATCCGGCACCAGGCCGATGCGGCGGAACGCCTGCAGGAAATACGACGAGCGCGCGCACAGGATGAGGTCGCCCATCAGCGCGAAGCTCATGCCGGCGCCGGCGGCCGGACCGTTCACCGCCGTCACGATCGGACAGTGCAGCTTACGCAACCGACGCAGGAACGGATGGAACGCGGTTTCCAGCGCCGCGCCGGCATTGCTCTTGCCGGGCTTCTGCTGGTTGCGGCCCTGCAGGTTGGCGCCGGTGCAGAAAGCACGGCCCGCGCCCGTGATCACCAGGCAGCGCACCTCGTCGCGCTTGTCGTCGATCGCATCGAGTGCCTCGGCAAGCCCGCCCAGCATGTCGATCGAGACCGCGTTCATGACTTCCTGGTGGTCGAGCTTGAGGATCGCGACTGATCCGTCGAAGTCGAGCGTGACGTGCTTGAACTGCATGGTTTCCTCTTCACGTTGTTTCGGCGGTGGGTACCGCGGTAGGTCGATGCTTCGACCCATATTTGATTTTTGTGCCGGGCTTGTCCATGGTCGGCGGCAAGCCCATCCGTGAACGCGTGATTAGCGCGCACCAAACCAAATGGAAACCCCAATGAGTGGCATCTTCGATCTCACCGGCCGCGTCGCTGTCATCACCGGCGGCAACGGCGGCATCGGCCTCGGCATCGCGCAGGCGCTGAACGCCGCCGGCTGCAACGTCTCGATCTGGGGCCGCAACGCGGAAAAAAACGCCAACGCCGCGGCCTCGATGAAGGCCGGCCCCGGCAAGGTCGCGACGCAATTCTGCGACGTCAGCGATCCCGGCTCGGTCAAGACCGCGATGAAGGCAACCCTGGACACCTTCGGCCGCGTCGACGGCTGCTTCGCCAACGCCGGCATCGGCGGCGGCGGACGTAGAGCCTTCATCGACCGCACCGAGGAGGAATGGCGCAAGATGTTCGCGACCAATCTCGACGGCGTATTTCACGTATTCCAGGCTGCGGCACGCCACATGACCGACCGCGCCGAGGCCGGCGACAAGTTCGGCCGGCTGGTCGCGACCTCGAGCCTCGCCTCGCTGTTCGGCACCGCGCGCAACGAGCACTATGCCGGCACCAAGGCGGCGCTGAACGCGCTGTGCCGCGCACTCGGCGTCGAGCTCGCGCGCCACGGCGTCACGGCGAACGCGATCCTGCCCGGCTGGATCAAGAGCGACATGACCGCCGGCATCATGGCCAACGACAAGTTCGTCGCCAATGTGATGCCGCGCATCCCCCTGCGCCGCTTCGGCGAGCCGAGCGATTTCGGCGGCATCGCCGTCTACATCATGAGCAAGGCGTCGTCCTATCATACGGCGGATTGTTTTGTGATCGACGGCGGGTACACGGCGTTCTAGCCCGGCTCTTGCCGCATCAACGCCGTCGTCCTGGCGAAGGCCGGGACCCATACGCCGCGGCGGATGTTGTGAACGGGACTCGTCGTACCAGCATCGCACCACAAATGACATCGGTAGTTATGGGTCCCGGCCTTCAACGGGACGACGCTGAATATGTGGCGCGCGGTTGAGTCATACATCCGCACCCTCGCGGCGCAGTTGCGCGGCGTGGAATGACGGCCGGAGAGCGACGGATAGAACAACGCGCGACGCAGCGTCGCTTCCGTCGCGGCAAAACTGCTGCTAGCGTTTGAGCCGCAAGGGACGCAATGAGGCGGCTTTTAACAAGCAGGGAGGATATTTCAGATGTTTTCACACGTGATGGTTGGCACCAACGATCTGGACAAGGCCAAGGCGTTCTATGATGCGCTGCTCGGCACGCTCGATGTCCGGCCGGCCCGGGTTGACGGTCACCGCATCATGTACCTCACCAAGGCCGGCATTTTCATGGTGTCCAAGCCGATCAACGGCGAACCGGCGACGCATGCCAATGGCGGCACGATCGGCTTTGCCTGCTCTTCGCCGGAGCAGGTCCATGCCTGGCACGCGGCCGGCGTCGCCAATGGCGGCAAGCCTTGCGAGGACCCGCCGGGCGTACGGGAAGGTTCTGGCGTGAAGCTCTATCTCGCCTATCTGCGCGACCTCGACGGCAACAAGATCTGCGCGATGCACCGGATGAGCTAACCGGCGTCCGCCGGAATCTTTCACGCTGCACGCGGCGGCGTTCAAACAACGTTTGAAACGCCGTCGCTAAATTCCGCGATGCGGTAGAGGTGATCGGAAAATCGGTACTCGCGCTTGGCGTCGCACGCGTCTATTGTCCGCCGCGAAACGCGCCTTCGCGAGGGAGAAAAGACAGTGAAACATGCCTATGTGCCGCGCACCACGAACTACACGCTCAGTCCGGGCGACGAGCTCAATGACCTGCGCATGTCGGACAAGGTCCGCCCGCTCTACGACCATGTGAAGCAGTTCATCCGCGACACGGTCGACCCGATGTCGGTCGAGTTCTATCGCGCCGGCGAGAAGAAGACCAACCGCTGGAGCTTCACGGACGAGCAGCTCGCGATCCTGCAGAAGGCCAAGGACAAGGCCAAGGAAGTCGGCCTCTGGAACTTCTTCCTGCCCGATGCAGAAACCGGCGAAGGCCTCAACAACCTCGACTACGCCTACATCGCCGCCGAGCTCGGGAAGAGCCCGCTGGCCTCCGAGACCATGAACTGCTCGGCGCCCGACACCGGCAACATGGAGGTGCTGGAGCGCGTCGGCACCAAGGCGCAGAAGGAGAAGTGGCTGAAGCCGCTGCTCAATGGCGAGATCCGCTCGGCCTATGCGATGACCGAGCCGAACGTCGCCTCCTCCGACGCCAAGAACATCTCGACCACCGCAAAGCTCGTCGGCGACGAGTGGGTGATCAACGGCGAGAAGTATTACATCTCCGGCGCCGGCGATCCGCGCTGCAAGATCATGATTGTGATGGTGAAGACCAATCCCGATGCCGCGCCGAGCAAGCAGCAGTCGCAGATCCTGGTGCCGATCGACACCCCCGGCGTCGAGATCCTCGGGCCCATGCATGTGTTCGGCCACGACCACGCGCCGCGCGGCCACATGCATCTGCGCTTCAACAATTGCAAGGTGCCGAAGGAAAACATGCTGCTCGGCGAAGGCCGCGGCTTCGAGATCTCGCAGGTCCGCCTCGGACCGGGCCGCATCCATCACTGCATGCGCACCATCGGCAAGGCCGAGAAGGCGCTCGACATGATGGTGCAGCGCGGCCTGACCCGCGAGGCCTTCGGCAAGAAGATCGCCCATCTCGGCGGCAACATGCAGATCATCGCCCAGGCGCGTTGCGAGATCGAGGCGATGCGGCTGATGGTGCTGAAGGCGGCCAAGGCGATGGACGTACTCGGCAACAAGGAAGCCCGGGTCTGGGTTTCGATGGTCAAGGCCATGGTGCCCGAACGCGCCTGCAAGGTGATCGACCAGGCGATCCAGATGCACGGCGCCACCGGCATCTCGCAGTGGTCGCCGCTCGGCGAAATGTACCAGGACGTCCGCCATCTCCGCTTCGCCGACGGTCCGGACGAGGTGCACTGGATGGTGGTCGGCCGCCACGAACTGAGCATGCCGTAGTCGCTTCTTCTCCTTCTCCCCGCTCTTGTGGGGAGAAGGCCGGGATGAGGGGCTGCCTCCGCAAGCACGGTGAGAGATAGTCTCGCGGAGAATCCCCCTCACCCGGATCGCATCTGACGATGCGATCCGACCTCTCCCCGCAGGCGGGGCGAGGTAAGGGAAGAGCGCTCCAAGGAACAAAAACAAACAAGCAAGTCTGCAAGGCGGGTTCGCGCGAGCGTAACCCGCCTTTTGCTTTGCGGTCCGCTCGCGGCGGGTTACCCTTCGCTAACCCGCCCTACGAACTTCCGGACATCCCATGGAATATTCCCCAAGCGACCTCACCCAGCGCGAACGCTACAAGGTGCTGACCTCCTTCGTGCTGCCGCGGCCGATCGCCTGGGTGACGAGCACGAGCGCGGACGGCGTGGTCAATGCGGCGCCGTTCTCGTTCTTCAATGTGTTCTGCGAGGATCCGCCGCTCTGCATGTTTGCGGTCAATCGCCGGCCCGACGGCCGCGAGAAGGACACCCTGGTCAACATCCAGCGTCTCGGCGAATTCGTGGTCAACCTGACCGACGAGCCGCTGGCGCGCGCGATGCATGAGACCTCCGGCGACTTCCCGCCCGAGATCGGCGAGCCCGATTATCTCGGCCTCAAGCTCGCGCCCTCAAGCAAGATCGCAGTCCCTCGCCTCGCCCAGGCGCCGTTCGCGATGGAGTGCAAGACCTGGAAGCTGATCGACGTCAATGGCGACCGCCAGCTGATCATGGGCGAAGGCATCCATTTCCACATTCGCGACGAATTGTGGGACCGCGAGGCGATGCGCGTCCACATGGAGCGCTACCACCCGATCGGCCGCATGTTCGCCGACCGCTACTGCCGCACCGACGACCGCGTGGTGTTTCCCGCGGCCGAGGGCACAAAGAAATAGAGGATCAGACAATGAGCGAAACATTCCGCGACAACGAAGCGCAGAGCCGGTTCGAGCTCGCCGTCGACGGCTCAACCGCTTTCGTGGTCTACCGCAAGACGCCAGACAGGATCACGCTGGTTCACACCGAGGTGCCGGCGGAGCTCGGCGGCCGCGGCATCGGCTCCAAGCTCGCACGCGCCACGCTCGACGCCGTCCGAGCGCAGGGCATCAAGCTCGTCGTGAAATGCGAATTCATCCAGGGCTTCATGAAGAAGCATCCGGAGTATGACGATCTGTTGGGGTGATCGCAGGGCGGGTTGGCAAAGCTGTCATTTCGTCATGGCCGGGCTTGTCCCGGCCATGACGCGTTTCGTCACGACGCCACCGGCTCGCCGATCTTGTCCTGCGTCTTCGTTTCGAAATCGCTGGCGTCGTGGCGCTCATGGAGCTGGCTCGACGGCTCGCCCCAGGTGCGGTTGACCATGCGGCCGCGCTTCACCGCCGGCCGTGCCGCGATCGCATCGGTCCAGCGCTGCACGTTCTTGTAGTCCTGCACCGAGAGGAATTCGCCGCCGCCGTAAAGCAGACCCTTGGCGAGACTGCCGTACCAGGGCCACACCGCCATGTCGGCGATGGTGTAGACATCGCCCGCGAGATACTCGTTGTCGGCGAGCCGTCGGTCGAGCACGTCGAGCTGGCGCTTCACTTCCATCGCGAAGCGGTCGATGGCGTATTCGATCTTGGTCGGCGCATAGGCGTAGAAATGCCCGAAGCCGCCGCCGAGATAGGGCGCGGCGCCCATCTGCCAGAACAGCCATGAGAAGGTTTCGGCACGGGTCTTGACGTCGGTCGGCAGGAACGCGCCGAACTTTTCCGCGAGGTACACCAGGATCGAGCCCGACTCGAACACTCGGATCGGCTCCTTCCCGCTGCGGTCCATCAGCGCCGGGATCTTCGAGTTCGGATTGACCGCGACGAAGCCGCTGCCGAACTGGTTGCCGTCGATCTTGATCAGCCAGGCGTCGTATTCCGCGCCCTTGTGACCCGCCGCCAGGAGCTCTTCCAGCATCACGGTGACCTTGACGCCGTTCGGCGTCGCCAGCGAGTAGAGTTGCAGCGGATGGCGGCCGACCGGCAGTTCCTTGTCGTGGGTGGGACCGGCAATTGGCCGGTTGATGCTGGCGAAGCGCCCACCGCTCTCCTTGTTCCAGGTCCAGACTTTCGGCGGCTCGTAGGCAGGAATGTCATTCACGTCGTTGGCTCCCGATTCATGTTCTTGCCAGGTGGCGCGGCGGCGCCGTGCCCATCCCCATGTCCGCACTAGATGGTGCGCGGGCTGCGCTTTGCCCACCCCGCGGATCGCATTTTCTATCCAGCGGAATGCGCTGCGAGGGATGCAGCCGGAGCAGCGCCTGCACGCAAGATCGCCGTGGCCGAAACCCGCTTGGCTTCGCGGACCGTGATGCGCTAGCGTTGCAGCGGCTGACGCCAACAAGCACAAGAAGCAGCCGCCGGGAGAGAACCAGTCCATGAAATCACCGATCTGCGATATGCTGGGGATAGACTTCCCCCTGCTCGCTTTCAGCCATTGCCGCGACGTGGTGGCGGCGGTCAGCCGCGCCGGCGGCTTCGGCGTGCTCGGCGCGACCGCGCATTCGCCGGAGACGCTGGAGCAGGAGTTGAAGTGGATCGACGCGCATGTCGACGGCAAGCCCTATGGCATCGACGTGCTGATCCCGGAAAACATCTCGACCGCCGGCGAGAAGAACGTCACCTGGAAAAGCCTCGAGGCGCGGGTCTCGCAGGAGCATCGCGACTTCACCCGCAATCTCTTGAAGAAATACGACATCGAGCTGACCGGCCGCAACGTCGCCGACAACCAGCCGCAGCCGTTCGACGCCGAGACCGCGCTGCAACTGCTCGAAGTCTCGTTCCGGCATCCGATCCGGCTGATCGCGAATGCGCTCGGCGTGCCGCCGAAGGCGATGATCGAGATGGGGCGCAAGCACGGCGTGCCGGTGGCGGCGTTGGTCGGCTCCAAGGAGCACGCGCTGCGCCAGGTCGCGGCCGGTGTCGATATCCTGGTCGCGCAGGGCACCGAAGCCGGCGGCCATTGCGGCGAGGTCTCGACCATGGTGCTGGTGCCGGAGGTGATCAAGGCGGTCAAAAAGATCCGCGACGTGCCGGTGCTCGCCGCCGGCGGCATCATGACCGGCAGCCAGATGGCGGCCTGCATGGCGATGGGCGCGGCCGGCGCCTGGACCGGCTCGGTGTGGCTGGCCACGGTGGAATCGGAGACCTCGGAGATCTTCCGCGAGAAGATGATCGCGGCCTCCTCGCGCGACGCGGTGCGCTCCAAGGGCCGCACCGGCAAGCCGGCGCGGCAGCTCCGCTCGGTCTGGACCGACGCCTGGGACCGCTCGCCGGAGAGCCCCGGCGCGCTGCCGATGCCGCTGCAAAGCATCATCAGCCGCGACGCCTTCAACGCCATCGACCGCGCCGCCGCCGGTGGTAACGAGAAGGCCCGCGACCTCGTCAGCTATTTCGTCGGCCAGGGCGTCGGCTTGGTCGACAGCGTCAAGTCGGCCGGCGCCGTGGTGCAGGAGTTCAAGGAAGAGTTCGTCGAGGCCGTCGAGCACATGAACGCGCTGGTGGCGGAGTGACGATCCCTCCCCGCCGTCATTGCGAGGAGCGAAGCGACGAAGCAATCCACCTTTCCCCGTGTCGGAACATGGATTGCTTCGCTTCGCTCGCAATGACGCCAATAACAACCATCGAGTCCAAGACCGCAGAGTGAACCAACAAGAATGTCGAACAGCATCCCCGAAGACCGCATTCCCGTCATCGTCGGCGTCGGCGAGATCATCGATCGTCCGAAGGACATCGCCGTCGGCCTCGAGCCGCTCACGCTGCTTGAGGAGGCGCTGAAGCGCGCCGAGGCGGACAGCGGCGCCAGGCTGCTGTCCGACGTGCAGTCGCTCGACGTCGTCAACTTCCTGAGCTGGCGCTACCGCGATCCCGAGAAGCAGCTCGCCGCACGGCTCGGCATTCAGCCTTCGCATCTCTATTACGGCCCGGTCGGCGGCGAGAGTCCGATCCGCTATCTGCACGAGGCTGCGCAACGCATTGCGCGCGGCGAATGCAGCGTCGCCGCGGTCTGTGGCGCGGAGGCGCAGTCGACGGCGACCAAGGCGCAGCGTGCCGGCGTGGAGCTGCCGTGGACGCCGTTCGCGCACGACGTGGAGGAGCCGAAGCGCGGCGCCGCGTTCCAGAAGCCGATGGCCGTGAGCCTCGGCGTGTTCAGGCCGATCACGGTCTATCCGCTCTATGAATCCGCAACATCGGCGCATTGGGGCCAGACGCCGCGCGACGCGCTGAAGGAATCGGGCGAGCTATGGTCGACCTATGCGCGCGTCGCGGCCGACAATCCGAACTCGTGGCTGAAGAAGACGTTCACCGGCGACGAGATCACCACGGCCACGCCCGACAACCGGATGATCGCCTGGCCGTATACAAAGCTGATGGTGGCGAACCCGACGGTGAACATGGGCGGCGCGCTGATCCTGACCAGCCTCGCGAAGGCGCGCGCGGCCGGCGTGCCGGAGGACAAGCTGATCTATCCGCTCGGCGGCGCCTCGGCGGAAGAGCCGCGCGACTATCTGATCCGCGATCAGTTCGTCGAAAGCCACGCGCAGACCGCGGTGCTGAAGGCGGTGATGGATCTCGTCGGCGGCGACGGCAAGAAGTTCGACGCGATCGAGCTCTATAGCTGCTTCCCCTGCGTACCCAAGATGGCGCGCCGGACGCTCGGCCTCGGTGCCGACG
The DNA here is from genome assembly GCF_054059095.1 of Bradyrhizobium sp. USDA 4510. Classification (NCBI taxonomy): domain Bacteria; kingdom Pseudomonadati; phylum Pseudomonadota; class Alphaproteobacteria; order Hyphomicrobiales; family Nitrobacteraceae; genus Bradyrhizobium; species Bradyrhizobium sp. USDA 4510. The sequence continues at coordinate 2,113,982 of NZ_JBSSBT010000001.1, read as the reverse complement.
TGCAGCCGACCGTGACGGGTGGTCTGACGTTCTTCGGCGCGCCGCTCAACACCTACATGACGCACTCGGCCTGCGCGATGGTGCGCAAGCTCCGAAGCGGCGGCACGCTCGGCCTGCTCTATGGCCAGGGCGGCTTCGTCACCAAGCATCATGGCCTCGTGCTGTCGCGCGCGGCGCCGAACGTCGCGCTCAAGCAGGACACGTCCGTGCAGGCGGAGGCCGACCGCAACAGGCGCAACGTGCCCGACTTCACCGCCCAGGCTGCGGGAAAGGGCAAGATCGAGGCCTTCACCGTGATCTATCGCGCCAATGGCGAAGTCGAGCATGGCGTCACCATGCTGCGCACCGAGGACGGCCGGCGCACGCTCGGCCGCATCCCGGCGAGCGACACGGCGACGCTGGCCTATCTGCAGGACATGGACCGCACGCCGGTCGGTACCACCGGCGACATCGTCACCGCCGGCGATGGCATGCTGGAATGGCGGGTGGGCTGACAATTCCTACCACGCCGCAAAATCCGCCGTCATCCTGAGGTGCGAGCGGAGCGAGCCTCGAAGGATGGGCTGCGAACACCGTCGTGATCCCATCCTTCGAGGCGCGGAAGGGCGCGCACCTCAGGATGACGGCAGAGCAAGCGGCTTGAGGTGAGAGGCAGGAACGAGCTTACCTGTCCTCCCCTACCCCTTCACGTCCTGCTTTTCGGATGCCGTGGTCGGCTTGCCCTTGGCGCCGGCACCAGTGACGCGGACATGGTCGCCGTCGGCGAGGCCGTCCGGCGGGGCAGTGATGATGCGATCGTCGGGCGCGAGGCCGGTGGCGATCTCGATCTCCTTGCCGAGGTCGCGGCCAATCTTCACGGTCTTGAACAGCACCTTGTCGTCAGGACCGACGGTTGCGACCCGCAGGCCACTGCTGTTGAAGATCAGCGCGCTGGCGGGAATGCTGAGCGGCGTGGATTCGCGCTGCAGATTGAGCTTCACGCTGGCATAGCTGCCCGGCATCAATTCGCCGGAGGAGTTGTCGAGCCCGAGTTGCATCCGCGTCGTGCCGGAGGCGACATCGACCGCCTGCGAGGAGGCTTCCACCGTCGCCTGGAAGGTGCGGTTCGGGTAATCCGGCAGCGCCAGCGTCGCCTTGGCGCCGATCTTGATCGCCGGGACGTAGTTCTGCGGCACGTTGACATAGACGCGCAGCTTGGTGATGTCCGAGATCGTGAACATCGCCGGGCCCGAGTTGCCGCCGGCGTTGATCAGCGCGCCGACGTCGGTGTCGCGCGAGGTCACCACGCCGTCGAACGGCGCCGTGATCTTCTTGTATCCGGCGAGCGCTTCCAGCCGCTCGACATTGGCCTGGCCGGCCTTGACCGCACCGTTCTTGTTGGAAAGGTCGGCGGTGCGCTCGTCGATCTCCTGGGCGGAGACGAAGTTCGAGGCCACCAGCGTCTTGCGCCGGTTCAACGTGGCCTCGGAGAGCTTGGCCGAGGCCTGGGCGCTGGCGAGATCGGCGCGCGCCTGCAGCAATTGCTGGTCGAGGTCGGGCGCCTCGATCTCGGCGATCACCTGGCCGGCCTTGACGCGGGCGCCGATGTCGGCGTCCCAGTTCTTGAGATAGCCGGACACCCGGGCATAGATCGGCGCGCGGGAATAGGCCTCGAGCCGGCCCGGCAGGTCGATCGTGGGGCTCAGCGCCTTGGCATTGGGCAGCGCCACCGCGACGGTCGGAATGGCCTGGTCGTCGGTCCATTCCTTCAGCCGCGTGTCCTGTTCCTCACGGGCGCGGATCCCGGTGCCGACGATCAGGCCCGCCCCGACCAGGGCCACCACGCCGAAGATGCCCAGCTTCCGGCGTGAGACCGGGGGGCGCTTTTCAGTGGGCGGCATGCGGAATCTCCGATGAGGCGGCGGCTTTGGCGCCTTGCTTCTTGTGTACCATACTGAATACCACGGGAACAAACATCAGCGTCGCGAAGGTGGCGAAGATCAGGCCGCCGATCACGGCCCGGCCCAACGGCGCGTTCTGCTCGCCGCCCTCGCCCAGCCCCAGCGCCATCGGCGCCATGCCGATGATCATGGCAAGCGCGGTCATCAGCACCGGGCGGAACCGGACGAAGCCGGCTTCCAGGGCCGCCGCGACGGGATCGCCGAGTTCCTCATAGCGCTCGCGGGCGAAGCTGATCACGAGCACGCTGTTGGCCGTCGCCACACCCATGCACATGATGGCGCCGGTGAGCGCCGGAACCGACAGCGTGGTCTCCGTCGTGAACAGCATCCAGACAATGCCGGCGAGCGCAGCGGGCAGCGCCGTGATGATCACGAACGGGTCCGACCAGGACTGGAAGTTCACGACGATCAGGAAGTAGATCAGCACGACGGCGCCGAGCAGGCCGAACAAGAGGCCGGTGAAGGCCGAGTTCATGGTCTGCACCTGGCCGAGCAGCACCACGGACGAGCCCTTCGGCACCTCCTTGGCAGTGTCGGCGATCAGCTTGCGCACGTCGGTCGCGACGCCGCCGAGATCCCGGCCTTGCGTCGTGGCGTAGATCTGCACCAGCGACTGGATGTCATATTGCGACACCACCGCACTCGAGGTCGCGCGCTTGATGTCGGCGATGCCGCCGAGGATCGGTGCCTGGGTGTTGCCGGTCGCGGTGATCGGCAGGGTCTGCAGCGCGCTCAGCGAGTCGATCTGGTATTGCGGCGTCTGCATCACGATCGAATACGACACGCCGTTATCGGGATTGAGATAATAGGTCGGCGCCACCTGCGAGGAGCCGGCGAGGTTGACCACCAGCGAGTTGGTGACGTCGCGCTCGGTCAGGCCGACATATTGTGCGCGGGTGCGGTCGACATCGATGTTGAAGGTCGGGTTGTTCGGCGACTGCTGGATCCGTGCATCGGCGATGCCGGGGATGCGCTTGATCCCGGCCAGCAGCTTGTTGGCATAGGCGAAGTTGGCCTCGAGATTGGCGCCGCGGATCTGCAGGTCGATCGGCGCCGGCGCGCCGAAGTTCAGGATCTGGCTGACGATGTCGGCCGGCAGGAACGCGAAGCTGGTGCCCGGGAACAGCCGCGGCAATTGCTCACGCAGTGCGCGGACATGCTGTTCGGTCGGCTTGTGGCCTTCCTTGAGGCGTATCTGGATGTCGCCGTCCTGCGGACCGATCACGCCGGTGTTGTTGTAGGTCATGTTGATGCCGGAGATCGGCATGCCGATGTTGTCGGTCATGGTCTCGATCTCGCCGGGCACCAGCTTGCGGATCGCCTTCTGGATGTCGGCGAGCTGGTTGGCGGTCTCCTCGACGCGGGTGCCGACCTGGGTGCGGACATGCATCAGGATGTTGCCGGCATCGACCGACGGGAAGAAGTTGCGCCCGAGGAACGGCACCAGCAGGAACGACGCGGCGACGACTGCGAGAAAGCAGCTCACGAACACCGTGCGATGACCGAGCGCCATCGCGAGCAGGCCGCGATAGCCGGCGCGGATGCGCTCGAACCGCGCCTCGAAACCGCGCTGGAACCAGACCAGGGGATTGCGCGACTTCGGCGGCGCGCCATCGTGATGCACATGCGCCTGCAGCAGATAGTTCGCCATGGTCGGCACCAGGGTGCGCGACAGGATGAACGACCAGATCATCGCGAACATCACCGCTTCGGCCATCGGCACGAACAGGAAGCGCGCCACGCCGGTGAGGAAGAACATCGGCACGAACACGATGCAGATACAGAGCAGCGAGACGAAGGCCGGCGTCACGATCTGGTTGGCGCCGTCGAGGATCGACTGCTCGACCGGTTTGCCCTGCTCAAGGTGATAATTGATGTTCTCGATCGTCACCGTGGCGTCGTCGACCAGGATGCCGACCGCGAGCGCGAGGCCGCCGAGCGTCATGATGTTCAGCGTCTCGCCGATCAGGGACAGCATGATGATGGCGCCGAGCACCGACAGCGGGATCGACACCGCGATGATGACGGTCGAGCGCCAGCTGCCGAGGAACAAGAGGATCATGATGCTGGTGAGCAGCGCGGCGATCACGCCCTCGAAGGCGACGCCGGTGATCGCGCCGCGGACGAACACCGACTGGTCGCCGATGAAGCCGATCTTGAGCGCATCCGGCATCTGGTCCTTGACCTCGATCACCTTCTGCTTGATGCCGGAGATGATATCGAGCGTCGAGGTGGCGCCGGCCTTCAGCACCATCATCAAGACCGAGCGGTTGCCGTCGACATGGACGATGTTGGTTTGCGGCGGGTTGCCGTCGCGGACCGAGGCGACGTCACGCACATAGACCATCGCGCCGTTGACCTGCTTGATCGGCAGGTCGCCGAGCTCCTCGAGCCGCAGCGGCGAGTTGTTGAGGTTGATGGTGTATTCGAAATTGCCGATCTTCTGCGTGCCGACCGGCGTGATCAGGTTCTGCGCGGCGAGCGCGTTGGCGACGTCCTGCCCCGACAGGCCGCGCGCCTGCAGCGCGGTCGAATTGAGATCGATCTGGACCTGGCGCTGCTTGCCGCCGAACGGATACGGGATCGCCGCACCAGGCACCGTGACCAGCGGCGTGCGCAGCTGGTTGATGCCGATATCGGCGAGGTTCTGCTCGGTCAGTCCCTCGCCCGACAGCGCGACCTGGATGATCGGAACCGTCGAGGCGCTGTAGTTCAGGATCAGCGGCGGCGTTGCGCCCGGCGGCATCTGCTTGAGCAGGGTTTGCGAGATCGCGGTGACCTGCGCATTGGCGGTGCGGATGTCGACGTTGGGCTGGAAGAAGATCTTGATGATGCCGACGCCGTTATAGGAATTGGCGACGATGTGCTCGATGTCGTTGACGGTCGTGGTCAGCGCGCGCTGGAACGGCGTGGTGATGCGGCCGGACATCTGGTCCGGCGGCAGGCCGGTGTACTGCCAGACCACGCCGATCACGGGGATGCGGATGTCTGGGAAGATGTCGGTCGGCGTGCGCAACGCCGCCAGCGGTCCGATAATCAACAGCAGGATCGCGAGCACGACGAAAGTATATGGCCGGCTCAGCGCGATACGGACCAGTGCGATCATAAAACAAGCGTTCCCGAAATGAAGCCCGCCCAGGCAGAGGAATCGACATTGCAAAAGCCGTTCCGTAGCGGCCGATTTACCCGATGCCGGGCAAAACGCCAACCCGCGGAGCCGCGGCGGCTTTCACTTCCTCGGCATAGTGCGTGAGGCTGCGCGCTCCGAGCGACCATGCCGGGCGCAGTGCCGCCGATCGCGTGCGGATCATCGTCAAAAAGAGACGGCTCTGCTGCGAATGCGAGCCGGCCGAGGATGCTATTTCGGCCGACGCGAGGTTAACGCATCGCTGCTCTGCGAAAATGTAAAACGTGGTGGGCCGGGTCAGCCCACCACGTCGGCATCGGTTAGGCGAAGGATAGCGGCCGCCCGAGCGGCGCCGCCGGATCAGGCGGCGCGGACGGCGTCGAGGAACTTGCTGACCTCGAGCTTGAGGCGGCTGCTGTCGCCCGAGAGCGATTGGGCCGCCGACAGCACCTGGCTCGACGCCGAGCCGGTCTCGTTGGCGCCATGCTGGACGTCGGTGATGTTGGCCGAGACCTGCTGGGTGCCCTGCGCCGCCTGTTGCACGTTGCGGGAGATTTCCTGCGTCGCCGCGCCCTGCTCTTCGACCGCGGCCGCAATGGTGGACGAGATTTCCGACAGCCGTTCGATGGTCGAGGAGATTTCCTTGATCGCGCCGACCGACTCCTGGGTCGCGGTCTGGATGCCGGCGATCTGCTGGCCGATCTCGCCGGTCGCCTTGGCGGTCTGCTCGGCCAGCGCCTTCACCTCGGACGCCACCACGGCGAAGCCGCGGCCGGCGTCGCCGGCGCGTGCCGCCTCGATGGTGGCGTTCAGCGCCAGCAAATTGGTTTGGCCGGCAATGGTGTTGATCAGCTCGACGACGTCGCCGATCCGCGCGGCGGCCTTCGACAGCTCGCTGACGCGATCGTTGGTGGTGCGCGCCTGGCCGACGGCATCGCCGGCCATCCGTGCCGACTCCTGCACCTGGCGGCTGATCTCGGTCACCGACGACGACAGCTCCTCGGTCGCCGACGCCACCGACTGGACATTGGTCGAGGCCTCCTCGGACGCCGCGGCAACCGAGGTGGTCAGCTCCTGCGAACGCCGGGCGGTCGACGACAGCGTGCCGGCGGAGGCTTCGAGCTGGGTCGAGGCCGACGACACGGTCTGCACGATCTCGCCGATCATCTGTTCGAAATTGCGGGTGATGGTGTCGACCCGGCGGCCGCGCTCGATCTTGGCTTCGGCGTCGGCAGCCGCGGCTTCATCGGCCGCCTTCTTGGCGACCAGGGCTTCCTTGAACACCTGCAGCGTATCGGCCATCGCGCCGATCTCGGTCTTCTCGCCCTGATGCGGGACGTTTGCGGTCAGGTCGCCGCGGCCCAGCGCCTGCATCGGGCTCACGATCGAGGCGATGCCGGCCGAGACGTCGCGGATCATCAGGAAGCTGACGCCGACGCCGACGATGATGGCGGCGCCAAGGATCATCGCAAGCAGCATGACGGCCGACGCGTAGCTGTTTGCCGCCTCCTGCGCCGCCTTGTCGGCGCCGGCATTGTTGAGCTCGATGTCCTTGCGCAGGATCTCGTCGGCCTCGAGGCCGATCTTGTTGACGGTCTTGGCGTTCAGCTCATGCGCATCGTGCGGGGCCTTGCCGACATCCCTGCGCGACAGCGCCATCACCTCCTCGGTTCCCTTCTTGTAACGGGTCCAGGCATCGACCCATTGATCGTAGAGCGCGCGCTCCGCGGGGGTCGCGATCAGCGGCTCGTAGATCGCGCGGACCTTGAGGTTGGCGTCGACCACCGAGGTCAGGGTCTTCTCCTGCGCGAGCTTGTCCTCTAGCGTCTCGGACAGCATGTGCTCGCGGATCACGTTGCGATAGGTGATGACGCCGGCGCGCAGATCGCCGAGCGCACGCACGCTCGGCAGCCAGCTCGTCGTGATGTCGACAGTGTTGGCGTTGATCGACCGTAAATTCACGACCGCGAGCAGGCCCATGCCCGTCATCGCGACAAGCAGGAACGCAACCACGGCAATAATCTTGGCGCGGATCGAGAATTTGGCGAACATCGTGGGGGTCTCTTGATATCGGGCTCGCGAAGCCCGATCGAATGGCTGGGGGCGTGGCGGGACGCCGCAGACATCAAAGCCAGCCCCCCTCCTTAAGTAGGGTTAATTTGGTTCCCCGTTGAACTACGGAGGCGCTCTTCGACACCGTGGCATGATGCGCGCCAGCCGCATCAAGGCATCAACACGAGCGCATCCGAGAAAAACTCCGGCCCGCCGAAATTGCCTGATTTCAGGGCAAGCACCATCTCGCCTCTCCCGGCGCCGACCGCTCGCAGAACCGGCACGCCGGCGGCGATTTCCGCACCGACCAGGAATCCAGGAATGCGCAGGCGATCGACCACGGCGCCCGAAGTTTCACCACCGGCGACCACCAGCCTGTGCACGCCCGACTGCACCAGACCATCCGCGATGTCGGCCATCGCCTGCTCGATGGCATGCCCGGCTGCATCGCGACCATGACGGGATTGCACAGCTGCCACCTGATCCGGGGTCGAGCTGCTCGCAATCAGGATTGGCCCCGCCCCGAGCCGGTCTCTGGCCCAGGCGAGCGCACGCTGCGTTTCGTCCTTGCCGGCGACCACCTGCTCGGGATCGAGGTGCAGGACCGGCATCACTTTCTCGGCGTTTGCGATCTGGCGCAGGGTCGCCTGCGAGCAACTGCCGGCAAGGCACGCCGCCGGGCCGCCGACCGGCGTCGCCAGCATCGCATCCGCGCTGTCCGGTTTGGCCTTGCTCGCGGCGACCAGCGCCCGCGCCAGGCCAAGCCCGATCCCGGAAGCGCCGACTGAAAGACGGTGATCCAGCGCGACCTGCCCGATGGTCTCGAGGTCGCGGTCGAACACCGCATCGACGATGGTGGCGCCGATGCCGCTTTGCGTGAGCTCGGCGAGCTTTGCCCGGACGGCGTCCGCGCCACGGCTCAGCGTCGCCAGATCGACCAGGCCGACCTTGGTCGTGCTTTGCCGCGCCAGCACGCGAACCAGATTGGAATCATGCATCGGGTTGAGCGGGTGGTCCTTCAGCGGACTCTCGTTCAGCGGCACCGAGCCGACGAACAGATTGCCCTGGTAGACGGTGCGGCCGGTCTCCGGGAATGCCGGAGTCACCAGCACGATGGCATCCCTGGAATCGGCGCGCAGCGCGTCCATCACGGGGCCGATGTTGCCGGCATCGGTTGAATCGAAGGTCGAGCAGATCTTGAACAGGATATGTTTGGCACCGCGGCCGCGCAGCCAGGCCTCCGCTGCGCGCGAACGCGTCACGGCGAGGCCGGCCTCGATCGAACGGCTCTTCAGCGACACCACGACGGCGTCGACCTCGGGCAGCGCGAGATCGTCCGCAGGCACGCCGATGGTCTGCACCGTGCGCAGGCCGGCGCGGGTCAGCGTGTTGGCGAGGTCGGAGGCGCCGGTATAGTCGTCGGCGATGCAACCGAGAGACAGTTTTCCGGCTCGCGTCACGGCTTCACTCCGGCATAGGGCTTGAACCAGGCGAGACCGTCGGTGGTCTTGCCGCGCGGATTGTACTCGCAGCCGACGAAGCCGCCGTAGCCGAGCCGGTCGAGCTCGCCGAACAGGAACGGATAGTTCAGCTCCTCGCCGTCGGGCTCGTTGCGCGAGGGGATCGACGCGATCTGGACGTGGCCGATGATCGGCATCATTTCACGCAGCCGCATGGTGACGTCGCCATGGATGATCTGGCAGTGGTAGATGTCGAACTGCAGCTTCAGGTTCGCGATACCAAGCTCGTTGATCAGATCGCGCGCGAAGATGAAATCGTTGAGGAAGTAGCCGGGCACGTTGCGCGGATTGATCGGCTCGATCACGACGTCGAGGCCGTGCGGCGCGAAGAACTCTGCGGCATGGGCGACCGATTTGCGAAACGCGGCGACCGCCCTGGCATCGCTGCGGTCGGCTATTCCCGCCATCAGATGCACCCGCTTGACGCCGGTCGCCTGCACATAGGGCAGCGCGGTCTTCAGGCTTTGCTGGAGGTCGGCGAAACGGTCCGGCAGCGCGGCAAACCCCTTCTCGCCGGCGTTCCAGTCGCCCGGCGGCAGGTTGAACAGCGCCTGCGTCAGCCCATTGCCATTCAGCCGCTTGCCGACCTCCTCGGCCGGATGGTCGTAAGGAAACAGGAACTCGACCGCGGTGAAGCCCGCCTTCGCGGCCGCCTCGAAGCGGTCGAGGAACGGGACCTCGTTGAACATCATGGTGAGGTTGGCGGCAAAACGGGGCATTGCAGGATCCTCTTATTTCTCGCCTGGAAGCTTGGTGCCGGTAACCTGCGCATACATCCGCGCCACCGACGCATCGTCGTCGCGGCCCATGCCGGCGGCCGCGGTCATCAGGAACATCTGCAAGGCCGCGGCCGAGACCGGCACCGGGAAGCGTGCATTGCGCGCCATGTCCTGGATAATGCCCGAGGTCCTTCACAAAAATTTCGACGGCGCTGCGCGGCGCATAGTCGCCGTCGAGCACATGCGGCATGCGGTTCTCGAACATCCAGGAATTGCCGGCGGAGGCGGTGATCACCTCATAGACCTTGCGGATGTCGAGCCCCTGCTTGGCGGCGAAGGCGATCGCCTCGGAGGCGGCCGCGATATGCACGCCGGCCAGCAGCTGGTTGATCATCTTGAACGCGGCGCCCTGCCCCGCGGCATCGCCGAGCTCGTAGAGCTTTGCCGCCATCGCATCCAGCGCCGGCCGCGCCTTCGCAAATGCCGCGGCGCTGCCGGAGGCGAGAATCGTCAATTCGCCCTGCGCCGCGCGCTGCGCGCCGCCGGAGATCGGGGCATCGAGATAGTGCCGGCCGGTCGCCTCGAGCTGCTTTGCGAGGCGCCGCGCGATATCAGGGTCCATGGTCGCCGAGGAGATGAAGACCGCGTCCTTGGCCAAGGTCTCGGCGACGCCGTCCTTGCCGAACAGGATCCCTTCAGTCTGCGCCGCGTTGACGACGACGCTGACGACAATGTCGGCATCCCGGGCCGCCTCGGCCGGCGACTTGGCGCCCTTGCCGCCGTCGGCGACGAAGCGCGCCACCGCATCGGCCGTGACGTCGCAGCCGGTCACCTCGAAACCGGCCCGCCTGAGTGAGGTCGCCATGCCGTATCCCATCGAGCCCAGCCCGATGACGGCGACACGTGATGTTGCGGAACTGGACATTTGGCGATCCCTGAACATTTTTAGTTGTTTGAGCATGACCTTTTCGGAAAACCGGCTGCCACTTTGCGCCAGCGCGGCCTTCCGGGCCCGGTTCATGCTCGTTGCTGCTTGCCTATCACGGCTTGGCCGCGCTGCCAAAGCATGAGACAAAGCGGAAAACGGATAGCGCCAAAGATGGCGCGGCGAGCGAAACCGGATGAGCGAAACAAAGCTTCGTGAGGACATCTGCCGCTTCGGCCGCTCGCTGTTCGAGCGCGGCCTGACGCCGGGCTCCTCGGGCAATATCAGCGTCCGGCTCGCGGACGGCGGCTGGCTGGTGACGCCGACCAACGCCTCGCTCGGCTTCCTCGATCCGGCGAAAATGTCGCGGCTCGACGGCAACGGCCGGCTCGTCTCCGGCGACGCCCCGACCAAGGAAGTGCCGCTGCACACCGCGCTCTACCAGACGCGCGCCTCCGCCGGCGCCGTGGTGCACCTGCACTCGACTCATTCGGTCGCGCTCTCGATGCTGCCCGAGATCGACCCGCGCGCCGCGCTGCCGGCGATGACCGCCTATTACGTCATGAAGTGCGGCCAGACCGCGCTGGTGCCCTATTATCGCCCCGGCGATCCGGCCGTTGCCGACGCGATCCGGGGACTGGCCGGGAAATATTCATCGGTGCTGCTCGCCAATCATGGGCCCGTCGTGTCGGGCGATACGCTGGAAACGGCGGTGTTCGCGACCGAGGAGCTGGAGGAAACCGCAAAGCTCTATCTGCTGCTGCGCGGCCTGAACCCGCGCTATTTGTCGCCCGACCAGGTGGCGGATTTGACCAGGACGTTCGGGCTCGTGCTGCCGGATCACCCTCACTAGATCAAGCGGAGGATCGATATGCGGAAGACAGTCATGATGAGGTTCACAGGCTTGGCGTTAGCGATTCCGTTCGCCGTCGGCCTTGCGGCGTCGGACGGACGGACCGAAGAGACCTTGCAAGGCATGCTGGCAACCCAGCTGCGCGCGCAAGGCTATGCCTGCGACAAGCCGCTCAAGGCCGAGCGGGACGACAAGCTCTCGAAGCCCGACAACGAGGCCTGGACGCTGACCTGCAGCAACGCGACCTATCGCGTCAGCCGCGTGCCGGACCTCGCCGCCAAGGTCGAGAAGATCGACGAGAGCAAGTAGGCTGCGTGGGCTGGATCAGTAGCCCGCATGAGCGCAGCGATATGCGGGACGCCCCGGATGTCGCTGCGCTCATCCGGGCTACGGGCTGGATTGCGCGCACCGCATGCACTGGCGTCATCCCCGCGCAAAGGCAAAGCCTTTGTCGCTGGAGGTACGAGCGTGGAGATTCCGTCGCTACAGCCCCAGATACGCCTTGCGCACGTCGGGATTGCCGCTGATCTCGGCGGCGGTGCCCTGCATCAGCACGCGGCCGGTCTGCAGGATGTAGGCGCGGTCGGCGATCTCGAGGCATTCGGCCATGCGCTGCTCGACGATCAGGACCGTCATGCCGGCGTCGCGGATGCGCTTCACGGCCTGGAAGATCTCGTCGACCAGTTTCGGCATGATGCCCTGCGACGGTTCGTCGAGCATCAGAAGCCGCGGCCGCGTCATCAGCGCACGGCCAATCGCGAGCATCTGCTGCTCGCCGCCGGACAGCGTCTCGGCGCGCTGGTCGAGCCGTTCGCCGAGTCGCGGAAACAGCTTGAACACCAGATCGAGCGGCGCGTCGCGGTCGGACTGGCTGCGATAGAGATAGCTGCCGAGGCGCAGATTGTCGCGCACCGACAGCCGCGGAAACAGCCGGCGGTTCTCCGGCACGTAAGCAATGCCGCTTGACGTGATGACGTGCTGCGGCTGGCCGTCGACGCGCTTGCCGTCGAAGGTGACGGTGCCAGCGCGCGGCCGCTCGGCGCCGGCGATCGATTTCAACAGCGTCGACTTGCCCGCTCCGTTGGCGCCGGCGACGCAGACGATCTCGCCCTTGGTGACGTCGATCGACACCGAGGAGATCGCGACCAGGCCCTGATAGGCGGTGGTGACTTCACGCACCGACAGCATGACGATCCCCGAGATAGGCAGAAATGACTTCCGGATTGCGGACGACCTCAGTCGGCTTGCCCTCGACCAGCACCTTGCCGAGATTCAGCACGATGGCGCGATCGACCAGCGGCATCACGATCTCCATCACATGCTCGACCATCAGCACGGTGATGCCGGCGGCGCGGACCTTGCGCACCAGCTCGACGCCGGTCTGTGCCTCGACCGGCGTCAGTCCGGTGAGGACTTCGTCGAGCAGCAGCAGCTTCGGCTCGGTGGCGAGCGCGCGGGCCACCTCGAGCCGGCGCTTCTCCGACGGCACGAGGTCGGCGGCGAGCTTGTCGGCGCGCGCCGCAAGGCCGCAGAACTCCAGCACCTCGTAGGCCTTCTGCCGCGCGATGCGCATCTTGGTGTTGCGGATCAGCGCGCCGACGATGACGTTGTCGATCACGGTCATGGTCTCAAAACTCTTGACGACCTGGAAGGTACGCCCGACGCCGCGCTGGCAGCGTTCCGCCGCCGGCAGCTTGGTCACGTCCTCGCCGTCGAAGATGATCGAGCCCTGGGTCGGCGGCAGCACGCCCGCGATCAGGTTGAACAGCGTCGACTTGCCGGCGCCGTTGGGGCCGATCAGGCCGACGATCTCGCCGCGCCCGACCGAGATCGAGACATCGCTGTTGGCGACGAGGCCGCCGAAGCGCTGCCATACTCCGCGCGTTTCCAGCAGCGCCGTCATCGTGCAGCTCCCTTGCGCAGGGAGAACACGCTGACCAGTCCGCGCGGCAGCGCCAGCGAGATCACGACGATCAGCGTGCCGTAGACGATGAGGTCGACGCCGCGCCCGGAGCCGCCGATGAACGAGCGCGTCAGCTCGGTGAGCGGGATCAGGATGACCGCGCCCAGCACCGGGCCCCACAAGGTGCCGATGCCGCCAAGCACCGCAGGCAGCGCCATCAGCAGCGAGAACTGGAAGCCCATCACGCTCTCAGGATCGATGTAGGAGACGAACTGGGCGTAGAAGCTGCCGCCGACCGCAACGAGGAAGGCCGAAACCGCCGCCGCGCCCATCTTGGAGTTGAACACGACCACGCCGAGGCTTTCGGCCGCATCGGGATTGTCCTTCACCGCGCGCCACCAATAGCCCCATTTGGAATCCTCCAGCCACCAGGTGACGAACCAGGCGATGCAGGCCAGCGCCAGCGCGAAATAGAAGTAAGGCAGCTTCGAGCGGGTGAACTGGAATTTCAGCCAGCTGTCGCCGCGCACCGGGATGTCGATGCCGAGCGCGGCGCCGGCCCAATCCCAGTTCTGGATCAACAGCAGCGCGATCTCGGCGATCACGATGGTCGCGATCACGAAATAATGCCCGCGCAGGCGGAAGCAGGGATAGCCGAGCGCCAACGCGATCAATGCGGAGATCGCCCCGCCCGCCAGCATGCCGAACCACGGCAGCACGCCGAACTTGGTGAACAAGAGCGCGGTGGTATAGGCGCCGAGCCCGAAATACAGCGCATGGCCGAGCGAGATCTGGCCGCAATAGCCGGACAGGATGTTCCAGCTCTGCGACAGCGCCGCATACATCAGCGTCAGCACCATGATGTTCTGGACGTAGACGTCCTTGACGAACAGCGGCACCAGCGCGGCGATCACCGCGAGGCAGGCCGCCACGATCAGGTCACGCCTGCGGCGTTGGGCGAACTGGGTGTCCATCACATCGATCCGAACAGGCCACGCGGGCGGATGAAGACGACCAGCAGGTAAACGGCATAGATGCCGACCGATTTCAGCGACGGCGGCAGGATCAGCGCGGTGGTTGCTTCCACCAGGCCGACGATGATGCCGCCGGCAAAGGCGCCGAACACGCTGCCGAAGCCGCCGAGCGCCACGGTGACGTAGGCGATCAGGGCGAACGACGCGCCCACGTCGGGGTAGACGTAGAAGAAGATCGCCATGATGGCGCCGGCGAGGCCGACCAGCGCCGCACCAAGGCCCCAGCCGAGCGCGAACACGCGGTTCTTGTCAATGCCGACCAGCGCCACCGCGCCGGCGTCTTCGCGCGTCGCCTCGAGCGCGCGGCCGAAATCGGTGCGATTGATGAAGAAGTAGAGCGCGACGAAGGCCGCGATCGACAGCATCGCGCCGATCAGCTGCGGCTCCGGCAGATAGATGCCGGCGATCGACACCGTCTTGCCGCCGACCCAGGAGTTGGTGACGCTGCGGTAGTCGGGCGTGAAGAAGAACTGGGCGAGGCCCCGCATCACGATCGCGAGGCCGAAGGTCGAGAAGATCTGCACCATGCCAGCATTGGCCTTGGCGCGCATCGCGAAGCGGACGATCAACAAATAGACCACCGCACCGAACACGAACAGCGCCGCGGCGACCAGCGGCGCCGCGAGCAAGGGATCGATCGCGAAGAACGCGAACAGGAAGAAGGTCGCGTACATCGCGATCATCAGGAACTCGCCGTGCGCGAAATTCACGACGTCCATCAATCCGAAGATCAATGCGAGGCCTGCGGCGATCAGTCCGTAGAGCAGCCCCATCAACAGGCCGCTCGCCAAACTCTGGATAATGGTCTCGGCTGTCACGGTCGACGCTCCATGTTCCGACCATTGTCTTTAGCCCCCGTCATTGCGAGGAGCGAAGCGACGAAGCAATCCATGCTTCCTTTTCGCGGAGACGTGGATTGCTTCGCTTCGCTCGCAATGACGGAACATGCGAGACTCTGAATGATGTCTTCGGCTGTCACCGCCGTCTGCCCCCTCAATAGCGTTTTCGAGCGAAGTGGATACCGGTTCGCGCTAGGAAAACGCGTCGCAACAAGAATCCAGAGCTCCGCTCCGATACGATCGGAACGGACGCTCTGGCGCCCGACCGATCAGCTGTTCATCGGCCAGATCGCCTCGGAGACGGCGGCCTGTTCCGGGAAGATCGTCACGAAGTTCTTCGCGGAGTACTGCAACAGCACCGGATCGGCGAAGTTGTTCTGCCCCATCTCGTCGAACTTGACGCGCCGCCACGGCATGATGGTCTGATCGCCCGGCATGTCGGTGGCGACCAGCGCCTCGCGGATCTTGTCGCCGTCGGTCGACTTGGCGCGGTTGATGGCGTCCGCCATCACGATCAGGCCCATGAACTGGCGCGACGAATAGTCGTTGAAGTCCTTGCCCGACTTGGCGCGGTACATCTCGTTGATGAGACCGACCATCGGCCGCTTCTGCGCCAGGTCGAGCGAGAAGCTGCCGCGCGAGATCACGCCCTCGAGCTTGTCGCCGACCGCGTCGTAGGTCGCCTTCTCGGAGAAGCCGGCGTCCTGCGCCATGATGTTCTTCGGCTTGTAGCCGAGCTCGGCCATGGTCTTCACCAGGAGGATCGCGTCGGTGGTGTAGCTCGACGGCATCAGCACGTCGGCATTCGCCGCCTTGAGCTGCTGCACCTCCGCGGTCAGCGACGGCGAGTTGGCGCGGTACTTGATGTCGGCCACGATCTTGTAGCCGCGCTCGCCGGCGAGCTTGGTCTGCGCGTTCGCCGAATCGGTGCCGAAGATGGTGTCTTCGTGGAACAGCGCCAGCGTCTCGATCTTCTGGCCCTTCTTCTTCATCGCATCGAAGAAGTCGAACATCGCGGTCGAGAACATCTCGTCATGCGGCGAGGCGCGGAAATAGTATTTCAGGCCGCGGCGATGCAGGCTCGGCGAGGAATTGTCCGCCGAGAGGAACGGAACGCCGTAGCGCTCGCAGATCTGGCTGACGGTGACGGCGACCGCGCTCTGATAGGTGCCGATCACGGCGCAGACCTTCTCCTGCGTGATCAGGCGCTCGGCTTCGGCGCGGCCCTTTTGCGGATCGGCCTGGTGGTCGGCGAACACGAGCTTGACCTTGGCGCCGCCGAGGCCGGACAGGCCCTCGCCCTTGGCGAGCGGCAATGCGAAGTCATAGTTCTTGTTGATGATGTCTGCCGCGGTCTCGAACGCGCGCTGCGCATCGACGCCGATCTGGGCGCTGGCGCCCGAGAGCGGATAGATCACGCCGATTGCCACTTCACTGGTCTGCGCGCGCGCGGCCATCGGACCGAGCGCAGCAGCGGCAGTGGCACCCAGCAACACGTTACGGCGAGAGATCGTCATCGAAATTTCCCCTTGGTCAGCTTGTTATTATCGATGTGACGCTTGTAGCGCGCAGTAAAGCCTCAATGAATTGCACGAATTGCCTATTCAGAGCACAGCGAGCTGCTTGTTCCTGAGATCGGTCACCAGCATCAGGCCCGGCGAATGCGTGATCGCGAACGGCAGCTTCGCACTTGCGATCACCGATTGCGGCGTGACGCCACAGGCCCAGAACACCGGGATCTCGTCATCGGCGACCGGTACCGCATCGCCGTAATCGGGCTTGGCGATATCCTTGATGCCGATCGCATGCGGATGGCCGAGATGGACCGGCGCGCCATGCACCGACGGGAAGCGCGAGGTGATCTGCACCGCGCGGATCGCATCCGCCGGCTTGAACGGGCGCATCGACACCACCATGGGTCCCGCGAACGGTCCCGACGGGCTGCAGGCGATATTGGTGCGGTACATTGGCACACGCAGATTGCGTTCAATGTGACGGATCGGCAGGCCCTCATCCAGCAGCGCCTCCTCGAAAGAGTAGGAGCAGCCGAGCACGAAGGTGACGAGATCGTCGCGCCAGTATTTGGTGATGTCGGTCGGCTCGTCCGCCACCTCGCCGTCGCGCCAGACCCGGTAGCGCGGCACGTCGGTGCGGATGTCGAGGTCGAGACCAAGGGCCGGAATGCGGGGATCGCCGACGTCAGACATGCCGATGATCGGGCACGGCTTCGGATTGAGCTGGCAGAAGCGGTGGAAGGCGCCGGCGAGCTTTTCCGGCAGGATCGCGAGATTGCCCTGGACGAAACCGTTGGCGAGGCCGGCTGTGGTGGCCGAGGCCACGCCGTCACGGCAGGCGCGGCGCGCTTCGACGCTCGCCAGCACTGGCTCCCCCTGAGATCGCTGCACTGCCGCAAAAACAGTCATGGGATTCTCCTGCCCATAATCTCGACAAGGACAAACCAACACCAAGCGTGATATAATGTCTAATCGTCCTTTCTAATCAAAATCGATAAAGCAGATTTATCGATCGGGAAAATGCTTCCAATGACGGACTTCCGCTCGATCGAGACATTTCTCTGGGTCGTCAAGCTCGGCAGCTTCCGCGGCGCCGCCCAGCGGCTCAACACCACCCAGCCGGCGATCTCCCAGCGCATTGCCCAGCTCGAGCGCGAAATGGGCGTCAAGCTGCTCAACCGCGACCACCGGGTGGCCTCGCCCACCCCGAGCGGGCGGCTGATGATGATCTATGCCGAGAAGCTGATCGGCCTGCGTTCGGAGATGATGGCCGAGGTCGGCGACCGTTCGGCGATGCGCGGCGCGCTGCGGCTCGGTGTCGCGGAGACTATCGTGCACACCTGGCTGCCGCGCCTCGTCAAAAGCGTCAACGAGGTCTACCCGAACCTGTCGCTGGAGATCGAGGTCGACATCACGCCCAATCTGACGCAGCGGCTGCTGGCGCAGGAGATCGAGCTCGCCTTCGTGCTTGGACCGGTCTCGGCGTCCGGCGCGCACAACCACGTGCTGTGCGATTACCCGATCGGTTTCCTGGCGAGCCCGGCGCTCGGCCTCGGCGACGGCCCGGTGGCGCGGCAGGACCTGGCGCGGTTTCCGATCATCACCTTTCCGCGCAAGACCCAGCCCTACGAGACCGTACGCGCGCTGTTCAACGCCCCCGATCTGCCGCCGATCCGGCTGCACGCCTCGACCTCGCTCGCGACCGTGATCCACATGGCCAATGAAGGGCTTGGCATCGCGGTGATCCCCGCGGCGATCGTCGAGAACGAGCTTGCCGACGGGCGCTTGCTGCTGCTCGACACCGACCTCAAGCTGCCGCCCCTCACCTTCACCGCGAGCTGGCTCGCCTCGCCCGATGCGGTCGCCATCGAGCGCGTCGCCAATCTCGCCAGGCAGATCGCGCAGACGAGCGTGGCGGTTGACGGCGCGAGAGTGGCGCGTCATTGAACGATTGCCGGAGATGAACTGTCATTCCGGGGCGATGCGCGAGCATCGAACCCGGAATCTCGAGATTCCGGGTCTGGTCCTTCGGACCATCCCGGAATGACCGAATACAAATGGAATGTCAGCATGAGCCGAGCCGCCACCAACCTGCAGATCGATTCCGCCCGCCTCTGGGGCACTATCCACGAAACCGCGCAGTTCGGTGCAACGCCCAAGGGCGGTGTGCGGCGGCTGACCTTGAGCGCCGAAGACAAACAGGTGCGCGACTGGTTCCGCAAGGCGTGCGAGGACGCCGGCCTCGAGGTGCAGGTCGACGCGCTCGGCTCGATGTTCGGGTTGAGGAAAGGACGGGACATGTCGAAGCCGCCGATCGGCGTCGGCTCGCATCTCGACACCCAGCCGACCGGCGGCAAATATGACGGCGTGCTCGGCACGCTGGCGGCGCTCGAAATGGTGCGCACGCTGAACGATGCCGGGATCGAGACCGAGCTTCCGATCTGCATCTGCAACTGGACCAATGAGGAAGGCTCGCGCTTTGCGCCGGCGATGATGGCCTCGGCCGCCTATGTCGGCGATTTCACCACCGACGACATCCTGTCGCGCAAGGACGCCGAGGGCGTCACGGTGGCGCAGGCGCTGGACACGATCGGTTATCGCGGCGACGCCCCCGTCGGCCGCCAGAAGTTCACCAGCTTCGTCGAGCTGCATATCGAGCAGGGTCCGATCCTGGAGGCCGAGAACAAGACCATCGGCGTGGTCGATTCCGGCCAGGGCGTGTTGTGGTACGACGGCAAGATCACCGGCTTCGAGAGCCACGCCGGCTCGACCCCGATGCCGCTGCGCCGCGATGCGCTGGCGACGCTGTCCGAGATCGTTCTGGCGATGGAGAGCATCGCGAAGAAGCACGGCCCGAAGGCGGTCGGCACCATCGGCGAGGCCGTGATCGCCGCGCCCTCGCGCAACGTCATCCCCGGCGAGATCAGCTTCACGGTGGATTGCCGCAGCGCCGACGCTGGGATCATGGATGCGCTGGATCGCGACCTGCGTGCCGCTGTGAGCGAGATCGCAGCAAAGCGCAAGGTCGAGGTGCAGCTCGATCTCGTCTGGCGCAAGGCGCCGACGCACTTCGATCCGAAGCTGGTCGACGCGGTCGAGAACGCCGCCAAGCAGCTCGGCTATTCGCACCGCCGCATCACCTCGGGCGCCGGCCACGACGCCTGCAACCTCAACACGGTGATGCCGGCAGCGATGGTGTTCGTGCCCTGCAAGGACGGCATCAGCCATAACGAGCTGGAAGACGCCACGCAGACCGATTGCGCCGCCGGCGCCAACGTCCTGATGCATACGGTGCTGGCGCTCGCCGGCGTCGCGTCCTGATCTTCCTTTCTCCTCATCGATGGAGGCTTTCGTGCGCGCAGTGTTTGTCGACGCCAATGAATCGCTTGCTGTCATCACGGAGCGCCTGGAAAAGCCCGGCGATCCCAGGATGCGGATCAACCGCGACCCGGACATCAAGTCCGAGGACTATCCGGCGCTCCTCGACGGCGCCGAGATCGCGGTGGTCGACCACACCGCGCTGCCGACCGACATTGCGAAAAAGTGCGCCGGCCTGAAGCACGTCGTGTTCCTCGGCACCGGCGCGCGCAGCTACATGAACCCGGAAGAGCTTGCCGAGCTCGGTATCTCCGTGCACCTGATCAAGGGCTATGGCGACACCGCGGTCGCGGAGTCAGCGATCGCGCTGATGTGGTCGTCGGCGCGCGTGATCGCGCAGATGGACCGCGAGATGCGCGCCGGCAACTGGCTGCGAGAGGACGGCATGCAGCTCTCCGGCAAGACACTCGGCCTGGTCGGCTTCGGCGGCATCGCCGCCGAGGTCGCCCGCATCGCACTCGGCAGCGGCATGAAGGTGATCGCCTGGAACCGGTCGGCCAAGAGCCATCCGGGTGTCGAATTCGTCGATCTCGACACCGTGCTGGCGAGCAGCGACGTGGTTTCGATCCACCTGCTGCTGAATGACGAGACCCGCGGCCTGATCACGCGCGACAAGATCGCGAAGATGAAAAAGGGTGTGGTGCTGATCAACACCGCGCGCGGCGCGATCGTCGACGAGCTGGCGATGATCGATGCGCTCAATTCGGGCCACATCCGCCACGCCGGCCTCGACGTCTACAACATCGAGCCGCTGCCGAAGGATCACCCGCTGACCAGGATCCCGAACGTGACGCTGTCGGCGCACTCCGCCTTCCGCACGCCCG
This sequence comes from Bradyrhizobium sp. USDA 4510, assembly GCF_054059095.1. Taxonomy (NCBI): domain Bacteria; kingdom Pseudomonadati; phylum Pseudomonadota; class Alphaproteobacteria; order Hyphomicrobiales; family Nitrobacteraceae; genus Bradyrhizobium; species Bradyrhizobium sp. USDA 4510. The sequence continues at coordinate 2,093,354 of NZ_JBSSBT010000001.1, read as the reverse complement.
AGGCGAGCGAGAATTTGATCCACGCGGCGTGGGAGCACTGCCGAAGGATCGTGAAGGGGTAATTTCACCGTCGTCCCGGCCAAGCCAACGGGTCGGCGCAAAGCGCCGCCCGATGACAAGCTCCGCGCGAGCCGGGACCCATAACCATCACTGCCCATTGTCACGAAGGCTGGGGGCACAGCGAGCCCCAACAACGAGACCCTGTGGTTATGGGTCCCTGCTTTCGCATGGACGACAGTGGCCGTAGGGTGGCTAACCCGCCCTACGCAGATTGCGAAGCAATCAATAACGACGTCGTCCTGGACAAGCGAGCGTAGCGAGCGCGATCCAAGACCCATTACCACCGGCCTGCGTCATCGCGCAGGGCGGTGGTCAGACCCAGCAACACAACAAGCACTCGGGGTAATGGGTCCTGGCTTTCGCCAGGACGACCCCGTGCTTGACGGCGCAGCCTAATCCACCATCTCCGCGACGGCCTTGCCGCATGCCGTGGTGTCGGCATTGCCGCCGAGATCGCGCGTGCGCAGCGTGCGTTCGCCGAGCGTGCGCTCGATCGCGCCGACGATCGCAGCCGCCGCCTGCTTCTCGCCGAGATGCTCCAGCATCATCGCGCCCGACCAGATCATGCCGATCGGGTTGGCAATGCCCTGCCCGGCGATGTCAGGCGCCGAGCCATGGACCGGCTCGAACACCGAGGGGAAGTCGCCTTCCGGATTGATGTTGCCCGACGGCGCGATGCCGATCGTGCCGGTGCAGGCCGGGCCGAGATCGGAGAGGATGTCCCCGAACAGGTTGGAGCCGACCACGACGTCGAACCAGTCCGGATGCAGCACGAAGTTCGCGGTCAGGATGTCGATGTGGTATTTGTCCCACTTCACGCCGGGATATTTCTTGGCCATCGCCTCCACGCGCTCGTCCCAATAGGGCATGGTGATGGAGATGCCGTTCGACTTGGTCGCCGAGGTCAGATGCTTCTTCGGCCGCGACTGCGCCAGATCGAACGCAAATTTCAGGATGCGGTCGACGCCGGTGCGGGTCATCACGGTTTGCTGGGTGACGAATTCGCGGTCGGTGTCCGGGAACATGCGGCCGCCGACGGACGAGTATTCGCCCTCGGTGTTCTCGCGCACCACCCAGAAATCGATGTCGCCGGGCTTGCGGTTCGCCAGCGGCGACGGCACGCCGGGCATCAGCCGCACCGGGCGCAAATTGACGTACTGGTCGAACTCGCGGCGGAATTTTATGAGCGATCCCCACAACGAGATATGGTCGGGTATTTTCGCCGGCCAGCCGACCGCGCCGAAATAGATCGCATCATGCTTGCCGATCTGGTTCTTCCAGTCGGCCGGCATCATCTCGCCGTGCTTCTCGTAATAGTCGTAGGAAGCGAAGTCGAAATGGTCGAACTTCACGTCGACGCCGTGCTTCTTGGCCGCCGCCTCGATGACGCGCAGGCCCTCCGGCATCACTTCCTTGCCGATGCCGTCGCCGGGAATGACCGCAATCCGATACTGCTTCTTTGCGCTGCTCATCGAGAACACCCTTGTGATTTGCCCGGCCGGCAATGCCGCCTATTCTGATGGTCCTGCAATGGACCAAACTTTGCGCGAGCGCAACGCTGCAGTGCAGTGTTGAAGGCGGCGCGACCCTGCCCCACCAAATTCGCCGACACCCACTCCTCATACCAAGCGAGACATCCCATGGATCTGCATCTGCGCGGCAAGCGTGTCCTGATCACCGGCGCCTCCAAGGGCATTGGCGCGGCCGCCGCCGAAGCCTTTGCCGAGGAAGGCGCCAACCTCCTGCTCGCCGCCCGCAACGGCGACCAGCTCAAGGCGCTCGCCGAGCGGCTGCGCTCCGCGCACCAGATATCTGCCGCGACCAGCGTGGTGGATCTGCGCAAGTCCGAGGATCTCGCGCGCCTCGCCGGGGAGGCCGCCGGCATCGATATCCTTGTCAACAATGCTGGCGATATCCCCGGCGGCTCGATCGACAAGATCGACGAGGCGACCTGGCGGCATGCGTGGGAGCTCAAGGTGTTCGGTTACGTCAATCTGACGCGCGCGATCTACGCCCAGATGAAGGCGCGCGGCGGAGGCGTGATCGTCAATGACATCGGCGCGGCCGGCGAGAAGTTCGACGCCAATTACATCTGCGGCAGCGCCGGCAATGCCGCGCTGATGGCGTTCACCCGCGCGCTCGGCGGCAAGAGCCTCGCCGACAATATCCGCGTCGTCGGCATCAATCCCGGCCCGGTCGGGACCGACCGCCACGTCACGCTGCTCAAGACCCGCGCCAAGAACCAGTTCGGCGACGAGAACCGCTACAAGGAATTCCAGAAGGGCCTGCCGCTCGGCCGGCCCGCACATGCACGCGAGATCGGCGACCTGATGGCGTTCCTCGCCTCCGACCGCGCGGGCTATACGTCGGGCGTGATCTACACGGTGGATGGCGGGCTGACGTCGGGATGGGGTTAGAAATCGCCCCTTCGCTTGTACCGCCGTCATCCTGAGGAGCCGCGCGTAGCGCGGCGTCTCGAAGGATGGGCCACGGGCTGCGCCATCCTTCGAGGCTCGCCGAAGAGGCTCGCACCTCAGGACGACGCCGTCCGCTCGAACAGCTGCCGGATCAGCGTCGTGATGCGGCCCTGCGGCGCCAGCATCTGGTTCATGATAGAGAAATGATCGGCGCCGGCGATCTCCTCATAGGTCACCGGCAAGCCGTAGCGGGCGCGATGGCCGGCGAAATCGGCGGTCTGCTTGCGCAGCAGCGGCAATTCGGCGCTGCCGACTACCAGCGACAGCGGCTTTGCCGTGCCGCCCTCCGCCATCATCGGCGAGTTGCGCCGCGACGCCGCTTCGTCGAGCCTCAGCTTTTCGTTGAGGTAGGAATGCCTGATCGGCTCGAGGTCGTAGATGCCCGAGATCGCCATGCCGGCCCGGACATGGCCGTTCGACAGCGCCATCGATGTCAGATGTCCGCCGGCCGACCAGCCCGACACCACGATGCCCTCGGCAGCGGCCCCGAGCGCGGGCAACTGCCCGGCCAGAAAGTCGATGCCGGCATGGATCTCGGCGACGATGTCGTCGAGCGTCGCATCCGGCGCCAGCGTATAGCCGATCAGCGCGACATTGATGCCGTGGACCATCGGCCCCTCGGCGAAGGTCGTGAACACTTCCTTGGCACGGGTCTGCCAATAGCCGCCGTGGATGAACAGCAGCGTCGGCGCGCCGTCGCGAACTTTCAGGAAGTCGATCCGGTTGCGCTCGCGCGAGCCGTATCTGAGGTCGAGACGGCCGGCGTGCTTTTGCCGCAGTGCCGCCGAGCGTTGCTCCCAGCCGGCGGCGATCTCGGCGCTGCCCTTGACGGCAACGCCGTTGTTCAAGCCGAGGTCACGCTCCTGCTGGCTCATCGCGCGCCAGTCCAGCGCGGAAAACAACGCTGCCATCCCTGTCCCTTCGGTTCTCGTCGCATTGCCACGACGGCAGGAAATGTTCTACAGCACAAGCAAACAGAAGGCATAGGAGCAACGGCGCATGGCTGATCAGGGCTTGGTGAAGGAAACGGCGTGTGCCGTCGTCGAGAAGCTGAAGGCCGGTGACGTTACGCCGCTCGATCTGCTCGACGTGCTGGAGACGCGCATCGCCGAGGTGGACGGCAAGGTCAACGCACTGCCGACGCTGTGCTTCGACCGCGCCCGCACCCACGCCAAGGCCCTGATGCAGAAACCGGTCAGCGAGCGCGGCCTGCTCGCGGGCCTTCCGGTTCCGATCAAGGACCTCACCGCCGTCTCCGGCGTGCTGACCACGCTGGGCTCGCCGATCTTCAAGGACAACGTCCCGGCGAAGTCGGACATCCTGGTCGAGCGTCTCGAAGAGAATGGCGGCGTGATCTACGCCAAGTCGAACACGCCGGAATTCGGCGCCGGCGCCAACACCTTCAACGAGGTGTTCGGCCCGACCCGCAATCCCTGGGACACATCGCGCTCGGCCGCCGGCTCCTCCGGCGGCGCCGCGGCGGCACTTGCGAGCGGCACCGCGTGGCTGGCGCACGGCTCCGACATGGGCGGCAGCCTGCGCAACCCGGCGAGCTTCTGCGGCATCGTCGGCCTCCGGCCGTCGATCGGCCGCGTCGCGCAGACGCCGAAATTCGGCGTCGACCGCACGCTCGGCCAGCAGGGACCGATGGCACGCAATGTCGAGGACCTCGCGCTGCTGCTCGACGCGATGAGCGGCGAGCATGCCGCCGATCCGCTGTCGCTGCCCGCACTCCCGACGTCGTTCCTGTCGGCGGCGCGGTCAGGCAGCAGGCCGAAGCGCATCGCCTATTCGCCCGATCTCGGCATCACGCCGGTCGATCCCGAGGTCAAGGCGGTGACCCGCAAGGCGGCGGAGCGGTTCGCGGCAGCCGGTGCGATCGTCGAGGAGGCGCATCCCGATTTCAGCGAAGCCCATGAATGCTTCCACGTGCTGCGCGCGTTCGATTTCGCAATCAGCAAGGCCGAACTGCTGCGCACCAAACGCGATCTGCTGAAGCCCGAGGTGATCTGGAATATCGAGGAAGGGTTGAAGCTCACGGTCGAGAAGCTCGAACGCGCCGAGGCGCAGCGCGTCGCGATGACGGCGCGTACGCTCGAATTCTTCGACAAGTACGACCTGCTGCTGGCGCCCGCGACCATCGTGGCGCCGTTCCCGGTCGAGAACCGCTATGTCGCCGAGTGCGACGGCAAGAAGTTCGACAACTACGTCGAATGGCTCGGCATCGTCTACGCGATCACGCTGGCCTGCTGCCCGGCGCTGTCGCTGCCCTGCGGCTTCACCGCCTCGGGCCTGCCGGTCGGCCTGCAGATGGTCGCAAAGCCGCGCGCCGAGGCGCAGCTTCTGGCCGGCGCGAAAGTGCTGGAGGACATTCTGGGCGTGCGCGGCACCACCCCGATCGATCCGCGGCCGCCGCGATCCTGACCCTTATGGTGGAGAGGCGGGCGATACCCTCCATTTCGTCATTGCGAGCGAAGCGAAGCAATCTGTCACCGAGCGCGCAGAACGATGGATTGCTTCGTCGCTTCAGCGCAAAATTGCTCTGCAATTTTGTCGCGAGCTCCTCGCAATGACAGGGCTATCTATCTCTATGGCACGAAGGGATAGGCTGCAGACGATCTGCCCTACGCCTTATCCTCCATCGCCTGCAGCGCCACAGTGAGTGCCGCCTTGGTCTGCTCGACGATTTCGTCCAGCAACTCCTCGCGGCTGATCTGCGCGGACTCGCCGGTCAGCAGGCCCTGCTCGGCGAGCATCACGATGCCGTGCAGCCCGGCCCAGATCTTCAGCGCCTGCCGCTCGCGCAGCAGCCCGACCGCCGGCGCCTCGAACGACTCGATCAGCAGTGCCAGCGTTTCCATCGCCGCGGTGTGCAACTCGCTGCCCTTGGGCGCGCAGGCCATGGTGCGCGACGCGAACATCAGCCGGTAGATGCCGTGGCGCTCGAGCCCGAAGGCGAGCGCGGCCTGGGCAAAGCGCGACAGCTTCGAGCCCTTGCTCGACTGCTCGATCGCCTCGCGCATGATCACGTTGAACTGCCGGAATGCTTCCGCGGTCACCGCCTCCAGCAGCGCCTCGCGGTCGGCGAAATGCCGGTACGGCGCCGGCTGCGAGACGCCGAGCTGCTTGGCCAGCGCCTTGATGCTGATCGCCTCGGGACCACCGAGCTCGACCTCGCGTAACGCGGCCTGGATCAGGGCTTCGCGGAGGTCGCCATGGTGGTAGGTTTTGAACGGCTTACGAACGATTTGTCCCATTGCGGCAATGATCGCTGAATTTTCGCTTGACGCGCAAGCGCGACGATAATGTAATATACTATAACTTGGCGATCCGGTTAAGAGGGCCGGCCGCCCAAGCAAGCCAAGAGCTTGCCTAAACAAGAACTTGCCTAAACAAGGCTTGCATAAACCGGAATGAGGAACCCGGCGCAACCCACAATGCGCCAGAGCCGAGGGAGGTGCTTGCATGTCCAAGCTCAGAATCCGCGTCGACCAGGACAAGTGCCAGGGTCACGCCCGCTGCAAATCACTCGCCCCCGAACTGTTCGAGCTCGACGAATACGGCAACGCCCATGAGGTCGGCGACGGGACGGTCCCGGCCGGGCTCGAGGACAAGGCCTGGCTCGCGCAGACCAATTGCCCGGAAATCGCGATCGAAGTCACCGAGGAATGACGGCCAGCCGGGGACGGCCGTGCGCCGCCCGTTGAGCCAACCAGCGTTTGATCGAACGAGAAGGAAACGAGCTGATGTCCGATTCCCCGTCCGCAAGCTATTTGCCCGAACATCCCCCGGTCTCCGACTGGGTCCATGATTTCGACCATACCGATCCGGTCTGGACCGACGACCCGTTCCCGATCTGGGAGACGCTGCGCGCGGCTTCGCCCGTCGTGCATACCGAGCGCTTCCTCGGCTGCTACATGCCGACCACCTATCAGGCGGTGAAGGAGATCGCCTACGACACCGAGCACTTCTCCTCGCGCCGCGTCATCGTGCGCGACATCCGCCCCGAGATCACCGCTCGCGCGCCGCCGATCACCTCCGATCCGCCGGAGCACAAGCCCGCCAAGCAGGTGCTGCTGCCGCCGTTCACGCCGGACGCGATGAAGCGGCTGGAGCCGCGGGTGCGCGCGATCTGCAACGAGCTGATCGACGAATTCATCGCCGATGGCCATTGCGACGCCGCCGCGCGCTACACCAAGCACATCCCGGTGCGCGCCATCGCCCATATGCTGGGAATTCCCGAGAAGGACGGCGACCTGTTCATCAAATGGATCCACCAGATCCTCGAGCTCGGCATCAAGAACGAAGACGAGCTGATGAACGGCGTGCGCGAGATGACCGGCTACTTCGTGGCCCATCTCGAGCAGCGCAAGCTCGAGCCGGGCGACGATCTGATCTCGCAGCTGCTGCGGGCCAAGGGCCCCGGCGGCCAGCCGCTCACCGACGAGCATGTGCTCGGCTCGCTGCGGCTGCTCTTGATCGCCGGCATCGACACCACCTGGTGCGCGATCGGCTCCTCGCTCTGGCACCTCGCCAAGACGCCGGCCGATCGCGAGCGCCTGATTGCGGAGCCGGCGCTGATCCCGACCGCGATCGAGGAATTCCTGCGCGCGTATTCGCCGGTGACGATGGCGCGCGAGGTGATGAAGGAGACCACGATCTCCGGCTGCCCTGTGAAGGCAGGCAACATGGTGCTGCTGTCCTTCCCCGCCGCCAATCGCGATCCCGCCATGTTCCCCGATGCCGACAAGGTGGTGATCGACCGCAAGGAGAACCGCCACGCCGCCTTCGGCCTCGGCATCCACCGCTGCGTCGGTTCCAACCTTGCGCGGATGGAGATGCAGGTCGCGATCGAGGAATGGCTGAAGCGAATCCCTGATTTCCGGCTCGATCCGGCCGGCAAGGTCACCTGGTCGGAAGGCACGGTCCGCGGCCCGCGTCAACTGCCCGTTCTGTTCGGCAACAACGCCTGAGGAACCCGACAGCGGTTACATCGCGTCACCCAATGAGGTAGCTTGCCCCGGAATCGAACCGACGAGTCCGGGAGCAATGCAATGACCGAACAAACCGCTCAGCCCGCGAGCGATCATCTCGACATCCACGACGTCGAGCGGCGGGTGAAGGCGATCTTCATCGGCTCGGTCGGCAATCTCGTCGAGTGGTACGATTTCTACGCCTACACGGCGTTTGCGCTGTATTTCGCGCCGGCGTTCTTCCCGCACAGCGACCCGGTGGTGCAGCAGCTCAATGCCGCCGTGCTGTTTGCCGCGACCTTCCTCATGCGTCCGCTCGGCGGCTGGCTGTTCGGCTTCATCGCCGACCGCTATGGCCGGCGGCTGTCGTTGACGCTCTCGGTGGTCTGCATGTGCTTCGGCTCGCTGATCATCGCGGTGACGCCGACCTATGCCTCGATCGGCATCGCGGCCCCGGCGATCCTGGCGCTGGCCCGCGTGATCGAGGGCCTGAGCCTCGGCGGCGAATATGGCGCCAGCGCCACCTATCTCAGCGAGGTCGCCGATCCCAAGCACCGCGGCTTTTATTCCAGTTTCCAGTACGTCACGCTGATCGGCGGCCAGCTCACCGCGATCATCGTGCTGCTGTTGCTGCAAAAGGTGTTCCTGACGCCCGACGAGCTGAAGGCCTGGGGCTGGCGGATTCCGTTCGTGATCGGCGCCATGCTCGCGATCGTCGCGGCGGTGATGCGCCGCAGCCTGCATGAGACCGAGGCCTTCGAGGAGGCCAAGAAGGTTTCCAAACCGACCGGCTCGATCGTCGGCTTGTTGAACTATCCGCGCGAATTGCTGCTGGTGGTCGGCCTCACCGCCGGCGGCACCGCGGCGTTCTATACCTTCACCACCTACATGCAGACCTTCGTGAAGCTGTCGGTCGGCCTCACCGAGGACCAGACCACCTTCGTGATCTTCGGCTCGCTGATCTTCGCGACCATCCTGCAACCGATCTATGGCGGGCTCTCCGATAAGATCGGCCGCAAGCCGCTGCTGATCTTCTTCGGCATCGCCGGCACGCTCGGCACGATCCCGATCCTGACCGCGCTGAAGGATACCAAGTCGCCGTTCATGGCCTTCCTTCTGATCTGCGGCGCCTGGATCTTCGTCGCCGGCTACACCTCGATCAACGCGATCGTGAAGGCCGAGCTGTTTCCAACCAACGTCCGCGCGCTCGGCGTCGGCCTGCCCTACGCCATCACGGTGTCGATCTTCGGCGGCACCGCGCCGGCGGTCGCGCTCTATTTCAAGAGCATCGGGCATGAGGACTGGTTCTACTACTATCTCAGCGGCATGATTTTCCTGTCGCTGCTGATCTACTCGACGATGCGCGATACCAAGCGCGACTCCGCGATGCATCGCCACGAATGATCGCACGACGCCATGACCGACGATAACGAACCGCCCGAGAGCAAGCTGACGCGCAGCAAGCAGCGCTGGGCACGCGAAGGCAGATTCCTCACCGGCAAGGTCACCCGCCCGGAGGAGCAGCGCCTGCCGCCGGGCCAGCATCTGACGGCGGATTGGCCGGTGCTCGATCTCGGGCTGATGCCGAACATCTCCCAGGAGCGCTGGCGGCTCGACGTCTACGGCGCGGTCGAGCAGACCATCTACTGGACCTGGCAGCACTTCATGGCGCAGCCGCAAACGCAATTCGTCTCCGACATTCACTGCGTCACGACCTGGTCGCGCTACGACAACCAGTGGGAGGGGCTCGCCACAAGCGACCTGCTCGCCGCCTGCCAGCCGCGCGAGGACGCGCGCTTCGTCGCGCTGCATTCCTATGACGGCTATACGACCAACCTGCCGCTCGAAGACTTTGCCGCCGAGGACGCGCTGCTCGCCCATAGCTGGTCGGGCAAGCCGCTGGAGCAGGAGCATGGCGGCCCGGTGCGGCTCGTGGTGCCCCACCTCTATTTCTGGAAGAGCGCGAAGTGGCTGCAGCGCATCGAATTCCTCACCGAGGACGCGCCCGGCTTCTGGGAGGTCCGTGGCTATCACAATCGCGGTGATCCCTGGGCCGAACAGCGCTATTCTGGCGACTGACACACCAACAGAATGATGGAGCCTGCCCGTGCCGCACGAACGCTTTCAATTCACCGGTGTTGGCGGCCATCAGCTGGCCGCCGCGCTTGACACGCCCGACGGGCCGATCAAGGCCTATGCGCTGTTCGCGCACTGCTTCACCTGCGGCAAGGACGTGCTGGCCGCAAAGCGCATCGCGGTCGCGCTCGCGGCCAAGGGCATCGCCACGCTGCGCTTCGACTTCACCGGCCTCGGCTCCAGCGAGGGCGAGTTCGCCAACTCGACCTTCTCGTCGAACGTCGCCGATCTCGTCCGCGCCGCCGACCATCTGCGCGAGATGCGCACAGCACCCGCGATCCTGATCGGCCACAGCCTGGGCGGCGCCGCGATCCTCGCCGCCGCGGGTCAAATCCCCGAGGCCAAGGCGGTCGCGACCATCGCCGCGCCGTCAGATCCCGTCCATGTCACGCATTTCTTCAGAGACCGGATCGAGGACATTCGCACGCAGGGCGAAGGCGAAGTCTCGCTCGCGGGCCGCCCGTTCCGCATCAAGCGCGAATTCCTCGACGACGTCGCCGAGCAGAAGTTGATGGCGCAGGTGAAGCAGCTGCACAAGGCGCTGCTGATCATGCATTCGCCGACCGACGACACCGTCGGCATCGACAACGCCACGCACATCTTCAGCGCCGCCAGGCACCCCAAGAGCTTCGTCTCGCTGGCCGAGGCCGACCATCTCTTGAGCGGCAAACAGGATGCCGACTATGTCGCCGACGTGATCGGCGCCTGGGCCGAACGCTACATCGATATCGCGCCGCAGCCGGCGGCGGATACCGGCAGTGCGCCGCGCAACGTCGTGGTGCAGGAGACCCGCGCCGGCAAGTTTCAGCAGATCATCACGGCAGGCCCGCATCGCATGCTGGCCGACGAGCCGATCGCCGTCGGCGGTCAGGATTCCGGCCCCGGGCCGTACGACTTCGTGCTGGCCGGGCTAGGCGCCTGCACCTCGATGACGATGCGGATGTATGCCGACCGCAGGTCGCTGCCGCTCGGTCGCGTCACCGTAACGCTGACGCACAGCAAGATCTACGCGAAGGATTGCGAGGAGTGCGAGACGCGCGAAGGCATGCTCGACCAGATCGACCGCGTCATCAGGATCGAGGGCGACCTCGACGCCGACCAGCGCAAGCGGCTGATGGAGATCGCCGACAAGTGCCCGGTGCACAAGACGCTGACGTCGGAGGTGCGGATCGTCACCAAGGCCGCGGAGTAAGCCTGCGACACAGCGAGACGGGTCGTGCCGTAGCAGCATCTGGGCGGCGTCCCTCTCCCGCACGAGGGCCGTCGCAGGGGCGTGCTAAAAAATATCGAAAACAACCCCATGCAAAGGTGCCGGCGGCCGCCGGCGCTCGACAAGGCAACTTGACACGTCGGGCAACTCAGGGATATCTTCCATTATTCCGAAATCGTGCGAGCGTCCCTTTGCCCGCGCGCCGCGCGCTTGCCGGTCAGGCAGTTCGCCATGATCCGCACCGCGGCGCCGATCTCGTTCTCGCGCCAGGCGGCGAAGCCGAGCAACAGGCCGTGGTCGCGCGGCCGCTCCAGCGCAAGGCTCGACAGTGCGCGCACCTCGACGCCGGCGACCACCAGGCGCGTCACAGCATCCCGGTCCGCACGGCCATCCTTGAAACGGGCAATCAGCTGCATGCCGCCCGGCGGCACCTCGGCGGTGAGCACCTCGCCGAGCTGCCGCGCCAGCGCCGCCGCGAGGTGATCGCGGCGCGCGCGATAGATCCGCCGCATCCGCCTGACATGCGCCAGGAAATACCCGTCGGCCATGAAGCCGGCCAGCGCCTCCTGGACATGCACGGAGGCGATCAGCCCGAGATGGCGCTGCGCGATCTCCATCGTCCGCGCCAGTGATGGCGGCACCACCAGATAGCCGATGCGGATATCGGCGGTCATCGCCTTGGCGAAGGTGCCAAGATAGAGCACGCGTCCCTCGCGATCGAGCCCCTGCAGCGCCGGCATCGGGCGACTGTCATAGTGAAACTCGCCGTCGTAATCGTCCTCGACGATCCAGGTCTTGCCGGGCTCGGCAGAAGCCAACAGCTCGGTGCGGCGCGCGACCGGCATCACGCGCCCTGTGGGGTGCTGATGCGAGGGCGTGGTGAAGATCAGCTTCGGCGCGCGCGTCGCGCGCGTCCGCATCATGCCCCATTGATCGAGGCTGACACCGACGACGTTTGCACCGGCGGCACGAAACGCCGCCGCCGCACCGGGATAGCCGGGATCCTCGGTCCACACCGCATCGCCGGCGACGATGGTGGTCGCGGCGATCAGCGTCAGCGCCGCCTGCGCCGTCGGCAGCACCAGGATCTGATCGGCCTCGGCGCGCACGCCGCGGCTGACTTCGAGATAATCGCGCAAGGCCTCGCGCAGGCTCGGCCGGTTGACCACGGTCTGGTCATTGAAGCGGCGGCGCAATGCGCTGCGACGCAGGCAGCGCGCCCAGATCTCGTGCGGAAACTCCCGTGCATCCGCAAGCCCGGGACGCAGCGGCCGGAAATCGGCCTGGTAGGACAGCGGCCAATCCGTATCGGAGAGCTGCAACGCCCAAGGCGACAGCAGCGGCTTGCGGGCGGCATCACGGCGTGGCGCGGGCAGAGCCTTGGCGAAGCGCGCCTCGATATCGTCGGTCACAACCGGCCGCCGCCGCGCCGCGACCCGCAGATACCCTTCGGCGACGAGCTGCTCATAGGCATGCGTCACGGTGTTGCGCGCCACGTCGAGCTCGGCCGCAAGGCTGCGGCTCGATGGCAGCATGGCGCCGCTCCTGATCCGGCCGCTCGCCATCAGCGCGCGCAGCTGCTGGGTCAACTGCGCGGCCAGCCCGGCATCGTCCGATCGCTTCAGCGCGAGCAATTCGGCGAGGATCAATCTGGCTCCACTATTCTACCAAATCTGGCTCTTTCGAGAGAGCCAGCATGATCCTATTCACAAGCGGTATTGCCTGCAAGGATCCTGCCGTGAACCAGTCACTCTCCCCCGCCAAGGCCGCCGCCCTGTTCATCGTCGTGGTGCTGGCCTGGGGCATCAACTGGTCGGTCACGAAATCGCTGGTCGAGGCGGTGCCCCCGCTGTGGACCGCATCGATCCGCAGCTGGGTCGCCCTGATCGCGCTGCTGGTGATCCTGCGCGCCAGCGGCAATTTGATCATTCCGCGGATCGCCGATGTCCCGGTCGTGCTCAGCGTGGCGCTGCTGCACATGACGTTTTTCTCGACGCTGGTCGCCGCCGGCCTGCGCTATCTCCCGGCCAGCAAGGGCGTCGTGCTCGGCTACACCACGCCGCTCTGGGTCGCGCTTGCCGCGGCCGCCGCGCGCACCGAACGGCTCGGGACGCTCAAGCCTGTCGGCGTCGCGCTGGGACTCGCCGGGCTCGGCGTGATCCTCAACCCGGCGTCGCTGGACTGGAGCAATCTGCATGTCCTCGCCGGCGCCGGCATGATCATCATCGCCGCGATCTGCTGGGCCGCGAACATCATCTATATCCGCTCGCACCGCTGGATCGCGACGCCGCTGCAATTGCTGCTGTGGCAGGTGCTGGTCGCGACGCTGGTGCTGACGATGTCGGCGCTCGTCACCGAAGGCGTGCCCGAGGTGAAATGGTCGCCACACCTCCTGCTGCTGTTCCTCTATTCCGGCTTCATCGGTACGGCGTTGGCCTATTGGGCGATGTCCATGGTCAACAAGAGCCTGCCGGCACTGACCACCTCGCTCGGCACCACGGCGACGCCGATCGTCGGTATCGTGACCGCAGCCCTCTTGCTCGGCGAGCCGATCGATCTCTCGCTGGCGATTGCCGCGGCCCTGATCGTCGGTGGGATCGCGCTGAGCTCGCTCGCGGATGCGCCGTCGCGTGCGTAATTAGGACCTGTGCTCATAGATTCGTCACGTCCGCTTCGGTCTCGGAAGCTGACGTCGAAACCGACGCGCTGCATGTCGGCCTTGGGCCAAAGGACTAAACCGCTCGCGCGGTAGGGCACGACGGCTGGCAGCACGGCTGAGAGGATAGCGCAACGAGGCGTCCTGTCTTGAGATGAGGGGTTCGCAACCTTCACTCAAAACAGGAGCATCCCCATGACCGACGAGGCAGTGAGCCCGCTGCGCCGGCGCATGATCGAAGACATGACGATCCGGAAGTTCGCGCCGAAGACCCAACATGACTATGTGCAACGGGTCAAGAACTTCGCGGCGTTTCTCGGACGATCACCTGATACGGCGAGTTTTGAGGACGTGCGGCGCTACCAGCTGCATCTGGCATCGAGCGGCGTTGGCGTGCCGACCATCAACCAGACCGTCTCGACGCTGCGGTTCTTCTTCAGGGTCACGCTCAAGCGCCACGAGATCGTCGAGCACACCCACGTCATTCACGAGCCGCGCAAGCTGCCGGTGGTGCTGAGCCCAGAGGAAGTGGCGCGGCTGCTCGATGCGGCACCGGGGCTGAAGTACAAGGCGGCGCTGAGCGTGGCCTACGGCGCCGGCCTGCGCGCCGCCGAGGTGGTCTCGCTCAAGGTCGCCGACATCGACAGCAAGCGGATGATTATCCGCGTCGAGCAGGGCAAGGGCGGCAAGGACCGCAACGTCATGCTGTCGCCGCACCTGCTTGATCTGCTGCGGACCTGGTGGAAGGCGGCGCGGCCGCAGGGCTGGCTGTTCCCCGGCCGCGATCCGGCGCAGCCGATGACCACGCGCCAGCTCAATCGTGCCTGTCATGCCGCCGTGCAGATGGCGGAGATCAACAAGCGCGTGTCGCTGCATACCCTGAGGCACAGCTTCGCCACCCATCTCTTGGAGCAGAACATCGACGTGCGCGTGATCCAGGTGCTGCTCGGTCACGCCAAGCTCGACACCACGGCGCTCTATACCCGGGTCGCCACCAAGACGATCAGCGAAGTGATGAGTCCGCTGGAACACATCGCGATCAAGATGAAGGAGGCTCGGCCACCCGGCTGACGGCGCCCGTGTCCCGCCCGGTTCTGGAGGTTGCGGATATCCTCCGCAGCCATGGTCCGGCGTGGCGCAAGGCCCATGCCGGCCACGTCAGCCTCGACCAGTTGAAGGTGATGTCGGCGATCGAGCGCTGCCGCACGGCAGCCCTCGGCGGCCATGTCGCGCGCTGTGAGGACTGCGCCCACACGTCGATCGCCTACAACTCATGCCGCAATCGGCACTGCCCGAAGTGCCAGGGCGCTGCGGCGAAGCAGTGGCTCGCCGATCGCGAAGCCGAGCTGCTGCCGGTGCCGTATTATCACGTCGTGTTCACGCTGCCGGCTCGGATCGCCGACATCGCCTATCACAACAGGGCTGCCATCTACGACCTGCTGTTCAAGGTCTCGGCCGAGACCATGCTGACGATCGCCGCCGACCCGAAGCATTTAGGGGCCAGGATCGGCATCACGTCGGTGCTGCACACCTGGGGCTCGGCCATGACCCACCACCCCCATGTGCACATGATCGTGCCGGGCGGCGGTATCTCCCTCGATGGTCGGAGCTGGGTACCCTGCCGGCCGGGCTTCTTCCTGCCGGTGCGCGTGCTCTCACGACTGTTCCGGCGCCTGTTCCTGGGTCGCCTTGCTGCCCTCCACCAGGCCGGGCGCCTCAGCTTCTTCGGTAACGACGCTCATCTCGCCGGAGCACAATCATTCGCCGCATTGCTTGCAGCGTCGCGCAAGACGGAATGGGTCGTTTATGCCAAGCGTCCGTTCGGCGGGCCACAGGCCGTGCTGGCCTATCTGTCGCGCTATATACACCGCGTCGCCATCGCCAACAGCCGCCTGATCGCCCTCGACCAGCAAGGCGTCACCTTCAGATGGAAGGATTATCGGGTCGATGGCCGCAATCGTCACAAGCGGATGACGCTCGCCACCTTCGAGTTCATCCGCCGCTTCCTCATCCACGTGTTGCCAAAGGGCTTGCACCGCATCCGCCACTACGGCCTGCTGGCGCGGGGCCCCTGCGCCGACAATATCGCACGCGCGCGCGAACTGCTCGCCGTCAGCGATCGTGAGAATGAGCCCACCGAGACCATCGCCGCCGGCAAGCCGCCGTGCCCATGCTGCGGCGGTCGCATGATCGTCATCGAGGTCTTTGAGCGAGGCGCAACGCCCAGCCATCAACAGACCGCGCCAACCCGCGCCATCAGGATCGATACGTCATGAGCGCGCAACCGTCATTCTGCAAAGCTGCTCGCCATGCCCGCCGCTCATCGACCGGCCACGGCGGAGCGCACCTGAACGCTCATCGGTCGTCGCCCATCCGTCCATCATTGATCGCGTTCGACGCCGCCCACCGCCCATTCAATGATAGCGACAGCGTCGTGCCGACCGCTGCACCGGTTCGAACTCCATCGGCCAGGTCGCCTGCAGAGCTCAAATCCCCATAGAGCCCGCCGCACTTTCCTGCCCACCATGCGCGGTTTCCTTGTATGGGCTTTGTCAAGGGAGGCGTTTAAATAGGCGATAGGTCGGCGCATCTTTTCCTTCGTCAGTTTCTTTGTTCGATCTGAGGCCGTTTCTTCGTCCCGACCCGCACTTCGCTTGCGCTGGCGCGCGCAGAAGCTGTCAAGGTTGGCCGCCGCACGAATCGTACGACAGGCTCCGCCGTTGCCAGGCCACACCTTGACAGCTTCGAGCACGACGGCATCGCTTGGTGCGATCGGGATGACGATCGGAGGGGAGCCCGCTTGCGGGCGCGATCAATCGCGCCACAACCTTGTATCCGGTGGGTCCAAGGACCCCGAACCATGATGCAGTCATGCGCATCGGCAGCGAAGCTCCGAAGCGGCGGACCCATTCTCCCTTTCGGCATCGAAGCCAAGGAAACACGTCGGGACCCCGCCACCTCGAACCGTCATCGGCGACACCGTCACAGGCGGACGGAAGGCCGAAACTGTTGGGGTGTCCTTCCTCCGTTCATGATGCCGGCCGCAGAACGACGCCGTCCGGCACTACGCCCTCCCGCACGAGTCGCCACAGAGCGATCAGGAGCTTGCGCGCCAAGGCCACGATCATGGTCTTGCGCGTCCCGCGGGCATTCTCGGTACGAGTTCGAAACCACTGCGCCAAGACGCTGTCCTTCTGGAATCTGAGAAATCGCCACGCCAATTCGATCATGCCTCGTCTCACTCGGGCATTGCCGGAACGGGTCAGCCCTCTCTCCCGGCGTTTTCTGCCGCTTTCGTCAGGCGAGCCAGTGAGGCCGGCATAACGCGCTATCGCCCTTCGGTCGCGCATGCTTCGCGATAGTACCTCCTGCACCAGCATGTCGCCGGTCTCGACACCAACCCCGATTACCCGCGCCAACAGGCGCTCCATTGCGTGTGGTCCATCACTGGGCGTTTGCTTGAGACGCTCCAGGCGAGCCTCCTCGATCTGCCGTATCTGATCGCTGACGAGCCGCCGGCGCGCCATGTCGCGACGCAGCTCAGCCAGGGTGTTGGGCGGGATCGGCTCTCCTTCGGGGGTGCGCAAGCCGTCAAGGCGTTCGGCGGCTTTCTTCAGCTTGGGATTGAAGCCGCGGATGCCGAGCCGTATCAACGCTGCTTTCATTCGGTTGACGATCCGACTTTGCTCTCCGACAAGGCTCTCGCGCTCACGGGTGGGGCGCTTGGCATCTTCGTCCTTGATTGTCGGGATCGCGACCATCTTGCAGTGATCACGCTCGCCCCGCAACCAGCCGAGAAAAGAGCGTTTCAGCAGTTCGGTGTCGAGACGATCGGTCTTGGCGCGCCGGTGCTCGCGCGATACCGCTATGCTCGATGCGTGAATGACATGCGCCTCGATGTCGCGCACCCTGAGCCAGCGGGCCAGCCAGAAACCGTCACGGCCGGCCTCGAAAGCGACCGCGATGCGTTCGATGCGGTGTCCTGCCTTCCGCGCCTCTTCTCGCCAGCGATTGAGCAGCTTCAGCAAGGCGTTCTCGTCGACCTCAAGCTTCTTCGACGGCTGGCGCTCGACACCAGGCACAATCCCCGCAACGAGCCAGCTCGACAGGCTCATCTCGATCACAGCGATCAGCGTACCGTCCGGTTTGAGGGGTGTGAGGGATCGGCTCAGGTCGTTCAACTTCTGCATGGGGTGCTCCATCGGTTCACATCAGCGCCGATGAATGCCATATCCTCACCGTCCTCACCGCCGCCGCCCGCACCATAGCATCTCCCTTGGAGGCTTTCGGACGCCGACCGCCCGAATGTGCCGCGCCGTCAGTCATGCGGCCGGCATCCGAAACCCTTCACACAAGCGGTCCTCAACAGGACGAATGTCGCGCAGCCGGCTTCCCTTTGTAAGCCATTTCACACAGTAGCGAAGCGCCGCCCATTATGATTACTTGAGGGACTGCCCCCAAAACGGGAGGTCGAGATGCCAACGTCATCTCACCTTTTGCGATGGTCGACCGAGATGCTGCCGGAGCGCGTGCGGTTCTCCACGTTCCGTGAGGAGTTTGCGCGGCTGAACCTCGCGTTGGACGTGATAGACCACAGCGGTGGCCGCCCACGTATCGACGTCACCTGCTTGTCGCTCGGTGCGGTTGGCGTTTGTAGCCTTGTCACGACGCCGGTGGAGTTTATTCGTCACAAACACCACCTCAAGGATAGCCGTGAGCAATTCGGACTGAACCTCGTCGAGGCTGGACCGGTCCAATTTGCAAATGCTGGCCAAGAGTATGGCTATGACGTCGGCTCCGCTTGTTTGGTCGATCGGGGAAGGACGCTGCGAGTATTTGGGCCGCGTGGGGGGAGCGTCAAATTCGTAACCGTGCAGGCTGCCGCCCTTAGGTCTCTGGTGGCCAACCCGGAAGACCTATCAGGCCGGCCAGCGCGTTCCGGACCGGCGCTGAGACTTCTCAACCGCTACCTGCGGTCGCTCGCATCCTTCAAAGAACCTCCGTCATCAGAGCTAGCCGCCACCGTCGGCGTACATCTCCTCGATCTTATCGCCGCGACGCTCGGGCCGACCGACCAAGCAACAGACATCATTACGGAGCGCGGTGTGAAGGCAGCAAAGCTGCAGGCGATCCTAGCGGAAGTCGCGAGACGCTACAGCGATCCCAATTTCGATTTGAACAAGGTCGCTGGGGCGATCGGCATGTCGCGGCGATACGTGCAAAAATTGCTCGAGGAGGGGACCGGAAAGTCTTTCACCGAGCATCTTGCAGGACGCCGGCTCGAGCGTGCCTTCGCGATGTTGACTGACCCGCACCATCTGCATTTGGCCATCATCGACATCGCGTATGCAGTCGGCTTTGGTGACGTTTCTAATTTCAATCGCACGTTCCGCCGGCACTTCGGCGAGACGCCCTCAGGTGTGCGCGCCGCATCGACCATGCGGGAGCAGAAGTGATCCTGCGGCTCCTTACCAGTGCGCCGACGATGCCGCAGAATGCGAGTATTTGCGGGCTTCGCGAACACCCTTTCTTTAACATCATCGCCAAGAGGCGCATACCGACATCGCAGGGAATGAGCGCTAGACATGCAGACCGTCAGCTTAGGGCTAGCAGGCAACATCGAAATCGGGATAGGGGGAAGCCTCGCGGCTTCTCCCACCGGGTCACCGGAGGCGGTCGCCCGCCCCCGGTTCCCACAGAACGTGGCGTGCGGATTTCCCGCACCGACGCTCTTCGACAGTTGGTTCACAGCACTGCAAGCGCTTGCAGCTCCCGATAAGGGAGGCGCAGCTTAGGCTTCAGCAACGGTGTCCGTTCTTTGATTTGGTTGAAGGCGTCCCAAGTGAGGCGTCGGCCTGCCCAGCTGCGGCTGCGCAGCATTCCGCGCCAGTAACGCTCCACGGCCCGATAGACTTTTACGAGGCTCCGGAGATTTCCGGCGACGCCGTAATAGCCATAGTGGCCGCGCAGGACGAGGTTGATTTCATCGGCCTGGTCACTGATCTTGTAATGCCGTATTTGCCGCATCAGCTCCTGCAGAGACATAAGGCTGCGCTTTAGCCGAGATTTCTCGGTGCGCATCCCAACCTTGAAGTTGCCTTTTTGGTTTCGCGTGCAATAGAGCGTCAGCCCCAGAAAGTAGATTGTTTCCGGGCGGTTTCTGCCGCGTTTGCCCGCATGTCTTTGCGCGAACCGACCAAACTCGACCAACTTGGTCTTGGTCGGCTCTAGAGTGAGGCCGAACTTCCCCAACCGAAGACGCAAGGCCTCCTGTACGCGGGTGGCGTCCGATCGATATTGGAAGCAGATCACAAAGTCGTCGATATAGCGCACCAGTCGGGCTTCGCCCCGCAACCGACCCTTCACCACGCGTTCGAACCAGAGGTCGAGAACGTAATGAAGGTAGAGGTTGCTCAAAAGCACACTGATCGATCCGCCTTGTGGCGTTCCTTGTTCGCTCGGGTGCACCGCTCCGTCTTCCAGGATGCCCGCTTTCAACCAGCGCCGGATCAAGCTGATCAGGCGCGGATCACCGACTCGATGTTCGACAAACCGGAGGACCCGATCATGATCGAGACTCCCGAAGAAGTTCTTCAAATCCGCCTCCAACACCCAGCTGATCATGCCGCCGGCGATCACCTCATTGAGGGTCGCCAAGGCATGATGGGCGCTGAGCTTCGGCCTGCCGCCGAACGAGCAGGGTAAGAAGTCCTGCTCGTAAATAGCGGCCAGCACCTCAGCCGTGCTGCGCTGGAGCGCCCGGTCGGCGACAGTTGGAACCCCGAGGGGGCGCTTCTCCGTCTTACCGGGCTTGGGGATATAGACCCGCCGAATGTTCGGCGCCCGATATCCCTGGCGATGGATGGATTGGAGCATTGGCCCTATCCAGTCCTCGAAGCTCTCCTTCGCCGCCTCCACCGTCTGTCCGTCCACCCCGGCGGCGGAGCGCTTCGGAATCTGTAATAGATTCTTTTGCACTCGGTCGCGCGTGATGTGATGGGCCAACGAGGTGAAGCGAAGATTTGTCTCGCGCCGAGCTTTCACTGCTATTTGTTCAAGTTTCGTTTCCATGGTCAGCTGATCTTCTCTTTGCATAGAAGGCCGTAACTCCCGTTGAATGGAGCCCATGTCGCCCAAGAACAATTCAACTACCGCTGACCGCTTCCCCATGTGGCCGGCTCTCCCGTCCTCGGAGTACTATCGGTCAGTCTGACTTCCACCCGGTCGTCAGACCCTTCTCACCTCAGCGGCTTGGCAGGTCTTACAAGCTTGCGCTTGAACCGGATGGATCTCCCTTGTTCACGCTGCTTCCTTTGATTGCATGCTGGCGGTACGAACCCCGGGAGCACCTCTGACCGCTCGCGTTGTCGCGGCCTGCGGTTCCGCCTTCCCCTTTGAGAGACAGGGTCGGCTACTCCGATCACGTTCGATTTCGGGGCTATTTTCCCGTTCACTTCATTCCGGCCTACAACCTCCCTGTCTACGCTTCGCAACGGCCGTTACCGGACGCCACGCAAGACTCGGTTCGCGGCTGCTCGCTAGGCTTTGCCGCGGCCGTCATCTCAGACGGCAGACTTCAACGCGCTTGCAAGGCGCAACTCCCACACCACCGGACATACGGGTCCGTATCCGGCGGTTCGGTGGATTATGCGGGCTGCTGTGCCGCGACGGAAGCCAAGCCGAGTGCCCTGAAGAACGCGATTGGCATGGCGATGGTGAGCGCGGGGCTGTTCGCGAGCCGCCAAGGGCCATGCGGGCTGCCGGCGGTTTGTGCCGCCAGATCCCGGCCGACGCCGCAGCGTCGCAGCTCGGCAAAGCGAGTGTCACCGCGCTTCCATTGTTTCCAGGCGATGGCGCGCAACCGCCGCCTGAGCCATTCGTCAAGTGTGCGCAACACCGACGGGGTTTGGCAGATGCCGAAGTAGCCGCGCCATCCGATCAGATAGCGCGATAGTTCCTTGGCAATCTGCGCGAGGCTTCGGCCGCAGGTGCGTCGTGTCAGTCCTCGGACCTTCGCCTTGAAGCGGGCAAGTGCCTGCGGCGCGATGCGCCGACGCGGTTCTTTCCCACCGATAAAGCTGAAGCCCAAGAACTTGCGAACGCTCGGTTTGGCGACCGCGCTCTTGGCTTTGTTGACCTTGAGCTTGAGGCGCTTTTCGAGGAACCGTTCGATGCCCGCCAGCACCCGCTCGCCCGCCTTCCGACTGCGCACATAGATGTTGCAGTCATCGGCGTAGCGCACGAAGCGATGGCCGCGTCTTTCCAGTTCCCTGTCCAGCACATCCAGCATCAGGTTCGACAATAGCGGCGAGAGCGGACCGCCCTGCGGCGTACCCTCTTCCGTCGGACTGACCAGCCCTCTCTCCAGCACACCCGCATTCAGGAATCCGCGGATCAGCTTCAGGAGGCGCTTGTCAGTCACCCGCTTGGCAACGAGCCTCATCAGGATGTCGTGGTTGACCCGGTCGAAGAACTTCTCCAGGTCGATGTCCACCACGAAGCTGCGGCCGGCCGCAATGTACGTCTGCGCCCGTTCCACCGCCTGATGCGCCGAGCGCCCCGGCCGGAAGCCGAAGCTGGTCTCGGAGAACGTCCCGTCCCAATCCGCCTGCAGCACCTGCATCACCGCCTGCTGGATCAAGCGGTCGAGCACCGTCGGGATGCCGAGCGGCCGCAGGCCGCCCGACGTCTTCGGTATCTCCACCCGCCGCACCGGCTGCGGCTTGTAGGTGCCCTCAAGCAACTGGGCTCGGATCGCTAGCCAGTGCTCCTTCAGGTGGGCCGGCAACTCATCGACGGTCATCCCATCGACGCCCGCCGCGCCCTTGTTGCGCGTCACTTGCGCCAACGCCGTCTTCAGGTTCTCACGCTCGATTACCGCTTCCATCGACGGCCCTGCGGCCGCCGGGCGTTCGAGGGCGGTGGCCGCCGCGCGCGCTTCGGACTCTTGGGCGGCGGCGTTCGGGGCTTCACCCTTCGCTCCGGTGCCCAAGTTCAGCTCGACCTGATTCTTCTGCCGCATGGCTCGCGCGAGATCACCGTTCTACTGGCCACTTCCACCGTTTGGGCCTTCGACGGCACGCCACCGCCTACTATGCCCGCTGCTGACTTCTGCGCTGCGGTCAAGTCGCCTTACGACGACCTCAGTCCCGTTACCGGGACACAGCACAGACCTCCCGAGGTAAGACCGACCGCCTTCACCGCACGCTCGCCGGATTTACCACCCCGACCCTTGATGACTATGGACTTCGCGATCACATGCTCGCTCGTCCGGCCGGGTAGGCCTCGTTATCCGGTAATTGTCCATCGAGCCGCGGCTTTGCTCCACGCTGTCTTCAGACCCCACCTCGCGATGACGCCCTTGCGCTTCGCTAATCCTTCGCCGTCATCAGGCTGGATAGAGGACTTCCACCTCCAAGCTGTCGTTCATACTCGGCACACATGAATTAGGCCGCCAACTGAGGCGGCCTAGTCATGTGACCAAAGTTGGTGGTCACTTCTCAACTTCCACGATGTATCGCCGTATCGTTTTCGCGGTTTTCGCGCCCTCAGGTGCAAGGTCCTGCCAGACCTTGGACTGGAAAAATGCTATGGCGGCATCTGCGCTATCCCACTCGGTCATGGCCACACTGATTGGAGCAGGCCCGCCCTCCGCGTGGAAAACTCTGCCTTTCAAAGTCCCCATTGAGCGGCCACCGGCCTCGGCCAGTGCCCTTCTCGCTGCCTCGATATAAGCGGGCGAAACAGTTGCACCAGCAATTGGTTCGATCTCACCGATACTGTAGGCCTTCAGCTTGGTTTGAGCGTGCAAACCTTGGAACGCGAACCCGCCGATTGCGATGCCGCTGAGCAGTGACAATGCCATCAAGTATTGAGTTCTCATGATTTCCTCCAGCTCGCCGATAACCGGCCGGGCGAGAGTAGGGTGAGAGGCAGCCGCACTCAACTTCGATAAAAGCGCGAGGGACTTCCGGTTACCCTCGAAGAGCCAACCTCTCGGGGATCATGCAGACCATCAGCTTAGGGCCATCCCGGACTCATGCGTGCGATGACCATCCTACTCGATCACCTCGTCGGCATTGGCAGGCAACGCACGAGAATGATGAGCCGGAGCACGCTGCGGTGGTGAGATTGAATGCAAAGACATCTCAACGTATTGGCTCGATCCATTGGGCGCGCGACGGCCCCGGCTCAAAGGGATCACCGAAGTACTGGGTTTCACGAACGACCTTCCCGCCTCTGAATTCCATGATGCTCACCGTGTAAGATGGCAAGCCGTCGTATGTGAGGACAAATTCAGTAACCCAAAGGTCGGCAGCGCCGAGTATGCGTCGCACCGTAAAGCGCTTCTTGTTCGGCTGCGCAAAACGAGACGCTTGAATATTGCGTCGACCGCGGATTCTCTCCCCGGATTGAGGGTACTCAAGCACGGCATCATCACGGTAAATCTCATGCTCCGCCTCGAAGTCATTTGCATCTGAGGCTGCCCAGTGATGATCCAAAGCCGCTCGAATGGTTTGATCTTCATTCATTCTCTTCCCTCGCGTCGCAATGCTGCATATTATCTCCAAAACGGAGCATCGGCACGAACGGAATGTCTGCTGAGGGGCCATAAGCCGCCGATAACTACCGAACCGGGCAACTTCCGCTTTATGACGGGAAGCCGACGGTTATGAGTACACGCCTAGGCCGTCGCAAGCGGCCTGACCCGCAAGCTCCCGCGCAGGCCGGCGCCGGTGCCGAGCATGATGCCGGCGATCGCGATGAGGGACGACAGCGAGAGCGTCGACAGCCCAGTCAGCCCCTGCCCGACCGAGCAGCCGAACGCCATCACGCCGCCCGCGCCCATCAACGCGGCGCCGCTCGCCGAGCGCAGCATATGCTGCGGCGACCGGTAGCCTTCGAGCTGGAAGCGCCCGGTGGCGATGGCCGTGATCAGGCTGCCGGCGAACACGCCGAACACGGTGACGATGCCGAAATTGAGCGTCGAGCCGGTCGACAGCATGACGTATTGCAGGGCGTCGGCGATCGGCGCGATGAAGGTCAGCGACGTCACCGGCACCGGATTGAAATCATCGGCGCCGAGATAGCCGGTCGCGTACCAGCCCCCCGCCACCAGCAGGCCGACGATCAGGCCGGCCGCGATCTGGCCCGGTGACTTGCGGAATGGCGCATGGGCAAAGGCGAAAATAATCAAGAGGGCTGCGAGAACCGAGGCCGCCACCATCCGCGCCGGCACCGCGCCGAGGCCGATGTCCGCCAATAGCGCCGGCACCGAATTGGCTGACACTGTGGCCTGTGACGCCTGCACCATCGCGATCCGCGCCGGGGCGATCAGGCCCTTCAGCGTCATCTCGGCGAAAATGCCGAGCACGATCACGACCACGAAGGAGCGCAGATTGCCGCGCCCGAGCAGCACCAGCGCCCGCGAGCCGCAGCCATTCGACAGCACCATACCGTAGCCGAACAGGAGCCCGCCGAGGAACATCACCGGCGCCGAGAAGGACGGTTGCAGATAGATCGACTTGCCGAGATCGACGAGGCCTGCCGCCGCCAACAGCTGCGAGGCCGCGATCGCGACGCCCATCGCCAGCGCATAGGTGCGCGCCAGGCGGCCGTCGCCCTCCGCCCACCAGCCGCGCAGGCCGCTCATCATGCAGAAGCCGCTGAGCAGCGCGACCGAGCCATAGATGAGGCCGATGGTCAGGGCGGCAATGATGACGATCGTGGCGGGGTCCATAATAGTCCTTCAATTACGTTCGTCATTGCGAGCGACGCGAAGCAATCCATACTATCACGCTGGAGAGAAATGGATTGCTTCGTCGCTTCGCTCCTCGCAATGACGGTGAACTAGGGTCGCAAAATCACGCGGTCGCGCGACGAGCCTGCCACGGCAACAAACGCCGCCTTGGCCTGTTCCAGCGGGTAGATCGCGCTCGGCTTGATCGGGAATGGCTTCAGATGTCCGCCGGCAAAGCCCGGCGCGAGCTCGCGCAACACCTCGCCGGTCGCAACCGACGACAGCGCAAGCGTGTCGATGCCGACATAGGTGTGCTGGCCGCGGTAGAATTCGAGGATGTTGAACTGCACGATGCGGTCGACCGCCGCGATCAGGATCTGGCGGCCGCGCAGCGCCAGCGACTTGTGCGCGGCCTGGAAATAGGGATCGCCGACCGTGTTGTAGACGATGTTGGCGCCCTTGCCGCCGGTCAGCTCGCGCACGCGAGCGGCGACGTCGGTGGTCGAGGCGTCGATCACCTCGACCGGCGAATTGCTGTGGCCTTCATAGGGCTCGCTCTTGCGCACCACGCCGATCACGCGCGCGCCGTGCCAGCTCGCGATCTGCACCGCGGCCTGCCCGACCTTGCCGTTGACGCCCATCACGAGCACGGTCTCGCCCGCCTTCGGCAGGCCGGCGCGGCGCAGGCCCTCCATCGCGGTGACGAAGGGCACGCCGATCCCGGCGGCTTCGTCCCAGGAAATGCCCGCGGGTTTTTCCACCACGGCATCGCGCTCGACCACCAGATGCGTGGCATGGGTGCCGTCGCGGCGGATGCCGAGGTCGCCGGACGAGCCGAACACCTCACGCCCGATGAATTCAGCGGGACCATCGATTACGACACCGGCGTAGTCGCGGCCCGGGGTACGCGGGAATATGGCATAGGGCATCAGCCCGGTCGCGGCCTTGACGTCGGACGGATTGACCGCGGCGGCCCTCACCTCGATGAGCAGATCGTCCGCCGCGCGCGACAACGCAAGGGTCTCGACCGCTGGCGCCACCGCCGCCGCGTTCTCCGCCTTCGTCAGCAGGCGGACGCAGCGCGCGTCGACAGGATGACGGTTTGCTTGCGGGGCCGGCGGCATCAGCGTTCCAGTCTCGGTCATGGAGCGCGCCGCAAGGCACGCGGATGGTGGCGGCCGGATGGCCTCGGGCCATGACTAATCGACTGACCGATCAATTCAAGGGGCTTGTTGCGGCCGGCCGAGTCAGAGCTTCGGCGGCGGGGCCGTGCCCAGGATCGCCTCGATCGACAGGCCGAGCCCGAGCAGCCTTGCATCGCTGCCGACCGGACCGTCGAGCTCGAGCCCAACCGGCAGGCCATCGGACGTCAGCCGGCATAGAGCGACAGCCCGGGAAGGCCAGCATTGCTGCCGGGATCGGTGTTGCGGATCAAGGTGCCGAAGGTCGGCACCTGCGCGCCGCCATTGACCGACATCTCGCCGGATCCGTTGTTTTCGTCGATGACCGGTGCAGGCGCGATCGTGGTCGGAAACAGGATCGCATCCAGCCCGTTGTCCCTGATGTAGGTGGCATAGATCGCCTGCAGCACCGGCCGCTGCACTTTGATTGCATCATCATAGGCGGCACCGAAGGCGTCCGTAGTGATGGCACCGAATGCGCCGACGACATCAGGACTGGCGACGCCGGCCGCGATGTCGGACAGCGTGATCCCTTCAATCCCGGAGGCGGCGAGCCAGGCCGGGATATCGGCGATCGGCTCGTGCAACGCGACCACAAACGACACCTTGCCGTTCTGCTCAAACAGATCGGGCATGTCGACATCGACCAGCACCGCGCCGGCCGCCGAGAGCCGGGCGCAGGCTGCGCGGGCGACGGCTTCGACATCGCGATCGAGGCCGCTCCAGAAACAGGCGGGAATGCCGAGACGCACGCCGCGTAGCGGGATGCTCGTTGCCAGCGGCGTGCCTGTCATCACGGCATCGAGCAGCGCGACATCGGCGACGGTGCGTCCCATCGGGCCGACGGTGTCGCGGGTATGGCTGATCGGAACCACCTGGTTGTCATCGTGATAACGCCGCTCGGCGCCGCCATCGCCGACTGAAGGCCGAAGGCCCACGGTCCCGGTCAACGCCGCGGGCACGCGGGTCGAGCCGCCGGTGTCCGATCCGAGGCCACAGGTGGCGATGCGCGCGGCGATCGCCGCCGACGTTCCGCCGGACGACCCGCCCGGGATCCGGCTGGTGTCGTATGGATTCCGCACCGGTCCTGCGAACGGTGCGAGATTGGTACTGGTGATGCCGAAGGCAAGCTCGTGCAGATTGGTCTTGCCGATGACGACGGCACCCGCATCGAGCAGCTTTTGCAGCGACGGCGCATTGCGCGCAGGCCGCGCGTGTTGCAGCGCCGGCGTGCCGCCCGATGTCGGCAGTTCTGATGTGTTGATATTGTCCTTCACGACGATCGGAAGCCCGGCCAGCACGCCGGTCCGCGTCCCGGCATCGACCTCGCGCGCCGCGGCCAGCGCGCCGTCGCGGTTCAGCACGATGAAGGCGTTGAGGTGCTTGAGCCGCTCCGCACGATCGAGCGCGGCCTCGACGACACTGACCGCCGTTACCTTGCCGGCGCGGATATCAGCCAGGATCTCCGCAGCGGTCGTTTCATTGGTGTCGGCCATACCCTGCGCCCTGTTGAATTGCAGGGATTAGGCTATTCTTTCGGCCGCTTGTCGTAAACACGTTTCGCCTTGCCGAGCGAACGCTCCAGCGTCTCGGGCGCAACGACGCGGACGCGGGTGGAGATGCCGATCGTGTTCTTGATGAAGGCGGAGACCTTCTCGGCGTGTGCAGTCAGCCCCTCGCCGTCCCAGCTCTCCGGCCGGGCTTCGGCGAGCACCGTCATCTCGTCCATGCGGCCCTCACGGGTCAGCTCGATGACAAAGTGACCGCCGCACCAGTCGGTCGCCAGCAGCGCTTCCTCGATCTGGGTCGGGAACACGTTGACGCCGCGCAGGATGATCATGTCGTCGGAGCGGCCGGTCACCTTCTCCATCCGCCGCATGCCGGGCCGCGCCGTGCCGTGCAACAGCCGCGTCAGGTCGCGGGTGCGGTAGCGGATGATCGGAAAGGCTTCCTTAGTCAGCGAGGTGAACACCAACTCGCCCTTCTCGCCGTCGGGCAGCACCTTGCCGGTCAGGGGATCGATCACCTCCGGATAGAAGTGGTCCTCCCAGATGTGCAGGCCGTCCTTGGTCTCCACGCATTCCTGCGCGACGCCGGGACCGATCACCTCCGACAAGCCATAGATGTCGGTGGCGTCCATGTCGAACGCCTGCTCGATCTCGACGCGCATCGCATTGGTCCAGGGCTCGGCGCCGAAGATGCCGAACTTGAGCGACGATTTGCGCGGGTCGAGGCCCTGTCGCTTGAACTCGTCGAGGATCGCCAGCATGTAGCTCGGCGTCACCGTGATGATGTCGGGCCGGAAGTCGTTGATGAGCTGCACCTGCCGCTCGGTCATGCCGCCGGAGATCGGGATCACCGTGCAGCCGAGCCGCTCGGCGCCGTAATGCGCGCCGAGGCCGCCGGTGAACAGGCCATAGCCATAGGCATTGTGCATCAGCATGCCGGTGCGGCCGCCGGCGGCGCGGATCGAGCGCGCCATCACGTCCGCCCAGGTGTCAATATCGGCTTTGGTATAGCCGACCACGATCGGCTTGCCGGTCGTGCCGGAGGACGCATGGACCCGCACCAATTGTTCGCGCGGCACCGCGAACATGTTGAAGGGATAATTGTCGCGCAGATCCGTCTTCACCGTGAACGGAAATTTGGCGAGATCGGGAAGCTGCCTGAAGTCGGACGGCTGCACGCCGGCGGCATCGAACGCCTTCCTGTAGTGCGCGACATTGTCATAGGCATGCTTGAGCGACCAGGCCAGCCGCCTGGTCTGCAGCGCCATGATCTCGTCGCGCGAGGCGCGCTCGGCCGCATCGAGCTCGGCGTGATAACCGCTGTCCTTGACCTTGAGCTTTGCCGTTGCCATCGACGTTTCCCCTGAAGCCTTTATGCCTTGATGTCCGTGTCGGGCAGCCAGGTGCCCGCTATCACGCGCGAATGCCCGCGGAATTCGGCGATCACGCTGTCGCCGGAGGTCACGCTCACGTCGTAGATTCCCGAGCGGCCATTGCGCGAGATCTCGCGCGCGGTCGCCACCAGGCGGTCGCCAAGCTTGCCGGGCCGGATGAAAGTGACGTTGCCCTGCGCCGCCACCGCGCGATCGTTGCGGCTGTTGCAGGCAAAGGCGAAGGCTGAATCGGCCAGCGTGAAGATGTAGCCGCCATGACAGATGCGCTGGCCGTTGACCATGTGCGGCTGCACCGTCATCGCCATCACCGCCTGCCCTGGCCTGATCTCGACGAGCTCCATGCCGAGGCCCTTGCTGGCGTCGTCTTCCTTCCACATCGCGTCCGCGCAGGCGCGGGCAACGTCCTCGGGCGATAGCGTGGCCTTCACGTTCACATCGAACTCCCTGTGCGCGGGCCCGTTGCGGAGGGCCTCTTGTGCCGAACTTCAATTTCAAGCGCGACGCACGAGGCGTCAACGCTACTTCCGTCATTCCGGGGCGATGCGCAGCAGCGAACCCGGAATGACGACAATCTCAGACGTGGTCGTAGTCGACCACGACCTTCTCAGAGCACGGCTTGGCCTGACAGGTGAGGATGAACCCCGCCTTCAGCTCCCACGGCTCCAGCGAATAGTTCAGGTCCATCGGCGCCTCGCCTTCGACCAGCTTGGCGCGGCAGGTCGAGCACATGCCGCCCTTGCAGGCAAACGGCAGGTCCATGCCGGCCCGCAGCGCAGCGTCGAGGATCGACTCGCCGTCGGCCACCGGGACCTCGCGGCGCTTGCCGTCGATGATCAGCCCGGCAATCGCCTTCGGCGGCGCGCCGGCCGGAACGACGACCTTCGCCCGCGGCTTGCCGCCGAATTCCGACACGAAGCGTTCGACATGGATGCGCTCGTCGGCGATGCCGATCTCGCGGCAGGTGGCCTCGATGGTCTCGCTCATCGCGGCCGGACCGCAGACGAAGACGTGATCGACCGTCTCGGCCGGCACCAGCGAGCGCAGCAGCACCCGTACCTTCTCGCCGTCGAGCCGGCCGTGCAGGATCGGAATGTCCTGCTCCTCGCCCGAGATGACGTGGAATACCGAGAGCCGCTGCATGAAGCGGTCCTTCAGCTCCTCCAGCGCCTCGCGGAACATGACGCCCTCAGTCGAACGGTTGCCGTAGAACAGGAAGAAGCGGCTGTCCGGCTCGCGCGCCAGCACGCCCTTGATGATCGAGAGGATCGGCGTGATGCCGCTGCCGGCGGCGAAGCCGACATAGGTCCGCGCCTCGCCCGGCGCGTGGGCGACGCCGAAACGGCCGGTCGGCGTCATCACGTCGAGCTCGTCGCCGGTCTTCAATTCCTCGGCCGCCCAGTTCGAGAACGCGCCGCCGTCGACCTTCTTCACCGCGATGCGCAATTCGCCGTCGTCGGGACCGGAGCAGATCGAATAGGAGCGGCGAACCTCCTCGCCATCCATCGTGGTGCGCAGCGTCAGATACTGGCCCGGCGTAAAACGGTAGTCGCCTTGCAGATCGTCGGGGATCGCAAAAGTCATCGAGATCGCGTCCGACGCTTCGCGGCGCAGATCGCTGACGGACAGGCGGTGGAATCGTGGTGTCGACATGGTCAATGACACTTGAAGTAGTCGAAGGGTTCACGGCAGCTCCTGCAACGCCACAGCGCCTTGCAGGACGTCGAGCCGAATTCGGACAGCAGCTCGGTATCTCCCGAGCCACACTGCGGGCACGCGACCGCCTGCTCGCCGAACAGCGCGCGGCGCGAGGAGCCCGGCAGCGGCGGCGCGATGCCGTACTCCTTCAGCTTGCGGCGGCCGTCCTCGCTCATCCAGTCGGTGGTCCAGGCCGGCGACAGCACGGTACGGACCTTCGGCCCATGAATGCCTTCACGCGCCAGAGCGAGCTCGATCTCGAGTGCGATCATGTTCATGGCGGGACAGCCGGAATAGGTCGGCGTGATCGCGACCTCGACATAACCGTCGTGGACCGCGACGTCGCGCAGCACGCCGAGATCGGCGATGGTCAGCACCGGGATCTCGGGATCGACCACCTGCGCGGCCGCGCTCCAGGCGCGCC
The DNA here is from genome assembly GCF_054059095.1 of Bradyrhizobium sp. USDA 4510. NCBI lineage: Bacteria > Pseudomonadati > Pseudomonadota > Alphaproteobacteria > Hyphomicrobiales > Nitrobacteraceae > Bradyrhizobium > Bradyrhizobium sp. USDA 4510. Next base: position 2,061,900 of record NZ_JBSSBT010000001.1, on the reverse strand, counting down.
GGCGCAGATCGGCATCGCTGAGCGCAACGGTCACCATGTTGCCCCCGGAAAGGTCCGCTGCATCGATTGCAGCTCGCTGAGGAGATGGCCGAGATGTTCGCTGTGGCTGCCACTGCGGCCGCCCTGCTGCATCCAGTTGCCTGAGGGCAGCGCCAGCGTCGCTTCGTTCACAATACCAGTGACCGGCTTCAGCCAGCGCGGCCGCAGCGCCGCCGGGTCGATCGCAATGCCGGCATCGATCAGGCCGCGCTCGCCGTCGTCCACCGCGAACATCTCGCCGGTATAGGCCCAGAGATCGTCAATGGCGTCCTGCGCGCGGCGATGGCTCTCCTCGGTGCCGTCGCCGAGGCGAACGATCCATTCCGACGAATGTCTGACATGATAGGCACTCTCCTTCTCCGACTTCGCCGCGATCGCGGCAAACGTCGGATCGGACGAGGCCATCATGGCGCGCCAGTAGAGATCGGCAAATGCCGCGTAGAAGAACTGCCGCACCATGGTGCGGGCAAAGTCGCCGTTCGGCTGCTCGACCAGCAGCAGGTTGCGGTACTGCCTGACGTCGCGCAGATAGGCGAACTTGTCTTCGTCGTTGCCTCGGCCTTCGACCTTGGCCGCGTAGGTGTAGAGCTCACGGGCCTGACCGAGCAGGTCGAGCCCCATATTGGCGAGCGCCATGTCCTCTTCCATCGCAGGCGCATGGCCGCACCATTCGGACAGCCGATGGCCGAGGATCAGCGCGTCGTCGGCGCGGCGCAGCGCGTAGAGCACCAGCGGCGTTTCGGAGACTTCGATGTTGGCGGTTGCCATGTTCTCTATTCCACCTGCATCCACTTGCTCGACGTCATCCTGAGGAGCCTGCGCAGCAGGCGTCTCGAAGGATGGCCGCGGTTACGATCGGGCGTCATGGTTCGAGACGGCGCTGCGCGCCTCCTCACCATGACGGGTGAAATTCACATGTGCCCGACTTCGTCGGGGACGTCGTAAAAGGTCGGGTGACGGTAGATCTTGGATTCCGCCGGCTCGAACATCATGCCCTTCTCGGACGGATCGGACGCGGTGATCGCGTTCGAGGGCACCACCCAGATCGACAGCCCCTCGCCGCGGCGGGTGTAGATGTCGCGCGCGGCCTGCAGGGCGAGCGTCGCGTCGGCCGCATGCAGCGAGCCGACATGCTTGTGCGCCAGGCCATTGCGGCTGCGGATGAAGACTTCCCAGAGCGGAACGTTCGGCGTGGCCATGGCGGCGCTCCCTTATTCTGCGGCTTGCGCGAGCTGACGGCTCTTGCGCTTCTCGGCATAGGCCATCGCGGCCTCGCGCACCCAGGCACCCTCCTCATGCGCCTTGCGGCGCGCGGCGAGACGATCGCGGTTGCAGGGGCCGTTGCCTGCCAGCACCTGCTTGAACTCGTCCCAGTCGATCGGGCTGTGTTCCCAATTGCCGTTTGCGTTCTGCTTCATGCCGGGATCGGGGATCGTCAGGCCCAGGAATTCGGCCTGCGGGACGGTGGCGTCGATGAATTTCTGGCGCAGCTCGTCGTTGGAGAAGCGCTTGATCTTCCATTTGGTCGAGGTGTCGCTGTGCTGGCTGACCTGGTCCGGCGGACCGAACATCATCAGCACCGGCCACCACCAGCGCTCGAGCGCGTTCTGCGCCATCGCCTTCTGCTCCGCGGTGCCGCGACACAGGGTCACCATAATCTCAAAACCCTGGCGCTGGTGGAACGATTCCTCCTTGCACACGCGGATCATCGCCCGCGCATAGGGGCCGTAGGAGCAGCGGCACAGCGGGATCTGGTTCATGATCGCGGCGCCGTCGACCAGCCAGCCGATGGCGCCGATGTCGGCCCAGGTCAGCGTCGGATAATTGAAGATCGAGGAATATTTCGCCTTGCCCGAGAGCATCGCGTCGACCAGCTCCTCGCGCGAGGTGCCGAGCGTCTCGGCGGCGGCATAGAGATAGAGGCCGTGGCCGCATTCGTCCTGCACCTTGGCGAGCAGCGCAGCCTTGCGGCGCAGCGACGGCGCGCGGGTGATCCAGTTGCCCTCGGGGAGCATGCCGACGATTTCGGAATGGGCGTGTTGGGAAATCTGCCGCGTCAGCGTCTTGCGGTAGGCGGCGGGCATCCAGTCGTTCGGCTCGATGCGCTCGTCGGCATCGATGCGGGCCTGGAACTGACTGGCACGGGCGACATCCTCCACGCCGCGATCGTCGCCGTCGGATGAGTTGAGCGCCTGCGTATACATGGCCGACCTCCCAATGTGTTGTTAGGCAGGAATATATAACATAAATTTCCAAATGCAAGAAGTTTTTGTAATATGTTCAGACGCCCTCGAAACGGCGCGCCACCGCCCCATTGGACTTCGGCAGCGGCCCGTCCTCGTTGGTTGCGTGGTCGTCAAGCCACTGTTCCGACGGCGAAAGCAGCCCGCGATAGATCTCGCCGCAGAGTTTGCGCGCCGCCCTGCCCGGCCAATCCTTCGGCAGCAGCGGATACGGCAGCAGCGGATCGCGCAGCACGACGCGGCGGTAATGGTGGATCAAGAGTATGCGCGCGGTGAAGGCGTCGGCGTCGCTCAGCGTCTCGCCGCGGATGATCGAGCCGCGCAGCGGCTCGAAGGTCTTCATGAACTTCAGATAGGCGTCCGCGGTGCGGTCGAGCGGCCAGCTCTCGCTGAGCAGCCGGCCGCCGCTGTCATCTTCCGCGGAGACTTCGAGCCGGATCGCGCGCGACGCTTCATCGGGGATCGGCACGCCCGACGGCGCGACCCATACGCCGGGCAGCGGGGTGCCGAAGCCGGCATTCTTCAACGCCTCGCGCGCGGCGTCGCGGTCCTCGGCATTGCCGATCAACAGCAGCTCGAAGCGGCCGGTCCAGTCCGACGGCGGCGGATCGTAGATGTGCCGGGTCGCGGTGTCGAAGGTCTGCCGGCCCTTGGCGTTCAGCCGATAAAAACTGTTGCGGCCGACCTTGTTGCGCTCGAGCCAACCATCGGCGGCGAGCCGCGACATCGCGGTGCGCACCACATTGCCGTCGATGTCGAGGAACTTGAAGAATTCCAGCAGCGTGCCGAGCCACACCGAGCCGCCGCGCGGCACGATGGAATCGCCGAACACGGTGATGATGATCGAGCCGGTGCGTGACGGCTCGCGCTTCAGCTGATCGACGATGCGGGCAAGCGGCTGTGACATGCCCAACGCATAGCGCGTTTTGTCGATTCACGACAATGCAGGGTCTTCTCCTTCTCCCGCGTGCGGGGAGAAGCTCGGGATGAGGGGGCTCTCCGCAATCACGGTGCGAGTTGCGCTCGTGGAGACTCCCCTCACCCGGATCGCATTGCGCTGCGCTTCATGCGATCCGGCCTCTCCCCGCAAGCGGGGCGAGGCAAGGAAGAGACATGTCAGCGATTGGGATCCGGATAGACGATGCTGCGCCAGCCGCTGCGATCGAACGGCGCCCACTCGCCATCCTTCTGCGCGAGGCGATCGGCGACCGCGTAGACCACGGCCGGGTGATGACCCATGCCGCAATGGCTGCTCTCGACCTCGATGCTGTCGGTCATCGACGAGGCCTGCTCGCGGCAGCCCTGCCAGGCGCAGACGCCGTCGGTGCGGCTGAAGATCGCGGTGGTCGGCACCGGCGGCGCGCTGGCGAGCGAGCCGCCGAAACGCTGGTCCTCCTCGTCGGCACGACGCCCGCTGGCCATCTCATAGACGCGCCAGGCGTTGGTCGACTTCGGGCCGGCGGCAAACGGGCTGCCGAGCGTGATCACCTGGCGCACGCGCTCCGGCATCATCTTGGCGAGCTGGCGCGCATAGAGGCCGCCGAGGCTCCAGCCGACCACCGAGACCTTGCGGCCGGTGGTTTCATTCATCTCCTGCAGCAGCTCGACCATCCCGTCCTGCACGCCGGCGCGAAGCCCGAGATTGCGGCCCTGGCGCCAGCCGCTGACGGCGTAGCCCTTGCTCCTGAGAAAGTCGCGCAGCGGCCGGGTCGACATGTCGGAAGCGATCAGCCCCGGCAGCACCAGCACCGGATGCCCATCGCCGCGCGGCGCGAGGCTGAGCAGCGGCAATGCACCAAGAAAGGCGCCGAGCTCATGAATGGCGCGGCCTTCCAGGAACATCAGTGTCCTGGACGGCGGGCGTATCGTCTGCGCAGCAACGGACATTTCAGCTCCTCTTCCGGCAGGACCGCCGGCAATGGGACCAACGAGAATGGTCAACGGGATTGACTCAAACCCGGCGGAATTCGTTCCGCAACGCAACAATCTGTCCTGAAAAGCTAGGGAACCGGACACTTTCGTGCAAGCGGTCCGGGTCACACTTGCCACAACTAAAGTGACGTTCGTGCCCAATCGGTCACAGCAGCCGCAGCGTGTATTCCAGGGTGTAAAGCGCAAGGCCGGCAAGCCCACCGATCAGCGCGCCGTTGAAGCGGATGTATTGCAGATCCTTGCCGACATTGACCTCGATCAGGGAGATCAGCTGCTCCATGTCCCAGCTCTTCATCTGGTCGGCGATGAAGCCCGAGACGCCGCTCTTCTGCTCGGCGACGACGGTGCGCAGGATCGCCACCAGGCCCTGATTGATCTCGCCGCGCAGGTCGGTGTCGCCGTCGAGCGCGTCGCCGGCCTCGACCAACATTCGCGCCAGCTGATGCTGCAGCACCTGCGACTCGCCCGAGGCGCTGCGTTCGATGAAGTCCTTGACGTTGGCCCAGATGGTGCGCCCGAGATTGGCAAGCTCCGGCCGCGCCATCAAATCGCGCTTGAGACCATCGATGCGGTCGGCGAATGCCTTGTCGCTGCCGAGCCGGTCGACAAAGGACAGCAGCATGCGGTCGAACTCGCCGCGGAACGGATGCTGCGGATCGTTGCGCACTTCCTCGAAGAACTTCGTGGCGGACGCGATGATCCGGTTCACCACGAACTTGTCGGCACGATAGAGCCTGAGCAGCGTCGGCATCTCGGCGCGGACCTTGTCGCGGATCACGGCCATGGTCTCCTGCTGCGTCAGCGTCTGGTGCAACACGCGCAGGATGTCGTCGAGCAGGCCGCCATGCTTGCCCTCCTGCACGAAGCCGCGCAGCGCGCCGGCCGCAAGCGGCGCGAGGTCGATCGAGAGCACCTGCGTCGTGACGCGGCGGCTGATGAACTGCATCAACCCCGAGCTCTCGGTCGCCGCGAATGCCTCGGGCAGCATCCGCAGCACGAAGCGGGCGAGATCCTCCGAACGTTTGCGGTCGCGCAGCCAGTCGGCGATGAACGAACCGAAATCGATCTCGCGCAGCTTGGCCTCGACCGGCCCGGATTCCAAAAAGTTGTTCTCGATGAATTCGCCGAGCTTCTCGGCGATGCGCGCCTGATTGCTCTGGATGATCGCGGTATGCGGGATCGGCAGGCCGAGCGGCCGCTTGAACAAGGCGACGACGGCATACCAGTCGGCGAGGCCGCCGATGGTTGCAGCCTCGGCAAATGCCGCGATGAAACCGAACACCGGGTGCACCGGCAGCAGCGCCTTCGCTGCGATGAAGATGATGAAGGTTGCCGCCAGCACGCCGGTCGCCAGCCACTTGACGCGCCGCAGCTCGGCCGCGCGTTCGACGTCGACAGGCGTTGCGATGAGGGCGGCGGGAAGGGTCATGGGGTTTCGCAGGGGTGACGAACGAAGCATAGCATGGCCGCACCGCCGTCATTCCCGGGCGTGCGAAGCACGAACCTCAGGTGCGCAATTGCGCACCGGGGAATCTCGAGATTCCGGATCGCCGTTTCGCGTCGTCCGGAATGACGATGGATACATGAGTTATGAAGGACACCGCCAAAAAAGAAGGCCCGCAAAATGGCGGGCCTTCGAAAAGGGCAGTTGGTCAGCGCGGCCGCGATCAGGCGGTCTTGCCGTAGACCTTGGCGAAGTTGTCCTGCGCGGTCTTCGCACCGTCGGTGACGAGCTTGCCGAGATATTCGGTGGTGGCCTTCGCCCGCGAGACGAACAGTTCGCCACGCGCACGGGCCAGCTCCGACTGGATCTGGGCGGCTTCGCTCAGCGACTTGGCCGACGCGAGCTTGTCGATACCGGCGAAGAACGCCTCGGCGTCCTGGTAGATCGCCTGCTGGATGTTGCGGCTGATCTTGGCGGCTTCGGTCACCGAACCGGCAACAGCGGACTCGATCACGTTCGTCACCTTCTCCGAGCCGGCATAGGCATCGGCAGCGCGGGTCTTGGCGGCCTCGGCCTGCTTCTTCACGAACTCACGGGCGGCTTCCGGAACTTCCAGGTTCTGAAGCTTGGTGAACGCCTCGGTGACGGGCGCGAAGGCTTCCTTGACGCTGTTCAGCACGGAATTGGTTTCGGTGGTCATTGGGGTCTCTCCATCCTCAGGTTTGAGCTATGGGCTCACCCCGTCCGGTTTGGCCCGGGGCAACCGTGTTATGACACGGCTCATGATGCACCGCAACATCTATGTTGCAGCGCGATATCACGAACCTGTGAACAGCATGAATGTCCGGCAGATTGCTTAGTGAGCCGGCATCAAACGGTTTCTAATTACCGCTTACCGCGTCAGAGACCCCGTACGCCTCCATCTGTGCCCGGACCTGCGCCACATTGTGCCCCAGCACGACAATGTCGTGGGTCTTGCCCTCGACGTCGCGGACATGGTCGCGCAGCAGGGCCTCGGCCTTGAAGCCGAGGCTCTCGAACAGCGCGATCGCCGCCCGCTGGTCGATGGTCATCTGCACCGAGAACTTCTCCAGCCCGGCACCGAGCGCGATGGCGAAGATCTCCTGCGACAATGCCCGGCCGACGCCCTGCCCGCGCACGTCGAGCGACACCACCATCCGGATCTCGCCGACATGCGGCGACCAGGAATGCGGATCGCGCACCAGGGTGCCGCAGCCGACCACCTTGCCGTCCTTGATCGCGAGCAGGCTCGTGATGTCGCCGCGCTCGATCTCGTTGATCCAGGCCGACAGCACCTTCGGCTGGCTGATATTGCGCGGCAGGAACAAGAGATCGTGCGTCGGCAGCTTTTGCGCGAAGGCCAGCACCGCGGCCTCGTGGTCCCGAATCATCAGGCGAAACTCGATGTCGCCCGCCTCGGTCTTGACGCGACGCGGATAGGAACGTTGTTCGGTCATGTCGATCTCTCTCCAGTCGACCCTTCTTAGGTCGATCTTTTGCCCAGCCAGGAGTCCAGTTTCGGCCACAGCCGCTTGATTGCATTGGCGCCGGCGACCAGCGAGACGTGACCGCCTTTCAGCATCACCTCCTCCTTGTCCTCGGAGCCGATCTTGGTGATCAGATGCTTTGCCGCATCATACGGCACGATGTGGTCGTGCTCGGCGACCGCGTGCAGGATCGGCACCTTGATGTCGGCAAGCTTTGCCTCGCGGCCGCCGACGGTCATGGTGTCGTTGTAGAGCTTGTTGTCCCACATCAGGTCCTTGGTGATGGCGCGGAAATATTCGCCCGCGAGGGGCAGCGTGTCGGTCGCCCAGCGATCGAACATCCGGTACGACTTGACGAACTCGTCGTTCCAGATGTTGTCCCAGAGCTGGATCTGGCCGACGACACGCGCGGCCGGCCGCAACATGTCGAACGATTGCAGGATCAGTTCGGGCGGCATGTTGCCGGTGCTGTCGATCAGGCGGTCGACGTCGAAATAACGACGGTCGGCGAAATTCGAGAACAGCTTCATCTCGCGGAAATCGATCGGCGTGGTGAAGCAGATCAGGTTCTTCATCGGCCCGTCGTTGAAGATCGAGCCGTAGAGCAGCGACAGCACGCCACCGAAGCAATAGCCGATCACCGAGACGTCCTTTTCGCCGGAATCCTGCTGCACGCGGCGGACCGATTCCGGAATGAAGTCGAGGACGTAATCCTCCATGCGCAGCGATTTTTCCTCCGGCTTCGGCGCACTCCAGTCCAGCATGTAGACGTCGAAGCCGCGCCTGAGCAGGAATTCGATGAAGCTCTGCCCCGGCACCAGGTCGAGGATGTAGCCGCGGTTGGTGGTCGCCATCACGATCAGGACCGGCACGCGATAGACTTCGCTGGCCAGCGGCCGGTAGTGATAGAGGTTCATGGTGCCGCGCGAATACAGCACATCTTTCGGCGTCGAGCCGAGCGACGGGCCGGAGCTCGAGAAATACTCGACGCCCTTGATGCTGCGCTGGATCGCGCGCTGCACCTCGGACTGGACCCGCTCGGAGATCGAGGCGAAATCAAAGGGGGTGGGAGCATTCATTTGCTGCCTCCGTCCGCTGGCGGCTGCTTGGTGCGCGGTGGCCGCGGCGTTGCGCCGTGGCCGTCGTCCGGCGCCAGCGAATTGTGGTGCACCTGCTGCAGCAGCGTCTTGATTTCGTTGAGCTGGTTCTCCATCGATTGCAGGCGTTCCGCCATGCCGACGAGCTGGGCGCGGCTCGGCAGGTTCATCGCCAGCAGATATTTCTCCATCAGCTCGCCGAGCTGCTTCTGCGCACCGGCCGCGACGCCGCCGGCCTGGTTCATCGCCTTGGAAAATTCCGGCGAGCTCATGAGCTGGTTGCCGAAGGAATTGAACCCCTTCTCCATCTCGCCAATCATCGTCTGCCAGATCACGGCAGGGTCGTTGCCCTTGTCGGCCATGCGGCGCTCCTCCACACCAATTTCGGGCGCTTGCCGCGCTTCCATTTGTTTCTGCCATACGACACTGTTGCTGCTGATCGGTCAACAGCGCGGCGCGACCGGCGACGCCGAGGCTCTTCTGCGCTGCGTCAATCCGTGGCATAGAGGTTCCTGACCGCGACACCAGCAGGGGACGCCCGTGACCACGCTCGCCCATCAGCCGCCGCAGATCATCCGCGCCAATGGCATCGACATCTGCTACGAGATGTTTGGCGATGCGAATGCCGAGCCGCTGCTCCTGATCATGGGCCTCGGCGCCCAGATGATCCATTGGGACGACGAGTTCTGCCGCCAGCTCGCCGCGCGCGGTTTTCGCGTCATCCGATTCGACAACAGGGATATCGGCAAATCCTCCCGCCTGAGCGGCGGCAAGCGGCTGACCGCGCTCGAACTGCTCAAGCTCCGCTTCCTGAAGATCCCGGTCGCAGCGCCCTACAAGCTGGCCGACATGGCGAGGGACACGATCGGGCTGATGGATGTGCTCGGCATCCGCACCGCGCATCTGGTCGGGGCCTCGATGGGCGGCATGATCGCGCAGGAGGTTGCCATCACCTTCCCCGAACGCGTGCGCTCGCTGACCTCGATCATGTCGACCACGGGCAATCCAAAGATCCCGGGCCCGACCCGCGAGGCGACCGCAGTGCTGATGGCGCCGCCACCGAAGAGCAAGGAAGAGTATTTCGTCCGCTTCGGGCAGACCTGGAAAGTCCTGCGTAACGGCTCGTTCCCTGAAGATGAGGCGCTCGATCCCGAACGCGCGCGGCGCACCTTCGAGCGCGGCCTCAATCCGGAGGGCGTCGGCCGTCAGCTCCGCGCCATCCTCGCCTCCGGCAGCCGCAAGGAGCGCCTGCGCGGCGTCAAGGCGCCGACGTTGGTGATCCACGGCACCATCGATCCGCTGGTGCATCCCGAAGGCGGCAAGGACACCGCGGTCTCGATCCCGGGCGCGAAGCTGGTGATGATCGAGGGCATGGGCCACGCCCTGCCGATTCCGATGTGGCCGCAGATCATCGACGCCATCGACAAGCACGCGCATGGCGCGGCGGCGAAGGCGGCGTGAGGCCAGAGCGTTTTCGAGCGAAGTGGATCCCGGTTCGCGTGAAGAAAACGCCCCAAAGCCAAAATCGAGAGCCCCGTCCCGATTCAATCGGAACGGGGCTCCGGTATCTTCCGGTAACCATGTGAGCCAGGAGTGCGTTCTTCCGGGCGCGGCACGGACGCTGTAGAGAGCGCTATCCACCGCTCAGCCACCGGGAGCAACCAGATGAAGACCATCCTCCGGCCACAGACAGCCGTCGCCGCTCTCCTCCTCGCGCTCGCGTCTTCATCGGCAATGGCGGCTGCCAGCGACGCGCAGCAGGAAGCCAACCGCAAGGCGGTGCTGGCGTTCTACGAGAAGGGGCTGAACCAGAAGGACGCCGACGCGGCGCTCGCCTATGTCGGCAACCGCTATGTGCAGCACAATCCCGGCGCGGCCGACGGCCCCGAAGGCTTCCGCAAGTTCATCGGCTTCCTGCGCGAGAAGTTTCCGAACTCGCACAGCGAGATCAAGCGCTCATTCGTCGACGGCGACTACGTGATCCTGCACGTCCACGCCGTGCGCGAGCCCGGCACCCGCGGCAACGCGATCATCGACATCTTCAAACTCGAGGACGGCAAGATCGTCGAGCACTGGGACGTGGCGCAGCCCATTCCGGAGAATCCCGCCAACAGCAACACGATGTTCTGAGGCATCGTGATGGCTTGTGTTCAGCCACTGGCATGATCAGGCTGGCGAGCGCGCCGGGACGCCCGCTATTGCTTGACCGCGATCCAGATCACGTGGCGGACACCGCGGCCTCGGCCGGTGGCGCGGACGGCAATTTCGTTGACCGCGAACCCCGCCCGGGTGAGCGATTTCGGGAACTTGGCATTCGGACCGGACGACCAGACGGCGAGCACGCCGCCGCGCCGCAACGCGGCGTGTGCGATCTTGAGCCCGGAGACATCATACAGCGCGTCATTGGCCTTGCGGGTGAGACCTTCAGGCCCGTTATCGACGTCGAGCAGGATGGCATCGAAGCCGAGCGGTTGGCGTTCGATCACGCTGGCAACATCCTCCTCCCGGATGCTCACGCGCGGATCGTTCAGGCTGTCGCCGAAGATCTCCGCCATCGGGCCTCGCGCCCAGGCAACGACCGCCGGCACCAGCTCGGCCACCGTGATCCGCGCCTCGGGTCCGAGCACGGCGAGCGCGGCCCGCAGCGTAAAGCCCATGCCAAGGCCGCCGATCAGAAAATGCGGCCGTGCGACCGTCTCGATCTTCTTCGCGGCAAGCGTCGCCAACGCCTCTTCCGAGCCCGACAGGCGGCTGTTCATCAGCTCGTTGGTGCCGAGCATGATCGAGAATTCGTGGCCTCGCCGCATCAGACGCAATTCACCCTCGGTGCCGGGAATGCGCGCGGTATCGATCTTTTCCCATGGAATCATGCGGCGGTTTGTATCATGGCAGGCACCTCTGCCGTAGCCCGGATGGAGCGAAGCGAAATCCGGGGTCTGCCCCGTCCGCATGAGACGCTGTCCCGGATTACGCTTCGCTTCATCCGGGCTACGAAGGCGTGAGCCTAGCCGCCTGTCCAGACGTCGAGCACGTAGCGGTTCCTGGTGCCCATTTCCTCGATCCAGCGCGCGGCGGCGTCGGTGTCGACACCGGTGCGCTCGCGATAGATCGAGATCAAGGTCGCCTTGACGTCGGGCTCCATCCTGCCGCCGTCGCCGCAGACATAGACGATCGCGCCCTTCTGGATCAGCTCCCAGACCCGGTCCTTGTGTGCGGCGACAAGGTGCTGCACATAGGTCTTCGGGCCATCGGCACGCGAGAAGGCGGTGTGGAGTTCACTGACGCCGTCGGCTGCGAACGCCTTCAGCTCATCCGCATAGATGAAATCCTGCTCAGGATGCCGGCAGCCGAAGAACAGCATCGCCGGCCCCAGCGTCGCGCCCTGCGCCCTGCGCGCGGCGCGCTCCTGCAGGAAGCCGCGGAACGGTGCGAGCCCGGTGCCCGGCCCGATCATGATGATCGGCACGGCATTGTCATCGGGCAGGCGGAAGCCGGCCTTGGTCTCCTTGATGGTGGCGTGGACGGTGTCGCCGGCGCGGCGGCGCGCCAGATAGTTCGAGCAGACGCCCTTGTAGATGCCGCGGCCGGAACTTGCCGGCGCCTCCACCACGCCCACGGTGACACTGCAGCGCTGCGCCTCGCCGGCCGGAGACGACGAGATCGAATAATAGCGCGGCGCCAGCAGCGACAGCATTTCAAGATAGAGGTGGAACGGCAGCTCGCAGGCCGGATATTCCTCGAGCAGGTCAAATACCGATTTGCGCTTCGCCAAGACGTCGGTGCGATAGCGCGCGGCCGAGGCATCGTCGTCCCCGACATAGGCCATCAGCTTCGGCTTGGTCGCCGGGCAGCGAGTGTGCTCGGCCATGATCTGGATCTGCTTGCGGGTCGCGACCTGCTGCAGCTCGACGAACTCGGTGAGCAGCCGTCCGACCGACACGGCGTTGCCGACCGGCAGTTGCGCGCGGCGGCCTTCCGAGACCTGCAGACGGATCTGGTCGGCCGGCAGGAAGCCGAAGCGGCGCGCAACGGAATCGACCAATGTAGGATCGTTGCGCGGCACCACGCTGAGATGATCGCCGACGCGGTATTTCAGACTGGACGGCAGCTCGACCTCGATATGCCGGGTCGAACGCTCCGACGGATGAGCGCCTGCCTTGGTCTGCAGCTCGCTGTTGGCGAGCACCTTCATCGGCACCGCGCCGCCCTGTGTCACGATGGTATTGACCGCACCCTGCGCCACCGGCTCGATCGCGTAGAGCGGTTCGTCCTCGGCGGTGCGGGTGAAATTCCAGTCGATGCCGAATTCCTTGGTCGCGACCTTGGCCGCCTCCGGGAACCATTTCTGGAACTGGCCGTCGAGATCGCTGCGCGCGTCGCCCTCGCCGCGCGGATAGACGGCGCGCGCGCCATGTTTGGTGAGCTGCTCGTCGATGAAGCGCGGCACCGACTGGTAGGTCGCCGCCCAATCGCTGTTGCCGCAGCCGAACACCGCGTAGCGGACCTTGGCGAAGGCATCCTTCGGCAGGTCGCTGTCGAGCCATTTGACGAACTGCGTCGCGTTGTCGGGCGCCGCGCCATTATAGGAGGCGCAGATGATCAGCACGCCGCCCTCCTCCGGCAGCTTGCCCACATAATCGTCCAGCGGACCCAGCCGCGTCGCGAAGCCGTTGATCTCCGACAGATCGGCCATGCGGGTCGCCAGTTCCTCGGCGGAGCCGAGATTGGAGCCGTAGAGCACCAGCATCGGCGTGTTGTGGCCGGGACGCGTGGTCGGCGCGCGCGGAGCCTTCGGCGCGGCCGCAACCGCGCCCGTGCTGCCGGCGAACGCGCCGCGGTCCTTGTCGTCGCGCGGCCGCACCTTGATCCTGAAGCCATCCGGCTTGACGGTCAGCGTCTCCTTCAGATGCATCTGGTAGCGATGCACGTCGATCAGCTTGAACCGTTGCAGGATCATCCCGATCGCCAGCGCCGCCTCGTGCATGGCAAAGCCGCGGCCGATGCAGGCGCGCTGGCCGTTGCCGAACGGCTTCCAGGCATTGATCGGGCGCTTGGCCTCCGCCTCACGGCTGAAATTCTCGGGATCGAACACGTCGGGGTTCGGACCCCAGACGCTGGGATCGCGATGCAGCGCCATCACCAGGATGGTGATGAAGGTGTTCTTCTTCAGCTTGTACTTGCCGCCGATCATCTCGTCGTTGAGCGGCGCGATGCCGTAGGCCGGCGCCGGCGGCCACAGCCGCAGCGCCTCCTTCAGGCATTGCGTGATGTAGGTGAGTTGGGTCACCTGCTGATAGGTCGGCCGCGCATTGACGTCGGGACCGAGGACGCGATCGACCTCCTCATAGGCCTTCTTCAGCACCTCCGGGTGCTTCAGCAGCGCGTAGATCGTGCACGACAACAGGCCGCTGGTGGTCTCGTGGCCGGCGATCAGGAAGGTGTTGATCTGGTAGCGGATGTTGACGTCGTCGAGCTGCTCGCCGGTGGCGCGGTCGACGCCGGTCATCATCGCCGCCAGCATGTCCTTCTTGTCGTCGGTCGCGGCGGTGCTGCCGCGCCGCTCGGCGATGATCTCGTCGACCATCTTGTTCATGAAGGCGACGTCGTCGGCCAGCGTCTTGCGCCGCTTCTGCATCCACAGACCCTCGAGCGGCAGGCCGCGGGTCATCATGATGGTTTCGAGCGATCGCACCAGCGATTCCACGAACGGGTGGTAGTCGCGGCGGTAGAATGAATTGAAGCGGTAGTCGAAGCCGCAGAGGCCGATGGTGTCGAGGGTGAGCGCCGTCATGTCGTGGACGACCTCGATCTCCTCGTCGGCGTTAAGGCGCTCCCATTTCTTGACCAACTGCTCGGCAATGTCGACCATGCTCGGGTGGTACGACTGCATGGCGCGGTTGCCGAACGGCTGCATCAGGATGTTGTGCGCCTTGCTCCAGTTCGGCTCCTTAGTGTCGGCGGTGAACAGGCCGTCGCCGCCGACCGCACGCACCCGGCGCAGCGAGCCGCGCACCGCCTTGTCGAAGCGCTTCTCGTCGGAGAGCTCGTCGACGAGATCGTGGCCGGACACGATCACGAGCGGCGCGCCCATCATGTCGAGCCAGAAGATCGGTCCGAGCTCCTTGGAGAGCTTGACGAGATGCTGCACCGGCGCGGTCGAGTCCAGCGACAGCATGTTGCCGACCACCGGCTTCGTCGGCGGATGCGGAATCGGACTCAGTCTGTTGCCGGACGCCATTTTCGAAGTGCCCCCTCTAACCTCAGTCATTCCGGGATGGTCCGAAGGACCAGACCCGGAATCTCGAGATTCCGGGTTCGATGCTGCGCATCGCCCCGGAATGACGACGCCGTCGTCAGCCAAACCGCTTTCTGCGCCATTCGATCAGCTTCGCGCTGACTTCGTCAGGCTTTTCCTGCTGCGTCCAATGGCCGCTGTCCTTGACCAGGTACTTCTCGAGGTCCGGCACCAGCCGCTCCATGCCGTCGGCGGCCGAGGGCGGCAGCACCGCGTCGTTCTCGGCCATGATCATCAGCGACGGCACCCGGACGTGATGGTCCAGCCCGGCCGAGCGCTCCCAGTTGCGGGTGAAATTGCGATACCAGTTGATGCCGCCGGTGAAGCCGGTCTTGATGAAGGTGTCGACGAACACCTTTTTCTCGTCCGCGGACAGGATCGGCGTGCGCGGATCATGCTTGGCGTCGTAATTCGCGATCATCTGCGGAAACGCCAGGTTGAGCCGCGCCGAGGCGCCGACGCCGGCGATCGGCTGTTCGGGCGGCGCGTCCGCCGGACGCGGCACCGGCTTGCGCATGAAGGCGTCGAAGGTCTGCTCGACGCGGCTGCCGAAGATGCGGTCGGGCTCGCGCCCCGGATCCTGGAACTGGACGATGTACATGTGATCGCCGAAGCGCTGGCGGAACAGCGCGATCGGGTCCATCGGCGCGCGGTCCCAATGCGGCGTGTTGACGCCGACGACGCCGGCGACCCGCGCAGGATGCCTGAGCGGCATCTGCCAGACGACAAAGCCGCCCCAGTCGTGACCGACGAAGATGGCCTTGTCGATCTTGAGATGGTCGAGCAGGCCGACGAGGTCGCCGGTCAGGTGCTCCATGTCGTAGGCCTCGACCGGCTCCGGCCGGTCGGTCGCGCCATAGCCGCGCTGATCCGGCGCAATCACCCGGATGCCGGCCTCGCCCAGCGCCTTGACCTGGTGGCGCCAGGAAAACGCCAGTTCAGGCCAGCCGTGGCACAGCACCACCGGCGGCGTGTCGGTCTTGGGGCCTGCTTCATAAAACCCCATGCGGATGCCGTTCGTCTCGGCGAACTGCAGCGGTGGCATCTCAATCATCGACCGGGATCCTTATTCGGCTGCGCCCTTGATGTCCGCGGGCGGGGGAGCGAACGCCGCCTCGAGTACATCGAACTCGAGCGGCAGCATGTCGCACATCACCTGCACGTGGGGAATGATGTTGGCGCCCACGATGAAGCCGAAATCGAGCTGATCGCGGTAGCTCTGCACGGTGATGTTGAGCGCCACGCCGTGGGTCGAGATCGAAACCGGGAAGATGTGCAGCAGCTCGGCACCCGCCGCATACAGCGTCTGCCGCGGCCCCGGCACGTTCGAGACCGTGATGTTGGTGGCCGGCGGCAGCACGTTGGAGAGGTCGGAGCGGCTGTAAAGCAGCGCCATGATCTGCACCAGGATCGGCGCGCCCAGCAACGAGATGTTGGTGACCTGCGGCACCAAAGCGCGCAGCGGATGCGACATTTCCTTGGACTTGGTCGACTGCGCGATGATGGTTTCCAGCCGCTTCCGGGGATCCTCGATGTCGGTCGCGATCGAGCAGATCATGCCGAACACCTGGTTGTTGGATTCGGCGTTGCCCTCCTCGCGCAGCGAGATCGGAACGCCTGCCGTCAGCGACTTGTTCGGCAGCGCGCCCTGGCTGATCAGATAGCGCCGCACCACGCCGGAGGCGAGCGCCAGCACGACGTCGTTGAGCTTGCCGCCGGACGCCTTCGCCAGTGCCTTGGCCCGCGACAGCGAGATCGAGGTGCCGGCAAAGCTGCGCTCGGACGAGATCGCCTTGTTGAGGATGGTCGGCGGCGAGGACATCGCCTGCAGGCTCTCGCGCGACCTCGGATCGGCGACCTTGGCGACGACGTCGGACAGGCTCTTCATGACCGTCGGCATGGAGCCGGCGAACTTCACCGCGCTCTCGATCTGGAACATGGCGTTGTCGAACAGGATCGAGCCGAGATCGCTCTTGCCGGAGCGCGGCAGCTCCAGGCTCTTCTGCGCGGCGGCGGCCGCCTCGAACGGCTGGGTCCAGAGTTGCTGATAGGCGTCGATCAGATTGGCCGCGATGTCGCGCGGCTCCTGCGCGACTTTCTTCGCGCTCGGCGGCTCGATCTCGCGCGGCACCGGCGTCAGGTCGTAGATCATGCTGGTCAGCGCCGCGCCGGCGCCGCCGTCGATGCAGGCATGGTGCATCTTGGAATAGAGCCCGATCTCGTTGTCCTTCATGCCCTCGAAGACGTAGAACTCCCAGAGCGGGCGGGCGCGGTTCAACAGCTTGGCGTGCATCCAGCCGACGATGCGCTCCAGTGTCGCGCGATCGCGCGGCGCCGGCAGGCTGGCGCGGAAGATGTGCCGGTCGATGTCGAACTGATCGTCCTCGACCCAGGACGGGTGATCGATGTCGAGCGGCGCCTTCTGCAGGCGTGCCTTGAGGATCGGCGCGATGTGCAGCCGCGAGGCGATCATCGCCTTGAACTCCTCGAAGAAGTCGCCCTTGTAGCCGTCGGGCAGGCGGAAGATCGCCATGCTGCCGACATGCATCGGCATTTCCGGCGTTTCCAGATAGAGAAACGATGCGTCCAGCGAGGACAGCTTCTTGGCGTCGCTCATGGTCTCCTCCCGAGAGCCTACTTACGCGGGCGCCTTGGGCGGCGCTTCTCGTCGTTTGGTCAGGATAGTGCCTGTTCTGCCGGCCCGTAGGCAATGGCAAAGGGGCCCGAGCGGTCAAAATGCCGGAATTCCCCTTCCGGCTGGGCCAACCGGTCCGCAATCGCCCACAGCGCCGCGGGATTGACGCCGAGGCCGATATGGCTGGCGAAATGCACCTCGATGTTCTCGGCGGTGGCCGACGGCCGCACGCGCGAGGTCCGCCAGTTCACGATGCCATCGGTGCGGGAATAGATCGAGGTCGTCGGCACCGGCATGTCGCCGGCGATCGCGGCGCGGATCTCAGGGATGTCGTCGACAGCTTCGCCGGACAAGAGCTCATAGAGCCGCGTCGCATTGGTGGCGCGGATGTCGTCGGCGAACGGGCTGCCCAGCGTGATGATGGAGCGCACCAGCTCCGGCATCTGCAACGCCAGGTCGCGCGCATAGACGCCGCCGAGGCTCCAGCCGATGATCGAGACCTTGCGCCCGGTCGCCTCATGGACCCGCTTCAGCAGGTCGCGCAGCGCAGCCCGCCTGCTGGAAATCCCACCGAAATTGCGGCCCATGTTCCAGGCATAGGCGTCGTAGCCGAGCTCCTTGAGATAGCGCCGCATCGGCGCCATCGAAAGGTCGCTGGCAAGGAAGCCCGGCAGCGCCAGCACCGGATGACCATCGCCCTTCGGCGCCTGCATCAGGAGGGGCGACAGCAGCAGGCTCGAATTGAGTTCGAGCACGCCGCGCGCCTCCGCCAGCATCAGGAACAGGCTCGGCGGGCGCAACCGGCGTTCGGTCCCATCAACGCTCCTGTCCATGTCGGTCACTATTTCTTCTTGCTCGTGCCGCCGAAGCCGGCCATCGCCACGAACATGTCCTGGAAGCGTTCGGCGAGCTTGGGATCGAAGGTGAACCAGCTCTGCATCAGCGATTCCGGTGAGATCTTGTCGATGTTCGACGTCATCTGCTGCTGCAGCTTGTCCATCACCGCGGTCTGCATCGGTCCCACATCCGGCAGGCCGAAGAATTGCCGCGCTTCGAGGGGCGTACAATCTATCTCGACGTTGACTTTCATATCCGCCTCCTCAAATGCGCCTTGGCCCGCCACAGTATCGCCGGGACGGGGCGAGTTGCGCAAGCGAGCCGTACCTGCCCCGGGGGGCAGTCGGCCTCAATCATCCGTTATGGTCAACCAAACCGTTTGGAGCGGTTGCTCGAGGCGCGCCGGTGATCATTCCCGTGACCGACAAGCGGCACTCCGAAAGTCGAATGTCACGCGTTCGCGCCAACAGCCTACTCTCCAAGCCGGTTCATTGCGCTGCACCCGCGCGGATGGGTTAACCCTTTGGCAAATCGCGCTTGCGCGGCCGGTAAACTCTGGCAACATGGATCAATAATACCAGCCGGACAAAGCAGCCGGCGGACAAAAACGGGGACGCGGGATTACATGTCGGGACGTTGGAGTTTGTTTGCGGCCACTGTCGCCGCACTCGTCGCCTTTGCTTTGCCGGCATCGGCCCAAACGTTGAAGTATGCGAACCAGGGCGAGTTGAAGTCGCTGGATCCCTACACGCTGAAGGAAACCACGACGATCGCGCACCACGCCCACGTCTACGAAGGCCTCACCGCGCGCGACAAGGACCTCAAGATCATTCCGGCCCTGGCGGAAAGCTGGGAGACGCTGAGCCCGACCAAATGGCGCTTCCATCTGCGCAAGGGCGTGAAATTCCACAATGGCGATCCCTTCACCGCCGACGACGTGCTGTTCTCGGCCGAGCGCGTCCGCGCCAAGGGCTCCAACTTCCTCAGCAACGTCCCGGCCGACGCCAAGTTCAGTAAGGTCGACGACTACACCGTCGACGTAACGCTCGACTCGCCCAATCCCATCCTGATCTCGCAGTGGGATAGCTGGTACATCATGGACAAGAAGTGGAGCGAGGAGAACAACTCGGTTGCACCGACGCCGGCCTCCGCGACCACGCCGAGCTACGCGGCGCTGCACGAGAACGGCACCGGCCCCTTCACGATCGAGAGCCACCAGCCCGGCGTGAAGACCGTGTTCAAGGCGTTTGCCGGCTATTGGCGCAAGCCCGAGCATAATCTCAAGGAGATCATCTTCACCCCGATCGCCTCCGACGCCACCCGCGTTGCCGCGCTGCTCTCGGGCGAAGTCGACGTGATCGAACCGGTTCCGCTGCAGGACATCCAGCGCGTCAATTCCAGCGGCGTCGCCACCGTCATGACCGCGCCGGAGATTCGCACCATCTTCATCGGCATGGATACGGCGCGCGACGAGCTGCTGTATTCCAACGTCAAGGGCAAGAATCCGTTCAAGGACATCCGCGTCCGCGAAGCCTTCTACAAGACGATCGACGTCGATCTGATCAAGACCCGCGTCATGCGCGGCATGTCGACCCCTTCGACGTTGATGATCGCCCCCGAGCTCTATCCGCTGTCGAAGGAATTCACCCGGCCGAAGCTCGATCCTGATGGTGCTAAGAAGCTGCTGGCCGACGCCGGCTATCCGAACGGCTTCGAAGTCACGATGGACTGCCCGAACGACCGCTATGTCAACGACGCCGCGATCTGCCAGGCGGTGGTCGGCATGCTGGCCCGCATCGGCGTCAAGGTGAACCTGCTGGCGCAGCCGAAAGCGCAGTATTTCGCCAAGGTGCTGAAGCCCGGCGGCTACCAGACCTCGTTCTTCATGCTGGGCTGGACGCCCGCGACCTCCGACTCGCACAACGTGCTGCACGACATCCTCGGCTGCCGCGACGATCCGAAGGATGCCACAAGGGGCGAGGCCAATCTCGGCGGCTATTGCAACAAGGAAGTCGACGCGCTCACCGACAAGGTCCTGGTCGAGGGCGACACTGCCAAGCGCGACCAGTTGATCAAGCAGGCCTACGACATCGTCATCAAGGATTACGGCTACATTCCGCTGCATCAGCAACCGCTGGTGTGGGGCGTGTCGAAAAAGGTCAAATTGACCCAGCGCGCGGACAACCAGGTGCTGCTCTACTGGGCGACCAAGCAGGGTGAATAGTGGCTTTGGCGAATTGGGTCCCGGAAGCGCAGGCTTCCGGGACCGCTCGTTTTCCGGCCGCGCAAGGCCGCGAGCCGAATGTCAAAAGCAGTGAAAGGTAGAGATGCTGGCCTTCACTCTTCGCCGCTTCCTGCAGGCGATCGGCGTGATGCTCGCCGTGGGCGTGATCGCGTTCGCGATGTTCCGCTTCGCCGGCGACCCGGTAAACCAGATCGTCTCGATCGACACCTCGGCCGCGCAGCGCGCTGAGATCCGGCACTCGCTCGGCCTTGACGATCCCGTGCTGGTGCAGTTCGGCCGCTACTTCATCAATGCGCTGCAGTTCAAGTTCGGCGTGTCCTACCAGTTCCGCCTGCCGGTCTCCTCGCTGCTGGCGGAGCGGCTGCCGGCGACGCTGGAGCTTTCGATCTGCGCCACGCTGTTCGCGATGGTGGCCGGCATCCTGATGGGGGTCTATTCGGCGCTGCGCCGCGACACCGTGCTTGCCAAATTATTCCAGGCGGTATCGCTGATCGGCATTTCGCTGCCGACCTTCCTGATCGGCATCCTCCTGATCTATCTGTTCGCGGTGACGCTGGGCTGGCTGCCCTCCTTCGGCCGCGGCGAGGTGGTGAAGCTCGGCTGGTGGACCACCGGACTGCTGACCGTCTCGGGCCTGAAGGCGCTGATCATGCCGGCGATCACGCTCGGGCTGTTCCAGATGACCCTGATCATGCGGCTGGTGCGTGCCGAAATGCTGGAAGTGCTGCGGACCGACTATATCCGTTTCGCCCGCGCCCGCGGGCTGACCACGCGCGCAATCCATTTCGGCCATGCGCTGAAGAACACCCTGGTTCCCGTGATCACGGTGGCCGGCCTGCAGTTTGGCTCGGTTATTGCTTTCTCGATCATCACCGAAACCGTGTTCCAATGGCCGGGCATGGGACTTCTGTTCGTGCAGGCCGTGCAAAATGTCGATATCCCGATCATGGCCGCATATCTGTTGATGGTCTCGCTGATCTTCGTCACCATCAATCTCGTGGTCGACATCCTCTACACCGTGGTCGATCCGCGCTTGCGCTCGACCGTCGGCCGCGCGGCGTGAGGGCTGACCGATGTCCGATGCCGTCGTCCCCCATCGTTCCCAAGGCCACCAGGCCCCTGCCGGCTGGTTCAGGCGCGCGCTCGACAGCGACATCTTCTATTCGTTCCGTCGCTCCAGGCTGACGATGGTCGCCGCCGTCATTACGCTGCTGTTCTTTCTGCTCGCAATCTTCGCATCATGGCTCGCGGTGCAGAACCCGTTCGACCCGGCACAGCTGCAGCTGATCAACTCGCGGATCGCGCCGCTGTGGACCGCCGACGGCCAGAGCCCGTTCCTGCTCGGCACCGACGAGCAGGGCCGTGACGTGCTCTCGGCGATCCTCTACGGCCTGCGCATCTCGCTTGCGGTCGGCCTGGCCGGCGTGGTCTTTGCCGGCGCGCTCGGCATCGCCCTCGGGCTGATCGCAGGTTATTTCGGCGGCGTGGTGGACACCATGATCATGCGGATCGCCGACGTACAGCTCACCTTCCCCGCGATCCTGATCGCGCTGCTGGTCAACGGCGTCGCCAAATCGGTGCTCGGCAGCCGGCTCGACGAGATGAGCACGCTCGGCGTCCTGATCATCGCGATCGGCCTCAGTTTCTGGGTGCAATATGCCCGCACCGTGCGCGGTTCGGTGATGGTCGAGAAGAACAAGGATTACGTGGCCGCGGCGCAGCTGATCGGCCTGCCGGCGCCGAAGATCATGCTGCGGCACGTGCTGCCCAACACGATGGGCCCGATCCTCGTCATCGCCACCATCAACCTCGCGCTCGCGATCATCACCGAGGCGACGCTGTCGTTCCTTGGCGCCGGCATGCCCGACACCATGCCCTCGCTCGGCACCCTGATCCGGATCGGCAACAACTATCTGTTCGCCGGCGAATGGTGGATCGTCGCCTTCCCCGGCATTGCGCTGGCCGGCCTGATCCTCTCCATCAACCTGCTCGGCGACTGGCTGCGCGACGCCCTCAATCCGAAGCTCCGATGACCAAGCCTGTTCTTTCCGTGCGCAATCTCGAGGTGGAATTCGTCACCCGCCGTGCGACCTTGCGCGCCATCAACGGCGTGTCATTCGACATCGCCAAGGGCGAGGTGCTCGGCGTGGTCGGCGAGTCCGGCGCCGGCAAATCGGTCACCGGCCTTGCCGTGATCGGGCTGATCGATCCGCCCGGGCGGATTTCTGGCGGCGAGATCGAGCTCTCGGGCACGCGGATCGACCATCTGCCGCCGGAGGAGATCCGCCGCATCAGGGGCAGGCGGATCGGCATGATCTTCCAGGATCCGCTGACCAGCCTCAATCCGCTCTACCGGATCGGCGACCAGATCATCGAGACCATTCGCACCCACAGCAATCTGAGCGAGAGCGCCGCGCGCAGGCGCGCCATCGATCTGTTGGCCGAAGTGGGCATTCCAGCGCCGGAGAAGCGCATCGACGGCTACCCGCACGAATTCTCCGGCGGCATGCGCCAGCGCGTCGTCATCGCGCTTGCGATCTGCGCCGAGCCCGAACTGATCATCGCCGACGAGCCGACCACCGCGCTCGACGTCTCCGTGCAGGCGCAGATCATCGCGCTGATCAAGCGCCTCGGCCGCGACCACGGCACCGCGGTGATGCTGGTGACCCACGACATGGGCGTGATCGCCGAGACCTGTGACCGCGTTGCGGTGATGTATTCCGGCCGCATCGCCGAGATCGGCCCGGTGCAGGAGGTGGTGCGTAATCCGCTGCATCCCTACGCCAGGGGCCTGATGGGTGCGATCCCGACGCTTGCCGGCGAGGACAAGCGCCTGGTGCAAATCCCCGGCTCGATGCCGCGGCTGTCGGCGATTCCGCCGGGCTGCCCGTTCAATCCGCGCTGCGCGTTTGCCTTCGATCGCTGCCACGTCGAACGCCCCGAGCCGATCCGACAGGGCACGCAGTTCGTTGCCTGTCATCTGTTCGAGCCGGCGAAGGAGACGGCGGCATGAGCGGAACATTGATCGAGGTCAGGAACCTGCGCCGCGTCTTCGACGTCTCCAAGCCGTGGCTCAACCGCGTGATCGAGGGCGGCCATCTCGAATTCCTGAAAGCCGTCGACGGCGTCTCCTTCGACATCAAGCGCGGCGAGACCTTCGCGCTGGTCGGCGAATCCGGTTCCGGCAAGACCACGGTCGCGCGCATGGTGGTCGGCCTGCTGCCGCCGAGTTCGGGCGAGGTCGTCATCGACGGGGTCTCGATGACCGATCCGCGGCAGGGCCAGGCGCGCCGCCGGCTGCGCCGGCGCATCCAGATGGTTTTCCAGGATCCCTATGCGAGCCTCAATCCGCGCTACCGGGTCGCCGCCATCGTCGCCGAGCCGATCCGCGCCTTCGACCTGATCCAGGGCGAGCGCGACATCAAGGCCCGGGTCGGCGAATTGCTCTCGCTGGTCGGCCTGCACCCCGACGACGGCCAAAAATTCCCGCACGAATTTTCCGGCGGCCAGCGCCAGCGCATCGCGATCGCCCGCGCGCTGGCATCCGAGGCCGAGTTCATCGTCTGCGATGAGCCGACCTCGGCGCTCGACGTCTCCGTGCAGGCGCAGATCCTCAACCTGATGCGCGACCTGCAGGACAAGTTCGGCCTCACCTATCTCTTCATCAGCCACAATCTCGCGGTGGTCCGCCACATGGCGAGCCGGATCGGCGTGATGTATCTCGGCCGCATCGTCGAGATCGCCGAAGGGCGAGAATTGTTCGAGAACCCGCGGATGCCCTACACGAAGATGCTGCTCGGCGCGGTTCCGGATCTTGCGATGTCCGGCCGGCAGCGTATTCCGGTGAAGGGCGAAATTCCCAACCCGATCGATCCGCCGCCGGGCTGCTCGTTCAACCCACGCTGTCCCCTCGCCTTCGATCTCTGCCGCCAGAAGACGCCGGAACTGATCGACGGCGTCGCCTGCCATGCCGTCAACAGTCCCGCCGTCGTTCCGGCATGATCACGAGGATGGGAGCGGCCATGTGCACCAAGCGGTTGGCATACCAGCCGGCCTGTGATCAAGTGCGGCCGCCAAAGAGGCCCAACAACAAACCGACGAACGGTCAATCGCCATGAGCAACATCAACCCCGATCCGTTCACAACCCGGCCCGAGATCGAAGGCACCTTCGGCGTCGTCACTTCGACGCACTGGATCGCCACCGCGGTCGGCATGGCAACGCTGGAGAAAGGCGGCAACGCCTTTGACGCCGGAGTAGCCACCGCCTTCACGCTACAGGTGGTCGAGCCGCACCTGAACGGCCCCGGCGGCGACGTGCCGATCATCGTGCACGACGTCAAGCGCGGCAAGAGCGAGGTGATCTGCGGCCAGGGCCCGGCGCCGGCGAAGGCAACCATCGCGCATTATCGCAGCGAGGGTCTCGAGATGGTGCCCGGCACCGGCCTGCTTGCGGCCTGCGTGCCCGGCACATTCGAATCCTGGATGCTGCTGCTGCGCGACTACGGCACCATGAAGCTGCGCGACGTGCTGGAGCCCGCGATCGCCTACGCACGCGACGGCTATCCGCTGGTCGAGCGTGCGTCGGCCACCATCAAGACCGTCGAGCAGCTGTTCCGGAAATACTGGACCACATCGGCCGACGTCTATTTGCCTGGCGGCGAGGTGCCGAAGCCCGGCACCATCTTCACCAACAGGAAGCTCGCGGAGACCTACGCACGCATCCTGAGCGAGGCGGAGAGCGCCGGCGGCGATCGCGTGGCGCAGATCGAGCGCGCGCGGCAGGCCTGGTCGAAGGGCTTCGTCGCCGAGGCGATCGACAAGTTCTGCCGCACCCAGGAGGTGATGGACGTCTCCGGCTCGCCGCATCGCGGCGTGCTGTCGGCCGACGACATGGCGCGCTGGCAACCGAGCATCGAGGCGCCGCTTACCTACGATTACGGCCGTTACACCGTGCAGAAGGCCGGGGTCTGGAGCCAGGGTCCGGTGATGCTGCAGCAGCTCGCGCTGCTGAAGGGTTTCGAGCTCGACGGGCTCGATCCCGCGGGCCCCGACTTCATCCATCTGCAGATCGAAGCCGCCAAGCTCGCCTATGCCGATCGCGAGACGTTCTACGGCGATCCGAAATTCACCGAGATCCCGATCGAAACGCTGCTGTCCGATGCCTATAACAACGAACGGCGCAAGCTGATCTCGAAAGACAAGGCGTCGCTCGACTTCCGCCCCGGCTCGGTCGAGGGCTTCGGCGGCGTCGTGAAGTTGCGACACGCCGAAGGGCATCGCGAAGCGGTCGGCGCCATGGGTGCGGGCGAGCCGACCGTCGGCCGGTTCGGCGAGGTGCGTGGCGACACCGTGCATTTCGACATCATCGACACGGCCGGCAACATGATCTCGGCGACGCCGTCCGGCGGCTGGCTGCAGTCCTCGCCGGTGATTCCCGAGATCGGTTTCTGCCTCGGCAGCCGCGCCCAGATGTTCTGGCTCGAGGAGAACCACCCTGCTTCGCTCGCGCCGGGCAAGCGGCCGCGCACCACACTCTCGCCGACCATGGCGCTGCGCGACGGCGAACCGTATCTCTCCTGGGGCTCGCCGGGCGGCGATCAGCAGGACCAGTGGATCACGCAGTTCTTCCTGCGCCATGTCCACGCCAGGCTCAATCTGCAGGAGGCGATCGACGCGCCGGCCTGGCACTCCGAGCATTTCCCGATCTCGTTCTGGCCGCGCACCTCGCGGCCCGGCGTCCTGGTGCTGGAAAACCGCGTGCCGAAATCGACCATCGACGAATTGAAACGCCGCGGCCATGTGGTCGAGATTGGTCCCGATTGGTCGGAAGGCCGCCTCACCGCGGCCTCGAAGGTCGGTGCCCGCCGCCGCGCCGCCGCCAATCCGCGCGGTATGCAGGGTTACGCCGCAGGCCGCTAGACACGAAGGTTTGAGATGACCTGGTCGATCATCGCCCGTGACAGCGCCAATGGCCAGCTCGGCATCGCCGTCGCGACGCGGTTCTTCGCGGTCGGCGCGCTGGTGCCGCACATCGCACCCGCAATCGGCGCGGTGGCGACGCAGGCGCTGGTCAATCCTTATTACGGCATCGACGGCCTCGCGCTGTTACGCAGCGGCGACAGCCCGCATGAGGTGATCGCGGCGCTGATTGCGCCCGACAGCGGCCGCGAAAGCCGGCAGCTCCATGTCATGGACGTCAGGGGCCGCATCGCGGCGCATTCCGGCAAGGACTGCATCGACTGGTTCGGCCATATCGCCGGCGACGGGTTCTCGATCGCCGGCAACATGCTGGCCGGCCCCGCGGTGCTCGACGAGACCGCGCGCGTTTATGCCGAGAACGAGAAGCTGCCGTTCGCGGAGCGGCTGATCAAGGCGATGTTCGCCGGCGAAGCGGCCGGCGGGGACAAGCGCGGCAAGCAATCGGCGGCTCTTCTGATCCACGGCGCGGAGGAATGGCCATTGCTCGACCTGCGCGTCGACGACCACGCCGATCCCCTGCGCGAGCTTGAGCGGCTGGAGGCCGTCAGCCGAGAGCACTGGGTGCCATTCCGGAGCTTCATGCCGACCCGCGACAACCCGGCCGGAACCAGCGATCGCGCCACCATCGACGCCGGCGTCGCAGCGGCAAGCGCGAGCCGCGAATGACGGCTGGCCCGCTGATCGAGATCGAAGGCCTGCGCGTCACTTTCCAGGGCGATGACGGCCGCACCACGCATGCCGTCGACAGCGTCGATCTCTCCGTCGCCAGGGGCGCCACGCTCGGCCTGGTCGGCGAGTCCGGCTGCGGCAAGAGCGTGACCTCGCTCGCGATCATGGGGCTGTTGCCGAAGCAATCCGCCGCGGTCTCCGGCACGATCCGCTTCGACGGCTTCGACCTGCTCGACGTGCCTGATGCGACGCTGCGCGACCTGCGCGGCAATCGCCTCGCGATGATCTTCCAGGAGCCGATGACCTCGCTCAACCCGAGCTTCACCATCGGCGACCAGATCACGGAGACGATTCTGCGCCACCGCGGCGGCTCCCGCCGCGCGGTGCGCGAACGCACCATCGAGCTGCTGCGCCGCGTGCATATTCCCTCGCCCGAGAAACGCGTCGACGAGTTTCCGCACAAGCTGTCCGGCGGCATGCGCCAGCGCGTGATGATCGCGATGGCGCTGGCCTGCGATCCGCAGCTTCTGATCGCCGACGAGCCGACCACCGCGCTCGACGTCACCTTGCAGGCCCAGATCCTCGATCTGATGCGGGAGCTGAAGGCCGCGAGCGGCGCCGCGATCATCCTGATCACCCACGATCTCGGCGTCGTCGCCGAAGTCTGCGACGAGGTCGCGGTGATGTATGCCGGCGAGATCGTCGAGCGCGCGCCGGTCGACGAGCTGTTCGCCAATCCGCAGCATCCCTACACGGTCGGCCTGCTCGGCTCGATCCCGCGGCTCGATCGCCGCACCAGCCATCTCGCCACCATCGAGGGCATGGTGCCGAACATGGCGAACCCGCCCGCCGGCTGCCGCTTTGCCGCGCGCTGTCCGTTCGTGGAACTTGCCTGCACCCAAGCGCCGCCGCCGCTCGCGATGCTGAGCCCAACCCACGCCTCGCGCTGTCTCCGCGCGCCGCTGGAGCGGCTGGTGTCATGACCGCGCTGCTCGAGGTCGAAGGGCTGGTCAAGCATTTCGTCGCCGAACGCTCGCTGTTCGGCCGGGCGACCGCCCATGTGAAGGCGGTCGACGGCGTCAGCTTCACGGTCGAGGCCGGCAAGACGCTGGCGCTGGTTGGCGAATCCGGCTGCGGCAAATCCACCGTCAGCCGGCTGGTGCTGCGGCTGATCGAGCCGGATGCCGGACGGATCCGCTTCGAAGGCCGCGACCTCGGCACGCTCAATGCCGAGCAGCTCCGCGCCTTCCGCCGCGACGCGCAGCTGATCTTCCAGGACCCCTACGCCTCGCTCAACCCGCGCATGACGGTGAGCCAGATCCTGACCGAGCCGCTGGCACTGCACAATCTCGTCCCGGCCGCGGACCGCCGCGAGCGGGTCGAGCAGCTGTTGCGCCTGGTCGGGCTCGAGCCGCGGTTCGCGCGGCGCTATCCACATGAATTCTCCGGCGGCCAGCGCCAGCGCATCGCGATTGCCCGCGCGCTCGCGGTCGAGCCGAAGCTGATCATCTGCGACGAGCCGGTGTCGGCGCTCGACGTCTCGATCCGTTCCCAGATCCTGAATTTGCTGCGCGACCTGCAGGATCGCCTGAAGCTCGCCTACATCTTCGTCTCGCACGATCTCGCCGTAGTGAAGCACATCGCCGATCGCGTCGCCGTGATGAATCTCGGCACCATCGTCGAGACCGCGGATGCCCAAGCGCTGTTCGCCGCGCCGCGCCATCCCTATAGCCGCGCGCTGCTGTCGGCGATCCCGGTGCCGAAGCCGCGTGCGAAGCGCAGCCGCATCGTGCTGGAGGGCGAACTGCCGAGCGCGCTCAATCCGCCCTCCGGCTGCCGCTTCCATACCCGCTGTCCCTATGTGATCGCGCGCTGCCGCAGTGAAGTGCCGCAGTTGCGCGAAGATGGCACCGGTTATGCATCGGCCTGTCACCGGACGGGCGAGCTGCCCGGCGCGGAGGCGATCGTGCCCTCCGATGGCGGGTTCTCGCCGACACTGGAAAAGCTGGTGGCGGCGTTCAATGCGGCGGAAGCCTCGGCGCAGCCCGGGGTTATTTCACAGGGAACAGAGGCGTAGGGAATAAGGGGTTGGCGATGAGATTTTGGCGCTTGGCAGTCCTGATGGCGGCCCTCGTGACCTGGTGCGGAACGAGTGCGCGTGCCGAGACGACACTTCGCATCGGGCTCGCCGAGGACCCCGACATCCTCGATCCTTCAATCGGACGCACCTATGTCGGCCGCATCGTCTTTTCAGCCTTCTGCGACAAGCTGTTTGACATTGACGAGAAGCTGAACATCGTTCCGCAGCTCGCGCTGTCCTACGAGAACTCGGCCGACGGCAAGGAGATGACGATCAAGCTCCGGCCGGGCGTCAAGTTCCACGACGGTGAGCCGTTCGACGCCGAAGCCGCCAAATTCTCGCTGGAGCGCCATCTGACACTGCCGACCTCGTTTCGCAAACCGGAATTGGCTGCGCTCGACCACGTCGACGTCGTTGATCCCCTGACCATCAAGCTGGTGCTCAAGACGCCCTACTCGCCGCTGATCGCCCAGTTGACCGACCGCGCCGGCATGATGGTTTCGCCGAAGGCGGTGAAGGAAGCGGGTGACAAATTCGGACTGCATCCAGTCTGCGCCGGACCCTACAAGTTCGTCGAACGCGTGCAGCAGGACCGCATGGTGTTCGAGAAATTCGGGGATTACTGGAACAAGGACAACGTCTTCATCGATCGCATCGTGTTCCTTCCTATCGTCGATGCCACGGTGCGGCTCGCCAATCTGAAATCCGGCGGGCTCGATCTGATCGAGCGCGTGCTTGCCACCGATATCAAGGACGTCCGAAGTGACAAGCGGCTCGTGCTGTCGACCGCACCTGAACTCGGCTATCTCGGCCTCACCATCAACATCGGCAACGACAAGAGCAAGGGGCCGCTCAGCCAGTCGGAAAAGGTGCGCCAGGCGCTCGATCTGTCGATTGACCGCGAGGCGCTCAACCAGGTCGTCTTCAACGGCGAGTTCACGCCGGGCAATCAGTGGGTCAGCCCGACACACCCTTACTATCAGAAGGCGTTTCCGGTTCGGGGACGCGACATTGCCAAGGCCAAGGCGCTGCTGAAGGAGGCCGGTGTCACGCTGCCCGTCGCCATCGACTACATGGTCCCCAAAGGCGCCGAGAACGAAGCCGTAGCCCAGGTCGTGCAGTCGATGGCGGCCGAAGCCGGCTTTGACATCAAGATCCGCGTGGTCGAATTCGCGACGACTTTCAAGCAGGCCCAGGCCGGCGAATTTCAGGTGTTTCAGATCAACTGGAGCGGCCGGATCGATCCCGACGGCAATTCCTATGTCTTCCTGCACACCAAGGCGCCGCAGAACGATGGCGGCTATTCTAACGCGGAAGCCGACAAGCTGATGGAAGATGCACGGCTGATCAACGATCCCGCCCAGCGCAAGGCAATCTACGAGAAGATGACCAGGATCGTGCTCAATGACGAGCCGATCATCTATCTCTATCACCGCACACTCCTGATCGCGCATTCCACAAAAGTCGCGGGTTACCGGCAGATGCCGGACGGATTGGTGCGCGTGGTCGGGCTGAAATTGAAATGATCGCCACAGCGCAGGACACGCGGGGCCGACAATGCTGAACTTCCTCGCCAAGCGGCTGGTTCAGCTGGTCCCGACGCTGTTCTTCGTCTCGCTCCTGATCTTCTCGCTGCAACATTTGCTGCCCGGCGATCCGGCACTCGTCATGGCCGGCGAGGAGCGCGATCCGGCCGTCATCGAACAGATCCGCCAGCAATACCATTTGGATCAACCGATCCCGGTGCAATACGCCTATTGGGTCAAGGGCGTGCTCACGGGCGACCTCGGCGAGTCACTGCGCAACAAGATGCCGGTGTCGAGCCTGATCGCGCAGAAGCTGCCGGTTACGATGCAAATCGCCGGCATGGCGATCGTGGTCGCCTTCCTGATCGGCATTCCCGCCGGCATCATCTCGGCGGTGAAAATCGGCACCGCGTGGGACTATGGCGCCAATTTGTTCGCGCTGTGGGGTATCTCGACGCCGAATTTCTGGCTCGGCATCATGCTGATCTTCCTGTTCTCCGTCGAACTTGGCTGGCTGCCGGCCTCCGGCTACGTGCCGCTCAGCGAAAACTGGCGCGCGAGCCTCGCCGCATCGGTCATGCCGGCCTTCGTGCTCGGCAATGCGATCGCGGCGATCCTGATGCGGCATACGCGAAGCGCGATGCTGCAGGTGCTGGAGAGCGACTATGTCCGCACCGCGCGCGCCAAGGGCCTGTCCGAGCGCACCGTGATCCTCAAGCATGCGATGCGCAACGCGCTGACGCCGATCATCACGCTCGGCGCGCTCGAGCTCGGCACGCTGCTGTCGGGCGCGGTGCTCACTGAGCAGATCTTCTCGATCCCGGGCTTCGGCAAGCTGATCGTCGATGCCGTGTTCAACCGCGACTATGCGGTCGTGCAGGGCGTGGTGCTGACCACGGCGACGATCTACATCACGCTCAACCTGATCGCCGACATCGCCTACATCCTCGTCAACCCGCGGCTGAGGGGTTGATCGGATGACCGACGCTGCACTCAGCCCCCTCGCTCCGCTTGCCGCCGCCGAAACGCTCGAGAGCCCGGCGCGGCGCGCCTGGCGGCGGCTGATCCGGCGCAAGGGTGCCGTGCTCGGGCTCACCGTGATCGCGCTCTTCATCCTGCTCGCCGTGTTCGCGCCGTTGATCGTGCCCTATGATCCGGTCGCGACGAGCTGGTCGCTGGTACGCAAGGCGCCGTCGGCGCAGCACTGGCTCGGCACCGACGAGCTCGGCCGCGACGTGTTCGCCCGCGTCGTGTTCGGCGCTCGCGCCTCGCTGCTTGCCGGCGTCATCTCGGTCGGCATCGCGCTTGCGGTCGGCGTGCCGCTCGGCCTCGTCGCCGGCTATCGCGGCGGTTTCATCGACGCGCTGATCAGCCGCATCACCGATGCGATGCTGGCCTGCCCGT
Source organism: Bradyrhizobium sp. USDA 4510 (assembly GCF_054059095.1). Lineage (NCBI taxonomy): Bacteria > Pseudomonadati > Pseudomonadota > Alphaproteobacteria > Hyphomicrobiales > Nitrobacteraceae > Bradyrhizobium > Bradyrhizobium sp. USDA 4510. The sequence continues at coordinate 2,029,966 of NZ_JBSSBT010000001.1, read as the reverse complement.
TCCTGATCCTGGCGATCGCACTCGCAGCGTTCCTCGGCCCGAGTCTTAGCAATGCCATGATCGCGATCGGCGTCTCGGCGACCCCGATCTTCATCCGCCTGACCCGCGGCCAGGTGATGAGCGTCAAGGTCGAGGACTACGTCGAGGCGGCGCGCGCCATGGGCAATCCGCGCTGGCGCATCGCGCTGGTCCACATCCTGCCCAACATCCTGCCGGCGCTGCTGGTGCAGGCGACGCTGTCGATCGCGGCCGCGATCATCGCCGAGGCCGCGCTGTCGTTCCTCGGCCTCGGCCAGCAGCCGCCGGCGCCGTCCTGGGGCAGCATGCTCAACGCCGCGCAACGCTTCCTGACCAGCGCGCCATGGATGGCAGTCTGGCCTGGGCTTGCGATCTTCCTGGTCGTGTTGTCGTTCAATCTGGTCGGCGACGGCCTGCGCGACGCGCTCGATCCGAAAGCGCGGTAGTGGATTCGTGCCACAGCGAGCGCCTGTGCTCTCTCCGTCACCCCCGCGCAAAGGCTCGCCTTTGTCGCTGGAGGAGCGCGCATCTTGCGCGCGTCTCGAAGGGTCGACGGCCACCGACCGGGCCGTTCATCCTTCGAGGCTCGCTTCGCTCGCACCTCAGGATGACGGGACACCAAGTTCTCGTCATTGCGAGCGAAGCGAAGCAATCCACCATCACCGAGCATGCGGAACTATGGATTGCTTCGTCGCTTCGCTCCTCGCAATGACGGCGGAAGCTAAATCACCACTTCCCTGAGCACCCTGCGGCAATCCATCTCGTATTCGAGATCGACCACCGGCGGGCGGCAGAAGTGCCAGGTCAGGCCGGAGCGGGTGGCGCCGCGGCGGACCAGCTCGTCGACGAGCACCGGATGGATGTCGTGCACGGTGTAGGCCTGCACCGCCGTCGTCTCCTGCCAGCCGAAGCTGAACTCGGCGAGACGGCGTTCCATCTCGCCGGCGGTGAAGCGGACCTTCTCCCGCCACGCGCCGGGACTGAGATCGCGATAGCAGACGATGCGGTCGGGATAGCTCGCGGTGCCGCCGCGCGCCTCCGCACCGCCGGCGATCACGAAGGATGGCGACGTCGTCGTGCTCGGCCGCGTGAACGAGAACGCATGGAACGACGGCTCGGCCGGCGGATCGATCTCGGGACAGACGTTGCTGCGCGCCACCGGATTGATGGTGCCGTCGAACAGGCCCCATTCGGCGAGCGTCTTGACGTAGTGCTGGTTGAAGGCGCGGAAGCCGTCCTCGGTGAAGGCGGCCGGCGAACGCAATTCGCAGGCGCAGAACGCGGTCAGCGGCCGGCCGGCGTCGCGGATGTAGGCCGCGATCCGCGCAAAACCTTCCGCGAGCGGCAGCAGGCGATCGAAGCGCACCCGTTCGATCTCATAGCCCGCGTTCGCCTGCGCGCCGCTTGAATATTGGAACACGGCCGGAATGAACCGGTAATTGCCCGCCGCAAACTCGCTCGCCATGCCTGTTTCCTCCGGATTTCCTTGAGGCGAGTATTTTCTGCCCGCCGTCGGCAAAGGCTATCACGAGACAAAGAAAAGGCGGCAGTGGCTTTCGCCAGTGCCGCCTTCCCTGCGAGCATGAGCTTGGAGGGCTCAGGTCGGTTTCAGCGCGCCGCCGCGACGGTCGAGCTCGTAGTCGGCGATCTGCTTGGCGCGATCGGAATGGGCAGCGGCCTGGTGGTCGGTCGCGATCACCGTGTAGACCATTGGCAGCACGAATAGCGTGAACAGCGTGCCGATCGTCATACCGGCGACGACCACAAGCCCGATCGAGAAGCGGCTGGCAGCGCCGGCGCCCGAGGCCGTGAGCAGCGGCAGCAGGCCGGTGACCATGGCCGCCGTCGTCATCAGGATCGGACGCAGGCGGATCCGGGCGGCCATCTCGATCGCCGCGCGGCGGTCCAGTCCCTCGTTGAGCTGCAACTCGTTGGCGAACTCCACCATCAGGATGCCGTGCTTGGTGATCAATCCGACCAGCGTCAGCAGGCCCACCTGGGTGTAGATGTTCATGGTGGCGACGCCGAAGAACAGCGGGATGAGGGCGCCGACGATCGCCATCGGCACCGAGATCATGATCACGAACGGATCGCGCAGGCTCTCGAACTGCGCCGCCAGCACCAGGAAGATGATGATGATGGCGAACGCGAAGGTGACCAGCAGCTGGTTGCCTTCGTGGACGTATTGCCGGGAGTCGGCCAGGAAGTCGTAGCTGAAGCCGGACGGCAGCTTCTTGGCTTCACCCTGCAGGAACTCCACCGCCTGGCCCATCGAGACGCCGGGCATCGGCACCGCCTGGAAGGTCGACGAGTTGAGCTGGTTGTAGTGGGTCAGCGCGTTCGGATCGACGCCGGTCTCGACCGAAACCACGGTGGACAGCCGCACCAGCTGCCCGGTCGCGGTCGGGACGTAGTAATCGTTGAACGCCTCAGGCGCGAGCCGGCTGGCGCGCGGCACCTGCGGAATCACCTGGTAGGAGCGTCCTTCCAGATTGAAGCGATTGACATAGTTGCCGCCGAGCAGCGTCGCCAGGGCGCCACCGATCGACTGCATGGTGATGCCGAGGTCGCTCGCCTTGGAGCGGTCGACCTTCACCCGGACCACCGGTTGGTTGAAGTCGAGGTCGCTGTCGGTGACGATGAACAGGCCGCTCTTGCGCGCCGCATCCTTCAACTTGCTCATCTGGTCGAACACCTGCTGGAATCCGGCCGTCGAAGAGATCACCATCTGAACCGGCAGACCACCGGGGCCGCCAGGCAGCGGCGGCAGGCTGAACGCGAACGCACTGATGCCCTCGATCTTGGACAGCTCGGCCTGAACCAGCGGCTGCAGCGCCTGCGCGCTGCGCTTGCGCTCATCCCACGGCTTGAGCAGCATGCCCGCGAAGCCGCCCTGCGGACCGGTGATGCCGTTCAGGATGAACCGCAGATCGGTCTCGGGAAACTTCTGGAACTCCTTGTCCATCTTGTCGCCGTAGAAATCGATGTAGTCGATGTTGGCGTATTTCGGCGCCTTGGTCACCGCAAACACGATGCCCTGGTCCTCCTGCGGCGCCAGCTCCTTCTGGATGTGCATATAGAGGAAGCCGACCAGACCGAGGATGGTCACGGCGAACAGCGCCGTGATCGGGCGGTAGTCGAGCGAACGGTCGAGCTGACGGCCATAGGCCCGCGTCAACGCGCCGAACACGCGATTGACCACCTTGGCGAAACGCCCCTCCTCCGCGCTCTTGAGGAACACCGAGCACATCATCGGCGACAGCGACAGCGCGATCACGCCCGACACGATCACCGAGCCCGCCAGCGTGAAGGCGAATTCGCGGAACAGCGTGCCGGTCACGCCGCCGAGGAAGCCGATCGGCGCGTACACCGCCGCCAGCGTGATCGTCATGGAGATGACGGGACCGACGATCTCGCGGGCACCCTTTAGCGATGCCTGCACCGGTGGCAGGCCCTCCTCGAGATGTCGATGGATGTTCTCCACGACCACGATCGCGTCGTCGACCACGAGGCCGATCGCCAGCACCATCGCCAGCAGCGTCAGCAGGTTGAAGCTGAAGCCGGCGGCCAGCATCAGGATGCAGACGCCGATCAGCGACAGCGGGATGGTGACGACGGGAATGATCACCGACCGCAGCGAGGCCAGGAACAGGAAGATAACGACGACGACGATCAGGACCGCTTCGGTGAGCGTCTTCTCGACCTCATCGATCGACGATTGAATGAACTTGGTGGAATCGTAGGCCACCTTCATCTTCATCGACGGCGGCAGGTTGCGCTCGAGGTCGGGGAACAGCGCGCGCACGCCCTTCACCAGGGTCAGCGGGTTGCCCTGCGGCGTCGCCTTGATGCCGATGAAGATCGCATGCTCGCCGTTGAAGGCGACGCTGGCGTCCGTGCTCTGCGCCGCGAGCTCCACCGTCGCGATGTCCTCGATGCGCACGAAGCCGCCGTCCTTCGCCTTCACGATCATCCGCTTGAACTGGTCGATGTTCTGAAGGTCGGTATTGGCCGAGACGTTGGAGACGATGAAGAAGCCCTTGGTCTGGCCGGCGGCCGCCTGGAAGTTGTTGGCGGCGATCGCGGCGGCGACGTCGTTGGGCGATACGCCGCGTCCGGCCATGCGGGTCGGATCGAGCCAGACGCGCATCGCGAAGGTCTGGCCGCCGAGGATGTCGGCCGAGGCGACGCCATCGACCGTCGAGAGCACCGGCTGCACGACGCGGGTCAGATAGTCGGAGATCGACGATCCGGTCAGCTCCTCGCTGGAGAAGCCGAGATACATCACGGCGATGGTGTCACCGGTCGCCTTGGTCACGACGGGATCGAAGGCTTCCTTCGGGATCAGGTATTTGACCGAGTTGACCTTGGCGAGCACCTCGGTGAGCGCTTGGTTCGGATCGTGATTGAGCTTGACGTAGACCTGAATCGTCGAGGTGCCGAGCACCGAGTTCGACGTCATGTAGTCGACGCCTTCGGCCGACGCGACGGCCTGCTCGATCGGCGTAGTGATGAAGCCGTTGATTAGCTCGGGCGACGCACCGGGATATGACGTGGTGATCGTCACGACGGTGTTCGAAAGATTCGGATATTGCCGGATCGGCAAAACCATCGCCGCGCGCAGGCCGATCAGCAGGATCAGCAGACTGACGACGACCGACAGCACCGGGCGCTTGATGAAAATATCAGTGAAGGCCATCGCCAACTCGATTCGTGTTCTGCCGGCTTGCGGCAAGATGTGGCGGAGGGCCGATGGCCCTCCGAGTTCGATGAATGAAGATCAGTAGCGCGGCGGTTCGGCCGGAACCGGCGGCGGCGGATCGGTCGAGATCGCAACCGGCATGCCCGACTGCAGCTTGATCTGGCCGACTGCGACGACCTTGTCCCCCGCCTTCAGACCCTTGAGGATCTCGACACGGCCCTCGACGCGGTTGCCGGTCTTCACGAAGGTGCGGTCCGCGGTCAGGGTGGTCTTGCCGTCGTCGCCCTTCTTCTCGGTGATCAGGAACACCGAGTCGCCGTACAGCGTGTAGTCGACCGCGGTTTCGGGAATGGTCACGACCGGCGGCTTCCCGGGCAGCACGATTGTGGTGGTCGCGAACATGCCGGGCTTGAGGATGCTGTCCGGATTCTGGATCGTGGCCTGCACCCGGATGTTGCGGGTGTCGGTCGCGATCTGCGGCTCGATGGTCGTGATCTTGCCCTCGAAGGTGCGGCCCGGATAGGCGTCGACCGAGACCCGTACGGCCTGGCCGACCTTGATCTGAGAGCTCTGCTTCTCGGTGACGGTCAGGTTGGCGTACAGCACCGACAGATCGGTCAGCGACACGATCTGCGTGCCGGCCGTCAGATACTGGCCGACTTCGACCTGGCGCACGCCGAGATCGCCTTCGAACGGTGCGCGCACCAGCTTCTGCGAGATCAGCGCTTCGGTCTTGGCAATGCCCGCCTTGGCCTGGTCGTAAGCCGCCTGCGCCGTATCGACGGTCGACTGCGGACCGAACTGGCGCGACGCGAGTTGCTTGGCGCGGTCGAGCTGCAGCTCGCCCACGGTCGCCTGCGCCTTGTAGTTGGCGAGGTCGCCCTGCTCCGGTGCGTCGAACAACTGCACCAGCGGCGTACCGGCCTTTACGTGGCTGCCGGCGGTGAACTGGATCTCGGTGATGCGGCCCGGCACGTCGGTCGTGACGTTGACCTGGTGCACGGCGACGAGATCGCCGACAGCGGTCAGCAGGTTCGGAATCACCTCAGTCTTCGCCTCGACGGCCGACACGTTCGCCGGCGGCGGCTTATTGTTGGCAAAGAACTGCGCGATCATGTGGCTGCGGAAGGCGTTGAAGCCGACCAGCGCACCGACGAGCAGGGCCAGCAACAGGCCTACGATGATGAACCAGCGCACCATGCGGACGGGACGCTTGGCTTGCTTCTCCTTGATCGGTTGCCCCGAGATGTGGCTTTCGGTCTGAATATTCATGTCATGCACTTTCTGCAGTTACCGACGGTCCTGCGATCGGCGACGGCTGGCGGCCCAAATGAGTTGAAATTGCGGCTTCGGTAAGTCCGATGCCGCGAAGGATGAATTGGCAAAGCTGCCGCTCGGCCGCAGCGGCATCGCCGTAGGGGAGACATGGTGTCGCAGGCAGCTGGGTCAGCGCACCCATCAGCACGGTATGGTGCGCAAACCAGAATAGGTTGAGCGGCTCGTCGCCGATCTTCGTGGCCTCGCCGGCGGCGATCGCCCGCTCGAGCGAGGCGGCGAAGGTCGGGCCGATCAGCTTGCCGACCTTGTCGTAGAGCAGCCGCGCAAACTCGCCGTCGTCGAGATGGCTCGTCACCATCAGCCGCATCCGCTGCGTCTCTTCCTGGTCCGGCGCATCACGCAACTGCATGAAGTGATCGACCATGCCTTGCACCAGCTCGACCAGGGTCGCGGTCGAGGGCTCCTGGCCGAGCAGATGCGCGAGATCGGGATCCGCCTCGCACTCCTCGGCAAGGATCTCGGCATAGAGCGCCGCCTTGGACGGGAAGTGCTTGAACAGCAGCCCTTCCGAAATGGCAGCCGCGGCCGCCACGCTCTTTGTCGTGGTGCCGGCAAAGCCGCTGCGGGCGAAACACCGCTTGGCGGCGCTCAGGATCAACTGACGCCGCAAGTCACTCGTCATGCGTAAGGTAGACATTTGGGTCGTGAGTAATCACTCACTTTACCAAAAGTCAAGGTTCTATTGCACCGCGAAAGCCACTTTAAATAGGAGTGTGGCCGATCGACCCTCTGATGCGGTTCACGAGGTAGGTGCCGTCGCGGCTGGACAGCACGCGCTCCAGATTGGCCCCGTCGATCTTCGCGCTGGCGAACCGCGGCCCCGCCGTAACGTCTTGCAAAGACGAGACAAAAGCCTCGACCTCAGCCATCGTGCTGATCGCCCGGCTATCCCCGATTCCGCAGGCTTTGGCAACACCCACGAGGTCGGCGGTTCCGCCGGTATGGCTGGCCTGGCCGCCGGTCTCGCCGTAAGCCTCATTGTCCAGCACGATGATCGAGAGATTTTTCGGCTGCTGCAGGCCGACGGTGGCGAGGCTTCCCATCCCCATCAGCATCTCGCCGTCGCCGGTGATCACGACGATCGGCAGCGTCGGCTGGGCCAGCGCGAGGCCTAGCCCGATCATCACGGCGCCGCCCATGCCACCCCAGAGATAAAAGTTGCGGTCGTGGTCGCCGGCAGCGGCGATGTCATAGGTCGAGGCGCCGAGGCCGCCGACGGCGAACGCGCCCTTGCGATCTTTCAGCAGTTCGGAAACGACGGCACGGCGGTCGAGGAGATTGGCTTTGCTCATTTGGTGAAGACCTTTGCCCCGATCAGGCGCTGCGACAGCAGGACGGCGGTGGGCGTGCAGGCGTTAAAGGCCTGCGCTGCGCCGGCCTCGACGACTTCGCGGACTTCTTCAGGGTGCGAGGCGCGCAGCACCTTGATCCCGGACAGTTCGAGTATCCCTTGCGTGTTCGAGCCCATCGGCACCTGCCAGGGATTGAACTCGCCCCATTCGCCGCGCATCGTCACCAGCGTCAGGAACGGCAGGCGGAAGATCTGCACCAGCGACAGCATGTTGATGCAATTGCCGACCCCGCTCGACTGCATCAGCAGCACGCCGCGCTGGCCGCCGGCCCAGGCGCCCGCGAGCAGCGCCACGCCCTCTTCCTCGGTGGTCAGCGCGATGCCGCGCATCGAGGACGACCCCAGCACCCGCTCGATCAGCTCTGAATGGCCGGCGTCGGGCACGTAGGGCACCTGACGCACCTCGAAGCGCTGCAATATCGAGAAGATCTCCTCGGGCCAGGAGGCCGCAGTGTCGGCACGGGCATGCATTGGCGTTTCCGGTCTTGTTGTTTGATCGCGACTGTAGAGGGGCGCGCGCGCTTCATCAAAGCGCAAAACCGCATATGGCTCTGCGATTTGCTCGCACCACGCGACGCCCCGCCGCGCTGTTCCCGGCCCCAGCAAATTGTGTTGCGCGGCCGCCGCCCGCGGCTTACGTTAGTTGCAAATGAAACTAATTGGGTTGGATGCGCCATGAACGGACACGCGCGCGAGCTGGCTGACGGCTTCGACCTCGAGAAGCTGACGCCGGAGTTCTATGCCGACCCCTACCCGACCTATCGCGCGTTGCGCGAGAGCGCGCCGGTCAAGCGGCTGCCGAACGGCTGCTATTTTCTCACCCGCTACGACGACCTCATCGCCGCCTACAAGAACACCAAGGCATTCTCTTCCGACAAGAAGAAGGAGTTCTTGCCGAAATACGGCAACTCGCTGCTCTACGAGCATCACACGACCAGCCTCGTCTTCAACGATCCGCCGGCGCATACCCGCGTGCGGCGGCTGATCATGGGCGCATTGTCGCCGCGGGCGATCGCCGGCATGGAGCCTGACCTGATCGCGCTGGTCGACAGCCTGCTCGACCGGATCGAGACCCGCGACCGCTTCGAGCTGATCGGCGACTTCGCCTCGGCCATTCCGGTCGAGGTGATCGGCAATCTGCTCGACGTGCCGCACGACGAACGCAAGCCGCTGCGTGACTGGTCGCTGGCGATCCTGGGCGCGCTGGAGCCGGTGATCGGCAAGGAGGCGTTCGATCGCGGCAACAATGCGGTGAAGGATTTCCTCGCCTATCTCGAAACGCTGGTTGAACGCCGCCGCAAGAAGCCGGGCAATCCCGAACGCGACGTGCTGACAAGGCTGATCCAGGGTGAGGACAATGGCGAGCGGCTGACCGCGAAGGAATTGCTGCACAACTGCATCTTCCTGCTCAACGCCGGCCACGAAACCACGACCAATCTGATCGGCAACGGGCTGGTGACGCTCAGCCAAAATCCGGATCAGAAGCAACGGCTGATCGCGCAACCCGAGCTGATCAAGACCGCGGTCGAGGAGATGCTGCGCTACGAAAGCTCGAACCAGCTCGGCAACCGCATGATCGTGGAAGAGACCGAGCTCGGCGGCATCAAGCTGCCGGCGGGCACGCTGGTCACGCTCTGCATCGGCGCGGCCAACCGCGACCCCGCGCAATTCCCCAACCCCGAAGCTTTCGACGTCGCGCGCACGCCGAACCGCCACCTCGCCTTCGGCACCGGCGCGCATCAATGCGCCGGCATGGCGCTGGCGCGCCTCGAAGGCGCCATCGCGATCTCGCGGTTCCTCAAACGCTTCCCGAACTACGCGCTCGACGGCGAGCCGGTGCGCGGCGGGCGGGTGCGCTTCCGCGGCTTCCTCAGCGTGCCCTGCAGCATCAGCGCATAAATTGTCCCCTGCGAATTCGGCCGGCGACACACTTCCCTGTGGAGGAACTGATGCCCAAATCAACTGCAGGCACGATTTGATGTAATCTCTCGTGCGCTGCAGCGGGAGTGACGCATGATGAATGCATCGGTCACTGATTTCCTCGCAACCGAGGCGCAGTTCGGCACTTACAATTACGAGCCGATCGGGGTCGTGCTGTCCCGCGGCGAAGGCGTCTGGGTCTGGGATACCGATGGCAACCGCTACCTCGACTGTCTCTCCGCCTATTCGGCGGTGAGCCAGGGCCACTGCCATCCTAAGATCCTCGCAGCCATGATCGAGCAGGCGCAGCGGCTGACGCTGACCTCGCGCGCCTTCCACAACGACCAGCTTGCTCCCTTCTACCGCGAGCTCGCAGAGCTGACCGGCTCGCACAAGGTGCTGCCGATGAACAGCGGCGCTGAAGCGGTGGAGAGCGCGATCAAGTCGGTGCGCAAATGGGCCTATGAGGTCAAGGGCGTGCCGGACGGGCAGGCCGAGATCATCGTCTGCGCCAATAATTTCCACGGACGCACGCTCGGCATCGTCGGCTTCTCGACCGATCCCGGCTCGCGCGACCATTTCGGCCCATTCGCGCCGGGCTTCAAGATCATCCCGTTCGGCGATGCCGCCGCGCTCGAGCAGGCGATCACGCCGAACACCGCGGCCTTCCTGGTCGAGCCGATCCAGGGCGAAGCCGGCGTCGTGATTCCTCCGCCAGGCTATTTCGCCCGCGTGCGCGAGCTGTGCACCACGCATAATGTGATGCTTGTGCTCGACGAGATTCAGACCGGGCTCGGCCGTACCGGCAAGCTGCTCGCCGAGCAGCACGAAGGGATCGAGGCCGACGTGACGCTGCTCGGCAAGGCGCTGTCGGGCGGCTTCTATCCGGTGTCGGCGGTGCTTTCCAACAACGCCGTGCTCGGCACGTTGCGGCCCGGCCAGCACGGCTCGACCTTCGGCGGCAATCCGCTGGCCTGCGCGGTGGCGCGGGCGGCGCTGCGCGTGCTGATAGACGAGGGAATGATCGAGAACGCGGCGCAACAGGGCGCCCGCTTTCTCGCCGGATTGCAGGACATCCGCGCCAACGTGATCCGCGAGGTGCGCGGGCGCGGGCTGATGTTGGCGATCGAGCTGCATCCGGAAGCCGGCGGCGCCCGTCGCTATTGTCTGGCGCTGCAGGCGCGCGGCATCCTCGCCAAGGACACCCACGAGCACACCATCCGGATCGCTCCGCCGCTGGTGATCACGGCCGATCAGGTCGACTGGGCGACGGAGCGGATCGCGGCGACCCTCACGCAGGACGTCTCCTGACGGTTCCCCTCGCCGGAAGACCGTAACGCCGGCCGCAGCCATAACGAACGAATCCGACGTCGGTGCGTTAAAGTACTGCGGACGACTGTTGAACGGAGAGCTAAGCTCATGCTTTCCCGCAGCGCTTTGCTTGTTGTCTTTTCGATTGGCAGCTCGATGCTCGTGGCGCACGGCGGCGCGTCCGCCCAGCCACACGGAAAGGGTCCACCGGCGGCAAGGCCGGCTGCACCGGCCGCAATGGCGCGTCCCGCCGCGCCGATTGTACACGCCGCCCCTCCCGCAATGGCCAGGCCGCCCGCAATGGCGAGACCGCCTGCAATGGCTCGGCCACCCGCGATGGCACGGCCGGCAGCACCCGCGTTCCACGCCCCGCAGCGACCGGCGATGGCGCCGCGCCCGGCCCCGCATTTCGCCGCCCCGTCGGTGCGGCAGGCCCCCCATATCGCCGCGCCGCGTGTCGCAACGCCACGCCCCGAATTCCGTCGAGGAGCACCGCAGCGCCAGGCTCCGCATATCGCGGCGCCATCACGCCCGAGTCCACCTTCGCGCTTGAGCGAGCGGCCGTCGCCGACGGAGCGCGTTCAACAGCGCGCGCAGCAGCATCAGCAGATGATCCAGCAACGCCAGCAGGCGGCGCAGCAGCGGCAGCGTGACGCGCTCTCGCGCCAGACCACCGAGCGGCAGACCCGGATCGATCGCCTGCAGCAACGCGTGCAGCAATTGCAGTCGCAAAAGGTCCAAGGTGCACGCGCGCAACGCGTCCATGACCGTGCCCTGCAGGCGCAGAGCCGTCTGTTGCAGCGCGAGCAGCGTGCGCAGCAGGCCGACGTTGCCCGCCAGCAGAGATTGGCGCCGGCAGCAACGGTTGGAGCCGCGGTCGCGACCACGGCCGCGACGCAGGCGGCGCAGCGCGAGCGGTTTGCCGCGCACTTCCGCGAGCAGGCAGGCGCGCAAGGCCAGGCAGGGCTTGCGGCGCGCCAAGGCGGCTGGGCGCCCCGACATGCCTGGCGACGCGGCAGCCACGCGGCCTTCGTGGCGTGGCTTGGGCCGGTGTTCTGGCCCTACGCCTATTCGGACATCTTTGACTACACGTTCTGGTCCTATGCCTACGAGCCCGGCTATTGGGCCTACGCCTATGACGACTTCGTCGACACCGTGTTCTGGGACACCAACAGTCCCTACTCCGCCTATGCCAGCATCTATCCTGGCGACTATCCGGCGACGGCGGGCCGCGATCGGTCCCGTCAGCGCACCGACACGAGCCCGCAGGCAGTCAAGCAGCTCTGCGGCGAACCGGACAAGGGCGTCACGGCCTGGCCGCTTGCCGACATCGCGCGGGCGGTACGGCCGGACCAGCAGCAGCGCGCCCTGCTCGACGAGTTGAAGACATCAGCGGCAAAGGCCGCCGATATCTTCAAGGACTCCTGTTCGGACAGCTATGCCATGACGCCCACCGGCCGCTTGCGGTCGATGCAAAACCGCATCAGCGCGACGCTCGAGGCGATCAAGATCGTGCGGCCTGCGCTGGAGAATTTCTACAGCTCGCTCAGCGACGAGCAACAGGCCCGCTTCAATGCGCTCGGTCCACATGTCGGCGAGCGTTCGCCGCAGCAGGAGGCGACCGCGCAAGCCGGCAATTGCGGCGATTCGAAATCCGACCTGGCGCACCTGCCGATCAACCGGATCGCGGCCTCGCTTCATCCAGCCGGCAAGCAGAAGGAGGCGCTCGACCGCCTGAGCGATGCGACCACAAGAGCCATAGCGGACCTGCAGGCGGCCTGCCCGAACGACGTGCAGCTGACGCCGGTCGGCCGGCTGGAGGCAATGCAGCACCGGCTCGAAGCCATGCAGAAAGCCGCGAAGCTGATCGAGCCCGCACTGGACGAGTTCTATGCGATGCTGAGCAGCGAGCAGAAAGCCCGCTTCAACACGCTGCAGCGGGTCGCGAGCCCCTGAGACGGCCGGACGGCGATCCGGATCGCCGTCCGCGCCACAGATTGCCAGCCCCCCATCTTGCCTTTGCGGCCGGCGCGCAGCAATGTCTGGTACCGGCATCCTGATGCAATGCCGAATGACGGGGCGGGAATGAAGCGCGGCTGGATGAGCACTGGCGAGCTACGCGAGCGCTGGGGCGATTCCTTGTTGACGGTGCTCACTGTCCTGCTCCTGGTCATGATTTTCGTGGTGGCGCCGTTGCAGGCGTTGGGGCTGTTCGAGTTCCAGATTTTTGAGCTCCTGCTCGCGCTGGTCCTGGTCGGCGGCGTCTTCCTGATGTCAGGCAGCACGCTGGCGGTCGTCACGATGCTGGTCGCGCTCGTCATGATCGTCACGGGCGGGATCCTGAGACTACGCTCACCTTCAATTTTCGATCTCAACCTGTTCGCCGCATCCTGGCTGCTCGTCGGCCTCACCATGGCCGTGACGGTGGCGCGCGCGACGTTCGCGCCAGGCCGCGTCACCTATCACCGTGTGATCGGCGCGGTCCTGCTCTATCTCACGGTCGCCGTGATCTTCGCGGCGCTCTACACCTTTGTCGGTACGCTGAGGCCCGACGCATTTCCCGGCATGAAGGTGGAAGACAGCCCGACATTGGCGAGTCGCGTCCTCTATTTCAGCTTCGCCACGCTCACGACGACAGGTTATGGCGACGTCGCTCCGCTGCATCCGATCGCGCGGAGCCTGTGCAATCTCGAGGCGATCTTCGGCCAGCTCTATCCGGCAACGCTGCTGGCGCGGCTCGTCACGCTTGAGATCGAGCACCGCAACGAGGAGTCCTGATGGGGCGGGAAGCATGCAGCGCCGTGCCCACCTGACGGCGTCCTAGACCACCGTCCGGTGCCGCTCGATGCAGGTTCGCAGCACTTCGTCCAGCGGACGGCCCCACCAGTCATTCGAAAAGATCTCAATCTCCGAATAGCCGTCAAAGCCCTGCGCCTCGACGGCGGCGCGCACCGATCTGATGTCGATGACGCCGTCACCCATCATGCCGCGGTCGTTGAGGATGTCCTTGGTCGGCACCAGCCAGTCGCAGACATGGAACGCGAGCAGGCGATCCTGGCCGGCGCGCGCGATCTGGCGCATCAGCTCCGGATCCCACCAGATGTGATAGACGTCGAGCGCGACGCCGATCGTGCCGGTTCTGCCGGGATCGAGTGCGTCGCAGATATCGAGCGCATGCCTTGTGGTGTTCACGCAGGCGCGGTCGGCGGCATAGGCCGGATGCAGCGGCTCGATCGCGAGCGGCAGCTTTGCTTGTTTCGCATAGTCCAGCATCTCGGCGATGCCGTCATGCACCTGCGATCGTGCCAACGCAATATCCTTCGACGCCGCGCTGCCCGGCCGCGAATATTGCGGCAGGCCGCCGACCACCAGCACGATGCAGGAGGCGCCGAGCGCGGCCGCCTCGTCGACCGCACGGCGATTGTCGTCGCGCGCTTCGCTGCGATGCACGCCATCTGCCGTGAACATGCCGCCGCGGCAATAGCCCGACAGATCGAGCCCGGCATCCTTGACCGCACGGACGGCGCGATCGAGGCCGACGGCTGCAACCTGGTCGCGCCAGGGATCGATGGCGCGGATGCCATGGCGCGCGCAGGCCTCGACGATGGCGAGAAGATCGCCCTGCTTGCGGACGGTCGCCGTGTTCAGCGACAGCCAGCGGTGGTCGTTGGAAAAGTCGCGCATCAGGCGTCGATGCCGCGCGTGGCCAGGATCGTCGCCATCCGGCGCGTCGCGAGCTCCGGATTGGCGAGCAGACCAGCCTTGTCGGCGAGCCGGAACAGCTCGGCAAGATGCAAGTTCGAGCGCGCGCTCTCCTGCCCGCCGACCATCGTAAAATGATCCTGGTGCCCGTTGAGATAGGCCATGAACACGATGCCGGTCTTGTAGAAGCGCGTCGGCGCCTTGAAGATGTGGCGCGACAGCGGCACCGTCGGTCCAAGCACATCGTGGAAGCTGGCCTCATCGCCGGCCGCGAGCCGCGACAGCGCGTAGGACGCCGCCGGTGCGATCGCATCGAAAATGCCGAGCAGCGCGTGGGAAAATCCCTTGTCGTCGCCGGCGATCAGTTCGGCATAGTTGAAGTCGTCGCCGGTGTACATTTTGACCCGCGGATCGAGTCGGCGCCGCATGTCGATCTCGCGCTGCTTGTCGAGCAGCGAGACCTTGACGCCATCGACCTTGGCCGCATTGGCGTTGATGATCGCAACCGCCGTATCCATCGCCTTGTCGAGATCGGCCGTGCCCCAGTAACCTGATAGCGCCGGATCGAACATGTCGCCGAGCCAATGGATGATCACGGGCTCACGAACCTGCGACAGCACGCGGTCGTAGACCCTGGCGTAGTCGTCAGCGCTCTTGCCGAGCTTTGCCAATGCGCGCGAGGCCATCAGGATGATGCGGCCACCGGCCTTCTCCACTGCCGCGATCTGCTCCTCATAGGCACGGATCACATCATCGATCGACCTGGCATCTTCCACCGCGAGATGGTCGGTGCCGGCGCCGGAAAACACCAGCGCATTGCCCCTGGCCTTGGCCGCCTTCACCGAGCGCTGGATCAGTTCGAGCGAGGTCGCCCAGTCCAGCCCCATGCCGCGCTGCGCGGTGTCCATGGCTTCGGCGACGCCGAGGCCGAGGTCCCAGACGTGCTCACGAAACGCGATCGTCCTGTCCCAGTCGATCGCCGCGGCCAGCCAGGGATCGACGTCGGCGCGCGGATCGGCCACCACATGCGCGGCCGAGAATGCCACGCGGTTCAGCGTACCCTCGAGCTTCGCCGGAAAGGTCCGCGACGCCGCCAGGCGATAGGTCTCGAGGCCGCCGCCAGCGGTCGGCAGCTTCAGCGACAGCGATGACATCGGTCGGACAGGCTTGTTCATGACAAAGTCCCTTCTCAGACTGATATCGGGGCGACGTCGATCCAGCGCCGCTCCTTCCAGCTCTTCAGCGCGCATTCGGCGAGCTGCACGCCCTTGGCGCCTTCGAGCAGGGTGTATTTGTAGGGCGCGTCCTCGCAGACATGGCGGATGAACATCTCCCACTGTTCCTTGAAGCCGTTGTCGTAGACGACGTTCTCAGGCAGCTTCTGCCAGTCGGCATAGAAATCATGCATCCGCTTCTCGTCCGGATTCCACACCGGCCGCGGCGTCGCCTGGCGTGCCTGGATCACGCAGTCGGTCAGGCCCGCCACCGCCGAGCCATGGGTGCCGTCGACCTGGAAGGTGACGAGGTCGTCGCGGTAGACACGCGTCACCCAGCTCATGTTGATGTGCGCAATGACGCCACCCTTCAGGCGGAAGGTGGCGTAGGCGGAATCATCGGCGGTCGCCTGGTATTTCTTGCCCTTCTCGTCATAGCGCTCGGGGATGTCAGTCGTGCCGAGGCAGGTCACGCTCTCGACTTCGCCGAACAGATTGTCGAGCACGTAGCGCCAGTGGCAGACCATGTCGAGGATGATGCCGCCGCCGTCCTCGGCGCGGTAGTTCCACGACGGCCGCTGCGCTTCCTGCCAGCCGCCTTCGAACACCCAATAGCCGAACTCGCCGCGCACCGAGAGCATGCGGCCGAAGAAGCCGGAGTCGCGCAGGAAAGCGAGCTTCTTCAGGCCCGGCAGGAACAGCTTGTCCTGCACGGTGCCGTGCTTGAGGCCCCTGGCATTGGCGAGCTTCACCACCGCAACGGCCTCCTCGAGGTTGGTCGCGATCGGCTTCTCGCAATAGACATGCTTGCCGGCGTTGATCGCCTTGGTCAGCAGCGAGGGCCGCGCCTGCGTGGTCGCGGCGTCGAAGAACACGGTGTCGCCGTTGTCCGCGAGCGCACGATCGAGATCGGTGGTGTGGCGTTCGATGTTGTAGCGTTTTGCCAACGCGCCGACCTTCTCGGCGTCGCGGCCGACCAGGATCGGATCGGGCATGACGCGGTCGCCGTTCGCGAGCCGCACACCGCCCTGCTCGCGGATCGCGACGATCGAGCGGATCAGATGCTGGTTGAGCCCCATCCGGCCGGTGACGCCGTTCATGATCAGGCCGAGGCGTTTGGTCGTCATACTGCTTGCTCCTGCGAAACGCGTGGTGTTGGCCGCTTGAGCGGCTGCATGGTGGACCAGTCCGGATGGATCGAACTGGCAAAGCCCGGCGCGGCGGCGATCGATTCCGTCAGCAGATCGCCGTCATGGATCGCGAGGCGGACCTTGCTGCCCGCGCGCGTGTAGAGATCGGAATGCGCGGTGAAGAAGGCGTCGGCTTCGTCGGCCGGGGTGTCGGCAAAGCCATCGACATAATGATGTCCGTTGCGCTCAGCATGGGTGACGCCGATCAGCGCCCCGAGCGCGAGGTCCTGCTGCACGCCGAGCCCGGCCTGGCAGGTCAGGTCCTCGCCGCTGATGAAATACCCGCCGCTCTCAGCGTTCCACGCCGCCGCGCGGGTGGCGTTGATGATGGACTTGTAGATGCCCTTGCAGGATTTTGAGGAGATGCCGCGATAGCCGAGCGCGCGGGCCTGCGGGAATGCATCATAGCAATCGTCGGCCTCGTCGATGATGAAGCCGTGCGCCGCCAGCTTCCCGAGCGGCGAGGCTCTTGTGATATCGCGCGGCATCGGCTGCTCGATATAGAGCAGGTTTGCCCTGATCGGCTGCAGCGCCGCGTCATGGTCGAGCCGGTCGACCAGCGCGTTCAGCGCGGCAAGGTCGGCATATTGCTCGTTGGCGTCGAGCGTGATCCTGGTTGCGTAAGGCAGCTTTGCGAGCTCGCCGCCGATCCGCGCCAGCCGCGCCGCGTCATGTGCAGGATCGCCGTTCAGCTTGAGCTTGAAATAGCGCGCACCGGCATTCTCGTTGCGGTCAGCGACGCCGCCCTCGCCTTCAACCTTGTCGTCCATTCCGACCGTGTGCCTGACGGCGACACGCTCGAGCCGTTTGCGTGTTGAAAGGAACCGCGCGATCGCGCCGTCGTCGAGATCCGGCGTCAGCCGCGCGTCGATGCCGGCGATATTGCCGGCCATGCCGTCGAAGAAGTTCGCGCCGGCGGCGCGCAGCAGCGCATCCAGGATCGCCTTGTCGATCTCGGCCGGGCCAAAGCCGGCGGCAAGCGGCGGAATGTCTTCAGCTGCGCAGGCCGCAACCTGCGGGCCGATACGTTCGGCGTGGAGGCCAAACGCGGTCTCAAGACCCTTGTTCGCCAGATAGAGCCCGCGCGCGATCGCAAGCGAGCGGCGAAGCCCGTCGAGCGACTGCGCTTCGGTGAGATGCGGCCGCTTGTCGAACCATCTCGGCGCCAGCATCTCGGCGCTGGCGCCGGTGGCGCGGCCCTTGCCTTCCACCTCGATCTCGACCCGCACGAACATCTGCGTCGATGCGGTGATCGTCACCGCGCCGAAGCGGAACGGCCGGGCGAACACCAGCGGCCGTTCGAAGAAGACGATATCGTTGACTTTGAGGCGAAGCGGCATTGACGGCTCGGGTGTTAGTCCAGCGACCCCTGTGAGAAGAAATGCTTCCGGATCCGCTGCACCAGTTCGTTGAAGACAGGATCGGACATCGTCTCGAGCGAGCGCGGCCGTGGCATCGGCACGTCGTAGATCGCGGCGATCGCGCCGGGCCGCTCGGTCATCACGAGCACGCGGTCGGCGAGGAACACGGCTTCCGGGATCGAGTGCGTGATCAACAGGACCGTCTTGCCGGTCTCGCGCTGGATCCGCATCAATTCGACATTCATCCGCTCGCGCGTCATGGCGTCGAGCGCGCCGAACGGCTCGTCCATCAGCATGATCTTGGGGTCGTGCACCAGGGCGCGACAGATCGAGGCGCGCTGCTGCATGCCGCCGGACAGCTGCCAGGGCAGCTTCTTCTCGAAACCTTCGAGGCCGACCAGCTTCAGCAGATCCTTGGCGCGCGCGAGATACTTGTCCCGCGGCAGCTGCTTCATGTCGATCGGCAACATCACGTTGGAGAGGATGTTGCGCCACGGCAGCAGCAGCGCGTTCTGGAACACGATGCCGACATTGCCGTGCGGCCTGGTCACCGGCTCGCCGTCGACCAGCACCTCGCCGGTCGTCGGCGGCAGCAGGCCCGAGATCATCTTGAGCAGCGTGGACTTGCCGCAGCCGGAGGGCCCGACCACGACAAAGAACTCGCCGTCGTTGATGGTGAAGTCGAGCGGCCGCAGCGACGGCACATCGCCGTCGCGTGACCGGTAGGTCTTCGAGACGCCGGAGAGTTTGATACCCGGCGTGGCATCCGCGGCGCGGTCCGACACCAGGCGCAGATGCGCGGCGGGCTGAACATCGGCTGGTTTGGTTGCAGGATTCATTCTGTCGAATCCACTGGGATGTAGAATGCTGTCATTCCGGGATGGTCCGAAGGACCAGACCCGGAATCTCGAGATTCCGGGTTCGATGCTTCGCATCGCCCCGGAATGACGGTGTTTGTTGCGCTCACGAGTCACCCTTCGGCAGATAGTCGTTGGTGTAGAACGCCTTCGGATTGGCCTTGGCCTTGGCGTCGAGGCCGCCATACTCGACCATCAAATTGACCGACTCGGTCATGTTCTGGTCGGTGACCTGGAACGGCCGCTTGGTCCTGGTCTCCGGCGTACGATAGAGCGGGATCGTCAGCTCGAAGCCTTGCGTCAACGTGTCGATCTTGCCGCCCTTCGGGTTGGCGTCGAGGATCGACTGCGCAGCCGCCTTGGGGTCCTTCTCCGCGGCTTCCACCGCCTTTGTCGTCGCCGACATGAAGCGGCGGACCAGGTCGGCATTGGCCTTCACATAGTCGAAGTTCGCGATGATGCCCGACGACACCATGTTGATGCCGTAGTCGGCGAACTTGATCGGATAGACGTCCTTGCCGGTGGCGTCCTTGATCTTCATCGACTGGTCCATGACGTAGCCGAGCAGCAGGTCGGCCTGGCCGTTGATCACGGCGTTGAGCTTGGTCTGGCCGTCGCCGGCGACGGTGTTGAAATCGCTTTCCTTCAGACCGGTCTTCTTCAGGAACAGCGGCCAGATCTGCGTCATCGAATCCGCCGGCGTGATCGCGACCGTCTTGCCCTTGATGTCCTCCGGCTTCCTGATGTTCTTGTCGGCAAGGCTCATCGCCGACATCGGGCTGGTCTGCAGCAGCACGCCGGTGGCAATCACCGGCGCACCCTTCACGGCCGCGCGCATCATCGTCGGCACGTCGACATAGCCGAAATCGGCGGTCTTGGCGGCCACCGCCTGCGTGGTCGCGGCCGAGCCGCGGCCTTCCTGGATCTCGAGGTCGATGCCCTCAGTGGCATAGATGCCCTTGGCCTTGCCGTAATAGAACGGCGCGTGCTCGCCGTAGACGTACCAGTTCAGCATCAGCACGACCTTGTCGGCCGCAGATGCAGGGGCCACCGCAAGCGCGGTCCAGGCCAGTGCGGCAATGACAGCAGTGATCAATCGCATCACGTTCTCTCCCTGTTTTTCGTCATTGCGAGGAGCGAGAGCGACGAAGCAATCCATTTCTCAGCTTGTGGCGCGATGGATTGCTTCGCTTCACTCGCAATGACGGTTTCCCTTTTCGTTAGGTGGCTCTGCGATATCCCTAGGAAGCAAAAATGATGTCATCGCGCTGGCTGACGTGCCAGGGGATCACCAGCCGCTCGATGCGGTCGACGATCCAGAACAGGATGACGCCGAGCAGCGCGAGGATCACCAGCGCGGCGAACATCGTCGGCAGGTCGAAGGTGCCGATCGAGCGCTGCATCACATAGCCGATGCCGGAATTGGAGCCGACGAACTCGCCGACGACGGCGCCGACCACGGCGAGCGTCACCGAGACTTTCAGGCCGGAGAAGATCGCGGGCATCGCGTGCGGCAGGTTGACCGCACGGAACACCTGGAAGCGGCTGCCCTGCATCGCGCGCGCCAGATCGACCATATCAGGGTCGACCGACTTGAAGCCCTGCACCGCCGACACCACCACGGGGAAGAAGCCGAGCAGGAACGCGGAGATCACCTTGGGGATGATGCCGAAGCCGAACCACACCACGAACAGCGGCGCGATCGCGATCTTCGGCACGGATTGGGAGAACACCAGCAGCGGATAGACGTAGCTCTCGATCGTCTTCGAGCCCGCGATCAGCATCGCAACGGGAATGCCGAACAGCGCCGAGAGCAGGAAGCCGCAGATCGTTGCATAGGTTGTCGGCCAGGACTGCCGCAGCAGTTCCGGCCAGTCGCTCCACAGCACCGCGACGACGTCGCCGGGCGAGGGAATTTGGTAGGCGGGAATATGGAACAAGCGGATCGCGAGGTCCCAGGCCGCCACGATGACAACCAAAAACAGGAACGGACGTACCCACGCCACATTCAGCACCTTCGACAGGCCCGAAGGGCTCTTTGCCTCCGCCACGTCACGCTCCCTTTGCAGTCTCTCTGTTCGTTCAGAAATTAACCCGTTGGATAAATACTGTCCAGCCCCAAGCGCGCGGCAAAATCGCGCCGAAATACGCGACTTTCGTCAGGTGAGAATTTTTGTCGGATGAGACTTCGTAGCCCGGATGAAGCGCAGCGAAACCCGGGACCGCTATCCGCGCATGCAACTCCCCGGATTGCGCGGAGCCTGTCATCGGGCGCGCGTTCGCGCGACCCGTTGGCTCCATCCGGGCTACGGATCACCGCAATGATCGCAAGACCTCACACCACGCGGTGCTCGGCCGCGCGCAGCACCGGCATCGCGCCGCCGAACGCCGCCGTGGATTTGCCGGTCAGCGCCGCCAGCACCAGCGCGGTCATGTGCTCGAGGCGCTCGTCGCGGGCGTCCTTCTTCAAGAGGTCGCGGCCGAAGATCACGCTCAGCGTGGCGCTGTTGGAGAGATAGAAGAATGCGAGCCCGGCAATCGAGATGTAGAGCTGCACCGGATCGACCGCGACGCGGAAATCGCCGCTCTCGACCCCGCGCGTCACCACGGTGCGGATCATCTCGACAAAGGGCGAGTGCATCGACTTGACCTTGGTCGAACGCTTCAGGTGTTTTGCCTTGGCGAGGTTTTCGGTGTTCAGCAGCGCCAGGAACTCGGGGTTGCGCAGAAAATAGTTCCACGTGAAGTCGATCAGGCGCCCGATTGCCTCGGGCGGATCGAGATGCTCGAGATCGAGGGTGCGCTCCTCGGCGCGGATCTTCTCATAGGCGCCTTCCAGCACCTCGAGATAGAGATCCTCCTTGTTGCCGACGTGGTAGTACAGCATGCGCTTGTTGGCGTCGGCGTTGGCCGCGATGCGGTCGACCCGCGCGCCGGCGAGGCCATGGGCGGCGAATTCCTGCTTGGCAGCCTCGAGAATCCGCAGCCGCATCCCCTGGGGGTCGCGCTGCCATCTCTGTATTCGCTTTGCCTTGGCCAAATCGATCGCCCGTGATGCTGAATTGATGAATGTAGCATGACGAACGACGTTTGAGAACGAATGTTGTCGTGACGGCCATGCGGGAATATTTCTCGCAGACGCGGCATGCAGCGTCCTCCCTGCCATTCCCGGATGCACGCTGTCGTGACGACGCGCGCATGAAACGCGGCCTAGTCCGGCTTTCCTTGTGAAGGCTGCACCAGAAGCGTCGGCACACCGCATGTGCTGTTGCGCACCGTCATCACGCGCGTGCCGGGCTTGCGGCCGGTACGAACCTCGGAGACGTCGACGCCAGCGGCGATCAGCCGCGCACGTGTGGCGTCGATATCGGTGACGCGCCAGCAGATGCCGCGCAGCCGGTCCGGCGCGTCCGTCTCCGATTTGCCCGGCCGGTGCGTGACCTCGACCACGAGGTCGCCGCAGCGGAAGAACATCAGCCGGCCCCACTCCGGATGCGACCGGTCGAGCGCCATGTCGAGCCCGAGCCGCGCGCCATAGAGCGCGGCGGCGCGTTCCGGGTCGGCGGTCGAAACCACCACATGATCCATCGCGGTGATCGATGCGGTCGTGGTACGCACCGACAACGGCCGCTCCTGCTCGCGTTCCAGGAAGAACATGCGCACGCCGCGCGTCGCATCGGTCGCGGCCCGCGTACGCTTCCACGACAGCACGGCGCCGCTGGTCTCGTCGCGGCTTTCGACTTCAGTGACGGGTTCGGGCTTCAGCGTCAGCCGGTCGAGCCGGCGGTGTGTCCTGGCGATGTCGCTGGTGCGGAAGCAGAGGCTCGCAAGCCCCTCAC
The DNA here is from genome assembly GCF_054059095.1 of Bradyrhizobium sp. USDA 4510. Classification (NCBI taxonomy): domain Bacteria; kingdom Pseudomonadati; phylum Pseudomonadota; class Alphaproteobacteria; order Hyphomicrobiales; family Nitrobacteraceae; genus Bradyrhizobium; species Bradyrhizobium sp. USDA 4510. Next base: position 2,007,163 of record NZ_JBSSBT010000001.1, on the reverse strand, counting down.
CTTGCGTAACGAGCGCGCTGCGGATGCGCTGGGCTGCGTCATCGTCGCCGAGCGGCGCCACCAATTCCAGCGTGGTGTTGTCGAGCGTGAACAGCGTGCGGTTCGCACCACCGCCACTGTAGCGCCAGGAAGGCGTCCGCGCGAACAGCGCCTCATAGGCCGCGCTGGCAGCAGCGATGTCACTGGTCAGGACGACGATGTGATCGAGACCGGTAATCATGGCTGCAACCTCCCCGAATCTGCCGTCATTGTGTTTCTCCCTTAACCCAACCCGGAACCACGGACTGCCGCCGGCCGTTATGCCGCATGCCAGAACGGCCTGGCGCAGCCATCATCTCTACCTGTAAACCAGGCAGGGTTGCGAATATTTTCAGCGATATCGGCCGATCAGCAATGCTAGTCTGGAACCGCCGGCCGGGACCACACCAAGCCACGACGGAAAGCGAATGCAGGCCCTCTTCATCGGACAGACCTATATCGACGTCACCTTCATCACAGATCACATGCCTGTTGGCGACGAAAAGCACGTCGCCGACGCCTATGCGGTGTCGTTCGGCGGCAACGCCGTGACCGCAGCATTCTGCTGCGCCAAGCTCGGCGTCCCGCCGGACCTGATCGCCACCATGGCCAATGACTGGCTGGGACGGATGTTCTGGGACATGGCCGACAGGTACGGCATCTCGTTCCACCCCCGCAAAGTCAACTCCTCCTCGCTGTCCTTCATCATGCCGAACGACGGCAAGCGCGCCATCGTCCGCTGCCGCGACGACCAGCACATCCATCCTTTTCCGCTGCTGAACATCAAGGGCTGCCGCGCGTTGCACATCGACGGCCACCAGCCGGACGCCGCGATCCATTATGCGAAGCTGTGCCGCGAGGACGGCATCCTGACCTCGCTCGACGGCGGCGGCCTGCGCACCAACACCCACGAGCTGCTCGCATTCATCGACATTGCGATCGTCGCCGAACGCCTGTGCGAGCAGATGGACAAGACGCCGGAGCAGATGCTCGACTATCTCAAGAGCCGCGGCTGCAAGGTCGGCGGCGTCACCATGGGCGAGCGCGGCCTGCTCTGGTATGACGAGGCCGGCACAGTGCGCACGCTGCCGGCCTTCCCGATCCCGCGCGCGCGTGTGATCGATACCAACGGCGCCGGCGACGTCTTCCACGGCGCCTACATCTACTCCTACCTTTCAAACCCGAGCAAAGGCTGGCATGAGCACTTCAAGTTCGCGCGCGCAGCCTCGACCTTCAAGATCCAGAAGCTCGGCAACGAGGCCGGCCTGCCGACGCTGGCGGATATCGCGGCGGTCAAGCAGGAGTTTCGCGCCGAGGCTTGATAGGGGTGAATGGGGCTAGGCCATGGGGCGCGTCTTCGTCGCCGGCAGCATCAATATGGACGTGGTGGCGACCGCCGAGCGCCATCCGCGGATCGGCGAAACCGTGGCAGGCGAGGCCGTGCTCTATTTTCCCGGTGGCAAGGGCGCCAACCAGGCGGTGGCTTCGGCCAAGCTCGGCGTAGCGACCACGCTGATCGGCCGGCTCGGCACCGACGCATTCGGCAAGGAGCTGCGAACGTTCCTTGCCGCGCAAGGCGTCGATCTCACCTCGGTCAAGACCACGCACGGCACGCATTCCGGCACGGCGATCATCACGCTCGCCAATGCCGACAACACGATTGTCGTCGTGCCAGGCGCCAACGGGCTCGTTGACGCTCATGATGTCAAGGTCCCCTCACTTATGAAGGGTGACGTCGCGGTCAGCCAGTTCGAGATCCCGCTGCCGGCGATCGCTGCCTTCTTCCGGCGCGCCCGCGCCGTCGGCGCCACCACGATCCTCAATCCGGCACCGGCAAAACAGGCCGACAAGGCTCTGCTCGATCTCGTCGACATCCTCGTTCTGAACGAGACCGAACTCGGCTACCTGACTGGCACGGGGCTGCGCGACAGCGACACGCCGGAGCGCTTCTCCGAGGCGGCCCGGGCGTTGGGGCAAGGCAGGATCGTCTGCGTCACGCTCGGAAAGCGCGGCGTGCTGGCGCTGGTCGACAACCAGCCGCTGCTCGTGCCGGGACGCGAGGTCAAGGCCGTCGACACCACAGGCGCCGGCGATTGCTTCGTCGGCGCCCTCGCCTCACAGCTCGCCATCGGCAAGCCGCTCGGCGACGCGCTGGCCTACGCCAACGCCGCGGCCTCGATTTGCGTGCAACGGATGGGAGCCGCGCCGTCGATGCCGACGGCGGATGAGGTGGAGGACGCTCTCTCCCCAAGTCGTCCCGGCGAAGGCCGGGACCCATAACCACCGGCCACAGTTTGGGGGCACACGCGTGGCAACTGCGTTCGTCTCCGCCAACGACTGCCGCGGAGTATGGGTCCCGGCTTTCGCCGGGACGACGCTTGCTTACATTTGCGCCAGCGCACTCTTCAGATCAAAGCTCGCATCCGCCGCCTGCTCCGGCGTAATCGAGCCGCCGGCGCCGAGCAGCCGGCGGCCGAACATGTGATCGCCGGCGCGATTGATCGATTCGATGCCGAGCAGCTTGTCGCCGCGATAGCAGAACGCCGAGAACGCGCCCTGCGCGCGGTCGCCGCGCACTACGACGCGGTCGTAGCCGGTGGTGAGACCCGCCATCTGCAGCTTGTCGGGGCCCTGGTCGCTCCAGAACCACGGCAGACCGTCATAGACTTCGGTCTTGCCGGTCAGCCGCGACGCCACGCAGCGCGCATGGTCGGTCGCATTCTGCACCGACTCCAGCCGCAGCGACCCGCCGAAGCGTTTGCTGGTGTAGAGCGCGCAATCGCCGATCGCGGAGACATTCGGATCGGCGGTCAACAAATGCTCGTCGACGATGATGCCGGATGCCACCGGCAGCCCGGCCTCCGCCGCAAGCTCGACATTCGGCAGCACACCGACGCCGACCACGACGAGGTCGGCCGGGATATGCGTGCCGTTGCTCAGGCTGACACCGGTAACCTTGCCGCCATCGGCCTCGATCGCCGTGACCTGCACCCCGAGGTGAATCCGGATGCCGGCCGCGCTGTGGCGGGATTGCGAGAACTCGGAAATCTCCGCGGTCACCGCCCGCGCCATCACGCGGGAGGCAAGCTCGACCACGTCGACCTCGAGGCCCTTGGCCCGGGCAGTGGCGGCGAATTCGAGCCCGATGAAGCCCGCACCGATCACGACGACGCGCATGCCGGGCGCGATCAAGTCGCGCAGCGCCTGGCTCTCATCCAGAATGCGCAGGTAGCGGACTGCGTCGAGCTTGGCGTTGGGGATATCCAGCAGCCGGTTCCGCGCGCCGGTTGCGAACACCAGGTGTCCGTAATCGAGCGACGCGCCGGAGGCGAGCGCCACCTTCCGCGCATTGCGGTCGATCGCATGGGCGCGATCGGTGATCAGCTCGATCTTGTTGTCCTGGTAGAACTTGTCGGGCCGGAACATCAGGCTCTCGGGCCCGCCGGTCCCTTTCAGATAGGCCTTCGACAGCGGCGGCCGCTGATACGGCAAATGGCCTTCGTCATTGATCAGGGCGATGCGCTCGGCGAAGCCGGCCTGGCGCAGCGACGCCGCGAGCTGGAAGCCGGCGTGTCCGGCGCCGACGATGATGACCGAGCCTGTCATCGGAACAACCCAAATACGCGCGAGCAGGAGTGACCCATGCCGTTTCCTCTTGTCGATGTTAGCTTGCTTGCCCCGTCCCCACAGCGCTCGTGTCTGCGTACCGAAGGCGCACGCCATTTGGCCTCATGGCTCGTACCGATGCAAGGGGGTCCCAGGCGATTCTGGGCGCGCCCGCGGCCCCCGGGCGCCGGGCCGGATTGCCACGGCTCCCGCCAAGGCCTTAAATGTCCGGAACCAACTAGCCCAAGGTCTTCAATATGCCAGCACCCGCCCCCTCCGCCACCGACCCCGCTTTGCTCCGCATCGACGGCGCCATCGCGACCATCACACTGAACCGGCCGGCCGCGTTCAACGCGATCGACATGACGATTGCCAAGAAGCTCGAGCAGCTCAGCGCCGAGGTCGAAGCCAACAAGGACGTTCGCGTACTGGTCATCGAGGGCGAAGGCCGCGCCTTCTGCGCCGGTGGCGATTTGCAGACCATCGGCGCCGCGACCGAAGCCAACAATGTCGCCCCCGTGGTCGGCGAGATGCTTCACCACTACCATGCCTTCATCGAGACGGTCCGGCGGATGCCGAAGATCGTGCTATCCAGCGTGCATGGTTCGGCGGCCGGAGCCGGCATGGGCCTCGCGTTCGTGACCGACCTGTGTATCGCCGCAGAGGATGCCCGCTTCACGCCCGCCTATGCCAAGATCGGCGTATCGCCGGATGGCGGCAGCACGGTCGGCATCGTCGGCACGGTCGGTACCCGCCGCGCGCTGCAGATTTTCCTGGCCGAGGATGGCTTCACCGCGCAGCAGGCCTATGAATGGGGTCTCGTCGTCAAGACCGTCCCCGCGGCCGAGCTGAAGGCAGCGACGCGGCAGCTCGCCGAGCGCCTGGCGCAGAATCCGCCCGCCGCAATCGCGGGGACCAAATCACTGGTCTATCAGGCCGCCACCACGCCGACCAAGCAGCAGCTCGACGCCGAGGAACACAAGATCATCACGGCGATGCATACCGACGATTTCCGCGTCGCCGTGAAGAAGTTCACCAGCAAGTCGAAGTAGGCGCGACGGACCGGCTAGTTCGGACAGATATAGCCGGTGCCGCCGGGTGCCTTGAAACAGCCGACCGATTCCGGGATCACCTGCTTGGGCAGCCACAGCACGACCTTCGGAAAATAGATCGTGAAGCAGATCGTGACCAGGAACACGACATAGATCGGCAGCGCCGCCCGCAACGCTTTTGCAAAACTGATGCCGACGAATTTTGAGGCCATCAGCAGCACGAGCCCGTACGGCGGCGTGATCAGGCCGAACGCCAGCGTTGCGATCAGCACCACGCCCATATGCACGCCGTTGATGTCGCCCGCCTGGGTCAGCGCGTTGACCAGCGGCATGAAGATGATGATGGTCGGCACCGGCTCGATGAAGTCGCCGACCACGGTGAACAGCAGCACCATCAAAAGCATGATGAGATGCGGGTCGTTGCCGGCGATCGAGGTGATCCAGTCGGCGATGTAGATCGCGCCGCGCAGATAGGCCAGCATCCAGCCGAACGCGTTCGCGGCACCGATCGTGATCAGCGGCAGCGAGAAGATCAGGCCGGCGAGGCAGAAATCATACGGGATCTTCTTCAGGTGCCCGCGGTTCAGCGCCGGGATCACCACGACGATGATGTAGGCGACCGCGACGACCCCGGCCTCGGTCGGCGTGAACCAGCCGGTCAGGATGCCGCCCAGCAGGATCACCGGGATCATCATCGGTAGCGCCGCGTCACCGGCGGCGAACGCAACCTGGCGCAGCGGCGCGCGCGGCTTGCACAGGCCCGAGGGACCGAAGAAGTAGCAGTAGATCATCAGCCCGAAGCCGATCATCAGCCCGGGGACCACACCGGCCATGAACAGCCCGGCGATCGAGACATTGCCGACCGCGCCATAGACCACCGCCGTGATGCTCGGCGGCACCAGCGCTGCGATCGTCGACGCCGAGGCGATGATCGCGGCGATGAAGGCCGGCTCATACCCTTCCCGCCGCATCGGCCCGCCGAGCGCCCGGCTCATGACCGCGACATCGGCGGTGGTCGAGCCGGACATTTCCGAGAAGAACATGCTGAAGACGACAACGACCTGCGACAGCCCGCCCCTGATGTGACCGACCAGCGAGACCGACAGATTGGCGATGCGGACCACGACATTTGCCGAGCTCATGAGCTCGCCGACCAGCAGGAAGAACGGGATCGCAAGCAGCGCCTCGGAATCGACGCCGTCGAAGACCTTCTGGATGATCGCCGCCAGCGAGACGTCTGATAGCACTGCGCCGACGAACACGCCGGCCATCAGCGAGAACGGCACGGGCACGCCGAGATAGCCGAAGAACAGGAAGCAGAACGACATCAGCGCAAGCACGACCGGTGCGCTCACGGCTGCACTCCCGTCGTCGCGCGGGTATCGATCGCAGGAATCGGAAGGTGGTCATCCGGCGGCTCCGGATGGTCGAAGCCATTGCGGATCCCATTGACGAGCTGCTCGATCGTGAACAGGCCGATCAGGATGCCGGACAGCGGGATCACCGCATAGAGCGAGGCGATCGGCGTACCGGACGGCAGGCGGAAGCTGCCGAAGCCTCGGAGGTAATTTTGATAGCCGTACCAGACCAGGCAGAAGGCGACACCCAGCACCACCAGACGGATGACGATCTCGACGATCAGCCGCGACCTGCCATGCAGCGCTTCGGAGATCGCGGTGAGATAGAGATGGTCGTTGCGCCGTGTCGCGACCGCGGCCCCGATGAAGATCGCGTAGATGAACAGCGTCGAGGTCACCTCCTGCAGCCACAGCCAGGGATGACCGATGGTGCGGGTGACGATATCGGCGGTCACCGACAGCGAGAAGCCGAAGCACAGCAGGCCGCACAGCATCATCAGGATCAGCTCGAGCCGGTCGAGCGCCCGCCATTTCAGATGCCGCTGCCGTTGCAGCACCAGTGTGTCGGCGATGGCCATCGAATGCTCCGTCCTCTTATGTCGTCCCGGCGAAGGCCGGGACCCATAACCACCGGCGCCTGATGCTTTGAGAAAGAACGGCGGCCCGGTGCTTCAATGGACGAGCCGCGGCGTATGGGTCCCGGCCTTCGCCGGGACGACGCAGGAAGTGGGCTAGTTGACCGCGCGGATCAAATTCTTAATCTTCTCCGCATGCGGCCCGAGATCCTTGGCGAGCTTGTCGAGATAGGGATCGGCGATCGCGGTAAAGCTCTTCTTGTCCACATCCCCGACCACCTTGACGCCGAATGACTTCAGTTTTGCAGCCGCATTCTTCTCCAGTTCGAACGCCTTCGCCGGCTCCTTGGCGCTCACCTCCGCGGCCGCTGTCGTCACCCAGGCCTTCTGCTCGGCTGAAAGGCTCTGCCACAGCCTGTCGCTGATGAACAACAGCGCATTGTTGGCCTCATGCTCGGTCATCGAGAGCACCGGCGCGACTTCGTAGTGCTTATTGACGAGGTAAACATTCACGCTGTTTTCCGCCGCCTCGACGACGCCGGTCTGCAGCGACGTGTACACGCTGCCGAACGGCATATGGACGGTTTGCGCGGCGTAAGCCGGGAAGATCGTGTCTTCCGTAGCCGTCGCCTGAACGCGAATCTTTACACCCTTGAGGTCGCTGACGTTGTGGATTTCCTTCCTGGCGTAGATGCTTCTAACGCCTTGGCTGCCCGTCGCGATGACATGAAGGCCTTGCGACGTGTCGTCGATCATCGCCTTGATCGCGTCAATCACCTTCTGATCGGCAAGGGCCTTCACCACATGGTTGGCGTCGCGGAACAGGAAATGCAGCGACATCACACCGGCCTGCGGCGAGATAGTCGCGGTGTTCGCCGACGAGATGATGGCGAATTCAATGTCTCCGGATTTCACGAGCTGCAGCAGCTGCGGCTCCTGTCCGAGCTGCGCTCCCGGATACTGGTCGACGATCATGGTCCCCTTGCTCAACTCCTTGAGCTTGGCGGAGAACATGTCGTAGGCCACGCTGTATCCGGTGTTGAGCTGCTGATCGTGCGCGAAGCGGTAGTGCTTGACTTCCTGCGCGCCGGCGCCCGCGGAAAGCAGCAGCGCTGCCGCGGCCATGGCAATCCCGACGATCCTGGCTGAATAGCCCATCGCGACGTTCCCCCTGTTTTTAATTGAGGGGGATCATCCCACCAGTCGCGCAGGATTGTCAATAAAACAGAGGCAATCAGCTCGTCGTAGGCGACAACGAGCACCACATCGCAGAAATTATCGACAATTCAGCAGATGCGCCGAACTTTGCAAGCTACTTCCCCTTGGCGCGCATGAAGTCGAAATCGCAGCCCTCGTCGGCCTGCAGGATGGTGTCGTTGAAGAGATGCGCGTAGCCGCGCTTGGCCCAATCGGGCGACCCGGCCGGCGCGAGCGTGTCGCGGCGCTTCTGCAATTCGGCCTCGTCGACCAACAGATCGATGCTGCGCTTGGCGACATCGAGCCGGATCATGTCGCCGTTCCGCACCAGCCCGAGCGGACCGCCGACCGCGGATTCCGGCGTGATGTGCAGCACGATGGTGCCGAACGCGGTGCCGCTCATCCGCGCATCGGAGATGCGGACCATGTCCTTCACGCCGGCGCGCGCGAGTTTCTTCGGGATCGGCAGGTAACCCGCCTCCGGCATGCCCGGCGCGCCCTTCGGGCCGGCATTGCGCAACACCAGCACGTCGTCGGCGGTCACATCGAGCGCGGGATCGTCGACCCGCAGCGTCATGTCCTCGACCGATTCGAACACCACGGCGCGGCCGGTGTGCTGCAATAGTTTCGGGCTCGCCGCCGACTGCTTGATCACGGCGCCGCGCGGCGCGAGATTGCCGTGCAGGATCGCCATCGCGCCTTCGGATTTGATCGGGTTCGCCTTGGAGCGGATCGCGTCCTGCCCCGGCACATCCTCGGCATTGGCGACGACCTCGCGCAAGGTCTGGCCGGTGATGGTTTTGGCATCGAGATCGATCAGGTCGCCGAGCTGCGCCATCAGCTTCGGCACGCCACCGGCGTGATGGAAATGCTCCATGTAGTGTTCGCCCGACGGCTTGAGGTCGACCAGCACGGGGACCTCGCGGCCGAGCTTGTCGAACGCCTCGAGGTCGATCTTGTGCGGCGAGCGGTTGGCGATCGCCGTGAGATGGATCAGGCCGTTGGTCGAGCCGCCGATCGCCTGCATGACGACCTGGGCGTTGCGGAACGAGGACGGCGTCAGGATCTCGCTCGGCTTCGGTCCCTTGGTCTTCGCCATCTCGGCGGCGACGCGGCCGCTGGCCTCGGCGGAACGGAAGCGTTCGGCATGGGGCGCCGGGATCGTCGCGCTCATCGGCAGCGACAGGCCGAGCGCCTCGGTGATGCAGGCCATGGTGGAGGCAGTGCCCATCACCATGCAGGTGCCGACCGAGGGCGCGAGGCGGCCGTTCACCGCCTCGATCTCGTTGTCGTCGATCTCGCCGGCGCGATACTTGCCCCACAGCCGGCGGCAGTCCGTGCAGGCGCCGAGCACCTCGCCCTTGTGATGGCCGACGACCATGGGCCCGACCGGAATCACCACCGTCGGCAGATCGGCGCTGATCGCGGCCATGATCTGCGCCGGCAAGGTCTTGTCGCAACCGCCGATCACGATCACCGCATCCATCGGCTGGGCGCGGATCATTTCCTCGGTATCCATCGCCATCAGGTTGCGCAGATACATCGAGGTCGGGTGCGCAAAGCTCTCCGCGATCGAGATGGTCGGGAACACGAACGGCATCGCGCCCGACAGCATCACGCCGCGCTTCACGGCCTCGATGATGTCAGGCACGTTGCCGTGGCAGGGATTGTAGTCGCTGTAGGTGTTGGTGATGCCGACGATCGGGCGATTGAGCGCATCGTCAGAATAGCCCATCGCCTTGATGAACGCCTTGCGCAGGAACAGCGAGAAGCCGGCGTCACCATAGCTTGTCAGTCCCTTGCGAAGTCCGTCGGCCATTTTCTTCTCGTCCCGTGGTTGTTCGGCCGCACTTAAGGAGCGGCAGGAATTATTGTCAATATGAGATAATCCGGTCGCGGCAGGTGGCTGGTCTGCGGCAAAATCGCCCCCATTATTGACAATAACCGTGGCGCTATGCTGACCTCAGGCACCGATCCAAAGCCGAGAGCGCATGACAGCCGAGCCCACATTGCCCGAACTCCAGGCCCCCTCGCGCGAGGAGGAACAAGCGGAGGTGATCCGCCGGCTGGAGGAGGACATCATCTTCGGCCGCTTCGCGCCCGGTTTGCGCCTGGTCGAGGATAACCTGATGCAGCGCTACGGCGCGAGCCGGCATTTCGTCCGCCAGGCCCTGTTCCAGCTCGAGCGCCAGGGCATCGTGCTGCGCGAGAAGAATGTCGGCGCCACGGTGCGGTTCTATGCGGCCGAGGAAGTGCGGCAGATCTATGAGGTGCGCGAGATGCTGACGCGGCAGGCCGCGCTGATGATCGCCCTGCCCGCGCCGCAAAGCCTGATCGACCAGTTGAGCGAGCTGCAACGGCACTACTGCATCAAGGCCGAGGCGCAGGACATGCGCGGCATTCACGAGACTAACGATGCGTTCCACCTCGCGCTATTCTCCGCCTGCGGCAATCCCTATCTGGTCCGCTCGCTGCAGGACTACATGAACCTGACGCTGCCGATGCGCGCCAAGAATCTCGCCGACAGCGAGGGCCTTGCATTGTCGCGCCGCCAGCACGAATTGATGATCGAGCTCTTGAAGGGCCGCGACAGCTGGGCGCTGGCGCAGCTTTGCGTCGATCACATGCAGTACAGCAAGGCGGATTATCTCGTCCGCATCTCCAACGACAAAAAGCCGCAATAGCGCGATACGCGGCGGCCTGCTCGTGAAGGAGACGGCGATGCGCTATGTGGCTATATTCCTTGGATCGTTCACCGTGCAGCTTGCGCTCGGCGGCGTCGGCGAAGCGGCCGATCCGCGCGCGACGCAGCTCACCTACGAGCCCTGGACCAAGACGTGCCTGACAGAGGCGAGCTGCTTCGTCGGCGCCGCCGCGCGCGGTCAGTGCTCGCCATCGGGCGGCACACTCAGCGTCTCGCCGCAGAGTAGCAAGCGCGCGATCGTGAGCGCCAATGTCGGAACGCGGACCATGCTGGAAGGCACGATCAGCCTCCGCATCGATCAGGACGAGCCGATCCAGATCGCGAGGCCGCATTGCTACACGCTCGGCTGCGGCGGCACGCTCGAGGCCGACGGCGAAATGATCGAGCGGCTGAAGCACGCGCAGACGATCGCTGTCGAAGCCAAGAACCTCACCGGGCAGACCATAAGCCTCGCCTTTCCCCTCACGCACTTCGCCGAGACCTTTGACGGGCCCGGCAGCCCGCCCAAGACATCCGGGCAAGGTTCGAAGGAGGCGCAGCAGCACACCGAATCCGTGAAGCAACTGCCGCAATGCGAGGATTGATCACTTCTTCCAGTCGATCACCCTCTCCTTGTCGCCGTCGAACTCCATGCTGCAGAACGCGCCGCCCTGGTAATAGTCGCCGACCGGATCCGGCGGCAGCTTGGCCTGCTCGGCCATCGCGTGCTCGCGGAAATCTTCAGCCCTTCCGGTCGGACGATAGCCGAGATCGTAGGCGCGGTGATTGTCCCACCACGAGCGCTCATTGTAGGACGCGCCGTACAGCACCTCGAAATGGATGTCGGGATGCTCGAGCCCGATGCGGCAGAGCTGGACGAGGTCTTCCGGCTTGAGCCAGATCGAGAGCCTGCGGTGGTCGAGCGGCGCCTCGCCGAAATTGCCGATCCGGAGGCACGTGACCTTGATGCCGTGCTTGTCGGCATAGAGCGCGCCGACGCCTTCGCCGAACACCTTGCTCACACCATAGCGACTGTCCGGCCGCGCGGTGACGTCGGTGCCGATGCGGTGATGACGCGGATAGAACCCGACCGCGTGATTGGATGAGGCGAAGATCACGCGCTTGACGCCCTTTTTGCGCGCCGCCTCGAACAGATTGTAGCAACCGATGATGTTGGACTGCAGGATCGCGTCCCAGGGGCCTTCGACCGAATAGCCGCCGAAATGCAGAATGCCGTCGACGCCTTCGCAGATCGCCTCGACCTGTGCGAGGTCGGCGAGATCGGCCGCCTTGAACTTTTCGTTGCTGCCGAGATCGGAGGGCTGCTTGATATCGCTCAGCAGGAGATCCGGATAGATCGGCGACAGCAGCTTGCGCAGGCTCGTTCCGATTCCCCCTGATGCGCCGGTCATCAATATGCGTGGCATGCCGTCCCTCTTCTTTCCTGATTGCTGCGATCGAATTGCGGTCGCAGGCCGACAATGATAGCAAACCAGGCGCTCAAGGAAACACCATCGAAACACAACAACGAGAACAGCAAATGTCCGATGTTCATTCCGCCGGCTGGCGTCCCGCGACCTGCTATCCCGATCCCGCGATCCGCGCGCTCGATCCGCGTTTCGAGAAATACTGGCTGAAACTCTCCGCCGTCGAGCGCATCGCGACCGGCCTGCGCTGGGCCGAGGGTCCGGTGTGGTTCGGCGACGGCCGCTATCTGTTGTGCAGCGACATCCCGAACCAGCGCATCCTCAAATGGGAGGAAGAGACCGGCGCGGTCAGCATCTTCCGCAAGCCGTCGAACTTCGCCAACGGCAACACCCGCGATCGCTGGGGCCGGCTGATCACCTGCGAGCATGGCGGCCGCCGCGTGGTGCGCACCGAATATGACGGATCGATCACGGTGCTGATCGACTCCTTCGGCGGCAAGCGGCTGAACTCGCCGAACGACGTCGTGGTGAAATCCGACGGTTCGATCTGGTTCACCGATCCGATCTTCGGCCTGCTCGGCAACTACGAAGGCTACAAGGCCGATCCCGAGATCGAGCCCAACGTCTACCGGCTCGATCCCGAAACCGGCAAGGCCACCATCGTCGCCGAGGGCGTGCTGGGGCCGAACGGGCTGTGCTTCTCGCCGAACGAGAACATCCTCTACGTCGTGGAATCCCGCGGCGAGCCGAACCGCAAGATCCTCGCCTATGACGTCGCAGCCGACGGCAAGACGATCTCCAACAAGCGCGTCTTCATCGACGCCGGCCCGGGCACGCCCGACGGCATGCGCTGCGACATCGACGGCAATCTGTGGTGCGGCTGGGGCATGGGTGATCCCGAACTCGACGGCGTCGTCGTGTTCGCGCCCGACGGCGTCATGATCGGCCGCATCGCGCTGCCGGAGCGCTGCGCCAACCTCTGCTTCGGTGGCGTCAAGCGCAACCGCCTGTTCATGGCGGCGAGCCAGTCGATCTATGCGCTCTACGTCAACACCCAAGGCGCGCTCGGCGGCTAGCCCGGCCGTCATTGCGAGGAGCGAAGCGACGAAGCAATCCATCTGTCCGCCCGTGAGGAGAGATGGATTGCTTTGCTTCGCTTCGCTCGCAATGACGGCGAGACTGCAACCTTCATCTTCGCAAGATTCGCACTCTTCAAGACCTTGCGCCCCCAAAATGGCTGACGCCGGAGCAGTTGCCTGCCCCGGCGCCAAAAGTCGCGTCTCTCGTGGCTCGGCTTACGCGGCGTTGTAGCCGGCGACCGCCTTGGCCTCGAGATATTCTTCCAGACCGTAGCGGCCCCACTCGCGGCCGTTGCCGGACTGCTTGTAGCCGCCGAACGGCGCGGTGCGCTCGTTCGGCACGCCCTGCAGGTTGACGTTGCCGGCGCGGATCTGGCGGCCGACGCGGCGCGCGGTTTCCACGGTGTCGGCGGAGACGTAACCGGCGAGACCATACGGCGTGTCGTTGGCGATCTTCACCGCGTCGGCTTCGTCCTTGGCGCCGAGGATGGTCAGCACCGGTCCGAAGATCTCTTCGCGGGCGATCGTCATGTCATTGGTGACGTCGGCGAAGATGGTCGGACGGACATAGAAGCCCTTGTTGACGCCCTCGGGCAGGCCCGGGCCGCCGGCGACGAGCGTTGCGCCCTCGTCGATGCCCTTCTGGATCAGCGCCTGGATCTTGTCCCACTGGCCGCGGTTGACCACCGGACCGATCGTGGTGCCGTCCGCACGCGGATCGCCGGCCTTGGTCTTGTCGGCGACGCCCTTCGCGATGGCGGCCACTTCCTTCATCTTGGAGAGCGGCACGATCATGCGCGACGGCGCGTTGCAGGACTGGCCCGAGTTGTTGAACATGTGCATCACGCCGCCGGTCACCGCCTTGGTCAGGTCGGCACCGTCGAGGATCACGTTCGGCGACTTGCCGCCGAGCTCCTGGCTGACGCGCTTCACGGTCGGCGCCGCACGCTTGGCGACGTCGACGCCGGCGCGGGTCGAACCGGTGAACGAGATCATGTCGATGTCCGGGTGCTCGCTCATCGCGGCACCTACCTCCGGGCCGAGGCCGTTGAGCAGGTTGAACACACCCTTCGGCACGCCGGCTTCATGGAGGATTTCCGCAAAGATCAGCGCCGAGGTCGGGGTGAACTCCGACGGCTTCAGGATCATGGTGCAGCCGGCGGCGAGCGCGGGCGCGACCTTGCAGGCGATCTGGTTGAGCGGCCAGTTCCAGGGGGTGATCATGCCGACGACGCCGACCGGCTCGCGCACGATCACGGCGGTGCCCATGGTCTCCTCGAACTCGTACTTCTTCAGCACTTCGAGGGTGTTCATGAGGTGGCCAAGGCCGGCGCCGGCCTGCAGCTTCTCGGCCATCGGCAACGGCGCGCCCATTTCGTCGGAGACGGCGGCGCCGATCTCCTTCATGCGGCCCTTGTAGACCTCGACGATCTTGGTGAGCAGCGCGACGCGCTCCTCGCGGCTGGTCCGGGAAAAGGTCTCGAAGGCGCGCTTGGCGGCGGCGACTGCCTTGTCGACATCGGCCTTGGAGCCGAGCGCAATCTCATACATCGCTTCTTCGGTCGCCGGATTGACGACCGGGGTGGACTTGCCTTTGACGACGGGATCGACCCAGGCGCCGTCGATGTAGAATTGCATGCGATTGACCATCGGAAACCTCTTGTACGGGGCGTATGGAATGGGGAACGAAAGCGTTCGGCAGGCATCCTTGCACGAAAGCCCGGCGAATTGAACCCGCCATATGCGGGACGCGGCTCGTGCGCGCGAACAGCATATAATGTCGCTATCGCGCAGGTGGCAAGGTTGGCCTCGTCGCCCCGGCGAAGGCCGGGGCCCATAACCACCGCCGGCAATTGGTAAAGGGTGCTGTTAGAACGAGTCGCGTTTACTTGCTGCCAGTTGTGGTAATGGGTCCCGGCCTTCGCCGGGACGACGATGTGGCTACACCGCCATCTTGCGATGCCGCACCGGGGCGCCGACCGAGACGCTTTCCGCCGCGTCAATGATGGCATTGGCGTCGATGCCATAGTGGCGGTAGAGGTCGCCGATCGTGCCGGTCTGGCCGAAATGCTCGACACCGAGCGCCTCGACACGGTGGCCGCGCACGCTGCCGAGCCAGCCGAGCGTTGCCGGATGGCCGTCGATCACGGTCACAATGCCGCAGTCGCGGCCGAGCGGCACCAGCATGCGCTCGATGTGACTCAAATGCTGCGCGCCGCGGCGGTCACGGCGCAAATTCCGCGCGGCGGACCAACCCGCATAGAGCCGGTCGGCGGAGGTGACCGCCAGCAGACCGACGTCGCGGTGGCTCTCGCCGATCAGGCCGACCGCCTCGATCGCCTCCGGCGCGACGGTGCCGGTATACGCAATGACGATGTCGCAGTTCGGGCCCGGCTTGCGGATCCAATAGGCGCCGTCGGTGATGTCGCGCTGCAGGTCCGGGGTCATGATCCGTTGCGGCTGCTCCAGCGTACGGGTCGAGAGTCGCAAGTAAACCGAACCACCCTCGGCACCCTCGCGCTGCATGTGGCCAAAGCCCCAGCCCATGATCACGGCAAGTTCATCGACGAAGGCCGGATCGAACGAGGCGAGCCCGTCCTGCCCGATCCCGATCAAGGGCGTCTTGATCGACTGATGCGCGCCGCCTTCCGGCGCCAGCGAGATGCCCGACGGCGTCGCCGCCACCATGAAGCGGGCATCCTGGTAGCAGGCATAGTTCAGCGCATCGAGGCCGCGTTCGATGAAGGGATCGTACAGCGTGCCGACCGGCAACAGCCGCGCGCCGTTGATCTGGTGCGACAGGCCGAGCGCCGACAGCATGATGAACAGATTCATCTCGGCGATGCCGAGCTCGAGGTGCTGTCCCTTCGGCGAATATTCCCAGGTGTAGGCGGACGGGATCTTCTCCTGCCGGAACAAGTCGTGGTTCTCCGCCTTCGCGAACAGGCCGCGGCGGTTGACCCAGGCGCCGAGATTGGTCGACACGGTGACATCGGGCGATGCGGTGACGATGCGCGAGGCGAGTTCGCTATCGCCGCGCGCCAGCTCGTGCAGCACGAGACCAAAACCCTGTTGCGTCGACATCTGCGCCGAGGCCTTGAAGGCCAGCCGTTCCGGCACGTCGATTTCTGGCGCCGACAGGCGGCGGCGCCCCTCGCGGTTGAACGGCGACTCGGCCAGGAATGCCTCGAGCTTCGCAGGCTCCTGCGAAAGGCCCTCGAACTTGTCCCACTCGTGGCCGGGGCGGATATTCTGCGCGGCGCGCCATTTCTCCATCTGGGCGACCGTCATCAGGCCGGCGTGGTTATCCTTGTGGCCCTGCATCGGCAGGCCGACACCCTTGATGGTATAGGCGATGAAGCAGACCGGCCGATCATGGTCGATCGCCTCGAAGGCCTCGATCATGCTCGCCATGTCGTGGCCGCCGAGATTCGACATCAGCGCCAGCAACTCGTCGTCGCTGCGGCGCTCGATCAGCGCCGACACCTCGCCCTGGTCGCCGATGTCGTCGCGCAGATGCTTGCGGAACGCGGCGCCGCCCTGGAAGCAGAGCGCGGCGTACATCTGGTTCGGGCAGTTGTCGATCCAGCGCCGCAGCGCCTCGCCGCCGGGCTCGGCGAACGCCTCGAGCATCAGCTTGCCGTACTTCACGATCACCACGTCCCAGCCGAAGTTGCGGAACATGGTCTCGAACTTGGCCCACAGCCCCTCGCGCACCACGGCGTCGAGCGACTGCCTGTTGTAGTCGACCACCCACCATGTGTTGCGCAGGCCGTGCTTCCAGCCTTCGAGCAGCGCCTCGAAGATGTTGCCCTCGTCCATCTCGGCGTCGCCGACCAGCGCGATCATGCGGCCCTCCGGCCGGTCCTGCAGCCAGCCATGCGCCTTGACGTAATCCTGCACCAGCGAGGCGAACAGCGTCTGCGCGACGCCGAGGCCGACCGAGCCGGTCGAGAAGTCGACGTCGTCGCTGTCCTTGGTGCGCGAGGGGTAGGACTGCGCGCCCTTGTAGCCGCGAAAATTCTCCAGCTTGTCGCGGGTTTGGTGGCCGAACAGATACTGGATGGCGTGGAACACCGGGCTCGCATGCGGCTTCACCGCGACGCGGTCCTGCGGGCGCAACACCGAGAAATAAAGCGCCGACATGATGTTGGCGAGCGAGGCCGACGAGGCCTGGTGGCCGCCGACCTTCAACCCGTCGGTAGAGGGCCGCACATGGTTGGCGTGATGGATGGTCCATGACGACAGCCACAGCACCTTGCGGGCCAGGGCGGACAGCATGTCGAGGCGTTCAGGCGCGATTCCCATGGCAATGCTCCGGGCGATATGCCGGAATGTTACTGCCGCAGGCGGCGGCGAAAATCTCAATTCCACGCGACAGCACAGGAAAAATTGGGATAAATTCCCACGATCCGACTTCAACTGACGAGTTCATCCCAATGCCTGCCCTCGATGCCATCGACCGCAAGATCCTGAGTCTGCTCCAGACCGACAGCCGCATGACCATGCAGGAACTCGCCGACAAGGTCGGGCTGTCGGTGTCGCCTTGCCACCGCCGGGTCAAGCTGCTCGAGGAGCGCGGCGTGATCTCTCGCTACATCGCAACCGTCGACCAGAAGTCGATCGGGCTGCACGTCTCCGTCTTCATCTCGATCAAGCTGGCGCGGCAGAAGGAGGAAGACCTCAACCGCTTCGCGCGCGCGATCTCGAAATGGGACGAGGTGCTCGAATGCTATCTGATGACCGGCAACCGCGACTATCTGCTGCGCGTCGTCGCCGCCGACCTTTCCTCCTATGAGGCATTCCTGAAGAACAAGCTGACCCGGCTCGACGGCATCGCCTCTATCGAGTCGAGCTTTGCGCTGAGCCAGGTGAAGTATTCGACGGCGTTGCCGGTGTGAGGGCGTTGGTTGGTCACTCGAATGACGCCAACCCCACAGTGTCGTCCCGGCGAAGGCCGGGACCCATACGGCGCAGCAGTTGTTGTGAGAGGGACTCGTCGTTGCAGCATCGCTTAACAATTTGCATTTGGGGTTATGGGTTCCCTGCTTTCGCAGGGACGGCACTGAGTGTGTGAATCGTCCGAGCTTTGCATCTCGTTCCGTTTTGCAAAAGAGGCTTGCGCCGTCGGGCAACCCAGTGATTGGCGCTGGCGCCCTGCCCGGCTGGACGGCCTCGCCGCGACAACCAGGCTACGGCGCGATCCATATCCCAATCACGATGATGGCCAGTGAGACGGCAATGACCAGCATATCGGTGGTGAGCCAATCCGGCATTCCGTTTGATGGCTGCTCGCTCATGTCCGCGACTCCTTCTGTTCGCGTCGAGCCGATATGCTGGAGCGGACCGGCGCGAACGAGGATGAACTGGTTCACATAAAGCTAGGAAAAAGCGGCAAATTCCGCGTGTTTTAGCGCGCTCAAGTTGCGCCACACGGTCGATCTGCCGCGCAGGTTTCTGAACATGTTCGACAACGCCGACGCTTCGGCACAGTCACCATCGTCGTCGTTCAACGCGCTGCGAGAGGCGGCTGAACGTCGCCGGATTGTCGGCGCAACTCGGCGCCGACCTGCCGCCACGCGACAGGCCGCACACGGCCGACGAAGTGGCCGAGGTAGTGGACTCGCCGCCCCGTCCTGATCCTCACAGCACCTTGCGCTGTGCGAGGTTCTTCATCAGCGCACCGACGCCGAAGGTCCAGGGCTCGCATTCGTCGCTATTGCGCATCCGGTTGACCAGCTTGCCGAGCTGCGGCGCGGCGATGGTCACGATGTCGTCGCGCTTGTGGGTAAAACCCTCGCCCTTGGCATCGCGATCCTTGACCGGCGCGAACATCGTGCCGAGGAACAGCGCAAATCCATCAGGATATTGATGCACGGGGCCGATGGTCTGGGCGACCAGATCGGTCGGGTCGCGGCTGATCTTGCTGATCGAGGAATGGCCCTCGAGCACGAAGCCGTCTGCGCCAGTCACGGTCAGGCCGACATCCATCTTCCTGACATCGTCGAGCGAGAAGGTCTGGTCGAATAGCCGGAGCAGCGGGCCGATCGCGCAGGAAGCGTTGTTGTCCTTGGCCTTCGACAGCAACAGCGCCGAGCGCCCCTCGAAGTCGCGCAGATTGACGTCGTTGCCCAGCGCGGCGCCGACGATCTTGCCGGCGGCGGAGACAACAAGCACGACCTCCGGCTCCGGATTATTCCAGGTCGACTTCGGATGCAGCCCGGCATCCATGCCTGATCCGACCGAGGACAGCGTCGGCGCCTTGGTGAACACTTCGGCGTCGGGACCGATGCCGACCTCGAGATACTGGCTCCAGGCATTCTGATCGATCAGCACCTGCTTCAGTTTCACCGCCTGCTCGGAGCCGGGCTTCAGCTTGGAGAGATCGTCGCCGACCAGGCGCACCACTTCCTTGCGGATCGCGTCCGCCGAGGACGGATTGCCGCGCGCCCGCTCCTCGATCACGCGCTCCAGCATCGAGATCGCGAAGGTGACGCCGGCGGCCTTCAGCACCTGGAGATCGACCGGCGCCAGCAGGTGCGGCCTGGCCTTGTCGCGGCCGTCGGGCGGGGTGTTGGCGAGGATCGCCTCGAAATCGCCGATCCGCTCGCCGCCCGTGGCGCGCAGCGCGGCCGCGGGATCGCTTTCCTCGCAGAGCGCGCTCACCGTCGGGAACCGCGCCGTGACATCGAACACACCGTCTGCCCGCACCGCGACGACGGCGGGCCCGCCGGCCTGCGGCAACCAGACCCGCCCGACCAGCGTGCCGGCGGTGCCGTCCTCCGGCAGGACGTCTTTTGGCGTGAGCGAAATCATCGGCACATCTCCCTTTTTGGTTTTGTCGGCTTGTTAGCACAGTCCGCCCGGCGGCGTGAAACAGCGGTCACGGCATTGTCATAGAGGGGTAACATCGCCCGTCAATGCTGCCGTCCGATCCATCTAACACACTGAAAGACGGACCTTCATGACGACCTCAGCCCTCACCGACGAAGCCTCCCGGGATGAAGCCTTGCGGGACGAAGCCTTGCGGGATGAAGCCTTGCGCGCCCGCATCCATCAGGAGATGGCCGACAGCCTCGACGAGGAACTCGAGCTCGAGCTCGACGACATGAGGCTCGACGAGCTCGACCATGACGGCGCCGCCGGCAGGCCGTCGATCGACCGCAAGTTCTATTTCCGCGAATTGCTGCGGCTGCAGGGCGAACTGGTCAAGCTGCAGGACTGGGTGCAGCACGAGAAGAAGAAGGTCGTCGTGCTGTTCGAGGGCCGCGATTCCGCCGGCAAGGGCGGCGTGATCAAGCGCATCACCCAGCGGCTCAACCCGCGGGTCTGCCGGATCGCGGCGCTGCCGGCGCCGAACGAGCGCGAGCGCACGCAATGGTACTTCCAGCGCTATGTCTCGCATCTGCCGGCCGGCGGCGAGATCGTGCTGTTCGACCGCAGCTGGTACAACCGCGCCGGCGTCGAGAAGGTGATGGGGTTCTGCAGCGACGAGCAGTATGAGGAATTCTTCAACTCGGTGCCGGAATTCGAGCGCATGCTGATCCGCTCCGGCACCGTCCTCCTGAAATACAGGTTCTCGATCACCGACGAGGAACAGGCGTTCCGCTTCTCGATGCGGATCCAGGATCCGCTGAAGCAGTGGAAGCTGAGCCCGATGGACGTCGAGGCGCGGACCCGCTGGGAGCTCTACACCAAGGCCAAGGAAACGATGCTGGAACGCACGCACCTGCAGGACTCGCCGTGGTGGATCGTCGATGCAGTCGACAAGAAGCGCGCCCGGCTCAACTGCATCTCGCATCTCTTGAGCCAGATCCCCTATCAGGCGGTCACCCACCAGCCGGTGGTGCTGCCGCCGCGGGTGCGCAACCCGGACTATCACCGCGGCCCGATCCCGCAGGAGATGTACGTGCCGGGACGATATTGATTCTGGGCACGAGCACGCTCTGTCCTCCCCCGCTTACGGGGAGGATCACTAAATCGCGATTGGAGATTGTGAGGCAGCTCACTGGTCCTTTTGCGCCCTCCCTTTAAACCAGAGGTTGCTCGCAATTCGCGGGCTAGAAGGAGGCGTACGCTATGTTGAAAGAACATCTTGAAAGCAAAAGCTCGGCGACCGACCAGCCAGAAAGCTATAAGGGTGTTGCGACACATGCTATCCAAACCCTTGACCTCAGTTGGAGCGCGCCTATTCGTTACGGCGATTGCAAGCTGTCCGGCTTCTTGAACGGCACCCTGAACAACGGCCCCACTCTCAGGCTTCGTTCTGACGGAACAGCAGAATTGCTGGCAAAATTTTTCTCGACCGACGACGGTGATGTTTGGGTTATCGATCGTCTCGTTCTTTTGGACATTCACGGGACGGTGCTTTTTCAATTTCCACACCTTTCAAGTCCAGAAACCCAGACAGACAACCAAGTGCTCGATTGGGTAGCCGAACTGAGCTTCCCCGCCGTTTTCTTTTCTTCGGTCACAGGGGCGAACATGACCTATCGTTGCTAACCCCTAGGGGCGCGGTTCGCGGCTTATTCGACCTCCCCCACAAGCGGGAGAGGTGAAGTCCGGCACGTAGGCGACCGCGCCCTCGCCTTGCCTACCAATGGTGCAGGCGCGCGCACTTGCTGGCACCGGATACCGACGCTAGGCTTCCCCCGATCTGGTGCAGGGAGGCCCGCTTGACTCAATCCGACGACATCAAAATCTCCGAAGATCGCCGCGACGCGCTGCGCTATGCGCTCGGGATCGGCAGCGGCGCGGCGCTCGCGGCCGCGATGGCAACGCCGGCCTCGGCGCAGACGCCAGCCGACAACACGCTGGATCGCATCCGGGCCAACAAGGTGCTGCGGATCGCGGTGCTGCCGGGCGAGCTGCCCTATTTCAACAAGGACCTCGCCTCGGGCACCTGGTCCGGCTTCTCGATCGAGATGGCCAACGACCTGGCCAAACTGCTCGACGTCAAGCTGGAGTATGTCGAGTCGACCTACGGCAATTCAATCCTTGATCTGCAGGCCAACAAGATCGACCTCGGCTTCGCGCTCAACCCGACGCCGCAGCGCGCGCTGGTGGTCGATTTCACCAATCTGGTGTTCCCGCATCCGTTCGGCGCGATGCTGAAGAAGGGGCTGGAAGCCAAGACCTGGGCCGACATCAACAAGCCCGAGGTCAAGATCGCGGTCGACGTCGGCTCGGCCAACGAGGCGGTGGCGCGCCGCTTTGCGCCGAACGCCACCATCAAGTCGCTGAAGTCGCGCGACGAGGTGATGCTGGAAATGTCATCGGGTCGCGTCGATTGCGTGGTCAACGCGCTGGTGCTCGGGCTGACCGCGATCGCCAAGAACCCGAACCTCGGCACCTACAAGATCCTGGCCTCGCCATCGGTGACGATCGCGAGCGGCACGGCGGTACGGCGCGAAGCCGACAAGCGCTGGCGCGATTTTCTCTCGGTGTGGATCGACTACAACCGCGGCATCGGCCAGATGCGCGAATGGTTCGTCAAGGGCCTCGGCCTTGCCGGCGTCAAGCCCGAGGATGTACCGGTGGAGTTGAGTATCTGAGGCGATTGCCGAGACGGCAGTGATCTCCCTCTCCCGCTTGCGGGGAGGGCCGGGGTGGGGGTGTCGCCACAAGCGACACCCTATGTATGGAGAGAGCCCCCACCCGGATCGCACCTAACGATGCGATCCGACCTCCCCCGCAAGCGGGAGAGGTCAGGCAACTCACACCTTGTCGTAGGTCAGCCCGCGCTCCAACCGCCTCGCCACCAGCGTCGACGGGAACAGGATCGCAAAATAGATCAGCGCCACGATGGTGTAGACCTCGAGCGGCCGGTAGGTGTCGGCGTTGATCAAGGTCGCGTTGTAGACGAGATCGGGTACCGCGATGATCGAGACCAGCGAGGTGTTCTTGAGCTGCGTGACCGACTGGTTGACATAGGGCGCCATCATCGGCTTCAGCGCCTGCGGCAGGATCACGAGCCGCATCAGGCGCCAGCCGCGGAAGCCGAGCGCCTTCGCCGCGTCCCACTGCCCGATCGGCACGCTCTCGATCGAGCCGCGCACGATCTCGGCGTAGAATGCGCCGCCATAGAGCGACAGCACGCTGACGGCGGCGACATGCGCCGGGATGTTGACGCCGATCACGACCGGAAACGCGTAGTAGAACCAGATGATCTGCACCAGCAGCGGCGTGCAGCGGAACAATTCGATATAGGCGATCAGGAGCCAGTCGATCACGGGAATGCGCCGCAGCCGCAGCATGCCGACGATCAGGCCGATCAGGGTCCCGAGGATGATGGTGCCGATCGTGTAGGCGATGGTCCAGCCGAGCCCGAGCCAGAACAGATGGCTGTACTTGGCAAGGATGCCGAAATCCCAGACGTAGTTCATCCTGCCCCTCGGTTGCCGCGCGCTTGATCGCCAAGCATTGCAGGCGGTCTCGCGCGAGTCACGCGATATACCGGGCGGGCGAAAATGCCCGCACCTCGAACGGCGGCGCATCGCCCGCGATCATCGCCGCAATTGCGGCGCCCGTTCCGGGGCCAGTGGTGAAGCCGATATGCTGGTTGCCGAAGGCGAGCCAGAGCCCGCGATGTCGCGGCGCCTCGCCGATCATCGGCAGGCTGTCGGGCAGCGTCGGCCGCGCGCCGCGCCAGCGCTCGCCGAGCGCATCGCCAAATTCAACCACGCTGCGCGCCATCGGCACCACCGCCTCGAGCTGCGAAAAATTCGACGGCGCGTCGCGCGCGGTGAGCTCGACGCCGCTGGTGACGCGAACGCCCTGCTCCATCGGCGTCATCAGAAAGCCGCCTTCCGCATCATGGATCGGCCGCAGCAATTTGCGTGCCGGGTTCGGCACGAAATGCTGATGATAGCCGCGCTCGAACGCCAGCGGCACGCGATAGCCGAGCGGCTGCAGCAGCTCGGCCGACCACGGCCCGAGCGCGACCACGACATGGCGCGCGGCGATCTCGCCGTCGGCGAGCTGCACGCGCCAGCCGTCGCCGTGCGGCTCGATCCGCCGGATTCCGGATTGCCTGATCGTGCCCCCGCCAGCGGCGAACATCTGCGCGTAGGCCTTGACCACTGCGCCGGGTGAATCGACCGATGCCGTCTGCGTGTGCAGCAGGCCGACGCTATAGGCAGGAATGATGTTGGGCTCGAGCGCGGAGATCGCCTGGCGATCAAGCACCTCGCTCCTGATGCCGAACTCGGCGAGCGCTGCCTGCTCGGCCTGGGCGGCGGCGAGCCCGTCGCTGCGCCAGGCCTTGAGCCAGCCGGTCTCGCGGATGCGATGGCTGGCGCCGGCCTGCACGATCCAGTCGCGATGCAGCTTCAGCGAGGTCCCGATCAGGCCGTGCAGCGCGGCGGCGCGCGGTTTGGTCTGCCACGGCGTTGCCGCCGCGAGGAAGCGCATCACCCAGCCGGCATTGGCGAGCGCCCACGCAATGTTCCAGCGCAACGCCGGATGCGCGTTGGTCAGATATTTCGGCAGGTTCTTCAGCAGCGACGGCGTATTGAGCGGCAGGATCGAGCCCGAGGAGATGATGCCGGCATTGCCGTAGGAGGTTTCGCTGCCGGGCTCGCGGCGATCGACGACGACGACGGAGAGCCCGCGCTGTTGCGCGGCGAGGGCCGCCGAGACGCCGACCATACCGGCACCGAGCACCGCAACATCGACCTGCTCTGTTGGTTCGCCCTCGCTCATGGCGTCACATCAAGGTCAGCCCGCCATCGACCGGCAGCGTCGCGCCAGTGACGTGGCATGCTTCCGGCGACAGCAGGAAGGCGACGACGGCCGCGACCTCGTCGGCCTCGGCCAGCCGCTGCATCGGATTGGCCTTTGCGACGCTCTCCCAGGTCGCGGTATCAAGCGCGCCGAACAGACCGGGATCCTTGCGGGTGTAGCCCGGCATCACGGCGTTGGCGGTGGCGCCTGACGCGGCGAGCTCGATCGCGAGCGACTTCACCAGCACCTCGAGCGCGGCCTTCGCGGCGGCCGATCCCGGATAGGTGGCGCCGGGCACGAAGCGATGCGGCCCGAAGCTCGACACCGCGACGACGCGGCCTTGCGCGCTGCGCGTGAGGTCGGACAGCGCCGCCGCCGCGATTTCATGGAAGGCCGCAGCCATCACCGCGAAGGCGCGCTCCAGCGCCTCGCGCGGCAGGCTTAAGAATTCGCGCCGGTCGGCAAAGCCCGCGGCGTGCACGATGCTGTCGATCGGCCCGAACGCGGCCCGCGTTGCCGCGACCAGCGCGGTGCCGGCGCCGGCCTTGGCGAGATCGCCGGTGCTCACCTCGACCTTCGCGCCCTTGCTGCGGCATTCCTCCGCGACCGAATTCAGCCGCGCGAGGCCAGCGGCCTCGACGCCCTGTCCGTGCAGCATCAGGGATTGAGCGGGGCCGGCGAGCCGGCGCGCGACTGCGGCGCCGATGCCGGAGCCGCCTCCCGTGATGATCGAAATTCGCATGAGGTACGTGCTGTCAGTGCGATACGAGACAGCGAACTATAGATTCGGCGTCACGAAATGCAAACCGCGCCCCTGGCCATCAGTTTAGCGCCAGGTTCAACGCCAAATCAGCGCCACGGCTCGACCAGGATCTTGGTGTGCGCCTCGGGATTGGCGAGATCGGCAAACGCCTGCGCGACGCCGTCGATGCCGACGCGGCCAGTGACCAGCGATGCGGCATCGACCTGGCCTTCCGCGATCAGGCGCAGCGAATAGGCGAATTCCTCGGGCGTGTAGCCGAGCACATATTGGACGTTGAGCTCCTTGATGATGCCGAGCATCGGCTCGGACTTGTCGGTCTCCATGCAGACGCCGACCACGACGACACGGGCGCTGCGCGGGGCGCCCTCGAACACCTGCTGCAGCACGCCGGGCACGCCGACGCATTCGAAGATCAGCGCAGGCTTCAGCGGCGGCAGCAGCGCCTGCATCGGCGGACGCGCCGCCTTCTCCGCATCGGTCATCTGGGCGTGCTCGGCCCAGCTCGCATAGGGCTGCGTCCTGGCGGGATCGACCACCACATCGGCGCCCATCTTCTCGGCGAGCAGGCGCCGCGCCGGCGAATAATCCGCAGCAACGATCGGTCCGAGCCCCCTGATCTTCAGCGCCGCGATCACCGCCAGCCCGACCGGTCCGCAGCCGATCACCAACGGCACCTCGCCGCCCTGGATGTTGGCCATCGCCACCGCATGCACGCCGACCGCAAGCGGTTCGGTGAGCGCGGCGTGCTCGGCCGCAAGCCCGTTCGGCACTTCGAGCAGCAGCGGCTCGCTGAGCAGCATCTGCTCGGCATAGCCGCCGAGATAATCGTTGGAATAGCCGATGCCCTTCGGGCCCTGCGGCGTCAGCAGCGCCGGCAGCGAGCACACTTTCGTCCCGGGCTTCAGCTTGCGCGTCGTGTTCGGGCCGTAGTCGAGGACCTCGCAGCAGAACTCATGGCCGAACACGACGTCGCGCGACAGATCCATCGGCGTGCGCCCGGGCAGGAACTTGCTCAGCTCCACCATGCGGTGGGCATGCTTGCGTGCGTGCAGATCGGAACCGCAGATGCCGCAGGCGAGCGATTTGACCAGCACCTGGCCGGCGCCGGGCTTCGGCTCGGGCACCCGGTCGACGACAATCTCGCCGTTCCTGAAGATCGCTGCGCGCATATTCCCTCCCGCGTGGGTTTTGTCCCACTCATTTTGATGCGTATTTCGTCTCGCGAAATGCTGTCGCGGATCAAGTCCGGGACAAGCTTTCGCCGCAGGAGGCTATAGCACGGAGGGTCACCACGTATAGCGCATAACGCCCTTGCCGGCGTAAGACTGTGTCACGTTGGAGAATTCGCCCTCGAAGGTCGCGGCGGCCGACCAGCCATTGCGCCACTTCAGCTCGGCGGAGGCGGTGGTCAGCGCCGAGTCGCTGGCCTGCGCCGCGCCGTTGACCATGAAGGCCGCGCCGGGCAGCGTCTGGAACACCGCACCAACGGCGCGGTCCGGATTGAAGTCATGCGCCCAGGCAACGCGGCCGCGCAGCGTGAAGATGCCGCCGTCAATAACGAACGATTTGTCGGAGCGCAGACCGAGTTCGCTCCACGTCGGTGACGCTCTTCGCGGCATAATTCAGCGCGAAGGCACCGCCGCCGGAGACCACGCTCTCCGCATAGGCCGGCAGCTCGAAGCTCGTGAACTGCGCCGCCGCATAAGGCGTCAGCCCGATCCACGGCGTGGCAGTGCGATAGCCGCCCTCGAGCCGGCCCGACCAGGCATTGGCATTGAAGTTGGCGCGCAGATGATCGGCGCCGGCCGCGGCGACGATGCGATCGGTGGTGACATCCTGCCAGCCATAGGCGAGCGCCGCGCTCAAGTACGCCGCGCCGACGCTGTGGCGAACGAACGCACCGGCCTGGAACAGATCAGAGCGGCCCCAGCCGAGACCGTTGACGCTGAAGCTGCTCGCGCCGCCGGCGAGCGCAAAGCCGGCAATGGTGTTCGGCGAGAAGCGGTAGTCGGCGCCAACCGCGGTGCCATAGAGGCTGCTGCTGGTGTTGTTCGAGCCCAGCACCGCATTGCCGCTGGTGGTCTGCGAGCCGCCATAGCCCGCCGCCCATACGCTCCAGCGCTGCTCGAAATCGACCAGCCGCGGCGGCGCCTTGGTATAGATCGCGGCCAGCGCATCGCGCGGCTCGCTCTGGCGCGCCGCATAGGCGAGCGGCATGCTCTTCTCGGCGAACGGCGTCGCCCCCGCGCCGCCGCCAAACCCACCATCGCGCCCGGCGACGAACGGATCGGTCAGCAGACCGAGGAACAGGCCCATCGCGTTGAACGTCGCCTGCTGCGAACCGGTCGCGCCCTCGCCCGAGGCCTGCGTCAAGCCGGCCGGCGACAGCCCGGCGAACACCGCGTTGATACCGCCATTGGCGTTGAAGAAGTTCTGCAGTGTGGCGGCGACGTTCTGCTGATTGACGTTCAGCTTCGACTTCGCGCCGTAATCGAGCGTGAAGTTCAGATAGGTGTTGCTCGCGTCATAGCCGAGCGTCGCGACGAGGTTCGACGGCAGCCCGGTTGAATCGATACCGGCGAACGTGCCGTTGCGGCCGCCGGCCGCCGACAGGATGGTGTATTGCTTGGCAATCGTACTGCCGGCGGCGACGCTGACGCCGACCGATCCGGCCAGCGTCGCACTGCCGCTCACCTTGGCCAAGGTGGACGCCGTCGAATTGAGCCCGACGAGGTACAGTGCCCCCGACTGGAAGGCGAGGTTGCCCGCCACGTTCAGGGATGTGCCTGGTGTCGCGTTGCCGGGCATCAGGATGCCGCCGCTTGCAATCGTCGTGTTGCCGACGGTGCCGATGCCGGAGAGCGCGCCGCCGGCATTCACCGTGGTGAGGCTCGACGAGGCGATCGAGCCGTCGACCTGCAGGATGCCGCCATTGACGACGGTGGTGCCGGTGTAGGTATTGGTGCCCGACAGGGTCAGCGTGCCGCTGCCGGTCTTTTCAAAATTCGCCGGACCGGTGCGACCGCCGCCGAAACAGCCACAGATATGGAATGGGTTCAACGGATCGAAGTCGGCAAGCACGCCGCTGAGCGTCGTCGAGAGATTATTGCTGCCAACGGCGAGGGTGTTGCCTGAGCCGATATAATAGAAGCCAGAGCCTGCGATCGAACCCGCGGTGATGCGCCCGTCGCCGTTCAGCCCCGTGCTGAGCGAGAAATCGACCAGTCCGGTGCCGTTGGTGATGAACTGTGCGTTGCCGCCGGTCGCGTTGTTGAAGAACTTAATGGTACTGCCGGCTTCAGTGGTAATGGTGGCGTCGCCCGCGGTAGCGAACGCCGTGAAGATGTGTTGGCTGCCGGCCTGGTTGTCGATAATCGCATTGCCCGCGGTGGCATAGGCATCGAACTGGAGAACGCCGCCAGCCCGATTGACGATCGTCGCGTTGGCCGCGGTCGGCGCCTCCACCGGGTTGATACCGACAGATCCGAAATAGAGCACGCCGCTGTTGTCGAAACTGGCGTTCGCCGCCGTGCTGTTCTGAAAAAAGGCGACCTGACCGCCCGCGAGCGTAACGATGGTTGCCGAAGCCGCAGATGAGGACTCGAAAAACTGCGTCGAGCCGCCATTGGTGCCGTTGGTGATGGTGGCCTGCCCTGCATTGGTGTGGCCCAGAAACACCGCGGCGCCGCCGTTGGAGTTGTCGATCACGGCCTTGGCGGCCGTGCTGGTGTCGGAGCCGCCGGGAGGACCAAACGCGTCGCCGAACACCACAGTGCCACCGTTGGTGTTGGTGAACCTGGCGTTGCCGGCAGAACTGGTGTCGCGGAACACTGTGAGCGCACCATCGGTGTTGCTCACGGTGGCATTGCCAGCGGTGCTGCTGTCGCGAAACTCCGTGATGCCGAAATTCTGGTTGACGATCGTCGCCGTCGACGCCGTGGTGGAATTGTAGAACGTCGTGGTGGCGATCCCGTTGAAGCCGTCGTTGACGATCTTGGTGATGCCCGCGGTGTTGGCATTCACGATGTCGAACTTGCCGTCGACGGCGACCTCGCCGACGATCGAAGCGGTGTGGCTGGCGTCGCCGAGTTGCAATGTCGCGCAATCGCAGATCGTGGTGCCGCCGGTGTAGGTGTTGGTGCCGAGCAGCACCACGCGGCCGAGGCCGCCTGAATTATCCAGCACCGTCAGCTTGCCGGGGCCGTTGCCGTCGGCGATGTTGCCGGCGATCGTGAGCGTCACGCCATTGGCGTCGATCGCGCTGCCGATCGCCGACGTGTTGATCTTGAAGTTGTTGCTGAAAGTCAGGTTGATGAGGCCGTCGGCCTGAAACGAGGCATTGTCGAGCGTGACGGTGCCTGACCCGACCGAACTGTTGTTGCTGACGACAACGGTCGTATCGACCACCAGCGTGCCGCCGGAATAGG
The DNA here is from genome assembly GCF_054059095.1 of Bradyrhizobium sp. USDA 4510. Taxonomy (NCBI): domain Bacteria; kingdom Pseudomonadati; phylum Pseudomonadota; class Alphaproteobacteria; order Hyphomicrobiales; family Nitrobacteraceae; genus Bradyrhizobium; species Bradyrhizobium sp. USDA 4510. Next base: position 1,977,254 of record NZ_JBSSBT010000001.1, on the reverse strand, counting down.
TGTTGGCGCCGGAGAGCTGCACATTGGAGAACGCGGACGCCGACGAGTCGATCAGGCGCAGAACCCCGGCGCCGACGCCGTCGGCGATCACGCCCTGGAGATTGACCTGGGCGCCGTTCGCATCGACCGTGCCGCTGGCCGCATTGACCGCGATGTTGTTGGCGAAGGCGACGCTCGAAACCGTCGGCGACTGCATCTGGAACGTGCCGCCATTGAGCGTGATAGTGCCGGTGCCGACCGAATCCGCATTCGTCACCTGCACGGTACCGGCGGAGATCAGCGTGCCGCCGGAATAGGCATTGGTGCCCGCGAGCACCAACGTGCTGTTGCCGAGCTGCTGCACCATCGCCGGACCGCCAATGCCGTCGGTGAGGTTGGCGTTGATCGTGATGGTCTGGCCGTTGTTGGCCTGGTTGATCAGGCCGCCGGTCGGCCCGGACAGGCTGAAGCCAACCGGGTTGCCATTGATCGTGTAGGATTGCGAATTGGCGGTGAAGCTCCAGGACCCCGGCAGCATCAAGCCGGGCCCGATGGTGACCGTCGCCGATCCCGATGAATCGAAAATGGCTGACTGGTTCGGGAGGATCGGCGGCGCGCCGGCCGACGTGGTCGACCAGTTGGTCGGGAGTTCGTAGACATCGGTGCTCGTCGAGCTGCCCGTGCCGCCCCAGGTGTAGCTCTGCGCTCGTGCCGAACCGGTCGGCAACGCGATTGCGCTGGTCAGGGCGCAGAGTGCCAGGGCCATCGCAGCGCGAGACGACCGACCAGCTGACAGGAAAAAGAACGAACCAAAATGCACGTACCCGACCCCCAAACGCTCTGCGGCGCTCTTGGGGCTAGGGTTAGCACGCGGCGAACCGTGAGGTTCGCCGATCGTTTCCGAAATCCGGTGATTCAGCGATCCGAGATCAAAGATTTCGGCCCGACTGTTGTACCCGCGCAACGCTAGTTGAAGCCGGCTTCGCAACCGACGCACGATTTCGTCCGGACGCTCAGGCGTTCGGCGACGGCTCGCTGGCCACGGTCAGCAGCTGCGACCGTCGGACGCGCTCGCGATGCGCGGTGTAGAGGCCTGAGGCGACGATGAAGCCGGCGCCGAGAATGGTCCAACGGTCGGGCACTTCGCCGAAGATCAGGAAGCCGAGGATGCTGACCCACAGCAGCTGCGTGTAGGAGAACGGCGCGAGCACCGAGGCATCGCCATAGCGGAACGCCAGCACCACGATCCACTGTCCGACGGTGGACGCAACACCGATCAGGATGCCGAACATGATGTCGTGCCAGCTCGGCGTGACCCAGACGAACGGCACCAGCGCGCTGACGATGGCGACGCCGACGATCGACGAATAGGTCATCACGGTGATCGGGCGCTCGCTGCCGCTCATCATGCGCGTCAGGATCAACGTGGCCGCCCACGCCAGCGCCGAGACGATCGGAAAGATCGCGGCGGGATGGAAGGCACTGGTGCCCGGCCGCAGGATGATAAACACGCCGGCGAGGCCGACCGCGGTCGCGATCCAGCGTCGCATACCGACCCTCTCACCGAGGAAAGCGATCGACAGCGCGGTGACGAACAGCGGCGAGACGAAGCTGGTGGCGGAGGCTTCGGCGATCGGCAGGAAGCCGAGCCCCGTGATGAAAATCAGCGAGGAGCCGAGCAGCGCGGCGCCGCGCAGCACGTGCAGGCCGGGACGGCTGCTGCGCAGCGCGAACAGCGGCGAGCCTGGCAGCATCGCCGGCGTCATGATCATCGCAAACACCAGGAAGCGGATCCAGGCGATCTCGATCGAAGGCAGCGTGGAGGAGAGATATTTTGCCGTGACGTCGGAGGTGCCCAGGAACACGGTCGACAGCAGGATCAGCGCGATGCCCTTGAACGGCCGGTCGGTGCGGGTGGGCGCCTTGCTTGTCGCTGCGGGCGCGGTCTTTGCGGGCAATGAAAGGGGAACGCTGTCCAGCCTGGCGGCCACGGCTGCGGGGGGCGGTGTCACGGCAATCTCGAAGGCAAAATAAAGGGAATCTGCTCCTCGTACAAAACGCCAATTCCGCCGCGAGAACAATGCCCGAAAACGGGACTCCGATATGCGCCAGCGCGCGCGACCGCCCGCCGCAGGCCGTGTGCCGCCGCAACTGCAACAGTTTGTTAAGAACTGTGTGGAGCGGAACGCCCTCAGAGCATCGGCAGCGAGCGCGGCTTCGGCCCGCGCGGGAACGCGGCATCGAGCGCGGCGAGTTCATCGCCGCTGAGCTTCAGAGTTCCTGCCGCCGCATTCTCCGCCGCGTGTTCCGCGTTCGACGCCTTCGGAATCGCGAGCACCGACGGCAGCCGCGTGAGGAAACTTAGCGCCACCTGGCGCGGCGTTGCCTTGTGCGCCTGCGCGATCGATTGCAGCAGCGTGCCGGCCCTGCTCGACGACGAAGGAAAATCATTGTGACCGAACGGCGAATAGGCGACGACGGCGACGCCGTGCTGCTCGCACCACGGGATCACGGCGTGCTCGATGGCGCGCTCCTGCAGATGGTAGAGCACCTGGTTGCAGGCAATCTTGCCTTCACCCGCGACATCGAGCAGTTCGTCGAGATCCTCGGTGTCGAAATTACTGACGCCCCAGGACCGGATCTTGCCCGCCGCGATCAATTCGTCGAACGCCGCGACCGTCTCGGCAAGCGGAGTGGTTCCGCGCCAGTGCAACAGATAGCAATCGAGGCGATCGGTCTTCAGCCGCTTCAGCGAGCGCTCGCAGGCGGTAATAGTGCCGCGCCGCGAGGCGTTGCTCGGCAGGACCTTCGAGACCAGGAACAGTTCGTCGCGCCGGCCGGACATCGCATCCGCGATCACGAGCTCGGCGTCGCCATACATCTCGGCGGTGTCGATATGCGTCATGCCGGCATCGATGCCGCGCTTCAGCGCAGCGACGGCCGCCTTGCGGTCACGGCGATCGAGATACCAGGTGCCCTGCCCGATCACCGAGACCTGCGGGCCGTTGTCGCCGAATTTTTTCGTCTGCACGATCGCCTCGTTCTGCGTAGTTCCCTTGTGGCTCCGCGCAGGACGATAAAGCATACCGACGACCATGTCTCCACATCGTCATCCCGGCGATATCTCCACATCATCGTCCCGGCGAAGGCCCATAGGCGCTAAGATAGTTTGATCATAGTCTGATAGTGGCGCTTATGTCTGGGTGGCTCGCGTAGATGTCGCCGGAGAGCGTGACTGGCTCTGCAGAGTAGAGCGATTGCGGGCTGTGGAATGATCGCTTGCCGTAGCGAAGCGACGAGCTGGCGCAGCAGACGCCACGTCACTGGGTGGGTCAGGCGGCGTCGGCCAAGCGGGGAGAGTCTTCGAGTTCGTCGACGAGCGGCTCGAGCAATAGAATGATCAGCAGATGAGCGAGGATATGGGGTCTGGCGGACCGCTCGTCGGTTCCGGGAGGTCCCTTCAGGCCAATCAGGCTTTTCAGCCGCTTGAAGCCGAGCTCAATGCGCCATCGCAGCCGATAGAGGGCGAGGATATCTGCAGTCGTGAAGTCCTCTGGCCTGAGTGAGGTCACCAGGATCACCCAATCTGCGGCGTCAAGTGTTTGCCTGGAGAGCTGATGACCTCCCTTTTGTGCAGTCCGGCGCGCCTTGCGTCGCGCAGCCGCAGCAGCTTGCGCCGGCTTCTTCGCGGCAACCAGACGCACTGCGAGCGGCGGCGCACCTGACTTGCGCTTTATCCAAATCGGCCGATCGATCAGGCCACGCGCCGAGGCGTTGCGCAGTTCGGCAGTGAGGTCAACAAGATTACCTTCGGCATCGAGCCAGCGCGCGCTCTTCCAGCCGGCCCGGATCACGAAGTCTGCATCGGCATCGACGAGATGCGCCATGCGCTCCGGTTGCAGATAGGCGCGATCGGCAAGACGGATCTCACCGGCAACCGCCGGTATCCGATCCAGCGTCTCGCCCGCTCGCTGATCGGTCAGCTCGAAGTGACCAAAGCGCTCCTGCGGAAGATCGAACGCGCTATGGATACGCCACACTGCGTTCTTGTTCCTGCCGCTCGTCCCAGCCTTGGGGACCGTCGTGGCGTCAACAATACGGATCAGACGACCGCGGATCGCCTTCGGCGCCGCGTCGGCAAGCGCCTGCTCGACCAAGATTGCCAGCCAATCTCCGCACTGACGTAAGCGATACAACAGAGCCACGTTGGAGATATCGACAAGCCCAACCGACGTGGCCCATGCCGCCGTCAACCGCAGCCCTTTCTCACCAAGGCAATAAGCCAAGATCAGGCGCAGCAAGTCGACCGCATTGCTGATCTCCCGCGGACGGACAAACGCCTTCGTCTTGCGCGCGCTAATGTTCAGAGCCTCGGCTCCGCCAAGTCGGGCGACAACGCGCGCCCAATCTTTGTTCACAAGCGATTCGTGTGCCATTCCATCTTGGAATCACAAACGAATCCAAGGCGCAAATCCTATTTTAGCGCCTATGGGCGAAGGCCGGGACCCATACTCCGCAGCAGTCGTCGTTGGCGGGACTCGCCATTCCACCCGTTGTGCAACAACAGATATTCGTGGTTATGGGTCCCGGCCTTCGCCGGGACGACAGCTGTATTGTGACGCGCGCTCTCGCGTCTCTCGACGCGCATCAAACGTTGAGGTTCATCCACACCGCCTTAGGCTCGGTAAAATTGTCGAGCGCGGCGGTGCCGTGCTCGCGGCCGAGGCCGGAATCGCGCTCGCCGCCCCACGGCAATCGCACGTCGGTGTAGCCATAGGTGTTGATCCACACCGTGCCGGCGCGGGCCTTTTTGGCGAAGCGCTGCACGCGGCCCATATCCGCGCTCCAGACGCCGGCAGCGAGGCTGTAGGCGGTGCCGTTGGCGATGCGCAGCGCATCGGCCTCGTCCTTGAACTTGATCACGCTGACGACGGGGCCAAAAATCTCCTCCTGCGAGATGCGCATCTCGTGCGCAACGTTGGCGAACACCGCGGGGCTGATGAAATAGCCGAGGTCACCGACCCGCGCACCGCCGGTGGCCAGCAGCGCGCCCTCATGCTTGCCGATCTCAACATAATCGAGGATCGAGCGCATCTGCTTCTCGGAGATGACTGGCCCGAGCGCGGTGGCGCGATCGGCGGGATCGCCGATCCGCAACGCTTCCGCACGGTCGACCAGACGCTCGACCACCTCGTCATAGGCGTTCTCCTGCACCAGCACGCGCGAGCCGGCCGAGCAGACCTGCCCGGCGTTGAAGAAGATGCCGGCAGCCGCGGCCTTGGCAGCGGCTTCGAGATTGGCATCGTCGAAGATCACATTGGCGGACTTGCCGCCGAGCTCGAGCGAGACCCGTTTGAAGTTGCCGGCGGCGCCCTTCATGATGCCGCGGCCGACGCCGGGCGAGCCGGTGAACGTCACCTTGTCGACATCGGGATGATTGACCAGCGCGTCGCCGACGACGCGACCGGGCCCGGTCACGATGTTGAGCACGCCCTTCGGCAAACCGGCCTCGAGCGCGAGCTCGCCGATGCGCAGCGCCGACAACGAGGTCAGCTCGGCCGGCTTCATCACCACCGTGCAGCCGCAGGCGAGCGCCGGCGCGAGCTTCCACATGCCGATCATCAGCGGGAAATTCCACGGCACGATCGCGGCGACCACGCCGACCGGCTCGCGCACCATATAGGTCAACGCGTCGTCGCGCGCCGAGACCACATCGCCGCTGATCTTGTCGGCCCAGCCGGCGTAATAGGTCAGCGTGTCGATGGCGGCCGGAAAATCCTGGCGCAGCACACCCGCAATCGGCTTGCCGGCATCGAGGCTTTCGAGCGCGACAATCTCGTCGGCATGCTGCTTCAGCAGTTCAGCCCATCGGAGCAGAATGTGGCCACGTTCGGCCGCGCGCATGGTGCGCCACGGCCCCTCGAAGGCGCGGCGGGCAGCCGCCACGGCACGATCGACATCGGCCTCATTGCCTTCGGCAATCGTAGCGATCACCTGCTCGGTGGCGGGATTGAGCGACTTGAAGGTATTTCCGGACAACGAACGGACGCGGGCGCCGTCGATCAGCAGCAGTTCGTCCCTGATGGTCGGGGCGCGGCGGGCGTCACGCTCATAGTCATATGCAACGGACATCATATTTCCTCCTGGTGTTGTCACTCAACCTAGGAGACTTCGATCAGCAGTAAATATGATATCTTGTGCCTATTGGCATGCCAAGGATATGAAGTCAATTTCATAAGTGGTGACCACGATGCTGCAGATCGAGATCGAGACCGTCTGGCGCTTTCGGAAAGAGGATAGCCCGCAGACCGCGGTCGTGATGCTCGGCATCCTCAACGAGATCCGGAAGACCGGAAAGATCACCAGTGCCGCCAGCGATGCGCAGCTGTCCTATCGCCATGTCTGGAACCTGATCGAGCAATGGACCGAGTTCTTCGGCGTGCCGCTGGTTGAAACCCACCGCGGCAAGGGCTCGAAGCTGACGCCATTCGGCGAGAAGCTGGTGTGGGCCGGCGAGCGCATGCAGGCGCGGCTCGGGCTGCAGCTCGAGAACCTCGCGCAGGAACTGGTCACCGAGATCAAGCCATTTCTCGAGCAGCGACCGTCGGTGATCCGGGTCCATGCCAGCCACGGCTTTGCGGTATCCAAGCTGCGCGAATTCCTTGATCGCGCGGGCGGCGTCGGCGTCGATCTGCGCTATGTCAGCAACCAGAACTCGCTGGTCTCGCTGGCGCAGGGCGCCTGCGATCTCTCCGGCGTGCACCTGCCGCGCGGCGAATTGCGCGCGCAGGGCATCAAGGCCTGCCGCGAATGGCTCGATCCGCGCGAGGACCGCGTCATCAATTTCGTGACCCGCGAGATGGGCCTGATGGTCAAGCGCGGCAATCCGCTGAAGATCACGACGCTGAAGGACCTCGTCGAGCGCAAGACCCGTTTCGTCAACCGCGACCACGATTCCGGCACGCGGCTGCTATTCGATCAATTGCTGAGGCTGCATAAGATCCCTGAAGGGCGGATCAACGGCGCCCAGCATATGGAATTCACCCATGCGGCGGTCGCCGCCTATGTCGCAAGCGGCATGGCGGATGCGAGTTTTGGCGTCGAGGCCGCGGCGCGGCAGTTCGGGCTCGATTTCATCCGCCTGCTCACGGAAGATTATTTCTTCGTGTGCAAGCGCGCCTTCCTCGAGACCGAGCCGATGCAGCGCGTGCTCGACATCATGAAGAGCAGCGAGTTCCACAAGGCGGTGGGCGCCCTTCCCGGTTATGTCGCCTCCAACACCGGCGCCGTCAGCGGGGTGAAGGAGTTTCTCGAGAAGCTGCATTCCGACCGCTGATCAGCCAGACCCCGGCAACGGCCGACCTGATGGCCGTCGATCCTTCGGGACTCGCGCCAAGTGCGATAACGATGGTCGACAGTCAGGAAGATAGCTAGCCGAGCCCGCTGATGTCGGCGACCAGCACCGAGCCAGTCACCGATTCCGTGATGTAGAGGCGGTCGCGGTCGGCGCCGCCGATGGCGACATTGGTGCAGCTCGGCCCGGCGCAGGACTTGATCCGCGCGATGCACTCGCCGTTCGGCGCAAACACGAAGACATGGCCGAGCGAGGCGTGCGCGACGAACAGCCGACCGGCGACGTCCATCGTCATGCCGTCGGGTCCGCTCGGGCCGAATAGCGAGCAGAAGCGGCCGACCTTGGAGACGCTGCCGTCCTTCATGAACGGCGCGCGCCAGACCGCATTGTCGCGCGTCATCGCGACGAACAGCACCGCCTCGTGCGGATCGAGCACCAGGCCGTTCGGGCTGATGCCGGTGTCGATCAGGCAGTCGAGCGCTCCGTTCACCCGCAGCCGATAGACGCGGCCGGTCGGATCGTGCAGCCCGGTCTGGCCCTGATCGGTGAAATAGATGTCGCCGTTCGAGGCGATGTGCAGGTCGTTGCAGCCGCGGAACGATTCCGAGTTGCGCGAGCGCAGCAGCGGCGTGACCTCGCCGGACCTGGCGTCGAGCTCCATCAAGCCGTGCCGATAATCGGCGATCAGGATGCGGCCCATCGCATCGATCTTCAGCCCGTTCGGCCAGCCGTCATACTCGGCAACCTGCGACCACGACTTGTCCGGCGCGATCCTGAAGATGCGGCCAAACGGAATGTCGACGATGTAGAGATTGCCGTCGGCATCGAACGACGGTCCCTCGATGAAGCAGTCAGTCACCGCGCCCGGGCGGTTGGCGTCGGCCCATTCGCTCGCCACCCTGCGGCGGAATTCCGCCGGCACGACGGAGAAGATTTCAGTCGCGATTCAGTTTCGGCGGCGTTTCCAGGAACATCATTGTTGGTTCACCCGTTGGCGGAACGGGGCGAACCATAAAGAAGATTGCTGGCGCCGTCGAATACCCCAAAGCCCACCACGTCATTGCGAGCGAAGCGAAGCAATCCATACCTCCATGCGTGGCAAAATGGATTGCTTCGTCACTTCGTTCCTCGCAATGACGGTTGGACAGCCGTCCTGTGCTTACGACGTTTTCCTATTCGGCCGGCTGCGCCGGGCCATAGGCTTCCGAGATCATGTAGCCGGACAGCGTGCCGTACGCCGCGGTCCACGCGGCGGCGACGTCAGGCGTCCAGGCTTCGCCGAGCCCCTTCTCCAGCGTCCACAACAACGCGCCGCCGACCACCGGATAATGCTCGGGCTTGGCGCCGTAGCTGACATGCCGCTTGGCCAGCGCACTCGCGGCCGGCAGGATCGTGTCGAGATTGCTCAGCCCATTCACGACGACGGCAAGCGTCGTCATCAATTTCTTGCGCTGCTCCTTCATGTCGACCGGAAACATCGCCTTCACGGCGGGCGCGACTTCGAACAAGCGGTCGTAGAAAATGACCGCGGCCTGCTCCGAGATCGGCGCGACCTTGCCAAAGCTGTCCTGAACCAGCTTGATTTGAGCCGGATTCATCTCAATTCTCCTCGGTCATGAAATGAGTGCTGCAACGATTTTTCAAAACGCGAGCATTGGTAACCGAAGCCGGCGCTTCGGTTCAAAGCGGAAACGCTTGCCGTCGACGTGATCATCACGCCGCCTCGACGAAGCTGTGGCGCTCATAGAGGAATTCGAGCACGCGCTGCCGGCACTTCAAGTAGCCCTGGTTGGTCGCGAGCTCGAGCCGCTTGCGCGGCCGCGCCAACGGCACCTCGAGCACCTCGCCGATCCGCGCGCTCGGACCGTTGGTCATCATCACGATGCGGTCCGACAGCAGCACCGCCTCGTCGACGTCGTGGGTGATCATCAGGATGGTGTTGCCGAGCTTCTGGTGCAGCGCCATCACCGAATCCTGCAGATGCGCGCGGGTCAGCGCGTCGAGCGCGCCGAACGGCTCGTCCAGCAGCAGCACCTTCGGCTCCATCGCGAGCGCACGCGCGATGCCGACGCGCTGCTTCATGCCGCCCGAGATCTCGCTCGGCCGCTTATCCTTGGCATGCGCCATTTGCACCAGGCTGAGATTGTGCATAACCCAGGCGTCGCGCTCGGCCTTGCTCTTGGTCCTTGCAAACACCTTGTCGACGCCGAGCTTGACGTTCTCGTAGACGGTGAGCCACGGCAGCAGGCTGTGGTTCTGGAACACCACGGCCCGATCCGGCCCCGGCGAATTGACCTCGCGGTTCTCCAGCAGCACGCCGCCATTGGTGGCGCCGGTGAGGCCGGCGACGATGTTGAGCAGGGTCGACTTGCCGCAGCCGGAGTGACCGATGATCGAGACGTATTCGCCCTTCTCGATCGTCAGGTTGATGTCCTTCAGCACCTCCGTGGTGGCGTTGCCGCGGGTGAAGGTCTTGTCGATGTGATCGAGCTTCAGATAGGCCTGCATGACTTCCTCCTCAGTTCGCCGCCGTGCCGCGGGTCACCACTTTGCCGAGGCCCGCAATGAGCCGGTCGAGCACGAAGCCGATGATGCCGACATAGAACAGCGCCAGGATGATTTCGCTGATATGCGAGGAATTCCACGCATCCCAGATGAAGAAGCCGATGCCGACGCCGCCGATCAGCATTTCCGCGGCGACGATCGCGAGCCAGGACAGGCCGATGCCGATGCGCAGGCCGGTGAACATGTAGGGCGCGGCCGCCGGGATCATGATCTTGGTGAAGAACTCCAGCGGATTGAGCTGCACGACCGCCGCGACGTTGCGGTAGTCCTGCGGGATGTTGCGGATGCCGACCGCGGTGTTGATGATGATCGGCCACACCGAGGTGATGAAGATCACGAAGATCGCCGAGGGCTGGCCATCGCGGAATGCGGCCAGCGACAGCGGCAGCCAAGCGAGCGGCGGGATGGTACGCAGCACCTGGAACAGCGGATCGAGCCCGCGCATCGCCCAGACCGACTGTCCGACCAGCGTGCCGAGCGCGATGCCCGCAATCGCCGCCAGCGAATAGCCGTAGGCGACGCGCTGCAGGCTGGCGGAGAGATGCCAGAACAGGCCCTTGTCGATGCCGCCATTGTCGAAGAACGGATCGAGGATCAGCTCCTTGGTATCTTTGAACACTTTCGACGGCGGCGGCAGGCTGGAGCCGGCGCGCCGGCAGATCAGCTCCCACACCACCAGCAGCAGCGCGACCACGATCAGCGGCGGCACCACGCGCGCCGCGGTCTCCTTCGCCATCCTGGCGTAGATCTCGGCGCGCGGCGCGCGCTTCGGCGTCATGGTCACGACCGGCGCGGCGGCAGCGGCCGTCGGGATCGCGACCGCCGACACTTCGGTCTTCATGGCAGGCATCGACATTGAACGAAAATCTCCATGGTCAAAAAAAGGAGAGCCGCACTGCTCGCGCGGCTCGCTCAAATCAGACGTCAACACGCTTGATGGACAACGACTTCAGATAGGCCGCGGGATCGGCGGGATCGAACACCTTGCCGTCGAAGAAGGTCTCCTTGCCGCGCGAGGTCGAGGCCGGAATGTCGGACACGCCAAGCTCCTTGGCGGCCTCTTTCCAGAGATCCTCGCGGTTCACCTTGGCGATCAGCGCCTTGGTGTCGAAGCCTGCCTCGTACTTGCCCCAACGGATGTCTTCCGTGAGGAACCAGAGGTCGTGGCTCTGATAGGGATAGGAGGCGTTGTCGCTCCAGAACCGCATCTGCTGCGGCGAATTCTCGATCACGCGGCCGGTGCCGTAGTCGAACTTGCCCTTCATGCGGTCGGTGATGTCCTCGACCGGGCAGTTGATCCACTGCCGCTTGGCGCAGATCGCCGCGGTCTCCGCGCGGTTCTCCGCCTTCTCGCACCACTGCTGGGCTTCCATGACAGCCATCAGCAGCGCCTTCGCGGCCTTCGGGTTCTTGTCGACCCAGGCGGCGCGCAGGCCGAACGATTTCTCCGGATGCTTGTCCCAGAGCTCGCCGGTCGTGATCGCGGTATAGCCGATCTCCTGATGTATCAGTTGCAGATTCCACGGCTCGCAGACGCAGAAGCAGTCCATCGTGCCGACCTTCATGTTGGCCACCATCTGCGGCGGCGGCACCACGATGGTCTCGATGTCCTTGTCGGGATCGATGCCGCCAGCGGCGAGCCAGTAGCGGATCCACAGATCATGCGTGCCGCCCGGGAAAGTCATCGCGGCCTTCACCGCCTTGCCGGAGGCCTTCTTCTTCTCCAGCGCCGCCTTGAACGGCGCGGTGTCGATGCCGACCTTGAGATCGGCATATTCCTTGGCGACCGAGATGCACTGGCCGTTCAAATTGAGCCGCGCCATGATGTACATCGGCGTCGGCTGATTGTTCTGCGTTACCTTGCCGGCCGAGATCAGATACGGCATCGGGGTCAGGATATGCGCGCCGTCGATACCGTTGCCCTCGGAGCCGAGCACGAGGTTGTCGCGCGTGGTGCCCCACGAGGCCTGCTTCTGCACCTCGACATCGGGCATGCCGTATTTGGCGAAGATGCCCTTCTCCTTGGCGACGAACAGCGGCGAGGCATCGGTCAGCGCAATGAAGCCGAGCTTGGCGCCCTTCACCTCGGGACCGGCGCCCTGCGCGAACGCGCCTGCGGGAAAGTTGAGCTTGGCCGCGGCGAGCAGCGCGGCGGCGCCGCTGGTTGCCTTCAGGAGCTGACGGCGGCTGAGGCCGCGGCTTGGCGGCTTGTCGGTGGGCTTGGTCATCGGTCGTCCTTTGCGTCGTTGCGTTGCGGTGTTGCGTCAGTGCGTCGAGCGCCGTCCTCCGGATGGCGACGCGCGCAGGGCGCAAAAGGGGCGTGCACCGGGAAGGCCCCAGTCTGGCGGCGTCAGAAATCCGATGGGGTAGCCTCGAGGGACGGCTTCAATGGCGTCGGCTAATGATGATTCAAGCCTTGTGCCAATCTACCGCAGTGCAAAAATCGATTTTGACGCAAAGCCTTGCGCAACATGTCGCAGCCCGCGCGAATTTTCCGCGCGCTGCCAAAGCTTGCGATTCGCCCAATCCTTGTGCGGCGCACAAGAATTGGGCAGAAGCGTTCGGAAACCGATCAGGCGTCTTCGGTGACCTTGGCGCCGAGCGGCGCGGGCGCCATTCCGCCGCCGGGCTTCACATGGAATTCGTAGGTCATCAGGCTCCACGGCCCATCCGAACGCTGGCCATCGGGCATGACAGGATCGGTGCGGCGCTCGACCTTGGCGATCAATTCATCCTTCACGCCGAACACGACGTCGGAATCAATGTACTTGTCGCCCTCGACGAAGACATGCGTGATCAGCGGCTCGTAGCCCTTGGCGTTGACCAGGAAGTGCACATGCGCCGGCCGCATCGGGTGACGGTTGGTCTGCGTGATCATCTGCCCCACCGGGCCGTCGGTCGGGATCGGATAGCTGCACGGCACGATAGTGCGGAAGAAGAAGCGGCCGTCGGCATCGGTGATGAAGCGCGCCCGCGACGACGGACCTTCGGTGGCATAGCTCGGCTTCTGCGAGTCATAGAATCCGTCATCGTCCGCGTGCCAGATATCGACCGGCACATTGGCCAGCGGCTTGCCGCCGAGGTCGGTGACGCGGCTCTGCACGAACATGCGCTCGCCCGGCAGGCTTGCCGAGATGTCGGTGCCGTGCGGCGTCACCTTGTGCTCGCCGACATAGAACGGGCCGAGCACGGTGGTCTCGGTCGCGCCATCGCGATCGCGATGGTTGACCGCATCGACGAGCATCGACACGCCGAGCACGTCGGACAACAGGATGAACTCCTGGCGAATGTCGGTGCACTTCTGCCCGGTGCGGGTCAGGAAGCCGATCGCCTGGTCCCATTCCTCGAAGGTGAGATCGGTCCTGCGCACATAATCGTGCAGCGACTTCACCAATTCCTGCAGCAGGAACTTGGCCCGTGGATCGGGTGTCTGGTCGAAGCTGCGGATGACGGCGGCGGTGAGCTCGGTTTCGTTGAACTGGGTCATCTCGGCGTTTCCCTTGACGGATACCTTGGCAGATACTTTGGGCCCCTTCGGGGGCGCGATTGCAGGGGCGACGGTACACCACCAGCTCAATGCCGGTAAGCGGCAGCGGATTGGTGCAGCAGACACTTTTCGGCTATCAAGGCTGCCTTGCAAGCCGGAGAAACGCCTGATGCTAGCCCCCACGCCTGCCTCGCCCGAATCCGCGGGAATGTCGACCACTGCCCTCAACCGCCTCGAAGCGCATCTGAAGAGCCGCTACATCGATGCCGGCCGTTTTCCCGGCACGCAGGTCCTGATCTATCGCCGCGGCAAGATCGTGCATTCCACGGTCCAGGGCTTTGCCGATCTCGAGCGCAAGGCGCCGGTCAAGGACGACACCATCTTCCGCATCTATTCGATGACCAAGCCGATCACATCAGTCGCCTTCATGATGCTGGTCGAGGAAGGCAAGGTCGCGCTCGACGAGCCGGTCGCGAAATATATTCCGGAATGGAAGAACCTCGGCGTATTCGTCGCCGGCACCGCGCCCGCCTTCCTGACCCGCCCACCGACGCGGCCGATGCAGATCGTCGACCTCTTGCGCCACACCTCGGGCCTCACTTACGGCTTCCAGCAGCGCTCGAATGTCGACGCGGCCTATCGCGAGAAGAAGATCGGCGAGGTCATCAAGGCCGGCACGCTCGACGGCATGATCGAGGACCTGGCGAAGATCCCGCTGGAGTTCTCGCCGGGCGAAGCCTGGAACTACTCGGTCTCGACCGACGTGCTCGGTTATCTCGTCGGCAAGATCTCCGGCCAGCCGTTCGAGCAATTCCTGAAGGAGCGCATCTTCAAGCCGCTCGGCATGAACGACACGGATTTCTTCGTGCCGGCCGACAAGGCGCATCGGTTTGCCGCCTGCTATTCCGCCGATCCGCAGGGCGGCTTCAACCCGCTCGCCGCCGAGCGCAAGGGCACACTGACGCTGCAGGACGATCCGACCACCAGCTCGTTCCTGGCGCCGCCTTCGCTGATCTCGGGCGGCGGCGGACTGTGCTCGACCGCGGCCGACTACCTGACCTTCTGCCGGACGCTGCTCAATGGCGGCGAGCTCGGCGGCGTCAGGCTGCTCGGCCCGAAGACGCTGAAGCTGATGACCTCGAACCATCTGCCCGGCGGCGTCGACCTGCCGGCGATGTCGCGCTCGATGTTCGCCGAAGCCGCCTATAACGGCATCGGCTTCGGCCTCGGCTTCGCCGTCACCATGCACCCGTCGCAGACGCTGATCGCCGGCAGTCCAGGCGAATTCAACTGGGGCGGCGCCGCGACGACGTCGTTCTTCATCGACCCGGCCGAGGAGCTGATCACGATCTTCATGACCCAGGTGCTGCCGTCGAGCGCCTATCCGCTGCGGCGCGAGCTGCGCACCATGGTCTACGCCGCGATCACCGAGAGCAATCTCTGACACGACGTCATTGCGCGGCGCACACTCCTCGTTCGAGCATGATCCTTTCGGAAAACCGCTTCACACTTTTCCGGATCTTGCTTTGGGCGCCGCGGAACCTTTCTGATATAAAACTATTTCCTTTGGCGAATTTTTCCCGCCTCCCCTAAGCTCGCAGCGAATGGGCACCGACCCGGGGACTTCGTGCCGAAACTGACATTGCCAGTCCGTCTCGCGCTTCTGGTCGCGGGAACGATGTTGCCGCTGATCATCTTCGCGGTCGGGATCGTCTTCCACAATTATCAGCGGGATCGTCAGGCGGCCACGCAGCGCGTGCTGGAGACGGCGCGCAGCATCCGTCTGCTGCTCGATGCGGAAATGCAGCGCATGACCGGCGGGCTGCAGGTGCTGGCCCTGACCAACTCGCTGCGCAACAGCGACTTCGACAACTTCCGCCGCGTCGCGGTCGGTTTCATCGACCAGTACGGCAAGGAAGGCGTGGTGCTGGTGGCAGACCGCGCCGGACGCCAGGTGTTCTCCTCGCTGACGCCGGACACCGCGAGCCTGCCGCCGCGCAACAATCTCGAGATCCTCGAGAAGGTGTTCGCGACGCGGCAGCCGCAATACTCCAACCTGTTCTTCGGCGCGGTGAAGCAGCGGCTGATCATCACCGTCGAGGTACCGGTGATGCGCGACGGTGAGGTGCTCTACGACATCTCCTTCAGCCCGCCGATCGAGGTGTTCCAGGCCATCATCGAGAAGCAGCGCCTCAACCAGGACTGGACCATCTCGATCTTCGACAGCGACGGCGTCAACCTCGCGCGGGTGCCAAATCCGCAGGCGACCATCGGCCAGCGCGCCTCGCCATCGCTGTTTGCCGAGATGTTCCGCCGCGGCGAGGCGACGCTGCCGACCGTGTCGCTGGAGGGCGTGGCGCTGATCACCGGTTTCACCAGGTCGCGCGTCACCGGCTGGACCGTCGCCTGATCGCCGAGAACTCGCTGGTGGCGCCGCTGTGGCGCTCGCTGGCGATCACCAGCGTGATCGGCGGCATCCTGCTGCTGGTCGGGCTCGGCTTTGCGGTGCGGATGGCAACCACGATCGCGCGCGGCGAGATGCTGCACGACCTGCTGATCGAAGAGCTCAACCACCGCGTCAAGAACACGCTGGCGATCCTGCAATCGATCGCCACGCAGACCTTCCGCAGCGCAAGCCGCACCGAGCGCGACAAGTTCGAGGGGCGGCTCGGCGCGCTGGCGGAGGCGCACAATCTGCTCTCCACCGACAAATGGCAGGGCTCCGACTTCCAGGACGTCGTCAGCCGCGTGCTGCGGCCCTACCTCTTGAACACGTCCGAGCGGGTCAGGATGTTCGGCCCCCGCGTGCCGCTGTCGCCCCGGCTTGCCTTGGTGCTGTCAATGATCCTCCATGAGATGGCGACCAACGCCGCCAAATATGGCGCACTGTCCAACGACACCGGCACGGTGACGCTGGACTGGGAAATCCTCAACGAGAGCCCCGGACCGAAGCTGCGCATGATCTGGACCGAAAACCGGCGGCCCACAGGTCACCGCGCCGGTCCAGCGTGGCTTCGGCTCCCGGCTGATCGAGCGCAGCGCCCGCGACCAGCTAGGTGGCGAGGCCACCGTGGATTTCCTGCCCCACGGCGTCGTCTACACCGTGACCAGCACTCTCGAAATCGACGGCTGACCCGACAGGAGTGGCCGATCCTGCGACATCTTGGCACGCAAGTTGCTATGATTGGCGGGTTCGGCCGGCCAGAAACAGGGGGAAGTCATGTCGACCATCGCAGCGGAAGCGACAGTTGCGCGCAAGCCGCTTTACACATCACTGTTCGTGCAGGTGCTCGTCGCGCTGCTGCTCGGCATCGTCATCGGCATGGCCGCGCCCGATTTCGCGATCGGGTTGAAGATCTTCAGCGATGCCTTCCTGAAGCTGATCTCGATGATCGTGGCGCCGATCGTGTTCTGCGTCGTCGTGCACGGCATTGCGGGTGCCGGCGACCTCAAGAAGGTCGGCCGGGTCGGCGTCAAGGCGCTGGTCTATTTCGAGGCGATGACGACGGTTGCGCTCGTGGTCGGCCTGCTGCTCGCCTATCTGTTCGGCCCCGGCCACGGCATGAACATCGACACCTCGACGCTGGATGCCAAGGCGCTCGGCAACTATGCCAACAACGCGCAGAAGCTGAAGGGCGAAGGCATCGGCAGCTTCCTGCTCAACATCATTCCGACCACCTCGTTCGACGCGCTGTCGCGCAACGACGTGCTGCAGGTTTTGTTCTTCGCCATCATCTTCGGCGTCAGCCTGGCGCTGGTCGGCGGCGAGAAGGGCGAGAAAATCTCCTCCTTCATCGACGCGGTCTCGACCGTGCTGTTCCGCGCCATGGGCCTGATCGTGCGCTTCGCGCCGATCGGCGTGCTCGGCGCCGTCGCCTATACGGTCGGCAAATACGGCGTCGGCTCGCTGAAGCAGCTGCTCTCGCTGGTCGCGCTGTTCTACGTGTCGGTCGCGATCTTCGTGCTCGGCGTGCTCGGCGCCGTGATGGCACTCGCCGGCATCAACATCCTCAAATTCCTCGGCTACCTGCGCGAGGAGCTGATGATCGTGGTCGCCACGGCATCGTCCGACGCGGTGCTGCCGCAGGTGATGCGCAAGCTGGAGCGTTTCGGCGTCAAGGATTCGGTGGTCGGCCTCGTGATCCCGACCGGCTATTCCTTCAACCTCGATGCCTTCTCGATCTACCTGACGCTCGCGGTCGTGTTCATCGCGCAGGCGACCAACACGCCGCTGTCGTTCGGCGACCTGATGCTGGTGCTCGGCGTGTCGCTGATCACCTCGAAAGGTGCGCACGGCGTGCCCGGCTCGGCGATCGTCATCCTGGCGGCGACGCTCAACGCCGTGCCGAGCATCCCGGCGATTGGCCTCGTGCTGGTGCTCTCGGTCGACTGGTTCATCGGCATGGCGCGCGCAGTCGGCAATTTGATCGGCAACTGCGTCGCCACCGTCGTGGTCGCGGCATGGGAAGGCGACCTCGACCGCGACAAGGCCCGTCGCGTGCTCGAAGGCGCCGAGGCGGTTGACGTGACCGCGGGCTGAGCCGCGCGTCCCAAGCCGAGCGGCGTCCCGCGCGTGGCGCGGGGCGCTGACTTACTTGATCAGCCTCAAATACGGCGGCAGTTGCCGGGCCGTCGATTGTTCCAGCACGGGCTCATCCGAAGCGATCATGTCACAGAGGGCCTTCAGCTCGGAATCCGTCACCTTGTGGAGCTCCATCCGAAGCTCGAGGATGGCGAGAGACAACAGCCGTGCCGTCTCCGTGTTCGCCCGGTCGGTCAGGAACGCCTGACATTCCTCCAGCGTTGCAAGCAGCGCCAGCAACCGTTCTTCCGTGTTTGCGACCGGCATATCTTCAACTCCCGAAGCCGCGAGGTAGAGTCGAGGCGTTCCCCTCTTTCGCTTCATTGGCCCCTCCCGCCAGAGTTCGCCGGCTTGTCGTAGGCACACATTTGTTCCAGATGATTGAGAACTTTTGGGCAATTGTCCAGCAACATTCCGAAAGCCTGACTTGGACTTACGTCAAACTCTTGCAAATCGGATGATTCAGTCAAGCACCCGCCGGCCCCTTCTCGACCTCAGGCTGCACTAGCTGGGGTTGCATCCGTGCAACGACGCCCGTACAATATAGTGGCCCGTAGAACTACGGGCGCTGTGCATTGACGCCTATTATGCATGTGCGCAAAATCTGTGTCGATCAAACTCGCGCTAGTTGTGGTTTGGTCAATATTTTGCCAAATGTAGAGGGCGGGGTGTCGACAGACACCTTGGCGCGGTCGACTTCAGGTAGTCGACCGAGTCGGTACTAGGGTGTTTCCTTGCGCGTTTGCGTTTGGATACCATCCCGCGATCTTCCTGGATTTCGTAGTTCAGACGAACTGGCGATCCACTCGAGCTTAACGCGGTACATCATGAACGTGTCCCTGACCCAGCCGGGCCAGGGATTCTCGATTTGAAGGACGGGTCACAAGAATGAACAGATCAGCAGCAAAGAAGATGAAGCAGCGCAGTGCCGGCAAGCCGGACATTGAGTTGGGCAAGCGGATTCGCCTGCGCCGTGTCGAGCAAAAGATCTCGCAGGCCGAACTCGGCGACAAGCTTGGCGTCAGCTTCCAGCAGGTTCAAAAGTACGAGAAGGGCGTCAACCGTGTCGGCGCTGCCCGCCTTCAACAGATCGCGACCGCGCTGGATGTGCCGGTCACCTTCTTCTACGACGGCGACAATAAGGCCCGCGAAGTCGAGAGCCTGCTGTTCCTCGACAGCGCGTTCAGCCTCCGGTTGCTGCGCGCCTACAGCAAGATCAAGGATCAGACGGTGCAACGTCAGCTGGTGTCGCTGATGGAATCGATCGCCGCCAACGAAGACTGAGCGCGGATCGGGTCGCGTCGCCGCGAACGCGATCCCACCACACCGCAACGGCCGGTCACCGGCCGCTGCGGCTGCACACGCCGGTCGGGCCAGGAAGACGTCGAAGCGCTGCCATCGCCGATGGTAGCGCTTTTTCTTGAGGCGCGGCTGTCTTTCAAGATTTTGTGATCCAGGCGGATACCTTCAGTCCCCGCCGGATGCGCGGTCATGAAGCGGCGACGAGCATCGCGTCATGATCCCGCCGCTCCACGTGAGCATGATCTTCGCGCAGGTAGCCGCGCATGCGCGCCGCTCTTTTCAGCTCGCGCTTCGACTGCCGATCTCGCGCAGCGCATGCGCGCGCAATGCGTCGCTATTCTGTCGCGCGGCCAATTGTCGCCCGCACATCAGGCGACCTCATAACTCCCGCATTTCCTCAGTTGAACCGGCGCCGCCAGAACCAAGTGCACGAGCTTGTCTTTTTTGTCGCAGCAACGAAGTGGCCCGCATGGACGTTCTCAGGCTTCAACCAAGGAGATCTCGATGAATATCAAGCTTGCCGTTATTGGACTCGCCGCGCTTGGAAGCGCAGCGTTGATGTCCGGCGCGGCATCCGCGATGCCCAACGGGCTTCCGCAAGCCGGTCACATCGCGGGCGAAACGTCCAATGTCGACAAGGTGCGCCAGGTCTGCGATCGCTGGGGCCGCTGCTATTGGCGACCGGGCGCATACGGCTACTACGGACCGCGCCATCACGGATGGCATCATCGTCCGCAATTCCACCATCGCCCGCATCATTACGGGCACCGCCCTCATCACGGCGGACATCATGGTGGCCATCACGGCGGACACCATCGCTAATCATCAGCGAGGGGGCTTCGGCCCCCTCACCCTTCCGCGCTAGAGCGCTGCCAATACCGCCTTCGCGACATCGGTCGTGCCGTTGCTGCCGCCGAACTCAAACGGCTTGATGCCGTCGGCGTAGACCTTGTCGACCGCGCGCTCGATCCGTTCGCCGGCTTCGGCGGCGCTTTCGAGTCCATGCTTGTCGGCGAGCCAGTCCAGCATCATCGCGGCCGACAGGATCATCGCGGTCGGATTGGCCTTGCCCTGCCCCATGATGTCGGGCGCCGTGCCATGACACGGCTGAAACACCGCGTAGCGGTCGCCGATGTCGGCTGACGGCGCCATGCCCATGCCGCCGATCAGACCGGCGGTGAGATCGGACAGGATGTCGCCGAACATGTTCTCGGTCACCATGACGTCGAAGTCCCACGGACGCTTCACCAGCGCAGCCGCGGCCGCATCGATGTAGAGGTGGTCAGCCCTGACGTCGGGATGACGCCTCGCAGTCTCGTCGAAGATGTTCCGGAAGAATGCGAACGCCTTGAACACGTTCGCCTTGTCGACGCAGGTCAGCCCGCCATTGACCTTGCCGCGCGCCTTGCGGCGTTCGGCGAGCCGGAACGAGAACTCGAACAGCCGCTCGGAGGTGTGGCGCGTGATCACCATCGTCTCGCGCGCCTCGCTGTCGGTGACGACGCCCTTGCCCATCGAGGCGAACAGGCCCTCGGTCGATTCCCTGATCACGACGAGGTCGATACCCCGCTGGTCGGCGCCGACGATCGTGCTCGATACGCCGGGGATCAACCGCGCGGGCCGCACGCCGGCGTAGAGATCGAAGATCATGCGCAACTCGATCTGCGGCGCGATCTCGGTGTTGTCGGGGTAGCGCACCGACGGCAGGCCGCAGGCTCCGAGCAGGATCGCGTCGGCCTCCTCGCACAGCCGGATCGTGCTCTCCGGCATCGACTTGCCGGTTTCCTTGTAATGGCCCGCGCCGGCCGGCGCCTCGGTGAAGCGAAATTTGAGACCGGCCGACGCCTCGATCTTGCGCAGCACGTCGAGCGCCGGCGCCATCACCTCGGGGCCGATGCCATCGCCACCGAGGACGGCGATGTGGAGTGCGTTGTTGGCCGACATGAGATTCTCCGGAGCACAACAGTCATTCCGGGGCGATGCGGAGCATCGAACCCGGAATCTCGAGATTCCGGGTTCACGCTTCGCGTGCCCCGGAATGACGGAAGGGAGACTACGGCGTCAGCACCGCGCGGCCGACCAGCTGGCCCTTCTGCAGGTTGGTCAGCGCCTCGTTCGCCTTTGCCAGCGGCATCGGCGTGACCGGGATCGCCGGAATCTTCTTGGTCCGCACGAGGTCGAGCAGCTCCTGGGTCTCGCGCAGATTGCCGACATAGCTGCCCTGGATGGTGACCGCCTTGATCGGGATCAGCGGCAGCGCCCAGGGCGCGCCGCCGCCGAACAGGCCGACGATCACGAGCTTGCCGCCCTTGGTCAGGCAGTCGAAGCCGAGCTGCGAGGTCTGGGCGTTGCCGACCAGATCGATCGCGGCACGGATCGGCTGGCCGGCCTTCTTGACAAGCTGTTCCAGCGCGTCGGGCGCCTTGCCGTCGACGGTCGCGAGCGCGCCGGCGGCTTCGGCCGCCTCACGCTTCCTGGCGTCGATATCGACCACGATCGCACCCTTGCCGCCCATCGCCTTCAACAGTGAGAGCGCCATCAGCCCGAGACCGCCGGCGCCGAAGATCACGATCGGTGTGTCGAGATCCTTCTCGACCTTCTTCAGCGCGCTGTAGGTCGTGACACCGGAGCAGGCATAGGGCGCGGCCGTGACGGGATCGAGCCCCTTGAGGTTGAGCAGATACTTCGGATGCGGCACCGTCATGTGGTCGGCGTAGCCGCCGTCGCAATAGACACCGAGCGCATTCGGCTTGATCGCGCACATGTTCTCGTCGCCGCCGAGGCAGGTCGGGCATTTGCCGCAGCCGAGCCAGGGATAGGCCAGAGCGATATCGCCGACCTTGAGGCCGCCCTTGTCGGCGTCCCTGACGTCGGGCCCGAAGGCCACGATCTCGCCGACCGTCTCATGGCCCATCGTGCGCGGCAGCGAGACGCCGCGATCCTTCAGGGACAGCGGCTTGCGGCCGTGGCCGAGATCATAGCCGCCCTCCCAGATATGCAGGTCGCTGTGGCAGACGCCGGCGGCCTTGACCTTGATCAGCACCTGCGTGCCCGACGGCTGTGACGTCGGCTGATCGACCTCCTTCAAGGGGGCGTTGAAATCGACGACCTGGAAACTCTTCATCGCTGTTCTCCCGTAGCTTGTTCTTGCGGCGGACCTTGCCACGCCTGCCCGTCCGGGACAAACGCGGTGTCGGCCTCCGGATATTTAGATCAGGGGATGATGGCAAGCCGCGAACTGGCCGGGCGCAACCACGCGCAGTTCCGGCACTTCGCTGGCGCAGCGCGCGTCGGCCCGCGGGCAACGGGTGCGGAAGCGGCAGCCGGAGGGCGGCGCGATCGGCGACGGCGGCTCGCCGACCGGCACGCTCTGGGTCGGGCGGACATCCGGATCCGGCACCGGGATCGCCTCGATCAGCAGCGCGGTATAGGGATGCGCCGGCCGTGCAAACAACTGCTCCGACGGGCCGACCTCGCAGAGCCGGCCGAGATACATCACCGCGACGCGATCTGAGACTGCCTTCACCACGGCGAGGTCGTGGGCGATGAACAGCAGGGTCAGGTCGTAGCGCGCCTTCATCTCCTCCAGCAGATTGAGGATCTGGGCGCGGATCGAGACATCGAGCGCGGACACCGGCTCGTCGCAGATCACGAATTCCGGATTGAGCACCAGCGAGCGGGCGATGCAGATGCGCTGGCATTGTCCGCCGGAGAATTCATGCGGCAGGCGTCCGCTCACCAGCGCCGGATCGAGGCCGACCGCCGACAGCACGTCACTGACGCGCCGCCGGCGTTCCTCGGGATCCTTGACGCCCGCGATCACCAGCGGCTCGGCGACGATGTCGCCGATCCGCCGCCGCGGATTGAGCGAGGCAATCGGGTCCTGGAAGATCAGCTGCACGCGCCGGCGCATCTTGCGCAGTGGCTCGCCCTTCAGTGTGGTGAGATCGTGCCCATCGAACAGCACCTTGCCGGAGACGGCCTGGCGCAATTGCAGCACCGCGCGGCCAAGGGTGGACTTGCCGCAGCCGGATTCGCCGACCAGCCCCAGCGTCTCGCCGCGCGCGATCTCGAGACTGACATCGGAGACGGCATGGATGGTCTTGCCTCCCACCGAATATTCGACGACGAGGTTTTCCACCTTCATCAGCGGATCGGGTGCTGCCTGCAGCATCATGCGCGGACCCCCGCGGTGATCGGATGGAAGCAGACGTAGAGATGCTCCGGCGTTTCGGCCCGGCTGAGCTGCGGCTTCTCCGCGCCGCAGCGCTCCGCGGAATAGCGGCAGCGCGGCGAGAACGAGCAGCCCTTGAGCGGCCGGGTCGGATCGGGCGGCCGCCCCGAAATCGCCGGCAGCGGCGTATGCGGCGCGACGTCGAGCTTCGGCAGCGCGGCGAGCAGCGCCTCGGTGTAGGGCATCCGCATCTGCTTGAACAAGGCAGGCGTCGGCGCGCGTTCGACGACGCGTCCGGCATACATCACCGCGACCTCGTCGGTGCGGCCGGCGACCACGCCGAGGTCATGCGTGATGATGATCATCGCCATGTGACGGCGCTGCTGCTCGCGCGCCAGGAGATCGAGGATCTGCGCCTGGATCGTGACGTCGAGCGCGGTGGTCGGCTCGTCCGCGATCAGGAGCTGTGGCTCGCAGGACAGTGCCACCGCAATCGCGACGCGCTGGCGCATGCCACCGGAGAGCTGGTGCGGATATTGCGCGAGGCGCTGCTCGGGCGCGGGAATGCCGACCGCCGCCAACAGTTCGATGCTGCGCTGCCGGGCCTCGGCGAGATCGAGCTCGAGATGTTCCACAATGGTCTCGATCAGCTGGGTGCCGATGGTCAGCACCGGATTGAGCGAGGTCATCGGGTCCTGGAACACGACCGCGAGCGAGCGACCGCGCAGCTTGCGCAATTTCTCCGCCGGCAGTTTCGTCAGATCCTGCCCGTCGAACATCACGCGGCCGGACAGTTTCGCCTTCTTGGGCAGCAGCTGAAGGATCGCGCGCGACAGCATGGTCTTGCCGCACCCGGACTCGCCGACGATGCCGAGCGTCCTGCCGGCGCCGACGGCGAGATCGACATGATCCACCGCCCGCAGATTGCCGCGCGGCGTCGGCAGGTCGACCACCGCATTCTCGACCGAGAGCAGCGTCCGGCTCATAGCGCCCCCTGCCTGGGATCGGTCAGCGCACGCATCGTATCGCCGATCAGGTTGAACGAGAGCACGGTCAGGAACATCGCGATCGCCGGAATGAAGGCGACCCGCGGCGCCACCTCGAGGCTCTCACGCCCCTCCCCGATCATGCTGCCCCAGCTCGAGATCGGCGGCGGCACGCCGAGGCCGAGGAACGACAGCGAGCCCTCGACCACGATGGTGACGGCGACGCCGAGCAGGAAGAAGGCGAGCAGCGGCAGCATCACATTGGGCAGCAGCTCGCGCAGCAGGATGCGCGCATGCGTGGCGCCGAGCGCCTGCGCCGCGATGACGAATTCGCGCCGCGCCAGCGACAAGGTCGCCGCCCGCGCCACCCGCATGAAGGCTGGAATGCCGAGCACGCCGAGGATGCAGGTCAGATTGAAGATCGACTGGCCGAGGTAGGCGGTGACCGCAAGCGCCAGGATCAGCGGCGGGAACGCCAGCAGCACGTCCATGCTGCCGACCACGAAGGATTCGAAACGGCCGCGGAAATAGCCCGCGAACATGCCGAGCGCGCCGCCGATCGTGACACCGATCATCGGTGCGCAGAGACCGACGATCAGCGAGATGCGCGCGCCATAGATCAGCCGCGACAGCTCGTCACGGCCGAGACCGTCGGTGCCGAGCCAATGCTCGGCGGAGATCGGCGCCCGCCGCTCCAGCATGTCCATGTCGGTCGGGCTCGGCAGCGGCAGCAGGTCGGCAAAGATCGCGACCGTGAACACCAGCGTCATCCAGCCGATCGCGATCCAGAACAGCATGCCGAGCCCGCGGCGGCGCCGAGCCGGCGTCGCACCGGCCTCTTCCTCGAGGCTGAGCTCAAGCGTGGCCATGGCGGATCCTCGGATCGAGAAGGGCGTAGAGCATGTCGACGATGAAATTCATGATCACGAAGCCCGCGGCAACCAGCAGCACCACGCCCTGCAGGATGATCAGATCGCGGGTATAGATCGCGCCGACCAGGAGGCGGCCGATCCCCGGCAAGGCGAAGATCGACTCGACGATGACGGCGCCACCGATCAGGCGGCCGATATTGATGCCGGTGATGGTGACGAGCGTCAGCGACGACGGCTTCAGTGCGTGCACGAACAGGATGCGCGACGGCTTGAGGCCCTTCGCCTTGGCGAGCGCGATGTAGTCCTCCTGCAGCGCCGCGATCATGTCGGAGCGCAGCACGCGCATGATGCCCGGCCATTCCGCAAGCCCGAGCGTCAACGCCGGCAGCACCATGAAGCGCAGATTGGCGACCGGGTCCTCGGTGAACGGCACGTAGCCAGTCGCCGGCAGCAGGCGCAGCTCGACCGCAAACAGATAGATCAGCAGGATCGCGGACAGGAAGGTCGGCACCGACAGCATGCCGAAGGCCGAGCCGGTCATGAAGCGGTCGAACGCGCTGCCCGCCTTGGCCGCGCAGGCGATCGCCAGCGGCACGCCGATCGCGAGCCCGATCAGCTCGGCCAGGATCATCAGCTCGAACGAGACCGGGACGCGGTCGCTGACAGCCTGCAGCACCGTCTGCCCGGTGCGGAAGGATCGTCCGAAATCACCCTGCAGGATGTGCCACAGCCAGCCGAGGTAGCGCAGCCAGATCGGCTGATCGAGCCCCATATCGTGACGCAGGGCCGCGACGTTCTCCGGCGTCGCCTGGTCGCCGAGGATCACATAGGCCAGATCGCCGGGCAACAGCGAGGCGATCACGAAAGTCAGGACCGAGACCGCGATCAGCACCGGTACCAAGTACAGGAGCCTGCGCGCGACGAAGAACAGCATGAAAGGCTATTCCTTCCAGGCGTCGGAGACGTCGAGCACCCCGTTGAACATCTTCGGCACGCCCTTCACCTTCGCGCTCGAGATTGCGTAGTAGGTGTTCTGGAAAGTCCAGAACCAGATTGCTTCCTTGTTGATCAGGCGGCTGATCGCGCAATAGTCCTCGGTGCGCTGGGCGACGTCGGCCGTGGTCCGCGCATGCTCCAGCAACCGGTCCAGCTCTGGATTGGAGTAGTTCGCGAGCGCCACCGGGCTTCCGGTGTGGAAATTGGCGTACATCTGCGGATCGGGATCGGCGAGATCGACGATGCGCCACGGCGTGAGCTGGAACTGGCGCATGAAGGCGCGCGGCGGAATGGTTGCCTGATCGACCTGCTCGATCTCCATGTTGGCGCCGATGCGCTTCCAGAATTGCTGCAGCACCTGGCCGCCGGTGCGGCCGCGCGGCGTCGCCGTGACCAGCATCTTGAATTCGACCGGCTTGCCGTAATCCTTGATCAACGCCTTGGCCTTTTCGACATCGTAGGGCAGCGCGCCGTCATCCTTGCACTTCACCCAGGACCCGTCGCCGTAGGGATTGCTGGCCGGTCGCGCCAGACCATTGGTAATCGCCTGCGACATCTTCGTGCGGTCGAGCGCCATCACCAGCGCCTGACGCACGCGCACGTCGTCGAACGGCGGGACCTTGGTGTTGAAGGCAGCGACTGCAGCCCCCGAGCCTTCATAGGTATGCACGGTCAGGCTCGTGTCCTTACGCGCCCTGATGATGTTGTCGGCATCGGCTTCGTCGTCCCAGATGATGTCGGCCTCGCCCGATTGCAGCGAGGCAAAGCGCGACTGTGCATCCGGCAAGGGCTTCAGGACGATGCGGTCGAGATACGGCTTGCCCTTGTTCCAGTAGTCCGGGTTCTTCTCGAGCACCATGCGGTCGCCGGCGGTCCAGGACTTCAGGATGTAGGGACCGGTGCCGACCGGGTTGCGGTTGTAGTCGTCGCCCTTGGTCTTCCATGCGGTCGGCGACTGCATGACGTTGTTGGAGCTTTGAATGGTCTGCGTCGCCGGGAAGTTCACGGCCGGGTCGCTGAAATTATAGACCACCGTCAGGTCGTCGACCGGGTTCACGCTGATGATGTTCGTGATGTAGAAGGCGCAACGGCATTTGTTGGCGGGATCCTTCTGGCGGTCGAAATTCTCCTTCACCGCCTGCGCGTTGAATGGCGTGCCGTCATGGAATTTGACGCCTGGCCGCAGCTTGATGGTCCAGGTCTTGAAGTCTTCCGAATGCTCCCATGACAGCGCGAGCTTCGGCTTCACCTCGCCCTTGTCGTCGAGTGTGGTCAGCGTGTCGAAGATTGCGGCCGCCGCGGTATTGGCTGAGGTGTCGTAGACGCCGACCTTGAGCGGGTCGAAGCCGGGAATGTCGAGTTCCTGGCCAACGTTGAGCGTGCCGCCCAGCTTCTGCGCATTGGCCGATGCAGCGAATGCCGCGGCACTGAATCCCGCCACAAGAAATATGCGCGCAACGGCGTGCGCGCGCCCGACCAGCTTCATCAATGCTCCCTCCCAGGTGGGCGACGTCCGGTGTTCCGGATCGTCGTCTGTTGGGCGGCAGATTGTCCGGAATCGCCGCGCGCGACAAGACCGTAATGCGGATGAAAAGCCGCAGGCTTAATGACGCGCCGTCTTTGCCGGTTGCGCCGCGAAGCCTGCGATCTGATCCTCGGAGAGCCCGATCTCCTTCAGATAGGACAGCGTGTGCTCGCCGAGCGTCGACATCCGCTTGCGCGCACCGACCGCAGCGCCGGACATGCGGAACGGCAGATTGAGCACCTTGAAGCTGCCGCCGCCGTCCGCAACCTCGGCCAGCGCGCCGCGATGGGCGATTTGCGGATCGGCGAGCGCCTCGCGCACGGTGCGATAGGCCGATGACGGCACGCCATACTCGTTGAGCGCGGCAAGGCAGGCCTGCGTGCTGACCGAGCGCGACCATGCCTCGACGCCCTCCATCAGGCCCGCCCAGTTCTCCCGCCGATCGGAATATTTGGCGAAGCGCGGATCGGACACCCAATCGGGACGACCGATCACCTGCATCAGGTTCTGGAACGTCTTCTCGCTGGCGATCGCCACCATCACGTAGCCGTCGGTGGTCTCGATCGGGCCGAACATCGGGCGCTGGGTTTGCTTCACCTCGAATTGCGACCATTGCAACTCGTTCAGGGTCAGGCTCAGCATCGATTCCAGCATCGAGACGTCGATGTGCTGGCCCTTGCCGCTGGCGGCGCGCTGGTAGAGCGCCGCCGAGATCGCACCGAAGGCGTAGACGCCGGTCAGCACATCGGCGTGGTAGATGCCGCAATAGTCCGGCCGGTTGCGGCCCGGTTGGTAGGCGAGATGCGCCATCTCGTAGCCCGAGGCGGCATGGATCACCGGCGCATAGGCCGGCAATTCCGCCGACGGGCCGGTCTGGCCGTAGCCGGAGATCGAGCAAAAGATCAGCTTCGGATTGATGTCGCGGATAGAGGCATAGTCGAGCTTCAGCCGCCGCATCACGCCGGGACGGAAATTCTCCACCAGCACGTCGGCGGTGGCGATCAGCCGGCGCACGGCTTCGACGCCGGCCGGCGACTTCAGGTCGAGCACCAGGCTGTTCTTGCCTATATTGAGCTGGCCGAACGCCGTCGAGCAATTGTTGCGCACCGGCGGCCGCGTCCGCATCGTCTCGCCCTCGGCGGGCTCGATCTTGATCACCTCCGCGCCCATGTCGGCGAGCATCCGCGTGCAATGAGGTCCGGCGATCGTGGTCGAAAAATCGAGCACGCGAAGGCCGTCGAAGCTCCGTGTCAAATTCCCCTCATCGTCAGCGGCTATGGTCGTCGGCAAGGCTTCCTCCACCTTCGTCATTGGTTGTTCGGCGTCGCGTGACCCTAAAGTGAGCCACCCTGGCAGGAAAGCGTCTCGTCCAGACCGGGAGCGCGGGCCGTCTTGCATTTTACTCAAAGGCAGATTGGACCCGATCTTGCATAGCCATGTCACGGGCTGGAACGAGGGCGCTTGTTGAAGGTCTTATTCGTCACGACGGAGATGGACGATTTCGTCCGCGTGGGCGGGCTCGCCGCCGTTTCCGCCGCCCTTCCACGGGCGCTCCGCCCGTGGAGCGACGTCAGGATCATGCTTCCCGGCTACCGGGATGTGGTCGAACAGTTCACGCATATTGAAATCGTTGGGCAATGCCGAGCGCTCGCCGAGATGCCGGCCTGCACGCTCGGGCGTGCGTCGACCAGGGACGGACTTCCGGTCTACGTGCTGCTGTGCCCGCAACTCTACGAAAGGCCGGGCAATCCCTATGGCGATGAGTCCGGCCGCGACTGGCCCGACAACGACATCCGCTTCGGCCGCTTTGCCTCCGCCGCTGCCGAACTTGCAGCCGGGATGCTGGACAAGAATTGGGCAGCGGACCTCGTACACGCCAACGACTGGCAGGCCGCGCTCACACCGGCCTACCTCGCCTGGCGCGGCGCGCGGATCCCCTCGATCCTGACCATCCACAATCTCGCCTATCAGGGCCTGTTTCCGAAGGACTCGCTGCGACGGATCGGCGCACCGGAAAGCTCATTCCACATCGACGGGCTGGAGTTCTACGACAAGCTCTCCTTCCTCAAGGGCGGCCTCGTCTACGCCTCGCATCTGACCACGGTCAGCGCGACCTATGCCAGGGAGATCACGACCGCAGAGCTCGGCTGCGGCCTGGAAGGCCTGCTCCGGGTGCGCTCCGACGCCGACCAGCTGACCGGGATCCTGAACGGCATCGACGAGAGCTGGGACCCGCGCCACTGCGCGCAGCTCGCACAGCCGTTCGGCTCCGGCGACTGGAAGGGCAAGCAGGCCAACGCCGACTATGTCCGCCGCCAGTTCGGCCTTGCGGTCTCGCGCGGGCCGATCTTTGGCCTCGTCGCCCGCCTCGTGCATCAGAAAGGCGTCGACCTCGTGCTGTCGGCCGCCGACGAGATCGTCAGGGACGGCGGACAGATCGTCGTCACCGGCAGCGGCGAGCCGGCCATCGAGGATGCGCTGGTGGCCGCGCATCGCCGCCGGCCCGATGCGATCGGCGTGATCATCGGCTTCAACGATGGGCAGGCGCGCCGAATCTTCGCCGGCAGCGATTTCACCCTGATGCCGTCGCGCTTCGAGCCCTGCGGCCTCAGCCAGATGTATGCGCAGCGCTTCGGTTCGCTGCCGATCGGCCACCAGACCGGCGGGCTTGCGGAAACCATCGCCGACGGCGAGACCGGCTTCCTGTTCGCGCAGCCGTCGGCGGAATCCTTCCTCGGCGGCGTCAGGCGCGCCTTCGACGCCTACCGCGTCAAGGACCGGCTCAACGCCATGCGCTCCAGCGCGATGGCCAAGTCCTACAGCTGGGACCTGTCGGCCGCCTGCTATGGTGCGCTGTACAAAAGGCTGATCATGACGCGCGTGATGGCGTAGGCGGCTCGCCTCGCGGGCTTGTGAAGCCCGGCGTTTGTGGGATCCCACCGGCCCGGTAACAATCGGGTCATTGCACCGAACCTTTCAGGCAATCACGTCGCCACACGGCTGGACGACGACGCATGCGTGAAATTGCGAATGATGACTTTTGGCCAAACGCGATTGCGATGGAGGAACATCATGGACGTCAACGAAGAGCGCCTCAATTCATTCATGGGAAAGATGATCGGCGATGTCGGCGCGGCGATGAATGCCTCGTTGATGCTGCTGGGCGACAAGCTCGGGCTGTACAGGGCCCTCGCGCAGGGCGGGCCGATGAATGCCGCGGCCTTGGCCAAGGCAACGGGAACGGCCGAGCGCTACATCCAGGAGTGGCTGTCGGCGCAGGCGGCCTCCGGCTACATCGAGTACGACAAGGCATCCGGAAAATTCTCGATGCTGCCCGAGCAGGCGCTCGCGCTGGCCGACGAGGACAGCCCGGTCTTCCTCGGCGCCGTCGGAAGCCTGGTCGGCGCGACCTTTCTCGATGAGCCAAAAATTACCGACGCCTTCAAGACCGGCAAAGGCGTCGGCTGGAACAGGCGCAGCGAGTGCCTGTTCTGCGGCACCGCCCGCTTCTTCCGCACCAGCTACAAGCACTATCTGGTGCAGGAATGGCTGCCGGCGCTCGAGGGCGTCGTCGACAAGCTGAAGAAAGGCGCCGTCGTCGCCGACGTCGGCTGCGGGCACGGCGTCTCGACGCGATTGATGGCGGAGGCGTTTCCAAAATCAACCTTCTACGGCTTCGATTATCACGAGGGCTCGATCGAGGCGGCGCGGAAGTCCGCGCGGGAGGCGGGATTGTCGGACCGCGTTCATTTCGAAACGCATTCCGCCAAGACATTCCCGGCCAAGGGCTATGACCTGGTGTGCTTCTTCGACTGCCTGCACGACATGGGCGATCCGGTCGGCGCCCTCAAGCATACCCGCTCCACCCTCGCCGACGACGGCACCTGCATGCTGATCGAGCCGTTCGCCAACGACCGGCTGGAGGACAACCTCAATCCGATCGGGCGCGTCTACTACGCCGCCTCGACGATGATCTGCACGCCGGCGTCGCTGGACCAGGAGGTCGGGCTCGCGCTCGGCGCGCAGGCCGGAGAGGCAAGACTGCGCGAGGTGGCGCGCCAGGGCGGCTTCTCGCGGTTCCGCCGCGCCGCGGAAACGCCGTTCAACCTGATCCTGGAAGCTCGCCCGTAAGACGGGCAACCGCACAATGCGATTGGGCGGCGACATCACGCCGCCGCCCAACGCTGCAATGCTGATCTCACGCCCCGGCCGCTCGTTGCGGCCTGCGTCCTCGACGCCCCGCTACCAGTCCTGTTGCGATTGCCAGAAGTACTGGCCGCCGCGCCGGCGCGGATTGGCCGCTTGCGGATTACCGTAAATCTGGGGATTGCCGTACTGAGGATTGCTGTATTGGGGACTGCCATACGGAGTACCGTATTGGGTGCCCGATTGGGGATTCCAGCTGCGCTGATAGAAGAAGCCGAAACCGTCGTCGTCTCTGCTCGCAACCATGTCGTCGGTCATCATGGGCCGGGTCGGCTTGCGCGTGATGAAACCGCCCTGAGGCTGGTTGCTCAGAACGGCGACGAATTCGGTGCGATAGTTGGTCTCGGCGCTCAATGGCTCGTCCGAGATGATGATCGAAGAGCGCGCAACGGCGGTCGGCGCGATGCGATCCAGCACATCCTGCGGGATGGTGATGCGGTCGAGCGCGTTCCTGGCGCTGTCGCCGTCGTCGATCGACACCTCGGTCCAGCGCAGACCGCCCGCGTCGTTGCGTGCCATCGCCGTGTAGATGTGCGTGCCGATCGGTTTGTCCGGATCGCGAATCGTGACTGGAACCTCGATGCTCGAGTCGAACACTTCGCCGCCATCAGCCCACGGCTTGTGGGTGTTGCGCCGAACGTAAAGCTTCTGCGTCGCGCGGCTGATGTAGACGGACACCGGCTCCAGCGCGAGCTTCGCCTCGGTCGCCGCCTTCTGGGTATCGGCTTTCCTGGTCTCGGCCGCCTTGGTGGCGTCCTTGGCGGCGGCTGCGGCGTCGAGCTTCGGCTTGGCGTCGCCCTGGGCGGCCTCGAACTGCGTGGTCGCTTCCGCGGCCTTGGCCACCGCCTTCTGCTTCAGATCCTCGGCGCGCGCCTTGGCCTGGTCGGTCTTGGCCGCGGCGAGCGTCTTGTCGGCCAACGCAACCGCAGCATCGGCACGGGTCTTGATCTGTTGCAATTTGCGCAGCGACGGCGGTGTGAACAGTGCGGCCTCCTTGGTCGCGGCTATCGAAGCCTTCTTCGCCTCGTCGGCTGCCTTGGCGGCATCCGTGGCCTCGCGGCTGAGCTTCTCGGCGCGCGCCGGAGCTGCCGCAATGGCTTGCGCGTTCGGCACGAACAGCGCCGGATGGGTGAAATCGACCGGGGCCGGGTCGTTCGGCGCGATGATCACCCGCATCCCGATCCGGGTCTTGTCGAACAGCTTCTCGGCAAAATCGTAGGGCATCCGGACGCAGCCGTGCGAGGCCGCATATCCCGGCAGCGGCCCGCCATGCAGCGCGATGCCGTTCCAGGTGATGCGCTGCATGTTGGGCATCCAGGCATCGTCATACAGGGTCGAGTGGTGGTCCTTGTCCTTCTCGATCAGCGCAAAGACGCCGGCCGGCGTCTCGCGTCCCTTGACGCCGCTCGAGACCGGCGCACGGTAGATCCAGCCCTCGGCGTCGTAGAGCGTCACCTTCTGGGCCTTGATCGACACGATCGCCATGATCGGCTCGCCAGCGGTGCGCGGCGCGGTCGCCTCGACGGCTGCCGCGGGACGCTGCTCTTTCGCCGCGACGCCACCGGTCAGTGACGCAAGTGTGACCATCGCTGCGAAAGTCACAAAGGCGGGTTGGCCCCAACGCCGCATCGCTCCGGTGGTTTGCGCCGTCGTCGTTCGATGTACCATGCCGCTCCTCGGTCGAAATGCCTGCCCGCGCTCCGTCAATCCCGTACCAGACCGCGATTTTGGATTGATTAATCGCCGCCACGGTCCAACGCGCGAACTCGCTCCTGGGGACCATCGGACTCGTTCCAGCAGCAAATCACTTATGTATTCACTCATATATGACGGCACATGCAGGAGAAAGGGTGCCGCGCAGCAAAACCGACCGGTAGCCGTATCCCAGTCTGGTCGGTGGCGGCCAATGGTGCCGCGGTTGCGCCCTGCCATCATGCCGTCCGCCGCGTCTCCGGCATCACCAGCCAGATCACGAACAGCCCGAATGCGGCGATCCCGGCGAGGCCCATGAAGGCCGTGCTGCTGCCGAGCTTGTCGCTGACATAGCCGGCCAGCACCGTGCTGAGCGACGCGCCAATGCCGACCGCGGTGCCGACAATGCCCTGCGCCAGGTTGAAATGGCCGCTGCCGAAGGCGATGTCGGCCACGATCAGCGGCACCATTACGCTGAAGATCGCCGCGGTGATGCCGTCGAAAATCTGCACCATGACCAGCACATAGGGGTCACGCACCGTCGCGAACAACAGGCCGCGGATCGCTAGCGCGGCGAATGCGATCAACAACAGCGGCCGCCGCCCCCAGGCCTGGGCCTTGCGGCCGACCGACGGCGAGGAAAGCGCGACGATCGCCTGCGGCACAATGATGCAGGCCGCGATCAGAACCGGCGCCCATTGGCTCGACCGGGTCGTCACCACGCCCGCCATCAGGGGCAGCATCGCGGCATTGGCGAGCTGGAACAGCATCATCGCGCCGGCGAAGATCAAGAGCGGCCGCTGCCGCACCAGGCCGACGACGCTGGTGGCGCGCTTGTCGGGGACTTCCCGTTTCACCTCGCCATGGGCCTGCGCGATGTCGATCTCGCGCTCGCGGATCCGGGCCAGCGACAACAGCGTCGGGATCGCCAGGATGAAGGTGACGAGGAACACCGAGCGGCTCGACAGCAGATAGCCGCAGGCGCCCATCAGTGCTGCGGCCGAGCCGCTGCCGAGCGAGGCGAAGCGCGCATTGCGGCCGAGCCGCTCGCCGATCGCAAGCGGCCCGACCAGGCCGAGGCTGATCGCGGCGATCGCCGGACCGAGCACGCAGCTCGCGAGCGCGTGCAGCGTCGCGGCGAGCGTCACCACGGGAAAGATCGGCCAGAGCGCGTAGGCCAACGCGCTGGCGCCAATCGCGGCCACCGCACAGCCCGCAACGACCCGCTCGGAGCGCGCCGCATCGACGATCGCTCCGCCGGGCATCTGGCCCAAGAGTCCGATAATGCCGCCGATCGAGAGCACGAAGC
Organism: Bradyrhizobium sp. USDA 4510; assembly: GCF_054059095.1. Lineage (NCBI taxonomy): Bacteria > Pseudomonadati > Pseudomonadota > Alphaproteobacteria > Hyphomicrobiales > Nitrobacteraceae > Bradyrhizobium > Bradyrhizobium sp. USDA 4510. The sequence continues at coordinate 1,942,225 of NZ_JBSSBT010000001.1, read as the reverse complement.
CGATCTCGACCTGGGTCCATTTCTGCGTCGTCAGATAGACCGCGACGAACGGGCCGAAGCCGGTCTGCACGTCGGCCAGGAAGAAGATGAACCAGTCGAGGCCGCGCTGGCTTTCCCGCGACGGCCCGCGCGGTTCCTCCGGAGTGGGCTGATCGGGGACAATTGACACAACGTTGGTGCTGCCGGCTGATCGCTCGCCACGATCGTCGCCAACCGTCTCTAAAGAAGAGTTCGGACGCGCGACCAGCTCTACCCCCCTAATGTTCGTAATCCCATGGATGCAGGCTTCCCGCCGCGCCCAGCACGATCAGCGGCGTATCTTCCTTGTACTCGGGCGCAGCGCTCACCTGCTGCTTGTTGAGGTCCAGCGTGATGCTGTCGCTCTTGCTGGAAACACCGGCGAAACGCAGCGCGTTCCAATCGACCACGATCTTGCGGCTGCCGACGCCGAGGAAGCCGCCGAAATCGATCACTGCGGCGCGGACCTTGCCGTCGCGGTCGACAATGACGTCGACGATACGGCCCATGTTCTCATTGGCGGAACTGCGAACGTCGCGCCCGAGAATGCCGTGCGCATCGCGAGCACCGATCACGGTCACCGACGGCGGCGGCGACGGTTCCTTGGACGGTTCCTTGGACGATTCCTTTGAGGGCTCCTTCGCCTGCTCCTTCGGCGTCGCAGAGGCTGCTGGCGGCGCCTGGGCTGCCGGCGGCGCAGGAGTTGCTGGCGTTGCTGGCGGCGCCTGCACGGCCGGCGGCGATGGTGCAGGCGCCGGCGCTTCGTCGTCGGCGGCCCGGACACCCGCGCATGCCAGCAGCGCCGCTGCGACCAGCATCATCATCATCCTCGGACGCATGTTACCCTCCCCGCGATTTCCCGGCGCACGCATGCCGCGCGACGACGCTCAATGCGTCAGCACGATAGACACCTGGATCTGGCCGCGCGTGCGCAACACTTCGAGCGACACCTCGTCGTCATGGCGGCGCAGCCTCAGATCGACGCTGGAAGCGCCGAGTCTAAGGTCGCGCAGCACCACGTCGTTGAGGAACTCCGGCAGCCGCGGATCGCGCAACCTAATCTCGCCGCGCGCGGTGTCGAACTCGAGGCCGAGCGCCGCCTCCAGCAGCGTGAACGGCGTCGCGCTCGCCCAGGCCTGCGGTGCACAGGCCACGGGATAGAGCACCGGGCCGCGCCGGCGCTCGCGGCGGAAGCCGCAGAACAATTCCGGCAGCCGCCGCAGTTCCATATAGCTCGCGGCGTCGAACAGGCCCTTGAACAGATGCGCGACCGAATGCTTGAGGCCGTAGCGGGCAAATCCGAGCGCGATCAGCGCATTGTCATGCGGCCAGATCGAGCCGTCGTGATAGGACATCGGGTTGTAGCGCACTTCGCCCGCGGCGACGGTGCGGATGCCCCAGCCCGAGAAGAACTTCTGGCTCATCAGATCGGCGGCGACCCGCCGCGCGCGGTCTTCCCGCACCATACCGGAAAACAATGCCTGGCCGGCATTCGACGTGCGCACCTTGCAGGGCTGCTTGGCGCCGTCGAGCGCGACCGCATAGGTGCCGAGCTCCTCGCACCAGAATGCTTCCTCGAACCGCTCGCGCAGCCGCTCGGCCTCGGCTTCCAGCTTCGCAGCCTTGTCGGCAAAGCCGAGCTTGCGCGCCGCGCGCGCGGCAAGCTGCTTGCCGGCAAACACGTAGCCCTGCACTTCCGCGAGCGCGATATTGCCCTCGGCAAGCGTTCCGTCGGCGTGGAAGATGGCGTCGAACGAATCCTTCCAGCCTTGATTGCGCAGCCCCTCCTCGGTGGCGCGCTGATATTCGACGAAGCCGTCACGGTCGGGATCGCCCGGGCCGTCGATCCATTGCAAGCCGGCCTCGACCGCGGGCCACAGCTCGCGCAGCGTCTCCAAATCGCCGGTGCGCTCCAGATAGAGCCCGGCGAGCAGCACGAACAGCGGAGTCGAATCGACGCTGCCATAATAATGCGCGAACGGCACCTCACGAAGCGCGGCCATCTCGCCGCCGCGCATCTCGTGCAGGATCTTGCCTGGCGCGGCATCGGCCAGCGGATCGACCGCCTTGGCCTGGAACAGCGCGAGCCGCTTCAGCACGCCCTTGGCGATCCGTGGATCGACCCACAGCATCTGCAACGCGGTGATCAGCCCGTCGCGGCCGAACGTCGTCGAATACCAGGGAATGCCGGCATAGGGGTAACGGCCCTGCGGCGTCTCGGTCATCAGCATGTTGAGGTCGGCCATCGCCTGGCACAGCACCTCGTTGAAGATGTTGTTCGAGGTCTCGATGCTGGCTGCGCCGGCCGACGAAGTCCGCATCTCGCGGCGATGCGCCAGCAGGCCGCGGAAGAACGGCACCGGCTTCTGCATGATCGGCTTGTTGCAGGAGACCGCGACGAACAGCGACGTGACCTGCCCCGGCTCGAGATCGAAATGATAGGTCGCCGCGTTGACCGACAGCCGCGTCGGCCGCGGATCGAAATGCAGCGCGGTGATCCGCGTCTGCTCGTCGAGGCCGCAATATTCCAGCACCACGTCGGTCGGGCCGAGCAGCTTGCTCGAGCCGATGCCCCGCCGCGGCCGGCGCTCGCCGCGCACTTCGAACAGATCGGCAAAGTCATTGTCGAACAGCAGCGTGAGATCGAAGCTTGCGGCATGATCGCCGTGATTCTGCAGGCCGATGCGCTGATAGGCCGTGCCGCGCCACAGAAAGATCGAGCGCACGATATGCAGCGTGTCCTTCGGCAGCGTGAGGCGGTCGTCGCGATAGACGTCGGAATTGGTAAGGTCGACCGTCAGCGCCGAATTGTCGTCGCGCATGTTGGAGCCGAGCAGGAGCGGCTGCACGTCCTCCAGCACCATTTCCAGCCGCGCCAGGTAGCGGGTGTCGGCGTTGAACAGGCCGTCCGGCCCGCCGGCCGAGGCGCCGATGTCGCCATGGCTGTCGAGCACGATGAAGGTGTCGTCATGCTTGAGCGAGCGCCGCGGCCGCGCCGCGGGCCCGGTCATCGGAATGTAGAACGGCGATTCGGCGACGTGCTCCGTGATGCGAGCGGTGATGATCTGCGTAACGACGTCAGCTGCCATCTGAACCTCTGGCGACTTTGCTTGGCCCGTATCCTGGTTCGAACGAACGCACCGGAACGCACAAACGCACTTGACGACGCGGGGTCAGGCCGCGCTGGTGGAAAGTCGGCCCATTTCACGCGCGACCAGGTCGCGGTAGGGGCCCCTTCCCTTCACGAGGATATCGGGCGGACCGTCCTCGACGATCCGGCCGCCCTGCAGCACAAGCACGCGGTCGAAGCTGCGCAACGTCGCGAGGCGGTGCGCGATCGCGACCACGGTACGCCCGCGCATCAGCCGCGACAACGCCTCGCGGATCGCCTCCTCGGAGTCGGCATCGAGCGCCGCGGTGGCCTCGTCGAGCAGCAGGATCGGCGCATCCTTCAGGAAGGCGCGCGCGATCGCGATGCGCTGGCGCTGGCCGCCGGAGACCTTGACGCCGCGATCGCCGACGATGGTGTTCATGCCCTCGGGCAAAGTTTCGATGAAGTCGCAGCGCGCCGCGATCGCCGCCCGCAGCACCTCGTCGTCGGTGGCGTCCGGCCGGCCGTAGCGGATGTTCTCCAGGATCGAACGGTGGAACAGCGAGATATCCTGCGGCACCACCGAGATTGCGGCGCGCAGGCTTTGCTGCGTGACGCGCGAGATGTCCTGGCCGTCGACGGTGATGTTGCCCTGCTCGACGTCGTAGAAGCGCTGCAGAAGGGTAAACAGTGTTGACTTGCCGCCGCCGGAGTGGCCGACCAGGCCGACCCGCTGGCCGGGCTGGATGCGCAGGCTGAAGCGCTCGAACACCTGCAGGCCGCCGGGATAGCGGAACGAGACGTTGTTGAAGGCGATCGCGGCGCCGCTCTTCACCAGCGCCTCGGCCTCCGGATGGTCCTTCAGCTCGTGCGGCTGCAGCAGCGTCGCCAGCGCCTCGGTCAGCCGCGCGACATGCTGGGTGACGTCGACCAGCGCGACCGCGAGATCGCGGGTGGCGCTGAGGATCGAGATGCCGAGCGTGCAGACCAGCACGACGTCGCCGGTGGTCGCCGCGCCCTGCTGCCAGAGGCTGAGCGCCCAGGCCAGCATCGCGATGGTCAGGATGACGGTCACGCCGGCGTGAATGAGACGAAGCTTCTCGAGGTAGCGCAGGGAACGGCCACGCGCGACGAGTTCCCGATTGACGGTCGCATCGAAGCGTTCGTGCTCATAGCCGAGGCCGCAGAACGCGCGTACCAGCGGCAGGTTGTTGATGACGTCGACCATTTCGCCGTCCACGGCGGCCGCCCTGTTGGCGAAATCGTCATGCAGCGGCCGGCCGGCGGCGGCGATGCGGAACATGGCCACCACCATGGTTCCGGCGATCAGGATCAGCACTGCTGACATTGTCACGCTGACTGTTCCAACCAGGGCGATCGCCGCGAAGGTCGCGATGCAGGGCGGCAACACGTTCCATACGAACATATTCTCGACGGTGAACACCGCGTTCGAGGTCGCCGTGATCCGGCTGGTCAGCATGCCCGGCAGCCGGTCCGTGAAATAGCTCGGCGCGTGGCCGGTGAGATGGCGGAACATGTCGCGGCGAAGATCGCCGGTGACGCTGACAAAGGTGTAGCTCGCGGTCCAGCTCGCGATCCGCCACAGGAAGTTGTCAGCTGCAATCAGTGACATGAGCAGAGCGAATGCCAGCCATACGCCGTTCGCGGCCGACGGCCCTGCCGACAGCGCATCGACCAGATTCTTCACGCCGTATTGCGTGCCTACCGAGCAGGCAACCGCCGCAACAACGGCTGACAAAATCACAACATGCGACGGCAGACGCCGGCGCAGATAGCGCAACACAAAGGGAAACGGACGATGCGCGTATCCTGACAGATGGTCCATGACGTCCTGCAAAGCTGTTGAAGGTGAACGAGAAAATTCTAGTCGAAGCTCTCGCGCACGATGACGTGAAGGGCGGCGGTGGGATTCCTTGATGCAGCCATCACTGCGCAACAATTTTGCAACGCTGGCATAGGCAAAACCGTGTTGGAGCGTGATGGCATCAGCAAGACCACAGTGTGATGGAAGAAAGAAGCGGCAGATCTCCCACATCTAAGGAACCTCGCACGTGCGAGAACGTTCCCGTCTTTGGCATGTCGGTGCCATCTGAGGGCTGAGGGTAGTTCATTCCACATTACAAACAGGAGACGGAGAGATGCGCATCGCGCAGGTTGCCCCGCTGACGGAGGCTGTTCCCCCCAAGCTCTACGGCGGCACCGAACGGGTCGTGCACTGGCTGACCGAAGAACTTGTAACACTTGGACATGACGTGACGTTGTTCGCCAGTGGCGATTCTCAAACCTCCGCGAAGCTCGATGCGACCTGGCCGAAGGCACTGCGGCTCGACGGCTCGGTCCGCGATCCCAATGCGCTCCACATGGTGATGCTGGAACGCGTGCGGCAGAAGGCCGACGACGAGGAGTTCGACTTCCTGCACTGCCATCTCGACTATTATCCGTGGTCGCTGTTCGCGCGGCAGCCGACGCCGTTCGTCACCACCTTGCACGGACGGCTCGACCTGCCGGAGCATCAGCCGGTCTTCAACACCTTCTCGAAGATTCCGGTGATCTCGATCTCCAACGCGCAGCGGCGGCCGGTGCCGCAGGCGCATTGGGTGCGCACCATCCATCACGGCCTACCGGAGAATCTGCTGACGCCGCAACCGGCGAAGCCGTCCTATCTCGCGGTACTCGGGCGCATCGCGCCGGAGAAAGGCGTCGATCGCGCGATCAAGATCGCAACCCGCTGCGGCATTCCGCTGAGGATCGCGGCTAAGGTCGATCGTGCCGACCAGGAATATTACGATGAGTTGATCAAGCCGCTGATCACCAGCAACCCGTTGGTCGAGTTCATCGGCGAAATCAGCGACCGCGAGAAGCCGGATTTTCTCAGCGGCGCGATCGGGCTCCTGGTTCCGATCGACTGGCCGGAGCCGTTCGGCCTCGTGATGATCGAAGCGATGGCCTGCGGCACGCCCGTCATCGCCTATAACCGCGGCTCGGTGCCGGAGATCATCGAGGATGGCCTGACCGGCTTCATCGTCGAGGACGAGATCAGTGCGATCTCCTCCGTCGGCCGCCTAGGAACGCTCAATCGCGACGCGATCCGCAAGCAGTTCGAGACCCGCTTCACCGCGCGGCGCATGGCGCTCGACTATCTCGCCGCCTTCCGCGGCCTGATGGAAGCCGAGCCGCGCTTCAAGCTGGTGGCCAGCGCAGAGTAGCAGTTGCAGCGGCCGATCGAATGATCCGGCGGGCCGGCCGGCACCATCCGTGCCGGTCCGTCGGGTCGTTCGATTGTCAATAATACCGTCGTGAGCGGCGGCAACTCTCACGCAGCAAAACACTACGCATGCCCGCGTCGCACGATTGCTGCGACGCACCAGCGATGACAGGTTTCCCCATCAGTTCGGCTGATATCGCCTTTGCGAATGCCAAATTACGTGCTCTTATGCGCCGCGCTTGAGCAAAAAATAATAAGCGAGCGGACGGAGCAACCGTGCCGAGATCGCGCAGGGGGAACGTTATGACAGGGGACCGCAAGCCGTCGGCCATTAATAATGCCGCACCGACCAGAGCCTCACAAAACAAGCTGAACCGCCGCAAATTCCTCGCCAAGACCGGCGGCGTGCTGGCGGCAGGCGCGTTCGGCGCCGTTCCGCTGCGCGGCTGGGCGGCCGATCCGATCAACATCGGCGCGCTCTATCCGACCACCGGCAGCATGGCGCAGATCGGCGTCGGCTGCGTGGCTGCGGCCAAGCTCGCGGTCGACATGGTCAACGAGGCCGGCGGCATCAAGTCGCTCGGCGGCGCCAAGCTCAACCTCATCGTCTCGGACGTGCAGAGCGACACCACGGTGACGCGCACCGAGACCGACCGCCTGATCACGGGCAACAAGCTGTCGGCGATCCACGGCTGCTATGCCAGCGCGCTGACCTTGATCGCGAGCGAAGTCTGCGAACGGGCGAAGGTCCCGATCATCACCGGATCGAGCTCCGATCAGCTCAACAAGGGACGCACCTACACCTTCACGCCGTTCGCGCGCGCTTCGCAGTTTGCCAAGGCGCAGCTGCAGATGGCCAAGCTGGTCAGCGAGCAGGCCAAGGTCGCCGTAATCTTCGAGAACACCGCGTTCGGCACCTCGACCTCGAACGGGCTGAAGGAGCTGGCGCCGGGCGAAGGCGTCGAGATCGTGATGTTCGAGCCCTACTCGGCCGGCTTCACCGACGCGAGCCCGCTGATCAACAAGGTCAAGGCCTCCGGCGCCAACACGCTGTTCTCGCTGTCCTATCTCAACGACCTCATCCTGATCGTGCGCACCGTAAAGCAGGTCGGGCTCAACATCGCGATCAACGGCGGCTCCGGCGGCTTCGTGATGCCGGACTTCTACAAGAATGTCGGCAATGCCGCCGAGGGGCTGCAGGGCGTTGCGCACTGGAACCACGACGTCAGCGACGACGCGCAGAAGGTGAATGTCGAATTCAAGAAGCGCACCGGCGAGTTCGCGTTCGAATATGCCGGCGGCCTGGTCGCGCAGACCTTCATGCTGGCCGACGCGCTGGAGCGCGCCGCCTCCGCCGATCCCAAGAAGGTGCGCGAGGCGCTCTCGACGCTCGATGTTTCCTCGGGCTTTGCTGCGATGGCGCCGGGCGGCAAGGTGAAGTTCGGGCCGGACGGCAAGAACGTCTACGGCCGCCCGGTCGGCGTGCAGTGGCAAAACACCGATCTCGTCAGCGTCTTCCCGAAGGAAGACGCCCGCGCCCCGCTGATGAAGACCTGAACCGCGGTCGCATCGCATGTGGGAGACACTGGCCCAGGCCGTGATCAACGGCCTGCTCATCGGCGGCATCTACGCGCTTGTCAGCATCGGCGTCACGCTGATCTTCGGCGTGGTCAAGATCGTCAACTTCGCCCAGGGCGAGTTCGTGATGATCGGGATGTATATCTCGTTCTTCCTCGCCACCCAGTTCGGCATCGATCCACTGGTCTCGCTCGTGGTCTCGATGCCGGTGCTGTTCCTCGCCGGCGTCCTGATCCAGCATTTCCTGATCCGCAGGGTGCTGGGGCCGAACGACATGCCGCAGATCTTCCTGACCTTCGCGCTGTCGCTGTTGCTGCTCAATCTCTCGCTGATGTTGTTCAGCGCCAATTACCGCACAGTCCACACGTCCTATTCGGATGCGGCGTGGCATATCGGCGGGCTGTACATCCCGGTGGCGAAACTGATCGCCTTCGCGGTCGCGATGGCGCTAAGCGGGCTGCTGTGGGTATTCCTGCACACCACCGATCTCGGCCGCGCGATGCGCGCCGCATCGCAGAACCGCGACGTCGCGATGCTGATGGGGATCAATCCGAACCGCGTGTTCGCGGTCGCGTTCGGCACCGCGCTGGCGCTCGCGGGCGCCGCCGGCTCGCTGCTGATGCCGTTCTATTCAGCCTATCCATTCGTCGGCCAGGTGTTCGTGCTGATGGCGTTCGTCGCGGTCGTGATGGGCACGCTCGGCAATGTGATGGGCGCGCTGATCGCAAGCCTGATGATGGGCGTCGCGGAATCGCTCGGCATCCAGTTCGTCGGCGCCGATTCCGGCTTGATCGTGGTGTTCGCGCTGCTGCTGCTGACGCTCGCGTTCAGGCCGAGCGGGCTCGGCGCCAGGAGGGGCCGGTGATGCAGACGTCCAGCAACTTCAAATGGCTGTGGCTCGCGATCGGGGCGGTCGTCATGCTCGCCTTGCCCCAGCTCGTCACCTCATCGTTCGCGATCGACATCTTCATCCGCATCCTGCTGTTCTCCTTCATCGGCGTCGCCTGGAACCTGATGGGCGGCTACGCCAAGCAGCTGTCGCTCGGCCACGCCGCCTATTTCGGGCTCGGCGCCTACACCTCCACCATCATGCAGGTGAACTACGGCATCTCGCCCTGGATCGGGATGATCGCGGGCGGCGTGGTCGCGATGCTCGCAAGCCTGCCGATCGGCTGGCTCTGCTTCCGCCTGCGCGGTCCCTATTTCACCATCGCCACCATCGCGACAGCCCAGGTGCTGATGCTGATCTTCCTCAAGTTCCGCGACTTCGCCTGGGGCGCCGAAGGCACCACGATCCCGAACCTCGGCAGTGCGCCGTTGATGATGCAGTTCGAGGAAAAGTCGTCGTACTATTACGTCGTGCTCGGCCTGCTCGTGGTCGGGCTGTGGATCACCTACAGAATCGAGAAATCCTGGATCGGCTACTATCTCGTCGCGATCGGCGAGGATGAGGACGCCGCCGAGGCGGTCGGTGTCAACGCGCCGAAGGTCAAGCGCGACATCTACATGATCAGCGCGTTCCTGACCGCGCTCGCCGGCACCTTCTACACGCAATACATCTACTTCATCGATCCCGCGACCGCGTTCAGCTTCAACGTCTCGATCGAGGCGGCGCTGGTGTCGATCGTCGGCGGCATCGGCACGCTGTGGGGACCGGTGATCGGCACCGTGCTGCTGGAGACCACGTCGGCGCTGCTGCAAAGCTGGCTCGGCAGCTCGGTCGGCGGCATCCAGCTCACGGTCTACAGCCTGATCCTGATGGCTGTCATCCTGTGGCGGCCGACCGGACTGATCGGGTTCGCGACCGACATCTATCACCGCACCGCCCGGCGCAAGCCGGCGCGCGCCTGAGGTCGTCGCGATGGCAGAAGCACTCGTCATCAAGGGTCTCAGCAAGCGCTTTGGCGGCCTGCGCGCCGTGCAGGACGTCAGCTTCACGGTGCAGGAGAACGAGACGGTCGCGCTGATCGGGCCGAACGGCGCCGGCAAGACCACGAGCTTTCATTTGATCACGGGATTTCATCGGCCGGATTCCGGCTCGGTGCTCGCCTTCGGTCACGAGATCGTGGGGCTCAAGCCGCATGATGTCTGCGCGCTGGGCCTTGCCCGCACCTTCCAGGTGGCAAAGCCGTTCGGCGCGATGACCGTGCTCGCCAATGTGATGACCGGCGCGTTCCTGCGCGACCGGCATATCGCGGCCGCGCGCAACAAGGCGCTCGAGGCGATCGAGTTCGTCGGCCTCTCCGTCAAAGAGCAGACCCCGGCCAAGGACCTCACCACCATCGACCAGCGCCGGCTGGAAATGGCCCGCGCGCTGGCAACGCAGCCAAAGATCCTGCTGCTCGACGAGGTGATGGCCGGACTCAACCCGGCCGAGATCGACCAGGCGGTGGCGCTGGTGAAGAAGCTCTCCGCCAGCGGCCTCACCATCGTGATCGTCGAGCATGTGATGCGCGCGATCATGGCGGTGGCTCGCCACATCGTGGTGCTCGACCACGGCCAGAAGATCGCCGAGGGCGCGCCGAAGGAGATCGTGGAGAATCCGGAAGTGATCCGCGCCTATCTCGGCTCCTATGTGCATCCGCCGGCGCAGGGAGACGCCCATGCTTGAGCTCTCGCGCGTCAGCGCCAGCTACGGCTCGGTCCCTGCCATCACCGATGTCAGCATCTCCATTGGCGAGGGCGAAGCCGTCGGCCTGTTAGGTGCCAACGGTGCCGGCAAGAGCACGACGCTGCGCGCCGTCTCCGGCCTCGTCAAGCTGTTCGGCGGCAAGGTCACGTTCGACGGCGTCGACCTCGCCACGCTGCCGCCCTACCGGATCCCCGAGCTCGGCATCGCGCATGTGCCGGAAGGCCGCCAGGTGTTCCCGGAAATGACGGTGCAGGAGAATCTCGAGATCGGCGCCTACACGCCGAAGGCCAGGGCGGATCGCGCGCGCACGATGGAGCTCGTTTACAGTATCTTCCCGCGGCTCGCCGACCGCAGGAAACAGTTCGCCGGCACCATGAGCGGCGGCGAGCAGCAGATGCTCGCGGTCGGCCGCGGCCTGATGCTGAAGCCGCGCCTGTTGATGCTGGACGAGCCCTCGCTGGGCCTCGCGCCTGTGATGACCGACGTCACCTTCGAGAAGATCGGCGAGATCCACAAGATGGGCACCGCGATCCTGCTGGTCGAGCAGAATGTCAGCCGCGCGCTGTCGCTGGTGCAGCGGGCCTACGTGCTGGAAAGCGGCAATGTGATCATGCAAGGCAGCAGCGCCGAGCTCGCGGGCAACAAGCAGGTGCAGGCGGCGTATCTCGGGATTTGAGATACTTGCCAACTCAGTGCGTAAGTTAAGTGCCACGTCATTCCGGGATGGTCCGAAGGACCAGACCCGGAATCTCGAGATTCCGGGTTCGATGCTTCGCATCGCCCCGGAACGACTTCGTCACGTCACCGCCGTCCGCTTCGGCTCGACGATCTCGAACATCCGCGGGAATTCGTCCATCAGCGCCATCAATTCATCGAGCCGCTGCAGCTCGCCGGATGTCTTGATCCTGCCGGCATCGACGGCGTCCGGGAAAGTGGTCAGCTTGGCGATGACCTCGTCCAGCACGCTGCGCGCCAGCGTGAAGCTCGCCTGCGCATCGGCCGCCTGCGCACCCCTAACGTAGGTCAGGGCTGAATTCTCGAGATTGAGCACGAAGGTCTCGCCGGTATCGGTAAAGCTCCAGTTCAGCACGATGCGCTTGCCTTCGGCCTTGGGGCCGTTGAGGCGGATGCCGAGCACGTCCCAAAGCTGCTCGGTGCGCAGCGCAGCCAGCGTCTCGCGCGGCATCGGCGAGCGCGGCGGCGTCTTCGGCATGCCCTGCCGCAGCTCCTGCGCACCGAACAGATAGGCGTTGCGCCAGGTCGAGCTTTCCGCGGCATAGCCGAGCTGCTCGAACGTGTCGGCGAGGAGCGAGCGCGCGGCCTGATTATCAGGCTCGGCGAACACGAGATGGCTGACGGCCTGCGCCACGAAACGGAATTCGCCCTTGGCAAAATCCGCCGCGGCGCGTTTCAGGATCGCGTCGGCGCCGCCCATATACTCGACATATTTCTTGCCGGCCTCGACCGGCGGCAGCGGATCGAGGTTGACCGGATTGGCATCGTACCAGCCGAGATATTTCTGGTAGATCGCCTTCACATTGTGCCTGATGTGGCCGTAATAGCCGCGGCCGTGCCAGGCGCCCTCCAGGCTCTGCGGCAGGCGGATCGTCTCGGCGATCTCGGCTGCATTGAGCCCATGGTTCATCAGACGGATGGTCTGGTCGTGCGCGTATTTGTAGAGGTCGCGCTGCTCGCGGATCATGCTGTCGATCCGCTCCCGCCCCCACACCGGCCAGTGGTGCTGGCCGCACATCGCTTCCGCCTTGCCGCCCCACATCTGCAACGCCTCGCCGAGATATTTCGACCAGGCCAGCGCATCGCGCACATCCGCGCCGCGGAACGGCAGCAGATTGTGGAAATTGTGCGTGCAGTTCTCCGCAAGATTCAGGAGCTTGTAGCGCGGGATGAAGAAATGCATCTCCGCCGGCGCCTCGCTGTTCGGCGCCATCTGGAATTCGAACTCGACGCCGTCGATCACGCGCTTGTCGCCGGTCGCGATGATCAAATCGGTCGGCCGCAGCAGCGCCACGCCGCCCGCCGCCATAGTCTTGCCGAGGCCGCAGTCGACATGGCCGCGCACGCCCTTGGCGAGGAACGGCCCGAACTGGTATTGCGCACGGCGCAGCATCGCCGGCCCCGCGATGATGTTCTCGGAGACCGCATGCTCCATGAAGAGGTTCGGCGCGATGATCGGCACGCCCGTCGCCAGCATAGCGTCGTCGAGCACACCGCGGGCGCCGCCCCAATGGTCGGTGTGGGTGTGGGTGAAGATGACGGCGGCGACCGGCCGCTTGCCGCGGTGCCGGAAGTACAATTCCATCGCGGCGCGCGCGCCCTCGATCGAGGTCAGCGTGTCGACCACGATGACGGCCGTGTCGCCCTCGATCAGGGTCATGTTGGCGATGTCGAGGCCGCGCACCTGGTAGACACCCGGCACCACCTCGAACAGGCCGTGATGCATGTTGAGCCGCGACTGCCGCCACAGGCTCGGATCGACGGTCGCGGGCGCTTTCTCCTCGGACAGGAATCCGTAGGGCTCGAGACTCCAGACCGCCCTGCCCTGGGCCGAGGTGACGCGTGCGTTCTCGATGGTGCCGAGAAAGCCGCGCGCGGCGTCGTCGAAGTCCCTGGTGTCGGCGAACGGCAGCGCCTTCAGCGTCGCCGCGTGCTGCGCGATGACCGGCGCGGATGCCGCCTTCGGACTTTCGTGCGACGTTTCGCTTGCGGTTGTCTGGGCCATACTCAAGCACTCCCTCGATTGGCGGAAATCGGTTCCGATCGCGCTTCCCTCAGCGGAATTGCACGCCCTCGAACTGGCCGCTACGGCGCCAGCCGTCGATATATTTGAAGTAGGCCAGCGCGCCCGAGGGATGGCCGACACTGAGCTTGGCCGCGGGACCGGGCTCACGGCCCTCATTGTTGTAGTAGCCGGGCGTGCAATCCGGCCCGCCGATCATCCGGCCGACGCCAGTCAGCAGCAGTTCGACCCAGCGATCCTCGGCTTCCTTGCTGACCTCGATTTCCATGAAGCCGTTGTCCTGCGCGTGGCCGACCATCAGCGCGATGGTGCGCGCCGCTTCGGTCAGATTGTGTGGCACGTTGGAGATCAGATTGGCGCCCTGGGTCGGCTGCACGAAGAACACGTTGGGGAAGCCGTGCACGTGGATGCCGTGCTTGGTACGCATGCCCTCGGCCCAGTGCTCCGATAGCTTGATGCCGTCGCGGCCGGTCAGATCGAAGCCCGCGCGCCGCTTGTACTCGGTACCGACCTCAAAGCCGGACGCATAGATGATGCAGTCGAGCTGATACTCCTTGCCCGCAACGACGATTCCGTTCTCGGTGATCTCATCGACGCCCTTGCCGTCGGTATCGACCAGATGGGCGCCCGGCGTATTGAACGCCTGCAGATAGGCGTCGTGGAAGCATGGCCGCTTGCAGAGCTGGCCGTACCAGGCCTTGAGATTCCTGGCAGTGTCGGCATCGCGGACGATGGTGTCGACCCGGTTGCGGATTTCCTCCATCTTCTCGAAGTCAGAATCCTCGAACGCGGCCCGCATGTTCTCCACGCTTCGCTGCTCGCGCGGCAGCAGCATGATCTTGGCGCGGATCCGCTTCGACAGGTCGGTCCAGCCGTCCTGCACCAGATCCTCCTCGGCCGATCCGCCGGCCTGGTTGGCGGTGAAATTCTCCAGCCAGCGCTGTTGCCAGCCCGGCGTCGCGATCTCGGCAAACCAGTCGGGATCGATCGGCTCGTTGCCGCGCACATCGACCGACGATGGCGTACGCTGGAATACGTAGAGCTCCTTGCAGGCGCGCGCGAGGTGCGGAATGCATTGCACCGAGGTCGCGCCGGTGCCGATGATGCCGACGCGCTTGTCGGCCAGCTTCTCCATCAGCGCGCCCTTGGGGTCACCGCCGGTGTAGTCGTAATCCCAGCGGCTGGTGTGGAACGAGTGGCCCTTGAAGCGCTCGATGCCGGGAATGCCGGGCAGCTTCGGCACGTGCAGCGGGCCGGTGCCGATGCCGACATATTGCGCGGTGAACGCGTCGCCCCGCGTGGTGCGGATGATCCAGCGCGATTGCGCCGCGTCCCAATCGAGGCTCGTCACCTCGGTGTGGAACAGCGCATTGTCGTAGAGATTGAATTGCCTCCCGATCCGCTGGCAGTGCGCGAGGATCTCCGGCGCATGCGCGTATTTCTCGGACGGCATGTGGCCGGTCTCTTCGAGCAGCGGCATGTAGACCATCGACGCCGTATCGCACTGCGCGCCGGGATACCGGTTCCAGTACCAGGTGCCGCCGAAATCGCCGCCCTTCTCGACAATGCGGACGTCCGTGAGCCCGGCCTCGGTCAGCCGCGCCGCGGTGGCGAGCCCGGCGAAGCCGCCGCCGATAAAGGCGAAGGTGACGTGATCGGTCTTCGGCGCGCGCTCAACGACCGGCGTGTAGGGATCGTCGAGATAATGCGCGAGCTGGCCCTTGATCTGGAGATACTGGTCATTGCCGTCGGGACGCAGCCGCTTGTTGCGCTCCTCCTGATACTTCAGGCGCAGCCTCTCCTTGTCGATCGCGGCGGGCTTTGCGTCTCGGGCTTGCTCGGTCATCGTCATCGGGAGTCGCCTCGCTCCAGCGGTTCCTTGTCCTTATTCCCGGCAGATAAACCGATATCGACACGATTTGCAAATTCATTCCGATATATTGACAAATCAGGCCATCTGCGACCAATATTCCGTATGATAGCATCTTCCCCTGCCGAGACTCAGGCGGCCCCGTCCTTTGCGACCACCCTTGCGCATGGGCTCGATGTACTGGCGGCGTTTCGCCGTCATCCCGGCTCGCTGTCGAACGCCGAACTCGCGTTGCATACCGGCCTGTCGCGGCCGACGGTGTCGCGGCTGACCTACACGCTCGAGCAGCTCGGTTATCTCAGGCGCGACACCAAGGGCCGCTTCGTGCTCGGGCTGGGTGCGCTCGCCGCCGCCTATCCTGTGTTGTCCGCGCTGAAGGTGCGTCAACTGGCACGTCCGCTGATGCGCGACTTCGCGACCTATGCCGGCGGCACGGTGTCGATCGCGATGCCGTTCGGGATCGACTTCATCTATGTCGAGACGCTGCGCACGACGGATACGGCGCCGCACGTGCCCGACGTCGGCTTTGTCAGCACGCTGGCGCCGACCGCGGTGGGGCGCGCCCTGCTGTCGCTGTTCACCGAGGACGAGCTCGGCGCCTATGTCGCGCGCGTCAAGGCCGAGCGCCCCGACGAATTCGATTACGTGCAGAAGCGCACCTTGCCCGACATCGAATTGTGCCGCGAGCGCGGCTTTGCCGTCTCGCTGGGCGAATGGCGGCGCGAGATCTTCGGCGTCGCCGCCCCGCTCTATCGGACGCCGACCGGCGAATGCCTGTCGGTCAATTGCGGCGTCCCCTCCTTCCGCTTCAGCGCCGAGCAGATCGAGCGCGAATGCGGTCCGCGCATCCTCGGACTCGCCCGCAGCATCCGCGCGCTGGTGGAGGAAGGTTAGGCGGCGCGCTGGCGGCACAGGCTGCCTGCCATCGCGCCACGCGACGGCCGCCGCTTCACCTCGCCCCCGCGTGCGGAACGCATCGTTAGATGGGTTCCGGGTGAGGGGGAGCCTCCGCAAACGCAACTATCACTGTATTCGCGGAAGCAGCCCCTCCCCCCCCCCCCTCTCCCCGCGAAGAGCGGGGCGAGGGAGCCCAGCCCTTCGCCACTCGACGCGACAATACCACGCTCTAATCATGCGATGCCGGCCCGCTGTCGCGATAGGCCCACAGGCATTCGCGCGGCAACGCGACCTGTGCCTCGACGCCGACCTGATGGCGCGCGGCGGTGCCGAGCTCGATCGCTTCCAGCCGTTTGCCGAACAGCTCGATGCCGTAGGCGGTCTGGGTGCCCTGATATCTGCGGTCGAGCACCTTTGCCGAGAACGTGTTGGCGCCGTCGGGCCGGCCGATCGCGATGTTCTCGGGCCGCAGCGCGATCCGCACTTTCTCGTCGGGCTTGAGCGCCTGGCACAGCGCGACCTCCCCCTGCCGGCCGTCACCGAAATCGACCACGCCATAGCGGCCATTGCATGTGACGAGCGTGCCCGCGAGCTCGTTGGTGGCGCCGGTGAAATTGGCGACGAACAGATCGGCCGGACGGTTGTAGATCACGTCGGGCGTGTCCATCTGCAGCAGCTTGCCGTCGCGCATCACCCCGATCCGGTCGCCGAGCACGACCGCCTCGGCCTGGTCATGGGTGACGTAGAGCGCGGTCATCCCGGTCTGCTTGAGGATGACGCGAAGGTCGTCGCGCAGCCGCAGACGCAGTTTGGCATCGAGGTTCGACAGCGGCTCGTCGAGCAGGAGGAGTTGCGGCCGGTACACCATGCTGCGCGCCAGCGCGACGCGCTGCATCTGGCCGCCCGACAGCGCCACCACCGGCCGGTCGGCATAGTCGGACAGTCCGACCAGCGCCAGCGCCTCCTCGACCATGCGGGCAGCATCGGTGCGCCCGAGCTTGCGGTGCTTCAGCGGATAGATCACGTTCTGCCGCACCGTCATATGCGGCCACACCGCATAGGACTGGAACACCATGCCGAGATCGCGCGAACGCGGCGGCACGAGGATGCCGCTTGCCGGCGAGGAGACCACCCGCCCGGAAATGCTGATCTCGCCACCGGTCGGATGCTCGAGCCCGGCGACGCAGCGCAGCGTCGTGGTCTTGCCACAGCCGGACGGCCCCAGCAGCACCACGATCTCGCCGGCCGGCACGCCAAAGCTGACGCCGTCGATGGCCGGGCGGCCGATCGAGAATTGCTTCCTGAGATCGGTGACTTCGAGCGTCGCCGTCATCGCTGCACCATCAGCCTATTGCCGGTAGCCAAACGTCTTGTCCCAGTCCGCGACCCACGCCGCGTGCAGCTTCACATACTCGTCGAACTTCGGATACCAGAGCTTGACCACCTTTGGATCGAACCCCTCCGGATATGCCGGCGGCGCCTTCAGGGATGTGAGATTGCCAAGCTCCTTGATCATGAAGGTCTGTCCTTCCTTGGACAGACACCAGTTCAGGAACAGCTTTGCTGCATTGGGATGGACCGCCGTCTTCGGAATGCCGGTCGCGTAGGGATTGACCGGAGCGCCTTCGGGCGGAAAGAAGATCTCGATCGGCGCGCCGTCCTTCTTCTTTTGGTAGATCACGTTGTAGAGCAGCGGCGCGATCGCGATCTCGCCGCGCACCAGCGCATCGGCCGTCGGCGCGCCGGAGGGATACAGCACCGGATGGGTCGCGGCCTGCTTTGCCCAATAGTCCTCGCCGAGCACCTGGCGCTCGAACATGATCCGCGTCCAGGTGGTGCCGCCGGACTGCGCGAACACCTGCCCGATCAATTTGTCATACTGCGGCTTGGTCAGGTCCATCCAGGATTTCGGCGGGTCCTTCACCAGCTCGGCGTTGTAGGCGATCGACCAGGCGATCGTCGCGCGCGGCCAGTATTTCGGCGAGATCAGCGCGTGCGGATCGTAATCGGCCGCGTTCGGCGGCGCGTAATCCTGGAACAGGTCTTCCAGCGGCTGCATCAGCGCGCGGTCGGAATGGTCGACGACGTCGGCGATCAGCTTGCCGGCCGCGGCCTCAGTCTTCACGCGGGTGATCAGCTGGCCGCCGGGCGCCCGGACCATCTCGACCTTGATCTCGGGAAAGCGCTTATTGAAGGCCTTGATGACCTGCTGCTCGATCTCGGCGAAGTTCGCGGTGTAGTAGACGAGCTTGCCTTCGGACTTGGCCGCCGCGATCAACTCCGCCGAGCCGAACTCCTGCGCCTGTGCCGCAGGCGCCAATGCAAGCGTCGCCACGCTTGCAAAGGCCAGTGTGGTGAAGGTTCGTCTATCCATCGCAATCCTCCCCTTATTCGTTGTTATCCGGTCCGCGCCACGTTGCCCTGCGCCGATCCGCGCGACAGCCAGTTGGCGCCGCCGATCAGGACACCGAGCAGCACGGTCTGCACCAGGCTGAAGGCCGCGGTCTTGCCGATATTGCCGCCCTCATAATAGTCGAGCAGCAGCACCGACATCACCATGGTGTTGCTGGTGTAGAGGAACAGCGACGAGCCGAGCTCGCGGATCGCCAGCACGAACAGCAGCGTCATCGACGCCAGCACCCCCGGCCGCGCCAGCGGCAACACGATCGTCCTGATGGTGCCGAGCATGCCCTTGCCGCAGACCCAGGCGGCCTCCTCGAGTTCGCGGTGGATTTGCAGGAACGAGGTCGACAGCGCCTTCACGGTGTCCGGCATGAAGCGCGCAATGAAGGCCAGCGCGAGAATCCAGATCGTGCCGTAGAGCCCGCCCGGCACGCCGATCCAGGCCCAGAGATAGGCGACGCCGACCACCAGCCCGGGGATCGCGACCGGCAGCGTCGAGATCAGGTCGATGGCGCCGCGTCCGCTGACGCGGGTGCGATGGATGGTGTAGCCGATCGCAAAGGCGAGCGCGCCGCCGACAACGGCCGTGATGACGCCGACCTCGACCGCATTGTAGATCGAGCGCATCGTCAACGGATTGTCGAAGATGCTCTCGAAATGCGTCAGCGAATATTGCCGCATGTCGAACAGGCTCGCGACGTCGCGGATGAACATGAACTTGCGGAACGCCGCGACGATCAGCGCCAGCGACGGCAGCACCACGACGATGAGGAGGTAGACGATCCCGATCGCGAAGGTGAGCCAGCGCCATGGGCCGAGATCGAGGCTGCGCGGCCGGAACGCCTTGCCCGCGACGGTGGTATAGCTGCGTCCGCTCAGCAATTTCTGCTGCAGATAGACCAGGAGCCCCGTGACCACCATCAGGATGATCGCGACCGCAGCCGCGGTGTTGTAGAGCGGCGGCGACCAGTTGGTGAGCTTGAAGATGTAAGTGGTGAGCACGTTCAGGTTGGTCGGCGCGCCGAGCACGGCGGGGATGCCGTAGATGCCGAGCATCACGATGAACGACAGCAGCATGCCCGAGACGATCGCCGGCATGATCAGCGGGAACGTCACCGTGAACAGGGTCGCGACCGGGCTCGCGCCGGAGATCTCCGCGGCCTCCTCCAGGCTCGGGTCCATGTTGCGCAGCGCCGACGAGGTGAACATGTAGACATATGGCGCGTAGTAGATGCCGAACACGAACACCAGGCCCCACATCGAATAGAGATCGACGCGCAGGTCGGAGCCCATCCACTTGAACATCGTATTGATCAAGCCGGTCTTCGGCGAGCCGAGAATGGCCCAGGCCACCCCCGCGACCAGCGGCGGCGCGAACAGCGGCAGGATGCTGGCCGCGGCGATGAAGCCCTTGAACGGCGTGTTGGTGCGCACCACGATCCAGGAGAACAGGAGCCCTATCGCGACCGCGATCACCGTGCCGCCGCCGCAGGCAATCAGCGTGTTGAGCAGCGCTTCGGCGACGTTCGGATTGGCCAGCACGGCGAGGAAATTGGCGATCGACAAATGGCTCAGGCTGAGACGGATGCCGTCGACCACCGGATTGGTGTCGGTGAGCGCGCCGAGCAGCAGCATGAAGACGGGATAGATGACCAGGAAGGTCAGGATCGCCAGCAATGCCGCGACCCAGAGGCCGGTGAACGCGCGGCGGCGAGTTCCCTCGCTGGCGCTTCGCATGGCTTCGCTGCGCCGGTCGGCCTGTCCGTGCAATGCGCGTTCCCTCTTGCGGCCCGATCTGACGCCGGGCCTGCTTGTATACCAAGGGTAGTCGATCGCGACTGTGACGCAAGCTATCCGAAAGTCGCTTCGGCGCGCTTCTGTGACGCACCGCGGGAACACGAAATCGATTGATCGCGTTCGCACGCTGCTCCACCGCCGTCGTCCCGGCGACGGCCGGGACCCATACTCCGCGGCGGATGTCTTGAACGGGACTCGTCGTTCCAGCACGCCCAACAAGCAGCATCGGTGGTTATGGGTCCCAGCCTGCGCCGGGACGACGATGCGGGTGGGGCGGAATTCGAGATGCCAAAACAGCCACTCGGTGTCATCACCCGCGCAAGCGAAAGCGGGTGATCCATCACTGACACCTCACTCCAAGGCATGGACGGCCTCCCGAATCGGACCAATCCAGCCAATGTTGATGTGTCAGCTATGTCTCCGAACACCCGTCAGTGATCTGTCCGGGCTGAACATCGAGCCGGGCGATGACAGATGTGGATGGGACGCAGTTGCGTCGCTACAGGCTGCCGTGACGCCGGCCCGGAACAGTCCGGGCCGGCGTCGGCATTCTAGGCAAGGTAATTGCCTTCGAGCGCCGGCATGATGTCGAGCACTTCGAAATAGTGGTCCCAGAACCTCGTCTCGCGCAGGTGGTCGCAGAACCACGCCCAGGCCGAGAGGTCATCGGTCTCGCAGATCATGACGTCGGTCGCCCTGGTCGAGAAGGCCTCCGGCTCGAACCAGCGCACCTTCAGCTCCGGGCGACGCCGGAGCAAGGGAATGACCTCCTCATGCAGGAAGGCGAGACGCTGCTCGGTCTTCAGATCGAGCCAGTGCCGCGTGGTCTTGACCATGACGAAGATATGAAACCTGTGCGGATCGTCCTCGTGTTCGGGAAGCACGGGGGACGAGGTCGTTTGCAGTGTCACCATTGATCGGTTCTCCTTTCACGGCCATAATGTGAGTAATTGCTCATATTCCACAACTCGCGTTTTGGGAGATGCCCCTCATGCCGGCGAAGCGGCGCATCAAGGCCCGGAAACAGCCGCTTCAGCAGCGTTCGCGGGAAACCGTGGCGGTGATTCTGGAAGCGGCGGCTCGCGTTTTGGAAGCGGGCGGGCTCGAGGGCTACAACACCAATGCGGTCGCCGAGCGCGGCGGGATCAGCGTCGGCTCGGTGTACCAGTACTTCCCGAACAAGGACGCGCTGACGCTGGCTTTGATCACGAGGTTCGAGGACGCGCTGCTGGCGAAAGTGCGGGATGCGGTCGCGGCATCCGAGGGCAAGAGCCTGACGGTATCGCTCAGCCTGATCGTTCGGGCCCAGCTCGAGGCGCATGCCGAGCGCGCCGGGCTCAATCGCATTCTGGAGGCCGAGGAGGATCGCCTGCGCCCGGCGTCATTGGGCACGTCAGCGACCGGCGAATTGAAGGAACTGGTCGCCGCCCTGCTGGCGCGGCATCGTCGTGAGATCGCAAGGTCAGTCGACGATGACGCCATCGAGGATCTGATCGTGATCAGCCGCGCCATGGTCGACCACGCGCTTCAAAACGACCTCTCGCAGGCTGCGGCCAGCCGCCGGGTGCTGCGCGCCATCGAAGGATATCTGTTCGGTCCGCGGCGGGACTTCTGACGCTTCCGGCAAGGCCGCTTCGCATACGCATCATGCAATGGCGCGGCTGGGGAACGGGATGCCGGCGTAGTACATGGCGGTCGCGGAGACATTTCAGGCATGCTCGAGAAGACCCCGACCACCGCGGCAACGGCGCCGATCACCGATGGGTTGCCTTGGGAACGCCGCCGCTGGGCGGTGGCCGCGATCTTCACGGCGCTGGCGATGGCCTCGCTCGATACCGCGATCGCCAATATCGCGCTGCCGGCGATTGCGAGCGATCTGCATGTCAGCCCTGCGGAAGTGGTCTGGGTCGTCAACGTCTATCAGATCGCGCTGGTCGCGACGCTGCTGCCGCTCGGCGCGCTCGGCGAGATCGTCGGCCACCAGCGAATCTATCTCGGCGGCCTGCTGCTGTTCACATTGGCGTCACTCGGCTGTGCCCTGGCGTGGTCGCTGCCGAGTCTGCTGGTTGCGCGCACCTTGCAGGGGCTCGGCGCCAGCGGCCTGATGAGCGTCAACACAGCGCTGGTGCGCTTCGTCTATCCGAGCCGGATGCACGGCCGCGGCTTCGGCCACAATGCGCTCGTGGTCGCGACCGCCTTCACGCTGGGGCCGACCATCGCCTCCGGAATCCTCGCGCTCGGCCCATGGCCCTGGCTGTTCGCCGTCAATATTCCGTTCGGCGTCGTCGCGTTGCTGATCGGCATGAAGACGCTGCCGACGACGCCGCGCGCCACCCACGCCTTCGATTTCGCCGGCGCGGCGCTGGCCTGCGCCTGTCTCGGCCTCTTCATCATCGGCATCGGCAGCGCCGCGCACAAGGCCGCGCCGGCGCTTGTCATCGCCGAGCTTGTCGGCGCCGTCCTGTTCGGATGGATCCTGACCCGGCGGCATGCCGACCATCCGGCGCCGATGCTGCCGATCGACCTGTTCCGGCGGCCGATCTTCGCGCTGTCGGCCGCGACCGCCGTCTGCTCATTCGCTGTGCAGGGCCTCGCCTTCGTATCGCTGCCGTTCTACTTCGAGGACATATTGCACCGCTCGCAGGTCGAGACCGGCTTCTTCATGACGCCCTGGCCGCTGGTGGTCGCCTTCATGGCGCCGATCGGCGGCCGGCTGTCGGACCGCTATCCGGCCGGCATCCTCGGCGGCATCGGCATGCTGCTGCTCGGACTTGGCATGGTGCTGCTCGCGACCCTGCCGACCGAGCCCAGCGTCGCCAACATCGTCTGGCGCACGATGATCTGCGGCATCGGCTTCGGTTTCTTCCAGACCCCGAACATGAAGGCGATCATGTCGAGCGCGCCGTCGCATCGCAGCGGCAGCGCCAGCGGCATCGTCGCGACCGCGCGGCTGACCGGGCAGACCAGCGGCGCCGCCCTCGCCGCGCTCTGCTTCGCGCTGGCCGACCGCGAGGGCGCCACCGTGGCGCTGGCGCTGGGTGCCGGATTCGCCGCGCTCGGCAGCGTCATGAGCTTCCTGCGTTTGGCGGTCGCTTCACCGCAAAAGTCATGACAGGTATGCGGCGCGCACAGTCCGCGGCCAAACACCACAGCATTAACTTTCTTTCGCGCTGCGAGCGCATTTTCTTGATTTGAACCGTTCCAGTTTCAAGGCCAACATCGCGCTGCAGTCCGGTCGGAGGATCGGACCATTCAGGGGATCGCGATGGCAAACCTCAAAATTAACGGCAAGACAATCACTGTAGACGTCGAGGACGATACGCCACTGTTGTGGGCTATCAGAGAGAACGTCGGACTGACGGGGACCAAATACGGCTGCGGCATCGCCCAATGCGGCGCCTGCACCGTGCATATCGACGGCGTCGCGATGCGCTCCTGCGGCGTCACGGTGAGCGAAGCGGCCGGCAAGGAAATCACCACGATCGAGGGTCTCGCGGCGGGCGGCGTGATGCACAAGGTGCAGCTCGCCTGGATCGCCAGCGACGTGCCGCAATGCGGCTATTGCCAGAGCGGCATGATCATGGCCGTCGCGGCGCTCTTGAAGGACAATCCGAAGCCGACCGACGACGACATCAACGACGCCATCACCAATATCTGCCGCTGCGGCACCTTCCAGCAGGTGCGCGAGGCGATCCATGCTGCCGCGAACGCATAAGGACGCAGCGATGAACCAGCACGTCATGCCAAAACTGAATCGCCGCGCCTTTGTGATCGGCACCGCAACCGCCGGCGCCGGCCTCGCGCTCGGCCTCGACCTGCCGTTCGGCGGCCCCGCCGTGGTGCGCGCGGCCGACGGCGCGCCTGAAGTCAACGCCTGGGTCGTGATCCGGCCCGACGACACCGTGGTGATCCGCATCGCCCGCTCCGAAATGGGCCAGGGCACGCTCACCGGCCTCGCCCAGCTCGTCGCCGAAGAACTGGAATGCGACTGGTCGAAGGTCACGACAGAATATCCGACGCCCGGCCAGAGCGTCGCCCGCAAGCGCGCCTGGGGCGACTTCTCGACCGGTGGCAGCCGCGGCATCCGCACCTCGCAGGATTATGTCCGCAAGGGCGGCGCCACCGCGCGCGTTATGCTGATCCAGGCGGCAGCCAACGAGTGGAAGGTGCCGGCCTCGGAATGCAAGGCCGTCAACAGCGTCATCACCCACACGCCCTCGGGCAAGACGACGACCTACGGCAAGGTCGCGGAAGCCGCGGCCAAGCTCGAGCCGCCGGCCGACGTCAAGCTGAAGGACCCGAAGGACTGGACCATCGCCGGCAAGGGCCTGAAGCGGCTCGACACCGTCGACAAGACCACCGGCAAGATGGTCTACGGCATCGACGTCAAGCTGCCGGGCATGCTGAACGCCGCGATCAAGGATTGCCCGGTGTTCGGCGGCAAGGTGAAGAGCTTTGACGAGGCCAAGGTCGCTGGCATGAAGGGCGTCAAGAAGGTGGTGCAGGTCGGCGACAGCGCCGTTGCCGTCGTCGCCGACACCTGGTGGCACGCCAAGACCGCGCTGGATGCGTTGCCGATTGTCTGGGACGAAGGCCCCAACGCCAAGGTCTCCAGCGAGACGATCGCGACGTGGCTCGCCGAAGGTCTCGACAATGCGCAGCCGGCCTACATTGGCAACCAGAATGGCGACGCCAAGGCGGCGATCGCCGGCGCTGCCAAGAAGGTCGAGGCGATCTACAGCTATCCCTACCAGAACCACGCCACGATGGAGCCGATGAACGCCACCGTGCTCTACACGCCTGACAAATGCGAGGTCTGGTGCGGCACGCAGAATGGCGAGGCGGCGTTCGCGGCGGCGCTGGAGGCCTCCGGCGTGCCGGCGGAGAAGGTCGACGTGCACAAGCTGATGCTCGGCGGCGGCTTCGGCCGGCGCGGCATGACCGACTATGTGCGGCAGGCGGTGGCGATCGCCAAGCAGATGCCGGGCACGCCGATCAAGCTGCTGTGGTCGCGCGAAGAGGACATGCAGCACGGCAAGTATCACCCGATCACGCAGTGCAAGCTGACCGGTGCGTTCGATGCCGACAACAACCTGGTCGCGCTGCACTACCGGCTGTCGGGTCAATCCATCCTGTTCTCGGTGCGCCCGGAAGCGCTGCAGAACGGCATGGACCCCGCCGCGTTCCAGGGCGTCGCGCAAGCCGGCGAGGCCGCGATCGGCTATTCGGTGCCTAACCTGCTGGTCGAGCATTCGATGCGCAACCCGCACGTTCCACCGGGCTTCTGGCGCGGCGTCAACGTCAATCACAACGCGATCTACATGGAATGCTTCATGGACGAGCTGGCGCTGGCGGTCGGGCAGGACCCGCTC
Source organism: Bradyrhizobium sp. USDA 4510 (assembly GCF_054059095.1). Classification (NCBI taxonomy): domain Bacteria; kingdom Pseudomonadati; phylum Pseudomonadota; class Alphaproteobacteria; order Hyphomicrobiales; family Nitrobacteraceae; genus Bradyrhizobium; species Bradyrhizobium sp. USDA 4510. The sequence goes on along the minus strand of NZ_JBSSBT010000001.1, from coordinate 1,916,583 downwards.
GAATTCCGCCGCAAGCTGATGGGCAAGCACCCCAAGCATCTCGCCGTGCTCAACGCCGTGGCCGAGAAGATCGGCTGGGGCACGCCGGCGCCGCAGGGCGTCTATCGCGGCATCGCGCAGGTAATGGGCTATGGCAGCTATGTTGCCGGCGCCGCCGAGATCTCGGTGACCGACGGCAGCAAGATCAAGGTGCATCGCATCGTCGCCTCCACCGATCCCGGCTATGTCGTCAACCCGGCGCAAGTCGAGCGGCAGATCGCGGGCTCCTTCGTCTACGGCCTCAGCGCGCTGTTCTACGGCGGCTGCACCGTGAAGGACGGCCGCATCGAGCAGACCAATTTCGACACCTACAACTCGATGCGCATCAACGAGATGCCGAAGGTGGAATCGGTGATGGTGCCGAGCGGCGGATTCTGGGGCGGCGTCGGCGAGCCGACCATCGGCGTTGCGGCGCCGGCGGTGCTCAACGCCTATTTCGCCGCGACGGGAAAGCGCATCCGCAGCTTCCCGCTGCGCAACCAGAACATCAGCTTCGCCTGATCAAACCGGAAGCGGCGGCCCCGACCGGCCGCCGCCTCCTTTTTTCGGATTCTCGTGCATGGCCGTCACGCGTCATCAGACGCGCAGGGATGTGATCCGTGGCGCCGCTGCCGTCGCAGCGGCCGCCTTGGCGCGTCCGGCGTTGGCGCAGGCGGCGCCGCGCATCGCGGTGATCGGCGGCGGCTTCGGCGGCGCGGCCTGCGCGCGGGCGCTGCGGCGGCTCGACACCAAGCTTCAGGTTACGCTGATCGAGCCGAACAGGACTTTCACCGCCTGCCCCTTCAGCAACGAGGTGATTGCAGGTCTGCGCGAGCTTGCCGCGCAGCAATTCACCTATGACAAGGTTGGGGCCGACGGCATCACGATTGCCGCACAGGCGGCGACGAAGGTCGACGCGCAGGCGCGCAGCATCGCGCTCGCTGATGGGACAACGCTGTCCTATGACCGGCTGGTGCTGGCCCCCGGCATCGACATGCGCTTCGACGCCCTCTCCGGCTATGACGAGGCAGCGGCCGAGAAGATGCCGCACGCCTGGAAGGCCGGCGAGCAAACCATGCTGTTGCGCAAGCAGCTTGAAGCCATGGACGATGGCGGCCTCGTCGTGATCGCGGTGCCGGCTGCGCCGCTGCGCTGTCCGCCCGCGCCTTACGAGCGCGCCAGCCTGATCGCGCATTATCTGAAGGCGAACAAGCCGAAGTCGAAGATCCTGGTGCTCGACGCCAAGGACAATTACTCGCAGCAGAAGCTGTTCGAGAAGGCCTGGACGGAGCTCTATCCCGGCATGATCGAACGGATCGCGCTGTCGCAGGGCGGACGGGTGACGTCGGTCGATCCGGCGACCAACGAGATCGTCACCGACTTCGGCAACTACACCGCCGCGGTCGCCAATGTGATCCCGCCGCAAAGGGCCGGCCGCATCGCTGACATCGCCGGCGCCGCCGACCACACCGGCTGGTGCCCGATCGATCCCGTCACATTTGCTTCAAAGCTCGTGCCCAACATCCACGTCATCGGTGATGCCGCGATCGCCGGCGGCATCCCGAAATCCGCCTCCGCGGCGGCAGCGCAAGGCCGCGCCTGCGCGGCCGCGATCGTGAGCGCGCTTGCCGGCAAGGCGCCGGAGACGCCGCGGCTGGATGGTGCCTGCTACAACACGGTCGCGCCGGGCTACGCCTTCTCGCTGAAGGGCATCTATCAGCCGAAGGAAGATCAGTACGCCGAAGCGGAGGTCACCACGAGCCCGGTCGATGCGCCGCGCGAACTGCGCCAGCGCGAGGCCGATCAGGCGCTCGACTGGTTCAAGAGGATCACGGGAGATGCCTTTGGCTAGGCTCGCCCTCACAATGCTTCTCGCCGCGGGACTGTTCGCGGCCTGCTGGCCCGTCGGCGCCGAGGAGCTGCGGAATTACACCGTCGTGGGCGATGCGATTCCGGCCTCGCTGACGGGAACCAGGGGCGATGTGGCGCGCGGCCGCGCCCTGATCGTCGAGCGTTCCTCCACTTGCATCCTCTGTCACAGCGGCCCATTTCCCGAGCAGGCGTTCCAGGGCGACCTCGCGCCGAACCTTGCCGGAAGCGGCAGCCGCTGGTCGGAAGGACAGTTGCGGCTCCGCCTGGTCGATGCGTCGCATCTCAACGCGGCGACGATCATGCCGTCCTACTATCGGGTCGAAGGGCTCGTGCGGGTCGGCACCTCTTGGCGCGGCAAGCCGATCCTGTCGGCGGAGCAGATCGAGGATCTCGTGGCTTACTTGACGACACTGCGGAACTAGGACCAATCAATCGATGGCGAATTCGGACCACACCACACGCCGGACGTTTCTGAGCCTGACTGGCGGCGCCGCCGCGCTGGTGATCGTGCGCCCCGTGGACGCGACGCCGGCGATGCTGTCGGCCGCGATCCGCAATGTCGTCGGCGAGGCCGATGTGCACACCGGCAAGGTCAAGCTCGACATTCCGCCGCTGGTCGAGAACGGCAACACGGTGCCGATGACGGTCAGCGTCACCAGCCCGATGACGGCGGACGAGTATGTGAAGAGCATCCACGTCTTCAACGAGAAGAACCCGCAGCCGAACATCGGCAATTTCCATCTCGGGCCGCGCGCCGGGCGCGCCCAGGTGTCAACCCGCATCCGCCTCGCTGACAGCCAGAAGGTCACCGCCATCGCGCGGCTGTCCGACGACACGTTCTGGTCTGCAACCGCCGACGTCGTGGTGACGCTCGCTGCCTGCACCGAGGAGGCGATCTGATGCCGTCGGCCCTGATCAATGTCCCGGCCAAGGCCAAGCGCGGCAGCGTCATCGAGATCAAGACGCTGATGTCGCACATCATGGAGACCGGCTACCGCCACACGGCCTCGGGCAGCGTGGTGTCGCGCGACATCATCACGAGCTTCACTTGCCGCTTCAACGGCAAGGAAGTGTTCCGCGCCGATCTTTATCCTGCGATCGCGGCCAATCCGTTCATCACCTTCTTCACCACGGTGACCGAGAGCGGCAAGTTCGAATTCGAATGGATCGGCGACAAAGGGTTTTCGGAGACCGCGCAGGCTTCGATCACGGTCGAATGAGGATTGCGGTCTGCATCGCGCTGCTGACGGCGATGGCGGGCGCCGCGCTCGCGACCGAGATCCCGCGATCCGAACGCCGCTCCGGCTACAGCTTCATGAGCGCCGACAGCAAGGCGATGCAGGACGAGGACACCGCCAATCCCGGCATGCTGTCCGTGCTCGACGGCGAGGCCTTGTGGACGCGCAAGGCCGGTACCGCAAACAAGGCCTGCGCCGACTGCCACAACGACGCCCGCGTCAGCATGAATGGCGTCGCGGCGCACTATCCGGCCTTCGACAAGGCGCTAGGCAAGCCGGTCGACCTCGAGGGACGGATCAACCTCTGCCAGAGCAATCACCAGCAGGCCTCGCCTTTCGCCTATGAAAGCCGCGAGCTGCTGGCGCTGACCGCCTATGTCGCACGGCAATCGCGCGGCATGCCGATTGTGGCCGACGACGATCCGGAGCTCGCGCCGTTCGTCGAACAGGGCCACGCGCTGTTCATGCAGCGGCAGGGCCAGCTCAATCTCGGCTGCACCAACTGCCACGATGATAACTGGGACAAGAAGCTCGCGGGCAGCGCGATCACGCAAGGGCAGCCGACCGGCTATCCGCTGTACCGGCTGGAATGGCAGGCGCTCGGATCGTTGCAGCGGCGGCTGCGCGCCTGCATCACCGGTATCCGCGCGCAGGCTTATGATTACGGCTCGCCCGAGCTGGTCGAGCTCGAGCTCTATCTGATGACGCGGGCGCGTGGCATGCCGGTCGAGACGCCGGCGGTCAGGCCTTGACTACACAGCTCCATCCGCGTCATTGCGAGGAGCGGAGCGACGAAGCAATTCATCCCTCCGCGCGCTGGGTAGCAATGGATTGCTTCGCTTCGCTTGCAATGACGGCGAAATGTGCGGGCTTCAGCGCTCGGCGAACGCCTTCTCGACCACGAATTGCGCGGATTCGCCGTGATTGCCTTCGACGAAGCCGCGGCCGTTCAGCAGCGTGCGGGTGTCGGCGACCAGCGCCGGCGAGCCGCAGATCATGACGCGGTCATGCGCGGCATCGAGCGCCGGCAGGCCGATGTCGGTGAACAGCTTGCCCGAGGTGATGAGGTCGGTGATGCGGCCGCGGTTATGGAACGGATCGCGCGTCACGGTCGGGTAGTAGATCAGCTGGTCGCGTACCAATTCGCCGATCAGTTCGTCCTGCGGCAGCTTCTCGGTGATCATCTCGCCATAGGCGAGCTCCTTGACGCGGCGGCAGCCGTGCAGCAGCACGACCTTCTCGAACCGGTCGTAGGTCTCGGGATCCTTGATCACGCTGAGGAACGGCGCGAGGCCGGTGCCGGTGCCGACCAGATAGAGGTTGCGACCATCCTCGAGGTTGTCGATGACCAGCGTGCCGGTCGCCTTGCGGCTGACGATGATCTCGTCGCCTTCCTTGAGGTGCTGGAGGCGTGAGGTCAGCGGGCCGTCCGGAACCTTGATCGAGAAGAACTCCAGCGTGTCCTCGTAATTCGCGCTGGCGACGCTGTAGGCCCGCAGCAGCGGCTTCTCGCCGACCTTGAGCCCAATCATGGTGAACTCGCCGTTGCGGAAGCGGAACGACGGGTTGCGCGTGGTCTTGAAGGAGAACAGCGTGTCGGTCCAGTGGTGAACGCTGAGGACGCTTTCCTGGTTGAAATTGCTCATCGTCAGTTTCCTTGACGCGCGGGCCGGATTGGCGGCAAAATCATTTGTACACGATCGTTCGTATACAAATGAATAATCCAGCTTGATCCGGCCGTCAAGCCACGGGCACAATGGCCGGCGAAGGCGTTGAACCTAAAGGAAAAACCATGGCGCACGATGCACCCCAGGCGACCGGTCCGAGCAAGCTGGTGATCCGCAATATCGGGCTATTGCTGTCGGGGGCCCTGGAAAAGCCGATCCTGGATGCCGACACCATCGTCGCCGAGAACGGCAAGATCACTGCGATCGGCCGCCTCAAGGATGTCGACACCGAAGGCGCCACCACCATCGTCGATGCCAATGGCACGACGGTCGCGCCCGGCCTGATCGACAGCCACGTCCACCCCGTCGCCGGCGACTGGACGCCGCGGCAGAACCAGATCAACTGGATCGACAGCTATCTGCATGGCGGCGTCACCACCATGATCTCCGCCGGCGAAGTGCACATGCCCGGGCGGCCGCGCGACGTCGTCGGGCTGAAGGCGATGGCGATCTTCGCGCAACGCGCGTTCTGGACGCTGCGTCCGGGCGGCGTGAAGGTGCATGCCGGCGCGCCCGTGATCGAATGCGAGATGGTGGAGGACGACTTCAAGGAGATGGCCGCCGCCGGCGTCAAGCTGCTCGGCGAGGTCGGGCTCGGCGGCGTCAAGGACGGACCGACCGCGCGCAAAATGGTCGGCTGGGCGCGCAAATACGGCATTCAGAGCACGATCCACACCGGCGGCCCGTCGATCCCGGGCTCCGGCCTGATCGACAAGGACGTGGTGCTGGAGGCCGACACCGACGTGGTCGGCCATATCAATGGCGGCCACACCGCCCTGCCCGACGACCAGATCCGCTGCATCTGCGAGGGCTGCAAGCGCGGGCTCGAGCTGGTGCATAACGGCAATGAGCGCTCGGCGCTGTTCACGCTGCGCACCGCGCGCGAGATGGGCGATTTGCACCGCGTCATCCTCGGCACCGACGCGCCCGCCGGCTCCGGCGTGCAGCCGCTCGGCATCTTGCGGATGGTCTCGCTCTTGTCCTCGCTCGGCGAGCTCCCGGCCGAGCTGGCGTTCTGCCTGGCGACCGGCAACACCGCGCGGATGCGCGAGCTCGATTGCGGTCTGATCGAGGTCGGCCGCTCGGCCGATTTCGTGCTGATGGACAAGGCACAGCATTCGCCGGGCAAGAACATCCTGGAGAGCGTTCAGCTTGGCGATCTCCCGGGCATCGGCATGACCATCATCGACGGCATCGTCCGCACCCAGCGCAGCCGCAACACGCCGCCCGCGGGCAAGGTGCCGGAGGTGGTGGCGAAGTGACGTGCACCAAAGCCGTTGCGCGGAGGTGACGGGGTGAACAGCGGTGCAACATATCCGGTGTCGCCCCGGGCGAAGGCCGGGACGGCGCTGAGCGTTTGGTGCCACTCGTCAGTCATACATTCACTTGCTCTCAGGCTGATGTGCTGGATCGGTTGCTCAACCCCTTGAGCGGGCTGCCAGATCGCGCGCCCGGCGGCGCGCGGCTTTGCCGCGCCGGCGCCGTCACCGAACCTTGTTTTCAGCTGTCACCGTTGAGGTGTAGTCTGCCCGCAAGCGAACCTTAGCCGGCAGCACTCGCAAGAGGCATTTTTCGATCCGGATTTAAGTTCTTGCTGCTGCATGCCGCCGTGCCGTGTCGATCCACATCACACAATCAGGAGGCAGCCGATGACGATGAGGCCAGATCCTACGTTCCACGCCTCGCCGAAGCTCGCGATGGAAGCGCCGGCCGAGAGCTTTGCCTACACCGTGCTGCTCAGTCCGGATTTCTCGAAGCCGGACGCACTCGCGGTGATCGACGTCAAGCCCGGCTCCCCAACCTACAGCAAGATCGTCCATACGGTGACGATGCCCAACAAGGGCGACGAGTTCCACCATTTCGGCTGGAACGCCTGCTCGTCGGCGCTGTCCCCGCTGGCAGGACACGCCTTCCTCGAACGTCGCTATCTCATCATCCCCGGCATGCGATCCTCCCGGATCTATATCGTCGACACCAAGCCGGACCCGACGCAAGCCAAGATCCACAAGATCATCGAGCCGGAGGAAATCTTCAAGAAGACCGGCTATTCGCGACCGCACACCATCCACTGCGGGCCGGAAGGCATCTATGTCAGCACGCTCGGCGGGAGCGGCAAGGACGGCACCGACGGCCCGCCCGGCATCTTCATCATGGACTGCGAGACATTCGAGGTGCTCGGCCGGTGGGAGATCGATCGTGGGCCGCAGACCAAGCATTATGACTTCTGGTGGAATCTGCCGCGCGACTACATGGTGAGCAGCGAGTGGGCCTTGCCGCCGCAGTTCGAGAACGGCATCGTGCCGGAAGACCTGCTGTCGAACAAATACGGCCATCGGCTGCATTTCTGGGACCTGCGCGCCCGACGCAATGTCCAGACCATCGACCTCGGCGCCAATCATCAGATGGCGCTGGAGGTGCGTCCGGCGCACGATCCGGTTCGCGAACACGGCTTCGTTGGCGTAGTGGTCGATACCACGAACCTTGAGGGTTCGATCTGGACCTGGTGGCGCGAGGGCGGCAAGTTTCACATCGAGAAGACGGTGACGATCCCGCCCGAGCCTGCATCGAAAGACCAGTTGCCGCCGTTGCTGCAGGGTTTCGGCGCCGTACCTCCGCTGGTGACCGATATCGACTTGTCGATGGATGACAAGTTTCTCTACGTCGCCTGCTGGGGCACCGGCGAGATGCGCCAATACGACGTCAGCGATCCGCGCAAGCCGAAGCTCGCCGGATCGGTCCGCATCGGCGGCATCGTTCATCGTGCGCCTCATCCGAACGGACAGGCTTTTGCCGGCGGGCCGCAGATGGTCGAGATCAGCCGCGACGGCAAGCGGGTGTACTGGACCAATTCGCTCTACTCGACCTGGGACAACCAGTTCTATCCGCAAGGCATTCCCGGCGCCGAGGTGATGGCGAACGCAAGCCCGGGCGGAGGCCTCGAGCTGGCGAAGGACTACTGGGTCAGCTTCCCCGACGGCTACCGGGCGCACCAGATCCGGCTCGATGGCGGTGACTGCTCCACCGACTCGTTCTGCTATCCGTCGGTCTAGGGCGTTCGCGAGCGAAGTGGGTACCGGTTCGCGTGAAAAGAAACGCGTCAAAGCAAGAATCCAGAGCCCGTTCCGATTCGATCGGAACGGAAAAGGCCCTGACGTGAGCCCCGCCGACTGGACTCCGGCCTGGCTGTGGCTGGCGGTCATCGCGAGCGGCCTCTACCACGGGATCAACCCGGGCATGGGCTGGCCGCTCGCGGTTTCTGCGGGGTTAATGCAGAGGAGTTCGCGCGCGCTGGTGACCGCGCTTGGCCCGCTCGCGATGGGTCATTTGCTGGCGATGTTGCTGGTGATCCTTCCGTTCGCGCTGCTGATCACGCTCGTCGAATGGCAGCGCACGATCCGGATCGGCGCGAGCCTGCTCGTCATCCTGTTCGGCGTCTATCGGCTGATCGACCGACGCCATCCGCGCGCCCTGGCGCGGATACCGCCGACGCAACTCGCTTTGTGGTCGTTCGCCGTGGCGATCGCGCATGGCGCGGCGCTGATGCTGGTGCCAATCTATCTGGGGCTGTGCCGCGAGGCTGAAGCCGACCAAGGCCATGCGGCCGCCAACAGCCTGATCGACACCAGCCTCACGATGGCCGTACTGGTCTCGATCGTCCATGCCGGCGCGATGATCGCCGCCGGCGGATGCCTGGCGTGGCTGGTCTACCGCTATCTCGGCCTCAAATTCGTATCCCGGAGCTGGTTCAACCTGGACACGGTTTGGGCGCTCAGCCTGGTGCTGGTGGGTGTCGTCGCGCTGGCGCTTGCTCTTGCGACGTAGTGCGGGCGCGGCACCCTGCCCGTAGGTAAGACGCTGGAGATCGCACGAAGCAGTAGCGGCGACCCGTCACCCTGAGGTGCACGCGCAAGCGTGCCTCGAAGGGTGAACAGCCCACGGCAGAAGTCGGGGCCGTCGACCCTTCGAGACGCCACGCTGCGCGCGGCTCCTCAGGGTGACGGGGATAGATAATGTCACCGCAGCCTGCCGAGCAGCGCGATCAGCGTCTCGCGCTCCTTGGCGTCCAGCGGCGCCAGCGTTTCCCTGGAGATCACGAGCGCATTGGGCGCGGCCTTGTCGGCCATTTGCTGGCCGGCGCGCGTCAGGCTCACCAGCAGGCGGCGGCCGTCGTCGGGATCGGGCGAGGTCTCGGTCAGGCCGCGCGCGGTCAGGCGATCGATCACGCCCTTGATGGTCGCAACGTCCATCGAGGTCAGCCGCCCGAGCTGGTTCTGCGAGCAGGCGCCGACCTCCGACAGCTTCGACAGCGCTGCCCACTGCGTCGGCGTCAGATTGATGCCGATCTCGCGGGCGAAGATCACGGCGTGGCGCTGCGACACCTGGCGCAGGATGAAGCCGATCTGCTCGTCCAGCACGTATCCCGGCTTGGTCGCCTTCCCGTTTCGCTTCGGTGCCGCACTCCTCGCCATTGTCTACTCCGCCCTTTACAGCGACAGATGCGCGTCGCGGATATCCGGACGCGCATCGAGTTCCGCCATGGTGCCGCCGAAGCAGATCCGGCCGCGCTCGATGATGTAGGCGCGATCCGAGATCAGCCGGGCGAAATGCAGATTCTGCTCGGAGACGACGATGCTGACGCCCTCTTTCTTCATCGCCAGGATCGCATCGACCATCTGCTCGACGATCTTGGGCGACAGGCCCTCCGAGGGCTCATCGAGCAGCACCAGCGACGGATTGCCCATCAGCGTGCGCGCGATCGTCAGCATCTGCTGCTCGCCGCCGCTCATGCGCCCGCCGGGCCTGCCGCGCATCTCGCCGAGGTTCGGGAACAGCTTGAACAGTTTTTCGCGATCCCATTGCGGCGCGCCTGCCCGCTTCGGCTGGCGGCCGACCTCGAGATTCTCCTCGACCGTCAAATCCGTGAAGATGCGCCGCTCCTCCGGGACATAGCCGAGCCCGCCGCGCACGATCGCGTGCGTCGGCAGATCCGAGACGTCCCGGCCCTCGAACATGACGCGGCCGGAGCGGTTCTCGACCAGGCCGACGATGGAGCGGAACGTGGTCGATTTGCCGGCGCCGTTGCGCCCGAGCAGGGCAACCACTTCGCCTTCGCCGACCTCGAGCGCGATGTCGAACAGGATATGCGCCGGGCCGTAGAAGCTGTTGAGATCCTTTACCGTCAGCTTCATGCCGATGCCCCCTCGCGGTGCCGGGCGTCATAGACGAGGCCCTCGCCGAGGTAGATCGCCCGCACCTGGGCATTGCCGCGGACTTCCTCGGGCGAGCCTTCGGCGATCAGGCTGCCGCGGTTGAGCACCAGGATGCGGTCGGCATGCTCGAACACCACGTCCATGTCGTGCTCGGTGAACAGCACGCCGATCGACTGCTCGCGCGCGATCCGCGCCGTCAGCCGCATCAGCTCGACGCGCTCGCGCGGCGCCATGCCGGCGGTTGGCTCGTCCATCAAGAGCAGCTTCGGCTGGTTGGCGAGCGCGATCGCAAGCTCGAGCCGCTTGACGTCGCCATAGGCGAGCTCGCCGCAGGGCCGCTCCGCATAGGCACCCATGCCGACCAGATCGAGCAGCCGCCCGGCCTCGTCGCGGGCGTGGCGGGCGGTCGAGGCCCACAGGTTGAACAATTGCCCGCCATGCGAGACCAGCGCGACCTGCACGTTTTCGCGTACCGTCATGGTGGGGAATGTCGCCGCGATCTGGAAGGTGCGGCCGACGCCCATGCGCCAGATCACGCGCGGCTTCTTGCCCGTGGTCTCCGCGCCCAGCACGCGAATGCGGCCGCTGTCGGGAATGTTCTGGCCGTTGAGCATGTCGAAGCAGGTGCTCTTGCCCGCGCCGTTCGGCCCGATCAGCGCCAAAATCTCGCCGGCACGCAGTTCGAAGGAGACGCCGCGCACGGCATGCACGCCGCCATAGGATTTGGTCAGCCCCTCGACCGACAGCAATGTGGGAACCATGCTCATTCGGCGCTCTCGATGCGGGAGGTCAGCAAGGGCGATACCGACGACGAGGATTTGCGCCGGCGATGCATGAAGGCTTCCAGCGTGCCGACGATGCCCTTCGGGAACGCGACCACGATCAGCACCACGAACGCGCCGAGCACGAGTTTTGACCAATCGGTCTGGCTGACCAGCCAGATGTTGAGCGCCTTGTAGACGATGGCGCCGACCACCGCGCCCGACACCGTCTCGACACCGCCGAGCAGCACCATGACCAGCGCATCGACCGACAGCGAGATGCCCATATTGTCGGGGAACACGCTGCCCTTGAGATAGGCGAACAGCGCGCCGGCAAGGCCAGCGACCGTGCCCGCAATGACGAAGGCGGTCCACTGGATGCGCTTGCCGTCGATGCCGATGGCTTCGCTGCGCAGCGGCGAATCGCGCGTCGCGCGCAGCGCGAAGCCGAACGGCGAGAACACGATGATGCGGAGGATCACCACCGCGAGCGCGGCGATGCCGAGCGACAGCCAGTAGAAATGCGACGGGCTCGCCGCCCATTTCTCCGGCCAGACCCCGAGGATGCCGTTGTCGCCGCCGGTGACCGACACCCATTGGAACGCGATCGACCAGACGATCTGGGCAAAGGCCAGGGTCAGCATCGCGAAATAGACCCCGGAGAGCTGCACCGCGAAGAAGCCGAATACGGCGGCGCCGAGGAGCCCGAGCAGCGGCCCGAGCAGCAGGCAGGCAATCATCGGCAGGCCGGCCATCTTGGCGAGCAGCGCCACGCCATAGGCGCCGAGGCCGAAATAGGCGGCGTGGCCGAACGAGGCGAGCCCGCCGACCGACATCAGGAAGTGCAGGCTGACCGCGAAGATCACGAAGATCGCGATCTCCGAGCCGACCGTGAGCAAATAATTGCCGGCGACGAACGGCAGCGCGGCGGCGAGGACCAGCACGGCAATCGCGGCGAACCGCTCGTTCATCGTCAGCGGACGCCACGGATTGACGGTCAGCCCCGGCGTGCGCCGTGCCGGTGCCTCCGGCTTGCCGAACAGCCCCCACGGCCGGACGATCAGCACCACCGCCATCACCAGGAACACCAGGATGATGGAGATCTTCGGGAAGATCAGGATGCCGAAGGCGTTGAGCTCCGAGACCAGCACCGCCGCGACGAAGGCGCCGATGATGCTGCCGAGGCCGCCGATCACGACCACGACGAAGACCTCGACGATGACGCGCAGATCCATCGCGTGATTGACCGCATCGCGCGGAATCTGCAGCGCGCCGCCGAGCGCGGCGAGGAAGACGCCGAGCGCGAACACGCTGGTGAACAGCCATTTCTGATTGACGCCGAGCGCCGCGACCATGTCGCGGTCCTGCGTCGCCGCGCGCACCAGCACACCCCAGCGGGTGCGCTGGAACAACAGCCAGAGCACGCCGAGCACGACCGGCCCGAGCACGATCAGGAACAGGTCATAGCTCGGAATATTCTGGCCGAAGAACTCGATCGCGCCCTTGAAGCCGGGCGCGCGGCGGCCGACCAGATCGTCCGGCCCCCAGATCAGCACCACGAGGTCCTCGACCATCAGCGTCAGGCCGAAGGTGGCGAGCAACTGGAACAGCTCCGGCGAATGATAGATCCGGCGCAGCAGCACCATCTCGACCAGCACGCCGATCGCGGCCACGGCCAGCGCGGCAACGACGATGCCGCCCCAGAAGCCGAGCGCACCGGAAAAGCGCTCGGTCAGGGTAAAGGCGACATAGGCGCCGAGCATGTAGAACGCGCCATGCGCGAAATTCACGATCCGCGTCACGCCGAAGATGATCGACAGACCCGAAGCGACCAGGAACAGCGACGCCGCGCTGGCAAGACCGGTCAGGAACTGGACGACGTAGAAGGCCATGGGCGGTCCGCGTTGGAGTTTCCGTTCACCTCGCCTCGCCCCGCCTGCGGGGAGAGGTCGAATTCAAGCGCCAGCTTGAATTCGGGTGAGGGGGACTCTCCGCGCGCTCGTTCGCGGAGATAGCCCCTCACCCCACCCCTCTCCCCGTAAGAACGGGGAGAGGGAGAAGTTCAAGTCTCTCCCCGCAAGAGCGGGGCGAGGGAGAAGAAAAAAATCAATCCTTCGGCCGCAGCTTATCGATCTCGGCATCGCTGGGCAGATAGTCCGCCCCCTTGCGATAGGCGGTGTCGACCATGATGCCCTTGCCGTCCTTCAGCGCGGTCTTGCCGGTGAAGGCGCCCAGCGTCGACTGGTGATCGATCTTGCGGAAGGTGATCTCGCCGAATGGCGACGGCATCGAGATGCCTTCCGCCGCCGCGATCAGCTTCTCCGGATCACTCGAGCCGGCCTTGGCAAGGATCGCCGCCGCCGCCTTGATGGTCTGGTAGCCGACGATCGAGCCGAGCCGCGGATAGTCGTTGTACTTGGCCTGGTAGGCCTTCAGGAACGCGTCATGTTCCGGCGTCTTGATCGCGTACCAGGGATAGCCGGTGACGATCCAGCCTTCCGGCGTCTCGTCCTTGAGCGGATCGAGGTATTCCGGCTCGCCGGTCAGGAAGCTCACCACGGTGCGGCCCTTGAACAGGCCGCGGGTGTTGCCTTCGCGCACGAGCTTGACGAGGTCGGCGCCGAAGGTGACGTTGAGGATCGCTTCCGGGTTCGCCGCGGCAACCGCCTGCACCACCGGACCTGCGTCGATCTTGCCCTGCGGCGGCCACTGCTCGTCGACCCACTGGATATCGGGCCGCTTCGCCGACATCAGCTTCTTGAACACCGCGACCGCCGACTGGCCGTATTCATAGTTCGGCGCGATCGTCGCCCAGCGTTTTGCGGGCAGTTTTGCGGCTTCTTCTACCAGCATCGCGGCCTGCATGTAGTTGGAGGGACGCAGGCGGAACGTGTAGCGGTTGCCCTTCGACCAGGTGATGGCGTCGGTCAGCGGCTCTGCCGCCAGAAAGAACACCTTCTTCTGGTTGGCGAAGTCAGAAACGGCAAGGCCGATATTGGAGAGGAACGTGCCGGTGAGCATCGCGACGTTCTCGCTCGACACCAGCTCGTTCGCCGCGGTCTGGGCATCCGCCGGCTTGCCGCCGTCGTCCTTGGAAATGACCACGAGCTTCTTGCCGCCGATGCCGCCGGCGGCATTGATCTCCTCCACCGCGAGCTGCCAGCCCTTGCGATAGGGCTCGGTGAATGCCGGCAGCAAGGAATAAGAGTTGATCTCGCCGATCTTGATTTCGCTCTGCGCCATGGCCTGCGTTGTCATGGCACTCGTTGCCATGGTCGCGACCGCGATCGCCAATCCCGCCCCTACGAAATAACCACGCATCCCGTCCTCCAGTTTTTCTTCAAAGAGATTATCGCAATCCGTCTTCGCCCTTGATCTCGCCGACCGTCAGCCCGCCGACACGCGGCAGCGGCCGTCCGCTGTCGGTTACCGCGACCGCGACCATGATCTCGTTGGCCCGCGGCGCGTCGTTGATCTGCACTTCCATGCCGTCGAAATGGCTGCGCACGAAAGCCGCGTCCTTGTGCCCGAGCGGAATATCCAGCGTGGTGCCGGGCCCCGAGCGCTTCTTCGACGACGGGATCAGCGCCGCGCCCTTCGACAGCACCTTGCGCACCGGCGCGCCCATCTTCGGATGCAGGATCGCCGCCGCATGCTCGAGCTCGCCATTCTCACCGACGGCGGCGGCCTTGCCGTAGCTGTGCGCCTTGGCGCCGTCGATGCCGAGCGCGGCGACGGCCCGCTTCGAGAGCAGTTCGCCGAGTTCCTCGCCGATCGCGATCAGCGGCGACAGATCCTCGACATAGCGGCCGGCAAAGGGGTTTTCGATCACGGCGATCGCGGCAGCACGCCTTGTCGGCGGTGCGATGGTCTTGCCCATCTCCAGATGGGTCTCCTCGACCACGGTGACGATCTTGCGAATGACGGCGCTCATCTTGCCTCGCTCCCGGTCATGCCCGCAGCATGTGTTCTGTCGTTCTTCTCAGTAACGCGTGCGACGCCGGCGCCCCAATCCCAGTTGCACCGACAAGCCGCGTTTCGGCCAGTAGACGCAATGCCGCGCCTTCGATCAATCCCGACATCAGGAGGTCACGCGCCCGCGCCGCCCCCGCCTCGAGCGCCTGCTCGATCTCGCGTCCCGAGAGCCGCCCGACATCGCGGGTCACCAGCCGCGCGCCAAGGTCGCTGTCGGGCTGCAATTCGCTCGCCGGACAGCGCAGGATCGCGGGGTGATCCGGCAGATCGACCGCGTTGGCGATCACGGTCGCCGCGGCATCCGCCTGCGACGCCGTCCGCGCCAGTACGGTGACGGCATCGGCAATGCCCAGCGAAAAGCTGCGACCGTGGCGGCCGCTGGTCGCGATGCCGCGGACTGGCGTGTCGGCATCGACCATTATGGTGCGCATCACGCCGCGACGGTCCGGCCGATCCATCAGGCCGACGGTGAATTGTTCGCCGTCGCCGAGATGCAGGGCGATGTCGCCGCCATTGTTGACATAGGCGCGGTCGAGCGGCGTGGCCTCAAGCATCGCGCCGAGGATTTCCTCGGCGACGGAGCCCGCGACCGCCGCCATCGGCGTGATGAAGCAATCGGCGGCAAACGGCGCGACCGCTGCAAGCATCCGCCGCGCGACCACGCCTTTCAGCGTGCACCCGCCCGGAGCGGCTGCGCTGCGCAGTTCGGTCAGTTCCGCGCAGAGTTCGTCAAGCAATCCGGTGAAGCGCGCCGCCGCAGCCTGATAGGCGGTACGAATGTCAGCATCGCCGCCCTTGGCCTCGACAACCAGATCAATCGGACCGTCCTGCAAATGCAGCCGCTTGCCGTCAGGAAGAAGCGCAATTTGCGGGAGCCGCTTCATGCACGCCGCCCCGGAAGATACGGCATCGGCCGGACCTCGGCACTGTCGCGCAGCGACGACAGCGGCCGGACATAGTCCATATGGCCGCCGAGCGCCGCATAATCGGACATTCGCATCGTGAATTCGATTGGCGCCACCAGCGCAGGCGTCGGCACGTAGCCGAAGGCACCGGCCGGCATCTGCGTGACATCGACCATGTAGGTGATGCCGCCGCCCGGCCAGACATAGACCGGCGCGCCGCCGCTGGTCACCCGCGTCAGCGCGTCCTTGACCGAACGGGTCAGCCGCACCGGATTATCGGTGACGCCGGCGCGCAACGATCCGCCCGCGCCGCCCATGAACAGCACGGTGCACAGCGCCGGCTCGCAATTCTCCTGGATGCGCTCGACCGAAAATCTGAGATCGGCGGGCATCTCGGTCTCGACCGGCTTCAACGCCTCGTCGAGCACGTAATAGGACGCATGCTCGCCGGTGGTCGAGACCATCAGCATGGTGAGCCCCGGCCGCGCCTCCTTCGCATTGAAGGGGCCGAGGATCGACAGCGGATCGGAGATGTTGGTGCCGCCCCATCCGGTGCCGGGATCGGCGACCTGGAAATAGCGGCCCGGCGTCGAGCGCCGCCCCTTCATCTTGATCCCGGTGTCGGCGATGTCGAGCAGCTTGCCGGCCTGGTGCTCGCTGAGCACGCCGGTGATGTGATCGTCGACCACCACGACCTCATCGACCTTGCCGTGCCATTGCTTGGCGAACATGCCGATTGTCGCCGAGCCACAGCCGACCCGCATGCGCTCTTCTGCCACACCATTGACGATCGGCGGCCTGCCGGCCTGCACCACGACGGTGGCGCCGCCGTCGATGGTCAACTCGACCGCCTTGCAGTTGGAGAGATCCATCAGCGTGTCGCAGGTGACGCGGCCTTCCTTCTTGGAGCCGCCGGTCAAATGATGCACCCCGCCGAGCGAGAGCATCTGCGAGCCATATTCGCTGGTCGTGACATGGCCGACCGCCTCACCGTCCGAGCGCACGGTCGCGGTTTCCGGGCCGAGGTAGCGGTCGGTGTCGATCTTCACCTTGACGCCGCAATACGAGAAAATGCCTTCAGTCACCACGGTGACCATGTCGACGCCGTCGACCTCCGACGACACGATGAAGGGCGCCGGCTTGTAATCCGGATAGGTTGTTCCTGCGCCGATCGCGGTGACGAACAGTTCGGGCTGGCGGACGATCTTGCCGTCCCAATCGCCGCTCACCTGGAACGGAACCAGCTTGCCGCCATGCGACACGGTGCGCTCCAGCACGACATGCGGATCGACGCGCACCAGCGTGCCGTCATGGTTGGCATAGCGGTCGCAGGCGCCGGCCGCGCCCGGCTTGATGTAACACATCACCGGACAGGCATCGCAGCGGATCTTGTCGCCGGCGGCGACGGTCATTGTGTCAGCCATCGTGACCAAGCCTGGACTTGTGGCGGCGGTCGATCATACTGCGCTTCCGCCTCCCATGCATATCATTCGTATACGAATGATCCTGCGCGCGAGCCCGTGACCTGTCAAGCGGCCTTTGCAATCAAACCGTGCCCTTCGCGTGCGCACCCTGTTCATAAAGCGGGCACGCGCTGCAGCGCGGCATGCCGCCGCTTGCACGTTTGTATACAAACGTTATCCTCGTCGGCGATCCGACGCTGACGTTGCAGCGCAAACATCAAGGGAGAACCGGGGCAATGCGCCTGACCGTGAACGGCAGGAATCATGATGTCGACGCCGCTCCCGACACCGCATTGCTTTACGTGCTGCGCAACGACCTCGAATTGAACGGACCGAAATACGGCTGCGGGCTCGGCGAGTGCGGCGCCTGCGCGGTGCTGATCGACGGCGTCGCTGCGCGTGCCTGCGTGATTCCGATCGAGGGCTGCGCCGGCCGCAACATCGTCACGCTCGAAGGTCTCGGCAGCCGCGAGCACCCCGATCCCGTGCAGGATGCCTTCATCCACGAACAAGCCGCGCAGTGCGGCTATTGCCTCAATGGCATGATCATCACCACCAAGGCCTTGCTGACGCGCAATCCCAATCCGTCTGAGCATGAGGTGCTGGAGGCGCTGCGCTACAACCTCTGCCGCTGCGGCGCGCATATCGAGATCATCCGCGCGGCGATGCGTGCGGCCGGCCACGCGCTCGAGGCGCGCGATTGATGGTGGACGCACGGGCTCCTGAGCAACGCCAGCGCGGCTCGCTGTCGGTCGTCCGCCCTGCGGTGCTGGGCGCCGAAGATGAGTTCGAGACCTTCATCACCATCACGGCCGACGGCACGGTCAATGCCTATAACGGCCATGTCGATCTCGGCACCGGCATCCGCACCGCGCTCGGTCAGATCGTTGCCGAAGAGCTCGACGTCTCCTTTGCCCGCGTCGTCGTGATCCTCGGCGACACCGCCGTGGTGCCGAACCAGGGCCCGACGATCGCAAGCGAAACCATCCAGATCACCGCCGTTCCCCTGCGCAAGGCCGCCGCGCAAGCGCGACACTTCTTGCTCGCACGCGCGGCCGAGCGGCTTGAGCTGCCGGCGAGTAGCCTCGCGATCGAGGACGGCCTGATCCGCGGCCACGACAACCGCAGCGTCAGCTATGGCGAGCTGATCGCGGACGAAACCATCCGGCTCGATCTTGCCGACGACGTTCCGGTCAAGGCCGTGAGCGCCTATTCCGTCGTCGGCAAGTCCGTGCCGCGCGTCGACGTGCCGGCGAAGGCCACCGGCGAGCTTGTCTACGTTCACGATGTGCGCGTGCCCGGCATGCTGCACGGCCGCGTGGTCCGCCCGCCTTACGCCGGCGTCGATGCCGGCCCGTTCGTCGGCACCAGCCTGATTGCGGTCGATGAAGCTTCGGTGCGCGATATTCCAGGCCTCGTCGCGGTGGTGCGGATCGGCGATTTCGTCGGCGTCGTTGCCGAGCGCGAGGAGAATGCGATCAAGGCCGCCGCGCAGCTCAAGGTGAGCTGGAAGTCGGGACCGGCGCTGACCGATCTTGCCGACGTGGAGAAGGCGCTGCGCGCCAATCCCTCGACGCCGCGCCAGCTGATCGACAAGGGCGACGTCGACGCCGCGCTCAAGGCCGCCGCCAAGCCGATGCAGCGGACTTATCTCTGGCCCTACCAGATGCACGGCTCGATCGGCCCGTCCTGCGCGGTCGCCGATTACAGCGAGGGCGCGGTCCGGGTCTGGTCCGGCACCCAGAACCCGCACATCCTGCGCGGCGACCTCGCGCTGCTGATCCAGCGACCGGAATCCGAGATCGACGTGATCCGGATGGAGGCAGCCGGCTGCTACGGCCGCAACTGCGCCGACGATGTCTCTGCCGATGCATTGCTGCTGTCGCGCGCGGTCGGCCGCCCGGTGCGCGTCCAGCTCACCCGCGAGCAGGAGCATGCCTGGGAGCCGAAGGGCACCGCGCAGCTGATGGACGTCAATGGCGGGCTCAACGCCGACGGCAGCGTCGCCGCTTACGATTTTGCCACGCGCTATCCCTCGAACGGCGCGCCGACATTGGCACTGCTGCTCACAGGGCGGATCGCGCCTGAAGCCGCGGTGTTCGAGATGGGCGACCGCACCGCGATCCCGCCCTACGACTACGAGAACATGCGCGTGATCGCCAACGACATGCCGCCGATCGTGCGCGCGTCATGGTTTCGCGGCGTCTCGGCGCTGCCGAACACCTTTGCGCATGAATCCTACATCGACGAGCTTGCGGCGGAGGCGAAGGTCGATCCGATCGAGTACCGGCTGCGCTATCTGAAGGACCAACGCGCGATCGATCTCGTCAATGCCGTTGCCGAGCGCGCCGGCTGGACGCCGCGCCCGGTGTGGAAAGAACCCGAGGCGGACGGCGATATCGTGCGCGGCCGCGGCTTTGCTTATGCGCTGTACGTGCACAGCAAGTTTCCCGGTTACGGCGCAGCATGGTCGGCGTGGATCGCCGATGTCGCCGTCAACAAGGCGACCGGCGATGTCAGCGTGACCCGCGTCGTCGCCGGCCAGGATTCCGGATTGATGATCAATCCGGAGGGCGTGCGGCACCAGATCGAAGGCAACGTGATCCAGTCGACCAGCCGCGCGCTGATGGAGGAAGTGTCCTTCGAGCGCGGCGCGGTGGCGGCGCGGGAATGGGGCGCCTACCCCATCATCAAGTTTCCTGAGCTGCCGAAGATCGATGTGTTGATGCTGCCGCGGCAGGATCAACCACCGCTCGGCGTCGGCGAGTCCGCCTCGGTGCCGAGTGCCGCCGCGATCGCCAACGCGATCTACGACGCGACCGGGGTCCGCTTCCGCGAATTGCCGTTCACGCCGGAGCGCATCCTGAAGGGATTGCGCAGCGAGCAACCGGTCGCACCCGCCCCGCTCCCGCCGCCTGCGCAGACGGCCGACCTCAACAGATGGCAGAATCCCTTTGCAAAGCGCGGCGGCGTGCTCGCCGGCATTGCCGCACTCTGCGCAGCGGCGATCGGCATCGGCGCGGCCGTGCTGCCCTGGCGCGCGATCGCGCCGATCGCCCGGCCCGACGCCTCGGTCTATTCCGCTGCGACGATCGCCCGTGGCAAGGAGCTTGCAGCGCTCGGCGCCTGCGCCGTCTGCCATACGTCGGAGCATGGCGTTCCGAACGCCGGCGGTCGGCCGCTGGAGACGCCGTTCGGCACCATCTTCACCACCAACATCACGCCCGACGTCGACACCGGCATCGGCGCCTGGTCCTATCCCGCCTTCGAGCGCGCGATGCGCGAGGGCATTCATCGCGACGGGCGCCATCTCTATCCGGCGTTTCCATACACGCACTTCGCCAGGACCAGTGACGCCGACCTGCAGGCGCTCTATGCCTATCTGATGGCGCAGGCGCCGGAGCGCGCCGAAACGCCGGCCAACGCGCTCGTCTTTCCGTTCAACCTGCGGCCGCTGCTCGCCGGATGGAATGCGCTGTTCCATCAGGCGCAGGCGTTCCAGCCCGATCCATCGAAGTCAGCGATATGGAATCGCGGCGCCTATCTGATCGAAGGGTTCGGCCATTGCAGCGCCTGCCACTCGCCGCGCAATGCGCTCGGCGCCGAACGGCAGCGCGCCTATCTCGCTGGCGGCTTCGCCGAGGGCTGGGAGGCGCCGGCGCTGACGTCGCTGTCGAAGGCGCCGATCCCCTGGAGCGAGGACGAGCTCTACGCCTATTTGCGCACCGGCGAGTCGCGCCTGCACGGCGTTGCCGCAGGGCCGATGGCGCCGGTCGTGCAGGAGCTCGCCGCGCTGCCCGACCAGGACATCCGCGCGATGGCGGTCTACCTCGCCGCGTTCAACGAGGGCACCAATCGGTCGGCGCACGATGCCATGGCCGCCAAGCTCGAAGCCGGCACCGTCGTCACCACCGCCGCCTCGGCGGGGGCGCGGATCTATCAAGGCGCCTGCGCGGTCTGCCATGAGGTCGGCGGCCCGCCGCTGTTCGGCAGCCGGCCGTCGCTGGCGCTGAACAGCAACCTGCACAGCGACGCGCCCGATAACCTGATCCAGGTGATCCTGCACGGCATCGCCAAGCCGGCCGTGACCGATCTGGGCTACATGCCGGCCTTCAAGGACAGCATGAGCGACGGCCAGGTCGCCGAGCTTGTCACCTTCCTGCGGCGGCAATTCGCCCCTGATAAGCCTGCCTGGGCCGATGTCGCCGCCACCGTCGGCCGTATACGGCAGACCATAGCGCGCTGACCTGCCATGTTCCGCCCGATACCCACTGGGCGGGCGGCGCCCGGCAGGCTAAGGTTCCCGCATGACCGTGACAGATATCGCGACCCGGACCTACAACCACGGCTGGCGGCTCGACCCGATCGTGCGCAGCCTGCTGGACACCGATTTCTACAAGCTGTTGATGCAGCAGATGATCCGGGAATGCTATCCGGACACGCGCACGACCTTTTCGGTGATCAACCGCTCGACCCATATCCGGCTCGCCGAGGTCATCGACGAGGCCGAGCTGCGCGCCCAGCTCGACCACGCCCGCACCATCCGCTTCACCAAGAAGGAGCTGATCTGGCTCGCCGGTAACACGTTCTACGGCAAGACCCAGATGTTCTCGCCCGATTTCATCAACTGGCTCTCGAACTTCCGGTTGCCCGAATACGAGCTGCACAAGGTCGACGGCCAGTACGAGCTGCATTTCCACGGGCCGTGGACCCACACCACGATGTGGGAGATCCCGGCGCTCGCGATCCTCAACGAGCTGCGCTCGCGCGCGGCGACCAAGACCTACGGCCGCTTCGCGCTCGACGTGCTCTACGCCCGCGCCAAGGCCAAGCTGTGGGCCAAGGTCGAGCGGCTGCGCAAGCTGGACGGCTTGCGGCTGTCCGATTTCGGCACACGCCGCCGCCATGGCTTCCTCTGGCAGCGCTGGTGCGTCGAGGCGGTGAAGGAAGGCCTCGGCCCCTCCTTCACCGGAACGTCGAACGTGCTGCTCGCGATGGACAACGACCTCGAGGCGATCGGCACCAACGCACATGAGCTGCCGATGGTCGCGGCCGCGCTCGCCAATGACGACGAGGCGCTGCGCTGGGCGCCCTATCGCATCCTCGACCAATGGCGCCACACCTATGGCGGCAACCTCTTGATCGCGTTGCCTGATGCCTTCGGGACAAAACCGTTCCTGCGCGACGCGCCCGATTGGGTCGCCGACTGGACCGGCTTTCGTCCCGACAGCGCGCCGCCGATCACGGCCGGCGAAGAGATCATCAAATGGTGGAAGCAGAAGGGCCGCGATCCCAAGGAGAAGCTGCTGGTGTTCTCCGACGCGATGGATGTCGGCTCGATCGAGGAGACGTTCCACCATTTCAAGGGACGCGTGCGCGTCAGCTTCGGCTGGGGCACCAACCTCACCAACGATTTCGTCGGCTGCGCACCCGATGGCACCGCCGAGCTCGACCCGATCTCGATCGTCTGCAAGGTGACGTCGGTCGACGGACGCCCGGCCGTCAAGCTCTCCGACAATCCGGAGAAGGCGACCGGCATCCCGTCCGAGGTCGAGCGCTATTTGCGTGTGTTCGGCAATGTCGGCCGTGTTCGCACCGCAGTTCACGTCTAACAAAGCGTTTTCAAGACGAAGTGGACACCGGTTCGCGTGAAGAAAACGCGTCAAATAAAAGACTCCTCGCCAACCCACCACTCCCATCGACTGACCTGACGAGCTTCGCATGCCCGCACCCAAGCCGCCTGCCTTCGAAACCCTGAGCCTGCACGCCGGCCAGCGCCCCGATCCCGCGACCGGCGCGCGCGCGGTTCCGATCTATCAGACCACGTCCTACGTGTTCCAGGATGCCGATCATGCCGCGGCGCTGTTCAATCTGGAGCGCGCCGGCCACATCTACACCCGCATCTCGAACCCGACGACCGCGGTACTGGAAGAGCGGATCGCCGCGCTCGAATGCGGCGTCGGCGCGATCTGCACCGCCAGCGGCATGGCCGCGATGCATCTTGCGATCGCGACCCTGCTCAATGCCGGCGACCACATCGTCGCCTCCGCCTCGCTCTATGGCGGCACCATCAATCTGCTGGCGCACACGCTGCCGCGGTTCGGCATCACGACGACGTTCGTGAAGCCGCGTGCGCTCGACGAATTCCGTGCCGCGATCAAGCCGAACACCCGCCTCGTGATCGGCGAGACCATCGGCAATCCCGGCCTCGAAGTACTCGATATCCCCGCGGTGGCTCAAATCGCGCATGACGCGAAGATTCCGCTGCTGATCGACAACACCTTCGCGACGCCCTATCTCAGCCAGCCGATCGAGCTCGGCGCCGACATCGCGATGAACTCGGCGACCAAGTGGATGGGCGGCCATGGCATCGCGATCGGCGGCGTGATCGTCGACGGCGGGCGGTTCGACTGGCGCGCCTCCGGCAAATTCCCGCAGCTCACCGAGCCCTATGCCGGCTATCACGGCATCGTCTTCGACGAGCAGTTCGGCAAGGCCGCCTTCATCATGCGCGCCCGCACCGAGGGCCTGCGCGATTTCGGCGCCTGCCTGTCGCCGACCAACGCCTTCCAGCTGCTGCAGGGCATCGAGACGCTCGGCGTCCGCATGGACCGCCATGTCAGCAACACCCATGCGGTGCTGGACGCCCTCACCGCGAACAAGGCGGTCGACTGGGTGCTACATCCCTCGCTGGAAACGCATCCGGATTACGCGCTGGCGAAGAAGCTGTTGCCGCGCGGCGCCGGCTCGATCGTCAGCTTCGGCATCAAGGGCGGCCGCGCCGCAGGTAAGAAGTTCATCGAGTCCTTGAAGCTGATCAGCCATCTCGCCAATGTCGGCGACGCCAAGACGCTGGTGATCCATCCCGCCAGCACCACGCACCAGCAGATGGATGCCGAGCAGCTCAAGGCCGCCGGCATCGGCGAGGAGCTGGTGCGGCTGTCGGTCGGCATCGAAACCGCGCAGGATATCATCGACGATCTCGGCCAGGCGCTGCGCGCCTCGCAAAGGACTTGAGCACCATGCAGCTTTCCGTGAACGGATCAGACACCTTCATCGCGACCGGCGGCAAGCCGTTCGATCCGTCGCTGCCGGCGGTGGTGATGATCCACGGCGCCGGCTTCGATTCCTCGACCTGGGCGCTGCACAGCCGCTGGTTCGCCCATCACGGTTTTTCCGTGCTGGCGCCGGACCTGCCCGGCCATGGCCGCTCCGCCGGCAAGCCGCTCCCGACCATCGCCGAGATGGCCGACTGGATCGCGGCGCTGATCTCGGCAGCCGGCGCGTCGAAAGCGCGGCTGATCGGCCATTCGATGGGATCGCTGATCGCGATCGAGACCTCGGCGCGGCATCCCGACAAGGTCTCCGGCCTCGCGCTGATCGGCACCGCCGCGACCATGACGGTCGGCCCCGATCTGTTGAAGGCCGCCGAGGCCAATGACGTCGCTGCGATCGACATGGTCTCGATCTGGGGCCTCGGCTTCAAGGCCGAGCTCGGCGGCAGTCTCGCGCCGGGCCTGTGGATGCACCAGGGCGCGCAGCGGGTGCTGCAGGAGGCGAAGCCCGGCGTGCTGTACAATGATCTCAACGCCTGCAACGCCTACCAGAACGCGCTCACGGCTGCTGCCGCGGTCAAGGTGCCCGCGACCTTCATCCTCGGCGAGCGCGACATGATGACCCCGGCCAAAGCCGGCAAGACACTCGCCGCCGCGACGCCGAATGCGCGCACCGTGGTGCTCGCGGGAGCCGGCCACATGATGATGGTCGAGACGCCCGACGAACTGCTGGCAGCGCTGCAGTAGCGGCGCGCAAGCTCCCCTTCCCTTCTCCCCTCATGTCCGCCGTAGCCTTGGCGAAGGCGGATGTGGGAGAAGGTGGCATAGGCGGCCAATGGCCGCCGTTTCTAAACAACGCTGACGCGCAGCGTCGGCTACGGCGGCGGATGAGGGGCTCTCTCCGCAGATGAGATCGGGGAGACAGAACCCTCACTCCGCTCCGATGCTCTTGCACTCGAACTGCCGTTTGCCGCTGAGGTTGGAGAACCTCCTTCGAAGGTGCGCGCCCCCAAAATATCGAAAACAACCCCATGCAAAGTAGCAGGGCGCCCGCCGGCGCGCGGAGAGGCAACTTGACATGTCGGGCAAATCAGCGATATCTTCTATTATTCCGAATTTTCGCCAAACGTCATCGCATGCGCATCCGCGCGTGCGGATGCTGTCGCCGCCTCGAACCCCAATGAACTCCCGAAGTCAGACTGGTAGGTCAAGGCTGCGCGCAGTCACGTGACCAGCAGGATCCAGGGAGTTCCGATTACAAGGAACACGGCAAGAAAGAAGAGCGTCACAAGCAGGCCAAGCCGATAGAGCTCCCGCTGTGTGAGATAGCCGCTGCTTACGAAGATGACGTTCTGGCTGCCACCCTGGGGCGTAATGACTGAGAAGTAACTGCTTGCAAACAGCAGAGCAAACGCCATCAACGGTGCGGGCACGCCTCCTCGGATGCCGACGTCAACAAAGACGCCGAGCAAAGCCAGCACCTGTGAAGTCTGACTGACAAACATGTAGTGAATTAACACATACAGTGCGACCAGTATGACGTAGGTCATCTGCCACGAAAGGCCGACGATGTAGGACGCCAGCCGCTGGCCGACGTAACCCATAAACCCGAGTTCGTTGAGCTGCCCGCTCAAGGCAAACAGCACGGCAAGCCACAGAAACGTTTCGAGGGCCTCTCCGTGTTCTGCAATGTCTTTCAATCCTATGACATTTGACATGAGCAACATTCCGAGGCCAGCGAAAGCGACGCTGGTCGAATTCAGCTGCAACGAATCGCCAAATACCCAACCCAGGATCATGAATGCGAAGATTCCGGCCGTGATCCATTCATCGCGCTTGAGCGGACCAAGCTCCGCAAGCTCCTTCCGGGCAGCAACGGGTGCGTCGGGTGTTTGGCCAATCCCTGGCGGGAAAATGCGCGCCACAAGCCAGGGAAGCAGCAAGAGCGCAATCAGCGCAGGCACTGCGGCCACGACCAGCCACTTGCCGAAGCCGATTTCTACCCCGAACCCCTTGGCTATCTGGACCCCGAGCGGGTTGGCCGAGGTGGCGGTCATCCAAAGTGCAGACGAAACCGACAAGCTCGCCATCCCGCAGAACATGAGATAACCGCCCAGTTTACGCCCCTCGGGCTCCTCCGGTCGCGAACCGGACCCGCTGGCGACCGACAGCACTATCGGGAACAGAACCCCACCTCGCGCCGTGTTACTGGGAAAACCCGGAGCAATGATGGCGTCCGTTATGACGATACTGTAGGCAAGCCCGAGAGACGATTTGCCGAACAGACCGACCATGAACAGGCTGATCCGCCGCCCCAAGCCCGACTTCACCACGGCGAGCGCGACCAGGAAGGCAATCACGACCAGCAGCACGCTGGCGTTGGCAAAGCCCGCAAAGGCCTTCGCCGGCGAAATAGTGCCGGTCAGGACCACCGCCGCGACAGCGAGCAGCGCGGATGGGAGCAACGGAAAAGAGCCGATCAGGACCGATGCGATCGCCGATGCAAACACGGCGAACAGGTGCCAGGCGGGCGGGGTCAATCCAGCCGGAACGGGTGTCAGCCAGATGCCGACCGCCAGCATGAACGGCAACGCCGGCTTCAGGAATGTGAGGGGGCGTTTCATGGCTTGGACGTTCCTGCGCCGGGCTCACTTGGTGTTGACAGAAATCGGACCTTGCCGCTGAGCCCCATCGACTGGCCCTGAACGACACCGTCTTCGTTTTCCAGAAGAAAGCGCCAGGAGAATTCGTAGGTGCCCGTCGCACCCTTGTACCGACCGCTGCCGCCCACAAATGTCCCGACGATGCGATTGCCTGCCGGGGTGGTTTCGCCGCGAAGCTCGCTATAGACGTGATTGTCTGTGTCATCCGTCCAGACAGCCCGTCCTGTCAGGCCGGTAGCGCTGTCGTTGAGTAGGATGGCCTCAGCGCGGAAGCCCAGCGCAGGACGTGAGGACCCGTAGAGCATGAGTGATCCGCTGTAATCGGCAACCGAAGCTCGTCGATCGCCACCGAGTCCAATGTCGCGGCGGCTGCCAGCCGCGGTCCACGTTCCGCTGAACTCGTGCCACTCGGAATCTTCGGAGGCAGCTTGCACCGGCGACACAGCGCCAGCTCCCGCAAGTATTAGCGCGACGAAAAGAAGAGATGATCTTTGCCAGCCATCGCGCCGGAGCCACGGTGCAGCGCGGAAGCTGCGGCCGCTCATCATCAGACAACCGCACCAGAGCGCAGCGAAAAGAAACATATTTCGCCTCCGCGTATACTTAGGGCCGGATACCTGCACGGAATTGAAATCCCGCCTTGACATGGATCAATCGATGTCAGGCGCAGAGTGCGCAGCACCTAAACGGAGCCGAGAAGGCCAACGGGAGATGATTTCATGTCAGACGCCTCAGCGCCTCGACGCGTACTGGATCCGATGGAACGAATCTCGGAGACCTTATTCGGTCTGATTATGGCACTTACCTTCATCTGCTCCCTGAGTATCGCATCGGGTGCTGGCATCAACATTCGTACGATGCTGCTGGGAGCGCTAGGCTGCAATCTGGCCTGGGGTATTGTTGACGGCGGTCTTTATCTTCTGGCTCGTATCAATGACCGGGGTAACAAGGCTCTCACGCTTCGCGCAATCAGGCAGGCGCCCGATCCCGAAACAGCGCAGCGCATCATCTCAGATGCATTGCCGCCTCAATTGGCGGCAATCCTACCTCTGGACCGACTGGAAGTCCTTCGGAAAACTTTGCAGCAATTGCCTGAACCGTTCCTTGGTCCAAGGCTGACGAAGCGCGACTGGACGGGAGCGCTGGGTCTTTGCTTGTTGAGTTTCTTTTCGATCTTCCCGCTGACAATTCCGTTCGTGCTGCTGCGCGACCCCAGATTAGCCTTGCATGTGACCTACGTTGTCGCCATCGTGATGCTGTTCTGCTGCGGTTACGCATTTGGAGTCCGTAGCGGGTTGCGGCCCTGGATGGCAGGGCTGTCGATGGTGGCTATGGGGAGTGCACTGGTTGGCGTCGCGGTAGCTCTTGGAGGATAAGCGACAGTGCGGCAGCGAAAAGACGCAACACGTGGTCGCTCGATCACAGGGGTGGTCGCGCTATGGCTTTTGCTTTCGACCAGCGATCTCGCTTTTGCCCAAGCCCCCAACCCAGCCGGAGCAATCGGCCTTGGTAATCGCGGATGGTCGGCGGCCGACACCAACCACACGACGTCTGCGAACGAACTGGAATTCAGCGCCCGCGCGGGACTTGCGTCCGACTACATCTATCGCGGCGTGACATTGTCCAATCACGGACCTGCAGTCGGCGCCGCCCTGGAAGCAAGATGGGGCCAGCTATATGCCGGCACAACGGTCGCCACCGTCAACCTGCCGACACAACCAGCCGCCGAGTTCACCTACACCGCTGGTATCCGTCCGACATTCGCAACCATCGATTTCGATTTTGGCGTGACCTATTTCACCTATCCCGGAGAAAGACTTCCCGGCGAAACCAACGGAATCAATTATTGGGAGACGGTCATCCGCGGTGACCGGAAAATCAGCGAACAAGTCCGCCTTGCCGCAGGCTACGCCTATTCGCCGAACGTCTCGAACACCGGGGCCTGGAGCCAATATGTGGCAGGTGGCGTCGCCTATGATGTGCCGAGCCAATTGCTGCCGCACGACGTCGCCATATCCTTCACAACCGCTGCCGGTTATTCCTGGTTCGGCAATCAAAGCCAGCAACTCGGCGGATTCCCTTTACCTTCCTATCTCAATTGGCAGGCGGGCGTGACCTTCACCCACAAGGCTTTCAACTTCGACCTGCGCTACTACGACACCAATCTGACGAAGGAAAACTGCTTTGTCTTTACCGGCGATCCAAACGCGCAGCCAGGCGGTCGTGTAAACCTCTCCACCAACCCGGATGGCCTGACCTCGAACTGGTGCGGCGCGACGTTTGTCGCCAAGGTCTGGTTTGCATTGAACTAGTCAGGAACTTTGGGGCTTAGGGTTGTTGCCGGGCCGCCCGGCCCGCATGCCGAGTTGCGAATGAAGTCTCTATCCGCGGAGACGGCCCCCTCACCCGCTTCACTGCTTCGCGGGCTTCCTTTCGATCGGGTGGATGTCGATCGCGCGCAGGCGGCCGAGGCGGAGTACGTCCATCGACAGGCTCCGGTCGATCCGGCTGTGGTCGAGCGCGCGGATCAGGTCGTCGACGCCGTTGATCTCTACGCCGTCGAGCCTGATCACGACGTCGCCGGGCAGCAGCGCCGCGCGCGCGGCCGGGCTGTCCGGCTCGATCTGCATCAGGAGCGCACCCATCTTGTTCTCGACCCCGGCCAGCACGGCATGGCGCCGCGGCACCGGCGCAGTCTGGCCGGCGACGCCGATATAGGCGCGGCGGACATAGCCGTGGCGGATGATCTCGGACAGCACGAACTGCGCGGTGTTAGAGGCGACCGCAAAGCAGATGCCCTGCGCGCCGTTGATGATCGCGGTGTTGATGCCGATCACCTCCCCCTTCGACGACACCAGCGGCCCGCCGGAATTGCCGGGGTTGAGCGCGGCGTCAGTCTGGATCACGTCCTCGATGGTGCGCCCGCTCACCGAGCGGATCGAACGTCCGAGCGCCGACACCACGCCGGCGGTGACGGTCGATTCGAAGCCGAGCGGATTGCCGATCGCGACCACGAGCTGGCCGCGCCGCAGCGTCTTGGAGTTGCCGAGCGACGCGTAAGGCAGATCGCGCGCGCCATCGGCCCGCAGCAGCGCGAGATCGGTGTCGGGATCAACGCCGAGCACATGGGCGTCGGTGACGAAGCCCTCGGTGTCGCGCAGGCGGATCTCCTTCGACGATCCGACCACATGGCTGTTGGTCAGCACGAAGCCATCGGGCGAGATCACGATGCCCGAGCCGAGCCCGCCGCGCTCGCGCGCATTGCGCACTTTCGGCCCGGTTTCGACCCGGACCACGGCGGGCCCGACGCGGTCGGTGACGTCGATCACGGCATTCGAATAGGCATCTAGCAACGCCCGGTCGTTATCCTGGGCAGCATCGGCCGTTCGCGGTGACGGCGTGTCACCGGCGGTATCTGAGGTAAAATCCAGCATGGCGAGAGTCCTTTGGTCTCCTCAGATGGTGACCGGCTCCCCGCGCCGCAAGTGGTTACGCCCTGCACCTGCCCGGATGGCTAGGGCTGCGTCTCTGACGCGCGATTGACTCAGTGTCATTCCGGGGCTCGCGAAGCGAGAACCCGGAATCTCGATGCACGACCGCTGGATTCCCCGATGCGCGATTGCGCATCTGAGGTTCGCGACTTCGTCGCGCCCCGGAATGACGGAATGGACTGTCAAGTCACGGACACAACGCTAGGTCGCCCGCCGCAGCGTGCCGCCGCGCGCTTTGACCGGATCGAGCAGCGACCAGTCGCCGTCCGGCAGCACATGGCCCTTCGGGAACGGCGCACGCAGCTCGAGGCCGAGCGAGCGCAACACGCGGTCGTCGCGGTAGTAGCATTGCAGCACCACGCGAACGAGCGTCGCCGCGGCGGCGCCGCCAAGCTTGCGAAACTCCTGCGCCACCGCGTCGCGCTCGGCATCGTCGAGCTCGGCAAGCGGCTTGCGGGCGAGTTGCGCCAGATGATCCAGCGCCTGCGCAACCAGCGCGGTATCGCGGCCGAGCGTGGCGAGCATGTCGGCCTGGATCGTGGCATCGTCCGCCCCCGGCACCTTGTACTCGTCACTTTCGGGGACGATCATGGCGGCGACGGTGCGCAGATCGGCGCGCTGGGCTGCGGTCAGTTGTTTTGCATCGGACATGTCGGTTCTCTGGCAGCCTCAGTCGAACAGATTGGCGAGACGCTGCTTCATCTGGTCGGCGATGTAGAGCGCAAGGGCCTGGATGGTGGAGGTCGGGTTCACGCCGCCCGAGGTGACGAAGATGCTGCCGTCGACGATGAACAGGTTCTTCACGTCGTGCGAGCGGCCCCATTCGTTGACCACGGAGCGCGTCGGATCGGTGCCCATCCGCGCGGTGCCGAGCAGATGCCAGCCGCCCCACGGGATCGGATCATTGATGCAGATGTCGGTGGCGCCGGCGGCCTCGAGGATCTCCCGGCCGCGCGCCAGCCCGTGATCCATCATCTTCCGGCTGTTCGCGCTGATCGTGTAGTCGATCTTCGGCGCGGGAATGCCGTGGCTGTCCTTCAGCACGGGATCGAGCGTGACGCGGTTGTGCTCCTCCGGCAGATCCTCGCAGATCGCCGATACCGCGAGACGATGGCCGTTGAGCTTGCGGAACACGCGGTGATGATCCTTGCCCCAGGGCAGGATGCCCTTCTGCTCGCTCGCGACCGCCTCGAACACCGGCCCGGCGCCGCGGCCGAACTGGATGCCGTAGCCGCGGACGAAGCCGCGCGACAGATCGGTGTCGTAGAACTCCTTGCTCCACAGGCAGGTCGGCGGCGCGCGGTTGCTGTCGGTCGGCTCCTTCACGAAGCCGTAGATCTGCGCATAGGGATGGAACATCAGGTTCTTGCCGACCAGGCCCGACGAGTTGGCGAGGCCATTGGGGAATTTGCCTGACGCCGAATTCAGCAGCAGCCGCGGCGTGCCGACGCCGTTGCAGGCAATGATGACGACCTCGGCCGGTTGAAACTGCTCGACGCCGTCCTTGTCGTAATAGACGACCCCGGAGGCCATGCCGTGCTCGTTGGTCAGGATCTCGCGCACCCGGCAGTGGGTCTTGAGCTCGACCCCGGCGCGGACCGCGTGCGGCCAGTAGGTGATGTCGGTCGAGGCCTTGGCGCCCTGCGCGCAGGCCGGCGTGCAGTGGCCGAGATTGATGCAGCGCGCCCTGCCCTCGTAATCCATCGTCGCCACTGTCGTGTCCGACGGCCACCAGTGCCAGCCAAGCTTGTTCATGGCCTTGCCGATTAAGGGGCCTGACAGCCCGAGCGGCTGCTGCCGCATCGGCGGATGGCTCAGCGGCGACAGCGGATCGCCCGACAGGCCCGACGTGCCCATCATGCGATCGTTCTCCTCGAAGAACGGCGTGAGCGCGTCATAATCGATCGGCCAGTCGTCGGCGACACCATCGAGCGTCTTCACCTTGAAATCGGACGGATGCAGCCGCGGCCAGTGCGCGGTGTACATCACGGTCGAGCCGCCGACGCCGTTGAAGTTGACGACCTTGATCGGCGAATTGTCGTCGTTAATAGGATAGTCCTCGGGCCGCTTGCGGACGTTCGGGCTGGACGACCACTCGCCGTAGAATTTCGCCTCCCAGTCGCGCCCTGTGCTCGGATATTCGGCCGGATTCATCCAGCCGCCCTGATCGAGGCAGAGGATGTGCATCCTGGTATCGGCGAGGCTCCAGGCCACCGCAGCGCCGGAGGCGCCAGCGCCGATGATCAGGACGTCAACGGGATCGTTCTTCATTCTTGTTCCTTGATCTTTATGACCCCGTCATTCCGGGATGGTCCGAAGGACCAGACCCGGAATCTCGAGATTCCGGGTTCGATGCTCTGCATCGCCCCGGAATGACAACCCCACAACTTCAATCGACGATTCTCACCGGCAAGCTTCGTATACCGCGGATGAAATTGGAATAGAGCCTTTGCGGCGGGCCCATCAGCTCAAAACGCAGATCGCGCGCCAGGACCTCCTCCCAGAGGATGCGCAATTGCTGCTCGGCGAGGCGATCGCCGACGCAGCGGTGGACGCCGGCGCCGAAGGCGAGGTGCTGGCGTGGCTTGGCGCGGTCGATGATGAATTCGTCGGCCCGCTCGATCTTGTCTTCGTCGCGGTTGCCGGAGATGTACCACATCACCACCTTGTCGCCTTTCCGGATCCTCCGGCCGGCGAGCTCGACATCGTAGCGCGCGGTGCGGCGCATGTGCAGCACCGGCGTGTGGTAGCGGATGGTCTCGGACACCAGATTCGGAATCAGCTCGCGCCTGGCGCGGACCAGCTCGAACTGCTCCGGATTCTCGCACAGCGCCATCAGCCCGGCCGACATCGAGTTGCGCGTGGTATCGTTGCCGCCGACGATCAACAGCCCGATCGTGCCGATGAACTCGTGCGGCGCCAGATTCCGCGTCGCGTCCGAATGCGCCAGCATCGAGATCAGATCGAAGGTCGGCGGCGCATCGACCCGCGCGTCCCACAGCTTGCGGAAATATTCTCCCATCTTGACCAGCTCGGCGGTGCGTTCGACCTCCGAATGCACCACCGCGTCGGGGGATTCGACGTTGGCTATCGCAACATCCGACCACCAGGTCAGCTTGGCGCGATCTTCAAAGGGGAAATCGAACAGCGTCGCCAGCATCATGTTGGTGAGCTCGACCGAGACCCGCTCGGCCCAGTCGAAGGTCTCGTTGCGCGGCAGCGCATCGAGCACGGCTGCGGTGCGCTTGCGGATCAGGGCGTCGAAATTGGCAAGGTTCGACGGCGCCACGATCGGCGCCACCGTGCGGCGCTGCGCGGTGTGGCCGGGCGGATCCATGCGGATGAAGCTCGGCCGCTCCTGCCCTTTGGGCTGGTCCGCGACCTGGATACCGCCAAGCTCGGACGCGGAGGAATAGTTCTGGTGATCCAGCTCGACCGCGAAGATGTCGTCGTAGCGCGTCACCGACCAGTACGGGCCGTAGGCCGACGCCTCGCAATAATGCACGGGGTCGTCGCGGCGGAGCTGCGCGAACAGCGGCCGCCAGGTGTCGTCCTGATAAAGCCCGGGATTGCTGACGTCTGTCGACGTCGGCCTGCGCAGCGCCTCTCCCATCGCTTCACTCCCGCTGGTTCCGTCGCCGCTTGGCGGGCGATCGTTGTGTCGCAACGACGATAGAGGGAATCCCGCGGCGGAGTAAAGATGCGGGGCGCACAGTTCGCGACACGGAATGTCGCGGGCGCGGCGAACCCGGCAAATCGCGATAGCAGCCCTCGTTTTCCAAGATTTGTCGGCAGCCGTGAGTCCGGCTAGCCTTGCCGGCAATCAATCCATCAGGGAGCAACGCAAGGTGGCCGCATCGCGCCAGGACAACACCGCCCAGACGGCTGCACTGGACTACGACGTCATCATCATCGGGGCCGGCCTGTCCGGCATGTACCAGCTCTACCGGCTGCGTGAGCTCGGCCTCAAGACACGCGTGTTCGAGGCCGGCACCGGCGTCGGCGGCACCTGGTACTGGAACCGCTATCCCGGCGCACGTTTCGATTCCGAGAGCTATTCCTACGGCTACTCGTTCTCGAAGGAGCTGCTCGAGGAATGGGAGTGGTCGGAGCATTTCGCCGGCCAGCCCGAGACCTTGCGCTACTGCAACTATGTCGCCGACAAGTTCGACCTGCGCCGCGACATCCAGTTCGAGAGCCGCGTCGCGTCCGCGATCTACCAGGACGACACGCGAAGCTGGCGGGTCACACTCGAAAGTGGCGCGCAGCACTCCTGCCGCTTCCTGATCACCGCGATCGGCCCGTTGTCGACGCCGACCCTGCCGCGCATCGAGGGCCGCGACGATTTCAGGGGCCAATCGTTCCACACCGCGCGCTGGCCGAAGGAGAAGGTGGATTTCACCGGCAAGCGCGTCGCCGTGATCGGCACCGGCGCGACCGGCATCCAGACCATCCAGACCATCGCCGGCGAGGTCGGGCATCTCACCGTGTTCCAGCGCACCGCCAACTGGGCGGCGCCGCTGCACAACGGCAAGATCGACGCCGAGACGCAAGTCAGGATCAAGGCCGGCTATCCCGAGATCTTCGCGCGCTGCAAGGAGACCTTCGCCTGCTTCGTGCATACGCCCGATCCGCGCGGCGCGTTCGAGGTGAGCGAGGCGGAGCGCGAGGCGTTCTACGAGAAGCTCTATGGCGAGCGCGGGTTTGGCATCTGGCAAGGCAACTTCAAGGATATCCTGATCGACCGCGCGGCGAATGCGACGATCAGCGATTTCGTCGCGCGCAAGATCCGTCAGCGCGTGAAGAACCAGGCGGTCGCCGAGATGCTGATCCCGAAGAACCACGGCTTCGGCACGCGGCGGCTGCCGCTCGAGACCTTCTATTACGAGGTCTACAACCGCGACAATGTCGAGCTGGTCGATATCAAGGAGACGCCGATCGAGCGGATCACGCCCGAGGGCATCCGGACGACCGACAAGGACTACGCCTTCGACATCATCATCTACGCCACCGGCTTCGATGCCATCACCGGCAGCTTCGACAAGATCGATTTCCGCGGCGCGCACGGTACGCGGCTGAAGGAGAAATGGACGCACGGCCCGGAAACCTATCTCGGGCTGATGGTCGACGGCTTCCCCAACATGATGATGCTGATGGGCCCGCACACCGCGCTCGGCAACATCCCGCGCAGCATTGAATACAGCGTGGATTGGGTCACCGGGCTGATCCGCTTTGCGCAGGAGAGAGACCTGACCTTCCTCGACGCCACGCCTGAAGGCACCGCCGACTGGACCGAGCATGTCAAGGCGCTCGGCGTCGGCCTGCTGTCCAACGAGGTCGATTCCTGGATGACCGGCATCAACCGCAACGTCGAGGGCAAGCAAACCCGCATCGTCGCCCGCTACAGCGGCAGCGCCCCGGCATATCGCGCGCGATGCGACGAGGTGGCGGCGAAGGGGTATGCGGAGTTGCGGTTGGGGTAACTCTCTCAATGACGCGAGACGCCCGCCCACCCGCCGCCGTCGTCCCGGCGAAAGCCCATAGGCGCTAAGATAGTTTGATCATAGTCTGATAGTGGCGCTTATGTCTGGGTGGCTCGCGTAGATGTCGCCGGAGAGCGTGACTGGCTCTGCAGAGTAGAGCGATTGCGGGCTGTGGAATGATCGCTTGCCGTAGCGAAGCGACGAGCTGGCGCAGCAGACGCCACGTCACTGGGTGGGTCAGGCGGCGTCGGCCAAGCGGGGAGAGTCTTCGAGTTCGTCGACGAGCGGCTCGAGCAATAGAATGATCAGCAGATGAGCGAGGATATGGGGTCTGGCGGACCGCTCGTCGGTTCCGGGAGGTCCCTTCAGGCCAATCAGGCTTTTCAGCCGCTTGAAGCCGAGCTCAATGCGCCATCGCAGCCGATAGAGGGCGAGGATATCTGCAGTCGTGAAGTCCTCTGGCCTGAGTGAGGTCACCAGGATCACCCAATCTGCGGCGTCAAGTGTTTGCCTGGAGAGCTGATGACCTCCCTTTTGTGCAGTCCGGCGCGCCTTGCGTCGCGCAGCCGCAGCAGCTTGCGCCGGCTTCTTCGCGGCAACCAGACGCACTGCGAGCGGCGGCGCACCTGACTTGCGCTTTATCCAAATCGGCCGATCGATCAGGCCACGCGCCGAGGCGTTGCGCAGTTCGGCAGTGAGGTCAACAAGATTACCTTCGGCATCGAGCCAGCGCGCGCTCTTCCAGCCGGCCCGGATCACGAAGTCTGCATCGGCATCGACGAGATGCGCCATGCGCTCCGGTTGCAGATAGGCGCGATCGGCAAGACGGATCTCACCGGCAACCGCCGGTATCCGATCCAGCGTCTCGCCCGCTCGCTGATCGGTCAGTTCGAAGTGACCAAAGCGCTCCTGCGGAAGATCGAACGCGCTATGGATACGCCACACTGCGTTCTTGTTCCTGCCGCTCGTCCCAGCCTTGGGGACCGTCGTGGCGTCAACAATACGGATCAGACGACCGCGGATCGCCTTCGGCGCCGCGTCGGCAAGCGCCTGCTCGACCAAGATTGCCAGCCAATCTCCGCACTGACGTAAGCGATACAACAGAGCCACGTTGGAGATATCGACAAGCCCAACCGACGTGGCCCATGCCGCCGTCAACCGCAGCCCTTTCTCACCAAGGCAATAAGCCAAGATCAGGCGCAGCAAGTCGACCGCATTGCTGATCTCCCGCGGACGGACAAACGCCTTCGTCTTGCGCGCGCTAATGTTCAGAGCCTCGGCTCCGCCAAGTCGGGCGACAACGCGCGCCCAATCTTTGTTCACAAGCGATTCGTGTGCCATTCCATCTTGGAATCACAAACGAATCCAAGGCGCAAATCCTATTTTAGCGCCTATGGGCGAAAGCCGGGACCCATAACCACAGGGTTGGGTTGTTGAAGGAGGCTATGGCCCCAGCACCGTGCAACAATGACCATCGGTGGTTATGGGTCCCGGCCTTCGCCGGGACGACACCGAGTTTGATGCACGATCTAACTCGCCCTACGCCACCCTACCACGCATCGATGCACGGCCGCTTGCGGTGGGTCCGCGGCTCCGGCTTCGGCACCGAGCGCAGGCCGGCCATGATCCAGTGCCTTGTGTCGGCGGGATCGATCACCTCGTCGATTTCGAGCACCGAGGCGATCGAGACCGCCTTGCCGTTGGCGTAGAGCTCGGCGACCTTGGTCTGGAAATACTTCTCGCGCTCGACCGGGTCCTCGATCGCCTCCATCTCCTTGCGGAAGCCGAGGCGGACATAGCCTTCGAGACCCATGCCGCCGAACTCGCCGGTCGGCCACGCCACCGTGAAGAACGAGGCGTGGAAGCCGCCGCCGATCATCGATTGCGCCCCTAAGCCATAGCCCTTGCGCAGCACGACGCCGAACAGCGGCACCGTGATGCTGGCGCCGGTGACGAACATCCGCGCGACATGGCGCACGATCGCGGTCTTCTCGGCCTCGGGGCCGACCATGAAGCCCGGCGTGTCGCAGAGCGAGACGATCGGGATGTCGAAGGCGTCGCACAGCTGCATGAAGCGCGCGGCCTTGTCGCCGGCCGGCGCATCGATCGCGCCGCCGAGATGCTTCGGATTGTTGGCGATCAGGCCGAACGGCTTGCCCTCGATGCGGATGAAGGCCGTGATCATGCCGACGCCGAAATCCCTGCGGATCTCCAGCACCGAGCCCTCGTCGGCGATCAGGTCGATCACGCTGCGGATGTCGTAGACGCGCAGGCGATTTTCCGGGATCGCACGGCGCAGCAGCCGCTGGTCCGGCGCCTTCCAGTCCTGCACCGCGCCCTGGAAGTAGGACAGATATTTCTGTGCCACCGTGGTCGCCTCGGCCTCGTCCTCGACCAGGATGTCGATCACGCCGTTCGGCGACTGGAACGAGACCGGGCCGACCTCGGCCGGATGGTAGACGCCGAGCCCGCCGCCCTCGATCATCGCCGGACCGCCCATGCCGATCGACGCATTTTTGGTGGCGATGATGACATCGCAGACGCCGAGCATCGCGGCATTGCCGGCGAAGCAATAGCCGGAGACCACGCCAACCATGGGCACCAGTCCGGAGAGTTTTGCGAACTGCACGAAGGACGGGCCGTCGAGGCCGGTCATGCCAAGCCGGTCGGTATCGCCGGGACGACCGCCGCCGCCCTCGGCGTAGAACACCAGCGGCATGCGCCACTGCTCGGC
The DNA here is from genome assembly GCF_054059095.1 of Bradyrhizobium sp. USDA 4510. Taxonomy (NCBI): domain Bacteria; kingdom Pseudomonadati; phylum Pseudomonadota; class Alphaproteobacteria; order Hyphomicrobiales; family Nitrobacteraceae; genus Bradyrhizobium; species Bradyrhizobium sp. USDA 4510. Next base: position 1,877,988 of record NZ_JBSSBT010000001.1, on the reverse strand, counting down.
GAGGCCGAGCATGCGGTCGATCTTCTTGTGGTTCATATGGCCCTGGGTGCCGGCGAGCACGGTGTAGTCGTACGAGATCACCATGCAGCGCGCGCCGTCGGCGCCGAAATCCTTGGCGTTGACGGTGGCGACGCCTGATATCAGGCCGTCGGCCGGCGTGTTCTTGATGAGATCCTCGACCTTGCGGCGGCGGCGCTGCGCCGCGATCGCCAGCGACCCGAATTCGACGAACGAGCCCTCATCGACCAGCTGCGCGATGTTCTCGCGCGCGGTGCGCTGGTTGGTCTTCCGGCGGCGCTCGACCGAGGCCGGGCGGTTCTCGTCCAGCGTGATCGCCTTGCGCGCGATCAGCTCGGCGAGATCAGGCCGGATGTGATCGAGATCGATCGCGGCCTCCTCCGCCGCGTGATGGCCGTCGACCTCGGCAGGCTCGAGGAACAGGATCGGCTCGCCATGCATCAGGGTGACGCCGATGCCGCCCGCGATCCTGGTCACCCGGCCGCCATGCGGCGCCGTGACCAGATGCTCCATCTTCATCGATTCCAGCACCGCGATCTGCTGGCCGGGCCGAACCAGATCGCCCTCCGCGACCTCGATCGCCACGATCGTGCCCTGCAGCGGCGCGGGCACCGGGAGCGATCCCTCGGGGGCGGCTTCGACAGCAACGGCCTTGGTCGCAGCCGCCTCGCTCACTTCGATCAATGGTGCGGCGAGATCCTGCGCCGCGCCGACCAGCGCCGCAACATGGGTATCGATGAAGTTGGTGCTGATCTTGTTCCGCCCAAAACTCTGATGCGCCAGGATGGCGCCGAGGAACGGGATGTTGGTGGCGACGCCGCCGATCCGGAATTCACGCAAGGCGCGCGATGCCTTGTGCACCACGTCGGTCCATTTTGGACTCGGCGAATGGACGATGACTTTTGCCAGCAGCGAATCGAACGCGGCAGAGGTCCGGTAGCCGGAATAGCCGAACGTATCGACGCGAACGCCGGGGCCGGACGGCAGGTCGAAAACGGCGAGCGTGCCGCCGGTCGGTTTCGTGATGCCCTTCTCGTCCATCACCTCCATGTTGACGCGGAGCTGCATGGCGTAGCCGCGCGGCAGCGGTACCGCTGATTGCGCGAGGCCGAGCGAGGCCAGCGTGGCGCCGGCCGCGACCGCGAGCTGCGCGCGCACGAGGTCGACGTCGAGCACCTCCTCGGTGACGGTGTGCTCGACCTGGAGCCGTGGGTTGGCCTCGATGAAGGCGAAGGCACCCTCGCCTTCGCCGGCTTCGTCATCGACCAGGAATTCGAAGGTGCCGAGATTGTCGTAGCGCGCAGCCGTGGCAAGCTGCTTCGCCGCCTCGATGATGCGCGCGCGCATTCCCTCGCTCAGCGACGGGCTCGGCGCCACCTCGATGAGCTTCTGGTTGCGGCGCTGGATGGTGCATTCGCGCTCCCAGAGATGGCTGATGACGCCGTGACGGTCGCCGATGATCTGCACCTCGATATGGCGCGCCTTGCGGATCAGCCGTTCGACATAAACCGCATCGTTGCCGAACGCCGCCTTGGCCTCCGACTGGCAGCGCGCATAGGCCTCGTCGAGCTTGGCGGCATCCTCGACCACCCGCATGCCGCGCCCACCGCCGCCGGCGATCGCCTTGATCATCACGGCGGCGCCGGCGCCGAGCGCGGCGAAGAACGCCTTTGCCTCGTCGAGACTGGTCGCGCCTGATGTGCCGGCAATGATCGGGACGCCGCATTTTTTCGCCAGCGCCTTTGCCTTGGCCTTGTCGCCGAACAGATCGAGCGCCTCTGGCGACGGGCCGACGAAGGTGATCTTCTCCTCGGCACAGCGCCGCGCCAATTGGGTGTTCTCGCTGAGGAAGCCGTAGCCTGGATGCAACGCGTCGCAGCCCGCGGCCTTGGCCGCCGCAACCACCGCCTCGATGTCGAGATAGGCTCGCGCGCCGCGGCCGGGGATCTCGCGCGCCTCGTCGGCGGATCGGACATGCAGCGAGGCGGCATCGTCGGCGGGATAGATCGCGACGGTCGCGATGCCGCTGTCGGCAGCGGCGCGGGCAATCCGGATCGCGATCTCACCGCGGTTGGCAATCAGCAATTTCTTGAAGGACATGATCGGTTCCGTAAGTTTGCTACCTCGCCCCGCCTGCGGGGAGAGGTGAAGAAATCGTGCGTGACCGGCCGACGTCTCACAGTCAGCGATCCTTCATGGTCGGATCGAGCACGACACGCAAGGATTCCCCGAGCGCATTGAACGCCAGGGAGACGACGAGAATGGCAAGACCCGGCGCATACATCTGCTCCGGGGCGATTTCCATGTATTGATAGGCGCGCGCCAGCATGGCGCCCCAGCTCGGGTCCGGCGGCTGGATGCCGAGGCCGAGGAACGACAGGCTGGCTTCGGCCAAGAGGGCAGCGGCGAGCAAGAGCGTCACTTGCACGATGACCGGCTGCAGCGTGTTCGGCAGCACGTGCCGCCACAGCACATGCCATGTCGGCGCGCCGAAGCCTCTGGAGGCATCGACATAGAGCTCCTGCCGCACGATCAGCGTGCGGGCGCGGACGATGCGCGCCAGCGCCGGAAACATCGTGATGCCGACCGCGATCATGCCGTTGGTCAGCCCGATGCCGAGCGCGCCGGTGACCGCGATCGCCAGCACGATGGCGGGGAACGACAGGAAGGTGTCGATGATGCGGCTGATGATGTCGTCGATCCAGCCGCCGAAATAGCCGGCGATGAGGCCGACCGGCAGCCCGATCAGGACCGCAACGCCGACCGCAAGCAGGCTGGCGTAGACGGTGGCCGGCGCGCCGTAGATCAAACGCGAGAAGATGTCGCGGCCGAGGTCGTCGGTGCCGAGCAGATGGGCCGGCCCCGGCGGCGCCAGCATGTTGTTGACGTCCTGCGCGGTCGGCGCATAGGGCGCGATCCAGGGCGCGCCGATCGCGACGACGACGAGCACCACGAGCACCAGGATCGACAGCGCGGCGCGGAGGTCGCCGGCGAGCCAGCGCGCGAATCGCCGCAGCCGCGTCGGCCGCGCCGGTGCCTTCAGGGGTGCAAGCGCCACCTCGGTCATTGCTCGATCCTCGGATCGACCGCGGCGCAGAGCAAATCGGTGATCAGGTTCACCGCGATCACAACCACCACCATGGTGAAGACGACGCCTTGCACGATCGGGAAATCGCGCTGGATCGCGCCGCGCACGATCAGGCTGCCCAGGCCGGGAATGGCGAACACCGCCTCGATCACCACGGTCGCCGCCAGCATGCGGTTGACCAAAAGGCTGATGATGGTGAGCAGATTGACGCCGACATTCTTCAGGCCGTGCTGCCAGAGGATGCGGGACATCGACAGCCCCTTGGCATGCAGCGTGCGGACATATTGCGACGACAGCACCTCCAGCAGCGCCCCGCGCAGCTGGCGCGCGACCTCGGCCATACCGTAGGCCGCGATCGCGATGCCAGGCAGCAGCGCATGCCTGATCGCATCGACCGGCGAGGCGCTGAAGGATTTTGCGCCGGTCGCCGGCAGCCAGTTCAGCTTCAGCGAGAATTCCGCCACCAGGATCATCGCGAGCCAGAAGCCGGGCACCGCGACGCCGAGCGACGCCAGCATGCTGATCAGCTTGTCGATCCAGCCGTTCGGCTTGATCGCGGCCATCACGCCCATCGGGATGCCGGTGACCAGCGCCAGCGCCAGCGCGATCACGACGATCAGCAGCGTGTTCGGAAACGCGCGCCCGATCGAGTCCGCGACCTTCTCGCCGGTCAATAGCGATTGCGAGAGATCGCCTTGCGCGACATTGCCGAGCCAGGCGCCGTATTGCACCAGGAACGGGCGGTCGAGGCCGTAGATCTTCCTGATCTCGGTGATCCGCGCGTCGGTCGCGTTGTCGCCCGCCAGCGTCACGGCGATGTCGCCGGGCACCAGCTTGAGCAGCGCGAACACCATGAAGGTCGCGAGCAGGATCACGGGCAGCGCCTGCACGAGGCGGCTGCCGACGACCTTGACCGGTGACCGCCGCGCCATCGCCTAACTCCCGAGCCAAACGTCGTCGTATTTCGGCTTGCCAAGCAGGTTCGGCCGATAGCCCTGCACCTTCTTGTTCATGGCGACCAGCTCGAACTGGAACGCCAGCGGCGCGACAAAGGCGTTCTCCATCACCAGCCGCTGCACGGTGGAAAACGCCTTGCGCCTGGTGTCGATGTCCTCCGAGGCGCGCGATTCCTTGATCGCGGCCTCGAGCTCGGCCGGCACCGGCGCGCGGCCGCCATTGTAATAGGCGTCCTTGGTGAACATCAGCGAATAGGTCAGGCTCGGGTCGGGCCGGCCGGTCCAGGCCGAGAGCAGCCCTGCCCCCTTCTTCTCCGGACCGAAGAAGGCCGCGGAAGCTTCCGCGATCGGGGCGTTGACGAAGCGCACGCCGATGCCGGCCTTGCGCAATTGCTCGATCAGGATCTCCTGACGCTGCACCGAATCCTGGTCCGGATAGCCGCCGAGCTCGATCTGGGTACCCTCCTTGAAGCCGGCCTCGGCGAGCAGCTTGCGCGCTCGGTCGGGATCATAAGGATAGAGTTTTGCGACCTCCGCGTCGTATGCCCAATGCGCCTTCGGCAGGTTCATGTAGGCGGGCTCCGCAAGACCTGCGAGCGCGGCCTTGACGAAGGACTCGCGATCGATCGCGAAGTTGAGCGCCTGACGGACCTTGAGATTGTCGAACGGCGGCTTGGCCCAGTTGAGGAAGATCTGAAGCACGTACAGCGTCGGGCCATGCACCACCTTGACGCTCGAGGCGCGCTCGATGATCACCTTCTGCCGCGGCGGCAGCTGGTAGATCAGATCGTTCTGCCCGGCGGTGACCGAGCGGGCGCCGGTGGTGAGCTCGGGAATGATCGAGATCTCGATGGCGTCAGGAAGCGGCCGCTCCGGCTTCCAGTATTTCTCGTTGCGCTTGACCACGATCTTCTCGCCGTCGGCCCAGCTGACGAACGAATAGGCGCCGGCGCCGACCGGCTTGCGCGTCACGACGCCGCCCTCGGCCGCCTTCAGCGCCGTCGGCGACACCATCATGCCCGCGCGGTCGGAGAGAATCCCGGGCAGCGCGGTATCGGGTGTCTTCAGCTTCAACGTCACCTGCTGCGGGCCAGTGACCTCGACCGCGGCGACGGAGAGCAGGTCGGCCTTGATGTTCGACTTCGCATCGCTGCGGTTGCGCTCGAGATTGAACTTGACCGCTTCCGCATCGAGCGGCGTGCCGTCATGGAAGGTGACGCCGGCGCGGATGTTGAGCACCAGCGTGGTGGGGTCGGTGAACTTCCAGCTTTCGGCAAGGCCGGGCTTCGGCTTCAGCGTGTCGAATTCCCATTCGGTCAACGTATCGTACATCGTGAACAGGAAGGCGTGGTCGGAGCCGGCGCCGCCGGTCGCCGGATCGAGGCTCGACGGATTGGCCGGCGCCGAGATGCGCAAGGTGCCGCCCTTCTTCGGCGCGCCTTCCGCAAACGCACGGCCGCTGAGCGTGGTGCTGGCCAATGCGCCCGAGATCAGCGCCATGGCCTCGCGTCGTGTCGTCATTGTCATGGCGTCGTCTCCGGTTGTGAGTTCGGCGAAAAATTCAGGCGGTCGGCGAAATGGCAGGCCACCCAGTGATCGGGCTTCAGCTCGCGCCACTCCGGCACGCGGTCGGTGCAGAGCGGCTGCGCGTGCGGGCAGCGGGTACGGAAGCGGCAGCCCGAGGGCGGATGGATCGGGCTCGGCACCTCGCCCTGCAGGACGATGCGGCTCTCCTGCCGCATCGTGGATGGCAGCGGCCGCGGCTCGGCTGACAGCAGCGCGATCGTGTAGGGATGCAGCGGGCGCTCGGCGACCTCCTCGGTCGGCCCGAGCTCGACGAACTGGCCGAGATACATCACCGCGACGCGCTCGCTGATATGCGAGACCACGGCGAGATCATGGGTGATGAAGACGTAGGTCAGCCCGAGGTCGCGCTGCAGATCGGCAAACAGATTGAGCACGTCGCCGCGGATCGACATGTCGAGCGCGGCCACCACCTCGTCGCAGACGATCAGTTTGGGTTTGAGCGTCAGCGCGCGGGCGATCACGACGCGCTGCTTCTGGCCGCCGGACAGCTGATGCGGGTAGCGCGCACCGAACTCCTGCGGCAGGCCGACGCGCTCCAGCGCCTCCCGCGCCTGCCGCTCGCGCTCGGCACGGCTGCCGACACGTGCGAGCTCCAGCGGCTCCAGCACCGAGGCCAGAATGGTCATGCGCGGATTGAGCGCGGCGTTCGGGTCCTGGAAGATGATCTGGTAGTCGCGGCGATGGTTTTGAAACTCCCGGCGTGGCAGCGCCGTTGGATCGATGCCGTCATGCAGGATGGCGCCGGCGCTGGGATTGAGCAGGAACACCAGCGCGCGGCCGATCGTGGTCTTGCCCGAACCGGACTCCCCGATGATGCCGAAGGTCTCGCCGCGGCGGACGTCGAAATTGACGCCGTCGACCGCCTTCACGGTGGCGCGGCGGTCCGAGGTCTGGAAGCGGACCTGAAGGTCTCGCACCGAGACGATGGCATCGCGGCGGGGCTCGGCACCGGCTGTGGTCATTGCGTCGCGACCTTCGCAGCAGCCGGCGCGCCAGGCGGATGCAGCGCGCCCGGCAGATTGAGCTCGGCAAAGCGCCAGCAACGCACCCTTCTGCCGCCGCCGGCATCCTGCAGCTTCTGCCCGGCCTCGCAACCTTTGGCCGCATGCGCGCAGCGGGCCCGGAAGCGGCAGCCATTCGGCATCTCCGCGATCGACGGCACCCGGCCCGGGATCGACGGCAGGCGGCCGTGGCGCGGGCTCAAATGCGGCAGCGAGCGCAACAGTCCGGACGTGTAGGGATGCAGCGGCCGCACCAGCGCCTCGTCGACGGTAGCGTCCTCGATCACCTCGCCGGCATACATCGTGATCATCCGCGTGCAGGTCTCGGCGACGACGCCGAGATCGTGGGTGATCAGCATCAGCGCGGTCTTCGAGGTCTCGCTGATGTCGCGCAGCAGCTCGAGGATCTGCGCCTGCACGGTGACGTCGAGCGCGGTGGTCGGCTCGTCCGCGATCAGAAGCTGCGGCCCGCAGATCAAGCTCGCCGCGATCATCACGCGCTGGCGCATGCCGCCGGACAGCTGGTGCGGATAATCGTCGATCCGCCGCTCGGGCGAGGCGATGCCGACGCGGCGGAGCATCTCCAGCGTTTTGGCGCGCGCCTCCTCATGGGAAACATCGGTGTGGACGCGCAGCGTCTCGGCGATCTGGTGGCCGACGGTGAAGACCGGGTCCAGCGCGCTCATCGGCTCCTGGAAGATCATCGCGATCCGCTTGCCCCGGATCGCGCGCATCTGCCGCGCGCTGCAGGAAGCGAGATCGACGCCGTCGAACAGGATCTTGCCGTCGAGGCCGGCAAAATTGCCCGGCAACAGCCGCAGGATCGACAGGCCGGTGATGGTCTTGCCGCAGCCGCTCTCGCCGACGATGCCGACGCGCTCGCCGGGCGCGATGTCGAAGTCGATGCGGCGCGTCGCCTGCCAGACGCCCTGCGCAGTCTTAAAGCGGATGCCGAGCCCGCGCACGGACAGCAGCGGCCGCGCGACCTCGCGCGCCCCCTCCGCCCTGCGCTGTGCCGGCTGGTCTGCCTCCATCAGCCCGCCGCCCGCTTCTTCTCTTTCACCAGCTGCTCCTCCATCAGCATCTCGGTGCCGATGATGCCCTCGCGGGTGAGCTCATCGAGCTCGGCGTCGGAAAGCCCGAGCATGCCGCCGAGGATCTCGCGGTTGTGCTCGCCGAGCGTCGGCGGCACCGAGCGGATCGCGAACGGCACATCGCTCTCGCGAAACGGCATCGATGGCTGCGGATGTCGTCCGATGAACGCGCGGTCGACATGCTGGATGAAGCCGCGCGCGTGGAGCTGCGGATCCTCCAGGAGATCGATCGGCAGCCGCGCCACGCCGGAGGCAACGCCGGCAGATTGCAGCGCGGTCATCGCCGCATCGGCATCGCGCGCCGCGGTCCAAGCCGTGATCGCAGCCTCGATCTCGGCCTCGATGGCGCGGCGGCCCGCGGCCGTCTTGAGTGCCGCGTCCGCTGCCCAATCCTCGCGGCCGAGCAGCCGGGCGAGCTTCGGCCACATCGCGTCGTCGGACGCCGCGACGACGATCCAGTTGTCTTCTCCGGCGCAGCGAAAGCAGCCATGCGGCACGAAATCGGGATGGCGGTTGCCGTATTTGGTCGGCGGCTCGCAACTGGTCGAATGCGCGACGATCCAGGGCGCGGCGAACGGCATCATGCATTCGATCTGGGCGAGATCGATGAACTGCCCCTGTCCCGTCAGTTTGGCGTGGATCAGCGCGGTCAGCACCGCGGCGGCGCCGTTGAGCCCGCCGACGGCGTCGCCGAACGCGGTATGGCTCATGACCGGCGGACCATCGGGATCGCCGACCACGCTGGGCAGGCCGGAGCCCTGCTCCAGCGTCGAGCCGTAAGCGCGGCAGTCGCGATGCACGCTGCCGGCACCGAACGCCGACATCGACATCATCACCAGCTTGGGATTGATCTTGCTGAGCACGTCGTAGCCGAGGCCGAGCTTGGGCAGCACCTCGACCGAATAATTGTCGACCACGAGGTCGGCATCGGCGAGCAGGCGCTTCGCCAATTCAAGCCCCTGCGACCGGGTCAGATCGAGCGTGATGCCGCGCTTGTTGCGGTTCATGATGCAGTAGCGCACCGACTTCTCGTACATCTGCTCCAGCACATAGGCCGGACGGCGGTCGACGCCGCGCCACCAGTCCGGATACTGGGTCGCCTCGATCTTGATGACGTCGGCGCCGAGATCGGCGAGCGTGCGGGTGCAGATCGGCCCGGCCCAGCCCATCGAAAAGTCGACGACGCGGATGCCCTCGAGCGGCAAGCGATCGGTTGCAGCGGGCTTGGGCGCTGGCACGCGCGGCGCAGCCTCGCGCCTCGCCTGCTGCTCGCCGAGATCAGGCACCCGGCCCCCGCGCAGCGGCGGCGTTGCGGTCAGCCGCTGCATCGTGCCGGCGGAAAAGCCGGTCTCGTCGCCGATGGTGATCGGGACGATGGCACCGCGGGCGCGCTTCTCCTCGTCGGCGATGAGATCCGCGACCTCCGGCACCGGCACGATCGGAATCTTGCGCTTGAGCCCTTCGGCGAACCACTCCTGCGCGGTGCGCTGCTTCAGCTTCGGCAATATCCTGCCTTCGATCTCGGCCACATGGCGCAGCCGGTCGACACCCATGACCAGCGTAGGATCGTCGCGCAACTCGTTGAGCCCGAGCATCTCGCAGAACGCGCGCCATTGCGCCGGGGTCACCGTGGTGACGCCGAGCCAGCCCTGCTTGGTCTCGTAGATGCCGACTGGAAAGGTCGGCCAGAACCGGTTGACGCCGATCCGCCGCATGATGTCGCCGCGCTGGAATGCCTCGAACATGATGTATTCGGTGACCGCGATAGAGGCCTCGAACAGGCTGAGATGGTTTTCGCGCCCGCGCCCATCGTGCATGCGGCCGAGCACCGACGAAGCGGCCGCGATGAAGCCCCACAGCCCGCCCAGAATGCCGGTCTGGAAATCCGGCGCATGCATCGGCGGCCCCTGCTCCGGACCGACCAGCTTCACCAGTCCGGTCAGCGCGCGGATCGTGGAGTCCGTCGCCGCGAAATTGGCGTAGGGACCGCGATCGCCGAACCAGGCGAGGTCGAGATGGATCAGGCCGGGATGGTCCCGCCTGATCGCGTCGAGATCGATCTCGGGACAATCCGCCGCAGCGATGCCGCGCCCGTCGAGCAGGATGTCGCAGCCGGCAATCAGCTCCCGCAGGCGCGATGCCGCACCCGCATCGCGCGTGTCGAGGACGACACTCGACTTGTTGAAGTTGAGGAACGCAAACCACGCGCTCCGGCCCTTGGGCGTCAGCGGCGCGGTGCGGCGAAGCGGATCGCCGTGCCGCGGCTCGACCTTCTGCACATCGGCGCCGAAGTCGGCAAACAGCCGCGCGCAATAGCTCGTCGCCGCAGCACTTCCGATCTCGACAATCCGCAGATGCGATAACGCGCCCATCAGGCTTCCTCGCGACACATGACCAGCCGGTGACAGCGACTGATTCAGTCTTCTTGTTGGGTGAACTTGAAGCCGCGCCGACTGTGTGATGCAAGTGGAATTTTCTTCCGCTTGACGGAATTAGCGAGCGTATGACCGAAGTTGCTGCTCAGCGCGAAGCGAAGATTGTGCAGCTAATTGCAGGTGAGCTGCGCTTCGAACCAGTGTTGCACTGAGTTCGACAATCGCGGCCATGCGCGCAAGACATGCGCGTATGTGGCCGCGCTCGCGCGGGTGATGCCGCGCAGTTCCTGCTCAATGGCGGGGAGATCAACACCGAGGCACCGGCCGGCCTTGGCGACGCTGCGACCATCGACCACAAGCTCAGAGATCAGCGACGCATTGCCGCGTGCGAACAGCAGATCGAGCGGATCGGCATCGAGAATCTGATCACGCTCGAGGCGGTCGAGATCGATGCTGACGAAATCGGCCGGCGCACCGACCGCGAGCTCGCCGGTGCCCGGCGCGCCGGTGGCGCGGCGGCCGTTGCGGATCGCGAGCGTGAAGAATTCCTGAGCAGTCCATGTACGCTTGAAGCCGAGACCACCGTGCATCATCTGCACCAGCCGCATCTCGCGCAGCACGTCGTCATCCTCATCGAGCGCGAGGCCATCGACGCCGACCGCGATTGCACAGCCGCAGCCGTGCGCCGCCGCGATCGGTGCCAGCCCGGAGCGCAGATGCAGGTTGGAGGAGAAGTTGGTGACAATGCGCGCGCCCGACGCCGCGATCATCTCGAGCTCGTCGGGCCGCGCGTGGATGCAATGCGCGAGCGTCAGCCGCTCCGAGAGGAAGCCGATATCGCGGAGATAGCGCACGATGCCGCCGGGAAAATGCTGGTCGGCCCAGGTGCGCTGGTAGGTGGTCTCGAGCAAATGCATGTGGATGCGGCGGCCGGTCCGCGCCGAGTTCTCCGCGACCGCCTCCAGCAGCGGCTTCGAGCACCACTGCACCCCGGCCGGCCCAAGCTGCACATCAACCTTCGGCCCGCCGATCGCAGCCGCGATCGCGTCGGTCAGCTCGATATACGCTTTTGGCGACATCGGGGCCCGCACGAACAGCTGTTCGATCGTCTTGCGGTCATCGGCCGGAAGACCTGACAGCACCGCTTCGCTGTCGCCATAGACGATCGGGTTCTGGTCGCGCACCGCGATGGCAAAGGCGATGCGGATGCCGACATCGCCGGCGGCGCGCGCGATCGCCCTGGCTTCATCGACGAGCGGCATGGTACCGCTCGGGCGGGTGTAGTGCACCATCATCGCCGCGCAGCCGGCCTGCGCCGCGCGGGCAAACGCCGAGGCCGCGGTGAGATAGGGATCGACCGGCGTGCCGACCACCGTGCGCAGGATCCAGCTCTCCAGCGGCATGCCGACCGCGCCGAAGCTCGAGGCGCGCGGGCGGGCGTGGTCGTGGGCGTCGACGAAGGCGGGAAGGACAAGGGAACGCGGGCCTGTCGCCGGGCGCGCGGCTTCGGAAATATCGGTGATGACGCCGCCGTCGTGACGGAGCACGACGTCGTTGCGGATGTCGTGGTCAGAACCGCAGAACAGACGGGTTGCCGTGACGTCCATCGGTCCCTCCGCCGTCATTGCGAGCCACCCGGTCGGCGCGAAGCGCCGCCGAATGACAGGCTCCGCGAAGCAATCCATGCCCCCGCATGCGGAAAGATGGATTGCTTCGCCGCTTCGCTCCTCGCAATGACGAACTGCGTCAATTCGCCGTATACACCAGCTCCCGCTCCGCGCGCGGCGGCAGGAATTCCCGCGAAAACACTTCGGCCGGGGCCGGCGTGCGGGTGAGCTGGTAGCCTTCGACGATGAAGCCGATGGCGCGCGCCATGCGGTCGTCCTTGACGTCGCCGATGCCGATGTCCTTCATCTCCGGCGAGACGATCAGCTTCTCGAAGGAATATTGCAGCCGGCGCTTCTCGACATCGACATTGATCAGATTGTCATAGTTCAGCGCCGCCTTCATGGCCGCGTTCTGGTCCTTGGCGACCGCGACCGCGCCCTTGTTGATGGCGCGCACCAGACCGGCCACCGCCTTCGGGTTCGAGGCGATCAGCTTGCGCGAGACCATCACGCCGTTGGAATAGAGGTCGAGCCCGTAATCGCCGAACGAGAACCATTTGAAGTCCTTGTCGGGGTCCTGGCGGTTCAGCACCAGGTTGAAATAGCTCGTGATGTTGAACACCAGCGCGGCGTCGATGTCGCCCTTGATCAGCATCGGCTCCTGCAGGTTCGGCGCCATGTTGGAGACCTTGATCTTCTCGCCATCGAGCCCGTTCTTGTGCACGAACACCGGCAACAGCCGCGTGGTCGGCGTCCCCTGCGCGCCGCCGAGCGTGTGGCCCTCGAAATCCTTGATCGTCTTGATGCCGCTCGAGTTCTTGGCGACGATCGCGAATGGCGGCTGGTTCCACATCATGTAGACCATGACCGGCGCATCCTGCGGCTTGGTCGCGGCGTTCTGGATGATCGCATTGACGTCGCCGAAGCCGGCGTCATAGGCGCCCGACATGATGCGCGTCACGGTCGCGCCGGAGCCCTCGCCCTGGTCGATCACGACGTTGAGGCCTTCCTCTTTGAAGTAGCCGTTGTCCTTGGCGTAGAAGAATGCGGCGTCCGAGCCTTGCGTCTTCCAGCCCAGCGTGAACTTGATGGTGGTTTCCTCGGCGCGCGCGGGAGCGGCGATCAGGGCCAATCCCAACAGCGCGGCGCTTACTTTTCTCAGCATCGAGATCTCCTTAAGCTTCATTGCTTGACGGTTGACGAAGTGTCTCAAGTGGCGATGACATTGTCCTTGCGTGTCGCCCAGCCGGTGACCTGGCCCTCGATCAGCGAGAACAGGACGTAGAGCGCGACGCCGAGACCGGCGAGCACGAACAGCCCGGCGAACACCAGCGGCACGTTGAAATTGGAGGACGCCGTCATCATGACGTTGCCGATGCCGCGGTTTGAGGCGACGGTTTCCGACAGCACCGCGCCGACGAAGGCGTAGGAGACCGCGACCTTCAGCGAGGCGAAGAAGAACGGCATCGTCCTCGGCAGGCCGACATTCCAGAGGATGTCGAACTTGCTGGCGCCGAGTGCCTTCAGCACGTCCTCGAGCTCGGGTTCGGTGGTGGCAAGACCGGTGGCGATATTGACGACGATCGGGAAGAAGCAGATCGACAACGAGGTCAACACCGCCGGCACGGTACCGGAGCCGAACCACAGCACGAAGATCGGCACCACGGCGACCTTCGGGATCGACGAGAAGCCGACCAGCAGCGGATAACAGGTGTCGTAGGCGGTTTTTGACACCCCGATCACGGCACCGAGCGCGACGCCGAGCGCCACGCCGAGCACGAACCCGATCATGGTGGTGACCAGGGTCTGCACGATGTGCGGCCACAGGATCGGGAATTTCTCGAACAGCGTGACGAAGATCTGCGACGGCCGCGGCAACACGAGGTCCGACATCCCCGTCATCAGGCAGAACAATTCCCAGGCGACGAAGAACAGCACGATCAGGGCGGCGGACCAGGCCTTCTGCCTGATGTCTGACACGGACATGGTCAGGCTCCCTCGCGCGCCGCGCTGCGCGCATCGACGATGAAGGCGCGGAGCTTCTGGTTGAGCGCGACGAAGTCGGGCTCAAAGGTCATCGCCACGGTGCGCGGACGGGCGAAGTCGACCCTGGAGTCGTCGAGGATGCGGCCGGGCCGCGCGCTCATCACGCAGATACGGCTGGCGAGGAAGCCGGCCTCGCGCAGATCATGGGTGACCAGCAGCACGGTCGGCCTGTGGGTCATCCAGAGCTGCTGAAGGATTCCCCACAGCTCCTCGCGGGTGAACTGGTCGAGCGCGCCGAACGGCTCGTCGAGCAGCAGCATGCGCGGCTCGTGGATCAGCGCGCGGCACAGATTGGCGCGCTGGAGCATGCCGCCGGAGAGCTGCCACGGATAGCGGCCGCCGAACCCCTTCAGCCCGACCTGCTCGAGCAACGCATTGGCCTTGTCGCGGAACTCGGTCTTGCGCAGCTTGCGGAACTGCGAGCGGAACGGCTCGACGATCTTCAGCGGCAGCATGATGTTCTTTTCGATCGTCATCCACGGCAGCATGGTCGGGTTCTGGAACGCCATGCCGACCCGCACCGCGCGCGCCGCGACCTCGCGGCCGCCGACGATGACGACGCCGGTGGTCGGCCGCGCCAGGCCGGAAACCAGCCGCAGGATGGTGGACTTGCCGCAGCCGGACGGGCCGACCAGCGCGACGAACTCGCCGTCGGCGATCCGCAGCGTGGTTGTCGACAGTGCCGGCACGGCGCGGGCGCCGCGGCCGAAGGTGACGGAGGCGTCCGACAGCTCGATCGCGGTCGGCGCGGATCCGGCGGCCATCGGCTCGCCGGCAAATTCGGAGTTTGGTTGCATGCGCATCACGAGCAAAGTGCATGCAAGCCGGATGCCAGCGGCAGCCGCGTTGAAAATCAAGGAGATCGCGCGTTCCCCGCCTCAAAGGCCGGATTCCTTTTGGGCAATCCGCGGCTCAAACTGCATGCAATTCGAGCGCCCGATTGCTCTGGCGGTATGATAAAGAGGCGTTCGAAGCACCTTCGAGAGGGATTCGCGGCAATGGCGGGGCGCGCCGACAGCAGCAAGACGGCTGAATCGTCAGACAAGGTCAGCGTGATCTGCCGCGCGCTGCGGCGCGCGATCATCGAGCAGGCGCTGGAGCCCGGCGCCAAGCTGCCCGAGGATTCGCTCGGCGAGCGTTTCGGCGTCAGCCGCACCATCGCACGGCATGCGCTCGGGCAATTGGCGGCCGAAGGCCTGGTCGAGCTGCGCCGCAACCGCATCGCCGTGGTGGCGACGCCGAGCTGGCAGGAGGCGCGCGATGCTTTCGATATTCGCATCGAGCTCGAGCGGCTGGTGGTGCGGCAGCTCGCGGGCAAGCTGACCAAGGCGCAGATCGCCGAGCTGAATGCCCATGTCGACGCCGAGGATCGCGCCCGCGACGGCACCGACGCGGTGTCGATCCGGC
This sequence comes from Bradyrhizobium sp. USDA 4510, assembly GCF_054059095.1. Taxonomy (NCBI): domain Bacteria; kingdom Pseudomonadati; phylum Pseudomonadota; class Alphaproteobacteria; order Hyphomicrobiales; family Nitrobacteraceae; genus Bradyrhizobium; species Bradyrhizobium sp. USDA 4510. The sequence continues at coordinate 1,862,809 of NZ_JBSSBT010000001.1, read as the reverse complement.
TCGCCACCGAATTCCACATCCTGCTCGCCCACATGACGAACAGCCCGATCCTGGTGCGCTATGTCAGCGAGGTCGCCTACCGCTGCTGCCTGACGCTGTCGCTGTACAGCCGGCCGCATTCGTCGGAATGCGCGATCAACGAGCACCGCGCGATCATCGCCGCGCTGGCGAAAGGCGACGTCGACAAGGTGATGGGGCTGATGCACAGCCATCTGGATTCCGTGGCGACCCGTGCGCTGGTCGCGCCGAGCCCGCAGCGCGGCCGCGATCTGCTGGATATTCTGGCCCCCTATGCCGACGAGGCAACCGGCGAAAAGGTGGTGAAGCTGCCGAATGCGGCGCGGCGCTGATGCTCTTACCTCGCCCCGCCTGCGGGGAGAGGTCGGATCGCATCGCAGATGCGATCCGGGTGAGGGGGTACAGGTCTATCCGCGGCCGATATTCGCGGATGCAGCCCCTCACCCCGACCCTCTCCCCGCAAGAGCGGGGCGAGGGAGAAGTGGCACCGCTTCCTACGCCTCGATCCCCCGCTGCACCAGAATCCGCTCAGCGCTGTCGTTCCAGACGTCCATCTTGACGATCTGCCCGCCCCGCACCACGAAGCGGTCGACATAGCGGTTGCCTTCGAACGGCGTGCCGTCGGTCCATTCGCCGTAGAGCGTGCCGACGCTGTAGACGACGGTCTCGTCCGTGCCGGGGCAGACATCGAAGCGGTCCATCTTCTTCTTCACCCAGCGATAGCGCTTCGCGTTGAAGCCGGTCGGCCCGCGCGGATGGTCGAATTCGCGCCCGCCGGTGAAGGTGATCACCGTGCCCGGCTTCATATAGGCCGCGGCCGCATCCGGATCGGGGATCATCGACGCGGTCAGATAGGCCTCGACGATCTCGGCATGAGACATCGGGCGGGCATCGGCTTTGGCGGGTGCGGACATGGGGGCCTCCGGAGATAATCAGGACTCTACAATCTGGCCGCCAAAGTGTATGCATATTTTTTAGACAATCGAACCATAAAACTGCACACAATCTGGTGCTGCCGGATCCTGGCCGTTCCGCTAGGCTGAAACCATCCTGATGTTTGCTCGCCGATGATCGCGAAACCTGCCTTCGACCTCGTCTTCCGCAATGCCGTGACGCGCAGCTCCGCCGCCGCGGTCGATATCGGCATCGCCGGCGGCAGGATCGCCGCGATCGCGCCGCGCCTCGTGTGCGAGGCGGTCGAAGTCGACCTCAACGGCCGGCTGGCGTTGCCCGGCTTCGTCGACACCCATATCCATCTCGACAAGGCCTGCCTGCTCGGCCGCTGCGGCCACGATCACGCCAGCCTCGGCGAGGCGATCCGCGCGGTGTCGGCGATGAAGCGCGACTTCACGATCGAGGATGTCTTTGCGCGCGGCTCAAAAGTGATCGAGCGCGCGATCACGGCGGGCACCACGCGGATGCGGACGCATGTCGAGATCGACCCGAGGATCGGGCTGCGCGGCTTCGAGGCGGTCAAGGCCTTGAAACGCGACTATGCCTGGGCGCTCGACCTCTCGCTCTGCGCCTTTCCGCAAGAGGGCCTGACCAACGATCCCGGCGCCGACGAGCTCTTGGTCGCGGCGCTCAACGACGGTGCCGAGGCGGTCGGCGGCTGCCCCTATGTCGACAGCGATCCGAACGCGCATATCGCGCGCATCTTCGACCTCGCGCAGGAGTTCGACGTCGATGTCGACCTGCATCTCGATTTCGACCTCGATCCCTCCTGGTGGCACATGGAGGAGGTCTGCCGGCAGACCGAGCGGCGCAACTATCATGGGCGCGTCGCGATCGGGCACGCCACCAAACTCTCCGCGCTGCCGCCTGATCGGTTGAAGAAAGCCGGCGCTCGGCTCGCCGAGGCCGGTGTCGCGGTCACCGTGCTGCCGGCGACCGATCTCTATCTGATGGGCCGCGACGCCACCCACAACGCGCCGCGTGGGCTGACCGCCGCGCACCGGCTCGTCGCCGATGGCGTGCTGTGCTCGGTCGCGACCAACAATGTGCAAAATCCCTTCACGCCGTTCGGCGATGCTTCGCTGCTGCGGATGGCCAATCTTTACGCCAATGCGGCGCATGCCGGGATCGGCGAGTTCGACGCCTGCCTCGATCTCGTCACCGATCTGCCGGCGCGGCTGATGAACCTGAAGGATTACGGCATTGCGGTCGGCAACCCCGCCGACATCGTCGTGCTCGATACCGACAGCGGAACCAACGCCATCGCCGAGCTGCCCGACGTGCTGATGGGCTTCAAGCACGGCCGCAAGACCTTCGAACGGCAAAGGCCGACATTGTTCCGGCCTGACACCGAGATGTTTGTCCCGTCATCCTGAGGCGCGAGCTCTTGCGAGCCTCGAAGGATGCACGGCCCCGCGAGATCCATGCGGAAAGAGCCGGGCCGTCGCCCTTCGAGACGCGCGCAAGAGCGCGCTCCTCAGGGTGACGGTGAACGAAGAGGCGAGTGCCGCCTTGCCAATACGCATTGTCGCCTTGCCTTGGCGCGAATTGACGCGTCCGCCGATCCGTTGTTGGTATCCCGCCAACAGCAACAAACAACCGGGCAGGAAACCATGAGCAAATCCACCACAATCAAAAGCGTCGAGACGCTCGCCTGCGATGCCGGCTGGCGGAATTATCACTTCGTCAAGGTGACGACGACGGACGGGCTGGTCGGCTGGAGCGAATATGACGAGGGCTTCGGCGCGCCCGGCGTGACGGCGGCGATCGAGCGGCTGTCGGCGCGGGTGGTCGGCAAGAACGCGTTCGAGCACGAGCGGATCCATGTCGAGCTGTTCGCCGCGACGCGCCCTGCCGCCGGCGGCGTGGTGGCGCTGGCGCTCGGGGCGATCGAGAACGCGCTGCTCGACGTCAAGGCCAAGGCGCTCGGCGTGCCCTGCTACGACCTGCTCGGCGGCAAGATCCGCGACCGCGTGCGGGTCTACTGGTCGCATTGCGCGACCTGGCGCATCAATCATCCCGACTGGTACAAGCCGGCGATCACTGATCTCGACGGCGTCAAGGCGATCGGGGCCGAAGTGCGCGAGAAGAAATTCACGGCGATGAAGACCAACATCTTCGTCTATACCGACGGCAAGCCGCAAGGCTGGCGCCCCGGCTTCGGCTCGCCATTCCAGCCCGAGATCAATATCGACCGCACCGTGCTGCGCAATCTCTGCATGCACCTGGAGGCGATCCGCGACGGCGCGGGGCCGGATGTCGATCTCCTGCTCGACCTCAACTTCAACGCCAAGACCGAGGGCTATCTCAAGATCCTGCGCGCGATCGAGAAGATGGACATGTTCTGGGTCGAGATCGACACCTTCAACCCGCAGGCGCTCGGCTACATCCGCCGCCAGAGCCCGCACCCGATCTCATCCTGCGAGACGCTGCTCGGCCTGCGCGAGTTCCTGCCCTATTTCACCGAGCAGGCGATGGACGTCGCGATCATCGACACGCCGTGGAACGGGGTCTGGCAGTCGATGAAGGTCGCCGCCGCCGCCGAGCATTTCGAGGTCAACGTCGCGCCGCATAATTTCTACGGCCACCTCTGCACCATGATGAACGCGCATTTCTGCGCCGCGGTGCCGAACCTGCGCATCATGGAGACGGACATCGATCGCCTGGCCTGGGACCACGAGCTGTTCACCCACGTGCCTGAATTCGTCGACGGCCATCTGGTGATCCCGGATCGCCCGGGCTGGGGCACCGAGCCGAACGAGGAAGGCCTGCGCGCGCACCCGCCGAAGAACAAGGGCGGGCTGCTGAATTATGGATTGAAGAAGTAGGCGTTTGTTGCGCCGGCCCACACCCCATCGTCGTCCCGGCGAAGGTCGGGACCCATAACCACCGCTGCCTGGTGTGTAAGGGATTATCGCCCCAGCAGAGCAAAACAATGCGCAGTTGGGGTAATGGGTCCCGGCCCCCCGTGCGCAATTGCGCACTAGGCCGGGACGACGCATGACCCAACTCAACGGCCCTCAATTATCCTCGCGCACCGCCGTGAACGCGCTGTCGATCACGTCGCCGATCGGCTGCCAGGCATTGCCGTCGAACTGCACCAGCCGCATCTGCTTGATCGGGCGGAAGTCCTTCGGTCCGGTGTTGATCACGATCCCGGGCAGCGCGATCGGGCTCTGGTAATCCTTCAGCGACGCGGCCTGCCGCATGATGTTCTCGCGCGACAGATCGTCGCCGCACTGGCGCAGCACCTGCATCAGCGTATCGGCGGCGGCGTAGCCGAACACGGCGTAGATGTCGTCCTTGTCGCCGTCGGGATAATACTTGTCCATGAAGGCGAGCCACGCCTTGATCTGCGGATCGTCCTTCCAGGAGGCATCGCCGGCATCCTTGAGGAACGAGGTCGAGATCACGCCGAGCGAATTCTGCAGGCCTGCCGGCCGCAAGGCGCTGGCGATCGAGGCCGACGCATTGTCGAGGATGAACACCGGATGCCAGTCGAGGTCCGCGGCGACGCGGATCGCGCGCGCCGCGATCGCCGGCGCGCCGTCGAACACCAGGATGTCGGCGCCGGAGTTCTTCAAAATTCCGATCTGGTTCTGGATCGCGGTCTCCGATGCATCGAAGGCGAGATCGGCGACGATCATGCCGGCGGTGTCGCCGAGCCCCTCCTGCAATCCCTTGAACAGGTCGCGGCCGAACTGGTCGTTCTGCCAGAGCACCGCGATCTTGCGCGAGGGATAGGCGGCCTGGATGTAATTGGCGTAGATCCGCCCCTCGGCGCGGAAGGTCGGCTGCCAGCCCATGGTCCAGGGAAAGGTCGCAGGATGCGCCCATGCCTCGTCGCCGGAAGCGACGAACAGCTGCGGGACCTTGTTCTCGTTGAGGTACTTCCGGACCGCGAGGTTGCTCGGCGTGCCGAACGAGCCGAACATCAACAGCACATCCTGCTTCTCGACGAGATCGCGGGTCTGCTCCATCGCGATCTTCGGATTGGAGCTGTCATCGACCGAGACGAACCTGACCTTGCGGCCGTTGATGCCGCCATGCTCGTTGACCATGTCGAAATAGGCCGCCTCCGCCCGCCCGATGGTCGCGAACGCGGCGAGCGGCCCGGTATAGGGCATGACGTTGCCGATGCGGATCTCGTTGCCGGCCGCCGCCGTCTGCGCCAGCTGCGCGCGCAACGGCGCCGCCGCGAGGACAGCTGCGAGGACGAGGGATATCGAAAGCGCAGTTTGTCTTTTTGTTTGCATCAACATCGCCACAAACGCGCCGGCACCAGGCCGGCGCTCCTCCCGAGCGAGCGGAGTTTATCGCCCAAGCCAATGCCGGAAAAATGAAATGTTGATGGCGGAGGCAGGCCTTCTTTCACCTCCCCCGCAAGCGCAGGGCAATCGCATATGGCAGCGAAAAGCTTGGCGGCGCTATTTCCACATCGTCATGGCCGGGCTTGTCCCGGCCATCCACGTCTTTTTCGCGCGGAAACCAAGACGTGGATGCCCGGCACAAGGCCGGGCATGACGAGTCTGTGGAGGGATCGAGCGCACATGCGATAGCCCTGCCCGCAAGCGGGAGAGGGAGTGCAGTTCCGACTTGACGATCAGCGCAATATTATATCGAGCCAGCCCAGCGGGTTGACCGCGACGCGGTCGCCGCTGTCGACCAGGACGGTCGTGGTTTCGGCCTCAATGATCGCGGGACCGGCCAGCGCTTGGGCCGGCCCGAGATCGTCGAGCGCGTAGACCGGCACCTCGCGCCAGGCACCGAACCAGGCCTGCCGCTTGCCGCGCGGCGCGCAGGGCGCAGCCGAGCTGGCCTTTCCGGCATCACTGCTGCCGCGCGCCACCTTGCCGACGGCGGCAACTCGGGCGTTGACGAACACCACCTCCTGCCCGCGCGAGGCATAGGTGTAGAGCTCCTCGTGGCGGCGATGGAAGCGTTCCTCGATCTGCGCCACCAGGTCGGCGGCGCCGAGATCGAGCTCGCCGAGCGGCACGTCGATCTCGAACACCTGCTCGCCGTAGCGCATCTCGGCCGAGCGCTCGATGCCGATATCGCCCTTGAACCAGTCGCGCAGCCGCCCCGCCGCCTGCTCTTCCAGCCCGGCGAACAAGGCGCGAACCTCGTCGGCGGAAATCCGGCCGGTGCCGTAATGGGTGCGGCTGACCTCGTAGCGCAGATCGCTGGTCAGCATGCCCCAGGCCGAAAGCACAGAGGCGACCGTCGGCACGATGATGCGCTTGATCTCGAGCTCGCGCGCGACCTCGGCGGCGTGCATGCCGGCGGCGCCGCCGAAGCTGAGCAGCGCGAATTTGCGCGGATCGACGCCGCGGCGCAAGGTCATCAGGCGGATGCCGTCGGCCATCTTCAGATTGATCATCTTGTAGATGCCGGCGGCGGCCTCGATCCGCGACAGCTCGAGCGCTGCGGCGATCCGGTCCACCGCGGCTTCCGACGCCGCACGGTCGAGCGGCCGCGCGCCGCCCATGAAGGCGGCGGCGTCGAGATAACCGAGCACGACATTGGCATCGGTGACGGTGGCAGCCGTGCCGCCATTGCCGTAGCAGGCCGGTCCCGGCACCGAGCCCGCGCTCTCCGGCCCGACCCGCAGCGTGCGGCCGCCGTCGACGCTCGCGATCGAGCCGCCGCCGGCGGCGATGCTGGCGATGTCGAGGCTGCGCAGCGCGATGCGTTGGCCGGCGAGCATGCCATCCGCCGACAGCGAGGCCTGGCCATCTGCGATCAGCGAGATGTCGGTCGAGGTGCCGCCCATGTCGAACGGCACGAGATCGGGGATCCCGAGCATCTCGGCGCAGCGGCGGCTGCCGGAGATGCCGCCGGCCGGCCCCGACAGCACCGTGCCCGCGGCGAGCCGCGAGGCTTCCTCCACCGGCGCCATGCCGCCATGCGACAGCACGACGAACAGCGAGCCCTTGAAGCCCGCCTCATGCAGGCTACGCTCCAGATTGGTGAGATAGCGTCGCACCGTCGGCGCGACATAAGCGTTCACGATTGTGGTCGAGACACGCTCATATTCCTTGATCTGCGGCAGTACGTCGCTCGAGCGCGACACGCTGACGTCGGGCAGCTCCTTCGCCAGTTGCTCGACGGCGGCAAGCTCATGCGCCGGGTTGAGATAGGCATGCAGAAAGCAGACCGCGACGGAATTCGCACCCGAACGTTTCACTTCCGCGATGACGTCGCCGAGCGCGGCGGCATCGAGCGCAACCGCAGCGCTGCCGTCGGCCTTCAGCCGCTCGCGCGCGCCAAAGCGGCGCTCGCGCGGCACCAGCGGCTCGGGCGGCGGCGTGCGCAGATCGTAGCGGTCCGGCTTCAACCCCTCGCGCATCTCGACGACGTCGCGATGACCTTCGGTGGTCAGCAGCGCAACTTTGGCGCCCTTGCGCTCGAGCAGCGCATTGGTCGCAACCGTCGTGCCGTGCACCAGGCGATCGGTCGCGGCGAGCATCGCCGCGCGCGTCACGCCGAGGCGGCGCGCCAGCTCTTCCAGTCCCGCCATCACGCCGATCGACTGATCGGCCGGCGTGGACGGCGATTTCGCGAACACGGTGCGCCCGCTTTGATCCGTCGCAACCAGGTCGGTGTAAGTGCCGCCGACGTCGACCCCAATCGTATACATCGCTGCCCTACACCGCTTTCGAAACCAAACCTTGCGCAAGATCGCGCGCCCGCGCTTCCGCCGAGCGCTTCTCGGGTGGACCCCAGCCGCCGCCGCCGGAGGACCGGATCTCGAGGCAGTCGCCGGGGCGCAGCTCGATGCCGACTTCCTTCGTCTTCAACACGCGCGGCGCGCGGCCTTCCGAGAGCAGCCGGTAATGATGCGGCTCGCCGTCCTTGCCGCCGAGCATGCCGCAGGGACCATGGCGCGCGCCGTCGCCGGCGGTGTTGCCCTTGGCCGGCTTCTGCGTCTCCAGCACCATGTCGAGCGCGACGCCAAGCCCGCCGCGATGCTGGCCGTCGCCGCCGGAGTCCGGCCGGAATTCGTGCTGGCGGAAATGCAGGGGAAAGCGCACCTCGGCCACCTCGATGCTGCCGAATTTGAGACCGCCGACCGAGTGCCATTCGCCGATCGACGAATAACCGTCGCCGCCCGGCGAGGCGCCGCCGCCGGGCCGAGCCTGGAACATGTGCCAGATGAAATTGCGTCCGTTGCGCGGGTCCTCGCCCTGGATCGCGATGCGGAAGCGGCGCCCCCACCCGCCCATGACGCGATCTGGACAGGACGCCGACATCGCCTTGATGATGGCTTCAACGATCTCGTTGGAGGGATGGCTGGTGCACAAGGTGACGGGACGGCCGGGATCGGCCCAGACAATCGTGCCCTGCTTCGCCACCACCTTCAGCGGCCGCAGCGCGCCGGTGTTCTTCGGAATGTCGGCGTCGATCAGATAGGCAAAGGCCATCGCGACCGCTGCCTGCATGTTGGCGTGTGACGAATTGACGAAACTGGTCGACTGCGGATCGGAGCCGGTGAGATCGACCTCGATGTCGCTGCCCTTCTTGGTCACCTTGGCGGCGATCTTGATGTCGGTGCGGCCGTGGCCGTCATCGTCGAGCAGAGCTTCGCCGTAGAACACGCCGTCCTTCCAGGCGGACACCACGGCGCGGGTCTGCTGCTCGGTCGCATCGAGAATGGCCTCGATCGCGGCTTCGACCGTCTCCGCGCCGAACTCGCTGAACAGTTTTGCGACACGGCGCTCGCCGAGATGCGCAGCGCCCAGCATCGCGGCGAGGTCGCCGCGGAATTCCCTGGGGTTGCGGATGTTCAAAGCCAGCAGGTCGAGCAGATCCTCGCGCGGCTTGCCGGCCTCGTAGAGCTTGATCGGCGGAATGCGGATGCCTTCCTGATAGATCTCGGTGGCGGCTGGATTGTAGGCGCCGTGGGTGGCGCCGCCGATATCGCTCTGATGCGCGCGCACGATGGTCCAGAGCAGCCGCTTGCCACCGTCGAACACCGGCACGAAGGCAGTGAGATCGGGCAGATGGCTGCCGCCCTGGTAGGGATCGTTGAGCAGGATGACGTCGCCGGGCGCGACATCCTTGAAGCGCTCCTCGACCGCCAGCGTCGCCCAGGGCAAGGCGCCGACATGAACCGGAATGTGGTCGGCCTGCGCGATCAGCCGCCCGTTGGTGTCGCAGATCGCCAGCGAGAAATCGCGGCTGGAATTGAGGATCTGCGAATACGAGGTGCGAAGCATGGCTTCGCCCATCTCCTTCACGATCGACGACAGGCGGTGCTGGACGACGGAGCGGGTGATCGGATCGATCTTGGCGGACATTTTGGCCTTCTTGGCGCGAGGATTTGCGCAGGGAGGATGGTGGAACCGGTCGATCGAAACCGGAATTCCTTCTTATAGCCAGTGGCTTGCGGATCGCAAATCGGCTGCCCCGGCCGAAACGGATCATTCCGGCGATCAGCAAGTCGTGATCGACAAGAATCTGCCTGACGACGGAATAGAACTCACGCTGCTGCGTCCCACCCATGCAAGCCGGCCCAAGCCCGTAACCGCTCGGGCCTCCCCGACAACTCCCAGGGTGAACGCAAATGCTTCCTCGATTCCTTAAGTCCGGCCTTGCGCCGCTCGCCGGCGCCGCCCTGCTTGCTTTTGCAGCTGCGGCGGCTGCTTTCGCGCATGACGACCATCATCCGGTCCAGACCGGGCAGACGGCCGAAGAGAGCGCCTTCCTTGCTGAAAACGATACCGCGATGACCAAGATGATGAATGACATGGCGGCCAAGCCGAGCGGCGACATCGACCGCGACTTCGTCGCGATGATGCAGCCGCATCATCAGGGCGCGATCGACATGGCCGTGATCGAGCTCCGCTACGGCAAGAACGAGCAGCTGCGCCGGATCGCGCAGGAAATCATCGTCGAGCAGCAGCAGGAGATCGACGCCATGAAGCTCGCGATCGGAGATCCGGTTACGGCGTCCGCGCCCGCCCCAACACAGCAGACCCCGGCGCCTGCCGCTCACGATCATATGAACATGTCCCACGGAATGAAGAACTAGGAGCCTCAAACGATGAACCGTCAAATCCTCAAGAGCCTGCTGGCCACGACCGTGCTGGCGATGTCGAGCCCTGCTTTCGCCGGACAGGCGCCGGGCGCTGCGTCCGCGCCCGACATTCCGGTCAGCCGTCACGATCGCGTCTACGCCGCCGAGCAGTTCTCCAACACGGTGTCGGTCACCGACCCGGCCGACAACAAGCTGCTCGGCGTGATCCGGCTCGGCGACCCGCAGCCGGGCAATTTCAGCCCGCTCTACAAGGGCCAGGTGCTGGTCCACGGCATGGGCTATTCGCCCGACCACCGCACCCTCGCGGTGGTCTCGATCGGTTCGAACTCGGTGAGCTTCATCGACACGGCAACCAACGCGGTCAAGCACGTCACCTATATCGGGCGGTCACCGCACGAGGCGTTCTTCACGCCCGACGGCAAGGAAGTATGGGTCACCGTGCGCGGCGAGAATTACATCTCGGTCATCGACGCGCAGAGCTTCAAGGAAACGACGCGCATCGAGGTGCCCGCGGGACCCGGCATGCAGATCTTCTCGCCCGACGGCAAGTACGGCTACATCTGTTCGTCGTTCAATCCGGAGACCGACGTGGTCTCGGTCGCAGACCATCAGATCGTCGCCAAGGTGAAGCAGGAAAGCCCGTTCTGCCCGAACATCGCGGCGTCGCCCGATGGCGACCAGGTCTGGTTCACGCTGAAGGATGTCGGCAGGACGCAGGTGTTCAACGCCAAGCCGCCGTTCAACCTGATCAAGACCATCGACAGCGGCCCGATCACCAACCACGTCAATTTCGCCAGGACCTCAAAGGGGACCTTCGCCTATGTGACCATCGGCGGCACCAACGAGGTCAAGGTGTTCCGAACCGACGATTTCTCGCAAGTCGCGACCATCCCCGTCGGCAATCTGCCGCACGGCGTCTGGCCGTCCGGCGACGGCACGCGAGTCTATGTCGGTCTCGAAAATGCCGACGCGCTGGCCGCGATCGACACCGCGACCAACAAGGTGATCGCCAATATCCCGATCGGCCAGGCGCCGCAGGCGATCGTCTATGTGCCGAACGCCGCGCCAAATCCGGAAGATCGCCAGAACCTGCAGGCCCTCGGCGTCGCCGGCCAGGCCGCTCACCTCGCGCTCGCACCGAAAAAGCAAGCCAAGGGCGAGAAGCCGCCGACCAGCGTATCGCTGTTCGATCAAGGCCTGATCCAGGTGCTGCAGGCTTCCGTGACCGGGCTCGAGCCGAAGCAGCGCTACGTGCTGGGATTGGCCGAACACGCTGACGGTGGCGGCATGGTGGAGCCGCTGGCAGCCTTCATGACCAATCCGGCCGGCTCCGCGATCGTCAACGCGGCCGGTCCGATCCGGCAGATCGTGCAGAGCGCGGCCAGGGCGGAGCGACGCTACCTCGTCATCGCAGCCGGCGAGCCGGCGAAACTCGGCGCGGTCGTGCAGGTACAAGCGCCATGAGCGACATGCTGCACCTGGTCGAGCCGCTGATACCTGCCTTGCGGCGTTATGCGCGGGCCCTGGTCCGCGATCACGCCGCGGCCGACGACCTGGTGCAGGACTGCCTGGAACGCGCCGTCATCCACTGGGAGCAGCGGCGGTCGGACAATCCGCGCCCGTGGCTGTTCGCGATCCTGCATAATCTCGCCATCAACCAGTTTCGCCGCGCAACGGTGCGCGGCGTTCATGTCGCGATCGACGAAACAAACGAGGGTTCGTTCGGCCAGGAAGCGGCGCAGGAGCACAAGGTGATGTATCGCGACGTCATGGCGAAGCTCACCAGGCTTCCGCATGACCAGCGTGCGGTGCTGCTGCTCGTCGGCGTTGAGGATTTGTCCTACGCCGATGCCGCGAAGGTGCTTGGGGTGCCCATTGGCACGGTGATGTCACGCCTCGCGCGCGCCCGCGAGCGGCTGCATCACGAACTGGAGGGGACTCCCGGCGACCGGGATCATAATGTCGTGCAATTGCGGAACAAGACATGAGTAACCGACCCATTACAGAAGACGATCTGCACGCCTATGTCGATCGCGCGCTCGAGCCGGAACGCGAGGCCGAGGTCCGTGCCTATCTGGACAAGCATCCGGACGTGGCCAAGCGCATCGCCGCCTACTCCGATGAGCGTAACCTCTTGCGATCGGCGCTGCTGCCGATCGCCGAGGAGCCGCTGCCGCCGCGGCTCAACCTCGCCAGGATGATCGAGAGCCCACGCCGCCGCCCCTCGTCGTTGCGCTGGGCCATCGCAGCGATGCTGATGCTCTCGATCGGCGGCCTCGGTGGATGGATGATCCGTGGCGCGACACAGACACCGGTCGGCGGAATTGTGGCGCTCGCCGAGGAAGCCAGCGATTCCTACAGAGTGTACGCCTCCGATCGCACGCGGCCGGTCGAGCTGCGCGACAGCACCGAGCTTGTGCAATGGGTCTCCAACCGGTTGCATCAACCGGTGAAGCTGCCGGATCTCACCAAGTCGGGATATCGCTTAATGGGCGGACGGGTAGTGCCGACCGCACATGGTCCTGCGGCCATGTTCATGTACGACGACGATCGCGGCGAGCGGCTTGTGGTTCTCACCCGCCCGATGACGTCAGACCAGAACGCGCCGATGGCCGCGCATTCGGGTGGCGATGTCGCGGGCTTCTCGTGGGCTGACGGCGGTACGGGCTACTCCCTGGTGGGGCCGCGCGGGGGCGATTCCCTGCGGCCGCTTGCCAACGAGATTCGCAAGCAGGCGCAGACGATCTGATCGGAACGGCGCGCTAAAGCATGATCCGGAAAAGTGCGAAGCGGTTTTCCGAAAAGATCATGCTCAAACAAAGAGCCAAGGCGCGATGACGTTTCAACCCAATCTCATCGCGCTTTAGGGCCTGGTGTAGATCAGGAACAGCACGGTCCCGATCACCAGCGCGCCGGCGATGAACAGCAGCACCGCAGGCAGCCCGAACAGCGCCGCGACGCCGGCGGTGCTCGATTGCAGCAGCGCTGCGCCAAGGAAGAACGCGAGATTGACCGAGGACAGCGCCTTGCCGGTGTTCTGTGCGGCGACAAGCTGCCGCGTCATGCCGTAGATCAGCGGCTGCGCCGACGTCGCGAGCCCGATCAGGATTAACAGCACCAAGTCATATTGCGTCGGCATCACGGCAACCCCGAAGAGGTTCGAGACCGGGAAATGCGGCGCACCGGCCGCCATCAAGACGAGCAGCAGCGCGGCGATGGCGTGCGTCACCGCCACCATGGCACGGCGGTGCCCGAACTTGCGATCGAAAGCGCCGATGCAGGCTGGGCCGACGATCATCGCCAGCGTGAACAGGCCGAGCACATTGCCGGCCTCGATCCGGCTCAGCCCTTTCTCGTCCATCAGCCACGGGCCGCCCCACAAGCCGCGCAAGGTCAGCGACGCGCCGAGCGACACCAGCGACAGCGCGATCAGACCACGCAGGCCACGCGACATGCCGAGCCGCAGCACCTCGGCCATCTGGTGCAGCGGCGAGGAATCATCCGCATGCGCCGCCGGCTGCCGCGGCACCAGCGCGAACACCGCGATCAGCACGACAATGCCGAAGCCGGCCGAAACCCAGAAACCGGCGCGCCAGCCGAACTGATCGACCACGAACGCCAGCGGGCTTGCCGACAGCAGCATGCCGATATTGCCGATTGAGAGGATCAGGCCGGACCACAGGCCGAATTTCGCCGCCGACATCTGTTTCGCCGCGAGCGTCATCGGGCACATCAGCATGCCCGAAGTGGCGACGCCGAGCATGAGCTGGCCGAGCACAAAGCTCGCAGGCCCCGTCGCCAGCGCCGAGACCAGCGTTCCGATCACGGTACCGGCGAGCAGGCTCAGCGACACCGGCCGCACGCCGAAACGATCCATCGCGGCGCCGACCGGGATTTGCGAGGCAGCAAAGGAGAAATGATAGATCGAGGTGAGGCTCGCGAGCGCCTGCGGCGAGGTGCCGAAATCCGACGCCATCAGATCGAGGCTGATCGCCGGGATGGTCCGCAGCAGCGTCGACAGCATGTGGCCGGAGGCCAATGCCAGAAGTGCAAGCACCAGGGCGCGGAACCCGATCCCCGCCTCTTCCTTCGTCACCACGCCGTCCACGAATCGCCTCTTCCCCGAGCGGTTTGGCGACGGGCGTAACATTATTGGGCGGAGGGTGCCAATCGGTTAGCCCTCTCCCCGTTCTTCACGGGGTCGAGACGAGCGAAGCTCGCTCTAAAGGGTTGGGTGAGGGGCTGCACCCGCGAACACGGTGACAATTGGATGTGCGGAGACTCCCCCTCACCCGGAACGCATCTAACGATGCGTTCCGACCTCTCCCCGCACGCGCAGGGGTGTCCGGGGAATGATTCACTGTGTCGCGGTGCATGCTCGGCAGGACCGAGGCAAATCGGTCTTTTCTGGTTGTCGAGACACAGAGGGCCGAGCATGCGATATCGCGGTAGCATTTTTGGAAGGCTGCTTGAACCGATCAATCGACGGCAGTTTCAGACGGTTGTGGATCGTCTGGACGGGGATGCCTACGACAAGTCGTTCAGGAGCTGGGATCATCTGGTGGCGCTGATCTATGCCCAGCTTAGCGGCAACAGCAGTCTGCGCGGGGTGGTGACTGGCTTCAACGCCAATTCGCAGCATCACTATCACTTGGGAACCGGCAAGCTGTCGCGCTCGACGTTGTCCGATGCCAATGCCCGCCGTCCGATCGGCATTTTCGCGCAAACCTTTGCGGCGCTGTCGGCGATGGCGCGTCGCCAGCTGCGGAGTGAAGGCATGGAGATGGTGCGTCTGATCGACGCCAGTCCGATCCCGCTCGGCAAGGTCTGCAGTTGGGCGACGTGGAACGGCCGCATCCGCGGCATGAAGCTGCATGTCGTCTACGACCCAAGGAGCGATGTCCCGACCTGCGTCGAGATGACGGCCGCGAACGTCAATGACATCGAGATCGGCCGACAGACCCCAATCCAGCCCGCCACCACCTATGTGTTTGACAAGGGCTATTGCCGTTTCGACTGGTGGCAGAAGATCAATGATAGCAAGGCTTTCTTCGTTACCCGGGCGAAGACGAGCATCCGTCTTCGCTCGCTCAGGCATCGCGCCATCCGCAAGCGTAACGGGGATGACTTCGAAATCCTTGCCGATGACGAGGTGAAGCTCATCAGCAAGGGCGATTCGCGCCTTCCAATCCCGCTCCGCCGCATCAAGATCAGACGCGAGAAAGGCGGCAAGATCACACTCCTAACCAACGACCTTGCCCGTAGCGCCGTCGAGATCGCCGCCCTCTACAAGAGCCGATGGCAAATCGAGCTGCTGTTCCGCTGGATCAAGCAGCATCTCGATATTCGCAAGTTCCTCGGCGCCAACGACAACGCGATCCGCCTTCAGGTGCTCGCTGCGATGATTGCCTACCTGCTGCTGCGCATCGCCGCTCACACCAACTGCATCAAAATGCTCCCGCTCAGGTTCGCCGAACTCGTCGGCCAGCTCCTGCTCACGCGTCGATCCCTCGCTGCCATCGACAAACCTCCGCCCATCAACCCCAGCCGTCGGAAATCAACCATCTCACCTGACCAGATGGAGCTCCGCTATGCCTGAATTTCCCCGGACACCCCTGCCGCACGCGGGGCGAGGTGACTTCACTGCTTATGGAACACCAGCGTGCGCAGCTCGATGCTCTCGCGCGGCGCGGCATCCGCCGGCGTGGTCGGATCGACGAAGGCGGTATGCGGCCCGAACCGCGTGCGACCGTCGGTCGCCGAGTCGTAGCATTTCAGCAGGATCGCCTCGTCCGGCGTCATCTCGGGAATGTAGAACCAGCGGTGGTTCGGATTGTACTTCACCGAGTAGGTCTCGCCGCTGCGGTTCGGATAGATCAGGTCCGAAGAAATCAAATCCTCCGGCGCGACCGTGGTGCCGTCGGCCATCGCCAGCGGTGAATCCCGCAGGGGACCGCGGATCGGGCGCCACAGATTGATCACCTGGACGCGGCCCTTGACCAGCTGCTCGGCCTCGTCGGGCAGGTGCTCGAACACCCGGTTGCGGCCGGAGACGGCGGTCTGGTCGACATGAACACGGGTCGCGGGCTGGCGCGGACCACCGCCGCGGATGTCAGCCGCGCCCTCGACGCGCTTGCGCACGGTGTGATCAAAGATGAAGACACGATCTGCCTTCAGCGTCGCCTTCAGGAAGGCTTCGACGGCGGGATAGTAGACGTTGCGGACTTCGTTCTCGTCGTAATAGTCCTTGACGCTGGTCGGATGCTTGACCAGCGCAAAGCCCTCGCGATCGAGCGAGAAGCTGTCGGCGATCAAACGCCCGTCAAATATCGGAACATTGTGGGCTTCGGGCAGCGCGGTGGATTTGGGTTCGCCGGGCGGCGGATCGAAGGCGTAGGTCCGGGGCTTGCCCGGCGTCGGCGCGAGATAATTCAGTTCAGCGGTCACAAACGGCAGCGACTCGATGCGAGTTTGTTGAAGGCCCATGGTGATCTCCCGGACTCGATTGTTCGTGCTTTTGATCTTGGCGGCGCCGGGCGGGGTGGCAAGGTCGTGGCGAAAATAGCAACGTTGCGGTTTTGGAATGTGCCAAACGGGGAAAATCCTTGCCGCGCGGCAGCCGGCGGACGAATGGATGTTTTGAATCACGGGTTCGTTAGCGGTGCAATAGTGCGGAGCTGAATCGCTTCCGCGCAGACGGTCCACATCTCCCGCCTGCAGGGCCGCCGCAGGTGCGCCGGCAAAATATCGAAAACAACCCCATGCAAAGGACCTCGCGGCTGCCGGCCTTCGACAGGGCAGCTTGACACGTCGGGCAAATCAGGGATATTTTTCCAATATTCCGAAATCGTGCGAGCACCCGCCGTCCTGGCGAAAGCCAGGACGACGCTGAATGTTTGGTGTCGCTTGCAAATTGCCTACAGTCCCGCGCCCTTCCCGACGGCCGCACCAAACGAGCGGTCGACGATGTCGGCGGCGTTGATCTTCTGCCGGATCAGGCCCCAGCGGTCGTAGAGGTCGATGGTCTTCTGCTCGTCGGCGACCACGCTGTCGTCGATCGGCGCGATGCGGATCTTGGCCCGCGTCAGCCAGTTCACCGCCACCGCGGGCGGGATGTTCATCAGCCTGCCCCAGGTCGCAGCGTAGCCCTCGACATTGTTCTGCGACCATGCGCGCGCCGCGGCGAGGCGACGCACGAAATCCTCGAGCTCGGCGCGCTTGCCCTTGATCGCATCGGGCGTTGCGACCTGGAAGCCGAGGCCGGGCGTGATGCCGTCAGCCGTGATGACGCGGCGCGACTTGAACAGCACCTCTTCCTGGCTCACATAAGGCTCCCAGGTCGACCAGGCGTCGACCGAACCTTGCGTGTAGGCGACCTTGGCATCCGACGGCGCGAGGAACACGATCTGCACGTCGTTCGCCTGCCAACCCCTGGATTCCAGCGCCGCCAGGATCAGCTGATGGCCGATCGAGCCGCGGCCGGTTGCGATCTTCTTGCCGCGCAGATCGTCGAAGCTCTTGATCGCGGAGTTCTCCGGCACCACGACCGCGAGCCCGTCGCGCGACTGCCGCACCGCGGCGATCGCCTTGACCGGAATTTTGGCGGCCGCCGCGAAGGTGAACGGCGCGTCGCCGACCAGCCCGGTATCGATCGCGCCTGCGCCCAGGGCCTCCAGCAGCGGCGCGGCTGCGGCGAACTCCTTCCACTCGATCTTGTAGGGAACGTCCTTGAGCACACCGGCCGCTTCCATCACGGCCTGCGAATTGCCCTTCTGGTCGCCGACGCGCAGCGTGGTCTGCGCGAAGGCCGCGTCGACGGCGACGAGCGCAAGCACTGCCGCAACAATGAGACGGATCATTCGGCGGCAATCCCTCGCTGCTGGTCGCGCGCTTCGATCAGCTTGCGGGTCAGCGGGATCAGCGCCCGGCCATAATCGATCGCATCGACCAGCGGGTCGAAGCCGCGGATCAGGAAGTGGCTGACGCCGAGATCGTAATAATCGCCGAATACCTCGGCGACCTGCTCGGGTGTGCCGACCAGCGCGGTGGTATTGCTGTTGGCGCCCGTCAGTTTGGCGATCTCGGTCCACAGCCGCTTGTCGATGCGCGTACCCTGATCGGCGAGCGCCAGCAGCCGCTTGGCGCCGTCGGTCGCGTGGTTGGGACGGCGATAGCCGGTCTGGTCCTGCAGCGCGGTGGCGCGCTCGAGGATATGTTCCGCCTTCTTCCACGCCTTCTCTTCGGTGTCGGCGAGGATCGGCCGCACCGACAGACTGAAGCGCGGCGTCGGCCTTCCGTGCCTGGCCGCGGCGGCGCGCACCCGCGCGGTGACATCGCGCACCTGCGCGTAGGACTCGCCCCACAGCGCGAAAGTATCGGCGTGCTTGCCCGCGACCTCGACCGCGGCGTCCGAGCCGCCGCCGACGAAGGTGTAGATGCCGCCCTTCCGCAACGGCTTCACCTGCGAGAAGCCGTTCTCGACGTTGTAATACTTGCCGCTGTAGTTGAACGGCTTCTCGCTGGTCCACTCCAGCCGCACCACGTCGAGGAATTCGCTGGTGCGGGCGTAGCGCTCGTCCTTGTCGTCGAGCGTGTTGCCGTCCTGGCGCAGCTCGATGGCGTTGCCGCCCGTGATGACGTGCAGCGAGACGCGGCCGCCGTAGAACTGATCCAGCGTCGCGAGCTGGCGCGCCAGCAGCGTCGGCGCGGTGAAGCCCGGTCGCTGCGCGATCATCACCTTGAGCTGTTTGGTGATGGTCAGGACATGCTGCGCGACCTGCAACGCATCCGGCGTGGTGGAATGGAACGCCAGCAGCGCGCGATCGAATCCGGCGAGCTCATGCGCCTTGGCCACTGTCTCGATATAGGGCGGATCGAGCACCGGGCCTGAGCGGACGATGGTCTCGGAGGCATTGTTGTTGGTGATGAAGCCGATGAACTCGACCGGCATGACGGGAACTCCGTTGTTGTTGGCTATCGTTTTCAGACGCCCAGCGCGGAGCGTCCGGCGGAGACACGGGTGGCATCGTCTTGCGGGGTATGGACGCGGCCGCACAGCACGTCACGGTAATGCCGCTCCAGCGGATTGGTTCGCGACAGGCCGTGATTGCTGGTCAGCGACAAGGCATCCTCCACCACTGCCGCGGCGTTATTTGTCACCGTCAGCTTGATGATGTTAGACTCGATCGCGGACAGCGGGAAGCCGTTATCGAAATCGGTCGCGAAGCTGTCGATCAGGCGGGCATTGACCGCAAGCCGCGCCTCGATCGCACCGACGACCTCCTGCATCCGTGGCAAGGTCGCGAGCGGCGCGCCGAGATTGGCGGGCACCCGCTCCTTCAGGAATTTGACCAGCCAGTCGCGGGCCGCGCGGGCGATGCCGTCATAGATCGCGGCGACGAAGATCGCATGCACGGTCGCCTGGGTGACGTCAGGAACCTTCCAGTCGTCGGGCGTGCGCACGTCGATCTCGTAATCCAGCGGAAACACGACGTCGTCGAAGATCACGGTGTGGCTGCCGCTGGCGCGCAGGCCGAGATGGTCCCAGGTCTCCTCGATCCGCGTTCCCGGCAGACCGGCGGGAACCAGAAACAAGCCGACACGGGTCTCCGGCTCATCGGTCTTCGCCCAGACCGAATACCATTTCAGGATCGGCGCGCCGGTCGAATAGATCTTCTTGCCGGTCAGCCGCCAGCCGGTCTCGGTGCGGCGCGCCGTCGTCGCCGGCAGGCCACCGCGCGCGGGCGAGCCGAGCTCGGGCTCGACGCGCAATGCATTGATCAGCGCCACGCCCTCGACCGTCTCCTTGGCGAGCTTGCGCGACAGCCGGCCCGGCCAACGCGTGCTGCGCGCCATCACCAGATGCTGGATGTAATGCATCGACAGCACCAGCGCGGTCGACGGATCGGCCTTGCCGATGATGCCGAGCACGCGCGTGGCGTCGCGGGCGCCCGCTCCGCCGCCGCCGAGCGCCGCCGGCACGGTCAGCGCCAGCAGGCCTTCGCGGGAGAGATCGACGAAATTCTCGAAGGGAAAACTGGCGTCGCGGTCGTGCGCCGGCGCACGCGCTGCAAAGACGTCGGCGAGCCGCAACGCGCGCGCGATGTGCTCCGGCCCGTCCGCCGGATGCAGCTCCCTCGCCGCAGATCTCACCATGTCGCCTCCAGTCCGAGCAGGCCGAGAATCTGCTTGCGCAGCTCAGCCAGATAAGGATCGCCGCGATGCCGCGGATACGGCCGGGCGACAGCGATGTCCGCCTTGATCCGCGCCGGCCGATCGGAGAGCACGATGACGCGGTTGGCGAGCACCAGCGCCTCCTCGACGTCATGGGTGACCAACAGCGTGGTGAAGCCTTTGCGCTGCCACAGCGCGACGAGTTCTGACTGCATGGCGATCCGCGTCAGCGAATCGAGCTTGCCGAGCGGCTCATCGAGCACCAGGATCTTCGGATCGTTGACCAGCGCGCGCGCCAGCGCCACGCGCTGCGCCATGCCGCCGGACAGCTGGTGCGGATAAGCGTTGCGGAACGAGGACAGGCCGACCAGCTCGATGACGTCATCGACGCGGTGGCGCTGCGCCTTCAGAATGCCCTGCGCTTCGAGGCCAAGCGCAACATTGTCCCACACCGTGCGCCACGGAAACAGCGTCGGGTCCTGGAACACGACAACCCGCGACGGATGCGGTCCGGCGATGCGGACTTCATCCTCGCGCAGCGTGCCCGCGCGCGGCTTCTCCAGCCCGGCCACCAGCCGCAGCAAGGTCGACTTGCCGCAGCCGGACGGGCCGAGCAGCGCGACGAACTCGCCCGGCGCGATCGCGAGGTTGACATTGTCGAGCACCGGCAGCGTGGCGCCATCGATATCGAAGGCGTGGCTGACGCCTTCGATATCGAGCTCGGCGCCGACCGCCGGATAGGTGATCGCCTCAGCTGCGGACTGCGCTACCATTTGACGACGCCCTTCTGCCAGACCAGCAGGCGGTCGCGGGTGCGGAACAAGAGCGTGATCGCGCCGGAGCAGAGCAGCGACATCACGATCAGCGCCGCATACATGTTGGCATACGCCGCCCAGCCCTGCGCCCATTGCAGGTACCAGCCGAGCCCGGCCTTGACGCCGATCATCTCGGCGACGACGAGCACCGCGAAGGACGAGCCGAGCCCCATGAACAGGCCGACGAACACATGCGGCAGCGCGGCGGGGATCGCGACCTTCAGCACCAGGAATGACGGTTTTGCGCCGAGCGTGCGCGCGACATCGTAATAGGCGCTGCTGACGCTCGCGACGCCCGACCAGGTCAGGACCGTCACCGGAAAGCCGGTGGCGAGCGCGATCAGGAAGGTCGAGGCGCTCCAGCTCGACGGAAAGGTGAAGAAAGCGATCGGCAGCCAGGCGGTGGCCGGCAGCGGACCGATGAAGCGCAGCACCGGATGCACCCAGTAACCGATCTTCTGCGACCAGCCGATCGAGACACCGGTGATAAAGCCGACGGTTGCGCCGATAATGTAGCCGCCGAGCTGCAGCTTGATCGAGGCGAACACGCTATCGAGCAGTTTCGGCAGATCGTCGGTATAGACCTCGAGGATCGACTGCGGCGGCGGGAAGAACGGCAGCGGCAGCCAGGCGAACTTTGCGGTGGCCACCTCCCACAACGTCACGAAGGCGCCGAATGCCACCAGCCATGGCGCGCGCTTGCGCAACGCCTGCCCGGCGCCGCCGAGATAATCCGCGCTGAATGTGCCGAACAGGATGAACGCGGCGATGACGATCGCGCCGATGCCGAGCGATCCGGTCCGCGACCAGTCGCCGACATCGGGCCAATAAAGGCAGGAGAGGCCAAAGGCGAGCCAGACGAGGCTCGCCGCAAGGCCGACACCGTAACTGCCGGAGAGGTTCGAGAACGTGACCGCCGCACGCGGCGCGGCCGCGGCCGTCGCGTCAGACACTGAATACGTCGACATAGATCCGCTCCGCGAATTTGGCCGTGTCGGTGCTCTGCTTGAACACCTGCACCGTCTTGAGGTCGTCGGCGTAGCCCTTCAGCTCGCGCTTGAGCACCTCGCCGGTCGGATGATGGTGATGGGTGTGGTAGCGCGCCATTGCCTCGAGATCGGCGAGGCTCGCCGCCTTCGGCGCATAGGGCTGGAACGACTTCGCCGCCTTGTCCGGGTTCTGCGAGGTGAACATCGCGGCGTCGAGCAGCGCCTGGGTGATGGCGCGCGCGACTTGAGGCTCCTCGCGCACCAGGCTGCCGCGCAGGCCGACGATGCAGCAGCTCTTGTCGCGATATTCGCCGTCGAGGTTGGAGGCGACCTCCTTGTACTGCGCATCCTTCAGCCAGAGATAGGCCAGCGGGTCCGACGACAGGAAGGCCTGCACCTCGCCCTTCTCGACCGCGACGTTCAGGAGATTGCCGGGATAGGCGCGCCAGTCGACGTCCCTGATCGGGTCGATGCCGAGCTTGGCCAGCTGGATTGAGAAGAAATTCTTGTCGGGACCTGCGAGATCGCCGACCGCGACGATCTTGCCCTTGAGATCGGCGAGCTTGTCGACCCCGGAATTGGTGCGGGTCAGGACGCGCATGCAGCCGCCATGGGTGCCGGCGGCGATCTTGACGTCAAAGCCCTGCTCCAGCGGCTTCAGCCAGCGCAGCGCCATGCCGAGACCGGCGTCGCTCTTGCCGGTGGCGATCGCCTCCAGCAGCTGGTCGGTCGAGCCCGAATAGTTGACCAGCTCGACGTCGAGATTCTGCTTCTGGAAGAAGCCGTGGTCGATCGCGACCGGCAGCGGCGCAAGGCAGACCGCGCCGGCGTTCCAGGACAGCTTCAGCTTGCGCGGCGCGCCGGTCAAAGCCGGTGCATCGGATGCGGTCTTGCAGACCGGGAATTCCGAGAAGTCGATCGCCGGCGTGATCGCCCGTGGCGCGAAGGCCTGCGCACTATACGCCCCGATCGGCGCGGCAAAGGCCGCGGCGGCGCCCGCACGCAGCAATGTGCGGCGATCCATCACCGTCTTCTTGTTATCCGTCGACATCTTCACTCCTGCATTTCGGCAAGGCTCCGCCCCGCGCGCAAAACGTCTCCGTTTGAACGCCCCGTCGTTCGAAGCACATGGTTCAGAAAAAAGCGGATTTCTCCGGCGCGATTGCACTCAAAGCAACATGCAAATGATGCGGCGCGACAAGATCATCGTCAATGAAATGGAATTTCGAATGTTGTCGGCGCCACAGCTGAACTCTCCACGATCGCATCGCGCGGCGATGAAAGGATTTTCACGATCGTCCCAGACGGAGATGCGGCGCGATCACCCGTGACTGCATCAAATCTAGGCGTTTTGCGGCCGCATGCGCGATGTCTTCTACGCGCGGCCTGCTTGACGAGATCATCCTTGCCACGCAGCCGGCGAATTCAGATTTCCGTTTCGTTGACGGCGAACGGCTTGCTCATAGACTTGATCGAACGCTGCCGCGCGTTCCGCGGCGCAGCGAATGAATCAGGAAGAAAATTCATATGCGCAAACTGACCCGCTCGGGCCCTGCCTATTCTCTCACCCGCCGCACGGCGGCAGCGCTGATCACGGCCGTGATCACCCTGTCGACATCGGCTGCGGCGCTCGCGGCCGACGCGATCGTGCTGCGCGTCGGCGACCAGAAGGGCGGCAACCGCTCGCTGCTGGAGATTTCCGGCCTCGCCAAGGATCTGCCCTACAAGATCGAGTGGTCGGAATTCCCCGCCGCAGCCCCGATCCTGGAAGCGATCAACGCCGGCGCGCTCGACGTCGGCTACACCGGCGATCTGTCCTTCCTCACGGTCTATGCGTCGGGCGCGCCGATCAAGGCGATCGGCGGCACGCGCTCCGATGCGCGGACGCAGGCGATCCTGGTGCGCGGGGATTCGCCGATCAAGACCGCGGCCGATCTGAAGGGCAAGCGCCTCGCCGGCACGCGCGGCGGCTGGGGCCAATTCCTGATCAACGCGACGCTGGAAAAAGCCGGCAGCAGGATCGAGGACGCGACCTTCGCCCCGCTCGGCCCGGTCGACGCCAAGATCGCGCTGCTCGCCGGCTCGATCGACGCCTGGGCGGTGTGGGAGCCGTATATCTCCTACGCCACGCTGAAGGACAAGGCGCGCGTCGTCGCCGACGGCGAAGGGCTGACGCCGACCATCACCTTCATCGTCGCCTCCGACAACGCGATCGCAACCAAGCGCGCGGCGGTGCAGGACCTGGTGCAGCGGCTCAACAAGGCGCGGCTGTGGTCGCTCGACCATCTCGCCGAGTACGCCAGGAACACGGCCGAGCTCACAAAACTGCCGGAGGACGTGCTGCTCGCCGCCTACACCGCTCAGAAGACGAGCCCGATCGCGATCGACGAGGCCGTGGTGAAGGAGGTGCAGGCCGCCTCCGATCGCGCGACGCGCTACGGCATCCTCGGCAAGACGCTGGATGTCGGCAAGGCCGTCGACCGCAGCTTTACGGCAAGCGCGCGCTCGAACTAGCAGCGCGCGTGAACCGGGCACGCTCTTTCCTCACCTCCCCTTGCAAAGGGGAGGTCGGATTGCACAGCAATCCGGGTGGGGATCCTGCTCCGCAGACGCCGGCGTCCGTGGAGGGCAACCCCCACCCCGCCCTCCCCCTTTCAGGGGAGGGAGCCTAAGCGGCAGTGCTCACCTCACGGAGCATCAAGCCGCGCACCACCATGGAGATTTCCGATGTCCGGTCCGCTCCATCTCGCACTGATTGTCACAGCACACCTGCTCTGCATGACCTTGTTGGTCGCGCTGTCGGTTTGATAGCGTCCTCTCCGGGCCAGCCCCAGGGAGAACAACAATGAACCTATCAATGAAGGACCGCGTTGCCGTGGTTACCGGCGGCAGCAAGGGCATCGGGATCGCGGTGGCGCGGCGGTTTGCCGAATCCGGCGCCAGGGTCGCGATCCTCGCCCGCGGCGCGGCCGATCTCGCTGCGGCGCGCGAAGCGCTTGCCAGGGACGGCCTTGTGGTACGCGATTATGTCTGCGACGTCGCGAAGGCTTCCGATATCACCAAGGCTCACGACCAGATCGTTGCCGATCTCGGCAAGATCGACGTTCTCGTCAACAACGCCGGCACGGCACGCACGCTGGCGTTCGAGAGCATCAGCGACGAGGCCTGGCAGGAGGACCTCGACCTGAAGCTGTTCGCCGCGATCCGCTTCAGCCGGCTGGTGTGGCCGGGCATGAAGCAGCGCAAATGGGGCCGCATCATCAATGTGCTCAACACCTTTGCGAAAGCGCCGGCCGGCAATTCCGCGCCGACCTCGGTGTCGCGTGCGGCCGGCATGGCGCTGACCAAGGTCATGGCCAATGAAGGCGGCGAGCACAACATCCTGGTGAACGCGCTGCTGGTCGGCCTGATCATGAGCGATCAATGGGTCAAGCGGCATGCTGCCCAGGCGCCGAACACGGATTTCGGGGAATTCGCCAAGGGCCTTGCCAAGGGCACCCCGCTCGGCCGCATCGGCACGGCGGAGGAGTTCGCCAACCTCGCCTGCTTCCTGGCCTCGGAGCAAGGCTCCTACATCACCGGCACCGCCATCAATGTCGATGGTGGCCGGTCGCCGGTAGTCTAGAGCCCCGGTCCCGGTTCAACCCGGTCCGGAGCTCCAGATTCTGCTTTGGCGCGTTTTCTTCACGCGAACCGGTGTCCACTCGCTGGAAAACGCGGGCTGGCAACCAACGGCAGGAAGCGACGGCTCAAAAGCAAAAGGCCTCCGTCACCGGAGGCCTTTCATCTTAAACCGCGTCCTTGGCGGCCTTGACCGGCCGTGCGCGGACGATCTTCCGGGCCGGCTTGGCCTTGAACATCATCTCTTCGCCGGTGAAGGGGTTGGTGCCCTTGCGCGCCTTGGTCGCAGGCTTCTTGACCACAACGAACTTCGCGAAGCCGGGGACGAGGAACACCCCGGCCTTCTTCAGCTCCTTGTGGCCGACATCGACAAGCGAGTCCAAAACGTTCTTGACGTCGCGCTTGGAGAGTTCGGTGGTGGTCGCGATCTTCTCGATCACTTGCGACTTCGACAGTTGGGTAGCCATGGTTGCTCCATTGATTCTGGAGTGGGCACGATATGGCGGAAAACGCCGAGAAAAACAGTGTTTTCTGCACTCCCCACCACAATATCGCTGTGGACAGCCGCCGAATCAGGGTTTTTTCCAGTGTTTTTTCAAGTCAAGGCGCTTCCGACCCCTAAAATTACAGGGTTTGCGCGGCTTCGGCGCTCCCGAAACGTCCCTTCGAGAGAATCACCAGACGCAACTCGCGCGGCCCAAACTGCGACAATGCGGCGCCCGATCCGGGTTGCGAAGCGTCGCAATGCGCCACTTCAGGTTTCGGAAACGATCCTCCAAAAGGCCGAGGCATTAGAAAATGACTCGGGTTCCCATTCCATCGTAACATCGCAAAGGGGCGCCACGACCGATCCGGCTGGTCGCCCGATGCAAGCCTTTATTGTAAGTACCGGAGACCCGCGTATGGATTTGAGCCGCCTCGAGATCAACCGCCGCACGGCCCTTCTGACCTCGGCCGCGATTGCGGCCAATGTCATCAATCCGATGCGGGCATTCGCGCAGGAAACCCCGCGCAAGGGCGGCGTGTTCAACGTCCATTACGGCGCCGAGCAGCGCCAGCTCAATCCCAGCATCCAGGCCTCGACCGGCGTCTACATCATCGGCGGCAAGATCCAGGAGAATCTGGTCGACCTCGACGCCGACGGCCAGCCGGTCGGCGTGCTCGCCGAGAGCTGGGAGGCGACCCCGGACGGCAAGACCGTCACCTTCAAGCTGCGCAAGGGCGTCACCTGGCACGACGGCAAGCCGTTCACCTCGGAGGACGTCGCTTTCACCGCGATGAACATGTGGAAGAAGATCCTCAACTACGGATCGACGCTGCAGCTGTTCCTCACATCGGTCGATACGCCCGATCCGCAGACCGCGATCTTCCGCTACGAGCGGCCGATGCCGCTCAACCTGTTGCTCCGGGCCCTGCCCGACCTCGGCTACGTCTCCGCCAAGCATCTCTATGAGAGCGGCGACATCAGGCAGAACCCGACCAATCTGGCGCCGGTCGGCACCGGCCCATTCAAATTCGTCAAATACGAGCGCGGGCAATACATCATCGCCGACCGCAACCCGGACTACTGGCGGCCGAACGCGCCCTATCTCGACCGCATCGTCTGGAAGGTGATCACCGACCGCGCCGCCGCGGCCGCCCAGATGGAGGCCGGCGAGCTGCACTACAGCCCGTTCTCGGGCCTGACGATCTCGGACATGGCGCGGCTCGGCAAGGACAAGCGCTTCGTCGTCCAGACCAAGGGCAACGAGGGCAACGCCCGCACCAACACCATCGAGTTCAACTTCCGCCGCAAGGAACTGGCGGACATCCGGGTCCGCCGCGCCATCGCGCACGCGATCAACGTGCCGTTCTTCATCGACAATTTCCTGGGCGATTTCGCCAAGCTCGGCACCGGCCCGATCCCGTCGACCTCGACCGACTTCTATCCCGGGCCGAACACGCCGCAATACCCCTATGACAAGGCCAAGGCGATCGCGCTACTCGACGAGGCCGGCTTCAAAGCCTCCAGCGGCAACCGCTTCTCGCTGAGACTCCTGCCGGCACCGTGGGGCGAGGACATCTCGCTGTGGTCGACCTTCATCCAGCAGTCGCTGGGAGAAGTCGGCATCCAGGTCGACATCGTACGCAACGACGGCGGCGGCTTCCTCAAGCAGGTCTATGACGAGCACGCCTTCGATCTCGCGACCGGCTGGCACCAGTATCGCAACGACCCCGCGGTCTCGACCACGGTATGGTACCGCTCCGGCCAGCCCAAGGGCGCGCCATGGACCAACCAGTGGGGCTGGGAGGACAAGACCGTCGACAAGACCATCGACGATGCCGCCACCGAAGTCGATCCGGCCAAGCGCAAGGCGCTCTATGCCGACTTCGTCAAGGAGGTGAACACCGAGCTGCCGGTCTGGATGCCGATCGAGCAGATCTTCGTCACCGTGATCACGGCCAAGGCGCGCAACCATTCCAACACCCCGCGCTGGGGCTCGACGAGCTGGCACGATCTGTGGCTGAGCGCATGAGGCCACATCTGCGCTAGGCGTGGCGCCCTCTTCTCCCTCGCCCCGCTCTTGCGGGGAGAGGATCGGGGTGAGGGGCTCGCTCCACGATATTGCTCCATCGATAGACCTGTACCCCCTCACCCGGATCGCATCTGGCGATGCGATCCGACCTCTCCCCGCAAGCGGAGCGAGGTAAGAAGGGGCCGGTGCCCACCCCCGAACCGGTGTCCACATCGTTCGAAAACGCTATAGATAAAATATGCGTATCCTGAGCCTTGCGGGGCGGCGGCTCGCCGCCTCGATCCCGACCCTGTTCCTGATCCTGATCGGCGTGTTCCTGCTGCTGCAGCTCGCGCCGGGCGACACCGTCGATGCGCTGATGGCGCAGATGGGCGGCGGCGACGCCGCGACCGCCGAGGCGCTGCGCAAATTCTACGGGCTGAACCTCTCGGTTCCGGCGCAGCTCGGGAACTATCTGTGGCACCTGGTCCGGCTCGACCTCGGCTTCTCCTCGATCTACGGCAAGCCGGTGGCGACCGTGATCCTGGAACGGCTGCCGCCGACCATCCTATTGATGACGGCGTCGCTGTCATTCGCGTTCTTCTTTGGCCTCGTGTTCGGCGTGATCGCCGCGCGCGGCGTCAACCGCTGGCCGGACACGATGATCTCCACCCTCGGCCTGATCTTCTACGCCACGCCGTCGTTCTGGTTCGGGCTGATGGCGATCGTGGTGTTCTCGGTCTATCTGCAGTGGCTGCCGCCGGGCGGCTTCGAGGATATCGGCAACGTCCAGACCGGAATCTGGCGCATGCTGGATATTGCGGCGCATCTGGTGCTGCCGACGCTGACGCTCGGGCTGATCTTCCTCGCGATCTATTTGCGCATCATGCGCGCCTCGATGCTTGAGGTCCTGAACCTCGATTTCGTCCGCACCGCCCGCGCCAAGGGGCTGGACGAGACCCATGTCATCACCCGCCATGTGCTGCGCAACGCGCTGCTGCCGATGGTGACGCTGATCGGATTGCAGGCCGGCACCATGCTCGGCGGCTCGGTCGTGGTGGAGAGCGTGTTCTCGCTGCCCGGCCTCGGCCGTCTCGCTTATGAGTCGGTGGTGCAGCGCGACCTCAACACCCTGCTCGGCATCGTCTTCGTGTCCGCGCTGCTCGTCATATCCGTGAACTTCGTCGTCGATCTGCTCTACGCGCGGCTCGATCCGCGCATCGCGGCGGAGGGCTGACGATGGATGCCGTGAGGCGCTACTTCCGCAGCCCGGCCGCGGTGATCGGCCTGATCCTGCTGCTGCTTGTCATCGCGATGGCAATCAGCGCGGGTCCCCTCTATCCGCGCGATCCGCTCGCTTTGGCGGGGCGGCCGCTGATCTGGCCGTTCTCCAACCCGCGCTTCCTGCTCGGCACCGACAATTCCGGCCGCGACATCGCCGCCCAGATCTTCTACGGCGCGCGGATCTCGCTGCTGATCGGCGGCGTCGCCACCTTGATCGCGATCCTGATCGGCATCCTGGTCGGCGCCTTCGCCGGCTATTACGGCGGCTGGGTCGACAATGTGCTGATGCGGATCACGGAAGCGTTCCAGACGCTGCCGAACTTCGTGCTGCTGCTGGTCCTGGTCGCGGTGTTCGGCTCGACCCTGACCACGGTGACCATTGCGGTCGGCGTGGTGTCATGGCCGGCGCCGGCGCGGCTGACTCGCGCCGAGTTCCTCTCGCTGCGCAACCGCGAATTCGTGCAGGCCGGCAAGACGCTCGGCATGAAGGACGTCCAGCTCATCCTCGGCGAAATCCTGCCCAACGCGCTGCCGCCCGTCATCGTCTATGCCAGCGTGGTGATGGCGGTCGCGATCCTGCTGGAAAGCGCGCTCGCCTTCCTGCGTCTGTCCGATCCCAACGTCGCCTCCTGGGGCAATCTGATCGGGCTCGGCCGCGACGTGCTCCGGGTGCAATGGTACGTCTCGGCAATCCCCGGCATTGCGATCCTCGTCACCGTGCTCGCGGTGTCGCTGGTCGGCCAGGGCCTCAACGATGCGCTCAATCCGAGGCTGAAGAGCCGATGAGCGACACGGTCCTTTCGCTCGACGCCCTGACGGTGCGCCTGCCCAAGGGCGCCGACCGGCCGCATGCGCTGTCCGACGTTTCGCTTTCAATTGCGTCGAACGAGATCCTCTGCGTGGTCGGCGAGTCCGGCTCCGGCAAATCGATGATGGCGAACGCCATCATGCGGCTGCTGCCGAACGAGGTGACGATCGAACGGGGCCGGATGATGTTCGACGGCCGCGACCTCTGCGCCGCCGACAGCGCCGAGATGCGCGATGTGCGCGGCGCCGGCATCGCGATGATCTTCCAGGAGCCGATGACCGCGCTCAATCCGCTGCGCACGATCGGCGACCAGATCGGCGAGATGTTTGCGATCCACACCGCTCTCTCGAAGGCCGAGATCAATTCTCGCGTGCTGGCGCTGCTCGAGGACGTCCGCATCCCCGACCCGAAGGCTGCCGCAAAAGCCTACCCGCACGAGCTCTCTGGCGGCCAGCGCCAGCGCGCGATGATCGCGATGGCACTGGCGCTCGACCCGAAGCTTCTGATCGCGGACGAGCCGACCACCGCGCTCGACGTGACGACACAAGCACAGATCCTGAAGCTGATCCGCGATTTGCAGCAGCGCAAGAAGACCGCGGTGCTGTTCATCACCCATGATTTCGGCGTGGTCGCCGAGATCGCCGACCGCGTCGTGGTGATGCAGCATGGCGCGATCGTCGAGCAAGGCGCGGCCGATGAGGTGCTGAACGATCCGCAGCATGCCTACACGAAGCAGCTGATCGCAGCCGTTCCGCCGCTGAAGGCGCCGCCGCCGCGCATCCTTTCCGGCAAGGATATCCTGACCATCGACGGCGTCTCCAAGACCTACCGCACCGGCGGCTTCCTCGGCCGCGGCGCGCGGATCACGGAGGCCGTCAAGAACGTGTCGCTGCACCTGCCGCGCGGCGCGACACTCGGCATCGTCGGCGAATCCGGTTCGGGCAAATCGACGCTCGCGCGCTGCATCGTGCGGCTGATCGATCCGGACACCGGGTCGATCGTGCTCGACGGCAAGGACTGGGCAAAGCTCGGCCGCGACGATATCAGGCGCGAGACCCGCCACATCCAGATGGTGTTCCAGGATCCGTTCGCCTCGCTCAATCCGCGCCGCAAGGCGGCCGAGCTGGTGGCGCAGGGACCGATCGTGCACGGCACCGACCGCGCCACCGCGATCGCGGAAGCGCGAAAGCTGTTCGAGCTGGTCGGCCTCGATCCGTCCGCGGGTGACCGCTACCCGCACGAATTCTCCGGCGGCCAGCGCCAGCGCATCGGGCTCGCCCGGGCACTCGCGTTGAAGCCGGATGTGCTGGTTGCCGACGAGCCGGTCTCGGCGCTCGACGTCTCGGTGCAGGCGCAGGTCTTGAAGCTGCTCGCCGGGCTGCGCCAGCAGCTTGGCCTCTCCATCATCTTCATCACCCACGATCTGCGCGTCGCCGCCCAGATCTGCGATCTCGTCGCCGTCATGAAGGACGGCGCCGTGGTCGAGCAAGGGCTGACCGCCGAGGTGTTCGGCAAGCCGCGGCATCCCTATACGCAGGCGCTGCTGTCGGCGATCCCCGGCGGCGCGTTTGCGCGCGAGCACGGCATCGCAACCGTGTAGCCGGGCACGCGCGGCCCTACTCCGCCGCTTGTGGCTTAGGCTCCTCGCGCAGCCGGAAGCGCTTCAGCAATCCGGATACCGTGTCGCGGAAGCCGCCATATTCCAGCTCTGAATAGGGCAGCATCGCAGCGCCGGACCAGCCCTGGCTGCGCATCTCGATCGCCTTGCGCTGCGCGCGCTGGCGAACCTCGTCCCAGGCAAGGTTGTCAAAGAAGTCGGTATAGGACTCCGAGAACTTCCCGTCCCGGTCGATCGAGAAGCCGACGCAGGACACGATCGGCAGGCAATACATCCCCGTCACCGGGGTGTTGAGCGGCACCGGCATGAGCGGCATCACATGCGAGCCGCGCGCATCGCCGCCCACGAAGTGCGCCTTGGTGAACGGCGAGATGATTTCTTCGGGCGCCGCGAAAATGCCCTGGTTCCTGACGACCGCGACCGGATCATCCTTGCCGGTGTACTTGCCTGCGATGGAGTGAAGGCGCTGCGCCGAAACGGCGACGGCGACCTCGCCATAGGTTTTCGAGACGATGCGATCAATGCCGAAGCGCTCGTTGTCGCGAAGCAGCGCCGCAATGTGGTAGCCGTCCGCGGGCGCATCGAGTTCGATCACGCTGTCGCCGGCCGTGTTGTCCATATCGATGATATGGAAACGGAAGCCCTTGATCATCGGGGGCAGCATCAGCCCGGCGCAATACATGGGATCGGCAAAAGCCAGATAGAGCGGCAGGTTGTAGGCACCGGGGCCGCACTTGTCTGCGGCGAACACCATGAAGGACTCCGCGGGTCTCGCGCCCGAGAGGCTGTGGTCGAAGCTGAGCTCGGCGACAGCCGGGCCCGCGCCGCGAACGTTTCCGGACGGGGCGTCGACGAGAAGATCCTGGCCGGCGCCGTAGAGCCCGGAGGTCTTCGCGACCGCAGCGGCCGCGAGAAACGTCTTCCAGGCGAATTGGTGGACTTCGGAGCTCCCTTCGCCCCGCGTGTGCGTCATGATGATCGCAATATCGTCGCCGGTATGGCGCACGAAACCGTCGATCAGGAGACCGTTTTCGATCGCTTTCGCGACCTCCCCTTCGACAGCCGCCATCATGCGCGCAGATGGTTTCGTGTGGCCCCCGACGGAGCCAATGTCAGCCTTGATGACCGAAATGGTGAGTTTCATGAGCATCCCTCCGACCGCAGCGCAGCGCCTTCGCCTCGGCGCTCGCTGCGCCGGGGGCGACGGCGCGCTCATTTGCAAAAAAGAACGTCGTGTGGTGCGACAGGTTCCCTGCGCATATTGCTTGCGGAACTATGGCCCCTCCGTCACCGCGTGTCGATACGGGCTATCGACGCATCTGGAATAGCTCGCACTGCCCGATGGGGTTACCACCCGCCCTATGAAGCGCGGTTGAGAAAGATCGGCAGGCCCCGCTTGTTGGAATAGAGAGGACGGTAGCGCTCGGTGTTGTACGCGCTTGCGACGTCCAATTTGCGTGGCCCGAGCTTGGCGTCGGGGATCGGCACGAGGTCGTATCGGCCCTCGACCAGCGCCGACATGAGGCCGGTTTTGCCTTCCAGGATCGCATCGTAAGCCATGTTGCCGAACGTCAGCGCCACAAGCTTGTCGATGAAGTCCGGATCGCCTGACCGCAGGTCGTAGGTGAGGTCAGAGACGATGGTCCCCTCGCCGGTGCGCCGCTTGATCTCGTCGGCGAATGCTTCGGCCACGCTCGCCTTCCTGCGGTGACCGTAGGCGTCAGGCTCGCCGAATTCCTGCACCTTGTAGCCCTCCCACTCGGCGCCCTCGCTGAGCACGATCAACGCGTAGTTGCTTGGGTTGCCGTGCTTGTCATCGAGGAGAAGCTGGATCAGCTTGTCGAGATTGACCTTGTACTCCGGTATGGCGCATCGGATCGAGATTGCGTATGCGGTATAGAGTGCCGTAAAGCCGGCATCGCGACCAAAGACGCGGAAGATGCCGATTCGCTCGTGCGAGCCGACGGTGGTGCGCTGGCGCTGGATGGCATCGCTGGCACGGGTGATCGCGGTCGAAAAGCCGATGCAGTACTCGGTGTTGCGAACGTCGTTGTCCATCGTCTTCGGGATGGCAATGATCTTGACGCCTCGCCTGTTGAGCTTGTCCGCGTAGCTGAGAGTATCGTCGCCGCCGATGGCGATCAGATGTTCGATACCGAGCCCCGCGAGGTTCGCAAGCACCTCGTTGGTGAGGTCCCACGTCGTGGTTGCGATGCCACCCTTGGTGCTCTGGGAAACCGGAAAGTCGCGGCCCGCGAGATGATCGGGCAACTTCTTCATTTTGGAGGGATTGGTGCGGCTCGAGTGCAGCACGGTGCCGCCGCGCCGGTCGATGACGCGCGTATTTTCGCGGTTCAGCGGGATGATGTAATGGGACTTGCTCGACGGGTCGTCGAGGTTCAGGTGCGTGAGGGCCTCCCAGCCCCGGCGGAGACCGACAACCTCGATGTCGTCCTCACTGCCGCGATAAGTCACGCTCTTGATCACCGCGTTAAGGCCGGGGACGTCACCGCCTCCCGTGAGAATACCAATGCGCTTCCTCGCCATGCCCACCTCCCAGGGTTGCTATCTGGCAATAACGCCTGCGTCGCGTCGGGGTTTCCACAACGCTATCCGCCAACGGCGGAATCCTCGTGATCGCGGCGCCCACCCGAACCTGCTTGGGCCCCAATCTTCCAGCGACGTCCTCTGACCAGTCCCCAACTCGGGCGGCTTGCCCCTCCATGCCTCTCGCGTGCATGGCGCGACGTTGCTCCGCGCCTACCGCGAACGGCGCGAGGCGAGGAAATACTCCGCCCATCGCAGCAACTCGAAACGATCGCCCTTGACCAACTCCTGTGCATCGCGGCGCCGGTAGAGCACCAGCATCCAGGGCGCGAGCTTGCGGAGCACGCCGTGCGCCATGTACTGCACCGGCTCGGAGAACGGCAGCGCCAGCTCGCTTTCCGGCACGCCTTGGACCGCGCGCGCCAATTCGCGGCCGAGCGGGATCGTCAGCGCGACGGCACGGCCGTTGCAGCCGGTCCAGCCATAGGCGTTCGGTCCCAACCGGTGCATGCGCGGCAGGAAATCCGCCGTCATCCCGACATAGCCGTTCCAGACATAGTCGAAGGAGACCTCGCCAATCTGCGGCCACAGGCGCTGCAACCGCTCGGTCACCCGCGCCTTCAGCCGCCCGGTCTTGTCGCCCGGACCGAGCACGGCACCGCCGGTGACGAGGCGATTGCGGGCATCGTAGCGCGCGAAATACAGCTCGCCATGGGTATCCGACATCGCCTGCCGGCCGGCAATGATGGTCTTGCGCACATTGTCCGACAGCGGCTGCGTCGCCATCTGCCACGACAGCACCGGCATCACCTCGGTCGCGATCTCCGGCACCAGCGATTTCGCGAACTCGCCGCTGTAGGCATTGGTCGCGACCACCAGCGCGCGACCGGAGATTTCACCCTTTTCCGTCTTCACCACCCAGCGATCGCCGCGGCGCTCGAAACTGAGTGCCGGCGAGCGGGCATAGATTCGCGCACCGAGGCCGAGTACGGTGCGCGCAAGGCCGCGCGCCAGCGCCAGCGGATTGACGTGACCGCCGGTCCTGTTCCAGAAGCCGCCGTACCACGCATCCGAGCCGAGCATGTCCTTGGTCTGATCGCGCGACAGCAATTCGACCGACGCACCGAATTTCGACCATTGCTGCACCCGCCGCTCGGCGATCTTGATGCGGCCCGGCGAGTGCACCGGCTGCACCCAGCCGGCCTGCTCCTGCTCGGCCGCGATGTTGTAGCGCCTGACGACGTCGAACAGATCAGCGGCACTGTCACGCAGCATCGCGACGAAGCGCTCGCCGGCCGCGCCGTGCCTCGCGATGATGTCATCCGGATCGGGGCGCGACAGCGTCGGGATCACCTGGCCGTTGTTGCGCCCCGAGGCGCCCCACCCCGATTCGGCGGCCTCGACGATCGCGACGTCGACATTGGCCTCGCGCAGATGCAGTGCGGTCGATAGACCCGTGAAGCCGCCGCCGATGATGACGACGTCGGCCTGCTGCGCGCCTGTCAGTTCGGGACAATCGGGGCCGGAGGGCGTCACTGCTGCCCAGAGCGAATTGGGCCAGCGCACGGCATTGCTGTTCATCATGATCCTTCCTTGCGGCCGCCCGGTCATTCTGGTTACTTTACTCTACTCTCCTATTCCAGCCGGGAAGACAACAAGTGGCACTCAAGAACGTCATCGGAATCGATCACGCCGTGGTCATGGTGAAGGACCTCGACAAGGCGGCCGAGAACTACAAGCGGCTCGGCTTCACCGTGTCGCCGCGCGGCACCCATAGCGCGCATATGGGATCGGGCAATTACACCATCATGTTCGACCCCGATTATATGGAATTGCTCGGCGTGCTGACCCCGACCGAACACAACGCTCCGGCGCGCGCCTTCCTCGAGAAGCGCGGCGAGGGCATCGAACGCATCGCGTTCACCGCGGTGGATTCCCCTGCTGGCGCCGAGGAGATTCGCGCGCGCGGCTATGCGCCGATCGGGCCGACCGATTTCGAACGCCCGGTGACCTTGCCGAACGGCACGATCTCCGCGGCGAAATTCCGCACCTTCCAGTGGCCGACCGCGGAGGCGCCCGGCGGCGTCCGCATCTTCGCCTGCCAGCACAAGACCCGCGAGACGGTGTGGATTCCCGAATTGATGACGCACGCCAATGGGGCAAAACGCCTCAAGCAGGTGCTGATCGTCTCGCCCGATCACGCAGCCGATGCCGCGCATCTCTCCAGGATGATCGACGTCGCCGTCAGGAACGACGCCGACGGTGCGGTTGCGGTGCCGTCCGGCGGCAACCGCGCCGACTTCGTGTTCCTGACCAGGGATCAGCTCGGCAAACGTTATCCCGGCGTATCGCTGGATGGCCTGTCCGACCGCGGCGGCGCCGGCCTCGTGATCGCGGCCGACCTTGCCGCGAGCGAGAAAGCGCTGGGCTCAGCCGGCGTGAAGAGCGGCAACAGCATCACCGTGCCGCCGGCTTCCGGCAACGGCACCCTGCTCGCTTTCGTCAAGGCATAGCTGCCATACCATGCGCGGCGCAGCGTTATGCAACGGTGCCGCGCATGTGGGACTAGGCACAGAAAGTTGAGGCGCTAGTATCTCTCGCAAACAAGAACCGTCCAGGGAGAGAAACATGTCGCATCACCTGATCTCGCGCCGGCAGATGCTGGCCGGCACCGCGGCCGCCGGCGCGGTTGGACTGACCGGATTTCCGGCCCGTGCCGACATCAACTGGAAGAAATATTCCGGCACCACACTCGAAGTGATCCTCGCCAAGGGGCCGCGCGGCGACAATCTGCAGAAATACATCAAGGAATTTACCGAGCTCACCGGCATCAAGGTCGAGTCGGAACAGATCCCCGAGCAGCAGCAGCGCCAGAAATGCGTGATCGAGCTGTCCTCGGGCAAGCCGAGCTTCGACGTCGTGCACCTCAGCTATCACGTGCAGAAGCGGCAGTTCGAGAAGGCCGGCTGGCTAGCCGACATGTCGGGCTACCTCAAGGATCCGAGCATGACGCCGCCGGACCTCGTCGAGAGCGATTTCTCGGCGGCCGGCCTCCAATATGCGCGCAACGACAAGGGCCAGATGCTGTCGCTGCCATGGTCGGTCGACTATTTCATCCTCTACTACAACAAGGAGCTGTTCCAGAAGAAGGGCGTCGAGGTCCCGAAGACGCTCGAGGAGATGGCAATCGCGGCCGAGAAGCTGACCGATCCGAAGGAAGGCATCTACGGCTTCGTCGGCCGCGGCCTGCGCAACGCCAACATGGCGATGTGGACCAACTTCTATCTGAACTATGGCGGCGAATTTCTCGATGCCAAAGGCAACATCCTGACCGACGGCCCCGAGGCGATCGAAGCCACCAAGCTCTATCAGCGCCTGCTGACAAAATGCGCGCCTCCCGGCGTCGCCGGCTTCAACTGGATGGAGTCGATGGCGTCCTTCACGCAGGGCAGGTCCGCGATGTGGATCGACGCCGACGGCTGGGCGCCGCCGCTGGAAGATCCCGCCGCCTCGCGCGTCGTCGGCAAGGTCGGCTACACGCTGGTACCCGCCGGTCCCAAGGGCAAGTTCTCCTCGACCTATGGCGACGGCGTCGGCATCGCCGCGGCGAGCAAGAACAAGGAAGCCGCCTATCTGCTCTGCCAATGGGTGGTCTCGCGCGGACAGGGCGCGCGCCTGCTGCAGGCCGGCGGCGGCGTGCCGTTCCGCAACTCCATCGTCGACGATGCCGAAGTCGCCAAGGGCGTGAAGACCAAGGAATGGCTGCAGTCGGTGGTTGACTCCGCCAAGATCTCCAAGCTCGGCCTGCCCGTCATCATCCCGGTCGCCGAATTCCGCGACATCGTCGGCGCCGCGCTGACCGCGACGCTGTCGGGCGCCGATCCGGCCACCGAGCTGAAAAAGGCGCACGAGCAATTCCGCCCCATCCTGGAGCGTAGCGAAAAAGCGTGAGCGTGGTGACACAGACTGAGCCGGCGGCGGCCAGCAAAGCGTTTTCAAGCGAAGTGGGTACCGGTTCGCGTGAAGAAAACGCGTCAAAGCAAGAGTCCAGAGCCGCAGGCTCTGGAGAGGCCGCCCCGGCGCGTGAATGGCGTCCGCCGTCCTATTGGCCGTTCGTGATCCCGGCGCTCGTCGTGGTGCTGGCGGTGATCATCTTTCCGTGGGTCTTCACGATCTGGATGAGCCTGCAGGAATGGAAGGTCGGCTCGCCGACCGTGTTCGTGGGGCTCGCGAACTATCTGCGGCTGCCGACCGATCCGCGCTTCGTCGAGGCGGTCGGGCACACGCTGTCCTATACAGCGCTGTCAGTGCTGTTGCCGCTGGTGTTCGGCACGCTGGCGGCGGTGGTATTCCATCAGAAATTCGCCGCGCGCGGTTTCCTGCGCGGCATCTTCATCATGCCGATGATGGCCACGCCGGTGGCGATCGCGCTGGTGTGGACCATGATGTTCCACCCGCAGCTTGGCGTCTTGAACTATCTGCTGTCGCTGGTCGGGCTGCCGCCGCAGCTCTGGGTGTTCAACCCGGCGACGGTGATCCCCTCGCTGGTGCTGGTCGAGACCTGGCAATGGACGCCGCTGGTGATGCTGATCGTGCTCGGCGGCCTCGCCGCGATCCCGACCGAACCCTACGAGAGCGCGCAGATCGACGGTGCCAATTTCTGGCAGGTGTTCCGCTTCATCACGCTGCCCTTGATCATGCCGTTCCTGTTCATCGCCGGCATGATCCGCATGATCGACGCGGTGAAAAGCTTCGACATCATCTTCGCGATCACGCAAGGAGGGCCGGGCTCGGCGTCGGAGACCATCAACGTCTATCTCTACAGCGTCGCCTTCGTCTATTACGACCTCGGCTACGGCTCGGCGATCGCGGTGGTGTTCTTCCTCCTGATCGTGGCGCTGGCGGCACTGCTGCTTTACTTGCGCAAGCGCCTGCTGTGGACATCTGAACTCGGGGGCGAGGCATGAACCCGCGCCAGATTCTCGGGCGGATCGGGCTTTGGCTGTCGGTGTTCGTCATCGTCTCGCCGGCGATCCTGTTCTTCCTCTGGATGGCCTCGCTGTCGCTCAAATTCGAGATCGACAACGCCTCCTACCCGCCGGTGTTCTTTCCGGAGCATATCGCCTGGAAGAACTATGCCGACGTGTTCGCGTCCAACCGGTTCCTGACCTATTTCAGCAACAGCCTTGTGGTCACCGGCTGCGCCACGGGGCTTGCGATGCTGGTCGGCGTGCCCGCCGGCTACGGCATCGCGCGGATGGCGGCGCATAAATCGGCGATCGTGATCCTGATCGCGCGCATCACGCCGGGCCTGTCGTATCTGATCCCGTTGTTCCTGCTGTTTCAGTGGCTCGGCCTGCTCGGCACGCTGGTGCCGCAGATCATCATCCATCTCGTGGTCACGGTGCCGATCGTGATCTGGATCATGATCGGCTATTTCGAGACCACGCCGCTGGAGCTGGAGGAAGCTGCGTTGATCGACGGCGCGACGCGCTGGCAGGTGTTCCGCCATGTCGCGCTGCCGATCGCCAGGCCGGGACTCGCGGTTGCCTTCATCCTCGCGGTGATCTTCTCCTGGAATAATTTCGTGTTCGGCATCGTGCTGGCCGGGCGTGAGACCCGCACGCTGCCGGTCGCGGTCTACAACATGATCTCGTTCGATCAGCTGAGCTGGGGCCCGCTCGCCGCCGCCGCGCTGATCGTGACCGCGCCGGTGCTGCTGCTCACCGTGATGGCGCAGCGGCAGATCGTGGCGGGACTGACGGCGGGTGCGGTGAAAGGCGGCTAGTCCCCGAGCGCCTCCAGCACGGCAGCTGAATCGGTGACCCAACCAAAGATGCCGCCCTGGGCCTTGATCATCTTCAGACCCATCTCGTGGAATTCCGGGAAGTAGGACGCGCAGCCGTCGGAGATCACGACGCAGCGGTAGCCGCGATCGTTGGCCTCGCGCACCGTGGTGTTGACGCAGACCTCGGTGGTGACGCCGCAGACCAGGAGATTCTCGATGCCGTATTTCTGCAGGATGTCGCCGAATTCGGTGGCGTAGAACGCGCCCTTGCCGGGCTTGTCGATCACGATCTCGCTGTCGAGGGGATAGAGCTCGGGAATGATGTCGTGCCCCGCCTCGCCGCGGATCAGAATCCGTCCCATCGGTCCGGGATCGCCGATCCGAAGCGACGGCGCGCCGCGCTCGACCTTCGCCGGCGGCGCGTCGGAGAGATCGGGCAGATGGCCCTCGCGGGTGTGGACCACGAGCAGCCCGGCGTCGCGCACCGCCGCGAGCACCGCGGCGATCGGCTGCACCGCGCGGGCAAGCCGGCTGACGTCATTGCCGAGCGTCTCGCCGAAGCCCCCTCGCTCCATGAAATCGCGCTGCATGTCGATGATGACGAGCGCGGTCCTGCTCCAGTCGAGCGTGATCGGCGCCGGCTCCGCCGCGATTGTCCCGCTTGAATTCGCCATGACGCACGCCCCGAATGCGAGAAAACCCGCATTGATTAAGCAAACCGTGTGCCATTGCGCAATGATGCGGCGCATCGCGGCGATCCCGATCAGCATGCGACCGTACGCTGCATTTGCGCATTCTGCGATCTTGCTGGCATGATCGTTGCTAGCTGGGAGCCCGACCGAACGAAGATCATCGTTCGCGAAATGACAGCCCATTTCAAACAGGCGGGAGGACAGGCATGAATGGACTTGGCGGTCTCAACAAATCACCGAATGGCGTCGTGATCGGACTGGTGCAGCTGCAGTTGCCTGTGGTTGCGACAAGGTCCGACCTGGCACGGCAGACGGAGCGCATCGTATGGATGGTCGGCAAGGCGCGGCGCAACCTCGGAACCATGGACCTCGTCGTGTTCCCCGAATACTCGCTGCACGGCCTCTCGATGGATACCAATCCGGAGATCATGTGCCGGCTCGACGGGCCTGAAGTCGCGGCTTTCAAGCGGGCCTGCATCGAGAACAAGATCTGGGGCTGCTTCTCCATCATGGAGTTCAACCCGCATGGCAACCCCTATAATTCAGGGCTGATCATCGACGATCACGGCGATATCAAGCTGTACTACCGCAAATTCCATCCCTGGATTCCGGTCGAGCCGTGGGAGCCCGGCAACATCGGCATTCCCGTGATCGACGGACCGAAAGGCGCGAAGATCGCGCTGATCATCTGCCATGACGGCATGTTCCCGGAAATGGCCCGCGAATGCGCCTACAAGGGCGCGGAGATCATGATCCGCACCGCAGGCTACACCGCGCCGATCCGCGACAGCTGGCGCTTCACCAACCAGGCCAACGCGTTCCAGAACCTGATGGTGACGGCCAATGTCTGCATGTGCGGCTCGGACGGGTCGTTCGACTCGATGGGCGAAGGCATGATCGTCAATTTCGACGGCAGCATCATCGCGCACGGGACCACGGGCCGGGCCGACGAGATCATCACCGCCGAGGTGCGGCCCGACCTCGTGCGCGAGGCGCGGATCAACTGGGGCGTCGAGAACAACATCTATCAGCTCTGGCACCGCGGCTATGTCGCGGTGAAGGGCGGCGCGATGGATTGCCCCTACACGTTCATGCAGGACATGGTGTCCGGCCGCTTCCGCCTGCCCTGGGAAGATCAGGTCAAGATCACCGACGGCACGTCCTGCGGCTTTCCCGCACCGACACGGATGTTCGGCAAGACCGCGAAGGCCGCCGAGTAGCCGGCCCTTTGATGTGAGCATGATCTCTTCGGAAAACCGCTCCACACTTTTCCGGATCATGCTCTACTTGAAGAAGTGCACGAGGCCGATGCTCAAGCCCAGCAGCAGCATCAACGACAGCGTGACGGCGGCCGTCACCCGGCCGCCGACGGTCGAGAGCACGCGGACATCGACGCCGAGCCCGAGCGCTGCCATCGAGACGACGGTGAGGATCGCCGCCGTCTTGGTCACCGGCGCGATCGCGATATCGGGCACGAGTTGGAACGAGCGCAACGCGGCCAGCACCAGGAAGCCGATGATGAACCAGGGCACCAGCTTGAACGGGCTGATCGAGGCGGCCTTCGAGGTGCCCTCCCTGGCGGCGCCGGCCTTGCGCCGCCGCGCCACCAGCAGCGAGAGGCCGATCACGATCGGGCCCAGCATCAACACCCGCACCAGCTTGACCAGCGTGCCGATCTGGGTGCTGACGATGCCCGCCGGCACGGTCGCTGCCAGCACCTGCGGCACGGCATAGACGGTGAGGCCGGCGAGGATGCCGTATTGCGTCGCCGTCAGCTTCAGCAGCGGGATCAAGAGCGGCAGGCCGAGCACCATCAGCACGCCGAGAATGGCGGTGAACGAGATCGACGAGGCGATGTCGTCGCCATCGGCCTCGATCACCGGCGCCACCGCCGCGATCGCCGAGTTGCCGCAGATCGAATTGCCGCAGGCGATCAGGATCGCGAGCTTGGTCTTGAGCCCCAGCATCCGGCTGAGGCCATAGCTCACCGCCAGCATGATCACGACGGTTACCGCGATGGCGCCGATCAGCAGCCCGCCCGACGCCACGATCGCGGCAAAGCTGATGGAGGCGCCGAGCAGCATCACCGCGACCTCAAGCAGCTGCTTGGCGCTGAAGGCAATGCCCGAGCGCCAGCGCGCCGACGGCTCCCAGGCGGTGCGCACCGCCATGCCGAGCAGGATCGCGACGACGAGGGCCTCGATATAGGGATGGTCGAAAACGCGCTCCTCGGCGGCCTGGATGCCGAGCGAGATGACCGTGACGACCCCGCAGAGCAGAATCCCCGGAATGAGCTGGAATATGCGCCGCAGCGCCCCCTGCTTCTGCCCCTGGTCTTGTTCTTGTTCCGGCACAAAATCCTCTTTTCGGAGAAGATTTTATGCGCCATGGCACCCCTCTTGGCTAATATATTTTCGGACTGCCCCGATAGAGAGAAGTTATGTCCCTCAACCTGCATCTGCTCCGCCTGTTCGCGGCCGTGGCGAGAACCGGAAGTTTCTCCCGCGCCGCCGACCTCCTGCACATCAGCCAGCCGGCGATCTCCAAGGGCGTGCGGGATTTCGAGCTGCAGGTCGGCTGCCGGCTGCTCGACCGCACGCCGAAGGGGGTGCGGCCGACCCGGGAGGGCGCGGCGCTGGCGCGGCATGCCGAGACGCTGTTCGCGGCCGAACGCGCCGCCGAGGACGAATTGCAGGCGCTGCGCAATCTCGACAGCGGCTCGCTGCGGATCGGCGCCAGCACCACGATCGCGACCTACATGATCCCGGAATATCTCGGCGTGTTCCACCGCGCCTTTCCCGGCATCGATCTGCATGTCGTCAGCGCCAACACCAGCGACATCGCCGCGCTGATGCTGGGACACGAGATCGAGATCGCGCTGGTCGAGGGGCCGGTCGAGGACGAGAATTTGGTCAGCGAAGCCTGGCGCACCGACGTGATGGCGCTGATCGCAGGTCCGGATCATCGCTTCGCAGCGGTCCAGGGGCCGATCGACATCCGGTCGCTGAACGACGAGATCCTGATCGTGCGGGAACCCGGCTCAGGCACGCGCGAGGTGGTCGCGCAGGCGCTGGCGGCCCACCACGTCGAGCCGCAGCGGACGCTCGAGATCGGCAGCACCGAGGCGATCAAGCAGGCGGTGGCATCAGGCGTCGGCGTCGCCATCGTGTCGATCGCAACGATCGACGATCAAGTGAAGCTCGGAAAGCTGAAGGTGATCCCGATCAAGGGCATCCATATCGAGCGCACGCTCTGGCAACTGAAATCACCCGGCCGGCTCGAGGTGCCAGCGGCGGTCGCGTTCGAGGGGATCATCCGGGAGGCGCAAAGGGCCAGGACGGCGCCGCGCGGACCTGCGGCTAGAGCGCGGCGAACAGACCCTGCGC
Source organism: Bradyrhizobium sp. USDA 4510 (assembly GCF_054059095.1). Taxonomy (NCBI): domain Bacteria; kingdom Pseudomonadati; phylum Pseudomonadota; class Alphaproteobacteria; order Hyphomicrobiales; family Nitrobacteraceae; genus Bradyrhizobium; species Bradyrhizobium sp. USDA 4510. The sequence goes on along the minus strand of NZ_JBSSBT010000001.1, from coordinate 1,818,578 downwards.
CCAGGCAACGGCATGCTCGAAGCTGAACACGCCGGGCTCGAAATAGACGGCCCGTGCCAGCACGATGCCGACCACCAGCACCCAGAACACGCTGGTGCCTGCGGTCTTCAGCCATTTCGACACGCCCTCGCTCGCGATCGAAGGATCGACCGCGGGGACCGGCTCGCCGAAGGGATCGAATGCGGATTGGCTCATCGTCGTAACCATCAGGAATACCCTGAGAATGTCGCGACGACGGGGGCAGAAGCAAGGGTAGTGGAATGCCTTTTGCGGCGGTTACTTGGAAGGACGTTTTCCGGTCCGAAAGCCGGGGAGCATTTCCTTCTCGTCGCCCCCTGTAGCCATCAACCATCGGTCACGCGCCGCGGCGCCACGCGTGGCAGCGTGATGCGCATGCGTGTCCCCATACCCGGCGCACTTTCGAGATTGAGCTCTCCGCCGAGCCGGTTCGTGACGATGTTATGAACGATGTGCAGACCAAGCCCGATGCGGCCGATGTCGCGGCGCGTAGTGAAGAATGGATCGAAGGCCTGCCGCAGCACGTCGTGATCCATCCCGCAACCGTTGTCGGCGAACAGGATCTCGACCTGGTCCGCGCCTGAGGCGCGGAGCCGGATCGTGATCATGCCGCCCTTGCCATCTGGAAACGCGTGCGCCACCGAATTGACGAACAGGTTGGTCAGCACCTGGCCGTAGGGGCCGGGATAGCTGTTCATGGCAAGACCGGGCGGGCAATCGACCTCGAGCGCCAGGTTGTTCTTCGGCAAGGCCGGACGCAGGCTCGAGAGAACCTGCTCGGTCGCCGCGCCGAGATCGAACTGGCTCCGGTCGAAATAGCTGCGATCGACGGCCACCTGCTTGAACGATTGCACCAGGTCCGCCGCGCGCTTGAGGTTGCCGACAAGCAGCGACGAGGCGCTTTCGACGACCTCGATGAAATCGCTCAGGCTGGATCGCTTCAGCTTGCCGCGCGCAGCCTCGGCAGCGAAGTCGGCGCATTTCTGCTCCAGCACCGAGGCGACGGTGAGACTGGTGCCGACCGGACTGTTGATCTCGTGCGCGACGCCGGCCACCAGCCGGCCCAGCGCCGCGAGCTTTTCCGCCTCGATCAGCGACGCCTGGGTCTCCTGCAGATGGTGCAAGGCCTTCTCGGCTGCATCGCGCGCGGCGCGGATCTCGCGTTCGCTGCGCTTGCGATCAGTGATCTCTTCGGCCGCAACGTTGACGCCGACGATGCTGCCGTTCGGTTCGCGCTGCGGATGCCAATGCGTGATCCAGCATCGCTCGTCATTGTGGCCGGGGCGCTGGCCGTAAACCTCCACGTCGGTGACGGGCTCTCCCGTCTCCATGATCGAGCGAACGATACCCTCGACGGCCGAAGCCAGCGCGGGCACGCAATCATGCACCGTGCGCCCGAGGTGACCTTCGACCGAAATGCCGCAGATCTCGGTGAGCCGCTGGTTGATCTGAAGGTAACGGCAATCCGGTGAGAGATAGGCGAGCCCGATCGGTGCAGTGTCATAGATCAGCTGCAGCGCCGGTTGTTTTGGGAACTGAACGTCCTGGACGACGGACGACCTCATGTCCACTACCCCCCGTTGCACCAAGTCTAGCGCTTCACGCCCGGCCCGCAAATAGGCCAGCTGAGCCGGAAACGGTGGTCTGATCTGTCCGGATCAGGCATGGGTCGGGCCGGCAGCGGCCCCTGACCAGTGCCTGCGGCGTGCTGACGCAACGTGGGCAGCAAGCGCCCCTCGGCGCAGGCCTGCGAAGCGCGCAATTTTAGCTATTCACTGCAACGTGCGGACGAAAATTCTCGACGACGCGCAGCAGCACCCGCGCGCCGATGTCGGCATCGGCGAGTTCGACATGCTCGGCCGGATTGTGGCTGATCCCGCCGCGGCAGCGCAGAAAGATCATGCCGATATCGGCGACATCCACCATCGCCATCCCGTCATGCCCCGCCCCGCTCGGCAGCTCGAACGCGGCATAGCCCTCGGCCGCGACGGCCTCGGCGATCTGCGCCTTGAGCCACGGCGCGCAGGGCACGCTGCGGTTCTCGTGGGTGACGTCGATCTGCAAGGCGAGGTCGCGGCGTTTTGCGATCGCCTCGATCTGCCGCACGATGTCGGCGACGGCGCGCTTGCGATGCATGTCGTTCTGCGAGCGGATATCCATGGTGAAGGACACCTTGCCCGGGATCACATTGGTGGCGCCCGGCATCGCGTTGACATAGCCGACGGTGCCGACGAGGCCTTGTTCGTCGGACCTGCAAAACTGCTCGATCGCAACGATGCATTCGGCAGCACCCGCCAGCGCATCGCGCCGCAGCTTCATCGGCACCGTGCCGGCATGGCCGGCGACGCCGGTGAGACTGGCGGCAAGCCTTGTCGCGCCCGAAATCGCGCTGACGACGCCGACCGGCAGCGCCTTCTCTTCCAGCACGGGACCCTGCTCGATGTGCAGCTCGACATAGCCGAGCAGTTCGCGGCGGGCGCGCGCCGCCTTGCCGATATGATCGGGATCGAGCCCGAAGGCGACCAGCGCATCGCGCATCGAGATGCCGGCGCGATCGCGCGTGTTGACCACGCTCTCGTCGAACGTGCCGGCCACCGCGCGGCTGCCGAGCAGGGTCGAGGCGAAGCGCACGCCCTCCTCATCAGCAAAGCCGACGATCTCGATCGCGAACGGCAGCCGCTTGCCGCGCCGGTTCAGATCGGCGACGCAGGCGATCGCAGTGATGACGCCGAGCGGGCCGTCCCATCTGCCGGCGTCGCGCACGGTGTCGTAATGCGAGCCGAGCATCAGCGCCGGCAGGCCCGGCCGCTCGCCTTCATAGCGGCCGCAGACATTGCCGATGGCGTCGAGATGCGCGCTCATGCCGGCCTCGAGCATCCAGGACAGGATGAGATCGGCCGCCTTGCGGTGCTCCTCGGTGAGGAAGATTCGCGCCAGATGCTCAGGCGTCTCGGAGATCGTCGCGAGCTGATCGATCCGCGCCACGATCTCTTCGCCAAGGGAAGACGATTTCGAGGACGGTTTTGTCTCGCTCATGCTGTTTCCCATCAGTCCAACGCGTCCGGCGGAGCCCGCTTCACTCGTAGCAGGCCCGATCCGATTCACCAGCCGGCAATTGGCGCCTCGTGCACCGTCCCCGACCGGGCTCGCACCGGCTGTCCGGCGGTTAGCGACTGCTTAACGGCATTGCATACAACAGCGATCGATCGCTCACAAAATAGGCAAATCGGTCTCAATCGGCTTCCGAGCTTTCTGGGACCGATCACCATTCTCACGTACATTCAATCATTTACGGAAGACTGATTGCCAAACATGCTCTGGCATGAAGCTTGCGACACTTCCCCCAAGCTCCGCCGTCAGGCGGCTGCGACAAGGACAGGCGGGCCGGACCCGCTGGAGGGAGCAGGCGATGGATTTTGGCAGGATTTCAAGAAGGCATTTATTGCAGGGCAGCGCCGCACTGGCGCTCGGCGGCACGCTTGGCATTCGTGGCGCGGCGGCAGCGGAAACCACGATCGGCTTCATCTATGTCGGGTCGCGCGACGACTACGGCTACAACCAGGCCCACGCGCAAGGAGCCGCGGCGGTGAAGAAGCTTCCCGGCATCAAGGTCGTCGAGGAAGAGAAGGTGCCGGAGACCGATGCGGTCGAGAAGACGATCGAGTCCATGATCAATCTCGACGGCGCCACGCTCATGTTCCCGACCTCGTTCGGCTACTACAACCCGCACGTCCTCAAGATGGCAGGCAAGTTTCCAAAACTGCGCTTCGAGCACTGCGGCGGCCTGTGGTCCGACAAGGACCCGAAGAACGCCGGCAGCTATTTCGGCTATATCGACGAGGCGCAATACATCTCCGGCATCGTGGCCGGCTATTCGACCAAGAGCGGCAAGCTCGGCTTCGTCGCCGCCAAGCCGATCCCGCAGGTGCTGCGCAACATCAACGCGTTCACGCTCGGCGCCCGGCTCGCCAATCCGAAGGCGACCACGCAGGTGATCTTCACCGGCGACTGGTCGATGCCGGTCAAGGAAGCCGAGGCTACCAACAGCCTGATCGACCAGGGCGTCGACGTGCTAACCTGCCATGTCGACGGACCGAAGACGATGGTCGAGAACGCCGCGCGCCGCGGCGCTCTTGTATGCGGCTATCACGTCAACCAGTCGCCGCTGGCGCCGAAGGCCTATCTCACCGGCGCCGAGTGGAATTGGGAGGTGCTCTACCCGAAATTCGTCAAGATGATCACCGCGGGCGAAGCGATCCCGAACTTCTATCGCGGCGGCCTCAAGGAAGAGATCGTCAAGGTCTCGCCCTATGGCGAGATGGTGTCCGCCGAGGCGCGCAAGCATGCCGACGACGTCAAGGCCAAGTTCATGTCCGGCGAGTTCGCGATCTTCAAGGGCCCGCTCGTCGACAACAAGGGCAAGACGGTGATCGCTTCCGGCACCGATCGCGGTCAGCAGGATCCCGAACTCGAGAAGATGGACTATCTCGTCGAGGGCGTGATCGGAGCCACCGCGTGACGACCGAGACGGCGGAATCGGTGGAGGCGGCCGGAATCGCTCCGGCCGCCGATCCCGGATTCCTCCAGCGCCACGGCGCGCGCATCGAATACATCCTGATCCCGGGCGCGGCGCTGGTCGGCGCGCTCGCGGTGTTCGGCGGCTTTGTCGCGCTCTACGGCAAGAACCCGCTCGATCTGTATTTCTACATGTATTACGGCGCGTTCGGCACCGCCTTCTCCTGGCAGAACACGCTGACCCGCGCCGCGCCGTTGATCCTGACCGCGCTGTGCACGGCGCTGCCGGCGCAGCTCGGCATGGTGATCATCGGTGGCGAAGGCGCCCTTCTGATCGGCGCACTGTCGGCGACCGCGGCGGCGCTGGCGCTGCAGGGCGCGGCGCCGATCGTGGTGCAGATCGCCATGGTGATCGCGGGCATGATCGGCGGCGGCCTCTGGATCACGCTGTCGGGCGGCCTGCGGCAATATCGCGGGGTCAACGAGACGATCTCGAGCCTGCTGCTGGTCTATATCGCGCTTGCGATTCTGAACCATCTGGTCGAGGGGCCGATGCGCGATCCAGCGAGCCTCAACAAGCCGTCGACGCGCGAGATCGGCGCCGCCAACATGATCGGCACCATTCCCGGCACCGACGTGCATTGGGGCCTGGTGTTCGGCCTCGTCGCCGCCATCGCCGCCTACATCCTGATCTATCACACCACCTTCGGCTTCGCCGCGCGCGTCGCCGGAGGTAACATCCGCGCCGCCAAGATCGTCGGCCTCAGTGTCGGCAAACTGATCCTGACCGTGTGCTTCCTCGCCGGCAGTTGCGCCGGGCTTGCCGGCATGATCGAGGTTGCGGCGGTGCAGGGCCGCACCAACGCCAACCTCGCGGCGGGTTACGGCTTCACCGGCATCCTCGTTGCGTTCCTGGCACGGCAGAATCCGCTGGCGATCATTCCGGTGGCGATCCTGCTTGGCGGCATCTCGGCTTCCGGCGGCCTGTTGCAGCGGCGGCTCGGTCTGCCCGACGCCTCCGTGCTGGTGCTGCAAGGCATCATCTTCGTGTTCGTGCTGGCCAGCGACGCGCTCTACGGGCGCATCGGCTTCCTGAAGGGAAAGTCCTGACATGGCGGATGCATCGCTCGGGCTCTGGACCGTTCCGCTCGCCGTGTTCGGCGGCGCCATCCGCGTCTCGACGCCGTTCCTGTTCGTCAGCCTCGGCGAGTGCATCACCGAGCGAAGTGGCCGCATCAATCTCGGCCTCGAGGGCACGCTGGTGATGGGCGCGATGAGCGCCTACGGCATCTCCTATCTGTCGGGCTCGCCGTGGCTTGGCGTGCTTGCGGCCGGCATCACCGGCGCGCTGTTCGGCGCGCTGCATGCCGGCATCTGCTCGTTGCCGCGCGTCAACGACATCGCGGTCGGCATCGCGCTGATGCTGCTCGGCACCGGCCTCGCGTTCTTCCTCGGCAAGCCGCTGATCGAGCCGACGGCGGCCCGGCTGCCCGCGATCGATTTCGGCTGGTGGAGCGACATCCCGCAGGTCCGCGCGGCGCTGCGCATCAACGTGCTGTTCCTGATCGGCGTCGCGATCGCGCCGCTGCTCTATTGGGCCTTCAGGACCACGCGCTGGGGCCTCTTGATCCGCACCGCCGGCGAGAGCGCCGATGCGGCGCGCGCGATGGGCCATTCGGTGCTCTTGATCCGGTTGCGCGCCACCATGGTCGGCGGTTTCCTCGCCGGCATCGGCGGCTCGTTCCTGTCGCTGTTCTATCCCGGCAGCTGGAACGAGGGCCTTTCCTCGGGACAGGGCATCACGGCGGTGGCGCTGGTGATCTTCGCGCGCTGGGACCCGATGCTGTGCCTGTGGGCCTCGCTCGCCTTCGGCGGCGCGGCCGCACTCGGGCCCGCGCTGCAATCGGTCGGCATCACCTCCGGCTATCATTTGTTCAACGCCGCGCCCTACATCCTGACGCTCGCGATCATGATCATCACCTGCTCGCCGAAGCGCACGCTGACCGGCGCGCCCGCCGAATTGTCCATCACCCGATAGCATCTCGAAAGATCATTTCATGCCCGAGCGCTTCATCAAGTCCGAGCCCTACGCCTGGCCCTACAATGGCGATCTGCGGCCGCAGAATACCGCGCTCATCATCATCGACATGCAAACCGATTTCTGCGGCGTCGGCGGCTATGTCGACAAGATGGGCTACGACCTCTCGCTGACCCGGGCGCCGATCGAGCCGATCAGGAAGCTGCTCGCGGTGATGCGCGCGCAGGGCTTTCACATCATCCATACGCGGGAGGGGCACCGCCCCGACCTTGCCGACCTGCCCGCCAACAAGCGCTGGCGCTCGCGCCAGATCGGCGCCGGCATCGGCGACCCCGGCCCCTGCGGCCGCATCCTGGTGCGCGGCGAACCCGGCTGGGAGATCATTCCCGACCTCGCGCCGCTGCCGGGCGAACCTGTTATCGACAAGCCCGGAAAAGGCTCGTTCTGCGCCACCGACCTCGAACTGATGCTGCGGCTGCGCGGCATCGAGAACATCGTGCTGACCGGCATCACCACCGATGTCTGCGTTCACACCACGATGCGCGAGGCCAACGATCGCGGCTTCGAATGCGTGCTGGTCGAGGACTGTTGCGGCGCGACCGACAAGGGCAATCACGACCACGCGCTGAAGATGATCAAGATGCAGGGCGGCGTGTTCGGCGCGGTGACCAAATCCGCCGAGCTGATCGGGGCGCTGTCGTGATCATCGGCGAGCCGCCCGCACCATCAGGCGCGTTCGGCGTCGACGCCATCGCCATGACGATGCGGTTCGGCGATTTTACAGCGCTCGACAATGTCGAGCTCAAGGTGCGTCCCGGCTCGTTCCACGCGCTGCTCGGTGAGAATGGCGCGGGCAAGAGCACGCTCGTCAAATGCATCATGGGCTATTACCACGCCACCGAAGGCGACATCCTCGTCGGCGGCCGCCAACAGGCCATTGCCAATCCGAAGGACGCGCATGCGCTCGGGCTCGGCATGGTCTACCAGCACTTTACACTAGTGCCGGCGATGACGGTCGCCGAGAATTTGGTGCTGGCGCGCGACGACGTGCCTGCCGTGGTCGACTGGCGCAAGGAGAAGAAGGAGCTGGAGGCCTTCCTGGCGCGGATGCCGTTCAAGGTGCCGCTCGATGCAAAGGTCTCCGACATCTCCGCCGGCGAACGGCAGAAATGCGAGATCCTCAAGCAGCTGTACCTGAAGCGCCGCTTCCTGATCCTGGACGAGCCGACCTCGGTGCTGACGCCGGGCGAAGCCGACGAGGTGCTCGGCATGCTGCGCGCGATGGTGGTCGCGGGCGAGCTCACCGTCCTGATGATCACGCACAAGTTCCGCGAGGTGATGGCCTTTGCCGACGAGGTGACCATCCTGCGTCGCGGCAAGCTTGCCGGCAGCGGCCGGGTCGCCGAGCTGACGCCGGACGAGATGGCCCGCACCATGATCGGCGCCGAACAGCTGACGGTACAACCGCCGCGCACCGGCGAGACCGGAGCGGCCCGGCTCGAGCTCGACAAGCTCACCGCGCTTGACGATGCCGGCGCGATTGCCGTGCACGGCGTATCGCTGACCGTGAAAAGCGGCGAGATCGTCGGCATCGCCGGCGTCTCCGGCAACGGCCAGCGCCAGCTCGTGGAGGTGCTGGCCGGCCAGCGCGAGGCCGAGAGCGGCGTGATCCGCGTCCAGGGCGAGACCTATGCGGCGAGCCGCGCGGAGATGCGGCGCCACAGGATGTCGCTGTTGCCGGAAGAGCCGCTGAAGAACGCCTGCGTCGGCGGCATGAGCGTCGCCGACAACATCGCATTCCGCGAATTCGATCGCGCTCCGTTCGCGCGCGGCGGCTGGTGGCTGAACCGTGCCGCCTTCCGCAACGACGCCGAGCGCAAGATCAACCGCTACAAGATCAAGACCCGCACGCCGGAGACGCCGATCGCGGCGCTGTCGGGCGGCAATGTGCAGCGCGCGGTGCTGGCGCGCGAGCTTTCGGGCGACGTCGAGGTGCTGATCGCCGCCAATCCCTGCTTCGGACTCGACTTCGCGGCGGTGGCGCAAATCCACGCCGAGATCATGGCCGCCCGCAACCGAGGCGCGGCGGTGCTCTTGGTCAGTGAGGACCTCGACGAGCTGCTGGAGCTGTCGGACCGGCTGGTCGTGATGTTCCACGGCGCGTTCGTGCATGAGGCCCGCGCCAGCGAGGCCGACCTCACCGAGATCGGCCGGCACATGGCCGGCCACTAGAGCAAATCACGGATCAGTTGCGCGCCGGCGCCGCCGCGCGCTGCCGTGCCGGCGCGCCGCGCAGGAACGCCCGGCCGAAATCATCGACCGCGGGTGCCAGGATCGCCCGATCGCGCGGCAGCGCGTCCGGCATCTCGTCACGGATGAACGCCAGCAGCTTCTCGCGGATCTCGCAACGCAGGTCCCAGGATTGCGGTGCATTCCGTGCACTGATCAGCGCGCGCAGCTCGATGGTGCGCGGGTGGGTGTCGATCACCTGCAGATTGACCACCGCGCCGTCCCAGAGCCGCGACTCCTTCGCCGCCTGCTCCAGCCTTTTGCGGATCGCCGGCACGTCGGCGCTATAATCAACATGCAGCGCAATCGCACCGATCAGGGATTGCGCGTCGCGCGTCCAGTTCTGGAACGGGCGCTCGATGAAATAGGACAGCGGTACCACCATGCGCCGCCAGTCCCACAGCCGGATCACGACATAGGTTGAGGCGATATCCTCGACCCAGCCCCATTCGTTTTCGATGATGACCGCGTCCTCGATCCGGATCGGCTGGGTGACGGCGATCTGCACGCCGGCGATCAGATTGCTCAGCAACGGCCTTGCGGCAAGACCGACGATTAGGCCGGCGGCGCCGGCGGAGGCGAACAGGCTGACGCCGTATTGCCTGACCGAGTCGAACGTCATCAGCGCGGTGGAGACCGCGATGATGACGATCAGCGTGTCGGTGACCCGCTTGAAGACGCGCACCTGGGTGACGTGCTTGCGTGCCAGGAAATTCTCGGCAACGTCGAGGCGAAATTTATCGAGATATCTAGCCGACGCCATGTCGACGGCGCGGATCGAGATCCAGCCGATCAGCGCGATGACGGCGACGCCGAAGAAATGGCTGAGTGTCAGCCGCAGCAGATCGTTGAGCGGCGCCAATGGCAACACCAGCGCGAGGGCGGCAAGACACAGCGCCAGCCGTGACGGACCGGCTGTCCGGTCAAGCAGCATCGGCGCGACGGAATTCTTTGGTCCCACCATGCGATGGACGATGCGTTGCGCGATGGAGTGAACGACGAGCGCAACGGCGATCGCAGCCGTGATCAGGACGAGGCCGACCACCCAATCCGGAACCCAGCGAAATGTGTGTTCCAATCCGGTTACGATCTCCTGGACGTCTTGCATGAAACCCGCCTGCTCCCGCATTGCAGGCTGCTAACGCGTGGAATCCGGGATCGCTTCTGACGTCTGTGCAACGCAGCAATTCACCCGATGCAATTCGAATGCGCAGGATGTTGCGTCAATTCGGCTGGAGTGGCACCGCTAGCCGATCTCAAACGCTTCCGCGGCGAGATGCTTCATATTGGCGTGCCAATGCTCGGCGATCTGAAGCCGGGTCGGCGCCCAGACGTGCTCGTGCTTCTGGATGTAGTCGAGAAAGCGCATCAGCGCGGCGGCGCGGCCGGGACGCCCGACGACGCGGCAATGCAGACCGATCGACATCATCTTCGGCGAGGTTGCGCCCTCGGCATAGAGCACGTCGAAACTGTCCTTCAGGTAGGTGTAGAACTCCTCGCCGCCGCCGAAGCCCTGCGCGTTGATGAAGCGCATGTCGTTGGCATCGAGCGTATAGGGGATCACGAGATGCGGCTCGGTGCCGGCTGCCTTGATCCAGTACGGCAGATCGTCGGCATAGGAATCGCAGAGATAGCGCAGGCCGCCCGCCTCCATTAGAAGCCGCAGCGTGTTGATCGAGGAGCGGCCGGTGTACCAGCCGAGCGGCCGCGCGCCGGTCGCCTCGGCGTGCACGGCAATGGCGCGGGCGATCTCCTCGCGCTCCTCGTCCTCCGACATGTCCTTGTGCTCGACCCAGCGCAGGCTGTGGCTCGCGATGTCCCAGCCCGCCTCCTGCATCGCGGCGACGACGTCCGGATTGCGCTTCAGCGCCATCGCGACGCCGAACACCGTGGCCGGCAGCTTCCGCTCGGTGAATATCCGCCACAGCCGCCAGAAGCCGGCGCGCGCGCCATATTCGAACATCGTCTCGATATTGGCGTGCCGCCGGCCGACCCAGGGCTGCGCGCCGAGCACGTCGGACAGAAACGCTTCCGAGGCGCGATCACCGTGCAGGATGTTGTTCTCCCCGCCCTCCTCGAAATTGACCACGAATTGCACGGCGATGCGCGCCGCGTCGGGCCATTTCGGATCGGGCGGATTGCGGCCGTAGCCGCGGAGATCGCGCGGATAGCGGGCCTCGGTCACATCAGATTTCCTCGAAGCGGATGTTCTGCGCGCCCTTCCACAATACGGTCTTGCCGAACGCGGTGAGGTTCTCCAGCCCCGAGGTCAGCGTGATGAAGTGATTGCCGGCGAGCTGGCCCATCTTGCTGGCGAAGTGCACGCCGCCATAGGCGAGCAGGATCTCGGTCTCGCTGATGCCGCCCGGATAGAGGATGATCTGGCCCGGCGCCGGATAGCTGGTGTGGTTCTCGTAGGACACGCCGAAGTCGAGATCGCCGAGCGGCATCCAGACGCCCTCGCCGCTCCAGCGCACGTGGATCGCCTGGCTCTCGAACGGCATCGCCTTGCGGAACGCGGCGACCGTCTTCGGCGCCAGCTGCTCCTCGAAACGGGCGTCAAAGGTGAACTCGCCGGCGCGGACAATCAGTTTGCTCATCGATCTCTCGTGGGTGGGCTAAGAAGTGATGTCCCAACCATTGCCGCCGGCCCGGGCCGGACGCAAGGCCGATTCCGGCCCCGGAAGCCGGTTTTTCGCCGCGCAGCGGCCTTCAACGCAGATTTGAGCAGAGTTGCGTTGCGCCGCGCCTTCCCGTTTGCGAGCCTGGGAGGGGACGTCGAACAGGGTGACCTTGATGACAACAAGCAGTCTGCACGGACATGTGGCGCTGGTGACCGGCGGATCGCGCGGCATCGGCGCGGCGATCGTCAAGATGCTGGCGGATGCCGGCGCCGCCGTCGGCATCAATTATCGCGAGCGCTCAGCCGAGGCGGAGACGCTGGCGAAGGGCATCATTGCCGCCGGCGGCCGCGCCGTCGCGATCGCCGCCGACGTCTCGGAAGCTGCCGCCGTCACCGCGCTGGTCGAGCGCGCCAAATCCGAGCTCGGCCCGGTCGACATCCTCGTCAACAATGCCGGCATCGCGATCGTCAGGGGTGTCGACGACCTCACCGAAGAGGATTTCGACCGCACCATCACGGTCAATCTCAAATCGGCGTTTCTCTGCACACGGGCGGTGCTGCCGATGATGCGCACCCGCAAATGGGGCCGCATCGTCAACATCTCCTCCGGCGCGGCGCGCGGCGCCGGCTCGATCGGGCCGCACTACAATGCATCCAAGGCGGCGATGGAGGGGATGACCCGCGGCTATGCCGCGCGCCTCGTCAAGGAGGGCATCACCGTCAACGCCGTCGCGCCCTCGCTGATCGAGACCGACATGATGAGGGGACAGAGCGAGCTGGTCAGCCGCATCCCGGTCGGCCGTTTCGGCACCGCCGAGGAGGTCGCGCAAGCCGTGATGCTGCTGGTCAACAATCCCTACATGACCGGACAGACCATCGCGATGAGCGGCGGCATGGCGTTCAACTAGGGCACGTACCATAAACACAGTGGCGTCATGCGATGAAGCTTACGTCCGCGTTGTCCTTGTAGCGGTCATTTGTGCAGCATCGGAACATGTCGCGATGGGCCATTTCCGGACTCTTGCATGGCAAGAGTCCCGCAAGATGACGGGCCAATTCAAATGTCCGTCCGGAGTGGTGCCTGCTACTTGCAGCCGCGGCAAATCGTAAGCTTGCCCTTTAGTTTGTCATCGTCCCCGGGATCGACCGATTGCTGCCGAGAGACACGATCCGCTTCTTGATCGAGCTTGGGCTGCTTTGCCCGGTGTGACCTGACGGGTCGCGTCGTCCGGCTTGACGTGTCGTCGTCGATGCCGACGCTAAAACCATCGTAATCGGGGACCGGTCTAGCCGACGACGGCGACCTGTCGATCACTTGTGCTGGCGAAGCGCTGCCTGACTCTACCGGCGTGTGTTCGACAGTGGCAGATCGCGGGGCAGTGGAGCGTGGCAAAGAATCTTCAGCGGCCCGGGGCGGTACCGATCTCTTAGCGGTCGCCGTCGGCGGCCAGACGCTGTTGGTTGCGCCCGGAGATGCCGATCTCTCATCCGGCGGCGGCGGCGCAAGCGAAAGCGGAGGGGAAAGCGAGGTCTGACATCTCGCGCTGTCTTGTGACCAAACTCCCGCCGCCAACAAACCAAGGGCCAACAGTGTTGCGTTCTTCATTACTCGTCCTGCAATCACTTGGAATGAAAGCATTGATCGCGTGACTCCTATCGCCACGCTTCGGCAAGAATTTCCACATCTGACATGGCGATCAAAAATTGACGGAAGTTGGGAGCCATGGGCGGATACATGCGCGCTTTGGTCCACCCTCGTTACTGGCCCCACTGCCCACTTCGGGTCCAATCGCGACCGTTTGGCCCGGTCTCGGCAAGATCCGGTATGCACCTCACAGCGGACCGTTTGGCGGTCGGGTGCATTGATCGCGATGGGCCATCAGCGGTGGTTCAGCCTTGCCTCATCCCGGTAGCCCTCAAAACCAGGGCTCGACAGGCCTCCGGGCCACCAGGCTCCGGCCCAATTCGCGGGACCAACAACCCGGTGACGAAATACCCAAACCGGCATAGCATCCGCGCATTGGAGGCGATCATGTTCAACCCAACTCAAATTGTCATCCAAGCGTTTGTCGATCAGCTTAAGGGTACATACGGCCAAATCTACGGAATCCTCGAGCCCGCCTATCCGGACATCATCGGTTTCGTTGGGCGCCTCGCGTTGGAGAATATTGCCAATAGCGATGCGGCCTACCACGACATGAACCACACCATCATGGTGACGTTGGTCGGACAGAACATTTTACTCGGCAAGCATACGAGCGAAGGCGGCGTCAGGCCGCGCGACTGGCTCCATTTCATGATTTCGCTCTTATGCCACGACATCGGCTATGTACGCGGGGTATGTCGAGGCGACCGGGACGGACTTTATGTTTGTAACGAAAACGGTGATCGCGTCCGGATATCTGCTGGAGCCACGGACGCATCCTTGACCCCCTATCATGTGACACGATCCAAGCTCTTTGTCCGCGAGCGTTTCGGCAAGGTGAGCCTGACCTCCATCGACACAAAGGAAATCGAGGCGAACATCGAGCACACGCGCTTTCCGGTACCGGGGGAAGAGGAGCATACCAGTACGGCGGATTATCCCGGCCTGCTTCGTGCCGCGGATTTGATCGGCCAATTGGCCGACATTGACTATTTGCGGAAGACGTCAGCCTTGTTTGCCGAATTTCGGGAGACTGGCGCAAGCGAGAAACTCGGATATCAGACCCCCGATGATCTACGTGCAGCGTACCCTGCTTTCTTCTGGAAGGCCGTCTGCCCCTATATCGGCGACGCACTTCGATATCTGCGGGTCACGCAGGAAGGTAAGCAATGGATCGCCAACCTTTACGCGCACGTGTTCTCGGAGGAGCACAGGGGAGCGATTACTCGAGCATAGCCGGGTGGAAGAATAACTGGCTATGCCGTCTTGACCGGCTCGTTCGATTGCCTTACGCCTCACGCCATGAACCGCTCGATCCTGATCGCCAATCTCTGGTGGCTCGCCGACTGACAGGCGGGCCGAACGCGTTCATGCATTTCGGGGCCGCCGCATTGGGCGGCCTTTTTCTTTCACCTCATCCAGCCCGCATGCGGTGTCCCCATTCAAACGAATGGAGATAAGCCGTGACCAAACCGATCATCCTCACCGGCGACCGCACCACCGGGCCGCTGCATCTCGGCCATTACGTCGGCTCGCTCAGAAGCCGTCTCGCGTTTCAGGACAGCCATGAGCAATACCTGCTGCTCGCCGACATGCAGGCGCTGACCGACAACGCGCACGACATCGGCAAGGTCCGCGGCAACGTCATCGAGGTCGCACTGGATTATCTCGCCGTCGGAATCGATCCCGAACGAACCTCGATCTGCCTGCAGTCGCAGCTTCCGGCGCTCGCGGAATTGTCGATGCTCTATCTCAACCTCGTCACCGTCGCGCGGCTGGAGCGCAATCCCACCATCAAGGACGAGATCCGCGCCCGCGGATTCGGACGCGACATCCCGGCGGGCTTCCTGTGCTACCCGGTGGCGCAGGCCGCCGACATCACCGCGTTTCGGGCCACCGTCGTGCCGGTCGGCGAGGACCAGGCTCCCCTGATCGAGCAGACCAACGAGATCATCAGGCGCGTCAACGCGCTCGCCGGCCGTGCGCTCCTGCAGGAGGCGGTGGCCGTCATACCGCGCGCGGGACGGCTGCCGGGCGTCGACGGGCGCGCGAAGATGAGCAAATCCGCCGGCAATGCGATTGCGCTCTCGGCCTCGCCCGGTGACATCACGGCCGCGGTGCGCGCGATGTTCACCGATCCCGACCATCTGCGTGTCGGCGACCCCGGCAAGATTGAGGGCAATGTCGTCTTCAGCTATCTCGACGCGTTCGATGACGACCAGCACGCCGTCGAGAAATTGAAGGCGCGCTATCGGCGCGGCGGTCTCGGCGACGCAGCGGTCAAGCGGCGGCTGGAGGACATCCTGCAAGCCCTGATCGCGCCGATCCGGGCCCGACGCGCGGAGCTGGCAGGCGATCGCGACCATGTCGCTGACGTGATCAGGCGCGGAACCTCGAAAGCCCGGGAGATCACCGAGCGCACCAAGCGCGATGTGATGGCGGGAGTCGGCGTGTTCCAGCTCTGAATGCGCCGTCATCAAACCATGGCAGGAACTGTGCTTGCCTGTAGCAGTTGTCCGCTTGGCGAAAACCGGATTTGGAGCTTGTCGTGATCGATCCGAAAACGCTTCTCGAACGCGCCGCGCAATTGGCCGATCAGGCCAAGGGCGAGGAAGACGCCGGCATCCGCGAGCGGCTGCTACGCATGGCCGAGCATTACCGCGACCTGGCCGCACATGAGGCCTGGGCGAACGAGAACCCGCCATCGGTCGGCGCGATCACCAGTGCACTCAGCCCCCGCACCCATTGACCTGTTCTTTCGTCAGCTCACGCGGATGCGATAGCCCAGTGACTGCCGCGCGCCCGGCGCGATGTGCATCAAGCCGGGCTTGCCGGCGAGTTCGCCATCGTATGCGACCGGGCTGGCGAAACCGTGCCACGGCTCGATGCAGAGGAACGGCGCGCCGCCGACCTTCGACCAGATGCCAAGTTCGCGAAAGCCGCGCCACGACACCTCGATCGCAGGCCCCTGCGCAGCAGCAAAGCGGATCGATGCGCTCGCGACCTGATCGAGGATCATGGCGTCGTCGTCGAACAACTGCTCCGACAACGCCAGCACGCTGCCCTTGATCGGACTCGGCTCGGCTTGCGGCCGCATCAGTCCCTCCGTCAGCCGCCGGATCGGCGCCGGCTCATCCTTCGCGAAGGTCAACGCGTACGCCTCCTTTGCCAATCCCGGAAGCAGCGGCCAGTTGAAGGCAGGATGACCGCCGAGAGAGGCCGACAGCGTCTCGGCGCCGGTGTTGACGATGTCGAAGGCGACATCGAGATCGGCGCCATCAACGGTATAGGTGACCTCGAGCCTGAACGCGAAGGGATAGCGCGCACGCGTCTCCGTATCGTCGGTGAGCGCAAGCTTGCAGGATCGGGGCCCCTGCTCCACCCAGGCAAAGCGGCGATCCCGCGCGAAGCCGTGCTGCGTCATCGGATAGGTCTTGCCGTTGTGGCGCAGCGTATCGTTCTTCAAGCGGCCGACGATCGGGAACAGGATGGGGGCATGGCGCGGCCATTGCGGGCCGGCCTGCCACAACAGTTCGGTCCCGTCGGCATTTCTGAGCGACGACAATTCGGCGCCCTGCGCCGAAATGGTCGCGGCGATTCCTTCGCCGCGCAGCGTGTGACTGTCGCTCATGCCTCGCCTCGCCGGGTTGCGCTATGCCCCGACAGGAGATGTTCGAAGCCGGCGAGGCCGTCAACCCCAAAGCAATAGCGCCGCCCACGCGTGGCGGCCCACGCTCCGGGCCTAACCGGTAATCTTGGAGAAATCGGGCTGGCGACGCTCGGCAAAGGCGGCAAAGGCCTCGCGTGCTTCCGCACTCATCAGTCGCTCCTGGAAGATCTCGCCCTCGCGCGCCATTTGCGCGCTGATCCTGGCGGGGTCGCGCATCAGCGCCTTGGTGTGCTGGAGCGAGCCGAACGGCCGCTTCGCCAGCGCGTCCGCCGCCGCGCGTGCCTTGGCGCGCAGGTCCGCGAGCGGCACAACCGCGTTGGCGAGGCCGATCGAGACCGCCGTCTCCGCCTCGACCGGTTCGCCGAGCGCGAACATCGCATAGGCCCGCGCATAGCCGATGCGCTGCGGCAGCAGATAGGTCGAGGCCGCCTCCGGCACCAGCGCCAGATTGACGAACGGCGTGATCAGCCGCGCAGTCGGCGCGAGGTAGACGAGGTCGCAATGCAGCAGCATAGTGGTGCCGATGCCGACCGCATTGCCCTGCACGGCGGCAACCAGCGGCCGCGTCGCCTTGGCAAGTCCGGCGAGGAAGCGCGTCACGTGGCGCTCGCCCTGCACGCCGCGCGACACCGCCGCGAAGTCGGCGAGATCGTTGCCGGCGGTAAAGCTGTCGCCGTCGCCCTGCAGCAGCACGGCGCGGATCGCGGAATCGCCCTCCGCGCGCTCGAGCGCATCGGCCATCGCGCCATACATCGCGTTGGTGATCGCGTTCTTCTTGTCCGGGCGCGCCATCGTCATGGTGAGGACACCGCCGTCCAGCGCTACGACCACTTCACTCATGCTTCACTCCTGTTGCTCGCTTCTTGCTTGACGCGTCTTCTTCACGCGAACCGATAGCCACTTCGCTTGAAAACGCTCTAGCTGTCTTAGTCCTTCGGAAACTTGTCTTGCAGGCTGGTCAGCCAGCGCGACACCACGTCGATCTCCGCGTCCGAGAACCCGTCCATCAGACGGTTATTGATCGCCCTGGTCCGCGTCGCGGCGCGTTTGCCGAACTCCTGCCCCGCCGCGGTCAGATGGAGCCGCTGGCTGCGGCCGTCCTCGCCATCGCGGCGGCGCTTCACGAGGCCTGCACGTTCCATCCGGTCGGCGAGCCCGCTCATCGCCGACGGCACGATGTCGAGCGCCTGCGAGACGTCGCCGATCAGCGCGCCGTCATTGCGCCCGAGAAAGAACAGCACGCCGGCCTGGGCCGACGTCAGATCGTGCGTGGCCGTCTCCTGCTCGATGGCGCGTTGCAACCGGCGATAGGCCACGGTCAGAAGAAAGATCAGCCGGTGTTCCGCTTTCATGCCGTCCGTTATATATTTCGCACGCGAAATATCAAGATACTTCGTGCACGAAATATCTGGTGCTGCAGCGAAGTCCGCTGGCTGGTTTTGCGGCGTGCTCGAAACCATGGTGTTCCCTCAAAAGCCCGGCCTGCATATCGACTGGAATGAGCTCCCGCCGACGGGTTGATTGCGACATTTTGATCCTGTCGCTGGATCGTCGCACTGCGGCCCAGCAGAAAATCCTTGATCGACATCGATCAAACGGGAAATCTTCCCACCCGAAAGCCGCCCGGTTGCGTTGCGGCACCGGCGGGGTCACGAGAGTGTCATGACGTTAGCGGCAAGTCCGGCCAAGGAGCGTGTTGTCCGCCCAAAGCGGCCGCGCCATCTAAGCGAAGCCATGCGCTGTGAGACCGCGTTTCGCCTGATCCTGTCCGAATGCCTCGAGGAAGTCGCCACCAATCACGAGGCCATAAGTTCCGGCGATTCCGCCGCGCTGCACCAGACCCGTATCGCGCTGACGCGGCTGAAGGCGGCGATCGCCTTCTATGGGCCGATGGTGGCGGACACCGAATGGACGCGACTGAAATCCGAGTTGAGATGGCTGAGCGCCCATCTCGGCGCCACGCGCGACCTCGACGTCGCGATCGAGAACAGCAAGGGCCTGCCTGAAGAAGGCATGCTCCAGACGGCGCGAACCGACGCGTTCGAGGCGCTCAAGGAGGCGTTGCAAAGCGATCGATACTGGCGATGGTTCGACGGCATGTGGGACTGGGTCGGCAGCGGACCCTGGACCACGCGGCAGGACCCTCGCGCCGCGCAGCGGCGAGCCGTGCCGGTCGCGGTGTTTCACGCGCGGCGGCTGGCGCGGTGGCATGGCAAGCTGTGCCAGAAGAGTCGCGGGCTGCAAGGCATGGGCAAGAACAAGCGCCACCGCGTCCGTCTCGCCAGCAAGCGGCTGCGTTACGCGATCGAGTTCTCGGAGGGCGGTTTGCCCCCCGACGAATACGCGTCATGGCGGATCATCCTGAAGCATCTGCGCAAGGGACAGCAATTGCTCGGCGAATTGAACGATGACGAGGTCCGTCGCGGGCTGCTCGAGAGCGTCGATGCACCCGCGCAACGCGCCCACGAGCGCAAGGCCAAGCACCAGCGCGTGCACGAACGAAAGCGCAAGAGCCGGCTGCTGCGCCACGCCGCGGCGGTCTATCGAAAAATCTCCGACTGAACGCGCGTCAGCGCAACTCCGTCGGCGCGCGGATACCGCTCGCGTTGAGGACTGCGCCTAGGAATGATGTATAAAACATCACTTATTGCCATTGTGCCATCATTACTTGATGTGCATAAATAACATTCAAATAGACGCGACTCTCAGATCGACGGCCATCAATCGATGATCACCGCGGCGCAGCTACGAGCGGCCAGAGCCTTGCTCGGCATCGACCAACGGCAGCTCGCCGAACTGTCCGGACTTTCGGTGCCAACCATCCAGCGGATGGAGGCGAGCGAAGGAACCATTCGCGGCAACGTCGACTCGCTCGTGAAACTGATCGACGCGCTCGGCACAGCCGGCGTCGAGGTCATCAATGAGGGCGCCGTCAGCAGTGGCGGCGGCCGCGGGGTGCGATTGAAGGCCGGATCAGGCTCACCGAAGGTGCGGACATGATCCCGGCGGTCACTCAGCAGATCTGGTGTGTAGCCGCCCTGCTGGGAACGACCGCTCTCGCGATTGCAACCAGCAGATCGCGCCAATCGACAGCCATCGTCTACGGCGCGACTTTCGCGATTTCGCTGATCGCGCTGGCCGGGGCCATGATTTCGCTCATCTCCCGTACCAGCGCGACGGAACTGGCTCTGCCGATCGGGTTGCCCTGGCTGGGATCGCATTTCCGCCTCGATGCGCTCGCCGCATTCTTTCTCGTCGTGGTCAATCTCGGCGGTGCGGCCGCAAGTCTTTATGGCCTCGGCTACGGCAGCCACGAATCCGCGCCGCAGCGCATCCTTCCCTTTTTCCCGGCGTTCCTGGCCGGCATGAATCTCGTCGTGCTCGCCGACGATGCGTTCACCTACCTCTTGTGCTGGGAATTCATGTCGCTCGCCTCGTGGGCGCTCGTCATGGCGCATCACCGTGACGCGGATAATGCCCGCGCAGGCTACGTCTATCTCGTGATGGCAAGCTTCGGAACGCTGGCTCTGTTGCTTGCCTTCGGCCTGCTGGCGGGAGCGGGCGGCAGCTACAGCTTTGCGGCCATCCGCGCTGCTCAGCACACCCCGTCCGAAGCCGCACTGGTGCTCGCGCTGATGTTGCTCGGCGCCGGGTCGAAAGCCGGCCTGATCCCGTTGCACGTGTGGCTGCCGCTGGCTCATCCCGCCGCGCCGAGCCATGTCTCGGCGCTGATGAGCGGCGTGATGACGAAGGTCGCGATATACGGATTCATCCGGGTCGTGTTCGATCTGCTCGGGCCGCCAAGCTGGTCGGCGGGTGTCGCGGTTCTCATCCTCGGCGGCGCCACGGCCGTCATGGGGATCCTCTACGCGCTGATGGAGAAGGATCTCAAGCGCCTGCTCGCCTACAGCACGATCGAGAACATCGGCGTCATCTTCGCAAGCCTCGGCCTTGCGCTGGCATTTCAGGCGAACGGCCTTGGCCTCGCGGCGGCCCTCGCCTTCACGGCCGCATTGTTCCACGTGCTGAACCATTCGTTCTTCAAGAGCCTGTTGTTCTTCGGGGCCGGCGCGGTGCTGACGTCGACCGGCGAACGCGACATGGAGAAGCTGGGCGGCCTGATCCACCGCATGCCGCTCACGAGCTTCGTCTTTCTGGTCGGCTGCGTCGCGATCTCGGCGCTGCCGCCGTTCAACGGGTTCGTGTCGGAATGGCTGATGTTTCAGGCCGTCCTGCAGAGCCCCGACCTGCCGCAATGGCTGCTGAAGATCATGGTGCCCGCGGTCGGCGCCTTGCTGGCGCTGGCCGCGGCGCTGGCCGCCGCATGCTTCGTCAAGGCCTTCGGCATCACGTTCCTCGGCCGCGCGCGGAGCCCGGCCGCGGAAGCCGCCGGCGAAGTCGATCGCTATTCGCTCGCCGCGATGTTCAGCCTTGCCGTGCTCTGCTTCCTCGCCGGCATTCTGCCCGGCCTGGTGATCGACGCGCTTTCACCGGTCGCGCAGACCGTGATCGGCCACCGGATGCCGCTTCAGGCGGACGATCCCTGGCTCTCGATCGTGCCGATCGAGGAGAGCCGCAGTTCCTACAACGGATTGCTCGTCTTTGCTTTCATCACCGCCGCGGCGTCGCTCGCGGTGTACTTTATCCATCGCTTTGCGTCGCGCGCGATCCGGCGCGGACCGGCCTGGGGTTGCGGCTTCTCCGACCCGACACCGGCGGCGCAGTATTCCGGCGTGAGCTTTGTGCAGCCGATCCGCCGCGTGTTCGGCACGCTGGTTTTCCAGGCCCGCGAGCATGTCGACATGCCTGCGCCGGGCGAACTGCGGCCGGCCCGCCTCAGGGTCGATACGCACGACCTGGTCTGGGAGCGGCTCTACACACCCGTGACTGACCTCGTGTGGTTCTTCGCCGATCGGCTGAACCAGCTCCAGTTCCTGACCATCCGCCGCTACCTCAGCCTGGTGTTCGCAACCCTCGTCACATTGCTGCTGGCGCTCGCGATATGGTCGTGATCTCGGACATCCTCGTTCAGCTCGGCCAGATGGCGCTTGTGCTGATGCTCGCGCCGCTCCTGACCGGCGTCGTGCGCAAGATCAAGGCGCGGCTGTTGCGGCGAAAAGGACCGTCGATCTTCCAGCCCTACCGCGACCTGCTGCGGCTGCTGCGCAAGGAGGTCGTGCTCGCCGAAAACGCGTCCTGGCTGTTCCGCGTCACGCCCTATGTGACGTTCGCGGCCATCTGGGTCGCGGCGGCGCTGGTCCCGACATTCGCGACTGGCCTCCAATTCAACTGGAGCGCCGACCTGATCGCGATCGTCGCCCTGCTCGGCAGCGCGCGCTTCTTCCTCGCGCTTGCCGGCATGGACGTCGGCACCAGCTTCGGCGGCATCGGCTCCAGCCGCGAGGTGATGATTGCCGCGCTCGCCGAGCCGGCCATGCTGTTGATGGTGTTCTGCGTCGCGCTGATTGCCGGCTCGACGCAGCTGTCGACGGTCGCGACCTTCATGGCGTCGTCGGAAGTCGGACTGCGCGTCTCGCTCGGCATGGCGATGATCGCCCTCATCATGGTGGCGCTCGCCGAAAACGCGCGCATCCCGGTCGACAACCCGGCGACGCATCTGGAGCTGACCATGGTGCACGAGGCGATGATCCTCGAATATTCCGGGCGTCACCTCGCCATGATCGAGTTCGGCGCCTTCCTCAAGCTGCTGCTCTACATCTCGCTGATCATCTGCGTGTTCTTCCCGTGGCAGATCACCACCGAAGGCGCGGGCCCGCTGTCCTATCTCGTGAGCGTTGCCGCCTACATCCTCAAGCTTGCGGTCGCGAGCTTCCTCCTTGCCGTGTTCGAGACCGCGACGGCCAAGATGCGGGTGTTCCGCGTCCCCGAATTCCTCGGCGCGGCGCTGATGCTCGGCCTGCTCGGCACGCTGCTTCGGTTCGTGTCACGGGGCTTCTGATGCACAACCTCGCCTTCGACATCGCCCATCTGCTCGCCGGCGGGCTCGTGCTGATCAGCTTCATGATGCTGTACCAGGATCGCCTGTATGCGCTGCTGAACATCTTCGCACTTCATGCCGTGGTGCTCGCAGCTTCCGTCGCCTGGCAGGCCTTCATCCAGAATGCGCCGCATCTCTACGTGACCGCGGCGATCGCACTGGTCTTCAAGGCGATCGTCATCCCGGTGGCGTTGCATCGGATCATCAAGCAGCTCGGCATTCATCGCGATATCGAGACCGCGGTGAGCATCGGTCCGACCATGCTTGCGGGCATGGGGCTCGTCGCCCTGTCCATGGTGCTGATGCTGCGCGTGACCGGCGCGGCCGATCCGCTGGCGCGGGAAGACCTTGCCTTCGCACTGTCGGTGGTGCTGCTGGGATTGCTCGTCATGGTGACGCGGCGCAACGCCGTCAGCCAGGTCGTCGGCTTCATGTCGCTGGAAAACGGCCTGGTGCTGGCCGCGACCGGCGCCAAGGGCATGCCGCTCGTCGTAGAGATCAGCGTCGCCTTCTCGATCCTGATCGCATTCATCGTGATCGGCGTGTTTTTGTTCCGCATTCGCGAGCGGTTCGACACCGTCGACGTCGGTGCGCTCGATGAATTCAGGGGGGAGCGCCAATGACTGCCGCGTCGGATGCCGTCACCTGGGTTTTGTTGATACCGATCACCGCCGCGGCGGTGCTGGCCGCGCTGCCCGGTTACCGGCTGACCGCGGGCCTCAATGTCCTGGCCAGTCTCGGCACCTTGCTGGCCGCGCTTTCGCTGCTCGTGGTCGAGCGCCCGCAACCCGGCCAGTACCTGCTGATCGACGATCTCAACATCGTCTTCATCGTGCTCAACACCTTCGTGGGATTCACCACGAGCGTGTTCAGCGCCAGCTATATCGCCCATGAACTCGAAACCGGACGGCTGACGCCGGGCTATCTGCGATTCTACCATGCCATGTATCAGGTGATGATGTTCGGCATGAACCTCGCATTCGTGTCGAACAATATCGGCCTGATCTGGGTCGCGGTCGAGGTCGCGACGCTCACCACCGTGCTGATGGTCGGCATCTACCGGACCCATGCGGCGCTGGAAGCGGCCTGGAAGTACTTCATCCTCGGCAGCGTCGGCATCGCGCTGGCGCTGTTCGGCACGATCCTGGTGTACATGGCCGCACTGCCGGTGGTCGGCGAGGGTCAGGATGCCATGGTGTGGACGGTGTTGATCAACCGTGCGGCGACGTTCGACCCGGCATTGCTCAACGTGGCCTTCATCTTCCTGCTGCTCGGATACGGCACCAAGGTCGGCCTGGCGCCGCTGCACGCCTGGCTTCCGGATGCGCATGCCGAGGGCCCGACCCCGATTTCCGCCGTGCTCTCCGGCCTGTTGCTCAACGTCGCGCTCTACGCGGTGCTCCGCTTCAAGATCCTGCTCGCCGCCAATCCGGATGCGATATCGCCGGGCCCGCTGATGGTGACGATGGGGCTGACTTCGCTGTTGTTCGCGGCCTTCATGCTTTACCGCCGCCGCGACATCAAGCGGCTGTTCGCCTACTCTTCGATCGAGCATATGGGCATCATCGTGTTTGCGTTCGGCATGGGTGGCCCGCTCGCCAACTTTGCCGGCCTGCTGCACATGGTGATGCACAGCCTCACCAAGTCGGGAATCTTCTACGCGGTCGGCCACATTGCGCAGGTGAAGGGCACGCAGCGGATCGCCAACATTCGCGGCCTGACCGAGTCGCATCCGGCACTCGGCTGGAGTCTCGTGATCGGCGTGGTCGCGATCGCCGGCCTGCCGCCGCTCGGTATCTTCATGAGCGAATTTCTCATCGTCAGCTCCACCTTCGCGCGCCAGCCGCTGCTCGCCATCCCGCTGGTGTTCGGCCTGCTGCTCGCCTTCGGCGCGCTGATCCTGCGCCTGACCAGCCTTGCGTTCGGCGAGCCGCGCGGCAATGCCGCGCCGGCGGATGCGTCCTATTTGCCGATGTTCGCGCATTTCGCACTGGTGCTGACTGCGGGCATCTACCTTCCGGGACCGCTGGTCGTCTGGTTCCAGCACGTCGCCAACCTGCTGGGTTAGCGCGAGGGAGAGCAGGATATGCCGAGGTTGATCGATCTGATCCGGGCGGGCCACAGGATCGAACGACATCATCCATGGCCGCGCGCCGTGGTCGACGGCGATACCTGGCGCGCCGCCGCTCACGCGCTTGCGGATGGCGGCCTGAGCCTGCTCGGGCTGTGGGGCGAGCCCTCGCGCGTGCACATGGCCGTCCTCGACGACCGCACGTCCGATATCGGCGTGATCAGCCTGGATTGTCCCGATCGCCAATTTCCTTCGGTTGCGGCCCATCATCCGCCGGCGCTTCGATTGGAGCGCACCCTGCACGACCTCTTCGGATTGCAGGCGACAGACACACCGGATTCCCGTCCCTGGCTTGATCACGGCCGTTGGCAAACGCGCTTCCCGCTCGGCGAACATCGCGATGCATCGGCGGACGCAGCGCCTTATCAATTCCTTCCGGCCGAGGGGGACAGCCTGCATCAGATCGCAGTCGGTCCGGTGCATGCCGGCATCATCGAGCCCGGGCATTTCCGCTTTACCGCGAGCGGAGAGACGGTCGTCCGCCTCGAGCAGCGGCTCGGCTACACCCACAAGGGTGTCGAAGGGCTGATGACGGGCAGCACGATCGAGCAGGTCGCGCGGCTCGCCGGCCGGGTCTCCGGCGACAGCACAGTCGCCTATGGGCTGGCGTTCGCGCAAGCCGTCGAGGCCGCGCAGCGGATTGCCGTGCCGCCGCGCGCATTGCTGTTGCGCGCGCTGATGGCCGAGCTCGAGCGGCTGGCCAATCATCTCGGCGATATCGGCGCGATCTGCAACGATGCGTCGTTTGCGCTGATACAGGCACATTGCGCCGTGCTACGCGAATCCGTGCTGCGCGCGGCCGACGCTGCATTCGGCCACCGCCTGATGCGCGACCTCATCGTTCCCGGCGGCGTCGCGCGCGATATCGCTGGCCATGGAGCCGACGCGATCCGGGCCGCGCTCGACCAGATCCGCCGGCATTTCCCTGCGCTGGTCGAGCTCTATGACAACACCACCTCGTTGCAGGACCGCACCGTCAGCACCGGCATCGTTGCTCCAACGCTCGCCCGGCAATTCGCCGCCGGGGGCTATGTCGGGCGCGCGAGCGGCCGCGATCATGATGCCCGACGCAAGCCCGGCTATCTCCCCTATGATGGCCTCCGCTTCGAAGTCCCCGTCCTGAGCGACGGCGACGTCAACGCCCGGGTCTGGATCCGGATCCGCGAGG
Organism: Bradyrhizobium sp. USDA 4510; assembly: GCF_054059095.1. Taxonomy (NCBI): domain Bacteria; kingdom Pseudomonadati; phylum Pseudomonadota; class Alphaproteobacteria; order Hyphomicrobiales; family Nitrobacteraceae; genus Bradyrhizobium; species Bradyrhizobium sp. USDA 4510. Next base: position 1,792,483 of record NZ_JBSSBT010000001.1, on the reverse strand, counting down.
CTGAGCAGAGTCTCGCGCTGGCGTACCAGATCCTGATCGGCCTCGAGGCCGGCCCGGTGCAAGTGCCACTGCACAATACGGCGGAGCCTTGCGAAGGCATGGCGCTCGTCGAAGGTTTCCGCGGCGACATCCTGGCCTGGCTGCGCCTGAACGGCGATCGGATCGAGCGATGCCATCTGCGCGATCCGTCGTGGTTTCAGTGGCCGCTGCTCGAGGCGGCCATCGAAGGCAACATCGTGGCGGACTTCCCACTCTGCAATAAGTCGTTCAACTGCTCCTATTCCGGGCAGGATCTCTGAGGGCTTGAGGCGATGCGCAAACTTCTGTTCCAGAGCCTGTTTCGCCAGCCATTGACGGAGCAGGCGCCGCGCCCGGACGACGCTGCGCTCGCGGAGCTCGCGGCCATGGTCGGCCGCACCGCACGACGACGCCTCGGCCGCAGCCTCTCGATCCGCGAGGTTGATGCAGGCTCCTGCAACGGATGCGAGCTGGAAATACACGCGTTAAGCAATGCGTATTACGACGTAGAACGATTTGGAATCCGGTTCGTCGCCTCGCCCCGTCACGCCGACGTGCTGCTGGTCACGGGTCCGGTCACCAAGAATATGCGCGAGGCGCTGGAGCGCACATACCGTGCGACGCCAGATCCCAAATGGGTTGTCGCTGCGGGCGATTGCGCCAGGGATGGCGGATGCTTCGCCGGCAGCTATGCCGTGGTTGGCGGAGTCTCCGCGGTTGTTCCGGTCGATCTCCATATTCCGGGTTGCCCGCCTTCGCCGATCGCCATCCTGCGGGGCCTCGTGACCTTGCTCGAGGCGGTCGACGCCGGGGTCGCGGCAAGGTGAAGGCACGGAAAGAAACGAGCACCTCCGCCCGCACCGTGGGCGAGGCGCGCTAGTGTCCCGAATCCGAAGTTCGCATCATTTGCCGCACCTTCGGAGCGAACTTCGGATTCGATAAGGACACTAGCAAACTTATGATTCTAGTGTGCTTTATGAATGCGAAGTTCGTGAAAGTGGCTGCCGCGAAATCACACGAACCTCGCATTCAGCACACTAGCCGCTGTCGCGCAGCACCAGCTCGAAGCCGAGATCGACACGGCGCTCGCCGCCGCGCTCCAGCGTCAGCGTCGCCGCGGTACGGCCGATCGCGTCGCCATGCACGCTGATCGTGCTCAGGGTCGGCGAGATCAGCTGGCCCATTTCGAGATCGCCGAGGCCGATCACGGCGACCGGCTGCGCCGATGCAGGCCCGTCGCGCAGCAGGCCGGCCTTGCGCAGCCCGGACATAAAGCCGATCGCATGCGCATCGTTGGCGGCGAACACCGCATCGACACCAGGCAGCCGTGCGTGCGCCGCCACGCTGCCGGAATCCTTGCGGTCCAGGATCAACCGGCGCGGCTCGGCAAGGCCGCCGGCCAGTGCCTCGTCCCTGAAGCCGAACCAGCGGCGCGTGCCGCGTGGATCGTCGCCGCCGATGAAGGCGAGCTGCTTGCGGCCCTGCGCGACCAGATGCTTCGCGACGGCGACACCAGCCTTGTAATTGTCGAAGCCCGCGACCGCGTCGATCGGGTTTGCCGGCAGATCCCAGGTCTCGACGATCGGGATGCGCGCATTGCGCAGCAGGCGGCTGCCCTCCTCGGTCGCCGGCGAGCCGACCATGATGATCGCCTCGGGCCGCCGCGACAGCAGCGCCGCCAGCATGCGGTCCTCGCGCTCCGCGTCATAGCGCGACTGCGCCAGGATCACGGAGAAGCCGAGCGGCTCGAGCTTGTCGGACAGGCCCTGCACCGTGTCGGCGAAGATCGAGTTGGCGATGGTCGGCACCAGCACGCCGACCGAATTGGTCCGTGCGCTCGCCAGCGCGCCCGCCACCAGGTTCGGGATATAGCCGAGGTCGCGCATCGCCCGCTCGACCCGCGCCCGGGTCTCCGGCGCGACCAGGTCGGGCATCCGCACCACCCGGCTCACCGTGATCGAGGAAACGCCGGCGCGCTTGGCCACCTCTGAAAGGGTGGGCGCGGCACCTGCCGGGCCGGTCCCGGGGGCGGTCAGTTCGGAGCTCATGGGCCGAAGCCTGCACGATTCCGGGTTGCCAAGCCATGATGTTAGCGCTAGCATTACCTCATGTTAGCGCTAACATGGAACAAAAAGGGAGAAGCGGCATGATTTCGGACGAACAGGCCCAGGCTTACAAGCGCGACGGGGTGATCGTGGTCCCCGAGGTGCTCAACCAGGAAACCCTGGCGAAGGTGCGCACCGTACTCGCGCAGCTCGTGGCCGGCGCCGCCAGCGTGAGCGAGCACACCGACGTCTACGACCTCGAGCCGGGCCATTCGCCTGACAATCCGCGCGTCCGCCGCATCAAGGCGCCGCACAAGGTGCACCCGATCTTCGACGAGATCGTGCGCAGCCCCGCCGTGATCTCGATCCTCACCAAGCTGATCGGCCCCGGCCTTCGCCTGCACGGCTCCAAGCTCAACATGAAGTCGGCGCAATACGGCTCGCCGGTTGAGTGGCATCAGGACTGGGCATTCTATCCGCACACCAATGACGACATCCTCGCGATCGGCGTGCTGCTCGACGATTGCGATATCGAGAACGGTCCGATGCTGGTGACGCCGAGGTCGCACACCGGCGCCACGATGTGGGATCATCACGGCGAGGACGGCCACTTCGCAGGCCTGATCGATCCGGACCAGATTCAGGACGACATCAAGCGCGCGGTGCCCTGCATGGGCAAGGCCGGCAGCATGTCGTTCCATCACGTGCGCGCGCTGCACGGCTCGGCAACCAACACGTCGAACCGGCCGCGCAACCTGCTGCTCTATGAAGTGGCCGCGAGCGACGCCTGGCCGCTGATGGGCGTCAAGGACTTCGACGAATTCAACAGCCGCCTGCTGGCGGGGCCGCCGGTGGTCGCGCCGCGGCTCACCGACGTACCGGTGCGGATGCCACTGCCGCCGGCGAAACGGCAGGGATCGATCTACGAGACACAGTCGGCGTCGAAGAAATCTTACTTCACGCGCGCCGCTTGAGACCTGAGACAATGCCCGCGGCCAGGCCGCGGGCATTGTTGCTTTCACGAGCACGATCCCCCGCGACAACACAGCACGTGTTTGCGCGGAGATCGTGCCCGATCAAGACGACCATAAAAACAGACATAACGGGGAAACGAATGACCGAGATGGCAAGAGATGGCGCTCGCACATCGCGCCTGCGTGTGATCCTGGCCGCAAGCATCGGCTCCGCGCTCGAATGGTACGACTTCTTCCTCTACGGCACCGCAGCGGCGCTGGTGTTCGGCGAATTGTTCTTTCCGAAGAGCGATCCGGTGGTCGGCACGCTGTTGTCGTTCCTGACCTTCGGCGTCGGCTTCGTGGTGCGGCCGTTCGGCGGCCTTTTGTTCGGCATCCTCGGCGATCGCTATGGCCGCAAGCCGGTGCTGGTCTCCACGCTCCTGATGATCGGCATCGGCACCACCGCGATCGGCTTCCTGCCGACTTATGGGCAGATCGGGATCTGGGCGCCGATCCTCCTGGTCGCGATGCGCGTCATCCAGGGCCTTGGCGCCGGCGCCGAATATGGCGGCGCGGTGATCTATCTGGTCGAGAACGCACCGCCGAAGCATCGCGGCTTCTGGGGCGGCTTCGCGCCGCTCGGCGTCTCCGTCGGCAACCTGCTTGCGGCCGGCGCCTTCGCGCTGGTGACCATGCTGCCGCGCGAGGATTTGATGAGCTGGGGCTGGCGCCTGCCCTTCCTGGCGAGCTTCCTCCTGATCGTGGTCGGCATCTTCGTCCGCATGCGCATCACCGAGACGCCGGTCTACACCGAGGCGGTGGTCGCGCGCGGCAAGGTCGAGAGCAATCCGGCGATGGAAGCGTTGCGCCGACACCCGCGCAACTTCTTCGTCGTGCTCGGCGCCCGCATGGCCGAGAACGGGCTCGGCTATTTCTTCCCGGTGTTTGGGCTGAGCTACGTGATCACCACGCTCGGCGTGCCGAAAGCCGAGGCGCTCAGCGCGCTGATGCTGGCATTCACGGTCGAACTGTTTGCGATCCTCGGCTTCGCGGCATTGTCGGACCGGATCGGACGGCGGCCGGTCTACATGTTCGGCGCGCTGGCCGGCGTGGCGCTCGCCTTCCCGTTCTTCTGGATGGTCGGCACCAAGGAGTGGATCATGATCGCGCTCGCCTTCATCCTGGCGCGCGCCGTGGTGACGGCGGCGATGTTCGGGCCGCAGGCGGCGTATTTCGCCGAGCTGTTCCCGCCGCAACGCCGCTTCGCGGGCTTTGCCTTCGCCCGCGAGCTCGGCTCGCTGCTGTCGGGTGGTCCGGCGCCGTTCGTCGCCACCGCACTTGTGGCAGCCTATGGCACCTGGTGGCCGGTCGCCTGTTACGCGATGTTCCTGTCCGCCTGCACCGTCGTCGCGATCTGGATCGGGCCCGAGACCTACCAGGAGAACATCGCCGCCGACGAAGGCGAACAGGCCGAGCTTCCCGCGGCGATCCCGGCGCGGGCCTGATCGGTGGCGCAGCAACTGCGCGTCCTGCAGTCGCTCTGGGCGATGGAGCGACGGCTGGCCGATGAGGGCGAATGGCCGCTGCAAACCCAGCTCGCGATGATCCGCGATGCCGGGTTTGACGGCGCCGGCGTGCGCTTCATCGATCCTGTCTTTGCGCGCGAGGCGACGAGCTTCCTTCGCGCGCATGGCATGATCTGGCAGGCGCAATGCTACCCGAAGAGCGTCGGCGACCTGAAACCGGTGCTCGAGCTGGTCGCCCGGCTCGGCGCCGATCACGTCAATCTGCAGCCGGACGTTCGGCCGCGCCGGCTCGCGGATTGCATTCCCCTGCTCGAAGGCTGGCGGTGGCTTGCTGCCGAGGCCGGCATCGCCGTGCATGTCGAGACCCATCGCGACCGCATGACGACCGACCTGTTCTTCATGCTCGACCTGCTCGACTGCTTTCCCGATCTGCGGCTCACCGCCGATCTCTCGCATTATCTGGTCGGCCGCGAATTCGCCTGGCCGGTCGACGACGTCAACCACGCGATGATCCATCGCATCCTCGACAATGCCTGGGGCATCCATGGCCGTATCGCGAGCCGCGAGCAGGTGCAGATCTCGCTCGGCTTTCCGCAACACCAGGGCTGGGTGTCGCTGTTCATGGGCTGGTGGGACTACGGTATCCGCTCCTGGCGCAAGCGCGCCGGTCCCGACGCGACCCTGACCTTCCTGTGCGAGCTCGGTCCCCCGCCCTATGCCATCACCGGGCCCGACGGCAGGGAACTGTCCGACCGCTGGGGCAGGATGCGCTGGTCATGAAGGACATGATCCGCGCGCTGTGGGATCGTATCGCGAACGAGCCGCAAGGCGCGCTCCCGCATTGATTCAAGCAAGCCACGGCGGCATCCTGAACGCCACAATCCGGAACGCCGCGAGGACTTGTGCGCGACCGCTGGGCTTATCCGCTTCGATGCCTCGCCGCCGTCTCGGCCATGGCAGCCTTCGCGCATACGAAAGCGGCCGCGGCAGAGCTCGCCCTGAATGTCGCGACCCTGCCGCGCGTCGCGACCATCGACCCGCGTTTTCAGTCCTACAACATCGAGATGGTCGAGGTGACCGGCGGACGGTTCTGGAAGCCCTATGCAACCGCCGCCACGCGTCGGCGTGCAGAGACGGAGCGGTTCGCAGCTCGCACTCCGATCGACCTGCACGATGGCAGGCTGCGCAAGCTCGCCGCCGAGCTCTCCCCTGCCTATCTGCGCGTCAGCGGGACCTGGGCCAACAGCACGTTCTTTGCAGATTCCGAAACGCCACCGGCTGCACCGCCGGCCGGCTTCAACGGCGTGCTGACGCGACGGCAGTGGCGGGACGTGATCGAGTTCTCGCGTGCCGTCGACGCTCCGATCGTCACGTCCTTTGCGATCAGCGCGGGCGCGCGTGACGCCGAGGGGCAATGGAGCCCCGAGCAGGCCCGGCAACTTCTCGCTTTCACGCGATCGGCCGGCGGGCGTATCGCCGCAGCCGAGTTCATGAATGAGCCCGATCTGCCGACCATCGGCAGCGCCCCTAACCGCTACGATGCTGCGGCCTACGGCCGGGATTTTGCAGCGTTCCGCGCCTTCATGAAGGACACCGCGCCCGACGTGACGATCCTCGGCCCCGGCACGATCGGCACCGGCGCTGAGGCCCAAGCGCTTTTCGCCGTATCGGCAGCCGGCGTCGACGCGGTCTCCTATCATCACTATGGCGCGCTGTCGGCGCGATGCGGCGGTGATCGCAGGGCAAGGCATGCATTGTCGGACGAATGGCTGGCGCGAACCGGCGAGAGCCTCGCCCTCTACGAGACGCTGCGCGACCAGCTTGCGCCGGGCAAGCCGATCTGGCTGACCGAGACGGCCGAGACCGCATGCGGCGGCAATCGCCTGGCCGCAACCTTCGCCGACACGTTCCGTTACCTCGATCAACTCGGACGGCTGGCCAAGGCCGGCGTCCAGGTGGTGATGCACAACACGCTTGCGGCGAGCGACTACGGGCTGCTGGACGAGCGCACGCATCTGCCGCGGCCGAACTATTGGGCTGCGCTGCTGTGGCGGCGGTTGATGGGCACCATTGTGCTCGATGCCGGTATCGCGGAGCGTCACGGCTTCCATGTCTATGCGCATTGCGCGCGCGACATGCCTGATGGAATAGCCCTGCTCGTCATCAACAATGACCGGCGGATGCGGCACAAGCTCACGCTGTCGGCCGCCTCGCAACGTTATACGCTCGCGAGCGAAAAGCCTGCCGACGGCAACGTTCAGCTCAATGGCGCGACGCTCTTGCTCGGGACCTCTGACCGTATCCCGGCCCTCAACAGCGACGCGGCTGTCGCCGGAACGATCGTCTTCGCACCCAGAACGATCACGTTCCTGATCGTCGCCGACGCCGGCAACGCCAATTGCCGGTAGCGGCCCGACGTCGCCTTACGCCGCGTCGCGGCTGGCGTCGGAGGATTCCGGCGGGCGCGCCACCAGATGGCCGAGCATGATGGCAGTCATCAGCCGCTCCATCTCGAGCCGCGCGGTGACATGCGACATGGTCGGCCGGCTACCGAGTGCGAGCTGGCTGACGTCGTCGATCGCCGTCAGTCCGCGCGGATAGAATTCGCGGAAGATCACGCGTTCGGCCAGGCCATCGACCAGGCGGAAATTCAGCGTCTTGGCCAATTCGCTCAAGGCTTCGCCGACCAAGCGCTTGTTGCGTGACCCAAGCGTGGAGAGGCGGTTGCGCAGCACCACCCACTCGAATGCCGGCTGATCGTGTGTGCTGCGCTGGCGCCGCGCCTCCTCCACCATCTTCGAATAGTGGCTGATGCCGGTCACCTTGAACTCGTTCGGATCGACGCTGCCGAGCACGTCGAAATCGAGGAAGCTGTCGTTGAGCGGCGTGATCAACGTGTTCGCCAGCGAATGCGTGAACGTCGTCAGATAGGTGTCATGGCCGGGACAGTCGATGACGACGAAATCGTGCGACCGGCCGAGCCGCTCGACGATCTCGGCAAGCGCGCTGCGCCCGAGCGTCTCGACCTCGCCGCTCCTGCCGCTCACCGTCTCGAAGCACATATGCGCGGGAACGCCGAGATCCAGCGAGGTTTCCCGCGCCCAGTCCTGCCGGTTCTCGACGTAGTGCGTCAGCGACTTCTGCTTGTTATCGAGATCGATGGTAGCGACGCGCTGACCCGCCTTGATCAGCGCGATGGCGATATGCATGGCAATTGTCGACTTGCCCGAGCCGCCCTTGTTATTTCCGACAACTATTACTCGTGCGTTTGTCATGGGAATCCATACCGGACGCTTGAGTGAAAGCAGGACGAAACAGAATTTAATGAATGGATCGAATCTCCCTGATTCGATGAATCTCGACAAGAGTCGCTGCTACATTGTCGTGATCGAAATCAAGAAGCTGCGACATCATTGTCACAGCTTCTTCGAGCACGTATCGTGAACGCAACTAGCGTCCCTGAAACACCGCGGCGCGGCGCTCAACGAACGACTTGATACCCTCGGCCGCATCTGATGTGTTGAGCACACGTTCGCGGATCTGCGGAATGATCGCGATTGCCGCCTGCTCGCCGGCTTCGATGAACTTGCGGCCCGCCTCCTTGGTCACCTGGATTCCAAGCGGCGCATTGCGCGCGATGATCTCCGCGAGCGCCATCGCGCGCTCGACCTGCTGGCCCGCCAGCACGACTTCCTGCACGAGACCGATCCGATGCGCCTCGGCGGCGGTGAACTCGTCGCACAGCAACAGGTGATACATCGCATCGCCCCACCCGGCGCGGCTGATATAGCGGAAATGCGCGCCCGCCAGCGGCGCGATGCCGCGCTTGGCTTCCATCTGGCAGAAGCGGCTGTCGTCCGCGGCGATCACGATATCGCCGGCCAGCATCATCTCGATGCCGACGGTGAACACGATACCCTGCACCGCCGTGACGATCGGCTTCCGGCAGCGCTTCGACAATCCGAACGGGTCGACGTTGCCCTCCGGCAGCGGCTTGCGCGTCGCCGTCGGACCGAAGAATTTCGGCATGTCGAGACCCGCGGTGAAACTGCCGCCGGCGGCGCAGAGCACCCCGACCCAGAGGCCGTCGTCATTGTCGAGCAGCGTCAGCGCGTCGGAAAGCTCAGCCATCATTTCCGGACTGAAGGCATTCTTCTTCGCGGGATTGTCGATGATGATCTTGAGGATGTGGTCGTGCCGCTCGTGGCGGACCCGCCCTTCGCTCGCGCTGCCGGACATCAGTTCCTCCCTGCTTTGTGACTGGATAATTTCTGGATGATGGTTGTCATCCAGATGCATGATGGTCATAATCCAGAAAGAGAGTCAAACAGGGGCGAGGCGAGATGGGCCATTCCCAGGCCGACAAGGCCAGGAGCCGTGAGCGTATTCTGAACGAGGCTGCGACGCAGATCCGCGACAAGGGCCTCGACGCGCTCAGCATCGGCGGCCTGATGCAGCAGGTGAAGCTGACCCATGGCGGTTTCTATGGGCACTTCGCCTCGCGTTCCGACCTGATCGCCGCGGCTCTGGAACAAGCGCTGCACGCAGGCGAAGCGTCGGCTCACGCGGCGCGCGATCCCGACAAGCCGGGCAATATCAACACACTGGTGCGGAGCTATCTCAGCCGCGCCCATCGCGACTCGCCCAAGTCGGGCTGCGCGATCGGCGCGCTGATCTCGGATGTCGGTCGCGCCGATGCGCAGTGCCGCGCGGTGATGGAGCCGCACATCGAATCCTTCATCGCCAAGGTCGCCGAGACGTTCGGCGACGATGACGACGGCAACGCAATCCTCGCGGTGAGTGCGATGGTCGGGGCGCTGGCGATCTCGCGCGTCCTCACCGACCAGAAGCGGTCCGATGCCGTCCTGCGCACCGTGCGCGACAGCATCATCGCGATGGCGTCCGACGAATGATTTCGCCCGCGCCGCGGGCACCTTGATGGAGCAAGCCATGAACGACCGATCCGCCCTCGAGCCGACCGCCGTACAAGGAAGCGTGCTGATTGCCGGCGTCGGCGCGTCGAACGGCCTCGGCGCCGCGATTGCGCGTCGCTTTGCCGCCGGCGGCTATCCCGTCGCGATCGCCGGCCGCAACGCCGACAAGCTCGCCGCGACCGCGGCCGAGCTGGCCGCAAGCGGCGCAACGGTCGCGCATGTGGTCGGCGACGCCTCCACGGCGGCCGACGTCGCGCGCTTCGTCGCGGCGGCCGAGCGGCTCGCACCGCTCGCGATGGCTGTGCACAATGCAGGCTCCAACCGGCCGGCACCGTTTCTGAAGGTCAGCGAGCAGCGCTTCGAGGAGCACTGGCGCGAACACGCGCTCGGCGGTTTCCAGCTGGCACAGGCCGCGATCCCCGCTTTGCTTGCGCGCGGCGGCGGCACGCTGGTCTTTACGGGCGCCAGCGGTTCGCTGCGCGGCAAGGCCAACTACTCACCGTTCGCCGCCGCCAAGGCCGCGCTGCGCGCGCTGGCGCAGAGCGTGGCGCGGGAATTCGGGCCGCAGGGCATCCATGTCGGCCATGTCGTGGTCGATGGCGGGATCGAGGGCGACCGCCTGCTGAACATGCGTCCGCAATTGAAGGACGAGCGCGGGCCGGACGGCATGCTCAACATCGCGGCCATCGCCGACGCCTATTGGGTGCTGCATCACCAGCATCGCAGCGCCTGGACGCTGGAGCTCGACCTGCGGCCGTGGGCGGAGCAGTTCTGAACGCGCTGCGCCGCCCTCCCGCCCGTGAATATAGGTTGCGATCGGCCGGAATCTTGTCAGCTTATGCGGCAAGGTCCGTCGAGATCGCACCCTGTCCCGGGAGAAGGCCATGTCGCAGCCCACGCCGATCCTGCACCATTTCGATCAATCGCCGTTCTCCGAGAAGATCCGCATCATCTTCGGATTCAAGAAGCTCGCCTGGAGCTCGGTGCGGATCTCGCGGATCATGCCGCGGCCGGACCTGATGCCGATGACCGGCGGCTATCGCCGCACGCCGACGATGCAGATCGGCGCCGACATCTATTGTGACACCCAGATCATCATCCGCGAGCTGGAGCGGCGCTACCCGACGCCGACGCTGTTTCCGGCAGGCAATGCCGGCGTGCCCTGGGCGCTCGGCATGTGGGCCGACCGGCCGTTCTTCCAGAACACGGTCAACCTCGTGTTCGGCTTCGTCGGCGACAGGGTCCCGCGGGATTTCATCGAGGATCGCGAGAAGTTGCGCGGCGGCAAGTTCGACGTCGCCGCCATGACCGCGGCGCTGCCGCAGATGCGCGACCAGTTCCGCGCCAATATCGACTGGATCGAGGCGCAACTCGGCGACGGCCGGCCGTGGCTGTTCGGCGAGTTCAGCCTCGCGGACGTCAGCGCCTACATGAACGTGTGGTATGCGCGGCAGAGCCTCGCCACGATGGACGAGATCATGAATTCCTTTCCGCGCGTTGCGGCTTGGGAGGAGCGCATCCGCGCCATCGGCCACGGCACGCGCACCGAGATGTCGTCGGCCGACGCGCTCGAGATCGCGGCGAAGGCGCGGCCGGAGTCGCCCGTGTTCGGCGACCCCAGCGACCCGAACGGTCGCAAGCCCGGCGACGTCGTTGCCGTGATGCCGGATGACTACGGCAAGATCCCGGTGCGTGGCGAGATCGTTTCGCTGTCGGCGCAACACATCGCGATCCGCCGGTCGGATGAGCGCGTCGGCGAGGTTGTGGTGCATTTCCCGCGCGCCGGCTTCCTGGTGGTCCCGGGCTGATTGCCGCGGGCTGCTCTATATCGGGCCTGGAAACGCTGCGTTTCGCGGCGTGACCTTGCCGGCCCGCTGAACCGGCAATAGCTCCCCGTTATCTCCAACCCAAGGCTCCACAGCGCAGGCTTGCGGATCGATCCGCAGCAACCCGGCCTTTCGGCCTGCGTGCGATGGGTGGCCCGTGGCGGATCTCCGCCACGCCGACAACCGGACTGACCATGACGACCTCCGTCGAATTCGGGCTTGATACGTTTGGCGACGTCACCAACGACGCCGCCGGCACGCCGCTGCCCCATGCCCAGGTGATCCGCAACGTCGTCGACGAAGCGGTGCTGGCCGATCAGCTCGGGATCGATTTCATCGGGCTCGGCGAGCACCACCGCGCCGATTTTGTGATCTCCTCGCCCGAGACCGTGCTGGCGGCAATCGCGGCACGCACCCAAAACATCCGCCTCGGCTCGGCGGTGACCGTGCTGAGCTCGGACGATCCGATCCGCGTCTTCCAGCGCTTCGCCACGGTCGACGCGGTCTCGAACGGCCGCGCCGAGGTGATCCTCGGCCGCGGCTCCTTCACCGAGTCGTTCCCGCTGTTCGGCTTTGACCTCAGGCAATACAACGAGCTGTTCGAGGAGAAGCTCGATCTGTTCACCGAACTGCTCAAGCAGGAGCCGGTGACCTGGCAGGGCAAGCTGCGGCCACCGCTCAAGAACCAGTCGGTCTATCCACCGGTCGAGCACGGCCGGCTGAAGACCTGGATCGGCGTCGGCGGCAGTCCCGAATCGGTGGTGCGCGCGGCGCATTACGACCTGCCGCTGATGCTTGCCATCATCGGCGGCGATCCCAAGCGCTTTGCACCTTATGTCGACCTGCACCAGCGGGCCTACCAGCAGTTCGGCCGCGAACCGAAGCCGATCGGCGTGCACTCGCCGGGCTATGTCGCCGAGACGGACGCGCAGGCACGCGAGGAGCTGTGGCCGGACTACAAGGTCATGCGCGACCGTATCGGCAAGGAGCGCGGCTGGCCGCCGATGGGCCGCGACGAGTTCGTGGCCGAGGCCGAGCACGGCTCGCTCTATGTCGGCGCGCCGGAAACCGTTGCTCGCAAGATCGCGGCGACCGTCAAGGCGCTCGGCGCGGCGCGCTTCCAGCTGAAATACTCGGCGGGCCCGCTGCCGCACGACAAGCTGATGAAGAGCATCGAGCTCTATGGCCGCGAGGTGGCGCCGATGGTGCGCGAGATGCTGGCCGCGTGACGCGCCAGAACCGGCATGACAATCGGGATAGGGGGAAGCCTCGCGGCTTCTCCCACCGGGTCACCGGAGGCGGTCGCCCGCCCCCGGTTCCCACAGAACGTGGCGTGCGGATTTCCCGCACCGACGCTCTTCGACAGTTGGTTCACAGCACTGCAAGCGCTTGCAGCTCCCGATAAGGGAGGCGCAGCTTAGGCTTCAGCAACGGTGTCCGTTCTTTGATTTGGTTGAAGGCGTCCCAAGTGAGGCGTCGGCCTGCCCAGCTGCGGCTGCGCAGCATTCCGCGCCAGTAACGCTCCACGGCCCGATAGACTTTTACGAGGCTCCGGAGATTTCCGGCGACGCCGTAATAGCCATAGTGGCCGCGCAGGACGAGGTTGATTTCATCGGCCTGGTCACTGATCTTGTAATGCCGTATTTGCCGCATCAGCTCCTGCAGAGACATAAGGCTGCGCTTTAGCCGAGATTTCTCGGTGCGCATCCCAACCTTGAAGTTGCCTTTTTGGTTTCGCGTGCAATAGAGCGTCAGCCCCAGAAAGTAGATTGTTTCCGGGCGGTTTCTGCCGCGTTTGCCCGCATGTCTTTGCGCGAACCGACCAAACTCGACCAACTTGGTCTTGGTCGGCTCTAGAGTGAGGCCGAACTTCCCCAACCGAAGACGCAAGGCCTCCTGTACGCGGGTGGCGTCCGATCGATATTGGAAGCAGATCACAAAGTCGTCGATATAGCGCACCAGTCGGGCTTCGCCCCGCAACCGACCCTTCACCACGCGTTCGAACCAGAGGTCGAGAACGTAATGAAGGTAGAGGTTGCTCAAAAGCACACTGATCGATCCGCCTTGTGGCGTTCCTTGTTCGCTCGGGTGCACCGCTCCGTCTTCCAGGATGCCCGCTTTCAACCAGCGCCGGATCAAGCTGATCAGGCGCGGATCACCGACTCGATGTTCGACAAACCGGAGGACCCGATCATGATCGAGACTCCCGAAGAAGTTCTTCAAATCCGCCTCCAACACCCAGCTGATCATGCCGCCGGCGATCACCTCATTGAGGGTCGCCAAGGCATGATGGGCGCTGAGCTTCGGCCTGCCGCCGAACGAGCAGGGTAAGAAGTCCTGCTCGTAAATAGCGGCCAGCACCTCAGCCGTGCTGCGCTGGAGCGCCCGGTCGGCGACAGTTGGAACCCCGAGGGGGCGCTTCTCCGTCTTACCGGGCTTGGGGATATAGACCCGCCGAATGTTCGGCGCCCGATATCCCTGGCGATGGATGGATTGGAGCATTGGCCCTATCCAGTCCTCGAAGCTCTCCTTCGCCGCCTCCACCGTCTGTCCGTCCACCCCGGCGGCGGAGCGCTTCGGAATCTGTAATAGATTCTTTTGCACTCGGTCGCGCGTGATGTGATGGGCCAACGAGGTGAAGCGAAGATTTGTCTCGCGCCGAGCTTTCACTGCTATTTGTTCAAGTTTCGTTTCCATGGTCAGCTGATCTTCTCTTTGCATAGAAGGCCGTAACTCCCGTTGAATGGAGCCCATGTCGCCCAAGAACAATTCAACTACCGCTGACCGCTTCCCCATGTGGCCGGCTCTCCCGTCCTCGGAGTACTATCGGTCAGTCTGACTTCCACCCGGTCGTCAGACCCTTCTCACCTCAGCGGCTTGGCAGGTCTTACAAGCTTGCGCTTGAACCGGATGGATCTCCCTTGTTCACGCTGCTTCCTTTGATTGCATGCTGGCGGTACGAACCCCGGGAGCACCTCTGACCGCTCGCGTTGTCGCGGCCTGCGGTTCCGCCTTCCCCTTTGAGAGACAGGGTCGGCTACTCCGATCACGTTCGATTTCGGGGCTATTTTCCCGTTCACTTCATTCCGGCCTACAACCTCCCTGTCTACGCTTCGCAACGGCCGTTACCGGACGCCACGCAAGACTCGGTTCGCGGCTGCTCGCTAGGCTTTGCCGCGGCCGTCATCTCAGACGGCAGACTTCAACGCGCTTGCAAGGCGCAACTCCCACACCACCGGACATACGGGTCCGTATCCGGCGGTTCGGTGGATTATGCGGGCTGCTGTGCCGCGACGGAAGCCAAGCCGAGTGCCCTGAAGAACGCGATTGGCATGGCGATGGTGAGCGCGGGGCTGTTCGCGAGCCGCCAAGGGCCATGCGGGCTGCCGGCGGTTTGTGCCGCCAGATCCCGGCCGACGCCGCAGCGTCGCAGCTCGGCAAAGCGAGTGTCACCGCGCTTCCATTGTTTCCAGGCGATGGCGCGCAACCGCCGCCTGAGCCATTCGTCAAGTGTGCGCAACACCGACGGGGTTTGGCAGATGCCGAAGTAGCCGCGCCATCCGATCAGATAGCGCGATAGTTCCTTGGCAATCTGCGCGAGGCTTCGGCCGCAGGTGCGTCGTGTCAGTCCTCGGACCTTCGCCTTGAAGCGGGCAAGTGCCTGCGGCGCGATGCGCCGACGCGGTTCTTTCCCACCGATAAAGCTGAAGCCCAAGAACTTGCGAACGCTCGGTTTGGCGACCGCGCTCTTGGCTTTGTTGACCTTGAGCTTGAGGCGCTTTTCGAGGAACCGTTCGATGCCCGCCAGCACCCGCTCGCCCGCCTTCCGACTGCGCACATAGATGTTGCAGTCATCGGCGTAGCGCACGAAGCGATGGCCGCGTCTTTCCAGTTCCCTGTCCAGCACATCCAGCATCAGGTTCGACAATAGCGGCGAGAGCGGACCGCCCTGCGGCGTACCCTCTTCCGTCGGACTGACCAGCCCTCTCTCCAGCACACCCGCATTCAGGAATCCGCGGATCAGCTTCAGGAGGCGCTTGTCAGTCACCCGCTTGGCAACGAGCCTCATCAGGATGTCGTGGTTGACCCGGTCGAAGAACTTCTCCAGGTCGATGTCCACCACGAAGCTGCGGCCGGCCGCAATGTACGTCTGCGCCCGTTCCACCGCCTGATGCGCCGAGCGCCCCGGCCGGAAGCCGAAGCTGGTCTCGGAGAACGTCCCGTCCCAATCCGCCTGCAGCACCTGCATCACCGCCTGCTGGATCAAGCGGTCGAGCACCGTCGGGATGCCGAGCGGCCGCAGGCCGCCCGACGTCTTCGGTATCTCCACCCGCCGCACCGGCTGCGGCTTGTAGGTGCCCTCAAGCAACTGGGCTCGGATCGCTAGCCAGTGCTCCTTCAGGTGGGCCGGCAACTCATCGACGGTCATCCCATCGACGCCCGCCGCGCCCTTGTTGCGCGTCACTTGCGCCAACGCCGTCTTCAGGTTCTCACGCTCGATTACCGCTTCCATCGACGGCCCTGCGGCCGCCGGGCGTTCGAGGGCGGTGGCCGCCGCGCGCGCTTCGGACTCTTGGGCGGCGGCGTTCGGGGCTTCACCCTTCGCTCCGGTGCCCAAGTTCAGCTCGACCTGATTCTTCTGCCGCATGGCTCGCGCGAGATCACCGTTCTACTGGCCACTTCCACCGTTTGGGCCTTCGACGGCACGCCACCGCCTACTATGCCCGCTGCTGACTTCTGCGCTGCGGTCAAGTCGCCTTACGACGACCTCAGTCCCGTTACCGGGACACAGCACAGACCTCCCGAGGTAAGACCGACCGCCTTCACCGCACGCTCGCCGGATTTACCACCCCGACCCTTGATGACTATGGACTTCGCGATCACATGCTCGCTCGTCCGGCCGGGTAGGCCTCGTTATCCGGTAATTGTCCATCGAGCCGCGGCTTTGCTCCACGCTGTCTTCAGACCCCACCTCGCGATGACGCCCTTGCGCTTCGCTAATCCTTCGCCGTCATCAGGCTGGATAGAGGACTTCCACCTCCAAGCTGTCGTTCATACTCGGCACAATCGGGATAGGGGGAGTCTCGCGACTCTCCCACCGGGTCACCGGAGGCGGTCGCCCGCCCCCGGTTCCCACAGAACGTGGCGTGCGGATTTCCCGCACCGACGCTCTTCGACAGTTGGTTCACAGCACTGCAAGCGCTTGCAGCTCCCGATAAGGGAGGCGCAGCTTAGGCTTCAGCAACGGTGTCCGTTCTTTGATTTGGTTGAAGGCGTCCCAAGTGAGGCGTCGGCCTGCCCAGCTGCGGCTGCGCAGCATTCCGCGCCAGTAACGCTCCACGGCCCGATAGACTTTTACGAGGCTCCGGAGATTTCCGGCGACGCCGTAATAGCCATAGTGGCCGCGCAGGACGAGGTTGATTTCATCGGCCTGGTCACTGATCTTGTAATGCCGTATTTGCCGCATCAGCTCCTGCAGAGACATAAGGCTGCGCTTTAGCCGAGATTTCTCGGTGCGCATCCCAACCTTGAAGTTGCCTTTTTGGTTTCGCGTGCAATAGAGCGTCAGCCCCAGAAAGTAGATTGTTTCCGGGCGGTTTCTGCCGCGTTTGCCCGCATGTCTTTGCGCGAACCGACCAAACTCGACCAACTTGGTCTTGGTCGGCTCTAGAGTGAGGCCGAACTTCCCCAACCGAAGACGCAAGGCCTCCTGTACGCGGGTGGCGTCCGATCGATATTGGAAGCAGATCACAAAGTCGTCGATATAGCGCACCAGTCGGGCTTCGCCCCGCAACCGACCCTTCACCACGCGTTCGAACCAGAGGTCGAGAACGTAATGAAGGTAGAGGTTGCTCAAAAGCACACTGATCGATCCGCCTTGTGGCGTTCCTTGTTCGCTCGGGTGCACCGCTCCGTCTTCCAGGATGCCCGCTTTCAACCAGCGCCGGATCAAGCTGATCAGGCGCGGATCACCGACTCGATGTTCGACAAACCGGAGGACCCGATCATGATCGAGACTCCCGAAGAAGTTCTTCAAATCCGCCTCCAACACCCAGCTGATCATGCCGCCGGCGATCACCTCATTGAGGGTCGCCAAGGCATGATGGGCGCTGAGCTTCGGCCTGCCGCCGAACGAGCAGGGTAAGAAGTCCTGCTCGTAAATAGCGGCCAGCACCTCAGCCGTGCTGCGCTGGAGCGCCCGGTCGGCGACAGTTGGAACCCCGAGGGGGCGCTTCTCCGTCTTACCGGGCTTGGGGATATAGACCCGCCGAATGTTCGGCGCCCGATATCCCTGGCGATGGATGGATTGGAGCATTGGCCCTATCCAGTCCTCGAAGCTCTCCTTCGCCGCCTCCACCGTCTGTCCGTCCACCCCGGCGGCGGAGCGCTTCGGAATCTGTAATAGATTCTTTTGCACTCGGTCGCGCGTGATGTGATGGGCCAACGAGGTGAAGCGAAGATTTGTCTCGCGCCGAGCTTTCACTGCTATTTGTTCAAGTTTCGTTTCCATGGTCAGCTGATCTTCTCTTTGCATAGAAGGCCGTAACTCCCGTTGAATGGAGCCCATGTCGCCCAAGAACAATTCAACTACCGCTGACCGCTTCCCCATGTGGCCGGCTCTCCCGTCCTCGGAGTACTATCGGTCAGTCTGACTTCCACCCGGTCGTCAGACCCTTCTCACCTCAGCGGCTTGGCAGGTCTTACAAGCTTGCGCTTGAACCGGATGGATCTCCCTTGTTCACGCTGCTTCCTTTGATTGCATGCTGGCGGTACGAACCCCGGGAGCACCTCTGACCGCTCGCGTTGTCGCGGCCTGCGGTTCCGCCTTCCCCTTTGAGAGACAGGGTCGGCTACTCCGATCACGTTCGATTTCGGGGCTATTTTCCCGTTCACTTCATTCCGGCCTACAACCTCCCTGTCTACGCTTCGCAACGGCCGTTACCGGACGCCACGCAAGACTCGGTTCGCGGCTGCTCGCTAGGCTTTGCCGCGGCCGTCATCTCAGACGGCAGACTTCAACGCGCTTGCAAGGCGCAACTCCCACACCACCGTACATACGGGTCCGTATACGGCGGTTCACCGGATTAAGCGCGAACGGTTTGTTTTGCGTCCGCGCCAGAGGCTCAGATAGTGGTCTCCGTCGTGTCGGCTTCGGCCCCTTTGAGCGGCGCCGTCCGGGCTTCACCCTTTCCCGCCGCTCCAAAGGCCAGTGACCTGGATTTCAGCCGCATGGCCGGCTCGAGGCTTCCACATCCAAACGTCTTTCCAGCGTTCGGGCCTTCAGCGAAACTCGTTCCGCCTACTATGCCGTCTGCTGACTTCTCCGTCGCGATCACGGACCTTGCGGCCCGCTCAGTCCGGTCGCCCGGACACGCCGAAGATCTCCCGAGGTAAGTTCGACCGCCTTCCCTGCACGCCCGCCGGATTTACCACCCCAACCCTTGATGACTGTGGACTTTGCGATCATTGGCTCGCTCGTCCGGTTGGGTAGGCCTCGTTATCCGGTTTTTGTCCATCGGGCCGCAGGTTTGCTCCACGCTTCCTTCAGACCCCACCTCGCGATGACGCCCTTGCGCTTCGCTAACCCTTCGCCGCCATCAGGCTGGGTAAAGGACTTCCACCTCCAAGCTGTCGAACATGCTCGGCACACCAAGCAAAACCCCCGGCGCTTTCGCACCGGGGGCTCTGTTAGATCACAGTCAGATCAACCGGCATTACCAGTTGCGCTGAGCGCGGAGCAGCAACATGTAGGTGTTCTGGTCCTTCAGCTCGTAGACCGCGGCCGGCTTGCCAATCGCGGCGCTGCCGGGGAAAGCGACCGTACCAGCGAAGCTCTGGTCCAGACGGGTGTAGGTGAAGTCGGCCGAGAAGGTCAGGTTCTTCACCGGGGTCCACTGGGTCTGCGTGCCGAGCTGCGCGATGCTGTAGTCGGGGTTGCAGGACGTCAGAGCCGAACCAGCACCGAAGAAGTTGCTGAGCGAGCCACCCACGCCGTTGCCGGCCGGACCGCAGATGTAGCCCTTGGCCGTGCTGTTGTAGTTAACCTGGGCCCAGGCACCGTAGATGCTGGTGTTCCAGTTCGGGTTCCAGTTGTGCACGTAGGCACCGCGGAAGCCGTAGGTCGTGATCAGCTGCTGCTGACCGCCGGTCACGAAGATCGAGTCCGGCGCGATGCCGAAGCCGATGCTCTGATAGGCGCCCGGAACGTTGGTTCCGCCGAAGATGGTGTTGCCACCAGCCGAACCGGCGAGGTCCTGGATGTTGTAGCGGGTTGCACCGTTGGTGTAGACACCCTGCAAGTTGATGGTGTCGCCAGGTCCGGTCGGGATGTTCTTGATCGACAAGGCCAACGCACCGGCCCAGCCCCACTTGTCGTCCGGGTGACCGGTCAACTCGGTGCCGCCGTAGTAGGCCGCGTGGTTGTTATGCGCGGCGAACGATGCCTGGAACAGACCCCAGGCCTGATCGACGCGCAGCATCGCGACGAGATCCGGAGCGATCGTGCCGGCGTAGTCGCTGATACCGAACACGTTGGTGTTGCCGGGAACGCCGAAGGTGACCGGCGCGCCGAGGTTGACCACGCCAGCCTGATAGTAAGCCGTCTGGTCCTGAGCCGACAAAGACAGCGACACGCCGTTGCCGAACTGCGCGGTGTAGGTGAACTGGTTCACACCAGTGATCGTGCCGCCGCCGCCGACGAGACCGTCGTAGCTGTTGCCCGGGTAGTTGGCCCACGGAGCCGAGAACTGCGAGACCGCCTTACCGATGGTGAAGCCGGCGAACTGAATGAATGCGTAGTAGACACCGACCGTACCAGCGGCGACGTTACCAGAGCCGGCATTGTTCGGAGCCGCAGACGTACCGATCGGCGAGTAAACGGTCGAGCCGTTGCCCAGACCGGCATAGTTGTCTGTCGTCCAGGAGAACGTCGCATCGAAGAAGGTGCGGACCACGCCGTATTCGGTCGCGGTGCGCGTATCGATGTTCAGATCTTCACGCGAACGCCAGGTGTAGCCGTTGGTGAAGCGGTTGTTCGCACCACCAGCACCCGAGGTGTTGCCGGTGTGGTCCGAGTTGGTGTTCGCCAGAACGTCGACGCGCAGGTAGCCGCCCAGCTTGATACAAGTGTCGGTGCCCGGGATGTAGTAGAAACCGGGACCATACAGGGAGCAAACCTTCACGTACTCGACCGCTTTGGCCTTGACGGGAAGATCGGCCGCCTGAGCTCCGCCGACCGCGACGAGAGCCGCCGCCGAGCCGAGGATAAGGCTCTTAACCATCTTCATGTTAAACCTCCAAGTTGCTCTATCTCAGGGAAGGTTCCGGATCCGCCGGGTAAAACACCCTCAGGTTGGTTCCCTTGTCCCTTAAATCCCCGCTTAGTCGCTTCGCGTCTTCGGACACACCCGCATGAACGCGAGGGACTTAAGCGAACCACCTAGAACGGGACGACCTCGGGATGCCCCCCTCCGTCGTAGTTCCATATGAGACAGAAGGCCCCCGATCACGCAACAAAAGACCGCTCGGTTTGGGGCGAGTTGCGGCTGTTTTCGGGCAAATGTTGCACAAATATCACGGACTTTTGAATTGCGGCATTTCCGCAAGCCATTGAAACAAAATACGAATATTTCAGTTACCGCTATCGGGCACAAGATTGGGCAACACCACGCGGAACGGTGTGCAAAACGCGTAGTCCTACTGAGAAAGTGATTGCTGAAGCCGGCTTCGGCAGCGCTGATTCCGGTATCCGGGCACGACGTTTCGGCCCAAAACGCCGCGATTTGAACAACATAACCCGCCCTGAATACCGTCGACTCGCGCCTGGAAGGGCTTTCCGATGGCTCGGAGCAGGCCGAATGACGGCGGGCGGTTCGCCACGCATGTGCAGTAACGATGCTACATGTCACTGGGATGTCAGCGCGCAGAATCGGTCGATTTGTTCTCCGCAGCTCCGGCGCGCTGAAATATCTCTACTGCGCGCGGCGCACCCGCAAGGCTCGTCTCCGACGGAGCCGCGTCGCCCTCACTCGTCCAAAATGTCCAGGAGATCCTCGATCCGCTCGAAAGGCGGCTCGTGTATGTTGTCCGAATAGAACACGCGATCGCCGTCGCGCTGGAGCGAACGTGCTCTGGATTTGGGCAGCCTCCCGGGAAGGAACGTCGCCGCGACGGCCTCCGGGCCGACATCGAGCCTCACGATCCCTCGCCGCTTGCAATCGATCCTGAGCCTCGCCGCGGCGAAGAAGTCCCGCCCCGCCGACGGCAGCCTGCCGAAGCGGCGCGAGGTCTCTTCCTCGAGATCCTCCAGATCGTCTTCGCTCCGGCACCTCGCGGCACGGCCATAGATTTCAAGCCGCACGGATTCCGATTGCACATAGCTCCTGGGCAGCAGATCCGCGAGCGGAAGGTTGACATCGGGCACCCACATATCGGCGGACCGGTCGTTGGTCTTCTCCGAGGCTTGCTTCAGAAGGTGGCTGTAGAGCACCGGACCGAAAACCTGCACGTGGCCGGATTGCCGCTCCGAAAGCAGATCCCCGGCGCCTCTGAGGTCGAGATCCCGCTCGCTGATCGCAAAACCGGCGCCCGGTCTGCTGAACTCCTCCAGAACGGCCAAACGCCTCCCGGATTGTTCCGAACTGGATTCGGTCAGCATGTATGCGAAGGCTCGTGTCCCGCCGCGTCCCACCCGGCCTCTGAGCTGGTGGAGCTGTGCCAGACCGAACTTTTCCGGCCAGCAGACCACGATGGTGTTCGCCCGGGGGATGTCGAGACCGCTTTCCACGATGTTGGTCGCCAGGAGGACGTCCGCCTCGCCTTCGACGAAGCTCATCATTCGATCGTCGATTTCGTCGACGGGTAGCTTGCCATGCAGGCAGACGATACGGAGCTCCGGCGCCATCGACTGCACGCGCGCCAGCATCGGATCCAGATCCTGGATGCGCGGACAGATCAGAAAGCTTTGCCCGTGACGTCGCTGCTCGCGCAGCAATGCTGCGGCGATGGCGGCGTCCGAGAGCGGAGCGATCTTGGTCGCGACCGGAAGCCGATGAACGGGCGGGGATGCGATCACGCTCAGCTCCCTGAATCCGGCAAGGCCCGCCGCAAGTGTGCGCGGAATCGGCGTGGCACTCATCCACAGCGTATGGGCGCCCTTCGCCAGCCCTGAAAGCTTCGCCTTCTCGGCCGCGCCGAAGTGCTGCTCTTCGTCGACAATGACCAGGCTCAGCTTGGCGAACCTCACGTCCTTCGATGCGATCGCCTGCGTGCCGACCACGACCTTCATCTTGCCGCTTCGCAGGCCCTCCTTGGTCTCCTTCATCTCCGGAGCCGACGTCGCCCGCGACAGGCTTCCCACTTCGATGCCAAGCGGAGCAAACCGTTTGCGGAAGGTTGCAACGTGCTGCCTTGCCAGAACAGTCGTCGGCACGACGACGGCGACCTGCTTGCCCGACAGCGCAACGGCCGCCGCCGCGCGCAATGCCACCTCGGTCTTGCCAAACCCGACGTCGCCGCAGACGACCCGATCCATCGGATGACCGGACGCCAGATCATCGAGGACGTCGCGAATTGCCTTCGCCTGGTCGACGGTCGTGAAATACGGAAAGCGCGCGACGAACCGCTCATAGGCGGGACCGGGAGCGACCAGCTTGGGAGCGCGCCGGCGGCGCCGTTGCGCGATGTGTTTGGCAAGCGCCTTGGCGGCAGTCTGGATTTCCCGCTCCGCCTTGCCACGCCGCGTCCACCACGTACTGCCATCGGCCCTGTCCAATGCCAGCTTGCCGAGCTCCGCGGCATACGGCCAGATCAGCGCAAGATCGGCCGGCGGAACGAGGACGGCATCATCCCCCGCGAATGCCAGCCTGATCATCTCGCGCGATGATCCCTTCCCCATATCGAAGGTCTGCAAGCCATCGAGCACGGCCAGCCCGCGCTGCAGATGCACGACGACCGCGCCGCGCTCCGGCACGTCGGGATGATCGAAAGCCGAGCTCCAGGCTCGCGCCATGGGCTGCGGATGATGCGCCCTGCTGCCGAGCACGTCGGTCGCCGTCACGACGACGAGCGGCTTGCGCCCTGAGCCGATGAAGCCGGTGTCGAAGTCGGCCAGCAGCGCGCCTTCGCCGCCCCGCCCCTTCGCCGCCTCGTTCCAGTCGGCGAAGCGCTCCGCCTTGATCCCGCTCATTCGCTCCATCGCGCGCAGGTCATCTTCGACCGCCGCGACAAACAGCAGCCGCGATCCGGCGCGCTCGGTGTCGGCGACAAATGCGCGAAGAGCCTTCCGCGATGAGGCGACCTTCGAGAAATCAGGCGTGGCGGTGAAAGCTGCCTTTCGGGGCAGCGAGCTCATCCGTTTGGTCAGCCGTTTCCAGTCAGCGGGCCCCAGATACTCGCGCTCCGCCTCCCTGCGGCCGGCCGCCTCCTTGATCGTGCTCAGCCAGCTATCGGCGTGGCCCGAAACGCCGGCGTCCGCGATCCAGCGCGCGCGCTGACAATAATCCGGCAGCGCCGCCCGCTGTGCCCGCTTGCCTCCCAACGCGATCCGTTCGGACATCGGGTCGATGTGCAGTTCCTCCGCGTCGAACACGACGTCGTGCTCGTCCGGATCGACACCGGCGATTCTGCGGATCACGCCACCGGAATGCTCAATTCTGAACGGCCCCAGCGCGCCCGCGGGAAATACCTCGAACGTCATTCCGTGGAACAGAGCGCTGCCGGGATAATCCGCCTCTTCGTCGAGA
Source organism: Bradyrhizobium sp. USDA 4510 (assembly GCF_054059095.1). Classification (NCBI taxonomy): domain Bacteria; kingdom Pseudomonadati; phylum Pseudomonadota; class Alphaproteobacteria; order Hyphomicrobiales; family Nitrobacteraceae; genus Bradyrhizobium; species Bradyrhizobium sp. USDA 4510. The sequence continues at coordinate 1,768,435 of NZ_JBSSBT010000001.1, read as the reverse complement.
TCGTATCCCAGAGCTTCCAGACGATCCTTGAGTTCCTGCTCGGAATAGCCCGCCCCCACCTTCAGGCTGATGCTGAGGCGCGCCGAGCTGGCGGGCAACGGCAACCGCTCCATGATCGCCTCGGCCGTCGACACCAGGAAGACCGGCTTCTTGCTCCGGGCGAGGCGCCTCAACACCGAACTGCGCCGGCCGGCGATCTCTCGTGACGGCTCCAGCCCGTCAAAGGGCAAGGTATTCAGCCTCGGGAACACCAGCACCTCGAGCGAGGGATCGAGCGAATGCAGCACGCTGCCGAGACGCTCTGCCCTGTTCTCGCTTTCCGCAAGGAAAACGATGCCGTCCCGCCCGGACTTCTTCCATTGCTCGAGAAGATGAAGCGCCAGCATGCCAAGCGGTGAGGAAGACGAGATCCCGGAACGCGCCGATCCCTTGCTTTTCTTCTTCGCGCCAGCAGCAGCGCGGGCCTTCTTGGTATTCGCCACGTCAGATCCGTCGTTATGTCGTGATTACGATCGCCCGTTGACCTGGATCTCCGGGCGACTCGGGGCTTGTCGCCCGCCGCCATGGAAGCGAAAGCGGCACAGATTTCCAGCCAAGCCGGCCCAATCCGCCCGAAATGGCGGCGGGGGCGGCCGGCAAAAAACGATTCCTCTCTTGAAATCAACGGCTTGCTTGCTGGCTGGGGCGGGAGGGATCGAACCTCCGAATGGCGGAATCAAAATCAGTTTGATTATTCAACGATTTCAAGGCGCATTTGGAAAAGGTATCACGAACGCGCTCCAGTAAATTCAATAGCTTGGCAGTCGTTTCCAAATGAAGAAGCCCGTCCGCGTGCAGCGCGGTCCCCGATGCGACCGCGCGCAGGGAAGCACTGGTTGGATGGTCTACGACAGCGAACTCAAGGGACCCGCACAGATCAAGAAAGAGGCCACTTTGCTGAAAAGCTGACCAAAGAACAAGCTGAGATAGTAGCGAAGGAGCTGAGGAACCGAATTCGCGCGGCGGAGGTCGGGGCCGGCCGGCAGCATTCGCAATGCGTCAAGGCCGCCCTAAACGCACGGTGAAATGATCGTCCAGAAAAGACCGTTGTTCATCATCAAACTTTTAAATCCTGACGCATTCTCGGGACTCGTCCTCTTGGGACCATGGCTTAGCGGACAAAACTCTCTTCAACATCAATCCAACATCATCGTGCGTTGCAGATGTTTGCACGGGGTGAAATAACCCACGTTAATCCCCGTGATAATGCTGCCACTGTTTCCCGGCGGCGCGCCGCGGCGCTCCGGTTAGCGCTTGTCTCCTCATCGGATTCGGAGTGCGATCGAACTGACCACTCTCGTAACGAGGGACTGGTCATCGCGGCCTCAGCAATTGCCCTAGGGCCTCCGAGGTTTGCTGAGGCCGCCTCGTTTGGATTCGCAAATCCAGCACTAGTGTCCTGAATCAAAAGTTCGGCGGACTCCAAATCGACTCGATGATAGCGGACTCTCCTGATTTGGGGAGGATTGGCGATGGGTCGACGCTTTGCTCCGCCGGAGCTTGATGAGGTGGAACGTGCTGAGTTGACATCGTTGGCGTCGCGTCGAAGCACTGCTCAGGCGTTGGCACTGCGGGCTCGGATCGTCCTGGCCTGTGCTGAGGGCGAGCAGAGCAAGGTCGTGGCGGCCCGTTTGGCTGTCGATCCCGACACGGTCGGCAAATGGCGGCGGCGGTTCTCCGAGCATCGGCTTGAAGGTCTTTGGGACGAGCCGCGATCGGGGACGCCACGCACGATTGAGGATGCCCGGATCGAGGCGGTGATCGTTCGCACCCTTGAGACCGAGCCTCCCGGGGCCACCCACTGGAGTTCGCGCAGCATGGCGCGGGCCAGCGGGCTGTCAGTCTCAACAGTACAGCGTATATGGCGCGCTTTCGGCTTGCAGCCGCATCGGTTGGAGACCTTCAAGCTCTCAACCGACCCCGACTTTGTCGCCAAGGTTCGCGACATCGTCGGCCTTTACGTAGCTCCGCCCGAGCGCGCCATCGTACTGTGTGTCGATGAGAAGTCGCAAATCCAGGCGCTGGATCGCAGCCAGCCCATGCTGCCCATGCGACCTGGCCAGCCGGCGCGCCGTAGTCACGACTACAAACGCCATGGCGTCACCTCGCTGTTTGCCGCCCTCGACGTCGCAACCGGCCGGGTCATTGGCAAATGCTATGGACGCCATCCCATTCCCGCGCTCCAGATCGAAAAGCGAGCCCGGGTCACCCGCCATCGTGACAAAGACATCAAACAAACGAGACGTCCAACCTCAGCCACATCATCGCGTAAAGACCGTTGCGGTACAGCAGACAATTCCTGACAGCGCACGCGCGCATGCCGGTGCATTGGCCTCATATGTTCGCAATTTATTCCCGACGATCTTCGATTCGTGTGGCAGTGAAAGTTCACTGTGTCTCCCATTCGCACGCCAGGTTTGTCAGACACTTGCCTGCAAGCATGGCAACTGCTGGATTCGTAGGCTGTGAACACGTTGCCAAGAAGCCACGTCATCGAACGGAATGGACATTGGCGGCGTCATTATCGTGGCGGCGCTCGCGCTCCCAGCTTATTGGTGAGGAATAATTGGGGCGACTATCTTTGAGCCCCGCCAGTTTGTTTCTAATAAGTTCATTGATCAACGCCAGAATTGGCGGCAAGCCAATTCGAGATGTTATTGGAGCTAGTTACGAAATGAATTTTGACAATCGATCCAGGACTAACCATTCAGTCCCCACGCATTCAGCTACGACTTCTGCCGGTCCAGCGAATGAAGGCCAGTGCAGTGAAACGCGCTTTGGATTCAAAGCAACTGACTCGATCGTTTACCCTGCACACGGTGTCGGACAAATCGTTGCGCTCGAAGAGCAGACGGTGGCCGGCGTTCGTCTCGAGTTCTTTGTCATCTATTTCGCAAAGAGCAAGATGACGCTACGCGTTCCAACGAGCAAAGCGACAAACACCGGTATGCGTCACCTATCCGATCCGGGCTCCATCCAGCACATACGACGAATCCTGGGTCAACCACCTCATAAGGGACGGGGCAATTGGCCTCGACTTGCTCAACAGTACGAAATCAAGATCAATTCGGGTGATATTGTCGCCATTGCTGAAGTGGTGCGCGACCTCCACCGACGCGCTAACAGCCCAGACCAGAGCTACGCCGAACGGCGACTCTACACGGCGGCGGTTGATCGCTTGTCCGAAGAAGTTGCTCTTGTAAGCGGCATGACCGAAGAAGAAGCCGGGAAAGAGCTGGAAAGCCTGATGACAGCCGAGGTCAGGCGCAGCGCCTAGTCGGGGCCTTCGGACAGTCGCGGCTTTGCTTCCATCGAAAACGGCCGCGCGCGGTCAGGCGCGAGGCCAAAATTTCCGCAATGTGCCGGGCCGCTTTCGCGTGGCCCCGGCGCGAATCTCATTCGGCCGCTTGCGAGAAAATGCCTCCACCCTGGGACTCGCTGGATGCATCGACCAGATCTTGCGGCTTAACCGTCCTCAGCAAGGAACGCAGCCAGTCGGTCGCGGCTAGCGACTGCTTGGCAGCTTCTGCCATGTCGACCTTCTTCATGTCCCCCAAGCTGGCCGCTTCCTCGCTCACGCCTTCGCAGACTGCCTTCAGAATACGCGCCTTGGTGACGCGTCGGCCGCCAGTAGCCCAGCATATCGACGGACACGGCCTCCGCGAGCCGATCCGGGGTAGCAAGTGCCAGAGCGAGCCGAGCGGAGGGGATCGCCCCCCGGCGTGATACCAAATTCGAGCCGCCCGAACAAACCAAGGGATGAAGCGTCGCGGCGGGGTTCGAGTCAGTGGAGCGTTACCGCCTTTCCCCACACCCGGAAAACCTGCGGTACCTTCTGCAATCAAATCGGCCGCTATGCCACGCGGGCCAAGTTAAGCTGACGCCGCGCGTGTATGCCCTCGACAGTCAACATACCAGTGAGGAACCCTGCCACAATCAAACTGACCCACTGCCGCCGCCTGACATCTTCATGGACCGCAAGAAGAAGAGCCGTTCCCTCGAGAGGAACTTAGATACGGCATGAGGTCTATTGAGGCGTTGTTGAAATCGATCCGGTGAGCCGGAACGGTCGCGCGCTCCCCGTCATTAACGTCGTCCAAAGAGTATTCGCGGCTGGAACGTCACTACGCGTTGGCTGCCGACGCTGCCCCTGATCGACATTCGCGGCAACAACTTAGCACGCTTGCAGATAGCTATCGCGTGCTCGCCGAAAGCGCTCGCCTTCTAGAGCAATCTGGCAAGGTCGTGAACCGGATGGTCGAGCGGAAGGAGTAACGCCGCGCCTTGGCCGCCCTTTAACCTAGCTAAATGCAAGGTTGGTCAGGGGGCCTACCGTAGACCATCACCAAAGGCCTGACGGGTCACCGTCGGAATGACCAAGCCACCACTGATTATTCTCGACGTATCGGACCCCGCTGCGTTTCGGGAACAGGCAGCATCATCATTCTGGAATACACAGACGAGGATACCGCCATGAGGGCCGCCCGGAAGTTGCCGGCCTCGCAAAATAGGTATCAAATTCATCCGGGTCGCTGCGAGGCCAGCGCAATGCCGTGGACCGATCCCATTGCAGATCCTGATGAGTTGCGGCGTTGTATGCGCGACGTTGTCGCCCTTTCGATGCTTCCCAAGGCGTGGCGAAACTATGATTTGCGGCGGATGTGCGACAGCATCGCCGGCGCACTATTCACGATGCTCCGCGCTGACTTTGTCCTCATTATCCTGCAAAATCATGACACTCACCTCACGGAGCTGCTCCGCTGTCATCCTGACTTGGATCCTGCAAGTGTGGATCATGTACGGGCCGTGCTGAAGCGCGAAAGAGCGACATTTGGCGACGATCAGGGGTTTATCGTCGCCAACGGATCCAGCGGCCGCAACCTGCAGGTCGCAACCGCACCAATCGGGCTAAGCGAGTATGCTGTGCTTGCTGCCGGCTCCTTTCGCGCCGCGTTTCCAACCAAAGCGGAACGATTGCTGCTCACTATCGGGGCTAATCAGGCGGCGATCGCGTTCCCGCACTGGTTGGACGATGCCGACAAGAGACGATTCACCATGTTGGCGAAGCGATCGACTGACTTTATAGGCATTGCCTCATTGAGCGGTCATATTCAATACGTCAACCCGGCTGGCCTACAATCGGTGGGTCTTGCCACGCCCGACGATGCATTGCGACTTCGCGTACTCGACTTCGTATCACGCGAAAACCGGCAGGTCGTCCGAAAAACGATTTGGCCCTTGGTGCTGCGTACAGGTCAATGGAAAGGAGAACTCGATCTTGTGCACTTCGGGTCCGGACTTCCGATGCCTTTCCTTGTGGATTGCTTTAGGATAGACGATCCGCGAACCGGGCAACCGATGAACGTCGCAACCGTTAGCCGCGATCTCAGCTTGGAGAATCATGCCGCGGCAGAATCGCGCCACCTCAACGAAACTCTCGAACGACGCCTGGAGCAGCTAACAATCGAACTGGCCGCGGCACACAAAAAGCTCATGGCGGAAAAATTCGAACGTGAGCAATCCGATTTCCGCTTCCGGAGCTTGCGCGACGAAATGTATCGTATGGCGCGCTTCACGGCAGCTGGCCGGATGGCTGCGTCGATTGCCCACGAACTCTCACAGCCGCTCACAGCCATCATCAACTCGATGAATGCGGCAAAGCGGCTTCTGAACCGCACGGACCCCGCCAGCCTCGCGATAGCGCAAGACGTTGCGAGCGAAGCGGCTGCCGAGGCGCTTCGAGCAAGCGAAATCCTCCGGCGGCACCGCCAACTCGTCAGACCAGAGGAGAAGGAACGACGAATTGAAGCATTGTCTTTGATGATTGAGGAAGCCGGCAAGCTCGCGTTGGGCAGTGCTGCTTCGCCCGGGGCAAACCTCAAGTTTGAACTAGACGCTAGAGCCACGCACGCATTTGTAAGTCGGGTCCAAATCCAACAGGTCCTGGTAAATCTCATTCGCAATGCGCTTGAAGCGATGGCAGATCAGGAACAGCGCGAAATTACTCTGGCGACAAGAGTAGTAGACGATGGGATGATCGAGGTTACGGTCGCTGACGTCGGCCCCGGAATCAGCGAGGATATAGCCTGCCGGCTCTTCGAGCCGTTCGTTTCAAGCAAGCACAATGGCATGGGACTTGGCCTGCCAATTTCACGCTGGATTATCGAGACGCACGGCGGACAGTTGACTGCAGAGTCAAAGGCGGGCGGCGGCACCAGCTTCCGCTTCACCATTCCGTCCGAAGGTGTAGGCGATGCCAATTGAGCGAACCGTCTACGTTCTCGACGACGACGAAGCCGTGCTTCGTTCGCTGGAACGTCTATTGAGTTCCGCCAATTTCGAGCCGGTTACCTTCGAGAGAGCGGATCAGTTCTTGGCAGCCGCCATGGGGTTCAAACCGGCATGCGTGCTGCTTGACGTCCGTCTGCCAGACACAAACGGGCTGGAAGTCCAGGCACAGTTGACCCGGATGCGGAGCGACCTGTCGGTCATTATCGTCACCGCTCAGGGCGACATCCAAACGGCAGTCCGGGCGATGAGGGCGGGTGCCTGCGATTTCATAGAAAAGCCGTACAGCGATCACGCGTTGCTGGGGGCAATCGAGGCGACATTCACTAAGGAGCCCCAGATCACGGGCGATCGTGAGGGCGCCGACGCAGTCCGGCGGGTGGCAAGCCTCAGCCCACGCGAGCGGGACGTCCTTGACGGGCTGATGGCTGGTCGTCCCAACAAGTTGATTGCATACGAACTCGGCCTGAGCGTGCGTACCGTTGAGGTACATCGCGCGCGCATGATGGATCGGCTTGAAGTACGCCAGCTCTCAGAAGCCATCCGGCTCGGCGTCGTGGCGAGGCTTAGGCCTGGCTGATCCGCAGTAACTCGTCATTGCCGGCCATGATCATCAACAAGGCCGAGCACGCTCGTTTCCCGGTTGACACCTAGTCATGTAATTGACACGTGGTCACGTATAGTAGTGCAGCTTAACTGCTCTGCCGGCGACGCTTTCGCTCGTCTCAAAAAATCTCATAAGCTCTGGAGCGCCATTGGGCCAAGGCCCGACGGGTCGGCCTCAGAAAGCGAACCACGCGAGCCGCGCATGTCGATTGTCCTCTCTTGCCGCTGCCGCTCTACAACAGGCAATTGGATTACACGGGCGCACTGCCACTCCTCCAACATGTTCACGAGAACCATCGTTCCATCTGGAAAGGACAGGGCATCACGGTGAGGATCCGAAACAAGTGGGTCAATTTTGCAAAACCGAGCCACGCTAAAGCCGGCGGAGCGGATCCAACTGTATCCGCTTCTCGTGAAACAACGGTGCACCTGTATTTCACATCGTGATCGAATGTGAGTTCGGTCCCTGGAAGCAGGCACACAGCGACGGCGGGCTGCCCCTTCGCAGCAGCTCCTTAAATGCATCAAATGGGTCCAATGGCATTGTTCGACAGGAGGAAGCTGCGCCTCTTTGCTTCGTGCCGGAAATCATCGCTGTGCTAAGATCTTAGCCTCGCTAGCACGAACGTCTCGCTAAGTCGTAATAGCTTGCGGGATCTTGCCGATCTCAGCCGTCGTCACACGTCTTGTAACAGGCTGTTGATGTAGCAGGCAGGCTAAACAGGTGGGTGATACATCGTTCGTCGAGGCGTCGAAGAGGGCGAGTCACTCGGAGCACCATCGCGACGTACTATCAATGCAAATGAACGCGACACGTCGACCGCGCTACCCAAAATGTGGCGGGATCAGCGCGTAGAAAACGCGGCGGATCGGTGATATTACATCGAGGCTAATGGACCAATCTACTTTTTCTCCACGACGATTTTCCCCCTGATAATATAGAGGGTTCTTGTGCCGTTGGAAATTTCTGTCGCCGCGTGAACATCAGGTCGTTGCTGGCCAAGAGCTCGACTAAGCGCACCTGGCATGCGACGCACAGCGTAACTGCATGCTGCGCCGGCGTCGTCAAGCACTACACCCTTCTGATCTATTACCGCCTGCCCGTTCAGGTGTCGATGGAAGTAAAATCGGGTCATGCCAAGGAATGAGGAGGGCCAGCTTTCGTTCCTATCAACAAAATTATTCTGGCTGTCATAAACGCAAATCAGCCGCTAAGTTCCGCCAGAGTTTCCGAAAGCCGCGCCCCATCCCGCTTCAACAATTCGGCGCCTAGCTGACCGGCCGCCTACAATTCCAAACCTTTGTTTGCAGCTACCTTCTTCCAGGCGTCAAGAAAAGGCTGCACCGTCCGCCAGCGGGCTACCAGCCACTTGCCTGGAATTTGGTCCTCCCGCTGCGCGGATCGCCTCGGCCCCGTTGACCGTCGTCATGGTGGAACCAAACGCGGCAACCTAGTTTGCCGAATCCGAGACGGGGGGAACCAACAGGAGATTCTCCCATGAGGATTAATTGGCTTTACACGACGGCGATGGCGTTGGTGATTGGCGCTGGTCCCGCCATTGCGCAATCGCCGGAAGGTTCGCAGAAGCGCGAGGAGAGCCCCCGCGCCCAGTCACCGGCGTCTCAGTCTAGGGAAATGGACCGTCCAGCCGCCCAGTCGAAGGAGATGGATCGCGGCGGCGCGGCCGATCGCATCAAGGAGCGCGCGCAGTCCGAGCCGAAGGGTGGCACCAAGGATATGCAGCGCGGTGAGGTCCCGTCGCCGGCCGAGCGCAGTAAGGAGGCGCAGAAGCCGCAGGGCCGCGAGTCCAAGGAACCGACCCGGCAGAGCCAGGATCAGCCCAGCCGTGGCGAGCGCGCTCCCTCGAGCACGGCGCAGCAGAAGGAACTGCAGCAGGGCCGCGATGCCAAGCCGGCTGCCGATCAGAAGCAACAGGCTGAGGAAAAGCTGCGGGGCCGCGAGGGTCAGGCCAAGCAGGACCGCGCGCAGGACGCCACCAGGCCGGCCGATACGAAGCAGCAGCAGACCCAGCAGCAGATCGATCGCGATCGCAAGGAGCAACGCGATCAGGCCGCCCGGCCCTTCACGTCCCCGCAGCAGAACGCGCGGCCGGCAGACAACACACAGACCCAGAAGACTGGCCAAAAGCCGGACCAATCGAACGGCCAGACTTCCTCGGCCGCGCTCAACGACGATCAGCGCCGGCAAGTCGTCGATCAGTTGCGGCGCGACAGGACTGCCACCAGCCAAAAGCTCAATGTTCAGGTCAATGTCGGCACGCGGTTGCCGCGGGGCGTGCAGGCGCGCCGGTTGCCGCCCGATATCGTGCGGATTATGCCGCAATACCGGGACTATGAGTACACGGTGATCGACAACCGCGTTGCCATTATCGATCCGCGGCGGCGCGAGGTTGTCGATATTCTCGACGACGGACCGGGTTACGGCAGGGCAGCCGCTTACAGCCGCGATCATATCGTCATCGGCGATGACACGCGCAGACGGTTCAGAGAATTGGTGCGGAGCTCTTCGACGACGGTCGGCTCGACCTCGCCTTCGGCCGGCGGCGGAACCTCCGCGTCGAACTGTCTGTCGCTGCAGCCGGTGCCGGAAGAACTGGCGCGCAACCATCCGGAGCTCGCAAACTACCGCTATCTCGCCATCGGCGACGAGGTGGTGCTGGTTGACCCGCAGCAGCAGAAGATCGTCCAGGTGATCGACTGAGGCTGGCTGTTCTCCCTCTTCCCGTTCTTGCGGGGAGAGGGTCGGGTGAGGAGCTGCACGTTTCCGCGGCAACCCGGTTTGCAGACACCCCGGTGTTTAACCTCGCCGACCGGCTTCCTGATGTGGACATAGACGAAAACGGCGATGGCTGAATCCTCTTGAGCTTGTGCCGGCCCCGGAGCGGATCCTTTCGCGTCGGATTGAATTCGCGGACTTGGTTGCGGTTCAATGCCGCATGACGCCGATCCGCGCCAGCATCACCGGGCCGCCGCTCTCCGCCACCAGGATCAGCGCTTCCATAGCGGCTTGCCCGTCCGGCAGGGTAAGTTTTCGCCTCGGGCAGCTTGCCGACGTACTCGGTGGCATCTCTGAGGGTGATGAACGCCCACCAAAGAAAGAGGCCTGAAGCGAACCTAGATCAGCCAAGTGCTGATTGCAATTACCCGGCCCAGCTCAGTGCCGACAGGGCAACCCAAAAGCGCGGAATTTTCTACAAGGATGGTGAGTGCCGCTCGCGTGGCTGTCCGCGTTCGAGAATCAATAGGGAGAGCATCTTTCCTCAAAGGAAGACGCGCATTTTTGTCGTTGCTCGACAAGAATCCCGATCGGCCTCGCATCTCAATTAGACTCACGTGAAAAGCTTTCATCCGGCACCACCTAAATGGGCCGACTGACGGCTCGCGAAAGTCCGCTATGCCCCCGTAGCGATCAAATTCCGCATCGCAGCGAATGATACGACGGGCCATCAACGACATCGGAAGCTCGCCTATTCTAGTGCGGCGCTGATCGCGTTAACTAGTTCGTCTTCCGTGAACGGCTTCAAAATAATTCGCAAGTCGTTCAACTCATTCAGGGCGGCGCGATCGCCATAGCCGGTGATAAGGATGACTGGCAAAGTTGGCCGCATTGCACGGATCGCTTTCGCAAGCTCGCCGCCGCTCATTTCCGGCATGGCGAGATCCGCGAGAACGAGATCTATTTCCTGATTGCTTGCGAGCATGCGAAGCGCTTCGCCGCCGCTCTCCGCCGACACCGTTGCATATCCGAGAACATCGAGCATCCTAACCATGGACCTCAGGACAGCCCTTTCGTCATCGGCGACCAGAACACGAAATCTCTTGGTGGTCTGCAGACGCTTGCTCGCATCAACGGTGTCCGCACGGTGATCAGCATTGTCGCCCCCCGCGCGAGGCAAGAAAACCTTCACCGCAGTGCCCTGACCGAGGCGAGTCTCAATACGCACGCCACCACCGGACTGTTTGGCAAAACCGAAGACTTGCGCCAATCCGAGGCCCGAGCCCTTTCCTGGTTCTTTCGTCGTGTAGAAAGGCTCGAACACATGCAGCAGGACATCGTCTGGGATACCAGTGCCGGTATCCTTGACGGCGAGAACCACGTAGTCTCCCGGCAACGGCTCTTCCGGCCGAAAGGACTCGCTTTCGATGACGGTGTTGAGCGTCTCGATAGTGAGTGTGTCGCCCGGCTGCATCGCGTCCCTGGCGTTGATGGCGAGATTGAGAACGATCATCTCGATTTGGTTTGGATCGACCAGAGCGGGCCAGAGATCCGGAGCAAATATTGTTTTGAGTTGCACCGTCCCGCCCAAGGTGGCGACGAGCAGATCGCGGATTCCGGCGATCTTTCTGTTTAGATCAACCTCGAGGGGTGCAAGTTGCTGTTTCCGCGAAAAGGCGAGGAGTTGCGCAACGAGCTTCCTGCCCCGGTCAGCAGCGGTCCGGATGAGTTCGACGCCTTCCAGATCGTCAGGGCGTTCCATTGTGCGAGCGAGCAGATGCGCATTGGTGAGCACGACTGTGAGTAGGTTGTTGAAATCGTGAGCCACGCCTGACGTGATCTGCCCGATCGCATCGAGCCGCTGCAACTGCTGGACCACAGTTTCGGCAAACTCACGTTTCTCCATTTGAGAGCGGAGCTGCCGGTTGGCCTCCTCCAGTTCGCGCCTTAGGTCTTCAATGCGGCGCTCGAGCCTTTCTTCAATACGTTTGCGCTCGGTGACCTCCAGGGCGATACCGAAAAACGCAACTGGCGCCTCGTTCTCGAAATTGGTCCGCCCGCGCGTCGCGATCCAGCGTTCCACGCCGTCCGTATTTCCGATGACCCGGTACTCGATATCGTAGACCCCATCGCCCCGCGGGTCGACGCACCGCTGGACCGCAGCCTCGACACGTGCAAGATCGTCTGGATGCACGCCGGCCCTCCACACCTCGTAATCGACAGGCGCGCCTGCAGCCAGGCCCCACATTGCCCGCAGCGTATCGTCCCATTGCAACTCATTGGTTTGCGGATTCCAAGCATAGCGGCCGAGCCGCGCGAGATCGACGGCCGCCTGGAGCCGTGCTTCGCTCTCGCGCAGACGCGCCTCGGCATGCTTCTCCTCCGTGATCTCGCGTATGGCACCGATGAATCCGACCGGCTGTCGGCCTTTAAAGAAATTTCGGGCGTGGGTAGAGACCCAACGTTCTATGCCATCCTCGATTCCCTGCACACGGTACTCGGCCACGAAAACGCCATCGCTATCGGGGTCGAGTGAGGCTTCCCACGCCGCTGCGACCCGAGCCTGGTCGTCACGGTGTATGGCCGCGACAGCCATCGGCGCGTCGACGGTGGTGTCAGCGGGTAATCCCCACATTGACTTAAGGCGTGCATCCCAGTCGAGAGCGCCGGTCCTAGGATCGCCAGAATAAGGCGATAAGCCGATTAGTTCGACTGCCGCCTTTAGCCGCGCTTCGCTGGCCCGCAGTAACGCTTCTGCTTGTTTACGCCGATCGATGTCTCGGAACGCAACAGAAACACCGGTCGAGGTTGGATAGATGTCGACCTCGAACCAACGCCCAATCAAAGGCGAGGCGCTCTCGAAATGCTGGGCTGTGCCTGTCTCGAGTGCGCGCCGCTGCGCCTCATAGTCCAGCGCGCCGACAGCGTTCGGGAACACTGAGAGAAACGGGACGCCTATCAAATCGTCGGGCTTCTTGTCCCAAATCTCGAGTGCCTTGCGGCTTGCGTAAAGAAAACGTTGATCCTGATCAAGCGCATAAAAGGCCTCGCCGATCCCTTCGAGTACCTCGCGCAGTCTGGCTTCGCTCTTGCGCAAGGCCCGTTCGGCCTGGTCCCGCGCCGCCTTTTCCTTCACGGCGTTGGTGGTTTCGAAAGCAGTGGCGAGATTGGCGACGACCGCGCCCGTCTCGTCGCGGATGGGCGTAAAATACGACGTGAAAAACGCTTCCTCAGGACCGTCGTTGCGCAGGAGTGTCCAGGGATGGTCTTCCAACGTAACGGTCTCGCCCGCGAAAACACGACGGTGGATCGCCGCTTTCAGCCGCCTCCCATACCTCGCCCCAGACTTCGCGCCCCGGTCGACCGAAGGCACGAGGATGCATCGTCCCCATGAACGCCCGATGGACCTCATTGTAGATTAGGATGCGCTCGGGACCCCAGATCAGATTCATCGCGAGTTGCGATGCCATCATGAGGTCAATGGTGGTCTTGAGGCTCTGGGGCCAACTGGCAATCGGCCCAAGCGGAGTCTTCTCCCAATCGAACGCGCGAACGCGCGCGCCCATCTCGCCGCTGCTGGATGGCCAAGCTGATCGTCCTAGGTGAAGGTCCTTGCCCACCTGGGCTTCTCGCGGGCGCTGGCGAAAAGGACATCATTGTCCTGAAGTACGATCGCGCGCGCCCATCTCGCCGCCGCTGGACGGCCAAGCTGATCGTCCTCGGTGAAGGTCCTTGCCCACTGGGCCTTCTCGCGGGCGCAGGCGAAACGGACGTTATTGTTCTGAAGTACGATAGATTGGCCGGGGCAATCAAGCGTCAAGAAGTTTGCTTGGTCCCCGCAAGTATGGGTCCCTCGCGAGGAGGTCTCACGGGCAAGATACACGCGGTGGTGGACACCGACGGGTTACCGGCCCGTCTCGTGCTCACGCCCGGTGAGGCACATAATAATCGGCTGTGTGTTCGGTCCTCCTCGTACCTTGCTCCCCCAGAACGTGTTCATAGCCGCGCAGCAATGGCCCGGCTCAAAAACGGACTTCTGTGATGACCGGGGTGAAGTCGGCTTGGCGGCTCGCGGAAATCGCTTATTGTCGCACACCCGGCCACCTCTCACGGCCGAACCAATTGTTTCATGCGCTCTTAGTTCCTAAAAGTGCATAGTTCACCGACCGTTCAGCTGGCTTGTGAACATAACAGGGCGGCCATGCCGAGCGGTCCCTGGAGGGAGGGATGTTGTTGCGGCGGGCTAGGAACCCGGGCACCCTCCCCGGGTTCCGCCTCCGCGGGCTACTCCCCAGCTCCACTCGCTTCTATCCTGGTGGGATACTTCAGCTTAATCGCCCGCACACATGGCTGGCCGGCTATGAGGCGCCGTCGATCAGCACGACGTCATTCCTTTTAATGCAGCTTGCGCCTGGCCTGCGGCGCCTCGAACTGGGCGACCTCGGCGGTCTGCGCCGCCTTGCCATTGAAGGTCAGCACATTGCCTTCGCTCGAGATCACAACGCGGTCCCCGTCGGCGACCTCGCCGGCCAGAATCATCTCGGCGAGCGGGTCCTGCACGCTGCGCTGGATCACCCGCTTCAGGGGGCGCGCGCCATAGGCGGGGTCCCAGCCCTTGTCGGCGAGCCAGTCGCGTGCGGAAGCATCGAGCGTCAGCGCGATCTTTCGATCCTCGAGCAGCTCTTGCAGCCGCGCGAACTGGATCTCGACGATCCGGCCCATCTCGCTCTTCTGCAGGCGGTGGAACAGGATGATCTCATCGACGCGGTTGAGGAACTCAGGGCGGAAATGTGCCCGCACCATCCCCATCACCTGATCGCGAACGGCCGAGGTGTCCTCGCCTTCCGGCTGGTTCACCAAAAATTCCGAACCGAGGTTCGACGTCATGATGATCAGGGTATTGCGGAAGTCGACTGTGCGGCCCTGCCCGTCGGTCAAGCGGCCGTCGTCGAGCACCTGCAGCAGCACGTTGAAGACGTCCGGGTGCGCCTTCTCGATCTCGTCGAACAGCACGACCTGGTAGGGCCGCCGCCGCACCGCTTCCGTGAGCGCGCCGCCCTCGTCATAACCCACATAGCCCGGAGGCGCGCCGATCAGACGGGAGACCGAGTGTTTCTCCATGTATTCGGACATGTCGAGGCGGACCATCGCGGTCTCGTCGTTGAAGAGATACTCCGCCAAGGCTTTCGTCAGCTCGGTCTTGCCGACGCCGGTGGGGCCTAAGAACATGAACGAGCCGGTCGGCCGGTTCGGATCCTGCAGGCCCGCGCGCGAACGCCGAACGGCGGTCGCCACCGCGTGCACCGCTTCGGCCTGGCCAACGACGCGCCTGGAAAGCGCCTCCTCCATCTTGAGGAGCTTGTCCTTTTCGCCTTCCAGCATCTTGTCGACGGGCACGCCGGTCCAGCGCGACACGACCTGCGCGATGTGGTTGGCGGTGACCGCCTCCTCCATCATTTCGCCGGGCGCCTCGTTGTCCTCGATGGAGGCGAGTTTCTTCTCCAGCTCGGGAATCGTGCCATAGGCAAGTTCGCCCGCGCGCTGGAATTCGCCGCGGCGCTGCGCGTTGGCAAGTTCAATGCGCAAGGCATCGAGCTCGCTCTTCAGCTTCGCCGCATCGGAAAGCTTGTTCTTCTCCTTGCTCCAGCGCGCCGTCAGCGCCGCGGATTTCTCTTCGAGATCGGCAAGTTCCTTCTCCAGCGTCTGCAGCCGGGTCTTGGAACCCGGATCGCTTTCCTTCTTTAGCGCCTCCTGCTCGATCTTCAGCCGGATGATGTCGCGATCCAACGAATCGAGCTCTTCCGGCTTCGAATCGACCTGCATCTTCAGCCGCGCCGCCGCCTCGTCCATCAAGTCGATGGCCTTGTCCGGCAGGAAGCGGTCGGTGATGTAGCGGTTCGACAGCGTGGTCGCGGCCACCAGCGCGGAATCGGTGATGCGCACCCCATGATGCTGCTCATATTTGTCCTTCAGGCCGCGCAGGATCGAGATGGTGTCCTCGACTGTCGGCTCGTTGACATAGATCGGCTGGAAGCGCCGGGCGAGCGCGGCATCCTTTTCGACATGCTTCTGGTATTCGTCGAGCGTTGTGGCGCCGATGCAGTGCAGCTCGCCGCGCGCGAGCGCAGGCTTCAACAGATTGGACGCGTCCATCGCGCCGTCGGCCTTGCCGGCGCCGATCAGCGTGTGCATCTCGTCGATAAACAGGATGATGCTGCCCTCCGCGGAGATGACCTCCTGCAGCACGGCTTTCAGCCGCTCCTCGAACTCGCCGCGATACTTTGCGCCGGCAATCAACGCGCCCATGTCGAGGGAGAGCAGCTTTTTGTCCTTCAGGCTTTCCGGCACGTCGCCATTGACGATGCGCAGCGCGAGGCCCTCGACGATAGCGGTCTTGCCGACGCCGGGCTCGCCGATCAGCACGGGATTGTTCTTGGTGCGGCGCGAGAGCACTTGAATCGTGCGACGGATCTCCTCGTCGCGGCCGATCACCGGGTCGAGCTTGCCGTCGCGCGCAGCCTGGGTCAGGTCGCGGGCATATTTCTTCAGCGCGTCATAGGCGTTTTCGGCTGTCGCGGAATCCGCGGTGCGGCCCTTGCGCAGGGACTCGATCGCCGCGTTAAGATTCTGCGCTGTGACGCCGCCATTGCTCAAAATATTGCCGGCTTCGCTGTTCTTGTCCATCGCGAGGCCCAGTAGCAGCCGCTCGACGGTGACAAAGCTGTCGCCGGCCTTGTCGGCCGCCTTCTCGGAAGCATCGAAGGCGCGCGCCAGTTCCGGCGCGAGATAGACCTGTCCGGCCCCGCCGCCGGACACTTTTGGCAATTTGTTCAGCGCGTCCTCGGTCGCTTTCAGGATGGCGCGGGAGTTGCCGCCCGCACGGTCAATCAGGCCGCTCGCAAGCCCCTCATTGTCATCCAGCAGCACTTTCAACAGATGCAGTGTCGAGAACTGCTGGTGGCCCTCGCGCATGGCGAGCGATTGCGCCGACTGGATGAAGCCGCGCGAACGCTCGGTATATTTCTCGATATTCATCGGTTTGCTTCCTTCAGCGCGACGCTCAAGCCCGAAGGCACTCCCTAATATCATTATTGAGTTTCCGCCTGGCCGCGTTGATATCGGTCAACCGGCCGGTGGTCGTCGACCTCATTTGGCATAGCCGCGCCCCCCGCCGCAGCGGTGCCGTTCTCCGCCGGCTACCAGCCCGACTAGTATCTCTAGCTCGGCGCGCCGGTTGAATGAGGGAATTGCATCCGATTGTGTGGCAAGACGTTTACGCTCCACGTCCTGTTTTTCGATCGTCCAGGCCGAACCCACAGCGCGTTGACCTCCATAAAGCTTCCCGAAAGCTTTGGCTGTCACTCGGTCGTAGTAGCACAGCCTGCATACCGTGCTTGCGCGCGCACGATCCGCATCGCGATTGCTGCACCGAGCGGCCGACAAAGATATTGGCCACTGAAAACCCTCAAGCAAGCTGACGTCAATCAAGGTGCTCGCGATGCGGGAGCCCCTAGATTTCGGTGAATGCTGGATTGCGCTGTTGCAACCAAGGAGACCCGGTCGAACGCTGGTAGTCATTACCGAGCGGCGCAATGGTCGCGCCTAGAACAGTCCGGACATGGACCCGTCCAAAGCCCCCCAAGCGCTGGTCTCCCGTCTCGCGGTCGCGCTCGGCATCGGGCTATTGGTCGCCTCGAACGGGGCTGGCGTCGACGTTAAGCGAGCCCTGGGTGTCCATGGCGCGCCTCACACCTGACATCTTGAGCACGTCAGATGCGGCGGTGGCCATTCTTGGCGTCGTACCGTCAGCAAAATCGCTACCTGGTCGGAGCAGTTGCGCTGTGGTGGCCTTTGTCTTCGCCGCCTGAACGGCTTTTGATCGCCAAGGCCGAGGATTGCCGCTCGCTGGCACCGTCAAATCGAAGATGCTCGGTCATTGCAGATGACAATGCTATCGAAGAAGGAGAAATCGATGCGGATCGAGCCCGTCTTTATATTTGACCTTGATGGAACCCTGGTGGACAGCGTGTACCAACACGTCCTTGCCTGGAAGCACGCGCTTGACGCTGAAGGCATTGAGCTATCGGTGTGGCGCATCCATCGCAAGATCGGCATGAGCGGCGGCTTGTTCACCGACCAGCTTCTGCGCGAGACCGGGTTCGAGATTAGCGATGAGCGCGCGGAACGGCTGCGCGAGGGCCACGCCGCCGCGTACCGTCAGCAGGCCAGATACATCCGGCCTCTGCCGGGAGCGCGAGAATTGCTGTCGTGGTTGTCGGAGGCCGGTATTCCGTGGACGATTGCGACCAGCGGCCGCATGGAAACCGCAGCCGTCAATCTGGCCGCGCTCAGCGTCGATCCAGACAGGATCCCGGTAGTGACGCGCGATCAGGTCAAATATGCCAAACCCGATCCGGACCTGTTTCTCGCGGCCGCCGCCCGACTGGAAGCACCTATCGAAACAGCAGTGGTTATGGGTGATAGCGTCTGGGACATGCTGGCGGCAATACGCTGCCGGGCCCTGGGTGTTGGTCTTTTGAGCGGTGGCTATGGGCAAGACGAGTTGAGGCAATCCGGTGCAATCCGCGTTTACGATGATCCGGCCGATCTGTTGAGGCATGTCGACGAGGTTGGCGGCCGTCGATGACGCCTCCACGCGCGGCACGGCCACGCTCAAGATACCTCACGCACCTTCCTGGCACAGCCGCGGACCCCATTTTGCAGGCGCAATCAGCCGCGTTGAGAGGAAACGCTCGTTCGCACGGCAGCCTTTTTGTAACGACTTCTGGCTCGCTTGGTCCTTGTCGTCAGTGCAGGAGCCGCGTGTGATCGTCTCAGATGTCTAACGACGTCACCTCCTCCGGCCTGCTCACGACAGCCGCCTTTGATGAGAGGGCCGCTCTTGTCACGAAGTGGCGATCGAGGCACGCACGAGACAACTGCGAGTTCCCCCTGATTACGGGCATACGGAGAATTTCGAAATTCTTAGCGTGTTCGGCCTGCAGCGATATGACCCTGAGCCGGGGGTCGGCCTCCAAATATGCAAGCGGATTGACACCGTTGGGGTTGCGGTCTGTCAGCGCAGCAGCAGGACAGCCACTTCATCCTGCCCCTGCCCCGAAGCTCGACCGTTGTGAGGCAAGCCATGTCTTGGTACCTGAAGCTCGGCTCCATCGCCGGAACAGCCGTCCGAATCCACATCACTTTCCTCCTCTTCCTCGCCTGGATTTTCGGCGCGAGTTACGTCTCGGGCGGGACCAATGCGGCCTGGAGCAGCCTTCTGTTCATGATGCTCCTGTTCATCTGCGTGCTGGCGCATGAGTTCGGCCACATCCTGATGGCGCGCGCCTTCGGCGTTCTGACACCCGATGTCATTTTGCTTCCAATCGGCGGCGTCGCGCGGCTGGAACGCATTCCGCAAACGCCGCTTGAGGAATTTCTCATCGCGATCGCGGGCCCACTGGTCAATGTCGTGATCGCGTTCGGTCTCGTCCTCCTCACGAGCGCGACACTGGACGGCGGCTCGCTCGCGGCGGTCGAAAGCGCCCAGGTCTCAATGGTCGACCGGCTCGCATCGGTGAATCTGTTCCTCGCGCTCTTCAACCTGGTCCCCGCCTTCCCGATGGATGGCGGACGCATCCTGCGCGCGCTCCTCTCAGCGCGGCTCGGCTTCGTTCGCGCCACCGAGATCGCTGCAATGATCGGTCAATGGGTCGCGTTCGCGCTCGGCTTTATCGGTCTGTTCGGAAGCCCGATGCTGATCTTCATCGCGATCTTCGTTTATCTGGCGGCCTCCTCGGAGGCCCATATGGTCGCCCTCCGCTCCTTGTCGCAAGGCGTGCCGGTCGACGCCGCGACGATGACGCAGTTCGCAATGCTCACGCCGCAATCGCGTCTCAACGAGGCGATCGAGCTCCTGCTGCACACGAGCCAGAGCGAATTCCCGATCGTCGATCATGCACAGCGGCCAGTCGGTATCCTGTCCCGCGCCGACCTGATCCGCGCTCTGAAAGAGTTCGGTCCCGAGGCTCGGCTAAAGGACGCGACATTGTCGCCTTTCCCGACCTGCAATCGTCGCTGCACGCTGGAAGACGCACTCAAACTCCTGCAGGAAAAAGGTGCGCCCGCCGTCGGCATCCTTGATGGTGCGGACCGGCTGGTTGGACTTGTGAGTTCCGAAAGGCTAGGCGAAATGCTGATGATCGCGAGCGCCATGCCGCCAGGATACCGACTGAGCAGCGGCCACCGGCCCGCGGCAGCCTAAACGGACCGGTTATCGCCGACGTTGTCGGTTTCGATAACCCTTTGCGGCCGTCGATTTTGATCTTGCGAGGCTGCGGGCTCGCGACCTCGAATATATTCCTGATTGTCTCGTTCGAGCCGTGGGCGTTCGCAGCGCCGGGTGTGAATGACGAATCGCAATACCCAGTTGCCTCCTCAGCCAAGCAGTATTTCTCGCATTGAATTTCTCCATTGCATCGCTCTTGGGCGCCGAAATTGGTGTCGCCTACTCCCAGAGCCAAGTCAGGGCTTCCGATCCGAATTTGCCAATTTGCAGCACCACGGCCGCCCACAGGAATGCCGAAGCGAAATTGGCGACCTGAAAGGGCCAATAGGGCATGGCGAAGATGCCAGCGACAAGTGGAACGACCGCGCGCAACGGGCCGAAGAAACGACCGATGAAGACGCCGGACACGCCCCATTTCCTCACGAAGGACTCCCCCTTCGAAATGAGATGCGGATGCCGGGAGAAAGGCCACCTGTAGTAGATGGCCTTCCCCAGTTTCAAGCCGATCCAGTAGGATACCCAATCGCCGAGCCCAGCGCCCGTCGAGGCGGCGACCCAGATCGGCCAGAACTTGATCTCGCTCACGCTGACCAGCCCACCAATCGCGATCAACGCAGCCCAAGCCGGAACCAACACCGAGATGAATGCTAGCGACTCACCGAAAGCGAGCGCAAAAACAATCGGCGGCGCCCAGGCCTCGTTCTGACGCACGAAGTCGATGATTTGCTGTGCGTAAGATTCCATCGGCATTCGCATCAACCAAGCATCTACAGAAATATGAGAAGACAGCAGTTACCTATACTGACCAATCGCTCCGCGTGCGGCCTGCCCTCGCTTTGTCCGACTTGGCTGAACTCGCTGACGAGTAGTCGGTAAACGGTCTTGACATCCCTGACGTCGGCAGCCTGCGAGAACTCCGCCTCTAGATGTCTTACGTCCAGGCTTCGCGCAGCGGCTTCGAAACGGTCGTTCAACCGATCCCTTGCCGCCTCTTCGCGGATCGAGTTCACCCAACGAGGTGTCTGTAATACCACCGACGCGCCAGCGCTGCCACTTCGTCCAGCGCAACGGGCTCCTCGAAGAAGCGTGTTGCGCCTGGCACGAGGGCGAATTGCTTTTCGCATTTCAGCTGCTTGAACGCTTCCCGGTTCGGCTTAACCGCCTCAAGGTCGTTTCCGCCTACTATGAGCAGCGTCGGTGCGCAGACGCGCACCAAGGCAGCACCGGCAAGATCGGGACGGCCTCCTCGCGATGTGATCGCACCAACTTGATCGGAACGTACCGCCGCCGCTTCCAATGCTGCCGCTATGCCGGTGTCAGTTCCGAAATAGCCGAGCCGTAGGCCCTTCGTATCCGGGTATTGCGTGATCCAATCGGCTACACCAATCAGCCGTTCGCCGAGCAGCGCAATGTTGAGCCGCAACCTTTTCGTGCGGAGGTCTATTTCTTGCTCCTCGACCGTCAGCAAATCAACAAGGAGAGTCGCAAGATTGGACTCGTTGAGCAGACGCTCCACATAGCGATCCAGGTAGCGACTGCGAGGATTGTGAAAGCCACTGCTGCCTTGCGCGAAGAGAATAAGGCCGCTGGATTCTAGCGGCACCGTCAGCCTGCCGTAGAGCGATTCCGAGCCCGCCGGGATGGCTACTAGCTGGTCCTCAATCGCTAGAGCGGCAGGATTGCGCATCGTCACTTTCCTTCCTGAAATGCGCTGCGGCGACCGCTATCTCTCCCGCCTATCCGCTGGGAGCGAAAACGCCGCTTGCCTTGCCAATAGGCACTGATCGCGAGCAATACACCTTGGCTCGCAGCTTGGTTCGCAGCGAGCTTTTGGAAGAACTTTGCCCAACAAGGTCTCGCCCGACCATGACGTCCGTCAATGGAGGGATGATCGTGCCGCTTCTCGGTAGAGTATGATCACGAAGCACTGAGCCGGCACCCATTGTAGGAACAGCCAGAACGGCTTCGTGTGCAAGCAGGAGAACGCGAACTGATTGCGAAGCTCGCAAATCAGCCCTCTTGCAACGAGAATTCCATAAGCATCGCGCGGAAGAGTCCGAAATGGCCTTCCCCGCGGCGATTGGAAGTTCGACGGACGGATCAGCCTCCTCCTTGATAATTGTCATCAGTTTCGCATTCTCTCACACACCACCACCCCGGCCCGGACCGGGCACGAAATTGATCTTTATCACGGCGCCCTGTTCGACATTGCAGTATCTTTGTACGTGGTGCGGAGTTCCCCTATGGTTGCGGCCATTCACGTTTTTCCCGACGACAATTTCGACGACTGGGTCGTTCGCGACGACAAGGGGTGCGAGCTCGGTCACTATCCGACCAGGGAAAACGCCGAATTTGCCGCGCAAGCAGCTGCGCGGGAATTGGGGACCAGGCTCGTCGTTCATCTCCCTGATGGAAGAACGAGTTGCACTAATTTTGCGAGGGGATGGCTCGCCAGATTGTTCGGTTCGGTCGGCCTAAGAAAATGGTAGCGCCTCTGTTGGAAGAGGCATCAATTCCAATGCGATACGAAGGTCAATTTGCGCCGCCTTGAGCCACGCAATATTGACAACGATCATGGTGCACGACACGACGGCGCTCAATGTTCCCCGTGCGAGTTCGGATGAAGACGACATCTCTGTGCTCTGCACGCGGAGCAGCGTTTTGCCCTTGGCCTAGTCGTTACGACTAACCAGCGTTCCGCTCGCTGAGGAGGACACGATGTCGACAGGCGATATTGTCTGGATGTTCTTCATATTCTCAGCGCTCCAACCGATGCTGCGGCAGCAGTTTCTCGAAGTCTTGCGGGTACGCAAGATTTCGCAGATCGAGCGCGAGCGACAGTCCCGGGTGATCCTGCTGGTGCACCGGCAGGAAACGATGCGGTTTCTCGGCTTTCCGCTTGCGCACTACATCGACATCAACGATTCCGAGGACGTGATGCGCGCTATCCAGATGACGGACGCCGATGTGCCGATTGATCTCGTGCTTCATACTCCGGGCGGACTCGTCCTGGCCGCATTGCAGATCGCCAAAGCGGTACGGGAGCACAAAGCGAAGGTCACCGTCTTTGTGCCACACCACGCCATGTCGGGCGGTACGCTGATCGCACTCGCCGCTGACGAAATCGTCATGAGCAAGCATTCCATGCTGGGCCCGATCGATCCGCAACTCGGGGACTCGCCGGCCGCCTCGCTGATCAAGGTCTTGGCAGACAAGCCGATTGCAAAGGTCGACGACCGCACGCTGGTCATGGCCGACGTCGGCCGCAAGGCGATCACGCAGGTCAAACAGGCCGCATGCGAGTTGCTGACCCGTCGACTATCCGCGGAGAAAGCCGGTGCCGTCGCGGACACCCTAACCTCCGGCACCTGGACCCACGACTATCCGATATGGGCCTCCGTCGCGACGTCGCTCGGCTTGCCCGTGAGCACCGACATGCCGCACAACGTCCTCAAGCTGCTCAAGCTCTATCCGCAACCCGTCCGAATGCAAAGCGGCGGCGGCGTGGAGTACCTGCCGGTCGAGCGGCGCGGATCGGAAGGACCGTAGATGGATGCGTTCGGATGGCCGCGGGTTCCGTAAGGCATCCAAGTCGCACGATCAATTCATCCTCATCAATTATCAAGTCACGAAACTCGTGTGAACTTGACGGCAGTCAACGTGCCCGGCTCTGTCACATGTATAAATACCTGATCACCAAGCGGCTCGAGTGTCGTGGTATCCCCGACCGCCTCGGTTGATCCCTTAGTCTATTCAGGAGACGATCATGCACCAACTAATTCGCGGAGGCGCAATCGCCGTTGCGCTTCTTGGCAGCGTAAGCTTCGCCGCCGCCCAGCGCGCCTCTGGCGACGTTCACCCCGATTTGACGGCAAGTCAGCAACAGGCTGTCAGCCAGGGACTCGTGTCTTCGCCATCACAGCCCGCGCCTTCCGGCGAGCAACCGCAGGTTGGCAATAAAGTTCCCGATTCCATGTCAGCGCAGTCGATGCCGGACAACGTTACCGATAAGGTTCCCGAGACGAAGAACCTTCTCTTCGTCAAACTGCCGGACCGGATCGTGCTGATCGATCCCGACAACAAGCTCGTCACGCAGATCGTCATGGACAGCACCACGACGGATTCGAGCACCACGGGATCGAATACCAGCGGATCGACGACCAATACCTTGGACCGGCCTTCTCGGTAACGATCCGCAGCTAGATTGATCTCGTCGGATGATACCGGCGACGCGCGTGTATCGCATGGCGCGTCTCCGGGCAGCAACCGAAAGTGATTTGATTTTCAAATCCCGTTTCTCGTTGCCATCGCCAGCGACGGTCGTCTCGACGATCGTCGCTCTTGCTCCGTGGATCAATCGTGCTGCCGCAGGAAACTCGGACTCACGCACTCAACGAACGAGCTTGCCCAAGGCTACCCTTCTGTAGCCCAAAGCTAAACCTTGCCGTCAATGAAGAGCGAGACGGTCGGAGTATCAATGATTTCATCTTCGGCAAAGACGGTAACATCGATGCCATCGTCGCCGTCAACGATTTCGTCCGTCTTGTAGGCCAGCCTACGCTATTCCCCATTACCTTAAGTTCAACCTTTCCCTCCGTCGGAGGTAGTGCGCCCCGAAACTGCCGGCTTTCGTCAGCAGTTGATAGCGCTTCGTACTAACGTCAGGCCATCTCGTCCTCCGCCAGATCGCGACGACCTATCAGCCAATAGATAACGCCGAGCGCGACGATCGCCGCCGCCAGCGACAAGATGTGCAGCGCGTCCGTCTCTGTGAGATCGAGGATGATGACCTTCCGGCAGATAGCCAATAACGTGATCATCACGACCGAGCGTATCTGGACAACGGTATCACGGCGCTCAGCAACCACCAGAAGCGTTTTCTTGAACTCGAGTGCAATGATCACCGTCAGGATCATGCCGAATGCAGCCTGAAACGCCGAGTAGTCGGATGGATCGAATCCTCCAGCGAGAACCAGGCCAAACAAGATCTTCAAGGTCAGGGTCCACATGGCGGCGACGACGATGACGGCAATCAACGCCGTGAGGAACATGACGACGACGTACTCGAAGCGTTGATACAGTGACAGCAGCCCCAATCGTTCTCTCGCATCCCTCAACTCGTGCTTGATCGACATCAGGGCCTCCGACACGCCGCGTCTCACGCTTCTGGCGTCTCACGCTTCCACAATCCTTCCTGGCGGACTCTCTTTGCAGGCGCCCGGGGTGGACGTTGTATCAGTATTACCAGCGGGATCGCCAGCAAGGACACGAACATCATCAGCTTGAAATTGTCGATGAACGCGATAGCTTCTGCCTGTGCTGAAACGAGCTGGGCAAGTGCGGCCCGCCCCTGAACGGTTGCGAGACCGAAATGCTGGGCATGGTCGCGTATCACCTGCCGGTAGGGGGTGATGTGCTCGACCAGTTCTCCCTGGGCGGTGGCTGAATTGCGCACCAGCAGATAGCTCATCAGGGAAATGCCGATGCTCGCCCCGATATTTCGCATCAAATTGAAGAGCCCGGTTCCCTGCGTGCGCAACGTCGAGGGAAGGGTTCCGAACGCCACCGTGCCGAGCGGTACGAAGACGAATCCAAGGCCGAAACCCTGCAGTAAACCGGTGCGGACCAGGGTGCCCTGCGATACGTCGGGAGTAAAGCCGGTCATGAAATAGAGGGACAGCGCCGTCAGTCCGAAACCAGTCGCGATCAAGATGCGTCCGTCGATATGGCGGATGAGTTTCCCGACCAACAACATCGCGACCATGGTCCCGACACCACGTGGCGCTAGCACGAGGCCCGCCGTCAGCACTGGATAGTTCATGAGCTTTTCGAGATAGGGCGTCAGCATCGATAGCGTCGCTAGCAGCACGACACCGACGATGAAAATCAGGATGACCCCGACGACAAAATTCCGGTCGCGGAACAACGCAAGATCAATGAAAGGATCGGCCATCGACAGGGAGTGGACCGTAAAGAGATAGAAGCCGAGCACGAAAAGGGCGGCTTCCAACTGAATCTCGGGAGAGGAAAGCCAGTCGAGGCGCTCGCCCCGGTCCAGGAAAAGCTGCAATGCACCAATGCCCAGGCTGAGCGACGCAAATCCGAGCCAATCGAGCCGCCGCGCAAGGGGCCGATCGGCGCGCCGTCCGAGAAACAGCAAAATGCCAAGCGCGCACAGCAGGCCAACCGGCAAGTTGACATAAAACACCCAGCGCCAGCTATAGGAGTCGGTCAACCAGCCGCCGAGTGTCGGCCCGAGAATCGGGCCCAACATGACGCCGAGGCCGAATATCGCCGTCGCCTGTCCTTGCCGCTCCGGCGGATAAACGTCGAGCAGCACGGATTGCGAGAGCGGCACCAGCGGCGCGCCAAAGATACCCTGAAGCAGCCGAAAGACGACCATCTGTCCTAGCGATACGGCCGCCCCGCAGAGCATCGAGGTCACAATGAAGCCGATCACCGCTGTCAGGAATAATAGCTTGCGCCCGAGCCTTGCTTCGAGCCAGCCAGTCGCCGGCGTAACGATCGCCGCTGCGACGATATAGGAAGTCAGGACCCAGTTGATTTGGTCGCTCGTTGCCGACAAGCTGCCCTGCATATATGGCAACGCGACATTGGCTATCGTGGTATCAAGCGCCTGCATCAGGGTCGCAAGCATCACGGTTACTGTGATCATTCCGCGGTTCATGATGCTGCTACCTGCGGCGCTGCTCGCCATGTCAGGCCCCGAAAATCGCGGTGAAGTCACGCCACAGCTCGCGGAGCGATCGCTGGTGGCCGGTGTCGATCGAGATCTTGACACTCATCCCTGCGCGCAGTGGCGGGTGGTTCGCGGGTTGATCGAAAGAAAGACGAACCGGAATGCGCTGCACGACTTTCACCCAGTTGCCTGTGGCATTTTGCGGCGGCAGTAGTGCGAAGACCGATCCACTCGCGGGTGCCAGCGACGTTACCTGCACTGCAATCGGCGTGTCCGGGTAGGCGTCAACGATGACCCGCGCCGGATTTCCTTTCCTCACATAAGTGAGATCCGTCTCCTTAATATTGGCTTCGACATAGAGATCGCGCGTCGCTACCAGCGGAAACGCGGCTTGTCCGGCATTCAAAAAAACGCCTATCGCGATGCTCTCGACGTTGTGCGGAATGCCGTCGAAAGGTGCGACGATAGAGGTCAGTCGCAGGTTGCGCGCGGCCAGATCGACGGCCGCCTGCGCCTGTTTGACCGTGGATTGCTGGTCGACCGGCAAATCCAGGTTGCCGCCAATCTGGGCGAGCGCCGCCGCTGCCTCCCGCTCCAAGCTGGCCAGATTGGCCTTGGCCGCCTGAAAGTCGCGGATTGCGGCATCGAGCGTCGCCCGAGGCGAGGTGCCAGTGTTGTAGAGCTGCTGCTGGCGTTCATAATTGGCCTGCGTGTAGTCGACCGAGGCCCTTGCCTCATCGATCTGCTTCTGGCGTGCGCGGTAAGTCTCGATCAGCGTGTGCGCCTGGTCGCGTGCAATGCCGAGCTGCGCTTCGGCGTTGGCTAGCGCAAGCCGATATGTCTCCGTATCGATGTTGAAGAGCGGGTCGCCTTTCTTCACCGGCGCGTTCGACTTCGCCGCGATGCCGATGACCTGGCCCGAGACCTGCGCGCTGATCGACGCGCTCACCGCCTGAACATAAGCGTCTTCCTCGGACACGTAGCGGCCGGTCATCAGATAAATCGCGAGCGCGCCGGCAACCAGCGCGATCGGACCAAGGGCCAACAGCGGTCGGCGCCAGCGGCTTCGCGATGGCGCCGGCGCGCCTTCTACACCAGGCTTCTCCGTCGAACCCTGAAGATCCCGATCCAGGTAAGGAGAACGCCTCGGGAGTGCGCGGGCCGTGGTGGGTTCGCCAACTTTCGTAAATGCTTCGAAGCCGCTATCTGGCATGGCGCGATACTCGCCGTCCCGGTTAGTCGCAATGTTGCGTCAATCGATCGTCGGCACCTTGATGGGTGTCAGCCTCTCGCAAAATACAAAATCCAGGCAGAAAATTGAGCCTCGACAATGCATGAGGCTGCTCGATTTGCGATTTGACTTTGGCGCCCCCGCGTCGCTTGCCCTGCGTGGGCGCTCCTCCCAAGACTTGGACCGCCGGCGAAAGCCGCGCGGTCCGCTTTTTCCGCCCGATGAACGACGAGAGAGCAACGGGACCTCGTGACGGTCACCCCAACCGTCACTCCCGAATGCCGATCCATTCACGCCATACGGTCAGGAGCGCCGCCATGATTACCGGGCCAAGAAAGAGGCCTACCAATCCAAACGACTGCATCCCGCCGAGAATTCCGACCAGCACCAGCAGGAAGGGCAGCTCAGCGCTGCCTCCGATAAGAGCCGGCTGAATGAAATTGTCGCCGATCAGAAGCACCGCCGCACCAAAGACAAACAGTCCGATAGGCGCCAACAAGCTTCCGTCTTGAACAACCAAGGTCAGAGAAGCCGCCGCAAGCGCAACCCAGGCGCCGAGCGGCACCATCGCCAACACAATTGTCATCACCGAAAATAGCAGCGGGCGCGGCACGCCCACCATGACGTAGGCGATACCGACGACAGCGCCCTTCACAATCGCCGCTGCGATCGTTCCGTTCACAGTGGCGCGAGTTGCGTCGGCGATCTTGCCGATCAGGCGAGTGCCGGGTTTGCCGAGCAGCCGCCGAGCGGCGACGACCGAACGGTTCGCAAGCCATGTTCCGTCACGCAGCATCAAGGAAAGCGCGATCAACGTAATGGCGAAGAGAAAGAGACGATGTAGCAGTGCGCCGCCGAGCGTTCCGGTCCAGCTCGTCAGACTTTCGATGTTTACACCGCGAAGCCATTCCGTGAGAGCCTCGGGTCTGCTGAGGTTGGCACGCCACCAGAGATCGAGGTATTTGCCGGCGATCGGCAGCTGCGCGAACCAAGCAGGGACAACAACGCCGCCCTCGCGCAGGCGATCGAGCACGTGCACAAGAGCGTCGCTCCCCTGGGCGACCTGACGCACGGTCAAGACAATGGGTACGAGAAGAACAAGGCCGATTATGCAAGTAAACAACAACGATGCTAGCAGTGATGAAGGACGGCCAGAAATCAGCTGCGCAAACCTAACATAGATCGGCCAGGTCGTGATGGCAATCACGCCTGCCCAAATCAATGCAACCAGGAAATCGCGCGCGACCCAAAGCGCGAGCAACACCACCGCGACTGCGATACCGGTCTGGGTGATCGCCCGCATGTGCGATTCGAATGGGGGTGGAGGTTCTTCCAGCGTGCGAAGTCTACTTCCGTCGTCGCTTCGCACGAAGTCATGGCGCTGCATTGGGGATCCATCGTGCTGGCACCGATCCGTCTGCTCGCAAGCTACATGGCTAGCTACTTCCGCACGTTGATGGACATCAACTTGCCGATGCCGATGCGCCGTTCGAGTGGGTGCCGCTTTCGCGGGCGCGGTTTTCAATTTACCCAGATCGAATTCACAGGCATCAGGTGGTTTCGACGCGGAGCTGAGGCTATCTGTTCCAGTGTGATCTCGGGCCGGCCTTGCTGTTGACCCTTGCTCAAATCTTTCGAACCCGAACTCATGAGGACATCGCCAGGCACAGCTTGCACGAATTAGTGCTACGCAGCACGACCATCCGTATCCTGCGCATCTCGCCATTGCCTCCTCATCGCGCATGAATTTCGGGCGCGTTCTTCCACCCCGAACCCGCGATTGAAGGCCGTTAAGGTTGGTCCACGCGGCGGAACGACAGGGCGGCGCGGCGGGCTCACAGGCGGACCCTCGCATTTCCTTCCGAAATTGACCGACGTCAGCGTCGCTGCCGGCAATTTCCTCCATGCAGGCGGAAGGCCCACGCGAGATAGCCACCATGCTCGATCGTCCCCGCAATGCTTTGCTTTTTCGGCATCACACGATGCACGTCCCCCGCACCATGTTTGCGGCGGCCATCGACCGCTTCGGCGGACCGGAGGTGATCACTGGTCACGCTTTAGCGGTGCCGCCGCTGGACCCTGACGAAGTCATGATTGCCGTCGACACCGCCGGCGTCGGCGGGTGGGATGCCGACGTCCGGGAGGGGTTTTATGCGCCCCGCAAGCCGCATTTTCCATTGGTACTAGGCTACGACGGTTCCGGAATCGTCGTCTCTGTCGGCTCGCGGGTGCGACGGTTGAAAGTCGGCGACGAGGTCTATTCCTACAATTGGGAGAACCCGAAAGGCGGCTTCTACGCCGAATACGTCGCCGTGCCTGCCGACAAGGTCGCGCCGATCCCAAAACGGCTTGACCTGCGACATGCTGGCGCGATCCCGATTACGGGATTGACGGCACTGCAGGGGATTGACGACGCACTGAAGCTGAAGAAGGGCGAGACCATCATCATTCACGGCGCTTCCGGCGGCGTCGGAACGCTTGCCGTGCAATTCGCAAGACTTCGCGGCGCCCGGGTCTTCGCAACAGCATCAAGCCAGGAAGGCGTGGAACTCGTGCGGGAGATGAACGCGCATGTCGTGGTCGACGGCAAGCGCATCGACATTGATGACCAAGCGCGCCGCTTCGCGCCCGACGGCGTCGACGCCATCTTGGCGCTCGTCGGTGGAGATGCGCTGGAGAAATGTCTGAACGTGCTGCGGCCGGGCGGCCGGCTGGCGCACCCGAACGGCATCGAGCCGGCCCCGAAGAAGCGGCGCGGCACGGAATTGATCCGCTACGACGGCATTTCAGGCGTTCGCGAGTTCGAACGCCTCAACGCGGCGGCCCACGCAGCGAAACTCAAAGTTCCGATCGCGGAATGCTATTCCCTGGCCCACGCGCACAAAGCGCACGAACGTCTAGCCGAGGGTCATGTAGTCGGCAAAATTATCCTAGCGATACACGCTTCGTAGTGGCGAGACGTGTATCTCGGCGCTCCGCGCGCCCAAGCTCGCCGACAGGAGGCAATTTCCACGTACCCGCGATTACATCTGCCACTAGATCAGAAATGGCCGATCGGAAATCGGCAGTTCGTTCATATTGTGCTGGACATCAGACAAATTTGGGGTGGGATAAAGCGTTTCCTTTTCCACCGGAAGCTTAGTGCACGCTTAGGAGAGGAATGCCGTGGTCTCCAGTTCGAGAACGACCGATAGAATTCCAACAATTTCGACTGAGCGGTCACCCGCGAAGATCGATACGGCCCAAAGGTGCACGGAAACATTTTTGACGCCCGTCAAGGCGCCCGTCATCCGGCACGCGCTAAGCATCACCAAAGGTCAATCAGATTGCGGGAGCATGTCATGACCAGCACGACGTTCACTGGCCCCTCGGACGCCAATACCGATGCTGCCACGGCGGCGCTCGCTCCAACCTGGTGGCTGTTCGTGGTGCGAGGCATTCTGGGCATCATCTTCGGATGTCTCGCATTGATCTTTCCCGGCCCGACAATGCTGTCGCTGGCGCTCCTGTTCTCCGCGTACATGCTGGTCGATGGCGTGGCCGGGATCGTCTCGGCGGTCCGCGCGATGCGCCGCAGGGGCCGTTGGGGATTTCTGATCTTCGAAGGGCTGGTCAATATCGCCGTGGGCATCGGAGCCCTCCTCTGGCCGGGCCTTACCGTGCTTGCCTTCGTGTTACTGGTTGCCTCATGGGCGATCGTCACCGGCGCGTTGATGACGGCTGCGGGTTCTCGCCTCAACCTGGAGCATGGCCGATGGTGGCTGGTCTTGGGTGGCATTCTGTCGCTGGCATATGGCGCGCTGCTTTTCTTCACGCCATTAATCGGAGCTCTCGTTCTGACTTGGTGGATGGGCGCGTACGCCATCGCCTTTGGCGTCGCCCTGATCATATTCTCGTTCCGACTTCGAGCGCGGCAGCAGCAGGCGACCAATCCTGCGGCCGTGGGCACGGTTGCCTAGCGGACCTGTGATGACGCCACGACGATCGAGCCATCAAAGTCACAAGAGCGGGGCCAAAGCCCAGCTCCCCCGCGAAATTGAAACGACCCCGGCTGAGGACGAATTCGTCCTGATGAGCCTAATCGAGACATTTCCGGCAAGCGATCCTCCCGCCTGGATACCTCTCACTCGCGTTGGCGTTCCTGAGCGACGGGCCAAATCCAAGTCTGCTCGAAAACGGCATTGGTGACCGGCACAATCTTTCCTGCAAGGTCGGGTAGCTAAGAACCATCAACCTTCGCTCTGCGGTCCCCGATCGCCGCTCTTGGGCGTCGCCGATCGAATTGGCGGAGGCAAACAGGACGCGCTCGTGGCGGACACTCTCGAGCGCCCGCAAGCCGGTCTCCGCCTTGAAATTTGTACAGCGAACCGCTGCATATCGCACGCCTCCGGCCGCCAGCCAGATGGCCGCAGGGCTCACTCACGATTTGAACCAACCGCTAACTCGGTCGATCCTGCAAAGTGATTACACGAAGATCGCACCGAGAAACCTGCTGCGAAAGTTGATGAGCATCATGGCTGGACGTGTGACACCTCCTAGGATTGCCGTTGATCGGTAGCGTAATTAACCCGCCGATCCCACAATCCGCATTGTACAGACCAGGAGCCAATCATGAGATCCGACCGTGAAATAGAACGCGACGTCCGCGAAGAGTTAAACTGGGATCCCGATCTCGATGCCGAGGACATCGCCATCTCAGTGAAGGATGGCGTGGTCACACTGGCTGGATTCACCAGAAGTTACAGTGACCGGCTGGAAGCCGAGCACGCGGCGAAGCGCGTCGCGGGCGTGCATGCCGTCGCGAATGACATCGAGGTCCGGCTACCGTCGATCGATCAAAGGCCGGATCCAGACATCGCGCGCGATGCGATTGACAGTCTGAAGGCTCAACTGCCCCTTTCGCACGAAAATATCAAGGTCGTCGTCAAAGACGGCTGGCTGACCCTCGAAGGCACAGTGGAATGGCAATACCAGAAAACCACCGCCGAAAATGCCGTGCGAAAGGTAAAAGGGGTCAAGGGCGTGACTAACGTCATCTCACTGAAGCCCAAGGTCGAGCCTACCGACATTCAGCGCAGGATCCAAGAGGCGTTCAAGCGGAATGCGGAGGTCGATGCCAATCGCATCGCCGTCGAAACCCACGGCAGCGAGGTCATCCTGAAAGGCACCGTTCGCTCGTGGATCGAACGCGAGGAAGCTGAGCGTGTCGCATGGTCGGCACCAGGCATCACCCGTGTCGAAGACCGGATTGTGGTCAGTCCATAACGGCCCCGGCCTGTTATCCGCCCGTTAGTTATCGTCTTATCGAGGCAAAAGGAGAGTGCCAAGGTCATTAGTTCCGTTTCGTGAGAGCGACGCACCGACGCGAGCGAATTTCAGACTGTTCGGCCAGCATTGAGAGATCGACGGGCTGTTCAACGAGCTCGTGCAAGCAATAGCCTCAAACGATGGCACGAGGTCGCTTACCCCTAACATCGAAATCACCGGACCGAGGAGGCCGTTGAGGTAACCGCTGAGATGCCCGGCCTTGAGGGCAAGGACGTCGAAATATCGATCCAGGATGATACCTCACGATCCAGGGCGAGAAAAAGGTCGAGGATAATCAAAAAAACAAGAACGTGCAGCACAGCGAGCGCATCTACGGTATGTTCATGTGTGTGTTACAGTTGCCTTCCGGCATTGATCCGTCCAGCGTCCAGGCAGCCATGTCCAACGGCGTCCTCAAGGTCACAATACCTAAACCGGCCAAGTCCATGCCGACGAAGATCGAGGTCGAGGACGCCTCGCAGGCGGAGGCCAAGAAAGCCGCCTGAGCCGGCAGCAGCGGACGCGTAGGTAGCACCTCCTCCTCGGCCAATGCGTCCCGCATACGATCGCCGACAGCCCATCGCGGCGCCTCACCCCCTCATTCCCGCAGAGATTGCTTTTGCCACGAAGCAGAACTCCTGGTCAAAAGCAATTCGGATCGATCTCGGAACCACCAACTCTTGCGTCGTCGTGACGAAGGGAAGTAAGGCCAGGTTGATCGAAAATGTCGACGGCGCGCCCGCGCGCACACCACCATGGTTGCGTTCCTCGACGATGGGGAAGTCCTGGTCGGGCACCGGCAGAGCATCATCAATCCGGAAAACACGGACGCAGACAACGGAGGTGTCCGACCGAACTGTGGCGACACTTGACGGCGGCCTGACGGTGCTTCAATGGAATGCGTAGCGGAGGATGGCGGTAAGTGGAGCCCGATTCGGTAGTTCATGTTGCTTGGCGCCCATGACCCTAGCGCCGGTGGACAGCGCCCGCCGCGCGACTTCGTCAACGACGCTGTAAGTTTCGGCATCATCAGAAGCTGAATATGTCACGCTGCCATCGAAGTCGCTGACGAGACCCGGCACAACTGCATCAAGATCGACAACGAGCTGATCGATAGCACCTGCAGTCGCAGCATGCGCCGCATAGGAAACGTCAGTAGTTGCACGTCGGGGCTTGAGCTCGTCGTAGCGCGCGATCACAGCTCTCAATTCGCGGGAATAGAGACGGTCGAGAATCGGAATCGCTGTATCTCCCAGTTCGGCATCCGTCTTCCGGCCTGGGTTTCCTTCGATCGTCTCGTCGGCCAGCCTTGAATACGTAGTGACGGACCGGAACATCGACGCGAGAGGCTCCTCCGCCGCAAGAGCCAAAGGTGGTGCATTGCGTCCCGAAAGCAGACTGCGGATGGCGTGCTCGACCTTCCTGACATACTGGTGCAGCAGGACCTTTTCGCCTTCGAGGTTCTGCAGTTTGCCGCGCGGGGCGCGTACGTGAAATGACGGCCGCCGGGTCGCTTCCTCCGCGTTCTTGGGCAGGCCACGAACCTGCAGCCGTTCTGGCGGAAAATTGGCGAAGGCGTGAATTAGCCGAACGCTCTCCTCCGCCAACGCAAGCACGAAGATATCGTGCGGCGACGTCATGGCGCGGGTCAGCGGTGTTAGATGGAAGCGGTCCGCGACTTCGGCGAGCGGCTTTGGGGACTCCGGCAGGCGGAACGTTCGCATTGTCGCGGACGTGGTGAGCACCGCCAATCCAGTAGACAGGTAATGCCAGAACGAATCGACCGGGTCCGGCTTTCGACGCTGGAGCCTTCTGATCTTGTCTTCATCCTGGACATTGTGCTCTACACCCGCGAGGTGATCGAACTGCCCCTCGAAGGCAACGATCTTGCTGTTGTCGGCGCCGCCTGCCCTGAGCTGCGATAGCGCGTCCCTGGCCAAGTCCTTGAACACAGTACGGTTGAGCTGGGCGTTACTCCCCAAGGGAGATGTCGGCAGATACAGGGAAACGCAGGTCTCGCCCTTGATCTGCGCCAGCGTCCTGAACTCCTCCAACGTTGGAATATCGATATGCAACATTGGCCCTCGCCGGCAGAACCCTTCGCTCGCCTGTAGCATTGAGAGACCGACTTTGGCCGAAGCGCGGTACTCTGACATTGACGGCGATCAATCAGGGCGGCAATTCCAACGCCCACGCGAAGACGCCACAGGCTGCGAAACCGATCAGCGCGTATCCCCATTCCAAGAGCCCCCAGTCCCGCATCAGCCTGCGCAGCGGCGAAACCGGTTTTCCGATTCGAACGGCAAACAGCCAGACGTTCACTGGAATCATTACAAAATAGGTATACGGCCAGCTTGCCAGAATCGTAGTGCCCCCAATGATCCACCGAACGTCGCCACTCTGCCTGAACTGTACAAGCGCGATTGCGGCCGACAGCACGGCCACACCCGACAGCACCAGCGTGCCGCGCCGATTGCTCAGTTTCCATTCCTCGATCATCGCACGAGTATTGAGCCTGAGTCGCGCTGGCTGCTCAACGAGGCCGATGTAAACCGTAGCGCCGGAGAAGGCCGCGGCGACAGCAAATGCGTAAAGACCGAGCCGCATCGATCTCACTCCTGGCGCAGGCGGTTGTCGTACCCTTCAATGCGACATGAACACGGGCACCGTCATCGACTTCATCATATCGTGGGTCACGCCACCCAGAATGACTTCGCGCAGCCTCCCGTGACCGTACCCCCCCATCACGATCAGGGTCCCGGAATTATCTGCGACATAGGAAAGGATCGCATTAGGTAACATCAGTGTCAGGGGTCACAACAGTCGCGATCTCGACCTTGACGTCATGATGCGCGAGGTGAGCCGCCATCTCAACACCGCGGACTTCCTTGTTCTCTGCGTTGGTCTTCCCGTTCAGCACGATCAAAAGATCCACAGCCGTCGCCTTCGCGAGCAGCGGCAACGCGTCGCTGAAGGCGCGTGCCGCCACGCGGCCGCCATCCCAACAGCACACCACGCGATCGAGCTTCAACCCGTCTTTCTGGACGTAAGGCACAACAATCAGCGGGCGCCCTGACTGGAACAGCGCGGTTTCGATCATGTCATCGTTGTTCGCGCGAGACGGCTCGGATTGCATGAACACGCTCAGATCGAAGCGCCGAGCCAGGGCCGCAAAGATCGCGGGCGCCTCCGCCCCTATCGTCCTCAGCAAGCGGTGCTCTGTTGAAACAAGGCAACGCGCGGCCGCCGCATCGAAGCGTTCGATCGCGGCGAGCGCAGATCTTTCACTGCTCGCGACCATCTGGGCCAGGACATCAGGCGGAAGCTCCATCACGGGGTAACCCGGAAACTCAGGGGAATATGCGAAGGCAACACCGGCAAGGTGGGCGCCAAACATCTCCGCAATCGAAATGGCAAACTCACCGGCCGGATCGCGGGTTACCTGATGCTCGAGATTGATGACAATGTCCTTGATCATCGAACCGTTCCAGCAAATATACGATGCGGCCCCTGAGCGCAGTCTCAAGACTCACGGCGCAACGGGCATTGATGACGATCAATCGGCGGGCCGCAGTTTTAACGGTGCAACGTAGCATCGGAACGATACTCACTCCGACAGATCAAGGAGAAACCTGACGTCAACCCTCGCCAGGGTTCCCTTGCCGGACCGCCTCCCGAACGTGAGAGTATCAGTAGCAATCCTCGATCCGGCGAACTCGCCACCTCCAACCGTCCCAGAAGCGTTCACGCCTAACGCGACAGTACGGCCCGAAATCGACGGGCTCATAGGCGTAGCTATAGTAGTATGGCTTCGGTGCGGCGAGTGCGGCGCCAATGAGTGCGCCCGCCGCCAGGCCGCCGACGACCGGAGCGACAGGAAATCCATGACGCCATCGAGCGTCCGCCGAGGTTGAGCTTGCCACCGAGCCGACGACAACGGTCGCACCAACCGCGAGTGCAATCATTGTTTTCCTCATCATGAGACCTCCGCTTCTTCACTTGTGACGAATCAACCGCCCGGTGTCCGAGATCCCGGACGCCAGCCCGCAGCGACGCTGACTCTAGCCGCCTGGAAAATGGTCCACATTGGCGTCTGTCAAGAATCGCTTGCCGCCTGTGTCGCTTCGCCCTGCAACGCTGTACAAAGACAATTGGGGAATTGATGGTCGTCAACGCGGCAAGCCGCGCGTCCACGTCGCCGCCGAGCGCGCACAGGCGACTGCTGCAAGTACAAGTGTCGCATGGGGCCGGCATACTGCCCGTTAGCTCCGACGCCGCGTCAACGGTTCGCGACCCAAAGAACGAGGCTGAACACCAAGCTGATAAGTATACAAGTCATCAGCGGGAAATAGAACGTCGTGTTTCCCCGCTCGATGACAATGTCGCCGGGCAGCCGCCCCAATCCGAGTTGGCTCAGATAGGGCCAAAGCAGGCCAACCGCCAGGATCAGCGCGCCTAGTAGGATCAGAACACGTGTCATCGCTATCAATCCGTGCGCCGCCTAATTGTCGCGGCGGTGACCGAACAATTGGAGCAGCATCATGAAGAGGTTGATGAAATCAAGGTAAAGTGCCAGCGCGCCAAGCACGGCCTTCTTGCCGGCGATTTCGCCGGTATCGGATTCAAGATACATCTCCTTGATGCGCTGTGTGTCGTAGGCAGTGAGGCCTACGAACACGATGACGCCGATGATCGAGATAGCGAACTGAAGCGCGCTCGATCCGATGAAGATATTGACGAGGGATGCGATCACGATACCGATCAGCCCCATCATGAGAAACGATCCAAAGCGGGAAAGATCGGCTCTGGTGGTATAGCCGTAGAGGCTCATCGCGCCGAAGGTCGCCGCCGTGATGAAAAACACACGCGCAATCGATTCCCCGGTGAATACCAGGAAGATGCCTCCCAGCGACAGCCCCATGACGGCGGCATAGAGCCAGAACAACAGCATCGCCGTTCCTGCGGCCATACGCTGGATCCCGAAGCTCAAGAGCAGTACGAAGCCGAGGGGCGCCAGCATGACAAGCCAAATCAATGGCGTCGCCGCGATAGACTGGTAGAAACCGGAGGCCGCGGCCAGGTAGGCCACGAGGCCGGTCAGCGCGAGGCCACCGGCCATATAGCCGTAGATGCGCTGCATATGGGCCCGCAAGGCGGCGTCGATCTCGGCGACCGATGGTGGAAAGCCCGCGTCCCGTGACTTGCGAGCATCAAAATCATAATAGCTCATGGCTTACTCCTGTGCGGTCGACTGATCGAGCAACCTTGAACGTCAGTTGCCGATAGGCCTGCTAATTCGTATGCAAAGCGCGCTCGTTCCGTACCTGGTCAGCGCTATAGGGCACGGCGTTTGGATCGAACGCCTGCCAGCCCGACCTGCGGTATAGCTCGCAGCGTTCCTGAAGCCTTACCGCTGACCGGTTCATAATCGGCTCTATTCGCGGCATATCGGCCGGAGGCACCCGCGCGGCGACCAATGTTCCTCCGCGGCGAACGCCCTCGGCAAAGACGTGCGCATCTTCTTCGCTGATGCCGGCGTTGGTCAGCGCTCCCAGCAGGCCGCCGGTAACGCCACCGATCGCCATGCTACCCAACATCGCTGCAAGCCATCCCACGCCCACCACGGCGCCGATGCCGGGAAGCGCCAGCATTGTAACGAGACTGGCAGCGGTCGCCGCCGTTGCGCCGATTGCGGCTCCAACGGCCGCACCCTCGAGCTTTCCGTCGCGGGCGGTGTCGCTGCTCGTAACCTGTTTCCGCAAAGGCACAACATTCGTGCTCTCGGTAGCTCGGTACCAGGTGTCGGAATTGTTCGAAATCACGCTAGTCTCCGAAGGCGGCAGACCCGCGATCGCAAGCGCGAAGATGACCCGGCGTGCGTCAGCATGTGAATCATAGAGGCGGCAGATAGTGATTGGCATGACACGCTCCCGTTGCGTGAAAGTGCCACGGATCGGCCACTTGCGGATTGGCAGGTAGCACCACTATTCTTGTCAATTGCGAAGAAACGTCACCTTGACGAGCGTCAACGGAACATGGGATTTCGTCGAGTTGTGCGCCTACCGTTGGTCTCGCTTGCGACGCTGAGGATTCGCTTGCGGCGCTGAGGAGTTGCGTTGGCCAGAGACGAGCGGTGCGCCCCTGCGGAACAATCGGGCTGCCTTTGCGCTCCACCTTCACGAGAAACGACCTCACCGCGCCTAACAGCGTGTTCCCGGGGTCCAGCGCTCACGCTGCAGCAAAGCAATCATCTGCCGACGGCAATCTCGCAGGATCCGGCCGACACCGCCATTTGGACGGCTGCCTGCCAGTCTTGCCACGATGTCGGATCGACTGGCGTCCCGTCGGCCCACTTCAAGCTACCGAGCAAGAATGCGATCTGCTCGACCGGCCTACCATGGCGACGCCAAACGGCCTCGAGAAAGATCCGGATCGCGTCATAGCCTTCAATCACCGTAATAGTGTCGGTTGCTTTGAACGTGGCCATATTCAGTGACTCCGAGTTGCGCCCGTCATGCGGATTTTCTGCTGCGTGGCGCAACGGTCATAGCCCTCGGGACAAAATGCTTATCCTTCATCCGCCTCGTCACATTGACGGTTGTCAGCCGCTGAGCGCTGAAACATTTTTCTCCGATTAGCGGAACTTGATGCTCATCACGGCAATGACAAATCTGGACAACGAACTGGGGGGCGAAGCGCATCGGAGCTGCGCATGGCCGACGACCTATTGATCAAGACACTAATCGTGATCCTTGCCTCGGTCTGCGCCATCAGCCTGGTCGCGCGTCTGAGATTTGCGGCGGCCGGCGGTTACCTGCTGGCCGGCTTGGTAATCGGGCCACACGGTTTGCAACTCATCACCGCAAGCGATGAAGCAAGATTTCTGGCCGAGCTCGGCATCATTTTCCTAATGTTTATGGTCGGCCTCGAGTTTTCGCTCTCGGCAATGATTGCCGCACGCCGCGACGTTTTCGGCGCCGGCAGTCTCCAAGTCGGGTTCACCGTTTTTATCGTGACGGGAATTGCGACGCTTTCGGGTGTGAGCTTATCCGGCGCGGTGCTGCTCGGTGGTGCAGTTGCGATGTCATCGACCGCCATCACGCTCAAGCAATTGGTCGATCAGGGAGAGGTCAGCAGCCAACAAGGCCGCCTTGTGCTGGGAATCCTGCTCTTTCAGGATCTTGCTGTCCTTCCCTTTCTCGTCGTGCTGGGTGGGTGGCAACCAGGCGGTGGGCCGGAACCGTTGGGAGCACTGCGCCAGCTCGCAACAGCGACGATTGCACTCGGCGCCGCGGCTTTCGTCTGCAAACCGGTTTTTCGCACGTGGCTTACCTGGGTTGCCCGGACCAGCTCGGCGGATCTATTTCTGCTCACCGTTCTGTTGCTCGCGCTCGGTACGGCGTTCGTCGGACATGTCGCCGGTCTTTCCGGGCCGATCGGAGCATTCCTCGCCGGTATGGTGGTCAGCGAAAGCGACTTCCGTCATCAGGTAGAGGACGATATCCGACCCTTTCGTGACATCCTGTTGGGCCTATTCTTCGTCACCGTCGGCATGGAGGTGGATCCCTCAACCGTGGCTGTGGCGCCCATGACCGTCCTCGCGTGGATAGCCGTATGCCTGCCAGGAAAGGCCGTCGTCGTGATCCTGGTTGGTGCAATCATGCGCTGGCCAGCACCGGTCGCAGTGCGAGTTGCCCTTATTCTAGCACACGGCGGAGAAGCCGGTTTACTCCTACTCACACAGGCGGTGCGAGTGAATGCCCTGGAAGCGGGCGTTGGGCAGCCGGCTCTGTTGGCCCTAGCGGTCACCATGGCGCTCGGTCCAATGCTGATTCAAGCGAGCTACCGATTTGCAGAACTCGTTC
This sequence comes from Bradyrhizobium sp. USDA 4510, assembly GCF_054059095.1. Classification (NCBI taxonomy): domain Bacteria; kingdom Pseudomonadati; phylum Pseudomonadota; class Alphaproteobacteria; order Hyphomicrobiales; family Nitrobacteraceae; genus Bradyrhizobium; species Bradyrhizobium sp. USDA 4510. The sequence goes on along the minus strand of NZ_JBSSBT010000001.1, from coordinate 1,727,374 downwards.
GCGGAGCATCACATCGCCTCAAAGCACATGCCGAAGAGGCTGCCATCCGCCAGGAAAGCCGAGATCTCAGCGATCACGTGATCCTGTGTGGCTGTGGACGCGTGGGCCGTCCAGTGGCGCTCGTGCTGGAGGCAGCAAAGGCTCCGTACATTGCGATCGAGTCTGACTTAATGCGCTTTCGCAGGGCAAAACAGTCTGGACACAAGGTCGTCTTCGGCGACGCGGGCCGCAAACGGGTTATGGAAGCTGCCGGCGTCGCCCGAGCGCGCCTCGTCGTGGTAACCTTCGATCGACGTCATTTGATTGAACGCATTCTTCACTATGTGCGCCAGCAAAATCCAGCGGCATCCTCCGTCGTAAGTGCTACCGATGATGAGGGAATCTCATCGCTGGCGCTGGCGGGCGCCAGCACCGTGTTTCCAGAGAACATCGCGGCCGGCCTCGCGCTGGCTGACCAAGTGCTCCTTGTTTGCGGTTTCTCCCAGGATGATGCCGCACGCATCATCACTGCAGTTCGAGCCGAACTCCATCCGGAACTGCGTGGGCACGTCGGCCGCTAAACCGCGAGATCGCATACATTGGAAACTAGACCAGCCACAGGTCCAGCCCGCAACGTTCGGCAACACTATAGCATAGCCCATGCTGACGCGCTGTTTACTCTCGCTGCGCTCGATTTCCCTAAGTGCAATTTGGCGCACGCCTCCCAAAGAGCAACGATGCAATGACCCCGCTTGCCAAAAGGATCGCTACGGCACCGAGCGTAAGGAACATGCTGGTCGGTCCTTCAACGAGAACGTCTTTCAGCAGTAGCTTGATCCCGATCAGCACCAGGAGCAGCCCAAGCGAGGTTCTGAGATAGCGAAACCGATCAACGGCTCCGGCCAGCGCGAAATAGAGCGAACGCAAGCCGAGCAGCGCCATGATATTGCTCGTGAACACCAGGAACGAATCGCGCGTGATGGAAAAAATCGCCGGAATGGAATCCAGAGCGAAGATCAGATCAGACGCTTCGATCATGATCAATGCCAGCGCAAGCGGCGTAAGGGCCAGCTGCCCTCTTCGCCTCACGACAAATCGTTCACCCGCGAATTTCGGGAAGACAGGAAAGAAACGCCTTATCCATATTATGATCGGATTCTTTTCAATATCCGGGGGGTGTCCGACCAGTCCCATCCTGACACCGCTGACAATCAAGGACGCGCCGAAAATGTAGAGAATCCAGTCGACACGCTCGATTAACGCGGTGCCGGCAAGAATCATCGCGGCGCGCATGATTACTGCACCCAAGATTCCCCAATATAGTACGCGATGCTGAGACGCGATCGGAATGCGGAAGTACGAAAAAATCAAGGCGATGAAAAAGAGATTGTCCAGGCCGAGCGATTTTTCGATCAGGAAGCCTGTAAGGAATAGAACCGCGGCCGCTCGTCCGTCTGGTTCACTCCCGGCAAGATCAAGCCCGCACCAATGATTCTCATAGAGAAAAAAGATCACGACATTGAAAGCGAGAGCGACGGTGATCCACCCCGCGCTCAACATCAGCGCCTCCTTGAAGGCTATCGTGCGAGCCTCGCGATGAAGTACACCGAGATCCAATGCCACCAAGAAGAATACGAAAACAATGAATGCCACCCACAGCCACATCAGGAACTCTCCAGATTCCGAAGACTCTTAAGTGGTGGTGCCGCGCCTCCATTTTTTGCACTTACCGGGCCAATCCTACGGGGTCCCGTGCGCTCCGCATTGACAGAGGCCAAGTCGCGAAGGAACTCTGTGAGGGATGAGGCTGCCAGTCCCTGCCATGCTAACGAATTGACCCACGCGGCAGATGCCGCTCTCCGATCGGCAGCCGCGGCTGCATTCAGACACGCTGCCGGCCAGGTCGAGGCTTTGCTGGTTTTCTCTCCCTGATCTCCTTCATGCGGCGGCCGGTAAGAACAGAGCGATCGAAACGTGCGCTCTCGATGTCCCACGACGGATCAGCGTACTCGTCGCGACTTTTGACGAGCAACCAATAGTCTCTTCGGCCAGAATTCGTGGATCGATGTTTGGTTTGGATTAACGTGAAACCGCCGCGCAGTTTTTCTCCCTGCAGCACAATTTGAACTTTGCCGCGAGCCAGTTGCTCCTCTGGCGGCTGATTTTCCGGTGGCTCATACGTTCCCAAGTCCCAGACCATCACGATCCCTGCTCCGTACTGGCCGGGCGGGATCACGCCTTCGAACTTCGCATATTCGAGCGGATGGTCCTCCGTCCTTACGGCCAAGCGCTTGTCTGCAGGGTTCATTGAAGGGCCTTTTGGCACTGCCCAGGATGCCAAAACCCCATTTACGGCGAGCCGGAAATCATAGTGAAGCCGGCTGGCAGCGTGTTTTTGAACCACAAAGGCACGCGTGCGACCGCGTCGCCGCACTCGCCCCACCGGTTCGGGCGTTTCCGTAAAGGCTCTTTTGCCTCGATATGCTGCGAGCGACACCTGTTGTCCTTTAGACCGATTTAGAGTTCCGCCGGCGGTATTTGGCGATGTCGCCTCATTGCACATCAGCCCTCACGCACGACATCCTCCGGCCGCTTGTCATCCCGCAAGCCGAGAAATCGAGGGTGTCTTAACTTACCTCCTACCGTCCACTCGGTGAATCCGATCTGCGCGACGAGCTCCGGCTTCACCCAATGCACGCCGCGCCGCGGCAACCCATCCTCGGCAAAGGGGGAAATCGGCGTCTCCAGCCGAGCGAGCATTTTGCTAAGACGCCGCAGCAGATCGTCGGCGAACCCCGTCCCTACCTTCCCGGCATACACGAGCTTTCCTCCGCGGTAGTAACCCAGCAGCAACGCTCCGAATCCGCCGCGGCTACCTCGTGGATCGGTGTAACCGCCAATGACGAACTCCTGTTCTCGCTTGCACTTGAATTTGAGCCAATCGCGCGTTCGCTTGGACACGTACACACTGTCCGCGTCCTTTGCGATGATACCTTCCCTTCCCGTCCGACACGCCTGTCGGTAGTAATCCTCGCCTTCAGTCGTGCGATGTTCCGTGAACCGCAAGGCGTCATGGAAGTCAAAGGCCTGGCGAAGTACCTGCTTTCGGTGCCGGAGCGGAACCCGCCGGATGTCGTACCGGTCCAGGTAGAGCAGGTCGAACATATAGAACCATACCGGCACCTTGCGAACCAGTTCAGTCGGCGGACGCACCACCTGCATGCGAGCTTGCAGCTTTGCGAAGCTAGTGATCTGGCCGTCGAACGCGACAATCTCACCATCCGCAATAAAGGACGTGGCTTCCTGCTGATGCATCGCCTGAACCACCTCGGGATATTTTGCATTCAGTCGAATTCGATTCCGCGAAAAGAGAGCGAGATCGCGACCTCGGCGAAAGGCGAGGCAGCGCTCCCCATCCCATTTCGGCTCAAATATCCATCCCTGTCGCGAGAAGACTTCATTCGTAAGCGTCGCCAACATGGGCGCAACCCATTCTGGCTGCGCGCGCTTTCGAAGCCGGGCCCTGGCGTCAGTGGGTAGTCGGTCGAGCAGATCGCAGCCGAACATGGGCGCTCACCTACCAACCGGAACGCGAGCGAAAGCCCCAGCGTTAGTACCACTCTGACCTCGAAAGAAGTTGCTCGACGCCATCGTTTTGCCTCACCAGAACGGCTCCAACCGTCTAAAGCGACGAATACGCTTTCTGATTTTCGGATGTCGTTCAGCCAGAACCCGCTCATGCCAACCTAGCACGATCCCTCCCGCACGATTAATCGCGCGAACATCCCGGTTCGTTGCGTTACCAATCTGATCAACGAGATCGTGGGCGACGCGCACGTCATTTGTATAGCCGAGATCGTCCTGCAAAGACTTCAAATATCCGACGAACGTTCGAATTCTGGCCCTGCTAAACAGGCTTCCCAGAAATTCGACGATGTAGTGCAAATGCTTCAGCGCGATACGCAGCCTGTGCCGCTGAGCTGCCGTTAACTCTTCGAACTTCTTGCTACGTTTGCAAGCCTTGCGGTGATGCCGATCGATCAGGTCGGGAGCGACATCGACGATAGGCGCTAAAAGAACGACCGCATGTTCTGATATTTCCTGATCACGCCACCCACGGGCCGCAAACCATCGCAACAGCCGCAACATCGACGTAGCGTATCTTTCGGACATGATCGCCTGTTTAACATGCTCAAGCGCCGCATCTCGCTGGCGCTCCGTGGCATCGATGAGATGTTCGAAGTCTGAGCTGGCAGGCAATGCATGGGTGACCGCGCCGATCAGGGAGGCGGCAAAACTGTCCAGATTGCGCACCGGTGCAAGGGAGTGAGCGAGCCATCTCAATTCCTCCGAGGCCCAGTGGTAATGCTTCTCCTGCAGGAGCCGCTTCAAGGCCAAAAGCGCGGAGCGAAGACGGCGAACGGCGACCCGCATCTGGTGGATGCCTTCCGGATCACCCGTGAGAACGGCCTGTTCGTTGCTAAGAACGTGGGTGAGGCAGTGTCGCCCGATGCGTTGTAGCGCGGCCTCGACGCTCATGGCAGGATCGAGCGTGATAGGTCCCACATGGACTGCCTGCGGTATCAACCTATCGGCTCCAAGCAGTCGATAACCTCGCTCGGCCTTGCTACAAGGCTCGATGCGGATTGGCTCAGTTTCGAGCAGTTGCAACGCTACATCGAAGATCACTCGCGGATCGCCCTCCTTGAGCTCAAGTTCGATTTCGCTGACCGGCGCGCCTGCACCGCGGGTGCAAGTGCGGATCTCTCCCTCGTCAATGGCCGCCTCGATCCGCGCGGATGGGTCCCGAGTAATTTCGATCGTTGTTCGCGTGACTATCGTCATGAAGACGGGACGCAACTCCTCATCGCGGACCAGGTCGCGCAGCCACCTTCCAGTCATCGGCGCATCGAGAATCGGCCATTTGCTCCGGATATGGTCCTCCCACTCGCCCCTCTCCAAAGTATCCAACCGAGCTGGATCTTCGACCTTGACGGTCTGGACGAACTCCGAGCCCTGCTTGCGTACCCGAAGCGATAACCGCTCGCGGTGGAGCGCAAGCGTAGGTGTGTCGTAGTACGTACTGACTAGCGTCGACCGGGCCTCCGATTTTGCGGACGGCATCGCCAGGAGCATGCTCTTCAGCTTTTCGAACTTCTCCGGCGGTGCGGCGAATTTCAGTTCGAACTCGGTTGAAATGGGACTTCTCCTTGCACGCAGTTAGGGATCATGCGCACTTTTGATCGGGGCGGCCAAGGGGCCGAAGAACCCGCGCTAAATTCTCACGCCCGGTTCCGTCAGCGCTGCCGCTGAAGATTTTTGCACAAAATTGTCGAGAACAGCAGCCGCCCCCGCAGCAATGATGCCGACGACAAAGCATGCGACGATGAACGCGCGCATTGTATTTCTCCTGTTTCCGGTTACATCGAACGCAAGATGACACTATCCCGTTCCGTTATCGCTCGCGCTCTTGTCTTACTTTCCGATGCGAGGACGTCTGTTGGTCACGTTGGCGCTTGACGAAAGGACGATCGACATGATGCTCGGCGATGAACTGGGCGACAATCTTCACGACGTCCGGCGGCATTGGCACGGCTTCCACATGGTTGGTTTCCGCGTTGGTGAACCCTTCTCCCTCGGCTGGATCGGCCGTTACGGCGAGGATTTCATACGGCCCTCGCTCCGAGGCAACTGGACGCAAGGCCGTCCATAACGCCGGTGTTCCCGACGCGAGGTTGGCGTGATAGTTGGCAGTCTCGGTTCGGTGCAGTTCGATCACGGCTTGACCTACAAAAAACAAGGTCGTGTCCTCTCGCGTGTCAACTGGTGTCCAAGGAGCGGCCGTTGGTGTTCCGGCAAGCACTGAAACCGGTCCCCACAGAAAGTCAGCCCAGACGCTTCTCGCCTTGCGCCGTTCAACCAAGACGCCGACCGGAATCACCGCAAGAGCTGTTGATCTCAATGAAACGCCTCCTTTCGGGCCGCCGGCAATTGCTCCTTATGCAGACTGACGATGAGCCAGATGCGGCGCGCCGGCTGGGATCGAAGCGCGCCGTCCCGCCAACGCTCATTCCGCCACAGTCGCCGAAGGCGGCCTCAACCGAACTTCATTTGCCAGTTGTTGAGCGATCCAATGATCGTGGTGTTCTTTAGCCCAGTTGAGATCGACCTCGCCGGTACCCATGGCCTCGAATGCACCCTCCATTCCGATCGTACCGATATAGATGTGGGCCAAGATCAGGGCGACGAACAGAACGGCCACCACAGTATGAACGATCTGCGCGAGTTGCATCCCGGCGATGCTCAAACCATAAAAAGGAAACAGCATCAGGAACCCCGATACGGAGACCGCAGCGCCAGCCGCCACTGAAAGCCAATAGACAAGCTTTTCGCCAAAGTTAAAGCGTCCGGCCGGGGCATGTTTGTTCTTGATGAAACCCCCGCCCTGCTTGATCCAGTCGAGGTCAATTTTTTGGAAAAGGTTGTCCCTGAAGAAGATCACGACAATGAGGACGAGGCCGATCGCAAACGAGAAACCTGTGAAGTTGTGCACGTACTTTGCCGCCTGCGAGACGAGCGTGAACGCGTCCGGGCCGATCACCGGCAACAGCAACACTTTGCCGAAGGTAACGTTAAGGCCGGTCAAGGCAAGAACGACGAACGACACCGCCGTCAGCCAATGTGCAAATCTCTCATACGCCTTGAAGCGGAAGATTTTCTTTCCCGAGCGCCCCTCGGCAATCCGGATCGGTCCCACAATCAAGTACGCCAATCCGAGGATCGCGATGGTGCCGAGGATTATGACTGCGCTGGCCCGATGCAGCAGCACCTCATGGACATACTGCCACGTTCGTCCAGCCGGTTCGATCAAAACACCAGCCTTGGGGTCGGGAATATCTACCCGACCTTCGACACGGGGGGCCTGACTCAGAAGCGTCTGCTCATCGATGACGCTGGCTGTTGGGTTAGGGGCGCCATCCGGGCCGCGTTTTTGCGCTTGGGTCGGAACCGCCGCGGCAATCGAAAGGAGGGCGACTGCGACGACAAGAAGGCGAACACGCACGCGAAACGCCATGACGACCAGCCTCTCCGCATTTCCACCTTGCACTTCACTGCCCACTCCGCGTTGCGGTTCAAACTCGAACTGCCTCGCCATAAGCAGTCATCCAACCCCATGAGCCAGAACCGTAGCCCCGCTTCAATACTCGTTCCTTGTAGATCTGAGCAATGACTTCGCCGTCGCCGGCCAGCAACGACTTGGTCGAGCACATCTCGGCACACATCGGTAACTTACCCTCCCCGAACCGGTTCGATCCGTATTTTGCGAATTCCTCGGCACTGCCCGGCGCTTCGGGTCCGCCGCCGCCGGCGCAGTAGGTGCATTTATCCATCTTGCCGCGCGAGCCGAAATTGCCGACCTGCGGATATTGCGGCGCGCCGAATGGGCACGCATAGAAGCAGTAGCCGCAGCCGATGCACAGATCCTTCGAATGAAGCACGACGCCGTCTTCGGTCGGATAGATGCAGCTGACCGGACAGACGTGCGCGCAGGGCGCATCGGTGCAATGCATGCAGGCCATCGACACCGAGCGCTCGCCGGGCTTGCCATCGTTGATCGTGACGACCCGCCGGCGGTTGATCCCCCAAGGCACCTCGTTCTCATTTTTGCATGCGGTGACGCAGGCGTTGCAGTCGATGCATCGATCCGCGTCACAAAGGAATTTCATGCGCACCATCGCTTTCTTCCTTTCATTCCCCCCGGATCTGGCCGTGGCTCGCCTTCGGCTCCTGCGTGACAGTCGCTGGATCTTAGCCGCATGTCGCACGTGCTCATGCTCTTGCCGACCACCGGGATATTTGACAGCCTTGGCGGTCGCCGGCTCCCCTACCACGGGCAACCGGCGGCAGCTCCCGTACCGCCAATCGCAAAGCGAAGCAGGTCGCGCTGGTCCACCTTCGTCGCAACATAAGTACGCTATCCATAGATTCGACCGCTAAAGCTGACTGGGTTTCGGCTTTCCGCCTTGAGTAACGCATTGGCAACGGGATTGAAAATGACGGACGTCAACTACGAAAGATCAAACAGATCCCGACGACGAGAGCCGTTGCATAGAATGTGGCGGCGACCTAGATGGCAGCGGCGACGATTAGCAAGGCGCGTCCTGCACTGATGGACATTTGACGTTTGTCAACGACATTTCCGTCGGGCAATACCATGATGCTAAGAACTCGATTGCGGTACGTGGATGCGAACGCTCGCAAATTGCGATCCTTGATCGATTCTAGGTTCATCTCGATCCTGGGCGTAGCAAATCGAGAGCTGGTGCCCGGCTATGATTCATTCTGTGATCGTGCGAATTGTCGATTTCTGCGCTCGCAATCGGTGGACGATCGTTATTGCCGGCGCGCTGCTGATGCTTGGAGCCTCGGCCTTTGATGCCGCCCGATTCTCGATCAATACTAACATAGAGGGTTTGATTTCCCAGGATCTGCCATGGCGTCAGCGCGAGCTGGAATTGTCCAAGGCTTTTCCGAGGAAAGGCATTCTGGTTGTCGTGAAAGCGATGACGCCTGAAAACGCCGAACGGGCGACTGGCACGCTGGCGCAGGCCCTCTCGAAAAACTCTGATCTGTTTCCCACCGTGGAATTACTCGACAGCGGGGATTTTTTCGAACGCAATGGATTATTGTTCGAGTCTCCGGCGGACGTCAACAGGACCGCGGAGGGATTGACGAGAGCCAAGCCGCTCATTGCGGCGCTCGCAAGCGATCCGAGTCTGCGCGGCGTGATGACGGCGCTCTCGTTTGCGGCCGAGGGCATGCGGGCAGGCCAAATCACGCTGGATCAGCTTGCGTGGCCTCTGTCATTGGCAAATCGAACACTCAACCAGGTTCTGTCCGGGAAACCGGCCACATTTTCCTGGCAGGAACTATTGGAAAATCAGTTGCTGCCGGCAAGGCGGTTGCGACACCTTATTGGAGTTCAACCCACGCTCGATTTTGCCGCGCTTCAGCCTGGTCACAAGGCGGAAGACGGAATACGGCAAGCAGCCTCGGATCTGGACCTGCAAAACAAATTCGGCGCGACGGTTGATCTAACCGGTGAGGTGCCGATGAATGATGATCAATTCTCGGTCATCAGATACAGTGCTGTGCGTGACACGCTGACGGCGGTGTTCGGCGTTCTGATCATTCTCTGGCTGGGTCTTCGTTCCTGGAAGATCATTGCTGCGGTCTTCTTCAGCCTGATTGCCGGGCTTGCGGCGACGGCCGCTCTCGGCCTCGTTCTGGTCACCTCTTTCAATTTGCTCTCGATCGCATTGTTCGTGCTGTTTGTCGGCCTCGGAGTAGATTTCGCCATCCAATTTAGCGTGCGCTATCGCGCCGAACGGCACGAGCACCCTGACTTGTACGACGCTCTGCGATCGGCTGCCCGCAAGGCGGGCGATCAGCTCTCATTGGCTACCGCGGCCACCGCCATCGGATTTTTCGCATTTCTGCCCACCAGCTATCGCGGCCTGTCGGAGTTAGGCCTGATCGCCGGTTGCGGCATGCTGGTCGCATTCGCCTGCAGCATCACATTGGTACCGGCGAGCCTAGCGCTGCTCAAACCTCCAGGCGAGCCGGCGCCGGTTGGCTTTCGAAGCCTCGCACCGCTCGACAATTTCCTTCAACGGCATCGCATTGCGGTAATCGTTGGCACGCTTCTCGTCGTTCTCGCCGGTATACCGCTGTTGCTCCATTTGGAGTTCAACTTCAATCCAGTCGATCTGCAAAATCCGAATTCTCCTTCCGTGGTGACCTATCGTGAATTGCAGAACGAGCCGGAAGCCAGCGGCAACGATGCTCAGGTATTGGCGCCGTCACTCGAAAGGGCGGATGAAGCGGCCAAACGTCTAGCTGCACTTTCCGAAGTCTCACGAACATTGACGCTGAGCAGTCTGATCCCAGCCGATCAAGACAAAAAAATTGCCGCGTTGAAGGCCGCCTGGAAACAGATTGGCCCAGCCCTCAATTCTCCGATGCAGCGGCCTGGCCCGAGCGACCGGGAGAATATTGCTGCGATTCAAAAGGCAGCCGAAGTTCTTGGCCTGGCCGCAGGAAGCGGAAACGACTCCGGCGCCGAGGCCGCACGGCATGTTTCGGATTTGCTGAGGCGCCTCGCGAGCGCAGATGCCGATATTCGGGCCAAGGCCGACGCCGCGGTCGTGCAGCCGCTCATTTACGATCTCGACCTTCTACGCAAGTCTCTTGTCCCGGAAGTGGTGACCATCAAGACGATGCCGCCAGATCTCCTACGCAATTGGCTAACGTCCGATGGTAGAGCCCGCGTTCAGGCACTGCCAGCGGGCGATCCGAACGATACCAACGTGCTGCGAAATTTCGCGACCGCAGTACTTCGTATCGAACCGTCGGCGGCGGGGGGTGCGATCAGCCTCTATGAAGCTGCGAGGACAGTCATGTCAGCTTTTGTCGAAGCAGGTGTTCTGGCAATCAGTTCGATCGCCATTCTGCTTCTTATAGCGCTGCGGCGCTTGACCGATATGCTGCTGACACTCATCCCCCTCCTCCTCGCCGGTGTCCTTACGCTCGAGGCTTGCGTGCTGATTGGCGTCTCGCTCAATTTCGCAAATATCATCGCACTTCCGCTGCTGCTCGGCGTCGGCGTCGCATTCAAGATCTACTACGTCATGGCGTGGCGCGCCGGAAGAAGCGGTCTGCTACAATCGACGCTGACCAGGGCGGTACTATTCAGCGCCATGACCACCGCGATTGCGTTCGGGAGCATGTGGGCGTCGAGCTATCCCGGCATGTCGAGCATGGGCAAGCTGATGGCCTTGTCACTGCTGTGCACGATGTGGGCGGCCGTGTTCTTCCAGCCGGTTCTGATGGGGCCGCCGCGGCAAGTGAAGGTATATTCTGATCAGGACGCAAATTGGCGCCAAGCCGCGGAATAGGCGTCAGTGCCAGTGCCACCACAAGACTTCCGACGCAAAGTCGACGACGCGCTCGGAAAGGCGCCGAAGTCCTTTCTGCGGTTCGAGTCCCATTCTGAAGTTCGTCGGCGCGGCGGAAGAAATGTGACGATTGGCACGGCATTCCGGTCAATGGAGTTTTGACGGCCGTTCAAAGACAATTCCACTGGTGATCCCCATCATGGGATTATCCATCCTGAATGATGATGATATGTTAACCAGGACAACTCTCATGACAACGACACTGGCCATATTCGTGGCCGCCCTCCTGCATTCCTCGGTACCAAGTGATGCCCTACAAAGCCCCTTCTCAGGCTTGAGCGGGAGTTGGTCGGGCGGCGGCTTCATCAAACTGGCTAGCGGCCAACGTGAACGCCTACGCTGCCGGGCGACCTATTCCGTCACCGAAAGCGGTACACGACTGCAGCAACGTTTGCGCTGCGCAAGCGACAGCTACCGATTTGATGTCGATAGCAACATTGTTTCAGAAGGCCGGGCACTGCATGGAACCTGGACCGAAACCAGCCGCCACGCCTCCGGTGGTGTTTCCGGCCGCGCGAGTGGTGGCGAGATCGAGGCCAGAATTGGCGGTGCCGGATTTTCAGCCCGTTTGACCCTGAATACGCGAGGTGACCGGCAATCCGTGGTGATTGAGTCGCCGGGTCACGATATCACTGAAGTCTCTGTCGCGCTCGCCAGAACAAGGTGAGGGGAACTCGATCTCCCCACTATCGGTAAAACGGCTTGCCGCCCACCCGCTGTGCAAGTCTGCCCAAAAACGTCACCGTCGGCCGCAGGATCAAGAGGTCTGCGGTCAACGCCGCGAGCATGGCAAACGCGCTCAACCAACCGAACAGGCGGAGCGACGGCAGACCGGAGAAGACGGTTACAATCAGGCCGCACGCAAGCACGATGGACGTCAGAATTAAAGGCGGACCAACCAGGACGGTCGCCCGCTCAACGGCAACGGCCGGATCCTTGTACGGTCGTTCCTCGTGCCGTAGCCGATTCAAAAAGTGAATGGTAGCGCTCAGGCCCAATCCAAAAGATACCGTCAGCGCCACGACGCTCGCGAACTGCAGGCCTTCTCCCAGACTCCATAACACGAATCCAGAGAGCACGATCGGGAATATTCCGGGCAGGATGCTCGCCAGCATGACGACGAACGAACGGAACGCGAGACCGATGAAGGCGGCGACAAACAGAAACTCAAGCGTCAGACCTCTGTTCAACTTGTTGATCATGAGGGCGCTGTTCCGGGCGGCAATAGCCGACAGGCCCGTCACGGCTACTTTGTAGCTCGGATGTTTTGCGCGGACAGCATCCAGCGCTTTGTCGAGGCCTTCGATGACGGGCAGAAGCTGACTGGAATCGACGTCCGGAACGCGGCCGGAAACCAGGACGGCGTCCTGTTCCGCAGAAATGAAGCGACGCGTCAGATATTCGGGCAGGATATCGACATACTGCTTCAGCGTCGCCACGTCGGACTTGCCCATCTTCTCCGCAAGCCAGCGCCGCAGTGTCTCCAGCGACCATACATTGGCGATGCCAGGCTGCTTGTCGAGGGTCGCATGCACCTCCGCTATCACGGCAAGCGTTTCCGGATCATAAAGTGATTTGCCGTCAGGAACCTTGATCAGGATATCGATCGGATTGGCACCATTGAGCTTGGCATCGAGACGATGGCTCGCGGCAACGGCCTGTTCCCTGTCGGGCACCTGATCGGCCAATCGATAGCGAGGTTGAAGATTGGCGTAGACTAGCCCAAGGCCGCCGACAACCAGGACGCCGAGCAGGCTGTACAGCCCCGGCCGGCTCACCATCCGGGCAGCAACCCAGAAACAGAAACGCCGCAACACGTCTAAAGCGGAGTCCGCGCCTCTGACTTCCACAACAAACATCGCTTCGTTCCGGATCAGCAGAACACCGAGAAGCGGCACCAACATCAGAACCGCGAACATGGCAATTAGAGTTGCGACCAGGCCGGCCTCGCCGAACGTCCGGATCAGATCGGATTCTGAAAATTGCAACGCAATAAACGAAAGACCAGCGGTCACATGCGTCAGTACGCATGCCGGCCCGACCACAAGCATGGCGTTGCGAAATGCTTCAAACCTCCCCTCGCCCTGTAGCAGCCGGTCGCGGCCTGCGAACGTCAATTGCATGCTGTCCGAAAAGCTGATCACCATGATCAGCGGCGTCATGACGTTGAGAAACATGTTGAGGCGAAAATCAAGCCAGCCAAGAGCGCCGAGAGCCAGCACGATGGCGATCAAGGGTGGGCCGGCGGCGATGATCATGAATGACAACCGGCGGAAGAACAGGATCGCGATCAAAGCTCCAGCTGCGAATCCGAATGCATTATAGAGCAGCCGATCGCGCTCCACGGCATTGCGGATCTCGAGTTGCATGACCGGTACTCCGGACAGGCGAGCGGTAAGTCTGCTGCCGGCCAGGTCATTATCGATTGTTCTCTGAATTTCGCCGATGACCTCGCGCAAACGGCTGCTCGCAACGACATCCGGGTCCAGTGCGAGCACAATGAGGGTCAATTGTCCATCTTCGGACAGCAATTTACCGCGAATGATCTCGTTGTTCAGTACGCGCTGGACTAGCCGGTCATATTCGGCGCCGGCAGGGAGTTGATCCGGAAACAGCGGCGCGGGCAAGTCGGTGCCCTTTGGCGGCTCGCGCGCCGAAAACAACGAGATAATGCCTCTTGTGCCTTCGATCAGTTGCAGGTCGGTGACTAGATCCCGCAGCTTTTCGACCGAATCGCGCACAAGCAGATCTTTGCCCTCCACCACGATGAGAACGTCGAATTCGTTCGACGGGAAGCGCCGCGTCACTTCTTCGAACGTCCTGAACTCGGGTGTCTCGGACCGGAACAGCTGGCTAAGGGAGTCATCGACCTTGATACGCGCTATCCCGAATGCTCCCACTATCAACAGCACGACGGTGGCAAACCAAACGAGCCATGGAAAACGTAGCGAGACCAGACCGATGCGCTCGAGACCGTATGCGATGCTCCGCGAGGCGCCTATTGGACGCGAGTTGGGCTCTGGCTCTGTATATCGCGACGTATCCATGTTCCGTGGCCTGCGCGATGAGCATCCACGCGGCCAGCCGGACTTTGCCGCGAGCTTTCGGGTACGTCTCAAGTCTACGACCGTGCCTGGGCCGCGACTATGACGGGCATCAAATCCGTGCTGCCAAGCGATCGATTTCGATTTTGGTTCATACCTGCTCGCCTGTCCGGACTTTGGCTTGGGGCCCTCAGCGCGATCAAACCCCACTGCCGGAGGAGGACAGTCAACGATCCTGCGACGGAGTTCGTCGGGTGCGGCCTACCCGGTCGCAGTGGCTTAAGCGGCGACGACGAGGTAGCGCTTGAACCAATCGCGCGCTAAGCTCGCCACTTCATCCAGCGCTCCAGGTTCTTCAAACAAATGCGTTGCTTGCGTTACGATCGCCAATTGCTTTTCGCAGCGCAGCTGCGCGAGAGCAGCCCGATTTAACTCAAGGACTTGCTTGTCGTGTTCTCCAACGATCAATAGCGTTGGAGCCCGAACGCGCGTCAAGGCAGCACCGGCCAGATCCGGTCGGCCTCCGCGCGAAACAACTGCCCCTACTGGATCGGCGCGGATCGCTGCGGCCGCCAGCGCGGCTGCGGCCCCGGTGCTGGCGCCGAAATAGCCTATCGGAAAGTGCTTGGTATCGGGGAATTGGATGAGCCAGTCGGTTATATCGACGAGCCTTTCGGCCAACAGGTCGATGTCGAAGCGCAAGTGCGTCGTGCGCGCATCGACCACTTCCTCGTGCACCGTTAACAGGTCGATCAGCAAGGTTGCCAGTTTCGCCTCGTTGAGCACACGTGCCACATACCGGTTGCGGGGGCTGTGGCGGCTACTGCCGCTCCCGTGAGCGAAAAGCACCACCGCACGTGCGTCCTCCGGCATAGTCAGATTGCCGTTAAGCGTCACGGAACCAGCAGGGACGCTGATCAATTGCCCCTCAATCATTTGAGCTGCGGAACTGTTCATGGCATGCTTCCTTTTCGCTTGCTATGGCCCGAAGTTCATACCGCGAACGGGAATGTTTCCGGAAGTTCGCCGGCTTCCCACGCCTCGGTGGTTTCGAGCGGCTTGACCGCACATGTCTCATCGAAATGCAGGACTGCATCAAATTGGTCCGGCAGTCGCGCCTGGAAATAGTGACTCTGCCGCTCGGTTTCGGGGCGGTAGATCACGCCGATCGCGCGCTCGAGCCGAGGCGCGCCCAATTGCCGCACCACCACATCGCTGTCGTCCATGATCAGAAGGAATCGGTCGTGCCCTGCAGCATGGAACAGCGCCTCGTAGCTGCCGCCGAGCGCCGGCCGGACGCGCTTGCGGTCGGCCGCGCCGCCCCAATCGGAAGCGGCCGTTACCGTGCCACGATGCGTAGTAAAGCCGATCAGAACCGCATCGTCGGCGTATTTATCGCGTGTGAGCTGGCCGACATTCAGTTCGCCGCGCCGGCCCATTTCCGTCGCGCGAGCGTCGCCGAGATGCGAATTGTGCTCCCAGACGGCGATTTTGGCGCGACCGGATTTTCGATCAAGGTAGCTGACCAGTGCCTCAAGCGTCTCAGCCATATGCCGGTCGCGCAAATTCCATGATGACACCGCCTCGAGGAACACCGAGCGGTAATAGGCCTCGGCGTTCTTCACCAGGCGAGCATTCTGTTCGGCATAGAAGAGATCATCATCCAAGGCGCCGCCACGGCGCGTACGATCGGCCGCCCGGCGCTGCAACTCGAGCAACTGGTTGACAACCTCCTCCTCGCACGATTTGGAAAGATTCAGGCGCGTCATCAGGCCGTAGGCCTGTGTATCCTCGCCGACATGATCGAAGCAGGCGTAACGTTCACGCGCCTGGATCGCCGCCCCGGGATCGACCTTCTCCAGATAACGGAGCACGGCTTTCATCGATGCGTGCAGGCTGTAGAGATCGAGCCCGTAGAAACCGACCTTTCCGACACCCGGAGGAAGTCCATCATTGTGTGCCCGAAGCCACTCAATGAACTCGACCACCACCGCGTTACGCCACATCCAGGTCGGGAAACGACGAAAATCGGCGAGCGCATCTACCGCATCGACATCGTCGCCAGCGCCGCGCACATAGCGATTGAGACGATAGGCGTCAGGCCAATCTGCCTCCACCGCGACCGCCGTGAACTTCTTTTCGATGATGAGTCGCTTCGTGATTTCGGCCCGCTCGCGATAGAACTCGTGGGTACCGTGGGACGCTTCACCAAGCAGAGCGAAGCGCGCTTCACCGATCCGCCCGATCAACGGATCATAGTCGCGCACGGATCCGACCAGGGGATACGCAGTCTCGCGCAAGTCATTGACGAGCACATCATCTGCTGCGCGAAAACGTGCGACTTCAGCGTTGGACTTGCTTTGGCTCGCCAACAGCTCGCGCACCTCATCGTCCGTAGTCTGTGAAAACTCCTGATACCAACGACCCACCGCCTGGAATGGCTCCGGCGTAATTGCGCAAATGACCTCGTCGGCCCTTTTCTTCATTTCCTCACAGGCGTCGCGCGATGCCGTCGGAACTGCGACGACAATGCGCGCAGGCCCCTGCTGTCGTAACCCTTCGATCGCGGCGTACATTGTGGCACCTGTCGCTAACCCGTCGTCAACCAGGATCACCGTGCGGCCGCGCACGTCGGGCTGCGGACGGCTGCCACGGTAAAGCCGCTCGCGCCGTGCCAGCTCCAGGCGCTCGCGTGCCGCAACCGCATCAATGATAGGCGTCGGAATGCCCAGGGCTTCGACGATCTCGTTGTTGAGCACGCGCACGCCACCTGTCGCGACCGCGCCCATCGCCAACTCCTCATGGCCGGGGACGCCGAGCTTGCGGACCACAAACACGTCCAGAGGTGCGTTGAGCGCGCGGGCTACCTCATAGGCGACGGGCACGCCGCCGCGCGGCAGCGCCAAAACGAGCACGTCCGGGCGACGGGAGTAGCCTCCAAGCTTCTCGGCGAGTCGTCTGCCCGCGTCTCGACGATCGAGAAACAGTCCTGGCATCATATCTCCTCCCTTGCCTGCGCAGCCGTTCGGCGCAGGCTTTTCGAATGAAGCTCGCCGCGCGGGCCGTCGGCTGCCAGTCGCTTCAAGGCAGAGGCCAGCGGCGGCGTAATGGAGACCGTTCGCAGTTCAGGCCAGTTCTCCTCGTGCACGTCCACCGAATCCGTCACCAATGTCCGCCACCACCGCGATGACGGCGAGTTCGATACCGTTCTTGATGTCCATCGGGTTCATGCCGGCGGCGACTGCCTTGGCGCCCTCGCGGACGATCGCCTGGCCGAGCAGCGTCGCCGTAGTCGTGCCGTCGCCGGCGAGCTCGCTCGTCTTCAGCGCGACCTGCTTGAGCAGCTGGGCGCCGACGTTCTCGAACTTGTCGGCGAGCTCGATCTCGCGCGCGACCGTGACGCCGTCCTTGCTGATACGGGGCGGCCCGAACGACTTGTCGAGCACGCCGTTGCGGCCTTTGGGCCCGAGCGTGACCTTCACCGCATCGGCCAGAATGTCGACGCCGCGCAGCAGCTTCTCGCGCGCCTCGCCGCTGAACCGGACTTCCTTGGCAGCCATTGGCTTACTCCTTGAAGACGAAATCGATGCCGTCGACGCCTGCGCGCTACGCCGCCTTGGCGTGCGCGCGAGTCTTTCCTTCGATCACGCCGAGGATGTCGGCCTCCTTGAGGATGAGCCGGTCCTCACCGTCGATGATCACATCGGTGCCAGCCCATTTGCCGAACAGGACGCGATCGCCGACCTTGACGTCGAGCGGAACGATCCGGCCGTTCTCGTCGCGCGCGCCGGCTCCGACCGCCAGCACCTCGCCTTCGACTGGCTTCTCCTTTGCGGTATCGGGGATGATGATGCCGCCGGGCGTCTTCTCCTCGGCCTCGATGCGTCGCACCAGGACGCGATCGTGCAGCGGTCTGAATCCTTTCATGATCGAAGCTCCTGGTCGCCGTCATTGGCGGTCAGCATGCGCCGACGCGCACGCCCGGTCATTGACGGTCATCAAGCAACACGCAATCAAGGAACCGCTGCGAGGACGCCTGCAGAGCCTAGACGGCAACGTGCCGGTCGATCGTCGCCGCGAAGTCGGCGTTGCGTTCCAGTTCGTCGCGCAGGCTCACTCTCATGGCGGCGCCGTGAGCGGCTGCAGTCCCTGTCCCGGCACCGTCCCCGGACGGCTGCGAAAGATCAGCATCATGCCGCGCCTGCCGCTGTACATGGACTGTCACGACTTCCAGCTCATGCGTCGCCTCGGCGCCGAACATGACGCGATCTTCGCGCAACCGCGTGCCGGCGCGGATCGGGCCGGCGGTGAGCACTCCGATGCTTCTGATCGAGCGCGATGTCGGGCCAATCGGCGACGTTCGCAAATGCCGTGGCGGGTGTTGCAGCGATGAGCTTCGCAACCTTGATCTGAATGGAACTGTCTCCTCGATCGGCTTCGGCGAGAAATGATTATGCGCATCGCGCCGCCGGTTCCATGACGACCGTCAAGGGCCAAAGGACCGATTCTCGGCCGCAATGATGGAATGGTCGCCGCTTCCATCGCCGCTTGCCGGCGATTCATTGACAACGCCGAAAGGCCGACTGCGTTTGTCGAACCTCGACCAAGCTAACTAGTCTGATGAAAGCGCTTCGGCAGAGCGCTGCGGCGACCGGAGTGGTTCTCGCAACCAACGTCGTCGGCACACCTCCACGGATCACCGGCGAACGCTCCCGAAGCGTTCAATCGCGACGAACCGACGAGTCAATGAAGCATAGGAGCCTCAATAGCGAGAAAATCGGATCTTTGAGTAATTGTGCGCGTTGAAGCGGAGCATAAGATGGGTGCGCGCAATGGCCACCGCAACGCAAAGGCAAGCAGGCAAAAGCAAATTGCTCAAGGTGCAGCGGTCGCCTTCGCGGAACCGGACTTGGGCGGCGCGGCCGCGCCAAACCGGGCACACGCGGCGGCGGACAATTCGTCCAAATTCAGGTGGCGCCGGCACGCCAGTTCGTCGCGTTCCGGTATCATGATGTCGGCACGAAAGGGGGGCCGAGCGCATCGCCGGTCAACGACAGGATGGCACGTGGGAAACGGCGAGCGGCTCATCAGCAAAGCTATGGCACATGTCGAGCGCGCTCGGTACGCGGCGTCGAGCGCGATGGTCCCACACCGACTGCCTGCGGCATTGCTTGAAGACTGCATGGAGCAACTCAGTCGACGAACTTAAGGCTGAGGTGCATGGAGAAAACTTCGGCCGACGGCCTGATCCAACTTTTTTCCACAATTCTGGTATCCAGGAGCCATTGCAAACATGGGACGACGTAAGCAATCTCGGCAGAACAATCCAGCCAGCGAGGTCAAGGCGGAAGAGCCGGTAACTTACAAAGTTGTCAATCCGGTCCCACGCGCAACTGCGACATCGCGGCAACCGACTGGGGTGCAGCCCGCAGGGGCGGAGCGCACACCCACCGAGGTCATGGGCGTTGTCATTTCAAAGCCCGACAAGGAGTTGTGGCCGGACGGCGGCGACGGGAGGCCAGTGACGAAGCTCGACCTCGCCCGATATTTTGAGGCGGTCGGCGAATGGCTGATTCCCCACATCAAGGGCCGACCCTGTTCGATCATCCGCGGTCCCGACGGCATCCACGGCGAACGTTTCTTCCAGCGTCATGCCATGCAGGGAACACCGAAATATCTCAAGCTCGCAAAAGTCTCCGGCGGCCGCAAACCATACTTGCAGATTGATCGCGTCGAAGGGCTTGCCATGGTCGCGCAGATCGGTGGCCTCGAACTGCATCCATGGAATTGCGCGCCATATGCCTATGACACGCCGGGCCGGCTCGTGTTCGACCTTGATCCGGCGCCCGCCGTCGATTTCACCGAAGTGGTCACTGCGGCCAAGGAGATGCGACAGCGCTTGGCCGATGTCGGCATGGAAAGCTTTTGCAAGACCACTGGCGGCAAGGGTCTGCATGTGGTCGTGCCGCTGCTCTATCGTGCAAAAGACAAGCTGAGCTGGAAGGAAGCCAAAGGCTTCGCGCAAGGCATTTGCCAGTGGATGGCCAGGGATGCGCCCGACCAGTATCTGCTCTACATATCGAAGCGGCTGCGCAAGGGGAAGATCTTCCTCGACTATCTGCGCAACGATCGCACGTCGACGGCAGTCGCACCCCTATCGCCGCGGGCGCGTGACGGAGCCACCGTTTCGATGCCGCTGACCTGGGCGCAGGTGAAAAGTGATCTCGATCCGGAGCGCTACACCGTGCGCACTGCGCCAGCGTTGCTCGCCAGAAGCACGGCATGGCAGGGTTATAACGAGGCCGCGTCGTCGATCAAGTCGGCGATCAAGAAATTGGCCGGCAAATAGCAAGGTTGATGGCCTTGCGCGCGCCTGTCATCCTTCCCGAGTGCGGAGGATCTAGGGTAAGAACTCATTAGTTTTTCCGCTCCGACAATACGATACTGATTCTCTGGCAGCTTTTCACGGATTCGTTTTCGGCAGTATGGGCATCGCTGAGCTGACGGTCGAAGGATGAAGTCGACGATGGTGTGGCGTACCGCCGGTAAGCTTGGCTGCGGCGGCGGTCCGTTGATTCTTTTTTTCCGCCCCGCTTGACGAGGCTTGGGTGTTGCAGGGAGGCGTAGGCGATCATGGTCATCAGCGCGTGACGATGCAGGCCTTGCCAGGACCGCCCCTCGAAGTGATCAAGCCCGAGTTCCTCTTCCAACTGCCGATGCGCCTGCTCGCAAATCTATCGTGCCTTGATGGCGGCGGCTAATGTGCGCAGATCTGTCGCGGCGGGCAGATTGGCGATAGTATTTCTTTTCCCCTGACGTCCTGTGTTCGCCGGTCAGCCAAGCCTCCTCGGCGGGAAGATGTTGCTGGCCCTTATCCTTGATCCGCTGGGGAGATCCATCGGCGATCCGCACCCGAACCGCGGCAAACCGGGCTTTCAATCGGCCTTTTGTCCCCGTTCGCCAACTCACATTTTTCCACTTGGTGTCGGCCAGCATGTCTTCGGCCGGGCGCGACAGGATGTCCGGAATGGACCGCTTGGGGGACGCCCGCGCATTGCAACCGGCCAGATAAGCTTGACGCCGACCGGGTATACCTTGAGGTGACGCGGGATGCCAACGGCCCACGCCAGCCCGCGTGCCGTGAGTCCTTGTCGAAACGGCGCACTCAGGCCGTATCCCGCGTCCGCCAGCACACAACCGAAGCGTACGTGGGCTGCTATCGCGCGATCAATCTTCGCCAAAGCGATCTCTGGCTTGGACCGTGGCGATCGGTAGTTGACCGTACGCCGGCGCGCTTCAACCGTACCGCATCGCTGGTCCAGCTCTCGGGTAGTAAGAGACGCAATGCGATCATCACCGGCACTTCACCACGCGAGCGTCAGCGACACCAATGTTTGGCAATTCGCCCCTTTTTGCCAAGCCCGAGGCATATTGAGCCGCAACACCGACTGAGTGTTCGTCCTTCTTCGGCACCGCAGTGTCGTGGATAACCAGCACCGCATCACCGCCGCCGACAAGCCGGTCGGCGTCTTTGAGCAGCTCTGTCTCCACCGGTGTCGCATCCCAGACGTGCCATCGGCGACGAAATGGTGCAGCTGATCGTAATCGCCCGGACGCCGTCGATCTTGTGAAGCTTGGCCGTTAAGCGTGGAATCCACAAGCCAACGAATTGCAATGGGACGACAGGATCAGAGCAATGTGGGGTCTGCCTGCTGGCGCGCCGATCGACCAGGAGGTGTGGCGCCCCGGCGTACATCCGGATGATCTCGTCCGCACGGGTTGTTCCAACATTAAATTACTGAGAGCGGCCACCGCCCGCATGAACGGGGGTAGCGGCTCATCATCCGGTCTCGACCGGGCGCGCCCATGCGGCGACTGCTCGCACATTGCCGCGACAAGCGCTGTTGGAACAAGGGAGCTGGGCCAGCAATTATCACAACTTCGTCGCCTCGTTGACGGGTTGACGCCGGTCAAGGTCTATGGCCGGTGGGGGCGCCAGCCTGCCGCATTGAACGAACTTCGGTGGCGAGAGTTGGGAACGGAACATGTCACAGACAGTTGCCGGCATTCTGGTAAGTGCCCTCGAACAAATCGGCGTTCGGCACATCTTCGGATTGATCGGCGACTCGCTCAATCCGCTTGCCGATGTGGTCCGACGCAGCAAGATCGAGTGGGTCAGCGTCCGCCACGAGGAAGGCGCGGCGCAGGCCGCCGCCGGCCAGGCCAAGATCACGGGCACGCTCGCAGTGTGTGCCGGCACCACTGGACCTGGCAGCAATCATCTGGTTGCTGGTCTTTATGAAGCGGCCCGCGATCATGCGCCAGTGCTGGCCTTGTCTGGCGACATGCCGCGCAAGCTACATGGCACCGATTACATCCAGACCACTGAACCCGATCTTTTGTTTCGTGACGTGTCGCTCTACACCGAGACCATCTCGACCGCAGCGCAGGCACCGGCGGTCATCCATCAGGCGATAGCGGCCGCTTATGCCGGCCCGGGCGTCGCACATCTGACGCTTCCGCAGGACGTGATCGCAGCGAAAGCGCAAGGCACCGTTCCCAGCATCCCAACCTTGAAGCCCCGGTCGGAAGTCACCGCCAGCGAGGCAAGGATCGCCGAACTAGCCCGGCGGATTGAAGAGGCGGGCAAGATAGTGATGATGTGCGGCGCCGGCTGCCGCGGCTCCGTTGACCTGTTGTGCGCTCTTTCGGATCGGCTCAAGGCTCCGCTGATCCATACAGTTAAGGGCAAAGACCTCCTGCCCTACGACGATCCCCGCTGGATGGGCGGTCTCGGCATGATCGGGACGCGGGCCGTCTACAATGCCGTGATGCGTTGCGACCTGCTCCTGATGATCGGCACTGATTATCCTTATTCCAACTTCCTTCCGACCAAGAGCACGGTGATTCAGATCGATGAACGACCACAGGTGCTAGGACGACGCGTTCTGACCGCGCTCGGCGTTGCCGGATCGGTCCGGCCGACGCTGAAGCAATTACTCGGCCGGGTTGCCCAGAAGACCGATACCGAATTCTGGGACGAGGTCGCCGACGAGCGCAGGAAATGGGACGCCATGCTCAACAAGCAAGCGGATATCAAGCGGAGCGACCATCAGATCCATCCACAGGCGGTTGCCCGCGCGGTTAGCGATCTCGCCCGTTCCGACGCGATATTCGTCCTGGATACCGGCCTAAACACGCTATGGTCGGCCAATTGGATCCGTCAGACCGGGACGCAGCGGATCATCGGATCCTTCAACAATGCGGCGGTAGGAACGGCCCTCGGCCAAGCCAATGGCATACAGGCGTTGGATCGCTCCCGTCAGGTGATCGCGCTGACCGGCGATGGCGGGTTCAATATGCTGATGGGCGAATTTCTGACAGCAGTCCATCACAACCTGCCGGTCAAGGTCATCATCTACAACAATTCGTCGCTCGGACTGATCACGCTGGAAGCCGAAAGCGTCGGACTGGTGCCATTTCGCGAAGCCATCGACTTTCCAAACCCGGATTTCGCAGCATTAGCCCGTGCGTGCGGTGGCCACGGATACATGGCCAAACGCCCGTGGGAATTGATGGCAGCGGTAGTCGAAGCTCTCGCGATCGATGGCCCGGCAATTGTTGACGCAACCGTCATCTCAAATGAAATGCCCAATTTGCCGCACGTCGATTTGGAGATGATCCGACATTTTGGGCTGGCCAAGATCAAGGAAGCCGTTCTCGCCGTAACCGGAGGATAGCGAGAACAGGTCCGCCCGGACGTACCGAAACCACCCGCAGCCGGCGGCGACGCTTGGCCCTCCCCGCCCGAAAATTGACGATCGTCATGGTCCGTCCAGGAATCTGGGCGCAGTATCTACCGGGCATCGCGGAACGGTTACGAAGAGACGCAGATGTTCCCGATCAGGAATACTGTCCCGACCCGTTACCCGCCGGTGATCACGTGGGTGCTGATCGCCACCAACTGTATCGCGTTCCTGTTCGAGATCAGCCTTAGCCCCTACGAGCTTGAGCAGCTGCTGTATCAATTCGCGCTTGTCCCTGCGCGTTATTCCGGGATTCTTGCCTCCGACGGGATCGACCCGACCATCGACGACGTCCTGCCGCTCTTCACTATGATGTTCCTGCACGGCGGGTGGCTGCACCTCATCCTGAACATGTGGACGCTATGGCTGTTCGGTCCGACGATCGAAGATCGGCTGGGTCATGGCCGTTATTTGGCATTCTATCTTGCCTGCGGCGTTGCGGCTTCTGTCGCGCATATCTTCTTCAACCCGGTCTCGATCGTACCGGCATTGGGCGCCTCGGGAGCGATCGCCGGTATCCTCGGGAGCTACATGCGCCTGTTCCCCTTCGCCCGGGTGGTCGTGGTGATCCCGATCCTGTTCATCCCGCTGTTCTTCGAAGTCTATGCCTTCTTCTATGTCGGGTTCTGGTTCCTCATGCAGATCTTGCAGGGAATCCCGGACTTGGCGGTAACGCCAATGCGCGCGGACGTCGCGTGGTGGGCCCATATCGGCGGGTTTGTGGCAGGCTTCGCACTTGTCTCTCTCATCGTCCAGTCCGAACGGCGTTACCGGGCCTACTATCGGGACGAAGGCGTGCTCGGCTTCGATCCTGAAGGGCGGATGTGAGATGCTATTCGTGGAGGCTTCCATGTCGATCGGTGATCTCTTCTGGATCTTCTTCATGTTCTCGGCGATCCAGCCGCTGTTGCGCCAGCGCATGCTCGAGGCGATGCGCGTGCGCAAGATCTCGCAGCTGGAGGCCCAGCGAAAATCGCGGGTGATCCTGCTGGTGCACCGGCAGGAAACTATGCGGCTACTGGGTTTCCCGATCGCGCGCTATATCGACATCAACGATTCGGAGGAGGTTCTGCGCGCCATTCAGATGACAGACGAAAATGTGCCCCTCGACCTCGTGCTGCACACGCCGGGAGGACTCGTGTTGGCAGCGCTGCAGATCGCCAGGGCGATCCGCGAGCACAAGGCGAAAGTCACGGTCTTCGTGCCGCACTACGCCATGTCCGGCGGTACGCTGATCGCGCTGGCGGCCGACGAGACCGTGATGAGCAGCCATGCCGTGCTCGGCCCGATCGATCCGCAGCTCGGACAGTCGCCGGCAGTCTCGCTGATTAAGGTTGTCGAGGAGAAGCCGCTAGCCAAGATTGAAGATCAAACGCTGATAATGGCCGACGTCGGCCGCAAGGCTATTGCGCAGGTCAAACAGTCGGCAAGCGAGCTGCTGGAGCGGCGGCTGCCCGCTGAACAAGCCGCCAAGCTGGCGGAACAGCTCGCATCCGGCGCCTGGACGCATGACTATCCGATCTGGGCGTCGACAGCGAAGCGGCTGGGCCTGCCCGTGAACACTGACATGCCTGACGGCGTTTTCGAGCTCCTGAAACTGTATCCGCAACCCGTCCGCATGCAAAGCAGCGGCGGCGTGGAATATCTGCCGGTGCGGCGAAGTCTGCCGGCCGGAGGGGATTCTGTGGAGGCGGACTGACGTTCAGCGGGGCCGCCTCAGACCGTTGCCAAATTAGCATGGCATGCCGATGCGGTCATTGATGGGTCGTCTCGTCAACGCGCCCACCGACTATTCAGGCGCTTGCGTGAGCGGATGCGACCCCATCCAATACGAACTGAACCGAGAAAGCCGCGAGCAATATCCCGAGCAGCCGGGAAAGCACGGCATTTCCAGTGTTGCCCAGTGTTTTCGCGATCGGCACGGCCAGAGCAAAGCTAATCATGCAGGTCAGGCACACCAGCAGAATGACCAGAATGAGCACAACCAGTCTCGATGTCGTGCCTGCGGCGCTGGACAACAATAGCGTGGTGGCAATTGCGCCTGGTCCGGCCATCAGCGGGATAGCCAACGGAAAGACGGCGATATCCGAAACCTGCTCGGCCATCGTCTTGTCGGTTTCGCGTGCCTCCCGGTGCGGCCGGTCACCGAAGACCATCTGGTAGGCAACAGCGAACAAAAGAAGTCCGCCCGCGATCTGAAAAGCTGGAATGCTGATCCCAAGCTGGCCCAACAGCCAGTTCCCGCATAATGCAAGACCTACAAGGATCCCCGCAGCGATCAGCGGAGACCGGACGACGATTCGCGCCCTGTCTCGGCTACTGAGTCCGCCTGCTGCCGCGAGAAACGCCGGCACCAATCCGACGGGGTCGACGACCAGTAACAGGGTCACAAAGGCCGACATCGCGAAGTCGATCACGGCGAATGCCCGCCGCGAGCGGCAGGCAGATCGTGGTACGGGATGTACGCAGCTCGACCTGAGCCGACGCAAAGTACAGTAGTAAGCAATCCACCAGCGGTCCTCGCCACTCTATGCACTGCGCCGAAATCATGCGTATCCTTTTCGCCTTGAGGGCTCGGCCTGGCCGAGTCCGGGGCGCCGAGCACGCCGCGCTGACCAAGCAGTTCGCGCTGAATAACGTCCTCGGACCTCTCGGGTTCTTCGCCGTTGAGCGGCTGTACTCTAACCATGATCCTGTTCTTCCCTTCTTCTGCCGCTGCATGCAAAGAAATATGACTATTTCGGCGGCCTGAGCTCGCTTCTAAGCCAACCTACCGCATCACTCCTGAGCGGATCGATGGGGATTGAAAGTGTCGTGCACTGGCCGCACGTCGAGCAAGCAAAAGTGAGTTCTTGATAACCGAGCGCGCCTGGCGCGGCCCTGCCCGCGGCCATAGCGCGTCCACATTTCCGGCATGCGGGTTTCTTGATTGTCGCAAACCCTCTGAGCGTATCAGATGGAGCCAGGAACATTGATTTCGCCGACGCGAGCCGCTCTCGTTTTTGTGTGTGCTGCGAGCAGACGCATGACTGAACCGCGCAGCCTACGCACTTATGCTATATCGGCCACACGCAGGATGCGCTATGTCGTATTTTTACGTAGGCATCAACTTACGATCGGTCCATCGCCGCTCGTAGAATAATTGGCCAGTGATGACTGGCTCACGCCGTCGATACACGACTGTCAATGCGGGGCGCGACGAGACATACGCACATATAAAATTATACGCTCACCGTCTCAGTGCTTCGCCAGGTTGTGAAATGCAGTTGGCTAGGCTTGCGATCAAGCTGCCAGAATTCGAGATCGGCAAATACTGGCACGAGTGAGCCGATTCACCTGACCGACAGTCGGTGGCCGCGATCCTGGACAATGGTGGGAACGTGCCGCCAAGGAAGAAATAGTGTTGAAGCTCACCCTTTGAAGCGAGCAACGAATTTCGCGAAGGCCGCGAGCTGATCGGCAATCACCTTCCTGGTCGGGTCGTCCTTCAGTTCGAGCGTATGCGGATCAAATTTTGTCTGGGCTAGTCCGACGAATACTTCCGGTATCCCAAACACGAAGGCGCTGAGATAGGTAAGCGCCATTCGCAGATGATACTGCATTCGCGCCCCGCCCAGGGGACCGCCGCTGGCGGCCTGAATGGCGACTAGCTTCTCCCTGAAGGGCTGATTTTCCAGGCGCGATACCCAATCCAGCTCGTTCTTCAGGCCTCCGGGAGTCCAGTTGTATTCGGGCGAGACGATGATTATGCCATCGGCTTTCCTGATGGCTTCAGCGAAGGTCGTCACTTCACCTGGAAAGCCGGCGGCCTGAACGTCCATATTGTACAGGGGCATGCCGTCGTACGGCGGCGCCTCGGAAAGATGAAGATTCGAAGGCGCAAGCTTAGGCAACGCCCGCATCAGCGCGGTATTGTACGAGCCCTTGCGCAGGCTGCCACTGATCGTCACCACGTTGAGTACCATTGACTATTCCTCTTGCTTGCATGAGACGCTGAAAACACATCACCTCAAGCGGCGATATTTGTCTTTGACGATTGCCCGTTTTCGCCACCGCCAGCAGCAAAAAAATGATATTCGAAGAACCAGACCGGCTGGTTGACATTGCCCGCGGGCCGCCGTCCAGCAGGAACGTCTACGTCAGTCCGGCTCCGCTGCGGCTTGCGGAATCGGACGCATCGCCGGGCGCTGCGGCTCGGCGCGCTCCTTCGCAGGACACGTTCCCCGGGTGAGATTCAAGGCGCAACAGATCAAACCCACATGGCTGTAGGCTTGCGGAAAATTGCCCAGCATGCGGCCGGCGAACGGATCGTATTCCTCGGCGAACAGTCCCACGTCATTGCAACGCGATAGGAGGCGGTCGAACAGCTTGCGGGCCTTCAAATAGCGGCCCTGCAGAATGTAATTGTCGGCCAACCAAAAGCTGCACGCCAGAAACGCTCCTTCTCCCGGGGGCAGACCGTCACCGGGATTTGCGCGTTCATACCGCAGAACAAACTCGTCCTGGACCAGCAGTCTCTTTTCAATGGCCTGCACGGTATTCCTCACGCGCGGATCCGTTGCAGGCAAAAAGCCAACCAGCGGCATCAGCAACAAGCCAGCGTCGAGCCGTTTTGAGCCGTAAGCCTGCACGAAGCTTTCGAGATCGCGGTCGAAGCCGCGGTCGCACACGTCGGCGTGGATCTCGTCGGCGACCGCTCGCCAATGCCGAGATGCTTCGATTGATCCGCGGGTGGCGAATTCATTCGCGGCACGATCGAACGCAACCCAGGCCATGACCTTCGAATGGACGAAGTGCTGCCGCTCGCCGCGTACCTCCCAAATACCTTGATCCGGCTCGCGCCAAGCGCTGGCGAGATATTTCAGCATGATGGGCTGCAGGGCGCGGCCACGGTCGGTTAAACCTATACCGCCCTTCCCGGCGTGGAACATGGCGTCGGTGACCTCGCCGAGGACGTCCAGTTGGAGTTGCTGGTAGGCGGCGTTTCCGATGCGCACCGGCAACGATCTTTCATAACCGCCGAGCCACGGAATGGTCAGCTCCGGCAGCCAGCGTTCGCCTCCCACTCCGTACACGATCTGCACCTGCTCCGGACTACCGGCGATGGTGCGAAGGAGCCAGTCTCGCCATGCCCGCGCCTCGTCGTAGTACCCGAGGTGCATTAGGGCCAGCAGGGTGAACGTGGCGTCACGCAACCAGCAAAAGCGATAGTCCCAATTTCTGATTCCACCAATAAGCTCCGGCAGAGAGGTCGTGGGCGCGGCGATAATCCCGCCGGTCGGGGCGTAGGTCAGAGCCTTCAATGTAATGAGCGAACGTTTGACCGCTTCCGTCCAGCGACCGACTTCGGGACACCGATCACTCCATCCACGCCAGAATGCTTCCGTTCGTTTCAGCGCGTCGAAGGCATCAATCGCCGAAGGAGGATCTTGAAACGACGCCCCGTAGGAGAGGATGAACGGGATTGACTGGCCGGCCGTGACCGCAGGTTCACCAACTGTTTTTAGGTCCTCGCCGTCAAGCGCGGCTGTCGTACGCAGCACCAGACGCTCCGGACCGGCGATTGCGCTGATGCTGCCGTCATCAAGCCGGTTGACCCACGGCACCGTCGCCCCATAGTCGAATCGCACTACAAATTCGGAGTGAAACTCGACTCGCCCCTGTCGACCTACGAGGATGCGTACAAGCTCGGCCCGATTTCCCGGTACCATGAAATCGATAAGCGTCGCAGTGCCACCCTTCGTTCTGAATTCCGTTTCGAGAACCAACGTGCCTGCGCGGTAGCGTCGCGACGTCTCGATCGGCTCATCCTTCGGCGCAATGAGCCACCGTCCATTTTCTGCGTCGCCAAGCAAAGCGGCAAAGCACGCAGCCGAATCAAATCTCGGCAAGCACAGCCAATCGATCGAGCCATTGTGCCCGACCATGGCTGCTGTCTTGCAGTCGCCGATCATCGCATAGTTTTCGATTTTGAGCGCCATACACAACTCTCGGCCTGGGCTCGCTGCCCACGCAACCGCTCTCAGATATTGATCCCTAAATTTTCTTCGTCGAAGCACAGCCCCGTTGAAACTGCCGGTGCTCACAACCCTTGATAAGCGATAAGTGAGCCGATTCCACGGTATCGCGGTCGACACTGAATCCAGGCCCACAATCTCTCGGCGGCTGTTTCCTCGAGCGCATCGCCGTCAGAGCTTCCGCCAGCTTCGGCCATCGCGCTTCAAAAGTTCAAACGCGCCCGGAGGGCCCTCACTGCCCGCAGGATAGAATTCCAACCCCTTGCTGCCCACTCGTTTCCAGGCGTCGAGGAGCGGCTGAACCGCCCGCCAGCCAGCCTCCACGCCGTCGGCGCGTTGGAACAGAATGTTGTCGCCAATCATGCAATCGTAAATCAAGGTCTCATATCCCGTCGCAGGCTCGGACTTGAAGTAGTCCTTATAGAGAAACTTCATTTGCACGCCGTCGATCCTGATCACTGGCCCCGGCACCTTGGTGTTGAACTGCAGCGTGATGCCTTCACTCGGCTCGACGCCGATGACGAAATAGTTCTCAGCCAGTTGCTCGATGGGCGTGCATCGAAACATCGCAAACGGCGTCTCGCGGAATTTGATCGCCACTTCCGTGCGCTTCATGGCGAGCGCCTTTCCGGTGCGCAAGTAGAAGGGGACCCCGGCCCAACGCCAGTTGTCAATATTCAGTTTCATCGCAACGTAAGTCTCCGTAGCGCTGTCCGGCCGGACGTCCGGGGTATTTCGGTAATCAGGAATCTCCGTGTCGCCGATTTTCCCGGCAGTGTACTGGCCGCGCACGGAGTTTTTCAGCGCCTCCTCTTCGCTCTGACAGTGGATCGCCGACAGCACTCCGTCCTTTTCCGAACGCACGTTATGGGCATCGAAATGTCTCGGCGGCTCCATAGCGACCAGCGATAACAGCTGAAAGAGATGGTTCGGCACCATGTCGCGAAGAGCGCCGGTCGCGTCATAAAAGCTACCGCGATGGCCAACACCGAGCTGCTCATCCACGATGATCTGCACGTGATCGATGTGATGGCGGTTCCAGATCGGCTCGAACATTCCGTTGGCGAAGCGCAGCACCAGGATGTTCTGGACGGTCTCTTTGCCAAGGTAGTGATCGATTCGGTAGATCTGGTGTTCGCCGAGGATGCTCAACAATTCCGCATTCAGCACACGCGCCGATGCCAGATCGGTTCCAAACGGCTTTTCGATCACGACCCGCCGCCAGGCGCCGGGGTCCTCCTTCAACAAGCCGAGACGGCCGAGTTGGCGCACGATCGGCGCGAAGGCATCAGGCGGTGTCGCTAAATAAAACAGCCGATTGCCCCCGGTGCCGCGCGCGGCTTCCAACCGTTCAAGCTGCTCCTTAAGACGATCGTAAGAAGAGCCTTCGCCGGGATCGGCCACGACCGAGGTGATGCATTCCAGAAGACGATTCGCGACCGCGTCTTCCACGGGGCGGGTTGCGAACTGATGCAGACCCTTCATTAGGCTCTCGCGCAACGCTTCGTTCGATATGCCGCAGCGCGCGACGCCGACAACGCAGAATCTTTCCGGCAACAGTTCGGCTGCCGCAAGATTGTAAAGCGAAGGAATCACCAGCCGTTTGGTCAGGTCTCCTGTGACACCGAAGATGACAAGGGCGCAGGATTGCGGCTTCGGGCGGGCCTGGACGTTTCTCACGAACGCTTGACGAGCTATCGCGTCGCCCTCTGCGCCCCTGAGGACGGGAGCAGCACCAATTATCCGGCCGGACCTATGATGCCTGTTGAGCAGGTTCGATCTCAACGCGGTTATCCTGCTCGGCCGAGTAGACGGGGGCCGGCCCAGCGTGATCGTCGCTCTTCTTTCTCAGCCAGACAGCTGGCAATTGAAGCACCCGAGCATGCTGTCCTTCCGACAGGAGGTTCACAAGAATAATGGTGCCATCGGGAAACAGCAGGGCATCGTGGTGTTGCGCCGGCGTTTCCGGTTTGATCACGCA
This sequence comes from Bradyrhizobium sp. USDA 4510, assembly GCF_054059095.1. NCBI lineage: Bacteria > Pseudomonadati > Pseudomonadota > Alphaproteobacteria > Hyphomicrobiales > Nitrobacteraceae > Bradyrhizobium > Bradyrhizobium sp. USDA 4510. The sequence continues at coordinate 1,695,529 of NZ_JBSSBT010000001.1, read as the reverse complement.
GAATTGGGCGACACGGAAGCCCGCGCTCTTGGTCAACAACCAGTTGCGATTGTATCTCACGTCCTGCTCGAATGCGAGCTCGGTGCCCGGCAGCAGACAAACGGCGACGGTGGGTTCGTCCTTGGTGGCAAAGCCGCGGGTCGATGTGCCGCGAAAGCTGGTCGACACCAAACTCTCTCCCACCTTTGCGGGGCGTGACGTAACGGCATGTAGGCTGTAGTCGCACATGGATTTTCTCCGCTGGGTTCCTTGACCCGAACGATGATGCCGCAAACCGCCGAGCTGGCCCTTGACCGCCGTCAAGATACTCGTGGCTTGTTTGAAATCGCGAAACGGCCGGGTACGGTGGTTTTCATGATCGCATTCGAAAAGCTACTCAAAGCCGCGGCAGCAGCGCGATGTCCGAACGGGATCGTATCCAGTCCACCCCTGCCGACCTTGGCAATGGTCAACTTCGCAAGTCGTGGCCGTGATACATCTCGGCATCGCCGCTGCTCACTGCTGTGATGGGACTGCAAGTGCGTTTTCGGTTTCGCGCGAGTCTTGACTGGCGCGTTGTTCACTCTTGTCTCGCACTTGGCCGTTGGCAAGCGCAATGTGTAGCTCCGCCCCGACGACGGCACCCTCACCGATCGCGGCACCCACGCGCTTGACCGACCCAGATCGCACGTCGCCGGCGGCGAATACACCGTCTACGCTGGTCTCGAGTAGCAACGGACGGCTAGCGCCACCCTTCGAGCGGATGGTGGAGGGAGTGTCCCATCCAGTCAGTACAAAATTCTTGCTGTCCAACGCGATCCCGGCGCCCTTAAGCCAAGCCGTTGCCGGCTCCGCGCCGATGAAGAGGAAGAGGTGGCGGATCGGCTTCTCGGTTTCCTCGCCGGTCGAGCTGTTGCGCCAGCGTACGCGCTCCAATTGCCCTTCCCGGCTGCCATAAAGCGCGACCACCTCAGTGTGAGTCAGCACCTCGATATTATCGAGATTCGCGATACGGTCGATCAGGTAACGCGACATGCTCTCCGTGATGCTTGGTCCACGAACCAGCATCCAGATTTTTTTTGCGAAGTTGCGCAGGAATACGGCGGCTTGGCCCGCTGAATTTCCGCCTCCGACCAGGACGATCTCCTCGCCCCGACACAGGCGTGCCTCGATCGGCGAAGCCCAATACCAAACGCCGCGTCCCTCGAAACTCGGCAGATTCGGCACGTTGAGGCGGCGGTAGCGGGCGCCGCTCGCAACCACCACCGTCGAGGCCCTCACACACCGCCTATCCTCCAGGTGCAGCGTGAACGGCGATTCCCTCGAATCGAGTCGCGATATCCCCGCAGGGATCACCATCCGCGCGCCAAATTTCTGCGCCTGGACGTAGGCGCGGCCGGTGAGTGCTTGGCCGGATATGCCGGCGGGAAAACCGAGATAGTTCTCGATCCGCGCGCTGGCCCCGGCTTGCCCGCCGAAGGCACGGGCGTCGAAGACGACGACCGACAAGCCCTCTGATGCGGCATACACCGCCGTCGAAAGGCCCGCCGGGCCAGCGCCAACGACTGCGACATCATAGGTTCGGCTCTCGTCGTCGATCGGCACCATTCCAAGCGCGCGCGCCAGCTCTGCTTCGCTCGGATTTTTCAGGATTGTTCCTTTCGGACACACCGCAAGCGGCAGGTCGGCCGGATTTGGTGCATACTGCTGGACAAGCTTCGCCGCGTCGGGGTCCTTTGCTGGATCGAGCACTTGATGTGGATACGCATTGCGGGCGAGAAAGCCTTGCAGGCGCACAACGTCTGGGCTCGATTCGGGGCCGATTAGGACTGGACCACCGGCGCCTGCCTCGACCAGCGCAATGCGGCGGAGGATCAAAGCCTGCATGATGCGTTCGCCGAGTTCGGGCTCCCCAATCATCAACGCACGTAGATTCTCCGGCGGGATCAAGAGGGCTTGGACATCGTCGATGGCGTGAACGTCGACAAAAGCGGGCTGGCCCGATAATTGTCCCACTTCGGCGACGAATTCACCGGGTCCCTGCTCCACAATCGGCGCGCAATGGCCTAGCGGATCACGCCTGACGACGCGCACCGAGCCCTTGATCAGCACACACATGCCCGGGGCGACTTCTCCGGTCACGAACAGCGCTTCGCCGGCACGGTAGTTCCGCACCGCGCCGAAGCGGCGAAGACGGTCGATTTCATGCGGCGCAAGCTTGGGAAACATCTGCTCGCGGCGGCTATCAATCGTCGGCATCTGCAATCTCGCTGTCGGGGCAAGGTGCGACGTGTCCTAATGCGCCATCAGCAGCGGGATAGGCGCTTCGTGCAACAGGCTGTAGGTCACCCCGCCGAGCAGCCGCTCGCGCAGGCGCATGTGACCATATCCGCCCATAACGATAAGGTTCGCCTTCCGGCGCTCGGCCTCAGCCATCAATTGCGGCCCGACTTCGCTTGAGCGGCACTTGATGCGATGCAGACTGGCCTTGATTCCATGATGCCGAAGATGATTAACGGCATCGATCCCCATCACCGCCTCCTCCTCGGTAGGCTTTTCGCCGGTCGCAACGATGACCGACACACTTTCCGCCTTGTGAAGAAACGGCATCGCTTCGGCAAGCGCACGAGCCGCTTCCCGGCTCCCGTTCCAAGCGACCATAATGCGATCGAAGGTGATCCTCGGCCGCTCCGTCTCGGGAACGAGATAGACATTCCTGCCAGAGCCGAACAGCACGCCTTCGACGAGCTGTTCCGGATCCATCGCGCCATTGGGACGAAGTGCCACGAAGGTGTCGGCGGAGCGCGCCTCTCGCGCGGCAATTTTGGCTACGTCATCGGACAAGACATCGAGGCGCCGGACCTCGACCATCCGATCCAGCATTCGCAGCCGCTTGGCTAATGCCTCCTCCACCGCATTGCCAGTTTGGCGCGCATGCTCGACGATTGTGGCGGTGACGTCGCCCTCAATCGGCCCCGGCAAAGGCAGAACGTTGAGATACAACCCGATGACCACGCGGGTCTCCAGCTGGCGGGTCATGTCGGCGACAGCTGCCAGACGAATTTCGTCGGAGGCGCCGCCGTCCAGCCACACCATTACATCCCTGATCATCGCTCTCTCCTCGCTCGCGACAGCCGTCGCGATGTTTGGCTACTCTGCTGTTCGCGCAGCTACAGCAGCAGATCGAAAATACGAAAACACTTCCGCCAGTGCTCGTTCGATGGATTCTACAACCCGGGGGCGATGATGTTGAACGTATGCGCGAGCGCGACACTCAGACCTCCCACGATGTCCGGTAGGCGAGCCTCGATCCTCTCCGTAAGCAAGATCAATCGGCGGGCGCGTGGCGACGCGGTCGAGGATCAGCCGCGGCTCGATCTCTTCGTCGAGTCTCACGAATTCATGGATGCATTCCTGCAATCCCCTGGTGACCGGCAGGTCGAATGGCTCCAGGATCACGCCGCCGTTCGCCTTGGCGACCGCCTGGGCCCGCGGCAGGAAATCATAAAGTTTTTGGTTGATAAAATCGCTGTAGCGCTTGATGTCCTGCTTGTCGACATCGACGCTGGCTACGATCCGAAAAAATCGCTCGAATCTCGCCATGCGCATAACATGGCTGGCGCGCGACTGGTTCGATTGCACGGCGGCGATAATCATAGGCAGCGTCTCCTCGCCGCACGATACCGTGCGCAGGCCAGCCTCCCCCTTGACGGTCGTCAGTTTCGCGCGATCTTCTCGCACGGACACGAAATTGATCTTTGTCACGGAGCAATTCTTCGAAGTTGCGACATCTTTGTTGCGTGTGTGGACTTCAGCGCGGGTCACCATCCCGCGGGTCTATTCATCCTCGAAAGGAGGGAAACATAGACGAAGCCACCATCGTTGCGGCAGCCCTCGCGTCAGGCAGACGGCGGACACCAACACGCTGTTCCTGCCGTACCGGCTGGGTCCTTTTCAGGCTGCCGCATCGAATGGTCATGGCGTCGTTGACGCGCTCGCGGGCGCGTCAACCGGCAACGTGCCCTCGCGGCCTGCTACTACAAGCAACTGTCGATGCAAGGCCAACCTGGCCCCCGGCATCCACGCCGCAAGCAGGAGGCACGGCGTGAGGTCACGAGAGCGGCGGACCAGGCTGACGGATTGATTATCAATCAGCTCTGGCACGCCGCGCGCATTTCGCGTCCGGCGCTGCAGCCCGACAAAATGCTTTCCGTCTACCGACGACCTAGCGACCTCCTTAAGTTAGCCGCGCCCAGTTCCAGCGCCCGCTGCTCCTCGACGGACATCTCGGGTTCGAAAATCCGAAGCACTCCCTCGCGCCCGACGACGCTTGGAAGTGAGAGAGTAACGCGAAATTTGCCGTTATAGCTGCCGATCGGAATCACCGCTCGTTCATCGCGAAGAACAATTTCCGCGATCCGCGCCGCAACGATACCAATGCCAAACTGGCTCGCATCGTTGCCTTCGATGATAGAGATATTCGCGTAACGAACGTCTGCCTCGATCTGCCTGCGTAAACTGTGAGGCACTCGGCCACGAAGTCCGACGAGTTCGCCGACCGGCACGCCGGCGATCCGGGCGGTTGACCAGAGGAATACCTGCGAGGTCCCATGTTCGCCGACCACCTGCGCCTCTACATGATTGGCATCGACGCCGAAATGCGCCGCCAGATGAACGCGGAAACGCAAGGAATCCAAAAACGTACCGGTACTTAGCACGCGATCATGGCATACGCTTGCGCGCGCAATATCGGCGAGCGGATCCGGCGGATCGGTCACGACCAATATCACCGCGCTAGGCGCGGCGTGCACAATGCGCGGAACGATCTCGCGGTAGATTTCAGCATTCTTGTCAAGCAACCGCAACCTGCCCTGGGAATCGCTGCGGTCGGTGGCGCCCCCCGCCTTTTCATTGATGCCGGCGGCAATCATAACCAGCTGAGAATCGGCAAGCTCTTCATAGTCGCCATCGACAATGGTGGTCTTTGGGCCGAGCGGCGCTCCGTAACGAAGATCGGTGGCGACCGCCCTCGCCCGCTTAGACGTTCGGTCCACGATCACAATTGTCCGGGCACTCCCCCGTACCACCATGGCAAGAGCACAGGAACACCCTACCCTACCTGCTCCAACGATTCCGACTTTCATGATGAACCTGCGTTCCAAAGACCGTCAACCGATGCCCCAACGCCAGTAGTACATCGTTTGTCGATCGCGTGAGCGCCGGTTCGCAATGTTTGCTGGCGTTCCGGGACTAAACAATCGAGAACATCAAAATGTCTGAGCAGGCTTCATGCGGATACAATCTCCGCATGCTTTACAGGACAAAACCCGGACCGGCCGGCCTGGGCGGAAGCGGGCGGGCCGGGTAGTATCGCAAGAGCGATGCATATTTTCCCGAGCCGCATAGAAACTTCCTTCGCTGCTGGCATCACAAGGAATCATGAACTCCGCAACGGCTTCAAGCATTGATCATCGTCAATGAATAGGTCCTCTCACGAGCCCCTCGAAGTAATCGGCGAGGCTTGATGCGTCTTCCGTCGACAGTGACGTCGATCGGCTCGGGCGCGGTCGGGTCGCAATCCTACACCTGTGATGAACAAGCATATATTCCCAGTTGCTCCTGCTCGCCGAATAATACGGGCGATTGATGGTTATCAAGGGAACTAGGAAGTAACTGTCATAGTTTTCGCTACGCATGTTGGGGCTCGGCTCCATCTTGTCGTCCGGCAGGCGCCTGATCGGGTTGGCGAGATTGGACGCATCGAGATGAGGCCTCTGCATCGATCACCATCGCCCTGACCGGCAGCTTGGACTCGCTCAGTCATCAAGGTCGAGTGCGGTGCCGTTGCCCACGGCTGTCCGATCGGAGCGCCCGGCGCGGTTCTGACCGCTCGCCTGCTCTCTGCAATGAAACGCGACTATGCCCAGGCGCAGCGTGGGAGGATAGCACCGGTGACACTGGGGCATCGCCTGATGCTCGAGACGATTCACTCCATTGGCAAAATCGAACGTAGGAGAATGGTTATGAAAGCGCTGGTATACCAAGGCCCCGGAAAGAAGGCGCTTGAGGATCGCCCAAAGCCGAAGATTGCCGCGCCAACGGACGCTATCGTCAAGATCGTCAGGACGACGATTTGCGGAACAGATTTGCATATCCTCAAAGGCGACGTGCCGACCTGTACACCAGGCCGTATCCTTGGCCACGAAGGTACCGGCGTCATCGAAGAAGTCGGCGCCGCCGTCACCGCCTTTCGGGCCGGCGACCGCGTGATCGTGTCCTGCATCTCGTCCTGCGCAAAATGCGACTATTGCCGCCGCGGAATGTACTCGCATTGTGTCAACGGGGGCTGGATCCTCGGCAACACGACTGACGGCACCCAGGCCGAGTATGTCCGCATTCCCTTTGCCGAAACCAGCCTATACCGCATCCCCGCCGGAGCGGATGAGGAAGCATCAGTAATGCTGAGCGATATCCTGCCCACCGGGTTCGAATGCGGCGTGCTCAACGGCAAGGTTCAACCCGGCGCGACCATCGCGATCGTCGGAGCCGGCCCGATCGGGCTTGCGGCGTTGCTGACGGCTCAATTCTACTCACCGTCGGAACTCATAATGATCGACTTTGACGACAACCGGCTCGAAATGTCGTCCCGCTTCGGTGCGACCACAACAATAAACAATAGGGACGGCAAGGCAGTCGAGAAAATCATGAAGATGACCGACGGTCGTGGCGTCGATACCGCGATCGAAGCCGTCGGCCTTCCCTCAAGCTTTGTCACTTGCGAGGACATCGTGGCGCCTGGTGGTGTCATCGCTAACATCGGCGTCCATGGCGTCAAGGTCGATCTGCATCTAGAACGCCTCTGGGACCGTAACGTCGCGATCACGACAAGACTCGTCGATACCGTCACAACGGCGATGCTGCTTAAGACTGTACAATCAAACAAGATCGATCCCAAGCGACTGATCACGCACCACTTCAAGCTCGACAATATCATGGACGCCTATGCGACGTTCGGCGAGGCGGCCAAGACGAACGCTCTCAAGGTCATCATCTCAGTAACCGAAGCTTGAAAGATTATCTAGGTCGACAGACTTGACGGCGGTGCGAGATTGATGGCGCGCAAAAAGCTGAAAGGTTCGGCTCCCTGCCCGAACTGACTCGCCGCCGAGAGCTGAAGGCAGTTTGTTGGCAAGGTTCTCGAATGGATGAAATTGATGAAGAGAGCGATCAGATAAACGGCTTTCCGCCCGTCACCGCAACAGTTGTTCCTGAAGTGTAGCTGGACAGCGGGTCCGCCAGCATGACAAAGAAGAAGGCTCGGTAACGGAGGAGGCCGAAGAACCTTAATGGTGCTGCCCAATACCGTATATCGAATTTTATCGCTCGTCTGGCTGGTCGTCGTTGTAGGGTGCGTAGGATATTTTTCGATAGCGGAGGCCACTCAGTTGGCGGCCTCTTCGCGAAATGGCCCCAGCGCGGTGGGGGGCGCCGAGGCCGAGTTGCCATGATTACCTTTCCGCCAGAACCAGCACTCGGCCGTTTAGTTCCTATTTACCGGTCGTCCTTCGAGAGGACGAAATGACAGCTCGAGCAGGCACGCCGCGGGGGTGCTTTGCTCGGGCGCCGACAACCTGCTCCCGCTTTCTGACGATCGTAAGCCGACTGCTTACCGCAGCCTCCGTTCGTCCAAGCTTCCGGGCGATCTCCAACTGCGTTAGGGCTGTCTCTCGTATCATTTTTAGCAACTGTTGCTCGTCCTCTTCGGACCACGGCTTGGCGGGCATAACTCACTCCGGCATTAATCCAACGATAACAGCGCGGCTAGCAACGGTTTGCATCGGGTGGAAATAACCCACGTTAATCCAGTGGCGGTAATGTTGCCACTATTTCCCAGCGTCGCGACGCGGTCTGGTTTTCGAGCTGCCCGCTTAGCGGGTACCCGGCGGGAAAAAAGCTGCGCCTTATCCGGTCCACAGCTACGGCCCCCATGGGAATGAATCGCGAATGTGCCCCGGGTCTTTGGGGGGCAAGAGCCGGGGCACCTTCATTCGCGATGCGCTGTGCCGGGGAGCGGCACGTTGCTAACCACGCTTCGAAGGTGCCGTTCCTAACGACTTCTTCATCGCCGACCTCAGCCGGCCCTCAACTCGCTTGCGGCTATTGCCGACCTTATTGACGGCCTTTGCCGGCGCCGCCATCCAGTTCAGCGAAAGCTTCGCGATCGACGGCCCCAAGATGTTCACCCATGCTTGCAAGCTCGGCTACGAGGGCGTGGTGTCGAAGGTAGCAAACAGTGTCTATCCGACCGGCGCCCGCAGCCGGGACTGGGTCAAGAAGACCTGCGCCCAGCGCTAGACGCTGACAACCGCGGCCTTTGCACTGGACGACAATGGGACGGGACTTACGTGGCCGGCGCAAGGGTGACGAACTGACCCGCCACGGAATAGCAGCTGATGCCCAGCTATAGGAACTCTTCTGACGATCGGTGAAATCGATGCTGTGCTCGACAGCGCACGCTACGGGCTGTTCGGCGATAATCCAGCAGATGACCCGTAGGCATCGTGATCAGCGATGACGCTGCAGCTTCTATCTTCTGCAAAGAACACGCCATTGCCTGCGACTTCCTTCCACCAACCGCGGCCAATCCGAGATCGACGCATACTGACCACGCCAAAGCGCCACGCGCTCATATCACCTTAGAATGGCTGCTCGGAGAGAAAATCTTGATATCCCGGCACATGCCAGGTGTTATCCAGCACATCCCCACTCGGTGAGCTTGCCTCCAAGCCAAGCATTAAAATGATCCCTGACTTTATTCCGGAGGATTCGGAAACAGGGAATTGATGCAGGCTGTTCCGTCCGCGTCCAACTCGTGGGAAGAGCCACGACGACCTCTTCGCAGAAGCTCAGTACCGTCTATTCCACCGCTCCAAAAATTATCGCTCGCCTTGGCGGCAGTGTCCGGTGCGTAGGGAAGCTTAGATACCAGCAGATCACATGTTCGGGCGATCGAATCGAAGAGATCGCTTGTAACAAAATCGACGCCTTCATCTCGGCGATGTCCTTGGTGGCGACCGCGAGCTGTGAGCCCAATGTCTGCATCCGTGTGCGAGCTCGCGTTCGGCAAGACTGAGATCCCCCCAGCGCCGCTCGGGCGCCGTCGACGGCGACGCCGGCGGCCGCACGGCCGAGGATCAGTCCAACAAGATGGCCAAGACGGCCGACCGCAACAAGCAGTGCGCAAGAGCTATAACCCGGTCAATGTCGCCAGCGTTCGGCGCTTCGATCAGGCGCGCGCGATCGGCGCGACGAAGCTCGAGGCAGCCGACCAAGATCCAGCCGGCAAGGTGACGCTGACATCGCTTGCAATGCTGTTGAAATCCAGAAGCTAAAATACGTCGACAGTTCTAAGCGGACCGCCGATGGAGGTCGGCCACGATTTTCTCCCGAAAAGCGCGCCCAGGGTCAGGGCCGACCATCTTGCCGGGATTGCGCCGCTGCTTTCTGATACTCGCGCGGTGAAACCCCATAAGCCCCTTTAAAGCAGCGGCCAAAATGCGTCATGTCCGAAAACCCCCATCCCTGTGCAATTTCGGCTATGGTTCGATGGACTTGGTTGGGGTCTTCAAGAGCAAACCGGCAACGCGAGAGCCGTCGGGACAGAATGAGACGGTGAAGTGAGGAGTCCTGTTCGGCAAGAAGCGCATTGGCGTATCGGACGCTTATTCCAACGATATCGGCGACCTTCTGTCCGTCGAGGTCGGGATCGGTGAGCCTCGCTTCCACCACTGAACGAATCTGCCCCAGCAATAGCGCTTTTGAATTCGAGACGCGAACGGTAGCGCTCCCAATTGTTCTCGCAATGGATAGTCCGAGTAAGTCAAGCACGTGATTGCCGACCATTTCTTCTGTTATGGAAGCTGTCCTCCCAGCGAGCGACGGCAATTTTGCAGCGACCGAAAGCGCCAGATCATCGTCCGTCCTCTCGGCAGTCACGCGACGCCCGATCAACTCGCGGTTTGTACCGATCCGTGCGCGTAGCTCACGGCGCGGAACCTTGATGAGGAGAGTTTTCGAGTCTGGCAAAAACTTCGCATCATAAGGCAACAGCGGCTCAAGCAGCATCAAAGAACCGGCGTCCAGGTTAACCTCGCGCGCGTTCTGGACGATAAGGACCCTGCCCGACAATTGGTAACACAGGAACAACGTGTCGGGGCCGGTGCGCTCGACGTGGCCCAAAGTGTGAGAGACCTGCATCGGTGAGTTGCTGAATTCAACCAGGTCCAGGTTGCCGAACTTCGCGGCTTTGATCTCGGCTTGGAATGTCAGGCGATTTTCCGGCACAGAGTCATGACCCACGATCTTCTTGCAGGCCAGGCTGTGCCAATAATCAAATCGGTCGCGGGGATGAACCGAGGAGGTCGAGAAGATAGTTTCCACGTGTTTGCCGTTCGTTAACCGTAGATCAGCCGACGAATTGATCCATGGCCGCCGATTGAAATCACAGAGCATCTGCTAGAAACAAACGCAACTCGAGACTGCGTTGTTGCACGTCCACTCTAAGGAAACTTAGTAGCTTTTCGCCCGAATGCGCAATAACGCGGAGGCTGCAGATTTGACGACCCACGATGCATCACCGTCAGACGTCTCGGCAGACAGAAACACCGCCAGTGGAGCCCGGAAACGTTTCGTTCCCGCGAGCCAATGTCCTCCACAAAAAGGATAGGAACAAGCAAACGCTGGGGTTCCCGCCCTTAAATCTAGCGGAGCCGAAGCGCGTAGTTTTCTCCACCCCACTTTACGCCAGATGCAGGTCGATCGATGGTTTGTGGTCGACAAACTGCTTGGTGTTGAGCGCTTGGCACACCGGCGCACAACTTGAGGCAAGTCTCCCGGCTGATCTCACTGAGTTCTATCTTTTATTCACGTCCCGTCCAAAGCCGGTGTCAAGGCAATGTAGAAGAGTCAGCACACGCGGCAACGTGATCGAAGTCGCGTGTCTGCGGAAGCAACCGGCCTTCCTCCTGAACGTGGGGCTGGATTTATGAACCGCGAACGTAGCTTCCACGTCGATGAAATGTTGTCGGCATCCTGGGATCAGCGGCTTGCAGTAGATCTCGCCTCAGAGGTAGAACATTTCTCCTCCGACAGGCGCTGCACAATTCCGGAATTGCGGACATTTTTCGCCATCAAGTGCTATCGCGACCTGCTCGCTAGGCTGACGACAGCACGCGAGGGCAAAACGTCCTTTGATGCTCTTAGGTCAGTTGCCCGAGAAATGCGACAATATGCGTTGGAGCGTCCCGCCTTGTGGGCTGCCGGATCGAGAACGTCCACAAGCGATTGCGCTGAGTGGAGGGCAAGCCACGGAGAACTTTGCGACCTCATCAAATCTGTTCTCGCCGAATGTGGGGTGCATGGGCAACACGCAGAAGACGCCTTGGATATGCTTCGGAGCTTAGTGCGCGGCTTTGCCGTGCATCAGATCCTAGGCTCATTCTTGGACGTCTATTCATATGACGAGAGCTTCGAAAGGGTAGTCGAGATATACGTAGCTGGGGTGGGGTCAATCGGGACTGCTGCTGCTAGGGCTCGCCGGCGATTAAGACGGCCTTGCGCCCCTCGTTCTCGACCAATGCCTTTACTACCTCCTGCGCATCTCGTGCTCGATTAGATAGGCGATAAGAACCACCTTCGCGCGCATAGGCGATTGCCATCGCTCGTCCAATGCCGCTGTCGCCGCCCGTGATGGCGGCCCGCATGCCTCTCAACTTACCTGTGCCACTGTAGCTGTGCTCGCCATGATCCGGACGCGGGTCCAGCTTGGCGGTCCAACCGGGTGCTGATTGGGGTAAGGCGACTTCGGATAGTCAGACAACATAAATTATCTCCACTTTCGCGTGCGCAAGTCTCCTTTTGATCGCGTGGGCGCGCCCCTGATTTTCAAGACATCGAGAGCGCATTAGCTGTTCAATGGCGCTTTCCACTCTCACCTCTCGAAGTGTCCTGCCTCGTCGGTACAATGTCCGGGTGCGATTTGTCATAGTACGTACGCGCTAATGGGTCTGATTTGGTCTCCGGTCTTCCGCGCTCCGCTGGGCCAACAGCGCGGATTCCGCGTTTCCAATCCAAGGGCTTGTTCGATCAGCTTGAGCTAATCTCACGACGCTCCTCTCGGCCACCATGATCGTGCTCGTCAGGGCGTGGGCGCCTCATCGCCCCAGGATATTCCGAACTTGTCCAGGCCCTCAGCCAGGAAATCGCCCAACAGCGGTTCGCCGAGCAGGTAGCGCACGGTCTCCCAACGCGGGTTGCGGTATTCGCTTCGCCGTTCGGCCGCCTGGCTACGCAGATCTTCCCACTCGTCGATCGTGCCATCGCCCCGTCCGAGCCACATCAACGCGACAAGGTCGATCTGTTCGTCCTCGTTCAATGCCCTGATGAAGCTCGCCAGCTCGGCAGCGACAGCGTCGCAACCATCGTCCTGCAAAACGTCGACTTCAGCATCATCAGTAGGATTCGATCCGGACTCTTCATCGGCCGGCAGGTCCTTGACATCAAACTCATGCGCTTTTTCGATCAGAAAGCTGACCTTTTCGCGTGAAACGGTTAGCTCGGACATTGCTTGCTCCTTATTGGGGGCGTTTCGATCAACGCGCTGGGCCACGAGATGATCCATGGCGCCATACCGCGGAAATGCGCCTGCCGGCCCTCCCGAGCGACACGTTCCGCCAATCATCTATTGCGACCGATTGACAGATTCGTGGAGTTGAATGCCTGAGTCGGAGCTGTCTTCGTCTTGCAGCACTGTCAGGGCCCCTCGATCGCTTTCGACGGCTGAACCGGGCTGTTGCTGCGGCATCCCTTCCAAATTTCGCTTGTGCGAAGAGCCGCTTGAAACTATGACGCCTGAGCATATGCTACTTCTGTTTGAGCGCGTCCGGGCTCTCATCGCGAGCAGACGCCCGATTGGATAATCGCGGCATAAAGCATGAGCATTCGTTTATTTCTTTGAATTGGTGTAAGATCAGCCCGCCCTTACCGCAGACGGCGCCGGCAGCATCAGAGGATCTCTGAGGACGACGATCTGACGCACGCCGTCCGCGTCGATAACCTCAAGGCTGGACAACTCCAGGCCTTCGCCTTCGATGTATATTTCTCTCGGTTTGCGGATCAGATGGTCGTGTCCTTCGAGCACGAGCGAGATTAGGTCGTCCTTTGGATCATAGGAAACCCCAAAGAACGGTAGCCAGTCCGCCTCGACCTGATCACCGAGCTTAAGCGACGTCACCTCGATCTCGGCATGTTTGCCGCCCAGTGCTTTTGAAATGAGATCGAAATAGACGCTCCACTGCGATTTTTCGAGCTTCTTTGCCATTGTTCGGAGTCTCCGAGTTAGATTCCGCCGGATTCCCCACGCCAGTAACTGGCAGCCCGTTTCTACGCGTTGACAACGATCAACTTTCCACAAACTTTGCCATACCAACACAACGCATCCCGTCAAAGCGCAAGCTCAATCATCTCAAGAAGCGATCTCTGTTATCGCGCGATAGCAAAGTTCGGCGCCGTCTTTGGCGAAAGACGCCCTCAGGTGGTCGACTTCCGAGTGCGGCTCAAGATCTTGCGCATCAAGAACGACTGACTCAAAGCGCGATCAAACCCTCGATCACGAAAATGCAATGAATCAGTGGCAGGTTCATCCTCGGTCAGATTGAGGAGAGCGATCGCGAGATCGGGGCGCTTTTTCCGCCGCGTCTGCTTGACCGTTTCGTTGATCGCGACTTCCAGCGGCAGCCGCACTGCACCTGACAGAAAGTAACCACCGCGCACCGAGCCATCCCGCAGACCAAGCACTGTGTGAAGGTGACGGCTGGCCTTGCCGCTATCGCTCTCGGCCACATCGCCGATCAGGCTAAGGACATCGCAGCTCGTTGACAGCAGTGCGCTTGTAGCTCTTAGCCGCGAGGTCGAACCAGCCAACTTCGGCATGCACGAAGGCACCGATGGCCGTCACTGCGGCGCCGCTGACCTGCTCCTTGCTCGCGAAATCGGTGCTCGAACCGAACGCCTCTTCCCTGGTCGAGCACGAGGACAAAGGTGCGCTCCGAACCGACAGTGACGGACTTTGCTTTCATCTCTGATTCCTGAGCGCGTTTTGATCTAACGTCTGGCTGCGACTGCTCAGTTGATTGGCTCGAACGACGTCGTTCCCGCCATGGCGGTGAATTCGTATCTTTCGGACCGTTGTCATTGGCGCCTCCTGCGATTCCAAAGCGGGGCGCAAGCGGCCCCGGCGAGACGAGGTCGCCCCCCGCTTCGGCCACTATTGCACCACAACGGCCGACACACAGTGGCTAGGCTACGTTTCGCCTTACGTGGCGGCCTTCCTTGACTTCCTCGATGATCTTCGCGCTGAACGCTTCGAGGTCACCGGGGTTCCGCGAGGTGATCACACCCTGGTCGACTACGACCTGGGAGTCCTCCCATTTCGCACCGGCATTGATGACGTCGGTCTTGATCGACTTGTAGGACGTCATCATCCGCCCCTTCGCGATCCCGGTCTCGATCAACAACCACGGTGCGTGGCAGACCGCAGCGACGATCTTCTGGGCATCAAAAATCTCCTTTATGAACTTGAGGGCTTTCGGTTCGACCCGGAGCAGGTCGGGATTGATCTGCCCGCCCGGTAGCACGATAGCGTCGTAGTCCGACGATGAGATTTGATCGAGCGACTTGTCGACCTTCACCGTCCGACCCCAGTCCTTCATGTCCCACCCCTTGATCTCGCCAGTAGCCAACGAAATCACCTCGACGGTTGCACCCGCGTTCTTCAAACGGTCGCGAGGCACTTCAAGTTCGGATTGTTCGAAGCCATGGGTCGCCAGGATGGCGATCTTCTTGCCTTTCAGATCCATCAGGAAACTCCTTCAGAAGAGCTCTCCCCTATCAATCCGCTTTTCGCCCTATCGTTCCTGTGGCTTCAAACGCGGAATTTTTTATCTGATTGCGCTACGAAGCGATCGACTGTCCTGGCAGTGGCTAGATCATCACTCTTCGATGGCCGCGGTAGATGCTGTCCCATTGTTGCGTCGAGCACAAAGCCAACGGTCGCCGAAGTTTGGTTGCGCATGTGCATCTTTCCAAGTGGGTCCCCAGCGGCGGCTTATCGTCCACTCCCCTCAAGTACTTCTAGCCAACCCGGTTCAAAATTCCGAACGACAATGCTGATACTTGTCAATTGAGGATAGAAATAATTCACCTGTGTATCCGTGCAGCCTCGTTCCGCATTGAAACATTGACTGCGTCGCTTATAGACGGGCAAGCTTGGTGGGACCTAGAACTCTATGCAAGGCCGTCACTGCGCAGTGCTTACGGTTTGGGCGAATGCTCCGAATTGACACCCATCAAGGCGCCCTAGGCGGTCGCGCGCAAGATCTTAAAGCTTTGGGGGGCGTGACCGATCACTCGGGCGCGACCCGCATTTGGAATGTTCGCATTCAATCCGGAAGGTGTGACCATGAGCTTGACCGGCCTAGAAGTGTTTGACGAAACGCTTCACAAGACGAACACGTGGCTCAAAGAAATCGGAGGGATGCTGGGCTCTGATCGTCACGAGGCCTATCAGGCGTTGCGAGTGGTGCTGCATTGCCTCCGCGACCGCTTGACAACCGATGAGGCGGCTCATCTCGGCGAACAACTCCCGATGCTAATACGTGGCATCTACTACGAGGCATGGCGTCCGGCCCGGAAGCCGGAAAAGATTCGGTCGCGGGACGAATTCCTAGCCTGGATAGACACGCGTCTCCCCAACACAGCGCTCGTCAACCGCGAAGATGCTGCACGTGCCGTCTTCAAGACCCTTGAGAACCATGTCTCCGCAGGGGAAATCGGCCACGTAGTTCAGTCTCTGCCGAAGGAGATCCGCGCGCTTTGGCCAGTCACCTGGGCGTCGTCTGGCCCTGTCGCAAAGTAGACCGCCCAGCCAGACACTCGTTGCAACTAGCTGACAACGATAGATTTGCGAATGGAGAGGTTGATGGGTCCACGTGCTTACTGGAAGGGCTATTTGCGTGTGTCGCTAGTATCGTGTCCGATCCAGCTGTTTCCGGCGATCTCTGACCGCGAGAAAGTCCGATTTCATCTGATTAACAAGAAGACCGGGCACCGGATCAAATACTGCAAACTTGATGCCGAGACGGGCAAGCAGGTAGACACGCAAGACATCGTCATGGGCTACGAAGTCGGTCGGAGGCAATATGTCGCCCTCACCGAGGATGAGCTCAAGACGATCGAGATCGAAGGGACGCATACAATCGAGATCGACCAGTTCGTGCCACGAAGCGAGATTGACGATCTCTATTTGAGTCGTCCCTACTATATGACCCCGGCGGGAGAAATCGGCCGGCAGGCGTACGTGGTCATCAGAGAGGCAATCAAAAAAGAGGGTATGGTAGCGCTCGGCAGGGTCGTGCTCACGACGCGCGAACATGTGATGGCGGTTGAGCCGCGTGGCAAGGGCCTGTTGGGCGTGACGCTGCGATATCCCTATGAAATCCGGGACGAAAGGGATTATTTCGGTGATCTGCCAGAGGAGAGAGTACCGAGAGAAATGCTTGAGCTAGGGAGGAAAATACTCGCGATGAAGGCTGGTCACTTTCATCCCGAACAATTTGAAGATCACTACGAACGAGCCCTGCGAGCGTTAATTAAGAGGAAACAACGCGGCGAAAAGATCGATAAACTAAAGGAGCGGCCCTCGGCTGAGGTTATTGACCTGATGGATGCATTGCGCCAGAGCGCAGCAGATGGCCGCAGCACGCCTTTAGCGCATCATCAGCGTGTCACTAGAAGATCCAAGCAAGTCGCAGCGAAACGGTCGTCGATGCGGGCCAGGAGGGCAAGCTAATTGGCGTCGCAGCGATATCTGCGAGGGCACTTAGCATCGCCTCCGAAGACCATAGTGTCGGCGTCGACAAGCCCCGCGATGTGGCCTTGATCGATATCGCATGGCGGACGGGACCTTTACCGAGCACGACCGTCGGACGAGGGCCCGACGAAAGGCGGTGCGTTCCCTGTGATTTGTGTCTGCTGACGCAGGTCCGCCGCAAACTCACGAAGCTGCCGCGCGCGCCTGCCGTTGTAGATTCGCGCCTCATAATCCGTAGCCAGATCAGCAATCAAGGCCGATTCGGCCGCCTGGACATCTATCTCATCGATCCGCTTCTGAATGTCCTGCATGCAACGCCTCAACTCGCTTTGGCTTCAGTGACTGGCAACTACTAAGAGTCCAACGCAGTGGGCACTTCAGTATTTTTACGTAGCTGCCTGTCCGGTCGATCATCGAGGGAATTAGAACTTCTCGATGATTATCTTTCCTCTGGTCGCGGCGCGCTGCGCTACGAACCAAACGCTGGAGGCGGAACGATCCTCCGGTTTACCTTGCCTTTTGCCAAAGCCAGCCGATGGTGGTTAGAAAACGATTGGTCGGTTTTGACAACCGTCAATGCCCATTGAAGTCTCCTGGACTAAATTGAACTCTCATGGACTAAGCAGGAAATCCGGAGTGGCAAGATGCTGATATTCGGTGAACCTCGCCAACTTGATGATGGACTGCCACGCAAGACCGAGGATGACATCCAGCAGGAGTTGCTTGGACCTCGTGGTGTTCCCGGCAAGCCATCGCCGGCAAAAATGACGCCGCAACGCGCGAAGAAGACGCCGACATATCTGGATCCACCGCACACGGCCTAGCGTTGGTGATTTGCGCTCCACCATTCAATTCCCGCACAAACCTTGAGTCAACGCCAGGCCTGCCGTTCCTTGCGAGTACAATCGCCGACGCACGACGGCCGACGCCGGGTCCCGATCCAAGAGATAATACCATGAAGAGACCTCTTTTTGCAGTCACCGTCACCCTTGCACTTCTTGACAGCGCAGGTTTTGCCGCTGCCCAGAAGGCCGATACCGCCCAAGCTGATCTGACGTCGAGTCCGCAACAGATAATTAGCCGGGGACTTGGGTGCTCGTCATCACAGTCCGCGCCCGGCGGCACGCAACCGCAGGACGGCACCAAGCGTCCGAACTCGATGAACGCGCAAGCCCTTCCCAACAACGTCACCGATCAGGTGCCGGAGGTCACAAGCCTTCTCTTTGTGAAGCTGCCCGACCGGATCGTGTTGATCAATCCCGATACGAAACTCGTGACCGAGATTGTAGGGGAGCCAAATACCAGCGGCTCGAGCTCCGAGAACATCGTCGGTCGTTCGGGCTGTGGCGCCGGCACCGTACCCCCATGCTCGTAACGCGCAAACGCCTCTACGGCACTCGACGGAAGCCTCCCCAAGGAGGGCTTCCTTCGCCGTGGCTTGCTGCGGTTGCCGTTGTCCTCTGCTGTTTGCCGGGGCAATACTCGGCGGCGCAACCAGTCGGGCTTGTTACGCTTGACGTCAACGAGGTCGCGAACGGTTATCCCGCCGAGACGCTGAAGTTGAAGATAATCGTCAATGACAAGAATGAGACGATCGGGAAGATCAACGATTTCATCTTCAGCAAGGATGAACGTATCTTCGCCGTGCTTTCCGTGGGCGACTTCATCGGCGCCGGACCCCGCTTGGTCGCCGTTCCGTTCAACAGTTTGAAGCTGGACGATTCACGCGGCTTCATCGTGCTTCCGGGAGCAAATCGCGCGGCATTGGAGAAACTGCCTGTTTACCTGTACAACGCGCAACCTCGGGCATCCTCGTCCACGCGCTGATGCGGTCGCGCACCAATCAGTAGACGATGCCCGGCGCTCCACGAGCACGCAGCGAAGTATCCGCCCACGGGTCACGAAGGTTGAACGGAAATTGAGCGTTGTCAATGCGGAGCCCCGTTCTATTCGTAGTCTTGCATGATCGGCAGTATCCTCCTGCCGGTGCCCCCTCCCCGGGGGCTCCTCCCCCGACTTGGACCGCCGGCGAAATCCGAGCGGTCCTTCTTCTTCGGCGTGCTAGCGACGTCTTGCGAGGTCATCATGATCAAGGACATCTTGCTTCGGTTAAATGGAACAGCAGGAGACTTCGCGCGGCTGGCCGCTGTCAGGCGGATCGCCGCCGGGCTGCTATTCAACGTCTTGCCGGCGGCTATATCAGATTTGGTCCAGGATGCAGGGTCTAGCGGACCGGCAAAACTGCCGCACGATGCAAGGAAGGCCGGCGACGCCGTCGAAGCCACGGCGCTACAGCGGCTGGAGCGGTTGCAGCAACCAACCTTTTTCCGGCGGTTCGATGTGGAAGGCGAACGCGACGTCGCCGATACCGCTTCGCTCGTGCCGCCGATACCTTCGTGGCGCTTCGCCCTGAACGGCCAACCAAACGAACCGCGGGGTCTGATCGAAGAACTCCTCTATGGTGCGGGACGTCATCTGTTTCTTGTTCCGGACGACGAGAAAACCATGGCGCCCTCGATCACGTCGTGGTTGCCAGGAACGGAAGCCGGGAATCTGCGCGCTCTCTGTCCGAATCCCTCTCCTATCTGCAGCGAGCGAGGAAAGTTTGGCTTCTCGTGGTGGAATACGAGCGGCCGGCCCAGACCGATGGCCGAGGAGCAACGATGCCGCGCAGCATCTGCGGCATCACGGCATCAACGCGGTAAAGTATCGCGCGGTCGGGGAGGACGACGAAATTTCCGACATCGTGATCGAAGAGTGCCGGCGACTGGACGCCGACCTTCTCGTGATGGCAGCTATGGCCACTCGCGCTTGCACGTATTCTTGCCAGGCAGCACGACTTCACGACTCCTGCATCATTCACCGGTACCACTGGTCATCGCCCACTAGGACGATGCCGGATCGCTGCCGGTTGACGATCGTCAAGGTCACCTCTGGAGTTGCGTCATAGGCTCGACGGGCACGCGCACGAGGATGACATGGCCGCAGTCGATCCAGGAACTTTTATGTGGGCCACTGCCTGCGAAATGATTGAGCGCGCCGAGCGCTTGCATCGTCAATTCTTCCAGCCGATCACCGCCATCGCTTCCGCAGCCCGTTGGGAGCCGCCAATTGATATCATTGCGACGGATTCCGAGGCTCGAATAACGGTCGCTCTTCCCGGCGTCGACCGGGACGACTTGAATGTGACGGTCGACGATGATGGCGTTTCGGTCGTTGGCCTTCGCCGTCAGGGCACGATCCCGCGCGATGGCACCGCGGTCCGTCTCGAAATCCCCTACGGGACATTCGAGCGCCGGATTGCGTTTCCGACTAAGGGCCTACGGTTCGGTCAATCGGAATACCGCAACGGATGTCTCGTGCTGGCCTTCTTCAAGCAATCTATAGAAGGATCGATCGATGGTTGACGCATCCAAACGCGAATCCGGCACCACGACCGATCAAAACCCGGCTGGTGTGCCCGAGGATGCAATCATCATCTTACCGATTCGCAGTACACTGCTGTTTCCCGGTGTCGTGCTGCCTTTGACGATTGCCCGGCCGTCGTCCATCGCTGCCGCACAGGAAGCCGTCCGCAGCGGCCGCAAAATCGGTCTGCTGTTACAGAAGGACCCCACCGTTGAGGAGCCGGGGCCAGAGGATCTGCGGCACGTCGGTACGGTGGCCGAAATTCTGCGCTATGTCACTTCCGAGGCGACCCACTATGCGATCTGCCGCGGTATAAACAGATTCCGCGTCAAGGAATTTCTTTCCGGTTTTCCCTACATCGTAGCGCGCATCGAGGAAGTCGGCATATCAGAGGTGATGACCCCCGAGGTCGAGGCGCGCATGAATCTGCTCAAGATGCGCGCCCGGGAAGCGATCCAGTTGCTACCGAATCTGCCGCCGGAAATTTCAGCGGCGATTGAAGGTCTGGATTCGCCGTCCGTACTCGCCGACTTTCTCGGCGGCATCATCGATATTCCTGTAGGCGAGAAGCAGGATCTGCTAGAAACCTTCGACGTAACCCAGCTTCTCGACAAGCTGCTCGGCCTGCTGGCGAAGCGAATTCAGGTCCTGCAGCTTTCAAAGGCGATTGGCGAACAGACGCAACAGACCCTTTCGTCGCAGCAGCGCGAACACATTCTTCGCGAACAGCTTCGCCAGATTCAGAAGGAACTAGGCGACGACGACGCCAAGTCCATTGAACTGAAGGAACTCAGTGACAAGATCGACAAGGCCGGGATGCCGAAGGAGGCCGAAGAGCAGGCCAGGCGGGAATTGAAAAGGCTCGAACGCATGCCGGAGGCCGCGGCAGACTATGGGTTGACGCGAAGCTACCTCGAATGGCTGACCGAGCTGCCTTGGTCGAAGCTAGATCCGGAACAGATCGACATTGTCGAAGCGCGGCGAATTCTCGATGACGATCACTATGGCCTTGAGAAGGTGAAGCGGCGAATTCTTGAACACCTTGCTGTGCGCAAGCTCAATCCGGAAGGCAAAAGCCCAATCCTCTGCTTTGTCGGCCCTCCCGGCGTCGGCAAGACCTCGCTCGGCCAAAGCATCGCCCGCGCCACGGGACGCAAGTTCGTGAGATTGAGCCTCGGCGGCGTCCATGACGAAAGCGAAATACGCGGACACCGCCGAACCTATCTCGGTGCGTTGCCGGGTAACGTTATCCAATCGATCCGGAAGGCAGGAACGCGCAACCCGGTACTGATGCTGGACGAGATGGACAAGCTGGGTGCGGGATTTCACGGCGACCCGGCGGCGGCGCTGCTCGAAGTGCTCGATCCCGAGCAGAACGCGGCGTTTCGCGACAACTACCTTGCGATTCCCTTTGATCTCTCCAAGGTCATGCTGATTGGCACCGCCAACGTTATCGACAATATCCCGGCCCCGGTGCGCGACCGCATGGAAATCATCGAGATGCCGGGTTACACTGAGGAGGAAAAGCTGGCGATCGCCAAACGCTATCTCCTCGCGCGTCAACTGAAATCCGCTGGTCTAACCAGCGAGCAATGTGAGATCTCGGACGACGTCATTACAGCCGTCATCCGCAACTACACGCGGGAAGCCGGCGTGCGCAACTTGGAACGCCATATCGGCGCCATTTGCCGGCACGCGGCTATGCGGATAGCCGAGGCGAGCGTCACACGCTTTATCGCCGCGCCGACGGACCTTCCTGCCATTCTTGGGCCGCGGCGTTTCGAGCAGGAGGTCGCGATGCGAACTAGCGTGCCCGGCGTCGCTACTGGCCTCGCCTGGACTCCCGCCGGCGGCGATATTCTCTTCGTCGAGGCGGCCAGCATTCCCGGCCGGGGCAAACTGATCCTCACCGGTCAGCTGGGTGCGGTGATGAAGGAAAGCGCGCAGGCGGCACTCTCCCTCGTCAAGTCGCGCGCCATTGAATTTGGCATCGATACGATCGCGCTGCAGAAATCCGATGTCCACGTTCACGTCCCGGCGGGCGCCATTCCCAAAGATGGCCCAAGCGCGGGCGTGGCTATGTTTCTGGCACTGACTTCACTTCTGACCCGCCGCACGGTCCGGAGCGATACAGCGATGACCGGCGAGATTTCACTGCGCGGCCTAGTCCTCCCGATCGGTGGCGTGAAGGAGAAAGTGCTCGGCGCGCTGCAGGCCGGGATTACCACGATCATGCTCCCTGCCCGCAATCGAAGGGATATCGAGGAGGTCCCTGAAAATGCGCGCAACCGATTGCGCTTCATATGGCTTGAGCGGGTCGACGACGCGATTGATGCTGCGCTAAATCGCCCGCAGACGCTCGATCGCCGTTTCGAGGAAACACCACAAGTAGCGCCCGCGGAACGGCAGGCGGCGCGTTCCCGATAACCAGCATCTTCTGGAAGACACACCAGCCACGTCACCTATCTATGGGCTCTGCCGGTGATGGATCATCCTGCGACAGCGGGTACCCAGTGCCGCGGACTTTTCGAAAAGACTACCCGAGCCAAGCCACTGACGGGCGTCAATGCATCCCTTGGGCGCATGGAATAGGAGAATTATGGTGCGCAGGCAGCGACACTTCAATTTGGTCGGAAACTAGGTTGCACTTGGGAGAATGTCATGGCGAGTAGCACAGTTAATTCCGGCTTCGGCACCGAGTCCATCTCGGCGAGCGAGAATTTGGCTCAGAATTGGTGGCTGTTCCTGCTGCGAGGCATTTTAGGAATCCTTTTCGGCGTTGTTGCGCTGATCTTTCCGGGCCCAACGATGCTCTCACTGGTACTCCTGTTCTCGGCTTACACACTTGTCGATGGCGTTGCCGGCATTATCTCGGCCGTAAGGGCGATCCAGCGCAAGGAGGAGCGGTGGGGATGGCTGATCTTCGAAGGCGCTGTCAATATAGCTGTAGCCATCCTTGCCTTTCTGTGGCCCGGCATGACTGTTCTGGCCTTCGTGTTGCTTGTTGCCGCCTGGTCAATCGTCTCGGGCGCGTTGATGACGGCCGCTGCTTTCCGGCTGAGCGTCAGCCACGGCAGGTGGTGGCTCGTTCTGGGCGGTTTGTTGTCCGTCGGCTATGGAGCGCTTCTGGTCGCCACGCCGCTCATCGGGGCGATCGTTCTGACATGGTGGATGGGGGCCTATGCCATCGCATTTGGCTTCGCGCTTGTCGTCCTATCCTTCAAGCTGCGGCTCAGACAGAACCAACAGATCAACCGAACGGTTGCCCGAACGGCCGCTTAATAGAAACTGTCAACGGCATTAATGTAAGAATAGTGGATCGCCTCAGCGCGGTCGCGCGACCCAAGCCAAGTTCGGCCGAACAGACCCTTTTGATTCTAGACACGTCAACTTCATTTTTTGATTGCTTGTCCCTCAAGATGGTACCATGCCCTACGAGGCATAGCTACAATGTGACTGTGATCGATCACGAGGCCTACGACCGTCGATTGACGGTCGCACCAGATACAGGCGAGACGATCGTTTCCTTACGACGTGTCGATGCCCACGGGACGAGCTGTCTATCTCGACGACCGTGAGCTAGTCCGCCCCTGCATGGAGCGACTTTTGCGCTCGGCGAAGTTCGACTCCGTCACCTTCGAGCATCCGGCCGCGTTCCTCACAGTTGCGAAACCGATCGAGGCGAGTTGCCTCTTGCTCGATATCCAGTTGCAAGGCATGACGAACTGGGGCCCAGCAACGCCTCAGACGCGATCTCCGGTAATCGTAATGACCGCTTCGGGCGATCGATTTCCTTGAGAAGCCATACAGCGAGCGTGCGCTGCTGAGTACGATCGAGATGACCATTGCGACAGGCAGGCAGTCCGATTACAACGACGAGGTTGCGGACGCAGCACGGCGCGCGGGCGGCAGGTGGCTGACGGCTTGATGGACGGTCACTCCAACAAGGCGCTCGTGTACAATCTCGGTCTCGGCGATGGTCGAAGTTCACCGCGCGTATGATGGACCGGCTTGGCATGCGCGAGCTCGCGCAAGCCCTTCTTTTGAGAAATCACTTCGACGCTCAACAGGCTTAAGAGATAGAGTTAGGCCCCGGCTCCCTGGTTCGCCAATATGGTCTTCCAGCGCAGCGCGGTTCAGGATTTTGACCGTACGCTTGCCCGCCAGCCTAATAGCACCCCGCTGCTGCAGATTGGTGAAGGAGCGACATACCGTCTCGACCGAAACCGCGAGGTAGTCAGCGATATCGTAGCGCGAGACGGGCAGCACAACCTGTCCATCTTCGTCCGAGGAACGACGGTCGAGGGAAAGGAGAAAGGAACTGACTTTCTCGAGTGCGGTGACGCCGCCAACAATCATCAACTGGGCTTGGGACCTGCCTAACGCCCGGAAGGCTACGTCGCGGAGCTCGCGCGCAAACTTCGGATCACGCTCGGCCAGCTGTTCGATCCCCTCGCCGGGATAGCTTGCAAGCGCCGTCTCGTCCACAATCGCTTCGATGGCGACCTCGTCCCCGTCGCTTCTCACAAAGAAGAAGTCTCGGGGCAGCATCAGATCAAGGATTTGCCGCCGGCCGTCAGCTCGGAGCGCGCACCTGCGAACCGCCCCGGCAATGACGCAATACCATTGACCGGCGGAACTCACACTTCGCGGAATTTTCTGACCACGATTGCAAAGCACAATCTTGGCGAATGCATCTAGTTGCGTCAACGAATGGGCCTGCCTCGAAAGAATCCGCCGATAGTAGTCTGCCGCGTGCGCGCTTTTTTTCATGATTTCAACCCTTTTCGAAGGTCGTCGGCACTATCTGGCTTCATAAACAATCCAGGATGCCCCCGTTCCAAAGATTCGAGGGATTTGCGTACCGTAAAATTACGTAACGCCGGCCGGATCAGGGCGACGCAGCTCCGCAGCCATGTTGAAGATTTGGACACCACACAATTGACGGCAATCAACGAAGCAAGTGGCTCATTCCTCTAAGAAGCAAGTGGCTCATTCCTCTAAAACGGCATCGATTCAATTCGAGCCGCAAGTCACGTACCAGGAAGACGATGTCATTCACCCTGAGCCGCGGGTATCGCCGCGCCGAGCTTCATGCAGCATGTCAGCCCCGACCAAATGCTCACGTTGTCCGATCTCAGGGGCAAGACTGTCATTCTGGCGTTCTACCCAGCTGACTGGAGCCCAATCTGCGCCGATCAGGTGACGCGATATAACGATCTGCTTTCGGACTTTCACAAACACAGCGCGGAAACACTCAAATTTCCGTCGACGGAGTTCGGTACCACGCGGCGGCCTTCGCTGTGACCGGTGCATTTGCATTTTCCCTTGCTCGCTGACTTCGAGCCCAAGGGCGCAGTAACAAAAAGATGCAGCGCCTATCGTGATAGCGACGGCGTTTGTGAGCGTTCACAATTCGTCCTTGGCCAGCGAACGATCGCGTGGAGCTATTGCTGACCGGTTGCGCTCAATCCCGGCGAAGATGGCATTCCCGCGGACCGCCCCATGCTGGGATAAGTCTCCTTGAGTATAGCGACCATCAGTGACCATTTTGCGCTTCGGCTTGTGACGTCGTCGACCAAATGGAATCGAATTTCGAAGGATAGATGCGATTTGTCTTCCGCCCTTTTCCGCTAACCGAAGTTCATCCCTATGCCGAGGTCGCGGTCAAAAGCGCCGAATTTTCCGATGCGAGGGGCCTCTACTGTAAAATGCATGTGTTTCGAAACCAAGTAATTCTGAGTGTTCCGACGATCATGCCAATTGCCGAGAAGCTCAGGCTTTCCGAGACAATGATGCGCCATGTTCTCGACACGGGACAGTTCAGATGCAAAGTACGGCACGACTTCATGGGCGGTGTACGCGGTGGCGTAAACGGCACACCGACCCTTTTTCATCAATGGTGTCCGTCATGAAGGTCCGTTTGACTTCGCGTCCCTGACCTCGGCAATTCAAAGCCCCCTACAGCCGATAGCCATGCCTGACAAGCCAACAGGTCGACGTTGGACGTGCCCGAGCGATTAGCGGTCCGCCACATTGATAACCGTCATCGCCGTTGCCGGGATTGAGGGTTTAATTCTGCAGTGATGATCAAGCCCAGGAGATACCCATGATTGCATTCAACAGACTTGGAGCCTCTCTTGACTCTGACACCCGCACCGCATCGCCGCACTCACCTAGTCACGCCTTGGCAGCGCACAGGACCGCTCCCGACTGGATGATTTGGTTTGCGCTCGCGTCGATCACGGCATTGACTACCACTCCGGCACTTCCGCAGGCCGGCGTAAGTCTCATCAAGGTCGACTTCTCGGTTGTGGCCAATGGCTACCGCATGAGCAAGCTGCTCGGCAGCAACGTTATCAACGACAAGAACGAAAAGATCGGGACCCTCGATGATGTCATCGCGGACAAGAAGCAAGTGAACTTTGCTGTGCTGCAGGTCGGCGGGTTCCTCGGCGTCGGCGGCCGCCTGATAGTCGTGCCCTATGAGAGCCTCGCCATCGACGACAACGGACAAAAGATCACCTTGCCCGGCGCATCAAAGGAGGAACTAAAGAAGCTGACGGAATACCATTATAAATCGTCCTAGTCGGACAGGAGCGCGCGTCCGATGTCCGGACCTTCCGATGTCCTTGACCAGCTCCGCACACGAGAGGTGACGGGCGTCTTCCATTCCCGGAGAGCGCTCGACACCGCCGCCCAGGATTTGTTGTCCTCGGGATTTGACCGAGCCGACATCGACATCAGCGCCTCGCCCGATGAACAGCAACGGCGGCTAAACTATCAGGTTATTCCGGCCGCCGACCTTGCCGACATACCGGCAGCGGCGCGGAGGCCCTACGTAGGCGGAGACGATCGGCTTGGCCTCGAAGTCGTCACGGCCAGCGTGGTCGGCTGCGTTGTCGCCCTTGTCATCGCGCTCTATCTCATATCGCGCGAAATAACGCCACCGAGCGTTATCCTCGTTTCTGTCCTCGGCGGGATCGTCGCGGCCGCTGTTGCGATACGTCCGCTGCGACGGGTGATGCAGCGTGACCGGGTTCGCGGATTGGAACCTGCCGCCGAATGGGACGGGTTGCTGATCTGGGTACGGGTTCAGTCCCCGGAGAAGGAAGCTTTGGCACAGGAAATTCTGCTTCGCCACGGAGGAGAGGCCGTTCACATCCACGAAATCGATATCGCCAAAACGACCGACGATCTCCCGTTTCACTCGCTGCGGCCCGATCCGTGGTTAGGGAACGAACCCTTGGGGCGGCCATAGCTCATCGTTCGTTGGAGCCAGCATTGCGAAGCACTCTCGGGAAACGGCTTCATCGACCGCACAAAACCTTGTGAGGAAGTTGATGGTCGTCATGGCCGCCGCCATTGGCCAGCATAGATTCCAACTCTATCGTCAAAAATGATGTGAGACAGTTTACCGAGCCTCGTGCAGACCAGGAGAACAACATGAAATCCGACAGCGAAATAGAGCGCGATGTTCGGGACGAACTGAAATGGGATCCCGATCTGGATGCCGACGATATTGCCGTGTCAGTCAAGGATGGTGTCGTCACGCTAGCGGGGTTCACCCACAGCTACACCGACAGGCTTGAGGCCGAGACAGCCGCGAAGCGGGTCGCCGGTGTTCTTGCCGTCGCAAACGACATCGAAGTGCGGCTACCAGCGATCGACCAACGTCCGGATCCCGACATCGCCCGAGACGCAGTTGCCGCGCTGAAGTCACAACTGCCAATTTCCCACGACCAGATAAAGGTCATCGTCAAGGATGGCTGGATCACGCTCGAAGGCACGGTGGAGTGGCGATACCAGAAGACCACCGCAGACGCGGCGGTCCGCAAGGTCAAGGGAGTGAAAGGCGTCACCAACGTCATTACACTGAAGCCCAAGGTCCAGCCCACCGACATCCAGCGCAAGATCCAGGATGCCTTCAAACGAAGCGCCGAGGTTGATGCGGAGCGCATCAGCGTGGACGTGAGGGGCAGCGAAGTGGTGCTGGAAGGCACCGTTCGCTCCTGGATCGAGCGCGAGGAAGCCGAACGTGTTGCATGGTCGGCGCCCGGCGTCACAAAGGTCGAAGACCGGATTGTCGTCCGGCCTTACTAGTCCTCCCCAAGCCAGCAGAACTTACTCAAAGAAGGAGAATTGCAATGAGGTTAAAATCACTGGTCCCGTTTGGAGATGCGGGCGCATTGATGCGACCCGATTTCGGGCTATTCGGTCTGCATCGGGAGATCGATCGGCTTTTTAGCGAGTTCGCGCAAGGCATCGGCCCGAGCGGCAAAGCGAACATCGTGCCGAACATCGAAATTTCCGAAAGTGACAAGGCGATCGAAGTTACAGCCGAGATGCCCGGACTCGAGCGCAAGGACGTCGAGATATCGATCGAGGACGACGCTCTCACCATTCGTGGCGAGAAGAAGGTCGAAGATCAGCAGAAGGACAAGAACGTCCAGCACAGCGAGCGCAGCTACGGCGTGTTCTATCGCGTGCTGCAATTGCCTTCCGGTATCGACCCTTCGAGCGTTCAGGCAACCATGTCGAACGGTGTGCTGAAGATTACGATTCCGAAGCCTGCCAAACCGGAGCCGAAGAAGATCGAGGTCAAGGAAGCCGCCTAGCCCCGCGGCTGCGGGGCGCGCAAATCGTTCTCCTCCCGGCGCATTGCGCGTCCCGCTCAACCTGCTGATGCGAAATCACACCAACACATCTGGCGGTCGACGACCGCTCCGCAACCGAGCCAGCGCGACTACATCGAAAGGAGCCAGTCATGGCGAAAGCAATCGGCATCGATCTCGGGACCACCAATTCCTGCGTCGCCGTGATGGAAGGAAGCAAGGCCAGGGTCATTGAAAACGCCGAGGGCGGCCGCACGACGCCGTCGATGGTCGCTTTCACCGATGAAGGTGAGGTCCTTGTCGGGCAACCCGCCAAGCGGCAGAGCATCACCAATCCGGAGAACACCGTCTACGCCATCAAGCGGCTAATCGGGCGGCGCTATGACGATCCGATCACCGCGAAAGACAAGGGTATGGTTTCTTATCACATCGTGCCCGGCGACAACGGTGACGCATGGGTCGAAGTGAGGGGCAAGAGGTACAGCCCAAGCCAGATCAGCGCTTTCATTCTGACCAAGATGAAGGAAACTGCCGAAGCCCATCTAGGAGATAAGGTAACGCAGGCTGTAATAACCGTGCCGGCCTATTTCAACGATGCCCAGCGTCAGGCAACCAAGGACGCCGGACGGATTGCCGGCCTCGAGGTACTCCGTATCATCAACGAGCCGACCGCGGCCGCGCTTGCCTATGGCCTGGACAAAAAGGGCAGCGGAAAGATCGCCGTCTACGATCTTGGCGGCGGCACATTCGACGTTTCCATCCTTGAGGTTGGAGATGGCGTGTTTGAGGTGAAGGCTACCAACGGCGATACCTTCCTCGGTGGCGAAGATTTCGACAAGCGCATCATCGACTATCTGGCAGACGAATTTCGCAAGGAGAACGGCATCGATTTGCGCAAGGATCGCCTTGCACTACAGCGGCTCAAAGATGCCGCCGAGAAGGCCAAGATCGAGCTCTCGAGCGCCACCCAGACCGACGTCAACTTGCCCTTCATCACGGCCGACCAGAACGGGCCGAAACATCTCAATATCAAGCTCTCCCGGGCGAAGCTGGAGGCGCTGGTCGACGATCTGATCGAGCGCACCGTCGGACCCTGCAGGGCAGCGTTGAAGGATGCCGGGCTGCAGGCGTCCGACATCAACGAAGTGGTGCTGGTTGGCGGCCAGACCCGCATGCCGAAAGTGCAGGAAACCGTTCAGAACTTGTTTCAGCGTGAACCGCACAAGGGCGTCAACCCGGACGAAGTGGTCGCGATCGGCGCCGCAATTCAGGCCGGCGTGCTTCAGGGCGACGTCAAGGACGTGCTGCTGCTCGACGTGACGCCACTTTCGCTGGGCATCGAGACGCTGGGCGGCGTTATGACCAAGCTGATCGACCGCAATACAACCATTCCGACCAGGAAGAGCCAGGTATTCTCAACTGCGGAAGACAACCAGACGGCGGTCACCATTCGCGTCTTTCAGGGCGAACGGGAAATGGCAGCCGACAATAAGCTGCTGGGGCAATTCGACCTCGTCGGGATTCCGCCGGCACCCCGCGGCGTGCCACAGATCGAAGTCACCTTTGATATCGATGCCAATGGCATTGTCAATGTCTCCGCCAAGGACAAGGCCAGCGGCAAGGAGCAAAGCATTCGGATCCAGGCCTCCGGTGGTCTTAGCGAGGCGGATATCCAGAAGATGGTCAGGGAAGCCGAAGCCCACGCCGAGGAGGACAAGCGCCGCAAGGAACTCGTCGAAGCACGCAACCAAGCCGATGCGGCGATCTACAGCACTGAAAAGGCCCTGAAGGAATCGGAATCCAAGATCCCTGCCAATCTCAAGAAGGAGGTCGAACAGGCAATCTCCGATGCAAAGCAGGCCCTCACGGCCGAAAACCCGCAATCGATTCGCCAAGCGACGGATCGTTTGCAACAGACCGCCGCCAGGATCGGCGAGGCACTGAACCGCGCCGCCTCGCAAGGCGCCGACGCGCAGGCGTCGTCGAGCGGAAGCGGTTCTTCCGGTGAAGACGTCGTCGATGCCGAATTCGAGGAAGTCGACCCGCGCGACCGATGAGCATCGTGAAGCGCGAACTCGCACATGAAAACAGGCGAATGACATGGCAACAAATCCCGTGGACGAGGATCCTAATAGGGCGCAGGCGAATAGCCGCGAAACGCAGGTGAATAGCCGCGAAACGCAGGTGAATAGCGTCGAGACCGGGAGCGGCGATCTCGAGGTCGAGAATGAACTTTTGAGGGAACGTTTGATGCGCGCGCTCGCCGAGACCGAGAATACCCGCCGGCAAGGCGAGCGGCGCACAG
This sequence comes from Bradyrhizobium sp. USDA 4510, assembly GCF_054059095.1. NCBI lineage: Bacteria > Pseudomonadati > Pseudomonadota > Alphaproteobacteria > Hyphomicrobiales > Nitrobacteraceae > Bradyrhizobium > Bradyrhizobium sp. USDA 4510. The sequence goes on along the minus strand of NZ_JBSSBT010000001.1, from coordinate 1,664,295 downwards.
AGGAGGCACGGAGGTACGCTATCGCGAGCTTCGCCCGCGAACTGCTGCAGGTGGTCGACAATCTGCGGCGGGCGATCGGTGCCGGCAGTAACCGGGCTGACACTGGCCAGCAGGATCCATTGATCGAAGGCGTGACAGCAACTGACCGCATTCTGACGGAGGTCCTGAAGCGGTTCGGCGTGGAGGAGATGAAGGCGCTGGACGCACCGTTCGACCCCGAGAAACACGAAGCTGTGCTGGAGATCGATGCAGCCGGGCAGCCGTCCCGCAATGTGGTTCAGGTTCTCGAGAATGGCTACACGCTGCACGATCGTCTACTGCGGCCGGCGCGCGTCGCGGTAGCCAAAGCTCGACAGCCATCTCCGCAGGCAACACGACAGTGAGGCGGGCTGCGCGCGGCCCAACCGCGTACAAAAGGAACGGGAGCGGATATTGGCTGCAGACCCCTATGCGACACTGGGAGTAAAAAAGGATGCCACGCAAGCAGATATCCAGAAGGCCTATCGCCGTCTCGCGAAGAAATCGCATCCTGACCTCAATCCCGGCGACAAGGCCGCCGAGGAAAAATTCAAGGAACTCTCCGCCGCCTACGATCTGTTGAACGATCCGGAGAAACGCGCACGCTTTGATCGCGGCGAGATCGACAGTTCGGGCGCTGAGCGACCGAGGCGGCGGTACTATCGGGATTTCGCCGATCAGGACGGCTGGTCGACCTACACCAGCAATTCCGGTTTTGCCGATTTCGGCGACTTTTCCGGTAGCGAGGATATCCTCTCGGAGATTTTCGGTCGCGCGGGCCGCGGCGGCCGCAGACGGGGCCAAGATGTCCGCTATCATATCGACCTCGCCTTCCTCGATGCCGTCAACGGCGGCAAGCAATCGCTTGTGCTTCCCGATGGATCCAGGCTCGAGGTCAACATCCCCCCGGGTGTGCGAGACGGCCAGACACTGCGTCTGAAAGGCAAAGGCCGTCCGGCGGCCGCCGAAGGTCAACCCGGCGATGCCCTGATCGAGATCAGCGTTCAGCCGCACCCCTACTTCACCCGCAAAGGCGACGACATCTATCTGGATCTACCGATCTCGCTGAAGGAAGCGGTGCTGGGCGCAAAGATCAGCGTTCCTACGCCGAGCGGGACGGTTACGGTGACGGTGCCGAAATGGTCGAGCACCGGTCGCTTGCTCCGGCTCAAGGGGCGCGGCGTTCCGCGTCCTGACGGAGGCAAGGGCGATCAATACATTACACTGAAGCTGGTGCTGCCGCAAAAGCGGGATCCGGAACTCGAGAAATTCGTCGCCCGATGGCAGCCGGCCACGGAAAGCCCGCGGCAGTCTATGGGGGTTTGACATGCAAATGCAGGAATTCATCGACCGATCACATCTCGACCTCCCGACACTAAATGTGTGGATCGAAGCGGAATGGCTTGTCCCCATCGCTGCCAAAAGAAGATTGGACTTTTCTGATGCCGAACTTGCGCGGGTGCGCTTGATCCAGGACCTCAAGGCCGATTTCGGCGTTAACGACGAAGGCATTTCGATAATCTTGCACCTGCTGGATCAGCTGCACGGGCTGCGTTGCCTAGTTCAGGATATCCACACCATGGAGACGCTGGATCGCAGCAAGCGTGGCGGCTGAAGCCGCAGAAAACTGAACAGAGCCAATCCTGCGTTCAAAAAAAGGAACGACTGATGCCAATTCCCAAGGGCCTCGGTTCGTGGCTGGTCATCACTCTATTGTTGTTGCTGCTGGCAGCCGCCGGTTTCCTTGCAAATGAGGGCTTGCGCCTCGGAGATGCCGAGGTACCCGCATCGGGTTACATCGCCATGGCACTCGGCGTGACCTTCTCGCTTGTCCTCGGCTTCGGACTCATGGCCCTGCTCTTTTACAGCAGCCGCAAGGGGTACGACGAACCTGCCGTGCTGATTAAGGACCCCAAGCCAGAAGCCGATTCAGCGTCACCCGCCTCGGATTCGAAGTAGCAAGCTTCGGATTCAGAGCAGCAATCTTGCGCCAGCGCGGGACGTCAATCAAGCCGGCCGATCGGCTTCTGCGCTTGTGGCGAAGGAACGCAACGCCTACGCTATCGCCATTGACCGACCCAGCGCACAGCGCCGATAGGCCCTTATGAGGAAAGCAGAAGAGCAAATTCTTTCGAGTTCAGACCTCCAATCGAAGCCCTCACCGTTAGATGCCGGGCACAATCGCAACGCAGATTAGCGAGATCGACAAAGCAGTCTGCTCGTCTACGCAATTCATCAGCACCATTGCTGGGCTCGTCGTAATCATCGAAACGACATTGACGCTCGCCCCTTGTCACTGCACTTGCCGGGAACGTGTTCCTCCGCCGCCGCATATCATAGGACCCAACCGCCGTGTGCGCCTTGGGGTGCTAGAAGCCGAAACACGACGTGAGCAATTGATCAGCTTTTTGCGCCTAACTGGGCAACCGCTCGTCAACGAAGGCGCTGCATCACCTACCCCCGCGTGGCTTCTCGAAGCCATATACAACTACCCAGGCGCCTTGGCGGCACGGTCGCAACCAAGTTTGTGACCGCAATTTTGCGTGTTCGTCTGTTGTTGCTAGGGCAAGATCGCATTGTTCCGGCAGGGACAATGGCAGCCCGGCTTGTAAACTTCCCCAACCTGTTGAGCGGACACTACCCCTAGCTTCTTACCGGCTGATTCTTCTTATCGCCTCAGACTCCTGAAGCAAGGTCGACAGGAGCGCCGCCTCGAACATCTCGCTTCACAGACTATCAGCCTCGGCCTGAAGTCGTGCATTTCCGGCGATATCGGCGCCGGGCTGGCGATAAGCACAATGGAGGGCTACGCCCCGCTGGATGTTGGGCCCCCGACCACAAGCGGCATTGAAGTGTCGGAGGCGCGGCATCGCATCCGAGACCATTTGCGGCCATCGCCATGGCGGCCCAGGCAGTATTCAGGTTGCTGCTCGCGCCATGCGGGCGTACTCGAATTTCTGAGACACCACATAGGGAGCAAGCATAGCTGGAAGCTATTGAGGCCGCCTTCGTGAACGGAGGGACGACTGTTCGTGCGAAGGACCGCCGATGCCACGCGCCGCGTCAATGTCCTTGCGCGAAAGCAAAAGCACTTCAGTCGCTGATCGACGACAGCTCCAATAAGATGACCGCTCATCAGCGGGCCTTAGCGTGCGCACGATCGAGGTTCAGCGCACGCGTATGATAGTGCGGCTCGGCATGCGATCAAACTGCGGAAGCGCTTTGTCTCGGCATCAGGGCGCGGCTGGCCTAACGCAGTTCGTGCTCAGCGCTATAGCTCAGGGCGATAAGTTGGGTCGGAATTGCTAGCCGCCGAGCCGCACGGGATCATGTTCGTTCTTCTCCTCAAGACATTTCGATCGATAATCCTGACGGTGCGTTTTCCCGACAGCGTGATCGCGCCACGCTGCTGCAGGCTAGTGAAGCAACGACAAACGGTTTCGACCGAAACTGACAGATACTCGGCGATGTCGTAACGCGTCAGGGGCAATACGACCTGCCCCTTATCATTCGACGAACGGCTCGCCAACGCAAGCAGGAATGAACCGACCTTTTCGACCGCCCTTACGCCGCCGATGATCAGCAATTGGTCCTGAATCCGCGACAAGGTCTGAAATGCGACACTGCGGAGCTCGCGGGCGAACTCCACATCGCGCTGCGCCAATTGCTCGACCCTTTGACTAGAGTAACTAGCCAGCGCTGTTTCCTCGGCGATCGCCTCAACCGTTAGATCTTCGTTTCCATCGACGACGACGAAGAAATCTCCCGGCAACATTAAGTCGAGAATCTGCCGCCGCCCGTCTGAACGGATGGCGGATCGCCGAACCGCTCCCGAAATTACGAAGTACCAATGGGCCGCCGGCTCCGAATTGCCTGGAACCTCCTGGCTCCTGGCAATCAGCATTATCTTGGCATGCTCATCGAGCTGCTTCATCGCATGGTTCTGCGCGGCTAACATTCGCCGATAGTAGTCTAGTGCGCGCGTTTTCGCCTTCATCGCTGCACCTTCCTGTTCTCGTTCTTCTTCATTCTGCCCATTTCCCACCACACTAACCCTGTTATCGCCCTGATGATCCGACCTTTTTACAAATCTCCGTACCGTAAGAATACGTAATCGGTCGCCAAGGAGCTCCCTACGGACCGCAATAATTGATCGCAGTCACGACACGCTGGCGCTGCGTGCGGTGTAAGAGCGAAAGTTGGAAATCAAGCGTAGGCGGAAGAACACTCATGGCCCCCTTGAAGGCGCAGATCAACCAAAGTGTAACATCCGCGGACAGATGACGTCCGCCAGACCAGCAGCCGGGCTACTGGGGGAAGCTGACGCATTGCTGGAGAAGCATTTGATTGAAGATCTGACGCGCTGAAACGCCTTTCCGTTTCGCAAGCGCAGGACGCGACCAAGCCGCGGTCGAAAGAGGCGGTGGAGGAACTTTATCAGCTCGCCACAAGGAGCGATGAAAATGCTGAAGTGGTGAAGGCCGGTCGCAAGCTGGAGGTTTTGATATCGCGCTACCACGTTTATCCTCAGTGTTTGGCGCGTGCCTCCAGGATGGCAATCACTGCATCATCAAAGGCCTTGCTGTGTGCCACCGACATCGAGTGGCCTATCTTAAAATTTCGGTGGCCTAATTTGATTTGAACGAATGCCGAGTGCATGAATTTGGCGGTTCGTCATGAAAGACCATGCTACGGACCGGCACGGCCAGCCTCTTTCAGGACAACGAAGACGCGTCAACCGTCGATCTCATCCCGAATGGCCTTAAGACGTTAATACCGAGGACGGCTGCAAGACCTGCAAGGCACCGGTGAAGTCATAACGCTGAAGCAGGGCCGCATCAGTTGGCGGCCTCTTTCATTGCATCGTGCCCATGAGGGCAGGCGCAACGTGCGGCCGTACATCAGCGCCCCCGGTCACCGCAGGCCGTGCAGACGAATCGCAGCTCGGTCTCCGATCGCCGGGCTTCGTCCGGCCATCGATCGGAGACCATCTCGATTGAATGACTGCAGCGATAGTCTGGCGGCTGACGCGTTCCAACCATTTTGTCTTAGTCATATCGTTGCTCTGACCGTTTGGTTGACAATCGTCAGTGAGGGCGGTTCTCGAGGTAGCTAGGATTGTAATGAGGTTCTTCCCTATGCAGGAGCAGGCGATGGATGACGTGGTGACAGCGACACCAACGCAAGAAGCGAGCCGGAAGACGGATACCGCACCACTGTTCCTGCCGTACCGCCTTGGTCCATTCAATCTGTCCCATCGCGTGGTTATGGCCCCGCTGACGCGCTCGCGCGCGCGACAGCCCGGCAATGTGCCGGGCGCGTTGGCGGCCTGCTACTATGCGCAGCGCGCCTCGGCGGCGCTGATCGTCAGCGAAGCGACGCAGGTGTCGATGCAGGGTCAGGGCTATGCCTGGACACCCGGCATTCATAGCCGCGAGCAGGTCGAGGCGTGGCAACGTATTACCGACGCGGTGCATCAGGCGGCGGGCCTGATGTTTTGCCAGCTCTGGCACGTCGGCCGCATTTCACATCCTGCGCTACAGCCCGACAACATGCTGCCCGTCGCTCCCTCGGCCATCATCCCTGCTGGAAAAGCCTTCATCGAAAACGAGCGGGGGGAAGGCACGCTCGTTCCCTTTGTACGACCCCGCGCGCTTGACATCGAGGAGATGCCCTACGTGGTGGCGCAATATGTGCGTGCGGCAAGGAATGCAGTGGCGGCCGATTTCGACGGCGTGGAGATCCATGCAGCCAACGGCTATTTGCTCGACCAGTTTATCGAAAGCGGCACCAATCGGCGCGCCGACGCCTATGGCGGCGCGGTGGAGAGCCGCACCCGCCTGCTATTTGAAATCGTCGAGGCCCTGACGCCGGTCTGGGGACCGGATCGCATCGGCGTGCGCATATCCCCGTTGGGAAAATTGAACGACATACATGACGACAACCCACAAGCAACCTTTGGCTATGTGGCCGAACGCCTGAGCGAATACGGGTTGGCCTATCTGCATATGGTCAACCCCGCGCTCGAGCAGATGCAAAGCGGGAAAGAACCGGATCCAGCCGCTCTGGATATGGCGAAGCTGGTCCGGAACAAGTTCAGGGGAACCCTGATCGTGGCAGGCGGCTTCGATGCCGAGAGCGGAGCGCAGTGGCTTCGGGAGGGATGGGCCGATCTGATCGCGTACGGCCGGAAATTCCTCGCCAACCCCGACTTGCCAGACCGTCTGCGTCTGGGCGCGGCACTCAACGCCGATGATCCCAGCAGTTACTACGGCGGAGGTGAGAAGGGATACACCGACTACCCGTCGCTGGCCCAGGACCGCGGCGAACAGCCCAAGGCGTGCGTGGACCAGAGCTGGCGATAATCAAAGCTTGCATTGCAAGAGCGCAAATTGACGGCCGTCATGGTCTATCGAACCCCGCATACTCATGGTGATCGACAGCGAGTGCCGCCCGGCCGAGCGCGATGCGAGGACCATCCGCGATGACATTTCAATCCGTCAACCCCACCACCGGTGAGCCGTTTGCGACATATGAGGAATGGTCGACCGTGGAGGCGCAAGACGTCGTCGGCACGGTTCACCAGGATTACCTCGCCTGGCGCCGCACCGGTTTCGAACACCGCGCTTCGCTGATGCGCAATGCAGCCGAGATCCTGAACAAGAAGGCGCGCGAATATGCAAAGTTGATGGCGGAGGAGATGGGAAAGCCCTTTCACGAGGGTGTTGCAGAGGCCGAGAAATGCGCCAAGACTTGCGAGTACTTTGCCGACAATGCGGAGAATTTCCTGAGACGTCAGCCGGCATGGACGGAAGCACGCAGAACTTTCGTCGCGTTCAACCCGCTCGGGGTGGTATTGGCGGTCATGCCCTGGAATTTTCCATTCTGGCAGGTCTTTCGTTTCGCAGCACCGAGCCTGATGGCGGGCAATGCCGCGTTGCTCAAGCATGCCTCGAACGTTCCGGGTTGTGCGCTTGCGATCGAACAGATCTTTCGCGACGCCGGCTTTCCCGAAAATCTGCTCCGCACATTGATGATCACAAGCAAGCAAGTCGAGGCCATGATCGAGCATCCGCTCGTACGCGCGGTTACCCTGACGGGCAGCGGCGCCGCCGGGCGCGCAGTCGCGAGCAAGGCTGGCGCCATGCTCAAGAAGACAGTGCTCGAGCTCGGCGGCAGCGACCCCTACCTGATCCTGGAAGATGCCGATACCGGCTCCGCCGCCGCCATATGCGCCAGAGGCCGGCTGCTGAATTCGGGCCAGAGCTGCATCGCTGCCAAGCGATTCATCGTGGTCGAAAAGGCCAGGCCGGCTTTCGAGAAACGCTTTGTCGAGCTGATGAGCCAGACCAAGATGGGAGACCCGTTCGATCATGGGACAGAGATAGGTCCGCTGGCGCGGCACGATTTGCGCGACTCCTTGCACCGGCAGGTCGTCGCAAGCGTCGGAAAGGGAGCGCGCCTCCTCCTCGGCGGCAATGTGCCCAATCATCCGGGAGCCTACTATCCGCCGACAGTTCTCACCGACGTAGGGAAAGGCATGCCGGCCTATGAAGAGGAATTGTTCGGTCCGGTTGCGGCAATCATCCCGACCCGGAACGAGGCCGAGGCGATTGCGGTCGCGAACGACAGCCCATTCGGACTTGGCGGCGGCGTGATCACCCGCGATCTTGCGCGCGGAGAAAGGATTGCAGAGTTCGAGATCGAATCGGGAATGGTCTTCGTCAACGACAACGTTCGTTCCGATCCGAGAGTGCCCTTCGGAGGCATCAAGGAAAGCGGCTATGGGCGTGAATTGTCCTGCTACGGCATCAGGGAGTTCGTCAACATCAAGACTGTGATGGTGTACTCATGAGGCTGCAGGCGCGGCCAATGGCGCATGCTGGCGTAGCCATTGGCGCAACGCCTCGGCACCCACAGCTCCAGTGCGTTGGGCGACGATATTGCCTTTATGGAATAGCATCAGCGTTGGAATGCTTCGAATGTTGTAACGACCTGACAGCTCGGCTTCGGCCTCTGTGTCAACCTTCAGAAAACGAAGTTGGGGTTCGAACTCGCCGGCGGCGCGCTCAAAAGCCGGTGCCATCCCCTTGCAGGGCCCACACCACTCTGCCCAGAAATCGACCACGACGGGAATATCGTTGCGCTGGATGTGGGTGGCAAAGGCGCGAGCGGAAACCGGCGTCGGATGCCCCGTAAACAGGAGTTGGTGGCAATGGCCGCATTTCGCCCGGCGCGCATCTTTTTCGGCCGGAATTCGGTTGATGCTTGTGCAATGCGGACAAACGATGTGGCGGATTTGTGCACTCATGTCAGGATGGCTCCCGAACTGGGCTCAATGCGTCGCCAGAGGTTGTTTGCGGTCCGGCGGCGGAAAGGTTTCATCGAGATCGGCGAGATCCTGTGGCGTCAAGCGAACGTCCAGCGCGCCACGATTCTCGCGAACATGTTCCGGCTTGCCCGACTGCGGTATAGCACATACGCCGTCCTGGCGTAGCACCCATGCCAGCGCCACTTGTGCCGGGGTCGCGCCGAGACGAGCCGCAATGGTCTTGAGTGTGACATCACGCAACACACGGCCCTGCTCGATCGGCGAATAGGCCATAACGGGGACGCCGCTGCGCTGGCACCATGGCAAGAGGTCGAACTCGATGCCACGACGCTCGAGATTGTAGAGCACCTGATCGGTCGCGACGTTGGCACCATTGGGCAAGTCGACGAGTTCCTGCATGTCGCCGATATCGAAATTGCTGACACCCCAGTTCCGGATCTTGCCTGCGCCAACCAAAGCCTCGAAAGCATCGACGGTTTCTTCCAGCGGAGCGAGTCCTCGCCAATGCAGCAGATAGAGATCGATCTCATGCACCCCAAGCCGGGCAAGACTTCGGTTGCAAGCCGCTATCGTGCCCTGTCGGGTGGCGTTCTGAGGCAGCACCTTGCTCACTAGAAAAATCTCGTCGCGCCGTCCCTTGATGGCCTCGCCGACAAGCCTTTCGGCGCCACCGTCGGCGTACATTTCGGCCGTGTCGATCAGGTTCATGCCGAGATCGATGCCGAGCCGTAGCGCTTTGATCTCGTTGGTCCGGTTCAGCGGATTCTCGGCCATGTGCCAGGTCCCTTGGCCGAGCATTGGAATGTGTTCACCTGAAGGTAGTACAATAGTACGGATGGCCTCCGTCACGGTCATGATGCGACTCCTCTGTCGTTCACGGCAGACTAATTTTCACGCATAGGCCGGCGTGACGAATGGCGCAAAACTGAACATCGCCGCTGCCTGGATGGATAAACCAGATCACCGGCAGGAACGGGTTCAATATCGTGGAGCCCGTCACTGGATGGGCCACATATGTCTCGTTTAGCGATGGCCGGCCGATCGTCGGGTCGAGCTTGACGCACGAACCATTGTTCGCTGTCAGGTCACGATAGTTGTAGCGCGCCGAACATACAAAAATTTGATTTTCCTTCTTGTCGACTACATAGGCCGTAGCCGTCCGATAAGAGGTGTTGGATTTGACATCCGGCTCAGGGAGCAACTCGTAGCGTACGCTGCCTTGGGCGAACGCTGGCGATGCGACAGCGATCGCGAAAACCGTGGCGATGCCTTGCATCATCTTTCGCATGGCCAATCCCGAATGAATAAGCCACGCTAGCCCGCTCCTGAATAGGAAGCGTTGACCGCTGTCAATTCAGGAATGGAAACCGGCATTGCTGGCCGATAGCTGGCAAGAACTGGTCAGTCGGTGTTACCCTCGTCACGCCGTCGGCGTTCGTTGCGCGCATGATCACACAGTGTCCGCCCGACAAGATGCGCCTCTCATGGAGTTGTAAGATGAGGCGTTACCTGCAGAGGAACGTTGCCCCAGTTCCCTGTCCGGTATGTGGAGCCCTGGACCGTTTCTTGATTGTATCAATTGTGCGGGCGGCGATCCGCTCTATTGGCCCCGCCTCTCCAGACTTGCGAATAGCGAACTGCGTTCGCCTCAGTGAGGGCTCGCATCTAGCGTGAGGGAACAGGCGATCGGCAACACTCATCACGTCGAGAGCTGTTTCCACTACGCATCGATGCGGCAGATCCACGCCGCCATCGAGCATTGGCGGCACGGTCACTTCGAGGTGCGATTGCTCTGGCCAGTACCGCGGCGGAAATGTTGCCCGACGTCGACGAGCCCCATTCCGGGAGCTGCAACATCTCGCGCGCGTCAATGAGATATCCAACTGGTTGATCCGCGGCGCATCTCGATAGCGCCTGAAAAGCGGTCAAATCGACACGATAGTTATTGAAGATTGGAAGGACAAGACCCCGCAGATGAAGAGCTTTCGCAATTGCACGCGCACGCAATGCAGGTCAAATCCCAATCATTCTAAAATTGCTCGTTGTCAACGACAGCGTTGACGCACGACGTTACCATTCAGATCGCGCCCGCAGCTCCAACATCTCGAAGTGAGAGTGATGTGTTCGCAAAGCGCTTGAAACGACCCATTGCCATTTCGGCTGCTTGTATCCTGGCGCTGGCATCGCCGATACTATCGGCGCACGCCCGCGACGACGGCCGCCATGCCAATTCGCCGCTGAAAGCCTGGTTCGACCAGCTCAGATCGGGCAAGGGACCCTGCTGCTCCGACGCCGACGGCACGGCGGTCAGCGATGTCGATTGGGAAACCCGCGACGGCCACTACCGCGTACGCCTAGACAACCAATGGATTGACGTTCCGGATGAGGCCGTCATCACCGAGCCGAACAGAGTGGGAAGAACCATGGTTTGGCCGATCCGCGACTACATGGGAACCACGGTCCGCTGCTTCATGCCGGGCAGCATGACTTGATTTGAAATGCTCGTGGATCATCGATGCCGAGGCACCTGATCTTAGCCGAGCGCCAGGGGGACTTCCTCCGCCAGTTCGCCGAGTCCATGGCTTCTGTAAAATCGGCTTCTGAAGAACCCGCATCCTGCAATTTCTTTCAACTGGTCCATCTCGCCTCCCGGTCATCAATATGAATGGTAGAGAGGGTGCAATCGGCTTACCGTTCTGGCAAGATCGATGGCATTCTTTTCCGAGATGGGGATGTAAGCCGAAGGTGACGTAGACTTCCTCGCAAGGCAGTCTGCGGGCAGGCCGACTCCGGCCATCGTATAATACAAGGTGCGTCCGAGAACGGCGAGCCATGTGCCGGCGGCCGCAAATTAAAGACAAAGCAGAGCAAAGATCGTAGCTGAGCACACCGGTCGAGAAAGCAGCATCAGCAATATGGACCATTCGAGAGCGTCTGGTGGCCCAACTGGCGCAGGCTGCTTTTCTAGCTCTGCTGCTCGAGCGCGCCCTTGACAGCCGTCAATTTCCGGCCCGCGCCTCATGTGCTTTATTTTCGCAACCGACGGCAACATCCAACATCGCCAAGCGTTGGGCCCCCACTGCCAACCGGTCAAATTGCAAGGAGAGACAGCATGAGAATTTTCGCGATAGGTCTTGCGGGCATCATGACGACTTTGGCCGCATGGCCCAGCTCAGCTCAGGTCTGGGAAGAAGAAGTCGTTCGTCCTCCACCTCGCGTGGTCGAACGCGACGTGATCGTGCGCGAGCCGGCGTGGCGTAGCTACGCCTGGGACGACTGCCGGATAGTAGTCGAGCGCCACCACCGGCCCGACGGCACTTTGATCGTTCGCAAAGTCCGGCGCTGCTAGAACTCGCGGACAGGCGGTCCGCGCGGCGAGGATCACGCCATGCCCGCTACGGCGGACGGCCCGCGAAGAAACCGTCCATCTCAAATACTACCGTAGCGGCGTTAGGGGCCGCGGCGTCACGGGTGTCGCAGCTGGGGCGCTTGAGCTGCACCATGATATTGACCATCTCCTGTCGAGGCAGCGAGTCGCTCCATTTGGCGGTTCCCCAACAGTCGACGTTCGTCAGCTAGGACGCGCCGTTGAAGCAGGTCATGAGAGCTGGGTCACAATGCTATCTGTATGCTAGGGTTTCGTAGAAATGTCGCTTGCCCGCTGCAGTTCGCCTTAGCTGCTCGAGCATTGACGGCCCGGAAAGTCGCGTCACATCGCCAGTCCTCGTGCGGGGACGCGCTGCGCCACGTTCGAATCGGCCAGCCCGGCCGGTGATTTAACAGCTTCAGTCGCGGTGAACGACGCCTAGCATGGTAATGGACGCTGATCCCTGACGCTCAATTGGCGTTCTGTTACACGCTGCAACGCTCTTCACTTGACGCAACGGTCGCTATGCTAACTGGACGTCGAGTTCACCAAACGCGAGCATCCGCAGACCGTGCACGTGCGTTGACGGCCATCAATGCAGCGGACGCGATGGCAGCGTAGCTCGTAGCTGCATGCAATAGAGTGCAAGCCTCCGAAACCATCGATTAGTAATCCGGGGGCCGATGCTCTGGTTTTGAATGTGCCAATCAAGGAGACAATCAATGGTGACTACAATGCAGCGCGCACCCGCGACGGAGAGCGAAACTGCGTCTTCCCTGATCGCAAGCGATCGCGTAGAAGGCACTGCGGTCTATGATCCACAGGGCAAGCGCATCGGGAAGGTCGAGCGGCTAGTGATCGACAAGGCCGGCGGCCGCATCGCCTACGCGGTCCTGAGTTTTGGGGGATTCCTCGGTATCGGCGGGACCCACTATCCAGTTCCTTGGCCGATGCTGAACTACGATGAGAAGCTCGGTGGATATCGCGTCGACATCACCGAGGAGCAACTCAAGAACGCTCCGAAGGCCGAACCAGTGGAAAGCTGGGAGCAAGCGAACCCGGACCGCGACGAGCGGGTCTATGGTTATTGGGAGCAACCCGTCCCGATGCAAGAGGGCCACACTTCTTCCCTCATCACTAGCGACAGCGTGGAAGGAATGCCGGTCTATGACGTACACGGCAAGCGTATCGGGAAGGTAGAGCGCCTGATGATCGACAAGCTCACCGGCCAGATCGCCTACGCGATCCTGAGTTTCGGCGGCTTCCTCGGCATCGGAGAGGACCACTACCCTATTCCCTGGTCGATGTTGACCTGGAATGAAAAGCCCGATGGCTTCCAGGTGGACATCACCGAAGGGGAGCTTAAGAACGCGCCGAAGATCGAGCAAGGGGAACACTGGGAGCAAACAGCTCGGGCCCGCAACCAGGACATCTACGACTATTGGCAGGTCAGATATTATTGGATTGCTGCTGCTTCCGATGTCCCGTGAACACTATCGCGAGGCCTCTCATCGAAGCAGCACACCTCAGCGCGCCGCCGAAATCGTCGATTCCAGCGCGCCGGACGCAGTAGCTTCAGTTGGCAATCCCGCCCCGGGCGCGCGCTCGAACTGACGGCAGAGGGGATAGCTGAGCGGTTCGGGCGCTACGATCTCGCGCTGGGAATTGTACATCATAGATTAGCGAGCAAAGTCGTGCACTTGGTAGCTGAGGTCCGCCACCAAACCTTGATCCGCCGCAGGGCCTGCCATGCGAACGCCCGTTTGGCGCACCACCATGTATCAACCGGGCGATCGCTGATGTATCTGTATCGCTGCACCCAACAGCCAACCTTCAGCCAACCTTCCAGGATCGCGACGTCTTGCCGCGAAACTCGAAATTGACCATCGGATATTGCGGCGCCGCGAGTGAGCGGGCATAGAAGCAGTAGCCGCAGCTGATGCACAATTCTTTCGAAGCAGCTGATGCACAAATCTTTCCGAAGCAGCACGAGTGCAATCGTCTGTCGGATTGATGCATGTCACACGGCTCCCCGCAGGGTGGACCGTGCAATGCACGCATCGAAACCGAACTTACCGGGCTAGCCGTCATTCTCCAGGAGACGTCATTCTAGTTTTTGCGGATGGTGACGCAGGCTTTGCAGCATCTACAAGGGAATTTCATGCACGCCAGGGCTCTATCCTCTTACGCCGCCCTGATCTGACAAAGGGTGGCCTTCGGCTCATGCATGCCGGTCGATGGATCGTATCCGTAAGTCGTGAGCGTGTTCACGCTCTCGCCGAGCACGATCGGATCGGCACCTTTCGGATACTTGGGACGCAGATCGGTGCCTTCGTACCAACCGGCGAAGTGGAAAGGCATCCAGGCCACTCCCTCGCCTACTCTTTCCGTCACAACGGCCTTCATGCGAGCCCTCGAATTACTCTCCGGCCCGGTCACCCAAACCCATCCGCCATCCTTGATTCCGCGGGCGCCTGCATCCACCGGATTGATTTCGACGAACATGTGCTGCTGCAGTTCTGCTAGCCATTTACTGGATCGCGTCTCTTCGCCGCCTCCTTCGTATTCTACAAGCCGTCCCGAACTCAGGATCAGGGGAAACTGCTTGGCAATGCCTTTGTCAACCGCAGCCTTCTGAATGCTGAAGCCGATATTGGGCATGCGGAATTGCCTGGCATCCGGCAGCGTCGGATAATCAGCCACGAGATCCGGACGAGGGGTGTAGATCGGTTCGCGATGGACCGGAATTGGATCAGGCAAATTCCAGGCGATCATGCGCGCCTTGCCGTTGCCGTGCGGCGAGCAGCCGTGCTCGATCACGACACGTTGAATGCCGCCGGAAAGATCCAGCGCCCATGACACCGCATCGGGATTGGCGCGATTGACGCGTTGAATGACCTCTATTTCTTGCGGAGTCAGGTCCTTGTCCCAGCCCAGTTTCTTCAGCACGGCCAGCGTAAACTCGGGGTAGCCGTCCTTGATCTCGGAACCGACCGAATACGACCCTTCGGCAAGCAAATTGTCGTGTTGCTCCTTTTCGACTTCCTGCCCGTTCTCCATCACCTTGCGCTTGACGATGCGTTCGACGCCGAACCGCGCGCGGAACGTGCCGCCGCCTTCGCTTACCGGAAGATTGGTATTGTAGAGAATCGGCGTGCCGGGATGTCTGTACTCGGGCTTCCCCCAGCACGGCCACGGCAGGCCGTAATAGTCTCCACCCACTTCCGGATCATTCTTCGGCGCCCGCAGGGTGACCAGATCGAATTTGGCTTGGTTCCTCATGTGCGCCTTGAGCCGCTCCGGCGATTGTCCGCAATAGCCCGTCGACCAGCCGCCGCGATTGATCTCGCGCAGAATATCCTCCGCCGATACCGCGCCGTTTTCTACCTTGATGTTCTTGAACATACGGTCGGCGAAACCCAGCTTTCTGGCGAGCAGATAGAACGTCTCGTAGTCGTTTTTCGATTCGAACGCTGGGTCCACGATCTTCTCACCCCACTGCAGCGAGCGGTTCGAGGCGGTTCGCGAACCATCCATCTCGAAGCTGGTGCAGGCCGGTAAAAGATAGATGCCGTTCTTGCGTTCCGAGAGTACCGACCATGCGGTCGGATACGGATCGCACACAACCAGCAGTTCGAGCTTTTCTATCCCTCGCTTGGCTTCCGGCATCCGGGTGATCGTGTTGACGCCATGCCCCATGACGAACATCGCCTGCACATTGTCGGGCTGTGTGACCTGATCCTTCGGCAATAAACTCGCGTCGAACCAGCGCGTGCTCGGAATTCCGGGACTTTCCATCAGCGTTTTGCTCGCGAAGCGCGAAGCGATCCAGTCGTAATCGATCTCCCATACCCTGCACCAATGCTGCCAGGCATCCTGGGTCAGGCCGTAGTAGAGTGGCAACGTCGTCACATCGAGGCCGAGATCGGTAGCGCCTTGCACATTGGTGTGGCCGCGAAAAATATTGGCGCCGCCTCCGGGACACCCGACGTTGCCTGTCGCCAGCAGAAGTATGCAGCTGGCACGGACGTTCGCTGTGCCGGTCGAGAATTGCGTCTGCCCCATAGCCCAGATCAATGTTGCGGGCTTCTCTTTGGCGAACATTTCCGCGACATGGCTGACCTGTGCTTCAGGCAGACCTGTAATACGCTCGACTTCCCGGGGCGTCCACTTCGCGACTTGCTTGCGGATCTCGTCGATGCCGTACGACCGCTGGTGGATAAATTCCTTGTCCTCCCAGCCGTTCTTAAAGATGTGCCAAAGCATGCCGTAGATCGTCGCGATGTGGGTTCCGGGGCGAACACGAAGATACTCCGTCGCGTGCGCGGCCGTCCGCGTCATTCGTGGATCGATGACGATCATGTTGGCCCGGTTCAGCTCCTTGCCTTCAAGAATGTGTTGAAGCGAAACCGGGTGCGCCTCGGCTGGGTTGCCGCCCATGACCATGATGGTCTTGGCATTTCGAATGTCATTGTAGCTATTGGTCATCGCGCCATAGCCCCAGGTATTGGCTACCCCGGTGACCGTCGTGGAATGGCATATACGCGCCTGATGGTCGGCATTGTTCGTGCCCCAGAAGGCCGCAAGCTTGCGGTTGAGGTAGGCGGCTTCATTGGTGAACTTGGCTGATCCAAGCCAGTACACCGACTCCGGTCCGGACTTCTCGCGAATCTCAATGAGCTTGTCTCCGATCTCGTCGATGGCCTGCTCCCATGACAGACGCGTCCATTGGCCATCGACAAGCTTCACGGGGTAGCGCAAGCGGCGCTCACTCAAGACGTCGTCTCGAACCGCAGCACCCTTGCAGCAATGCGATCCACGATTGATCGGGCTGTCATAGTCTGGCTCCTGCCCGGTCCACACGCCGTTCGTGACTGTTGCGATAACCGAACAGCCGACCGAACAATGTGTGCAGATGTTCTTACGGGTGTTAACTGTGGCACCCGCGGGAGGCGGCGGGCCGGCTTCCGCCTGACGAACGCAACCAAGTGGCAAGTCGCCAAGCACCGCCAGCGCACCGATGGTGACGCCCGAGCGGTTCAAGAAGGTCCGGCGATCGATACCCGTGCGTGGTTGACACGGCGCGACAGTTGCTTGCCCACGACTGCGACGTTCCGACTTCCTGAACAGCATGCGCGCCTCCCTATGGGGCGGGATAGCTGTTGACGCGATAGAAGTTTTGAACCTCGGCTGAGTTCGCCCGGTAACGGGGCTTCCGCTTAGCGCTACCCGCGGGCTCAGCCACGATGGGCTCGATGGTCAACGTTCCAGCGGTCGCGGCGGCAGCGCTTACAATCGCGAGGCGAAGCAGATCACGCCGGTACACGGCTGCCTGGACACGTCCCTTCATACACAAGCCCTTCCACGCGGTTCCAACGGGCGTTGGAGATCAAACTCAATTGCCACTATGCGCACAGCACGAGACGTGGGCATCATGACAAACATCATCTTCTAGACAGATTTTTTTCTCCTGCCCCGTCTACTGCGCGCCGATAGCACAGCTCTCTCCGCTGTGATTGTGAACAGTGAGAGTACCGAGGCCTCCTGCCCTGACCCCGTAGATGCATCAGCAAACCGCAAGGCCGGACCGGCAATGAAGCCATTCATCGGGGCTCTCCCTTCATGCAGCCACGTCACGCGTTAGTACTTAGGAGAAGGATCAACGATGCTCTTGGTCGCACCGCCCGGCGCGGGTTGCATGTCTGGCGGTGTGCCCCCCTGTGGACTTGTCGGTGGAGCGCCGCCAGTGCCGGTCGATAGTGGGCCGGTCCAGCCCTGAGGCTGGGGTTGACCCTGATTGTCCGGCAATACTGTGCGCCCGGTACTCCAAGGAGCATCTCCCGACTTTTTATCTTCACTCTGCGGCTGGGCTGCACCCATGGAGCTGAAAATGCCCAGGATGAACGCGGCAAGCGCGACGCAGGTACACGAACTTCGCATGCAGTCTCTCCCTCTTGTCGGACCAGCGGCGATGAACCTTAGCCTAGACGCGTGGATTTCGGTCAGCATCAGCTGGTCGTAATCGAGATTGGCAACCGTAATCCTACCCGAAGCGGTCATAACAGCGACACAGCTCGAGGAGAGGGTCGGCGGACGACTCAACGACACGTCCGCTTGGCCTACATGATCGACATGGGACATGCGGCAGAAGCCCAACTTTGTTCAGATCAGCCTATCCAGCAGCGTCGAATCTTCTCAACGCTCGGCCGCCTTTCGTTCCAGGAGTATACGGAAGCGTGGCACAGTATGCCGCTGCAGTTGTCTTAGGACCTTGACGGGGATCAGTTTTCATGAATGGGAGATGCTCACCTGAGATCCTCATCAAACGGTGATGCTTCAACAACAGACATTCCACGAAAGAGGCTGCGCACCAACTCGTCGCCTTTATCTTGGGGGCCAATCACTAGAGTAATCCGGTTCGAAATCGGAGCGACCTGGTCTCTGGTAAGACCGAACAGCGCTCGACCAGGACGAGCTTCGAAAGTTCGCCGACAATCAATGTGACGCGACAACAACCAAAAGCCTGTGCCAATCAGCGCTGGTCTGCACTTTGACGGCAAAATTGATGACCCTCAATGAACATCGAACCATGATGCCCGATGCTCCGCCACCAAGGTGCCGAGCAGAGGAGTAAACCTGAGATGAGGATATTGATCGTACTAACCTCGCACGACCGACTTGGGGACACTGGCAAGAAGACTGGCCTCTGGTTCGACGAACTCGCTACGCCCTATTACATCTTCAAGGACGCCGGCATCGTTCTCACACTTGCATCGCCCGACGGAGGCCTACCCCCGGTCGATCCAAGAAGCGAGTGGGCCGAAGCGGAGACCGAAGCGACTAATCGCTTTCAGCGCGACAGTCATGCACAAGCCGAGTTGGCGAACACCCGGACGCTGTCGAGCATTTCGGCCCGCGACCATGATGCCGCCTTCTATCCGGGCGGCCACGGGCCGTTATGGGATCTCGCCAATGATCCCCACTCAATCGCACTGATCGAAACCATGGCCCGCACGCGTCGTCCATTAGGGCTCGTCTGCCATGGGCCCGGCGCGTTGCGTTCTACCAGGGCATCCAATGGGCTGCCCCTTGTCGCCGGCAAATCCGTCACCGGATTTTCCAACCTCGAGGAGGCTGCAATTGAACTGACTGACGTCTTACCGTTCCTGGTCGAAGATATGTTGAGGAACAACGGCGGCAACTATTCGCGGAAAGAGAAATGGCAGCCCTATGCCATCTCCGATGGCGACCTAATCACGGGACAGAATCCAGCATCCTCGGAAGCTGTTGCCAACGCTCTGCTCGATCGACTGGGGATCAAGGGCCAGACGCAAAAGTTGGTGACGTCGCGGCTCGGAGCGCTTGAATAGTACTGCGGCCTGCCCGAATGCGGCGCCGGTTAATTGGGAAAATAGCAGGCGCTCGTCGAGTGAGCAGCTGCGGTCAGCGATGGGACAACGCCATCGCCAAAAGGATACGGTTATGGCTGCGATCTTTGCGCCGCGCTCAAGTTCATTCTTGGGTTTGATAATCCAGGCAAAGGAGAACTCCCATGAGCCCCGAAAGCCTTATGCCGTCCTGGTCATCGTCGCGCTCGTCTGTTTTGCAATCGTGCTGATGCTGTGGGCACGCATCGGTACCAATGGACCTGCCAGCATGGACGCATAAAGAAAGTCGCCCCGAACCACCCGAACAGCCCGGACGCCGCGGCTGTGCTGGGTCTGCTAAGCGCATGAAACCCTTTCTAGGTTCACTTAACCTGTTGACCGGCGACTTTACCTACTTTTCGCTCCTGCCCTTCCGCCAGCAATGCCTTGCGGACCAGCTTTAACTCCTGCAGCGAAGCAGGGTCGACCTTGGGGAACCGCAAATCGAGCCTGTTGAGCGCGCTGACGACAGTGGAGCCGATCACCACTCGCGCGAACCATTTGTGATCGGCCGGTACCACGTGCCACGGCGCCGCCTCGTTTGAGGTATGCCTGATAACCTCCTGATACGCCGCTTGGTATTTCTCCCACAGTGCGCGCTCGGCGATATCGGCCATCGAGAACTTCCAGTTCTTCGAAGGCTCATCTAGTCGCGCGAGAAGACGCTGGCGCTGTTCTTCCTTCGATATGTTGAGGAAGAACTTCAGGATGATTGTGCCATTGCGCGCGAGGTAGCGCTCAAAGGAAGAGACGTCCTCAAACCGCTCGCGCCAGATATTCCTGGTAATCAACCGGGCGGGAATCTTCTCCTTAGCGCGAATCTCCGGATGCACCCGCACCACCAGGCAATCTTCATAATAAGAACGGTTAAAGATGCCGATGCGGCCACGCCGCGGCAGCGCGATCACGCTGCGCCACATGAAATCATGATCGAGCTCAAGCGTTGACGGCTGCTTGAAGGAATGCACCTCGCAGCCCTGCGGGTTGATGCCCTTAAAGATGGTCTTGATGGCACTGTCTTTGCCGGCGGCGTCCATGCCCTGGAAGATCAGCAGCAACGACCAACTGTTCTGCGCGTAGAGCTTTTCCTGGAAATCACTCAACCGTTTGTGGTTGGCCTCGATGATCTCCTCGCCCTGGCCCTTGTCGAGACCTCCCCTCTCTCTGGTCTTCTGTGATTTGAGGTGAAACTCGCTCGATCCGTCGAAGCGGAACGGAGCTACAAAAGGCCTCAACTCGGCTGCGAGAGAATATGAAGGCTTTTTGTTCATGGTGGTTGAGGTGTTGGTCGGGGGTGGCCTGCAGTATGAAATCCGGTGCAAAGGTATCGAAAGCCCGACTCGCTTTTTCACGTTCAACGGTCAGCATCGTCTCGTTGGCTGCAATCAATTTCCAGCGTGCAACTCTGCGCCGCTTCGTTTGTGACATCGGCGACCGCATTACGTACTTTTACGGTGCGGGAATTCGCAGCATTTAGTTGAACGTTCTTGCGAGGCGATCGTTCATCTTTCCGGTCGGTTCCCTCGAAAGCGTTACCCCCGGCCAAAGCAAGGGTGCGAGTATGAATATAAGAACTTATCCCGTGGCCTGCTATCGGCGGATACTCTCGGTACAATGGTGCGCAGTGAAGCGGCTGGATCGTTCGCTAAGATTAAGCCCGCCATCATGTTCAAGAAATTCCCAAATAATGGGCCGTGCGTCCGGACGGTTAGCGGCAGATCGTTGATCTAATGCTTCCGCAGGATTTCGCTGTCTCGGATATTCAGAACGAAGCGACGATTGAGGCCATCGCCGAGTCGCTTTGTCATCTCGCAGGCATAGGAAGGCCAGAATGCCCAAGTTGAAGACCAAATCAGGCGCAAAGAAGCGCTTCAAGGTGACTGCCACCGGCAAAGTAATGGCGGCCCACGCCGGCAAGCGCCACGGCATGATCAAAAGGACCAAGAAGCAGATTCGGCAGCTTCGCGGCACCCGCGTGCTGTTCAAGACCGACGGCGACAACATCAAGAGATACTTCTTGCCGAACGTCTGAGCGCGACCCGCGATCACGCTCCCGCTTAGCCGAGTCGCGTCCCCGCTCGACCCGGCATGTCGCTTTTCCTCTGCTGGTGTGAACAAAGCGGACATTCAATACCGGAAATGTGAGCAGTTGGCGAATTTTACGCTCACGCAAAACGGGCCAGAATGTTCAATGGTGCTCCTTAGCTAACCACCCCTTGGATCCGCCACCCACCGGCTTGCGATCCGTCAATGCGAATGGCCGGGCCGGGAGGGATATTGGGCCAGCTCAAGCGGAGTGGCGAACATGGATACGGAACAAATCATTCTAGGCCTATTGCTGCTGCTGTTAGTCGGTGGCGTCGCTTATTACCTGTTGCAGCATGGATCGCAGCCGCTGCGGCCGGATCCGGCAACGCGGCGACAAGCCGACTTGCGACGGCAATCGGAAACCCAGCGGGATTTTCAGCGCGTCTTTTCAATGACGAGCGCGCAGGGAAAGGAGGGCCTGATCAAGCGCTGGATGGATCGGACCGGTTGCGACCGCACGGAAGCCATGCGTCTGGCAACGGAAGAGTGGCGCCGCGATAACCGCTGAGACCCAAATCTATCTCCAAGTCAGTTAAGCGCTAGGTTCGGTTGCGCCTTCAGCCCTGACTTGCTTTACGGCCGTCAACCAGCCTTCCGACGGACCAACCGGCGCGCATTCTTTCGATCAGGCCGCCGTACGACATCTGTCATGAGACCATTCATGACGCCGCCGGACGTTCTTCAGAAAAATCAGCTGCACCGTATGCCTCGACCAGCGCATTTTCGTCCGCTGCTTGGATCGACTGTTTGCTGATGCCGCGCCTCGATGGCGTTCCGGGCGCGAGACCTCTATCCAACCATCTCCTGAACTCAGTGCGCTAGAGCATTTTCCACATGATGTGGATCATCTGGTGTATCCAGCATGCCTAAAGTAGTTGGCACACATCTGCGGCGCAAACGACTTGACGAGTTTGCCGATGAGTTTGAGCAGGGCTTGGACCGTGCGGGTGGCGCCTTTGCGCAGCGCAGCTTTCAACCGGGAGAAGGCCTGTTCGATCGGATTGAGGTCGGGCGAGTAGGCCGGCAGATAACGCACGCGGGCGCCGACAGCCTCGATCGCCTCGCGGACACCGGCGATCTTGTGAGTGCGCAAGTTGTCCATGAAGACGATGTCGCCCTTGCGCAAGGTCGGCGCCAGGACTTGCTCGACATAAGCCAGGAACGAGGGCCCATCCATTGCACCGTCGATGACATAGGGCGCCGTGAGGCCATCGATGCGCAGCGCGGCGACAAGCGTCAGCGTCTTCCAGTGACCATGGGGCACGCCAGAGACGAGGCGCTCACCGCGAGGAGAGCGCCCATAGTGCCGGACCATCTTCGTCGTGACCGCAGTCTCGTCGATAAAGATGAGGCGCGGTGCACGCAGCTTGGGCTGCTCGGCTTTCAGCGCGGCACGCTCGGCAGCGACGTCAGGTCGATCCTGCTCGGCGGCGTGCAGTGTTTTTTTTGAAGGTGATGCTGTGACGGTCGAAGAAACGCCAGATCGAACCGATGCCGGCCTTTTGCTTTCTCTGAGAGCGCAGACGCGCGCGGATCTCCTCGAGCGTCAGGTCCGGCTCCGCGGCGATCAGCTCGATCAGCCACTGCTTGTGCTGCTCCAACGGCGAGCGGCTGTGCCCGGTGCCGGGCTTGGCCTCAACGTTTCCGGTCTTCCTCCAACGATCCATCCATCGGATCGTAGTCGAAGCGCCGAGATTGAGAATGCGCGCAGCCTCACGTGCGCTTTCGCCGGACTCAACAAGCTCAACCGCACGCACCCTGAGGTCCTTGGAGTATCCCTTCGCCATCGCATGCCCCGCATGTTGTCGCGGGCAACACCGAATCTGATTTGCGTGCCCGTGGGAATCCCCTTTGACTGTTCCGATTCACCTCAACTGGAAACCGCTCTAGTGAGGATTGTCCACGGCCAAGTATCGGCCGCATCGTTACATTTATTAGCCATCTGCCATGACATGCACTCATCGATGCGCCGGCCATGTCGAGTGATGTTACGGCAGGACCCGGTCAGCAAACGCGTCGCTTTGAGCTCGGAAGCGTCCAATTCTCCCGGCGCCTTGGCCGTCAGATAGAGTTCGATCAACTAGAGTTCGATCAACGGCGTTGCGCCGAACCCTGCGAGCTCAAGGCGAATCATACGACGACATCGGCCGGTCCGCTCCTTCCGAGCGCACATGATGCAGGTAGCTCTGTTCGAAAGTCGCGGCGGTTGCGTGATATCAACGCGCCGCGCCGTCCGACCTCCATAATTGATGAGTTCGCTGGCACACTGGTTGCCACATTCGCTGCGCCCGAGCGCGAAGGAGCATCGCATGAACAGAAATGTACCCTTTGCAATTATCTTCCTGATCGCGATGGTCTGCGTTGCCATAGTTCTGATGCTCTGGGCCATGAAAGAAACAAGAAGCGGACGACGGGAGTTCCAAGCCTCTGACACGCCGCGAAGCGCATATACGCAGCCCAATGCGAGCCCCGTTCCAGCGGTTCCGGCGCCCAATAACGATACCCGTGCCGACAGCGCCAGGGGCAGCAACAGTCCCCAAAACAAAAGCCGGTAGCGTAGTTTACCAGGGGGAATTGGCCTGCTGAGCAACATCGTCCGCGCTATGCACCTTCAGGACCATGGCCCCTGTACGGCGGAAGCATTCCAGGGAAAGCCTCGCGGCGCGTGCTGTGCTGTCAGCCACTGATCGGTAGTGAAAGCCTCGATGGCCCAAGAGCCGTTGAACCGGCCGAGGCCGGAGTTCTTCTCGCCGCCAAACGGACAGGTCGGCAAATCGATGACAGGCTGATCATTGACATGGGCCATACCGACCTGCATTCGCTGGGCAAAGTGCATGCCCCGGTGCACGTCGCGCGTGAACACGGCGCCGCTTAATCCAAAACTCGTTTCATTGGCTACAGCCAACGCTTCTTCGGCATTGCCGACTCGGAGAATCGGCGCCACCGGCCCGAATATTTCCTCTGCGGCAAGCTCCATTTCGTTAGTAACGTTTACGAAGATATGCGGCGGCAACACCAATCCGTTCGGCTCGCCGCCGAGCACCTGCTTCGCGCCGTCTTCGCGCGCGCGGCCAATGCGCTCCATCAACTTGCGAAGCTGCGAGTTGTTGATGATCGGGCCGACCATGGTGTCACTGTCGCTGGGATCGCCGATTTTTAGCCTCGCGACCCGCGCGGCGAAGCGCTCGACGAACGTATGATAAACGGCCTCCTCGACGATGATGCGGTTAATAGCGATGCAGATCTGGCCCTGGTGCAGAAACTTGCCGAACACTGCGGCCTCGATGGCCTGATCCAGGTCGGCGTCCGCGAGCACAACGAAGGGAGCATTACCACCGAGCTCCAGATCAACACGCTTGATGATCGGCGCCTTCGCTGCAAGTTCCGCGATGTTGCGGCCAACTGGCGTCGAGCCGGTAAACGAAACCACCCGCGGAACGGGATGACTGACGAAAGCGTCGCCGATTTCGCTGCCCGCGCCGACCACGACGTTGAGGAGACCCGCCGGCAGGCCGGCTTCCTCGAAAATTTTCGCTAACAGTAATCCCCCCGTCACCGGCGTATCGCTCGCCGGCTTCACCACGACGGCATTTCCCACCGCCAGCGCCGGCGCGATGGTGCGGTTGCTCAGGTGGAGCGGCCAGTTCCACGGACTGATCGCGCCAACAACGCCGACCGGTTTGCGCCGCACCTGACTTTCCTTGCCCGGAATGTCGGACGGAATGACGCGGCTTTCGACGGCATGCGGCACCGAGGTGGCCCAAAGCATGACGGTATGAGTCACTTCCCACTCGAGGTTCGCCTTGAGCCGCGTGCTGCCGGATTCACTGATCAGCCAATCGACGATTTCGCCGCGGCGCGCTTCCATGATCTCTGCCGCACGACGAAGCACATGCGCTCGGGCGGGCGGTGCTGAGGCAGCCCACTCCACCTGAGCCTTGGCACCCCCTGCAAATGCCGCATCAAGATCGCTGCGATCCGCCTGCTTGATTTCGAGGAGGACGTCGTCGGTATAAGGATTTGTGTCAACCAACCTGCTTTCCGCTCGTCCGTGGCGCCAGTCGCCAGCGATCGGAAGCAGCTCGAAGTGGTCATAGGGTTGCAGGTCTATCGTTTGAACTCTCGCGCCAGGCTGTTTTGTGGCTTCGCCTCGATCGGAATTCCGTTTGGCAGTACGCGCGGCCATGTCCTTCACCTTACCAGGTTGGCTTTCGTCACCGACAATGACGATGCTCCATCTTGGGGGCCGTCAAAGCATCATGCGCCATCAGTCGGTCTCGCCTAGGCCGGGCATTGCCCACGCCTTCACAGCCCACCTTCAGCGCGGCATGGCATCAATAAAATCTCGGGATCGGACCTCTTTGCGGCGTCGGCCGATCCGACAAGTCAAACATGATTTCATCAACGTAACACCAGCCCCAGCCTTCGGGCGGATCATAGGCTTCAATGATCGGGTGATTGGTTGCATGAAAATGCTTCGTCGCGTGGCGGTTGGGCGATTGATCACAGCAACCGACATGACCGCAGGTTCGGCAGACGCGCAGATGCAGCCATGGATCGCCCAGTTGCAGGCATTCTTCGCACCCAAGGGCACTCGGAACGACGTCGCGAATTCCCGCCAAATGCCTGCAGCCTTGTGCCATTCCAAACTCAATGTCTGTTCTACTTCAATGATAGCATAGCGTGCAGGCCGGCTGGCCTGCCTTGACGGTCGTCAACTTGCCCTCGTGCTCGATCACGATCTTGCCGAAGTGCGTTTCGGCTGTTGAAATGCCGGAATGCCTCGCTGCCCGTCCGTCCTCGCACCTTCGCGGCGCATTGCAATGGTTCGACACCTCAAGCGCGGGACGGATGGCACTCGTGGCCAGCGGCTCACATGCGCGGCCGCGCCCAAACCACGGCCGTGATTCCCACAAGCAGCAACAGGCCCTTGATGATTTGCCTCTGCGTATCGGTCCATCCGAGCAGAGCGGCGCCGCTCACCAGCACGGCCAAAATCAGAACGCCGAAAATCGTCCCAATGACATTGGGCTTCCCGAGCTTGAGCATCACTCCGCCCAGGAGCGATGCCGTGAGGCCGTCAAGGAAGAAAGAGCTGGCGATGGAAGGCTGTCCGGACGACAATTCGGCAGCGAGCAGGATGCCTGCGAGCCCGCTGCACGCGCTCGAGATCATGCAAAGGATGGCGAGCAGGCGCGCGGCCGGAACGCCAGCTTCGATCACGGCATTACGGTTCTTCGCCAACGCATACATGTAATGGCCGAACACGAGGCGCTCCTGCAGGAACCAGGCCCCGCCGTACAACGACAAGGCAATCACCGTGATCAGCGGCACGATTCCGATCTTGGTTGCGAGGATCGAGCCGACAAAGCCAGTCGAGCTCAATGCGATCGATGATCCATGGCCAATTGCAGCAGCCAGCGCCGCGACGATTCCCCCGGTCGCAACTGTCGTCACCAAGGCCGGCAACCCAAGATATGCGATCAGAACGCCGTTGACAGCGCCGACCAGAAGGCTGGCGCCAAGAGCCATCGCCGAAGCCAGGGGCCAGCCCGCACCTGCTGAGACCAAGCCCGCCACCACCATGTTTGCAAGAGCAGCGACAGCCACAAAGCTGACATCGATCTCGCCGGCTGCGAGAACCCAGGTCAAGCCCAGGAACATGATCGCAGCGATGCCGGTTGACTGCAGCAGGTCGGATAGGTTGCCGAGACTCACAAAGCTTGGCCGGAGCCAACCGAAAACGGCGGACAACGCCACAAGAAGCACCACCAGCCCGTAACGCACGAGGAATTGGCGCGCGCCGGCTTCCGGTCCACCGGGTTGAACAAGGCTGTAGCTCATGCGGACCTCTGCAAAGCCTTGCGCGGAAAGAGCGAGACGAGCGGCCGCAAGGAGGCCAACAGCCGCGGATCGAAGACCGCGATCGCCATGATCAGCACGGCGCTGACGACGGCGTCGCTGTAGTAGTACGGGACGGTGAGGAGCGTGAAGCCGTTGAGCAGAGCCGACATCAGAAGCGCGCCGGCCAGCGTCGCCGGCACCGAAGCGGCCCCGAACAGCGCCGCTCCGAGATACACAGCCGCGTAGGCCGGCATCAGGATCTGATTTCCGGATGAGACGTTGGCCACGCCGGACGATGCCACGTGCAACACCATCGCCAGGCACGTCAATGCACCGCAGATGGCAAACGCGGCAGCGACATAGCCCCGCACTGGAATTCCGGAGAATCTGGCCGAGGTTTGGTTCTCGCCAGTGGCATAGAAAGCCTGACCGAAGCGTGTCATGTGCAAGACGACTGCGGCCCCTAAGGCGATCATCCCCAGAATGAACACCGGGGCATCAACGGAGAAATATGCCCGATCATTGAGATCGAGGATTCCGGAACTGAAGAAGTTATCCGAGAACGACGCGCCGTCGTTGTAGATGAATGACAGGCCGTAAGCGATCGAGCCCATTGCGATCGTTGCAACGACATCGGGCAAGCGCAGGACGCCCACCGCAAGTCCACTAATTAACCCGCAGCCGAGCCCGATCCCGGCGCACCCGAGAATGCAGACCGGCAGGCCGGCATCCTTGCTGATGAGGAAGCCCAGTGTCATCGCTCCGAAGGACGCGACGCCTGGCAAAGACAGATCGAAGTGCCTGACAACGATCACGAAGGTGAGGCCAACGGCAACCACCCCCTGAATCGCCATATGCCGGAACAGCGCGTGAAGATTTCCGTTGGTTAGATAGGCGGGCGCCTGCGACCGGAACACGGCCCCAATGACGACAAGCAATCCGACGAAGGCGACCAGTCGCCACATGATGGGTGGCACTCTCCAGGCGGTCATTATCGCGCTCCCATAATTCCGGCGGCGAGGAGCTGGCCGCAAGTGATGGTCTCGACAGGATCGAGAGGTGCGCGACCGCGGTACAGCGCCATCACGCGATCGGACAGGCCAAAGACCTCATCGCAATCCGACGACATCACCACCACTGCCGCCCTCGCGCTCAACCCGCGAATAAGACCGTAGAGCTTTGCTCGGGCACCAATATCGACGCCCACGGTCGGCTCGACGAAGATGTAGACATCCGCCTGGCAAAACAGACCCTTCGCAAGCACGATCTTTTGCTGATTGCCGCCGCTGAAGGCCGAGGCGACCTGCCAGAGCTGCGGCGGGTGCAGCGCGACCTGCTTGGCTAGCGTCGCTGCCACCTCGCGATTGCGCCCGAAGCGGGTGAGGCCGCCCATCCGAGAGGCCCGCCCGGGATTGGCCAGCGTGGTGTTGAAGGTTACGCTGCGCGTCAGCGTCAAGCCTTCGGTCTTCCGATCTCCCGGAAGAAGGAAGACGCCCCGACGTAGTGCGTCACGGGGCCCCGCCAGCTTCACCGATTCACCCATCAACCGGATTTCGCCAGAGGCCGGATGAGTGACGCCGAACAACGCCTTCGCCAGCTCGTCGATCCCAGAGCCAACGAGACCGAAGATTCCAAGGATTTCGCCGCGTCGAACCGAAAAGCTGATGTCCTGGTAGGCGCCTGGCTGCGACAGCTGTCGCACATCAAGAAGGGTCTCACCACGCCTCCCCGCGGCTTTGGGCGGGTAGAGCTCCCCAATTGTGCCGTCGAGCATCAGCTCGGCAATCGACACGCCTCGCTGCGATGCATCCCGGGACGTTAGCGTCGCAATTCTCCGGCCGCCTCGAAATATCGTGAAGCGATCGGCAATGTCGAAGACTTCCTCAAGACGGTGCGTGATGTAGATGATGGCAATGCCAGCCGTCTTGAGCGCGCGCATCATCTGGAAGAGTTGGGCCTTCTCGCGCTCCGTCAAGGTCGATGTCGGCTCATCAAGAATCAGGATCTTGATATCGTCACGACGCAGCGCATGAAGAACGGCAACAATCTCTTTCTCAACCGACGGCAGCGCTTCCACCGGCAGCGCCAGGCTGGCCGTGACAGGGAAGCGACGCAGCAGGGCCTCGGCCCGGCCTCGCAGTCCATGACGATCGATCCGCTTGAAGAGGCCTGGACGTCTGGCCTCCTGGCCAAGGAAGATGTTCTCGTAGCCGGACAGGTCGTCGACGAGTTCCGGGTGTTGTTGAACCGATGCAATGCCCCGCTCGATCGCATCGCGCGGTGTCGAGAACTCGACTCTCTGCCCTTCGATCTCGATCTCCCCGGCATCCTTCACGTAGACCCCAGAAAGGATCTTCACGAGCGTCGACTTGCCGGCACCATTGACGCCAAGGAGCGCGTGAATTTCACCGCGCTGGAGCGAAAAATCGACCGAATCGAGCGCAAGCACCGGTCCGAATCGCTTCTCAATTCCGGTCATGCTCAGAACGAGATCAGTCACTTTCTCACCCTCCTCAAAAACCGATGCAGACGGATACGCGGTCACCTGGTCGCGCGCCGACCTCGGCCTCACCGCGCTTCGTTCGCAGCGATCGATTTTCACGAACTCCATCCGCAACTTTGTGACCTGCGTGGACCTAAGGTTTCAGTGAGAGCACCGTCTCGAGCGAATGGATCACCTGCTTCAAAACGGTTGCAGAAAACGATAGATCATTGCGCGCCAGCCAGTCCGCAGCACGACGGCTCATGCGCATTCCGATGGCGTCTCTGGCGAGCAGGCGGCTGTTCCTGAATGACCAGACCATCATGCGACACGCGATCATGAACACGCCAATCGAGGACATCGCCTCGAGAGCAGCCGCCCCAGTCCCAAGAGCGAATCCGACAGACGCCAAGGCAAGAGCGGCACATATTGTCATCGCAATGGCGACCGACCGACGCCTGAAGCAGCCGATCACAACCAGCGGCACCTGGAGCATCGCTGCGGCCCAAGGCACGATGTCCATGTTCGAAAGACCCATTGCTTGCCCCCCGCCCCCGGCAAAGCCGGGGGCTTCTCCCTGCGCGTGAAGTCGAGCCAAACGCCTAAAGAATGCGCTGCCAGCCGAGCTTCGCCGCCACGCCGGGCTGGTCGTAGTCGTCGGGGATGTCGCCCGACAACATCTCCTTTGTCACTCCGTAGGCAGCATTGACGATGATGCGCGGTGCCGGCCGACCGGCGAGGACTTCGTGCGCGCAATAGACGCTGAGATATGCTTCCTCGTAGAAGCTCTGTGCAATGGTGTAACAAAACGCCGTGCCGCTCTTGATGTACTCGAACGCCTGCTTTCCACCGTCGATGCCGGTCACAAAGATGTTCTCGCGCCCTGCGGCGCGGATCGCCAGTGCGGCGCCAATCGCCGCGCCGTCCCAGGCATTCCAGATTGCATCGATATCCTGATGCGCCGTGAGCATGTTGTCGACCGCCTGCCGGGGGGTGACCGAGCCGGTGAGCGAGAACGCCCACTCAGCCACCACCTTGATGTCAGGATAGCGGTAGAGCACGAACCTCATTCCATGCGAGCGCATATCCCACGCCTCGTTCGAGGGCAGATTGACGATAGCGATGCGCCCCTTTCCATTGAGCCGCTTGCAAATGTACTCGGCCGTCGCCGCTCCCATGCCGAAGTTGTTGTGCATTGAAACGGAATTGACGGTGGCACCGGGTACATAGCTGTCGCACAGGAAGGTCGGGATCCCCGCTTCCGTGGCCGCCACCACGGCCTTCGAGACCGCCGCCGGATCAGCCGGCAGGACAAACAGAGCGTCAGGCTTTGATGCAACGAAGGAAGCGATCTGATCAGTCTGCTTTTTGACATCCCAGTTCGAGTCAGCAATCGTCAGAGTTCCTCCCAGCTTGGCAACAGCATCCTTGTACCCGGCGATGATGTGACGGAACGAATCTTGACCGGTGAATGGCACCGACAAGCTGAAATTGAGGTCCTTGGGACTCTTCGCGACGGCCAATCCTGGCTTGCCAAGCGTTGCGGCCAGGGCGACGCCAGCGCCCGCGCCCAGGACATCTCTCCGGCTCAGGCCGGACACCGCGTCATTGTTTTGCATGAATTCCTCCTCCTGGTTGAATTGTTTGTTGTCTTGGGCAGCATCGGCTGACCGCTTCACGAGACGCCCGAATGACGGCGCACAGGGCGCTCAATCGAAGACCAGCCCCCCTTCGACGAGCAGCGTCTGGCCGGTCATGTAGTCGGACTCGTGCGAAGCCAGATAGACCGCCACACCTGTCAAATCAGCGGGCGTCGAGGGGCGTCCTAACGCCGTCAGCGCGACATAGCCGTTGAACGCCTCATTCTCTTCCTTCGTCAGCCCGGCGTCGCGGAAGCCCTGGTCAATCATCTTCCACATATCCGTCGCGACAATGCCTGGGCAGATTGCGTTGACACGGATGCGGTTCGGCCCGAACGCCTTCGCAGCGGCCTGGGTTAGCGCGACGACGCCGAACTTGCTGGCGCAGTAGTGTGCCTGGGTCGGGTATCCCTGCTTGCCGGCGATCGACGACATATTGATAACCGACCCGCCGTGCCCCTGGGCCAGCATCTGCTTGATCGATTCCTGCATGCAGATCAGGACGCCGCGCGAGTTTACCTCAAGCATGGTGTCCCAATCCTCGTCCGAGATGTCGAGGAAGCTCCGGACCTGCGCGATGCCGGCGTTGTTGACGATCGTGTCCAGGCCGCCGAATTCCTTGACCGCCGCTGAGATCATCGCGCGAATGCTGTCCCGTTTGCGGACGTCGACTTCAACCGATATCGCTGACCCGCCGCTTGCCATGATGCGGTTTGCGACATTGGCTGCATTGCCCTGGTTGACGTCCGCGACAACAACCTTCGCTCCCTCGGCGGCAAAGGTTTGCGCCAGTTCCGCACCAATGCCGCGACCGGCTCCAGTGACAATGATGCTCTGATGGTTGAGCCGCCCAGGCATTTGGTTTCTCCCTTTTCCTATTGAAGTCATGTGGCTCGCCACGCGCACGCCGTTGTTTGACTTTTTTGGTTCTCAATCGTGCGAGCGCCGCGATCAGGTTTTCATTCGTAAAGCACGTGCCATTTTACGTCTGGTGATCTCAGTTATTGCCTATCAATGCCTTATCGATGTCGAGCCTGGCTGGGGCGTTGCTGTTGATGCGGCACCTGCTGCAGCATGTGGGGCACGTGCGGTGCTGGTGCGCGAGGACGCCGCGTCCAGCGCGCCTCTCCCGCCCCGCAGCACGGACCATCTTCGCGCCGAGCGCTTCCTCGATCCGGAGAACCTCGTTCCATTTCGCCATGCGCTCGGATCTCGCGAACGATCCGACTTTCAGCTGACCGGCGTCCCATCCGACGGCGAGGTGCGCAATCGCGAAGTCCTCCGTCTCCCCAGAGCGCGCCGAGACGATGGTACCAAACCCGGCGCGGCGAGCCACCTGGCAGGCCGCAAAGGTCTCGCTGACCGTTCCTGCTTGATTCACTTTGAGAAGCACGGCGTTGACGGTTCGCGCTGCTGCCGCCTGCTCCACGAGATCGGCATTGGTGACGAGATAGTCATCACCGATCACCTGAACGCGATCACCGACGGCTGCCGTAAAGCAGCGAGCATGCGTAAGAACTCCCCTCTGATCGGAAGTTCGACCCGGACATCAGGCTTACGGTCTCTGCGAAGCCAGCAGAAATTATGCGTCGCGGTTCCAATGAGCAGCTCACGGCTCCACCCGCACAGGCACAAAGCGTGCATTACTCCCTCCCGAACAATGCGCGCTTTCTTCTTCCGTTTTTTCCGCGCCTTCCCTCCCGCTCCTATTAGAGACATCAGCCACGATCGTGACTGATCATTTTCGGACCAATTCCGGTCATTTTGGGGGGCAGTTTTGTCTATGTACCCGGGAAGGCACCGTTTGGCGTGGAGCGGCTGCTCGAGCTCGAACAGCTCATTGATGTTGACAATGGTAAAGCGGAAATGCGCAGGCGGGAGTGCGAGAGCATATTTGCCACGTTTGGGTGATGAGGGAGCCCTGATGTCTTCCGATCTGGGCCAACCTCAACGGGGTTAGAATACCCGCTTAGCAGTACGACACATTGATCAATTTGGTGCTCATTCTGATCAATTCGGGTGCCATTTGACTACTGGCCGAACTACTCCGCGCAACTCCTAGGGGACGCGCCGCCAACCAAGCCTATCCGCCACGCCACGCCGGTCATAGTCGTGCGGAATCCGCAGCAAATGCGGGATTGATGATCATGCCGTGGCGAGCGCCGCCCAGCGAGCACTTCGTGCGCACAGTAGACATTCCAGTACACTTGCTCGTAGAAGCTTTGGGCGATTGTGAAACAGAATGTAGAGTCACTCTTGATGTGTTCGAATGCTTCACTGCCGCCATCAATACCCGTTGCGACAATGTCCTTTCGACCGAGCGCCCGGATCGCATGTGCGGCGCCGATCGCTCCACCATCCCACGCGCGCTCCAGATCGCGTTATGTCCGGGTGTGTCGTCAGCATGTGCTCGACCGCCTGTCGAGGTGTCGCTGAACCAGTCAGCGAATATGCTATCTCCGCAATGACCCGAATCTCGGGATAGCCGGAGAGTACAAACCTCATTCCGTCTGACCGCGCGCTCCACGCTTCGTTGGAATACAGGTGGATGGCGGCAATTTTTCCTTTTTTCCTTGAGTCGCTTGCAGATGTACTCGGCAGCGGCAGAACCCATGCCAAAATGATTGTGCACCGAAGCCGAATTTGCGGGCACGCCCGGAATCGATCTATCGCACAGGAACGTTGGAATACGCGCGTCCGTCGCCGCCTGCACCGCCCGCGATATACCTATGGGGTCAACCGGAACGACAAACAAAACAAAGCGTCCGGCTTGGATCCAACAAACGACGCGATCTGCTTGCTCTGCTCACCAGCATCCCAGTTCGCATCGACAATCGTCAGCGTGCCACCCGGCATGACGGATGGCGCATTCTGGGAGCCGGCCGCGGCGCACGCTGGCCGCGAGGCGCTACAATCCGAACAAGCTGCGTAATGTCACCGTGAGGATAGCAAGGTGTCGTTCCTAGAAAAAATGAGAGCTGCAGCCGCCAAAGCCTCGCAACCCGTAACCCCGAGGCTCGGCTAGCGACCGAGGGTGACGTCACGGTCTCAGATCGCACGTTGAGGGCATGGGTCGAGTGGGCGAAAGCGGAAGCCCTCAGTCCGTTTGGCGGGGGCGCCGTGGGGATGTTTGAGACCATTGCGAAAGTAAACCAATGGCCATAGGTACCGCCCATTCACGACCGGTTATCTAAATGCACCTTTCAACAGGTGCCTGTAGCCTTGTTCCGTCATCCACTTGGCTCGGGCTAGATGGCTATCAAACGTTTCGCGCGCCTGTTCCGGCTCTCGATCAGGATCGATCGACAACACAATTCGCACGACCTCGCGCCAGTCGGTACCTTCAGCGTGAGCGTCAAGCAACCTGAGATAAGTCATATGGTGGGCGTGGTCATAGGGGGTTAAGGCCGGATCGGCAGGCGCAATTGCCGCAACACCGGGGCGGTTCAGCTCATCAGGCATAGGGTCCTCCCATCCACTTGCACCCCACGAATTCGGTTTTAAAGCCGTGGGTTAATAAACCACAAGCCGGTTGGCTGGCGCAATGGATCTGCGTCAGCTTTTCGCAACGAACTTGCGCC
This sequence comes from Bradyrhizobium sp. USDA 4510, assembly GCF_054059095.1. Taxonomy (NCBI): domain Bacteria; kingdom Pseudomonadati; phylum Pseudomonadota; class Alphaproteobacteria; order Hyphomicrobiales; family Nitrobacteraceae; genus Bradyrhizobium; species Bradyrhizobium sp. USDA 4510. Next base: position 1,629,516 of record NZ_JBSSBT010000001.1, on the reverse strand, counting down.
GCATTCGGCACCAGCGGGGGATTTCCCAGGAAGAGCTGGCCCACGAGGCCGCCGTCGACCGCGCTCATGTGAGCAAGATGGAAAGGGGCATCACCTACGTAGGTTTGGAAATCATTGGCAAATTTTCTGCTGTCCTTGATGTTGAACCGGCAGAATTCTTCAAGCCGGTCAGCAAAAGGACGAAGCCTCGATAGCGGATCGGCGGACCGATGACGCTTCTGAAGTGGTGCCGGCCAAGTCCGTACCAATCCTTCAGGTGCTCGCTGCTGAAGGCAGCTTCATCAGCAGAAGTTCGGTTCTCTGATCATCGAATGCGTATGCTGCGTTCGCGGTTCGAAGACCCCGATCGTCCCGAAACGTCACCCAACCCCCAGACCCGCGGCGATTGCGAGGTGCTGACGATGGAACTGGCGCGGGGCCCAAGGATCGCGACAGTCGATCGGCCAAGAAGCCCGCCGCCGGCGAGGCAGTGATCCGCGAGGCCGATGATCTCGCGGCCCCGGAATTTGGAACAAAAAGATGGGGGGCTGATGAGCGCCGGCCTCTCCCTCGCCGTCAATCGATTAGGTCATCATTTGTCCGCGGCTCCAGATCCAATGCTCTCGCTGCCAGACGCCGCGGGTGAGCGATCTAGCCACCGTGCCCAAGTTGCCACCCCCTCGTCCACGCTCCGCCTGTCGGAGGACGGCCGACGGCTGGCAAAGGGGGTCCAGCTCACAGCCCAAGCCCACGTTTCCGACCGACCCCCCATTCGATGCCACCGCTGTCGCGCATCACACCGCTGATGTCCTGGCCGATGCGCTTGTCGAGCACAGGCTGCCAGGGCACGAGCTGGAAGGCGAGGCCATCGTCGATCATGGCAAAGCGCCCGCTGGCCAGCGTAGCAACGCCCGCAAGCTTACCGGCGACGAACTCGCCCGGCTTGCTCGGCAGGTAAGTCAGCCCGCGCTCGTCCGCCATCTGCTTCCCGACGCGACTGATCTCGGTCGCCTCAAGGCGGGCGACGAGGTCCTTCGGCGCGCGAACGCGGCCGTCGTCGAGCCGGGTTGCGTGCCCCTGATCGACCAGGGCCTGGCGACGACGCTCCATCGCGTTCGTGACGTCCCGCCCGAAGCCCGCCTCCGAGAGCGGCATCCGGTTGGGCGAGGCCAGTTCCCGGTCGAGCCAGGTCGCGCCGTCGCTGCCGATCTGGCGTTCAAGATCGAGGGTCGAAAGCGTGCGAATGGCAAAGTCCCTCGACCGGCCGGGGGCGTCATACGCGATGCCGCGTTCGGCGATGTCGTGGGGGATTTTCCAGTGGTCGGCGTCGATGCGCTCGACATGGCCGGCGCGGCGCAGGGCTTCGAGACGGCGGACGTGGGCGCGGATGAACGCGTCCGGGTCGCCCTTGAAGCGTTCGATCTCCGGGCGCGCGGCCTCCAGATGCTCGCTCGGCCGGTAGAGGCCGTCATTCATCGCCGCCATGTCGCGGATGTTGAGGTCCGCGGCCCGCGGCTCCGCATTGCTTGGCACCGGCTCGAGCGCGACGATGTGGCCGCGCTTGATCTCGTCGAGCTTAGCCGGGTCCGCCGTCTCGACATAGTGGGTGCGCCCGTCCACGCCATCAATGACGAGATGCAGCCGGTCGCTCATCTCGTCGCCCGCCAGTCCCTTGGCCAGCACCCGGCCGACGACGGGCTCGGCGATCCGCTGGCCGTGGGTGACGTACTGGCTGGGCCCGCGCTCGTCGGCGACGCCGTGCCCGGCGAGCGCCCGATGCATGGTCTTGATGATGTCGCCGCGCTCGCCGAGCTCCCGCAAGGTCCGCTCGGCCTTGTCCGAGAGCGTCCAGCGCCCCGGCTCGGTCGCGCTGGCGAGGCCGTACCGCTCAAGCTGGCGGACGCGCCCGATCAGGTTGGCGCGGTTCTCGCGAACAAGATAGTTCGCCCCTTCGCCGGGCCTGAGATCGATGACGCCATGGTCGCGCTGCTCGGAGGCCAGCATCTTATCGAGCCGGGTCCAGCGCTCGGCGTGCACCTCGTTGTGGAGCTTGTTCTGAAGCTCGATCTCGGTCTGTGGACCAAGTTCGAGCGTGACTAGCTCACTCGCCCGATGGCGGACGCCATGAGCGATATAATCACCGGCAATGTTGAGAATGCGGCCATCATCGAGCACCCCGCGCACCACGACATGGGTATGCGGATGGCCGGTGTTGTGATGATCGACGGCGATCCAGTCCAGCCTGGTACCGAGATCAGTCTCCATCTGCCGCATGAGGTCGCGGGTGAAACCGCGCAGGTCAGCCATCTCGATGGAATCCTCCGGCGCGACAATGAACCGGAACTGGTGGCGATCCGTACGTCCGCGTTCGATGAACGCCTTGCTGTCCGCGTCGTTCTCAATGGCTGAATAGGCGCGGCCCTTCTCGCCGTCGCGGCTGACCCCGTCGCGCTCGAGGTAGCGCAGATGCGCGTCGGCCGCCCTGCTCGCCGCGCCGCGCATCTTCGGCCCGCGCGAACCGCGTTGCGGATTGAGCTTCACTACCCGCGCCTTGACCACGACCCGCCGCGCGCGGAATCGACCGCTGGAGTCCCGCTGCCAGCCGCCGCCGTCCCGAGGAAGGGACGCCAAAACCCTGGCGCCCCGGCCGCGCGCGTTGAAACGGCCGCTGCCCTGCCCGTTCCGGCTGCCCGCCGATACCGGGCCTCGGCCGATCTGCCTGGGGTTGCCGCCGGCCTTGCGCACGGCGATCTTCACCTCGGTCAGGAAGGGCAGATCGCGCGCGTTGACCCGCGTGCCCCGGTTGCGCGCGCGGCCCGGCCTGATGCGGAAATCGTCGTGCTCATCGCTCGCCATGACGCGACGATCGGCGCGGGAGTCACGCCGCGCAAGACCTCAAAATCATCGATCGGAAAGCGTCGCAGAATGGGGTGCGGCAGTGCAGAGACGGCGGGGCAAGCCACCGCTGCACGTTGCGCGCGGCAACCATCCTGGACTTGAAAGCAAACGAGAATCTCCTTGAGGCGATAGCGTGCGCACATTGCACAGCGCCGTCAGATCGCCCTCGCAAGGTGCCAAAGACAATGTGCAGACAATCACTTGCCGAGCCCGCAAGGTGCGAACGACAGTTCGCTTTATCTTGCCGTCCTGCCGTCGTGGTCTCCCGGTCGCCGGTTCCCGAAAGAGCCGCCGCGACTTGGCAGCCAACTCGCGAAGCCCCCACTGCTTCCGAGCGCTTGCGATAGCGATCGTCACCCGAAGGGCCGAGACACCCGCAGGGTGGCTCGGTGAGGAGCGTAGCGACGAGTAGAGCGCGGGCCGAAGGCATCGCCCCTACGCCATCAGCACGTGCCACTTGCACGGTGAAGCACGCCAAGGCTTGAGAACCCGCACGCTTGGTCAATGCGATACTCCCGACTCCGATCGAACGAACACGCCAATAGGCCGGGGGACCATGTGCGAAACATCGGGCGCCGAGATTGAGGTCGTGACACCGCTCGACGGCGTGATCTCCAGCAACCGATCACGCGTTTTCATGAGATCGGGTCGCCCAACGAACAATGTCGCAGCCGCTTTTGACTGTCCGCTGGACGTCCACCTCGGCGACAGTTCGATGGCAAGCAGATTTGCAAGCTTTGCGACGTATGCTCGTGTCTCGTCTGGCAAAGGGCCGCCTGCGAGATGCTCTTCATAGCGAGATGGTCCCGCGTTGTACGCGGCAAACACGCCAGGCGAGCCATACCGATCAAGCAGTTCCCGCAGATAGGCCGTGCCGGCCAGAATGTTGTCGTGCGGATCGTAGGGGTCGTTCCCGAGATTGTAGCGCTCGCGAAGTTCCGCCCAAGTCGCCGGCATGATTTGCATCAGGCCCATTGCGCCTTTTGGCGATCTGGCATGCACGTCACCAGAACTCTCTATGCTTTGGACTGATCGGATCCAGTTCTGCGCAATCGCAAAGCGTTGTGAAGCTTCATTGATGAAGCCTTCAAACGATTTAACTGTCTGACTCATCGCCGGGCGTCCGGCTGATGCGTTCTGGTCAAAAGCAGCGCTGTCGGACGCGGTCAGAAGAAGCAGCACCGGCAGGACAGCACAAACGCGCGTGCCCAACTGAGCCAAGCACTCTCTCGCGCACGCGCCGGCCTTGCAAACATCGATCGAGACGGAGGAATGATCCCGCAATCGATCGAACAAGGGAATGGCGAGGAGAATACGTCGAATACGCACGATCACTCCTCCCACGTCCACACCGGCATCGCACGGCCGATCACGCTAGATGCCGGAAGAAATCCAAAATACCGGCCATCAAGAGAGTCGTCCGACTGCCAGTTCATCAGAAACAGCTCGCCGTCGCCGACGACGCGGCAGCCCTGCCATTTCGGCAGCGGCCTGCCTCGACTGTCGTGATCCTTCGCCTCGCCCACCGCGACGTCGTCGACCGAAATCGTGAGGCCGGTTCTGCAAACACTCTGCCCCGGAACGGCGAGCACGCGCTTCAGCATGGGGACGCCAATGGGCAAATAGCCGTTAAGGTCGAGAAAGGTCGCGAGCTGCTCCGGCGGCTGCACGGCGACCAATTCAGTGACTTGGAATTGGTCGGCCGGTCGGAGGCGGTAGAGACCGATCGGCACGCTCGCGGATGCGTTCCAGATGTAAAGCGGAAGCGGCTCCAGGACGATCGTAGCGACGAGCGCGGCAGCGAGCCCAATCGTCACGGCCAGCATCATTAGGCGGCACCTCATCGCATCACCCTTTGGCGATGAAGCCAAGCCTGATGGCGCGCTTTCGTATACGGGCGCGGGTTTTCGTTGACGGACAGGCGGTTATGAACGTGATGCCAATGATCAGGCGCAACATCAGCCGGATCGATGCCGAGCGCCTCGACGGCGTCGATCGTCTGCAGTACCCGTTCGACCTTCGGCCAACCGGAGAGCCGCAGTAAAATCTCTCCGCCGGGCTTCACATACGGCACGGTCGAGCAGCGCTGTCCCGGTGCGACCGCGCGCAAGATGTCGATGCGCGAAATGATCGTCCCAAAGTCGTTCGACGTCCAACGGACGAAGGCAAAGATGCTGCCCGGTGCAAATGACAGGACGCGCCGGTGACGATCAAGCTTCCGTTCGTTGACGATACGACCGAACCGAATGCGATTTTCGATACGCTTCTCGAGCCACAGCACTTCCACTTCCGTGAGATCGCTCATGCGGCGGCTCCCTGACGCTGGAGCTGGTAGCCGTGAGCTTGGGGCTCGGTGGAGAGTGTGTATGGCCTGCAAAGGCAGGCTGGACTGTCGGACGGCCGTTGCCGAGCGCCCCCAACTCGGCTTTCGGCCTGCTCCGTTAGAAGAAATCCGAAGGATTTCCTGTTAGTAAAGTTAGAGCGGCTGGAAAGCGCAGAGAAACAAGCTCTTAAGGTCGATTCCGGTCCCCGATAGCACGAGGGTCGGGTCCCCGATAGCACGAGGGTTGCGGTCCCCGATAGCACGAGTTGATTCACAGGTTGTCCTCCGAATTTGGAATGAGACCGCGGCGGCGCAATCGTGCCGCTAAGGGATCAACAGGCGCAGGTGCGAAGTTCAGTCGCTCGCTGCCGTTCCGGTCGCGCGTGAGCACGAGCTGATAGCCGGGCAATGTCTGGCGCTGGACGATCTGACGCACGTCGTAAGCAAAGTGCTTGAGCGGGGAGAGGATGCCGGACTTGGCATGGAGGTGCACAAGGTCAAAGCTCCAGCCGCCATCCTGGCGTCCACCGTGCTTGCGAACGAGGCGGTAAAGCCATCGCTCAAGCCCGCCCGTGAGCTCGAAATAGGCGCGATCAATCGTCAGCACGAGCGCGTCATCGATGACGCCCGCGTAGAACCAATCCGGCAGGATCAGCTCGAGCCCGAATGGGCGACCATTTGCATCGGCCGTCTCTTTCCATTCGTTGATCCAGGAGAAGCGGTACCGTCGCCGTTCTGTCGCTTGGCGGATCGACGTCAGCACAGTCGTTGACTGAAGTCTGTCAAGACCAGCCTTCAGGCGGTCATAGTCACGTGCGCTGGTGCCGCGGCCGACAAACGTCAAAATCTCGTAAGGCGTTGCGGCCATCAGACGCGACGTCTCGAGACCAGCGTCACGCGCTTCGACGATCTGGGAAGCAGCCCAGATCAGAACGTCTGCATCCCAGATGGTCGCCATGCCGTGCTCTGGCACGGCTTCGACACGAATTGCGATCGCGCCGGCGCGGAAATCGATCGGCACGATCCGCTTGGTCTTTGCGAGCGAGAAGAAAGGATATGCCATCAGATCCTGCGCGTCGCGGGGTGCAAGATCGCCGGGTAGCGCCCGAAATAGCTCAAGCTGGTCGCGCTCGGAATGGTGTATGCGCCGCATGGTTACTGCTCTCACGCGGCAATCAGCGACGTTCCTGGCCCGCATACGGGCGCAGCGCGGGATGCTTCTTGGCCGGCAGCACCGTTCCCTTGCCGGGATCGGACGTCGACGTTTTGGCGCCGCGGTCGGCCCACGCTTTCAGGTCATCGACGGCGTAGACGACACGTCCCCCGATCTTCCGATACGTCGGTCCAGTACCATAGGTGCGGTGCTTCTCGAGCGTGCGGCCGGACAGGCCAAGATAGCGCGCGGCCTCCGGTGTACGCAGGAAGCGCGGGGGAAGACCGGCCATCGGATCGGACATTTGAGAACTCCAGGAGGACAGCGCACTACGCTTGGCTAAGCCGGCGTGTGAGCGGTCATCATGGAGGAGCAGGATCTCGGAGGGGGATGCCGAATATGGAGGGGGCGATTTTCGGCACCCTTGGGAACTGTGCTACTCGCCCTTGCGCCCGGGCCGCAGGAGTTTGCGGTAACCACCGCGCATCAACGCGAGGCCTCCTTGTACCAAGCGGATTGTTCGATTGCGCAGATCATGCGTCTTCCAGGCACGATCGGGGATTCGCTTTCTGCCGAACAGCGCTTCGGCGATAACGCGATAACTGCCGCCCGCGCAATGCGCATCAAGCGCGCGGATCGCGGCGCTCAGGCGATCGCGTCGCTGTTTGGATAAGTGATGAAATGCAGGCCCTGGCGCGCGTCCATTGATCGCGCGCCACAGCCGGCGGGCTGCATACGCACGCGCGTCGAAATCACCGCCAAACGGCAGATCGGCCGCGTATGACGCGCCGAGCACTGGCGCGTCTTTGGACCAAATGCGGTGGTCCGCGGAACCGATGCGCAGCACGGCATGCCAGCCGTCGACGGCGCGGCGCACCTGGCCAGCTGTAAGGTCAAGCAGTGGCTGAGACGCCGACACGAGGTCGGCCGTCGAGGCAACCGTCACCGGAACGACCGCCGCTAGAACCTCCGGCGCCCAAAAGATCGTCTGCTCGTCGAAGGACCTCTGTGGGTCATGGGCGAAAGCAGATACCCCATTTCCTCCTGAATTCGTCAGTCACTTCGCCGTTCTGATTGTTGGCAATCATCACCTCGTACTCACGCCGATAGTCGGCGTTACGACGAAGACATTCCCAGGCGATGTCGGTGACTTCCGCGTCTTGTAGGCTCTTGTAGGAATCCGGCGACCGCCAGTCGAATTCAAGCATTGCTTCCGCCCCATTGCATGCCGCTAACAAGGATTGCGGTGCAATAGGTATGAACGAGGCGGTTGTAGGAAGCCCCTAGTTTGGCACCACGTGGTGCACCGGAATGACCACCGGTAAGCGAAAGAAAATAGTTCTGCCTGCAAGACGCCGGCGGGCAACTTTCTTCTACCTTGAGCCGGACCCGCGTAAGAGCCGTCCCTGCTCGGTCACCCATTTAGCGCGTGCAAGATGACTCTGATATGCGCGCCGCGCACGATCCAGCTCTCGCTCTGGGTCCATATGCAAGACTACTCGAGCAACTTCGCGCCAGTCCGCCCCCTCACCCTCTGCCTGCAGAAGACGAACGTACGTTAAGACATGCTGTTCGTCGTAAGCCGTCAGCGCCGGCTCGTTCGGCGCGTCATCTGCGACGTCAGGATCCAGTTGCGGTTTTGTCATAAGCATCCCAACAAACAGCGAATGATTCTAACCTCCCTGGTTGGCCGAGATTGTCCGCAGGTCTCATTTTAGCCTCATTGCAGACTAGCCGACCAGCAGGCATGGTCGAAATACATACTATAGGAGATAAACCTCATAGTATGTAAAGACGCAATTTGCGCTGATGGACATGCGCAAGTTGGTCGGTCGGAATTTCGCAAGATTGCGGAAGCAGAAGCGCTTCACGCAGGAGAAATTCGCCGAAGTGTCCGGATTCACCCAACAGTATATTAGCGACCTAGAGCGTGGCCGTCGCAATCCAACTGTCGTCACTCTATTTGAGCTCGCCAGCACGTTGGGCGTTAGTCATGTCGATCTAGTCCTCCCAGATGATGAGACACAAGACGAACGACCAAAACCAGGCAAACGGCGGTGATTGAGTTACAACCGCACACTATGTCGCTTCGGAACAGCTCGAAGGTGTTAGCGACGGGGTACAAAAGCAGTGTTGAGCATGGAAGCGCGGCATGGAGCTAGCGAGACTGTGTACTCATTGATCGGCTGAGATCTACTTCCGTGCAAAGGGGACGACGATGCCTTGCCCTCGCTCGAAGGGCGCTTCACGGTCAGCTGGCGCTTTAAGTTGAACAACTTCAGCCGCAGGCGCAGAAAACCAACCGGGAGGCAACGAAGCCAAATTTTCGATGTCGCCGGCGGACATCGTGAATTCGACCGCAAGCAAATCGGACTTCGTCCGAACGCCCGCATCCGCAATGAGATTCAAAGCATTTGCGAGAATGCGAGGCTCTGTAAGTGGCCAGGCACCATCAAGTGGCTCTTCTCGATTCCAGCCTTTGGCGGAATAGAGTTTGTACAGATCGACGTCATATCCTTCGGGAATAAGTTCGAGATCTTTGAGCCGTTTGATCTGCGCCTTGATGGAAACGCGCCATCGCTCCTTCAAGGTCTCCAGCACAGCGAGCGACGGCCGCTTTACTTCGCGTGGGTAAGTGGTCGACGGCAACAAGAAGGCACTTGCGAGACGGAAAGCCTGCACTTCGATCTGCTTGAGATCCTTGCGTAGCTCTTCGGGAGAGACGTGCCTGTGTAGAACGGCATGCGCTAGCTCGTGGGCCGCATCCATCTGGCGGCGCGGAAATGACATCTTGTCGGTCGCCAAGAGTATATGCGGCCGTCCCTCTGACGCAGACCAGGTGCAAACGCCATCAAGCTTGGCGGTGCCCATTTCAATCGAGCCGACGACAACCCCGATTCGTTCCAGCAAAGCGACCATATCCGTGCATGGTCCCTCGCCGATCTTCCAATGTCCGCGCAGATCAAGCGCGATACGTTCGATATCTTCGTCGCGCAGCTGCTTGTAGCTTGCGCCAGCGAGCACATCGGGAATATCGACCGCCGGGAAGTCGACATAGTGCTGCAGGATGGAACTGATTTCCAGCAACCATCGCAGCTGCGACTCCTGGTAATTGATGTCGCGAACCAGCGTCGAGGACAACGAGCGGTAGAAGAGAGCGTGGTCGTTCTCGTAGGTTGGACGAAGGAAAAATTCCCGGCGAACCTGGAGCGTCTCCGTTAACGCGGCCATGGCGTCGACGTCCGGCGCGCTTGTGCCGTCTTCCCAGCGCGTGACGCTGCTCGAATTAACGCCAAGACGTCGTGCCAACGCGGACATACTTGTTAGCCGCCGCGCTGCCCGAATTTCGGTCAGACGCGCCGGCACGAATCCGGGGGTCCCTACTCGCATTTATCCACCAATGTCGAACGTTGCCTTTGCCCTAAGGAGAAATCAGCCTTGGGCATCACCCTCCTCATTGTTGGCCGAGGGTGCCTCAGGCGGCACAAACGGTTTCACACCCTTCTTCAACGTAACCTTCGGTTGGTCAACCGTCGGCGGCGCAATGGGCGTCGGCGCCGGAGCATCGGGTTCCACATCGCCGTCACCCGCCAGGAACGAGTTTACGCTCTCATAGTAAAGGAATCCCTCGTAGCTGGACTCGATCACGCCGACCGCAATCTCTTCGATCTTGCCGGCGCGCTCACGGTCACGGGCAACCAACAGGGTGACAAAGATGTCGCCGATCTTCGGCCCCTTCCCGTCGAAATCCAGCCGCAGCGAGAGCTCGTAGTTGACCGTCACGCCCGCAAGGCGTGACTTGTTCTTCGCCGGCAGCATGCCGCTCTCCGGCATGCTGGCCAGCGCCAAGATGACTCCCTGCCCTTCATGCTCAAAGCGCATGAACGGCTGGTGCACCCGCAAATCCGTCTTCGGGATGACGCCGCCTTCGAGCAGATGACCGCCGTGTTCGGCGCAGACTTCCTCGAACCCCTGCTCGCAGATGCGGAAGCGGGCCTGCCCTTCGATGGCGCGAGCCCGCACTGGCGTCAGCCCTTCGAAGCCATCGCGGACGACCTCATGCGCGTGTAGCGCATCGGCTTTGATGCGATCCTCAAGATCAAGGATCAAAGAGCTCGGCAACACGCGGCGCAGCCGGAGGCGAAGAAGGGCGGTCATGCGACTCCTCGATTCGTGCACATAACACGATTTTGATCATAGAATTTTGCGTAAAGCAAGAAAAGACGACCGGTTAGACCCTATAAAGTTCCCCATCGCAGCGCGGCGGCTGGTCCAGCTGCCGGCCGTCCCTAGCCGCGGAGGTTCCTTTGCCGGATTTTTTTGAGATCGATTTTTTGGACGTCGAAGCCAAAGACAGCGGCGACGCCATCTGCCTGCGCTACGAGCTCGCCGACGAGACCTACATCCACGTGGTCGACGGCGGCTATCAGAAGACCGGCCAGTCCGTGGTCGACCACATCAACAAGTATTACGGCAACCCGTCCTTCATCGACAACGTCGTCTGCACCCACAATGACGGCGACCATGCCGGCGGGCTGCAGTCCGTGCTCGAGAGCTTCGATGTCGGCGCTCTTTGGATGCTGCGGCCGTGGATGTACGCCCAGGAATTGCTGCCGCGCTTTCCAACCTACACCGATGTCGATCGTCTCCGCAGCCGCCTCCGTTCTGCTTACAGCAATCTCGCCACGCTCGAGGATATTGCGACGAGGCGCGGCATCCCGATCTATGAGCCGTTCCAAGGCGCTCTCATCGGCGCCTTTCATGTTATGGCGCCGACGCCGGCTCGCTTCAAGGACCTAGTCGTCGAGTCGAACAAGACGCCTGAAGGCGCCGAGGGTGGCCTGCTCGCGAAGGCTACCAGCTTCATCGCCGATGCTGCACGCCAGGCGACGGCGCTGGTGCGTGCCGCTTGGGGCGACGAATATTTTCCGGGCTCAGACACCAGCGCCGAGAACGAGATGAGTGTGGTTCAGTATGCGCTGCTCAATGGCGAGCGCATCATGCTCACGGGGGATACCGGGCGCGCCGGTCTAAGGGAGGTGATCGACTATGCGCCTTATATCGGGCTTGCCCTGCCCGGCATCGATCGCTTTCAGGTGCCGCATCATGGCGGTCGGCACAATGTAACCACACAGCTTCTTGATGAGCTTCTGGGACCACGTCTGCCCGCCAGTGGTCAGCCGAGCACATTCACTGCGATCATCAGTTCCGCTGCCGCTGACCCGGATCATCCACGGAAGTCGGTTGTCCGAGCGATGATCCATCGCGGTGGAAAGGTGCTTACTACAGAAGGCCAGGGAAAGCGGACGCACAAGGGAGCGCCGAACCGGGGCTGGTCGGCGGCCATTCCCGTAGCTTATCCGGAAGACCAAGAGGCCTGAGCCGACATGGAGGACTTCAAAAACCTTTTCGACAGCTACAGCCGACAGGCGCGGCTGTTTCCCGCGCTCTTGACGATCTTCGCGCCGTTGTCGACGGCGCTCGCCTGGTTTCCCGAGCTCCTGACATCCCATATCGGCTCGACATTGCTGACGATCGCGACATCATGCGGCCTGTTGTACTGGCTGAGCTCAATCGCGCGTAGCCGGGGGAAGCAGGTCGAGCAGCGCGTGCTGCAGGAATGGGGTGGTTGGCCGACCACCTATCTGCTGCGTCACGCGAGCCGGCTCGATCCCCACACGAGGGATCGGTATCACCGTTACCTCGGGCATCACGCTCCCAATCTTGTGCTGCCTTCTCCGACCGCTGAGCGCTCGAATCCAGAGGCGGCTGATGCAGCCTACGCTTCCGCGATCAAATGGTTGAAAGAGCATGTCCGCGGAAAGGCAGCGCTGGTGGACAAGGAAAACGCTCAATACGGCTTCCGGCGCAATATGCGAGGAATGAAGGCTTTTGGCCTTCTCGGCGCCGTCATCGCCTTGTTTGCCTCACTGGCGGCTATCGGGCTTCAGATCGAGCCCTGGCCTGACACTCTTGGCGACGTTCGGCCCTTTGTGATGCAGCTCCGTGAGGCGGCTAATCCGGCGATCTTGGGCTCGGTTATCTTTGACCTTCTGGCTAGCCTCGCCTGGGCCTTCGCCGTCACCGACGCCTGGGTCAAGGCCGGCGCCGAGCAGTACGCTGAGGCTTTGTTGGCGACCATGGATCGATCCTAAGCGTAAATCCCGCGCGCCGTTCTTGACATGGAAACCGTGCTCTTTGGACCGGAGCCAATTTGTGAGAAGCCCCGCCCGGCGGACCGGACGGGGCTTGATGGGGCGCTCTTACTCGCCGGTCTTGCGCGGCCGCGACCAGAGCAGGGTGTAGCCTTCACCGCCTTCGTCGTCGAACAAGTTCGCGTAGATCGGCGCGTTGAACGAGGGGTCGTCGAGCTTGAGTGAGAGGTAATCGCGGCCTTCCTCGGAACGCTTCGACCAGGCGGCCCCGATTTCGGCGCGGCCCACGTAGATGCGGTGGCTGGGAGCGTTGTCGTTGGACCGGTTGGTCTCGGCGACGATGCGGACGCCCTTGGCCTTCAGGCTCAGGGTCACGATCTCGCCCTGGAACTCGTTGCCGACCTTCTTGAAAGAACCGATGTTAGCCATGTCACTTCTCCTGTTGTGTTTCGAGCCCGCGACCACCGCGGCCTCGATGGCGATCTGGAGGCCGAAGACGATCGGCGACGCACCCGCTCGGGCCGGAGCGCAGCGGAGGACGTCGTTGTGGCGACTTTCTTGTCTCGCGAGGAATGGGCGAAGCCCAGGGGAAGAAAGTCGCATCAACGGCGTTGCGGCTCAGACGATCGAGGCGAAGCCGGTCTTCGGCCAGATCTAGCCATCAACGAGGCCACGTGCGTCCGCGTGCTGAACCACAATCTTGCGGAGAAGCGTGGCTATCTCGGTTTGATGAACAAGAGGTCGGAACCATTCAGCGCAGAAAGAGAAACAATCTCCTGCAAAGGGCGGCATCGTCTCCCAAGAATCGATCGAGGTAAGATCGCTCTGCCGCGGCTTCGTGGGCCAGACCGAATGTCGGCAGCTTGATCGAGGAGTTCCGAGCAGGACGGCCTCTCCGCGCGCAGGTTTCGATCATCCCCCCGGTCACCGCGCCGATCTACGCGTACCTGTTCGACGCTGAAGGCGGGAAACGATCATCTTTCGAGGCTTGCAGTCGTAAGAACCGGTTAGGACGAGTTCTCCACCACCCCACCCGACTCTAACGGGCGGGTCTCCACCAAAGCAATCAAGCGCATCCATGACGTTACGCCAATGCAAACCGCGCCGAGGCACGCGAAGACCTCACGCCAAGCCAGCGAAGGCACCCCGATCTGGGACAGGGCGAACGCCACATGATAGCCGGCGACGGCGGCGGGAGCAGCGAATGCTGTGGCGATCGCGACGCGCAAGGCGGAGGACCGAGTAGCAGCAAAGGCGACCTGGCCGAGGACGAGCGTCAGCGCACCGCCGGCCGTTGCGATTAGCAGCGCGCCAAGGAGGCCGGCGCCGCTCTGAAACGCAGTCATCCCGATACTCAGTGCGACGTAAAACGGCAGGGCATACACGGCGAGTGCAAAGATCGCCCAGCAGAACAAGCCGATGCCGAGCGTGTTGAGAACAAGCCCAAGAGCGAGCATGGTGGTGGCTCCATGTGCATAGATGTACCAGTTGCGCCTTCCACCACCACCACGGCGCAACTCTGGATATGAAGCCGAAACGAGGCGGAGTTGCGGCGTGAGCAATTTCACCTCGAAGACTCCAGTCGAGAAGACGGCGCTCACGCGCCGCCGAACTTCCAGACGGGGATACCGAGCCGCTTCGCCTTGTCGGCGAGGTTGTCCTGGATGCCCGTGCCCGGGAAGTGCATGACGCCGATCGGCAGGAGTTCGAGCATGGCATCGTTGCGCTTGAACGGTGCTGCCTTGGCGTGCTTCGTCCAGTCAGGCTTGAAGGCGATCTGAGCGACCTTGCGGGTGATCGCCCATTTCGAGGCGATCAGTTCAGCACCCTTCGGGGAGCCGCCATGGAGCAGGACCATGTCGGGATGCTTGGCGTGAACCTTGTCAAGGCGATCCCAGATGAGGTGGTGGTCATTGAAGTCGAGCCCACCGGTGAGCGCGATTTTTGGCCCTGAGGGCAGCATGACCTCGGTCTCGGCGCGGCGCTTGGCTGCGATGAAGTCGCGGGAGTCGATCATCGCTGCGGTCAGGGTACGGTGGTTCACCAGCGATCCCGATCGGGGGCGCCAGAATGAGCCGGTGTGTGTCTCAAAGCGGTCGATGGCCTGGTCGCGGAAGAGCTCCAGGCAGTTGCGGCGCTCGATCAGTGTGATGCCTTCAGCCGTCAGGCGCTCGAGTTCGACCGATCGAACTTCGGAGCCGTTCTGCTCGCGCTGGCTCTTCTGCTGCGCCTGTTCGTTGTCGTCGATCTGGCGTTCGATGCGGTCGACGGCACGATGGAACAGGTTGACGGTCGACCAGAGCAGATCATTGAGGTCCGGCTCAAGCCGTGTGTCGCTCAGTGTCGCAACCAGGGCGTCAAAGATATCGGCCGTGGCGCCGGCGATCATCTTGCCCTCGGGAAGCGGCCGTGGGTCAGGCTGGTCCTCGAAGGGGCGGTACCCGAAGAGTTGCAATTCGGTGAGAGCATGGTCGGTTGGAGATGCGGCGTGCGGCGGTTCGATGTCGTCATGGTCGGTCATGAGAGAGGTCCTTGCCGGATCGACCGCGACCATCGCGGCCTTCGTGGCGATCACTCAGACGGCAGGCGGAACGGGCCAGAACCCGAAAGGGCCGAAGCGGCAGCGGAGGATGGCGGAGGCCGGCTATTTTGCTTCGCGATGCAAAGCGCGCCCGCCAGATGGCTAATCTGCCTTCGCGTCGCCGGCGCGCGGCGGAAAATAGCCGGTCGCAGCCATTGCCGGCCCGAGCCGCTTGCCGTCCGATCGCCCCCTAGAAGGCCGTGGTCGCGTCTCTCCCGGCATTGGCGTCGGCGCGATCGATCTCGACGCCGATTGAAGCGCGCCGGCTATTCCGCGGCTACCGCCGGAGAATGGAGGAAGCGCGCGACGTCCTCCGGTACGAGTTGAAGCCACAAGCAAGCTCGGAGAGCATCGATCCCGAAGATGTGCAGATCTTCGTTGAAGTCGCACAGTCGAGGCGACAGCGGGATCGCTTCAATGCCGACGGCTTCCGCGCGCTGGGTGAGAATCGCTTGTACGGCATCTCCGGCAGCATCGTTATCGCGGGCGATATAGAGCCGACGCAGGCCAGATGGCAGCATCATCGCTGCGAGATGGTTAGCCGAAAGCGCGGCGATCACGGGCAGGGCCGGCAGTGCGTAACGCAGCGACAGCATGGTCTCGATGCCCTCGCCGGCAGCGAGCACATCATCGACCACGCCGAAACGAACAGCATTGCCGAGCAAGTCGCCCATGGCGCGTCGTGGCGTGTCGATCGGAGCCTTGCCGAGCCGCACACGATCAAAGCCGTCTGGATCGAGCCAGGTGCGGTGTACGCCGGTGATCCGTCGATCGAGGTCGGTGACGGAAGCTATCATCGCCGGCCAAGTTTCTGTCGGCGAATGCTCGTCCGGCCGATAGTAGCAACGCGGGTGGAAGCGCAGGCTGCCACCATGGTGGATGCGGGTTATCCCGCGGCGCTGCAAGTACGTCTCGGCTACCGTCCCTGCAATCGATCTGGACATCGCGAAGAGCCGACGAGCCGCCTGTTGTGATCCGGTCGGCGCTCGCGAACGAACGGGTTTCGGGGCCGATGGCTGCCCTGAACGAGGCAGCTTCAGAAACCGTCTCGCCTCCTCGGCGACCTCGCGAAAGTCTCGCAAGGTCAGACTTTCGCGGATGATGTCGAGGAGATCGCCATGCTCCCCGGTCGCAGCATCAGTCCACTTGCCGGCTGGGCCCTTCGACGATTCCTGGAGTCGCACATATAACGATCGACCCGGGGTGTTGTGGACGTCGCCGACCAGCCAGTACCGCCCTGCCCGCCTGCCATTGGAGAGATAGTGTCGGCACACCGCCTCAGCCTCGCGCGAGAGGCGGCGTGCCAGTTCGGAAGCATCGCGGGACATCAGGCGGCCTCCCGCTCGCCGATGCGCGCTACCGGATACGTGTCGAGCACCCTGGACAGGACCTCCACGCCGCTCGCGTCCGTGGGCACGAACATGCGCAGCTTCCAGGAGATGATCTCCCCAAAGAGACCGTAAGCCCGCAGGCGATCGCGCATCGTGTCGTTGAAGCCTGACAGTTCGATGCGGTAGGCCCCCATCACCCGGACGCGGCGAAGTTGGAGTTCCTCCACGAGTTCGAGGACGGTCCGTCCCTCCATCAGCGCGGCAAAGGCAGCGGCCGGTGCCAGCGAAGGCGCGTCCGTCGCAAGGACGCTTGCGACCCACGCGGCCGAAACCTTGCGGCCGATGATGCGTTCGCCCGCATCGGTCTGGAGACGATAGACGCGGGTCGATTCGTTCGGCAACTGCTTCCAGATGGGTAGCAGCAATCCCGCAACGACGTGGATCGTGCTTTCCGTGAACTCGGGCACCTCGGCAAGCTCCGCTAGCCAAGCCGCGGCGAAGCGTTCGCGGCCCGCTTCCACCCAGTGGCTCTCCGCCATCATGTTCAAGGAGACCGTGTGCTGCTCCATCGGCCGGACTAGCCGGACGCGCCGCTCGATCTCGCCGTCGTCAAGCATGACGCTCGCCGTCGGGACCTGCACGGCGGCTCGTCCCGAGCGCTCATTGACCAGCAGGACAGCATGACGATCGGAAAGACGAGCAAGAGCGTCATCCAAACTCACAGGATGATTGCGCTGACGCTGGCTGATCGTGAGCAGCCGGGTCTCGGCGCCATTGCCGGGATGGACGTAGATCGTCCGCCGGTCGGCGACGACAAAGCTTTCAGCACGGAGCGTTTCCAACCCGATGTCATAGGTGCCGGACGCAACCGCACCCTCGATCCGAGCGGTCAAGAGCTGCTCGAAGGCGGTGAACAGGACATTCTGTAGGTCGATAGTGAGCGCGAGCAACCTGTTAAGGAAGGTCGTAATCGGCGGCAGGTCATCCCTGAGTCCATTAGCGTCGGTCAGCTTCAGGCCGGTCGATTCCTCGAACCCTTCAAGCGAGCAACCGTCGAGCTTGCCTCGCGCAAGCAGCGTGTAGAGCTGACGCAAGGCGTCACGCCCGTACTGGCTTTCGAGGTTATCCTCGGGCCGGAACAGGCCCTGCCCTCCCGTCTGGCGCTGGCCGCGCGTAATGGCTCCCAGGGTGTCGAGCCGGCGGGCAATCGTGCTGAGAAAACGCTTTTCGGCCTTCACGTCGGTCGCAATCGGACGAAACAACGGTGGCTGCGCCTGGTTGGTCCGGTTGGTGCGGCCGAGGCCCTGAATCGCGGCGTCGGCCTTCCAACCGGGCTCGAGCAGGTAGTGGACCCGCAAGCGGCGATTCCGGGCTGAGAGCTCGGCATGGTAGCTCCGCCCCGTGCCACCCGCATCGGAGAATACCAGGATGTGCTTGACGTCATCCATGAAGGCCGAGGTCTCGGCGAGGTTGGCCGAGCCGGCTCGGTTTTCAACCACCAAGCGATCGCCCTTCCGAACGATGCGGCGCGATCGACCAGTCACCTCGGCGACAAAGTCCGCGCCGAAGCGCTGCACGATCTGATCGAGCGCGCCGGGTACCGGCGGCAGCGAGGCGAGCTTCTCGATGAGGTGGTCGCGTCGTGCGACGGCTTCCCGACTCTCGACCGGCTGGCCGTCGCGATAGACAGGCCGGGAGGAGAGATTGCCCTCCGAGTCGGTGAAGGGTTCGTAGAGCTGGACCGGAAAGGAATGAGCGAGATAGTCGAGGACATACTCGCGCGGGGTGATGTCGACCTGGACGTCGCCCCATTCCTCCGTTGGGATTTCGGCGAGCCGGCGCTCCATCAGCGCTTCGCCCGTCGACACGATCTGGATGACTGCGGCGTGTCCAGCCTCAAGATCGTTCTCGATCGATCGGATCAGCGACGGCGTCTTCATCGAGGTCAGGAGGTGCCCGAAGAAGCGCTGCTTGGCGCCCTCGAAGGCGGAGCGTGCCGCAGACTTGGCTTGCCCGTTCAGCGTTCCCGTTGCGCCGGTGATGTTGGCGGCTCGCATCGCCGCATCGAGGTTATTATGGATGACGCTGAACGCACCGGCATAGGAATCGTAGATGCGAACCTGCTCCGGCGTCAGCTGGTGGTCAACGAGATCGTACTCGACGCCCTCGTACGAGAGCGAGCGGGCTGCGTAGAGACCGAGCGCCTTGAGGTCGCGCGCCAGCACCTCCATGGCCGCGACGCCGCCCTCCTCGATCGCTTCGACGAACTCGGCACGGGTGGCGAACGGGAAGTCAGCGCCGCCCCAAAGACCGAGGCGTTGGGCATAGGCAAGATTGTGGACCGTGGTCGCGCCGGTCGCCGACACATAAACGACGCGAGCATTCGGCAAGGCGTGCTGGAGCCTCAACCCCGCGCGCCCCTGGTGGGAGGCCGCCTGGTCACCGCGCTCGCCCTTGCCCCCGACCGCATTCTGCATGGCGTGGCTCTCGTCGAAGATGATCACTCCGTCGAAGTCCGAGCCCAACCATTCGACGATCTGCCTGACACGCGAAAGCTTTTCGCCCCGCTCATCGGTCCGTAGCGTGGCATAGGTGGTAAATAGGATGCCTTCTGAAAGCCGTATCGGTGTGCCCTGGCGAAACCGAGACAACGGCGTAACCAGCAGTCGCTCCATCCCGAGCGCGGACCAGTCGCGCTGCGCATCCTCGATCAGCTTGTCGGACTTGCTGATCCAGACGGCCCGCCGGCGGCCCTTGAGCCAGTTGTCGAGCAGGATTCCGGCGACCTGCCGTCCCTTGCCCGCACCCGTGCCATCACCCAAAAACCAACCGCGGCGAAAGCGGACGGCATTCTCTGCGTCGTCGCGCGCGGCGGCGACAACATCAAAGGTCGCATCGACCGTCCAGGAGCCCGCGAGAAACTCGGAATGCGCCTCACCGGCATAGACGATGCTCTCGAGCTGGGCATCCGATAGAACTCCGTCTGCCATAACATTGACCGGCAGGTGCGGACGATAGGATGGCTTCGGTGGCGCAACGGAAGCCATCGCCGCGGATTGCACGAGTTTGGTTGGGTGTGCGCACGATCCGGGAATACGGATCGACTGCAATCCGTACTCCTCGTAAAGCGCATCGGTGAGCCGGGTGCCTTCCGGCGACGACCACTCGACCGTCTCGTACGCAAGTTCGACACCCTCTGGTGCTGCGCTTATCGAAGAGGACGAAGAACGTGGTGCAACGGCGCCGACCGATCGTGACATCGCTGGCCGCCCGATAGCAGCCATCTCCGATGGTGGGACGACGGGCAGCCTTGGAGACACATGCTGGTTCACCCAGCCAAGTAAGGTAGCGACATCGGTCGCCATTCCTGGCGATGCGGGAAAAACCGTCGGATCGGTAGCGGGCAGCTTGTCGATCACAAGCAGCCGTGTGTCGATTTGTGTTCCGTGCTTCGCGTAGACGGCGCCACCGATCCCCGCAGAAAACACCACCTGCCCGCGTTCCTGGAGCCGCACAAAGGCATCTCGCCATGCCGGGTTATCCGGTGCGAAGCTTGCGCCAGTGATGGCGACGAGGCGCCCACCGTCGCAAAGACGGGCGAGCGCTGAAGTGATGTGCCGGAGGGCCGCATCCGCCATCCGTCGATCGACATTCGCCAGTGCCGAGAACGGCGGGTTCATCAGGACGACGCTCGGTGCGACACCATCGTCAAGGTGGTCATCGATCTGCGCGGCATCGAACCGCGTGACCTTAACGCCCGTGAATAGATGATCGAGCAGACCCGCGCGGGCTTCGGCCAACTCGTTCAACACCAAGGCGCCGCCGGCGAGTTCGGCAAAGACGGCGAGCAGGCCGGTCCCCGCGGAAGGCTCCAGAACGCGGTCGACCGGCGTAATGCCGGCTGCAGTGCATGCGGCAAGCCCAAGCGGGATCGGCGTCGAGAACTGCTGAAGCGCCTGACTATCTTCGGAACGTCGCGTGTGGGTCGGGAGAAGACCGGTCACTCGCGCGAGCATCGGCAGCATGGCGGCCGTCGCGCCAGCCCTGGCCCGCATGGCCGGTCCGAACTTGCGAAGAAACAGAACGGTTGCCGCCTCGCAGACGTCATAGGCGGTCTTCCAGTTCCAGGCGCCGGCCGTGTCCGAGGCGCTGAAGGCAGACTCCACAGCGCTACGCAGAACAGCGGCATCGATGCGACGGCCGCGTTCGAGCTCGGTCAGGACCTGTCGCGCGGCCCTAACAGCGGCAGAGGTGAGATTTGCAGCGGCACGCATGGAGAGCGGCGTGGCGACACCGCCGGCAAGAGATTCGGTCATGGCAGGGTTCTTTCGGAGAGCAGGAATGGGTCGAACCACCAGGCGCTCTCCTCTGACCCCGACGGCTCAAACCCTCCCGGCCCGGCTCTCCCTCTCAGCCCTCGCCCATAAGAATGGGGACCGGCGCTGTACACCGGTCCCCAAGCAACTGCGGGACGGCCCTAGCCCGCTCGATGATGTTCACTCAGCCGCGTCGAGCTGTTGCGGATCATCGTCGCCGGCGTTCTCCGGATCCTCCTCGTCGGCGAGGAATTCGGGCAGTGAGCCCGCTTCGCCCTCCTGCTCCACTGGCGCCACATCGGGATCGACGAGACGCAGCGGCTCCGGCAACCAAACCCGAGCCATCCAGAAGACGCTCGGCCTCCTTGGCCATGTCGGCCTTCTTTAGATGGTCGATCAGTTGTGCTGCCGACTCGCCCTTGGCTTCCCGCACCGCTTCGAGAATACGGGGCTTGGTGACCCGACCGAGATAGTTGTCGATGGTCGGTCGCCAGCCAGCCTGCACCATGTCAAGCCCGACCGCGCGCGCCAGCACATCAGCTTGGTCAAGACGCGTGCGGACACCGTGAGCGGAGACACGGCCCTGATTGTAGCGGTTGGCCGGTTCATAGATGGCGTTGACCGCGAATGACGCGCAGTGGGCGAACAGCGATGCCTGTGCACCACCATCGAGAGCCGTCAGCGCATCCCAGAGATCGTTCTCGCTCTTCGGCAACCGTGCCTTCCAGGCCTCATGCCGCGCCTCGACAGCCTTGGCGGAGACGCTTTCCCTCAGCCCCGGAGCTTGAGCGGGAAAGTTCGGCGTGCGAAGGCCGATCTCAAGACAGCTCCCGAACGAGGCGAACCGGTAAAAGGCCGTCAGCACGAAGTTATGCAGCACCGCCTGGAACGCGACCGCCGGATTTTCGGCCAGCGCATCCCGCAACGCCAGCGTGCGATGTGCGGTCAGCTCGATGATCAGTCGATCCGGCAGAAGCCTGGCCGCGTCCTCATCATCTTCTTCGGCATCAGGAGCACTACCCGCGAGCGCGATCACCGTGCGCTGGACGGAAGGGCCCTCTTCTTGACCTTCGGTCGACGACGGATCGACGCCCCGCCCGACATCAGTATCAGTTGCCGGCACCTCATCCTCTGGCCGGACGTAACCCCGGTCAACCGAGAGGCGTCCTTCGGAATCGATGCTGATGAAGACACCGGCTCGGGCGATCTCCGTCGGTTCGTAAAGCATCGGCCGATCTTCGAATGCCACCAGTGCCACCTCGATTTCGCCGAGACGCTGATCGACCTCGTCGGGCAATTCATCGGCATCCTGGTAATCGGATTCAAGCTTGGCCTGCTCGGCGTTGAGAGCATCGATGGTGGCCTGCTCCTCAGGCGAGAGATCGACAGGTTTGCCTTCGATTTCTCGTAGGCCTTGAGTGTGACCGTAGGGGAACTCTACGGCGACCGAGATCCACTTCCAGCCTTCGGCCGCAATCGTCTCAGCTTCGGCTTTGAGCTTTTCGGTTACGAGGCCGTCGAGCAACACGACGTCCTGAAGCCAGCCGCCGTCGTCGTGCTCGAACAGATCCCGCAGAACGCCGCCACCTGCGTGCTGATAGGCATCGAGGCCCACAAATTGGGCCCGCCGATCGGACCCGCGCACGGTGTTCTCGGTCAGCATGCGGCGGATCTGGTATGGCTCGTCGTAACCGGAACGGCTGACGTTCTCCCAGACTTGCTCCTGGCGGGCGTGATCGGCCGTGACCGAGAACGCCATGAGCTGCTCGAGCGTCATGCCGTTTTCAGCATAGACCTCATGCAACTTCGGCGACACCGACGCCAGCCGCAGCCGCTGTTTGACGATCGCCGGGTTCACGAAGTGCCGGGCGGCGATGTCTTCCTCGGTCATGCCGAGATCGCGGAGTGTCTGGAAGGCCCGAAACTGATCGAGCGGATGTAGGCCGACCCGCTCATCGTTCTCCGCCACCGAATCGTCCGCGGCAATGCCCCCTTCACGCACAACGCACGGCACCGCCTGCGTCTTTGACATGCGCTTTTGTTTCACGAGGAGCTCGAGAGCACGATAGCGCCTGCCGCCCGCCGGCACCTCGAACATGCCGGTTTCGGCGCCGTCTCCATCGACGACGGCCCGAACACTCAGACTTTGCAGAAGCGTACGCTGCGCGATGCTCTCGGCTAGCTGCTCGATCGAGACACCGGCCTTGACGCGGCGAACGTTCGACTGGCTGAGCACGAGCTTGTTGAAGGGAATGTCCCGGGAAGGCGATAGTGTGATCTTTTGTACGGCTTTCGTCATTTTGGCTCTCCACGACGGGCGGCCGGAAGACTCTCTCTCGGCTTCCAACCCGTCGCGAACAGCGTCCCCTCCTCTCACTCTCGGGCGGCCACGAGGCCGAACATCACGCCGCCTCGTGATCGGCGACAACTGAATCCGGCGACGCGGGTTCAATGGACCCGGGAGCGAAGCCGAGCAAATAGTCCGCGGCCTTGCTCGCCTGCGAGGCGGCACGCACGATGGCCCGATTGTCTTCGCGCAGGACGTCAAGCCAGGAGCCGATATAGTCGGCATGGCGCACGGTCGGGACGATCCCGAGAGACGCGCAGCTGAACGCGGAACTCAACTCGGCGACCAGTTCTTCGAAGGCATATTTCTTCGTACCGTAGGATCCGCTCTGGTCGCGATTGAGGCGCGAGGGATGCCCAGTCGCATGACCGAGTTCATGCAACGCTGTGCGGTGCCAGTTGATGGGTTCGAAATAGGCCTGCGGCGGCGGGACCTGAACGTAGTCTTCGGCCGTTGCATAGAATGCGCGATCTCCGCCGATCCGAAATGGAATTCCGGTGGCCGTGATCAGGGCGTCGACGGTGGGTTCGATGAGGCCAGCGGGCGGTGGCGGCGCAGCGGTGGCAATACCATCGGGCAGATCTTCGCACTGATCGACGTTGAAAACGGTAAATCGTTTGAGGAATGGAATTGCCTGCGCGTCTTCGCCGGTCTCGGCGGCGCGTCGCTTTTCGTCATTCGGCACGAAACGATCAGCGTAGACGACTGCGGTGCCGCGCTCTCCCTTGCGAACGTGGCCGCCAAGCGAGAGCGCTTGGCGGAAAGTGAGCCAACTTTGCCCGGTGAATCCGCGTTCGATCACGGCTCCCCAGAGGATGAGGATGTTCACCCCACTGTATTGCCGGTTGGTCGACGCGTTTTTCGGCATCGCCAGCGGCGCTTTCGCCGCGGCAGTACCCCAGGGCTGAATCCAGGGGACGCGTCCGGCCTCAAGCTCGGCAATGATCCTGTCGGTGATTTCGTCATAGAGGTTCGCCCGTTCCTGGCCGGCGCACGCGCAAGCAGTAGGGTTTGACATCGCGGGTCTCCGCGACAGGCACCGCGAGCCTCTCTCGCAGCTTGTAACCCGTCACGGAAAAACCCAGCCTGCACTCTTACTCTCAGCCGCTTCGCAATATGGCAGGCCACAGGCCTGATCAGGCGTGCGCCAGGGGCGCATCGCCTCAACGGAAAATGGCACCCGGAGAGCGTGAGCATAGCGACCCGAAGGGGCACGCGGGTCCGAGTGTAGCGACGAGACCGGTTCAATAGCGGCACCCGGGAACGGGGCAGCGATAGCGATCGCCGCAGGCGAGCCCCTTTCCCGAGTGCCCCCGGCGAGGAGCACCAAAGCGCTAGCGCGAGGGATCGAAGCCGCAAGGCCGAGACGCTTCGCGGCTCGGTTCACGAGAGCCCGGTGCGGCCTTGGCCGCACGCGCACACCCACTAAAGACCTGAGCGAACGTGATGCTGGCAATCCTGCGAGAACAGCCTGGCATTTCACAGTGGTCTCGGAACGCGGGAAAACCTCGTCCTCTGCCGTCGGGAATCCCAGCCTTGTGCTAGCAGCCGGAACAAACGACGGGCCACAGGATTCGTCGTATTCGGAGTCTATTTCAATGCTGATGATCAGTGAGCGAAGGCCGACAACACGGACGCTGCGGGGATGGGCGATCCACGTTCTCCAGGAAGTAGGCGCCATCCGCGAGTGCAAGGAGCACGGTTGGATGCAGGATCGCGCCGATCCGCATGCGCGAGAGCGGGCCTTCGATATCGCTCGTCGAGACCCGCCAGCAGACGTATCCCCTCAGGCGGCGGAAGCCGCGGTTCGCGACGTGCTGGACTCGATTGGCGATACCTGTCCAGAATGCTCCCCTGACGAGGAGGACCGGCGCTAAGCATTGAGGCTAACCCGTCTCCGACCTTGGGGGTCTAAGCCGACTTTCGCTGCGACCTTGCGGAGGGCTTTTTCGCCGCACCCTCCTTCGCCGCTTTTTTGCCGGTGATCGGCATCAGCATTTCCTTCTGCCCAGCGACCGCCTTGCGTGGCTTCTTGGCTGTCTTCTTCGGCGCATCGGTCGGGCCCGCCGCGTCTCGTCCGAGGCTCTTGCGCAGCGCGTCCATCAGGTCAACGACGTTCTCACCTCGAGGACGCGCTTTCGCGGTGATGGGTTTGCCGGCACGCTTCTGATTGATGAGATCGATGAGAGCGGTTTCGTACTGGTCTTCGAATTTATCCGGCTCGAAATGGCCCGCCTTCTGATTGACGATATGCTTGGCGAGATCAAGCATGTCCTTGGTCACTTTGACATCCTGGATCTCATCGAAATACTCGTCCGCGGAACGCACTTCGTAAGGATAGCGCAACAGCGTCCCCATCAGCCCCTTGTCCAGAGGCTCAAGCGCAATGATGTGCTCGCGGTTCGTCAGCACGACGCGACCGATTGCAACCTTGTTCATCTCGCGAATGGTTTCGCGGATGACTGCGAAGGCGTCGTGCCCAACCTTGCCATCCGGGCACAGATAGTAGGGGCGGATCAGATACCGCGGGTCGATCTCACTCCGGTCGACGAACTCGTCGATTTCGATCGTTCGCGTTGATTCCAGCGCGACGTTCTCCAGCTCTTCCTTCGTCACCTCGATGAAAGTGTCCGTGTCGACCTTGTAGCCTTTGACGATGTCCTCGTTGTCGACCTCCTCGCCGGTGTCGGCATCCACCTTGGCGTACTTGATCCGATGGCCGGTCTTTCGGTTCAGCTGGTTGAACGAGACCTTTTCGGATTCCGATGTGGCCGGATAGAGCGCAACCGGACAGGTGACCAGCGAAAGACGTAGGAAGCCTTTCCAGTTGGCGCGGGGGGCCATGGCGGGGGAACTCCGTTACTGATGCCGGATTCAAGACGATCCACCAGCCTTGGTTCCGACATCACATCCTTCCCGCCAGGATGATTTTTTCTCAGTGCTGACCGGAGCGGACTCGACATTTGTTCTTGTTATGTTCTAATTCGGGCATGACCGACCGACCCGCGAGCTGGCGCATGCCGACCCCGAAGCAGATGGAAAAGCTGGCCGCCCAGGCCGCCCACAGGCCAACACCTCCCGCTGCGGCTCCGGATGCACCGCTTCCGGCCGAATACTGGGACTCGGTGCTCAAAGATCCTCGCGCCGGCGCGACCGCAACCGAGATCCGGCAGCAACGTCTTTGCGACGTTGAGCGCCACGTCCTCCGCGTGACCTGCCGCCGCTGCGAGCGAATAGTCGAAATCCAGACGGCCGATGCCGTCCGATTGTATGGCCGCAGCGGGGCCTGGAAGGATGTCGCGCAGCGGCTGCTCGACAACACCTGCCAGCAGCGCACCGGCAGGCATGAAGAAGACGGGTGCTGGCCAGCGTTCGAGACGCCGTAGTCGCTCTGGATTTGCCGATCCGATCTCTTTGCGCCTGGATGTCCGGATGGCCCCGAAGTATCACCCTACGCCCCTGTCGGGCGGCGATCGCAAGGCTCTGGCAAAAGAGCTCGGCAAGGCACGGGCGATGGCTAACATCCTGGCTACCCAATCGGCGGAGATGCGGGCCAAAGGCGAGGCGATGATCCAGCAAGCCGACAGGCTGCTTTGCGAAAGCTGGAACGAGCGGATGTGGAGTGACGGCGAGCCGATCGATCCGTCGCCGACCATCGACCAGGCCGTGAACGGAGGCTTCCCCTGGCTGGAAATCAGGTGCGCGCGCTGCAAGACGCCGAGCGATGTCGACCTCGCGGCGATGAAGCACCCGCCGACCACCTTCGTGCACGATCTCGCCAGCCGGCTGCGCTGCCGCAAATGCGCCAAGGCGGGCCGGCGTCCATCGGCGACTCTGCTACAGTTGACGTGGCAGCCGCGCCACCCTCGAACCGAATCCTGACCGATGTGCAATCTTTATTCGATCACGACCAACCAAGCCGCGATCAGCGCGCTGTTCCGCGTCGTGAACCGATACGTTGGAAATCTGGCGCCGATGCCGGGAGTTTTTCCCGACTACAAAGCACCGATCGTGCGGAATGGAGCCGAGGGCCGCGAGCTCGCTACGGCGCGATGGGGGATGCCATCGTCATCAAAGGCGCTGATGGACGCCACCAAGAAACGAGCCGAGAAGCTGCAGGCCAAAGGCAAGGCAGTGGATTTCAAGGAACTTCTGCGAATGGAGCCGGACGGCGGCACAACCAACATCCGCAACGTGAAAAGCAAGCACTGGACGCGATGGCTGGGGACCGAAAATCGCTGCGTGGTGCCGTTCAACTCCTTCAGCGAGTTCAACAAAGCCGAGGGCGGCGATATTTGGTTCGCGCTCGATGAGACCCGTCCCCTCGCATGCTTCGCCGGCATCTGGGCCAACTGGACGTCTGTCCGGAAAGTCAAGGAAGGTGAGACGACCAACGACCTCTACGCGTTCCTCACGACGGAGCCGAACGCAGAGGTCGGCGCCATCCATCCCAAGGCGATGCCCGTCATCCTGACAACGCCGGAAGAAGTCGAAACCTGGATGACGGCCCCCGTGGAAGAAGCCCTGAAGTTGCAGAGGCCGCTTCCGGACGGATCGCTCAGGATCGTCGCCCGCGGCGTCAAGGAAGACCCAGCCGGGCAGACAACGTGACCGCCGAAGACGACGACCCGGCAGGGCCCTCGCCCGGCCAACGCAAGATCATCCACGTCGACATGGACGCCTTCTATGCGTCCGTTGAGCAGCGGGACAATCCGGATCTCCGCGGCAAGCCGGTAGCCGTCGGCGGATCCCGCGAGCGCGGCGTGGTGGCGGCAGCCAGCTACGAAGCGCGCAAGTTCGGCGTCAGGTCGGCCATGCCATCGGTTACCGCGAAGCGGCAACGCCCGGATCTCATCTTCGTCAAGCCGCGGTTCGAGGTCTACAAAGCGGTCTCCCAGCAAATCCGCGAGATCTTCGCCGAGCACACTCCGATCATCGAGCCGCTGTCGCTGGACGAGGCCTACCTCGACGTGACCGAAAATCTGCAAAACATTCAGTTGGCTCGAGACGTGGCGTTCGCGATCCGTGCGAAGATCAAGGAGGTAACCGGCCTCAACGCATCCGCCGGTATTTCCTACAACAAGTTTCTGGCGAAGCTCGCCTCCGATTACCGCAAGCCGAACGGTCAGTATGTCATCACACCGGAGATGGGACCCGCATTCGTAGAAGCCCTACCGGTCGGCAAGTTTCATGGCATCGGGCCGGCGACTAGCGCCAAGATGAACTCCCTCGGCCTTCACACCGGCCTCGACATGCGTAATCAATCACTCGAATTCATGCAGGAAAACTTCGGCAAGGCGGGCGCATACTTTTATTGGATATCGAGAGGCGTCGATCACCGTGAGGTCCGGGCCGACCGAATCCGGAAATCCATCGGCGCCGAACACACGTTCCCCAGCGATCTTGCTGACTTCGCGGCCATGCTCTCCGAGCTGCAGCCATTGATCGACAAGGTCTGGCGGCATTGCGAGAATAAGGGCAGTCGGGGGCGAACGATGACGCTTAAGGTGAAATATTCCGATTTTGAGATCATCACCCGCAGCCGATCCGCTTCTTCGCCCGTCGCAAACCGGGATGATCTTGCGCATCTGGCGATCGGCCTTCTGAAGGACAACATGCCTTTCCCTAAAGCAGTGCGCCTTTTGGGGATATCGCTCTCTTCCCTACAGGACGGGGATGATGCGGAGCCGCCGCAGCTGGATTTCGGCATTTGAAGCAGATTAGAGTTAGCCGAGCTAAACTCGATGCGTTGGCAACGCCTAAGGATCGCAAGAGTAGCATGTCTGACAACGATCTAACTCTGGCCGCCATGGCCGAGGAGCTGGCGAAATCCCCCGACTACCGTGTCTTGCGCCGACTGCTTCCCCGCACCACTTTCGTATCATCCGGCGATCATAACACCAAAACGGCCGTCCTCCTTGATGTCGAAACCACTGGGCTTGATCAGCGAAACGACGAGGTCATCGAGCTCGGCATGGTCAAATTCGACTACCTCCCTGATGGTCGGATCGTCCGCATCAGGGATGTCTTTTCATCGTTCAATGAGCCAACAGGGGCGATACCGATCGAAGTGACGGCTCTTACCGGCATTACGGACGAGATGGTATCAGGACAACGCATCGAAGAGACGGCCGTCTCGTCATTCGCGCACGATGCCGTAATTGTCATCGCGCACAACGCGAGTTTCGATCGCAAATTTTCGGAACGTTACTGGCCGATTTTCCAACAGAAGGCTTGGGGCTGTTCGGCAACAGAGGTCGATTGGCGGAAGCATGGCTTCGAAGGCTCACGTTTAGGGTACCTTTTGAACGGTGCGGGTTATTTCCATCAAGCTCACAGGGCAGTCGACGATTGCCATGCTTTGCTGGAAATTTTAGCCTTTGAGTTACCGACAACGAGCTCGCCGGCACTTGCCATCCTACTCGAACAGGCCCGCAAGAAGACGGTACGCGTGTGGGCCGAGCAAACGCCCTTCGAGCTAAAGGACGCACTCAAGCGGCGTGGCTATCGTTGGAGCGATGGAAGCGATGGCAGGCCGCGGTCTTGGTATGTCGATATCGACGAAAGCAAGCTGGATGAAGAAATCGCCTTCCTCCAGACCGAAATTTATCTGCGGGATGTCGAGCCGCGCTTACAAATCCTGACAGCGTTCGATCGATTTTCCGTCCGAGCCTGAAAGAGGCTCTCAATTTGTTGGATGGATTATTTTCCATAATTCCAAAGCGACGAATCTTACAATACCGACGCCATCTCGGCATACCGACAAAAGGCATTCGCAAGTTGCATTTGACGAGGTGTCCGACACTCGGCCTCAAACAAACGCGGCGAAGCGACAACTATGCAAATGCACTTCGCTCGCGAAACCGCAACGTTCAGCCGATTGGCGCTGTACAGGAACTCCATTCCGCGTGGCGCATCCGCATGACTGGAGGTCGTCATGGAATAGATGACGATTGGCGCCTCCTGGCCCTGAAATTTGTCCACGGTGCCGATGCGAGCGCCGGGAAGTCGCTCCTGAAGCTCGAAGACTTGCGCATTGTACGGCGCGATGACCAGGACATCGTCGAGCGAGATCGGGGACTCAGTACCTTTTCGGTCGACCCAGGTCGTGCCGGATCCCAGGATGTCCGCGATGAGGTCGCGGATCGCATCGGCTTCTTCCGGCGACGAACTCTGATTTCCGTCGTGCTGGACCTGAAGGTACCGAAGGCCAGAGCCGTTGAGTCCGGACTTGATCCTGATTTCCTGCCGCTCAAGTCCCGGCCGAGACTTTAGGCGACCTTCGTAGAACAATTCCGAATTGAAGGCACAGATGAGCGGATGAAGCCGCCACGTCTCGGCGAGGAACAGACCTCGATCGGCCGGAATGGTGGCATGGGGGCCGAGGACATGGTCCAGGGCCGAAACTCCGACGCCATCGGGATGGCTTCCTTGAATCGGCTGCTCCAATTGCCGCGGGTCTCCCAGCAGAACGACGCTCTGCGTAGCTTGTGCGACGGCCAGCACGTTTGCGAGAGCCATCTGCGCGGCTTCATCGATGAACAGCACGTCGACGCTAAGGCGTGCGTCAGGCCGGGCCCAGAAATACGATGTCCCGCCGCCGACGGAACAGTTCGTCTGCAGCGTATCGAGGGCATGCTCGTTCTTCTTGACGAACTTCAAGCTGTCGAGATCGTCTTCTTGATGCTTCTCATCGACCTTCTGAACGCAGCGGATCGGAAGACCTTCTTCGCCTGCAGCCTCGACGACCTCGTCGAGAAGATTGCGGATAGCCTTGTGGCTATTGGCGGTTATCCCAACTCGCTTTCCTGCGCGCACAAGAGCGCAGATCATGCGGGCCCCGGTGAATGTCTTCCCGGCGCCCGGCGGCCCTTGAACCGGATAGACGCTCTGGTCCAACGCAAGCGCGACCCGCGTGGCGGTCTTCAAACTATCTTCGCCCACGACCTGCAGGCTCTCTCCCTTCAGCCGCGGCGCGGTCGTTAGGAGAAGATCGCGCGCGGCGCGGTGCTCGCCGGCTCCTTCGATTCCATTTTCCGCCACGTACTGCCCCAGCCGGAAGAGAGCCTCGGGACGCTCGTCGCGATCCACCGATTTGTGAGCAAAGACGGCTTCCGGATGGAATTCCGCTGTGTCGCCTCGCTTCTTGATGTCGATGGTCCGGTCTTCATGCGAAATGGCGACGACGCTACCGAACTTCTGCCCGCCGACGCTCCTGAGCTCGCTGTCGGGCCGAAGATCGGTATCTTGAAGGACGAAGCTGTACCTATGAACTGGCACCTTTGCGGTGCCACCGGCTGCTTCCTTGAACGTAAGCCCCGAGAGACCGGCGCGTTCGTGGAGGAGGTCCTCGGCGGAAAGATCACGTAGCCGGAAATATTCCCACCAAACGGCCTTCTTCTCCCGACCGTGAAAGTCTAGCATGAATGCCAGCAGCCAGCGGGCCTGCTGCTGGACCGTCCTTTCGGCGACGTCGTCTGGAATGCCTTCCGTAAGCCGACCGACGAGCACTGCCACCCTCTTCTGCCAATCGCCGAGTTTTTCGCTAACCTCAGCGGGCTTTGGAACGGGTCGTTCGATCACTTCGCCGCGGGCAATGAGACTGGCGCGCAGCGCTTCGAGCCATTCCCGTAGCGCGGCCGTCGAGTCGCAGTCGTCCTTGTTGTAGCCGCGGATCGCGTCCTTGTCCGCCTCGGGAACGCCAGCGGCATCCGCCATTTCGAGGCGCGCCTGAGTCCTGGCCATGACCGCTCCGACGTCCTCCAGGGGAACGCTGCGGGTAAACGAGTACAAGGGCTCCAGCTTCTTGATCGAATAGCTCTCCACGCTGGCGCGAACCCCATGGCGGACGACGGCGAACAGATCGACGAAGATCTCGGCCCGCAGAAGGTTGTCGACCTCATTCTCGCGCGAGGCGTAACGGCCCATCAGGCGCTTCATGGTGGCCGGCTCGTACGGCGCGAAATGGTAGATGTGCAGATCGGGGTAGGATTTAAGGCGCTCGGTCACGAAGTCGACGAAACGCTCGAATGCGGCCCGCTCCTCCCGTCGGTCCGAAGCCCAGTCGCCGAAGTACGTCGGCTTCCCTTCGCGATCGAGGAAGGAGTAACCGAACAGGAATTCCAGACCACCTTCTCCCACGAAGGGATCACCCTCGAAGTCAAAGAATATATCGCCTTGAGATGGCGCGGGAAGCCGTGACAGGCCGAAGCCGGCGATCGGCGGCAACGCCTCGTACTTCATCGAGCCGCTCGTTCTGCCTTCGACCTGAATTCTCGCCTGCTCGCGGACCTTTTCGTAGCTTTTGGCAGCTCCGCGTTCTGGCCTCCATTCCAGGGGAATAGGCATGGCGGCGAGCGCGGCCATGCTGCCGACTCCGCATCTGGTCAATTCTCCGATCTGCGACTTGCTGATACCGGCGACCAGCGACAAGTGGTCGTCGCGCCGCCTTCGATCGTCGCAATCACGGCGCCACCGGCAAATGTCACAATGTTCGATCGGTTCGGGATAGGCGGCGCCGGCGCCGTTGGTGATAGCCGTTTCGAGGCTGGATCTCACATGCCGGTAGTAAGCTGAGTAGTCGGCGATACGGTAGGTTTCCGGCTCAAAATTCGTACCCGGGGTGACGACGTGGGCCGCAGTCGGCTCGACGCCCTGCATCGCCGAAAGCATGTCCGAATAAAGTGATATCTGCAGTACCGTGTTCCCCTTCGTTTCGCGCGCGAGCTTCGTATCGGTAACTTCGTACGACCAGGCACCGAACCGGCTTGGCGTTTCCACCCGGCGAAGCACGTCGGCCCGGCCGTTCCACGTCCCCGATTGTAATGCTCCTTGAACGATGACCGCATCGCCGCGGGTCATGGCCTCCAAGGTGGCCGAAACAGACTTGGGATCGAGCCCGACTCCATCGATCTCCGTCACGGTCATGCCGAGCGTCTTCAAGTGATCGATGAAGGCCTGTTCGTGCGCGGAACCGCGCTCGGCAAGGGTCTCAAGAACCGGGTCCCAGACCTTGGGCTTCTGAAGCTCGCCCTTGACCACTTTGAGATCGAGTTCCGTCAGATACCTACAGTTCAGGTGCCCGACCAGATCGGTCGAACTAAGGTGCAAATTCCCACCGACGTTCTGCATTCCCCACCACGATGCCGTTCGCCGACGACCCTACTCGGCCGTCTCGCGTGCGCCCATTATGCCATTTTCCTAGGCGATCAGGCTCGAAAGAGGCGAGTAATCTACTATAGTCGCGCAAAGAGTGTGGATGGGGGTTGAGCTGGTGGGGGCTGGTACGGTCGAGAAGGCGAGATGGCTGCGCGATTTGCTGCGGTTTTTGCCCTTGCGAAGCCAATTCGTCCTTTCGGGCAATACCAGGGATCTCCAGATCCATGAGGCCGCGCCCGGCCAGATCACATCCGTATCCCTCGCCCGAGCATTGCCGGACGCTCTGAAGGACGCCGGCTATGGCCGGATCGCGAGCTTCGATCTTTTGAGCGGCTTTCGAGCCCTCGAACCGCCCGACGATACCTTTCTGACGCATCTTGGACTATCGCCCGCAAACGGAACCGCTGCCGGCGGTATCGATCTGTTGGCCTCGGCCCTTGAACGGCATGTTCCATCCGACGGCCCGCCCTCGGCCCTCATCATCGACTTCGCGTCGCGCTTGATCACTCGCGGCGAGGCTCTCTCTCCTGCCGAACATCAGCTATTTTCGCGCGCATTGATCCTTTCCCATTCTGCGCGCGCGCGCCCGGCCGGCGATCGTCGTCAGCCATTTTTCAACACGGTGATCTGGATCGTGGACAAGGAAGGAGACCTTCCCGACTGGTTCCTGATCGGCAATCCACGTATTCGTCACATACCGATCGGTCGGCCCGACCACCTGGCCAGGCGGACCATGATCAGCTCGTTGATGCGGGGACTGCCCGGCGCTCAAAATGCCGCGCCGGCCGACCTGGAGAAGTCGACCAATGGATTCGTCGACGAGACCGAAGGACTCCTGCTTCTCGACCTCAGCGCGATCGCACAGCTCTCCCGAAGCGAAAACGTCCCGTTCGATCGCATCTCCGATGCGGTTCGGCGGTTCAAGGTCGGCGTCACCGAAGACCCGTGGCGCAAAATAAGCCACGACAAGATCAGCTCGGCGGACGAGTTCGTGAGGCGCCGCGTGAAGGGGCAGGCACACGCCGTCACTCACATGCTCGACATCGTGAAACGCGCCGTCACCGGCATCGGGCAATCGCCGAGGGGAGGCCGACCGAGGGGCGTCGCTTTCCTCGCCGGCCCCACCGGGGTCGGGAAGACGGAACTCGCGAAGACCATTACTAGCCTGCTCTTCGGCGACGACAGCGCATACATCCGCTTCGACATGTCCGAGTTCAGCGCCGAGCATTCCGATCAGCGCTTGATCGGTGCCCCACCCGGCTACGTCGGCTACGACGTCGGCGGCGAGCTCACCAACGCGATCCGGGAAAAGCCATTCAGCGTCGTCCTTTTCGACGAGATCGAGAAGGCACACCCGCGAATCCTCGATAAATTCCTTCAGATCCTGGACGACGGCGTTCTCACCTCGGGACGAGGGGATCGCGTCTACTTCTCCGAAGCTTTCATCGTCTTCACGTCCAATCTCGGTATCTACACCCCCGGCCCCACGGGCGAGCGAATCGCGAACGTGACGCCGGAGGAGACGTTCGATGCGGTCAAGCGGAAAGTCCGCGCCGAGATCGAAAAGCATTTCAAGCAAGTGCTCAACCGTCCGGAAATCCTGAATCGCATCGGCGAGAACGTGATCGTCTTCGATTTCATTCGCGGAGATGTCGCCAACGAGATCTTCGATCAGATGGTGGACAACCTGCTGAACGACGTCAAATCGCTAGGCTACGACGTGACACTGTCGGAGCAGGCGCGCGCGACGCTGCGCGGTCTGTGTCTGGCGGATCTTTCGAACGGCGGACGCGGCATACGCAATCAGGTCGAAGCCCATCTCATCAACCCGCTTTCGCGCGGTCTGTTCGATAGCGGCGCAGCAGCAGGAAGCCGATTTCGGGTCTTGGAAGTTCAAACCGGGGCATCGTCGACGCTTCGTCTCGAAAGCGAGCCCTAGAGATGACGGTTCGCATCTCCGTATCGCGTATCCATTTTCCCGTGACGACTTTAGGACCCGGACGAAGGCTCGGCATTTGGTTTCAGGGTTGCTCCATCCGTTGTCCGGGCTGCATTTCCATGGACACCTGGGTGGAACGATGGGGAAACACGACGGTCGAAGAAGTCGTCAATTCCATCATTCCGTGGATCTCGAAGGCCGACGGCATCACCATCTCAGGAGGCGAGCCTTTCGACCAACCCGACGCTCTGTTGGAACTCACGGCACGAATTAGGTCTAAGACCGAGGCCGACATACTCGTCTTCACCGGATATCCGTGGGCGCACATCCGCGACATGGCTGGCACGTCCCCTGGTACGATCGATGCCCTCGTTACGGGGCCTTTCGACTTCGAGGAAAAGCAGACACTTGCTCTGCGAGGAAGCGACAATCAGGAACTTCACTTCATCACGGAAAAAGGCCGCGCCCGGTTCGCCAGCTTCGAGCGCCTGGTCGACGAGCGGGATCGGTCCGTCGATGTCATGTTCGACGAAAACGGCGACGTCTGGTTTGCCGGTATACCCGCGCGCAATGATTTTCGCAGACTGCAGGAATTACTCGAAAGCAATGGATCGACACTCGACACTTCCGAGGACAAGCGAATTTCCTCCAAGCTGGCTCGCCCGGCATGATTAGACTTTGCCCGAATTGCGATACCGAGCGTCCCGTCACCGAGTTCTTTTGCGAAGGCACGGTCGACGGTCACAATTGCGGATGGGACCTGTCATCGATCGATCCCACGCCCCCTGGCCAGCCGCAACCTGTCCCTCCGGCACCGACGCCATCCAATCCGACTTGTCGCAACGGGCACACCAACTCGCCGGGCGACCTCATCTGCAGCACCTGCGGAGAAATTCTCGACGAACCTGCGCCACCCGTACCGCTGCCTGAACCGGGACCCCAACCGGATCCCGAGCCATCGCCGGCCGAGACCATCATCGACGGCTGGCGTCTTCTCGACAGGATCAAGTCGTCGAGTACCGTTCGCGAACGTTACACTGCCGTGCAGGACGCCAGCGGACGTCGCGGAGTACTGACGCTATATGCGACCGCGTCCGAACCGGACGGAGCGATCTACGATCTGCTGCGAAAACTTCCGCGCGATCACGTCGCCGAAATAATCGCGACCGGTCGATGGTGCGAGCGCGCTTATGAGGTCGTAGAGGAATTCCCGGGCGGCACCATCGCGGATCTGTCGCTGGACATCGGCGATCGGACGGCGCTGGAGAGGTTCATCAGCGAACTTGCCCGAGCCGTGCATTCGCTGACCGAGGCAGGCCTGCGCCACAGGGACCTCCGTCCCTCCACCATTTTCGTCCGCTCCCGGGATCCGCTCGACCTCGCTATCGGCAGCTTCGGCTCTGCACGTCTTTCGGAATTCGATCTCGACATCGCCTCTCCGCTTGAAACGACCCGCTATATGGCGCCTGAAGCGATTGCGGGCGGCGTAGCGGCGGCCTCGGACTGGTGGAGCCTGGGGATGATCCTGCTGGAGCGGATCACGGCAGGAGCCTGCTTCGAAGGCATCAACGAGCAGGCCTTCCTGATCCACGTGCTGACCAACGGCGTGCCGCTGCCGGAGAATCTGGATCCTTCCATGGACCTGCTTCTTCGGGGCCTTCTGGCAAGTGATCGCCGTCAGCGGTGGCAATGGAAGGAAGTTCAGGCCTGGCTGGCGGGCGAAGCAGTGTCGGCGCCTGCAGGGCAGAAAGCCGGCGAGGCAGAAGGGCGGGCGTCCATCACGCTCGGCGGCAAGCAGTACAGGTCGGCCGGCATGTTCGCACTTGCCGCTGCCGAAGCATCCAACTGGGATGAGGCAAGAGGCCTTCTTCTGCGAGGAGCGGTGGCGACCTGGGCTACGGAGGCGGGCTTCGATGCCAAAGTGCCCGCGGCGCTGCGACAGTTCGCAAGGGTCGAGGAACTGAACGAAGATCTGAAGCTATCGATCTCGTTGAAGACGCTGAACCCGTCGATGCCTTTGATCGTCCGGGGAAACATCGTTACCCCCGGCTGGTTGCTCGACCATCCCGACGACGGCTTCAGCCTCATCACGGGCCCGGCTCCAGATCTTCTTCGAAAGGTCGATGCGGACGATCTGCTTTGGCGGCTGAAACTGCGCGCCGAGACCGTGCGAAAGCGCCTGGAACAACTCGATATCGAAGTCGAGGAAGACCTGCTTCGCGTGCAACTCCTCTCGACGTCGATGGCCCGTTTGTCGGCTCTGTGGGAGGAAAAGCGGAGGCTGCTTCCCGACACCGATCATGCAGGCATCGTTTCGCTGGTGGAGCGGCGACAGTCGGCCGAAGAGGACCTGATAATTCTTCTCAGCGCATCGCCGAGCCAATTCCGCTCGGTGACGGAGGTGATCGAGGAGGCAGCCAAGCAGGCTTCATCGGCAGGCTTGAGCGCCTTTTCGAAGGAGGAGGCCGCGGCGAGACTCGCGCGCCCTCGTCGTGAAATCTACCAGGCCGTCGACGAGCGTATACAGAACTTCGCCAGGTGCGGGATTTCGACGGTCGACGAATGGGCCGACGAATTTCGTCTTGACCGACGCATGCCGATCGGTCGTGCTCTCGCACTTCTCTCGGTTCCGAAAGACACGTGGAAGCCGCTTCCCAAGCAAGGCTACGTTTCGACCATTCTTGATTTCTTCGCGAAAAGAATATCAGGCGGCGTACTGCGCGGACCGCTGACGCGGATGCTCATCGGCAAGACCGCGCGGATAGATCTGACCGAGTTGAATACGACGCGACTGCCGGGATCGGAGATCCTCAGCCTTCTTTTGGCACGGGCCGGCCGAGCAGTGAACATCGATCCTGCCGCGTTTTCCGAGAACGAAGGTCTGGAACGCAGACTGCGGTCTCTCCATTCCCATGCACTGCTCTACAAGCGAGATACCGGGATCGACGGTCTATATATGGGATTTCCGTTCCTCCTCATGCGGGACGGGAAGCCGAACACGAAGCCGAGGATCGCGCCCGTCCTGCTCTGGCCGGTCAGCGTGTCGCCCGAGGTCGGAAACCGCGGTCACGTCACGATCGGGTACGGACGCGAAAAGAATGCCGAGACGGAAGCCGAACACGTCGTCGTCAACCCAGCCCTCGAAGGCATGGTGGGAATTCCCGAAGCAAGACGATGGCAGGAAGCGGCGGACGAGCTGCTCACCCGCGGCAGTCTTACGGCTCAGGATGTGATGGACGCGTTCAGCCAGCTCGCCACGCCTACGGGAAGCGAGTTGGCACCGCTACCCGGTAAGGACGTGAAAGTCGGCTCGCACGAACGACAAATCGTGCCGGCAGCCGTGCTGTTCCATCTCGCTTTTATGGGGCAGGCGGTCATGAAGGATCTCCAGCTCTTGAGAGGAATGCCGCCCACGGCGACCGCGCTCGAGGCAGCACTCCGTCTCACGGATCAGAGGTCGGCGCCACCGACGCCGGCCCCGGTGCGGGAGATCGATCGTTACTTCACGGCCGACAGCGATCCCTCCCAGGAGGCGGCGGTGATCGAAGCTCGACAGGCACCAGGCCTCGTCATTGAGGGGCCACCGGGGACGGGCAAAAGCCAAACCATCGTCAACATGGTGGCGGACGCGATCGGCAGAGGCAAATCGCTGCTTGTGATTTGCCAGAAGCAACCGGCAATTGACGTCGTCAGGAAGCGCCTCGAAAGAGAGCGACTTGCTGACCGGTTCGTCATGATCACGGATGCGACGCGAGACCGCGAGGCCATCGTTGGCTCGATCCGTTCCCAGGTCGAAGCCCTGCATAGTCGTCCCGCGGGCGGCTCGCCCGCTTGGAAACGCGATCGCGAACGATTGGCGGCTCGCATCGACGTGCTCGAAGCGGAACTCGATCGTCAACAGGCCGCCTTGCACGAAGTCGAAAATCGGACGGGATTGACCTATCGGTCATTGCTCGGCGAACTCCTGGCCATCGAGGAAAACGAGCCGAAGCCGATCGATGCGCCGGCGCTTCGTTCGCTACTGTCGGATTTGCATCCGTCAGACATCGCAACGGTCGAGGAGAATTGCGGACCGCTTGCGAGATATTGGCTTCCGGCCAAATTCGAGGGCAATCCCCTATCCTCTCTCAAAGTCTTCAACCCGGACCGCGGAACGGCGGAGGAGTTCGGTATATCCCTTCGGGCCTTCTCGGACTTGGAGGCCAGGCGCGAGAACGCGGAAGCGGAGACCGCAGACTCGTTGAAGATTTCAGATTTTGATGCCTTCACACAATGGCTACAGACGGCCGAGAAGCTTCGTTCGATCAGCGAGGGCCTTTGCGCCAATCTCGGACGCTGGCTTCCGATGTTTAGAAGTCCCGAGGGGGGCGGGTCCAAGGGCACGAATATGCTCGCCGGCCTCGTTTGGCTTGAGGAACGCCTCGCTTCGCTTGATCCATCGGCGCACCAGCCAGAGCAGGTCCGGAAACTGGTGGGTGTCCACGACGACGAGCTACGATCCGCTTCGGAACTGGCGGCAGCGGTACTCCAGCCAGCGAAGGGATTGACAATAATCAATCCCATGCGTTGGCTTCGAAAACGTCGTCTTCGCGCTCTGCTGACGACCATGAGTTTTGCCAACGACGACCGAGCCATCTCGTCTTTCCAGCGCGGGGCCGAACTGGAGTTGGTGCTCAGGCCGCTGAGAATGCAGTTGGCGGGATATCTCACCGCGCTTTTCGGCAAGGCTCCCGATCACGACGTTGCTCCCGGCAAACTCGCCGAATTTTCCAGGAACCTGCATTCGATACTTGCGGTCGTCCACAACCTCGTGACCGTCATCGACGATTGCCCCAACCGGGCTGAGCTCGACCGGGCAGCCATGACCGGCAAGGTCGAAGGGATCGACTGGTTCTTCGGGCGAGCGGATCGCGCCCTTCGAAGGCAGGATGTCCGGCAGCAAAGCCATGCGGCGCTGGATGATCTCGCCCGATATGTTGACGCGGCTTGGATCGAATCGCGACGCGCGACGATCGACGGCGGCCGGTCCAACGAGGCCGCCCTCGCCGAAATACTTCAAGCGTTACCGATTCTGATGCCATACCAGGAATTTCGGCTCCGCTCCGTTCGTCTCGGCGACAAGGAACGCGCTATCTTCCGCACTCTTCGCTCGAAGGAAGCTGAACTCTCGCTGATCGGTACCGGTGATCTTGATTCTTGCATCCGAGCAACCATCGGGCGGGAGGCGCGGCTGGCCTGGAAGAGCGCGATGGAAGCCGCCAATCCGGAGGTCCTCCTCGATAGCGGAGCGGTCGAAGCGAAGGTGACGTCGCTTGCCGAAGCCGACGCGCAGATCAGGGATTGCAACAGGGAGCTCCTGATCCATGGCATCGATGTCAGCCGCGTCCATCCGACGCGGGAGTGGGAACCGATCACTCGACTTCGCGGACCGAGGGCGTTGCGACTTCGAGAGTTCATCGAGAAAGCCGCTCCGCTTGGCCTTTTCGCTCTGCGACCGGTTTGGCTGATGACTCCCGACATCGCGAGCCGCGTGCTGCAGGCGCGTCCCGGCACTTTCGATACCGTCATTTTCGACGAAGCGTCCCAGATGCCGGTGGAATACGCGTTGCCATCGCTATTCCGAAGCAAGATTGTGATCGTGAGCGGCGACGAGAAGCAGATGCCGCCCACGACATTCTTCGCGAGCAAAGTCGAGAACGACGAAGCGGCGATCTTCGATGGCGAGGAGCCGGAGGAGGAAGCGACCGAAGAGGAACGCGAAGCCTTCGCGGAAACGTGGAATCGGCGGGAGATCAAGGATTGTCCCGACCTGCTCCAGCTTGCGCGCTCCGCTCTCCAAAGCCGAACCCTGCAGGTCCACTATCGTTCGAAATACCGCGAGCTCATCTCGTTTTCGAACGCTTCGTTCTACGCGAACGGACTTAGCGTGCCGGTTCGCCACCCCGACGAAACGATCCGGAGGATCAAGCCTATCGAGGTTCTTCGCTCGGACGGCATCTACAAGAGCCAGACCAATCCCAAGGAAGCCTCCGATGTGGTGGAGTATCTTAGCGGCCTTTGGGAGGACGCTTCGCCGCCATCAGTCGGTGTCGTGACATTCA
The DNA here is from genome assembly GCF_054059095.1 of Bradyrhizobium sp. USDA 4510. Classification (NCBI taxonomy): domain Bacteria; kingdom Pseudomonadati; phylum Pseudomonadota; class Alphaproteobacteria; order Hyphomicrobiales; family Nitrobacteraceae; genus Bradyrhizobium; species Bradyrhizobium sp. USDA 4510. Next base: position 1,588,235 of record NZ_JBSSBT010000001.1, on the reverse strand, counting down.
ATCGCAAGCAGGCGGACGCAATCGAAGACGCGCTGGAAGATCGCGCCGAAAACGACGAAGCGTTTCGCGATGCCTTGATGCGGGAGCGCGAGCGCGTCGAAGGCGGCGAGGATATGGGTTTCTTCGTCAAGAACGTGGAGAACGTTCAGGGCGACGAACGCGACATCATCGTGTTCTCCACCACTTTCGGACGCAACGAGCATGGCGTCTTCCGCAAGAGCTTCGGTGCACTCGGTCATGCCGGCGGCGAGCGGCGCTTGAACGTGGCCGTGACCAGGGCGAGGGAAAAGGTCGTCATCGTCACGTCCATGCCGGTATCCGAAATTTCCGACCTCCTGACCCGGCGCAGCGGACCGCGTGTACCGCGTGACTATCTGCAGGGTTACCTCGAATACGCCCGTACCGTTTCGGAGGGATCGGCGGAATCCGGCAGGACGTTGCTCGACCGCCTCGTGACGCAAAAGAGCGCGGATCACGAATATGAAAACCACGTAGACGATGGCTTCACGAAATCCGTCGAGAAATTCCTGGAGACCAGCGGATGGAAGCCGGCCAAGGCGCGCGACGGTGGCGCGTTCAGTCTCGATTTCGCGATCACCGATCCTCGCACGGGTTTGTATGCGCTAGGCGTAGAGTGCGACGCTCCGCGGCACTTGTTGCTCCAAAGAGCCCGAGCGCGCGAAGTCTGGCGACCGAAGGTTCTGAATGGAGCGGTCCCGTTCATTCACCGGGTCTCGTCCTACGCGTGGACCCATTCCGGGGATGAAGAGCGTCAGCGCCTCAAGGAAGCCGTCGAAAACGCCCTGCATAACGGAGGAGGATACCAATGAGTGGTCCGAAAGCCTTCCGGATAGTCACCCGCGCGGAAATCATCTCAATTTGCCGCCGCAGCTTGGCGCGCCTGGACGCGGCCATCGAATTTTGGACTTCGACCTGCAAACGTAATGGGACGATCGATCAGTCGGATATCGACCGGGTTATCGCTCGACGCGACGAGATCCGCCGTATGCTCGACGCGGACAGGTTCACGGAGCTTCAAAAGCAGGTCATAGCCGACATCTCATATTTGAACGCCGATGCCGAGCGACGCGCGGAAAAGGCCGCAGAATCTGAAGCGAAACGCAAGGGCGATCAGAGGCGTGCTAAGTCCGGCGCCCAGGCATTGCTCGCGAAGCTCGAAGCTTCCCGCATCGAAATCCCGGTCGATCTTCGACGCGAGCTTACGACCCCCACGGCGTCCGTCGAGAGCCTCAACAAGGCTGTCAGCAAGGGGCTGATCCTGCTTCAGCCGACGGACCGCTCCGAAGGTGTCACCGAGCGTCAGCGGGCGCTCGCCGACCGGCTCGGTGCCGGCGACCGCCGTATCACGCTCGAGGAGTGGACTTCCCAACAAACCGACGCAAGCGAAGACCAGGCGCTTTTGAAGGTGGACAAGCTCCTCGGCGAACTTGCCGCCCTTGGGATCGATCCTAGTCCTTTTTCTGCCCGGATCACGGCTCTTGAGGCCGAGCCCCGCGCCCGGCATGCTCTTGTTGCCGACAGCCTGCTCCTCGATCTCAGCTCTGCGATCAAGACCGGACGCGAGCGCGCGCGCCTCGAACGGGATCTTTCTGAGCGGCACGCCGAACTGTCGGAGATGAAATCGGCCGAAGCGGCCGCGCTGCGCGTCGAGCTCGAGCAGGCCCTTACGGAGTCCGGCTCCAACGACCAGGAACTCGTCAAGCGCGCCGATTTCCTGATCGAGGCCGAGGTCCGCTCCATGGCTGCGGAGGAGCGGCGACGCGCCGTCTTGGAAGGGCTCGCGAGCCTCGGTTATGAGGTCTCCGAGGGGATGATGACGGCTTGGGTCTCGGGCGATCGGGTCGTTCTCCGAAAGCCAGCCAATCCAGGGTATGGGGTCGAACTTTCGGCCGGATCGCAGGCGGACATCATGCAGGTGAGAGCAGTCGGCATTGGAGATCCCACCGAGGTACGCGACGCCGGACGGGATCGGGACATGGAAACTATTTGGTGCAGCGAATTTGAACGCCTGCAGTCCCTGGTCGCGAAGGCGGGAGGAAGCGTCTCAATCGAAAGCGCCCGTCCAGTTGGTCAATTTCCTCTCAAAGTGGTGTCCGACTTCGCGGGTCGTCGATCTGATGAAGAGGTCGCTCCGACACGAGCCCGCGGTCTTTGAGCTGTGGCCAAGGAGCGGAGAGATCGTACCCAGCGAGATATTCGAAGAGCCATTCTCCCATATGGGAGCCGCTGTTCGAGCTTGGCGCTCTACCGACGTCGAAGCCGGATAGATGATCTTACCGAATTGCGCGATGCCGATGTTGGCAGGCGCGGCAAGCGGGTGTAGCCACGTTCAAATGGCCGCGCTACTATGAACTGCGAAAGAGAGAGGATTCGGTTTGGCAGAGATGCTCTCCCGGTTACACGCGTTGTTACGCGAAGTGCGCGACGGGGCAGGAAATTCATTTTCAGGGATCGGCCTTCTCGTGAGTTCTGCGCCCGACGACCTGCCAACCATACCACTGAGACAAGTGCGCTTCCTGGCGGATCGACGGTCCACGCTCGACCGTCTCGTCGAGATATCCGATCAGACAAGCGAGCTCCATGACGGCTTCCACGTCCTGTCGCCCGAGCTCGATCTCACCCGAGTGTCGTTGTATTTCTCTCCGCCCGTCGTCGCGGGCCTCAGCGTCGACCCGATCCGCCGTGTCGGAGGCCGCTACGTGGCCGCGCTCTGCGGGTCGACGCTGACGAGCATCATCGCGACCGGAGTGGCCAGTCCTCGCTATGGCGTGGCCGTATTCCACCGCGGCAAGGAAATAAGCGCCGAACCATGACACCCGACGAAGACGCCGCTCAGAACAACAACTCGTTGGACTCGTCGCTCCCGAGTTCGAGCGACGCGACCTTGCCCGACATTTCCGGCGAGTGGACGATGAATATCCATTGGCACCGTGGGGAGCGTGCAGGAAAGGTAACGGCGTCCGCGATAATCCGTCAGGAGTTCGGTCGGATCAGCATGGAGGTCCAGTCGAAGGGATCCGACTCCCATACGCTGCTGGCGCAGCTCGGTTGCGAAAAGTCCGGAAACCCAGTGCTTCACTACCTGTACGAGGTCGAACCCAAAGCGATCGGGTCCGACGCCGAGGGCCCTTACAAAGGCGCCGCGATCCTCCGCTTCTATTCCGACTCGGAGGCATTGAGAGGAAACTACTGGACCAGTCAATTGACCAAGGGACATTTCGAGCTCACACGAAAGGCGAAAACTCGCAACGCCGCTCCCAAGACCAACGCAGTGGATGTCGTGCTGGTCACGGCACTTCGGGAAGAATTCGACGCCGCGAAGTCGGCTTTCTCGGCAGCTTCCACCACCGAAGACGGCGTGCGAGATTGGAACGATCAAAGGACAATTTCCAGCGCGCCGCACGAGGTCGGCGTCTTCTTCCGAAACAACGTTCCTCTCTTCGTCGTCGCCATCGCCAAGCCGACCAGAATGGGCGCCAATCGTACAGGGCACGTCGCGACGGTACTCGTCGAAAGACTCCAACCCAAATGCCTGGTGATGTGCGGCGTTTGCGCAGGCAATCCCGGAGACCTTGCGCTCGGTGACATCGTCGTATCGGAAATGACCTATCAGTACGACGAAGGTAAGCTCGAGGCCGATGGATTCGTCGGCGACCACCGTCAATCTCCGATATCCCCGAGATGGCTGAGAGCAGCGGAGACCCTGAAGCCGGAAGAGCTACCGAGCTATGGTCGTCCCACCGCTCAGGATGCACGCTATTGGTTGCTCGAACGCCTACTCGGCGGCGACAACCCGCGGAACCACCCCGCCCGCAAACGCTACTTCGGCACAGGGGAGTGGCAGAAGACCATTGGCGAGCTGGAAAAGCAGGGCCTACTGAGCATCGACGGATCGGTGCCCCACTTGACCACTGCAGGAAAGGCGGAGGTGGAGCGATCGATAGTGATGGACGTCGATCCACCGCTGACGCTTCCGCTCGCCATCAAGACCGGCCCGATCGCGAGCGGCAACGTAGTCGTGAAGGATGGTCTGACCTGGGACAAACTCAAGCGTATGGGCGTACGCACCGTCCTGGGTCTGGAGATGGAAGCGGCCGCGATCGGAGAGGTCGCACGCGCGAGCGGCGTCGAGGAATGGATCGTGATCAAAGGCGTGATGGATCACGCCGATCCGAAAAAGGATGACCGCTTCAAGCCGTTCGCGGCCCGCGCCTCCGCTCAAGCCCTTCGCGCGTTTCTGGTCGATCGCTTCGGCGAGATCGCAGAGGATGCGCGGTCCGGCGAAGGCTCGGGCGCATCGCCCGCGGCTCCCGCACCCTCGACATGGCGGCCCCGCACCGTGGAAGGACCGTTCTTCGACGACTTGAGCGTGGCGATCGAGCGACATGCGCCGAGGTTCCAGGGCTTACTTCAATTGACGCTCGAGAAGGCAAAAGAAGCACGGGGCGCCGCCGAACAAGCATATGAAATCTCCGAGCAGGTCCGTGTCGCATTGGGCGGCGCGATCGCCAAGACCCATGCTGGGCGACTCAATAAAGGGGCGAAAATTCTGAAGGTCGAAAACGGCTCGAAAGGAAACGCAAGACCACTGATCGCCAAGATATGGAACAGCCACGACGAGTATACTGGAGAGGCCGCGGGCAACGAGGCCGACGGTTTCGGTGTCTTCCGGCTCTATCTGGTATCGGAGGAGATCACTCCCAGCCTTCGGTCCTCCTATGCGGGCATGCACGACGCCGGTCGATATGGCCCGCTCGGCGTCTACACATTCCCGGACCAGGAACAGTTTGTCGGGCAATGGGCAGGAGGACATCCGAACCTCGGTTACCGCGAGTTCATCGGCAATCGCGGCAAGCTGCAGTGCGACTTCTATCTCGGCTACATGAATTCCACCGCCGAAAAGTTTCAACCGCTTTGGCGCCCGCATGGCGAGGGGATCGCGGTGGATGCCAGCCTGCGACGCGTACGCTGCGGCATGTTGGAAGACGGCGTCTTCGAACACATCGCCGCGGAGTTCAGCTTTTAGGGGTCGGCGCACGCTGTTCAAGGTTTCCGAGGATGATTTCCTCCATCCTGGCCACCGCCCGCGGTCTAGCGATGAAACGACGGCTCCGGCCGGCGGTACGCCAGCATCTCGATGACCTTCGGTTTGTTGCTCAAAGACTGATAGCAGCCGTCCGCCATGCCGAGCAGAGTTTGGCGGCGACTCGCCGTCGCGAGATCCAGCCCGAGGTCGGCCGTCTGTTCGGGTGACGGTTGCTCGTCGAACCTGACGTACCGGTCGCCAAGCTGATGCTTCAGCATGAAGTCGACCAGTTGCTGCTGCGACGACAGGATGGTGGAAACCAGCCGACCGTTTTCGAGCCAAAGCTTCTGCCCGAAGTCCCTGCCGAGCGAGCTCGGCAACGAGAACTTGCTGGTCGTGGTGCCGACGCTGAGGACGCTGATGTCCTCCATCTCCTGATCCAGGAAATGAACCGCTTCGTGGACCGCGCACATGTCCGGAGCGTTGGCGACCACGCCGCCGTCGATGAAATTGCTGTTCTCGACGCGAGCCATCGGAAAGTACAACGGGGCCGCCGCGGTCGCCATCGCGACGTCCGCCGCCGAAAGCTTGTAGTCGTTCATGTAGTTCGGATGATGCGCCGTTTTGAACATCTGGACGCTGCCCTTCGTCATGTTGACGGAGGGAATCAGAAGGCGCGTCCGGGCATCGCCGAGCCTGGTGTCCTTGCCGACGACGGCCTCGATCCTGTCCCGCAGCACGGTGCCGTCGTATTTGGGACGACGCCATTGGGAGTAGAGAGCCCTATACCGCTCCAGCCGCGACCGGGGCGGTTCACCCCGGGTGAAGATTTCCTCGCCGTGGTCGAGAAACATCGCCTGGATCGATCCGGCACTCTTGCCGAGGGCCAGTCCGAGGGCGATCACGCCGCCGATCGACGTGCCGGCAATCAAGTCGAAACATTCTGCGAGCGGCCTTCCCGCCTGCTCTTCGAGCTTCGTGAGGATCGCGCTTGTGAAAAGGCCCCGGTAGCCGCCCCCGCTAAGGGCAAGTATCTGAAACGTCATCGAAATTCCCCAAAATGCAATATTCCCCGACCTGCCGTTGAACCAAGGAACCCGGTATCCCATATGGATGTTCGATTTATGTTCTGCAAGATTTTAGCGACTCAGGGTAGACTTCGATAACCGCGCGGTTGTGCGACTTGGGCGACGCCCATCTCAAATCCTCCCTCGGTTTCATGAGGGAAAGGATTCGATGGCCAACATATCCCGACTGCTATACCGCCGCGGCGAAACGTCATTCCTCAGCAACCTGCAGATCACTGAGGAGTGCCACGCCGAGTTGAGGGCGGCGCGGACGAAGATCCGACAATGCCTGCGAGGCGAGTTCGTCAAGGCCAGCAAAGCCGACGTCGGCTTCACGGTCCGGCCGCGTTTCTTCACCCAAGGCAGCTTCGCCTACAGGACGATCAACGATCCCGCGTGGACGCCGCCGCAGCAGATGGACCTGGACGACGGCACCTATCTGCCCATGACTTTCGTCCAGGGCGCCAAGCCGTCGGTCGCCGCAGCCGCCTTCTTCGCCATCGTCGACCGCGCGCTGCAGGCTCTGGCGAAAGCCGAGGGCTGGATCTTCGTCAGGAAGCCGACCTGCGCACGGCTGGTCATATCGGAATACGCGCACATCGACATTCCCCTCTACGCCATTCCCGATGCCGAGTTCGAACGACTTGAAAAGGCCGCACAGGCCAGAACGTTCGACGGCGCTCTCGACGCGCGGGCGGACAGCATCGACCGCTGGGATGCTCTGCCGTCCGACTGCGTGCTGCTGGCTCATCGCGAGGAAGACTGGGTGGCTTCGGACCCACGCCAGATCAACGACTGGTTCCTCGAGGCCGTCGTCGTCTATGGCGAGAGGCTCCGCCGCATCTGTCGCTACCTGAAGGCCTGGCGGGACCACAACCAGCCTCATCTCGACCGCGTTTCGTCGATCCTGCTCATGGTCTGTGCCTGGCGGGCATTCGACGATTTCGGCCGGCCGAACGTCCCCGAGCGGGACGACGCGGCGCTTCTGCTTGTCGCCCGACGCCTTCCGGTGCTGCTGGCCGGCCCCGTCGAGAACCCCACGGACCCTGATGAGAAGATCGACTGCCGCCTCGGCGACGAGGACAGGCGCGTAGCGATCGAGGCGGCCGAAGGACTCGCGGCCGAGCTGGGCTGGATCGTCGAGAAATGCTTCGACCCGCAGGACGCCATCACTCGACTGAAGGGCCTGTTCGGCAAGCGCATCCCGAGCCGCCCGGATCTCGTCGACGTCACCAAGGCCGCCCATGCGGAAGTACGGTCGCATGAGCGCAGGATCTCGGCCGCTCCCGTCGTCGGTAAGTCCACAAGTGCCTGACAAGCGGACGCGGTCCGTTCGAGGCGTTCACGACGCGCTACGCCAACGCCGGTTCGTGCGGGATCATTCGGGTTCGGGTCTGCGCTACCGAGGTGTCCTCGACGAAACGGGATTGAGGATCCCGGTGGTGATCACCGTGACCGACCTCGATTTCGTGACGCCGCCGGTCATCCGGCTCGTCGATCCCGAAGCCGGGTCCAAGGGTCAGATTCCGCATGTCCTGCGATCGGACGGCACGTTCTGCTATCTGGACGGAAAAGCGATCGTGCTCGACAGGTACAGGCCCGCCGAAACGATCATCCAGTGCCTCGAACAGGCCGACAAGGTGCTGCGGGATGCCGTTCGCGGGCGCCTCGACGAAGATCTAATCGGCGAGTTCGGCGCCTATTGGGCCGACGGCACCGTGTTGATGGATCTGCCGCCGACATTCGAAGGCGACGCGAAGATCCAGATCCTGAGGTTCGACCACCGTTCCGAGCGCGAAACGATCTTGGTGTCCGACGGCGCCTCTCGCTTTCACGGCCTGCACAAGCGGAATGGAGGCAAGGATGCCGAAGGAATCCTCTGTCCCGTCCTGCGCGTGCCGGCGCTGTCGTTCGATCCGAAACAGTCCTGGCCACCCAAGAATCTCGCGGAATTGAACTCCTGGATGAAGGGCGCAGCGCCTTCGGCGGTCGGCGCGGTCGAGGAAGCATTCGCCCGCTCGCAAGGGCATCGGCAGTGGATCTGCCTTTCGGCGCCGAACGGTCGCTTCTTCGTGTCGGCCGAGATCGCCCCCGCATACAGGACTCCGGAAATTCTGAAGAACCGGCGCGCCCATCTCCGCGAGACGCTGCAGTATATCCAGGGCGCCGTGAAGATCTCCGGCTATGTCGGCGTACCGGTCGACGAGGAATACGTCTTCTCGAGGAACATGGGTGCGATGAACAATCTGGCCGGCAAGAGGATACTGGTCGTCGGGTGCGGCGCGGTCGGAGGTTTCCTGGCGCAAAACCTCGCGCAAAGCGGCGCCGGCGCCGGCGGGGGGACACTCACCTTGGTCGACAACGACAAGCTGAAGGGCGCGAATCTGGGACGTCATCTGCTGGGCGCGCCGTATCTCGACCGGAACAAGGCCGACGGCTGCGCAGACCTGCTTCGCGAACAACTTCCCTATCTCGATATCACCAGCATTCCCCGTTCGATCATGAACGACACCAGCCTTCTCCGCCGGCAAGACCTGGTCATCGAGGCGACCGGCGAGGAATCGCTGTCGATCGCCATCAACGAACTCGCCGTGAACGGACGTCCGAACTTCCCGCCGGTCCTGTTCGGCTGGTTGCAGGGAAACGGCGCCGCCGCCGTCGCCTTCCTTGCCGGGGATCCCGACCTCGCCTGCTTCAAATGCCTGAAAGTCGAACTAGCCGGGCCGCCGAGATTCCGGATCATGCGCAGCGACGTTCAGATCGAGACGGGACGCAATCTGGCATGCGGCGACGCCCACTACATTCCGTTTCCGGTCTCGCGGGCAACGATTGCGGCGGGTCTCATTTGCGACGTGGCGCTCGATTGGGCGAACGGCGGCGCCGGCCCCAAGTGGCGGTCGATCACGCTCGACCACCACCGCGCAAATCACGTCAAGGACGGAAGTCCGAAGCGTATCGAGACGTGCCCTGCATGCGGTGGCGTCCGACAATGATCTTCCTTACGGGCGGTCATCTAGTGATCTTCTCGGATGAGGTCGTCGGCAAGATGAAGCGTTTCGTCGCGCCTCCCGAATCGAACTTGGAGGCGGGCGGCATACTGCTCGGATGCCATCGTGGTCCGCATGTCGAGATTCTGGACTGCACCGTACCCATGTGCCAAGACCGGCGTAGCCGGTTCGGTTTCGTCCGCCGCGACCCAGGCCACCAGCGCGCCGCCCTGGCGGCCTGGCAGACAAGCGGTCGAACCGTGAATTTCGTCGGCGAATGGCACACGCACCCCGAAGAAGTTCCGACCCCGTCAGGCGTCGATCGCAACACTTGGGTCCATGAGATGGCTCGGCGCCGGAGCGATCCGCTCGTTTTCGTGATCGCCGGAAGCGTCGCCGTCTATTGCGGCTTGGGTCTCGAAGGTCGACTGACGAAGATGAACGTCGTGGCGACCACGCCCGGCAGCACTCCACAGGCCCTGATCTCCGGATCCAAGGGGCCGCGCGCGACGACCGGGGCGGCGACCGAGGCCTAGGAATAGGGGAAGGGACATCTCGGATCACGCGTGACGCATCAGATCCGCCACCGTCTGCTCGCAACGACGGAATGCTTCGATACCGACCTCGCGCGCGGTCCGGCGCCCGGCCTCCTCCGCAGGCTGCCTTGTCGTGCCGGATGCGCCGCCCTCGAGCCAGAACAGCGTGTCGATCAGCCTTGCAGCCCTTTCAGCCTGTAGACCGAGTCCTTCGAAGACTTCCGCGACCAGCGCGTGAAGAGAAAGAGCGAAAGTCCGGTAGCTCGCGGCGGCGATCAGGAAATTCCACTCGCCGGAGTCGGACGGCCGCCCGCCGAAGTCGTCGATCATCGCATCGAACCTGACGGTGAGCCCGTTGCTGCACACGGCCGCGAGGACGCGAGAATCGTAGATGAAGCCGTGCAGAGGGAACCTATACCAGAGGAATTTGGACATCCCGCTGATCGGCCTCAGAGCGCGGTCGCCCTCCGCGAAAGCCGTCGCCATCCCTTTCGCGAGGCTCCTGACCGACCGTACGAATCCGTCGAACCGCCGCTCTGCCGCCCCCTCGACAGGCGCCACGCTTTCGATCATGCCGATCAGGGCCTTTCGACGATCCTTCGGAAAATGCCGCGCGACGCGGAAATAGGCGCCGGCGAGAGCGATTTCCTTCGCCGGTCACGCGCGGCACCATCCGGGCAAAGATCTCCCGCTCCTCGCGCTCCCAAGCCTCGAAGTGGTGGAGCGCCGCCATCGTCCAGCGATGCCGATCCATCAGGAAGTGACAGCCCATGGCGGTACTCCGCCTCCTTCGTCTGCGAGCGGTCGGACCGGCTCGACCTCACACCAGTTTCGCCTCGACGAGCACCCGTCGATAGAGGTCGATGAACTGGCTCACCAAGCCCCATTCCTTGCTCGACGGCGCATTGCCGACGAGCACGCAGAGCGTCCACAGCAAGTCCCGGTAGGTTCTCCTGAACATCGGCATCAGGTCGGACAGCGTTTCGCCCATCGCGTGATGCCCTCCATCTCCGGCGTACAGCAGCAGGTTGCGAAACTCGGCCCGGGCGGTCACGAACTCGCGGACGGTCATGCCGTTGTTCTCGCAGACCTCGTCTTCGAAGTCGCGATAGAGCTCCTCGGCGATCTCGTCATGATCGAGGTCCTCGCGGGATACCGATATGTTCAACGGATTGAGCGGGATCGATGTGTCGGCCCCGCCGGGTCGGCTCGAGGCCAGCCGCAGGACAAGTCGCCCATCGTCGATCGAAGGATCGATCTTCATCAGCAGCACCTGCTCGAACCCGGGAAACGTAATGCCGTGCCTGATCATATCGCTCAGGACGGACCTGAACTGTGACAACACCGGGTAGAAGGCCAGCTTCACACGATGGTTCTTGTACTTGCCGATGAAATCGCTATGCGCCGGCAGTCGATCCGAGTTGAGCTTGAGCCATTCGAAGATCGCGACGACGAGCTCCTCCTCGCCCGCGATGCACCTTATGACTCCCATCTCGTCGTCGATGCCGCCCAGCTTCTGCGCCTTGACGAAGTGGTCCATCGACTTGACGATTCTGGACACCACTTTGCGGGGCGCCCTATCGAAGAGGAACTCGATGAATTCGTGGCCGATCAGATCGGCGAACGGCCGAAGGACATCTTCGTTTTTCTCGGTATCGGTCAATGGGAGCTCGCTGCGATCGATCGGTCGGACAATTGACCGGGCATATCACGGTTTGTCCATCGTCGTTCCGGCGGCCTTGCGCGCCTACGACGCGAATTCGCCGATCCGACCTGGCCCGGCGGCGCCAGCCGTCAGGTCCCCGGCATGACGGTCGCACCGAATCGTGTCAGGCTTCCCAAGGCCTTTCGAAACAACGGTTCGAGCGATGATCGGCTTTCCAAATTATCGGCACTTGGCGCGCGAATCCTTGTCGCGCGCAAAGACCGAACTCGCGACCCAGGATCTTCACCGGCTGCGATACGCCGCGCTGGAACTGCGCGACGCCATGGAGGCGGTGACGTACGACCGGGCGCTCGCGTTCAAGGACGAGATTCCGCCGCAAGAATACAGGACGTGGCAGCCACGCAAGCTGATGGCCGTACTGGTGGACATCGATCCGTCGATCGGAATGAGCTCGACCATCGCGGTCGGAATCGAGTCCGAATACGGAAAGCAGGCCGAGAACATGGAAACTCTCGGGACAGACCAGGTTCTCACTCTCAAGGACATCAAGACGCACTACGACGCGATCGGCTCGCATCTGCACATGCCGTCGCTGGAGCAACTCGAAACCGGCAAGATCGCCGATCCGGCGAAACTGCGGACCAGGTGCGAGGCGGTCGTGGCGGCGCTGGAATCGGTGCTCAGCTCGCCGGTCTACAACGTCACGCTGGGCGATTTCGCCCAGCTCGCCGAATGCATGAACGAGACCTGCCGACGGCCGGTCCGCAAACGCATTCCGCACGGCAAGACCGAAATCGAGGCCGTATGCTTCGAGTGCAAGGCGACCTACACGGTCGTCTCGCACCCCGGCGGCGCGGTCGAGTTCAAACCGAAGCTGACCCTGGTCGGATGTTCTTCCGAGGGCTGTTCCGAGAGATTTCCCCTTTGGCCGCACGAACTGGCGCCGGGAACGCACTGGCGGTGCCGCTGCGGCTCTCACAACGGCATCGCACTGGCGGCACACAAGATCGAGGAGGCGGCGGCGGGCGAAGGCTAGCCGGCGATGGAAGCGAGAATAAGCTGCGGCTGTGCCTACTGATTAGCATGGCGGAGTTCGCCAACGTTCGCCGACGCTTATTCAACGGATATTCGACGACTTCTGCACAACGGATCTAAGTCGTTGAAATTTCTGGCGCTCCCTAGGGGAATCGAACCCCTGTTTCAGCCTTGAGAGGGTAAATTCGATCCGCTTGAACGCCGCATGATAGCTCGCCAGTAGATGGGCTTCTTTTCTGCTCAGCGTTCCAGGCTGTTCCTCTAGTCAACCGCCAACTGCGGTTGCTCAGCTGAAGCCATAATGAGCACTCGACAACTTCATTGCAACAACAGCAACAAGAACGCAGATGATTTGCAGCAGCGTCCTGGTCGAGAACACTCTATTGAAGAGCGTCATAGAGCCGCCTCTAGCGCTGGTGACCGAGCCGGATTCCAAGCTTGAGCGCCTTTTGGCGGAGTGAGCCTTCGGAGCGCTTTGTGAGCTTCGCGATTTTTGCAACGGGCGTCTTCGCTTTCGAATGAGCGCGCAGCTCTTTCACGTCAGCCTTTGTGTATTCGCGACGCACAGTTTTCTTCTTCGTAGCCATCTTCTTTGCCTTCTTCGCCACTTTTAGCTCCTCGATTCGAGAGTGGGCGTACTAGCACAGCCGCATTGAGGCGCAACTCTCCATCAGTTGACTCTATATGCTGGTACGATCCGTGAACTCTCTGGTGACATCCGCATTGCAGGCGATTTGTCCGAGCTATCAATTGTTTCGGCAATTCTTGGTGGGCCAACATTACAACTTGAAATAATCTGATCGAGGGACTCGAGATCGCCGATGCACAAATCGGTCTATCGGCGCTTCGAAACAGGATCGGCTCTCCTCTACGACCGCATGGCGGCCTATCGGCCGGACAACATGAGGGTGCACGTCGACTTCAAGCACTATTTCGATGCCAGCGCGGCGCAGCTGCCCCAATGCGTCGTCGATGACATCGAACAGAAGTGGGACATTGGGCGGCTCTGACCCGGATACACATTGAGGAACCGGTTCTGTCTGGCCGCCTTCGACTCGGCTTCGCGTCCGCTGGGAGGAGTAAACAAGATCGCAATGCCGAGAGTGGACTCGCCGACCGACCGCCAAGAACACCGTTTGTTTTAGTTCGGCCTTCTCAAACGGTTTCCGCAGGATTAGGAGGCATTAGCTCGCGCCCGTTCTCGAGCTTCGCGACGCCGCTCGCGACGTTCGCGTCGTCGCCTAGCGCGCTCGGCTGGCTGCGGAAGCGGTGGTATGGGCGCATCCCTGTTCTCAGATAGCACTGTCCCCGTTGGTGGCTCGACGGCGGGGCACGCCTCCATGAACTCCAGCACTGTCCGTCCCTTGACGGTGATCTTCCAGCCGCCGTTTTCGCGCTCGACGAGACCTTGCCAAAAGATGTCGAGGTCCGGTACACGCGCAGCCAGGCGCTTTGTGCGCTCGACCCAGTCCCGGCCGCTAGTCGCCAGGATCGCCACGTCGCGCTTGAGATCGGCCATCGCGGCAAATCCATCCGGATAGCTCACCAGGACCTTTAGCACCGTGACCTGGAAATTCACCCCCGCCTCCGGTCATCGCCACATCGTCGGCGCCTGCGAGAGAGCGTGGCGCCCGATCTGCTTGAGGTGATCCGGAGAGATGTCCCCTTTGGTCGCGGCTTCCAGGATTTTCGAGGCCACATGGGTACGGGCGCCGGTCTCGCTCCGGGAAACGCTTTCGCAAACCTCATCTAGGACGGCGCGCAATAGCGCGGTGGTCGCGGGATCGAACATGTGAACCCCCATAAAAAAATTACCATACCGCAATAGCGGCGGCGTCAAATTTAAGCGTGTTGAAAATCGCTAGAACTCTACACCTCTGCTTGGATTTGGCAATATCTGCGCAAGTGGCAGATAAACCAAAGGAACTAGCAAAGCGACAGGTGGAGTGTATCGCCTCCTTCTGTCTTGTTCGCCGCAGGTTTGCGAGTTGCGCCAGTGAATACGTCCAGGTTTTCTGGGCGGACTGCCTCCGCGCGTAGGACTCCGGCCCACTGCCCTCTTTACCAATTTCTCCGAGCTCCGTGTCGGCCCCCTCCCGCCTCACTCTCTGCTACGTCGGCAGGTCACTTCCTGCCCCCGGCCTTCCCACGGCGCGCTCTAGCATCGGAGGCACGTAGGTCCGAGGTGTCCTTTTCAGGCGCGGCACTACGCTCCTCTTCGATCCGGTTGCCGTCGCAGTTTCAATCCTGCTGGCGATCATCATGATGGGCAGCACCAGCAAAGAACCGATTTCAGCAGCTCACGCCATCATCCGATGACACGTCCTGCCATAATTCCAGCGGGTTCTTGGCCGCGCCGTATGTCTGCTGCAATCGCAGCAGGGTACTGCGGAGAATTGACTGTCGAGGCCTTTCTCAAACGAGTCGGTAAGGAGTATCCTCAACCACGTGTGAAAGAAGGGAGGCGTCAGCTGTGGTTGAGAGACGATCTGGACCGAGCTATTGCGCCGGACATCGTGCCGGGCGACCTCGCCGAGGATTTGTGACGTTGGAGCGCCCACTTCCACGCTTCGTGGAGGTACGGCGGCTTGCCCGCGGATCGACCGCATTCTACTTCCGCATCCCCACACATTACAGGAAGCTCGGCTGCGAGATGGCGAATGAGCCACTTGGGACAAGCTACGAAACCGCATGCGGCGGCGATGGCAAAGGCGGACGCGCTGCCACCCTCAACGCCTTGTTCGATGAATGGAACAACCACCGCAGAGGGCAGCCGGGCGACCAGGGGAAGATCGCGCGCTATGGCACGATCGATTGGCTATTCCGACAATACAAGACGGAGAAGGCGTATACTGAGAAGGTCTCAGCTCGGTCGCGCCCAGACTACGAACGGATCATGCAAATGATCTGCGACACGGTCGGTAAAAGCGGACGGCGGATCGGCGAACGACAGATCATGGAAGTTACGCCACGAGCCGCCGATAAAATCTACGACAAAATCATCAACGGCCCGAACGGCATCAGACTGCGGCAGGGAGAAAAGGTCGTCGGCCTCTGCCGAAAGGTGTGGCGAATCATGCGTCGGCTGCACCCAGAGTTGTTCGATAAGAAGCACCCGAACCCCTGGGACGATTTCACCCTCAAGAGCCGCACCAAGACCAAGAAGCACGCGGTCACTCGAGAAGAGGTCTATAAATTTGCATGGGGCTGCATCAAAGAAGGGCGGCCTGAACCCGCAGCCGTCGCGGTGATCTGCTTTGAATGGCTGCAACGGCCGGAGAACGTAGTGGCCGGGTTTTTGACTTGGCCCGACTATCGCAGCAAGAACTGGCCACACGCGGTGCGCATCGAGCATCACAAGAACAAGGCGTTGGTCTGGCATCCGCTCGAAGAGACTCTCGATGGAGAGACCGTCAAATTTTACGCCGAGGCGGAGGATATTTTGGGCCATCTGCCCAAGCTTGGCGTCCCGATGATCATGCGCCTGATCCAAAAGGGTGAACGCAAAGGCGATGCCAAGGTGTGGTCCTACCCTGGCATGGAAAAAGTGGTGCAGCAGATGCGCAAGAAGATCGACGGCGTGTCAAAGCTGTTCACGCTTGATGCCTGTCGACACGGCGGCATGACCGAACTCGAGGAAGCCGAACTGACGGACGGCCAGGGTCGCGCACTCTCGGGCCACAAGACCGCACAGGCCTATCGCGGTTATGCCAAGGAAACGATGATGCGAGCGTTGGCTGCGACCCGTAAGCGGCATGCACATCTCTTGGCGCAGAAGGAACTCGATCAGCATGCTGATGGAGCAGCATCACCTCGAGACGAAACGCAGACCTCCGCAATTTCTAAGACCAGCGTCCGATCTCAAGGATAGACTTCGCGCTTCGTTGAAAGCTGCAAAAGGCGGCGGCGTGTGCAACCGTCGATCCGGACGCGATGTCAACGGCTGCGGTCGGAACTTTACAACCCGCAGACAGGGTTCATCCGCTCAATATTTTTACAATTGAGCGACGTTCAACGCGCGACGACCTTCATCTGCCTTCGACCAAAAACGAAACCAGCACAGAATTTCCAAATGGGAGGCAAACGGAATTTCCAAATGCGCGAGAAATTCCGCCTTAGGCAAGGCAATTTTCGCAACAAAATCAGCGCGTTACCTCTGGCTGGGGCGGGAGGGATCGAACCTCCGAATGGCGGAATCAAAATCCGCTGCCTTACCGCTTGGCTACGCCCCAACGCGCCGATCGAAGGCCACGTCGGTCTATAGGGTGAGTCCCGCCATTTCAACAGGGCGGCGATCGAAAAGGCACGAAAGCCGCAGGATGATGACGGTACTCTTATTATAAGGCGACGCCGCGGTGGCCGAAACAGACCGTGCGATGTCCGTTCGGACTGTTGAGAGGGCGCCGGTTTCATGGGATGACAATTTGCAAACGCCTCGTCGGGAGTAACGCCATGACCTACCGTGCGCCGATCAACGATATCTTGCTGTCCCTCAATCACGGTGCGGGGCTCGCTGCCGCCGTGGAGGCCGGCCATTACGGCGATTTCGACGGCGACATCACCGCTGCGGTGCTAGAAGAAGCCGGCAAGTTCGCCTCCGACGTGCTGGCGCCGCTGAATCGTGTCGGCGACGAGCATGGCATCAAGCTCGACAACGGCAAGGTGACGACGGCGCCGGGCTGGCCCGACGCCTATCAGCGCTGGACCGCCGCGGGCTGGAACGCGGTGTCGGGGCCGGAGGCGTTCGGCGGCCAGGGCCTGCCGCTCGCGGTCAACGCCGCCTGCACCGAGATCTGGAGCGCGTCGAACGTCGCCTTCGGCCTCTGCCCGCTGCTGACGCTGTCGGCGATCGAGGCGCTCGATGCCCATGGCAGCGCCGAGTTGAAGAAGACCTATCTCGAGAAGCTGGTCACCGGCGAGTGGACCGGCACAATGCAGCTCACCGAGCCCAATGCCGGCTCCGACGTCGGCGCGCTGCGCACCCGCGCCGAACGCGCCCCCGACGGCACCTATCGCATCAAGGGCACCAAGATCTTCATCACCTATGGCGAGCACGACATGACCGACAACATCGTGCATTTCGTGCTTGCGCGATTGCCCGATGCCCCCTCGGGCACCAAGGGAATCTCGCTATTCCTGGTTCCGAAATTCCTGGTCAATGCCGACGGCTCGCTCGGCGAGCGCAACGACATCCATGCCAGCGGCGTCGAGCACAAGCTCGGCATGCACGCCTCGCCGACCTGCACCATGACGATGGGCGATAAGGGTGGCGCGATCGGTTATCTGATCGGCGAGGAAAACCAGGGCATGCGCTGCATGTTCACGATGATGAACCAGGCCCGCCTCGGCGTCGGCCTCGAAGGCGTCGGCATTGCCGACCGCGCCTATCAGCAGGCGCTGGCCTATGCGCAGGAGCGAAGGCAAGGCAAGGCGATCGGCCACAAGGGCGACGGGATGGATCCGATCATCGTGCATCCCGACGTCAAGCGCATGCTGATGCAGATGCGCAGCATGACGGCGGCGGCGCGCACGATCTGCTACACCACCGCGGTCGCGCTTGACGTTTCGGTGCGCGCCAAGGACGCCAAGGTGCGCGCCGAGGCCGCTGCCCGCGGCGCGCTGCTGACCCCGATCGCCAAGGCCTTCTCCACCGACATCGGCAACGAGGTCGCCTATCTCGGCGTGCAGATCCACGGCGGCATGGGCTTCATCGAGGAGACCGGCGCCGCGCAGCATTATCGCGACGCCCGCATCACCTCGATCTACGAGGGCACCAACGGCATCCAGTCGATCGACCTCGTCACCCGCAAGCTCGGCGCCAATGGCGGCGCCTCGGTCTGGGCGCTGCTGGACGAGCTCGCTGCCGTCATCAAGCAGGTCGAGACCTCCAACGATCCGGCGTTCGGCACCACGGGCGCCAAGCTGCGCGACGCCCACGCCGCGCTGGAGCGCACCAGCAAATGGCTGCTCGAGCGCCTCGCCTCGGCGCCGAACGAGGCACTAGCCGGCGCAACGCCCTATCTGCGGCTGTTCGCCGCAACGCTCGGCGGCTGCATGCTCGCCGGCGAGGCGCTGGCCGCCAAGGCGAACGGCGAAGCCGAGCCGCAGCGCTATGTCGCGCTGGCGCGCTTCTTCGCCGAGAACATCGCCGTGCAGGCGCCGTCGCTGGAAAAGACCGTGACCGAAAGCGCCGAGGCGGTGACCGGCGCGGATGCGGTGCTGGCGGGATAAGATACCTTCCACCGTCATTGCGAGGTGAGAGGGCCCAAAGCGCTGTGCTCGCCAAAGGCCCTCCTCGCTCGTTTGATGCACATGACGTGCCGCATCACAACTGTCGTCCCTGCGAAAGCAGGGACCCATAACCACAGCCTTCCGTTTTGAAACGAGCTGTGGCTCCAGCGTTGCAAACCAATCGGCACTTGTGGTTATGGGTCCCGGGTCGCGCTTCGCTTGCCCGGGACGGCATCGAGTTTTGCGCCTACCGCGGAATCATACGTTTCGTCAGCGATCCGCGCGAAACGCGCGAAATTCCTCCGGGCCGTCGAGCAAGTCACGCTTGCGCGCGGCCTGATCGAACTGGCTGGCGGAATGATCTGCCATTGCGTTGATGGCCGTGCCGGCCAGGTTCTGCGCACGTCGCCGTTGATCGTCGTTCCTCGACCGAATATCCCGATCCACGGCTCGCCGACGACAGATCTCATCGGAGAGACGTTCCTGGAGGCATCCGTTGCCTCGATCAAATCGCTGCGTCATCTTGCACGATCCTTCCAGCAGGATCGGTACGGGCTAGGTCTCCCGTGTGCCGCCTGCTTGCTGTGGCGATTGTGGTGATTGCCTTGGCGCCGAAGGTTTGGACGCCGGGAATTTGGGTTTCCGCGGAGGCGCCGCGATCAATTCATCCCGTATCGCTTGCTTGCGGGCAAGCTTGCGGGCTCGCCGCACGGCCTCGGATTTCTCTCGAGCCCTTTTTTCCGATGGCTTTTCGAACGATCTGCGGCGCTTCATCTCTCTAAAGACGCCCTCGCGCTGCAACCTCTTCTTTAGAACTCGAAGCGCCTGGTCGATGTTGTTGTCCCTGACAAGAACTTGCAACGGATCACCTCTCTCGCGGTACAACGCACTTTGAATGAACAAGACCAGAGCCCGCTCTATCAATGATAGAGCGGGCCGCACTGCCATTCCAGTACATCCGTGGAACGGCAGCCGACCGACAACGTCGCGGAAGCTTCAGCCGCGGTGCTACAAGCACGCGGAACAGGATCTGCGTGATGCGGCCGGCGATATCACTGACTACATCAGGATCAGACTGAAGGCGGCGAACAGGAAGGAAGCCGATCGTCCCAAATAGTTCGGGCCACGGCCTGGCTTCGCGGCCTGAACTGGCGGCCGAGGCCGCGAAACAACAGGTCCGCTTCAGCAACGTATCAGCGACGGACTCGACGTGCGTGATTGCGCGGCTTAACGCACGATGCGCTTGACCCGTTTGGTTCTCTTGGCAGCCACAGATGCCGTGCCAGCGGGTGCAGAGCCAGCCTGCGCGGCGGCCGCCTCGGCGTCACGCGCTTCACGGAGAGCCCGCAGACGCACCATGTTCTTGCGCACGGCGATCGCATCGCGCTCGACTTCAGCGATTGCCTGCGCACCGGCCTCGGCGGCAAGCCGCTGGCGTTGGGCCTTGGCCAGGCGCTCGGCAGAGAGTTCTTCCGGCTTCTTGGCCATGAGCGAATGAGCCCTTTGAAAAGCAGCGAGACCCGCTCAACCCATCAGAGGATCGAGCGGGCCGCGGCTGTCATCCCAGTACATCCGTGGAATGACAGATCGATTCAAGCCAGCCGAAGATCTTCGGCGCTGGTCTTGCCACGCATCTTGTCGACCTTGAGTTCGAACGACAGCTTCTGGCCCTCGGCGAGACCGCCAAGTCCGGCCCGCTCGACAGCGCTGATGTGAACGAACACGTCATTCGTGCCATCATCGGGCTGAATGAAACCGAAGCCCTTCTGGCCGTTGAACCACTTCACAGTACCTGTAGGCATTTGTCTTCTCCAAAGCGGACGCACGTGAATTCGCGCCTGGTTCCGCATCATCCTTCAACCGACGATGTTCTTTGGAAAAGGGCCGCTTTGACCATTCAACAAGGCACAACGGCAAATCGAACGCTGCAAGCATACACACTTAATCCGCTAGGGCAAGCTCGGAAGCGCCGTCGATCGGGGCGAGCGGAGCTTCACCGAGCTGCCGTTCCGATAAACCGAACCATGTTTCGCGTAAGGGCTTGCGCCGCCGCGCAACTCGGTGATCGGTGACGCGGACGCAAATCGCGATATTCAACCGCCCGAGCTTTTCGCCTTGCGTGGAACTCGCTTGGCGCGCGTCTGAACACTTGCTTTTGCCGCTGCCGGTTCCGTCGGGCGCGTGATCGGAAACGTCTCCCGCATATGCGCTGCCAGCATTGCACAGTAATCGGTCGCGAAACGAGGCAACGGACGCCGCTTGTCCCATGAGATGGTCAGAGGCTCCTGCAACACGCGGCGCCTGTGCGTGAGACCAACAATCCTTAATTCGTAGCGCCAGCACTGAAGCTGGGAGGGAACGATCGCGACGCCGTGCCCCGCCTCGGCCAGTGCCAGCAAGGTGTGCGGACTGCGACTCTCGAACGTGATCTTCGGTTTCAGCCCCGCCATACGGCTTGCCGCATCGAAAGCACGCCGAAATCCGAACCCGCTGTCCAGCAGCAGCAACGGAAGTTCGGCGAGGTCAGCGATCTCGATTGTGCAACGGGGACCAAGCGGCATCGACGGATGACAAGCAGCCAGTAACTGTACGGATCCAAGCGGAAGGCTGCCGAAGTGCTGCTCGTTCAGTCTGACGGCGTGCAGCAAATTTTGGCCGAGGTGAACTTCCCCGCGTTCCAGCATCGCCAATATCTCGCTGCCCGTCCCCTCCCTGATCCTGATCTCGACCCTGGGATATCGCTCCGCGTACCGGTGGAGAAAATCTGACAGCACGCTCTCGATGTGTTGCGGCGAGCCGGCGATCCTCAAGACCCCGGTATCTCCTTGGCGAAGCAGCTGAGCCTGCTCTTTCAGCGAATTGACGCTGTTGAGCAGCAGACGGCAGCCCGCAATCAACTGCTCGCCTTCGCCAGTCAATAGAAGCCGGCGCCCGACGCGGTCGAAGAGCTGCAAGCCGAGCTCCCGTTCGAGACCGATGATTTGCCTGGACAGGGCGGGTTGCGCGACACGCAACCGCAATGCGGCCTTTGAGACAGTGCCGAGCTCGGCCACCGTCAAGAACGTGAGGGCCTGTTGAAGGTTCATGCCCGCTTATACCATTCGAGCATAAGGTTCGAGAAAATATATGTATTGGACGTATTTCGAAGCCTCGTGAAGAGTCCTGTCAGGCTGCGGCTTGCCGCACAGGCACGGCACCGGAGGAGGCTCCCATGAATTCTGGAGGCAAGATGGCTCTGGTCATGTTGAGTTGTACCGCTATCGGCGCTCTTGGCAGCGAAGCGCTGCATGGCGAAGCCAGGCCGCCCGCCTATTTGATCGGCCAAATCGAGGTCACCGATCCCGATGGCTATGCCAGGGAATATCTCCCGAAGGCGAAGGAGATCATCGGGGCACATGGCGGCAAGTTGATTGCGGCTGCCGGCGCGGCGGCAACCGGGTCGCAGGTCGTTGCCGTCGATGGAGATCCACCCAAGCGCGTCGTCGTCTACATGTATCCGAGCATGGAGGCGCTTTGGGCCTGGCGACACGATCCGGCCTACGTGCAGGTTCGGGCCGTCGGCGAGAAATACGCGAGGTACCACACATTTGCAGTTGAGGGCTCTGTCGCCAATTAGCGCTGACCACGCCGTCGATCGCTGCGACCTGCAACGTGTGCCACCTAGTTGCGAAACACCAGGCAGCGACCGCCGACTGCCTCCAACCGGGCGCACAGCTGGTTAGCTCGCTCACGGGTCGTCTCGGCGACCCGGAGCAGATACCAGGTGGCCGAGCCTGGCCCGGCCATGCGCGATCTCAGAACGAGCGGTGCGCGATCGCCGAGCACGGATGCAAATCGTTTCTGAAGTTGCTGGTAGTCGGCGAGTACGCGCGATTGCGACGGGCCGCCGGCCAATTGAAGTCCCCAGGGCCCCCACGCAGCTTGCTGCGCGATTGTCACGGACTCTCTTGGGCCCGCGGGAAGCGCCCGAACGAGCATGCCGCGCACGATGTCACCGCAGGCCATGGCCGCGTCGGTGTGGACCCGATCCTCAAGCGAACCCTGCGCCCATTCCTCGGCGGACTTGCCGGTGATGATCCTGACATAGGCGCGCGTTTCGCCCGGCAGGTTTCCACGCCCCGCCAACCAATCCTGAACGCGCCGCGGGCCACCATTATAGGCGGCCGCCGCAAGGCCGAGATTGCCGAACTGCGCGCGCAGTTCGCGGAGCCAGCGCGCGGATTCCTGCAAGGCAGGCAATGGCTCGAACGGGTCGGCCAGACCGCGCCACCGCGCAGTACCGGGCATGAACTGGGCGATCCCCTGGGCACCGGCCGAACTGACCGAGTTGGGATCGAAATTGCTTTCCTGCCAGATCAGCCGGACGAAGAAATCCGGCGGCAAGCCGTTCTCTAAAGCAGCCTCCTCCAACGCCTTGCAGTACTGCTGCGGCCCATCGAGCTTTGGACGCAAAGGTGTCGGCGCCGGCGACGGAACGGATGACGATTGCTGATCGGACGCCGACCGATCGGCGGCCTCAGCGTTGCGCACTGCGGCGTTGGTATCCGGACGAGACGTTTCCGTTTGCGATGTTTGTGCCTGCGCCAGCTCTGCGCGCTGCGCGGAGGGCGTTACCGCTGGATTGCCGGGAGGTTGGGCGTTTGCGACGGGGACGAACAGCAGCAGGCAAGCCGAGCCGATAGCCGCTGGCAAAATCGATCGATGAACCCGCCGCGGCCCGAAAATCGACTGCATAAAGCGATCATCAAATTGGATGCATTCGCAGAATCATATCATCGGTGCCGACCGGGCGGCCAGAAAATTTGCTGCCTAGCGGTTGGACAGGCTTCCAACGATCGATGCGCGGCGGGACAGTTCGATCCAGTTGCCATCGGGATCGAGGATCATGGAGATCCGCGCGACCTCGCCGAGCGTCACCGGCGCAAGGCCTTCCCGCACGCCCTTGGCGCGCAACTCGTCATGCACGGCGTCGATGTCGGCGACCTGCAGCGTGATGTAGCGCCAGCCGCGCGCACCCCGAACCGGATCGATGGTTGCGGCGCGATCTTCCCTGAGCAGGATCAGACTGTCGCCGAGGCGAAACGCCGGACCATCAGACCATGACTGCTCGGTGAAGCCGAGGATGTCGCCGTAGAACCTGCGATGCGCGGCAAGGTCGCGCACCGCCATCGTGACGGCGATCTGGGTGATGCCGTCATGTCCGGGCGCAACCAGGGCAAACGCTGTTGCCGTCGGGGTCGGCCATGCGTTGCGGTGCGTCGACGCCCGCGCGCGCAATGATCAGTTCGCGATAGCCGCTCGGCGCCGCATCCGGCAGCGGCTCGACATGATGGTTGAGCTTGATGACCGAACCTTGCGCGTCGTGCCGGTACTGCTTCTGCCCGCGGCGGATCGGCTGCACATGATCGAAGCGAAGTCCGGCCTCCTGCTGCCAGAACCGCAGCATCGGTTCGAGATCGTTGAAGGAAAGGCCGACGTCGATCACGTTCTTTGCCAGTTGCATCTGCTCCCGCCTTCGGATGAAGTGCACCACGATGGATTAGCTATGCGAGGATCAAGTCACCAACGCAAGCACCACGATCACTGTCGCGGGTCGGCCGGTGCACCTGCCTGAAACAGTCAATCCAGTGAGGACCGATATGCAAGCAGGCCTCGTTCAGACCTTTCGCGCTTTTGCGTACAATAATGCCTGGGCCAATCACCGCCTGCTCACGGCCTGCGCCGGTCTCAGCCAGGCGGAGTTCGCCGCCGCGCGGACCGGGTTCTTCCCGAGCCTGCAGGCGACGCTCAACCACATTCATGTCATCGATCTCTTCTACATTGATGCGCTCGAGGGCGGCTGGCTCGGGCCGAAGGCGTGGGCCAACGAGGTGCCCTACCCGTCAGTCGCCGCGCTGAAAGACGCCCAGCGCGCGATCGATCAGCGGTTGATCGTGCACTGCGATGCGCTGACGGCTGAGCGGCTCGATGATGTGGTGAAGATCAATCGCGACACGAGCGTGCAGACCGAGCGGCGCGACCGCCTCTTGATGCATCTGTTTCAGCACCAGATTCATCATCGCGGCCAGGCCCATGCGATGCTCTCGGAGACCACGGTGAAGCCGCCGCAGCTCGACGAATTCTTCGCCGCCGGCGAAGCCCCGCTCCGGGCAGCCGAGTTCAGGGATCTCGGCTGGAGCGAAGCCACCGTGTGGGGCGGCTGATGGTTCCGCCCGCCATCGGCGATGCGGTTCCTGATCCGGAACGAGGTCTTGAAACCCGGCGCCTCCACGCTCACCTCTGGTAAAACGTGGGGAACTCTATCCGATGCCATTCGCCAATCACCGGGGCCAGCGTATCCATTACACCGTCGAGGGATCCGGGCCGCTGATCGTGCTGCAGCACGGTCTCTTGCTCGACGCCGCGAGCCGGAAACAATGCGGCGTGGTCGACGCGCTTGCCGATCGCTTTCGCGTCGTCTGCGTCGATTCGCTCGGACATGGCCTGAGCGACAAGCCCGCCGATCCGGCGCTCTATAATCAGGCGCAGCGTGCCGGCGACATCGTCGCCGTGATCGACGATCTCGGCGACGAGCGCGCCCACGTGGTGGGACATTCGATGGGCGGCTGGGTCGCGGTCGGTGTCGCCCGGTTTTTCCCGGCACGGCTGGCGTCGCTGGCGATCGGCGGCTGGGACTTTCTCACCGGACTGCCGCGCGGCAACGCCGGCCCGCTGACCTATGGTGCCTTCATCACCTTTGCCCGCCGCACGGTGCCGGAGCTCGCCGAATGGGTGACGCCGGATCTCGAAGGCGGCGTGCGCGCCTGCTTCAATGCGCTCGGACAGGTCGATGGCGCCAAGGACGCGGTACTGTCCTCGCGCGTGCCGGTGCTGCTTTGGAACGGACAGGACGACGGGCCGCATGCGCCGATGCAGCGCTTCGCCGCGGAGAACGGCCTCGATGCGATGTCGGTGCCCGGCGATCACCTCGGCGCGCTGTTTCAGCACGGCGCCGCGATCGGCCGGGGCATCGGCTCGTTCGTCGGTCGCGGTTAGAGCGTTTAGGTAGAACAGCGCCCCCGACTCCGCTGTGCTCCCTCTCCCCGTTCTTCACCCGCTTGCGGGGCGAGGTGAAGCGTCCCGCGCTACGCCGGCTCCGGCATCCCTGCCAGCAACTTGTCGAGCGTGATCGGATAGTCGCGCACCCGCACGCCGGTCGCATTGTGGACCGCATTGGCGACCGCGGCGGCGACGCCGCAGATGCCGAGTTCGGCGACGCCCTTGGCCTTCATCGGCGATGAGATCGGATCGATCTCGTCGAGGAAGATCATCTCCTGATGCGGGATGTCGGCATGGACCGGCACCTCATAGGCAGCAAGGTCGTGATTGATGAACAGGCCATGACGCCTGTCGACGACGAGATCTTCCATCAGCGCCGCGCCGACACCCATGGTCATCGCGCCGATCACTTGGCTGCGCGCCGCCTTCGGATTGAGGATGCGGCCCGCCGCGCAGACCGCAAGCATCCGCCGCACCCGGATTTCAGCCGTGTCGGCGTCGACACCGACCTCGACGAAATGCGCGCCGAAGGTCGACTGCTGGTAGGTTTTCGCGAGATCGCCGTATTCGATGGCATCCTCCGCCACGAGGTCGCCGCCGCCGGCGGCCTGCGCCAGCGGCACGCTGCGATTGCCGGAGCGGACCACGCCGTCGGCAAACACCGCCTCCTCGGAATTGAAGCCGAGCTTCTGCGTAATGGCCTCGCGCAGCTTGGTGCAGGCGGCGTAGACACCGGCGGTGGAATTGTTGCCGCCCCACTGCCCGCCCGAGCCGCAGGACACCGGGAAGTCGGAATCGCCGAGCCGCACCGCGACCTTCTCGAGCGGCACGCCCATCATCTCGGCCGCGGTCTGCGCGATGATGGTGTAGGAGCCGGTGCCGATGTCGGTCATGTCGGTCTCGACGGTCACGATGCCGTTCCGGTCGAGACGAACGCGTGCCGCCGACTTGGTCACGAGATTGTTGCGGAACGCCGCGGCGACGCCCATTCCCACCAGCCAGCGCCCGTCACGGACGGCGCCGGGTTTCGGATTGCGCTTGTCCCAACCGAACCGCGCCGCGCCATCGCTCAGGCACTGCACCAGTTGCCGCTGCGAAAAGTGCCGCTCCGGATGCTCGGGGTCGACCTGGGTGTCGTTGCTGATGCGCAGCACGACCGGGTCGATGCCGAGCTTCTCGGCGAGTTCGTCGATCGCGATCTCGAGCGCCATCATGCCGGAGGCTTCTCCGGGCGCGCGCATCGCATTGCCCTCCGGCAGATCGAGCGCCGCAAGCCGCGTCGCCGTCATCCGGCTGGCGCCGGCATAAAGCAGCCGCGTCTGGCTCACCGCCATCTCGGGCTCGCCGTCCTTGACGTTGCCAGACCAGCTTTCGTGGCCGATCGCCGTGATCTTGCCGTCGCGCTCGGCGCCGATGCGGATGCGCTGGATCGTCGCCGGACGGTGCGTCGTGTTGTTGAACATCAGCGGACGTTGCAGCGCGATCTTGACCGGCCGGCCGGCCGCGCGGGCGCCGAGCGCGGCGAGCAGCACCTCGGCGCGCAGGAACAGCTTGCCGCCGAAGCCGCCGCCGATATAGGGCGACACCAGACGGACATTCTCCTTGGCGATGCCAAGCGTCTTCGCCATATCCTCAGCGCCCCAGGCGATCATCTGGTTGGAAGTCCAAACCGTGAGCTTGTCGCCGTCCCAGGCCGCGATCGAAGCATGCGGCTCCATCATCGCGTGGCCCTGATCGGGCGTGGTGTAGGTGGCATCGAGCTGCACGGGCGCACCAGCGAAGGCGGCGGCGAAATCGCCGACGGCGGTATCGGCCGGGCCGCCGAATGACGGGTGCGGCGTGACGCCCTTGTCCCGCTCCGCGGCGAGATCGAACTTGCCGTCGCCCTTGACGTAGTCGATCCGGACCAGCTGCGCCGCGGCCCGTGCCTGCTCGAAGGTCCCGGCGACGACGACGGCGACGGCCTGGTGATAATGCGCGATCTCCGGCCCGCCGAGCAGCGGCGCCGCATTGCGCTCTCCTTTGCCAAGCTTGCCGGCATTGTCCGCTGTGACGATGGTGAGCACGCCCGGCGCAGCCTTGGCCGCCTCGAGATCGATCGAACCGATCCGCCCCTTGCCGATCGCCGAACCGACCACGTAGCCATAGGCCTGGTTAGCCGCGACGTCATGCCGCTCATAGGCGTAAGGCGCGGTGCCGGTGGTCTTCAGCGGTCCCTCGATCCGGCTGGTCGGGTGGCCGATCACCTTGAGTTGGTCGATCGGATTGAAGGTGGCGGGATGTTCAAAACGCATGATATCAGGCCCTCTTCTTAAGCCCTGGATCTCAAGCCCTGGCCTCGCGCAGCACCGCCGCCAGCGTTCGCTCGGCGAGCGGCAGCTTGTACGCATTGTCCTTGGTCGGCTTCGCATCGGCGAACAGGCGCGCGGTGACGGCCTTGGCGCCAGCAGGCAATTCCGCCTCCGCCGCCTCGACGCGCCACGGCTTGTGCGCCACGCCGCCGAGCGCGACGCGGCCGGTGCCGTCGCGCTGCACGATCGCGGCAACCGAGACCAGCGCAAAGGCATAAGAGGCGCGGTCGCGCACCTTGCGATAGGCCTGCGCGCCGCCGACCGGTTTCGGCAGCACCACCGCGGTGATCAGCTCGCCCGACACCAGGCTGGTTTCGATCTCGGGGCTGTCGCCGGGCAGACGATGCAGCTCGGCGATCGGGATGCTGCGCGTGGTGCCGTCGGGCCGTACCGTCTCGACGACGGCGTCGAGCGCGCGCATCGCCACCGCCATGTCGCTCGGATGGGTCGCGATGCAGGCGTCGCTCACACCGACCACCGCATGCTGGCGGCTGAAGCCGCCGATCGCGGCGCAGCCGCTGCCGGGCTTGCGCTTGTTGCAGGGCAGATTGGTGTCGTAGAAATAAGGACAGCGCGTCCGCTGCAGCAGATTGCCCGCGGTCGTCGCCTTGTTGCGTAATTGGCCGGAGGCACCGGCGAGCAGCGCGCGCGACAGCACGCCGTAGTCGCGCCGCACGCGTATATCGGCGGCGAGATCGGTGTTGCGCACCAGCGCGCCGATCCGCAAGCCGCCGTCCGCGGTCTCCTCGATGCGGTCGAGCGCCAGGTCGTTGACGTCGATCAGATGCGCCGGCGTCTCGATCTCGAGCTTCATCAGGTCGAGCAGATTGGTGCCGCCGGCGATGAACTTGGCGTTCGCGGTGCCGGCGGCGGCTGCGGCCGCCGCGCCCGGCGAGGCGGCGCGCTCATAGCTGAATGATCTCATGCGCTCCTCCCGGCGACCTCGCTGATCGCCTCGGCAATGTTGGAATAGGCGCCGCAGCGGCAGATATTGCCGCTCATGCGCTCGCGGAGCTCAGCATTGGTCAGTCGCAGCGGCGCATTCAGATCCGCCGTGGCATGGCTCGGGATGCCGGCCTTGACCTCGGCAAGCACGGCGACCGCCGAGCAGATCTGGCCGGGCGTGCAATAGCCGCACTGATAGCCATCATGCTCGACGAATGCCGCCTGCAGCGGATGCAGCGCGTCCGGCGTGCCGAGCCCCTCGATCGTCGTGATCTCGTCGCCCTGATGCATCACGGCGAGCGTCAGGCAGGAATTGATCCGCCGGCCGTCGACAATCACCGTGCAGGCGCCGCATTGGCCGTGGTCGCAGCCCTTCTTGGTGCCGGTCAGATGCAGGTGCTCGCGCAGGGCATCGAGCAGCGTGGTCCTGGTGTCGAGCTCGAGCTGGTGGGTTTCGCCGTTCACGTCAAAGGATACTCTCGTCATCACGGGCGCTCCGGTCGGGGCAGATTGGGCGGCCGCAGGCGGAGGCGTCGCGATCGACGACGCCGCAAGCGAGGCGGCTCCAACAATCAACAGATGGCGCCGCGATAGTTCCAAACGTCCGGAGATCTGCATGCCGCTGCTCTCCTCAAGTCAGCCGGACGCGGAACCACGACAACGACGTGTCGAGGTCTGCTCGGCCTGTCAGCAAAGGGGGAATGCTGCGAACAGCGGAATGTTTCTCGCGGGGAAGTTAAACTCGTCGCGAGCGCTACGGGCGCGGCGGGCGGGCAGCATCGGCGCCATCGTGGCGCGGGCGGAAGGCAGCATCGCCGTGCGCCTCCGCGCCTACGACCAACGTCCCCTGCCCGGAATCGCAAGATTTATCTGCATTGCGCCGTTCTCATGCTCGCCCACAGGGAAAAGCGGCCCGGAACACGCTGGAGCTCTTGGGGCTTGCACCGGATCATGTAGGATAGCGGATACGACCTCCACCGGCGACGATGCCGGCCGACCCTGGGACCGCTCGATGACCGCGCATGTCATAGTGACCGACGAAGCCGCCACGCGCGTGATCCGGCTGCGCAGGCCCGAGAAGAAGAACGCGATCACCCAGGAGATGTTTCGCGCGATCAGCGACGCGATCGACAAGGCGCAGAACAATCCGAAGATCCGCTGCTTGATCATCACCGGCGGCTCCGGCGTGTTCACCGCGGGCAACGACATCGAGGACCTGCTCGCGCAGGGCACCTCGACCAGTGAGACGCCGCCGGCCTCCGACCTCGTCAAGTTCCTGTATTCGCTGGCCCACAATGTGAAGCCGATCATCGCCGCCGTCGACGGCGTCGCGATGGGCATCGGCACCACCATGCTGTTTCACTGCGACTATGTGCTCGCCAGCAAGACCGCGCTGTTCTCGACGCCGTTCTCCAATTTCGGCCTGGTGCCGGAAGGCGCCTCGAGCCTGTTGATGCCACGCATGATGGGCCACCAGCGTGCCTTCGCGATGCTGGTGATGGGCCGCACCATGTCGGCCGACGACGCCCGCGTCGCCGGCTTCGTCAACACCGTGGTGGCGCCGGGGCATGCCGAGGTGGAGGCGCACAAGGTGGCGCGCGAGATCTGCGCGCTGCCGGCCGATGCGGTGGCGATCTCGCGGCGCCTGATCCGGCTGCCGCCGGAGGACGTCACCCGCCGCATCGAGCAGGAGAACCATCTGTTCAGCGAACGGATGCGCTCCGAGGAAGCAGTCGAGGCGTTCAAGGCATTCATGGCTCGCCCGAAGGATTGAAACGAAGCGTCGCAAAATTGTAGTGGCGCGGCGCCATGATCCCGTGCTCCATGGACAGGTCATGAGACAGCCCCGCCTTTCCCCTCTCGCCGCGCTCTGCGCGTTCGGACTGGCCGCAGCAAACCCCTGCCCGGCGCAGGCCGCGGAGCCGGTGAGCCTGCGCATTCTCGCGATCAACGATTTCCACGGCTATCTGCGGCCGCCGCCGGGCGGCATCCGCATCACCGACCCCGCTGACGCGACCAGGAAGATCATGGAGCCCGCCGGCGGCGCCGAGCGGATGGCCACCGTCGTCAAGCAGCTGCGCGAGGGCCATAAGAACAACATCTTCGTTGCGGCCGGCGACCTGATCGGCGCAAGCCCGTTCCTGTCGGCGATGTTTCATGACGAGCCGACCATCGAGTCGCTCTCGCTGATGGGGCTTGCGATCTCCTCGGTCGGCAATCACGAATTCGACGAGGGCAAGGACGAGCTGCTGCGGATGCAGAATGGCGGCTGCCATCCGATCGACAAATGCCAGGGGCCGCACCCGTTCACAGGAGCCAAATTCCGCTATCTCGCCGCCTCCACGATCGAGAAGGCGACCGGCAAGCCGGTGTTTCCGCCCTACGAGATCAAGCAATTCGACGGCATTGCAGTGGCCTTCATCGGGCTGACGCTGAAGAACACCCCGAACCTGGTGTCGCCGGCCGGCGTCGCGAGCCTCGACTTTCGCGACGAGGCCGAGACCGTCAATGCGCTGGTCCCCGAGCTGAAGGCGAAGGGCGTCGAGGCGATCGTGGTGCTGATCCACGAAGGCGGCTTTCCGACCGGCGACTATAATGAATGTCCAGGGATCTCCGGGCCGATTGTCGACATCGTCAAGAAGTTCGATCGCGCGGTCGACGTCGTGGTCTCCGGCCACACCCACCAGGCCTATGTCTGCGAGATCGACGGACGGCTCGTCACCTCCGGCGACAAATACGGCACCCTGGTCACCGCGATCGACCTTCAGCTTGATCCGAACAGCCATGACGTGATCAGCGCCAGGGCCGCCAACACCATCGTGCGGATCGCCGGCACGGCCAAGGATCCCGAGCAGAGCGCGCTGCTGGAATCCTACGACCGGCTGGCCGCGCCGATCGCGAGCCGCGCGGCAGGCTCGGTCACCGAAACGCTGTCGCGTACACCTGCCGAAACCGGCGAGAGCCCGCTCGGCGACATCGTCGCCGATGCACAGCTGCTTGCAACTAGCGCCGAGCCGAATGGCGGCGCGCTGATCGCCTTCACCAATCCCGGCGGCGTGCGCACCGACATCGTCAAGCGCGAGGACGGCGCGGTGACCTATGCCGATATCTTCGCAAGCCAGCCGTTCCGCAACCAGCTCGTGACGATGACGCTGACCGGCAAGCAGCTCAAGGACGCACTGGAGCAGCAATGGGCCGATCCGAAGCGGCCGCGCGCCCTCCAGGTCTCGAAGGGGTTCTCCTATGCGTGGGATGCGAGCAAGCCCGATGGCGCGCGCATCATTGCCGCACGGATGTCGCTGGACGGCAAGCCGATCGACCCGGCCGCGAGCTACCGCGTCACCGTGAACAATTATCTCGCCGAGGGCGGCGACGGCTTCACGGTATTCAAGCAAGGAACCGCGCAGCAGTTCGGCATCTACGACGTCGATGCGCTCTATGCCTACTTCAAGGCCAACAGCCCGGTAGGCCCAACGGCAGGCAAGCGGATCGAGCGGATCAATTGAGCGAGGTCTAGGGGTGGCGTACGCAGCTCCTCACGTCATTACGAACGGAGCGAACCAATCCATTGTCTCCGAGCATGCGACGGCATGGATTGCTTCGCTCCGCTGGCAATGACGCGGAAAACACCCCGGCTTTGGAAGGACGGGAACAGGGATGATGTCGGCCCTTTCCGGAACGCCGCTAACGGCCTAGATTAGGGCCTGCTCTTGCATGATCTTGGTCGGAAAACCGCCGCGCACTTTTCCGGATCATGCGTCCTCGCACGCGCATCGATTGCGCCGGGAATCTGCATGACACTGCTTCTGACGCATTCCGCCTGTCTCGACCACCTGACCCCTCCCGGACATCCCGAACGCCCCGACCGGCTGCGGGCGGTCGCCGAGGTGCTCGGCGAGGATCGCTTCAAGGCGCTGGTGCGCGATTCCGCGCCGGAAGGCGACCTCGACACCGTGCTGCTCTGTCACGGTGAGCACTATGTCGGCGAACTCCGCCACATCGCGCCGACCTCCGGCATGATCTATATCGACGGCGACACCTCGATGTCGCCGGGCACCTGGGAAGCGGTGATGCGCGGCGTCGGCGGCGCGGTGGCCGCCGCCGATGCGGTGATGGAGGGCAAGCATCAAAACGCGTTCGTCGCGGTGCGCCCGCCCGGTCACCACGCCGAGAAATCGACGCCGATGGGCTTCTGCTTCTTCGACAATGCCGCGATCGCTGCCCGCCACGCGCAGCGCAAATACGGCATCAAGCGCGCCGCAATCATCGATTTCGACGTCCATCACGGCAACGGCACGCAGGATATCTTCTGGGCCGACCCGACCGTGATGTATTGCTCGACGCACCAGATGCCGCTGTTCCCCGGCACTGGGGCCGCCGGCGAGCGTGGCGAGCACGACACTGTCGTCAACGCGCCGCTGGCGCCCGGCGACGGCGGCGCCAAGTTCCGCTCCGCTTTCGAGAACCTGATCCTGCCGCAGCTGGAGAAGTTCTCCCCCGAACTTATCGTCATTTCGGCGGGCTTCGACGCGCATCACCGCGATCCCTTGGCCTCGATCAACCTGACGGGCGAGGATTTCGGCTGGGTCACGCGCAAGCTGATGGATCTCGCCGACAAGAGCGCCGGCGGCCGCGTCGTCTCCGTCCTGGAAGGCGGCTACGACCTGCAGGGCCTGAAAGAGTCGGTGGCATCTCACGTCACCGCATTGATGGACGGGTAAATCCCCGCCACAATACGCCCGCAAAAATTCGATTGATTCTGCGCCGGGGCGAGCATGGCCTGCGACAGGTCATGTTTGGACGACAAGATCAGGTTGCGATCTGATCCACGCAATCGGGAACGCAAGAATGGCCGAGAATACCCAAGCCGACGTGAAGAAGCTCTCCTTTGAACGCGCGATCGAGGAACTCGAATCGATCGTCAAGCGGCTCGAGGACGGCAAGGTCCCGCTTGAGGAATCGGTCGCGATCTACGAGCGCGGCGAGGCGCTGAAGCGGCGCTGCGAGGAATTGCTGCGTCAGGCCGAAGCCCGCGTCGACAAGATCACCACCGACGCCTCGGGCCAGCCGACCGGCACCGAGCCGCTCGACGTGCAGTAGCGCTACCGACCACGTCGATCGTGCGGCGCGATGTCCGCCACGGCGGGCAATTGTTGCTGTGCATTTCCAGCCACCCGTAAACCTCCGGGGCTACCCGCGGGGTCGGGTACGGCTGCGAATCAGGCCGAGCCGGCCCGGCCGGCTGCCGCCAAATTAGGCGAATTGGAACCCAGCTCCCACCCGACTATTGAAAAGACTAGGTTTTTCGGCGCGCCGCATAGGAACCTTGCGGCCCCTATCGGGTTGGCTTTGGCGGCGGCTTTGGTGTAATGCTTCCAGTTCTATGGGCATTTGAGAGTGGCGGGCAGCCCGACTTTTCGGGCGGCATGCATCTCAAATGGTTCGACAAAACTGAACCGGGACGGGTGAAGAGCGACCAAGGTGATGCATATCACGTGGTCCAATCCGGAGTGAATCTAGGCTTACAACCAGGCACCGGCCTGCCGGGGCGGCACCCAGTGTCTGGCATTCGCTGCGCGGTGTGCGCGCCATCCCATCTCGCGTCGGGCGGTTCGTTCCGACAGGCAAAAATTGGAAATTCGCTGTGACCACATTTAGTAAGACGCCGCTTCTTGACACTATTCACACGCCGGATGACCTGCGCAAGCTGAAGGTCGAGCAGGTGCAGCAGGTTGCCGACGAGCTGCGCCAGGAAACCATCGACGCGGTGTCGGTGACCGGCGGCCATTTCGGCGCCGGCCTCGGCGTGGTCGAACTGACCACCGCCATCCACTACATCTTCGACACCCCGCGCGACCGCCTGATCTGGGACGTCGGCCACCAGGCCTACCCGCACAAGATCCTGACCGGACGCCGCGACCGCATCCGCACGCTGCGCACCGGCGGTGGTCTCTCCGGCTTCACCAAGCGCACCGAAAGCGACTACGATCCGTTCGGCGCCGCGCACTCCTCGACCTCGATCTCGGCCGGCCTCGGCATGGCCGTGGCGCGCGATCTCTCCGGCGGCAAGAACAACGTTATCGCCGTGATCGGTGACGGCGCGATGTCGGCGGGCATGGCCTATGAGGCGATGAACAACGCCGGCGCGATGAACTCGCGCCTGATCGTGATCCTCAACGACAACGACATGTCGATCGCGCCGCCCGTCGGCGCGATGAGCGCCTATCTGTCGCGCCTGTACTCCGGCAAGACCTACCGCTCGCTGCGCGAGGCCGCCAAGCAGATCAACAAGCGCCTGCCGAAGATCCTCGCCAACCGCGCCAACCGCGTAGAGGAATATTCCCGCGGCTTCATGATGGACGGCGGCACGCTGTTCGAGGAACTCGGCTTCTACTATGTCGGCCCGATCGACGGTCACAATCTCGACCATCTGCTGCCGGTGCTGAAGAACGTCCGCGACATGGAGACCGGCCCGATCCTGGTTCACGTCGTGACCCAGAAGGGCAAGGGCTACGGCCCGGCCGAAGCCTCCGCCGACAAGTACCACGCCGTGGTCAAGTTCGACGTCGCGACCGGCACCCAGGCCAAGGCCAAGCCGAATGCGCCGGCCTACCAGAACGTGTTCGGCCAGAGCCTCGTCAAGGAAGCCGAGAAGGACGACAAGATCGTCGCCATCACCGCGGCGATGCCGTCAGGCACCGGCGTCGACATCTTCAACAAGGCGTTCCCGGA
Organism: Bradyrhizobium sp. USDA 4510; assembly: GCF_054059095.1. NCBI lineage: Bacteria > Pseudomonadati > Pseudomonadota > Alphaproteobacteria > Hyphomicrobiales > Nitrobacteraceae > Bradyrhizobium > Bradyrhizobium sp. USDA 4510. Next base: position 1,552,600 of record NZ_JBSSBT010000001.1, on the reverse strand, counting down.
CCGCACCTTCGACGTCGGCATTGCCGAACAGCACGCGGTGACCTTCGCCGCCGGCCTCGCCACCGAAGGCTACAAGCCGTTCTGCGCGATCTATTCGACCTTCCTGCAGCGCGGCTATGACCAAGTGGTCCATGACGTCGCGATCCAGAGCCTTCCGGTCCGCTTCGCGATCGACCGCGCCGGCCTGGTCGGCGCCGACGGCGCGACGCACGCGGGTTCGTTCGACAATGCTTATCTCGGCTGTCTGCCGAACATGGTGATCATGGCCGCCGCCGACGAGGCGGAACTGGTCCACATGGTGGCGACGCAGGTTGCGATCAACGATCGTCCGAGCGCGCTGCGCTATCCGCGCGGCGAAGGCCGCGGCATCGAGATGCCGGAAGTCGGCGTTGCCCTCGAGGTCGGCAAGGGCCGCATCATCCGTGAGGGCAAGAAGGTCGCGCTGCTGTCGTTCGGCACCCGTCTCGCCGAGTGCGAGAAGGCGGCCGACGAGCTCGCCGCGCACGGCCTTTCCGCCACGATCGCCGACGCGCGCTTCATGAAGCCGCTCGACGAAGAGATGATCATGAAGCTCGCCCGCGACCATGAGATCCTGATCACGATCGAGGAAGGCTCGATCGGCGGCTTCGGCTCGCATGTCATGCAGTTCCTGTCGGACAACGCCATGCTCGACAGCGGCATGCTCAAGTTCCGCTCGATGATCCTGCCCGACGTGTTCCTCGACCACGACACGCCGGCGGCGATGTATGCCCGCGCCGGTCTCGACGCCAAGAGCATCGTTGCCAAGGTGTTCGAAACCCTCGGCAAGGACTACAAGGCCGAGACCGTCAAGCTCGCCTGATCGTGACGGGCGGCGCTCACTGGAGCATTTTCGGTTCTGATTGAATCAGAACCGAAGCTCCAGGTTGCCGCTCGAAAACGCACCAGCCCCGGCAAGTCCATGAAGATCTATCTGGCAGGTCCTGACGTGTTCCTGCCGGATGCCGTGGAGATCGGCCGCCGCAAGGCGGAGGTTTGCGCCTATCACGGGCTGACCGGGCTGTATCCGCTCGACAACAGCATCGATCCCACCGCCGCCGGCGTCTCGCTCACCATCTTCAAGAGCAACGAGGCGATGATGGAGTCTGCCGACGCCATCATCGCCAACTTGACGCCGTTTCGCGGCCCCAGTGCCGACGCAGGCACGGTTTACGAACTCGGCTACATGGCGGGACGCGGCAAACTGTGCCTCGCCTATTCCAACGATCCCACGTCCTACGCCAATCGCGTGGCGCGGCTCAGCCAGGTCGTGCCGGCATCCGACGGACGCCTGATCGATGCGGAGGGGCTGACGGTGGAAGAGTTTGGATTGCCGGACAATCTGATGATGATGCACGCGCTCGACCTGCACGGCAACCCGCTGGTGACCCCGCGCGAGCCGTCGGCCGACCTATGGCACGACCTCACCTCCTTCGAGGCCTGCGTGCGGCTCGCTGCCGCGCAGCGCCGGCAGGCGGCGAAGTGACCAGAGCGGGCGACAACGACAACGACGCATCCGCCGGCAAACGCATCGACGTGCTGCTGGTGGAACGCGGCCTGTTCGAAAGCCGGGCGCGAGCGCGCGCCGCCATCGACGCCGGCCTCGTCACCGCCGACGGCAGGCAGATCGCGAAGGCGTCCGAGATCGTCGCACCGGGCGCGGCACTCTCGGCCGAGCCGGCGCATCCCTATGTCTCGCGCGGCGGCGTCAAGCTCGCCGGCGCGCTCGAGCACTATCCGATTGACGTCGAGGGCCATGTCTGCCTCGATGTCGGCGCCTCGACCGGCGGCTTCACCGAAGTGCTGCTCGCCAACGGCGCAAGCCTCGTGTTCGCCATCGATGTCGGCCATGGCCAGCTGCATCCCTCGCTGCAGGGGCATCCGAAGATCGTCTCCATGGAGGCGACCGACATCAGGAGTTTCGAGGGCAAGCGCCTGCCGGCGCGGCCCGACATCGTGGTGATCGACGTCAGCTTCATTTCGCTGAAGCTGGTGCTGCCGGTGGCGCTGTCGCTGGCGGCAGCTCCGATGCATCTTTTGGCGCTGATCAAGCCGCAGTTCGAGGCGGCGCGCAAGCACTCCAAGCGCGGCGTGATCCGCAACGCGATGGTGCACCAGGAGATCTGCGACGACATCGCCGCCTTTGCCGCCTCGCAGGGCTGCACCGACATTCAGGTGTTCCCGTCATCGATCTCGGGCGGCGACGGCAATATCGAATTCTTCCTCGGCGCGCGCCGTGGCTGAGCTTCTTACCATCGACCATGTCGGCCACCGCGGCGACGGCGTCGCGATCGAGGGATCGCAATCGATCTTTGTGCCTTATGCGCTGGCCGGCGAAACGGTCGAGGTCGACGACGTCCCGGGCAACCATCCCGACCGGCGGCGGTTGCTGCGGGTCGCGCAGGAAAGCCCCGAGCGCATCGCGCCGTTCTGTCCGCATTTCGGCGTGTGCGGCGGCTGCGCGATCCAGCACTGGAACGATGTGCCCTACCACGCCTGGAAGCGCAACATCGTGGTCGAGACGCTGGCGCAGGCGAAGATTGCGGCGGAAGTCGCAGCGCTGATCGATGCCCATGGCGCGGGCCGTCGCCGCATCACGCTGCACGGGCGCATGGGCAGCCACGAGGTCCTCAAGGTCGGCTACGCCGCGGCAGGTTCACACGATATCGTCCCGGTCGATCGCTGCCCGATCCTCGATCCTGCGCTCGACGGCGCGATCGAGGCGGCCTGGGCCACCGCCGAGCCACTGATCGCGATCGGCAAGCCGCTCGACATCCAGGTCACCGCAACCGTCAACGGACTCGACATCGACGTGCGCGGTTCCGGCGCGCTGCCGACCAGCCTGATCACCACTTTGTCGCGCGTTGCGGAGAATCACCGGCTGGCGCGGCTGACACGCCACGGCGAGCTGGTGCTGCAGCGTGCCCCTCCCGAGATTGCGATCGGAAAGGCGAAGGTCGTGCTGCCGCCCGGCTCGTTCCTGCAGGCGACCGTCAAGGGCGAGGAGACGCTGGCCGCGCTGGTTCGCGAGCATTGCGGACGCGCCAAGCGTATCGCCGACCTGTTTTGCGGCGTCGGTCCGTTTGCGCTGCGCCTCGCGGAGAAGGCGCGGATCGCCGCCTTCGACAGCGACACGGGTGCGATCACCGCGCTGCAGAAGGCCGCGCAATCGACGCCGGGGCTGAAGCCACTCAAGGCCGAGGCGCGCGACCTGTTCCGCCGTCCCCTGATGCCGCAGGAGTTGCGCGACTATGACGCCGTCGTGTTCGACCCGCCCCGCCAGGGCGCGCAGGCGCAGGTCACCCAGCTGGCGGCGAGCAAGGTGCCGGTGATCGTCGCGGTGTCCTGCAACGCCGCCACGTTTGCACGCGACGCGAAAATCCTGATCGACGGCGGCTACAAGATCGCAGCCGTCACACCGGTCGATCAGTTCCGCCACACGGCGCATGTCGAGCTGGTGGCGCGGTTCGCGCGCTGACAGGACGGAGCGGCTATCGCTGAGCGCGGGCAGTCTCGCTATAGTCTGCGCCCCATGTCCGACGATCCGCTGCTCGCACGCATCATCCCCGTTATCGCCGCCGTATCGGGCGTCGCCGCCATCGTACTCGGCGGCTCGCGGGCGCGCGGCACGGCGCATGACACCTCCGACACCGATATCGGCCTCTACTATCGGGATGGCGCCGCGCCGGATATCGATCGGCTGCGCGAAGCTGTAACGGGTCTGGTCGACGACCCCGCCGCTGCGCATGTCACGCCGGTCGGCGAATGGGGACCGTGGATCGTCGGCGGTGCCTGGCTCACGATCGGCGGCCGCAAGGTCGACCTGCTCTACCGCAGCACCGATCAGGTCTCTGCTGTCATCGATGCTTGCCGGAACGGCGAGATCAGCATGCACTACCAGCCGGGCCATCCGCACGGCTTCTGCTCGGCGATCTGGATGGGCGAGGTCGCGCTGTGCCATCAGCTGCACGATCCCGACGGCCTCGTCGCGGCGCTGAAGGCGAGGACTGTGCCCTACCCGCCGGCCCTGCGCGATGCGCTGATCCGGCGCTTTCAATGGGAAGTCCTGTTCAGCATCGAGAATGCAGAGCTTGCTCTGCCGCGCGGCGACGGCACGCATGTCGCCGGCTGCGCCTATCGCGCGCTGGCCTGCCTCGCACAGGTGCTGTTTGCTCTGAACGGGCAATATCTGATCAACGAAAAGAGCGCACTGGCGCAGGCCGCGAATTTTCCGGTGACGGTTCGCGGCCTTGCTGGCCGCGCCGCAGAGGTCTGGCGGCAGATCGGTGCGACCGAGCATGCCGCCGCGTTGCAGATGCTGCGCGCGATAGAGAGTGAGCTCCAGAAGATCTGGAGGGCCAGTTAGAACCGTAGGATGGGTAGAGCGCAGCGAAACCCATCATTCGCGCCATAGACATGAATTGATGGGTTTCGCTGCGCTCTACCCATCCTACGAGGTCCACATGATCGCTACCGCCCCCAGCGGTCCTGCCAGATCTTCTCGCCGATCAGGCAATTGACCCGCGGCTCCTTCTCGGCGGTCCGCATGATGGGGCGCTCGGGGGTGCGGCCGGCAACTTCGAGCAGCAGCTTGGTGCGGATCGCCTCCTTGAACTTCTCACGATCCTTGATCGTCACCACGAAGGAGCCCGGTCCGCCGATCACGCAGTCCTCGTAGTAATAGTCGAGATTCTCGATATCCATCGTCGAGTAGGACGGTTCCTTCACCATGATCGGTAGACCGTTGATGACGATGCCCTTGTCGAGCGCCGCATCGCGCGCGGGCGTGATCGGCGTGCCGTTGTTGTTGGGCCCGTCGCCGGAAATATCGATCACGCGGCGCAGCCCGCGATGCGGATTCTCGTCGAACATCGGGATCGCGAAATAGATCGCGCCGGAGATCGAGGTGCGCGAGGCGCGGCGCACCGGCGTCTTCATGATCTCGGCGGCGACCGCATCGGCGGATTCAGGGCCGTCGATCACCCGCCAGGGGATGATGATCTTCTGATCGTTGGAGGCGGCCCATTCGAAATAGGTGATCGAGATCTTGCCGTTCGGACCGGCCTTCAGCGCCTGCAGGAAATCCTTGGAGACGATCGCCTGCGCATAGCCCTCGCGCTGGATCGCGAGCTCGTCCATGTCCATCGAATAGGAAACGTCGACCGCGATGATCAACTCGATGTCGACGCTCGGTGTGGATTCCTTTTCAGCCAGGCGATGGCCGGGTTGGGTTCCCGGGCCGGGCGCGGCAACACCGGCCACATCGCCGCAGGCCAACATGCCCGCGACAAGCACCGCTCCGATCGAGACATACCAGCGCATTGCGGCCCTCCCGTCGTATGAGTGTCATGGTGACACGCAATTCAGGCGGCGAAAAGCGCAGATATCAGCTGTCCTTCACATTCAGGTTAGACGTCCACACTCAAGTCAAACTTCGTTTGTCTCGAATGCGGCAACGCGCGCCGTGCCGTTGCCGCAATGACGCCGTGCAAATCGAACGGTTCCAAGGCGCGCCTGAAGACGGTATTCTTACGGGGCAATCGCGAGGGAGTGCGATGCCAGATACCGTCGTCAAGCCGAAAACCAGGACGAAGACCAAGGTCGAGCGGCCGCGCCTGCACAAGGTGATCCTGGTCAACGACGACTACACGCCGCGCGAATTCGTCGTCACCGTGCTGAAGGGTGAATTCCGCATGACCGACGACCAAGCCTACAAGGTGATGCTGACGGCGCACCAGCGCGGCGTCTGCCTCGTCGCTGTCTTCACCAGGGACGTCGCCGAGACCAAGGCGACGCGCGCCACCGACGCCGGCCGCGCCAAGGGCTATCCGCTGCTGTTCACCACCGAGCCCGAGGAATAGCGCGCCAGCGCCAGATTGCCACAGGCCTTGCCGCGAATTTTAGCGATCGCGGCGACCGGTGCTTTAGGGATCGCATGGCATGAACGCGGCATGTCCGTCGCACTGCGCCAACAGCTTTCACTGCGGAAGACCCGCCCAGAAACCTCGTTCGGGCCGTTTCGCCCCCTGCCCGCTCTGCCCTGGCTCGTCATGGCGGCGGCGCTTCGGATCGTCGGTTTCGGCAGGCCCGGCCTGACGCTGCCCGCGCTGGTGCTGGCCGACATCTGCGTGCTGCTCGCCTTCTTCGCGACAGCGCGGGACTCGATCCAGGCTGCCGGAGGCCAATCGTCGCTCGGCGAATGGACCCTGGCCGAGCAGACCAGACTGTCGGCGTCGATCCTGTGGCGGATCATGCTCGTGATGATCGTGGCATCAGTCGGCACCGCCGCGGTCGGCTTCACGTCGTTTGCTCTGCATTTGATGTGGGGCCTCGACGGCATGGCCTTCGATCAGGACTCCGATCTCGGCCGGTTCTGGAGTGCGGCGATCGCAGCGCTGGTGCTCTTGATCATCGTCAATGCGGAAGGCAATGGCGGCCGTGTCGCACTGTTTGCCGCCGTCAAGGATCTGGGCCGGCATGCGCTGTGGCTCGGCGCCGCGGTGCTGGTGCTCGGTGCGATCAACGTCGCGCTGGGCTACGGTCAGGAGCTTGTCCGCACCGCGATCTGGCACTTCTGGCAGACCGCGACGGTGGGCCAGCCGCTCAAGAACCTGGTCTACGTCGTCTTCATCTTCGGCTTCGCCATGCTGCGGCTGTGGATCACGCTGTCGATCCTGACCTTCGGCCTGAAGCAGTCTTACGCCCGCGGCGGCTAAGGCGCGATGAGATTAGGTTGAATCGTCATCGCGCCTTAGCTCTTTGTTTGAGCATGATCTTTCGGAAAACCGCTTCCGCACTTTTCCGGATCATGCTTTAGCTCGTAGCAGCGACCGGCGCCTCGTCGTACAGGCCGTAGACCCGTTCGGCCTTGGCAAATCCCGCGATCGGAAACTCGCCGAGATCGCTCCAGCCGCCGTCGCTGATGCCGGCGAAGCGCTCCGAGGCCACCACGGTGCGGCCGAGACGGCCGGCGATCTTCTCCAGCCGCGCGGCGAGATTGACCGCCGGACCGATGCAGGTGAAGTCGAGCCGGTTGCCGCCGCCGATATTGCCGTAGAGCACGCGCCCGAGATGCAACGCGAGGCCGAAGCGGAAGCGTTCGACGGCATCGCCATTGGCGAATTGCAGCGCCTCGACGCTGGCGCGGGACGCGCGCGCGGCCTCCAGCACGCGTGAGCAGACCTGCACCTCGTCGCCGAGATATTCGTCGACCGGGAACACCGCGAGCAGGCCGTCGCCCATGAATTTGAGCACCTCGCCGCCATGGTCGCGGATCGCGGTGACCTGGCAATCGAAGTAGAGGTTGAGGATTTCCACCACCGTCTCGGCCGGCAAGCGGTCCGACAGCGCGGTGAAGCCGCGCAGGTCCGACAGCCAGATCGCGGCATCCATCGTATCGGCATGGCCGCGCCGGATCTGGCCGCCCATGATGCGCTCGCCGGCACGGTTGCCGACATAGGTGTCGAGCAAGAGCGAGGCGGTGCGGCGCAGGGTGATGATCTCGATATAGCGCGCCAATGGCACGGTGATCGACCGGATCGCATCGAGCTGCTCCTCGGTGAAGCCACCCGGCTGCTTGGTGGTCCAGCTCGAGGCATTGACGAAGCCGTCGGTATAGACCAGCGGCACGGCGATGTAGTCGGTGACGCCTTCGGCCTGCAGGTCCACGACGATCGGAAACCGGGCGCTTGCGGGATCGTCGAGCCGCGCGCGTACTTCAACACCCTGCCTGAACACGGTCGACAGTGGGCTGACGGCAAATTCCGGGGAGTCCAGGATGTTGTGATCGACGGTGCCGGTTTCGACCTCGGCGCCGGGCTTCCAGAAGAAATGGCGGCCATAGATCTCCGGATGCAGCGTGCGCACGAAGACGCCGATGCGCCACAGCGGCAGGCCGGCCCGCACCAGGCGCTCGCAGCATTCCGCCATCATCTGCGGCGGGGTCGGCGCCGACCGCGCGCCGCCGATCATCCATTCGATGATGTCCCGAAGCTCCGACGCGTTCATGGCATTCCCCCGGGGCGGTCTGGCGACCGCCACTATATAAGGGATCAGCGCCCGGTCTGCCCGCGGTCGCGCAGAAAATGATCGGCCAGCACGCAGGCCATCATGGCCTCGCCGACCGGTACCGCCCGGATGCCGACGCAGGGGTCGTGGCGGCCCTTGGTCAGGATGTCGGTATCCGCGCCCTTGCGGTCCACGGTCCGGCGCGTGGTCAGGATCGAGGACGTCGGCTTGACCGCAAAGCGCACCACCACCGGCTGCCCGGTCGAGATGCCGCCGAGGACGCCGCCGGCATGGTTGGACAGGAAACGCGTTCCGTTGTTGCCGGTCCGCATCTCGTCGGCGTTCTCCTCGCCCGACAATTCGGCGGCGCCGAAGCCGGCGCCGATCTCGACGCCCTTGACCGCGTTGATGCTCATCATCGCCGCCGCCAGGTCGCTGTCGAGTTTGGCGTAGATCGGCGCGCCGAGGCCGGCTGGCACGCCCTCGGCGACGACCTCGATGACGGCGCCGATCGAGGAGCCGCTCTTCCTGATGCCGTCGAGATAGCTTTCGAAGAACGCCGCCTTGTCCTTGTCGGGACAGAAGAACGGGTTGTTCGCAATCTCGTCCCAGTCCCACTTCTCGCGGTCGATCTTGTGCGGCCCCATCTGCACCAGCGCGGCGCGCACCTTCACCTCGGGCAGCACCTTGCGCGCGATCGCGCCGGCCGCGACGCGGGTCGCGGTCTCGCGCGCGGAGGAGCGTCCGCCGCCGCGATAGTCGCGCAGGCCGTATTTCGCTTCATAGGTGAAGTCGGCATGGCCGGGCCGGAACTTGTCCTTGATCTCGGAATAATCCTTCGAGCGCTGGTCGGTGTTCTCGATCAGCAGCGCGATCGGCGTGCCGGTCGTCACCTGCGCGCCGGTTTCCGGATGCGCCATCACGCCGGACAGGATCTTGACCGCATCCGGCTCCTGGCGCTGGGTGGTGAAGCGCGACTGGCCGGGGCGGCGGCGGTCGAGGTCGTGCTGGATCTCCTCCGCGGTCAGGGGGATCAGCGGCGGGCAGCCGTCCACGACGCAGCCGATCGCGACTCCATGGCTCTCGCCGAAGGTCGTGACGCGGAACATATGACCGAAAGTATTGAAGGACATGGCGTGTCGTAACGCGCAGAGGCAGCGGGGTCAAACAGCCAAGCTGTCATTCCGGGGCGATGCGGAGCATCGAACCCGGAATCTCGAGATTCCCCGGGGCGCAATTGCGCCCCTGAGGTTCGTTTCGTGCCCCGGAATGACAGTGCAAGTTAACTATGCTTCCGCAGCCCCTGCTCACCGAATACGTAGACCGCCCCCTGCTCGATATAGAGTTCGGCGGCCGAGGCCGGCGTCTCGAAGCCGAGCGCCACCATCAGCGCCCGCGCCGTACCGCCATGGGCGACCGCGACCGTGTCCGACGTCACCGAGCGGTACCAGTCGGTCATCCGCACCTGCACGTCGACATAGCTCTCGCCGCCGGACGGCGACACCGTCCACTTCTCGGCCAGGCGGCGGGCATACAGCGCGGGGTCCGCAGCCTGCGCCTGCGCCAAGGTCGAGCCCTCCCACGTCCCGTAGCCGATCTCGCGCAGCCGCGCGTCGAGCGCGTAGTCGCCCGGCGGCAGGCCGAGCTCGGCGCGCACCAGCTCCATGGTGGCACGCGCCCGGATCAGCGGGCTTGCGACGAACGGCAGCGTCGCCTTGTCACGGCGGTCGCGCGCGAGGAGATCGCCGAGGATGCGCCCGGCATGCGCGGCCTGGGCGCGACCGCGCTCATTGAGGGCGATGTCCTGCACGCCCTGGAGCCGCCCTTCGGCGTTCCACGCGGTCTCGCCGTGGCGGATGTAATAGATCGTCGGTACCGGCATTCCCGTAACGGCTGGTCCCTGCTGCGCGAGAGGTCGGCCGCCTCAAGGCTTCCACGCTTCGAATTTTTTCGGCTCGGAGGTACACCAGCACTTCGGCTGGCGACAAGCCCAAATCGGCCGCAGCTTGGGCGGTATGCGCGCAGATCGGCGCAGACGGAATAGCCACGCCGCCAGGGTGTTATGTTGACAAGGCGGCTATCGCCGAGACCATCGAAGACTGGGATGCATGACCGCGTTTCGTCAAAGTGTCGAAGCCATGATACCGGCGCTGCGTCGCTATGCGCGCGCGCTGGCGCGTGACACGGATATCGCCGACGATCTGGTGCAGGACACGCTGGTGCGGGCGCTGCGCTCGGAGCGGCTGTTTCTCGGCGGCGACGTCAGGAGCTGGCTCTACACGATCCTGACCAATCTGAACAAGAACCGCCGGCGCTCGCTGGCGCGGCGGCCGGCGTTCGTGCCGCTGCTCGATAACAATGCCGACGCCAGCGGCACCGAGGCCGAGGGACGCGACATCGAACGCGCGCTGTCGACGCTGGTCGAGGAACAACGCTCGGTGCTGCTGCTCGTCATGCTGGAGGGCATGAGCTACCGCGAGGTCGCCGATATCCAGGGCGTGCCGATCGGCACGGTGATGTCCCGCCTCGCCCGCGCACGCGCCCATGTCCGGGCCTCGATCGAGGGCCAGCGCCCGGCGCTCCGGCGGGTGAAATGATAATGTGCGCGATGGCCGGCGTTATGCATGAACGATTTTCGAACAAGATTTGGCAGAGACGACTGATATGACCGACTCGAACATTCCCGTCACCGAAGACGAGTTGCACGCTTACGTCGACAACGAGCTGCCAGCCGAACGCCGCGGCGATGTCGAGGCGTGGCTTGCCGCGCATCCCGACGACGCGGCGCGGGTGCAGTCATGGCGTGCGATGGCCGAGACACTGCATGCACGCTACGACACCGTGCTGGACGAGGCGGTGCCGAAACGGCTCGAGCTCGAGCGGCTGGTGCGCCAGCCGCGCCGCTGGGTCTATGGCGCGGTGGCGGCGACGGTCATGGCCTTCGTCGCCGGTGGCGGCGCCGGCTGGATCGCGCGCGGAGCGGCGGCGACGCCGTCGGCATTCCAGAGCTTCACGGTCGATGCACTCGATGCGCATCGGCTCTACGTGGTCGAGGTCCGGCATCCCGTCGAGGTGCCCGGCAGCGAGCGCGACCACCTGCAGCAATGGCTGACCAAGCGCTGCGGCTGGGACGTCCGCGCGCCGGAGCTGACCGGGCTGAAGCTGGTCGGCGGCCGCCTGCTGCCCGGACCGAGCGGCCCGGCGTCGTTCCTGATGTATGAGAGCACGTCGGGTGAGCGGTTCACGGTCTATACCGCCAAGGTGAAGACCGAGGCGACCCAGATGCGCTATGCCGTGCAGGGCAGCGACGGCGCGCTGTTCTGGGCCGATCGAGGCGTCGCCTATGTCGTCAGCGGCGGCACCGATCGCACGCGCCTGACCCAGGTCGCGCAGGCCGTCTACGATCAGATGGAGAAGAGCGGCGGGTGATCTTCCGTAATTTTACGGAAGATCAGGTCGTCGAAATTGCGTCATTTCGAGCAAGTGAATCCAGCCTCACTCAGCGTCCCAATTCCGACATCGAAAACTTCGATTCGCGTCATCGACGCGTCTCATTATCGCACCGGATGCTCACGCGAAGATGATCCGCGCCCGATCCGCCGATCGGCGCACGCGGCCTCGATTGGGGTTTTGTGTACCGCGCTGGTCCCCCTCTCGAGGCCGCACTCCTTTTCCGTCATCCGGTCTGCACGCCGCAGACCTCGGACGGCCCGTCATCCTTTGTGACGCGCTCACGATGCCCGCGTCTACCCCGATAGAGTCCGGGGTAGTGCAGTGTCGCGTCTTCGCGTCTTTTGGGGCGCGTTATCGGCGGTCAGCCGAGATCGCTACGCGGATTGTAGGGTTTTTGATCCCGCCATGTCTGCATCAATGCCTCAAGCTCGGCATCGTTCCCGTCGGGAAGGATGATGCGGGTCGTGACATAGAGGTCGCCGGTCGCGCCCGCCTTCGACAGCCCCTTGGCCTTGAGGCGGAAGGTACGGCCGCTCGAGGTGTTCTTCGGGATCGACAGTTCGACCGCGCTGCCGAGCGTCGGCACGCGGACCTTGCCGCCCAGCACCGCCTCGTAGAGGGTGATGGGCAGGTCGATCCTGAGGTCGTTGCCGTCGACCTTGAAGAACGGGTGCGGCGCGACCGAGATCGTGATCAGAAGATCGCCGGGCGGATGGCCTTGCGCGGTCTCGCCCTGCCCCTTCAGCCGGATCTGCTGACCCGCAGCAACCCCGGGCGGAATCTTGACGTTGAGCTCGCGGCCGGTCGGCAGGCGGACGCGCTTGTCGCCGCCCCTGACCGATTCCTCCAGCGACACCGTCATAGCGACCGAAAGATCGAGGTCGACGCCGACCCCGCCGCCGTCAAACTCGAACGGACTGGCCCGGCCCGCGCGGCTGCCGCCTCCGCGAGCCGCATTGCCAAACATGCTGTTGAGGATGTCCTCGAAGCTGCCGCCGCCCATGCCGCCGCCGGGCCCGGAGCGGAAACTGTACTCGAAGCCGCCCGGACCGGCACGGCCGCCGGCACCGCTGCCGCCAGGGAAACCCTGGAAGCGCGGCTTGCCTTCGGCATCGATCTCGCCGCGGTCGAACTGCTTGCGCTTGTCCTCGTCGCCGACGATCTCGTTGGCCGTGTTGATCTCCGCAAAGCGGGCCGCCGCCTTCGGGTCGTTCTTGTTGTTATCAGGGTGATGCTTCTTGGCGAGCTTGCGATAGGCGCTCTTGATCGTCGCAGCGCTGGCGCTCCGCTGCACCCCCAAGACCTCATAGGGGTCGCGCATCCGTCACGTCTCCTTCACGGGAAAAATCAGTCCTGGCCGGGAACCCGTCCGGGCCCACTTTACCTTGATGTGGGGGCTCAGTGGCATTTTTGCAACTAGTCCGGCTTCGCCGGAATTCTCAGGATTTTCTCCAGGGCTTCAGGCTATGGATTTCCCACCGCCCTTGTCCAGCCTTGCATGCGGCGCCCTGCAGCCAGCTCTCGGTGGCTCCGTTGACGTAGCTGGCAAGGAAATCCCGGCACGTCTTGCCGTCCTCGCCCGAGTAGGCCTGGGCCAGCGGCGTCACCGAGCCGCGCGCGCCGGTTTCAGGATTTTCCCAGGGCTGGCTGGAATCCTTGTCGCCCTTGGTCAGCACGTCGGAGGCGGCATTGCGGGCGAAGGCGAGATCGCTGTCGGTCGGCATCACCGCATTGATCTGGGTCGGCCTGATCGAGCCCGTCACATCCTTGTCGTCCAGCTTGGCGAAGGCGTCGCTGCGCGACAGGCTGCAGCCGCTTGCGCCGACGCCGATCAGGATCAATGTCACCACCGCGCCTGCGGGGTGGATCGCCGATAGGCCAACGCGCCCCCATGCCCTATATAGGGCTAGTAACGCGCTTGCAGACGCGGGCGGATGCAAATCGGGACTCCTGACATGACCGACACGACCTCCATCAAACACCCGACACCGTTAACATCGGGTGATTTCACCGCGGCGGAGGAGCCGTTCGCCCTGTTCGCCGAATGGTTTGCGGAGGCGATCAAGTCCGAGCCGAACGATCCGAACGCGATGGCGCTTGCGACCGTCGATCCCGACGGCCTGCCCGACGTGCGGATGGTGCTGATGAAGGGCTTCGATGCCGACGGCTTCGTGTTCTACAGCCACATTGCGAGCGCCAAGGGCCGCGAATTGGCCGCAAATCCCAAGGCTGCTTTACTCTTCCACTGGAAATCGCTGCGCCGCCAGGTGCGCATCCGCGGGCCGGTCACGCCGGTGACCGATGCCGAGGCCGACGCCTATTTCGCCACCAGGCCGAAGCAGGCGCAGATCGGCGCCTGGGCCAGCAAGCAGTCGCAGCCGCTGGAGAGCCGCTTCGCATTCGAGCAGGCGATCGCCAAGACCGGTGCGAAATACGTCATCGGCGAGGTGCCGCGGCCGCCGGGCTGGAGCGGCTGGCGGATCACGCCGCAGCGCTTCGAGTTCTGGCACGACCGCCCGTACCGCCTGCACGATCGCATCGAATTCCGCCGCGACGGCGCCGGCAGCGCCTGGTCGAAGGTGCGGCTCTATCCCTGAAAGCTGCGACCGTCATGGCCGGGCGAAAGCGCGAAGCGCATCTTCGTGTAAGATGACCCGGCCAGCGACGTCTTGATCCCAAGTCATCCCAAGTCGTTCGAAGGCGTGGATGCCCGGCACGCCGCCGCGCATGACGAAAACGAAAGAAACCGTCGATGCCCCACCCATCCAATGCGCCGCGGCGCACGCTGCTTCTGACCGGCGCAAGCCGCGGCATCGGCCATGCCACCGCGATCCGGTTCTCGTCCGCCGGCTGGCGCGTCATCACCCTGTCGCGGCATGCGTTTCCCGAGGTCTGCCCCTGGGGCGCCGGGCCGGAAGACCACATCGAGGTCGACCTCGGCAGCCATGACGACACCGTTCGCGCGATCTCTGAGATCCGCAGGCGGCTCGAGAACGATGAACTGCACGCGCTGGTCAACAACGCCGCGATCTCGCCGAAGGCTGCGGGCGGCGGCCGGCTCGGCACCATGGACACCGACATCGAGACTTGGACCCACGTTTTCCACGTCAACTTCTTCGCACCGATCATGATCGCGCGCGGGCTGATCGAGGAGTTGAAACACGCCAAGGGCGCGGTGGTGAACGTCACCTCGATCGCCGGCTCGCGCGTGCATCCGTTTGCCGGCGCGGCCTATGCGACGTCGAAGGCCGCGCTCGCGGCGCTGACGCGCGAGATGGCATCGGACTTCGGCCGCGTCGGCGTCCGCGTCAACGCGATTGCGCCGGGCGAGATCGATACCTCGATCCTATCGCCCGGCACCGAGAAGATCGTCGACCAGCAGATCCCGATGCATCGCCTCGGCACGCCGGACGAGGTCGCCAAGATCATCTACGTTCTCTGCACGGAGACCAGCTCTTACGTGAACGGTGCGGAGATCCACATCAACGGTGGTCAGCACGTCTGAGCTTGGGAAGAGCCGTATTTCGGGGAAGGAAGTTTTGAGGCGATCCCGGCCGCCGCCGCGGCCGTCATTGGGATTGCTTCACTTGCAGGCGTAACAACGCAAACGAGGCTTCTGCCTCCGAGGCTTCGGCCTCTAGTCTGCGTAGAACCGACGCGACTTCTTCTCGGGCTGCCGCAGCGCGACGTCGTTCAGCGCGCTGGAGCATTCGTCTTCGTCCTCGCCATCCAGCAACGCAGCGCCACAGTAACGGCAAAGTCTCGGCGAGATCGCCTGCACCTTGCCTGCTGCGCGGTCCTGTTGATAGCGCGCAAAGTCGATGACGTTACGCCGTGGCGTTATGATCTTCTCAACCATTGCTGTCCTCCGGCTTCGAGGCGGGCGTTATCGCAGACAAGTTTCGCCCAAACGTTCAGCGCAACGCTCAAATTTTAGCAGAGGAAATAAGGCAGGAAGCGCGTCCCAAAACGCGACGCGTGGAACCGGTCTACAGCCACTTCTTCCACTTGAAGATCCAGTACGGCACGACAGCCGCGATCAGCATCAGTACCAGTGCATACGGATAGCCGTGCGCCCATTCGAGTTCCGGCATCACCTTGAAATTCATGCCGTAGATCGAGGCGATCAGCGTCGGCGGCATCAAGACCACCGCCATCACCGAGAACAGCTTGATGATGTTGTTCTGTTCCAGATTGACCACGCCGAGCATGGCGTCGAGCACGAAGGTGATCTTGTTGGAGAGATAGGAGGCGTGGTCGGTCAGTGAGGCCACGTCACGCTGCATGGTCTTGAGCTGCTCGCGCATGTCCTTGGACCATTTCACGCCCTCGACCACCGCGGAGAGAAAGGTGACGAGGCGGCCGATCGAGACCAGGCTTTCGCGAACCTTCGAGGTCAGGTCGCCCTTGCGGCCGATCGCGATCAGAATCTGCGAATATTGCTTGGCGTGGCCGTGGCGCTCGCTCTCCGGCTCGAAGATGTCGTGGGACACCTGGTCGATATCGGCCCCGCAGCGCTCCAGAATGTCGGCGCAACGGTCGATCACCGCGTCCAGCAGTTCCATCAGCACCTGCTCCCCGGTGATGCTGGGGGAACAGGCGCGCGCCAGCTTGTTCTCGACCAGCGCGAACGGCTTCGGCAGGTCGTAGCGCACCGTCACCAGCCGATGACCGGTGAGGATGAAGGTCACCGCCGTGGTGCGCGGCATGTCGGTGTCGGACTGGCACATCAGCGTCGCGGTCATGTAGCGCGCGCTGTTCTCGATATAGAGGCGGCTGGAGATCTCGATCTCCTGCATGTCTTCCCGGGTCGGCACCGCGATCCCCGCGAGCTTCTCGACCGCCCGGTCCTCCTCAACGGTCGGATTCACCAGATCGACCCAGACCGCTCCCTCGGGCAGCGCGCCGAGGTCGGTCGCCGTGGCCTTCTTGAGCGAAAACTCGGACGGAACGAACACCGACAGCATCACGAACTCCACGAAACAGGGCTGGCAGGACCCGCCGACTTAGCGCGATTCTGGGGGGCGCTTCATGACCGGGGTATTAACCGGGCATCCATACTTGTGGCGGCCAAGCGGCAGCGACGTGACGCCGACTCGTCGACCGTTGCCTGTTTGCACAAAAACCAACCCGGCACCAGAACAGTTGCGGCAAAAAAGCCACAGACAGCGTCCCGCGATGCGGGAAAGGCATCTAGACTCTGGGAATAATGGCACGTTTCGGCAATAATGCCGGTAATGGAATCGTGGCGTTTGGGGCGTAATAGTGGCGCTTTCGGGCGCGGATTTTCGATTGGAATGTAATCATGTCGTCGCTCAAAGTTACCCTCGGGATCCTGGCCGCGGGCCTGATGTTGTCGGGCTGCATGCAGGCCACAACCTATGAGGCAACCAACACCGCGAACTTCAAGCCGCGTGACAAGGAACTCCTGGCCAAGACCACCTACGTCAAGACGCCGGTCGCTGAACCGTTCCGCCGCGCCATCGTCGAGTACCACCGCAAGGAAGCCCCCGGCTCGATCGTGGTCGATTCCGACAACCATTACCTCTATTACGTGCTGAACGACGGCAAGGCGATCCGCTACGGCATCACCGTCGGCGAGGAAGCCATGGCCTGGTCCGGCATCGCCAAGGTCGGCAGCATGACCGAATGGCCGGCCTGGCACCCGACCCCCGGCGAAATCTCGCGCCTTGGCGTCCCGACCTTCGTGGCCCCGGGCCCGGACAATCCGATGGGCTCGCGCGCGATGTATCTCTATTCGGGCGGCAAGGACACGCTGTTCCGCATCCACGGCACTAACCAGCCGGAATATATCGGCGCGTCGATCTCCTCGGGCTGCATCCGCATGACCAACGAGGACGTCATCGACCTCTACAACCGCGTCAAGCTCGGCACCATCGTCGTGGTGCTGGAGCCGAAGCACGGCGACTCGCCCTACAAGCCGCAGATGGCGCTGCAGGGCGGCGGCGGCACGACCTACTGATCCAATCGCAATCGCGATCAAAAGCGCCGGCTTTGCCGGCGCTTTTTTGTTGGCTGCGGTTTGGTCTCTGCGCTGCGGTCGGGCGCGGTCGCATCATCTGATTTTGTGGCGTCCGGCTTGCCGGTGCCAGACTTGCCGTGGTCAGCTTTGGATGTGTCCGCTTTCGGCGCGTCGGATTTGGCGGCGACCTCGCGCGGCGGCGCCTCTTCGGGGCGCTCGGCCGGCAACAGCGGCGCGACCTGCGGCAGCGGGTCGTCCACGTTCCACTGGCAGATCCGGTAATTGTTGCGACGCTCGATCAGGTCGAGATGGATGTGGTCCTCGTGGTACCAGTCCGAGCCCGGACCGAGCACCGTGGAGAAGCGGGCACAGACCGAATGCAGCACGGTCTCGCGCAAGGTCCGCGGCACGCTGCGGTCGGTCAGCGAGATCGACTTGCCGTTGGCGAGACCGAGCGCGCGGACGTCGAGCGCATTGGCGCGGCCGTGCTCGGAGAGCTGCGCTCCGGCGACCCGATTGCGGCCGCGGCACTCGAACGAGTCGAAATTGTCGAGATTGCTGATCCCGCCCCCGAGGCTCTGCGCGAGCGGCGCGATATCGGTGCGGACCCAGTCGGCGACCGCAGCGGCCATCTTGCAGCGGAGGATCGCGGCGGGCTTGACCGCGACCTTGCGCTTGTCCGCCAGCACGATCGCCTCGAGCCGCACCAGATCCTCGCCGCCGCAGCCCCCGGCGCCGTGGATATCCGGAATGCTCGGGGCGATCGCGATCTCCTCGGTCAGCGCCTGCCGGCAGGCCGAAGGCTGCGGCGCGGCGGGCTCGGCCGGCTTGGCGGCATCAGCGGGCTTGGCCGTCTCGCTGGGCCTTGCCGCCTCGGCAGGCGCGGCAGGCTGCGTTTTGGCTGTGGCGGGAGGCTCCGCCGGCGCCTCAGCCGGGCGTGGCTTCGGCAGCGGCACCGCTGAGCGGCGGGCTGCCTTGTGCGGCCTTTGCGGCCGGGTGCCGAACAGATCGTCCCACGGAAAGCTGGGCGCGCGGCGGGTGGCCTCGGCGGGGCCTGCTTGCATGCCAAGGCAAAGCAGCACGGCGGCGGCGGTAACCATTGCCGCGCCCCCGCGACGAAACGCGCCAACAGGCCATTTTCGGCTTGCTTTCTCCGCGCTAAAGTTCATGTCAGTTCCATGATTTTACTGCCGGCCGTCCAAGATGCCGGCGGATCATGTGTGAGGATCGAGGAGGGATTCGCGTATGCTTGGTTTGATGCAAGATTGGCCCTTGCTGTGTCACAAGATTATTGAGCACGCCGCCAAATATCACGGCACACAGGAAGTCGTGACGCGGTCGGTCGAAGGCCCGATTCATCGCACCACCTACGCCCAGATCCACACCCGCGCACTGAAGGTCTCGCAGAGCCTGGAACGTGACGGCATCAAGCTCGGCGACCGCGTCGCCACCATAGCCTGGAACACCTGGCGCCACCTCGAGGTCTGGTACGGCATCATGGGGATCGGCGCGATCTGCCATACGGTCAATCCGCGCCTGTTTCCGGAGCAGATCGCCTGGATCGTCAACCACGCCCAGGACCGCATCGTCATCACCGACCTCACCTTCGTTCCGGTGCTGGAGAAGATCGCAGGCCAGCTGCCGAGCGTCGAGCGCTACGTGGTGCTGACCGACAAGGCGCACATGCCGCAGACCACGCTGAAGAACGCGGTCGCCTATGAGGACTGGATCGCGGCATCCGACGGCAAGTTCGAGTGGAAGACCTTCGACGAGAACACCGCGGCGGCGATGTGCTACACCTCCGGCACGACGGGCGATCCCAAGGGTGTACTTTATTCGCACCGCTCCAACGTGTTGCACGCGCTGATGGCCAATTCGAAGGATGCGCTCGGCACCTCCGCGTCGGACACAATGCTTCCGGTGGTCCCCTTGTTCCATGCCAACAGCTGGGGCATCGCCTTCTCCGCGCCGTCGATGGGCACCAAGCTCGTGATGCCGGGCCCGAAGCTCGACGGCGCCTCGGTGTACGAGTTGCTGTCGACCGAGAAGGTCACGCACACCGCCGGCGTGCCGACGGTGTGGCTGATGCTGCTGCAATACATGGCCGCCAACAACGTCAAGCTGCCGGATCTGCAGATGGTGATCTGCGGCGGGTCGGCGATGCCACGCTCGATGATCCAGGCGTTCCTCGACATGGGCAGCCAGGTGCGCCACGCCTGGGGCATGACCGAGATGAGCCCGCTCGGCACGCTGGCGACGTTGAAGCCACCGTTTACCGAGCGCACCGGCGAGGAGCGGCTCGACATCCTGCAGACCCAGGGCTATCCGCCGTTCGGCGTCGAGATGAAGATCACCGACGATGCCGGCAAGGAGCTGCCGTGGGACGGCAAGACCTTCGGCCGTCTCAAGGTTTCGGGCCCGGCGATCGCCAAGGCCTATTTCCGGGTCGACAGCAACATCCTCGACGATGCCGGCTATTTCGACACCGGCGACGTCTCGACGATGGACGAGCACGGCTACATGCGGATCACCGACCGCTCCAAGGACGTGATCAAGTCCGGCGGCGAATGGATCTCCTCGATCGATCTCGAGAACCTCGCGGTCGGCCATCCGGCGGTCGCGGAAGCCGCCGTGATCGGTGTCCATCACCCCAAATGGGATGAGCGGCCGCTGCTGATCGTGCAACTCAAGCAGGGCCAGAGTGCCACGCGCGAGGACATCCTGAAGTTCATGGACGGCAAGATCGCCAAATGGTGGATGCCCGACGACGTCGCCTTCGTCGACGGCATTCCCCACACCGCGACCGGCAAGATCCTGAAGACGGCGCTGCGCGACCAATTCAAGGATTACACGTTCCCGACCGCCGCGGCGTGAAAACAAACGCTCGTCATGCCCGGGCTTGACCCGGGCATCCACGACTTCATCGTGCGGCAAGACATGGATGGCCGGGTCATAGGCGAGCGCAAGCGACGCCGTCCTTCGGACGGCTATGCGCGGCCATGACGATTCGGGGTAAAGCCCAAATCCCTTGAATTCGCCGCAGGTCCGTGGTCTCACACGACTGATCGCGGCGGCCGAGGTCGCCTGAGGACATCTCAACCGGCAGATTTTTCGACGATGGCGCGCAGGTTTTCCGCTCCCTACCAGCAGGAGCCCGTGTCCGGTCTCGCCACCTGGTCGCGCAACCTCGCCATCTTCTCCGTCGTCGCGGTGGTGGTCTCGATCCTGATCGTCCGCTTCGGGTTCCTGGAGGTCAAGCCGGCGCTGGCGACCTTCTTCGGCGCGCTGGGCCTGGCCGGCCTGTCGATCCTGCTCGGGCTGGCCGCCTTTGCCGCGATCTGGCAGAACGGCACCCGCGGCATGGGCCGGATCCTGCTCGCGCTGCTGATCGACGCGGCGATCCTCGCCTACCCGGCCTACCTCATCTATCAGTACCGCAAGCTGCCGCGGATTTACGACGTCACCACCGACGCGATCGACCCGCCGAAATTCGAGGCGCTGGCGCGGCTGCGCACCGGGGAAGGCACCAATCCTGCCGCCTATGCCGGCCTCTATTCGGCCGAGCGGCAGCGCGCGGCCTATCCCGATATCGAAACCGTCGAGCTCGAAACCCCGGTCGACCGCGCCTATGAGCTGACGCTGCGGCTGGTGAACCGCCGCAAATGGCTCGTCATCGACGCGCGCGCGCCGCAGCCGCCGCGCCGCATCGGCCGCATCGAGGCGGTAGCGCGGACGCCGATCATGGGTTTCCGCGAGGACGTCTCGATCCGGGTCACGCCTGACGACGAGGACTCTCGCGTCGATATCCGCTCGGCGTCGCGCTATTTCGACACCGATCTCGGCAGCAACGCCGCCCGCGTCAAGAAGCTGATCGAAGACCTCAACAGCGCGGCCGAGAACGACAATGCCAAGCCGGCGAAGAAGGCGGCGCCTGTCGCGCCAAAGGCGCCGCCGGCGAAGACGGTGAAGAAGTGACGCGGTAGCGTCATTCCGGGGCATCGCGCAGCGATGAACCCGGAATCTCGAGATTCCGGGTCTGGTGCTTGGCACCATCCCGGAATGACGAACTAGGCCAATCGGTACGTCCCGCCGATCACGGGATCGCCGTCCGTCGCCACGACGCCGCGTGCGACCAGGTCCTCCAGATGCGCCAGCACCGAATAGCCGGCGGCATTGGCGAGCCGCGGATCGAGCCCGATATAGATCGCCCGCACCATGGTTGGAATGTCGGCCTCGCCCTTGCCGAGACGATGCAGGATCGACGCCTCGCGCGCCCGGCGATGCCGCGCCAGGAAGCGGACGTAGCGCGGGCCCTCCGGAATCTCCGGGCCGTGGCCGGAGAAATACAGCTGCTCGGGCCGCTGTTCCAGCCGCTCCAGCGAGGCCATGTAATCGATCATCGAGCCGTCCGGCGGCGCCACGATCGAGGTCGACCAGCCCATCACATGATCGCCGACGAAATTGATGCTGCGCTCGGCCCAGGCGAACGCCAGATGGTTGGCGGTGTGGCCGGGGGTCGCGACCGCCTCCAGCGCAAAGCCAGCGCCCTCGATGACGTCGCCGTGCTTGACCTGCACGTCGGGTCGGAAATCGCGGTCGGCGCCGGATTCCGGATTGTGCTTTTCGCTCTCGAAGCGCGGCCGCGAGGCGCGGTGCGGCCCCTCGGCATAGACCGGCGCGCCGGTCGCGGCCTTGATCCGCGGCGTGTTCGGCGAATGGTCGCGATGGGTATGGGTGACCAGGATATGCGTCACGGTCTCGCCCTTGACCGCATCGAGCAGCGCCTTGGCATGCGCCTCGTCGTCGGGACCGGGATCGATGATCGCGACCTTCCCCTCGCCCACGATGTAGCTGACCGTGCCGGTGAAGGTGAACGGGCTCGGATTGTTGCAGAGGACACGGCGAACGCCGGGGCGAACCTGTTCGACCACGCCGGGCTTCAGCGGAAAGTCGCGGTTGAACGGGATGTCGTCGTTGTCGGCCATGGGGATTTTCTCTGCATCGTCATTCCGGGATGGCCCGCAGGGCCAGACCCGGAATCTCGAAAGAAGGGAAAGGAACGCGGCGCGAGATTCCGGGTTCGCGCCGTCCAAATCGGCTGTTGCCGACTTGGACATTTAAGATCTGCCGAACTCGGGTAAACCTGAGTTCGGTTGGCGCGCCCCGGAATGACGAGCAAGCGCCCTTACGAGAACGCCTGGATGCCGGTGATCGCGCGGCCGAGGATCAGCGCATGGACGTCGTGCGTGCCCTCATAGGTGTTGACCGTCTCGAGGTTCGCGGCGTGACGCATCACGTGATACTCGATCTGGATGCCGTTGCCGCCGTGCATGTCGCGCGCCATGCGGGCGATGTCGAGCGACTTGCCGCAATTGTTGCGCTTGACGATCGAGATCATCTCAGGGGCCATCTTGCCCTCGTCCATCAGGCGGCCGACGCGCAACGAGGCCTGCAGGCCGAGCGCGATCTCGGTCTCCATGTCGGCGAGCTTCTTCTGCACCAGCTGGGTGGCGGCGAGCGGCCGGCCAAACTGCTTGCGGTCGAGCGTGTATTGCCGCGCGCGGTGCATGCAGTCCTCGGCAGCGCCCAATGCGCCCCAGGAGATGCCGTAGCGGGCGCGGTTGAGGCAGCCGAACGGGCCCTTGAGGCCGGAGACGTTGGGCAGCAGCGCGCTTTCCGGCACCACCACATTGTCGAGCACGATCTCGCCGGTGATCGAGGCGCGCAGCGACAGCTTGCCGCCGACCTTCGGCGCCGACAGGCCCTTCATGCCCTTCTCGAGAATGAAGCCGCGGATCTGGTTGTCGTGCGCAGCCGACTTGGCCCACACCACGAACACGTCGGCGATCGGCGCGTTCGAGATCCACATCTTGGCGCCGTTGAGCTTGTAGCCGTCGGCGACCTTCTCGGCGCGGGTCTTCATGCCGCCGGGATCGGAACCGGCATCCGGCTCGGTCAGGCCGAAGCAGCCGACCCATTCGCCGGTCGCGAGCTTGGGTAGATATTTCTTGCGCTGGTTTTCGTCGCCATAGGCGTAGATCGGATACATCACCAGCGACGACTGCACCGAGTTCATCGAGCGATAGCCGCTATCGACGCGCTCGATCTCGCGCGCCACGAGGCCATAGGCCACGTAGCTCGCATTGGCGCAGCCATATTCCTCGGGCAGCGTCACGCCGATCAGGCCGAGCTCGCCCATTTCGTTGAAGATCTCGCGGTCGGTTTTCTCTTCCAGATAGGCCTTGGTGACCCGCGGCAGCAGCTTGTCCTGCGCATAGGCCCGCGCAGTGTCGCGGATCAGGCGCTCGTCTTCGGTGAGCTGGTCGTCGAGCAGGAACGGATCATCCCACTGGAAGCTGGCGGCAGCCGGCTTGTCCTTGGCCTGGGGGCGCACGCTCATGAAACATCCTTTCGCATCGTCTATCGGAAATTGGCGGATAAATTAAAGCGCTATGCTGCGAAGCGCAATTGAATTGGGACCTTCGTCATTCCGGGGCGATGCGTCAGCATCGAACCCGGAATCACAAGATTCCGGGTTCGCGCTATCGCGCGCCCCGGAATGACAGTGCTAGGTCTCCAGCTTCTCGTTCGACACGATCTCGATGCCGAAACCTGACAATCCCTTGTAGTCATGCACCGACGAAGTCAGGTGCCGGATCGAGGTGACGCCGAGATCACGCAGGATCTGTGCGCCGACGCCGACCTCGCGCCACTGCCTGTGGCGATCGGCCTCCGCCGTCTTCTGCTCGCCAACCGGCTCGACCGGAACACCGGCGGCACCATCGCGCAGATATACCAGCACGCCGCGGCCGGCATCCTTGAAATGCCGCAGCACGGCTTCCATTCGCGCCGGCCCGGTGAACAGGTCTTTCACGATGTTCGGCTTGTGCAGCCGCGTCAGCACGTCCCGGCCGTCGCCGATGCCGTTATAGACGAAGGCGGCATGCATGATCTCATCGAACGGCGAGCGATAGGCGTAGCCCTGCAGCGGGCCGATCGGGCTTTCGGTGGTGAAGGTCGCGACCCGTTCGATCAGCTTCTCGCGCGCCTGGCGATAGGCGATCATGTCCGCGATCGTGACATGCTTGAGCTTGTGGGCGGCGGCGAATTTGGCGACCTGCTCGCCCTTCATCACGGTTCCATCGTCGTTCATCAGCTCGCTGATGACGCCTACCGGCGGCAGGCCGGAGAGCCGGCACAGATCGACCGCCGCCTCGGTGTGGCCGGAGCGCAGCAGCACGCCGCCGTCGCGCGCGATCAGCGGGAAGATGTGGCCGGGACGCGCGAAATCATTGGCGCCGGCATTGGGATTGGCGAGCGCGCGGCAGCAGGAGGCGCGTTCCTCGGCCGAGATGCCGGTGCCACCATCGGGCTTGTAGTCGATCGAGACCGTGAAGGCGGTGGTGTGGTTGGACTCGTTGTGCGCCACCATCGGGTCGAGCCGCAGCCGGCGGGCATCCTCGGTGGTGATCGGCGCGCAGACGATGCCGGAGGTGTGGCGGATGATGAAAGCCATCTTCTCCGCCGTACAGAACGACGCCGCGACGATCAAATCGCCCTCGCCTTCCCGGTCGTCATCGTCGGTGACGACGACGAGTTCACCCTTCGCAAAGGCTTGCAGCACTTCCTGGATCGTATCGGCCATTGTCCTGACATCTCGCTATATGCAGGCAGTGGATTAGCCGGGTTCCGATGTCAGCGCCAGTATCATTATGCAACCCGCCATGCATCCGGCAGGGATACCAGGAGGGGAGATTTCACCTCTCCCAAAGGGAGAGGTCGGATCGCATCGCTCGATGCGATCCGGGTGAGGGGTTCAGCCCTCTCGTGGGACTCGAGCCGCCTCACCCGCTGCGCAAATCGACCTCTCCCCGATGGGGAGAGGTGATGGACAGCCTTGAGACCGGCGTTACGGCAGCACCTCGCGCCGGTCGCTGAGCTGGGCGTCCAGCTCGGCGCGCTTGTCGTCGAGCAGGCCGGCGTCGGCCGCCTCGATCACGGAATAGAGCTCGCCGGCGTCGCTGAGCCGGGTCACCGTCACGTAGTCGGCGCCGGCGCTGTAGAGGTCGTCGACGCCGGTCAACAGGTCCGCGGTGGCAACGATCCGCGCGGTCGGATTGAGGGCGCGGACGTGGCGCACCAGCTTCTCATTGTCGGCGCCGACCAAGAGGAAATCCGGCACGCTCAGGATGATGATCTCGGCCTTGCCGATGCCGGCATGAACCAGGGTGTCGACATTGCTGATGTCGCCATAGATCACATGCATGCCGCGGTCGGACAGCGTGCGGAACACCAGCGGGTTGAAATCGATGACGCTGATCTGCTCGAGCAGCGACTGGTTCTGCCGCTCGATCTGGCTGATCAGCGCGCTCGCCGCGCGGAAAAAGCCGAGGATGACGATGCGCCGGATCTCGCCATGTCCGCCCTCGTGCCCGGCCTCGCCGCGGCCCTGGCCTTCCTGATCGAGGTCGCGCAGCCCGATCCGCTTCAACGGACCGATCAGGCCGCGCACGATCTGGTCGCTGCGCCCCATCGCGAAGGTCGAGAGCACCGCCAGCACGACGAAGGCGAACGAGGCCGCACTCGCGGTTTCGGTTCCGATGTGGTTGGCGGCGACGCCGGTCTGGATCACGACCAGCGAGAACTCGGAGATCTGCGCCAGGTTGATCGCCGGCAGCAGGCTGGCACGCAGGCCCTGCTTCATCAGATAGAGCGGCGTGAACGTCGTGATCAGGCGGCTCGCCACCGTGAAGGCCGCGATGACGAGCGCAAGCCAGATCACCGAGAGGCCCGGAATCGGGATCGTCATGCCGAGCGCGACAAAGAACAGCGTGATGAAGAAATCCCGCAGCGTCGTGACCTTGGCGGTGACGTCGAGCGCATAGGGAAAGGTCGAGATCGAGACGCCGGCGACCAGCGAGCCCATCTCGCGCGACAGATGCAGCCGCTCGGCGATCTCGCCGATCAGGAAGCACCAGGCGAGCGCGCCGAGCAGCACGAGCTCGGGCCGCCGCGCGATCTGGTGGAACAGCCGCGGCAGCACGTAGCGGCTCAGCACCAGCGCGGTCGCGACCAGCACCGCGACGCGGGCAATCGACAACAGCACGACGCTGATCTGCAGATTGTCGAGGCTCGGCTGCACCGCCAGGAACAGGATCGCGAAGATGTCCTGCAGCACCAACACGCCGAGCGTGATGCGGCCCGGCAGCGTATCCAGCTCGCGCTTCTCGTAGAGCACCTTGACGATGATCACGGTCGACGACAGCGAGCAGGCGACGCAGAGATAGATCGCGTCGAACTTGCCGCCGCCGACCGCAAGCCCGATAGCGGCAAAGAACGCCACGCCGATCAGGCAGCCGCCGATCAGCTCGCCGGCTCCCGCGAACAGGATGACCTTGCCGGCACGGATGATCTTCTTGAGGTCGATTTCCAGCCCGATCATGAACAGCATGAAGATCAGGCCG
Organism: Bradyrhizobium sp. USDA 4510; assembly: GCF_054059095.1. NCBI lineage: Bacteria > Pseudomonadati > Pseudomonadota > Alphaproteobacteria > Hyphomicrobiales > Nitrobacteraceae > Bradyrhizobium > Bradyrhizobium sp. USDA 4510. Next base: position 1,525,675 of record NZ_JBSSBT010000001.1, on the reverse strand, counting down.
AGCTCGGAGATGACGCTGATCGATTCCTGGGACTTGACCCAGCCCATGCCGAATGGACCAATGAAAAAGCCGGCGATAAGGTAGGCCAGTATCAGCGGTTGCCGGGAGAAGTGGGCGAGCAGCCCAATCCCCCAGGCAAACAGGATACAGAGCGTGATATCGGGAATCAGTTCATGCATGCGTCAAAGACTTCCTGTTGCCGCAACCTAGAGGGCCGGGCGTGAGGATCAACCGAGCAATGTGTCACATCCGCGCAGGCGGCATTTTTCTCGCAGTTTTGCTCTGCCTGCTCACCGTGCGCATGTCAGAGGCGCTAGCACAATCCTCGGCAAGTATTGAACAAAATTTCGCGAACTCGTTGGCGACGGTGCCATCGGAGGGCCTCACCGCCTCCGGTGCATTCTACGTGCCGGTGTATTCCAGCGTGTCGATGAGCCAGGGCAAGCTCAGGGCCGATTTTTCGGTGACGCTCAGCGTGCACAACGCCTCCGAGACGAAGCCGCTAGTGCTGAAGCGGATCGCCTATTTCGACACATCAGGCAAGATGGTGGAGAGCTACCTTAAATCGCCGGTCGCGCTAAAACCGTTTGCGACCGTCGAGGTCGCGATCGCCACGACCGATACCCGCGGCGGCACCGGCGCGAATTTCGTGGTCGATTGGGCGGCCGCCGGCGAGATCGCGGAACCGGCGGTCGAGGCCTTGATGGTCGGCAGTGTCGGCGCAGGGCACTACGCCTTCATCAGCCAGGGCCGGCCGATCCGGCCGGTCGGCAAGAACTAACCTCATGGAAGGCCGCTTGCCGCGGCCTTCTCAACGATAACAACACGGAGCGAAACGTCCATGTCCACCTCAGCCCAGTTCGACTTTACACCGCTACTCGCGGCCGGCCTGCCTGCCCCGGCCGCACGCTGGACAGGGCTCGCCAAATACAGCTTCGTCGGCGGCAACAACGATCCCGACCAGGTCCCGGTCGACGGGCTGCTGGAGGCGGTCAACGCCGTGTTGAAGCGCGAGGGCAGGAATCTGGCGACCTACAATCTCGCGCACGGGCCGCAGGGCTATCTGCCGCTGCGCCAGTTCCTGACCGAGAAGCTGAAGCGCGACGCCGGGATTGCCTGCACGCCGGACGAGATCATGATCGTCTCCGGCTCGCTGCAGGCGCTCGATCTTGTCAATCACACCTTGCTCGCCAAGGGCGATACCGTGCTGATCGAGCAGGAAACCTATCAGGGCTCACTGAACCGGCTGACACGGCTCGGCGTCAATGCGGTCGGCATTCCCCTCGATGGCGAGGGCATCAGGATCGATGCGCTGGCTGCGGCACTCGCCGATCACAAGCGGCGCGGCATCACGCCGAAATACATCTACACCATCCCGACAGTGCAGAACCCGACCGGCTCGATCCTTCCCGAGAGCCGCCGCGCCGGGATGCTGAAGCTGTCAAGGGAATACGGCGTGCCGATCTTCGAGGACGATTGCTATGCCGATTTGATCTGGAACGGCGAACGGCCGCCCGCGATCTATGCGATGAGTAAGCATGGCGGCGTGATCCATATCGGCTCGTTCTCCAAATCGATCGCGCCTGCGCTGCGGGTCGGCTTCATCGTAGCGCCCTGGGGGATCATGTCGCGAATGCTGCCGCTGAAGACCGACGCCGGCTCCGGCGCACTGGAGCAGATGGTGCTCGCGGAATATTGCGCACCGAATTTTTCGACCCATGTGCCGCGCCTGACCAAGGGCCTGCGCGCCAAGCTCGATACGCTGATGGAGGCGTTGAACGAGCAGTTCGGCACCGCGGCCGAATTCGAGGCGCCCAAGGGCGGCATCTTCCTCTGGGTCAAGCTGCCCGACAATGTCGACACGCTGAAGCTCTATCAGGCGGCGCTTGCCGCCGGCGTCTCGATCAATCCGGGACCGGAATGGTCGACCAGCAAGGCCCATTCCGGCAGCCGGCTCCGCCTCTGCTTCGCCAGCCCCTCGCACGAGCAGATCCGCGAGGGCGTTGCCGCGCTGGCCGAGGTGTGCCGCAAGGAGTTCGGCGTGCCGGCGCGCAGCAGCAATGTGGAGAAGCGCGGCTAGATCATGATGACTTTGCGCTGAAGCGAGTTGCGGACTCCGATTCACCTCGCCCCTGCGGGGAGAGGTCGGAACGCATCGTCAGATGCGTTCCGTGTGAGGGGGAGCCTCCGCAACCTCAGCTATCACCGGATATGCGGAGGCAGCCCCTCACCCCAACCCTCTCCCCGTAAGAACGGGGCGAGGGAGCGCAGCGCGCTTGCGGTCGCCATTCGATCTGATCTCATCATGCTCTACGGATCTGCGCGCCTACCTCACCGAGAACGGCGCCTGATAGGGCCGGCCGAACGGCACGCCGTTGACCACGGTCTGCACCGGCTTTAGCAGCAGATTGCCGTCGCGCTTGTTGTTGCGGGTATCGACGAAGGAGACCGGGCCTTCGACGAGATCCATGATCGCGACGTCGCCGGGCGCGCCACGCTGCAGGGTGCCGACCTTCGGGGTCCGGTTGATGATCCGCGCCGGCGCCGAGGTCGCCATCGCCACCACCTGATCCAGCGACGAGCCCATCGCCAGGAACTTGCTCATCACGTTCGGCAGGAACGGAATGCCGGGCGAGTTGCCCGAGAAGACGTGGATGTCGGAGGAGATCGTATCGGGCGCGCAGCCGGCGGGGATCGCGACTTCGGCCACCGTGAAATCGAAGCTGCCGCCGCCATGGCCGACGTCGAACAGCACGCCGCGCTGCTTGGCCGCGAGCGCCGCCGGCAACAGCTTGCCCTCCTGGACGATATTGGTGAAAGCGCCGGACATGTTCGGCGCGCCGGAATAGGCGTGGGTCAGGATATCGCCCGGCCGCAGCAGATCGAGGATGTCGGACATCAGCTCCCTGGTCTCGACGCCGCCGATATGTACCATCATCCGCGCCGGCCAGCCGCACATCTCGCAGGCCTGGATGCCGCGCTTCAGCGGCTCGAGGCCGTGCTTGAAGATGACGTTTTCCGACATCCGCACCTTGACCCCGATCAGGAAGTCGGGGTTCTCGGCCAGCGCCATCGCGCAGGCTTCGACCTGGGCGTTGTCGATGTTGTAGAGCTCGGCCACCGGGAATGCCGACAGGCCGTTGTTGGCGATGTGGACGAAGGCGTAGATCCGCGCCCGCGATTGCGCGACGATGAAGCGCCGCAGCGCCGCGAGGTTGTTGACGCCGGCGTCGCCCGCCGAGACCACCGTCGTGGTGCCCTGGAATTGCACCAGCTCGTCGGCGGGAATGCCGATCGCCGATCCGTACGGGTAGACGTGGCAGTGCAGATCGACCAGACCCGGCATCACGAGCTTGCCCGACGCGTCAATGGTCCTGGCGGCGCGAGCAGCCGCGATATCGTCTTCGATCGCCTCGATGATGCCCCAGCGGATGCCGATGTCGCGCTTGCCGCGCAGCGACTGGCTGGGATCGATGACATCGCCGTTCTTGATCACGAGGTCGAACTTGTCGTCCGGCCCCATCGCCGCAGCGGCCGGCCTCGCGATGGCTGCGGCAGCGGCCGATCCCGTCACTTTCAAAAAATCCCGGCGTGAAAATTCGCTCATGGCAACGTCCCCCCGAACATTGATTTTTATGGCGCGATGATGCGTCGGACGCAGCGGTTAGGCAAGGCCGGGAAAGCCGCCCGTGCGCTCGCTCATCGGTTGTGCGCACCAACACGCGACGGCAGCAGCGTTCGAGGCAGTTGCTGAACAAGCGTTCAGAAAACTCCTCTGATTCCTGCGGAACGTTTCAATCTCCGTACGGTTTTCTCTTCGCTTATTTGAGGAGGATGAGATGAAAAAGATTGGCTTTGTTCTCGCGGCGGTTGGTGCGCTTGCGGTGGCCGTTCCGTCGATCGCGAGCGCCGAGACGGTCGTGATCAGACATGGCGGTCATCATCACTGGGACCGCGGCTGGGGCGCACGCGCCGAAATGCGCCATGACCGTGGCTGGCATCGCGGTTGGCATCATGGCTGGCATCACGGCCATGACCGGACGGTGATCATCAAGCGTCATCACTACTAAGGACCGACACAACGGAAAATGGCTCCTCACGGAGCCATTTTCTTTTCTGCTTCCTCAGGGCCAGCGGCCTCAATCCCACGCCGGCGCAAACCCCGGATTGACGCAGCGCATGTCCTTGGGCAGCGCGGCAATCGCCTTGCGGTCCGCGTCGTCGAGCTTGACCTTCAGTGCGTCGAGATTGGCCTTTTGGCTTTCGGCGCGCGAGGCTTTCGGAATAGCCGCCACTCCATCCTGATCGAGCAGCCATTTCAGCGCCACCTGCGCCGCGGTCGCATCATGCTTGCTGCCGATTTTCGCCAGCGTCTCGTCGGTGGCGAAGCGGCCCTGGGCGAGCGGACAATAGGCCACCAGCGGGATCGATTTCGCGGCGAGATATTTGCGCACCGGCGTCTGGTCCAGCATCGCGTGATATTCGATCTGGTTGCAGGCGATCGGCGCCTTGATGTCCTCGACCACGGTCTTGAGCAGCGCGGTGGTGAAATTGGCGACGCCGATCGCGCGAGTGCGGCCTTCCTCCCTCAGCTTCATCAGCGTCTCGAAGACGGCAGGCAGCTTCATACTCCGCGACGGCCAGTGCACCAGATAGAGATCGACGTGATCGAGCCGCAGCTTCTTCAGGCTGGCGTCGAACGCTGTCCGGATCGCATCCGGCGCCAGGTTCTCGTGCCAGACCTTGGTGGTCACGTGCAGGTCCCTGCGCGCGACATTCGAGGCAGCGATCGCCGCCCCGATCGCCTCTTCATTGCCGTACATCTCGGCGGTGTCGATATGCCGATAGCCGAGCCCAAGCGCGCTCTCGACCGCCGCGCGGCAGGTATCGCCCTGCATGCGGAAGGTGCCGAGCCCGAGCTGCGGCAGGCTGATGCCCTGTGTCTGCAGATTTTCCATGGATAGCTCCTGACGCGTGGGACGCCGATGCCATCGACGACGTCACGCCAGCAAATCGTTTCGTGGGAATGAAATTGGCAGGACTGCCGACACGCAGTCTGCCCGCAAACCGGGCCCTCGGGCAAGACGCCGGCAATCAAGATGTCGCGACGGATCAGAGACGGCGCTAGATGTGCTGCGCCATGATCTGGCCGGGCCGCGCGTCCGGCCGCGGCTCGATATAGACCGACCAGAGGTCGTGGTTGTCGACGTCCTTCAGCGTCACCGTCATCACGCCGGTCTTGCCGTCGATGTCGACGCGGCCGAAGAATTGCAGCCCGAAGCACGGCGCGAGATTGTCGCCCTGCTCGGCCGAGCAGCCCTTCTGGTACATCGCCTTCGGGCCAAAGGTGTTGTCGAGCTCGCCCGGCGACCAGGTGCCGGCATGCAGCGGACCGGAGACGAACTCCCAGAACGGCTCGAACTCCTGGAACACCGCGCGGTTCGGATCATAGTGATGCGCGGCGGTGTAGTGCATGTCGGCGGTGAGCCACACCGTGTTGCGGACCCCGGCGCGCTTCATGAAGGACAACAGATCGGCGATCTCGTGCTCGCGCCGCGCGGGCGGCCCGTCGCCGAGCGCGACCGCATCGAGGCTGACGAGGCCGATCGGCAGATCCGCCGCGATCACCTTCCAGACAGCATCCGACGCCACCAGCTCCCGCTTCAGCCAGGCGAGCTGGCTCTGGCCGAGGATGCAGGCGTGGTCCGGATCGCCCTGCTTGTTCCAGCTGGAATCGCGATAGGAGCGCATGTCGATGATGAAGACGTCGAGCAGCGGCCCGTAGGGAATCTTGCGGTAGACGCGGCCATCGCGCTCCGGCATCAGCCGCATGGGCATGAATTCGTGGAAGGCGCGGCGTGCCCGTGCCACCAGGCGCGAGCTGCCGTCCGCCTCATAGCCGGTCGCATCGGTGGTGCCGAGTGGCGACCAGTCGTCGGCCACCTCGTGGTCGTCCCACTGCGCGAACATCGGCACCTCGGCGTGGAAGGCGCGGAAACTCTCGTCGAGCCAGTTGTATTTGTAGTTGCCGCGAAACTGATCGAGGCTCTGCGCGACGACGGATTTCTCCTCGGTGACGATGTTGCGCCAGATCTCACCGTTTGGGAGTTTCTGCTCCGACGGCACCGTGCAATCGGCGTAGATGTGATCGCCGGAATGGATGAAGAAGTCCGGACGCTCGTCCAGCATGGTGCGGTAGCTGCGCAAGCCGCCGCGCGCGGGGTCGATGCCCCAGCCCTGCCCGACGACGTCGCCGGACCAGACGAACGAGACGGGACGCCGGTCGGCCGGCGCGGTTCGGAAATGGCCGACCCGGCTTTCGCCTGATGTGCCCTCGCGGTCCTCGAAGCGCACGCGATAGAACAGGTCCTGGCCCGGCGGCAGGCCGTCGAGCAGCAGCTTGGCGGTGAAGTCGCGCTCGGGCAGCGCATCGGCGGACACGGTGCGCAGGATGCTGGCGAAGCTTTCGACCGCGGCGCATTCGATGTGCATCCGCGCGGCGCGATCGGCGCGCGCCCAGATGACAGCGGAATCGCTTGCCACGTCGCCGGACTGGATGCCCGCAATCGCGGGCCGATCCGCGGCGCGGCTCAGATACGGTCTTGCCAGCGCGCCGAATCCCGCCAGCGCCGCGGTCGACGCCGAGCGCACCAGAAGCTGGCGCCGGGTGAGGCCTCGCCGCCTCGCGGAGTTCGCTGTCGGCATCGAATAACCTTCGTCGAATCGCAACGAAGGTTTTGCCTGCGCTCCTTGACTCCGGCCTTACGGTTTCTTGACTCTCCGCCGACGGTTTTGCGACGGCGGGATGACTCGGGGGCGGCTGCTGGGACGGCGGCCCCGGATATCGAGCGCTCAAGCACCAAACCCGTCATCCTGAGGAGGTCGCGAAGCGGCCGTCTCGAAGGATGAACGGCCCGTCCGTGGCCGATCCATCCTTCGAGACGGCCGCTTCGCTCGCACCTCAGGATGACGGGTCAAGGATTGACGCACTTCGAGAAAGCAGAGGCGCGAGAGCGCCGCCTCACCGATGCCAGTTGCAGATGCCGCCGGTGCGGCACGGCCAGGTCTGGATCCGTGTGTCACGGGCCTCCGCATCGAGCGGGTTCGAGTGGCGGCGCGCGAGCTTGGCACGGGCGGGCACGCGCGCTTCCGCGCGCTTCTTCTCGTGCGGCGCGGTCACCCTAGTGGTCCGCACGGCTTTCTTCGGCGCGACTTTCGGCTCCTCGACCTGCGGCTCGACATTCGCATGCTGATCGGGGCCATGGTCGGTCTTCGCCTCGACCGGAACGGGCTCGAACAGCGCCGGCGGGCCAAGCGGCTTCGGCGACAACACTGCGCGTGAAAGATCGAGGCTGAAGAACTCGCTGGGGCGATACTCGTCAGCCAACGCCACGCCGCCCAAAGCCAGGCACGCGGTACAAACGGTTGCAACAAAAGCGTTTTTCAGGACCATCAAACGGCCTCCTGAAATCACTCGAACAGACAGCCATCATGTAGGGGCTCGGGCGTACGAATCCAGCCACCGCTTGCAGGCAGGGTTGCCGGTCAACCAGGGCGGCTGTGGAAAGTTCCCCGGCCTTACTCCGCCGCCTGCGCCAGCGGCTGGCTGATCGCGCGCTCCAGCCGAGCGCATTCGGTGCGGTAGCGGGCGACGTTGCCCTCCTTGATGTGGCCATAACCACGCACGAGCTCCGCAGCCTTCGCCAGCGCCACGAGGCGCGGCAAGTCGAGCGGCTTCTTGCCGTCGAGGTGACGCAGGATCATCGCCGAATACTCGACCGGCAATGCGCGCTCCATCTTGCGCTCGGCGGTATAGCCGAAGATGTCGAAGGCGGTGCCGCGCAGGCCCTTCAGCCTTGCAAGCATGCCGAACGCCGTGAAGATCCACGGACCGAATTCACGCTTCTGCAGCCGCCCGGTGACGGGATCGCGCTGGGCCAGCAGCGGCGGCGCCAGCAAGACCTTCAAGCCGGAATTGCCTTGGAATTGTTCCCTCAAGGCCTTGCTGAACTCGCCGTCGGAATAGAGCCGCGCGACTTCGTATTCATCCTTGTAGGCCATCAGCTTGAACAGGCCCTTTGCGAAGGCCTCCGTCAGGTCCTGCGAGCCCGGCGCGGCCGCCGCCTCGGCGGTGCGGACGCGCGCTACATCGTCGAGATAGCGCCTGGCGTAGGCCGCGTCCTGATAGTCGGTGAGGAATTTGGCGCGGAACGCGATCGCCTCATCAAGCGTCTTCTTGGCCGGCGCGGCGCCGGCGCTCTTGAAGCGTGCGGCGCTGACCACGCGTTGCAGATCATGCGCGGCGAGCCGGCCCCACGAGAACGCGGTCTTGTTCATCTCGATGGCGGCGCCGTTGAGCTCGATCGCCTTCAGGATCGCTTCCAGCGACAGCGGGATCGCGCCGCGCTGAAAGGCAAAACCGAGCATGAAGGCGTTGGTGGCGATGCTGTCGCCCATCAGCGCGGTGGCAAGCCCGGTGGCATCGAGGATATCGAGGTCGCCAGGCGTCACCGCGCCGTTTAGCGCATCGCGCATCGAGCTGGCTTCGAAGTCGATATCGGGATCGATCACGAAGCTCGCGGTCGGCAAGAGATCGGCGTTGACCACGGCGCGGGTGACGCCGCGCTCGGCGCGGCTCAGCGCTGGCACGCTGGTGGCGACGACGAGGTCGCAGCCGAGGATCAGGTTGGCATTGCCCGGTGCGATGCGCACCGTGGTCAGCATGTCGGAGGCGGGCGCGAGCCGGACATGGCTCATCACGGCGCCGTTCTTCTGCGACAGGCCGGTGAAGTCGAGCGTCGAACAGGCGAGCCCCTCGACATGCGCGGCCATGCCGAGCAGCGCGCCGATGGTGATCACACCGGTGCCGCCGATGCCGGTGATCAGGATGTTGTAGGGATTGCTCAACGCGGCCACAGGCGGCGTCGGCAAGTCGGCGAACAACGCCTTGGGTTCGGCGGCAGCGCGGTCCGCCTTGCGCAGCTTGGGGTCCTGCACCATCACAAAGCTCGGGCAAAAGCCCTCGATGCAGGAGAAATCCTTGTTGCAGTTCGACTGGTCGATGCGGCGCTTGCGGCCGAGTTCGGTCTCCAGCGGCTGCACCGAGACGCAGTTCGACGCCACCGAGCAGTCGCCGCAACCCTCGCAGACGCGCTCATTGATGAAGACGCGCTTGGCCGGATCGGGGAACAGCCCGCGCTTGCGGCGACGGCGCTTCTCGGCGGCGCAGGTCTGGTCGTAGATCAGGACGGTGAGGCCCTCGATCTCGCGCAGGATGCGCTGCACGGCATCGAGCTCGCGGCGATGATGAATGGTAGCGCCGGCCGGGAAATAATTGGCGGGATATTTGTCTGGATCGTCGGAGACGATCGCGAGCCGCTTGGTGCCCTCCGCCCAGACCTGGTGTGCGATCTGCGACACCGTAAAGCCGCCCTCGGCCGGCTGGCCGCCGGTCATCGCAACCGCATCGTTGTAGAGGATCTTGTAGGTGATGTTGACGCCGGCCGCGGCCGCTGCGCGCAGCGCCAGCAAGCCGGAATGGGTGTAGGTGCCGTCGCCGAGGTTCTGGAACACATGCTGTTCGCTGGTGAACGGCGCCTGCCCGATCCAGCTCACGCCCTCCGCGCCCATATGCGAGATGGTCTGGGTGTTGCGGTTCGGCACCGACAGCGCCATGCCGTGGCAGCCGATGCCAGCCATGGCGCGGCTGCCCTCGGGGATCTTGGTCGACGAGTTGTGCGGGCAGCCCGAGCAGAAATACGGCGTGCGCTGCAGCTTCGCGGTGCCCGTGCCCTCGGCGGGGCGATCGAACGCCTCGAGTTTTGCCAAACGCTGCTCCAGCAGCGGGCTGCGGTGACCGAGCCGGCGCAGCCGCGCCACCACGGCGGCGGCGACCATGGTCGGCGTCAGCTCGCCCTCGCTCGGCAGCAAGGGAGCGCCGCTCTCGTCGCGCTTGCCGACCACCGAGGGACGCTTGGAGGCGTCCATGTTGTAGAGGATGCGGACCAGCTGGTCCTCGATGAAGCCGCGCTTCTCCTCGACGACCAGCACATCCTGCAGGCCCTCGGCGAAGGCGCGCGCGCCGCGCGCTTCGAGCGGCCAGGTCAGCGCCACCTTGTAGATGCGCAGCCCGAGCGCCTGCGCATCGGCATCGGTGATGCCGAGATCGGCGAGCGCCTGGCGCAGATCGAGATAGGCCTTGCCGGTCGCCATGATGCCGAGCCGCGCCGGCTTCGAATCCAGCACGATGCGATCGAAGCGGTTGACGCGGGCGAAGGCCGCGACCGCCTCCATCTTGGGCCCGTGCAGCCTGCGCTCGGCTTCGAGCGGCGGATCCGGCCAGCGGATCGAGAGCCCGTCCGGCGGCATCTCGAAATCGTCGGGCATGATGATCTTGATGCGATCGGGATCGCTGACGATCGAGGCCGAGCTTTCCACCGTCTCCGAGATCGCCTTGAAGCCGACCCAGCAGCCGGAATAGCGCGACAGCGCGAAGCCGAGGATGCCGAGGTCGAGATAATCCTGCAGCGTCGCCGGATTGACCACCGGCATCAGCGCTGAGGCGAACACCTGCTCGCTCTGATGCGCCAGGGTGGAGGATTGGCAGCCATGGTCGTCGCCGGCCAGCGCGATCACGCCGCCGTTCGGCGAGGTGCCGGCGGAATTGGCGTGCTTGAGCGCATCGAGCGAGCGGTCGACGCCTGGGCCCTTGCCGTACCAGATGCCGAACACGCCATCGACCTTGGCGCCGGGGAACATGCCGACCTGCTGGCTGCCCCACACCGAGGTCGCCGCCAGATCCTCGTTGAGGCCGGGGACGAAGGCGATGTCATGTTCCCTGAGGAAGGATTTCGCCCGCCACAGCGCGTGGTCGTACATGCCGAGCGGCGAGCCGCGGTAACCGGAGATGAAACCGGCGGTGTTCAGCCCCTGCGCGCGGTCGCGTTCGCGCTGCAACATGGGCAATCGGACCAGCGCCTGGGTACCGGAGAGGAAGATTCGTTTCGTATCCAACCGGTACTTGTCGTCCAGTCCAACTTCCATCAACGCCATCAGTTTCCCCGTCAGTCAGCCACGCCGGTCCGGACCGGTCTGATTATCTTCCGAAATGATCATGCATCAGCATGCACTGATTTTGTTATGCATGAACAGCCCCGTTCCATGGCCGCAGCACATATCTCATGTTGCCCAAGCGAGGCCTTGCCGTTCTGCAAGGCCTTGCCGAACCCCGGCATCTTTGAAACGGTGGCGCGCAAAGGGAGACCAAGGATGATTACAGTCGAATCCGCATTCACGACGGAAATCGTGGAGAACGGCAATCTGCTGGTGGGTCCTTGGCGCAGCCCGAAGCAGATGCTGCAGGCCCAGACCTACGACTCCCACGCCTCGATTCACGACGATGCAACCGCGCAGAAGCTCGGCTTTCGCGGCGGCACGATCGAGGGACCGACCCATTTCAGCCAGTTCGCGCCGCTGTGCGAGCGGATCTGGGGCCGCGCCTGGTTCATCACTGGCTGCCTATCCGCGCATTACCGCAACCCGGTGTTCGAAGGCGAAGAGGTGCAGGCCCAGATCGAGAAGCCGAAGCCGGGCCAGACCGTTTGCACGATCGGGATGGTCAGGCGTGACGGCACCGAGATCCTGCGCGGCACCGCCTCGATCGATGGCGACGGCAACGAGACGGCGCTCAGCCGCCGGCTCGGCGAATTGAAGCCGCTGACCGATCCCGTCATCCTCGCCGACATCAAGGTCGGCATGAAGACGCCGCGGCAGGCGATCAAGATAGATTTCGACCAGAACATGGGCGATCTCTATCCGTTTTCGCTTGCCGACAAGCTCAGGGTGATCACCGAGCCGTCGGATTATTATTCGCTGGAGCACAATCCCTGGGGCCGCGCCATCATCCCGATGGAAATGCTGAGCGTGCTGTTCCAGTACCGCGCGCGCGAGGTCCGGCTGCCGGTCCGCGGCCCCGCCGTCGGGCTGTTCGCCGACCAGGAGATCCGTCTTCTGCGCGGGCCGCTCTTCCCCGGCGAGACCTATTGGGTCGAGCGCGAGGTCGTGGCGCTTTCCGGCAGCAAGCGCACCGAGAGCATGTGGGTGCGCTCGACCGTGTTCGATGCCGACAACGCGGTGGTCGCAACCATGCTGCTCAACGGCGCCAGCATGAAGGATTCCTACGCCAACTACCAAAGCGAGCACAAAGCCCTCTACGGCTGAAACAACAGCCGCCTCTTCCGCAAGCCGCCGAAAAAAGGACAACAACAATGGCCCGCCTGCCCTATCTCGAAGCCGATCAGGTCGCCCCCGAATATCGCGACATGCTCAAGCGCAACACCAATCTGCACAAGCTGCTGGTGAACTCGCCGGACATGGCGCGCGCCTTCAACGGCGTCGGCGGCTATATCCGCTTCAAGAGCAAGCTCGATCCGCGCTTACGCGAACTCGCGATCCTGCAGGTCGGCTGGCTCGAGCAGTCGGAATACGAATTCACTCACCATGTGAAGATCGGCAAGGAGTTTGGCGTCACCGACGAGGATATAAAGGGCCTGATCGCGGAGACCAGTGGCCAGCCGTCGAAGCTCGAGCCGCTGGCAAAGGCGATCCTCAAGGGCGCCCGCGAGATGGTGCGCGAGCTCGCGATGTCGGAGGCGACCTTCGCCGAGATCAAGCAACATCTCTCCGACGAGCACATGACCGATCTCGTGCTGACGATCGCATTCTACTGCGCCGTGGTGCGGGTGCTCGCCACCATGCAGATCGACAACGAACCTTACTACAAGGAGGTACTGCAGCAGTACCCGCTACAGGGAGTGAAGTGAGATGCGCCTGCAAGATCGCGTCGCCATCGTCGTCGGTGCAGGCCAAAGCCCCGGCGAGGGCATCGGCAACGGCCGCGCCACCGCGCTGACCTTCGCGCGCGAAGGCGCCAGGGTGCTGTGCGTCGATTACAATCTGGCTTCGGCGCAGGAGACGGTCGACCTGATCGCGGCCAAGGGCGGGACTTCAGTCGCCTTCAAGGCCGACGTCACCAAAAATGCTGACATCAAGGCGATGGTGGCGGACGCACATGGCCGCTGGGGCAGTGTCGACATCCTCCACAACAATGTCGGCGTCAGCCTCTCCGGCGGCGATGCCGAACTGCTTGATATCACCGAGGAGGCGTTCGACCGCTGCGTGGCGATCAATCTGAAGAGCTGCATCCTCGCCGCCAAGCATGTGATCCCGATCATGCGCGCGCAGCAGCGCGGCTCGATCATCAACATCTCGTCGATGGCCGCGATCACGACCTATCCCTACGTCGCCTACAAGGCGACCAAGTCGGCGATGATCGCCTTCACCGAACAGCTCGCCTACCAGAATGCGCAATACGGCATTCGCGCAAACGTGATCCTGCCGGGATTGATGAACACGCCGATGGCGGTGGACACCCGCGCCCGCGAATTCAAGAAGAGCCGCGCCGAGGTCGAGGCCGAGCGCGACAGCAAGGTGCCGCTGCGTCACAAGATGGGCACCGGCTGGGACGTCGCCAATGCCGCGCTGTTTCTCGCCTCCGATGAAGCAAACTTCGTGACCGGCGTCACGTTGCCGGTCGATGGCGGCGCAAGTGTGCGGCGCGGTTAATCGAGACGATTAACCTGTGTGACAATTTGGGATTAATCACTGTGACGAAATCACGCGTTATTGCGCCGCAATGATTCGAAAAAATTGAAGTATTCCAATGACACGGCGATGTGACGACGCGTCCACATAAATCGAAATCCTGACTCGTTGTGGTCGCACGAAATTCATCTGCGCTCTGTATCTCGCACGCCAAGAACTTCTGGAGTGCCTGGACCGATGAGCGAAGAATTCGAACTCAGACCCGATCAGTGGGATGCGCTGAAAGCGTTGCGGGCTCCCGCAGCAAACCCTTCACGGCTGAACAGGTTCGCCGTCGAGAGCCTGATCACGCTCGGCTATGTCGCCGTGCGCGGCGATTCATTTGAGCTGACGCCCGCGGGCCGCAAGGTGCTGGTCCGCGGTTCATCACAATTGCTGCTCGATATCGCAGCCTGATTCCGTTCGAAGCTGACACGAACGAGAGCTTCAGTTTTGATTGAATCAAAGCTGAAGCTCTCGTTTTTTTGTCTTGCCGCGTTTTCTTCACGCGAACCGGTATCCACTTCGCTCGAAAACGCTCTGCACACGCGGCATCATGCCGCGTGTGCTTTTCCAGGGATGGTCGTCTCGCCGTGCTGCGTCAGCGGCTTCATCCCGGTGAGGCTGCGCAGCAGCACGTAGAACACCGGCGTCAGGAACAGGCCGAACACCGTGACGCCGATCATGCCGGAGAACACCGCAACGCCCATCGCGCGCCGCATCTCCGAGCCCGCGCCGGTCGACAGCACCAGCGGCAGCACGCCCATGATGAAGGCCATCGACGTCATCAGAATCGGTCGCAGCCTTAAGCGACTCGCCTCGATCGCGGCACGGATCGGTGACCGCCCGGCGAATTCGAGCTCGCGCGCGAATTCGACGATCAGGATGGCGTTCTTGGCCGACAATCCGACCAGCACGATCAGGCCGATCTGGGTGAAGACGTTGTTGTCGCCCTTCGACAGCCAGACCCCGAACATCGCGGCCAAGAGCCCCATCGGCACGATCATGATGATCGAGAGCGGCAGCGCCAGGCTCTCATAGAGCGCGGCGAGCACCAGGAACACCAGGAGGATCGCCAACGGAAACACCCAGATTCCGGAGTTGCCGGCGATGAACTCCTGATAGGTCAGGTCGGTCCATTCGAAGGCAAAGCCGGGCGGCAGCACTTCGGCCGCGATCCGCGTCGCCGCCTCCTGCGCCTGGCCGGAGGAATAGCCCGGCGCGGCAGCCGCGTTGATGTCCGACGACAGGAAGCCGTTGTAGCGGATCGCGCGTTCCGGACCCGCGCTCTGGCGGACCTTCAGCAACGCCGACAGCGGCACCATGTCGCCCGACGACGAGCGCACCTTCAACTGCCTGATGTCGTCGGCACGCGCGCGGAACGGCGCGTCGGCCTGCACATAGACCGAGTAGGTGCGGCCGAATTTGTTGAAGTCGTTCACATAGTAGGAGCCGAGATAGATCTGCAGCGTGTTGAAGACCTCCGTGACGGGCACGCCGAGTTGCAACGCCTTGGTACGGTCGATATCGGCGAACAGCTGCGGCACGTTGACCTGGAAGCTCGAGAACACGCCGGCAATCTCCGGCGCCTTCTGCATCGCCGCCATGAACGCCTTGGTCGCGTCGTTCAGCGCTTCATAGCCGAGGCCGGCGCGGTCCTCGATCTGCAGCTTGAAGCCGCCGATGGTGCCGAGACCGTTGACCGGCGGCGGCGGGAACATGGCGATGAAGGCATCCTGGATGCCGGCATATTTCTTGTTGAGCGCCGCCGCGATCGCCGGACCGCTGAGCGAGGGATCCTTGCGCTCGTCGAATGGCTTCAAGGTCGAGAACACGATGCCGGCGTTGGAGGAGTTGGTGAAGCCGGAGATCGACAGGCCGGGGAACGCCACGGAGCTTTCGACGCCGGGCTGGGTCAGCGCGATGTCGCTCATCTTGCGGATCACTTCCTCGGTGCGGTCGAGCGTCGCGCCATCGGGCAGCCGCGCAAAGCCGACCAGATACTGCTTGTCCTGGCCCGGCACGAAGCCGCTCGGCACCTGCTTGAACAGCACGCCGGTCAGGCCGATCAGCAGCACATAGAGGCCGATAACCACGGCCTTGCCGTAGATCACCTTGGTGACGGTGCGGCCGTAGTTCTCGGAGGACTTGGTGAAGACCTTGTTGAAGCCGCGGAAGAACCAGCCAAGCGACCTTTCCATGATCCGGGTCAGCCAGTCCTTCGGCTCGTGATGCCCCTTCAGCAGCAGCGCCGACAGCGCCGGCGACAACGTCAGCGAGTTGATCGCTGATATCACGGTCGAGATCGCGATGGTCAGCGCGAACTGCTTGTAGAACTGTCCGGTGAGGCCGGAGATGAAGGCGAGCGGCACGAACACCGCGATCAGGACCAGCGCGATCGCGATGATCGGGCCGGACACTTCGCGCATCGCCTGGTTGGTGGCATCGCGCGGCGACAAGCCGGACTCGATGTTGCGCTCGACGTTCTCGACCACGACGATGGCGTCGTCGACCACGATGCCGATCGCCAGCACCAGGCCGAACAGGCTGAGCGCGTTGATCGAGAAGCCGAACACATGCATCACCGCGAAAGTGCCGACGATCGACACCGGGACCGCGATCAATGGGATGATCGAGGCGCGCCAGGTCTGCAGGAACAGGATCACGACCAGCACGACGAGGGCGACCGCCTCGAGCAGCGTGTGGATGACAGCCTCGATCGACGAACGCACGAATTGGGTCGGATCGTAGACGATCTGGTAGGACACGCCTTCCGGCATGTTCTTCTTGATCTCGGCCATCGTGGCACGGACATGGTCGGAGATCTCCAGCGCATTCGACCCCGGCGCCTGGAAGATCGGGATCGCGACCGCCTGCTTGTTGTCGAGCAGCGAGCGCAGGCCGTATTCGGAGGCGCCGAGCTCGACCCGCGCGACGTCGCGCAGCCGCACCACCTCGCCTGCCGAACCCGTCTTCACCACGATGTCGCCGAACTGCTCCTCGGTCGAGAGCCGTCCCTCGGCGTTGACGGAGAGCTGGAGGTCGATGCCCTTGACGCTGGGCGAGGAGCCGACCACGCCGGCGGCAGCCTCGACGTTCTGGGCCTGGATCGCGCGTACGACGTCGCTCGCGGTCAGCGAATGCTCGGCGGCTTTCTGCGGATCGACCCAGACCCGCATCGAATAGTCGCCGGCGCCATAGAGCTGGACGTCGCCGACGCCGTCGATCCGCGCCAGCCGGTCCTTGACGTTGAGTACCGCGTAGTTGCGCAGATACGTCATGTCATAGCGGTTGTTCGGCGACAGCAGATGCACGACCATGGTGAGGTCGGGCGAGCTCTTCTTGGTGATGATACCGAGCTGGCGCACCACAGCCGGCAGGCGCGGCTCGGCCTGCTGCACGCGATTCTGCACCAGTTGGGTCGCCTTGTCGGGGTCGGTGCCGAGCCGGAACGTCACCGTCAGCGTCATCGCGCCGTCGGTGGTCGCCTGGCTCGACATGTAGAGCATGCCTTCGACGCCGTTGATCTGCTCCTCGATCGGGGTGGCGACCGTCTCGGCGATCACCTTCGGATTGGCGCCGGGATAGGTCGCGCGCACCACGACCGACGGCGGCACCACGTCGGGATATTCCGAGATCGGCATCGCCAGCAGCGAGATCAGCCCGGCCAGGAAGATCAGGATCGAAAGCACGCCGGCGAAGATCGGCCGGTCGATGAAGAATTTTGAGAGATTCATGGCTCCGCCCCCGCGTGCAGCGCCTAGCGCTGCACGACGTGCTGGTTGGTTTCAGTGGATGCCTGCTTCATGCCGCGCGCGCCCATCTCGGCGACTTCCATCTTCAGGAGTGCGCCGGGACGCACGCGCTGCAGGCCGTTGACGACGATGCGGTCGCCGGATTTCAGGCCGGCGGTGACGATCCGCAGGCCATCGACCGAGCCGCCAAGCGTGATGGAACGATAGACGGCGCGGCTGTCGTCGCCGACAAGCATCACGAACTTCTTGTCCTGGTCGGTGCCGACGGCGCGCTCGTCGATCAGCACCAGCGTCTGCTGCTTGGGCTGGCCCATGCGCACACGGGCGAACTGTCCCGGGATCAATCGGCCGTCATCGTTCTTGAACACGGCGCGGACTCGGATGGTGCCGCTCTGCCCGTTGACCTGGTTGTCGATGAGCTGGATGTGCCCCTTGGCGCTGAGGCCGCCCGACGTCACCATGTCGACCGGAATCTGGTCGAGATTGCCGCGCTTGCCGGAGGCATCCGCGATCGAGTTCAGCGCGCGCAGCACCACTTCCTCATCGGCATCGAAGCTCGCATAGATCGGATTGACCGAGACCAGCGAGGTCAGGACCGGTGACGAGGTGCCGGCGGCGACGAGATTGCCGACGGTGACCTCGATCCTGCCGACCCGGCCGTCGACCGGCGCCCGCACCTCGGTGTAGTCGAGATTGAGTTTGGCCGTCTGCAGCGCGGCCTCGGCGGCCTTGACGTTAGCGACTGCCTCGCGGTTGGCGTTGTCGCGCTGGTCGAAATCGCGCTTGGTCACGATGTTGTTGCCAACCAGCTGCGCGCCGCGCTCGACTTCGCTCGTGGTGAACACGACGCGGGCCTTGGCGGCCTCGAGCTGCGCCTGGGCGCGATCGACCTCGGCGGCGTAGGGCGCGGGGTCGATCTTGAACAGGATGTCGCCGGACTTCACCAGCGCGCCCTCGGTGAAGTTGGTCGAAAGGATCGCGCCCGCCACCCGCGGCCGGAGCTGAACCCGGTCGACGGCTTCGAGCCGGCCCGAGAAGTCATCGAACAGCGTGGTCGGCCGCGGCTGGATCACGGCAACGGTGACCGGGACGGCCGGCTCGGGGGCCGCGGCAGTCGCGGTCGCCTGTGCGGCATGGAAATAGTGGCCGGTCGCGATCGAACCGGCCACCGCGAGGGCGCCAAGGATCACGATACCGCCGACGACACGTCGGAAGCGGCCGGAACGGGGATTTTGGATTGACGAGGGCATTCACGCGCTCCAGATATCTGTAGTGTTCGCTACAGATGTGGAGCTGGACGCCGGTTCGCAAGATACTTATGTATCAAGCACTATGAATTTCTTATCTCATTCATGGGGAAATGGGAAGTCGCGGAAAAACATCACGTGCAACAAGAGGATAAGCCAGGGACAATCCGTCATAGAAACGGCACCCGGCTTACGGAGCAACGAAAAATGGGAATGGGACGCCCCCGCGCTTTCGACGCGGACGCCGCTTTGGACCAGGCCATGGATGTGTTCTGGCGCCATGGTTACGAGGGCGCGACGATCGCGCAGCTCACCGAGGCGATGAGCATCAATCCGCCGAGCCTCTACGCCGCCTTTGGCAGCAAGGAGGGTCTGCTGAAGGCCGCGCTCGACCGCTACACCGAGAAGCGCGACGCCTGGATGGAAAAGGTTTTGGGCGCCGCCACCGCCCGAGAGGTGGCCGAACGATTTCTGATGGAGCACGCGGACGCCCAGACCGATCCCGCCAACCCGCCCGGCTGCCTGCTGGTGCAGGGCGGCCTTGCCTGCGGCACCGGCTCGGAGAATGTTCCATTTGAACTGGCAGCGCGCCGCACCCGAACGGAGGACCAATTGCACGAGCGTTTTGTCCGCGCGAAGGCCGAACGCGACCTGGGCGAAAGCGCCGATCCGGCCACCCTTGCCCGCTATCTCTCCGCGGTGACATCAGGCATGTGCGTGATGGCTTCCTCGGGCGCCGACCGCAACGCGCTGCGCGAGATTGCAGCGGTGTCGCTGAAGGCGTTTGATGAGCAGGCGAAGGGTTAAAGCGGTTGAAGGGGTAGAGCGGTTCACGTCAAGCGCCTGCGGCCCCAACGACGTTGGGAGTGACCGGCGATGAAGCATTGGACCGGCTGGCTGCCGGGTCTCACCACGCTGCGTCGATATCAAGCGGCGTGGCTCCCACACGACATCGTCGCCGGGCTGGTGCTCGCGACCATGCTGGTCCCGGTCGGCATCGCCTATGCGGAGGCGTCCGGCCTGCCCGGCATCTACGGGCTCTATGCGACGATCATCCCGCTGCTCGTCTACGCGCTGTTCGGGCCGAGCCGCATCCTTGTCCTTGGGCCGGACTCGGCGCTTGCGGCCATCATCCTCGGCGTCGTCGCTCCGCTGTCTGGCGGCGATCCGATGCGTGCGGCAACCCTGGCCGCCATGATGGCGGTGGTCTCCGGGACGATATGCATCGTCGCGGGTATCGCGCGGCTGGGATTCCTGACCGAGCTTCTCTCCAAGCCGATCCGCTACGGCTACATGAACGGCATTGCCCTGACCGTGCTGATCAGCCAGCTGCCAAAGCTGTTCGGCTTTTCCATTGAAGGCGATGGACCTCTGCGCAGCCTCTGGGCGGTCATCGGAGCAATCGTCGACGGAAAGACGAATTGGGCGACCCTCGGGATCGGCCTTGCGACGCTGGCGGTGATCCTGCTGCTAGCCCGGAACAAGCGGTTGCCCGGCATTCTCATTGCCGTCGTCGCCGCGACGGTCGTCACCGGGGTTCTCGATCTCGGGGCCCGCTTCGGCGTGACGGTCCTGGGTTCGCTTCCCCAGGGCTTGCCGGGATTTGCCATTCCCCGGATCGGCTATGGCGACATCGTGCAGGTGCTGATCGGCGGCTGCGCCGTCGCGCTGGTGTCGTTCGCCGATACCAGCGTCCTGTCGCGCGCCTATGCAGGACGATTGGGCGATCGCGTTGATCCCAACCAGGAGATGGTGGGGCTCGGCGCGGCCAATCTGGCGGCCGGCTTCTTTCAGGGTTTTCCGATCAGCAGCAGCGGATCGCGAACGCCCGTTGCGGAAGCTGCCGGAGCGCGCACGCAATTGACCAGCGTCATCGGCGCGCTGGCCATCGCCTTCCTGCTGCTGATAGCGCCGAATTTGCTGCAGCACTTGCCCAACGCAGCGTTGGCGGCCGTCGTCATCGCCGCTGCGCTCGGCCTGTTTGAGATCGGCGACCTCAGGCGAATCTACCGCATTCAGCAGTGGGAGTTTTGGCTATCGATGGTCTGCTTTGTCGGCGTGGCCGTGCTGGGCGTGATCCCCGGAATAGGCCTCGCCATCGTGCTCGCGATCGTCGAATTCCTGTGGGACGGCTGGCGACCGCATTCCGCCGTGCTGGGCCGCGCCTCCGGCGTGAAGGGCTATCACGACATCACGCGATACCCGGACGCGCGCCAGATCCCCGGCTTGGTGCTGTTCCGGTGGGATGCGCCGCTGTTCTTTGCCAATGCCGAGTTCTTCAAGGAACGCGCGCTGGATGCCGTGGCGAAATCCCCGACGCCGGTGCGCTGGCTGGTGGTCACGGCCGAGCCGGTCACCAGCGTGGACGTGACCGCCGGCGACATTCTCGCCGAGCTCGACGAGGCATTGCATGCACAGAAGATCGAGCTGTGCTTTGCCGAGCTCAAGGATCCCGTCAAGGACAAGCTGAAGAAATTTGGCCTGCTGGCGCAACTTGGCGAAAACAACTTCTTCCCGACCATCGGCGTCGCCGTTGCGCGCTACCTCGAGATCAATGCTGACGTGACCTGGGAGGACTGGGAAGACCGCGTCGCCGAGGCCTAAAGCGCGATGGGTTCAATCGTCAGCGCGCTATAGCGCTTTTGTTTGAGCATGATCTCCGCGCAAACGCTTCGCGTTTGTCGCAGGGAAAACCGCTTCGCACTTTTCCGGATCATGCTTCCCAGCCGTCCGGGCGCATCACCACATCGTCTGTCGCGCGCGCTCCGGCCATTCCCGATCGTATTTTTCGCCGCCGACCGTGTGCTCGCTCATCTCGGCGAGGATCTGGCCCGGCGTCGGCAAGACCTTCGGATCGACCCGCTTGTCCGGATTCCAGAGATCGGAGCGCACGATCGCGCGCGCACACTGGAAATAGATCTCCTCCACATGCATCACGATCACCGTGCGCGGTGCCTTGCCTTCCATCATAAAGGAGGCGAGCAGCTCCGGCTCGGCCGTGACATAAGCGCGGCCGTTGACGCGCAGCGTGCTGCCTGAGCCCGGAATCAGGAACAGCAAGCCGACGCGGGGATCGCGAACGATGTTGCGCAGCGAATCGCAGCGATTGTTGCCGCGGCGATCCGGCATCATCAGCGTCTTCGCATCATGGATGCGCACGAAGCCCGGCAGGTCGCCGCGCGGCGAGCAATCGAGCCCTTCGGGGCCTGCGGTCGCAAGCGACACGAACGGCGACTTCTCGATGAGCACACGATAGAGCGGCGTCACGTGATCGGCGACCTTCACGGTCGACGCGTCGTTCGGGAAGCCGTAGATCGCCTCAAGCTGCTCGACCGTTTCGATCACCGACATTCGTGCCGTTCTCCTATGGTTGCTAGTCGTCCCAGCGTTCGCCCTTGATGATGCGGACAAGCTGTCGCGCATGATAGTCGGCGGTGCCGGAATTGACGATGGTGAAATCGGGCGTCGACGTGCCCTCGTCGACGGTGCGGGCCAGCCGCCGCTCGAGAAGGCCGTCGCTGCTGCGCGCCCGCATCGCGAGCCGCGCGGCCAGCACATCCGGCGGCGCCGTGACCAGCACCACGACAGCATTGGCATAGTTGCGGCGCGCCGCGGCGATCACGGTGCGCGAGACGTTCGCGATCACGGTGCGCCCGGCGCCGATATCGTCGTTGATCGACCGCGACAGCGCGTAGCGATGGCCGTGCGCTTCCCAGTGCATGGCGTAGTCGCCGGCGGCTACCGCGCGCTGGAAGCTCTCCGCGCTGACCTCCTCATTGTCCTCCGACGCCGAGGCCTGGCGGGTGATCAGCCGGCGCGGAAACACGACATCGCGATCATCGCCACAGGCCGCCTTGGCGAACCCCAGCAGCGTATCCTTGCCGGCGCCGCTCGGGCCGACCACCAGGATCAGCCGGCCGGGACCGATTCCGGCGCGCCGATCGGCGACGACGGATGCATCGGTCATGCGACCCTCCCTCCCTCGCGCCAGACGCTGCGCACGACAGGCAGATCGCGCGCAACGTGCACGCGGATCAGGTCGGCGCGCCGGCCGACCGCGATCTCGCCGCGGTCGGTGAGCCCGACCGCTTCGGCCGGCGTCTTGGTCACGGTGCGCACGGCCGAAGCGAGATCGATCGCCGGCACATGCCGCGGCAGCTGCAGCGCCGCCATCAAAAGGCTGGACGGGATGTAGTCCGACGACAGGATATCGAGCATGCCCTCATTGGCGAGATCGACGGCCGCGATGTTGCCGGAGTGCGAGCCGCCGCGCACCACATTCGGCGCGCCCATCAGGATGTCGATGCCGGCGGCGTGCAAGCCTCGCGCGGCTTCCATCGTGGTCGGGAACTCTGCCACCGCGACCTTGTCGTTGACGGCGTCGACCACGTTCTCATCCGTGGTGTCGTCATGGCTCGCCAGCGGGATCCGGTATTCATGCGCCAGCGCGACGATCGCGCGGGTGTTCGCCACCGCATATTCCTTCTGATAGGCGAAGCGCCGTGCGAACAGCACGTCGAGCTGGGCGTCGGTCATGCCGCCGCCCTTGCCGCGATAGTAGTCGCGCAGCTTGACCTCGTCGCGGAACTGGCGCTGGCCCGGCGTGTGGTCCATCAGCGACATCAGCCGCACGTCCGGCCGGTCGATCAGCTCCTTGGCCTCGGCGACCACGTCCGGCATCGGGACCTCGCAGCGCAGATGTAGGAAGTGATCGGCGCGCAGCAGATTCTCCTCGCGCGCCGCCGCGATCGCCGCCGCCAGCACGCCGGCGCGGCCGTCGACATCCTCGGCGCCGTCCTCGCGCCAGACCCGCAGCGAATCCAGCACCGTGGTGATGCCTGAGGTCGCGAGCTGCCCGTCATAGGAGATCACGGCCGCGACCGGATTCCAGAACACCTTCGGCCGCGGCACATAGTGCATCTCGAGATGGTCGGTGTGCAGCTCGATCAGCCCGGGCATCAGGAGATCGCCGCCGGCATCCTCGGCGGCCTCGGGCGCCCTGCCCTCGTCGAACTCGGCGATCTTGCCATCAGCAATCGCGACCCAGCCCTGCTCGATCACGCGATCGGCGAGGACCAGCCGGGCGTTGCCGATGATGGTGTCTTGCTTGGCGGTCATTTCAAACGGTCCTTCAGGCAGCAGCCGCGAACGAGGTCACATCGACGATGCGGTCGGCAATCAGATGACGGATTTCGTCGTCATGGACAATGGCGACCATCGCGACGCCCTTGGTTTTCTTCTCCGCGATCAGCTCGACCACCACGGCGCGATTCGCCGCATCGAGCGAAGCGGTCGGCTCGTCCAGCAGCAGGATCGGCAGGTCCGAGATGAAGCCGCGCGCGATGTTGACGCGCTGCTGCTCGCCGCCGGAGAAGGTCGAGGGCGGCAAGGTCCACAGCCGCTCCGGAATGTTGAGCCGGCGCAGCAGCTGGCCGGCGCGCGCGCGGGCCTCCTCGCGCGCCACGCCGTTGACGATCAAAGGCTCGGCGACGACGTCGATCGTCGCCACCCGCGGCACGGCGCGCAGGAACTGGCTGACATAGCCGATGGTCGAGCGGCGGATGCTCAGCACCTGGCGCGGCTCGGCGGTGGCAAGGTCGACAACCATGCCGTGATGGCGGATGCCGATCCGGCCGCTGTCGCAGCGATAGTTGCCGAAGATCATCTTCAGGATGGAGGATTTGCCGGCGCCCGACGGGCCCGACAGCACCACGCACTCACCCGGATCGGCGTGGAACGAGACGCCGCGCACCACGGGCAGTTCGACGCCGCCCTGCAGATGCATGGTGAAGGTCTTCTCGGCGTTGGCAAGTTCGATCATCGCGGTCATTGGCACGCTCATGGCGGAAGAATCGAGGAAACGAGCAGCTGCGTATAGGGCTCACGCGGATCGTCGAGCACCTGGTCGGTGAGGCCGGTCTCGATGACGCGGCCGCCCTTCATCACCATCACGCGATGCGAAAGCAACCGCGCCACGGCGAGATCGTGGGTCACGACGATCGCGGCGAGCCCGAGCTCGCTGACGAGGTTGCGCATCAGGTCGAGCAGGCGAGCCTGCACCGAGACGTCGAGGCCGCCGGTCGGCTCGTCCATGAACACCAGCCGCGGCTCGGTGACGAGGTTGCGGGCGATCTGCAGCCGCTGCCGCATGCCGCCGGAATAGGTCTTCGGCGCATCGTCGATGCGGCCGGTATCGATCTCGACCCGCTCCAGCCAGGTCGACGCGGTGTCACGGATGCGGCCGTAATGATTCCAGCCGACCGCCATCAGCCGCTCGCCGACATTGGCGCCGGCCGAGACGCCCATGCGCAGCCCCTGCGCCGGGTCCTGGTGCACGAAGCCCCAGTCGGTGCGGAACAGGAAGCGCCGCTCGGCCTCGCCGAGTTCAGCGAGATCGCGCAGCACGCCGTCGCGCATCCGGTAGCACACCCGGCCCGCGCTCGGCGCGAGCTGCGCCGAGAGCAGCTGCAGCAGCGTCGACTTGCCCGAGCCTGACTCGCCGACGATCGCCAGCACCTCGCCGGGATAGAGCGCGAACGAGACGTCGCGGCAGGCGGCAAGCCGGCCGTAATTCTTGGCAAGCCCCTCGGCCACCAGCAACGGCTCGTCGTTGTCGAGGCTCGCGAGCTCAGACATGCGCCTTCTCCTTGTGCGGCGCTGCGCTCTCGGTGCCGTGATGGCCGGCGGCCTGGCGCTGCTCGCAGAAGTCCGTGTCGGAGCAGACGAACATCCGCCCGCCCTTGTCGTCGGTGACGATCTCGTCGAGATAGGAATTGTCGGCGCCGCACAGCGCGCAGGGCGCGTTGAAGCGGTAGCGCGTGAACGGGTGATCCTCGAAGTCCAGCGACACCACGGTGGTGTAGGGCGGGATCGCGTAGATGCGCTTCTCGCGGCCGGCACCGAACAGTTGCAGCGCCGCGCAATTGTCCATCTTCGGATTGTCGAATTTCGGCGTCGGCGACGGGTCCATCACGTAGCGTGCGTTCACCTTCACCGGATAGGCGTAGGCGGTCGCGATATGGCCGAAGCGCGCGATGTCCTCGTAGAGCTTGACGTGCATCAGCCCGTATTCGGCGAGCGCGTGCATGCGCCGCGTCTCGGTCTCGCGCGGCTCGAGGAAGCGCAGCGGCTCGGGGATCGGCACCTGATAGACCAGCACCTGTCCGGCATGCAGCGACGCCTCGGGAATGCGGTGCCGGGTCTGGATCACGGTCGCGTCCGTGGTCGAGGTCGTGGTCGCGACACCCGCGGTCTTGCCGAAGAATTTGCGGATCGAGATCGCGTTGGTGGTGTCGTCCGAGCCCTGGTCGATCACCTTCAGCACGTCGTCGGGACCGAGGATCGCGGCGGTCACCTGCACGCCGCCGGTGCCCCAGCCATAGGGCATCGGCATCTCGCGGCTCGCAAACGGCACCTGATAGCCGGGGATCGCGATCGCCTTGAGGATCGCGCGGCGGATCATCCGCTTGGTCTGCTCGTCGAGATAGGCGAAATTGTACGTCGGCGCGTTCATTCCGCGGCCTCCTGCATTTCCACGGCCTCGTTGGCTTCCGCGAACTCCTGCCGCAGCTTGCGCAACAGGCCGAGCTCGGACTGGAAGTCGACATAGTGCGGCAGCTTGAGATGCTCGACAAAGCCGGTCGACTGGACATTGTCGGAGTGCGACATCACGAACTCCTCGTCCTGCGCCGGCGCCGCCGCCTCCTCGCCGAGCTCACGCGCACGCAGCGCGCGATCGACCAGCGCCATCGACATGGTCTTGCGTTCGCTCTGCCCGAAGGCGAGGCCATAGCCGCGGGTGAAGCACGGCGCCTCAGTCGTCGACCCCTTGAACTGGTTGACCATCTGACACTCGGTCAATTCGATCGAGCCGAGCGGCACGGCAAAGCCCGCGTCCTCGGCGAAGAACTCGACCTCGACCTCGCCGAAGCGGATCTCGCCGGCGAACGGGTGATTGCGACCGTAGCCGCGCTGCGTCGAGTAGCCGAGCGCGAGCAGGAAGCCCTCATCGCCGCGCGCCAGGTTCTGCAGCCGCAAATCGCGATCGGCCGGAAAGCTCAACGGCTCACGCGTGAGGTCGCCGACCGGCGTGTTGCTATCTGCCTGCGGCGAGGATTCGATCAGACCGTCACGGCCGAGAATGTCGGTCACCCGCGGCGTGGCGGCCTGCGAGGCCTCCGCGGTCGCCGGCTGCTCCGGCACAAAGCCTTCCGCGAGCTGCGGATCGAGCAGGCGATGGGTGTAGTCGAAGGTCGGCCCCAGGATCTGGCCGCCCGGAACGTCCTTGAAGGTCGAGGAGATCCGCCGCCGCACCTGCATCTCGCCGGTGTTGACCGGCTCGGTGGCGCCGAAGCGCGGCAGCGTGGCGCGGAAGGCGCGGACCAGGAAGATCGCCTCGATCATGTCGCCGCGCGCCTGCTTGATCGCGAGCGCCGCGAGCTCGCGGTCGTAGAGCGAACCTTCGGTCATCACGCGATCGACGCCGAGCGCGAGTTGCTCGGAAATCTGTGCCAGCGTCACCTCGGGCACCTCGCGGTCGCCGCGCCGCTCATGCGCGAGCAGACGATGGGCGTTCTCGATGGCGCGCTCGCCTCCCTTGACGGCTACATACATCGCTCACACTCCGCTTGCGATCAGCCGCGTGGTGCGCGGGATCGCCACAATGGCATCGTCATGGACCAGCACGACATCGATGCCGCGCGGGAACAGGGCTTCGTTGATCGCAAGCCGCTGGAACAGGTCGCGCGGCTTGATCATCGCCTGCAGCACGGCGCTGCCGTCGATGCCGGGCCCTTTCAGCTCGAAGGCCGGCCCCTGCGACAGGCTGTCGACCTGCAGGATCAGCGTGGTCGACCGGTCAGGATATTCGCTGCTGCCGAATGCAAAGCGATCGAGCGCCGGCAGGCTCGCGGCATCGCCGATCAAAGCGAAGCTCGCGATCGAGGAATCGGCCACCACCGGCGCGCTGGCGTGAAACTTCAGCCAGCGGGCGACGTCCGGCGTCGCCGACATCGCAGCGTCAAGCCAGATCGGCGTGTCGTGATCGAACAGCGTCAGCGCGATCGCGGCCGAGCCGCGCATCATGCCGGCGGGCGTTCCGACGCTCGCGGCGACGCGCTGCACGCTGCCCGGGCGCGCCATCGCATCCATCACGGAACGGAAAGTCGACTGCGCCGACAGCACCTTGTCGGCAAAGCCCGCGGGCATTTCGGCAATCGTCGTCATTGCATCATCCCTCACCGCGCACCATCGTGTAGAAATCGACCCGCGTCGCCGCGGTTTCCGCTGCCTTGCGGCCGCGTTCGGCGTTCATGGCGACGCGCAGCGGCGCGATCACCTTGGCCTCCACCTCGCCGGACAACTCCGCCGACTGCACCATGGCGTCGCACAGCGCGATCATCTGCGCCTTCCGCGCGTCGCGGCCGAGCGTGTAGCCGAAGCCGACCTCGCCGGTCGCAAGCCGCACCGCCGCGCGCGACACCGTCGCCTCGCCGAGATTGAATGGCGCACCGTCGCCGCCGATCCGCCCGCGCAGCATCACAAGGCCGTTTTCCGGCTCGCGCAGGTTCTCATGCGCGGGCACCGCGATCGCGGCCAGCCTGCCTGCGATGTCCGTAGCGGCGGCGTGCGCCAGCACCATCATCGCGGCCTTGCGCTGGGCCTGTTTGCTGTTTGGTCCGGTCGAACTCATGGTCGAACTCATGGGCAAACCTTTGGGCAACCTTGCTTGCATCAAGTTGTCTATGATACTAGACAACTTGATAGCGGAGCGCCATGACTGTTTCGTGACAAACCAAAGATTTCTGGTATCACCGCGCCATGAGCATGCAGGAAAGTTCCGGCGTCGCCTTGTGGCGGCAGGTCGCCGACGGCATCGAGCGCGGCATCGCTGACGGTCGCTTCGCCGCCGGCGAAAAGCTGCCCGGCGAGATGGAGATCGCCGAGACGTACCGGGTCAACCGGCACACCGTGCGGCGGGCGCTCGCCGCATTGGCCGAGCGCGGCCTGGTGCGCGCGGAACGCGGCAGCGGCACCTATGTCGAAGCCCAGCGCCTCGCCTATCCCTTGCGCTCACGCACGCGATTTTCCGAGATCGTCGGCGCCGGCGGTCACGAGCCGCGCGGCCAGCTGATCGATGCGAGCAGCGACACCGCCAATCGCGAGATCGCGCGCGAGCTCGGCCTGAAGATCGGTGCGCCGCTGATCCGGATCGAAGCGGTGCGGCTCGCCGACCGGACGCCGATCTGCGTCTCCACCACCTGGCTGTCGGCCGAGCGGTTTCCCGATGCCGGCAGCGTGTTCGCCAACGTCCGCTCGATGACGAAGCTGCTCGGGCATTACGGCGTCAAGGACTACCACCGCGCCTCGACCCGGATCACCGCGGCGATCGTCGATGCGACCGACGCCGCGCGACTCGACCTGCCGCTGGGACGGCCGGTGCTGGTGGTCGACGCAACCGACGTCGACATGCTGGACCAGCCGCTGGTGACCAAGCGCTCGCGCTTCGCCGCCGAGCGCGTGGAGTTTCTGGTCGAGAACGGCTGACAATCCCCTTTGTAATCCGAACTAAACGGTCGAGCCCTGCAAGGCCCGATGTCTTGTTACACACGCCCACCACGGCCAGTATGAACGTTGGTCGTCGTCAGGTGCCCGATATTGCCTCGCTGCGCAACCACGGCTCATCCATGAGCCGATCGAGCACCCCCCAGGTAAAAGCGCGGTACGATCCACTGCCCTCAGCGCGAGATCGACCAGCACGGTATCGCGCACTTGGCCCGCGCGTGTTTGCGGCTCCTTCAAGGACATGGCGGGCTCCGACTGCCGTGCGGCCACGTCGCGGCCGGCGAACGATAGACAAAGCAGCCATCAGCTCCTGCCGGGAAGCGGTTGCGGGAGTGGTTGCGGACGCTGGATTCCTGGCCGCCCAGGTCTCGGAGGCCGAGTGACCGGGCGGTGGCCTGGCCGGCGCCATCCGTGCCATCCCGCCGGACCACCCCAACCCATGCCGCGCCTTGAACCAAAACCACACCGATACCAACCGCCGCCGCGCCATCCCCTGCTGTACCAACAGTAGCGGTGGCCCCTCCAGGTGAATTGGACAGTTTCCGCGAGACGAAGCTCGTCGGCGGCCTGGCGCAGACCCAGCGGCGCAATAAGGCCGGCCTGCGAACGACCGCTGGTCGCCGTGATCGCCACCGAAGCAATCCCAAGTGCTAGTGGCTCGTCACAGTGATTTTGACGGTTTGATACCGAGCCAGCTTAGGATCGGCAAGTTCTCTGGCGGCACGAGGATTTCG
The DNA here is from genome assembly GCF_054059095.1 of Bradyrhizobium sp. USDA 4510. Lineage (NCBI taxonomy): Bacteria > Pseudomonadati > Pseudomonadota > Alphaproteobacteria > Hyphomicrobiales > Nitrobacteraceae > Bradyrhizobium > Bradyrhizobium sp. USDA 4510. Next base: position 1,495,735 of record NZ_JBSSBT010000001.1, on the reverse strand, counting down.
ATGCTTCTGGGGATATCGGCTCGACGGCGAATGAGGCCGTTACGTTCGAGCGTGACGATCATCTGATGGACTGAGGGCGGGCTAACACCGAAGTGACGCTGCATGTCGGCTTCGGCGGGGGGCCGTCCGAACATGTGCGAGTAGGTATAGATGAAAGCCAGATAATGGCCCTGCTTCTCGGTAAAGCGTGCGCCTGATTTTTGACTCATGGATCGATTCGTCCGGAGCCTCCGACAGGGAGGCGAACGATGAATGTACGGTACCGGGTTGAATTGAGCCAAGCCGAGCGAGAGGAACTGACGGCGATGCTGAGCGGCGGCAAGCATGCCGCTCGCAAACTCAAGCGGGCCCAGATTTTGCTGGCGGCCGACATCGGCAGCCGCGACGAGGAGATTGTCCGGACCGTCAGAGTAAGCGCCTCCACCGTCTATCGGACCAAACGCCGCTTGGTGGAAGGCAATCTCGATCGGGCCTTGAGTGAGGAGCCGCGTCCCGGTGCGGAGCGCAAGCTGACCGGCAAGGAGGAAGCCCTGCTGGTGGCGACCGCATGCGCCAAGCCGCCCGCTGGCCGGAGGCGCTGGACGCTGGCGCTGCTGGCCGACGTGATGGTCAAGCTCACCGATCATGACAGCCTGTCGGGCGAGACCGTGCGCCGCCGGCTGGCCGATAATGACCTCAAGCCGTGGCGCAGGGACATGTGGTGCATTCCCCATGTCGATGGCGAATACGTCGCCCGCATGGAAGATGTGCTCGATCTCTACGCTGAAGCGCCTGATCCCGAGCGGCCGCTGGTCTGCTTCGACGAAACCCCCGTCCAGCTCATCGGCGAAGTGCGCCAGCCGATCCCACCCGAGCCGGGAAAGCGCGAGCGTTACGATTACGAGTACCGCCGCAACGGCACCGTCAATCTCTTTGTCGCCCTCGATCCGCATCGGGCCTGGCGTAACGTCAAAGTCACCGAACGGCGCACCGCCGTGGATTATGCTCACTGCATGCGCGAACTCGTCGATGTCCATTACCCCAAGGCCGCCTGCATCCGTGTCGTGCAGGACAATCTGTCGATCCATGCCCCCGGCGCCCTCTACCAGGCCTTTGCCCCCGCCGAGGCCCGCCGCATCCTGCGCCGCCTCGAGTTCCACTACACCCCGAAACACGCCAGTTGGCTCAATATGGTCGAGATCGAGATCGGCGTGCTCCAAGGGCAGTGTCTCGGCCGCCGGATCGACGATCCAAAACGCCTTAGAAACGAGATCGCAGCATGGGAGCGGCAGCGAAACAAAACTCGCGCCCGTATCAACTGGATGTTCACAACGGACAAAGCTCGCACCAAACTGGGGCGCGCCTATCCAGGCATACCCAAAGAGTCAAAATCACTGTGACGAGCTACTAGGCCCCATAGAAACAATTTGCGCATGATTTTCTCCCGGCTCCTGGCTGCGCGGAAGGGAAGCGACCGCGGAGCCGAACGCCGCAGCCAACCTCATCGCTGGCGATCCGCCCAAGGACCGATGCTGTTGCGCACTGATCCCCACGCAAGTCCGCAGCGTATTAGGCCGCCACAAGATCGGCGACTAGGCAGCCTTGGCCTGAGTTGCGGCTGCGAGCGCGTCGCGAAGGTGCTGCTCCTTCTTTTCATCGAGCGAGGTCGTCAGGACGATCCCTCCCGCATCCTTGATCGCATTGAGAACCTTGTCTGAGGTCATGGACTTGATCAGCAGGAACAGAACGGCATCTCCCGATTTCACCTTCGACGCGAGATCCTTCATGAACTGGTCTCTGATCCCGAAATCGGTCAGCGCACCGCTCAAAGCGCCTGCGCCGGCTCCGAGCGCCACGCCGAGAAGGGGATTCAGGAATACCATCCCCAAGAGCAGTTCCCAGAAGCTGCCACTGGCGGCGCCGGTCATGGTGGTGTTCACGAGCTGATTGAGCTTTACAGCGTCCCCGGTTTTGACTGCGATCACGGCATCGCTGATCGTGATCAGGTACTCGCTCTGAAGCTTGAGTATTTTTTGCCGAACTTCCTCTGCTTTGGCTTCGGATGGGTACACGATCGCAACGAGATCTGACATTGAACACTCCCTGATGGCTCGAAGTGCTGCCCCTATTCCGCGCGTGATGCACGGCCGAAACTTAGCATAGACCCGAAAGTCTCTTGCCGCGCATGCAGGCAGCTTCACAATCCCGAGATGTTTTTAGCGCTCAGTGCAATTGAGTAAGCGACATTGTCGCATGTGTCTCGAACAAGGACTCGCCGCAAGCCTGTGTGCCGCGCCCTTCTGAGTTCGACCCGTGCGACCAAAAAGCCGTCGCGGGATCGGCCGGATGACAAATCCTCATCCCGTGCTGACTTCAGGGCGCCGCTGCTTTAGGTTGATTGGTTCAATTGTCGGTGCACTGCGAAGAGAGCACGCATGTCGACGGCGATCTCGGTCCTCGGTGGAGTTGGTTTGTTCCTGCTTGGCATGAGCGTCATGACCGCCGGCCTCAAGGGACTCGCCGGATCCAAATTGCGGACAGTCCTGAGCAAGGCAGCAGCGACCCCGCTATCCGGGGCGCTGTGGGGCGCCATCGTGACCTTGATCGTGCAATCGTCCAGCGCCACGACGATGACCACCATCGGTCTGGTAAGCGCGGGCGTGCTGACCTTTCCACAAGGGCTGGCCCTGGTGTTCGGTGCGAACGTCGGAACCACGGGAACCGGCTGGCTCGTTGCGCTGATCGGCGTTCGCGTCTCCCTCACGGCCGCGGCGCTCCCGATGATTTTCGTCGGCGCATTGATCAAGCTGTTGGGCGGTGGCCGTGTATCCGCAGCGGGAGCAGCCCTTGCGGGGTTCGCGCTGGTGCTGTTCGCGCTGACGACCCTGCAGCAGGGCATGGGAGGACTAGCCGAACGGTTGCACCCGGCGGACTTGCCGGCCGTTCTCGGCGCCACCTGGTGGGCCGGCTTGTACGGGGTGCTGGCGCTGGCCGTCGTCGGACTGGTGATGACCGCCGTGATGCAATCGTCGACCGCGGCTATCGCGGTGACGCTCTCGGCACACTATGCTGGAGCCATCGGCCTAGACCAGGCATGCGCACTGATCATTGGGCAGAACATCGGAACGGCGACCAGTTCCGCCATGGCGGCAATCGGCGCGAGCAGCACCGCCAAGCGATTGGCCTTGGCGTACATCCTGTTCAAGCTGATTGCGGCGGCTATTGCGCTGGTGCTCTTCCCCGTGACCATTCCCCTTCTGGTCCGCGCCTCAGACAGCATTGGTGGTGTAACGCTGCTTGCAGCTTATCACACCGCCTACAACGTCATCGGCGTCCTGGTGCTGCTGCCTGTGATCAATGGCTTTACCCGGTTCGTCGAGCGCATCCTGCCCGAACGAGGCTCACCGCTGACCAGGTGCCTGGATCCGGCAGCGCTCGCGACCCCGATCGCAACCGTCGAGGCAGTGCGACGCACGGTCGCGCGCGCGCTTGAAGCGATGTGCGGATCATTGGCGACAGCACTGTCAACAGCGAGTCAGGACGCCCCCGTCCCGGCGAGACAGAACACAGTGCCAGCGGGGGAAGCTGCCTCTGCCCTGCGCCAGGCGCAGGAGTTCATATCAGAAGTAAGTGGACCTCCTGAATCGCAGAATGAGCAGCGGCGGCTCACCAGCACGGTACATGCACTTGACCACGCGTCTCGCCTGGCCGAAACCTTCGGCGAGGAAATCGAACTCGGTCGGCTCCCCAGCGGCTCCCAGGACATGCGCGCGGTGGAACTCTGCGTGGAGGCCATGCGTAGCGCGGCATCGCTCGCCGCTGAAGTCGCCGTCGTGCCCGACGCTTCCGATTCCGCCAGAAAGATCAAGCCGAGAACTGCGCCGACGCGGTCGCTCCACCCAGAAAAGGCACTCGCCACAGCCAGGACATCGACCGAGCAGGCCCTTGCGCATCTGGAACACTGCGCGAAAGCACTCGGCGAAGTGCGGAGAGACCACCGCAAGGCCACGCTCGACTCAGTGGCGAATGGAACGACGATCGCGGACGACGCAATCGCTCGCGTCGATACCGTACGGCGCCTTGAAACGCTCACGCATCACGCCTGGCGCTCCGTCGCGCATCTTCACGATCGCAGCGCATAGTGCGGTACAAAACTCGAGGCCCCCGCAAGAGCAGGGCGAGGCAGGGTCCTACACCACGGCGCGCTGGCCGATGATCGCAAAGCGCAGCTTGCTCGAGATGAAGTCGATCGCGGCAACCGCGATCAGGATCATCAGGATCAGGAACGATACCTTCTGCCATTCCAGCACACGGATCTGCTCGGCGAGCTGCAACCCAATGCCGCCGGCGCCGACGATGCCGATGATGGTGGCCGAACGGGTATTCGACTCGATGAAGTAGAGCACCTGCCCGGCGATCACGGGCAGCACCTGCGGCAGCAGGCCGAAGCGGATCTCGTGCAGCGCGTTGCCGCCGGACGCGCGGATGCCCTCGACCTGCTTGCGATCCGCGGCCTCGATCGCCTCCGAGAACAGCTTTCCGAACGCACCGAAGTCCGACACCATGATTGCGAGCACGCCCGCGAACGGGCCGAGGCCGACGACGTTGATCCAGACCAGCGCCCAGATCAGCGTATCGACGCCGCGGATCGAGTCCAGGAAGCGGCGCACCGGAAAGCGGATCAGGTTCGAGGGGATGATGTTGCGCGCCGCCAGCAGGCTGACCGGGAGTGCCAAAACCGCGGCAAGCGTGGTGCCGAGCACCGCGATCGACAGCGTCTCGCCGAGCGCCTGCATGTAGAGCGGGAACGACGAGCCCGGATTCGGCGGGAGCATCAGCATCGTGATCCAGCCGAGCTGGCCGAGGCCCGCGATCAGCCTGGACGGCGAGAAATCGAGATCGACCAGTCCGAACACGAAGATCGCGAGCGCCGCCACGATCATGGCCGGCATCGCCAGCCGTGCCGATGTGGGACGTTCGAAGACGTCGGGGTACTTCGCGCGCAGTTCCGCGGTGTCCGGCCTCGGCATCTGGCTCATCGACGGGTCTCCTTGCCGAACAGCCGGCCGCGCAGCCAGCCGGTCGAGATGTCGATGATGAAGACGGTGACGATGATGGTGATGAGGATGGCGCTGACGTCGGAATAGTAGAACTTGCGGATCGCGACCACCAGCTCCTGGCCGATGCCGCCGGCGCCGACGAAGCCCATCACCGACGCCTCGCGGACGTTGATCTCGAAGCGCAGCAGCGCATAGCTGGCATAGCCGGCCGAGACCTGCGGCAGCACGGCAAAGCGCATGCAGGACAGCCAGCTCGCGCCGGTGGAGCGGATGCCCTCGACCGGCTTCATGTCGGCATTCTCGACGATCTCGGCGAACAGCTTTCCGAGCGCCCCGGTGGTGTGGATCGCGATCGCCAGCACGCCGGCCATCGGCCCGAGGCCGAACGCGATCACGAAGATCAGCGCGAACACGATGCCGGGGACGGTGCGAGCGAATTCCAGCAGGCGGCGGATCGTGAAACGTACCCACGGGCCCGGCGACGTATTCTGGGCCGCGAAGAAATTGAGCGCGAAGGCGAGCACGGCACCCGTCAGCGTGCCGACATAGCTGATCAGGATCGTCTCGCCGAGCATCTTCAGCCACTTATGCCAACCCCAGAACCATTCGGCGGGATCGGTCCAGACCCGCGCGCCGGAATCCAGCGTCAGGATGCGATCGAAATAGCTGACGAAATTGCCGAAATAGGTGAACAGCGTGCGCAGGTTCACTTCCGCGCCGAACGCCGCGATCACCAGCACCGCACAGAATGCCGCCGTTGCCAGCGCGGCCTTCAACCGCTTGCGTGCGACGGACTTGCGGTAGGCGTCCCCCAGCGTCGCCAGTTGCTGCGCTGGAAGAATGGATACGGCGGTCGCCATCGACGCGTGCCAGTCCGGTTCGGAGTTGAGTGGAGAGAAAGGGCCGGGCTATACGCCCGGCCCTCGTGACGTCAGGCGTGCGATCAGCTCGCCTTCTTTCGCAAACCGTCGACGAACTTGATCAGCTCGGTGGTGCCGTCCCAATCCTTGGTGGTGGCGGGATGGAAGCCCTTCTTCTGACCGTCGGACAGACGGTCGAAGGCGGCCTTGTCCTTGGTCGGGGCGTCGAAGAAGGCCTTTGCGATCGCGGCCTTCAGGTCCTCCGGAAGATCGGTGTTGTACGCATAGGGGCCGTTGATGATCAGCGCCGACTTGTGTATGATGCGGAAATCATCCTTCTTCATCGCCGAGCCGTTGGCATTCTTCAGCATGCCCTTGGTCAGCATCTGGGCGAGCGTGGAATCATCCTCGTTGGTCCACTGGTTGGCGGCCACATCAACGGTTCCCTGCGACAGCGCCAGGACGGCATTCTCGTGGCTGCCGGTGAACACGACCTTGCCGAAAAAGCCTTCGGCGTTCGCGATGCCCATCTTGTTGAGTTCGAAGCGCGGCACGTTGTTGCCGGACGTCGAGTTCGGATCGACCAGGCCGAGATTCTTGCCTTTCAGGTCCTCGACGGTCTTGTACGGGCTCGACGCCTTGACGAAGAACACCGAGTAATAGCCGGTCGAACCGTCGGCGTTCATATCGTTGGCGAACGCGTCGGTCTTGACGCCGGTCAGGCGCGCGCGAGAGAACGAGGCCGAGCCGTAGCTGGCGATCTGGATGTTGCCGGCTCGCTGGCCTTCGATGACGGCCGCGTAGTCGTTGGCGATGCGCAGTGTGACCTTCACGCCGAGCTCCTTCGACAGATACGCCACGAACGGCGTCCAGCGCTCGGTGACGCCGGAGGCGTTCTCGGCCGGCACCACCGCGAAGGTGAGCTCCGGATACTTTGCCTTCCAGTCCTGCGCGGAGGCCGAACCGGCAAATGCCAGCGCGGCGGCGCCAGCCAGAATGATGCGACGAGTGAACATGACTACCCCTCTTTTGTTGTAGTTGCACCTGTTGGCCGGGCAAAATGCCCGGCCTCCCAGATTGAAAAATGCGCGACGCTCAGGCCGCGGCTGCGGTGCCGAGTGCCGACGCAGTTGCACCGTCGGGCGCGGGCAGCGGTGCTGCGCCGATGACGTCATTGGCCTCGAGGTCATAGAGCTCGCGGGCGATATGGTCGGTGAGCGCCGCGGGGGCGCCATCGAACACCACGCGACCTGCGGCCATGCCGACCAGGCGGTCGCAATAGGTCCGCGCCAGGTCGAGCGAGTGCAGATTGCAAAGCACTGTGATGCCGAAATGCTTGTTGATGCGCAGCAGCGCGTCCATCACGATCTTGGTGTTGCGCGGATCGAGCGAGGCGATCGGCTCGTCGGCGAGAATGATGTCGGGCTCCTGCACCAGCGCGCGGGCGATCGCGACGCGTTGCTGCTGGCCGCCGGAGAGCTGGTCGGCGCGCTGTGCCGCCAGCTGGGCGATGTCGAATTGCTCGAGCGCCGACAGTGCGAGCGCCCTGTCCTGCTCCGGCCAGACCTGCGCCAGCGAGCGCCATGACGGAATCTGGGCCAGTCGGCCCATCAGCACGTTGGTCAGCACATCAAGGCGGCCGACCAGATTGAACTGCTGGAAGATCATCGCCGAGCGCGCGCGCCACCGCCGCAGTTCCTTGCCGCGCAACGCGGTGACGTCGGTGCCCTCGAACAGGATACGGCCGGAGGTCGGATCGGCGAGACGGTTGATCATCCGCAGCAGCGTCGACTTGCCGGCGCCGGAGCGGCCGATCACGCCGACAAAGCAGCCCGGCGCGATCGAAAAGGACGCGTTGTCGACTGCGGCTTTCGTGCCGAAACGGCACGTCAAACCTTCCACCACCAGCATGTAATGCTCCAACCGCGCCTCGTTGGGTCATCGCTATCCCCGGCGTTTTACAGTTATGTGACGACAGCGCTGCGGTGCGGCGATCGTCCACACCCCTCCCTTGTCGCTCCCTTGCCGTCATCGCAACGTCATGATGTTGTCATCAAGCATCCCGATGACGAGCGCGCATCCCCCGGAAGCCCAAGATTCTTGAAGATTTGCGGAGGCCCTGATGGCCGGAAAAACACTCTCGGTTGTGCCGACCGTCGACCCGACCGCGTCGGTCCGTGAGAGCAAGCTCGGCAAATATACCGAGGTCGGCGCGCGCACGATCCTGCTTGAAGTCAGCATGGATGACTATTCCTACGTCGTGAACGACAGCCAGATCACCTACACCTCGATCGGCAAGTTCTGCTCGATCGCGGCGATGACCCGCATCAACCCCGGCAACCACCCGATGCATCGCGCGACTCAAGCGCATTTCACCTACCGCGCCAGCGCGTATTTCCCCGGAGAGAGCGACGACACCGACTTCTTCAACTGGCGACGTGCGCATCACGTGCATATCGGCCATGATGTCTGGATCGGGCACGGTGCGATCCTGTTACCAGGACGGAACATCGGAACCGGCGCTGTCGTCGCCGCCGGCGCGATCGTGACCAAGGACGTTCCCGCCTACACCATCGTTGCCGGTAATCCGGCGCGGCCGGTGAAGCGGCGCTTCTCCGAGACGATCGCCGACCGCCTCGCCGCGCTCGCATGGTGGGACTGGGATCACGAGACGCTCCGCCGCGTCCTGCCCGACTTTCGCAAGCTCGCGGTCGAGGAATTCCTCGACAAGCATGAGGCCGAGGCCGTATCCCAATCGCAAGCCAAACAACGGAGCGCCGCATCGTGACGGACATTTTCATCGAGGGCGGGCGCACGCTGGTTGACGGCGCCCTGGTCGAGACCTCGCTGCGGACCGCAGGCCGCGACATCGGCGCGCTCGACGCGCGAGCAGGGTCGCGCCGTGCTTCACATCGATGCCAGTGGCCTCCTGGTGCTGCCCGGCATCATCGACCTGCATGGCGATGCGTTCGAGCGGCAGATGATGCCGCGCCCCGGCGTCGACTTCCCGACCGACGTGGCGCTGATCGACAGCGACCGGCAGGCGATCGCCAACGGCATCACCACCGTGTTCCACGGCACGACCTGGTCGTGGGAGCCCGGCCTGCGCAGCGCGGAGAATGCGCGCAAGCTACTCGATGCGATCGAGGCGCTGCGGCCGCAGCTCGCCGCCGACACCCGCCTCCACCTGCGTCACGAGACCCACAATCTCGAGGCCGAGGCCGAGATCATTCAATGGCTCGGTGAAGGCCGCATCGACCTGTTCGCCTTCAACGACCACAGCAACGTCAAGCCGAAGAAGCGCAACCAGCTGGCCGAGCGCACCGGGCTCTCCGTCGAGGCCGTCAACGACATGCTCGACCGGATCGTGGCGCGTCGCCCCGAGGTGCCGGCCTCGATAGCGCGACTGGCCGCTGCCGCGCGCGCGGCCGATATCCGCATGCTCTCGCACGACGACAACAGCCCGGCGATGCGCCAGGAGTTTCGCGCGCTGGGCGCTGTGATCGCCGAATTCCCTGTCAACGAGGAGACCGCGCGCGACGCCGCCGCGGCGGGCGATTTCATCGTGTTCGGCGCGCCCAATGTGGTGCGCGGCGGCAGCCATACCGGCTGGACCAAGGCATCCGACATGATCGCACAGGGCCTCTGCTCGGTGCTGGCGTCGGACTATTACTATCCGGCGCAGCTGCTCGCGGCGTTCCGCCTCGCCGACGACGGCATCCTGCCGCTCGCCAGGGCCTGGGACCTGATCTCGTCGGCGGCGGCCCGCGCGGCCGGGCTCGCCGATCGCGGCGTGCTCGCCGCGGGCCGCCGTGCCGACATCATCGTCATCGACGACAAGGTGCCGCTGCGGCCGCGCATCGTCGCCGTGATAGCGGCCGGACGGCTGGTGCACCTGGCGGACGCGAGCTGCCTCGTTCATTCGCTCGCGCCGCGCAAGACGGTTGCGGCGGCGTAGCCCAGTCCCATGGCCAGCACTCCGCGCTACGCGATCTATTATGCGCCGTCACCCGACAGCGTCCTGCACCGCTTCGGTTCGACACTGCTCGGTTACGATGCGGTGTCGGGCGACGACCTGCCGTTTCCCGAAGGCGTCACGCCGGACTGGCGCGAGATCACCGAAGATCCGCGCAAGTATGGATTCCACGCCACGCTGAAAGCGCCCACCGCGCTCGCCGACGGTCGAAGCGAGGCCGAGCTTCTCGATGCCTGTGCCGCCTTCGCCGGCCGCGCGCGGCGCATTCCGGTGATCGAACCGGTGGTCGATGCGATCAGCGGCTTCATCGCGGTGATCCCGGCCAGCCGCTCGGATGATCTGCAGCAGCTTGCCGCCGATTGCGTCACCGAATTCGACGCGTTCCGCGCGCCGCTGACGCCGGAAGATCGCGCGCGCCGCAGGCCAGAGAAACTCACCGCGCGGCAGTGCGACTATCTCGACCGCTGGGGCTATCCCTACGTCATGGAGGAGTTCCGCTTCCACATGACGCTGACAGGGCGGCTGAGCGACGAGCGGCGCGGCCCGATCGTGGCGCAGCTGCGCTCACGGTTCGCGGCGATCGACCTCGCGCGGCTCGCAATCGACCGCATCGCACTGTTCAAGCAGACCGACAGCGCATCGCGCTTCCGCATCATCGGCAGCTGGCCGTTGCGGGCGTAGCGCGCGCTATTCCTCCGCCCGGGTGCGGGCGATGATCTCGGCGGCGCCCTTCTCCAGCAGCTCCATGCCCACGGCGCGGCCGAGTTCGCGCGGCCGGTCCGCGGGTCCGCGCCGCGTCACCTCGATGAAGCCGGCGCCGGCCTCGTCGAGCACGGAGGCGCGCAGCGTCATCTCGGCTCCCGCGAGCGTGGCGTGGCCCGCGATCGGCGAATTGCAATGACCGTTGAGCACCCACAGCACCTCGCGCTCGGCCTCGGCCGCAAGCCGCGACGGCACGTTGTCGATCCCGGCAAGCCGCGCACGCGTCGCCCAGTCGGTCTCGACGCATTCCACCGCGACAATGCCCTGGCCGACCGCCGGCAGCATCTCGCCGACCGAGAAATCATGCGCGATGCGCGCGGTCATGCCGATGCGCTCCAGGCCCGAGCGCGCCATCACCAGCGCATCCGCCGGCCCCACGTCGCCGCCGCCGGGCAGCCGCTGCTTGTCGCCGCGATCGAGCTTGGCCACGCGCGTGTCGGCGGCGCCGCGATAATGGATCACGGTCGCTTCCGGAAACAGCCGGCGCAGATAGGCGGCGCGGCGCACGGCGTTGGTGCCGATCATGAAGCCCTTGCCGCGCGCGGCGCGCAGCGTTTCCAGCGACAGGCCGGGACGCAGCACGAGGCTGTCATTGGCGGCATCGCGCGCCAGCATCGCGGCGATGACAAGACCCGGCGTCTCCTCGTTGCCCGGCACGTCCTTCAGCGAATGCATCGCCGCCTGCAAGGTGCCGGCACGCATGGCTTCGCGGATCTCGGCGACGAAGGCGCCGCCCTTGCCGCCATGACGCAACAGCTTGCTGGTCTGGTCCTGGTCGCCGCGGGTCTCGAACTTGACGATGTCGACGGCAAGGTCCGGCGCCGAAGCGCGCAGCAGGCGTGCGACCTCATCCGTCTGCGCGAGCGCCATCGCGCTCTTGCGCGTCCCAATCCGCAAAACCTGTCCCGACACGAAAGCTCCGCTACGCGTGATCATCAACGGTGGGGGATTAGAACAAAAAGCCAGTCAAAACAACGGTTTTTGCCCCTCTTTGGCGACGCTCAGACGAGCTCCTCGACAAGCTCCACCCCGGCCGCGCGCATCGCCGCGGTGGCGACGGCAAGCGAACCGCCGAGATCGATGGCGCGGCAGCCTGCCAGCACGACAATAGTCTCGAAACCGAGCCGGCACGCATCGAGCGCCGAATACTGCACGCAATAGTCCGTGGCGAGCCCCGCCATCACAATGCGCTTGAGGCCGCGCTCGCGCAGATAGCCGGCGAGCCCGGTCGGCGTCTTGCGGTCGTTCTCGAAGAACGCCGAATAGGAATCGATCGCGGCCCGGAACCCCTTGCGGATCACGAGCTCGGCCCGCTCGGTGGCGAGGTCAGGATGAAACGCGGCGCCCGCGCTGCCCTGGATGCAATGATCCGGCCACAGCGTCTGCGGCCCATACGGCATGGCGATCTCGGAGAACGGCGCCGCGCCCGGATGCGAGGTCGCAAACGAGCTGTGGCCGGCCGGATGCCAGTCCTGGGTCAGCACGACATGGTCGAACCGGCCGGCCAACCGGTTGACGACCGGCACGACGGCATCGCCGTCCGCGACCGCCAGCGCGCCGCCGGGGCAGAAATCGTTCTGCACGTCGATGACCAGCAACAGATCGTCGGGCGCAATCTTCATCAGGTGCCGATCCGCAACGATGCGCGCAGCTTGCGCAGGCAGGCGATCACCGACAGCGCGGTGATGCGGCCGGTCTTCGGGTTCTCCGAGGGAATGTTCTCGATCATCATCGAGAACCGCGCGGAATCTGAATCGACCTCGATCCGGTGGGTGTTGCGGGTCACGGTCGGATCCGCCCAGATCTCGACCCTCGTGCGGTCGGGGCCGATGCCGGCCAGCGACAGCGCCACCGCGACGTTGAGGTTGGCCGGAAAACCCTTTGCGGCGTCGCGCGCACTGCCCTCGAAGATGCGCAGCGGCTCGGTGATGCCTTCGATCCGGATGTTGTTCTCGACCAGATGCGGCGCGCCGACGAGGCCCGCGACCGGCTTGCGCGTCACCAGCCTCGCCGAATGGATGGTCCCGATCGCCGCGGCGGTCACCGCATCGAGCCCGATCAACGCCCCGGTCGGCACGATGATCTGGCCGCCATGGGTCTTCGCGAGATCGACGAGGTCCTCGTTCTGCAGCAGCGCGCCGACGCTGAGCACGACCGCGGTCTTGCCGCGCTCGACCACCGGCGCCACGATCGAACGGACCAGTTTGCTCGGCGCGCATTCGACCACGATGTCGGCAATCTCGGCCAGCTGCTCGATCGGCACCAGCTTCGGCGCAGACTTGAGCTCCGCCACCCAGCCGCGATGCTTGTCCGGGCTGTTCGCCGACACCGCAACCAGCGCGAGGCCCTCGATGCCCTGATCGAGCGCCTTGACGACGTCGGTGCCGATCGCGCCGAGGCCGGCGACCGCAACCCGTGTCCTTGTCTTGCTGTCAGCCATCATTTCCCGCCGGCGAGCATCTTGACCAGGCGATAGAGATACTCTTCGCCCTCGTAGAACGACTTGACGAGCACGCGCTCGTCCTTGCCATGGATACGGTTGTCGTCGACATCGGCGGCCAGCCCGGAGTGGCCATAGGTCGGAATCCCCGCGTTACGCAGATAGCTGCCGTCGGTCGCGCCGGTGCTCATGACCGGAACGATCGACGCATCCGGCCAGAACTCCTTCGACAGCTTCTCGATCGAACCTATGATCTCCTCGTTGAGGGGCGACGGCGGGCTCAGCACGGCCTTGCCGGTCGGAGCCACCGCGATCTCCTTGTCGGCGAGCACGCGCTCGATCGTCGCCTGCACGCCCTCGACCGGCTCGCCGGGCAAGATCCGGCAGTTCACCTTGGCGGTCGCCAGTTGCGGCAGCGCGTTGATGGCGTGGCCGCCCTCCAGCATGGTCGCGACGCAGGTGGTGCGGAGCTGCGCATTATAACCCGGATTCTCCGACAATCGCGCCAGCGCCGCCGGGTCGGGCTGCGGCGCCAAAATGGCCTTGATATCGTCGGCATGCGACGTGTCGACCTCGGCGGTCTTGGTGAAATAGATCCGGGTGGTCTCGTTGAGGTTCATCGGGAAGCTGTAATTGGAGAGCCGCACGAGGCCTTCGGCGAGATGATAGATCGCGTTGTCCTTGCGCGGCAGCGACGAGTGGCCGCCGCGATCCTTCACCGTGAGCTGGTAGCCGATCGAGACCTTCTCGCTGGTCTGCACGCTGTTGCGGATCGCCTTGCCGTTCTTGAGGCCGACGCCGCCGCCTTCATTGAGCGCGAACTCGGCATCGATCAGGTCGCGGTGGTTCTTGATCAGCCACTGCATGCCGAGGCCGTTGGCATCGAGGATCTCCTCGTCGGTCTCGAGCGCCACGATGATGTCGCGATCGGGCTTGTAGCCCTCCTTCTTGTAGCGGATCAGATTGGTGATGAAGGCGGACGCCATGTATTTGTCGTCGCTGGAGCCGCGGCCGTAGAAATAGCCGTCCTGCTCGGTGAGCTTGAACGGATCGACCGACCAGTCCTCGCGGTTGGCGGGGACGACGTCGATATGGGCGACCAGGAGGATCGGCTTGCGCGCGCCGGAACCGCGCAGCCGCGCCACCAGATTGCCCTTGTGCGGCGCCGGCGAGAACACGTGCACGTCGGCCTCGGGGAAGCCAGCCGCGCGGAGCCGCGCGCCCATCGCCTCCGCTGCCTTCTGGGTATCGCCGGTCGCGGTGGTCGTGTTGATCTCGACCAGCTCCTGGTAGATGCCGCGGGCGAATTGCTGCTGCTCGGTCAGCCCCTGCGCCGCAGCGCCGGCTGCCAGCAGCGCCGGCCCGAGCGCTGCCGCGAGCCGCAGCGATCGAACCGTGTCTCTAGCCTTGTGCAACATCATGCTCTCCCAGAATTCCGCCACCTGATTAGAGCGAATTCAGACAGGCGACATGCGCTTTGGCAAGACGGCGAGCCCTTCAATTTCCGCGCGCATGCTCCGCGGTTTCGCGCACGCTATTTGCAGTCCTTATTTCGAATCCTTGGCCGCGATCACCTCGATCTCGACCAGGAATCCGGGATTGGCGAGCGCGGCGACGCCGATCACCGAGCGCGCCGGCAGGTTCGGCTGGCTGCCGCCGAAGAACTGGGTGTAGCCCTCCATGAAGGCCTTGAAGTCCATCGGCGCGGATGCGTTGTGTACCAGGAATACCTGCATCTTGACGACGTCGCCCATGCCAAGGCCCTGGCCTTCCAGAATGGTCTTGATGCGGTTGAGCACGCCGACGGTCTGCGTCTTGGTATCGCCATAGGCCTGCGGGCTTGACGGATCGGCGTCCTTGTTGATCGCCGGCGGCACCTGGCCGCTGACATAGACGGTCGTGGTGTTGCCGGTGACGGTCACGGCCTGCGCGATCGGGAATGTCGAGTTGGGAATCGGATGCCTGACCACATCCGCGCAGGCGACCGTCGCCACCGCGGATAGCGCCGCGCCCAGTGTGATACCGATGAATTTCATCAAACTCTCCCCGAGTGTTTTTGTCAGCGGCGGGCGTCCTGGACATCCTTGGTCGTCACCGCGTCCTCATAGTTGTTGCTGAAGTGCGTCCGCAGATAATTCACAACGGCGGCGATCTGACCATCGGTCATCATGTCGCCGAACGCCGGCATGCCGCGGCGGCCGTTGATGACCAGGAAAACCGGATAGCTGCCGGCCTCGAGATTCTTGTTGCCGGCCAGCGACGGGTAGCTGCCCGCCCCGCTGGCGCCCGTCGCATCCGGCATGTGGCAGCCCTGGCACACATTGGCGAACAGCTCCTCGCCGGTCATCTCGACGAAGCGGTAGCCCGAAGAGAAGGTGCGCTTGCCCGCGCCGCTGTCCTGCCCAAGGGCTGCCGTCGCCCACAGCAGCGCCAGTCCAGCGACGACGGATGTTGCGGTCCGCATCATCATGTCTTCACCACGCGTTCGTGCAGCCGGGAGATGACGTCGAGCGCGGACAGGATGGCGCCCTCCTGCCAGGCCGGCAGCTGCGAGGCGTGCTCGCCCGCCAGCACGATACGGCCGTCGATCTGGCAGAGATTGCGGTAATGCTGCGCGCGGGTGGCTTCGGTCCATTCGCCGGCGCAGCCGAGCGTGAACGGCACGCGATGCCAGGCCACCGCGACGCCGTTCTCGAATTCGTTCCTGTACTGCGGATGGATCGCGGCGCCGAACTCGACCGCGCTGGCGACCCGCTCGGCCGGCGTCATCGCGGTGAACTCGAACGAATTGGCACCGCCATACATATAGGCGCCGAGCAGGATGCCGCGGCCGCCGCGGTTGAAGCCATAGTTCGGGTAGGCGATCTGCCGGATCGGCAGGTCGGTGTAGCTGATGCCGCCATAGATCGCGTCATCCTCCTCCCAGAACCGCCGCTTGAACTGCAGGCCGATCTTCACCGAGGCTGCATAGGGCACGGAGTCGATCGCACTCTTCATCGGCGCGCTGACATCGACCGGCAACTGGCTCAGGATCGGCAACGGGATGGTGCAGATGCACCAGTCGGCGGTGGCCTGCTGCACCGTCGATGGACTGGCGGTGTCGACATAGCTCACGGTGACGCCGGAGCCGTTCTGCTGGATCTGCGTCACCTTGGCGCCATAGCGGATGAGATCGCCGACCTCGCGCGCGAACGCCTTGCCGATCATGTCCATGCCGCCGACCGGCTGGAACATGGTGGTCTGGAAATCGTAGCGCGCAAAGGTCTGCAGATAGCGCCACATCCGCGACCGCAGCAGCTCCTGCAGCGGGATCGGCTCGCTGGGCAGCGGATCGCCCATCAGGCCGCCGCCGGGATCGCGCGCATAACCGCGGAACTCGGCCGACACCAGGTTGGCATTGTACTTGTAGTCGCGATCCAGCGCGCCCCAGTCGCGCAGCGACTGCAGCAGGATCTCCTGATCTTCCTTGCCGACGGTCTCGTCGAGCCGGCCCTGCTGGGTGATCTTTGCGAGCAGCTCCGAAACCCCGCCCTGGAAATCCGCCTTGATGCTGCGAAAGCGCTGCGGCTTGCCGCTGAATGCACGCGTCGCGTGCAGATAGGCGTTGTGATTGAGCTGGATGAAGGGTTCCAGCGTCACATTGAGCCGGCGGCAGTAGTCGAGCAGCGCACGGTGATGATAGGGAATCCGCCACGGGCCGGGATTGAGATAGAGCCCCTGCTCGAACTGGCTGGTCTGCCTGAAGCCGCCGAGCTCGACAAAACTGTCGCCGCCGCGGATCGACCAGTTGCGGCCGCCGGCGCGGCTGTTGAATTCGAGGATCTGGACCTTGTAGCCGGCCTTGCGCAGCTCCAGCGCCGCCGTCATCCCGGCAAGCCCCGCGCCGAGAATCAGCACCGAGGCGCCCTTCACATCGCCTGCGAGCTTCAGCGGCCCCTTGTAGGCGGATTCGGACGCGAAGCCGAGGCTCGTCATCGCGTGATACATCGCCGAACTGCCGGCAATGGTGCCAATCAGCGCCAGCAGATCACGCCGCCTGATCACAGATTCGTTCTGCACCCGCGCTCACCCAGCCGCTGACGTCGATGGCGAAGGGAAACGGTTGACGCGATCCGTGTCAAGAAAGGGCGCACGCTTCCACATGCACCCACACGCGCTTTTGATGCATCACGCGACCGCCACGTCACACCACGCGCTCGCGATGCACGCGCCGGCAATCCATTTCGAAGTCGAGGCCAACCACCGGCGGCCGGTCGAAATGCCAGGTCAAGCCGTTGCGCAGCACGCCGCGGCGGCCGAGCTCGCTTTCGAGCACCGGATAGGCGTCGTGCACAGTGTAGAGCTGCACCGCGGTGGTGTCCTGCCAACGGCCGCCGAACGCGCTCATCCGGCGTTCCATCTCGTCGGCCACGAATTTCGCCTTCGCCAGCAGGCCGGCCGGGCTGGTGTCGCCGAGGGCTACGGTATGATCGCGATAATTGGCCTTGCCCTCGACCGACTCGCCGCTGCCGGCGACGACAAAGCTGGCTGGTTCGTCCATGGCGGCCGGCACCGTGTAGCAGAAGGCGTGGAAGCTCGGCTCACCGGGCGGATCGAGCTTCGGACAGACATTGCTGCGCGCCACCGGATTGACGCCGTCCCGCATCGCACCCCAGGCCACGAGCGTCTTGATGTAGATCTCGTTGAAGGCCCTGAACCCGTCCTCGGTGAACGGCGCCGGGGAACGCAGTTCGCAGGCGCCAAATGACGTCAGCGGACGACCCGCCGCTTTGATGATGTCGGCAATCCTTGCAAAACCCGCGCCCAACGGCACCGGTTCAGAGAACCTGACGCGCTCGATGGCAAAGCCGGGCAGCGCAGCGATGCCGCAGGAATACTGGCTGACGCCGGGCATGAAGCGGTAGCCGCCGTCGGAAGCCTCGATGGTGTTGGTCATGGTGCCTCGTGAACACGGTGATGGGGCCGTCGCGATGACGCCTCGCTTGATTTCACCACAGCTGTCGTCCCTGCGAAAGCAGAGACCCATACTCCGCGGCCGAGGTTGTTAAAGGGACTCGTCATTTCGGCGTCGTGAAACAATGACGATCGGTGGTTATGGGTCCGTGCTCCGTGCGCAATTGCGCACTAGGCAGGGACGACACTGAACTTGTTGCACGACCACCGGTGGAAGGGCTCCCTTCCCTCTCACCGTCGTCCCGCGACGAGCCGGGCGGTCGTCGGCCGACAGCGATCGTCAGTCGGCAGGGATGAAGTGGAGTGTGCCTGCCCGGCGCGTCGGCTTGCCGGTGTCGTTCGTATGATTGACGCCGTCCATCACAGGCACCTCGGGGAAGTCGAACGGGCTTACACCATCCAGGCAGGCCACGTTGACGGCATACAGGTTCTGGTTCGATCGCCGTTGATGATGGGTGTAGATCCCGCAGCGCGAACAGAAGAAGTGCTGCACCGATCCGGTATGGAAGCGGTAGCTTGTTAGCGCATCCTCGCCGTGCAGGATCTTGATCCCGCCCATTTCGGCCATGGCAACGACGGCGCCCCGCATCCGGCAGTAAGAGCAGGTGCAGCGGCGGATCGAATTGAAGCCGTCGCTGAGCGTCACCTCGAAACGCACCGCGCCGCAATGGCACTGGCCAGCCCGAACACCCATGTCGCCCGTCATGTTGCTGCGTCTCCTGTCCAGATCGCCTCTGCGCCCGGTCTAGCCGGGCGGACGAGAAGGTCTCAGCGACGTCAACGCGCAAGCCCGCAGTTCGCGCGGAACCGCGCAGGAGCATGATCCGCCAACTAAGACTGATCTCAATCCGAACGTATCGTCAGGATCGGCGCCGGACAACCGATCAAAACTCGCGCATGATAGGAGAAAAACTCACGCGAGGGCTCGATGCAAATTTCTGACAGGGCTAGTGCGACTTGGCAACGTAGGGGCAGCCGCCCTCATCGAGCGGACGGAAGGCCTGGTCGCCCGGCACCGTCGCGAGATACTCGTAGAGGTCCCACTTGCTCTTGGACTCTTCCGGCTTCTTGATGCGCATCAGATACATGTCGTGCACCATCCGGCCGTCCTCGCGCACGAGGCCGTTCTGGGCAAAGAAATCATTGACCGGGGTCTTGCGCATCTGCGCGATCACGGTCTCCGAATCGACCGAGTTGGTCGCGGCGACCGCCTTGAAATAGTGCCGAAGCGCCGAGTTGACGCCGGCCTGGTAAGCGGTCGGCATCGCCCCGTGCCGCTTGAAGAACTCCTGGGCGAACACGCGCGTCTCCGGCGTGCGATCCCAATAGAAGGAATCGGTGAACAGCAGATCGTGCGCATGCGCGAGGCCAAGCGCGGGCACGTCGGTGAGCGTCACCTGCAGCGCGACGACCTGCATGCTGGCGCGGATATTGAACTCGTCGGCCTGCGATACCGCGTTGCGGAAGTCGGAACCGGCGTTGGCAAGCGCCAGGATCTTGGCGCCGGACGACTGGGCCTGCAGCAGGAACGACGAGAAATCGGCGGTATCGAAGGGATGGCGGACCGCCCCCAGCACTTTGCCGCCGGCCGATGTCACGGCCTTGCTGGCATCGCGCTCCAGCGCCTGGCCGAACGCATAATCCGCCGTCAGGAAGAACCAGGGCGTGCCGCCGCGCGCAACCACGGCCTTCGCCGTCGCGTTCGAGGAGGCATAGGTGTCATAAGTCCACTGCACGCTCGTCGGCGAGCATTGCTTGCCGGTGAGATCGGACGAGCCCGAGCCCGAGATCAGAAACAGCTTCTTGCGTTCGCGCGTCACGGTCTGGATCGCGAGCGCCACCGCGGAATTGACGCCTTCGGCGATCACGTCGACACCCTTGTTGTCGATCCAGTTGCGCACGATGCCGGTCGCCACATCAGGCTTGTTCTGGTGATCCGCCGAAATGATCTCGATCTTGCGTCCGGCGACCGTGCCACCGATTTCCTCCGCGGCCATCTGCGCCGCGATCACCGATCCCGGGCCATTGCCGTCGGAATATTGCCCGCTCATGTCGGTGATGATGCCGACCCGCAGCACGCCATCCTCCGCTCGGGCAGTGCCGGCCGCAAATGAGAGACACACGGCAATTGCGACCAGGACATGCGAGCGTTTCGTGATGGACATTTCGTTCCCAGGGGTTTCGACGTTTCGGACGATCTCCTGAAGCAATCAGGGATCGCCGACAACCCCGTCGCCGGCATGGCGCTCTGCGATTCCGCTCAGAAATTCCGGGAGAAGGAACACAGCTGGACCCCGGCACGCTCGCATTTCCGATCATGCGAACGCCGCGACGAAATTTCGCCGCGGCGTGCGTTGAATCATACGAATGGATAATGCGTGGTGGCGTCGAGATCGCCTCAGCGCCGCTCCCACAATTGCCGTGCCAGAACGCCGGCCTTGCGTTCGATCGCCTCGGCGGCGTCGAGACACATGTCCTCGCGATAGCGCGAGCCGACGATCTGGACGCCGACCGGCAATCCCTCATCGAGACCCACCGGCACCACGGACGCCGGCAGCCCCAGAACGTTCATCGACGAAATGAAGCGCAGGTCGTTCCAGAACAAATCCTTGACGCGCTGATCGCCGCCGAGATCGGCGTTGACCTCCGGCGTCTTGCGCACGGTGGTCGGCATCAGCACCAGCGGATACTGCTCGAGGAACGTCATCCAGTTCCGGATATGGCGCGAGCGCTCGGCGATCGCCTTCATGTAGCCGGCCTGGTCGAGCGGGTTGGCCAGCGCCATGAAGCCGCGGAACGTCTTCTGGAAGTCGGCGCTGGTGGTCGCCAGCATCTGGTCCTGCTGCAACACGCGAACCTCGGTCATGATCAGGTCGCACCAGAGCTGCCAGACCTTGTTGAGGTCGGGGACCTCGACCTCGCTGACCGCATAGCCGGCATCGGCGAGATGATCCGCCGCCTTGCGCTGAAGCGCAATCACGCTGCGATCGGTCGCCATGTCCTCGGGGATCTTTGCGAGCGCGACCTTGATCGGCCCGGCCGGCTTCGGCCCCGTCAGCGGCGCCGGCACATACCAGGGATCGCGTGGGTCGCGCTTCGCCATCACCTCGAGGCCGAGGCGCACGTCGGCGACGTGGCGCGCCAGCGGCCCTTGCGACGACATGAACTGCGCCATCAGCGGCCGCTCCGCGGTCGCGCTCGGATTGAACGCCGGGATGCGGCCCTGGGTCGGCTTGATGGTGGCGATTCCGTTGCAATGCGCCGGCCAGCGCAGCGAGCCGCCGATGTCGTTGCCATGCGCGATGGTGCCGATGCCGGCCGCGATCGACGCGCCGGCGCCGCCCGACGATCCGCCGCAGGTCACGTCGGCTTTCCAGGGATTGCGCGTCAGGCCATGCAGCGGGTTGTCGGTGAAGCCGCGCAGCGAGAACTCCGGCGTGTTGGTGAGGCCGATGATGACGGCGCCGGCCTTCCTGAGATTGGCCGTCACCGGCGAGTCGCCCGGCGCGATGTTGTCCTTGAATGCCACCACGCCGTTCGAATTGGCCTGGCCCTGGACGTCGATGTTGATCTTGATCGTGACCGGCACGCCGTGCAGCGGCCCGACGGCGCCGCCTCCGCGCTTGCTCGCGGCCAGCGCCTCGTCCGCGGCCTTCGCCGCCTGCATCGCAGACGCGCCGAGATCGACCACGACGGCGTTGAGCGCCGGATTGGCGTCCTGCATGCGGTCGAGATGGGCGCGAACCACCTCCTCCGACGTCACTTGGTTGTTTCGGATCGCCGCGGCCGTGTCGACGGCGGACCAGTGCCAGATCGGTGCATTCGTCACGTGATGTTCTCCCATGATGGTCAGTGCTTGTTGTTGGTTCAGTCTCGCGGGTCGATCGGCGTCAGCTTTGATGCACGCGCCTCGATCAGCTCGGCCACTGCGAGACAGACGTCTTCCCGGAAGCGGCCGGCGATCACCTGCACGCCGACCGGCACGCCCTCGGCGGTCCCGGTCGGTACGACGACCGACGGAAAGCCGAGCGCGGGCACCGCAAGCAGCGGCCGCTGCGCGTCGAGCAGCGCGCGGACCACCGCCGCGTCTTCCTGATCCTGATCGAAACGGAACGGCAGTTGCGCCGAGACCGGCAGGATGATGACGGGATAGCGCTCCTGGAACAGCTGCCAGGCCCGCACGATCGCCAGCCGCTGCTCGAAGCAGGCGAGCACCTGATCGCCGTCGAGCTCGGGCGCGTAGGCGATATGGCACTCGAGATTGTAGCGGCTCCGATCGTCGCCGAACTTGCGGATCATCGGCGCCAGCACGCGCCGCTCCTCATTGATGACGAGGCGATGCCAGAGATCGGCCGCCTCCGCGAGCCGCGGCGGCACGGTCTCCTCCACGGCAAAGCCGGCCTCCGCGACCCAGCGCCCGGCAGCGCGCACCGCCGCGCTCACCTCCGGCGCCTCGTCGCCGAACGGCGCGGGCGCGACCGCGACACCGATCGGACGCTTGAGCGGCGCACCTTGCAGGGGCACCGGCAGCCATGTGCCGTCGCGCGCGTCCGCCTGGGCCATCGCGGCAAGGCCGAGCCCGAGATCGGCGACCGAGCGGGCCAGCGGCCCCTGCACCGACATCATCTGCGCGGTGATCGGACGATCGCTGGTTGCCGACGGATTGAACGCCGGAATCCGCCCCGGCGTCGGACGCAGGCCGGCGACGCCGCAGGCGTAAGCCGGATAGCGGATCGAGCCGCCGAAATCATTGCCATGCGCGATCGCGCCCATCCCGGAGGCGACGGCCGATGCGGCGCCGCCGCTGGAGCCGCCCGGCGTCAGCCGATGGCTCCACGGATTGTAGGTCGCGCCGTGCAGATCGTTGTTGGTGAACCAGCGGTGCGAAAAGGCCGGCGTGTTGGTGCGCCCGACAATGACCGCGCCCGCCTTGCGAAGATTCGCGACCACCGGGCTGTCCTCGGTGGCGATCACGTCGCGGAAGGCCACGACGCCATTGGTGGTGGCGCAGCCGCGCTGGTCGACATTGACCTTGATCGTGACCGGCACGCCGTGCAGCACGCCGAGCTCCGCGCCTGACTTCACCGCTTCGTCCGCCGCGTCCGCGGCGGCCAGCGCTTCATCGGCGAGCACAGCGACAATGGCGTTCAATGCCGGATTGACCTCGGCGATGCGATCGAGGCTGGATCGCACGGCTTCCCGGCTGGAAATCGCGCGCGTCGCGATCGCACGCGCCAGATCGACGGCCGACCAGCTCCACAACTCATTCTCGCGCCGCGTGTCCATTGTCGTTTTCTCCAGGGCGTGATGCAGCAGTCCGCCGATGCGGTTCAATCGAGCCGCAACGGCTGATGAAACACGGGCAGATCGATGCGCAGGTCTTCCGCGGGAACGACCACCGCTTCGGCGCTCAGCACATGATCGAGCATCACGCGCCGGGCGCGCGCGGCATTGCCGGAGCGGAACGCGGCCATCAGACGCTTGTGAAACTCGATATTCTCGCAGGTGAAGCTGGATGCGAATTCCTGCACGCCGAGCTTGCCGATCAGATGCCTGATGGCCTCGTTGACGAACCGGCACACCAGGCCGAGCAGCGGGTTGGGACAGGCCTCGATCAGGATGTCGTGGAAATCGATCTCGGCGTGGCGATGATATTCCCAATCGGCATCGCCACGGGGATGATGCTCCTGGACCGCGATCGCCTTTTCCAGTGCTGCGAAATGCTCCGCCGTGAGGTGGCCGACCACGCTGAAGGCGAGCTCCGGCTCGATCAGCCGGCGGATCTGGTAGATCTGCGCGGTGCTGGTCGACTGGAAATAGAAGTAGTTGCTGAGCAGGCCGACGATCCGGTTGATCGACACCGGCGCCACCCGCGCGCCGCCGCCGGGACCGGTGGTGTTCTGCACCAGCCCCTGCACCTCCAGGGACTTGAGCGCCTCGCGAATGGTCGAGCGGCTGCAGCCGAACATCTCGATCAACTCGCCCTCCTGCGGCAGCCGGTCATTTGGCTGCAAGCCGGCCTGGAAAATGTGGCTGCGGATCAGGTCGGCGACCGCGTCCGAGCGCTTGCGCTTGATCGAGGCGCGGCGCGAAGGGTCGAGGGACGGGAGAGCCGGTTTATCCATTTTATAATCATAAATAGGTCGGGCACGGTATGGCAAGACGTTTCCGCCGGCTGCCCGGGCTACATCGGTCAATAGTCCCGTTCCAGAAACGCAGAAATCGACGCTGCGGACTCAGGATCGATCAACATCTGATGCCTAGAATGCCACGACAAATTCCAATGAGGCCGGTATGACAGGCGACGAAGTTCGAGATCAGGCTCAATCCGGTGGCGGCGTGGGACTGTGCGACGAAAACCTTGCGCTCCACCGAAGCGCCATCCAGAGCCGCATTACGTTTCAAGGCCTTGCGACCCGGCCATTCGAGGGGCTGTCGTGGGACTACTTCCTCGCGGATGTCGAACTGGAAGCGCGCGCTGCGCGCATCGGGATGCGCGACACGACCATCGCGTCGTACTGCGACACCATACAGTTGCTGCCTGCGGCCGCGATCGTCCGCCTGGATGCAGCGCTTTCCGTCTACTTCCTGCCTCCCGAGCCCGAGAGCGAGGCTCACGTCGATTACCTCTTGCGACCGCTGGACGCCGCGACGGCAAAGCGGATGCGGCAGCGTCGGCATGCCGTTCACGCCATGCAGGCCGTGGCGCAACAGCAGGAAGAGGCCAGAAAAAAAGCGGCTGCGCCGGACGAAGAACTCAAGTCGCAATATTGGCCGTGTCCGCATGCGGCGCTGAGTACCGAGCCCGACGACTTCCTGCTCTGGATCAAGGATCAGACGCCCGACACCTGGCACGTCATCGTCGACAGCTGGGATCACAACAGCGACGATCGGGATAGCGTGATCGAATGGATCTTCGAGCAGCCGAACTGCGACCTCGGCACGGCCGCGCAATACTTTTTCATCGCGGCATTGGGGCTCGCCAACGAGGAGCCGGCGCAACTCAGTTCCGGCTATCGGCGCAAATGGCATCTCATGAAGCGCGTGGCCGACAACTGGCAACGCGGGCATTATCTGCGCAATGAATTGCAGCCCTCAGTTCAGCCGTCCGACGTCCAATACTACGACGAGTTGGTGGCGCGCCGGGAGGCCAGTGGTCGTCCGCTGCCGTGGACAGTGCCGGGACCGAAACTGCGCCGGTTTGGCGGACGGCAGGCGAATTCAGCGTATTTCTACGAGGACTGCCAGTTGAGGCTGGGCTTTACGGCTTGGAAACAGCAGCGCGAGCAACTCGGGTGCGGCGGGGACTTTCCGCGCTGTTGCCAAGAATGATCACGCCTCCTCAATTCGACAGGCGCTGCGCCTCGAGGCCGCGGCTGTAGCGCGACATCGCGAAGCAGAACACGAAGTAGATCACGCCGACGAACAGCGTACCCCCCGGTCGTTTGGCATCGCCCCGAGGCAAAGCGCCTACGCGGTCAAAGGGCGACCGGACGCTGCACGATGGTGATGACGAGGAGCCCGCGGAACCGAGGCGGCGCCTCGCTTAAAGCGGACTATGGTTCACGGTGTGGCGCATCTGGCGACAAAAGCCCTCCACGAACTGCGCGAGCGCCTCGAAATTGACCAGCAGCCTTTCGGCCTGCTCCCGGTCAACCGAACCAGGGGCAAACGATTCCGCCAGACGCCGCTGGCGATCTGCGCGATCCCGGCAGGCCGCGGCCCTGCTTTCGGCAAACTCCAGTTGCTCGCGTCGGCGGCCGAGCTTGTCTTCTTCCTCAAGCAGCCGCTTGTTGAGCATCGATCTCGTGTTGGTTGGAACGTCCGGGCGCTTCAGCAGATCCAGATAGTGGTCGATGTTTGCGCGCGCGGTATACTCGTTCACATATGTGCCTCCCGCCAGTCGCAGTCTCGGTCGGCGAGGCTTGGCTTCAACATTCAGGAGTTGCTCGATCTCCGCCAGGAGTTGGCGAAGCTCATCGGTCGAAAACCCTTGCAGGGCATCGTGGACCTGGTTTCGGGTACTCTCGGGATAGGAGGCGTTGTCTTCGGCCATGGGCGTACGGCAAAAATCAAAGTAACGCCCTGTCAGGGCCGAACCAAATCAACAAAATCAACGGCAGCATTTGCGTTCAGTCCAGATCGAACGATGCCCGCGCGAACAATGATTTCTGTCATCGCGCGCGCTCGCGAATCCAATGGCGCTCAAGATAAGTTACGGGCGGAACATCGCCTAGTGCACTCTGTGCCAGCCGCGCCTTTGCGCCAACCATCGGCCAAGTCTTGGTTGCCGCATCGTTAAAGCCAGAACAGGCCGCTCCAGAAATCAAAGCACACGGCTGCGGATGCGAACATGCCGGCACCGAAGGATGCAGCATGTGAGGGAGGCAAGCGACGGAGAATCCGGATCGCTCAGCCGTGCGCGCGCTGCGCCTCGAGGCCGCGGCTGTAGCGCGACATCGCAAAGCAGAACACGAAGTAGATCACGCCGACGAACACATAGACCTCGACGCTGAAGGCCTGCCAGGCCGGATCGACGATCGCGGTCTTGGCGGTGGTCAAGAGATCGAAGATGCCGATGATCAGGACCAGGCTGGTGTCCTTGAAGAAGGCGATGAAGGTGTTGACCAGCGGCGGGATGACGTGGCGGATCGCCTGCGGCAGCACGATCAGCGCGTTCTTCTCCCAGTAGGACAGCCCGAGCGCGTCGGCGGCCTCATATTGTCCGCGCGGCACCGCCTGCAGACCGCCGCGCACCACTTCCGCAAGATAGGCGCCGGCATAGAGGATAAAAGCGATCTGGGCGCGCAGCAGTTTGTCGATGTTGACGCCGTCGGGCATGAACAGCGGAAACATGACGCTCGCCATGAACAACAGGCTGATCAGCGGCACGCCGCGGATCAGCTCGACATAGAGCACGCAGAGCGAGCGGATCGCCGGTAGCTTGGAGCGGCGGCCGAGCGCGACCAGGATTCCGAGCGGGAAACCGAACGCCAATCCGAAAGTCGCCAGGATCAGCGTCACCGGCAGCCCGCCCCAGCGGTCCTGCGTGACAAAGGACATGCCGAGAAAGCCGCCCCACATCAGGCACCCGATCGCGATCAAGGCCGCAGCCCACAGCAGGAACAGCTCCTTGCGCCAGAAGCTGCGGCGGCTCGAGACCACGAACAGCGCAATGAAGATCACGACCGCGAGCGCCGGCCGCCACTGCTCGCTGAACGGATAGGTGCCGAACAGGATGAAGCGGTACTTCTCGGGGATCACCGCCCAGCAGGCACCGACGCCGCGCAGCGCGCGGCAGGCGCTGGTGTCGTTGCCCGAGACGATCCAGACCGCGTTGGCGATGCCCCATTGCCAGAGGCCGATGCACGCCTTGCCGAGCACGAACAGCAGCAGCAGCGTCATGATGCTCGACGTCACGGACGCGAACAGGTTGGCGCGCAGCCAGGCCACGATCTGGCCACCGAGCGTGCGCTGCGCGCGACGCCGGCCGATCGGCAGCGGATCCTGCGGGAGATGTGCGACCGAGCTCATGTCAGCGCTCCACCAGCGCGATCCGCGCGTTGTACCAGTTCATGAACAGGCTGATGCCGAGGCTGATGGTGAGGAACACCATCATGATCAGCGCGATCGACTCGATCGCCTGCCCGGTCTGGTTCAGCGTGGTGTTGGCGATCGAGACGATGTCCTGGTAGCCGACCGCGACCGCGAGCGACGAATTCTTGGTCAGGTTCAGATACTGGCTGGTCATCGGCGGGATGATGACGCGCAGCGCCTGCGGCAGCACGATGTGTTGCAGCACGAAGCTGCGCTTCAGCCCGAGCGCCTTAGCGGCGTCCGACTGGCCGCGCGGCACCGCCTGGATGCCGCTGCGCACGATCTCGGCGATGAACGCCGAAGTATACGTGACCAGCGCGATCAGCAGCGCGAAATATTCCGGCGCCAGGGTCAGCCCGCCGACGAAGTTGAAGCCGCGCAGCTCGGGCAGCATGACGCTCCAGCTTGCGCCCAGAAGCCACGACACCAGCGCAGGCAGCGCGATGATGAGGCCGAGCGCGTAGGGCCAGACCGGCCGCGCCTTGCCATCGAGCATCTGCTGCGCGATCAGGCGGCGCCTGACGATGAGGAAGACGATCACGCCGGCGACCAGCGCAGCGAGCGTCCAGCCATTGGCCTCATGCAGCGGCACCGACGGCAGCACCAGGCCGCGGTTGGACAGATAGACCCCGTCGACCGGCTTCCACGCCTGGCGCGCCGCCGGCAGGCCCTGCATCAGCACGTACCAGAACAGGAGTTGCAACAGCAGCGGCAGGTCGCGCAGCACCTCGACATAGACGGCGGCGAGCCGCGCCAGCAGCCAGTTCGACGACAGCCGCGCGATACCGACCAGCGTGCCGATCACGGTCGCCAGCACGATGCCGATGACCGCGACGCGCAGCGTGTTGACGACGCCGACGATGAAGGCGCGCAGGTAAGTGTTCTTTGGCGTGTAGTCGATCCAGCTGTCGGCGATCGGCATGCCGGCTTCACGGCCGAGGAAGGCAAAACCGGTCGAGATGCGCCGCACCGAGAGGTTATGGACCGCGTTGGACCACAGCCAGGCGACGACGGCGACTGCGATGGCGACCACCAGGATCTGCCAGAACAGGCCCGCGACGCGGGGATCGCTGAGCGAAAGCCGCCAGGGCCGGGCGGGAGGGCGTTTCGGCGTCGATGTCGTCACAGCACAAGGACCCCAGTGAGAAGCGATCTTCTGCCATGCGCAAGAGCGTTTTCGAGCGAAGTGGATACCCGGTTCGCGTGAAGAAGACGCGTCAACCTCAAATCCTGCGCGCGTCATATGTTGCACCAATTTAATATTTGTGCAACATATGTTTCATGGCCCAGGCCCAGCCGAAACCATCGCCCCTGAACGAATTGTGCAGCGCACTGCCGTCGCTGCCGATGCGCTTGCAGGAGGTCGGCCGGTTCGTCGCCGCCAATGATTACGACGCCACCACCCGCTCGATGCGCGAGCTCGCCTCCGTCGCCGGCGCCGATCCTGCTTCATTCACCCGTCTTGCCAAGGCGCTCGGCTATTCCGGCTGGGACGAATTGCG
Source organism: Bradyrhizobium sp. USDA 4510 (assembly GCF_054059095.1). NCBI lineage: Bacteria > Pseudomonadati > Pseudomonadota > Alphaproteobacteria > Hyphomicrobiales > Nitrobacteraceae > Bradyrhizobium > Bradyrhizobium sp. USDA 4510. Next base: position 1,466,606 of record NZ_JBSSBT010000001.1, on the reverse strand, counting down.
CGCCGCGCTCACCGAGGCGCGCCGGCCGGCGCAGGGCTCGCCGTTCTCCGGCCGCGCCAGGAGCCGCCGCGCCGGGCCGAATGCCGATGTCAAACTGGTGCACGACAAATTGGAGGCCGAGGCCGCGGGCCTTGCGCGGATTTCAGCGAGCGCGATCGCGGAAGCCGCGCGTGCGCTGCACTCCGCTGACAGGATCTGGATATCGGGGTTTCGCAGCTGCCGCAGCGTCGCGGAACTGCTGACCTATCAGCTTCGCCTGTTCCGCCCCGATGCCGTGCAATTGGTCGGCGGCTCCGGCCCGTTCGATCTCGACCACGGCGCCTTCCGCTCAGGCGACGCCGTGGTCGTGATCGGCTTTGCGCCCTACACCCTGGTCAGCGTCGAGACGGCGCGCGCGGCGCATCAGGCGCGTGCTGCGCTGATCGCGATCGCCGACACCATCACAGCTCCGATGGCCGAAGGCGCCGATCATCTGCTGCTGTTCGAGGCCGCCTCCTCCCCCGGCTTCTTCCCGAGCCTGACCGGCGCGATCGCAGTCGCCCAGTCGCTGGCCGCCGTCGCTTTCACGCTGGGCGGCGGGAGCGCAAAACGCAAGCTGGAGGAGACCGAGGGCCGGCTTGCCGAGATGTCGCAATATTTCGTCGAGAAAGGATGACTGTCATGGCAGCCAACAAGAGCCGCGTGATGCATCGCAGCCTGCGCGAGACCCCGCCGAAAGCGGTCGGCGGCGACGGCGTCTGGCTGATCGCGGAGGATGGCCACCGGATTCTGGATTCCTCCGGCGGCGCCGCGGTGTCCTGCCTCGGCCATCAGCATCCGCGCATCCTGGCCGCGATCGCCAAGCAGGCTTCGAAGATCGCCTATGCCCATACCGGCTTCTTCTCCTCCGAGCCCGCGGAAGAGCTCGCCGAGCGGCTGGTCGGCCACGAGCCCGGCGGCCTCGGCTATGTCTATTTCGTCAGCGGCGGGTCGGAGGCGATCGAGGCCTCGATCAAGCTGGCGCGGCAATATTTCATCGAGCGCGGCGAGCGGAAGCGTGCGCGCTTCATCGCGCGCCGCCAGAGCTATCACGGCAATACGCTCGGCGCGCTGTCGGCCGGCGGCAATGCCTGGCGCCGCGAGCCCTACGCGCCGCTGCTGTCGCCCTCGTTCAGCCATGTCACGCCGGCCTTCGCCTATCACGAGAAGCGCGACGACGAATCGGAGGCGGCGTTCGTGGCGCGCCTTGCCGCCGAGCTCGAAGCCGAATTCCAGCGGCTCGGCCCCGATACGGTCGCGGCGTTCATCGCCGAGCCCGTGGTCGGCGCCACCGCCGGCTGCGTGCCTGCGCCGGAGGGTTACTTCAAGGCGGTGCGCGAGATCTGCAACCGCCACGGCGCCCTGTTGATCCTCGACGAGGTGATGTGCGGCATGGGCCGCACCGGCACGCTGCATGCCTGGGAGCAGGAAGGCATCTCGCCCGACATCCAGGCGATCGCCAAGGGCCTCGGCGGCGGCTATCAGCCGATCGGCGCGATGCTTGCCAGCGGCACCATCGTCGACACCGTGCGCAACGGCTCCGGCGCGTTCCAGCACGGCCACACCTATCTGGCGCATCCGCTCGCCTGCGCCGCCGCGCTCGAGGTGCAGAAGGTGATCGCTGAGGAGAAGCTGCTCGACCAGGTCAAGGAGCGCGGCCGCCAGCTTGAGCAGCGGCTCACCGAACGGTTCGGCAATCATCGCCATGTCGGCGACATCAGGGGCCGCGGCCTGTTCTGGGGGCTCGAGCTGGTCGCCGACCGTGCCACGCGGCAGCCGTTCGATCCCAAGCTGAAGCTGCATCAGCGGATCAAGTCCGCCGCCTTCGCCGGCGGGCTCGGCTGCTATCCGTCGGGAGGCACCGCCGACGGCCAGCGCGGCGATCACGTGCTGCTCGCTCCGCCCTATATCGCAACGTCCGGCGACATCGACATGATCGTCGAACGACTAGGCGCCGCGGTGGACAGCGCGCTGAAGGATATCGGTCACGGAGCATGATCCGGAAAAACGGGCACCGGTTTTCCCGCGACAAACGCGAAGCGTTCGCGCAGGGATCATGCTCAAACGTTAGGAGGAGGAGGAAAGCATGCTGAGGGGTATCATCACTCTAACCGTTCTCGCCGCGGGCATCGCGGGCGCAAGCGCCGCGACGCTCGACACCGTCAAGCAGCGCGGCACGTTGGTGTGCGGCGTCTCGACCGGCTTTGCCGGATTCTCGGCGCCGGATTCGCAAGGCAACTTCAAGGGGCTCGACGTCGACTATTGCCGTGCGCTTGCCGCCGGCGTGCTCGGCGATCCCGCCAAGGTGCGCTACGTCGCGCTGACCGCGCAGAACCGCTTCACCGCGCTGCAGTCAGGCGAGATCGACGTGCTCTACCGCAACTCGACGCAGACCTTTCTGCGCGGCACCACGCTTGGGCTGCGGCAGGGACCGGTCAATTTCTACGACGGCCAGGGCTTTGTCGTGAAGAAGGACCTCGGCGTGAAGGAGCTGAAGGACCTCAAGGGCGCAACCGTGTGCGTCGCCCAGGGCACCACGCATGAAGTGACGCTCGGCGACTACGGCCGCGCCAACGGCATCGACTGGAAGCCGCTGGTGTTCGACCGCGTCGACACCATGTACCAGACCTTCTTCGGCGGCCGCTGCGATGCCATGACCCAGGATGCTTCCGCGCTCGCCGGCGCGGTCGCGACCGCAGCCCCGAAGGCCGATGACTACGTCGTGCTGCCGCAGACCATCAGCAAGGAGCCGCTCGGCCCGTTCACCCGCAACGGCGACGAGGTCTGGAGCGACATCATCACCTGGCTGCATTACGGCCTGATCGAGGCCGAAGAGCTCGGCGTCACCCAGGCCAATACCGACGAGATGGCGAAGTCGCAAATCCCGGCGATCCAGCGCCTGCTCGGCGCGTCTGGCGATCTCGGCTCGCGCCTCGGCCTCGACAACAAATGGCTGCTCGCCGCGATCAAGGCCGGCGGCAATTACGGCGAAATCTTCGAGCGCAATGTCGGCAAGGCCAGCCCCTTGAAGCTCGAGCGCGGTCTCAACGCCACCTGGAGCAAGGGCGGGTTGATGTACGCGATTCCGTTCAAGTGACCGAAGTTACCTCGCCCCGCCTGCGAGGTCGGATTGCGAAGCAATCCGGGTGAGGGGGCGCCTCCGCATACCCTCCTCTCACCTGTTACGACGATAGAGCCCCTCACCCCAACCCTCTCCCCGCGAAAGAGCGGGGAGAGGGAGAGCAAGAAACATCGATGCGCATCACCCTGATTCACGCCCTGAAACATTCGATCGTGCCGATCGAAGCATCGTTCGCACGGCATTGGCCGGAGGCGCGGCTGATGAACCTGCTCGACGATAGCCTGTCGGCGGACCTCGCGCGCGACGGCAAGCTTGACGAGCGCATGACCGAGCGATTTCTGACCATGGGCCGCTATGCGGCAAGCACCGGCGCCAATGGCATCCTGTTCACCTGCTCGGCGTTCGGGCCGTGCATCGAGGCGGTGGCGCGCGCGCACGCGCCGATGCCGGTGCTGAAGCCGAACGAGGCGATGATCGAGCAGGCGGTGGCGAAGGGCAAGCGGATCGGCCTGCTCTCGACCTTCCCGCCGACGCTGGTGTCGATGCCGCCGGAATTTCCGCCACAGGTCACGCTGGTGCCGAAACTTGCCGATGGCGCGCTGGCAGCGCTCGACCGCGGCGACCGCGCCGAGCATGACCGCATCGTCGTCGAGGCGTCCAAGGAGCTGCGCAACTGCGACCTGATCGCGCTCGCGCAGTACAGCATGGCGCCGGCGGCCGAGCGCGTCGCCGAAGTCACCGGCCGCGAGGTGCTGACGACACCTGATAGCGCGGTGCTGAAGCTAAAGGCGATGCTGGGGGTTTGATCTCCGTCATTGCGAGCCACCCGGTCGGCGCGAAGCGCCGCCGGATGACAGGCTCCGCGAAGCAATCCATTTCACCGCATACGCGGATCGATGGATTGCTTCGTCGCTTCAGCGCAAAATTGCTTCGCAGTTTTGTCGCGAGCTCCTCGCAATGACACAAGGTCGCGGCTCACGCCCCCGCGTCGTGCACGTTCAGATCGACGCCTTGCGGATCCCTAATCGTCGACACCGTGATGAGCGAGATCAGCGACAGCACCGCGATGTAGACGCCGACGCGCCAGGACTGGCCGTAGGTGCCGATGATCCATTGCGCGATCATCGGCGCGAAGGCGCCGCCGAAGATGGCGCCGAGCGCATAGCCGATCGAGACGCCGGAATAGCGCACCTTGGCCGGAAACAGCTCGGCATAGAGCGCCGCCTGCGGGCCATAGGACAGGCCGAGCGCGATGGTGAGCCCGACCGCGCTGACGAAGAACAGCAAGGGGTTCTTGCTGTCGATCAGGAACCACATCGGCACCGCCCACAGCACCATCAGGGTGTAGCCGATCTGGAAGCAGCGCACGCGGCCCATTTTGTCGCCGAGGATGCCGCCGAGCAGCGTGAAGATGAACCAGCTCACCGCCGCGAGCGTGCCGATCAGCAGCAGCTGCTCCGACGGCATCTTCAGCGTGTTGGCGCCGTAGCTGATGATGAACGCGATCAGGATGTAGCCGGCTGCATTGTTGGCCATGAAGATCAACGCGGTGCGCAGGATCTCCTTGCTGTGATTGCGCATCAGGTCGCGCAGCGGTGCAGAGGATTCCTTGTGCCGCCGCTGCATCGCCTGGAACACCGGAGACTCTTCGACCGTGCGGCGGATCACGATGCCGACGACGATCAGCACGATCGACAGCAGGAACGGAATTCGCCAGCCCCATTCGATCATCGCCTGCTTGCCAAGCGTCGCGGTGAGCACCCACAGCACGCCTGTCGCCAGGATCATGCCGAGCGGCGTGCCGATCTGCGGGAACGAGCCGAAGAAGCTGCGCTTGTCGACGGGCGCGGATTCCACCGCCATCAGCGCCGCGCCGCCCCACTCGCCGCCGGCCGAGAAGCCTTGCAGGATGCGCAGGAGAATAAGGAGTGCCGGCGCCCAGGCACCGATCTGCGCGTAGGTCGGCAGCAGGCCGACCAGCGCGGTCGCCGCCCCCATCAACAGCAGCGTGACGACCAGCATGTTCTTGCGCCCGAAGCGGTCGCCGAGATGGCCGCAGACGATGGCGCCTAACGGGCGGAACAGGAATGAGAGGCCGAGCGTCGCGAACGAGACGATCTGCGCCAGCAGCGGATTGTTCGCGTTCATCGGCGCGAAGAACAGCGCGCCGAACACCAGGCCCGCCGCCTGGGCGTAGACGAAGAAGTCGTACCACTCGATGGTGGTGCCGACGAGCGTTGCAGTGAGGACCTTGCGCTCCTCATCCGACAGTTCAGCGCCGCGCGAGCGCGCGGACAGTTCGATGGACATGTCGCCTCCCCAAAACCCGTTCTTGAACCTGTTCTTGGCCGCGCGGGCGTGGTTGGCGGCGATGCGCCTGCCCCGCACGGATGCTGGACCCGGGATTAGCAGAGGTTTCCGCACCACACGAGCAAAATAGTTGCAGGCGCAACGATATTCTGCGAATTGTGCTTTTGGCCCCGGTTCCCGACCCCGCTACCTCGACCGCGATCGGCGGGCAGCTATCCCGAAACGCCGATTGTGCATCGCAACACGATCGCTACGATGCGAGGATTGCCAAGAGGTTGCTAAGTGTCTGACATTAATGCCGATGCCTGGGTTTCCTCAGGCCACCGCCCGATGGGCTTTCCGGAATTCGTCGTCGTCATCGCCTCGATCATGGCGCTGAACCCGTTGGCGATGGACATGATGCTGCCGGCGCTGCCGAACATCCGCTCCGCGTTCCAGATCGCCGATGCCAACCGTCCGCAGATGGTGCTGTCGATCTTCCTGGTCGGCTTCGGCGTCGGCCAGTTCGTGATGGGCCCGCTATCGGACCGCTTCGGCCGCCGCCCGGTGCTGCTCGGCGGCATGACCGTCTACACCATCGCCGGCCTGCTCGCGATCATGGCGCCCTCGTTTGAGACGCTGCTGTTGGCGCGCGCGCTGCAAGGGCTCGGCACTGCGGCGACCCGCGTGATCGCGACCTCGATCGTGCGCGACTGCTACGCTGGACGCCAGATGGCGAGCGTGATGTCGCTGGCGATGATGGTGTTCATCGCAGTCCCCGTGATCGCGCCGTCATTCGGCCAGGCGGTGATGCTGCTGACGCACTGGCGCGGCATCTTCGTGCTGCTGATGATCTACGGCGTGATCGCGCTGGCCTGGAGCGCGATGCGGATGCCGGAGACGCTGCCGCTGGAATTGCGCAAGTCGCTGGCGATCCCGGAAGTGCTATCCGCGTTTCGCCAGACCGTCACCAATCGCCAGACGCTCGGCTACGCGCTCGCCGCCGGCGGCGTGCAGGGCTCGCTGTTTGCCTTCGTGTTCTCCTCGCAGCAGATCTTCACCGAGATCTTCAAGCTCGGGCATTACTTCCCGGTCGCCTTTGCGGCCTGCGCGGTCGGCGTCGCGATCGCCGGCTTCCTCAATTCGCGTATCGTCGGCCGCATCGGAATGCGCGTGATCTCGCACGCCGCGCTGACCGGCTTTGCCGTCGTCGCAGGCGCCCTGCTGCTGGCGGTGAAGACCGACACGCTGTCGCTGCCGCTGTTCATGGTGCTGTCGGGCCTGATGATGTTCGCGTTCGGGCTGATGATGGCGAATTTCACCGCGCTCGCGATGGAGCCGCAGGGCAAGATCGCCGGCACCGCCTCCTCGCTGTACGGCACGATCACGACGCTCCTCGGGATCGGCGTCGGCACCACGATCGGCCAGGATTACGACGGCACGCTGGCGCCGTTCGCGACCGGCTTCTTCCTCTGCACGCTGGCCGCGCTCGCCGTCGTCTTGGTGACGGAGAAGGGCCGGATGTTCCGGCCGCATCATCATCCGATTTGATTGATCCGTAGCCCGGATCGAGCGCAGCGCAATCCGGGATTCATCGTGCGGGCGACAGGATCCCGGATTACGCGGAGCTTGTCATCGGGCGCGCGTTCGCGCGACCCGTTGGCTCCATCCGGGCTACAATTCTGACTGGTTGCATCACTGTAGCCCGCATGAGCGGAGCGATATGTGGGGCTACTGTTCCCGGATGTCGCTTCGCTCATCCGGGCTACGATTCTGAGATCGCGTCAGGCTTCGCGAGTCCGTCCGACGCTGCTTTGCGCCCGGGCGGGCGCCACCGCACGCCGCGTCGCCGCGAATCCCTCCATCCCCAGCTGCCACTGCAGGCCCACGATCGCGCCCTTGGTCGGCTGCAGCAGCGCGAGCGCGCTGAACAGCGTGAAGGGCAGCCAGATCGCCAGTTGCAGCCAGGCCGGCGGCGCGTAGTTCATCTCCAGCCACAGCAGCGCCGGCACCACGACGTGGCCGACCACGACGATCACGAGATAGGCCGGGAAATCGTCCGCGCGCTGCGGGGTGAAGTCCTCGCTGCAGACTTCACAGTGATCGGCGACCTTGAGGAAGCGGCCGAACAGATGGCCACGCCCGCAGTTCGGGCACTTCATGGTGAAGCCGCGCCACATCGCCTTTGGCAGGGAAACCGTCTCGGTCATCGTCGTTTTCCTTTCGCCGTCGTCCTTGACCTGATCTGGATGACCCATACAATATGCATTCTAGCACCTACAATCAAAGACAAAGCGTCGAATTGCATGGATTGGATCCCTACAGTTTCGGAATGGCACGGCCCGATGTTTCTGCGCATCGTCGATGCGCTGGCCGCCGACATCGCGAGCGGCCGGCTGGTGCGCGGCCAGCGGCTGCCGACCCATCGCGCGCTGGCGTCAGCGCTCGATATCGATCTGACCACGGTGACTCGCGCCTATGGCGAGGCGCGGCGGCGCGGACTGCTCGACGCCCGTGTCGGCCAGGGTACGTTCGTCTCGGAGACAACCGCGCGCGCCGCGTCCGACCTGCCCGCGCCCGTCAACATCGACCTGTCGATGAACCTGCCGCCGCAGCCGGTCGAGGCCAATCTCGACCTGCGCATCGCGCAGGGACTTGCGACCATCCGCTCCGAAGCCGGGTTCTCCGCCTATCTCGGCTACACGCGTCCGGGCGGCACCACTGCGGAGCGCGAGGCCGGCGCCGCATGGCTCGCGCCGCGCGTGCCGCAGGCGGCGGCCGACCGCATCGTGATCTATCCGGGTTCGCAGGCGATCATCTTCAACACGCTGTTGGCGCTGACATCGCCGGGCGATGTCGTGGTGACGGAGGCGTTGACCTTTCCCGGCATCAAGGCCGCGGCGGCGCGGCTCGACGTCCGCCTGGTCGGGGTTGCGATGGACGCCGAGGGCGCGCGGCCCGAGGCGCTCGACGAGGCCTGCCGCAAGCACAAGCCGAAGGCGGTCTACCTGGTGCCGACGCAGCAAAACCCGACCACGGCGACGATGAGCGCGATCAGACGCAAGGCGGTCGCCGATGTCATCAGCAAGCGCGGCTGCGTCCTGATCGAAGACGACGTCTACGGGCCGCTCGAACCGCAAATGGCGCCGATCGCTACGCTCATTCCGGAGCGCACCTACTACGCCGCGAGCATCGCAAAATGCATCGCGCCGGCCCTGCGCGTCGCCTATCTCCTGGCGCCCGATGCTGCCGCCGAGCAGCGCATGCGCGCCGGCATGCAGGCCACCATGCAGATGCCGCCGTCGCTGATGGTCGCGCTGGTCACGCAATGGCTGCGTTCCGGCGTCGCCGCGGACATCATCCGCGCCATTCGCAACGAGGCGGCCGCGCGCCAGCAGCTCGCGGCCCGTTTCCTCAAGGGCGTCACTTACGCGGCGCGGCCGGCGAGCCACCATCTCTGGATGCCGCTGCCGAAGCATTTCGACGGCACCGACCTGCTGTCGCATCTGATGCGCAACGGTCTCGCCGTGGTCGGCGAAGACGCCTTTGCGGCAGGCGATGCCGCGCCGCGCGGCCTGCGCGTGTCGCTGGGTGCGGCACGCAACCGCGCCGAACTGAGCCAGGCGCTGCAGGTGTTGTCGAATGCGGTGCGCACGCCCGTCGGCGCTACCCAAATCGTATAATTCCGGCGATCGCCGGGAATAAACTCGCGCCAAAATGATTATGGTGCGCGGGAGCGCGCGCCGCTAAAACTCTGCGCTCAGGGCATCAGGCAGGGGCAGGCTTTTCAATGTCGTGCGGGTATGATCGGGCAGTCCACCGTGCTGTGCTGTCGCTTCGCGGAGCAGTGACCGCGATCGGTTGTCTTGCAGTTGTCATATCAGGCGCGGCGCGCGCCTCCGATGCCCCTGCCCCGGTGCCGGAAAAACTCGAACGCATCACCGCATTCTTTGATAACGAGGTTGCGACAGGAAAAATTCCGGGCGCGGTCATCCTGATCCAGCAGCACGGCAAGCCGGTCTACCTGAAGACCTTCGGCTATCGCGACGTCACGACCAAATCGCCGATGCGGCCCGACACGATGTTCGCGCTGCATTCGATGACCAAGCCGATCACCAACTCCGCCGCGATGATGCTGGTCGACGAGGGCAAGCTGTCGCCGCAGGACCCGCTGTCGAAATACATTCCGGCTTTCGCCGACGTGAAGGTCGCCATTGAACCGGACGGTGGAAACGATCCGGCCAAGGTTGAGCTGGTGCCGCCGATCCGGCCGGTGACCATTGAAGATATCATGCGGCACACTTCGGGCATCACCTACGAATATATCGGTGCCGACTGGATCCAGAAGATCTACCGCGCTGGACATCTGTTCGACGGCAAGTTCGACAACGAGGAATTCGTGGCGCGGCTGGCCAAGCTGCCGCTGTCGCGACAGCCCGGCACGCTGTGGCGCTACGGCCATTCCACCGACGTGCTCGGCCGGGTGATCGAGATCGTCTCGGGCAAGACGCTCTATCAGTTCGAGAAGGAGCGCCTGTTCGATCCCCTGAAGATGAACGACACCAGATACGTGCTCGATGCGGAGACCGAGCGGACAAGGCTCGCCGAGCCGCTGCCCTCGGACACCATCCTGATCGAGGGCGAGAACGACCGGCGCGCGCATCCGGAATGGGAATCCGGCGGCGGCGGTCTGGTATCGACCATCCTCGATTATGCGCGCTTCGCGCAGATGCTGCTCAACGGCGGCGAGTTGGACGGCAAGCGCTATCTCAGCCCCGCAGCCTTCAAGACCATGACGACGGACCATATCGGGCCGGGCTCCGGTGTCGGCCGCGACTATTGGTACTTTCCCGGCGACGGCTTCGGCTATGGCTACGGCATCGCCGTGCGCACCGATCCCGGCATTGCCAAGCCACCACCGCCCGGCTCGATCGGCGAGTTGAAATGGGACAGCGGCAGCGGCACCTATTTCGGCGTCGATCCGAAGCTCGACATGATCTACATCATGCTCGAGCAGACCCAGAACGAGCGCCAGCGCATTACGCCCGCGTTCCGCAAGCTGGTCTACGACGCGTTCAGCCCGGATTGAGTTCCCACCGTCATTGCGAGCGCAGCGAAGCAATCCATGTCTCCGCATGGGGATAGATGGATTGCTTCGTCGCTTGCGCTCCTCGCAATGACGCGGAAACCTTCCCGCCTTACGACTTGCGCCGAACCGGTTCCTGCCTGCGCCGTGCTGCGGCCGCGATCAGGCTCGCGGTGCATTCGTCGCAGACGAACGAACACCCGTCCGTAAGGCCGATCCGTGCATTGAGGCCGATCGCATCGTCGTCGACGATCCATCGATAATGCCACCGCAGCACACGCATTGATGGCGCAACGCCAATTCCCGTTCCATGACGCGCTCTCCAGCCGTCGCAGCTTCCTCTCCGCTGCTTCCCTCACGCTATATACTATCGTATATATCGTGACGACAAGGCAGGCGGGTGAACAATCCGGTCGGGAACCCTGCAGACAACAACCATCGACCGGAGACGATCGCCAAGAAAATCCTGCCTGGTCCAACCAGGTTCATCGAGGAAACGCGATCATGATAAAAAACAATGGCGCCGCGGGACGTCCGCGCGCAACGGGAGAACTGCTCAAGATCCGCCGCGCATCGCTAGCGGCCATCATCCTTGCGCTCGGTGCGGCCGGCCCAGTGCGCGCCGAAACAGCTGCGGTCGGCGTTCCCGACAAGAGTTTTCCGGAGAGCGTAACCTCGACCTCCGACGGGACGCTCTACGTCGGCAGCTTCAACCATGGCGGCGTGACGAAGATCTCGGGCGGCAAGGCCGAGCAGCTGGTCAAGCCGGGCGCCGCCGACAGCCGCTCGACGCTGGGCGTGCTCGCCGACGAGAAGAGCGGCACGCTCTATGTCTGCTCCAACGACATCAGCGCGATGGGCGTGGCGGGGCCGAGCGACACCAAGGGCGCCTGGCTGAAGACCTTCGATCTCAAGAGCGGCGCGCCGAAGGGCAGCTTTGCCCTGAGCGATCCGAAATCGTTCTGCAACGACATCGTGGTCGGTGCCGACGGCACCGCCTATGTGAGCGATTCCTTTGCGCCGTTCGTCTACAGCCTGAAGGCGGGTGGCACGGCGCTGGCGACGTTCGCGACCGATCCGCAGCTCGCGCCCGCCAAGGACGGCGTCGGGCTCGACGGCATCGCGATCGGCGCCGACGGCAATCTTTACGTCACCACCTTCATTCCGGCAAAACTGTTCAAGATCGAGATGAAGGACGGCAAGGCCGGCGCGGTGACCGAGCTGAAGCCGTCGCGGCGGCTCGACCACGCCGACGCGTTGCGTGCCCATGGCGGCAGCTTCCTGCTGATCGAGGGCAACGGCAAGCTCGACAAGGTCACGGTGAAGGGCAGCGAGGCTACCATCGACACCATCAAGGATGGCCTTGCCGAGCCGGTCTCGGTGACGCAGGTCGGCGATGTCGGCTGGGTCGCCGAGGGCAAGCTGTCCTACGTGATCGGCGACAACAAGGGCAAGGACCCCGGCCCGTTCAAGCTGACGCCGGTGGCGTTGCCGAAGTAGCGGCGGGCTGGGTTATGCTTCGCAGCAAACTCGGTGTATCTCCCCGGCTTGCGGGGTCGAGACGAGCGAAGCTCCTGTTAGGTCGGGTCGCATCGATAGATGCGATCCGACTCCTCACGGCGTTCGTGCTTAATGGCCGCGCCGTACTGGATGCCTGTGCGGGGTATGGCACCGGAGAGATGAGAGCCCGCGGCCCCTCCAACACGTCGTCCCTGCCTAGTGCGCATTTGCGCACGGGAGCAGGGACCCATACTCCGCGGCGGACCTTGTTGAAGGAATTCGTCGTTCCAGCATCGCCCAGCAATTGTGATTATGGGTCTTTGCTTTCGCAGGGACGACCATGCCGGCACGATTTCTGAATAATGGAAAATTACCACTGATTTGCCCGACGAGTCAAGTTGCCGTGTCCGCGGGCAGCCACCGGCTCCTTTGCATGGGGTTGTTTTCGATATTTTGGCAGTCGCCCCTGCGACGCGGCACCGACCGATGCAGTCGCACCGCCGTCACCACGTCATCCGCTAGATCACATAGAACCCGTGCGTGCCGTCGCGACGCAGCTGCTCGACGAGGCCGTACTCCCAATCGAGATAGGCCTGCATCGCTTTTTCCGCGACGCCGGTGCCTTCATAGGGGCGCCGGTAGCGGTGCGCGGGATCGGGCCGCGGCACGATGCGCGGCGGGCCGACTTCGAGCCGGCCGTCATAGCCGCCGTCGAGCACATAGACCTCCCAGCCCATCTGCGCAAGCCAGGACGCCGTCATGTCGGCGCGGATGCTTTTGTCGTCGCTCAGCACGATGCGCGCGCCGCGCACGGGCGCGGCCATGTCGATTTCCTGCACCAGCTGGCCGCCGGCATAGTGGCGGAAGCCGGCAAGGTGACCGGTCGTGTATTCCTCGGCATCGCGCACATCGAAGCGATACAGCGTACGGTGTGCGTCCTCGTCCAGCGCAGCGAGTTCATCGATCCCGATGTGACGGACGCCGGCGCGATAGGCGACGTCGCGCGCATTGTCGCCTGCGCCCTCGAACGGAGCAATGCCGCCGCGCTTGCCGGCGCCGTGCTCGAGATCGTGCTTCGCCAGCGTCCAGCCGATCGTGCCGTTGCGCAGCGCCCGCACCTTGTTGGGCAGTCCGGCATTGATCAGCGACTGCGTGCCGATGATCGAGCGGGTGCGGCCGGCGCAGTTGACGATGATGGTGGTGTCGGGATCCGGCGCCGCGCCGCCGGCCCGCAGCACAAGCTCGGCGCCGGGCACGCTGACCGAGCCCGGGATGTTCATGGTGGCATATTCGTCGAAGCGACGGACATCGAGGATCGCGATGTTGGCCTTGTCCGAAATCAACGCGGCGACCTCGTCGGCACTCAGCGACGGCGTGTGCCTGCGCGACTCGACCAACTCGCCGAACGCCTTGGCATAGGAATTGACATCCTCAAACACCTCGTAACCGGCCGCCTTCCAGCCTCCTAAGCCGCCGGCGAGCGCGGCGACATTGCCGTAGCCCAGCGCCATCAACTGCTCCACGGCGGCAGCGACCAGCCCCTCGCCATTGTCATAAAGAACGATCGGCACGTCCTTGCGCGGCAATCGCAGCTCGGCTTCGAGCGCGATCCGGCCGGCCGCCATGTTGGCGGCAAACAGCGGATGGCCGGTGGCGAATTCCGCCTCATGCCTGACGTCGAGCAGCGCGATCTCCCGGCGCAGCAGCAGCGTTGCGCGGATGTCCTGGGGCGTGACGGAAGCAAGTGTCATGGAATGCTGGCCTGACAGAAGAAAACGGCAGGCTTGCTCTAGGCCGAAATCACGTCTCGTCAATAGCTTTAACCGGCCCGCAACCCCGATCTTCACGAGAGGGGGTCCGGGGAACGAAAGCCCGCCATCCCGCTTTGCTCAACCGGGACGCACTTGCTACGTTCCCAATCGGCCCCGTTGGCGCCCGATCAGGCCTTCCGGACAAGAGAAGGTAGCGGGGCCAGCCTGAAGTTCTGGGAGGATGACCATGAGATCCGTCGGAAATGAACCCTTGTCGCGTCACGCCCTCGCCTTCGTGCTGGCCGGCGGACGCGGCAGCAGACTTCAGGAGCTCACCGACAAACGCGCCAAGCCCGCGGTCTATTTCGGCGGCAAGTCGCGCATCATCGATTTCGCGCTATCCAATGCGGTGAATTCGGGCATCCGCCGCATCGCGGTGGCGACCCAGTACAAGGCGCACAGCCTGATCCGGCATCTGCAAGGCGGCTGGAACTTCTTCCGGCCGGAGCGAAACGAGAGTTTCGACATCCTGCCCGCAAGCCAGCGCGTCTCCGAAACGATGTGGTATGTCGGCACGGCCGACGCGGTCTACCAGAACATCGACATCCTCGAAGCGCACGGCACCAAGTACATCCTGGTGCTCGCCGGCGACCACGTCTACAAGATGGATTATGAGATCATGCTGAAGCAGCATGTCGAAAGCGGCGCCGATGTCACGGTCGGCTGCCTTGAAATGCCGCGGGCTGAATCCAGCGCCTTCGGCATCATGCATATCGACGAGACCGGCCTGATCCAGTCCTTCCTCGAGAAACCCGCCGATCCGCCACCGATGCCCGGCAAGCCCGACAAGTCGCTGGCCAGCATGGGCATCTATGTCTTCAATTCGGAATTCCTGTTCGACGAGTTGCGCCGCGATGCCGTTGACCCGAACTCGGCCCACGATTTCGGCAAGGACATCATCCCCTATATCGTGAAGCACGGCCGGGCGATCGCGCACCAGTTCAACGATTCCTGCGTCCGCTCCGGCGACGATCCGCGCTCCTACTGGCGCGATGCCGGCACCGTCGATGCCTATTGGGGCGCCAATATCGATCTCACCGACGTGGTGCCCGAGCTCGACCTCTACGATCGATCATGGCCGATCTGGACCTATGCCGAGATCACCCCGCCCGCCAAGTTCGTGCATGACGAGGACGGACGACGCGGCCAGGCGGTGACCTCGCTGGTCTCGGGTGCCTGCATCATCTCGGGCGCGTCGCTGCGCCGCTCCTTGCTGTTCACCGGCGTGCACGTCAATTCCTACGCCAATATCGAGAATGCGGTGATCATGCCCTATGTCAATGTCGGCCGCGGAGCACGGCTCCGAAACGTCGTGATCGATCGCGGGGTGAGGATTCCGGAAGGGCTCGTGGTCGGCGAGGATCCCGAATTCGACGGCAAGCGCTTCCGCACCACCGAGAGCGGCATCACGCTGATCACGCAGTCGATGATCGACAGGCTGGGGACATGACGCCCATCCGCGTCCTCGCAGTCGCCTCTGAAGTCTACCCGATCGTCAAGACCGGCGGCCTTGCCGACGTGGTCGGCGCGCTGCCGGCGGCGCTGAAGCAGCACGGCGTCACGACGCGGACGCTGGTGCCCGGCTATCCCGACGTGCTCAAGGCGCTGGCTTCGGCGGAGACGCTGCTGCACTGGCCGGAATTCTACGGCGGGCCGATCCGCGTGCTGGGCGGCACGCATGATGGCCTCGATCTGTTCGCGCTCGACGCGCCGCATCTCTATGCGCGGCCCGGCAATCCCTATGTCGGCCCGGACGGACGCGACTGGCCGGACAACGGCATCCGCTTTGCCGCGCTGTCGCGGATGGCGGCGGAGATCGGCCAGGGCGCGATCACCTCCTTCGTCCCCGACATCGTGCATGCGCATGACTGGCAGGCGGGCCTCGCACCCGCCCTCCTGCATTATGCCGGGCAACCACGGCCCGGCACGGTGATGACCGTGCACAACCTCGCCTATCAGGGCCAGTTCTCGCCGGACATGCTTGCCGCGTTCGGCCTGCCGAGCGAATCCTACGCGCTCCACGGCGTCGAATATTACGGCACCATCAGCCTGTTGAAGGCCGGCCTGCAATTCGCCGACCGCATCACCACGGTGTCGCCGACCTATGCGCGGGAGATTCAAAGCGACGAGGGCGGCATGGGGCTCGGCGGCCTCTTGCGCGAACGCGCCGACGTGCTGAGCGGCATCCTCAACGGCATCGACATATCGGTGTGGAATCCGGCCACCGATCCCGACATCGCGGCGCGCTTCAGCTCCGAGCAGCCGGCGGATCGCGCGGTGAACAAGGCGGCGCTGCAGCGGCGCTTCGGGCTTGATCCCACGCCGGATGCGATGCTGCTCGGCGTCATCAGCCGGCTGTCATGGCAAAAGGGCCTTGACCTTCTGCTCGAGAACATCCCGACGCTGCTCGGCGAAGGCATCCAGCTCGCGCTGCTCGGCAGCGGCGACCGCGACCTGCAGGACCGCTACGCCGCGCTGGCGCGCGACAACCCCGGACGGATCGCGGTCGTGATCGGTTACGACGAGGCGCTGGCGCATCTGATCCAGGCCGGCGCGGACGCGCTCGCGGTGCCGTCGCGCTTCGAGCCGTGCGGCCTCACCCAGCTGTGCGCGCTGCGCTACGGCGCGGTCCCTGTTGTCGCCAATGTCGGCGGCCTTGCCGACACCGTGCTCGACTTCGACGAAGTCGCGATCACCGGCGATGCGCCGACCGGCGTCAAGTTCGCACCCGTCACCTCGGATGCGCTCGCCCACGGCTTGCGCAAGGCAAACCTGCTGTTCAACGACAAGGTGACATGGCGCCGGCTGCAGCAGGCCGGCATGGCCACCGATGTCTCCTGGCACAATCGCGCCGGCCGCTACGCCGCGCTCTATCGCGAGCTCGCGACGACGCGGCGCTAGAGCACAATCCGGAAAAGTGCCAACCGGTTTTTCCGCGACAAAACGCGAAGCGTCTTGCGCTGAGATCAGTTCAGCAGATCGCAGGACGCGATGCGGTTGATGTCGGCGAGGCGCCGGTCGGGATTTCCCTTGAGATCAAGGCTTGCGACGAGATCGAGCAGCCGGCCATAGGCGCGGTCGGCGACCGCGACCGGCAGCGGCTCCTCGTCGAAGGTTTCGACGTAGTTGCCGACGAGTCCGCTCAGCAGCCGGCAAACGCCGCGTTGCTCCGGGTCGTCCTTGCTCAGAATCTCGAGTTTTTGCTGGAAGGTCCTGAAGGTTCGCAACCCATGGGGCTGTTGCGAAAGCCAATTGTGCAAATCAGGATACAGATCGGTCATATCAGCCTCTTCAAAATGGAGAAGAAGCTACCGGCTTATACAGCTCATCACGGTTCCGCGCCATCGCGATTTTTGCATGCATCCTCTGCCCTGCCGCGCAGGCCGTGTCATTGGACTGGCACGTCCTGCGATTAAAGTCGCGCGAGGGCCGGCAAGATCCTGTAGCGCGCGATCTCGTGCGGATAGTCGCCGCGATTGGCGAGCAGCACGATGCCGAGCCTGCGCGCCGGCACCAGGCCGACATAGGCTGAGGCGTTATTGAGACCGCCCGGCTTGTCGATCACGGTGATGCCGTCCAGCCGCACATGCTCCCATGCCATCGCCTGGCCGAACTTTTCGTCGACGCGAAAACTCTCCCGCTCGGTCATCTGCAACGCTGCGCGCAATTCGGGATCGATCACCGCGCCGTCGAGGCAGGCGCCCAGCAATATGCCGAGATCGCGCGCCGATGAGAACATCTGGCCGGTGCCTGGAAAATCGTAATAGCGCTGCTGATTGCCCGGCGGACCGATCGCCGTGCCGTCGTGGGAGTAGCCCTGAACCACGCGCTGCATCAGCTCGGGCGCCATCCTCGCGCGGTTGTCCTCGCTGCGGTCCGGAACGAAGGTCGACGTCATTCCGAGCGGATTGAGGATGCGGCTCCCGATCAACGTCGCGATCGGCATCTCATAGCGCCGCTCCAGCACCAGCTGCAGCAGGACATAGCCGGCATGGCTGTAGATGCGCTGCTTGCCCGGCTGCTCTCCTGCCGGCGGCGTCCACGCGTTGAGCATCGCGATGAACTGATCACGGCTGAAGGTCCCGACCGGCCATGGCGGATGATCGGTCGGCAGCAGCAGCCCCGACGTATGATTGACGAGTTCGCCGATGGTGACGCGGCTGACGTAGTCGCCGTTGAGCTCGGGCAGATACTTGCCGACCGGATCGTCCAGCCGCAATTCGCCGCGCTCGGTGCCGAGCGCGACCAGCGTCGCCTCGAACAGCTTGCGCAACGAGGCAAGGTTGAACAGCGTGTCCGGGGTGACCGGCCGCTTCGCTGAGTCATCAGCGAAACCGTAGTTGAAGAACGCGACCCGGCCCCCGGCATAGACCGCCGCGGCGAGGCCGCCCGGGTCGGTCGCGGTCGCGGTCGGCGCGAGTTCCGTCGTGACGATGTCCCTGATCTGCGCGTCCATGTCGGAATCCGCGCGCGCTACCCCAAGCACGCTACCAGCGACCACGAACAGGACGGCCGCGATCCGGACGGTGAGCCATTGTCTCATGAAGAACGAAATCGGCACGATGTTGCGATGCGACCTGCAGACAATCTGTTCACCATCGAGAGATGGCGACATCACGATCCTAGCGGTGGAACCCAAGCGTCCGAATTCACGATTACGCGTCTTGCGCCGTTACCCGCCCGGCTGGGGACGGGGCGGCCCGATCGCTGTTCCGGTGGTCACTTCCGGAAGCCGCGATCGCGACCGCCCTCCCACTCCAGCCACGGTGCGGGAACTGCAATCGAACTAAAAAATGCAGGACGTTTGAAATGACGGGAGTGGGCTTCGACGAAACGGCAAGATCGGCGCTTGCCGATCGGGCCAAGGATATTTCTGACTTCGTCACATTCCGCTCCCAACCGGGGACGTTTCTTCCTAGCAACAATTCGTCAATCGAAGGTTGCATAAGCCGATCGGATTCGATTTTCAAGACACGGTCGTCCGCGACGTTTTGTCCTGTTCCAGATGCCGGATGCGCGCGATGACTGTTTAACCATTGGTTAACCATCGATGCGCGGCGCGACACCTATTTGGCGCGCAAGCGGACGATCGACCGCGGCAACGACGCCAACAGCAGCACGAGGCAGACGCACAGAAGCACGATGTCCTTGAACAGGAACTCGCCGGCCAGGTTCCAGGCCATCGGATCGGTCGACAGGCTCCATTTGACCACCCCCGGCGTCGTGAAGAAGAACGACCACGTCACCGCGAAGGTGAAGACGCCCATCAACGAGCCGATCGCCGAGAGAAGCGGGCTGAACGCGCCGGCGACGAGCAGCGCCGCAATGCCGAACTCGGCCACCCCGAGCACATAGGCCTCGCCCCGGAGACCGAACACCGACAGCCACGAGATGAACGGGCTGTTGCTGATGAACTGCGCGATGCCTTGCGCCGACTGCAGCGTGAATTTCTGCATGCCGAACGACACGAAGATCACGACCATGACCCAGCGCAGGATCGCGAGCGCTCGATAAGACCCCTCGCCCTGTTCGGCGATGTTGAACGACAGATTCATGTGGTTGTTTCTTCCCTCGCTGCGGAGCCACCATCGGCCGCTGTCGCGGCGTTCGTGGCAAAACTACGCGGCGCGCCGCGCGTGCGTTACGCGCGGGACAACGTCTCGGCCTTCACGATGATGTGCAGACGAGATGAGGAATAATCGCTGCGAGAGATGTCTTCGGCGCGAAGCCGCAGTGCGCGCCGCGTCGGCCTCACGCGCGCTGGCGCAGCGGCCGCGCGGCGTTCTTTGCCGGCACCGGCATGGTGAAGCCGTACAGGAACAGATCCACCACCATGTCGGCGAACTCCCCTGGATCGATCCCGCCCTTCGGATCGTACCAGGTGTGGCTGAAGTTCAGGATGCCGAACAGCATCATGCTGTAGATCTTCTTGGTCCGCTTGACGATCTTGCCTTCCTTGTCGAGCTTGACCAGAAGATCCGAGACCGTGTCGACGAGTTGGCGCTCCAGCGCCTTGATCGCATCCTGCTCGGTCTCGCCGAGGAACGAGAGGTCGTTGAGGATGACGCGCTGCTCGTCGCTCGAACGCGCATTCAGCGCGACGATGGCCTGGATCGCGGCGCGGAACTGCTCCAGCGTCGTCGCCTTTTCGGCCATCGCGGCTTCGACGTCCGCGATCATCTCGCGGATATGGGCGTCGAGGATCGCGAACAGGATCGCTTCCTTGGAATCGAAATAATGGTACAGCGCGCCGCGCGACAGCTTGCAGGCATCCGCAAGGTCGGCGATCGAGGCACGCATGTAGCCCTGCCGCGCGAACAGGCCGCAGGCAGTGGTGAGAATGTTCCGCTGAATCTCGTCGTAATTCTCTGAGCGCGTCCGCGCCATTGCCGTCTCTCTCATGCACCATCGGCGCCGCCGGAATCGGGCGACTGCCTCTCTCTATACTACCGCCGCCCCACGCTCTCCTCCCCTTTGCGGGCACCATCCACCAGACTCTTCCATCGCCCGTGCGACGAGCGACCTGCGTCAAAAAATAATTTGAACGACCGGTCGGATTATATTAGACTGCCTTCTATCAAGCAAGCGGATTGCGCACGCTGGGAGCAACCCGGCGGCATCGCGGGAGGTTGCGCGTGGATTCTCAGAGGATCGATGCTGTCGTGATCGGAGCCGGCGCCGGCGGGCTGTGCGCCGCGGCGCTCCTCGCCCATGGCGGGCTGCATACGCTCGTCGTCGACGACAAGGACCGGCTCGGCGGACGCGCCTCGACCGAGGAGATCGACGGCTTCAAGGTCAATATCGGGGCGATCGCGATCGAGTTCGGTGGCGTGTTCGAGGAAACCTTCCACACCGTCGGCGCCCCGCTCGACATCCGCGCGCCGGAGCCCGCGAGCTCGTTCTTCATCGACGGCAAGGTGATCGATGTCGGCCGCGGCGGCTGGTCGCTGCTGCTCGGGCAACTGACCAAGCAGGCCTCGCGCATCCTGGAGAAATTCGCCGACGCCCGCTCCGGCAACCTGCCCGACGGGCGGCAATCGACCGAGGACTGGCTGAAGGGCTACACCAGCAACGCCACCGTACACGCGCTGTTCCGCAATCTTTGCGCGGCGATCTTCGCCTGCAACGCCGCCGAGCTGCCGGCCCGCGCCTTCCTCACCTATTTCACCAGCAAGGGCGCCTTCAAGAAATTCGGCTTCTGCCCGCAGGGCACGATCGGCGTCTGGAACAGTCTAGGCAATGCCGTCAGGCGCAATGGCGACATCTGGCTCGAAACACCGGCGACCACGATCCACACCGCGAACGGCAAGGTCGAAGGCGTCACCGTGCTCAGGAACGGCGAGCGGGTGCGGATCGACACCGATCTCGTGATCAGTAATGCGGGACCGAAAGCCACCGTCGCGCTCGCCGGCAGCGAGGCGTTCCCGGCGGATTATATCACCAGGGTGAAGAACGACCTTCGCCCGGCCGCCAACATCGTCATCAATGTCGCGAGCCGCGAGCCGCTGATCAATCATCCCGGCATCGTCACCTTCGGCAAGACGCGCCGGCTCTGCAACATGGCCAACCTCTCGGCCACCTGTCCGGAATTGGCGCCGCCCGGCTGGCACCTCTATGTCGCCTATGCCGTGCCGGTGCCCGCGCTCGGCGATTTCGACTCCGATGCAGAAGTCCAGCTCGCGCTCGAGGATCTGCGCGAGCAGTTCACGAATTTCGACCAGGCCAAAATCCTGTCGATCCGGGTGATGCGCGACGACTGGCCGGCACAACGCAGCTGCGCCGGCTACGATCTGCCGCGCGAGACCGGTATCGGTGGCCTGTGGTGCGTCGGCGATGCGGTGAAGCAATATGGCAATGGCGGCACGCAGGCCTGCGCCGAGACCGCCAAGATCGTCACCGATGCGATCCTCGCCGCGCGCCCGCGCTTATCGGCAGGCCGGGTCTGAGCACGATGCCGACGACCATCCCGCATCCGATGCCGCAAGCAGCGCCAGTCGCCGTGCCAGAGCAGTGCCTGCTCGAATTCCGCAACATCCGGATCGTCTACGACAATGCGATCGAGGCGATCCGCGACGTCTCGATCGCGGTGCCCGAGGGCAACATCGTCGCCCTGCTCGGCTCCAACGGCGCCGGCAAATCGACGCTGCTGAAGGCGATGTCCGGCATCCTCTATACCGAGGAAGGCGTGATCGAGAACGGCAGCATCCGCTTCCGCAATGACGAGGTGCATCGCCTTGCGCCGGACGAACTGGTCCGCCGCGGCATCGTGCAGGTGCCGGAGGGCCGCCGCGTGTTCGCGGCACTCACCATCGACGAGAACCTGCAAATGGGCGGCTACACCAGGACCAGCGCCGAGGCGCGCGAGCGCCGCGACAAGGTGTTTACGCTGTTTCCACGACTATATGAGCGGCGCGACCAGATCGCCGGCTACATGTCCGGCGGCGAGCAACAGATGCTCGCGATCGGCCGCGCGTTGATGACCGATCCCGTGCTGCTGGCGCTCGACGAGCCGTCGCTCGGCCTCGCGCCGCTGATCATCGACCGCATCTATGAGGTGATCGTCCGGCTGCGCGACGAACTGAAGATGACGGTGCTGCTGGTCGAGCAGAACGCGCAGCGCGCACTCGACATCGCCGACTACGGCTACATCCTGGAGACCGGCCGCGTCGTGCTCGACGGCACGGCAGCGAGGCTCACCGCCAACGAGGACGTCCAGGAATTCTATCTCGGCGTCTCCTCCACCGGTCGCAAGAGCCTGCGCGACGTGAAGCACTACAAGCGCCGCAAGCGGTGGCTGTCGTGACCGCGCTGCTCACGGTCGAGAACCTGTCAAAGCGCTTCGGCGGCCTGCAGGCAGTCGCCGATGTCAGCCTGCGCGTCGCGCCCGGCGAGATCTGCAGCGTGATCGGTCCGAACGGCGCCGGCAAGACCACGCTGTTCAACATGATCTCGGGCGTGCTGCGGCCGAGCGGCGGCCGCATCAGCTTCGACGGCATCGACCTCTCGATGATCTCGCCGTGGAAATTCGCCGCCGTCGGTATCGGCCGCACCTTCCAGAATCTGGCGCTGTTCAAGCACGGCACCGTGGTCGAGAACATCCTGACCGGCCGCCACACCCATCTGCGCTCGACCGTGCTCGATGCGGTGTGGTTTTACGGACGTACCCGCAAGGAGGAAATCGCGGCACGGCAACGCGTCGAGCACATCATCGAATTCCTCGAGATCGAGCACATCAGGGACGCCGTGGTCGGCACGCTGTCCTACGGCCAGCAGAAGCGCGTCGAGCTCGCCCGCGCGCTCGCCTGCGAGCCGAAGCTATTGCTGCTCGACGAGATGGTCTCCGGCATGAACCAGGAGGAGACCGAGGACATCGCGCGCTTCGTGCTCGACATCCGCGACGAGCTCGGCATCACCGTCGTGATGATCGAGCACGAGATGCGCATCGTGATGGACATCTCTGACCGCGTCCATGTGCTGTATTTCGGCCGCAAGATCGCCGAAGGCGCACCTGGTGAGATCAGGCGCGATCCGGCAGTCGCGGAGGCCTATCTCGGCGGCCAGCGCGCTGACGCGATGTCAAAGGCGGGCGCGTGATGTCGACGCTGGACAGCCTGCGCACCGCTCATCCGCCGCTGCCAGCCAGCGCCGCACGCAGTGTGCCCGCAGCCGGCATCGACGCGTTGCAGGGTACGCTTGCGGATGCCGCCATCACCATCCCGCAATTGCTACGGCAGCGCGCCGCGATGCACGGCGAGGCGCTGGCGCTGCGCGAAAAGGACTACGGCATCTGGAATCCCTATTCCTGGCGGCACTATTACGACACCGCGCGCGCGGTGGCGCTCAGCCTGCTCTCGCTCGGCATCAAGCCTGGCGACCGGATCGCCATCGCCGGCGAGAACACGCCGGAATGGTTTTACGCCGACCTTGGTGCGCAGATGATCGGCGCGGTGGCGGTCGGCATCTATCCGACCAATCCCTGGGTCGAGCTGCAATATATCGTCAAGCATTCGGGCGCCCGCATCGTCGTCACCGGCGACCAGGAGCAGACCGACAAGGTGCTCGACGCGATGGCCAATAATGGCGGCCTGCCGGACCTCGAGGCCATCGTCTGCGTCGACATGAAGGGCCTGCGGCATTACCGGCAATCGGAGCTGATGTCGTTCGCCGCATTGTGCGAGCGCGGCAGGACCTACGCCCAGGAGAATTCGGAGGCCGACGCGACGCTCGACCGCCTGATCAGCCAGGGCGCGCCCGACGACGTCTGCATCCTCGTCTACACCTCAGGCACAACCGGCCCGCCCAAGGGCGCGATGCTGACCCATCGCAATCTCGTCTACGCCGCCTATGCCTACGCCAAAACCGTGGGCACTGCCGACAAGCCGTTCGAGGCGGTGAGCTATCTGCCGCTGTGCCACGTCGCCGAGCGCTGCTACGGCACCGTGACCCATCTCGTGCTCGGCGGCACCGTTTCGTTCGCCGAATCGATCGACACCGTCGCGATCAACATCCGCGAGATCGCGCCGACCTTCTTCGTCGGCGTTCCCCGCATTTACGAGAAGCTGCAGCAGGGCTTTCTGTTCCGCCTCGGCGAGAGCGGCCGCCTGCGCCAGAGCTTCACCAGGGCCTGCCTCGCCTGGGGCCGCACGCTGTCCGACCGTCGACAGGCCGGCAAGGCCAGTATGCTCGATCGTGCCGCCTACGGACTGCTCTATCTCCTGATGTTCCGCAATTTGCAGCGCCATCTCGGCTTTGCCTACAGTCGGCACCGGCTCTGCGCCGGCGCCTCGATCTCGCCGGAGACGCTGCGCTTCTTCGACATCATCGGCCGTCCGGTGTCGCAGGGCTACGGCCTCACCGAAAGCGGCGGCGTCGCCTTCATCCAGACCGCAAGCCATCATCGGATCGGCGGCTGCGGCGTGCCGCTGCCGCAGACCGAATGGAAGTGCGACACCGACGGCGAGATCCTGCTGCGCAACCCCGGCGTCTTCAAGGGCTACTTCCTCGACGAGAAGGCCTCGACCGCCTCGCTGGAGCCCGGCGGCTGGCTGCGCACCGGCGACATCATCGATGTCCTCGACAATGGCGAGATCGCCGTGGTCGACCGCAAGAAGGCGATCATCATCACCGCTGGCGGCAAGAACATCGCGCCGTCCGAGATCGAGAACGCGCTGAAGGATTCCGAATTCATCAAGGAAGCGATCGTGGTCGGCGAGGCCAGGAAGTATCTCGGCGCCATCATCCAGGTCGACTACGACAATGTCGGCCGCTGGGCGCGCGACCGGGCGCTCGCCTACACCAACTACAAATCGCTCTCGCAGCTTCCCGAAGTGAATGAGCTGGTCGAGCGCGTCGTCAACGAGACCAATAAGCGGTTCGCCCGGGTCGAGAACATCAGGCGGTTCGCCATCCTGGAAAAGGAGCTCGACCATGACGACGGCGAGCTGACCGCCACCCAGAAGGTACGCCGCGCAATGATCGAGAAGAAGTTCGCCCGTGAACTCGCCATCATCTACCGGGCGGAGGGCTGAATGCAGTATCTCATCCAGCTGCTGATCTCGGGGCTCGCGATCGGCGCGATCTACGGGCTGATCGCGATGGGCTTTGCGGTGATCTACAAGTCCACCGGGCTGGTCAATTTCGCCCAGGGCGAGATGACCATGATCACCGCCTATACCGCCTGGACGATCTCGACCACGGTCAGCGGCAATGTGTTCGTCGTCGCGGTGGGCGCGATTCTCGCCGCTGTCCTGCTCGGCCTGATCATCGAGCGGCTCGTGATGCGGCCGATGCTGGGCGAGCCGGTATTCGCGACCGTGATGGTCACGATCGGGCTCGCCGTGATCCTGCGCTCCGCCATCAACTTCATCTGGGACGCCTATCCGCACGGCCTCGACATCGGCATGGGCCGCGGCATCGTGCATCTCGGCGGCATCGGCGTGCGTACCGGGCAGATTGCGGTCATCGCGACGCTGCTTCTGCTGATCGCCGCGATCTGGGCGTTCTTCCGTTACAGCAAGGTCGGGGTTGCGATGCGCGCGGTCGCAGCCGACGATCGCACGGCGCTGTTGATGGGCATCAGCGCAACAAGAGTTCATGCGCTGGCCTGGGCCGCGTCTTCGGTGATCGCCGGCATCGGCGGCGTGTTCTTCGCGCTGTCTTATGATCTATCGCCGGTGATGTTCCAGCTCGGGCTGAAGGCGTTTCCGGCCACCATCCTCGGCGGCCTCGACGCCGTGCTCGGCTCCGGCCTCGGCGGCCTCCTGATCGGCATCACCGAAAACCTGGCCGGCGGCTATATCGGCTCCGGCATGAAGGAGGTCGCGGGCTTTGCCATGATCATCATCGTGCTGATGATCCGCCCGTTCGGCATCTTCGGCGAACGCGACATCGAGAGGGTGTGATGCGCACCGGCGATTACAAGCAGAGCTACGGCGAACTGGTTGCGCTGATCGATTCCCCGCCGGTGTGGCTATGGTCGGCCGTGTTGCTGCTGGCGCTGATCACCGCTCCTTTTGTGCTGAACTCCTACGCGCTGTCGTTCCTGATGATCATCCTGATCACGGTCACCGGTGCGCTCGGACTCAACATCCTGACCGGCTACACCGGCCTGATCTCGCTCGGCCATGTCGGTTTCCTCGTCACCGGTGCCTATGCCTATGCGGTGCTGGTCTCGAAGTACCACATGCCGCCGCTGGTCGGCTTCTTCGGCGCCGGCGTGGTGCCGGCGCTGGCGAGCCTGATCGTCGGTGCGCCGTCGCTTCGGCTCAAGGGACTTTACCTCGCCATCACCACGCTCGCCTTCTCCTTCATCATCAACACCGTGATCCTGGAGATGCGCTGGCTCACCAACGGCGCACGCGGCATTCAGGTGCAGCGGCCCGAGATCCTCGGCATCAGCTTCGACGGCGACGCGGCCTTCACCTATCTCTGCCTCGGCATCGCGGCACTGACGCTGTTCGCCACCCTCAACATCCGCCGCAGCCGGGTCGGCCGCGCCTTTGTCGCGATCAGGGACAACGACACGGCGGCGCGCGTCATGGGCATCAACCTGCATGCCTACAAGCTGTTCGCCTTCGTCACCTCGGCGTTCATCACCGGCATCGCCGGCGCGCTGTACGGCATCTATCTCTCCTTCGTCAGCGTCGAGGGCTTTCCGTTCCTGCTCTCGATCGAGGCGCTGGCGATCCTGATCGTCGGTGGACTCGGCTCGGCGCTCGGCGCGGTGCTCGGCACCATCCTGATCGTGCTGCTGCCGGAGGCGACGCGGCTCGTCTTCAGCCTGTTCAGCGCGCAGATGGATGCGACCTTCACGACCGGCGCGCAGGAGCTGAAGAGCATGCTCTACGGCCTCGTCATCATCCTGTTCCTGCGCTTCCAGCCGCGGGGGCTGGTCGGCGCCTGGCACGACATCAGGCGGGCCTGGGTGCACTGGCCGCTGCGCTACTAATCAAAAAAAGACGCAACACCATGAGGAGGAGACAATGATCAAACACCTGGCGGCGGCCGCGCTGCTGCTTTCCACGGCCTGTCTCGCGACCGGCCCGGCTACTGCCGCCGATCCCGGCATCACCGACAGCGAGATCCTGATCGGCGACGTGGAGCCGCTGACCGGCCCGCCGGCGCTGCTGGGCGTCGCCGCCTCGATCGGCCACAAGATCGCGATCGCCGAAGCCAACGCCGCCGGCGGCATCAACGGCCGCAAGATCAAATATGTGCTGGAGGACGACGGCTACGTCACAGCGCGAACCATCCAGGGCGTCAAGAAGGTGATCGACGTCGACAAGGTCTTCGCGATGCTCGGCATCTCCGGCTCGGGCCAGTCGATCGCTGTGATGCCGGTGCTGGAGAAGTCCGGTATCCCGACCGTGATCGACGTCGCGCCGGTCAAATTCCTGTGGGAGCCGGCGCGCAAGAACGTGTTCGTGGTCGGCCAATCCTACGAGGAGGGAATCATCCATCTCGTCAACTTCCTCGCCGACAGGAACCCCGGCAAGAAATGGGGCCTGATCACCCAGGACGACGATTACGGCATCACCGTGCGCGACGGCTTCGATTCCGTGGTCAAGGCCAAGAAGCTGAACGTCGTCTACAGCGGCAACTACAAGAAGGGCCAGCAGGACTTCTCATCCGACATGCTGCAGCTGAAGGATGCCGGCGCCGAGGTGTTTTTGGCCGGCGGCATCATCGCCGAGAATATCGCGATGACAAAGGAGCTCGAGAAATTGAACATCAAGCCGGTGACCGGCATCTTCTGGCCCGGCCGCATCGAGCCGGTGCTGAAGCTGATGGGCCCGGCGGGCGATGGCATCTACGCGGTCGACTATGTCGAGCCATTCGCCGGCGCGGCGGGCAAGGCGTTCCTGGAGAAGGCCAAGCCGCTGGTGTCGGAGGCCGAGTTCAAGGGCATCAACCGCTACACCATGACCGGCTATGCCGCCGCGAAGGTCTTGATCGCGGCAATCGAGCGCTGTGGCAAGCAGCCGACCTGGGCCTGCACCATCTCGGAACTGGAGAAGACCAAGAATGTCGAGACCGGCGTGATGGCGCCGATCAGCTTCGGTCCCGGCGTCCGCTTCTCGAACCAGAAGCTGCAGATCATGCAGGCCGATGCCGCGACGCTCAGCTTCAAGCCGGTGAACTAGAGAGATGAAGGTCCTGATCGTCTTTGCCCATCAGGAGGCGCGGTCGTTCAACGCTGCACTGCTGGCGCGGTCGGTGGCGGAACTGACCGCGCTCGGGCATACGGTCAGGATCTCCGATCTCTACGCCATGCGGTTCAACCCGGTAGCGACCGCCGAAGACTTTGGCGCGCGGCGGTTTCCCGACCGGCTGCAATATGACCGCGAGCAGAAATACAATCTGCAGCACGGGGCGCTCAGCGGCGACATCGCCGCCGAGATCGAGAAGCTGCTGTGGTGCGACCTCCTGATCTTGCAGTTTCCGCTGTGGTGGTTCTCGGTCCCCGCCATCATGAAAGGCTGGATCGACCGCGTGTTCGTCAACGGCGCAATTTACGGCAGCGGCCGCCGCTACGACACCGGCGGCCTTGCCGGCCGCCGCGCCATGGTCGTGACCTCGACCGCCGCCTATCCCGGCATGTGCGCGCCCGACGGGCTGGTCGGTGCGCTCGATGTGGTGCTGTGGCCGATCCAGAACGGCATGCTGGCCTATGCGGGCTGCAAGGTGCTGCCGCCGTTCGTGTCGTATTCAGTGAACTTCGTCGACGAGGCCACGCGGCACCGCTATCTCAACGACTATGCCGAACGGCTGCGGCGGCTCGAGACCACCGAGCCGCTGTTCTTCCACCCGCTCGCGGATTTTGGCGAGGACTGGCGGCTGAAGCCGGGCATTGCGGCGCAGACTGTCGGCCAGGGCGCTCGTGCCCAGAAATGACATGACCCGGACGTAGGTCTGCTCCCTCGCCCCGTTCTTACGGGGAGAGGGTTGGGGTGAGGGGCCGCATCCGCAGACGCGCTGCCAGAAACGCTCGTGGAGACTCCCCCTCACCCGGATCGCATCTCACGATGCGATCCGACCTCTCCCCGCAAGCGGGGCGAGGTAAGAAAGAGCGCCGGCGTCACATCCTTTTCGCCACTTCCTCCAGCATCACCTCGGTGGCGCCGCCGCCGATCGTCAGCACCCGCGCGTCGCGCACCATGCGCTCGATCGGGGTGCCGCGCATGAAGCCTGAGCCGCCGTGCAGTTGCAGGCAGCCATGCACGACCTCGTGCAGCACCTCGGGCGACAGCGCCTTCACCATCGAGACCTCACGCAGGCAATCCTGCCCGGCCGCCGCGAGCTCGGCGGCCTGATAGGCCAGCGCCCGCGCCGCCGCCGCCTTCGCGGCAAGCTGGGCGAGCTTCAGCCGCACGCCCTGCTGATTCCAGAGCGGGCCGCCGAATGCCTGCCGCGTCTTCACGTAATTCGTCGTCAGCTCGATCGCCTTGGCGGATTCGCCCGCGCAGATGCCGCCGATGCAGATGCGCTCGTTCTGGAAGGTCTCCATGATGCCATAGAAGCCCTTGTTCTCCTCGCCGAGCAGGTTTTCCGCCGGCACGCGCACGTCCTGGAACGCGATCTCGGCGGTGTCCGAGCAGAGCCAGCCATGCTTGTCGAGCTTGGTCGCCGTGATGCCCGGCGTGTTGCGCTCGACGATGAACAGCGAGATGCCGCGGCTGCCCTTGGCATGCGGGTCGGTCCGCGCGGCGACGATCAGGATGTCGCCATAGACCGCGTTGGTGATGAACATCTTTGCGCCGTTGATCACCCAGCTGTCGCCGTCGCGCCGCGCCCGCGTCTTGAGGCCTGCGACGTCGGAGCCCGCATCGGGCTCGGTCACCGCGATCGAGCAGACCGTCTCGCCGCGGATAATCGCCGGCAAATACTTCTGCTTCTGTTCCGGCGTACCGCGCAAGGAGATGTGCACCGCCGACATGTCGGTATGCACGAGGATCGACGAGGTGAAACCGCCGAAGCTGGAGCGCCCCAACTCCTCGGCGAATACCATCGAGGCCAGCGGCCCCATGTCGGTGCCGCCATGGTCGACCGCGTGGCGCATGCCGAGAAAGCCGAGCGCGCCCATGCGGCGATAGATCTCGCGCGGGATCTTGCCGTCGCGCTCCCACGCCTCGGCATGCGGCACTACTTCCTTCTCGACGAAGCGGCGCACCTGCTCGCGCAGCATGCGCAGCTCCTCGGACAGATTGGGCTGCTCCGAAAAGTGGAACTCGGCCTCAGTGAGCTGGCGCGGATCCGACGTCATGACGTTCATTGTGGCGCCCTCTCATGGCCGATGTGAAGATGGTTGCGCAAAAAAGCTGCCAGCGATGCGATCGCCTCGCGCGCCTGCGAAATCTCCGGGAACATCTGGAAGACGTGGATCATGCCGTCCCACACCTGGAGCTTGACGTCGACACCGGCAGCCTGCGCCCGGGCGGCCAGTTCCGTCGCATCGTCGCGCACGGTCTCGCGGTCGCCGACCTGCACCAGTAGCGGCGGCAGACGGGTGAGATCGGCATAAAGCGGCGAGGCCAGCGGATCGCGGACATTGCCGTCCTTGCCAAGGTAGTTCTTCGCCAGCGCCAGGATCATCGCGCGCTGGTGGATCGGATCGGCCTCGGCCCTGCTCTGATAGCTCGCGCCGCTCGCGGTGAGATCGGTCCAGGGCGACATCAGCGCGGCGGCGGCGGGCAGCGGCAAGCCACGGTCGCGCGCCGCCAGCATCGCGCACAGCACGAGATTGCCGCCGGCCGAATCCCCGGCGAAGGCGATATCCGCCGGATGCAGCCCCTGATCGCGCAGATATCGATAGGCAATCAGCGCATCCTCGAGTGCCGCGGGGAAACGATGCTCCGGGGCAAGCCGGTAATTGATCGAGAGCACGCGGCAGCCGGATGCATCGGCGATCCGTGCGGCCAGTTCGCGATGCGACGCGACCGAGCCGATACGGAAACCGCCGCCGTGAAAATAGAGGATCACCTTGTCGCGCGATGCGCCCGTCGGCACGAGCCATTCGCCGTCGACCCCGCCGGCGGCGACCGGTTGGCGCGTCACCGGCACCGAGCAGCCGGCAAAGGCGGCGTCCCAGTCGTCGCGCATCTGCGCCACCGATGTATCGCGGGTCCAGCCGCGATAGATCGCGCGCAAACGCTCGATCGCGCGATCGACCGGCGTGATTGCGATATCGTCGTCCGCGCTGCCCATTTCAGCCGCCGATGCCCATGCCGCCGGAAACGCCGAGCGTCTCTCCGGTGATATAGGCGGCCTGGTCGGAAGCCAGGAACAGCGCGGCAGCCGCGACCTCCTCCGGCTCGCCGAGGCGGCCGAGCAGCGTTGCGCCGGTCATTGCCTGCAGGATCCTGTCGCCGCCCTTTACCACCGCCTGCTCCAGCATCGGCGTGCGGATCGGTCCCGGCGCGATCGCGTTCGCAGTGATGCCATAGCGTGCATTCTCCCGCGCGATGCTCCGGGTGAACGAGATCACGCCGCCCTTGGCCGCGGAGTAGACCGCGCCGCCCTTTGAGCCGAGCCGCGCCGCTTCCGAGGTAACGTTGATGATGCGGCCAAAGCCCGCCGCCTGCATCGCCGGCAACGCGGCGTGGGTGCAGGCCAAGACCGAGGTGAGATTGACCGCGATCAGCCGCGCCCAATCCTCCGCCGTGGTATCGGTGAAGAAGGCATGCTGATCGATGCCGGCATTGTTGACGACAATGTCGAACGGGCCGTCCTGCGCCATCACAGCCTGCACTGCCGTCGCATCGCTGACGTCTAATCCTGCAACGCCGGCGCCGGTCTCGCGCGCCAGCTCCGAGGCCGCGGCGACATCGAGATCGGCGATCACGACCCTGGCGCCCGCGCCGGCAAAGCTGCGCGCGATCGCAGCACCGATGCCCCGCGCGCCGCCGGAGACGAAGGCGCGGCGGCCATCGAGACGTCCGAATGGCAAGCTCGCCACCTCAGCGCCCCGTGAATACAGGCTGGCGCCGCTCGATGACCGCGGCGAGCCCTTCGCGTGCATCGGCCATCCCCGAGAGTTCCGCGACTGTGCGCGCCTCTTCCGAGAGGCACTGCTCGATGCTGGTGCCGGTGCCGGCCCAGACCAGCCGCTTGGTCGCCGCCAGAGCCATCGGCGCGCCGGCCGCAAGCTCGCGGGCCAGCGTGAGCGATGCATCGGCGAGCTCGGCATCGGGCACGACCCTGGTGACGATGCCGATCTGCAACGCTTCGGCAGCCGGGATCACCGGGTTGGTCAACAGGATCGACATCGCGCGCCGCAAGCCGACCAGCCGCGACAGCGTGACGGAGACGCCGGCGTCCGGCGCCATCGCCACCCGCGTCGCGCCGGCGAGGAACTTTGCCGATTCCGCCGCGATCACGATATCGGAAGCGCAGACCAGGCCGAAGCCGCCGCCGCCCGCCGCAAAGCCCTGCACCGATGATATGACCGGCGCCTCCAGCCGCAGCAATCCAGTCACCGCATTCTGCAGATACGCCGTCGCCTGACGGATATAGTCCGGCAGCTTCTCGCCCTTGGAGGCGAAGGCGCGGACGTCGCCACCGGCGCAGAAATTGGTACCCTCGCCGCTCAGCAGCACGACGCGCAGATCGGAATGACCATGACAGACCATGATGGCGTCACACAGCGCGCGGAGCAGCTCGACGCTCATGCCGTTGGCCGCATCGGGGCGGTTGAGCCGCAGCCGCGCGATGCCGTCGGTAATATCGAGCAGAACGGGGCCCTTGTCGATCATGGCGCGTTTTCCTCTAGACCAGGAACGAAAGCGTGTAGATCGCCTTGTCGTTGTTGACGAGGATGACCTTCTTGGCGGCCATCCGCAATTCGCCATCGACATGGCGCAACCGGTATTCATTGCGCGCCGCCCACAGCGTGTCGTCGCGCAGGCTCGATTCGAAAATGAGGCTGTTGCTGGCAACCGCGATGTCGCCGTCGTCAGGCTGCTCGTCCATCAATTCGATGTTGGAGATCAGCCGGCGCAAATTCGACTGCGGCGTCTGGGTGAAGTGCTTGCCGGTCATCAGCTGCCGGACGCGCAGCGCGATCCGCGAGCGGTTGTCGTAGATGATCGACATCTGCCGTTCCGGGTCGATGTCGGCGCCGTTGGCCGGCACCCAATAGACGCCGTCGTCGGTCCAGAGCTTTTCCCAGGCCTCGTATTGATGCTCGTCCTGCAGCCGCGCCTCGCGATAAAGGAAGGCGGTGATGGCGCTCATCAACGTGGCGCTGCTCTCGCGCGACAGCATCAGCTAGGCTCCATCAACTTGCGATAATGGGTCCAGATGCCGCGCGACGGCACCTCGTCGGTGACGTGGCCGACCGTGAAGCCGAGTTCGTCCTGCCGCTCGCGCTTCTCGCCGCGGCCGAGGAAGATCCACTCGGGATTGCGCGCCAGCACGCCGCGATGGCAGCGCTCGTACATTTCGGAATCGTCCGCCAGCAGGAAGCCGGCTGGGCCGACCGAGCCCATGGTCTGCTGGCGCAGCCTTCGGTTCAGATCGGGCGCGCCCTTGAACTGCAACGCGGTGACGTGCTGCACGCTGTCGTCGACGCCGAGCGGCTGGATCACAAACATCTGGATCTCGGCGATGAACAGGTTCGGGAAGATCATCACATGCGGCGTGCCGTCGATCATGATCTCCCGCGCGGCGGCGTCGCCATGGGCGGCCTTCATGCGCGCCGTGTAGTCCGGCAGCCGGTCCTCGCTGGTGCCGAACCAGCTCATCGGCGCGTCGCGCTTGCGGAACTCGGGCCGCAGGTCGATCTCGGTATGGCCGTTGCCGTAGTCGCGCGTCAGCGCGGTCGAGGCGCCGCCATAGAGCTTGCCGATCATGCTGTCGGCGACGCCGAAGATCGAGGTGTGCACGAAGGCCGGGTGATAGCCGTCGCACTCGTTCTCCAGGATGAACTTCCAGTTCGCCTTGACGCGATGCTTGAGGAAGCCCGCCGTGATCTCGACCTCGTTCTCCGGCGAGGTGCGCACCAGCCGGTCGATGGTCTCGGCGGCGCCGCCGAGATGCTCCTTCAACGTCGGGCCATCGGCCGCGAACGAGCCGAACACGAAGCCGCGGTAAGACTCGACGCGCGTCACCCGCCCGAGCGCGAGCTGCGACTTGTCCTGCCCCTCATAGCCGTCGGGGAAGGCATAACCGACCAGGCGGCCGTCATTGGCAAAAGTCCAGGAGTGGAACGGACAGGTGAACGAGCGGGCATTGCCGCGGTCATAGGAGCAGACCTGGTTGCCGCGATGCGAGCAGCGGTTGAGCAGCAAATTGACCTTGCCCTGCTCGTCGCGCGTCATGATCACGGATTGCGGGCCGATCGACTTGACGACGTAGTCGTTGGCGTTCGGGACCTCGCTCTCATGCCCGACATAGACCCAGGTGCGGTACCAGATGTTCTTGAGCTCGGCCTCGAAGATGTCAGGGTCGGTGTAGAGCGATCCGTGCACCCGGTCGGGCCGGATCAGCCGTTCCCATGGCGGGACGCCGGTCATCATGTTCATCGCTCCGTCTCCCTCGCCGGCCGCTTGCCGCGGATGTCTATCGGCCATTCAATAATAATCCGAACGACCGTTCGGTGAATTAATAGCATGAGCGTCATGGACCGGCAAGCTTCTTCGTGAGCGTCGCCGCTGGTCGCGGAAGGCGTGCAACGATGCATCCCGGCGGCGGTCGGCGACGAAACCACGCTAGCCCTGCGCCGCACCACCGTCGCGCTCGCCACCCGCGATCTGCTGCAGCATCGACTTCGGCGTCGTCGCAAGCTCGATCTTGAGCTGGTCGCAAATCGCCCGCCGCAGCAGGCGCTCGATCTCGGTCGCAGCATTGGGATTAGCCGCCCGTGCGTGCTCCCCGCTCGCCCAGAGCAGAAGTTGCCCCAGCCGCCGGTCGCCATCGTCGCGCAATGCCTCGATCGCGGCAACGTCGGACGGGCCGCCCTGGATGCGCGGCGTCGAAGGAACCTCCGGATGCGCCATGCTGCCGGCCAGTCGCTCGACCGTCGCGAAAGTATCGTCCTGCAGACGCACTTGCTCGAGCAGCGGCCCGGCCTTCCAGTCGGCGGCGAGCTTCAGCCCGTTCAGCGCGTAGACTGCAGAGAACACCTGCCCGCGAACGAAATCGTCGTTGCTGTTCGGCACGACATGGCTTTGCAGTGCATCGATGATGCCGTCGATCAGCCGTTCGAATGACGCGCTCATGCCGCGGCCTCCAATGCGCGCTCGAAGGCCCGCACGATCGAGGGCATCTGGCTTGCCATCACCGCAAGCCGCATGTCGTTAAAACGATCGACCTCGAAGGCGCGCACCGCGCACATCTGGATCGCGGCTGCCTGATACAGCGCATAGGCCTCATAAAAGGCGAGACTCTTGTCCGAGACGACAATGCCGGAGGCACGCTGATAGAGATCGATCACCTCCGCGCGCTCGAGCACGCCATAGAGCTTGCGGCTCCTGGCGTTGAAGGTCGGCATCAGCGCCCAGGCCAGATCCTCGTGGGGATCGCCGAGATGAGTCAGCTCCCAATCCAGAATGGCGGCGATCCGCCCCTGGTGCTCGATGAAGTTTCCGATCCGGTAGTCGCCATGCACAATGGCACGGCGCGGCGGCTGCGGACAATTGTCGCGCAGCCAGCGCCCGCCCCAATCAAGCAGCGGATAATAGCGCGCAGTGGGACGCGCGAGAGAAGCGCGCCAGCCGGCGATCGCACGCAGCTCGGCGCGTTCCCCGCCCAGCTGCAGCGAAGCAAATGGGGTCGAGCCCGGGTCGATCCGGTGCAGCGACGCGAGGATCTCGATGAACTGCCGGGCGACCGCGCGCTTGTGGTCCGGATCGAGTTCGCTCGCCGCCCAGGGCGCCGGCACGTCGCCCTCGACATGCGCGCAGATGAAGAACGGAAAGCCGATCTCGGCGCCATCCTGTTCTGATGACACCAACGCCGGCACCGGTACGCCGCTGCCGGCCAGCGACTGCAGCGCATAAACCTGGGGCAGCACCGAGTAAGGCGCAAACAGCCCGCTCGGTGGACCGACGCGCAGGATCAGTTTGCGGTCGCCTTCAGCCGCAGTGCGGGCCACGAACGCATAGGTGATCCAGGAGAAACCCGATGATTTGCGGCCGAAGCCGACAATCTCCGTCCGGCTCCCGGATATCCGCGACAGATGCTGCGCCAGTGCGGCCCGCACTGTATCGTCATCCACCGCGACCGGGCGAACAGGCTCCGGCGCGGCCGGTGCATCATCGGATCGTTTCGCAGCCTCCTGCATCAATTGACCGACCTCGTATAGCCTTGCCACTTCTCCTCGCGCAGCGCCGACTTCATGATCTTGCCGGAGCCGGTCAGCGGCAATGGCTCGAGGCGGATATCGACAGAACGCGGGCACTTGTAACCGGCGATCAAGGTGCGGCAGTGCGCGATCACCATTTCGGAATCGAGACTCCTGCCGTCCTTCGGCACCACAATGGCGTGCACCGCTTCGCCCCATTGCGGATCGGGCACCGCGATTACGGCGCATTCCTTGACGTGCTCGTGCTGGAAGATGGCGTTCTCCACCTCGCCGGAATAGACGTTCTCGCCGCCCGAGACGATCATGTCCTTCAGTCGGTCGACGATATAGACAAACCCGTCCTCGTCCATCCAGGCGCCGTCGCCGGTGTGCAGCCATCCGTTGCGCAGCACGCGCGCGCTTTCCTCAGGCTTGCGCCAATAGCCGAGCATCACGCCGGCGCCGCGGATCGCGATCTCGCCCACCGTCCCGCGCGGCACCTCATTGCCCGCGGGATCGGTGATGCGGATTTCAACGCCTGGCGCTGCCCGCCCCGCCGATTTGCGCTTGCCCGCCAGCGGCCCTTCCAGCGCGTGATACTCCCACGGCAGGATGGTCGCCAGCGCTGCGCTTTCGGTCATGCCGTAGCCCTGGTGAAAGCGCCAGCTCGGCAGCACGCGCATCAGCTTGACCAGCAGCGCGTCGGGCATCGGCGAGGCGCCATATTCGCAATCCTTGACGCTGCTCAGATCATATGTGCCGAAGGATGGATGATTGAGCATCATGTTGAGCATGGTCGGCACAAACAGGCAGTAATCCACCTTGTGCTCGGCGATGGTCTTCATCGCGAGCTCGGGCTCGAATTTCGCGATGGTCACGTGCGTGCCACCGACCAGGGTCAGCGCGATCATCGGCGAGGTGCCGGCCAGATGGAACATGCCGGCCGAGTGCAGATACCGGGTATCTTCACGGAACCGGAGCGCATAGATCCAGACCAGCGATTCATAGATGATGTTGGCATGTGACAGCATCACGCCCTTGGGAAACCCGGTGGTACCGCCGGTGTAGAAGATGCCCGCGAGATCGTTGTAGGCGCCGGAGGCGTCCTCGATCGGCGCATGCGCTATGAGCTCGTCATAGCTTTGCATACCGTCGGGCACTTGCCCCTCATCGAGATAGACCATTGCGCTGAGTGATTTTGCGCCGCGCAGCGCGGACGCAATCTCGGCGAAGGCCTTGTCGACCAGCAACAGTTTTGGCGTGGAATCGTCAATCGCATAGGCGTTCTCGGCGACCGCCCAGCGCGTGTTGAGCGGCACCGCGACCGCGCCAGCCCAGGCGACGGCATAGAGCGCCTCGATATAGAGGTCGCTGTTGTGCGCGAGGATGGCGACGCGATCGCCGGCATCGACGCCGAGCCGTCGCAGCCCGCCCGCGGCACAGGCGACGCGATGGCCGATCTCCTTCCAGCTCCGCGACCGTCCGGCGTGGATGGTGCCGGGTGCGTCCTTGCGCAATTGCACCGCCGCGATCAGCGCCTGCGTCAGCTTCATGTTTCCTCCACACCGTCATGCGGCCGCGCACGCCTGCGGATGTTTCCGTCACGCATGAGGCCGATACGCCGTCCGTAGATTCCAGTTGATAATCCGGACAGACGGTCTATTATTGCATAGCGGATGCGAGGGGTAAAGCCTTTCAAGGCTTCCATCGCCGGATCAACCAGCCCCGCAAAAGAGGGCGTCATGGGAGGGGAAGATGCGGAAGCCAATCGTCACGCTTGCGGTGTGGGCGTTCGCGCTCACCGGCGCGCTCGGAACGGCGAATGCCCAGAAGGCCTATGGCCCGGGGGTCAGTGACAGCGAGATCCTGCTCGGCGCCAACGCGCCCTACAGCGGACCGGCATCGATCTATGCGAGCTTCCCGAAAACGATGCTCGCCTATTTCACGATGCTGAACGAGAAAGGCGGCATCAATGGCCGCCACATCAACTTCCTGACCCGCGACGACGCCTATAGCCCGCCCAAGACCGTCGAAGTGACGCGCGCGCTGGTCGAGAACAACAAGGTGCTCGCGATCATGGCGCCGTTCGGCACGCCGACCAACGCCGCGATCCAGAAATATCTCAACAGCAATGGCGTTCCGCATCTGCTGGTGCAGAGTGGCGGCACCCGCTGGAACGATCCCAATCAGTTCCCCTGGACGACGCCCTACTCGCCGACCTACGTCAACGAGTCCCGGATCATCGCGCGCTACGTGCTGCGCGAGAAGCCGGATGCCAGGATCGGCGTGCTGCTGCAGGCCGACGACATCGGCAAGGACTTTGTGCTTGGCCTGAAGGAAGGGCTCGGCGCCAAGGCCGACACCATGATCGTCAAGGAGGCGATGTATCAGTCGACCGAGCCCACGATCGATTCCCAGATCGTGAACCTGAAAGCATCAGGCGCCGATACGATCCTGATCGCCGCACAGAACAAGTTCGCCTCGATGGCGATCCGCAAGATCCACGAGCTCGGCTGGAAACCGCTGATCTTCCTCGGCTCGACCGCGAATTCGATCGCCGGCGTGCTGGTGCCGGCAGGCATCGAGGCCTCCACCGGCATCCTGACCACGACTTCCTACAAGACGCCGAACGATCCGGCGTGGGCCAATGACAAGGGCATGACCGACTATCTCGCCTTCGCCGCGAAATATATGCCGGGGATGGATCCGAACGACGTGATCGCGGTGACCGGCTACACCACGGCCCAGCTCGGCGCGATCATCCTGCAGCGCTGCGGCGACAACCTCACGCGGGAGAACGTGCTGAAGCAGGCCACCAATCTCAGCGGCATCGAGCTGCCGATGCTGCTCCCGGGCATCACGATCCAGACCGCGCCGCAGGACTACGCGGCGATCACCGAGCGCCGTTTCGCCCGCTTCGACGGCAAGACCTGGGTGCTGTTCGGCGACATCGTGGGCGCCGGCCCGGCCAAGGACTGATCCCGCGCTACCCATCCGACCGAACCGGCTCAAACACAAGGACAAGAACAATGCTGACAGCCCAGGACGATCTCATCGGCCACCAGACGCCGCAGCCGTTTGCCAAGGCAGGCGGCGGCGATGCAAGGTTCACCGAACGCTACTGGTACACCGCGCATCCGATCGACGGCAGCGAACTGCTGATCGACATCGGGCTCGGCTATTACCCGAACCGCAACGTGATCGACGGCTTTGCCGGCATCACCATCGGCCGGCGTCAGCACAATTTCCGTGCCTCGCGCCGGCTCGGGACCCGTCCGCTGGAGACGGAAGTCGGCGGGCTCAGGATCGAGATCGTCGAGGGTAACAGCCTGCATAGGATCTCGCTCGCCGACAATCCGTCCGGCATCAGCTTCGCGCTCGAATTCAAGGCGAGCTTTCCGGCGGCGCAGGAGAAGCAGAATTTTCGCGAGCGCAACGGTGTCGTCGAGGAAGACCTCGCGCGCGTCTCGCAATTCGGCCGCTGGCGCGGCTGGATCGTCGCCGACGGCAAGCGTTACGAGATCGAGCCCGAGCTGTGGTGGGGGCAGCGCGACCGCTCCTGGGGCCTGCGATCCGAGATGCGCACCGACGAGACCAGGCCGCCGGTCGCGACCCATCGCAATTTCTTCTGGACCTGGTCGATGTTCCAGTTCCCGGAGTCGGCGCTATCGATCTTCATCAAGGAGCGCGCGCCGGGCAAGCCGCATTACCTCTCGGGCACCGAGTTCCACCGCGAAGCCGACGGATCGGTGTCGCATCGCGAGGTGACCTCGCTGGAGCACAAGATCGAGTGGGCTGACGATCCGCTCGGTCAGACCATCGCGTCGGCCGACTTCACCTTCACATTCGATCGCGGCGAGCCGCGCCGCGTCAGGATGCATGGACTGCCGACGCGATTCTATCTGAAGGCCGGCATGTATGGCGGCCTGCAAGGCTGGACCCATGGCGACGACCGCGGCGAGAGCCATGCCGGGCACGACATCTGGAACCTCGACGATGCGGCGACGCGCGCCATCGCACGGACGCTGTCGGATCATGTCGTCCGGCTCGAGAGCGGCAACGAGACCGGATTTGGCATCAGCGAATACGGTGTCGCCGCCGGCTATCCGCTCTATCCCGGACCACAGAAATTTCCAGCGATGTGATCGGAATGGACGGGCAACGCAAGCGCGTCGCGGAAGGCAGCGAATTCACTTGCGATCAATGGGACAATCAGGCAGCCGAGGCGCTGGTCTCGCTCGAGACGATCGCCCCGCTCCGCTATCGCAGCCGCTTCGGCGACGGCAATCTCAATGGCCGGTCCTATGGCGGCCAGATCCTTGGCCAGGCGATGATGGCCGCGACCCTCAGCGCGCCCGAAGATCGTCCCGCCGCGATGCTGCAGCTCCTGTTCCTGCGCGGTGCCGATCCCGGCCGCCGCATCACGTTCGACGCGCAGGTCCTGCAGGACGGTAAGCGGTTCTCCTCACGCCACGTCGTGGGCAGCCAGGGCAACGGGCGCACGGTCCTGAGCGCGCAGGCCACGTTCTGCGCAGCGCAACCGGGTCCGCGGCACGCAGCGCCATTCACCCCCTCAGAGGATCCGGAAAGCCTGCCAGATCTGACCATGATCCCCGACGGGCTGATGGCGCAGTTGCGACCGCTCGGTCCTTATTCCCAGCACATCAAGCCCAGCATGGATTTCCGCATCCCCGAGATCGAACGTCAGCTCTCGGCCGCGACGGCAGAGCCGCGCCTGCGCTTCTGGATCAGATCCAGGCAGCCGCTCACCACTGCTCCTCGCGCCCAGGCCGCGGTGTTCGCCTATCTCTCGGACTGGTGGCTCAACTTCTCCAGCGTCGGCGGCCATCTCGGCGATCTGCAGTCGCGCGCGCCACTCTATCTGTCGAGCCTCAACCATTGCATCTGGTTTCATCGCGTATTTTCGCCTGACGCCTGGATGCATGTCGAAACCGAGAGCCCATGCGCGGATGGCGGCCGCGGGCTGTCGATCGCGCGCGTCCACGACCGTGACGGCGCGATGCTCGCCACCGCGATCCAAGAGACGCTGATGGTCCATCCAGAGGGCGATGCGTAGACGCCACGACGGTTGAGCTGATGCCGCGATCGCGGCTTAGTTGCAGTGCCGAGCTACGGCAAGTTCCACCCGGTGTTGAATCCTGGCAACACCGGCCAACAAAATGAACAAACGTTCAGCTTAGCTCGATCGCGACCACGACTGTGCCGCATCCCTGTCAAATCCTGCCTGCGGGTGGCGCAACAAAAACACTTTGGGGAAAACCTACATGCAGCAGGCACCGCTGGCCGCACGGAGTGCGGAATCGTCTGGATATGTTCTCTACTTCCAGCTCGCCAGCAACGGCACGAGGCGCGCGTGCAGTCTGACGATCCAGGCGGAAAGCGCCAACGAGGCGGCGCGGATATTTCGCGAGAACTGGGGCACGATCGAATCCATGGCCCGCGACGGCGTGAGCACGGGAGTGGTCGGCAAGACGCCGATCAGCCTGGCGTTGTCGTGAGGCGCATCGCGCGGCCTACGGCGAACCGTACACCTGAGATGTGACAGGACGACGGCTGCAGCCTTAGGCGACGATCGCACGGCCATTTGACGCGCAGACGCGACAAGCAGGTCACGAGGTTCAGGGCTCGCGCACACGCGCGAGCCCTGTCGTGTCTTAGAATGATTCAAATCCATTCCGGTTAGAGAGATTCAAGTCTGCTCCGGTTCTTTTCGCGCACGCCGACTGCTAGAGGCGCGCCGTGAACGAGTTCGCGTGAATCGGAAGTCCAAGAGTGCCTGTGAATGCTGATGGCCGGGTTGTCGGCGACCGTCGAAATGCCGCCGACAAGGGCCGCACCCATCTGCTGATCGGCGCAGCATTCCTGCTCGCCGATGTCGCCTCCGTGGCGACGCAGGCAAACGCCCGATCGAGCGTCCCGTTGCCGCCTGTTTCGGTCGACCAACCGACGCCGAAGCGCAAGCCGGCCGCCGCAGCAAAGCCGGCGCAGCGAACGCTGGCTGCCGCCGCGGCACGGCAGCGCAGCCGGAATGCCCAACCGGCGCCGCCGACACCGTCGGAGCGCGCGGCAGCTGCCGCCGCGGCGCTCAACGAAGCCAAGCTGCACTACCGCGCGATGCCAAGCCCAACCACGCTGCGCAGCGGCGGCTCGCCGCTGGACACCTCGCAGACGGTCAACGTTGTGCCCGAGCAGGTGCTGAAGGATCAGCTGCCGCGCAACCTCGACGATGCGCTCGCCAATGTCAGCGGCGTCACCCAGGCCAATACGCTGGCCGGCACCCAGGATGCGGTGATGCGCCGCGGCTTCGGCGACAACCGCGACGGCTCGATCATGCGCAACGGCATGCCGCTGGTGCAGGGCCGCAGCCTCAACGCAGCGGTCGAAAGCGTCGAGGTGCTGAAGGGCCCGGCGTCGCTGCTGTACGGCATCATGGATCCCGGCGGCATCGTCAACACGATCAGCAAGCGCCCCGAGCTCTACCAGCATGGTTCGGTGACCCTGCTCGGCTCGACCTATGCCAACTCCAGGACCGG
Source organism: Bradyrhizobium sp. USDA 4510 (assembly GCF_054059095.1). Taxonomy (NCBI): domain Bacteria; kingdom Pseudomonadati; phylum Pseudomonadota; class Alphaproteobacteria; order Hyphomicrobiales; family Nitrobacteraceae; genus Bradyrhizobium; species Bradyrhizobium sp. USDA 4510. The sequence continues at coordinate 1,423,486 of NZ_JBSSBT010000001.1, read as the reverse complement.
AGCCGACGGCACCATCGACATCACCGGCCCGATCGGCGATGGCGGACTCGCCTATCGCTTTATCGGCTATGGCGTGAGCGAGGATTACTGGCGCAATTTCGGGCGCCATCGCGAAATGCTGGTCGCACCGTCGCTGGCCTGGTACGGCGAGAACACCACCGTCCAGCTCAACTACGAGCACCGCGAATTCATCACGCCGTTCGACCGCGGCACCGCATTCGATTCCGTGACCAAGGCGCCGCTGGCGATCCCGGCGACGCGCCGGCTCGACGAGCCCTTCAACAACATGTGGGGCACCTCCGACCTGATGCAGGCGTCGGTCGAGCACCGGCTGAACCAGGACTGGAAGCTGTTCGCGGCCTACAGCTACAACACCGAGACCTTCAGCGCCAACCAGCTTCGCATCACCGGCGTCAACGCCAAGACCGGCGTCGAGACCCGCAGCAATGACGGCACATGGGGCTCGCTCAGCAATGCCAGCTACGGCACCTCCTATCTGCAGGGCAATGTCTGGCTCGGCAACATTCGCAACGAGGTGCTGTTCGGCGGTGACGGCCAGTACCGCACGATCTACCGCGACGACCTGATCCGGCAGGCGACGCCGAGCTTCAACTTCTACAATCCGATCTATGGGCTGATCACGCCGGGGACGACGGTGTCCGCCGCCGATAGCGCGCAGACCGACAAGCTCGGCCAGTGGTCGCTGTTCTTCCAGGACACGCTGCATCTGACCGAGCGCTTCGCGCTGGTCGGCGGCGTACGATACATGGATTACGACCAGCTCGCCGGCAAGGGCCGCCCGTTCATCACCAATACCAATGTCTCGGCCGACAAGGTGCTGCCGCTCGGCGGCGCCATCTTCAAGCTCACCGACCAGGTCTCGCTTTATGCGAGCTACACGCAATCGCTGAAACCCACCTCGACCATCGCGCCGCTTACCGGCGGCGTCGTGATCGGGTCCAACATCGCGCCCGAAGAGGGCACCCAGTGGGAGACCGGCGTCAAGTTCGACTTCAACAAGCAGATCTCCGGCACACTTGCGCTCTACGACATCGACAAGAAGAACGTGCTGGTTTCGCAGCTCAACGCCACGACTGGTATCGTCGAGTACCGTACGGCAGGCAAGGTTCGCTCGCGCGGCGTCGAACTCGACGTCACCGGCAGGCTGACTGACAATTGGAGCATGATCGGCAGCTATGGCTATACCGACGCACGCGTAACCGAGGACCCGACGCTCGCCGGCAAGGCCCTGCAGAACGTCGCGCTGAACACCGCATCGCTCTACCTCGTCTATGATTTCGGCACCACCCTGCCCGGCCGGCTTCGCCTCGGCGGCGGCGCGCGCTATGTCGGCGACCGGCCCGGCGATGCCGCGAACAGCTTCGTGCTGCCGGCCTACACGGTCGCTGACGTGTTTGCGACCTACGAGACCAAGGTCCAGTCGTTCTCGGTCATCTACCAGTTCAACGTCAAGAACCTGTTCGACACGGTCTACTACCCTTCGGCCAACAGCATCCTGACGGTCGCGATGGGCGACGCGCGGCGCTTCTCGCTCTCGGCGACGGTGAAATTCTGATGAGTGACGTTTGGCGCCCAATCAAGGCTGCACTGCTGCAGGTCCATTCCCTGGTTGGCCTCGTGCTGGCGCTGCTGTGGGCCGTGGTCGGCCTCACCGGCGCGACGATGGCCTTTGAGGATGAGATCGAGGCCAGCCTGAACAGTCGGATGATGCACGTCGAGGCCAGTGCAGCCCGGCGGCTCACGCCGGACGAGTTGATCGCGCGGCTGGCGGCGGCGGGCGATTTCGGCAAGGTCTCGGCCGTGACGATGTCGAGCGATCCATCGGCCGCGGCCCGCATCCGTTTTGCTCGCAGCGAAGGCGGCACGCGGCCGTCCTCGGTCTATGTCGACCCCTATGATGGGCACGTGCTCGGCTCGCCGCGCGGCGAGGACTTTTTCGCAACCGTCCGCAAGCTGCACCGCTGGCTGCTGTTGCCGGGCGACGGCAATGGCATCGGCCGCAAGATCACCGGCTCAGCCGCGATCTGCCTGATCGTGATGCTGATCACCGGCCTCGTGCTGCGCTGGCCGCGTCGTGCGCGCAGCGTCAAGATGTGGCTGAAGCCGAATTTGGGACTGCGCGGCCGCGGCCTGCATCGCTCGCTGCACGCCGTGATCGGGACCTGGGTGCTGCCGGTCTATCTGGTGATGACGCTGACCGGCCTGTGGTATTCGTTCGAGTGGTACAAGGCCGGCGCCAACTGGCTGTTCGCGCGGCCTCAGGCCACGGCAAACGCGATACAGTCCAAGCCGCCGCGCGGCGGCGCCGAGAGCAAGGGTGAAGCTAAGACCGAAGCGAAGGCCGAGGCAAAGCCGCTTGCCTTCGATCACGCCTGGTCGGCGTTCCTGCAGCAGGAGGACAACAGTTACGGTAGGGCCCTCCTGACCATGCCGGCCGGCGCGGGCACGGCCGTGCGCGTGCGGTCATGGCCGCGGGACTCGTCGCGCGAGGCCGTGCGTGACGAATTCCGTATCGATGCCCTCACCGGCCGCGTCATCTCATCGGATCGCTACGCCGACAAGACGTTTGGCGAACGCGTCCTCGCCAGCGTGCTCGACATCCACCGCGGCGCCATCCTGGGATGGCCCGGCAAGCTCGCCTTCATGCTGGCCGCCGCCATGATGCCGCTATTCGCCGTGACCGGCCTGCTGCTTTATCTGTCCCGTCGCAGGCACCGGCGGCTCGCGCGGCAGCCGGTCGGCCACCTCGTTCCGGGCGAATGAAGCCGTTCTATCAATTTGTCTCTCAGCCGAAATCGCACGCCGCGAGCCGGACACGTAACTCGGCGTCCGTTTCGGCCGCGAGCTCAAGCAATCCACGATAGGGATCGCCCGATATCCCGAGCACGGTAGCGAACGCAGGCTCGGTCTTGAGACCGCCCGCCCTCAATTCCCTGACGGCTCGCCGCAGCCCTCCATCATCAAGCGCAAGCAGCCGCCGTTCGACCTTGAAATGGATCCAGCCTCGTTGTTGCTCCACCAGACGCAGATCACCGTACAGTTCGAACGGCCAGCCATCGCACACAAAGCGCGCAATCACCGGCCGCGTTCCCGAGGTCCACCGGAAGAGGACGAAATCATCGCACGCTTGATAGTGAGCCCAAACGATGTCCGCGAATGCGTTCGGGTCGGACGCATGGCAGACGATATCGATGTCGCTGCCGGGCACGGCGAGGCCGAGCGGCAGCGTTCCGACGATACGGGGATCGAACGGCTTCAGCAGTTCCATCACGGCGGAGCTGGTGACGGCGGATGCGTAGTGCCCGACAGTCATCGCGTGGCATGCCCTCAAGATCGCAGCGACGCATTACCACACGGGCGTGGAACGCGCGAACCTCTGCAAATGGCGGGCTCGAGGGGAAGCGGGCCTAAAAAAGTCGCGGGGCGATCTCGACCGCGTTACCGTGGTCGAAAATCGCCCCGCCAAGGCGGACAGACAAGGCTGCTCGCGCGCCAGCCTGTCCAGCCGATGTCGGAATGATCCGTTCGATCGATTAGCCGAACTGGTTCATCGTGTTGTGGGCGCCGCCCGCCTTGAGGGCAGCCTCACCGGCGAAGTACTCCTTGTGATCGTCGCCGATGTCGGAGCCCGCCATGTTCTGATGCTTGACGCAGGCGATGCCCTGACGGATCTCCGCGCGCTGCACGTTCTTGACGTATCCAAGCATGCCCTGCTCGCCGAAATACTCCCTCGCGAGATTGTCGGTCGACAGCGCAGCCGTGTGATAGGTCGGCAGCGTGATCAGATGATGGAAGATGCCGGCGCGCTTGGCCGAATCCGCCTGGAAGGTACGGATGCGCTCGTCGGCTTCCTTCGCCAGCGGCGTGTCGTCGTACTCCGCCTTCATCAGCTCGGCGCGGTTATACTTGCTGACGTCCTGGCCGGCTTCCTTCATCGCGTCATAGACCTGCCAACGGAAGTTGAGGGTCCAGTTGAACGATGGCGAGTTGTTGTAGGCCAGCTTCGCATTCGGAATGACCTTGCGGATGCGATCGACCATGCTGGCGATCTGCTCGATATGCGGCTTCTCGGTCTCGATCCACAAGAGGTCGGCGCCGTTCTGCAGCGAGGTGATGCAGTCGAGCACGCAGCGATCTGCACCGGTGCCGGGACGGAACTGGTAGAGGTTGCTGGGCAGACGCTTCGGACGCATCATCTTGCCGTTCTGGTTGATGATGACGTCGCCGTTGCGTGCGTTGGCGGCCGTCACTTCCTCGCAATCAAGGAAGCTGTTGTACTGGTCGCCGATGTCGCCGGGCTTGTGGCTCACGGCGATCTGCTGGGTCAGGCCGGCGCCGAGCGAGTCGGTGCGGGTCACGATGATGCCGTCTTCGACGCCGAGCTTGAGGAACGCATGGCGGCAGGCGCGGATCTTCGCGATGAACACCTCGTGCGGCACGGTCACCTTGCCGTCCTGGTGGCCGCACTGCTTCTCGTCGGAGACCTGGTTCTCGATCTGCAGGGCGCAGGCGCCCGCCTCGATCATCTTCTTGGCGAGCAGATAGGTCGCCTCGGCATTGCCGAAGCCGGCGTCGATGTCGGCGATGACCGGCACGACGTGGGTCTGGAAGTTGTCGATCTTCTCGATCAGCGCCTTTTCCTTGGCCTTGTCGCCTTCCTTGCGGGCCACATCGAGCGCGCGGAAGATATCGTTCAACTCACGCGAATCCGCCTGACGCAGGAAGGTGTAGAGCTCCTCGATCAGGGCCGGCACCGAGGTCTTCTCGTGCATCGACTGATCCGGCAGCGGGCCGAACTCGGAGCGCAGCGCCGCGATCATCCAGCCGGAAAGATACAGATAGCGGCGGTCGGTATTGCCGAAGTGCTTCTTGACCGAGATCAGCTTCTGCTGGGCGATGAAGCCGTGCCAGCAGCCGAGCGACTGGGTGTACTTGGTGCTGTCGGCGTCATAGGCCGCCATGTCGGCGCGCATCAGCGCAGCCGTGTAACGGGCGACATCCAGACCGGTCTTGAAGCGGTTCTGCAGGCGCATCCGCGCCACGGCTTCGGCGGTGACGCCGTTCCAGGTGTCCTTGCCCTTGAGCAGCGCTTCGGCCGCCTCGATCTCGCTCTGATACGAAGCCGGTCCCTGGATGGCCCGGTCGCTGATCCCGCGCGGTTGGAAGTTCATGTCCGTGATCCCTTCGGTGACGAAATAACTGCACCATTTGTGACGCGCGGCGTCATCGGGAGCTAGACCTGGCGCGGAAAACTTGTCATAACTTACAAGAAACCGATGTATTGTTGTAAGAATCTTACAAACCTTGGATAAGGCGATGGTAACCTCAAGCGCCCGTTCCGTTTTCATGGGCCCGCGGCTACGCCGGCTGCGGCGCGACCTCGGGCTGACCCAGGCCGACATGGCCGCCGATCTCGAAATCTCGGCCCCCTATGTGGCGCTGCTGGAACGCAATCAGCGCCCGGTGACGGCCGACATGCTGCTGCGGCTTGCCCGCACCTACAAGATCGATCTGGCTGATCTCGCTGGCGATGGCGGTGCCGATCACACCGCCCGCATGCAGTCCGTCTTGAAGGAGCCGATGTTTGCCGACATCGACATCCCCGCGCTCGAGGTCAGCGACCTCGCGGTCAGCTATCCCGGAATGACCGAGGCGTTCCTGCGCCTCTACACCGCCTATCGCGAAGAGCAGCTGGCGCTTGCGGAGCGCAGGGCTCCGGACATGGCGATCGCTTCACCGGGCCAGGAGAACTTTGACGCCAACGATCCCGTTGCGGAGGTCCGACGTTTTCTCGCCGCGCGCCGCAACAATTTTGCCAGCCTCGACGATGCCGCCGAGCGGCTCGTCCACGAACCTGCCGGGCCCGCCGGATTTATCGAGCGGCTTCGGGAGCGACATAAACTCCAGGTCCGCTATCTGCCGCCGAACGTCATGCTGGGTTCGATCAGGCGACTGGACCTTCATCGCAGACAATTGCTGCTCGAGGACTCGCTCGATACCGCGGGGCTCAATTTTCAGCTGGCCAAGCAACTTGCCTATCTGGAACTGGAAAACGAGATCGGCGCCGCCGTCGAAGCCGGCAAGTTCACGACCAAAAGCGCCGAGCTGCTGGCGCGCCGTGCGCTTGCGGCCTACGCCGCCGCCGCACTCATCATGCCGTATTCGGTGTTCGCGAAAGCGGTCGAGGCCCGCCGCTACGATCTGGAGGCGCTGGCGCGTCAATTCGGCACCAGCTTCGAGCAAGTCGCGCATCGCGTCACGACCCTGCAACGGCCGGGTCTCGAAAAGGTCCCGTTCTTCCTGATCCGGGTCGATCCGGCCGGCAACATTTCCAAGCTGCTTGACGGCGCCGGCTTTCCGTTTGCAAAGCACGGCGGTGCATGTCCGCTATGGTCAGTGCACGACATCTTCAAGACGCCGCGCCAGATCGTCACCCAATGGCTGGAACTGCCCGACGGACAGCGGTTCTTTTCGATCGCCCGCACCGTGACCGCCGGCGGCGGCGCGTTCGGCGCCATCCGCGTCGAGCGGGCGATCGCGATCGGCTGCGCCGCCGAACATGCGGGCCAGTTGATCTACACGCGCGACGGACAGGGACCGAATGCCGACGAGCCGACGCCGATCGGCGTCGCATGCCGGGTCTGCCATCGGCCGAGATGCGCGGCGCGGTCGGCGCCGCCGATCGGACGCGAGATTCTTCCGGACGATTTCAGGACCTCGAGCGTGCCGTTCGGCTTCTCGGCGGATTGACGAAGTCGATCACCCCTGCGGCCGGTTCGCGTCATACAGCACCCGCACGCGGATCGTGCCGTCAATCGCTCTCAAATCGGCCAGCAATCCCTCGCCCTCGCCGCCGACAACGTCGGTCTCGAGCACGACATAGCCGACTTCCGGATCGGTCTGCAGATATTGCGCCAGGATGTTGATCCCGTGCCGGGAGACCGCGTCGTTGACCTGGCGCATGACGCCGGGAACGTTGCGATGAACATGGATGAAACGGGTGCCGGTCGGTCGCGCCGGCAATTGCACCTGCGGAAAATTGACCGCGCCGAAGGTCGACCCGACATCGGAATAATCGATCAGCTTGCGTGCAACTTCGCCGCCGATCCGATCCTGCGCCTCTTCCGTCGAACCGCCGACATGCGGCGTGAGGATGACGTTGGGAAGACCTTGCAGCGGCGAGACAAAGCGCGCCTCGTTCGACACCGGCTCGACCGGAAACACGTCGACCGCGGCACCCGCCAGCCGGCCCCCACGCAGTGCGCTCGCCAGCGCATCGAGATCGACCACGGTGCCGCGCGAGTTGTTGATCAGATAGGCCTCAGGCTTCATCAGCTGGAGCTGGGCGGCGCCGATCATGTTGGCGGTGGCCGGCGTCTCCGGCACATGCAGCGATACGACGTCGCTGGCTGCGAGCAACGCGTCGAGCGATTCGGCGGGCTCGGTATTGCCATGGCGGAGCTTGTCGGTCTGATCAAAATAGATCACGCGCATGCCCATGGCTTCGGCGAGGTTCGACAGCTGCGAGCCGATGTTGCCGTAGCCGACGATGCCGAGCGTCTTGCCGCGCACCTCGCGGCTGCCTTCGGCGGACTTGTCCCAGCCGCCGGCATGTGCGGAGACCGAACGCGGAAAGATCCGGCGGAACAGCATCACGATCTCGGCGATGGTCAGCTCCGCCACACTGCGGGTGTTGGAGTATGGCGCGTTGAATACGGGGATTCCCAGCTTCCGCGCGGCGTCGAGATCCACCTGATTGGTGCCGACCGAAAAGCAGCCGACAACGAGCAATCGGTCGGCGGCCTCCAGGATGTCCGCGGTCAACTGGGTCCGCGAGCGAATTCCCAGCATGTGGATGCCCGACAGCGCCTGCCTGAGTTCTTTTGGTCCCAGCGCCTTGGGCAGACGCTGCAGCTCGGTATAGCCGTTCGCCTCAAACATCCGGGCCGCGGATTCGTTCACGCCCTCCAGCAGCAGCACGCGTATTTTGGTCTTGGGAAGCGACAGCATCATCGAGATCCGGATTCGTAAGGTTCGGGCAGATCCTGCCACGAGCGCAGTTTCGACGGATCGCGTGATAGCATGGAAAACGGTCGCGTCAGAAGCCGCCGTGGGCTGCCCGCTCTGCGATTCCCGATGAAGCCTCTCGATCCGCGCATCCAGGCACGGAGCGGGAACCCGTTCATCAAAGATCCTGGCCAATTCGCCGGCAGAAGCCGCGTTTGCGGCTCCTGGGGCGCTCGAACGCCTGCTCCGGCTCACGGGCCGGAGCTCCATTCGTGCTCAGCGTGGCGCCGAGGGCTATTGTCTGGAGCGGCGGGTTCGCTTCCTCCCCGTTCCGGCGCCGCAAGCCTGCGGCAGTCTCACTGGCAGGGATACCGCCGGCCGTCCTTTGCCTGGAACGTATTCGACGCCGCATCGTACGAGCGATAGCGCTGGGCGCAGGACGCCGCGTGCTGCTGGGCGGCGGCAGCTTCCTGCTGCGCGGCGGCGTTGGCTGCGCCGGCCGCGATGACGCCGCCGATGAGGCCACCGACCAGTCCGCCGACGGCAGCGCCGCCGCCATTGTCATAGCACTGCCCGTAACGGCACCAAACCTTCTCGGTCAACGATGGCACTGCCGCCGCAACGCCGGTACCGTGCTGCAACGGAGCCGAAATGGCGGAGGCCGAAAACACCACGGCACCGGTGGTCGCCATCAAAACAACTTTCACAAAGCGAGCCCTGCGCATCATATCTCCTGCTTCATTGCTGTGGGCGCAGGCCGGCACCTGCGTCCCGATTCCCTCGACTTGGATGAACTCGTCTGGTTCCGGACCGGACGACACCCGGACACGCGCGGCCGGTTACAATTCGCGCGTCAGCCCGCTTCACAGATGGGCGAAGTTCATTGGCCGGCCGCGTTCACGAAGCGGCAGAGGTTATCGCCGACACCTGGAGCCAACTGTCCCGGCGGCAAGCTGAAGATCGCATCGACGCGGCTGCCTTTGCCGTCCTTGCGGACGACGACTTGCAGCGTTTGTGGGCGGCCGGATCCGGTGGTGTCCTGCTGGGTGGTCAGCGTGCCGAGTTTCTTGTCGACGTTCACACCGACAAAGCCCTCCGCCAGAACGGCTCGGGACACCTTGTCGAGGGCGGCACCGGGATTGACCGACGGGAAGATCATCCAGGTCTTGTGCGTCATGCCCGTTACCATGGGAACGCCGGTGCTCTGGACGTGATCTGCGCAACCATCGGCCAGCGCAGGCATGGACGAAAGAACTGTAAGCGCGAGTACGCAAGTAATCCTTGTAAGCATGCTTTCATAACCCGTTTGAGTTGGTCGTGACGATTTAGGCCAAATGGGCTACGAGTCCATGGACGACGTCGCATTCCGGATGCAGGCGTTCGGATTGTGGCTAGAGCAGTCGATCGCGAATGCTGTGCATCCGCTGGTGCTCTCGAACGTTGGCGCGGCGGATTGAATCGGAACGTTCGCGCGATGCCGGCGAGCGGATGAGATCAAATGTCAGCTTTCGCGGCTCGATTGCGCGACCTGGATATTCTGTTCGCTATTCGGATATTGAAGAAATTGTGAGAAAGGGCACGCGACCCGAAATCACCAAAGCTGTGCTAGTGTGGTGATGCGGTCTATGCGTGTGGCGGACGCCCTGAACAGCGGAAAACCGGTCTGATGGATCGGGCAATCCGCGAAACAGCAATCATCCGATGGTTGGGATTTGATGGTCGAAGACGTACTCGCTGCACCTCCCACGCGATCGGGATCTTCGTTCGAAGAACTCCTTGAAATGCTCCACCCCCACGGGATCAATGCGCATTCCTCGCCGCGGCCTGACGAATCGTTTCGCTGGCATGCGGACATAGCCATCGGCGCGGAACTTGACGTCGTGCGGGCCGATCTGTCGGCCGGTTGGGATTGGCGCTATTCTTACGAGAAATCTGCCGGAGAGCTTGCAATAAGCCTGCTGAATGCCGGCCAGGCCGAAATGCTCATCGCAGGAAAGAGTATCCAGCGGACCCCCTCCGAGATCGCCATCGTGCCCCTTCCGACGATGCAAGCGCAGCGGGTCGAAGCGGTCGATGGACGATACTCAAGCGTCACGCTCACCTTGCATACGGGCGCAGTTACCAAGGTGCTGTCGGCGACGTTCGGGAGCACAGCGCTGGAAGATCTCAATCTGACGCCGATCGTCGACTTGTCGACCGGCGTTGGACAGACCCTTCTTCAGCTTGTCCGCACGAGCACCACCGGTCTGTATGACGGGATCCTGGTACGCTCTCCGAAAGCCAGCGCGCTGCTATCGGAAGCAGCCATACAGCTCATCCTTGAGAACGTTCCTCATCGGTTGACGGACCGGTTGAGCCGCCACCCGCGGGATGCGCCGCCGCGCTACATCAGGCGTGCGGTCGAGTATATGCGGGCCAATCCGCATCTGCCGCTGACGATCTCGGATATTGCCGCAACGGTTGGGGTCAGCAGCCGGTTGCTGCAATTGGGCTTCCGCAAAATTCACGGCACGACGCCGGTCGCCTATTTGCGGCAAATTCGGCTGGAGGCCATCCACGACGAACTGTCGCGACCGGAGAACATGCTCCCGGTCAGCGAAGTTGCCCTGAAGTGGGGCTTTACGCATATGGGCCGTTTCGCTGCGGTGTACCGCTCGGCCTTCGGCCTGTATCCGTCCGATACGGTCCGGCGCGCGCGAGGTTTCTTAAGCTAGGCAGGCGGTTGTCGAGCCAGGCTGCGGCGGATCAGCAAATAGCCGTCCCAGACACCTTGTCGAACAAGTGCGTTCGCTCGAGATCGAGCGCGACGTCGATGACATGATCCGGCTCCGCGGCGACGCCGACCGGCATTTGCGCCGTGAACGCGAATGGGCCGACGGTCCCGATCACCAGAGTGTGCGGCCCGAGCGGCTCCACGTCTTTCACAAGGATTCGGACGGAAGAGCCTGTCGATGCGTCTTGCCGCAACACATGGTCGGGCCGGACGCCGAGCACCACGGGCTTGCCGACGCTGCCGGCATAGGCCGCCTCGCGTGACTTCGGCACTCTCAACGCAGTGCCCGACGGCTCGGTGAAAATGAGCGCGCCGTCGCGGGCGACGAGCTCGCCATGGATGAAATTCATGCTGGGCGCGCCCATGAAGCCGGCGACGAAGAGATTGCTGGGCTTCTCGTAGATCGTGATCGGATCGGCCGCCTGCTCGATGCGGCCGCGGTTCATCACCACGACGCGGTCGGCCATGGTCATGGCTTCGACCTGGTCGTGGGTGACATAGACGATCGTCTTGGCGAGACGGCGGTGCAGCGCCTTGATCTCGGTCCGCATCTCGATGCGGAGCTTGGCGTCGAGATTGGACAATGGCTCGTCGAACAGAAACACATCCGGGCTGCGCACGATGGCGCGGCCGATCGCCACGCGCTGGCGCTGCCCGCCCGAGAGCTGTTTGGGCCGGCGCTGCAGATATTGTTCGAGGTCAAGCACGCGCGCCACGTCGCTGACGGCCTTCTCGATGCTGGCGCGCGATTCGCCCCGCACCTTCATGCCGTAGCCGATGTTCTCTCCGACCGTCATATGCGGATAGAGCGCGTAGTTCTGGAACACCATCGCGCAATTGCGCAAGCCAGGACGCAATTGCGTCACGTCGCGATTGCCGATGCGGATGGTTCCGCTCGTCACCGCCTCCAGTCCTGCGATCATGCGCAACGTCGTCGTCTTGCCGCAGCCGGACGGGCCGACAAGCACGACAAACTCCTCGTCGGCCACGTTGAGGTCGAGCCCTTCAATGATCTTGTAGGGCCCGTATGCCTTGCTGACATTCTCGATCTCGACGTGCGCCATGGATTCCTTTTCCGTCCCTTCATCGACGGCAAGTAAAGTCCCGGACGATGCTCGCGCATCATCCGGGGACGTCTCACTGGAAAGCTAGTTCTTCGGCGGAAGGCCCATCGCCGCGCGATAGGCCGCGAGCTGCTTGGCCCGGCCGAACTCGTCGGTCAGCCGATTCCACTCCTTGGCCATCGCGTCGAGCGCCGCCTGCGGCGTGGTCTGGCCGGCCAGCGCCTTGCCGAGCTCGATCTCGACCACCTCGGTGTAAGAGAAGTAACCGGGCAGACGCATGTCGAGCGCGACGTTCTTGGCATTGATGGAGTCCGATTGCGCGCCGAGATATTCCTTGGCCTCTTCCGGCGAGAAGATCTTGCTCCACAGTTGCAGATTGGCCGTGTGCGATTTGCGATAGGGATTGACGCCGCTGCCGCCGGTGATCGCCGCCTGGCCCGACACTTCAGGACTTGTCAGTGTCTTGACGAAATCCCACGCCGCCTTCTGGTTCTTGCCGGCCTTCGGCACCGCGATCTGCCAGCCGCCGAATGCCATGAACGGGCCCGGAAGCACGCTCGGGAACTTGTCCCACTTCTTGGTCTTGGCGTTCCAGATCTCGTCCGAACCGGGTAGCATCGCCGAACCGACCTTGCCCGAGATCTTCGATTGCTTCGGGTCGGCGGCGATGACGCCGGTGTCGCCCCAGCCGATCGATTCCGCAACCTGGCCGCCGGCCACGGCAGCGTTCACCTCACCGAACGAGAAATTCAGCGCGTTGGGCGGCCCGAGCTTCGATGCCCTGATGTATTCCTCGAGCCCCTTCACCCAGCCCGGATTGTTGATCTGCGCGTCCATCGTCTCGGGATCGAAGAACATCGCGCCCGGATAGTTCGGATTGTTGGTGTAGGCCGCCGCATGGCTGAAGAAGAACCAGAACTGCTGACCGCCGCGGCGGAAGGCTTCCGCCGTTCCCCACAGCCCCTTGTCGGGCCGCTGGAAGAACTCGGCAATGTCGAGATACTGCTTCCAGGTCTTCGGCGGCGCGAGGTCGTAGCCGTATTTGGCCTTGAAGGCGTCCTTCTCCTTGGGATCGCTGAACAGGTCGGTGCGGTAGGTATAGGTGTGGACGTCGCCATCCATCGACTGCGAGTAGATCTTGCCCTCCCACACCATCAGCCGTTCGCGATAGGCCGGCTCGATATCGTCCCAGTCCTTGCCGGACTGCATCTCCCTCGGCATCTCGCTGAGATAGGGCACGAAGTCCGGCAGCCACGCCGGCGCGAAGCTGACGAGGTCGAACGTCGCGTCCGACGCCGTCAGCGATGTCGCGATCTTCGGATAGAGCTCGGACCACGGGAATTCGACGACATTGACCTTGCCGCAGGTCTTCCTGGCCCATTCGTCCGCGCCGAGCTTGAGCGCAGAGGCGATATACGGCCCGGTCTGCGACGCCACCGTCAGGGTGACGCCGGTATAGTCCGGGCTGCAGGCAGCATTCGCCTGGCTCGCGGCACAGGCCATCGCGAGCGAGGTGGTCAGCATCAGGAACGTCCGTCGCAACATCGTCTAGTCCTCCCTACAAGGTTTTTTGCTATTTGATGGCCCCGAGCAGCAGGCCCGACCGCATCATCCGGCTGAGCAGGCCCGCCATGATCATCATGGGAACGATGGCGACGAGCGCCGCAGCCGATATCGCCCACCATTCGTCGCCGCGCTGGCTGTTCTGTCCCGCCACCAGGATCGGCAGCGTCTGCCATCTGGAATTGGTCAGGAACAGCGCGAACAGAAACTCGTTCCAGACGAAGGCCAGCGTGATCATGAACGTCGCCAGCAGCCCGTTCATCGACATCGGCACCACGATGCCGAAGAAGATGCGCCAGCTCGGCACATTGTCGACCATCGCCGCCTCCTCGACCTCGATCGGCACAGCCTCGAAGAAGTCGCGCATCAGCCAGACGACGATCGGCAGCGAGAAGGCGACGTAGCAGAGCGTCAGGCCGACAAAGCTGTCGATCAGCTGGAAGCCCAGCCGCCCGATCTCGCTGTAGAGCAGATACAGCGCGAAGGCGGTGACGATGGGCGGGAACATGCGCTGGCTGACGAACCAGAACAGGATGTCCTCATTGCCGAGGATCGGTCCGGGCAGCGGCAGGCGGTTGGCGGCGACGGCCACGATCAGCGCGATCGGAAAGGCCAGCAACAGGGCCTGCGGGCGGGTGAACCCGAACGTCGTGTTGAACAGCAGGTAGCCGCCGAGCGCGAGCAGGAAGAACGCGAGGCCCGCGCCGAAGCGGACCTTGAATTCGAAGCGCACCAGCGCATAGGCCGCCATCGCGCCAATCGCCGTGGCGATCGCTGCCGCGGATAGGCCAACGATGGTCGAGTTCAGGAAGGTCCGGAAGAACTCGCCGCGGATGCCCTGATAGAGATCGATGAAGGGCTGCAAGGTCGGCGTGAAGTCGATGAACGGCAGATAGGTCGGCCCGCCGACGACGCCGGGCGGCGTCTTGAATGCGGTCACCACCACCCAATAGAGCGGAAACACCGTGATCAGGCACCAGATGAGAACGCCGGCCGCGACCAGGCGGCGGCGCCATGGCGACAGTCCCGTCAAGCCCTGGCCGCTCATCGGCGCTTCTCCAGATGCGGCCGCAGCAGCGCCAGATAAGTCACGCCGATGATCGTGATCGCGATCAGGAACAGGAAACTGAGCGCCGATGTGTAGCCGAGATTGAACTTCTTGAAGCCTTCCTGATAGGCGAACAGCGTCAGTGTCTCGGTGTCGACGCCCGGCCCGCCGCCGGTCATCACGAACACCGTGTCCATGATCTTATAGCTCTCGATCAGGCGGATGAAGACGACGGCGGCCGAGATCGGCAGCATCATCGGAAAGGTAATGCCCCAGAACTGCTGCCAGGCGCTGGCATTCTCGAGCTCAGCGGCCTCGTAGACATCTTCGGGAAGCGTTTGCAGCCCGGCTAGCATCATCAGGATGACGAACGGGGTCCACTGCCAGACCTCGACCGCGATGATGCAGGCGAGTGCCCAATGTCCATTGGTAAGGAACGGCAGGTTGACCAGGCCGAACTTCGACAGGAACTGATTGAGCGGTCCCATCGTCGGATTGAAGATCATGCGCGCCACCAGCGCGACCGCGACGGGCGCCAGCAGCATCGGCAGCAGCAGGGCGACGCGGAACAGCCGCTCACCCGGCACCCGCGCATTCAGCGCCAGCGCGACGCCGAACCCGATCGCGTATTGCAACCCGACCGCGATCAGCGCAATCAGCGTCGTGGTGAAGAGCGCATTCCAGAACCGCGGCTCCTGCAACAACGCCGCATAATTGCCAAGCCAGACGACGCGCGGCGGGATCGGCGGAATCAGGCGGTAGCTGAGCAAGCTCGTGGTCAGCGAATAGATCAGCGGAAAGATCGAGATCGCCAGCACGACGAGCACCGCCGGCCAGATGAAGACATGCTTGATCGGATCATTCCGCATCATCGCAGCATCATCCCCTCAGCAGCGCTTCGATCTCCACGCGCCGCGGCATCGCGGGCGCGGTGCCCGGCCGGGTCACCGAGATTCCCGCCGTGGCCGAACCGAACCGCGCGGCCTCGAGCGGATCGACGCCGTCCGCGAGCGCCGCCGCGAAGCCGCCGACGAATGCATCGCCCGCGCCGGTGGTTTCGACGACCTTGCCGGACGCGAAGGGCGGCACGTGCAGCGAGCGATCCCGCGCATGGAATAGAGCGCCGCGTTCGCCGAGGGTGATCAGCGCGGTCCCGGCGCCTTTGGCCAACAGGGCGTCGCCGGCGCGGCGGGCGCCGGCGAGGTCGCCCACCGCGATGCCTGTGAGCGCTTCGGCCTCGGTCTCGTTGGGAACGACATAATCGCACAGCGCAAACAGGCCATCGTCGAATTGGATCGCCGGTGCCGGATTGAACACCGTGATGCTGCCGGCGGCGCGCGCAATCTCGAGCCCGCGCCGCGCTGCATCGACCGGCTGCTCGAGCTGCGTCACGAACACGCGGCTGTCGCGGATCGCGTCCGCCACCGCGTCGACATCGGCCGGGCCGATACCGCCCGCTGCACCCGGCACCACGATGATGGCGTTGTCGCCGCGCGTCTCATGGACATAGATAAACGCCGCGCCGGTCGGCGCATCCGCGGTCCTCGCCACGCGCGGCCGGATTCCCTCGGCCTCCCAGGTCCTGATCGCAAGCTCGCCGAAGGCGTCGCTGCCGATCCGCGAGATGAAGCTCACGCCGGCGCCGGCCCGCGCGGCCGCGACAGCCTGGTTGGATCCCTTGCCGCCGGGCCCCATCGCGAATCCCGAACCGGCGATCGTCTCGCCGATCGCCGGCATGTTGCCGGCGCGGAACGCCAAGTCGACGACGAAGACGCCGAGGACGGCGACGCCACTCTTGCTCATCTCGTCACTCCCCGTCCGGCCCGATCACGCCCTTGCTGAACAGGAAGCAGCCATAGAAGCGCCGCTCGCCCGTCGCGATCACGCAATAGGCCGTCTTGGCCTTCTCATAGAAAGCGTGGCGCTCGACGCCGACCAGCGGCCAGGACCGTCCCTCCGCGCGATCGATCGCGGTCTGCACCTCGCGCTGCACGGGTGGCACTTCCTGAGCCTGGCCGACAATCTCCATGCGGCTGGCCGCATCGTCGACGAAGGTGTCGAGCGGCATCACCGAGAGGATCGCCTCAACCGCCCTGGCCGCGTTGACATTGTCGATGCGCAGCAACCGGCCGAGAACCGTCTGGCGCGCGATCGAGTCGGCCGGAAAATTGGTGTCGCACACCACCAGACGATCACCATGCCCCATCGCCCGCAGGGCGTAGAGTACGTCGGCATTGAGCAGTGGATCGATGCCCTTGAGCATGTTGCGTCCTTCCCTTGTGTTCAAACTCGCCGGACTCTGACGGTCCGAACCCCATCGATATCACCGCGAGGTGACGTCGCTAGTCACCGTACGGAATCCAGATGTTCTTCACCTGCACCGCGTGGCGGAGCAGGATCGGGCCCTCGCTCGCGGCCTTGTCGTACCAATCGAGCGCGAGGCCATGATCGACCAGAGTCCGCTTGAGATTGCCGGTCGACAGCCGCTCGGCGGCCGCTGAGGCGTCCTGCGATCCGAATGCCCAGAGCGCGTCGACATCGTCGTGCTCGGCAAGCACCTTGACCAGTTCGCTGTGATCGCCGGTGACGATGTTGACCACGCCGCCCGGCACGTCCGAGGTCTCGAGCACCTGGTAGAAGTCGGTCGCGGCGAGCGGATGCCGCTCGCTCGGCACGGCGACGACCCGGTTGCCCATCGCAACTAGCGGCGCCACCAGGCTGATGAAGGCGAGCAGCGGCGCCTCGTCGGGACAGGCGACGCCGACCACGCCGATCGGCTCATGCATCGCGAGCGCCACGCCGCGCAGCGGCGGTGCGTGGACGGATCCTTCGAATTTGTCGGCCCAGGCGCCATAGCTGAACAACCGCTCGATGCTCGCATCGACTTCCGTGCGCGCCTTCGCAGCCGACACGCCGGTCATCTCGGCGATGCGCCGGGCGAATTCGTCGCCGCGCGCGGAAAGATTCTCGGCAAGGTAGTAGAGGATCTGGGCGCGATTATGCGCCGTCGCCCGCGCCCAGGACTCGGCGGAGCGCGCCGCGGCCACCGCATTGCGGATATCCTTGCGATTGCCCTCGCCTGCCTCGCCGAGGCGCCGGCCCTTCGGCGAGAGCACCGGGCGCGAATAATTGCCGTCCGGGCGCACCTGCTTGCCGCCGACGAACAGTTTTGCCGTCCGATCGATTGGCGGCACATCGAATCCGGCACTTGCGCCAAAAGCCGTCGGCAGCGTCGATGCCTTGGCCCGCGCCTTGCGCCCGCTCCAGGCCTTCGGCTTGAGATACTCGTACATGCCTTCACGGCCGCCCTCGCGGCCGAAGCCGGACTCGCGATAGCCGCCGAAGCCGACGCTGGCGTCGAACAGATTGGTGGCGTTGACCCAGACCACGCCGGCCAAGAGCTTCGGCGCGATATCGAGCGCCAGACCGATCGTCTCGCTCCACACGCTGGCGGCAAGGCCGTAGCGCGTGTTGTTGGCGAGCATCACGGCCTCGTCAGGGGTGCGGAACGTCATCGCCACCAGAACAGGGCCGAAGATTTCTTCGGTCGCAACCGTCGAGGATGGATGCACGTTCCAGAGCAAGGTCGGCGGATAGAAACATCCTTCCGCCGGGATGGTACCGGACGCCTGATATTTCTCGGCGCCTTCCTTCACCCCGGTCTCGACCAGCGACTTGATCCGTTCGAGTTGTACCGGTGCGACCACCGCGCCCATGTCGATCGCCTTGTCGAGCGGCATGCCGACGCGAAGCGTCTCCATGCGGCGGATCAGGCGCCGGCGGAAAGTCTCCGCGATCCCCTCCTGCAGCAGCAGCCGCGAACCGGCGCAGCAGACCTGGCCCTGGTTGAACCAGATGGCATCGACCACGCCTTCCACCGCGCCGTCGATATCGGCATCGTCGAACACGATGAACGGCGACTTGCCGCCAAGCTCGAGTGTCAGCGATTTGCCGGTGCCCGCGGTCGACTGGCGGATCAGCCGTCCGACCTCGGTCGAGCCGGTGAACGCGATCTTGTCGACGCCGGGACTTTCGACCAGCAGCGCGCCGGTGGCACCGTCGCCGGTCACGACGTTCAGCACGCCCGGCGGCAGGCCGGCTTCGGCCGAAAGTTCGGCGAACAGCAGCGCGGTGAGCGAGGTGAACTCCGCCGGCTTCAGCACCACCGTATTGCCCGCGGCCAGCGCCGGCGCGATCTTCCACGCCAGCATCAGCAGCGGAAAATTCCACGGAACGATCTGCCCGATCACGCCAACCGGCACCTGATCGGTGAATTCGCGCTCCTGCAGCTGCGCCCAGCCGGCGTGATAGAGGAAATGGCGCGCAGCGAGCGGCACGTCGAGATCGCGGGTTTCCCGGATCGGCTTGCCGTTGTCGATCGCCTCCAGCACGGCGAACAGCCGGGCGTGACGCTGCAGCATGCGCGCCAACGCATAGAGATGACGGGCGCGGCCGTGGCCGCCAAGCTTCGCCCACGCTGTCTGCGCGGTGCGCGCGGCGCTGACCGCCGCCTCGATATCGGCGGCGGCGCCCTGCGCGATGCGCGCCAGCGTCTTGCCGGTGGCGGGCTCGGTCGTCGTGAGGCGTTTGCCGGCATGCGGCGCCGTGAACTTGCCGGCGATGAAATGCCCGAAGGTGGCGCCATGCCGCGCCAGCCAGGCGCGTGCCTCGCCGTCCGCCTCCGGCGCGGGGCCATACTCCATGGTCTCGAAATAGCTTGCGACGCTCATCGCTGGAGTCTCATCCCACAGGGTGGCGGTTGAAAGCCGAGTAGTGGCCGGTCACGTGATGCTCGAGCTGCCGCTCGATATCGGCGAGCAGGCTGGAGGCGCCGATACGGAACAGGTCCGGCTCGAGCCAGTCGCGGCCCAGTTCCTCCTTCATCAGGAACTGATAGTTGAGCACGTCCTTTGCCGTCGAGATTCCGCCGGCCGGCTTGAAGCCGATCTGGTAGCCGGTACGCTCCTGATAGACGCGGATCATCCGCAGCATCGCGAGCGTCACCGGCAGCGTCGCGTTGACGCCTTCCTTGCCGGTGGAGGTCTTGATGAAATCGGCGCCGGCCATCATGCAGACCATCGACGCCTTGGCGACATTGCGCAGCGTCTTGAGATCGCCGGTGGCCAGGATCGTCTTCAGATGCGCGTCGCCGCAGGCGGCGCGGAAATCCTGCACCTCGGCGTAAAGCGCCCGCCAATCGCCGGTCAGCACATGCTCGCGCGTGATGACGATGTCGATCTCCTGCGCGCCGTCGCGGACCGACGCTTCGATCTCCTTCAGCTTCAGATCGTGCGGCACGAGGCCTGCGGGAAATCCGGTCGAGACCGCGGCGACCGGAATGTCCGATCCGCTGAGCGCTTCGACGGCCGTCGCCACGAACCGATGGTAGACACAGACCGCGCCGGTATGCAGCTCACGGCCGGCAAAGCCGAGCCGCTCGAGAAGGTCGCCGCGCACCGGCGCTTTGGCCTTGGCGCAGAGGCGCTTCACCCGTTCGGTCGTATCGTCGCCATTGAGCGTCGTCAGGTCGATGCAGGTGATCGCCTTGAGAAGCCACGCCGCCTGCGCGTCCTTCTTGACCGTGCGCCGGCCCGGCAGGCTCGCAACGCGGCGTTCGGCGGCCGACAGATTGATCCTGATCTCGTCGACCCAATCCATCTCGAGCGCGCGGCCGCTGTTGCGCGGGAGCTGATGCCCGCCGCCCGGGGAAGGCGACTGCGCGGCCAATGGGGACGGATTCTGCATGAAGACGCTCTGCGTCATGGAGGCGCCGTGCGTCCTAGCGAATCGACGAGATCGCCAGATAGACTGAATGTGTCGATCGCAACATGTGATCCTCCCCTGACCTTGCCGCGGGGTTTGCCGACTGCCTGAGGACGACATCGTCCCCGACCTTCGATCAGCCCGCCGGACTGGATGTTATTATTGTAACAAATCGACGTTGATAAACTCACAACATTGTAAGATCATTGTCAATCGGATAAGCAAGCCCGGCGATCAAAATGGCTGAAACATCGAACGCACGACCAAGCGAGACGCGCGTGCAGCGCCTGCAGAGGCTGCGCCGCGCCGTCGAATCGAGCGGCACGCTGCATCTGAAGGACGCCGCCGAGCTCCTCAAGGTTTCCGAAATGACGGTCCGGCGCGATCTCGCCGGGCCGGACGCCGCGCTGGCGCTGCTCGGCGGCTACGTCGTCAATGCGGCGTCGCCGACCGGGGTCAAGTACACGTTCGAGCAGGAGATCGATCAGCACACCCAGGACAAGCGCCTGGCCTGCCGGTCTGCCGCGGCCTCGATCAAGGAAGGCGATACGATCTTCATCGATTGCGGCACGACGATGCAGTCGCTGGCGGACTGCCTACCGGAGGACCTGCCGCTTTCGGTGATCTGCTATTCGATGAACGTGGCGTCGATCGTCACGCGACGGCCGGCCACGCAGGTGATGCTGATGGGCGGCCTCTACCATCCGTCGTCGCAGTCCTTTGCGTCGGACGACGGCCTATCCTATCTGCGGCGGCTCGGCATCAACAAGGCCTTCATCTCCGCGGGCGGCGTGCACTGGACCCGCGGCGCGAGCTGCTCGAATTTTCACGAGGTCGCCGTCAAGCAGGCCGTCATCGAGACCGCGATGGAAAGCATCCTGGTGATCGACGCCAGCAAGCTCGGCAGCCTCAAGTCGGCGTTCTTCTCCGATATCGGCGCGTTCTCGCGCATCATCGTCGGCGGCGCGGCGTCAGCGGACATGCGCAAGCACTTCCGTAGCCTTCCCGTCGAGTACGTGACCAGCGCAACCTGATCCGAGCGGGGGCTGGCACGCCCGGATCAGGCTGCTCACGATGCGCGGGCTCGCGGGACCACGCATCGCACTCCTGCGGCTCAGTTGCAGGCAGGCTTCGCCTTGTTGCAGGCGTCGGTCAGCTCCGGCGGCGGCTCCTTCTTGAACACCGTCTTGTAGGATTCCAACACGTTGGACTGCGTCACCGGCAGCGACTGCACACCGATCCAGCCCGGCGTTTCCTTGCCGAGCAGCGCGTTCATCATGGCCATCGCTTCGGCGACACCCTGGTCATAGGGGCGCTGCGATCCGGTCGCCTTCAGCGGGCCACCCTTGGCGATCTCGATCGCCGATTGCAGGCCGAGATCGACGGTGGCGACCGGAATGTCGATGCCCTGCGCGCGCATCGAGCTCAACGTATCGAGCGCCGGCTGGTCCCAGACCGCGAACAGGCCCTTGATATCCGGATTGCCGGTGAGGAAGTCGCCCGCGATCTGCGACACCTTCGGCGGGTCGGTGAAGTCGACCTGCTTCATCTTGATGTCGGGACGATTCTTCTGCATCCACTCACGGACGCCCTTGGTGCGCTCGTTGGTGCTGAAATAATCGACGCCGAAATTGACGAGGCCGATGGTGCCGCCCTGCGCGACGCAGGACGCCAGGATCTGGGCCGCGATCAGGCCGTTGCCCTGGCTATCCGCCGAGATCATGGAGGCATATTCCTCCGGATGCTTCAGGCCGGTCGGGATGCTGTCCATCAGCACGAGCTTGATGCCGGCCTTGGCGATCTTCTTGTAGGTCGGTGCGGTCGCCGTGAAATCGACCGGGATCGAGATGATGCCATCCGGATGCTGCTGGATGGTGTTCTCGATATCGGCGATCTGCTTGTCGACCTGATATTCGGCGGACGCGACGCCGGTGACGGTCACACCGTACTTCTTCAGCGTATCGGTGATGCCCTGGATCTGCAGTTGCGCCCAGTCGAGATTGACGGTCTGCATGGAGATGCCGACCTTGAAATGCTTCTCCCTGATCTTGGCGGCATCGGCGTCCGACAGCGCCAGCACTTCGGGCGAGGCGGCCTTCTCGCCGTGCGGCCCCTGACCGACGATCGATTTCGGTCCAAGCGTCGCGAGATCGACGCCCTTGACGCAGGTTGCAGGCACTTCGGCGCGAGCCGAGGCGGCGATCGAAATGGCCGTCGCCGCGATCAACGCGGTCAGCGGCAGGGTTTGTCGCAAGATCGGCTTCATTGTTTCCTCCCGTTTTGGTCGCCGATTGACCGGAGGCCGGCGACCTTGCCCCTACCCTTGCAACGCCTGACCTTGCGGCCCATGCGCTGCACCGTCGTGCTCTAGCGTTTCGTGAAGGCGACCGCGGCCACGATGATCGCTCCCTTGATGACGAGCTGCAGCGGCGAGCTGACGCCGAGCAGCACGAGGCCGTTGTTGAGTGTGCCGATGATGAGGCTGCCGAACAGCGTCCCCAGGATGTAGCCGCGCCCGCCGAACAGGCTGCAACCACCGAGGATCACGGCGGCGATGACGTCGAGTTCCATGCCCTGCACGACGTCGGGCCGCGCGGCGTGCGAGCGCGCGGACAGCACCAGCGCCGCAAGCCCGGCGAGCGCGCCGGTCAGCACAAAGGCCGCGGTCGTTACCCATTTGGTGTTGATACCGGAATACAGCGCCGCGGTCGGATTGCCGCCGACCGCATAGATGCGGCGGCCGAACACGTTATAGTGCAGCAGCAGGATGCCGACGATCATCGCCGCCAGCGTCCAGGCGATCGGAACCGGTATGCCCAGGAACGAGCCTTCGCCGAAGATCGCAAAGTACGTCTCGTTGGTGATGATGACAGGCTTGGTATTGGTTACCATCATCGCCAAACCGCGCGCCATGCTCAGTGAACCCAGCGTCACCAGGAACGACGGGATCGAGAGCTGCGTGGTCAGGATGCCGTTGAGCAGCCCGACCAGCGCGCCGGTGCCGAGCCCGGCAACAGAGCCTACGATCCAGCTATTGTTGATCTGACTCATCGCGAGCGCCGCGGCCATGCCCGACAGCGCCAATGTCGATGCGACCGACAGATCGATCTGGCGCGCGATGATTACAAAGGTCATGCCGACCGCGATGATCGAGACCAGCGTGGTCTGGCGTCCGATGTTCAGGAAATTGTCGACCGACAGGAACCAGGGCGAGGACAGGCTGAACACGACCAGCAGCACCACGAAGGCGATGTACAGCATGTAGGGCCGCTCACCCCGCAGCAGATTCTGCAGCAGCTTGCGGCGTCGATCGGATCGGGTCGACGAGGCGACGAGGTTGGGCGCGGTCAGTTCGGTCATGCGGGCAGCTCTTGCAATACGCCTTGTTCGGAAGCCTGGTAGATCTGCAGCAGATGATGGAGCTCTTCGGCATCATCGATCTCCCCGCGCAGCAGCGTTCGCGCCACGCGTCCATCGACGATCACGGAGATGCGGTCGCAGAGCTCGATCAGTTCGACGAGGTCCGACGAGACCACCAGGACGCCGGTGCCGTCGCGAGCGGCATTGCGGATCACGCCGTAGATCTCCTCGCGCGCGCCGACGTCGACGCCGACCGCCGGCTCGTCGAGCAGCAGAACGCGCGGCCGCGGATCATTCCATTTTCCGAACACGACCTTCTGCTGGTTGCCGCCGGACAATGTCCTGACCAGGCTCGAAGCGCCTTGCGCCTTCACCGACAGCCTCGCCACCGCAGCGTCGGCACGCCGGGCGGCGGCGCGCTGCTGCATGAAGCCCCAGCGCGAGAAATGCGGAATCCGCGGCAAGGTGATGTTGCGCTCGATCGAATGATCCAGCACCAGGCCCTGCAGATGCCGGTCTTCCGGCACCAGCGCGACGCCATGGTCGATCGCATCGGCCGGGCTCCTCGGCAGCCAAGGCCGACCGTCGATCTGGCATGTGCCGCTGTCGACCGGCCGAAGGCCGAAGATGGTCTCCAGAATCTCGGTGCGTCCGCTGCCTATCAATCCGGCAAGGCCGTGGATCTCACCCTTCATCACGGACAGTTCGACGGCCGACAGGCGATCGTTCGACACGCGCGACAGCGACAGAACCGGCGACGGATCGAATGAACGCGCAACTGCAGGTTCAGCGCGCGACGCCGCGGGCGCCAATCGATCGGTGCCGATGATGGAGTTCACCAGCCGCTTCATGTCGGTCTCGGCGGTGACGAACGTGCCGGCATTGGCGCCGTCGCGGAGCACCGTGACACGCTGCGAGATCTCGAACACCTCGTTGAGCCGATGCGTCACATAGATCACGCCGACGCCGCGGCGCGTCGCCTTGCCGATCGCGTCGAACAGGATACGAACTTCATCCGAAGTCAGGGACGATGTCGGTTCATCGAGGATCAACAGGCGCACCTCGCCCATCAGTGCCTTGGCGATCTCGGTCATCTGGCGGTAGGCGAACGGCAGCGAGCCGACTGCTGCCTTGGTATCGAGGGGAATGCCGAGCTCGCTCAGGAACGCCCCGGCCCTGGCCATCAGTTCGCGCTTGCGGACAAAGCCGAACCGCGTACGCGGCTCGCGGCCGAGCAACAGATTGTCGGCGACGCTCAGCGACTCGACGAGACTGAGGTCCTGATAGACGACGGCGATGCCTGCCTCGCGCGATCTAGCCGGACTGTCGAACGTAGCTGGTTTGCCGGCGATCTCGATCGTGCCGCTGTCGGCCGCGTGGACACCACTAAGGATCTTGATCAGCGTGGACTTGCCGGCCCCGTTCTCGCCCAGCAGCGCGTGCACCTCGCCGGCCCGGACCTCGAGGTTGACGTCGCGCAACGCCCGCACGCCGCCGAAGCGTTTGTTGATGCCACCGACCATCAACAGCGCCGTCGACGGCCGAGGCTCGGCTGCGATCGAACCGGACAATTCCAAATTTTCCTCCCGTCGACCGCGCGCGGCGCTGGTACGATGGTGACATATTGTTATTTTTGCAACTTATCTTGTTATAATTCTATCACATCGGCCGACCTGTCAATGGGAGATCGCGCCAGCGGGCGCTCGAATTGAAGGCGGCAATCGGATCCTGCACCGCCATACGTGCGGCCGGCCTCCGCCAAGCACGATGGCAGCCGGAAGGTTGTGCTAAGCTGCAATTGCTCTCTTCATCAAAAACCAACTCCGGTGAATCACGATGAAACTGAGTGCTGCGATTGCCATCGCCCTGATCTCGTCTTGCCTGCCCGCCGCGGCGCAGCAAGCCGGTGCCGATCTCTACGCGCAACGCTGTGCGCAATGTCACGACAGCAGCAACGCGGCTGTTCGCGCGCCGAGCCGCACCGCGCTGCAATCCAGATCGTTCGACGAGGTGCTTGGTGCGATCACCACGGGCCCGATGGCATCCTTCGCGCAGGGACTGGCCAGCGACGAGCGGGCGGCGATCGCCTCACTCGTCACCGGAAAGGCCGCGTCGCTCGTGCCAACCGAGAGCGCAGGCCAATGCGCGCAGAACGAGACCGGCTTTCCGCAGCCGATCGATGGGCCGCGGTGGAACGGTTGGGGCACGGATATCAACAACAGCCGGTTTCAGCCGGCGGCAATGGCCGGCCTCGCGCAAGACCAGGTCCCGCGGCTGCGTCTGAAATGGGCGTTCGGATTTCCTGACACGTCGAACGCCAACGCGCAGCCGGCCGTCGTCGGTGGCTTGCTGTTCGTCGGTGGCGGCGACCGCAAGGTCCACGCCCTCGACGCCAAAACCGGCTGCACGCGCTGGGAGTTTCCGACCGAGGCGCCGGTGCGGACGGCCATCAGCTTTGCCCCACTGGACAACGACCAGTCTGCCATCTTCTTTGGCGATGTGCGCGCCAACGTCTACGCCCTGAATGCCGCGACCGGCAAGCTGATCTGGAAGAGCAAGGTCGACGATCATGTGGCCGCCCGGATTACCGGTGCGCCAGTGTTCTATTCCGGCGTCGTCTATGTCGGGGTTTCATCGATCGAGGAGGCTATCGGGTCTCGTCCCACCTACCAGTGCTGTACGTTTCGCGGCAGCGTCGTTGCGCTGAAGGCCGAGACCGGTGCGCAGATCTGGAAGGCCTATACGATTCCCGAGGCACCGCATCCGACACGGGCGAACGCCCTCGGGACCCAGCTGTTCGGTCCGGCCGGCGCGTCGGTCTGGTCCGCGCCGACGATCGACGTGCAGCGCCAGGCGCTCTATGTCGCGACCTCGAACAGCTATGCCGATCCGGCAACCGACACCAGCGATGCCATCCTCGCGTTCGATCTCGCGACCGGCCGAATGCTTTGGCACCAACAGGCCACACCGAAGGACAGCTTCGTCGTTGCGTGTTTCGGCACCGATCAGAGCAATTGTCCGGAAGACCGCGGCCCCGACCATGATTTCGGCCAATCACCGATCCTGGTGAGCCTGCGTAACGGACAGCGCGTGCTGGTGATCGGCCAGAAATCCGGCGTGGTCCACGCGCTCGATCCCGACCACGAGGGCAAGATCCTGTGGCAGACGCGGATCGGCAAGGGTGGCGCGTTGGGCGGGACCGAATGGGGTTCCGCCGCCGACCAGGACCGAATCTATGTCGCCAATTCGGACGTACGATTTCTCAGGGACGGCACGCGACGTCTGAATTCAAGCGAAGGTGGCGGCCTGTTCGGGCTCGATCTTGCGACCGGAAGGATCGCGATGCAGGTGGCGCCGGTGGCCTGTGGCGACCGCCCCCAGTGTAGCCCCGCTCTCTCCGCGGCGGTCACCGCCATTCCCGGCGTCGTGTTCTCGGGCGGCGTGAGCGGCTTCCTGCGCGCCTACGCGACCGATGACGCACGGCTGCTCTGGGAAATCGACACCGCCCGCGACTACGCCACGGTCAACGGCGTTGCGGCCCATGGCGGCGCCATGGACGGACCCGGCCCGGTCGTCGTCGACGGCATGCTGTACGTCAATTCCGGCTACGCGCAATGGAGCGGCCTGCCCGGCAACGTTCTGCTGGCCTTTGAGGTCGGCAACCCCTGACGGGTATTTGCGCCGGCAAGCTGAGCACTACTCGCGGCGGGCTATTCGTGCTTTGATGTCGGACAGGATCAGCCGAGAGGTCCGAAGGGAGACCGTGTGGTGCTTGGTGACGTGCTACGCATTTTCACGTCAGGGGCCGCTTCCCTCGCGCGCTCCAATGGTCCCGAATCGCCGATATCAGGGACCGGCGTCCCGAAATCGACCGACATGGCAGCCGCGCTTCAAATCGATGCGCATGTCGTTGCGCACGAAAAACACAGAAACTATAAGTGCTTGAAAGAATGGTCGGAGTGGCAGGATTCGAACCTGCGACCCCTGCGTCCCGAACGTAAGCAGCACCCGAAAAAATCAACAAAAACAATGAAGGCCGATCCTGATTGACCACTGTTATCGCTGTTTGTTCACTGTGTTTCGGTGGTCAATCGGTGGTTGGCGAAGTCTAATCCCGGACACCAGACCCGCGCACGAGTCTGCCGGGATCACCAGCAGCACAAACGATCAAAAGCATTTGTGGGGAGATACCGGGCGAGAAGCCGGCGGCGATTTGCCTGACCGCCAATCTGAAGCCGCGCTGCGCCCTCCTAGGGCAGTGGCCGCACCAGCAGACGCCCCCGACACGGTCATCGGGCGCGTCGGGGCCGCATTCCAAGCTCGCGCCGTCGGGCGCGCTGACAACGGAAGCAAGAAAGATGACTTCCAGCGTTGCCCCCCGTTCCGCGCCTAAGCAGAACCATTAGGGATTACCCCCGCCCTCGGCTCGCCGAAAATGATAAAAAAAACTCAGGCAATGCCCTTCGCTATCTCGCGCATTTTCATGCTGCGATGCCATACAATAACGGTAGCGGCCTTGGCGCGGGGAACGCCAAGGCCGCTCTAAACTCCCGGTCGGGGGGCAACCTATCGCGGGAGCCTATGATGACTCCCGGCATTGCCCCTTGTTCCTGGTGCGTCACCCCACCCGCAGATTTTCGGCGGATGTTTTTCCGCGATTGTCCTTCGCTTCGTAGCTGACTTTCGCGCCCTCGTTTAGGCTGCTTAGCCCAGCCCTTTCGACCGCAGAAATGTGCACAAAAACATCCTTGCCTCCGTCATCGGGCTGGATGAATCCGTAACCCTTCGTCGGGTTGAACCATTTCACAGTACCTGTAGCCACAGACAAAACTCCCTTTGGTCCTAATGCGGGAAACCTAAGCGCTGAGCGTCAGGTCCCGCAAGGATAAAGACCGAAACAGCCGTTAGCAAATCAGCAACCAAACCGGCTCACGCTTCTCTGTGGGACGGGACCGATTGGGGAATTCGCACGGTCACGTTTCGGGAGGAACTGGCGCACGGGCCCTGGCGCCGGCTCTTCTTCCTTAACCGTGTGCTAACGAGACAACGGTCAATCGGTCCACGGGCCTGCTAGTCTACGGATACTGGGGATTTCAGGGCCAGGGCTGGAAGAACAGGGCGCCGCCGGGATGCTGCATTTCAAGCCCGGCGGCTAGTTTCCTTGGGAGGTTAATCGGGGCTGGTGTCATTCGAGCCGCAGAGAAAGCGCCGGCAGCGGCTTATTGCCCTGCTCGCAACCTGTTCGCCCCTTGAGCGGTAGAGCCGGCGTTGAGGCATCCGCGGCAGTCCGGTCCATGAAGTGGATCAGATTAACGCCTGATGACCACTCCACATAACCAACTGCTGCAAAGGCAACTGCTCCCACGATGAGAACACTGAGCACTGAAGCGGCGGCTGCTGACGGCAAGCTTTGGCTGCTGAAAAACGGCATCACGATTCTCCGCCACCGAGTCGCCACCGGTTTGTGCGTGTATTAGGCCGATTAGCGATGATCGAGTGTGAACGGCCTCACATATCACGCGCACTTGATGCCGGTGCGTTCGGCTTCACGTCATTGGCCCGTGGCACAGCCCTGCAGTTTGCTTGGTGCTGGGGATTTCAGCGTCCCAGTTCAGGAAGGAAACGCCGCCGGGCGTGTATTTTTGAGACCGGCGGCGTCATTTCCGAGACAGGTTTTAATTAGATCCAGTCGGCCACCCAATCAGGCAGACGATCCGGAAGCGGCCTGTCGAGAAGGCCGGCGACCAGCACGGCGAGCGCCACGCCTTCGATGGCACCCTCGGCGAACTCGCCTTCCCTTCCCATTCGAAAAGAAAGACCGACAAAAGCTTGTCACCTTTCGGTGCGCGCTCACCGCCTGGGCCGGATTCTGATTAATGGAACAGCAACGTCGTTTGCATAAGATGCAGTTCATTCGCTGCAGGACGCTCGAAAATGACCGAGTACGTCATCAGGGTATTGGGCTTCGCCAGTAGCTCGTGTTTGCCGATCGGCGAAGCATCGCTTTTTGCGCCGACGAAGATGAGGCGGTGAAAGCCATGACTGAACATAGCGCGCGCCGCCGTCGACCACTCAAAACAATGGAAATTGCGCCAAGGGAAAACCCGCCGGCGTGAACTGGCGGGCTGAATGATTTATCTTCGTGATTCGATCACCAGGTGCCTTAATTGAGATTGCAGGCAGCCGTGTTGGTTGGAGCTAAGCTCGTCTCGCGGGAAAACGCCAATTCCGCCGCCGCTCGCACTTCGTTGGGCGATGAGGGGCGGCCAGATCCAATGGCTTTTCAGTTGCGTGGTGCGTGCTGATCGAGCGCTGATCATTGCGCGCCGTAAACAATGCGGACATTTGGCCCGTCGACTTCCGTCATGACTGTGCCCGCATAAAATTCCGGTCGCCCGACAGGAAGACGATTGGGCAATTCGTCTCTTCTGACACAGCCTACTCCTGTAGCGGGAGGATTACCCGTACCTTCCTGGTACAGCTGGTGCGCACGCTGGCCTAGGTGGCTCGCGGGCATCCCCTCTTCGGCTTGGACATATCGACCACCGCCTTGTTCGACTTGTATCGAGTGGCACGCGTTGTTTTGCATTTAACGAGCGATCGAGATAATTCGTCAAAAGTATCGAAGCGCTCTATGTTTTGGGCCGCCCGAGATTCTTCGGAGACCCGAAACCAAGGGCCATTAAACAACAGCGATGCCGACGGCAGCAGAAGATAATCGAGGGGCGATTGGTTATTTTCGTCCAGTCTCAAAATAATCACCCACCCCTCTAGCCGGCGCACGCGATTACGCATCATCCAGCGTACCACTCGGCCCCCATATTTGCACCATCTGGCGACCCGAAAGCTGACGTTCTCAGCCCTATTCAACCTCAAACACTTGGCTGAGCGATCAAGTCTAGCAAACGAGCCTGCCCGCTTGAGGGCAACACGAAGACGAGCTGCATTTTGAAGATGAAATTCGACCCATTGCTTGTACGCGGCGAGTTTGTCCCAATAGTGTTGATTGCCCGTGTAGCCAATCAGTCGATAAACGTTTTTAAGCGTGCCGAAATGAACCGAAAACGAGGTGACTGAGGGCATGCCGGGGCACTCGTTGATAATCCTTGAACTCAGCTTACCCTTCTTCATCAGCAGCTTTCGAAGCCTCAGCAGCATTTCCTCCTCTGGGATTTTGATGAGCCGCCGTGCCGCCATAACCTTCTGCACGCGCAGGAACACGTTTCGCTCGACAGTAGGCTCGATGATGCCTTCCTTCCTGATCCAGAGGGACTGTGGGTTACGCGCTCTCTTTGTCTCTAGCTTTTCCGTCGTGCGATTGTAAATGAAAGTACCGATATATGCTTCGTTTCGAAGAAGATCACGTATCGCATTCTTGCACCACGGAGCGCCTCGGCTATTTACAATGCCTCGCCGATTGAGTTCGCGCGCGATACCTCTTGGCGATTTTCCACTCAAATACTGCTCGTAGATCCATCTCACGACCTTGGTCTGAGCCGGCGTTCCCCGGCAAAGTCGTACGCGATCTGACGCCAGAAATTTGCGCTCGCCCCGACCAAGAAATCCCTTTGGAGTTGAGTGTTCGTCTACGACCAGTCGCTGCAATCCATAGGGAACTGAGCCGCCCATCTTGAAGCCTAGCCCCGCCAACCGCAAAGCTCCCGCATGGACCTTACCTGAAAGCTCCCGGCTGTACTCCGCCGCCATCACCCGCTTGATATTTTTGACAATGCTCGACAGAAGGCTGCCATCATTGTCGAATTGCTCAGCGCAATAGGCTACCTTGATGCCTGCCTTCCGACAGAGGAATTCATAGTGCGCGCTCTCGTCGACGTCTTGAAACCGTCCCCAGCGACTAACATCCAGGATCAGCAGGTGACCGAAGTCAGCTTCGCCAGACTGGACGTCACGGATCAGCGCGGTCAAACCGGCTCGCTTCTCGATTTTAAGACCGCTTTCGCCATCGTCGCGGTAGGTGCGAACGAGTGTGAGCCCATGAATGGCGGCGTAAGCTGCGATAACAGCCGCTTGGTTTTCAGTCGAGTATTTCTGGAGGTCAGTGGACATTCGGACGTATTGTGCCGCCCGATGTATCTTCTGTGCTTGAGGTAGATGGTCCTTGCGCACAATGAGCGAGTTGGCCATTGCGCTCCTCCCGAAATGACGATTATCTGCATCATCTCATTCAAGCCATTGAGCGATCACAAAACTAGGACCGCAGCTCGCGCCACACAAGCGATATGGTTGCCTTTGTAGCACCAACCAGATGTGAATTTCCGCGGCTGCCGCGCGGGTTTCGAAGCATGTTCAGCAGGCGCGATCGCAGAGGATAGCGGCCCCAAAAAAGCTGCGCCGTGATTCTCGAAATATCGTGTCCTGGCCGGTCGGCCTAGCCGAACAGGAAGCCTAACAGCGGCTGCAGCGAAAGGTGCGCGCTAACGTGCCCCACGATCGAGGCCGCAAGGCCAAGGCGCCAATAGAGATTGCCCCAGAGCAAGCCGCCGCACCCATGAAGCGCCACTTCGCGAACCCAACTCAGGGGCGTCGGATCAAGAGTCATCAGATACGACAGATAATATAGGGGATAGGCCACCAAGGCAGCCCTGAGGATCGCGCCCCAGTAGCACCATAACCGCGGGCGACCGGCGGCGATCGCGAAGAGCCAGATTAACGCGGACATCACGATCAGGCGGAAGATCACCTCCTCGAATACAGCACGCGCCGAGAAAGGTATGATCAGGACCGTCGCTGAGTAACAAGCACCAGCGCGGCCTGCTCTGGCGGAATGACTGTACGGAAGGCCAGTCCATCCGCAATCGCCATGTAGGCGCCGAACACCATGCCGACTCAACGAGAGCCATCGTGATCGGCCGCCGGCAACCGTGCGGCAATATCTGTAGGCCGAGAGCGCTCCACTGCATTTCTATTTCAGACCCCCAGCAATCGACGCTAGCAAACTCCTACAACCGCCAATTTCGTCCCAAGACGAAAAGCCGCTCGGGACCGCGTGAGCGAAGGCAGAAGCTCCGAAGTTTGCCGTTGAACTGACGCCCGGATAATTTCCGCCGTAGAACGCATGCCAGCCTCCGGTTCAGGGGATCGAAGAGAAATCGATGCCATTTGAGCCGGTTGCGGGATTGGCCGAGACATCATTATTCCAGTTGCCAGCATTGATTCTTAACCACGCATGCTGGACGTCGAGATCCCCGGCTACGCCGACAATGTCACCATTGCCCGCTTACTTTTACGCAAGCTCACGTCGGCAATAAGACCGCATAGAGCTCGAGGCGATCGACAAGTGGATCGAGAAGCAGGCCGATGAGCCTTCCCGCCTCGAGGCGATCCGCAGGCTGCTCTAGATCGCGTCGACGTCGTCAACCGCAGTGCGGCCCAAGACTGAAAGCCAACGCCAGCGCGCTCGCGACATGGCCGGCAAAGCAATCGACAAAGTTGCGGACAGCACTGCCAGTTCGGAGGAGCAAGCCGACCGCAAGCGCCGGCTCGTCAAGGGCCCCGAGGAATTCCAAAAGGTACGACGCGATCAAGACGGCGGGAGTCACGTTGGAGAACTGACGGACAAGCGGTATGTGCAGCTCAAGGAGATTCCTCCTGTCGGAGTTCCGGCGCGACATCGCGAGTACCGTGCAGCACCGCACGATCTCGACGCGACGAGTCCCTGGAGCGTATCGCACGGTCGCGAACACGCCCTCGATGGGTTAGTCTGCAAGATGCACCTTGACGCCCGCCGCGCAGCCCTGGCGATGACTCCCAATCTGGGTAATCTGCATATGCTTCGCTCGCATTCACCTATACCAATGTCTATTCGAGCCAGCCACGAAGATGATTGTCATAACGCACGCACGCAATCAATCTGGCTTTATGGATATGTACACTCAAGCTTACCCCTTATGCGAGGAGGCGCAGGAGCGCACATCTGACTTTGGTGCAGCTACCACCTTATATTCCCGTTTGATCGATGACCTCAGTCAGTTGAATTTTGCAGACGCGGATGACCGTCGGGCATTCCCTCCGACCCTACACAGCGTATTGGCAAGGCATGGGCTATTCGGGCTCACGACACCAACAGAGCACGGTGGGTTAGCCCTTCCTTTGCAAGAGGCCATCGACCTCATCTCCGCGACTGCATCCTTCGATGTCTCTGCTGCCTCTACCCTCGTGATCCATAACTTTCTGGCCCTGCCCTGCATCGAAGCGGCACCGCACATCCCTGAACAAAGGCAGGTCATGTGGGGCGCAACACGCGGCGATCTTTGCGCTTTCGCTTTAACAGAGCCTGGAGCTGGCTCTGCCCCGCGACATATAGAAGCGTCGGCCTTCATGCATGAAGATAGAGTTCGCATCTCTGGCCGCAAAATCTGGATCGGCCTCGCTGACTGGGCTCGTTGGATCGTTTGTTTTGCGCGAGCCGCTGGTCCCAATGCAAAAGGACGGGTCGTTGGCGTTCTAGTTGATAGGCAGGCTCCGGGCCTAAAGGTCACGCACGAGCATCGCACACTCGGTCTGCGCGGTATTATTCAAAACACCCTAGAGTTCCACGATGTCGAGCTGCCGAGCGCTTACGTGCTCTCTCGCGATCAAGACGGCTGGGGAGCAGCAGCATCTAGTATGAACCGCGGGCGCATCGGTGTGGCTGCTATGGGTCTTGGAGCCCTTGAGCGCGCTATTCAGGTCGCAGCCTCATATGCAAGCCGTCGTCGACTAGGCAAGCTGCGCATGATCGAGAACAGCTATATCGAGCAATCATTTGGACAGATGGTACTCCGACGGGAAGTCGTGAAGGCAATGCTGGGTGCATCCTGCCGACTTGTCTCAGCGCAGGGCGCACCGAACGTCCACCTTGCGTCAGCAACGAAGGTTTTGTCCTCGGAGTGGTGCGGCCTCGTTGCCGATCAATGCGTCCAACTGTTAGGTGGCCGCGGTTACGATGAGGGGACTCCTGTAGCTAAAATCTATCGAGACGCTCGCATTCTCCGCATCTTCGAGGGGCCGACTGAGACGCTCCTATCACATCTCGGCCGCTGCCTTCTCTCTCGAGCCACACGTGACGAAATAGCTGATCTTTTTCTGTCTCTTGATGCGGCACCATTCCACGCTGCTGCAATTGAGGAACTCTCTGGACTCAATGAGACAGATGGCGCCGTACTAATCTATGCGGGTTGGCTCACCACATTAGGACTGGCACAAGCCGTCATGTCTACTGGTTCGTTCTCGGCCTCAGATTGTCTCGCGGCTGAGCTCGTCAGTTCCGAATTGAACACCCTCCGTACTCGCAAGCCGGCAAGGCTATCTTTCGAAGGCCGTACTCGCGCTAGCAGGACTCTGAATACTTTCCTTCACGACGCAGCTTCTTCCATCCGTTCACCAGTCCTTACAGACGATTACCTCAGATTGGTACAGTATGTTTGAGACCCCATGTGAACGGTTCGAGGATGCTGATCTGGAGACGATCCAACACTCGACAGCGACGAGCTTTCGGTAACACTGACCTAGCAAGATTTAGCGATTTAACTCAGCAAAGTTCATCTCATCGACAGCAAGCCGTTTTTGTCGCGGAGTCAGAACTACCACTCGAGGCTTGGGACAAACGCGCCGCATGATGCGTCGCTGAGGCGAGGCGAACTGGGATGTGTAGTCGCCTGGACAACAACAATTGAGATTGGGCACACTTAGCGACGCGCATACTTTGAGTATCGATTGAACCAAGGACGCACGGCATCCGGCTTATCGGTGCCCCTATTTGTCTAGAGAGGGCCGTGGCGTCGCATCGCTACGCGTGGGCAGTCTCGGATATTCGATCTTTGGCAGCTGCCCAGTTAACGAATTTAGAAACGCTACAATGTCGTTTTCCTCTTTATCGCTGAGCTTCGCGCCGAGCTGGGTCTCACTCATCACGCCAACCGCTTGCTTAAGGCTCCAGGCCTGGCCCGAATGGAAGTACGGTGCCCGCAACGCGACGTTGCGCAACGGCGCGGCGCGGAAAACGTATTCGTCGCTGGCTACCTTGGTAACCGCAAAACGGCCCTTGTCGGCGGATGGCAGCAGCGTTCCGTCCGGCCTTTCAACCACGCCGAACGGGAAGTAATCCTGTCCACCGACGTTGATTCCATTGTGGCAAGACGAGCATCCTTTTTCCATGAATAGCTTTAGTCCCGCCTTCTGCTGATCATCGAGAGCATGCTCATCGCCCTTCAGGTACTGATCAAACGGGGCAGCAGGTGTAATCAGAGTCGCTTCGAAAGCCTCGATCGCCTTGGCGGAATTGTCAAAGGTGACGGGCCTCGTCTCATTCGGGAACGCTTTCTGGAACATGACGACATAGTCGGTCATCGAATTCAACGTGTTGAGTACCCTGTCCGGCGTGGCATTCATTTCGACACTCGCCTGGATGGGGCCTGTGGCTTGCGCCTTGAGATCTGCCGCGCGCCCATCCCAGAACTGCGCCACATTGAACACTGCGTTATAGACGGTAGGTGCCCGACGTGGACCTCGCTGCCAGCCATGACCCACTGACGTTGGACCGGCATCTACGCCGCCCGCGCCAAGGTTATGGCACGTATTGCAGCTAATGATCCCGCTTGCCGATAGCCTCGGATCGAAGAACAGCGTCTTGCCAAGTTCGACCTTTTCGTGGGTGACTGTGTTGTCCTTTATCGCAGGGACGACCGAAGGAATCGGTTTGAAAGCCTCCCTGGCAGCGCTCATCAAATCGTCAGTTGCGCCCGCTGC
Organism: Bradyrhizobium sp. USDA 4510; assembly: GCF_054059095.1. Classification (NCBI taxonomy): domain Bacteria; kingdom Pseudomonadati; phylum Pseudomonadota; class Alphaproteobacteria; order Hyphomicrobiales; family Nitrobacteraceae; genus Bradyrhizobium; species Bradyrhizobium sp. USDA 4510. Next base: position 1,387,140 of record NZ_JBSSBT010000001.1, on the reverse strand, counting down.
TGAGGAGACCAGGATCCCAATGCTCAGAACGCACACTTTGTAGACCAGGGAAGGCTCTCGTATCGCTGACTTCTTCATTGCTTGCATTACCAATTTCATAGATGCCGGAAACGGCCAAAAAGCTGCATGCGGCCACACTCGAGGAAAGACACAGCTCCACCAGAAGGACGCCGCAACGGCAGCTCTCGAAGCCGGCGGGGTGCCACCGACGAACAATGAAGAGGCGGTCAACTACAGCGGTTTTGATCCAGGATCGTCAAACACCCAGCCTCATTCGCCCACCCCTGCACTTGCTGCCGGCGCAAAGCGTCTGCGTGAGATCTGGGTCGTCGAAGCTGTTGATATTGTCAAAGCAATCCATCCGATCCTCCTCTGCCAGATCTAGGCAAATCAAGCCGGACTTGTCAGTCTAGCTAGAGACCTTCCCATGCTACGGGCCTTAGCTGTCGATAAGCTGACGACCCCCGGAACAATTCACAATGTTGGCCTTGCACGGCAACTCTCGTGTAACGCCGTTCGGGTTTTTCAAGCGGGTAGACGGCAAAATTACGCGGCAACTGAGCGAGCGCAACACCGCCATTAAGAACCTCAATGCCATGATGTCCCTCAAGGGCCTTGAAGGCGAATAGCTGAGCAGCGGCTCTCACGGTGTTCGCGTAATCGGATAGTGGCAGCTTGATGGCTGAGCAGCAGCGGATGTTGAGGAACGTCGCATTGAGCCGCTTTACCGGCTGGCAGGTAAGCGGACTTCGCTCTCCTAGGTGGGCGTGCGCCGTTCGCGCTCAGCCCTATTTGCAGCCCTGAGTCGCTCTCCAATGTACTCAGAGATATCGTTCATCTCAGCCCGCAAGTCGGCTTCAGAAATATCCTGCTCTTTGGCTGCCTCGACAAGGCGCTGAGTGAGTTCGGCCACATCCTGCGACGCGCCGGGAGTCCGATACTGCTCGACGGCATGAACGCTATTCTCGATCCAGAAGTCGATAAATTCGCGAACTTCGCTCACTGTATACCCTTAAGCCAGACCAATGGCCCAGCGTTAACTCCAGTAACGGAACGGAGCAAGGCCGTCTTAGCGGCGTCGGCGTATACCAAGGTTTGGCGGACGCGAGGGAGTGACAATCGAACAGCGGATGGCCGATGATTGAACGTGATCAGAAAAACAAAAGGATTGCCGCAATCGCGATAAGCAAAGGCCGAACAGAACGCTTCCTGCGCTGAAATTAAACTCGCCCATGACACCCCTTCGCCTCGAACACATTGTGGCTTAAATAAATAGACCATCGTCTATAACGGGTTGTCCCTCCCGCACTTCAGCTCGATTAGATCAAGCTGATCGGAACCTCCGACATTCATAAAGTTCGCCCACCGCAAGTGCCATAAGAGATATCGAGGTGGCGTTGAGGGAGTTGTCAGCGCAGCCAGATGGAAAGTTATCAGCACCGCCGTCCGCTCTGCTCTCAGTAAGCCGGCTGTTGGCAGGTTCCAAGTTGAACGTGGCACGCACCCATCGGTAAGCAGCAGTCCGGCTCGCTTGTCCGAGGAAACTCAGATGTTCAGAGCGGCGAATGAAAGCGAGCGCCCCATGGAACCGGACTGTCGCGTCATAATTGCCTTGCTCGGTTACATCACGGCCCCAGGAGCACGTCAGCGGGCGATCACGAGGCGGCCAAGCCACGAGCAAGGCGGGCGGATCCAACGGCGAACCTCCAAGGGGCCGACTGAAACTGGCAGTTTTCTCGCACATTGACCTGGGTTATCTCGACGACCTCCAACCGAGAGCCTTCCATGTATATACCATGCCCGTTTCGAGATGACGACCTCGAGAACATTCGAGCGACAATCCGCTGCGCCCGATTGGCCAACCTGATCACGGCCACGTCGGGCGGGCCCCTTGCGACGCCGCTTCCCCTCTTCCTCGATGAGAGCGAAGGCGAGCACGGCACGCTGTACGGGCACCTTGCGAAGCGCAATCCGCAATGGCGCACCGCCACGATCGGAGATGCGATGGCGATCTTTACTGGCCCGGAAGCTTACGTGACGCCATCCTGGTATCCCAGTAAACGACAAGCTGAGCACGTGGTGCCGACATGGAATTACATCGCGGTCCATGCCCATGGGCCGATTGAGTTCTTCGAGGATCCCGATCGCCTGCTTGAGATCGTGACGCGCCTTACGAATATCCATGAAACGTCACGTGCGACACCTTGGGCCGTCAGCGATGCTCCCGTGGATTTCATTGCCGCCCAGTTGCGTGAAATCGTCGGCGTACGCATCCCGATCACCAGGGTCGAAAGCAAGCGCAAGATGAGCCAAAATCGCCCCATGCCTGATCGCATTGGTGTCGCCACCGGCCTAGCCGCGAGCAAACTGGCGCGGGACCAGGAAGTTGCGCCTCTTATCCTAGTTCAGGCCTGAGACGATAACATGCATGGCCGTTACCAACAGCAGCGGTCGACACATAGCGATCTTACATGTACAGTTCTCACAGAGAACAGCGGCATCAGTCTAGCCGTTGCGCCGCTCAAGACATTTTTTTCCTCGTCGCATCAGTGGTTGCTGGCACTAGATAGGATGGGCGACAATTGAGCATTGCTCCAGTCCTCTCAGTGGAAAGTCGTTGAAGCCCCCGACTTTCGACTTAGCGACTCAGGTAGAAGCCCATTCGCCTCACTAGCCGGACAGATCACGGAGGGACTACCCCAGTATCAATTGCGCCCGAATTTCACGAGCGGATCAGTCGGCCCGCACTTACCGGACCTTGTAGACTCGTGTCCGTATTCCGACAGAGGCACAATCTCGTGTCATGTCCAGTACAGCGCGCCTAGCACGCGTTCAGACCGTCGAAAGCCCATTCGGCCTTGATGGCCGGCTGGCATGACCATTGCTTCAAGCAAATCGATCCAGAAATAGAGCCGCCAAAGCAGCAATGCTCACGCCCTCCGCCTCCATCTCGCCTCGGAATCACAGTCCGCCCGTTGAGCGCACTGGCGCGCGTTGCTCCCCTGACAACTCTGTATGGGTCTAACCCACTAGGACCACCGGACCAACAAAACAGCCAGTCTCGAACACGAGAATATCGCACGATTACTTGTCTAGGTTCACGCATGAAATCCGCCGTTGTTTTCGACTGGAATGGTACGCTGCTCGATGATGCCAATGCCGTGCTGCAAACCATTAATGCAATTCTGAGCCGCTTCGGTCGCGCAGCCGTCGATATGCACAGGCTTCGAGAGGAGTTCGAACTCCCGCTTTCGGTTCTCTTCCGCAATCTAGACATGTCGGAAGATGAAATCGAAGTCGTGAATAGTAACGACAGCGCCATTTTCCACGATGCCTACGAATTTTTGGCGCGCAACGCGGCCTTACGCAAGGGCGCACGAAACGTTTTGCTCGCTCTTGATCAGAGATCAGTTCAAACCGTCATCGTTAGCAATCACATTGTTGAACCGATCCGCACACAAGTGCGAAGACTCGGAATCAAGACTCAAGTTAGGGATATCTTGGCATTTGAGAGCCGCGCCACCCAGTTTAGGAGCATGAGCAAGGAAGAACGGCTGCGTTTGTATATGCAGGCCAATGATCTATCCCCAGAAAGAACCGTCATCGTAGGTGACATGCCAGTTGAGACTGAGATTGCCCGCAATCTCGGTCTTATTAACGTATCAATCACGGGGGGATTTGTTTCCGAAGCGCGCCTGTGCGCCGCAGGGCCCGACTACATGATTCATGACCATCATGAATTATTACCGGTTTTGCAAAAGCATTGCATTATTCAGCGCAGTTAAGTGACCATAAGAACACAGCTGAAGATCCGCCGTTCGCCCGCTGCTGCTATCCGCTTCGTCTTCACGATCCGATGATATTCGAAGAGTGAGATCGAAAACCGAGTTCTTTTACTCGGTCGAACCGCGGATCAAGTCCGATAGCTCGTGTCAAATATCGCGATCCGCTTAGTGCCATCTGGCGCTACATGTTCGGTCTTTCGCCTGGCATGATGCTTGCTGCAGATCATTCGTTACCAAGGGGCGGGGAAGAAACTGAAAGGCCTTGGAAAAACGACATGAGCACAGCGGCTTTGATCGGTGACGTCATTCCGGGCAGCGATGTTGTGAAACGTGCAGCGCGCATCGGTGCCGAAGTCAAAAATATCGAGCTATCGGGCGATCTACCGGACCACACGATCGTCGCAATTAACAGCTTGTTGCTCGAGCACAAGGTAATCTTCTTTCGCAATCAAGGACACCTCAACGACGCCGAGCAGGAGCGCTTTGCCGCTCGTCTCGGAAAGCTAGTGCCGCATCCTATGCTCGGTGCTACCAAGGGAACGGCGTCGCTCCTCGAACTGGACTCCACTCGCGGCGGCGGTCGCGCCGATGTTTGGCATGCCGATGGGACCTTCGCAGAAGCCTATCCCAAGATTTTGGTCTTGCGAGCCGTTGTAATGCCAATGTTCGGAGGCGATACCGTGTGGTCGAACACAGCTGCCGCTTACCTTGACCTGCCGCCCCCGCTACAACGGCTTGCCGATGAGCTATGGGCTGTTCACAGCAACGTTTTCGATTACGCTGGGATCGCGCGCGTCCGTGACGTTGACAAGAAACACTTTGACGATGTGTTCACCAGCAGGATTTTTGAGACTGAGCATCCCGTCGTGCGTGTCCATCCCGAAACAGGCGAGCGGACGCTAGTGCTCGGCGTCTTGGTGAAGCACTTTATTGGGGTGCCCAAATACGACGGACAAAAGCTGTTCGAGCTGTTCCAGTCTCATATCACCGCGCCCGAAAACACTGTGCGGTGGAACTGGTTAGAGGGCGATATCGCGATATGGGATAACCGCGCGACACAGCATTACGCGGTCAACGATTACGGGGACCAGCATCGCGTCGTACGTCGGGCCACGATCGATGGAGACGTGCCCGTCAGCGTGGATGGCCGGAGAAGCGTACCGCGCATGAAGTGATCAACGACCAGCGCCCTCGCATCCGAAAGTGGACAAAGCCTGGCTACCGGAGTTGTTTGGGGCCGGACGTGGGAACGCTAAACGATATCTCAACTGTCGAGAAACCTTGAGCATCACTTCCCTTCGCCAGTGGCCGGTACGTGGCCCTCACGTTTCAGTTTAGAAAACCCTCGATCCGTGGCCATAAAGCGCGCCAACATGGGGGCGATGAGCTTACTCGGTTCGACCGCTTGACCACCTTGACGCCTAAGGGCTTCTGCATATGCAATGAGGTCACGATGCACGGCCGCCGGCAGCTCCGTACTCACTTTGACCGGCTTATCGTCTGGAAGCTCTGCTATTTTGAGCTGTGGCATGTTGTCACTTTCCATACGGCGCAAGTATGAGGTCACGATTGACCAGAACACGAACCGGAAAGCCAGGTCGCACGGTCAGGGTAGGCTGGATGCCGAGACTGCGGCGAACGACCTGCTGTCCCGTTTGATTCAGTGAGTCGGAGGCCCCGTGTCGCAATGCTTGGATAATTGCGCTGTCGTTGCTATTTGTGTCGGAGCCCGCGCCTAGTTCCGTCCCAACAGCTAGAAGCGTCGATAGTGCCGCAGCCTGGAATAGTTCTGCCCAGTGATTGTCGACTTGGTCTTCCAGACCCGCATAGCCTGCGTTATCAGTGCCAGGCTGCCTTTCAAGAACGATAGAACGTCCGTTCGGCATGATCAGCCGCGTCCAAACCAGCAGGACGCGCGACTGACCGAACGTGACCTGACTATCGTACATACCGATTAGACGCGCTCCCTGGGGCACAAGCAGAAAGCGGCCTGTCGGCGTGTCAAAAATATTCTCAGTTACCTGCGCTGTGACCGGACCTGGGAGGTCCGATCGAATCCCAGTGATTAGGGCTCCCGGAATGACCGTCCCAGCCTGCAAGATGTATGGCGAAGCCGGCCCGCTGATGCGGTCCGGGCTGACCGTGCGACGGTCCACAGAAGCGTTCGCGAAGGCAAGCTTCCGGTCCTGACCGTTCTGCGCCGATCCGTCATCGGCAGAGTTCGTCGCGCTTGGAGACGCGACGCGGTCGGTTCCAGCGGCCGCAGCGGCGGGCGCGCGCATTTCACCACCATTGTTCGCAGCGAACAAGCGGCTGATGCGGGCTGCTTCAGTCTCTTGGTCTCGGCGCTGCTGTTCTGGATCTGAGCCGATGGTTGGCGACCGCCCCTGAGCAGCAAGGATCGGGCCGTCCAAGGTCCCCGGGGAGTGGCGGACCGAGCAGCGGAATCGATTGGCGTGGAGCGCCCGTGTAGTCCTTCGGCAGCGTCGCGATCCCGTCGGCCACATTATGATGGTCTGTGCTGTAAAGCTCCTCGGCCGCATGGTTTGGGGAGCGGTTACTCTGCAGCGACCACAAAACAGTTCCGCCAATCACGAGCATGATAACCGCGCTCCCGCCGGTCAGAACCTTCCGTGACAACCGTGTCACGCGCGCATGCTCTGCTCTCAAGCGGAAACTTCCGGATTGCCCGTCTCGCGCCTGCGGCTGAGTCGCCTGATCGCGATCGTTTCCGTCCTCGGTATTCATGACGACGGCCTCCCGTCTTTCCTGACAATCCTGACTTTCTGCTGGTGCTCACCGCCAAGCCGCAGTTCGGCAGCCGCGAACAGCCGATCGACGATCAGGAGGTTGCCGTAGGCGCGGTAATTGGCAAGTTCGGTCTTGCCGTCTGAACCGATGATAAAGAGCGGTGGCATCTCGCCTTGCACGATGCCCTGAGGGAATTCGACATAGACCTTGCGGCCGTCGTCATAGACGGCCAGCGGCCGCCACGGCGGGCTGTCGCCTTCAATTGCGTAGCGGGAAATGCGTTGCGCGGGCTCCGGAAGGATGGGTCTCAGAGCGACTGCACGCGATCGTTCGCGCATTGTTTCCGGATAGTACCAGGCAACCGATGGCATGTATGGCCGCTCGCGCGAGCGGAGCTCGATCAGGTAGGTGCGCCGGTCTGTATTGACCACAAGATTGGTCTCGATCGATGCGCGGGTCGGCTTGACGAGGATATGGACCCGGCGCGTATCGCCGCTTCCGCTTTCGGTATCGCCAACGACCCAGCGCACGGTATCTCCGGCGGCGATCGGCCCAGATCCGGTCAGCTGCTCTCCCTCCTCAAGCGCTATATCCGTAATCTGTCCCGGGGCGGCGTAAATCTGATAAAGCGCCCCGGGGCTGTAGGCATAGATCTGCGCTGAGTTGAAATACCCCCGCTTGCGCGGTTCGACCCGGGCTGCGCTGTTTGCCGTCTCAATCCGGCTCACGGGTTCAGGCTCTTCCTTCCCGGCCGCCTTGCCCCCGAGAGCCGGCCTCCAGAGGGGCGGAACGTGTAGCGGTTGCGACTTGTCGTCCGGAGGCGCTGGCGATGCTGGCATCGAAGGAACTTCCGCATCATAGCTGATCTGTGGCGGTATGTAGGTCGCGCACCCACCGAGCGCCGACGAACAAAACAGAAGAGCAGGTAGAAGTGCTCGCTTCGCGGCCACCAGGTCGTACCGACTCGAATTGAACCCACTGCGCACGATAGGATGCTTCGAATAAACGTCAGACGGCGTCTTGGTCACTGACTCAACTCCTTTGACCAGTTGATGGCGCGGACATAGACCCCAAGGGGATTCTTGCGCAGTCGTTCGGCATCGCGCGGCGTCTCGATCACGATCGAGAGAATTGCAGTCCAGCGCTCGGTCGAGCTCAACGAACCGTTGTCGTAGGTGCGTTGAGTCCAGGCGACCCGAAAGCTCTCCGACGACGCGCGAATGACGCTCGAGACATCCACCGAGATTTGGGCCTTCCCCAACTTGGCGAAGGGGTCATTGGTGCGCGCGTAGTCGTTCAGTGCAGCCGCGCCACGATCCGTCGTAAAATCATAGGCCCGGAGCCAATTCTGGCGCAGAACGATGCCGTCGGCTGGCAGGCCTCTGACGTCCTCAATGAAGCGCGCCAGATGGTAAGCGATCTGAGCGTCAGTAGGTTGATAGCCGATGTTGGCCGGCGCAACCCTTTGGGCCTGGCCGAGATGATCCACTTCAACCACCCAGGGCGTGATCGAGCCTTGGCTCGATTGCCAAACAAGGCTACCTGCGAGACCAGCCGATAGCATTAAGCAACCGAAGGCCATCAAGCGCCAATTCTTGGCCTGCGCGCGGGCAGATCCAATGCGTTCGTCCCAAACCTGCGCTGCCTTTTGATACGGCGTAACCGGTTCGGGCATGCGCCCGTAATGAACGGAAGGTCGTTTGAACATCGAAAGTTGCCCTTGAGATCAAGTGATGGGTTTCGAGTCGTGCGGTATCCGCCTTTGAGTGGCCCGCGCAGCGGGTGGCGAGGTGCAATGGCTGCGTGTCAGCGCTCTCCTTCAGACAAATCGACGGAAGAGCCGCTGCCACCGTGATCGCCTGAGCGGACCGCGTGGCCGGCCGCCGAAGCACCGTGCCGAATGGTCTCGGCAGGCTTCATGCGCCGCGCCCAATCGGGCTGCCCTTCTGCCGAAGTGCTGGTGGCCTGCGCGCCGGCTTGCCCACCTCCACCAGCCGCAGCCGTTGCACGACGCAACGGGCTCATGGCGGCCGAAGCGCCGGCTTCCGCGACGCCGGCAATGCCGCCGCTGCGGTAGGCCGCTGATGCTCCGCTCATGGCAGCACCGCCACTACGCGCGGCGCCGGCAATCGCGCCGCCAGCGAGACCAGCGCCGCCCGCGGCAAGTCCCGCGCCCGCCGCAACAATGCCGCCGGCAGCAACGCCTGTTCCAATTGCGGCGCCGGCGCCGAGCTGTGGTCCGCCTGACACAAGGCCGTTTGCGATACCCGGACCGAAGATACCGAGGCCGAGCAAGGAGAGTGCCGCGAGCACCAGGGTCATCGCGTCTTCGATGGTCGGCTGGTCGCCGCCGAAGCCGGTGGTGAATTGAGAGAACAAGGTCGAGCCGATGCCGATGATGACGGCCAGGACCAGGACCTTTATCCCTGAAGAGATGACATTGCCGAGGACCCGCTCTGCTGCGAAGGCAGTCTTGCCAAACAAACCAAAGGGAATGAGCACGAAGCCGGCCAGCGTCGTGAGTTTAAATTCGATCAGCGTGATAAAGAGCTGGATCGCCAGAATGAAGAAGGCAAGCAACACCACGACCCAAGCGAACAGGAGAACGACAATCTGGACGAAATTCTCAAAGAAGCTGATGTAGCCCATGAGGTTGGAGATCGAATCGAGCAACGGTCGGCCGGCGTCGAGTCCGACTTGCGCGATCTTTCCAGGTCGCAGGAAATCGGATGCGGACAGGCTTGCACCCGATGCTTTCAGTCCAAGACCGGCAAAGCTCTCGAAGACGATACGCGCCAGGCCGTTCCAGTTGCCGATGAGGTAGGCGAAGACCCCCACGAAGAGCGTCTTCTTGACGAGGCGCGCGATGATGTCCTCGTCCGTTCCCCAACTCCAGAACAACGCTCCGAGGGTGATGTCGATCGCGGCAAGCGTCGTTGCGAGATATCCGACATCACTCCCCAGCAGCCCGAAGCCGTTGTCGATATAACGCGTGAACGTTTCCAGGAACTGGTCAATGATCCCCGTACCAGTCATGGTTTCCTCGCCTCAGGTGTAGCCAGGTTCGGAGATCCCTGCGGGATACGGCTCTGATCCTTTGGGGCAAGCGTCGAACTGGCCGAGTCATCGTGGGCGGGAGCTACAACGCTGTCTTTCTTGCCAAAGAAGCGGCGCCGGTTTTCGGCCCAAACTTGCTGGCAATGGCGATAACCCGGTGTTTCCTCCGGCGTGACGCCGCGGCAGCGTGCGAGATCGGAGGCGGTTGCATCGGTCGTCTGCCCCGCCTTCGGTGCCGGCAGAGACTCGTCTCCGCTACGCAGTTGAATCGTGCAGGCAGCGACGGCCACTAGGCCGATTGTCGTAAGCAGCGACAGCGCCTTGAATGCCTTTATGTTGGTCATCAGTGAAACATCTGCACGGTGGAGGATTGATAGCCCTGCCCCGGTGTAAGGAACCGCCTGAGTTGTTCTCGTCCTTGATCCTGAGCCGAGGCGCGTTGAGCGGCTTCAAGGCTCTGCGCCCTGCCCTGCGCCGCCACGACAGCAGTAAGATCGGCGAGCTGCTGCGCGTTCAGCGCAAGGATCTGATTGCCAGCCTGCGTTGCCTGCAGCGCGCCGCTGGCACCCTGGCTTGACGTTACGAGTGCGGACGTCTGGATACGATTGGTGTCGAGGTTGCCAACGATGCCGGCCTGGACGCGCAGCGCGTCTTGCGTTGCGGCATAGGAATTCTGCCAGCGCGATTGAGCGTTGGAGATCAGCAACTGGTTCGACTGGCTGCCGGTCGCCGGCGCGTAGCTGGTCGAGAACGCACGATCGATCTGCTGGACGTCGTAGGCGATGCGCTGGGCCTGAGCCAGCAACTGCTGGGTCCGCTGGATCGAGGATTGCAGTTGCTGCAGCGACGAATACGGCAGGTTTGCCAGATTCCTTGCCTGATTGATCAGCATCTGTGCCTCGTTCTGCAGCGAGGTGATCTGATTATTAATCTGCTGGAGCTCCCGCGCGGCCGTCAGGACATTCTGGACGTAGTTGGTAGGATCAAAGACGATCAGCGCCCGTGCGGGCAGCGTAACGCCAAGCAGCAGCGCGAAGGCGGCCGTGGTCGCCAGTAGGCCAAGAGGTCTCATAGCAATTTCTCCAGATTGACGAGATTGGGGATCAGATCTGTCGCCCATGCGACGCCACGGTGCTGGAGCCAGGCCGGCACGAAGCCGTCGGGTCCATACTCGGCCAGGAGCTGCGCGATGGCAGCCTGGTCTGTCTTGGAAGAGGCTGCGGTGAAGGCGAGCGCAACCTCCCCAAGACCGAGTTCGAACATCCGGTTGCCCCGACGCGACTGGCAGTAGTAGTCGCGCTTAGGCGTTGCCCGGCTCAGAAGCTCGATCTGCCGGTCATTGAGGCCGAAGCGGCGATAGATGGCGGTGATCTGCGGCTCGATCGCCCGTTCGTTCGGCAGCAACAGGCGCGTTGGGCAGCTTTCGATGATCGCCGGCGCGATCGCGGAACCATCGATGTCCGAGAGCGACTGGGTGGCGAAGACGACGGACGCGTTCTTCTTCCGGAGCGTCTTCAGCCATTCGCGAAGTTGGCCAGCAAAGTCCTCGTCGTCGAGGGCAAGCCAACCTTCATCGACAATCAGGAGTGTCGGCCGGCCATCGAGACGATCACCAATACGATGGAAGAGGTACGCCAGCACAGACGGCGCTGCAGTCGTTCCGATCAAACCTTCGGTCTCAAACGCCTGGACCGAGGCTTCGCCAAGGCGTTCGAATTCGGCATCAAGCAGGCGACCGGAGGGACCACCCAGACAATAAGGTTGCAGGGCACGTTTCAGAGAGTTCGATTGGAGCAGGACTGACAGGCCCGTCAGGGTGCGCTCCTCCCTCGGCGCCGAAGCGAGAGATGTCAGCGCCGACCACAGGTGATCCTTGACCTCCGGGGTGATCTCGACTTTTTCCCGTGCCAGGATCGCGCCGATCCATTCCGTCGCCCATCCGCGCTCGGAAGGATCATCAATCCAGGCCAGCGGCTGCAGGGCGACGGGTTGTTCACTTCCGTCAGACAATGCGCCGCCGAGATCATGCCAATCACCGCCCATGGCGAGGGCGGCCGCGCGAATCGAACCACCGAAATCGAACGCAAAGATTTGAGAGTTCGGGTAACGCCTGAACTGTAGCGCCATCAGCGCGAGCAGCACAGACTTGCCAGCGCCTGTCGGCCCCACCACAAGGGTATGACCGACGTCGCCGACATGGAGTGAGAATCGGAACGGCGTTGATCCTTCGGTCTTGCCGAACAAAAGCGGCGGACCCTTGAAGTGCAGATCCCTCGCCTCGCCCGCCCACACAGCCGACATCGGAATCATGTGAGCGAGGTTGAGGGTCGATACAGGTGGCTGCCGCACGTTCGCATAGACATGCCCCGGCAGACTGCCGAGCCAGGCTTCGACGGCGTTCACCGTCTCGATCATGCAGGTGAAATCGCGGCCCTGAATGACTTTCTCGACCAGCCGCAGCTTTTCGTCGGCAGCATTGAGATCGCGGTCCCAGACCGTAATGGTTGCTGTGACAAAGGCTTGTCCGATCTGATCCGACCCCAGTTCCTGCAACGCCGCGTCGGCGTCGATCGCCTTGTTGTGAGCGTCGGTATCGAGCAGCGTCGACGGCTCGTTGGTCATGACCTCCTTAAGGATGGTGCCGATGGACTTTCGCTTGGCGAACCACTGGCGACGAATCCTGGTCAGAAGCTTGGTGGCGTCGCTCTTGTCGAGCATGATCGCGCGCGTCGACCAGCGATATGAGAATGCCAGGCGATTCAGGTCGTCCAGGATTCCCGGGGTCGTCGCGCCCGGAAATCCGACAATCGTCAGAACCCGAATATTGGCTGCCCCCAACATCGGCTCAAGCCCACCGGTCAGCGGCTGGTCCGCCAACAGCGCATCGATGTACATGGGAATTTCGGGCACGCGAACGCGATGACGCTTGGTCGAAATCGTCGAGTGCAGGTAGGTCAGCGTGTCCTGATCATCGAGCCAAGCGCATTCCGGCATGAACCCTTCAACGAGCTGAAGCACGCGGTTGGTTTGATCGACAAACCCGCGGAGCATCTCGCGAGCGTCGCCCCCAACGGTCCGATCGCGCCCCTCATAGAGCAGTCGCTCCGCCCTGGCCGCTCCCTCCTCTGGCGGCAGATAGAGGAAGGTCAGGAAATAGCTGGACTCGTAGTGCGCACCCGCCTCCTCGAATTGTGCCCTGCGCTCGGCGTCGACCAGCGCAGACGCGACGTCCGGAAAAGTGTTCGGTGGGTATGCCCCCGCAAAATGGCGCTGCGCCTCCACGAATACGGCCCAGCCCGATCCCAGGCGACGCAAGGCATTGTTCAAACGGCCGGCGACGGCTACAAGTTCGGCCGGCACCGCGCTGTCGAGATCGGGGCCGCGGAATTTCGCCGTCCGTTGGAACGAACCGTCCTTGTTCAGGATGATCCCCTCGTCGGCCAGCGCTGCCCAGGGCAGGAAGTCGGCAAGGCGAGCGTCGGAACGGCGATATTCGGCAAGATTGATCATAACCGGGCGCTCAAGTGTTGAGATGGCTGGGAATGCGCAGATGTCGGCGCACCACATCGACAAAAGCGGGATCACGCTTGGCGGCCCACACGGCAGCCATGTGCCCAATTAGCCAGAGGACAAGACCCGCGATCCAGAGCCGCAGTCCGAGTCCAAGGGCTGCCGCGAGCGTGCCGTTGACGATCGCGACCGATCGCGGCGCGCCGCCCATCAGGATTGGCTCAGTGAGCGCGCGGTGAACAGGCACGACAAAACCTGCAACCTGATCGTCCATCAGATCACCACGCCGCCGCCGAAGGAGAAGAACGACAGGAAGAAGCTCGAGGCGGCAAACGCGATCGAAAGACCGAACACGATCTGGATCAGCCTACGGAAACCACCTGACGAATCCCCAAACGCGAGCGTGAGTCCGGTCACCACGATGATGATAACGGCGATGATCTTGGCGACCGGTCCTTCCACCGACTGCAGGATCTGATTGAGCGGCTGCTCCCACGGCATGTTCGAACCGGCAGCCCATGCCGGCGCCGACGCCAAAAGAACCATGCCGGAGGCGGCGAGTAGAGCGGCGTCTCGAAGAGCTCGAAATTGCTGACGCATGTCAGTCTCCTGCTGATGAAATGTTGTAGTCGCCGGCGGCACCAAGCCCGGTGACGATGGCGAGCTCGGCGAGCCGACGGTCAGCACCGCGCCCCGCGAGCACGGCAACGAGGTCGATCGTCTCTGCAATCAGCGCACGCGGAACCGTGATGACGGCTTCCTGGATGAGCTGCTCAAGCCGCCGCAGCGCACCGAGTGCGGTGCCCGCATGAATAGTGCCGATGCCACCGGGATGTCCGGTGCCCCAGGCCTTGAGCAGATCGAGTGCTTCGGCACCGCGGACCTCGCCAACCGGGATACGATCAGGACGCAGTCGCAGCGAGGAGCGCACAAGATCTGACAGCGTCGCCACGCCATCTTTGGTTCGCAGCGCCACCAGATTGGGCGCCTTGCATTGCAGTTCGCGCGTGTCTTCAATCAGAACGACCCGATCGGAGCTCTTTGCCACCTCGGCCAGTAGGGCATTCGTCAAGGTTGTCTTGCCGGTCGACGTCCCGCCCGCGACGAGAATGTTCTTCCGCGCGGCGACCGCGCTTCTCAGGAACTTGGCCTGCTCCGAGGTCATGATCTCCTTGGCGACGTAGTCGTCGAGCGTAAACACGGCGACGGCGGGCTTGCGGATAGCAAAGGCCGGAGCTGCCACGACCGGAGGCAAAAGACCCTCGAAACGTTCTCCGGTCCCAGGCAGTTCGGCCGAGACTCGCGGCGAACCGGAATGCACCTCCGCACCTACATGATGCGCCACCAGGCGCACGATGCGCTCCCCGTCTGCCGGCGACAGCGTCTCGCCAGTGTCAATCAGTCCACTCGACAGCCGGTCGATCCACAGCCGCCCATCCGGGTTGAGCATCACCTCGATGATCGCTTCGTCTTCGAGGTAGCCCGCAACCGCTGTGCCAAGCGCGCTGCGCAGCATTCGCGCGCCGCGCGAATTCGCTTCCGATTGAAAGGAATGGATCGCCAATGTCGCCCCCATCGAATGAGGGCCCTCCAAAGAGGGCCCTCAGATGGGGATGATTAGAAAAGGCACCGATGGACTTGGCGCAACAAGCGCTTTCGGTAATCGTAGACTGGCGTAGAAAAAGATAGACTGAGAACTGAACTTTTAGGTCTACCCAATCGTATCGCTTCGCCGCGAGTTGCTGCTCACCACTCCGCGTCGTCATCTGCGGGCAGGAGGATGACCGAATTCTCGTACAAGCCAGCTGAGTCGACAGCGTTGGAAACAATAGCTGGCATGAAGAAAGGAATTGATCTCATCCATGAAACAAAGGATCGGCGCCAGGGCAGCGCGAACCAAGCCAACGCTGCGATTTGCAGTGCTACGTTGAGACCGAACGCAACTTGATAAGCTTGGAGGGTCCTATGGCCATCATTTATGGACCATTGTTCCAGGACCAGACCCGTCGCGTATTGGGCCAGAAATGCCCAGCCAAAATGCAAGACGTTCAAGGCCCCGTTAGCGCGACCGGCAAGTTCCGGCGGATAGTAATCCGCTATCACCGCGAAGCTGACCACGGTTGCCGTTCCGACTATCGCGAGAACTGACCAGGGCAAGATGGATGGCAAAGGCACGCGCAGAACCAAGGTTAGCTCCGCTGTGATAAACAGTATTGCGACCACCGCTAATATTGTCTCGGCCTCGAGACCTCTTCGTTTAATGTAATGAACAATCGTACCGAATAGCCAGGCTCCGCCACTAAGTACAATCGACATTATGAACAGCTGTCCTACGAGGCTCGCACGATCGAGACCTTCTACGTCCATCAGCCATGGTGAGGCCCACAATCCCTGCAGAGACCAGGCCGAACCAACGCACGCCGCCGACAGCGGGGCAATACGCCAGAAACGTTTATCGCTGAAAACCGCACTAAGGTTGGCGGACATTGACGGGGTCGAAGGGACAACAGCTCGCTCGGGGACCACGACATAGATGAGCATGGCCGTCGCACCGGTAGCGGCCGCCAGGATCTCAAAGAGTTGCCGCCATCCCATCAAGGTGAGTAGATGCTCGGCGGGAGCCGTGGCGGTTACCGCCCCCAGTGATCCGAGCATCACCATGTAGCCATTAAGCAGGGCAGATCGTTCTCTGGGGAACCAAAGGACTATGGATTTCAGGCCCGCCGTCAAAGCCGCTGCCACGCCCAGCCCGATCATCGCGCGTGCGATCAAGAATGACAGGAAACCCGTGGATACCGCGAACAGTCCAGCGCCCATTGCTGCGAGCAAGAGCAGCGCACTCTGGACGCGACGCGGACCAAAGCGGTCCAGCAAAATGCCAACTGGGATCTGGACCGCCGCGAGAACAAGGAAATAGACCGACGTAAGCAACCCGAGGTCGGCCGTCCCAAGCCCGGTATCCGAACTGAGACGACTGGCAATTAAGGCGTTGATGGTTCGAAACAGATACGAAAGATAGTATCCAGCAGCAAACGGGAAAAATACGCGCCCAGTGAGACGCCATGCCTCTGAAATTTGCATGCTGGCCCTTCTTGCTCCTCAGCTCATTCGAGCCGATAGCGCGTCCAGCTTTTCATGGGCTTTTCTAAATTGCTGCGATCGTGGGCTGGCGTAGAAAAAGAAGGACCGGCGAAATAGTTTATCTACATGGTTCGATCAGGTTTCTTCGGCCGGTTCCTGACGACCGATATCTTCTGGAATCTCGCGCAGAAAGCTTTGCCCCTTTTGTAAGCGGCGCCCGAGTGCCTCGACAAATCCCTCAAACCGTTCCCGGCCCTTTGCCTGCGCTGCAGCCTGCGCATCGTTGGGTAGCGGCGGCGTGATGGTCAGCCAGAAACGGATGAACAGGGCCAAGGTCTCGGCGGTCAACCCGACGTCACGTTCCAGCCGCTGCATCTGGCGGGAAAGCCGATCCAGGCGGCGGGTAAACGCCGCCTCCCGCCTGTCCGCTCCGTCCGGCGACAGAAACGAAGCAACCGCCGCTTCCACAATCGCAGACCGGGAAAGCTTCTTGCGATCGGCGAGCTCCGAGATCTGTTTCAGCAGCTCTGGTGGGAAGTAGACGTTTATCCGGTCGCGCATATTGCCTCAGAGCTCCATACCGTCATTCGGGTCCAGCGCGACTTGACGGGCGACACCGCGCATCTGTTGGCGTATGAGCCGGGATTGACGGACCGCATCCTCGTCATCGTCTAGAACGACAGCAAATTCCTCTGCTGGTGTCGGTTCGGTCGACTCCTTGGCGATCGCGACGTGATCGGGGAGTTCGGGCTCACGACGGAGTCCGCTGTTCGCCGTGTCTTCCTCGGCTCCCGCAGCTTTGTCAGTTGGACCTGCCGTCGCCTTCAGCGATCCGAGCGCTGACCATCCGTCTGTTCGCAATGATCGGCCGGCCGTCGCCGGATCAGGCGGCGGCAAAACCCGCTCGGTGAACCGCCGATCCTCGTAGTAGCGGACCTTCTTCGCCCGGATCGGCGGCGTACCCGCCACCATGACGATCTCGTCCATCGGCGAAAGTTGCATGATTTCCCCCGGGGTCAAGAGCGGCCTTGCTGTCTCCTGGCGCGAGACCATCAGGTGCCCCAGCCATGGGTTCAACCTATGACCGGCATAGTTCTTCATCGCTCTCATTTCGGTCGCCGTACCGAGCGCGTCGGACACACGCTTCGCTGTCCGCTCGTCATTGGTCGCGAAGCTGACTCGGACGTGGCAATTGTCGAGGATGGCGTTGTTTGGCCCGTAGGCCTTCTCGATCTGATTGAGCGATTGCGCGATCAAGAAACTCTTGATGCCGTACCCCGCCATGAAGGCAAGCGCGGACTCGAAAAAATCGAGACGCCCGAGTGCGGGGAACTCGTCGAGCATCATCAGAACGCGATGCCGCCGGTCGCGGGCGTGCAGATCCTCGGTCAGGCGCCGGCCAATCTGGTTCAGCACCAGGCGGATCAACGGCTTGGTCCGAGAGATGTCAGACGGCGGCACCACGAGGTAGAGCGTCGTCGGGTTCTGATCGGCGATCAGGTCGGCGATCCGCCAATCGCACCCGCACGTCACCCTGGCCACTACCGGATCGCGGTAGAGCCCGAGGAATGACATCGCGGTAGACAGGACGCCGGATCGCTCGTTCTCGGATTTGTTGAGGAGCTCGCGGGCCGTCGAAGCGACCACAGGATGGGCCCCCTGCTCGCCAAGATGCGCAGTGGTCATCATCGTTTTCAGCGTCGCCTCGATCGGCCGCTTCGGGTCGGACAAAAAGACGGCGACGCCAGCTAAGGTCTTGTCCGCCTCGGCGTAAAGGACGTGGAGGATGGCACCGACCAGGAGCGAATGACTCGTCTTCTCCCAATGGTTGCGCTTATCGAGCAAGCCTTCGGGGTCGACCAGAACATCGGCCACGTTCTGGACGTCGCGAACCTCCCATTCACCGCGCCTCACTTCGAGAAGCGGATTGTAAGCTGAGGACTTTGGGTTGGTCGGATCGAAAAGCAGGACGCGACCATGCCGCGAGCGGAACCCGGCGGTTAGTTGCCAGTTCTCCCCCTTGATGTCGTGAACGATGGCCGAGCCGGGCCAAGCCAACAGCGACGGGACGACGAGACCGACACCCTTGCCGGATCGGGTAGGTGCAAAACACAATACGTGCTCCGGTCCATCATGGCGGAGGTAGTCGCGGTCGACCTTGCCCAGCACCACACCATCCGGACCAAGAAGCCCGGCCGCTCGAACCTCCTCCAGACCAGCCCAGCGCGCCGAACCATAGGTCTCGACGTTCTTGGCTTCACGCGCGCGCCAGACTGACATACCGATCGCTGCCGCGATCGAAATGAAGGTCCCCGACGCCGCGATGAACGCACCCTCAACGAAGACCTGCGGCGCATACGCATCGTAGACGAACCACCACCAGAAGAAGACTGGCGGATAATAGATCTTGAAGCCTGACAGTTCGAACCAGGGGCGCCCAAGCTCCGGTTGCCAGGCGAGCCGCCAAGCCGTCCACTCAGTTGCTCCCCAGATGGCCAGCAAAACGATGAGGCCGACAACGATCACCTGTCCCCAGAGGATCTTGGTTCCGGACATCCCGAACGCCCTTCCGTAACTGATTGGAGAGATTGCTAGAGGCCGAGGTCGCGCTTCCGACCAAAGCCCCATTCGATGCCACCGCCGTCCTTCACGACGCCGGTGACGTGTTGGCCGAGCCTCCTTTCGAGTTCGCGCGACCAGGGCACAAGCTGGAAGCCGAGCCCATTATCGATCATGGCGAAACGTCCCGAGGTGAGCGTCAGCCGCTGGCGATACGTGCCTGCCACATGCTCCCCGGACGAGGCCTTCACATGAGGCAGGCCGGCGTCGGCCGAGACCTTTGCTGCTACCTCGTCCAGTTCGCGCCGGCGCAGCGTGTTCAGGAGGTCGCGCTGCAGGATGATGCGTTGGCCCTGCCGCCGCGCTAGGCCCTCCTGGATCAAATGCTCGGCACGGGCTTCCATGGCGTCACGGGTCTCGCGGCCGAATCCTCCCATGGCGAGCGGCATGGGGTCACGCTCGACCAGCCGGTGGTCGAGCCAGGTTGCCCCCTTCGCGGTGATCTGCTCACCAAGACCGAGATCAGAACGGGTCGCGAGCACCACGGTGGGATGGGGTTCGCCGGCTTGACCGAAGCGTCGGAGTTCGACGATGCCGCCGATCGGCGGTGCGTGGTCGAAAGCCTCGAGCCCCCGGAAGCGCACGTGGTGCGCGCGCCCGTCTGTTCCGTCGATCAGGGCATAGGCCTCGCCAGTCAGTTCGTCGTGCAATCCACGGTCAACCAGCTGTCCGATAATCTGGGACGTCGGCTGTCCGCTTTCGATGACGTAGTCGGCAACGCCGCGCGCTTCCCCACGCTCGGTGAAAACGCGGTGCATGGTCTTGATGATGTCGCCGCGCATGCCGAGGTCGCGCAAGCTGCGCTCGGCTTCGAGCCCGACCATCCATTCCCCGGGTAGCTCGGATGTGGCAAGCCCCATCTTCTGCAGGTGTTGAAGTCGACCGACCATCAGGCGCCGGATCTCGGGATCGGACTTGCCGGGATTCTCCGGGCGAAGATCGATAGTGCCGGTCTCATCGGCCGCCAGCCGGATCTCGCGATCGAGCCGCGTCCATCGTTCCGCCGTAACTTCCCTCTCCAGCGAATTGCGGATTTCGTGCTCCGGTTTTGGACCCAGTTCGATGGCGACCAGTTCCTCGGCGCGTGAGCGCAGGCCCTGGCTGATATAGTCGCGGGAGATCACGAGATCCGCCCCTTCCTTATCTACGCCACGAACGAGAAGATGGACGTGAGGGTTGTCGGTATTCCAATGATCGACGGCCACCCAGTCGAGCCGCGTGCCGAGATCGGTCTCCATCTGCCTGGCGAGATCGCGGGCAAAGGCCTTCAGGTCGGTCATGTCGCCGGCGTCCTCCGGCGAGACGATGAACCTGAAATGATGGCGATCGTCCTTGCACCGTTCTGCGAAAGCCGCGCCGTCAGCACGATCGCTGCCGGCATCAAACATCTCGGCCCGCTCACCGCTCCGGGTCACACCGTCGCGTTTCAGATAAGAGAGATGGGCGGCCAGAGGCGCCGAACGGAAGGCACGCCCTTTGTGACGAACCACGCGCGCCTTCACCACGACGCGCCGGGTCGGGCTGAACAATCTAGCGCGACTAAAGGCGAGCCGGCCGCGGCCAAACGTCGAGCGCCCATAGGCCACGGAGCGTCTGCCAGCCGCAGCCTGCTCCGAGGTGTGACCGGCTTTCTTCGCGGCACGTAGCACCTGGTTGATGAAGCTCTTTTGCTTCGGCGCACGGGTACTGCGGATGCGCCCAGGCCGAATGCGCAGGTCACTGTCGCGCACGCTCACGGAACGGCCTCCCAACGATCAAAAGCGCCTACAGTGCCGAAAACGCCTTTGATTGCATACGTCAAAATGCAAGGCGCGGCACGCGCCCCGACCGACCGGCACGCCGGAACCCAAGCCATGTCAATGGCTTGCGGTTCGGCCGGCGAGCCCCTTTTATCTCGCCGTCCAGCTGTCGTGCTTGTGCGCTCTCCTCGCTCTTTCGCCAATTGCTCGCTGTTGCACGCCATGGCTTGCGAACCTGCCGATATGGTCATTGCGATCCTCCCGCCTTCGACCCAGGGACGAACACACCAATAGGCCGGGGGACCATGGGCGAGACATCGTGCACCGAGATTGCAGCCTTGGCGCCACTCGAAGGCATGAGCTCTGCCGATCGATCGCGCATTCTCGTCAGATCAACCCATGCGACGAACAACGTTTCAGCCGTCGATGGACGCCTGCCGGCGGTCCTCGTCGCAGGCAATTCGATGCCAAGCAGAGTTGCAAGCTTTGCCACATACGCTTGCGTCTCGGCTGGCAAAGCGTCGCCCGCAAGAAGCGCTTCATAGCGAGATGGTCCCGCGTTGTACGCCGCAAACATACCCGGCGAGCCATAGCGATCGAGCAATTCACGCAGATACGCAGCCCCAGCCAGAATGTTGTCGTGTGGATCGTAAGGATTGCTGCCTAGACTATAGCGCTTGCGAAGTTCCCCCCAGGTCGCCGGCATGATTTGCATCAGGCCAATTGCGCCCTTGGGCGATCTGGCATGCACGTCTCCCGCGCTTTCGACGCTCAGCACCGCACGTATCCATGCTGACGGTATCGCAAAGCGTTGTGCGGCTTCGTCGATGAAGCCCGTGAACGGGTGTGTGCCCTGACGGATCGCTGGAAATGCGATCGGCCCGTCCTCAGCTGAAGCAGCATTGCCCGATGCGGTCAGAAGGAGCACCAGGGGCACCACACGCGCGACGGATCGAGCCAAGCAGGCCACCGTGCTCGCGCCCGTCCAGGGTAAAGCTGCTTCGTGCCGGCCGCTCGGCCGGCCTTGACCACCCCTGCGCGCGTCGACCTTGATATCGATCGGAACGGGGGAATGGTCCCGCAATGGACCGAACAAAGGAATGGCGGCGATGTGAACACGTGGAACACGCACGCTCATTCCTCCCGTGTCCAGACTGGGAACGCACGTCCGATTACGGCGGAAGCCGGGATAAATCCAAAATATCGACCGTCCAGGGAGTCGCTGCACTGCCAGTTCATGAGAAAGAGTTCGTCTTTGCCGACGACGCGACAGCCCTGCCATTTCGGCAGCGGCCGGCCACGTCCGTCGCGATCGCGGGCCTCGCCGACTGTAATGTCATCAACCGAAATCGTGAGGCCGGATCTGCAGACAGTCTGTCCGGGCAGCGCGAGCACCCGTTTAAGCATTGGGACGCCGATGGGCAGATAGCCGTTAAGGTCGAGGAAGGTCGCAAGCGGCTCTGGCGGCTGAACGGCGACCAGTTCGGTAACCTGGAAGCCCGTTGCCGGTCGTAAACGATAAAGACCGGTTGGCACGCTCGTCGATGCATTCCAGATGTAGAGAGGAAGCGGCTCCAGAGCGATAGTCCCGACCAGCGCAGCGCCGACCCCAAACGTCGTTGTCAACGTCATCATGCGGCGTCTCATCGCGTCACTCTCCGGCGATGGAGCCACGCCTGGTGGCGGGTTTTCGTGTAGGGACGCGGGTTTTCATTGACGGATAGGCGGTTGTGGACGTGATGCCAGTGATCTGGAGCGACGTCGCCGGGATCGATGCTGAGCGCCTCGACTGCGTCGATCATCTGCAGCACGCGTTCGACCTTTGGCCAGCCAGAGAGCCGCAGCAAAATTTCTCCGCCGGGCTTCACATAGGGCACAGTCGAGCAGCGTTGTCCCGGCGCGACCGAGCGCAAGATGTCGATCCGCGAAATGATCGTACCGAAGTCGTTGGAGGTCCAACGGACAAATGCAAAGATGCTGTCAGGCGCGAATGATAGGACGCGCCGATGACGATCAATCTTCCGTTCCTCGACGATACGACCGAACCGAATGCGGTTTTCGATTCGCTTTTCGAGCCACAGCAGTTCCACTTCGGTGAGATCGCTCATGCTGCCGCTCCCCAACGATCGAGCTGGGAGCCGTATGCTTTGAGCGTCGTTAAGCACGCGTGACACTCCTGAAGGTTAGCAGGACTGGCGCCGCGGCGTTGCCAGTCACGTCTCATGCAAGTCGTGGTCTGATCCGCTAGACGAAATCCGGAGCATTTCCGGGTAATCGGGGTGCTGACTTGTGCCCCCTCGCCGGCCGCATTGCGGCGGCGGCGCCTCGCAATGATTCGCGAACGGAGCGCGCGGCGCGCTGCGCCGATCGACGGTGAAAGCGAACGGCGGACTTCTATCCAGGTCCTGACGCCTCGCTGGAGGCGACGAACATTTGCGCGGTGGATGGTGACGGCAAGCTCGTCCGGGGGACGACACTTGAGACCGCCCCTGACGCAATCGAGCTGGTCCTGGCAGAGTGAGGAATCCACCTCAAGCGCGTCGACCTGGAAGCGTTCTCGTACAGCGCATGGCTGTTCACGGCGCTCGTCCAAAGGCGCCTCCCCGCGCTTTGCATCGAGACGCGCCATGCCGAGGCGGCGCTGAACGCGACCTACCGGAACGACACCAAAGATATTGCGCAGATGATGCGGACCGGCTGGTTCCGCGCAGTCCACGTCAGGCCGGAGAGCGTGCAAACGTTGCGGGCGCTGCGGGTCGGGCGGACGGCGCTGCTCGGCAAGCTGCTGGATATGGTGAACGCGATCCGCGACTCGTTGCGCACGTTCGGGCTCAAGGTCGGCGACGTATCGGCAGGCCGTCTTGAAGCCATCAAGCATTGCGCTTGTTAGCCTGACCGCCCATTCTCCAGATTCCGGCATGTGGTGGCTTTGGTGCCAACCACGCATGTCGCCGAGTTCTCCTCGACGAGCGAGCTGCCGCAAGGGAACACAAGGAGTGTAATACGGTGACCCCGACCTTGGCGTTCGCGCGGTACTACGCGCGACCGCATCTGTAGGTTCGAGAAACGAGTTGCATTGCAAGAAAGCGTGGCGCGTGGGAGAGCAAGTGCAAGAGGCATCGCTGCAGGCGTGGCCTGCTTGTTGATAAAACGTTGGGGTCAGTAGGTTAGTGAAGTGAGCGCGCTCGTAAAGCGCGGAGAAGCAAACAATTAAGCTCAATTTCAGACCTCGACAGCAGGAGGATTGGGTTCCCGGTGGCACGAGGGTCGCGGTCCTCGATAGCACGAGCTGATTCACAGATTGTTCTCCGAATTTGGAATAAGACCGCGCATGCGCAGGCACGCCGTGAAGGGACCACCAAGCTTCGGTACGAAGTTCAGCTGCTCGGTACCGTTCGGATCGCGCGTGAACACAAGCTGATAGCCGGGCAACGTCTGGCGTTGGACGATCTGACAGACGGCGTCGGCCAAGTGCTTGAGCGGCGAGAGAATGCCGGACTTGGCATGGAGATCCACAAAGGTCGGGAAGCTCGAGCCGCCGTGGTGGCGCCCACCGTGCTTGCGCATGAGCGAGTAAAGGCGATGGTCGATTCCGCCTGTCAGGTTGAAATAGGGTGCGACCGATCGTCAGCACGAGCCCATGATCAACCACACCCGTATAGAACCAATCAGGCAGGATCAGCTCGAGATCAAATGAACGCCCGTTGACATCGACCGTCTCCTTCCACTCGTTGATCCAGGAGCAACGATGCGGTCGCCATTCTGTCGGCTGGCGGATCGAAGTCTGCACTGTCATTGATTGCGGTCTGTCGAGCCCGCTCTTTAGCCGGCCATATTCCCGCGCGCTGGTGTCGCGAGCGACAAAGGTCGAAATCTCGTAACGCGTTGCAGCCATCAGGCGCGACGTTTTCAAACCGGTGTCACGGGCTTCGACGATTTGGCGCACGGCCCAGATCGGCACATCTGCATCCGAAATGGCCGCCATGCCGTGTTTCCGCATGGCTTCGACGCGAATTACGATCGTGCCGGCACAGAAATCGATTGGCACGATGCGATTTGTCTTTGCGCGTGAGAAGAAAGGATAAGCCACGAGATCCTGCGCATCGCGCGGCGCGAGATTGGCAGGATGGGCGCGAAACGGGGCAAGCTGCTCGCGCTCTGAACGGCGGCGGTGCGCCGAGGATTTGCTAATGGACATTGCTTAGCGCCGCTCTTTACCTGCATAAGGAATTGGCGCATGCCGTTTTGCGGGCAGTACGGTGCCGGTACCGGGATCGGAAGTCGATTTCTTCTTGCCCAGTTCGGCCCAGGCTGTCAGGTCAGCTACCGAGTAGACCACACGCCCACCGATCTTGTGATATTCCGGGCCGGTTCCGTACGTTCGATGTTTCTCCAAAGTGCGGCCAGACAAACTCAAAAAGCGCGCGGCTTCGGACGTTCGTAGGTAACGCGGCGTCTTACCCGCGTTCGGATCGGACATTTGAAAAGCTCCGTGATCGTCTGGAGCGCGAACGAGGTTCGCCGCGCGTCGACGGCCACCATCGCGGAGTAGCAGCGCTTAGGGGGATGCCGAAGATGACGGAGTGATTTTCGATACCCCTACGGAAGGCCTATTCGTCCTCGCGCCCGGGCCACAGAAGCTTGCGATAGAAGCCGCCCACCAGCGATTGCGCGGGCGAGCGCGCGGATAGCAGAGCTCGGGCGCTTGCCCCTGCTATTTGGACGATTGATCCCAAGCTTGGGCTTCGCGCGCGCCCGTTCATCGTGCGCCAGAGTAACTGGGCTACATATGCCCGTTCGTCGCCATCAAACGTCAACTCGGCTGCGTATGACGAACCGACCAGCTGCGGCTCCCTGGACCAGATGCGGTGCTCCACCGAATCGACGCGCAGAACCGCAGTCGAGTCATTGGGTGCGACGCACCTGCCCGGCCGCAAGATCGAACCGTAGCCGAGACGCTGAACTTGCGAGAAATGCGGCTGCTGCGATCAAGATCGACCGCACTCATAGCGTCGCCGGAGCCGGTAGGATCGTTCGACAACAATAGGAACGATCGCTCGGCTCAGCTCCCGTATAGCGCTGGATTCAAGGAGATCATGGCTGAAAATCCGCGTCGGAACCCCGACGATCTACTTATTACGCAGGAGGAGCGAGCGGGTTTAAGCCGCCAAAGCACTGCGATCTCTCAGCAAGCACTACCGTGCTCGGACAGATTGCTGAAGCGTCGGGATCGAACCGGGGGCCTGCTCAAGAGCGCCGCGCGGCTTGGCAATCGTAAGCCGCCTCAGTCCAGTTGCGAAGCGCCCCGCCAGATGGCGGGGCGCAGCACTCGGCTCAACTCACTCGCCGTTCTTGCGCGGCCGCGACCACAGCAGCGTGTAGCCCTCGCCACCTTCGTCGTCGAACAGGTTCGCGTAGATCGGTGCGTTGAAGGAGGGATCGTCGAGCTTAAGCGAGAGGTAATCGCGGCCCTCCTCGGAGCGCTTCGACCAGGCGGCGCCGATCTCGGCCCGGCCCACATAGATGCGGTGGCTCGGAGCGTTGTCGTTGGAGCGGTTGGTTTCGGCGACGATGCGGACGCCCTTGGCTTGCAGGCTCAGGGTGACGATCTCGCCCTGGAAATCGTTACCGACCTTCTTGAAAGAACCGATGTTAGCCATGTCACTTCTCCTGTTGTGTTTCGAGCCCGCGACCACCGCGGCCTCGATGGCGATCTAAAGGCCGGGGACGATCGGCGACGCACCCCTCGCGGGCCGGAGCGCAGCGGAGGACGCCGTTGTGGCGACTTTCTTGCCTCGCGAGGAATGGGCGAAGCCCAGGGGAAGAAAGTCGCATCAACGGCGTTGCGGCTCAGACGATCGAGGCGAAGCCGGTCTTCGGCCAGATCAAGCCATCAAGGAGGCCACGTGCGTCCGCGTGCTGAACCGCAATCTTGAGGAGGAGACTGGCGAATCTCGGTTGAGCTGCACAAGATGTCGGAACGATTCAGCGAAGAGAAAGAAACAATCTGCCGCGAAGGGCGGTATCGTCCATGAAGAACGATCGAGAGCGCGACACACGCCGCTGCGACCACGTGGGCCGGGCGGAGATCGCCAGCCTGGTCGAAGCGCTCCGAAGAGAGCCGCGATTACCTCTCGCTCCAGGTCCCTTACCCCCGCATTCAATATGCCGATCCAGGCGAACCCGTTCGACGAGGACGCTGACGAAGGATCATCCCTCGCGCGCGGCGGCCGCAAGAACGGTTGAGACGGGTTGCTCCACCAGCCTAGCCGGCTCGAACAGGCGGGCCTTTGCGAGCAAGAACCGTCAAGCGCGTCCACGTCGTGCCGCCAATGCAAAACGCGCCCAAACAGGCGAAGGCCTCACGCCAGGCCAGCGACGGCACCGCGATCTGGGACAGGGCGAACACCACATTGTAGCCGGCGATGGCAGTTGGAACGGCGAATATGGTCGCAATCACGAGGCGCAGAGCCAGCGATCGGGTAACAGCGAAGGCGACCTCACCGGCGGCAAGTGTCAGCGCGCCGGCCACACTTCCGACGAGCAGCGCGCCGATGACGCCGGCGCCACCGTGGAACGCTATCATCCCGCAAATGAGTGCGACGAGAAACGGCAAGGCATGCACTGCCAGCGCGAACATCGCCCAGCAGAACAAGCCGATGCCGAGCGCATTGAGGATAAGCCCAAGGGCGGGCATGGTGGCGGCTCCATTTGCATGGGTTTGCAAGTCGCGCTTTCCACCACCACCACAGCGCAACTTCGGATATACAGTCTGAACGAGGCGGAGTTGCGGCGCGCACAACTCCGCTTTGGTGGTTAGGAGACGAGAAGACGGCGCTCACGCGCCGCCGAACCTCCAAACGGGGATGCCGAAACGCTTCGCTTTGTCGGCAAGGTTGTCCTGGATCCCTGAACCCGGAAAGTGCATGACGCCGATCGGTAACAGTTCGAGCATGGCGTCATTGCGCTTGAAGGGTGCCGCCTTGGCGTGCTTCGTCCAGTCGGGCTTGAAAGCGATATGGGGCACCTTGCGACTGGTCGCCCATTTGGAGGCGATCAGTTCGGCCCCTTTGGGCGAGCCGCCATGGAGCAGGACCATGTCGGGATGCTTGGCATGAACCTTGTCGAGGCGATCCCAGATGAGGCGATGGTCGTTGAAGTCGAGCCCGCCGGTGAATGCGATCTTCACTCCCTGCGGCAACATGACCTCGGTCTCGGAACGACGCTTGGCGGCGATGAAGTCGCGGGAGTCGATCATCGCTGCGGTGAGCGTGCGATGGTTGACCAGGGAGCCCGACCGAGGACGCCAGGACGAACCGGTGTGGACCTCAAATCGTTCGATCGCCTGGTCGCGGAAGAGTTCCAGGCAATTTCTGCGCTCGATCAGCGTGATGCCCTCCGCGGTCAGGCGCTCGAGCTCAACCGATCGCACCTCGGACCCGTTCTGCTCTCGCTGGCTCTTGTGCTGCGCTTGTTCATTGTCGTCGAGCTGGCGTTCGATGCGCTCGACGGCACGATGAAACAGGTTGACAGTCGCCCAAAGGAGATCGTGGAGGTCCGGCTCAAGCCGCGTATCGCTGAGAGTCGCAACCAAGGCGTCAAACATATCGGCGGTGGCATCGACGATCATCTTGCCCTCGGGAAGAGGTCTTGGATCTGGCTGGTCGTCGAAGGGACGATAGCCGAAGAGCTGCAATTCGCTCAGGACGTGGTCGGTCGGAGACTGCGCCGGTTCGATGTCGTCGTGGTCGGTCATGGGAAGAGGTCCTTTGCCGGATTGGCCGCGCCCATCGCGGCCTTCGTGGCGATCACTCAGACGGCGGGCGGAACGGGCCGGCACCCGTAAGCGGCTCGTCCGCCGAAGCCCGGCAGGGCGTAGGCGGAAGCGTCAGGGCCGAAGCGGCAGCGGAGGATGGCGGAGGCCGGCTATTTTGCTTCGCGATGCAAAGCGCGCCGATCGGATCACTGGCGTGCCTCCCATCGCCTGCGCGCGGCGGAAAATAGCCGGACGCAGCCATTGCCGGCCCGGACCGCTTGCCGTCCGATCGCCCTCTAGAAGGCCGTGGTCGCGTGCTCTTCCGGTATCGGCCTAATCTACGACCGACCCATCGCGATCGATCGATGGATAGCGGCTTATTCAGCGGCCAGCGTTGGCGAACGGAGGAAGCGGTCGACGTCTTCCGGTGCGAGTTGAAGCCGCAACACTGCTCGGAGGGCCTCACGGCCGAAGATGTGCAGATCTTCATTGAAGTCGCCCGTCCGAGGCGACAGTGCGATCGCTTCAACGCCGGCGTCTTCCGCGCGCTGGATGAGGATAGCCTGTACGGCATCTCCGGCGGCATCGGCGTCGCGGGCGATGTAGAGGCGACGTAGCCCGGACGGCAGCAACATGGCCGAAAGGTGATTGGCCGACAGCGCAGCGGTCATCGGCAAGGTCGGCAGTACGTAACGCAGCGACAGCATGGTCTCGATGCCTTCGCCCGCAGCGAGCACGTCGTCCACCCGGCCGAAACGCACGGCATTGCCGAGCAGGTCGCCCATCGCCCGTCGTGGCGTGTCGATCGGAGCTTTGCCGAGCCGGATGCGGTCAAAGCCGTCTGGATCCAGCCATGTGCGATGCACGCCGGAGATCCGTCCATCGAGATCCGTGACGCGGGCTATCATCGCTGGCCATGTTTCGCTCGGCAAATGGTCGTCCGGTCGATAATAACAGCGTGGGTGGAAGCGCAAACTGTCGCCATGGTGGATGCGGGCTATTCCGCGACGCTGCAAATAGGCTTCGACCATTGTACCGTCGATCGGGCTGGACATGGCAAAGAGGCGACGGGCAGCTTCCTGCGATCCGGCCGGCACTGCTGGATCCACGAGTTCTGGAGGACGTTGTCGCTCGGAACGAGGTAGCATCAGAAAGCGTCTCGCCTCCCCGGTCACTTCGCGAAAGTCGCGCAAGGCCAGACTTTCGCGGATGATGTCGAGGAGGTCACCATGTTCTCCGGTCGCGGCATCGCTCCACTTACCGGCGGGACCTTTCGGCGACTGCTGCAGCCGTACGAACAACGAACGGCCCGGCGCGTTGTGGACGTCGCCGACCACCCAATACCGTCCCACCCGCTTGCCATTGGAGAGATAGTGCCTGCATACCGCCTCGGCCTCTCGCGCGAGGCGGCGTGCCAATTCAGAGGCATCGCGCGGCATCACGCGGCCTCCCGCCCACCAATGCGCGCAACCGGATAGCTGTCGAGTACCTTCGACAGGATCTCGACACCGCTTGCGTCCGCGGGCACGAACATCCGCAGCTTCCAGGAGATGATCTCGCCAAAGAGCCCATAAGCCCGCAGACGATCGCGCATGGTGTCGTTGAATCCCGACAGCTCGATGCGGGCTGCGCCCATCACCCGCACACGGCGAAGCTTCAGCCCCTCCGCGAGATCAAGGACGATCTGTCCCTCCATCAGCGCGGCAAAGGCGGCGTCCGGCGCCATCGAGGGCGCATCAGCGGCAAGGACGTTCGCGACCCAGGCGGCCGAGACCTTGCGGCCGATGATGCGTTCGCCCGCATCGGTCTGGAGACGATAGACGCGGGTCGATTCGTTCGGCAGCCGCTTCCAGATGGGTAGTAGCAAGCCCGCCACGATGTGGATCGTATTTTCCGTGAACTCCGGTACCTCGGCGAGTTCCATAAGCCAGGCGGCGGCAAAGCGTTTGCGATCCGCTTCGGCCCAATGGCTTTCCGCCATCATGTCGAGGGCGACGCTGTGCTGCTCCATCGGCCGTACCAGGCGGATGCGCCGCTCGATCTCGCCATCGTCGAGCATGAAACTCGGGGCCGGAAGCTGCACGGCAGCACGGCCCGAGCGCTCATTGAGCAACAGGATCGCGTGATGGTCGGAACGGCGAGCCAGGGCGTCATCGAGACCGATGGGATGATTGCGCTGGCGCTGGACGATGGTGAGCAGCCGGGTCTCCGCACCAGTCCCGGGGTGGGTGTAGATCGTCCGCCGGTCGGTGACGACAAAGCTCTCGGCGCAGAGCGTTTCCAGTCCAATGTCGTAGGTGCCGGAGCTAACCGCGCCCTCGATCCGAGCAGTCAAAAGCTGATCGAAGGCGGTGAACAGAATGTTCTGTAGGTCGATGGTGAGCGCCAGCAAGCGATTGAGGAACGTCTTGATCGGCGGCAGGTCGTCCCTCAGCCCATTGGCATCAGTCAGCTTCAGGCCGGTCGCATCCTCAAATCTCGCGAGCGAGCAGCCGTCGACCTTGCCTCGCACGAGCAGGACATAGAGTTGACGCAAGGCGTCACGGCCGTACTGGCTTTCGAGATTGTCCTCGGGCCGGAACAGGCCCTGCCCTCCGGTCTGGCGCTGACCGCGCGTGATGGCGCCCAGTGTGTCGAGCCGACGGGCAATGGTGCTAAGAAAACGTTTTTCGGCCTTCACGTCGGTTGCGATGGGACGAAACAGCGGCGGCTGTGCCTGATTGGTCCGGTTGGTCCGGCCAAGCCCCTGGATCGCGGCATCGGCCTTCCAGCCGGGCTCGAGCAGGTAATGGACCCGCAACCGTCGATTCCGGGCTGACAGGTCGGCGTGGTAGCTCCTTCCCGTACCGCCCGCGTCGGAGAACACGAGGATGCGCTTGACGTCGTCCATGAAGGCCGTGGTCTCCGCGAGGTTCGCCGAGCCAGCTCGGCTCTCGACCACCAAGCGGTCGTGCTTGCGAACTATGCGGCGCGAACTGCCGGTCACTTCTGCGACAAGTTCGGTCCCGAAACGCTGGATGACCTGATCCAACGCCCCGGGAACAGGCGGCAGCGAGGCGAGCTTTTCGATCAAGCGATCGCGGCGGGAGACGGCATCCCTGCTCTCAACCGGTTGACCATCGCGATAAACAGGCCGCGAGCAAAGATGACCGTCCGAGTCGGTGAAGGGCTCGTAAAGCTGGATCGGAAACGAATGGGCGAGATAGTCGAGCACATATTCGCGAGGCGTGATGTCGACCTGGACGTCGCCCCACTCCTCGGTCGGAATCTCGGCGAGCCGACGTTCCATCAGCGCTTCGCCCGTTGACACGATCTGGATCACGGCGGCATGGCCGGCGTCGAGATCGCGCTCGATCGATCGGATCAGCGAAGGCGTCTTCATCGAGGTCAACAGATGCCCGAAGAAGCGCTGCTTGGCGCTTTCGAAGGCGGATCGCGCCGCAGATTTTGCCTGCGCGTTCAGCGTCCTGGTTTCGCCGGTGATGTTGGCGGCCCGCATCGCCGCATCGAGGTTGTTATGAATGACGCTGAACGCGCCAGCATAGGCATCGTAGATGCGAACCTGCTCCGGCGTCAGCTGGTGCTCGACCAGTTCGTACTCGACGCCCTCATAGGACAGCGAGCGGGCGGAGTAGAGACCGAGCGCTTTAAGATCACGCGCCAGCACCTCCATGGCCGCCACCCCGCCCTCCTCGATCGCCTCGACGAACTCGGCGCGCGTGCCGAACGGAAAGTCGGCGCCGCCCCAAAGGCCGAGGCGTTGGGCATAAGCAAGGTTGTGCACCGTGGTGGCGCCCGTCGCCGACACATAGACCACGCGAGCATTCGGCAAGGCGTGCTGGAGCCTCAGCCCGGCGCGCCCCTGCTGAGAGGCCGCCTGGTCGCCGCGCTCGCCTTTGCCCCCGACCGCATTCTGCATGGCGTGGCTCTCGTCGAAGACGATCACTCCGTCGAAGTCGGAGCCCAACCATTCGACGATCTGCCTGACGCGCGAAAGCTTCTCGCCACGCTCGTCGGTGCGTAGCGTGGCATAGGTGGTAAATAGGATGCCCTCCGAAAGCCGGATCGCCGTGCCCTGGCGAAACCGCGACAGGGGCGTAACCAGCAGGCGCTCCATGCCGAGCGCCGACCAGTCGCGCTGCGCATCCTCGATCAGCTTGTCGGATTTGCTGATCCACACCGCCCGGCGGCGGCCCTTGAGCCAATTGTCGAGCAGGATCCCGGCGACCTGCCGTCCCTTGCCCGCACCGGTGCCATCGCCCAAGAACCAGCCGCGACGGAAGCGGACCGCGTTCTGAGCGCCCTCGCAGGCGGCGGCCACGACATCAAATGTCGCGTCGACCGACCAGAAGCCTGCCAGCAACTCGCTATGTGCTTCGCCAGCATAAATGACGCTCTCGAGCTGGGCGTCCGACAGAAGTCCATCTGTCACCACACGCGACGGCAGGTGCGGACGATAGGTCGGCTTCGGTGGCGCGACGGACGCCATCGCCGCGGACTGCACGAGTTCGGTCGGATGCGGGCACGATCCGGGAATAAGGATCGACTGCAACCCGTATGTCTCATAAAGGGCATCGGTCAGTCGGGCTTCTTCCGGCGGCGACCACTCGACTGTCCCGTAGTTGAGCTCCAGGCCTTCTGACGCCGCGCTTCCCGAGGTGGACGGTGAACACAGTGCAGCGGCGGCGCTCGATTTCGACTTGGCGGGATGACAACGGCTAAGGTCGACCGGTACCGACGTCGCGATGGGCAGTCTCGAAGGCACATGCTGGGTCACCCAGTCAAGCAAGGTTCCGACATGGCTCGCCATGCCCAATGAAGCTGAAAAAACCTTCGGATCAGCCGCCGGCAGCTTGTCGATCACAAGCAGCCTTGTGTCCGTTTGTGTTCCGTGCCTGGCGTAAAGTGCGCCGTCAATGGCGGCAGAAAATGCCACCCGCCCGCGTTCCTGGAGACGAACAAAGGCTTCCGTCCATGCCGGATTCTCCGGCGCGAGGCTCGCGCCAACGATCGCGACAAGACGCCCGCCATCGCAAAGCCGTGCCAAGGCCGAGGTGATGTGCCGGAGGGCCGCGTCCGGCATCGGTCGTTCGACATTCGCCACCGCCGAGAACGGCGGGTTCATCAAGACGACGCTTGGGGCGACGCTCGCATCGAGATGGTCATCGATTTGGGCGGCGTCGAAGCGGGTGACTTTAAGATTGGCGAACAGATGATCGAGCAATGTCGCGCGCGCCTCGGCCAACTCGTTCAACACCAAGGCGCCGCCCGAAAGCTCGGCAAAGATAGCGAGCAAGCCTGTCCCCGCAGAGGGCTCGAGAACGCGATCGGCGGGCGTCACGCCCGCCGCCGTAGATGCAACAAAGCCGAGCGAAATCGGCGTCGAGAATTGTTGGAGTGCCTGGCTATGCTCGGAACGCCGCGTATGGGTCGGCAGACAGCTCGCGATGCTCGCGAGCATCGGCAGCATGGCGGCCGTCGAGCCAGCCCGGGCGCGCATGGCCGGTCCGAACTTGCGAAGGAATAGAACGGTCGCCGCCTCGCAGACGTCATAGGCGGTCTTCCAGTTCCAGGCGCCGGCCGCGTCCGAGCCGGCGAACGCCGCCGCCATGGCGCTGCGCAAGACGGCGGCATCGATGCGACGGCCGCGTTCGAGCTCGGATAGGAGATTCTGTGCGGCGCGGAGGGCGGCGGAGGTGAGACTTGCAGCGGCACGCATCGAGAGCGGCGCGGCGGCGGCGCCGGCGAGAGATTCGGTCATGTCAGTGTCTTTCGGAGAGCGGGAATGGGGCGAGCCGGCTGGCGCTCTCTCTGGACCGTGCCGGCTCAAACCCGTCCCGGCCGCTCTCTGCCTCTCATGACCCGGCCGACCCTCACGGCTCGCCCAAGGCGAAATGAACTGCCGGCACGGCGTGGGCTGACCCGCCGGCCTCACGGCGTGACCTGAGCGATGAACTCCT
The DNA here is from genome assembly GCF_054059095.1 of Bradyrhizobium sp. USDA 4510. Classification (NCBI taxonomy): domain Bacteria; kingdom Pseudomonadati; phylum Pseudomonadota; class Alphaproteobacteria; order Hyphomicrobiales; family Nitrobacteraceae; genus Bradyrhizobium; species Bradyrhizobium sp. USDA 4510. The sequence goes on along the minus strand of NZ_JBSSBT010000001.1, from coordinate 1,352,882 downwards.
CGAGGAGATCGTTGGTGGACTTTTGATTCGCCGAGATCACAACGACCGCGCCGCCAAAACCATCGGCACGCATCCACTAACAAGCAAAGGAGGAAACGGCCGATACTGCTCCAGCGTCAGCGAGCGCCGCACGATGTCCTGAACGATGAATTCCCGCTCATTGGAAAGTCGAAAGCCCGGCACGAAGCCGGGCGCGGTGTGAGAATTGCGATGGAAGGCGTGCGGGACGGCCTCAGGCCGTCCCGCGATAGGCTTCATTCGGCGGCATCGAGCTGTGGTTCGTCGTCGCCGCCGCCGTCCTCCTGCCCTTGGTCGACGAGGAATTCGGGGAGCGGGCCAGCCTCCGCCTCCTGTTCCATTGGCGCGGCGGTGGCGTCGACAAGACGCAGCAACTCCGGCAACCAGCCCGAACCATCGAGAAGACGCTCGGCCTCCTTGGCCATATCGGTCTTCTTCAGGTGATCGATCAATTGCGCGGACGATTCACCTCGTGCCTCCCGCACCGCCTCCAGAATACGAGGCTTGGTGACGCGGCCGAGATAATTATCGACTGTCGGTCTCCAGCCGGATTGAACCATGTCGAGGCCGACGGCGCGTGCCAGCACATCAGCCTGGCGGAGCCGAGAGCTGAGGCCGTCGGCGGAGACACGGCCCTGATTGTAACGGTTGGCCGGCTCATGGACGGCGTTGACCGCAAATGACGCACAGTGAGCGAACAGGGATGCCTGTGCGGCACCGTCAAGGACCGTGAGCGCATCCCACAGGTCGTTCTCGCTCTTGGGCAGCTGCGCCCTCCAGGACTCGTGCCGGGCCTCAACGGCCTTGGCAGACGCGCTTTCCCTGAGCCCGGGGGCTTGAGTGGGAAAGGTCGGCGTGCGCAGTCCGATCTCCAGACACGTGCCGGACGATCCGTGTCGGTAAAAGGCCGTCAGCACGAAATTGTGCAGCACCGCCTGGAACGCGATTGCCGGATTTTCTGCCAGCGCATCGCGCAATGCCAACGTACGATGCGCCGTCAGTTCGGTGATGAGCCGATCCGGCAATGGCCGTGCCACATCCTCATCGCCCTCCTCCGGCTCGCTCGATGCACCGGCGAGCGAAATCGTCGTGCGCTGAACGGACGCGCCGGGCTCCTGCCCTTCAGTCAAGGTTGTATTGGTGCCCTGCTCGCCTTCGACATCGGCCGCAGGCACCTCGTCCTCCGGTCGGAGATAACCCCGATTGACCGAAAGCCGCCCTTCGCCATCGATGCTGACGAAGACGCCCGCCCTGGCCATCTGGTCCGGCTCGAAGACGCCCGGCCGGTCGTTGAACGCTTCGAGCGTCTGCTCGAGTTCGCCGAGCCGCGCGTCCACCTCCTCGGGCAGTTCGTCCGCACCTTCAAATCTCGTCTGAAGCGCGTCGTATTCCGCCTGGAGAGCATCGAAGCGCGCCTGCTCCTCGGCGTTGAGAGCCGCCGGATCTGAGTCGAGCCGACGGAGGCCATGGTCATGGCCGTAGGGAAAGCTGGCGGCGGTGACCTCGATCCACTTCCAGCCTTCGGCGGCGATCGTCTCGGCATCTGTCCGCAACTTCTCAGCCACGAGACGCTCCAGCAAAGCGACGTCCTCGAGCCAGCCGCCGCCATCTTCTTCGAACAGATCACGCAGCACCTTGCCGCCGGCCGCTTCATAGGCCGCGAGGCCGACAAATCGGACGCGCTTGTCGGATCCCCGCACCGCGCGCTCGGTCAGAAGACGCCTGATCTGATATGGTTCGTCGTAGCCCGACTTGCTGACGTTCTCCCAGACCTGTTCCTGTCGGGCGTGATCGTCGGTAACGGAGAACGCCATCAGCTGTTCGAGCGACATACCCTCGTCGGCGTAAATGTCGAGCAGCTTCGGCCAAACGGCCGCAAGCCGCAGCCGCTGCTTCACCACGTTGACCGATACGAAGAAGATGGCGGCGATATCCTCCTCGGACCGCCCTTGCTCGTGCAGGGTGTGGAATGCCCGAAACTGGTCGAGGGGATGAAGCGCGACGCGGTGCACGTTCTCGGCGAGCGAGTCCTCTTCCGCGGTGACCTCGCTACCCATGTCACTGACGATGCAAGGGACTGGCGCCGTCTTTGCCAGACGCTTCTGCGCTACCAGAAGCTCGAGCGCGCGATAACGGCGGCCGCCGGCCGGCACCTCGAACATGCCGGTTTCCTGGCCTTCACCGTCGAGCACGGGCCGGACGTTGAGACTTTGCAGCAGGGAGCGCCGAGCGATGTCCTCGGCGAGATCCTCGATCGAGATGCCGGCCTTGAGGCGCCGTACATTGTTCTGACTCAAGACGAGCTTGCTGAAGGGAATGTCGCGCGAGGGCGACAGCTTGATCTTCTGAACGGCCTTTGCCATGTCAGTTTCTCCGAAAACGGGCGGCCGGGAGCCTCTCTCTCGGCCTCCAACCCCGTTCGCGATCAGGCCCACCCTCCTCTCGCTCGCTTTTGCGGCGAACGATGGCGATGATTGGCGGCTGCCGCGCTGTCGGAAAACTGGGTCGCGCCCTCGGATCTTCTTGGGTCTCGATCTCGGATGCGATCCGGATCGCCCCTCCGCTTTCGAAGTCGAGGTCGTGGAAGTGCCTCTCCATCGACGACCGGGGGACCATCACCCAGTTTGGGCTGAGACGTGGGCGACCGCTCTACCGCCCAAGCTCCGCCGCGGATCGTCGCCCGCGACGGACATGACCGTTTCCGCGAGAGGGCAGCGCGCGAACTCGCGAACCGACAAAGCGCAGACGGGCCGAGCCGGAGAGCGCAATCTCCGGCTCGGCCGAAATTACGCCACGCGGTCGAGCAACTTCTTGGCCTTGGCTTCCATGTCCAGGCGGACATCCTGATGCGGCTTGTCGCGCGCGAGCGCGGTGATGCCCTGCACGAAATCGAAGATGCTTTCAGGCGGGCGGCCTTCCTCCACCAGCACCGCGTCGATCACCTTGCCTGCCTCGGCCCTGGAGAAGCCGCGGCGGCGCAGAAACTCGGTGCGATCCTCGTCGCTGCGTGCCACGATCCGCTCGCGGGCGGCCTTGATGCCGTTGACGAAGGGCATGGGTGAGGAGTCGGCGAAGCTTAGCAGTGCCGGGGCTGCCTCGTGAGCAAAGCGGGAGGCTGCGTATTTGGAATGACGGATGGTCATCTCCTCGAAATCCTCCACGCCCCACAGATTGCGATTTTGACAAACCGCACGAAGATAGAAGCTCGCCATGCCGAGCGTCTTCGCACCGACTTCCGAGTTCCAGCAATAGAAGCCCCGGAAATAGAGGTCGGGCGAGCCGTCCCGGAGACGACCGGCTTCGATCGGGTTCAGGTCATCGACCAGAAACAGGAAAACGTCCCTGTCCGATGCATAGAGGGTCGTCGTGTCCTTGGAAATATCGACGCGGGGATTGTAGATGCCACTTGACCAGTCGAGCACACCGGGGACCTTCCACCGTGTATCGCCTGTGCCATTGCCAGCGATGCGCTGTACGGCCTCAACCAGCTCGTGGTCGTAGATCCGGCCATAGTCGGGACCGGTGACGGCACGAAGCTCCACCCGGTTATCCTCGGTCTCGAGCGTCTTGATCTGCTCGGCCCGATTGGCGGTCAGGCCATATTGCAGGTTGATGGCTGCGAGGGCCGCGGGGAGCTGCCGCAGGTAGGCGGCCGGAGCGCCAACCTGGCTTGCAAGCTGGCCGAAGCTCCAGTGGGTCGGCGCGACTGGCCTGTCCGAGCCGGGCAGCATCAGGGCCAAGCGCTCGGGATCGGCACTTCTTGCCTCGACATGGATGAGCGCGCTTTCGACCACGCGCGTGCGGCTGCGGTCCGTGCGATCGCGCACCGTGCGGGCCAGGTCGTTGAGCGACAGATAACGTTCATCCGCCGGACGGCAGAACCACTCCGAGGACACCCGACCAACGCACTCGCCGCGGCTGACATCCACTTTGTAACCGCAGCTGGCGTTGCGGCCGGCATCAACAATCTGCGTATTCATGGGAGCAATCTCCATGACGGGCGCCGGAAGACTCTCCTCCGACCTTCAACCCATCATGGCCAGGGCCGCTCCCCTCTGCCTCTCCTGTATCGTCAGTCCAACGCCCGCGGCCAAGACCCCAACCAGGACCCACGACATCCAGCCCCGCCGCAGCTTCCGTCAGGGATGGAAGCCCGCAGGGTGAAAACCCGGCGCAAGGCGGGGTTTCAGCGCCAGCCGACAGCCCGGTCCCGCAGGGAGACGGCAATAAACTCAGCCAACGCCTGCAAAGACATCTAACCGGAATCGAAGGCGGCTTGATAAAGCTGCTCGATCTTCGTGACTTCGTCTGGTGTCAACCGGGAGAATTCGTTGTCACGGGCGCCCTTTAGCAGCTGCCCTTCATCGAAGCTCCGCAAGGCGGGCTTCGCTGGGAAGATCCTGTTCGATGGTCCTCTGCACGCATGCGTACAGAAATTCCGCGTGCGGCGTTGCCTCGAAGAAGCGATAGAAGTCAGTTATCGTTCAAGATCTTAACGTTGCCGTGTGGGGTCGGCTCGCCTCAGGCGCGTGACGCGGCATGTAGATGCGCCATTTCCCTTGCATCAAGGATGCGGTGCTTTGTTCCGATAGCCGAAAGCACGCGTGGGACCGGGACAGCTGGCAGGCGTCAATCAGCGCTGCGCAGCTGGCGGCGATCGCGACCACTGGCAGCCTCAGATCATGAAAAACGCCCACCGGACCTGAAAACTTTGGTCGCATGGGCTCGATCCGTGAAAAACCTTCCCGATCGTGATTTCCGACCGCAATCTCACGAAAAAGCTTTCCCAAGGAAAAATATGCGGAAGATCCCACAAGCCACGATGCGCGACCCCGCCGGCGCCGGAAGCAGGGATGGCGCCATTTGTTGCAGGGGCGGGGCACCTCAAGCCAAAATGTAATCGTGCTACATAATCGTCGAATATGTAGCACGAAGATAACAAATGCCGACTCCTCATAATCCGCCGCCGTTCGACGAGCCATGCGCAAGCTTGGCGCTGACATCCACGACGCCCGCCGAGGCCGGCGGCTGCCGATGGCCGTCGTGGCCGAGCGCGCCTTCACGTCCCGTTCGACCCTGCAAAGAGTCGAAGCCGGCGATACCAATGTCAGCATTGGCATCTATGCCGGCGTCCTTCAGGCGCCTGGTCTGCTCGACGGTCTGAGCCAGATCGCCAACATCAGCAACGATCGCGTCGGACAGGCACTGGCCAGCGCCGAACTGCCCAAGCATGTCCATATCAAACGCAAGCCATCTTCAGGGAGCCTTTCGGACAAACACGAGAGGTCAAGTCGCCCTTCTAGGCTGCATGACATCCATTGATTGGGTCCGGCCCGCCGCGTTCGAAAGGCCCTGTTCCTTTATCGCCAGCCTCTGCCCCGACGAGCCTTGTCGGATGCACGGCACTCATACGCGCCGAAACCTGCGCTCGACCGGACGCGAATGCATCGCGCCAGATCGATCCGTGCATGCGAGTGGCCCATCCAGCGCCGAAGGGATTCTCGCTGGCGCGTGCATAAAAAAGAACCCCGCCCAAGACTGGGCGGGGCTTTGAAGGATCCGCGTCTCACTCGCCGTTCTTGCGCGGCCGCGACCACAGCAGCGTGTAGCCCTCGCCACCTTCGTCGTCGAACAGGTTCGCGTAGATCGGTGCGTTGAAGGAGGGATCGTCGAGCTTGAGCGAGAGGTAGTCGCGGCCCTCCTCGGAGCGCTTCGACCAGGCTGCGCCGATCTCGGCCCGGCCGACATAGACCCGGTGGCTCGGTGCATTCTCGCCGGAGCGGTTGGTTTCGGGGACGATCCGGACGCTCCTGGCCTGGAGCGAGAGGGTGACGATCTCGCCGGTGAGCTCGTTGTTGCCGGTCTTCTTGAAGGTGCCGATGGTCGCCATAGTGGTTCTCCTTGATCTGAAGTTTTCCGAGCCCGCACCTTGCGGCCTCGATGGTGATCGACAGGCCGGAGGCGATCGACGGCGCACCCCGAAGGGGCCTGACAGCAAAGGAGCAACTTTCTTGGCTCGCGCGAGGAATGACGGCGCAGCCGGCAGGGGAAGAAAGTTGTGACGCCGCTGTTGCGCCTTAGGCGGTCGAGGCGTCAGCCGTCCTTCGGGCAGATCACTCCATCAAGAGGCCGTTGGTGCGCTCGGCCTACAGAACTGACGTCAAGGAGAATGTGGCGAGTTCGACCGCACCGAGAGGCCGGCAAGTGAGTTCGATGGTGACACGCGCCCTCTCCCTTCAACAACGGTCGGATCTGGCGTCGTGATTACGCGTCGGCCGCGCGGCCCGTTCACATTTATTGTCGGCCGTATCTGTGATCCGCCGCTATTTGTCGATCGCTCACAACGATCGCCACGTATCTGCCCCCTGCGACATCGGTCGAGCCGCGACGCTCGCGCTGCTCTGAGTGACGCTTCAAAGACGAGGACGGCGAGCGCTCCAGCTGCGCGATCCAGTCAACCTCACTCGACGTGACGTTATCAGCCCATCGCCGAGCCTTGCCCCGCGGGTCCGGGCGCGGTCATTCGCAGGGCTCTGCATCGACAAATCCAACGAGAGCGTGGCCGCTCAAACAATGGCAGCGGCCGGGCGAGCGATCATCTTGCCGAAAACAGGCAATTCCCTATGGCCTGTGCCACGTGCGCATTCTGTCAGAATACAAGCGCGCGTCATGTCTGGAACCCGCCTCCGACTGTCTTCGAAAGCTACATTGCGTAAAAAAGACGCGAGAGTGCCCGTTCTATAGTGCTGGCCCAAATCCTGCACCGGCTCTCTGCGCCAGGAAGTTTGGCGATGGCAACAAGATGGGAGTCGAGTTTGGGCCTCGATCCGTCAATCGACAATGCGGTTGCCGCACCCGAGGTCGCTTGTGTGCACCACGCTGGGAGAACGGAAGACGTTCCTGCTTGCCACGACCTCGCGCGGCATCGGTCATGCCACCGGAAAACTGCTTTCAGAAGAGGGCCAGCGTATCTTCACTTGCACGCCGCATCCCTTCGGTGGCGGGCGATGTCGGTGGGATTCGGAGACAGACAACCATGTCCACGTAAATCTAGGCATTCGTCGGACGGCGCCGCGCGCCACCGCCAAGGTCGCGGAACGGCTTGCTGGCGCACCGCTACACCTATTGAGCCACAATGCCGGCATTTCGCCATAGACACCGGACCATACGTTGATGTCATTCGAAAGCTGGATGAGGCTGCTTCATCTCAATCTGCCTAGGCCTGACCTTCCTCCCGCAAGACCTCTTTCCCGAGTTAAAGGCGGCCTCGCTAGAGCATTTTCCACATGATGTGGATCATCTGGTGTATCCAGCATGCCTAAAGTAGTTGGCACACATCTGCGGCGCAAACGACTTGACGAGTTTGCCGATGAGTTTGAGCAGGGCTTGGACCGTGCGGGTGGCGCCTTTGCGCAGCGCAGCTTTCAACCGGGAGAAGGCCTGTTCGATTGGATTGAGGTCGGGCGAGTAGGCCGGCAGATAACGCACGCGGGCGCCGACAGCCTCGATCGCCTCGCGGACACCGGCGATCTTGTGAGTGCGCAAGTTGTCCATGAAGACGATGTCGCCCTTGCGCAAGGTCGGCGCCAGGACTTGCTCGACATAAGCCAGGAACGAGGGCCCATCCATTGCACCGTCGATGACATAGGGCGCCGTGAGGCCATCGATGCGCAGCGCGGCGACAAGCGTCAGCGTCTTCCAGTGACCATGGGGCACGCCAGAGACGAGGCGCTCACCGCGAGGAGAGCGCCCATAGTGCCGGACCATCTTCGTCGTGACCGCAGTCTCGTCGATAAAGATGAGGCGCGGTGCACGCAGCTTGGGCTGCTCGGCTTTCAGCGCGGCACGCTCGGCAGCGACGTCAGGTCGATCCTGCTCGGCGGCGTGCAGTGTTTTTTTTGAAGGTGATGCTGTGACGGTCGAAGAAACGCCAGATCGAACCGATGCCGGCCTTTTGCTTTCTCTGAGAGCGCAGACGCGCGCGGATCTCCTCGAGCGTCAGGTCCGGCTCCGCGGCGATCAGCTCGATCAGCCACTGCTTGTGCTGCTCCAACGGCGAGCGGCTGTGCCCGGTGCCGGGCTTGGCCTCAACGTTTCCGGTCTTCCTCCAACGATCCATCCATCGGATCGTAGTCGAAGCGCCGAGATTGAGAATGCGCGCAGCCTCACGTGCGCTTTCGCCGGACTCAACAAGCTCAACCGCACGCACCCTGAGGTCCTTGGAGTATCCCTTCGCCATCGCATGCCCCGCATGTTGTCGCGGGCAACACCGAATCTGATTTGCGTGCCCGTGGGAATCCCCTTTGACTGTTCCGATTCACCTCAACTGGAAACCGCTCTAGTGATCGTCGAATGACTCGATCAGCAACCTAGCCGCGCGCAACCGTTTCCCAGCACCGCCATTGCCTCCCGCGTCAAGGCTGACAGTTGCCTGCTCACCCTGAAGCGAGGCGTCAATACATGATCGATGAACTGGACCTACGAACCTTCACGCCACATCCGCAACGCGACGCTGTGCTCGGCGAAGTGCACGCGCGCCCTTTCACGCGCCTTGTTTCGCCCTTCAGCGTGATCCACTTCGCTTTTCTTGCACAGGGCGAGGCGGCCACAAGCGATCGCTGCCGCTTTATCGATTTTTGCGTCGAGCGCAATCTTACGCCGCCTGAGCAATCGGCGAAACTTCATCAAATTGTCATCGGGCCCGCTACGCTGGGAGCAGCATTCAGAATTTACAACATTCACCTGGATCTGGACTAACGCAAATTGTTCTGCCGCAGACCAATTTGACAAAGTTGATGGTACCGTCCGATCGCTGATCCGCGCGTTGCGTCAGACCGGGCAGTTGCTGGTCGCGATCAGGCTAGAAGTGGAGCAGGACGCCTCGCCGACCAGGCGGGCCGAACAGATTTTTGACAAGAACAGCCTGGCCATGGTTGCCACAAAGAGCGGCGCAGGCGTTGCGGCCTCAGACTTCCGCGTAGACGAAAAAGGCTTCACGAAAATCCTCGTCTGCGACCTCGGGTTGACGTCGCACGATCTCGGAGCGCTGGTGCAACGGCTCCTGGAAATCGAGACCTACCGTCCATTGGCGCTGCTTGGGCTGTCGGCGGCCCTTTTGCACCATCTGTTGATCGCATCGACCGCCGTCTTGTTGAGGCGCTCGAGAAAATGCAAAGCGGTGAGGGGCTGCAGTTCAACAACCATCTGCTTGCCGAGCTGACGGCGCTGGCCGCATCCTTCGAAAGAGGCGCGACCGGCAGCCTGTTTCGCTTCGGCGCCAGCAGGGCCTAAAACGAGCTGGTCCAATCGCGACTATCCATCATTGAAGGCAATGATGTCTCGGGCTATCCAACCTGTCGTCGTTTCTGGCGCGCCGCATGGCGCCGGCGATGCGAACCTGCGCGACTGTGGAGGATCGTCAGGCGACTCTGTCGGTCAAGCTCGCTCGTGCCGCCGATCTGTTGCGAACCCGGGTCGACGTCGAAATCGAACGACAGAACCGTGACCTGTTGCAGGCTATCAACGAGCGCGCGAGACAGCAACTTCGGCTGCAGTGCACGGTCGAAGGATTGTCGGTCGGGGCGATAGGATATTATGTGGTCAGCCTGTTTAGCTATCTAGCCAAGGGCGCGCATGATGTCGGACTGCGAGTAGAGCCCTCGTTCCTGACCGCAGCCTTCGTGCCGATCGCGCTCGGCGTGATCTGGCTGGTGAGTTACAATGTCCGAAAGCGACACCTCAAGCACGACGACGCGCCCTCGGTTACTTGCGACTAAAGCTCCTTGAGGGAATCGGTGCGTCCGTCCTGCGAAGCTCGCATGGTCGCGGTGCGACGCTGCCGCGCGGCCGGCTCCTGCGCAAGGTAATGCCCCGCCCGGACGAGCCGGGCGAGGCAGTGTAGGCCGGGTCAGTCGCCGTTGCGACGGCTGGGGCGGGACCAGATCAAGCTGAAACCCTCACCTTCCTCGTCGGCGAAGAGGTTGACGAAGATCGGGGCGGTGAAGCTCGGATCGTCGAGCTTGAGGCTCAGATAGTCGCGGCCCTCGTTGGAGCGCTTGGACCAGCCGGCCCCGATCTCAACTCGCCGACATAGACCCCGTGGCTCGGTGCGTTGTCGCCGGCGCGGTTGGTTTCGGGGACGATCCGGACGTTCCTGGCCTGGAGTGAGAGGGTGACGATTTCGCCGGTGAGCTCGTTGCTGCCGGTCTTCTTGAAGGTGCCGATGGTCGCCATGGTAGTTCTCCTTGATCTGAAGTTTTCCGAGCCCGCACCTTGCGGCCTCGATGGTGATCGACAGGCCGGAGGCGATCGACGGCGCACCCCGAAGGGGCCTGACAGCAAAGCAGCAACTTTCTTGGCTCGCGCGAGGAATGACGGCGCAGGCGGCAGGGGAAGAAAGTTGTGACGCCGCTGTTGCGCCTTAGGCGGTCGAGGCGCAGCCGCCCTTCGGGCAGATCAATCCATCGAAGAGGCCGTTTCGTGCGCTCGGCCTACAGAACTGACGTCAAGGAGAACGTGGCGATCTTCGAGTCCACCGAGAGTCCGGCAGTGAGTTCACTGACGATCAGGCATCCTCTCCCTTCAACAACGGTCGGATCTGGCTTTTGTGATCAAGCTCGGCTGCATGCCTCACTCACGCCTGTCGTCGGCCGTATCCTTGAGACGCCACCGTTTGGTCCATGCCTTCAAAACGACTGCCACGAAGCCGGTCTCTCTGCGATGATCGGCCGAGCCTGGATGCCCGCACGACTCTCCGTTCAATTTCGACGATGAGGAGCGCGAGTACGCTGGAGGCCTTGTCCAGTCCCGCCGCAATCGATGTCACGCTATCAGTCACAGCAATAATAGCCCAGCAGGTCCGGACGCGGCCATTCCTGTGAAGCGAACAAACGCCGTGATGCTGACGGCAACGGCGCCGACGACGGCAAATATCGCCTGCCAGATCGGTGAAGGCATCGCCATCATGGCGATTCCGTGCGTGGCGCTATAACCGGCGAGGGTCGCGGGCAGGTGCATTCGGCGACTCGGAGACCTAAGCGCGCGATTTCAACTGCCCGCAGCAGATCAGTTCGTGAGGAAAAACAAATCGTTTCGCTCCGGCGAAGTCCGGCGAAGGCCGCCTTGCGCGGAGTGACGGAGATTGAAGACATAGGCGTATAACTGGGCACATGGACACGGACATTGCAATCCGCACCGTGACGATCGACGACGGACTGGCTATGTTTCATGCGGGGGCAATAACGGCGATGTAGAATCCAGAAGCCGAAAGTGGGAGACGCTTGCCAAGGCACAGCGACTGTTCGATGACTTGGTGCCGATCTATCTGGTGCAGTTTGATCTTCCATCGCAAGCCTCCCCATCGGCATCCGATCCACTCCTTCCAAAAGCCGAAAGAAGGGGCCGCTTCATCCCGGGCGATTTCATCCCGGAACGGTGGGCGATTTCATTTCGGGATCGTGAGCGATTTCGAGCGGAATCAGCATTCCGGCAGACTGTTGTCCTCGTGAACCGCCTCCGCCCCGGCAGGGTCTTCCCGGAGAAATCCCGGCACTGGCTGACGTCGGTTGAAGAACGTGCCGGATCCGGCAAAGTCTAGCCGGCCTGCAGTCAAGGCCACTTGACTACCGCGGTCCGGCCAATCGACTTGTTTCTCAGCCAGCTTGCCAACAGGATTTGAAGAGCGCGCATCTCGAACTGCGGACCGGCCGATTTGCAAAGCGGAGGCGATGTCGTCTTCGTCCTGATACCGCAGCTCACCACAGACGGTCCGCCAGGTCGCCAAGAGCCGGTCCAGCCAGCTCTACCAGCCGAAGGCCCCGCATGGGACGCGCCGAGTCGCCGGGCGCGTCCCTCAGCCAGCCGCGTTCAGCCGCTCAGACGGATTTGCAGTGCCTGCCGATCGACGACGAGGTTCTTGAGGTTCAGGTCTGGCTGCGGACTTGCGGCCAATCGACTGACCAGCGCCCGGGTGCCATCAACCACGAAGACGCCGCAGTCGTAGTCATTCCTCTGCTGGCTTATGGGAGCGTCTTGCAGATTGGCCCCGACTCGTTCAGCGAGCATTGCTGCGGGTCTGTCATTGTACCTTAGAGCGGAGTCATAGTGATAGGCAACCGACCGGCCTCGATCGCGGCGATCCACCAGCAACAACGACCAATGGGAGCCGCGGCGATTGAGGTCCGTAGCACTGGCATCATTCACCGGCAAGAACAGGAAGTCGGCTGTATCGTTACCATTCCGATCATTGACAATGCGATGGAATGCGCGGAGGGCGTCGACGTTGGTCCCCTGACCCACCTGAAAGGCTATGAGAGGATCCACGAACCGAGTCCGGGCGGCGAGATCTGGATCGTTCCCTCGCAACTGCTGCGCCAGGAGCTCGTAGTCCCGCTGGATATGCTCGTCGCCCAGCCATTGCCTGGCTCCGAGAACCCGTCCGCTGCGGTCCCCGGAAGAAGCACTCGTAGCCAAAGCGCCGATCCGAGCATCCAAAGCCGAGAATGGGCGAGGATGATGGATAAATTGAGCCTCGCGGCGCCCTGCCGCGCCCAACCTGATCGAGTACATTTCACCGTGGATAGCGATCGGCTGTGCGACAACGTACGGACTCGGCAACAGCATTCTGTTGTCCAGCACGTCGAGCAGGAAATCCGCCACCGGCTGGGAGCCATGCTGCCAGTCCTGGCCGACCAGATATCCGATATCCTCTAGCTCGCGAGGCTCGCCCGATGGCCCAATGACGAATGGCGGTCTACCGGCCGGGCTAAGCACTGGTGCCGATTGAGCATCATCACGCGTCTCCTGCGGTGTGGACGGCAGATCAACGAAAGACTCGAGACCTCGGTAGATGTCTGACGACCGAGCTGGCGCACCTGATTGCGCGCTGAAGAGCGGCGGTCTGGCGGCGGCCCTACCCGCCGGCGCAGACTGGGCATCGTCACGCACCTCCTGCGGTGTGGACGGCAGATCAACGAAAGACTCAAGACCTCGGTAGATGTCTGACGACCGAGCTAGCGCACCTGATTGCGTGCTGAAGAGCGGCGGTCTGGCGGCGGCCCTACCCGCCGGCGCAGACTGGGCATCGTCACGCACCTCCCGCGGTGTGGACGGCAGATCAACGAAAGACTCAAGACCTCGGTAGATGTCTGACGATCGAGCTGGCGCGCCTGATTGCCCAATGGAAAGCCGCGGTCTGGCCGCGGCGCTCCCCGCCGGCGCAGACAGGGCGTCATCACGTACCGCCTGCGGCGTCAATGGCAGATCAACGAAAGAGTCAAGACCGCGGTAGATGTCTGACGACCGAGCTGGCGAGCCTGATTGGCCGGCGAAGAGCGGGGGTCTGGCGGCGGCCCTAAATACCGGCGCAGACTGAGCATCATCACGTGCCTCATGCGGCATCGACGACAGATCAACCAGAGAGCCAAGACCGCGGTAGATGTCTGACGACCGAGCTGGCGCGCGTTCCGGCGCCGACCTCTCACTCGGGTCGAAGTCGGACGGCGCCCCCGGCGACCACGATGAGTTCGCCTCGGCAAGCTGCGGCTCGCGAGTTGATTGCCTTGGGAAGGCGACACCTAGCGCCCTGTTTGCCTCGACGACTTGCACGTACTGCGCAAGCCTCTGGAAGCCAATGCCAATATTCCCATTGGCTTTCGTGAACTCCTGGTAATCTTCGTCCAACGACCGTTGCTGATACAAATCGCCGTTGATTCGGCTCGCGAAGCTCTCCCTGCCGGTTGTTCGCAGCCAATCACTGAACCTTCGTTGCGCCGAAGCAGTATTGCGGATGGTCTTGGGAGCGGGCCCGGATCCGAGCTTGCTCTGCTCTTCCTCGACCAAGCCATCGATGATGTCGGCGTCGTCGTCATAAGGATGCAGCCGGGGTCGGGGCTCGCCCCCCGGGTGCTGTCGAAGCTTGTTGATACCCAAGCCAATATACGGTTGGCCAATGGCTCGCTTGAACTCCGAAATATCTTTCTCCAGTTGCTTTTTCTGCTGCTCATTGCCGTTGAGTCGGCTCGCTATGCTGTCCTTGCCCTCTCTTTTCAGCCACTCACTAAGCTTGCGCCGATTACTCGCCATCGCAATGATAGGCTTCCTCTCTTTGGGAGTTGCTGCCGGTCCAAGCCTACGCAAGGCCTCGTTAGTAGCCTCGTCAATGAGGTCGGCATCACTCTCATAAGCGCTCAAGGTACGGCGCCCCATGACGCGGGGCCCAGGTCCGAGCGTTTCGAACCCTGCCCCGTCGGGCTGAAGCCTTCGGAGATGATTGAGGGCCGTAAAGAGGCGGCCCTTGGGGTCATTCTCCTCGCAGTATGCCATCATGTCTTCGGCTATTTCATCGCTTCGAAACCGAGAAGTCAGGGACGCCTTCTGATTGGCCGTAAGCCACTCAGCAAAGGCCTTAAGAACCTGCGTATGAGGCCTGATGGTTTCGTTGGGCACCTCGTGCGCTCGGGCTGCTGCAGCGAACTGGTGAATGAGCAGCGCGTCTCCGGTACAAGAAGGCGGCGGAGGTGGCGCTGGAGGCCGAGGCAACAACTCGCCGGCGCGGAACTTCCGAAGCGCTTCCAACGCAGCACGCACTCGCTTGATGCCCCCTGCCTTCACAAATTCATCCACGTGGACGTTCAACTGATCAGGGTCTTCAACCAGACCGGCCAGCGTCAGGTTTCTGGGGTTGAGGAACTCGCTGAGCCGGCTCAGCTGCACAACCATCCTCTGAACGGTGCTGGAAGCATAACTTCCTACGGCTGCGCGCGCGAACTCGGAAATGAGGGCCGCGTCCTCTTCGGACGCACGGGCACGCTTATAGGCGTAGATTCGAAGCTCTGAAGTGACTGCATCCGACGCGATGTCGCCCAACGGCTTTTCACCGCGATTTCCTCCGAACACTTTGCCAAGCCTCGATTTAACCCGAGAAAGCAGTCCACGCCCTTTGCTATCCTTCGCGCGCGCTGCAGGATTCGATTCCGATGACGCTGCGTCGCGCACCTTACCAAACGCCCCGGCACCCAAGTCGGATGGAGATCCTGGCACAGCCGCACCAAAGTGAGCGCGAGGAATGTCAACACTGCGCCGCGTACTGCTGAACCGATTGTCCTGTGGGTCGGATTGCGGCACCATCCGCATCGAACCGCCGAGGCCGATGCGCTGGATGCTTCCATGCACCTCTGCCGGTCGAGTGTCGGGCGAACTCGGCTCGGCGGAGCTCTCCTCCGATGAGCTGAGCTGCAGATGGCTCAGCTGCTGCTCAAACCCGGCTTGGTCCGCCGGCGCGTCGTCCGACTCCTGCCTCGCACGCAGCAGCTCATGCTGCTCAGCGTACCAATTGCTCCAATAGTTCGGATCGCTATAGTTCGCTTCCAACGCTACTCTCCTTGGATCAGATGAATCTTCATGGCTGCCAGAACTATCTTCGAGCGCACTCTCGACCGAGGCGCAGAAAGCCGATGCCAGGCTTGACAACCAGAACGGTCGCCGCACGCACGTCCTGGTTCACGCATTAGCATTACTCCCACCAGCCCAGCTGGTACCTGCCGCAGAACAACTCGTTCACCCCACCCGGCAAGTCACGCCTGGAGCCAATGCGCAGCCGTGCGACGATCCCGCTCAGTGAAAGCCCGAGACACTTGTGGGCCTGCCCTCACGACGAGCCGAAAGACAGCGCAAGACAGATAGTTGCGGCACCCGAACGCAACAGCATGCGGGACATCAGGATAGAACCTGCCCGCCGCATCGTGCGAAGATGATGCCCCGATTGGTGTCCAAATGCACGTCCCGTTCCAGTTTAAATTCTTCAATTGACGTCCTTCGCATTCGGCACGAGCCGCTTCGGAGAGCATCCGCAGCAGCAAAATTTCGTGCATATCTCAGAACTCGCGACATTGACACCGTTCCTTGCGATTAAGTCCCTTCCGGGGGTCGCCCCGCTTGTACGATCAATACTGTACAACCTGACGCTACGTTGGCTTCAAGCCCTTTTGGCGATGGTCGTAATGAGGCTCGTGCGGGTTGGCGCATGAGGTCTACGTTGCGCTGTGCAAAGCGATCCATCGCTCTTGTCCGCATTTCCAAGCGAGTGCGAAGGCGCTCCATCGCATCGTCGATGATCGCGGAGATCATGAGGCGGCTTCAATTGTCGGCGCGTTTTGCAGGGCACTGATCGATCCAGCATTCATGCGTCCTCCAAACTAGTCAGCCGATTTCTTATTTGTGCCGACCATCGTCTCAAGCGCTGCAGCTTGCGATTGAACAAGATGTGCAGGGCACCGATAGATCATCTTCAACGTGGTCAAGAGGCTTCTATCGTTCGGACGCAGCTCTTTAGCGCGCTTGATGCGTGACTCGTGATCTAGCCGGGCGATTGCGTGACCCTCGCGGTCAAGCCCTTCAAAAAATATGCGAAGGCTGCCGCTATAGATCGCAACGGCCGTTGCGGGTCGCTTGCTGCTACGAGCTGCGTCCTCGATGGGGCTTGGTCTTCGGCGGGAATACTCCCTTGCTCTCCTGGGCGCCGCGCACGCTGAGAACGGCCTAACGTACCACCGGGTTCAAGATACTTCCGAAGATAACGCAAGACAGCAATGGCACCCTGGTCGTCGAATTTATTGGCGTGGGCTACCAGCGAAGCGTTATCGAGCCCAGAAATCGATTGCCCATTACGTGCGAGATTCTCCCCAAGACTCCGAAGAAACCTTGCATAACCACCGACCGTTGCCGCGCTCAGTTCCCGGCGTTCACCTGCTGACCGAATGGCGTTGTCGATGATGGAGGCGTTGCATCTGTTACGTCCTCTCTGCTTGCAGTGGCACCCCAACGAGGTGCCCTCGATTGTTTGAGCGTGGCGCCCCGCCCGGACGAGCCGGGCGAGGCAGTGTAGGCCGGGTCAGTCGCCGTTGCGACGGCTGGGGCGGGACCAGATCAAGCTGAAACCCTCACCTTCCTCGTCGGCGAAGAGGTTGGCGAAGATCGGGGCGGTGAAGCTCGGATCGTCGAGCTTGAGGCTCAGATAGTCGCGGCCCTCGTTGGAGCGCTTGGACCAGCCGGCCCCGATCTCGGCCCGGCCCACATAGATGCGGTGGCTCGGAGCGTTGTCGTTGGAGCGGTTAGTCTCGGCGACGATACGGACGCCCTTGGCTTGCAGACTCAGGGTGACGATCTCGCCCTGGAAATCGTTGCCGACCTTCTTGAAAGAACCGATGTTAGCCATGTCACTTCTCCTGTTGTGTTTCGAGCCCGCGACCACCGCGGCCTCGATGGCGATCTAAAGGCCGAGGACGATCGGCGACGCACCCCTCGCGGGCCGGAGCGCAGCGGAGGACGCCGTTGTGGCGACTTTCTTGTCTCGCGAGGAATGGGCTCTAGCCCAGGGGAAGAAAGTCGCATCAACGACGTTGCGGCTCAGACGATCGAGGCGAAGCCGGTCCTCGGCCAGATCAAGCCATCAAGGAGGCCACGTGCGTCCGCGTGCTGAACCGCAATCGTAAGGAGAAGACTGGAGAATCTCGGTCGTGCTGCACAAGATGTCGGGACGATTCAGCGAAGCGAAAGAAACAATCTGCCGAAAAGGGCGGTATCGTCCATGAAAGAACATCGAGAACACGCCGCGCGCCACCGCGACACGTGGGCCGGGCCAAGATCGCCGCAGCCTGATCGAAGCGCATTGATGAGGGCCGCGATTACTTCTCGCTCCCATCACCTTACCCCGCATTCAATATGTCGATCCAGGCGGACCCGTTCGACCAGAAAGGCACGAAGGATCATCCCTCGTGCGTGGCAGACGTGAGAATTGGTTGAGACGGTTTACTCCCGACGGGCGCGGATAGTGGCGACCTACGATGCCGCCGAGATGCGGCTTGGCCCGCGCTGCGCTGTCTTGTGCTCGTAGTCAACCGCCGCCGGTACCACGGCGTCTATTACGGCCGGGTACCACGGCGTCTCGGCAGCAATCGGTGGCGGCAACCAGCGTGCTGGCGGCGGCGGATAAATACCTGAGCCAGTAATCCTCAATTCTCGAGCGTCAGCGCCAGAACAGCGCAAGCAACAGGATGACTGGAAGCGGGATGCCCAGGAGCCACAATAGGGCGCCTCTGCCGAATGTCATGGTCAACTCCTTTCTAGGCATCAAACCTCAAACAGGTCCGCGGTTCCAACGGATTGGAACTTACGCAGGAAATTGATCTTGAATGCAAAGTTCGTATTTGAGGAGGTAAACATGGCCACACGCGCGGTACCGCACGCTTTCTTCTCTTGGTCCTGGTCACCTGTCCTGGCGGGCGTGTTTGCTTCATTGGTCATCCAAATTCTGCTGACGATGCTCGGCTTCGGCATTGGCCTGCTCGCCATCGATACTCCGACGGCCGCCTCCGCGCCTGCCAGCGCTGGCTGGCCTGCCTTCGTCTGGTGGGCCGTTTCGGGCATCATTGCAGCCTTCGTCGGCGGCGCCATCGCAGCCGCCAATTCGCCCGATCAGAGCGGTTTGGGCCGTGTCGGACATGCCTTGGGAGCGTGGGCGGTTGCGACCGTTATCGTAGTAGCGGCAGCCGCGATGATACCTGCTTCGGCTGCCAGCATCGCGGGCAACCTCGCCGGCCCAAGCTATGCGGCGAACGCCCGCATCGCATATTATTCGAACAATCCGGCGCGTGAAACCGTCGGCTCGACGAGCAGGCCGGGAACGCAAGCTCAAATGGAGGAGGCGCGCAAGCACCTCGCCTATACCATGCTTGCCAGTTTCTGCGCGCTTCTGTTGGGCGCCGGCGCTGCCTATGCCGCCGGAATGGCAACCACCGCCCGAGCTGTCGAAGATGCCACAAGACCGGTTACTTGAGAACGCTTAGCTATCTGGCTCCTGTCCGCCAGGCAAGCCGCCAGATCGCCAAGCGCAGCCACGACGTCTGATTCCTCACCGCTGAACTCGACGAGGAAAAGTCGGCGATACCAAGCCCAACACCGTGGCGCATCGCAACGGCGTCAACTGCAAGAGCGCAAGCTGAAGGAGGTACTACACATGAGACGCACGATACTAGCAATCGCGTGCATTTTGCTGGCGACACCAGGACTGGCGCAATCCGTCAGCGAGAAGACCGGCGTCAACTCCGTGCTCGGGGTCAGCCCCTCGACGTCCGATTTCGTCAAGCAGGTCGCGATATCGGACATGTTTGAGATCGAGTCCAGCAAGCTGGCGCAGCAGAAGGGCAACGCGGCGGAGAAAACGTTCGCTTCCCAGATGGTCACAGACCACACCAAGACAAGCATTGAGCTGAAGGGACTAGTGGCTCTGCACAGTGATTTTGACGGGTTGCGTCTGGCGGTCAGAGTAGCTCCGGCAGGTGTTTTGGATCAACGAGGACCTCGATACTGCGAGGGGTCCTTGGCTGCCGTCTGATGAGGCCCTCCCGTTCCAGCGTCAGCACCATCTGGTGAACCGAGGGCGGGCTAACGCGGAAGTATTCCCGCATGTCGGTTTCGGCCGGGGGTCTGCGGTGCAGGCGCGTGTAGCGGTGGATGAAGGCCAGGTACTGCCCCTGTGTGGGCGTGAAGGGTTTTGCCGAAGGACTCACGCCGGCCATCCGATTCAGTTGTTGGTGCGTGCCTCGAACACGGAGGCATGCCATGAATGTACGCTATCGGGTCGACCTCAGCCAAATCGAGCGCACGGAACTCAAGGCGCTGCTCAGCGGCGGCAAGCATGCGTCCCGTAAGCTCAAGCGCGCGCAGATTTTGCTGGCTGCCGACACCGGCGGCAGCGATGAGGAGATCGCGCGGAGCGTCGGCGTGGGCGGCTCGACCGTGTACCGGACCAAGCGCCGCTTCGTGGAAGGCAATCTGGAGCGGGCGCTGAGCGATGAGCCGCGGCCCGGAGCGGAGCGCAAACTCACGGTCAAGGAAGAAGCCTTGTTGGTGGCGACGGCCTGCGCCAGTCCGCCAGAAGGCCGGGCCCGCTGGACGCTTGAGCTGCTGGCAGGTGCGATGGTCAAGCTCACCGAACACAAGAGCCTGTCCGCATGAGACGGTTCGGCGGCGCCTGGCCGAAAATGGCCTCAAGCCCTGGCGCAGGGACATGTGGTGCATTCCGCAGATCGACGGCGAATACGTCGCCCGTATGGAGGACGTGCTCGACCTCTACGCCGAGGCGCCAGATCCCAAGCGGCCGGTGGTGTGCTTCGACGAAAGCCCGGTGCAGCTCATCGGCGAGGCGCGTCAACCGATTCCGGCCGAGCCCGGCCAGCTCGAACGTTACGATTACGAGTACCGTCGCAACGGCACGGTCAATCTCTTCGTATTCCTCGACGTGCATCGTCCCTGGCGCAAGGTCAAAGTCACTGAGCGGCGCGCGGCTGAAGACTATGCCTCCTGCATGCGCGACCTCGTCGACATCCATTATCCCGACGCCGAGATCATCCGGGTCGTCCAGGATAATTTATCGACCCACTCCGCCGGCGCCCTGTATCAGGCCTTCCCGCCCGCCGAAGCCAGGCGGATTTTGCGACGGCTCGAGTTCCACTACACGCCCAAGCACGCAAGCTGGCTCAACATGGTCGAGATCGAGATCGGCGTCCTGCGGGGCCAGTGCCTCAATCGCAGAATCGACGCCCCCAAGCGGTTGCGCCGCGAAATCGCCGCTTGGGAACGGAAGCGAAATGCCGCCCGCTCTCGCATCAAATGGATGTTCACAACAGACAAGGCCCGCACCAAAATGGGCCGCGCCTATCCCGCGCCTTCCAAAGAGTCATAATCACTGTGCAGAGCCACTAGTCTCCAGCGGCAAGTTGAAGGCCGAATTGCCCAGCGCCCTCGATTCATCGCATCAAAGCAAGCTCGACAAGCTCAAGGGTGCCAGCGGCAACGACTTCAGCTCCGAGTTCAATTCGATGCAGGTCAGCGCCCATAAGGATGCCATCGACCTGTTCGAGAGTTATGCCAAGGGCGGCGACAATGCGGATCTGAAGAATTGGGCCGGCAAGACCCTGCCGGCGCTTAAGCATCACCTTGAGATGGCGCAGGATCTCGACAAGCCCGCACCTACGGTCGGCGAGGGCAAAAAATAGCGAAAAAGGGAACCGCTGGCAGGCGGTTCCCGCTGCGCTGATGCCAAGGTGGCTCCATTGTAAAGGCTGCAGACATTTGGGGCAGCAGCTACGTCGATGCCGCCATTGGCACTGGGACATACTGTCCCGCTGGGAAGCGCGCTCATGTCACAGCGGTTTGTTGCCCACCCGCGCCGAGAGCGGCAAGCGGGGCCGAAGATCTTCCGCCACTTCCAGGCACGACGCCAAGCGGATGCAATCCGGGCGGCGCGCCGCCCAGACAGAGGAAGATGACACAGCCATTCAATGCGCGCGCCAAATGGGCTGGCCAACGAGCGGCCCGGCTGATTTCTAAGCTGCCTTGCGATTGATCGCGGCTTCCGCCAGCTTGTTTAGCGCGGCGTCGGTTTTCTTTTCCTCCTCAAGGGTCTGCTCAAGGAGCTGGACCGCCGGCTTCATGCCCAGTTGTCCAGCCCAGGCAATCAACGTGCCGTAGCGCGATATTTCGTAATGCTCGACGGCCTGAGCACCCGAGAGAAGGCCGGCATCCAGCGCCGGAGAATCTTCGAAATCCTCCATCACTTCCTCGCCCTCCTCGACCAGTCCGAGGATAGCGGGGCAGGTTTTGCCCTTGGGGGCCTGTTTCATCATTTTGAAAACTTGTTGCAGACGCTGGACTTGTCCCTCCGTCTCGCCGGCATGCTTTTCAAATGCTGCGCGCAGTTGGTCAGACTTCGCGGCCTTTGCCATTTTTGGCAACGCAACGAGTATCTTCCTTTCGGCGTAGTACATGTCCTTGAGGGTCTCCAGGAAGAGGTCTTCAAGTGTTTTATTCCGGCCCGACATGGCTTCCTCCTCAGTTGTGATGCGAGCCAACAGCGCCTTTCCTCAAAGGTTCCACGAGTGACGTGCTGAAGGTCAGCACCCCTTTCGGGTGCAGGCCATGGATGATCTGCAGCAGCCCCACGCCCTCGCACCCGGCGCCCCTTCTCGAAACAGCGTAGCTGAATGGCGTGTGGGATTTTGTCTGCGCCCCAATTGCAATAGAGCCTTGTAAATCAACCTATCGTTCCGAATGCATCCGCTGCCAGCAGGAGGGACCGATGCCGTTTTGGGAGTGACAAGCGTCGAAAGGAACTCGGCCATGAGATCACGCTTCCTCATTATGGACTGAATGAAGAAACAGTTCCAACCATCCAACGATCCTATCGGGTTCGCGAATTCGCGGAGCCGCTTGCCTGTTGCACTGTCCGCATCGATCGCATTTTCCGGCGCACGTACCAAGCCAGCACCGCGATAGTGAGCCAGGCGAGGGAGGCGCCGACGAAGACGGCGGGGATGTTGCCGCGTGGGATCAGCATCGAGAAACCAACCGCGAAGGCCAGCATGCCCAGCGCGCCGAGCGCTGCGCCAGCGGCATCGACGGCGGCCGCCATTTGCCCGCGGCGCTCGCCGGCGAGACCCGCTTTGCGCTTGCGGCGGATTTCGTGCTTCTCAATCAGCGTCGCGCTCGCGCAGAATATGGCTGGAAGGGCAAGAAAAACGCCACCGATGACTGCTCCATAGCGACTGCTGATGAGGCCGGTAAAAACGTCGCAGCGCCGCCGAGCGCGAAGCGGACAAGATATTCGTACCAACGGCCTTGCTTGAGAGATGACGGCGAAAAGCGAATCGGGCTCACGTCTGACCTCCGGTGAAGCTGAGCAACCCGAAGGCCGCGACCAGCCAAATGACCAGTGACAGCAACGTGGCCGTCAACGCTCGCAGCTTTGTGCGGACAAGCAGATGGCAGACGACGACACTGTAAATGGCAAGCGCAATCGCTCCCGCACTCATGGCCTGGGCTTGCAAGGCGGCGTAGTTGACCCCGTGCTGATACACCGCGATCCCAAGCGTCGCGAGCGCGACCGAGGGTGCTGCTCCGAACAGGCCGGCGAAGCTCTTTGGACGCAGGAGATCTCCCAGTATCGCGAAGGCCGATACGACGGCGCCCCCGAGGACGAAGCGGATGACGTACTCGGTCATTTCGCTTTCTTCCAGAGCTTCGAGAGCGGCCCGGCGGCCCCATAGACCGGATCCTTACGCGGCACCGAAACCTTCGGAATGGCTTTCAGCGCTCGCTGACGGTCTTCGACGCTCGTGCACTCGTCGTATGTACCGGTCGGCGGGTATGCCCCGATGACGAGGAACTCATCGCCCGCGGAAAGGCACTGATGGCCTGTGCCGGCGGGAAGAACCGCGATGTCCCCAGCCTTCAGGGTGAAGATCTTCCCTTTGTTGCCGCCGAACCGAACGCGGCCCTTGCCGCGCGCGATGCCGAGCACCTCATGGATCCTGGAGTGATAATGCACGTAATCGTAGATGCCATCCCGCCAGCTATCTCCCCATTCGTTCGCTTCAAATAGGTCCTCGATCACGGCTGCGGCGTCCAGGTCCTCGTCGAAAGCGACCGCGTTTCGATACAGTACGAGCGGCCATCGCGGGTGATTTGGAATGAGACCGTCGTCCTTAAAGCGAACCGTAACAGGCTTTCGCGCTCGCGCGAGATCCACAGCCTTCCGCTTGCCGGGGCGCTTCAGACCGGTTGCGCGCTCCATGTATCCCTTCAGGTCTTCAAGAGTCGGCATGATCATCCTCCTTTGAAATTCCGTTCGAGTAGCCGGTCCAAAGCCGGAGGACCCGTTCGAGAATCGCCCCGAGTGCGAAGCCGGCAACGACATCGCTCGCCCAATGCGCCAGGATCGCAATGCGAGTGAGCGACAGCCCGACCGCAATCGCGCGGATCGCCCGCCGGGACCAGCCGGCGACCCGCTGGCCGCCGGTGCCAGTCCATGTGCAGCGCGTGGCCTGAGGGAAACGCATCTTTTCGTTTGCCGGAAAGCGGGACGCCATGCATATGCCCAATCACCGTCCGACGATCCGGCCGAGTTTGGTCGAATACGAGTTTTAAATCACGGGGCAGCAGCGACGCAGTGACCGTCACTGGCAGAGCATGGTTTCCTGCGCGCCGCAGCGGCACCCCACAACCGCGCGAGGCAAGCCAGCCGACGGCTGTCAGGACCAGAAGAAGCTTCTCATCTGCGCCCCAGGTCAGGGCGCGCGCCACCTGCTCCGGAGCAGGCGCCGTGTTGCCCGCTATGGAGCGCGCGATGACGACATCCGGTTTAGTCGGTCGGACAGTAACTGAAACGCTTGGCCTGTGGCCCAGGCGCCTTGGCGAAAATCTAGCTATCTGGAACATGTCGCAAAGATCGGAAAGGTCAGTACCTTTCCCAACGCTCCACGCGCCGCCAAGGTCCTCTGTCAAATCCAGACTTCCAAACGGCGAAGCCTAACGGCGAATTTTGCGAGCGGGAATTCTACGCCAATAGGAACAAACGACCTACAGCGCGCCTTCGCCGCTTTTCTCCGGCTTCGGCGGAAGCCTGAGAAGGCCGCATCCGCAAGCTTTTCCGGGCTGCTGCACAAAGTGCGGCAAGTGACGCATACCAAAAGCGGAGTGAACTTCTCCCGCGGGCCCGATGGTCCCCCTGCGCGGCGAAGAGCCGACTTGAGGTCTTCCCTGCTTTCTCCCAGCGCTTGTCTTCGGCCTCGAGTGCACCCGCCTTCTCCTCGTGATCCCGTCGGGTCCTGTCCATTTCCGCCTGCGCCTTCGCGGCCCTCTCCCACCTCTCACGCACCTCGGCGCACACCTCGTTTGCCCGGTGCCGCTCGGTCTCTCACCGTCGCTACTCCTTCGAGCTCCTGCGCAGCCTTGCGGGTTTCCTTGCCGCTGATCCCAGGAGCGTTCGCTTCTTCGGGTTCGCCTAAGATCCGCTCGCCGGCGCCTCCGCCGAGATCTGCCGGCGAGGCGAGAGGCGAAGCGAAGCGGCCATTCGATCAGCAGGAACGCGAGCACGGTGCCGGGCTTCGGTCGCGGCGACCAGTCTGCGACTTCCATCTCTTTCGCGACACTCTAGTGCAGCGCCCCCCCGTCCCAGGACTCGAACGCCGCTCATCAATGGCGCGGCAATCGCCGCGTCGTAGACTCCGCGCGACGCCTGATGAATCCCTCGGCATAAGACCGGTCGAACCCTCCAGTGACGAATGGCCGGTGCCGCTCCCGCGTCAGGAACGACGCCGCAATTAGACCGTTCAACATGCGTTGCGACGTTATCCCAAGTGAGGCGCCAAGGAGCGTACCTCTCGTCGAGGACGATCCGCTGATCCGCGAAGTTATCGGCGCGCTATCTCTGCAATCAGTGAACCCGATTTCCTCAAAAGTGATCGTGACACTCGCCTGTCCCACGTGGTGCGCGAAGATGATTGCGGAACGATGCTGAAAAAGCGGCCGCAGACACGGAATTAGGTCTGGCAATCAAAACTGCAGAAATCGCTTGAACCTCACGTTGCGTCAGGGCGTAGACTTGAAACTGTCAGTCACCTTTCAGCAAATTTTGGAGACGGATGTAGCACGAAATGGAGTCATCGAATACTTGTGCGATCGTGAATGCTCCTCAACGGATGCACGGTTAAGACAGGCCCTTCTTGGATCTGCATTAAGTCACGGCGACGATCTGCAAATTAGCCAAAGACTTTCCTCGCATGAGGCAACATAATTCGAGCGCGGTAAAACAACTGCGAGGTCGCGAATCTTGCTGCTGTCTCCAGCTAAACACCTAGCCTCGAGATGGCAGAGTTGACGTCTGCTGACGGGTCGGGCAGGTCACATCCATCAGCCGCGCAAGACTTCCCCTCATCGTGAGCAGAGTACCGCAAGGTCACGCGTCGATACGGATGTATTGTACCGCCACACATGAGATGGTCACTTCGCGAATTTACCCGAAATCTCCTAAACGATGACCACATACGAGAGATACTGAAGCAGCACCGTTCGTACTCTCAGAGTCGCGAACGGCGCAAGCGGGCGGCGCGGCGCCAATCATCGTTCTGTCACAAGCAAATCAATCAGGAGACATGTATGAACCTAGTGAAGACAACCGTAATCGCATGCGGCCTTTCGGCTCTCCTTGCATACCCCGTCATTGCGCAGAGTCTTGCCGCTGATGCCAAGGCTCGCAAAGGCGTGCAAACTACGAGCATTCAGAGCGGCATGAGCGACGATGAGGACTCGTCGCCAAAGCTCAGGACACCGGGCGCAAAACTGGGTAGGAAGTCGATCAAGGGCGCAAAGAAACCCCGGCGGCAACCGCAGGACAAGGAGACACTTGATGAATTCCCGACCAGCAATACGCCAATAAGTGACAAGCGGCACTGACGCGAAGCCCGGTCCGGACAAACCTTCGGTCGCGCGCCGCGGCCGGAGGTTCAGCTCACATCTAGGCCGGCTATCGACGTTGCAAATGACGGGGCACGCACGTCGATTGGGACTGCCAGATCTTGATCACTGGCTTCTTGCATGAGGACCGATACCCTGCGATCTCGTACGACCGCGTCGGGTTACTGACATGCATGTCCGGAAGCGCCCAGGCAGGTAGCTGACGTGGCCTGAAAAGGGAGCACGTCTTTTCCATCGTTCTATTTTGTTTGGCACGCTGATTGCTGAGCCGCGCATGGCTTGGTTGCTCAATGACGGCCTCAAGCCGCTTCGTCGCGCAAGTGCGGGCGGCTTCTGCCGAGCCGCTGCACGCTTTTCCGTGGTGTCGTCCCAGGCGCCGCGCTTCTTGAGCTCATGGTCTACCTGTGAAGAGGCTGCGCAACTGACTGTCTGGCACGCGAGTTGCTGGGAGACGTCTGGGCTTGGCTGCTCATACATTCGCGCCCCCAAGAGAGGGCTAAGCCTCCACCCAGACTAGCGCGGGTGGTCCCCCCAAGCCGCCCGCGCGCATTTGCCTCAGCCGAAGGTCTTGCGAGATCGGCCGTGCGCACCGCGGAGATCATTGTCATGATCGTGGACAGACCTTGAAGCCCCCCATCGCGGTTCTCATAAGCCAACCAGTCGCGCTCGCTTAGGTCGCCCCGCGCGAATAGGCCAAGTTGGTTTGCGGATTCGGCGCTCACCTACGACAAAGACGGGTTTGACGACGACGCTGCTGAAATGTGATGGGCTTAGATGAGCCCGCAAAGGCGCATAATACGTCTTCAACAAACGGCGGCGGCGACCGGCTCAGTCTTACCCGCATGGGGTACGACCAAATGCCCGGTGGCGGTATTCCGCGCAGGTGGACATCATGCAACAAGTTGAGAGAGCCTTGGTTTGCTGAATCGCGATAGACTGCACAGATCAGTGAAATTACCCCTGGTCTGCTTCCCAAGGTGCGCATCTGGTCTCCGAAAGCGACATCGAATTTGCTCTTGACTTCGTCCGGGCTCGGGCCGCGGGACCAGTCGAGGGCATTTTTGGGCCGGGCTCGATGACGTGGCGGATCGACCGGGAAGCCATCACCTTTTTGGGCGCCGGTCGCGCCTTGCTGCTTCAGCTGGCGCATCCCTGGGTCGCCGCGGCCGTCCTCGAGCACTCGCGGAGCTTTGCGGATCCGAATCGGTCGCTTCCATCGAACTTTTAATGTGGTGTTTACGATGGTGTTCGGCTCGCTCGACGCGGCCCTTACCGCTGCCCGGCACCTGCACCATCGCCATACCATGATCGTCGGCCGTCTGCCCGAAGCAATCGGTCGGTTCGAGAGCGGCTCGCCCTACCGCGCCAACGAGGTCGCAGCGTTGCGCTGGGTTCACGCGACGCTCGTCGACACCGCTCTGACCGTCCACGACCTGATCCTGCCGCCATTCTCCGTCGAAGAGCGCGAGCGCTATTGGGCCGAAAGCCGACTGTTTGGGGCGTTGTTCGGGCTGACGTCGAGCGACTTACCGGCGGATTGGGATGCATTTGCGGCCTACACAGCGGGGATGATGCAATCGGACACATTGTCGGTCAGCACCGCCGCGCGCGAGGCGGCCCGACAGATATTCACCGGTTCACGACCATGGTTGCGTCCGCCGCGCTGGTACCAAACCCTCAGTGCGGAGCTGCTGCCGGACCGATTGCGCACCGGCTTCGGATTTGACTTGGACGAACGCGACAGGAGGGCCGCAGAGCGTGCCGTCGCGCGGATACGGCGCATCTATCCCAAAATACCGATCCTGCTTCGCTACGTCGGCCCTTACCAGGAAGCTCAAGCGCGACTGCACGGAAGGCGGCAGCTGGGCTGGACAACGCGGTGCCTTAACAGGGCCTGGATAGGGCGCCCCCAGTTGGACGACCGCTGGAACAGGTGAAGCTCTCCGACAGCCGCGGACCTTCGGATGCGGCCGACCGCCGCCTGCCGCGATCCCAACCTTACCGGATCGAAATCGGACTTCTCATCGGCGAGTCCCAACAACGGTGGGTTCGGGCGAATGCTCGCAGCTTTGAAGTTATATCCAGTCCTGAGTTCGCCCCTGACTTTGGATTTGCCCGGTTGGGCGATGGATGGCAACGGGAGCTGGCGCGGAGCGCTCCGCATAGCGCACGCCAGATCCCGTAGCGGTTGGCAGTTGAAGGCGAATTCGAGGCGTCTACCATCCGGACTGCGAGTGTGGTCGTGCATCCGGCGAGCCCTCGAGGAAGAGCCCTGCGCCGCAGATAACGGCCAGGAAGCGGAGGCTAAAGCGGATCTCGGAGCGCCACTCCCGCAACGCCGGTCACGCTGGAAACGGTGCCCGCATCGTTGCCCGCCGCGGCGCACGCAAGCGATTTTGCGGCGATCGCCAGCGGGTTTGACGGCTCTTGGACGCCAGCCTCCGCTGGGCCGCCGGCGTCGCCAATCGCAATGCTCAAGCTGGTGCTGATCGTGCTGCTGGTGATGATGATACCGGCATCCAATCGTCGGCATGTCGACGAGCTGATTATCATCATGGTGCTCTGATGATCGGCGCCGGATATGCCGAAGCCGTTGTTGCCGGACCTGGCTGCTAGACTCTCGCGGCGCTGTCTTTCCTGGCGAAAAGAGGCGCCGCGTGTCCACCACCTCCCTCGGAAGCATCCTCGATGTTCTGCGTCGAACGAGAGGTGAGTAAAATAGTTGGCCACCAAACCGACCAGTGGCGCGAATTATCAATCAGATGGTTGCCGCAGCGCCCAGCTATGAGGCTCAAGCTAAATGATCTCAAAGTACCGCCGACGTTCAAAGTCGGTGACCCGATGTTGAACGGCTTCCCATTCCCAACGGCGGGAGCAAGAAAAGGCTTCAACAAACCTTTCTCCGAAGACATCAATGGCTGCCGGAGATTGTGCAAATCGGTATGTTGCCTCTGACAGACTTTGAGGAAGTCTCCCGGATGGAAGGCAGATCTCCGCGCCTGCATCGCCGACGGTCGAAGCCGGGAGCGCCGCATTTGTCTCGATACCCAACATGCCCGAGCCGATGGCGGATGCGAGAGCGAGGTATGGGTTCACGTCTGCCCCAGGCAGCCTGTATTCGAGGCGATGTGCAGACGGCCCTCCCGGGATGACCCGTACCGCGCAGGAGCGATTGTCAACTCCCCAGCTCGGGCAAATTGGTGCCCAGCAGCCAGGTACCAATCTCTTATAGCTATTGACGTTCGGCACAGCGAGCACACAGAAATCATTCATGTATTTCAGTTGTCCCGCGATGAATTGCGTCATGAGCTTCGAGACGTTGCGAGACGCGTCACCATCGTAAAAAGCGTTCTGTCCATCGGAGGACACCGAGATGTGAATATGGCCGGACTGTCCGGGCCATTTCTCGGAGACCTTGGCCATGAATGTAGCCATCATGCCTCGGGTTTGCGCCCAGGCCTTTATCATCGACTTGAATATGATTGCTCGATCGGCAGCTTCCAGGGCATCACAATGATGAAGTGACGCTTCGACCACGCCAGGTCCTGTCTCAAAGTGCAGCCCGCTGAGAGGTATTCTGGACTTCTCACAAAGCGACAGGATCTCGCCGAACAGATCCTGGTGCGCGAGAGAACGCGCAATCGAGTAGCCGAACGGGCCCCGCGTGAACGGAGCCCATTTGTCAAACGGCTTGTCCTCGATCGCATCAGCGTTCTCCTTGAACAGCATAAACTCAAACTCGAACCCGGCAGTGCAGTCGTACCCGTGGTGAGCAGACCTACGCAGGACCCTACGCAGAATGCCGCGCGGACAGACGGTCTCATGCGCGCCCATAAACTCGGCGAGGTAGAGATAGTGATCGCCGACATAGGATACTGAACGGCCGGTACTTGAGAGAATACGCAGATCGGCGTCTCCGAATGCCGACAGCGGCTTTTGCGTGAAATTCACCGGAATGACCCGGTCGGAACAATCCCAAGCAAGCACCGCTTCGGAGAACTTGATGACCTTGTCCCCACCCGAGAGATTTTCTCGGAGAACGTGTTTGCCTCGAAGAATGCCATCGAAGTCACTCACGCCGATCATCGCCGCGCCGGCTGAGTTCGCGCAACTTACCCGGCTGTCGGTCATTGGTTTGCTTCCTGCGCCACCAAATCGAACACCTGGTTCATCCGCATCGCGCGCAATTGGCGATAGTCATCTTCGAGCTGGATCAAGTCGTTGTTCACAAGGTACACAATGCCTGGCGTCGACGCCAAGTCGATTGTCGGAACCAGTTCTTGACCTATCGGAACGAATGCAATGGCATCCGCGAAGCTCGGGAGCTTTCGGATTTCATCGAGTCCGGAATAACCGGTCACAACGCCGCCCATGTCGGAAATCAGCGAGACACACAGTGCATGAGCCTGCCGCTTGTAGACCCCGCGTCGCCTCATATACTCAGCAAATCCTTTGGGATCTGCGTAGCGCCAAGCCGTGAGCGTCAAATGGTTATGGCCCAAAGCCATCGTCCGAGCTTTCGCCGACATGGTTCCTTGCAGCCTCGCTCCGAAGTCGACCAAAACCGGTCCCCGAACATCGACTATGATCTCGGCATGAGCGGGCCCGTCGGCAATCCGAAGCGCCCGCAACGCACGAACAAGATAGTCCGACAGCTCCTGAACGATTGGCTCCTTACCACCCAGCAACCGCTCGAGCGAACAGACCGACGATGCTCCCTCGATAGGGACGGTGTCATAGGTCCAGGCCTCCGTGACGAAGGCATCTCCGTCGATCGAGACGGCATTTACGGTATATTGCTGGCCGTTTATCTTTTCCTGCGCAAGCGCCAGTTTATTGAACGCTCCGACCCGGTTCGTCTTGCCGACGATGGCAGTTACAGCGCGCTGAACATCAGTATCCGTCGAGCAGAAGAACACGTCCTCGGTGCCTGTGCTGTTCAGTGGCTTGATCACAATCTCATTGAAATTCTCCGCACGCTTCCAGCTTGCGATCTCTCCAGCATTGTCGGACACCACTTGCCTGATCGATCGCACACCTGCCGAGGCCAACGCTTCGCAAAGGCGCGATTTGTCGCGCCGCGCGGCTGACAAGGCGGTCCCATTTGAGGGTAGGCCCAGCCGCTCCGAGATGGAATCGGCCAACTCAACTCCGGTCTCGCACCCCGCTATGACGAACTCCAGCTCCCTGCCATGGAGAGCCTTAAGGTGATATTCGACGATCTCCTCGTACCCCATGTGCTGGGGCGGACAAATGACTTCATCATACAGATCCACATTGAAATGGGATTGGAAGATGCCTGGAATCTGTGCAGCCGACATCACATGCACTGTTCCAATTCCATACTGCTTGAATTCTTCCGGCAGAAATCGGCCAGTCGAATATGCGTCGACGATTACACACTTCCGTTCGTTCATGCGGACCTCCGGTACTGCAGGCAGACGTTGCCAACGGCGACAGCCGTAATGAGAACATTTCCAACGAACGTATGTAGCGACGGCACGATGCGGGAATCGAAGTACTGAAACAGGAACGTGACAACAGGAGCGGTGGACAGGACCATGTTGACCGTGAAGGGCTCCACGCGGCGAATGCCCTCCTGGATCAGGAGCAAAGGAATAATGATCGTGGATAGCCCAATCGTTGCGATCGCAAGCCAATGCTGCGAGATCTCGAGCGCGATGGAGGAATGGTCGACCAGTCCCAGCAGCAAAAGGATCGTGCCGTAAAACCGATGCGCCAACACTTGTCGACCGGAAAATCCGCGGTCGAACAAAAGCTTGACGAGTATGTTCGTCAGGGCGAGCGACAGGCCGGCCACGATCGCCAAGATGATACCGAAGGACGATCGAGCTCCCCATGCCACCCCAGCGTTGCCGGTTGCTGAGATCCAAATCATATAACCACCGATCGCCGCGATCGTGACGCTCACGACGATATCGGATGCCGGAGGGGCGCCCTGCCGCCTGATCAGCGCGTTCAACCACACCGTTGCGGCGGGTCCTAACGCCACCATGAAGGCGACGACGATCGCAGGCTCGGCGTATTTCAGGGCGATAAACAACCCGATCCAGCTGATCGCGGTCACGATATTGAGCGAGACAAAAACCAGGAGTGCCGACCTGGCGACCGGTGCCGTTGTTCCCTCGTGACCTGCCAGGAGATTGAATGTCAGGCACACCGCGGCAAAGGACACAAGGAGAGCGACGAACACATCTGCCTGCTGAAAATACGATGCCGCATAAACCTCGCCTGCCGCGCTCAGGACGACATAAAGCGCCACAAAGAGAACTCCCAGAGCGAAGCGTCCTGTCAATCGCCCGCCCTTCCCCTGCCGGTGGCGCGGCGCAGCGCGCCCCCCGAACCATGCTTGTGCATCGGCTCCCAGAGACTCGTCCTTCGACCTGGGCGGACCGCGCTTGGATTGAAACGTCACAATCAGCCTCTAGTGTTTCTTGGCGTGGCAATACGCAACGCACGCTTCTCCAAATGCCGTGAACAGCCGCCCGCTCAGGGGATCGGTTGAGACGTGCCATTCGGGGTGCCATTGCACGCCGATTTGCAGCGTCGGCGCGCCAACGACGGAAGCGGCTTCGACCAGACCGTCAGGCGCCCATGCCTCCGGCTTCAGCGCGCTGGCAAGCGCCTCTATGCCTTGATTATGCAGGGAGTTCACTTGCGCTTCCGCTGCGCCCGCGATCGGAAAAAGCGCACCATCGGAGCATATCCTCACGCTGTGCGCGGCATCGTACTGGCGGTCTCTTGGACGATCCGGTTTCTCGGCATGCATCAGGGCACTTCCCAGCCTCCACTCCGCAAGCGATGGATGGAGTGTGCCGCCGAAATAGACGTTAAGCTCCTGCAGCCCCCGGCAGATGCCCAGGATCGGCATTCCGATCGCGATGGCCCTATCGATGGCTACCGCAGACAGCCTGTCCCGTGGGCGGTCGCGGATACCATCCTCAACATCCTGCTGATCGGCTGCTGGATGGGATGCAGGCGCTTTCAAGACGGCCGGATCAAGATTGGATTCATCTCCTGTCAAGACGAGGCCGTCGAGCGCGTTCATGATCGCCCGGGTGGCATCGCCCCGCGCATCTTCAGCGTCGATCGTCGGCAATATGACGCAGGCCACGCCCGCATGATGAAGGAGAGCCTTGACGTATTTGCGTCGTAGCCAGTCGCGATGCACGCCATCGACCAAAAGACGGTTCGAGGTGACGCCGACCACGGCGCGAGCCTTGTCTGACCGCTGCAATGTCACGCCACCTGTCCCTTTGCATGGCCATCAGCCACCGACTGCTCATACAAGCGTCGATTTCGCTCCTTCAACTGGGTCATAACACTGGGTTGACCTTGCGGCCCCTTGACGAAGAGCCCTCCCCAGCTCGCGGCAACCTTTGCGTAACCCGGATCCTGCATCCGGATCTTCTGGGCTTTGTGCAAAAGCCAGAACGGGATGCCCGGCGACAGGTGATGCTCGAGGTGGTACTCATCCAGATTCTGTCCAAGGATGGCGCGCTCGAGGAAATTCCCTTTCCGGTTCCTGGTCAGATAGACGTTCTTCGTTTCGGTCTCGCACATCGGCGAGTGCTCGGCGAGTTCGACAAACCACCCGAGAACCTGAAACGTGGTGAGATAGGGCACGATCCAAAACAGGATCACGATGTGGATCAGCCCAAGCGCATATGACCCGCCCAGGATGCTGATCCAGAAAAGATAGAAGCCATACTTGTCGACAAGGATGCCTGAGCGGCTCTGGTCCTCGGCATCCGTGATCGAAAACCGATTGGTCCAGAGATACTTCAGATAGGCCAGTGTCGCCCCACCGAATATCGGCTTCCAGATGATATTGAAGGCGTACCGCTCGGGAGGCTGGACGTCGTAGACACCATTGGCCATGAAGAATTTCAGGTCGGGATCCTTCTCCGGGTCGCCGAGATACGGATGATGCAGATAGACATGCGAGATCCGGTAGGCCCAGTGGCGCTGGAACAGGGGATAGGCGGCGAACAGAATGCCGAGGACGTAGTTCCACGTCGTGTTCTTCGCGAGCGTACGGTGAGCCGCATCATGAGCGATCGTCGTCAGACCTCGTTGGTAGGCGCCGATCAGAAGAACGGCCACCGGGTAGAGCCACCAAGAGACGCAGACCGTCGCGAGCGTGCAAGCGGCAATTACAGCGTAATCTTTGGCGATATAGGCCACTCCCGTTACATTGTCGGGCCTCAGTTCTGAGAGTTGCTTGTTGATCTCGCGGCTGAACTGAACCGCTTCATAACGGGACGACCTCAGTTTCCAAGCGTCTGTCTGATTCATGAGAACCTCTTCCTGATCGCCTTACAAGTTGTCAGATTGCGGAAAGCGCCCTGTCCAGATCGCGCACGATGTCGTTGACGTCTTCGATGCCGACGCAAAGCCGGATCGAACCGCCAAATATGCCGGCGGCTTCGCGCTTCTCCCGCGGAACGGTGGTATGGGTTGTCGAAACAGGATGCGTCACGAGCGTCCGGGCATCTCCCACATTCGAAACGTGATACATCAGGTCGACGTTCTGGATGAACTTGCGCCCGGCCTGTTCGTCCTCCACCTCGAACATGACCATCGCGCCGTGTCCGTATGCGGGATTGAGCGTCTGGTCGACGGTTTCCCGGTCGGCTCCTTCGAACAGCCCCGGGTAGAAGACACGACGTACTTTCGGATGCGCCTTAAGAACGTCGGCCACTATCCTGGCGTTTGCACAGTGCTGCTTCATGCGAAGGGGCAGCGTTTCAAGGCCTTGGATCAGCTGAAAGCTCGCAAAGGGGGCAATGGCCGCGCCAGTGTCGCGCAACCAGGTCATGCGTGCCTTCAGAAGAACCTCGCTTTTTCCGAGATCGTCGACGTCTTGCAACGCGTTGCGCCAGATGATCCCGCCATGCGCTTCGTCAGGACTGTTGAATAATGGAAAGCGAGAGGCTCCCCGGTAGCTGAACTTGCCGTTGTCAACGATCAGACCGCCCAGCGTCGTGCCGTGGCCGCAGATATATTTCGTGGCGGAGTAGGTCGTAATCGCCGCACCGAGATCTGACGGCCGACATACCAGCGGGGTCGTCGTATTATCCACAACCAAGGGGACGCCGTGCTTTCGGCCGATCTCAGCCAGCTCTTTGACCGGAAGCGGAATCAGACACGGGTTTGAGATCACCTCTCCGAACAGGCAGATCGTGCGGTCATCGATGGCACGTTCGAAAGTCTCCGGCCTGCGAGGATCCGCCGTCCTGACGGCGATACCAAGACGCTTTAACGTGTTGTGGAGCAGGTTCCAGGTATTGCCATAGAGGTACGGTGAGGCGACGACGTTGTCCCCCACTTCTCCGCTTGACAGGTTGACGATGGCAAGGAACGTCGCCGCTTGCCCCGATGCGACCGCGAGCGAGTCGCGACCCATGTCGACCGCGGCATACCTTCTTTCCAGCGCGCGGGTCGTCGGATTGATGATCCTCGTATAGGTGAACCCATCCGCCTTGACGTTGTAGACATCCGCAATGTGATTCAGATCGCCATCGAGTTCATAGGCCGTGTTCTGATAGATCGGCACTGCGACAGCTTTGGTCACCGGATCACGTCGGTAGCCCGCGTGCAGAACAGCAGTTTCGACAGAGAACGGGAGCTGCGAGGTCCTTGCGAGCGGCGATGACGTCTCGATGCGACGCTCG
The DNA here is from genome assembly GCF_054059095.1 of Bradyrhizobium sp. USDA 4510. Classification (NCBI taxonomy): domain Bacteria; kingdom Pseudomonadati; phylum Pseudomonadota; class Alphaproteobacteria; order Hyphomicrobiales; family Nitrobacteraceae; genus Bradyrhizobium; species Bradyrhizobium sp. USDA 4510. The sequence goes on along the minus strand of NZ_JBSSBT010000001.1, from coordinate 1,316,856 downwards.
CAAGCCTCCCGGGCCGACGCCGCCCCCGCGCAAGGAACCGGACCGGACCGAAAGTATGTACGAAAGGCGCACCCCAATTGCTCGATCCAACTGGGTTGGATCTCGCCAATGCAACCGACCCGAAAACTCCGCGTCGCGAGGTGCAACTTCGAGTAGATGTAAAGGTTGTGGGCCGCCAAATGGCGATATAGCCCGTCAAATCCTTCCTGATCGGCGATGCCGGATGGCGCACTGAAGGCGACGCAGACCGGCGACTGCAAGTCGGCAGACAGCAGGGGAGACACTACCCCTTCGAGTTCTTGGACGAGATCGTCTCTAACCTTCTCATACCTGCGGCGCCGGGCATCGATGCCTTCCCCCTCCAGAATCTCCAAGGCCCTCGTCGTTGCCTGAACGATGTGGGTGGGCGGGGTCGATCGCCACTCACCGGAGCGCTCGAGCGAGAGCCATTGGTCTCTCACGTCGAGCACAAACGACCTCGGTTCTTGGACTGCGTTTTTTAGCAGCCCGCGAGACGCGATGACAAAAGCGACCCCTGGCGGCCCTTCAATGCACTTGTTGCTCGACGTCACCAGGACGTCTATCCCACCACGGCTCAGGTCAATATCAATCGCGCCAAAGGAGCTCATGCCATCGACGATCGTCTTGATACCACGCCGCTTCGCCTCTTCGACGATCGCGTCCAGCGGATTGACGATTCCGGTCGTCGTCTCGCAATGCACGAGACATAGGTGGGTAATGCCGGGATTTCGCCTCAGATGCTCAGCAACTTCTTGGGGGTCCAAAGGCTCGGTAGCTCGTTTGACAAGCTTCAGCGCGTCGACGCCCCACAGCCGCAGGATCTTGAAGATGCGCTCGCCATAGATGCCGTTTATGCAAACGAGCGGCTTGCCCCCCTTGGACACGAACGAGGACAGAGCAGCCTCCATTGCAAAGGAGCCGCCTCCCTGAATAGGGACTACGGAATAATCCCCGGCCTTTCCCAGCAGATTGAGCATCAGCCGCCTCATGCGGGCGGTCACTTCCTTGAACTCGCAATCGCGCGATGCGAGATCGAGCTGCATCTGGCTCCTGACCGCCAGCGACAGCGACAACGGACCAGGCGTCAACAGAGAGCGCTGTCTTGTCACACTATTCCCCTTAAGTTGTATTCGTCGCGAATCTGGAGGGGTGCCGCGACTTGAGTCACCTTGCGTGCAGCCCCTCGCGTCATCTGCTATTGGGCGAAGCGCCATCGGCGCAGACGCGCTTCGCTTGACAACTCATCGAAAATTCGGCCGATCACGACATGCACATCAATCCGCAGATGCACAGCGATGCCCGCACGGCGCCAAGGCCCCATCGATATCATTCAGTTTTCCTAGGAATTCGCTCTGCCGCCGCATTTGCGCACCGAGGCGGCGCGAAGCGCAACTCTTGTCCAGCCGTCCTGCATGCAACGATCCAGCGTCTTCAACATCTTGCCTAGCAAGCTAGACGTGTCGGCTGATCGGCTTACGGCCGACCTGTGCCATCCAGGCGAACGTTGAAGTTCAGATAAAAGTGCACGTCGGACCGATCGCACGCGGATGTCAATTCGCGCGTGGCGCCCGTTATGCGTGCCGCTGCTGACGCGCCGGATCCTGCGTGAGGCTTGAGACATTCGCATACTGTCACTCGCTGGAGAGTTCGGGACATTGACGACCTTTGCCGTCTATTTTCAGATCGTACAACTTGACGTTAGGTGCGTTTCAACCCTCTTCCGAACTCTTCTCATGTGATTTTTTCTAACGTGCACATCCGCGCGGAGCGATAAGCGAAGGCTGGCAGAAGATTGCAGGGAGCGGCGGCAAGCTATGCTCAGAGTGTCCACAGTGCGACGTCAGGGGTGAGGACGTTCTGCCGCGAGGATTTGGCTCGATTCACGTCGCGCCCTCGCCGAACTCCAGATCGGGATACAAGTTATCCGCCTTTGCTACTTTCCTTGAAGGTCGATGCCTTGGAAGTGCCTGCCACCGCTCTACATGTCCGCCATCATGTCATCATTGCGTCTGAACGGGGGGTCCCCTGTCTCGTCCAGTCAGGCTCGGGCTTGCAATTGGCGGGACCTTTTGCAGCGATCAGCTCGACAACTTTTGCTGAGCCCCGGCGGAGCAAACCGCCGAGTGCGGGGCGAGCCATGCGAACAGATCGACGTCGTTGCTGTCTGCAGCAATGCTGCGATGGTTTCCCAGTGTTGTCCGCTGTCGTGGACCGGAGAGAGGCTATTCTTTCTCGTAACTATTTGGGGCCTGATCCCGCGCTCGTCGCCGAGCTCGATGCGGCCGTTGGTGGAGGAAACGCTCGAAGAAGGCGCGGCGCGCCCAATGCCCCCAAAATATGAGGCACATGCTTACGTGGGGAGAATAGTCGAATGCGATCTGACGCATTATGCGAACGGAAGGTGGTGGTGACCAAAATACTGCGTTGGGATGTCGCCGGAGACCCGGGGACGATGGAGATCACCACCAAAGAGCTGTACGTGAGGGACTTCGAAGCCTGTACGTAACGTGCCCTAAAATGCTGGCCTAGGTACTGGGGCGGCACGCTGAGACAATCGCCAACGCTGCCTGCACCGCTTGGTCTTTCTCCTCGTAAGGAATTCTGGCCAGTCAGAACACTCCAGCCGAATTCACGCAGTAGAGCCTCTAACTGATCAGATCCGGCACTAGACCGGGTGAGTTGCACGATCTTCTGATCAGACCAGCACGACAACCTTCTGAAAACCGACACTTTTCCGATCTAGATCTCCTCAAACAATTCGTCCAGATAGCGCACCAAGCGCTCGTGCCTGGGTCTTGCCAGGGATCTTCCAGCCGCGGTTTGGAATCCCGACGCCAGCTTGAGCAATTTGGTGTCGAAATGATCGACTGCAAATTTCCTGTCGTCATGCGGACGATTTCGAGCGCGAGGATCGCCGACGTCATAAAGCGACCGCCTTAGCCGACCTGCAAGGTGAAAGCATCGGCCCACCCCAATCATTCCGATTGCGTCTAACCGATCGGCGTCTTGAACGATCTTTGCCTCTAACGTTCGAGGAGGCACGTTTGCGGAGAAGCTATGGGCCTCGATTGCATGCGCAACGGACTCGATAGCGCTTGCCGAGAAGCCTTGTTCCCTCAGCAACTTCGACGCTTTATCGGCCGCGTGCCGAGATGCTTGAAAACGAAAGGGAGAATTCTTCTCAACCGCTGCGCAGTCGTGAAGAAGGATGCTAGGAACCAGGATCGTGAGATCGCCGCCCTCGATCGCCTGTATTGTTCGCGCGTTCTTCCAAACTCGTAGAGTATGGCTAATGTCGTGCGAGGCATCGTCCTCCCGCGGAATATGGGGAATCAACTGGCTGGCAAGTTGCTCAAGCGGTGCGAAAGCACTTGCGATCGTGTTGGGGGCCATGATCGAACTTTCACTGACCGATGGGTTGCTGTCCTTCGCATCCGTAGCAACCTCGACAGGCTTGCTGCACGCTCCGCACGGCCAGGCGTGTCAACACAATTGGATCCGAATTGCCTTGTGCAGCTAGAGTTAGTACTTTTTCGGCGATGCATGCCTTCAACGATGACGTCCGCCTTGCTTCGGGCACCATCGCGACGGCATCATCCAGAACACCTCTCAACAAAGCACACAGTTTAGCTTGCGGGGTCATGATGCTAATCCACCAAGGAAGCTCTCTCCGACGTCAGCTTCGGCTCGCCCAACCAATGGTCCCTAGAAAGCCCCGTGGAATTGGAGTTCGATGCGCCGGCTTCAATGAGCGGGAGGAAGTCTTAGGCACGACCACCGAGTACAAGAAATATGATTCGGCAATGTGACAGGGTTCTAAGCTACGGATATTCGGGGTGTATCTCGCCGAGTGGAACCGTGCGTCGCGAACGTGCGTGTCCCCGCTGCGCTACTCGCAAGCGCTGCAGACGTGTACGCCGGGTTGACGACACGCCCGTTCGAAAGCCGACACCGCATGAGGTGCACAAGCGCCTCGTTTTGCTCCTCGTCGTCGTTACATGACTAACATGGCCTGTTTTTGCCAACCTTAGGCACGGCATGGAAAAACCTCTTTCGTGACGCAACTCGCACGAGCGGCGCACCGCCGTCGGTGCGCTTTCCTTGAGCACGACAGCCCGCACCTCTTTGAGGTCGGACCGTCTGGCACGCGAGTTGCCAGGAGTGTCGCGTGGACTTGGCTTCTCATACATTCACGCAGCCCCCGAGATGGCCAAGTTCAACAAACGCGGGCGGCCTCTCCCGGCCGCCCGCACGCCTTTCCGTCTGCGCATCGACGGTTCGCTAAATGGCTTTGGAGAAGTCCGAAGAGGCGCGCAGGAAATGGTCTCAGGGAAAGACCGCAACCAGCATTGTGCTTTCCGCTGGCAAAGCTTGAACTCCCTGCCAAAATCGTCGCCTGATCCGGTTCGTTGCAGGCCGAACTCCGCGTTCCTTCATGGACAACCAGTTAGGTGCCAGTTGCGAGAGAATATTTTGCGCGGCCGCGTCGTCATAATGTCTGCGTGACCAGCTCGAGCTGAAGCGCGGCCAGAACGCTGATGCCATCGCGGTGTTCGATGGCCTCGCCCGCAGCCTGCGCGGCTTGTACCAGGGCGGCCTCTTTGCGTTCGGTCATCAATTTGTCAGCTTCGATCTGAGTTAGCAGCTTTTCACGCTCATCCGCCGGGAGCGCGGCAGCATCGTCGCTGTTGGTATCGATCAATTCGTTCACCTTTTCGGTCAAGGTGTCACGAAGGACCCAACAGAGCAGCCCAATTGCATCGGGAACCTGGCCAGATGCCCTGCCCACAACCCGCGTGTCCGCACCGAGGACCATAGCCGTCAGATCGTGCTCCTGGAGGATGAGCGGCCATTTGATCTCACGCGCGTTGTCATCAATCATGGCCGAGATAGACGGCGCTCCACGTTCCGCCAGTCGTGCGATCAGAACCGCCGCGTCTTGCTTCTTTGCCTCACTGGGAAATGGCGCACTGCGAATCCGGTGCGCATCGGCTTCGAGCTCGCCAAGACGCAGGCGCAAGCGCTTGAGAGCCTCACTGATCGGCTCGTCGCGCCCTAAAATCTCCGACAGCGCGATTTGTGGGATCGAGGTAAGACGCACGCCCGACCGCAGGCCACTGCGAGCCAGAAAGGCTCGGCAGCGTGACGCCAGGCTCTCGCAGTGCCGCATACGGGCGGCAGCAGTCGCCTCACGACCGATGAGGCAACGCAACTTTTCAGCGAATCCGGCAGCTTGCAAGTTCAAGTCACGGATTTGCGCCTCCTCCTTGTCCGCGACGGGGCCGCCGGCGGTGCGGGCCAATATCAGCTGTTTGCGGCGGGTCTCGACGCGGTGAAGCTCGGCACGAGTCGAGCGCATTTCCTCATCAAGCGGCGACCACGTTGAGCGCGCGTCCCCTGCACGATCCACAATCGCCTCGAACCGCTGCCGGGCGCCCTCATCGGGCAGTAGGTCGATAGGGTCGATTTGAAAGCAACTTTTGCAACCTATGTCGTCATTCACGCGTCGTCTCGCAGCGGTTATGTGTCAGATACCCCGGTTTCGCTGGCAATGATTCGTATTAAGTAATTTTTAATGCTTCCACCGCCGATTGCCGTCAGCGCAATTCCAGCGCGATGGCCCTAGCTTGGAGCGCTGACGGTACGGCGTCCCTGGTTTCAGCGGCCCCAACCGTTCGCCCGCAGCGCTTTCGTATACGGAGCATTTGAATCTCTCACGGGTGGGCGCAGGTCGATTTACGAATCTAACCGGACCAGAAATCGGATCTAGAACGAAGCGAAATCAAGAGTGCGGTGGTTTTGTCTCCGCGCAGAGCGTCAAGCGCCAACGATCGCTGAATCCCATCGGCTTTCTATATCCGAGACCCCTGCCTCGCCCTCGGGCGGCCATACCACATCCGTTTGCGTTACGCGTACTGCGCACGGATCTCCTGTGCGGCCGCGGCGATCGAGAGGTGAGATATGGCAAATCTGCCCAACATCGCGCCCGCCGCAATGACCCACAATGTCCGAGCCGGGCGCCGGCCGGGCGATCGCGCCGGCCGTACGACAACCAGTCCTGGGCCATCGCCAACTCTGGCGACTGCATTTTGGCATCGCTGAGCTGAAATCCGAATGCAGGTACCGCGGAAACTGAGAGTTGGGCCATGAGTGAACATAGTCGGAGCCGCGATGGCCGCCGCTGAACTGCTCGTTTCCGCCCCCGATCAACGTGAGATTGGACTCGGAAACTCGGGTCGTCGAAACTGTAATATGCTAAGCGAGGTAGCTGACGAAAAGCTGACGCGCAGCACGCTAAGCGTCTGTGGCGCCGCGTTTTGGAGCCAAGCTGCCGTGATCGCCAGTACAGCGTTCTTGCGAGACAGCAGACAGGTATGGCATCGAGCTTCCGGTCGACGTCGAGAGAATACCGCGTGACAGCTGATCCTGGTGCCAGCCCCGTCTTTCGATCAAGCTCACGAGCGATCGACACTTCGTGGCCGAGTTGCGCGGTCTCGTAGTTTATGTCAGGGCGCTGGAGTATCTCGTACAGGTTTCACACTCCAAGCACTGGACTGCAGCCAGCCGATGCTGGCGATGCTTCCGCACCTGTGTTCAATTCCCCCGCGGCTTCAGCCGGGCACAGGTTTGATCGGGAGAGCGCGACGCACGCCATACGCGCAAGAAACAGCGTGAAGCGAAAAACTCAAGTTACTGGAAGCCCGACTTCTTCTCTGGCCTTTGTCCTAGCGTCGTAGATCCTGACCTGGAGCATCGGACGGCGCTTCTTGAGCTCCTGCGCTCCTGCAAAGGCCCCATCTCTGGTCGCAAATTCGGTTTTCAATTGACCGTCGATTTCGAGGACATAACCAGAAGCGGGCAATCGACGTGTGGACGCGACCATTTTGTTCCTCAGAGCATGAGTCCATTGATGTCGGTGCTTAACCCGAGTCGCCTTGGCCGGGCCAGCGGCTTGGTGAGGCCCACATCTTGCTAAACGGTGGGATACGAGGTGATAGGTTCGATAATCAGTAACCGTCAAGAATTTCGCGCGCCATCAAGACATCGATCACAGCTTGGGCCATTTGCTCAGGCGCCTGTTCCTTGGTCCTGAGATGAATTTCAGGTCTTGTCGGCGCTTCATAGGACGCATCGACGCCGGTGAATTTCTTGATCTTACCGGACTTCGCTTTTGAATAAAGACCTTTGGGATCGCGCCGCGCGCATTCTTCGCTCGGCGTATCGACAAAGACTTCGACAAACTCCTCCTTACCGACCAGACTGCGCACCATATCTCGTTCGGCCCTGTGAGGCGAGATGAACGAACAAAGCACGATCAAGCCACTGTCCGCCATCAACTTGGCAACTTCCCCGGTACGCCGAATGTTTTCCATGCGGTCGGTCTCGGAGAAGCCGAGGTCCGCGTTTAATCCGTGCCGCAGGTTGTCTCCATCCAACAGCATGGCATGCCGAGACATTGCAAACAGCTTTTGATCGACGATGTTGGCAATTGTCGACTTTCCCGCGCCGGACAGGCCGGTAAACCAAATGATGCAAGGCTTCTGGTTCTTGAGAGTGGCCCGCTCCTTGCGTCCCACTGCAAGGGGTTGCCAAGCGATGTTGGCAGCTCGCCGCAGTGGATATGCGATCATCCCGGCTGCGACCGTGCGGTTGGTATATCGGTCGATGACGATAAATGATCCGGTCTTGCGATTGACCTCGTAAGGATCGAACGCCGCGGGCAATGCGGTTGAGACATTGCAAAATCCGATCTCGTTTAAGCCAAGCGTCCTGGCTGCCAGATGCTCGCGCGTATTGACGTCGATCCGACGATTGATCGCAGTAATGCTGCCGGCTGTGGTCTGCGATCCAATGCGCAGAATGTAGTTGCGTCCGACAGCGAGTTGGTCCTCATCCATCCAGATCAGATGAGCGGCGAATTGATCGGCAAGTTCCGGTCGCTCGGTTGGGCATGCCAGGAGATCGCCGCGGCTGATGTCGATTTCGCTTTCAAGGGTAAGCGTGATTGCATCGCCCGCCTCGGCGCAAGGTAGGTCGCCGTCTTGAGTTACAATCCGGCTGACGCGCGCGGTTCGTCCGGATGCTGCGACGACGATGTCGTCTCCCACCGAGATGCTTCCTGAAGCCACGGATCCGGCGTAACCTCGGAAATCCAGGTCCGGCCGGTTCACCCACTGGACCGGAAAGCGGAAGGCCTGCCGGGAGCTATCGGAGCCGATCCCAATGCTCTCGAGCTGGCCGAGCAGGCAGGGACCATCGTGCCAGCGAGTGTTGCAAGAGCGGTTGACGACGTTGTCGCCGTACCTGGCAGAGATCGGGATCGGGACGATCGTATCGAAGCCGAGATCTGCGGCAAAGGCCACGTAGTCGGCGACGATCCGATCAAAGGTCTCTTTGCTGTAGTTGACGAGGTCGATCTTGTTCACTGCCAAGACGAGGTGGCGGATACCAAGGAGCGAACAGATGAACGAGTGCCGCTTGGTTTGGACCAGCACGCCCTTACGGGCATCGATGAGGATGATGGCGAGCTGAGCATTTGAGGCGCCAGTTGCCATGTTGCGGTATACTGCTCATGGCCGGGTGTATCAGCCACCATGAACGAGCGCCGCTCCGTCGCAAAGAAACGATAGGCTACATCGATCGTGATGCCTTGCTCTCGTTCGGCTTCAAGCCCGTCGACGAGCAGCGCGAAATCGATCTCACGGCCGGTAGTGCCGTGCTTGGCGCTATCTCGTTCCAACGCCGTCATCTGATCCTGGTAAATCATTTTGCTGTCGTGCAGCAGCCGGCCTATCAGCGTGGATTTCCCGTCATCCACCGAACCGCATGTGATGAATCGCAGCTGATCCTTTGGCATGGCTTGGATAGATTGCGTTATTGGCTTGGCAAGCATCAAAAGTAGCCTTCCCGCTTCTTCTTCTCCATCGAAGCGGCTTCATCGGCATCGATCAGGCGGCCCTGGCGCTCCGATACTGTCGCGGTCTGCATCTCTGCGACAATGTCTTCGATCGTTGTCGCATCGGATTCAATAGCTCCGCTCAACGGATAGCATCCCAGCGTACGGAAACGGGTCATCCGCATTTGCGGCGCCTCGCCGGTCAGAAGCGGCAATCGCTTGTCGTCGATCATGATCATCGCGCCATTTCGACGCACGATCGGTCTTTGCTTTGCGAAGTAGAGCGGGACGACCGGAATCTTCTCGCGCATGACATATTCCCAGACGTCGAGCTCAGTTCAGTTCGACAGTGCAAAGACGCGCATGGTTTCGCCCCGGCGAATCCGAGTGTTGAATAGATTCCAGAGTTCCGGCCGCTGGTTACGAGGGTCCCATACGTGCCCTGCCGAGCGGAAGGACAGAATCCGCTCTTTTGCGCGGCTCTTTTCCTCATCGCGCCGGGCACCGCCAAAAGCAGCATCGAATTCGTGGAGGTCGAGCGCCTGCTTCAGGGCGTCTGTCTTCATCACCTGGGTATGAAGCGCGGAGCCGGAGTCGATCGGATTGATCCCGCGCTCAATGCCCTCCTTATTTACATGGACGATTAGGTCGAGGCCGAGCCGCTTGGCTGTGGCGTCCCGGAAGTTGATCATCTCGCGGAACTTCCAGGTCGTGTCGACGTGGAGCAGGGGAAAAGGCAACTTTGCGGGATAGAAGGCCTTGATCGCAACGTGCAGCATCACGCTCGAGTCTTTTCCGATCGAATAAAGCATGACCGGCCTTTTGAACTCGGCGACCACGTCACGCATGATTTCGATCGATTCAGCTTCGAGACGGCGCAGATGTCTGGGCAGCATATGTTCTTTTCGATGCAGAATCGCTGTTCTTTGCCGGTCTACGGCTGCAGCCCCGATGAGAGATACCGGTGGCGAAAAAACTGCTCGCCATGACGCACGGTTAAGGTCAAGTGCGAGCGCAACCAGGAGCCGCATAACCGAGGGCGTTTCACCGCTGATGCGGTCATAACCTGCGCCAGCCATCCGGCGCGGAGATCAACCCGTCGCGGGCTCAGTACTAGCTAAATAAGCCAGCGTGTTTTGATCGCAAGCATCCAGATCACCCTAAGGCATATTGAGGACCTGCTCAAGACGTTCGATCTCGCTGCGTAGAACTTTGATTGCCGCGTCGCGATTTTGAATGGCATCCAATCCCGCGGCGCGCTCAGCTTCTGAGGTCAACAGCGCGTGTTGCAACCGAGCCGCCGTTGAGTCCGCCAGCCGCAGATCCTCCTCGACGTTGGTGTCCGACAGATTTTGCGTCTGCCGCACTATGGAGCTATTGGATGCGGAACGACTGCGCAAATCCCGCCAGGTTTGGAATATCCGGCGATGGAGTTCGGTAACCTCTCCTCCCCTATCCACCACGCCGGCTTGCTGCGCATGCAGCAGCTCCTGCTCATATCCGAGCTCTATCAAAAGCTCGACCCCGATCAGGTCGGTCACCGTTTGCATCTCTTCAGCGCTCAATTGGGATTGCCATGCTTTGACAGAGCTTTCGTCGACCGCGTTTCGCTCCAGGATTTTTCGGTCTCCGAAGCTGCTGGATCGAAGATAATCTGCTTGTTCCATTCCCGCGGACGCGGCGACCGCTGGATCACAGCCAAGCGCCACCAATAGACGCCGGACTTCCTGATCGGGACGCGCCACGAGCGGTTCGTATTTTATTAGCTGCGTCCGCGGCCGAGCGCGGTGCGCGGCGAGCCTGGGAAGGCCAAGAACCAGATCGGCTAGTGACGATATAACGACAGCGGGCAGGCGGAGCATGAGATCAGCGAGAGCAGATACGCTGACCGGATAGGAGTTTTCTGCCCGCAGCGGGATACCCCACGTTGATTTCAGTGAAGCGGCGATGGCATAGGGATTGCGCATCAGAAGGATGTGTGGCGCCTCTGGATAGACAGCTTCAAGAAATTCCAGCGCCGTCCAGTAGCGTGGTGTCTTGTCTATGATGATGCGCTTGCCCGCTGCCGCCAGATACTGGCTGTACGCAGTGTCGGCAAAGGCCCGGCAGACCAACGTGCGATCTATCCGTCCCAAAAATTCGGATGTGGCAGCCTCGATCAGCGGGGATCCTGCCGGATGTCGCTGATCGACCCTGCCAAATGCCTCAAGTGCCAGCATAAACCAGGGCTCAGGCGGAGCCACAATGTCAGGATGGTGCTGGAGCAAGTGCGCCAGGAGTGTCGTCCCGGATCGCGGGAGGCCGAGAAGAAAGCAAACCGCAGGAGAACGGTCGAAACCATCGCTCATAGTTCAGACCCTCATTAAGCGTCCCCCCCGCCGCAGCACTCGTTCGATTGAGCGAGTAGCGCCGGCCGTGAGATCACGTGAGGCGGTCGCTTGCGCTGAACGCATCACCTGAGAAGATTTGCGCTTGCAATTGATCTTGAGAGCTGTTGACTTCGGCGACTTGGCGGGATCACAGAAGCATTTCGCTGTCCCCATTGCTCACACAATTAAATCGAAGTCAAAGGTCAGCTCAACTCTATGAAGATTGGCTACCGACATGGGAAGGTTGGGAAGAACTATACGGGACGTTTACTGGAAAAATGCCTGCGCCTTAGGGACGTGTTACGTCGGCCACGTAAAATGCGACGTGCGTCTCCGCGATGCTCGGCATGCCCCAGAGAAATTCGGCAGGGAACGGACAGGTCGCCAGTGAAGCAAGAAGCAGACCATAATCGCGGCTATCTCACTGGCAGGCGCAGCGATCCGACCGGCGTGCAGCATCGATCCGACGCAAGTTGCCCGTGAATGCCGCTGCTGGACTCCGAGCAGCTACGGCTTTCTTACGCACGCTACCCATCCGTCCGGACCGTACCAAGTGTTTGATTTGCTTGCTCTTACGGCGTTGTACCTACTGCCAATTCGCGCTAAGGGAAGCCGGTGAACGATGGAACCTGACCTACGATGCCGCCGGATTTGCCCGGTCTAGCCAGCGCGCTTGAAAGTGTCTCTACTGAGGGACTGGAGCCGGCCCGGCCGTTCATGTGGGAGATCAGGTCGATCAGTGCGTGTCTCGAAGAGCTTGCCAGATTCCGAGCTCATGTGCTTGGCATCACTGGACCACAGTGGATGATCCTGATGGCAGTGGCCTACTTAGGCAAGGAAAATGGTGTCTCCGTCAACCTGGTGTCAAAGTTGATGCACGTCGACCCTTCTTTCGTCACGACGCACTCAAAGGTACTAGAGAAAAGTGGATTCCTGCGGCGTAAGCACTGCGCGAGCGATGCTCGGGTCGTGCAGATGACGCTGACGGCCAAAACTCGCAAGCGCCTATTGACTTTGGCGCCGCAACAGCAAGGACTGGACGAGCTCGCTTCTGATGAATTCGGGGTAAGCGGATCAAACGAGTTCATTACCAAGCTGGCCGCGGTCAGGCATCGTCTGGAGAAGGTTCGCCGTGAGAGCGTCTCCGGCCTTCCGAAGACCAAACGCACGACCGTCAGAAATGACGCTCCGTAGCCATGTCAACGCTTCCAGTTTTCGAGTCATTCCTGAAGCAGCGCGGACGAAGGTGGTTGTGGTCCGTTTATACGGCCGAAGGTGCCCGCGTAATGACGGGTTCAGGACGGAGCCGCTCCGCCGCCAGCTATCAAGCCAATCGCGCGCTGTTTCTGTTACTGCTGGGTGCACCGTATCGTTCCGAAGTTCGAGCGACCCGGCGGGCCCAGCCGGGTACGCTTACGCCCAAGCCGTAGCCCCCATGATCTTCGAGTAACACCCACTCGCAAGAATGCTCATCGGCCACAGCCAATGGCCCAGCGGAGACGCGTCTTGATTTAAAGAATCGACCTCAGGCCATTACGCAACTTTCTCCTTGGTCAGCCGAGAGGAGCCGATCACAGTAACAACAGCTGAATTTTGCACTTAGGCAAACCGGCCAGGAAGTGCGTATAGGCTTAGTTTCGTGATGTAGCCAGTTTATGCCGAGATGGCAGCAACTACCAGGCTCCTTTCAAGGCTTCGTCAAAGATGCCGCGCGCTGGAGGCCGACCGCAATCGTGAAGCTGTAGCGAGCACTGAGTGAAAGTAAGCGGCAAGGAGACCCCGTCTGGCGGAGGGGTGAACGATCGGCTATCGGCTGCTAAGTTTGTGAGCCGATGTGAGCTTCTATGTCTGCGCCTAGTTCTGGAACTAGAACCTTCCATATGATCGAAGCGGTCGCCGACCGTCTTGAGGGATCGCCGCGGCAGCTTCGCCGACGCTGGTCGGACGAGTTTAAGGCCCAAGTCGTGATGGAGGCGCTGGAGCCTGGCGCGAGCGTCTCGGCGATCGCCCGCCGGATCGGCATTCACCCGTCGCAGCTGTTCGCCTGGCGCCGTGACGCTCGGGCCGAGCGGCGGCGTTATCGCTCACGGCACTCGAGTTGCGAGGGTGTGGTGGCGCCTGTGGCAGGCGCGGTGATCGAGATTGCCATTGGCGAGGTGATCGTGCGCGCCGGCGTGGACGTCGACGAGGCGCAGTTGCAGCGGGTGATCCGGGCGGTCCGTTCGGCATGATCCCCTCCGGCGTGAAGGTGTTCCTGGCGAGCCATCCAGTCGACTTCCGCAAGGGTATCGATGGCCTTGTTGCGCTGGTGCGCGATGCCGGCTCAGATCCGTTCGACGGTGCGCTTTATGTGTTCCGCGCCAAAAGAGCCGACCGAATAAAGATCGTATGGTGGGATGGCTCCGGCGTGTGCCTCTATTTAAAACGGCTTGAGAAGGCGAGGTTCTGCTGGCCGCGGATCGGGCATCATCGGGTGCAGCTGAATGCTGCGCAGTTGATGGCACTGGTGGATGGGATGGACTGGAAGCGGATCCGGACCGCGGCGGTCAAGCCGCCGGAGATTGTTGGGTAAAAGCACTGCGGCGAAGTGAATCAGCGGCCTGAAAGGGCAAGAGAACCGGGGCAAAATGTGCTCTGGTCGGGTCAATGACGCCGCCCGATCTCAGCCTCCCGAATGACGTAGAGACGCTGAAGGCCATGGTGCTTGCCATGGCCGAGAAAGCGGCCCGCGCCGCTGCTCTGGAGAGCGAAGTCGCCGATCTCAAGGCCCGCAACGCCGATGCCGATGCGCGCATCGAGCGGCTGACGCAAATCCTGCAGGCCTTCGACCGCGCCCGGTTCGGCCGACGATCGGAGAAGCTCGGCTCGGCGAACGGCGACGATGAACAGCAGGCCTTCGTCTTCGAGGAGATCGAGACCGGCATCGCCGCGATCAAGGCCCAGGTCAGCAAGGGCCGTGCGCAGGCGGATGGCAAGCGTGCACCGCGTCGGCGCAAGGGCTTTGCGCCCCATCTGGAACGGATCGAAACCGTCATTGAGCCGCAAGAGCTGGCGGAGTATGCCGGCAAGCAGAAGGTGCTGATCGGCGAGGACGTGTCGGAGCGCCTGGATGTGGTGCCGGCGAAGTTCCGGGTGATCGTCACGCGCCGTCCCAAGTATGCCTTCAAGAACGCGGACGGCGTCATCCAGGCGCTGGCCCCGGCCCACATCATCGAAGGCGGCATTCCGACGGAAGCGCTTCTGGCCCACATCGCCGTCGCCAAATATGCCGATGGCCTGCCGCTCTACCGGCAGGAGGCCATCTACGCCCGCGATCAGGTCGAACTCGACCGCCAGCTGATGGCCCAATGGATGGGTAAGCTCGGCTTCGAGCTCGAGATCATTGCCGACTACATCTTCAGCGAGGTCAAGAAGGCCGAACGGGTCTTTGCCGACGAAACCACTTTGCCGACGCTCGCTCCGGGCTCCGGATCGACCAAGACGGCCTACTTATGGGCCTATGCCCGAGATGACCGAACCTTTGGCCGCAACGGTCCGCCGATGGTGGCTTATCGCTTCGAAGACAGCCGCGCCGGCGAATGCGCGGTCCGCCACCTCAATGGTTATCGCGGCATCCTGCAAGTGGATGGTTATGCCGCCTATAACAAGCTCGCGCGATCCGATCGCGGCAATGATGGCATCACATTGGCTGGCTGCTGGTCACACTGCAGACGCAAGTTCTACGAGCTGCATGTTGCAGGGAGCTCAGAAGTGGCAACGGCGACGGTCGAGCGGATGGCAAGGCTCTGGCAGGTCGAGAAAACCGTGCGCGGTCAAAGCCCCGACGCTCGCGTTGCCGCGCGCCAGCAAACCTCCGCGGCGATCGTCGCAGATCTCTTCGATCTCTGGCAGCAGACCTTGCGGCGGATCTCCGGCAAATCAAAATTGGCCGAGGCGATCCGCTATGCCGTCTCGCGCCGTGCCATCTTCGAACGCTTCCTGACCGATGGACGTATCGAGCTCGACTCCAACGTCGTCGAACGCGCCATCCGGCCACAAACAATCACGAGAAAGAATAGCCTCTTCGCTGGCAGCGACGGCGGCGGACGAACCTGGGCGACCATCGCAACGCTGCTGCAGACGGCGAAAATGAACAACGTCGATCCGTTCGCCTGGCTCGCCTTAACACTTCAGCGTATCGCCAACGGCTGGCCGAGCAGCCAAATCGACGCGCTTATGCCATGGAACCACGCAGCCTGACGGCCTCAGCTTGCCGCTTACGAGTGAAATGCTCATCTCTCTGCAAATCTCAATCCTGCGCCCCCACAAAACCGCGAGCGGACCACCGATCACGGACACACGTTCTGCGCTGTGCCGGCGAAACTCCTTCGAGCGACAGGCCGTTGGTGACGCAAACGACAAGTTCTTGTCGGATCAGCTGCTGGAACTCTGCCACCTCATCAGTCCAAGGCGCTCAGGGCCTCTGGCAGGAACACACCGGGAAGCACACCAGACGTTCACGAAGAATGCAGGCTGTACTCACCGAGCACGCAGGCTTCGACACTTCACATTATAGCGCTTCACAACCTACATTCTCGGTATCAGCAGCAACGATCGCGCAATGAAATCAAGGGAAATCAGCTCTGGGCTCGAAGTTTGTTCCTTCAGAAGTTGGGCTATATTCATGGCCGGAATTACTGCGCTTTAAACAGCGACCGGTGCCGGGCCAGGCAGGATTCGAGCCGCATACCGTTCTGCGGAAATCCGCGAAGCGCAGTTGCGACACAAATGCAACAGCCAATAAGGGCGGCCCGGGAGCCGCCCTACTGACCAATCACCAGCACATTCCATAAGCTAACGCTGATGTCCCAATCCGATGCCAAGATGCAGGGCCTTCTGGCGTAGCGCACCGACAGAGCGTTTGGTCATTTTTGATATCTTTGTGACCGGCGTTCGAGCCTTTGAATGGACCTTGAGCTCTTTGATATCTGCCTTGGTCCACTCGCGCCGCTTAACGCGTTTCTTGGTTGCTTTTTTCACAATGAATGCTCCTTTTGAGAGGAGCGGC
The DNA here is from genome assembly GCF_054059095.1 of Bradyrhizobium sp. USDA 4510. NCBI lineage: Bacteria > Pseudomonadati > Pseudomonadota > Alphaproteobacteria > Hyphomicrobiales > Nitrobacteraceae > Bradyrhizobium > Bradyrhizobium sp. USDA 4510. Next base: position 1,300,523 of record NZ_JBSSBT010000001.1, on the reverse strand, counting down.
TTGTAACATAGTTTTTTCAAAGCGACGACCGTAAAAAAGAGGCAACATAGCACTCGCGCAAAGATGCAAGCTCGCTCATATGTTCAGAAGACAATATCTCAGGTATTAACGACGGCTGGCCGGTTGTAACATTTCGTGGAGGTTTGGTATCAAGAGACTTCGCCACAAGTTGACGAATGCAGCTCTCCTCATCGACGCACAGCGTTCGAAACCAAGCAGGTTATAGCAAGTCGTTGAAAACTTTTGACAAGCGAATTGCGATTAGTCCGAGAACTGCTCAGGTTCGAGGTTTGAATCGATCTTAGAGGGATCAACCATGCAAGTCCCTGTGAGACACCGTCGCGATCTCTTATAATGGTCGCTCCCGCCACAGTCGGAAAGCTGATCGTCTAGCTGCAGAGTTTCGTTTGCGCTGATCGAGGCAACCGGATCGGATCTCGTCTTCCATTGCGGATCTCGACAACCTATCGAAGTGGTACAATCCTGTCGCATGAACAGCTTTCATTTTTCTTGACGTAGCGCGAGAGCGGCAAAACCATCATTTGCACTCGCAATGATCTCTTAGAAAGAGAGATTTCGGACGACGTCGATATCGACGGCCAGCGCTTTTGGCTCCAGTCGCCACACTCGTCCAAATTCGAGCGTTCCTCGTTGTCCGACGGTCGACCTTGCTGGAGAATGCGACATCGCCGGCCCGATTGATTACGCGATCGAGATAGCGGTGATCGATGAGACTGCAGCTAATGGGACGTCGTGGGCGAGGCAGCGGCTGAAGCCGCGACTGCAGCTATCGTGGTCTCGGACACACAGCTCGCCATCGATAGCCGGACAGACCATCGAGCAGCCTTTGTTGATCATTGAGCGCATTGCTTTTCTCAACAAGCTGCTTGCTGTCCGACTTCGCGACTCGCATGTTCTCGCCAGTTGCGGCAGTGGCCGACTGGATGCGCGAGCTAGCACTCGCGCGGACAGCGCTGACGACCGCTACAACGAATGCCCTGGTCCATTTTCACTATCTGGATCGGCACAGACGGTTCGTTGGGCTCTTCATCGGTGATTGCGCGCCAAGCCGCCCCGTCGAGATCGTCATACTGACCACTCTTCAGCGACCACAGAAAGCCCAACAGGCCGAAGAAGCCGAGCGAAAGAGCTAGCGGAACCAGATAGACCAGGACTTCCATCAGGCCGCCTCGCTTCTTCGTGCCCGTAGCGCATTCAGCATGACCAGTACCGACGAACCTGACATAGCCGCAGCGGCAATCAGCGGCGTCACCAAGCCGGCGATCGCAATGGGCACAGCCAGGAGGTTATAGACGACCGCAAGCCAAAGATTCTGCCGCATCAGTCGCAGCGCCCTGCGCGAGCCTCTGACCGCCGTCATCACGGGCTCGAGACGCTCACCGAGGAAGACGACATCAGCGACTGCCTGGCTCATATGGGTGGCAGTGACAGGCGACATCGATGCATGCGCTGCAGCGAGCGCGGGCGCATCGTTCAAGCCGTCGCCGACCATCAACACCTTGTGCCCCTGGCTGGTCAGGTCTTCGATCCGAGCGACCTTGTCCGGCGGCGAGACGTTGGCGCGCCACCTTTGAATGCCGAGCGTCTCGGCGGCCCGCCGGACAGCTGGCTCACGATCCCCCGAAACGATCTCGACCATGATACCAAGGCACGCGAGGCTCGCGACGACCTCGGCTGCGTCTGGCCGTATCCGTTGCCGGACGGCAAAGACGTGCCTGACGTCGCCATGGCTGAACGCGACGACGGAGGCCTCAGGATCACGGCACAGGATCTCGTTCGCGAGGCTGTCGACACCGCAGAAGGCGGGGTGGCCAAGTCGGATTGGCGCTCCCTCATAGTAACCGTGGACCCCTCGTCCCGGCTCCTCTTCGATATCGGCGAGCGGCTCGCTTGCACCGGCAGTTCGTGCGACGGCGGCGGCGATCGGATGGCGGCTCGCCAGCGCGAGCCGGCCTGCCAATTCGATGACATGGTGGGGAATAGTAGCGAGGTTGGCGACATCGAGCTCAGGCAGCGTCAGCGTACCGGTTTTATCGAAGATCACTCGGTCCACCTGCGCAATACGCTCGATCGCATCCCCCGCATTGAGCAGCACGCCGGAACGGAATAGTGCGCCGGAGGCCACGGTCTGCACCGCGGGGATAGCCAGGCCCAGCGCGCAGGGGCAGGTGATGATCAAGACTGCGATCGCGGTGACGACCGAGTCATGGAAGGCGACGCCGGAGGCCAGCCAACCAAGCATCGTCAGCAAGGCCGTAGTGTGAACGATGGGCGCATAGAGCCGCGACGCGCGCTCGGCGAGGCGCAGATAGCGCGAGCGCGCTTGGAGGGCATGATCAAGTAGCCTGGAGATCTCGGCAAGCAGTGTGCCGTCCGAGGCCGTCGCCGCGCGGACGCGCAGGGTGCCGGATCGGACCAATGTGCCGGCGAACACCGCGCTGCCTGGAGCCGCAATCGCCGGCAAGGTCTCGCCGGTAACGAGGCTTTGATCGACCTCGGAGTGTCCCCCGATCACGCTGCCGTCGACGGTACAGCACTCGCCGGGTCGGACCAGCACGATATCTCCCGGTTTGATCGCCGCCACAGGAACGGTTCTGATTTCGGTAGGACTTATGAACTTCGCTGCAGTTTCCGCCTTTAGTGCAGCAAGGTTGCTGGCGAAGGCGCGGGTGCGCCGCCTCATGTTCTGGTCGAGATAGCGGCCTGCGAGCAGGAAGGCGATCAACATGATTGCCGCATCGAAATAGGCGTGCTCGGCATGAGCGATGGTCTCGATCACCGAAGTTGCCAAGGCGAGCAGGATCCCGATGCTGATCGGCACGTCCATATTGGCTCCGCGTGCCCGAAGCGCCGCAAAAGCGGAAGAGAAGAACGGTTGTGCACAATAGGCCGCCGCGGGCAGGACGATCAGCGCGGAGAGCCAATGAAAGAAGTCGCGCTGCTCCGGCAGCATGTCCGAGACATTTCCGGACCACACCGGGATCGACAGCATCATCACGTTCATTGCGGCAAAGGCGGCGACGCCGAGCCGTCGCAACAAGCTCTGCGCCCTTTCCGCCTCCAACGTCTCCGCACTGTCCCGCTGGAAGGGATACGCCCTATAGCCTAGTTCGGCGAGCCGCTTGACAAATAGCGCTGGATCGAGCGCTCCAGCCTTCCATTCGATCACCAGCCGGTTTTCGGTAAGGTTCACGCGTGCCGAGGTCACATCCGGAATGCTCGACAAATTGCGCTCGATCTTGCCCATGCAGCCCGCGCAACTGATGCCCTCTACCGCGAGGTCGAGTTGGACGAGGTCCGCGCCCGCCCTTTTCAGAAAGTGAGAAAAATCGATGTCTTTCTGCATGGGGCATGTACTCTCAGTTCAAGACGACGCGGTTTTTCGATACAAACATGCGGCGGCCACCGGCGTCGCCTTCGATCACGAGATCCCACTGCCCGACGGCGACGCCCGAGGCGCTGCCCCGGAAAGTTCCAACATCGGCCTGCGAGACATCAATCGCCCGATCGGCCCGGCGGTCGACCGGGCGCTCGAGCCGGGCCATGAAATTCACTCCAGCGACAGGCGCGCCTGCGCGGTCGCGCGCTTCAATCGCAAGCACAGCTTCACCGTCTGGCCGCCGGTGGATATGTACCTGAACCTGCCAACGTCGCTCGTTCTGCTGTCGTGCCGCGATGATCTCACGCTCATAGGTGAGGCTAGCGCTATAGGCGCTGTCGACCTCTGTCCCCGGCAAGGTCGTGATGGCAAAGCGCATCATTAGCATATTGGCGCCAATCACGGCCGAAAAGAAGGTGAGAAGGGCAATCAGGACGAAGCGTCCGGTGATGGGCCGCGCGACGCGAATTGATGCGGTCATGGTCAGATCCGGTCAGTGCTGGCTAGGGGAGAACGAAATGATCCATTGCGGAAGCGACCTCGCCAAGGCCAATATCGGTGACCCGAAACCTCACCGGCATCGAGTGTCCTGACTTGTCGTCAACCGGCGCTGTCAACAGTACACGCAGTTCTGTCGTAGTATCGCGAGCCAAGACGATCATCGGTCGATCCACGGTCACGGAATCGGCGCCGACGACGTGGACGGACGTTTCGGTTGGGCCATCGACGTCGATCGCGATCACGCGATCGACGCCGCGCTTGTTGAGCAAGCGCACCGTATAGCCGTTGCGAACCGAACCGTCGCTGAGCTTGACCGCCACGGGATTACGGTCGTGTAGGATGCTGAGATCGAGCAGAGTTCTCGACGATAGCCCATAAAGCATCACGGCGCAGACGACCACGATCAAGGAAGCATAGACGAGCGTGCGCGGGCGTACCGGCTTGAATAGCTCCGGCTTGCCGTCCATCCGACGCTGAATATTGATGTCGTTGTCATAACCGATCAAGCCCGTGCTGCGCCCGATCTTCCTCATGACGGCATCGCAGGCGTCGACGCACAGCCCGCACTGGATGCAGCCCAGCTGGGCGCCATTGCGGATGTCGATTCCGGTCGGGCAGACCGCCGCGCATTGATTGCAATCGATGCAGTCGCCGGCCCTTTCGCCGCGCGCGCGCAGATCGAATGATTTCTTCAATGAGCAGCGCTGCTCGCCGCGATCGTATTTGTAGGTGACATTGAGCGCCCATTCATCGGTGAGCGCGGCCTGGATGCGCGGCCAAGGACACATATAAACGCAAACCTGCTCGCGCATGTAGCCAGCCAGCAGATAGGTCGAAGCGGTCAGGATCCCGATCCAGATATAGGCAATTGCTGGCGCTTGGAACGTTGCCAGATCGCGCACCAAGGTCGGCGCGTCGGCGAAGTAGAGCACCCAGGCGCCGCCGGTCCACCAAGCGATCATCAACCAGATCGCGTGCTTCAGCACGCGCTTCGCCGCGCGCCCCATCGTCATAGGGCGTGCGGCGGCCTTCAGCCGCTCGCGACGGTCGCCCTCGAGCCAGCGCTCGACCGCATGGAACAGGTCGGTCCAGACCGTTTGCGGACAGAGATAACCACACCAAATCCGACCGCCCAGCGCGTTCATCAGGAACAGTGCAATGGCGGCAAGCACGAGCAAGCCGGTGAAGTAGTAAAGCTCCTGCGGCCAGAGCTCGATGAAGAAGAAGTAGAACCGCCGGTTCGAGAAATCGAGCAACACCGCCTGGTCGGGAGCGCCAAGGCCACGATGCCAACGCACGAATGGCAGCAGATAGTAGATGCCCAGACACACCACCATCAGCCGCCATTTGATGGTGCGGAAAGTACCGCGGACGCTCTGCGGATAGACCCTCCTACGGGCTACATAGAGTGGCCCATCCTCGTCGATCACCGGGTCATCGCGCGAAACGGTCTTGTTCACGGCAGGTTTCATGACGACCTTACATCGGACGCGGGTGACTCACGTTGATCCGGGCCAACGGCGCCGCAGGTATTGCGGCGCACCTCGCCTATTGTCCGCCGCCGAGTGAATGCACATAGACGGCAAGTGCCTTGACGGTGACGGGATCGAGCCGCCGGCTCCAAGCCGGCATGATGCCGGCGCGGCCATAGCTGATGGTCTCGACCAGCGTCTCCTCATCCGAGCCGTACAGCCAAATCCGGTCAGTCAGATTCGGCGCGCCGAGTGCCTGATTGCCCTTGGCGTTCTCGCCATGACAGACCGCGCAATTCTCGGCAAAGATCCTTGTGCCGGCCGCAGCATCGAAATCGGCTGCCGTGGTCAGGCCTGACAGCGATCGCACGTAATTCGCTACGGTGACAATCTCGGTTTTCGTGAGGATGCCGTCGCGGCCGAAGGCTAGCATTTGTCCCTCATGCGCCTTCGCATGTCCGGAACGTGCGCCGAACTGGATGGTCTGCAGGATCTGGTCGAGCGATCCGCCCCACAACCAGTCATCGTCATTGAGGTTCGGATACCCCTTGGCACCCGCGCCGCCGCTGCCATGGCAGGGCGCGCAATTGTCCGCGAACACCGTCTTGCCGCGCCCCCGGGCCAATCCCAGCAGGACCGGATCCTTCTCGATCTCGGTCAGAGACGCCTTGCCGAGCATGGCCATCTTCTCGCCGCGCAGCTTCTCAAGACTGGCAAGGTCATTGATGACGCTGGCGCGGGTCGAATAGTCAAACACGCCGGTCGTGTAGCTTGAGAGGAGTGGCCAGGCCGGATAAACGACCCAGTAGCCCATGGCCCAAAGGATCGTGGCGTAGAAGCTCAAAATCCACCAGCGCGGCAGCGGTGTGTTGAGTTCCCTTATACCATCCCATTCGTGCCCCGTCGTGGAGCGGCCAGAGATGTGATCGATATCGATGTCGTTATGCTCGGTCATGATCTGTCAGTCCCGGCGCAGCGGCATGCGCGCTGCAGAATCAAAACGCCTCTTGTTGCGGGGCCACAGCGCGTAAACGACGATGGCTACGAAGATGCCGACGAACAACGGCGTCCAGAGCGTCACGACGAAGCTTGAAGCCAGGCTCTCGATGGAAATAATGGCTTTCATCCAAGGATCCTTCAGCGCAGATTGGCTTTTTCGTCGTAGAGCTTGAAATCGATCAATGTGCCGAGCATTTGCAGGTAGGCGACAAGCGCATCGAGTTCGCTCGGATTGCCGGTCCCGCCGTCGAAATTGCGCACAGCCGCCCTCGGATAGCGCTTTTGGAACGATGCGACGTTCGGGCTGTCAGGATCGAGCTGCGTCTTCAGGTCAGCGACAGCGTTCTTGATCTGGTCCTCGGTATAGGGGACACCGACCGCCCGATTGGTGCGCAGATGTGCGACGATGTCGGCCAGGTCGATCTCCGTGTTCGCCAGCGACGGATAGCCTGGCATCACCGATTGCGGCACGATGGCGCGCGGATTGTTCAAATGCGTGACGTGCCATTCATCGGAATATTTCCCGCCAACACGCGCGAGGTCCGGGCCGGTCCGCTTCGAGCCCCATTGAAACGGGTGGTCATACATGCTCTCAGCGGCCAGCGAGTAATGTCCGTAGCGCTCGACCTCATCGCGTAGCGGCCGGATCATCTGCGAGTGACAGAGATAGCACCCCTCACGTACGTAGATGTTGCGGCCGGCAAGTTCGAGCGGCGTATAAGGCCGCACACCGTCCACCGCCTCGATCGTGCTCTTGAGGTAGAACAACGGCGTGATCTCGACCAGGCCACCGACCGCTATCACGGCAAGGATACCTGCGATCAGGATGATCGAGTTCTTCTCAAAGATCTTGTGTCGGTTCCAGAGCGACATGCGATGACCTATTCTGCGGCCTGGAGCGCTTGAGCGTCCTGGATTTGACCGGCTTCCTGTGCATTCACCGTCATCCAGAGATTGGCGGCCATGATCAGCGCGCCGATCAGGAACAGTGCGCCCCCCGCGGCACGGATGATGTAAAAAGGATGCATGGCCTCGACCGACTCGATGAACGAGTACTCGAGGAAACCAAGCGAGGTGTAAGCGCGCCACATCAGCCCCTGCAGGATTCCGGACACCCACATCGCGGAGATGTAGAGCACGATCCCGATCGAGGCGATCCAGAAGTGCCAGTTGACGAGCTTGAGGCTATATAGCTCGCGATTCCAAAGCCAGGGAATCAGACAATACAGCGCGCCGAATGATACGAAGCCGACCCAGCCCAGCGCGCCTGAATGCACGTGGCCGACCGTCCAATCCGTGTAATGACTGAGCGAATTGACGACCTTGATCGCCATGGTGGGACCTTCAAACGTCGCCATGCCGTAAAAGGCAACGGAGACCACGAGCATACGCAGCACCGGGTCGGTGCGCAGCTTGTCCCAGGCGCCCGAAAGCGTCATCAGGCCGTTGATCATGCCGCCCCAGGAGGGCATCCACAGCATGATCGAGAACGTCATGCCAAGGGTCTGCGTCCAGTCCGGCAGCGCCGTGTAGTGTAGATGGTGCGGACCAGCCCAGATGTAGAGGAAGATCAGCGCCCAGAAGTGGATGATCGACAGACGATAAGAATAGACCGGGCGCTCGGCTCTTTTTGGAATGAAGTAGTACATGATCGCGAGGAAGCCGGCGGTCAGGAAGAAGCCAACCGCGTTATGGCCGTACCACCACTGAAACATGGCATCCTGCACGCCGCCCCAGGCGATGTAGGATTTCGAACCGAACACCGACACCGGCAATGCGGGATTGTTGCCGAGGTGGAGCACTGCAATGGTGACAATAAAGGCGAGATAGAACCAGTTGGCGACGAAGATATGCGGCTCTTTCCGTTTCAACAGTGTCGCCAGGAACACAATGAGATAGGTTATCCAGACGATGGTGAGCCAGAGATCGGCGTACCACTCCGGCTCGGCATATTCCTTCGATTGGGTGATACCGAACAGATAGCCAGTGCCCGCGATCAGAATGAAGAAATTATAGCCAACGACCACAACCCATGGCGCAAGATCGCCAGCCAGGCGGGTACGGCAGGTCTTCTGCACGACGTAGAACGATGTCGCGATGAGCACGTTTCCGCCGAACGCAAATATCACAGCCGATGTGTGCAGCGGGCGCAGCCGGCCGAAGCTCGTCCAGGGCAGATCAAAATTCAGTGCAGGCCAGGCAAGCTGCGAGGCGATCAGCAAACCAATGGAAAAGCCTGCAATGCCCCAGAACATCGCAAGTACCGAGGCGAATTTGATCGGACCAAGATTGTAGTTCGGTCGGCCATTGATCTGGGCCGGCGGGAGTTGCGCCGGCCGTTCATAGTATCGGTTGAGGATGATGGCTGCAGCGATCAGACTGGCGGCAGAAGCCAGCAATGCGTGGAACGTAAAGGCAGAATCGTGCCCCATCGCCCCGGCGATATAGAAAACGAATGCAGAAACTGCGAATGCCGACATCAGGCCTGCTTCACCCATCGTGGTGGATTTCGAGGCGGAGGATGGGCTTGTCATGGCTAGGCCTTCCTTGAACGCGGGATGCTTGGGGAGATCATTTCCGGCGAGCTAAGCGATCGGGCTCATCAATCGCGAAAGCGCTGCGGGCGGCCGTCATCGACCTCACGACCGAGCGCGCGCAGGGTGTGTTCGTTGGGGCAGTCTTTCAGCGGATTTCGATGCATACCAGCTTGGAGGTCGGCGGCGCAACGTCCTTTGGCCGGACATAGGCCGCACACCCGCTGCAGATCGCGCAACACGTCACCATGGCAGGCGGCAAGCGCATGTTCGGAAAAACCAGCAAGCGCGAGGCGCTTGCGCAAGAGTTCGGAAGCGCTCGGACTCTGCGCCAGGGTTCGAAACGCGGACGTTGACAGATTAAGCTCGCGCGCGATCGCATCGATGTCCTGCGGGCTCAAGTAAGCAAGCTCGGACTTTCGAGACAGACTCGCTCGTAACCGGCCAAGCAAGCTCCTAAACCGCCAAGGACCACCGATATGTGCAGGTTGGCTGACCATGTGTCATATCCCTCGAAGCAGCCATAGCTGCAGGAGGCAGATTTGTTTTTGACCTGCATCAAATTTGACCAACGTCGGAGCAAATCATTCGATCCGGATCGCCCTGCCCGGGACGATGCTCTGCGGAGCAGCGCACCCAGCTGGCTGAGCGACGGGCCGGCAAGAGTTGCGGCAAGGTCATTTCGTATTCCTGCCCCGGGCAACAGGACGCCTGCTACATTGGCAACAACATCGCGAGCTTGTCGACGCTCGGAGCGACGTTTTACAAGATCGCGCTTGAACTCGGGGATGGAACATCGGCGCTAGCCGAGTTCAGGCTAGCCGGCCCATGAAGGAGGCAATGCAGACGGGGCTCGAAGCTCCATCGCATCGGCGAAAATGGTCCAATCGCGGACCCCCTTTTGCTTGCAGAAGTCGGTCTCCGCCTGGAGCGCAGCAGCACTCAGCGATGCAGCATCGACCTTGAACGCCGCCTGACACGCACGATGCTCGTAGCCCGTATCGTCGCAAACGGTCTTAATGAAGCGAACGTTAAATGAAGGCATGACTACCCTCTTTTTAGGTGGGTTTACTCATCCTTGCCTATTCTGCCATTCGTGCCAGGAGAGCATTTGATTTGCCTCAAGCAGCATCCCAAATTATTGGCCACAGCCAGACCTGCGCCCCCGTGATCGCAAGCAAGAAAGCGAAACGGCCCCTGTCTCGCTCCTGACGGCCCACCCTGCCGCCGCAACGGCAAAGCCAATGATCAGACTCACCGCAGCCAAGGTTTCGAAAAGGCTAAGGTTCAGGGCTTCCGCACCAAAGCCGACGGCTGCGATCAGCGCCGGCAAGGCCACCGACAATGCGAGGCGAGCAATCAATTTAACATCTCCTTCCCGCCTCTCACATCTCTACTGACAAACGTTGTCACGGTGCGGTGAGCGTGGGGTGTACTTCAACATTCGCATGATTGCGCGTCCTGCATTTTGATTTCCATCAACTCGGCTGGCGGCCTAGCGAGCCACCCGCGATGGAACATGCTTGCCCATCCTGACCACTCGCGGCGGCCGCGCCGCCGTCCGTCGTTCCAGACGCGCATCGCGCTTTTTTTGACTTGGATCAATACTTCCACGGCTAGCTGCCGATAAAAACATTATCCCAGTCATAGGTCAGACACATGGCTCACAGAACGACTTGGCGCCCCATGATCGTTTCGTGCCCAAATAGAGGCGACCGGGTTCAAGGACTGCTGCCGGACGACGCAGCCGAGCCCGCCAACGACCTGCACCAGATCACCTGCATCGCTTGCGATGGTGTCCACTTTATCGACCCGCGGACCCTCGGAGCCGAGCGCAGCTAGCCATCCGCGCGCCCCTCCAATTAATGCCATGGCCAGGAGACGACTCGCCAACAATGGATGTTCGACATGACAGGCCTCGGCAAACTTTCTCCTGCGGCGGGCACAATTGCAGGATGGTCCGGATCAGTTTGATCAAAAGCGGAAAACCGCCTCGCAGCCGCCAATCCCGATATTTGCGAGAACGTCAAGCAATGCCTTTGCCAAGAGCACCGAGGCGACGATCTCCGCAATCGAGACCGCACGCGGCGTGTGCGATATTGGGCTGCAGCTGTTCCCGCGGCTGGACAAGCGATGGCGCCCGGACTGTCTGGAAGGTGATTGAATTTGTCAGTCGGCAGCGATGAACACCGTCCAGGGCGTAATAGCAACGTGACCTGGGAGCGGATCGAGACGGCGCCCTTTGATCGGGACCTGGAGATTGGCGTGATCGAGGGTAATACCATTCATCGGCTGGTCTTCCCCTGCCGCCGGATCTTCGGCGGCTGGATCAGAGCGACGAGCGGGGAGCACGTCGCTGTGCAGCCCACGCATTGGCGCATTTGGCTCAAATAACGATCGCGCCTTCCTGCACAATATATCGACCGTAAATCGGCACGCGTCTGCCTTCGGTGGTCTCCTGCGACCAAACGATGTAAGTTCGATTGAATGAGAGGGTCTACCGGCAGATATGTCCGACCACATCTGGTATCGTTATGGCACTGCGGCGGCAGCCGCCGCGCTCGCCCTCGTGCTCCGCGCAGCGTTAAATCCGTATCTCGAGGATCGCTCATTTACGATCATCTACCTTCCGGCGATCGTTTTTGCCGCTTTCGCCGGCGGGCGCGGACCGGCGAGCTTCGCTACCCTGCTCTGCCTTGTCGTCAGCGTCGCAGTACTTGGGAAAGGCCTCATCACCGTTTCCGCGAACACGATCGATATTGCAGCCTTCGCGGTACTTGGTCCCATGCTCGGCTTCATGGGCGACCGGCTGCGGCAGGAATCGGAGCAGGCGCGGTATCGGCAGGCCCATCTGCAATCGATCCTGGACACCGTACCGGAAGCCATGATCGTGATTGACGAGAAGGGCATCATTCGCTCGTTCAGCGCCGCGGCTGTGCGTTTATTCGGCTGGATGCCGGATGACGTGGTTGGAACGAATGTATCCAAGTTGATGCCGCAGCCCTACCGATCCGAGCACGACCGCTACATTGAACGTTATCTGACCACCGGCGAGCAGCGCATCATTGGCGTCGGGCGCATTGTGGTCGGCGAGCGGAGCGACGGCTCGACCTTTCCGATGGAGCTTGCCGTCGGCGAGGCCAAAGTGCGCGGCGAACGCTTCTTCACCGGCTTCATCCGAGACCTGACCGAACGGCGGGCGCAGGAACGCAGGCTCCAGGAGTTGCAGTCTGAACTCGTCCACGTGTCTCGGTTGACCGCCATGGGTGAGATGGCATCGTCCATCGCCCATGAAATCAACCAGCCGCTCTCCGCCATCACGAATTACATGCGCGGCGCAAAAGTTCTGCTGGCGGCAGACAAGCCAAACGCCAGTCGCATCGGTGATGCACTCGAAAACGCTGTCCAACAGGCTCTGCGCGCCGGCGATATCATCAAGCGCCTGCGGGAATTTGTTGCCAAAGGCGAGACGCAGCATTCTGTGGAAAATCCGCTCACGCTTCTTGAAGAGGCTGTGGCGCTGGCCCTGCTCGGCGCCAAGGAGCAAGGCGTGCGGGTAACGATGCGCAGCGATCGCGAACTGCCGTCAATGATCGTAGACAAGATCCAGATCCAGCAAGTCGCGCTGAACCTGATACGCAATGCAATCGAGGCGATGGCTTCCTGTCCGCGCCGCGAATTGACCGTCGGAGTTAGCAAGGTCGACGGTCTCGCCAGGTTCACCGTCGCCGATACGGGTTCCGGCATCAGCCCTGATGTTGCCGACCGCATGTTCCAGCCCTTTGTCACAACAAAGGAGCACGGCATGGGTGTTGGACTATCAATCTGCCGGACAATCGTCGAATCCCATGGCGGTCACATCGTCGCGGAAGCCAATCCGGGCGGAGGCACGATCTTTCAGTTCACGCTGCCATTTGCGGAGGTCGGTGAAGAAGCATGACTGCGCGGCGCATTCTTGTGATCGACGACGACGACGCGATGCGGGATTCTTTGGCCTTTCTGCTTGATATTAGTGGTTTCTGGGTAGCAACCCACGAGACGGCGACCGAGTTTCTCAATGACATCGCGAGCGGTCCAGTCGACTGCGTCGTATCGGATATCCGCATGCCAGGCATGAGCGGCCTTGAACTGGTGCGCAAGCTGAAGGCCGATCGCATCGACTGTCCGGTCGTCCTGATAACCGGTCATGGTGACGTATCGCTGGCGGTTGAAGCGATGAAGGCGGGTGCGGTCGATTTCATCGAGAAGCCGTTCGAGGACGAGGTACTGTTGCGCGCCATCAACGCCGCTTTGGAAGCGCGGCCTATGAAGCCAGCCGATGACGCAGCGAAACTGCAGGCGGAAGCCCGCCTTGCGGACCTCTCTTTGCGCGAGCGTGACGTCCTGCGGGGACTATTGGCCGGCAAGATCAACAAGGTAATCGCGCACGATCTTGGCATCAGCCCGCGAACGGTCGAGGTTTACCGTGCCAACCTCATGGCCAAGACCAGTGTACGCAGCATGTCCGAGTTGATGCGGATCGCCATTGCCGCCGGACTCTAGCAGGGTCGCGAGCACGCGCTATAAGCGACGAGCGTTGGTGCGGCAGATCTTAGACGAATTTGTCGATAAATGATCCTCAATCGCGTGGGCGCGGAGCGCATTGCCCGGCAAAGACTTGCGCACAGGCCAGGACCACAGACCGGCAATGACGAAAATCAAGGCGGGCCCGGCGAAAGGTGCACGCGCACGTCGCGCTGGCGTCCGCCCACCCCTGTCCTCGCATGTCGCTGATTGACTTTCAGCAGCAGTTGGAGCATTGGCGCAACCGGCTCGACCGCAGCCAACCAGCGGCGCATCAGATTCCGTTGCAAGCTGGGCGCTCCTCTCGCTGCATCTGTTTTCGAACATGAATTTCGAGCAATGGACGCATCCACGATCTCCGGCCACCTCAATCCCCCTCATCTGTGCAGCAAAACTCGCTCTGCACGAATCGTGCAGGATTCATGGTTGACATGACCGATGCAACACATGCCATGCTGGCTCTACTTGGCATCGGACCTGCACGAACTGTCCGTCGCCGATTTGATCTTGCCTCGACAAATCAACGACCGTGCATGAAGCAGATCAAATGCGCGGTCAGATTTATGCTCCGATGGGCAGCAATCCTTTCACGTCCGGAGAACCGCAATGTTCGGGAATATATTGGTCCATCTTCCCACGGAGCTCCCGGTACGGGCTACGGTGAACGGTTCGATTTCCTTCGCACAGATCACGGGCGCGCACCTTGACGCTATGGCAATCGGTTACGAGAGGACCATTATTCCGCTCGCTGCACTCGGCGGGGCGGCCGTTACTTCGGTCTTTGAAATCGAGCAGGCGCATGCGCTGGAGCGAGCCGAAGCGGCGCTTCGTATCTTTGATCTGCGGGCGAGGAGCGCCGGCATTTCCTATGCAAGCCGCGCCCTCAGTGCACTTCCAGCGGAGGCACGTCGAAGCATCTGCGCCAGCGCGCGCGTGCACGACATGACGATCGTCACACAGCCCCAGAGCGGCTACGACAGCTATGACAACGTTATTCCCAAGGAGATCCTGTCCCAGGCCGGCAAGCCAGTTCTGTATCTGCCAAGCGTCTTCCACGGCGCTCTTTCGGCCAGAAGGGTCGGGATATGCTGGGACGGCAGCCGCCCCTGCGGCCCGCGCGTTGCACGACGCGATGCCGCTGCTGCGCGAAGCCGGCGCGCTGACCATCATCGCGATCACTTCTGCCCACAAGATCCCGGCAGAAAGTTCCACCGAGCACTTGGAACAGTATCTTGCACGGTCAGGGCTTCCTGCAAAGGTCGTGTCGCTTCCAGCATCCAAGTCGGTGCACCGCGCACTCTTGTCGCTTGTCGCGGACGAAAGCCTCGACCTGCTGGTGATGGGCGGATACGGCCGCTGTCGGCTGCGCGAAAGGCTGCGCGGGGACCTCTCAGCAGACCTGCTTCGTGCAAACTCCGTCCCGGTCTTGATGTCACACTGAAGGCAAGAATTTTCGACGCGACATGCCGCTGGTTGCGGTCTGAACGCGGCCAGTCACCGGCGGAGGGAGGCACCGGCCGACCGCCGATCTGAAGAACAGGAGCGCCGGCTGTTTGGCTTTCGTGCACCCGCCCTCGCTCGCGAGGCGTAACCGCTGAGCATGCGCCGCCGTTTTCGAATATTGCACCTACGCTACCGATCTCGATGAGCGTGGACAATCTTGTCACCGCTCTACCCGACGATGTCCGAGCTCAAGCTGAACGACCGGTAACCCGGCATGCAGCTTTCCAATCCAGACGCAGCCCGGTCGACTTTGAGCCGTGTTCGATCAACCAAAGGGCTGCGCCGCACGTATTCTTACGTATAAATACTTAGTGGGTTCTACTTAGGGGAAACATCCAAATTTTCCACTTCGTTGGAAACGGCCAATCTGCGTCCTATCGACGTTTCGAAGATCGAGTCCGCCATGTACGTACAGGCCGCGAGTATTCACGAGATCAGCCATCATCCGAGCAGCGTCTTGCGTGGCCAGCCTCGTACCTATGGACCGTTTGGTATGGTTGCGACCCCGATGCGGTTCGCCCGCAACAGCGAGATCTATGGCGAGGACGAAGCAGCGGAATACCTATATCAGGTGGTATCGGGTGCTGTGAGAAGCTACAGGATTATGGTGGATGGACGTCGTCAGATTGGCGCGTTTTATTTGCCCGGTGACATCTTCGGCTTTGAGGCAGGAGACAGCCATATCTCTTCGGCGGAGGCGGTCTGTGAAACGCACCTTTTGACGGTGAAGCGCAGTGCCCTCATCGATCGCGCCAGCCACGAGAGCGAGCTCACACGGCAGCTCTGGGATGCGATGGCGCTTGAACTCCGCCGCTTTCAGGAACATCTGATGCTCCTGATCAGCAGCGCTGAAGAGCGCGTCGTGACATTCCTGCTCGATATGTCACGCCGCGCGACGAAGAACGCTGCGATCGAACTGCCCATGTCGCGGCAGGATGTTGCCGATTACCTTGGTTTGACCATCGAAACAGTTTCACGCACGCTCACTCAACTTGAGCAGAATGGCGTGATCGCGCTGCCGACTTTGCGCCGAATCGAGCTACGGAGCGACAAACTGTCCAGCCGCTTTGCGCAGGATCTGGGGTAAGCTCGAGAGGCGCTGGGAAATACGCAAACCCTAAGCATCGAACGTCCGACAAATCGCACTGCACGACGGACGCCCGAACCTCTGCTTGGGCGATCTAGATGGATGCAGGATCGGCATTTACATTGTTCCTCCGTGGAGCACCGCAATGATCATCGATCTTTTGCTTCGAGAGCATCGCAACATTGACCTCCTTCTGGTCGCCCTCCAACGCGAATTGGAGATTTTTGAGCATGGGATCCGTCCAGACTATGAGGTAATTCGCGCGATTATCAGCTACTTCGAGGTTTACCCGGAGGTGTACCATCATCCTCAGGAAGACCTGATTTTCTCCAAGCTTAGAACTCGCGACCCGGACGCGGCTGCAATCGTCGGCGATCTCGCGCACGAACACCGGGAAGTCATCGACCGTCTGCATCAATTCGCTCAAGCTATCGATGGTATCCTCGCGGATCGTGAACTCGTTCGGCAAGACGTCAGCAACATCGTACGCGACTTTATAATGCGGGAGCGGCACCACATGATGTGGGAAGAACGAGACTTCTTCCCCGCCGCCGTTAAGGCTCTATCGGCTGAGGATTGGACCGAAATCGCATCCGCCCGCACCAATGACGGGGATCCGTTATTCAGCAAGACAGCGGAAGCGACATCCGATGCGCTAAGAGCGCATATTCTAGAATTGGAGCAAGAAGCTGAAGCCGAACGGAGCTCGGTCGCGTTTTCGTCCGCAATGGCCGGCAAGCCGCCAGATGGCGCCAAAGCCGATGGACCGTAGTTGATCGCCGACGTGTCACGATGGGAAGTGGACGTCATGATCGTCCTGTTGAAATGAAGATGATAATCTTCCCGGCGCGCATACGCTGCGCACGGCCGCCGAAATCCATACACTCCGGGTCCGGCAGGTTCCATGACCTGTGCGTCGCTAGGGTAATGGCAATATGGCTTGGCCTACGCCACGCTGATCACGCGCCAAACGAACCCCACGCCGACCGATCGGAATGGATGGTTGCGGCCGCTCGTCGAGCGCTCCGGCCAGCACAGGGAATGACCTTAACCGATTGCGGCTCGGTTCGCTGACCGGATTTGATCACCAACGAACTACAGAGGCCCGCGCGGATAGATGCTGCTCATTGCGGCCGGGCGAGCGCCTCATTGCGTCCCAAAGTGCGATGCATACGCCACGGGCATGCCCTACCAATTTCGGCATGATGGCCACGATCGTCCGACGCGATATTTGAGCCAGCGCAAAGCTTATCTGCTGCGTGTCCGGTAATCTGGCCCAAGGAGGAAGAAAGGCATCCGAATGCGACCGGACTTGGCAGACTCCTACGGGCAGCACCGGCTGCCACGCTACACCAGCTATCCGACGGCCCCCCATTTCTCAGCATCGGTTTGCGAATCCGACTACCAAACGTGGCTCAAGTCGTTGGACGCCCAGCAATCCGCATCGATCTACGTTCACGTGCCGTTTTGTCGAAAGATGTGCTGGTATTGTGGCTGCCACACGTCTGTCACGAAACGCCAGGAGCCGATCGCGATCTATGCAGCGGGACTGCGGACTGAAGCTTACCTCGTTGCAGAAACGCTTGGTCGACGGCAACCGATCTCTCATATCCACTTCGGGGGCGGTACCCCGACGATCATGACACCTGAAGCATTTGCTGATCTCGTCGGTTCGTTGCGCCATTCCTTCGCTGTCCTGCCCGATGCGGAGATCGCCGTAGAGATCGATCCACGCACGTTTAGCGAGCCGATGGCCGAGGCGCTGGGCTTTTGCGGGGTCACCCGGGCGAGCCTTGGTATCCAGAGCTTCGATCCAGTTGTTCAGCACGGCATCAATCGTCTGCAGAGCTTCGGACAGACCGCGACCTCGGTCGATCGGTTACGCCGCGCCGGCGTCGGCCGGATCAATTTCGACTTGCTCTATGGCCTGCCCCGGCAGACGGTCGCTTCGTGCCTCGACACCGTCGCCAAGTGCCTCGAGCTTCATCCGGACCGGTTTTCGGCCTTTGGCTACGCGCACATTCCTTCGTTCAAGAAACATCAACGCAGGATCGATGCGTCCAGCCTACCCGACAGCGTCACGCGCCACCTCCAGGCCGAAACCATCGCGGGAGCTTTGGTGGATGCTGGATACGTTCGCGTAGGCGTCGATCACTTCGCCTTGCCGAACGACAATCTCGCCTTAGCGAGGCAGGAAGGCGGGCTGAGGCGCAACTTCCAGGGCTATACTGACGATTGCGCTGACGTCCTCATTGGTCTGGGCGCCAGCGCCATCGGCCGTATGCAACAGGGGTTTGCCGCAAACGCGGTCTCGACCAAGGACTACCTTGCTCGCATCTCCCAGGATCGGCTCGCCATCGCAAGGGGCTATCTACTGACCGATGACGATCGCTTCCACGCCGAAATCATCGAGCGAATCATGTGCGACTTTGCGGTTGATCTTTCCGAGACATCCCGTCGTTACGGCCGAGATCCGAGATTAGCCGTTGTCGATCATTCTCGTCTCGGCAGCCTTATCGCCGATGGCGTCGTGGCGATTGATGATGGCCGGCTCACTGTAGCCCAGGGCGCAGAGTTCCTGGCCCGGTGCGTCGCATCAGTCTTCGACGCTCACCTCCTTAGGTCCGGCGCTACACATAGTCATGCGGTCTAGCGACTAAGCGAAACCCAGCGTTTCAGAATCCGAGCTCAGTATCCCCGCAACTGGGTTATGCTTTAGGATGACGACCAATCACACCGCTGAAGAGCACGCCGATCGGCATCCCGTTCGCCGCTCGTCTGCCAAGCTGTACAAGATCTCAACCAAAGCTTGGAACCCGCGGACCCAAGACTGGCGTAAGCAGGGCCTGCATCAATAGCAAGCCCGCTCATTCTTTTTCCGTCGGCAGTCTCGTATAGTCGCGTTGATCTAGCCCACCGTTTCCGGCAGGAACGCCTACCAAGGTGCGCTTTGGTGCCGGCCCATGACGGCCCGACTACCGCCCACGTCGCTCAACTCGGCAACACGTTGCGAAAATACTCATCAGCGACAAACCTTAGTGTAGATTTTTAATCCCAGGCAATATCGGCGGCATACCACGGCATAATTGAGCTCCCCTGAGCTTTTGTTTTAACTGTGGTCAGATTTTCGGCGGATGCCCTCGCCGTGATCGAACCATCGGCTGTCCTCCCTCCGCCGATGGACGTCGGTGCGATGCATAGAGCGTCGCTCCTCCCGGACACACTTCGCCCGGCCGCTAAAGGCGGCCGGGCTTTTTCGTTCCCCAAGTCCCCTCACGATCACCGACTGCGCAAAGTCCCACAAGCGATCGGCTTTCTCGACGAGAGACAACAGGCCAAGGCTCAACGGTCGACGGGAGCGGATCCAGCGCGCAGCTCGCGGGCGGCAGCGACCATGTTGACCAGTGCTGGGCGAACCTCCTCCCATTTCCGCGTCTTCAGGCCGCAGTCCGGATTGACCCAGAGCTGCGAGTCCTGCAGCCGCTTGCGAGCCAACGCCATGAGTCCCGTCATCTCGCTTGTCTCGGGCACGCGAGGAGAATGGATGTCGTACACGCCCGGCCCGATTTGATTTGGATATTTGTAGTTCCGAAACGCGTCAAGCAATTCCATCTTCGAGCGCGAGGTCTCGATCGAGATGACATCGGCGTCCATTGCAGCAATCGCATCGATGATGTCGTTGAATTCCGAGTAGCACATATGGGTATGAATCTGGGTTTGATCGGCGACGCCCGATGAGCAGATGCGGAAGCAATCCCCGGCCCAGTCGAGATAGGCCGCCCACTCCGATCGACGCGGTGGCAACCCCTCGCGCAGCGCTGCTTCGTCGATCTGGATCATGGTCGCACCCGCATTCTCGAGATCCCTGACTTCGTCTCGGATCGCGAGCGCAAGTTGGCGGCAGGCCTCGCTTCTGGGAATATCATCGCGAACAAACGACCAGTTCAAAATCGTTACCGGTCCGGTCAACATCGCCTTCATCGGCTTGTTGGTTAGTGATTGCGCGTAGCGCCACCAGTCCACGGTGATCGGCTTCGGCCGCGAGACGTCGCCAAACAGGATCGGTGGCCGAACGCAGCGCGAGCCATAGGATTGTACCCAGCCGTTTTTGGTAAATGCGAAGCCGGCGAGTTGCTCGCCGAAGTACTGCACCATGTCATTGCGCTCAAACTCGCCGTGCACGAGCACGTCCAGGCCAATGTCCTCCTGCCAACGGACAACACGCGCAGTCTCCTCCTTGAGAAACTTGTCGTATTGCCCGTCGCTCATCGAGCCTCTCGCGTGCGCCGCGCGGGCATTACGCACCTCTGCGGTCTGCGGAAACGATCCGATCGTCGTGGTCGGAAACGCCGGCAGTTTGAAGCGCTTGCGTTGGATCTCGGCACGGCTGGCAAATGGGCTGACGCGCCGTCGCATGGTCTGATTGATCGCACTCATCCGGACGGCGACATTGGCGTCACGGATCTTCGGGGAAGTTCCGCGGCGGGTGGTAACGCGCTCCGATTCCGCAAGAGCGTCGGCAACATCCTGATCGCCTGCGAGTGCCCGTGCCAAGGTCGCAAGCTCGCGAATCTTCTGAACCGAGAACGCAAGCCAGCTCTTGACATCGGAAGCAAGCTCCGTTTCGAGTTCAACATCGACCGGCACGTGAAGCAGCGAACAGGATGGGGCGATCTGTACGCGATCCTTGCCGAGCTTCGCAATGGCGGGATCGAGCCGCTGGCGCAGCGCCGACAAATTCGTCCGCCACACATTGCGACCGTCTATCACGCCGAGTGACATGACGAGTTCACTTCGCCCGGCAGCAATGATCTGATCCAATAACTCCGGCGCCCGAACCAGATCGACATGCAGGCCGGCAACAGGTAGGCGCAAGGCGGTGTGAAGATTGTCGCCAAGGTGGCCAAAATAGCTGGCAACCATGATCTTGATGGCCGGCCCTTCCTTGGCGAGCCGGTCATAGGCATGCAGCAAAGATTTTTTTGCCCCCTGATCCAGATCAAGGACCATACAGGGCTCGTCAAATTGAACCCATTCTGCTCCGCGTTTGGCCAATTCCTGCAGAACCTTGATATAGATCGGTATCAGGTCATCCAGGAGTGACAGTGGCTGGATCGCGGGATCCGCACTCTTGCCTAGCTTCAAGAAAGTGGCCGGACCGATCAGGACAGGGCGCGTCTGAAAGCCAAGGGCCTTGGCTTCCTCATACTCCTCGATAGGCTTGCGAGAGGAGAGTCTGAAAGTCTGCCCCCGATGAAATTCCGGAACCATGTAGTGGTAGTTGGTATCGAACCACTTGGTCATCTCCTGCGCGGGTGCGCCATAGCCGCGAGGTCCGTGACCGCAACTCGCATCCTGACTGCCGCTTTGTGAACCGCGTGCCATGGCGAAATACGTCTTGAGAGAAGCAGGCTCGGCTTTCGAGGCATAGACTTCCGGGATGGCGCCGACCATGACACTGGTGTCGAGCACCTGATCGTATAGCGAGAAATCGTTCGACGGAATGATGGTGACACCGAGGGATTTCTGGCGCGCCCAGTTCGCCGCACGTAGGCCGGCTGCGTCCTCGAGCAATTGCTGTTCGCTGATTCTTCCGGCCCAATAGCTTTCGAGCGCGAGTTTAAGCTCGCGTCTTGGACCGATGCGCGGCGTTCCGAGCGTGGCAACCGGAAGCGAGAGAAGAGACATAGCGTTAACCCATGTTGGGGGCAAAGGCCATGGCGGACGCAGGCAGGAGACGTCGCGCGAGCGACGGCTGCTTGGCGCACCACCGGGACACCCCGCCCGTGGACGAACATATTGTCGGGGCAGGTCTCCTGGCTCGCGGGTCATCGCCACTGTCCGGCCTTCCCGAAGCCGCGCAGGCTTCAGTGACTCTGTTGGACAGCGGCTCGCCGCTCACAGTTGCGGGGGCAGCGCCGGCATCACCGGCTTCCCTCTTAGCTCCGGATCAAGCAGGAACCGGAGCACCTCGACGACTTGGATTATCGGCAAGACAACTCCGCCGTCAACCTCTCAAATTGATGCTGCGACGTCTCCTACGTGTTGACGATGCACGGCCACTCTTGATCGCGACGTTGAAGCCACTCTCCAATCACAGATATCGGGGTGACCATCTGCGAGGCGCGTTGGCGTCGGACCGCGTGTCAGATCATGGAAGAGACGAATGCGGCCTGGGCGATGAAGGTCACGGTGCCGAGACAGGACGCTCTTCACGCGATCCAGCTTTCAAACATTCATCGAGCACCCTTCGATAAGTCCCCCTTTCTCCACCAACAACCAGTGTGAATAGGCGCGCTATACGCTAAATCCGCCGGCATACTCAGCGAGCATGTTGATCTACGACCAATCCTGGTAGGCGCCATGCGGACGTTTTTTGGCGATACTGCGAAAAGCAAGCATAGTGAATCACCAACGAAAAGAGTAGCTCGCAATGAAAATGGCTGTTTGGAGTGCCCTCGGCGTCTTTGCTGCTGCCGTCTTTGCGGTCGGCCTGTTCGGGTGGATAGCAAGGCCACTTATGAACCCGGCCGTCAGACAGATGCTCTCGAACGTTTTGAGCAGTTCAAGCCGAAGCTAGCTCAACCCGAGGGGCTTGGCCTTCTTGCCCGGTCGGTACGACTGCATGGAAGCGCGGCTCTTCCAAATGTTGACTACGGCGACGAACTGATAGACGCCGGTCACGAAGCGGGCCATCACGCGAGCGGCGAATGTCGTCGTCCCATCGTCTGCCTGACTTTTGAACTTGCGAGCGCCAATTCCTAATCGCTCGCCGCTGATGGGCGGCTTCGCCTCGTTGTGGCCATAAAGCGCCTTGCACAACCGGTTGAGGCACTCTCGACCTTGGCAGCAGCGGCAACGAACCCGGACCACACCGGTTCGATGGCGGCAAACCTGCACTCAATTGTCGTCTGGCTTCTGGCAGCGAGGCTTTCAAAACTGCGCTGCTCGGAGATCCAGTGCGTGACAGGAATGAGCCACGAAAGTCGCTGCGAATAGGCTTAATGGCAACATAAATAAGGTGCGCAGGTCGGGAAGTCGACAAAGGCGGCACAAATCTGGTGCGAACTGCCTGCTATTGCCTGGCACGAAGAATGCAAGTCCTCGCTTGCCCAGGCTTCTCCTCCTGGGCTGGTCCAGCATTGCAAGTTGAAGCTTTGGCTGACCACTGAAGTTAGCGGCGCGTGACATCGAGGGACAGCGCCTGCTTGCGCGGGACATCAGCAGGTGCTCGCGTCACGTTGCCGCTAACTTCTAGCGATCTCGTAGAGCACGTCGAAGATTGTCCGCTTTGGAATTGACGCGTGGATGAGAACCAGATAGGCCGGCAGCAATGAAGAGAATGTCTGGAACGCGCGTGCTTTGGTTCTGTCTCGGTCGATCGCTGATCTGCCTGGCCGGGCTGGCAGCGACAAACAGCAACGTTCGCGCCAACGACAGCGCGCCTGTCGAAAGGGTCAAGTCAACGTGGCGAGCGCAAGACGGCGAGACTATAGAACAAATCATCTCCAAGGTCTCGAAGGTGGCTCACTTCGTCCCTCGGTCGTGGGGAGTCGCTGAAGCAATTGACCGAACAGAGTATGTGTACTTTTCGTGGACCAGGCACCAAGACAACAAATCAGACGAACAGTACGCAATCACTTGGAAGATCGCGACCGACGGAACGATCAGACTTGCGTCGCCATATGCCAAGCCGATTGAATTGGGCTGGCGCGCCTTTGCGCTCTCGTTGATCGCCAGTGAGGTCACCGATGGCGAAAGGGACGCAAATCTTCGCTTTCTGCACGATCCTGTTAACTTCAACTTCGTAACGACCGCACAAGGCAAGCTCGGCAATCTTCTGCGGCACGGCCGGTGCCATATCATTGAGCCCGTTGCGGTGGATTACGCGGCGAAACCGAATGACAAACCGACGAAAAAGGGTGATCTTTGGCGCGTTCTGCTTTTGGTGAACTGCAAGATCCCAGGGCCCCATTATTTTACTCGCAACGGCGTCATCGCTTTCGAGAAAAGCGAAGGACAAGATTGGGAGCCTCAATCTTTTTTTGCCAAACGTATCGCAGCCTTTCCTGCAGGCTCTTGGTTCGATCGCATAGAGCCAAATAAACGAGAAACAATAGAGAGGGCGCGAAAGGCCTCGGCCAATGATCGCACAGAGCAAGATCGCGGCGCAGCTCCTTGACGCTGAGCGCCTCTGAGTAGCGGCCAAAGCACACACGCTCGGAAACGTTGACGTGTGCTGTTCTGTCTTTGCAACAGACCGGCAGCCTCTCTCGCAGCTTGTCACAGGAAAAGGCACACAGCACTGTTGCTCGCGGCTCATTGTGCGAGAAATCGATGCTATGATCAGACGACCACGTGCCGGCTTACGAGAACCGATTTAGCCTTCCCCGCACATACGCGGTGCGCGGACGCCAATCTACGACGAGGCCAGCTCGAAATCCCATTCTGCAGCGGACTTCGCCCAGCAGGCGTGCGCGCAGCGCATCGCTTCAACGGAAAATGGCACCCGCAGGAGCGTGAGCATAGCGACGCCGAAGGCGGCACGCGGGACCGAGTGCAGCGACGAGACCGGTTAAATGGGTACCCGGGAACGGGGCAGTGATAGCGACGCCGGCATTCTTGATGGCGGCGGGCGCCTTTCCCGAGTACCCCCGGCGAGGAGCTCCGCAGCCGTGCGCAATGGATGGACCGTAGACTTGAGACGGAGGATCTAGATTTCCTCGGGCGCATTCGTCTGCGCGTCATGAATCCTGATCTGAAGCATGGGAAAGCGCTTCTTTAATTCTTCCCTACCCGCCCGGGCGCCGTCTCTCGTTGTAAACTCGGCTTCGAGTCGGCCGTCCACTTCAAGCCCGTAACAAGAGATCGGCAATTCACGGCTGGCTGCAACCATTTCGTTCCCATTGTGCAGTGAGGTGCTTGAGAACGATGCGTAATGAGTCGCCCAAACCGCACCAGGGTAAGCTGCTCGAGTGCGATGACGCATGTCGTGGATTGATGCCTCGCACTGGCTGGCGCCTGGGATGGGAATTCGTCCAACCAGGCGGCGCATGCACGATCAAGCCATCGGCTTGACATAGCTACCCTCCCAGCTACCCTGGGCCACGCGCACCTCGTGCTGAGCCTCATGGTATCTGCTCTCCGACTATTCGGGCCAGTTCAACGCAAGACCGTTGCGCACAAGCAATTCAGCAAGATCCCGTCCGCGACCAAACAGGTCGTGACGGTGCCCACAATACCGGTGGAGGTTGAGCGGAACACAGTTGGTGGAGCGCTAGTCTTACTGCGTCACAAACGATGATCTGTGTAGTGGTCGAACTTGATCGCACAACAAGGACATCTCGACAGCATTCGGACGAGCCCATGTTCGAGCCGCCGTCGCATCGTCGCGATCGAATTTGGAATGTGACGTTGGGTCCGCAGTGGCAGATCCGCGGGGTCTGTAATCTGCGGGAACGCGATCGAGCGGGATCGGCCGGGCGCGCCGAGCGCCTGAGGGGGGAATCGTCTCCCCGCTCGGAGATCAGGAATCCGTAGGCCGCAATGCACATCGTTGCGTGATGATGAAAGCCGCGCCAGCCGCGTCCCTCGAAGTGGCCGAGCCCGACCTCCTGCTTGAGGTCCTGATAGTCGCGTTCGATGCGCCAGCGCATTTTAGCCGTCTCAACGAGCGTCCGGAATGCCACATCTTCCGGCAATGTCGAGAGCCAGTATTTGGTAGGCTGGTCCTCGCCTTTCGGCCATTCGATCAGCAACCATTCCTGCGCTCGCCGGGTGGTTTGCCAATAATCACGATGCGCGGCACGAACCCGCACGCGGGCAAAGCGCGAGGTCAGCTTTTCGTTCGTTCCTTGCCGCCACGTGATGGTGCGCCAAGCTTTGGCCGGCAGGCCGATCGCGAGCGCCTTGACGGCGGCTGGCTGATGCTGACGGTTGCGGCGCATCAGTTTCGGTGGACGGCCGCGGCCCGACCATGGCTTCGGCGGCAAGGGATCGGTGCCGGGAGCCCATACCGTCGTGCTCGACAGAAGACCCGCCACATAGGTCAATCCCAGCGCCGTGATCTCGGTGCGCAGGTCGCTGTTGTTGCCATAGCCAGCGTCCATCAGCACGACACCGCGCGGAAGGCCGCTCGCACAGGCCCGCCGCAACTGCTCCAGCGCGATCTCCGGCTTGGTCTGGAAGCCGACTTCGGCAGGAATGCCCACCTTGCGCCGCCGATCGCGGTCCTCAGTCCATTCCTTCGGAAGATAAAGGCGGTAAGCGACAGGCAGGCTGGCGTGGTGGTTGGCAATCGACAGCGACACCGCCACCTGGCAATTATCCTGCTTGCCGAGCTGCCCGCAATATTGCCGTGCAACTCCAACCGAATGTCGCCCCTGCTTGGGAAATCCGGTGTCATCGATGATCCAGGCTTCGATGGGGCCCTGGCGTTCAATCGCCGGCAGGACCATCTCGCGTACCTTGCCCAGCACCTTCTCATCCGACCAGGCGCCGCTGCCGACGAAATGCAGCAGCGATTGATGCTGGGCCGCCGTCCGCTCCGGAGCCGTCACCGCCGCCATCGGCTCCACGCTCTTGCGACCGCCACAGGCCATCAGGCCGACGCAATAGTCGCGCAGCGGCGCCTTCCGATCAGCATGACCGATGACACTGGCAAGCCCTTCCAAATACGCCTCAAATCGCTTCTCGCTCGTCTTCGTGCCACGCCCGCTCATGTCGGCCTCATTGGCTAATGGTCCATGCTGCAACCATCATTGATTCTGGCCGGCGGTTTTGTGACTCAGTCAGACTAGCAGGCCGTTGAAGAACTCAGCCGCGTTCGCAAACGAACGCTGAATCGTCGCCATTGTGGATGTAGAAGTGGCCAACGAGCCTGCCCGCAGTGCCGATCATGGCCCATCCGCGACCACAGGACGGATCATTCTCGTCGTGCCCCTCCCATGAGAACTCGGCGCAGGCCGATCCGTCGCGGGTGCCGTAGCGAGCATCCAGGAAGCCCTTGAGAGCCCCAAACGCTATTTCGCCATCGGACTTGCCACGGAAGGTGAGATGCGCCTCTCCGACAAGATCGAGGAAGTCGCTGTCCCAGTTGTCCATTTCGACGATGCGCCAGCGGCCGGCAAAGGCCTTGGCAAAGCCGGGCACCTTGGCCATCAACCGGTCTCCGCGATCAACTTGGGCAGACGCACCAGATTGTAGGCGGCCGCAGCGAAGGTAAAGGCCCATCCGACCCGATCACGGCCACGGAATCTGGTCTTCTCTTGCCCGGCGACCGTCTTGATCCAGCCGAATGCCTCCTCAATCCGCTTGCGGATGCGCTGGCTGACAGCATAACCGCCGTGCCGGGTCGTACGCCCGTCGATCGCAGAGCTACGGCCGCCGGTATTCTGCGCAACATGCGGCGTCACGTTCATCGAGCGCAGCTCGTTGACGAAGTCTTCTGCATCGTAGGCTTTGTCGGCACCAAGCGTGATCGCTGTCGGTCGATCGGCACGAGGCTCGATCATGTGCAGCGCGGCCACCCGTTCGGCATGCCCACCGGCCTGCGTCAGGCAGGCGTCGACCAGCAAGCCGTGGCGGTTCTCCATCAGCCCGTGCCCGATGAAGCACAGCTTCGTCTCCTTGCCTTTCCCCTTGCGGTAGAGCCTGGCCTCCGGATCGGTGGTCGAAGCATGGGTGTCGTTGGAGCGCTTCTGGCCATGGAAGTTCGCTTCAGCATTGCGCCCGCCGCCTTGGGCCGGCGGCTCGCCGGAGCTATCCTTCGGTTTGACGCTCTTCATCGAGGCCCAGGCCTCGATCAGCGTGCCGTCGACCGAGAAGTGATCGCTCGACAGAAGCTTCTTCACCCTGGGCTGCGCCAGCACCGCCGCCAGGAACTTCGCCGCGATGTCGCCTTCCAGCAGCCGGTCGCGGTTCTTCGAGAATACCGAATGGTCCCAAGCTGCATCGTCGACTCCGATTCCGACGAACCAGCGGAACAGCAAATCATATTCCAACCGCTCCATCAGAAGTCGCTCCGAGCGGATCGAATAAAACGCCTGCAACAGCATCGCCCGCAGCAGCTTCTCCGGCGGGATCGACGGCCGTCCAATCGGCGAATAAAGGGCGGCGAACTCGTGCTCCAGCGCCGCCAGCGCCTCGTTCACGATCGTCCGGATCCCTCGCAGCGGATGATCACGCCGCACCCTTGCTTCCAGGTCGACGTAGCTGAACAGCTCGCCCGTTCGATTGTCGCCGCCGCGCACGCACCATCTCCGAATCTCGTCGGAGCCAATGAATCATGATCCTCGGTCGGCGGCGACCGCCTTTTTTCAACAGCCTGCTAGACGTCGCAAGCTGTTGAGAAATGATAGCGAACAAATCACGGACGAGCGCCGGCGAAATATTTCGCGGCACCAAGGCGACGGGGCCATCTTATTTCTTGTTCGACGGCCGCCACGCAGTCGGTGAGCGTGGCCGTGTGGTTATGCGCTCGAAGATCGCCAAGGTCGTCACCGACCACAGAGAGTATCCCACTTTCGAACACCTTGCAGGAGGAATTGACAGTGCTCGATTCCATGATACCGACCGCTCTTGGTTTTTACCGACGCTCACGGAGGAGCGGTAGGATCCGGTAAGACGGGATTGAGCTCCTCTTGCTCAAGCGTCTTTGCTCCGTCCCCTGCTAAATAGGCCGCGAGCACCGCAATACCGGAGTCTGGTGGACACCGCGCCGGAGCGGCCTTCCTCAGTGGCACCTGCCCCGATCTTTCGGCGATTTCGACACTCATGAGGTGGGGTCTAATCGGACGTCCGACTGCGCGCTCGATCGTGTGGAATATCCACGTCCCATCCGGATCAATGTCTGACCAGTGGAAGATCGGCGTGTTTCCAGACACCATTTGCGTAATCGTGCGCAGCGCCTGCTGGGTGGCGAGAGAGGGGTATCCACCCACGTACATCGTCGCTCCCTCTCGATCTGGATCGGCCTCGGCGACATGTCTGTTGAAGCTCGCGAAATTTTCGATGGTAAGAAGGTAGGCTGGTGGCCGCCGGAATCGGATGCGATCCGCCTCCTTGGGCGGGATGCCTAGATAGCGTGGAGAAATCTGGGACAAATCGGCGCCATCGAGATCGATCCTTCCGGCGATGAGAAGCGGCGGCGCGAAGCGCTCCAGTCCGATCGTCCGCAGCGCCTCGCGGGGCCGCGCTCCGGGCGGGAGCTCGAGGATGCCGCCAAGAAGTCGGACGACCGCGCCTTCGACGCGTTCGAGGGCTTTGCTATCGCCGACCGTTCTTCGCGAGAAGGTCCGATAATCGACATCCAAATGCCTATTCTCCAGAATTGCTTGGGCGAGGGCGAAGGCGTCGCGGAGCTTGTCCACATCGGATGAGGCGAACCCGTGCCAGCTCTTGGCTCGCCCCCAAGTTTCCGCTATCGCGGCAGCCGCTTCCACCAAGCGCCAATCCAGCGCGATGTCCGCACAGAGGCGCCTACCAGCCTCTTGGGCGATCTGAGCGGCCGGAACGCGTCCGAGATAGTGGTAGAGCGCGTCCGCGGCTTGAAGTCTGACGTGCACAATCTGATCCCGCCTGGTTCCGCGTCCCCTTGCGAGACTAACGGCGCCGACCGCCTCGGCCCGCGCGATCTGCCTCAGGAAGACGTCCGCAGCCACCACGTTGGGAAATGCGTCATAGTCGGGATGTGCGATGGGGTTGGCGGTCCCACCTTCGTAGCGATCCAGCAGATCGTTCAGTAGTCCGTTCGCCTCACTGAAACGACGCACCATGGCTACTCGGCGGCCAGACGTGCGGCAAGGTCGTCGGCGGTCATCAGGTCCGGATCGATCGCACGCAGTTCGCGCTTGGCCTTTTCCTTCAACGAGACGACCGTTGCCCTCGACTGCTCGCCGATGCGATCGACCTCCACGATGGTGTCCATATGCTCTAGCACCGCGACCCGCTTCTCGAAAGGCGCGGCAATCACAAACTGCAGGCCCAGATTCTTATAGAAGCTCATCATCTGGCGCTGGTTCTTGCCGTCCATTTTCGAGAAGACCTCGTCGAACATCGCAAGCGCGAAGCCGGCCGGCTTGCCGGCGCGACGCTCGGCACTGCCGTAGACGGCCGCAAGCGAGGCGCCGATGGCGACGTAAATTGGAACCTGTTGTTCAGCACCTGATCCGGTGCCACGGCGCTGCTCCCAACGGGTCGAGCGGCCGGTACCGACGTCTTCCATGTGGATCTCGAAGGTGTAGAAATTTCTGTAATCCTCGAACTGGGTGAAATCCTTGTCGGGATCTTCGAGCAGCGCTTCGAGTGCCAGGATCGTGTCCTTGTGGGGGAAGTCATCCGATACGTCTCCGCGGAAGAGCATGTCGAGCGCCTCGGGAGAGGTCTTGCCGATCTCGATGATCTTCAGGATCGGCTGAAATTCCACCACCTGGGTACGGTGAAAGGAGTATCGTTCATTGTGGAAGGGGTGCGCGTAGAGGCTGCGGTTCAGCGACTGGAGCTCCCGCTCCATCTTTCCGATCCGAGCCGAGAGCGCATTAATGAACTCACCTCGCAGTAACATGGACGCTTTCTCGGCCGCGTCACGCGCCTGACGTTCGTACTGCCGCAATTCGTTGGACTCTATCTCCTCGATTAACTGCGCCATCCATGGCTTGACCTCCTGAAGAGGCTCGCTCTCGATGCCGATCTGGGAGCTGACGCCGAAATCGTCGAAATAGCCGTCCAAGAACTCGCGCACCTGCCGTTCGATCCGACCGCGCTCGTCGTTCGCCGCGTCGGCGTCCTTGACGGCCTTCTCAGCCATGCTGCGATGCCGGTCGGCCTCGTTCTTGTGAGCGCGGGCATCAAGGCGCGCCCGATATATCGGCCGGCCTTTTGACGCAGAGTAGAGGGGCAGATTCTTGACGAAAAGCGACCAAGCGATCTTCAGATTGAGCTCGGAGCCGGGTACGTTTTCGCCGTCACCGAGCCTACTCTTCGCCGCCCGGACGTCGCCGTCGTGTTTGTTGAAGGCAGTCTGCTGAGTCTCGCGCTCGGCGATCCTTCGGTCCTTCAGTTGCTGCTGGGCACGTTTTTTCTGGCGAAGACCGCCGTCGCCGGCGTCGTCCAGAGCCGCGAGCTTCGCTTGAGCATCTGCCATCTTAGCCTGCACTGCGGCGAAGGCCGCAGCGCAGGTCTTCAGATCGCCCGCGGGCGCGTCGCACAGGGCTTTCAGCGCCATGAACGCGCCGTCAGCGATCTCGGCTTCCTTCGCGGCCTGGCGTAGCGATACTTCCAGCTCGTCCGCCTGCTCGTGCAGCGCGCGCAACGCGTTCGCCTGGGCAGCCTTGCCGATCTTGTGCTCCGAAGGCTCGATTGATCGATGGGTGCGGACCAGGCCATCGTCGTAGAGGCCGTCCTTCATGATGGCGCGGCCCGGCCTGTTGAACTGGTCCAGGGTGTCCGCAAGGCGCACGGAACCATACCGGCGCATGATAAACGACAGCGCGTCCGGATCCTCCGTGCGGAAGATCGAAGGAAACGTTCCTGGCTCCGGCTTGGCCCTGAATTGCTCCAGCTTGTTAAGGCTCACCAGGGACGTGCGCCGGAACTCGCGCCGCCCTTCCTTGAAGATCGCGGTCGCATCGCCGATATGCGGCCTGTCGACGAACACCGCATCCCGATCGCGGCCAAGAAGCGCTTCAGCGGCACCCGTCCAACCCGGCTCGGCGACCTCGATCAGTTCGCACAAGACGCGTGGCGCCATGCCTTTTTGACGAAGCCGGAGACATAAGCGCTCGGTGTCCGGCTCGAGGTGCGCGCGCGCCCCTCCCGAGGCGTGCTGCCGGACCCGCTCCAGCAAGTCATCCCGCTGGCTACGTAACTGCGAGGCTTTTGCGATGACCTCCTGACGCGCTTCGTCGATCTTCGCGAGTCGTTGCCCTCCCAAGATTGTCAGGGCGTTTTCGGCCGCAACCAGTTCGTCGGAAACGGCCCCAACCGAGGCGGCACCTACAGCGGCAAGCAGCCGGTCCACGGCCGGAATGAAATCGTCGAAGCCGCGCCCGCCCATGGCACACAACGGTTGCAGGCGCCGGATGGTGTCGATGCGCGCCTTGAAATCAGCTGCAGCGCGTTGCGCGGACTGCTCCGCCACCGCGGCGGTCTGCTGCAGCGACTTCCTGCCAGTCTTGGCGTCGTGTTCGGCGATGGCCTCGGTAAGCCGTTGCAGCTCATCGTCGATCGCTCTGATGTCTTCATTCAAGAATTTCAGTTCGCCGCCCGCGGCTTCGCGCTGCGCGCTCGCGAGCCGGAGCCTCACCCTGAAGTCACGGTTGATAGCGCGGGCGGCAAGCCACTCCGCGCGCTTGCCAATCCACTGCTCGCGGAACTTGGTCTCCAGTGCCTCTTCCAGCGCCGTCAGAATAGCCTTCAGTTCCTTCAGTGCCTCCAGCTTGAGGCGCATCTTCCGGATCGTGTCGCTAATGTTGCGGTAGGTCTGAATCGACTCGCGCAGTTCCTTGATACCGATCGGGCTGTCCTCAAGGATGTAGTTCCGCACGAACTGCGTGGCTGTCTGGTTGTGGTCGAGCGTCATGGCGTTGACGATCGATTTCTGCAGCGCGTTGGCGTTCTGTTCGCCATACGGCGAGTGCGGCAGGAGATGGCGCATATACTCGCGGACATAATCGCTCGCCCGATCGCGGTGATTGACGAAATTACCTTCGCCGACGGCGCAGATGATTCGGGCGCGCGCGTCCTCCCATTGCGCTGGAAATAGTGCCTTTCCACGCTGTTCGATGAAGTCATTGGACGTGAGCACCGCGCCGACCGCGATGAACAGCGCGAGCACGGTCTCTCTACTGTCGGACTTCCGGGCTTCGAGCGCCATGCCGATGGTGACGGAAGGCCGCGCTCCGTCCGTGTCTTCAAAACCGAGCGCGATGTAGGTGCGCGCCTCGTCGCGCCGGCGCTGATCCTCGCCGAGCGTGCCGAGGCAGTAGTCGACGACGCTGCGCTTCGAGCTGCCGCGCGATCTTCCGCCGTCGCCGGCAACCGCGTTCAGGCGCAGGAAGCGTCGGTTGCCACCGGTGAGGACGACCTGCGCCATATCGAGGATCGTCGATTTGCCGGAGCGGTTCTCACCTAGCACGCCCACGTGAGCGGTCACTTCGATGTCGGCAACATCGAATAGGTGCCAGTTCACCATAGTCAGGTGGCGCAGTTGCATCATGCGTCATCTCCCGCGACCTGCGGAAAGCGGGCTTCCTCGCTTTTGACGTAGCGCTCGAGCCTTTGGAGCGCGTCACCGCCGCTGATCAGCTTGATCATCGGCCGGATCCTGACCTCCCAGTCCTGCTGTTCGTCGTCGAAGTCACCGATCTCGACAAGACTACGCTGGGCGGCCTCACGCAGAATGTCGCGGAAGCGGGCTGCGGAGATGGCGCCGCCCCCACTATGCTGCGCCATCTCCCGGTACCGATCGAAGAGGTCGTTCAGCGTCGCGACGACCACGGCTCGGTCCTCGACGGCCCCGACGTTCACTTCCTGCTGCCAGTACGCGGCCAGCACGAGCATAACGATGGTTTCGTCGAGCTTCATCCGGGGCAGCGGCACGTCCTCGTCCATCGCGACGATCCCTGCCCACTGCGCCTCCGGATCGCGATGGACGCGATAACCGCAACTGTCGAAGAAGCCGTCGACCACGTCGCGGAAGCGGCCATCCATCATCGTGTTGTAGACCGTCCCGGTGCGAGGGTCCCCGGCGAACACGAATTGTCGTCGCAGCAAGAAATGCAACGCCTTCCGAAGATCGGCCGCCTTCTCCGCGCCGGCGGAGCGCTCGATGTTGTCAAATTCGCTAAGCATGGACTGCTCTGCCTTTCGCCGTCGTACCCGATCGTCTGACCACGAAGTTCGCGCACCTGAGCCACTCGCTATCGTGCGGAGGCGTGTCGGGGCTTGGCTCCAGATCGAAGCCAGCCGCGATCTGCGCCGGCACGTCGCCGGTTAGCGCATAACGTCGGGCGCAGTCGAAGGCGAGGAAATCGTCAACGGTGCCGATCTGCATGAAGCGCGCCTCCTTGGTCGCGAACGGAGGAACCTGCCCCTCGAGGAATCTTTTGACGTCCTCGGGGCGCGGCGCGATGCGAGCGATGTACTCCAGGCGAAGCTGCTTCCGCAGTTCGTAGAGCGGATCCGACGGCGGCCCGGCGAGTTCTCTTGCCTCGACAGGGCGGCGCGGCTGTCTAGCCGGCGCCTGATGGTGTTCAGACCAGGGCGACCGCAGTGGCTCAATGTTCCATTCGACGGTTGCCTCGTCGTGCCTGCCCTTGCGGAGCAGAGCGTCGAGCCGCCGCACCAGGTCGCCGGCGCGCCCGACGAGTCCCTGTGCTCCACGCTCGGCGTACTTGATAGTATTTCGAACACGTGCCTCGAGTTGTCTGCGGAAGGTCTCGATCCGATCGAACATCTCGCCGATCTGCTCGAAGATGCTTTCGATGGCCAACAAATCGTCAGCCGCAGCCATCCGGCCCTCTTCGAGATCGGACGCCATGCTTGCTGCGGCGTATTCCTCGGCCAGCACCTGCATCGTCTCGGACGTGTAGGAAATTCTGCGAGCAAGATCCACGATCGCGTCGCGAAAGCGGTACGGATGGTTGACGGTGAGGATGGACTCGAAATCCTTCAGCAGCAGCTGGTCGACGAACTCCTCGAAAAAGGCTTCCAGGCGGGTGCCCACGGTCTTCGATTCCATGACCGTCCGTCGGATACGCTTGAGGTCAGCCAAAATGGCCCGCAGACTCTTGGTGAATTGATCGGCCTGATTGCGCGCCTCGCGGACGGCGAGTGCGGCCTCGCGTTGCTTGCGGTCGGTAATCTCGGGTGTGAGCTTTTCAACGGCTTCCAGATTAAGGCGGATTTGCACGATCAAGCCGCCGAACCGCTGGGAGAGGTCCTTATTGAGGCTCGCCAGACGCTGGATCACGAGCAGGGGTCCCATGGCCATGTCCACGGTCACCCGAAGTCCGTACTCCTCCTCCTCGAGCCATCCCCATGCGACGAGCCGCGTGTAAAGTTGGCGCGCCAGGCCGAGCGCCTTGTCTCCCTTCTCGGATGTGAGTGCGACGTCGACCTTGCGGATGCGGCGGCGCCGCGCTGAGATCATTTCAGGCAGCGCGCCGAAATCGTCGCCGTCGTCCCACAAGGCGGGGTTTGCCCGCATGACGTCGTAGATCGCGTGAATGACCTGCTGCGGCGCAGGGAAAGCGGGCGCGCCCGAGAAGAAGCGCTCATGAAGATCCAGCAGACATGCCGCGTAGAGATGTTTGTGGTCCCGCGAAAAGGCCAGGAACGCGTCGTCGTGCAAATGGCGAAACAATGCCAATCAGAAGCTCCATCAATCGAACATGCCCGAGCCAGATCGGAACAAGCTAATATATTGAAAATCCTATTGAACTTTTGATGCGAGGACCGGGAGGTACAACTGGCGGTGGGCGATCGTTCTGTTTATGTTCGAATATAACGTCCTGAGAACGTACTGTCGAGGGCTTCACCGCAGTCCACGTATCCGCCTCGTTCCAATGCCGGGACTTTCGAAGACCCCGCTGAGTTCGAGGACCTGCTACTTGGCGGCTCGTCCCTGCCGCCATCACTTTATAACGTCGTAATATCAAATACTTGACCCGAGTCTGGAAATACGCCCCTGCTCAGGTACCTAAGCATGGATACCTATATACCCGAACAGAAGTACCCATGGCCTACAACATCGAGGACCGCGAGACCGACCGAATCATTCGCGAACTCGCCGCACTCAAAGGCAAGCCGATCCTCGATTGCGTTCGCGAGGCTTGCGAACATGAAATTCAGCGTGAGCGCCTAAAGACGCCGCTCTGGGACCGGCTGCAACCGCTGCTCGATCGCATCGCCAGCGCTCCCAAAACCGGTCTGACCGCCGACAAGGCGTTTTTCGACGATCTGTCCGGTGATGTCTGATGATGATCGATGCCTCAGCCCTGGTCGCGATCTTGCTGCGCGAACCGGACGCGGCTGAGCTCGTCATGGCAATTGCCGACGCCAAGGCGCCGTTCGCCTCAGCCATCGCAGTATATGAAACGGTCTGTGCTCTCACGCGCGTCAACGCATGGGGTGCGCCGGAAGCGGAGGCCGCAGTGCGGGAATTTCTCGACGCCGCATCCATCCGCGTGTGCGCGATTGCCGACGGCATGATATTGACCGCCGCTATGGCGTTCGGTCGGTTCGGAAAGGGGCGACATCTTGGCGATTGTTACGCCTATGCCTGCGCCAAGACCTATCGCGCGCCACTGCTGCACAAGGGTGACAACTTTCCGCGAACCGATCTCGAGCTGGTCCGCAAGCGATAAGCTATTGGCAACTTCTGTAAGATTGCATCGATGATATGGCGACCATCCGCGGTGTGGAGATGAGCACCATCGCCAAGCGCGATCTTCATCTTGAAGCGCATGTTGCGTGAACAGATGCCAGCGCGGATCCAAGTCGATAGATCGTGGGCCGCAAAGAGAGTGACCGCGAACGCGCTGTAAGCCAGGTTCATTTGCTTTGATGGCATTCGCTTTCCGGGAGCAACTCGGTTGGCTTTTCGACTACACCGACGCCGGGCGAGTTCAACGCTCCGCCGATGACTTTCCTGCTGGGGTCAAGCCCTTTGCGGTGCGCGCCTACTGAGAGAGACGGTCGAGGCCGGCATACCGCAACACTTATCCTGGAAGAAATCGCTTGAACCTCACGTCACGTCAGGGCGTAGGTTGGAAATCACAACCAAGATTTCACCAACCAACGCCGAACGATGCAACACAGGCCAAATAGCAGACATGGTGCGATCAAGCAGGCGAATGTAGCGACGCCGGATTGCACGTGGTGTTGAACGGATGGACCAAGAGAGAAAGGCCGTCGGGATGAAACACCGCGCAATGATGGCTGCATTGCTCGCTGTCATCACATCTCCGGCTTGCGCAGCGAAACTCAGCGGCCCTCCGCGCATCGTCGACGGCAATACGATTGAGATCGAGCAAACTAAAATTCGGCTCTCGGGCATCGACGCGCCAGAGACGGATCAGATTTGCCTCGACGCCCACGGTCAGAAATGGGCTTGCGGCATCGCTGCTCGCGATGAGCTTATCAAGCATTCGAACGGACGAACGTGGGATTGTCATACCACCGGGCGAGATGAGTACGGCAGGTCACTCGGGAGCTGCTTCATCGCAGGCGAGGACGTGAACGCGTGGATGGTACGCTCGGGTTGGGCACTATCATGGGGTCGAAATATCCATATCTACGCCGTCTATGAGGTTGTGGCGAGCCATGCCTATGCCGGCCTATGGTCGGGGGCGTTCATCACGCCTTGGGACTGGCGTCACCGCAACAATGGAACGATCATCATTGGCGCGAGCTCGGTACCGACCGATGCCCAGGAGCTCCTGCTCGGACCCGCTTTGGCATCGGACCCGCCCTCACCCGAGTGTCTGATAAAAGGCACTGTGGGCGGCAACGGCGAGCGCATCTATCACTTGCCCGGGCAATTCGGTTACGGACAAATCGACATGACGAAGAAGCAGGGTGAACGCTGGCTCTGCAGCGAAGCGGAGGCTGAAGCCACGGGATGGCGTAAAGCCGCGCGATAAGGCGACACACATGCATGCCGACCATTCCCCGAATATATCTTGCGCGCTCACGATAAAGCCTTCGCGCCGGTCACTTTTGCTGTCGCTGTTGGCGTTTTCGGCGGTTGGCATGCGGCTTGGCGACAACATAGTTGACGCGAAGGAAGCAAAAAGGCCACCCAAGCCGGATAATATGCTCACGCCGGATGCTGCGCTGAGGCGGCTAGTCGAAGGTAATGACCGGTTTGTCCAGGGCACATCACTAGGCGGCGATTTCAAGCGCGAGCGTCAGGCTTTAGTCGATGGACAAAATCCATATGCGGCGGTTCTGAGCTGCGCCGATTCTCGCATAGCGCCTGAACTTGCCTTCGACAGCGGGCTTGGTGACCTGTTTGTCTGCCGCCTCGCCGGCAATTTTGCCAACGATGACACCCTCGCCAGTATGGAATACGCGGTCGCTGTGCTGAACACGCCATTGATCTTGGTACTCGGGCACGATCGTTGCGGCGCGATAGACGCCACGATCAAGTCGCTCAACGACGAAAAGCCGGCGCCGGGACATATTCCATCGCTCGTCGCTGCGCTTGCGCCTGCGGTACGGGAATCCCACCAGCAAACCGGTGATGCGTTCGCCAATGCC
Organism: Bradyrhizobium sp. USDA 4510; assembly: GCF_054059095.1. Classification (NCBI taxonomy): domain Bacteria; kingdom Pseudomonadati; phylum Pseudomonadota; class Alphaproteobacteria; order Hyphomicrobiales; family Nitrobacteraceae; genus Bradyrhizobium; species Bradyrhizobium sp. USDA 4510. Next base: position 1,262,201 of record NZ_JBSSBT010000001.1, on the reverse strand, counting down.
ATCCGGCAGAACGTAGTCGATAACGTCGATAAACTTAAATCGGCAGGCCCGGTTCTGAACGCGGCAGTTGAGCAGAACAGACTAAAGGTAATCGGTGGTCTGTACCGGCTCGACACCGGCAAGGTCGATCTGCTGAACTGACCCTGGCACCTTCGCAGCCGTTTGAATGCCTAACGCTGCTTCGGTTGAGTCCGCGAAATTCGCTCGTCCATCGATAAATGCACCGGATGTGATCCGCTCCACAATTGACATACAATTTCGGAATATCTTTTTGTATGCGCGAGCTCTTTATCCTCCTCGTACTCTACCTACTTATGTTGGCAACGCGCAGCCAGCACCAACATAATTTCCTGTCGTGACCGACAGTTCCATGCCTTCGGTTAACGCCATAGCCAACAGTTGACTGAAGCCGCAGATGCGCGGCAACGGATGTTGGGATATAAGCGCTACTCTCGGCGAGGGGACAACCCTCAAAATAGCCTCGCCGGATCATCCGTCATGGCATCGAAACAGATCGGCCCGTTCAGGGTGCCCGGCTCAGCTGGGGCTGAAAATCACATATAGCAGAATTACGACCGCGACGGCTGCCCATCCGGCTGATGTAAGGAACACTGTTGCTCGCGACGGCATCGGACTGTCTCTCCTGCAAGCGAGTGCCAGTCTTGGAAACGAAGCATCGCTGGATTCGCTTTAAGACCATACCTTGCATCCGCAATAAACCGGAACTTTTCGCACGCGACAATTGCGATTACCGGCTAGAACGCAGAAAAGTCCTCTGAGCCTTCGCTGACACGCCTCGAGCCTGGCACCCAAGGATCGATGGACGCCTTGAGAATGCCACCCAAAGAGCGCTGGTAGCGCTGCGTAGCTGAGCCTTGTCAATTTGCTTTCCGAAGTGCTCCCTTCAAAAAGGAGCATCTGCGTGTGTCGGCGCGGACTTTTGAAGACCGTTTTGCCGATCCCGTAATCATCTTGCGCGGCCGCATTGCACGCCCCAGGTCTCTTCGACCAACGCATCGATCATGTCGGATACATCATCCTGCCCGACGTTAAGTGTCAGCGAAATCCGCAACCGTGCCGTTCCCACAGGCACCGTTGGCGGCCGTATCCCACGGATATCAAAGCCACGCGCCTGGAGTGCAGAGGCGAGCCGCATCGTGCGAGCGTTGTCGCCCACAACATAAGGAATAATCTGTGAGTTCGAAGAACTCGCGCGACCGCACACAACGAGCTGCCGATGTGTAAAGTTGACCAGATCGATTAGACGTCGTTGCCGCTCAGGCTCCTCCTGCAGGATTAAGATCGCCTCTCGTACCGCGACGGCCATTAGGGGGGATGGCGCGGTGGCGAAAATGAATGGACGGCACCGATTGATCATGAAGTCGCGCAATACGCCGGAAGCCGTGACAAGCGCGCCCGCCGCGCCCAGCGCCTTGCCGCAGGTGTGGATTACCAAAAGATTTTCGCGCCCCTCATAGGGCGCGGTGAGCCCCCGTCCCTGCTCGCCGTAAACACCTGTGGCATGAGCCTCGTCCACAACCAGGAACGCCTCGTAGCGCTCGGCGATTGCGACCAGATCTTTAAGCGGCGCGAAGTCTCCGTCCATACTATAGAGGCTCTCCACCACGATCCAGACGCGCCCCTTGCCGCCCCTGGCTCGCCAGTCGCCAATCCTGTCTTCGATCGACTGGAGGTCATTATGTGTGCTTATCCGGAACTCGGCTCGGCCCGCTCGTGCGCCTTCATGAATGCTGGCATGTACGAGCGAATCGAGAACAAGCAAATCGCCCTGCTGCGGCAACGTCGTTAGAACAGCAAAATTTGCGATGTAACCGCCGCCGAGGAACAGCGCCGTCTGCGTTCGGAAGAACCGCGCCGCCTCCGCTTCAAGAGCTTCGTGCTCCTCACAATTACCGCGCAGGAGCCGTGACCCGCCAGCTCCGATCGGCGTGCCGGCATCGAGCGCGGTGCACAGGGCTTTCTTCATACGAGGCGCGCTTGCCAGCGCCAGATAATCGTTTGAAGCAAAATCGGTCCCTGTGCGGGGTTTGAGGCCGCGCAGCCGATCATCTTCTTTTAAGGCTTCTAGTGCTGCGACATAACCATTAAGCGGCGTATTCATTGACCAATTATCCTAACGCCTGCAGCAGGGCGCGATCAATCGAGCCTTCGTGGCACAGATCTCGGATTGTCTCACCGGGGAGCGACGGATCTGCAAGCCAATCTAACCGCACCGGCCGAAGAGGCAGGGCGCCTTCCAGTCCATCGGTAATAGGACCCCCGTTCGGCGAACAAGCCTCATGCTCGGCTGCCTCTCGCTTCTAACCGTCGCGATCAAGGCACCAGGATCGCTCAGCGGCGCCATCAATCGCACGCCCTTGACTCGTCCCATAACGTGAATGAGCAAGCAGGACGAGCATGCCGACGCAATCCTCGACACGCTCGCCCATGCCGGTGACGACGACGCTACTCACCTTGATACCTCACGCGGAGACATCTGCGCCCCAATTGCCCGCACCTAAAAGCCCCCTTCCAAACGCCCGCCGAGAGAGTGAACCAGGTACGATGCGAACCATCCCATCCCCGCGTAGCTATGTTGGCAGATCGCGCGTCCTCATGCGTGCGCAAACTTCGTACAGAGCGGACGAGCGTACGTTCGCTCGGCGAGTGTGATCGAATCGTATCATAAGCGCACGCTGCGGACCCCGGGGCTCGCGAGACGATACCCAACTTCGGCGCGCCAAATCACTGATCTCCTCGGCGCGCGTCGCGGCAGCCGCGCACAAAGCGATATGCGAGTAGCCAAATTCATCGTGGACCAAACCACACCCGAACTTGGCCGGATGTGCGTCGTCCGGAAAACGGGTGCGAGCTTTGTACGAAACGGACGAATGCACATTGCTATCACCGTGGACGTGCTCAAAGTGGACCACAAGAGTAGTCCTGAACCGTCCGCGTCATGGTCATCGGACGCGAATAGTCGAGCCGTTCCGCGATGGCGGGCTCAAGTAGTAACAATTATAGTGCTCCATGCCACTGGGCGGTACAATAAATCCCTTACGTAAGGTCCGTTCCGGACATAGGAGACCGGCGACATGTACGGGCACGTCGCGCGTGCCAACATCGATCGCTATCTCAGCGTGCTCTACAGCACTGATCTCACCCACCATGAGCGACAGGCGGTCACGAAGTTGTTGCTCGGCGAGTTGGACAAGCTCGGTCATGACCCCGCGCAGCTAGAGTTTGCCGAAAAGCGAGCCGCGAACGGCCGCGAAAGGGTGAACCACGCCAGGCGCCTACGCGAATCCTATGCACTCGGCACAACAGAACGCGAAGAATCGGATACGTTGTTGGTAGCGGTCGAAAGTCTTCAAAGCCTGCTGGATGCTTTTATCGTGGCTTGCACGAGTTCTCTGGGCAACTGAGACGGCGACTTGATCGTAAAAATGACACCAGGTGCGGCACGATATCGACTTGATCTTCGTCACATTCCTGCTTGTCCATCGCTTCTAACTCTAGCTCAAGTATGGATCTCCATGGCGGAGATCGAATTTGCTGACTGCGGCTTTATGTCGTGAACCGCTATCCGCGGGATGAAATCCACCAAAATCGACGCTGCAATTCCGCTATCAAGCGTCACCTGAGACCAAATTGCATTCAAACACCGCGCTTAGTGAAAGATAATGGTGCGATCAAAAGCGCCTCGTTGGCGAAATGGACCAGGAGCAGCACATGGCCTGTCATTTCTACCGACTGCTTTACCGATTCCGCATGCGCGCATATGCCGAAACACTGTTTCGGCGTAGCAGGCACGAGAAGCAGGAAAGACTCTGGCTGCAGTGCAGCTTGATGAGGCTTGGGAGTGAACTACGACAATCCGACCACTGGTCCAGCGCAGCGGGGCAGCCGGTGCAGGACGTGGCCGAAGCCATCTTCAGTCCCATCTGAGGATGCGGAAAGGCGTGCTGCCGAGAACAGCGCGTTAGGCCGCAACAAGCGCCGCCGAGCCGGCGTTGCGAGAGGATGTGCATCGGCATCCACAAACAACATGAAGAGGCGTGAGGAGCACGCAACCAGCGGTGTGCCGGCAAGCGGCAATAACGCGCCCCTCATCGGCAAAACCTACGGTCGCGCGCTGCAGCCGGTGTGCGGCGCCGACGCGATCATCGTTCGCGCCTCCTGTGAGGGCGGCGACAATATTCTTCCAGCGAACCGACGGTTGAATGGCATACGTGCTCGTCGGCGCTGCGATGAAATTGGGGCCGGTGATACTGCACGCCGGCCGGGGCCCCAGAACGATCATTGGTCGGCTCAAAGAGACGGCCGGCAAGTAAGAGAAGCTCCTGCAGAAGACGACAAACGTCGGATCGCGGGATGCGGCACGAATCGTATGTTGCTGCCCGAATGCCCTGCATCACGCAGGTGCGCGATGATCGATCGTGCACATAATTTACGCACCGCGCCTTATGCATCGCATGACAAATGGTCCCGCTCCGGCGGGCTTTCACTGCCTATCCTCGGCCACTTGAATAGATCAACAAACGCCTTCGCCAGGGCGTCGGGCGATGTCGCACCACGCGAAAGTTTAGCGAAGTCGACGGCCTATCCTGACACTCTTCACACAAAACAGGCTGAAGAGGAGAATCAGAACGCCCGCGCGTTCGAGTAGACTTGAACCGAATGTGCTTGAGCTGGCTACGGGAACAATACACACGTTTGCTTTGCAGTGCGTAACCGCTCCCAAACCAAGGTCACAGCGGCGCTGCGGTTGGACGTCTGTCCCACGTACTGCGCGAAATACGCGCACAGAGGCTCGATCTAGAACCCAATACTCCTACCGATGGCCTCCAATGCTCCGCACTGACGCGAAACCACCTGGCAAGCGATAATAATCACTGCGCAGCTGTGTGGAGGCATTGAAAAGTTCGGCGAGATCGAGTTTCGGTCGTTCAGCTTCTGCGACGCAAATCGTTTCGCGCTTAGAGATCTCGCGCATTTGTCCGATTCGTACAAAGTTTGCAGCTGCCAGCCAGCCCACCCAATCAATAACGCCGCGCAAGCAGTGCGCTGGGGCGAATAGGTCTGAGGCAGCCTTTAGATTATCCGATCGTTAGCGTCCACTGCGGCACGATTGGAAAGGCGATTCTACTGCGATTGGAGATTGCAGATATCACGCCGGTGCTGGAGACCATTCCGGCTTTGTGCGGCGCTGCCTTTGCTATGAGGCGCAAGGCGACGGAAGCAGTCGATCACTTTCAATCAAACTCGATCGAAGCATCTCATTTCACAGCCACGTCAGGATCTGAAGGCGATATCGCGACAGGAACATCCTTGTGATCCCTACCAAGATCAAATCATGGTAGATCATCATGAGTTGATATGAGCGATTCACTCAAAGCCCAGGCGCATAGTACCGACGGCATCACGGCGCCGCTGCGGCACGCGACCTTCAGGCGCATCTGGCTTGCGAGCCTCTTGTCTAATGTCGGTATCCTGATTCAAGGCGTTGGTGCCGCCTGGGCCATGACGCAGATGACGTCGTCGGCTGACAAGGTCGCGTTGGTGCAGACTGCACTCTTACTGCCAGTGATGCTGATATCGATGCCAGCCGGGGCGATCGCGGATATGTATGACCGCCGTATCGTGGCGCTGGCCTCCCTTGGATTGGCGCTCGCCGGGGCGACCGGGTTGACGTTAGTCGCCTGGCTTGGCTTGGCCACGCCAAACCTCTTGCTGATGCTATGCCTCGTTGTCGGCAGTGGTATGGCGCTGATGGGGCCGGCCTGGCAATCGTCGGTTAGTGAACAAGTTCCGCTGGAAGCACAGCTGCCTGCGGCCATCGCGCTGAACGGCATCAGCTACAACATTGCGCGGAGCGTAGGTCCGGCAATCGGCGGGGTCGTGGTGGCAACTGCGGGTGCAGTGGCGGCATTCGCGCTCAACACGTTGCTCTATCTGCCGCTGATTATCGCGTTGTTGCTCTGGAAACGTATGAGCGCGCCCGCGCGCTTACCGCCTGAAAGATTGAGCCGGGCGATGGTGTCTGGCGTACGCTATATCAGCAACTCACCGTCGATCAAGATCGTGCTGGCCCGCAGTCTGGTGACCGGCATCGTTGGCGGTGCAATCACCGCTCTAATGCCGCTTGTAGCACGCGATCTCTTGCATGGCGACGCCCAGACCTACGGCATCATGCTTGGCGCTTTTGGTCTGGGTGCGGTGGTCGGCGCATTGAATATCACCGAACTGCGCCGGCGGTTGAGCGGCGAGGCGGCGGTCCGCGCCTGTGCGTTGTCCATGGGCGCAGCGATGGCTGCGGTTGGGCTCAGCCGCGAACCGGTGTTGACCGCAGCGGCACTCGTCCTGGCGGGAGCCGTGTGGATGATGGTGTGGGCGGTATTCAACATTGGAGTGCAGTTGTCAGCGCCGCGCTGGGTGGCCGGACGCTCGCTTGCAGCTTATCAGGCGGCGAGCTCAGGCGGGATTGCCGTCGGCAGCTGGGGTTGGGGCCGTCTGACCGACGCGGCCGGGGTCGAAACCGCGCTGCTGGTGTCGGCCGCCCTGATGCTCGCCTCACCACTCATCGGCCATTGGCTGCCCATGCCCCGTATCGGCGCGCGGGGTGAGGAGCCTGAGCCGCTCGCCGATCCTGAGGTGCGACTCGCCTTGACCGGACGCAGCGGCCCGCTCGTCGTCGAGATCGAATACCGAGTTGCACAGGAGAATGCGAGAGCGTTTCATAATGTGATGCAAGACGTGCAATTGTCTCGCCAGCGCAACGGCGCCTACGGCTGGTCGATCGCGCGGGATATTGCCGATCCGGAATTGTGGACCGAGCGCTATCACTGCCCGACCTGGCTCGACTACTTGCGTTCGCGGAACCGCTCGACGCGGTCGGAACGCACATTAGAGCAGCGGGCCATTCACTTCCACGTCGGCCCTGCGCCGGTACGGGTCCGTCGCATGCTGGAAAGGCCGTTCGGCTCGGTACGCTCGAACGACGACACGACCGAGTGCGCGGCCGGCGAAATGGGAGCGGAGATCGCAAACCCGCCAAAGGCACTCCGTAGCCGGCCACTTCGCCCCATCAAGTGAGCCAGCTTGCGGGTAGGTTGGGCCGGACGAGGGTAATCGACACGCATCACACGAAAAAACGGTACCCAGCATGGACGCTCTGTACACTGCTCTCGCGACAATCGGCGAGAGCGTCGAACCGAGAAGGCGACAATCGTGGGGAGATTTCCGGCGAGAGCAACGAAAGGTTCGCGCTTTTGTACACTCTTTTTCAAAACTCACGCTTACTGCAACTTCGGTGGCTTCGTAGTCGGCCAGCCGTACATCTCAAGCATTTGGCCGCGTCATCGAGCTGGTCCGGCAGACACACACTTTCTTGGGTTAGGAGCGTCAGCTTTGCCCAAGGCGCATTTCTCCGCTTTTCTTGTGCCGAACTTCAACAAAGTAAGGCCGAATGACGCCGCAAAAATGCAGCGTCACCCGGACAACGCAGAAATGGCGCAACCAAAAGCCGCATAATTTGCTTGCGAAGCTCAAAGTGACGAGCTGCCGCTCCGATCTCTTCTTAGATGGCATTCGAGGGTGATTCATGGGCAATCATGACCTTGTCTCCGGTAGCCTCCTCGCGCTGACCGCAACCAGCTTGGCGCTACTCTGCTCGAGCCTGCTCGTCTTTGCTTTCATTTGAGACCGTGCTGGTTGCCTTGCGCGCGCTATCGAGGGGATCACGCCGTCGGAGCATGAAGTGTTTGTATGCCTCCAAGGGACAATGTTCGCGCACGACCTGAACGATCGTCTCTGCTTTCGGCTCGACCGACCGCTTGGTCTAAGAGGCGGCGCTTCAGACGCGACAAGCTCTGTACGTTCCGGATTGATCTATTCCTTTCATAAACGCTCGGTTCAGTTAGTGTCCAGCAAGACAACGCCGTCATTGAGATAGTGGGCGGTATGGGATCGGACGCGCGGCGAAGATGAGACGGGACGGAGAAGTTTGCGTTATCGTTGCCTATTCGCATGCGAGCCGGCCCGTTCCCCTGCTGGAACGACATCGTCATGTACTGTTTCTGAGCGATGGACTGTCTGCCGACAACTCCCGAACCTGGTCTCATCAAGTCAAGATGGGCTCCTGCGCCCTCGTGGCGGTGCAATCGAACTGTTTGATGCGCGATCATGACTTTATCTCTGGTTGCTTCCTGGCACCAAGCGCCGCGGGGGTCCCCTTGCTCTGCTCGAGCTTACTCGCCGTTGCGTTCACCCTGTGAGGACCACCCCATGAAATCACTCAAGCTGATCGGCTTTGCACTTGGAGCATCGATTGCAATGTTCACCGCAGCGTTGGCTGAGGAAATCTCCATCGCCGTCGCCGGACCAATAACCGGGGGCGAGTCTGCCTTCGGGCGGCAAATGAAGAACGGCGCCGAGATGGCGGTAGAGCAGATCAATGCTTCAGGCGGCGTACTCGGCAAGAAGCTCACCCTCGACATCGAGGACGATGCCTGCGATCCCAAACAGGCGCGATCGGTAGCGGAAAAGGTCGCTGCCGCTAAGATCCCGTTCGTTGCTGGGCACTTTTGCTCCTCGTCATCGATCCCGGCCTCGGAAGCCTATGCGGATGGCGGTGTACTGCAAATCACGCCGGCTTCGACCAACCCGCTATTCACCGAGCGCAAGCTGTGGAACGTGGCGCGCGTCTGCGGCCGCGACGACCAGCAGGGGCAGGTTGCCGCCCGGTACATCACGAAGCACTTCAGCGGCAAGAACATCGCGATTCTAAATGACAAGACCACTTATGGTAAGGGACTCGCCGACGAGACGAAGAAGGCACTCAACAAGGCCGGCATCGCTGAGAAGATGTACGAGTCCTATAACAAGGGCGACAAGGATTTCAATGCGATTGTCTCGCGACTGAAGCATGACAGTATCGACCTCGTCTATGTCGGCGGCTATCACCAGGAAGCGGGCCTTATCCTGCGCCAGATGCGCGATCAGGGCCTGAAGACCGTACTCATGTCGGGTGACGCGTTGGCTGACAAGGAATTTGCCTCTATCACCGGCGCAGCTGGAGCAGGTACGCTCTTCACCTTCGGACCAGATCCACGCAAGAAGTCGACGGCAGCTGCGATCGTCAATAAATTCAAGGCCAAGAATATCGACCCCGAAGGCTACACGCTCTATACTTACGCTGCAGTGCAGGTCTGGATGCAAGCCGCAACCAAAGTCGGCACCTTCAACCCAAAGAAGGTGATGGACACGATCAAAGCGGGCTCTTGGGACACTGTGATCGGCACACTGGAATACGACGCCAAGGGTGACATCAAGCAGCTCGACTATGTCGTTTATAGGTGGGACGACAAAGGCGGCTATAGCGAGACTAACCCGACCGCGTTCTGACCCATCTTAGTGCGAGACATCAAAGAGCGCCCTCAGGAGGCAGGATGGTGATCAATGTCGATCGATCGACTGCTCCAAGGCAGCAAGCTACGGCCGGAAGAAATTGAATGTCTGAACTCAGCCTATGCACGGGCCCTGCGCTCGCTCTGCTTGGTTGATCGAGACGACCCTATCGCAGAAATCATCGCCAAGAAGGTCATCGAGGTTGGCAAAAGCGGGGTTGGCGATCCAACAGAGATATCAAAGCGCGTCATCGAGCAGCTTGGTGTCCATAGACCGCCATCGGTCTAAAGCGGGCACACACATGCGCAGTTTCGATCCTATTCCCGCTCGACTAGCCTGCCACGGGTTCAACGCTCACGGGCTGGACTCAATGGGAGCCGATAACTTGGTTCAACGCAGACGTTTTAGCGGCGGGCACGATGAGGGGTCCCTTCGCCGGACTGCAGTCATCGGTTTCGGCTTACGGAGAGTTTCGACTGTCGGACCGCGCGACGCGCGTTAGCTCAGGCACCCATCGTTCCACGAAGATGTTCGACTGGCAATTGCGGCCCCGCCCCATGGAAATCAAGGGCGGGGCCGCTCCCCCTCCCCCCCGGGGGACGCCGCGCTGCCGATGACAACGGAAAGTCTAACTGCGATCCCCTGTCATTTATCTCATACGCCCAAGCGGCTCACCTGCACTGTGGATTTCGGTCCTCGGTATTTTCCGCGACGTGCCGCAAGACCAGTTGAGAAAGCTGCACAACTAGATCTTTGAGACGGGCTATTTCCTGCCTGCACCGCGCCAACTCACATTCTTCTTCTGTCACTTTCAATGCTTCATGGCGGTCCCTAGCCGCATGACTCATGTTGGACCTCAATCCGAGCAGGTAGTCACGAACGACGGCTCAAGCACATCCCACGCCCCGAACTGTACTAGAAAGCCCGTATTTTTACGCGAGTAAACACTGTACGCAGCGATCCAAAGATCTCGCTACCTCGGCCCAGTGTGCCATTGCGGCTACAGATCCGAGCGAATCGTACAAAATCTCGCCTGGCATGACGGCACGCAATAAAGCTTTGTTCCTCTTCGAGTCCGGGCTTGCGCGAGGAGATCTTCAATTGCCCGGCTGATCCGCGGCTCACCAACCTAGAAACCACGCTCTATCTTGGGCCGCTTCGATTGCCGCTCCGTCGGAACCTTTCGCAGTCATATTCCATAGTTTTCGAAGGCTCCTCAGTGCGGCGGCGGTTCGCATCACGCACGCAGTTTTATCTCGCAAGATGTCCGCGCCCTCCTGGGCTGAGCGGGGACCATTCACTCGCACTCCCAATTGAGAGGAATGGCGCACCGACTACGCCGCGCGCGATTGCGCCAACCCCATAGTGGGAATTGAGTTGGTTTGGAAAATGTCAGCCGAGCCAACGTCAGCAAAGCGCTCCTGAACATTGACATCTTTCGCTTTGGGCGACTGGGGCTGTGCGCTGACGGGATTGCGCCGTCATCAAAAGGAACCGTGCAGAATGGTCGCGAGCCACGCAACTGGTGAGATAGGTGTCAATAGGTCGCGCACCCCGGCGATAGAATGGGTATTGCTTGCCGCACCAAAAGCTCATTGCGCGCCTGCGCGGCGTCGTCATCACAGAACTTCGTCGCTGTAGTGATCTCCGCGGAGGGTACGACAAGTCGTGCGGGCGAAATCGCTCAAATGTTCACGTGTACAAGCCCATTCACCAAAGCAGATACGACACCGCACCTTGCGGATCTTGGATGACTTAGCTGCATGTAAGAGATCGGGAGCTTGGATTTTCATGGTGCACGCCGCAGCTCAAGCGACTTGATTCGCACCTAGCGTCACGTTGTAGCATTTTAAAGCAGGACGCGAAGGGTCCCGGGCAAACTGGCGGGGCTGCTCCGGCAGAGGCGAGACAATGACACGGTCGACGCTACTTTAGGAGGATCTTCGAAATCATGCCGATTGAATGAGCGACGATGACAGATGATCGCGGGCTGTCAGTGCATTCGGCGAATATCGCCTTGGTAAAAAGGGAAACTACGCCAGACTTTTCGACATCGATCCTTTCGTGTTTGGAATTTGCGGTGAATGCTTTGCCGCAAATAACCGTCGGCAGCCCTCCCTCTGTCGACGGGAGCTGGCGCGACGAGTCTCGTTCGCCCAGACTAACTTCCGCCCGGCTCTCAAAATGAGGCCGGGCTTTTTTTGCCGCATGATGTGCGGCTTTGGTGTTCCTGCTAGCCGGCGCCTGATGAGTTGCGAAGAATTCGGGAGATCAATAGTCTTGGCGGACTGCAAAATGCGAGCCGCACGGCCTTTTGACGACGCATAATCAAAAAGCTCGCGAGCACCCGCTCATGGTGCAAACACGTTTTCTCACCCACATCAGGAAGGTTAGCTGGATTTGGACAACTGCCTGATCCCATTGTTCTATTCGATGGTGTCGCGGCTTCTGAAGAGCCATTAGTCATATTCATGCGGTTGCGACCTGGATGGTCTTGAATCGTACGTAGCGTCACATTGTACGATCTTGCGGTAGTTCGCAATGATACGCAGCAGTTGATCAGCTGAACGAAGCCAAACCGGACAGTCTTGGGTAATCGTGCAAATGCCGCGCGTTCATCGTTGGCTATGCCAGCTGTCTCAGGCAGCCGGTCACTGATGAATGGGGCTTTGATTGCGCATCGTCGATATTTGTTGCCAAAGGTGAAATTATGAGGGCCGATATCGTTGATGTATGCGTGATCGGGAGTGGTGCCAGCGGCTCGACCGTTGCATACGAGATCGCCCAGCACGGTTTGCGAGTGCTCCTCCTCGAGGAAGGTCGGTCGCTTCCTCCCGACGCCTCGCTGGCGAGCGTCCAAGATGGTATGGATACCGCGCTGGTGAAGTCTGCGGCAGGTACGTTGACGCCGTTTGGACGTCCCTGGACCGTGTGCGCGCTCGGCGGCGGAATGACTTTGTACGCCGGAATAGCCTTCCGCTATCGGACCATCGATTTTGACGCGCGAGCGCACGTGGCCGGAGACGCGCTTGACCCTACCTGGCCGATCAACTACGCCGAATTACGCCCGTTTTACGAAGAGCTAGAAGGGCGCATGGGAGTGGCCCGCCTAGCCGGGGCAGACCCATACGAACCACCGAGCGATCCTCCCGTTCTGCCCCCGCATGACTACAGCGCGAAGGGGCGGCTGATCGCCGATGCCGGCGGACGCCTAGGCCTACTACCTTTTCCCACCCCATTGGCTATCAACTCCGTACCCTATCGTGGCCGGCCAGCCTGCCATTGCAACGGAACTTGCAACGAGCATCTGTGTCCTACCGGCGCGCGGGCCGACGCACGCTCGCCATTCACAGATGTCGCGCTGCCGCCCGGCGCGCTGACAGTTGCACTCGGCAGCAAGGCTGTGCGCATCGATCTGGCTAACGTCAGCCGCGCGGATTCCGTGGAATGGCTGGATACTCTCAGGCGACAACGCGCTCGGATCCGCGCACGCTGCGTGGTACTCGCCGGCAACGCAGTGCAGTCTGCCGCCCTACTGCTAAGGTCGGCTCAGCGGGCGGCGCCCAACGGCATCGGCAACGCCTCCGGCATGGTCGGCAGTGGCATCTCGTTTAAAATCAGCGGCTACGTGTCCGGTAGCACCGCAATAAGTGCAATGCCCGCGCGCCCGGCCGGTGGCCCATTCTCCACCGTTGCGATCTCCGATCACTACCTGGACGAGGATGCTCCTTCGGGACTCGGCGGAATGATCTACGAAGCGAGTCGGGTTGAGCGCACGGACCGCGACGGAAAGATAACACTACGGCTGCACTTCCTGGCGGCCGACCAACCCATGCGCAACAATGCGGTCCGACTTGCCACCAGCCTGGATCGGCTGGGTTTGCCAAAGATCATTCTCGATTACTGGACCCATCCGCTGGACAAACGCCGATTAGGCTATTTGTGCCGACGTGCGTCGAACTTGCTGACGGAGGCCGGTGTGAAACAAGTCGATTATCAGGATTCCAATTATCAGTTCGGCAGCGGACATCTGCATGGCGGCTGCCGTGCCGGTGTCGATCCGACCCAATCCGTGGTCGACCGCTGGGGCCGGGTGCATGACATCGACAATGTCTATGTCGCGGATGGCGGCTTCTTTCCCTATTCCGGAGGCGTCAATCCGACATTCACCATTCAGGCGAACGCGTTACGGATCGCTCGAAGAATAGTCACGCAGCTCGCCTAAGGGAATGATTATCAAACGGAGAGGGCTCATGTCCAACGCCAGCCCGACTACCACTGTGGCAGTGACCGACGCGCACGGATCAGCACTACGCCGCGCGTTGCGCGTCACCGCGTCGGAGAAGTGGGATCTCAATAGGCGTTTTCCGGTCGTATTGACGCGCGCCTCGGGTGCGCATGCATGGGACATCAATGGAAGGCAATATGTCGATTTCACCTCCTGTAGTGGTGCTGCGCCGCTCGGAGCCGGATACGAGCCGGTCGTGGAGCACGCAGCCGCCGAGATGCGCCGTACCGGCGGCATATTGCCCGGCCCCCTGTCCGGGCACCGGATCGAATTGGCCGAGCGGTTGGCGGAGATCTTCCCCGTCGCGGAACGTTCAATGTTCTTCCGCACGGGATCCTGTGCGACCACCGCCGCCGTCCGCCTTGCCCGCTCATTCACAGGTCTGAACCATGTGCTTACCAGCGGATATCATGGCTGGCACGACTGGCAGTTGCAGGACCGGCCCGAAATGGGGCTACCCAATCGGGATCGAGACAGCGTGGATTTCCGCTACAATCTAGACTTGCTCGACGAGCTAGAGCGGTTTCCAGTTGAGGTGAATCGGAACAGTCAAAGGGGATTCCCACGGGCACGCAAATCAGATTCGGTGTTGCCCGCGACAACATGCGGGGCATGCGATGGCGAAGGGATACTCCAAGGACCTCAGGGTGCGTGCGGTTGAGCTTGTTGAGTCCGGCGAAAGCGCACGTGAGGCTGCGCGCATTCTCAATCTCGGCGCTTCGACTACGATCCGATGGATGGATCGTTGGAGGAAGACCGGAAACGTTGAGGCCAAGCCCGGCACCGGGCACAGCCGCTCGCCGTTGGAGCAGCACAAGCAGTGGCTGATCGAGCTGATCGCCGCGGAGCCGGACCTGACGCTCGAGGAGATCCGCGCGCGTCTGCGCTCTCAGAGAAAGCAAAAGGCCGGCATCGGTTCGATCTGGCGTTTCTTCGACCGTCACAGCATCACCTTCAAAAAAAACACTGCACGCCGCCGAGCAGGATCGACCTGACGTCGCTGCCGAGCGTGCCGCGCTGAAAGCCGAGCAGCCCAAGCTGCGTGCACCGCGCCTCATCTTTATCGACGAGACTGCGGTCACGACGAAGATGGTCCGGCACTATGGGCGCTCTCCTCGCGGTGAGCGCCTCGTCTCTGGCGTGCCCCATGGTCACTGGAAGACGCTGACGCTTGTCGCCGCGCTGCGCATCGATGGCCTCACGGCGCCCTATGTCATCGACGGTGCAATGGATGGGCCCTCGTTCCTGGCTTATGTCGAGCAAGTCCTGGCGCCGACCTTGCGCAAGGGCGACATCGTCTTCATGGACAACTTGCGCACTCACAAGATCGCCGGTGTCCGCGAGGCGATCGAGGCTGTCGGCGCCCGCGTGCGTTATCTGCCGGCCTACTCGCCCGACCTCAATCCGATCGAACAGGCCTTCTCCCGGTTGAAAGCTGCGCTGCGCAAAGGCGCCACCCGCACGGTCCAAGCCCTGCTCAAACTCATCGGCAAACTCGTCAAGTCGTTTGCGCCGCAGATGTGTGCCAACTACTTTAGGCATGCTGGATACACCAGATGATCCACATCATGTGGAAAATGCTCTAGCAAGTGTCCAGCGCGTCGCCGCGGTGATCATCACTCCGGAAGTCAACTTCTTCCCGCCCGAATACCATCAGGAATTACAAAGGCTGGTGCATCGGCACGGCGCCTTGCTCATACTTGACGAGGTGATGACCGGATTCCGCTACGGCATTGGCGGCTACCATATGGCGGTCGGAATCACGCCCGATCTGATCACGCTAAGCAAGGGATTGGCCAATGGAATGGCGCTGTCCGCAGTCGCGGGGCGCGCGGACGTACTCGCCGCCGCGGAGAAGACATACATGGGCAACACTTACCAGCGCGAGGTTACCCCATTCGCGGCCGCACTAAGCACCCTGCACGCGCTGCGCGACGGGACCTTGCTGGCTCGGATGCGCGAGGTTGGCGATCAACTGATCAAGGGGCTTAACGAGGTCTTTGCCAGACAACAGGTCGCAGCATGGGCATTCGCCTGGCCGACTATGTTCGATGTCGTATTTGCCAACGCTGAACTTGGCCACGCCTTTTTCCAGGAGATGTGGTCGCGGGGCTTTCTTATGCAGTACGGCGGCCGCTTCATGCCGTCGGCGGCGCTATCCGGCGCCGATGTGCAGACGGCCATCGAAGCTGCTGGAGAGGCTCTGCCGGCGGCGCTGTCCCGCATGGAAAACATCGGCAGCGACCCGGATCCAGTCGCAGCCGCTGTACGGTTCGCCAGGGACCATTTCGTGGCCACTCCGGGGGCGGTTCGGCGCTGGTTCACCGCACCCGGCTGCGGATGAGCACGCATTTTCCAACGGAGAACACGGCCATGCCGCTGCCCAATCCATTTTCCACATCCCCGGTGCTGCTCGGCGGCGAGAACCGCTCGGGCACCACATTGCTGAGCATCGTGCTGGATTCGCATCTGGATTTGGTAGTCGGGCCGGAGATAGACTTCCTCGAACCACTCAATCTCGGTCCGCACATCTTGCGCGCGATCGACCTGCTCGCGCCCGGCGATTTCCGGGTCGCGGGCATGACCAAAAACACTGTCGACCCGTTCTGGTATGACGGGGTGCATTTTGTGTTCCAGTGCCGCCGATTCGGCCTCGACTTCGATGATATCCGTGAATTGGTCAGCAAGGTGATGGCCGAGACGGGCGACGATATTGTTTCGTTCGCCGCCCGATGCCGCCTTATCAACGAGATCGGCGAGTTGCGCCGAGCACGTAGTGGGGCCCAGCGCTGGGGCTTGAAACTACAGCGTAAGATCGCCCGAACCGACGACTTCGCCCGGCTGTGGCCGCGCGCACATTTCGTTCATATCGTGCGGGACGGCCGCGACGTTGCCGCCTCTCATCTGAATACCGTTCCTGATTGGGGATATCGAACGGTTGCCGACGCCGCGCGCGGTTGGCTCAAGGTGGTATCCCAGCCGCATCGAATTGCGCCGCCTGGTCGTTATCTCGAGGTGCGTTACGAGGATCTTGTAAGCAGTCCCCGTCCCACTCTGGCCCGAATTCTGGATCACCTCGGCCTGCCTTGGGATGAGGCCGTGCTACGTCACGCTGAATACGAGCACGTATTGTTCGAGCAACCGCACGGCCATCCGGCGGCCGAGGCTGCGGGCAAGCCGCTGCACCAAGGCAGGATCGGTCGTTACGTCCAAGATCTGACGCGAGCCCAGATCGAGGAGTTCGAGCAGATCGCCGAAAGTGAGCTGAGCCGACTGGGATATTTGTCGGTTCGCAGCCTGTCTGGCGACGCGTGAGCCGCCCGCGCCGGTTCGTCCCGCTGCGCGGACTGCGACGAAGCTATCTTGCGTTGCTCGTCGGCCAAACTATCTCGCTGCTGGGCTCCAATGTAACCATGCTAGCGCTGCCGCTAACCGCAATCACCTGGTTGGACGCTGGCCCGACGCAAACGGGACTGCTCTTGGCCTGCGGTCGGGCGCCGTACCTGGTGGTGAGTCTGTTCGCCGGGGTCATTGTGGACCGCCTTCCGCATCGGCGGATCCTTTTGACCGCCAATCTGGTGATGGCGGCAACGCTGGCCACGATTCCCTTGTTCGCCAGCCTTGGACATCTTGGACTGGTTCAGTTGTACATGACAAGCATGCTGGTTGGGATCGCCGCAGTGATCGCTGACGTAGCTTATCTGGCGTGCATACCCACCGTCATCGACCGCTCACAGCTGGTTCGGGCGCAGAGCTCATTGGAGCTCAGCCAAGCGGGCGCGATGGCGGCAGGTCCGCTTCTGGCCGGTTGGCTCGTCAACGAATTCTCCGCCCCGACCGCGATACTGTCGGACTCGGTTTCGTTTCTGCTTGCCGCCGCGTTGCTGTCGCTGGTGCCGATGCGGCGCGCTCGGTGCTCAGAGGCCGCATCGAGCGCGGTGCTCGGACAAGTGGCAGAGGGGCTGGCGAGCGTGTTCGGCAATCCGATTTTGAGGGCAGTCACGTTGGCCAGCGGCACATTCATCTTTTGGCACAACGCGTATTCTGCGGTCTTTCTGCTGCATCTGACCAAGGATCTCGGGCTCGACAGCCGGGTCGTCGGCATGGTGCTCGGCATCGGCGCGCTTGGTGGAGTGATCGGCGCGGCTATCTCACCGCGGGCGGGCCGGGCAATTGGCCTCGGCCCAATTTTAATGATCGGTTTGGCGGTGAGCGCCGGAGGAATGAGCTTGACGACCCTGCTCACCCAACCCTTGTGGGCCGCAGTTGCATGCGTGGCACTTTCCCAATTCATTCTGTGGATCGGCCAAGGGATTTACAACGTGCAGCAGGTTCCCATTCGATATGTGTTGGTGCCGCAGCACTTACAGGGCCGGGTCAATGCGAGTATCCGCAGCGTGGTGTGGGGACTGGCCTCATTGGGTGCGCTGGCTGGCGGCGCGGCCGCTGCTGCAACGAGCCTGCGTACCACATTGCTCGCGAGCAGCGTGCTTGGCACGGCCTCGATAGTGTGGATTTTGCGGTCGCCGCTGCGCCACACGCACAGCTTGCGTCGGTGACTGCGAGGGACCCGCTGATGGACATCAAAGAGTTCGGCGATCTTGATCGGCGGCCAGGCCGGCTCATGGTGTGGCGAGTCAACGTCCCCGACCCTATCAGCTGGCGGCCTGACCCGCGCCGCCCGTCCTATGTTCAAGAGGAACATCTTCGCTCTGCGGACGATGGCCGACCGGGTTGGCTTGGCGCAGCATTCGACTTGCCTGGCGAGTTCAACGCCGCCGCGCTAAGCAAAGCGATCCTCGGCTGGGTCAACCGGCACGAGGTATTACGCAGCCGCTTGACCAAGGATGGGTCGGCAATTCATCGCACAACGATTGATCCGGGCGCGGTAGCGCTTGAGAAAACCGTAGTGGGTGACCGCGTCGATGGCGACGATTTCGCTCAGCTCCTGGAAAAGCTGTTTGACGCGGAGACCACCGCCCTGCGCTGGCCGCCGTATGTCTTTGTGACGATCAGCCGGCCGACATCCACGAGCCTCCTGCTCGCCTGCGACCACTCTGTCAGCGATGCCTACTCGATGGCCTTGGTACCGTATGAGCTCCGCGAATTGTACACAGCCGCGATCCATGGAACGGCCCCCCAGTTGGCAGCGGCGCACAGCTATCTGGATCACGCCGAGGCCGAACGAGAGCGGGTGACCGGCTTAACCGATGAGCATCCCGCTATCGGCCACTGGCGCGAGCTGATCGCGGCGAATGGCGGTCAATTGCCCGACTTTCCGCTAACATTCGATGTGCCGGAGGGTTCCTTGCAGCGCAGCGGACAAATGTGGCTGCTCGATGCGGCTGGGGCATCCGAATTCGATCGCGGCTGCAGGGCTCAGGGCGGAAACACGGCGACGGGAATTTTCGCCTGTCTGGCACTGGCAGGAAAGACACTAGCGAGCCAACGACAATTCCACGCCGTTGCGCCCTTTCACACCCGGTACGATCTGCGCTCGATGCGTTCGGTTGGATGGTATGTCGGGATGAGTCCGGTGAGCTTCCGGGTGGCTGATACGTTGCCTGAAATCCTGCACGCCGCCCGGCTCGAGCTCAAGCGCGCCAAGAAAACAGCTCAAGTGCCATTTTCGAAGGCGATGGAGCTGCTCGGCACCACACTGCGCGACCGCTTCATGGTATCCTACATGGACAATCGGACGGTGCCTGGGTCGGACTGCTGGCCCGAGTGGCGGACGAGATTTCTGATCAGCCGCAGCTCTGATGCTTGCGAGACGTACCTATGGGTCAGTCGCTGGCAGGACGGGATTTCCGCGAATTTCCGCCACCCTGGTACAGCCACCGCGCGAAGCGCGATGGATCACTATCTTGCTGAAGTGGCTGCACAGGCTCATCTGATCGGCCGCGCTAATCCACCACCGCAACTCTCCATCGACTGACGAAGGTGGCTGAAAGTCGAACAAGAATCGCCCAGGCTACAATTAGATTATCCGTGCTTGGGTGATCAGAAGCGAGGTCAACTCTAGGAGATCCGATCAAACCCTGCCTAGAGCGACACCTCCAGGGAGGCAGGCGCAAGCATACGCCCTTTCCGCTCTATGTTTTTGGTTCAGACGACTTTCTCACGGGTGGCGCGAGCGATCAAGATGAGTCGCCAGACCAAGCCAGAAAATTCTCATTCCTGACAGCAACAGGCATAGTTCCGACCTGCATGTCGGGTTTACAACGCCGATCAACTGCGAGCTAGCATCCCCATATCGTGCTTTTCTGAATTGAGTTTAGCGATGGCACGGTCGTTGCAAGTCTTCGTTCAATGGATGGATTCGCTTCCCGCATGGAACGGATGCTTTTTTGGTCTCATGTGCTAATGTAGTTGTATTCGCAAAGTGATGACGCAGAGTTTCTCATCGACGATGCTTTCTACCAGCAACGCAGAATACGAGCTGCAGCTGACGAAGACGACGAGCTCGCTATACTCACCTCGCTGGGCGATTGACTTGGGCTGAACAGGAATGCTTCAGCATGCTTTCTCATCGGCATAACAACAGCACTAAGCGCACAATCGAAGTGGCGAGTCTTAAGGATCTACGAGAACTGATGCAATTGCTCTGGCATTTATTCAAAACAGTGGATCGGCTCCCTAGAGGGCCGGAGCACGCAGCAGCAGTTCAGACGATTAAGCGCTTAGAGCGTCGGCTGGCAGTGCTGGTTCATGCATCTGAGAAGGCTCGAGCTGCTGGCCCCGGGGTCGCTGACCGTGGCGAGCTCGCTGACTAAAGACTATCTGACCATCACAAAGACCGTCGAAAGATCCTACCTATGCGAGCGTCGCCAAGACTGCATGGCGAGCGGAGATGTGAAAGAAATGTTCAGAGCGCACCTATCCGGACCACCGCATCGTTTTGCTTGGTAATCGGCCGTCGTGCAGCGGCACGCTGGAGAGAATACGCAGCAAGCCTTCCAGAGGTGAATGAGGGGCGGATAGGTGGCAGGCGCTAAAGGCGCGTATTCCTGAGCAGTATATCACCTTCCACAGCCCGGGGATAATGGGCCGCCACCTCGAACGACGGTAATAGATCAAGAATGGCTTGCATCGACAGCTGCCCTTCGTAGAGTTCTCTATCGCTATATTCCGTGTAGATGAATCGCGTGTTGCTCAAGGTCTGCATGCCGCCAGCGATGACGTCGGCCTCCGCGCCTTGGACATCCATCCAGATGAAATCGACCGTATTCACCTTAGCGTCGCTGCACCAATCGTCCAGCCGTCGGGTTTCAACCGAGAACGGCCGATCGAACCGAACCCAATCATACTCGGTAAGATGGTTTTTCGGCCGGCGTATTGAGCCGGAGAGATCCCATTCTTTTGCATCTCCATCCGCATTGCTTGGATGGAAATCGATCGTTCCGTTTCGATCACTGATCGCGATTTCAAGCAGCTTCACCTTCGCGAGGGAAGGACCCAACTTCTTTTTGAAGCGCGCGATCGCCCGAGGGTCCGGCTCAAAGCAGTAAAGCTGAGCGTTTGGGCACAGGGTAAGAAAATGCTGCGTGTCGGTTCCGTCATTGCAACCGATATCCAAGATGACCGGATTCGGCTTCTGAAGAAGTGAGATGATGTGCTGATGTACTTCTGCAGACGACGGCACAGGTTGTTTTTCCATTGACGCGGAGATCGGTTGAATTCGTCTTCAAATCCGCAATCACACGCCAGACGCTTCGGCACAACGTATATCAACGTATATAATCCATATGCCGGTCCGATTCCCTTGATCAGTCAGCGCTATTGAATGAAATGCCGTCGACACCAACCAGGCCGGCCGCATAGTTGCTCCCAGCCGAATTCGTATGAGGCAGATTTGGTCGGCGGGCTGACAACGAAGATCCGTGGAAAAGCTACGGAAAGAGACTGTCGCGCTCGATTGCCGTCCATCCGTCGATCGTCCTCCGGGTTCTCGTGAATGGCCAGACCTTGGTGCGCCAGCGTGCACGATTTGGCCAATGCGCTGGCAGTAAACTCGAGCTTTGACGAAACGCAATGTCAGATTCGTAACAGCTTGGCGAGCTGTGTACATGAGGGCGTTTGCTTCCGGACGAATGAACGCGCCGGCCAAGTGCGCGATTCAGCAGAACTGCAGGCGGATTACTCCGCTCATCTCTGGCCTGGCTCTTGCAGTAATTGGGCTGTTCACAATGTGCCCATCTCTACTCGTTCAAATGCTCAGGAGGCTTGCATGAATTTCCGTCCGCTTCACGACCGCGTCGTGGTCAAGCGCATCGACGCTGAAGAGAAGACAGCTGGCGGCATCATCATTCCCGACACAGCCAAGGAAAAGCCCTCGCAGGGCGAAATCGTAGCGGTTGGCCCAGGCGGCCGTGACGAGGCCGGTAAGCTGATTCCGATCGACGTGGAGGTCGGCGATCGCGTGCTGTTCGGAAAGTGGTCAGGCACCGAAGTCAAGGTCGACAGTCAGGAGCTGTTAATCATGAAGGAGAGCGATATCATGGGCGTTCTCACCGATGTGTTTTCCAAGAAGAAAGCCGCCTAGTCCAGCGCTCCCACCGCTCAGCCCTGACGAGCGCTTTGCCGGGCGTACCGCAGGATGAGGAATTACACTGAGGAATTCGATTATGTCAGCCAAGGAAGTCAAGTTCGGCGTAGAAGCGCGAGACCGCATGTTGCGCGGTGTCGACATCCTCGCCAATGCCGTGCAGGTCACCCTCGGTCCGAAGGGCCGCAACGTGGTGCTCGAGAAGTCGTTCGGCGCTCCCCGCATCACCAAAGACGGCGTCGCCGTCGCCAAGGAAGTGGAGCTCGAGGAAAAGTTCGAGAATATGGGCGCCCAGATGGTGCGCGAGGTCGCGGCCAAGGCGGCGGACGCGGCCGGCGACGGCACCACGACGGCGACCGTGCTCGCGGCTGCCATCGTGCGCGAAGGCGCCAAGTCGGTTGCCGCCGGCATGAACCCGATGGACCTGAAGCGTGGTATCGACCTCGCGGTCGAAGCCGTCGTGGCCGACCTCCAGAAGAACTCGAAGAAGGTCACCTCGAACGAGGAGATCGCCCAGGTCGGCACAATTTCGGCCAACGGCGATGCCGAGATCGGCAAGTTCCTCGCCGACGCCATGAAGAAGGTCGGCAACGAGGGCGTGATCACGGTCGAGGAAGCCAAGTCGCTCGAGACCGAGCTCGACGTCGTCGAGGGCATGCAGTTCGACCGCGGCTACATCTCGCCCTACTTCGTCACCAACGCCGACAAGATGCGCGTTGAGATGGACGACGCCTACATCCTGATCAACGAGAAGAAGCTCTCCTCGCTGAACGAGCTGCTGCCGCTGCTCGAGGCCGTGGTGCAGACCGGCAAGCCGCTGGTCATCGTCGCCGAGGACGTCGAAGGCGAAGCTCTCGCCACTCTCGTCGTCAACCGCCTGCGTGGCGGCCTGAAGGTCGCGGCCGTCAAGGCTCCGGGCTTCGGCGATCGCCGCAAGGCCATGCTGCAGGACATCGCGATCCTGACCGGCGGCCAGGCCATCTCGGAAGACCTCGGCATCAAGCTTGAGAACGTCACGCTCAACATGCTCGGTCGCGCCAAGAAGGTGATGATCGACAAGGAGAACACCACCATCGTCAACGGCGCCGGCAAGAAGGCCGACATCGACGCCCGCGTTGCCCAGATCAAGGCGCAGATCGAGGAGACCACCTCGGACTACGACCGTGAGAAGCTGCAGGAGCGTCTCGCCAAGCTCGCGGGCGGCGTCGCGGTGATCCGCGTCGGCGGCGCGACCGAGGTCGAGGTGAAGGAGCGCAAGGATCGCGTTGATGACGCGATGCACGCGACCCGCGCGGCTGTCGAGGAAGGCATTCTCCCGGGCGGCGGCGTCGCCCTGCTCCGTGCCTCCGAGCAGCTCAAGGGCCTGCGCACCAAGAACGACGACCAGAAGACCGGCGTCGAGATTGTGCGCAAGGCGCTATCTTGGCCGGCTCGGCAGATCGCGATTAACGCCGGTGAAGATGGCTCGGTCGTGGTCGGTAAAGTCCTAGAGCAGGATCAGTACTCTTACGGCTTCGACGCGCAGACTGGCGAGTACAGCAACCTTGTCTCCAAGGGCATTATCGACCCGACCAAGGTCGTGCGCATCGCGGTCCAGAACGCCTCCTCCGTGGCGGCGCTCTTGATCACCACGGAAGCGATGGTTGCCGAGCTGCCGAAGAAGATCGCGCCCGGTCCCGCCATGCCTCCGGGCGGCGGCATGGGCGGCATGGACTTCTGATCGGCCTCTCAGAGGATCGACCGATGGAACCCTGGCAGCAATGCCAGGGTTTTTCGACTTCGGGCAGGCCTGTACCCGCGGGGGCTATTGCCAGCCGGAAGCTGGTTCGGCGGCTGGCCCAGAAAAACCCGACGGCGAAACCATCGAGCCATTCATATCAGCGCCTAAGTTAGCTAGCCTGACGTCTTCGGGCGCCGCTCGGCCTTGAGCAGAGTGAATGGGCCTCAGCATAGCGGCGGATGAACACGTCAGGTATGCTACGGAAAGTCCGCTGATTGTGTCCCACCTCGTGCCGGAATGCCTTTTACCGATCAACCACTGACTATTGATGCCGTTCCATGAGAACATGTCCTCCGATCGCAGATTTCGCGACCTCTCAATTCGAAGACAACGGTCCAGATCGATCCAAGGATCTGGTGTGTGTCAGGGAGCAGAGCCGAGAACGCTCTGGACGAAGCCACGAGCGATGTACATTTACTATAGCGTTGCGCCAGCCAAGCCGCGGACCTCGACACTCGGATGGACAACGTTTCTTCCGAACAGGGTGCTTGGCATTGTCGCAGCTATCTAACCAGGACAGTTGTGGCGTCGTGCCGAGATCCTTCTTGGGAAAGCAGGGGCATCTAGCGGTGGCCAGGAATAAGTACGGCTCAGGCGATAGGAAGTCGCTGCCGAGGACACCGCTGGCTAAGTAACGGATGCGTCACGAGAGCGGTCGTTACTCGAATTTCCTTCAGGTGTGGACGATCGATCCGGCTGATCGAGCTTTGGAGAAATAGCGTCGACAAAGTTCTCTGGTAGCGCCTTCATTAGTCACAACGCACCAATAAGATCACGTAAAGACGGCCCCACCGAGGGGTTCAAGCCAAGCGCGCCGAGCCGCTGGTCGTCGAAATCACGAAATGAAAATAACCCCGCGCTGCGCTCGCATCATCGGAATGAATTTGGGTTCCGGAAATGACGCGTGTGAATTTCAGCGAAGAAGCGTCAACGTCCCGACCTGATGGGTATCACGATCCTGCCCTTTTGTTTGCTCACCGGTTCCGGCTTTCAAAATCCAGCAGGATCTTCGCGAAACATCGGTTTGGACGAGCATGCTATTAGTCGCATCCTCTCTGCAAAAGCGGGAAATAGCCCCATAAAGCCGCTCGCTATCATCTGTAGGCAGGTGCGATCGTTGTCGCAAGCGCTGACGACCTCGTCCGGATTACTGGAAGGCGGCCGCTCGCGAAGGGAGCGTCGGCACTCTCGGCCCGCCAATGAAACGCCGCGAATTTACGGCCGTTCGCAACTTATTTGCAGATCATCACTCGTTGTATGTAGATCAAGCCGACGTGTCAGCCAAGGCTTTCACTGAGCGACTTAGCGGGAGCTTTCGCCGATGGTAGCCATGGATCCGGACATCTTCGCGGATTTGCTCGCTGACCGAGCGTACGACACGTTTCTTCCGCCAGTTCCTGTTGAGATCGATTGGAATGCAACTGCCTCGAGGAACGACGAGAAGGTCGTTCCGTTCGTTCAGGTAGACGTCGTACATGGAAGTCCTCTCTCCGGCTGAACATAGGCCGAAGCTCAGACTCTTTGGTGACTTGGACGACACAGTCTCGAGAAAGTGCACAAGGGCTTTGCTTTCGGCACGCCGAAGGCTGCGCAGTACGATTTCAGCCTCATCGTAAGAAGTGGAGCGAAGCCGAAGGAACACTCCGCGCTGCGACACCGTCTCGATCGTCGCGAGCCTCAGCTCTCGGTTTGGCACGGCCGTATGCTCGTCGTTGCCTCACCGGGCCGGCAAATGACGGTAGCATTCCTTACTGCTTGCTTGCCGCCTGACGCCGACGATCTAACATCTGTGTTCGGTATCTTGACCAGCTATTTTCTGATGACTCTTTTTGAAATGGAGGAAGTTGCAGACATCAAAATGTTGTATGTCGTTCAA
Organism: Bradyrhizobium sp. USDA 4510; assembly: GCF_054059095.1. NCBI lineage: Bacteria > Pseudomonadati > Pseudomonadota > Alphaproteobacteria > Hyphomicrobiales > Nitrobacteraceae > Bradyrhizobium > Bradyrhizobium sp. USDA 4510. The sequence goes on along the minus strand of NZ_JBSSBT010000001.1, from coordinate 1,236,301 downwards.
GCGGAAGCCATACGCCGATATATGGTTCACGAGGAAGAGCGGATCGAAGGCGAACGCCTGGAACCCGTTCGAGCAATCTAACCGAACATAGTCATCCGTGCGCACCACCTCCCGAACAGCAATGCCGCAAAAATCATAGTATTCGCGGCGAGCCAACGTTGCCGTCTCGCTCGTCGAAAAGAGCGACAAAGCTAGATCAAATGGCGTTTTACAGACCAGCGTCAGAAAGTCGATCGGCGCATCCATCGTACCAAGAAAATTAAATGGCAGTATGCAAAGCACCCTTTCCTCATATCGGCGCATTATCTCATCGACCAGCCGTGTTCTTTTGAAGAACTTTCCGGCCTCACAACGGATCACTGCTCCTCTCCTGCTCTTTAACCGGCGCACACGAGGTGGACTTATATCGATGCCAAGATAATCGTTGTCGTCGTTTTTGATGCCGATAAGGCGATAGCCGCTACAACCTACTTCTATGATCAACTCGTATCGGGTCGCATCCAGAAGATCGAGGTAGAACAGTTTCTCGCGGCGGTGGAATCGACGCACCTCGGCGGTGAAATAGGTCGGACGCATGAGACGTATGCCTTCATCGCCTAGATAAATCGCCCGATTGACTTGCTGGGATCGGCGAGTGGAGGAGTTCACCGGTGCCTCATATCATTTCGTTCGGATGAGACGTAAAGTCTGCGGCATCGCCGTCCGATGCCTGTGGTCAATTCATCGCTCAGCATTTTCGCGGATGACGCCATATCTCCCACGGTTTGCTCGGGGCAAATGAGGTCCACCACCGTACCTGGCCGTGTCCAATTCTCGTCCAGGTCAGTTACATCAATGGTAATAATATCCATCGAAACGAACCCGACGATAGGGACGCGACTCCCACATATGAAGACATGCCCTCGATTGCCGAGCGTACGCGGAAATCCATCGGCATAACCAATAGCGGCCGCCGCGATCCGCATCCGCGTCTTCACGGTGTAGGACCTGAAATAGCCAATGGCTTCTCCGCGCTCGACTACACGGGATTGGATGATTTTCGTTCGTAGACGGACAACTTGCTTTGGTTTGAAATCGGGATCATCGGACGTCGAGAAGCCGAATATTCCCCCGCCCGCTCTTATGAGATCAAAGTGAAATTCATATCCGGCAAGCAGTCCCGCCGAATTCGATAAAGAAAGAATCGCATTCGGGAACAAATGGGCAAGTCTACGAAACCGATTTAGTTGTTCGAGGCAGACCTCGTTTCGCCACTCTGCACAAGCGAGCTGGCTCATGAACAGCACGACAGGCATTTCCGATAACCCGCTTCTATTCCCGGCGATCGTGTCCAGCTCATCAATGGAAAAGCCCAACCGAGACAGGCCCGTGTCGACATGAATTCCTGCTGGCAGCGCGCGATTCCGAAGCCGGCAATGCCGAAGCCAAGCCTCCAATTGCTCCCTGCTGTTGAGAATTGGCAGCAAATTGTGCTGCTCGGCCGCCAGTTCCATGCCTGGCATAGCGCCATGGAGCATATAGATCTTTGCGAACGATGGCACCTCATCGCGCAGGGCAATGCCTTCCTCCACATCGGCTACGAAAAAGTGCGCGCAGCCGAGCGAAGCCAGGAAGGGCGCGATCCGTGCCGCGCCAAGACCGTAGGCATCGGCCTTGACAACGGCGCCGCAAGCGCTGCGAGGCGCAAGCGCCTGGCACTTGCGATAATTGGCTTCAATGGCGCTGAGATCGACGATCATGGTCGATCTCGACGTCTCGCGGCCAGCAGCTGCAAGATCATGCTGGGGATCGGCTTCCATACCATTCGTATCTGGCATTTGTCTTCTCATCACGGCACGCCGGGAAACTATCGATGGTGAGAATACAGGGATCCTATTGCGTCTTCCGCACACGCCGGTCCGAAGCGAAACCCGTTACCTGATCCGCCGCCAATGACATACAGTCCGGCGACATCTTGAGCCGGACGAGAGAACGGGACACCATCGTCTGAATAGCAATCGCAAAACACACGCGCTGATGTCACCGCAGGCATGTCAGGGGAAAACCATTTTGCCAGGATTGCGGTGGCTCGCGCCAGATCGTCCGAACTGACCTGCAGCCCGCCGGCGTCAGGCCTCACATCCCATTCTTGCGATGTGAAGCTGAACAGCCAATACCCCTCCTCGATCATGGGAATGAGGAACGCGTAATCATCGAACAGGCCGATCATTGGACAGTTCGCGGTAGGACGCGCCGCCAAGTGAAGCGCAACGACCTTTTTTACTCGTAATCGCGGCTCGTCCGCGAGATGCGCGCGCAACGGTGATCCTTGAAGCCATGGACCGATTGCCAGAATGGCTCGCCTTGCCGAGCATTCGGTATCATCGGAGGCCTGAAGAAGGATACGGTTTGGTCCCTGCCGTATCCGTTCGATAGATGTGCCCTCGCATATCGAAATTCCCCCGGCTTTGAGCCTTTGGGCCAGATCCTGAAGAATGGAACGGACCGGGCAGTAAGACCCCCGATCCAGCATCACGGCCATCTCGTCGGGAACCAAAAACCGCGGCAGCGAGGAAAGCCTCTCTGTGAGCGCGAAGGATGCTGATGGGATGGTATCGCCCACGCAATTCATCTGAGCGAGTTCTCCTGGATGACGCGTCAACCAGAACACGTCACAGTTGCGACCATCGGGCCACCGCCCATCGGGATAGAGCTCTCGCCAAATCTTCGAACCGCGATTGAACAGGCTTCTTTCCTTTTCATTACGGCCGATGTTAATCTGGATTCCTGGAGCAAACCCGCTGGCACCTGCCCCTACGGTCTCTCGTTCGAAGATGACGATTCTGTCCCGAGGATTACTACGCGCTGCAATGAAGGCGGCACTCAGGCCCATGACCCCGGCTCCAATGACCGCCAGGTCATGAATGCTGTCGGTCATCGGGCCCGCTCCCAGGCGATGGACAAAGCGCTCAGAACTTCGCCACCACGATTTTCAAGATAGTGGGTTCGATCTGGCTGCAAAAATACCATATCGCCGGCCTTGATAGCCAACTCTCCGTCATCCGTTATCACCCGCCCATGGCCGCTCGTGATGCGCCAGATCTCGCAGGACGGATGGGAATGAGGCGCCGACACCGCGAACGGATCCAGTCGGAATTCGATGAGTTCGACGGGACAAGCGGTCTCGGAATCTCGGACGGGCTGCAAGACTACGCCGGGACTATAGACCGTCATTTCACCCAGGATCATCAACTGTGCATTCTTCATCGTATACTCCGAACGACTATCGGCCGGTCCTGACGTGGCGCAGACCTGTTCGCCGGTCAGCAGGAGGCCTCGGGATCAACGCCATCCCACCTGACGGCACCGGTTGCAGGGCCGCAGTCGTAAGCTACGCGGCCGATGATTGAATTGAGGATCAGCGAAGCACGCCAAGGAACCAGGCTCAGATTTGTATCGGCGATGCCATGCTGAAAGCGTGCGCCGTTCTGGACGTACAAACGACACTTTCCGGGACCGTCAAAGCGCGCCGAGAACTGCTTGTCGACCATGATCTCTTGGGAGCCACCTGGGGCATCTAAGACCGTGAGCCGACCTGCGATCGGCTTTAGAAACGAAGGGATTTCGGTGCGATAGCCTGTCGCTAGGACGACAATGTCTGCGACAAGCTGTGAACAAGCGCCCGTCTCCTGGTGGCGCAAGCGCAAGCGAAAAGGAGAGACGCCGAGCAAGTCCTCAGCCGTCGTGGCCACGCGTATTTCTACATGCTCTGGATAGGACCGCTTATGAACTTCGCGATCGTACAGTGCATTGTAGATAGCGCGCAGCGTCGAGCCATTGACGCCGTCGCTGGCCAATATCTGTCGCTCAAGACTTTCCTTTCGGGCCGCCGCACTCTTGTCAAAGAACCAATCACCATGTTGCGGAAAGAACCATTCATTGACGAAAGGACTGTCTTCGAGGGCGAATATGTTTGCGCGGCATGTCACCCAGGTCAGAGTTCCCAACGGACCGCACGCACCACCAAGCAGGTGAAGAAATATTTCGGCCCCGCTTTGGCCGCCGCCTACGACCACAACGCGCTTGCCGGAAAGCTCACGCCGCTGCAGGAGAAGGGCACTACCGTGAAACACCTCATTTGGCGGTGCATTACGGCCCCACTCGGGGACAGACGGTACCCTGCCAACACCAACCACAATCGTACTGGTTTGGTAATTGCGGCAACCCGTTGTGATATTGAAGAGCTCGCCGCGCAATTCGACTGCGGTAACGTGCACGCCAAATCGAATGTTCGGCAGCTTCGCCGCCGCCCAGCGCAAATAGTCTTCAAATTCACTGCGGCTGACAGACGCCAGTCCCCGCACGATAGCTTGATAAAGACGCCTTTTATCATGCAAATAGGCGAGGAAGCTGTATGCGCTCGTTGGATCCGCCGGCGTGACCAGGTCTTTCAGCGGGCTGGTTTGCATGACCGAGCCTCCTATGAGCAGGCCGGGATGCCACCTGAGCGTCTCCGAACTCTCGAGGATGTTCAAGGAAACTTCCGGAATTGGAGTTGCGAGCGCTGCCAAGCTCAGATTAGCCGGACCCGCGCCGATCGCGACTACGTCATGGTTATGGCTTTGCTTGGACATCCCGTGATTCTCCGCAAGAAGCTGGTCAGTGCGCCCGGCCGGCCGAGAACACCTGTGTCGTAAGAATTACGGCATTGGCGACGACAAGCATCATCATGCTCATCAGAAGATGATCGAAGCTGCTGGCCTTCACGATTTGTGCCGCGATGCTCGGAAATCCGAATAAGCCGACGAAGTAGGAGAGCGTGAATACCTGAGACGCAATGGCCAGGGGGGTCCCATCCCGGTCGGCAAGATCGACGGCCATGCTGTTCAGCGTCGAATAGCTTAGACCGTATCCCAGCGCGAACACCATTGTTCCGATGATGTAGATCGCTGTACTGTCTACATTGACGAAAAGGATCAACAGTCCCGCAATGGTGCACATGAAGAGCACCGCGACCGCGCGTTCAATGCGGACTTTTCCAATAATCGGTGCCACCGCAAATCGCATGAAGACGGCTGTCAGCGTGAAGACAAGAAAGAACGTGTCGGCAGATTGCGCCCGCGACGCGGCGTAAAGCGTTTGGAACGTGAAAAGACCGGCGAAAACGCACCCCCCCACGCCGATCATGATGATCGGATAGCGCGTGCTCGATCTGAAGATCTCCATCACGCCTTGCAGGGTGAGACCTACATTCGGCATCCTCGGTTGAGAAGCGTGGGCGCCCCTCCTGCCTGCAAGCTCGAAAACGGTCGCGGCGACAAGACATGCGGCGGCGAACAGGGCATAAACTGCAATATAGGATCCTGCAGTCTCCGCGACGGCGCGCGCGAGAGGAGCAGCAAGTCCGATACCCAGCATTTGAGACCCTGAAAGCAGGGTAAGATACTTGATCCGAGCCTCAGACCGCACGTGCCTCAGGACTTCAAGCGGCGCCAGCATATAAAAGCCAGACCACCCAACGCCGAGAAAAAATCCGCCTGCGTAAGCGAAAAGCGTCGAAGTTGACGCGGACGCGAAACATGCCATCGCGATCGTCATCATCACCGCGGCCGCGCTGATAGTTCGCGTCAAGCCCACTGAATCCGCGATCCGGCCGACGAGGAGCGAACACAGTATTGTCGCGATCGTACCGGTCGATATGACGGCGCCAGCGGTCGTGGCGCTCTGCCCAATGGACCTCAGGGCATCCACGAGGAAGAAGCTTGAGCCATAGGATGTGGCCAGGCTGATACTGCCAAGCATGAATGGGATGGAAACTTGCAACGGGACTGCACTGGGCAGTTTGTCCGCAGGAGCAATGTTTGCGGCGCGTGTCATGCTGCAATCTTCCCCGGAAGGCATCGTTCAATATCCGCAACCTCCAGCCTGCGCCCACCGATCTGCGGTGCGGTCCCGCATCGTTGGAATGAAGGCGTCGATGCGCGTGCAGCGACGGGATGTGCGCCATGACCGAGCCAGCGCCACAAGGCTCCTGCTATCTTGGGCATCAGCGGCCAAGCCAGTATGCTGAATCCCATAAGCCAAGTGTAGGCGCACTGATGGTCCGGCGCGCCATCAAGATGATCGACCCAATCGATAACCGGCCTCGACGCTTGTGATACGCGTAGATGATCGAGCGAAAGCGCGGCGCACTGTTTTTCGTAGAGCCCATCCAGCGTGGCCATCATCGCGCCATCGACGTGACATCCAGCGAGAGCCGGCATCGCGTTTATGGATTCCGTGCAGCGGTCGATGGCCGCTGATATCCTATCGAGAACTGCATTGTAACGATGGACCAGCTGTTCTGGCACCAAATCGGTTTCAGCTTCTTCCGGGCAGATTTCGGACAAGTACACTCTAAGTACATCGACGGATATATTCGGAATTCTAGCGATGTCACCTGCCCAGATCACGTGCCCGCGACTGGTCGAGAACTTCGATCCGTTCAGCCGAAGGAAGTGATTAAAGAAAATTCGATCGAACGAGCGAAACGAGTTCTGGCCTAACGCGCATCCAGTAACTCCGACAAGCATCGGAATGGTGTTATCGATACCGGTACCGCCGATGAGGAACGCATCGGACTCGCGCGCAAAAGGACTTGGCTTGCCCGCGTCCTCCGTGTCCTTTTGCCCGCAATAGAGAGAGTGAGCGTAGAGTAACGAGGAGTAGCTAAACAATATCTGCTGGGTGTCGAAATGCCGCGACTTCCAGGCCAACCCGTGGAGTCCCGGCACGGTCAGCCGCATTTGCTGTCCTTTGCGCGCGACATATCGATGTCCTATCTCCAGAAAGCCGGCTTCGATGGCAGTATCGTCCCAAGCTCGTAGAAGCAGGTCCTTTTCCGGAATTGAAAGGAACGCGGAAATATTCTCCGGCCACTCGACAATCCGCCCGCGCCTCGATAACGGATTCAACGCTTCCTCGGGCTCGAAATGATGTCCACACCGTTCGCAGAAGAAGCTACCTGCTGCGGCCAAGCAAACCGGACAGGTGGCACCGAACCAGCCTCCGATGCAGAACCGCTCTTCTCGTGGTGTGGCGGCAGAACCCGCATCGTCCATTGGTAAGTGGACCGCGGAGAAATGTAGCGAGCCCGCTGCAGATAAGGCGCCCATGAGCGCGTTGCCGACTTTCGAAAAGCGCCGCAGATTCCTGCCATACGCCGGATCATCGAAATGATCGAAAACGATACCTACCGAGGCGAGATCCTCGACGATTTTCGTATGGAAAGCGTGGGCTAAGTCGGACGGATCGACGTTCTCACGGGCCGCTCGAACAAGGACATGATTCTCGAAACCGTCGGTCGTCAGTCCCGAACGGACATGATGGCCCGCTCTCTTGAGGTGCTTCTGCACAATATCCATTCTGAGATACGGCCCCGCGGCATGGCCCAGATGTGCTCTGCCATTGGCTGTCAAGTTGACGGGAGATACGTACACATCGACGGGACGCGCATTCGCTACGTTTATCCGTGAGATCGTCGGGCTTCTTCTCATATCCGCACGAGTGACTTCTATGAACAGATATCTGGAGCGTCCAATCAAGTGCCCCGACATTGCCTCTGGAAACACCAAGGCGCACGCGGCTTGCGGGCTCGTGGACGCGATCGGGCTGCGTATTTCGAACTGCGCTTCAGACGGCGAAGACCTGCATCGTTCTGTTCGAGATTTCAGTGCAGACGACGCTCTTTCGCTGGATACTCGACGTATCGCTCCACCACAGCTAGCAACATAGGTAATCTCCTGCTGACGCTGTGAATGAAGCAAGCGGCGCGCCAACTGAAGTCGCTGTTCTGCGCGCTTTCTCAGGGCCTGAGTACGTCAGCTTTCCGACATTCGTCATGAATCGCAGACGCGGCTTCCATATTTCCGACAATGCGTTGACGGCGGCCTCGAGTGCCCTCCGGTCGACGACGTTGGGATCGAACTGCTCGGGGCCCATAGGCGCATTTGTTTGTGTTCCGGATGTGAGCGTAGCCCTGAGGCCCATTTGATTGGCGCTCGACGTCTATTTTGAGCACGTCGCGCGGTTGGGTCGCTGATGGCATCGAGGTATTCGCTTTAGCCCGGCGCACCGCCGACATCTTCCGGAGGACAGCGGCCGCCGGCCTCAAGCAAGAGGGAAAGTCCGTTGTCGTGTAGTTGAACCACTTATCGAGCTTGATCGCGAGCGTGTGGTGGCCACCCTCGGTAGGGCTCAGCGGGACAGCTTTGGCATTTTGAACAATTCCTCAGCCATTGATTAAGGCGCGGGGACATGGAGGTTCCCCGATTTTGAAGCGCGGCTCGTGTCGGATTTACCGTTCGTTCTGGTAGTGGAAGACGACGAACCGCTCCACGAAATCCTTCGCGAGGCCCCAAAAAGGCGGGCTGGGCCTTCTGACGGCCGCGTCGAAACCCAACACCGATGATGGGCTAGCGTTGCTGTCCTCCGCACGAAGAAAGTGGATGCCTTTGCCGTAATCCGATCCAGCAGCTCATTTCCGGGACATCCCAGAGCCGTTCGACCCAATCATTAATCGGTGCTGCGGTGCCGGCCGATTGGCGACGAGGTGGTCGAGATGCAGCGGCACGGGCCCGGGCCACTCTCATTGTGCGGATGTCCAACCAGGATCCGCGTAGCATCCACCACAAATACGCACAATCGGAGCCGTTCTGCTGCTGGGTCAAGCGAGCTGGCTGCAGCCGGCGCGCAGTCTCTGCGAGCTGTTCCGCAACGGTGCTGTTGCGTGATCCGGCGGAATCGTAGTCATGAGCAACCACCCGTTCATGCGCGTGGCGATCCAGCAGGAGTGGAGACCAATGGGCATTGTCACCTAGACCGTCGTCATTCAATGACAGAAACAAAAGCTGGCTGTGTCGTTGCCATTCTGGTCGGGGGATGTCCCGATCGGTGTTGAACTACGTCGGGCCGACGCTGCCGGAATGAATGTTACGCGGCCCTCGTGACGTGGGCAACGGGCTTGATCGTCATGCGATCGTAGTGAGCTTGAAGGGCCGCACGCAGAACCGACAATTGCTTATGCGCCTTCAATCGTCGAAAGCCCTTGTTGGCCTCGATCATGCCGGCCGCGACCCATCGCAAGGCCATACCGGCATCCCGCCAGCGTTTGACGTTGCGCGTGACGCGGCGAATGGTGCCCATCATGTTCTCGGCGATGTTGGTACAGGCGAGCGATCGACGAAGTTCCTTCGGCAGCTTCAACCGGACGACAGTCAGGATTTCGTCGAGGCCTTCGAGGATGCTGGCCGCGACGCCGGGCCATTGCTGGTCGAGTCGACGCGCGAGATTGCGGATCAATTTTTCAGCCTTGTCGGCGTCATCGAGCTCCCAGGCCTGGCGCAGCACCCGACGGGTGGCCGCATGATGCTGTTTCGGCAGGCGTTCCATGATGTTGCGCGCCTTGTGGATCTGGCAGCGCTGGATCGCAGCGGCCGAACCGAAGGTGCGGCGGATCGCCTTCGACAACGCTTTCGCGCCGTCGGCGATGAACAGTCTTGGCACCGTCGGGGCGAGCCCGCGCGAGACCAGGTTGTCCAGCAGGGCCTGAACCGTTGCGGCATTCTCGGTCGCCCCTTCCACCAGAGCCAGCGGATGCTTGTTGCCTTCGCCGTCAACCCCGATCGCGGCGACCAGCACGAGATCGTCGCCGAGATGCAGCCCGTCGATTTGGACCACCAGAAGGTCGAGCGCGGACAGATCGGTAGCCATGAAGTCGGCCAGCCGCGCCGCCGACAGCGCTACGAACCTCCGCGAGGCCGCCGACTTCGAAACCCCCGATCCGGGCGGTGCCGGCACGTCACCCTCGGGCAGCCGGACAGCGCGGCCGAACCGGCGCGTCGACACATTGATCAGCATCAGGTTCATCGCCCAGCGACCGAGCCAATCCTCCTGCGCCGCCGTTTCCCAGCTCGGGATCGTGACCTCGCGGCCGTCCACGCCCCGGACCCGCGGACGCTCGACCTCGATCTTGCCGCCGTGGAAACCGATTCGTCCCCGCGTTCGGCCCCAACGGTGCGCCCGCCGCGCCGCGTCGCGACCGTGGCGCGGCCCGCAGGCCGCCGTGACATCCGCCTCCATCATCGTGCCGAGCGCCTCGATCCCTGCCGCAAGGCAGAACCGATCGAAGCTCGCTCGCACTTCCGCAAACGCGTCGTCCACAGCCGCGATCGCCGGCCAACTAGCCGGTGTGATATCTCTCGTCATGGCGTTGCTCTCCTTTGTGGAATCAGCACCCCGAGCCTACCGGCTCAAGGTGGTCAACGCCGACCTCTTCAGAAATTCAACAGAACCCGGGACATCCCCTTCTGGTCGTGGACAATCCCCATTGAGGTTTCCTGAAGGTCATTTCGCTGCCAGCAGATGACTTTGCTTGGGCTCAACCAGCCGCGTCTGCGCAGCAAGAAACTGATCATGCCTCGCAACTGCTCGTGCAGCAGAGCGTAGTCGGCCGCGATATCGTCAGCTGGCAAATCCGTGGCGCCGTCAACGAAGCCGGCATCGGCCAGGGCTCCCGGGTACAAACCCCGATTTGAAACGTTTGACATCACAAGTCGTGCGGTGTCGACGGAAATCGAGCACAGATCCAGCACTGCGATGGATTGTCTGACGGAAGCCGTAGCAGTCTATAGTGACGTGGATCATGGCATCTCCTCCATAACCGAGCCAGATTGCCCGGCGTCTAGCCCGCCACCGGCGCAAAGATAGCCGTGCAGCTCGCTAAGACAAGCATCCGCGCTCTTGAGTTCGCGCCGGTCCTGTGGGGCAATCGTGAGATTGGCGAGCTTATACACAGGATTGCGCTGCTCCATCAGCTTTGTGATCATCTCGTCCCGGTCTGCGGTTTGTATTTTCGGACGGTTGGTGTCGTGTCGCAGGTTGCGCCTGATCACGTCCTCGTTGGTATTAAGCCAGATCGAGACCGCCTTCTCGCCGACACGACGGCGGACTTCTTCGGACATGAAGGCTCCGCCACCGGTTGCGAGCACCAGCGGCCCCCGATCGAGCAGACGGCAGATCTCATTCGCCTCGAGATCCCTGAAATGCGCCTCGCCGTCCTCCGCGAAAATCCTGGTTATGGACTTGCCAGTCTTCGCCTCGATCTCTTTATCGGAGTCGACGAACGTCAGCCCCAGCTGCTTTGCGAGTGCAGGTCCCACAGTGGATTTCCCGGCCCCCATCATGCCAACGAGCACGATCGGGCGGTTGTCGAGGGCGCCAACAATCTCTGTAGCGCGTGCCGACCTCGCTGCGCGTGTCGGCCGGGTCACGTTCGACACACGAGCAGGGCGAGCGCTAACGCGATTGCCGGCTTCGGCTTCCCAATGGGGGATCTCTGCGGCACCCTCCGGGATGACAACCCTGTTGCACGCCCCTCGCACGCGCTCCAGGAGCTGCTCGGCTATAGACTCATCCGGGGGCTCTTCGCTCCCTCGCTGCAGCCGTCTGAGCTTCTGCAGCTCCTTGTACGTCTCATGATTGTCGAGCTTGGCCTTGTAGCTGTCTGCCGTGTGAAACTCGAGCTCAAAACGGTAACCGCCAGGCGTGCCGAACACTGTCTTGATGCCAGCGAAGGTCCGCGATCGCGTCCTGAACCAGTTAGTCGTGCTGACCTCGCTATACCCGCTCTCCTCGAACGCTAGAATGGCTTTCTTGAAGGCACGTGTAAAATCCCTGTCAGAGAATTCGAAGACGTGGCGTACAGCGTTGTTGAAAAGCTGGACGCCGGCCTCAGAGCTGGCCTGGATTCCGGTGAGCTCGTCTGTCATTGAGCTTGGCGATCTAAGACGCTTAGCCAAATGGGGCATCTTCACCTCGATGCCGGCCCCCTTAAGGGCTTCGGCAACCGCCTTTGCCGTCCGCGTGATGTCCTTCTCTTCGGCTTGAGCGCGGGAAACCTCCATTTGGGCGCGCTGTGTCGCCTCCTCGCGAGTCAACGTGATTGTGGTTGCGACATCTTCGGTAGCAAGCGTTAGATCCGAGGATTCGCGCAGAATCCCCCGCTCGGCAGCGAGCTTGATCGAGGCTTGCATGATCGAAGCCGCCAGCGTCGGATTGTCCTTGAGATCCTCCAAGGCCGCATCGACATCGAAACGACCTTGGTTGAGGGTAGCCGCCAAGCTCTTGGTGTATGGAGCCGACTTCAACCCGGGTGTCTCTTGCAACAGGCGCTGAAGCTGCCTGCTCTTGATCATAAAGGCGTAAGCGCCAGTGTCGGATTTGTAGGCGTCAGTTCCGACTTTGATGCCGATGCTCAGCAGGTTTTTTGCACTTTGCACGAGGTCGTGCGGCATGTAACCATCCGGTCGGGGCTCGATGCGCGTAGGGTAACGATCGACCAGAAGCTGGACGCGGTCCCGTGGGTGAGCCGTTGCCGGATAGGTCTCGGCAAGCGGCGGAAACAGCTCGCAAAGCTCTTGGCTCATTGCGAGCTGTCTCTCACTCGCAGTAGCGGCTGTTTCGGGCAGGAGTTCGGGCGGGACTTGCTGGTCGAGACCAGCCGCCCACGCCTCGAGTTCGGTGAGAAGCAACTCGGCCGTCTCGCGCGCGACGGGATGGTGTGCCAGCTCAATGTCGTGCCGCGCCTTCTCGAGCTTGTCCCGGACGTCGTGAGCACTAACCTGTTCCTGCTCCAGCAGGCCGCGAATGTCTCGCTTGAGCTCTCGGTCAATGCCTTCGTACGTGCCGAATATGGCACGTTCGGCAAACCACTGCCGGGCTTCATCTGATTGAGCCAGAAAGCCTCGCTGCAGGCCGGTATAGGTTTCCAGAACGTTCCGCGTGGCGGCGAGAATCTGGCTGGCGCGACCGAAATTATAGCGACCGTCCTCAATCGCCGGGGTATGGGATTTTGGCGGCTTGAGCGAGCGGAGGCCGCTAGCTTGCTCCTCTTGGTCGAATTGCCTGACATGCTCGTAAAACTGCGGCCGGTCGGCAATGATAATGGCCGTATCGCCATCGAAGTCGCCGTCGAGTTTTTTCTGTTCATCAGGCGGGATGGCAACCAGGGACCCCGGAGCGAAGATCTCAGTGGCCTGCAGGATCCCGATACAATCGAGCGCGCTGTCCGCCGTTACGCGGTCCTTGCCCTTGATCCAGCTCGAATGGCACTTGACGTCCTCGGCGGACATCACCAAGCCACGGTCGGCGAAGTCGGCCGGCCACATTTCATCCGGCACCACGATCAGAAGCCCCTTGGCGAAGAAAGTCGGATCATCGACTGCCAGCTTCTCCCCCGACTTCTGGGCGACGTTGAAGCTGTATTGTATGGTCACGCACTGATCGAGAAACGCCGCAGTCGGGTCCCCGTCCGCAGCTGACCTGACGCGATCGGGGGCGAACGGGCGGAGGTTGGGCTTGTCGTAGGGCGATCGCCCGATCAGCACGCCACCACCGGTCAATGTTTCGCTCTTGAGCCTCGGCACATGCAGACAGCCATCAGCGGATGGGACGGCGACGGCGCCCGGACCATTGATATTCGCGGCTGTTACGACGCGAAACAGCTCCTCCGACGTCAGCTCTTGCTTTACCCGACTCTCAAGCCAGCTCATCGCCTTCCGCCGGGCCTCATCCGCTACTTGCTCGCTGCGCGGATAATGTTGCAAGGCCGACGCTGGCAGGGATGCTCTCCTTCCCTCGGCAAAGGCCTGCACGCGGTCAGGACCTTCCTGCTCGCCGGCGCGGCAAACAGCTGGCATAAGCTTGGCCAGCGAGGCCCGGATGAAGCCGCAGCCGTCGTGCGGTCGCAATGCAATGGGTCCGGCCGCCCCCCTCAGCTGGAAGGGATGCTCCTCGTTGGCAGGGCGGTCAGGCAGCAGCGCCAGTTTGAAGGCGCCTTCCAGCGCGGAGTCGTGGGGTGATAGACCTTTGATCGCCGGCGGCGCCGCAAAGCCTCTGCGCTGAGTATAATAATAGGCCTCTTTGAAAGGGGCCCACGCGCGCGACAGCTGCTCGAATGCTGTACCCGGCCCGGTTTCGGCATAGGGAATCGCCAGCAGCTTTCCCCCCGAAAGCTTTGCTTGCTCGTCTGGGGCGCGGGTCGCAATTTGAGACACAGTTAATCGTGGCGGCTTTAACTTGCTGCCGCCGAACAAGTCAATCCGGTATGGAATACCGTTTACATTTACCGTACGCGCCAGCATGAAGGCGCTCGGGGGTGCCGGCAATTGTACCGCGACGACGGGCAGGGCCCCCGAAGTCAGGCGATGGAAAATCGAGTACCGCGTCTCCGGCTCCGTGGCCAACGGCCGCCCATGCATGTCCACGACCGGCAACTGCATCAGTCCCGCCTCACCTTGCGGAGACCTCGGGGCGTGGTCCATGGCTCGCAATACCTGGTGCACGTCGAACACCGACGGAGGACGTTGCGCCTGGATCGCCGCCGCATCCTGCTCCATGAATAAGTCCAGCGCATCCACTGGACTATCCGCCTCGATCTGCGCAATCAGATTCCAGCTCATGCTGGACAGATCGTCTTGAATCAGGTCGCGAGCGCTTGCCAGGATCTCTCTCGTGCCGCGCTGCAGCTCTTTCTGCCTGGCCCGTAAATTTGCCCCGTTGCCCTCGACATAGGGTGACCTGAACAATCTCTCCAGCGCCGCACGGGCCTTGAGCGTCTGATAGATCGATAAAGCGGGGCTCCGGCTCGCAAGGGGCCCACGGCTCCGCTCCGCATCGCCCGCGTTCAGATGCGCCTTGATCTTTTGCTCGAGCACGGGCTGAAGGTCGTTGAGCACGTTGAGGGCCTGCCTGCGGTGCCAGCGCAGTGGCTTCTCTGGGCTGCGCGCGAGCGGCAGCAGAGCAGCACTCAGATTACCCATAGTTTCAAGGTTGTTCTCGGCGGAAAAACCAGGAGCTGAACGCAATTCAGAGAGCCGACTCAAGCCTGTCGGCGCGAGCAAACCGAGATCATCGAATAGGCCAACCTTACCCAGCGCCTTGAAAATGTTCGTGATGCTCAGAACCTCAGCCTTCAACAGGCGATCATTATCATAGTGCAGGTAGTGGGCGAGCTTGTGTAACCGATCCTTCGGCAGAGCAGCATCCGTAATCTCCCCACTCTCCTCCGCCCTCATGATCGTTCGGGACAGAGCGTTGGCGAGCATCGCCAGCTCAGGCGTGGTGAACACACTAAATCGCTGCGCTCCAGCTCCCAATTCGCGCGCGATGTCCATGGTGGACTGACAGCATATCGGCTCCCCAGGCCACTTGCTGAAGCCGTTCAGAAGGTTCGCCACTGCCTGCGGAGAGAAATTGGAGAGCTGATGCTGACGGGTTTCCTGGGCGATTGCCATTGTTGCTTTGAGACAATCCTCACTCTCCGGCCATTTGCTGAAGCCGTTCACCAGGTTCGCAAAGTTCTGACGATTGAAATCGGAGAGTGCAAACTCATCGCGCGCGCCGCGGCGGAGGACCTCACCCGCAATGGCAAACGCAGCCTTGCGACAGTCCGGCGCCTCCGGCCACTTGCTGAAGCCGTTCACCAGGTTCGTCAATCCCTGGGGGGTAAAATCAGAGAGTTCGGCGCGGCGAAGGACCTCATGCGCGATCGCACAGGTCGCGCCGCGACAGTCCGGCGCGTCCGGCCACTTGCTGAACCCGTTCACTAGGTTTGCCAGTGCCTGCGGGGCAAAATCGAAGAGTTCGGCGCGAAGGACCTCACGCGCGATCGCAAACGTGGCCTCGGGACAGTCCGGCGCGTCCGGCCATTTGCTGAAGCCGTTCACAAGCATCGCCAAGTGCTGGTCGCTAAAATGCCGGGCACCGCGACGAAGGATCTCACCCGCGATCGCAAACGTGGCGCCGCGGCAGGCCGACGCATCCGGCCATTTGCTGAAGCCGTTCACCAGGTGCGCAAAGTCCCGATGATTGAAACCAGAGAGTGCGAACTCACCGCGCGCGCCGCGGTGAACGACCTCACCCCCGATCGCAACCGTAGCGTCGCCACAGTCCGGCGCGTCAGGCCACTTGCTGAAGCCGTTCACCAGGTTCGCAAGCTCCTGCGGAGTAAAATGAGAGAGCTGGGTGCCGCGGCGAAGGACCTCATGTGCGATCGCAGACGCGGCCTCGCGGCAGTCCCGCGCGTCGGGCCACTTGCTGAAACCGTTTACCAGATTAGCGAGGTGCTGGTGGGAAAAATGGGAGAGTTCGGCACGGCGAAGCAGCTCACCCGCGATCGCAAACGTCGCCGCGCGACATTCCGGCGCGTCCGGCCACTTGCCGAAGCCATTCACCAGGTTCCCCAGCTCCTGCGGAATAAACTGAGAGAGCCGGGCGCTGCGGCGAAGGACCTCACCCGCGATCGCAACCGTTGCGCCGCGACAGTCCGGCGCATCCGCCCACTTGCTGAGCCCGTTCACCAGGTTAGCCAGTTCCTGGTAGGTGAATTCAGAGAGCCGGACATGGCGGTCGCGGCGAAGGACCTCGCCCGCGATCGCAAACGTGGCGTCGCGCGTATCCGCCTCGTCCGGCCACTTGTTAAAGCCGTTCACCAGGTTGGCCACTTGCTGGTGAGTGAGTTTAGAGAGCGAGGCATAACGGTCGCGGCGAAGGACCTCACCCGCGATCGCAAGCGTAGCGTCACGACAGTCACGCGCGTCCGGCCATTTGCTGAAGCCGTTCACAAGCATCGCCAAGTGCTGGCTCTCAAAATGCCGGGCGCCGCGGCACAGGACCTCGCCCGCGATCGCAAGCGTAGCGTCACGACAGTCACGCGCGTCCGGCCATTTGCTGAAGCCGTTCACAAGCATCGCCAAGTGTTGGCTCTCAAAATGCCGGGCGCCGCGGCGCCGGACCTCGCCCGCGATTGCAAGCGTAGCGTCACGACAGTCCCGCGCGTCCGGCCATTTGCTGAAGCCGTTCACCAGGTTAGCCAGATTCTGGTGATTGAATTCCGAGAGCCGAGCACGGCGGTCGCGGCGGAGCACCTCACTCGCGATCGCCAATGTGGCCTCGCGCGGGTCCGCCTCGTCCGGCCACTTGCTAAAGCCGCTTACCAGAATCGCCAGTGTCTGCGGCTCAAAGCCGGACAAAGTGAACTCACGGCGGCGAAGAACCTCAGACGCGATCGCAAACGTGCCGTCGCGACAGTCTGGCGCGTCCGGCCATCTGCTGAACCCGTTCACAAGCATCGCCAAATGTTTCTGCTCAAAATGAGAGAGCTCGCTGTTGCGGCCGGCACGACGGACCACGCGAGCGATAGCTTCCGTGCCCTCACGAGTGCCCGCCTCCTGCGTCCACTTGCTGAAACCGTTCACCAACAGCGAGAGATTTTGGTCACTCGCCCCGGCAAGTACCTTGGGTTCATCGCGACAAAACTCAGCGATTCTGATGACTCCATTGCGGCATGTCTTCGACTGCTGTTGCCGACCGAATGATGTCGCGAACAGCGCAAGAGCAGCGGGCTTGAGTTCGCGCATTAATGTATTGGAAAGCTGCGACACCCGAGATGCCACCGCTTTGCAAGCTTCGAGGCCTTCCTGACCGCCGGCCTCGCGGCTCACAACGTTGCATGCCGTGGCGTAGCCCCAGGATTCCCCGCGGCGGATATCGTCCTCGAAGTGGGTGACAAATTGGCTCCTGAACTGGGCGGCAGCCTTTTGCACAAAGACCGCACGGATCTTCTCGTCCTCCCGCTGCAGCCGCTTGTCATTTTCCACCACTGCACGTGAAAATTCGACAATGTCGCGAGCGAAATAAATGGCGTCCAGAGCGGCGTTACATTGCTGTTCTGAAATCGCGGCTTGCCTGCCCTGCGGGGCGACATAATCCAGGCGCCGCCGCTTTGGCGCTGCCTCCAGGTCCGATATAGATTGCCCGTGCGAGGAAGAGGCACCTCGTGAACTCCCGGGCTGTTCGGCACGGCGGCTCTCGGCACCGGAACGCGACGCACTTTCTTCCCAATTTGGCGCGCCGCGATGCGCCAAATACCGCAAAGCTGGCTCGTCGACATGCGTATTCACGGAAGGATCGGTTGACGTGCGGCGTCGGGCATCGCTGGCCGAAGTCGGCGTTCGGGCCGAGCCCGCAGTCAGGTCCTGATTTTCAGAGCGCAAGCCCTGTAAGACAGAACTGAACTTCGAGCGATCGTTTCCGCCGCCAAGATCTGCTTCAGGGCTGGACCAGTCCATCTCTGATCCGCGGGCTTCCTTCGCTCTCCAGTCGGCTCTCGTCAAAATCAATCTCCCATGCGAGCTAGAATGCGCCGATTCCGACGGTGGCATAGAGGCCTGCGGCGTCGGCCCCAACGACTTTTGCTTCAGAGCGGAGCCCCTTGGCCGCGTTGACAGGACGTCACTCGCCACTAACCTGACGTGCGAGTCAGTTTTGTACGATTGTGCGCTCTAGCGCCGAAGATATGCCCTGGACCTGACGGAAATCTGATTAGCGTACAGCCGACTCGGGATTCATCGGAGTAGTTTCGTTGGATTGGTTAAGCCGGATGAGAGTGGTCATAGGCGGTTTGACTTGCGCATGCGCGACGCCATTAGGCTGGCCATCACCGGCTGGTGGTCTTCGACGAACGGGCATCAACCGTGTCCGCGCCATAAGTTGTTTCAGCAGACGAGCGTGTCAGGGCTTCGACGGCGTCAATCGGTGGATTCGGTCGGTCAGGATCGTCCGGCCTAGGTTCCGGGCGCCATTCACAGCGGACTCGCCGCTGATAGTCGGCTTGGTGACATCGGTTTTGGCGGCCACGATTTTGTGCCTCGGCCTCGAACTGTCACCCTGGCCGGCATCGTCGGTGTCAGGCAGGAGACCCAAGTGGCCCGGTCTCTCGACCATTCGGCCGGGAGCGGATTGAGAGCCGTGGCTGGAGACCCTGGGGATCCACCGCCGTCGATCTGGTTAAAATCCATACAGCTCTCCTTCTGTTTTGAGAACATAATCTCTTGCAGATCCGCCCGGCTTTTACTGCCACCAGTTCAGTCATAGGCCGCATCAATCGAGAGACGAGAGCCTATGCTAAGAGGCTTGGCTTTCGAAAAGCTGACGAGGGGGCAAGCCAAACGCACGCTGCAATTGTGGATCACGGCAAAGGTGACGCCGCAGATGCGCGCTTCCCGAAACGAAGTCCAGGCCGTTTGTGATTTCTCGAAGCCGAACACGCTTTCACACCAGAGGCCGTGGTGCCTGACAGTTCATCCCAAACGTGCCGGAGTGTCAGCATAGCAGCCAGGAACATTAGTAGTCCAAGGAATGCACGAGTTATCCGACGTCCGATATCTCGCGGCGAAGCAAACGGCTGGATGGGCTACCTATCGATGTCGGGCGGCCGCTATATCAACGTGCCTTCATCTTCGCGGCCGCCATGAGCTCCATTACAGCAAATTGTCGCATGCTAAAGGAGGACGCAGCTATCAGTGCGCCCCCCCCCACTTCAACGGGGCGCGGCCGCTCTCGATTCGGCTCGGTTCCGCGAAAACCGGGAAGGACACGGGCACGGTCGGAACGGCCGATTGAAAGCCCGATGCTCAGGTCATCCTTTGTGTGACGACCGTCGATATATCATGTCCATTCAGGTTGCTGTAGCGGTCGGCGAGGCTTTTGAACAGCTCACCCATTTGGTCCGACCGAACGGTAAACTCACCATAATTGGGATCAAAGAGCGTCGTCATTCCATTCGACGTGGACGTTGCCATAGTGTGTGCGCCACCTGCGGCGAACCGTAAGCCGAGTAAATAAATCGACGGGTCGGCGGTGACTTCGTTCACTATCTGGGCAATACGCGAAGATGAGCCAAACCTATATCGCGTCTGTTCGTCAGCTGGCTCCAAACCCGCTTCGCGCAGCATTGTGCTTTTTGCCTGAAGGTTGTGAGAACCTCCCGCCCTGTCGTTTCGCAACTCAGTCTTGATATCTTCATACCGCCGCTGCCGCACCGCCGCCGAGGCATGGTTTTCAGCGCCCGGGCGCAGCGCGCCCATTCGGGATGCAGGGCTGCTGTGCTGATTGCGGAGCCACTCCGCTGCCAAACCGACGCAGATGCCGTTGACATTGGCCCCGGGCAATTCAGCCGTCCTGTATTGAAACAGGTGACGAATCGGCCTCCCCGGAGAGGACGGATTGGAATCTGAGGACAGAGAGGACGTGCTGGGGCTCGAGGAGCCCGGGCTGTAAACGTTTGCGTCTGAGGTATGAGGCCTGCTGCAGCAGAGTCCCATTCGGTCAGACAACTCCTCAGGCGGCAAGCTCTCTCGTTGCACGCACTCGGTAAGCGCTTGCGCAAAGCTACCAGTGTCAGCGGACTGATTTGATTCGTCGGCCTGATCAGAGCGTATCGATTGGCCACCAACTCGATTATACATGATGGTTCGCCTGTCTCTTCAGCGTACGTTTAGTCTAAAGCGAGTGCGGGGAGCTCACGCCCTGCCTACGAATGATATTGCTGCAAGCTGTCGACGAGCTGACGAACTGATAAGCTTTGGAAGAGCGTCGCACTCGAGCCCGATTATTCGGCGAGCCCACGCTTCAACCGCCGCTTCCGATTTCAGACGCAGGGCAGCGGCCGACAAGCACGCAGTTCTGGCCGGAGTGGTTGCCCCCGCTGAAAACAATCATCATCCCGCCCGCAATGGCACGGGCTGCTCCAGCACATGAAACATCTCTTGCGTCCACTTTATAGAGCACTCCCGCGTGGTGTGCGGATATCAGAGGCAAGACTTCCGCACTTGCGACTGGCGGAAAGCCCCGACATGTCCGCGGCCCCCTGCCTTCCGGCGATGCAGAACCAACCCAGCGGCACCGGCTCGGATCTTTTCTTCAGGAAATCGTTGTCCTCGTCATGCCGTTGCGCTCATTCGTGAGAACAATATTGCCGCTTCGGATGGCTCTAACCCGACGATGCCCACAAAGCTTGCTGGCGGCATCGGGATGTCCCGATGGATTGGTTTCCACAGATGCAGACAATACCTACTGTTATTGACATATTGCGAATGCGGCGGATGCAATTGCATCACGCATTCTTCTTCGTTCCAAAATAGGTCCTTTACGAAGCACATCTCCTCCCAGTTTGGACAACGCCGCGGCGTCGAGACAGCGACGTGCTCCCAGCTAGGACGAACTAATCCACTGATTTTGAGCTCACACCCGCAAGGCCCCTGCACAAGAAACAGGCCATGAGGGCCCGATCCGGGCACACTGGCGAACCGGCCGTATTTTACCCGGCCGGCCTCCAGCTTCTCTATAATCTGCGCTCGCACGCCCCCTCCTTTGCTTCCCGGTTCGCCTTGAAGTCCACATAGATGACATTGTCCGGAAGCTGATGAACTGGCGCCAGCTCAGTCCGCAGCGCAGCATTCCAGAACCACTTTTCAGCGAACCATCTGCTGAGAAAGCCGCAGATGTTCATCATTACTTGCTCCCCTACTATCGGTTTTCGGATGAGAACCAGATGAATGCTCTCACGGACGCTGAATACGGGCCCTGCACGCTCCGCTCCATGCGACACAGCCTACAGATGGATTTCCAAGCTCATCGCAACCCGATGGGCGAGCCCGCCGAACAACTCCGTCACGAAGTCGAGCCGCCTCACGCGCGCCCACCGCCGAACAGAGCCTGCCTTAGCAACAGCACATCTGCCTTTGGGCCTCTGACTCCTCAAAAACAATCGTTCATTGGCTGCCCGTTCGGATCATCGGACGATCTGCTCGAACATATGAAGCGGTCCGATAGCGGCCCATCAACTCGTGGCCGATGAATCGATTGTCATCCTGGCAGCTCTTTATGATCGCCTCTGATGCTTGCTTGTTCATCTCATTACGGCTCGCAAACCACGTGGCCAACGCGTGACAATTCCAGGGCTGCGCCTCGGCGCCGTACTGCCATGTTGTACCCGATAGATCGCAGCACCCGCTTCTCGCCGCGTGTGAAACAGTGCCAATGCGTCATCTATGTGACGATGCTCGAGCCGTATGAGCGCTAAATCGGCCGAGCTCGCATTAGAGTAAGGACGGCCGGCCACCGGAAATATTGGGGCTAATACCATCAAGTTCTTTCGAGCGCTTCTTCGTAAGGTAGCCGTCAGGGAAGATGACTAGTCCATCTCATCGACTCTCAACGTCGACCATCGCCGCTCCTTCAGACTATCAAGAGATGCAAATCCTAACGCACTGTCGCCAGTATAGCGCTGGTGGCGCATTCACTCTACCGGCTAATGTTTGATTTCAGGCATCGATGTCGCAAACTCTACTACAGGCAGATAATCCATTGCACCGGAGCCGACGGACATCATTTTTTCTGTGTCAAAAGAGGGCGCAACACCTCTCCGGTCATGGCATACTGATTGCTCTGGTGACGAGACACCAAATCAACAAGACGCGTTGTATCCAGGGCCAATTCACAACGCGACGTAGGTCTTGATTCGTAACGCCCCGCCTGAGCTGACGAAGCGCGATCCAAATAACCAAGCCGGATGCCTGTCACGCGGCAAACAGCTTCTCGATTCTCGATCCTTGAAAGAACACCGCGAACTCATGAATGACACGAGACTTCTAAAGAAACGCGATTCTTCGCGTGCCAGCGCGTCGTGTGGTGAATGATGCATTGGCGCACACCAAAGCAACCCATGACGAGGCAATACGTCGCTGATTTCGGCTCTTTGCAAGCGCAAAGGCGGTGGAACCTGTGGCCGCTGGTCGGGCTGCTCTTAAATGCGCTGCTCTGGGCCGGTATCTACTGGATCACTACAGCGCTCCTTTGAGCGAACGGACGCGATGCACTGGCGACAGTCACGATGAACGAGGTGGCGCACATGCGCTTCTCGAAGCCTTTTTGGGCCCGCACTGATCCAATCAGTGCGGGGGATGGAACAGACGCGCCCTCAGTTTGACAGTTGAACTCCGTTTTTAGGCAAGCTCCAGGGCGACACTTAGCGCAACTACCTCGCACCCCGTCGGGCCTTTCCGACGCAAACGTAATAGCGGACGCAAGAGGATGACATATCGGGATCGGCGAAACCGATGAGCCCATCAACATCCTGCCACGAGTCCATCAGTATCCTGCCTGGAGTGACGTCGGCTATTACCGACCAGATCCACAACTGCGGGCGAACAAGTGCTCTGCGAACCCACGCACACGAATGGCAACAAGAATCGGGCGATCGGTGTCCAGTGTGTCGCGATTAGCAGATCCCACACAGCCACCTCGTCTCCCCCCGGGATCCCGACCCACGCTGTGCAGATCTGCGCATACTGCATACAAGCCAGCAACCGGCATTGCCCGGCGCTGAGCATCATCGCCCTCATAATGAATTGCGAGCCGATCGGCGGGACCGGTCGTCGAAGCGAAGTGAGTCCTCACAACTCTTAGTCGGGCCAACTATCGTCGGCGGTTCGGCGCGCTTGCCAGTCTTGGGCCCGCCGAGCGAGCTTGTCGTATTCCATCGCGATCTTAAGAAGCCTATCTCTGGGTCTTCCGTAAGCGAGTGCTTCCGCTTTCTTTCGCGTTGCTTCAGCTCGGCCCCGCCAGTGATCGGGTTCGTAGAGTTTGCTTTTCGGATTCATGGTGGTCAGCATGCAATCCGCAGATCAAGGAAATGCGACGCTAGAACTCCGTACAATTACGTAAGACCGAGGCGCACGGCCACGGCACAATCGACAGCAGCATCTCTGGTTATGCGCTGACACTCACGCCGTCCCGGCCTCACGCAAATCCCTCGTTCAGTGATACGACCTGCCATCTTCCAACCGAGACGCTCTCTCGTAGCGTCGGTGTAGATCATCCAGAACATCTTTAGCTGGCGCCCACTAAGAGGCTTGAACCGCACGCTGCGTCAGATTGTACGATCCTCGACAATTGGGACCGTCTTCGACAATCTAGCCGCTTCCTGACAGCGATGATTGCTCACCCGGCGCGTTCTCCCCGGTTAAACGGTCTCCTTCGCCTGATGCAAGGACGACAATCGCAGCCTCACCGACTTGAAAGGATATCATGACTGAAAGCCAACGGATCGCTTTGGCCTCGCTCCTCAACGCTACCTACGGCGCGATCGCTCTTGCTGCCATATTGACAGCTGCAATTCCCGATCCCGTGCATGCGCGCGATCAAGCGCCGACTGAAAAGGAGAAAGAGGCTTGCATGGAGGACGCGTTCCGCCATTGCAGCAACCACATACCGGATCGCGTCGCCATCATTTCATGCCTCAGATCAAAGCAAGCGAGCCTCAGCCGGCAGTGTCGATATGTGGTGTCAGGTCGCGACAGCGGCACCAAAAGCAGCGATTCGAAGTGAGGATTGATAACTGAGCGGCATTTCCGTTAGCACACCGGTCGAACGGGATCTCCAGGCCACCCCAGCAATCTGAGAGCAAATGAGCGCGGCCGATCGTGAGTGGCACTTGCGCTCGCGGTTGACGGGGGCAGCGGCGTTTCGCCCGAGCAATCGCTCTCCGCGTTGCTATAGCTCAAACGATAGAACCCTATGCTAAGTCGAGGTACGCGTTTGATCCTCGGTTCGCGTTTAGACGGCCGCATTCTTGGACGCGTATTGAGTTCGTCGGCCGACGATTTCGCGTTGATACGACGCCGAATCGAGAACTTGACCCTCACGTAGCGTCAGGTTGTAGCGTCGCCGAGTGACCCACAGCTTCACTGCTCGTTTCATTCAATGAGGCGTCTGTTCCTCGCGAACGTGCCGCTGCCGCAAAGCCGCCGCCACCGATGACATGCCTCCTCAACGAAAGTCCCGGTCGAGCGCGAGCGCCTGAGGTCTGGACAGGAATCGTGTAAAGTTCGATGGAAGCGCTCAAATCGATTATTGGCAAAGTTGCTAGCGGCGCCACTCTGAGTCGGGAGGAGTCCGCGTTCGCATTCGACGGTGTGATGTCGGGTCGCGCAAGCCCCTCGCAGATCGGCGGCTTACTGATGGGCTTGAGGGTCCGCGGCGAAACAGTCGAAGAAATCACCGGCGCGGCCTCCGCAATGCGGAAGAGAATGCCGTCCGTCGAGGCAGGATGCGACCCCATTTATATCGCCAGCACGAACGACACCTCTTTGTGTGCGGTCAACGTGTGGACCTGCGCCTCCTTCATCGTCGCGGGAGCGGGCGTTGCTGTCGCAAAGCATACCAACTGCGCTGCGTCTCTAGGTTCGGGCAATACTGCAGACGTCCTCGCGCGCATCGGCGTGAAGATCGATCTTGAGCCTGACGCCGTTATGCGTTGCGTGCGCGATGCCGGCATCGGCTTCACGTTTGCATCGGCCCACTATCCGGCAATGCAGCGCGTAGCCCAGATCCGAACCGCGCTTGGCACCCACACTATCTTCAACCTCATTGGCCCTCTGTCGAATCCGGCCAGGCTTAAGCGTCAGGTTGTTGGGGTCTGCTCTCGTGAATGGGTACAGCCTCTGGCGTACGTGTTGAAAAATCTTGGCGCCGAGTCGGTGTGGGTGGTTCATGGTTCCGGTGGACTCGATGACATAACCCTCGCCGAGCCGACCTTTGTTTCCGCGCTTGAGGCGGGTACAGTCCGCACCTTCGAAGTGAGGCCGGAGGAGGCCGGATTCCCTCGCGGCCTTAGCAAGGCACTGGATAGCGGCGATCCCGACAACCTCGCGCTGCAAAGCATACTCGATGGCGCACCAGGTCGAATTCGCGACGCCTCACTTTTTACGGCTGCGACTGCATTGATCGTGGCCGGCCGGGCTTCGACGCTGCAGGAAGGCGTAGCGATTGGGCGAGAATCGCTTGATCGCGGCGCAGCAGCCGCTCGACTTAAGCACCTGATTGCGGTTTCCAACGCGTGACCGCTGAGTCTGTCGATGTTCCAATCCTCCGACCAAGGACGACATGCACAAACGTCAGAGATCGCAACCGCTAACGTGCGTCCCTTCCGCGCGGTTCGAACAGCATGCGGCGCCTGCCCGCCAAATTATCGCAATTCCCGTCAAGTATCATGGCGTGAGAGGTACCCTTCCGCTTTGGCGAAGGAGCCAGCTGCAACACGTCGTTGCGTTCGGGCCGCATCAAAGTGCGCGCTGCGCCTCAAAGGAGATAATCGATGACGGCCCCGCAGGACATGGAAGCGCTCGGCTCCATAGCACTGATCGAACACATCATTCGAAAATTTCGGGAACTGATTGACACAGATAGTTCAATTCCGTCGGAGCTGCGGGGCGCGCTACACGCTACGCTCGACGAGCATCTTCTTGATGCAAAGAAGCGTGTCCTCTTAAAGACACATTAGCATCAGGCTGCGACCAGAGGCGAAGAGCATCAGCACGGCGCCGACAACCGGATCATCCGCATGCGCTCGCGGGAACATCCGGCCGCAATCGCCTCGCCGATTCATGAGCGATGGGCAGGCTCTTTGCCGGACAGATCGGCGCGTTTTCTCGTTGGTCGCCCCTTCAAGACAGGTGGCGGCAGCTCTCATTTCGGCCTGCTATGGCTACGCCCCGCGCGATACCGTCCCGCGCGTCACCCTGGTGGCTGACGCTGTTGAGCAGTAGCGGATCTCCATGTGTGTTCGCTTCGGACGCACAGTTCCGACATCGTGCATCAATGTCGAACGCGCCCGCAAGCACGCGGATTGACGCTATGGAAATGTAATTTTCGCAAGTATCGAAAATAGCAACAGCCACTATTCGCCCCAAAAGCGCCAGCCCACGACAATCCCTCAAGACTATTGCTTCAACACCTACCAGCTCTGGTAGCTCCGTTATGGGGAGCCGCGTAGCATCATCCACTGCGGCAACATCAAGCCCAGAGGGACATCCGACTTCCTACGGCTGCGCCCTGACGGGCGTTCACGCTGGATCCTGGCGCAATTGAGTGGAACAAGTGATGTACGTCGCATTGGAAGGCATCAGATAATGTCCAGCAACCCGTTCGAAGCAGCGATGATACTCGACGGCATCCGCCGCTGGGTCGAGGTCGAATCTCCGACGGAGCGGCCGGATCAGGTCAACAAACTTGCTGATCTCGTGGCGGAGGGCTATCGCGACTTGTCGGCTTCCGTTGAGCGCGTTGCGGGACGTGACGATCGAGGCGATCATTTGATCGCGCGTTCGTCCTGGGGCCAGGGCGTGCCAGGCATCCTGGTGCTGAGTCATCTCGACACCGTTCACCCGATGGGATTCATAAAGCGCCTGCCGTTCAAGGTCGAGGGCGATAAGGCATTTGGGCCCGGTATTTACGACATGAAGGGCGGCGCATATCTCGCTTACCATGCATTTCGGCAGATTTGCGCCGATGATGTTCGCCCGCCGCTGGGCATCACCCACATCTACGTATCCGACGAAGAGATCGGCAGCCCGACTTCGCGGGCGTTAATCGAGGCAGAAGGCCGCAAGGCCAAATATGTGCTCGTGACCGAGCCCGCGCGCGACGGCGGCAAGATCGTCACGGGCCGCAAGGGCATCGCCCGCTTCGACGTCTTTATCAGAGGCACGCCGGCCCACGCCGGCGCGCGTCCTGAAGATGGCTGCAGCGCAATCCGCGAACTCGGCAATGTGATCCAGGCTCTTGAGACGATGAACGATCTTCAGCGCGGGATCACAGTCAACGTCGGTGTGGTCCGCGGCGGCACCAGGCCGAACGTAATCCCCGAGGACGCTTATGCGGAAGTCGACATGCGGGTGCCGACCTTGGCTGACGCCCACAAGTTGGTACCGACGATCCTCGGCATTAAGTCGCGCACCAAGGGCGTCACGGTGAAGATCACGGGCGAGTTGAACCGCCCGCCCTATGAGAAGAGCAGCGCCGGCGCGGCGCTTTATCAGCACGCCAAGGAAATCGCCACCGAGCTCGGCTTCAAGCTGCACGACGTCTTTAGCGGCGGCGGCTCGGACGGCAATTTCACCGCGGCCCATACGGCGACCCTGGACGGCCTGGGTGTCGACGGCAAGGGTGCCCACACGCATTACGAGCAGCTTTACATCTCGTCGATTGAGCCGCGTGCCCGGCTCCTCTATCGCCTCTATCAGACGCTTCAATGATCTCGACCGGCGGGAATTGCGACGCCTACGGACAAAGAGCTGCCCTACTATCAGGCGCACGTTATCATACACTTCCGCCGAAAATCGGCATCGTCTCGCCGGCGCGGGACGGATGCGACTGAATCATCCAATGATAGTGCAACGGTCAGACCGAAATCCGTTGCGGCGCTGACGGGAGCCTTGGATCGCGAAAGCATGGACCCTGCAAGGGCGCTTATCGGCTGCGAACATATGCGGCGACTTTCTGATGCAGATCGCGGTGCAGAATACGCTCGAGGCCGTAGCATTCCGCACTAACCTCAGAGTATTGGCGGACTAATGCTGGCAAGCAAAAGGGCTTGAATCAGACGTAACGTTAAGTTGTACGATCTCGAAACTGGCACGAGGTCTCTTCTGCCGCCGGGATTGTGAAGGATTGCGAATGTCTGGCTTGATGAGAACCAAGTCACAGTGGTTGATCATGATCCCCATCTCAAAGAGCCAAGCGGCTGAGACAGCTGTGCAGCGAGGCCTGATCGCGTCGCGACGTCTCGCAGGCAGTCGCAGATGGCCCGGTATTCCAGAAGTGGTACTAACGGGCTGTCTCAGGCTGCCCAATCTGAGGACTCGTGAAATCAGAGGCGATCAACCTAAACCTCGCTGCCGACTTCTTGCAGGGGACCGTTGCCTCCCAAATCTCAAGACTGACGGCCGGCCACAGTACCAAAGGCAGTCAAGAAGCAGCTTTTCGCTCCATCCACGCCAGCTTCCCGCGCTGGCACGGCGTCCGCACGCACGAGAGCCCATGCGGCGGCAAGGATTTTCAAGAGATTTGAGCTGCAAGCGTCGTTCGGTCTGACCGCTGCGACTTCGGAAGAGATTGCCTGGTATTCTGGAGCAGCAAGTTGAAAGAGCCTGACGGCGCCAAGCAGGTCCTGCTAGTTGACCATATTGAAGGCCAATGCCGGGCCATTGTCGGCTTCAAAGATGACGATCCAAGATCGGCATACATGTGCGGCGAGCCAGTTTATCAAAGACCAGGCAAGAAGCAGTCATCGTGGTGCGCCTATCATTACGGACAGATGCACGCGACTGCCGTCGATCGGCACGGGGTGACTGATCGAGTGGGCGACATACCTAAACCGGTATCGATTGCTCGTAACCCATGACAGCCATTAAGACCCCCGCTGTTCTGCAGAGGCCGCGCGCTAATAGCCAGGGTCAGTCAGCCCGGAATGACGCGATCGAGACCTGTTCGATGCAATGCCGAGCTTCGGTTCAATTGCATCGGGAGAAACATTTAAGCAGACAATCATTAGGATCGCGGCACATTGGTTCAACGGAATGCGGCGCAAAGCCGCCTTACGCTCACCGCCTCTGCGCAATCCGCCGTATCGAGTTCATCGTTCTTCATATCGCGGTGTCTACTGACCGTATCAAATGCTCGGGAGATCGGCGTTGCCTCGGATCCTAATCATGAATGCCGGTACGTCACAAATGTCGGGGGACGGTCTGACAGCAGCTCAAATCTCCTTTACCGCCAACTCGGCTTCACGCTCAGCATGGTTTGCACAGGAGGGCGACCTTATAATCTCACCGGTTGCCATCCGGCCGGACTTGTTGTCCTTCATTGGCGCGACGCTCGATTTCGATGCCTCGAGCCTTTCGCTTCTTGTGCCTGAATGCGGCGGCACAGCCAGCGTTCTTGATGATTGCACGCTGCTGTCAAATATTGTTGTTGAGAGAATCAACAGCCACCTTCGGAAGAAATCGTCCTGGAGAATATATCCCTGCTATCCTAGTGAAGGCGTCGCGCGCTTGGCGGCACTGCTGCGTATTCCACAGAGCGGGAGCGAATTCGCTCTGCAGCGGGGGCCTGATCTATTGAACCGCAAGAGCCACTTCCGTCAATTGGCTACAAGTGTCGGACTTCCGTTGCCAAGCGGGTGCGTAACCACGAACTCAGACGATCTATTGCGGGCGATTACCTCGCTGAGGTCTGAGACCGGCAACGTAATCGTCAAGTTGGACAATGGAGCCGGTGGGGTCGGAAATGTTATCCTGACCGGTCACGACAGCGGTCCATTACCTGGGGCACGAGATACCAGGCAGATTTCTTGGCCGTCGTTTAATCCAGAAGCACTTTGGTCTGAGATGACCACAGCATCGTGCAAGACACTGGTCGTGGAATCGTACCACTTGGCTCGGTCTCCCTTCTATCTCGAATACGAAATCGAGGAGGACGGTTCGATCGCCTTCATCAACAGTGGAAGCATTCGTCTGCGTCGAAGCAGCGACCAATCCGAAAGGTTTCTCATTTGGACGGGACTTGAGCTGCCAAGCGATCTGAGAAACGAACAATGGCTGGCTGCCCAGACGCACGCCTACCGATTTGCGGAGCTCGCGCGAGGCCTCGGATACCGCGGAATGATCAACATCGATGCCATTTTCACGAGCGATGGGCGGCTGCTATTTAATGAGGCGAACGGGCGGTGGGGTGGAGGCTCGGTGTTACACAACATTGCCGTTCGGCTGCTGGGTTTCGACTACTCTGGATTCTACGTTATTTCATCCGTCAGAAATGTTCGATCACGCTCTCTTCAAGCGGCACATGACCTTTTCGTCAAGGAACGCTTTCTGTTCGACCGCAAGCGCAAGGATGGCGTGATCCCGCTTGCTGCTGATGAGGATGCAGGCACGGTCGAATGCCTCGCAATTGCGCGCGATCGGGCCGCATCACGCGAGCTACAGCACCGACTATTGACAATGAATTGAACGAGATCTCAACGTACCCTCTTGCGTCGATTGCGAACTCGCTCGTGTAGCCACTCGCTAAGACTGGTCGCAATCGATGCACAATTTCGTTCATGGCGCACGGAGTTTGCAGTCTAGAGAGATGCCATCGCGGATAATTTCCGCGAATACGGCATCGTCGCGTGCACGTCGAAAGCCGTCCCTCGAGCGCGATCGTCGAGCGGAATGTTGTGACCACTTCCGCATCGAAGCGACCAACATCAGATCCTGCAGCCGCATGGTCTTCGAGAACGCGGCGTCAGTATCGGCCGGAATCAGTTCCTCGGCCAGGAAGGCCTTGAGCGGCAGATCGGTGAGCGCCATTTGGCCGCAAGCCGCTCGACCGAAACGTCAGCGCCGATGCCGGCGAGCTGATCGTCCGACCGCTCGAGCCGTCACCTTGGCCATCAGATCCCTGAGGTCGGCAACGCCAACGACTGTCCCTCCGATGGTTGTCCTGTAGGGCATGATCGTTGGTTATCCCTGGATCAAGGCGAGCGCTTCGGCATGAAGCCGCGGCGTTGCGGTCGCCAGGACGCGCCCTTCCGAACGAATCGAGAGCGGGCATCCCTCCCAATCGGTGATGCAGCCGCCGGCGCCCTGCACGATCGGCACCAGCGCCATGTAGTCATATGGCTGAAGCCCTGTTTCGAGAACGATGTCACAGTGTCCCGACGCAAGCAGGCCATAGATGTAGCAATCGCCGCCGAAACGGCGCATCCGCGCAGCTCGCGACAGCCGCTCGAATGGCCCCATCTCGCCGTTGCGGAACATATCAGGCGATGTAGTGTAGAAGCGCGCGTCGGCGACGCTCTCGCATGCGCTGGTCCGCGCCAATCCATCGCCGAACCGCGCCACACCGGGCTTCGCCACCCACCGCTCACCGGTAAAGGGAACGTCGATCAGGCCGCAGAACGGCTGCTGCTTGGGTCAACGCGATCAGCGTGCCGAACAAGGGAAAGCCGCTGATAAAGCTCCTGGTGCCGTCGATCGGGTCGACGATCCAGGTGAACGCGCCGCCAGGCTTGGCTCCGATCTCCTCGCCGATGATGCCATGCTCCGGAAAGCGCGCCTCGATCCTTTCCCTGAGACGCAACTCGACCGCTCGATCGGCGATCGTCACCGGGCTCGCATCGGACTTGGCGGCGACATCCAACGGCGTGCGGAAATAGGACAGCACGATGGGCCTGACCGAATCGGCGAGCTCGGCGACGAATGACAGATAGAAATCGGCATCGTCTGCCGTGACGGCATATTGGGCCATTACAGCGCCTTCATGAACAACGGCCATCGCGGATCGCGGATGAGAGAGTGCGTCCGCCTGCGTTTCCAAATGCTTTTTCTGCAGAAATCGAAATCCAGCTTTGAGATCCGGTCTGCAACATCGTACCTGTGCTCCACTTGATGTCCGCGAGCGCCTCGTGGACGATGGGACTGCTCTTACGCCTGCAGGAATTGAAAACCTCAACCGCATCGATGCGGCGTGTGCCTTTGCAGATCGCCATGCTCGGCTATCTCACCCGCACACGTGATCATCCTCCAAAAAACATCACCTGACCGAGTATGATCGGTGATGGGACCCCGTGGGATTCTCCAGGCACTCTTCGCGCCTGACTAACCCAGGCCCCCTGACCAAAAGCTGACGGCCGCGATCAATTCCGCGGATTCCGGACCTTTCGCGGGCGTGATCCACCACAATCAACTTAAAACGAGATGCGCCGCAAGCGTCCAACTTGTGAGGGTTTTCCAGCCGCGCAGCCAGTCTCTGTCCAAGCCCCTCCACCAATCGTCGTGACTTAGTGAACCTTGCCGCCGTTAGGTTACGGCAGCGGCTGCGAGTTCAAAACTGAAGGGCTGGCCGTCAACAATAAGGGCGACTTCGCCAACCTCGGTTGGCTTTTTGCGATTTCAGCCTCCGCAACGAGGCTGCAATCACGTCCGGAGTTATCCGCATCGGATGCGTACGTCGAACACACGTCCTCAATAGCGGCTGTCGCGTGCCATGGAAAACTGCCCCCCATATTGCCTCAGATGACAATGTTACCGAAGCGCCCCCCTGTGTCTCCTGAAGCAGCCGCCGCGAGCGGTTTCCGGTTCCGAACGCCACGCCGTCCCGCCGACGGTGCAGACCAAGTCGTGCCGTCCTGTTCGTACGGCTGTATGTCCGACTGTGCCGAGAAGGTGCTTTCCTTCCACACTCGGCGCCCCGTGATTGCTAGCTAAGCCACGTCAATTCAGGGTTTGACGTTGCCATTATCGACGAAGGGTGTCAGGCGTTGTCAGCATGAGGCGCACCGCAAATATGGTGTCGGTCCGCAACGGATCCTCTCGGCGGTTCGCCCGTCGTCAAGCCATTCGGCCAATCCGGCTCATAGACCACCAGAAGTGCTTTCGATGGTCCTTCGGTTTACGCCATCGCGTTTTGAACAGAAGTAGACCAGGGATCGGCGCTCACCAGTATGCACAGGTTTCACCTCGTGGCGGAGCTTACACGTTGTGACCAGCACGGCTCCAAATGGCGGTCGGAATACCTGCTGTTCGTAGGCGCTTGGATATACCACGAACTCCCCCCCTTCGAAGTTCTTCGCGAGTTGCACAATCACGGAGTACTCGAAATCGGGGTCGCTCGCAGCATCCAAATGGATGCCAACAAAAGAACCAGGAGGCATCCGATGCATTTGGCATCGGCGAATGACAAAATCTGATGAT
This sequence comes from Bradyrhizobium sp. USDA 4510, assembly GCF_054059095.1. Taxonomy (NCBI): domain Bacteria; kingdom Pseudomonadati; phylum Pseudomonadota; class Alphaproteobacteria; order Hyphomicrobiales; family Nitrobacteraceae; genus Bradyrhizobium; species Bradyrhizobium sp. USDA 4510. The sequence continues at coordinate 1,202,867 of NZ_JBSSBT010000001.1, read as the reverse complement.
GCTCCCAATATTTTTTTCAGTACGAAGCTGCGGTCTTTTCTTTCGAGGAGTTCGATAATCTGCCCTGGGGCTGCACCATTCGCGTTGCTGGGAGGGCGACCCGGCGGGTCTACGCGCACGCGTTTTACGAAGACATTGTGCGAGTCGCCGGCATCTCCTTCCCGCACTTCTTCCTCCGGAATCTCAGTCTGCAGCTGATCGATCCTTGCCAGGTCATCTTGGGTGAACAAAGTCTGCGGACCGATCACCACCGTGCCCTTCACCAACAGCTCTATGCGATATTTCGTCAGATGTTCCTCTGAAAGCAGGCGGGGCTTTTCATTTGCTGCGCGCGGCATTCGTGGTCACTCCAAGGTGTGATCTTCAAGACGGTATTCCAAGCTGCCTTCATGCATTGAGCTGAGCGCTTGCTCCCATTGCTCGCCATCGAAGTCGTCTATTCTTGTGATTTCGATGGATTTTCTATCTAAACATCGAACATTGACACTGAATCCAGAAGGGTTCGATCGCGGCCTATAGAATGGCTTTACGCCGCAAAACCGACAAAACGTGTGCCGGGCGATATTCTTATTGAACTGGTAGGTAGTGAGGGATTCTTCGCCGCGCTCTACGCTGAGCTTGTCACCAGCCACGAGCAAGTGCAGAAATCCAGACATTCTACAGATTGAACAATTGCATCGAACTACCGAGACCTCTCGCGGCGCCCGGACGCGGAACTTGACGGAACCACAATGACAACGGCCGTGATGCTCGATCTCCGCTCGGCCATCTCCCTCAGATGGGGGAATTCGAAGTAGGTCGCGGCACCACTGCACGTTGAGCCGATAGGCTTGATCGAACTCGCCCATGAAGCGAACACGACGGTCGACCGGGACGAGCTCGCGGACGAGCCGGCTTGTCATCTCTCCGTGATATTTCTCTGCGGGATCGTCACCGCCGACATGGCTCCGGAAGTATTCGAGATCGCCGGCCTGCACATCAAAGATCCTGGTCAAAGTGGACCACAGTGCCTGGATCATTTCCGCAGCATGTAGCTCAAAAGCGACCATGTAGGCGCAACGGATTAGAAGATCTTTCGATGACAACCCATCATAGAGGCAATGCAGGTAGCGCTTCGTCGTGGCGCTGTAGTTAGGCTGTATTGCTCGGCCGAGTAATCGCGACGCATCTTTTCTAAGCAGGTTCGAGTGGAAGCTTTCGGTAGCCAGAATTTCAGGTAACGCCGCCTTACCGCCCTGGAGAAGTCGGCCATAACCGCCGGTCTCATCCCAACAGATGAAGTTGGCGACCACGCTGGTCAGCTCAATATCCCTGGTAACGTCCCGATTGCGATGCATTACGTCGAATATGAGGTTCTTTTGCGAGCCCGCCTGCAGGTACGGGAACGCCTGTGACATCGCCAGGTATTCAGGCAGCAGGCTCACAACCTGTTCTTCGGACATCTCCGCAGTGAACGGATGCGGGCCAAACCGAAGTCGTGCTTGCTCAGTCAAGTGCTCACAAAATATCTGCGAGGGCTGATCTTGTTTGAATTGAGATGCTTGAGAAGACCTCATTTGGACCCTGTTATGAGGAGAGAACGATCATTCGAGCGAGGCGGCAAGGGCTAGCGGCAGCGAGATCAAATAGTTCGCTGGTTCGACGTTTTTGGCCGCATCAAATCGTGGCGCCCCCCGCAATCTTCGCAGTATCGGCTTTTGCCTGATGGGCTTGGCCCGTTCATGAGTGTATCGAAGAAAAGCGCCGCCCAGTCGAAGCGGCGCCGCGCTGACTTCCGATCCACAAGCAATCCGATGCTGGAGTAACCCGCGCGCCACTCATCGCTCGCAGAGTCGTGGTGAAATACGGCGGCTGCCTGGCGCGAGGTCCTCAAAACCAAAGAGATTGCCGCCGGCTTTGGCTCGTTCTGCGTGCATTCCTTCGCCATCCTGTGTTCTTGCACGCTTGCAGCAATTGCTGTGCCAATCCGACACTGCTCCATAAGTTCCGAGCACGTTGAGAGAACCCTCGCGAGACTCCTCGTTGCAAATGTCTTGAAGCTGACAGGACCCTGCACGCCGGTCAGAAAACGGACAACGAAAACGGATATGCTTCCAATCCACGGGGCATGGGCTAATAGACCGAGAAAGACTGCTTGAGGACCGTCTCCTACCCGCCAAATGAACGCCGGGCGTCACGGCTGTTTGAACTTCATCTCAAGTCAGGTTTGGCGACCGCCGAAAATATGCCCGAAAGACAAGGCGCCTTCCGGTCGGTCGCTAATGTCTTGAACGACAAAGTCACGGCCTGATAGCAATTGGGCCGGCGTAGGGTTTGCCGCGACCGGCCTTCGACTGGGAAGGAAACTCGCGGTGTCACAAATGTTCGTTCAGCACGCCTCTGTCAAATCGCGTCTTAACGCGATCCTCCGTGCGACCAGCGGCAATTTCCTCGAGCAGTTCGGCTTTTTCCTATTTGGCTTTTATGCCACCGCCATTGGGAACGCTTTTTTCCCGCAGAGAGCGAAACCGCCTCGTTGCTTAACACGTTTGGCGTGTTCTGGCTGGGCGCCTTAATGCGTCCGGTGGGCGCGATTATGCTGGGCGCCTATATTGACAGGATTGGCCGTCGCCAAGGCCTGATCATTACCTTGTCGATCATGGCAGTCGGCACCGTGATTATCGCCTTCTGTCCGAGCCATGCGACAATCGGGATTGCCGCTCCCATTATCGTTCTAACCGGACGGCTGCTCCAGGGCTTTTCCGCCGGCGTCGAGGTCGGCGGTGTTTCAGTCTATCTGGCAGAGATCGCAACCCCAGGCAATCGTGGTTTCTACACTTAGTTCCAGTCGTCCAGCCAGCAGGTCGCGATCTTTGTCGCGGCGATCGCGGGTTACCTGCTGAACGAATCGATGCCGGTTGAGGCCGTGGCCTCCTGGGGTTTGGCGAATTCCTTTCTTTCTCGGCTGTCTTATCGTCCCGCTCATCTTCTTCCTTCGTCGAACGCTGGAGGAAACTCCTGAGTTTCTGGCGATGAAAAAGCATCCCGCAGCAGGCGAGGTCATTGCCTCTGCGCTTGCGAATTGGCGCACCGTCGTCCTCGGGATGATGATGGCCATGCTGAGCACGGCGCCTTCTATTTCGTTACCGTCTACACGCCCACGTTCGGCAAGACCGTCTTGAAGCTGTCCACCCAGGATGCGCTCTTGGTGACACTCCTGGTCGCCGTGACCAACTTCATCTGGAATCCAATTGGCGGCGCCCTCTCCGACCGTATTGGCCGTAAGCCAGTTCTGCTCGCCATTGCTAGCCTTGCCTTGATGACGGCCTATCCGGCTTTGAATTGGCTGGTGAGCGCTCCCACTTTCGGCAAAATGTTGTCAGTGGCGATGATGTTCTCTTTCTACTTTGGCACCTACAGCGGAACTATGCTGGGCGCTCTGGTTGAGATCGTACCTGCGCATGTGCGCACAACCTGCTTCTCCCTGGCCTTCGCACTCGCGGCCGCCCTGTTTGGTACTTTCACTCCACTTGCCTCGACTTGGCTCATTGAACGAACTCATGACAAGGCTTCGCCCGGGTTCGATGTTTGCAGCCGCACTCAGCGTGATCGCTGCACTCACGATCTATCGAGGAACTTCCAAGCCATCGAGAGCCGTGCAGCCTTTGCGCCCCGAACCGCCCGACAGCGCTTTAGGCGTGCAGGCCGCATCGCGCTAGCGTGTTGCTCTCAGTCGCTGACTGCCGGTCTTCGTTTACGACAAACTCATGCCGGGCTCTGCCACGACGCCTAGCAGTCACCTTACGGCGCGTGTAGTGTTATTGCCGCGGAATGCTTGACCGCTGAAGAGGGATTCGCAGCCGTCAGTCGGCAGCGGCCGATCGTCCTATCAGCATTTCCCGGCCGAAGCGCGGAGGCGAATTCTCGCAAACCTCCTACGTGAGGACGGCACGGCTGAATGTCGCCGCGTTTCATGTCCGACATCTTTCTCTGACAGTTTTCAACGGGTCGTATCGCTGCCAAAAGCACAGCTTTTCGCTCGTTTCGTGCTGGCCCAGATCCTGCATCGCGTCCAATTGCGAGACGAGATGAGCGGCGCCAGGATGAGAGTCATGATTGCGCTATTGATCCATTCATCGACGGTGGGATCCGACGATGGCGATTGGCGAAGTCACGCGAACGGAACCGTGCGAACGTCGGTCGTGCCGCCGGCGCTATTCCTGGAGGCAAGTCTACGCTCCACGACGCGTGCGGCAACACATCGATACCAAGCGATACTTGTGCGGGGGTCTGCTGGCAACCAACGACATTTGGCGCCGCTTGCGCGAATCGGTGCGACTTCGAGCTGACCCACCACGCCACATCGCGGGCCTGCGCAAATGCAGTTTCTGAAATGAGGTACCTACACGTGCTCGATCGACTGGATACTCACACTTTCAAGCTGCATCCGCAGCGCGACGCCGTGCTCAGCGAAGTGCATGCGCGTCCGTTTATGCAGCTTATTCCACCATTCAAGGTGATCCACTACGCGTTTCTTGCGAAGGGCGATGCGGCGGCAAGCGATCGCCGCGGCTTCGTCGCATTTTGTCGGGATCGCGACCTTCCCTCACCGCAGGCCTCAGCGAAACATCACCAGATTGATATCGGACCTGTGACGCTTCGTTGGGAACAGCATGCCGAGTTCGCCACCTTCACGTGGATAGTCAATAGTCCGGCCGATCGCCAAGCGGAGGGCGCCCCGGGCGCGGTTCACTCCCTGATGCTAGCGTTGCGGCAGGAAGGGCAATTGCTGGTCGCAATCAAGTTGGACGTAGAGCAAGACGCCTGCCCATTGACACGGGCGGAACAACTTTTCGACAAGAGCAGCCTGGCTATGGCCCGCATAAAGGGCGGAGAAAGTGTCATGGCTTCTGATTTTCGCGTTGACCAAAATGGTTTCACCAGGATTCTTGTCTGCGACCTCGGCTTGACGCCGCACAATCTCGGCGCGTTGGTGCAGCGGCTGCTTGAAGTCGAGACATATCGTCCGCTGGCGCTGCTCGGTCTATCGACAGCTCTTGAGCTCGGTCCATTCGTCGATCGCATCGATAGACGTCTTGGCGAGGTACTCGAAGAAATGCAGGGCGCGGAGGGATTGAAACTCAACAACCATCTACTTGCCGAACTGACCTCGTTGGCCGCCTCGTTTGAGCGCGGTGCGACCGGAAGCCTGTTTCGGTTCGGCGCTAGCCGAGCTTATTACGAATTGGTCCAATCCCGTTTATCTATCATCGAAGGCAGCGAGATCGCGGACTATCCGACCTGGTCGTCGTTCCTCGCGCGCCGGGTGGCACCTGCGATGCGAACTTGCGAGACGACTGCGGATCGCGAGGCAACCCTGTCGGTCAAGCTGGCGCGTGCCGCTGATCTGTTGCGAACCCGCGTTGACGTCGAAATCGAACGCCAGAATCGGGACCTGCTGCATGCTATCAATGAACGCGCTGGGCAGCAGCTTCGGCTGCAGTGCACGGTAGAGGGTTTATCAGTCGCGGCGATAGGATATTATGTGGTCAGCCTGTTTGGCTACCTTGCCAAGGGAGCGCATGATGTCGGACTTCATGTAGAGCCCTCTTATCTAACCGCAGGGTGCGTGCCGATCGCCGTCGGTGTGATCTGGCTGGTCAGCTACAATACTCGCAAGAGACATCTCAAGCACCGCGACGAGCCGTCCGCCATGCGTGAGTAGGCACTCCTTTCAGCTATTAACGGGAGAACTTAGCGACGTTAATCCCCTGGCCGCCGGACGCGCTCCCTCGTACCGTCAACAGTGCGCAAATCCGACTTTGGCCAATTGCTGCGGTAGGATCGAAGATGCTGCTGCCGTCTTCCGCAAGCTATCAGTCCGCCCGCGATACGACCGGTAGCATGACAGATTATCCCCTCTCCCAGGGCAGTGATGGACCGACGGGGTGCCGCTAAATTGCATCGCTAAGACTGGCTGTAGGCGACATTTCCGGATCGGCAGGCGAGACCGCTCAGGTTCGGCGAAGAAAAATCTCGTTCTCCAGGCCAGGTGGTCCCAGCATGGCCGTGTAGTTCACACCCGAAATTGTCAAATTCGTCTCCGGCTGTGAGCGCTCGGCAGCACGTCATGCAAACGCATTCCTTCTTTGAGGTCTGGCGGCGCCCATTGGTCGCCGTGCTGCCAGCCCGTTGGGAGATCCAGCTCTGCATCGGGGACCCCGGGCACCGAGCGCACCGCGTCATATGGTGCGCCGGAGCTCGAGCCGCCTACGCCCCACAGCGGCGAAGGATCTGGTTTATTAACGCTGTCGGTTGGCGAATGTCTGGGTGAAGCAAATATCTCCAAAAGCTTCGCCGTGTCGAAGCTTTCCACTGGCGAGAGGCCAGCTTGACCCATACTCGGCCAAATCCCCTCCGGATCGACAATTTGCACCGGCGACGGAACGGCTGGATCTGGCTGATTCACACTGTCCAATGGGGATCCGACAGGCGAAACGAGCATCTCCCGAAGCGTCGCCGTGTTCAAACTTTCAGCCCGCAACTGATCCGGATCATCCGAGGCATCCCGAAGCCCCGCTGAGTTTTGGAGTGGCAGCGAGGGGACCGGTTGATCTTCCAGTAACCGCCAAAGTTCCTCCGGTTCGAAACTTAACTCCGGTGACGCGACGGCCGGATCATCCTCCGCGTGCCAAGGGGTGGCCCTACCGGAAGCGCGCTCCGCGTTGCGGTAATCACGAACCATGCCCAGCCCGCTGACAATGCTGCCGTTTCCGGGAAACCGCTCTTTGGCAAGTTTGACCAGCTCCGGATATTCCAAATTGGTCATTCGTTGGCCATCTGCGTTGAGCGCCCCAGCAAATCTGAGAAGATTTTTGACGTAGACGTTGATGGCCTTCTTGGGACGCGCGCTGGTACGAGCCGCAGCCTCAATGAGGCATTTGTCTTCGGCGGCGGGAGCCTGATCTTCACGAGGTCGGCGTGCAGCTAAGATGCCAGGCTCACGATGCTCGCGAAGCACCAGCAATGCGGCGTCCATTTCATTGTCATTACCGAACATCCCCTTGGCGTGGACTAGCAGCGCGTTGTGATCGAGCGCGGCCATCGCTTGCCCCTGAGACTCGAGCGATTTCGCCAGCCTACGAAGAACACGATCATACTTCTCGGCTGTGAGCGGTGCCCATCCCCGGCGTGCCGCAGCTGCCTGAACCGCGCCGTCGATCAGAATCTTGTCTTCCGCAGGGGGGACATAATGTCGATCTCCATCGGCCACCCTAGGCTCGCGATATTTGTGAAGCGCCCCCAAGGCGTGGCGCATTTGCTCGTCGGCGGGAAAGTACAACCAAGCGTGGTCAAGCAGGGAAGTCTGATCGAGACCGGAAATGGTCTTGCCTCGGCAGACAAGATCATTCCCAAGTTTTCGTAGGGAAAAGGCATAGTTCCGAGCCGTTTGCTCCTGCAGATTCCTGCGCACAGCGTCTGTTTCAACCGCCTCTATGAGACTCTCATCTTCGCTGGATAGCTGAGGATAGGTCGGGCGCGGAGTATCCCGGGCGACGGCGGCTTCGGCCGCCTCACCCAGTCGCTGCTCAAAATCCGTTTGCCCAGCTTCGTTCGCTTGCGCCCCCTGAGCTGCCTGCTGTCCCCCCAACAGATGATTGGAACTTCGCGGGCCCGAAGAGAATGGGTCGCAGTTTCTCGGGTCCATGGCGGTCTCATCCGTTTTAGGGAACTCAAGAAGCAGATATCACCTGCTACCCGTGACTGCTGATGAAAAGCTGACGAGCCCGAAGCCTCTGATGAGAAGCTTAGAAAGGCATTCCTTTATGTGCGTCTGTTTTCTCGCACGGTCCGCTTGACAACCGGCATAAAGCCCATCTCGAGGCGACGAAGCTTGCCTTGACCGCTCGGCAAGAGCTGATTGATGGAAGCGGCCGCGATGGCGAATGCCAAGCGGGTGATCCCGATCGCCGCGACGAGCTCGCGACGGAACCGAACGCGAACTCAACGGCACCTTCTCTGAGCGGGCAGCACCGGGCAGGTTGCACATTCTCAGTCAAGGCAGCAGGTGGGCGAGCACGGCCCGCTTTCGCATTTGGATCGGTGGTGAATTGCAGCCGGGCTCGTCAGCTTCTCGACAGCCAGCGCGAGCAGCATAAGCCGTCGAGCGTGGCGGACCGGACTACGACTAGTGTCCTGAACCAAAAGTTCATGGCATTTTATGCCTTGGCGGGCAGATTGTAAGCGCAGAAGCGTTCGATTGAGCCGAGAATGTCGTCAGCTGATTTGGTCCATCGGAACGGCATTGGGTCAGCGTTGTGATGGTCGATGAAGGAGGCAATCTCGGCCCGTAGCGCCGCCACACTGCGATAGATGCCGCGCCTAATCTTACGCTCGGTGATGAGTGCAAAGAAGCGTTCGACCTGATTGAGCCAGGATGAACTGGTTGGCGTCAGGTGGACGTGCCAGCGCGGCCTCTTTGCCAGCCAGTTGCGGATCAACGGCGTCTTGTGGGTTGCGTAATTGTCCATGACGAGGTGGACGTCCAGATCGTCTGGAACCGCAGCTTCGATCTCATCGAGAAACTTGCGGAACTCTTTGGCACGATGGCGTCCATAGCATTTGCCAATGACCCGGCCGGTTGCGACGTCGAGGGCGGCAAACAGCGAGGTGACGCCATGGCGTTTGTAGTCGTGACTACGGCGCGCCGGCTGGCCAGGTCGCATGGGCAGCATGGGCTGGCTGCGATCCAGCGCCTGGATTTGCGACTTCTCATCGACACACAGTACGATGGCGCGCTCGGGCGGAGCTACGTAAAGGCCGACGATGTCGCGAACCTTGGCGACGAAGTCGGGGTCGGTTGAGAGCTTGAAGGTCTCCAACCGATGCGGCTGCAAGCCGAAAGCGCGCCATATACGCTGTACTGTTGAGACTGACAGCCCGCTGGCCCGCGCCATGCTGCGCGAACTCCAGTGGGTGGCCCCGGGAGGCTGGGTCTCAAGGGTGCGAACGATCACCGCCTCGATCCGGGCATCCTCAATCGTGCGTGGCGTCCCCGATCGCGGACTCGTCCCAAAGACCTTCAAGCCAATGCTCGGAGAACCGCCGCCACCATTTGCCGACCGTGTCGGGATCGACAGCCAAACGGGCCGCCACGACCTTGCTCTGCTCGCCCTCAGCACAGGCCAGGACGATCCGAGCCCGCAGTGCCAACGCCTGAGCAGTGCTTCGACGCGACGCCAACGATGTCAACTCAGCACGTTCCACCTCATCAAGCTCCAGCGGAGCAAAGCGCCGACCCATCGCCAATCCTCCCCAAATCAGGAGAGTCCGCTATCATCGAGTCGATTTGGAGTCCGCCGAACTTTTGATTCAGGACACTAGAGCATTTTCCACATGATGTGGATCATCTGGTGTATCCAGCATGCCTAGAGTAGTTGGCACACATCTGCGGCGCAAACGACTTGACGAGTTTGCCGATGAGTTTGAGCAGGGCTTGGACCGTGCGGGTGGCGCCTTTGCGCAGCGCAGCTTTCAACCGGGAGAAGGCCTGTTCGATTGGATTGAGGTCGGGCGAGTAGGCCGGCAGATAACGCACGCGGGCGCCGACAGCCTCGATCGCCTCGCGGACACCGGCGATCTTGTGAGTGCGCAAGTTGTCCATGAAGACGATGTCGCCCTTGCGCAAGGTCGGCGCCAGGACTTGCTCGACATAAGCCAGGAACGAGGGCCCATCCATTGCACCGTCGATGACATAGGGCGCCGTGAGGCCATCGATGCGCAGCGCGGCGACAAGCGTCAGCGTCTTCCAGTGACCATGGGGCACGCCAGAGACGAGGCGCTCACCGCGAGGAGAGCGCCCATAGTGCCGGACCATCTTCGTCGTGACCGCAGTCTCGTCGATAAAGATGAGGCGCGGTGCACGCAGCTTGGGCTGCTCGGCTTTCAGCGCGGCACGCTCGGCAGCGACGTCAGGTCGATCCTGCTCGGCGGCGTGCAGTGTTTTTTTTGAAGGTGATGCTGTGACGGTCGAAGAAACGCCAGATCGAACCGATGCCGGCCTTTTGCTTTCTCTGAGAGCGCAGACGCGCGCGGATCTCCTCGAGCGTCAGGTCCGGCTCCGCGGCGATCAGCTCGATCAGCCACTGCTTGTGCTGCTCCAACGGCGAGCGGCTGTGCCCGGTGCCGGGCTTGGCCTCAACGTTTCCGGTCTTCCTCCAACGATCCATCCATCGGATCGTAGTCGAAGCGCCGAGATTGAGAATGCGCGCAGCCTCACGTGCGCTTTCGCCGGACTCAACAAGCTCAACCGCACGCACCCTGAGGTCCTTGGAGTATCCCTTCGCCATCGCATGCCCCGCATGTTGTCGCGGGCAACACCGAATCTGATTTGCGTGCCCGTGGGAATCCCCTTTGACTGTTCCGATTCACCTCAACTGGAAACCGCTCTAGCGTGGGACCGGCCCAGTTTCGGCCAACTCGACGCATTAGGCCGCCGGAGGCATACCTCGCGCTGAGGGCGCCGGCGTGAGGACGGCGCCAATCTCGCCTGAATCATCAGCGCCAAGCTCTCCATGCCTCCGCGCTTGTCGGAGTGAGGAGGGACGCCAGGGCGTTGACGCGTTCGGGATTTTTCTCACCAAACTCTCAAGATCAAGCATCGCGGGCTAATGCGGCAAGATCGGTCTCGAGCTTCGGCTGTTGCTTGAAGATTGCGTCAATCAATGCCTGTGCGGGCTGCTCGGCGGTCTCAACCAGCGCTGCTTTCTCGGCGCGCGCAGAGGGTGCGAACACTCGCTTCACAACGGTCGGCGAACCCTTGAGACCGCATTTGGAGACGTCCTCGACGCCGGCATCATGCGCGCTCCATTTCACAATCGGCGCACGCGCAGCCCGCAGCGCATCCGCCATTGCGCCGCGCCGAATCTGGTTGGTAGCCTCCAGCATGGTGACAAGACAGGGCAGCCTGGTATGCAGCACCTGGACACCACCTTCGGAGCGCCGTTCCGCTTCAATCGTACGCGCTGCGAGATCCAAGGATCTGACCTTGGCGACGTAGGTTAGCTGCAGCACGCCAAGTCGCTTTGCAATGCCGGGACCGACCTGCGCGGTATCGCCGTCTATGGTCTGTTTGCCGGTAAAAATGAGGTTCGGCGGCCCGTATTCCTTACCAATCTTCCGAATCGCTGTTGCCAGTGCATACGTTGTGGCTAGGGTGTCGGAACCCGCAAAGCAACGATCGGTCAGCAGAACGGCACGATCCGCGCCAAAGGTCAGCGCTTTTCGCAAAGAGTCTTCGGCCGATGGTGGCCCCATTGTAAGCACGGTTATCTCGCCGCCGAAACGATCGCGCAGCTCCAGCGCGGCCTCGAGCGCGAACAGGTCATAGGGGTTGATGATGGTAGGCACGCCCTGGCGCATGATCGTATTGGTCACGGGGTGCACGCGGATCTGCGCAGAATCCGGGACTTGTTTGATGCAGACGACAGTGTGCATGGAATTGCTCCAAAAAGTTCGACAGCTGCGAACGGAACAGCAAATGTTATACCATCGCGCCTATTTTTGGATTTCTCTAGGAATTTCGAACATTTATATGGGAGAATGCGGCCCACTCTAGCTCGCTGCTCCGGGCGAAAGAGTACCGACGCGCGTCGGAGCTGCGACAGCGCCATCCAGCTACGAATGTCGGGTGAGTGACGCCAAGACCGCTTGCGAGATCACCTCCGTCCATCAGGCGCAGGCAGAATCGCGATGCGCACGGACAGGTGGCTCCGGCGAGGTGGTCCGCCGTGGCCAAACCTCGAGGGGGCGAACGCCTTGAGTTCCTGCCGCGATCGGAAGCTTCGCCGGTCTAGAACTGGCGCGCGCCGGCGTCGGAGAGATCACCTTTTTTGATTTCGACATGGTCCAACCGGCAATAGCCTGCGGGATCTTCCCCCCTTGAGAACGGAGGCATCCTTCTGGGCTGGCGTTCGGGAGAAGATTATATCGTCGTCGATCTCTGCGGTCCCGGTCCACTCGCACTTCAACGGACGGCATTGTTTGTTGCCGGATCACAAGTGGCAGATGGCCGAGATCAAAAGCGCGTTCGAAGCGAGCGACGGCGATCTCGACTATCTCGGCGACTGGCAATCGCATTCCAGATGGCGCAGCTGAGATGAGCGATCTCGGTTCGGCGACGCTCTCGCGGTTAGCTCGAATCGTGACTGCGCCGCAGATGCTAACCGTCGCTGGTAGTCAAACAGACTGGACATTCCTCGATGCTGGAAAGGGGAAATCGTCCGTCCGTTGTTTCGGCGCAGATTGATGGCCACCCCGGCAGCTCGAATCCCCCATCTAAGGTCGTGAACCCACATGCGGCTCCGCGATGTAAGTGAGCCGAGCTCCATAAGAGGCCATCCCTTGATTTATCACGACATGTGACGCACATTAAGCGACACATGTCGCGAGACCACCATGACAGCGGCCGCTGAAAAACCTGTTGGGAACGTGCCGGGCAATGACCTGCAAAAAGTGGCCGATCTGCTCGGCGGACCCCGTATCCTGTCGCGCCGCATCACAAGCGCCCTCGACGCCCATGAACTTCTGCTGGACGGACTGCCTGGATCCGCGCTGAGCCACTTCGTCCGCCCACCTCCTCTTCATTCAAACAGCTTCGCTGGAAAAAGCCTTCGGAATGAGCCTTCGCACCTTTCAGCGGCGCAAGGACGCTCCGGACAAGCCGCTCAGCCAGGAGCAAAGCGGGCGAACCTGGAAGTTTGCCGAAATTCTGGCCAAGGCCACGGACGTGTTCGGTTCGCAGGAGGAGGCCGAGCAGTGGCTCGAGCGTCCGGCCATCGGTCTTGACCAGCGCCGCCCGATTGACCTGCTCGTCACGCCGGCCGGCGTCGAACTCGTTGAACAGTACCTTACGCGCCTCGCCTACGGTGTCTATGCGTGACGTCTTCCGTAGAGCCATTGGGAGGCGGCAAGCTCATCGCCTGGCGCCTCGATCCGGCACGTTACGCGTCGACCTGGGATAGTGGCGAAGGCGCTTTCCTGGCCGGCGGCCGGTGGAACAGCATAGGCGTCCGCGTGGTCTATTGTTCTCTCGATCCGGCGACAGCGATCCTGGAAGTCGCGGTTCACAAAGGCTTCAAGACGCTCGACACAGCGCCGCACGTACTGACCGCGCATCATGTCATCGACGTGTCCGACGTTCACATCGTTCGCCCCGCCGACGTTCCGAACGCCAACTGGCTGCTGCCCGGAATCCCGGGCGCAGGACAGCAGGCGTTCGGTGATGCGCTCCTGGCCAAACACCGCGCGGTGTCCAACCACAGCTGGAATCTTCGACCCGACCAAGGCGAAAGGCGCGTACCAGTAGCACATTCAGGAAGCGTTCGCACTCGATACGCGTCTTCATCCTCGACCATCTAGGTCCTGATGGCTTCATGGCAGCGACCGCCGCACACCAACGAACGACAGTCTGGTGTTATTGCCGATAATGGCGCGTTGTCGCTTTCGAACCCACTCTAACTTGGAGACCATCGGCGAATTTATAGGCTTGTCCAGGCTCGGACAGTGGGCCGCCTTTCCGACTTGCACCACCGAGTCGATCTCTGTATTGCCACCGCCGCTCGCCCCGCATGTCACTTGTCGCCCGGATGCGGACGCGAGGCACTGCGCGCGCGTCTGGTACATGCAATCGCCGGGATATCCGACGCCTCTCCCCTGCATGCACCATGGAAATCTCGAGTTCTCGCCGGAGTAACAGTTACGTATCCCGCGATCCCAAAGGCCAACGCAGCAAACAACAGAGACACGCGCATTGGTGGCTTCTTAGTTCGACGCCCGACCGTTCCAAAGGAGCGAACGACCCGTAGTTCCCCTTAGAAGCTCATTAAAGATGGCTTGATGCTGCTGGCAGCGGACGCTGGGGTCAGCAATGAGGAGATCGCCGCGAGCGTCGGGGTTCGCGGCTCGACGGTGATCTGCCTACGCGCCGTGCATGCTTCGCCCGAGTCCACGGCCTACGATATCCGACACCTCTCAGACTTGCTCTAGGTTCTACGTTAGGCGTCACGCGCCCGCAAATCCTTTTCTCCCCAGCCTCCCTCCGGCTCGCACAGCAATCTGCCAAAGCACGATTGATCGACCTCAGAGAGGTGGCGAATCTCGTCCCAATGCCGCATTAGGCAATCAATTTGGGCAACTTTGAATTTGGAGAAAGCTAGCTCCACCACACCTTTGTCATCGGTTCTGATGGCTACTCCAGCAGGCCAGGCGTCTGTTCCACTTAGGATGCGGGTGTTTACCACCATCGGAATGACGAAGGGCGCCCCGTCATTCAAGCGGCTGGTGTCGACCATCGCTTGTCTTGATCGAGCAGAGCAAAGATTTCGTCGGCCGCGACCGGCCGACCGATGAGGTATCCTTGCACTTCGTCACAATTGGCTTTTCGCAAATAGTCGAGCTGCTCGGCGGTTTCGACGCCTTCGGCGACCACGCCGATCTGCCGGTCCTGCGTCAGTGTGATGATTGATTTTACGATCGCCGCGCTCTCTGGTCGGCTCAACATGTCTCGTATGAAGGACTGATCGATCTTGATGCGAGTGTAAGGCAGTTTCAGTAAATAGGTCAGCGACGAATATCCCGAAATCGTCAAGTGCCACCGTCACTCCCAATTGTAGGAGTGCGTTCAGGATCGATGATGCCGGCGCGTACTTCGAGATCAGCATCGATTCGGTTATTTCGATTTCGAGACGATGAGGAGCGACTCTGGCTTGGGAGAGGGCCTGCACGATTGTCTCAAGGATGCTGACGTTATGGAACTGAGCTGCCGAAAAATTCACGGCGATCCTGAGGTCAGACGGCCAGTTCGACAGCGTCGCGCAGGCGCGTCGCACCACCCACTCACCGATTCCGTGGATCAGTCCGGTCTCTTCGGCGATTGGGATGAACTCGGTCGGGGAAATTACCCCACGGACGGGATGCCGCCAGCGCAGCAAGGCCTCAAAGCCGGTGACGCGGTCCGTTCGAATATCAAAGAATGGTTGGTAAAGAAGGAATAGCTCGTCTCTGTCGATCGCGAGCTCCAGATCCTGCTGCAACGCTCTGTGCTCGTGCGCTGATTTGTCATCGGAGATCTCATAGAAACAGATCGTTCCCGGACCCGCTTGCTTGGCGCGATAGAGCGCAATGTCGGCATTCCTCAGGAGCTCATGAGGTACGTCGCCATCGCGCGGCGCCATTGCGATGCCGATGCTGGTCGCTCCCGCGATCTCACATTTTTCGATGGCGAATGGTTCGGCGAAGGCGCCGACAAACCGCTCGGCGACTTCGAAGGCATCCTCAACCTTGGTCAGATTGGTCATAACAATGGCAAATTCATCGCCGCCGATGCGCGCAACAGTATCAGTCTGCCGTACGCATCGCTGTAGTCTCGCCGCGGTCTGCACGAGAAAGTCATCGCCAGCGGGATGGCCGAATTTGTCATTCACTTCCTTGAAGCGATCGAGGTCGAGGAGAAGAACCGCGAACTCCTCGCCCGTGCGGGCGAGCCTGTTGAGGGCACCTTCGAGGCACTCATTGAAGGCAAAACGGTTCGGCAGTTGGGTCAGCGGATCCCGTCGCCCCCTCCTTTCGGCCTCCAGTTGAGCAATCGTGCGTCTGGTAAACGCGAAGGAATTGGCGAAAACGCCGGCAGGAGTACGAAGCCATAGGCCACGACCAGAATAGCGACGAGCAGATAGGCGAAATCGTCGTTTCTGCCGAGGCAAATTGCGGTACCCACAAAGATCGGAGCCGTGAACGCAACTGCCGCCACCGGAATCGTGGCGAAGGCGAATGCGCCACCTGCAAGCATTCCAGAGCAGAGACACGTTATGACGAGCTGCCCGCCATTGGAGGCATTCGCGAAGAAAGCCACCGGCACAATTGCCCAGGCAGTTCCGAGAACCAGCGCATTCCGTACCAACCGGTGCATGGCCTGGCGCGACACGAACTGGGGCTTCGTCATCAGTCGTGATGAACGCGCTTTCAGGCCTATCGATAGCGCGCCGCAGACGACAGTCGCCGCCCAGATCAGGGCAACGTTTCTGTCTGGCGAATGCCAAAGCGCAATGGCGAGTACGGTCGCATTGCAGGCGTTGGCCATCATGATGCCCAGCGAATAGCCAAGCACGAGGGAGACCTGCTCGGCACGAATGTATCCTGCAACCGTTTCATCGGTGGCCGGCCCGCCAAATGCCGCCAATTCTCCGGCTAGGAGCTTCGAGAGCCAGGAGCTCAGATATGCTCGCATTCAGGGACCCCGCAGGACTGGTTATAACGTTTGGCGCCAGCTCCGGAAGGTCGCGGCAAATCTTTGACAAAAGATAAACTCTTGATTGTACCAGCCGCCTAGCGCCGCCTGACGGCGCGCAGGAATCATTGCTGAGGGTTTGGCCGGTTACTGCGCAACTCCGTTCGTTTCGTACAGACCTATTGCTTTGATAGATCGCTAGTTCGAGTTAACTCGCGTGATGACAGCCTCAGCGCCATCTGGATGAAACAGCGAGGTGTGAGATCGATCGGGCTCGACCAAGGTTTGGCGACGCGCGCATTCCGCGGTTGAGCCGCTTGCCCCGACGACCTTCTCTTTGCGTGGCCCTCGCAGTTCGCTGTCTTACTGCACTGCACGCCAGCCAATAAGTTTCGGCAGAGGTGCCGTTGATCCCTTTTGTTCGATCGAGCCAGCCTCCTCGACCCGTCGGTCCACGCAATCAAAACTCGACAACCCGGTTGGATGCCCGCGCAGCAAAAAGAAACGCAGGACATCTGGAGCTGATCGCCGTCAGTTGACGCCGCGATGACGCTTTCTTTCAATTTCAATGACCGCGCGCAAAACTGCCCGACATGCCTCGTCGTCGCTGACGGAGCGTCCCTTTCGTACAAGCCTGAGGCTCACCACATCCGGGCTAGGCGCTCTCGCAGGCCATCCAAGCCGACTCTTTCTTGTCGCGACAGGACACTGGCCTGGGAGCGTCGCCATGCCGAGTATATCGACCAATTCCAGGAACCGTTTGTCCGAAAAGCGCTCGTTCGGCTTCGAGCGCTAGGAGAGACCGCGCCGTGCTCGCGGCGAGCCTTATTGGGGCCGCTTCGAACACCAGCACGAAGCCGCCACCACGCTCCGGGACATCTCGGCTGGTCCGGCGCGGGTCTTATATTTGGACTAGCATTTCAGTTGCGGTCTCGCGCTAAGGAGCACCGACCTCCTATGCACACAAAACGCGAACCCCCATGAGCTAGCTCGCCGTCAGCTTGATAAACACACGCCTCACTTCATCATCGCGTCAGTCTCTGCGCGAAGGCTTGGCGCGACGCGTGAATAGAACATGTGGCCGCCCCGATAGACCACGAATTTGACCCGCCGCTCCGAGGCGAAGGGTAGCAACTGATCGAGCGCCATCTTCGAACCGAAATAGGGCGTAATAAGATCGAACAGACCGTGCCCGATCAACACGTTCATCTTCGCGTCCCTCGCGAGGATCTGGCGCAGTACCGATAGCGACTGCGGGGGCACTGCCCTTGCGGAAGCTCCAGTGCCGCCAGACCGCGCCGTTGAGCAGTGGAACCGTCCGGTCGCCAGTTGAGCCTGCGCGTCAGGACATCAACGGCCGCGCACATAAGCTTGGCCGGCTTTCTTTCCTCAAGGATCGCAAGAAGTCAAATACCCTCAGCCAAGATGACATGCTACCTAGAAAGGCAGAATGGTTGCTGCCGGAACATCGGGCGAACTGTCTATTGTTGGGCAAGGAGTTCGTCGAGCGCGCGAGTGAGTTCATCTACATCAACGTCATCGTCGCACGACTCGGTCGAGATACTTACAACGCTCTCGTCATCGCCATCCTTGGCATCCCATGATTTAGAAAGGTACAGTTCAGGTTTATTTGCACGCTGCCATTCACCATCAGCATTCCTAGTCCACTTATCGGGACGCTGGGCAGGATCAAGCACCATGTTGGCTTCATCCACCTCAACAAAACCCATCGCCGCGAGGCGGGATCGCGCTTCCAGACTGACCGGAGTGGAATTGATCAATGGTCGCTCGCCATCGCGCCGAAGTTGACATTCCAGCAGAATATCCCCCGCGTTGTCGACAAGCGGATGACTAAGCCGAAGAGCTGTGGTGGATGTGATTTCAGTTCGCCCGGGAAACAGTTCCCGCCACTTTTCGCCTTCGAATACCTCATTCATCTGAAATCCAGCTTCTGTCCTTAGAAGCCCAACGCTTTCGTTGCCTAACTCATAGCTGAAATATCGAGCGTCGTCGGTATGTCTTCTGGCCGTACCGGTGCCCTCAGCCAGACTTGCCGTACGCGCAGCTTTTGAAGATACGAAAGGCGAGTACTCTTGTGAGTTCGCCGCGATATGCTTGATTTCAGCGCCATGAAAATCCTTCATTTTGTCTTTGAATTGAGACCTTGTGATCTCGATGACAGGAGGTCGCTGAGCGAGGAAGTACGACGGTGCTGCCGCCGCAGACGAACTAGCGTTCGGATTCGGCGTCGACTGAATGTCTGCAAGCACGTCCACAAACCTCGGGGTATCTGTATCAGGTTGCGCGGCACTGTTTACTGAGTACTCGATTTCACCAATTTCCCTTGCATG
The DNA here is from genome assembly GCF_054059095.1 of Bradyrhizobium sp. USDA 4510. Classification (NCBI taxonomy): domain Bacteria; kingdom Pseudomonadati; phylum Pseudomonadota; class Alphaproteobacteria; order Hyphomicrobiales; family Nitrobacteraceae; genus Bradyrhizobium; species Bradyrhizobium sp. USDA 4510. The sequence goes on along the minus strand of NZ_JBSSBT010000001.1, from coordinate 1,184,252 downwards.
CGAGAGCGATTCGATACTCGACGAGCTGATAGTCCGGTTATGCATGGTAAGTCGTACTGGAGCCATTCCGAGTCCGGCCGCAAACAACGAGCTGAGACTGTACAATATGACGCGACGCACGATTCAAGCCCCTTCGATGGTTCATTGCGTGAAAACTTGCGGCTCAACCCTGAGCTCCGTCAGTCGTCGGTGGCGGTAACCGTCGATCCTCGAGCATCTTTGATTGCTTCTCCGGCGTTTAGGATGCGCCGTTGATAGGGATCCTCCTCCCACATTCGGTCGGAGATATCCCAGATCCACTCCTCGAACGGCGAGATCGCAAATGCAACGAAGCGACGGCTATGTCCGAAGTCAAAGTTAGTGCCTACCGCGCAGGCGCGGAAGAACTCCGCCAAGCGCAGTGCTTGAGTGACTTTTTGTCCCGTCGACGATTTCTCTCTGAAAATCGTTGCGGTTTTCGCGATTTCGTAATTGAGGGGCTGACCGCTTGATACGACTCGAACAAATGCAATTCGTGCCCCATCGTCGCCACGGCGTCCAACTTTCTGGACGAACCGATGATCGCATTCTGTCCTCACGTTCAGCGAGGGTAAAATCAGGGACTCGATGGTGCGACGGGATGATCTGTGAACTTGAGGCTGGACGGCAGAACAACATGCGTCGAGCCATCATAGAGATAATGGATCGTCTTGGCGCCGGTCTCTTGAACGATATCGCAGAGCCGCGCTTTGCTGGCGTCCAAGGGCTGGTGGCCGTAATCGTTGTAGGGACCAGGTATCCCCCAACGGACCTCACCAGCGAAGAACTCGAAGAGGTGGCTATTCGTCCAGCCAAATGCCGCCTGAAGCATCAGATGTAGCCTATCAAGGAGCAGGTGACGGGTACAACAAGGCGACGCATCAAAAGCCCAAAACCTGAAACGGTTAAACGTTATACTCGGGCGCTTCGTCAACCGTAACAGCGGAAGCCTCCGGCGATCCGAAGGGCGGTGATCGCGGTCGGGCACGGGATCGGGCGGCAATTGCGAGTTGGTTTCGTTTGTTGGCCCACGGGTCGCGCCGTCTCCGAATGGCTCGAAATAGAGTGAGATTAACGGCCTGCCGGCGATTCCCTGCTGAACGCATCCAGCAATGCTATTACGTTTGCCTCATGCGACAGCTTTCGGGCGCGCAGAGCAATGAGGCCGCACGCTGCGTCATGTCAGCGTGCCGCGCGTCCAATCCGCTGTGATCCCCCGCTCAAGCCGCGTTCAGCGCCTGCGCGAGGTCCGCGATCAGATCGGACGGGTTCTCGATCCCGATCGACAGCCGGATGGTGGAATCGAGCACGCCGATCTTTTGGCGAATGTCGGCGGGAACGCCGGAATGGGTCATGGTCGCGGGCAGGCTCGCGAGCGACTCGGTGCCGCCGAGGCTCACCGCCAGCTTGAGGATTTGCAGCGCATTGAGGAATTTCACCGCCGCCTCCTTGCCGCCGACGATGTCGAACGAGAAGGTCGATCCCGCGCCCAGGCATTGTCTCGCGAACACCAGCCCCGAGGGCGAGGCCTGCTCGTGATGACCGAGATAGTGAACCCTGGCGACCTTGGGGTGGTCTCGCAGATAGCCCGCCACCAGGCACGCATTCGCATCGGCCTTTTCCATGCGCAGGCTCAGCGTCTCCAATGAGCGGTTGATCATCCAGCACGAATGCGGATCGAGCTGGGTGCCGATGGCGCCGCGCAGCGCCTTGATGCCCTTGATGATCGCCCTCGATCCGAGCGCGGCGCCCGCGATCAGGTCGGAGTGGCCGCCGACATATTTCGTCAGCGAATACAGCGACAGGTCCGCACCGTGCTCGATCGGCCGCTGAAACACCGGGCCGAGCAGCGTGTTGTCGCAGGCGATGATCGGCGTGTGTCCCTGGGCCTTGCCGATAGAATCGGCGATGCGGCGGATCATCGCGATGTCGACCAGGCCGTTGGTCGGATTGGCCGGGGTCTCGATCAGGATCATCGAAACCCGCCCCCTCCCCGTCGCCTCCTCCGCGGCCTGCCTGACGGAGGCTTCATCGATGCCGTCGGCAAAGCCGACCGCGCCGATCGACAGGCGCGCCAGCGTGTTCGTCAGCAGGGTCTCCGTGCCGCCATAGAGCGGCTGGGAGTGCAGGATGACGTCGCCGGGCCGGACGAAGGCGAGGATCGTGGTCGCGATCGCCGCCATGCCCGAGGAGAACAGTGCACAGCTGTCGGTGTGCTCGTAGACCGCGAGCCTGTCCTCGACGATCTCGCTGTTGGGGTGGTTGAAGCGCGAATAGACGAGGCCCGCCCCCATGCCTTCCGGCGGCTCACGCCGGCCGGCGACGTAATCGAAGAAGTCCTGGCCGTCTTCGGCGGTCTTGAACACGAAGGTCGAGGTCAGGAACACCGGCGGCTTGATGGCGCCCTCCGACAATTGCGGATCATAGCCATAGGTCAGCATCAGGGTTTCCGGATGCAGCATATGGTTGCCGATATGGGTCTTCGACGGGAACGGTTTTACCATGGTTGCCTCGCTGTTCCGATGCTCGCCGCGCGTTGCGGGCCGAATCGGTGGTACACTGGTGCTCACAAAATCGAGCCTGTATGCAGGTTTGCCGGCACCTGCTCCGGCAGCGGATTTCCAGACAGATCTAACTCGGCACCAGCGCTCAACTGCGTCAGTGGGTTTCGGGTAGGCTGGTTAGCTGGTTGCGCCTAACGGCGAGAGTACGGAGCATAGCGGGTAAGCCCTCCTGCGGACTCGTCAATTGATTGTCGCTGACCTCGAGATACTGGAGCGCATCAGAGAGGATCTCCGGCAGATTCGGCAACTCATTGTAGCTGACGTCGAGAAACTGAAGCGCAGGAGGAAGGGCCTCAGGCAGGCTCGCTAGTCGGTTATCACTCGCGTTGAGATAAGCGAGCACGGCCGGAAGGGCGAGCAAGTTGGTCCGCTGGTTGTGACTGACGTTCGGCGCCCGAGGGTGGCGGGCAGGCTAGCTATCGGGCAGTCTGGTTAGCCGGTTGAAGGAAACGTCGATTTGCCTGAGGTCGGTCGAAAATCTGGGCAGACTGGTCAGGGATAACGATCCGAGATCGAGATGTTGATCTCTCTCGGAGAGATTTAATCGCGTTAAGGCTTCTTCTCGATCCTCGAGTGGGCCCACGTCCCGTTCGGCAGCCCAATTTTCAACCGTCTGGTCTTGGTCGCCCTCCGCATGAGCTGAATCTGCCGCGTCATAGCTTGTCAGCACTCCGTCCCACTGCGCCCCGGCCTCGTTTTCCTGCCCCTCTCGTTCGTTCGAAGGGACCCCATCGCCGCACAGAATCTGCCCTGCCTCAAAGGGATCCATTCCATACTCCCTTGCCAGGACCGAGTAGACTCGGTCCACTACGATACGTTGTAACCTCTGAAGCACTTACCTGTCGGTAAGCTGACGAAGAAGCTTACGATTACTCACATTTTTGAGTCAGAGTTTCGCTGCCGTTGCGATATCGATGAATCGCGATAGTCCGCGCCACACGATCAGATTCCCTGGTTGCGCATCGTTGGCGCGGGCGAGATAGCCGCCGAGCCTGGCGATCTTGATGAGATAATGCGACAATGTCTTTCGTTGGGTGCTGACTGGATCTGTCTTTAACGAGCCGATCAAGCGATTGGATTTCAGCTTTGGTCAGCGCAAATTCCGGTGAGACATTTGGCGCTGAACGATTGAGCATCGTCATCCAAAAAATGCGCCAGCTCACAATGCAGAACAGTGAGATTAGATTCGTCAATCGCTGAGTAGTCCGCAGTTGCGAGTCCTCTGCCCTCCAGCCGGATTTGAGTATCTGTGGAAGACCTCAATCTTCCATCGCAGAGAATATCATTCGAGTTTCTCGATCGCACCCCTCGCGATTGCACCGGAACATCGGTCAGGAGTTTCCATTCAATCTTCTTTCTGTTCTTTGGCGCTCCTCTTTCATCAGCGTGGATCACTGTCAAAATCAAAGCGGGATACCGCGACGGCTTGTCAGCGCTTCCCGAACGACGATCAGGAAAGCCGCGCACCGCAATTGCGCAGAGAAATTGTTGCTCCTCGGTGGCTACTACACCTCGCAAATGAGGCCGCGATGAAATTGACTGGCCGCCGAGCCAGAGCCCACGGCGGGATAGCAAGCAAGTATTTGCAGCCAGAAGCGCTAGAATAGGTTGACAGATACTGCACTTTGCGCGAGTAATGTTACTACGCACAACTACCATGGCCCGTAAGTGTGGAGTGTGCTCATGGCCGAAGTTCTCTTCCGCGCGGGAATCGTCGCGTTAGGACTTAGCCCGATCGCAATAACAGCCGTTATCCTGCTTATTTGAAGGGTTGCAGCAACCTGCCCGCGCCCCACGCGGGCTGGTAGATGGCCCCAGCAACTGCCTCCACCGGCCCCCAAATAGTTGCTGGGGCCGCTCATAAAGAGGCGGCTCGGTTGGCGGAGTCTCGGCTTAAAGGCCTCGCAGGGCGGCTTGGCGTATCGCTGCCGACCTTACGCAAGGTCGAAACGGGTGACGCTGGAATGACCTCGGGACATTCCTTACCGCTCTATGGCTTCTCGATCGGGGATGTCCCGATCGGTGTTGAACTACGTCGGGCCGACGCTGCCGGAATGAATGTTACGCGGCCCTCGTGACGTGGGCAACGGGCTTGATCGTCATGCGATCGTAGTGAGCTTGAAGGGCCGCACGCAGAACCGACAATTGCTTATGCGCCTTCAATCGTCGAAAGCCCTTGTTGGCCTCGATCATGCCGGCCGCGACCCATCGCAAGGCCATACCGGCATCCCGCCAGCGTTTGACGTTGCGCGTGACGCGGCGAATGGTGCCCATCATGTTCTCGGCGATGTTGGTACAGGCGAGCGATCGACGAAGTTCCTTCGGCAGCTTCAACCGGACGACAGTCAGGATTTCGTCGAGGCCTTCGAGGATGCTGGCCGCGACGCCGGGCCATTGCTGGTCGAGTCGACGCGCGAGATTGCGGATCAATTTTTCAGCCTTGTCGGCGTCATCGAGCTCCCAGGCCTGGCGCAGCACCCGACGGGTGGCCGCATGATGCTGTTTCGGCAGGCGTTCCATGATGTTGCGCGCCTTGTGGATCTGGCAGCGCTGGATCGCAGCGGCCGAACCGAAGGTGCGGCGGATCGCCTTCGACAACGCTTTCGCGCCGTCGGCGATGAACAGTCTTGGCACCGTCGGGGCGAGCCCGCGCGAGACCAGGTTGTCCAGCAGGGCCTGAACCGTTGCGGCATTCTCGGTCGCCCCTTCCACCAGAGCCAGCGGATGCTTGTTGCCTTCGCCGTCAACCCCGATCGCGGCGACCAGCACGAGATCGTCGCCGAGATGCAGCCCGTCGATTTGGACCACCAGAAGGTCGAGCGCGGACAGATCGGTAGCCATGAAGTCGGCCAGCCGCGCCGCCGACAGCGCTACGAACCTCCGCGAGGCCGCCGACTTCGAAACCCCCGATCCGGGCGGTGCCGGCACGTCACCCTCGGGCAGCCGGACAGCGCGGCCGAACCGGCGCGTCGACACATTGATCAGCATCAGGTTCATCGCCCAGCGACCGAGCCAATCCTCCTGCGCCGCCGTTTCCCAGCTCGGGATCGTGACCTCGCGGCCGTCCACGCCCCGGACCCGCGGACGCTCGACCTCGATCTTGCCGCCGTGGAAACCGATTCGTCCCCGCGTTCGGCCCCAACGGTGCGCCCGCCGCGCCGCGTCGCGACCGTGGCGCGGCCCGCAGGCCGCCGTGACATCCGCCTCCATCATCGTGCCGAGCGCCTCGATCCCTGCCGCAAGGCAGAACCGATCGAAGCTCGCTCGCACTTCCGCAAACGCGTCGTCCACAGCCGCGATCGCCGGCCAACTAGCCGGTGTGATATCTCTCGTCATGGCGTTGCTCTCCTTTGTGGAATCAGCACCCCGAGCCTACCGGCTCAAGGTGGTCAACGCCGACCTCTTCAGAAATTCAACAGAACCCGGGACATCCCCTCTCGATCTGTCGCCAGACTTAATAACTGCGCTTGATCCGGCAAGGACGAAATTGGCCTGACACGCGAAATGGCCGGGGTGCCGAAACGAGCCAGACCAGCTGCGAACATGAATCTTGACCAGCTCTGTATGCTACGTCTTCGCGCACTACGCCTTCATCATCAACCACTACGAACCCGGTGATCGAATCTTCCTTATTGGCTTTAGTCGCGGTGCTTACACCGTCCGCAGCCTGGCGAACTTGCTTATGCTTTGCGGGGTACCGACCAAGACACCAACAGGTCCCCTAATGCGCTTCCGGAAGCAAGTGGACGACATCGCTACGGAGGTCGCTCGTCACGGTGGTGCTTGAGCATGGCGCCGGATATCCACGTGATCAATATGCAGCTGAACGCTTCGAGCAGGCGATTCGCGAGAAATATGGAGTGCCGGCGCTGCCGGCGTTCGCCCGCTTGGAGGCGTTCACGAGCGCCAGCGAGAAGGCAAAACAATCAGGCGCCAGCGCCGTCATCCCGGCCAGCGCCCCAAACTTGCCTATTGCACGGATGATATTTTGCTGGGGCTCAAGCGCCTGGTGGAACGCGAGGGCGCCATTTTCGCGCGATTGATCAACGACGATCCCGAGTTGCCCTGTCGGTAACCGTGGCTCACCATTTTGGCAACCTCTCAAAGGCCTATCGGTTGCTCGGTCTCGTCCGCCTGAAAGATAAGCCTGCGCGATTTGGCTTGCGACGACGATAGCTGGCGATACTACTCATGTGCGCGACGAGCCGCTCAGACATTGACCGCTTAGTTGCTTGGACCGGCACAGCGCCGAGCATACATTCAAGCGCCTCCCGCGATCTTATTCCATATACGAGGCGCTCCAAACCCTGAGGGCCCGGGGTGCCAGACTGGTATCGGCTAATTTGCTCCAGGACTTGCCCACTTCGATCCAGCGGCATTTCCGCGCTGGCAAGGTCTCCAGCATTTTTTGGGCGATGGGTGCAAGACTCGCAGCTTCGGAGTTTGGGGCAAGGCCAGCATCTTCAAGGATTTTCACAGCGGCCTCTTGGGATCGCGTCCACGCTGCTTCGGTGAACCTCCTCTCCGAGAAGTACTCAAAACAGGTGCGAAACGTCAGAGCGCGGCCGATGATCTTATGGTTTGGTAGCCCCGTCTCACTCAGCCATCGGCGCAAATGGTCACACCACTCCTGGCTGCTGAAATCGAGAAGATTGCCACCTTCGAAGATCAAAAGCGCCGCCATGCCGGCGATTTCGCATCGCACGTCTTCATCTTGTTTTTCGAACCAGTCGCGGATTGCTTGCAAGGGCGTCCTCGGCCGATTTACGGCCCATATCTTTGTCGCGCCGGTCCGATTGAACGGGACGACGTTTTCCAGTGGGGGCATGCGCGGCCAGGGCTTCCCCTTTGCGTCCCATAAGACCCAACGCTCTGCGATCGCCTTTGCTTCTTCCGGCGACCTGGTTCGCCAAAGCTCCTTGAGCGCCTCGTCGACGTAGTATGAAACATCCGCCTTCAGGCCGCATATACGCGCGATTGCTGCGAGGCGTCCGGCGTCAAGGAGCCGGGCCGCGAAGTTGTTCTCTGCGTTCATTTTCCGAGGTCTTTCGCGCCCTCTCCAGCGCGTCCCGCTCATTCTGCTCTAAACACACCACGAAACGCTATTCACGCCGTTGGAAGTTAGCGGCAACGTGACAAGACGCCCGTCGGTATCGGCCGAGCAGACGCCCTCTTGATTTATGTCACGCGCCGCTAAACTCAGCGGCCAGCCACGGCCTCAACTTGCAATGGTAGCCAAGCCTGGAGAAGCCCCTAGGCATAGCTAGGGTTTGCATTCTTCGTGCCAAGCAATAGTCGACAGTTCGCACCATGCTGTGTTGGCTTTGTCTGCTTTCCAACATACTAAGGTCTCAATCCTTGCAGTCGAGCCTGTCCGTAGCAGACTGTTGTCGATGCCGCCGTCTCCATCGAGAGCTATGCGTCCAAATTCCAGTTTTCCGCCGCTCGCTGACTTCGCGAAGGAAGTTAATTATCTAGTGCACGAAGCGTCGTACGAACCCGGTCTGGACGCCGTTGTGAGAGCCATTACACCCGCGCGGATACTGTGGGCCGCATCGCAGCGATGGCGAACGTGAAAACACTTGTTCTCAATCATTTCGTGCCTGCGGGTGATAACAACGCGGCACCCGACGTATGGAGGGAAGCGGTTCGGACGACAATGGAGGCAACATCGTTGTCGGAAGAGACCTGCGTCAGCTTACGCTGTAAGTGAGAGGCTGGAGGCATCTACACTGGCCCTTTTTCAACTCCGCATGAAGTTCGGGCTCGGGCTACGCATGCCAGCATAACAAGGGACATGAACACGGCGAATCGGGATAGGGGGAGTCTCGCGACTCTCCCACCGGGTCACCGGCGGTCGCCCGCCCCCGGTTCCCACAGAACGTGGCGTGCGGATTTCCCGCACCGACGCTCTTCGACAGTTGGTTCACAGCACTGCAAGCGCTTGCAGCTCCCGATAAGGGAGGCGCAGCTTAGGCTTCAGCAACGGTGTCCGTTCTTTGATTTGGTTGAAGGCGTCCCAAGTGAGGCGTCGGCCTGCCCAGCTGCGGCTGCGCAGCATTCCGCGCCAGTAACGCTCCACGGCCCGATAGACTTTTACGAGGCTCCGGAGATTTCCGGCGACGCCGTAATAGCCATAGTGGCCGCGCAGGACGAGGTTGATTTCATCGGCCTGGTCACTGATCTTGTAATGCCGTATTTGCCGCATCAGCTCCTGCAGAGACATAAGGCTGCGCTTTAGCCGAGATTTCTCGGTGCGCATCCCAACCTTGAAGTTGCCTTTTTGGTTTCGCGTGCAATAGAGCGTCAGCCCCAGAAAGTAGATTGTTTCCGGGCGGTTTCTACCGCGTTTGCCCGCATGTCTTTGCGCGAACCGACCAAACTCGACCAACTTGGTCTTGGTCGGCTCTAGAGTGAGGCCGAACTTCCCCAACCGAAGACGCAAGGCCTCCTGTACGCGGGTGGCGTCCGATCGATATTGGAAGCAGATCACAAAGTCGTCGATATAGCGCACCAGTCGGGCTTCGCCCCGCAACCGACCCTTCACCACGCGTTCGAACCAGAGGTCGAGAACGTAATGAAGGTAGAGGTTGCTCAAAAGCACACTGATCGATCCGCCTTGTGGCGTTCCTTGTTCGCTCGGGTGCACCGCTCCGTCTTCCAGGATGCCCGCTTTCAACCAGCGCCGGATCAAGCTGATCAGGCGCGGATCACCGACTCGATGTTCGACAAACCGGAGGACCCGATCATGATCGAGACTCCCGAAGAAGTTCTTCAAATCCGCCTCCAACACCCAGCTGATCATGCCGCCGGCGATCACCTCATTGAGGGTCGCCAAGGCATGATGGGCGCTGAGCTTCGGCCTGCCGCCGAACGAGCAGGGTAAGAAGTCCTGCTCGTAAATAGCGGCCAGCACCTCAGCCGTGCTGCGCTGGAGCGCCCGGTCGGCGACAGTTGGAACCCCGAGGGGGCGCTTCTCCGTCTTACCGGGCTTGGGGATATAGACCCGCCGAATGTTCGGCGCCCGATATCCCTGGCGATGGATGGATTGGAGCATTGGCCCTATCCAGTCCTCGAAGCTCTCCTTCGCCGCCTCCACCGTCTGTCCGTCCACCCCGGCGGCGGAGCGCTTCGGAATCTGTAATAGATTCTTTTGCACTCGGTCGCGCGTGATGTGATGGGCCAACGAGGTGAAGCGAAGATTTGTCTCGCGCCGAGCTTTCACTGCTATTTGTTCAAGTTTCGTTTCCATGGTCAGCTGATCTTCTCTTTGCATAGAAGGCCGTAACTCCCGTTGAATGGAGCCCATGTCGCCCAAGAACAATTCAACTACCGCTGACCGCTTCCCCATGTGGCCGGCTCTCCCGTCCTCGGAGTACTATCGGTCAGTCTGACTTCCACCCGGTCGTCAGACCCTTCTCACCTCAGCGGCTTGGCAGGTCTTACAAGCTTGCGCTTGAACCGGATGGATCTCCCTTGTTCACGCTGCTTCCTTTGATTGCATGCTGGCGGTACGAACCCCGGGAGCACCTCTGACCGCTCGCGTTGTCGCGGCCTGCGGTTCCGCCTTCCCCTTTGAGAGACAGGGTCGGCTACTCCGATCACGTTCGATTTCGGGGCTATTTTCCCGTTCACTTCATTCCGGCCTACAACCTCCCTGTCTACGCTTCGCAACGGCCGTTACCGGACGCCACGCAAGACTCGGTTCGCGGCTGCTCGCTAGGCTTTGCCGCGGCCGTCATCTCAGACGGCAGACTTCAACGCGCTTGCAAGGCGCAACTCCCACACCACCGTACATACGGGTCCGTATACGGCGGTTCACCGGATTAAGCGCGAACGGTTTGTTTTGCGTCCGCGCCAGAGGCTCAGATAGTGGTCTCCGTCGTGTCGGCTTCGGCCCCTTTGAGCGGCGCCGTCCGGGCTTCACCCTTTCCCGCCGCTCCAAAGGCCAGTGACCTGGATTTCAGCCGCATGGCCGGCTCGAGGCTTCCACATCCAAACGTCTTTCCAGCGTTCGGGCCTTCAGCGAAACTCGTTCCGCCTACTATGCCGTCTGCTGACTTCTCCGTCGCGATCACGGACCTTGCGGCCCGCTCAGTCCGGTCGCCCGGACACGCCGAAGATCTCCCGAGGTAAGTTCGACCGCCTTCCCTGCACGCCCGCCGGATTTACCACCCCAACCCTTGATGACTGTGGACTTTGCGATCATTGGCTCGCTCGTCCGGTTGGGTAGGCCTCGTTATCCGGTTTTTGTCCATCGGGCCGCAGGTTTGCTCCACGCTTCCTTCAGACCCCACCTCGCGATGACGCCCTTGCGCTTCGCTAACCCTTCGCCGCCATCAGGCTGGGTAAAGGACTTCCACCTCCAAGCTGTCGAACATGCTCGGCACACCAAGAAAAAACCCCGGCATTGGTGCCGGGGCTCTGTAATTCTCGTATTGTTCGATGCGGCTGGATCAGAAGTCCATGCCTCCCATGCCGCCCATGCCGCCGCCCGGGGGCATGGCCGGGCCGGCTGCGGCTTTCTTCGGCAGCTCGGCGACCATGGCCTCGGTAGTGATCAGCAGCGCCGCCACGGAGGAGGCGTTCTGGATGGCGGTGCGCACGACCTTGGTCGGGTCGATGATGCCCTTGGACACCAGGTTGCCGTACTCGCCGGTCTGCGAGTCGAAGCCGTAGGCGTACTGTTCCTTCTCGAGGATCTTGCCGACGATCACCGAACCGTCTTCACCGGCGTTGATCGCGATCTGGCGAGCGGGAGCCGACAGCGCCTTGCGCACGATTTCGACGCCGGTCTTCTGGTCGTCGTTCTTGGTGCGCAGGCCCTTGAGCTGCTCGGCGGCACGGAGCAGAGCGACGCCGCCGCCTGGGACGATGCCTTCTTCGACAGCCGCACGGGTCGCGTGCATCGCGTCATCAACGCGATCCTTGCGCTCCTTCACCTCGACTTCGGTCGCGCCGCCGACTCGGATCACCGCGACGCCGCCCGCGAGCTTGGCGAGACGCTCCTGGAGCTTCTCACGGTCGTAGTCCGAGGTGGTCTCCTCGATCTGCGCCTTGATCTGGCTCACGCGCGCCTCGATGTCGGCCTTCTTGCCGGCGCCGTTGACGATCGTGGTGTTCTCCTTGTCGATCATCACCTTCTTGGCGCGACCGAGCATGTTGAGCGTGACGTTCTCGAGCTTGATGCCGAGGTCTTCCGAGATGGCCTGGCCGCCGGTCAGGATCGCGATGTCCTGCAGCATGGCCTTGCGGCGATCGCCGAAGCCCGGAGCCTTGACGGCCGCGACCTTCAGGCCGCCACGCAGGCGGTTGACGACGAGGGTGGCGAGGGCTTCGCCTTCGACGTCCTCGGCGACGATCACCAGCGGCTTGCCGGTCTGCACCACGGCCTCCAGCAGCGGCAGCAGCTCGTTCAGCGAGGAGAGCTTCTTCTCGTTGATGAGGATGTAGGCGTCGTCCATCTCAACGCGCATCTTGTCGGCGTTGGTGACGAAGTAGGGCGAGATGTAGCCGCGGTCGAACTGCATGCCCTCGACGACGTCGAGTTCGGTCTCGAGCGACTTGGCTTCCTCGACCGTGATCACGCCCTCATTGCCGACCTTCTTCATGGCGTCGGCGAGGAACTTGCCGATTTCGGCATCGCCGTTGGCCGAAATGGTACCGACCTGGGCGATCTCCTCGTTCGAGGTGACCTTCTTCGAGTTCTTCTGGAGGTCCGCAACGACGGCTTCGACCGCGAGGTCGATACCGCGCTTCAGGTCCATCGGGTTCATGCCGGCGGCGACCGACTTGGCGCCCTCGCGGACGATCGCAGCCGCCAGCACGGTGGCGGTGGTGGTGCCGTCGCCGGCCGCGTCAGCGGACTTGGAGGCGACTTCGCGCACCATCTGGGCGCCCATGTTCTCGAACTTGTCGTCGAGCTCGATCTCCTTGGCGACGGTGACGCCGTCCTTGGTGATGCGGGGGGCGCCGAACGACTTCTCGAGCACGACGTTGCGGCCCTTCGGACCGAGGGTGACCTTCACGGCGTTGGCGAGGATGTCGACGCCGCGCAGCATGCGGTCGCGGGCGTCGACGCCGAATTTGACTTCTTTGGCTGACATATTGGTTTCCCTGAGTGTTTAGATCGGTCTCCCCCTTGGCGAGGCGCCCGGCAGGCGCTCCTCAGGGGTGAGCGGTGCGAGCGGTTGGTTAGGCGGCCTTCTTCTTGGAAGCGGGGACGTCGAGCACGCCCATGATGTCGCTTTCCTTCATGATCAGCAGGTCTTCGCCGTCGATCTTGACCTCGGTGCCCGACCACTTGCCGAACAGGACGCGGTCGCCGACCTTGACGTCGATCGGGGTCAGTTTGCCGCTCTCGTCGCGGCCGCCGGGGCCGACGGCGATGACTTCGCCTTGCGAGGGCTTTTCCTTGGCACTGTCCGGAATGATGATGCCGCCAGCAGTCTTCTCTTCAGCGTCGATGCGCTTGACCACGACGCGGTCGTGAAGCGGACGGAATTTCATGCAGTCCTCCTAAGCGTTTGCACGAGCTAGAGATTTTCAGATGTTAGCAATCGATGCCCATGAGTGCTAGTTTCGGGCCGAGCTGAGATAGGATAGGATTTTTGCGGGAGCAAGGGACTCTGGCAGAAAAAATAGGCAGCTCACGTCGAATGCGACCCAGTACATGGCGCGCGTCGGCTTCGAATATTCGACGGATGTCGGCAGCCGGCTCCCGCGAGACGGAGCTCCAGCCTTCGCGCATCGATCTGCCGCCGCCCACCCCTTCTCCAGTCGTGCTCGCGGTGAAGGATGCGGCGCCTTACCTTCCGGAGCCTCGCGACGTGATCAGATTCCTGCTTGGCCACCGAGTGACGCAAACTCACATTTCCCGCGGCTGCCCTCGCATCCCTGTCCTGTCCGCATTATTACGATTAACTCTCTGTTTGCATTGGGGATCGGGCGATTTTAAGCTTTACTCGCGTATGGAGCCCCCTTGTCGCCTAAGAACAGCTCTGACGAGGTCGCACAGGCCTTTCGTCTCTTAACAGCCTTTCGTGCGCTCTGAACTTCTGCCGACGCGTCGACGCGTCATCGAGATAGTCGAGTCTATGTCAGCGGACATCGAACCCCGGACCATTGCTCACCCATCGGTCGACCAGAGCAAGTCCTGAGAAAGGCGCGGCGGGCAATTCCTAGAGAGCTGCCATTGTGTCGCACTCGACGAACGAAAACTCTTAGTCTTGCCAAGACCCGGCGGCGGCATGGACCGCTGAAGTGATTTGCCAGATTGTAGCTGCATCGAGTTTGGCCCCGCAGGAGCCATGCTTTCAAAGGTTCAACCTGGCAGGCTTACGGCCGCCCGAGGGGCGCGAGCGAGCAAAACCTGCATGGCCGATCTCAGCCGGACGCGCCCTCCGGCTCGTCGGCACTACTATGCGGAGAGGAACCATTCGTGGCGAGGATACGTGCAGATTACAAGCGAATGTGCTGAGCCGCCTCAACGACAGTCCTACGATTCAACGACCTACTGTCGATCAGAAGGTCACACAAATCTTGCCAAAATGGGTCCCTTCGCGGAGAAACGGCTCGGTAGGCCCGAGCAACTCTCGTGCGCGCAGAGTAGAATCGGCCATTTCACCGGAAGAAGCGGAAAGACGGTCTACCACGATCGGCTCTTCAATTGGCAGTATTCGCACTTGACCGGGCTGTGAGAGGGGAACGCTTCCTTTTTCCGACCGGTTGGAAGAGAGGGCGAGGGCCGCAAGCTACCCTCTTCGTGGTTTGGGCCAACTTGTGCCTGGGCTTACGCAAATGGTGCGTCGCGTTTTCCTCGGATGTCACCATTACCGCAATGCGTTCGCGATTCTCCGGGCCCGACTTGCCCGGAAGCCATTGTTTCCAGCTCGCTTTTTTCTAGCTCTGCAGTTGGCACGACAGTTGCTGTGTTAGATTCACGATCTCTCCCCTTCGGAGATGCGCATGCAAAGTATCCTCTGGATCAAGCAGCTCTCGCTACTGTGCGTATCTCCAGTTGCACCTTCAGCGCGGGGATCATCTGCGTCATGGGTTCTTCATGTGCGCTGGACGTCTCCAACGCACCTGCGCAGGCGTCCGCCATCATGAAACGGTCACCGTGCTGCTCGACGGCCGCATCCATGAGACCATCCAAGAAAGCAGCATCAGCGAATCGCTCACGGTCCCACTCGCAAGGGGAGTAAGAAGAATGACGCTGCTGTTGGGTTCGGCGGCAAGTAGAGGATTGATGTCAGCACCGTATGGGCCGAGCGGCGCACCGCCTGGTTCACCAGCGCTCTCTCTCAACTGAATCCCGAACCGCACGTTCAGCATCTCCACGAAGGACAGGAACAGAAGCTCCGCTCTTTGACGGCACGATTGTGCCGGCACAGCTTGGAGAAGGATAACAAACTCCGGGATCAGCGTGACGCAAAGCGACGTGGGCGTCCCTAAGCTCTCATGAAGACAAAAGGTAAGAGTGCAGGCCATGGAACGGAATTTAACTCGCCGTGAAACAAGCGTCACTCCACACATTGATAGTCCTGAATGGGCCTGCAAGGCTACGATCGTGGATCTTTTTAGTTTCACCGAATGCGCAAGCCAGACGCATTCGCTCAAAGCGCTGTTCGATCTCCTGGTAAACTTTGCCACGAAGGAGGGATTCAGTGAAGTTGCCTACGGGACGCTTAATTTCGACGCGCCGCTCCAGCTTAGCGAGTGTCCACCGCCCACAGTGGCTGTGAAGTGGCCACCCGAGTGGTGCGACCGATATTTCAAACGCAAATACCATATGATCGATCCGGTGGTCCGGCGAACACCGACGCTTTCGCGACCGTTCCTTTGGGATCGTCTCGCTGATCACTATCAACTTCAGCCCGACGAGAAACGCGTACTCGACGAGGCGAGGGACGCAGGCCTGAAGCATGGGATGAGCGTGCCACTATTTGGTCCATTGGGGCAAGTATCGGTTGCGTCCTTCGCATCACCCTTCGATGACGCTGATCCTCAGGATCGCATCGGCCATCTAAACACACTAGCCTGGCACTTTCACATCGCCTATCGCGAGATTGCTCGCCCCTCTAGCAGCGGCGGTGACAAACGGGTTGCACTTTCACAACGCGAGATCACCTGTCTGCGCTGGGTGAAAGAGGGCAAATCGTCATGGGCAATCGGGAAAATCCTAGAAATCAGCGAGAATACCGTCAATTTTCATATCAAAAACGCTATGCGAAAACTGGGGGCGAGCAGACGGACCCAAGCGGCCTTTACGGCTGATCAACTCAATCTTCTCTGAATTCGTCTAATGGAGTGACTCACCGACCGGCTAAGATGCTCCGCCATAATAAATAACTGCCTTGGCCCCGCACGTAAGGACAGCCCCTTCGACCGGATTTCCTCTGCATGATGAGAAATTGATAACAATTTCTTGCGCAAACGCGAGCTCCGCTTGTGTTTACTTCATCATCGCTTCGACCTCTGTTTGAAAAGCTTGGCGCGCGAGGCACCTCGCGAATAGAACATGTGGCCTCACGGAAAACACGACAAGTTTAAGCGCAGTGCCGAGGGGCGGCTGAAAACCCTGAAGGGTCTAACACTCTGCAATGCGGGACTCTTCTCAGAACGGTTCAGACTCAAGCCGCTCCGGGAAACGCCGGGACTAAACACCTAGCTCGCTGCTCCGGACGAAAGAATACCGACGCGCGTCGGAGCTGCGACAGCGCCATCCAGCTACGAACGCCAAGTGACTTGCGAGATCACCTCCGTTCCCAACAGGCGCGGGCAGAATCGCACGATGCTCATAACTGAAACCTCTTGCCCTGGAGCGAAGCCGACCCAATTCCCACGTGGTCCTGATGCTCCCGCGCTCAAGATGGACCGCCGTCGCACGTCGCCTTACCAAACCGGCATCGCAGGCGAGTTGATCCTGTCACGCATGGTAATCTGCCGCCGAGGCCGGACGCGCCTCCGATTCGATCTCATTGGATGCGTCCCCGAAACCCCATTGTCACCGGGTCACCGGAGGCGGTCGCCCGCCCCCGGTTCCCACAGAACGTGGCGTGCGGATTTCCCGCACCGACGCTCTTCGACAGTTGGTTCACAGCACTGCAAGCGCTTGCAGCTCCCGATAAGGGAGGCGCAGCTTAGGCTTCAGCAACGGTGTCCGTTCTTTGATTTGGTTGAAGGCGTCCCAAGTGAGGCGTCGGCCTGCCCAGCTGCGGCTGCGCAGCATTCCGCGCCAGTAACGCTCCACGGCCCGATAGACTTTTACGAGGCTCCGGAGATTTCCGGCGACGCCGTAATAGCCATAGTGGCCGCGCAGGACGAGGTTGATTTCATCGGCCTGGTCACTGATCTTGTAATGCCGTATTTGCCGCATCAGCTCCTGCAGAGACATAAGGCTGCGCTTTAGCCGAGATTTCTCGGTGCGCATCCCAACCTTGAAGTTGCCTTTTTGGTTTCGCGTGCAATAGAGCGTCAGCCCCAGAAAGTAGATTGTTTCCGGGCGGTTTCTGCCGCGTTTGCCCGCATGTCTTTGCGCGAACCGACCAAACTCGACCAACTTGGTCTTGGTCGGCTCTAGAGTGAGGCCGAACTTCCCCAACCGAAGACGCAAGGCCTCCTGTACGCGGGTGGCGTCCGATCGATATTGGAAGCAGATCACAAAGTCGTCGATATAGCGCACCAGTCGGGCTTCGCCCCGCAACCGACCCTTCACCACGCGTTCGAACCAGAGGTCGAGAACGTAATGAAGGTAGAGGTTGCTCAAAAGCACACTGATCGATCCGCCTTGTGGCGTTCCTTGTTCGCTCGGGTGCACCGCTCCGTCTTCCAGGATGCCCGCTTTCAACCAGCGCCGGATCAAGCTGATCAGGCGCGGATCACCGACTCGATGTTCGACAAACCGGAGGACCCGATCATGATCGAGACTCCCGAAGAAGTTCTTCAAATCCGCCTCCAACACCCAGCTGATCATGCCGCCGGCGATCACCTCATTGAGGGTCGCCAAGGCATGATGGGCGCTGAGCTTCGGCCTGCCGCCGAACGAGCAGGGTAAGAAGTCCTGCTCGTAAATAGCGGCCAGCACCTCAGCCGTGCTGCGCTGGAGCGCCCGGTCGGCGACAGTTGGAACCCCGAGGGGGCGCTTCTCCGTCTTACCGGGCTTGGGGATATAGACCCGCCGAATGTTCGGCGCCCGATATCCCTGGCGATGGATGGATTGGAGCATTGGCCCTATCCAGTCCTCGAAGCTCTCCTTCGCCGCCTCCACCGTCTGTCCGTCCACCCCGGCGGCGGAGCGCTTCGGAATCTGTAATAGATTCTTTTGCACTCGGTCGCGCGTGATGTGATGGGCCAACGAGGTGAAGCGAAGATTTGTCTCGCGCCGAGCTTTCACTGCTATTTGTTCAAGTTTCGTTTCCATGGTCAGCTGATCTTCTCTTTGCATAGAAGGCCGTAACTCCCGTTGAATGGAGCCCATGTCGCCCAAGAACAATTCAACTACCGCTGACCGCTTCCCCATGTGGCCGGCTCTCCCGTCCTCGGAGTACTATCGGTCAGTCTGACTTCCACCCGGTCGTCAGACCCTTCTCACCTCAGCGGCTTGGCAGGTCTTACAAGCTTGCGCTTGAACCGGATGGATCTCCCTTGTTCACGCTGCTTCCTTTGATTGCATGCTGGCGGTACGAACCCCGGGAGCACCTCTGACCGCTCGCGTTGTCGCGGCCTGCGGTTCCGCCTTCCCCTTTGAGAGACAGGGTCGGCTACTCCGATCACGTTCGATTTCGGGGCTATTTTCCCGTTCACTTCATTCCGGCCTACAACCTCCCTGTCTACGCTTCGCAACGGCCGTTACCGGACGCCACGCAAGACTCGGTTCGCGGCTGCTCGCTAGGCTTTGCCGCGGCCGTCATCTCAGACGGCAGACTTCAACGCGCTTGCAAGGCGCAACTCTCACGGGACCGCGCTTCAGAACCGTTTAATCTCGATTCCGTACTTCCTCAGCGCGTAGCCGATCTGGCGCGGCGTTAGTCCGAGCAAGCGCGCGGCTTTTGCCTGCACCCAACCAGATTTTTCCATGGCCGCAATGACCCGCTCGCGATCGGCCATCTTTGCGCCACTTACGAGAACTGTGCCGGGAGGCGCCGGCGAGGCCAGTTCGCTGCCGACGGGCGGGACCAGCGCAGCCGCTTCAGACAGCGAAGTGATCGGCTTGACCGGCACGGGCACGGTCGGTGCCGGCTGGACTGTCGCCTCCTCCGATGTACTTTTCCAGAGCATCGCGGAAAGGCACTGACCATGGCAACATGCAAAGTCATTTCTCACGATCGATGGTCCGGACGACAGGGTCGCGGTGCGCTCGATACAGTTCTCGAGCTCACGGACATTGCCTGGAAAGCCGCAGTTCATCAGCACATCGATCGCACTCGCCTCCAAGGTCAGCGCGCGGCCATTCTCGTTGTTGAAATTCCTGAGAAACTCGCCGGCCAGCAGCGGAATGTCACTGCGTCTTTCGCGCAGCGGTGGCAGCAGCAAGGGAACGACGCTGATGCGATAGTAAAGGTCCGCGCGAAACTCGCTTCTTGCTACAGCCTCTTCAAGGTTCTTGTTGGTCGCAGCGATAACTCGAACATCGACTTTGATAGTCTGGTTGCTGCCGACCCGTTCGAACTCCTGCTCCTGCAGGACGCGCAGCAACTTCGCCTGGAACGGCGCTGAGATCTCGCCTATCTCGTCAAGAAACAACGTCCCTTTGTCAGCAAGCTCGAAGCGCCCCTTGCGCAAGCTGAACGCGCCAGTAAAGGCACCCTTCTCATGACCGAACAATTCGGATTCCAGCACCGTCTCGGGGAGCGCCGCGCAATTCAGCTTAACGAACGGCCGCTTGGCGCGGGAAGATGATTCGTGAATGGCCTTGGCTACAAGTTCCTTTCCGGTACCGGATTCGCCGCGCAGCAGAACCGTGCTGTTCGATTTGGCAACGACTGCGATCTTCTCGAGCAACCCGCGCAGCGCCGGGCTGTCGCCAATGATCCCGTGGATCGGCAGCTTCTTCCGCTCCCTTGGCGGCTGCCTAAGCTCGAACAATTGCTTTTGCAGACGGTCCTTCTCCGTCATCAGCCGCTCGCGGTCGCAGGCGACCAAGCGATGCAGCCTCACTGCCTGTCCCACTAGGTTGGCGATCATGGCGAGCAGCCGCGCATCATAATCGAGCCGGAGGTTCGACCTATCGTCACGGACTCGGTCGACCGTCAACGTACCCACGACTTTGGGGTCAATCCGGATCGGAACTCCGATGAACGACACCGGCATATTTTCCGAAGCCCCGAGCACTTCCAGGTCAGCTGCGCTGAACGCCGATTCCGCTGCCACGTTCTCGGCGACAAGAGGCCTGTCGGTCACAACGATCTGGTCGATTGCCTTCCGCGGCAGGCGCATCCGGTAGCGTTCGTCGCTGCCTTCGCTCCAACCGGCACCCACCGTGATGTCCGGCATCCCGTCATCGTCGAACAGTGAGACGATACCATGTCGCATCTGCACGAACGATTGCAGAAGCCCCACGACGTTGGCCAACGTGACTTCGAGCCGGCAGGGAGCGGTGAGTACCTTCGATATCTCGAAGATGCCGGTCAGCGCGCTTTCGCCCAGCGGCTCGCCCGAGAGCTCGCGCTCCGTCTCCGCGTGAGAGGCAGGTCTTTCGCGCGCGGAAGCAATATGCAGCATGAGGCGGTCTCCGTTTTCTTGATCATCCTCCCTCTCAACTTGTTCAAGTTTACGAACTTCGTTTTGCATGTCATGCTCAGTCTAGGGCTACGAGTTGACGAGATGACATAGAAGCGTAACACCTTCATGGCACGACGGTAACTCTAAGGTGCCGTGATTTCACTTTTTCGGAATGGGTGCGTGACGTAGCGTGGAACAAGAGCTTCAGAGCTGAAACTCAAGACAGCTGCGTTGCCAGCTTGCTCGATTCACAGATGTTGCCCACCATTGATCGGCACCTCGGCGCCCGTGACATAGCTTGCGGCATCCGAACATAAGAAGAAGATAACCTTGGCCACTTCGTCCGGCGTTCCCACTCTGCGCAGCGGAATGTTTGGCACGAGACGCGCTTCCGTATCGGGCGACAACATGTCCGTCCTGATCTCGCCAGGCGCGATTGCATTCACGCGAATACCATGCGGCGCGTAATCGTGGGCCATTTCGCGTGTGAGGCTCGCAAGTGCAGCTTTCGACGTCGCATAAGCGCTGCCGGCAAATGGGTGCACCCGCGAACCAGCGATCGATGTCACGTTGACAATCGACCCTGATGCGGCCCTTAACTTGTCAAATAGACCCCGCGCTAGCAGGATCGGGGCTACCAGATTCAAATGGAACACCCTCATCCAGGTTTCGGTTGACGTCGACAACGAGGTCAGCCGGTCTCCATCTGGCGTCTTCGGCGAGATGCCGGCATTGTTCACTAGCGCGTGCAAAGGTGCGCCCGCCAAACGTTCCCTCACCTCAGTGATCAAGCGCGGCAGCGCTTGATGATTGCTGAGGTCGACCTGGACATGATCCTCGCGCCCGGACCCCCACGGGCACCGCTCGCCGTCGAACGGCTGCCGCGCGCAAGAAATGATGCGCCAGCCTGCCTCCGAAAACAGCTTGGCGGTGGCATGACCGATTCCACGCGACGCCCCGGTCAGCAACATCGCCTTTTGTTCACCACGATGGACGCGGGCTTTATCGGCGTGAAAGGGACAGCTCAAATGTGTCTCAGGCAGCGGACCTGCGACTAGATCGTCATTTGGTAGATCGAAGCCCACGCCCGCGTCCCCTCCTGTAGCGCCGCTGGCAAACGCGTAGCAGGATTTGGGCCACTACGATGCACGCAAAGACGCTCCGGTTTTGCGTCCTAATGTCGCGCATGCCAAACGCTTGGCGGACTCGAGACACGGCGCGTGCGCTTTACGACAGCGATAGTGCATCGCCCACAGTCCTGAGTCTACTCTGTCTACTGTTCAGACCAACACTCAGTCGCGCTCTTGTGATCGCCGAGCCGAGGGATGTAGCGGACAAACAGCGCCCGTCACTCGTCGCTACAACGATCATTCAGGATGGCGGAGATGCCGGTCGTCTTTGTGATCCGAAACCTTACGCGACACCTCAATACGCCAGGTATCTCGCATCAAGAAGCTAGACTGAGACTAGGACGCTGAATGGTCCAGCCCGATACCGTAGTCCCGAAGTGCTGGTCAGCGCGAGCGAGTGGCCGGCGGCTGCAAAGGACCTCGCCGGCTCGACGTCGGACCATTCGATAACTTAATCCGCCAGCAGCCACGAAAGCCTTTCAGCTTCGGCCCGCGCGTGTCGAAGCCGAGGCCCGATGCCCACCTGTCTAACGCGGTGGCAGTGCGCTACGGCCACTCTTGTCGAGTTCGAGCTTCAGCGGATGTCTTCCGACCGCCGCATCTTTCTTTTCTCCAGTGCAAGGGGTCGCTGGAGTGTCGGTTTTAACAAGCAGTTGCCGCGCGGAAAAATACCGGCAGCACTGCTCGATGCAAAAAGCGGCCATCAGGTCGATGAAACGGGTTACAACTTTCATGAAGCCACGAGCTCTTGTGATGGCTCCTCAATCAAGATCAATCGGCTCGGATCGTTCAAATCAAACTCTATCACGCGCGGCGCACAGAGGCGCGCATAACGTGTGAAGGCGCTCGTCGGCGGAAAACGGATCACAGTGTCGCATCGCGCAAGGAGATACATCTCGATTAGGGCGGAAACGCCGCCCTCGGCTCCGAGTGCCGCACTATGCAAAGGCCCGGCTTGAGGCGCCTGGAAGCGCTTTGGGATCGTGAAGACATCGGGAAACAGTGCTGACACCTTCTCAAGTACGAGCGCGCTGTCCGTGCACAGGAATGCCCTGATCGGTTTTGCATGCGGCAACGCCTTCGCCTTATCAATGGCATCACAGACCTGTCGCAAGGCGCGCTCCGGATCAGCCCAGTAGGGCGCATGCCCCATAATATCTTCGCCGTTGCCGTGCCGGACGTGAATGCCGATCACGCTGTACGGGTCAAAGTGCTCACGGAAGATGGCATCGATCCGCGTCCGCACTTCGGATCGCGGCTTGATACTCTGAAAGATCTCTCGTTCGGCTTCCTCATCGCAGCGCCACATCAAGCAGGCGTCACATACGACCGTATTTGCATCGCAATCTTGCTCGCTTTGAAACAGTTGATCGAGTTCGTCGCGTTCCCGGAAAATCTGCTCATCCGGCCGATAGACGCAGTCAAAGGTCGGCCTATTCCACCATGCCGGGAAGAACGGCCCCGGAAATGAGCGCTCATTGATCTGGTCGTCGCAGATCACCCTTACACCGCCAATCTCTTGAACTGGTTCGAAGAAAACCGGAAACGCGTTGGTGAATGGTTGATCGAGATAACAGGACCCGCGCCAATCGATGACCAGGTTCCGTCCGGTCCGCTGCGCAAAACGCCAAGCTGCTGCCAACGACCACAGACAGTCGCCCAACCCGGTACGTCGTCGAGAAACAACGAAGCGATCATTTTGCGCACTATCAAGCATTTGCGTTACGTCCTGAGCAAGAGATATCATCGGAAACACCTCACATGTGATCTTGGCCGATGTTATGGTCGGCAGTTGCGCTGCTCGCGATTTGCGTCGGTAGAACTTCATGGCAGCGCTATCCTCGTAGCGGGTGCTCTCAGCGTTTTGTCTCTTGTCTCTGTTCAGAACGGTTGCGCCGATATATCCGCTTTCAGCCGAATGCCTATTGTCTCCTAATTATCTGAGAACTGGTGGAGTGCTTGACCCGCTTGAGGTGCTGCTGTTCGACGTGGTGATCACACAGCTACTCCGCGCGAGAAGCGTAGTGCCACCCTGCGAGAAATTATGGGGCAGCTCGGGCGAGGTTTCACAGATCCTGTCTCCCAGACACAACATTGCGCTCTCCGTTTTGATCATCTCAGGAAGGCCAACCGCCGCTCCACCTACGTCGCCTGTACTATCACGATCCGCCATCCAAGCGGCCCAGGCACACAGCCAAGGCAACGGCGAATTCCGCCCACGCGCCGGCCACTCTATTGGAGTACCGAGCGTCGCGCACTGATCGACCGCACCGACGCACAGCTGCTTGATATCATCATTGACCATTCCGGTGGCTCCTTCGCGCCGCCTGGACCGGTGCAGCGAGCCTGTCAATTCGTCAGCGCAGGAGGCGGCGTCGAAACAATGCTGTCGACACAAAGAAGGGCAACACCGCGTATATGCAAAGCGCACCGACATGGACGGCAACGCCGCCGCTGACCGCGCGCTCAAGCATCGCTGGGCGAATGAGATCGACCGAATGTGCGAGCGGCAGCAAGCCCGCGACGTGCTGAAAGGAACTCGGCAGCTGGCTGTTCGGAAAGACCGCACCACACAGAAACACCATGGGTGTAATGATGAGCGTCTGGTAAAATACGAAGTAGTCGTAACTTGGCGCAAGAGATATGACGACCATGGCCAGGCTGGCGAAGACGAGGCCGGTAAGGGCGACCGTCGGCATCACATACAAAACGGACGGCCAGGAAGCATAACCCAGCACGGCAGCGACTATCCCGATTGCAGTTCCGGCCAGAATGGACTTAGTGGCCGCCCAGACCAATTCGCCCAGAACAATATCGCCAAGCGTGAGCTGTGTTGATAGGATTGCTTCCCAGGTGCGATTGGCGCCCATCCGGGCAAAGGTCGCATACATGGTTTCAAAGGTCGCGGATGTCATGGCGCTGGTCGCGACCATGCCCGCCGACAAAAATGCGATGTACGAGGTTCCCTCAACGCGGCCCACGATTAGCCCGAGACCAAAGCCAAGGCCAAACAGGTTAGTTATGGGATCTGCGAGGTTGCCGAGAACCGATGCAAGCGCGACTTTCCTCCATGCCAGGAAGTTTCGACGCCATACCGCGATCCAATTGTACGCGTTAGCGGGCATCAGCGCGGCAAAACTTTCACCCATCTCTCATTTCTCCATCTCGCGTCCGGTTAGCCGCAAAAACACGTCTTCGAGATTCGGCGGCCGCTGCAGAATGCGAAGGCCCGCTCGCCCGCGCAGTTGCACACGTACCTGCTCCGGATATGGTGCATAACAGAACAGCGTCTCTCCACTCACTTCGATGTTCCGCGCGTAAGGTCTGATCAACTCAGTGAGCTCATGCGGATCACCGCCATAGATTTCGATCACATCGCATCCGATATGCTCGTCGATCAAGGCTTCCGGCTTTCCTTCGGCGATCATGCGTCCACTCTCGAGCACGCACAGCCGATTACACAGGCGTTGCGCCTCTTCCATGAAGTGAGTAGTCAAGAGGATCGTCTTGCCGCGCGAAAGCAGGACACGCAGGCGTTCCCAGATCAGGTGACGGGCGTGCGGATCAAGACCAGTCGTGGGCTCGTCCATCACGAGCAGATGCGGGTCATTGATAAGAGCACGCGCCAGCGTGAGCCGCCGCTTCATGCCACCTGACAGTGCAGCGACGCGCACGTCCGCTTTGCTTTCAAGACGCGCAAACTCCAGCAGCGAAGGTACAACCGCCTCGATCTCGCTGGCGCTCATGCCGAAGTAACGGCCGAACATCCGCAGGTTCTCTCGTACAGTGAACTCCAGTTCAAGGTTATCGAATTGCGGCACTACGCCGATGCGCATACGTGCGACGCGAGCCCGCGCAGGCACAGCCGCGTCAAGCACTGTAATCTTGCCGGCATCCGGCGAGATCATACCAAGGAGCATACGCGCGATCGTGCTCTTGCCGGCTCCATTCGGCCCGAGCAGGCCGAAGCATTCTCCGCGCGCAACCGAGAACGACAGTTCGTCGACAATGATCTTGCCGCCAAATGACTTTCGTACGCCGGAAAGGTCGATTGCCGCGGTGGACATGTTCATCTTAGGCCGACAGAAGCCGTTCAGCCGACGTTGTCTTTCCTACGAGCGTTTTGGTCCAAAGCAGACCGTCGCACCACACATGCTCGACGCGTCCCCATTGGCAGGCGGCGGCGGCATCCGGGAAGAATCCTCGTCCGTTCAGGTTGGCACTCGTATTGCAAAGCAGTGGAATGCCCGTGAGCTGCTCAAATTCGACGAGGAGCTCTGCGATTTTGTGCGGAGAGTTGCGGGCGACCGTCTGCAGCCGCGCGGAGCCATCCAGATGGACGACGGCGGGGACCTTATCGCGCCATTCCGCCCGGGTCTCGTGATCGAACAGCATATAAGGATCTGGCGTGCCGGGGCTGAAGATCTCTGGCGCCCGATCCTCCAGGCAAATCGGCGCTACCGGCCGGAAGTGCTCGCGACGCTTGATGTCGTTGAGATGATCTTTCATTGTCGCCGACGTCGCTGCCGCAAGAATGCTTCTGCCACCCAATGCGCGCGGCCCAAGCTCGGCGCGTCCCGAGAGAAATATCACGGGCTTGTTGTCGGCGAGTATGGCCGCGAGTTCTCGTAGACTGCACGGCGCAGCCTCCCATTCCGACTGAATCTCGCCGGTCTGTAGCGCCGGGCCGCTGTAGACTGACCATTCGAGTGGCCCGAACCCATTTTTCGCTGCCATCGCACCGCAGGCAGCGCCGATCGCCGAGCCGCTGTCATTTGGAAACGGCGGCACCCAGACCTCATCGAACAATCCCGTCGCGCGAAGCGCACTATTCCACTTGATATTGAGCCCACACCCCCCGGCGACACACAGGTTTCTCGCGCCCGGAAGCGACGAGTGCCGCAGCAGAACCATCGCGATTTCCCGGACAAGAAGACGCTCCAGGAACACATGAAACGACGCCAGAACGTCCTCCGCACGCTTGCCCGTCACGCGCGGCGCGCTCGCCTCAAAAAATTCGTGCACAGCCGCAAGCGACGCCTCCGCATTATTGATATCGGCGCGATAGCGACGCGCCTGCTCCGTGTCGGCCGCGAAGCGCTTTTCGTAAAGGTCCTGAAACACCGTCACGATGGATTCGTCGACAGAGCCAAGCGCGATATAGGCCATCAGCTTGCCGGCGATGCCCAAGTCCCAATTGGTGCGGTTCGGCTGCCTGTAAGGCCCGAAATGAAGGCCAGCGGCAGCATAAGCATGACCGATCATCGGAAACAGGCACGCGATGAGCCGCGCACCGCGCGGCTCGACATAGTAGAGACGTGGAAAAATACAGCCATCCCACACCAGACAAAACGCGGGTTTTCCGGCGCCGGCAAAGGGGCTGGTGCTATAAGCCGACGCGACGTGGCCCGTCACGTGGGGGTAACTCTTATAGGGAAATACCTTGCCACCGAGGATCAGGCCGTAGCCGTCGACGGAATCAAGAAGGCCCTCGGCACGCCGCTCGACATATGGCGCCCCTTTCAGCGCGATCGGAACCGCCCCACTCAGGACCTGGAATTGCGACTCAATCTCCCCATCCCAGCCATCGATGACGAACTGATCAATATCTCGAGGGTCAAGGCCGTGTTCGGCCAATGCGAGCACGACTGCATCGAGGTTATCGACGGATTGGTAGCGTGGGCTGTTGGCGCGCTTCTCTTGCTCGGTGCAAAAGACAAGCTGCCCGTCCTCGACGACGGCAATTGCGCCATCGTGTGTTAACTTAATGCCGCAGATGCGCATACGAACCCCTGACCTAATGACCCAAATTTGGTTGTTCTGACGAGTTAGTCGGCTTCCGGAACAGGACAAGCAAACAGTCTTCGTTGACCGACTCAGTGTAGCAATGCAGACGCTCGACCTCGATCAGACTCTCTTTGAAGAGAGCAATCACCGTTTCCGCGCCGGCAGCATGGCCCCAGCGTCGACACGTGGCATCACGTGCCGATCCGAACACCAGAGCGCCATTTGGTGCAAGCAGACCCGCCAGATTGCGGATGGCCGCGTGCATCTCGACGACGTCCTTGAGGTAGTAGAGAACCTCGGCTACGACGATCAGATCGAACCGCTCGGCAGTCGAGAACTGCTTAATGTCGCAGGTTCTCCACCTGATATGTGACCATCTCTTGGTCCGTTGCCGCGCCCGCTCAATCGCCTGTGGCATGACATCCACCACGGTGAGCTGTTGGCAGTGGGGCGCCAGCATTTCGGTGAATGCGCCGGCGGCACATCCGACCTCGAGTGCATGAGCAACATCCCCGTTGCAACGCGAGATCCGGAGCATTTGCACATAGCGCTCCTGCTCGAACGAATTGCTATCGAGACGCCATGGATCGTCGACAGCCAACTCGCGTTCCAGTAGCTGGTAGTTGTTGTTGTCCGGCGTCATGGGCCTTCAACCTACTTGTAGGCGCTCGATCGATCGTGACCGCAAATCTCGATCGCGGCCACACTCGATGGAAGGTGCGGACGCTCGGACTTGCGAATTGCACCGGAACTCGCCCCGCTTCTTGCAGCGCCTATTGCGGCGGTCGTGTGCGGGACCGCAGCCTTCTTCTCTGCTTCGCTTGTCACGATGACCTTGCGCGACAGCCAGTCGCTATTGCTCAATGTACAGAGCGCATAGGCCTTCAGCGGCAGCAAAAGAAAGATGTTGATGGGTGTGTGGAGCGAGAAGCCGAGAAACCGCATATCGCGAGCACGGAATGCCGCCACGCTGCAACGGACCATCGTCATTGCTGCAATCGTCAGTACTGTCCACCAGGCCACTGACCCCGCGATGACAAACTGTGTGAGTGCAGCCAGCGACGACACGGCGAGAAGCAAGGGGCCGAGATTTTGTCCGACGACATCTAGCGTCAGATAGCCATCGAGCTCGGGGAGCAGACGCAATGCCAGAAACGTGTCCCGAAAGGTACTGCGGGCCCAACGAAGTTGCTGTCGCAGATATGGCCCAAGGCTGTCGGGCACCACGGTAGCCGCGATCGCGTCGGGAACATACTCGGTTCGAAATCCAGCCTTGAGCATGAGGATCGTTAGATGACGATCCTCGCCGAAATCGCTTGGCTTTCCACGGAAGAATTGCGTTTCGTATTGATCAAGCAGCATCGCGAGCGCCGAGCGCCGATACATGGCACATGGGCCACAGCAGCACATCACCGCACCGAATCGAGCTTGGGCCGCCCGCTCCTCGTTGCAGGCCAGCCAGTATTCCATATCGATCAGCTCGGTCAGCCAGGTTTCGTTGCGATTGCTGGCCACCAATTGGCCCATGGCCGCGCCGACTTCGGGGTGCTGCATCTTCAATACAAGCTTCGTTACCACGTCAGGGGCAAGTATCGTATCCGAGTCGACGTTGAGCACCAGATCGCCGGAAGAGTTGCGTATCGCTGCAATCTGCGCCTTGCGCTTTCCGACGTTCTTGGCAAGCAAAATGACGCGAAACCTCGGATCGTTCGCATAGATTGCATGTACAGGCGCCACAAGGTCGCGATTTGCGGATCCGTCGTCGACCACGTGGACCTGCAGCATTCCAGCGTAGTCTTGGCTTGCAAGCGACGCGAGGCATTCAGAGAGTGTGTCTGGATCCTCGTTGAAACACGGCACGATGACATCTACGCTGGGCAGAGCCACCTCGGCTTGTCCTAGATCGTCGTGCAGCTGCGAGGTATTGGCCGGCTGAGCGTAAAGCGCTTGCGCGCTCTTGTAGACGGTCGAGAGCAGCGCATAAGACGAAACGGCGACAGCGCTGGTTGTAGCGAGCAGGTCCATTGGGTGCCAATTTTTTCAGTGAAGTTGAGGAAGCGGATGGATTTCGAATCCGCGCAGCTGGAGTGCCGGAATCAGATATGACAGCGCCCTCACCGTCTGATCGCGCGATGTGGCATCCGTGCACGATATCGCCTCATCCGGAGGATATCCGTCGTGCAGGAGCACAATTGCACCCGGGCGAACGGCCGCCATCACTGAGTTCACGATGCTATCGACCCCGGGGCGCGACCAATCTCTTGGATCGACCGACCAATGCACAGCTGCGAGCCCTGCCTTGGCTGACGTAGCAAGCACGTCTTCGGTCCATATGCCGTAGGGGGCCCGCATGTGCCTGGGCAACGCCTGCGGACATGCCAATCGAATGGCCCTGCTCGCCGTGAGCACCTCATTGTGTACCTCCGCCGGTTCGCATCTGGACAGATCCGGATGCGTCATCGTGTGGTTTGCAACTTCGTGCCCTTCGGCGATCATTCGCCGAATGAGTTCAGGCTGGTCGGCCGCGTACGTGCCGATAACGAAGAACGTCGCCGGCACCCGATGATGGGTCAGCAAATCGAGGACGTATGGCGTGCAGAATGGGTTGGGCCCATCGTCGAAGGTCAAGTAGACCGAGCGACTTCCGTTGACGCCACCGTAGTCGCACCGCGCAGCAGATTGGCGGATGAGTTCGTTCACAGCTCGGGCCCGTTCCGATCGATAACCGTTCCAGCCGGCCACTCGCCGATTGAGCGTCCAACCGGGAACACCACCACGAGCACGTCTTCGACGCGGATCGGCGACAAATTGGGGTAGACATCTGGCTGGGTGGAACGGACACGAACGCCAGACATGAGGGTTGCTAATCCCTGCCTTCCGACCAGCCTGGTAAAATGCTTCTCAAGCGCGGGCCGGACCGTGCCAAAACCGAATGGCACCCCTAACTCATGCAGCACAGGATACATCACGCGCATCGAGTGGCTGATTCCAAGCCCCTCAAGATCGGGACGCACGGCATATAGTCCAAGTTCGGCCACGAGAAGGTCGATGCCATCTATCTTGATGAAGCGGCGTAGTAGACCGACATGAGCCGCAACGCCGCGCGCGTCGTGACCGATGATCCGGACTTCAGGCCTTGCACCGGCCCAACTCCGATTGCCTTCGAACGGCTGCGCATTGAACGCACCGGTCGGCCCGTAACTCTTACGGAAGAAGTCGGCAAGCTCGGTATGATCGGCGAGCTGCAGCTCGTTTTCCCAGCGGCGGCTCCACTGCACTTGAGTGCGCGCGGAAGGCGCTTCCGCAGTCCTGGATGCGGCAATATTCATGGCGGACTTCCCTGCGCCAGTGGCGGTGAGAGCGGAGAGCTCATCGATGGCGCGCCCAGCTGGCGCCAGATCAAGTTCGGTCCTATGCATCTTCGACACGCCTTGTACTGCGATGGATAGGCGCGCCATTTGGTCAGCCGCCGCAACTATTTGGCATCCGCAATCTGCGCACGCCGATTGGTCGCGACACTAAGGTGAGGCTGAGCGGGCCCTCAAGTGTACGCGGGTAAACCGCCGATATGGAAAGGGTTGGAACACACATACGAAGGTTTAGCGGGACCTGCCTACGATCGCAGCGCGTGCTTGTCGCACAGGGAAACGGCGCAACTCGCATGTGGCAGCAACACCCACTGCTCACGCCGATTCGGCGGCCACTCGCACGTCCAGGAGTTCTTCTTCGAGCTCGCGTGCGACCAGCAGCCATCGTGGTATGCCTAATTCATTTTCCAAACTGATGTTTGCTATCCAACATTCCGCAATTTGGTAAAATCGATTGTTTCGATAGAACACATCCATACGATGGATAGACTCACAAATGCGGTTCAAGGGACTTGATCTAAATCTTCTCGTTGCGCTCGATGCTCTAATGACCGAGCGCAACCTCACAGCGGCGGCGCGCAACATTAATCTGAGCCAGCCCGCTATGAGCGCCGCGATCGCGCGGCTGCGCAGCTACTTTCGCGATGAATTGTTTACGATGAGAGGTCGCGAGCTCGTCCCGACGCCCGGCGCTGAGGGGCTTGCAGGCCCCGTTCGCGAGGCCCTGCTGCACATCCAACTCTCGATCATCTCTCGTGAAGCGTTCGACCCGGCTCAGTCGAGCCGACGCTTCAGAGTCATTCTCTCTGATTTCATGACAATCGTGTTTTTTCGGAGGATTGTCGATCGTATCGCGCAGGAGGCGCCTACAGTGCGCTTCGAATTGCTGCCAGTTTCCGATGAGCCTGGTGAGTTGCTCCGCCGCGGCGAGGTCGACTTTCTCATTCTGCCGGAACTGTTCATGTCGAGTGCGCATCCGAAGGCGACGCTATTCGATGAGACCCTCGTGTGCGTGGGATGCCGCACGAACAAGCAGCTATCGCGGCCACTTACTTTCGAGAAATACAATTCTATGGGGCACGTTGCTGCCAAGTTCGGACGGGCGCTGAGGCCCAACCTCGAAGAATGGTTTTTGCTCGAGCACGGCTTGAAAAGACGGATCGAGGTCGTTGTGCAGGGCTTCAGCCTTATTCCGCCCATATTGCTGGATACGGGCCGTATAGGGACAATGCCGTTACGTCTTGCCAGACATTTCGAAAAGCGAATGCCCTTACGGATCGTGGAGCCACCGCTTCCCCTGCCTTCATTCACCGAGGCAGTGCAGTGGCCTGCATTCCACAATACCGATCCGGCGAGCATTTGGATGCGGCGGATCTTGCTGGAGGAGGCATCCAACATGGCATCTGGGCATCGGGAACCCACAGCGCGCAGGCGCGGCTAGCTTCGCCACAAGCCGCCCCCCGGCAGTAGAACAACCCCTACCCGATCATCGGCGGGCTGGCCGGCTGTCTCATTTCAGCGTCGCGTACAGCCACGCTGCAAAATGCGCGCGTGCGCCGGCAATGGACTGCCGGCTCGCGCACGTAATGATCTCGCAAAATGTTGTTTACTACGCCTGTCCTGCGGGCACGATCCGGCACCGTCGCGGAAGGACTCACGTCCTCGGATACAATGATATTTGATGGGGCCAATTTAACTGCTTGAATCCGACACTGCGTCAGGTTGTAGTTTCGTCTCCTGACTAACGCTGCGCTGGTGGACGTCGATGGGTCGCATCGGGCGAACTCACGAATATACGCGATAGGCACGGCACTTCGGCTGGCAACTCGACCGGGCCGAGTTGCCAGTGTGGCCCAGGATCGACGGAGCTCGATCAGGTTGGCGCCCGACGGGTCCAGAGGTAGGTCGGAGCCCGGTCGCCCTGCCGGACATTCTGCGATGATCCGCGAGCTTTCTTTTCGCGATCGCGCCAGAGGAACGAAGTTGATTCGGGCGAGCCAGTGCTGCCGCTTCAGATGCAGCCATTGCCGCTCATTGTATGCACTGTAAAGACGATCGCGTCGGATAGTTGGATATGCGTTTCAAAGGCCTGGATCTGAATCTTCTCGTTGCCCTCGATGCTCTTATGACTGAGCGCAGTCTTACCGCAGCAGCACGCAAGATCAACCTCAGCCAGCCGGCCATGAGCGCAGCCGTTGCTCGGCTGCGCTCCTACTTTCGCGATGAGATGTTTGCGATGAGGGGCCGGGAACTTGTCCCTACCGCACGCGCAGAAGGACTGGCGGGTCCCGTTCGCGAGGCTCTGATGCACATCCAACTGTCCATCATCGCTCGCGACGCGTTCAATCCGGCGCAATCGACGCGGCGATTCAGGATCGGTCTTTCTGACTTCATAACGGTCGTATTCTTCCGACATGTCGTAGAGCGCGTCGCACGAGAGGCACCCGCCGTCAGCTTCGAACTGGTGGCGCTCACGGATGAGCACGATGAGCTTCTTCGGCGTGGCGAGGTTGATTTTGTTATCCTGCCTGAACTATTCATGTCTAGCGCGCACCCACGGATAGCCCTGTTCGAGGATAGGCTGGTGTGTGTGGGCTGCAGCACGAACGGGCAGCTGCAGCGACGGCTTACATTTGATCGATATATGTCAATGAGCCACGTTGCGGTTAAGGTCGGAGTTGCGCGCAAACCTCCCATCGAGGAGTGCTTTTTGCTCGATCGCGGCCTCAACCGGCGCATCGACGTTCTCGTGCAGAACTACGGCATGATTCCGCCCATGCTGGAGGGCACGAGCCGCATAGGGACCATGCCATTCAGGCTCGTTAAGCATTTCGAAAGGATGGTGCCTCTTCGGATTGCCGAGCTTCCGCAGTCATTCCCCTCCTTCACCGAGGCGGTCCAATGGCCAGTCCTTCACAATAGCGATCCGGAGAGCATCTGGATGCGAGAGATATTGTTGCAGGAGGCGGCACGCATGACATCTGTACCTGACGAGTGCTCCATGATCTCCGCTTCGGGACAAGCGGATACTGACAGAAGCTTGGCGAGAGCTGCCTCGCGTCCATCGTAAGGACCCTTTGCAGGCTACGCGAATCTCCGCCTGCATGTTTCGACAGCTGAATTTTAGACTACTCTACCGACGCTCATTCTTTGCTCATGAACGTCCCGCGGCTTCGCTGCCTCAGCCGCCAACACGACGCTGTTGTGAGACTCTCACCTGAGGATCGCCATCGACATGCGGGCGACGGCTCAAGCCGCCTGTCGCGTGGTTTTAGAGGGCCGCGCATCAGAGACGAAGCAACACACGGCTGATGCTCACTTGAGCCAGGCCCTACACAACACTGCCTCGCCCAGCAGCCATATATAGATGAGTAAGATCAGCTCGGAGCTCGCCGTCCACTCTCAGAGCTAGTAGGGCTCCTCACGGCCGCAGCCGATTCGCTTTCGCCGAGCCGCACAGCCCTCACACCGATCCGTTACGGAGGTGGCGGGACTCGCTCGTGCGATTCTGCAGAACACCGCGCACCTGTGTTGCCTTGTCGCATCACCTTAAAGTGCATCGCACCTTCATCGCTTTGCGTCGCCAGTCTGACTTCTTTTGGCCCTACCGCGGCCAAACGTCTTGACGACGTGCGCTGCCTTGGCGCAATGACAACAAGGAGCTGATCGTTGGAACAGTACAGAGGCGTATTCGATCCGGAAGAACTTTCTGTCTTAGGAAGCCTCTTTGACGGCGCAATCACCGCGTTACCGCCATCGATGCGAACTTCTGAAAATCGCACAGCCGTTGCCAAACTCATCTTGGAGCGTGCAGAGATCGGCGAGTCTGGACTGGCACGCCTGATGAACTTGTTGATCACCATTTCCCCTCAGGGTTGATCGCCAGCCATTCTGAGGATAGTCACCATCTCTTACGCTGGAATAGAAGACGATCCAGCTAGAGCTTTGAAATAGCTTGAATCACACGTGACGTCAGGTTGTAGGCTTTGAAATTGAACAACATGAGCAAAGCTACACCACGTAGGCGTCGATGGCGCATTGGCGAACTTGCAGAGGCGACCGGAGTGACGGTACGCACGCTGCATCATTA
This sequence comes from Bradyrhizobium sp. USDA 4510, assembly GCF_054059095.1. Lineage (NCBI taxonomy): Bacteria > Pseudomonadati > Pseudomonadota > Alphaproteobacteria > Hyphomicrobiales > Nitrobacteraceae > Bradyrhizobium > Bradyrhizobium sp. USDA 4510. The sequence goes on along the minus strand of NZ_JBSSBT010000001.1, from coordinate 1,149,571 downwards.
TGAGCATACGGGACTCTTAGCCGCATCAGAACGCACTGACGGCGGTCACCGGATGTACGATCGCGAAAGCGTTCAACGGGTTCATCAGATTCGAGCGCTACGTGAGCTTGGCTTCTCCCTCCACGAAATCCGGAAGGCTATGGAGGGCACGACTTCACTGATTGATCTCCTACGCAAACATTTGGAGCGGATCGAACTTCAAGTCGCTCGAGCAACCCTGTTGCGAGATCGTTTACGTGACATGACCACGGACAGTGAGATCCAGGTGAGTGTAGACGAGCTGCCTGCCACCTTGGTAGCCATGTCTCGGGTTGAGACGCGTAACCAAACCTCGCGATGCACCTGTAAGCTGGTCGCCGAGCGCGACGAGCGGTGGCGGCGGATTCGCGACGAGCTGCGCGATTGTATGGATAGAGGCGAACATCCCTGTGGTGAGCGAGCAAAGGCTGTCGCAGTTGCAGCGCGGTTGCTAATCGGCGAAATCGCCGGAGCTGATTCACGCGTTTCGACGATCCTCAAGGTCCTTGCGCGGTTGAGCGCCCCGCGCAGTCTGGCGGGTTGGGATCCCAGTCTCATGCAGTATCTCGATCTCGCCCTTGCCGGCTTGGAAGATCAGCCGTACTGACGGCATGGCCCAGGCACGCGCGGAATTGTCCCTTGATCTTGGCCATCTAGATGAGAGCCGTTGACGCCTCGTACACCAGCTCGAGGCGCGACGGCCGAGTGCGTGGCTCAACCGAACAGATCTTCCCGCCTGGCCCCCCCGAGCCTCCCGCCGCCGCCATGGTCAGACGCATCCTCAAAAAGCGCTTGAACCGCACGTAACGTCACATTGTAAGCTCTGGTTGCGGTGTGGCCGAGCTGACGTGCACGAGTTCGCTCAGCAACCGCATCGACGTCCGGAGACAAGTCGGACCGCCAACGCAGGCGGCTCACTTCAGGTGAACATTGGAGCTCTACAATGTTGGGTAGGCGCCACGCTTTGGCTGCAAGTGCAGCGCTGCTTTTCAGCGCTCTTGCCTCGACCACGCGCGCCTCCGACGTCAATATTGCGGTGGCTGGTCCGATGAGCGGAAGCAGCGCTGCGTTTGGCGCACAAATGCGCGATGGCACGGCTGCCGCCCGTCGAGGCATTGAACGCATCGGGCCAACTTCCAGATAGCAAGCTGATATTGACTGTCGTCGACGACGCATGTGACCCCAAGCAAGCCGTCGCAGTGGCGAACAAGCTTTCAGCAGAGCGCGTGCGGCTGGTCGTTGGTCATTTTTGTTCTTCTTCGTCGATTCCAGCCTCCGACGTCTACGACGAAGCGGGCATTCTTCAAATGTCACCTGGTTCGACAAATCCTAGGCTGACGGAGCGTGGTCTTAAGACGGTATTTCGGATCTGCGGCCGCGACGACCAACAGGGCCTCGTTGCAGCAGAGTACATTCGCAAAAACTACCATAACGAGACAATCGCAGTGCTCGATGACAAGAGCACGGCAGGCAAGGGCATTGCCGACGTGGTCGCGGCACAGCTTCAGAGGTCAGGTGAGACCGTCATTCGACAAAGCTATGTGGCGGGTGAAAAGGACTATGCTGCGCTGGTCTCGAGGATGAAGAACGGGGGGGTGCGGGTCGTCTATATCGGCGGATATCATACCGAAGTTGGACTGATCGTACGCCAAGCGTCAGAAGCGGGTGCGGGCCTCACCATCATGGCGAACGATCCGCTGATGACCTCTGAATTCTGGGCCATTACCAGCAGTGCCGGAAATGGCACGTTGTTCACCTTCATGGACGACCCCACCAAGAATGCCAACGCGGCCGGCATCACGGCCAGACTTAAAGCTGCCAACCTCTCCGCCGAGGGCTACACGCTTTACGCCTATGCAGCCGTCCAAGCATGGGCAGAGGGGGTGAAGCGGGCCGGCTCGTTCGATGCTCGACGGGTCGCCGACGCCCTTCGTTCGCGCCCGACCGATACCGTAGTCGGCCCAGTTCTGTTTGATTCCAAGGGAGACAACGCGGCTCCTGGGTTTCTCGTTTACCGGTGGCGCGACGGGCATGTCGAAGCTGTTGAGCAGAACTGATCGGGGCGATGCGTAGCCTCCCACAATTCACCCGAGGACACAGATGATGAGACACCCTGACGACCTTAGTGCAGCGATACTCGGGTGCTCTCTTATACTCGCGGCCTTCGGAGCATTTTTTGCGCTCGCTGCGGCTCTCGCACAGCTGCCTGACGTCGATCCGCAGGCAGATGAGTTACGACAGATGATAGACAAATAGTACCCGTGCCAACCTTCAGCGTTGCTACTCGACCTTGCCAAGCTAGTCTCGATCAGTTCGATGCTTGCCCCCTTTGGTTCGCCGGATCTTTCTCAAATAATCCTTCCATGCCTTCTGCAGCGGCTAGGCGAATGGCGGTTCAGTCACAGAACTTAGCCATGAAATTCGATTTGCAGCGACAATTCGCGCGATTGAGCGCACATGCTGACAAATGCACTTGCGCGCTCCAAACTATGGCCATTGCCGGGCCGTGCGAAACACCGCGAACTGCGCACAAGACGACCAATTGGCGTTCCAGCCAACCCACTCTCCACGCGACGCGCGCCAAACTTGTCTTCAATGAGAACTCATTGTCGCTATCCGCCGGCTTAGTCGAAGGCTTGTTGCTACCCTTGCACAGCAATGCTGTTCTGCAAGGAAAGGATCTACCTGGGGGCGAGCCGCCGCCAAGCCGCCCGGCGCCACGTACAAATCGGCGCTATTTACACGATACAGAATATTTTCAACGTCGGTGTGATCCGCCAAGCTATCGGTGTCTGCATCTTTGGGCTCCGCTTTGCCAAGGACAACCTTCGGCCTATCCGGCCTGAAAGACGGGAAGTTGCAGCAGACTTCATTGAGCTCGAACCTTCTGGAGTACCTTCCGACCCAGGTTTCGCCCTGGCGCGCGGCAGATGACCTCTTATTGGGCATTTGCTCCAGCTGGCGAGCAACTCTTGCCGCAACAAGGGCGGACAGATGAAGCGATCAAGATTCACCGAAGAGCAGATTATCGCGATATTGAAGGAGCATGAGGCTGGTGCGAAGGCGGCCGACGTAGCTCGCAGGCACAGGACCTCTGAAGCGGAGATCTACAATTGGAAAGCCAAGTTTGGCGGCATGGACATTTCTGCGGCCAAGCGATTGAACGCCCTGGAAGAGGAGAACGCGAAGCTAAAGATGCTACTGGTCGAGCACATGCTCGGTGTGGCGGCGCTCCGCGAGCTTCTGCCAAAGTAGTGATCAGGACTGCAGATCCTCATGGGACCCAATCACCTCGTGCTAGCCCAGCCACCATACCCCAATGAGCGGATCAAGAGCAGTCAAATACCGGGCAAGCCGTCTTTGAGCGCCGCGGCACCAGGCAACCCAGGACTCCTGGTCCAAAAACGGAGATGATCAAGTGAAAAGCAGCCCTCCTTCAAAACTAACGTGCGGAATCTTTGACCATTTGGACGACGACGGCCGCGATGTCGCGCGACAATACGAAGATCGCCTCAAATTGGCGGAGGTGTGCGATTCCCTGGGCTTCTACGCGTATCATCTGGCCGAGCACCATTGCACACCACATGCTAGAGGGCCGTCACCAAATCTTTTTTTATCTAGCGTCGCGCAGCGCACTCAGAGACTGCGCGTTGGGCCGCTGGTCCTGTTGCTCAATCTCTATCATCCCTTGCGCGCATTCGAAGAGATCTGCATGCTTGACCAATTGAGCGGCGGCAGACTTGAGCTCGGCATCGGACGCGGTTCGCTGCCGACTGAATGGGGCTATTTCGGCGTCAGCGCGGACGCGGCGCCAGAGCGTTATGAGGAGGCCAGCGAAATCCTGAATGCCGCGCTGAAGGGGCACACGCTATCCTATCACGGACGCTTCTTTGAGCTGAGCGAAATACCTTTGACCATGAGGCCTCATCAGCATCCACATCCGCCGACCTGGATCACGAGCAATCGGACGGAGTCGGCAGAGTGGGCTGCTGCAAATGGCGCCAATCTGGCGTGCCTGGGCCGCTCCTCAGCGGTCCGAAACATTACGGATGCGTTCCGCTCCCAGCGGGCGCGCATTGCGCCAACGGACGATCGGGAGCCGTTTCTTGGTTTGCTCCGCATGGTCGTGATCGCGCAGTCTGACCGAGATGCCCATGTAGCGGCGGAATTGGCTTACCAGCGATGGCTGGAGAGCTTCAAGTTCGTTTACGAGCTGAACGCCATTCCGACGCCACCCACCCTACCGCTGACCTTCGATGCAGCGCTCGATAGCGAATTATGCGTCGTCGGAACGCCAGCTTCCGTCCGACGACTCCTTCTTAGCCAGATGGAGGAGGCAGGTGCCAACTACCTACTTTGCCAGCTTGCCTTCGGGAACCTTCCGTTGGAAGCTTCTCTATACACCGCAACCACAATCAGATCTGAAATCATCGCTGGCTTTGGCTGACAATCACTATCCGATCTTGCCACCTCAAAGGAGCTGCGCGACGACGTTTATCTATGATCGGCCGTCCTGCAGAACGGGCGAATTCAGATCTCCTGCCTTACTCAGCAGGAGGTCCGCAGACCCATGAGGACACGGTCGCATCGATCACCCGCCATGGCGGCCGGTCTGCCGGTGTCGCCGAGGTGACGTGAACTGGCTTGGAGAACGGCGGCATGACAAGCCGGCTCGATTCGCATGCGGTTGGCATTGTGCGTCATCGAAGAACAGATCCGCCACGATCGAGTATGCTATCCGCCGGTTGGATGCGTCCCATCAAAACTTTCGATTTTACCGGTTTTAACCAAATGTCCCATAGTCGATCGCAGATTTCCGGAAAACATCCTTCGCGAACCACGTGTGACAATGGAACCATTTTGCTTTGAGCATGGTTGCAGGGCAACTCCACCCGCCCGTGTCTGCCCCAACGATCCCTCCCTAGCCCGCAAACCCCGGCACGCGCCGCCCACGTTTGGTTGGATGGCAGATCGCAACGTCACGCGGGCAATCTACCGCTTAGTCGCTAACCTAATTGTCATCATGCTAAAGGCGCCCGAGAAGATCAGCTCTCACGAACTCTTATTGGCTAGGGTCCATGCGTGCGCCGGCTAGAATTCCAATAGGCGACCTGCTCTCGCAGCCAAGGCGAACCGGACCTATCGCCTCGACCCTCCTGCCCGCGCGATCAACCTGGCGCTGTGACGGCTCGCAGACGATACAGGGCCGTCAGCGATCTGACTGCCGGATTTGCAAGGCATATTTTCTCAGGCCACGACGAAGCACGGCAGTCGATGTGTGTGGCAGGACCGGCCACACAGTATCACTGCGCGCTCCCCTAAGTCGTCGTCGTGGGGGATCCTTACTGGGCTCGCCGGCTCAGTGCTGCTCGTCGCCGGCAACCCTCACTCGCGTCCTGCAAACTTGTACCGTGGTCATCTCATTTTATGCACCGCCCTCGACCGACTGCAGCAGGGTACAGCTTTCTGCAGCCGCAACTCGTTCTAGCCATGCGCCTGCAGCCCCGCTAACGGGACAAACGACGCATTCTCTTTACTCTGCCTAGCGCGCTTTTCATTACTCTGGAGCAACACCATGGAACTTGATCCTTCCAATTCACGCATAGAAGACCTGACGCACCGCATCGACCTGCAACTTGACATCGTGGCCGCCCTCGTCGGCGAGGACGGTAACGGGTTCGAGGCGGTCAGACTGCTCAATGCACACACAAACGAAATGATAAATGCGGAGCTAGCGCTCGGTCAGCTCGCCGATGCGAGGGCCAGCGGCTGCAATGGCGACGGGCAGGCGGCGCGGATACTCCGAGACCGCGGCGTCTATCATCCAGAAGACCTCCAAATTTTGGGACGCCTTTTCGATCAAGCGGTGGCGGCCTTACCTGAGGCTCTGCGCACCCCTGCCAACCAGTTGAAGATCGCCACCCTGATTCTCTCCCGTGCAGCGGAGTGAGATTCTATTTCGAGTTTTCCGTCGGTTGACGGCGCGATCAGGGTCTGATCAGAGTTGGGGCACGGCGTGCTGCGGTTTAACGTACCCAGCACCGCAGCAAGCCTCAGATTGAATTTACGTATCGTCGCGCGGAGCGCGTCGCCTCCACTGCTTTTTCCGTTTGCCACCGGATTCGAACCGATCCCGTCGCACTAAGCGATCTTGCGCGGGAGAGGACCCGTTTGCCCCTCGATCTCAACTGGGCTTTTCCTGTATCAAGTACTTCATGGCTATGTATTCTGTATGCCGCAGCCAACCCGACGGCGGATAGCGAATGAACGCAACGCATGTGGTGACGTGCGGGCAAGGCCTTCTCGTCCGATCGAGTGTTTGACGCTTGGCTCAATGGTTTGGCACTCACTTTGCGGCGGCATTGACCCTTACCCCACGATCTACACTCCACGACGTCTTGCAGGGCGACACGAACCAGATCATCACAATTGCCCTGCACCTCGTCACCACTTCTCTACTGCATTCCACAAGACGCACACTTCAAACCATCGGTTACGCGCAGGGATTGAACAGCAGAACGACGGCCACGCCGCCGACATATGTCACAAAGCGAACAAATCCTGTCCGGAATGCGTCCCGCACTTAGAAGATGACATCGTACAAAACGGGTAATGTACCAAACGGACAGCACTTGGCTTCGACCCTTCTTAGCTCGAGGTTGCGCATGCGGTGAACGGTCTTTCCTCAGCTTCGACTGTAGCGTCGTTTGGTCCGGACCGATTTTCTGATTTCTTCGAGCCACTACTGACAGCAGGCAATGCGGTAATCAGCAGAGAAGCGCGCGACAACGCATACTTGCCGTCAAATGATTCAGAATCATTCGAATTGAAGCGCGCACCACCACGTTCGGTCATCCGCGCTTCAACAAGCATCTATATAAATTCGCTCGCAGCGCCGAGATCAGCTCGACACGGGCGAGCGCGCCTACGGATCCGACCTCTTGACAGCTGGATAGATCACGGGCGCTCGGTGTTTTGAACAAATTACTTCTTTGTATTCAGGATATCGCAGGAGTTTGAGATGGCTCAGATATCATCCGAGCAAGTGCAGGCGCCAGAGGTTCTCGTAAGCACCGCATTTGATAAGGCGTGGCGCTTTGTCGAGAAAGATCCGCTCCTGGCGCACAATCACAAGGCAGTGCTTCATAGTCGCTTGCGAGCCTCCCTGGAGTGCTCGATAAGAAACGGTGAACGGAATGCCTTGCATCTGGCAAACGAGGCGATACGCAACTTGCGCGCAGAATTGGCATTTTCGACCAAACAGTAGGGTAGCTCCCACCACTATAGGAACGATGGGCTACGTGACAGCTCTCCCTCATCGAAGCGCCATGTGAGCAATCTCAATATATCGTGGTCGAAGTCCTCCTCCAGGCCATTCTGCTTCGCTGAACCGCGCCCTCGACTAAAGCTGCCGGTACAAAGCTCCTGACGCTACGATACCAGTCAGCCGGGCCATGATCGTAGACCGCCGACAGCAAGATGAGTTCGTCGTCCCCGGGAATGCTTTATCAGCAGGACCTAAATTTCGACGAAATGCTTGAACAGCGATCCGCCTGTAAGTTGTGTGCAGCTTGCGCTTCGAAGCTGAGTGATGCGGATTAGGCACGTCAGACGGGCGGCATCGCATCGCAGGCCATCATCAGCAGAAGGGAGACGCTGGGCGATTCGTGGCTTTCAGTTCATTCAGCACTGCTTGGTCCGCAAATGCCTTCTCGCTGTTTGCGCCTCACCGATCGGAGCATCCTGGTCAGGTCTACGCACTACGACGGTTGCACGCTCAACAATCTGACGCGGCGTTCGATTTAACTCATTTCTTCCGAAACAATGTGGTGCTGCAGTTACAGCAATTCGCGATGATCTTGTTAAGACGCATCGCGCCGGGCGGCATCAAAAGGAACGACACTCGAATGAAGAATTTGCTGGTTCTGACTGCAAGCATCGGCGCACTCACTGCGGCCGCTCCCGCATTCAGCGCGGACTTCGCCGCGCAGCCCGTCAACATCAAGGCGGCACCGCAGCCGGTCGTAGCCACAATCAACGACTGGACCGGCTACTATATCGGTATCAATGGCGGCTGGGGATCGAGCCACAATTGCTGGGACTTCAACGGCATCACTCCCGAGCGTTGCCATAATTCGACTGGTGCTACCGTTGGCGGCCAGATCGGCTATCGCTGGCAGATCTTCAAAACGGTCTACGGCATTGAAGGTCAAGGCAACTGGGCTGACTTCAGCGGCTCCAATGTCAGCACCGCCTTCCCGGCAGACATCATTGGCACCAAGACAGATGCTTTCGGCTTGATGACCGGCCATGTCGGCTATGCGTTCGACCCCGTGCTGCTCTACGTCAAGGGCGGTGCTGCAGTGACCAGCAACACTTATCACGTCAACTCAGTGGCTACTGCGACCGAAATTGCCAGAAACAACGATGTGCGTTGGGGTGGCGCCCTCGGTGCCGGGATCGAAGTCAGCCTCACTCCGAGTTGGTCGGCTGGCGTCGAGTATGACCATTTGTTCATGCAAGGCAGCAACGTAACCTTTCCAACAGCGGTAGGCGGTGATCGCGTCCACCAGGACATCGATCTCGTCACAGCGCGGCTCAATTACAAATTCGGCCCGGCGTTTGGTCGATAGCAACCTCCACGCGCTTGCGGTAAATCGTGAGCCCCGACCGTCGGTCGGGGTTCTTTCTTCAAGCGCTCGTGTCACATCCGCCGATACCTCGCGATGTCCGACTCGAGCAGTCCGAGCCAGATCATCGGCCGGATGGCCCCTGGTTACTGGAACTCCGGGCCTGGCGGTCCAAGTCACGATCCGACACTTCGATGGTTATCGAGCTTCATAATCTGACGCTGGGTCTTAGCGTCGTGCGTGCAATTCCGATAAATATTGTCCAGCTTTAGACTTGCCGGAAGCTGCGACAACAATTCTGATAGCCGCCGGTGCTTGCTCAAACGAGTTGGGATTTCAAAGAACATTGAGGCGTATTGCCAGAACGATCGCTTGGATCCGGCTAGTGGCGCCAAGCTTTCGCATCGCATTCTTGATATGAAAATTGACTGTATTCTCGCTGATTTCCAGGATCATCCCGATTTCCCATGACGATTTTCCTTCCGCCACCCATCGCATGCAGCTGATCTCCCGCTGCGACAGTGCCACTTTTTTATCACCGCCATCGTTGCAGGGACGTGCGATCTCACCATACGCGGTGTGAAAGTGCCAGGCCAATGCATTGAGATGACCGATGCGATCCTGAGGATCAGCGTCGTCCGACGGAGATGCAAACGACACTACAGATACTCGGCCTAGCGGCCCAAACAACGGCACGCTCATGCCATGCTTCAGGCCCGCCTCTCTGGCTTCGTCCAGTACGCGTCTCTCGTCAGGTTGAAGTCGATAGTGGTCGGCCAGTTGATCCCATAAAAACGGCCTAGAAAGCATTGGCGTCCGCCGGACCACCGGATCGATGGTGTGGTACTTGCGTTTGAAGTACCGGTCGCACCAGTCTGACGGCCATTTCACGGCCACGGTCGGGGGTGGATACTCCGCCAGGCGAAGGGGCTCGACGAAGTTGAGGGCGCCGTAGGCAACTTCACTGAAGCCCTCCTCCGTGGCGCAGCTGACAAGTAGCTCGAATAGCGCTCTGAGCGAATGCGTCTGTTTTGCGCATTCAGTAAAGCTAAACAGGTCCATAGCGGGCGGCTCAGGACGACTATCCCGGTCGGTGTCGCGGCTTCCAATTGCGCTTGTTTCAGGTAGAGCCAAGTTCAATTCCATGCCCTGAATTCCTGGGTTTGCTCTTTGTAAAGTCTGGAGCGCATGCTGCCGAAGGAGTCATCCCGAATTCGATGCCCTACACCAACTGCGATGACGTGATCGTCCCCCGCCAAACAGCTAAGGTGCGGCCTATCCTTCGTTCGAGGCCGAACTGCACGACGCTCACCGTAGCGTTCACCTCATTCAATATGATCTACCCGGCTCGCAGGCGACGCGCTGCCGAGATTGAAGATCGCGGCGGGGACGGCCATGTTGATGGTCTGCGTTCGCGAGGCACAATTGACCTACTGATGCCGCCAGGGACGGAAAGTAAGAGCTCTGGTTTGGCGGGCGTGCGCGCGCTACGGCTTGAAGTCGGTCAGGCGGCTCTCCTAACGATTCAGTCGGCGGTACGAGCCACCCAGGCCGGCCCGCTGCGACATCAGCATAGATCCGATTCGATTGTGCAAGAGCGATGTCCAGCTCAAGTGAGGCTTCGCTGCCGCTTGAGCGCGAGCTCGGGCAGACCCTAGATGCTGAACTTCGCGAGCCAGGTGAGCTAGAGCACGCAACCCCGCTCGCGGGTGCTCGCTTCGACCTGCGTGGCGTCCCCGTCGATGCACTGCTCGCCGACGCAGAAGACAACGGCATCATTTTTCCTCCCCGTCTTGCGAGTCGGCATCGCTTTTCCTTGGCTGGTCCTTCGCCTGTCCACAACGTCGAGGGTTCGGGCGATGAGCAACACGCAGCAGCCGTCGCAAAAGGAAATTTGCTAGCATCAGCCGACGGCCTCTGAGAGGCTTGGTCGCGTAGGGTCGGCGCGAATAGATCGAAGGGACAAATAGCAACCGCGTCAGGGGCGCAACGGGAGATACGCGAAGCCACAAGAGCTGCTTGACGCAGCGGACACTTTGCATGCGCATCTCCAAAGGCGGGAGAGGACCTGGTGTGGGACCAGCAAGTGCCATACCAACATTTGGTTTTCAGAAACCGGCCGCGGAATCAATGACTTGAAAGAGTGGGCAGCTCTCCTTATCGCGCATTGAAGCAATCATGACATCGGGAGGACATCCGACAGACCATTTGCGCGAGCCCCGGCACCAGTTGACCTCATCAAGGAAAATATAGCTCGCACGGCAGCCGCTCCGAGACGCTCTTGGCTTCAACCCGTCAATACGCTCAGCCCAGCGTCAACATTCTGGTGGAAAACACGGCGAGTGGCCGATCAGAGATGACGAAAAAGCAGGTCAGATGACGACCTGGCAGGTGCAGCGGCTCGGAATGCAACGGTTGACGTCAAGAACGACCGAGAGCATAGCCCGTCCGACGAGGCCTTGTCCGTCGACCGGAAACTACCAAGGTCTCGCGCTACCCAGTCAACTACAAGGCTTAACGATTGATTGAGACGATCGCCACATGGCAATCGTGACTGGCTATAGGTCCGGTCGCGCGCACTCCAACTAAAACTCGGTTGCAAAGCAAACGTCCCGACAGGAAAAACAATTGCGCCTCGCCCTGGCGGGGCTGTCGCAACCAAGGCGAAGAGCTTCGCCGAGAATCGGTGAGATGTTTTCTCTGCTTCTGGCGATCATCTCACTGCTCTATACGACCGTTGGTCAGGCGGGGGGTACTGCATTCCTGGCGCTGATGGCTTTTGCTGGTCTGCCATCGACAGAGATGCGCCCAACGGCGCTTGGTCTCAACATTGTGGTCGCGACATATTCTACGTGGGTTTTCAACCGCAACAAAGTAGTTGACTGGATAATGCTGCGTCCGCTTCTGCTTTCATCGATGCCAACGGCGCTTGTCGGGGGTCTCGTGGTGCTCGGGGAACACATTTACAAGACGCTGACCGGGTTTGTCCTTCTTCTGGCAGGCGTCGTGATGATCGTTCGGCACGGACGCACCGCCGAACGCGGTTGCGAAACTCGGCTCTGGGGAACCTTGAGCATTGGAGCAGTCATCGGCCTCGTTTCCGGGCTGACAGGCGTAGGCGGCGGAGCGTTTCTCGCCCCGACGCTCATCGCACTGAATTGGGCATCACCTAAGCAGACCGCCGCGCTGTCGCCGCCTTTTATCCTGGCTAACTCCGCTCTCGGCTTCGCCGGAGTTCTTTTCACCGGCCAATTTCCGGCGCCGGATTTCGGGCTTTATGCAATCGCCGTACTGGCGGGTGCCGCGGCAGGAACAGTTATCGGCCTGAAATGGATGAGCCAGACAACCGTAAGGTTCATCCTCGTGGCGGTTCTGCTCATCGCCGGCATCCAATTGGTGCGCGCTTGAAACTCTCACGTCTTAGTTTTCACACCGGTCAGGTCGAGATTCAACTGATGCAATTGCGCGGCTCTCTCGAAGAATCGATAGCCGCTAAAGCGATCGCAAAAAACAAACGAAATGAAAGTGCAGAAGCACAGCGCAAATATGTAGGACGTTGTCCAGGTGTGAGGAAGCCAGCCGGGCTCTCCTTCGCGGTCGCCGGCGCGCGAAACCGGGTTGTGGAGAGCCGCTTGTACTCGGCGACGGGACGCCTCCGAACCAAGGCGCCCCGACGCACTTGCCGGGCTTGGAAGTGCGCCGGGCCCGCCCCAACATCATCAGTACATCCGTGACGATGCTCGCGGCAATGAGACAACCAGCGTGGCGGAATTGAGGCCCATCCATTCTTTTGACGTGGCGTCTAAAATGGTTTCATGCGCGGCTCCAAAGGACTTGAATCTCACGTAGCGTCAAGTTCTATGATCTCGCACTTGTCGGCGCCATCCAACAGCAACTTACTGTCCATGGCATCGCCAGCCGGACGCATCCTGCTCGCGGCATTTCATCCGAGAGGTGCCCCCTCGCGGGGAAGAGGAGCGACAAGCCGCTCGGCCCATCGAGTGAACTGAATGGTCCCTGCGAAGTTCCTGCGCGCAGGTTGGTCGAACTAGCGGCTATCGGCCATGTGCTTGTGAGAAGTTCATCCTTCGCACGAGCATCCAAACGTGGATGTCTCTCACGCCAACCTCGGTCCCTGATAAGTTGGCAATGATATCGAGAACGTGATCGAGATGTCGCGACCAAGTTTGAGCAAGTTGACATAACGCAAAGACACAGCAGAGCGCATGGTTCAGCTTCAGGTCTGTATGAGCACGGGAACGAAGCCTTGCAGACCGCACTCCTGAACAAGTATTGCGATGCTCGCCTGCCTTGGTACACAGTCTACCCAACTGTACCGGATTTCTCCACGACCATCGGCGCCGAGACTTGTGAGACTTGGTTGAGACGGCTGCCGCCGGATGAACCCGTATCGCTCTATCTCCATGTCCCTTTCTGCCAATCGATCTGCTGGTACTGCGGCTTTCCCACGAGCCTTATTCGCAGCGAGCGGCCAATTCGCAATTATTTGGCGGCGCTACGGGAGGAGATTCGTTTGGTTGCAGACCAACTGCCGCGCGCCCTGCCCGTCCGCGACGTGCATTTCGGCGGCGGAACACCGACCAGCATTGCGCCAGTCGATTTTCTAGCTCTGATAGAACTCCTACGTCGCTATTTTGCCTTCAGTAAGTCGGCTGCCATCGCCATCGAAATCGACCCGCGCGCGTTCACGACAGAGATGGCGGAAGCCTTGGGGGCGGCCGGCGTGAACCGCGCGAGCATCGGCGTGCAAAGCTTTGACCCCGTGGTCCAAAAGGCGGTCAATCGGCTCCAAAGCGAGGCCCAGGCGGCTTCTGCAGTCGAAAGCCTTCGCCAGCATGGAATAAGCCGCATCAACTTCGACCTGCTCTTCGGACTGCCGCATCAGACGGTGCAGTCCTGCGTGGACTCGGCGAGGACGGCTGCGGCCATGCGGCCCGACCGGCTCGCGGTTTTCGGCTACGCCCACGTTCCCTCCTATATGAAACGTCAGCGCCAGATCAATGAGGCGGCGCTGCCTGACAATATTGCTCGAGCCGAGCAAGCCGCGGCCGTGGCAGATACGCTGGTCTCCGCCGGCTACCACCAAATCGGGCTCGACCATTTCGCCTTGCCAGACGACGAGCTAGTGCTGGCCCAGAAAGCTGGTCGGCTGCGCCGCAACTCGTTGGGCTATTCGGCCGATACCTGTAAAACTGTGATCGGCTTTGGTCCGTCAGCCATCGGGCGTCTCCGTGACGGCTACGTCCAGAACGAGGTCGTGACTGCTTCCTATAACCAGCACATCAGAGCAGGTCGTCTGGCTATGTCGAAAGGATACTGTCTCACTGAGGAAGATCGGCTGCGGGCTGCAATCATCGAGCGCTTGATGTGCGATTTGCAGGCCGACGTGCCGGCACTGTGTGCAGCCCACGGATTTGATCCGATCGCTTTTCTTGATTCAGCTGATCGCTTGGAAATGCTCACTGAGGACGGGATAGTGGAGATCCAGGACGGTTTCATCCGCGTCAAGCAGGAGCACCGTTTTGTCATCCGCGCTGTGGCTGCCGCATTCGATGCTCATCTCGACCGCACACCCTATTAGCAAAGCCAAGGGATGTGAGCAGATCCAAAGCGTGGCGCTCCTCGCGAACGAGTGACCGGAAGAAGCGCTGCAGGCAGACGCTTAAAGGGAAGATTTAAATTCGGTTCAAATACCGAGAGATGCGGATCGAAATAAAGGGAATCTGCTGACTAATCGAACTCTCGACAGGTACTTGGCGCCGCCACGGCAGCTGGTGGAAACTTTAAGATCCGCGTCTAAGGCATCTTTGCCCTGGCTCGGAGATATTGAGAAAACTTGGTCGCACGCCGACTAATGCGGCACCGTTTCTTTGTTGCTAGTCGTGCCCGCGGGAAGATCAGCCGCTCGCGCCTCCAAAGTCCGCAGGCGCGAACAATGCGATTAGTTTACGATACCAATCGTCGGATAAAATATTGACAAATCCGACATTTTGTATCACAATACTAGCATGCTATCCTTCCCTAAGACCCAGCAGGATCGCGCCATAACCCTACTGAAGAAGCAGGGGATGCTTCGCCTTTCTGAATTTAAGAAGGCGGGCATTACGGCGGCAACCGTATCCCGAATGAAGGAGAAGGGACTCGTCCTTCAGCTCAGCAGGGGACTGTACCAGCTTCCAGACGCCTCGTTCGACACCCATCATGTCCTGGCTGAGGCCGCCAAGCTCGTCCCAAGAGGCGTTATCTGCCTCACCTCTGCGCTGGCGTTTCACGGACTGACTGATACGATTCCATCGCTCGTTTGGATGGCCATCGGCTCAAAGGATCGGCTGCCGCGAACCGATACCCCGACCATCCAATTTGTGCGTTTCGGAGAGAAGGTTCTGACCTCTGGCATTACAGAGCACAAGATCGAAGGCGTACGGGTACGCGTCTACATTCCTGCCAAAACAGTAGTCGACCTATTTCGTTATCGCCGGAGCGCCGGAAAGCGGTATCGAAAGAGTCCCGGCCTCAATCTCGCGCTCGAGGGCCTCAGAGAAGCCCTGCGACAGCGCCAAGCGACCCCTGCCGAGATCGCCCGGTACGCAAATGAAGCTGGTACCTGGAAGGTCGTTCAGCCGTATCTTGAGGCTATGACGACCAATGCCTAAGAAGCCAACACCTCTGATCAAGAACATGGGCGCGTCGGTTCGGACGCGGTTGCTCAACCGCGCGTCGGTTCGGACGCGGTTGCTCAACCTCTCAAAGGAGCGTCGTCAGCCATTCGATCTGCTGCTCAACAATTACGTTCTCGAGCGACTCCTTTATCGCCTGAGTCAAACCAAGCACTGCGACCGTTTCATTCTGAAAGGAGAGATGCTGCTTACGAAGTGGTTCGAAGATCCGCTACGCCCGACAAGAGACCTGGACTTTCTGGCCACTGGCAAAGACGATCAAGAGGATATGGTCCGCATCTTCCAGGAGATCTGCATGGTCTCCCTTAATGATGGCGTTGTCTTTGAATCGAACAGCGTAAAGGTCCACCGTATCCGTGAAGAAACCGAATGCGGCGGGCTGCGCATTACAGCCAACGCTACGATCGAAACCGCCAAAATTCGGATCGTGATTGATATCGCCTTTGGCGACTCCGTTGAGCCGGGTCTTCAGGAAATGGATCTGCCCGTTCTCTTGGACTTCCGGGCGCCACATCTCCGGGCCTACGCCCGCGAAACGGTTATCGCCGAGAACTTTCAGGCGATGGTTATGTTGCGTCGCGCCAATAGCCGCATGAAAGACTTGTATGACGTCTTGGTTTTATCGCGCAACTTCGAATTCAAGAACGACAAACTCCCACGAGCCATCACCGCGACATTCGCTCGACGGAAGACTGAAATTCCTCCAAGTGCTCCGGATGCGCTGACAACTGCGTTTGCGGAAGACCCAACGAAAATTCAGCAGCGGAATTCATTCGTTGAAGACGTTGCTTTTCGACCCGGCACGCTCGCTGACGTGGTCAAGGACCTATCCGCATTCCTGATGCCTCACGCGTCGGCGGCACGCTCGCTCGGTAAGACAGGATTAGCGTGACTGGGCAGCCCACCGCCGCCAAACGTGGCTGGCTCCGCGCAGCAACTCGAGGCAATCGCGTCGGCTGGACTGGCGGGACCGAATTTCATGCCGCTTCTTCTTTTTCTTTGGGGGGCAAGCGCAGCTGCGCGGTGATCTCGGCCATGATTGCGACCGCGATCTCCGACGAGCGGCTGCGCGCGCAGGGCGCCAGGGACAGCGAGCGTCAAGGCTCGCCCGTCTTCTGTCCAGCGATCACTGGCGCACCTCCGACGGAAACAGGCCCCTGTGGTTTGGACCTCTCGACGTGCTTCTTGGCCGGACTCGAAGCAGCTTGTGCCGGCGACGAAGAAATAACGGAGGGATCGGAAGCGACAGGTGCTGGAATCTGCAAGGATTCAATCCGCGAAGTCAGCACCGTGATGCGATCTAAGATCCCTTTAAGATCCTTCCGCTGAGCATCGATGAGGCGACTGAGTTCCGCAATATCCTCGCTCGCCTTCTGCTGCGCCCAACGTATCTCGGTCAGGGATGTCCTGTCCTCCGGTGATAGGCCCGCCGCCGAATCGGCGAACCCGGCTGGCGGCGTCTCGACAACCCTTGCGAGGCTCCCTCCAAAATGGGCTGCTGCTGAACACAAGCCGACGAGGACAACCAGAAACATCAAACCCCAGCGAATGCGTTTTGACGTGCCGTATAATAGCGGCCGCAAATCGGAAGCGGCCGCCTGATCAATCATCTCCATTGTCCCCTACCCGACTATCCCCGTTTCGACAGGCTTGTTTCCTTGACGCGAGAGATGGCTGAAGTCACGACTCCCAGCAAAGCGCGGCCGCCGACAACGTCATTCTTCGCAAACTCGCTGCTCCGATGAAGCGGCTCATCTTGTCCCAGGCAAAGCGAACAGATGATGCGGGTTCCTGCATCATAGGGCCAGCGGTAAGAAATAGTCCTCCTCTTCACGGTTATGGTGCAGCATTTTCGCATCATTCAAGAGAACCTTGCAGGTTTTCTTACCCTGCCGGCCGTTGATGTGAACCGACGCTATTTCCCTTCAAAGTCTGCCTCTCGCCTTTCCGTGCTGCCGAGACCGGCAACTTCATGGCCGACCGCTGCTCAAGGCGCACCAACCGGCGCCCAAGCTACCTCGCCATTGGAGCGGGAAGCATTGGACATGGCCAACTACCAATTCTGGCAGGTTGATGGAGACGACGGACAGATGGCAAGCGTGGCCCACCAACGCCGTGCGTCACAGGTCTAGGAACTCGGAATGCATCCCAAATTTTCCGCGCCGACGGAGCGGGCGGACTCACCAACAGTTTGCCCACGGCCACGAAAGTAGCCCGAAACCGGATCCCTCCGATCTCCAGGGCTCAATCATGGACGTTGAGACAAGATTTTCGCGGGCACAGATTAGAGGTGACCTCGCCGGGATTACGAACCTCCTGCCCGTACGGCGTCGTGCCGCGCCTCAGAGGCCAGCGCTTCGACGCCGCTCTGGCCATTGAGGCCGGCTTTCAATCTGTTCATGGCTCGCAAGAGAGGACACGAAGTACACTGTGGGTGATTGCTTTATTGCGGTGACGACGCCTCAAACATCTTCGGCTACGGCCGCACTTGCCTGCAGCTTGCGATCAAGCGAGACGCAGCGGCGCCTTACCGCCGCACTTTCGCTCGCGGCTTGTCTGGTTGGCATGCCTGTCTTGGCACAAACTGCCGACGAGCGTGATGCCAAAAACAACGCTGCGGCACAAGTTGCCAGGAGGAAAGCGCCGACAGCCCACGACATGGCCACAAAGCTCCGGGTCGGCACGGTCAATGAGCCAGTTCAACTTCGTGCCTCCGCGCTGGCATCAGCTCCCAACCTGCCTCTCATCAAGCGCGACAGCTCCGATCGAAGCGCCCAGACACGAACGCAAAAAAGGATCGATCCCTTCGCACGCTTCGATACTTTCCGAGAAAAAGGGATCTGGCTCAACATACCCGGCCCTGCCGACACGGTTGATCAGGACAAGAGCGGCGTTAGATCCGCGCTGGCAGACGTTGGCATCGGCTATATCGGCTGGACGCATAACATCTTTGCAAATAACCAGCTGCCGAATGCGGCGAGAACCAGCATCGCGAACCAGCTCTACATGGGGCAGAATCCGACGTTTGCTACGGCGAACTTCCTGATCGTCACCTATGATCTCAGCCGGCTTGGCATTCCCGATGGCCAGATTGTCGTGGGTGCCGAGCAGCAATACTGGACATGGAAGCGCCCGGGGCCGGATCGAGTGGGATTGAATACACTCGCATATTATCAAACCTTCCTCGACAGGAAGTTCGAACTCAAACTTGGCTATCTCCGAAATGCGAATGAGTTCACCGGCACGTTGTTCGCAGGCATTTCAGGATCAAATATGTTTGCCTTATTCCAAGCAGGAATGAGCACCAACGCCGCACCGACTCCCGCCGTCAACCTGAAGTACAATCTTGATGATCACCTGTACAACAAAGTCTCCATGCAGCGCTCCATCAGTCCAGACGGTTCTTATGCCGAGATAACAGAGAATCCGAGCGGCCTGAACTGGAGCACGGCCAACACAGGTATTCTTTTCGTTGATGAACTTGGCTACAAGAGCAAGGCCGCTCCCGGCGTACCTGACACGTGGCTGCGGGCGGGCGTTGGTTTCAACAGCGGCCATTACAAGAATTTAGCAGATCCGGATCAACAAAGGCAGAGCGGGAATAACTTTCATTACATCGCCGCTGACCGGCAGCTCTGGCAGAGTGACGTTGAGGGGACGCCATCTCGCGGCATCTATGGCGGATTCTCGATCATGGGAGCTCCGCCTGATCTCAATAGGATCAGCCGGTATTACGAGCTTCGTCTTTATGCGAAGGGGCCTTTTGATAGCCGACCTACTGATCTGATTAGTCTCGTCGCGAGCAACACCGCCTGGAGCAAGGTTGCAGTGGATGCGGCCTTGGCGAAAGGACAGCTTGCGCATCGCGATACAACTGCAATTACAGGAACATACATCGCGCATCTCGCTCCAGGGATATATGCAACCCTTGGACTGTCATACATCCATAATCCGACAAGCATCACACATACGGCCCAAACGGAGCACGCGTTAGATCTGTTGGTGTCTACGCTGATATTCTTCTAGTTCGTCGAGGAAGCCATTAATTCGGCGCACAACCTGATTCGTCAAAATTACGCGCCGTTTCTGTCACCGCACCGGCTGGAGGTCGCAAGGAGCGACCCGAAGGTCGGCTCTCCAACGACTAAAGAGCATCGTGACCAGATGTCGGCTAGCTTTGCTTGCGCGCGGCCTGACCCGCGAGGGCGCGGGATGAAGTTCCTAGAATGAACTGAGACAGACAGGGAATGTCGCGCGCTGACCGGCGCACCACTAGCGAGACGAGAATAATCGCTCCGCCAAGAAGTCCCGCCTCAGCCAACTTGGTTGTGAGATCTGACGGTTCTGCGTACTGCATCGAATCCATGAGACGAAATACCGTCCCCTGAATCAAGTACAGCACTAGTGGCTCTGCACAGTGATTTTGACGGGTTGCGTCTGGCGGTCAGAGTAGCTCCGGCAGGTGTTTTGGATCAACGAGGACCTCGATACTGCGAGGGGTCCTTGGCTGCCGTCTGATGAGGCCCTCCCGTTCCAGCGTCAGCACCATCTGGTGAACCGAGGGCGGGCTAACGCGGAAGTATTCCCGCATGTCGGTTTCGGCCGGGGGTCTGCGGTGCAGGCGCGTGTAGAGGTGGATGAAGGCCAGGTACTGCCCCTGTGTGGGCGTGAAGGGTTTTGCCGAAGGACTCACGCCGGCCATCCGATTCAGTTGTTGGTGCGTGCCTCGAACACGGAGGCATGCCATGAATGTACGCTATCGGGTCGACCTCAGCCAAATCGAGCGCACGGAACTCAAGGCGCTGCTCAGCGGCGGCAAGCATGCGTCCCGTAAGCTCAAGCGCGCGCAGATTTTGCTGGCTGCCGACACCGGCGGCAGCGATGAGGAGATCGCGCGGAGCGTCGGCGTGGGCGGCTCGACCGTGTACCGGACCAAGCGCCGCTTCGTGGAAGGCAATCTGGAGCGGGCGCTGAGCGATGAGCCGCGGCCCGGAGCGGAGCGCAAACTCACGGTCAAGGAAGAAGCCTTGTTGGTGGCGACGGCCTGCGCCAGTCCGCCAGAAGGCCGGGCCCGCTGGACGCTTGAGCTGCTGGCAGGTGCGATGGTCAAGCTCACCGAACACAAGAGCCTGTCGCATGAGACGGTTCGGCGGCGCCTGGCCGAAAATGGCCTCAAGCCCTGGCGCAGGGACATGTGGTGCATTCCGCAGATCGACGGCGAATACGTCGCCCGTATGGAGGACGTGCTCGACCTCTACGCCGAGGCGCCAGATCCCAAGCGGCCGGTGGTGTGCTTCGACGAAAGCCCGGTGCAGCTCATCGGCGAGGCGCGTCAACCGATTCCGGCCGAGCCCGGCCAGCTCGAACGTTACGATTACGAGTACCGTCGCAACGGCACGGTCAATCTCTTCGTATTCCTCGACGTGCATCGTCCCTGGCGCAAGGTCAAAGTCACTGAGCGGCGCGCGGCTGAAGACTATGCCTCCTGCATGCGCGACCTCGTCGACATCCATTATCCCGACGCCGAGATCATCCGGGTCGTCCAGGATAATTTATCGACCCACTCCGCCGGCGCCCTGTATCAGGCCTTCCCGCCCGCCGAAGCCAGGCGGATTTTGCGACGGCTCGAGTTCCACTACACGCCCAAGCACGCAAGCTGGCTCAACATGGTCGAGATCGAGATCGGCGTCCTGCGGGGCCAGTGCCTCAATCGCAGAATCGACGCCCCCAAGCGGTTGCGCCGCGAAATCGCCGCTTGGGAACGGAAGCGAAATGCCGCCCGCTCTCGCATCAAATGGATGTTCACAACAGACAAGGCCCGCACCAAAATGGGCCGCGCCTATCCCGCGCCTTCCAAAGAGTCATAATCACTGTGCAGAGCCACTAGGTGGTGTGGACTCTAAGGATTCCCTTTTAGGCGCAAATCAGATTCAAGGCTGCTTTTGGGGAGGCCGCCTTGGGTGTGATGGACCGCTTGGTATTGAGCGACGCGACATGGGAGCGGATGGCGCCGTTGATCATCGGCCGGCCTGACCAGAAGGGTTCGACCGGACGGGACAACCGGATGTTTGTGGAGGGCGTACTTTGGATCGTGCGCACTGGCTCTCCCTGGCGTGATCTTCCGGAGGTGTTTGGAGACTGGAACAGCGTGTTTCGGCGCTTCAGTCGATGGAGCATCAAGGGGGTCTGGTGGCGCATATTCGAAGCGATGTCCGGTGATCCGGACTTCGAGTATCTGATCGTCGACTCCACCATCGTCCGGGCGCACCAGCACGCCGCTGGGGCGAAAAAAGGGGGTCTGAAGATCAGGCGATCGGTCGCTCGCGCGGTGGCCTGAGCACCAAGATACATATGGCCGTTCGCGGCCTGGGATGTCCCGTACGGTTCAAGCTCACCGCAGGTCAGAAGAGCGACGTACCGCAAGCCGCCGAATTGATCGAGGGATTACCTGCCCAGGTCGTCATGGCGGATACGGCTTATGACGCCGATCACTTGCGCCAGGCGATCGCTGCCAAAGGCGCGCTCGCCGTCATCCCCAACAACCCGTCACGTGCGCTCAAATATCCGCTGGACAAGCATCTCTATGCCCAGCGTCATCTCGTCGAATGCTGCTTCTCAAAACTCAAGCAGTTCCGCCGCGTCGCAACCCGCTTCGAAAAGACCGCCCGAAATTACCTGGCCGTCGTTACTCTCGCAGCCATCGTCTTATGGATGCGATAAATGTCCACACCACCTAGTGTGCTCTGTCCTATTTCCACGGCGATAAAGCGGACCACTGGGTTTGAGCGGCCAAATCTCCCGCATTGGAGGAAAAACTCAATCATGAGCGCCGAAGCCTCTGCAGAGCCGAAAAACATCAGAAGCACATTCTTCGCCGACTGCATATCTTGGACCAGGGCGAGATTGTTGTAGACGTAAGTGTCTTTGCGCCAAGCTAGAAAACATACCAGCGCCACTATGGACAGAGTCACGGTCCAGAGCAGCCTGTAAGATCGCGTTGCTCGCCCACCAGTCTCTCGATTGCGCAGCTGAGAAGCCCAGGCAGAAGAACGGGTAAGTGTACTTTATGAGATGAAATATGGAGAATGTCAGAGGCGCAAGCACGACCAGTACGACTGATACGAATAGGGTCAAGGGCGAGCAACGATCGAAGATCGAAAGAATTTTTACGAGAAGAAAACAAACGAACGCTGCCCAGATAAACCAGTATGCGCCGGCGACATCATTTAGAAACAGCAGAATCTCGCCTGTTGCGTCAGGTGCGCCGGGAAGCACGGCAACCTTTGCTATCTCCGGAGAGCGTACCAAAACAGCATGGGCAGCAAGAGCTGCGTCGCCCGATCGCCGACGGATTGCGTCAACGACTTTCGCAACAGAGCGCGGCAAGAGAGGTATCCACTTATCGCCATAAAGAGAGGCATGTGGAACATGTAGATCCATTTGAAGCATAGCGAATCCCAGAAGCCTTCACCTCGGTAAAGGATGTATTGGATCAGGTGACCGACGATCACCAACACGATCAGCACTCCCTTGGCGAAATCCAAGGCAAGATCGCGATCGTTTTCCTCTGGCGTGCCAGGCACAGCCGATCGGGTTACATTTAGCGATGCATGAATCATTGGCCGCTGCGGCTTTGCTCCAGGGAGTTCGATCCAAGCGATGGTCGTGGAGGCAATTGCCAACTGGAGGCTGCGCTCGGATAGCTGGCTGATTGCAACGTACTGCAAGGACCCTTAATTGCGGCAAACGCCCGGCCCGAGCATGAAGGATGTCAACGTCTCTCAGAGAAGTTCGGCTTGGCCATCGCGGATAGGCTGTCGGCAAACTCGTATTGTTGGCGAGCTCCCCCACATTCTTTTTGCGATTGCGATCGTCTGCGCTCCGCGCTGTGGGCGTCGAGCACGAATAGGTTCGAACTGTTGCGCTTATTGAGCGACTGATTGATTGGCGGGCGATTTGTGAAAGCCTGAGAGATGGAGCACAAAATCCACCGAGCTTGATTGATTCTGAAAGGGGCGGCTGGACTGCTCCGGCCATGCCCCTTCCCTACTTCCAATGATAGGCCGTGCTGTTGAACGCGCGCGCAGAGCCCGCCCGGGCCTGAGATTTGCAGCCGACCTACGTCCCTCAGCCAAGCTCAGGATGAATGCGAACGCGCCGGCGCCCCTCGCTTTCGACCAACTCGCCCCGGTAAGGCACGCCGCGGATGTCGAAATAGGTCGGGCGTCCGGCCTCCGGCATGATGCGCTGGCCCTCGAGGACGCGCACAAGGTAGGGCGGAAGGAACCGTTCGCGATGCTCCCATCCGCCGCGGATCAGATACCCAAGGTCCACCGCACCTTCACGAGGCTGACTGGCTCCGACCATCTGCGGGGGCTGATGGAGCAGCTCGGATGGCCCGGGTTGGTTTAGCTGGCTTGCGCGCGGGTGATGGATCAGGCGGACATCCCGGCGCCCTCCTGGTCCGAACGTGGCCGAGTAGCGCTCATCGTTGATCATAAACTGACTTGGCCCGAACTGGTTTGGCAGCAGATTGATGTTGCCCAGGACGTCAACCAAGACGTCTTCAGCCGCCTGGGAGCCGTGGCGCCAGTCCGGCCCAACGATGGCCCCAATGTCCCGCAGTCCCTGCACGGCCCCCGAGGGTCCAGCGAACAAGGGCGTTCCGCCAAATTCGGGTGCCGGCACTGAACGTGCATCGTCACGCAAGTCATGCGGTGTAGGCGGATCCAGATCAATCAGGGGATTGAGACCGCTGTAGATGTTTGACGACCGAGGCCTGACGGACGACGGTGACCCACCTTCTTGCATATGTTGCCCGAGCCAATCCCAAGCGCCTTGGCTCAAGCTGGCTGGAGTTGCAGGAAGCCCGAGCGGTAGATCCGGCTGTGGAGCCCAGCGAGGCGCCGATGAGGCTGGTCCGTGGGCCTGCTCGCTCGTCCAATCCCACGCAGCACCGCTGGGGGAGGCTGGCATTAAGGGACGCTGCTGCGAGGGACCGGCCTGCGAAATGTGGTACGGCGCTGGCAGTGATGAGCTCGGTCCGTGGATCTGCTCGCCGAGCCAATCCCAAGCTCCCGCGCTCGGCGTGGCAGGCGTCGCCGGCAGTTCCTGCGGCAAGTGCGCGTGTGCAGCGCCTTCGCCAGCAGGCTGCCCACCGTCCTCAGGATCCAATCCGAGCGCCCTGTTCGCCTCAAGGATTTGCTGGTAGCGCCCAAGCCTGAGCAAATCGGGGTTGATTTTACTGTCCTGGGTTTCTTGCTTGTACGCCTCGACGTCCTGTGCGAGCTCTGGGGTGAAGAGCCGGTCAGCCATCGCGGGCCTGTGGTGCGATCGCAGCCAGTCACTCAGCCTCGAAAGGCGACGCGCCTGACGATCGGCTGTCTCCGGCTCGACCCTGCCTGTCGCCCTTTCCGCTGCGGCCCACATGCGGATGAGTGTTGCGTCCGCAGGATAAGGTTCCAGACGGCGGATGTCGGCGAACAAGGTGTTTCCGGCACCGACCTCCCGGAGCTTTTTCAAGGCCGCCTTGATGCGCCTGCCGCGGTCATTTGCATACGTCTCCACATCTGCATCAAGCTCAGCTTCCAGCTGATAGTTTTCCACCTCCGGATTTTCCAGTTGCGCGTTTTCCAATTCGCGGCGAATTCGATCGGCTATCGATGGCCTGCCGTTCGCACTCAGGCGCGCGCTCAAATGGCGCAGATCGGCTGCCGCATTCTTGATGGTGCCATCGCTCAGGTTGCCGGCCGCTCTGTTTCTGAAATCCGTTATGAGCGTCTCGTCCGCCGCAGGGACTGGCCCTCCGCGAGCCCGGCCCGGCTGCCTGGCATGATCCACTCGAAATTTCGTTGAGAAGACCTCAGGCTGCGTCTCCTTACGCGACGACTTTTCGCTGCTGCTCCCCCCGAGGGCTTTGCCCACTCCCGACTTGAAGCGCGACCATAGTCCGCGGCTTTTGCCACTCTTGGCCTGAACCGCGGACTCCGAATCCGGCATAGAGCAGCGCGCACTGCTGAACAGATCATCCTGCAGACTGAACTGCGGCAGTTGCGCCGAGGCTCCGAGTTGAATACGGGGAATGTCGACGATGCGGCGAGTCCCGCCGAGCACGCTGTCCCTAAGAGCGGCATGCGGTGGTATCCGCATCGAGCCGCCGAAATCGTCCCGCCGGACCGCCCGACCGCCTCTCGCAGGAGCCCGATCTTGTGAAGCTGAGGGTACATAGCTCGCGTCAGATGAATCGAGCTGCAAATCCGCCATCTGCCGCTCAAAGTTGCCTTGCTGGCCTGCGTTGCCCCTTCGTTGCCCTGCCCGCTCCTGTTGGGCGGCGTACTGCTCCATCCAGGCTCCTGAATCGAAGAATGGGTCGACTGGATCCATCCTGCTTTCCTTCCAATGGTAGAGGTCCTGCACAAGCCGGCCGAAGTTCGAACTCCGGTCAGGCGGCAGCAGTTTCGGCGACAATCAGATCCGCGATCTGTGCGGCCGCAAGCTTTCGAAAAGCTGACGAGATCAACGTCTCGCCCCAAGCAGTCGCGATCGCGTAGGTTCTTCTGAAAGATGCAACATAAAGCCTGCCTGCTGTGGCATCGCAGCCTGCCTGCTGTTCAGCCGCCGCGGATAGTCCGCTCGAATCCAACAAAAGCTTACGTCGCCGTCGTCCATGCTGGGACGGCGTCATGGCGTCAAAACGCCTTCTTCGAGAACGTGTCTTTATGTCCTATCTTGGTGGTAGCCGGACAGCCAATCTGTGGCATCTCCGAAGAACGCGCCGAGCGACCATTTCGCGGCTTCGCTATCGGTCAGTTGATGAGAGTGAGGCTCACGGCCTGCGGGATTGGCCCCGATGCCGGAAGATTTGTATTCGGCATAGTTGGCGGCCCTCAGTTTATTGGTTTGGCCCGGAGTCCATTCGCGCCAGCCTTCCGCCATGACCGGTGCATCCATCTTCGTCGACAGGAAAATCACTGTAGCGTAAGGGCGCCAAGGCCGGCCAAGCGCAACATAGCCCGCGGCGGGATCGGCAGTCAGCCTGCAATGGTCGAAAACATAGGCGCTGTCCTCGTCCGGCGTGCCCTTGCTCTGTGCGGTATACACGACCGCTTGATTGGCCAAGCCGTGTAACTCACCTGCCGGAAATAGGCCTTGGCATTCCCAAATATGAAATCGACATGCCCCTCGATGTAGCAGCTCCGGAAGTATTGCCGCGACATTCGGCCGTTCGGCCCCTTGCTGGCAAACAGGGTGTCCTGGGCACCGAGCAGGCGGACGCGGGTGATAACGTCCCTGTCTCCGGTAACCGACAGCGCCACCGCCTGCGAAGATGAATTGGCCGGATTCAGCGCGTAGTCGTTTTGGATCGTGAGATTATCGAGCCGGAAATCATCACCGGAGGCGTCCAGCGTCGCAGAATGAGCGGTTCCTCCGACATTGATCGCCCCGTCGCCATACACAATGACCGTATCGTCCGGCCTCTTGCCGGAGCCCCTAATATGAACGCCAGATTTAGAGACCTTGACCTTCTCGCGGTAAATGCCGGGCGCGATTTGGATATCCCCGCCTTGGGCCGGTAATGCGTCGATGGCTGCTTGAACGGAGTGATAGGCCGCCCTCTCGGCACGCGAGACCAAAAGTGGCTGAGCATGGGCCGTCGAGATGCAGACATATCCGGCCAGAACCGCAGCGAACAGCACAGAAACTCGCATTGGCGCGCTGCACGCTCCATGCAGTCGGTACAAAGTGCCGCGGCGATACGGCAGCTGAGTCTGGTCAATACGTTTCCTCACCGATCCGGAACTCGCGCGCGACTAACGGAAATGTCCGACCGCGCCAAACCCCGTCGGTCGTCCGCCATGAGGCGTCAGCGTCGTAGCCTTTTATTCCAGGAACTCAAAGCCGCATCAAAGGGAGATCTGACCGGCCTAAAGGTTCGGCATGCACTTACTCAATACGGTCGCGGAATGCTCTGGCACATCCCTCCCATCCGCGCGACAGCTGTCCTGTGGCTCGCCCGGGCAGAGGCGGCGACACGTCAGAATGATCGGCCGTCACATTGGCATGCTCGAGCTGCCAGGTAGCGGTGTCGGCAAACCGAACATCCTCGAGCACCACATCAAGGGCGTGCCTATCGTCGACTCCACGCATCAGCAGCGCACCATTTTCGCCATGCACATGGCGCAGAACAATCTGGCGATAGACCGGAATTCTCATGCCTTGGGCACGTGGATCGTATTTCGTGTCGAACGCGACCGGCCATCGGTTACCCCGCAGACATACGTTCTCATAAGTCACTCGCTCGACCAGGCCGCCGCGACTGACATCGCTCTTGATGCGCAGTCCAGATGTCGTTCCGTCCAGGGTCAGGTTGCGCACCAGGATGTCGCTGGCACCGGAATTCACTTCGCTGCCGATCGACATCCCGTGCCCCCAGCCGAAATAATTGTCAGTCACGGAGATGTGGCGGGCGGGGCCATTGTCGCCGGCCTTGATGGCCACGTTATCGTCACCGGTGCGGATGAAGCTGCGGGTGATGGTCACGTCCTGGCTGGCGCCGGGGTCGATGCCGTCGGTATTGCGGGCATCGGCCGGTGCATCGATCGTGAGGCCCCAGAACGTGGCACCTTCGACCCGGTTCATCGCGACATGAAAATTGGGCGCATTGCGCAAGGTGACGCCAGACACCGTGATGTCCTGCGCATGATCGATCTGGATCAAACGCGGGGCGTTTTGGTTGCCACCCTCGGCTTGCGCCCGGCGGGCCAGTTGCCACCAGGATTCAGCGTTGCCGACCATGGGTGCACCGCCCTGGCCATCGATGATGCCGTCGCCATAGATGCCGCCGCCGCGTGTCTTGGAGAAACTAATGAACGGCCGGCAACCGTCGCCCTTAGCCCCGATTCGCCCACACTGTCCGCGGCCCTTGTCGTAAGCAGCCGGTTCGGGGATCGCGAAAAGCGTTGCACCGCGTCCGATCCATAAGGTCACGCCCGATTTCATCTGGAGCGAGCCCGACCGGAACTCGCCACGCCCCAGATAAACCGCAGCACCGGCGGGGCAATTGTCGATGGCATCTTGCAGCCTGACCGTGTCGTTCTTGCCGGACGGCACCGGGCGGTCACAGACCGTGCGAGGTGCAACAGGCTCAGTGACGGTGCGGCGATCTTGCGCTTCTGCTTCGGAGCAGAGAACCATGAAGGCGACGGTGAACAATAGGACCCATTCACGAAAAAGCTTTGTCATCGACCTCGTCTCTTTGCCTCTTCGCGTGATTGTCTGACCTGGGTTGAGCGTCGGCCGATCGGCCAGCCGCTTGCTCTCACTGGCCCGCGCAAGATGACATTTATAAGACCGCAAAGGAGAGCGTGGGCCTCACTATTGTCAGCAAGACTGCACCTCTTGACGCACCGAGGCAGAGTCGAAGCACCATGTCAGGTGTCGCTTCGTGAGCGAGGGCCAATAATAAACCAAGGGAGGAGGCGCCGTGAGCTCTGGAAAACTCAGGTCCCTGAAAGGAACGCGAAGCAATCAGGCCGCTCAATGGCTATGCTCGTGATTGAATAACCGAGCCCCGGCACTGCATTTGTCCGAGATCGAACAGCGTTGTCGGCAACACTTCTAAAAGAGATAATTTCAGGCAATCCCCGTCGCTAGGACCCGGAACACGAGACTGTCTATTGCGCGCGGTGTGATCGACGTCAATGAAACTGGTTGCCAGGTCAAAAATTTATCGAATGCCTCCGAGCGAGCAGCTCAGAGAGAAGTTGCTTTCAGGTGCGACGAACCGAGCGGATGCCCACCGCTGAGCGCAGCTGATACGACACGTTGCCGTGCGGCGGTGGCCCCCCTAAGGTCTGTACGCTTTGTACGGATGATCTTTTGCACCGTTAGCCGCACTGGCCGAATTTTGGATAGCGCTTTGGCTGCGGTGTGATATTGCGACTACAATGATAGAACCAATGCAAGTTCGTGATTCTTGTGCGGAATAATGCTACGAGCGCTAAACCTTCCAATTGAGTCAATTCGTACCGTTGTAGCCATTTCTGAGACGGGCAGCTTGACCAAAGCCGCGAGCAAGCTCGGGCTTAGTCAGCCTGCGGTGACCGCTCAAGTAAAACGCTTGCAGGGATTGATTGGCGGGCAACTGTTTGTCAAAACGCCCAACGGCACAACCGTCACCAGCCTTGGCGAACTCGTCCTCCGACAGGCCCGCATAATACTCGAGGCCAACGATCAGATGTTAAGGCTCGCTGGTCATGGCAACGCTACCGTACATCGGGTTGGCCTCAGCAATTTCTTTGCTCAAGGACTTTTAGAACGAGCCGGCAGCGATGACTTTTCGGATCCCTTTATTTGCGCGGATCACTCCAGCACGATCCGCAAGGGCTTGATCGAGGGCTACATAGACGTAGCCTGCATTTTCGCTACGGACGTAGATTCCGATCTTTCAAAAATTGTCCTTGAACAACGGGCATTTCCGGCCACCTGGGTTCGCTCGCACGAATTCGTTCTCCGTCCGGGTACTCCTATTCCGATCGTAACGCTTCCTGACCACGATTGGATGATCGGTCCACTGGATAGGATGGGATCCGCTTACAGGATTGTTCTTCACACCACTGACCACTTGGTGAGATTGTCAGCCGTGCGACTTGGCTTGGGCTTGACTGCATTGCCTACGTTCTGCGTGCCGGACGATTTAGTTCAATCGCCAGAATACTACTTACCAGCATTGCCTGATCTCAGGGCTGTCATTTGTGCAAGGCCGGGGCTACGAAAGGAAGTTGCGGCCAAGCTTGTGCAGAGGGTGAAGCGAATATTCGACGACCAACAGTATCAACCCAGTATACTCGTTCGGTAACAACTTCGTCGATCGCTAGAGATCTCGGCCACGGATCGACCTCAGGTCGGAATCGACCATCGTTCCCAATACACACGGACAACTTGTCGGATTCCATTGACATAGTTTGCTTGACACGTCGCCGTCCGCAGCATGCTCTCATCGTGCTCTAGCTATCGGTTGGCAACCGGCGCAGCACATCATCAGCCTCCAAATCGGCAGGTTCGTCACGGAGCAAGCGTTGGAATTCCAATGAGGGAAACGGCTCCGGATCGAAAGCGAAATCCCCTCGATCGATAGAGGCGACCACTTGGCTGTCCAGCGGATCCGCCTCCAATTGCGCGGGTTCATCATCCAGCAGTTGCCGAAGCTCCCCTGGAGGGAACTGTTCGGGATCGTAGATGACCTCCTCTAAGTTCAGCTGGACAGGGGGCAATTGGCGGCTGACCTGATCCGCCCCTGACGTGATCGGTTCGTCCTCCAGCAGTCGTCGAAGCTCGCCAGGAGGAAACTGCTTCGGATCGAAAGTGAACTCCCATGGATCGATGAAGATGGGCCGGCTGGTGATTTGATCGTCGCGCCGATCCTGAAGCTCCTGATGCAATCTTTGAAGCTCCTCTCGGCTTGCGGACACCGGCGAGTGCGTTGATTCATCATTCAGCAGTCGCCTCAGCTTCGCCGGGCGGCCAGTGAAGTCCTCAGGATCGAAATTCAGCTCGTCCGGATCGCCGGCAATCGGCTGCGGAGACCGTTGATCTCCAATCAGTTGGCGAAGTTCCTGTTGCCGCCGCAAAAGCTCTGGATTGTCCGCCATGATAAGCGGTTCGTCTGCTTCATCATCCAACCACTGCCGAAGCTCCTCTGGTACGACATCTAATGTCGGCGGCGCACTAGCCTCACCCCCAGCCTGTTGAAGCCCGCTTGCCGCCAAAGACCCTTGCTCCGAAGCTCCTGAGGCATTCGCCTCCCGATACTCACGAAGCGACCCCCAGCGAAGCAGTCATTCTTTTCCAATTTTTAGGGAAAACTTCCTGAACGTAATCGAACAGCGCACCATCACTGGTCCCAGCAAGCGTCATGTCTCGGGTCCCAAGGCTGTTCGACAATTTTCGGAGAATCGAATCATGGTGCTGGACAGTGGTCGAAAGCCCAATGCTTGCTCTTGATGCCATCCGCTATGATGCTTTCAATGAGCGGCCTGTCAGCCTCGGTCGAAGCAGTAGGTATGCGCCCAGTAACAATGGCACCATCTGGGGCGTCCGGGGCACGTCTGCTAGTCTAGCAGATGAACCGCCACGATGTTTTTGAAGGGCCCGCAACGCAATACCCACATGCTTGTTCGTCTTGAAGACCGAACTGGAGAGGTGGTTCAAGGCAACATCATCACTCCCTTTGAGCGACTGGCCGCGCTCCCCGAGATAATTCGCCGCCTTGTAGAGCATCTGGGTATATTTCTCGGCCGTCTCCGATGAGAGGTTCCGGCGTTTGGCAGTGCCCTTGACGACAGCGTAAATGTAGTCGCGATCCTCGATAGACACGTTGGGAGGAGGTTTACGGCCGGGCCGCCGGTCGAGCATCGCCGTAACGGCCGATCCCGCCGCTTGCAATTGCCGTTCAAAGACCTCTTGTTCCGGCCGCAGACGTGCGGGTCCACGCTTGCCTCACGTCCACAGTCACTTAAGCTTTCGAGAACCTGACGGAGCCGTGGTTTGTGCCAAGTGGCATTCGTCGCCCGCTCTATCGTTGGTCGCCGCAAGCCGAGCAATGGCCGCGATCAGGAGCGCGGGCAACATGGCGACCAAATTGACAAGCCTGATGCCGGAGAGATCGTTGCGAGAGGTATGCTCTTTCAGGCCTTCCAGCGCCGCTGACACGTGACGCCCACGGCGTCCAGAGCCGATTTTCCCAGCCTGCAACCTTATGAGTCCGGCAGGAAGATAGATTTCAGTTCCGGCTCGATCAACCATTTGACCACTATCGCGATGCGATCGTTGATAGCGGGCACGTTTAAGCGAGACGGAAGCCCGCGCCCAACGGAACCTCTCAACCATAAAATATTCCATCGTGCTGATTCCATGACGTGTCATTATTTCAGCAATTGTTGAAAGAGCTCGTTTTAGGATGAAAATGTTCATATTTTCGAATTCGGCCGAAAGGATATTCGTTGAGGTCCAAGATCACATAAGACGCTAGGTCTCGGGGCGGTACTGATAGTTGGCGTTCGGCGATTAGTGGCGCCGAACGAGCATCGCTTATCACGCATACAGCAGCGATATGAGCCGCAGCAATTTCTCGTCGCGACGTTTCGACATTTAATGATCGCGCATAACGCAGACCGCCGGCACACGAATTTTAGTCGCGCGGGTCGTCCACTTGGAAACGGATCCCTTGCTCCGGCAGGAGGGCGATGGCGTCTTCATCGGCAGCCCCTCAGAGGATGTCGGCATCCGCTTGCACGTCCTTGGACCAGATCGGTTCGGAACTGCCAACAGAGACCGAGTTGAATGTCCTCTATCGCATAGTGGACACGCTGCTGGCTTTACGTGACGTTCGCGTCTCGACTCGTTGGTCAGGTGGCGGGCTTCCGGCCCAAGTTCTGCGCGACATGTTGCGCTTTCCAACGGAGCGCAGGAAAGGCTTCGATGCGTTTTTTTACATCGTCGTTTACAGGAAGCGTATCGACTTCGATGCTTCCGCGGTCGTAGAGCGCGTCGAGGAAGGCCAGCTCCCTGTCATTGTGCTTGAAGAGCGGCGCCAGTCTTTCTTGACATTCCGCTAGGATCCGGTCGCACCACTTATTGGGGCTGCCCTCCGCCTCGAACATGCCGTTCTTGACCACGGACAGCAGCTTGTTGTTCAGGTCGTTGAGATCGTATTTGTAGTCCTTTAGCGACACCGTGCGCCAATCCAGATCTCGGGATGCGGCGCCGATCGCAAGCGCTCCGACCTTAACTTGGGCCCAATCGATGTTATCGCTCTGCAGTAGCCTCCAGGCGTCGTAGAGATCGCGCGAAGCCCGCCGGGCCACCAGGGCAACGATCTTGCCGGCGGCGATTTCGTGGAGGTCGACTACGCCGACATTCCTCGCTTCGTAGTCGCCAAGCTTTGCGGAATTCATCCTCTCCCAGCCGAAGAACGGCGTCCGGAAGAGATAGTTCACGTCCACTTCCAGCGTGCCTGGCCGCCGATAGGCCGAGATGTACCTGAAGCGCCACTTGCCGCCGGCGTGTTGACCGGAAGGATCGCGGCCGATTTCGTAACCCTTGCTCTGCAGGAGCGCGGGAAGGCGCGTGTTGATGATCTTGGAATCCCGCAGCATGGCTTCTCTATCCGCGGCACCGACGTAGTTCAGATCGATGTCGACGGAAAGCCGGTCGAGTGCGAGATAGAACAAGTTGAGCGCGGTGCCGCCTTTGAGTGCGAGCAGCTTCCCGAGCTCGCGGTCATTCGCGATCTGGTGGAGCACGTCGATCAACCGGATGACGCGCTCGATCGAGGCCGGTTGGAACGAGACATCGGTGGCAATCTTTTCGAGGCGTTCGAGCGAGATCACGGCATCATCTCCGGTGACATCCCTTCGAAGGACGGGTTGAGGAAATCCGAAGGCAGGACGACGTTCCAGGCTTCAATCGCATGGCCTTTGGCGTCGCTTCCCAGCGCGGGCCGCGGTGCCGGCGGGGCGGCACGCTTCAGTTCGTCTAGTACCTGCTTGTCGACGAAGAGATCGTCTTTCCGGCTCTCAAGCCAGGCACCGCACACGCCGACGAGCGTCTGGTTGTCGCGACCGAGCGCGAACTTCGCGAATTTGCCAACGTCGAACGCCTTGACGCTGTGGAGCGCGTTTGCGAGTTCCTCGACGCCGCCGGTCAGGTCCGGGCGATCAATGCAGTCGACGAGTGTTCGCTCGACGCCGGTCGCGATAACGTCGAGACCGCGGCGATCCATCGTGATCGTGCCAGACATTTCCTCGGAGCGACGGCGCAGCGAGGCGGGTTGCGCGACGAACCTGACGGGACCAACGAGCGTTTTTATCTCGCCCGGGCGACCTCCGCTGAGGAGTTGGGTCTGAGACCTTTCCGAATAGGCGAGCCCGTGCAGTTCGAGTGCGGTGTGGTACGCGACGACACCATCGGCGCGTATGCGCGATGCGACCAAAATCCGGTCGGGATGGAAGTTCGCTGGATTCAGGTGCGGCGGGACGAAAGCATACACACCTGGCGCGACGTGGCGTATTCGTCCTGAGGCGGCGTGGTACTTAAGCAATGAGTCGGACGACGAGAGTGGCTGGCCGGGAGATACGGTTTCGCGGAACTCGGTCCGGGTGAAGACCGGATGTGAAGATAGAAACCTTTCAACCTTCCCTTTCGGTCCAACCATCGGTGCGCTCCTTAGGGTATATTATACCCCAGATATTACAACGCGCAAGGAAAAGTGCATTTCAATGCATGATTTAAGGTATATAATACCCTAAACTCTACAACAATAAGCGCGGCGGAGTTCGAACCGGAGGTGCTGTCCGTACTTAAGTCCCGGTGTCCTAGATTGAATTTGAGAGTGTCCTAGTTCGGATTAGGCGACGGAAACTGTAGCTTGGCCGTTGTTCTCGGTAGGACTACTAAGCCGCCCGATCGATGTTCTGCCCATGTCCGGCCTTTGATCCAGATTACAGGATTTAATCTTGGAGAACGAACCAGGGGAAACGGAACGTGATACGCTATCGCTATCACCGACCGAGGCTCTGCCCGTAGGCGTCGGTGGCTGAGAGACTGAGAGCGCTCCCCCCTGCATAGGTGATGGAGCGCGGCCATGCCCGACCACCTTCAATCAGCGCATCGCGAAATGCAGGTTCAACATTTGGAGCAAGCGGAACGGCACGTTGCGCAAGGCGAGAGACACATTGCCGAGCAAGAGGAACGTATAGAGCGGCTCGCCGGTCATGGTCACGACCTGAAGGAAGCTAAGAAACTGCTCGATAACTTTTACTCGTGCCAGGTACTGCACGTTTAGCACCGGGACCGCATCCTCAGAGAACTGGGAGAGTAAAGGCCGCCTCAGTTGGCGGCCAATTAGCGCGCGATAAATTTCCTAGCGTGGCACAAACTGCACTTTGGTTTGCCGAATATCCGGAGTTAGACTTCAACCCCACGCAGGGGTTGTGTCATGACCAAATGACCTACTTTGTAGGGCGACCATTGTGGTGCTGGGACTGTGCCCAATTGCTATCGCTGCGTTTGCAATATTCATGTGAGATCGAGACGCCTCAGTTGGCGGCCTCTTTCAATATGGGGGCGGTTTTTCTGTGAGGGTCACCAACGGCTTCTCAAAGAAACTAGATCACCATGCCGCAGCCGTGAGACTGTACGTGGCTCACTATAATCTCTGCCGTACATGAGGCGTTGCGCACTACGCCAGCAGTCGCGCTTGGTATTGCTGAGCGCGTGTGGACTATCGGGGATTTGCTGGATGCGGTGTTGCCGCTGGAGCCGAACCGGCCTGTCCTAGTAACGCGCAACTTCACTGTGATTGAGGGAGGTCGCGATTAAGCGACCTCACTCGTCATGAGTGGCGGCGTGATTGAACGCCCCTAGCGGCAACCACGCGAATGAACCGCGCCACATGGTACGGTGAGTAGTTGCCGCGACAACCTCCGGACCTTGCATAGGCCTATGCCACTTTTCCCGAATGGTTCCGCAAGGTCCCCGGTCCTAATTCAGCTCCGTGGACCGCCTTCTAATTATCGTCAGCCGAGCCACGACGGCCGCTTCGGTACGGCCGATCTTCTGCGCGATCTCGCGCTGCGTTAGCGCGGTCTCCCGGATCAACTGCAACAGCTTTTGCTCTTCCTCAGCGGACCATGATCCTGCCGGCATGGAACTCTCCAAAATTATTCCGTGATGAAATGTCAGTAGGAATTGCAGATTCCGTGAACCGCGTCTGCCCGGTGTTTTCCGGGTTGTCCTAATTTGTTCTTCCGAGTGTCCTAACTAGTCGACCGTTAAGAAGCCGGATTGAGCTGAGCTGGACAGTTGAGCGTGCGCCAGAGCGAGACCAACAACAGGCGCAAAAGTTCTCTGAACCAGGCGAGGATGCGACGGAGGTTGTGTCCGACGGCGGAGAGAACGACGTTGGCGGCATCGCCGGCGCGGCCCTTGAGGTAGCACCGGCCGAGGTGTCCTTCGGCTTTGAGGTGTCCGATGATGGGCTCAATGGCGGAGCGGCGGCGCAGCTCACGCTTGATGGCGCCGAAAACACCGCGCTTCTGGCCGGAGATGAAGACGCGGCGGGGATTTTGCGCGTCGTGGCCGCGGTAGCCCTTGTCGACGTAGGCCCGCTCGATCGCACAGCCGGTGAGTGTCTCGGTGCGGTCCATAACATCCCGCAACGTGTGACCGTCGTAAGGGTTGTCGGGCAGCGACCTGGCATGCAGCACGAACAGGCCACCGGGGGCGCGGCGATTGTTGGTGACGATGGAGGCCTTTACGCCGAACTCATAAGGTGCGGCGGCCTTGCCCTTGCCGATGCACTCCACCTCCGGGGCATGGAAAGAATAAAGCTTGAAACCGCGCTGGCGCTGCTGCTGCGAGCGGATCTGCGAGGCCCGGCCAAGCGGGAGGGCGAACGCCTCCTCCAGCGTCGCCTCGCCCTCGATCTTGCGGCGGATGTCGCGGATGATCCGCCCCAGCCGGCTGCGCAGGATACGCAGCTGCCGCTGATGCCGGTTGAACTGTTTGGCATGAGCGTAACGGCCCGCCATCATCGCCGCGCTTTTGGCCACGCGACAATAGGATTGCCGCAGCTTGACCCCGTGCTTCCTCGCCAGGCGGTTCAGCCCCCGGATCGCTGCATGCAGCAGTTTGGCGTCGGTCGGGAAGCTGATGGCCTTTGGTTGCACTGTGGTGTCGACCGTGACCCGCTTGAGGTCCTGGCTGCGTAACGCACCGGTCTCGTGCGCCACCCGAAGGCTCTCGGCCAACAACTGCTCCAGCTTGTCGCCGAGCCGCTTGCGCCAATGGCTCAGGTCCGAGCGCTCGTGCGGGAAAACGTGCCGGAAAAACTCTTCGCCGGTGAAGAACTGGAAGTACGGATCGTGCACCCAGCGCTCGCACACCCCCTCATCGGACAGCCCGTAAATGTGCTTGAGCAACAGCAGCCCGATCATGAAGCGGGTCTCGATCCCCGGCCTGCCGTTCTCGCTGTAGAGCGGGGCGATCTCGCCGTCGATCCAGTCCCAGTCGATCTTGCCGGCAAGCAGAACGAGCTCGTGCTTCATGTTGATGATCTGGTCCAGCCGTGCCCGGAACAGATCGTTCGATCCCGTCGTCTTGTGCTTCTTCGGCCGCATCATCCCTCCGGTGCACCACAGAAGCACGGTTCACAGCGGAGAGGAATCCACAAAACGAATTTGCAAGGTTTGCGGCCATCAAGCCTCAAATTCCTGCAATCTCAAACGCCGTCAAATCCCAAAAACAGACTCCCGCTCAATCGCTTACAGGCTTGTTCACAGGCGACTAACTAGTGGCTCTGCACAGTGATTATGACTCTTTGGAAGTCGCGGGATAGGCGCGGCCCATTTTGGTGCGGGCCTTGTCTGTTATGAACATCCATTTGATGCGAGAGCGGGCGGCATTTCGCTTCCGTTCCCAAGCGGCGATTTCGCGGCGCAACCGCTTGGGGGCGTCGATTCTGCGATTGAGGCACTGGCCCCGCAGGACGCCGATCTCGATCTCGACCATGTTGAGCCAGCTTGCGTGCTTGGGCGTGTAGTGGAACTCGAGCCGCCGCAAAATCCGCCTGGCTTCGGCGGGCGGGAAGGCCTGATACAGGGCGCCGGCGGAGTGGGTCGATAAATTATCCTGGACGACCCGGATGATCTCGGCGTCGGGATAATGGATGTCGACGAGGTCGCGCATGCAGGAGGCATAGTCTTCAGCCGCGCGCCGCTCAGTGACTTTGACCTTGCGCCAGGGACGATGCACGTCGAGGAATACGAAGAGATTGACCGTGCCGTTGCGACGGTACTCGTAATCGTAACGTTCGAGCTGGCCGGGCTCGGCCGGAATCGGTTGACGCGCCTCGCCGATGAGCTGCACCGGGCTTTCGTCGAAGCACACCACCGGCCGCTTGGGATCTGGCGCCTCGGCGTAGAGGTCGAGCACGTCCTCCATACGGGCGACGTATTCGCCGTCGATCTGCGGAATGCACCACATGTCCCTGCGCCAGGGCTTGAGGCCATTTTCGGCCAGGCGCCGCCGAACCGTCTCATGCGACAGGCTCTTGTGTTCGGTGAGCTTGACCATCGCACCTGCCAGCAGCTCAAGCGTCCAGCGGGCCCGGCCTTCTGGCGGACTGGCGCAGGCCGTCGCCACCAACAAGGCTTCTTCCTTGACCGTGAGTTTGCGCTCCGCTCCGGGCCGCGGCTCATCGCTCAGCGCCCGCTCCAGATTGCCTTCCACGAAGCGGCGCTTGGTCCGGTACACGGTCGAGCCGCCCACGCCGACGCTCCGCGCGATCTCCTCATCGCTGCCGCCGGTGTCGGCAGCCAGCAAAATCTGCGCGCGCTTGAGCTTACGGGACGCATGCTTGCCGCCGCTGAGCAGCGCCTTGAGTTCCGTGCGCTCGATTTGGCTGAGGTCGACCCGATAGCGTACATTCATGGCATGCCTCCGTGTTCGAGGCACGCACCAACAACTGAATCGGATGGCCGGCGTGAGTCCTTCGGCAAAACCCTTCACGCCCACACAGGGGCAGTACCTGGCCTTCATCCACCTCTACACGCGCCTGCACCGCAGACCCCCGGCCGAAACCGACATGCGGGAATACTTCCGCGTTAGCCCGCCCTCGGTTCACCAGATGGTGCTGACGCTGGAACGGGAGGGCCTCATCAGACGGCAGCCAAGGACCCCTCGCAGTATCGAGGTCCTCGTTGATCCAAAACACCTGCCGGAGCTACTCTGACCGCCAGACGCAACCCGTCAAAATCACTGTGCAGAGCCACTAGGATAGCACCGAACCAGATGTGCTATCAGCCGAAGGCGAACCTGGCCGGCGCTGTTCGCCGATCAGCATGAGGTCCGGATGGTCATCTTTGCGCCGGCTCCAGGGCGGTCTCGGCTCATGCTGCCTCCATCCGTCGCATCGGGACTGCGGCGTTGCGCCGGATCGGAGCGACAGCAGCGCGCAGCCACCTCCCGCGCGTTTCAGGCAGGTGCACGCTGGCCTCCCCCCGCAGCGTCGCTGCGGTAGCGTCTGGTCGAAGTCTGGTAGTACTGCGCACGGATGGCCGCCGTGGCCTCGATCAACGGTCCCCACGGCGCGGGAAAGCGTTCTTCCGCCATCACCCGGTGCAGCATGCGCGTATGGCCGGCCAGTTCGTCGTTGAGGAACTCCATCACAGGCATAGCCGGAAAACGCTGCAGCAGCAGGATCGCCGCGTTGTCGGCCTCGCCGGCCGACCTGTCCTTGTCGCGTCCGTGCAGATCGTTCTGCAAGCGCCCTATCACGGAGATGAGCCGCAGGACTTGGCGAAACGCCGGACGCGCGCGCAAGGTGGCCATGTCCAGCCCCCAAAGCAACGACAGGCAGCAGAACACGTTCGCGTAAGCGATCGAATCGATGCCGTTGTGCAGGTACTCGGCGTAGGACCAGCGTTCCGCCCCTGCCGCCTGCGCGTGTCCGGCGCGCAGCGCCGCGCAGTAGCGCCGGGTATCGACGAGAAGTTGAGCATAGTCGCGAGGATCGTAGGCGAGCGCGGCCAGCGAAGCGCGCAGCACGGCGCAGCCCTCGAATCCGGGGAGCGCGCACGGCACGCCCTGCCCCAGCGCCTGCTCTACCGCGGCGAGCTGCTCCGGCGCGATCAGGCCAAGGTCGTTGCAATCGTCGAGCCAGAACAGCAGCGCCAGTTCGCGATAGAACGCCACGATCAGCGTTTCGTCCTGCGGATCGCGGCCGGTGCGGGCGCTGGTGTCGCGCAGGTTCGCCTGGATGCGCTGCAAAATGTACTGGCCACCCCTGACCGCTTCCACGGCATGCTCGTCGGCGAAGGCGGTCAGGGAACGCCCCCACTCCAGCACCTGCTGCAGCGCGCGGGCTGTCTTCATCATTGCGCCGCTCCTGCTTCCTCGGTCAGGACGCGCTGCCCCCAACGAAGCGCCAGCAACAAGCCGGCGAGTTCGGCAACGCGCACGACGCGGGTGGGGCAATACAGTTCCTTGCCGATCCAAAGCGGCGTCTGCGGCAATGCACGCGCCGCATAGCGGGCGAGCATCCACTCCAGCGCACGCGCCACCGTCTGCGCGATGCGCCGGCGCCCTGTCGGCTCTTCGCTCCCGTCCATTACGGACAACGCGAACAACGCGTAGGCAGTTTCCTCGAATGTGGACGCGCGACCGGCGCCCCAGCCGCCATCGTCGCGCTGCGTCTGCAGCAGCGCCGCCAACGCGCGCTCGTCACGCCAAGGCTTGCCTTGCGCCAGCGCAGCGGCCGCATGCGCGGTGGGATACAGCCACGAAACGTGCCATTTTTCGTTGTCCCATAGACCGTGCCGGTTGCGATTGGCTTCGACGTAGGCGCTGGTGCCGAGGGCGGGCTTTCCCGACAGTCGCAACGCGTGCAGGGCATGGATGTTGGTCGACACCGAGGCATTGCGCTCGCCGGGGAAGGTGACGAACAGCTCGCCGGTTTCGAAATGGCGCAACGCATCGACGGCTGGGTCGCGGCCTGCAAGGCGCAGGACGCACAAGGCAACGGCGGTGTCGTCCGCATCGGCCGCGAAGTGCAGGGCCGGCCCCAGACCGCGCGCGTCCAGGCGGGCGTCGAGCTGCGCGACGATGACGCGCACAGCCTCGGCGAGCGCGGGATGCGCGAACAGCCCAGCCAGATGCAGCGTGTACAGCGACCAGCATGGCTCGAAAACATTGATCGGCCAGACGTTGGGAACGACACCTTCGATGCCGCTGCGCGTCGCCCGCGATGCCGCCTGCAGATACGCGTCGGCGCGCCCGACCTGCGGCGTGCTCCCCTGTATCACGGCGTGCGCACGCCACGCGGCGGTCGCTGTCGGACTGATGCCGATGCTGCCGTCCTGATCCGGGCATGCGGTGGTCGGCGACCTCCCCCAGGCTTCCCAGGAGTGCAGCAACGGATGGCCGCTCGGCAGCCTCGCCATTGCCCCAAGCTTGACCAGGCGCGCTTGCCGCAACGGCAACAGAGCGGGGTGGCGCGGAAACGCCACGCCGCCCGGCAAGGATGCGGCCTCGTCGCATAACTGCGGCAGGATCAGCTCCGCGCCGATCGGCGCATCTTCCGGCACCGCATGCGCGTAGGGATCGGGCTGGCGCTGGAGGAATCGGATCGCGGCCTGGACTGCGTCGGCAGCGCCGGGAAG
Source organism: Bradyrhizobium sp. USDA 4510 (assembly GCF_054059095.1). Classification (NCBI taxonomy): domain Bacteria; kingdom Pseudomonadati; phylum Pseudomonadota; class Alphaproteobacteria; order Hyphomicrobiales; family Nitrobacteraceae; genus Bradyrhizobium; species Bradyrhizobium sp. USDA 4510. Next base: position 1,108,006 of record NZ_JBSSBT010000001.1, on the reverse strand, counting down.
ATGATCGGCCCGCTGCAATGCCAGCAACGCCGCCCAGGTGGGCGCATGGCGGAACAGCGGGAAGTCCGCGCTTCCCCATCCGCCATCGCCCTGTTGCTGCGCGATGAGCCACGCGTATGCGTGCTGCCGACAGGCGACGTTGCCGTGGAACTGCAGAGCTCGCGCCGTGTCGTAGACGGACGGGCCGACGCTGCCGCCATCGGTCATCTCGCACAGCAGGTGGCGCAATTCGGAAAGGATCTGTTCGGACAGCGCGTTCACGCAGGATATTCCTTCTGCAGACGGTCGACGAAAGCCAGGATCCGGCAGATGCGGCCCGTAGCCAAAGGGCCGCCTAGGCTTGCACAGCGCCTCCGTGGACGCCCGTGCTTGGCGAAGAATAGCGATCTCGGACTCAGACACGGTGCAGCATGCACCGCTGCCGCCGGCCGATCGCAGCGGCAAAGGTGCCGCTCCATGCGAGCGGGCGCTTATGCGCATGGCGCGTGCTTGAACAGATACGCATCGGCCCGCTGCAGCATTTGCGCTAGCCGTTCCGAACGCGGCCCCAGCGCGGCGATGGCCTCCCCGGCATCGCGCAACAGGTCCGGTACGAACTGGCGCGCTGCCTTTAGCCCCATGATCGACGCACAGGTCGGCTTCTGCGCCGCTGCATCCTTGCCAGGAGTCTTGCCCAGCGTCGCGATATCCGCTGTCGCGTCGAGAATGTCATCGATCACCTGCAAGGCCAGCCCGAAACAGGCGCTGTAGCGATCGAGCGCATGGTACAGCGCAGCGTGGGCGGCATCCTCTGCTATGGCGCATAGCGCGCCCATGCGAACGGAGGCGCGCACCAGCGCTCCGCTCTTCATCCGGTGCATCGCCAGGACCCTGTCCAGCGCGACGTGCTTTCCAACGAGCGACAGGTCCATGGCCTGCCCGCCTGCGGCCCCCTCGGCGGACACGGCCTGCGCCAGTTCGCGCACGAGCGCGATGCGCTTGTCGGGCGGCGCATCCAGACTCGCCAGGGTCAGGAAGGCGTGCGCCTGCAGCGCATCACCGACCAGGATAGCAGTGGCTTCGCCGTACTTGATGTGCACGGTCGGAAGGCCGCGGCGAAGCACGTCATCGTCCATCGCGGGCAGGTCGTCGTGCACCAGGGTACAGGCGTGCATCATCTCGATGGCGGCACCGATGTCGTCCAGCGCGTGCGCCGGCGCGTCGGCCAGTTCGCCGGCAGCCAGACAGAGCAAGGCGCGGATGCGCTTGCCGCCTTGCAAGGTGGCGTAGCGCATCGCCGCCATCAGTTCGGTCTCACCGTCGTCTTCGGCGCAGAGAAGACCGGCCAGCGCCTGTTCGACCCGCTTTGCGCCGTCCTGCATCCAGATCTCCGGCAGCAGTCTGCCGGATGCACCGGGCGCCTGCGGGTCCAACGCGCCGAGGGCGGAAACGCCAGCTCGGCGATCCTGTAGCGTGGAATCGGTCTGCTTGTTGTTCATGTCCGCGTACCTGACAGGAGATAGCCACGCCGAGCCGCGGCGGTATTGCCGGCGTCGCACGGAAGCGCGCTGCTGCAGTAATGCGCGCGTCGCTGGCGCTGCTGCCGGGTCCTGCAACGCCAGCTCATGAGAATGCGATGCGGCTAGTCATGGACGGATGTGCGGTCGGGTAGTAGCGCCGGCCTTTTTCGACGGCGCTCAGCAACCGCGGCCGCACTCCGGCCTTGTGCATGGTCAGCGCCAAGGCAATGGAGAACTGCACCAGTTCCAGCCATGCCAAATGGTAGCCCATGCAGACGTGTGGGCCGGTACCGAACTGCAGCATGTCCGTCGGCCGGATCGGCTCGGAGCGTTGCAGCCACCTCGCCAAGCGGAACTGATCGGGCGCCTCGTGCAGCCGCGCCGAGGTCGAGAAATGCAGCAGCGGAATGCACAGATCGGTGCCCGCGGGAATGCGCCGTTGGCCGAGTCGCAATTCACGCAGTGCGCGGCGCACCAGGAGCGGCGCCGGCGGATGCAGGCGCAGCGTCTCGCGGAACAGCGCCTCGGCGACCGGACACTGCGCTAGGTCGGCGTGCCGGGTCGGTACCGCGCCCACACGTTGCGCCTCCTCGACCAGGGCGTCCCACACGAGAGGCTGCCGCGCCAGCTCGATCACCATCCATGCCATCGTCGAGGCGGTGGTGTCGTGACCACCAAGCAGCAGCAAGCGGATATTGGCAACCAGGACGTCATCGGAGAGCACATCGTCGCTGCGATCAAAGGCGCTCACCATGTCGTTGATCAACCCGGTGCGCGCGGCGTGTTCGCGCGCGGCGCGGACGAACTCGCGCAACCGCGCGTCGATCCAGTCGCGGGCGGCGCGGCCGCGCCGCAAGGGCAGCCCGGGCAGGTCGAGCGGGGGCGCTATGATCAACTGTAGCAGTTGCTGGTACTTGCGATGCCATCCTGGCAGCTCCTGCGTGGGGATACCCATAAGGCTGAAGATGAGCTTGAGCATCAGGTCGCCGGTTTCGCGTAGGATGGCTACCTCGCCGCGGTCGCGCCACGCCTGCACTCGCGCCTCGATGATGGGCGCTAACAGGTCGCCGATGCTGGCCTCGGTCAGTCCCGTTGGCAGGAACGCCGCCTGGATCGCATCGCGTGCCTGCCGGTGCGCGCCGCCGTCCTGTGCGACCAACGTTCCGCGGAACAGTTCGGGCGCGATTTCTTCAATCAGCGCCGAGGTCACGTCCTTGTGCCGGAGCAGTCCGAACGCATCCGGATCCAACCAGGTCATCATCTGTCCGACAGGGCCGAAATCCAACCAGAAGTGGCTGCCCAGAGTCCGTTCCGCGTGCCGCAGCAGGCGCGGCAGGTTGCAGACGATCGCGGGAAGATGCCCGATCATGGGGAAAGCGCCGGACACGACCGGGATGTCGTGCCGCAGCCGATGCCGACGGTTCAGCGGGTTGAGCAGCATGTCCATCAGCAGCGCCGGGACGCGTCCGCTTCGGCTGTCTTGCCGGAAGGCCGCGCGGCGCGGCTGTTGCCCCCATCGGCGTACGTCGGCACATGCGCCAGCATGCCGCCGTCGATGCACACGACCTGGCCAGTAATGAACGCAGCATCGTCGGAGAGCAGGAACGCCACCAGCGCGGCCACGTCGTCGGGGCGGCCGACGCGCGGCAGGAGCTGGTGCTGGCGCAGATGCCATTGCGTGCACTCGTCCAGCTTGGCGAGGAGACGATCGGTCATGATGAGACCCGGAGCAACCGCGTTGCAGCGGATCTGCGCATGACCGTACTGGGTAGCAAGCGAGGCCGACAGCATGTTCATCGCCGCTTTCGACGCGGCGTAGGCTGTCAGTGCGGTGTCACCGCTAAGCCCCTGGCACGACGACATGTTGATAATCGCGCCACCGCCACGGGCGATCATCCGCGGGACGGCCTGCCGGCAGCAGAGCAGCGTGCCGCGAAGATTGGTCGCCATGGTCTGATCCCAAACCGCCAGGTCCAAGTCGAGGATCGCGCGGTCGCGCGGCGTCAGATCCATGGCGCTCGCGTTGTTCACCAGCAGGTCGACCCCACCGAAGTGCCGCTCCGCCGTCGCGAACAGCGCTGCCACCGCCTGCGCATCGGCGATGTCCATGGCGAAGGCCAGCGCGTGGCCCGCTTCGGCCGCGATCTTTGCGGTGCAGGCGATGGCCGCCGAGCCATCAATGTCGGCTACCACCACGCTGCCGCCCTCGCGCGCGATAGCGATGGCGCACGCCTTGCCGATACCGGCGCCGGCGCCGGTCACTACGGCCACCTTGCCTTCAAACCGTCCCATCGTGTCTCCCTGGATTGCGTTGGTCTTTCGCGGCATGCCGCTCGGCCTCCGCCTGTGAAGGCGCAGGGTCGGCGTTGGCGCTCTCGTCGTCACCAGCGTCGCGTTCGATGAGCCGAATGGCGGCGACCGGGCACTGGCTGGCCGCGAGCCGCACGGCGGCGTGCAGCGCCTGCGGGACGGTCGTCACGCACACTTCGGCCACGCCGTCCGGTTCGCGCTGGCGAAAGGTCCCCGGCAGCGTCAGTGCGCACTGCCCGGTGGTTCCGCATAGATCCTGGTCGACCACGACGCGCATCTCAGTCCGCCTGCGCATGCAGCCGCACCGGCAGCGCGCGGAACGTCTTGAGGAACGCGGAGGGCTCCCTGGTCGGCTGCCCGGCCAATGCCAGCGTGGGGAAGCGCGCCTGGATCCGCGGCAGGCTCTCGGCCAACTGCACCCGGGCCAGTTGCGCACCGAGACAGAAGTGAATGCCGTGGCCGAAGCTCAGCATGATCTTCCCGTCGCTCGACATGCCTGGACTGGTACCGTAGAACCGCGCGGGATCGAAGCGATCGGGATGGGGGAAGGCGTCGGGGTCGCGATTGCCGGACGCGATCAGCACGCGCACATCCGCGTTCTTCGGGATCACCACGCCGCGCAATTCGATGTCATGCTGGGCGATACGCGGAATGGAGCTGAACATGGCGGGCGCATCGCAGCGCAGGACTTCCTCGACGAAGGCCTTCACCCCCACGGCGTCTTTCTGCAGCCAGTGCCGCTGTTCGGGATACGCCAGCATCGCCAGGATCGCATGGTCGATGGTCGCAGCAGTGGTGGCGAACCCGCCCAGCAGCATGCCCCACAGCATGCTGATGAGCTCCGCATCCGACAATGTGTCGGCATCGTCGTCGTGTGCGCCGACCAGCATCGACACGATGTCGCGGCGGGGATCGGTGCGCTTGCGTTGTATGAGATCACCGAAGTAGGCCTGCACCTTGGCGCTGGCCGCGTCCGCCGCGGTCAGCTGGGGATCGCTGGCGTGCGGGCTCAGGCCTTCCAGAATGGCGCCGACGCTGGCGGAGAGGGCGAACACGTCGTCCTGGGGCATGCCGAACAGTCCGGCGAAGACCAGCATGGGCAAGGCCAGCGCGAATTCCCGATGCAGGTCCACCGCCTCCCCGCGCTCCAGCGCGGGCGCCACGCCGTCCAGGCGCGCTGCGACGATGCGCGCGATGCTCGGCCGCAGCTTGTCGATCTGGCCGATGGTGAAGTCGCGCGAGATCAGCCTGCGCAGACGCGTATGGGTCGGCGGGTCCTTCATCGCCAGCGTGGACGCCAGCAGATTGAGCGACAGGCTGGTCGCGGCACGCGGGAAATAGCGCGCCAGTTCGCCCGGCGCAGGTCCCCGAAACGCATCGCCCGTGGCCTCGAGCGCCCAGCAGATGTCGGCATGGCAGCTCAACAGAAAGAGGCCTGACGCCGCGCGATGCACTGGATCGTGCTCGCGCAACCACCGCATGAACGGATACGGGTCGTGGATGCACGCTGGCGAAGCCAGTTCGGCAAAGGCGTCGCGGCATGCTGCCGTGGTTTCTTGCACGTCCATCTTGATTACCTGTTGGCTGGCTGATCCGACCGGCGCGTGCCAGGCGCGCCGGCAATTGCGAAACAAGATCGCGATCCCCGGCGGCCTCCCTGCATCACCAGAGCACCGGCAACTCCTCGAACCCGCCAGTGATGATCTCCTTGCGCAACCGCAGTTCTTCGGGCGCCACGGCCAGGCGTAGCGCGGGAAAGCGCTGGAAGATCGAACCGAACACCACCTTGAGTTCCAGCCTGGCCAGCGCCGCGCCGATGCAGGCGTGCGGCCCGCAGGAGAACGCCAGGTGCGGCTGCTCGTCGCGTCCGATGTCGAAGATTTCCGGGTCGTCGAAATGGCGCAGATCGAACGACGTCGACGGCAGGCCGACCAGTACCTTGCTCTCCGCGGGAATATGCACGCCCGCGATGGTCACATCGGTCCTCGGATAGCGCATGATGCCGTCCCAGCCGGCACCTGGCGGGTACATGCGCAGGATTTCCTCCACTGCCTTGTCCACCAGGGATGGATCGCCGACCAGGCGTTCGCGCTGTTGCGGATGGCGGAACATGGCCAGCAGGCCGAATTCGATCTGCGCAGCGGTGCTCTCGTGTCCCGCCACCAGCATGCCGGCCGCGAGGCCGAGAGCCTCTTCCTCGCTCGCCTTGCCTTGGTCGACCGCCGCGAGCAGATCCGTCAGCAGGTTGTCGCCCGGATACTGGCGCTTGTCCCGCATCTTGCCGCGAATGTAGGCGCGCAGTTCCTCCCAAGCCAGGCGCGACGCGCTGCGCGGGCCGCTTTCATGCTGGTGCGTCATCACCTCGTCGGACAGGTTGGCGAAAAAGGCGTGATCCTCGTAAAGGACGCCAATCAGGGCGCTGATGACCATGGCCGGAAGCGGAAAGGAGAGGTGGCGTCGCAGGTCGGCGGGCTGGGGCTGCGCCGCCAGCGTCTCGAACAATTGCGCGGCGATCGCCTCGACCTGCTGCGCCAGCAGCGTCAGCCTGCGGTTGCTGAAGGCCGGGGCCACGATCCGGCGTAACCGGGCATGCTCGTCGCCCTCGTGCGAGACCAGCCAACCCGGCGAACCGAGAATCACCGAATCCGGGGTGAATGCCACCGGCGGCATTCCCGCGGGCCGGAACGCCGCGTCGGACAGCACCGCCTTAGCCTCGTCATAGCCTGTCACCCACCAGCCTTCGTGTCCGGACGGGAAGCGCACGCGGTGGATCGGACCGTTGGCGCACAGCGCCAACATCTCGGGCGAGGGCGCGATGTGATCGACGCGCCACATCGGCAGCGTCGGCAGGGATGGTTCAGACATGGTGGACTTCACTCTCTAAGCGATGGAAGGGCGGAAGGTGACCGGCAGACGCCGCCGTAGACGAAGTCCTTCGCGGCGATCGTCAGCGACAGATCCTCCAGCAGCACGAGCGGCGCGAGGAAGACGCATCGCAATTCCAGGCGCGCCAGCGCACCGCTCAGGCAGAAATGCGCCCCTAGCCGAACGACAGGTGCATGTTGTGCCGCCGCATGATATCGAACCTGTCGGCATCGCCATAGATCGACTGACCGTAGGGATTGGTGAAGGAGGCTCGAGGTACCCGCCACCGACTTGTCCGCCAATATTGCCTCCGGACCAGTCGCACACTTCCGGTCGCAGTTTCACTGTGGCTCCCAAAGGAAGAACTCTAGACCGCATCCAACGCTTCCCTGCATTTTCTCGGTCCACAACCGAACGCCAAGTCATCGCCATAGCAAACCGTCGGAACAGACCAAACGCGAACAGCGACGCGCACCGTGTCCGTCCCGAAGACCATCACACTGTGATTGGTGATGATGCCAAGAACAGAGCAAATCGCGTGCCGAGCTGAATTCGCAGGCTCAGCTGGCACTTTCTAGTGGCGCGTAGTGTCAGGTTTCTGGCATTGAGTCTCAATGCCGACAACCGGCGCAGCAAGTGCCCGACAAAGGCCCGCTCTCGAGCTGAATGTGCGGGGCGGGCCTTGCGCGATATCAAGCATCCGGATTGGCTGCAGCAGGTGTGGTTCGCCGGAAACCACTCCGGTGTCGGCGGTAGTTATACGGGAAATGAAGCCCGCCTCTCCGGCATCTCGCTGGGTTGGATGACGCATGCGGCCGAGAATTTTCCCGACCGCAAGGCGCCCAGCCGCTTCGGCATCATCGCCGCGTCGCGCCGGTCGGTTTTATCCCGATCCCCGGCCTTCATCGGGATCGGGGGCCACCACGATGCAGTTGTGCCCCCAGTCCCGTCAGTTGTCGATGCAGGCCATATCCGCAGGGACCGGCTTCGTAGCAAAACTTACCTGCCGGTCATCCTTGCCAAGCTTCTTCGCCAGCTTGTCGATCTGATTGGCGCGATTGGGGATGCTCTCCAAGTTACGAACTTCCCCGCCGCGCATCCCTTCGGCCACCGCAACCGAAATCGTCGCCTTGTGCACATCCAGCCCACGAAAATGCTATCGTTCATCAGGCCCGCTGCCCATGCTTGCGGCTCGGCGCCGGACCATCCGGCGTAACCCTCGATAGGAGCTTGCCGCGGGGCGGGCCGCCCGTCACCTCAGGGGCGAACATCGGGTCTAGTACGATTTCGATGTTGTTGGTGGTGGGTGCGCAATGAGCAAACGTATACGCGTCTTCGATCGCAACCGGACCGGGAGCGAGCGACACTATGTGAAGGTAAAGGTTCACGCACCGCCGACGGCTTCGCCGGGCTTGAGCGGTCACGGGGGACGAACCGTCTCCCCCGTGGCGAACTCGGCTTGTCCCGGTGCAACTCCACAACGTTTAACGTGCCGGGAGATGCGGGTCAGCCAGCCCGAGGCTCCGAGCTGAAGTCCGTACGGCCTTGGGACGAGACTGTCGAATCCAAATGCCGGATCTGAGCATCGGACGGCGCGCTTGGAGGGATACCATTATCGCGCCCCCCGTGCGAACCAGACGACACGTGAGCCGGAACAGACAGGGACGGCGCGGCTTCCGAGGCCGGCCACATACTCCAATCAAAGTTGAACGGCATCTGCGACGATGAGGTTGACGTTGACCGGACTGTCTCCTGCCCTGTCCGTTCTGCCTCCTGGAGTTGCGCCGGCGGGACCACTCCGGACCAAGGTGGGCTTCCTTCGATCATCTCCAGCTGATTCAGACCGTGAGCATCGGGAAGGATCGGCGGCCGAGTGATCACGCGCCCCTGCTTACCGTGCTGCGCGCTCGCGTCGCCGCGGTACGTCGCGTAGTCGTGCCCGTGCGCCGCCCATGCGCGCTGCGTGATTTGATGAGCGAGGCTCGTCGTCGGCGCACCGCCCTCTGAATTGGCGCCTTCGTTCGACTGCTGCTCGACGGCGCGGCCTTGCGGATGGCCGAGCATCTTTTGGCTCTTGGCCGGCCTCAACTCTTCGATCTCATGCTGGTCGTTGAAGAGGAGCTCCTCGCCCGGCGGGAGGTCGCCGATGTGAAGCTCATCCATCAACTCATCCGCGGACCACTGGCCGTCGTGCCCTCCATTCAACGGACGAGACTGTCTAAAATCGAGTGCAGGCTCTTGGCGCGTGGATGGCTCAAGGGACGACGGACCGACTTCATCGGCCATCTCCAACAAAGACTCCGGAGTATCGCCTAGCGGGGGGAGGACTTTGGGCCAATTGAAGCCTCCCTGCGGCGCGCGTTGCTGCCAAGCGGCTTCCCATGCCCTCGGCAAGCCTGTGATCGGCGCCACTCCGCCCGTCTGCTGGCAGGCTCTGAGCCGATCGAGAGCCATGAGGAGGAGCCGTTTCCGACCCGTGTCGAACGAGGTGGCATCTTCGTCCAGCGACTTGTCACTGAGGCGGGCAGCAATTCCCGACTTGTTGTTTGCAAAAAGCCACCGGCTGAATCTGCGAAGAGGACGAGCATAATTCGTCTTCGCGGTGATCTCCTGGTACCCCGCCTTGACGAGAGCGTCTTCAAGCTCTGAAATTAGGGACATATCTTCGGGATGGAACGGAGGACGGACGAGGTCTCTCGCTCCATCACGGAGATGGTCGAGTGCGGCGCCGACCGCTCTGTGACCACCGGCATCCTTGTAGCGCTTGACGTCTTCATCCAGCGAGTCGTCTTCGTTCCACGCTTCTTCGTAAAGCCGAGCAGCAATGGCTGGCTTGTTGTGCTCACGCAGGTAGTGACTGAAATCGGTAAGAAGACTTGCATAGGTCGTTGCAGTGCTTGAATTCCCTGTGGTCGCAGCTTTGCTCTTGTACTCTTTGATGAGTGCCGTGTCCTCGGGATAAGCTGTCAGGTCCGGCCGGCCTTTTACCGGTGCGATTCCACCCATTGACTGGGAGGTTCGGAGATGAGCGAGTGCCGTGCGTACGTTGGTGGAACCACCCTTTCTTGTGAACTCCTCGGAATCATCGTCGAGCGATCCATCGTCAAGTCGAGCAGCAATGCCGGGCTTGTTGTTCTTGAACAACCAGCGGTCAAAGCTGAGAAGCCGATCTACATTGGCTTTGGCAGTGCTGTCGGCGGCGTTGCCCTTGAGAAGCGCCTCCTTGAGCCCCAGGATCAGGGGTAGATCTTCAGAATAAAGAACTTCGCCGCGACGACCTGGCAAACCCCAACCTGATTGATCCGCCTGCAGCGCCGGGTCGCGCCGGAACGCCTCATCGCCTCCAGGAGGCGGCATTACGCTGTATGCGTACCCCGCATCATGCTCATTGTTGATGAGAAATTCTTCGTCCGGCGGGAGGTTGTTTCCGTCAAGTTCAACCGGCAATTGGTCGGCCTGCTGGCTATCGCGAGGCCAGTTCAACCGAACGGATTCGTTGGAGCCTGGTGCCTGTTGGTGGCGCGCGGTTGGCTCAAAAGACGAGGATCCGGGTTCGTCTATCTCTTCCAATGGCAGATCACACTCGTGACCGGTTGCAGGAAGGACTTCTGGCCAGGTCATACCGCCCTCCGGCCCGCTGTGCTGCGCCTCTTCATTGCCAATGCGCCTCGACTTGATCAGGGCCGCGTCCTGGACGTCCGGATTAGGAGAACTATTGCGCGTGAGTTCCAGCATTCGGGTGCCCGCAGGCGACCTTAGGAGATTGTCCAATGCGGTTCCGATCGTCCTGTGACCGTCGGCAACCGCCATATAAGAGCTGGCGTCATTCACGAGCGACTCGTGACCTAGCCGGGCAGCAATTCCCGGCTTGTAGTTCTGGCGCAGGTAATGACTGAAATCGGCGAGAAAATTTGCATAGTTTGCGGCGCTAGGTCGAAGTTCAGTCGCTTTATACTCCTTGATGAGGGCCGCGTCCTCAGGATACGGATTGAGGACAACGCGGCCTGCGAACGGCGCGATTCCGCCTGCCGACTGAGATGCGCGCAGATGACCAAGCGCCGTATGGACCATATGCTTCCGACTGTTGTCAAAGGCCGCGACATCGCGGTCCAGAGTCATGTCATTAAGCCGAGCAGCGATTCCCGGCTTGTTGTTTTTGACGAGCCAACGCCCCAATCTGAGAAGACTACCTACATTTCCCTTCGCGGTGCTTTCGCAGGCTCCGGCTTTGATCAAGGCGTTCTCAAGTCCCAGAACAAGCGACGCATCCTCGGAATAAACGGGGCTGTTGCTGCGACCTACCAAAATCCTGTTCGATTGACCCGACCACGGAGGCGAGTCGGCCGGCACGGCCGCAACGCTCCGAGCGGCCGAGACCTGCCTTAGCACGCGCCTCCCTGAACTGCCCGCTTCGCTCGGCTGTCGCTCAACGGCTATTAGTTGCCGATCTTCCAGAATCCTCTGCCTCTTCGCAGGCCTCGCATCGGGCGCGTCCTGCTCATGATTGAAGAACACCCGCTCGACTGGCACCAGAGCGCTCCCGTCGAGCGCATCCATCTCCCCGTCCCAAGTCCATTGCTGATCGTGGGGCAAGCTCAAGTCACCCGCTCCGGAATTCGCTATGTCGAAATGGTGTGCGGTTGTCTCAAGAGACGGCGAGAAGCTTCGTTCGTCTATTGTCGCCAAAGGTGGATTCTCGGGATCTTGCGCGGCAAGGATTTCCGGCCAGTTGGCAGTCTCCTCCGAGACGTCGTGCCCCGCAGAGACATCCCCGACGCGGCTCGGCTGCGCGAGAAATGACTCTTGGAGGTCAGAAATGGGTGGAATATGGCGTCGGACTTCCATCGCTCGGACGCCGGGCGGAGACGCCAGCAGATGGGCAAGTGCGGCACTCGCTTTTTGGCGACCACCGAGGCCCGCCTCCTTGTAACGTTTGGCATCTTCATCCAACGTTGCATGGCCGAGCCTCGCGGCAATGCCGGGCTTGTTGTTGTCACGCAGATAGTGGCTGAAGTCGATAAGAGCCGTTGCATATCTCCTGGCGGTCTCTGTTCGTGCTTCTTTCTTGTACGCTTTGATGAGCTCCGCGTCTTGAGGGTAAGGATTGAGGTCGACGCGGCTGGAAATGCGGACAATTCCGACAGCAGATTGGGAGGCACGCAGATGCCTGAGCGCCGTAAGCACGGCCCGCTCCCCGCATTGCCTGAACTCCTCGGCATCTTTGTCGAGCGACTTGTCATGAATCCGCGCAGCAATCCCGGGCTTATCGTGCTTAACAAGCCAACGGCCCCATCTGAGAAGACAGCGTACGTTATCCGTCACGGTGCGATCGGCGGCGCCAGCCCTGATCAGTGCCGGCCTCACCGTCTCGATGAGAGCCGCGTCTTCCGAATAAAGGGGGTCCCCGCTTCGTCCGACGAACGCCCAAGTTGATTGGCTTGGCGGCTGCGCCGAGGGATCGAGCATCGCTCCCCCGTCGTCGCCATGCGGAGGCGGGATGTATGGGGGTCCACTCGTCCGCGTCGGCCGTTGCGCCTCCGATGCCGATACATCGATTTGCGTAAGCGCCTCGGGAAGCGATGATGGGCCAGCTTCGTCGATCATGCGACCAGGCAGGTCCTGCTCGTGATTACCCGCTCGAATGACTTCTGACCAGCTGGCAGATCCCTCCAATGCGCTAGGCTGCGCAGCGATGTCCCCAGCGTGGCTCGGCTCGATGAGACCTGCCTCTTCGAGAGCAGGAACGGGATTAAGGTAATGCCTAAGTTCGATCACTCGGGCGCACGCCGACCCTTTGAGATGAGCCAGTGCGGCACGCTGCGCTTGCAAGGTCGCTACACCAATTTGCGGAGGTCGATCGATAGGCGAAGATGGGTCGGTCTCGTCCACCATGCCAGCAAGCAGATCCTGCTCATGACCTTCCACAGCGAGGATCTCTGGCCAGTTAACAGCAGCCTCCGACGCGCTGCGCTGCGCAGCTGCGACATCAACGAGCCCAGGCTCGATGAAGATTGCGCCTTCGGGATCAGGGACGGCAGCGATATGGCGTCCATGCCCCCTTGTTCGGACGCCTGTTGACGACCTTAGAAGATGAGCCAACGCGGCGCCGATCTTCGGGTTGCCACCAGTCGCCTTATAGTCCTCAGCGTCTCCATCGAGAGACTGGTCGCCAAGTCGGGCAGCAATGCCCTCCTTGCAGCTTTCACGCAGGTATTGACCGAAGCTGCGAAGAGCACCCGCATAGACCCTCGCGGTGTCCGTCGCCGCGTCATTTTTGTACTCTATAATAAGGGCCGCATCCTCCGGATAAAGAGTGAGGTCGGCGACACCCGCAATCGGCGCGGCCCCGCCCGCCGACTGCGACGTCCGCAGATGATCCAGCGCCTTAGGCGCGCGCTTGGAACCACCCTTGCTGATGAACTCGCTGACATCGTTGGTCAGCGTACTGTTATTAAGACGACCAGCAATCGGCCCCTTGTTGTTTTCGAAGAGCCAGCGAGCCAAGCTGAGAAGATGACCCGCATTGCTCTTGGCGGTCCGTTCGGCGGCCCCGCCCTTGATGAGAGCCTCCCGAACCTCCTGAATAAGGGGCACATCTTCGGAATGAACAGGCCGCTTGCCACACCCTATCAAAACCCCGCTTGAGCGCGCCGGCTGCAGCGGCAAGGCAGCCGGCACAGCCTCGCTGCTTACTCCCTGCGATGCCGTCGCGAATTGTTGCCCGCTGACGTCCATGATGGATTGCGCATCAGATGCTGATCCACCCGATTGATGGGTGAGGAGCTGCATGGGCCTGCGAGCGGGCGATCTGGTGACCTCGCTCAGCTGGCGCTCAAAGGCCGCCGAGTCGACCAGAGAGGCGTCTTGCGAGCCGACGTTGTCCGATTGTCGACGCATCGGGTTCGTTGAGGTGAAGTCCATCCGCTCTCGCTTTCGAAGATGAAGGTTGGGGCTCCGGCGTATGCTGGTCTTGAGCCGCACATCGAGGGCATTTATGGGTTCAGCAGGGTTGAACCGCGCACCAGGGTCATGGGGCCCAGCATGCCGTCGCCAAGCTCCCCAAGCAGGGGTTGCTCCGATGTTGTTCCATTGCGATCCACTTCAGCCGACTGGAAACCTACGCTGGTTTGCTAGGAGAAATAGCTGTCGGGAACCTGACGGACGCAATGCTCTTCCTAACCGCAGCGTGAGAGAGAAGCCGGCAGCGTCCCGCAAACATGCGGACCATACTCAACCCTACGGCATTGATATCGCCCAAGCTATGGCGGGCATTGTGCTGCAACGAAAAGTACTTCTTGAGCGCAACGTTCAACACTGAGCTGCTGAATATCATGACTTCATTCAGATGCAGGAACGAGACCTTGATCTCTTCATCCTCGAAGAACTTTATAGCGGTAACGGCTTCGATGACTGGTTTGTGGAAAAGTCGGGCTCAAGGGTTTCCGGTGCGAAAAAGCCGAATTTCGGTTTCTGCAAAATCCAGCGCGAAGTGGGCGAAACCGACGTGCTCGCGGTCTTCTCGGAAAATTTCGAATCCGTTGCTGTTCTTATTGACGATAAGATTGCCGCCGATTTCACAGAACGCCGGGCAAATCGTTACCATGAGTGCGTGTTGAACGAACCCGCTCCGCGGGAGGGCGAGGCCATTTATCTGAGAGGCATCTGTTTGAGAGGATTGGGCCGCAAGTCCGTTCCTCTTAATCCAGGAGTGCCTCATGGCCACGATGAGTTCGAGCCCGCTGCGCCGCCGCATGATCGAGGATATGACGCTGCGCAACTTATCACCGTCGACGCAGCAATCCTATGTGTACGCGGTTGCGAACTTTAGCCGACACTTCGGCCGATCACCTGACAAGCTCGGCCTTGAGCAGGTGCGCGCGTACCAACTGCACCTGATCGGGTTGAAGCGGTCGTGGACTCACATCAACCAAGTGACGTGCGCGTTGCGCTTTTTCTATGCGGTGACGCTCGGGCGCAAGGAGGCGATTGAGAACATTATTTCGGCCCGCGAGCCGATCAAGCAACCGCTGGTGCTGAGTGCGGAGGAAGTCGCCCGTTTCCTGGAGGCTGTACCGGCCCTGCGCGACCGCGTTGCGCTGGTGACGGCCTACGCTGCCGGGCTACGGGTCGGCGAGGTCAGCCGCCTGAAGCCCAGCGCGATCGACAGCAAGCGCATGCTGATCCTGATCACCGCCGGCAAGGGCGGCAAGGATCGTTACGTGATGCTGTCGCCGCGGCTGCTTAGCATCCTGCGATCCTACTGGTGTCTGGCCAAACCGCGCCATTGGCTGTTTCCGGGGCGCAATCCGGACGATCCGGTGAGCGTCGCCACGCTGCAAGAGGCTTGCCGCAAAGCTCGGCAACATGCCGGCCTCGATAAGCGGGTGACGGCACATGTTCTGCGGCACAGCTTTGCTACTCACCTTTACGAGCGCGGGACTGATATCCGGCTCATCCAAGTCCTTCTTGGCCATGCGCGATTGTCATCGACGGAGCGCTACACGCAAGTCGCAACCAATCTGATCGCACGGGCCAGAAGTCCGCTCGACGATCTCGACGCACGATTGAGATCTCGGCCCGAGTAGGTGCCCGGCGCACGTCCGGCGTTCGAGGTGGCGGACATCTTCCGCCAGCACGGCGACGCGTTCCGCGTCGCCCACGCCGGGCACCTCAGCCGATCCCAGCTGCGCGTGATGGGCGCCATCGAAGCGTGCCGGACTGCCGCGCTCGGTGGTCACGTCGAGTGCTGTGTCGACTGCCGGCACCAGCGGATCTCCTACAATAGCTGCCGCGACCGTCATTGCCCGAAGTGCCAGAGTACGGCAGCCCGCGAGTGGCTCAGCGCCCGCGCTGCCGACCTGTTGCCGGTCGAGTACTTCCATGTGGTGTTCACGCTGCCGGCGCCGGTGGCGGCGATCGCCTATCACAACAAGGCGACCGTCTACGCGATGCTGTTCGAGGCAGCGGCTGAGACTTTGAAGACGATTGCGGCCGACGAGCGGTACCTCGGCGCTGAGATCGGTGCGATCATGGTGCTGCACACCTGGGGCCAGACGCTGACCCATCACCCGCACGTCCACTGCATCGTGCCGGGCGGCGGGCTGTCGGCGCACGGCGATCGCTGGATCGCCTGCCGACCGGGCTTCTTTCTGCCGGTGCGCGTGCTGTCGCGTCTCTACCACCGGCTGTTCCTGGAGAAGCTGAGGGCTGCTTATCGTGCCGACAAGCTGCGTTTCTTCGGCAATCTGAAGCACCTCAGCGATCATTCAGCGTTCGATACAGTCCTTACGTCGCTGCGCCGCATCGAATGGCTGGTCTACGCCAAGCGACCTTTCGCCGGCCCCAAGCAGGTTCTAGCCTATTTGGCTCGCTACACGCACCGCGTTGCCATCTCCAATCACCGGCTTCTCGCAGTCGATAATGACGGCGCCACCTTCTCTTGGCGCGACTATCGCGACGGAGCACGGATGAAGTCGATGACGCTCGCGGCCGACGAGTTCATACGCCGGTTCTTGTTGCACGTCCTGCCCGATGGTTTCCAGCGCATCCGCCACTATGGATTTCTCGCTAACGGGCATCGCCGTGCCAAGCTCATGCTGATCCGTCGCTTGCTTGCGGCAACGCCACCTTCGATTGCTGATCAGGCGCCCGAGCAGCAGCCTGCGTGCGCAGTCGCAGACACATCCGAACGACCGCCATGCCCCTGTTGCGGAAGCCGCATGGTCGTTATCGAGATCCTTCCCGGACCTCGTCGGGGTAATCTGACGCCGGACACCTCATGAACCCAATCGCGCACGATAGTTTTCGCCGATATCACTGCTACCACGCTCTGGCCGACAGCGGGTCGGTGCTCGCCCAGCCATGCTGCAATTGCCGTTGCAAGCACGATTCCGCTCTTATTGCACACCGAGCCGGCCGAGCCGACTCGGCTGCGCACCAATCTGTGCATTTACCCATCCCCAACTGATCGCGGATCGCGCACGTCTGCGGCGCCCTCAATCCCCATAACCGCTTGAGCTCCCGGCCCGCGGCTTCGTTCAACCCGGCTTGAGCTGCGTCGCGCTCGTGCCTGGGTCGCGCATCCTCAAGCGCGACCCAGCTCAACCCTAAAAATTCCAGAGCATCGTGATCACCATTTCCAGCTGATCGTGATCGCTATTTCCAGCGATCGTGATCGGGGACAACGGGGAGGTGCGCACCGCTGACAGTCTGCAACCGGGGTAGCTCGGTCTTTTGCCTAAACCGCAGAGGATCGAGATGCCGACAGAGAGACTGTCCATGCGCCACATTCGCGAAGTTCTACGCCTGCACTTTAGCGTCGGCATGTCGCAACGCGCCGTTGCCCGCAGCCTCGGTCTGGCCAAGGGCACGGTCAGCAAGTACGTGAACCGAGCCCGCCGCGCCAGCCTGACCTGGCCTTTGCCGCCGGAGCTGGATGACGACGTCCGGCTCGAGAACCGCCTATTTCCACCGCCTTCCGATCGGCCCAACGACGAGCGTCCGCATCGGGATTGGGCGCTTGTGCATCGCGAGCTGCGGCGCCCGAACGTCACGCTGATGCTGTTGTGGGAGGAGTATTGCGACGCAAACTCCGACAGCTTCAGCTATGCGTGTTATGTTGCGGCCGGATTTATGTTGTCGCTGCTGAGCGAACCAAGGATTTCGCCAACTCTCCTCGGCTCGCTCCGCAACGTAAGAGTGTGACCTTTCGGCCTACAGAGCCTTCAAGAAGGCCATCAACGACGGGAGAGAGGGTTGTCGAGGCGGCGGCCTCAGGCTGCTGATATCGACCCTGTCTAACGCCTCTGCTTTCATCTCCAGGTCGACTTCAACATAGATGTGCGTGGTGTCTAATGACACGTGGCCCAGCCAAGCACGGATCGTGTTGATGTCGACGCCGGCGCGCAGCCTGCACGGCCGTTGTGTGCCGAACCGTATGTGGGCTCACGCGCTTCATCGCCAACGTCGGGACCGTTTCGCCCGCCATAGCGGCATATTGCGTCACGAGACGGTGTATTCCGAAGCGCGTCAAAGGTTGGTTCGTCCGCCCGAGAAAGACCCCTTCACTTTTGTTCCGGTCGGCTACAAGGCGAGTCAACGAGGTTGCCGTCGTTGACCACAGGGACAGATTCTGATCTTGTTTCCCTTGCCGAGAAGCCGCACTGACGGGGACGCCCCCAGTTGGAGATTGCCGACCGTCAATTTTGCTGCCTCATCGGCGCGAGCACCGCTGTTGTATAGGAAAAGCAGCAGAACATGGTCGCGCACCCCAAGACTCGTGCGTCGGTCAAGTTGGTTTAGCAGCGCGTCCATCTCGGCCTTTTCGAGGTATCCGATCGCTGTCTTGGCCGTCTTCTTGAACGGCACTGCCCGTATCTCGGAACACCAGGCCAAGTGGACCGGCGAACGCGTCCCGATAAAGCGCGCCAGTGAATGGATGGTCGCCAGCCGTTGGTTGCGGGTAACCTCGCTGCACTGGCGATCGCGCTCCAGGTGGTCCAGGAACTTGCGGACGACTTCCGGCGTCAACTCTTCCACGTCATGCGATCGATGGCGCAGCCTCCCTGCTTGCTGGCAAACGGCAGCAACAATGTCAGCGTGTCGCGGTAGCTGGCTTCGGTGTTGTGGGAAAGATTGCGCTCGGCGACCAGATGTTCCAGCAAGAACCGCCGGATCCACGGACCAAGCAGGCTCTTATCCTTCATGGTCGGCCTCCATCGCGTACAGAGCAAAGCGCTCGCTGGCCGCCTGGAGGAGATCCGGCGTCATCTGCAAATAGCGCTGGGTTGAACGGCTATCGATGTGGCCAAGGTAGGTTGCGAGTTGCGGAAGTAGTCGCTGCACCTCCTGGCCGGAGCGATACCATGCGATCACCCGGTGCACCGCGGCTGTGTGGCGAATATCGTGCAGCCGTGGAGGTCGAGGCTCGCCGACAGGGCAACTGAGTCCGGCGGCTCGGCGGACATGCTGAAACCAGGAGATGACCCGCACATAGTGCCAGGGTCGACTGCCGCGCGTAGTGAATAATGGAGATTCTTGTCCGCGCGGCAACCCTGATGCCTTGACAGCCGCGACCTTCAATCCGGCCCGCAGCCTGTTCACGACAAGCGTGGCAAGCGCCTCACCTTCCACGTCTTCGGCGATCATAAGCAAGGGCTTGCCGCTCTGCACGACCGCTTCCAGCAACGCCAGCATCGGTTGCAACACCGCAGCAAATTCGATGAGATTGCAGGCCGGCTGCGATCAGCGGCCGGTGCAGATGTCTGGGATCAGTTGTTCAACGGTGCGCGGCCCCTTCCTTTCGATGGGGGCGGCACGTTAAGGATCGATCAGCCGAAACGATGAAAGCCGCGAGATGGTCGCTGAATGTGTTCTTCCGGGTGGCCAAAGATTGGCTGCCATTGGAATCATCTGGAGAGAAGAGAAAGCTACGTTCACGATGAAGAGGGAGCGATGGCGATCCTCCAATGGAATGACGAGAGAAGAGCGATGATGGACAGCTGCACGTTCAGGAGAGCTCATTAACGGTCAGACTATTTAGTCAGAAAGCGCGGGTATACGAAGGCGCCTTGATCATTTCGGCGTCCTTTTCGCTAACGGCTTCAGCGCGAACAACTCGTACCACGAGGCGCGCTACTTGTTTGGTTATGCTTGCGACTATCACTTTTGCCTTTTCGCCATCGAGCAGAAAGCGGGCATGTTGCGACAACATGTCCTTTGCATTTGCAAATCGCCTCTGATCGGCAACGTTCAGCGCTAAATCGCGATGTTCCTGCGAGATAATTGTGGGGCGTCGGAACATGAGCTGGCGACCAATTCCGCTCTTTGGCTCGCCTAGATGTGGGAAGGCATCGACACGCGGTGTCCACAACTGAGCTGGTCACTGAGAAGCGCGGATTGAGTACGACATCGAGCAGATTGCTTTTTTTGGCGAAGGCCCAGCGCTTCAAATCTGTGATTCACCACCTCGCAATGTTGCCGCCCTGAAGAAGGCACTGGCAGCCGAGCACGTGATGCCTTTGGAGATCGCAGCTGAATGCTTGGCGCTAGGTGTCAGAAGTTGTTCTGTGTTTGAGAATGGAGTATGTGCCATGGTCCTTCTGAGCACCCGAATCCTGGAAATCACCAAGAAATTGCGGGAAGGCGTGCGATTGCTGAGGGGGTCTTTTGCATCTTGGAAAGCGGGCTGCCGTCGAGCTGTAGCGTCTTACCGAGCGAAGAAAACTCCTGCGCGCGACGTGAGAGTTAGAGCTGCGGTTGAGCAGGTTCGGAGCGGCGAAACCATCGTGTCCAGCGGAGTTGCGGCAGCCAACCGTCTCGGTTGGACGACGCAGGTCGTTGTTCGGGAGGTTTATCTAAGGTACGGTCTTTCGCGTGAGCCTTACATCGGCAAGCAGATGGTGGAACTCAAGCATGCGTCCGGTTTGCAGCTAGTGCTTGCAAACGGTGGAGCAGGTGCGGGGGTCCGCGGCGCTTGCCGGGGCCGCGCCAAGGCAAGACAAGCGCTGCGGTCCGTCAGCCAGAAACTCACTCCGGCTGAATCGCTCGGGCACAGCGTGCTGCAGGATGACGCAAGTCAAATGGCTCTTTCCGCGAACTTCGACAGTGATCTCGCCGCCTTTCGCGCTTCGGATGCTGGTCCAGTTGGTCGACTTCCATCGTCGCCTTAGGGAGCTCCCGCATGAGCCGAGCAGCGCCGGCTTCTAGATTGGTGATCCGTTGCACTTGCTGCGCACGCAAATTCTCTCGGCGCCGGCCGCACGCAGAGGCAAACTGCAGTACGCCTACTGCAGCAAAGGTGGCATCAGAGGGTGAGGCCGCGATCATTGAGCACCTTGTCTCTTAGAGCGCCCTTGATCTCACGGGCGATTTGTTTACGAACTGCGGCACCCAATTCCCGCTTGGCATCCTCGACGAGGCCAGCTTCAGCCTCTGTCAGGCCTCTGTCGGCCAGCTGTTGCTCAAGTCGGCTGTCGAACTCGTTCCCCATTGCAGCAATGAGCTGGTCCTGCGCCATGGCGTGGTCTTCGGGTGCGATGCGACGCACCACGTCGTCCCAAGGTTGCCAGTCCACCGCCAAATAATCGGCGAATTCCGCCGCCTCCCTGTTCCGGACGGATGTCTCTGCGAAATCAACGTCAGCGTCGGTGACGCCGGAGACTTCAAAGAAGCGCATGTCCGGCGCGACGTGCTGCAGTCCCAGCCGTTCGCGTAGCTTGTTTTGATAAGCAAGAAAGACCTCAATGGCGTCGATGCCTTCGACGTTGTTGCCCGAGCCTAGCGACTGAACCTTCTCGCGCGCAATTCTCTCCAGCGCGTCCAGGCGGAACATGACCCGGCCCAGATCGACGAGATCGGGAAGTCGAGCCTTGTCGTTATAGGCGCCGTTCTCGACGTCTGCGATGAGGCGTGCGGTCTGCATGCCGTTCCAGGTCAAAGTTCTGCGATCCTCGCAGCTCTGGTTGGCGTCCAGGGCCAGTTGGAAGTAGCGCGTAACCAATTGCGGGTTTTTCGCTGCCCCCCGCAGATCATTGGCCACCGACTGCCGGAATTCTTCATTCTCAGCGTTCACGGAGTCGAACAGTTTGCCAAGGAAGAGCGCGTATTCCCGGGCGCCCGGCTCTTCAGCAACGCTCTGCCAAACCGCCAGGACCTCTTGATCGCCGTCCTGTGGATTGCCCCGGAGCCAGTCTGCGACCGTTTCAATGAGAGCATCGGCCTCTTCATCGTCTGTCCCGGACCATTCACTAACGTCATTGCGTGGAAGGTAGACGGTCGGACCGACATAGCCTTCGGCGCTTAGGACTGTATCCAGGTTCGTCAGCACCTGTTCGGGCAGCGGATTTTGAGTCGCATATATCCTGCTACTGGCGCCTAGCCGCGTCAGCAGGTCCTCGGGCAGGCTCGTCAACTGGTTTTGGCTGGCGTCGAGAAGCTCCAGTGAAGCAGGGAGGGCCTCCGGCAAACGCGTTAGTTCGTTTTCGCCGACGTCGAGATACCGGAGCCTGGCAGGAAGAACCTCCGGCAGATTCGTCAACTGATTGTTGCGGGCGTAGAGAAGCCGGAGCGAAGCAGGGAGGACCTCGGGCAGGTCTACCAATTGATTGTAGTTGAGGTCGAGAAACTGCAGCGCAGCAGGTAGGACCTCAGGCAAGTTCCTCAGCCGGTTGGAGCTCGCGTCAAGACCTCTGAGCTCGGTCGGAAGCGCGGGCAGGCTGGTCAGCTCATTGCCCCTAAGGTCAAGACGCTGGAGCGAAGGAGGGAGGCTATCCGGCAGACTTGTAAGCCGATTGAAGCCTACATCCAGGACGACGATGGCGTTCGGAAGTGGAGGTAGGCTAGTAAGCCTCAACGCTCCGAGATTCAGTCTGGCGGCCTCACCCCGAGCGTTCAGTCGTCTTACAGCTTCTTCCCGATTCTCAAGCGGGCCCGTCTCCGATTCGGTAGCCCAATTCTCAAGCACCTCGTGGTCAACGTCCTCTGCATGGGCTGAGCCCCCGGAGTTTGCTGCGTAGCCTGTCAGGAATGCGTCCCACTGCGCCTCCGGTCCGCTTTGCTCGGCCTCTTGTCTGGAAGATGTAGAACGGAAGAAGCCTCCGCCGCCGGGCTGAATTTGTCTTCTCTCAAAAGGATCCATCTTACCCTCCTTACGAAACTGAGTAGACTCAGTCACGGTGGCATGCTCTAGCACCTAAGATACTTAGCTTTCGAAAAGCTGACAGACTGTCCAGCGCGGCGGCGATGGCCGCGTTCGCCTCGGCCAGCGAGAAGAAGGTCTGTCGGCGAAGCCGCCCCAGGATGTAGGTCTGGGCAAAACGCACCCCGGCTTCCACTTTTGCCTTATCCCGGGGTTTCGCCATCATCCCGTAGCTGCGATTGATTTCAGGATCGTAGAACGAAGCCCTGTGCACGCCGGACTTCAAATTGTCGGGAACGATTAGGCGTGGCACCCCGCCAAAGAACCGGAACATGCGGACATGGGCCTCGATCCAGTCCGGAAGTGTCTGCGTCCAGGTCGCCTCGGCGTAAGTATAATTTGAGGCGCCAAGCACGGCGACGAAGATTTCCGCGTCGCGCACAACCCCGGTTTCGCGATCGACGATCATGATTTCCTTGCCGGAGTAACAACAAAGACCTTGTCACCGGCCGGATGGTCCTGTCGCATCGTCGGAGACAGACGCCGCTCGAACTCCCGGAATAAATCGCAGAACCGCGAAATATGTTCACGATTACATATTAGAGAGCGTTTTTAGATTGGCGGCGCGCAGCACCCAACATGGGCACTCGCGAGGGGCACCGGTAATCTAAAAACGTGTTGGACGAAGCCGCGGGCACGCTGCTGCAGCTATGGGTGTTGAATCACTGCGCCGTTGTTTGTGAACGTCGTGATCTGGACTGGAGACAAGTCCAAAGCGGACATTATCACGAAAGTACTGGGTGGAAGCGAGATCTGGGAAGCGAAGTAGCCGAAAATGCGAAGCGCCGGAGGTTTGACGTCGGAAGAACGACAACAGGGTTCAGGCGGCGGCGGTGGTGGTGCCTTAGGGATTGGGCGCGGCAGCAGCTCCAGCGGGCTGGTCGCCGCGCAGACTTTGTTCGTGGCTATCCGGAGCTATTGCGCGGTTGTGGACGGGCTGCGATGGCCAAGCAAGAGCTGGATGGTGCGAAGATCGGTGCCGGCCTCGAGTAGATGAACGGCGAAGGCATGCCGCAGCGAATGCGGTGTCACGGGCTTGGCAAGGCCCGCTAACCGATGCGCCTTGCTGCAGGCGTCCTGCACCGCGTTGGTCGATATCGGCTCGTTGGGGATACCGCCGGGAAACATCCACGTGCTCGGCCGGACGGCGCGCCAATAGTCGGTCAGTGTCTCCAGCAACCGTGCCGAGAGCATGACGTAACGGTCCTTCTTCCCCTTGCCTTGATCGACGCGTAGCACCATCCGCCGTCGGTCGATGGCCCCCGGCTTTAGGCGTACCGCTTCGGAAATGCGCAGACCGGCGGCGTAGCATGTTGTCAAGATCACTTGATGCTTGAGGCTCTCCACGCAGCCGAGGAAGTGCAGTACCTCTTCGGGGCTGAGGATGACGGCGAGCGTCTTGGGCGCCTTTGGACACGGAATGATAAGGTCGAAATCCCATTCGAAGCCGAGCGTGATACGGTACAAGAAACGGAGCGCTGAGACGGTCACGTGGATCGACTCGGCGCCAACTTCTTCTCGTTCGTCAGATAGACTTGGTAGGCGCGGACATCTTCCGGCCCAAGCAAAGCCGGCGACTTCGCAAAATGGCGGGCGAACTGCGAAAACTGCAGCAGATAGGAATCCTGCGTATACGGTGACAAGTTGCGGATCTGCATGTCGTTTATCATGCGTAACCGAAGCGGGGTCATTGAAGGCTCCTTGGCAAAAAAACGAAAACTGTCCGAGGGCAGCAACGCCATCTTGCTCGAAGCCAAGCCTATGAACGCTGCAAATTACGTCTCACCATGGCACGCCAAAGCAGTTACACTTGCTTCAGCCGCATTCCTTCATCCGACGATGGGCCACTCTTGCCGAGTGTTCTGCCGCGGAGCGGCTTCGTCCAATTCGCGTTATGTTGCGGCCAGATTTATGTTGTGCAAGGAGCGATAATTGCGGGGAGCGTGAACACTGTGGGCATTGTTCACGCAACATAATTCGACGTCTGGGTAGCGAACCATTTGTCCAGTGGAGGCTCGCTATGGAGTCGTCCGTGAAGATCGGCTAAGCAATTGAGCTAGAATCGCATTTGTCGTTGCGGACTGTTTTGCGATTGCAGGATTGCGCCCTTGCTGGTGAGCTTCACCTCGTCATCGGCAAGGATTTCGAAGCCATCCCCGTTACGCTTGCGGATGGCGCGATGCCTGAGCGAGCGAAGACGGATGCTCGTCTTCGCCCGGGTAACGAACAAAGCCTTGCTATCATTGATCTTCTGCCACCAGTCGAAACGGCAATAGCCCTTGTCAAACACATAGGTGGTGGCGGGCTGGATTGGGGTCTGTCGGCCGATCTCGATGTCATTGACGTTCGCGGCCGTCATCTCGACGCAGGTCGGGACATCGCTCCTTGGGTCGTAGACGACATGCAGCTTCATGCCGCGGATGCGGCCGTTCCACGTCGCCCAACTGCAGACCTTGCCGAGCGGGATCGGACTGGCGTCGATCAGACGCACCATCTCCATGCCTTCACTCCGCAGCTGGCGACGCGCCATCGCCGACAGCGCCGCAAAGGTTTGCGCGAAAATGCCGATCGGACGGCGGGCATTGGCATCGGACAACGTCGAGCGCGACAGCTTGCCGGTTCCCAAGTGATAGTGATGCTGCGAATTGGCGTTGAAGCCAGTCACCACCCCGCGCAGACTGCTGTTGCCGCTAAGCTGGGCATAGATCAGCGCCACCAGATCCCAGCTCCTGAACGACTTGTCGTAGGCATCCCCGTCCAGACGATCCACAACCGTCTGAAACTGCCGTCGATTGATCGGTTCAAGCAGCCTTCCAAAAATGCTACCGCGATATCGCATGCTCGGCCCTCTGTGTCTCGACAACCAGAAAAGACCGATTTGCCTCGGTCCTGCCGAGCATGCACCGCGACACAGTGAATCATTCCCCGGACACCCCTGCATGCTCCGGAGGTGGAGTGCATCGGCAAGGGTAAGGCCAGCGCTCCTTACGAGTTCGGGGTGAAGGCCTCCATCGTCACCAACAACCGCCGTGCTCCTGGGGGCCTGTTCGTGCTGCACGCCAAGGCGCTGCCCGATAACCCCTACGACGGTCACACCTTGCGGGACGCCATCGACCGCACCGAGACACTCACCGGCTGTGCGATCGAGCGCGCCTATGTCGACAAGGGATACCGCGGCCACGACGCGCAAGATCCCCGTCGCGTCTTCATCTCCGGCCAGAAGCGCGGCGTCTTCGGTGTCATCAAGCGCGAGCTGCGCCGCCGCTCCGCCATCGAGCCCATCATCGGACACCTGAAGGCCGAAGGTCACCTCGGCCGCTGCTACCTCAAGGGCCGCCCAGGAGACGCCGCCAACGTCGTCCTCTCAGCCATGGGCCACAACTTCCGCCGCATCCTCGCCTGGCTCAGGAAGCTCTTGCGCTTCATCCTGATCGCTCTTTGGCCCGCCTTCGCAACCCCAGTCGCCCTCGACCCCGCTTGACGGACGACTACCGAATTTATGCCACGTGCAATGGTGACGCGCCGAGCGCCTCCTGCCGATTGCCGATGCCGCATCTTCATGAAGGCGACGGCAGCAGAGCGCTGAATCGCCGAAGCCGCAGCGTTGGAGAGCAACTGCTGGCGGAAGACTCCATTGCTACCGATTGCGATGCTATTCGTCGCATTATTTGCGGAGAATGCGAATTCTCGAATTCTCCTAGCGGACATCTATCCGGCCATGAATAGGGCAAGGATAGAGCTGTAGTTGACATTAAATTGCTGGTATTGCTACAAAAATGAGCACTCACAAACCGGACAAAGAACCGGCCAAATCAGCGGTCCCAGACAGAGGTGAAAGCACCGGCCTGATGGAACCGATGCTTGTCTCCGAAAGCTCGGGACGCCGAACCCAGCTCGCCGACCTCTCGGTCGAACTGGCGGCAAAGTCGGCCGCTTTCAGGCACAGCCTGCCCAGGGGTGTTCTGATCTCCCTGGCTAGGCTCGTACGTTCGATGAATTGCTACTATAGCAACCTGATCGAGGGGCACGACACTCACCCGATCGATATAGAACGCGCACTCAAGCACGACTACAGCGCCGACCCCAAGAAACGCGACCTGCAAGAGGAAGCCATCGCCCATATCGCCGTCCAGGAGTGGATCGATGAGGGAGGCCTCAATGGTCGCGCGACGATGCAGGACGGCATCATCGAAGTCCATCGCCGCTTCTGCGAGTTGCTCCCGACAGACCTGCTTTGGGTCGAGAATCCGGACACCAAGGAACGTGTCGAGGTCGTCGCTGGCAAGCTGCGCGACCGCGACGTTGCGGTGGGCCGCCATGTGCCGGTCAGCCCGGGCGCCCTGCCGCGCTTCCTCACCCGCTTCGAGGAGTCGACGCAATCGTCGCCTCGGCCTGCGCCCACCACCGCCTGCTTTGGATTCACCCGTTCCTGGATGGAAATGGCCGCGTTGCGCGGCTCATGTCCTATGCCATGCAGCGGGAAACGCTCGACACCGAGGCTTTTGGTCCATCGCGCGCGGCCTTGCCCGCAACGAGGCGACCTACAAGCAACATCTTACTGCCTGTGACATGCAGCGCCGCAACGATCTGGACGGTCGCGGCACGCTAAGTGAAGAAGCATTGGCGGAATTCGCGATCTTCTTTCTGCAGACCTGCATCGATCCGGTCACCTTCATGCAAGGGCTCGTGCAATCCGATCATCTCCGCAACCGCATCCTGATCTGGGCCGAAGAAGAAACACGGGCCGACCGCCTGCCCCAAAAATCAGGAGCCATTTTGGAAGCGATCCTCTTCCGTGGTGAACTTCCGCGCGGCGATGCCGCTGCTTTACTGCAAACAAGCGAGCGCAGCGCCCGCAGGGTTACATCGGCCCTCCTTGAAGCGGAAATTCTAACCTCCGAAAGTCCGCGGGCGCCGCTACATCTCGCCTTCCCGGCGCGGCTCGCGTCGCGTTGGATGCCGGGACTGTTTCCCAGGTAGGATTGCGCGGCAATGACAGCGAGAAATCAATTACCTCGCATGGGCCGGGCGAGCGACCCGCTAAGGCCGGTAAAACGGCTTCGCTGTCACGATCTTTACCAACTCGCTTTGCGCGAGGGAGTAATGTCGCCGTAGTGCTCACCTAGCGTCTCACTTCGCCAGTCCTCAAATCACGTCCGGGAGTGCCGCGGCGCATCATTATTAGGTGCGGCGATAAGCGATGCCAGATTTCAAGGTCATTGCTCGCCTGCATTTCGACGAACAGACCATGTTCGTCGGTGCGAATAACACGCCCAGCGGTATCAGATGTGGTCGCCAAGACAGTCTTGGGTCTCTCGGTGAGCTGGCGCCGCACAAGACCTCCATCGCCGTCCCGTAGAAGGAATGCGAGGAGAACACGTCGAGGCAGAACTTGTGCAGCGCCGATTGGAGGGCGATGGAAGGCGTGGTCGCCAGCTTGTCGCGCAGCGCCAGCGTGCGCTCCTCCGTAAGCTCGGTCAGGACGATCCGGCAGCGTCTTTATCGTATCATCATCCTTGCGATCGGCCGAGCCGTGCGGCCGATCAGCTCAATGCCAATAACTTGCTTCGACGGCGGCGTACTCATCTGCTGATGCCTTTATAAAGGAGAGAGATTTTTCTGCGGATATCGAGTCCGACTACGCGATCGTCTGGCATCGGCTTCGCGGCACACAGCGCCTCGCCGTAGGTCTGCGAACAGGATAAGCTAAGGCGCCCCGCCCCACAGGCTACCGGGCCGGAAGGCTGGCGACTGCTGACCATCCGATAGGACCTCGTGCGGCTCACCTCCAAATGTCGATGATCCAAAGTCACTTTGGCGCGCTCGGCTCGACAGCATCCCCGACGGGAGGCCGATGACGTAGGCGTGACGGAATAGATCGGAGCCAATGTCGTTCCGTCCGAGCGCCAGCAGCTACGCTGCGGCTTCGTCAGCTTTTCGAAAGCTTGCTCTGGTAGGATGTCTGCTTAGGTGATCTTGGATGTGAGGCAACGTGGACCCGCACAATTGTGACCCATCAAATGTAACATTTTGGTCGCAGGTGCAGCATGCCACCTCGGAACAGCAGCATGAGGGTTCGGCGAGACAAAAGGCGTTTGAGCCGTTCTTGGCGACGGCGCTCCCAGCCAGCACCGGTACTTGTCCTCATCAGTCTGAAGACCGGCGCCGAATTGATGACGCGACTAATAATGCTGCGGCTCGGAATGATTAAAAGCAGTATCTACCGAACGTCGCCGATCGCGGGCATGTTCTCCGCTTTCGACGTCAAGCGTTTGATCCGCGCAATCAGCAATCCTATCGCTCACGTCAACGAATTCTAATAACCGAACGATGAAGGCGCCGTTGAGCAATCTTCGCGTTTGCTGCGAGCCGGCTGCTCGCAGCGCGATTCCGCCCAAGGCCCCCTCAGAGGACGACGAAAGTTTCATTGAAATGGTGACTCGTGCCAATAGGCGCAGCGAGACCGCCCTTGACCAGCATCGCCCTGCCCTTCGCAGATTCTCCGAGGCGCTTATTCTAGAGGGCCAGACGATATCTGGACTGGACCACGACTCGCGGATCAGGTCCGCTCGGAGGCTGTTCCCGCGCGACAAAAATCTCATCTCCGCGTTAAATTTGTTTCGTGCTGCGGAGCTCTGCGCTAAATTTGGTTCGTGATGCGGAGCGCGCCTTCCGGTCCAGGCGCTTCTTCGAGCGGGCAGCTGAGCATTGCGGCCTTGACCGAGTAGTCTTCTGTAGTCATTTGCACGGCTACGGTCGGGTTGGGCGACACGGCACGTGACCACCTATTGCACTTAAGAGCATGTCGCTCTGATGGAAACTCGCTGTTGCGGTGGCGTTGGAACCTACCGTCCGACCTAGCTGGGACGATCGGCTCGCTCTGTCCGAAATCAGATGACGGGCGATATTCAGGTACGGCGCATCGGCGCCGACGAAGTGGATAAGCGTTTGGAGCGTCTCGCCGACATCCTCATTGACTGCGTCGTCACGGCCAGTCGCTCAGCTTTCTGCCACCGCTAACTCGACGACGTGCGCTGGCGTATTGGCGTAGCATCGCGGACGCGGTCGTTTGCAATGGATGCGTAGCTGCGGAAGATGGTGCAGGTCGGATTGTTGGCACAACCCACATGGTACCTGCCGCGTCAATTGCATCGCGCTCGAGTCGTCAAAATCCTGGTTGAAGGAAGTGCACGCCGTCGCAGCATCGGTCGCCGGCTGCTCTCGGCTGTCAGCGAGTTAGCACGAAAGGAGGGAAGACGTTGTTGACGCTCAGCACTACCACAGGTTCTGCTGCCGAGCGTCTTTACGCCAGCGAGGGATGGCGGCGGGAGGGTATCATACCCGGGTGTGTCCTCGCCCCTGATGTGCGAGCCAGGCGAACGATCGCCATAAACTTTCGTATCGTTTCGCACCCCCCTTGAGGTGCCCAATCTTTACCAACGTCCAATTGAGCCGCTGATCACGATCCTCTTAGCTGCATGTGCGACTGGCCACAGCGAGATCTCATTCGTCTTCGCGGGCGTCGTCAACTGATAGCTAATCAGGAGGTCGCGAATTCTATTTTTTATGGGAATGGCGGCCTTCGCCGAGACGTGGATGGAGATACT
This sequence comes from Bradyrhizobium sp. USDA 4510, assembly GCF_054059095.1. NCBI lineage: Bacteria > Pseudomonadati > Pseudomonadota > Alphaproteobacteria > Hyphomicrobiales > Nitrobacteraceae > Bradyrhizobium > Bradyrhizobium sp. USDA 4510. The sequence continues at coordinate 1,078,028 of NZ_JBSSBT010000001.1, read as the reverse complement.
GATGGAACCATTCGAGCTTGCGTGGTGCGAGTTCGAATACCAACGCGCTCTCAGATGCCTCGAAGAGAGGGAGAACAGGGCGGACGACGCCTGATCCCAGATCGTGGAGATTCAGTCGGTTCTAATCCGTCATGCGAGAGGACCTGTGGGCCAAACTCTATGACAGCGCACGGCAACGCACGCCAAGAGCGGCGATACAGCGGTCGAAAGCTCGCCCACGGTCCCACTCAGAAGACCTCACCAAGCAGCGTAAAGGCGGCTTCGTGCACGATGCACCGATGGGTTACAAGACCGTCCGTTCGATTGCGGAAGAGGCAATTGTCGTTGCCTTCCGCAAGTTGTGAACCGCAAATTTATCGAGAAGACAGTGCTTGCACGGGCAATTTGTTGCCGTGACTTAATCAGAGCTTGGGCTTGACTGATGAGGCTGCGCGAATCTATATGCGCGTCGCAACAGAGTTCTGACCAAATTCAAAGCGACGCTCCGGATTTGAGCTTCAAGGCGCTTCTCGCCAGGTCGCCGGCTCATCCGGCAGTGCACGAGCGAGCAAAACACGCCCGTTAAAGGAAAGAAAGCAGCGGTTCAAGTGCTGACGGGCGACTTTTGTTATGCGAACATCGTGGGCGCGATGCACTTTGCCCAACGGCCAGCAACACTTCCAAGATAAGCCGGAGCGAAGGGCTACACAGTGGAGCCAGGGCTAGTCGCCTGCGTTACCTTGCACAACATCAGCCGCACGGTTTTCCCTCTGACCGATCAACGAACGCGCGAACGAGCTAGGGTATCGATTGCTTTAGGGGGTGACTGCTGATCTTGGATCTTGGAGGGCTGTCCACTTCATTCGGCCGCGAATACGCCACCCCGATTAGATTCTTAGAAATAAATAACTCGAACGAAAACGTGCGATTTGTCTTGGACACGTGTCCTGATCGCGCAAAGATATCAATTTCCACGTCCTGGAACTCAAGAAACTGGCCATCCATTGGAAAACACACCTTATATACCGCCTCTTTCAAAACGAAGAGATCCCGCCGCTTGAGCGTGTGTAGATCGTACATTCGCTGCTCATGAGGAGTGGCAATCAATTCGATCAGGTTTTCCGGCAGAGGTTCATTAGGCTCAATGTCGACGCCGAGAGCTGCAATGCTTTTCGTCCCTACAATAGCGGCGGCTGCTACTGTATCGTGGTGCGCCAAAGATCCGACCACGCCGGTTGGCCAGATCGGAACACCCGAGCGCGTCTTCAAGATCGCCATTGGTGGGAATCCCAATCGCTCAAGAAGTGTTCGGGCAGCTACTCTTGCGGCAGCGCTTTCGCGGCGGACTTTGGGAACGGCGCGTCCCATAGACATGACTTCGGAAGCGTACATTCGTCGCAGCGTTCTATCGGACGGATGCCGACCATGATGTTCTGTTGATCAATCGTAAAAATCTCCACTGTTTGGTCCCGCTAGCTTTTCGAACATCTTAGTGTCGATCAGAGGGGCGGCGGCCGCCCACATATGGACCGTTTCTGACCTGCGCCTGAATATGATCCGGAGGGAGTTAGAGTCTCGGGAGCTTTTGCAGAGAGACCGAAGTCTGGCCCACCGAGCCGCTTGCCGACTTGTGGGTTATTTGGGGCTCGAGACCGATCTTTGAACTCAGAATTTTTTCGAGAGAAAGTTCTTGTCTATTTAACAGTCCCGCTGAGCGCCCTTGAAATGGCCCGAGCCAGAACTTGCCGGTTTTCTGGATTGCTCACCATTGTCGCGTGGTTGCCCGGCATCGATACCGCATGATAAGTCCCAACCCTTGTTTGGCGAGTGCCTTGCGATGCAGTTGTTCGTCAGGTGGTAACCCAGGGCTGACAAGAAGCTCACTGCCATAAACTGATGTATCTCAATCGGGAGCGACGGAACTCGGCACGATTGTAGCGCCCGGTGAAATCTCGCGGCCCTTTGATACACCGAAACATCGCTGTGGAGATCGTGATCTGGAGGTAACACTCCTTTTGCTGCGCCTTTTCGAGCACTCAGAAATGGAACATTGCTCCTTGTATCCTTCGAAAACCTCGCCGTATTCATCGCGCAAGATTCCGCAACTCTCCAGAATAAATTCTCGAGCCAAACTGATCTGTGAAGCGTTTGAAGAATCTGCAGGCGAACTAACATCGATGAACGCCATAAATGATACAACTTCGTCGATGCTCAGCAATCGCTCGACAATTGCATAAGCCAGGATTGCACCTGATGAGTATCCAGCAAAGCGGTATGGGCCCCGTGGCTGGATCTCTTTAATCGCAAGGATCGCCTCTGCGGCCATCGCCTCAAGAGTTCGTGAATAAACGTCATTGAAGGGCGGCCACGGCAGAGCGTAGACGGGGCAATCTACATCCATTTCCGCCACCAAACCGAGGACATAGGAACAATCTCCAAAACCTTTGGGGACAAAGAACAGCGGTGGCTGCGATCCGGTTGATCGAACGGAAATTATGACCTGCCACTGAACTTTCATCCAGCGGCAGTTAGAGTCTCGGTGGTTTGTACGCCAAGTGGCGCGGGTGGAGCAACGGACGATCGGCGGAGCTGGTCGGGGTTGCGCAGCCGAGCGTCCGTTGCGGTGAGAGTGGCGGCGTAGGCCGCGGGCGTGAGGTATTGCAGCGAGGAATGAGGTCGCTCGCCATTGTAGTCGGCGACCCATGCCGCGAGTTCGGTCCTGGTGTCGTTGAGATCGAAGAACAGCGTCTCATTGAGGAGCTCGTCGCGCATCCGGCCGTTAAAGCTCTCGACGAAGCCGTTCTGCATCGGTTTGCCCGGTGCGATGAAGTGCCAGTCGATGCCGGTTTCCTTGCACCAGGCGAGCATGGCGTTGCAGGTGAGCTCGGTGCCGTTGTCGGAGACGATCAGGCTGGGTTTGCCGCGGCGAGCGACAATCGTCGTCAGTTCCCGCGCCACACGCCGGCCCGAGATCGATGTGTCAGGAATGGCGCCCAGACATTCCTTGGTGACATCGTCGACGATGTTGAGGATGCGGAAGCGTCGTCCATTGGCGAACTGGTCGTGGACGAAGTCCAGCGACCAGCGCGCATTCGGCTTTGCTTCCACCAGGATCGGTGCCCGGCACCCCATGGCCTTGCGGCGAGCCCGCCGCTTGCGGACCGTCAGCCCTTCTTCCCGATAGATCCGGTAAATGCGGTTGATCCCTGATGGCTCGCCCTCCCGCCGCAGCAGGACGAACAGTCGACGGTAGCCGAACCGTCGGCGCTCGTGAGCAAGGTCGCGCAGCCGGGCACGAAGATCCGTATCCGGAGGGCGGCAAGATCGGTAACGGACCATCCTCCGATCCGCGTCGACGATCGTGCAGGCCCGTCGCTCCGACAGGCCCATCACGGCCTTCAGGTGCGCCACAGCGGCGCGCTTGGTAGCCGGCCCTACCGTTTTTGACAAAAACTCGCGCAGTGCTGCCGCGTCGAGCATCTGCTCGACCAGTACCTTCTTTCAGCTTCGCGTTCTCTTCCTCGAGCGACTTGAGCCGCTTGGCTTCGGACACTTCCATGCCGCCGAACTTGGCCTTCCAATTGTAGATCGTCGCCTCGGAGATCCCCGTGTTTGTGAGCCAGGTCTGTTGTCGTCGCTCCAGCCTCACGCTCCTTCAACACTGAGATAATCTGCTCTTTCGTGAACCTTGCTCGCTTCATCTGTCCGTCCTTGCTCAGGCCGGACTCTAACTCCATCTGGAGGTAATATTCAGGGGCAGGTCAATTACTCCGGGCTACTGGGCCGTGGCTCCACATGAATCTTTGATGCAAATTCCTTGAGAACAGGGGTTTGGAAGAGGTCGGCGGCGCTAAAGCTCAGCCCAAATTCTAATGCTCGACTGAGCATCTGCACGGCCAGCAGCGAGTGGCCGCCAAGTTCGAAGAAGTGGTCGTGGCGCCCGATGCGCTCGACACCGAGAAGCTCGGCCCAGATCCGCGCCAGCGCCGTCTCGACCGCGCCCTGCGGCGGCTCATAGGCCGCCAGCGCATAGGCTTCATCGGCCGGCGCCGGCAGCGCGTTGCGGTCGAGCTTGCCGTTCGGCGTCAGCGGCAGCGCCGCGATCGGCACGAACGACAGCCGGCACCATGTAGTCCGGCAGCCGGCTACTCAAGTGCGCGCGCAAGGCGCCCGCAAGCCCGCCTCCATCGCCCTCACCGGCCTCCGGCGCGCCGACCACATAGGCGATCAGATGCTTGTCGCCGGCGCGGCTCTGGCGCGCCACCACCACCGCCTCGCGCACGAAGGCGTGCTCGCAAAGCTTTGCTACGATCTCGCCCGGCTCGATGCGGTAGCCGCGGATCTTCACCTGGTCGTCGTTGCGGCCCAAAAACTCAAGATTGCCGTCCGGCAGATAATGCCCGAGGTCGCCGGTCCGGTACAGCCGATCACCCTCGACAAAGGGACTGGCGATGAACCGCTCGGCTGTCAGTTCAGGGCGTTCAAATAGCCCCGCGCAACCCCCGCCCCGCCAATGTAAAGCTCGCCTACCGCACCAAACGGCACAAGCGCGCCATGGCCATCCAGCAAGTACACCCGCGTGTTGGCGATTGGGCGCCCAATGTGAGGCATCTCGGGCCAACATGACGGATCAGCTGCAAGGTGGTGCTCGGAAATGACGCTGATTTCCGTGGACCCAAATTGATTGATCAATCTCGCGTTCGGGTGTGCCTCGAAGAAAACCTTAAGCAGTGCAGTGGCCTAATCGTTCGCCGGCTGTATAAAGCTCTCTTAAAGAGGGTAGCTGCACGCGCTGCGTGCTTCAGACTTCTGCAAGATGATTCAATGCCACGAATGGGAGGAAAAGCCGCTCGATCGCCTCCCGCTCTACAAACTCCAGCAAGTCGGAAAAGCGCCTCCGGGTCTCTTCCCGCAGGAGTACAAGTACTCCGCCGTCCTTCCAACAAATGAATAGTTCCTGGCAGGACACATCGAAGTTCAACGTCGCGAACTGAAGTGTACGCAGTTTTGACGTGCCAAACCCCGCCAGCGAATTCACAAGCGATCCGTGGGACATTTCGACGCCCTTGGGGATTCCCGTGGATCCTGAGGTGTAGATCACATAGGCAAGATGGCGGGATGTGAGCCCAAGCGTGCGCGGGTCAGGGTCCGAGGGCGGCCGCTCGCACCAGGCCCGGGTGCCAGTTTCCAGATCGACCACGCTGACATCGGCGAGTGCCTCGCCGCCCAATGCGGTTCGACCGGCGGCATCGCAAAGCAGCAGTTGCGGTGCTGCATCGCCGACAATCTGCCGCAGTCGCGCCGGTGGATAAGCTGGATCCAGCGGCAGATAGGCACCGCCCGCCTTCAGGATCGCCAAGACACCAACCACCATCGCCACGCTGCGTTCCAGGCAGATCGCCACCGGCTGGTCTGGCTTGACCCCGAGCTCGATCAGATGATGCGCCAGCCGGTTGGCCCGCGCATTGAGTTCGTCATAGCTCAATCTCTCCTTCTCATGGACCACCGCCACCGCCTCCGGTGCCTTTTGCACCTGCGCCTCGAACAGCTCATGGATGCGCAGCTCCGACGGATACGGCGCCTCCGTCCGATTCAACTCCTCCAGTAGATACGTGCGTTGGTCGGTCGACAGATTGTCAATGCGGCCGACCGGCTGTCCCGCATCGGCCTTGCCGTCATGTAACAAAGTTTGCAGATGCTGCGTCATGCAGTCGATCTTCGCCTTGCTCAATATGTCGAGCCTGCCGGGTCGTTGAGCTTGTGGCGCTCGGCTCCGTTAAGGGGCGGGTTGAAGATGCTGACGAGGATCAGGTCCTTGTCCCGCCCCCCGCGCAGAAGATGCTTGTCATGCTTGTCAAGCACATACAGATCGCCCGAACGAATGGAGAAGACATTGCCGTCCATGTCCTCGACCTCGCCCTCTCCGGCGATGCAGTAGCAGGCTTCGAGATGATTGCGGTATTGCAGAAGCGAAACGGTGTTAGCGCGGACCACAGTGTGGCAGACGCTAAAACCCATGCCGTCCTTCTCCGTCAGAAGGCGGTGGCTCGTACCATTGCCCCAATCGACGAAGTGATCGGTCGCTTCAACATCGTGCAGGCTACGCACAATCATAGCGTTCGATTGCCGGATACGGTAAATTCATTGTTGCGGCAGCTGGAGGTCGTTGTACTGACCGGCAAGCGCGGCTCCCGCGCACTGCCGAAGCATCGGCTGCACCCAAAAGGCCTCCCGAGCCCTCGCCGGCGTCTAGACAAAGATATCGGCGTAAGGGTATTCCGCAGCCGCGTCGACGGCGTGCATGTACCACCTTGATGTTCCCTCTTCTTCGCGGTGCCGCCGCCTGCCTTGGTATGGTCGAGAATGCTGCTGGTGATGTTGCCGGCCAGACAAAGCGTTTCCGATCGCAGATTTGGCAAGTTGTTTCCTTCCTTCACTGTGCCTCGCGGCACGAATACAGCACCGCAGCCTCTCAGCGAACTGGAGCGAACCTCATGCCATGGTCGCACACAGATAAGAGATAGTGGCTGTTTCAGCTGGCTAGCGAGCGGAAAGGATTTGGCAAGGCAATGAAGCCAATCTGACAAACTGACAAGATATGGCCGGATGCGAGCAAGTCTGCGAGGGAGAACCGGTCGGACAGTGTCGGCTGACCTTTATCGTTGAAGATCCAACCATTGCCGGTGGCTAAGACTTCACGCTTTCTACTTGGCGCGTTCGAGCGGTGCGCGCGACGTGGAACTGTACCATCGTCGCGTCGAGCGACAGCGCGATCATCAGCAGCGACTTGTCTTCGACGAAGAGCGCTTATCCTTTTTTGATGCGAGCTTCTTCATGATTGACGCAATCCAGAGCATTGCGGCTGGCGGAATTAAGGACACACACGTTTCGCTCCTCTTCGACGGGATCTCTTACTGAGTGATTGTGCTTTCGCTCAGCTATGTTCGCTGCGCACTTAAGGAGGCGGCATGAGCCGACCGCTGCCCTCGGCGAAATCAGCTGCCGCCCTGGCATGCAGCCTCGCTGAATCGAATACCGGCAATTGTGTATGTTCGGGGCCGATGAGAAGACCAATCTCCGTGCAGCCAAGGATGAGCGCGTCGGCGCCTCGGTCGCGACCTCGCGCAATGATGTCGATAACTTCCTGGCGCGAGTGATCAGAAACCGTGCCGCGGCACAGCTCATTGAAAATGACAGCGTGGATCCGGCTGCGCTCGTGCTCCGCCGGTATGACCGGCGAAAGGTCGAACCGCTGCCGCAGGCGATCACAATAGAACGGCTGCTCCATCGTATAGCGCGTCCCAAGCAAGAGTGGTCGCTTGACGAAAGCGGCGAGCAGGGCCGCAGCGGTCACATCGACGATGTGGATGAGCGGCACACTCAGCTCGGCAGCAACGATGTCGGCAATCACATGCATCGTATTGGTGCAGATCAGGATGCAGCCGGCGCCTGCATCGACCAACTGTCGGGCGATCCTCGCCAGATAAGCAGCGGCTTGCCTCCATTCTCCCGCCTCCTGAAGAGCGACGATATCGCCAAAGTCAACAGAGCGAAGCAAGATGTCTGCCGAGGCGAGACCGCCGCGGCGCTGACGGACGATTTCGTTGATTTCCTTGTAATAGATGGCCGTGCTTTCCCAGCTCATCCCTCCGATCAGCCCAATGGTTTGCTGCACTTTACGATCTCCACTTGATGTGAAGGCGACACAGGCGTGCCGCGCCTTCGGCGGCAAATAGTCGGCGTTGTTTCTCGCAATCTCAATGGAAATGCAAAATCAAAGGCCTTATCTCTGACGATGGCAAAAACTCTTCTCACCCGAGCTGCGAAGCCGGCTGAAAGGGCATGGCGTTGTGCAAACAATTCGGACAAGTTGCAGCTCGGTGCAGCAACTCCCGTCAGTGCGTTTGCCGGATCGAGCGATCTTTCGGTGTCCGCCTGTTGGCGGCACATCAAGCACAGTGGAGGACAGCGGTCTGATCGACGCATCGCCCTGATTGACCGACGCAAAAACCAACGTACCGATGACTGTGTTCATGGGTGTGCGCCGTCGCATCACTCGACGGCCGGCTTGAGGTGCGGCTCCTAGCGGGTCGGGGGGAACATCCGCGGAGCGCCTGCCGGCAATTGGGCTGGAAAACGACAGATGGTTTAGCCCGCAGCGGATCCTGCTTCCATTCGGCCCAGTCATACGAGATCACTGGGCCGGTCTTGAAGCTGGTCTCGCCGGTCCGCATCCAGTCTTCGTCCAGTTTCACAAGCAGGCGGCCACTCGCGATGCCGACGATCGCCGCCTTGTTCGGCAGATCGAGCTCGACCGGCCCCGCCGCACCGAACAGCACATACTGGCGCTCGAAGCCGTTGATCCGACGGGCGACGCCGCCGGTCACATGGATCCGACCTTCACCAAGCACCATTGGCACGATTCCGAAATCGGTGCGCTGGCCACGAAAGACTTCGCGCGCCTGATCGAGCGGCTGAGCGCGCTTGAGCTCCTTCAACTCGAAAGCGTAGCCGGCCTCGGTCGTGATCCCCTCGCCCCGATCACTAGCAACAAGGACAGTGTCACGATCGAGCCAGCTGACATGCTGCTTGCCCTCTGGCAGCTCGAATCCACCTGTAACAAAGCTTTTGGCGTCACGATCGAATTTGCGTATGGACACGGCGCCCTTGCCGCCATCGGAAAGTTGGATGAGGCAGCGGCGCCCGAAGCAGCTGCGCCCCTCGTAGACCCAATTCTTTTTCTCGGCGGCAGCGAGGGCATCAATGTCCAGGATGGTCTCCCACCGGGGATCCTCCCCGCGATAACTCTCAAGGCTGGCGCGCCGCCAGATGCCGCGCACATGGCTCTCGTCCTGCCAGAAATTTTCGAGATCTTGTCGTCCAAGCGAAACGTACGGAATCCGGTGTTTTGCCTGGAGGATGGTTAGCGCGTCCCGGTAAAAGCGATCATAGCGAGGATCCGAGTGCGGCGAGCCGAGCGTCTTTTCGTTCTCGGCCTGCGCCCAGGCCAATGCGCGCGGCCCCTCGGACTCATCGAGCCAGAGAAACGGATCGTCCGCCGGCGTCGCAGCAGACTGCCCGTGGAGCTGCACGACTGTCAGACATATGATCGAGAGCAACCAGGCGCGCAGAACGGATTTTTTCATTGTCTTATCCTCGGACGGGCACACACAGGGCGAGCTTGCAGGTTCTTGCGACTGGGCGACAGTTGTGAAATTCGTGTTGCGAGCGTGCACGCACTATGTCGCGCCGCCCGCACCTCGACTGTGCAAGCAGCATGCCGTCTGGAAAACAGCAATTTCTGACGCGTCGTACCGCATCGCCAGGTCAGCTTCCCGACATTGGGTCTGAAGCTGACAATCTGGTGTGGAAATCGGCGGCGCTGGATCGCGGCGGGGCTGCTTCTCGCTTGCGCTCGGACAGAGCGCGCAAGCTGTCAGCCGCCGGAGTGTTGGCGCGTTCGGCGCCCAGCCTTCGCTGAGTTGAACGCGCCATAGTTCGGTCTGCCGCGAAGCGACGCGCTAGCGTAAGCGAACCCTTTGGCTCGTCTTATGGTCCAGACGCAACTGGTCCTTCTGCCATCCCCACGTTCGATATGACCCAGACGCTCGCGTGCCTGTCGACACAACTTCCTTTGGCGTCACAGAGATGATCCGACACAGACCCGGGATTTACCAATTTACGCGAATACCGAGCTTTCCGTCGTAGGCGTAGGTGTTGCCTTCGAAGCGCTGCTGGTAGGAGGCGTTGGCGAACAGCGTGGTGAAGCTGTTGATCTGGCCGTTGATACCGGCGTTGAGCTCGCCCCAGCTGCCGCCGAGGCTAGAGCGGAACGGGATGAAGCCGGTGTCGGAGGAGAACTGGGTCATCGGGTTGCCGCGGAACTCGTGCCAGACGTTCGGCCGCAGCGATGCGGTGATGGTGCGGGCAAAACCGCCGACCCATTCGTCGTCCAGCGACCATGTCCGGCCGAACCGCGCGCCCACCCGTGCCGCCAGCGAATCGACATCGGCAAAGCGGATCTGGGCGGCGGCATCCTGCGCGCCGGAGAGGTCAATGTTCTGGTACACGAGCTGCGCCTGCGGCTCGATGAAGTAGCCCTGCGGCAGGTTGAAATTGCGAGCCACTCAGCGCCCGAGCCCCGACGGCGCTCGAAGTGGAAGCTGGCGAGGCGGTCCTCCGCGCGCGCCAACGAGCGCTGCGAACGCAGGCATTGCGGCGGGGTCGTCGACCTCGCCTTTGGCGAATGCCTGCGCATACTGTTCTGTCACCGCCGCATCGAACGTGATTGGCGCGCGCGTTCGTAAGCCCGCAGCGGCACGCTGCGGCCCCTCAGCAAGAGACTCCGATAGGCCGTCCCTTGAATTCCGACACGGAGCGCGACCCGCTTTGCTCACGCAAATCCGTGCCTTGGCAGGACACCTTCCCGCTTCGTGGGTCTCGGCTAGGCGCACCGGGCCGAATGATGTCCGATCTCCATCCTTTCGCCGCCGACAGATTGCTGTGCAGTGTCAAGCCGAAGTCCCGCGGCCCCTCCCCTTCGCCGGTGCCGTGGCCAGCAATCGTCGCGCTGCTGCTGTCCGGAGACATCAAGGTCGAGCTCCTTCGGATCTCGGCGAGCATCTGGTGTTCAAGGGCGGCACATCTTTGTCGAAAGCCATCGCCCCGGCGAAAACGAGGCGCGGCCGGACAAAGCTACTGCGGCCAGGATCGGTTTCATGGCTCGTCCTCCACTTCCCACCGGTGATGCTCAGGCAAGGTCCAGACTGACCGGCGCGAGACGGCAGGCTCGGAACGGGGGAACCGCCCGGTCACCTCGCTGCCGCACTTGCAACATCTAAAATGATCTCGGGCCGTGCGAGCATGTCCTTATGGGGGCCGACGGTCGCACCGCACTTCGGACAGTTCACCAGCAGATCATTCGCTTCGGAGCATGGCGAGAACTCTTGGACCTATGCCCATGGCTCAACAGCGGCGATGCAGCCGTTCCCGCTCATATTCCGGAACCCTGCTTCCCAGCGAGCCGTTGAAATCGCGCTACGCTGTTCGGAGGCACGGTGCCCAAGGCCGGTACGAAAGAGATCGCAAGGCTGCTGCGCGAGTACGCGCAGCGGAGCGCGCTGCGCGGCGATAACCCCTACCGCGCGAAAGCCTATTCCCGGGCAGCCGACAGCCTGGCTGCGCTCGCCGTCCCTATCGATCGTCTCATCGAGGAGGACAGGCTGACCGAGATCCCTGGGGTCGGCCAAGCCATCGCCGACATCGTAACCAAGCTACACCGCACCGGCACGCACCCGAGCCTGGAGAAGCTCCGGCAGGACATCCCCGCCGGTGTCCTGGAACTTTTAAGCGTGCCCGGCCTTCGACCCGAAAAGGTGCTGCGGCTCTACAGGGACGTGGGCATCACCTCGCTTGCCGAGCTGGAGCAGGCCGCAAAGGAGGACCGGATCAAGCGAGCCAAAGGGCTCGGTGCGGCATTGCAGACCAAGATCTTGCAGAACCTGTCGATCGCCAAGAGCGGCCACGGTCGGCTGCACCTGCATCGCGCGGCCCTCCTACTCGAACATGCGCAGGATTCCCTCCGCAAAGCCCGCCCCGAACTTAAGAGGTTGACCATTGCGGGCGACTTTCGGCGCGGCTGCGAGCTAATCGGAGATCTGGCCATTGTTGCGGAGGCACCGAGCAGCGGCATGGAGCCGGAATTCGTCGACACCACGGGGCTGCAGGTTCGCCTCGCCGACCGCAGGCACTTTGGGGCTGTCCTGCTGCACGCCACAGGCTCGCCCGCCCATTTGGAGCAGCTTCGCCAGCTTGCGGAAGAGAAAGGAATGCGCCTTGAACGGAACGGGCTGCACAAGCAACGCAGCGTGGTCGCTGAGAGCGAGGAAGCAATCTATCGGGCGCTGGGGCTGCCCTTCATCGAGCCCGAACTGCGCGAGGGACGCGGCGAAATCGAGCGTGCTTTGAACGGAGAACTGCCGAAGCTGGTAACCGATCAGGACTTGCGAGGGATCCTGCATTGCCACACGGAGGCCTCCGACGGAACCGAGACCCTCGAGACGATGGCGAAAGCCACGCTGAAGCGAGGTTTCGAATATTTCGGCGTCGCTGACCACTCGAAGTCGGCGCACTACGCCGGCGGCCTCTCAGTGGAGCAGATCAAGAAGCAGCATCGGGAGGCTGACCGGCTTAACAGCAAGTTCGGCAAGGATTTGCGGATCCTGAAGGGCATCGAATCCGACATCCTGGCCGACGGGTCGCTGGACTATCCGGACGATGTGCTCGACAGCTTCGATTTCATCGTCGCCAGCATCCATGGCCGCTTCAAGCTGGACAGAAAGGCACAGACGGAACGCCTGCTGCGCGCCATCGGCAATCCCTACACCACCATCATCGGGCATATGACCGGCCGCCAGCTTCAGCGCCGGCCAGGTTACGAAATCGACGTCGAAAAGGTGCTGCGCGCCTGCGCCAAACACGATGTCGCCGTCGAGATCAACGCCCATCCGTGGCGTCTCGACCTGGACTGGCGATGGCACCAGGCGGCGCTGGAGTTCGGCTGCATGATGAGCATCAATCCGGACGCGCACTCGATCCGCGAGCTCGACCACATGCACTGGGGCGTCGAGATGGCTCGCAAAGGCGGCGTACCGGCGGACCGGGTCCTGAACGCCATGACGCTGGCCGAGATAACCCGTCATCTGAAGCGGAAACGGCGAACTTTGTCCCGGGCGGCGTAGCGGCAGAGGCTGCCTGCTCACCCGCCCTATCGACTTGACCGAACGGTAAGCCGGCCGCTTGAGCACAACAGGGAGAAGAAGAGGAAGGCACCGACAGCAGTGCTGCCTCCGTGAGCTTCATTGACGCCGTTGCGAGCTTCTCGCTCTCGTCCTCGAAAGTTGCCTTATCGTATTGAACCGTGCGAGTTGCGCCCGCGCTGGGGCATTGGCGAGGAATTCGTCGCGATTTCCACGTTGAACCGATCGGACGCGGCCCGGGAAAAAGGCGCGTGGTGGCCGGCATCGAAAGCCGTCAGTACCTGAAAGTGTTCCTGTCCGGGACCGACGATACGGAAGGGCTCTGATGAATGCGCAGGGGTTTCGAGTCCCCCTCGGTAAGGAAGCCCATCAAATCACCCCAGAACATGGCCTGGGATGACTACCGCTATCCGTCCAATAGCGTCGCGCGGCGGCAAGGACGTCGCGATCGGTGGGCTAGGAACATGGCCGCGTCTTCCGGAGTTGCCATTGGCGTGACTAAATAAGGGAGGGAAGCGAGATGGGACGAGGCGTTTTGCTTTGGCTTTTGGGCGTGCCAATTCCTGTGATCATCCTGCTGTGGTTGTTCTTTGGGCACTGACTACGGCGTAATTGCCGGGCGACGTGCACCAACCCAGTCTACCGGCTCATTGGGGCCCATTTCGGGTGGCACGTCAACCGATCGAATGATCGAGCCCTGCCTTTCAAGGCCGTGCAATTAAACCGCGGCTCGAGATCGGACGATGCATCCCGTCGTGCTATCGCTGCGTCTAGCCGGACATTGTGGGAGCCCCGATAATCTTTGCAGAGAACAATGATGCGAGTTGCGCCTGTTTCTCGCATTTGCCGAGCGTGATTTTGGCCGGATAGTCCTTCATGCGCGTGATTACACCGCTCGCTGCAGCGCCCCGCGATCCCGCGAGCGTTAGCGCATGGGTGGCAGCTTGGCGCACAAGACGTCGGTCAAACTCGTCAGTGCACGCGCGTTGGCGATGCGGACCAATAAGATTTCAGCCATCGGCGGCCCACAAAGGCGGCCTGCCGCGACTGCTGCGCTCAGAGTGGCGCATTTTCGGGTGACCAGGGCTGCCCTCGCGTCTCACGCTCGGACGTCTCTGAGCCCGGCACCAGAGTGGCCTCGTCGGCCTTAGCTTCCTGGGCCGCGCCTTCTGCCTGTTTAGAAGCCTCGTCGGCCGCCGCATCGAGCGCGCGCTCGCCGATCTCCTTGGCGCCTTCGACCTGCTCCGATGCCAGATCCTGGGCGCGGTCCTTTAGGCGGTCGCTGGTCTCGCCCATGAGACGATTTTCAGCTTCAGTCGCCGGCAGCAAGGCGCCCACCAGCGCTCCGACGGCGATCCCCAGGCCGGTCAGCAGCATCGGCTGTTCACGGCAGAAATCGAGGAAGGTGCTGCCGGTCTGCAGGGTTCGTTGCCCTGCGGCCTTGGTTGATTCCGTGATGGAAGATGCCGTCCGCCGGGCTGTGTCCGCGACTGCATCGTACCCGGCTGCAGCGCTACGTTGGACGGAATCCTTCGCCGACCCGGCCGTGTCCCGCACTGCTTCGGCTGTCTCGGAAGCGGTCTGTTGAGCGGCGTCCGTCATCGAGCCCGCCATATCGCGCAGCCGGTCTCCTGTCTGTGAAGCCGCCCGCCTGGCGTCCTCGGCAGTCGACCTCAGGCCCTCGGCAGTGTCGCTGCCGACCGCAGAGGCCTTATCGCTCCATTCGGTGCCTTTTTCAGCCGCCGACTTGCCGGCCCTACCGGCCGCATCACGCACGCTGTCCGCAGTATCGCTGACGGCATCGCGAAGGCGCTCCTCCGTGCGGCGCATGAGCCCATCGGTCGACCTGCCGCCCAGCATCAGCCATGCCAGGCTTGCTCCCATGAGGACAAGCGGCATCGGATTGCGAACGGCCTGGTCTCTCAGGTTGCGGGCGAACGCCGCGCCGGCGCCGTCGATCACCCTGTCTGCGAGTTGATCTAGGACATGCCCAGGCGTCATGCAGGCGCGCAATTCATCCAGGGTGCTGGCAATCTGCGCACGTGTTTGTTCGGCCTCTTGTCAAGCTGCTCGGCGTGGCTCATGATCCTGACTCACCTGTTCCTTCGCCACCGAGGCGTCCCGTTGGAGCTGGTGGACGGTCTTGCGGGGCACGACGTTTTCGATTCTAAGGCGGCTGATGCCGACCAGAAGAAGTATGATTCCGAGTATCAGCGCGATCCCGCCCACCAGCAGGGCTGACCAGTAGGAGGCCATGCCATAGCGCTCGGAGAGCGCCGCAACGCCGGCCTGGAGCAGGATAACGAGAGCAGGTATCAGCAGCACAGCGCCGCCGACGATGAGGCCCAGGCCTCTGCCGATGCTGGCCATGTTCTCCGAGACCTCTGCGCGCGCGAGCTGCGCTTCCTTGCGCAAGAGGACCGTGAGCTGGGAGAATAGATCGCCGATGATTTCGGGGACGGAACGTGAGTGCGTGGGGGTCATGGCGTATTTCCTCCCCGTGAGGGGTCCGCCGAACTTTTCAGAAACCGCGAGATCGCAAATCCGGCGAGCGCCGCGCCACCAAACACTGCCAACGGTTCCTTCCGTCCGAAGTCGTTAAAGGTCCCGATGAGGTCCCGTAGGCTGCTTTCGCGAAGCGCACCCGCCCCCTCTTCGATGCGGGAAGCGGCCGCGTGCGCAAATTCGGCGGCCTTGGGCATTTGCTGTTGAAGTTCGTCGGCGGCGCCGTGGACGGCTTGAGCCACCTGCTCGATCTGGCTTGCGCCTGCCTGCTTTTGCCGCCCGGCCGCGTGTTCTGCCTTTTGTTCTGCCTGCGTGGTTGCGTCTGGCATAGTCGAAATCCCTCGTGTGCAGCCGCCCTTGACCGCGCGGCCGCAGTCGCATTTGTCCCTTCCTCTTCCACAGAATCCAACATGATGACGCTTTCGATGTTCCTGGCCCGAAAGAGAAACGTGTAGGCAATCGTACTTTCTCTGTCCAATTGATCGACGGAGGGGCCTGCGACCGCCATGCTGTGAAATCCGACACTTTGTGCCGGAACTCCACCACGTCTGCGCCATGCGGGATCGAGCTGACTTGCAATCGAAGTTAAGCGGGACTTGGTGTAGCGGAAGCTCGGCGGCAGCTGGAAGAGGAACCCCCCATGCGATCGCCAAGAATATCGGCGGCCTTCCCGAAGTCCCGGATAAGCGTCTTCACGCCCTTGAACTCTTTAATGTGCGTGATGAGCTCGCAGCCCTTTACCGTATATACAAACTCTCTGCTCCCGGGCGGGCGGCGCCCTGCCTGCACGTTCGCGGGGGTAGGCCACGAGTAAAATGAGGCATCAACTCAATCGTGTCGAATGCAGGCCTGCGGCAGGAAGCGTAGAACGAGTCTCGCCATTTCCAGTAGCGCCAGCCCGAGCACCCGATATGGGCAACTTTGTCGCACTTAACGACGCCTTCGAACCGCTCGCCCGTATCTTCAGCCAGATCTTGCGCATCTTCTCGGCCCGCCCGATGTTGCTTTCGCGCGGCTTCTCCCTCCGCAGTCGCCTCCGCTCGTGCCGCTAAAGCCGGTGATTTTATTGTACGATTTGCGAGGGCAGTTACTTTCCGGAATACGTAACGCAGGAACGGTCGGTGACGGTTCCTTGTTGCCGGAAGTACCCGGACCAACTGGAATTGCACCAATGGACGTGGATGTACTTGTGGTCGGCGGCGGCCCCGCCGGATTAAGCGCCGCCTTAGTCTTGGGAAGATGCCGGCGGAACGTTTTGCTCTGCGACGATCAGCAGCAGCGCAACCGCGCCTCGCAAGAGATTCACGGGCTCCTCGGATCCAACGGCCGCTCGCCCGAGCAATTCCTGCAGAATGCGCGGGAGGAGCTTGCCGGCCATGGGACCGTCTTGATCCGCCAGAGCCGGGTCATGAAAGTCGATCCTTCCGACGGCGGATTCGGGTTTGTATGCGCCGACGGGACCAGTGGCATTGCCGCAAAAGTTCTCCTAGCGACGGGGCTTATCGACGAGCTCCCGCAGCTTGTGGGCGTCGACGCCTTTTATGGCATTTCTGTCCATCACTGCCTCTATTGCGACGGCTATGAATATGCCGGCAAACGGCTCGCCGCCTACGGCAAGGGGGACAAGCGCGCGGATCTTGCCGTAATGATGACGCACTGGGTCAAGGACGTGGTGTGCTGCAGCGATGGCACGGAAGTCAGCGGGGAAGCCGTCTACCGGCTCAGGCGACACGGAATACTATTGCGCAGGGATCGCATCCGATCGCTGGAGGGGGCGAAGGGTGCTCTTGCAAAGATCAATTTCGAGAGCGGATCGCAGCTTGCGTGCTCCGGCATGTTTTTCTCGACCGGCTGCCGCCAGGCCTCCCATCTTTCAGAGCACCTTGGCTGCAAGCGTGACGTAAAGGGCGGCGTCATCACCGACCCGGTCACGGAAGAAACCAGCGTGCCGGGGGTGTATGTCGCGGGTGACGTCTCGCGCGACGTCCTGCTCGTGGCGGCCGCCCTCGGCGAAGGCGCGAAAGCGGCGGTCGCCATCAACAAGGCCTTTCTCAGGCGCGAGGGGCTCAGCGAGTAGCGGGCTGCCTTGCCGACCACCTAGCCTGTCGTTCAGCTTTCGCCGGTACTCGTCCTCATCATTAGCGCGGCGTTCCACGAATACGATATCTTTTTCAATCGCCGAAGCTCTCTTCATGTCATGCTTCGCGCATCCTCGCTTCGCTCATGTCTGTAGAGCAAGGCCGCGACAAACAGGTCGCCACTGAGCCGCCCTCACTCTGGAGCGAGCCTGTAGATCGGGTGTGAGGTTGAGTTCCTCGAACGGCCTTTGCTACTTTTCATGGAGTGCGGCCGGTACAACTTCCGCTCTCGCGTCCGGAACAGCCGCGACTAATCTCATAACGTTGACGAGGCTTGGCTAAGGCTAGCCAAGTCTGCTTCGCCGCCGAGCGTCCTTTTTGGTCACTTCAGCGATGGTGAACGGACTTACGAATGTCTCTGCCATCAATGCCTAATCTGGCGAACTGATGCGACTGCAATAATTGGCAGGAACGAGGACGTCGAATTGGCTCTGTGTGTCGGCCGCTATAGCAGAAGCCAGGTAGTTGAAGATTCGCGAAAGCGAGCATTTGGCTTTCGCTTACCAAGGGTGTGTTGCCGGTGCAATCTGGTAAGGTAAGTAGTTGCATTTTGTTCAATGATTGCCTGCATCTATCGATATGAGAAGGGCTTGCGATGCCCACCATCGAGAAATTCCGCGAAGAGGCTGAGGCTTAAATCGCCAGGGCATCCAGACAGTGGCGGCCGGCTGCGACAAGGGTCGTATGTTCGCGCTTGCACTCTGTGATCCCCGCTTCATGAGCGATCCCTTATCGTACCCCGCGCGGCCTTGACCGCAGCCTCTTGACGATGCTGGTCGAAGGCCAATGGATCGACGACCACGCCAATCATTTGATCTGTGGCCCGTCCGGCGTCGGCAAGTGCTGGCTCGCTTCGGCGCTCGCCAACAAAGCCTGCCGCGACAATCGCTCCGTGCTCTATCAGCGCGTCCCGCGACTATTCAGTGATCTGGCCTTGGCGTGCGGCGACGGCCGCCACCCGCGTCTACTGCGCGCACTCGGCCGTGTCGATCTGCTCATCCTCGACGACTGGGGCCTGGAGCGGCTCGACGCCGCGGCTCGCCACGACCTCCTGGAGATTCTCGAGGACCGCTACGGCCGCCGCTCCACCATCGTCACCAGCCAGCTCCCCGTCGATCAATAGCACGCGGCTGATCGGCGACCCAACCTATGCTGATGCCGTCCTCGACCGGCTGGTCCACAATGCTCACAGGATCGATCTCAAGGGCGAAAGCCTGCAGCGAACCCGCAAGCCCGGCTGAATGGCCTGAGCCAGTGGCGCTGTGGACATGCCGCCGCGCTTGGACAACGCGAAGGGCATTGCCCACATGCCAACAGCAGGAGCAGCAAAAAACGAGTCCTTCGAGCCGCGATTCGAGATTGACCACGCGGCTTCGCCGATGCCAGAAACCAAACAGCCAGAACGCTTGGCGCCCGGGCGATATCAAATCGGTACACCCGGGCGAGACTCATCGGAATCCGCATCCAGGGCTGAAACAATACGAAATGAAAATTATCTGCCCTATTGTTCGGATGTCACTACTTTTCTGATTCCACTAGCTAAACGCATATGCGGTCAGGCTAGCGACGAGAACCAAGGCGCTCAGCGCGGTAACAGACGCAAATGTCCGCTCTACTCCATTCATGCGTTCCATGGTTTTAAGCTCCTCGTCAGGAAGCCGATCGTCGCATTGTGCAGCACCGGAGTCGTTAACCTTCGTGAATCGCGCGCCGTAATTTTATTGTGTCGCTTGGCTTTCTTGAGAGATCCCCTTCCAATTGCTTGACCATCGCTATTGGCCATCGACCTTCATGTCCCACAATTGCAATGCGCAGCCCATGGACGTCATCTAGAAAGACGTGATCAATCGTACCGGCTTTCCCATCGGACAAGACGACCCCCTTGCCCACCAACTCTTTTTCGGAAGCATGCAGTTCGGAGAGGATGTTTAGCGCGCGTTTGCTGCAGTCAAAATACTCGTTCATGAGTACGCAACTATCCTGATAAATGTAATCTGAAGCCGCGATCAATTTTCGCATGGATTCGAGCGACGGCCGACGATGAGCGCCAGGCTGGAAGATAAGTTTTCCTATCATGCGGGCGCCGCGTCATTAGCACATGTGAAACGCGCTTATGGAGGCCAGCCGATTTTTTCCTAGGCGCCAGACGGGCGAGGAACAATCAGCTTGGCAGCGCGTCGGTTGAGGGCCCCCAGCCGGTCCAGGCGCCCCCCGACTGCTGGAGGAAAACCCGTATCATTCGGGTTGGCGGCCCCCAGGTTGGGGCCGCTTTCAATTGGCCGGGGCGCCAGAGCCCTGAACGTGATCGCATCGATTGACAGTGAAATGGCAGCTGCCGCGGCCGGCGAGCAAATCAGCGGGCTAATTTCACAGGTAGTGATTGCAATGAATTTGG
This sequence comes from Bradyrhizobium sp. USDA 4510, assembly GCF_054059095.1. Classification (NCBI taxonomy): domain Bacteria; kingdom Pseudomonadati; phylum Pseudomonadota; class Alphaproteobacteria; order Hyphomicrobiales; family Nitrobacteraceae; genus Bradyrhizobium; species Bradyrhizobium sp. USDA 4510. The sequence continues at coordinate 1,058,253 of NZ_JBSSBT010000001.1, read as the reverse complement.
TCGGGCGCCTGATGCGAGGCCGGTAGTCTAGGACAGCAAGTTGAAAGGCCCCGCACAGAGAGGGAAAGATGGCCCTTCGCCGAGAAGCTGACCACAAGCGGAGATCTTAGCAGAGCGGCTGACAAACAAGCCGGCAGAGATTAGCAAAACCGGCTCCTGACACCTACCTTCCGGGCATGAAAATTCGAGTCCTGCTTGCCGACCCTTGGAAAGGTGGTCCCAGCCGGCCGGGGGCGCGTAAACCAAGTATCCATCTCTCGGCTATGCCCAGGCGGATCAGGCCAATGTCTGAGATCGAAGTCTACACGGGCCGCTACGAACGCGATCATGGCCCCCCGTCCGGACGTCAATGCTGGTAATTTACCCTTGTCTCGGAGACCGGAGTCTCCTCTACGAAGTCAAACTCAGCGGCCAGCTGATTTACCCCGCGACGCTGGAGCGAGCCCGAGCGACGGCGGCGCAAAGAAACGCGTAATCGTGGGGCCGTAGCCATGATCGGGGAGCAGTGACGCTGCTCGAGTCGCCATTGCGCTATTGGAACGTCAGAACCCTGCAGCTGTTTGTCTGGAACAGGTTGGGACCGCGAACGTGGCAGACGAGCTCAAATATTCGGCGCACCGACTAGTGATCATCGAGCAGCCTGGCGGCGGTTTCCTGGTCGAGATCACGCCTCTCGGGGGCGGACATACCGTCAGGACGATGACCTATCAGCGTACGCAGGAAGCGATCGCTGCCGCGAAGAGGACCATCGACAAGCATCCCCAAGACAGGCGATCTGTCAATCCGACCGGCTCTTGAAGCGGCTTCCGGCTCATTGAGAGGGACACAGCTACAACTCGGGAAAACGGTCGAGCAGCATTTGAGCCCGGTGAGAATCCATCCCCCGATGTCGATGCGGTTGCGCATTACACACCCTGCGCTAGGAAGGATCCGGCAACCGGCACTCTCATAATGCGTCCCCCCGCAACTGATCGGGACGCGGCCGGCGTTTTTGAATAAACGGCAGATGCCGCCTTTGGCTATGTTGCGCGAGCGCTGATTTTCACAACAGCGGGTCTTAATAGCACCTCCGGCATGCCCGGCTTGTTCACCGGCGAGCGGCAGTCTCATTGGCTGCTAAAATCCTGACGAGCCGTCTTCGTGAATGGAATGAGGAACCTAGTACGCCCAGAGCCGACGCATTGATCTTGCAAAGTGGCGGGTACCGCCGATAGGAAATAGCTCGCGCTCGGGGACCAATTGATGGGCGATGCAAGGACATCGCTATGAGCACCGATCATCTCGCTGCAATTGCGATAGCTATTTGTAACGCTGGTGCAGGATTGGCGGCTTCCATTCCATCAGCTCGCTAGCCTTCGATAAGCAATCCACTACGAGCGACTGGCGACGCGAATAGCCGAATACGTGGATGCTTTCGCGCCTCAATCCGGCGGCTAAACAGCCCCCCAATCGAGGTACCCACCGCCCTGCCGCGCCGACCAAACCCCAGCAGCACTTGGACGATCCAAATGGAAGAACGGCCTCAGCCCCGCGCGGAGGCCGTTTCTTTTAGGCCGACAAGCAAGTGAGGACGCCCCATCGCGATACTCCGCGTTTGGGAGGCCCTTAAACTATGCAAAAGCACGCCCAGCTTATTGCAGTCTAAAAATACCAGCGTAGTGCGGCATGGATCGCAATACCGGCAATCTGCGACCGCGAAGTTATCGAGGAACATCGCGGTCCCGCCAATTGTTATCTAAGCATCATCGGCAACTATCAATTGGGCGCCGGTGGCTGAGAGTGTCGTGCTCCCGATCATCCGCTGGCGAAGCAGGCATTTCACCGCCGCCGCTACGCACAATTCCTCCAATGCGCGGAGAACGGCCGATGGCTTCAAACATCGCGACCAGCCTGATCACAAAGCTAACTGTCTCCAACCGGCTCGACAGCGATGACATTCAGTCACTTCAGCAGCTTCCGATCCAGGAACGCCAAGTCCCGGCTCAGCACATTATTGTCGCCGATGGCAGCCGACCAAAGGAATGTTGCCTTCTCGCCGAAGGATTTGCGTACCGTGCAAAAATCACGCAGGACGGCAAGCGGCAAGTCCTCTCGTTGCACATTCCCGGCGAAATACCGGATCTGCAGAGCCTCTACCTCAACGTCATGGATCACGATTTCACGACGCTGACACCCTGCACGCTTGGCTTGATCCCTCATGAAGCGATCAAGGCCCTGTGCAAGCAGCGCCCGAATGTGACAGGTGCGCTTTGGCGCGAAACGCTCATTGACGCGGCGATTTTTAGGGAATGGATCGTCAATGTCGGCCGCAGGTCCGCGGACGAGCGTATGGCCCACCTTTTCGCCGAAATCCATCGTCGATTGAGGGCTGTCGGTCGAACGAGCGACGGTGATTTCAACTTCCCTATTACGCAATCCGATCTTGGAGATTGTCTCGGACTTTCGACGGTCCACGTCAACCGCACGCTGCAGGAACTGCGGCAACAGGGTATCATGCAAGTCGAGCGGCCACACTACCGGATTCTGGACCACGATAAATTGGAAGAACTGGCCGGATTCGATCCGACTTATCTTCACTTGCCGCCGGCCGCCTAGCTCGAACGGGAGGCGATGCGCTTGGCGGCGACGTCAATCTGATTGGGTCTTCCTTTCGCTTGATCACGATCGACCAACGGTTGGACTTGTCGAGGTCGAAATTGGGACTCGATACCGCGAGCTGTCATGACGGCCTTCTGCCAAGCACCATCGTCATTCAGCAACTCCTCCTCATCGGAATCATCAAACCGATGGTCATTCGAAATGGGGAATGCTACCTGCTGATGAATGCTCAACCGCGGGCGGAGACTCGAGTTTCGCGCGCTTCAGGTGCTGGTTCATATCTAAGCCCCGTTTCGTCAAATTGGTGCCAAGTGGATCCAAGTGCTATTGGGCACGGCAGCGGCTAGAGTTCTGGCCGTTCCTGTAAAACGACCCGTCCCCCCCGAGAGCAACGCCGGAGCAGTCCTGCATTCCATTGTGACGCCGAACAGCGGCTGGTCGATAATCCGGTGAATTCTCCGGGACTAAAAAATTCGAAATGAAACGATGCGAAGGATCGCTCCACGCCGCGGACAAATCGAGCTCGCTATTCAACTCGTGCGCTGTTGTCGTCCGGCGAAGAGACCATACACAAAGAGCACGATGATGGCACCGACCACGGCGCCGATGAGTCCGGCACCCTCTCCGGGATGGTACCATCCCAGCGCCTGGCCGAGGTAAGTGGCAACGAAGGCGCCGACGATGCCGAGAATGGTCGTAAGGATGAATCCAGAGGGTTCGTTGTCACCTGGCATGATGAATTTCGCGATCACCCCCGCAATAAAGCCGATGATGATAGTCCAAATGATGCTCATTCTCCGCCCCTCTTACATGAGGGTTATGAAGTGGGTACCCGTCCCTCAAGCGTATACTTGTCGACTGCTCGGGGTAGGTCGCGCGACAGCCTTGCGAGTATTTCTTTTTGAGAGAGCCCGGTTTCCTACTCTAGCTTGGTCAACACATCAGAACTAACTGCTTTCTGCAGTTGCGCGGGCGGAATTTACTTGTTCGGCCTCGAGCTGATCCAGGATTAGCCGCATCGCCGGGGCGGGTTTGGCTGCACTTCTCCAGCAGTTCGCCATTCCTCATTGAAGCAGCCTCCTGACTCCAGCGCCGCTTAGCATGCCCCTCAGACCAAGTAGCCCCCAAGGGGCTGTTGGGAACCGGGAGGCTCCGAAGAGCTCGGTCCGGGCGCCTTCATCGGTTCGGCCAACTTCTCGCGGTTCTGATATCCAGCGATGGCGAGCAGTCCGAGAAGTGCAGTCATGGATGGCATTCCGCGACCCATATTACGACTCCTAGTGGGGTTCGACAGCTCAAACTCAGACGACCAGGTTCTGTTCCTAAGAGACCGACATTTACTGCAGCTCTTGCACCATTCCGTCCGCTTAGGAGGCTGGATGCAGTTTTGTTAGGTCGCCGAAGCGACATCTTTCGTCGCTCGGGCGCTCTGGATATTGACCATCAATTGATTCGCCATCTCCTGTAGGCGCTGTCGATCTCGGTCGGCGAACTCTCTCGGCTTGGTATCGATTACGCTGAGGCAGCCTACAACGTGGCCGGATGAAGTTCTGAGCGGAGCCCCCGCGAAGAAGCGGATGCCTCTCTCCAGCACACGAGGATCATCGGCGAAGCGGGGATCCTCGTTGACATCCTCAGAAACGAGCACATCGTCTGAAGCAACCACATGAGCGTCGAGGGAGCCCTCGTGATTGCCCTGCGGAGCTGCTTGAATGTCCTGGAGGCGGCTGTCAGCGATGGTTGGCTGAATATCATCGACAAATGACACCAGCGCGATCGGGACCTCGAAGGTCTGCGCAATCTTCCTGGACACCTCATCCACGGCTTGACGTGTTGAATTGTCCAAGCGGAGGCTGCGCAGCGCGGTAAGCTGTGCCTGCTCGGCGTCAGCCGTGACCTGAGGCGTATCGCCGCGGGCTGGCGCGCGACCTATCCATGCTTCGACCTGCTCAGTGCAGGCTTTGAGCGAGGCGAATACGGCGTGGGCCGCCATCTGGTTCTTGAGCTCTTCCGTCTGATCAGTCCCGGCGATCAAATTCCAGCAGCAGACGGCTAGCTTCACATGGGGGGCCCGCCGGCGCAGGCGACGAAAGATATAGCGGGCATAGACCTGTGGCTGCGGGTGAAAGTAGGACAGGCACACCACGTCGACCCCCTGGAGATCAAGCTGCCCCAATGCTTCCCGACTGACCACGATCGGCGGCAAGACCTTGGCGGCGATGTTGTGCTCGTGAAGTACCTGCGCGAGCATCTCCGCCGCTGCATGATCAAGCTCCGTGCGTCCTGCGAGACAGAGAACGCATGGTCGCTGCGTCCCGTGATCCGCGTCTACGTTTAAATGCGCTTTCTCGTGGATATGGTCGTCAACCTCCTGCACAACGGAGATAGCGGTATCCGCGACAAGACGCCGGTAGTTTGTGTCGATGCTGCTGCGCTGACGATCGTTCTCCGCCAAACGAAGGGCTGGAATGCCTACGTTATCGTACAACTCGCGTGAGGAGCACTCGTCGACATAGCTCTCGGCGAACTCAACCGCCTCCTCCAGGTTGCCAGCCAATAATCGCTGGTAGAGCTGCTCCTCTGGAGCGAGCACAGGGTCGCTGCCAAGAAGCACGCCCAAGAACTCCAACTGCGGAACATAGCGCCCAATGACGACAAGGCAGACAGTTAAAGGTGTCGCCAGGAACAGCCCGACAGGTCCCCACAGCATCGTCCAGAAGATGGCGGCGATAATGATTGCAAGTGACGACAACCCTGTGCTGGAGCCGTAAAGCCAAGGCTCGATAACATTGTTACTGATGAGTTCAGCCGTAACGAACAGGCCGACCACCCAAAACAGCATCGTCCAGCCGGGATCGACGGCGATCGCCAAGGCCACCGGGAATATAGCAGCCAGAAAAGGACCGAGATAGGGAATGAATCGAAGTACCGCTGCAAGTAGTCCCCAGAGAATCGCGTTCGGTACGCCGACAAAGTAGAGCGCAATGCCGATCGGCACGCCGTAACTCAGGTTAACTACGAGCTGCATCAACAGATAACGGCTGAGCCGGCCCGCGGCGTCGTTGATGGCCTGAGTGCTCTTCTGAAGGTCCCCGGCTCCTGCCAATTTAATAAAGCGATCGCGCAAGTCTTCGCGCTCGAGCAGCACGAAGATCACAAAAATGACGACGAGCCCGGACGTAGCGAGGGGCGCCAGCAACGGACCTATGACAGAGCGGATGAGCTCCAGCGGTCTTGGCTGCGGCGGCTCCATACGCACGGTGACGGGCTCCTGATGCTCCCTGCCGGTGCCAAGCCGGGACGGCGCGGCCCCCGATTTTTTCTTATTCCCCGAGATCTCTCTGCCAAGATCCTGCATCGTCGTGGTAACTGTGTCGACAATACCCCCACCTGGCGCAGAGCTTTGCAACGAGTGGATCTTCTCGGTGATGGTCGTTTGATAATCGGGGAGGTTGGTAGCCAGCTGGACCAGTTGACGTCCCACGACCAAGGCAACACCTGCAACCACGATAAAGGCAATGGAAACGGCGATGAGTACCGCTGCAACACGGGGTACTTTCCAGCGCCTTAGCCAATTAACCAAGGGCGTGAGAATGAAGCTGAGCAGAATGGCAAGAGCGAAAGGAACGAAGATTTCGCGGCCGAGATAGAGGGCTCCGATGGCCAGGACGATGCCGCCGGCCGTGAGCATTGGCGAGGACGCGCCTTGCGCGGCCGGCGTTCTTTGCGGCGGTGGGGCAGCCAGCTCGACCATAGGAGCGAGCCTTTCAATAAGGTTCAGGACAGGTCAACCGCGAGCCGACGCGTTTGGATCCAATCGCAGCACTCCGGCCGGTCGTACTGCCTGGGCCGGTAGCCTCCAGGCTCAAGCCGACTGAAGGGATAACCGTGATCCGCTCAATACCAACGATTTCTCGGGCCTCCGCCCGATCGACTCCCCTCGCCGGGGCACCTCATTCAGTCCTTGGGTCGAGCACCGCCGACAGGCGCTGCAGGAAGATTGCCTGTCCCCCAAGGATATTCACGCGCGCGGCAGGAGTGTTGAGCCACTCGGCTCGTTCGAGCTCCAGATAAATACGAAGCTTACCTGAAGGCGGGGGCCATTCCATCTCGAAGGTGTTGCTGCGAATATCCGCGGAATCTGGATCACCCGCCACAGCCCACACGTAAACGATCTTGCCCCGAGACAGATAAGCCGCCCGCTTGACGCGTGTCCGGTTTCCTCGGCGAACTCGCGCCGGGCTGCAGAAAGCGGTGACTCGCCGGGCATGATGATGCCCTTCGGAATCGTCCAAGCTCCCTCGTGCTTGCGCCGCCAGAAAGGCCCGTTCGGATGCCCGAGCAGGACCTGAAAGACATTTGCGTGATGGCGGAAAGCAGAAGACCCCGCACTTTGTGGTCTAGCAGGCTGTTGAAAAAAGGCGGTCGCCGCCGACCGAGGATCATGATTCATTGGCTCCGACGAGATTCGGAGATGGTGCGTGCGCGGCGGCGACAATCGAACGGGCGAGCTGTTCAGCTACGTCGACCTGGAAGCAAGGGTGCGGCGTGATCATCCGCTGCGAGGGATCCGGACGATCGTGAACGAGGCGCTGGCGGCGCTGGAGCACGAGTTCGCCGCCCTTTATTCGCCGATTGGACGGCCGTCGATCCCGCCGGAGAAGCTGCTGCGGGCGATGCTGTTGCAGGCGTTTTATTCGATCCGCTCGGAGCGACTTCTGATGGAGCGGTTGGAATATGATTTGCTGTTCCGCTGGTTCGTCGGAATCGGAGTCGACGATGCAGCCTGGGACCATTCGGTATTCTCGAAGAACCGCGACCGGCTGCTGGAAGGCGACATCGCGGCGAAGTTCCTGGCGGCGGTGCTGGCGCAGCCCAGGGTGAAGAAGCTTCTGTCGAGCGATCACTTCTCGGTCGACGGCACGCTGATCGAGGCCTGGGCCTCGATGAAGAGCGTCAAACCGAAGGATAGCTCCGGCGAGCCGCCGGCCCAAGGCGGCGGGCGCAATGCTGAAGCGAACTTCCATGGCCAGAAGCGCTCCAACGACACCCATGCTTCGACCACCGATCCGGAGGCCAGGCTCTACCGCAAGGGGAAAGGCAAGGAGACGAAGCTGTGCTTCATCGGGCACGGGCTGATGGAGAACCGCCACGGCTTGCTGGTCGACGCCTGCCTGACGCAGGCCGGTGGGCATGCCGAACGGGTGGCCGCGCTGCACATGATCGAGCCTCGTGCCGATCGACCGACAGCGATCACGCTTGGTGCCGACAAAGCCTACGATGCAGAAGACTTCGTCAACGAGCTGCGCTCGATGAACGTGACGCCGCATGTTGCGCAGAATACCGGCGGCCGTAGCTCTGCGATCGACGGGCGTACGACCCGGCACGGCGGTTATGCTGTCAGCCAGCGCATCCGCAAGCGGATTGAGGAGGCATTCGGCTGGATCAAGACGGTCGCCGGGCAAGAGAAGACCAGATTCCGTGGCCGTGATCGGGTCGGATGGGCCTTTACCTTCGCTGCGGCCGCCTACAATCTGGTGCGGCTGCCCAAGTTGATCGCGGAGACCGGTTGATGGCCAAGGTGCCCGGCTTTGCCAAGGCCTTTGCCGGCCGCTGGCGCATCGTCGAAATGGACAACTGGGACAGCGACTTCCTCGATCTTGTCGGAGAGGCGCATCTCACCTTCCGTGGCAAGTCCGATGGCGAAATAGCGTTTGGGGCTCTCAAGGGCTTCCTGGATGCTCGCTACGGCACCCGCGACGGATCGGCCTGCGCCGAGTTCTCATGGGAGGGGCACGACGAGAATGATCCGTCCTGTGGTCGCGGATGGGCCATGATCGGCACTGCGGGCAGGCTCGTTGGCCACTTCTACATCCACAATGGCGACGATTCAGCCTTCGTTTGCGAACGCGGCTGAGTTCTTCAACGGCCTGCTAGATGAGGTTGCCGTAGACATGGATGAATCTAGAGCGGTGACTAGTCCGCTTCATACCGGCCGAAACCGCGGTCACAAACAAGATATGATGAGCCCCGCCAGAGCAGATACCGGGACAGCTTGCAAATGGAACGTAGTGTGCTCCGCACGACGTTCATCTTCTCTCGGACTCAGGCGTCCACCAGCAAAACACGTGTTCGGGACGCGACCGCTTTGGCGGTCGGCGTTGAAGATCGACCGAAGATTATCTTCGACTGATCTTGCGGGCGAGGGCGAGCACACTGCGACTGTCATTTGAGAAAGGTTAAGGTTCATGCTGTCAGTCGCCAGGACTTGCCACATCCGCAGGTGACGCTGCGCCGGAGTTCTGGCTAAGGTCTGCACGCCAAGCGACCGACGAGGCGTCGGCCGCTCCAGCAAAGTGAAAAGCCCGCTCCGGTCTCTTGTGATCACCAGGCTGCGTAGAACGGGCTGCCCCATCCGCCGTAAAAGCACGGGCCATAATACCCCCTCCACGCGTAGGGCCGGTAATAAACCCGGGGCCGATAATACCGAGGGCCATAATAGCCATAGTAGCCCGGATAATAGCCTGGACCGTAATAGTAGGGCGAAGCTGCAGCGGCTCCAAAGGCCAGTGCACCAGCCGCAAGTCCGAGACCGATACCCGGGCCCCATCCGCCGTGCCAACCGCCACCCCGCCATCGCGCTTCCGCAGGTGCAACAGTTGCGGCAGAAATCGCGGCGACCGTCAGTGCGGCCAAAGCGATTTTTCGCATTGCATTCCTCCTTCAACAATATTGAGCGACAATGCAACTTCCACAAACCGGTTCCTAAAGCGGGCTGGACCTAAAACCAGGCACCGGAACTCCTCTGCAACGATACATTGCCGCGCGTTGCCGCCAACTGCAGCGACGGGTATTTCCTCTGCATCCGCAGGCGAAGTTCCCACGGAAGCATATCTCTGCGACAGTAAGGCGGCCTCGGGTCGGCGGGCAGACTCAACAGCTTCATGGATCAGGCCAGATATCGAATTCGCGAAAATTTCGCGCGGCTTTTTTAATCGGGCCGACATTGCGAGCGAGCAAGTGTCCCGCATGCTTCATGCTCGGCAGTCGTGTTCGTTCCACCACCGAGCTATCGCCCAGGTTTGCTCGTCCCATACTTTGGTGGGAAGGTCCGGGACGGCTATGCGGACGCTGAACGCCCCGGTCGTCATGTCGTGAAACCATTCCGTGGCAGCGAAGTCGAACCCGAAGCTTCCGGCATGACGGATCGGAAAGCCGGCCAGGCCAAGATCCCTGCTCATCTCCGACGCCGCTTGCCTTGCCTCTTCTTCGTCCAAGGGCCGCCTGCACTTGAGCAACACGTAAAGGCCATGCGCGAAATTCGTTTGCCTCACCAGATCGCCAAGCGCCTGACGGAAGAAGTGAGCAGTACGGCGGCTGTTGCGGATGATTGCAGCCACTCTCCTCGTGGTCAGCGACCGATATTCGGGGCTGCCGACATAAGGCGGGAAGTGGGCCGGTAGCGCTGCGCCGCCGAGCAGCCTGACTGCGTTGCGCATCTCATCGGGCAGGTTTCGGAGAGGCGATCGAACCCAGAGATCGGCCTCCGCGGAGCGGACGAAGGTCGTAGAGCCCAATCGTCCATACTCGACGCCTAGCGAATCCAACTTTGTATGGCTTCGGATCATGGCCATGGGCACTCCGCACCTGCGGGCCTTCCGTAACGCGCGCGCGATCTTGCCGGAGCTACCGGCGAGACAACTGTTATCGAAGATGCAGAGGTCGAATTGCGCCCAGGGTGAGCGCAGACAGGCTTCAAAATCCTTTGCCGATGCGCAGGAATCCAGAAGAAGGATGCGGTGCGACGCGCCTGAAGCGGGCGCGCCCAGAACTTCTACGGCCGTGATGCTCCTCAGGTGCCTAGCGTACGCTTCAACGAACTCCAGGGTCTCTCCGTACGTCCCTGGCAGCGACACGATATCCGCTCGATCGAACAAGTGCGACGACGCCAAAAGCAGGGCAGATATGGAGGCCATGCCAGAAGACGTGTAGACGGTCTCCCATTCGATATCTTCGCCGAGATCATAAAAGGACGGGCCAGCCACGTCGAGATCGGCGCGCTGGTAGTCGTACCGGAAGTCGAACGGGCTATCGAAAGATTTCTTGCGATGCGACCAGGCGGTTTCGGTCGTGGTCCACTCTGTTAGATCGTGTTGAGCTCTGATGGCCGCCGTGAGCTTGAACTTGAGTGCGATCGCTTCATTGATCGACTTCGGAGTTGGCGGCGCAAAGGAGTGGTCAAGACAGGCGTCCAGCAACTGAAGCTCTTCATGCTTTCGACGCAGATAGGCTTCCATGGTCTCCATAAGCCCTTCAACGTCCGGCATTGACCTTAGCTCCTATTGCGTGAGCCGCTGCAGTGGTGGTCAATTTCGGCAGCTAATTGCGAGGTTACAGACGGCGCTATGTTTCACCTGCTCCATTGTGCGTTGCGCACGCTTCTTGTCTGGACACCATCTGGGGATGGACGCCCCATGACCGAGTGATCGTCGGCGAGCTGGATCCCAGGGCGTCGTCGATGAGCTTGCTAAGCTTAGGGTCGATGTACTCGAGATAGCAATGGTCGCGATCCGAGCTGATGGCGACGTGGTGCCGCTTCGAAGGCTCTCAAGGACCTCTCCCTCCGCCCGACGGTCATAGCCGGGACAGTGCGCCCGATCTGAAGGGAGCTGGGATGGCGTCTCGGAAGCCTGGCAGGTTCTACAGCATTGAGCTCTGGCACCATCGCCAGGACGCCCCAGCGGACCCAATCTTGATCCTCCGAAGAAGCATGATGCGGCTCGGCTATTGCAGCCCATGACAAGCCAATCACCATTCATTTTTTGTGTGTCCCAACTGCGACATGTTTATTCGGCGCTCGAGAATGCAGTTCAATCCCGGTAAACGCTTCCGGATCTTTCTAATGCCGGGGAAGTGGCAGTCAGGCTCATCGCTGGGCGCGCTGCCGGAACAGTCTGAAGCAATGATGTTTCCGCATCATGAGTATCCCCCAGGATGGTAGTCTCCCCGGCCGCGAGGAACCACTAATCGGTTGGGCGTCGGCGAGGCCTGCGCGCTCCTGTCTTGCCCTCGGCAGTGTCTTCGGCGACCACCTTAGCGCGTTCCTCGCAGCGCGTGCGCAGATCCTCAAGCTCGTCAGCGCTCAGATGCTCGATTCCGACGAAACTATTCTGCACCATGCCCGTCCGTATTAGCTCGTCCAGCTTCACCTGAATAGCAGCACTGTCGCGGTTCTGCGAGTTCTGGATCAGGAAGACCATCAGAAAGGTCACGATTGTCGTTCCGGTGTTGATGACTAGCTGCCACGTATCGGAGAACTTGAACAGAGGTCCAGTAACGGCCCAGACGACGACTACCGCGAAAGCCAGGACAAACGTCGATGCCCGGCCGGCCGCTTGGGAGGCCTGGTTTGCGATTGATGCGAACAGTCGACGGTGATGTCGTTCGCTTTGCTTCTGTGACATTCCTTTCCAACGCGCCGGCCCCGCTGAAGTTCAGCCCCATCACGCTCAGCCGTCCGTCGCGAAGGCGGCAGAGATTCGCTCTGCGCCGAACAAATAAGGTGACGCGGGTTGGCAGCCTGGCGCGTGGCCGCCATACCGAGCCAACGAGGCTACGGCTTGCACCGATATCGTCGAGCTCTTCGTTCGAACGATGAAGAAATCGGTTATCCAAGCGGCCGACTAAGCTCTAGCAGGCCGTTGAAGAACTCAGCCGCGTTCGCAAACGAAGGCTGAATCGTCGCCATTGTGGATGTAGAAGTGGCCAACGAGCCTGCCCGCAGTGCCGATCATGGCCCATCCGCGACCACAGGACGGATCATTCTCGTCGTGCCCCTCCCATGAGAACTCGGCGCAGGCCGATCCGTCGCGGGTGCCGTAGCGAGCATCCAGGAAGCCCTTGAGAGCCCCAAACGCTATTTCGCCATCGGACTTGCCACGGAAGGTGAGATGCGCCTCTCCGACAAGATCGAGGAAGTCGCTGTCCCAGTTGTCCATTTCGACGATGCGCCAGCGGCCGGCAAAGGCCTTGGCAAAGCCGGGCACCTTGGCCATCAACCGGTCTCCGCGATCAACTTGGGCAGCCGCACCAGATTGTAGGCGGCCGCAGCGAAGGTAAAGGCCCATCCGACCCGATCACGGCCACGGAATCTGGTCTTCTCTTGCCCGGCGACCGTCTTGATCCAGCCGAATGCCTCCTCAATCCGCTTGCGGATGCGCTGGCTGACAGCATAACCGCCGTGCCGGGTCGTACGCCCGTCGATCGCAGAGCTACGGCCGCCGGTATTCTGCGCAACATGCGGCGTCACGTTCATCGAGCGCAGCTCGTTGACGAAGTCTTCTGCATCGTAGGCTTTGTCGGCACCAAGCGTGATCGCTGTCGGTCGATCGGCACGAGGCTCGATCATGTGCAGCGCGGCCACCCGTTCGGCATGCCCACCGGCCTGCGTCAGGCAGGCGTCGACCAGCAAGCCGTGGCGGTTCTCCATCAGCCCGTGCCCGATGAAGCACAGCTTCGTCTCCTTGCCTTTCCCCTTGCGGTAGAGCCTGGCCTCCGGATCGGTGGTCGAAGCATGGGTGTCGTTGGAGCGCTTCTGGCCATGGAAGTTCGCTTCAGCATTGCGCCCGCCGCCTTGGGCCGGCGGCTCGCCGGAGCTATCCTTCGGTTTGACGCTCTTCATCGAGGCCCAGGCCTCGATCAGCGTGCCGTCGACCGAGAAGTGATCGCTCGACAGAAGCTTCTTCACCCTGGGCTGCGCCAGCACCGCCGCCAGGAACTTCGCCGCGATGTCGCCTTCCAGCAGCCGGTCGCGGTTCTTCGAGAATACCGAATGGTCCCAGGCTGCATCGTCGACTCCGATTCCGACGAACCAGCGGAACAGCAAATCATATTCCAACCGCTCCATCAGAAGTCGCTCCGAGCGGATCGAATAAAACGCCTGCAACAGCATCGCCCGCAGCAGCTTCTCCGGCGGGATCGACGGCCGTCCAATCGGCGAATAAAGGGCGGCGAACTCGTGCTCCAGCGCCGCCAGCGCCTCGTTCACGATCGTCCGGATCCCTCGCAGCGGATGATCACGCCGCACCCTTGCTTCCAGGTCGACGTAGCTGAACAGCTCGCCCGTTCGATTGTCGCCGCCGCGCACGCACCATCTCCGAATCTCGTCGGAGCCAATGAATCATGATCCTCGGTCGGCGGCGACCGCCTTTTTTCAACAGCCTGCTAGTCTGACTGAGTCACAAAACCGCCGGCCAGAATCAATGATGGTTGCAGCATGGACCATTAGCCAATGAGGCCGACATGAGCGGGCGTGGCACGAAGACGAGCGAGAAGCGATTTGAGGCGTATTTGGAAGGGCTTGCCAGTGTCATCGGTCATGCTGATCGGAAGGCGCCGCTGCGCGACTATTGCGTCGGCCTGATGGCCTGTGGCGGTCGCAAGAGCGTGGAGCCGATGGCGGCGGTGACGGCTCCGGAGCGGACGGCGGCCCAGCATCAATCGCTGCTGCATTTCGTCGGCAGCGGCGCCTGGTCGGATGAGAAGGTGCTGGGCAAGGTACGCGAGATGGTCCTGCCGGCGATTGAACGCCAGGGCCCCATCGAAGCCTGGATCATCGATGACACCGGATTTCCCAAGCAGGGGCGACATTCGGTTGGAGTTGCACGGCAATATTGCGGGCAGCTCGGCAAGCAGGATAATTGCCAGGTGGCGGTGTCGCTGTCGATTGCCAACCACCACGCCAGCCTGCCTGTCGCTTACCGCCTTTATCTTCCGAAGGAATGGACTGAGGACCGCGATCGGCGGCGCAAGGTGGGCATTCCTGCCGAAGTCGGCTTCCAGACCAAGCCGGAGATCGCGCTGGAGCAGTTGCGGCGGGCCTGTGCGAGCGGCCTTCCGCGCGGTGTCGTGCTGATGGACGCTGGCTATGGCAACAACAGCGACCTGCGCACCGAGATCACGGCGCTGGGATTGACCTATGTGGCGGGTCTTCTGTCGAGCACGACGGTATGGGCTCCCGGCACCGATCCCTTGCCGCCGAAGCCATGGTCGGGCCGCGGCCGTCCACCGAAACTGATGCGCCGCAACCGTCAGCATCAGCCAGCCGCCGTCAAGGCGCTCGCGATCGGCCTGCCGGCCAAAGCTTGGCGCACCATCACGTGGCGGCAAGGAACGAACGAAAAGCTGACCTCGCGCTTTGCCCGCGTGCGGGTTCGTGCCGCGCATCGTGATTATTGGCAAACCACCCGGCGAGCGCAGGAATGGTTGCTGATCGAATGGCCGAAAGGCGAGGACCAGCCTACCAAATACTGGCTCTCGACATTGCCGGAAGATGTGGCATTCCGGACGCTCGTTGAGACGGCTAAAATGCGCTGGCGCATCGAACGCGACTATCAGGACCTCAAGCAGGAGGTCGGGCTCGGCCACTTCGAGGGACGCGGCTGGCGCGGCTTTCATCATCACGCAACGATGTGCATTGCGGCCTACGGATTCCTGATCTCCGAGCGGGAGACGATTCCCCCCTCAGGCGCTCGGCGCGCCCGGCCGATCCCGCTCGATCGCGTTCCCGCAGATTACAGACCCCGCGGATCTGCCACTGCGGACCCAACGTCACATTCCAAATTCGATCGCGACGATGCGACGGCGGCTCGAACATGGGCTCGTCCGAATGCTGTCGAGATGTCCTTGTTGTGCGATCAAGTTCGACCACTACACAGATCATCGTTTGTGACGCAGTAAGACTAGTTCCACGAACGGGTGCCCCTCCGGCCTAGACTTAGGTGGTAGTCAACCGACTAGTGGCTCTGCACAGTGATTATGACTCTTTGGAAGGCGCGGGATAGGCGCGGCCCATTTTGGTGCGGGCCTTGTCTGTTGTGAACATCCATTTGATGCGAGAGCGGGCGGCATTTCGCTTCCGTTCCCAAGCGGCGATTTCGCGGCGCAACCGCTTGGGGGCGTCGATTCTGCGATTGAGGCACTGGCCCCGCAGGACGCCGATCTCGATCTCGACCATGTTGAGCCAGCTTGCGTGCTTGGGCGTGTAGTGGAACTCGAGCCGTCGCAAAATCCGCCTGGCTTCGGCGGGCGGGAAGGCCTGATACAGGGCGCCGGCGGAGTGGGTCGATAAATTATCCTGGACGACCCGGATGATCTCGGCGTCGGGATAATGGATGTCGACGAGGTCGCGCATGCAGGAGGCATAGTCTTCAGCCGCGCGCCGCTCAGTGACTTTGACCTTGCGCCAGGGACGATGCACGTCGAGGAATACGAAGAGATTGACCGTGCCGTTGCGACGGTACTCGTAATCGTAACGTTCGAGCTGGCCGGGCTCGGCCGGAATCGGTTGACGCGCCTCGCCGATGAGCTGCACCGGGCTTTCGTCGAAGCACACCACCGGCCGCTTGGGATCTGGCGCCTCGGCGTAGAGGTCGAGCACGTCCTCCATACGGGCGACGTATTCGCCGTCGATCTGCGGAATGCACCACATGTCCCTGCGCCAGGGCTTGAGGCCATTTTCGGCCAGGCGCCGCCGAACCGTCTCATGCGACAGGCTCTTGTGTTCGGTGAGCTTGACCATCGCACCTGCCAGCAGCTCAAGCGTCCAGCGGGCCCGGCCTTCTGGCGGACTGGCGCAGGCCGTCGCCACCAACAAGGCTTCTTCCTTGACCGTGAGTTTGCGCTCCGCTCCGGGCCGCGGCTCATCGCTCAGCGCCCGCTCCAGATTGCCTTCCACGAAGCGGCGCTTGGTCCGGTACACGGTCGAGCCGCCCACGCCGACGCTCCGCGCGATCTCCTCATCGCTGCCGCCGGTGTCGGCAGCCAGCAAAATCTGCGCGCGCTTGAGCTTACGGGACGCATGCTTGCCGCCGCTGAGCAGCGCCTTGAGTTCCGTGCGCTCGATTTGGCTGAGGTCGACCCGATAGCGTACATTCATGGCATGCCTCCGTGTTCGAGGCACGCACCAACAACTGAATCGGATGGCCGGCGTGAGTCCTTCGGCAAAACCCTTCACGCCCACACAGGGGCAGTACCTGGCCTTCATCCACCTCTACACGCGCCTGCACCGCAGACCCCCGGCCGAAACCGACATGCGGGAATACTTCCGCGTTAGCCCGCCCTCGGTTCACCAGATGGTGCTGACGCTGGAACGGGAGGGCCTCATCAGACGGCAGCCAAGGACCCCTCGCAGTATCGAGGTCCTCGTTGATCCAAAACACCTGCCGGAGCTACTCTGACCGCCAGACGCAACCCGTCAAAATCACTGTGCAGAGCCACTAGACGATGCGCAGACCGCATCCCCGCGCCTAGGCTTCTCCCGGCCTTTGAGATCTATCTTCCTGCCGCCGTACTGCTCGTCATTAGGATCATGATATCACAACGTCGGTCACGGACGCGATGGCGCTTTGATTGCTTGACGCCCGCATCCGCGACGAGCCCCATGGCAGTCAGCTTGCGCTTCACTGCTTCCCCGTTCAGATAGTGATCGTGATCGCCGTATACTGTTGACTATTGCTTAGCATGTAGCCAGCCCGGGTCCTAAGTGGCCAGAGCCAGCTCACATAAGTGATTGGCTTGGACGACCAACGGTCAATCCCAAGATGAGTCGAACCGGCAAGGAGCTGTTTGCCTTCGCTTCCCAAGAAACCGACCGTAACCTGCGGCGGCCCCCAACTGCTGCGGGACAATCAGAACTGGTCTATTAACATGCGATAAGGCACGAGCGACGAAGCCAGCCTGCCTGCGGTTGAGTAACGCACTTAGCAACCAATCGAATTGACGTTCATTTGTCCTCGGCAATTAGCTAACCAAAGGACAAAAAGATGTTGCGAGTCTTTGCTATCATATCCACGGCAGCTCTGCTGAGCTCAGCACCTGTCTCGGCGCAAACGCCACCGGCGCAGAGCGAGCCAAACAATAGCGCCGTCAATCGGTCGGGTGAAAACAACTCGAACGAACCCGTGGCGGGTCGAAACAGCTTTACCGAGGGACAAGCGAAGTCACGGATCGAAGCTGCCGGTTATTCCGGCGTTTCCGACCTCAAGAAGGACGATAATGGCGTCTGGAGAGGAAAGGCCACCAAGGGAGGCAAGCAGACCGAAGTCAGCCTGGACTTCCAGGGCAATGTGAACCCGGCGAACTAGAAAGGAAGACCAGCATGACCACTACAATTTCTCGCCTCTATGACAACTATGGCGACGCTGAGCGTGTCGTCCAGCAACTCGAGCAGAGCGGCGTCCCCTCCTCCGATATCAGCGTCATCGCAAACAATGGGGAGGGCTGGCACGGCCGGGATGGCAAAGTTGATCGGGACCGCGACGGGGTTGACGACCGAGCAGAAGGAGCGGGCGCAGGTGCGGGCATCGGCGCAGGACTGGGCGGAGCTGCAGGATTGCTCGCTGGCCTCGGCCTGCTCGCAATTCCTGGCCTCGGCCCGGTCGTCGCTGCCGGATGGCTCGTCTCCACCGCGGCCGGTGCTGCCGCGGGCGCCGCAACGGGCGGCGTCATCGGCGCCTTGACTCAAGCGGGCGTTCCGGAAGAGGAAGCCTCGCAATATGCCGAGGGCGTGCGTCGCGGCGGAACGCTCGTCTGTGCACGTGTCGACGAACAGGATCGTGGCCGAGCAGAAGCTGTGCTCGATCAGTCGTCAGTCGACATCAGCAAGCGCACGGCGGCATGGCAGCGGTCTGGATGGAAGGGCTTTGATCCTGCGGCGCAGCCACTCAGCAGCGAGCAGATTCAGCGCGAGCGCGAACTCTATGGCGAAGGAACCGGAATAGGTCGCTGACGCGCGAACCTCGTTTCCCAATTCGCCGACCGAAAGCCCCGACGTATGTCTCCTCAGCGTCGGGGCCTTTTCGCTGCAGTAGGAGGAACGATCTCAAACGCGTTCTGTTTTCCAGTCTGTTCTATTAAAAACAGGAAGGAAACGATCAAATGAAAATCGCAAAACTCGCCTTGGTCACTGCGTTCATGGCCGGCTCAATTGCTGCAGCCAGCGCACAGGGCGGTGGTGGTGGTGGTGGTGGTGGCAGTGGCGGTGGTAGCGGCGGCGGAAACTCACCGGCGGCGACCACCGGTCAAGGCGCGTCCAGCAGCCCCAGCGCTGCGAATCCCGGCGCAACCCAGAATGACCCAAAACTGAAGGAAGGCACGACGGACAAGAGTGGCTCGATGTCGAAGGATCACATGAAGAAATAAACCGCGAGGCGGAAGTAAAGCAGCGGTCTCAGCATGCCTTACTGGGGCCGTTTCTTTTTGCTTCCCGACGACCAAGTCCGACGTGCCCGGTGGCGCCCGCGGCGTTTGCGCTCGCTGTGTCGATTGCCGGGGCGCGATCCGACGGAGCTATTGCCAAGCGTCTAATTGGCGCTTCTGGTCAGCCAAGGTGCCCCCCGACTGCCTGGAGGAAAACCCGTATCGCTCGGGTTGGCGGCCCCCTGGTTGGGGCCGTTTCAGTTCACTGCGGAAAGCGCGAGCGGTGCTTGTCCAAAGTTGATCGCAACGATTCACATAGTTCAATGCGGAGCACACCATCCTGCAAGCCAATCGGTGAACTCGCGTTTCACAGGTGGATGGTTGCAATGGAATTTATTGGACGCCCGATGCGAGGCCGGTTCCTCGTTCGGCAAAGAAGCATTGACTGGATGGTCTACGACAGCGAACTCAAAGGACCGGCCCAGATAAAGAAAGATGGCCCCTTTGCCGAGAAGCTGACCAAGGAACAAGCCGAGATCATAGCGCAGGCGCTGACGAACCAGATTCGTGCGAGATCGGATGATCCTGCGCAATTGCGGTGCGTCAAGGCCGCTATAAACGCGCGGTGAAAATGATCGTCCGGAGGGGGACCATTGTTCATCATCGAACTCTTGAACCCTGACGCGTTCTCGGGAACAGGCAGCATCATCCTGCTCGAACTGACGGACGAGGATTCCGCGATGCGAGCCGCCCGAAAGATCGCTGCCGAGACAGGACGCCGCGTAACCGTGCGGAAAGAAGACATGCAAATCATTGGGACTATATCCGCGCCCACGCCCCATTAGATCCGAGCCGAGCGGCGAGGCCGGTCATCTAAGCCCTGTCCGTAGCGGGTGAAGATGTCGTGTTTTTGTAGCTCGTGATCTGTCGCCTTCGTTTCTGATTTGCAGGGGAGCCGGAAGGCGTGGACGGGTCCGCCGCGTTGTCATGCCATGGATAGGGCGGTCTGGTCAGCCCCGTGGGTCGGTTTCTTTGTTCGATTTGAAGCCCGTTTCTCCGTCCCGACCCGCGCCTTCTCGACGGCGGCGCGCGCAGGAGCGGTCAAGGACGCGCGCTTGCGCGCCCGCCAGGGCTTGTCCTTGACGGCTCCGAGCACGCTGCCAGGCTGAAGCGCGTCGGGGCTGATCTGCTGTCCGTTGGCGCTAAACATCGCCAACCGATGCGGTCCGAGGAACACGCTGACGGTGCCATCGGGATACTCATGGAGGCGCACCACAGCCTTGACGAAGTGAGGCCTGAGCCGGCTCTGCGGCAGCTGCAGCCGCCGACCGTTCCATGCAACGGTATTGTCGTTGGCGACGGTTCGCTCCTCGATCACGCACAGCGCCTCGCGCCAGGCCTCATGCCGATCGGCCACGAATGCCGTGCCTTCCTGTTCGGGCTTGATCGCAAACGCGGCGTTGTGCCCGGGGATGTAATGCGCCTTCAGCCACGCGTTGGCAGCCTCAACCGTCGTGATCCCGGCAAGCCGCAGCTCCTTCGGCAGCCGATCCTGCAAGGTGCCGAACACCCGCTCGGAGCGCCCGCGCGCCTGCGGCGAATAGGCTGCGATATGCTCGATCCCAAGATGCGACAAAGCCCGTCCCACCTGGGTTTGTTGCGTCTTCGAGACCTTCTCGCCAGCTTTTGGGGTCAGGAAATAATGGCTGCCGCGGTCGGTGTAGAGCGCGCAGAACAGGCCATGCTCGCCAATCACTTCGCGCAAGGCCTGGAAGGTCGAGGCCGTTCCTTCTTCCTCGACCAGCACCATCGAGTAGATCTCGCTGGTCGCATCGTCCATCGTGACGATCAGGTCCCTCGCGGGCAGGCCTTCGATCCAAAC
This sequence comes from Bradyrhizobium sp. USDA 4510, assembly GCF_054059095.1. Taxonomy (NCBI): domain Bacteria; kingdom Pseudomonadati; phylum Pseudomonadota; class Alphaproteobacteria; order Hyphomicrobiales; family Nitrobacteraceae; genus Bradyrhizobium; species Bradyrhizobium sp. USDA 4510. The sequence goes on along the minus strand of NZ_JBSSBT010000001.1, from coordinate 1,037,576 downwards.
GTGGCGCGATCCGTCCTGGTGCAGCAGCATGCCCCGAAGCGGCCGCCGCGGCCGCTTCTTGCGGTGCGCCGAACGCTTCGGAGCCTTCCGCACCAGCCCCGCCGCGTGCAGCGCCAGCTTCGTCACCGTATAGCCCAGCACATAGTCGTGCCGCTTTTGCATCTGCTCGTGGAAGTGCTTCACCGTGAAGTCCGCGTACTTGTCCCGGTACAGCGCAAGCATCCGTTCCAGCGCCTCCTCCGGCGCCCGGTCAGCGGACGATCTCCTCGCCCGAGCCAACGCTGCGCTGGGGTTGCCCAAGCCCGACACGTTTCTGGGACGAAGTCACCATGAGCCGATTCCGCTTCCGAACGAGCGTGATTTCGGGATCGAATGAGCATCGGTTGATTGCTGGCGCGAGGCCTTAACTCCGAGTCTTCCTGGCGCCGAACTGAGCCGACACACGACCAGCTTGCGGCCCAGCGAGACGGTACTGATGCCAAGGCGCCCCGGCACGAAGCGGGCCCGCGGATCGCGATCCTCGCTCCGATATCGATAGCCCGAGCCTGCCTGGCGGGCGGAACCGAGTTCCCTCGCCCGGCCTTCTCCAACGTCACATCTATCGAGGCCCATGATCTGGCGTTCGAGATCGCGGACGCCAATGCGAGGGTCTATGCGGCCATAGTGAAGGCGGCCGAACTGCTAAGCGATCCGGTACCCGACACCTTTTTGGGCCGAGCCAGGTTCAAGGTCCCCTCCCGTATGACAGCGAGCCGCCCAATTGGCGGACCCGAAGTCTAAGATCTAGCCAGCGAAATTTTTGCAACCGACAACGAACCGGATTATTAACCCGGCACCACCGGCCGAGGCTCTGCCCGTAGGCGTCGGTGGCTGAGAGACCGATCGTGCTCCCGCCTGCATAGGAAGGGAGCGCGACCATGCCGGACCACCTTCAAACAGCGCACCGCGAAATGCAGGCTCGCCACTTGGCGGAAGCCGAGCGGCACATTGCCGAAGGCGAGCGACACATTGCCGAGCAAGAGGAATTGATCGAGCACCTCGCCCATCACGGGCATGATCTAGCGGAAGCGAGGAAGCTTCTGGACAACTTCTATTCGTGTCAGGTTCTGCACGTTCAGCACCGGGATCGGATCCGAAGAGAGCTGGAAAACTAGTGGAAACTGACGGCCGGCAGTGACCTGTTGGAAAGGGCCCCAGCTGTGAAAGCTGGGGCCAAGTTTGTAGCTGGGCGTCTAGGTGCCGGTAGCGGTGCGGCACCGAACAGGGCGATCAATGCCAGTGGATGCGCTTCGTTCCTATGGAAAAAAGGCCCTGACGCATCCGGCGCTGCAGCGATGGACGCGCTGTCCTGAACGGCGCAAAGGCCGATTATCCGCAGTGCTTTTTTTGAATGGATGTTCTTGACACCGCCAAATCACGTTCTAATTCCATTTCCGCGTGGGTCATCCATTCAGCGTGCCGGTGCCCTGGACGCCAGTCGGGTCCAGGGACAAACGGGCACCGCCGTTCGTGCCCGGTGCTTCTCAGACCCATCACTAGTGTCCCGAGTCACAAGTTCGCATCATTAGATTCGGGTTAGAGTCGCATCGCTGTGGCATTGCTTTGCAGGGCAACAGCGATGGAGCATTGGATGGCGCGGCTGGCACCCCTGATCCTAACCGAGAAGGAGCGGACTGAGCTGAAGGCGTTGGCAGGCCGCCGCAAGACGGCCGAAGCCCCTGGCGTTGCGGCCCGGATCATTCTGGCCTGTGCAGAGGGCAGCCAGAACAAGGAGGTGGCGGCGAAGCTCGGTGTGATCGAGACCACGGTCGGCAAGTGGCGCAGGCGCTTTGTGCAGGAACGCGTGGAAGGCCTGCGCGACGAGCCAAGGCCGGGAGCCCGCGGACGATCGATGATGCGCGCATCGAAGCTACCATCGTAAAGACCCTGGAAAGCCTTCCGAAGGATGCGACCCACTGGAGCTCGTGCAGCATGGCAAAGGAAAGTGGGCTGTCGGTCTCAAGCGTGCAGCGCATCTGGCAAGCCTTCGGTTTGCAGCCTCATCGGATCGAGACGTTCAAGCTCTCGACCGCCCCGGATTTCGTGGCCAAGGTGCGCGATGTGGTCGGCCTCTACGTCTCCCCGCCCCAGCATGCCGCGTCCTGTGTGTAGACGAGAAGTCCAAAATCCAGGGCTCGACCGCAGCCAGCCGATGCTGCCGATGCGCCCCGGTCAGGTGGCGCGGCGCAGCCATGACTACACGCGCCACGGCACGACCTCGCTCTTCGCGGCGCTCGACATTGCAACGGGCAAGGTTATCGGCAAATGCTTTGCCCGCCATCGCGCCTCCGAGTTTCGCAAGTTCCTCGATGAGATCGAGGCTGCCGTGCCGTGCGGTCTCGATGTCCATCTCGTCATGGACAACTACGCCACGCACAAGGCCCCACTGATCCGCAGCAGGCTCGCCAAACGGCCGCGCTGGCATGTCGATCTCACGCCGACCAGTTCGTCCTGGCTCAATCAGGTCGAGCGCTTTCTTCGCCCTCATCACCGACAAGAAGATCCGGCGCGCCGCCGATGATATCCTCGCCTCCATCGAGCGCTTCTGCCGTTACAATACTCAAGCACAACAATCGTAGTGTCGCGAATTTCTGGTTCAGGACACTAGCTAAGACGCTTGTCACAAAGGAGGAAACGAGACTTGTAATATAGACAGTCGCCGACTGGACTGGCCTTACTCTCCGAGTGCTTTGCGGATCTCGTCTCGGTGCTGAACAAACAGCGCCTGACTTGCGTTGAAGCTATCCAGTATCTTTCTAGCGTCCGTTACGTTCTGGCCCCGGTTGGCCATCCTTCCAATCCGTTGCTCTTGTTCAGCGATGCGTCGTTCGCCTTGAGCTACATGTCTTTCAGCCAGCTCCAGATGGCGAAGCTGCATATCGTGAAAGGGTGATCGAAGCGGACCAACCATGGCGGCGCCTCCGTCCTTGATGCAGGCGGGAGCGCGCTCGGTCTCTCGGCCACCGGCGCCCGCGGACTGTGCCTTGGCCGGTGATCGCGGATCATACCACGCTTTCATGCCGTCCCTCATTCATTCTACCAAGATAATATTCCTTGACCTTGGTCAAGGATCGGAACGACCGAGCGGGACATTTGATCTGTCAGAAATCGTTTAGAGAGGTGCGAAGCAAGTCAAAAACCCGGACCGCGGATTCCGCCAATTGAAGTCCGGCTGGCTCGGAAACTGAATGGTCGCAATATTGCCGACGCCTCACACCGCTCCCAAGCACTGCCGCCGAAACGGCCGAGCAATTGTTCGGCAGTCCGCCGTTGGCATCGGTTTCGCCTATCGTTGCCAATGGGCATTCGGGGGGTTCGCCAGGGGCGGCTTTCCCCAAACCAGGCATCTGATCGGATCGTGCTCCTGCTGTTGGCTGCGGCGGATATAGCAATCGTCGTTGCAGCGAAGGGTTGGCCAGTCTGACCACAAGCCGAGCGGTCCTCATATAGGAACCATTGTAGGAGCCGGAGGTTCGGCCCGAGCAACCAAGAACGCTTTCGCGCACTGGAAGCGCTGTCGGGTCGGCCCCGACTATCATATCGAGATCGACGGACACTGGTATTCCACGCCGTATCGGCTCATCCGTGAGCTCGTCGATGCGCGCATTGACGACAGGACGGTCGAGATCTTCCACAACGGCCGCAGGATCGCCAGCCACGCTCGCGCGCCCAACCGGCGGGGCCACACCACCATCACCGACCACATGCCCAGCGCCCATCGGCGCTACGGCCAATGGACGCCCGCCGGAGTGATCGCCGCCGGCGAGCGGATCGGTCCGTCGACCGCCGCCTTCTTCCAGGCCGTGATCGCGGCCCGGCCGCATCCCGAGCAAGGCTTTCGCACCTGCCTCGGCATTCTGTCGCTGGCCAAAAGCTACAGCGCCGAGCGCGTCGACGCGGCCTGCCGGCGCGGCATTCTGATCAAGGCTCGATCCCTCGCCTCGATCCGCTCCATCCTCCAGAACGGCCTGGATCGCACCTTTCTCGACGAGCCCTCCGAACCCCAACCCCTGCGCCACGGCAACATCCGCGGCCGGGATTATTTCCACTAAAGCCAAGGAGACCTGTATGCTCAACCATCCCACCCACGAACGCCTGATCGAGCTCGGCTTGAGCGGCATGGCCAAGGCCTTCGAGGAGCAGCGCCGATCACCTGATCTCGAAGCCTTGCCGTTCGAAGATCGCATCGGCCTGCTGGTCGACCGGGAAGCCGCGGAACGCGACACCAGGCGGCTCACCACGCGCCTCAAGCTGGCCGCGCTCGCCAGAATGCCTGCGTGGAGGACGTCGATTTGCGCACGCCGCGGGGTATCGACCGGGCCGTCTTCGCCAAGCTCGTCAGCGGCGACTGGATCGATCGCCACGAGAATTTGCTCATAACCGGAGCGACCGGATTGGGCAAAAGTTGGTTAGCCTGTGCCCTCGGCCACAAGGCCTGCCGCGACAATCGCTCGGTTCTCTATCATCGCGTCCCAAGATTGTTCGAAGCGTTGGCGCTCGCGCGGGGCGATGGACGTTATGCCCGCCTGCTCAAAACCCTTGGCCGCGCCCAGCTTCTGATTTTGGACGATTGGGGATTGTCGGTGCTCACCGCCGCCGAGCGGCGCGATCTACTCGAAGTCCTCGAGGACCGCCATGGCCGCGCCTCCACCATCGTAACTAGCCAACTCCCTGTGGACACATGGCACGAAGTTATCGGAGACCCAACCTACGCCGACGCCGTCCTCGATCGCCTCGTCCATAACGCTCACCGCCTCCAGCTGGCCGGCGAAAGCATGCGAAAACGCAACGCCAAAACCATCACCCTTGACGCGCAGCCAGAACGCTGACTCTATCACCGCCTCGGCCGGAGCGGGCTGCTCACGATCGTCTGAATTCGGCGCTCATGATCGCGCGAAATCGCTGCTCACCATCAGTGAAATATGCACTTCAATCGGAGCAGATCCGTCACGTTCATCGTATTTCTTGCGGTGTCCGGGATCGTCTGGACCTGCGTCGTGGTCGTGCTCAGTGTTGGCCTGCTGCGCCGAATACGCACAGTAGACGCGCCGCTCGAACTTCGTATTCCTTTCGAGACACGAGCCGGGCAAATCATTCTCGGGCTTGGCGCTGCCACCACGTTGATCGTGCTCGTCCTATCCTTCGTGAGCTATGCCGGCCAGCGCACGCTGTTTGCTAGGGATCCGGACGCCCTGACGCTCAGGATGGTCGGCCATCAATGGTGGTGGGAAGTTCACTACGAGGCCGACAGCCCGCATAACAGCTTCGCCACGGCAAATGAAATCCGCATTCCGGTTGGCAAGCCGGTCAAGGTGGAGCTCGAATCCGCTGACGTCATCCACAGCTTCTGGGTTCCAAGCCTCACCGGCAAGATGGACCTGATCACCGGGCAAACCAACGAAATTCAGTTTACAGCCAAGAATCCTGGCATCTATCGCGGCCATTGCGCGGAATTCTGCGGCTTGCAACACGCCCATATGGCGTTTGCGGCAATCGCGCTCCGGCCCGAGGAATTCGAGCGTTGGCGCGAACACGAAAACCAGAGCGCAACCAGCCCGACTGACGCGCTAGCCAAACAGGGAGAAGAGCTGTTTCGCAGCCGCGGATGCGCGCTATGTCACACCGTTCGCGGCACCCTGGCAGGCGGCCAATTGGGTCCTGACCTCACCCATGTCGGAAGCCGAACGACGATTGCGGCCGGCACGTTGCCGCAAACAGCGGCGACGCTGGGAGCTTGGATTGCCGATCCGCAACACATCAAACCCGGCAATCTAATGCCGAGAATGCCGCTGCAATCGGGAGAGCTGATCGCGATCATTCAGTATCTGGAGCAGCTCAAGTGAGCATGGCCGCCGAGCAAAGAGAAATACGCGACGACAACCTCCACGGGCTGCAACTTGCAGCGCGGCTGCAGAGCATCTGGCGGACGCCATCGGGACTGATCGGCGCGCTGATGTCGGTGGATCACAAGATCATCGGACGCCGCTACATCGTGACGGCATTCGCCTTCCTGGTCCTCGGCGGAGTCCTCGCGATCCTGATGCGTATCCAGCTGGCCGGTGCCGAGCAGCGTCTGCTTTCGCCAGATCTGTACAATCAGGTCTTCACGATGCACGGCTCGACGATGATGTTCCTGTTCGCCGTTCCGGTGATGGAAGCCTTCGCGGTCTACCTGGTGCCGCTGATGATCGGCACCCGCAACATTGCTTTCCCGCGCCTCAACGCCTTCAGCTACTGGATGTTCTTGTTCGGTGGCTTATTCCTTTGGATCTCCTTCTTCTTCAACGTCGGGCCCGACGTCGGCTGGTTCGCCTACATACCCCTCTCCAGCCTGCAGTTCACCCCAACCAAGCATGCGGACGTCTGGGCCCAGATGATCACCTTCACGGAAGTCGCAGCGCTTGCCGTTGCCGTCGAGCTCATCGTCACGGTCTTCAAGCAGCGCGCTCCCGGAATGACGCTTGACCGTATCCCGCTGTTCGTTTGGGCGATGCTGATTACCGCTGTCCTGGTAATGTTTGCAATGCCATCGATCATGGTCGCATCCACCTCGCTCATACTTGATCGCCTGGTTAGTACCCACTTCTATGACCCCTCTTCAGGTGGCAATGTGCTGCTGTGGCAGCATTTGTTCTGGTTCTTCGGGCATCCGGAGGTCTACATCATCTTCATTCCGGCAACGGGCATGGTGTCGATGATTCTCGCCACCTTCCCGCGCAGACCCGTAATCGGCTATCCCGTGATCGTTCTCTCTCTGATCGCAACGGGATTTCTGTCGTTCGGGCTTTGGGTTCACCACATATTCGTGACCGGACTGCCCCAGCTCGGGGCCGGTCTCTTCACTGCGTCAAGCATGTTGATCGCCGTGCCAAGCGGCCTGCAGATATTCTGTTGGATCGCGACGTTGTGGGATGGCCGCCCGGTGTATCGGACGCCACTGCTGTTCGTGCTCGGATTCATCGTGATCTTCGTGATTGGCGGCCTGTCCGGCATCATGGTGGCGTCGGTCCCGATCGACACCCAGGTCCATGACACTTACTTCGTCGTCGCTCACTTCCATTATGTTCTGATCGGCGGCGCCGTTTTCCCACTTATCGGAGCGGTCTACTACTGGTCTCCCAAGATCTGGGGAAGGATGCTGAGCGAGCGGCTCGGCCGCTGGAACTTCTGGCTCGCCTTTTTTGGCTTCAATATCGCGTTTTTCCCAATGCACATTCTCGGTCTGATGAGATCGAGCGCGAGCAAGGGATGCCGCAGATGAGGCCGGCTCAGTGACCGCCTGGATGCTGGTAGGGAATCGGCATAGCCATCCCAGAGCAGCCCGTCCCAGGCGACGACACCCTCCTCCTGCTTGACGCCATAATCATGATATAGCGGCTCCCAATCAATTAACTGATCGTTGGGGCCATTGTGCACGCGACAAGGCACTTTGGAGGCGAACGTGTTCATCGGGTTCATGCGGCCTTAGGTTTGCTTTTTTGGTAAGCGTCAATCGCTCGGTTGGCGAGCATAAGCTGACGCCGTTCGCCGGCGAAGGCCATTTTGCCGACCGTCATGACGAGGAATTGGCTTGTCTCGTAGCCGTTGGTTATCTCGCCGCTGCGCTCAAGGAATTCCCAAGCGATCTGGACCGCGTTTTCAACGACAACATGTACGCTCTCACTCATGCTGTTAGAATGCTGAGCAAAAGGCGTTCGTTCCTAAAGCGGAAGGGCCCCCGCCGGATAGGGGGCCCTTCGAGAACTTGGAGGAGGAGACACTCCAAGCCCTATGGGGTCGGCGGTTGAAGTCCCGCCGAGGAGACCCAATCGTCAATGTCTGCGGCAATCTCCGCTGTGCGAGCTCGCTTGAGCAGGCTGTCCCGCTCAATACCTGCCGGCATGGTGGCCGCTCTGCGAGCCAGCTCACTGGCAAACGCAGCCAAGCGGTCTTGGAGTGATGTTGTTTGCTTCGCTCGATTTCGATTTTTCGTCATGACGCGCTCCTTGGTTTGAAAGCGGGAGCGTCGTTGCTCTCCAGATTTTTGAGCAACATAACTGGCGTCGAGATTTGCGGCGACAACCTAAGTTTATTTGCGAAATAATCCCTGAATCGCGCGCAGCAGGCCTTCGGAGGTGATGTCGCGATACCCGGTTTTCGCTTTAAAAAGAGGCCCAACCCATGTCGCCCTTGGCTTTCTGAGTGGCTTACTCAATTTGCTCTTTGGCAACGAGAATGTCCACCGCCTTGCGAATCTTATTTGATGTCGTGCGGCGGCCTTGCGGATGGCGATCTCGGCGCAGCGGCCAAGTGCCGGCCTGATCCACCATTCCGATCCGCAGCGTTCAATGTGCCTCGGCGCACTACCGCAAGCTGATGCAATCCGCCGGCCTCAGGGCGTCGATGAGCCGCAAGGGCGACTGCTATGACAATGCTCCGATGGAGAGCTACTTTCAAACGCTCAAGACGGAGCTCGTCCACCACAGGCACTATGCAACACGGGCAGAAGCCACACGGGATATCTTGCCTATATCGAGGCTTCTACAACTCGGACTCGTCGTCACTCCACCGTCGGCTTTATCAGCCCGATCGAGATGGAGCTAAAAGCAGCTTAACCCTGTACATTTTTTTCGGGGGAAGATTAAGGATATTGACGTGCGGCAGGCGCCCTTCTTCAAGTAACTCCATCATTGGGGGAACCTCAAATGAAGGACATGAAGGCTCATTTGGAGAAGCTTCGTGTCGAGGCGGAAGAGTGCGAACTAATCAGCAAGCTCGCGACCAACGCGGCGAAGAAGGCCTTGTTCGCTAAGCTCGCGGCACATCACCGGACACTGGCCGAGGAGGTCGAGCGGACCATGAAGACGTCAAATTCTTAGAAACAACGTAAGCGGCAAAGAGCCCCCGTCTGGCGGAGTGGGTGAGCGATCGGCGATCGGCCGCTGAGTTTGTGAGCGGATGTGAGCTTCTAGTCTGCGTCCTTAGTTCTGGAACTAGAACCTTCCATATGATCGAAGCGGTCGCCGACCGTCTTGAGAAAGCGCCGCGGCAGCTTCGCCGACGCTGGTCGGACGTAGGGCCGCAAGTCGCGACAGAGGCGCTGGAGCTTCGCGCGAGCGTGTCGGCGATTGCCCGGCGGATCGGCATTCACCCGGCGCTGCTATTCGCGTGGCGCTGCAATGCTTGGGCGAGCAGCATTGTCGCTCCCGGCACTCGAGTTGCGCGAGTGTGGTGGCATCTGTGTCAGGCGCGGTGATCGAAATTGCTAGTAGCGAGGTGGATCGTGCGCGCCGGCGTGGACGTAGGCGAGGCGCAGTTGCAGCGGCTGATCCGGGCGGCACGTTCGGCATCCCCTCGAAGGTATACTTGGCCAGCCATCAGTTGACCTCCGCAAGGTTATCGATGGGGTTGCTGCGCTGGTACGCGAATTGTACAAAGCTCCACTTGCTACCGCCCGTATAAATTACCGGGATGGGCTCTAAATTTCCAAAGAAAATGCCCCAGCGAGGGGGTCCAGCTGGGGCCTAGTTTAGGCTTTTTGTCGGGCGCGCGTGAGCTGCCCCTAGCGGCAACCACGCGAATGGACCGCATAAGCATGGTACCGGACATAGTCGCTGGCACAACTGTATGCCCGCGCATGGGCCTATGCTTTAATTTAATTCCTGTGATGGATTCCAAGAATCGGCCCCGGCAATCTTGGAGGTAATGCTAAGGCCCTCCTCGTTCCATTGCTTGCCGAGCCGCCGCTTCGGTAATCGGGCCAGCCCCTCTGGGCCTCAACAACTGTCCTTGATGAAGCCGACCCTGCCCAACGCGTGGATGATCGAATCTAAGCGGGAGCAATTAACTTGTGTGAATCAAAGGCAAAGGAAATCGTCCGGATGCTTAATGGTCTCGCGAATATGTTCCAGCAGATTGAGGACCGACAGCGGAGGCACGGTCTTTAGAACCACTCACGGTGCTAAATCGACGTCTAAATCGTGAGGAATGGCCTAAAGTCGCCGGCAGTCTTGGGAAGGCCGTAGGCTCGATCGTGGGCAAAAAACGGAGTCGACAGCTCCAAATACGACAGAAGCATGGCGAGCTGTATCTGGCGTGGTGTCCGACATTCAGCTTCGAACAAGTGAGGCGAAGCGACAATAACGCAAAATACACTTGGCCTGAGAGGTCGCAACATTGAGCCGGTTCGCACTGTGTAGGAACTCCATGCCCGCCGCGCATCGGAATGGCTCGACGTCATGGAGTAGATGACGATCGGCGCCTCTTGCCATTGAAACTTGTCTACGTGCCGATGCGAACGCCAGGAACGCGCTCTTGCAGCTCGAAAACCTGCGCGTTGTAGCGTGCAATGATCAGCACATCGTCCAGCCGCACCGGCGCCTTGCCGATCGAGTGGCTGACCGATTCCAGCCTGCCGTCGCACTACGCCATGGTAGGAGATATCCGCCGAACGCTGATTTCCTGGAGCCCGGCGGTTTTCGTCGGCTTCAACTCCATCCGCTTCGACGAGGAGATGCTGCGCCACGCGCTCTTCCAGTGCCTGTATCCGGCGTATCTGACGAGTAATCATCGCAACTGCCGTGCCGATGCGCTCAGTCTGGTGAAGCCGCCGATGCCGTATCGCCTGCGCAGCTGGTTGTGCCGGTCAGCGAAGAAGGGCGGCGGACATTTCGCTTGCAACAGCTGGCGGCGGCGAATGGCGTCGCCCACGCTCGGGCACACGACGCGATGTCCGATGTGCTTGCGACGCTCGAACTGTGTCGATTGGTCTATCAAAGGTCTCCGGAGTTGTGGCAGCGCTTCGTGCGCTTCTCAAACAAGGCCGCCGTCGCGGATTTCGTTGAGGCCGAAGACGGCTTCGTGTTGACCGAGGTTTTCGGCGGCCAAGCCTATCATACTCGTCTGCATCGGCAGGGATCCGATCAAGCCAATGGCCGGCTTTGCTTGAGTCTCAACGAAGACATCGGCCGGCTTGCCGCGATGAGCGACCTCGAACTGCAAGTTCATCTGACGCACAAGCCGAGTCCGATCCGTCGCTTCAGGATCAATGCCGCGCCCACGCTGACGGCGTTCTACGATGCTCCCGAGCATATGCTGGATGGCGGTTCGATCGGCGCCATCGAAGACCAGGCCCGTCGCATGAAGACGGACACCGGTCTGCGCGCGCGGCTTGTGGCTGCTTACACGGCCGCACGCGAGCCCTACGCTTTGTCTCCGCACATCGAAGAGCGCATCTATAACGGCTTTCCCGGCCCTGCTGACGAGGCACGCATTGCCGCGTTCCACGATGCGCGATGGGAGGACCGCTTCGTGATCGTCCAGGGTATGGAGGACGAGCGACTGCGCTGGTTCAGGCTCCGGTTGATCTATTTCGAAGCGCGCTCGGTTCTCCCCGAGCCTGCTCGATTGGAGGTCGAGCGCTACTTGATAGATCAGATGACAGGCGACGGTTCGGGCTGCCTCACCTTCGATCAGGCGATGGTCGAGACGGAAAGGGTGCTTGGCGAGTTCGCCGGTCCAGACGATCTTCTGATCCACTATCGCACTCATCTGCAGGATCGATTTGCGCGGCTTGAGGCCTATCGGACACGGCTGGTCGCCTGAACCGACCGGTTCGGAGTGGTCTGACTTTCGCGCATCTGAAATGCGGGGAAGTCTGTGACGATCCTCCTGGTCGGTGAGAACATTGACAGGCGGCGCGCCCATGCCCAAGCGTCGGCAGGCGAGCTAATTCAGCTCGTCCGCGGGGTCTATGCCCAGGCCAATGCCGATGTCGACACGGCGGTCTTGGCCCACGCCGTGCGCATCGCACATTATCTCTACCCGGCCGCTTATCTCTCGTCCGCCTCAGCCGCACTCCTGCGGCCGACCTCTTACGGTCGGCTTTTCCTCAGCGGACGTCGCAATCAGCGCAACCGGATTCGTACTCTCGAAATCGTCCAGAACGAGGCGCCGGCACATCCATCGACGGCGCCTGCAATCGTAGGCGACGATCAGGGCGAGATCAGGATCGAGGGGTCGTCGCCGCGCCAGCGGTTCCTGGAAGCTTTCCGCCTCCGAAGCGAGCACGCCAGCGCCATCACCGACGAGCTTCGCGCGGACATGGCTGCGCGGCTGGTCGAGGAGTTTGGATCACCACAAGCGGCGGCGGACGCGCTCTGGGCTTTGGCTCGCGAGAACGGATGGTATCGCGAGGGCGAGGGCGCCGAGCGCTACCTGACGACACGCTCGGCGGTCGGCAAGCCCGCCGCGAACAAGGCGGCGCTTGAGCGGATCGTGGCCTGGCATGGCGAGCCCCTCGGCCGCCTGACGCATGACGGCTTCGAATGGCGCTGGAAGGCCGCGGCAAATGCGGCGCCGTCGCTCGTCCGCCAGACGGCGCCCGGCAAGCTGCCAGCCTGCGACCAAAGGCGGCGCCCTCGAGAAGGCTGTCGGCAAGGACGGAGGATCGGTCAAGATCCAGAAAGTCGACGGTCAATTTCAAGAAGAGTGGACTTATCCGCGTGCTGCCGATCCCAAGAAGTCGCCGGGCTAATTCGTATCCACCTCCCGGCACTTCAACGAAAGCAATCCGCATGCTTCGCACGATCGACGAAGTCATGGCCGATCTTCCACCGGCCCAGCAGGAAGAAATCGAGAGACGATGTTACGCGTTGCATCAAACTCTGCCAGTCCCGCGGCGCGACAAAGCGCTAGGCGACCCGCCTGCGGCCAAAAGCATAGGCCCTCGCTTGCCGCGCCATCGATAACCTATCGAGACTTCCTCGCTCTCGCGAACCTACCACCGCGAGGGCGTGAAGCCGTGATCGTCATCGTCACCAAATAGACGCTCCGCCTCGAAACGATCCTCGATCGCCCGCGGGGATAGGCGAGCCTCGCGCTGCGCCAAGTGCTCTGTGGTTCAAGCCAGAAACGCCAACAATCTGGGGCTCGGTTCGGCCGAAACCTCTTCGGTAAGCATGGTGATGAGACGACGTAGTCGGTCCAGTTCATCAAGTCCGGAGAGAGAAGCGCGCTCAGTCCGTTGGTGCGGCGATCCTCAATATGTTTGACGCGCGCAGCGAGTTCGCGACGACGACGCTCTTCCTCAATCCTCCGCTGCTCTACCTCCCGCCTGAGCCGTTCTTCAGTTTTCGCCGCAGCAAGTACTGCAAGGCCTACAGCTATGTCGCTGGCCATAACTCCAGCCGCTGAACCTTGGTGTCGCGGAAACTGCGGCGTGGTGCGGTGCCCCGGAAGACATACACCTGCTCGAACTCAACGAGAGCTGGCCGGTTGGATGGGTGGTCCCATTCAGGAAAACGAGGTCTGTCGGAGAATACATCGTCCCAAGATGTCGATTTCCACTGATAAGAGAAGTGACCCAGTCGGAGGGCATTTTTCCATCGAGAACTATCAATGGAAATCCCGGGTCACTTCTCGACGGAAATCAACAGTCCGTAACAGCGACGAAGAGGCGGACCATGATCAATCCTGCTGGTCCATTGTGGCAATAGGCAGAGATGCCCCCCCGGCTCCGATTAGTTGGTCGCACATCGATCTTTGGCATCACGCTTCCTCCAACCTTCGCAGACGAGCCTTGATCCCATTGCAGATGCTGTCAGCGACTTCGGCAGGAAATGCTTTCGGGAGCGACGCGGTGACCTGTTCGACTGCTACTGGCGCCTGCGTACGCAGCTCATCGAAGATCGTGGTCACGAGTCCCGCGCCAATCCCTGCCTTAGCGGCGGTCTGAACAAAATGGCGAGGCATGACGCCGTCGACGACGTAGTGGCGGCTGTCGCCGACCGCCATGGCCAGCTTCATCTTGTTACGGTTGATCTGGCCTGCGTCGAGGCTGGGCTGCGCTGAGATCACATCGTAGAGCGGGGTCATGCGGAAGCGACCGCCCGGAGAGAGAAAAACGCTGAAATTCTTGGCGTGACCATCCGTGGCACCGAGCAGCCAGAAGGCAATTGCGGCCTTCAGAAACGTCGTTTGATCTGCCTCCGGCTGATCGCTTCCCTTCAGCAGATTGAGAATAGCCGGAATGCCGGGCCCGCCATCGGATTCGTATTTCAAGGACGGCGGCACGGACCAGGCCTGGCAGCAATCCTCCTGGGGCAAACGCAGGAGACGATTGTCACCGGTCCAGCGGCGGTCGAACCGCTCGACCACGAGCACGCGGTTGCCTTCAAACTCCTCGATGGCGATGGCGGCGCTCGGAAGTCCAAGAGCGGCTGTCAGCTTGAGGCAGAAGAACTCATTCTCGACGCTGTAGGAAAGATCGATGCCGTTTGGCAGTCGGCCAATCTGCGGTTTGAGGATGTGCGTCGTGGCCGTAGTCGCCAGCGGCTTGTACCAACGCCCTTTCCAGAACAGGAGTGCGGTCTTTTCCTGGGCGCCGGCGATCGAGATCCGAAAGTCCTCGTCCTCACCAAGCCCAAGGGGGGCCGATGCAAGGTCGCCGAGAAGCCGGGCGATTTCCTTGTCGTCAACGGGTTTGCCGTCGACAGCGCCGGCGGCGCCAGGTTCGATGCCGTCCGGCAAGAATTGCAATGCGCCGACGCAGTCCCGTCCGACAGCAGCGAGTAGGTCGTAAGCGTCTATGCCCTGAGCGTGGACTCGCTCCGCCATGCGGCGGCGGATGGGCGTGCTGTCGGGCAGGAGGTTGTCGAAGACGGCGACGACAGGGGCACCGATATAGCGGTCCTCACGCAGAGGCAGAGATAGCGACACGGGCAGCGCATGCTCCCAGGCAAGCCAGGACGGATCGTACTGAAAGTCGATTGCGCCGCTGGATTGCCTGTTGAGGCGCCCGACAAGACGGCCGTTCAAGAAGACGTTGAGCGGGATATGCCGCCGCGGGCGGGCCATCAAAAGATGTCCTCGATCTCAGCCGGCTTTGCCTTTGTCCTAGGACGGATAACGAACTCCAGGTCGAGCGCTGCGAGAATGTCGCAAAGCGTTCCGAGCTGAGTCCCGGGCGCGCCATTCTCGACGGCCGAGATCGTTGCCTGCCGTAGCTTTGTCTTGTCCTTGATGCTGGTCTGGTTCAGACCAAGCTTGCGGCGTTGTCGGCGGATGGCATCTCCGATTTGCTTAGGCGTTCGGGCGATCTGATCCACGGATTACCTCTCTGGCATGCTATATACGCCCTAGAGGATAAATGTCAATATACGCCTTAGAGGATAAAAATATGCATACCTTCTAGCGTATAAAACTTATAAATACGCTTTAGCGTATAGCAGCCCTCCCAAGAGCTCTCGCTCCTCATATCCCCTGATCTCGCGATAACGACGAACGGTGTCCTGCAAGTGCGCGCGTTTACCGATTCGGTTCGAGGAGAGCACCCACAAACATGGCGCTATCTCGAGCTGACAGCTCGACCACGGCAAGGCTGTCCTCCTGGAGTTCCAGGCAAGCCCTGTCAGGAATTTCATCGTTTCCGTTCATCACGTCATCACCGCTTTCGCACTCCGACACCTATACATTGACCGTCCCATCCATCCATCCGCTCCATCGAACACCGAAGCAAGACCGAAGGCGTCGCGCCTTCGCAATACTCAATGAGTACAGTGGAGTCGGACCGACCGAGAGGATTGGATTGACTACCATTTCCCGTGAGGCACTTTACGATCTTGTTTGGACAGAGCCGGTGCGCACGATTGCTCAGCGCATGGGTGTCTCCGATGTGTGGCTGAAAAAGTGCTGTGCCAAGGCTGACATTCCCGTACCGGACCGAGGCTATTGGGCAAAGCTCCGCGCCGACAAGAAGGTCATCCGCCAGAAACTGCCGCCACGGTCACCAGGAATGGCGACAGTCGTGACGATCGGAACCGGCCCGCGCTCGTATCCGTGGCCTCCCAATCCTGAGGCTGACTTGCCGCACCGCGGCCGACTGAACCCACGTTCGCCGAATCTATCGAAGCTGTTGCTGCCAGAGTCGACCAGTCACTCGGGAAGATCCGTTTCATGCGTGACCTTGGATCGGCCCATAGTTTGATCCGCCATCTGCTCGACGAAGATGCGTTGCATCGTCTGAAACCCAGCGATGCTCCGTACAAACTCCGTTACAGCGAACCCTTCTTCGATAACCCTTTCGAACGGAGACGGCTGCGGATTTTGAACAACCTGTTCCTTGTTCTGATCAAGGCCGGCCACCAGCCTTGGCTTGGCGAACAGGCCCGCAATATCGGTGTGACAGTCGGCAGCCAGAAGATCTCGTTCACGCTTGACCACCCCAGGGCCAGGACGCAGGCCAACGAACGAATGCAGACACCGCATGAAGCTTACGAAATCCTGCGGCTGGAAATCTCAGCCACCGGGGATTCCTGGACAGATGATCACAGCGGCCGCATCGAGGATCGGCTTAGAGAAATCGTCCTGAAGCTAACAGTAGCCGGTGAAGTCCAGTACCGGCCAACGCCCACACCGCCTATGAACACGCATGCCGACGCCGTGCCGAGATGGAGCACAGGCTGGCCGAACAATGCGCTGAGGTAGCCCGACTTGCGCGCGAGAAGGCCCTCAAGGCGGAAGCGGAGGAACGCAAAACATTGCTTCGAATGGCAGCCGACCACCGTGCCGCCCAGGATATTCGCACATTTGTCAAAGCCGCGATGGCGGCCTTCGGTAAGAACAAGGCGATGGAAAGAGCCGCCACAGACTGGGCGGCTTGGGCCTTGGGAGTCGCAGACCAAATCGATGATCGGCAAAGTGACCCTCCATCTAGTTGAGGAGCTCAATCGCTGCGATCGATCGAACCTGGTTGTGCGTCGACGATCAGGGATCTTTCAGACAAACGAGCCAGCCCTCGCAAAGCAAGAAGCACCTAGCTTTTGAGCATTTCGAGCGAATGATGTAGAGCTATCGATGACTGAACGTGCTCTGAGAACTCTCAGCGTAACGCCGATCCATCTCAGCGTCGCCACCCACATCCCGGGCAAGCATTCCCCTCGAAATTCCCCGAATGTCCTCCGGCCGCCTCAGCGAGGGTACGCTGCGCAACTGGCGGTCTTATAGAATTGGTCCATCATTCATCAAGGTTGGCAAGGCGATCTTGTATCCAGTTGAGGAGTTGAACCGTCGGGACCGGTCAAACCTCGTTTCATGCAAACGAACGAGATCTTATCCGCTTGAAGCCACCGAGATCGGGATCGCAAAAATTTAGTCGCTTCCCGACCTTCACGGTCGCTTCCTTTAGCGAAGCAGCGAAGTGACATGTCCCTCCTCTGAGCAGGATGGTAACCAACATAGATGGATTCGGATCCGTGCTACAACGTGATCGTAGCATCTCGAGCGGGCCGCTGCATGACATCTCGGGTTTATCACGATCCGTAACGAGGAACGGACCCCAATCACATACCCCTCTCGAACTTAGGAAATCACTAGAAGCTTGCTTCTAAAAGAGATTCTTCCTTTAGGTATGTTGATGCACAACCATCCGGTCTCAGATGCTCCGCCCGCTAAGGCGGCTTCGCTTTCACGTCACTTTGCGAGAACGTATTGTTTCCGTGGCGCTCGCCCAGCGTCTCACTTCGCCAGACTTCGGATCGCGTTCGAGCAAGCCGCCAGCGCATCGTTATCACTTGCGGTAACGCATGCGCACATCTGCTGGCTTGTTGCGCACCAGCGTGCGGTTCGGGCCGAACCCGCCCACCGACAATATGGTGCTGCTTCCAGTTCCGACTTCTCGCGCAATGAACCATACGAGTTCACCGATCTGCGCTCACTGGCCATACTGATTTCGTGCTCTGGCCATCTACATTCGCGCGCAGCGGGCGACATACCGTTCGTGCGACGCTGCTGCGGAGCGAGGGTCATTGCTCGTGAGCCGGATCTTTCCTCGCGGTGGCTACGAGATACCGAATGGCACCAGGAGAGCCGTCTTCGCGAAGCTGGTCTGCAGCCGGCGGACCGAACTAATGCTGACCTCGCCTTTGGATCGCTGAGCTTTGCCAAGTAGCAAATTAGCCCTGCTCTTTCATGACCGAGCGCCGCCGGAAATCCTCGTGCAATAAGCTCAGCGCCGCGCGTTCGTCTTCGTGCTCTCTGCTTCTCCTTGGATGGCGATTTCAACAAGCGCTGCTGCGACCCGTGTCTCATCCGGATGCTTCGATGTCAGGCTTGAAACCATTGTCAGGAAGCTGACGCGACACAGTTTTACGAAACTCCTTCGAATATGGGAATTCAGTTTGGCGCGCGGTTTTGCTTTGTCGGGTCATCATCACCAATCGTCGTGCGGTGATCTTCGGGACGACCTCGCCATGCGTTACCGCCTGTCTGGTCTACTCCGACGATTTGTCGTGTGGCGATACTTAATGAGCGGGCTCGTGACCCGGGAAAGAGAAGGCAATCTTTGATGCGAGCTGGAGTTTTTCTTTTTGGGACCATGACAATTGCGCTCGTCGCAAGCGGCGTAGCCAAGGCGCACCAGTCAGAAGCGACACTGCCAAGGGCGGTGTGGAATTGGTCGGGCGGCTATATTGGCGGGCACGTCGGCGGAGGGTACGGTCGAACCTCCTTTAGCAATCCGTATGGTCCATCAATTTATGGCGGCGTCGTCGATACCCCGGCGTTCCTTGCAGGTGGCCAGATCGGCTACAACTGGCAGAATAACAGCTGGGTGTTCGGCATCGAGCTCGATGTCAGCGGCGCTGTCTCCGAGGGCACAAATACATGCCTTGCCCCTTCGGGCTTCGTCGTGAGCGCAAACTGCAAGGCAGGTCCGAGTCTCTTTGCCACCGGGACCGGTCGCGTCGGTTACGCCTTTGGAGCACTCGGGCATACGCTTGCCTATCTCAAGGCGGGCGTAGCCTGGCAAAACAATCGAGGCGACGTCGTCAACAACCTTGAAGGCGGCGGCTTGCCGCAGGAGAAAACCCATTTCGACTATGGTCGCCTCGGTGGCGTCATCGGGCTCGGCGTCGAGCGAGCCCTGACGCCTGCATGGTCGGTGAACGTTGAGTATGACTATCTGCATTTTTGGCGGACCAGGTGTCGCGACCGCTGCGACAGTCCAGTTCCCGTCTGCAATTCTGCCGCCGAACACAACCAATCTGTCCAGCAACTATCACATCGGAAAGATTGGTCTGAACTACCATTTCGACGCCGACCGGCAGGCGACGCACTGGTCCGATACGTTGCCATACGCGAAGGCACCCGTCAGCGTGCCGCCCGTTCCCTACGTGACCGGCTGGTCATTCGAAGGCGGCTCCCGGCTCTGGCTCAGTCGGGGATGATTCCAATGGGACGCAGTGCCCCATGGCGGATCTCAAGATCCCAGCATGCTCTTATCGAGGCTCACTTATCACGGACTGGACGGACTTTCGGGAGAGTTATTCGGCCGCCTTGAGAGCCCCTGGGGTGTGTTCCTGAAGAGCAATATTGGCCTCGGGCAGTTCAACAAAGGAAACATGAACGATGAAGATTGGGGCGGCTCGTATGTCAACACGGTATCAGGGCAAGCAAATGGAAGGTTCACATATTACACGGCCGACGTCGGTTACGATTTCTTGCGCGGTACCGACTACAAGTTCGGCGGATTTGTAGGCTGGACCTATTACGGCCAGAGCTCGGACTCGAGGGGATGCGTGCAGATGGCAAATCCCCTTACTTCATGTCTTAGCTCGGGTGACAACAGGGTCATCGGCGGCGAGGATACTCAATGGAATGCGCCCCGGATCGGCATGAGCGCCGAAATCATGTTGACCGAGCGTTGGCGCGTGAGCGCTGATGTCGCGTACCTGCCGTGGACCGATTTCAAGGGGCGCGACTATCACCTCTTGCGCGACTTGACCACTTTTGCTGAACAACGCGGCAACGGTGGCGGCGGAGTCCAGATTGAAGGCGTGTTGTCCTACTTCATCACCAACAACATCAGCATCGACGCCGGCGCCAGAATGGGCGCCAGCCCCTTAATATGTCGGGCTCGTGCTTTGACAGCGTCGAGCGAACGAGTGAGGACCCGGTTTATCAGCATGGAGTTATTGTTTGAAGGTGCTGCGGTCTTTGCGGCGCGTCATTGCAAGCCGCAATGCGCTGAGCGCGGGCCGATTATTCTGCGGCGGCGGGCCAGCGCTGGGTACCGACGTTGTGAGGCCAGAGCGTTCAGGGCGATGCGGTGGCATACCAGCGCTAACCGGGCCGGGCTCTCAACTCCTCGACGAGCCGCCGGAGCTGTCCAGCCGGCATCTTTAGATTGCCGGTCAGCTGCGAGGATCGGCACAAGTGCATCACGGAAAAAGATCGCGGCCCGGGGGTGACTCGTAAGCGCCATCTCTCAATTTAGGACGGGCGAATGGGTGACCTCCGTACCGGCCGGTCAGCGCAATCTCGAGCTGATTTCTCTGGCTGACCAACGCGCCGTTCGTAATTGGCGGCCAGCCGCAACAAGCGCACCTTGATGAATGGGTCAGCTTGCTCGGCAAGTTCCCGCACGGTCCGCGCCCTCTCTCTACAAAACTCGTCGTCCATGACATCCTACCAGATATTGCCTCGCCGATAATGCCAGTTGAGAAGCGGGACTGCATATGAACGAGGTTACACTGCAAGATATTTTCCTAAGTGGTTGGGAAGCAAGCGCTCGCCTCATTCAGCAACGAGCGGGACGGCGTCCTTGTCCTTTCCGCCAGACGACTTTGCACGAGCTGGTCCTGTTCGGCGGAACGACCACCGTGAAGCGCTCAGAAGCGGCGAGGACACCGCCCTTCAATGCTCCGCTCCTCTGATGCCTCCAGGCTCGGCCGTGACAGGGGCCAAATCTGTCATGACATTAGCAACGGCTCACGCGCAGGGCTTTCTCCGACCGGAAAAGACAATCGTTCCGGGCCCATCAAGAGGAAATGTAGATTTGATCGATGCTGCGCGAGGACGATGGCATTTTTGCCAAGTTAAGTGCCGCGCCGCCTCGTCCCCGGTGCGGGTCCCATTTAAGGCAACCCTGCTTCATGCTGTCCGTCGACTAGATCGACCTTTCCTGCGGCGTCGCCGCGAGCTCGGATGGCGACTGCGGGGAGCAATAAGTGAATTTGTTGCATCCGTGACCGCTTGCGCAACGACTTCGCTGAATGAGGGATCGATGGTCGATCGAAGCAGCTCTCTTTGATCGGCGACGGCCTTTTCGAGCGCAGACAGGAATTGCCGGCCCTCCTGCGTGATTTCCCAGCCGAGAGCGTCACGAACGACAAACCTCGCCGAAAAGATATTCAGATCCGGCGCATGTTCGGCCAACCGCTTCATGCGATCGGTCCAGTCGCGGCCGCTGTTCATCAGGATCTCCACGGCGCGTCGGACTTCGGCAACAGAGGCCCGCCCGGTGGGCTGACCGGCCAGCACTTTCAGGACGGTCAGCTGGAACGACACTTGCCGTGTCTCCGATGGGCTGTGTGGTGCAGTTCCCCTACAATGGATCAAGGCTTGGGGCGCATCGTCAACAGCATGGCGCCGTTAACCTCTACTATATTGGCTAACCCGGCGCGCCGGCGTCCTGAAATCGCTCGCCGGCTCATGCGCGAGCGGTCCTCGCGCGGGCAAAGATGTCAGCGCCGCAGGCTCGTATCGTCCATAACGGACAAATTCCGCTCGGTGAGCTCCTTCAGAATCGACAGCACAAGCTTTGCGTCGGCGGGTGCAGTAAGTTGCTGTGAGACATGCGCGGCGTACACCTCCTGGCCCGCTGGGCAGGAGTGTACGGTTCGGACCATTCATGGCACCGAGGATATTGTGTCAGGTCCACTCTGCACCAAGGCGAGCAGAATCTGGAACTGCTTGGCACCGGCGAGCAGTGCCTTGATTGAACCTGCCAAGGGGCTTGCGGCAAAGCCTCAGTTGGAAGCGACGATCGTAAAGGACCGCCCGGCGCACCAGACACGAGGCATCGCCGGACAGGGGCAAGATCACAGGTTGCAGAAGGCAGCCCGGAGGCGCACGTCAATCAGCCAACCCGAAGATCCTCAGCTGACGCCTTGCCCGAGCGCCCGGCCTTGAGCTCGTAACTGACCCGAGCCCCCTCTTCGAGGGTGGTGTAACCGGCCTTTTCCACGGCACTGATGTGCACGAAGACATCGGCACTTCCGTCCTCCGGCCGAATAAAGCCATACCCTTTGTTGGAATTGAACCACTTCACAATACCCATTGCCACGGCGGCATCTCCATCAGTGAACGTTCGTGATCTAGCGAAGAGTCTTGCGGCCATCAAGATGGGCGGCAAAAAGACGCTCGTCCGCTCCGGAAGTCACGCCCTCAGCCTTTTGCCCGATGACCAAAGTGCCGACACGCACACACACCTCTTTTGTACGGCGGCCGACTGCAAGACCCTGACGTCGCAGAACCTCGCTTCAGGGAAGCGGGAACCGGATGGGCGTTCAGCCCGCGGCTTAATCATCGCGCGCCACCTTGTTACATGATAGTTGCAGAGCCGACGAAGTAGGATGCGCTTCCGGAGCCGAGCTGGAGCGAATGCTGCGATCTCCCTTGCAGAACCAGGCGACGGAAAATTCCTTTACGCAGCCCGGCGCAGGATCAGCAATCCGTGTCGCCTCTGTACGAAACGTACACTCGCTCTTGCCATTACAGGCTTCTGCAAGCGCATCCGTGGTGTTGCCGCGCGCTGACATCCAGCGGCAATTGCCGCCATACGTGCCGGAGACAACAGAAATACCAGATTGCGTGATGGCATTCCCGGTCGCATCCCGCAGTGCATACGCGGCGGCCCCACCGACAAGTGCGGCAAAGCCGACGGTTCCCAATCGCACCAGGAGCCTGCGCGGTTCCGCCGAGGCTGCCTGATAGGCACCGCGAATTCGCCTGCGGGCCGGTACCTCAAAGCCGAAATGCAACAGGATCGCGGCGCAAGTCGCCAGGGCGAAAGCAAGAGCGAGCGCACCGAGATGGCCAAGCAGTTGGCTAGCCGTTTCCCAACGCACCACCGGAAAACGCCGGAAGATGATGATGTGTATCAGATAAAGGGCAAAGCTGGCCTCCCCCAGAAAGACAAGCCACCTTGCTGACAACAGAAGTCCTGCAGTGCTGCTGGGCTGAGCCGCCGCGACAAGGATGAGCGCAACCGGGGCCGCCAGGGCGATATTGTTGCGTGCAATATCGAACAGGCTCATGGAAGCGCCAAATGGCGGCTTGTGGGCGGTAAACCAGAACACCCAACCAATCGCACAGACGCCAACAACTGCCGCGATGTCGAGCAGAGCGCGAGACGGCCTGAAATCCTGCGCCAACCACACTTCATGAAGCCTTGCCAAGCAACAGCCAACAATGAACTCCCACACCCTGCAAAACGGCGAAAAGTAGACGATCCAGAGGATGAGCGTGTTCTTCCAGTTCGGCAGAGCCGCCTCGGTTCCATAGGCGTGAAGCGCAAACAGATTGATGCGGCCCTGCAGCATGAGCACGGTAAGGTCAATGCCAAGCTCGATTGCGACGGCTCCAATGGCGAAAACAAACGCGGCGGGCACAGTTCTGATCCGCGCAAGGAGAGGGCAAACGAGCGGAAAAACGAGATAGAAGAACCATTCGGTGCTCACTGACCAGGAGACGATGCCGACCTCTTCGTACTGCCAAACGGGGGCGACACCGGCAACATTTGCGAAAAACCAGCTTTGAACCATCCCAAGTTGAAACGGGACAAGGTGCGTTGAGAATCCTTCGGCCGGCGGCTTGGTTCCAAGAAGCCACGGCCAGACCATCGGTCCGGTCAGTAATTCGATCAGAAACAGAACAACGAACAGAGGATAGATTCGCGCTAAGCGCGCCACGAGAAAGTCCGGGATCGCTTTCCGTGGGCTGCCCACAATCGAGCTGCCATAGTTATATTGAATGACAAAACCACTCAGGGTGAAGAAGATGGACATCCCGAGCAGGCCGAGTGTCCCGACGCTGATATCAAGTCCGAGACTGGGTCCCTGCAGGAACAGGCTGCCGCCGTGAGACAATGCCACCGCTGCTGCCGCGACAAACCGGATACCGGTCAGCGCGGGTATCTGCTTAACCATCGATGTCGCTCGTCATTTGCGAGGTGGGTACAAATCCTGGCGATCGATGGCACCAAAGGCACGCAGCTGGACAGAACGCTAAAGGCAAGAACGACTGATCGCATCGCGCGAGCGAGCCATGCGATCAGCCAAACTCCTTCGGAAGGTCAAATCGGTTATCAGAGCGCCCGTGCAGCTTAGTGAGAATCCGGCTAGCGCTGAAACTCTGCATTCTGGTAGGGCTGCTCGGATCAAGGCCGCTATTCCGACCGGCTCCGGCCCAAGCTACGGCCCTAACCAATGACTGCCATGTCTGAACGCGCCATTGTCTCACCGGACTGCTTCCTGAATGGGCGTGGCAAGCCAATTTGCTCCCTCTGCCAAGAAGGCGGGCGCAAGGTACCCGATGAAACTCCAGCTCAAGGCAACGCGCTGTCATTCGTGACTGGCAGCCTCACAACGGGTCGATGCGCCAGGTCACGTCCTTTGGGAGAGAGCGCGAAGGCTATCATCAACAGCCGCTAGGAGGTCCTGTGCAGGAGCGCACAAGGTGCCCATCCTCGTTATTCCTTGCGGCGAGGGTCATCTTACGTCCCGCAACCAGTTGGCCAAAGGCTGCTGAGTGAGATCGCGATACCTGGACGCATCTCGAAAACAAGGGCGCAACTTTGCGTCGGCAAGCCCAGCCGGTCCGAGCCGGGCGTTCAATCTTTTTGACAGCGACTGACAAGGAATCTCGCTGCGGATTGGTGCACCAATTCACTATTCTTTCCCTGCACGACTGGCCGCGCTTTCGCTTGGGTCTGGCGTGCCAGAGAAGGAAAGGAACACGTGATGAGAAAGAAGATCGCCGAGATCAAGACCACCATCCGTACCACCACTCCGTACACGGGGACGCTCTAGGCTGGTGCGATGATGCCTTGAATGCGTCTACCTGATCAGAGCATAGCGGCATTGGAGGGTGGTCCTTTCGACCACCCTCCTTTGTGACAGTTCGGGAGAGTACAATGGCCGATTTGATCCAGCAGCGCGTGCTTCCAGCCATATCATCATCTGTCGAGCTCAGTCGGATTACGATTTTGAAGGTAGAACCGGGTATGGCTCCGGTGCCGACGATCAAATCGGCACTCGCGAGCTCCAATTCTAACTTCTCTATCACTGACGGCGACTGGCGGACCGGCGGCTATCTTGCCGGACTGCAAGCGCTCATCGACGCCGAACTGAGGTGGGCCAAAGAGAATAAGCCAAAACTGGTTGAGGCGGCACAACAATCCTTGAAGCGGCTATTCCCTCTTCTCAACAGCGACGCCTTTACCGTGCCGAAGGATCTCACCAATACTTCGAGCAAGGAGGAGCGTACCCGGTTTTATCATCATGAATATCAAAACAAGCTCCTGGTCGGACTAGCCGAATTCCTGATCAAGTGCGCCCAACAGCTCCACGAACGTCACATCATCGTCATCGACCGGGCGGCGGCCCTGTCCGGCTCGGCCAAGAATCTGATCAAACTACTCGTCAGGCTGGACGACAATGCGCGGCTGTTTCGGTTTGTCCTGATCGATTACGAACAACGCCTCTATTTTCCGGAGGCCAGCGAAGTTCATTTCGGCAGATATAGCTCGCAAGAGTTGGGCACGATCCTTGATCGAGACCTACCTGCCGAGAAACGACGGAAGATCTACGAGGCAAGCGGCGGCAATCCGTTGATTGCGGAAGCCTTGAGCAAATGCGCGGCAGCAGGATTACCAGTCGTCGGCTATCTCGATCCGACCGCGACCGTGGATCTCTATCTGGCGAGCCTCAACACCGGGGAACGGCATAGCCTTCTCAAATCTTACATTGAATCCGATTGCACCACGCCCGATCTGATCGCGCAGCGAAACTATGCAATCTTCGAGCAGGCGACTGCAGATCATCTGCACGAGCAGCTGCACCGCGCTTGCCTGGACCGCTATTTGGCCGGCGAGGCGCCGCTCGTGATGCTTCATGCGCTGTCAATACGGGACAAATTCAAGCGTACGGAACTACTTGCAGAGCCGAGCCAGATCGTTCAAAGCATCGGCCTGTATGATCTGTGGTTTAGCTACTTCGGGGAAATTGTCGCCGATCCTGCGCTTCGCACCCACGGCTCGGGCGATGCTCCGGTGAACGCCGCCTTCATCAACGCGGCTTTTGTGCTGTATTCGCTTGGCTGCGGGCGCGTGTCGGTTCCGTATCTGGATGAATTCTACAAGACCTTCCCGAAGAGCCGATACACGCCAACGGTTCTCTACGCCCAATCAATGACGTATGGACGCTATCAGCAGCCGGTCAATCTCACGGTGGCCGAGGAGTACGCCGTACGAAACCTGGAAGTTATCGAGCGTGACTTCAAGAACCACGACAAGTACGATTACATCAAGGTGTTTGCGGAGAACGCCTATGCCTACATCAAGGCCAAGCAGGAAAAGTATCAAGAAGCTCTCGCCCTTTGCGCGGAAGGCCTCGGCAAGATGCTCAAAGTGTATGGCGACGAGCGCTTCAGGCTGCATCAGTCGATTCTGATCTACAACACCAGCCAGGTCTATGAACTCATCAACAACCTTCCTCGGGCTGAGAAGCAGTTGCGTGAGGCCATTGCCTACGATCCCTATTATGGAGAGTATCACAATGACCTGGGTAACCTGCTTTCGAAAGTAGCCGGAAGAGACGCTGAGGCTCTCGAGGCATATGCACGTGCCATTGAGCTTTGCCCGCCCTATTACGAGGCTCATCTGAACAGGGCCACCCTTCGCAACAGAATGGGAGATGCCGCGGGCGCCCTGGCCGATCTCGACAGGACACTTGTCATCAAGCCGAATGAATGGCGAGCTCACTTCGAGAAGGGCAACATCTTGCTGCGGCAAGATAGGCCGAACGCTGCTCTGGAGTCCTATCTGGCGGCAGCCGAGATCAATCCCAGAAATCCCGATTTGCAGAGCAACCTCGGCCTTGCCTATTCCGAGCTTGGCAAGGCGAAGGAGAGCATCGAGCACTATCTTCGGGCCCTTGGACTCAATCCTCGGTATGCGCCCACGCACAACAATCTCGCCATCGAGTACTTCAACGAGGGCCGGCCGGATCTATCGCTGAACCATGCCACGGTCGCCGTCGAGATTGGGGGAGATCCGGACTACCTCCTCACTCGTGAGCACATCCGGACAAATCTGCAAGCTGACCTGGCTTCGCGGCGGGACCAAGCTTCCGCGTCTTCCGCCCAGTCATGAGCTTGCCGCTCGTGTGCATTCCTTGCCGTCAAAGCCGAGCGGCGCGCGACAGGATCGCTAAGGAAATGGGTGCTGCACCTCAAAGATTCGCGGGGGTCTAGCGAATGTTGCGGCAAGCGCTGAAGGTCAGGCTCACCGGCAAGGGGAACGCGTCGGCCGGCATCTTCTGGCAATGACCGAACTCCGCGGGGAGGTTGATAGGTGGGTGAGATGTCTTTTGCCAAGCCGCCCTATTGCGAGAGGGTTCGTCGTCCCCTTGTGGTCTCATCGCACCGATGTCGCCGAACTAGACCAATGCCATTCATCTTCGGCTTTGGGTCAAGGGATATCCACTCGACGATGCTCGATGAGCTGGGTCAACGATGAGTGGGGCGAGCACACGGCAGTTCGTCTATCTCTCGCATTTGATCATCCAGATTGGCGGCTGGGCGTTCCGAATTGGCATTCTGATCGGCCTTCTGCAATCCGGCATGAGCGCCGCGGGTATAGGCATTGCGGTCACTTTTGCGCCTATCATGCTCGGGAGCCTCTTCCTGTCGCCGCTGGTCGACAGAGGCGATCCGATCTCAGCCATGATGATCGTCAATGCGGTTCGCGTATGCGCGCTGCTCGCCATCTTCGGTAGCGACGAAGCCGATTCATTTTTGAGCTATGCCGCGATGGCCGTCCTGAGCCTGGTTCAGCCCGTCTACTTATCTGCAGAAGTTTCCTTCTTCCGTCGTATTACGTCGGAAGACGGCATGATCTCGGTGCTGCGCAACATCGCCAATATCGACTGGCTCACCTATCTCTTGGGAATGTCTGCAGGTGCCATGCTCTCCGATCAATTGCACTTGCCTGGCATTTTGGCGTTCAACATATCGGCGATCATTCTCTCCTTTATCGTGCTTCTTGGCATCAAGCAGCAGTTCAGAAGGACACCGGCAGTCCTTGAGGCGCGGCCTTCGGGTACCATCCTTGACTTGGCACCACTCTATCCCGCATTCCTTGCTGTCTTTCTGCTCAATCTCGGCGCCGGCATCATCAATGTCTATCCCGCGATACGTGCCACAGCTGACGGGGTTCTCGATAAAACCGTGCTACTGACGATCGTCATGAGCAATGGCGTTTTTGCCTTGCTGGGCGCGCTCGCCGTCAAGCCGATCTTCGAGCTGTTGGGGGCCTTGCCAACCATCGCCGGGGCCGCAGTGCTGCTTGCGGTGTCCCTTGCAATGATGTCACTCGATGCGGGTCTGCCTATGACAATCGTGTCCAGCAGCGCGATGCTTGGGTTTGGCCAAATATTTGCGGCCGCCGCTCACGCGCACATGGTGTCTTCAGTGGCTCCCGACCGAGCCGGTCGTCTTTCAGGGCTATTTCAATGTTGCACCTATAGCGGCGTTGCGGGAAATGGCATTGCTTTGTCGCTTTTGGGTGATCGTCTTTCCTTCGCCATGGTCGTCCTCCTATGCGCGGGGAGCGCATTTCTAGCATTTGCGGTTGCGACCTTCGCCGTCGTCACTTCAAGGGGCTCTCAAACTTCATGGCCTGGCGATCGCTAGATCAGGGGTCTACATCATGCCATGGGATCAGCTGTTCCTTTTAGAGCGCCCGTTTTCAGATCCGACCCTGCCAGGACAGCAATTCTATTGCTGGCACTGCTTGCTGCTGGACGGGTTGCTGTCCGCATTTCCAGGCTGCGCTACGAGGCTCGACGTTCGTCGGATTTCCTGGGCGAGGCCACGAGCCGCGCTCATCGAGAGGCTTGGGCAGGATCATCAGTCCGCGCCAGTTCTGATTTTAGAGCAGGGAAGTTCTTTACCAGAGAATGCGAGTTACGTGAACGGCCGCGCCTATGTCGACGAACCATTTGCAATCCTTCATCTTCTGGCCGCGCGCCACGGATTTCCGGCGCCTTACCCTCGAACAGTCCGCACCTTGTAGGCCTATGATGGCCGTCAACGACTTGATGCCAGTAACGGCCTATCCGGACGCTTCGAGTGAGCGGCTTGCTCGATCTGCCGAGTTGGGACTTCGAAGGGCGATGGCTGATCGTCCCGGCCCATTATTTCTGACAGCGCCCAGCGCTCAAACCGTTTGACAGCCGCGTTATTTCGCGCGTGCCCATTGACGAACATGTAGATTGAGCGATTAACCGGCACGAAGCCAAATGGAGCGACAAGCTCTCCTTTCTCAAGGTTGCTTCTGACCAGGATTTGCGAGGATATTGCCGCTCCCAGCCCGCTTTTTGCCGCCTCCATAGTCAAGGAAAATGTATCGAACACGACCTTGCGGGGTGTCTGCAAGCATATTGCAGCTGCGCTGGCCCATTCGCTCCAGGCGTCCAGCCTGTCGGCCTCGTGCAACAGAGAGATAGAAAGAATATCTTCCGGACTTTTGATCGCCTCGAGCGTCGCTGGCGCACAGACTGGGCCAATCATCTCATTTGAAGCGTGCACCTCGCGGACGGGAAGCGGCCGCTTCAGCGGGCCGACGACAAACAATACGTCCAACGCACCAACAGCGAGCGCGTCAAGATCGGCTTCGGTTTCAAAGACAAGGTCAATGTCCGGATAGAGTTTACGGAATCGACCGATACGGGGCAACAGGCCGTGCGACAAAAATGTGGTTGAGCAACCGACCACGACGGAACGTCCTGCATGACGCCTTCGTAGCTCGTAGCATCCCTTCTCGAGCATGGTGAACGCGCTCGCGCAGCTGCGCTTGAGCTGTTCGCCGTCGGATGTCAGCCGCACTCCGGAACTATGGCGCACGAATAGTCTCCTGCCGAACCAATCCTCAAGCAGGCGCATCTGGTAGCTTACCGCGCCGGTGGTCATGTTTAGCCGCTCGGCTGCCCTTGAGAAGCTTGGAAATTCGCTGACTGCCTCAAACAGATGGAGGCTTTTCAAGATCGGTAGCTTGCGCATCTTTCTTTCCTGCCTCTCGCTGGGATAGCTGTTGTGGAGCCCTGAAGTGTCCGCCGATTTTCTGCAGCATCGGCAACCGCCATCGCTGACTGCCGGGACCGCGCACGACTGAGACTTCTTTCGGGTCGGCCTATCACGGCGAACTCAACGACCTGGCTTCCTACCCCACCCGCGGGGTCAGATATCGATCAGGTACACAGACTTTCGAATCTTGGGTTCCCTCCATTCGGTGCAGGGTTCATCGCGGCGCGATTTCTCCAGAAAAGCCAGGACGGAGCTTCAGGTTTGGAATAGCTACTCGTGGGCCAATCCGGCTCAGCAAAACTTCTTCCTTCATGGGGAGGTGCCTGGCCAGCCATATTGCATGACGAACTGGACATTGCGGGCTTGTCTTCGAACACCTCTAGCAGCGTCGGAATTGGTCCGGTTCCCCTTGAAAATCTGCAGCATCTTGCCCGTCGATTGGCTGGTTCTGACTATCGCCTCGCATCTCGCCTCGATGATTCAGCTTGTCGGACGTGATGACCAGAGATCATGAATCGTCTGGAGCCTGGTTCGATTAGCCTGTCCGCCGGTTTATTCAGAACAAAGCCGCCTCGATGCATAGGTGTATTCAAGGGCCAATCGACGCGCCGTTTCGATGAGGTTGGCCGCGGCGCTGTGTCCCCCATCGATGTTCTCGTAGTAAAAGTAAGGCTGGCCCAGGGCGGCGAGCTTTGCTGCAGCCTTGCGGCCGTGCGCGGGATGCACACGATCGTCCTTGGTGGAGGTCAGAATTAAAGGCGCGGGGTATGGCTTGCCCGGCACCAGTTTCTGATAGGGCGAATAGCCTTCGATCCACGCGCGCTGTTCGGGAAAAGCGGGATCGCCGTACTCGCCGATCCAGGAAGCGCCGGCACCCAATTTGGTGTATCGAAGCATGTCAAACAGCGGAACCTGAATGATCGCCGCGTTGAAGAGCTCGGGACGTTGGGTGATTGCGGTGCCAACGAGTAGCCCGCCCTGGCTGCCGCCAATGACTCCGAGCCGGCGCGGAGTTGTGATCTTCCGGCGGATCAGGTCCTCGGCAACGGCGATGAAATCATCCCATGTCGTCTGCTTGGCCGCCCGCTGGGCTGCTTGATGCCATTGCGGGCCAAACTCGCCGCCCCCGCGAAGATTTGCAACGACATAGGCATTGCCCTGTTCGAGCCAGAGCCGCCCCACAGGACCCAGATAAGAGGGCAGAAGCGAGGCCTGGAATCCGCCATAGCCATAAAGAAGGGTCGGGATGGCACCGTCAAACCTTGCGTTTTTCGGTCGCACCAGAGAATACGGAATTGACGTGCCATCACGCGAAGTCGCTTCGAACTGCTCTACGACATGCTTGGACGCATCGAAGGCCGTAGGTGTTGTCTTCAATTCCTCGAGTTTTTGAGTTTCGGCATCAAAACACCAGACCGACGTTGGCCTGAGATAACTTGAGACGGCGAACATGGCCTGGTCCGTTTCGTCGGAAGCGGCTGTCACGCCGACATTTGTATGTTCCGGCAGCGGGATCGGCGTCGCCGACCAGGCTCCCTGATCGTACTTGTAAGCGAACGCTTTGCTTTGAACGTTATCCAGGATCGTCAGGATCAACAGGTTCTTTGTGAAGCTTACCCCGCTCAGGGCCTGACGAGGCGCAGGCTTGAAGAGTAGCGAGGCTTTGGCGCGCAGCGGACCCTGTTTCCATTCGGTCAGGTCATACGAAATCAGCGAGCCGGTACTGAAGCTGACATCACCCGACGGCGTCCACTCCTCGTCAAGTTTCACAAGCAGGCGATGACTCACGAGGCCTACAATCTCCGCTTTCTTCGGCAGATTGAGTTTGACCGGCCCATCGGGGCGGAAGAGCACGTACTCATGCTCGAAAAACCCGATCGCGCGGATGGCCCCGGTCGCATGGACATGGCCTTCGCTGTCACGAAGTACCAAGGGCACCGCCCGAACATCGTTGGGCTCGCCGCGGAAGATCTCGCGTGCCTCACTGAGCGGCTGGGCGCGTTTGAGCTCCTTCACCACGAACGGGTAGCCGGCCTGCGTCAATGAGCCCTCGCCCCAGTCCCTTGCAACAAGGAGCGTGTCACGATCGAACCAGCTGACGCTCTGCTTGCCCTCCGGAAGATGAAAGCCGTCCGCAACGAAGGTCTTGGTCTCGCGGTCGAACTCACGTATGGACGCAGCATCCTTGCCGCCATCGGAAAGACTAATCAGGCAAAGTCGCTCTTCAGGCGGAAGGCAGCTGGCGCCTTGAAAGATCCAGTTCTTGTTCTCGGCAACCGCCAAGGCGTCCACGTCGAGGATGGTTTCCCATTGTGGGTCTTGGCGACGATAGCTCTCAAGCGTGGTGCGCCGCCAGATGCCCCGCACATGGTTCTCATCTTTCCAAAAATTCTCCAACCCGCGACGCCCCAGCGAAACGTATGGAATTCGATCCTTGGCCTGCAAGATTGAGAGCGCCTGTTCGTAGAAGACCCGATAGCGGGGATCCGCCTGGAGCACCCCGAGTGTCTTCTCGTTCTCGGCACGCGCCCATGCCAATGCGCCCTGTCCTTCGATCTCCTCGAGCCAGAGGAATGGATCGTCAGTGACCGCCACAGCTTTTCGCTCCTGTGAAAGAGAACGCTCCTGTGAAAGTGCAGCGGAGGTGAAGCAGGCAATCGAAAGCAGCGCTGCGGAGAGGACTGACGTGTTCATGGACTTGCTCCGGCTGAGGTCGAGCGGCCACGCGGGCCTGGCGCGTCAAGCAGAAGCCGCGGAAAGTACGCAACGCTTAACATGGCTCGGCTCGCGCTCCCTCGCGAACTCTTCACTGCAAGCTGCGTGCCGACTAAAGCGCCGCGAGTTTCAGCCGCTCAGGGGTGCACGACGATGTCCGCTTGCCGACAATGGGTGCCAAGCAGACAGGGCGATGTCGGCAAGACCAAGTGTCAGACAGCACCGTCAGATCTTTTGCGGCCAAGTACCGGAACAGAGGACGCTCCCCGCGCGCCATCGGAACGCTCCTCCAAATACGAGGTATAATCTTCCGATCTGGATCAGACAGCTCGTCGACACGCGTCAGCATGACATAGAGCAGTGCGTTGATCAGCAACCGGATCGCGATCAAGCTGATGGCAGTGCGCAAGGCGATCTCCGATTCGTGACGGTGAGGATCCGCTGCGACGTTGCGTTCATCATTCGCGCCAGCGCGGTCCGAAAGAGCCGCGCCAGCCGCCAGGCCTGTATTGCGCCTCTCGCCTGCTACAGAAGCGCAATCCGCCGTGTGCTGTTCGCCCCGTCAGTCCGCCACGGGCACCGGACTCTTGTTCGAGACCACGATTAAGCGAAGCTATCCGGTGCCGGCAGGATCCAGAGTCTGTCCTGCGTATGCATCAGTGGAGCCGCCAGCGCCTCAAAGCTTGACTTAACATCTGCATAGGTAGCCTCCTTCAAGGCGGCATCCGCGGGGTCGACCTCGTTGAAAGCAGTCAAAGCCTTGGCATAATTCTGGTACAGTGGCATTTGAGCTTCGTTGGTCCAGCCAAGACCGAGATGATGGAACTGATCAGCCGGAACAGTGACGCGGCTTTTGTCCAGTTCGCGAACGTAGTCCGCCGCCCAGTCGTGGATGGTATAGGATTCAAGCTTGTCCATCATCGACCGCCAGCGGGTGACACGCTCCTCAAGCGGCATGTGGATCGCCTTCGACATAGCGGCTACGATCTCTTCAGGATGGTTCGGATCCACCAAAAGCGCTTCGTTCTCGTTGAAATCTTCAGCCGCACCGGCAAACTTGGATAGGACCAGCACACCGGGATCCTCCGGGTCTTGGGCGGCAACATATTCTTTCGCCACGAGATTCATGCCGTCGCGCAACGGGGTCACTAGGCCGACATGAGCGGCGCGGTAAAGCCGCGCGAGTGCGGCCTGGCTGAACGAATCGTTCTTGTAGTGGATCGGGCTCCACCTGTCTGTGCCATGCTCGGCATTGACGTGGTTGATCGCGGTTTCAACGTCGTCTTTATATTTCTGGTACTCTTCGACATCGGCGCGTGAGGACGGTGCGATCTGCAATAGCGAGATGCTGTGCGGCTCGGCCGCTAGAAGTTGATTGAACCCTTCCACTCTTTTGTCGATACCTTTCGTGTAGTCGAGCCGGTCTACCCCGATCGCAAACTTGGCACCCTCGAAGTTTTGCAGTAGCGAAGAGATTTTTTCTTGTTCTGTGGGAGAGAGGTCTGTCGCAAGATACTCTGCGAACTGCTTCGGATCGATACCGATTGGGAACTTTTGAAGCCGCGTCTGACCGAGCTCGGTTGTCACGACGCCATCCTTGCTCTCCAGCCCGAAATGGGTTCGCAGGCCGGCCACAAAATTATCCAGATCTCGGTTCGTCTGAAAACCGAGCAAATCGTATTTCAGCATCGACTTCATCAGCTCGCGATAATTGGGTACGCGCTCTATCATGTCGGGTGTCGGCCACGGCGTATGGAGGAACAAGCCGGTTGGCCGCTCGATGCCGAGGTCATGCAGATTGGCCCCGAGCGGCAGCAAATGATAATCATGCACCCAGAATACGTCCTGATCTCGCACGTCGAAGACGCTACGCGCAATAAAACCGTTGGTTTTCTGATAGCCGTCATAATCCTCTTGCGAGCCCGACATTCGGTCCGGCAGGGAGTGCAATGCTGGCCAAAGCGTCGAATTTGAAAAACCTCGATAGTAGCCAGGATAGTCAGTGGCCGGCAGCTCGAGCCTGGCGACGTGGCCTGTACCGGTCTCGACGAGTGGCAGGGGCAGCTCGGTCCCGTCGCCGCGGTTCTCCGAGGAGCCTACCCAGACCGCGCCGGAACGTTCAACGACCGGCTCTAGGGCTGCGGCGAGTCCACCGGTCTGAGGTTTATTGGGGTCAAAAGGAGCAACGCGGTTCGAAATGACGACAAGCTTCAAATCGGGCCGCTGGTTGACCGCATCGAGGCGATCCTCCACCTCGTCCGGGACAATAGGATCAGAAGGATCTGCACCGGCTTGTTCATCCAGCTCCGGCGGTATCCCTTCCAGGTGCTGGTCAAAGGCCGCCTGGTCTATGATTTCATCTTGCTGAGCCCGACCTGATGTACTGCCGGAATCCAACGTTGCCGTTTCGAGCGTGCCATGGATTCGAACCATCTCGTAACCTCCGTTAGACGATGTTTGCGTTTGATTCAGCCGCAGATCAGCCCCGAGATAGCTCCACTTCGCCAGGTTGGCAGGTCTAGCTTTCGGGAATCTGACCAGCCGGCGAGCCAAATAGCCGCATCAGTGCTCTCATCCAGGGCTTCGGCACGATCGTGTTAGATGAGGCGCCGGCACCTCAGATCTGAAGGAAGGACGGCGTTTAGCTTTGCCGCACTGAAGAGTGGTAGGCATGCGTCCCTTCTTACGGTCACAGCGTTGCCTGATCGGCCTCGACGCCGACAAGGAGCCGAGCGCTCATCCTTCTTGATCGCAGGAGATCCGCCGAGGCTCGTCAGCAGGTCGCGTTGCGGCGACGCTTCTTTTATCGATTGGGACGAATCACGGACATTGTGGCCTTCCCTGCCAAGAACCGATCTCCATGACATGCCCCTTCGCTTACGGACGGTCAGGCATCGTGCTCGCCGATGGACGCCGGGCGCCGGGAGGCGCAAACAATGCGAGCGTTCGACCACGCGCCGAACGAGCGAAATTGCAGCTCGACCAAATCGGCATGGTGGTGCTGTCGATGGCTCGGTACGAAGTGCGCTTTGTCAGGATTTCGGCGGAGAGCGCACGTGCATTTGTTCGTTTCGTACAGATTTGTGCGTCGATAGCAACAGTCTCGCTCCGAAGTCGATCTGTCAGCCGCAGCGCTTCGCGTCTTCAGCAAAATACGGTACGAGCAGGCTTCGGCCTGGCCGTTCGCGGTCTGCATCGCGCCGGGCAATCCGCGCTCCGAGCGGCACCGAAGCGACAGAACTGCTTGTCGGCATCCCAGAGGTAGCCGGCGGCGCTGGTAGTGCCTACCTCGGGTGCATAGTTGGGCCCAAGCGATCCGTCTGCACGGCGGAGAACATAAAGGGGCTCGCCGAGGCTCAGCACGCAAGGATGGAGACGCAGCAAGTACGGCTATGAGCGGGATGTTGAGCGGCGGGAGACGGCACCAGGAGCAGCCCGGGCGATCTGAGCAAACCTGTAGGTGCTGACCCGTGACGGCAATTCAGCTGCGCCAGGGATGCTGACGAAGCTCGCGTGCTGCCCGCGGCGTCAGCTTCTTCCTGCGATTGAGCCGCGTCGCGGTAGCAGAGACGCCAATCCAATTCAAAGAACAAAGGTTGGTTCGCGAGATGCGGGCCGTCCTGCAAACAATCCCGGGAGGGCCGCCGGGAGTAAAGCGCACGGGGAACGCATGTTGTGTTTTAGAGTTGAGAGCAGCTCGGATGACAGGCACTGCGACGTATTCGCAGCTCCATCGGGCCGCCAAATGGGGATGATCTGCGAGCGGGAGGCTGCAGAGAACGGAATGAACTGCAAGCAGCGACTCAATTTTTCCCCACCAGAGGAGCAGAAGCTGATCGGCAACAATCTCCACCTAGCGGCCTGGTCGCCAGGGAGAGCACTTTCCGCCGGTACTGAGCTGGAGGTCGCCCTCGAGCTGAATGTTCGCCCGTTGAAGGCAAACAAGGCGATTAGCTTCGCGCTTCTCAGCTGCCTGATGGCGGGCTGAGCTCAACCAAGATGCCGTCTCCGCACGAATTTACACCGTGGCGCGCCTGGTTGTGTTTCAACTTCGCTTTGCTTCACATCCGCACGAATACCGAAAGCTTGGGCCACATCAGAACAGCCGGCGTGGCCGCTCCCACCTCTGAGACGGCGCAGAGGTCGGGCGCCGTTGCCCCTCACACTTGCTCGGATATTGCGATGCAAGAAGACCGGCGCAAGGTCAGGCTTTGTCATGGAAGATTTCCTCGTATGTTTCATTTTGGAGGATTTCCTGCGCTGCCCCCTCATCTCGCGGCGAAATTCGCCTCACGCTGGAGGTGGTCATGCAATATGATCGGATAGATGCCCGCATTCTCGAGATCGTGCAGAAGAATAATCGTCTAACTTCAGATGTCATCGGCGAAATGGCTGGGCTCTCTCCTACCGCGTGCCAACGGCGCTTGAAAAGGCTCCGCTCGGAAGGCATCATCCAAGCTGACGTGTCGATTGTATCGCCGAAGGCGGTCGGACGACCTATTCAAGTGCTAGCGCTGGTGACGTTGGAGCGGGAAAGCGCCGATATCATCGACAGGTTCAAGAAGGCCATCAAATCGTCAGTCGACGTCGTCCATGGCTTTTACGTCACGGGCGATGCCGACTTTGTCCTGTACATCACCGCGCGGACCATGGAGGAGTATGAGGAGTTCACGCGGCGCTTCTTCTACGAAAATCGTGACATCAAGAGCTTCAAAACGATGGTCATATTGGACCGCGTCAAGGCAGGCTTTGCTGTTCCAGTTGAGCTTCCCTCCGACGATTGATCTGGCTGATACCGGCTCTCACCGCGCCGATCGAGGCATCGAGTTCGTTGCTTCTCGCGTGGGCCCCCTTCATGATCTTGACCAGGATCAGAAAGCCGGTCACCAGAGCGCACCCTCGGCGCGCCGCCTACTCTCCTCGCAATCGCTTGACTATACGAAGCCACTTTGGAGCCTCGTTGGTCATAGGCAGATCGGCAGATCTCCCCGTTCGGTACTTACGTGGGCCCCGCTCACACCGAGATCGTTCGTAGGCCCCGGGTAGGGCGAGTTCAGAATATATGGATGCGTTGCCAAAGGTCCGAGCCGCGCACACCGTGCTGGCTGAAATTCATCGAAGACGGGGTTCGCAACGCTGGATTTGAGCGTCGATGCGATGCTCGTTGCATCAATCAAGATGGAGATGTTGCTACAGTCGCGATCACGTTCTCGTTACGGTCAGCGCGCAGGCTAGCGAAGGCGTCCTGCCAGGAGAGGGACCATGACTGATCGCGTGCCCGCCGTTCTCGAAGCGCTTGACTGCTCCGCAGAAGGAGCCGCCAACCAGTTGCCTGGCACACGCCCGGTGCTTCACCCTTCTGTTCCGATGCGTCCTGCGAAGCGGTCCTTCGTAAAGAACGTGATCTTGGCGCGCCTTTCTATGCAACACCTTGCGGCGATAGGTGCATGCCTCGAGCCGATCATCTTGAAAGAGCGCATGGTCCTGCAAGAGCCAAAAAAGCCGGTCGAGCACGTCTACTTTATGGAAACGGGTCTCGTCTCGCTGAGAATTGTTGCCGCGGGAAGCATGCTTGAAACAGCCGTCATTGGATATCGGGGCGCGGTTGGCACTTCGTTTCTGTGGGGAGGACATCTTTCGACGCATCAGTCCGTGGTCGTGTTTCCCGGAAGCGCGCACAGAATTCGGGTTGAGGACTTGCGCCGCATAATGAAGGCGCATCCAGAAATCCGCGACCATCTGTTCGAGTACGTTCAAGCGCTGACGTTCCAGTGCGTTCAGACCGGATTATGCGGGGTTCGGCACCATCGTGAACAGCGGCTTGCGAGCTGGCTGTGTCTTGCGAGCGAGGCTGTTGACGCTCGTGTGCTGCCAGTCACCCACGATTATCTTTCCTCAGTGCTGGGGCTGCGGCGCGCGGGGGTGACGGAAACGTTGATCCGCTTTGAAGAACAGGGACTAATTCGCAAGATGCGCGGGGTCTTGCAGATCGACGATCCCAAATCGCTCGAACAAAAGGCATGCTGTTGCTACAAGCTTGTCTCGGGTGCCTATGCCTTATCATCAGTACGCACCCTCAGCGAAGAACAGGCGAGTTAGCAACTTACAAGCGGCGGTCTACATTGGCCATTTTTCACGGGGCACAGATGAAGCGGCGTCACCTCACTGAGCAAGATGGGCGCCCAAATGGAGGTTCAGCACGAGAAAGCTGATCTTATCGGCGCATGATCCAAAAGCGAGGACGTGCATTTTGAGAGCGGCTCCTCCTAGAAGACGCGGTCAAAGTCCGCCGGACTGCCTTGCACGCACATCGAGTCGTTCGCTACCAGCGTGCGGGCGCCTCGATGAGTTCAGCTGACTGAGCCGGTGATGACGAGATGACCGTCCAAGCTTTTTGGATCAGGTCACAATGCCTTCGAACCTGCTCAAGGCAAAGCCGCCTGGACGCATAGGTGTATTCGACGGTTAGCTGACGAGCAACTTCCACGTGATTGGCTGCAGTGCTATGTCGCCATCGAGGTCCGCGTGGTAAGTAAAGCTTGCGGATTCCGATGATCTCGCCCGGGTGTACCGATTTGATCTCGCCCAGGATTCCGAGATGATCTCGCCCACCATTCCGATTTGATGTCGCCCGGGGCGCGAGGCGTTCTGGCTGTTTGGTTTCTGGCATCGGTGAAGCCGCGGGGTCAACCTTGAATCGCGGCTTGAGGCCCTTCTTCGTCTGCTGTTGGTCTGCTGTGGGCATGTGGGCAACGCTCTTTGCGTTGTCCAAGCGCAGCGGCATGTCCACAGCGCCACTGGCTCAGGCCTTTCGTTCGGGTTTGCGGGTTCGCCGCAGGCTCTCGCCGTTGAGATCGATCCGGTGGGCGTTGTGGACCAGGCGGTCGAGGACGGCATCGGCGTAGGTGGGATCGCCGATCAGCGCGTGCCATTGATCGACGGGGAGCTGGCTGGTGACGGTGGTGGAGCGGCGGCCGTAGCGGTCCTCGAGGATCTCGAGGAGGTCGTGGCGGGCTGCGGCGTCGAGCGGCTCGAGGCCCCAGTCGTCGAGGATGAGCAGATCGATGCGGCCGAGCGCCCGCAGGAGCCGCGGGTGGCGGCCGTCGCCGCGCGCCAAAGCGAGATCGGTGAACAGCCGCGGGACACGCTGATAGAGCACGGAGCGATTGTCGCGGCAGGCCTTGTTGCCGAGCGCCGAGGCGAGCCAGCTCTTGCCGACGCCGGAGGGCCCGCAGATCAGCAGGTTGGCGTGGTCGTCGATCCATTGGCCTTCGACCAGCATCGTCAGGAGGCTGCGGTCGAGGCCGCGCGGGGTGCGATAGTCGATGTCCTCGACGCAAGCCTGCTGGCGCAGCTTGGCGTATTGCAGCCGCTTCGATAGCCGCTTGTCGCGTCGCAGCGAGGCTTCGCGTTCGAGCAGCAGCGCGAGCCATTCGGCATGGCCGAGGCTTGCGGCATCGCCGCCGGCTTCGATGTCGGCAAAGGCCTTGGCCATGCCATGAAGGCCGAGCGCGTGGAGTTGATCGAGGGTCGGATGCGTGAGCAAGGCGTGATCTCCTAGTTGTAGTAGCGCGGCCCGCGGATGTTGGGATGAAGGACCGGCGCGTTGTCCGCGGGGCGCTTGGGTGAAGGACGCCGATCGAGGTTGTTGGCAAGGATCGATTTGACCGAGCCGTAGGTGCGCGCGCCGATGTCGATCGCCCGCATGGCGGCAGCATCGAGCCGCTCTTGCCCGTAGGATTGGCCGAGCCGGATGATGCCGAGGCAAGCGCGGAAGCCCTGCTCGGGGTGCGCCCGCTCATCGAGGATCAGGTCGCACAGCGCCGCGGTGGCCGGCCCGATCGTGGCGGCCTCCTTGCGAATGCGCTCGATGGTCCAGCCGGCGTAGCGCCGATGACTGGACGCCATGTGTTCCGGCACGGTGGTGTGCTTGTGGTTGCCGCTCATGCGCTGATGCGCGGCGATCCGCTCGCCCTTGTGGAAAATCTCGACGGTGCGGGCGGTGAAGCGCACCTCGACCTCGGCGCGGACGAAGCGATGCGGGACGCTGTAGTAATGCGCCTCGACCTCGACGTGATAGTCGATGCTGACCCGGCAGATCCGCCACTCGGCGAACACGTAGGGGCTCTCCGGCAAGTCCTTGAGCGCCGGCCGGTCGATCTCCTCCAATAGCTTGCGGCGGGTCACGCCGAGCCGCCGGATCGGCCGCTCCTCGTTGAGCCGGGTCATTAGCTCGGTGATCGCCGCGTTGACCTCGGCGAGGCTGTGGAAGGTGCGGTGGCGCAGCCGCCCGAGCAGCCAGCGCTCGACCATGAGGACCGCCTGTTCGACCTTCGCCTTGTCCCGTGGCCGTCGCGGCCTCGCCGGCAGAATGGCGGTGCCGTAATGCGCCGCCATGTCGGCGTAGCTGCGGTTGATCTGCGGGTCGTAGAAGCAGGCCTTGATCACTGCGACCTTGGTATTGTCCGGCACCAGCAGCGCCGGCACGCCGCCGATCGCCTCGAAGGCGCCGACGTGGCCGCCGATCCAGTCGGCGAGCCCCTGCGTCCAGGTCGCCTGCGCGTAGGTGAAGCTCGATGCGCCGAGCACCGCGACGAAGATCTGCGCGGCGCGTCGCTCGCCGGTGAACCGGTCGATTACCACCGGCACGCCGTCGCCGGCATAGTCGACGAACAGCTTGTCGCCGGCCGTATGCGACTGGCGCATCGTCACCGACAGGCGGCCTTCCCAGGCGCGGTAGAGCTCGCAGAACCGCGAATAACGATATCCGCCGGGTTCGCCCGCGATGTACTCGTCCCACAGGATCGACAGCGTCACATGCTTGCGCCGGAGTTCGCGGTGTACCGCCGCCCAGTCCGGCTCGGCCTGCCGGCGATGGCCCCGCCGGGTGCCGGGACCGGCTCCCGCGCTGGCGAACAGCCGGGCTTCCAGCGCAGCGTCGGTGATGTCGTCGGGCAATGGCCAGGTCAGCCCCGCTGCCTCGAACCGGTGGATCGTCAACCGCACCGTCGAAGGGGCTGTCCCCACCCGCCGCGCAATCTCGCGGGTCGGCATCCCGGCCGACTTCAATCTGATCACATCGCGCACATGGCGCATCGCAAACCTCTCCGTCGGCATCCAGGTCCCCCTTCGCAAAGCCGAAAGGCGGGACCGTATCGGAGCCAGAAGAGGCCTCGTCACCCCGGGCGACATCATCCCGGAATGGTGGGCGAGATCATCTCGGAATGGCGGGCGACATCAAATCGGAACGGTGGGCGAGATCATTCCGGAATCGTGGGCGACATCGAGCGGAATCAGCAGTAAAGCTAGTCCAGCATGCATGGTCGGCCATCGCCTGGCAGCCTGATCACTACAGGCCCTTGCCGGCTGAACACACGCAGCTTCCTGATGTCAGCTTGCCGACATTGGATCAGAGGCCGACCAACAGAGCGCGCCGGGTCAGACTGTTCCGTATTCTCGTACGGCTCCAGCGGCTTGATCGTCAAAGCACATGGCAGGGATATGGCGATGCAGCCTCTTGGGCCGCCTAACGCCTACCTTCGAAAGATGTGCCAAATACGCTCTCGTGTCCGCTGAGCGTTACGGTCAGACTTGGAGACCGGTGTCATCGCGACAAAGAACAGCACGTTAATCAGCAGCCAGATCACGAGCAGGATCAGCGCGGTGAGCATGAGACCCTCCGGATTTTGTCATGCAAACATTCTTTCACGAGCTGGTTCGCGAAGCCGCACAAACTGCGGGCCCAGCCATTCGGTTCCTCGCCTGACTGCCAGGCCGTAGGATCGTTCGGGACGATTGCGCTTGCGATCCAGAACAACGTGACTACTGCAGACAGGATAAGAACGCGTCAGCGAAGCAGAATGCGGCCCGCGTCCGAGACCCGCGTAAATAGTCCTGCGCAGCTTGAACGATACGAGAGCTCGCTTGCAAGTTTTTGGCACATCAATCAAGCTAGCCGACCCGGATATTTTCCGCAGACATTCTGCCTGAGCGACCAGCCTTCAGGCCGTGACTGACCCGAGCGCCCTTTTCCAGTCCGCTGTGGCCTGCTTTTTCAACTGCGCTGATGTGTACGAAGACATCCGTCTCCTCCATCTTCCGGCCTGATGAAGCCACATCCCTTTGTCGGATTGAACCACTTCACAATATCCATTGCCACGGTACGACCTCCAAATTGCACGGGCCGTGATCTAACGAGGAGTCTCGCAGTCATCAAGCCACGCGGCAAGTGCGTCAAATGGCGCTTAAGCCCTGGCTGCAGCGAGCAGCGCTGGTAGTCAACCGCTCGCTCAATTCGTCACGTTGAGCTAACGGCTTGGCGGAGCGTTGTTGTGCAGAACGCCTAGCCAAGATCATGGTTGCGTCCCGTGAGGAGCTTCCTTCCATAATCTAGGGGCCAAACTGCACGAATGGCCTAACAGCCGCAGATTCTCTGCGAGCATAGCCCTCATGAGCAGCATTCGAGCTTTGGATATCGCGTATCGAAGCGACATTAACGAGTCTGCCCGATTTGGACCGTTCAGTGATACCTGGCTGCTACTCTGGAGTACGACGTGAGAATTAGAGCCGTTCGCGTGCAAAATTTTAGAGGTTTTGAAGACGAAACAGTCTCATTCGGCCCTTGCACCTGCTTGGTTGGTCCCAACGGCGCAGGAAAATCGACGATCCTGTCCGCTCTTAACGTATTTTTTCAAGAAGCGAGCAGTGCAACGGATGTGGCAACGCTCACGGCGGAAGATTTTCATGGTGGGAACACGGACATTCCCGTTCAGATCACTGTCACCTTCGATCAGCTCAGCGAGGGGGCTAAAGAAGCACTGTCCCACTACGTACGCCACGGCGAGTTGGTGATCACTTCAGTTGCGGTTTTCGATCCCCAAACAGCTAAGGCTCCTGTCGTACAGTGGGGAGAACGGCTTGTTTTCAAGCAATTCGCTCCGTTCTTTGAGGACGATAAGAACAAAGCGACTGTCGAGCCTCTTCGCGCCCGCTTCTTCGAAGTAACCAAGGGATTGGCTGATTTTCCCGATATCGGAAAAAAGCCCGCCAAGGCGACCATGATCGATGCTCTTCGATCTTACGAGGAGGCTCGCCCAGAAATTTGTGAAGTTCAACGGAGTAACGACCATTTCTACGGGGTCGGCAAGATCAAGGGAAAGCTCGAGCCCTTCGTGCAGTGGATTTATCTGCCGGCCGTCAAGGACGCGTCTGCGGAAGCCGAAGAAGCCGGAAACACCGCCTTGGGCAAACTGCTTCAGCGAACGGTGCGTCAGAAGGTCAGCTTTGATGATGCATTGGAGGCTCTGCGCGCGCGCGCCCGCGCCGAGTACGACGCCCTGCTCGAGGCGGAGCAGGGCACGCTTCAGGAAATCTCAGACAGCTTGGCCAAGCGGCTTGCCGTCTTCGCCCATCCGGATGCGAGTCTCATCGTTGAGTGGCTGCAGGGCAGTGAGAAGTCTGTTTCGATCGGGGAGCCCAGGGCAACCATCAAAGCTAAAGAAGGCCTATTCAAAGGAAGCATCTTGCGCTTCGGTCACGGCTTGCAGCGGTCGTTCCTCTTAGCAATTCTGCAAGAGCTGGCTTCCGTCGAAAGCGCGTCAACAGCGGAAGCCGGCAGCGAAAAACCGACCCTTGTTCTCGGGTGCGAGGAACCCGAGCTCTACCAGCACCCGCCGCAAGCAAAGCACTTATCGGCTGTATTGAGAGATTTGGCCTCTCTTGGCAATCAGGTTATGCTTACGACTCACAGCCCCTATTTTGTGTCGGGCGAGGAGTTCGATGAGATCCGGCTTGTTCGCCGCGAGGAGAAATCGGGTAAGTCGAACGTGAAATATACCGACTTCGACAGGTTTGCCCTGCGTATCGCCAAAGCGACAGGTAAGAAACCAGACAAGAACCCCGTTGCAAGGGCCAAGCTGCTTGCCGCGCTAAGGCCCGAGCCGTCTGAATTGTACTTTAGCCAACGCCTC
This sequence comes from Bradyrhizobium sp. USDA 4510, assembly GCF_054059095.1. NCBI lineage: Bacteria > Pseudomonadati > Pseudomonadota > Alphaproteobacteria > Hyphomicrobiales > Nitrobacteraceae > Bradyrhizobium > Bradyrhizobium sp. USDA 4510. The sequence continues at coordinate 992,730 of NZ_JBSSBT010000001.1, read as the reverse complement.
GTGCTTGTCGAAGGCATTGCCGACCGCGCTTATCTCTCAGCTGCCCTTCATCTCGATGGCCAGTGGAATGCTATGCGAAGAGCTGGGCTACACATTCTACCGGCCGATAAAAAGTCGAACATCCTTCAGCTGCTGACGATCGCTCAAGAGCTGGAGATTCCCTCCTTTGTCATATTCGATGCCGATGGCGATGAAACGCACATCGACCGTCGGCGCCGACATGAGGTCGACAATAAGGCTTTGCTCACAGCTCTCCAGCTAGGGTGCGGCCCTTTCCCGCCGGAGATCGTGTGGGATGACTGCTGCGCGATTTGGCCCAATAACATCGAAGATTCGGTTAGACGGTGTTTTGATGCTGCAGATTGGCAACGGATCAACAATGAGGCTCGGCGCGCCATCGATCCGTCTGCTGGAAGCCTTGAGAAAAATCCGGCGTTGATCGGAGAACTGCTGGCCGTGGCGTGGGCTGAGGATAAAAAGCCAGATGTTTTGATGGAGCTGATGAAGCGGCTCATGACATTCGGACACCAGAAAGAAGCCGCCGCATGATGAGAACACCAGTCCGATCGTCGACATTAGTCTCGGCCGGCTACGATGAATCCAACCAACTGCTAGAGATCGAGTTTCAAACGAATTCCGTCTATCAATATTTTGGCATGCCGAAGCCGATCTACAAGCAGCTAATGGCCGCCTCGTCAAAGGGGAGCTTTTTCGACCGGCATATCCGCAACCAATTCAAGACATTGAGAATCTCGTAATCCCCGAATGTGCCGTGACCGGCACCCTACAGGCCGCTGACGTTGCCCTGACGGCACTCGGAGCTGCAGAGCTCGGGATAATTGGTCAGGAAATTACGGAGACGGCCGCTCGCGCAAGCTACGTCGGCGAAGACGTCTTATCACTGCGAAGCACATTTCGAACCGCTCTCCTTGCTAGTTTGATCGTTAGCACCTCCGGCCGGGCAATCCCGCGCAATCTCGCATTCAGCCAGAACAGGTAGGAGAAGGTCGCTCGCATTCGACGTATCAATGCGAGCTCAGGTGCGCGGCAGCACGCGCTAACGCCATAGCCGGTGTGGGCCCTGGCGAAATGAGGTTGATGTCATTCCATCCTAGCTCTCGGCCGATGTAAGTCGCCTGACAGTTCAGCGCCTGTTCGCGACGCGAATGCCTCCGCTATGGACTTCTTCACATGAGTCTAAGCCGTCGTTCCACGAGGGGGTCATGATGACTCCGCTGCCCGAGTCCACTTCGCGTGATCCCGCCACACGGATCGTTCTTGTTGGCAGGAATCGGGCCGGTTACTGGGTCGCCCTCGAACAACGGGGCTTCTTTGGCGGCCTGTTTGTCAACCGCGCCCAAGCCCTGAAATATGCGCTGCTGGAGAACGGGGGCCATCCAGAAAGCATCATCGAGGTCACGCGTGAGATTGAGCTGGAGATTCGCACCAGCCCATGAGTGCCGCAGTCCCAGATTCCGCCACAGATATCCTTGAAGGCGTGAGCTGGACATTGGCCTAAGGACGCTCAGCGCAATTCAGGCGCGCCATACCCGCCGCCGCATCCATGCCATACGCCAATACAGGGTTAGACCTTAAGCACAGGTCCGGGACAGTCCGTCTTACCTGCCGACCCGCATCCATGGCGAAATCCACTTTTTCTCCAACGTCACCTACCGGTTCTAGCAATTGATCGAGATGACAGTAACATGTCACTTGTCGAGCGATGAATATTGGCCGGTTTACTCACGGGAGTCTGCATGCAAGATCACTCAGATTCTCCCCGCGCCCAGGGTAGTCATCAACGAGTTGAATTTTCACGCGCTGATACGCTACGCAGAGAAGTCTGCTCCAGCAGCGAACTCTCCTTCCTGATGGAAGCACATGATGGCCTCTCGGCTGCGATCGCCGAGCGCGCAGGTTTCAAGGGTCTTTGGGCATCGGGTTTCTCGATTGCCTGCTCTCTAGGCTACCGGGACGCCAACGAAGCATCGTGGACCCAGCTTGTTGACGCAGTTGAACGCATCGTAGATTCGAGCCGACTGCCCGTACTGGTCGACGGCGATGGCGGCTTCGGGAACTTCAACAATGCTCGCCTGCTGGCTCGTAAACTCCGCGAGCGCGGCGTTGCGGGAATTGCGCTGGAAGACAGCTGTTTTCCGAAGCTAAACTCGTTTGTTGGCAACCGTCACCCCCTTGCCGACGTTGACGAATTTTGTGGACGCTTGCGCGCCGTGAAGGACACGGTTGCGAATGAGCTCGTCCTTGTGGCCAGGATCGAAGCATTAATCGCAGGACACGGAATGCACGAAGCAATTGCACGGGCTCACGCATACCGGGAAGCCGGAGCCGATGCGATCCTGATTCACTCGCGAAGCAGCTCCGCAGACGAAATCCTTTCGTTCGCAGGTGCTTGGCAGAACAAATTGCCGGTCGTGATCGTTCCAACGAAATACTATCGGACACCGGCCTGCGCGTATCGCCGCGCCGACATCTCGACGGTCATTTGGGCCAATCATTCCATGCGAGCGGCAGTCGCCTCAATGCGTCGGGTGTGCGGCCGCATCTTCGCTGAAGAGAGCGTTGCGACCATCGAGCCCGACATCGCACCGCTCGACGATATTTTTGAACTGTTGAGCTACGATGAACTCGCCGAGGCAGAAGCGCGGTACCTTCATCCTGACAAGCTGCAGCATTAGCGTCATTCACGGGCCAAGCCGGGCGGCTTAGGCCAACAATGTTTGCTGCTCTAACGGCGCCAGACGTGAGTCGAATAGGCTCGCGCTATGGACGAACCAAATATCCCTCGGCGGCTGCTGCGATCAAATGACTATCAACAGTCCCAAGCAAGCAATCATTCTCGCCGCCGGCGTCGGCTCTCGCCTTCGACCGCTGACGGACCTACGGCCGAAGCCCTTGGTTGAAGTCAACGGCACGCCGATTCTCTACAACGCCCTCCGAAACTTGGAATCAGTCGGCGTCGAAGAGGTCACTCTGGTGGTCGGTTACCGGAAGGACGCCATTCAATACGCGTGCGGTCGCCGTTTCGGTAGGCTTGCAATCAACTATGTCGAATCGCCGGCCTTCGAACGTACCGGCAGCGCCTATTCGCTATGGCTCGCGCGCGACGCGCTGCTTTCCGGCGATTGCTTTCTCCTCGAGGGTGATGTGTTCTTCGAGGACGGCGCGTTGCGACCTCTGCTGCACAGCGCGGCGACCGATGTGGCAGCAATCGTCCCCTTCCGCGACTCGATGGAAGGCTCCGCAGTTCTGTTGACGGGTGGCGGCCTCATCTCGGAATTCCGTATGAGGCAAACCCGAGCAAACCTAGTTACGAATGGGCCACGGCTTTTCAAAACGATGAACCTATTGCGACTTTCAGCGCTGACCCTCAAGGCGACAATTGTTCCAGCGCTGGACCAGATCATAGGGTCTGGAGCGACCCAGGCCTACACTGAGGAGCTTCTTTCGTACCTTGTTGAATTGCGCGGTCTGCAGCTCGCCACCACGCGGTGCGACCATCTCAGGTGGTATGAAATCGACACTGCTGAAGATCTGCAAATCGCAGAGCGGCTCTTCGGGGGAGTGCAAGGCCGAGGCACGCCTCGCTAAAGGTGAAATTTCGATGCTCAAATATCTCTGGGATCCGGCGAACGCCATAACAACCGGCGGCCTTGTTTTTTCGTCCGTCAGTCTGTTTCTTGCCCTGTCCAATCGACTTGAACTATCGATAGCGACAGCACTTTGGGCCGTCCTGTCCGACCATCTCGACGGAATTGTGGCAGCTCACACGAAACAACGCCACCCAGATGTTGCCAAGATGGGAAAGAGCCTCGACGGCTTTGCTGACATCATTTACGGTGCCGTCTTGCCCGCGGCAATCGTAATCCAGCTCAGCGGGGCATCGGTTTTTGCGCTGGTGACTGCGACCGCCCTGCTCGCAGCAGGAGCCATTAGGCTCAGCTACTTTGCCAATTTCGGCCGCTTACGTGATGGGCGTTTTTTAGGGCTACCGCTATCATACGACATTCCTGTGATGGCCATCATTTTCCTTGCCCGACCGGCGGTTTCAGACGAGTTTTTCGTACACTTCACACTCAGCAGTTTCATCCTGCTCGCAGGGCTACACGTCGCACCAATTCGTGTCTCAGCGCCGAATATGACGATGTATGTCGCAATCACAATATTCGCCGTCGCCGCTTCATCGGTTCTGGCATTGCGGGGTCTAAGCTGAACCAGCCTGGCGGCGGGTGCTATCATACGGAGCTCTCGATCTTCGCATTCGTCCCAGACTTAGCTGGTAGAGACAGGGTCAGATGCCGGTTTAGCGCGCCTAAGCAACCGAATGGAGAGCTGAATGTTGGCAAGCAGCATCTTTGAGGGAGCAGCGTTTTACTATGCTCGCTATCAACCTGAGTATCCGCACGAACTCTTCAGGTCGCTTCGCGAACATCTTTATCTAACACGTGAAAGCCGCGTACTTGATCTTGGATGTGGTACCGGACAGATCGCACTTGGACTTGCTCCCGGCATCGAACATGTAGACTGCGTCGATCCAAATCGCGCCATGCTGGGCGAAGCCGAACGAGTTTCCTCCGAACGCGGTCTGCTGAACATTTCGCTGATCGAAAGCACCGCCGAGGAGATCAATCCGGGCTTGAGCGGCTACCAGGGGGCCACAATCGCGAGTGCCTTTCACTGGATGGACCGCTCGCTCGTCATGGAGACGCTAGATCGCCGCCTGCTATCGTCCGGCAAGGTCGCGATCATCACACGAGTTCGCGACGAAACCACACCGAGCGATTGGTGGAACAGGATCTGGGACTTCGTGCACAGCTGGTGGGGAGGCTATTTTCCTGCCGGACGTGACGATAAGCGCAGGGAATTGCCTATGGATAACGAAGCTGTTCTGCGCCGATCGACGTTTTCGAACATCACAAGGAGCCACATCCCCTACACGGTATCGTGGACTGCCGAAAAACTCCTCCAATATATGTATTCCACGTCAAAGGCCTGCCCAGGTGTACTCACGCAGAGACGAGATGAGTTCAACCAACAGTTGCGCTTGCTACTTCGGCAACTGTCGCCGGCTGATACGTTTATCGAACGATGCCATTTAGATATCTTGTACGCCGGCCGCTACTAAAAGCGGAACACATCGGAGAATGTTGGCAGAAGCGAAAGCGTCGGCTCCATAATCAACCACATCGTGCGAAGTCGCCTTCCCGACCTCGCCCTTTTGCCGGCGGAGATCCGGACAACAGCCACAGCTTTGATGTAATGCGGTATCGGCTGCCCAAGGAGAATTCAAATGTCTGGTGGTGAAATGACGGCAGCGATTGATATGACGCGGACATGGGCTCCTCAAGTGCCAGCTTTCCGCGAACATGTCGAAAGAAGCCTCACTGCGGCGGCGCGCGCACCAGACCTTGCCAGCACGATACAACGCCATCGCTTCTACGGGACTGCGCGTGACAAACAGGCCGCCGCCAATTGGTTGAGGAACCGGCTTGGCGCGGTCCCTAGCGCTGCCCGCTTACTCATGACAGGCGGCACTCAGAACACGCTAATGGTCCTGTTCTCGCGGCTCGCTCCCCGGGGAGCCGCGATTGCCGCGGAAAAGCTGACTTATGCAGCGATCGGGCAACTCGCGATGTTGGGGCGGATTAGCGTTCTGCCCGTTGACATAGATGAAGACGGCATGCGGGACGATTCCCTTGAGTCAGTGTGCAAAGCCCACAAGCTGGCGGCCGTTTACATTAACCCGACAGGTCACAATCCCACCACCTCAATGATGTCGCTTGAGCGCAGACAGAAGGTCGCTGGAGTGGCCCGCAAGTACGCCCTTCCGATTATCGAAGATGACGTGCATGGCCTTATAACCAAGGACGCGCCGCCTCCGCTTGCTTCGATCGCTCCCGACCTCACCTGGTACCTAATGAGCGTCTCAAAATGCTTGGGCATCGGATTGAGGACTGCGTACCTTGTTGCGCCATCAGAGGACAGCCTTGCCGATCTTCTTCGACCGATACCAAGCGTCTCGAGTTGGTTTGTACCAGGGTTATCCGCCGCCATTATCACCCACCTGATTGAAACTGGTGCCGCAAGTCACATTGTCGAACAGATATCCAGGGAGATCGCGGCCCGGCAAGAGATTGCGCAGGAGATGCTGGGGCATCTCGAGGTGATTCACACGAACAACTCGTCCTTGCACGTTTGGATCGACTTGCCATCACCCTGGACAGCAGAGCCATTCATCCAAGCTGCTCGCACGAAGGGCGTAAGCCTGAGACATCCGCGCGTGTTCGCGACACCTGGTATCCATGTCGAGCACAACATCAGAGCCTCGCTGATCGCTCCATCAACCCACGAGGACCTCCGGCGCGGGCTGAGTGTTCTAGCGGCCTTACTGCTCGGTCGGACCTAACCTCGCGGATCAAACTCAGACTGGGTGTAAACATAGATGTTGGCGCCAGATTTTGCGTATCTCAACGGCCGAATTGTCCCATGGGATGACGCCAGGGTGCATGTATTCTCTCCCGTGGCGAAGTATGGCATTGGTGTTTTCGAAGGAATACGCGGCTATTGGAACGAAAACGTCCAGCAATTGTACCTCTTTCGCGTTGCAGAGCACCTCGAGCGATATGCCTTCTCGCAAAAGGCAATGAGGTTCGACCAGCCAATCTCCAGCGATAAGCTGATCGAGGCACTCATTCACCTCTGCCGCGCAAATGCATTTCGCACGACGGTGCATATTCGGGTGATGGCCTTTGTTGATGGGGTTGGCGAATTGGGAGCAAAAGGACCCATAGGAACTGCGATTACAGCGTTGCCACGCGAGACCATTAGGCAATCCGTCGAAGGCGCTTCTGCTCAGATTAGTTCTTGGATGCGCATGCCGGACAACGTCATGCCCGCACGCATCAAATGTAACGCAAACTATCACAATTCCAGATTGGCTTTGATGCAGGCTCAACTCGATGGCTACGACGTCGCTTTTCTCCTCAATTCAAGAGGAAAACTAGCCGAGGCGCCTGCAATGTGTGTTTTTATGGTTCGCGATGGTCAGTTGATCACGCCAAGCGGAACCAACGACATACTGGAATCGATCACGCGTCAGACCGTTATTCAGTTGGCACGCGAATATCTCGGGGTCGATACCGTCGAGCGCGATGTCGATCGGACGGAACTTATCCTCGCCGAGGAGGTGTTCTACTGCGGCACCGGTGCCGAGATTACTCCGGTGACTTCGATCGACCACACGATGGTTGGGAGTGGACAACCTGGAGCGATCACACGGCTGCTAATGGAGATCTACCGGGCGATCGCCACCGGAAACCACACCGCATACGAGTCATGGCGAACTCCTGTCTTTTGAAGACATTGATCTGCAAGCGTGACGGCTTCGCCTTAGCCGCTAGCCGGGCGCTATTGGTATCATCAATGTCGAACTGTTGCAGTTCTCCACCCAGCACTGCCGCAATGCCGATCCTGATTTCTAAAAGCGCCGCGGACGCTATTGCGGTAACCTCCATAAGGGCCACGGCCACCAATCGCGAGCGGTGCTATCGGCACAACAGCACGAACCGGGATGTGCGCGACCTCCTCTCGCTCCTCACCTACCGGTATTTGTAGTCTGCGTGTTGAGCGTTACTTGATAGGACAGAACGGCGCAGATCACGAATTTGATGAATTCGTCCCACTCGGGACACCCTTTGAGGAGTCTTCGTGACCCTGAACGTGCCGGAACCATCCCGCGATCACTTGGATTCGGAGCTACTCGCCGGTGTCGGCCTCCATCCGCGTGAGGGCACGCACCTTTCGTTTGCTTAATTCTCCGCTCGAGGATCGTCATGAATGAACGGGTGACATGGCAGCTCTATAACGGCGCTGCTCTGGACTACGACGAGTATAGGCCTAGTTATCCTGGCGCGGTCTTTGATATCCTCACGGACTATCATTCGGCACTTGCACCACTGCGGTCAGCCGCAGACATCGACGCGGGAACGGGGATTTTCAGCAGACAGCTAATGGCGTCAATTCCGGGCATTGAGCGCCTAACCTGTATTGAGCCAAACAGAGAAATGGCCGCCGTTGCCAAGAAGCGATCCGGGACGTTTCGCGGCCTCGACGTCCTCACCGGGTTTGCTGAGAAGCTGCCGCTCCAAGATCATTCATGTGAGCTTGTCACGGCAGCAACGGCCGCCAACTGGTTCGATCGGCCGTTATTCTACCTAGAGGCTGCACGGGTGCTGAAGCCTTCCGGAACATTGCTGCTCTTGCAGAACAAGCATCGGCACGAGGATAGCGCATTTCTCGATGATTTCGCCAGCCTTCAAGAGCGTCACATTCCTGGATTTCGCCGAGACCGCTACCCTGATTTCTGGGGCGGTTATGCGAAAGCTGATTTCGAAGCGGAACTCCGTTCGAGGCACGATTTGGTCGCTGTGGAGCGCTACAAGCTCGAATGGCGCCAGACGACGACCGCAACGCAGTTTCGCGGCTACCGTCATTCGGGACATTAAAGACGGCGATCGCTAGGTCTGGCGCCGAAACGATCGCCAAGGAGCTCGACGCCCTTCTAGGCCGGCACCAGGACGCGTCAGGTTTTGTCACTGTTGAGTGGCGGACCGATGTCGTTCTGCGCAGAGCGCCAGCTCAGGAGCAACCGCTGCGGAAGCGCACATTTCCTTTATCCGAAATGGCATAAATGCCGGGTGATCGACGTTTGGCTCACGCCAGGCTCGATGCCGATCACGCCGGAATGTTTGAGTGACTGGCAATAGCTGCGCGCGATCAGTGCAGATTCTGCGTCACCGATCCTTAAACGGCATATCTGGCTCGCGCTGCTGGCGCTGGGGCCTGCGCTTGTCTGCGACACTGGTTAGCTCGTCTCACGATTTTTGTGCATCGCGTCCGTCAGACCGGCTGGCGGCCGGCGAGCCGGCTAGTCTTCCCACTTGGCCCCAATCAGGTTGTCTCCGGCCGAGGTTCGAACAATCCGCCTGCCTGTACAAACCGATCTCGCTCCGCAGTTGCGCGACACACCCTCGCAATAGCTGCTGCCAACAGTGAGCGTCATCGCATCTTACAGGCAATCACATCGAATTATCCGATGGGTGTCATCCTCCAGTTGCCGTCGCGATGCCAAAGACAGCGCGTCAAAGGCTCTAACCGCGTCTGGGAGATTATATGCGCGTTAAGATCAATAGTACCGCTGCCGGCAGCGTGCAGGATGTAAACAATGAGCAGACCAGAGCATCGTACTCCGCTTCAGGATCTGCGTTCCGCTTGCGACGCAATCGAAAAGCAGAGCTATCGATCGCTTGCATTCTGGCAGCAAGTCTAGTCAGCGGAGCGGCGCTGGCACAAACGAGCAATACACCCGATCAGAAAAGCCGCACTCCGAGCGAGATCACAAAGGGAACAGTTCAAAGGAAGAAGGTCCCACACGGGAGTGAGATGAATGAAAACCGAGCAGCGCGTCTTGGTACTCGCGCTGCACACACTACTTCGAAGCCCGAACAATTCGCAAAGTTCGAAAATCTTCGCATAAAGGGATTGGAGGTCAATTTACCCGGTCCAGCCGATACTTTGGTTCAGGACAAGGGAGGCATCAGATCCGCGCTGGCTGAGATTGGCATCGGTTACATTGCTTGGACGCAAAATACCTACGTAAACAATCTTCTGCCGAACGCCGCCAAGAGCACCATCGCAAACCAACAATATAGCGGACAGAATCCAACGTTCTACACGCTAAATTACATGATGATGACCTATGATCTCAGCCGATACGGGATTCCCGATGGTCAGATCATTGTTGGAGCCGAGCAGCAATCCTGGACGTGGCAGCCAGGCGGCCCAGATCGATTGGGGATCAATACGATCGCCTACTACCAAACCTTTTTTGATCGAAAGATCGAGCTCAAAGTTGGCTACCTGATGAACTCATACGAGTTGGCCGGGACGGTGGTCGGAGGAAATCCAGGAGCGAACGTCTTCGGGCCCTCATCGAATGTCCTGTATCAAGGAGGGATGAACTTCGCGCCCGCGCCGACACCAACTCTCAACCTGACTTACCATTTTGATGATCGGCTGTATAACAAGGTTTCGATCCAACGCTCTACCAGCCCGGATGGGGTATTTACGCACATAAACGCAAATCCAACCGGCTTAGACTGGAGCACAGCGAACGCGGGTCTTCTGTTGCTTGACGAGAGCGGCTATCGCAATAGCGCTGCTCCCGGCTCACCCGAGACGTGGCTGCGGGCGGGTGTAGGCTTCAACAACAGCCATTACGTAAACCTGGCGAATCCAACCCAACCAAGAGCTGACGAGAACAGCCTCTATTACGTCGCTGCCGATCGGCAACTCTGGCAGAGCAATATCTATGACACTGCATCTCGTGGCATCTATGGTGGATTCTCGGTCATGGGCGCTCCGCCTGACCTCAACAAGGTTAGTCAGTATTACGAAGTTCGGCTTTACGCGAAGGGCCTCTTCGACAGCCGGCCAACTGATCAAATCTCGCTTGTTGCTACCGACACTGTTTGGAGCAACTTTGCAGTCGATGCTGCGGCAGCTAAGGGCAATCTCGTTCATCGGGACGCGAAAGCAATCTCAGGAACCTATACCGCGCATCTTGGTCCGGGAATATACGCGAGCTTGGGGCTGACCTATATCGATCACCCGACAAGCATCACATACACGCCACAAATCGGTCATGCCCTCAATTTCTCAGCCTCTACATCGATATTCTTTTGACGAAGTGGCTCGCGCGAAACGTGAAGAGGCTGTCCAAAGCCCAACAAGGGGTGTCGCAGGGGCCCCCGGCAAAGAGTGGTGGAGACTAGAAATGAGACGTCTATCTGCGGTCGCTTTCTTCTTCGTGGTTTCGATTGTTGCCGCCGCTCCCCGCATAATCCACGCGCTGGAGCTGCGCGTGAGCTACTCGCCGGCCAATTTTTCGGCCATGTACAATGCAATCGGGGCTGAATTCACGAAAACGTATCCAGAAATAGCAATCAAGTTCGAACCGGCGAAGAGCTACGACGAACTGCTGCAAAGTACCCTGCGCGCCCAATTGATTAACGACACACCTGACGTCTCACATCAGGGCCTCAATTATATACGGCTGCTGGTCGATCGGGGCCTTGCCGTGTCGCTCGACCGCTTCATCTCGACTGAAGGGGAATGGAAGCAGCAGGGTGTCTTCGACGCTATTCGAAACATCGGACCGAGCGGTCACAAGGCGTATGCCGTTCCTTATTCGCTGACGACCCCAGTGCTGTTCTACAATAATGCCCTCGTCGTCCGCGCTGGCGCTAACCCTGCCAACCTCCCTACGACCTGGGATGGTGTCTTCGATTTGGCAAGTAAGATCTCAAGGCTCGACCCGAACGTCAGCGGGTTCTACATGGAGTACAACGCCAATGGCGCCTGGGGCTTTGAAACACTGCTTTTCGCCCATGGCGGCAGGATGATGACCAAGGACGAGGACGATATCGCTTTCGACCAGCGAGAAGGACTTGCGGCGATGGCATCCATAACGCGCGCAGCAGATTCTGGCATGATCGATTTGTCGCGTGACAACGCCCGTCAGTCCTTTGTGGGCGGCAAAATTGGCATCTACTTGAGCTCCAGCAGCCTTCTCACCGATTTCGAACGGCAGATCGGCCAGCATTTCATGCTTACGATGATGCCGATTCCCTTGGCCTTAGGTGGCAAAACCTTGGCCGCCGGCAACGGAATGGTAATGCTAACCAAGGACTCCGCTCGGCAAGAAGCGGCTTGGAAATACATGAAATTCGCCGCAAGCCCGCGGGCACAGGCGATCATGGCGGCAATGACCGGCTATACACCGATCAACACAGCCGCTCTCTCGGACGCACGGCTACAGACGCTTTATCGAGAAAAGCCGAACTACAACGTTCCGCTGAGACAGCTCGGCGACCTGGCGCCTTGGTATGCCTTTCCAGGCGAGAACAGCACGAAGGCCGTGGCGATGATCGTGGACAAAATGCAGCTTGTACTGGGTCGTAAACTCTCGGCACAGGCAGCACTCGAGGATGCAGCCAGAGAAGCACGAAGACTCATCCTGAAGAAGTGATAGCTTATAGAGGCACGGCTGCGCGCAGCGCCTTTACCCCCGCCTAATCGTTTTCGGGCCCACGTGCAGCAGCATCACCGCAGTCATTCGTTTGGCGCCTAGTAACCTCGACGCCCGAGTTCCCGTGAGGGGGGCCGGCGTCTCGGCCCTGGCGCCTAATCAACCATATTTCGGCGTCGGTATCAGTAGCTAGCCGATCGTGACCGGACTCTGAGACCTTCTAATGTGCATTGCCGGCGCACCTCCTTGATCAGGAACGCTGGCATCCTCAGTCATGCATGGATGGGCTGGGAATGCGGGCTTTGGGAGCGCGGCTGAAGGCCTCATGCTCCGCTGGTTGATGCAGGCTGATTGCCTAGAATGGCGGAGACTTCGGCCTGCAACAATACAATTTCTGTGACGAGGTTTGTTAGATGGCGCACTGTTGCTTCTGCGCCGCGTTCACCCACGAAAAAGAAATGACCGCCTGATACACTACGCGTGAGGCGGCGCGGCAACTCTAACATCAGTAAGCGCAACTGCTCCCACAGCTGAGGATGGATAGTGGAAAGGTCGCGGCGCCCGCCAACGTAACGCTCGAAGACATGTTGGGCGTTCATGAAACCCCAGGTGAGCGAATCGGTCAGCGCGTGACGCGCATCAGAAGGCCGCGTCGGCGCTATTACGCCTGTCAGCGGATGAGAACCAAAATCGAAAGTGCCGAGTTCGTCCGCTACTTCGGCGAGTGAAACGCAGGCTCCGCGCGATCGCAAAAATTGCGGCTCTCCGCGTAGCAGGAGCGGAGTATTCACACGGTAGTCGCGTTCGTAAACATCTTCCGGGATGATCACGCGGTCGTTGTCGGCCGATTGGGCGGTAAGTTCGGCGCACCAATTCGAGTGACGCGTTGGCAGACCTCGCTCATCGGCGGAGAGATCCCACAGACCCGCTTCCGTCACCGGCTCGCCCCTGCCGAAGATGGGCACTAGGCCGGGAAACGGAGCGCTTGCAGCGAGCGAGATAAAGCCAATCGGCGGCACGCCGCCTTCAGCGAGCCCTCGACACACCGGCCGCGCAACGCGGCCTGCCATGCTCCAGCCGGCCACCACGACCCGACGTGGCCGGGCACATGTGGCCAAAAGGCCCAGAGCGATCGCGGTTACCGATGCCCCCCAATTACTCACGGTCATCTCGGGATAGAGCCGGGGAAACGCGGGATCGCTTGGATAGGAGATTGCCAGGAGGCCCCATCCGACCTCGCGCAGCCAAAAATCGAGGAAATCCCGAGGATTCGCACCAGGGTGGCCATACGCGATCCGGGCGAGATGACCACCCCCAGGTAAGAAAACGACAGTCGGATTGGTGCCGGCCGGCGGACGCCAAAACACAATCGCAGGAAACGTATCGCCATGCATAAACAGCTCGTTCGAAAACAACGCGGCCGCCGATCTCGGGGCAGGCTCCGAAATCGTTGGCGAAGAACGAACCATCCCATTTCTCCAACGACGGCGCGACTTGTGGGCCGGGCAAACGGCCTCCAGTTGTCCGGGCGCTCGGACCGAGAGCATGCGCGTTTTCTCGGGCCCGGATGAGTCGATACCGCATGGCGGCACCGCTCACCTTCACCCTGCCGTAACTGTTCGTGCTACCAAGCTGACCGTAGTTCACATTGGCGTTCAGCCGTTGCGGCTACATTAAGACGCCAATGCATATGGAATCGGAGGATCGCCCTCAGTCGAGATATGCCATAACACACGCCGTTCTCGAGAACCGAACGCCTCACGTCTATGAAGCGTGTAGCTATTGTCGAAAACTAAGAGATCATCGGCACTTATCACGTCGCCCCATGTGTCCTTATAAGCCTCGACGTACGTCCATAGCAGGTCAGAGAGCTTCTCACTCTCCGCAATCGTCAAGCCTTCGATCAGGCATTGTCGTTGGCGCGGGAGGTATAAGGACGGTCTTCCACTATTGGGGTTCAGGCGCACAAGCGGAAAGCTGGGCCCAATATGCCGGCGATCGGCCCCTTGGGGGAGCGCTGCAATTTGCTCGGCATATTCAGGGGCGAAGTTATACTGCGAATAATGGACGCAACTCAGTCCGCCCAAATAGGATGCCAAGCAGTGAGGCAGGCGATCATAGACGTCGGATAGATTCATGAAAAAGGTCTTCGGTGGGTTTGTTTTGGGCGCCTCCCGTCCGTACAAGAACGTCAACTTGACCGGTTGTGGCAGATAGGTGCCATCGGTGTGCCAGTAATTCTCAGAGGAACCACCGTCACCGACCGGGCGGCCATCATCATTCGCTACGTTCGAGACGACCTTGATTTCAGGGTGGCCGGACAAATGCGCGCCACTTGACCCTGCAGCGCGCTTTAGAGTCTTGGTATGGCCAAAGGCCGACGCAAGCCTGACGAACTCGCCTGGTGACAGATGCTGCCCGCGAAAGCGAAGCACGAGGTGCGTTTCAATCGCTTCGCAAAGCCCGGCGACGACCGCGGCGTCATTTGATTCTGCCAATCTGCGCAGATCAATATTGGTGACATCCGCGCCGATCCCGGAAGAAAGTTTCGTTATTGTGAACATCGCAGTTCCTTTTCAGATCTGTACCCATTTCGACACTGGCGGGGACGATGCCTGTGCCTACGGCGAGAGGAGAATTTCGCAGGTTTGCTTATTGTTTGACGGCCCCACCGATCAGTCCCTCGACGAACCAACGTTGGCCTACAAGGAAAGCGATGGTGAGCGGGAGCACCACAAGCGTGGATGCGGCCATCAGAGGGCCGTAGTCGCTGCCCGCCTCCTCGTTCTTGAAAGCCAGAATACCGAGCGGCGGCGGCATCAAGGCTTGATCACGCACGGCGATCAGTGGCCAGAACAGGTCGTTCCAGTGCCCGACGACCGAGAAGATTGAGAAGGCGATGACAGCCGGTAGCGCCATCGGCACCATGACCTTCCAGACGATCGCGAGTTCAGACAGACCATCTAGGCGGGCAGCGTGCACGACATCATCCGGAATCGTCTTGAAAAACTGCCGGAACAGGAAGATGCCGAAGGGGGAGACGACATAAGGCAGGATCAGCACGCTATAAGTGTTGAGAATGTCAAGCTTGTACGCGAGGATGAACAACGGCAGCGATAGCACCTGGTGTGGCAGGATTAGGCCGGCAAGCACTATGACGAAAATCAGGTCACGACCGAAAAATCGCAATTTTGCGAGCGCGTAGGCGCAAGGAGCGCAGAGGAGGATTTGTAGCGCCAGGATCAGAACGCATACCATGAGGCCGTTACACATGTAGCGGAGCAGCGGCGCTTCAGTCAGTGCTTTTCCATAGTTCTCGACGCCGTAGAATTGCACGGGCCAGAAGGAGAAGGGCGCGTGGAATATCTCGCCCGGCGCCTTGATGGAGAGCGAGATCATCCACAGGAACGGAACGAGTAGCAGCGCTCCTGTGGCGAGCAACCCAACATGACGAAGGATGCTCGCCAGCGGCGACAAGCGGTCGACGGAAGTGCTCGCGCTCATTGGTAGTGCACCTTCCTATCCATGACGAGAGTGTTGATAAGGGTGAGAGCCGCGACGATGGCGAGAAAGACAACGGCAATGGCGGCGCCATATCCGGCGCGCAGATATTCAAAACTCTCTCGGTAGAGCGTATACAGCAGGACTTCGGAGGCATGCTCGGGGCCGCCTTGCGTCAGTACTTTCACGGCATCGAATGATTCGAGCGCCCTCAGTGCCACGACAATGACAACGAACACCGAGACCGGGCCGAGCAAGGGCAGAGTGACGGTGCGGAGCCGATCGATCCATAAGTCGGCACCGTCGATATCGGCTGCATCGTAGAGATCCTGCGGGATGCTTTTGAGACCTGCGAGAAACAACACCATCGCGTAGCCGAGATTTTGCCAGATCCCGATTATGCCTAATATGGGAAGGACGGTATTTTCATTGCGCAACCAGTTGGCGGCCGGAAGGCCCACGGCGACGAAGATCTGGTTCACGAGGCCCATTGTGGGATGCAGCAGCGCCTCCCAGACGATGGCCATCGTCGTAATCGTCGCCATAAATGGCAGGAAGTGGATGGCACGATAGAAGGAGCGGCACGATTTTCCGCTTTCGATCAAAAGTGCCGTAACAAGGCCGGTAAGCAGCGTCCCCGGCACGACGATCAGGACATAGACAGCCGTGTTGGCGAACGAGGCTCTAAAGGTGGCGTCCGCGAACACCTCGCGGTAGTTGGCGAGGCCGACGAAGGAAAACGAGCCTGCGCCGAACTGCCAGTCGGTGAGCGCGATGAAAATAACAGCAACCGCCGGTAGCAAGAACAGCACCAGCAGAAAGAAGACCGCCGGGCCGGCCAGTCCCAATCCCGCGAGTGCCATCACAAGAGCTTGTCGACGAGCCGCTGAGACTGCAAGCAACGGCACTCGCCTCGTTAAGGAGCCGTTACGGGCGTTTGAAAAAGCAAAGCGCTCGCTCATCCTGCGACCCCGCGGAGCGGAGTGACGGATCCGCGAACAGGATCTGCCTCCCGCCGTAATCGCCGCCCATCTTGTGTAAACAGAAGAATGCGGTCCGCTCGCACGCCAACATGCAACGTCTGGCCTGCTGTGATGTGCGGCGCCCGCTCGGCCAGTAGCCTAGCGATCAATGGCTGATCGATGCCCGCAAGATCGAGATGAACGAAGACATCTGATCCCATGTGCTCGACCACTCGCACGGAGCCTGTCAGCACGCCCTGCCCGGCGCGGTCCGCGAGATAAAGAGCTTCAGGGCGAATGCCGAGCGAGAGCGGCGTGCCTGCGAGGACATCGGCGTCGATCGCGAGCGTCGCCCCAGCTAGGTCGATTAGGCCTCGTTCGCGCACCACGCCATCGAGCAGGTTGATCTTGGGCGATCCGATGAATTCGGCAACGCGGCGATTGTCAGGATCGGAATAGATGGCTTGCGGCGGAGCAACCTGTAACACCTCACCGTCGAGCATCACCGCCACGCGGTCCGAAAGGGTCATCGCTTCGGCTTGGTCATGCGTAACATAGACGAAGGTGACACCGAGCCGTCGATGCAGTTCCTTGATCTCGGCGCGCATCTGCACGCGTAGCTTGGCATCGAGGTTGGATAGGGGCTCGTCCATCAGGAAAACAGCCGGATGGCGCACCATCGCCCGGCCAACAGCGACACGCTGGCGCTGGCCGCCCGAGAGCTGCCCCGGCTTGCGCGACAACAAGTGGCCGATCCCGAGGGAGTTGGCCGTACGGGAGACTTCCACGCCGATGTCCGCGGTGATCTGGGCCGTTCTTGGCAGAAGACGGCCGAGAAAAGGGAGCCTCTGCAAGGCAGAGAGCCGGCACATCCGCAACGGCAGCGCCATATTCGACGCAACGCTCATGTGGGGATACAGTGCATAGGACTGGAACACCATTGCGATATCCCGCTGCTTTGGCCGCACTCCGTCCACTATGCGCCCGCCGATCGAGACGGATCCGACGTCCTGCACCTCCAGTCCGGCTAGGATGCGGAGCAGCGTCGATTTTCCGCAGCCCGATGGTCCCAATAGCGTCAGGAACTCACCGTCGGCTATCGACAGCGATACTCCGCGCAGAATGGGGGTCTGACCGTAGTCTTTGCTGATGCATTCGATCGAAACCGATGCCATCACTTCACGTCCTCGCTGGATGATAATTCATGCTAGCGCTAAGGCTGCCCTTCAAGACGTGTCGTGCTACAACTCGATGACACACATCGAATAAGTTGATGGACTCTTCTGCAATATGCGATGGCGGGACTGCGGAGCGAGACAGCGTGAAAGGCCCTGAGCACCCTCCTCGACGTCGCCTTGCAACCGAGCCCGAGCAAGCAAGTCTCGGCACAGCTTGCTTTTGGGGGCACCGCGCAATTGCTGCGCCGTGAATCGGAAAGCACTTCGATTCCCGCTGATTGTATCGGTCTGGATACGAAAGCTCACGCGCGTCTGCAGGGCGCTAACATACAAACCGGCGGACATACTGCTGCGATGATGAAGCGCGGCTGCTTGAGGCGCCGTCATCTTCAGCGAAGCAACGCAAGGCATCTCAAGTTGCGATCATTTCATTCAATAAACACGGCCGCCCGCTTGTTCGCGACTGTGCCGGCGAGTACCATCGGAGCATGCTCGAAGTTCAGGTTTTCCCATTGTTTCTCGCCGCAGAGCTGATCAAACTTATTCGCCACCTCTCTAACCAAGATCGGGATGGCGCGAACCGCCGAGCTGGCGAATGCGCGGCCGGTGCGCTAGAACCCGATCCAAAAAACGTCACTCGCAGTCGGCATCTGCGCAAAAAACGCCACGAGCCGCGAGATGCACTGCGTTTGCCGGGATGGGGCAGTTGCGCGGAGCGATCCACAGGACAAGCAGTCGCGATAATCAGCTTGATACCGATTCCAGATCGCAGTCTCAGCGAAGCGGGTCGTCTTCAGCGCTCTTTGCAAGATACCGGTGCAAGGCCGGCTCGACGATCGATGCGATGACCGCTTGGCGCGTTGTATATGGCGCAGGCCGTTCGGTTCCGCTCAAGGCCGTCAATCTCATCTAGAGCCGAACCTTTTCCCAACCGAGTTCGATCGTGCAACATGCAGATTGCGGAATCATTCACGCGCGTTCCGGCAAGGCCGAAGCTCGCGGTCGCTAAGCTAACCACGCGGAAGGACTTTCGTGCACACCCATGCTACAGCTTTCCCTGCCGCGTCGGATTGCTCGGAAAAGGCATGTCGGACCGCTCAGCGTATTCGAGAGCGACAGTCGTTTAGCCATGTATCTTCGATCTTTGCGTTTGTCGTGGTGCCCGGCACGGCGTTATGGCTCCGCCTTATTCCGCATCTCCCACGCCTCCTCGCTCGAGGAATTCACCCGTACCTGCGACCGAATCATAGCCGCTTACGCCTTCCTGCCTTGAGAGATCTCAGATGTCCCCTGCCAAACGCCTACGCGCCCGGATCGCCGAGACCGGCCTTGTTCACATTATGGCAACTCATAGTCCACTTTCAGCGATCCTCGCGGAGGAAGCCGGCTTCGATGGGCTGTGGGCTTCCGGCTTCGAGCTTTCCGCCCTTTATGGCCTGGCGGACATGAGCCTGATCTCGATGACGCAGCATCTCGATATGCTGCGGGCAATCGCCGGACGCACCACGATACCGATCGTGGCCGACATCGACACTGGCTATGGCAATGCGACCAACGTCATCCACGCGGTTGGCGAATATGAGCGTGCCGGCGCCAGCGCCGTTGTCATCGAGGACAAGACGTTCCCTAAGGTTACGAGCCTTGCTGCGGACGGCCGGCAGGAACTGGTCCGGGTTGAGGAATTCCAGGGCAAGATTGAGGCTGCTGTCGCCACAAGGCGAGATCCGAATTTTCTTGTGATCGCCAGAACCGAAGCGCTCATAGCTGGTCTTGGCGAAGCTGAGGCCTTGGACCGCGCGCAAGCCTACGTGAAGGCTGGTGCCGACGTGATCCTGATCCATTCAAAGAAGAAGCACCCCGGCGAGATCGAAAGCTTTTCCCGGGCCTGGGCGGGTTCAGTCCCGCTGGCCATTGTACCAAACGCCTATCCCGGCCTGGATGCCAACCGAGTCAAGGAGTTGGGCAACATCCGGATGATGATCTATGGCAATCACGGCATCCGGGCCGCGAGCACAGGCTTGAAGGAAGCCTTTCGCCGGATCATCGCCGATGGCGGTGTCCAGAACGTCCACAAGGATATTGTACCGGTAGAGGAAATTTTCAGACTTCAGAGAATGGACGAGGTTAAGGCAGCGGAAACGCGCTTCCTGCGCTGATGCAAGACGGGAAGCGAATTCTAAGCTCGCCTGGGCGGCTGTAGCTGCAATCTAGACCTTTGGTCACTTCATCATCGGTGCTCGAGGCCCTTGCCGTCGCACAGACGGTCGACATATTCCGGTTGAAGTCGCCTTGGCTCGCGGTTTTGGTATACACGCCGACATGTTTTGGTTTGGGATGCTCCTGATCGACAGGGTCGCCCAGTCCAATTGTAGGCACCATACAAGCAGCACTACCGACTGTCATACGCCGCCACGGAAGCCTTGAACAGGTGCCGGTGCGACCTACAGCATCCGCGATTAGGTCCGTGCCGCTACCACTCCACGTGCCCTTCGCAATCCAGCTGTGGAGCTGTGGTCGCGGAGCTCAATTGCATTTAGCACGAACTATTCGACCGTGAGCCGAGAGGACACAAGCTTGGCCGAAATCTGCTGCGGGTGAACTGCGTTTACACCCGTAGCAGCGGGTGCCGCCCAGCAGATATCGGGTCGTGTCGCTATCTCAGATGATCCCGGGAGCGCGAGGTATGCAGCATTGCCATGGCCTGTCGGGGCCCTCACCGTTTCATTAGAGTTCGGTCGAAACGACTGTTGCTGTTCACGAGTAAGGCAGTGCGCAGTTAACAGCCAGTTTGTAGCAGGTGCCGGTGCCTGGGAGACGTAATATGTGTAGCAAAAATCTTCCACGTACTCGATCCGCTTTGGCTGGCAGATCCGCGGCTTGTGTGCCGATGCACGTCACAATCGTACCGGAAAAAACGCGTCTCCCACCCCAGTCCTGCGCCTAAAACCAGAACTCTTTCACGCTAGAATGTCACTGACTAGCACCATTCGGGGCACGACAACGCATCGAATAATTCGATCAAAACATCCAATTTGGTGATAATTTTTAGTTAGGTTATAGCCAGTGGTTTGATGACCATCTAAATGGCTGCCTTCGCGCATGAGAGCTCGTGCGCTTGTAGCCTACAATGTGCGCCGGATCCGCGTCGACCGCGGTATTCCGCAGGAGCAATTGGCTTACGACGCCGGGATTGATCGCTCTTATATGAGCGGTCTTGAGCGCCAACAGGCGAACCCGACAATTGATCTTCTCGATCGCCTTGCCGAGACGCTGGGTGTTGCTGTGTCCGAGCTATTTGTTCGGCCATCCAAAGGCGCGCCGGCCCCGGATACCCTACCTAAGGGTCGCAAGCCCAAACCGCAACGCCGCAAGAGGGCCTAGCACCCTTCCCGCAGACAGTGAGCTTGACGCAAATCTGCTGCGGCGCCAGACCAAACTGTAAACGTAGAATGCGCGGCTTTTGTGCGCAGCCGAGCATTGATACGCGGCAATTCCGCTATGGACATCGAATATTGTGATGGATGTTCATTCTGGCGCCGGAGCAGACGATGGCGGCTCAAGACGATGAAGTTCCGCTGAATGCCATCCGCGCTTTTGTAATAGTCGCACGCGAAGGCAGCGTCACGCGCGCCGCCAGCACCTTGGGGACAACGCAGAGCTCGGTCAGCCGCTATTTGTCCGTACTACGGGAGTATCTCGGTGCGGACCTCATCGAGCGGCGTGGGCGGCGCAGTGATTTGACCGAGTTCGGGAGGCTATTTGCAAACGCAGTCTCCGAGCCGCTTGAGACAGTCGGCTTCACGGCGAAGAGAATGCGCCGGCGTGCGGGCGCGGGAACCAATCGGATTGTCGTCCGCACGTCACTATCGACCTTTGCTTTCTCTATTCTGATTCCAAATCTGCAAGCGTTCTCTGCTGAAGCGGGCGGCGTTATCGTGGACGTCGTCAGCTCGCTGTCGCCGCCGACATCTTCGGATGACTTCGACATATTGATTACACGCGACCTCTCCGTCATCGAACCTGCCGATAGCTGGGAGATCTACAATGAGGAGCTGGTATGCGTGGGGCCGCCAAATCTTGTCGCGGGCAGAGAGCTCTCGATCGTTCGATCAACGCCGATACTGAACATCACATCTCGTCCCGACATCCTGCCGACATGGCTGAGGGCCATGAACCTGTCCTCAAACGACATACGAGCGGGCGCGCGGTACGATCACAACTATCTTGCTCTGCCAGCTGTCATGACAGGAAAATGCCTTCTTGTCACACCAGAAATCATCGTCAGTGATCTAGTGCGAAGGGGTGCTTTGCAAATCATACCCGGCTCGCGCGCTCCAAGCGGCATGCAGTATCGGGCCTATGCGGTGGATCGCAGCGAGCATCCCGAAATCGCTCGTTCTTTTTGCCGGTGGGTGGCTCGTCTTTGCAAGAAGGCGGCACTTGCGCAGGCTGCTTGACGCCTACCCGGGGCCTCAATCAGTCTGCGAGGTCGATGCACTTTCCGGCGTTCAAGTCGAGAGCACTCAACCTGAGAGACAGTCCGGGCAAAGCGGCCGGTGTTTTCTTCCGGCCAAGATAACGTCTCTGTTGCAGCGATCCGACGACAAAGGACGGAGTCAGAGATTGAACGCAAAGACCTCATCCTATCCCGATCGTGCCATGCCAGCAGAAGAATTGGTTGCGCGTACGGAGGCGATGCCAATGATCGCCCGAGAGCTCATGAACGGTCATGCCTGCCTCTGCCCTTGTGGAGCAATGCGCGGCAGCGAAGTCGCATGAGGCGCCGCCCCAGCTTAACAAGCCGGATGGTTCGGCTGCGCAAATCGTCTGTTTTCCAGGCCCGCCCGGCAATATGATGACGCCCAAACAGGCCTTGCGCGATTTGGCGATAGCTGTTTCCTTCCTGCCATCCATCCAGTGCGCGCAGCGCGAGGATCAGCCGGCGCCGCTTCAAAGCCGGCAAGGCAAGAGGAGGCGTTCCGAGCGGCCGATGCTCAAGCGCGAGCCAAAATCGACGTGCGGCCTGCAAGCGGAGCTCGAAATTCGCGTCGAGCGGCAGATCGAGGACGGCAGCAGACCTGCTCGCCGGAAGCTTGCTCAGCCAAAGGCGATGCTTCGTGCCCCCGAGCGGCACGATAGCATGCCATCCATCCGGCGCGCGACGAAGCTCGCTGCCCGGCAGATTGGCGAAATCGAGCTGGTAGCTTTTGGGCGCCACGCAGCTGGCCGCCCGCACAGCCAGTACGGTCGGCATTACCTCGGGTGCCCAGAAGACTGCTTGCTTGTCGAACGTCTTTTGCGGATCAGCTGGAAAACGAGAGCCCCCACTTCCGCCGGAACTGGCCCGCCGCTGGTTTTGAACGTTCGCGGCGAGATAGCCGCCTATACGCCTCTTGGTAATCGCGATCCCGGCGCAGCCACTCCCAGGCCAGGTCGGCAGCTTCTGCCTTTTTGAGGCCGCTGTATGCTTCCTCAGATCTCCAGTCAGTATCCGGCATTGCACCATTTCCCCGCATGATCTTCAGGCGCGGCGAACTGCAGCCGATGATTGTGGCGCTTTACGGTTGCGTGCGTACCGCGTACCTGCGTTGCATGCACTTAATCGATGCCAAGATCACGTTTTGCGATTGCTAGGAATTCTGCCGATCACATCCGCCGTGTTCATTCCTTTGCTCAACCGCCACGCAGCAGATCACGATAGCCGTGGGCCGCTAGCCACTTGGCTCGAGCCAGATGACTTTCGAAGCTGCGTCGCGCACGATCCGGTTCAAGGGTTGGGTCAAGCCCAAGCACAATGCGCGCGATTTCGAGCCAATCTGCCTTGTCAGCGTCGGCATCGAGAAGTCGCATGTAGGTAACAACGTGCTCCTTGTCATATGACGTGAGCTCGTCCGCGCTGGGCGCCAAATCTGCGATCTTCGGACCGGCCGGCACTGCCTGAAACTCCTACCAAGCTGAATAATCTATCGAAATCCGAGTAACGATAACCAAATTGGGGGCATTTTGGTACCGCTCGAATCGTCGCGGCGCCAAGTCCTTTTTCGCGCCCAGACTCGGATCCATATCGGTTCACGATGACCTGGTGGCCGCTCCATTCAGCGCATTTTCCTGTTTCATCGGCACGGATTTGCTCGCAGTGCATACGGAACTGATCGCAGATGCCATGTAACTAGGCTGTTCTTGCTGCCGGAAGGGGAGTGGAGGCCCTTAGTGATCCGCGCGCGCTGGCAAAAGGCCACGGCCGGGGCGCAGCCAACGAGAGAAAATTCGTTTCCCTTTTTGAGCTCCAGCCGAACGGTTGTCCTATTTGGACGCGGCGCCCGGAAAAAGCCGCAGTACCTTTGAGCGGCCATTAGTGCTCTCCCGCCAGTAGGGCTATCGCGTTGCGAGAACGCTTGTGATGGGTCGACGGCATTCGAAGGCGGCAAACGTTACGACGTCTGCATCTCATCGTAACCTGCTTCCTCGAAGCAATTGGGCGAGGGCAGCCAACTGCATGGATGCGAGCTTATCGTAATAGTCTGGCTATAACCAGTGGTTTCATAATCGTCGGAATGGCTGCCTTTGCGCATGAACGCTCGTGCGCTTGTGGCCTGGAATGTGCGCCGGATCCGTGTAGATCGCGGCATTCCGCAAGAGCAATTAGCCTATGATGCCGGGATCGACCGCTCATATATGGGCCGTATTGAGCAGCAGAAAGAAAACCCGACCATTGATCTCCTGGACCGTATCGCCGCGACCTTGGATATTCACTTGTCGGAATTTTTCGCTGAGCCAGCCAAGGGAGCGATGCCTCCCAAGCCGATGTCCAGAGGACGCAAGCCGGCGCGCCCGTGTCGGAACAGGACGTAATTGTTCGAGAGAGCTATGTTTGTAGCTAACGACGGGAGCAGGCGAGCCGGAGCGGCCCACCTGCTTCCTTTGAGTGTGCGGCGGCTGACTCCGACCTCATGCAGCGGCCGTTGCCGCACCAGCACGGTTTCGCTTAAACGACACCGAGAGCGGCCTGTCTCCGAGTAAGGCCGAGCTTCTTCAAAATGGACGCCTACGCCGCTCGCGCAAAACCGATTAAGTGGCCGCTCGAGCCCTATGTTTTCTCGAAGAGTCTGTCCGGGGCTTCCGGACGCGCCGCCGCAATTCAGGAACGAGCTCTGTGAACTCCTTCAGCCCGCTCGGAACAATCGCCGGATCCACGTTGGATCCATCGGCCGCATATGCATATTGGTCGAACGCGCTGATCATGGCCTCTGCCGCCTCGTCTGCGTTCCGGCCACCATCAGATATCCGCGCGAATCCGATATCGAGCGAATCAGCTATCTCCAGGTCATTTCTTGGCGAGCAGATAGATCGAGGCGTACCTACAGCCAGGGCTTCTTCCTCTCAATACAGGAGGGAAGCAGCCAACATCGTACAGCGACGTGGATTGATGGTCGCCTCCCGCGACGGGTCGACGTGTGTTGCTACGCCTGCACGGTCAAGGTCAATTCTGGGGGTACTCCAACACTCGCCGCGAGCGTTCCACGCCTAAACATGGGGCCATCACGTCGAAGGCTCTTGAGGGCACCATCCTCGTCTCAGCTCCACTTCCGAAAGCATTCTCGCGCCGATGATGCCTTTGCTCGCGAGGCCTGCGATTTCGACCTCGCCAATCCCGAGCAAGTCTGCCAGGATCTCCTTGTTATGTTCTCCCAGGGTGGGCGCCGCTTAGCGGATTGGATGGGCCGTACGCCTTCGCTAAGGTTTTACTTGGCTGACGACTCAACAGAAGCTGTCGTATAAAGCAGACCATCGCGTCAAATGCGACGCCGATCAACTAGGCGCCGAACTCGCCACCCGTGATATCGATGGTCGCCCCAGTAATAAAGCCCGCCATCGGCGACGCCAAAAAGGCAGCGAGGTGCGCTACTTCTTCGGCCGTTCCAAACCGACCGAGTGGAATACGGCTGAGGGCGGAGCGATTGACCGCGGCTCCTGCTGGTCCAGTGAGGTCACTAAGAATCCGACCCGGGGCAATACAATTGACTGTAACTCCGTATGGAGCGAGATCCCGTGCAGCAGCGCGGGTTAACCCGATCAGCCCCGCTTTCGACGCAGCATAATGCGGACCCGCAATTAAAGGCACGGCACGGCCCGCGAGAGAGCCGATGTTGATGATGCGTCCATAGCCGTTTGCAATCATTGTGAGCGCTAAGAGACGTATGAGAATGAATGGACCACTGAGATTGACATCGATGACTCGTGCCCATTCCTGGGTCGACATTTGCGAGAGCCAGGGCACGTTCTGGTCTGCACGCTTTGGAGAGATACCCGCATTATTTACCAAAGCGGTAATTTCACCCCAACGTTTCCGAATCTGATCAACAAATCGGTTCACCTCATTATGCTGAGTGACATCGACCACCGCCGCACAGAGCCGATCGTCGAAACCGCCGCCAAGGCTCTCAAGCGCACGCTGCACGTGATTTTCCCGTGTCGCCACGAAGGCCACTCGGTAGCCATCCGCCAAGAACCGGCGTACGATCTCAAGTCCGATCCCGCGAGCTCCTCCGGTCACGAGTGCGACACACGGATCACCTTCGGTTCTCAACCTTCCCATTGCCATAGTTCCAGCGATCATGAAGAGTGTTCTCCGATCCGCTCAGTGCGCCGGAGTTGGGCTTTCGAATTCGGACAAGGTATCCAACAAATACCTGTCATCTCCTTTGCCTATCAGAGATGATACCTCGCGCGCGGCTGTCCTGCTCCATGGTCGAACAATGACCCTCACCGCGCCACGGGCGTTGGTGCTTTGTCGAGCTCAATTATAGCCTTAGGTACCCTCTCCAAGATGCACTCACACAGCCGTTCTATGTCACCAACCTCATGATCGGCCGTAATACACACCCGAACGCCTGCCTTTCCTTGCGCAACGGTGGGAAAGAAGATCACAGAGGTATAAAATCCTGCTTCGAGGAGCTCTCGGGCGAGTGTAATTGCCTCCGCTTCCGATCCGATAGCAACCATTCTGATCGGAAGCGCATTGCCTTGCTCAGGGGTCTCTACACGACGATCAAACACCTTGATACGGTGTGCCAGCCGTATTTGCCGTTCGGCGAGCTCTGCCGAGCGATGAATCCTGCAAGATCCAAGCGCCGCGCCAACCGCAGCCAAGTTGGGCGCGACGGAAAATGCATAAGGAATCGCGTATCGCCGAAACAGAGCTTCCTGCTCGGCCGTTCCTAACATCAACATGCCGCCCGATGCGCCGAAGCCCTTGGCCAGAGAGGCTGCTATGATCGTACGGTCACCTAGGACTTCAGGGAACTGAGTGCGCGCAAATCCTTCGCCTTGACGTCCAAACAGCGAAATGCCGTGAGCATCGTCAATGTAGAGAAAGAGCCCATAACGCTCCTGGAGCTCACGAAGCTCACTGACGGGCGCGTTCCCTCCCATCGAATAGACACCGTCGCATACATAGGCAACTACTCTCTGTTCACGGCACAAGCGCTCCAGAGCGTCAATATCATTATGCGCGATCGTTTCCACTCGCGTTTCATCGGCAACTACCGGCTTATGATATGCGAGCGACAGATGCGCGATGCGATCGAACACGACCACCGGTTTCGCCCCGTCCGTCAGAAGGCCCGAAGCAAGAAGGGGCATCGCCCCCAGATTGGCGAGCATAACGGTTGAAAAGGCGAGAACCCGGGCACAGAACATCTCCGACAGAGTTGCTTCGAGCTCTGCCAGGAGATCGAAATTGAGTCGTGTTCGTGCACATGACCAATGCAACGACCCATGCGCCTGAATAGCCTCGATCGCGGCAGCCACGATTGCAGGATGATTATCCAGTCCTAAATACGAACACCGCACGAAATCAATGACCTGCGGCCGACCATTAAGTGGTCCGACGCCTAACGCAAAGGCGCGCCCAATCGTGGAGCGTCCATGAACAGCCATGAGACCAGCGTTGTGGGCTGCATCGAAAGATGACCTGCTCTTGTTGATGACGTACGCGGTGTTCCGAAAGTGCTCGCTCTGACGACCATGATCCGAGGCGGCGCTCTGCTGTCCCATTCCGTTCTCCATTCCATCTGTCAAGCCCGTACATCCTACTTGTGCACCACTCGACTTGACGAAGTCGGCTCGAGTTGAAGATTCTCCACATATCTTGAGGAACAGCCTACTCGGCTCTTATTAGCTCAAGCGAACTAACATCAGGTCCTTCGCTTTGACAGCTACTAGATCAAACGGGGTGGTACACTATATTAGGCTGCACATGAGCGCTGCCTCGCAGGATGTACTGTAGGTGCGCGCCTCGTTTACTGCCGACTGGCATGGTGTTCGACTTGATGGAGATCTGCGGGTCAGCTCTCGACCAGCCTCACCTGTAAAGTGGCCTTTTGGTGCATACCAACGTCTCCAACTCTTCCAGTAGTCCTCCTAGACCGCGATAGGGTCGTCGGGTTCTAATTCCATATGCCCCCTTGCCGTGGTCATAGCAGCACTTGTCATTGCTTCAACGATTACACCGATCGCAGGGCCTAAAACATTTGCGGTGCAACGGAATAGCTTCCGCAGGCTGCCGAGGTTGGGACCGCGGAGACCTCTGTCATGTCCAGGATGCTCGATGGCTGTCGAGAAAGCCTGCGAACACATCAACGATAAAGCCTGCGTCGGTACTAGTCATCGGTGTCGAGATCGAAGCCGCAGCGCCGTGCGGCAGGATGATCCCGTTTTCCGCAAAGAAGCGCGTGAGCTGCTTCATCAGAATTGCTGCGGCGGGCGCGGGATAGGCCTCACGATAGTCGTTCGGGACTTCTGCCATCGGATGGATACGGAACAGTGACGCGGCTCCGGTCACGCACAGCGGGGCGCCCCGATTTGAGATGGCGTGACTAATCCCGTTCCGGACCATGTTTCCAATCATCTCAAGATGTGCAAACGCGGCACAATCCAGATGCCGCATTGCGGTAAGACCCGCTGTCATGGACAAGGGATTGGCGGAGAATGTGCCGCCTTGCGGGAGTAATGGCCGGCCCGCTGAGGCGTCAAACACTTTCATCACGTCCTCGCGACCGCCGATTGCTCCAATCGGCAGCCCACCCCCGATGATCTTACCCATCACGATGAGATCTGGAACAAGGCCATAGCGGGCTGAAGCCCCATGGAAGCTCTGCCTGAGATTGAGAACTTCATCAGCAATCACCAGAATGCCATTGTCACTGGCAGCTTCCTGAACCGCTGCAATAAATTCAGGCTTTGGTGCAATTAAGCCACCGCGGCTCGGCATCGGATCTAAAACGATAGCGGCAAGCTTATGCGCATGTCGCGATATCAACTGGCGTACGCCTTCAACATCGTTGAAGCGGAGTACAACCACTTCATCCAGCACACTTGTAGGCATCCCGCGATAAAAGGCCGTAGACGTGGGTTCGAAGGATTTGCCCCAATTTTCCGGCGTGGCTGCTACACTCACCTCACCCCAGTCGTAGGCGCCGTGATAGGCGCCCTCGAGCTTGGCGATTTTTGAACGTCCGGTGTAGGCCCGCGCAGCCTTGATCGCAAACAGCACGGCCTCACTCCCCGTATTGACGAAGCGAACACGATCAACCCGCGGAATCCGGGCACCAAGTAGTTCAGCGAGTTCGATTTCACTCTTTGTTGGATGGGCGAAGCACGTGCCGCGCTGGAGTTGACGAACTACCGCTTCTACGACCGGCGCGAAGGCATGACCGTGGATCAATGTCGTAAAGTTACAATTGAGATCCAGATATCGGCGTCCATCGACATCGAATAGATAGCTGCCCAATCCGCGCTCGATATAGATCGGCACTGGATCCCGCTCGATCGTCACTCGCGACGTGCCATCAGGGAAAACCAGCCGCGCGCGGGCAAAGCTGTCCTCAGACCTCTGTCCCACACGCGCGTTTACCGCGATAGACGAACCTGCAAACCACTTGTCCACGGTATCCTCATCGATGTATTTTGCCGTTCCTGGTGAGTTGGCCGAGCGCTACTTCTCGCAGAGCTCCTCTTCCGGATCATTGCCATTCGGGGTTGGGTTCCGGAGCGCCGGTGCTTCGCCGGAGTGAGATCGAAACGATCCAGGTATTCCGGCGCTCACCTGGACCTCAGAATAAGAGATGAACGGGATCACCTTCCTCCTGCAAGCTCCAATGATACTCATCTTGCCTAGCCAACGCCCGACAAGCCCCGGCAATTCAAGTACCGTCAGTGCGAAGGTAGCGACGCTACTACTGAATGCACCTCATGCGCGCCGGTCGCACTAGCTGGTTCGGCCGCTTCGCGGTTTGGGAAAGCGGCGAATATCATGATGTCACCATGGCGCGTAGGGGCGAACCATTCCGGTGATCCTGCGGCGGACCGCGATCGTTGCCGGCGAAAAGCAAATCGCATTTGGCTTCGACGACTGTAACCGAATGAGACACTCGCGCTGCATCATCACGAACCTGCTCAAGAAGACCGCCTCTTGCAGAGGAAGCAGTATGGGCCAAGACTCGCTTGCGTTGCCGATCGGCGCCTAATTCTTACGGCCAGCATTTCGCGGCTGCGCACCAGAGCTAATTGCGCGACCGTGACGATGACACAGCTAGAAGCAGCTCGGTTCTATCGTGACGCTCTACCTGGCTCCTCAACTCCTCGCCGGTGAGCCAAATAAGCCAATCATCGTCCGCGATGTCCTCTTCCACCAACCGTAGTATCGCCCCGCCTGGTTCACGATGAAGCATTTCGTATTGCGAAACGAGACCCTTATCCAGGGAGAAGCTCGCCACAAGTGAACACAAGAAATCAGGAGCCCACATGGCAAAAGACAAGCCATGTGCTATTCCCGCAGCGATCTTCGCCAGCCCATGTCCTCTAAAGTCTCTGCGGACCCAAAGATCTCCGTGGTAGGCTACTTTTCCCTTTAACTCCTTTGCACTTTGCGCTGTGCAAATACAATGGTCCCCGGGATGTGCATCTATGGTCGGGTTCGCGTAGAATGCTTTCAGAGATTGCAGATGTTCTGCAAAGTTGCTCTGCGAAAGATCAAATAGTCGAGCAGCGTCTGTGAGCGCGATCTCACTATTCTTGTCAACCCCTATGATCCAATACCCCTCGCCCGGCTTAATTGGCGAGCGATCCGGCCGGAAACTTGGATATGTCGGCTTCTTTGTTGGGGTGGCCCGTGTGATCGCGACGTACTCATCAAAATCGATTCCCATCGAAAGCTTGATGCCTCTCTGGGCAGCAGCCTCGTCATATACTTGAAGGAAACGAGAGACTTGCAACGGATTAACTATCCCCGTCATGGATGCATCCCGCTCCTGTCGTAATGATGCGCCTTCAGGCCTAGTCGACCAACGAGTAAATGAGAGTACAGCGGCAACAATGAATCGCAGCACTACCTACTCTGGTGAGTTGTTCGATGCTTGAGGAAACGGTGTTGGCATTTGTCAGAATTCAAGGGGCAGAAAAGCGTTCTTGCGCGGTAGCGTGCCGCGATGGGCGTAGCCGGGCTAGTCCGACCGCTGGCAATCGTTGCCAATATCCCTTCATGAACCGCCATGAGCGGGACGCACCGGCCACTCCCGATTGATGAAATCGACACGGCTCCTGAAGATTATCAACAATCGCTGACGAGACCTACGGACAGACTGCCTTGTAAAGCCGGAACGAACGACGCCCCGTGAACCCAGCCGAAGAAGGGTTAACGGTGGAAGAGCTGCGCTCATCTCTCAGCCGCTCTGATCTAAGGGAACAAGTGGACCATTTCCGGCTTTAGAGTTTCGCGCTCCCGCCACACACCACGGCTTCGACATCACATGATCGGACTCTCGTCTCCTGTGAGAACAACATCGCAGATGCACTGTCCCGGCCTGCACTTAGCTTAGCCTGGACCCGAATGACTATTTGTACTCCCGCTCCGTCCACCATGGAAAATAATCAGGCATGTCCGCCGAGACCTTATCCTTGAAGACCGGCGGGCGCTTCTCCAGGAAGGACATCACGCCTTCCCTCGCGTCTGCAGAACGACCGCGCGTATAGAAGTCGCGGCTATCGATTTTGTGGGCTTCCATGGGATCGTCGGCGCCCAGCATGCGCCACATGCTCTGCCGGATCAGCGCAATCGACACGGGCGCCGTCTTCGCGGCGAAATCACGGGCCAGCGCATGTGCCGTCGGCAGCAGTTGATCGGGCGGCACCACCTTGCTGACCAGCCTGCCGGCGAGCGCTTCCTGTGCCGGAAATACTCGCCCACTGTAGCACCACTCCAGCGCCTGCGAGATGCCGACGATGCGCGGCAGGAACCAGCTCGAGGCTGCCTCCGGCACGACGCCACGCTGGGAGAACACAAAGCCAAAGCGCGCGGCTTCGGACGCGATGCGGATATCCATCGCGAGCTGGATGGTGAGGCCCATGCCGATCGCCGGCCCATTCACCGCGGCGATTATGGGCTTCAGGCATTTGAAGATACGCAACGTGAGCCGGCCGCCGCTGTCGCGGAGGTTCGGATCGCTATAATCCACTGTGCCGTCGGGTAGCCGTTTCACCTGACGCCATGCGTCGATGTCAAACGTGTCAGGCCCCCGGGAAAGATCGGCGCCCGCGGAAAAGGCGCGACCTTCGCCGGTCACGATCATGGCGCGGACATTATCGTCGTTCTCGGCGCGGTCGAAGGCGTCCATCAGTTCCTGCTGCATAGTGGAGCTGAAGGCGTTGAGCTTCTCGGGCCGGTTCAAAGCGATGGTGAGGATCTGCTCGGCGACCTCATATTTGATGGTCTCGTAGGCCACGGGCGATTCCTTCACTTGCCGTCCCAATGAGCAGCAGGGCTCAAGTCATTACAAGCCTGGTATGCTTCAGCTAAGGATTCCTCGAATATCTCAAGGCCTTCATTTAGTGTATCAGAGTCAATCGTGAGTGCAGGCAAGAACTTTACGACCTGATCGGCGGGTCCGCATCGCTCGACAACTAAACCCTTCTCAAATGCCTTGAGTGCCGTTGCCTTCGCTATCTCCGTCACCTGGCAGTCAAACCCCAACGCCATGCCGCGCCCTCGGACGGCGAAAGCGTTTCCATGCCCAGATGCAATGGTCTCGAGCCTGCTCCGCATAAAATCCCCCACGCGCTGCACACCCTGAGAGAACGTACTACTGCGCCAATAGATATCTACAGCTGCAGTCGCAGATACCAGCGCAAGGTTATTTCCGCGGAACGTACCTATGTATTCTCCTGGCTGCCATGCGTCGAACTCCTCCTTAATTAACAACATCGACAATGGCAGACCGTACCCACTTAGCGACTTCGACAATACGACAATATCGGGCGATAACGCTGCGAACTCGAAGCTAAAGAACTCACCCGTCCGGCCACAGCCCATCTGGACATCGTCAACTATGAAAAGGGCGCCAACATCTTTGGCTATGGCCTGAACTGCTTGCAGCCATCGCTTGCTGGCTACATTTATGCCCCCTTCGCCTTGCACAGTTTCGACAAGAATGGCAGCTGGCAAGTCGGTGCCACTGCTCTCGTCTATCAACACCTTTCGCAAGTAGTCAGCCGTGTCCACACCCGGCCCTAAATAGCCGTCATAAGGTGCGAAGGTTACGCCAGACAACGAAACGCCGCTGGATTTCCGGTAAAAGCGATTACCGCTCGCAGCAATCGCGCCTAGGCTCATGCCGTGATATCCATGGGTGAATGAAATGATATTTTGACGTCCTGTGACTTTGCGCGACAGCTTTAAAGCTGCCTCGACTGCATTAGCGCCAGTTGGCCCCGTGAATTGGAATCGGTATTGCAAACTCCGTTCCCGAAGTATGACAGAAGTGAAAGTCTCCATGAACTTGAGCTTCGCGGGAGTGGTCATGTCAAGACCGTGGACCACGGCATCCGACGCTAGATAATCAGTGATAGCAGCTTTGATCCGGTGATTGTTGTGGCCGTAGTTCAGCGCTCCTGCGCCGGAGAGAAAGTCGATGACCTTACGACCGTTATCCGTTAACATGATGGAGCCACGCGCGAGGCTGAAAATTGCCGGAAACGAACGCGAGTATGAACGGACATTTGATTCTAATGTTTCGAGTGTCTGCATACTACGGGGCTCGATGTTACGTGGTCCGCCAATCGTTGCTTTCATCGCACGTCGTCTCCTCTCCGTGGTTCAACCTCTCTCGCCCGCATGTGCTAGCGATCGGAATGAGCGGCGGCCTCGGCAGAGCAAAGTGCACGCGCATCGCGCGCGGCTGCACTCACTTACCTGAGAACCGGCAACAACGAACCTACTAAGTTTCGTAGCATTCGGAGCCACGGCGCTGTGGACTCTAGAACAGTGCAGCGCTTTTCAGAATTACAGCAAGCCGTTTTCGGGCCGGCAGCTCGAAAGCGATTAGCGCTGGGATGCGCACCTGTTGGCGCCCCAGTCGGCAAGGTCTCGGACCCGGTTTTGTAGGCCGGCAATAAAGTATGTGGTTGCTGTGAAGTCGGCTTGATTGCCGTGTTCGAAGCAAATGCCCCAGCATGCGATCTGGCTGCAGTACACTCGATCCAGCTTCGGGCGGCTTCACGCAGATTGCCGTTGCCAGAGCAAGTGAACTCCACTGCGTCGGCTTCGGCGGCTCCACAGATCACGCCCGTGACGCATCTCATATTCCGTTCCGTATGCCGCATGTCCTCCCTAACCGAGGCGCGAAAAGGTGGATGCGCTGGCGGAAGCGCACGTCGAGCGGACGCAACCGTGGCGCGTCGTTAAGATACCGGACTGTGACGCCGATTTCCAGAATATGCCGGTTTCTGGGATTCATAAGAAAGGAGATCAAGGATCCCGGCGCGCGGCTCGCCCTTCCGTGGCTTCCACCCGAGCAACCGAAGCATTTACGTACGACTCTCGTCCTTGAGACCGCACTTGGTGATAGTGTACACCACGCCTTGCGACTTAAGGAATGTTTTTTCGAATAAGAATGACCTTCAACTTTGTCGAGGCCGCAGAGAAAGCGCCGACGCGGCTTAGAGTCTACTACCTGCCGACACTCCTCTCTTGCGTGGAGTATATCGGTGAATTGAGGTAATCAGAGGACAGCCTCAAGTGGAGACCGGCCGCGCTTTGCGATATAATGAGTCGCAAGCCAGTGTGCCAAGCCTGGACCTGCGATCATCTTGGCCGAGGGCGTTCACTTGTCAATCTGATGACTCCTTTTTCACTTTTGCGAGCTCCTCTTCGGAGAGCATCGCCGTGCCAATGATTCCCTCCATCTCCAATTGTTTGACCTCAACGTCAGAGAGCCCGAGAGATTCTGAGAGTATCTCTCTATTGTGTTGCCCCAGCGTCGGCGCGGCTACGCGGATCACATAGGGAGCTTCAGCTTCGCGAATCGGCATTGAGGGTTGCGGATGCTGGCCAACGAAAGCGCGTTCGACTTCCTGCAGAAACCCGCGCGATCTGAGATGCCGATCACCGAGCAGATCAATGGGCAAGCGAGCCACGCCGGCCGCAACCTTTGTCGCCTGCAATTCGGACATCGCTTGATCCGCACCGCGAATCAGCGTCCAGGTTTCGATGCCTCTCTCGATTACATCCTCGATGCCGCGGCGACCTTCCGGCGATTGCAGCGATACATCGGTCGCCCAATCTGGCCGGCCAATAAGTATAGCGAGCCTCTGCCACATTTCCTGGTCCGTCGCAGCTATCACG
This sequence comes from Bradyrhizobium sp. USDA 4510, assembly GCF_054059095.1. Classification (NCBI taxonomy): domain Bacteria; kingdom Pseudomonadati; phylum Pseudomonadota; class Alphaproteobacteria; order Hyphomicrobiales; family Nitrobacteraceae; genus Bradyrhizobium; species Bradyrhizobium sp. USDA 4510. Next base: position 957,306 of record NZ_JBSSBT010000001.1, on the reverse strand, counting down.
ATCCAGTCGTCGTCACCTGCACATCTGAAGCAACCATGGGGCACAAACTGTGGATGTCGATTCCCATGCCTTTTCGGCGGCATACCGCTGATCGAGTGGACGGTGATCCATGGCGCGGCAAACGGCAGCATGCATTCGATCTGCGCAAGATCAACGAACCGCCCTCGCCCGGTATTGCGTGCTTGAATCAACGCAACCAAAGCTGCAGCACAGCCGTTCAACCCGCCAACGGCATCCCCGAAGGCGACGTGGCTCATCACGGGTGGCTCGTCGGGGCCTCCGACCACGTTTGGCAAGCCCGAGCCCTGCTCAAGAGTCGAACCGTAGGCCCGACAATCGCGATGGACACTGTTCGTGCCAAAGGCTGACATCGATATCATGACAAGGCGTGGGTTGAGCGTTCTTATCACCTCATAATCAAGCCCAAGCTTCGGCAGCACGTCGACCGAATAGTTGCTGACACAGACATCGGCCCGCGCCAACAGCTGCTTGGCGAGAGCAAGGCCCTGCGGCCGCCTCAGGTCAAGTGTAATACCGCGCTTGTTGCGGTTCATGATGCAGAAGCGTGCCGTCTTTTCGTACAGCCTGCGGTCGATGTAAGCGGGCCGCCGGTCAACTCCGCGCCACCAATCCGGATACTGAATGGCCTCGATCTTGATGACGTCGGCGCCGAGATCAGCCAATGTGCGCGTACACAATGGGCCCGCCCAGCCCATCGAGAAGTCGATAACGCGTATCCCCTGCAATGGGAGCTGGCCAGCATCGATACAGACCAATGACGCCGGCACAGCACCCGTCTGATGTCTTCGCATATTCGCGAACGGCTGCTGCTCGCCGGGAGCCGGCACCTTTCGGGCCTCACGCGGCGCTAATGTCATTCGCTGCATTGAGCCAACCGTCAGCCCCTTTTCTTCGCCAAGCAGAACAGGCACGATTGCGCCGCGCGCCTTCTTCTCCGTGTCCTGCACCAGATCGGATATTTCGGGTACCGGCACGATCGGAAGCTTGCGCCTTAGAGCCTCCGCAAACCATTCCTGCGCTGTTCGCTTCTTCAGCCGCGGCATAAACTGTTGTTCGATCTGTTCCATGTGCTGCAGACGATCTTCGACGAGGAACAGAGCCGGATCATCACGTAATTGGGACAGGTCAAGCATGTCGCAGAATGCGCGCCATTGTGCTGGCGTGCCTGCCGTGATGCCGAGCCAACCTTTTTTGGTTTCGTAAATACCAGTTGGAAAGTTCGGCCAGAAACGATTGATGCCAATCCGGCGCATCACATTGCCGCGCGTGAATGCCTCGAACATGAGATACTCGGACAGAGCCAGACTCGATTCGAAAATGTTGAGCGACCACGAGCGACCTGATCCGCCCTGCATTCGTGAAAGTTCTGAAGAAGCCACCGCGATGAAGCCCCACAGGCCGGCGATGATACCCGTCTGAAAGTCCGGTGAATGCAACGGCGGGCCATCGACCGGCCCAACCAGCTTGATGAGGCCAGCCAGGGCGCGGACGGTCGAGTCGGTTGCGGCGAAGGCCGCATAGGGGCCCTCGCGGCCGAACCAGCTCGCTTCAAGGTAAATCAAAGCGGGGCGTCGCCGCCGGATTGACGCAATATCAATGCGCGGGCAATCCGCGGAATCAACATCGCGGCCATCGATCAGAATGTCGCAATGCTCGATCAGTTCCGTCAGGTGCATGACCGCGCCCGCGTCGGCTGCATTGATAATGATGCTTGACTTGTTAAAGTTCAAGAATCCAAACCAAGCACTCTGGCCACCTGGGGTTAGTGGCTCGCTGTGACGAAGTGGATCGCCTGCTGGCGGCTCGACCTTCTGAACATCGGCACCGAAATCGGCAAAAAGCCGGGCGCAATAACTGCTTGCGGCCGAGCTACCGATCTCAACGACCCGCAGGTGCGAGAACACTTCCATTGACGTCTCCGCCTTCCCGCCTATGCCGATGCTCCGGAACCCATCGGTCATGTGATTTGACTCCTTAAAAGACGGCGTGCACGCGGCCGCTTTACTAAGCTGAATGAGTGGGCGCACTCGCCCGGTGCAAGGCGGCGGCACCGGACCGGGCGAAGATTTGCCATACTACACAGTCGTCTCTCACAGGGCGCGATCATGTTCATGGTGCCCAACCGCGGCAGGTTAGTTCTGCCCCCCTAGCGAACATTCGTGAGATGTGACCTATGGTCGCGATCTTTTCTCCCTCGCGCTCGACCATGAAGGCGGGCGTATCGCACAGCCTTGCCATCACGAGGTCGAATGCGGTGCAAAGCTGCAGAAAGCGCACGGCTCTGTCTTGCACGATTGCGCCGCCCAAACGCTTGTGGGTGCAGGCGATCATGCCGAACGGCTTGCCCTCGGAAGAAGGGCACCGTCGGGCTCCGGGAGTACGCGCCGTCCTCTAATGTTCCACGAGAATGCCGATGATGCCGTCAAAACTTGAAAGAGACCGCGCCCGCCTCGGCACGATAGCGAACTGCAAGTGCTACCGCCGTCGATTGGGTCCAGCCCAGCCGTACCGATCGACCTCTTTTTTTTTGCAGTGGCAACATCCTAGCAGCTGAAATTGGCGACAATTGCGATCGAAGCGGCAAACAACACTCACGACAGACGCCAGGCCGGAAAGTTTAGCAGAATGTACCAACGGTCGGCCTTCGAGGCTGGCCACGCCGAGCCGATTGGTATCGCTTCGGCCGCCCTTCGGCCCATCTGCGCAGGACACCAGCGGCTCCGCAACAGCTCGGGCAAAATTGCCGTGTGGTCGAGCTTTTGGTGATTTATGCCCTGAGCTCTGGCGAGCACATCGTAGTCGCAGGCAACCACTAGGTAGCAAGCGGCTTCTTCCCGGAATGGAAAAATGCTGATCGTCGACGCTCTCGACGAACCCGGCTCGTACCCTGTTCCTGATCAGGTCCGTAGTCGCTGCATAACATTTTCGCGTGCTATGCACTGGTTGGTTCCGAAACTTCGCTCCGCCGATTTCGGTGTTCCGAAACTCTCCAGTCCGCCGAATAGCATCAGGGATAGCTGTTTGCAGTTGCATTTCATTCTCAGCCATGACGACGGCTCCACCGCTCGGATACCCTGGCACGATAGCGACATCGGGCAGAATTAGTGGTTCAGTTACAAATGCTACGGAATGCTCGCGGCCGCCATGGTTCATCGAATTAAACCACTGACTCCGTCGCTTGGACAACCACCAGATCAGACAGCTCCGTTAGTAGCAGCGCCCCTCGGCTCTTGCCGTCGTCTCGATTGACTATCGCGTCAGGTGCCGTGGCTAGAGCGTGATGTTAGGTTCAACGACCGTGCCAAATCCGATAGGCAATCCGCGCACCTGCATAAGGAACGAAGGATACCCTCGCGTGAGGCGTCCGCGCCTCGCCAAATCGGTTATCGTCTTTTTCGCGAGCGGTTCAAATCGCGAAGCTGTTCGTCCTTTTTGTGCCGCTGGCCGAAGCAAAGTAGTTGGAAGTTGGTCGGCGTCGCGCGACGTCTGCCGGACAACCAGCTCCCTCAACAGGACAGACGCTTACCTTACCTCCGGTCTTTCACTTGTCACCCTCAACCTCGGTATTTTCCCGAACGACGTACGGTGGCTCAGCAAGCGGGCCGCGGTCTGGCTCGCGCTGTATTCGCTCCTCTTTTGATACGCAGTCGCTAACTTCGTGTCGACTTGACAGCAGCCGGCATTAGTTTCTCGGCTCGCGTTTAGTCTATCTTGGTAGGACAATCCTCGCGTGCTTTCCATCATCCTAATCATTGACTGATTGATGGATGTGCGCACTGCCTTGGCGGTAGATCGTCTTCAAGGCTCGTGCCTCGAATATCTCTGGGGATGATATTCCTGTTGATCCCGACCGCGTTTCTGGTGTCAATTCCTTGTGGCGCCTAGCAGGCCGAGCGCGGGCAGGTATCGAAGTTAGACGTACGAGGCACGTTTGTGACACATCAACCAGAGCGTGGTTCGCGCACGGATCCCTCCTGGGCGACGGATGCCACTAGTGTGCCGTCGGGCTTGAAGATCAGCCCTCGCGTGACAGCGCGTCCGCCATGCGCGCTCGGCGAGTCCTGAGCGTAGAGCAGCCATTCATCGGCACGGAACGAACGGTGAAACCACATCGCATGGTCAAGGCTCGCTGTCACCATGCGGTTCTCGAACAGCGTGCGCCCGTACCGAACCATGGCCGCGTCAAGCAGTGGATAATCCGAGGCATAGGCGAGCGCGCAGATATGCAGCGATGGCTCATCGGGCAGCCTTGTCGCTATCCTGAACCAGATATGAAAGCGTCCATCCTCAATCTTCTGGCCCATATAACGGCCGATCTCGACCGGATGCAGCTCGAGCGCATAATTGCGGCGGATGAATTCCGGCCTTTCGGGAAAGATCGGCTGTTTTGCCGTTTTCTCCGCGCAGAGCGTTCTCGGCGAAGGCACGTCGGGCATCTTGTCTTGGTGCCCGAAAGCGCCCGCCTCTTCGGCGTGAAACGATACCATGGTCGAGAAGATCGCGTTGCCATGCTGGATCGCGGTGACGCGACGTGTCGAATAGCTCTTACCGTCGCGCAGGCGCTCGACCTGATAGATAATTTGAACGTGCGGATCGCCCGGCAGAAGGAAATAGCAGTGTAGCGAATGGGGCAGCCTGCCCTCGACGGTACGGCACGCAGCCACCATGGCCTGCCCGATCACGTGGCCACCGAACACACGTCGCCAAGTTACCTTGGGTCTGGTGCCGCGGAATAGGTTAACCTCGAGGAGCTCGAGATCTAGAATCGTAAGCAGATCAGTCAGACTTTTGGACATAGGCGCTCTAGGCTTTTCGGCGTCGTTCCGAAGCGCTGCATGGCCTTGAACCCAAATCTCGGGGCGGCTCTCTTGAGGATTCCGGGGGATGACGGCATCGGCAATTTGGAGTCTTAGTTTCATGCGTCCGTTTCGTCGCTGCAGACGCAGCCAAGTTTAAGTCCGGGGGCCATACCCAACAGTGAACGTGTCTGGCATTGGTCCGAATCGATTGGGAGTTTCCCCTTGAGGTCCCAAGAGAGAATCTCGAGACCGCCATTGTGGTACGTTTTTTCGCTTCTCCCGTTCCCAGCAAGCGACGTGCCATAAAAGCCGCCATGCAAAGTCTCAATTGAAACGGCATAAACTCACGTCCTTCATGCAACTTAGTGTCGGGTTCCGGACACAGTCGTCTTCAACCGGACACAATGCACACACGACAACGTGCACGTGAAAGGCGACGCTAACCTGTCGGACGACTTTGAGCGCGCGTCGAATCGTTTGAAATACAAGCGCGACCGATTCCTCAGCTTGATTCGTTCATTCGCGCCACAAGTTTGAACGCTCGTTGGTCTTGATGCTGCTTGAAGTAAGCACTGGCTGGAAACGGTTGAGACAGGTCGTTCGCGACGAGCTGCCTCTGAGAATCAATCAACGGACGCGCTTACTGAGGACATCCGTACGTCGATCGGCTCCCGTATTGCTCGCGTCAACGAGCAATTGTTGAACTATCATGTGACCCGAAAACCTTCGGCTCAGCCGACAGACTAAGAAATCATCTCGATACTAAAAAGCTCAGACCAGCGAGCGCTTGAACAAGATACCTCTCGAAGTCTCCAAGCGAAACGGCTTGATCTGACCTTCAAATTTGAGGATTTCCCGCTGGCCGCGAGATCACCATCTCGGAGCTTTCCTTGGCCGTCTCACGTGGCTAAATTAGCTTTTCAAGCAGTCTCTAGCTGCCGCCGAATGGCACTTGCGGGACGGCGATGTCTTGGCGCAAATGATCGGTATTATAGACTGTATCGACGATGACGAGCTGCGCCGGCAGTCTCTCTCGATCAATGCGGCGGATTGTGGTGCATCGCGCTTCTGGTCGGGCCTGATCAGTGGCTTCATTCGCTCCCGGGCCGCGTCCTTCAACGCAAAACGAACCATCAAACAAGGTTGGCTGCCAAAAAGACACGTTGACCCATTCGACCTTACAGAGCGTTTAGCCGACTTGCTTCTTGCTTGCGAACTAGACTAGTACAAGTTGCCTAAATTGGGGGAACCGCGGGATCCCAGGCAAAAGATACCGGTCCGCCCGCAAAACGCTCTCGTACCAGGGAGTCATCGAGCTCTTCCAGTCGATTGATGCCCAGCAGGGCCATGTCGCGATGGATTTCGGTACGCAGAATACTAATGGCGTGCCGCACACCATCTGCTCCAGCCACAGCCGCCGCGTAATTGAACGACCGACCATTGAACACGCAGTGAGCGCCCAGCGACAGCGCCTTAAGCACGTCAGTCCCGCGGCGAATGCCGCCGTCCATCATCACGGTCAGCTTGGGCGCGGCCTTCACGATCTCGGGCAGGACCCGCAACGCGGAAATCGCACCATCAATCTGGCGCCCACCATGGTTTGAAACAATGATACCATCCACACCGAGGTTCTGCGCCTTCGCGGCATCCTGCCACCGCAGGATGCCTTTGATGACCATTGGTCCCTTCCACATCTCGCGCATGACGCCTAGGTGCTGCCATGAGAGGTGATCCCGCGCCTGGAAATCAACTTGCACCTTCGCGGAAAGGATGGGCGCTCCGCGTCCGGCGCGCAAGTTTTCGAAGTGCGGTACTCCGTGCTTCGCCAACGTCCTCAGGAACGTACCGACCAGCCAACGCGGACGGGTTACACCGTCCCACGCAAGGCGCAGGCTGGGTTGAAGAGGCGCGGAGAATCCGTTCTTTGCGTAGCGCTCGGGATTCGGCTGCACAGGAAGGTCCACAGTCACCACAAGCGTGCGGAAGCCCGCGTTGGCGATGCGGGTGACGAGCGCCTCCACACGCGCAAGATCACCTGGCACGTACGCCTGAAACCAAGTATCGGGCGCCATCTCTGCGATGGTCTCCATTGGGATTAGGGAAGCGCCGCTCATGATGGCGGGAATGCCCATCTCCTGAGCAGCCTGTGCGAGCACCACGTCACCGCGATAGCACCACATCGCCGCCATGCCCACTGGCGAAAGGCCGAAGGGGGATTGGTAGCTGCGACCGAACAACTCAATAGCTTGCGAGCGGTGCGTTACCCCTTCCAGCATGCGCGGGACGAAAATATAGCCGTTGAAGTCCGCTCGATTGCAGCACATCGATAGTTCGTTTTCCGTACCGTTGGTGATGTAGCTATAGAGCTGCCGAGGTAATCGCTTGCGAGCTTTCAGCTGGAAGTCCTCGAGTGCGTGAATGTCTTTCAAGAACGTCATTCCAGGATATTACAGGCGCCGCTTCCATGGGGCAATGCAGGACCGAGGCTCTCACGAGTAGAGTCGAAGACTGCGCGCCGAGAGGCCTCGTGTCCGTGTCACGTTTCGCTTCCCCTTCATCGAACGCAGCGTAGGATTTCCTACACTGCGCGCTCCCATTTTGCCTAGCTCCAAGGCTCAATGGCTCTTCCAGCAGGCCCGCATGAAAGACCACGGTGCGTCCATGCTGGTGCCGATCGGCCCACGCCGGAAGGCAAGAAAGAACTGATTGGCTTTCAGGTTGGCATTACGGGAGGACGCACAGAGCTGGCGCGAGCGACGTCAAGCAACGCTGATTGCAGATCGCTTCTGAAATTGCCGTCGGCGACGGCGTGCTCGGCTTCTGGCAGGCGCTCGACCAGGCCTTCTCGGCAGGCTCCATCCGCGATGCTGGATGCACCAGACCACCTATATCGTGGACAAGGTCCCGCTTCCGGTTCGAGCACCATGAAGAAGGATCTGCGAGGTCTTTAGGCGCCGAACCTGGTTTCCGGCCGAAACAGCGATCGACGTTTTTGGCAGTCGTCGCGGTACTGTGTACGTCTCAAGCTCCCACTAGATTCGGCGCTCCTATTGTGGGTCCTCTTCCGGTGCAAACAAAAGAGAGCATTGGTTGGTTGAGCTCCACTCCATCGGCTTCTGTGATGATCACGGGAGTCAGGACACTGGCGCGTAAACGACCAATCATCCTTGTTCGGTTTCTGACGCCGGCACAATGACTGTCGTGTTCAAAACACCGGCTGCTGTTTGAGGTGTGCGAACCACCTCCAAGCGAATCAGGAACTTAATCCGCTTCAATCCCGCTGGCACAGGCATTGCTTGTGAGATGCGGCGACACAGAGCGAGGGGAGAGCTCAGCGCATTCGGACGTGCAACCACCGATGCGCTCCTCCATCCGTCAGGGCAGATAGAGAGGCACAAGCGCGCAGGAACACTCTACGTTATCTTTCACGGTCGAGTGGAAAGCAACATGCCTTCAGTGAGACACTCACTGTTTGTCAAGGAAGGCAACGGCGAGCCGAGCGCCCGACAGACCACGTTAGCGAATAGCCGAGACGGCTCACAAGATCCGACTCGTTCGCGGCATCGAGAGATTTTTGGAAGGTTAAGCGATCTTTTGCCCCTCTCCAGCTCCACGGATGCGACTTGTCGGTGCGGCTCCGAAGTTGAGCAATTCGGATTCACGCCTATAGAGAGGGGGGCATGTCGGCTGTTTCAGCTCAATTTGCTCCTGAAGAAGGCACGCTGGTGGCAGCTTGGTCGCAGACTTCGAGCCACGGGTCTGATGAAGCCGGACTACCACTCAAAATTCATTGGAGGCAAGCAAGGTGAATCTGCGGTTCTCAAAAGTCGAGCGCAAGGGGTTCATCACCGTAGTCACGCTGTCGCGACCTGAGGTGCACAACGCGCTGCATATCGAGGCAGATTCCGAGCTTAACAAGGTGTTCGACGATTTTTCCACGGATTCCGAGCAATGGGTCGCGATCATCACCGGCGCCGGCGACAAGGCGTTTTGCGCCGGCAACGACCTGAAATGGCAGGCCGCGGGAGAAAAAAGGGGTTGGGACGATAAGGGCGGGTTTGGCGGACTCACCTCGCGCTTCGACTGTGACAAACCAATCATTGCTGCCGTAAACGGCTTCGCCATGGGCGGCGGGTTCGAGCTTGTGCTTGCGTGTGATCTCGTCATCGCCTCAGAAAATGCACTCTTTGCCCTGCCGGAGCCGCGCGTAGGGATGGCTGCACTCGCCGGCGGGCTGCACCGCCTGCCGCGGCAAATCGGCCTGAAACGCGCCATGGACATGATACTGACCGCCCGGCACGTGTCTGCGCGCGAAGGATACGAACTTGGCTTTGTAAACGAGGTGGTACCGCAGAACCAGGCACTGGCTGCGGCGGAACGGTGGGCGCAGGTGATCTGCAAGAACTCGCCGATGTCGATCCGCGCCTCGAAGCAGACGATTCAGCGGGGCTTTCGCGTTTCCCTGGAGCAGGCGATGGGAGAACAGCGCAATTATCCGGCTGTGAAGGCCATGAGGGAGTCGCAGGATTACATCGAGGGACCGAAAGCCTTTGCCGAAAAGCGGGCGCCGACGTGGCTGAGGCGCTGACAGAAGCAGCGACATTCCTCCGCCCCCGGACGGACGAGGGATCTCGAGATTCTGGATCGCTGCTTATCATCTCCCGAGACTGAAAGTGAAAGAGTAGACCACCACGTTTTCTCTCTCTGGCTCCCATCGATACGCCTAACCGTTAGGTCTGACGTTGATGCTACTCGGATTGCAGTCTACGAGAATTATCGGCCCGTCGCGTGGTCGATGGCGGCCATGAACAAGAGAGTTGGCGGGCCGGCCCATGCGCCCCCTCCCCCCTGCAATCGCTGAATGCAGAAGTGAAATTGGACGAAGTTCGTCGCCGTTTTTGCGCCCTCCCTCTCGATGGGGCAGCTACCTGCCCTTTGTTGACGCCGGTCGCGTAGCGAACGCTGAGGCGTCGCGCAGCCAAAGTTGGTCATGACAATCGAGCTGCTACCCGCGTTCATCTCCAACTGGCGGAACTCGGCCTTGGATAGGAGTATGCCGCAGAACTCCGTCGTCTGCATCATGAGACCGATTCTTCGCGTCGCCTGGCTGAAGCGGCCCTCGAAGCCGAATTGCCGCAGCCAAGTTAGGTGTGAGCGTGGCAGCAATGGACGTCGCCGGCAAATTGATCCAGGGACCTGGATGCCCGCAGGTCTTTCGCCAACGGATCAGACAGAAAAAGCGGCATCCGCTGGCAGAACGCGTTGAATTGGCGAGCTAGGTGTGACCTGCGGGCCTAACCTCTTTCAGGCGGACACAGCCTTGCATCATGCCAATCATTCTGTCGGGCTCCTTGTCCGGATGCAGAGACCACGTTGTGGTGACGGACCGCAATGCGAAACTTATTGACACATTCCGGCCTCGCCAGAGAAGGCAACGCGTGACGGAATTATCTTCACCTAATCCCGACCTCGACTATCGGCTGGACCGCATACTTCGTAAGCGAGAAGCTTGCTTCAATCGGCATCAATCACATGGAACGGGGATCGTTGAAACTGGTATCGTCGAATTTCTTCAGGCTAAGGCGGACGCGATCCTACGGCGGCATGCAACGATTTACGTCTGGTCAACTACCAACACCAGCAATTGATTCGGGCTTCGGATGTATGTCATTTGTTGGGTTGATGAAAGTCGGGCCGGTTAAATCGGCGTTGGGCATGCAATCTCAACCAAAATCTGTCGCCGCTAACGGCTCTGATCGATGCGCAGGTTCGCCGCTGGCCCGAACCGCGCTTAGGCGTGATCCAACCGTGAGCTCTCCTTCCTTGCGGGAGCCCATGACGCGCACTCCGGCATGGTCGCCCAGCGTGCCGGCTCCAGAGAATTCTGGAGATCGGTCCGGACAAGTTGCGTGCTCTATCAGCTCCGAGATGCGAACAAAGTCAGGAGCCAACTCAAGGGACGGTTTTCGATGGCAGCACGCTTTGGCCGGAGCATGCTTGCAAAGCTGGCTTCAGACATGTGCATCCGCGTCTTTTTTGGAAGGCGCACTCGTCGAGATTACTGGTGATCGCGAATCGTCGAGTATGCGCTGTTCTATCGCGCTGAGCGCAACCGACCACCTCGAAATTGGTTCGCAAGGATTGTTTAAAAGGGGAGACCCGATATGCGGCGCAATGATGAAATGAAGCTCGGACTGTTCCTCGTTCAGGCAGGATATCATGAAGGAGCTTGGCGCGATCCGAGCGTTCCAGCAAATGCTGGAGTTAACATCGACTATTATGCTCATCTCGCAGCACTTGCCGAAAGCGCTGCATTTCACTTCGTATTCCGTGCCGATAGCCCCAGCATAGTGGACCAAGATCACGCAAGTATAGCTCGTGCAGGTCGAAACGATGGATTTGAGCCAATCACCCTGCTAACGGCGCTTTCGTCGAGAACACAGGACATCGGCCTTGTCACGACAGCGACGACGACATATCACCAACCTTATCATCTTGCACGTATGCTCGCCTCACTCGATCACTTATCACGGGGACGTGCCGCTTGGAACATTGTCACCTCAGCGTCAAAATCCGAAGCGCCAAACTTCGGCGAAGAGGAACTTCCAGATCATGACAAGCGCTATGCTCGCGCGAGAGAATTCGTGGAAGTCGTCAAAGGTCTTTGGGACACGTGGGAAGACGACGCTTTCGTTCGCGACAAGCAAAGTGGCGTTTTCGCAGATACAAGCAAACTTCATTTGCTCAACCACCGGGGAAACGATCTGGCCGTTAGAGGGCCGCTGAACATCGCAAGGCCGCCGCAAGGATATCCCGTTTTGGTTCAGGCTGGTGCATCTGATACCGGAATAGCGTTCGCCGCAGAAGTGGGCGAGGTCGTGTTTACCGCCGAACCCTCTTTAGAAAGCGGGAAAGGATTCTACGCAACTCTCAAAGAACGTGCGCGCGCATTTGGGCGGGAGGATAATCAGGTGTTGATCATGCCGGGTATTGTCCCGATCGTTGGGAGGACGAAGCATGAAGCATGCGAGAAGCTCCAAAGACTACAATCGTATACGCCCATCGACGTTTTAATTGGGACGGCTGATAAATGGCTCGGGTATGTCACCGATTTGCGTTCAATGGACCTCGACTCAATGGTCCCTGAGACTTTACCGCAGACGGACTTGATGCAGAGCCGTCAAAAAGTGCTCCTCGACCTCGCGGTACGTCAGAAATTGACCTGGAGACAATTGATCCGCTTGATATCGGACAGCCGTGGTCATCTGATGATTGTCGGAACCCCGGATGAAATTGCCGACGTCATGGTAGATGCATTTGATCAATGTGCGGCGGACGGGTTCAACGTGTTACCAGCTATTCTTCCGGGCGAATTGAAGGATTTTGTTGAGCTCGTCGTTCCTGAATTACGCAGGCGAGGCAAATTCAGGTCTCGGTATTCTGGACAAACTCTAAGAGAGAACCTTGGACTCAAACGGCCACCCAATCGGTTCGCGCAGACGGCTGTAAGCGGTCGTCTTTGAGAAAGATGACAAGCGTTGAGCGGGATGCAACTTCTGACCTGCCGACGGCAAAAGTGCTTGGCTTCGTAGAGACCATTGCCGCGACTGGCAGTTCGCAAGAGGCGAGCGGCGGCGTGGCAAACGGGGCAGAACTGAAGCGACGGTCGAGAGGGCTCCGCCCATTTGGTGCAGGGAGCAGGATTAACGGACAATGCGAATAGGTGTGTATAAGGTCATAAGGTCGGACTCGACGCCCCGTGGCTCGTCTTGCTCCATGCCGGCTCACGGGTTTCATTTGAGCTTTTGATTGTCCAGATTCGCCCCAAGGCCGACAAGGTGGTGCTCGTGGCTCGGCCGAAGCTAGCTGCCTCGTCCTGTCCCTTTTGTGGTGCCAGACTTGTCGCGTCCACAACCACTACGTGCTACACTTGGCCAACTTCCCGTGTTAGGCGGATGGCTTGTCGAAATCCGGCCTCACGCGCGAACCGTTTCGATGCACGAATTTGCAACGCCCGCGTCGGATATTCACCGAGCGGCTAACGGCCGCTGACCTGCCAATGAACTTTCATGCAGCGGCAGTTAGAGTCTCGGTGGTTCTTCTGTTGATCTGAGGCCGGCAAACTGGACCATTCTTGGCTAGAGTTTTTCGCATCGATTCCCGGCTGGGAGGAGCGAAGGACGATGAAGGCCTCGAGGTTTTCGGACGCCTAGAAGGCGTTCATCCTGAAGCAGGGCAGTGACGGGGTCGCGGTGGCGGAGATCTGCCGCAAGGCCGGGACCAGCCAGGCGGCCTATTTCAACTGGAAGAAGAAGTACGACGGGCTGCTGCCGACGGAGATGCGACGGCTGAAGCAGCTCGAGCAGGAGAACGGCAGGCTGAAGAAGCTGGTGGCGGACCTGTCGCTCGACAAGGAGGTGCTGCAGGACGTGATCCGCCGAAAGCTAGGAAGCCTGGCCGGAAGCGCAAGCTGGTCGACGAGGTCTGTGGCGAGTGGCAGGTGTCGATCCGCAGAGCCTGTGACGCTCTGGAGTTTGACCGCTCGACCTATCACTACGGCCCACTGGTTCCTGTCCCTTGCGGGCGCCCAGCAAAAAGTGGAGATTGGCGCAGATACTACAATGAAGAACGGCCCCACGGGGCGATCGGCAATCGACCGCCGATTTTGCTGCAAAACCACGTCGGCGCAACCAGCCCGCCAACGTGACCAAGGCGCAAAACTCTAGTTCTGGGTGGTCCAAAGTTCGGTCTCGCTGCACTTCAGGCCGGACTCTAACTCGATCTGGAGGAAATACGCAGTGGCAGGTCAGAGGCAATGCGCCTTCGTACCCAAATTGGCGCTCGATAGGAGTTTCATGGAAGGCACGATGTGAATGAACTACCTGCGGTCGCGTATCGGTAGTGATCGTCACTGTAAGCACTTCTTTTTACATGCACACTGACGATCGAGCTTTTGATCTGGCACGCTCGCGTTCTTGCTGGAAAAGCCAACGGCAAGCGCTCTGCGCGATAGCAGGACCGGACCGTCTCTCCGACGCCTGAAAAGGCCCGCGCGAAGATGCTCCCTAGACGTCTTCTACCCCGGCTCGTCGCGCTCTAAGCCGTACTTTGAGGGCGCGTTTGCCCCTGCTTCGGCCCTCTACTTTAGCTAGCTGGTTGACGGACCATCAGGTCGCGTAGCCCGGACTAATACGATCGAGGCGGCGTTTGAGCGCAGCCCATGGCCGCTGGCTCGCGTTACCGCCATCACGTTTAAACTGCGACACCCTGTGAACTGCGACATCGTCGGACGGTAAATTGATTTTTTGCCCACCCTGCGTAGCCGCGAGCTGGATGCGACAGGATTGCTCCATGTAGTACATGTTGAGGAAAGCTTCGCCGACGGTCCGCCCGACTGTAAGTAAACCGTGGTGTTTGAGAATCATTACATCCTTATCGCCCAGATCTCGCACCAACCGTTCGCGTTCATCAGGATCAAGCGCGACGCCTTCATACTCGTGGTAGGCAACGCCGCCGTAGAATGCCATTGATACCTGGTGCAACGGCAGCAGCCCCTGCTCCTGTGCGGCTACCGCCATACCAGCCAAGGTATGTGTGTGTACAACACAATGGGCATCGTCACGATGCATGTGCAGGGCAGAATGGATCGTGAAGCCTGCCCTATTGATCTTGGACTCTTCCTCTTCTTGGACGGCGTACCCCTCGGGGTCGACCTCGACGAGGCTCGAGGCCGTGATTTCGTCGAACATCATGCCGTAAGGATTGAGAAGGAAACGATGCTCCTTCCCGGGCAGGCGTGCCGACAGATGAGTATAGATTAGGTCGTCCATGTCGAAATGCGCGATCAAGCGATAGGCAGCAGCCAAATCGCAACGGATATCCCATTCTTGGGAAGCATTGTTACGCATATACCATCTTTCTCTAGAGGCATCGATCTCGATTGAATCCATGAGACTGCCGCAAGCATTTACCCGAGCTCCTGTTCTTGTCGCAACTACCACTTTTCCGGGCACACTTTGCCATGAGCGTTTCTTATAAATTCAAAGCCTATTTGTTTGAGTTTTTCCAGCACAACGGCCCGCACGAGCGCAAGGACAATCAGCCATCGGCAAAAGCACCTCGGCGACAAGCTGATCTTGTGCTAACCAAAAGCTAACGGTTGCATGTAGAGAGACGCGCGCAGCTGCGAGTCCGTGGCCCAGGGCCACGCTCAGCTACGTCATCTGCTGGATTGCGGCTCGGGCACGTTGAGCCGGCGCATGACGTTCCTGCTCAGGGATATGCACACACGCCGGGAGGAATTGGACCGCCGCATAGCCACCTTTGACGCTGAGTTCTCAGCCATGGCCCGGGTCGACAACCGGGCTCATCGGCTGACCGGCGTTCGTGGCTGGCGCGCTGAATGCCACCGCGCTGATGGCCGCCGTCGGCAGTGCGACCGCCGTCGACAAGGGACGCGACTATGCTGACACCGTAGAAACGGGGCGATTAACTGACTGATATTGCTCGCCTCTACCTCCGAAGAATAGGGCGACTTTGACAGTAAGAACGGGTCGATTGGACTTCTCTTACTTTAGGAACGGATCGATATCCATAAATCATTGAAAAGACTTGTGTGAACCTATCGGACAATCGAGACTTCCGCGCGAGGGAGTTATGCCGGAAGTTCTCGAAATAGGTTTTGCCGAGGAGGCGTTCGTCGCCACGCTTGCCTGCGAGTTGGCAACGCTGGGCGTCACGCCGTTGGCAGGGATTCGAGGGTAGTTCTCGGAGAGCCTGCTGGACGACCCTCGCCACACTAGCCAGACACTGAAGGGCCGCCCTTGGAGCGGCCCTTTTGCCTAGCTGGCTGGTGAGCCGAGCTCAAGATTGCGAGGATCATCATGCTAAGAAGATTGAGATTTTGGATCAAATATCCATTTGCGATCGCCGCCTTTAGGTTGGGAACTCAGGCGGAGTGGCGACGGATTGTACCGCGACGATGGTTTTCGCCCGGCGAAGTAATCGCCGGAAGATCTTGCACGCTTCGAACCACGCGATCGGTTTGACACGAAATTGATTGATGAGTTCGCGAAAGTTCGGGACGAAACCCTAGGCCTCGCGAAGAAGCTAGAGCATGTTGTTTTTTCGCAGAATCGGGATTCCCAGCGGGAGCGATTTCTGATTCAAACTCCGTGCTGGAGAACGGGGGCCAGCATGGATGACGCGACCCTATTCAGAAGACCTTCGTGAACGGGCTCTGGCGCGAGCTGATGCAGGAGAGACAGTTCGTTCGATTGCAGAGGCGCTTCAGATCAGCCCGTCCTGTGTAACGAAGTGGAAGAATCTGAGACGGGAGACTGGGGGCGTTTCGCCCGGCAAGATCGGCGGTCACAAGAAGCTGGTTCTGTCCGGTGCCAATGCTGATTGGCTGCGTAAGCGCGTTCTCTCGGGACCATTCACTTTGCGGAAGCTGACACAGGAACTGGCGGCGCGCGGGATCAAGACCGATGTGCAGGCGGTGTGGACGTTTGTGCATGCCGAAGGGCTGAGCTTCAAAAAAAACGATCCTGCCAGTCGAACAAGATCGCCCCGACATCGCCCGTAAGCGGACACGCTGGAAGGCCCATCAAGGCAAGATTGACGCTTCACGCCTGATCTTTATCGACGAGACCTGGATCAAGACCAATATGGCGCCACCGCGCGGTTGGGGACCGAGTGGACAGCGGCTCCAAGCATCCGCGCCTTTCGGTCACTGGAAGACCATGACTTTCATCGCAGCGCTGCGGCACGACCAGATCAGCACACCTTGGGTCATCGACGGCCCCATCAATGGCTCTTCACCCTCTATGTCGAGAAGGTGTTGGCCCCAACTCTGGCAAAAGGTGAGGTCGTCATCCTCGACAATCTTGGCAGTCACAAGGGCAAGTCCGCTCGCAATGCGATCCGCGCCACCGGAGCGCACCTGCTCTTCCTGCCGCCCTACAGTCCCGATCTCAATCCGATCGAACAGGTCTTCGCCAAGCTCAAACATCTGATGCGAGCCGCAGAACCGCGCGATGTCGAGGCAACCTGGCGCAAGGTCGGCGAACTCCTCGACCTCTTTTCTGCACAAGAGTGCGCCAACTATCTCAAAAACTCAGGCTATGTTTCCGTATAAAAACAGCGTGCTCTAGTCTGACTGAGTCACAAAACCGCCGGCTAGAATCAATGATGGTTGCAGCATGGACCATTAGCCGATGAGGCCGACATGAGCGGGCGTGGCACGAAGACGAGCGAGAAGCGATTTGAGGCGTATTTGGAAGGGCTTGCCAGTGTCATCGGCCATGCTGATCGGAAGGCGCCGCTGCGCGACTATTGCGTCGGCCTGATGGCCTGTGGCGGTCGCAAGAGCGTGGAGCCGATGGCGGCGGTAACGGCTCCGGAGCGGACGGCGGCCCAGCATCAATCGCTGCTGCATTTCGTCGGCAGCGGTGCTTGGTCGGATGAGAAGGTGCTGGGCAAGGTCCGCGAGATGGTCCTGCCGGCGATTGAACGCCAGGGCCCCATCGAAGCCTGGATCATCGATGACACCGGATTTCCCAAGCAGGGGCGACATTCGGTTGGAGTTGCACGGCAATATTGCGGCCAGCTCGGCAAGCAGGATAATTGCCAGGTGGCGGTGTCGCTGTCGATTGCCAACCACCACGCCAGCTTGCCTGTCGCTTACCGCCTTTATCTTCCGAAGGAATGGACTGAGGTGACTGGCTCCATTCGCACCGGCACCGACCGTGCGATCCGATGATCGACCGTTCCATCGTGCCAGCCAACGGCCGGACCGCTTTTTGCGTTTCACACGCGCTAAAAAGTCGATGCGCTGCCGCAAGCGCTGGTCAACCGACGGGGCTGTTCTCATCAGTGGGCAAGCAGTGGCCAGACTGATCTGGCACCACCCGGCTCGATAACGCAAACACCGCGCTGAAAGAGTCGGCGTGCATACCCTTTTGGCAAATCCGGGAACGCCGTCGGACGCGTTATGGGGGTCGTTTACGGCGCCGCAACGGGCGATGCAGTAGAGTTCATTTGCTCTGGGAACGACAAATGGGCGAAGCCGCCGGCGATGGGTGGTTCCTGCTGACCTCCTGGCTCAATCAGGTTGAACGTTTCTGTGTCCTCATTATATTGCGCAGCGCACTATACGCCGTGGCTCCTTCGAATCCACCGCTGAGCGCTTCAAAAAAATGACCGTTTGATTCGCACCCACGAGGCAAATTCACGACCCTTCGTGTGGACTGCCACTGTCGGCTCCATCCTCCAGAAGTTCGCGCAATTTTGTGAGCTAATTTCCGGGTTAGAATACTAGCTGTTCGCCTCGATCGCGCGAGAATGGTAGACGCGTCCTGAATCACACGCGATTGACGTTTCGATGGCAACAGACTGAATTTTCAGCGTTCGTAGCACGGTATCGTACCAGCGACTCATCAAGTTCCTCTAGTCGATTGATGCCTAGCAGGGCCATGTCGCGATGGATCTCGGTGCGCAGAATACCGATGGCGTGCCGCACTCCTTCTGGTCCGGCCACGGCCGCCGCGTAATTGAAGGAGCGGCCATTGAGCACGCAGCGAGCGCCTAGCGACAGGGCCTTAAGCACGTCGGTCCCGCGGCGAATGCCACCATCCATCATCACGGTCAGCCGGGGCGCTGCCTTCACGATTTCGGGTAGGACCCGCAGCGGTGAAATTGCACCATGGAGTTGGCGCCCACCATGGTTAGAGACGATGACGCCATCTATACCGAGGTTCTGCGCCTTCACGGCGTCGTGCGACCGGAGAATGCCTTTGATGACCAATGGCCCTTTCCACATCTCGCGCACGACGCCTAGATGTTGCCACGAGAGATTATCCCGCGCCTGGAGGTCAAGCTGCATCTGCGCGTCGAGGATGGGCACCCCCCGTTCGGCATGCAAGTTTTCGAAGTGTGGCACCCCGTACTTCGCCAGCGTCTTTAGGAACGTACCTACCACAACGCGGACGGATCACACCGTCCCAAGCGAGGCGCAGGCTGGGACGAAGAGGCGTGCAGAATCCATTCTTCGCGTAACGCTCGGGGTTCGGCTGAACCGGCAGATCCACAGTCACCACAAGCGTGCGGAAGCCCGCGCTGGCGATGCGCGCGATCAACGCCGCGGCGCGTGCCGCGTCACCCGGCACATATGCCTGAAACCAGGTCTCGGGCGCCATCGCTGCGACTGTCTCCATCGGAATTAGCGAAGCGCCGCTCATGATGCCGGGAATGCCCATCTCCTGAGCAGCCCGCGCGAGCACCAGGTCGCCCCGATAGCACCACATCGCGGCCATGCCTACTGGCGAAAGGCCGAAGGGGGATTGGTAGCTGCGACCAAACAGCTCAATTGTTTGCTCGCGTCACCCCTTCCAGCGTGCGCGGCACGAAGGTGTAGTGGTCGAAGTCCGCACGGTTGCGGCAGATCGAGAGTTCATCTTCCGCACCGTTGGTGATGTAGCTATAGAGCTGCCGAGGTAGTCGCTTGCGGGCTTCCAGCTAGAAGTCTTCGAGCGCGTGAATTTCTTTCAATGCCGACATTCGCGGATACTACAAGTGTCACCCTCGTGGGGCAATGCAATTCCGCAGGCTGCGGCCGTGCCGGTGCGCGGCTTGCATGCATAGACACCGCCGCCATCATGTCCAGTCCGCTGCTGGCCGAAGCAAAGAAATTGCATTTGCTCGCTGATGGCGTGATTCTACCTTGAGAATGCGTTCCTTCTCCACTGCGCGGCCTTGCGACAACGTCTGGCTCTGATCCCGCTTGCGGCCAGTTCCTGCGTCAGCTTGCGCACGGGGAATGGTCCCGCCTGAATGCGCTCGCGCAGCCGGTCGGTGGAGCAACCGACAGAATCCGCTTCTTTTGGCAGCCGGTCTTCCAGGCGACAGCCCCCGTATTCCCGCCGCAGATTCTTCCACTTCATCACACAGAAGGGACTGATCTGTAGCGTTTCTGCAATCGAGCGAACCGTGCTGTCCGCTCTAAGGCACATTCGACGAATATTTTCCGAATAGGATCGCGTCATCCAAGCTGGCCCCAATCCCCCAGCACGGAGTTTGAGTCAGAAATCGTCTCATCTGGGCAATCCAGATTCCACCCGAGAACAGCATGCTATGGCGTCCGCTCATTAGGGTGGAAGCGACGGCAAGCCACCCGCGGTCGGCCTTCGGGATTTGCGCGCTTCGTGCATCGTGCCGGCATTCGGTTTTTCACGACGCAGATGGGAAAGGGATCGGTGTACATCGGGATGACTGCTCGCTCTGAGCGGACAATGTTCATGAAGCAATCAATCAGGCATGTCGAAGGAAAGCTCCCCACTGCAGAGGCACCGCCGTCGCTACGTCAGAGTATTCTGGATCGAATTACCGACCGGGCGACGGATAGTCGTGGCCGGTCACGCCGCAGCGGCTGGTCCAAGACGCGCGCAAGGCGATTCCGGAGCACGGCTCGTTGCGCCCAACGGCAGGTACATGATCTGGTAGGCGCGCAACTACTGTACTTACGTTACGAATACGCCGCGGCTCACGCTGCTGCTATCTGTCGGGTAGATGTTGAAGCATTAGGGGTCGATCGCGTCTTTGGCGTGTCAGCTAAGGGAATCTCGATGTGCTGGAATCGCTTCGGAATTCGAAGATCGAGTGGGCGGTGACACGCCATGAGCAGACCGCGGCGTTCATGGCGGCGACATACGGAGGGTTCTTTACTGTGCGCCCCCGCATGTGGATTGCGCAGTTCGCCGTCCTGGGGCGCTCAACCTCCCGACCGCGGCCGCCCTATCCTGACCTCGGCGCGATTCCGTTGGTCATGACCACTGGACAAATGGCGATCATGAGCGGTTGGGAGGAGCGTTTTCAGCTTGTCGATGTGATCGCATCGACAAAGCCGCTTGCGAAGCGGTTGCGAGAGATCGTAAGCTCGGCGATTATTCCACGCTGGTTCGCGATGCGCTTCGTGTCACCGCGAGGACGGGCCATGCGCACGTATTTTGGCGACGAGGAAGCGGCGAACTCGCAAGGCCCTTCGCAAGATCCGATGCTGAACATTATCGAGCAACTGGAGCGACGCCGGACGCCGATAGCGGCGCGGTCGAAGCGAGACGGTTCAATCTTCGACACGTTCGACATCCATCTCCATGGCGATCGTGAGACGGAGTTCTTCTACGTCTGACGATTTGGATTGAATCTTACACACCGGTTTCGACTCGGGAGGACGACTTGGTAGCAGACAAGGAAATACTGGCATCGGTAAGGCCAGGCAAACCCTCAGCGGATTGTCCGGTGCTTGGTACATGGCGGCTGTGTTCGTACGTTCGCGAACGATTGTCGGACAGAGATCGCCACAATCAATTCGGCGAGACTCCGATCGGCTACATCGGCTACGCGGCAGACGGCAGGATGTACGCTATCTTCACGCGGGACGATCGGGTCGTACCGCGTGACGTGGTGCCCACCCATGAAGAAGGCGCGCAATTGCTCGCCACCATGGTGGCTTATGCCGGCACGTTCTCGCTGGGGGACAGTGTTATCGTCCATCACATCGACACATCGTGGAACCAGGCGTGGACCGGCACCGATCAAATCCGGCACTTTGTGATCGAAGGAGATACGATGACGATCTCGACGGCTCCGTACAGGAGCTATCTTGATGGCACCATGGGTCGATCGATACTGGTCTGGAACAAGGTCAAGTAATGCCGCTATGCGGCTTGTGGTAAAACGTCTCGATACTGTGGAGGTCATTGCATCGAATATTCCGGAGATGATCGAAGCACATTGTGCCGTACCGATGCGTGGCACCGGCGTCAATCCGTAAGAAATCGCACTTCGCGACTTGTACCGGCACCTATTCGCCGGGATATCTCTAGGCCGCCGGGAACTGGTGCAAAATCAGATGCAACGCGAGATCGCGGTGCGGACGCCTTTGCAGCCGCCGACTTTCAATTCGAGGCTTCGCCGAACTCGACCGCTTAAAGGCACTTCCGGACATTGGCGTCCGACCTTGGTGCTGATCAGAAATCTATAGCCGATCGGCATTCAGGATTTGTGATCCTCAAAAGCTTCGGCCTTCCTCCGGTTGTAGCCTGGCGGGGCACGAGACCCAACCAGGCGGCGAGGTCGCGTCCCTTGTCGAACGTCGCCGCGTTGCCGACCGCGGCCACCAGCGCGGTAGCTTTCAGTGCGCCAATGCCAGGAATGCCTGTCAGCCGATGAGCCCGCTTATCGGTCCGGGCCATGGCTGAGAACTCAGCGTCAAAGGCGACGATACGGCGGTCCATTCCTGCCAGCGTGCGCGCATATCCCCGAGCAGGAACGTCATGCGCGAGCTCAACGTGCCGGAGCCGCAATCCAGCAGTTCGCCGAGCAGGAGGCGTAGTCGAACGTGGCCCTGCGCCACGATGTGCCCACGCTCTAGCTAGGTGGTGTGGACATTAGCGCATCCATAGAACAATGGCAGCGAGAGTGACGACGGCGCGATAGTTCCGTGCCGTCTTTTCGAAGCGGGTTGCGACGCGTCAGAACTGCTTGAGCTTTGAGAAGCAGCATTCGACGAGATGACGCTGGGCATAGAGATGCTTGTCGAGAGGGTATTTGAGCGCGCGCGACGGATTGTTGGGAATGACGGCGAGCGCGCCTTTGGCGGCGATGGCTTGGCGCAAGTGATCGGCGTCATAGGCGGCGTCGGCCATGACGACTTCGGCGGATAAGCCTTCGATCAATGTGGCGGCTTGCGGTGCATCGCCCTTCTGACCCGCGGTCAGCGTGAACCGCACCGGACATCCCAAGCCTCGAACGGCCAGATGTATCTTGGTGCTCAGGCCCCGCGCGAGCGGCCGATCGCTTGATCTTCAGACCCCCTTTTTTGGCGCCGGCGGCGTGCTGATGCGCCCGAACGATGGTGGAATCGACGATCAGATATTCGAAGTCCGGATCATCGGACATCGCCTCGAATATCCGCCACCAAACACCCTTGATGCTCCATCGGCTGAAGCGCCGGAACACGCTGTTCCAATCGCCGAAGACCTCCGGGAGATCGCGCCAGGGAGACCCCGTACGCACGATCCACAGCACTCCTTCAACGAACATTCGGTTGTCGCGCCCGGTCGAGCCCTTCTGATCGGGCCGCCCTATGATCAACGGCGCCATCCGCTCCCACGCCGCGTCGCTCAATACCAAACGGTCCATCACACCCAAGGCGGCCTCCCCAAAAGCAGCCTTGAATCTGATTTGCTCCTAAAAGGGAATCCTTAGAGTCCACACCACCTAGTAGAAGGCTCCTGATCTGATTCGTCAACGACGTGCGTTCGCCGACCAGACAGTCGCCCACTCGATGCAGCGTCTGAACATCAAGCTGCTCCTCGCTCTTGAGTTCAACGAAGCGCATGGTAGGTCGGGTCGCCGCTTCGGCGATAGCCTCGGCATCGCGGTCGTCGTTCTTCTGGGCCTTGACGTAAGGGCGCACGTACTCCGGTGACATCAGCCGGACCTCGTGCCCCAGCGCCACCAGCGATCGGCCCATATGATGGGCGTCGCAGCATGCTTCCATCGCCATCATGCAGGGCGCCAGCTTTGCGGCGAACGCAATTACACCGTCGCGACGCATCCGCCGCCGCACAACGATCGTTCCGTGTTCATCCAGTCTAACGACACTGCAGCTGTTCTTGCCCAGGTCGATGCCAAGGATCACTATGCTCATGGTCCGTTCCTTCCATTTCTGAACACCGACATCCTACTAGTCTGACTGAGTCACAAAACCGCCGGCTAGAATCAATGATGGTTGCAGATGGACCATTAGCCGATGAGGCCGACATGAGCGGGCGTGGCACGAAGACGAGCGAGAAGCGATTTGAGGCGTATTTGGAAGGGCTTGCCAGTGTCATCGGCCATGCTGATCGGAAGGCGCCGCTGCGCGACTATTGCGTCGGCCTGATGGCCTGTGGCGGTCGCAAGAGCGTGGAGCCGATGGCGGCGGTAACGGCTCCGGAGCGGACGGCGGCCCAGCATCAATCGCTGCTGCATTTCGTCGGCAGCGGTGCTTGGTCGGATGAGAAGGTGCTGGGCAAGGTCCGCGAGATGGTCCTGCCGGCGATTGAACGCCAGGGCCCCATCGAAGCCTGGATCATCGATGACACCGGATTTCCCAAGCAGGAGCGACATTCGGTTGGAGTTGCACGGCAATATTGCGGCCAGCTCGGCAAGCAGGATAATTGTCAGGTGGCGGTGTCACTATCGATTGCCAACCACCACGCCAGCCTGCCTGTCGCCTATCGCCTTTATCTTCCGAAGGAATGGACTGAGGACCGCGATCGGCGGCGCAAGGTGGGCATTCCTGTCGAAGTCGACTTCCGGACCAAGCCGGAGATCGCGCTGGAGCAGTTGCGGCGGGCCTGTGCGAGCGGCTTCCGCGCGGTGTCGTGCTGATGGACGCGGGCTATGGCAACAACAGCAACCTGCGCACGGAGATCTCGGCACTTGGATTGACCTATGTGGCGGGTCTTCTGTCGAGCACAACGGTATGGGCGCCCGGCACCGGTCCCTTGCCGCCGAAGCCATGGTCGGGCCGCGGCCGTCCACCGAAACTGATGCGCCGCAACCGTCAGCATCAGCCGGCCGCCGTCAAGGCGCTCGCGATTGGCCTGCCGGCCAAATCTTGGCGCACCATCACGTGGCGGCAAGGAACGAACGAAAAGCTGACCTCGCGCTTTGCCCGCGTGCGGGTTCGTGCCGCGCCGCGTGATTATTGGCAAACCACCCGGCGAGCGCAGGAATGGTTGCTGATCGAATGGCCGAAAGGCGAGGACCAGCCTACCAAATACTGGCTCTCGACATTGCCGGAGGATGTGGCATTCCGAACTCTCGTCGAGACGGCTAAATCGAACGCGACTATCAGGACCTCAAGCAGGAGGTCGGGCTCGGTCACTTCGAGGGACGCGGCTGGCGCGGCTTTCATCATCACGCAACGATGTGCATTGCGGCCTACGGATTCCTGATCTCCGAGCGGGAGACGATTCCCCCCTCAGGCGCTCGGCGCGCCCAGCCGATCCCGCTCGCTCGCGTTCCCGCAGATTACAGACCCCGCGGATCTGCCGCTGCGGACCCAACGTCACATTCCAAATTCGATCGCGACGATGCGACGGCGGCTCGAACATGGGCTCGTCCGAATGCTGTCGAGATGTCCTTGTTGTGCGATCAAGTTCGACCACTACACAGATCATCGTTTGTGACGCAGTAAGACTAGTGTCCTGAACCAAAAGTTCATGGCATTTTATGCCATGGCGGGCAGATTGTAAGCGCAGAAGCGTTCGATTGAGCCGAGAATGTCGTCAGCTGATTTGGTCCATCGGAACGGCATTGGGTCAGCGTTGTGATGGTCGATGAAGGAGGCAATCTCGGCCCGTAGCGCCGCCACACTGCGATAGATGCGCGCCTAATCTTACGCTCGGTGATGAGTGCAAAGAAGCGTTCGACCTGATTGAGCCAGGATGAACTGGTTGGCGTCAGGTGGACGTGCCAGCGCGGCCTCTTTGCCAGCCAGTTGCGGATCAACGGCGTCTTGTGGGTTGCGTAATTGTCCATGACGAGGTGGACGTCCAGATCGTCTGGAACCGCCGCTTCGATCTCATCGAGAAACTTGCGGAACTCTTTGGCACGATGGCGTCCATAGCATTTGCCAATGACCCGGCCGGTTGCGACGTCGAGGGCGGCAAACAGCGAGGTGACGCCATGGCGTTTGTAGTCGTGACTACGGCGCGCCGGCTGGCCAGGTCGCATGGGCAGCATGGGCTGGCTGCGATCCAGCGCCTGGATTTGCGACTTCTCATCGACACACAGTACGATGGCGCGCTCGGGCGGAGCTACGTAAAGGCCGACGATGTCGCGAACCTTGGCGACGAAGTCGGGGTCGGTTGAGAGCTTGAAGGTCTCCAACCGATGCGGCTGCAAGCCGAAAGCGCGCCATATACGCTGTACTGTTGAGACTGACAGCCCGCTGGCCCGCGCCATGCTGCGCGAACTCCAGTGGGTGGCCCCGGGAGGCTGGGTCTCAAGGGTGCGAACGATCACCGCCTCGATCCGGGCATCCTCAATCGTGCGTGGCGTGCCCGATCGCGGCTCGTCCCAAAGACCTTCAAGCCGATGCTCGGAGAACCGCCGCCGCCATTTGCCGACCGTGTCGGGATCGACAGCCAAACGGGCCGCCACGACCTTGCTCTGCTCGCCCTCAGCACAGGCCAGGACGATCCGAGCCCGCAGTGCCAACGCCTGAGCAGTGCTTCGACGCGACGCCAACGATGTCAACTCAGCACGTTCCACCTCATCAAGCTCCAGCGGAGCAAAGCGCCGACCCATCGCCAATCCTCCCCAAATCAGGAGAGTCCGCTATCATCGAGTCGATTTGGAGTCCGCCGAACTTTTGATTCAGGACACTAGACGCTGGCGGGAGGGGCGGGCCATCCATAAAGGGGGCCAAGATCAGGTGCTGGGGCGTTCTGAGGTGGACTGACCACCAAGATCCACGTGCTGGCCGATGCGCGCCGTCCGCTCCGCTTCATCGTCAGGGCTGGGCAGGTGAATGACATCACCCAGGCGCCTGACGCCGAACTCATCGTCATTCCGGATTGCGGCCATCGCATGATGTGGGAGCTCACCACGAGTGCGTGGACACGTCTCCTTTGGGTACGACGCATGTCTAAGCAAAGGTCGACATGGAGATGAATGCCAAGGCGCTAGCCAGCGGCGACACCTCGGGACGCCGGCGCAACCGCGCCGTGCCAGTCGTCCTCCTCTTTGACGAGCTTCCTGACAGCCCTGCAGCGACCATCGCACAACGGCTTATGTGCTGCCGGACCACCGAAGAGCCGTCCGCCGCGGCTCCGCAACATAGTCTACGACGCAACGTATTTGTCGTAATCATCCGGACTCGCAGTATCATCCGCAACTGCATCGATGGGTGAAAAGTCATCGCCCGGCGGCGCTAAGGAACTGGGTGCGTTTGCGCAGTGGAAAAGCGCTCGGTGGTGCGACATTGCGCTGTGCTCCGGGCTTCACGACTGTAGCCGTGCGGTTGGGTTGAGTTTGCGAGCTGATGAATCCCGCGCGAACAAAGGGCGATGTGCGTCGGATATAAACGGCGCCCGGGATCTAATTCATGGAGGTGAAATGACAATTAACGTTTGGTTTGTGACGCGGTTTTTCACTCTCTTAGCTTGTTAGGTCGAGGGAACGAAGTTTCCTATTCCGAACGTGAGCCGACTGGACCGAAGCCAGCTGAGCTATCTCCTTGGGATTGACGCACCTCCTGCCGTTGCGATCGTAATCGCCAATTCAATCCGGACTGCCATCGCCAGTCCTTCAAAGTGGTGGCAGCTCGACTTTTGGAACGTTGCCAACGTCAATTCCGACCGCCTGAGCCTTCTTAAGGACGTCCATAGCAGTCCGAACAGGCGCATAGTCCAGCACCCTCGACTTGTGCTGTACCGCGCCCTCTCCGCGGGCAACAGCCTCGGCAAAAGCCGAGACGATATCACGCGCCTCGTCGATTTTACTTTGCGATGGCGAGTAGATTTCGTTGATGATGGGGATATGGCTCGGGTGAATCGCCGACGCACAGGACGCACCTAAGCGTTTTGATCTTTCGCCGATCCGCCGCACCAACTCAAGGTCATCCAATCGTGCGGTCATGCCGCCTTCGACGTGCATGATTCCGGCAGCGCGAGCTTGCAGCACAGAATACGCTCCGAAGCAGACCCCCTCATCGGACATGTCATCCATCTGTAGGCCTAGGGAGCGAGCCCCGTCTCCACTTGGAGTTGGGGCACTAGCGACGCCGGCCCGTTTAATCCGCTGCGATGCCATGCAGATATCGTAGAGCCTGTACATCGCCACGGCTGTTTCCGCGTATGGACAAATCTCGATTCGGCCGACCGGTAGACCACGCGACGTCTCCAACTCCCCAAGCACCAGGTCCAGAGCAGCAATATCTTCTGGAGATTCAGTCTTAGACAGCGCCACCCCGTCGAGGCCATCGATTACAACCGCATAGAGGTCGTCAAGCAGATAGCCTGTTCGCCACCCATTGAGCCTCACAAAGCGTCCGAAGGGGCCGGCGCATAGCTCCTTGATAGCTGCTGCGACCGCGTTGCGGGCGCCAGGTTTCTGAGTAACCTCGACCGAATCTTCGAGATCGAAGATCAAGGCATCCGCTCCATATTTTGGCGCCTTTAACATCCAGTCGAGTTTGGACCCAGGGACGAAGAGCAGCGAACGATACAAGCGAGCTTCTCGGAATTTCTGGCGCATGATTTCTTCCTCGTTCGGAACTCACATTTCTAACGCCGCATCAAGGTCAGTGCCTCTTGCTGGTTCAGGGTCGGCGTTGACGCTTAGTTGTTGGTGACATACCAGGATTGCCGGCGCACCTACCTTTTCTTATGGCTGACATCGCGCGATCAAGGTCGGCGGAAGCAGCGGCTGCAGGGCTGTCGAAGCCGCTGCGCTCCGCGAACGGCCAATGCGAGCGACCACTCGTCGCTGTTAGCATGGCGCCAGCGCGTGGCGTCATGCTGACGGGACTATCGATCGGGAAACGAACTCCCGCTGCCGGATGCTTGGCTCTCCGGGCCGTTGCACACCTACGCGGCAGGTCTGCGCGGGAATGTCCCATCTCGACTCTGCAACAGAATGGGCCTCAGTAGGGCGGGCAAAGCAGTCTGGATCAGCAGCACTGAGGCATGCAAGTACAGCGCGACGACGTAGTCGAGATCGGCGACAGTCGCCGTATCGATCGTGCCCGGCCGTGCGGCTCCCGCGTTGTTCACAAGAGCGGTCACAGCAACTTTCGTTCGATCAGTAACGGTGTGAGGAGTAGCCACTTCGTCCGTCAGGACCGCCTGCAACGATACCAAATGAGCGTGCTGCCACTTGGGCAGGCAATAGTTGGTCCTGAACCAAAAACGCTTCGCACACAGCTCTGCCGATAACAGCGCTCCCGCTGGTCACAAGGTTGCCTCGTTATAGATCGTTGCTTCAGGCACGCTCCAAGACATCGCGATTCATTGCCCGACTCTGATGCACATGGTGCAGAGCGCCTGTTGTTCGGCGCTTGGTGCGCAGTGTCCGTAATCGGCGCGCCGTTCTCTCCGGGTCGAGATCACGTCGGTGGCAGCTTACCGGTCGATCTTAGTGTTGTGCTACATTGGTGCCGTGATTGGGATTGCATCGAGATCGTCGCTTCGCGCACGAGAAAGCGCGCCGCCATGACGGCCGAAGGCGTGCGGATCGCATCGACCGCGAAGGCTCGCTTCGTTATGGTCTTCTGCGTGGTGCTTCTCGATCAGGCATACGTCATGATCGGGGGGTCAACGAAGCAATTCAGTTTGGCGTGATCAACGCCGTTGACGACATCGATCGGCCTCAACCCTGCGATCTATATGCAACGGATCGAGGAAATGTTCGACTGGATCAAAAGCTACGCTGGTCTGGCCAAGGTGAAGTTACTAGGCCGCGACCGGGTGAACGCCGCCTTCACACTGGCTTTGGCGGCTTAAATCCGGTCCGAATGCCAAGCTTCTGGTGACGCCGGCATAAGCGTCCGGAGCCAATGGCGCATCGTCGAGACGACGGGCTATGGCATAGCCGTGGCAGGCAACTACATCCTGTTCGATGTCGTCGGCAGCGAGTTCGACTTCGATTGCCTCACGGGCTTCATCCATGGCTCCCTACAACGGCGATGCCGAGAACACCGCTAGTGTCGGTGATGTCGTCCCAAGCGCCGGCTCGCTTCATGGTCCGGGTGCAGATCTTAGTGCCTGTCGTCCTCGAGTAAGAGTGACCAACGTGCCGTCCGTAATCGCTAACGCTATTCCTTTCGGCGCTGATCCAGGCAGATGTTGAATTGCACCGGCGTGCCCTTTGAGATTGGCGCTCGGTCCAGTCCTCGCGTGACCTCGTGCAGCGGAAGTCCAGTTGCTTTCTGTGTGGTAGCCGCCAAGGCAAATGGGACACGATGACGCACCCATAGGTTAGATAGTCGACGATGGGGCTGGTTTCGATGATTCTTAGGCAAAAGGCGTACAACAGGAATGAGCCGAGGACTATTCCATGACTGGACACCCTCTCGCTCCTTTTCTTCGAGAACACGATCATCGTCCAACAGTCCCCCCTAGAGAGTTTGGTCCAGCATAGGCTGGCAGCGCTGGAGTCGGTGGCTGGCTTAATCGAAGGGGCTGACATGCCTCGCCGGTTCATTCCGACCGCGAACAAATCGCGCGTAGGAAACGAAGAACGCAGCGCATCCATCGGCGCTGAATGGCGGCGACGTGGTCTTTTTACGCAACGAGCCGCTGGTGACCAGGGCTGACGGAGACTCATCATGCGCCCAATTATTATCGCCGTTGCAATCACAGGCTCAGTTCCACGCAAGAAGGACAATCCAGCGCTGCCGATTCTGCCGGCTGAGCAGATCGAGTCGACACATGCGGCCTACGAGGCGGGAGCGGTTCTGGTTCACATCCACGTGCGCAACGATGATGAATCCCCCTCTTCAGATCCTGACCGTTTCGCAGAAGTCCAGGCGGGGGTGCGCAAGCACTGCCCCGGCATGATCGTGCAGTTCTCGACGGGAGGCCGCGGGCGCGATCCCACTGCGCGAGGTCTTTCGCTCGTGCATCGGCCGGAGATGGCTTCGCTTTCGACCGGATCCACGAATTTTCCCACTATTGTGTACCAGAATCCCGCGGCCTTGGTGCTCGACCTTGCGACCCGTATGAAGCAGTTTGAGATTGCGCCTGAGATCGAGATCTTCGACCTGTCACACATTCACGGCGCGAGGCGACTGATCGATGCCGGCTTGATGTCGCCGAGCCCGCACGTGCAATTCGTTATGGGAGTCCAGAATGCGCTGCCTGCGGACGAGCATCTGCTCGATATTCTGCTTGCGGAAACCAAGCGTATCATTCCCGGCGCGACTTGGACTGCAGCTGGGATTGGTCGCCATCAATCGCGGGTGTTGGAATGGGTGTTGCAGCGCGGCGCGAACGCGGTGCGCACCGGAATGGAAGACAACATTCGAAGCAGCAAGGACCGGCTCGCATCTGGGAATGCCGAGCTCGTGAGCATCGCTCTGGGGCTGATTGAAAAGCATGGCGGCAGGCCAGCAACGCCGGCCGAGGCGCGAGCCTCGCTCGGGCTTCGGGTGGCCTAGGTGTTTAGTCCTCGCTTCAGAGGTTGGGTCTTTTTGGGATTCTATACCGTCGCAGCGGGAGCCGCGGAGACGATGATGGCTGCCAAGGAGATTTCGGTAAGAAGTATGTTGTGCGGCTGAGCGACGAGGAACCCGAAAGGCAAGCGCCCCGCCCAGCGGCTTTTGAAAGGCGACAAGGAAGTCGAACTGATTGCGCGCGCTGGTTCCAAGCCTGCTAACTTACGCGCGCTGGACGCTGCGTGGAAGAAAGTCGTGCAGCTCCGGATCGTCGATCGTGCCAGTGACTCAACGATCGGAAGGACGCTTAGGATCGGCAGGATGCTAAAAAACATTCTCCATCTTGATCGCCGACAGTGCTGCGTCTTTCCGCCGAAAGCTAATAGCGCGTTCGAATCCTCCATGGAGGACGTGCTGGTCTTCTACACGCGGCCGTGCGATCGCAAGGACCGCTTGTGTGTCTGGACGAGACCTCAGAGCAACTGTTCGCGGAAACGCGCCTGCCGATCCCAATGAGAGCGAGACGTCCCGCCGGTTGCTATTACGAGTACGAGCGCAACGGCACCGCCAACCTCCTCATGATGTTCGCGCCGCGCGAATGCTGGCGCCACATCAAAGTCACCGATCGGCATACCGCCGTACGCTCATGTCTTTGAAAGAGATGGCCGATGTCCACTTCGCCAATGACAGGACCATCGTTATGGTTCAAGAGACCTTAACATCC
This sequence comes from Bradyrhizobium sp. USDA 4510, assembly GCF_054059095.1. Classification (NCBI taxonomy): domain Bacteria; kingdom Pseudomonadati; phylum Pseudomonadota; class Alphaproteobacteria; order Hyphomicrobiales; family Nitrobacteraceae; genus Bradyrhizobium; species Bradyrhizobium sp. USDA 4510. The sequence continues at coordinate 925,550 of NZ_JBSSBT010000001.1, read as the reverse complement.
AGAGCGAGGCGTCACCTACGCGCCGCCAGGACGTCTGGTCGAGCGCTTCGAATGGCACTACAATGCCAAAGCACGGCAGTTGGCTCGATCTGGCGGAAGTCGAACTTGGCGACCCGTTGTCCTAGGGCCTCGACCGCCGTATCCCCGACAAACAAACACTCATCGAGGAAGTCGCCGCCAGGAAGCACGAACGCAACGCCAACAAAGCCAAGGCCAACGGGACCTCACAACACCCAATGCTTAGTCAAACTCAAGTACCTCTACCCATCAATCTGAACAAATTGGGCGGCCAGGGGGGCCGCGCACAAGCTGTTCAATTCTCGAGTCTGATGATCCCCAAACCGAGTGATTGAACGAATTTGTAAAGCGAGAGTGTTCCTCCGCCTCCATCCGGAACTAGTAGGGGCGCCCTCCTCGTTTGCTGTATTCTTCACCATCGAGATGAACAAACGGTTGGCAACTAAAGCGCCACAATCGTAAATGGCAACGATCCAGAACGCTGGTTTGAGACGATTGAAGATCGGAAGAGGTCTTAGAGGCGTCTAGGTATCGAAGAGCAGATCACAAGACCCCCATGAAGATCGAGGGATGCGCACGGCACTTCGATGAACAATTCGCGATTCACTGAGGAACTCGCTGATTGCTGGAATAAGAAAGAGCAGCCAGCGCCAAAGCGATGGAGTCCGCGCCAAGAGTCACCGATGAATCTTGTCCGATTGACCCTCATGACTGCGAAGACGAGATTTCTGCTCGCGGCCTTGGCTCGATAGCCAACGGGCGCAGATATCGTCTTGACCTATAGGTCAAGACTGTAATTCGCGCTGATCAGTTCTATGCCTGATTATTTCGACCGGGAACCCCGCGTGCAAGAAGACGACGGAGAAGAGAGTGATCATCCAACAGCCGGCTTCCAAAATCCGTGCACCCGAATATCTCGCGGACCGAATATCGCCGACCGCTGGTCGCCGCGTGGATCTAGCCAAGATCAGATCCCGGAAGGAATTCTGAACATTTTCTTCGAGGCCGCACGGTGGGCACTGTCGGCTTTTAATTCCCAGCCATGACGCTTTCTCTATGCCTTACGCGGATAGTCCGAATTTGACGCCTTTCTTACCCCTTTGATTGAGTTCAATAAGGCGCGACACGCGGCGGCGCTGGTCTATCTGCTGTCGAGGCAGGCCTTCAGCCCACCCGAGAAGACCGAGTCGTCGCGCACGCATTCCTTTGACAGTGAGGCTGCGTGGGCTAACTTTGACAGCCAGGCAGCGGCGTCAGGTTGGGCCGCACACGGCATGAGTGGATTTGACGTCGAGAAGGCGTGCAACTTGCTCAGGGTGCCCGAGGGCTTTGTGTTCGAGATCGCGATCGCCGTCGGGCGCAAGGGCGACGGCGAACACTTGCCGCTTGGCTTGTTGCAGCGCGAACAGCCGAGCGGCCGTTTGCCGGTCGGGAACCTTGTCGCCCGCGGGTTGTTTCCCGAACGATTCAGGATCTAACGGATCGGTCTCATCTCGAAAGTGAGCCCCTCACGGGTGAGCCCTCGACGCTGCCGATCGGCCGACTAGCATAACTGTGGCCCAGAGCTCGGGTCCCGACCGGACCTGCGGCTCGATCACAGTTGTGCGAACCTCGATGGCCGACAATCTTCATGCTTCGATGCCTCTAGTGCCTCGGCTTGTATCCGCGCTGGCGGTATTCTTGGGAACGATTAGCGTCAATGCACGAGAGCGGCCGCTCGAATGCGGTCTCAGTTTTGGCTGCTCTGTGATCTCGGGACTGATGTCGCGGAGGACCGCGTGAGCCACATCCGCTCGCCATAGCCTTCTCGCCATCATCACCGCCGGCTTTGGCAATGCTTAGATTCAATTGTCGCACCGCATGTTATTCTCGCGGAAGAGACGGTTGGGGCTCTTGATCGCTGGATCGACGAGCTTGATGTCGGCCGAGAAGGGCGATGGCGTTGGGTTGCACGTATCAACAGTATCCCGATCGACATCGGGCGTCCGCAGCGTGCGTGCCCTTAGCTCCCGGCCAACAGAAGCTCACATTTATCGCCGAGGCGCTTCACAAATGACTAAGACTAAGCGCGCGGGGCCAACTCGTGCTGGAAAACTCAAACCCGTTGTATGTCGAACCTACGAAGATTGCCTATCCAGAGTCAGCTGGAAAAACTGGTAGTTGCGATACGAATTAGCGCCCGGCAATATCTGCGTACTCTGATGGATTCAATTGAGGTCATCATAGGAATTTCAAGAAAGGACGAGATATGCGTAACGATGGCGCCCAGGAATGGGATGTCCGTTGCGATCTGGCTGCGGCTTATCGCTTGATCGCCCATTTCGGCATGGACGACCTGATCTACACTCATCTGTCAGCACGCCTGCTTGGCAAGGAGCATTGCTTCCTCCTTAATCCGTACGGCATGATGTTCGACGAAATCACGGCCTCAAGCCTCGTCGTCGTCGATCCCGACGGGTACGCTGTACAAGAGGAGGAAGACTCAAAGATCAATAGGGCGGGCTTCACGATCCATTCCGCCCTGCACATGAATCGTGACGACGCGCAGTGCGTCATGCATACACATACTTTGGCTGGCATGGCGGTTGCCGCTGGCGCGCGGGGTCTGCTGCCGTTGCACCCAGGTGTCGATGGCCTTCTACGGCGGCATTGCCTACCACGAGTATGAAGGCGTCGCGCTCGATCTTGAGGAGCGCGAACGGCTGGTGAGTGATCTGGGCGACAGAGATTCTTATGATTCTCAAGCACCACGGCTTGCTTACTGTCGGACGGACCATCGGCGAAGCGTTCATCAACATGTACTACATGGAGCAATCCTGCCGCATTCAGGTCGCGGCCACACAATGCGGCGAAAAGCTCACATTACCGTCCGGCGATGTCACAGCTCACAGGGCGGTGCAGTTCAAACGTAATGGTGCCTTTACGAGCCAGCGTCCGTGGGCGGCGCTCAAACGCCGCCTCGATCGAATTAGCCCGGACTATGTAACCTGATGGTCCGCCAACGGCGCAGCTAAAGGTACAGGGCCGAGCCAGAAGGCAGATGCGACCCTCAAGGTTGGCGACATCGCAGAGCGCCACCAATCGCCCGCAAGAAACCCTCGCGTGTCGACGATGCCATCGAGGAAGCTCGTCTCGGCGTGGTGGGCCCGGCGCCATTACAGCCGCGGTCACCGCCTAGAGGCAAGCCGGTCAACGGCGCGATCATTCTGGCAGCAACTAATCGAGATGTGCTGCGTCGTCGACTCGGCGCTGGTGGATCAGGAGACCGTCTATGCGCTGCGTTCCGACAACGATCTCTGCTGCTCGGCTTGAAGGGCAGCCTGAACGAGTACGAGCTTGACCTGTTGCACCAGTGTAGGCTCTCGGCGCGCTACGAGAAGGTGCGCTGCGACGAACTGGTCGTCGCAGCACACCGGCTTCATCGACATGAAGTACATGATTGGGTTGTGCTAAGATCGCGCGCCACTTCTTCTCGAGGTTGCGCAAATCGGCCCGCGCTGCGCTAGAGCCTCGCCTGGCGGACCTTTCCGATCAAGTACGTGCAATGAAGCTGTCCATCTTCGAAAACAGCAATATCACCACCAGATAGGCAAACGCCGTCGCAGCGAAATGGGTATGAAGGTACAAGGAGGGTATCGTCACCAATGCAAGCGCAATGCTGCCGAAAAACAAGCGCTGGCTGAACGTTCGCAGTTAACGATCTGAGTACACATGCTTTTAGACCGCCCGGCCTTTCCATGTGGGATCCTAATATCTTAGGGCAACAATGCGGCAATCCCTTTCGCCCCCAAACGTTCGTATAGTTTCTTACACTTTTCGATATCGAAGGCTTACATGTGTCGAGTAGAGCCGGTCCCAGAATTCTGCACAGGACGATAAGTGGAGTTTCTGCCTGACAGCGGGCACGCTGTGCCTGCGAATCAGGAGCGACTATGAGCAGACGACCCCGCCGGAACCACTCAGCGGCCTTCAAGGCGAAGGTGGCTCGGGCCGCCGTCAAGGGCGACCGAACCATCGCCCAGCTGGCAGAGCATTTCGACGTCCACCCCAACCAGATAACGACATGGAAATCGCAGCTTGAGGCAAGCGTTTCCGAGATTTTCGGACCGGGAGGCGGGACACCGGCCACGCCCGCGGTGGACGTGAAGTCGCTGCACGCCAAGATCGGCGAGCTGACGCTGGAGAATGATTTTTTAGAAGGCGCGCTCACCAAGGCGGGATTGCTGAGCGCAAAGCGATGATCGACCGTGAGCACGAGCTACCTGATCACCAAGCAGGCGGAGGCTTTGAACATCAGCCGCGGCAGCGTGTACTACCTGCCGCGGCCGGTGCCGGACGCCGACCTTGCGATCATGCAGCGCCTCGACCGGCTGCACCTGGAGTATCCCTTCGCCGGCTCGCGTATGTTGCGAGGCCTGTTGGCTTTGCAGGGATGCAAGATCGGCCGCCGGCATGTGAAAACGCTGATGCGGCGGATGGGGATAGAAGCGCTCTATCGCCGTCCACGGACGACGAAGCCCGAGCCGGGCCACAAGATATACCCGTACCTGCTGCGCGAGATGGAGATCACGCGGCCGAACCAGGTGTGGGCGATGGACATCAGCTACATCCCGATGGCGCGCGGCTTCGTCTATTTGGCGGTTGTGCTCGACTGGTTCAGCCGCCGCGTGCTGTCGTGGCGCATATCGATCACCATGGAGGCGGCGTTCTGTGTCGAGACGCTTCAGGATGCCCTGGCTCGCCACGGCAAGCCGGACGTCTTCAACACCGATCAGGGCTCGCAGTTCAGCGGACAGGCTTTTACCGGCGTGCTCGCCGCCAACGGCATCGCGATCAGCATGGACGGCAAGGGAGCCTGGCGGGACAACGTGTTTGTCGAACGGCTATGGCGCAACGTCAAATACGAGGAGGTGTATCTGCGGGCCTATGACAGCGTCAGCGAGGCGCGCACCTCGATCGGCCGATATCTCGACTTTTATAACAGCCGACGTCCCCATTCGAGTCTTGACGGCAGCACGCCGGATCAAGCCTACTTCACCCCGCTGCCACTCCGCCTGGCAGCCTAACCCCGGCAGACGCTCCACTTATCGACGCGGAGATCCTGTTCAGACAATCGGGAACCAGCTCAAGTCGTTCTCAATGCCCTTAGCCTATAGCGCGACGATCTGGGTTGGAAGAGCGCGGCGGTCAGCATGGCGAGTCAGTGTCGCGGCGCCGCGATGATTGTCGCGCGCGCATTGCCTCGCCTTAATTGTTACCGGATGCTGAGCCGTTGCCTCACGTAAATTGCTCCCTTGGATTGGGAACGAGCGGGGCGACGATGGGGTGGCTAAGCATGGCAACGCGGAAGGAACTGACAGCGGCGGCGGGCGCGCGCTATCGGCGTTCGGATCGCGCGAAGAAGGCGCGGATATTGGACGAGTTCGTCGACATCACCGGATTCCATCGCAAGCATGCGATGCGACTACTTCGAGGTCAGGATGATGCACGCCCAGGCCGGCGGGCGCGACGTCGGGTCTATAATGAGGCAGAACACAACGCGCTCGTGCTCCTTTGGGAGGCGTCAGACCGGATCTGCGGGAAGCGGCTGAAGGCGTTAATGCCTGCGCTGATTGAGGCGATGGAACGGCACGGCCACCTCGACCTTGCCCCCGAGATCCGCGACAAACTTTTGGCGATGAGCGCTGCGACGATCGACTGCGCATTGGTGCGGTCCGAGAAGGATTAGGTCGCAGGCGCCGGCGGCACGCGACGCACTCGTTGCGTCGCAGTGTTCCAATACGGACGTCGGCAGATTGGAACGATCCGGCGCCGGGATTCGTCGAGGCTGACCTTGTCGCGCATAGCGGTCCATCGGCGCGCGGCAGCTTCATCCAGACCCTCGTGCTCACCGACATTGCTACCGGCTGGACGGAGTGCGCCCCTCTGTGCGAACAGACGCTGTTGAGTACGGTGTTGACGGAATTGCGCAAACAATTGCCTTTTGCGCTGCTCGGCCTCGATACGGACAACGACACCGTATTTATGAACGAAACGCTGAAGGCCTACTGCGATGCGGGCAACATCGTCTTCACGCGTTGCCGGCCCTACCGCAAGAACGAACAGGCGTTCGTCGAGCAGAAGAACGGCGCGGTTGCGCAGGATGATCGGCTATCGTCGGTTCGAGGGCCTGGAGGCGGCTACACTGCTGGCTGAACTCTACCGATCGGCGCGACTGTTCGTGAATTTCTTCCAGCCTTCGTTCAAGTTAATAGCCAAACAGCGCGACGGTGCGCGTGTGCGCAAGACGTACAGCGCGCCGACAACGCCACACCAGCGCTTGGCTGCCGACGCTCGCACGCCCGACGCGGTTCGCGCCCATCTCCAGGAAATCTATGCCGCCCTCGACCCGGTCGCGTTGCTGCACGATATCCGCGCCGCACAGGAGCGCCTCGCGGCGCTCGCGGATACACAGCCAATCGCCCATCCTGCTGCGGCAACGCAATCGATGGATCTCTTTCTGGCAAGCCTACGAACCGCCTGGAAGGACGGAGCTATGCGACCGACGGATCGGCCAATCGTGAAAGCGAAAAGAGGCCGGCGCCGTCCCGACCCGCTCATCAGGGCAACGCCAGATTTGCGAAAATGGTTTGAGGTCGAGCCCTGGCGGACTGGCAGCGAACTGCTCTCCCGGTTGCAGGTGGAATATCCTGGAGCCTATCCGAATAAGCTTCTTCGAACGCTTCAACGTCGGCTTAAATCCTGGCGCAGCGAGCAAGCGAACGCGTTACTGTTCGTTCCTACGGAGAAAACGCCGCCGGGGTATGAGGTCACAACACCCCAATGATGTGCCAGGTGCCAGCGGAGGAGGCCGGGCGCTCCGAAACCCCGGCCATCTCCGCACCCGGCCTCCTCCTCAACCCAAGCCGGGCGCAAAATAAATGAGGCAACCGATCGCACTCGGGAGCATCGATATGTGAGGCAATACGCACTTCCATCCTGTTCGCCGCGCGGCACTTAGCCTCCCCCTTGAGGCAAAAGACGATTGTAGGAACGGCCCGCCGGATCGACCGCGATGCTTCTCTGGCCTTAAGCAACCGTCTTGGCAGCAAACATTCCAGTTGCGCTGATGACTGATCTGAGGCCGGCAAACTGGACCATTTTCGACTAGAGGCTTGCGCTGACAGAGCGGAGAGCGGACGACGATGAAGGTTTCGAAGTTTTCGGACGTCCAGAACGCGTTCATCCTAAAGCAGGGCAATGAAAGGGTCCCGGTGGCGAACATCTGTCGCAAGGACGGCGACCTATTTCAAGTGGAAGAAGAAGGACGACGGGCTGCTGCCGACGGATGAAGCACCTCGAAGCTCGAGGACGCCAAGCTGAAGAAGCTGGTCGGCCAGACTGTCGTTCGACAAGGAGATGCTGCCGGACGTGATCCCTGAAAGCTATGAAGCCTGGCCGGAAGCGCAAGCTGGTCGACGAGGTCTGTGGCAAATGGCAGGTGTCGATCCGGAGAGCTTGTGACGTTCTCGAGTTTGACCGCTCGACCTCACTACAAGTCCTGTCGCTCCACCCGCGCCACCTGGCGTACAAAACTCCGAGACTCTAACCGCCGCTGGATGAAAGTTCAGTGGCAGGTCAGCAGCTTCGCCCGCTTCTCGCTGGCGCTGACGGCCTAAATTCACATCCGGCGACACTGAGTTTAAGGCCTCAAAATCTTGCAATCTCAAAACAGCCTTCCCGCCGCATTACGGCTCCAGAACAGTCGTTTGGTTCGCTGTAAACGGACGACAAAGCCATTCAGCAGTTCAAAGCGAGTTTCACCGCGCGACCCGTCCTCGCCGCCTCCGACAAGATCGAGGCAGTTGGTGCCCCAATTGTCCATTTCGACGATGCGCCCAGTCGCCGACAAACGCCTTCGCGAAGCGGAGCACTTTCGAGAACCATTCAGAAGCCTAATCCCGTTCAACGGCTGGGCATCCAAGCCGACTGCTTACACCTGCCAGCGTGAAACGATTGAGTGGCCGCTTGAGGCCAAGGTTCTCTCTTAGTGTTTGTCCGGAGTATCGAGATCTGAATTTGCCTCGTCTGCGCAATTCAGGAACGACGAGCTCAATAAAATCCTTGAGTTCACCTGGAAGGGTTGCTGTCTTCACGCTTGGTCCTGCCAACGATCGGGACAATGCCCGGCATGATCAATACCTGATCGTCCTCCCGCCCAACGCGCGACTTTTCTTTGATTTTGCGTAGGATCGTTTACCATTTACTAAAGAAGGTTCGGCGGTGAACACCACCTCGCCCACTTCTGCGGCGAACGCTCTTCCAACGTCGGATGCCCCAGCCTGAACCAATACGGGATATCCTTGCGGTGGCCTTGCCACATTCAGCGGTCCTCTGACTGACAGGACGTTTCCTTTGTAGTCGAGCAAATGCAGCTTGGTTGTATCTGCAAAAATGCCACTTTGCTTGTCCCGAACGAAAGCGTCGTCTTCCCACGTGTCCCAAAGACCCTTGACCACTTCTACGAATTCTCTCGCTCGAGCATAGCGCGTATCATAATCCGGCAGCTCGTTTTCGCCGAAGTTTGGCGCCTCGGACGTAGATGCTGAGGTAACAATGTTCCAGGCGGCGCGCCCCCCGCGATAAGTGCTCAAGTGAGGCGAGCATGCGTGCAAGATGATAGGGCTGATGGTACGTCGTCGTCGCTGTCACGACAAGACCGATGTCTTTTGCGTTCTCGATGAAAGTGCCGTCAACAGGGTGATTGGCTCGAATCCATCGTTTCGGCCTGCACGAGCTATGCTGGCATGATCTCGTTCTACTATACTTGGAGTAATACGAAGTGAAACGCAGCGCCTTCGGCAAGTGCTGCGAGAGGAGCATAATGGTCTATATCGATTCCGCCATTTTCCGGCACGCTCGGATCGCGCCATGCACCTTCGTGATATCCCACCTGAACGAGGAATAGTCCGAGCTTCATTTCTCTATTGCGCCGCATGTCGTGTCTCCATTTGAATTATCCTCGCGTCCCGCTTCAGCCGATGGGTCGACGCAGCGCCATGGACCGGCATGCTTCAACGCTCCGATGGTCGCGCCTTCAACTCGCTTCGATGCTATCGTCTGAAGCCAGCGTTGGAAGAATGCTCCGACCATCGCGTTCTGCGATCGTAAATCTTCACCTTGGTTGGCTCCTGGAAGCTTTGTTCGCATCGCGGTAACCGCGAGAGCACGCAATTGACTGGTCAAGCTGCCACAGCCCTATAAGACGGCGCAGTGAGTGACCGTGCCGGAGCGCACAGGATCTGCCTGGCGAGCAAGCGCATCGATCGAGGCCGTTGGCGACGAAAGATTTTGGTTCATATTGCATGCTCCTTGCCGGGCCCAACGCTCATCGGCCGATAGGTGACACGTTTCGGATTGCTGAATCAATTGCTAGCATTGGTAGTTACCGGGCGCAAACTGTGGTTGCCCCACGATAGGATAGCTAGTTGTCTTCCGATCGTGGTGGCAGAATTCGGGGAGCGTGCACGTTCGCGCCCGTCAACCGAGTTCTGGTGCAGATCAACGTTGATCTCGCAGGCCTAGGTGCTTAGTCCCGGGCTTTGATGGTGCATTCTTATCGCGCGATCCGAAGAATGTGCTATGGGACAATTTTATATGACTTCGCCACCACAGAGGTAATCCGTCGAGCAACACAATTATTCAACGGAGCTTGGGAGCGCTCGCCAAGCGCTATGGGATCAACGAGAAGACTGTCGCGAAGTGGAAGGAGCGAGAGACCGTCGCCGATCTCCCTTGCAGGTGCTCAAGGACACAGCGCGCGATCATCCGACGCAAACTTCAGCAAGTGAGACAGCTTCTCATGCGGCTTCAGGCAATGTCGGAATAATGGAAGCACGCGACGCTATGGGCGGGCCTTGGGTAGCAGGCCATCGATCTACCTCCATCTCGTCCGGTCTCGTCCGCTGTCGGTGCACAAGTGTCCGGGGCGCCGACGCACTTAAACTAACCCTCTCGGGCCGTGCCCTTTCGTCTAGCGACGGCCACCATCCCGAGTCCGTGAAAATTTCGGCTTCGTCGCACTAAGCTCACAATGCGCACAATTTCGGCGATATGAAGCTCAATATCAGGTAGGTTCGGCGTCAGGCCGCTTCATGGTTTACCATGATTGCAAACTCCACGTTCTCTCAGGGTGCTCAATGACATCGCAGACTCGCCGTTCTCTCGGAATACTCGACCTCGAACGTGGGCCTCCCAGCATTCGATTTCCCCATCATTTTGGAAACTGTATCGGGGGCCTGGGCGGATACTGTTATCCCCGGCGATCCATCGCTTGAGCCGGCCTGCGTCGCAGCCGCTCGGCGCTTGGTCGAACGCGGAGCCGTCGCAATCGCCGAAGACTGCGGCTTCTCTATCCGACATCAGACGGCTGTTGCCGCGGCGGTGAATGTCCCCGTGACGATTTCGAGCCTGCTTCTAATACCGAGCTTGCTGCGCCAGTTGCCCCCCGCTGCCAAGCTCGCCGTCCTCGTCGCTGACTCAAGGCACTGCGACGATGGCCTGCTCGGGGTCAACGATTCGGTCGCTCGTGCGAGAATCGTGGTCGGCGGTATCGAAGGCGGAAACTACTTGTCGCAAGCGACGCAGCGGCCGCTGCCACCGACCGACGTCGCCGCTGTCGAGGCGGATGTCACCGCCTGCGTTGTGCGAGTTCGTGCCGCGCACCCGGAGATCGCGGCCATCCTGTTCGAATGTACGGCATTCCCGCTGGTCGCGCCGTCGATCCGTCGCATCACAAAGCTGCCCGTCTACGACATCACAAATCTCTGCCGACTGACCCTCGTGTCCCTTGTCTGACGGTCTGGTTCTGTGACAACCTGAGCGGCTCGCGGGTGACCGTGCGCCTGGGGGCGCGAACAACTTGCCCGCGACCAAGACGCTGTTACCTTATTTCGCGCTTGCCTTCCAACGCGGGTCCACCTCAACGCTCGATGACGGCGCGCTCCGAGGAAGGCGAACCATGGGCCTTCGCGCACCTTCACCAGCGAGCGGAGATCGTGTCCCCGGACGTGGTGTAACTAGCGGTGGCACACCGCGTTCACCGGCAAGAGCCGGATAGGTCAGCTGGCGATAGCCGGAAGGCTGACGGTTGGATCATCGCTCAACGGCGCGATGGTTTCCCGTCATGTAGCGGGCGCGCTGGACGGCCCATTCATCGTTCTGCTCGAGCAGGATCGCGCCGATGAGGCGAACGATGGCGTCCTCGTTGGGGAAGATGCCGACCACCTCGGTCCGCCGCTTGATCTCGCCGTTGAGGCGCTCGATCGGGTTGGTGGAATGCAGCTTGGTACGATGCTGGGGCGGGAACGTCATGTAGGCGAGCACATCGGTCTCGGCCTCGTCCAGGAAGCCGGGAAGCTTGGCAGCTTGGTACGGAGCCGGTCGGCGACCCTCCGCCACTGCGCTGTTGCTGCCTCGGCGTCGTCCTGGGCAAACGCGGTGGCGATGAAGGCGGAGACGACGCGCCGCCCGCTCTTGCCGGCATGCGCCAGTGCGTTGCGCATGAAGTGCACGCGGCAACGCTGCCAAGTGGCGTTGAGCACCTTGGCTACGGTGGCCTTGATGCCCTCATGAGCGTCGGACACGACCAGCTTGACGCCGCGCAGGCCGCGGCGGGCGAGCTAGCGCAGGAAGGCGGTCCAGAACGTCTCGGCCTCAGAGGGCCGATGTCCATGCCGAGCACTTCGCGCCGGCCATCACTGTTGACGCCATCAGCCGCTGGGCGGCAAAGCCGATCATCTCGCGCAACAGATCAGCATCAGGGGTCTTCTCCACGAGCGTGCGGAGGTTCATCATCTCGTCGGTCATCGGTGGTTCCTCGGTTGCGTTGGCGTGTCGCAACCCGATCCTACCGGCGAATCGCCGGTGACCACCGCAAAGCCGCCCGCCCGCTACAGCGCTCTTTGAGGGCGCGCGTGCGGGCGGCTTTGCTCTACCGAGCTACACCATCACTGGGGACACGACCCCAGCGGGGACCAACGGCGTGCAATTCCATCCGGAATCGATGCTCATCGAATAAGGGTCTCTACGATTAGCAAACTATCTGCGGCTCGCAGAGACTTCGTGAACAGAGGGACCGAAACATGTCTTGCGGCGCCACCAGCGCGTCGCTGTGGACGTCCATTTCAATGCGAAACCTCATCTATCGGTAGGCTGTAATTCCGCCGGGATCGAGTGCTAACGAACTTTGGCTCAACGCGAGCGTCAGGCCAAGCAGCTCTGGAGCACAATTACTTCGCTTTAGCACCAGAGATCGATCTCCCGATGCGTGGACGCTCTTAGTGGCTCTGCACCGTGATTTTGACGGGTTACGTTGAGGGTCGGTCAGATTAGCTCCGGCAGGCTCGTGGGATCAAAACGAGGACCTCGATGCTCCGAGGGGTTCTTGGCTGCCTTCTGATGGGGCCAGTTCGCTACAGCGTCACATTGGGGTAAAGGGGATGGGCTGACGCGGAAATATTCCTGCATGTCGGTTTCGGCCGCGGCCTGCGATGCAGCCGAGTATGGAGGTATATAAAAGCCAGATACTGCCCCTGCTTGGGCGTGAAGGTTTTTGCCGCGGAACTCACACCCGCCATCCATTCAGTTGTTCGTGCGTGCCTCGAATAAGGAGGCACGCCATGAGTGTACGCTATCGGGTCGAACTCAGCCAAATCGAGCGCGCTGAACTCAAGGCGCTGCTTAGCGGCGACAAGCATGCGCCCCGCAAGCTCAAACGAGCACAGATTCTGCTCGCCGCCGCGGGCGGCGACGAGAAGATCGCCAGGAGCGTCGGCGTGAGCAGCTCGACGTGTACCCGGACCACGTGCCGCTTCGTGAGAGGCAGTCTGGAACGGGCGCCGAGCGACGAGCTGCGACCGCGAGGTCCGTCAGCCCATCCCAGCCAAGGGAGATTGAGATCGGCGTCCTGCGCGGCCAGAGCTCGCAAGATCTACGCCCCCAAGCGTGAGTGCTTCGCGAAGTTTACGTTTGGGAACCGACAAATAAGGTGCTGCCCGCTCCCGCGCCAAATGGATGTGTACGACGGAAAAGGCCCGCGCAAAGGTGGGGCGAGCCTATGCAGATACTTCCAAAGAGTCATAAGTTACTGCCCGCAGCATCAGGAGCACTTTCATCCATGGTCAAGACTTGATCCGAAATGCAAAAGGTCCCCGGGGGGCATCCCGGAGACCTTTCTGGAGATCACACGATCTAGGTAGCTATTTAAACTCTCTTGGTTCGGTGGTCTGCCGGCGACTCACCAGTTGCGCTGAGCGGAAAGCAGCATTGTAAGGCTGTTTTGGTCCTTCAACTGATACACAGTGCCTGGCTTGGCAATACCCGACTGCTGCGGCTGGGTTACGGTGCTCCCGCTGGCGTACTTCTGATCTAGCATCGTGTAATTGAGCTCGGCAGAGAAGGTCAGGTTCTTGACTGGCGTCCAACCCGTCTTCGTACCAACAACCGCATAGTTGAAGTCGGGGTTACAGCCAGCGACTCCGCTCGACAACGCGAGACCTGTAACGAACGCTTTGCAGATGTAGCCCTTGGCTGTGCCGCTATAGCGCACAGCAGCCCACGCACCGTACAGGCTGGTTGTCCAGTACGGATTCCAGTTGTGGTTAAAGGCGCCGTTGAAGCCGTAGGTCGTGGTCAACTCCTGACCAGCACCTGCAACGAACACGGTGTCAGAAGCGCCGGCAAGCCCGACACTTTGGTAGGCACCGGGCAAACTCGTACCGCCGTACATCGCGAAGGCGGATGATATGTAACTATGAAAGTTGTAGCGGCTTGCACCATTCGTGTACACACCTGACATGTTGATCGTGTCACCTGGACCCGTCGGCAGATTCTTGATCGACAATGCTAGCTGACCAGCCCAGCCCCACTTGTCATCCGGATGGCCGGTGAGCTCAGTTCCGCCATAGTAAGCCGCATGATTGTCATGGGCGGCAGCTGACGCCTGGAACAGGCCCCAAGCCTGATCAACGCGAAGCATGGCGACAAGGTCTGGAGCGATCGTTCCGGCGATGTCATTGGCACCGTACGTACCAGTGGCGAGGCCTGAGGCGCTCGCAGCGCTTACGTTCCAGATGTTGCTTGTGTAATTGGCGACTTGATCTTGGGCTGAGACAGACACCGAGATGCCCTGGCCGAAATCGGCGGTATAGGTGAATTGGTTCACGCGCTCCCAGCCGCCGCTGCCGGGGAGGTCGTACAGGTTGCCCGGATAATCAGCCCAGGGGGAGGTGAACTGCGACTGCGCCTTACCGATCGTGAAACCAGCGAACTGGATAAAGGCGTCGTAGATTCCGATCGCACCGCCAGCAACAGCGCCAGGGCTGGCATTGTTTGGCGCCTGAACGCCACCGAGCGACGAGTAAACTGTCCCGCCGGCTCCATTTCCGGAGTAGCCTGCTGACGTCCAGCTGAACACCGTGGAGAAATAGGTGCGGACCAAGCCATAATCGGTCGCGGTACGCGTATCGATGCTGAGCTGTTCGCGAGAACGCCACGTATAGGCGTTGCTGAGCCGGTTTTGCGCGCCGCCCAAGCCAGCGTCGTTAGGATAGGCGGCAGTATTCCCGTTTACCGCGAGCCAGCCACGGAGATAACCACCAAGTTTGATACACGTATCAGTGCCTGGGATGTAGTAAAATCCAGGACCATAAAGCGAGCAGACCTTCACGTACTCGACCGCTTTCGCCTTTACGGGAAGATCGGCCGCCTGCGCCCCAGCGCATGTCAACCCTGACGCAGTACCGAGGACGAGCGTTGTCAATTTCATCGATGACCCCCTGATACACCCCCATCGGACGGAATTCTCGCCGTCCGCTCAGCAACTGTAAGCCGGTCTCTAAAGTGGATATTCGCTAAAGTGTGACTTGCGTGGTCGAAATTCTGCGCCAAAGGAGACGATTTGCAGATTCTTAGCGCATTGAAGCGACGCGAGAAGACCTGTCGAGCCGACATGACACGTCGAGGGTACCCGACAGTGCCTCGATGAAGTCACTCTTCCGTATGCTCCGGCTAGCGCGATCGGCCCTGCAATCAGGTATGATCGCCAGGGGCTTGGATGCGCCATCTGCATTCGCATATCGAGCCGAGAACGTACTGCAGACCGGCCGACGACGACTCATGATCCTGCTCGCCGAGCTGGGGCACCCTAACGGTCCTGCAGGTCAGCGTAGCATCTCCGAGGCAGTGCTGCGTAAACCGCGCCAGATGGTACTTCGTAGTCATTATACCAGCATGACCGCGCCCGCCGCATCCCACGCCGCGAACAGATTGCCGGCCAAAGCCAACTGCGCGCTAACCGATCGAAGTTCGCACGAAGCATAGCATAGCATCGATGTCGCGCTTGGTAACCCAGCTAGCCTGAGACGTATGGCCGTCCAGCCTTCGACATGATCGGGCATTTTCAAAGTAAGCTGACCTGCCACTGCGTATTTCCTCCAGATCGAGTTAGAGTCCAGCCTGAAGAAGGACGGACAGATGAGGCGAGCAAGGTTCAAGAGCAGATTATCGCGGTGTTGAAGGAGCATGAGGCTGGGGCAAAGACAGCCGACCTGGCGCGCAAGCATGGAATCTCCGAGGCGACAATCTACAACTGGAAGGCCAAATTCGGCGGGATGGATGTCTCTGAGGCCAAGCGGTTAAAGGCGCTGGAAGAGGAGAACGCGAAGCTGAAGAAGCTCCTGGCGGAGCAGATGCTCGATGCGGCCGCCCTGCGCGAGCTTCTTTCAAATAAATGGTAGGGCCCGCCGCCAAGCGCGCTGCGGTCGCGCATCTGCAGGCCGAGATGAGCCTGTCGGAACGGCGGGCCTGTTCGATCGTCGGCGCGGATCGGAAGATGATCCGCTACCGCTCAAGCCGTCCGCCGGAGGCGGCTCTGCGCGGCCGGCTGCGCGATCTTGCCAACGAACGGCGACGGTTTGGCTACCGCCGGCTGTTCGTCCTGCTGCGACGGGAGGGAGAGCCCTCGGGGATCAACCGGATCTACCGGCTTTATCGGGAGGAAGGGCTCACCGTCCGCAAGCGGCGTGCCCGCCGCAAGGCTGCAGGCACCCGGACGCCGATTCTGGTGGAGGCCAAGCCCAATGCCCGCTGGTCGCTGGACTTCGTCCACGACCAGTTTGCCAACGGTCGGCGCTTCCGCATCCTCAACATCGTCGACGACGTCACCAAGGAATGCCTGGGCGCCATTCCGGATACGTCGATCTCGGGACGGCGCGTGGCCCGCGAACTGACGGCGATCGTCGCACGACGTGGCAAGCCAGGAATGATCGTGTCCGACCATGGCACCGAGTTCACCTGCAACGCCGTGCTCGCCTGGAGCAAGGACACGGTTATCGACTGGCACTTCATTGCGCCAGGAACGCCGATGCAGAACGGCTTCATCGAGAGCTTCAATGGCCGGATGCGCGATGAACTGCTCAACGAGACTCTGTTCTTCGATCTCGACGATGCCCGCACCAAAATCGCTAACTGGGTCGCCGACTACAATATCCGGCGGCCTCACTCGTCGCTGAAATACTCACTCCTGCGGCCTATGCCGCCCACCTCACCGCAACGGACGACCGGCTCCGCAACCCCGACCAGCTCCGCCGATCGTCCGTTGCTCCACCCGCGCCACTTGGCGTACAAACAACCGAGACTCTAACCGCTGCTGGATGAAAGTTCAGTGGCAGGTCAAAGCCATCATCAAATCAGCGGACGTCGTCCTGCTTTTTGCAGTCATTGTCGACATCCACTTTGTCTTTTGCATCACCGAAGATCATGACGTTGCGCGTCGATCGCGGCGAAAACATTTCACGAAAGGGGCAAAACAACGATTGCAATCGTGTTGGATTGAAAAGATGGACTTTCTTGGATTGAAAGAACGGACCTGCTATTCCTCGTGGTGTCCACGAGAGGATGGGCCGCTAACTGACGTCACACGCCGAGTGTACATCTCTTTGCGCTTTTTTCTTCGGCCACTTGCATAGAACGCAAACAATCGGGCTTTCGATTCCCCAATCTATAGCCCTTTCTAATTTCGCGTTCTGGGGCGCCTTGGCAGATTAATACTTCAGAAGAGAGGAGGACGCGCGAATTGTGGTGGTGGGCTCATTTGGTGGTCCGTTTCGTGAATTGGTGACCAACAGACACGCCGCTAACCACGAGTTGCGGCCGCTCGCGACTATGTCCTGCAATCTATTCCTGTTGCGGCGAACGTCGTTCGAGCGCTTCTCAAGACGTGCATCATCGCGACCAGAGCGATTGCGGGACAATACCGCGAACATCTGCAGGCACGCAATGGCGTCTTAGCCGCTTTGACCCGCTCACAGGCAATGGGCGCGTGATGTTGCTTGGACCAGATCAAAAAACGGTCATCTCTTATGGGTGTCGCATTCAAACTGCCAAGGCTAGACGGGATTGAAGAAGTGATCGCGCGTTTGCTAGCAGCAATCTCGCCCGAACCATCGCACTTTTCGTCCAGAATCAAGCCAGCGCAGTCTGCGCGGGGGCTGGTATGACTGATCCGCCCAAGGCACAGACGTTCAGCGTCGTCAACATCATCGCACCGCTACGCTATGCCTCGTTCAGGCAGATTTGGCTGGCGAGCTTGTTGTCCAATCTCGGCGGCCTGATCCAGTACGTCGGTGCTGCCTGGGCGATGACAGAGATGACGTCGTCGGCCGACAAAGTCGCGCTGGTCCTAACGGCTTTGATGCTACCCCTGATGCTGATCTCGATACCGGCCGGTGCGATTGCCGACATGTATGATCGTCGCATCGTAGGGCTGATTGCGCCTCTCGATCGCCTTTTGCGGCGCGACCGCGCTGACTGCGCTCAACTGGATGGGTCTTACCACGCCGAATCTGTTGCTGGTGCTTTGCTTTGTGATCGGCTGCGGCATGGCATTGATGGGTCCAGCCTGGCAATCCTCTGTCAGCGAGCAGGTGCCACTCGACGGGCTGCCGGCGGCGGTTGCGCTCAACGGCATCAGCTACAACATCGCGCGCAGCTTCGGGTCCGCCATCGGCGGTGTCGTGGCTGCAACCGCGGGCGCGGGCGCAGCCTTCGCGCTCAACGCAGTGCTCTACCTGCCGCTAATGTCGGCGCTGTTCCTCTGCGCGAAGCCCTCGCGCCTGCCGCGCGAGCAGCTGAGTCGCGCCATTATCTCGGGCATGCGGTACATCACTAACTCCTCGTCGATCAAGATCGTGCTGGCGCGCGCCACGGTCATTGGCGTGATCGGCAGCTCAATCTCGGCGCTGATACCACTGGTTGCGCGCGATCTCTTGCATGGTGGTGCGCAGACAAATGGGATCATCCTGGGCGCCTTTGGTCATGGCGCGGACATCGGGGCGCTAAATGTTGGCGAAGTGCCGCAAGCGCATGAGCGGCGAAGCTGCTGCTTGCGCGTGCTCGTTCGCCTTGGGCGGCGCGATCGTGGCCGTAGCGCTGAACAGCGAGCCAGTTCTGACCGCAACCGCACTCGTCCTGGCCGGCGCCGTGTGGACGATCATGTTCACGCTGTTCACTATCGGCGTGCAGCTCTCCGCGCCTCGCTGGGTCGCGGCCGATCGCTCGCGGCATATCAGGCGGCGTTCTCCGGCGGTGTTGCCGTCGGCGGCTGGGGCTGGGTCGCATCACTGATGCCGCTGGCGTCGAGATAGCATTGCTCGTCTCCGCTGCGCTGAGGCTGCCCTCGCCCCTGCTTGGGCTCTGGCTGGGTATGCCGCGCATCAGCGAGCTCGGCGAGGACGCTGAGCATTTGGCCGATCCCGAGGTGCGCCTCGCGCTTACCCACCGCAGTGGCCCCTTGGTGGTAGAGATCGAATATCGCGTTGCGCGCGAGAATGCGTGCGCCTTCCACAATGTGATGCAGGGCATACAGCTAGCCCGCCAGCGCGACGGGGCCTATGGCTGGTCGATAGCGCGCGACATCTCCGATCCCGAGCTGTGGATGGAGCGCGATCACTGCCCGACATGGCTCGATCATCTGCGCCAGCGCAATCGCTCGACGAAGGCGGAGCGCGCTCTCGGTCGCTAAGCAGAGGCTTTCCGTATCGGCCCCGGCCCCCTGGGCGTCCGCCGCATGCTAGAGCGCCCATTCGGATCGGTTCGCTGGAGGGAAGGCGTGGCTGACCGCGGTGCAACCGACTAGCTCACATGGCTGCCCCCGTATTTAGGAAGTTGCCTAATGTGCGGTGCCGAAGATGCCGTCTGAGTGCCGCTTACAAGCCAAACGCTCGTGCAGAGGAAGGTGCGGGATCGTGGAAAATACAGATGCTGAGCCCGTCAAACGCCGAGTGAGATGATGCTGGTCAGCCGCAATCCTGATTCGGGACCTTCTCGCGTGTCTTGTGGTCCACTATGAGGGCCTTCTGCTTTTCGGATAATGCCGTTATTGCAACGAGCGATAGCGACAAACAGCGACGATCAACCGTCTCGGAATCATAGACAGGGCGCGTGTGAGACCGCCCGCTGCCATCGCTAGCTGCGCGCCTAGTCTTCCGTGAGTTGGTGCTGGGCAAGCTGTCGTGGCGGCGCCGCCCCGAACGGCTGCAAGCGCGCGGCTCAGTGTGATTAGGCCGGGTACCAACCGACGCACGCGGTCCAAGTCTGGGAGGAAACGCCCGAGAAGGAATGCGATCGCGTGACGCTGCATCGCGTCCCCTCTTCAGGAACCCCGAACGCGCAAGGCCCGAGTTCGTTTGGGCCAGGCTGCGTAAGCCGGCCCGCTTTCGACCGATGCCGACGGTTCTTGGGTCCGACCCGTCATGACGGCGGGGAACCTCACACCGCGAGCTCTCCCACTAACTTGATCCAGTAGGACTATCCGAAAACGATCGCCTCGTCGTTGAAGTCATAGGCGGAGTGCTGAAGGCCGGCGCTGTCGCGGTTGCCGCAAAAGATGAAGACGCCGGGACGCGGTTGCCATCAGCGGCGATATCCCGCGCACATATCGCCGGCAACCTTGCGCGCGATGCTAGTCGCGAATTCGGTCTGCGAGTTTGACGGTGACGGGATAGTCGGTCAAAGGCTGCGATCAGGTCGTGTCGCGCCCGTAGGTCGGGTCGATCTTGGCGCCCGTCGTCTTCGCAACGCCATCGAACTCACGTACGCGCTTCTCCACGCAGTCCTGCGGTCTGCGGGATTAACGTTACGGGCGTTGCCCGCGTGGAGTTCGCAGATCGAGATCACGGCGGAATCCAGCGGATCGACACTGCGCGAGACGATCGTCTTGAGGTCGCCCGTGGCCGGGCCCCCTTCTTGCCCTTAATGAGGCCGACCACCCCGGCCTCGCCGAGGCCAGCCACGACCTCGTCGCAGCCGAACTCACGCAGACGGTCCGCAACGAATGAGGCCGTGCGTACACATCGCAGAGCAGTTCGGGGCTCTTATGAATGTCGCTGCGCCAGGCCTGGATATCGGGTTGCAGATCGGCGAGGCGATTGACGATGGGCATGAGAATTCTTGACCTCCAAGTTGGATTGTTCAAATCCTGTCTGGTACGCAAGCGCCGGTTAACTTAACGGCTCCTAGCGCCACTCGAGCCAGGCTGCTTTTTTTTGTCCAGCCGCCCCTCGGATTGACGATCCCAGCGGCAATACGAAGAAGTTAAAGGTATGTCGTTTGGGCAAACCCCGACGTATTGAAGTCGCCCGGATGAGCGGTGGGATTTCTCTTCGGGGTAGTCCTCGCGCGCAATCTCTGGATATCGCACGTCTGCACAGGGGACACTTGAATCAGCGCGAAGCATTCTCTGCCAAAGAATAGCGTCTACGATTGGAGGTGCGGTGCGACTAGTGAACTCGTACCGGAGCCATGCCACAATCGTCGTGGGAGGGAACAGCAATTGGGGGCCTCTGTTCATCGGGCGCGCGCCGAGCAGGAGACGATTTCGTCTTGCACACGTTCAAGGTCATTGCGATCTACTTCCGCTGTAGATGAGGTTGGTTTGGCGTTTCCCATCGCTGTGTTCTGCTTAATCCTCCAGCAAAAAATACACTCCGGAGTTGACGTCCGAAGATCGTAGCCACAAGAATCGCATAGATTCTGCAACCGAGAAATGGCTTGCGTCGGCTTCGATGCCGAGCCATCGCTCAGGCTGGGTAGGCAGAGTCGGCTGAGCTGCAGTCGTGGCAGTGCCCGCACTCAAGGCCACTGCGGGTCAGGCCGCAGTTGCGCTCTTTCGCGCGGCTTTGATTATCGCTCAATCGGTCCAATAATGGTCAATGTGGTCAGGCCCCGATCGTGCCCTCAGTGCGCATGTTCGCCGCCGCCTTCCGTCGGTACGAACTCGTACACGCCTGCCGGACGGTAGCGTTGCTCGGGGCCCGCGTACCTCGAGAGGTTGACCTGCGCCGGCACGCTCGCGTCCTTCAGCGTGAGGTGCGGCGGCTGGTCCTCAGCATGGTTGTGTTCGAGATGAACACGGACGAGAGACGGTCGAACGTTAGCTTGCCATCTGGTTTCGGATATGCAACCGGGTTGTGTTTGGCTGCCGACTCGAGTGACGCGTAGTCCGGCTTGCGGCGGTGCAGCGTCCACGGCACGTGCCCGCGCAGCAGCCTGTGCTCGATGCCGGTCATGATCGTCGCGGGGCACAGGCCCTTCTTGAACCAAGCCTTGAAGTTACGCGACTGGTTGAGCTCCCTATGCAGCCAGATGCGCTTGAAGGCTTCCGGACAAGCGGAGAGCTCGTCGTGCTGACGCCCGCCCACGATTGCGTTATACGCCGCCTCGGCCGCGAGCATGCCGCTCTTGAGCGCCGCGTGGCTGCCCTTGATGCGCGCGCCGCATTGAGGTAACTTGCATCGTCACCAACAAGCGCACCGCCCGGGAAGATCTGCTTCGGCAGCGACAGCCGCCCGCCGCGATCGCACGCGCGCCGTACGAAGCTCGCTTTCCGCCTTCGAGGTATCGGCGGATATTGTGATGGGTCTTCCAGCGCTGCATCTCCTCAAATGGGCTCAGGTAGGGGTTCTTGTAGTCTAGGCCCGTGATGAAGCCGAGCCCAACCAAGTTGATCTCCATGTGATACAGGAACGCGCCGCCGTAGGAGCTTGAAGCGGTCAATCAGTTGCCATCCCAGGTGCCGCGGCAGCCTACGGCGAATATCGTGTACTTCGCATGCAGCTCCATACCGAGCTGGAATTTTTCTGTAGGCTGATCGACCTTGCCCACGCCCATGTTGCAGGTCGCAACGCCTTTGACGGCACCGGTCTCGTCGTATAGGATTTCAGCGGCGGGAAAGTCGGCGAAAATCTCGATGCGAAGCGCTTCAACCTGCTGAGCCAGCCAGCGCACCACATTACCGAGGCTAACGATGTAATTACCGTGGTTCCGGAAGGTCTTGGGCAGAGCAAAGTTCGGCATGCGGAACGAGCCGGTCGCTGAGAGGAACAGCACCGCATCGTCGGTGCGGGCTGGATCACCGCTCCCTTGCGCTATGCCACCTTCCGGCGTGTTTGGCTAGCGAGCTTGTTGTCCAATCTAGGCATCTTGATCCAGTTTGTCGGTGCGAGTTGGGCAATGACGGAAATGACCTCGTCGGCCGACAAAGTCGCTCTCGTTGTGACGGCTTTGATGCTGCCGGTGATGCTAATTTCGTTACCGGCTGGTGCCATTGCCGACATGTATGACCGGCGCATCGTGGCGCTGATCGCGCACTTTGCGGCGCGACGGCGTTGACCGCGCTAGAATGGCTGGGCCTTACCACGCCGAATCTGTTGCTGGTGCTTTGCTTTGTGATCGGCAGCGGGTTGGCCTTAATGTCCCCGGCTTGGCAATCTTCCGTCACCGAACAGGTACCACCTGACGCACTGCCGGCGGTAGTCGCGCTCAATGGCATCAGCTACAACGTCGCGCGCAGCTTCGGGCCGGCTCTTGGTGGCATCGTAGTTGCGACCGGGGGAGCAGTCGCGGCCTACGCGCTTAACGCATTTCTTTTTCTGCCGCTAATCGTGGCGCTGTTCTTCTGGAAACGCGTAGCATAGCCATCGCGGCTGCCGCGCGAACGACTGAGTCGCGCGACAATATCGGGTGTGCGATACATCACTAATTCGCCTTCAATCAAGATCGTGCTTGCCCGGGCAATGGTAACGGGGCTGATTGGCAGCTCTATTTCGGCACTGATGCCGTTGGTGGCGCGTGACCTATTGCACGGCGGCGCACAGATCTATGGCATCACTCTCGGCGCCTTCGGTCTCGGTGCGGTGATCGGCGCACTCAACATTGCCCAGGTGCGTAAGCGAATGAGTGGCGAGGTCGCGGTGCGCGCCTGTACGTTGTCGGTCGGTGGCGCAATCGCGGCGGTAGCCGTGAGTCGCGAGCCAATCTTGACCGCCGCTGCGCTCGTCGTAGCGGGTGCGATGTGGATGATGACAAGCACGTTGTTTAATATTGGCGTGCAGCTCTCCGCGCCGCGCTGGGTAGCGGGCCGGTCGCTTGCAATTTATCAGGCTGCGATCTCCGGCGGAGCTGCCATCGGCAGCTGGTTTTGGGCCCGCCTGACCGATGCCGCCGGCGTCGATAACGCGTTGCTCATCTCCGCCGCGCTGATGCTGCTCTCGCCACTGCTCGGGCTCTGGCTACGAATGCCGCGCACCAGCGCGCACGGCGAGGACCCCGAGATCGTGGTCGATCCCAAGGCGCGGCTCTCGCTTACCGGGCGCAGCGGGCCCTTGGGGGTCGAGATCGAATAGGGTTGCTCAGGAGAACGCGCGGACATTTCACAATCTCATGCAGAACGTGCAACTGTCACGCCAGCGGAACGGCGCCTATGGCTGGTCAATCGCCCGCGACATCGCCGATCCTGAACTGTGGACCGAGCGCTATCACTGCCCGACCTGGCTTGATTATTTGCGTCAACGCAACCGCTGGACACAGTCGGACCGCGAACTAGATAAGAAAGCGGCCGCTTTCCACATCGGCCCGGACCCAGTGCGCGTCCGCCGCATGCTGGAGCGCCCGTTCGGATCGGTGCGCTCCCAGGAGGACGTTCCTGCCCGCGAGTTGAAAGAGGTGCAGCCCGTTGATTGCAAGTGCGGTAGAAGGCAGTAGCAAGGCTGAAGAACTGCGGCAAGCTCGATGCGATTTAGGACAAGCTGCTCGCCATCAAAGCTCCGATCCGCCGGTAGCCGGTCTGCCCACGGGCCCGATCGCTCTGCTGGCAAAGCATAAAACAATCCGCCGGCTGCATTGCATTTCTACACCTTTGTACGACCGGTTCTCGGCAAGGAGATAATGTGACCAGCACCTCACGCTTGGGGGCACTCGTGCCTGGGACCACGTGTCGGGCGCCATCGCGGCGGCGACGATCGGAGGTAGAGAAGCGCTGGCTATATGGCGAGAACGTCCATCTCCTGAGCAGCAGCTCGCTTAAGCATACCACGTCCCGCGATAGCACCACATCGCGGCCCATGCCCAGTGGCGAAGTTCGAGGGGGCGTGGCCGCGACCGAATAGCTCAATTGTTTGCAAGCAGTACGCACACGACGAGGGCCGCCCGATTGACGCATGCGCGCGGGTCTCGAGAGCGCTATGATGGCGTTGGGTGAAGATCAGGCGGCCCGCTGATCGGAGGGCTCTGCAGCCTGACGCACAAGCTTCCATTCCCAGGGCAGCAGTTCGTGCAGACGCGAAGTGGGAAGATCGGCGATACGGGTGAGGACGTCGGCAAGCCAGGCCTTTGGATCGACGTCATTGAGACGACACGTCGTGATCATCGTCAGCATGATGGCGGCACGGTTGGCCCCACGCTGGCTGCCGGCGAAGGTCCAGTTGCGCCGTCCCAAGGCGATGCCTCTCAATGCGCGTTCAGCGCAATTGTTGGTCAAGCAGATCCTGCCGTCGTCGAGGAAGCGGGCGAAGCCCTCCCAGCGCCTGAGCATGTAGTTGATCGGCTTCAGGACCTCGGACGAGCGCGAGAGGGTTTCGCGCTCGCGCAGCAGCCAGGCGTGCATGTCGTCGAGAAGCGGCTTGCTCTGTTCCTGGCGGACGGCGCGCCGGTCGTCAGCGTCACAGCCGTTGATGGCGCGCTAGATCTCGAACAACGCGTCCAGCCGCTTGACCGCCTCCAGTGCGATCGGGGAGACCGGTTTACCCTTCTTGCCCTCCCGAGCATTTTTCTCGATGTCAGCCAGCTCGAAGAAGCCTCGCCGGGCATGGGCAAAGCAATACGCCGGCGTAATTGGTAGTGTCTTCTTCTGCGGATCGAACAGCGGCTCGAAGCCGTTGTAGCAATCGGCTTGCAGGATACCGGCGAAGGCGGCCAGATGCTTCTGGGGATGCTCGCCTCGTCGGTCGCTTGAGGCGTAATAGACCGCCGCCGGCGGCGCAGGCCCGGCGAAGGGCCGGTCATCCCGCACATAAGTCCAGATCCGCCCGGTCGTGCACTTGCCCTTCGCCAGGATACGGATGGTGGTGTCATCGCCATGAAGGCGCTCGGCAGCGAGCACATGGCGTTCGATCAGGTGGAAGAGCGGCATGACGGCGAAGGTCCCGTGGCCGACCTGGTCCGCCAGCGTCGACAACGACAGGTCGATCCTCTCGCTCTTGAAGCGCGCGCTTTGGCGGTTGAGCGGGATATGCATGCCGAACTTGTCGAACAGGATGGTCGCCAGCAATTGTGGACCGATGAAGCCGCGCGGCGTGGCATGGAACGGCGCAGGCGCCTGACTGATCGTCTCGCAATCGCGGCAGGTGAACTTCTCGCGTACCGTCTCTATGACCTTGAAGCGGCGCGGGATCTCCTCCAGCGTCTTGGTCACATCCTCGCCGACCTTCGCCAGCCGTGATCCACCGCAGCAGGCGCAGGTCGTTGGAGCTTCAACGACGACGCGCTCGTGTTCGATATCGTCCGGCCAAGGCTTGCGCACCGGCCGCTTACGCGTGAAGGGACGGACGTTCTGCGTCTTCGCCGCCGCGGCCTGAGCGGCAAGCTCATCCTCGCTCGCCGTGGTTACGAGTTCCTCGAGCTCCAACTCCAACTGCTCGAGCAGCCGTGCCGAGCGCTCGGATCGCTGCCCGTGCAGTTCGCGCTTGAGCTTCTCGATCCGCAGCTCAAGATGTGCGATCAGCGCTTCGTTGTCCGACAGCTCCGCCCGCGCACTGGCGGCATCCGCGACGGCGACATCGCGCTCAGCCTGCAACGTCTCTCGCTCGGCCAGCAGCGCAAGGTAGGCGCTCGCGAGGTCAGAAGGAAGATCGTCCGGCTTCGATGTCATGAAGCCATTGAATCAGATCGAGCAGCAGATTCAAATCGTAAAAGCGGCTATCCGACCCGCGTCGGCCGATGGGTTTCTTGAGGTAGGGTCGAGGACTGGCGCGCCGCACATCCAAGAGCCTTGGATGTGTACGTTTCCAGCCCCCGCCTCATCGCACGCAGCATGCGGATTTCCCGCACTACGCGCCCCCATTCGCTTCGCATCAAGGTTTATGGGACCTATCACGCTGGGCAGCTTTCGTCAGCCGTGTTTTACCCGGTAGTCGTTGAACAGCTTCAGGGTATCGTACAGCCATGATTTACTCCACTGCTCCCAGCCGAAGCCCTTTCGTTGCCGTGCCCGCGCCAGATGGCGCCTGACCTTTTTCTCCACCCAATCTCTGATGTAGCTGAAACACCTGCCAGAGTGTCCAGCCGAAAAGTAGTTCACCCAGCCCCGGAGCTTCGGATTGATCAGGTTGATGACCCTGCCAATCGGTTGCGATCGGTGCCGACGAAATACTTCCTTCAGATCCCGCAGTAACGCCGTTCGCTTCTTCAGCTTGGGCGTGTAGTGCGGCCGCATCGCTCCCCGCAAGCTGCGGATGTAGCGAAAGTCAAAACCCAGAAAGCCGAAGCTCTTGCCTCGCCCTAGATCGACTATGCGGCTCTTCTCATCATTGATTTCAACCTGCAGCTTGTCGAACTCCTCTCGAAGTCGCTTGGTCACAGCACCAATCAGCCAGTCATGACGTTTGTGGGCGTCGATCAAGACCACCAGATCGTCCGCGAAACGCGCGTATTCGACATTGATGTACTTGCCGCTCCGTGTGACTTCTCGCGCTCGCTCCAGCATCTTGTCAACCTCGTTGAGGTAAAGATTACTGAGCAAGGGCGAAAGCACACCGCCTTGCGGAACTCCCTTCTTGCCAGCGGCTTTCAGCATAACTTTTAGGAGATGCATGACGTCCGCGTCGTTGATCCGCTGCGCCACCTTCGCCAATAGCCGGTCATGCCGGACGTTGTCGAAATAGGCTCGCAAATCAAAATCGAGAACGCGCGTCTTCCTTTGAGCTATTGCATCTGTCACTCGCTTGATCGCATCATGCGCTGTCCGCTTAGGCTGATACCCAAACGATCCCGGTTGGAAATCCGCCTCGAAGACAGGTTCGAGTATGAGCTTGAGCGCACCTTGAACCACCCGATCACGGACCGCCGGAATCGAGAGGATGCGAACTTTATTCCCATCCTTCGGTATTTCCTGTTTCCGTGCCGGAAGTTAGAAGTGGCCGATAGGTATGCCCGGTCAGTTCGTCCCGCAACTGCTCAAGCAGAGCGTCTACGCCTAGGACCGATCGACATTCAGGATTCCCAAGCGGTTTGATCGCTGATTCATAGAGTTCCGTGATTCGAGACACGGAGCAGATGGTGGCGGCGAAACGATATGAGCTGACGGAGGCGCAATGGGCGAGGATTGCGCCACTGCTGCCGGGGAAAGCTGGCGACCCGGGACGTACGGCTGCGGACAATCGACTGTTCGTCAACGGATGTTTGTGGGTTTTGCGATCGGGCGCACACTGGAGCGACCTGCCGGAACGGTACGGCAAGTGGAAAACGGTGCATCAGCGCTTCAGCCGCTGGTGCCATGCCGGCGTCTGGGAGCGCGTGTTCGCTGCTCTGACCGCCGATCGCGACAACCAGTATCTGATGATCGACAGCACCATCGTTCGCGCCCACCAGCAGGCGACGAGCGGAAAAGGGGGGCCAAAGATCAGGCGCTGGGGCGTTCCCGAGGTGGACTGACCACCAAGATCCACATGCTGGCTGATGCGCTCGGCCGTCCGCTCCGCTTCATCGTCACGGCTGGGCAAGTTAATGACATCACCCAGGCGCCGGCACTGCTCCACGGCCAAAGCGGCGATGCCGTGCTCGCCGACAAGGCCTATGACAGCAACGCCCTGCGTGCGATCATCGCGGAAATCGGCGCAACGGCGGTGATCCCGTCAAACCGCACCCGCAGGATCATCATTCCGCACGACGCCGACGCATACAAACAGCGCAACCGCATCGAGCGCTGCTTTTGCCAGCTCAAACACTTCCGACGCTTGGCAACCCGTTATGACAGGCGATCTGACAACTTTACCGGCTTCATCCATCTCGCTGCCGCAATGATCTGGATGCAATGAATGTCGATCGGTCCTAGCGCTTCAATGGCCTCGAAGGTCACCCCGTCTATTCCCGGAGCGCCGTCGTTTTCTTTGGCCATCTCATACGCCGCGCGTAGCGTTTCCACTTTGCAGACGTGAACGTATAGACCCCAGAAACGCCAGGACGGTTCAGCCTTCGCCTTGACGTATAGTCTCCTCCTCAGGTCCTGCAAATCAATGGACGCCTTTGTCATCTCGTCCTTGCCTTCCTTACGTTAGAGACGTCACAAATGGCAGGGCCCCTTCGCTCCACGGGGGTTACTCCGCTTCACAGCTACTGCGGACCCGGCCGCCACCCTCTCGTCTTCGGCCGCTTTCCCGGTGTCGCCGGTTATACAGCCTACCTTGCTCCGACAATTTCTCGCCGGGGACGAGGAGGGCTTCTCCAGTTGCTCAGCATGTCCTTGTCATCGTGCTGTCGCTTCCACCCCGCCGAAGTGAACAGCCGCATCGGTCAGATTTCGGCTGTCTATGCTGCCTTCGCCTTGAAACCGCGGGCTCGGCCTTCGGGTTGCTGACTTTTTCGAGGCCACAACGCGTTCTCTCTCGATACGGCCCGATGACTCGTGATCTCCCTTTCCGGAGACCTTGTCGATAGGCTTCAAAAATTCGGTTTCCCTCCTCTCTGCTATCCAAACTACAGGGCTCTGACTTTTACCCTGGTGGGATTGCCTCCCACTGGACACGCCAGCCTTTGCTGGACACACGGTTACGCCAATCGATTCCGGACAACAGGTAGCTCATCTGAGCCGGCGAGATCGTCACAGCTTCACCCGCAACCGATGGCCAGACGAACTTTCCTCTCTCGAGTCTCTTGGTGAACAGGCATGCTCCCTGGCCATCGTGCCAGATCACCTTCACAAGATCGCCACAGCTCGTTTCATTGTACGTCCCTTTGTCAGATTCCAGGCAGGCGGATCAACCTATCGTACTGATAATCAATGTAGTTTTTCGGCCGACGTTCGATCACGCGCTGCACCGCTATGCGCACTGACTCCGACGTCAGCGCGTCGACCGGAACCAACCATTGCGCCCCCTTGATCGCTTGCGTTGCCGGCAGGATGCCCTTCAGCACGAGGCTCTTTGCTGATCCGACGCAAATCCCAAAGTGTGCCGCAGCCTTCGCAAGGCTGATCATTTTGCCGTCGGATGATGCGGGGTTGTATTCCGGCAAGCCCAGGCGTTCGCACATTTCCCGCACGCGAACAGTCGTCCAGGTTTCGCCGTCGCCGGTCTTGCAGCGCATCCGATTGAGCGACACGGCGAGCTCCCGGTCAGGCCAATGACCAGCGAGTTTGCGAAGTGCGTCAACGGCAGTGGGTGCCATATCGGCCGGATATCGGCCCGTCTTTACGCGAGCAACACGAACCTCGGTGTGCCGGCCACCGGTCCAGTGGATGAGCAGAACTGCCTCATTGGCGTTCTCATCGAGATCACAAACGATCTCTCGGACCACGATGTGAACCAGCCGCTGCTTGGTGCGTGTGTCCGTGGATGGTGCATTCCAAACCCGCGGCAGATCATGCGCAAGTTGCAGAAGTAGGGCGCGGTCGATCTTGGGACTTTCCGCCGACGCAGCGCGCAGCTCCTTGCTCCTTCCCTCAAGCTCGGCAACCCGCTCCAACGAACCATTCCAGCGCGCCTCGAGTTCACGGGCAACGTGACGCTTCGCCGGATCCACAAGCTCATATCTGCGTGCGGCAAGGGATGCTTCGTAGCGCGCAACTTCGAGCTCCCGTTCGACGGCGCCGATGATCTCTTGTCTCGAGCGCTCAACCTGGTCGGACGCCAATATCCCTGCTTCAACAGCCCGATCGGAGACCGCCTCAAGGATTTGCAGCGCGACCGCACGATCAACCCGCACTCCGCCGATGCCGATACACAAGCCTGCACCGACATGGGCAGCATCGCCGCGGCATTGATAACGATGGGCATTCCCCTTGGCCTGGCCATAGAACACACGCATCATCCGCCCACAACGTCCGCACCGCATCAAGCCGGTCAGAAGTGCGCGTCCCCCGCGCGCCGATTTGCGTGAGCAATTCTTCTTCATGTGCGCGTTTTCAAGCAGCAGCCTCTGATTGTCTTCATACTCCTGCCAGCTAATATAGCCGGGATGATTGTCGCGCAGGAGGACATTCCATTCCTCCCGCGGCTTTTTGAACCCGCTGACCTTGCGGGCGCGACCGTCCACGATCCGTGTCTTCTGGGCGATTCGGCCAAACGCATAGGCGCCAGCATAGAGCGGATTGTGCAGGATCTGCATCACCGTGTGATAGGCCGGCGCCTTCCAGCTGAGCTTGTAGAGTTGAACGTTCCTCAGAACCACAGGCATTTTGATGTCGGCGGCGCGCAACCAAAGAAAGACCTGCCGGGCGCTGCCGAGCTCGCGGAACTTCATGAAGACGAGTCGAACCACTCCCGCCACATGTTCGTCGGGATCGATTTCGATCTTGCCGAGTTCATTCCAACAAAATCCGGGTGGAAGCATGAAGCGATACTCGCCGCGTTGGGCCTTGGAGTCTCGAGCGGCGATTCCACGTTGGCGAAGCAGGCTCAGCTCATACTCCGACATCGTCCCCTTCAGTCCGAGAAGCAGGCGGTCGTTGACAAGCCGCGGATCATAGGCGCCGTCGGGATCGATGACCAACGCCCCGGCGAGGGCGCATAGGTCGATCAAGTGATGCCAGTCGCGTCCATTGCGCGCCAGCCGCGATGCCTCAATAGACGGCACCAACGTCGCCCGAACACACCATCGCCACAAGGCGCTCAAATCCGGGCCGCTGAGTGCTGCCGGAACCTGAGCGGCCAAGATCGTCGTCAATGACCGTCACCGATTTAAATCCGGCGGCTTCCGCGGCCTGCGCCAAGTCATATTGCCGCCGCTGGCTTTCGAGATTCCCCATGACTTGGGACATCGTCGATTGGCGAACATAGACGACGGCGACGCGGCTGAGGTGATCAGGCGTGATCTTGATGCTCATGATCACCTCCCGTCATCTGAACGGTCTCGACGCCTGCCGCCTCCAGCAGGAGATCGGCGAGCGCCTGGATCAGGCCTTGGGATTGGCGCCCAGCGGGTTCTGGGGAATCCGATGCCCCAGATCCAGACCCAGTTGCATCGGTTCGCGATATTGGTGTTTTCTCCGCACGTCCTTTCTCCCTCTTCGTTGAAGGAAGGGATCGTGCGCCCGACGCCTGAGTCGTGCCGAGAAGCTTCAGAACAGCAGCAAATTCGTTGAGCCCCTCAATACTGACCCGCGGCGGCCCAAGCGCCATGCCGGCACAGTAGCTTTCGTCGAACATCCAATTGGGAACCTCGCGGCTAAACCCACGCCGCTCCTCGGTGTAGATGCATTTCAAATCCTTGCCGCGTCGGAAAGGTGCGACCTGAAGCGTCCGCCCAAAAAGCGGATGCCACGGATATGCAATTGTCGCGCTTCGAAGACTGTATGCAGAATGTCGCGTGTTGGCTTCGGCGACCGCGGAAGACGAACAGATGACCGCTGAGCGGGTCCTTGCGCAGCACCTCCTGCACCTGGAGTGCCAACGACGGAAAGCCTCGGCGCATGTCCGTGTAGCCTGTCGCGAGCCACACTCGCGCGCCCGTGGGAACTGGGATCATCGGCGGACCAAAGCATCGAGAACACGACGTAGCGCGTCTCCATCAACGTCGCCATCGACCCGGATGCGGTGCCCGGTACCAAGATCAATCTCGATGATGCCGTGGCTCTTGCGTCGACGCGTCGTCGTCGTCAACGGCGCTTCGGCCACCTCCCGCGGTGGCGCGGACGACCCAATCTCGACCGGAACAAACGGCGCTATGCTCGCTTCGCCGTGCCTGCAAAGCTCCTTGCGCCACCTGAACAGCTGGCTCACATGAAGCCCGGCCACGCGAGCCACCTCGGAAACATTGGCGCCGGGCTCCAGCGACGCTGCAACAAGCCGTTCCTTCTCATCTTGCGACCAGCGGCGCCGCCGCTCGACCGACGTGATCACCTCCGCCCTCGAAATCGTCATAGCGCTTCTCCTAGGATTACCCCTAGGACCTGCAGCGATCGCGTTCGTCAAACAAGGCGGCCCTCAACGGAGGGATACTGCAAGCATGCGTGGCACGAAGGTGTAGTGGTCGAAATCTGCGCAGTTTCGGCGCAAGAGAGTTCATCTGCCGCACCGTTGGTGATGTAGTTATAGAGCTGCCGAGGTAGTCGCTAGCGAGCTGCTAGCCTGAAGCCCTCGAGCGGGGGACGCGTTCGCGAAATCCTAGACGTAGCATGAAGCAACGCAAATACTACCGCGCTGGCGGCGCATGGCCCCGGGGCCCGCAACATGTCCCTGCTCGACCTCATGACCGCTCTTAAGCCGGCCAAGAGGAACTGCGCGTTAAAAAGCGCGCTTCAACCTCGCTCAATCCGTTCCTTCGCTGCTGCACGGATTTGTGACAACGTCTTCTCCGGTGTCAAAGCTTCTTGGTCAATCCGAATTTCAATAACAGCAGGACGTTGAATGTCGAGCGCCGCGGTGAGTGCCGGTTCAAATTGCTCTGTACGGTCGACCACTACACCGTCTGCGCCGAACGAGCGTGCATAAGCGGCGAAATCAGGATTGAACAGGTCGGTGCCATGCACACGAGCTGGGTATTCGTGTTCCTGGAACAAGCGAATCGTGCCGTACATGCTGTTGTTGACGATAATGATCACGATTGGCAGCTTATACCGCACCGCGGTCGCTAGTTCTTGGCCGGTCATGAGGAAGTCACCATCGCCCGTCAGGCAAACTACCGGGCGGTCAGGATGCGCCATCTTTGCGGCTATTGCTCCTGGAAGGCCGTAGCCCATAGATCCCGCCGTAGGAGCGATCATGGTGCCCAAGCGGCTGTATTGATAATGCCGCAAGGCCCAATAACTGAAATTACCTGCGCCATGCGCGATGATGGTCTCGCGCGGGAGCACGCGACGCATGACGATCGCGACCTGACCCATGTCGACTGAGCCCGGTTGCGCGGGCAACTTCAAGGAATCTAGGTACTCCTGATGTGCGTCGGCCGTCCACTCACGCCAGGTTGGCGCAATCGCAGGCGCGAGCCGCGCTGCCTGCGCTGCGAACGCGGGAATGCTCGCATGCACCAACACGTCTGCCTGATAGAGCTTTCCCAGTTCCTCAGCACCTGGGTGCACGTGCACGATGGACTGCTTGGGACGCGGGATGTCCAGCAGCGTGTATCCGTTCGACGGAACCTCTCCCATCCGAGCTCCGACGAGGAGCAACAGGTCGGCTTCTAGGATTCGACGGTCCAGCGCTGGCGTCCCGCACGCGTCGCCGACGTAATTGGCTGAGTAGTTGTCGAACAAATCCTGGCGGCGGAACGAACACGCTACGGGGAGGTTGTAAGCCACCGCAAACTGCGCGATATCGCTGTAGGCCTGTGCGGTCCATCCGCTGCCGCCCAAGACCATCAGCGGCCTCCGGGCTTTCCCAATCAATGCCGAGATGCGCTTCATGTCCTCTGTAGACGTGTGAGGCTGCGGCACTTGATAGTGCGCCCCGTCGATCACCGAAACGACATCTGTCAACATGTCTTCAGGGATCGCCAGCACAACGGGGCCACGCCGGCCGGACATCGCGGTGTGAAAGGCGCGGCTGACGTATTCCGGAATTCTCCTGGCGTCGTCGATCTGACCAACCCACTTCGCCATGGGACCAAACATATGTCGATATTCGATCTCTTGGAATCCCTCGCGCTCACTGGTGCCCCGTGCAACTTGGCCGATAAACAGGATCATCGGAGTCGAATCTTGAAATGCGGTGTGCAGGCCGATGCTGGCATTAGTCGCTCCAGGCCCGCGTGATACGAATGCGATGCCCGGCGTATCGGTCGCCTTAGCGTGCGCCTCGGCCGTGAACGCCGCGCCGCCTTCATGGCGGCAGACGACTAGCTTGAACTCGTCGCGGACATCGTAGAGCGCGTCAAGCACAGCTAGGTAGCTCTCCCCAGGAACACAGAAAGCCGTGTTGGCCCCGTGCAGACGGAGTGTGTCGACCAAGACCTGGGCACCCGTCCGCCGGCCTTGTTTGATATGCTGAAAGTCTGATTTCATATTCTACTCAGGGAGATATGGGTGTGAAAAGGACACGCTTATGTCAGTCTTGCGGAACGTCGAACTTGACGCCATAGGCCAGTGGTAGGGCGCGACCATAATTGATGGTGTTGGTCGCACGGCGCATATAGGCCTTCCAAGCATCGGACCCGCCCGCACGCCCGCCGCCAGTCTCCTTCTCGCCGCCGAAGGCGCCGCCGGTCTCGCCACCGGAAGTACCGGTGTTGACGTTTGCTATCCCGCAATCCGATCCTCGTGCGGACAAGAAGGCCTCTGCCTCACGAAGGTCATTCGTGAAAATCGAGGACGAGAGGCCCTGCAAAACGGCGTTATTCAATTCTATGACAGCGTCTAAATCGCCGTACCTCAAAATGTACAAGATTGGAGCAAAGGTTTCGTGCTCGACCGGCCCGGCTTGCGAAGTAATCTCGGCCAAAGCCGGGCGGACGTAGTAAGCATCCGACGCGCCGTCGATCGCGACTGGTTCGCCGCCATATACCTTGCCCCCGGCACTCTTCGTCGCGTCAAGCGCCCTCTGCATGGCGCGATAAGCGGTCGCATCGATCAGAGGCCCAACCAGAGTTTTCGGATCGAGAGGACTCCCGACGGACACCGACGCATAGACTTGCCTTAGGCGCGGCACGAACGCGTCGTAGACACTCTCGTGTACGAACAGACGCCGAAGAGTCGTGGAGCGCTGGCCAGCCGTGCCCATCGCCGCATAAGCGACAGAGCGCAGGGTCAGTTCGAGGTCAGCGCTAGGCGTAACGATCGCGGCATTGTTTCCGCCCAGCTCCAGAATTGCGCGTGCAAACCGATTGGCGAGCCGCAGCCCAACAGCACGGCCCATCGTCGTCGATCCGGTGGCTGAGACCACCGGCACCTTTGGGTGGTCGACGAGAACTTCGCCAATTTCGCGACCACCAACGAGTACCGTCGAAAGCCCTTCCGGCGCATTACCGCCGTCCTGATTAAAACGCTTCAAGGCACGCTCGAGAAGGGCCTGCGCCGCCAAGGCGGTCAATGGCGTCTTTTCAGAAGGTTTCCAAACGATGCTGTTGCCACACACAAGGGCGATGGCCGCATTCGAGGCCCAGACCGAGACAGGAAAATTGAAGGACGAGATAATTCCCACAACGCCCATCGGATGCCACGTCTCCATGATCCGATGCTCATGACGTTCGGTCGCCATTGTAAGACCGTAGAGCTGCCGAGAGAGGCCGACGGCGAATTTGCACATGTCGATCATCTCTTGGATTTCACCAAGCCCCTCAGAGATGATTTTACCAACCTCAATCGAAACCAACCGGCCGAGGGTCTCTTTGTTAGCGCGCAATTCTTCACCGAACAGCCGCACAAGCTCGCCACGTCGGGGCGCAGGCACTAACCTCCATTCACGGAAGGCTCTAGCGGCTGCCTCGATTTCCGCGACGGCTTGGCTGACCGTCGTTTCTTCGACCTGTCCGATGACCTCGCCTGTAACGGGCGTTCGCACTTTGAGCTCCCCCTCACTATAGAGGGCTCGGCTCAAATTGAGCTTTGTGAGCAGTCTGTCGACCTCACCGGGAAGATCGAGCTTATGCGTTTGCATTTTCGCGGAACCGAAGGTCGTGCCCTATCAAGAGGCAGATGGATACAGATAATTCCTAGCAGGAATCGCTTGATACTAAACTGTCCCGGCGCGGAAAGACCGCATAAGTCGGCTCAGGATTGAGGAAATCCTGCAAGGGAGAGCGCTCGAGAGGCACTGTCCAAGCGCTGCT
The DNA here is from genome assembly GCF_054059095.1 of Bradyrhizobium sp. USDA 4510. Classification (NCBI taxonomy): domain Bacteria; kingdom Pseudomonadati; phylum Pseudomonadota; class Alphaproteobacteria; order Hyphomicrobiales; family Nitrobacteraceae; genus Bradyrhizobium; species Bradyrhizobium sp. USDA 4510. Next base: position 889,244 of record NZ_JBSSBT010000001.1, on the reverse strand, counting down.
ATGACGGCGTCCTCCGAACGACCGTCCTCACTCAGATCATAATTCGCCCGCATCGCTCAATGCTCTCAGCGTGACGACTTTGCCCCTGCTATGATTGTACTGAAGCTGATTTCCTTGAGATAGAAATTCTGCAGTGCCCAGCGTAAGCCCGCTGGAATTCATGTCGTTCAAAAGATTAGGCGTCGCGTGACACTCCGAATTTTTTGGGCATTCATATGCGAATACTCCTTCTGGTCTAATCGTGCAGTTCGAGGAGGCGTATACCGGTGATTGCCTCCTCGCTTGCTCCTGTTTTCCCGACAATATAACAATTCAACAGCGCGGCTGCTCATTTTAGTCGAGAGTCGTGCAGGGCGTTGTCCGCGCCGATCGTCTTGATGTCATTTCGTAAGACCTTCGCGGGGCCTTGGACGCGACAGCGGCCCTGCCCCTCTTCGCTTCGGCCACGGGTTAATGCCATTGAAGGCAGCCTTCGCGATCCAGGTATATGGCGGTGCACTCCGATTTGAACGGCTTGCCGTACACAGGCAGCTTTACCGGTCGCGGTAGGGACACGGATTTCTCCGTGCCCACCGGGTCACCGGAGGCGGTCGCCCGCCCCCGGTTCCCACAGAACGTGGCGTGCGGATTTCCCGCACCGACGCTCTTCGACAGTTGGTTCACAGCACTGCAAGCGCTTGCAGCTCCCGATAAGGGAGGCGCAGCTTAGGCTTCAGCAACGGTGTCCGTTCTTTGATTTGGTTGAAGGCGTCCCAAGTGAGGCGTCGGCCTGCCCAGCTGCGGCTGCGCAGCATTCCGCGCCAGTAACGCTCCACGGCCCGATAGACTTTTACGAGGCTCCGGAGATTTCCGGCGACGCCGTAATAGCCATAGTGGCCGCGCAGGACGAGGTTGATTTCATCGGCCTGGTCACTGATCTTGTAATGCCGTATTTGCCGCATCAGCTCCTGCAGAGACATAAGGCTGCGCTTTAGCCGAGATTTCTCGGTGCGCATCCCAACCTTGAAGTTGCCTTTTTGGTTTCGCGTGCAATAGAGCGTCAGCCCCAGAAAGTAGATTGTTTCCGGGCGGTTTCTGCCGCGTTTGCCCGCATGTCTTTGCGCGAACCGACCAAACTCGACCAACTTGGTCTTGGTCGGCTCTAGAGTGAGGCCGAACTTCCCCAACCGAAGACGCAAGGCCTCCTGTACGCGGGTGGCGTCCGATCGATATTGGAAGCAGATCACAAAGTCGTCGATATAGCGCACCAGTCGGGCTTCGCCCCGCAACCGACCCTTCACCACGCGTTCGAACCAGAGGTCGAGAACGTAATGAAGGTAGAGGTTGCTCAAAAGCACACTGATCGATCCGCCTTGTGGCGTTCCTTGTTCGCTCGGGTGCACCGCTCCGTCTTCCAGGATGCCCGCTTTCAACCAGCGCCGGATCAAGCTGATCAGGCGCGGATCACCGACTCGATGTTCGACAAACCGGAGGACCCGATCATGATCGAGACTCCCGAAGAAGTTCTTCAAATCCGCCTCCAACACCCAGCTGATCATGCCGCCGGCGATCACCTCATTGAGGGTCGCCAAGGCATGATGGGCGCTGAGCTTCGGCCTGCCGCCGAACGAGCAGGGTAAGAAGTCCTGCTCGTAAATAGCGGCCAGCACCTCAGCCGTGCTGCGCTGGAGCGCCCGGTCGGCGACAGTTGGAACCCCGAGGGGGCGCTTCTCCGTCTTACCGGGCTTGGGGATATAGACCCGCCGAATGTTCGGCGCCCGATATCCCTGGCGATGGATGGATTGGAGCATTGGCCCTATCCAGTCCTCGAAGCTCTCCTTCGCCGCCTCCACCGTCTGTCCGTCCACCCCGGCGGCGGAGCGCTTCGGAATCTGTAATAGATTCTTTTGCACTCGGTCGCGCGTGATGTGATGGGCCAACGAGGTGAAGCGAAGATTTGTCTCGCGCCGAGCTTTCACTGCTATTTGTTCAAGTTTCGTTTCCATGGTCAGCTGATCTTCTCTTTGCATAGAAGGCCGTAACTCCCGTTGAATGGAGCCCATGTCGCCCAAGAACAATTCAACTACCGCTGACCGCTTCCCCATGTGGCCGGCTCTCCCGTCCTCGGAGTACTATCGGTCAGTCTGACTTCCACCCGGTCGTCAGACCCTTCTCACCTCAGCGGCTTGGCAGGTCTTACAAGCTTGCGCTTGAACCGGATGGATCTCCCTTGTTCACGCTGCTTCCTTTGATTGCATGCTGGCGGTACGAACCCCGGGAGCACCTCTGACCGCTCGCGTTGTCGCGGCCTGCGGTTCCGCCTTCCCCTTTGAGAGACAGGGTCGGCTACTCCGATCACGTTCGATTTCGGGGCTATTTTCCCGTTCACTTCATTCCGGCCTACAACCTCCCTGTCTACGCTTCGCAACGGCCGTTACCGGACGCCACGCAAGACTCGGTTCGCGGCTGCTCGCTAGGCTTTGCCGCGGCCGTCATCTCAGACGGCAGACTTCAACGCGCTTGCAAGGCGCAACCCGCCCAGATCCGTACGTGCGGAACTACCGCATACGGCTCCTGCCTTGGGTCATGACGTATACCTTGGGTTGGGATGCGGATGACATGCGCGGACTTTCGGGATGTATCGCCCAATGAATCGTCGGAACCTTTCCCAGGTCATGCGAGAGCGCTGGCTGCGTCGACGAAGCGAGCGCAGCCAGGCCCGGCAGACCTCGGCGCGGAACATGCCGAGCCGCTTCAGGTTCCCCGGGATCGCGTGGTAGTTCAGGTATCCCTGCATCACGCGACGGAGCCAAACGCCGGTCTCACCGATAGGCGCATGACGACGTTTCATCAGGTCCTGTCGTATCGCACTCAGCGTCGCCCGCAAGCGAGAGGCGATGGTCACGCGCCGGATTGTGAAGTGCGGGTTTATCCGGGTCACCGTGCAGATGTGCGTGAACCCGAGGAAGTCGAACGTTTCCGGGCGGCGTTGCCCCCGGCGTGCGCGGCGCTCGGCCGCGTACCGTCCAAATTCCAATACCCGCGTATTCTCCTCATTCAGCGACAGACCGAACTTCGCCATCCGCTCACGCAGTGCGTCGAGAAAGTGCAGGGCCTCGGACTTTGTTTCGAAGCCCATGACACTGTCGTCCGCATAGCGGACGACGATGACATCCCCTTTTGCCGACTTACTTCGCCGCTGATGAGTCCAGAGGTCGAAGACGTAGTGCAAGTAAATATTAGCAAGAAGCGGTGAGATCACTGCTCCTTGCGGAGTACCTACTCGCGCTACGGACTTCAATCCACCTTCGACAACGCCAGCGGTTAACCACTTGCGTATCAGTCGTAAGAGCCGGCGGTCTGCGATCCTGTGCTCGAGGAACTGCATCATCCACTCGTGATCGATCGTATCGAAGAACGAACGGATGTCAGCGTCGAGCACCCAGTTCACTCTTTTCTGATGAACGCCGATCCACAGTGCGTCCAGCGCTTGGTGCTGGTTCCGCCCCTCCCGGAATCCATAGGAAAAGCCGAGAAAATCCACCACCGCGTGCTGGACGATTTTATCTTCCAACGCTGCGATTCCGAGCGCTCTCAGTTTGCCATTTATCTTGGGGATATACACTCGGCGAGACGGGAGTGCCCGATAGCGACCTGACTGGACCGCGTCCCAAAGCACTTCGATTCGCTCGTCGAGTCCTTCCTCGTAGTCACGCCATGTCACTCCGTCGACGCCGGATGCAGCGGAATGCTTCAGTCGCCTGAAGCTTTCCGTTAGCAGTTCGCGCGTCACATGGTGCATCAGCGCTGTGAACCGTGTCTTCCTATTCCGTCTTGCCAGTTCACGTATAACATCCAGCCTCGTCGACGCGCTGGTCCGGCTCTGTGTCCGGGGCACGGGAGGATGTTTGCTATTGCCCTTGGCTGCCCGCCTTCCCTCCGGACCTTCCGCGAGCATCGGTGTGGACCCGTCGCTCTTGTTCAGATCGTTCATTGGTACTGTGCAGACATCCGACTTCTCGTCGACGGTGGTGCTGGGCTTACGGCATTCAGCCTTCCCCAGCCTGCCCGAAGGTTGTTCCCCCTCGGGCGACGACGAGATCTCCCAGTTCCTGTGCGAAGGATTTCCCCGCATGCTCAGGGTCTCCGACCGCGTGGAGCCGTTGGGTGGCTTGCGATAAACGCCGTCCAACGTGTTGCCTTCCGCATTGCATAACTGCGTCGGCGCTCCAGACTTTCGATTTCGCGGCTCAATGGCTGGCCTGCGGTTTCCCCTGTCAACGCTTCGAAGTCGCCCTCACGGACGCCTCCGCATGACTCGGGGTCAGGGTGGGTCGCTACTCCTTTCCTGTATCGAACTTTCATCGACTATCCTTCGCCAGTTTCACTGGCGCACTACGCATACGACGAAGACCGCCTGATTGACGCATGCGCGCGGGCGCGGCGGGCTCTATGATGGCGTTGCGTGAAGGTCAGGCGGCCTGCTGACCGGCAGGCTTATCGGCCTGGCGCAGGAGCTTCCATTCGCAGGGCAGCAGTTCGTGCAGGCGCGACGCGGGAAGATCGGCGATCCGGGCGAGGACGTCGGCGAGCCAGGCCTTGGGATCGACGTCGTTGAGGCGACAAGTCGTGATCATCGTCAGCATGATGGCGGCACGGTCGGCGCCACGCTGGCTACCAGCGAAGGTCCAGCTGCGCCTTCCCAAGGCGATGCCTCTCAATGCGCGCTCAGCGCAATTGTTGGTCAAGCAGATCCTGCCATCGTCGAGGAAGCGGCCGAAGTCGTCCCAGCGCCAGAGCATGTAATTCATAGGCTTCAGGACCTCGGAGGAGCGCGACAGAGTTTCGCGCTCACGCAGCAACCAGGCGTGCATGTCCTCGAGAAGCGGCTTGCTGTTTTCCTGGCGCACGGCGCGCCGCTCGTCGGCGCTGCGGCCGTTGATGGCGCGCTCGATCTCGAACAACGCATCGAGGCGCTTGACCGCCTCCAGCGCGATCGGAGAGACCGGTTTGCCCTTCTTGCCTTCCCGAGCATTTTTCTCGATGTCAGCCAGCTCGAAGAAGCCCCGCCGCGCATGGGCAAAGCAAAACGCCGGCGTGATCGGCAGCACCTTCTTCTGCGGGTCGAACAGCGGCTCGAAGCCGTTGTAGCAATCGGCTTGCAGGATACCGGCGAAGGCGGCCAGATGCTTCTGGGGATGCTCGCCTCGTCGGTCGCTTGAGGCGTAATAGACCGCCGCCGGCGGCGCAGGCCCGGCGAAGGGCCGGTCATCCCGCACATAAGTCCAGATCCGCCCGGTCGTGCACTTGCCCTTCGCCAGGATACGGATGGTGGTGTCATCGCCATGAAGACGTTCGGCAGCCAGCACATGACGTTCGATCAATTGGAAGAGCGGCATAACGGCGAAGGTGCCGTGGCCGACCTGGTCCGCCAGCGTCGACAAAGACAGGTCGATCCCCTCGGCCTTGAAGCGCGCACTCTGGCGGTTGAGCGGGATATGCATGCCGAACTTGTCGAACAGGATCGTCGCCAGCAATTGTGGGCCAATGAAGCCGCGCGGCGTGGCATGGAACGGCGCAGGCGGCTGGCTGATCTTCTCGCAATCGCGGCAGGTGAATCTCGCGCACTGTCTCGATGACCTTGAATCGACGCGGAATCTCCTCCAGCGTCTTGGTCACATCCTCGCCGATCTTCGCCAGCCGCGATCCACCACAGCAGGCGCAGCTCGTCGGAGCGTCAATGACGACGCGCTCGTGTTCGATGTCGTCCGGCCAGGGCTTGCGCACCGGCCGCTTGCGCGTGAAGGGGCGGACGCTCTGCGTCTTCGCCGCTGCGGCCTGCGCCGCAAGCTCATCCTCGCTCGCCGTGGCGACGAGGTCTTCGAGCTCCAGTTCCAGCTGCTCGAGCAGCCGCGCCGTGCGCTCGGAGCGCTGCCCGTACAGTTCGCGTTTGAGCTTCTCGATCCGCAGCTCAAGATGCGCGATCAGCGCCTCGTTGTCCGACAGCTCCGCCCGCACACTGGCAGCCACCGCCTCGGCTCGCAGCCGCGCCTCACGCTCGGCCTGCGGCGCCGCCAGGGCACTCGCAAGGTCCGATGGAAGATCGTCCGGCTTCGATATCATGAAGCTATTGAATCAGATCAAGCAGCAGATTCAAACCGTAAAAGCGGCTATCCGATCCGCGTCGGCCGATGGGTTTCTTGAGGTAGGGTCGAGGACTGGCGCGCCGCACATCCAAGAGCCTTGGATGTGTACGTTTCCAGCCCCCGCCTCATCGCACGCAGCATGCGGATTTCCCGCACTACGCGCCCCCATTCGCTTCGCATCAAGGTTTATGGGACCTATCACGCTGGGCAGCTTTCGTCAGCCGTGTTTTACCCGGTAGTCGTTGAACAGCTTCAGGGTATCGTACAGCCATGATTTACTCCACTGCTCCCAGCCGAAGCCCTTTCGTTGCCGTGCCCGCGCCAGATGGCGCCTGACCTTTTTCTCCACCCAATCTCTGATGTAGCTGAAACACCTGCCAGAGTGTCCAGCCGAAAAGTAGTTCACCCAGCCCCGGAGCTTCGGATTGATCAGGTTGATGACCCTGCCAATCGGTTGCGATCGGTGCCGACGAAATACTTCCTTCAGATCCCGCAGTAACGCCGTTCGCTTCTTCAGCTTGGGCGTGTAGTGCGGCCGCATCGCTCCCCGCAAGCTGCGGATGTAGCGAAAGTCAAAACCCAGAAAGCCGAAGCTCTTGCCTCGCCCTAGATCGACTATGCGGCTCTTCTCATCATTGATTTCAACCTGCAGCTTGTCGAACTCCTCTCGAAGTCGCTTGGTCACAGCACCAATCAGCCAGTCATGACGTTTGTGGGCGTCGATCAAGACCACCAGATCGTCCGCGAAACGCGCGTATTCGACATTGATGTACTTGCCGCTCCGTGTGACTTCTCGCGCTCGCTCCAGCATCTTGTCAACCTCGTTGAGGTAAAGATTACTGAGCAAGGGCGAAAGCACACCGCCTTGCGGAACTCCCTTCTTGCCAGCGGCTTTCAGCATAACTTTTAGGAGATGCATGACGTCCGCGTCGTTGATCCGCTGCGCCACCTTCGCCAATAGCCGGTCATGCCGGACGTTGTCGAAATAGGCTCGCAAATCAAAATCGAGAACGCGCGTCTTCCTTTGAGCTATTGCATCTGTCACTCGCTTGATCGCATCATGCGCTGTCCGCTTAGGCTGATACCCAAACGATCCCGGTTGGAAATCCGCCTCGAAGACAGGTTCGAGTATGAGCTTGAGCGCACCTTGAACCACCCGATCACGGACCGCCGGAATCGAGAGGATGCGAACTTTATTCCCATCCTTCGGTATTTCCTGTTTCCGTGCCGGAAGTGGCCGATAGGTATGCCCGGTCAGTTCGTCCCGCAACTGCTCAAGCAGAGCGTCTACGCCTAGCGCTTCAATGGCCTCGAAGGTCACCCCGTCTATTCCCGGAGCGCCGTCGTTTTCTTTGGCCATCTCATACGCCGCGCGTAGCGTTTCCACTTTGCAGACGTGAACGTATAGACCCCAGAAACGCCAGGACGGTTCAGCCTTCGCCTTGACGTATAGTCTCCTCCTCAGGTCCTGCAAATCAATGGACGCCTTTGTCATCTCGTCCTTGCCTTCCTTACGTTAGAGACGTCACAAATGGCAGGGCCCCTTCGCTCCACGGGGGTTACTCCGCTTCACAGCTACTGCGGACCCGGCCGCCACCCTCTCGTCTTCGGCCGCTTTCCCGGTGTCGCCGGTTATACAGCCTACCTTGCTCCGACAATTTCTCGCCGGGGACGAGGAGGGCTTCTCCAGTTGCTCAGCATGTCCTTGTCATCGTGCTGTCGCTTCCACCCCGCCGAAGTGAACAGCCGCATCGGTCAGATTTCGGCTGTCTATGCTGCCTTCGCCTTGAAACCGCGGGCTCGGCCTTCGGGTTGCTGACTTTTTCGAGGCCACAACGCGTTCTCTCTCGATACGGCCCGATGACTCGTGATCTCCCTTTCCGGAGACCTTGTCGATAGGCTTCAAAAATTCGGTTTCCCTCCTCTCTGCTATCCAAACTACAGGGCTCTGACTTTTACCCCGGTGGGATTGCCTCCCACTGGACACGCCAGCCTTTGCTGGACACACGGTTACGCCAATCGATCCCGGACAGCAGATAGCTCAACTGCGCCGGCGAGATCGTTACCGATTCACCGGCAACCGATGGCCAGATGAACTTTCCTCTCTCGAGTCTTTTCGTGAACAAGCAGGCTCCCTGGCCATCGTGCCAGATCACCTTCACAAGATCGCTGCGGCGACCGCGGAAGACGAACAGATGACCGCTGAGCGGGTCTTTGTGCAGCACCTCCTGCACTTGGAGTGCCAGCGACGGAAAGCCTCTGCGCATATCCGTGTAGCCCGTCGCGAGCCACACTCGCACATTCCCCGGTATCGCGATCATCGGCGTCCAAGCACATCGAGGACCCGCGCCAGCGCCTCCGGATCGACGTGCGCATCCACCCGGATGCACCGTCGGTTGCCGAGATCGATCTCTATCAATCCAGTACGCGCGGCTGCCACGGAGCGAACTCGGCCATCAACCGTAGGCAAAAGCCTCGGAGTCTCCTCAGCCGATGCCGCTACGGCGGCGATCTGCACCGGCGTAAAAGATGGTACAACTTGTTCCGATGTCCGTGCTTGTCGACGCCAGGTAAACACCAGGCTGGCCGCTACTCCGTTGCGACGCGCAACCTCAGTCACCTTCGCGCCCGGCGCCAACGTCTCCTCGACAATCCGTGCCTTGTCGTCCTGCGACCAGCGCCGCCGCCGCTCCAGCCCGCCCAAAACCTCGACCCGCATCGCCTGATGACCTTAAAGCTAGACTTAAGGTCTCACGCTTCGCGAATTACCACCCGTCACGCAAGACGGCCCCCGTCGGATGCGTACGCTTTACCTCGCGCGCTTGCATCTGGTTACGCAATTATGCAGTACCCTTGGGCCGGGCCTCGGCAAAACCAGAAAGCGGACCAGCTCTGCACGGCTCGGCTGCTTCTCCGTAAGCGGCAAGGAGACCCCGTCTGGCGGAGGGGGTGAACGATCGGCTATCGGCTGCTAAGTTTGTGAGCCGATGTGAGCTTCTATGTCTGCGCCTAGTTCTGGAACTAGAACCTTCCATATGATCGAAGCGGTCGCCGACCGTCTTGAGGGAGCGCCGCGGCAGCTTCGCCGACGCTGGTCGGACGAGTTTAAGGCCCAAGTCGTGATGGAGGCGCTGGAGCCTGGCGCGAGCGTCTCGGCGATCGCCCGCCGGATCGGCATTCACCCGTCGCAGCTGTTCGCCTGGCGCCGTGACGCTCGGGCCGAGCGGCGGCGTTATCGCTCACGGCACTCGAGTTGCGAGGGTGTGGTGGCGCCTGTGGCAGGCGCGGTGATCGAGATTGCCATTGGCGAGGTGATCGTGCGCGCCGGCGTGGACGTCGACGAGGCGCAGTTGCAGCGGGTGATCCGGGCGGTCCGTTCGGCATGATCCCCTCCGGCGTGAAGGTGTTCCTGGCGAGCCATCCAGTCGACTTCCGCAAGGGTATCGATGGCCTTGTTGCGCTGGTGCGCGATGCCGGCTCAGATCCGTTCGACGGTGCGCTTTATGTGTTCCGCGCCAAAAGAGCCGACCGAATAAAGATCGTATGGTGGGATGGCTCCGGCGTGTGCCTCTATTTAAAACGGCTTGAGAAGGCGAGGTTCTGCTGGCCGCGGATCGGGCATCATCGGGTGCAGCTGAATGCTGCGCAGTTGATGGCACTGGTGGATGGGATGGACTGGAAGCGGGTCCGGACCGCGGCGGTCAAGCCGCCGGAGATTGTTGGGTAAAAGCACTGCGGCGAAGTGAATCAGCGGCCTGAAAGGGCAAGAGAAACGGGGCAAAATGTGCTCTGGTCGGGTCAATGACGCCGCCCGATCTCAGCCTCCCGAATGACGTAGAGACGCTGAAAGCCATGGTGCTTGCCATGGCCGAGAAAGCGGCCCGCGCCGATGCTCTGGAGAGCGAAGTCGCCGATCTCAAGGCCCGCAACGCCGATGCCGATGCGCGCATCGAGCGGCTGACGCAAATCCTGAAGGCCTTCGACCGCGCCCGGTTCGGCCGACGATCGGAGAAGCTCGGCTCGGCGAACGGCGACGATGAACAGCAGGCCCTCGTCTTCGAGGAGATCGAGACCGGCATCGCCGCGATCAAGGCCCAGGTCAGCAAGGGCCGTGCGCAGGCGGATGGCAAGCGTGCACCGCGTCGGCGCAAGGGCTTTGCGCCCCATCTGGAACGGATCGAAACCGTCATTGAGCCGGAAGAGCTGGCTGAGCATGCCGGCAAGCAGAAGGTGCTGATCGGCGAGGACGTGTCGGAGCGCCTGGATGTGGTGCCGGCGAAGTTCCGGGTGATCGTCACGCGCCGTCCCAGGTATGCCTTCAAGAACGCGGACGGCGTCATCCAGGCGCCGGCCCCGGCCCATATCATTGAAGGAGGCATTCCGACGGAAGCGCTTCTGGCCCAGATAGCCGTCGCCAAATATGCCGATGGCCTGCCGCTCTACCGGCAGGAGGCTATCTACGCCCGCGATCATGTCGAGCTCGACCGCCAGCTGATGGCGCAATGGATGGGCAAGCTCGGCTTCGAGCTCGAGATCGTGGCCGACTACATCTTCAGCGAGGTCAAGAAGGCCGAACGGGTCTTTGCCGACGAAACCACCTTGCCGACGCTCGCTCCGGGCTCCGGATCGACAAAGACGGCCTACTTATGGGCCTATGCCCGGGATGACCGAACCTTTGGCCGCAGCGGTCCCCCGATGGTGGCTTATCGCTTCGAAGACAGCCGCTCCGGCGAATGCGCGGTCCGCCATCTCAATGGTTATCGCGGCATCCTGCAAGTGGATGGCTATGCCGCCTATAACAAGCTCGCGCGATCCGATCGCGGCAATGATGGCATCACATTGGCTGGCTGCTGGTCACACTGCAGACGCAAGTTCTACGAGCTGCATGTTGCAGGGAGCTCGGAAGTGGCAACGGCGACGGTCGAGCGGATGGCAAGGCTCTGGCAGGTCGAGAAGACCGTGCGCGGTCAAAGCCCCGACGCTCGCGTTGCCGCGCGCCAGCAAACCTCCGCGGCGATCGTCGCAGATCTCTTCGATCTCTGGCAGCAGACCTTGCGGCGGATCTCCGGCAAATCAAAACTGGCCGAGGCGATCCGCTATGCCGTCTCGCGCCGTGCCATCTTCGAACGCTTCCTGACCGATGGTCGCATCGAGCTCGACTCCAACGTCGTCGAACGCGCCATCAGGCCACTAACAATCACGAGAAAGAATAGCCTCTTCGCTGGCAGCGACGGCGGCGGACGAACCTGGGCGACCATCGCAACGCTGCTGCAGACGGCGAAAATGAACAACGTCGATCCGTTCGCCTGGCTCGCCTTAACACTTCAGCGTATCGCCAACGGCTGGCCGAGCAGCCAAATCGACGCGCTTATGCCATGGAACCACGCAGCCTGACGGCCTCAGCTTGCCGCTTACGCTTCTCCCGCCCGAACCGAGTCGTTCCGCTCGACCCCCGATGTTCTGGCATCGGAAATGGCCATAGAAGAATGGCAACGCGATGAGCGAATACAATAAGCCAGGCCTCGCCACCGCGAAACCTGCGAGGTGAAGTCGATGCGCTTGTGAGGAGGTCAAGGTTGGGGGATAAAGGGCGTCAGATCAGGCTTGCGAGCCGGGTCTGTCGGTCGTTCGATCCAAAGCTTCATTTGAGGTGGACGCTTTCCAGCGTGTAATTCGACGATATGTTCGTCCAGTTCCTTATCTGCTGTCGTGAGGCGATGGTTTAAGCGAAGGAAGTCCGTCCAGGTTGGCGTTCGGAATGTCTCCGTCCATTGGGAAGGCTCTTGAAGGTTACGCAGGAGGGTCCAGTGCCGAGCGCCGACGCGGCTCTGGACGCGACGGCGTTCGCGCATAAGGCTCAAGAAAGTCTCGACATTTATCTCCGCTATCAAATATTCAATCTTGACGACGATAGGACCGCTTCTCGGATTCAAATCGAGGGCGACGGCCGGCGCATCGAATTCCCCCAAAGGATCGAGATCTGATTCTCCACACTCGCGGACAGGCAACAGAAGCCCTGCCGCAGCCGCCAGCAACAGAGCTCCAGCGGATGCCTCCAGCGCCAAAGTCAGAGAATACTCCTGGGCCACTGCGCCCCAAATCCAACTGCCGGCTGCGATACCGCCGTACGTTAAAGCAAGATTAATTGAGAGGGTGCGACCTACGATCCACCGGGGGCTCGCCATTTGCACACTCACGCTGAGCCCTGACCAGGCGATAACCCATCCCGCGCCGCCCAGGGCGAGTGCGGTTGCCGCTACTACTAGCGCCGAGGTCAGAGCCAGAGATATGGAGCACGCCGCGCAGGCGACGCATGCGAGAATTATCAGGTGTTCTTGAGACAGGAGTTCTCTGAAGAGCCTGTTAGAGACCCCGGCCAAAAAGGCGCCGGCCCCGAAACCAGCCATCAGAATGCCATATGCGGTCGGGCCTCGCGTCAACTGATCGCGAACAACCAGGGGGAGCAGCGCAAGTATGGAGCTGCTTCCTAGACCAAAGAGAGTTCCCCGCACGATCGCTGCCTTGATTTCGAAAGACATCGCGGTGAAGCGCACCCCGTCATAGATCGCGGTGGTCATCGGCTCGCGAGGGAGAGGTGAACAGCGAACCTTCCACTTGCACCGCCATATGGCGCCGAGCGGTGCTAGATAGCTCAGCGTGTTCAGGGTAAGAGCAGCCAGAGGTCCAAACGAAGCCACAATGACGCCACCGAGCGCCGGACCCACGCTCCGGACAGTGTTCCATCCGACAGAGGAAAGCGTGACGGCAGCTGCGAGGTCACGTCTTTCTACAATATCGCCGACTGACGCCTGCCAGGCGGGACCGTTGAAAGCGGCGCCGCACCCGATCAAAAAGCTGAAGCCGAGGATGATCCACGGATCGGCAAAGCCCCGCGCTACAAGGGCGGTCAACATCGCAGAGGCTGCCGCCATTAGGCACTGAGTGGCGAGCATGACTCTACGACGGTTGAAATTGTCGGCGATGGCCCCGGCGAAGATCGACAAAATGAATACCGGCAGCGTTGATGAAGCCTGAACCAGCGCAACCATCAGATCCGAAGTCGAGCTCGTAGCCATCAGCCAGCCAATGGCAACAGTCTGCATCAGCGCGCCGACACTCGAAACGAGCCTGGCAAGCCAAATCAAACGAAAGGTGAGGTTCCTAAGTGGCCCAAACGTAGTAGGCGGATTTGTGCCCGCATGTGCGCGCGTCACCCTGTTCATTTTCCCCGAGCCTTCAATTCCGTCTATCGTGTTGGCCTGCGGCTCGCCACAGAACCTATCTTCCTTGTTACTCATTCTAAGCCGCCCCGCATCCTGCCCCGGAAGCTGTCTAGCTCCTGCCTTGATCGAGAGCTCGGCTTTGATAGCAGTTCGGCAGATTATCAGCGCCTGCATCAAAGGCTCCGATTTCGTTCGCGCCGCGCATTACGTCAGCGGCCCTAATCAAAACGATTTCGGTCAGCTTCCAGCCAGTCCGTCCTGTGCTTGATCCTCGGGATCTCTTCGTCCGCAAGCGCTGCACGTTTGCAACTGGTAAGAGATGGATCCGTGGCAGGGCGACCTGCAGAGCCCGGCCGGTGCGGGGACCAAGATGTCTTTCACTTTCGGGGCGGCCGATTAACTTTGAAGCGATATAGGTTACCCACGGCGTTAATCGACTGAGCGCTTAGACGAGTTAGCGAGAGTGAGTGTAATTGTGGGCCCATCTCGCCGAGCACAGCGTTCAGTTGCTCGAAGTTGCGCGGAATGATGCCCAGAAGATCAAGACACCCTTCTCAAAGTTAAATTCTCGTTGCGCCGCTGAAAGCACCTGCGAAGGGACAGCGCACCTTCTTCCATAAACGGCCTCCTCCCAGCTTTTCTCGCTCTTCGTCGTTTCCCGTTGGTAAACGTTAGAACTAATCCAACGCCTATAGACCACAAAAATCGGCCGCAGATCGCAAAAATTCTGCAAAATCAGCGCAATCTCAGGTCTATTCATACCAGACGTTACCTAATGCCGGCCGTTAGTCCGAAGAGTAGAGACAGAAGAGTTGTAGAAGTCGGCTGCTTGCTTATAGCCGCACCTCCTATGTTCATTGTTACCGCAATGGCGTCTTCCGCCGTAGCTTTGCTAATTGTCAGCGATAGATCCCTATTACCTTCTATAGTGAATTTATTCGTGCCGCGGCTTTTCACGGATTCGTCTTCTGCATTATGGGCCTCGCTGGGATGGCGGTCGAGGAATGAGATCGACGATGGCGTGGCGTACGGCCGGCACCGAGCCATCGGCATAGCGCAACGCGGCCACATCCCGTGGCGAATTGCAGCACCAGCTCCCGCCGCTTCCACCGCCCCATCGGGCAAATCCACCAGCCGGCGCGAAGCCAAGACTGGATAAAAGTTCGGGCAAGATCAGAATATACGAGACGACTTCCTTGGTGAACAGTGAGCGTGCTACCTAGTCGCACTTCTTGCAGTTACGCCAACGACACAGATAGAGCGACGCAAGTGGGTTTGAAATACATTTGATGTCACAGTCACCTGAACCATGGGGCCCGTTTCAATCTTCATCCCGTCCAGCGTACCAGCCACCCGATGCGATTTGAGGACGTGAGCTGAAAAACAGCCTCATCTACAAGAGAGAAGTCGCGTTTTCAGCCTAGCGGGTCGCCTTCAGGGAATGAATTGGGCAACCTAGCTTACTCGACCAGATCTTAGATGTCGACGAGCACGCGCACATTCGTGAGCCGCGGCACGGACGACCCTCCCGCGTCTCTTATATCGGGGCCGCGGTGTATCGATCCGGATGTCCATGTCGGGGTGCGCGCCAGAACTCGTCCAGCCGCGGGATCAGCCACATGGACGCGACCATATTCGGGGCGGCGAGCGACACCACGCGGCGGCCGACACTCTGGCGAATCTGCCGCACCATCGTAGTCGATGCGCGGCAGTGCGCCAGCGCAGGGTCGATTACGTGAGGACCATTTCCTGGGCGGCAGCGCTGAAGTTGAGGTGCCGCGCCACGGCCTCGAAGACCCGGAGTTAGCGCGGAGATTGGCCGCTTGCACAGATAGGTTCGTGAGTGCTGCATCGCCATCATTGGCCGTGGGGGGAGCCCGCAGCATTTATGCGGATCATGAATTAAAAGACAAGCGGGATTTCATTGGACAGGCAATCCGTCCGTGACGGAAATTCGCGGGTGCATAAAAACTCAAGGGGATGATGCTCAGTGGGAAGATCGAGAAGATCATCTACGCGCAACTCGACCGACGTGAAGACCCTTCGAGCCCTTTGGGACATCTGCAGACAAAACGATGTCAAAGCAGGGATCCTACTGGACATGACCGCCGCGCTGCAACAGCTTAGGGTGCAGACGATATGCAACCAGCCGGACGCGATTTATGGGGTCAATTTCATTGACATCGCGGGCCGCCGGGATTGCGGTAAAGGAAATGACATTACTTGTTTTCGAAACGATTAGATCAATGTGATGGTTCATCGTACTTGCGCAAACAAAATCCAGTTCTAGCAGGCCGTTGAAGAACTCAGCCGCGTTCGCAAACGAAGGCTGAATCGTCGCCATTGTGGATGTAGAAGTGGCCAACGAGCCTGCCCGCAGTGCCGATCATGGCCCATCCGCGACCACAGGACGGATCATTCTCGTCGTGCCCCTCCCATGAGAACTCGGCGCAGGCCGATCCGTCGCGGGTGCCGTAGCGAGCATCCAGGAAGCCCTTGAGAGCCCCAAACGCTATTTCGCCATCGGACTTGCCACGGAAGGTGAGATGCGCCTCTCCGACAAGATCGAGGAAGTCGCTGTCCCAGTTGTCCATTTCGACGATGCGCCAGCGGCCGGCAAAGGCCTTGGCAAAGCCGGGCACCTTGGCCATCAACCGGTCTCCGCGATCAGCTTGGGCAGCCGCACCAGATTGTAGGCGGCCGCAGCGAAGGTAAAGGCCCATCCGACCCGATCACGGCCACGGAATCTGGTCTTCTCTTGCCCGGCGACCGTCTTGATCCAGCCGAATGCCTCCTCAATCCGCTTGCGGATGCGCTGGCTGACAGCATAACCGCCGTGCCGGTCGTACGCCCGTCGATCGCAGAGCTACGGCCGCCGGTGTTCTGCGCAACATGCGGCGTCACGTTCATCGAGCGCAGCTCGTTGACGAAGTCTTCTGCATCGTAGGCTTTGTCGGCACCAAGCGTGATCGCTGTCGGTCGATCGGCACGAGGCTCGATCATGTGCAGCGCGGCCACCCGTTCGGCATGCCCACCGGCCTGCGTCAGGCAGGCGTCGACCAGCAAGCCGTGGCGGTTCTCCATCAGCCCGTGCCCGATGAAGCACAGCTTCGTCTCCTTGCCTTTCCCCTTGCGGTAGAGCCTGGCCTCCGGATCGGTGGTCGAAGCATGGGTGTCGTTGGAGCGCTTCTGGCCATGGAAGTTCGCTTCAGCATTGCGCCCGCCGCCTTGGGCCGGCGGCTCGCCGGAGCTATCCTTCGGTTTGACGCTCTTCATCGAGGCCCAGGCCTCGATCAGCGTGCCGTCGACCGAGAAGTGATCGCTCGACAGAAGCTTCTTCACCCTGGGCTGCGCCAGCACCGCCGCCAGGAACTTCGCCGCGATGTCGCCTTCCAGCAGCCGGTCGCGGTTCTTCGAGAATACCGAATGGTCCCAGGCTGCATCGTCGACTCCGATTCCGACGAACCAGCGGAACAGCAAATCATATTCCAACCGCTCCATCAGAAGTCGCTCCGAGCGGATCGAATAAAACGCCTGCAACAGCATCGCCCGCAGCAGCTTCTCCGGCGGGATCGACGGCCGTCCAATCGGCGAATAAAGGGCGGCGAACTCGTGCTCCAGCGCCGCCAGCGCCTCGTTCACGATCGTCCGGATCCCTCGCAGCGGATGATCACGCCGCACCCTTGCTTCCAGGTCGACGTAGCTGAACAGCTCGCCCGTTCGATTGTCGCCGCCGCGCACGCACCATCTCCGAATCTCGTCGGAGCCAATGAATCATGATCCTCGGTCGGCGGCGACCGCCTTTTTTCAACAGCCTGCTAGTCTTACTGCGTCACAAACGATGATCTGTGTAGTGGTCGAACTTGATCGCACAACAAGGACATCTCGACAGCATTCGGACGAGCCCATGTTCGAGCCGCCGTCGCATCGTCGCGATCGAATTTGGAATGTGACGTTGGGTCCGCAGTGGCAGATCCGCGGGGTCTGTAATCTGCGGGAACGCGATCGAGCGGGATCGGCCGGGCGCGCCGAGCGCCTGAGGGGGGAATCGTCTCCCGCTCGGAGATCAGGAATCCGTAGGCCGCAATGCACATCGTTGCGTGATGATGAAAGCCGCGCCAGCCGCGTCCCTCGAAGTGGCCGAGCCCGACCTCCTGCTTGAGGTCCTGATAGTCGCGTTCGATGCGCCAGCGCATTTTAGCCGTCTCAACGAGCGTCCGGAATGCCACATCTTCCGGCAATGTCGAGAGCCAGTATTTGGTAGGCTGGTCCTCGCCTTTCGGCCATTCGATCAGCAACCATTCCTGCGCTCGCCGGGTGGTTTGCCAATAATCACGATGCGCGGCACGAACCCGCACGCGGGCAAAGCGCGAGGTCAGCTTTTCGTTCGTTCCTTGCCGCCACGTGATGGTGCGCCAAGCTTTGGCCGGCAGGCCGATCGCGAGCGCCTTGACGGCGGCTGGCTGATGCTGACGGTTGCGGCGCATCAGTTTCGGTGGACGGCCGCGGCCCGACCATGGCTTCGGCGGCAAGGGATCGGTGCCGGGAGCCCATACCGTCGTGCTCGACAGAAGACCCGCCACATAGGTCAATCCCAGCGCCGTGATCTCGGTGCGCAGGTCGCTGTTGTTGCCATAGCCAGCGTCCATCAGCACGACACCGCGCGGAAGGCCGCTCGCACAGGCCCGCCGCAACTGCTCCAGCGCGATCTCCGGCTTGGTCTGGAAGCCGACTTCGGCAGGAATGCCCACCTTGCGCCGCCGATCGCGGTCCTCAGTCCATTCCTTCGGAAGATAAAGGCGGTAAGCGACAGGCAGGCTGGCGTGGTGGTTGGCAATCGACAGCGACACCGCCACCTGGCAATTATCCTGCTTGCCGAGCTGCCCGCAATATTGCCGTGCAACTCCAACCGAATGTCGCCCCTGCTTGGGAAATCCGGTGTCATCGATGATCCAGGCTTCGATGGGGCCCTGGCGTTCAATCGCCGGCAGGACCATCTCGCGTACCTTGCCCAGCACCTTCTCATCCGACCAGGCGCCGCTGCCGACGAAATGCAGCAGCGATTGATGCTGGGCCGCCGTCCGCTCCGGAGCCGTCACCGCCGCCATCGGCTCCACGCTCTTGCGACCGCCACAGGCCATCAGGCCGACGCAATAGTCGCGCAGCGGCGCCTTCCGATCAGCATGACCGATGACACTGGCAAGCCCTTCCAAATACGCCTCAAATCGCTTCTCGCTCGTCTTCGTGCCACGCCCGCTCATGTCGGCCTCATTGGCTAATGGTCCATGCTGCAACCATCATTGATTCTGGCCGGCGGTTTTGTGACTCAGTCAGACTAGAGGAGGCATCAACCCGATGGATGATCAAGCTAGTACTACCGGCATGACGCTCGAAGAGCGTGTTCAGCGGATCGAGGATGACAAAGCGATACGCGAGCTGCTTGCGCGCTATGGCTTTAACATCGACGTCGGCCGCATCGAGGCGTTTGTCGATCTTTTCACCAAGGACGGCGTGCTCAACAAAAGTTACCCAGCCGATGACTTCAGGCCCGAGTCGGTCGTGCGCTGCGAAGGGCGTGACGCACTGCGCGCGTCGATGCGCGAATGGAAGGCCCTAGAGCAAGTCGATGGCCCCGCCCTCCACTTCATGGGCAACAACCTGCGTACCCAAATCGATGGCGACAACGCGATCGCGGAGGGCTATAATTTCACTGTGAGCCGGCGAGGCGCGGAAATGGTCATCGACTATGTTGCCATTAACCGCTGGACGCTGCGCAGGACAGATGGCCAGTGGCGCATTGTGGAATGCATCCGCAAGCGACCCAACACTGAGGGTTATTTGACGCTCTGGCAGAGGACTCGGACTCCGCAAACTGGATTAAAATGCCTAGGTTGGACAACAAGCTCGCCAGCCAGACGCGCCGGAAGGTGACATGGCGCAAGGGAGCGGTGATGCCGTCAGCGGTCAAGATCTGGGAATTGAGCGGATCAGTCATATCGGCCCCCGGCTTCGCCTGAGTTGCTTCTCGACAAGATGCCCTGAGACCGAGATAATCGACGGTCGTCATCTTTGCGCGCTCGAAGTCGTCGCTCGATCTGAAACGACGGAGCATCGATGTGGGCGTCTTGTTGAGTGTGTCGATATCACAGCACCACTTGCTCGCTTGGAGCGCAACGATGTCCCAGAAGCAACCAGGAGCTGCTGCCTTGCCGTTTCCAATTAGTCTAGTCCGCGCGAGGTAGCTGCGCGCCAACGCGGACTTTATCTAGCCTAAGTCGCACGCAGGCGGGCGTCCACATGCGCGATGCTCAACGGCGAAATCGGTACATGGTCCTGCTTATTTTGCAGAATTTGTGCACTCGGCGCCGATTTCCGCGGTCTTTAGGCAGCGATGCGGCCTCATATTTTCGCTTGGGAACGCAAAGAGCAGGCCAAAAACAAAGAGCGGGCCAAGGCAGGGACGGGTGTGAAGTCGTGGCTACTTGGGATTTTAACGTCGGCAACTTCGATTTGATGCTGCACATAACGATGCAGGATTCGTCGATGGTCACTGCCTCCGTGGGTGGCGCAAGCTTGGCTGGCGTGCCTGGCGGATCGCAATATCCAAAGCCCGTCCGTCGCTCTCGCGCGGCTCGTCGAGACGAGTCCGTCGCATGTCAGGTTGGGCCTGACGAAGCCGGCGCTATCGATATTCCGCCAGGGTATCGGCTACGTCTTGGCCATGATCGCCGCCTTCCTTGTATTCGCAGCTTCCGTTCATTCGAGACGTTTAACGTCGCGCTTGATTGTTGCGATGGCAACCTTCACTAGCCGGCTCGTAAACTGGCGATGACCGCTTAGGGGGCGTCGTTCCGGCGCGACCGAGGTGTGAACCCGGAGCCATGAGCATTTCTTTCGAGTGGGCCTCCAATCTCTTCGCGCGGTAGCCCCGCAGGGGCATCATAAGGGACAAGAGTATGTCAATCGTACTGGGCGAAAGGTCTGCGATGAGCGAGCGCGACGACATCATGGAGGACATCTCTCGATTCGAGCACGTTCGACGAAAGCATGTGGGGCGCTACATCAGCGCTGCTATGGTTCTCGCGTTCGCCGCATGGGTCATCATGGCGTTCGCCCAGGGGCAGATCGAATGGCCGATCGTTGGACGTTACCTCACGGCGAGTGTCATCGTTGGCGGCCTCGTTAATACGGTGCTGATGACGGTGTTGGCCATGCTGCTCGGCATCGTCATTGGCGTAGCAGTTGCGATTATGCGGCTTTCGGCCAATCCGGTGGTCAATTCGGTGGCGGCGGGCTACGTCTGGTTCTTTCGCGGAACGCCTCTCCTGCTGCAATTGTTGCTTTGGTACAACCTTGCGCTGATCTTTCCACACCTCGGTATTTCCGGGGTCTTCGAGGTGCGCACCGTCGACGTGATAACGCCGTTCTTTGCCGCACTGCTCGGATTGGGCATCAATCAGGGGGCCTACACGTCGGAGGTGGTGCGCGCCGGCTTGTTGTCGGTCGACCAGGGACAATACGAAGCAGCAAAGGCGATCGGCATGCCTCGTCTGCTGGCACTGCGCCGAATCATCTTGCCTCAGGCCATGCGCGTGATCCTCCCGCCGATTGGCAACGAGACTATCGGCATGGTTAAGGGGACGTCGCTCGCGAGCGTGATCCAATATTCAGAAATGTTGCACAGTGCCGAAAACATCTACTTCGCGAACAACCGCGTCATTGAACTGCTGATCGTTGCGGCATTTTGGTACCTGATCGTGGTCACGGTGCTCTCCGTTCTGCAAGCGCGAATCGAGCAGCATTTCGCCCGCGGCGCGGGGCGTCCAGTAAAGGCACGCTAAGCGAGGAACAGTCATGAATCCGATCGTTAAGGCCGTCGGTGTGCGCAAGTCCTACGGTACATTCCAGGCGCTCAAGGGCATCGATCTCGAGATCAATCGCGGCGAAGTGTTGTGCGTGATTGGACCGTCCGGATCGGGCAAGAGCACGTTTTTGCGCTGCATCAACCAGCTGGACGCTATTAGCGACGGTGCGTTGTGGATAAACGACGAGCTGGTCGGCTACCGTCGCATTGGGCACAAGCTGTACGAACTCTCTGAACGCGAGATCGCGCGACAGCGGCTGGCGACAGGTATGGTGTTTCAGCGCTTCAACCTGTTTCCGCACAAGACGGCACTTGAAAACGTTACTGAAGGGCCCATCCATGTGCTTAAGCAAGAACGTAAGCGAGCCGAGGCCGCAGCCCGTGAATTGCTCGCGCGCGTCGGTATGACTGACAAGTGCAACGCATACCCGATCGAGCTGTCGGGTGGTCAGCAGCAACGTGTGGCGATCGCCCGTGCACTGGCGATGAAGCCATTGCTGATGTTGTTTGACGAGCCCACCTCTGCGCTGGATCCGGAACTGGTCGGCGAGGTTCTCGCCGTCATGCGCGATCTCGCACGAAGTGGAATGACCATGGTCGTCGTGACGCACGAACTCGGCTTCGCGCGCGAAGTGGCGAGCCGGGTGCTGTTCATGGACGAAGGACAGGTCATTGAATCCGGATCTCCGGCACAAGTGCTCGGCAGCCCAACGCAGTCCCGCACCCGAAACTTCATTTCGGCCGTGCTGAGTTGACGACGTACGAGAGGAGACTCTGATATGTTTTCGAAAGTTGGATTTCGTATTGTGATGAGAGCACTCGCATCGCGCTAAGTCTTGCCGCAGCGGACGCCAACGCCCAAGGCAAGAAAAGTGTCATCAATGCTGCAATAACCACCTATTATGTGCCGTTCGGGTACAAGGATCCTTCCAATAAGCTGATAGGATTTAGCGTCGACCTCTTTGAAGCGGTTGCTGCAAAGATGGGTGCGAAGGTTAACTGACCCTTCGGTGTTCTTCACGTTGAAGACAGATGCCTCAAGCTTTCCCAATATGGAGTCACTTTGCGGCAAGCGTGTTGCGGCTTCGCGAACCACAGCTTGGCCCCGTATGATAGCGGCTTGGAGCGACGAGCGCTGCGTCAAAGTAGGTAAGCCTGCCATCAACTTTGTGGGCACCGAAAGCACGCCCTACACCCGGCTCGCTCTCAACCAGGGACGAGTGGACGCGGCAGTGCAAGGAGGACCCACGCTGGCGTATCAAAACGGGATCGAAGGTGACATTTACATGGTTATCGGAACTATGTCCGCAAGCACTGTGCCCGTTGATCACCAGGCGATCGCTTTCGCCAAAGACGACCAAGAGTTCGGCCAGTCCCTCAAGGAAGCGGTGGCATCACTGATGGCCGATGGGACCTACCAGAAGGTGATCAAGAAGTGGAACCTCCCCGAAGATGTGGCTACCCCACGCCCATTGCTCAACGGTCAGCCTTGAACGCACGTGCGAGTTGCCGACCTACTTTATCGGATCGAACGCGGTGCGAGCAATGACACATAGCGGTGGCAAGCAGCTTGATCGAGATAGATCAAGGCACGGGGCGTGCGCCGCCTCATTGCCCGCAGTGCGACAAGCGAAACCAACAACGACCGGCGCTTCATGCATGCGGTGTCGTGTCCACGTGCTATGAAAGCGCGCAACGCATGCGAGTCGTTGACGCCGCAATGTGGCGCACCTTAACTCGTGCGTTGGCCGAGCTGATGTCGACCAGTTTGCAAGATTGCACCGCTCGTGCTGCGATTTACGCACTCTTGGTCGGCGTGCCATTCTATAATTTCTACTCCATCGACTTGTCGAACCACGGCGCAAAATGCCGGGACGTAGACTCGCGAAGCCGCTTGAAGTGATTTGAGACCTACTCCTGAAAGTCGATCCCGAGGAGCCTACCCTCATCGCTGCCACAGCTGGTGCACACAGATTTCAGATCATCTCGATCATCCTTTCTGTGTGCTTCTGCAGCACACTGTCGTCAGACGGATCGAGCAATCTGTCGCGTCGATCGGCACCGCTCGCAACGAGCGCTGATGAGCCCGCAACTGGAATAGGATCCATGGGCCTGCCTCATTAACGCTGCAAACTCGATTGACCTTCCTAAAATACGCACAACACAATTCGAAAGTAGGTTTAAATCGTAGCGCCGAAGTGAATGACCGCTATAATCTGCTTCGCGGCCAATTCATCCGACCAACTCGCTCAAATTCTGCGAAAATGCATCCTTCGGTGCGGAGATTCGGCTTCGACGCCCAGCCGACTTCATAAAATCGTGTGGAGAGTTCGTTATAAGTAGCATGGACTAGCGATGGCGGCGAGAACTTACATCGGCACCACCTTCTTCCGTCGAGATTCCACATACTGAACCGCTCCGAGAGTGACTTCGCTTGAACGCAAATCAAACGTGGATGCTAGACGCAAAGCATGGCGGAAGGTCTGCAAGGGACCTCGGACTGGATCTCACTCAAACGCGCGGTGCCATATGGCTGCACGTTCTCGGGATTGTAGGAGCCGATGCTATCAAGGTAAAAGCCGCCCGCGGCGGCATGACGCGCCAATCAAGGTTGACCGAGGACAACAGGCCAACTAGGTGGGCGCCGATGCTTTCGCGAACCATGCGGAAAATTGGCGCGCTTCGGATTTCAGGAAGACCCGGGCCTTTGGCAAAAGGAGCTATAAACATGAGAACACAGATGTTCGGCGCCATTCGCGTCGATATGATCCCCGAGTTCGATTTCGTCTGGGCGCCAGACCGTCTGTTGGCGGGCGCCACACGTGAGGGCGTCGCCGAACATGAACATTGGCTGGGGCCTCTTCACGTGGAGGCGGGAACTCGAAACCTGAAAATGAGCATGCATGCGTATCTAATACGCACGCGACATCACACGATCCTGTTCGATACATGCTGCGGCAACGACAAGGATCGCTTGTATGAACCCGCATGGCATCGTTTGCAGACGCCCTTCCTCGATCGCCTCGCGCACAAAGGCGTGCTTCCGGAGCAGGTCGACTTTGTCTTGTGCTCGCATCTCCACGCAGACCACGTCGGCTGGAACACGCGGCTGCTTAATGGCGAGTGGGTCCCTACCTTCCCAAATGCTAGGTACCTGATCAGCAAGGGCGAATTCGAATGGTGGCGCGACGCGATCGAGACGGGGAGTGTTAATCCGTCACGGAAGCTGGCTTTCACCGACAGCGTCTTGCCCGTTGTGGATCGCGGTTTGGCTACGTTCGTGGAAGATGACTATGCCTTCGAGAAGGAAATGCCAGATGAAGTGCGCTATATGCCGCTCCACGGCCACACAAAGCACCACTGCGGCCTCTATCTTCGCTCGCACTCGCAGGATGCAATTTTCAGCGGCGATGCCATGCACCACCCCATCCAGCTCGCACGTCCGGATTGGGTTCACGCCGACGACGCTGTGGTCGCGACCCAGGTGATACGGGATCTGATTGCTCGCTGCATCGACACTCCCACGAAGCTGCTGACGGCGCATTTCGCCGCCCCGACGGCCGGATGTGTCGTGAGCGGTCCGGGCCACGCTCGTTTTCGCTTTGACGAGGACTGAAATGGGGGACAGCGTGGAACATCTCAACGCATCTGTCTCCGCGGTCTGGTGAGCGGTTAACATCCCAGCCGACATTGAAAGCCTCCGACCGACACCAGCATGCGTTGTCGCAACGTATTTTTGCGACAATCGGGGAATCATTATTTTTCGGAGCAGACGGCGCTAATAGCCTCCGCAGCCGGCGCAAAGAGCCAGATCTCACAAGATGTGATCAGGCGGTGTCTGCCTGACGAAAATCAAACGATTTGCCGTTGACACAGACTCGATCGTGTCCCTGAGCGTGGTGTAACTGGCGGTGGGACACCGCGTTCGCCGGCAAGAGCCGGACTGGTCAGCTGGCGATAGCCGGGAGGCTGACGGTTGGATCATCGCTCAACGGCGCGATGGTTTCCAGCGTCATGTAACGGGCGCGCTGAAAGGCCCATTCATCATTCTGTTCGAGCAGGATCGCGCCGATGAGGCGGACGATGGCGTCCTCATTGGGGAAGATGCCAACGACCTCGGTCCGGCGCTTGATCTCGCCGTTGAGGCGCTCGATCGGGTTGGTCGAGTGCAGCTTGGTGCGGTGCTGCGGCGGGAACGTCATGTAGGCCAGCACATCAGTCTCGGCCTCGTCGAGGAAGCCGGCGAGCTTGGGCAGCTTGGGGCGGAGCTGATCGGCGACCTTCCGCCATCGCGCGCGTGCCGTCTCGGATCGTCCTGGGCAAACGCAGTGGCGATGAAGGCAGAGACGACACGCCGTCCGCTTTACCGGCATGGGCCAGCGCGTTGCGCATGAAGTGCACGCGGCAACGCTGCCAACTGGCGTTGAGCACCTTGGCGACGGTCGCCTTGATGCCCTCGTGGGCGTCGGAAACGACCAGCTTGACGCCGCGCAGGCCGCGGCGGGCGAGCTTGCGCATGAACGCCGTCCAGAATGTCTCGGCCTCCGAGGGACCAATGTCCATGCCGAGAACCTCGCGCCGGCCATCGCTGTTGACGCCGCCCGCGACGATCACCGCGACCGACACGATGCGCCCCTGCTGGCGCACCTTCACGTAGGTGACGTCGATCCACAGGTAGGGCCAGTCGCCCTCGATCGGGCGAGCGAGGAACGCCTTCACCTTGTCATCGATCTCCGCGCACAGCCGCGAGACCTGGCTCTTGGAGATGCCGCTCATGCCCATCGCCTGCACCAGATCGTCGACGGAGCGGGTCGAGACGCCCTGCACATAGGCTTCCTGCACCACGGCGGTGAGCGCCTTCTCGGCCATCCGGCGCGGCTCCAGAAAGCCGGGGAAGTAGGAGCCTTTGCGCAGCTTGGGAATGCGCAGCTCGACCGTGCCGGCGCGGGTCTCCCAGGTCCGGTCGCGGTAGCCGTTGCGCTGCGCGAGACGCTCGGGGTTCTTCTCGCCGTAGGCGGCCCCGGTCTGGCCTTCTTCCAGCTCCATCAATCGCTGGGCAGCAAAGCCGATCATCTCGCGCAGCAGATCCGCATCAGGGGTCTTCTCCACGAGCGTGCGGAGGTTCATCATCTCATCGGTCATCGGTGGTTCCTCGAATCAGGTTGGTGTCAGCAACCCGACCCTACCGGCGAACTGCCGATGACCACCGCAAAGCCGCCCGCCCGCTACGGCGCCATGGGAGGGCGCGCATGCGGCCGGCTTTGCTCTACCGAGCTACACCATCACGGGGGACACGACCCACAGACTCCGTTCGGATAACGTGCGATCCTGCGAGGATGGCCACCCTAGCCTTTTGAGTCCGCCCATAGCCAAGCTCCTAAGCGATTGAGCGGAGGTGCTTTTGAGACCGTTTGAGATTGCCGAGATTTGAAGCTTGCCGCCCCAAACCTTGCAAACTCGCTTAAGGAGTCCCTTTCGCCGAACCGCGTGTGTTGCATCGGAGGGACGATGCAGCCGAACAAACACAAAGCGACCGAGGTCGAAAGGATTTGTCCCGGACCAGATCGATCAATATAGAGCAACGAACCTGTTCTGCTTGCGAGCAAGATAAAGTGCACTGGACCGGTCGAGAGATCACGCCGATTTACAACGAGAACGGCAGGCCAGGAATCAAGATCCGGTTCATGATCGGGCTGTTGTTGAGCACGTTTCGTGGACCATTCTTCAGGAGGTGTACGAGGCCAGGTTCACGATCCGTACTTCCAGTTCTCCCCGGCGAAGATGCTTTCCAGCAAATTTTCCCGCCCGAGCGCTCAGACCTGAGCTATTGGCGCGCGCGGCTTGGCGACAGGCTTGAGCGTCATTGGTCGAGAGCTTTCGGTGGCGCACCGAACCCGTGCGTTCCGCTGCCAGGACCGGGTGGGAGACGGCAGCACCAACGGCGCGATCGCGCCTTCCTCGCACCACCGAGAGCCATCCCTTGAGCGCCCGGCGCCGTGCCAAACGAGACTCTCTTCGACGAGCGGCATAGCGCTCGACGAGCTGTCCGTGCGGCCCGCCTCTGAGACGCCGGTACAGCCGGCTTCTGCCCAAGTAATCTTCAACTTCCATCTTTCTTTCTCCGCTATCGAAAGCGGAGGCACAGAACGAACTATGCCGAACCGACCGTACGCATCCGGCCAGCACCCCGGCTAGTCGCGCCGGTCTGCCGCGGCGCCTCAGGCAGCGGCCGCTTTGGACTGTTGGGTCGCCTTCCAATTCCACGGGAGCAGGTCGGCGACTCTGTTGACGGGGTGATCTGGAAGCCTGGCCAATACGTCAGCGAGCCAGGCTTGCGGATCAACGTCGTTCATCTTGCAGGTTTATGCCGACTGCCGAACTATGCCGAATGGGCTTGTTTTCCCCGAGATCCACCGTGAGCGGCGTGTAATCGGCTCGGCATAGTTTGTCTTGTACCTCC
Source organism: Bradyrhizobium sp. USDA 4510 (assembly GCF_054059095.1). NCBI lineage: Bacteria > Pseudomonadati > Pseudomonadota > Alphaproteobacteria > Hyphomicrobiales > Nitrobacteraceae > Bradyrhizobium > Bradyrhizobium sp. USDA 4510. The sequence continues at coordinate 861,572 of NZ_JBSSBT010000001.1, read as the reverse complement.
GCTTTCAACAGCGGAGGTCAGGATATGATTGCGGAAGAGTACTTGGGCAGAGGCCGGCTGTACCGGCGTCTCAGAAGCCGGCTGTACCGGCGTCTCAGAAGCGGGCCGCACGGACGGCTCGTCGAGTGCTACGCCGTTCGTCTCGTCGAAGAGAGGCTCGTTCGGCACGGCGCGTGGCGTTGCCTCAACGTAGTTGGCGGGCTCCTGAGTTGGATCGCAGGCCATCGCTACAAGCTGGTCGATCTCGATGAGCAGGTCGTTGAGCGGTACCTCCGACATCGAGGCGGGAGGCAGTCTATCCAACCCGGTGACCGGGCTGCGCTCAAGCGATGGCTGTCAGTGCTGCGCGAGGAAGGCGCGATCGCGCCGTTGGTGCTGCCGCCTCTCACCCCGCACGAACGGATCTTCAAGGAGTTCGATGCCTACCTGCGATCAGAGCCCGGCTTGGCCCCGAGGTCCATTGTCCGCCATCTCCCGGTTATCCGCAGGTTCCTGCACGAGGTGTGCTCCGGCGGCGCCGCCGCCCTGTGCAAGATCAACCAAGAGGACGTGACCCGCTACATTGAGCGCCACGCCCAGGATTGGAGCCCGGGAACAGGCAAGGCGATGTGCTGGTCGTTGCGCGCCTTTCTCCGTTACCTCCACCATCGGGGGCTGAACGCGCGCCCGTTGGCGGATTGCGTTCCATCGATGCGACGGTGGAAGCTCGCAACTCTGCCGACCTATCTGCCTGCCGCTCAGGTGCGGAAGGCTCTCGACGGTTGCGACCGAGAGACGGTGATGGGACGGCGCGACTACGCCATTCTGTTGTTGCTGGCCAAGCTCGGCCTGCGGGCCGACGAGGTCGCGACGCTCACCCTCGATGATATCGACTGGCGCGCCAGCGAGATACTCGTTCGCGCCAAGGGCCGACAGCGTGCACGGATGCCGATACCGCCAGACGTTGGCGCGGCCATCGTTGCATATCTGCGCAATGGCCGCCCAAAGTCGTCCTGCCGACGGTTGTTCGTCCGCACACTCGCGCCACACGTCGGCTTTGCTTCCGGATGTGCGATCACCATGATCGCCAAGGCCGCTCTCGATCGCGTTGGAATCGAAGGTTGCGCACACCGCGGCGCCCATATCTTCCGACACAGTCTCGCTACCGAGCTTCTCCGATCTGGCGCGACCTTGTCGGAGATCGGACAGTTGCTGCGGCACGAGAACCACGACACCACCCGGATTTACGCGAAGGTCGACATCGATGCGCTGAGAACATTGAGCCTGCCCTGGCCGGGAGGCGTGCAATGACCAATCTGCGCTCCGCACTCGATAAGTACCTGAGCATGCGCAAAGGACTGGGATACAAGTACGAGCACCAGACCCGTCGGCTCGCCGACTTCGTCGCCTTCATGGAGAAGCGCAAAGCCAGGATAATCACGACGAAGCTGGCCATGGAATGGGCAACGCTGCCGCCCGATCGTCATGCATCCTGGGCGCTGCGATTGAGCGACGTGCGCGAGTTCGCGCGCAATGTCGCCAACTTCGATCCGAGAACGGAGGTACCGCCCGTCGGCATGCTACCGGGATGGAAGCGCGCCAAGCCCTATGTCTACAGCGACGCGGAGATCGATGCGTTGCTGACGGCAGCGCTGGCTCTGCCGCCAGCGGACGGGCTACGCCGATGGACCTACCATACCTTGTTCGGGCTGATCGCGGTGACGGGCATGCGTATATCCGAGGCGATGGGCCTGGAGCGTGATACGTCGACCTCGACGCCGGCGTGCTGACGGTCCGGCTGACCAAGTTCGGCAAGTCGCGGCTCGTGCCATTGCATCCGACGACGAGAACCGCGCTGCGCGACTACGCCCGCCGGCGCGATGCGCTGCTCGGATCACGCTGCGGCTCGACCTTCTTCGTTGCCGAACAGGGAGGCCGCTTGCTTCACCAGTACGTTCATCGCGTCTTCTGGCGATTGTCCAGAGAGATCGGGCTGCGGCGCCCAGGTGATCGTACCGGGCCACGCGTGCACGACTTCCGTCATCCCTTCGCCATCCGGACGCTGCTCGACTGGTATCGCGGAAGCAAGAACGTCGAGCAGCAACTCCCAGTACTCTCCACTTACCTCGGCCACGCCTGCGTGCGCGATACTTACTGGTATCTCTCGGCCTGCCCCGAGTTGATGGAAGAAGCGGCGCAGCGTCTCGATCGGCGATGGGAGGTGACGCCATGAAGCCCGCCTGCAATGTCGCCACGTTGATCGAGCGCTTCTTCACCGAGCGCCTCATGCGTCAGCGTGACGTTAGCGTGACGTTAGCGACAACACGATCGCCTCCTACAGGGACACGTTCCGGCTGCTGTTCATGTTCGCACAGGTGCAGCTGCGGAAGCTCCCATCGGCCCTGACGCTCACCGATTTGGACACAACGTTTATCGGCGCGTTCCTCACCGATATCGAGGTAACGCGCGGCGCCAACGCGAAGACGCGTAACCTGCGTCTGACCGCCATCCGATCCTTCTTCAGGTTCGTGTCCTTCGAGGAACCGACACACAGTGCACTGATCCAGCGCGTGCTCGCCATACCGAGCAAGCGCCACGACAAGCGACAGGTGCACTTCCTGACGCGCCCTGAGATCGAGGCGGTTCTCGCCGCGCCCGATCGAACGACGTGGCTTGGCCGCCGCGATCACACCGCTGCTGGTCGCGGCCCAGACGGGCTTACGCCTCTCCGAGCTGACCGGCCTTGACCGGGATGCCGTCCACCTCGGGTCTGGCGCACACGTACGATGCGTCGGTAAAGGGCGGAAGGAGCGGACCACTCCGCTGACCGTACTTCGCTCGGTGCGCGCTCCAGGCATGGCTCAAGGAACCGTTGCGGAAAGGGGCAACAGCGTTGTTCCCCAACGTGCATCGGGGTCGGCTCTGTGCCGACAGCGTCCAGTCACTGCTGGGAAAGCACGTTCGTGTCGCTCACAAGAGTTGCCCGTCTTTGAAGGCCAAGAGCGTGTCGCCGCACGTGCTGAGGCACAGCGCTGCGATGGAACTGCTGCAAGCCGGCGTCGACTGCTCCGTGATCGCGCTGTGGCTCGGTCATGAATCGGTCGAGACGACACAGACGTACCTGCACGCCCATCTCGCCCTCAAGGAAGCTGCCCTGGCGAAGCTCAAGCCGTACCAGCGCGGCAAGCGAACCCGCTTCCAGCCGAACGACCGCCTGCTCGCCTTCCTAGAGGCGCTCTGAACGACCAGACTATGCCGAATGGAATGGGGCTGCCGTGCACGCGATCGACGATGCCACCGTGACAACGACGCGCCATACCGGACCGGCTCGGCATAGTTCGGCGGGCGGCATAAACGGCGAAAATGAACGGCATCGACCCGCAGGCCTGGCTCACCGATATCCTCGCCCGCATCGCCGCCCAGCCGGCTCATCGGGTGGATAAACTTCTGCCCTGGAATTGGGCCCCGGCATCGGCACTGTCCGCTCGAGCGGCATGACCACGCACGTCAACAAGGTCCATCACGTCACCACCATCACCCACGTTGCGAAAGACCTCGGCGAAGACGAAGATTGGCTGTGGGACATCGCCAACGAAATGGAGATCGAGGACGGCGTCATCTGGGTTTATGGCGTCGGAGGAGACGGCGTCCAGGCGTTCACCGATTTTGGAATCGAAAACCTCGTCGAGCTGATTAGATTCGACAAAGAGAACCCTGGACTGCTCAGGCGGTAACTCTGCGGCCTACGCCGAATGGATACTCAACGGTTGCCGGTCTGGCGCAATGGAGACTGCCGCAAACGGACCTCGTCATCCTGCCTCGGCCCGGCCACGCAAGCAAGGACGCCTGTGCGCGCCTGTCGCCGCCAAGCCGTAACCAGATTGCGCTGAACGTCACGTCGTCGAGCAACCTCGACAACACTGGCCCCAGGGCGCCAGACTCTCCTCCACAATCCGAAGCTTCTCGGCAGTGGTCCACCGCCCTCGCCGCTCAGGACCGGACAGAACCGTACCCGCTCGCCACGTTTGCTCAATTGCTTGCGAATTAATGAGCAAATCATGTCACTCTCAAGCACGATCCGGGACGGCGGTCTCCAGCGGGGGGCTTACGAGACATCTTGCTCTACCCCATTGCATTTCATCCCATCCAATTTGGTAGCTGGTCAAGCGAAGTAACGAATGGTTTAGCTCGATTGAAGCAATGCGATCGGAGCTGTCCGCAAGCTTGCGTATAGAACCTCAATTCGATGCAATGTTGCTAAGCCGCTTTTCCTGCGTCGGCTGCGCATGCTTGCAGAAACATTGGAGAACGGAATGCGAAAACTGAATTCTCGCTCTAGTTCTGATCGACAAACGGGCGTTTGGGAAGAGCACTTATGCGACTAATAAAAGCGGCTATGCATCGATGCAGGACGGGGCGGCTGGTTTGGCAGCGGGCCACAGACTTTCCGTTACTTTGAGGGCGCGTAGCTTTGCGGCGTTGCTTTCGTGCGATGCATTTACCGAGGCCTCGAAGATTATCCGGCCGCTTTCGTCGCCTCGAGCGAAGCGCGTCAGGCGCATGGGTTGTTGCGCGCGACGCGAACGCGATTTGCTTGAGATCGCCCGGAACGCACACCGTCAGAGATGTTGCGTGCAAGCATACTCACCTTAACTGTCACGCTTATCAACGTCGTGCGCGATTCCGTTTCTTTGCTTCTGTCCAACTAGCGAGCGGAAGGAAGCTTCTTCTCGCGGATGTTCCGGTGTTAGTGGAGGAACTATGCGTATCTGCGGTATCAAACTAAGTCATGACGGAGCAGTTGCTGTCATCGAAAACGGACGGCTTGTCTTTAGTATCGAGCAGGAGAAACGGGATAACAATCCGCGGTACCAGACCATCGATAATCTCAATGCAGTTGTCGCCGCTCTGGCCGAGCATCGGTTGAATGCGCACAACATTGATCAGTTCGTTGTTGACGGCTGGCTTGGGGAAAACGAGTCGCAGTTCGACGTGCTTAGTGGCACGGCGCCTATCACTCTCAAAGGAGCACCGTATCTTGAACGCCATGCCGAAGGCCTTCTCACGTCGTACGAGGACTGCGGTCTGATGCTAGACGGGACGGCCTTCCCATATAGAAGCTACCCGCACGTCACGGGCCACGTGGCGTCCGCATACTGCACTAGCCCCTTTGCTAAAATTGAACAACCTGCTTTCTGCCTAGTGTGGGACGGCGCCATGTTTCCACGTCTGTATTATGTAAATGGGCACGGCGCACGCTTCCTTGAATGCCTGTTCCCGATCACAGGGCGTGCTTATCGTGTGGCGGGTCTATACTTCGGACCGTATCAGCAGGCGGACCGTACCAAGTGGGACATGGGCCTCGCCGGCAAGCTGATGGCCTACATCGCGCTTGGATCTGTAGATGAAGAAATCGTAGCGGTATTTCGCGAAGCGTCAGAGGAGTGCTTTGCGGCTCAGTTTACTGGTCACTCCACTGGCAACCTCAGCCGCTTCGAATTCGAGCGTACTGCCCTTCACAACTTCTTCGATGCCAGCGCGCTTCTGTTGAATGCCAAACCACCCGCGAATATCCTTGCATCATTTCACGCCTTCCTCGAGCGTTTGTTGGTACGCCAAATGGCGATTGCTTTGCGGCGTCATTCGCTCCTTCCGGCGCGGGCTTTGTGCATAGCCGGCGGCTGCGGCCTCAACATCAAATGGAACAGTGCACTACGTGCCAGCGGCTTGTTCGACACTGTCTGGGTGCCGCCATTTCCGAACGACAGCGGCTCTGCAATCGGCGCCGCTTGCGCGGCAATGGCGGCATATAGAGGCTTCGTACCCTTGGAATGGTCGGTCTATAGTGGGCCGGCCCTCCGACGCAGCCATGTGCCGCCCGAATGGGAGGCTGCGCCGTGCAGTATGCGTGAACTTGTGACCATTCTTGCCGGCGACAAGCCCGTAATTTTCCTTGCCGGCCGCGCAGAGCTCGGACCTCGGGCATTAGGCGGCAGAAGCATTCTCGCAGCCGCGAGTTCGCCGGCAATGAAAGATCATCTCAACGACATCAAACTTCGCGAACACTTCCGGCCAGTGGCGCCGATATGCTTGGAAGATCGGGCGCCCGATATTTTCAACCCTGGAACGCCAGATCCTTACATGCTGTTCGATCATCAAACACGAGCCGAATGGAGAGACAGAATCCCCGCGGTTGTACACCTCGACGGATCTGCACGATTGCAGACCGTCCCCAGAACCTCTCAGCACAAGATCGCCGAGCTTCTCGTCGAGTATGAAAAGCTCACCGGGATTCCGCTCCTATGCAATACGAGTGCCAACCTCCATGGACGCGGATTCTTCCCGGATGCCGCATCCGCCTGCAGATGGGGACGCGTTGATCACGTATGGTGCGATGGCCTGCTCTGGTCCAAGCGCTCGTAACGCAGCGGGCGCCTGCCGAACCCTTTATGGTCTGGGAGAGCGCTTCAGCCAGCTCGGAGGAAGGGCGCAGGCAAAGCGCGACCGCATGTGATCGTCGATATTGCCCCCTGACCGATCTCTGTGCCCGCTAGCGCCATGCTGAGTTACTTCACATTGGCGCGACGTCGTGCTTAGAGATTTCTCGTGCCCGAGCGAACGCCATCGAAAGATACGATCCGATTTTCTTAGTGCGCTTACCGCCACGTCATTGCTGCGCCACCCAATTTGCCATCACACGCTTCGGCCAATGAACTGATTGGCACTTTGTTGATACCATTCCGGCTGCGCAGGTCAGTCGAAAAGGGCATTATCCGCGCAGAAATTAAGCTTTAAAGTGAGCTAAACAGCAATGAACATGGCCATAAGATCGTTAGGATGTAGCCGGGTCCGGCTACTACCAGGTCTATGATCAGCAGGGAGTCACTTTGGGAGCTTTTACGAAAATGGAGCCGTGCGCATCTATTTCGAGGAAACGGGATCTGGCTTTCCATTGCTGCACATCTCCGGTGGAGGACTGAATTCGACCAATCGCGGGTATCTTCAACGCTGGAACCACCGAGCATTGCTTACCCATCAATCCAATCGCCGAGTTCAAGGACGAATACGACTGCATCGCAACCGATCTACTCAACGTCAATGGTATCGACCAGTCCGCTCGAGATTGATCGCATTCGTACACCGACGATCACCTTGGGTTCATGGACCATCTCGGCATCGACACGTTCACGCTTCTTGGCTTCTTTGTCGGCGGCCCCTTCATCTGGAACCTGCTCAAGCGGGCGCCCGACCGCATCGCGGCAGCCGTGTTAGTGCAGTCCCAGCGCTTCGCGACCAGAGATGCGCAATATCCTCTACGACAGCAATATGCAAAGTAAGTCTCCGAGGGAAGACGCCTTGCGACGGGCTGGCCTGATGGTTGAGAACTGTTTGTATGGACACCCATACGATCAGTGCGCTGAATCGACTGAAGTGGTGGAGACAGGCCGGCGGCGGCGTTGGTCTGAGAGAAGTCGCGGATTGTTTTGGAAAGCCTGTCAGAGCCGCGCCTGGTTGCGGCGACAGCGCGGCGATACGGCTTGTCGCGTTCTCTGCTGGTGACTTCGCGAAGAGCCTTCGCGGCGGAGCGGACCAAATCCGAGGCTGGCTTTGTCAGCGCAGTTGTAGCCGGAGGATGGGCTTGTGGCGTCGGTGGCGGCTCCGTCGGGGAGCGCGACAGCACATTCGACGGAGTGTCGGATTGAGATCGAGCTGGCTGGCGGGCGGCGCGTCATTGTCGATGCGGGCGTCGACGTTGAGGTGCTTCGCCGGATCATTGAGGCTGGTTCCTACGGGAGTTCGTTGCTGCGCCGCGATCCGCTGAACGGCATTTGTTCTGCTTCCGCGGGCGCCGAGGCGATTTATTGAAGTTGAATGGCATGATGGCTAGGGAGCGTGCCTGTTTACGAAGAAACTCGAGAGAGGTCGTTTTGTCTGGCCGTCGCTGGCGGACGGCGTGGTGTCGATCTTGCAGGCGCAGATGAGCTATCTGTTTGTCCGGCATAGTCTGGCGCAACCCCAAGAGTCCTGGCGTCCGACCAGCGTGGGCTGAGACTTTGTCATTTGAGTTTGCTGCCGAATGTGATTCCATCTGGCAATGGACTCGAGCGCCGACCTGCCGCCCGATCTTGCCGCCGCGCATGCATTAATCCTGGCCGAGCGCGCGGCGAGGCTGGCGGTGGAAGCCGGGCTTGCTGAAGCGGCAAATGCCCTAGTCTGACTGAGTCACAAAACCGCCGGCCAGAATCAGTGATGGTTGCAGCATGGACCATCAGCCGATGAGGCCGACATGAGCGGGCGTGGCGCCAAGACGAGCGAGAAGCGATTTGCGGCGTATTTGGGAGGGCTTGCGAGTGTTATCGGTCATGCTGATCGGAAGGCGCCGCTGCGCGACTATTGCGTCGGCCTGATGGCCTGTGGCGGTCGCAAGAGCGTGGAGCCGATGGCGGCGGTAACAGCTCCGGAACGGACGGCCGCCCAGCATCAATCGCTGCTGCATTTCGTCGGCAGCGGCGCCTGGTCGGATGAGAAGGTGCTGGGCAAGGTACGCGAGATGGTCCTGCCGGCGATTGAACGCCAGGGCCCCATCGAAGCCTGGATCATCGATGACACCGGATTTCCCAAGCAGGGGCGACATTCGGTTGGAGTTGCACGGCAATATTGCGGCCAGCTCGGCAAGCAGGATAATTGTCAGGTGGCGGTGTCACTATCGATTGCCAACCACCACGCCAGCCTGCCTGTCGCCTATCGCCTTTATCTTCCGAAGGAATGGACTGAGGACCGCGATCGGCGGCGCAAGGTGGGCATTCCTGTCGAAGTCGACTTCCGGACCAAGCCGGAGATCGCGCTGGAGCAGTTGCGGCGGGCCTGTGCGAGCGGCTTCCGCGCGGTGTCGTGCTGATGGACGCGGGCTATGGCAACAACAGCAACCTGCGCACGGAGATCTCGGCACTTGGATTGACCTATGTGGCGGGTCTTCTGTCGAGCACAACGGTATGGGCGCCCGGCACCGGTCCCTTGCCGCCGAAGCCATGGTCGGGCCGCGGCCGTCCACCGAAACTGATGCGCCGCAACCGTCAGCATCAGCCGGCCGCCGTCAAGGCGCTCGCGATTGGCCTGCCGGCCAAAGCTTGGCGCACCATCACGTGGCGGCAAGGAACGAACGAAAAGCTGACCTCGCGCTTTGCACGCGTGCGGGTCCGTGCCGCGCATCGTGATTATTGGCAAACCACCCCGCGATTGGAGGAATGGTTGCTGATTGAATGGCCGAAAGGCGAGGACCAGCCTACCAAATATTGGCTCTCGACATTGCCGGAGGATGTGGCATTCCGAACTCTCGTCGAGACGGCTAAATCGAACGCGACTATCAGGACCTCAAGCAGGAGGTTGGGCTCGGACACTTCGAGGGACGCGGCTGGCGCGGCTTTCATCATCACGCAACGATGTGCATTGCGGCCTACGGATTCCTGATCTCCGAGCGGGAGACGATTCCCCCCTCAGGCGCTCGGCGCGCCCAGCCGATCCCGCTCGCTCGCGTTCCCGCAGATTACAGACCCCGCGGATCTGCCGCTGCGGACCCAACGTCACATTCCAAATTCGATCGCGACGATGCGACGACGGCTCGAACATGGGCTCGTCCGAACGCTGTCGAGATGTCCTTGTTGTGCGATCAAGTTCGACCACTACACAGATCATCGTTTGTGACGCAGTAAGACTATTGCGCTGGACGCGTTCATTGAACCATTGGGTCAGCACTGATTTGGGTTGATGCCCCAGCCACAGCCATGCCATCTGGATCAACGTCGCTCGCAATCTCGGATTGCCTGCTTTCGAGATGCCTTGCTCTCGATCGATGGACCCGCTCTGCCAGGGCGTCGGCGCCAACCCCGCATAAGCGGCAACCTGGCGACGGTTGTCAAAATGTCGGAACAGTCCCTCCGACCATAGGATGGCGGCACACTCGATCCCCTTGAACTGAAGCAGCATCGTGACTGGCGAAGGTGTTGCCGCGGCGGCTTGTACTGCGATGAGCGCGTCGCGTTCGGCCTCGACCGCCTTGATCTGTCCGAGCAGAAGTTCAAGTCGATCCAACTCCCGGCGTATCTGGGCTTGCATATGTGCAGGTAGTGCACGCCCATCACCGGTTCGCAGTTCAGCAAGCCGCTCTCGCCGATCCTGGCGTAGCGGCCCGTAGTTCGTAATCCCTTGCGCGAACAAGAGGCCCTTGATGCGATTGACATGAGCGACGCGCTCAACGATCAGCGCCTTCCGCTCGCGGCAAATCCGCCGCCGATCCTCTTCCTCTGGAGACGGAGGGCGCGCCATGGCGCACACGCGCGGCTCGCCCCGTTTATAAGCCATCAGCGTTCGCAGCAATGCCTCAGCATCAATCCGATCCGTCTTAGCTCGCCTGCTTCGGCGTGATGCCGCAATCGAGGCTGGGTCCACGACGTGGCTTTCGATTCCTTCCTTCTCAAGGACCCGATGAATCCAGAAGCCGTCAAGACCGGCTTCCTGAATGGTGATCATCGGATAGGTGTGCCCGGTCTTGATACGGCTTTTCTCGCCAAGCTTCGAAAACAGCGCGAACAGTCCGGGCACGTCCCCGGCCAGGACAGAATGCTTCGACATCTTCTCACTTCTCCCCGGCGACAACGATGTGATCAACCAGGTTGAGCGACTGAGTTCCAATGACACGAAAATCGCGCCAAGATTGGTGGGGATAACGGTCGGTTGTGAGGATTGTGCGGCTGTATGCATGGTCACCTTCAGGATGATTATTTGGGCAACCGCATTCTGCAAAAATGCCGGCTGCCATCCACCCATGGGATCTATTACCAATACTTCTGCGGCGAGTTGAGCTTCTGCCACCGGCTGCCGTTCGATCGATCGTCGATGACGCGCTGGCGCCAGCGGCTCGGTGAGGAGCAGCTCGTCGCGCTGATCCAGGAAAGTCTGTCAGTGGCGCACAAGACTGGCGCCATCGGTCCCAAGGACCTGGAGCGAGTGGCGGTCGATACCACGGTGCAGCCAAAGGCCGTTGCGCATCCGACCGACGCACGGCTGATGCATCGGGCCATCACCAAGCTCGTCGGGCTCGCCAAGCGCAACCGGTGCGGCTGCGCCAGAGCTATCTGCGCCTATCGAAGCGCGCCGCCATCATGGTCGGCCGCTATACCCACGCTCACCAGTTCAAGCGCGCCCGGCTCCAACTCAAGTTCCTGCGGACGCGGCTTGGCCGGATTATCCGCGACATCCGCCGCAAGATTGATGACGATGTGGCGCTGGAAGCTGGCTTCGGCCCGCTGCTCGATCTGGCGCAGCGGGTGCGCACCCAGGACCAGCATCAGCGCGGTCCCAAGGTCTATGCGTTACATCCGCAGGAGGTCGAGTGCATCGGCAAGGGAAAAGCCCGCGCGCCGTACGAGTTCGGCTGCAAGGTCAGTATCGCCAAGACCGTAACGTCACCGAAGCGCGGACAGTTCGTGCTCCATGCCAAGGCACTGCACGGCAATCCCTTCGACGGGCACACGCTCGGCCCGGTGGTCGCCGACATGGAGAAGCTCACCGGCGTGGAGGCTCGCCGCATCCATGTCGACAAAGGGTACCGCGGCCACAACCACCCGCATCGGTTCAGGGTCTGGATCTCGGGGCAGGTCCGCCGCGTCACGGCTTCCATCCGGCGCGAGATGAAGCGTCGTGCGGCTGTCGAGCCCGTCATCGGCCACGTCAAGGCCGAGCACCGCATGGACCCGCAACTATCTCAAAGGCCGCGTTGGCGACCGCATCAATGCCATCCTCGCTGCGGCCGGCCACAACTTCGGCCTGCTCCTGCGATGGCTCGCAGAACTGTTGCGTGCCATCATCCGGGCGCTCGCCGAAACTGTCCCGGCTCAAAACATCGCCTAAATCATCGGTCGTCCGCGTTCTTCACGGAGGACTTTCTAATGCGCTCAATCTTTGCCGAGCCGGTATCGCATTTTGGAAACCTTCTTTCTGCCGGGCGGAGATGGAGGATTTCGTCAGCGTGGCGCTAACAATCGGTAAAATCCGGCTCAGTCGATAAGCTACGATTCCCTTAGGCGCTTGAAGTCTATGTATGCCCTTGAGCTATCGGCCACCAAGCCCGGGCTTCAAAACGGGGAGAATCATGTCGGAGCAGGCGTTTCGTAAACTTTCGTGCCGACGCGTGAGTCGACGATCGGTCCTCCATTCGTCGGCTGGGCTGTTGAGTGCATCCTTGGTTGCAAAAGCCAGTGCAGCTTTCCGGCAGAAAAAAACTCGCCGGCAACGGCGAAGTGGTCGTTTACAGTCATGGTGGCTCATGTCTGGGGCGTTCTTATTGTCCCCTTCATCTTCCCGCTGACAGCGCTTCTGGTGCACCGATCTTGATGCCGCATTCGTCGTTGGCAAATTAACCGCACATCGGTGACAGCCCTGATTACTTCATCGTGCTGCGTAACACCCAGAGTGTGAGACAACAGAAGGAAATGGAAGTGTCTTTGATCCACCACTCAGAAAACCTTTGGGAATTTCGAGATACTTGTAACGTTTACATTCTGAAAAGTGGCGTAGACTGCCTACTTATTGATGCAGGATCCGGCGCTATCATGCCGCACCTTGCCGCGCTCGGGATCGAGCGAGTCGACTGGATTCTACATACGCATCATCACAGGGATCAGTGCTGGGGCACACCAAGTATTCAAAAATCCGGCGCAAGAATTGCGGTCCCGGAATACGAACGCCACCTGTTCGAAAACGCCGAGGCTTATTGGCAGGTTCGGCGCATCTACGACAACTATAACGATAGCAGTGCGTTTTTTTCGCTTGGGGAAAATCTCTCGGTCGATGCTGTTCTCGAAGACTACGGCACGTTCGTCTGGAAGGACTATTCGTTCCGCATCCTGCCGGCCAAGGGTCATACATACGGTATGGTCTGCCTGATTGTAGAAGTGGATGACAAGAAAGTCGCCTTTACGGGCGATTTGATGACAAGCGGCGGAAAACTTTATCAACTTCACGCTATGGAGTATAGCTATGGCGATCTTCTTGGCGTTGAATTTACGATGCAATCGATCCTCGCCTTGAAAAAGGAGGGCGTTGATACCGCCTATCCATCGCACGGGAGGCCTATTAATGAGGTGAAGGCGGACATTGAAAGGCTTGAATTGAGGCTTGAGACGCTCGCCAACATAGGCCGACTTCGCACATCCGGCCGTGATGTCGGCTTCAAGGATTGGCAGACCATTCGCGAGAGCAGGCTTCGGCCGATCACAGAACATTTGCTGTGGGCAGGACCATACACTTGCTCTAATTTTTACGTTGTGCTGAGTGGAGCCGGCCACGCAATGCTGATTGACTACGGGCTGGCTTCGTTCGGGCATCTCCATCTCGCTCCAGATCACGGCAGCCAGCATGCCCTTCGTTTCGTCGAGCATCATCTCGATCAGTTGCGCGACGATTATGGGGTATGCGAAATCGAGCTTGTCGTTCCCACGCACATTCATGACGACCATATTTGTGGAATACCGTTCCTCCAACGACATTTCGGCACGCAGTGCTGGGCTCTCGATTGTGTCGCCGCAGTCATTTCCGATCCTGCGGCGTGGGCAAGTACGCCGTGCTGCTTTCACAAACCAATCGAAGTGCAACGAGTACTGCGAGACGGCGAGGCATTTCACTGGAGGGGATTCGATTTCGTAATTCATTTCGCGCCAGGTCAAACCGAATATCATGCCTATGTCGTCGGTAACATCGACGGCAAGCGGATCGCTTTTGGGGGCGACAATCTATTTCTCTTCAATCCTCAGGCTGGAGGGATTGAGCGCGAAATCGCCGTCCAGACTACAGTCTTGCGCAATAGCTTTCAGTTGGAGATGCATCGCCTTTGTGCGTCTGTGATACAGACGACGAAGCCAGAGCTCGTGTGCCCTGGGCACGGTGAATTAATTGCCATGGATCAGTCGAGGATCACCGAGTATACGGACTATATCGAACGTAAGGAGGCAGCCTTCCGCGATATCGTAGCTGAACCGGCAAACCATTTCATCGATCTATTCTGGGCTCGAATGCTCCCATATCTCTCAGAAGCGAGCCCGAACAGCCGGGTTACGCATACGATTAGGATTCGTAACAACTTGGAACGCACAGCGGTCTACAGCGCTCGACTCCTGCCTGCATTTGGTTGGGCGTCACTTGCAGAGGCGGAAAGCATTATGCTTCGACAGGGAGAGCAAGGCGAAATTGTCCTAGCGGCGATCGCGCCCTCTCGAGGTGATTTGCGACGAAGAATCATAACCGCTGAGATTTTGATTGACGGTGTGTCGCAGGGGCCTGTCTGTGAAGCCCTAGTCTCAACTTTGCTAGCTTAGCAGCACGCGTCGAAAAGAGTAGGCAGTCGAGGTTCATGCTGCTCCTCTCGACGGTCGTTCGCTGGCTGTAGCTCAGATGGTCTGAGATCAGAAGATCGAAGCGTACAAGAGGGTCGCAAGTTCCACTTTACAGAGGTGACGCTTGTCGAAAGACGTTGAATTCTCGAATTCGAGCAAAGATTTCTGTCCGTTTGAAAAACTCCACATCACAGATGGTCGGCTGTGAAAACATCTACTAGCACTACTTTGGCAGATTGTTGATTTTGTCGCGTTTATAGGATTCCCGAATCAATTTTTCAATGATTCATGAGTGGTCGACTCTTGGAGGGCTGACCATGCCGGGATGGGAAGACGAACTCGAACGCTGGTTGATGCCGTTCTTGGACCGGCTGGGTCATAAGACCCGGCAGCGGATGTGCCCTCTCTATGTCGGTCCTGGCGATCGCAAAAGCGTTCAGCCGATGGCGGAGCGCCTTGCCACGAGCAACTACGATCAGTTGCACCACTTTATTGCGGACGGTGTCTGGAACGCGAGGCCGCTGGAGACAGAGCTGCTCAACCAGGCGGACCGACTTGTCGGCGGTAAGGATGCGGTGCTGGTTATTGATGACACCTCGCTGCCGAAGAAGGGTGAGTGCTCGGTCGGTGTTGCGGCTCAATACGCGTCGGCTCTCGGTAAAACGGCAAATTGCCAAACCCTGGTGTCTTTAACGCTTGCGCGCGGCGAAGTGCCAGTGATGGTCGCGTTACGTCTCTTTCTGCCTGACAGTTGCCGGCCGCATGCGCGAGCAGCTCCTGAACGAGAGCGTGTTCTTCGGTCTCGACCATGCTCGCAGCGCGCCTCTCGAGCGGGTACACCCGCCAGGCACCACTCCGCGCTCTCCTACGAACGACGGCGACCTTCACCGCAACCGCCTACGACGGGCTTTCAGACGGCTCCCCGTCTTCGCCGGTTGCTCAAGCCGCGCCGTACCGCATCACTAGCCGCCAAGGTACTAAGCGCCGCTCGATGCAGGTGCGGTGGCAGGTCAGTCTCGGTCGATATCTCAAATATTCCACACAATTTCTGCGATATTCTGGCCAATTTCTGTGTTTTTGAGCACCGATACTATTTAATTTCGTGGGCAGCGAGTGGCCAAGTTATGCGAGTTGCGGGCTTTATCGATCTGCAGGAAGTAGGCGCGATACCTGAACGGATGCTTTGCAACAACCTGTTCTTCGCGGAAAATCATTCAACGAGGGTGGAATGCTTTCAAAACGCCAGCTTGCAATGGGTACTTTCGCTCTGGCGTTTACTTGCGCTATTGCCTCCGCAAACGCGCAGGACACGAAGACTATTCTTAACGTCGCTACAACCCCGGGTTATGCGCCGCTTGTATTCAAGGATCCAAATACCAGCAAGTTGATAGGTTTCGAGTTCGATCTCTTTGAAGCTGTAGCCGCAAAGATGGGTGCGAAGGTGAATTGGATCGAAGTGCCGTGGCAGCAGATAATGTCTTCTCTCAAGACCAAGCGAGCCGACGTTATTGTGTCTGGACTTCCCGACCTGCCCGTACAACGTGAGATTGTTAGCTTCGTCGACTACTTGAACGACGATACGTATTTTGTTGCGCTGACAGCTAACGCTGATCGCTTTCGGGAAATGGATACACTCTGCGGTAAAACCGTGGCTGTTGCACGCGACCCTGTCGCACTCGCCGCGACTGAGGAATGGAACAAGGAGCATTGCATCAAGGTCGGCAAACCCACCCTCAATATACTTGAGACCACCAGCACGGCCGATTCGCGGGTGCAACTGATTCAAGATCGTGCCGACGTGGCATTCCAGAACGGAACTCAAATCGTATATCAGAATAGGATCGAGGAAAATCGCTATAGAATAGTGAGTAACTCCCTTAGGTTTTATATGCGCGGGTTCGCTTTTCCCAAGAAGGACCCGAAATTGGGCGAGACGATGAAGAGGGCCCTCGCCGGTGTCATCGCGGATGGAACCTACCATGAGCTACTGCACAAGTGGAACCTCCCGGGTTACATGGCAATCACTCAACCCATGATCAATGGTCAGCCCTGAATCAGGTTTGAGCAAGGACTGAGAATTGGAGGAGTTTGCGGCATACGTTTTCGTTCGTGCCAACAACACGTCTTGTCAGCAATTGAGCACGAGTGCCGATGTCAGAATTTGAGCATTGCGTCTCGAGAACGCGAGACAGCCTCTAACGTGTTTCGCGAGACTGTAGCTGGTCAAAGAAGCAGCGGGTTGGGCAGCTTGACGTTCGCGCTTTCGCCGTACCCGCTGCCTCTTTGAGAGCGCTGAATGCGCTGATGGCTCGACCTCGGCCCCCGGCGAGGATCACTACCCGGAGTTCAGGATCGTTCGCGGAAGTCCTCCAAAATCTCCTTGAGCTCAAGATCGGCCTTCCTGTAAAGGGCGTTCATCAGTCGATCGTGACGATTCCGGTTTTCAGTCGGGATTGCAGAGTGGCTGGGCGAAGAGCGCAATCAGGATTTGGCGCAACGAAACCTGAGCCAGCGCGTGAGGGGGTGGAAGATACTATGAAGTGACCGCGATGGGCATGAGACCCTTGAGGCTGGTCATGAGTAATGGAGCCCCCCATGCAAAAGGTAAACGATCTGGCCAGTCTTCCACCGTCCAGGAACAGAACAGCACGCTGATCGCGGTCCTCGAGATGAGCCTCTCGAGCTAGCTTGTCGCTGAGTTGTCCCTGGCCTGGATCGTCATCCGTTGAAGAAGCTTGGCGCAGACCAAGACGCGCCTGCTCCGGGTTGCTGCACTGCTGGCGCGACGAGGCGGCAGAGTTTGGGCATGCGTGACCTGCCACTGAACTTTCATCCAGCAGCGGTTAGAGTCTCGGTTGTTTGTACGCCAAGTGGCGCGGGTGGAGCAACGGACGATCGGCGGAGCTGGTCGGGGTTGCGGAGCCGGTCGTCCGTTGCGGTGAGGTGGGCGGCATAGGCCGCAGGAGTGAGTATTTCAGCGACGAGTGAGGCCGCCGGATATTGTAGTCGGCGACCCAGTTAGCGATTTTGGTGCGGGCATCGTCGAGATCGAAGAACAGAGTCTCGTTGAGCAGTTCATCGCGCATCCGGCCATTGAAGCTCTCGATGAAGCCGTTCTGCATCGGCGTTCCTGGCGCAATGAAGTGCCAGTCGATAACCGTGTCCTTGCTCCAGGCGAGCACGGCGTTGCAGGTGAACTCGGTGCCATGGTCGGACACGATCATTCCTGGCTTGCCACGTCGTGCGACGATCGCCGTCAGTTCGCGGGCCACGCGCCGTCCCGAGATCGACGTATCCGGAATGGCGCCCAGGCATTCCTTGGTGACGTCGTCGACGATGTTGAGGATGCGGAAGCGCCGACCGTTGGCAAACTGGTCGTGGACGAAGTCCAGCGACCAGCGGGCATTGGGCTTGGCCTCCACCAGAATCGGCGTCCGGGTGCCTGCAGCCTTGCGGCGGGCACGCCGCTTGCGGACGGTGAGCCCTTCCTCCCGATAAAGCCGGTAGATCCGGTTGATCCCCGAGGGCTCTCCCTCCCGTCGCAGCAGGACGAACAGCCGGCGGTAGCCAAACCGTCGCCGTTCGTTGGCAAGATCGCGCAGCCGGCCGCGCAGAGCCGCCTCCGGCGGACGGCTTGAGCGGTAGCGGATCATCTTCCGATCCGCGCCGACGATCGAACAGGCCCGCCGTTCCGACAGGCTCATCTCGGCCTGCAGATGCGCGACCGCAGCGCGCTTGGCGGCGGGCCCTACCATTTATTTGAAAGAAGCTCGCGCAGGGCGGCCGCATCGAGCATCTGCTCCGCCAGGAGCTTCTTCAGCTTCGCGTTCTCCTCTTCCAGCGCCTTTAACCGCTTGGCCTCAGAGACATCCATCCCGCCGAATTTGGCCTTCCAGTTGTAGATTGTCGCCTCGGAGATTCCATGCTTGCGCGCCAGGTCGGCTGTCTTTGCCCCAGCCTCATGCTCCTTCAACACCGCGATAATCTGCTCTTGAACCTTGCTCGCCTCATCTGTCCGTCCTTCTTCAGGCTGGACTCTAACTCGATCTGGAGGAAATACGCAGTGGCAGGTCACCGGGACACAAGCTCGACTGGATGTTGAAGGCGCCCAAATACAGCGCGGATGCCCTGATCTTCGATCTTGAGTGCGTGTTTCGGCAATTTCCGGACAGCAATTTCGGTAATTCGCGGACAGCGATTTCAGTAATTCCGGGACAGGGATTCCGCTAAATCGCGGACAGTTGCGGGAGGTTGGTTTTCGGGAGCGCCGTTCAGGCAATGTTCTCTCTCAAGCTGAGTTTGAGAGGGGCAATGCCGAGACGGAAGCAAGCGAAACGAACCACTGTGAAGGACCTACGATCGATCCTGAGGCTGACGTACGAGCAGGACCTGTCGGTTCGGGAGATCTCGGAACGGCTGCAGATCAGCAAGAGTTCGGTTGCCACCTACCTGCTGCGAGCGCGTGAAGCGGGTTTGAGCTGGCCGCTGCCGCCGATTTACGAGAGCGAGGCGGCCTTGCAGCGAGCCTTGTTCCGGCGGGTCGGGCGCCCCCGCAGGACTTGAGCGAGCCTGAGTGGCCACGGGTGGCGCAGGAGCTCAAGCGCAAGGGCGTGACGCTGACGCTGCTGTGGCAGGAATACCGGACGGCGCATCCCGACGGCTATGGTTACACGTGGTTCTGCGAGAAGTTTGACGCCTATCGGCGCCGGGTGAACCCGACCTTCCGTCATCGCCACGCGGCGGGTGCCGTGATGCAGACCGACTATGCCGGTCCGACGGTGGAGGTGATCGATCCGCAAACCGGCGAGATCCGTCAGGCGCAGATATTTGTCGCGGTGCTCGGGGCCTCGTCGCTGACCTTCGCTATGGGGAGCTTCGGTCAGCGACTACCAGATTGTGCCCAATGGCACGACATGATCGGCGAGCCAACCATCGCAGATGCTATCCTCGACCGGATCATCCACAACTCCCACCGTATCGCCCTCGAAGGCGACAGCATGCGAAGGAAAAAAGCCGCGCGCCCCTTGACCGACGTCGAAAACAGCGAAACGAATATCAACTGACTTCAACAACCAGGCAACCAAAAGCCAGCGCCGCCACGCTGTCCGCGATTTAGCGAAACTGCTGTCCGTCAGTTAGCGAAACCGCTGTCCCGTTTTTGCGAAATACGCATCTTGAGGACTCGGTTGCAGCCACCGAAAAACCAGCAGCTCGCAACGCGGTCGCGGAGGCTATCAAGGAGCTGCATACAGGCCCTTTCGGGCGCTTCGTCAGGCTCAGTGGGTGGCGAACAGGCCAGCTGCTAGACGATCTTAATGCGGTTGTAGTCGATGGCTTGGACGGAGTGATGCTGCCCAAGACCGAAGATCCGGAAGATGTCGCAGCACTAGACCTTGTGCTTGGGGAGTTGGAGAGATCACGTGGCCTGCCGGTCGGCCCAATAGAGATTTGTCCGAGTGCCGAAACTGCATTGGCGATGTACAGGTTCTACGACATCTGCATGACATCTCAGCGGATCAAGCGAGCCGGTTGTGCTGGTGGCCCAACCCCAGGCGGAGATGGAGCTCGTGCCCTAGGTTCGCTATTCCGGCATTTATCCGACTAAGGACGGCTACCTCTTCGTGCAAGCCACTACTCCGGCTTTCTGGAAGGGCCTTTGTGAATCTCTCGGCTTCCCCCAGTTGGCGGAGGATCCACGGTACAACCCTCTAAAGAAGCGCACCGCCCTTAAGGACGAGATCAAATCCCTAATCGGAGAGGCTCTGCTGCAGAACACCGCCCTCGAATGGGAACGGCTGATGCTTGGCAACGTCCCTAGCATTGCAGTCCGGTCTATCGAGGACCGACATGTTCGATCATCCCCAAGTCCTGGCACAGGGGCTCGTCGTCGAGCACGAACACCCACGAGTCGGCAAATACCGAAGCATGAGCAAGGCGATCCAGATGGAAGTGGGCGATAGCCCGACCACGCGCGCCCCGATGCTCGGAGAACATACGGACGAGGTGCTGGCACAGTTCGGATTTCGGGATGACGAAATCACTGCGCTACGGGCGAACGGGGCTGCGGGCTCGACTGGTGAAGAAATAGCAGAATGAAGACCTGGACTCTTGGCAATATTCTCATCACTCGATTACTAAGTTCGATTGTTGAGCGGTCGAGCTAGGCCGGCTGCTAGGGGGCGACGTGAAGCTTGATTTCGCTGTTGGCGA
Organism: Bradyrhizobium sp. USDA 4510; assembly: GCF_054059095.1. Taxonomy (NCBI): domain Bacteria; kingdom Pseudomonadati; phylum Pseudomonadota; class Alphaproteobacteria; order Hyphomicrobiales; family Nitrobacteraceae; genus Bradyrhizobium; species Bradyrhizobium sp. USDA 4510. The sequence continues at coordinate 840,996 of NZ_JBSSBT010000001.1, read as the reverse complement.
CCTGACTGTTCACCGCTTAGTCGAGCTCGATGCGCCGTTCATGCTTGCACGCGAGATGCTGCCGGCACTCATGTCCGAACTTCTCGGCGAGAACCGCTACTGGTGCAGCCACACGCGCTGGACGGGAACGATGTTTTCAATCTCTGCTTCCAGACGTATGTGGGTCCGTACGCCGACCACGCGATCCTGGTAGACAGCTGTCTGGGCAACCACAAGGTGCGGTATCGCCCCGAGTGGCATATGAAGACCGATGACACCTACATGCGGGCGCTTGCGCAGGCGGGACTGTCCGTGGAAGACATCGATTGCGTCATGTGCAAATACCTTCACGGTGACCAACCGTCGGCTGCAACACGCGGCGGGTCAACGGCGAATGGGGGCTGACGTTCCCCAATGCGCGCTACATCTTCACCGAGCGCGACCTTGCGGTTACGCGAGCCGAGGCTGCGTCGTGCCAAACGCAGCCTACCAAGACAGCGTGCCCTCAATTATGCGGCTCGGCCGCGCGAATATCGTGCGGGAGGACTTCAGAATTGGCGACTCACGTCCGCCTGTTGCCCACATACTGATGGGCACGTGGCGGTTCGCTTCAGGAGGAAGTAAAGACGATGTCTTGGTGATGTCTTGGTGATGGGTGACTTGACAAACGTTCCGTTGCAGATGCGCTACCCGGAGCTCTCGTTCGCAGAGTGACAAGGACCTTGCGCTCGCTGCGAATATATGCCGCCGCTTTCTTGAGCGTTATTGCGATACGACCACGCTCTGCCGCACGGCTCATTTTCCTTCGCCGTCGACTGGCCGCGTGTCGCGGTGGGGCGATGGTTATCGAATGAGCATGGCTGAGCCAAAGCAATGCTCATCACAAAGTCACCCATTCCCGCAGGATTTCGACACTTGGGCCGAATTTGCGCAGCATTTAGCTCGTCTTGAGGCTGTACGCTGCTCAGCGCAGGAGCTGGTCGCTGCACATTCGAAGAAAAGCGAAACCGAATGGGTCGCCGATTCGTTGCAGCAGTCGGGTGATTCGGCGGATCAGCCGGTGAGCTAAGCAGAAGACGTAAGGACATTTCAATGGTGCCGAGCGAAACATCAGCAGGAAGCGAGTGAGCCCAGTTGTGGAGGCTGTCGCGATTTGAGCATGTGCCAAGGAAGCATCGTCAGCGGCAGCAGTTGTCATTGCGTCGGGAGTGGGTCGCTTCGGCGATCGCTCGCGCTCAGATCAAATGGCCGGCCGTTAGACGGTTCCTTACGGCCGTGCTGAAGTGAGGTCGCAAATTATTGCTTTGAATGCACCAAAGGAGAAATCGCATGAGGGGAGGCGCATTGTTATCCGCGCACTCACCATCGCGGTCAGCTTCCGGCAGGAAGTGCCTGTGCCCAATCCAGGAGGACCGTCGTCAATGCGGCTACGAGTCCGGTGTATCCGCCCTTTACATACAAAGAGTCAGCCACCAGCAAGCTGGTAGGGTTCGATATTGATCTCTTTGAGGCTATTGCTGCAAAGATGGGTTCGAAGGTGAATTGGATCGAGACGAGCTGGGACCAGATAATCTCTTTCGCCTCGATCAAGACCAAAGCGCGCCGATCATTGCTGATGGCACCTATCATAGGCTGCTGCACGAGTGGAATTTGCCCTTGCCGAAAATCCTCATGAAAATGGCACTACACTCGGGCAACGTGACCACCATGGAGTCCGCCGTATGAAGACCCAGATCCTTGGCGATATTCGCGTCGACTCGGTTGCAGAATACGATCGTATGGCGATCGATCCAGACGGCTGCTGGAAGGAGCTACACGCGAGGGCGTTGCTGAACATGAGCACTGGCTGGGTCCACGTCTCGTGGAGCCGGGAACTGGAAAGCTGATCACGCGCTCACATGCGTATCTCATACGCACGCGACACCACGATCCTGTTCGATACGTGCTGCGGCAATGACAAGGAACGTCCCGAGTACCTTCCCTGGCATCGACTGCGTACACCGTTCCTTGAGAACCTTGCGCGCGCCGGCGTGCTTCCCGAGCAAGTCGACTTCGTTATGTGTTCGCATTTGCACGCTGACCATATCGGCTGGAACACGCGGCTGCACAACGGCCAATGGTGCCCACGTTCCCCAATGCCCGCTACCTGATCAGCAAAGGTGAATTCGACTACTGGCGCGAAGAGATCGAGTCGGGCCGTGCCAAGTCGAGCAGGATGCAACCGTTCGCCGATAGCGTACTGCCTGTGGTGAAGCGCGGTTTGGCGACGTTCGTGGAAGATGACCATGCCTTCGAGAACGAGATGCCGGACGAGGTGCGCTACCTGCCCCTTCACGGTCATACCAAACACCACTGTGGGCTCTACCTCCGCTCGCGGTCGCAAGATGCGATCTTTAGCGGCGATGCCATCCACCACCCGATCCAGTTCGCGCGGCCGGATTGGATCAACCCCGCCTACGACCGCGCGGCGGCAAGTCAAGTGATACGCGACCTGATTGCCCGCTGCATCGACACGCCGACAAAGCTGTTGACAGCACATTTTCCGGCGCCAACGGCTGGGGGCGTCGTGAATGTCGCGGGTCAAGCTCGCTTTCGCTTTGACGCTGATTGAAAGGGAAGTGAACCGGCTCCCATGTGACTCGCTCGCACATGCCAATACTGCGGAATTGCCCGATTGCTGCGACGCGCGCTGACGTCAATCCATTATTTGAAGACACCAAATGGAGATATCGACATGACTTCAGGAGGGCTTCGCATTGTGATCGGCGCGCTTACTGTCGCAATCGGGCTGGCTGCAGGAGCCGTCTGCGCCCGATCGACAAGAACCGTCATCAATGCGGGCATCAACCCTGCTTATCCGCCGTTCGAATACAAGGATCCGGCCACGACGCAGCTTGTGGGATTCGATATCGATCTGCTGGAAGCGATGGCAGCAAAGATGGACGCCAAGGTTAATTGGATCGAGACATCGGTTCCGCAGTACCTTCCTTCAATTCTGTCGCGACGTCTCGACGTTGTCGCGGGTTCTGGCGCCGTTCGTGGCACGGGTGATTATCGCCAATCCGCTGCAGGTGAAGGCGATCGCCCAGGCTCACGTTAAGACCGACAAGATCGATGCCGGCACGCTCGCCAGTCTGCAGGCGGCCGGGTACCTGCCGTAGATCTGGACGCCTGACGCGGAGACCGAACGCAAGCGTCGGCTGGTGGCGCGGCGCTACCAGGTCGTGCGGCATCGCACGCGGCTCAAGAACGAGGTGCATTCGATCCTGCACGCGCACCTAATCCCGAAGTGCCCGCATGCCGATCTTTTCAACGCCCGCGGCCGAGCGTGGTTGGCCGCCCAACAGCTGCCGCACGATGAGCGCGCGGCCATCGATCGGCATGTCCGTGAGCTTGACCGGCTGGTGGAAGACCTGGCTCTGCTCGACCGTGAGATCGCGCAGGACGCCATCGACGATCTCGCGGTCAACAGATTGATGACGATCACCGGCGTCAATCTGGCGGTCGCCGCCGGCATCGTGGCGGCGATCGGCGACATCAGCCGGTTCGACAGCCCGCAGAAACTGGTGAGCTATTTCGGGCTGAACCCGCGGGTGCGGCAGTCGGGACTGGGAGCCGCCCATCAGGATCGCATCAGCAAGATCGGCCGCAGTCACGCGCGCGCCATGCTGGTCGAGGCCGCCTGGGCCGCGGCCAAGGCGCCCGGTCCACTCCATGCTTTTTTCGTGCGGATTCGCGCCCGGCGTGGCCATCAGGTCGCCGCGGTGGCCGTGGCTCGCAAGCTCACCGTGCTCTGCTGGCATTTGTTGACGAAGGGCGAGGATTACCTGTGGGCGCGTCCGGCGCTGGTCGCCAACAAGACCCGCGCAATGCAACTTCAAGCTGGACAGCCGCAACAGAAGGGCAGCCGGCGCGGACCAGCCTATGCCTACAACATCAAGGCGCTGCGCAACCGTGAGATGTTGATTGCCGCCCAGGCGGAGCGAAACTACGAACGATTGGTGTCGCAATGGAAACCGCGGCGGCCAAAACCCAGCGCGCGGGCGCCTCAGCTCGGCAGGGCAAAATAGGCAGTCCGGTGACGCTTTCAGCCGACGCGTCACGCTTCGCCACGAGGTCGCCCGCGCCCGACAACCATAACCGCCGCTGACGGCAAGTGCCAGCCAGGAATGCAGTCCCATTCCACGCCAGCATGCCGCCGTGCTCGGGCCGGTCAAGGCCAAGCCGTGCGGTGGCCGCAAACGCGGCCAGCCTTGACCGGCCCGAGCGCGGCGGCTGCGAGATCGGTGGCCGGGACGGAAGAATGGCCCGCGCCGCGGCCGAACAAAAGAATGGACGCGATGCCCGCAATCGTCATCGGGCCGATCATTAAAAATCGCTTGTCCATCTCATCCGTCGAGTGCAGCCTGGCGTGGTGCGCGGCCGGGAATCTCGCTACGGCGCTATGTGGGGCGCGCGTCGCGAGCGGCTTCGCTACCAGCTACACCACTCCTTGGGACACGACCCGCCGCGCTTCGTTCGCCACCAGCAACCGGTCAAGCTCGACTCTCCAGGGCCCATCTTGGGCGGCGGATGCGCCTCTCGCTCGTACCGGAACTCCCTTGCTTGAGAGCGGATGACTTTGCGAACGAGCTTCCGCGCACGTCGAGTTCTCGGCAGATCGCCTTGATCGGACGACCATCAAGAAAATAGACGCCACGGATGTTGGCAATCGTGTCCATCACCAGCATCTAATCCCGACTTGCATGACTCGATGGAAGGCACTGTGGACCATTGTCCCAGGGTCCCGATTGGGTTCTCACTTTTGATGCAGTTTGGGGAAGGTCTGGCGCTTTGATTGGGGAGAATCAGCGCCATGCAGCAAGCACTCCAGTCTGGTGCCGCGCGGTTTGTTGTAGAGCGTGCGTACGGAGTTCGCTCGATCAGCACCTGCCGTGGCTCGACGAACAGTGGGCAGCTGGCTGCCGAAACGGCGCCAACTCCGGCGTCGCCTAACGGCGCGTGGCTTCCGAGACTCGCTCCGCGTCATCAGCGAATGGGCGACGCGCCGACGACCGGCTGAAAAAGCCGACGCAGAGAACCTTCAACGGATTCCGTCGGCCAGAACGATCGCGCGTCTCAGACAATCGGGCGGGATCTGCTCACGAAGGCGGAGACCATCAAGGTCGCGGCGATCGAAGCTGGCGTACCGAAACTAGTCGAGCCGCGCGAAATATCGCCGAACTCCACTTGATGATCTGGCGCAAAGCGGAGGCGGGCCTTACCCTGTGGATCCATCGGGATCGCGCTAGTCTTGTCGCCTCATCGCGAGCGGCGTCCTGAAGGATGAAGCGGCGGCTCGAGCGGCAATCACGTTGCCCTGGTCGAACGGACAAACCGGAAAGATCACTCGCCTCAAGCTTGTCGGACGTCAAATGTACGGCCGCGGCAAAATCGATTTGCTGCAGGCCAGACTGATAGGTGCTGAATGAGTAAGCTGCTCCAAAATTTCGTCGGAGCTCCGATTGGATGCCGATCCCCCCGAAAAGGTCCTTATTCCATGCCGAAACACAACGATCAACGGATCGACAAAGTCCGCGCTCTAAAGACGGTGAGCATCGCAGAGGCTGCCGGCACCCATAATGACGAGGAATTCTCGCCACCGCCTGCCAATGCGACTGATGGCGAAGACGGTCGCACTTTGTCGATCCGATTTCCGAAGACGCGGCGGTGACATCCATTCGAGCCCCTGCTCAATCGGAGTCAAAGCGAAAACGGGCGCGGCCCGACTCGCTCACGACATGCCCTGCCGTGGGTGCAGGAAAGTGTGCTGTCAACAGCTTCGTCGGCGTGTCGATGCAGCGGGCAATCAGGTCACGTATCACTTGGAGTGCCGCCTCGCGGTCGTAGGCGGGGTTGATCCAATCCGGCCGCGCGAACTGGATCGGGTGGTGAATGGCGTCGCCACTAAAGATCGCATCTTGCGACCGCGAGCGGAGGTAAAGCCCGCAGTGGTGCTTGGTATGACCGTTGAGGGGCAGATAGCGCACCTCGTCCGGCATTTCGTTTTCGATCGCATGGTCATCTTCCACGAACGTCGCCAAGCCGCGCTTCACCACCGGCAATATGCTGTCGGCGAATGGCTGCGTCCTGCTCGATTTCGCACGACCTGTCTCGATCTCTTCGCGCCAGTAGTCGAATTCGCCTTTGCTGATCAGGTAGCGGGCATTGGGGAACGTGGGTACCCATTCTCCGTTGTGCAGCCGCGTGTTCCAGCCGATATGGTCGGCGTGCAAATGCGAACACATGACAAAGTCGACCTGCTCGGGAAGAACGCCTGCGCGCGCCAGATTCTGCAAGAAGGGAGTCCGCAGTCGATGCCACTCGGGCATCTCGGGACGTTCCTTGTCGTTACCGCAGCATGTATCGAACAGGATCGTATGGTGTCGCGTGCGGATGAGATACGCATGCGAGAGGACTTTCAGATTTCGCGTACCCGGCTCCACGAGACTGGGACCCAGCCAGTGCTCATGTTCCGCAACGTCCTCCGGGGTCACGCCCGGCAGCAGCCAGCCCGGCTCGATCGCAAACTCGCACTCCGTGATCGAATCGACGCGGACGTCCCCGAAAGTCTGGGTCTTCATGCTGCAGCCCCCTTCGCCCGCAGCGCCGTGATCTCGTCATCCCGGAATCCGAACCGTGCCAGCACCTCGTTCGTATGTTCGCCCAACATGGGAGCGCGCGTTGTCGGCTTATCTCCCACTCCCATCTTGATTGCCCTGTCCATGCTCCGGTATTTGCCGACAGTGGGGTGTTCGTGCTCGACGACGAGCCCCTCTGCCAGGAGTTGCGGATGGTCGAACATATCCTCGATCGATCGGACTGCAATGCAAGGTAGCTTGCCAAGCGTTAGCTGTTCCCACTCCAGGGCGGTATGCTGCATTAGGGCTTCTCGTATCAGCGGTATGATCTCGTCCTTCAGAGCGGTACGTTTCCTGAGCGTGTCATAGCGGGGGGCCTCCGCCAACTCGGGAAAACCAAGGGATTCACAAAGGGCCTTCCAAAAAGCGGGGGTGGTGGCTTGAATGAAGACATGGCCTTCCTTGGTTGCGTAGATTCCGGAGTAACTCGCCCCCCACCAACGTTCGACGTTGCGGGGCTCGCCTTCTGCCCATATGAACTGACCAGCCTGCAATGAGATTGCCGAGCGCAAGAGGGAGGGCTTCACGTGCTGTCCTTCGCCCGTGCGCAGTCGATGCACGAGGGCTGACAAAATCGACAAAGCGACGAAGGAGGCCGAGTGGTAGTCCACGATCGAACCGCTCAATATTTGCGGTTTTCCCGTCGCGGCTCCTTGCATCGATGCGATACCGGTAAAGCACTGGAGCATCGTGTCATAACCGGGATGATCTTGCAGCGGGCCGCTTTCGCCGTAACCCGTAAGAGAGCAGTAGATGAGATCTGGACGCCGACTGCGCAGTGCTTCGTAGTCAATGCCAAGAGATCGAGGGACGGAGGGTCGGAAATTATGCACCACCACATCGGCCTGCTCAACAAGTCTATAGAACGCGGCTAGTCCGTCAGCGTGCTTCAAGTTCAGCACGATGGAGCGCTTATTCCTGTTAGCTCCGAGGAACGTCCTACATTCTTCAGCAAGACTCGATGGATAGTGCCGTGTCGCGTCGCCGGCGGGAGGCTCTATCTTGATGATCTCCGCCCCCACATCGCCCAGCAGGGCGGCCCCATACGGCCCCGCGAGATACGCAGTGAGATCAAGCACAATTATCCCTTCAAGAGCTTCCGCCATTTCTGTTCCTTGTATCCAGGCTAACTTACTTCAAATCGGGACACCGCCGAGCAAGATGCATTCACGGCTGTGTCGGCACCAGGTCACCACAGCCTACTTGCACTGTTCAATGTGCGGGCACATCGATGTCTGGAACTTTGCCGACATCTATCCCGGCTGCTTGAGCCCTTTTAAGCAGGTCAATTGCGGCTCGGACATTAGCATAGTCCAGCAACTTTGATTTGTACCGGACGGCAGCATCGCCGCGCGTCGTCCCCTCCGCCATAGCGGTCATGATGTCGCGAGCTTCCCCGATTTCGTCGGGCGATGGCGAGTAGACCTCATTGATGATCGGAACATGACTGGGATGGATCGCCGTCCCACATGTCGCCCCCATGCGCTTTGATTTTTGGGAGATTCGGCGCACCAGTTCGAGGTCATCCAATTTGGCGGTCATAGCGCCATCCACTTGCGTAATTCCAGCAGCTCGAGCCTGAAGCATGGAATAGGCACCGAAGTAGAGCCCCTCATCGCCCTCGTCGCCGATCCGCAAGCCTAGGGCAAGAGCCCCGTCTCCACCCGGCGTGGGCCCACCAGCGCAGCCGGCCCGCTTTATTCTGTGGGATGCCATACAGATGTCGAAGAACCTATACATCGCCAGTGCCGTTTCGGCACTCGGACAAATTTCTATTCGGCCGACCGGCAGACCCCGCGATCTCTCCAACTCCCCAAGCACAAGGTCTAGTGCTGCGACATCTTCCGGCCCTTCAGTCTTAGGCAGCATCACCCCGTCCAAGCCATCGACTACAGCCGCATTAAGGTCGTCTAACAGACGGCCCGTTCGCCACCCATTGAGCCTGACGAATCGTCCGAAAGAGCCTGCACGCAGTTCCCTGATAGCTTCCGCGACCGCGTTACGAGCTACTGGTTTTTCAGAGATCGCAACCGAGTCCTCGAGATCGAACATCAGGGCATCCGCACCGTATTTTGGCGCCTTCAACATCCAGTCGAGCTTGTGTCCGGGGACAAAGAGCATCGAGCGATACCACTTAGCGTCTCGAAACGTCTGAGGCATCTATTTTCCTTAAACTTCTAATTTTACCTGCCAAGTTCCAGTCTAACGAGCTCTAAATACGATTTAACGCAATTGGCTGGGATTTGGAGTCGAATTTCAGCGCGGAGAAAGCATACTCAACGAGTTTGTGCGGACCAATCCGCGCGAGACGCAGGAGAATGTTCGCCCCCAGTTGGTAGCTGCATCATCAGAGGGCCGGTTTCGGCTTTTATCTCGTCCAGCGCCGCGCGCCCGTTGCGATCTAAGGGGCGCGAGCTGAGAACCAGCCAAAAGCACAATTGAGATCATTATCATAAGCGTCGAAACTGCGGCGTCGTCGGGTCGACCTCCCAGTGCCTTCCCACGTTCGTTTCGGTAGTGTGCTTTCTTTCGTCCCGCCGAGGAAAAGAGCGAGAACAACATCGCTACACGACGTAAGGAATGCGAAGAACGCCACCGTGAGAAATTTGCCTCCGCACCCCTCACCTTCATATGCAGATAGCGCGGCCCTCTTTGGATCGCGGCATGCAAGGGAGGGACCGGAGGATTGCGTAACCTATCACTCCCTAACTGTTCAGAAAGTGCAGATGGCGTGGCACGCGAAACCGCAGGCAGAAGCTGGCAACCCCTTCTTCGCCCTATATGACAACATCAGCAGCGAGGACATTGTTGAGCTCCACTTATACTGTGTTCGCTGCGTGGCAAGCGATCATCGCCAGCGAGGTTCGGTCGGCAGGTGCTCCTCAGATCCATGGTACAGCGCCGATGAAAACGCAGGCTGCCTTCGTGGTGCACATACACTACTCGGATCGACATACTGACGGATCCGTTTGCGTATTCCCGGAGCCACCGAACATCGAGCGGCCCGGCGTTCTCACCGTTTCGATGGCCGAGCGACGGAGGGCTTGCGCTCGGTCACCCGAAACCGCGCCCTTATGGCCAGAGACGCGTCGCAAGTTTTCGTTTTGTGCCTCGCATCGCTATCCACATGCGCGCGCTCGATTCTGCACGCGGAGACCTTCTCGCGTCTTGAAATGACATCGCCGAGTGTGTATCCGTCATAGCGGTTGTCCGGCAGCGCCTTGGCTGAAGGACGAGCGGACCCACGTACGAGCCCGGTGCAGGTCGAGAAGGGATGGACTCAGGCTGAATGGTGGTTGTCCACCGTTCCCTCCAGATCTCGCGTCCGCAACGCGCCAGTCTCGTGCCCATGGATCGTTCGCTAGATCTACTAAGCTTACGCCCATGTGCGTTCAGGGCTGGCCGTCGTTGATCGTGGCCTGTTCGATCGCGCTAATATCCGGTAGGTTCCACTTGCGCATCAGCTTCTGATAAGTGCCGTCGGCGATGAGAGCAGCGAGTGCTTTTTTGAGTTCCTGTCCGAACTGCGTATCATCCTTCGAGAAAGCGATTCCGAGTGGCCCCGAGTAGAGTGGCTTCCCAACGACCACGTAAGCGTTATTTTCGATCACGCTTTGATAACCTACCGTGTTTGTTGCTTGCAATGCCGCGTCTACACGGCCCTGGTTCAGCTGTAACCGGGAATCGGCCGTGCCAGTGGTCTCCACCCCAATCGCCATCGGCTTGCCGGCCTTGGTGCAATGCTCATCACTCCACTTTTTAAGCTCGCTGGAACCTCTCGGATTGGAGGCGGGCCCTACCGCTACACGTTGGCCGCATAACGCGTCCATGTTGGGAAATCGGGCAGCGTTGGCACGTAGCGCGATGACCGTCACTCCATCGTTCAGATAATCGAGGAAGTCAACAACAGCTTGTCGTTCTGGAGATTGAAACATCGAGGCCACGATGACGTCACCGCGCTTTGTCTTGAGCGAGGGGATTATCTGCTCCCAGGCAGATTCAATCCAGTTGACCTTCGCACCCATCTTGGCAGCCATGGCCTCAAAAAGATCAATGTCGAACCCCATCAGCTTGCCGGTCTCCGGATCTTTGTATTCGGTCGGCGGAGTCACCGGAGTCGTTAATGCATTAATGATAGTTTTTGTCGCCGCGTGGGTGGGGTCAGCATCGGCACAGAACGCGATGGCGAACATGGATATAGCGAGATGAAGTCCGGTTCTTGAAAGCATATCCCTAGCTCCTAGTATCTTATTATGTAGCGTTTTGCTGGCACTGCCGAAACAGAGGTCGTGGGTGCTGGTTCTGACCTCGGGTAATCCTGCTCGGTCACCTCCGTGAGCGCATTTGTAATACTTGGCGCGGCCACCGTACGAAGCCGAGTTCGTCGTTGTAGGCTCACGGTCATCCCTGCAGATCGTTCATTATATCGAGTTACTTGGCCAGTTCGCGATCGAGCGTAGACGCCGGCCCATCAAACAAGCAGCGCGATCACGAGAACATGAGCGATCGCAACATACCAATCGTGTCCACCGGCGGTGCACTTCCGACAGGCGCGAGCAGTTCACGGGCGGGCCTCGGCTCGTTTACGGATCTGCTTCAGCACTTGTGTCCATCGATGACGGTCTTTGTAGCCGCCCTGATGCCATTCCACCTCATGATCGCCCCAAGCCGCTCTAAAGTTGATCGGCACTTCTTGAGGCTTCCCGCTGGGGCTCTCCAGAACCACTGCCAATTCTGGTTGCGTGAATTTGAATGCGGAAGCCGACACTGTGCGCTCGCCGCGCGACTTCCGGCCAGAATGAAATCTTTCTCGAAAACGGCGATTACACCGCTGCACTGACCCATCTTTTCGAGGGTAGCGCTCAGCCGCTCGATACAGCTGCGGGGTCTGGCGGCCTCGAGAAAGGACCGATTCTCAGGGTGAGCGTCTCGTGGTGTAGCGGAGAACAACCCCGGAGCGATCGCGCGCACTTCTTCCTGACTCATAGAGGCCCCCACGATAGCCTAGGCCTGCTTCTTCGCCTTAGTCTGAGCTTTGCGTTTCCGACGGAAAACTAATCGAGCGCCGATGATCAAAGGCGGCGAAAATGGGCTGCGGATTGCAGAAACTCTGCAAAAACGAGCACTTGCATAACCATGGCGCAGGATTGCGGGAAGGCGGTCTCTATTGGGTGTGTTCGTGAGCCGCACTCCCTGCCGCCGACGCCCAGTACCTTTTTGCCCGTGACCTGAGAGATGTAATATGGGCGAGCTGAGCGTCGGTAGCAGCCCAAGGCAATAGTGCTTTCAATCTCCTGAGGTTCTGGGAAACGCTAGCACGAACTTACCGTCGGCGTCGAACGCGTCTTGCAAGCGGAAAAAGATGGAGCTTCGGTATGCACTTCAAGTGCTCAATGTGCGAGCTGTTCTTGGTGATAAGACGTGCTATTGCCACCTTTACAGCACAAGACTGACGAAGCAGAGTGAGTTTGCGGTCAGTGATTTTCTCGTGCGCTCAGAGCTGACCATTGATCGTTGCTGTTTGGTTGCATCATCCGTCACGTCCCATTTCTGCAGCGATCGACAGCAACTGCCACGACGGCAGGAAGGGCGTTTCTTGAGCGCTTGCCCGAACCGCGGGGTCGTCCTTCGCTAAGGCGATCGCGATGACTGGGCTTCCCACTGCTGCATAAAGATCGCCAGCACTTTATTTTGCACTCCGATGGACTCCGCGCCTCGCTATCACGCGTCCACGCGGCCTGTTTCGGCTGTGACCGAGGACGGGGCAACCTTCCCCGGCTGTGAGCTCGAACCGATCTGACAAGCGCGGCGAGCTCACGATCGGTCTTCAGTCAATTAAAATGCTTCTATTCTTGTGTCGTCACCACACAGAAGCCTTCGCGGGGGACAGCCCTGTGACCGCGCTTGGCGAACGAGGTTTGTGTTCAGCCCAAACGACAACGCCATCCCCAAGACCGACTCTGCCGGCTCAGCACACGCGGCTAGTACCTGCGCTTTGAACTGCTCGCTGTGTCGGCGCCGCCGCTTCTCATTAACGTGCATAGGTGTTCATTAAACTTAGATCGACAGCATCGTTTCGCTCGCAGCCTTGTGCCTCAAATTGGCACGCCTACCGCTTACGAATGGATTGCGGATGAGGACGTCCGCGTTCTCGTGCCGCATAGGAGTGTTGCGACCTGAGTTGGCTTGATCGGCCAGCTATATCGCTGCGCGCTACTTCAGGTGCTTCGCGAAAAACGCGAGGCTACGCGCCCAGGCGATTTCGGCGCTGGTCTTGTCGTAGCTCGCGCGTTCGTCACAATGGAAGCCGTGCTGGGCGCCGGGGTAGATGAAGACCTCGACATCCGGCCGCTTCGTCTTGATGGTATCGACATTGCTCAGGGGAATGCCGGCATCCTTCTCGCCGAAATGCAGCTGCGTCGGTACCTTCGGCGCGTCGTCGGCGAAGCGCACGATAGCGCCACCGTAATAGCCGACCGCCGCGTTGAGGCCAGATAAGCGCATAGCCCCGACAAAGGCGATGCTGCCGCCGAGACAAAAGCCGATGATGCCGACCGGACCCACATCTTTCACCGCATCGATCGCGGCTTGCGTGTCGCGCAGCATCGCCGCCCAGTCCGGATTGGCGACGAACTTGCAGGCCTCGGCGACCTCATCGGGAGAATAGCCCGACTGGAAATTGGGCGAGGTGCGGTCGAAGATCGACGGCGCGATCGTGACATAGCCTTCCCTCGCGAGGCGATCGCAGACCGAGCGTATGTGGTGATTGACGCCAAAAATCTCCTGGACCACCACGATCGCGCCCCTCGCCGCGGCGCTGGGATCGGCCCGGTAAGCGCCGAGCTCAAACTTGTCGCAGGTCGTCAGTTTGATGTCTTGTCCCACGAGGGTTGTCCTTCGTTGTCGGTTGTTGATTCAGGTTTGTCATCCTGAGGAGCGTGTCACGCATCTCAAAAGATGAAGGCCACTTGCGGTTCGATCTAGCCGCATCGTCGCTCGCTCCATAACGTCGTCACCGGGCTTGTCCCGGGCATCCACTCCTTGGTTTCCGCTCGGAAGAGCGGATGGCCGCGACATGCCCGTCGACGCCATGAGCCATCCAGGAGATGACGCGTAACATGTGAGCGTCGCGGTCTGACATCGAACGGGCTCCAGACGATCGAACGCGAAGCTTCACAAACGTTCACCTTTGGCGAGCGATTGCACAATCACCATTAAGTTTCGGGTTTGCGGCATGCTGCTCGTTAAGATGTAAGCGGCTTTCACGTGGGGCTGTTGTATCACGATCGCGCGCGGCGCCGGATGCACCGCTAGCATTCAAGGGGCCGGCGCCGCGTCTGCTACGTTTATGCGGCTCTAAGGTCGTGATAGTAACCGGTCTTGTCCCAGGTCGCTTTCAAGATGACCCCCGAAACTTTTGCGATGGCGACCGTGAAGTTCGAGGTCCCATCGAGATTGGACTGGCTAACCGGTGAACCCAGCATGAGATGCCCACAGGCCGTCTGAGACGAACTCGTCACGGTGATGTGAACATGCAAATAGGGCGTGTCGTGTCCCTCCCAGCCTCCCCAGGAGAAGCCTCTGTTTCCGAGGCGGGTAGTCACCGGCTCCGGTGTTACGGAATCGTCCGGCACCCAGCCCCATCCGATGATGCCATGTGCGCTTACCTGTAGCGGCCCATCGATCACAGCGAAGTCAATTCCATAGGATCCTGTGCCTGGTCGGGGCTCATGCGGCTCCCGCTGTATCAAAACCCTATCCAACGAGCCTGTCGCGTCGAGAAGGATTCCGGTCTTGACGTCATTTTCTTTGCAGATCTCCCAAAGAGCCGGAAGAAGGTCTTCGCCCGGCTTGAGTTGCGCATAGATGATCTCCTCGATCTTGCCTTTGACCATTCTCCTTTTCTTCACGTCATTCTTTTGCATTTGTTGCGCCTTTTGCATTTGAGAGGTCCAAATTGGTTGAGTTTAGTTGGGCTCGGACGGGAGTTTTCTTTAATCTTTTCCCTCTGCCGAGCCTGAAGGCCGCGCATGCTCGACCTACGTTGGTACCAGTTCGTGATAGAAGCCTTTCCTGTCCAAGGTAGCCCTCAAAAGCGGCCCGGAGACTTTTGCGATCACAATGGTGAAATGCGTGGGCACGTCAGGGTCCCATTCCGGGTGATCTTCGGCGGGAGAATAAGAGGGGCAACCCTCCATGAGGTGTCCACAGACGGTTTCGGCCGCATTCGTTCCGACAACATTAATGTTGGCATAGGGTGTCTCGTGTCCTTCGAACCCTATCGCGCCAAAGCCGGAGTGACCGCCGAGTCGGGTGAGTACAGGCCCCGGGGTAACGGACTTGTCCGGCACCCAGCCCAATCCGATAATGCCCGTAGCGGTGATTTCGAAGCCCTGCGATCCAGTGATATCTGTGAAGTCGACGCCGCCGAATCCGGTTCCTGGTCGTCGCTCATGAGGATAGCGGTGAATCCTAAGGTTCATCAGATAACCGGTCGCTTCCAGCAGGAGGCCGGTCTTGATGTCATTTTCTTTGCAGATGTCCCAAACGGCTTGAAGAAAGTCCTCACCCGGCAGGATTTCGGCGTAGATGACTTCCTCGATCTTGCCCTTGAGCACTTGCCTTTTCTTGTGATCGTTCTGCATTCATAGATCTCCTAAACGGTCGCTAGTGACTGACCTGCATCAGCTGAGCCATTCATTCTCGCTAAAAAATTCTTCTTGCGATGCGGTCTCACGTCGAGTGACTTCCAGCGTTCGAGCGCGAAGCGTCAGAAACGTTCACCGGAAGCCCAACGTTTGGCAAACAGGCCATGGCCGTCGCGGCGCGTACAGCTGTAGCATTCTGGACACCGGCGTCGTGCATGGTGCGCTTATGCAGCTACGAGTTCGTGATAGAAACCGCTCTTGTCCAGGGTCGCCTTCAGAACGACCCCTGAAACTTTTGCGATCGCGACGGTGAAGTCCGAGGGCATGTCATCCTTCCCGTAGTTCGCATATTGGCTAACCGGTGAGCCCTCCAAGAGGTGCCCGCAGACCGTCTGCGACGGGCTCGTCACCGTAATATGAACAAGGAAGTAAGGGCTCTTGTGCCCCGCAAAACCCGCAGGGCCGAATCCTGTGTGACCACCGCCACGGACAAGCTCCGGGGAGGGTTTGACGGACTCGTCAGGCACCCAGCCCGTCCCGATTAGGCCATGCGCGCTTACATGGAGCGGCCCATCGACCACAGCGTAGTCGATCGCACGAACTCCTGTTCCTGGACGGGGCTCATGCGGCTCCCGCTTAACTCTAACCCCGTCCAACGAGCCCGTCGCATCCAGAAGTATTCCTGTCCTGACATCGTTTTCGCTGCAGATCTCCCAAAGGGCACGAAGAAGATCTTCACCTGGCTTAAGTTGCGCGTAGATGATCTCCTCAATCTTTCCACTGAGCATGTTGTGCCGCTTCTTCATACCGTCGTTTTGCATTTCGTAGATCTCCGAAAATGATTGTGCCGAATGTCCGTCACGGAGGGGCTGCCTGTCTAATGAAATCCCCCTTGTCTTTTCATTCATGATTCGCATAAATGCATGCGGGCTCCCCGCCGCGGCCAACGATGACGATGCAGCACTCACGAACCCATCTGCGCACGCGGCCGATCTCCGCGCGCCACCTTCGGATCTTCGAGGCCGTCGCGCGGCACCTCAACTTCAGCGTGGCCGCTCAGGAAATGGCCCTCACGCAATCGACCCTGAGCCGGCAGATCCAGGCACTGGAACAAGAAGTTGGGACCAGCCTCTTCCTGCGACACACCCGTTCCGTCGAACTCACGAGCGCCGGTGCCCTACTGCTGATGGCGGTGTCGCAGTCATTGCCGCGCATCGACTACGCTGTGCGGCAGATTCGCCAGAGTGTCGGCCGCCGCGTGGTGTCGCTCAGCGCCCCTAATATAGTCGCGTCGATGTGGTTGATCCCGCAGCTGGACGACTTCCAGCGCGCGCACCCCGACATCGACATCCGGATCGATACGCCGCCCCACACGCTGGACGTGGAGGCCGCCGGCGTCGACCTCGCGCTGCGCTACGGGCAGATGCAGGGCATGCCGCTGGCCGCGGTACGCCTGTTCGGCGAGCAGCTCACGCCGGTGGTCAGCCCGCGGGCACTGAAAGACGAGCTACGGCTGAAGACGCCCTCGGATCTTGCGCAATTCACGCTCATCGAGCCGGGCGATGCCTACCCCACATACACGCAGTGGCACACATGGCGGCGATGGTTCGACGAGCATGGCCTGCAGAAGCTCCAGCCCCGGCGATGGCTGTATTTCAACTACGGGCACCAGATGGTGCAGGCCGCGTTGGCCGGCCAGGGCGTGCTCCTCGGCCGAGTGCCCATGGTGGCGGAGCAACTGGCGAACGGCGACCTGATCGAGCCGCTGCCTAAACTGCGCATCGATTCGCCGCTCGCCTACTTCCTGGTCTCGGGGGCGCGTAGCGCGCAACGGCCGGAAGTCGAGTCGTTCGTCGCGTGGTTGCTGGCGCAAAGCAGGATCACGCGACACATCACGGGCGAAGCGCTCGATGTGGACAGGACCGAACCGCGGGCCTGAGAACCATCTATCTCGCGCCAGGCGCCGACAACATCTACGACAGCCCCGGATGGAACAACGGTTGCATGTCGAAAGCGCGCTGCTCGCACGAGCTGCATAAGCCTGCCACCAAGCGCATTAGACTGGCTACGACATCGCGGACGCTTCGGGTG
The DNA here is from genome assembly GCF_054059095.1 of Bradyrhizobium sp. USDA 4510. Lineage (NCBI taxonomy): Bacteria > Pseudomonadati > Pseudomonadota > Alphaproteobacteria > Hyphomicrobiales > Nitrobacteraceae > Bradyrhizobium > Bradyrhizobium sp. USDA 4510. Next base: position 823,598 of record NZ_JBSSBT010000001.1, on the reverse strand, counting down.
GCGGCATGAAGCCTCGGGAAAGCAAGCCTCTCGAACTTCGCGTGGACGGCTGTATCCCAGTTCATGTCGGCCACGTCTGCAGGATACATCGTGAGTGTCGCGCCATCTTTGCAGCTAGTACTTCAACAGTTAATTCCGTCCACTCCCCTCTCAGCGACGAGCAACGAAGCCCTCTGTGCGACTTCCTCAAGTATCGCAATTCCGTGACACGTTTTCCGAGCAGTGCGGCAATGGAAGTGAACTTCGCCGACATCTGCGCCTGCAACATGTAATGATAAAGGGGAGTCCAGGCGCGTCGTAGCTATTCAGTCCGGTTGCAGATCGGGTCACCATGACGCGCTCGATCTGAGACGGCGCAACACCGCAGGGCTGGAGCGAACAGATCGCAAGCATTGTGTTTTGATTGACTACGCAAGCGGGCAATGGCTTGGATCGGACGCTAAGGATTCCGAGCTCTCTCGCTTCAGGTGTCAGAGCGCCGGCGTCACATTGGCCGCGCGGGGCCGACGTGCGCATCATCCAGGTGCTGCCCAATCGGGCCCCTCGGCGTGCGGAAAAGTCACTTGTGACAACCCTGGCGCGAGAAGTCCGAGCCTTCAATGAGGGAATTGCAGAGCGACGCCGCGGCATCGCCCCTTGGATGTAGCGAGATGTCGTTGGTCGTTCTCATTGTTGATCCGACTGCACGGGTCTATTCATCCGAAGCGCCGCCTGCCGACGGCAAGAAGGTTGTTGGCACTCGCACTCCAGCAACAAATTCAATGCTGCGCCAGCGGCTTCGTTCAATCCCTTTCGATTCACTCAGGTCGGCGGATGCTCTGACGGTGCTACCAAGACTGCGCACACACAATCTCAACGGCCGGCGCTTCCGGCAGCCAAAATCGTCGTCGTGACCGCCGACTCGAAGCATTGCGGCGAACATCTGCTTGGCGTCGGCGACCTGGCCCAGCGAGAAAGTATTGATATCGGTCGAATCGAAGGGGGCAAACTTTGGCAGAACGAGATGAAGCGTCCGCGCCCAATTGCGACCCCAATCGCTCCAGCGATGCCGACTGCGCGAAGCATCCGGTGATCGTTGCGTTGGCGGGAGGAGCCAGCCGCGCGTCATTTCTTGGCGCAACCGTCCTTGGCGATATCTTGGATACAACCCGCGGAAACCCCGCGTTCCACGACTTCGGTGCGCAGACATTTGCAATCTCCGGCGTGTCCGGCGGCTCGGTGGGGGCAGCAATGATCCGCTCCGCACTGGCGGACGCCGGCCGCGACGGTGCTGCGCCGTGCAAGAGCACTGATGCGCTGTGGTACGGCTTTAAGGGGGGCGGCGCCTTCACCCGCTTCTCCGTTCAGCCCGTGCAGCAAAACTCTTGGAAGGCTTGTCTTCAGAGACTGACTGCCGGCGACTTCTTGTCGCCCGCAATCCTCGGCCTGGCGTTTCGCGATCCTTGGAGCGGCTTTAGCGGTATCGCAAAGGCATTCGGTAGCGACAGCGACGACCGCGCTGCCTTGCTCGAGCGCGCCTTCGAAATTCGCTATGCGACATTACTGAGTGCACCAACGAGCCTCGCGTCCCGTATTGGGATCATGGTCGGCTCTGATCCGGAACTCTCGAACCGCAGAGGTTTGGCACGGCCGCTGGGATATGTCGGCGCCGAAGCGCGCTGGCTGCCGCTGCTGCTTTTGAACGCCACTTCCGTCGATACCGGACGGCGGGTGATCGCTTCCGAGCTGTCGCCCTTCTATGCTGACAGCGCGAACGAGCAACGGCGCGTCTTTCCGGAATCCTACGACCTGTTCGAAGAGCTTCTCACGCACGACATCCCGCTGTCGTCCGCGGCGACTTTGAGCGCGCGCTTTCCCGTCATTTCGCCCTGTGGCGCGGTTCCGAGCGACGATCCAAGGCGCCCGACGGAACGCGTAGTTGATGGTGGCTATTTCGAAAATGACGGCGTCACCACGGCGCTCGAGCTCGCGCGCGCGATCAGGCAACTCAGGCATGCGATGGAGCCCGTCATCCTGCACGTTACCAATGATCCGGTCCAGCGCGCCGGCGAAAATACCTCCGTTGGCAATATGCCTGCCCGCAACGAGTTGCGACCGACACCGCGTCTGTCACGGTGGTACGAGAGCGTGACGACTCCGCTGACGGCCCTTATAGGAACGCGAAGCGGTCACGCCGCCCAGGCCGTCGAGGCGGCGCGCGCGGCAAAGGGAATCAAATATGTCCGCTTCCAGGTTTTCGATCAAACGCCCCACGCACTGCAAGGTGCCGGCAACGGGTGCCATCTGCAGGTCCAGGGCGGGGACGACGCGCCTCCCACGGCGCCGATCGACGACGTTTCGATGAGCTGGTGGTTGTCAGGTGCTGTCCAGGAGTACCTGGATCGCCAGCTCTGCCATCGGTTGAACAAGGAGGCCTGGGCGTCGCTGTCGGGCTGGCTCAAGAATGCAAATTAAACCGCAAGCGCGGCTCCGGCTGGGCTTCCGCTCACCGCGGGACCATATTGTGCATCAGTCAAACCAGCCGAGTGCCCGGTCTAACGGGGTCAACTCCACTGGAGCGGTCTGGACAATCAGGATTTGCTGGAGGCCGCACTGCCCAAGGAGCCAAACCGACTGGTGCGCATCAGACACAAATCCAAGGCAATCGAGGGCGGAAAGGGTGAGTCAATTTGATCCACCCAGACAATCAAGCGTGCTCCAACACACGCTGCGGCATCGCCGTGGCCTCCTGCCATTGCGCCAATGTTCTGTTTCCAAATCGAAGTGCAATAGTGTCCGTGTCATGCACGCGGAATTGGCCCACTCAAGAAAACGAGAAGGAGGGCCGCATCGTACGACAATTCGGCAATTAATGAAGCAAACTGTGTACGTTGGAGAACACACTCATGCTGGTTTCCATACGGCCCAATATTCGCAAATTCCTGACGATAGATGATCTGAGAAAATTTGATACCAAACTAACATTCGCTTCGAAGGTGGACCAGCGTAGAAGGTTGCGCATATGCGTGATTGAAGATGGATCGTTCTCTCCCCTGCAGCAACTTAGAGAGAACGGGTTCGACATTACTGTTTTTAACAGATCGGAACGGCACCTTCAACGGTGCAGTGCCACAGTTGGTTGAGCCCGCCGTCCGAGCCTCCGAATATTCAACACGCTGCTAGTCTTACTGCGTCACAAACGATGATCTGTGTAGTGGTCGAACTTGATCGCACAACAAGGACATCTCGACAGCGTTCGGACGAGCCCATGTTCGAGCCGTCGTCGCATCGTCGCGATCGAATTTGGAATGTGACGTTGGGTCCGCAGCGGCAGATCCGCGGGGTCTGTAATCTGCGGGAACGCGAGCGAGCGGGATCGGCTGGGCGCGCCGAGCGCCTGAGGGGGGAATCGTCTCCCGCTCGGAGATCAGGAATCCGTAGGCCGCAATGCACATCGTTGCGTGATGATGAAAGCCGCGCCAGCCGCGTCCCTCGAAGTGTCCGAGCCCAACCTCCTGCTTGAGGTCCTGATAGTCGCGTTCGATTTAGCCGTCTCGACGAGAGTTCGGAATGCCACATCCTCCGGCAATGTCGAGAGCCAATATTTGGTAGGCTGGTCCTCGCCTTTCGGCCATTCAATCAGCAACCATTCCTCCAATCGCGGGGTGGTTTGCCAATAATCACGATACGCGGCACGGACCCGCACGCGTGCAAAGCGCGAGGTCAGCTTTTCGTTCGTTCCTTGCCGCCACGTGATGGTGCGCCAAGCTTTGGCCGGCAGGCCAATCGCGAGCGCCTCGACGGCGGCCGGCTGATGCTGACGGTTGCGGCGCATCAGTTTCGGTGGAGGGCCGCGGCCCGACCATGGCTTCGGCGGCAAGGGACCGGTGCCGGGCGCCCATACCGTTGTGCTCGACAGAAGACCCGCCACATAGGTCAATCCAAGTGCCGAGATCTCCGTGCGCAGGTTGCTGTTGTTGCCATAGCCCGCGTCCATCAGCACGACACCGCGCGGAAGCCGCTCGCACAGGCCCGCCGCAACTGCTCCAGCGCGATCTCCGGCTTGGTCCGGAAGTCGACTTCGACAGGAATGCCCACCTTGCGCCGCCGATCGCGGTCCTCAGTCCATTCCTTCGGAAGATAAAGGCGATAGGCGACAGGCAGGCTGGCGTGGTGGTTGGCAATCGATAGTGACACCGCCACCTGACAATTATCCTGCTTGCCGAGCTGGCCGCAATATTGCCGTGCAACTCCAACCGAATGTCGCCCCTGCTTGGGAAATCCGGTGTCATCGATGATCCAGGCTTCGATGGGGCCCTGGCGTTCAATCGCCGGCAGGACCATCTCGCGTACCTTGCCCAGCACCTTCTCATCCGACCAGGCGCCGCTGCCGACGAAATGCAGCAGCGATTGATGCTGGGCGGCCGTCCGTTCCGGAGCTGTTACCGCCGCCATCGGCTCCACGCTCTTGCGACCGCCACAGGCCATCAGGCCGACGCAATAGTCGCGCAGCGGCGCCTTCCGATCAGCATGACCGATAACACTCGCAAGCCCTCCCAAATACGCCGCAAATCGCTTCTCGCTCGTCTTGGCGCCACGCCCGCTCATGTCGGCCTCATCGGCTGATGGTCCATGCTGCAACCATCACTGATTCTAGCCGGCGGTTTTGTGACTCAGTCAGACTAAGCAGGCTCAAGGGTTGCTTGGGGGGCTTATCGCGGCCGATCTTGAGCTAGCGGCTGATCCCGTGACGTTGCAGGCAGCGGTGCAAGGACGACCGTGTGAGATGCGGGATCGTCGCCTCCAGTGCGTAAAGACAATCATCCAGAGGCGGCAACGTACGTTTGCGGAAGGCAAGGACCATCGCCTCTTCCGCGGTCGAGAGCACGGTCGATCGCACAGTCTTGGGGCCCATCCGCGCATCGTGGATAAAGGCGCGTTTACGCCACTTAGCGAGATTGAGACCGTGCTCTAGGGCTAGTTCTTTGAGCGAAGACTTCGATCGCTATATTGCCGCTCTGATGGCGTGCGCGGTCGTGGCGCTCCATGGAGTATCTGGCCCATGGGACTAGACACTAGGCGTCGCACGCTCGCATGTTAGCTGGCTCGTCGACTACCTCACCCATCGTCGTCTCCTTGCAAGTAAGAGGTTAATGAACAAGCGGGCCTTCTTCACATTACAGCAAACTACGAACTGTCGGGCGCGTCTCCGATCATGTGCATTGCGTGAGGAGCGTTTCCCGAGACGGGCTCATACACTTACATGAGAACTGAAAATGGCAGCCCTACCGAGGTTAGCAGTATCCCCGGGGAGTGGGGTGCGGTTGGCGCCACGGCCAGAACAATGCCCGGCGCGTCTACGTTGCAGCAATAAATCACTCAAGTACCGGATCGAGGCCAAGGTGCGCGATGATCGTAAGCCGGCGACCCGATCAAAAGAGACTTAGGGGGTGACTTCGTCCACGATCAGTTGGCCGAGAGGAGGACGCTCCGGGCGGTTACCTTGTAGGTCGCTCTCTCGGTTCTCGCCTGCGCTGGCCCCACGGTTCCCCTCCCGCTTCGGCGTCGAAGCCGTCGAGGTCCTGTAGGGACTGAGAGAGTTGGCGTCCCAGCGACGATCCGCGTCGGTCAAGGCATTCAGTTCGTGTCGCGTGACTTTGACCTGTGGGCATATCAGCGCGACGTCACGCTGGACGTCTCGCGGCCCGGCAAACCGCCCGACGATGTCTTCTTCAACGGTCGCTTCCGCGCACATGCTGCAACGCCGCTTGATTCTTGGTTCCTGTCCCTGCGCCCCCCGGAAAAATAGAGAAATGGCGCAGATCAGCATAATGAAGAAAGCTCCACGGAGCGATCGGCGGCAGCCAACCCGCCAATGTGATTAGCGGTGCAAGACTATAGTTCCGAGTGGTTTACATTTTGAACTCGCTGCAGGCGATATCGCGTCAAGAGCGCGTTCCATTCCTCAGTGAATAACGTCGAGTCCCTATCCGACAATGACAACCAAGCTACCCAATCTGAGGGTTTGGGTCCTTTGATCCACTCAGTATGTTGGTCGGCGCAATCGGGCGCAGCAATCTATCGCATAATGCCAAATTTTCCCGTGAGCATTCTCTCGCCGTCTGACCCAAGACCGGTCGAAGTGGTCAATGCCGGTGGACGCTCGGACTTCGTTCTGATCTGCGATCAGGCGGGAGCTACAATTCCAGAGCAGCTCAAGAACCTCAGCTTGCCCACTGCCGAACTGCTCAAGCACATCGCCTACGATTCCGGCGCCGAAGATGTGGCGCGGCGGCTTGCACAGCAACTCGCTGCACCACTCGTCCTGCAGACCTACAGTCGGCTCGTTATCGACTGTAATCGGCTTCTTGAAGCGCCGGACTGCATCCCGAGGGTGAGCGACGGTACAATTGTTCCTGGCAACCTGTTGTTAAATGAGAGTGATCGACGTCAACGTTATACGGAGATCCACGAGCCATTCCATCGGGAAATCACGCAACTTCTCGATCGTCGCGTGGCAGTCGGCGCACCCACGATTTTGATCGTGGTACATAGCGTCACGCCACCGCTGGCAGGAGGAGGCGAACGATCTCGGCTGCTCGGCGTGCTGTCAAATTGTGATCGGCGCTTTGCCGAGCGTTTCCTCGTTTCCTTCCAAAGGCGTCACCCGGCGATATTGTCGGCGCACAACGAGCCATATTTGATCCACGATATTTGCGACCACACGATCCAAGTGCACGGCGATGGGCGCGGCTTGCCACACTTGCTGGTTGGGATTCGAAATGACTTGATCCGCGAAGCCGATGGGCAGCGCTTGTGGGCCGACTTGATCGCTGAGGCATTGGAGGACATCAATGCGAAAGAGCTCGTCAAAGTGTGACATTCCAACCGCGCGCGAGATACGGATCAAGCCAAATAGTTCGACGCGATTGCTTGGCCTGCTTTTGCGTTGACGCGAGGCGGCGCAGTCAAAGATCCTTATGCCGATGCCGCCGGCAGTATAGAGCCTATCATTACAATCGCGAAGTCGATGGAGTAGTTAGACCGCAGGAGGCATCTTGCGCGGCAGGGCGCCTTACACGCGACCAAGAGCCTCACCAGGGTAGCGCGATCCTCAGCTACGAGATCGGAGGCTGCGGTGTGCCAAGAGCTCTTGGAACCTATAGCTGACGAGCTCGTGCCCGGTGACGAAGAGATCGGGTGTACTCCCCCAGAGCGCGTGTTGCTTGCGTGTATCAGGGAAGAGCGCAAGCTGCATCAGACAACTTCCGTCAGCGTGCCGAGTCGGCATATGAACTCAACATCTGGATGTCGGAAATCAATATACGGAAACGTCGTGGCGAGCGCGTCTCGAGCGGGAGGCGCACGAACAATATTTCCGGGAGCGGCAGCGCGAGCGCATGGCGCGCGTACAGCTAACGATGCCTCTTATGACTCTGCGCTCGCCGTCAATATCAGCAAGCTGCAAAACATCGAGCGCGCCAACGAGCAATGCAAAAACATCGAAGACAACGACGACACCCGGTCTTGCACGCGGTGCCTCCGACTTTTATACGGCGCCGCTTCGCGCCGGCTTTGGCATGCAGAACATTGACCCGCACCGCGGATTAGTCGTGTGATGCACAGTCTGCACCCGCGCGGAGTAATCCACGTGCGTGACGGCCGGAATTTCCGAACGCGCGACGTTCAACTTATCGATGCCGAAGAGCTGCTTTTGCTTTTCTGACATCGGTAGCTGCTTCGCGCTCATCACGTCGGCCACAAGGAGCATATATGGGCTGTCGGAATCCAGCTGAAACCATTGCGAAGCGTCCTCTCGCAGAACACTCGGCGCAAACGGACGGAAAGACTCGCGATACTTCACCTTGAGATTTAGCTGCTTCTGGACAGTCGGTGAGCGGGCGTCAGCAATGATGGAGCGGCCGCCGAGCGCTCGCGGGCCGAACTCCATCCGACCCTGCATCCACCCAACCGCCTTACCGTCAACGAGAGCATGTGCGACATGGTCAATCAGTGCTTCGTCGGATTCGATCGTGAATTCCGCGCCGGCCTTTCCTAGTCTCTCTTCGATTTCGCACTGGCTGCACTCTGGCCCTAGATACGCGCCGTTCATGCTGTCGCCCGAATGGATGCTCCTGGGCTTTTCAAGCATGAGATGGTAGGCGCCGAGTGCTGCGCCCACCGCGCCGCCGGCGTCGCCGGCAGCCGGCTGAATCCAGATGTTATCGAAGAGCTCTTCGCGCAGGAGCTTTCCGTTTGCAACACAATTAAGCGCTACTCCTCCTGCTAGGCAGAGATTCCTCTGTCCGGTTGTGGTCCGAATTTCGCTTGCAAGCTTTAGGACGACCTCCTCGGTAACCGCCTGAATGGAGGCCGCCAGATCCATCTCCCTCTGTGTCAATCTACCTTCTGGTCGTCTGGCCGGGCCACCAAATAACGTGTCGAACCGACTGGTCGTCATCGTTAATCCAGTACAGTAGTCAAAGAAGCTCATGTCCAGGTGGAACGACCCATCCTCCTTGATGCTGATCAGGTGCTCCTTTATCAGATGCACGTACTTGGGCTCGCCGTAGGGCGCCAGTCCCATTACCTTGTACTCACCGGAGTTCACCTTGAAACCGGTGTAGTAGGTGAATGCTGAGTACAGCAGACCAAGGGAGTGCGGAAAGTAGATCTCCCTGTAGACCGATAGTTCCTTTCCCTTACCGATGGCAAGAGAGGTTGTCGTCCACTCTCCGACACCATCCATCGTTAACACTGCGGCTTCGTGAAAGGGCGATGGGAAGAACGCCGACGCGGCGTGACTGACATGGTACTCTGAAAAGCGAAGTCGATTTGACCAATCGATATCGCTCCCAAGGTGTTCGGTCAGCGCCTCCGAAATCAGCGTTCTTTGAAACAGCTTGTCCTTTAGCCAAACCGGCATCGACGTTGCGAAGCTCTTAAATCCCTTCGGCGCGAAAGCTAGATAGGTTTCAAGGATCCGCTCGAAATTGCTAAAGGGCTTGTCGTAGAAGACGACATAGTCGACGTCGGCTGGACATAGCTCTCGGGCGCTGAGACAGTAACGAGCTGCATAGGCTGGAAAGCCTGGATCGTGTTTTTTCCGCGTAAAGCGCTCTTCTTGCGCGGCAGCCACCAGTTCGCCGTCTGAGACGAGACAAGCCGCAGAGTCGTGGTAGTAAGCTGAGATGCCTAGGATATTCATTGGTCAAAACAGCGCGTAAACAAACGGCGAAATGACAGAACCTTGTGCCAGAACGAGCAGTGCGGCTATGACAAGCATGAGAGCAATTAGGGGCGCGAGCCACATCTTTTTGCGCGCTCGCATGAAAGCCCAGAGTTCCGTGATGAAGAGATACATCTGCGCCTCAGAACTGGTTGGTGAAGGACTGACCTGTCGGACCTGGCGGGTTACGACGGATCCAGTAGCTTCCGACCGGTTGCCGCCTCAAATGAAGCTCGTCGCGCCCGAGCAAGCGAGCGATGAAGGCGATCGGTGCTAGAAGCCCAAAATAAATGATACCCAGAACCAGCGGGCTGACTATCCGTCCTAACAACTCGCCGAAGTAGAACCAGAGCAGGTTGAGCGGCGCCAGAATTCGCGGAACGGTCAATGCTATGCCGCCGAATGCGACACTGATCGCAACGAGCGGCACGTAAGTAGCAGCGACGCGTCCCTTGATGACCGCGTATGCGCCCAACGCAAGAAATACGGCGCAGAATGTGAGGCCGAAGCGTCGATCGGACGGCAGTTTGGCCGGGACTCTCATGCTATGCCCCCTGCTATATGTTCGGGATGATTTCTGCTCAGCGCGGCCGTTTGCGTTTGGGGATAGCCCGTGCATGCGCCGTGCCAACGGAGAAAATCACGTCAGAACAGTACGATCACTCTGGCAGCGCGCTCCGTCTCATGTGCAACATTGTCGAAGATCCGACAATGAGTGCTGGCGTAAACGCCTGACTGGCCAGCTGGCCGCGCTACCGAAGGGACCGCGCCACACTTCACAGCGCGTTCGAGGGCGCTCTCCCTCCGCACCTTAGGCAGCGTTGCTAGGCCGCGCCTCACTGCACACTACCAGCTTCGGCGACGTGCTGGTGAGGAGCGCGTATGTGGCGCCATTCCACCAGAAGGCTTAGCGTTTCATCGCACAGCCGCGACATCAGCTCACAGCAATGGCTCCCAGCAATGCCGCCAAGGCGTCGTGGCAGGCCGTGTATCGCAGAACGATCGCATCGAATGCCGCTGCTCCGTTGGCCTTCGACTGGCCCGCTTTGGCGGCAGCGTCCTGCCATTTCGTTTTGGCCTGCAGTGGCCTTCGTCCACCCGCCTGAGTGAAGCAGCTTTCGTCGCGCTCGAAGTCGAGCGCGGCGATCAAGGCGGCGTTGCTAGGCAACGGACTCGGATAGCGAGCTATGCGGGATTTTGGGTGACGAGGTGATCAGGCGGCGTGGTTTGCAGGCACTTGGATGACCTCGATGCCGTCGTTGAATCTGACACCCGCGATGACCTTCGGCAGATTTGTGCCTTTGAGCCGCCGCCAGGTCTTCGATGCGGCGATGACGAGCTTGAACACCATCAGCTTGGCGGTGGTCGGCGACAACGAACCCTTGGTGCGCACCGTCCGGTGCCGCACGGTGGCGAACACGCTCTCGATGGGATTGCTGGTGCGCAGGTGATCCCAATGCTCGGCAGGAAAGTCGTAGAATGCCAGCAGCGCGTCGCGATCCTTCAGACATTCGACCGCGCGTCCGTATTTGGCGCGGTATTTCTCGGCAAAGACGCCGATCGCCGCTTCGGCGGACGCCCGGTTCGGCGCCCAATAGACCTCGCGCAAATCCTTCTTCATGGTGGCCTGCACCGAGAGCGGGACCTTGTCCAGGACATTCACGGTCTTGTGCACCCAGCATCGCTCGTGCCGCGTGCCGGGAAAGACCTCGTCGAGCGCCTTCCAGAAGCCGAGCGCGCCGTCGCCGACGGCAATTTCCGGCGCGATCTGCAACCAGGCGAGCTCGCGCCAGCTCTGCGCGCTCTCCCGCACGCCGACTGAAAGCCGATCAGTTCCTTCTTGCCTTCCGGCGTCGCGCCGATCAGCACCAGCATGCACTCGCCGTGGTCTTCCATACGGGCCTGCAGGAAGACGCCATCGGCCCACACGTACACGTATCGGCGCGCCGACAGATCGCGCCTCTGCCAGCGCTCGTACTCGCCTTGCCACTCGGCCGTCAGCCGGGAAATCACCGCGGGCGACAGGTTCGGCGTGTCCTTGCCCAGCAAGGCCGTCAGCGCCTCCTGGAAATCGCCGGTCGAGATGCCGCGCAGGTACAGCACCGGCAACAGCGCATCCAGACTTCTGGTCCGCCGTGCCCACAACGGCAGGATCGCCGAGCTGAACCGGATTCGCTCGCCCTCGCTGGACGCCCCGCGGTCGCGAACCTTCGCCCGCGCCACCTCGACCGGGCCGATGCCGGTCTGGATCATTCGCGCCGGGCCGTAACCATGCCGCACGACACGGGCGCGTCCGTCGGCAAGCTTCAATTCCTTCACCGTGGCAAGAAAGGTCTCGACTTCCACCTCGACAGCCTGTGCCAGAAGCTGCCGCGCACCGGCGCGCAGGACATTGGTCAGTGGATCATCGATCTCGTCGGGCTGACGAAGCGGGACAATGTTGCTAGTCTCGTTTATGGCTTATCGCTCTCCTTGAGAGGTTCTGGCAGGCTCGACACCCGCCTCGATACGCCGCCTATCTCAGTCCGTCATCCCCCACTTTCCCGCATAGCTCCGGCAGATATGGGCGGTCAGAAATGCACAACCTGTATCGATACGTCGACGAATCTCTTAACCGCTGGGCGCGACGCAAATACAAAGGGCTGAAGAATGGAAAAGTCAGAGCCTCCACCTGGCTCAGATTGATCCGCTGCCGTAGGCCGAAGCTGTTCGCTCATTGGACGATGTTGAGTCCTGCTTCGTTACTTGTTGAGAGCCGTATGACGTGAGAGCGTCACGTACGGTTCGGAGAGCGGCTCCGGGTGCAACTCCCGGGGTCGACTCACCATGGCCAAGGCGCTTGTCTGTTCGCGGCGGTTAGAGCGCGGCCGCTTCTTGTGGCCATCGCTGGCGGACGGCGTTGTGACGATCAGCGTTGCGCAACTATCCTATCGCCTGTCCGGAATTGACTGGCGGATGCCGCAGGCAACCTGGCGTCCGCAGGCTTCCGGTTAAGCTGTGGCTCTTTGACTCACGGCAGCAATCCGGCGGGATTATTTGCGGCGAATATGATTGATTTGCCCTCGTGACAACGCCTTCCGATCCGCTTCCCGCCGAACTTGCCGCTGCGCACGCAATGATCCTTGCGCAGCGCGAACAACTGGCGCTGGCGAAGAGCGAAGTGACCGTCGGCCGGCTGGAAATCGAGCGGCTGAAGCTGATGCTGGCCAAGGCACGGCGCGAACAGTTCGGGCAATCCTCCGAACGCGGCAAGCTGCTGGTCGAACAGCTCGAGCTTGCCATCGAGGATCTCGAAGAGACGCAGGCCGAACAGGAAACCAAGGCCGAACTCGCCGCGCCTGGGGCCGCCAAGGAGAAGCGCGCGCAAAATCCACGGCCGCCGCGACGTCCGTTGCCAGACAATCTGCCGGTCGAGCGCCATGGCCAAGGCCTTCGCCCACGTCGACGCCGGCGGCGAGGCGGCCAGCCTCGGCCTCGCCGAATGGCTTTGCGTGCTGCTCGAACGTGAAGCGTCGCTGCGGGGCGACAAGCGACTGTCGAAGCGGCTACAATACGCCAAGCTGCGCCAGCAGGCCTGCGTCGAGGACATCGACTATCGCCCCGCGCGGCCTCGACCGCGGCCTCTTGACGATGCTGGCCGAAGGCCAATGGATCGACGACCACGCCAATCTTTTGATCTGTGGCCCGTCCGGCGTCGGCAAGAGCTGGCTCGCTTCGGCGCTCGGCAACAAAGCCTGCCGCGACAATCACTCCGTGCTCTATCAGCGCGTCCCGCGACTGTTCAGTGATCTGGCCCTGGCGCGCGGCGACGGCCGCCACCCGCGTCTGCTGCGCGCACTCGGCCGTGTCGATCTCCTCATCCTCGACGACTGGGGCCTCGAGCCGCTCGACGCCGCGGCTCGCCACGACTTCCTGGAGATTCTCGAGGACCGCTACGGCCACCGCTCCACCATCGTCACCAGCCAGCTGTCGGTCGATCAAAGGCGCGCCTGATCGGCGAGCCGATGACCTCATGATGCCTCCTTCTTCGAACGCTTGGTGCGTCGCACCCGCTTCCGAAGTTGACTGATTTGTTCGTCCTGGCGCGGTCGAGGCAGTACTGCAGCTCCGTGCTCTCCTGGTGCTGGCGCACCTGGTTCACGGATGACTGCCGCACGTAGACATAGGCCAATTTGGCTCGGTGCGCAGTCGTGAGCCGCTCGTCCGCAACGTTCAAGCTGATCAGCACGACCCGGTTCCCTTCCGGGCCTGCCAGGAAACGCTTGCGTTCGCCGCAGCAGCGTGGCGAGGATTTGAGCAATGCCGGTTTGCGTCGCGGTCGACAGCTTCGGCCACAGGCGCGAATGTCGGCCATCGGCCGGCCAGGTGGATTTGCCAATGTCGGCAGGGGGCGATACGCAACGCGACCTCCGCGAATCACCTTCTCGTCGAGAAGGTCCAGCCTCGCGCTCAAACGTTGCATCAAAGGGATCAGCGTACGTGCACTGATGCGCCGCAGATCGGCGGCGTTCGGGCGGGAAGTGATCGCCTCGGCAAGATCCGTCGACGCGACCCGAACCGGCCCGGCCTACCGTCCGGCAGCGCGACAACGGGTTAGGCGGGACCGCCCCGATCGCTCCTACAGCACCTCAAGCTGGTGCCCAAAAAGAAAATGATGCGGATCAGTGATCGTGACATGAGACACGCCCCGGTCAAAATAGAGGTACCTTGCCGTGTTCGGCGACCCAACCTACGCCGATGCCGTCCTCGACCGCCTGGTCCACATGCTCACCGGATCGATCTCAACGGCGAGAGGCCCACGGCGAACCCGCCCGGCCGAAAGGCCTGAGTCGGTGGCGTTGTGGACATGCCGCTGCGCTTGGACAACGCGAAGGGCGTTGCCCACATACCCACAGCACGAGCAGCAAAAAACAAGTCCTTCCAGCCGCGATTCAAGATTGACCACGCGGCTTCGCCGATGCCAGAAACTACACAGCCAGAGCGCCTCGCGCCCCGGGCGAGATCACCTCGGAATCCCGGGCGAGATCAAATCGGTAGAGCCGGGCGAGATCATGGGAATCCGGACTCGCTCGGATGTCATGCGCCTGCACGAGGACTATGTCGGGCGGAACTCGGCGGGTGATAGTTCGACGATGAATGGGTGCTGAGATTCTTGAATGCGTTGCTACATCTTCAATGAGAGCGAACTTGCGATGGCGCGGCCGAGGATGCCGTCTCTCCGAACGCGGCCTATCCGGGCAATATTCTTCCGATTGTGCGGCTTGGGCAGGCGGACATCGTGCAGGACGGCTTCAGAATCTGAGGGGACGCTGAGATCATTCGGGAACCTACGTGGTTCCTGGATCGTCCGTGGTTGGCGAGCAGCATTCGTGCGGCCCGATAATTCGAGTCTTTAGCGCCGTTCCCTTGCGTCAGTTTCGACTCGTTTTTGATTCTGGCAAATTTGCGACAGTACTCAACTTCGCCGCAAACATGGCTGGCAGGTTTTCACCAGTGCTTCGCTGATGGCACGATGGAGGGCTGTGTCCACGCGGGGCGTTGCAGTCCGCGCCGGAATTACTGCGGTTGCTCTTGCTGGAGCTGCCGTGAAAGCCGACAGGCACACTGGATGGTCCATATGGGTTCTTCAGTGCGTTCGCGCGCGGCCAATATGACGCCGGCGCTCGGACAGCTGAAACGAGAGGACTCGGAATGCTAGCGTCCGGTGCCGTTCCCGGCTTGCGCATTCAATCGAGACATGATGCTTATGATCCGTTCGCTCCTGCCCGCCGGGGTTGCGCCGTTTCAGATCGAGCGCGTCATGGTGACCCGAGCTGCAACGCAATAGCTGCGACGCGCTTGGAGCTCCTGGCTAATCCACCTTCGGCCGATGACTGGCGAAAAATACACCGTCGAAAGCGTTAGGCGCGTTGATCTTGCAGGAATTCCCCAATGTCGAGCCGACTTATGCGGTCTTTTCGCGCTGAGCCAGTCTAACATCCAGCTGACGCATCAAGCCGAACACTTCCACGATCACCTAAATTAATTCGCCTCTGTAGGACACGAAGTAAAACGAAAATGCAAATGAAAGCGCATAAGGTCGAGCTCTCCTGTGAAGTCGACAGGCTGCTCACAAAATTCGGTGTGAGTCGAGCCCTCTATAAAGAGGGAACTCTCAAGGTACAAACGCCTATTACCGGTGAGATCATCGGACAGGTCCAGGAAGCATCCGCTAACGGAGCCGCCGCCCAAATCGAGGTAGCCGCTAAGGCCTTCCGCGAGTGGAGATTGGTGCCGGCACCGCAGCGTGGTGAGCTTGTGCGGCTGTTCGGCGAAGAATTACGCGCCAACAAGGAGGCTCTTGGTCAGTTGGTTTCAATTGAGGCGGGTAAAATCGTTTCTGAAGGTCTCGGTGAAGTCCAAGAGATGGTTGACGTGTGTAATTTCGCCGTCGGTCTCTCTCGGCAGCTCTATGGTCTTACAATAGTGACCGAGCGTGACGAACATCGGATTATGGAGGTGTGGCATCCGATGGGCGTTGTGGGGATCATCTCGTCCTTCAATTTTCCTGTCTCGGTCTGGGCCTTGAATGCGGCCGTTGCTCTTGTGTGTGGTAACAGCATCGTCTGGAAGCCCTCTGACAAAACGCCGTTGACTGCCTTGGTCACACAAGCTCTTTTTGCGCGTGCCTTGAAGCGCTTCACGAGGGACGCCAGCTGTGCACCCGAAGGGCTTTCGGCGGTAATTTTTGGTGGCCGCGAGATTGGCGAAGTTCTCGTCGATCATCCGAAGGTGCCGGTGGTCTCGGCCACTGGATCGACGACGATGGGCCGAGCTGTTGGGCGGCGACTTGCCAACCGCTTTGCGCGTGCAATTCTTGAACTGGGCGGAAATAATGCCGCGGTCGTGACTCCCGCCGCTGGCCTTGAACTGGCGTTACGCGCTGTTGCTTATGCTGCTATGGGTACCGCTGGCCAGCGCTGCACGACGCTTCGGCGCCTATTCGTACATGAGAGCATCTACGACGCATTCGTGTCGCGGCTAAAGCGAATCTACGCATCGGTGTCTATCGGGTCACCCCTCGACCCGGAAGTGCTCGTCGGCCCATTGATCGACGTGCACGCCTATTACGCCATGCAAAACGCGATTGCAGCGGCGAAAGCAGCCGGTGGCAAGGTATGCGGCGGCGAACGAGTCGCGATCGAAGGTGCGGCGAATGCGTACTATGTCCGCCCAGCTTTCGTCGAGATGAGTTCACAGACGGGGCCGGTCGAGCACGAGACCTTCGCTCCCATTCTGTACATTATGAAGTACAGCGACTTGGACGCGGTCATCCAATTGAACAACGGCGTTCTACAAGGTCTTTCGTCCTCCATTTTTACGAGTGATCTCCGTGAGGCGGAGGTCTTTCTGTCGGCGCGAGGATCAGATTGCGGTATGATAAATGTGAACACCGGTACTTCTGGCGCCGAGATTGGCGGCGCGTTTGGGGGCGAGAAGGAGACTGGCGGCGGGCGGGCGGGCGGGTCGGATGCTTGGAAGGCCTACATGCGCCGTGCGACCAATACCATCAACTATAGTCGCGCCTTACCGACGGCCTGTGGAGTCAAGTTCGACCTTGCGCATGACTGACGTAAAGCGTTCATTTCATATCGTGGCTTGGCACGTGGCATATGAAATCAGACTTCCACGACCTCAAAGAAGAGTGTCGGACGGGTGCCAGGGTGCTAGTCGACACGCTACGCCTCCACGGGGCCAACGCGGCTTTCTGTGTCCCCGGGGAGAGCTACCTATCTGTGCTTGACGCGCTCTACAATGTTCGCGACGAGTTCAAGCTGATCGTCTGCCGCCACGAAGGCGGCGCGGCGTTCATGGCTGAAGCGCACGGTAAGGCGACCGGTAGACCCGGTATCGCGTTCGTCTCACGCGGGCCTGGAGCGACTAACGCAGGCATCGGCTTGCACACCGCATTCCAAGATTCGACTCCGATGATTTTATTTATCGGCCAAGTCGGACGCGGCACCAGTGAGCGCGAGGCGTTCCAAGAGATCGACTATCGGCGTATGTTTGGCCCCATGGCCAAGTAGTTGTGCTTGCGATCCCTGAGGACATGTTGACGGATACCGTTTCGGTCGACGATGGGCGACGTTACCAGGTGCCGCAGCCTCACAGCCACGCGGAGGATATGCAACGTATTTTGGTATTGCTCGGGCAAGCCCGGAGGCCGTTGATGGTTTTGGGCGGCAGCGGATGGACTGCACAGGCTTGCGCAGATATCGAGCAGTTCGCCGCGGCTTTTGACCTCCCGGTGGCTTGTTCGTTCCGCCGCCAAGATCTGTTCGATAACTGCTCCGCAAATTACGTCGGCGACGTGTGCGGGGCGCCTGCGCTAGACCGACGAATTCGAGAAGCGGACCTGTTGCTACTCGTTGGAGCACGGATGGGAGAGATTCCGTCCAAAGGCTACACACTACTGGAGATCCCGCGGCCCAAGCAGGCCATCGTACATGTGCACCCGGGTGCTGAGGAACTAGGAAAGCTGTATCAGGCGGAAGTATTGGTGCATGCGGGCATGCCGGCATTTGCAGCACAGGCAGCACAGCTTGCGCCCGCCCTTGTGCCACCTTGGCGTGAGTGGACCTCCGACGCACATCGGGAATACTTGGAGTCACTGAGTTTGCCCGCGCAACCCGGCAGCGTTGATATGGGGCAGGTCGCGATCGTTATGCGCCGCGTGCTCACGCGCGAGACCATTATCGCGCATGGTGCAGGCAACTTCACCGTCTGGGCGTTGCGGCATTATCAATACAGCCGCTTGGGCACCATGATCGCTCCTACGGCGGGGTCCATGGGCTACGGTCTCCCTGGTGCAGTAGCGGCAAAAATGGCGCATCCGGATCGACCGGTAGTTTGCCTGACGGGCGACGGTGACTTCCTCATGACCGGCCAAGAACTAGCGACCGCGGTGCGGTATAAGCTGCCAATCGTGATAATTATCGTCAACAACAGCATGTACGGCACGATTCGCTTGTTCCAGGAACACGAATACCCAGCTCGTGTGCATGGCACCGAACTGTTCAATCCTGATTTTGCTGCTTATGCACGATCGTTCGGCGCAGACGGTGTAGTGGTCGACCGTACAGAGCAGTTCGAGCCGGCTCTCACCGCTGCGCTCGATGCTGATCGGCCTGCCGTCATTGAAATCCGGATTGATCAAGAAGCGTTGACCCCGGAGAAGACGCTGTCGCAGATCCGTGCAGCGGCGCAGGAGCGCATTCAGCGAGGTTGAATCGCGCTCTTAAATACTCAGCCGCAAGAGCGGCGATGAGATCAAGCACAGGACATGGTTGGGTGCAGTGCATGCATCGCCAAGCCCCTAAGCCGCTGCTCCAGCTCGGCGTCACATCGGTTTCGAGACCGGCCATGTCAGACTCTTTGGTGTGCCCGACGGCGCGCATTGATCTTCCCCCGAAAAAAATGGACAGGGTTAAGCTGCTTTTAGCTCCATCTTGTTCGGGGCTGATAAAGACGACGGCGGAGTGACGAAGGCCTCGATATAGGCAAAGATATCCCGTGTGGCTTTTGCCCATTTTGCATAGTGCCCTATGGTGGACGAGCTCCGCCTTGAGCGCGTGAAAGAAGCTCTCCGTCGGAGCATTGTCATAGCAGTTGCCCTTTCGGCTCATCGACGCCCTGAGGCCAGCGGATTGCATCAGCGTGCGGTAATCCGCCGAGGCATATTGGACGGATTCAATCGATCGTCGCAACTTCAGACTTTGGAGGTTGCGATGGGCATTCGAAAGCGACGATCACTGCGATCTGGACGCCCGCCGTTACCGTCCCGGGACGGCCGCCAGTTGCGGGAGATCTGAACTTCAACGGTTCTGGTTAGGGATTGCGCAGGGAATGACCAGCGACGACGCTGCGCTCATAGCTGGTATATCGCAGCGTGTGGGAACCAGATTGTTCCGAAAGCCAGGCGGAATGCCACCAGCGACGTTCAGATCTTCAGCCAAGGCGCCGTCCGGGCCGGTATCTTTCTTTTGCGGAACGCGACGAGATTGCACTTCTTCGCGTTCAGGGCCTTTCGAGGCGTGAGATCGGGCGTCGTCTTGATCGATTTGCCTCGACCATTTCCCGTGAGTTACGACGGCGACGCCGCTGTCGGCTCCAGCCGGGCCCCTCGCTGCTGCACCCAACGCCGCAGCACGGAATTCCGCGGGCCAAGCTCCTTGGCCGCAGATCCGATCGAGCGCCCGCTCGACGCTACGAGATCAATCGTAACCGGTATGAGCTCCCACGTCCGCGATGATTAGCGGTCGCGTGCGTAGCGGATGGGCATCCAGTGCTGGCGCAGCGCCTCGACGACGGTTGGGATATCGAGGTAGGCGTTACGGAGGAAATCCTCGGTTTTGCGACCGTTTCGTGGCGGTCCGAGCAGCGGACGGGCCTGATCGTCGCGACAATGCAGCAGGATCGGCAGCAGCAGGCCGTGATTGACGTTGTTGACGTCGAGCAACGGCGCCCACGCCGACAGTCTGAGCCGCATCGCGGCATAGAAACCCTGGCACCAGGGATGCGCATCGATGTTGCCGCTTGGGTCGCGCCGGTGCATCGGCTCGAACCGATCGGGGGCAGTCGAGAGGGTGTTGCTGATGTCGTTGTGGCGCAGCGCGACGGCGGAGATCGCGGCGAACTCCGGCGTGCCGCCATGGTTGAAAGCGTCGGCATCGATCGCGAGCAGCGGGCAGATCCAATCGAGCGGGCTCATTGACACCGGTCCGGCCACGATCGCGGCGGTATAGCCGTCGAGCATGGGAATGCTGGTGGCGGTAGGATGGCGATCGACGCGATCCTGGAGCCATCGCTCGAGCTCCGCAAGCGACATCGCGGCTGACGCCATCGACGATCCTGCCTTATGGCGACGTGGGCTCATGCCGCTGCCTGCGGTGTGTGCCGGCGCGCCGCCTTCCAGTTCCAGGCGAGCAGCTCGTGCAGCTGATGGCTCTTGGTTCGCCCGGACACGATGCGCTCCAGCACATCGGTCAGGTAGGCCTGCGGGTCGAGCTCATGGAGTTTTGCCGTGTTCACGAGCGACGCCAGGATCGCCCAGCTCTCGGCGCCGCCTTCGCTGCCGCTGAACAATGAGTTGCGTCTTCCCATCACAATCGGGCGCATGGAACGCTCGACTGTGTTGCTGTCAACTTCGACACGGTCGTCGCGGAGAAACAGCGTCAACCCGTCCCAGTGATTGAGTGCGTAGTTGATGGCCTCCGCCAGCTTCGATTGGGAGAAGAGCTGGCCGACCATTGCGGTCAGGCGCGTCCTGAGCGCCTCCATCAATGGAGCGGACCTCGTGCCGCGGGTGGCCAGCCGCTGCTCGGCACTGCTGCCACGGATCTCTGCTTCGATGGCATAGATCGCCTGCAGGCGCTCGATCACTTCGCGCGCGAACGGCGACTGGGTCGTCTTATACACCTCGACGAATTTGCGGCGGGCGTGGGCGAGACAAAAGGCGAGTTGGATCGCGCCGCCATGATCGCGGGCGAGCGCTTTGTAGGCGGCATAACCGTCGACCTGCAGAATGCCGGAAAAGCCCATCAACTGTCTGGCGATCTCCGCCGTGCCGCGGCCGTCGGCGAACACGTAGGCCACCGCCGGCGGCGAGGGACCGCCCCATGGCCGATCATCCATGGCATGCGCCCAGAACTGGCAGATGCGCGGGCGATGTCGTCCGGGATCGAGCACCGGCATCGGCGTCTCGTCGCAGAACAGGCGCGGCGCGGTCTGGATCGTGCGCAGCTGAAGCGCATAGAGGCTCCTGAGCCACCAGGCCGCACGCTTCACCCAGCCGGCAAGCGTCGCCCGGTCGAGATGGACACCGTGGCCGGCCAGAGTTAGCACCTGTCGGTACAGCGGCAGATACCAGGCGAACTTCGAGACTACCACGTGGCTCACGAGTGCGGTCGAAGCCATGCCGCTCTCGATCAGGCGCGGCAGCACCTTCGCCTGGATCACACCATCGGTGCAGCGGCGGCAGCCGTACTTGGGACGGACCGTCCGCAGCACCCGCAGGATCGCCGGGATGATGTCCAGCACCTCGCTGACGTCCTCACCGATCTTGTGAAGCTGGCCCTGGCAACACGGGCATGCGGTCGCCTCCGGCTCCAGCACATGCTCGCAGCGCGGCAGGTGCTTTGGAAGCGCGCCGATGTTGCGGCGCGCCTTCTTCCGCAGTGGCTTGCCGGGCGGCTTTGCCGCAGCTGCATCGTCGTTGGCAGCTGCAGGCGGCGTGACGTCGGTCTCAAGATCGCCAAGCTCAAGCGCGAGCTGCTCGGCCACGAGCGCGGCAAGCCGCTCCGAGCGCTTCCCGAAGATCATGTCCTTGAACGTTTGCATTGCTACGCGCAGCGTCTCGTTCTCAGCGTCAAGCGCGAGCACCATCTCGGTCAGAGCTGCCGGATCGGTCGGGAGAGTGTCGGGGCGAATCGCCATGACCAGACGATACATCCGTGCGACCCATGCTCCAGTGAAATCCTCACTTCTCAGCCGACAATGGCTGGCTGCTTCACAGGCTTGGGCGACACACGCGTCCACTCGAGCCCGTCGAGTAGCATCGCAAGCTGCGTCGCACTGACATGCACAACGCCGTCGCGGATCGGCGGCCAGGTGAAACGCCCCTGGTGCAACCACTTCGTTACCAACACCATGCCGCTGCCGTCCCACGCCAGAAGCTTCACTCTGTCCATGCGCTTGCTGCGGAACACGAAGACGTCGCCGCAATATGGGTTCGCGCGCAGTGCTTCGCTCACCAGCGCCGACAGCGTATGCACCGACTTACGAAAGTCGACCGGCTGGGCCGCCAGCACCACCTTGAGGTCTGACCGTAGAGCAATCACCGGATCCCTCGAAGCGCCGATAGCACCACCGAAAGCGTCGCCAGTTCCACCCCCGGCTCGACCCGGATGCGCGCCCCGTTCACCTCGATCTCGACCACTCCACAGACCTTGGCCGGCGGCGTGGCAATCTCCACGGGCTTCGTCTGTACCGGCGAAATACACTCGGACTTGCCAACCCTCCCGCCATCGCTCTCGGCGCCAATTTGGATAGGCACGAAGTTCTGGGCTTTGCCGGCCAGCGCCGCCGCTACCTGGCGTCGCCACACCGTGAGCAGTCCGCGAGAAACGCCATTACGCCGCGCCACCTCGGAGATGTTCGCCCCCTCCTCAAAGCTCTCTGCCGCGATCCGGGCCTTCTCCTCGCTCGTCCACCGTCGCCGCCGCCGCTCCCCAGTGATCACCTCAACGCGGCGATAAGAGTCACCTTCCTGCCTGGCATCAAGCATGGCATTTGCCATCGCGCCACCTCCACCGATCAGCTCTTGCCAGCCTGTATCGCAGACAAGCTTCGTCACTGCGAGGTGAGGCCCTCATGCCGGTTACGATCAATCGCTTGCCGCTTGTAGTCGTCCGTAAACGACTGACGTTGACGTCCTTCGATCCGACACCTCCTGGCTCTTCGAGCCTACTGTCTATCAATTCGTGAGGAGGTTCAGTCGGCCGAACGGACTTTGCGCACTTAGAAGGAACGGTTGAATTCGTTGACCATGTGGCGCGCATCGTACCGACGTGAGGCAGTCGGAGTACACCTCTCGAGCGCAAGCGCAGATTTGTCCGTTCCGTTCAAACTTCGTGCGCCGATTATGACAACAATCTGTCAACGTAATCTTGCGAATGGCGGAATAGTCGGCGGCGCGAAGTCAACTTAGCGGTCGTCCGAGGAGGCCATCCAATCGTGAATGATTGAGGGCGAACGTTAGACAGCGATCACTTTTGGGGTGAGATAATTGGAGGAGATTAATATGGACGTAGCGAAGAGCCTTTTGCTCGGTTCGGCCGCTGGTCTGATCGCCTTGGGCGGAGCACGGGCCGCCGATCTTCCCGTGAAGGCAAAGCCAATTGAGTACGTCAGGATATGTTCGCTATACGGGCCTGGGTTTTACTATGTTCCAGGCACTGACACCTGCATCAAGTTGGGTGGTTACGAGCTACTCATGAAGGCAGTTAGGAAGCATGTGCAAGACAGATGGGCGCTACTCTACATTGAACGCCGGCTAACAGCTCCAATGCAAGTCGAGGACGGAACGGGGTGCCTGACTGCGTAATCTGTACTTGCACTTTACGCTCGACGGTCTTCGAACATTCCTTCTACGACCATGCCCAGAAAACGTGGGTTCCGCCAACCCTTTATGGCATGCAGGTAGTGCCGGAAAAACGGTCTTCCGGACGGCGGTCTCGGCCTTATTGTCCGACCGTATTGCATCTGACGCACGTATTTTTTGTGCGCGTCGAACTCATCCTGCGCGATGTTGCGGTTGCGGCCGACAACGAGAAGATAGGCGGGAGTGTGTTCGTTCCATGGATAGCGAGCGATGGTCAGACCGTTGCGGAGGTCTTCGATAGTCCAGACGTGTTTCATGAGACTTTCCCGAGCTAAAGCGGTTCGCCGGGACGGCTTAGCGGCTCAACCTTCACATCAAAGGGCTACACGTCCGGTGCAGCCGTGAGAGCCGACCGCAAATGGATTAACGCGACAGATGCTTGTTGACGACCTTGATCGCGTCGTGGATCGGCTGCGAAAGCGGCGCAGTTGCCGCAAGCAGCGTCATGTACGATGCGAGCAACGCAGACGATTTGAGAAGTTCGTCGTTACTTCGTCGCCCGTTCGCGGACATCGCCGCATTCATCGAACTCTTTATTCGCGGGGGGCATAATGGCGATCTGGTTTGAGAAGAAATTCAAGCCACTATGTCGAGAGGTATATCTGGTGGGTTTTGCTGATGACTTCCTGGGGTGCTTCCAGTTCCGAAGTGATGCGCAGAACTTCCACCGCCAGTGTCCGTAGCGGGTGAAGATGTCGTGTTTTTGTAGCTCGTGATCTGTCGCCTTCGTTTTGGAGTTTTGGACGCACCCGGAAGGCGTGGACGGGTCCGCCGCGTTGTCATGCCATGGATAGGGTCGTCTGGTCAGCCCTGTGGGTCGGTTTCTTTGTTCGATTTGAAGCCCGTTTCTCCGTCCCGACCCGCACGATCTTGACGGCGGCGCGCGCGCAGGAGCGGTCAAGGACGCGCGCTTGCGCGCCCGCCAGGGCTTGTCCTTGACGGCTCCGAGCGCGCCGCCAGGCTGAAGCGCGTCGGGGCTGATCTGCTGTTCGTCAGGCGCAAACCTCGCCAATCGATGCGGTCCGAGGAACACGCTGACGGTGCCATCGGGATACTCATGGAGGCGCACCACAGCCTTGACGAAGTGAGGCCTTAGCCGGCTCTCCGGCAACTGCAGCCGCCGACCGTTCCATGCAACGGTATTGTCGTTGGCGACGGTTCGCTCCTCGATCACGCACAGCGCCTCGCGCCAGGCCTCATGCCGGTCGGCCACGAATGCCGTGCCTTCCTGTTCGGGCTTGATCGCAAACGCGGCGTTGTGCCCGGGGATGTAATGCGCCTTCAGCCACGCGTTGGCAGCCTCAACCGTCGTGATCCCGGCAAGCCGCAGCTCCTTCGGCAGCCGGTTCTGCAAGGTGCCGAACACCCGCTCGGAGCGCCCGCGCGCCTGCGGCGAATAGGCTGCGATATGCTCGATCCCAAGATGCGACAAAGCCCGTCCCACCTGGGTTTGTTGCGTCTTCGAGACCTTCTCGCCAGCTTTTGGGGTCAGGAAATAATGGCTGCCGCGGTCGGTGTAGAGCGCGCAGAACAGGCCATGCTCGCCAATCACTTCGCGCAAGGCCTGGAAGGTCGAGGCCGTTCCTTCTTCCTCGACCAGCACCATCGAGTAGACCTCGCTGGTCGCATCGTCCATCGTGACGATCAGGTCCCTCGCGGGCAGGCCTTCGATCCAAACGTGGCGCGATCCGTCCTGGTGCAGCAGCATGCCCCGAAGCGGCCGCCGCGGCCGCTTCTTGCGATGCGCCGAACGCTTCGGTGCCTTCCGCACCAAGCCCGCCGTGTGCAGCGCCAGCTTCGTCACCGTATAGCCCAGCACATAGTCGTGCCGCTTTTGCAACTGCTCGTGGAAGTGCTTCACCGTGAAGTCCGCGTACTTGTCGCGGAACAGTCCCAGCATCCGTTCCAGTTCTTCCTCTGGAGCCCGCCGTGGCGAGCGCCGTCCCATGCGTCGGTCGACCAGCCCGTCATCGCCCTCCGCCTCATAACGCTCCGCCCACCGTTGGAAGGTCCGAACACTGATCCCGAGAACCTCCGCAGCAGCCTCCTGCGTCAGTTCCCTCGCCTCCGTCCGATCCAGCAAATCCGAGAACCGCATCCGTCGTACACCCTCGTGAATGGATGCCGTGCCCATCGTGCCCCCTTTGTTCCGGGGCACCAAAAACACGACACTTCACGAGCTACAAACAGGCGACAGATCACGAGCTACCGACAGAACTTCCACCGCCAGTTGCGGGAGCGGTTCGCGCAGTTCAATCTAGAGCACGCTGTTTTTATACGGAAACATAGCCTGAGTTTTTGAGATAGTTGGCGCACTCTTGTGCAGAAAAGAGGTCGAGGAGTTCGCCGACCTTGCGCCAGGTTGCCTCGACATCGCGCGGTTCTGCGGCTCGCATCAGATGTTTGAGCTTGGCGAAGACCTGTTCGATCGGATTGAGATCGGGACTGTAGGGCGGCAGGAAGAGCAGGTGCGCTCCGGTGGCGCGGATCGCATTGCGAGCGGACTTGCCGTTGTGACTGCCAAGATTGTCGAGGATGACGACCTCACCTTTTGCCAGAGTTGGGGCCAACACCTTCTCGACATAGAGGGTGAAGAGCCATTGATGGGGCCGTCGATGACCCAAGGTGTGCTGATCTGGTCGTGCCGCAGCGCTGCGATGAAAGTCATGGTCTTCCAGTGACCGAAAGGCGCGGATGCTTGGAGCCGCTGTCCACTCGGTCCCCAACCGCGCAGTGGCGCCATATTGGTCTTGATCCAGGTCTCGTCGATAAAGATCAGGCGTGAAGCGTCAATCTTGCCTTGATGGGCCTTCCAGCGTGTCCGCTTACGGGCGATGTCGGGGCGATCTTGTTCGACTGGCAGGATCGTTTTTTTTGAAGCTCAGCCCTTCGGCATGCACAAACGTCCACACCGCCCGCACATCGGTCTTGATCCCGCGCGCCGCCAGTTCCTGTGTCAGCTTCCGCAAAGTGAATGGTCCCGAGAGAACGCGCTTACGCAGCCAATCAGCATTGGCACCGGACAGAACCAGCTTCTTGTGACCGCCGATCTTGCCGGGCGAAACGCACCCAGTCTCCCGTCTCAGATTCTTCCACTTCGTTACACAGGACGGGCCGATCTGAAGCGCCTCTGCAATCGAACGAACTGTCTCTCCTGCATCAGCTCGCGCCAGAGCCCGTTCACGAAGGTCTTCTGAATAGGGTCGCGTCATCCATGCTGGCCCCCGTTCTCCAGCACGGAGTTTGAATCAGAAATCGCTCCCGCTGGGAATCCCGATTCTGCGAAAAAACAACATGCTCTAGAGCTGGCGAGGACAAGAATCGGCTGCTGCTCTTTGGGCGCTTTGCTGCGACCATGCGGGCCAAGCACGGACAGAGGCCGGAGAATTTGAATTTCTCGGCTCCAAGTGCGTGTTTCGGCAATTTCCGGACAGCAATTTCGGTAATTCGCGGACAGCGATTTCAGTAATTCCGGGACAGGGATTCCGCTAAATCGCGGACAGTTGCGGGAGGTTGGTTTTCGGGAGCGCCGTTCAGGCAATGTTCTCTCTCAAGCTGAGTTTGAGAGGGGCAATGCCGAGACGGAAGCAAGCGAAACGAACCACTGTGAAGGACCTACGATCGATCCTGAGGCTGACGTACGAGCAGGACCTGTCGGTTCGGGAGATCTCGGAACGGCTGCAGATCAGCAAGAGTTCGGTTGCCACCTACCTGCTGCGAGCGCGTGAAGCGGGTTTGAGCTGGCCGCTGCCGCCGATTTACGAGAGCGAGGCGGCCTTGCAGCGAGCCTTGTTCCGGCGGGTCGGGCGCCCCCCGCAGGACTTGAGCGAGCCTGAGTGGCCACGGGTGGCGCAGGAGCTCAAGCGCAAGGGCGTGACGCTGACGCTGCTGTGGCAGGAATACCGGACGGCGCATCCCGACGGCTATGGTTACACGTGGTTCTGCAGTTTGACGCCTATCGGCGCCGGGCGAACCCGACCTTCCGTCATCGCCACGCGGCGGGTGCAGTGATGCAGACCGACTATGCCGGTCCGACGGTGGAGGTGATCGATCCGCAAACCGGCGAGATCCGTCAGGCGCAGATATTTGTCGCGGTGCTCGGGGCCTCGTCGCTGACCTTCGCTATGGGGAGCTTCGGTCAGCGACTACCAGATTGGATCGAAGGCCAGACCCGAGCCTTGTCGTACTTCGGCGGAGTTCCCAAGGCGATCGTCTGCGACAATCTGAAGGCCGGGGTCGTCAAGGCGTTGTGGTTCGAGCCGACGCTCAACCAAACCTTCGCCGCCATGGCCGAGCACTACGACACGACGATTTTGCCGACCCGCAGCCGCAAGCCGCGCGACAAGGGCAAGGTTGAAGGCGCGGTGCTGATTGTTGAGCGCTGGATTCTGGCACGGCTGCGCCATCGGCGGTTCTTCAACCTGACCGATCTCAATACTGCGATCGGCGGTCTGCTGGAGGAGCTGAACCATCGGCCGATGCGCCATATCGGCAAATCCCGCCGGCAGCTGTTCGAGGAGATCGAGCGCGCTGCGTTGACGCCGCTGCCGGGCGAGCCGTTCGAATACGCCGAGTGGAAAACGGCGAAGGTCCACCCCGATTATCACGTCGAAGTCGACAAGACCTTTTACTCGGTGCCGCACCGGCTGATCGGCCGTCGGGTGAACGTCCGGCTCACCTATCGAGCCGTCGAGATCTTCCAGGATCACACGCGTGTCGCCAGCCATGTGCGCCGCTCTCAGCGCAGCGGCCATGTCACCGTGAACGAGCACATGCCCAAGGCCCATCAGCGTTATGCCAATATGACGCCGGCGAGCTTGATCAAGATGGCAGCGCGGATCGGCGTCAACACCGCCACTCTGGTCGAGCGGATGATGCGTGAGCGCCCGCATCCCGAGCAGGGTTATCGCTCCGCCATGGGGATCATCGCCCTGGCACGGCGCTACGAGCGCGATCGGCTCGAAGCGGCCTGCGAGCGGGCACTCGTCATCAACGCGATCAGCTACTCCTCGGTGAGCGCGATCCTCAAATCCGGGCTCGACCGCGCGAGCCCTGCTGCCGCACCCGTCAAAGCCACCCCCTCGCACGCCAACATCCGTGGTGGGGGCTATTATCAATGAAGGAAAGGAACATCGCGATGCTGACCCACCCGACCCTCGAGCAGATGCAGGCGCTCGGCCTTGCCGGAATGCGGCCGCTTACCGGCAACTAGCCGAACAGGACAATGCCGCCGATCTCAGCCGGGATGAGTGGCTCGGCCTGATGCTCGATCGCGAAGCCGCCATGCGTGCCGACCGGCGCCTGACCAATCGGCTGGCCGCAGCCAAGCTGCGCTTCGTCGACGCCTGTATCGAAGACGTCGACTTCGCTTCCCGCCGCGGCCTTGACCGGCGCAACACCCTGCAGCTGGCGCAAGGCGCCTGGCTGAAAGCCCATGAGAACTTCATCATCACCGGCCTGACCGGGACTGGCAAAACCTGGTTGGCATGTGCCTTCGGACGCCAGGCGGCCAGGCTCGATCATTCCGTCCTTTATTTGCGTATGCCGCGCTTGTTCGAAGACCTCGCCATGGCCCGTCTCGATGGTCGCTTCCCGCGCCTCATCGATAAGCTTGCACGTGTCCAGTTGCTCATCCTCGACGATTGGGGCACCCACACCCTCAATGACCAGCAGCGCCTTGATCTCCTCGAAATCTTCGAAGAGCGCTACAGGCGCAAATCGACCTTGATTACCGCTCAGCTGCCCGTTGCCCAATGGCACGACATGATCGGCGAGCCAACCATCGCAGATGCTATCCTCGACCGGATCATCCACAACTCCCACCGTATCGCCCTCGAAGGCGACAGCATGCGAAGGAAAAAAGCCGCGCGCCCCTTGACCGACGTCGAAAACAGCGAAACGAATATCAACTGACTTCAACAACCAGGCAACCAAAAGCCAGCGCCGCCACGCTGTCCGCGATTTAGCGAAACTGCTGTCCGTCAGTTAGCGAAACCGCTGTCCCGTTTTTGCGAAATACGCACTCCAAGCATGTCTGCGGCGTGGATCGGAGCGGGCGGTTCGCCTTAATCCGTATCCCAGCACCAAGAGCTGCAGAAAGTTCCTCGCTCGTACCCGCGACTGGCTGCTATCGCACTGGAAGAGACGCGAACAGCAACAACACCTAACCGTGATGCTGCGCGGCTTCTACCAGTACATGGCCAGGCTCGCCTGAGCCCGATTTAGTCGATCGATCGTTCCTGCCGCGGAGCCACCCCGTAGAGCCGCCGGTAAACTCGTGAAAAATGCATCTGGGTTGAAAAACCTGTCGCTAGTGCAATCTGGCTGACTGGCAAAGTGGTTTGTCTGAGAAGCAGCCTGGCGTGCTCGAGCCGCAGCTGTATGTAACGCCGCTTGATCGTGCTGCGGAGATGCAGCGAGAACAGACGCTCAAGCTGGCGTAAGGACATGTCTGCTAGTTTCGCGAGCTGCTTTGGTGCAAGCGGCGCTTCGATATTCTGCTCCATGCGCGACAGGGTGGCGACGAGCTTCGGGTGATACACGCCAAAGCGCTCGGTAGGCGAAAGACGTTGGGCGAGATCACCGCGACGAACCTCCGTCTGTAGGAACCAGTCGCTGACGGCGGCGGCAAGCCGCGCCCCGTGATGGATCCGGATCATGGCGTGCATCATGTCGAGCGCCGCAATGCCACCGGCGCAAGTGAAGCGGTCGCGATCGATCTCAAACAATGAGCGGCTGAGATGCAGGAATGGGAACGTCTCGGTGAAGGCCGGGATGTGCTCCCAATGCACGGTGCATCGATATCCCTCGAGCAGCCCGGCCCGCGCGAGGAGATAAGGTCCCGCTGACACGCCGCCCAATTGCACCCCATGTCGGGCCGCCTTTCGCAGGAAGGCAAACGTCGGCGGGTGATCAAAGGCCTGCGGATTGCCGCCCGCACAAACCACGATCAAATCGAGCCGGCCTGCATTGCTGATACTGGCGTCGGCCTGAATGCGGACCCCGTTTGAAGCGGCAATATCGCTGCCGCGAATCGAGATGTGCCGCCAACGGTAGAGGTTCTTGCCGGCCAGGACGTTGGCGGCGCGCAACGGCTCGACCGCTGATGCATAGGACATCAGTGCAAAGCCCGGGATCAGCAAGAAGCCGATCCGGCGCGGCCGGTCTCTGTCGCGGACAGACATCTTTTAGTCGTTTTTTGCCATATGGCGCAATCAATAACAGCGCATGATTCCTCTTACAAGTTCGCTCCGAAACGGCTTAGCTCGCATGCGCTATTCGTTCCTAAACGTCGCCTGGCAAGGGCTCTACGGACATCGCCATTGGCAGCCCGTGTGGCGCGACGCGTCTCCCCGCGCGCACTACAACGTCATCATCGTCGGGGGTGGCGGACACGGCCTCGCCACCGCCTACTACCTCGCCAAAGAGCACGGCATCACAAACGTTGCGGTGGTCGAAAAGGGGTACATCGGCTCGGGCAATGCCGGGCGCAACACGACGATCATCCGCTCAAATTATCTCCTGCCCGGCAATGAGCCCTTCTACGAATGGTCGATGAAGCTGTGGGAAGGGCTCGAGCAAGACCTCAACTACAATGCGATGGTCAGCCAGCGCGGCGTGCTCAACCTCTATCACTCCGACGCCCAGCGCGATGCTTTTGCCCGGCGTGGCAACGCGATGATCCTTGCGGGAGCCGGCGCTGAACTGCTCGATGCCACGGCCGTGCGCCGGATGCTTCCGATGCTCGACTTCGACAATGCCCGCTTTCCAATTAGGGGCGGCCTGTTGCAGCGACGGGGCGGCACCGCCCGGCACGATGCTGTCGTGTGGGGGTATGCCCGTGGCGCTAGCGACCGAGGGATCGACATCATCCAGAATTGCGAGGTCACCGGATTTCTGCGCAAAGCGGGCCGTGTCATAGGGGTCGAGACGACCAGGGGCCCAATCGGCGCCACGAAGGTCGGTCTGGCCGCCGCTGGCAACAGTTCGCGCGTCGCCGCGCTGGCGGATCTGAGACTTCCGATCGAAAGCCATGTACTGCAGGCCTTTGTCTCGGAGGCGATCAAACCGTTCATTCCAGGCGTCGTCACATTCGGCGCGGGTCATTTCTATATCAGTCAGTCCGATAAGGGCGGACTCGTGTTTGGCGGCGACATCGACGGCTACAACTCTTATGCGCAGCGCGGCAACCTGCCGGCCGTCGAGGACGTCTGCGAAGGCGGCATGGCGCTGATGCCCGCAATCGGCCGGTTGCGTATCCTGCGCTCATGGGGGGGATTGGTCGATATGTCGATGGATGGCTCGCCGATCATGGACAAGGCACCGGTCGACGGTCTCTATCTCAACGCTGGCTGGTGCTACGGCGGTTTCAAGGCAACGCCAGCTTCCGGCTGGTGTTTTGCGCATCTGCTCGCGCGGGACGAGCCGCACCCGCTTGCGGCCGCCTACCGGCTCGATCGCTTTCAGACTGGCCATCTCATTGATGAGAAGGGCCAAGGCGCCCAACCGAACCTGCATTGAGAACGACATGCGTATCGAATGTCCCTTCTGTGGCTCGCGCGATGTGAGTGAGTTCGCCTACCATGGCGACGCCAAGCGTCGACAGGGGGCATCAGCGCCGGATACGCCGCAGCAGTTCTATGAGGCGGTCTATCTGCGCGACAATCCGGCAGGCCCTCATGAGGAGCTCTGGTATCACGCTGGCGGATGCCGAAGCTGGCTGAAAGTGGCCCGCGATACCCGCACGCATGAGTTTTTTGGTGCGACGTTTGCCGCTGGAGAGCCTTCATGAGTGGAGCTGCCTCGCACATGAAGCCTAACCGGCTTGCGAAAGGCGGCCGGATCGATCGCACCAAGCTGCTGAGCTTCACCTTCGACGGCAAGTGCTATCATGGATATGCAGGGGATACGCTCGCCTCCGCGTTACTCGGCAATGGCATCAAGCTTGTCGGCCGCTCGTTCAAGTATCATCGGCCGCGCGGCATCCTGACTGCGGGCAGCGAGGAACCAAGCGCGCTCGTCGAACTGCGGAGCGGTGCACGGCGTGAACCAAACACACGCGCCACCGTCGTAGAACTGTTCGACGGTCTTGAAGCGCAAAGCCAGAACCGCTGGCCTTCGCTGAAGTTCGATGTCGGCGCAGTCAATTCTTTGCTCTCGCCATTTTTGGCTGCGGGCTTCTACTACAAGACATTCATGTGGCCCGCCTCTTTCTGGGAGAAGGTCTACGAGCCCGCGATCCGGCGCGCCGCTGGTCTCGGACGCGCGAGCCAGGAAGCCGATCCGGATACTTACGAAAAGCTGTACGCCTTCTGCGACGTTCTCGTCATCGGCGGCGGTGCAGCAGGGCTTGCTGCGGCCTTGAGTGCGGGCCGCTCGGGCGCGCGGGTCATCCTGTGCGATGAAGATTACATCCTTGGTGGCCGTCTCAATGGAGACAACAGGGAAATCGGCGGCGAATGTGGTTCGGCGTGGGCGAGACAAGCGAGCCTTTCCCTCTATTCTCTGTCGAATGTTCGCGTGCTGTGCCGGACGACGGTGTTCGGCGTCTATGACGGCGGAACTTACGGCGCCATCGAGCGGGTCTCCGACCATCTTCCAGTCCCGGCGCCACATCAACCCCGCCAGCGGCTTTGGAAGATCGTCGCCAAACGTTCCGTGCTTGCTACGGGCGCAATCGAGCGGCCCGTCGTGTTCGGCGGCAACGACCGCCCCGGCGTGATGATGGCTTCGGCGGTTCGCACCTATCTGAACCGGTTTGCCGTCCCGGCTGGCCGCCGCGCCGCGATCTTTACAGGCTGCGATGATGCATGGACGACCGCTTTCGATCTGCTCGGGAGCGGAATTCCGGTGGAAGCGATTATCGACATGCGAGCAGAGATCAACCCGCACCTCATCGGGAAGGCGAGCCGGTTGGGCATCCGGGTCTTTGCGGACGCACAGGTTCTAAAGACGCGCGGAAGCCAGGGTCTCACGACCATCTGCGTTCGAACGGGGGATGGGCAAATGAGGGATATTGCGGTCGACTTGCTGGCGATGTCCGGCGGATGGAATGCGAATCTCGCCCTGACCACCCATCTTGGCGGCCGGCCGAGCTGGTCGGACAAGCCGGCGGGATTCGTTCCAAACATGCCTCCTCGCGGCATGACGGTTGCCGGTGCCGCACAGGGATCCTTTGCGCTTGCGGACGCACTTCGCGAGGGCGATAGGGCTGGCGCCGCGGCGGCGGAAGCGGCCGGATTCGCTGTGCAGAATCACCCGGTGCCTAAGGCAGATGATGAAACTATTGTCTCAAAACCTTTCTGGTACGTCGCCGGCAGCCGGTCAAAGGCTTTCGTCGATTTCCAGAATGACGTCACAAGCGATGACGTCGCGCTCGCTGCCCGCGAAGGCTTTCAGTCGGTGGAATTGCTAAAGCGATATACCACCCTTGGCATGGCCACAGATCAGGGCAAGACGTCGAACATCAATGGTCATGCCTTGATGGCGCAACTGACCGGGCGCCATATGTCACAAGTCGGCACGACCGTATTCCGGCCGCCCTATACGCCTGTCGCAATCGGTGCACTCGCCGGCCATCATCGTGGTTCGGAGTTCAAGCCAACGCGACTCACCGCGGGCCATGGCTGGGCCAAAGAACGCGGCGCCACGTTTGTAGAGGCCGGGCAGTGGCTCCGCGCGCAGTGGTTCGCTCAGCCGGGCGAAACCACTTGGCTAACGACGGTGTCGCGCGAGGTCAGAGAGGTTCGAAGCAAGGTCGGGGTCTGCGACGTCTCCACCCTCGGCAAGATCGATGTCCAGGGCAACGATGCTGGTGCATTCCTGGATCGGATCTACATCAACATGTTTTCGACCCTCCCGATCGGCAAGGTTCGCTACGGCCTGATGCTGCGCGAAGACGGCATCGTGATGGACGACGGCACCGCCGCCCGCTTCGCAGCCGACCACTACGTCGTGTCGACGACGACCGCCAATGCCGCCAAGGTCATGCAACACCTTGAGCACGCGCGCCAAGTGCGCTGGTCTGAGCTCGATGTTCAGCTCGTGTCCGTCACCGAGCAATGGTCGCAATACTCGATCGCGGGACCGCGCTCCCGATTGCTTCTGGCCCGGCTGCTCGGTGATGCCGTGGACATCTCCGACGCCGCCCTTCCCTATCTCGGCTGCACCGAATTCGCCTGGCGCGACGTTCCGGCCCGCCTATTCCGCGTCTCCTTTTCCGGCGAACTTGCCTACGAGCTGGCGGTGCCGGCGCAATTCGGCGATGGAGCCATCCGGGCGATCATGGAAGCCGGCAGCAAGCTCGGGGTCGTGCCCTATGGCACCGAAGCCCTAGGGGTGATGCGCATCGAAAAAGGCCATGCCGCCGGCAACGAACTGAACGGCATGACTACGGTGACCGATCTTGGCCTCGGCCGGATGATGTCGCGCAAGAAAGACTTCATCGGCCGCATGCTCGCAATGCGGCCGGGACTTGCCGATCCCAAGCGACCGGCGCTGATCGGCATCAAGCCGGTTGTCAGAACTGCGCGACTGCATGCCGGCGCACATTTCCTGGCCCTCGGCGCGACGCCGAATACGGAGAATGACGAAGGTTACGTCACTTCCGTCGCATTCTCGCCGACGCTGGGCCATTGGATCGGCCTCGGCTTGATCAAGAACGGCCCAACACGGATCGGAGAGAGGGTGCGCGCCTACGATCCGATCCGCAATCGCGATACCGAGGTCGAAATCGTCTCTCCCATCTTTGTCGATCCCGAAGGAAAACGTCTGCATGGCTGATCCTGTTCTTTCTCCTCGCTCCGCCCTCTCGGACATCGGCCAATCACAACCCGGCGGCGTCACCATTTGCGAGCTGCGCGGACTTGGCTTGGCGACGATGCAGACCCGCAAGGGACAGCATGCCTTATTGCGCGACCGTATCCGGCAGCATTTCCTTCTCGAGATACCCACTGGTCCCGCCATCGTGCGCGCCGGCGAGATCGCCTTCGCGGGCATAGGCCCGAATTACTGGCTCGCGATGAGCGAAGGTGCTGGTCCTCTGTTCGGTATGTCACTCAAACAGATTGCCGGGCCGCTCGCATCCGTTTCGGATCAAAGCGGAGGCTATGCGGTCTTTCGCGTCGGCGGATACGCGATCAGGGACGTGCTTGCCAAAGGTTTTTCAGATTGATCTTCATCCCTGTGCGTTCGATGTCGGAGCTGCGGCAACCACGATCGTTAGCCATATCGGCGCCACCATCTGGCGTTGCGAAGATAACGCCGACGGCAGTGCCCGCTTTGAGATCGCCCTGTTCCGCAGCCTCGCCAAAAGCTTTTGTAGTTGGTTTTCGAGCAGTTCCGCCGAGTTTGGCTGCGAATGGCAAATCCAAACTGCTCCACAAAAAGCAGCTCCATAATCTGTAATTGCCTTAACCTATGAGATTCCGATGTCCACCGGCAGCTACATTCTGACCTTCTGTTGTCCCAACAAGCCTGGCATCGTCGCCGCCGTCGCCAAGACGCTGTTCGAGACCGGCGCCAACATCCAGGAAGCGCATCAGTACGACGACGTCGAGACCAACATGTTCTTCGCTCGAATTCGTTTCAATTTCGTCGGGACTGACAACGCTGCAAGCTTCAACAGGGCTTTCGCGGTTGTAGCCGATGAGTTGCAGATGAAGTGGGTGATCCGTCCACGGGCCGAGCGCCCAAAGCTGCTTATCCTGGTATCGCGGTTCGACCATTGCTTGGCGGACCTGCTCTACAGATGGAGGATCGGCGAGCTCACTGTCGATATAGCTGGCATCGTCTCCAATCACCCGATCGAGGCCCTCGCGCATCACGATCTCAGCACCATTCCGTTCGACTACCTGCCGGTTACGGCTGAGACCAAATCTCAACAGGAAGCGGCCATCTGGAAGATTGTCCAGGATCGGAAAGTCGATCTCGTCGTCCTCGCCCGGTATATGCAGATCTTATCCAACGAGCTTTCGGCGAAGCTCGCCGGACGCTGCATCAATATCCACCATTCATTCCTTCCGGGATTCAAGGGAGCAAAGCCATATCACCAAGCTCATGGCCGCGGTGTCAAACTAATAGGCGCAACGGCACATTATGTGACGCCCGACCTCGACGAGGGCCCGATCATCGAGCAGGATGTCGAGCGCGTCTCACATCACGATCAGCCCGACGATCTCGTACGTAAAGGCCGTGACATCGAGCGGCGGGTACTGTCGCGCGCCGTGCTCTGGCATATCGATGGCCGCACTATCCTAAACGGCTCCAAGACCGTCGTTTTCAAGGACTGAGCTCATGACTGCGATCAATATCGATGGCAAGGCTATCGCCGAGCAGGAACGTCTTAAGACCGCGGCCCGGGTCGCGCAACTGAAACAGCGCCATGGCCGGGTACCGGGACTCGCCGTCATCCTCATCGGCAGCGATCCTGCAAGCGAGATCTACGTCGCCTCCAAGGCGCGTCAGACCATCGCCACCGGAATGCGCTCATTCGAGCATCGCCTGGCGGCCGAGACATCGCAGGAGACTCTGCTCTTTCTGATCCGCCGATTGAACGCCGACGATGACATTGATGGCATCCTAGTCCAGCTCCCATTGCCATCGCACATCGATACCGGCACCATCCTCGGGTCGATTGATCCAGCAAAGGATGTCGATGGTTTCCACTCAGAGAATGCTGGACGGCTGATGCGCGGGCTTGGCAGTCTCGTTCCCTGCACGCCGCTGGGCTGCATGCTACTCCTCCGCTCGGTTCATGCGAGACTGGCAGGCCAGCACGCCGTAGTGGTCGGGCGTTCGAACATCGTCGGAAAGCCGATCGCCCAGCTTCTCCTGCAGGCCGATTGCACCGTGACGATGACGCACTCGCGCAGTCATGATTTGCCAGGATTTTGCCGTCAGGCCGATATTCTGGTTGCAGCAGCCGGCAGACCGGAGATGATCCGTGGCAGTTGGATCAAGCCCGGAGCAACCGTCATTGATGTCGGAATCAACCGTTTGCCGGCAGAGGCTGGGGCCAGGGGCCGGTTGGTCGGGGATGTTGCCTTCGAAGAGGCCCGGAACGTGGCCAGCGCAATCACACCCGTTCCTGGCGGAGTTGGTCCGATGACGATTGCGTGCCTACTACGAAACACGCTGCAAGCTGCCGTCGAACGTTGGAACGAGAGCTAAGCCCAGCGAACATGACGAAAATGGGTCCCTGCGTCGCCTGCGGGAGATCCGAGACGCCGGTCACTGACATCGCTCGGAAGGCGCAGTGAAGCCACCTTCATGCAGTGAACCGGCCTTCGTAACTCTGCCTGGCTCCCATCAACAATCAAGCGTTGTTTCGCGCTCCCAAGCCGTCAGATGACGGGTATACGAATTCCATTCGTCCGTCTTGAGCTTGATGTAGCACGGAACAAACTCGCCCAACTTGTCTGACAGCACCGATGACGACCGCAGTGCCCGGATAGCATCGAGCAGATTCAGCGGCAGCTTCTTGCCGGCCTCAACGGTGTGGCCGTCCGTGTACATATTGATGTCAAGGCGCCCGCCGGGATCGCGTTCGTTCTCGATCCCGTCAAGCCCGGCGGCGAGTAATCCCGCCTGCAGCAGATAAGGATTCACCGCCCCGTCAGCGAGGCGGACCTCGAAGCGGCCGCCTTCGGGAATACGGATAAGATGGGTGCGGTTGTTCCCTGAATAGGTCACCGAGTTCGGCGCCCAGGTAGCGCCGGAAGTTGTGCGCGGCGCGTTGATGCGCTTGTAGGAATTGACCGTCGGATTGAACAGGGCTGCGAGCGCGTCGGCCGAGTGCATGATGCCGCCCAGGAAGGCATAGCCGAGCTTTGAGACGCCGAGCTCGCCGGTTTCATCCTCGAACTGATTGCGGCCATCACGCCACACCGACACATGGGCGTGGCAGCCATTGCCGGTCAGGTCGACGAACGGCTTCGGCATAAAGGTCGCGCGCAACCCGTGCTTCTCGGCGATCGAGCGCGCCATGTATTTGAAGAATGCATGACGGTCGGCGGTCTTCAGAGCAGTGTCGAACTCCCAGTTCATCTCGAACTGGCCGTTTGCGTCCTCATGGTCGTTCTGATAGGCCTTCCAACCGAGTGACAACATGGAATCGCAGATCTCGGCAATAACGTCGTAGCGGCGCATCAATGCCTGTTGATCGTAGCAGGGCTTTGACTGGCGGTCGGCGTCATCGGAGATTCCGGTCCCATCGCGCGAGATGAGGAAGAACTCACACTCGACCCCGGATTTCAACTCGTGGCCCTTGGCGGCGGCCTCCGCAATCAGTCGTTTCAAGAGATTGCGCGGCGCTTGCGCAACAGGCTTGCCATTCATCCAGGGATCGGCCGCAAGCCAGCCAACTTCGGACTTCCATGGCAACTGGACCAGGCTTGCGGGATCCGGCATCGCAAAGACATCAGGGTCGGCCGGGGTCATATCGAGCCATGTCGCAAAGCCGGCGAAGCCAGCGCCGTTCTTCACCATGGCGTCAATCGCCGCGGCTGGCACAAGCTTGGCCCGCTGCACGCCGAACAGGTCAGTATAGGAGATCAGGAAATACTTGATGCCTCTTTCTTGCGCGATGGCATACAGACTGTTGGCCATAGTTACCCCCTTTGATGCTTCAACACCCCTGCATCGAAAACTTGTAGTTCGCCGGATTCGCACGGTGCGAACCCGTCATTTTGCTATTCCCGGAATCCAGTTGGTTCCGGCGAGCGGCACGCCGGCCATAGCCGCGGCCTCGATCGTCAACGCGACAAGGTCTTCCGGTTCGAGATTGTGCAGATGGCTCTTTCCGCAGGCCCGCGCGATCGTTTGGGCCTCCAACGTCA
Organism: Bradyrhizobium sp. USDA 4510; assembly: GCF_054059095.1. Taxonomy (NCBI): domain Bacteria; kingdom Pseudomonadati; phylum Pseudomonadota; class Alphaproteobacteria; order Hyphomicrobiales; family Nitrobacteraceae; genus Bradyrhizobium; species Bradyrhizobium sp. USDA 4510. The sequence continues at coordinate 784,354 of NZ_JBSSBT010000001.1, read as the reverse complement.
GCACCGAAAGATAATTTGCCAATCGCCGGCCAGCCTTCACTGGATCTAGACGCGCGGCAAGCACGGGGTCCTGCGTAGTGATCCCGGCAGGGTCTAGCCCCTCTTGCCAGTCATCGTACGCACCGGCAACAGTACCAAGCTTTTCGTACTCCGCCTGCAACTGTGGATCGTTGTCGCCGAGCGCAATCAGCGCTGCGGTGCCGATCGCGACCGCATCCGCGCCGAGCGCCAGCGCCTTCGCGACGTCAGCGCCGGTGCGAATGCCGCCGGAGACGATCAACTGCAGCTTACGGTGCAAGCCCAGATCCTGCAGAGCCTGCACAGCGGGCCGAATTGCTGCTAGGATAGGCAGGCCTACATTTTCGATGAAGACTTCCTGGGTTGCGGCGGTGCCGCCCTGCATGCCATCGAGCACGATCACGTCAGCGCCGGATTTTGCCGCAAGCGCCGTGTCGTAGTAGGGACGGCTGGCGCCGACTTTGACATAGATGGGCTTTTCCCAATCGGTCAGCTCGCGCAGTTCCTCGATCTTGATCTCCAGATCGTCGGGCCCGGTCCAGTCCGGATGCCGGCAGGCTGAGCGTTGATCGATTCCCTCCGGCAGCGTCCGCATTTTGGCGACCCGCGCCGAGATCTTCTGCCCGAGCAGCATGCCGCCGCCGCCGGGCTTTGCGCCCTGCCCGATTACGATCTCGATCGCGTCGGCCTTTCTCAAGTCATCCGGGTTCATGCCGTAACGCGACGGCAGATACTGATAGACCAGGATGGAAGAATGCCCGCGCTCTTCCGGTGTCATCCCGCCGTCGCCGGTGGTCGTCGACGTCCCGGCCCGCAGAAGCGCCGCGTCCTAAAGCTTCCTTGGCGGAGGCCGACAAGGCGCCAAAGCTCATGCCCGCAATGGTGACGGGTATCTTCAGCTTGATCGGCTTCTTGGCAAACCGCGTGCCCAGTGTGACATCGGTGCCGCACTTTTCGCGATAGCCTTCAAGCGGATATCGCGAGATCGAAGCGCCGAGGAACAGGAGATCATCGAAATGCGGCAGCGCGCGTTTTGCGCCCCCTCCGCGGATGTCATAGATGCCGGTCGCGGCAGCGCGCTGAATTTCGGCGATCGCCTGCGGGCTGAAGGTCGCGGAAAAGCGAGGCGGAATGCGATGAGGCGGCGGGACGGTCATCAAGAATCCTGCTAGTAGGCATCAATGTTGTCGATATGGAAGTGATAGAGGCGACGGGCGGAGCCGAACATCTTGAAGTCGTCGGGGCTCATCGAGTCGTCCAGATCCGCGCGTTTCAAAACTGACCTAAGAATCGACTTGTCTTGCGCAGACATCTCTTTCTCGATGCAATCGGCTCCTAAGCTCGCGACTTTGCCGCGTACGAACAGGCGTGCTTCGTAGATGGAATCGCCGAGAGCATCACCGGCGTCGCCGAGCACGACGAGATTGCCGGCCTGCGCCATAAATGCACTCATCGGCCCGATCGATCCCTTGACAACGATATCGATGCCTTTCATCGAGATGCCGCACCGCGCGGACGCATTGCCGTCGATCACCAGCAAGCCGCCGCAGCCCGTCGCACCGGCGGCCTGGCTGGCGTCGCCCCTGACGCGAACCTCGCCCGACATCATGTTTTCGGCGACGCCCACGCCGGCATTGCCTGCAACGACGATCGTCGCTTGTTTGTTCATGCCGCCGCAGTAGTAGCCGACATGGCCTTGGATATCGATCGTAACTGGCGCATCGACGCCGCAAGCGACAGCGTGCTTGCCACCGGGATTGGCCACAACCCAATGGATCTCATTGGAGGCAGGTGAAAGCCTGTGGAGTATCGCATTCAGCTCGCGCAAAGACGTTTTGGCGAGATCAAGATTTGGCATCAGCCGCGCTCCCAAGCGTAAACAGTCGCGGGCGCGGGCTCAAAGATGTGCGCCTTGTCAATACCCGGCAACATCGTAAGCGTGCGATATTCGGAACCGAATGCCACGTAGTCGTCTGTCTCGGCCATGACTGCCGGTTTGCAGGAGATCGGATCGCGCAATACTGCAAATCCGCTCTCCGTCCCCACGACAAAGGTGTAGAAGCCGTCGAGATCGGCGAGGCCCTGCGTCAAGGCTTCCTTGAGCGACGCGCCTTCGTGCATTTTCCAGCTGAGATAACCTGCTGCGACCTCAGTGTCATTCTCGGTTTCAAAGGAGAAGCCTTCGCGCTGCAAGGCCCGACGCAAGCCGTTATGGTTCGAAAGGGAGCCGTTGTGGACCAGGCACTGATCGAGCCCGGTCGAGAAGGGATGAGCGCCGCGAGTCGTCACCGCGGATTCTGTAGCCATGCGAGTGTGGCCAATGCCGTGGGTACCAGCCATCTCCGCCAGCCTGAAACGCTGGGCGAGCTGCTCTGGACGGCCGACCTCCTTATAGAGTTCCATCCGCTTGCCAGCCCCAACGAAGGCGATGCCGGCACGTGCAGCGATCCAGTCACGGGCTTGCTGCTTCTTGAGCGCGGGAAGCGAAATTACCGCATGGGTATGGCGAAATGTGGCGGACAGGTCTTCCTCGACCGCGCGCCCCAACTCCGCGACCGCTTCACGCAGCGCGGCCTCGCTCGCGCCGCTCACGGTCAGCTTCACGCGGCCATGGTCGCCACCGCCATAGACAGCGAAGCCCGCACTGTCAGGGCCACGATCGCTCATCACGGCAAGCATGTCCGATAACATTGCGCCGAGCTGGGGCTCAAGCTTGGGCTGCTTCAGAAACAGCCCCACGATTCCGCACATAACACCCCTCCATGACGCGAGGCCTGCGCCCGCCCCGCGTTCAAGTAGACGACTGTATAGAACTTTTTATTCTCGTCAAGAAACTTACTACAGCTGGCGCCGTTTGGTGGTTCAAGGGCGTCGTGATGTTACAGCGGGGCGCGAATGAAACTCAGCGCTTGTATGGTAAAAAATGCAGGCAAGTGTGGGCCGGCGGCCCAATCGAAGTCGAGCTTCTTCAAAAGGCAAAATGTTCAAATGGATTGTGTCCAGCCGCTCCTTAAACGAAAATAGATTTCTCGTTAAGAAAAACGATTATCCGGTCCTTTCTGCTGGCGCCTGGATTGCCGCCCGCCTGGCGGCAATTCAGACGGCGAAAGTTCAGAGGGAAACCGAAAGGATTTCCAGCCTGCCATTCGGAGGCCGTGGACGCGGGGAGTGCTGCGCGAATATGGGTAATAGCTGCCCCCGGCTAGCCGGCTGCCCGAAGCCGCAGTATAGGGGACAACATTGCATCGTCTGGCCGGCAAGCCTGCCGCGCTATCGGTGCTGATCCGAAGGCGGCGACTCAGCGAGGATTGATCGTGGCGAAAGGCGTCCCCAAGCATTCAAAAGCGGACACAGCGCGGCAAGAACCGGAGCTTCTGACCGGCTCGCTGGCGCCGAAGGAAGTTACACCCACGCTCGAATCCGAAATCGGCGCGGAAGTCCGCCGCCTTCGGAAGGAGCTTGATCTCACCGTATTGGAGCTAGGAGCCGCTGCAGGCATCTCTGCCGGAATGATGTCGAAAATCGAGAATGGAACGATTTCCCCCTCTCTGGCAACCTTGTCGGCGTTGGCGAAGGCCTTGAATGTCCCGATCGGCCGCCTGTTTCGGGAAAGCGCAGAGCAGCGTGATTGTTCCTTCGTCAAGGCAGGCACCGGCGTCCGTATCGAGCGGCGCGGCACGAAAGCCGGACACCTCTATGATCTGCTCGGCCACGGGGTTGGCGGCGATATAGTCGTTGAGCCCTATTTGATCACGCTCAAGGGCGGAGCCGTTCCCTACACCGAATTCAGGCACGCTGGCGTCGAGTTCATCTACATGCTCACCGGCAAGGTACGTTACCGGCACGCTGACCGGAGCTACCTGCTTGAACCGGGCGACGCGCTTTTCTTTGACGCCGGCGCACGTCATGGCCCGGAGGAGCTCGTCAAGGCGCCCATGACGTATCTCTCCATCATCATTTATCCGCGGCGCGGCTGACGAGCACGGTCCACGCGATCGTGCAGGACGATGGCTGCGAGGCTATCGCCTCTCGCGAGGCGCCGGTGCGCCCTTTTTCGTGATACACTAGACTGGACAGCGCTCCGAGCTCAGGTCGTCGCTGGTGAGCTAGTCTAGACCAGTTAAAGTTCGCGTCGTCCTGAATGGACGCGAGCTCTCGGCAAGTTGGGGCTTTTATTCGCAGTGAGCCTGAGGGTGACGTAAAGGTTCGGCTGGGGATACGCATCTCAAGTTGATGAGGGTGGACACCACCGTTTCCCCCAAGGCAGCACTTTCCCGACCGATGCCACGGCGTCAAGGCCCAACACCCGCGCCCCAGGCAGCCAGTTCGTGCTGCAAGCCAGGGCTCTCGCGCCCCTATGACGGCACACGCTCGGCGGCGTCATCGAAGCCACCGAGAAGCTCACCGGCTGCAGAATCGAGCGCGCCGACGGTCAGCAAGGAGTGTCGCGACAACTCACGCCGCGTTTTTACGGGCGTGGCGTATTCGAGGGCGATCAAACGCGAATTCAGGCGCCGACCCGCCATCGGCTCACGAAGACCGACGGATACCTCGCCGGCGGCCGTCAAGCGCCGTGAGGGGGATACCAATGCCACCTCACGGCGTTGACCACTATCTCCGCCTCATCCTCCCAAGCTGGGTTGCTGGTGCAACTACGCGCACAACTACTCAAGTCGTGAAGATCGAGGCTGAGTTGATAACGCGGTGCTCGATAGTCTCAAGCAGGCCGTGTACCATAGCGCGCGGCAAGGCGACACCGAAGTCTCCGGGCCCATCATTACCGCCCACCGCGCCCGCCAATAACCGGTGCCTGGCCGGTCTCGGCCAGCTAGATCACACATTCCGCAGCCGCGCTTGATATCGGGTTTCATTACGTCCAAAGTACGCATCCGGCCAGCACCACGGGCAGTCGCGCCGGTCTGCCGCGGCGCCTCAGGCAGCAGCCGCTTTGGACTGTTGGGTCGCCTTCCAATTCCACGGGAGCAGGTCGGCGACTCTGTTGACGGGGTGATCTGGAAGCCTGGCCAACACGTCAGCGAGCCAGGCTTGCGGATCAACGTCGTTCATCTTGCAGGTTTCGATCAGGGTATAGACAGCGGCGGCACGATTGCCGCCAGCATCTGAACCGGCGAAGGTCCAATTTCGTCTTCCGACAGCCACACCGCGTAACGCTCGTTCGGCAGCGTTCTTCGAGAGGCAGATGCGGCCATCGTCCAGGAAGCGGGTGAACGCCGCCCAGCGGTTGAGCAGGTAGTTGATCGCCTTTGCAGTATCGTTGCCTGATGAGAGCAAGGTTCGCTGCTGGCGCATTCAGATTTCGAGATCGGCGACGATCGGCCTCGACTTATCACGACGTGCCGCAAGCCGCTGTTCCGGCGTTTTGGCGTTGATGGTGCGCTCGATCTCGAACAGGATATCGATGCGTCGCACGGCCTCGCTGGCAATCGGCGCCTCTCCAGATTTCGCCAGCTCGAAGAACTTTCTGCGGCCGTGGCTCCAACAGGCCGCTTCAAGGATCGGAGCCGGCTTCCTTTGGGCCTTGTAGAGCTGGTTATATCCATCAAAGGCATCGGCCTGCATCAGGCCCACATAGCCGGCAAGATGGTTTTGCGGATGCTCTCCAGCCCGGTTGCGTGAGTAGTAGAACAGGGCCGCAGGCGGATCCGAGCCGCCAAACGGCCGGTCATCGCGAACATAGGTCCAGATCCGACCGGTCACCGTCTTAAGCTTGGCCAGTACCGGCACCGTCGTATCGTCGGCGTGGATGCGTTCCGCGCTCATGACGTGGATCCGGATGGCCTCAATAATGGGATCGAGTGCTACCACGCAGGCGCCGACCCGATCCGCCAGGGTCGAGACGTCGATCTCGATCCCTTCGCGAGCATAGGTCTTGCTCTGTCGGTTCAACGGCTGATGCAGCAGGAACTTGTTGACCAGAACCATCGCCAGCAGGCTCGGCCCGGCAAAGCCTCGCGGGATCGGATGGGAGGGCGCCGGAGCCTCTGTGATCGCTTCGCAATCTCGGCAGGAGAACTTTTCGCGGACATGCTCGATAATCTTCCAGCGCCGCGGCTCGCATTCCAGGGTCTTCGATACCACCTCGCCGAGCTTGTGCAGTCGCTCGCTGCCGCACTTGCCGCATACGCAAGGCGCGGGTTCGACGACACGTTCGATGGGCAGATTGTCCGGCAGCGGACGTCGCGGCGGCCGCGGATCTTGCGCGCGCTTCTCCTTAGCGGCCCCTGGCGCGGCGATCTCCGCCTTGGTTTCCTGCTCGGCCTGGGTCTCTTCAAGATCCTCGATGGCGAGTTCGAGCTGCTCGACCAGCAGCTTGCCGCGCTCAGAAGATTGCCCGTACTGTTCGCGCCGTGCCTTGGCCAGCATCAGCTTCAGCCGCTCGATTTCCAGCCGGCCGACCGTCACCTCGCTCTTCGCCAGCGTCAGCTGCTCGCGTTGCGCAAGGATCATCGCGTGCGCAGCGGCAAGATCGGCGGGAAGCGGATCGGAGGGCATCGTCACGATGACCAACCAACCATATTCGCCGCAAAAAATCCCGCTGGATTCCTGCCGTGAGTCAAAGAGCCACAGCTTAACCGGAAGCCTGCGGACGCCAAGTTGCCTGCGGCATTCGCCAGTCGATGCCGGACAGGAGATAAGAGAGCTGCGCAACGCTGATCGTCACAACGTCGTCCGCCATTGACGGCCACAAAAAGCGGCCGCGCTCCAGCCGCTTCGTGAAGAGACATGCGCCCTGGCCATCATGCCAAATGATCTTGATCAGATCGCCGCGGCGGCCCCTAAAAACGTAAAGATCGCCAGCGTGTGGATCCCGCTTTAAGCTCTCCTGAACCAGACGCGCAAGGCTCGGGAAGCCTCGGCGCATATCGGTATGGCCGGTCGCGAGCCACACCCGTACATTACCCGGTATGGCGATCATCGGCGCTCAAGCACCTCGAGGACCCGCGCCAGTGCCTCCGGGTCGACGTGCGCATCCACCCGGATGCGTCGCCGGTTGCCAAGATCAATCTCGATCAATCCAGTACGCGCGGACGCTACGGAGCGCACCCGACCGTCACCCGCAGGCAAAAGCTTCGCAGTTTCCTCCACCTCCGTAGCGCGACCTGCACCGGCGCAAAAGATGGTACGACCTGCTCTGATGTCCGTGCTTGTCGACGCCAGGTAAACACCAGGCTGGCCGCGACTCCGTTGCGGCGCGCAACCTCAGTCACCTTCGCGCCCGGCACCAACGTCTCCTCGACAATCCGTGCCTTGTCGTCCTGCGACCAGCGCCGCCGCCGCTCTAGCCCGCCCAAAACCTCGACCCGCATCGCCTGATGACCTTAAAGCTAGACTTAAGGCTACACGCTTCGCGAATTACCTCGCGTCACGCAAGACGGCGCCCGTCGGATGCGTACCGTCCAAAGGGATCCGGCTCGGGTCGTCCAGGCTGTCCGCTCAGCCTCAACGGCATGCGGCAGGGCCGGCTTGAAAAATGCGGAGCGCACGAGTCCTGGTTCATTGTCTCTTTAGCCCAAGCGTTTCTGACGAACGAAGACGTCAGGGGTGAGAGGCAAAGGGCGTTAATTGATCAGGCTTGCGAGCTGTCGGTCGCTCGATCAAAAGTTTGACTCGAGGTGGAAGATCTCCGTTATGCGATTCTAGGACACAGTCTTCCAATTGCTTATCCGCTGTTGTGAGGCGATGGTTTAGGCGAAGATAGTCCGTCCAGGTTGGCGTGCGGAATGTCTCAGTCCATTGCGAAGGCTCTTGAAGGTTACGCTGGAGGGTCCAATAGCGAGCACCGACGCGGCTTAGCACGCGCCGCCGTTCCTGCATAAGGCTCAAGAAAGTCTCGACATTTCTCTCCGCTATTAAATATTCGATATTGACCACGATAGGACCGCTTCTCGGATTGAGATCGAGGGCGATGGCCGGCGCATCGAATCCTCCCAAAGGATCGAGGTCTGATTCTCGGCACTCGCGGACAGGCAACAGTATCCCGGCCGCAGCGACCAGCAACAGAACACCAGCGGATGCCTCCAGCGCCCAAGTGAGAGAATACTTCTGGGCCATTGCGCCCCAAATCCAGCTGCCGGCCGCGATAGCGCCATACGACAAAGCATAATTAATCGAGAGGGTGCGACCTACGATCCATCGCGGGCTCGCCAATTGCACACTCAACGTAAGCCCTGACCAGGCGGTGACCCAACCCGCACCGCCCAGAGCGAGCGCGCCCGTTGCTACTGCGAGCGCCGGCGTCAGAGCCAGGGACATGGAGCACGCAGCGCAGGCGACGCATGCGAGCGTTATCAGCCGTTCTTGAGACAGGAGATGTCTGAAGAGCCTGTTGGAGACGCCGGCTAGAAGGGCCCCGGCCCCAAAACCAGCCATCAGAACGCCATATGCGATCGGGCCTCGTGTCAACTGATCGCGAACAACCAGGGGGAGCAGCGCAAGTATGGAGCTGCTCCCCAGACCAAAGAGAGCTCCCCGGACGGCCGCGGCCTTGATCTCGGAAGACATCGCGGTGAAGCGCAACCCATCATAGATCGCCGTGGTCATCGATTCGCGAGGGAGAGGTGAATAGCGGACCTTCCACTTGCAGTGCCATATGGCACCGAGCGGCGCCAGATAGCTGAGCGTGTTCAGGGTGAAAACAGCGAGAGGTCCAAACGAAGCAACTATGATGCCACCAAGCGCCGGCCCTACGCTCCGGACGGTGTTGAATCCGACAGAGGAAAGCGTGACGGCAGCTGAGAGATCACGTCTCTCTATAATATCGCCGATTGACGCCTGCCAGGTGGGACTGTTGAAAGCGGTGCCGCATCCGATCAAAAAGCTGAAGCCGAGGATGATCCACGGATCGACAAAGCCTCCCGCTATAAGGGCGGTCAGCATAGCAGAAGCGGCCGCCATTAGGGACTGAGCGGCGAGCATGACTCTGCGACGGTTGAAATTGTCGGCGATGGCCCCAGCGAAGACCGATAAAATGAATACCGGCAGCGTGGATGAAGCCTGCACCAGTGCAACCATCAGATCCGAAGTCGAGACCGTAGCCATCAGCCAGCCGATGGCGACGGTCTGCATCAGAGTGCCGAGACTGGCAATTTGCGTGGCAAGCCAGATCGAACGAAAGGTCAGGTTCCTGAGCGGCGCAAACGTAGACGCTATTGTGTCCGGACCTGCGCGCATCACCGTGTTCATTTTCTATGCGCCCTTCCTTGCGTCTGCTGGCCCCGTCGAGCCGCCTATTCTCCGCGTGATTGCCGTGGGGCAGGCGGCAGTACAGGACAACGCGCCGGCGCCACGCTAAGCCCTTCGGCACACGAAATGCGAGTATGAACACTTCGGGTTGGAGTTATGCGGCCGCCGGGTCTCCTTCGAAGCCTCACGATGCGCGCCCTCGAACTAGCGCTGCCGCGAGAGCTTCTTTGGCGATTCGCATCTTGCGGCGGCATTCTGCCCGGGCCTGCAAGCGCTGCTCTAGCGTCCTTTCAGCGGCAGTGTCCCGAGATGGCTTCCGGCATCGACGAGCAAGAACTCCCCCGTGATGTTGGAGGCGCTCGTGAGAAAGAACAGGGCTGCTTCCGCCATCTGTTCGGCCGTGCCGGCCTGGCGCAGAGGTGTCGTCTGTTCCATCGCCGCCTTCATCTTTTCGTAGTCCGCTTCACCTAGTCCATTCAAGAGCCAGCGCGTCTGAATAAAGCCTGGACACACCGTGTTCACCCTCACCGCCGGACCGAACCAGCGTGCCAGCGTCAGGGTGAGCGTGTTGAGAGCTCCCTTTGAGGCGACGTACGGAATCGAACTGCCCACACCCATCGCGCCCGCATTCGAAGAGATGTTGACGATCGAACCACGCTCCTTGTTCTCATCCCACTGCTTCTTCATGGTTGGCCACACCGCGCGGCTCATCATGTAGGGGCCAGCGACGTTAACCCGCATGATGCGGTCGAAATCCTCGATCGTGACACCCTCAAGGTCGCCCTGTTCCTGAAACTTGGTTGTGCCGGCGTTGTTGATCAGCCCGTCGATGCGACCCCACTTCTTCAGGGTATCTGCAGCCAGCCTGCGGCAATCGGCATCCTGTGCCATATCTGCCTGCACCAGGATGGCGTCGACACCTAGCGCCTTGACCTTTGCGTAGGTTTCCTCAGCCTCCTTCTTGCTTCTGCTGTAGTTGATCGCGACGCTCCAGCCCGAGCTCGCCAGACCGACCGCGCAGGCCGCGCCAAGCCCCGTCGCTGATCCGGTCACGATTGCCACCTTGTTCATGCTTTCTCCTTGTTTGGGCGTCTACAATCAGGCACTTGCGTCCTGCTTCGACAACTCGACGGAGCGGGAATATAAAATGGCGCATCGCGAAAAGAGTGCGTAAATCACCGCATGAGCGGTGAATTCCTGCAAGTACTATGCCGACATCAGCTCGGTCCATACGGCTCTGGCGAACGGGCCTGCCTCCAGCTCTCCATATCGCGCGCTTCGGATGAGTGCACGATCGGCCATCCCGTTGGCGTTGGCGGTCAGCTTGCGGCTGGGCGCAATCGCTCTGCCTTTCGACGATAGCCCTTCGCCCCCTTGCGGCCGAAGCCGCCTCCTCCAGTATGGCGGGCGCGCTCATCGCAGGACGTGCGGTCCTGCAATGGCTATCCGGCGGATGTTATATCTCCCGAGCCGCCTCCCTCGCAGCAGAAATAGTCGCGTCAACGACGGCATCGTCGTGTTCGGAGGACATGAACCATGATCCTCGTTCGAGCGCTCTGACGCCCCGGCGAAGCAGCGCTGTCGTAAACGCGACGTAGCGCCCCTTGTTCGCCTTCGCCGCCTCACGATAGTCACGAGGCCGCTGCGGTACGTCAATTGCCACATTAAAGATCTGTGGCAGGCCTGATACCACCGTTGGTACTCCGGCATCCTCGAGCGCCTGCCCCACCCCCTCCATCAGTCGCCGCCCCCGCCGCTCCATCGCTTCATAAAGGCCAGGGTTGGCGAGTTCCTTTAGTGTCGCGACTGCAGCCGCCATCGCGATGGGGTTCGCGTTGTAGGTGCCGCCGTGGACGACGTCCTTGGCGAAATGGTCGAGGATTTCGGCGCGGCCGGCGACGGCGCCGACCGGAAAGCCGTTCGCGACCGCCTTGCCGAACGTTGCGATGTCCGGCGTTACCCCAAAGCGCTGTTGCGCCCCGCCGCCAGCAACCCGGAATCCGGTGACGAGTTCATCGAACATGAGCAAAGTGCCATGTTTGATGCAGGACGCCCGGACCTCCTCAAGATAGCCTGGCGAAGGCAAAATGCCGCCTGAATTGCACATCATCGGCTCCATCAGGACGAGTGCTATGTCGCGCCTGGCGAGCCGCTGCTCGACCAGAGCCAGGTCGTTCCAAGGCAGTACAACCGTGTGCCGTCCCGCTTCGGGATCCTGTCCGCGGCTCCTTTGCACTGAAATCGGCGCCTCTCGCGGGCCCGCCTGGTCCGGCGCGGGTGAGGTCGACCAGAGGATGTTGTCGCACCAGCCGTGGTAGTGACCTTCGAACTTGATGATGAAGTTGCGGCCGGTCGCCGCGCGTGCGACCCGGATCGCAGCCTGCACCGCCTCGGTTCCCGACGAAGTAAAGCGCACGCGTTCGGCGCACGGGACCTGCATGCAAAAGAGATGACCCGCCTCGATCTCGACGTCCGTCTGTCCCGCGTAGAGAACGCCCCGCTCGAGCTGTTGTGCGACCGCGGCCTTCACCGAAGACGGCGAGTGGCCGAGAATCATCGGACCCATGCCGAGGTAGTAGTCGATAAGGCAATTACCATCGGCGTCGATCAAATAGGGGCCTTCGCCGCGCTCGATCACCAAAGACGTCGGCGAGACGCCGGCCCGGAAGTTGCTGTGAACACCGCCGGGAGTCCAACGCGCCGCCTCTGCCATTTTTCGCTTTGATTCATTGAACTCGAGCGGCGCCGGAGCCGGGAAATTTCCGGGCCGAGGCGCCATATCTTCGCGACTAGCCATTGCCGTCTCCTGTGCGCGTGGTGCTGGACGATAAATAATCTTCGATGGTCGGTGCGGTTGCACCTGGAGCGGTTGCGGCTGGGGGCTCTGCGGCATCAACCAGTCCGACAACCCCACTCTGCCTCGAGCGCAGGCGGTGCCCGCTGTGTCTAATGCTGGGGCCCTCATCGATAGACGGAAACCGTGCGCCGCTGCCGGCTACCATGGTCACAAGCTGTTCCCGCGTGGCACTGCAAGCCTGCTATTGCAGGTCGCGGGCTACACCCTCGCCCATCCGAACCGCCACAACTTAAATGTAAACGTCTTCCAAGCCGAATTTCATCAATCTGGGACCAGGATGGCCGAAATCCTGCACGTGATAAGAACGAAGGTCCTTTACGCCGGCATGACCTTTCGCATGCCAATCGTTCGTTCGGAGGACATGCCGGGCAGCGAGGGTGCGACGGATGGATACGCCGGCGCACAGGGCGGCGTCACTCTGCTTCATTCCGTGAGGTGAGACGAGATTATGCCGCAGCACTCATCAATAGCTTCGCGTTGGTGACGGCATCATAGACAGGCAGCTTCGTCTGTTCGCGAACCATCTGCGCGGCGAGCGGAAATCCCGCGCACTCGAACAGGATCGCTTCGATGTCCGAATGCTGCCTTCGCATCAGTGCGATGACAGCCAGAAGATCCTTGGCCAGTTGAGGAACGGTGAAGTCGTTTTCCGGCCTTGACATTGCCCTCCATGTCTCGGAGTTCTCAATGCCGGCGATCAATATGCGATCGACTGCTTCAATTCCGGCGCATTTGACCATATCGGCCGTCAGATGCCTTGAGTCGAACGTTAAAACGCAGACGCGCCCCTTAACGGACCGGAGGATATATGGCAGGAGCAACAAGGAGGACGTCGCGACCGGTACTGACAGCGCCTGCGCCATCGCCTGCTGGTACTTGATCGTAAATCCGCAAGTTGTCGTAATCGCGGCCGCCCCCTCGCGCACCAGCTCCTTTGCGGTGCTTATGTACGCTGCCGCCATCTTTTCGTCGTGTGCCCCGAACACCACGTTTTCAATCGTAGCCTGAGGAACCTGGCGGCAGATTATAGGGAATTCGTAAGTGTCAGGACAGCCAATTGCTCCCTGCACCATGTGTTGCTTGCACTGCAGCTGCAATATACCGAGTGCGCCGCGCTTCTGTGTCATGTCAGAATTTCCCTTGCAGTATTAGCGCGCAAGCGGCATGGCAGCGCTTGCCCGGCCGTCAAGCGTGGTGATAAACGAGCGCTGTGTTCGCAATCGCAGGTAGATAGCAAAGAAAGGACTCGCTTTTAGGGTTGACCGTTAATCATAGGCCGTTCTGGAGCGCTATCCTCAGGTATGCTCCATTTGCGCATGAGAGTCTTGTAGGTGCCATCGGCCATAAGCGCACCCAAGGCCTTCTTAAGCCCCTCTCCGAATTCCGGGTCATCCTTCGGGAAGCCGAACCCCATCAACTCGCCTCGGTTCAACCTTGCGACAGTCATGTAGCGGTTATTCTCAAGGGTATTTTGATATGCTAACGTACCCGCCCCTGACACCGCCGCGTCTGCGCGCCCCTGGCTGAGCGCCAATATCATGTCGGACGTGATGGTCACTTCCACTACGATGATCGCAGGCTTGCCAGCCCTGGTGCAATGCTCGTCACTCCATTCAGCTATTTGAGCCGGCCATGTCGTAGCGCGTGATGCGGCCACCTTCTTGCCGCACAGCGAGGTGGCGTCCGGAAACTGCGCGGCGTTGTCTTTTAGCGCGTAGAACACCGAATATTCATTCAGGAAATCGAGGAAGTTCGCACTCTCACGGCGCTCAGGCGTGTCAGACACATGCACAATAACGTCAGCACGCTTTGTCAAAATCGAAGCGAGCAGTTGATCGAACTTTGCTTCGTTCCAGTTGGCTTTCGCGCCCATCTTCGCAGCAATCGCATCCAGCAGATCAACGCTGAACCCGGTCAGCTTGCTGGTCGCTGGGTCCTTAAATTTGAACGGCGGATAGTTAGTGTTCGTGACTGCATTGATAACCGTTTTCGCCGATTGTGCACAGGCGACACCCGCGGCGAGGGCGAGCGCGCTCATCATCAGACGAGCTCCTACTCTTGAAGGCATTTTCGCTATCTCCTTACGGGTCTTCCCGAATGGATGGCATCGTCAACTCAGCACGGCCGAAATGAAGTCCCGTGTGCGGGCTTGGGTCGGGCTGCCGAGAACCTGAGCGGGCGATCCGCCTTCGACTACCTGTCCCTGATCCATGAAGAGCACCCGGTTTGCGACTTCGCGCGCAAAACCAAGTTCGTGCGTCACGACCACCATGGTCATTCCACTTCGTGCGAGATCTCGCATGACGGCGAGCACTTCGCCGACCAATTCTGGGTCCAACGCGGAGGTCGGCTCGTCAAACAGCATCAGCGACGGCTTCATCGCCAGCGCGCGGGCGATCGCCACACGCTGCTGTTGACCGCCGGACAGTTCGACCGGATACGCGTCGCACTTGTCAGTGAGCCCGACGCGCGCGAGCAATTCACGGGCTTCGGCCTGGGCGCGCTTAGGTTCATGTCTAAGCACTTGAATTGGTCCTTCGGTGACGTTTTCTAGCGCCGTCTTATGCGGAAACAGGTTGAAGCGCTGAAACACCATGCCCGTCGCCAGCCGCTGTCGCGCGATTTCTCGTTCGGAGAGCTCGTACAGCTTGTGACCAATGCGACGGTAGCCGACCAGTTCCCCGCTTATCCACAAGGCGCCGTCATTAATAACTTCCAACTGGTTGATGCAGCGCAGAAACGTGCTCTTTCCCGAGCCGGATGGCCCAATCACGCACAGCACTTCGCCGCGATCGATCTCCAAATCAATGCCCTTGAGGGCCTCGAACGTACCATAGGACTTGCGTACGCCGACGGCCTTGACGATCGGATCCATGACTGCTCTCCCGTCAACGCGACTTTACTGGCCGCCCCGCGCCGCGGGCGAAATGCTGTTCGATGCGCGCTTGCAGAACGGAGAGCACCGTGACCACGATCAGGTACCAAAATGCCGCAACGATCAGCAGTTCAATGACGCGGTTGTTCGCGAAGTAGATGTTTTCGGCACTGTGCAACATTTCTGAATATTGGATCACGCTCGCGAGCGACGTCCCCTTAACCATGCCGATAGTCTCGTTGCCAATCGGCGGGAGGATCACGCGCATGGCCTGAGGCAAGATGATTCGGCGCAGTGCCAGCAGACGAGGCATGCCGATCGCCTTTGCTGCTTCGTATTGTCCCTGGTCGACCGACAACAAGCCGGC
Source organism: Bradyrhizobium sp. USDA 4510 (assembly GCF_054059095.1). Taxonomy (NCBI): domain Bacteria; kingdom Pseudomonadati; phylum Pseudomonadota; class Alphaproteobacteria; order Hyphomicrobiales; family Nitrobacteraceae; genus Bradyrhizobium; species Bradyrhizobium sp. USDA 4510. Next base: position 769,033 of record NZ_JBSSBT010000001.1, on the reverse strand, counting down.
GCGCACCACCTCCGACGTGTAGGCCCCCTGATTGATGCCCAATCCGAGCAGTGCGGCAAAGAACGGCGTTATCACGTCGACGGTGCGCACCTCGAAGACCCCGGAAATACCGAGGTGTGGAAAGATCAGCGCAAGGTTGTACCAAAGCAACAATTGCAGCAGGAGAGGCGTTCCGCGAAAGAACCAGACGTAGCCCGCCGCCACCGAATTGACCACCGGATTGGCCGAAAGCCGCATAATCGCAACTGCTACGCCTATGGCGATCCCGAGCAGCATTGCCAGCACCGTCATCACCACAGTGTTAACGAGACCGCCAACAATCACATCGGCAGTGAGGAATCGCCCAACGATCGGCCATTCGATCTGACCATGGGCGAACGCCATAACGATCCACGAGGCGAACGCCAGGACCATGGCAGCGCTGATATAGCGGCCTATATGCTTCCTTCGAACATGCTCGAATCGAGAGAGATCCTCCATGGGCTCGTCGCGCTCGCTCATCGCCGATCTCTCGCTCAGTACGATTGACATGCTCTCATCCCTTATGATGCCACCGGATGGCTACCGTGCAATCTCGAACATTCACGCTGGAGCTGAACCTCGTGGCTCCGTGTTCACACTTCGCGTGCGCCGGAATGAGGCCGCCAGGTCGTCACCGCCAGCTCAAGACCGGCCTCGCGAAGATTGCCATCGAAAGAAGGCTCGGTGTACCGCTTCGAATGATCCGAAGCTAAGAACACACGAAAGCGCCGATCACGACCCGGTCGCAGCAGCTGATATCCACGCGGATCGACGAGAGCATCGGCTCACAACGCCGAACGACATATCTGATGAGGCCGCCTGGACGAGCCACACCATAGAGGCGAACAGGGCTTTGGTATTTCAACCCCGAAGGCGGGCCAGCCAATATTGCGCCGCCGATGGAGACCGCAACCACCATCAAGTCCCGCATCGTTACGTGCAGCATCAAATCGAAGTTGCTGAGATAAGCTCATAACCAGCCACGACTCCACGCCCATCCTCACCCAGGCCCATCTCGTAGTTTTTGGCCCGCTCTTTGCGTTTCCGAGCGAAGCATAAAATCGCGTCGACGCCTAAAGACCGCGGAAATCGACATGAAATGCAGAAATAACGCAAAATTGGCCGGCCTTGGACCGATTTGTAGCGCAGGCCGATGCTTGCCTAACTTAGGGTATAGGCCGGCAATGTCACCCATATCGCGGCTCCGGCGTCCTGATTTGAAGCGGCCCATTCATTGCCATTGGCGTCGCAAGGGGGACCTCCGGAGCATTTTGCTTGGTCAATCTCCCCAATTCTAGACAATGCTGCGAGCGGAATCGACACGGCTTCGTGCGGCGCTCGCAATCCGGAGCTGGCCGCGTCTGGCGATGCGCTTCAAACGGCAATCCGTATTTTTAGAGCGCGATGGCGAACTCTGGGTCTTGCGCGTCTCAACGATCTTTCACAGCACGAAATAACGAAGCACAGTGAGCGTTTCGGTCAGATTCCCGCTTCACGGCTTAATCCAATCCAATTCCGCTCAGGCGGTCTGCTCAATCGCCGGGATAGCGTTCTGCATAAAATAGTCTGACCCGTCTATTCGAACACCTGGGGGTCATTTCTTGAACTGGCGCATAGGCTCAAGATACTGGTATCGCCATGATCTTGCGCTATGCCTGCACCTGAGATGATTGATTGGGATGCCTTCAGCATCACTTACGCACATTGCGGCAAAATTCACCTCTAAGCCCGGAGCCTTTATGCGCTACGATCGAACAGATGCCCGAATCCTTGAGCTTGTGCAAAAGAACAACCGTCTGATTTCCGAGGTGATCGGCGAGCTTACAGGGCTCTCAGCTACAGCGTGTCAACGGCGCCTGAAGAGGCTCCGATCAGAAGGCATCATCGAGGCGGATGTCTCGATCGTTTCGCCGAAGGCGGTAGGCGCGCCGATCCAAATGCTTGTGCTGGTAACTCTGGAGCGGGAGCGTTCAGATATAATCGACAGGTTCAAGAAGGCAATCAAAACGTCGGTCGAAGTCGTCAATGGATTTTACATTACCGGTGACGCTGACTTCGTCCTCTACATAATCGCGCGTAGCATGGAGGATTATGAGCAGTTCACCCGGCGATTCTTTTATGAGAACCCGGACATCAAGGGCTTCAAGACAATGGTCGTAATGGACCGCGTAAAGGCGAGCCTGGCCGTTCCAGTTGAAGCTCCGCCCGAAGATTGATGCGATGGCTCGCTCCGCCCCTTTTAACCGGTTGGGTTTTTCCTCGGCCACCCGCATAGAACGCGCGAAAACCGCGCTATTGATCCTCAATTCTATGATCCTGCTTAGAGTTGAGTCGGGGAAAGTTCTTTGCCGGCTGCGTTGAACGCCTAGGCTAAAGACCATCGCGCCGGACTCATCCCAAGCTCGGTTCGCGTAGATTATCCGATATAATAAGCGCATTAGGATCCGACATGGCTGCCGCAACCGAACTGCGTAAGTTGGACATGCAGACCAACGATCGCGCGCTTGCTGGGGGCCTTGCCCCATCGTTCACCTCGTCGAAGCCACCCCTCGCGGGCGAGCCGGGACCGATATGACCGATCCGCCCGATCGCCGGATCTTGATCGCCGGCGATATCATCGCTCCCCCTGCGCCATGCCACTTTACGGCGTGTTTGGCTGGCGAGCCTGTTGTCCAATCCCGCATTTTGGTCCAGTTCCTTGGTGCGGCTTGGACAATGACGGAGATGACGTCGTCAGCCGACAAGGTCGCGCTCGTCGTGACTGCTTTGATGCTGCCGGTGATGCTAATTTCGTTGCCGGCTGGCGCCATTGCCGACATGTATGACCGGCGCATCGTGGCGCTGATTGCGCTCTCGATCGCACTTTGCGGCGCGACCGTGTTGACCGCGCTCGATTGGCTGGGTCTTACCATGCCGAATCTGTTGCTGATGCCTTGCTTTGTGATCGGCAGCGGCATGGCATTGATGGGCCCGGCCTGGCAATCCTCTGTCACCGAGCAGGCGCCACCTGAAGCGCTGCCCGCGGCGGCCGCACTCAACGGCATTAGCTACAAAGCCGCGCGGAGCTTCGCGCCCGGACCCGGCGGCATCGTAGTTGCGAGCGCGGGTGCGGTCGCAGCCTATGCGTTCAATGCAGTGCTTTTTCTGCCGCTGATCGTGGCGCTGTTCTTCTGGAGACGCGTAGCGGAGCCGTCGCGGTTCCCACGCGAGCAACTGAGCCGGGCGATAATATCGGGTGTGCGATACGTCACTAATCCGCCTTCGATCAAGATCGTGCTGAGCCGGGCGATGGTGAGGGGGCTGATCGGCGGCTCGATCCCGGCACTGATCCCATTGGCGGCGCGCGATTTACTGGGCGGCGGGGCGCAGACCTAAAGTATCGTACTCGGCGCCTTCGGTCTGGGCGCGCTGATCGGCGCGCTCAACATTGCCGGGTTGCGTAAGCGAATGAGTGGCGAGACCGCGGTGCGAGCCTGTAGTTGTCGATGGCCGGCGCGATCGCGGCGGTGGCCATGAGTCGCGAGCCAATCTTGACCGCTGCTGCGCTCGCCGTGGCGGGCGCGATGTGGACGATGACAATTACGCTGTTCAATATCGGGGTGCAGCGCGCCGCGGGCCGCTCGCTTGCGATCTATCAGGCTGCGTTCTCCGGCGGAATTGCAGCCGGCGGATGGGGCTGGGGCAGCCTTACCGGCGTAGCCGGCGTCAAACTAGCGCTGCTCGTCGCCGCAGCGCTGATGCTGGTCTCGCCGCTGCTGGGACGCTGCGGATGCCACGTATCAGCGCACACGGAAAGGCCCCCAAGATCGTGGCCGATCCCGAGGTGCGGCTTCCGCTCACCGGACGCAGCGGGCCCTTGGTGGTCGAGATTGAATATCGGGTTGCTCGGGAAAACGCGCGAGCCTTTCATAAGGTCATGCAGGACGTACAACTATCCCGCAAGCGCAACGGCGCCTATAGCTGGTCGATCGTACGCATCCGGTGAAGCTTTCAATTACCCACAAATGCTTGATTGGATTGCAGTAGCCCTAATCGAACAATCTTGGATCGGATGAATCGCTTGTGATTCATTGTCGAGCACCTGACTCGCGACGACGAGGTGCCTTGATGCGTTCGAGCGGCGACGTCTCGTTGGCCCGCCGGCCCGGATGGTCGCCAGGATGATGGTGATGAAAGCGTCGTCGAACATTGGACAGAGCGCGAGATCGACAAGACAGCTTTCAAGGATGCCCGTCTTGGTCAGCGATTTGGCGAGTTGTTGAAGCAAATTGGTGACGGCATGGGCGGGAGCACACCGTTCGCGTGCCAGGACTGGGCGAACACGAAGGCGGCCTACCGTTTCTTCGCCAACGAGCGCGTGGAGGAAGCCGGCATCCTCAGCGGCCACTTCGCCGCCACACGCGCGCGCTACGACGATTGTACAGGCCCAAGTCTCCTCATTCATGACACGACGGAATTCTCCTACCAACGCGCGAACACGAGCGCTGTCGGCCTGACCAAGAGCGTCAACAGCGGCCGGGACAAGGATGGCCGTTGGCGCTATCACACGGTCTGCGGCATGCTGATGCATTCCAGTACCGCGCGTCAAGCGTAGCGCATTGATTGCAAGCGCGGCGGAAGGCAGTAGCAAGGCACTGAGAATCGCTGCAAGTTCGATGGTGAGCGTCACGAGAGGATCACCGGTGCCGGGGCTTGACTTGCGGAATGCTCTGGACAGCGCGGTCGGGATGATTGACGCCGCCGGGGCGCGGTGATGGGTTGATCCCGGTTCGGAGCGGGCAACGGGGATCAGAATGACCAGCGAATCGCAGCTGCGCGAGAAGCTTCGGAAGATCGAGGCGTTGTTCGTGGGTGCCGGAACTGCTGGTGAGCGCCTTGCAGCTGAAGCCGCGCTGCAGCGGGTGCGGGCCCGGGTCGAGGAACTCGCTCGCCACGATCCACCGATCGAACAGCAATTCTCACTTCCCGACCAGTGGTCTCGGCACCTGTTTCTGGCGCTTTGCCGCCGATATGGGCTGCGGCCGTTTCGTTATCGGCGGCAGCGACGTAACACGGTGATAGTCCGTGCGTCACGAGGCTTCGTCAATCGAGTCCTGCTGCCCGAGTTCACCGAGCTGGAAGGTGCGCTGCAAGTGTATCTGCACGAGGTAACGCTGCGCGTGATCCGCGAAGAGATCTACGACGACGCCAGCGATGCGCAGGAAGTTCCCGACGCTTTGCCGTCGAACTGATCAAGCGGCGAGCTTTGCCTCCGAACCGTCGCGCTCGGCTTTCCAATTCCAAGGCAGCAGCGTGTTCAGCTGATTGATCTTGGTGCGTCCGGAGACGATGCGCTCGAGAACATCAGTAAGATAGTGCCGCGGCGTCGATGTCGTGAAGCTTTGCCGAGTTGATGAGCGATGCGAGAGTGGCCCAGGTTTCGGCGCCGCCCTCACTGCCTGCGAACAGATAGTTTTTCTTTCCCAGCCCGATCGGCTTGACGCTGCGTTCGACCGTATTGCTGTCGATCTCGATGCGCCCATCATCGATGAGGCGCGTCAGGCCTTCCCAATGGTTGAGGGTGTAGCGGATCGCCTTGCCAAGGCCGGATTTCTTCGAGACTTCCAGCAGTCGCGCCTCGAGCCAGGGCTTGAAGTCCTCGATCAGCGGTCTGGTGTCGGATTGTCGCACCGCAGCTCGCTGCGTCGCCGGCAAACCGCGAATGCGATCCTCAATGGCGTAGAACATCGCGATCCGCTGCAGCGCTTCCGCGGCAATCGGCGATTTCGTCGCGACGTGGACCTCCCAGAACTTCCGCCGCGCATGCGCGAAGCAGAACGCCAGTTGTACCAGACGGCCGCCGTTTTTAATCAGCCCCTTGTACCCGGCGTAGCCGTCGACCTGCAGGATGCCGTTGTAATCTCCAAACAGCTGCCTGGCGCGGATTGCCTTGCGATCCTCGGTGAACACGTAGACTACTGCCGGCGGCGCCGGGCCGCCCCACGGGCGGTCGTCGGTGGCGATCGCCCAGAACTGGCAGACTTTGGTTCTGCCACGGCCGGGATCGAGAACTGGCAGCGGCGTCTCGTCGGCAAACAGCCGCGGGTAGGACATCACTGCGCGGCGCAACAGCGCGTGAAGCGGCTTCAGCCACCAGGCGACGCGGCCCATCCATGAGGCCAGCGTTTGCCGGTCGAGCGTGATGCCTTGGGCGGCAAACATCTGTTCCTGGCGATACAGCGGCAGCTGGTAACCGTATTTCATCACCGCGACGTGGGCCAGCAAGGCTTCCGTCACCATTCCACCGTCGATCGCCTGGCCGGCGCGGATGCCTGTACCACACCCTGGCGGCATCCCCGGCAGCCGTACCGCGGACGCACGATGCGCTTGACCCGGTACTGCATTGGAATGACGAAGGCTTCCTTGACGGTCTCCCCGATCTTATGCAGCTGCTCGCCGCAGCAGGGGCAGATGTGGCTCTCGATATCGATCACGACATCGATGCGCGGCAAATGCTCCGGAAGCTTCCCGCGGTTGCGTCGCGCCGGTCGCTTTCCACGGCCCTGCGCTCCGTCAGGCAGCCTGCCTCCGGTCACGTCGTCGTTGGCGGCGGCACGAGCCGCCTGTGCCGTGATGGCGAAGAAAGACAGCTGTCCGATATCCAGTGTCTCGGAGCGCGGACCGAAGATCGTACGCTTGTACTGGGACAGGATCATCAGGAGCTTGTCGTTCTCCTGGATCGCAGCGTCGCGTTGGGCGATCGCTGCATCACGCTCGGTCGCCAGCGTGCTGCATTCCTCCGACAACGCCGCAAGCCGTGACGATAGCGCCATCACGGTTTGTCGGAGCAATGCTGGATCGGAAGGCAAATCACTCATGCAGAGTGGTTCTACAACAACTCCGCATGAGTGACGAACGACTCTTGATAATGATCAACCAGCTCGTACCGGCTGATCCACAACTCGCATCGGCACACGCTTCCAGTCCGAGCCATCGAGCAGCACCGATAGCTGAGCATGAGATAGCGACATGACGCCTTCCTTGATCGGCGGCCAGGTGAACTGCCCCTCGATTCTTTTGTAGTAAAGGACAAGGCCGCTTCCATCCCAGGTCAGGATCTTCACGCGATCTCGGCGCTTGGAGCGGAAGACATAAAGCCCGCCGTCGAACGGATCGGCTCCAAAGGCCTCGCTCACCAGCATCGCCAGCGAGTCCATGCCGCGGCGGAAATCGACCGGCTGCGTCGCAATCCAGATCGACAACCCAGCTCGAAGCCCGATCATCGACCAACCGTCCCGACCGCCGCCAGCACCTCGCACAGTGCCTGCCGATCGACTGTCCCCCTGACACGGATGCGAACCGCGCCGATCTCGATCTCGATCGCCGCCTGCTCCTCACCCGGGCCCCGACAGCCGGTGATCGCGACCGGCACAAAGCCAGGTGGCATGCCTCTGTCCCCGCGCTCCGCGACCTGCGCCCGCGTCGCCCGGCGACGCCAGAGAAACAACAGGCTTGGACTGACGTCGTGTCGCCGCGCCACCGCGGACACGCTTGCACCCGGCGCAAAACTCTCCGCAACAATCGCCGCCTTCGCATCGGTCGACCAGCGCCGACGTCGGCCCGTCCCGGTGATGATCTCGATACGCTGCAGCGTGTCGGCGCCGTGTTCGAGGATAGGCATATGCCTATCCTTATCGCTATCCTTACGACTATCCTTTGACATTGTGACCTCGCGACAAACCACTCCGCGAGTTCTTCCTAGTCTAGCCGACCAGATCAGCCCTTAGCGCGTCGTCTCTGCATGACGCTCACGTTCGATGCGGTCCGGGGCAATGCCGGTTCCAGGGACGCGCTGCTCAGGGGACAGACCATGGAGCGTTAGCGGGATATTCTTGCGCACAAAATCTGATCGGCCCGCTTCTCGCTATCAAACACTCTATTTCGTTCTGCCTGGAAAGCCATTGACGGCCGCGTCCGTGCGACATCCTGTCAGAAATAATGCGCTGATCGAACACCAGCACAAGGACGGCGGTCAACGCGGACCAAGGTGGTACTCGGCGACCGTCGCCGATCTTCGCCATGCTACTCCATCGCGAGAACCCGGATTTCAGATATCGCCGGCCCGGCGACCACACCATTGAGAGCGGCGATAGCATGCCAGGCACGCGGCTTCGAGCACCCGCCGTCATCGTTTCCGCGACATGAAACGAGCATCAGATGATCGACGCAATCGTCATCCGGCAGAGGTCAGTGATATCGTAGACGGGCAGTCTCGTTATACGACGGATCACCGGCGCGACGAGCGGGAATGCCGTGCATTCGAACAGGATTGCCCTAATCTCCTGGTGCGCCGCGCGGACGTGCGCGACGCAGGCAGAAACGGCCGTCTCAATAGCGGCGACGTCAGGTGCTGGCAGCGGGCGCTTAAGGCCATCATGCCAGTACTTGCTGCCTTCGATGCCGCCGATTACAATTCTTGCCCGCTCAGCCTGATCATTGATCGCGAGCAGATCCTGGCCCAGATGACTTGAGTCGTACGTCAACACGGCGACCTTGGCCGGCCTCGGAAACTGCCGGAGCAACGCAGGCAAAAGGAGCAGGCTCGACATCGCGACGGGGACATTCACCGATGCAGCTACCGCCGCCTGATGCCGGATAGCGAAGCCGCAGTCCGAGCTTATTGCGATAGCGCCTCGCTCGACCAGACGACGGGCGGCTGCGCTGTATGCCGTCTCCAGCCCTGAATCACCACGGACCACGTTATCCACCCAAGCTCCCGCTACTGTCTCCAGAATGACCGGGACGTCGAACGTATCCGGATTCAGAAGCGAGCCGGGTTGCGGCATTGGGAGCGGAACACCAGGCGGCAGCCCGCGTTCGAGAAGCAGGACTCCGAGAGAGCGTCGGGTTTGCGATGTCATGGCATAGCATAACACATTCGTCTCCTAAAGAGGCCCCCATTTCTGAACGTCTGCGCTTGATGGAAAGAGTGCTAAACTTCGGTGCAACGCTACTCACTAGTGACACAGCGCTGGTCGCTAATACCATCGCGAGACGAACGGCCGGTGATGTGAGCCCTGGCGAGATCTCGCGGTAGCCGCTTTGAAACGGTCGCGGCGCGCACGATCGGAGTTGCTATTCAGCCGAGCCCAACAAGCAGGCAGAACGACACGCGATGGTCGCCCGGCCGCGCGATATCTCAAGGCGATCGGGTACCGGGCTTGAGCGCGTCGCGGATCTCAATGAGAGTTCCACGAAGAACGACATTGCCACCACGCTCGTCCCAAAATCGACCGTTCTGGCCCGAGACCGTTGAGCAGTGTGCGCTGGCACGGATTCGGCGAACGGACAGGCCCGTATCAACTCTAGACGCGCGCCCTAACGTGGTGACGAGCGGCCCGTCTCACGGCAAGCTCCTATTGGGGTTGCGCCGGACGGGCGAGCGCCGAGCCTTCGCTGAGACTATCCGATTTGATAGCTGTCCAAGCGAAGTAGCCAATGGTTTAATTTGATTGAACTGGGGCGATTGAGCTACTCGCAAGATTTACCCTCCAATTCGACCAGATGTCGTAAAGCAGACTGTCGGCAATCATGTAAGCGGTCGGGTACGGGCTCTCGACGTCATGACTTCGGCTGTCTTCCAGCGGCCTGTCAATGCCTGCAGCTCAGTCCGCGCCCCTCATCGCCTAGCATCACGGGTGCAAGTTGCAGCGCCATCGAACGCCGCATCGCCATTGTCCAGAACAACATGGCACAACGATGCGCCCCTAACACGACCTAATGATGTGAACTTCGGTCACTGGGCTGCATCTTCCACGAAGACAGCCCGCTTTAAGAGTTGGATTGATCTTGGGTTAATGCTTTGCCGACGTCAGACATGGAGCCACTATGCGCATCTGCGGTATCAAACTGAAGCATGACGGAGCGATTGCGCTTGCTGAAGACGGACGGCTCGTCTTTTGTATCGAGCACGAAAAGCGCGACAACAATCGGCGGTATGAAGCCATCGACAATCTTGACGCCGTTGCTGTTGTCTTGGCTGAGCACGGTCTGTATCCGCGCGATGTTGATCAGTTCGTCGTCGACGGCGGGCGGTGGAGAAAGGGCTTTCAGGTCTTCAGTGGGGCGGAACCTGTCGCGATTAAGTGGGCGTCGTACGTTGAACGCCACTCAGAGGGGGTTCTCGCCTCACGCGACCGCTCTGGCTTGTTGCTTGATGGCAGGTTCTTTTCTTATAGAAGTTACCCACACGTCACAGGCCATCTGGCTTCCGCATATTGCACCAGCCCATTTATCAAGGCCGGACAATCTGCTTTCTGCTTGGTATGGGACGGCATCATTTTTCCACGTCTCTACTATGTAGACCCGCGTGACGCTCGGTTCGTTGAATACCTGTTTCCGCTGATAGGTCAGATCTATGCTGCGGCGGGCAATCACTTCGGACCTTATAAGAACCTCTCCGACTGGGAAGACATAGGTGTTGCCGGCAAGCTGATGGCCTACATCGCCCTGGGGTCTTCTGATGAAGACATCATAACTATGTTCCATGAACTCTACGAGGAGCGCTTTGCGGCCAATACGGAGTACGCTCGTAGTTACCATGCGGAGAGCAGCTTAGAAACCTCACTTGCAGCTATCCACGACTTCTTTCACGCGAGTGCGCTGCAATTGACGACCAGGCGCCCCGAAGATGTACTTGCATCATTTCACTGTTTCATTGAGCGTCTCCTCATCCGTGAGATGACGACCGTGTTGCAGAAGCATTCGGAGTTTCCAGGATCGCGCAATTTGTGCATAGTCGGCGGCTGCGGTCTCAATATTAAATGGAATAGCGCGCTACGTGCTACTGGCCTTTTCGACGGTGTCTGGGTTCCGCCCTTTCCGAACGACAGCGGGGCGGCGATAGGTGCCGTTTGCTGCGCGATGGCGGCTGACAAAGGCTTCGTGCCGCTGGAATGGTCCGTCTACAGTGGCCCCGCCCTGGTACGCAGCGATGTGCCATCGGAATGGCATGCTGCGCCGTGCAGCATGCGCGACCTCGCTACCCTCCTCGCGAGCAACAAGCCAGTGGTGTTCCTCGCCGGCCGAGCCGAGCTCGGACCGCGAGCATTGGGGGGCAGAAGCATTCTCGCAGCCGCGACTTGTGCAGGAATGAAGGATCATCTCAACGACATCAAACTTCGCGAACACTTCCGGCCAGTGGCACCGATATGCCTGGAGGACCGAGCTCCGGATATTTTCAGTCCTGGAACGCCGGATCCTTACATGCTATTCGATCATCAAACACGGCCGGAGTGGCGAGACAAAATCCCAGCGGTCGTACATCTCGATGGATCCGCGCGATTGCAGACGATTTCCAGGACCTCTCCGCACAGAATCGCCAATCTTCTCGTCGAATATGAAAAGCTTACGGGCATTCCGCTTCTATGCAATACGAGCGCCAACCACCGTGGACGTGGATTCTTCCCGGACGTCGCATCAGCCTGCCAGTGGGGACGTGTTGAACAAATTTGGTCCGATGGGCTGCTGTGGACTAAAGAGGGGCACGGCTGAGCTCTCGTCGGTCGACCCTGTTTTAGTGATGAGAGTGCTGTCCGCGGTAGCAATGCCCTGCCAGCGTAAGAAATTGTGTGCCGATAAGAACGTCTGAATGAGTTGTCGTTCTGTTGCCGCTGGGAGAGTAGTTCGGCCGACTACGACCGAATGGCCGAAGCGTCATTATGCGCACCCGGTCTGGGCATGCAACGCGTCTGCGGCGGATATCGCGGATGATCCGAGCCAGCCGGCTGCGCAGGATGCACAGCTGCCGCTGATGCCGGTTGAACTATTTGGCATGAGCGTAACGCGCCCGCCATCATCGCTGCGCCCTTGGCCACGCGAGAGTAGAATTGCCGCAGCCTGACTTCGTGCTTCCTCGCCAGGCGGCTCCAGCTTCGGATCGCTACAATGCAGTTTGGCATCGGTCGGGAAGCGTCGCCTTCGGCTGCACTGGTGTCGACCGTGACCCGCCTGAAATCTTGGCTGGCAATGCACCGGATCGTGCGCCACCCGAAGGCTCGGCCAACAACCGCTCCAGCTTGTCGCCGAGCCCTAAGCGCTGTTTCGAACACACGTGTTCGAGACGTTAGCTGATCTCTACGTTTTTCGTTTGTGGAGGGCTGCCAGCCGTTCCGCCTCAGCCAGCGCAGCAGTCTTGGTTTTAAATGGACCAACGTCGTGTTCTCGCGTGTCGGGTACGCAAGCGGCAATAACCACCAACCGCCTCGGCGGTAACTTGCGCTGTTCCTAATCGACCCGATGTGTTCGCCTATAAACCAACCGGGATCGCCCCCTCCTGCTGCTACAAGATGTTCTTGTCGCTCACTGGCGCACCCTAAGAATGCTGGTTCGTCGATTTTCTTCGCTCAGGCCAGATCTAGCCGGTTTCCGTGCCCGCGGGTCACTTCAAATTCCTCCGGGTGTGGCCAGTCAAATTCCTCCACCCGCGAGGCATGACAGAAGGGATTGTTATTTTGACTTTGTTTCACGGGCAAGAGCTTCAGCGGCCTCTTTGAGCCGATAGCTGCGTCCGTCGAACTCAAGCAGATGGCAGTGGTGCATTAGGCTATCGAGGATTGTCGTGCTCATGGTGTTGTCCCCCAGATACGTCCCCCAATCCCGCACGACGCGATTGGAGGTGACGATGCCGCTGCGGTGCAATTTGTGGCGCTGATGGATCAGGGTCTGCGGCAATGCGCCGGCGTCGTCGGCGATGGCCCGGGCGAGGAACAGATCGTCCAGCACGAGGAGGCCGCAGTCGATGGTGGTTCGCAGCCGGACCTCGCGTTGCGCCAGGGAGTTCAGGGCGTAGCGGTGGAAGAAGTCGTCGGTCTCAAGATACTGGACCTGGTGGCTTTGCAGGATCGCCTGATAAGGACTCGCCTTGGCGATGTGGGACTTCCCGGTGCCAGGTTTGCCGAAAGCAGGGCGTTCCCGCCAGCGGCTATGAACGCCAGGGTGTGGAGCTGGAAGCAAGTTTGGCGCGGCAATTTGGGATTAAATGGACCAGTCGAACTCGGCGAGCGTCAGCTTTTCGTCGAGGCCGGATTGCCGGTATCGTCGCTCGATAAGCTGGGACTGACGACGGTTCAGTTCGTCCTGCAGGATCAGAGAGAAGGTTCGAGGGAGCGCTGATTGGCGCCCTGCGCCTGCAGCACGCGCGTCGGCAGCGTGTCGCGGACGCCCGACAAGCGCAGCTGTCGCAGGCAACGCTCAATTTCCGGTTCCGGCATGGTCATCATCTGGCTTGGTCTCCAGTTTGAGGTGAGACGGCGCAGCGGGAGCGCTCGTGGCGCCGGAGCTGGCCGGGGTTGCGCAGGCGCCACGAGCCCGGATTGCAGGGGCGCGGTCGTCGTGAGCCTCAGCCTGCCGGGCCATTGTCGTCAGCGTCGCGCCGCACAGCGCGGCTGAAGAGGTCGCCGTATTCGTCGGAGGTGCGGATCAACGGATGATCCTGGATGAGCTGCGATGTCGGTGGTCGCGTCGTTTCAATCTGCGCGAATGCCTGTTCAAACAGTCACTCGACGGTCGCACTCACGTGCTTGTAACGGTAGATGCGGTTGGACGAGCCCGGTGTGACACGGATCATTTGGCTGTTCTCGATGGTGCTCGGCCATTCGCGTCTCATCTTCGCCCGCGTCGTCATGCATCAGGACTTGCAGACGCTGCTGCGCTGCCACATGCAGGCTTTTGCGGTCATCGGCGGTGTCCCGATCGAGATCCTTTACGACCGCATGAAGATGGCCGTGACGGGCGAAGATGGCGATGGTCACATCGTCTATAACCGGTCACTCCTGGCGCTAGCACAACATTACGGCTTCCATCCGAGGGCCTGCCGGCCATACCGCGCCAAGACCAAGGGCACGGTCGAGCGTCCGTTCAGCTACATCCGGCAGGACTTCTTCCTCGCGCGCAGCTTCCGCAATCTCGACGATCTCAACCCCCGGCTCGATGACTGGCTCGCGACGGTTGCGAACGCGCGCGTGCATGGCACCACGCAGAAAGTCGTCACTGAGGCGTTTGCCATTGAAAGAGCCGAGTTGCAGGTGTTGCCGGCAGGGCCGTTCGACGCGCTCTCAAACTCGAGCGCCGTGTCAGCCACGACGGGCTCGTGTCGATCGGCGGCAACTATTACAGTGTACCAGACCGGACGCGGCGCATTGTCGAAGTGCAGCAATTGCCTGATGTAATCCGCATTCTCGACCAACGCGAAATCGTCGCCCTCCGTCCCGTTCTGGAAGGCCGTCGGCGAACTCGCGTCGCCCCCGATCATCGTCAGGCCGTCAACCGATCCAGGTCGGGACCCGGCGTGTCCGAACCCCTCGTCGGTCGGGCCGGCGATCACATCCCACGACGGTCGCTGGAGATTTACCAAGCTGTCGGCAAACGGCTCGCCCACTCGGGCCATGACAATCCACACGCAACCGGCAACGATCGATAGCGTCAAGAAAGGCCTGGTCGCACTCAGGATGCCACCTGCGCTGGAAATATTGGACCCTACGCTCCGGCGAGCGAACAGGGTGAAGTCACCTCGATTGAGGCGCTCGATCCGCTGCTTGCCCAGGAGCTGACGTTGCGCGACAATCGCCGTGTCAGCAGCGCGCTGAGAATGCCGCGCCTGACCACCGTCAAAACGCACGTCGGCTTCGACCTCGCATTCCAGTCCCCGCTCGATCGCAATCGCATCCTGATGCATACCGAATTGAAGTTTATCGAGCGCGCCGAGGTGGTCCATCTGCTTGGCCACCCGGCACCGGTAAGAGCCATCTTGCGACGGCGCTCGCGGTCGAGGCTGTCAAGGCTGAAAAGAGCTTCGTGTTCGCCATGCTCGCCGACATCGTCACCACCCTCGCAAAAGCCGAACGCGAAGGCGCTTTGCGCGAGTGCCTGCGGTTCCTCGCCCGCGCCCCCCTCCTTGTCGTCGATGAGATCGGTTATCTTCCGGTCGTGCCCGTCGGCGGCAAGCTGTTCTTCCAGTTGGTCAACGCCCGCTATGAAAAAGGCGCGATGATCCTCACTTCGAACCGCGGCTTCGCCGAATAGGGCGAGGTTTTTGGTGATGCCGTCGTCGCCACAGCATTGCTTTGATCGCCTGCTTCACCGCGCCGTCGTTATCCAAATCGAGGGATCGAACTATCTGCTTCGCCAGCACGCCGCCCTCGTACCGGAAAACGTCCGCTCGCGTCCGCTTACAAACCCGCCGCAGCCCAAGCGCCGTGGCCGCCCACCCGGGAGGACCAATGACGATCCCGATAGCGGCTGATCCGCCAGCCACGATCGCCGTCACCTAGAGCACGCTGTTTTTATACGGAAACATAGCCTGAGTTTTTGAGATAGTTGGCGCACTCTTGTGCAGAAAAGAGGTCGAGGAGTTCGCCGACCTTGCGCCAGGTTGCCTCGACATCGCGCGGTTCTGCGGCTCGCATCAGATGTTTGAGCTTGGCGAAGACCTGTTCGATCGGATTGAGACCGGGACTGTAGGGCGGCAGGAAGAGCAGGTGCGCTCCGGTGGCGCGGATCGCATTGCGAGCGGACTTGCCGTTGTGACTGCCAAGATTGTCGAGGATGACAACCTCACCTTTTGCCAGAGTTGGGGCCAACACCTTCTCGACATAGAGGGTGAAGAGCCATTGATGGGGCCGTCGATGACCCAAGGTGTGCTGATCTGGTCGTGCCGCAGCGCTGCGATGAAAGTCATGGTCTTCCAGTGACCGAAAGGCGCGGATGCTTGGAGCCGCTGTCCGCTCGGTCCCCAACCGCGCAGTGGCGCCATATTGGTCTTGATCCAGGTCTCGTCGATAAAGATCAGGCGTGAAGCGTCAATCTTGCCTTGATGGGCCTTCCAGCGTGTCCGCTTACGGGCGATGTCGGGGCGATCTTGTTCGACTGGCAGGATCGTTTTTTTTGAAGCTCAGCCCTTCGGCATGCACAAACGTCCACACCGCCCGCACATCGGTCTTGATCCCGCGCGCCGCCAGTTCCTGTGTCAGCTTCCGCAAAGTGAATGGTCCCGAGAGAACGCGCTTACGCAGCCAATCAGCATTGGCACCGGACAGAACCAGCTTCTTGTGACCGCCGATCTTGCCGAGCGAAACGCACCCAGTCTCCCGTCTCAGATTCTTCCACTTCGTTCCACAGGACGGGCCGATCTGAAGCGCCTCTGCAATCGAACGAACTGTCTCTCCTGCATCAGCTCGCGCCAGAGCCCGTTCACGAAGGTCTTCTGAATAGGGTCGCGTCATCCATGCTGGCCCCCGTTCTCCAGCACGGAGTTTGAATCAGAAATCGCTCCCGCTGGGAATCCCGATTCTGCGAAAAAACAACATGCTCTAGGGAAATTTGGAAGCCCATTTTTACGGAAAGTTCGCTGCCCGTTGACACCGCCTACAAGACGCTGGCGCGCGATCATGGCGATGCAATCCAGCTCGCCTCTTGTCTGGCCCACGCCCGACGCAAATTCGTCGAGGTGTTCAAAACGACTCAGTCGCCGTTCGCTCGCGAGGTGATCGAAGCCTGCAGGCCGTCTACACGATCGAAGCGGAGATCCGCGGCATCAGTGCGGAGCGGCGGCTTTCCGCTAGCCGTACCAGGAGTACACCGTTGATGGCGGCAAGGCGCGGCTGATCGCAACGGTCGGCCAGCTCTTGTCCCCGTCGAAGCTGGCGGAGGCCATCAACTATGCGCTCAATCACTGGAGATGGGCTGACGCTGTTTCTGCGACACGGCCGCGTCGAGGTCGACAGCAACAAGCGTTCCATGCGGCCGATCGCCATTGGAAGACGCAACTCATTGTTCAGCAGCAGTGAGGGCGGCGCTGAGAGCTGGGCGATACTGGCTTCGCTCGTGAACACGGCAAAACTCCATGAACTGGATCCGTCGGCCTACCTGACAGACGTGCTGGAGCGCATCGTGTCCGCGCGAACCAGGAGCCATCAGTTGCAGGAGCTGCTCGCCAGGAACTGGAAGGAGGCGCGCCATCGCACCGCACTGGCTGCCCATAAGCCCGCGTCGACATAAAGCAGCATCGCCGATGACGTCAGCCGCGATGCCACTTGCGGAGCTCGAGCGATGGCTCCGAGCTCGCATCGATTGGTATCCTGCCGCCACCAGCATTCACATGCTCGACGGCTATGCCGCCGCCACCGTAGCCGGACCGGTGTCGATGAGCCCGATCGGTTCGAGCCGATGCGCCGGCGCGAAGTCAATGGCAACCTCGACCCGGGCCCTTGGTGCCAAGGCTTCTATGACTCGATGCAGCTCAGACTGTCGGCGTGGACGCTATTGCTAGATGCTAGCAACGTCAATCACGGCTTGTTGCTGCCCATCCTGTTGCACAGTCGCAACGAGCAGGACCGTCCGCCGCTCGGACCATCGCAAGGCGTCGTAACGGCTACGCCGAGATTCCAGCGGCCGTCTAGGCCTTGCGTCACTGTTGGATGCCTAATGCTGATTGCTGCGGATGTGGGAGCTCATACCGGTTACGACCGCTCGCGTGCGGGAAATGCGCGAACGCCTGGACTTTCCGGACTACGATCCCGCATCATCCGATCCGACGGAAAAATGATCAGCCTTGCGAAGGCTGCGGCACACTTTGGAATTTGCGTCGGATCAGTAAAGAGTCTGGTGCTAAGGGGCCTCTTGCCGGGCGACACAAGCAATCAAGGGATCGCAATGGTTGCTTCCTGTCGACGCGCTGAGTTCGGAATCCAGCACGTGATCAAACTCAACCGAAACATTACATTGGTTATCAGTACGATGGAATGATCCGCATGGCCAGAATCTGACAGAGGGACGCGCAATGACGCGAGCTGCGCTCGCCTGGCCCGGAACACATAGACAAGCCGTGCCGGTTATGCTGGTCTATTGCTTGTTGTCCCTCGTCAATGTTCACGCTCGATGTGAACCGAATGTACTGGTGTATGCGCGTGATCGGCGCCGAGTTCATGAAGCCGGTGATGCAGGCGATGATGAGCCAACTGCAGAGCCGACCTCAGGCGTGCGTGCCGTGCTTCATCCGACCTTGGTGCCAATGTATCCAGGTAAGCGATCGACCCCTCGATCTGCGCGAGAACCGCCACAGCGTCAGTGGTAGCAAACATCGGCTTGTCGCCGACATACACGCAAACGGCGCTCGTATGTGCAGCGATGTCGCCGTCCCGCTCTAAGATGCTGCCTCGAACGCGAATTGCTATCCAGCAAGTCTCGGTCACCTGCACCCCGACGTGTCCGCGGCACGATAACTTGTCGCAAAGTACTTCATCCACGACCACGCCGCTGCGGATTATTTCGATTCGCTCCGGTGGGACGCTGACCGACTCAACGAGCCAGTCGACAGTCACAGTCCCGCCTGAAGGCGCGAGCTGGAGCTTGGATCCGGGGCGCAGGCCTTCCACAGTCATCGCAATGAGCGGCCCGATAGTGATAAACGTATCTCCACCGCGCACAGCGCCCATCCAGTTCCGATACGTGAATTCTTGATCTCCCAGGTGCGCATACGTGCGAATGCCGCCCAAGAGCGCAGACGGCGTCATCTTGTCGGAACCTGCAACCAATGGGAGATGATAGCCGATATTGAGATAACGATACCATTCCGCGAGGCCGAAAGCGTTGATCTGCTCCCACCGCGGATTCAGAGTCATCATCTCGACCGCATCGATCAATCCAAGGACGATGTCTGCCGCGTACTCGGCCTGCGGTTCGGGTAGGTGCGGCAAAACGACGAGGCCACCTTGCTGACGACAGCGCTCTGCCCACTCGGCTATCGTCGTTTCCTGCGCATCGCCGATCGCGGACTCTGCTGGTCCGCCGGTGCAAAGCGGATCAATGATGGCGCCTTCATACCCGAGCAGCGAGATGTGGCCCAGCACCTGCATACGATTTTCGGTACCCACGCGAACCAAGAACTCCCCATCGCCGCCGAAATCTTTGGCACCTAACGTCGTTCGGCCATCGAAGTCGCCGACATTGCTGAACATTTCCCCCCATTGGGACGAGAGCAGGTTGACGACATTCACTCCTTCTGCCTTGCCCTCCAGCAGCGCGGTTTGTGGACTGAGGAAATGAACGTGCGTATCGGCACTGACCCAACCCCGTTCTCGCCAGTGCAGCACCTTTTCCAACTCGAAGGTTAGTGTCTGCGTTATCGCATTAATTTCGACGACGCGCCGCATCGGGGGCATTTCGAAGCCTCTCGTGATTTCAATGAAGACCGGACCTAGCGGAAGATCCAAGGTACATTCCCCATCTACGTAGGCGTACTGATTCAGGCCGTTTGCAAATTCGGCGTACACATCCTCAAAGCGGCCGGTATTGACCTTGCGCTGGTGCCCCTTTGGCGGAAGATACTCCCCATGCTGGCCGTGGACGTGCAACCTTGCGGGGACGAGCAGACCAGTTGCCTTTTCTATGATCCGCAGCTTCACTGGCCGCGTGGCGGGCTCGATGGCAACCGCATCGAGCGGGACGCACGCGACCGCATGCGAGGCTACCAGAGACCGTACTTCCTGCATATGCAAACTTCCGTCGTCGGAACGCAAGTAAAGTCGTGCATCGGGATGACCTGCGTATTCCACGATGACCTCGTTGTCGGATCGCACCGGCTGGACATCATGCCGATCACCGAGCCAATCGGATCGAGAGTACTCCAGCACGGCGCGGGCCGATATGACGACCCCTAGGTCCATTCCGATCTGGTTTCCGCGATGATCAGTATCGAGTTCTCCCAGCCGGTTGAGGCGAACGCCAGTGGGCAAGCGCATGCGTACCTTGCGGCGCGTTGGAAGGCGCAAGGGATGGTCGTGGAGCATGGTCGTGCTCATCGCGTAAACCAGCGACACCTCGTGTTCCGCTCGCAGCCGAAGGGCAGTGATGGCCTTCTGCGGATGGGGATTGGGAAGCGCATAAAGCCACAGATTCTCTCCACCAGAGTAACGCCACGTGCGCTGCTCGGCATGTCCGAAGCCTAGGATAGGGGCACGTCCTAGCGCTACGTCTTCGTAGTGAGTCGCGTATACGCTTGGCCACGCTGCCGGTACAGCGCCGAACGGGTGAGATCCCCATGAGACATGCGACTGCTGAATCTCAATTCGCCGCCGGATCGGTATATTCGTCTCGCTCCCATCGGCATATTGGAGTGAATAGGTCGAAACCAATTCGCCGACTTCGTTGCCTTGAGCTGGAGTTGTTGTAGGCCCGATTGTGCCAAAGCCGAGGGGTGTCGCCAGCGGGCGATCCGCCACTAAATGGGCGAATATCACGTAAGTGGCGCCAGTCGGCGCGAGAGCAATCTCGGCAGCAGCATTTCCTGGACGCAAGACCAGCACATTCGGGCCCACGTCACTCCCGAAGAGAAACGGTATGCCTCGAAGTGCCTGCAGCCCTCGGAGTTCGTCGCTCGCCATATCGTTGCCCCCTTGCCTGTCGGCTCCCGCCAGCTCCTCCCGGCCGGCATTGTAGTGATGCGTCAGGTCCACGGGATTGAAGTGCGGCGACGAGGGCGTTTTCATCCGATCAGTTCCAGTTCTGATGCGCGAGGATTGAGTCAGACGATCGCATCAGGCTTGCGGCCGAGAGTGCGCGAAACCGCATGCAAACCATCTACCGAGGCTGTTACGAAGGGGCCAGTCAGGACGAGCGCATCGACAGGACATCTCTGCCATTTTGATTCATTCACTCGCCGCAGATACTCTGATCGGCAAAAATGCCTTTGCCCCTTGCAGATCGTCATCCGTTTGCTTCTTATGACGATGAATCTATTCTCGTTAAGGGTTTTCGGGCTCACCATTGATCATGGGCCGTTCGAGAGCACTATCTTCCGCTAGCATCCACTTGTGCATGAGGTTCTTGTACGTGCCATCGGCCATGACCGCTGCCAGTCCTTTCTTGAGTGCCTGTCCGAGCTCCGGGTTGTCTTTCGAGAAACCGAATCCTTGCAAGTCACCCTGGTTTAACCTTGCGACAGTCACGTATCGCTTGTTCTCTTGCTCGTTCTGATACGCCACTGTACCCGCGCCTGTAACAAACGCGTCTACGCGCCCCTGATTTAGCGCCAAGGGCATATCGGACGAGAGGGTCACCTCCACCACCATGACAGCAGGCTTACCGGCTCTGGTGCAATGCTCGTCACTCCATTTCACTACGAGGCCGGGCCAAGCCGTGGCGCGAGATGCAGCCACGCGTGTGCCGCACAGGACGTCTGGATTCGGAGACCGTGCGGCGTTGTCGCGGACCGTGACAAACACAGAGTATTCATTTAGATAATCGACGAAGTTTACGCTCTCGCGGCGTTCAGGGGTGTCAGCCACATCGACTATAACGTCGGCACGCTTCGTGAGGATCGAGCTGAGTAGCTGGCTGAAGCTTGCTTCGCTCCAGTTGACTTTCGCGCCAATCTTTGCAGCGATAGCCTCCAACAGATCGATGTCGAAACCGACGATCTTGTGGGTTATCGGATTCCTGAATTTGAACGGCGGATAGTTGGTGTTCGTTACTGCATTGATGACGGTCTTCGTGGATTGCGCGCAGGCCGCACCTGCGGCGAGTCCGAGCGCGACGGCGAGCGCGCTCATCGCAAGACGAAATCCGCTTCTTAAAGGCATTATCGCTATCTCCTTACGGGTCTTAGCTGTAGATTCATGTCTCAGCACTTGAGGGCCCTTCGATGGTGCTTTCTGGCGCCGTCTTGTGTGGAAACAGGATGAAGCGCTGAGACAGCATGCCTATCGTCAGTAGCTGTCGTTCGATTCTTATTTCGGAGAGCTCGTACAACTTGTGTCCAATGCGACGGTATCCGATCAGCTCGCTATTTATCCACGAAGCATTGTCGCTAATAACTTCCTACTTGTTGATGCAGCGCAGAAACGTGCTCTTTCCCGAGCACAGCTTTCCAATCGCGCAAACACGTCGCCGCGATCGCTTTCCAAATTAGTTCTCTTGAGCGCCTCAAACGTACCGTACGACTTGCGCACGCCGACAGCGACGAACGGGCTTTTGGTATTTCAAACCCGAAAGCAGGCCACCCGAAATCGCACCGCTCACGGAGACTGCGGCCATCAACAAATCCAACTCGGTTACGTGCATCAAATCGAAGTTGCTGGCGACGACTCCCCCTCCTCCCGCTAAGGCTCCGTTCCTTGACTTTTCTGCCTGCTCTTGCGTCTCCAAACAAAAGCATAGAGGCACACCAAAAGGCCGCAGAAATCGACACGGAATGCAGAAATTACGCAAAAAAGCTGGCGTTACGCGGATTTAGGGCGGACGGCCGACATGAGTTGAAATTTCACGTGTACTGCGTGTCTCACGAGCGGCGGCTTAAGCCGACCGCGTTTGGAGGATGTGCTCCAGATGGCAATGCGCAATCTTCGAGCGCGATCAACAAGCCTGCATCAAGCGCACCTCGCAATGGTTCGCGGCAAGGGGGCTCATCCAAAGCGGCACGCCATGGCGATCCACAACCGCCATGATTTTCGGGCCTTTTCCGGGCTTCTCGTAGGCCGAACTCCGCGCCCGCCTTGGACATCGCAAAGGTTTGTCGATGAAACACTCTTCTTCGTCGAGCGCATCCTTCTGTCGCAAAGTTCGTTGGCAATATCGGTCAGCCCTGAAAGCGACGATGCACGGCCTTACAGCTCTGATAGCAACGCGGCAACACGCGCCGTTGCGCGCCCGTGTTCAGAATCCAAAGATCAGTTTCCAGAACCTGCCGCGGTGCAATGCCATCCCACTTACCTCGAGCGGATAAGCATGGAGAAGGCGCTCACCGCCGCGGTGCAGGAAGCCTATGTGCAGGGCGTCTTGACCCGCTCGGTCGACGATCTGGTGCAGGCGATGGGGATGAGCGGCATCTCCAAGAGCCGGATCTCGCGGCTGTGCGCGGAGATCGACGACAAGAAGGCGTTCCTCGCTCGGCCGATCGAGGGCGACTGGCCGTATCTGTGGATCGACGCCACCTACGTGAAAGTGCGCCAGCAGGGGCGCATCGTCTCGGTCGCGGTGATCGTCGCGGTCGGCGTCAACAGCGACGGCCGGCGCGAAGTGCTCGGCATGGACATTGGTCCCTCCGAAGCCGAGACGTTCTGGACGGCGTTCCTGCGCAAGCTCGCCCGCCGCGGCCTGCGCGGCGTCAAGCTGGTCGTTTCCGACGCCCATGAGGCCATCAAGGCGACCGTCAGCAAGGTGCTCAACGCCAGCTGGCAACGCTGCCGCGTGCACTTCATGCGCAACGCGCTCGCCCATGCCGGCAAGAGCGGACGGCGTGTCGTCTCTGCCTTCATCGCCACCGCGTTTGCCCAGGACGATCCGAGACGGCACGCGCGCGATGGCGGAAGGTCGCCGACCAGCTCCGCCCCAAGCTGCCCAAGCTCGCAACCTTCCTGGACGAGGCCGAGACCGATGTGCTCGCCTACATGACGTTCCCGCCGCAACATCGGACCAAGCTGCACTCCACCAACCCGATCGAGCGCCTCAACGGCGAGATCAAGCGGCGGACCGAGGTGGTCGGCATCTTCCCCAACGAAGACGCCATCGTCCGCCTTATCGGTGCGATCCTTCTCGAGCAGAACGATGAATGGGCCGTCCAGCGCGCCCGTTACATGACGCTGGAAACCATCGCGCCGTTGAGCGATGATCCCACCGTCAGCCTTCCGGCAATCGCCAGCTGACCTGTCCGGCCCTTGCCGGTGAACGCGGTGTCCCACCGCCAGTTACCACCACGCTCAGGGACACGATCTCCGATACGGAACATGGTTAGGACCGGCAGCCGCGAGGCGGTTTGCGTCGGCGCGAGGTACCAGCTAGGGCGCCCCTCAGGAATTCAACAAATCGAGGACGTATCGAACTGTGAGCTCCGTCGTCGGGATGATGAGCTCATCGGCGGCTCCGAATGTCGGCGTATGCAGATGCGAATCGTAACCAGGCGCGCGGCTGCCGAACCAGAAATAGATCGACGGCACGCATGCCGAATAGAAGCCGAAATCGTCACTGCCGGCTATCTCCTTCCTGTCCACGAAAGCGTTAGGACCCGCCGCGTCGTGCACAACGTGCTGGAAACGCTTAACCATTTCGGTATCGTTAATGACGGGCGGCTCGCCGGTGCGGATGACGCATTCAGCCTGGCCGCGGTGCATCACGGCAACGCCTTCGGCGACTTCGCGCACACGGCGGGACAGCAGCGCACGACGCTCCGGGCTGCGGGTCCTCATCGTCCCCTCCATAACGACCGATGGGCAGATGATGTTGGTCGCCTCGCCGCCACGAATGGTGCCGACCGTAACGACCGCGCCGTCGTCGGCCGGCATCTCACGCGAGACGACCTTCTGCACCTCGTTGACGAATGCGGCGGCGATAGCGATCGCGTCGACGCCCTTATGCGGCGTCGCGCCATGTGCCATCTTGCCGGTGATGGTCAGCTTAAACCCGTCGGCGGATTTGGTCACTGCGCCTTCGCGTGCGCCAAACATCCCGGCGGGAATCTCGGGACTGACGTGAAAACCGACAGCTCGGTCGAAACCCTCCAAGAGCCTTTTCTCTTCCACTGTGCGCCCGCCGAGCGGCTCCGCCTCCTCGGCCGGCTGAAAGAACACGCGCACCTTGCCGGCAAAATTGTCGCGCAACCGGTGGAAGGCGAGTGCGGTGCCGAGCGCGATCGAACCGTGCATGTCGTGACCGCAGGCGTGCATGACGCCCTCGACCCGGGAGCGATAGGGCAGATCCTCGCGGGCCTCCTGGATTGGGAGAGCATCGATGTCGCCGCGCACTGCGATCGACCGCTTCGGGCCGGATGCGGTGCCTTCGATGTCGACATAGAGGCCGGTGTTGTGGAAGACCTTGGCACCGTTAATGCCAAATTGCTGCAGTATGCCGCGGATCCGCTCCTGCGTTTTCCATTCTGCGTTTGAGAGCTCAGGCTCGCGATGCATGGCATGGCGCAGCTCCATTACCGCGTCGCGCTCGCCATCCGCCAGAAAGCTGTTGCTACGACTAACCATTCGGCTTTGAACCCTTTGATCCGGGCTGCTCGAACCAGCGCCTTCGCATGTACAGTAAGGTTATTCTGTCATGAAGAAGAAAATCGGCCAATTTCTCCGTTTGCTGTTGTACATTCGGCTATTTTGCTACATTCGGTGCAGGACTTTCTCCTGACGGCCGACCTTCAGCACGGCTGTTGCTCCGGCACAATCTCGAACCAGTAACAGCGGCAGATGGGTCGACTATCACAAACGACCCCGGCCTCCGGATATGGTGAACTTCGACGCGCGCGGGCACAAAGCATCTAAAGCGCCGATCGGCCGGGACATTTGAGTAGTATCGGCTCTGGTCCTTTCCGCTGCCTTTTCACTGTTCTCGAAATGCCGGCCCGGGCGCTGGAGCGAGACGCGCGCGACGTCGAAGCCTCCCGCCACCGCTCCAGGAGGGCCCGGGGTTGGACGTAACACCGGGCGGGCACTTGCGTTGGCAGCAATGCGGCGGCCGGCAGCCCGCATTCGAGCTTCAGCACTCCGAGAGTGCCACCTCGCGAAATCACGAACGAAGCATAGCCCGGCCGAACGCCGAACGTGGGGCATGAAACAGTCGAATTCCTGCCGGATCGCTGACGCCAGCTATGCGTCCTCAAGATTATTTCGGAAATTAGCGGTCTATCGAGGAGATTCGACCCAGCTTGTCTTACGCTACGCTACATATACCGGGGCGATCTTCCGCTGCGCCGCACCACGCCGTTCGGCCGCGTCACGTTGCCGATATGAGCTCGCCGGTGCGGGATAGCGCGGATTGGCTCGCGGACGACTGCCGCGAGGAAAGTGCGAGGGACTTAGGTTCGCCGAACTCTGGCGACGGCGCTTCGACGATGGTGGCCCACCATCTTATGGCATCTAGCAGCGCACTCCTCGACAGCTTCACTGAGCACTGCACACTCGAGAAATCAGAGCGGCGCGACGCCGAGGGTAGTGCCGCCGCAGACATACAGGACTTGCCCGGTGACAAAGCCATTGTCAGGCGACAAGAAGAACAGCGCCGCGCGTGCCACGTCCTCGGGCGTGCCAAGGCGATTCACCAAGATGCTATCCACGATGCGTTGCGTCCGCGGCGCGCCTGCAGGGTTACTACTACGGAACAGCTCCGTAGCGATCGGGCCTGGCGCGATTGCGTTCACGGTAATTCCTTCAGCGCCGAGTTCGATGGCGAGCGTACGGGTCATTCCGATGAGGCCTGCCTTCGTAGCCGAATAGACAATACGCTCCGCTTTGCCGAGCGCGGCCCGGGAAGCGATATTGACGATGCGTCCACGGCCGCTCTGGCGAAGGGCGGGCAGCGCGGCCTGGATCAGCAACATTGAGGCGCGCAAGTGCAGCGCGACGGCGTAGTCGAGATCGGCGACAGTCGCCGTATCGATCGTGCCGGGCCGTGTGGCTCCTGCATTGTTCACGAGGGCCGTCACAGCAAATTTTCCTGCGAGCTCGGTGGCGGCGTGACGAACTGCCGCCTCGTCCGTCAAATCCGCCTGCATCGAGACCAGATGAGCGTGCTGCCATTCGGGCAGGCGATAGTCGAGGTTGACGACGCGCCGGCCCTGAGCCAATAGCGCTTCGCACACAGCCCGGCCGATACCGGCGCTACCGCCGGTGACAAGCGTTACTTCGTCATAGAACATTGCTTCAGACACGCTCAAGGATCACTGCGATTTCCTGCCCGAGGCCGATGCACATGTGCAGCGCGCGTAGCACCCGTCCGTGGCGAAAACGTTTCCAGCCGCGCTGCCTCGCCGGCGGGCGCCAAGCGCCGCTTCATTGGAGATCGTCTAAAGCCTAGCCGAGTTCGAAAAGTTTGCGTGGCGTACGCGTCAGAACTTCGGCGCCGGACTCGGTTACACGAAAAGGGTCGCTGAGCATGATGCCGAAGTCTTCATCGATCCAGTTACCCAGATGCAGATGGAAAGTCATGTTCGGCTTCAACACGGTCATGTCGCCCTCTTTGAGACTGGCGGTCTGCTCCGTCCAATCGATCCCGACCGGATAGCCATAACGCGACTCCTTCCTGACGCCATGCTTCTCAACTTCTCGTCTGGCTGCTTCAGCGACCTCACTACAGGTGCGTCCCGCGCGAACAGTGGCCAGGCCGGCCTCAAGTCCGGCGAGTTGCGCTTCATGCACCCGGCGGAGACGGTCCGAGGGCGCGCCGATAGAGAACGTGCGGCTGATGGGAACGGTGTAGTTGTGCCGTACGCCGGCGATCTCAAGGTTGATCTGTGAGCCAGCGCGGAAAGCATCCTCGGTCCAGGAGATGTGGCTTGTTCCCGTACGCGGCGAGGTGTTCATCCAATAGCTGGCAAGGCTCGTTCCTGGCTTGCCATTGATACCGCGCACGAGCGTCCCCAAAATTTCTGCGGCCGCATCTGCTTCCCGCACGCCGGGTCGGATGACCTCGGCGGCCCGCACGATTCCGGCATCCGTAATGGCCGCAGCCTCCTTCATATACGCGATCTCGTAATCCGACTTTTCCATTCGGATCCAGGTTATGACACGCGTGAAATCTTCAATCCTGGCTTTCGGCAGTCGCGCCTTGAACTTTTCCAGTGCATACTGCGGAAGATTTGCGAATTCGAGACCGACCCCTCGGTTTGAGGAACCAGCTTCCAGAACAAAGTCGATCAGCGCGTCGTAGCCGTCGAGTTTGGGATCACCGATGAGTTCTTCCGGATAGCCGATGACCCTCTCGCGCTTCAAGAACGTCTGGTAATGGCCCGCCGGCGCATCCTGTTTACGCAGGATGATCGTCGGCTCCTCCTCACTCATGGATACCACGAGTCCCTGAGGAATATATCCTGATCGTGCCGTGTAGCCCGTAAGATAATTCATGTTGCGGTCGAAGGTCACGACAAGCACATCGACGTCGCGCCGCTTCATTTCAGACTTCACTGCTGCAATTCTGCGCAAGTACTCTGCTCGCGGGAAGGCCTGCGGCCCTTTGTCGATCGCCATTGTCCTAGCTCCTTTGGAATACCACCTCGATCTTTTTGCGTCGAAGTGAGCGATGAACAGAGATAGTATCCGGGCGGCGTGCTTACACGGACAACCGGGCAGGTGTGTGCGACGGATAGAGCGGCGCGGTAAGAGCTCGCATGTGTGCGTTCATGTGCCGATTGCACCTTGCGCGCGCAGGCAATCGATCGTAGCGGCGTCATATCCGAGCTCCGAGAGTACTTGCACTGTATGCTCCCCAAGCTGGGGTGCAGCTTTCGCGCATTCCGTAATCGACTGACCGTCTATGTTGATGGGACTACCGACCACCTTCACCTTCCCGCATTTCTGATGCTCCAGCTCAAGCACGAGCCGGCGAGCGAGAGTATGCGGGTGCTCCAGCGCAGCACCGACGTTCAGAACCGGAGCGTGGGGGATACCGACGGGACCAAGAATCTCGCACCACTCAGCCACGGTCTTCTTGGCTAGCTGCTTGATGACGGCAAACTCGACCTCCTCCCGGCGTGCCACACGGGCTGCGGCTTTCTCCAGTCGCGGATCGGCCGCCAGTTCATGCAAACCCACGGCGTTGCAAAACAAGGGCCAGAAGTGATCACCATAAATCCCGATGGCAATGTAACCGTCTGCCGCGGGGAATGCACCATACGGGCACACTTTGGGGTCGCCCGAGCCCACCGGCGGCAAAATGTCGCCGTCGGCAAAGTAACGACCAGCGAAGTACGTTAGCGTCGAGAGAAGGCAATCGAACATGCTCATGTCGATAATGCAGCCGCGCCCGGAAGTTGAGCGGCCATTAAGCGCTGACGCAATGGCGGCAACAGCATAGACACCCGCAAGAATGTCCCCGATC
Source organism: Bradyrhizobium sp. USDA 4510 (assembly GCF_054059095.1). Classification (NCBI taxonomy): domain Bacteria; kingdom Pseudomonadati; phylum Pseudomonadota; class Alphaproteobacteria; order Hyphomicrobiales; family Nitrobacteraceae; genus Bradyrhizobium; species Bradyrhizobium sp. USDA 4510. The sequence goes on along the minus strand of NZ_JBSSBT010000001.1, from coordinate 740,173 downwards.
GGCACACCGGCTCGAACGGGCGGCCGCCCCAGCTCTCCCGTGAGGCTCATGATCCCCGTAATGGCCTGCGCAACGAGATCAAACGCCGGTTGGTCCCGCATGGGTCCACTCTGGCCATACCCGGAGATGGAACAAACGATGAGTCTTGGATTGAGCTCGCGAAGCCGCGCTTGGCCGAATCCAAGCGACTCGAGCGTACCTGGGCGGAAGTTTTCGACCAGTACATCCGCTCGCTGCAGCAGTTGTTCGAGCACCTGCTTGGCCGCATCACACTTGAGATCGAGCGCCACGCCGCGCTTGTTCCGATGGAGGCCGGCAAAGTGGTAGCTCTCCCCGCCACGGAAGGGATCGACCATGTGTCCCATGTCACCGACACCGACCCTCTCTATTTTGATAACGTCCGCCCCTAAGTCGGCCAAAATGGTGGTGCAATAGGGACCGGCCAGTACGTGCGTAAGGTCTACGACGCGAATGCCGCGTAGCGGCTTCTGCATGTGGTCCTTTGCGCTTAGGTCAGCGGATACTTGATCTCTGCTTGGGTTAGCCCCTCGACTGTCGGACATCTGTGATTTATCTGCCATGCTGATCTTCGTTGGCTCCCGGCCTGATGAGGTTACGGATGTGACATTCGCTCTTGATTCAACAAACGGGCGGACGGTTAACACCTGAGTCCGGCGGTTGAGGCCATTCGCTCACTTGCCGCGCGAGAAAATCTCCAAGGCTGGCGCGCACCGCTCCGCAGGAAGCCCCGTCGTTTGCGGGACAATGTGCCGCACGTTGCCGAGATCGGCGATATCGAAGACCGGCGGCGCCCGGTCCGAATTGATCGACTGGGGACGTCACGCTGAGATGGTCTTGCGACAGCTCTGGCCGCAGCACCTTATTCGGCACGTTCTTCACTAGAACGGCGGTCTTCACTGACCTCCCACTCGCGGCCAGCTGCCGGTCACCCACGCAAACTCCTAGCGCCCGGTCCATCGAGGCTTCCGCTTTTCGGCAAAGGCCCGCGTCCCTTCAACCTGGTCAACCGATGCACGTAGCACTTCCACCAGCTGGTGATCTTCTTTCATCGCCCTATTCACCGGTAAAGTTTCGCCGGCAAGAACCGATCGTTTGGTTACTTGCACCGCGACTGGCGAACACTCGAGAATCTCCGCCGCCCAGCGTTCGGCGGTGGCCATAAGGTCAGCGAGCGGCACGACCTCATTTACGAGGCCGATGCGATGGGCCTCCGCAGCCGAGATGAGCTTACCCGTCATGAGGAGGCCCATGGCGATCTTATGTGGAACCTGCCGGGCAAGCCTATGAGTGCCGCCGCCCCCCGCGAAGCGCCCGACACGTGGCTCGGGAAGTCCGAGACGTGCGTGCTCGGCGGCAATAATGATGTCGCACGCAAGCGCGATCTCCAAACCTCCGCCAACCGCAAACCCGTTAACGGCCGCAATGATCGGCTTCATGCAGTCGAAGTCATTGCAGATTCCTCCGAAAGGCGGTGGCTCAAGGACCTCTTCCTCGCCGCCATCCCTAATCCGGGCCGCAGCTGCTTTCAGATCATTGCCCGCTGAAAATGCCCGATCGCCAGCTCCGGTGAGAATCGCCACCCAGAGGTCGCGATCGTCGCGGAAATCGTTCCAGATCTCCTTGAGCTCCAGGTGCGCCTTCAGATGAAGAGCGTTCATCACCTCCGGCCGGTTGATTGTGACCACCGCGAGATGGCCGCGCTTCTCGTACTTCGCGAACTGGTAGCTCATGCTCTCTTCTTTCACTCCCGTCCGGGCTCGAGTGCCAGAACGGACGCGATCCGGCGAATTTGCGTGTCCCAGGCGCCGTCACGGTGTTCCATTGCCTTCGCGCGCTCCGACCAGAGATGCAGATCAAACTCACGCATGAAGCCCATGCCCCCGTGCAACTGATGGGCGGTCAGAGTCGTGAACTTGTACGCCTCGTTAGCTTTCAGCTTGGCGATAGCCGTTTCCCGCTCTGCGATCCGCCCCTTACCCACAAGCGATACTGCCTGATATGCAGCAAGCCGAGCACCTTCGACGGCGATATGCATATTGGCAATGTGGTGCTGTGCGGCCTGAAAACTTGCGATGGGCCGGCCAAACTGATGGCGATCCTGCAGATACGCAACGGTCCGTTCGATGACCGCCTGCGCTCCACCAACCATGTCCATGCAATGAAGCGAAGTTGTAGCGTTGGCGATCCAGCGCAGATCATCCGCCTTTATGCCACCTTCTGGTCCACAGAACACATGCGCGCCATCTAGCTGCACTCCATCCAGATCAACGCGACATTGGTTATCTCGGGCGAAAGTGGACCTTCGTTGCGCCTTAATGGCCGTCCTTGGCACGAGTACGGCAATATGAGAACTCACTGAATCGGCACCGCTGACCCGAGCGGTCGTCAAAAGCATGTCGACGGCGTCGGCATTGGGCACGAAGTCAAGCGACCCGGCAAGCGTCCAGTGCGAACCCTGCAGGTCCGCATGGAGAGACGGAGTTGTGTTGGACCCGTCGCCGGGGTCCGCCAGCGCAATCGTTCCAAGGAGCTCTCCGGCGGCAGCCTTGGACAACCACCGAGATGCCTTGGCCGGAGACGCGAGACGAGAGAGCGCAAGCCCGAATTCGATCGTGCTGTGCACGAGTGTCGGACAGAGCGCACGCCCCCCCTCTTCATAGACAAGCCCCAGATCGAAGAGCATGGCATTCTGCCCGCCGACCTCCTCAGGAAGCACCAAGCCGAATACACCGGTCTGGGCGAGATGCGCCCAAAGTGAGGCCGGCTTCGCATCGACGCCGGGATTCTGCAGCTGCCGGATCAGGGACGGCGGGCATTCGTGGGCGAAGAGGCTCCGGATCGAGCGGACGATCTCTTTCTGTTCGTCAGAAAGCGAAACTTTCATACATCAAACCTTCGAAGTAATACAGGACACAGCACATCAGCCTCGCTTCGATCTCCCATAGGAGGGCATTCCATATCCGCGCTGCGCGATGATGTCCCGCATCACCTCGTTAGTGCCCCCACCGAAACGATTCATTGGCGCAGTCCTGTAGAGGCGCTCCATGGCTCCGCGGCCGGGTGCATCGGGGTCTCGCCAGCTGAGCTGCCCATACATGCCGAAGATCTGCATTCCAAAGTCGGCCAACTTCGCACGCAATTCGCTGCTGTAAATCTTCTGAGCGGTCAAAGTGGTCGTCGGGATGTCACCATCTTCCAGCAAGGATGCCCCGTACACACCATAAAGCTGAACAACTTCGACATCAGCGTCGAGCTCGGCGAGGCGCTGCCGCACTTCGGGTCGATCGATAAGACGCCCACCCCCGATTCGGGTCACGCGACAGATCTCGACCAACTCGTCGAATTCTCGCTGGAAGTCGCCCGTATCCGCAAGACCACCACGCTCGAGGTCGAGCGCCGCCATGATATAGCGCCAGCCCTTATTGATTTCGCCAATTAGATTGCCACGCGGAACCCGAACGTCAGTAAAAAATGTCTGGTTAGTTCGATAGTCGCTCCATGAGGTCAGCGCCTGCACCTCGATCCCTTTCGAGGCCATAGGGACCAAGATCACGGAAATGCCCTCGCGCATCGGCGCCCCCGGGTCCGTACGCACCAGAAGCCACTCATGGGTGGCGCCATGCGCGGCACTATTCCAGATCTTTGATCCGTTGATGATCCACTCGTCACCAACGAGTTCGGCTCGCGTCCTCAGACTCGCCAGATCCGTGCCCGCGTCGGGCTCCGAGTACCCCAATGCAACAAGGATCTCCCCGCGAGCTATTGCCGGCAAAAACTCCCGCTTGTTCTGCTCGGTACCGAAACGCATAATCATCGGCGCGACGGACGTCACCGTCATATCGTAAGCCGTGTGCGGGTTGATCTTGGCGTAGTCGAGCTCCTTGACCAGGATATACTGCTCTATCAACCCCTTTCCCATTCCACCGTATTCCTTCGGCCAAGTCAGGCCATGCCACCCCCTCTCGCCGATCTTCCTGCGGAATGCGCGGGCCTCGGGCCCAAATCGCAACATACCTTCCACCGAAGAGTCGCGCTCGCGGATCAGCTCGGGGGTGACGTTCTCGCTAAGAAAGGCCCGGACTTCATCGCGCCACTGGCGTTGAGCATCGGTCAGTTCGAAATCCAAGACTTGCCATCCTCTCAAAGAGAAATCTCAATTCTGAAGTTTAGAGTAAAGTCGCGACCAAAAGCCCTCAAAGGGATCGCAGAATTGAAGGAATCCTGCAAAATCAAGGCGCAGGCTGCCTGACTTATGCATCGAGGTTACAGGCCAGTTAGGTCATAGGCTGGTATCGGCATCGACGTATCACCCGGCCACTCCTCCTGCCTGGCTTACAATCTTTTATCGCCACACGACGACATTGTTTGATCTTGTTGAAGAACCGTTCGGCCTGGTTGCGAGCGCGATAAAGGTACGGGCTGAAGCAGATTGGATTGCTGCGGTTGCTTTTCGGCGGGATGTTGGCCCACGCGCCCGTCTTCACAGCAAGCTCCCTGATCCAGTCGGCATCATAGCCACGGTCGGCAAGCAGCATTGAGCCGGGCTTCAGGCGAGAGAGCAGTTTTCCGGCAAGTCGAACGTCGTGGGCCTCGCCGGGGCGCTCAAGGCCAACCGTACGGGCAAACCATTGCTATCGGCCACTGCATGGATTTTACTCGTCAAGCCGCCGCGTGACCTTCGCATCGATTGGCGTCGATTCCTAGTGATGCAGGCTCCATGGTTGATGCACGCGAACAATCGAGGTGTTGATCATTTGGACAGCGGCATCGCGGGCCGCAGCAAGTGCGTTTATGATGCGGCCCCAGACACCAGCCCGCCGCCAACGGACAAAACGGTTGTAGCATGTGGTGTACGGACCAAACATCTCTGGCAGATCACGCCAAGGTGCTCCAGAGCGCAAGACCCAGAAGATTCCATTGAGGACACGACGGTCGTTAACCCGAGGAACGCCACGCGGCTTGTTCGGCAGCATGGGCTTCATGGCAATCCATTCATAATCGGCGAGTTCGCAGCGCATGATTCGAGCCCCAGTTTGGAAGCTTGAATCACAGGGGTCTGGCCAGACGCAATGCTTCCAAGGAGGCCCCGGTTGCACGCTTACGAAGTAGAAGTAGACATCAGCCAGCCGACAATCTCCGCTGAAACCGTCGAAAATGCCCCTTAGGGGACTTTGAACTAGGCCTCGCGGTCCGGTCGCGGCGCGAGAACTGTGGTGGCCTTACCAGGCTGAACGAGCAGCCTGTTTCTGAAAGCGCAGCTTGACAGAAGCTCCCTTCCGATCTTGGAATCGAACTTCCCTAGGACTGCATTCTAGGTTGTGGCACCGCCGGAGGACATCAATCAAGATTGGGTACTCGCGATGGGATACTACGTAGAAGTATACACTGACCGCGAAGCACAATTGCATAATGGGTTCTGGGATTTCGATAGAGACACGGCACGATTTCTCGGTTCGAACCTAGTTCTGTCCGATGATATAATGACCTTTACACCAAGTTCCCTCTCTGTGCATCAGGCAGATCCAGGGGAGACCATGGTTGGTACGCTGGAAAAGGCGAAACCTAGGTCAACATTTCATCAGTTGTCCCTCGGTCCAGGCGAATACTATCCGTGCATGGCGCGGCCCAGGACGACGGCTGAAGACGCAAGTCCTGGCTTCAATCCGGACAAGACCGGCGTAGTTCGCAATGCACGCGCCACGGGGATGGGACAGTTGCACGCGCTTACAGAACAGCTTGAGCACATTTGCAGAGTCGTTCATCCTCAAGACCTCAATTTGCAAGCTTTTGGGCACGAAATCCGGAACGTGCTCATTTTAGCGTGTACAGAGGTCGAGGCGCATTGGAAGACGATACTGTCGGCTAACGGTGTGCAAGGCAGAAGTACAAACGATTACTTCATGCTCTCTGAAGCGATGAAATTACAGGAATATCAGGTTGAGTTTGACTATTACCCTTGGCTCCCGCCGGTGAAACCGTTCGAACGATGGAGCCGGAACTATCCAACTCAGAGCTTGGTATGGTACGCGGCATACAACGATGTAAAACACGATCGCGAATCTAATTTCGCAAAGGCGGCTCTTTTACGTGCATTTCAAGCTGTATCTGGTTGCTTTGTTATGCTTTGCGCTCAGCACGGGGCGGATTTTGTGTCAAAGGGCGATGCCGGCACGCGTGCATTCTTGCGGCTGACTGGCTCACCAAGATGGCCTCCCTCGGACATCTACGTTCCGGCCCTGGGTCGCGAACTAAAGCCGATCATGTACCCATTCGGGAGATCTTCTTACCATCTCGTAAGCTTGCCCGAATAAGATCGCCGATGAGGCCGCCTCAGTTGGCGCCTCCTTCATTTCGCGAATGTCTCCTGTTGGCCATCGCGACATACTGCGCTGTCGCGGGAATTTCGTCGCTATAGGAGCAAAGCGGACGTAGTCACCGGTCACATGACGCCGCCGGGTTTATAGGTACACGGCCTTCTGTAATGGGCCCGATGATGTCCAGCCTCCCGGGTAAACGTCACGCCGCCGAGCTCATGCTTCTGTCCGTGGTCAACGCCTGGCCGCCACATCATGCTGTCAGAGCGAGCGGTGAGCCGATCTAGATACGCGTGGTTCGTCAGATGACGGCGACTGGCCGTGTAACGGCTTCACCGGATCCACCGTCCCGGCGACGGGACTTCGGGCACTGGGATTCTGTTCAGCCCGGTTGCGTTCTTGATCTCCTCGACGTGTTCTATGCTGTGATTGTGGCCGCTTCAGCCCATCGATAAGTTGTACCGTCGACCCGGGTCCGATGCAGGATTACTGCGAGCTTGCGGTGCCAGGGCGACTTTTGCGCGCTTCGAGCCTCGGCGCTTGGTGACGTCCATCCCCCAAGCGCTTAAGTTTTGAGAACCGCGTAATGCGCGATAACAGAACGTTGGCAGCCTCGTACAGCACCGTGCGCACCGTCTCATCGCCGGCCAACGTGATCCCGCCCGTGACGTCCCTTTCTCCCGATTGGTATTTCTTTGGCGTGAGCCCGAACAGCGCGCCTGCCGCCTTCGATTTTACGATGCGATAAGGGTCATCAATTGCCGATTTGTAGGTGATAGCCACCAGGGACCCACGCCCGGTACCGTCATAAGCCGGCGACAGACTGCATCGTCACGCACAACTGCCAGCACAGCCTTGTGTAACCTTCCGTACTCTGCCTTCAAGGCCGATCGTGCCGAAAGCATCGCCGCGGCAATACGCTCCAATGTCGCCTGACCCGCAACTAACTTTCGGATCCGCGCTTCGAACTTCTTCCGCGTCACCGGGCCAACCTTCAGCCCAAAGCCACGCAAAAATCCCGCGGATACTCAACTCCACGTCGATCAGCCGCCCGAGAAGCTGTTTGCGTCCGATCAGGAGGGCCCGGATCTCCTGCGCATCGACCGATTTTGCGGTACCGGCCGGAGCCATCCCATCCGGCTGGGCGATCCCGCGCGCATCCTTGCGATCAGTCTTCCCCGTCATCGCAGACAATGCGGCCTTCACATGCCGCGTTTCGAGCAGAACCGTCTCGAACCCTGCTCTTTTCAGCCCCGCATGCAGCCATTGCGACTGCGGCTCAGCCTCCAACTCGATCCGCTCCACTGCAAAGCCAAGCGTCTCGACAAATTCAACCAAGGCGTCGAGTTCGCTCGCGACCGTCGCTTCCTTCAGGATTTTACCTTGGCATCCACAACGCATACGCTCGACAGTTCCAACGACACGTCAATTCCGGCATAGTTCTCCACGGCTGTCCTCCGTCTCCAGATGCTTGGGGCCGACCCAGGTCGTGACCCCCGTTTCAGGAGACAACCACCATCATTACCCCTTGCTCCGAGCAGGGCCCATTACGGCATCTAGGAAAACGGCGGGAAGCAGGGTCATTAGGCGAGCAAAAGTGCCAGACTTACTATGCGGCGATTGAGCAGAGACTTCACGTTGAGCGTCCATAGCGCGTACGGACCTACTGAACTTAAAGCCGCATTGCACGAAGTCTAAAGAATCCGCTGATGGAGTGCCAGGAATTAGTTCGCGCGGATCGGCAACCATCCGAAGACCCTGATTGCGTTGAGTCAGGAGACGATGGCAGGCAGGTCGACGAACGTTCTGAGGACAACTAGAGTTATCATCTTTTCTTTGTTCGCAAATGCAGTGTCAGTTACGCTTGGAGGGCACATAACCGACTGGAGCAAGGTTCGCGATCGCAAGAGTAAAGGGATCGGGGCGCCGCGCACGATCTTCCAACCGCTCTTTACGTCGCAAAGCTTCACGCACAAGAATGGAGCCGGCATAACGGAAAGGCTCTATCGGAAATCTCTCCACATCGTCACGGATCAATCCGCACCCGGACCACTCATTCACCTCGTCGAGAGCAAGCGAGGCGAGTATCCTTCCACCCAAGACGGTTGGTCCCACGCCTTGACCGGAAAAGCCGATGCCGAAAAATATGCTCGGGTGATCGTCCAGACGACCGAAGATGGGAAGTCCATCCACGGACCTATCAACCGGGCCGGCCCAAGACGATTCGATATCCATATCATCGAGCATCGGGTAAATCTTGCGAAAGCTTTGCTCCACTTCCCGGACCCTGGACGATGGCCCTTCATAGTGATCGGCTACCTGCCCGGCAAACGCAAAATGCCCCAGTGATTTCCCGAAAACGATACGCCCATCAGGCGTATTCCGGTAATAGTTTAGGAACATGCGGGAATCACATATGGCCACGCCATTTGCAAAACCGATTTCGTTCAGCTTGTCGGGCCTGGGCGTCGTCGCGATCATGTCGCTGGAGACGATCGCTACCTTACGCCGCAAATAGGGGAATTGGGCTCCCCAAGCGTTCATAGCCAAGACCACCTTCTTACTCGTAATCGAGCCATTGCGCGTTATTACTTTAGGCGCCCCCGTCGTCCGCTCCAGGCGGATCATTGGCGACTGCTCATAGATCGTCACGCCCAGCTTTTGGGCGTGACTTCGGAGACCGAGGGCTAGGATGGCGGGCTGCACCGTGGCGGCATCTGCTTCGAAAACGCCAGCCAGATTACGATCGGTGCCGCCCAAGCGCGCTACATCCCGCTGGTTGAGGACCTCAAAGGGCTTCACATCATGCTTGCCCAACTCGTCGATCAAGATATTCCAGCAGCCGATTTGCGGCTCGGAGGTTGCGGTCCACAGCCACCCGTCCGCCCGGAACTCCGCGTCTATGCCATTCTCGTGGCAGAACGCGCCGATTTCCAGTATCGCTTCCGCCGACCTTTTTGCAATCCGGGTGGCTTCATCGGCACCGCAGAGCTTGTGCAACGAAAGATATTTGGCCCAGTAAGTAGTGACGAATCCGCCATTGCGCCCGCTTGCGCCCGTCCCGCACAAATCCCTTTCCACAACCGCGACTTTGAGCGAGGGCAAACATTCTTTGATGCGGATTGCTGTCCATAAGCCTAGATAACCGCCGCCGACGATCGTCACGTCGGCCGTGACGTGCGCCGACAAGGACTGCGCCCGGGGCTCACCAAGACGGTCGAATGCCTGCTTTAACCAGAAATTGTCCACCGCGGACCTGCAGAAAATTACGCGCGCACCAAAATAGTGCTATCTAATGCACATTTAATTCGCAGTTTTCTGCGTTCCGATGATTCTCTGTGTCGTTTGCGGTTGTTGCGGTGAAATTCGTCTCAAGGTTGGAGCCGATTATGCATTACGATCGAATAGACGCTCGCATCTTAGAGGTAATGCAAAAGAACAACCGTCTAACCTCCGAGATGATCGCTGAACTGGCGGGGCTCTCCGCTACCGCGTGCCAACGACGACTGAAGAGGCTCCGCTCGGAAGGAATTATCGAGGCCGATGTCTCAATCGTATCGCCCAAGGCGGTGGGAAATCCTATTCAAATGCTCGTTCTGGTAACCTTGGAGCGAGAGCGTTCAGATATAATCGACAGATTCAAGAAGGCTGTCAAATCGTCGCCTGAAGTCGTCAATGGCTTTTACGTCACGGGCGACGCCGACTTCGTACTCTACATCACTGCGCGCACCATGGAAGATTATGAGCAGTTCACCCGCCGCTTCTTCTATCAGAGTGCCGACATTAAGGCAGTCAAGACGATGGTGATAATTGACCGCGTGAAGGTAGGCTTTGCCATTCCCATTGAGGTCCCTTCGGAGGAGTGATGCGTTCTGAGCCGGCGGCACGTCACCTCCGCAGCATCGAGTCGGAACCACGTTATTCGTTCACATCAAACGGGAACGGTTCAAGGTTGTTACATATCGCCATCGCCGCCCTACGGTGAGGAAATGTATTTGCGCTTTCTCGCTAGTGCGACGCGTGGCGGCTAGGTGTCCGACTGACCGAGCGATCTTTGTCCGTGAATTCGTTTGGTGATCAGCGCATCGTAGCTTGCCAACGCCTGCTCGATCGGGATGTGCAACTCCCATCCAAGTTCCCCACGAAGGTCATGCGGAAAGCAGAACGCTACGCCATAGCCAATCTGCCAATCTCGAACGCGGCCCCATGACAGACAGCCATACGTAGCCTAACGACACATCGGTGACGAATACGCGGCGCGCATCTTGGGCATGCATTCGCGACCACGCCAGATCCCGAATGCGGTGCACGGTGGCCGTGATCACCAAGGATTCCTCGTCACCCGTTCGCGCGAGCGTGACGCCGGAGTCTATGCCGCCTCGCACGTTGAGCCAGGGCGTGTACACGATACGGCCCACCGCAACATCAACCCATCGATGGAGAGGCACTGAAGAAAGGAAGGTGCATCGCGCTCCTGCACGAGCAGTTGTGCGACGGACGTCTCTTACAGTGTGACGCCATGACGAGCCGCGTCCTGTTCCGCTCCACTCGCTTTGAACCGGTCGTCCCGGGCAAATGTGGCGTGGGCGTTCGAGAGCGCCTCAGTAGCGCCGGACCATTGCGTCCGCTCTCACCGGCGGCCTCGCCAAACTTCGCGCTAGCGGCTGCCAGCCGATCGTGCAGTGGCGAGACGCGCACGTTACGAGCCAAGGCGGGTGATTTGTGAGCCCAACACAGCGCCTAAAGGAACCCAACTGCCTCCACTGTTCGATCGCGCAAATATCGGCGATTGCGCTGAAATGGCACGGCACGCCATACGTCCACTTCCCAGTAGTCACTAGCGAGCATACCTGTCGACATTCCACTCGCCACCAACTTTGCCGGCCCCGCCAGAAGACTCAATGCCGCACGAAGTGACGCCGGAAACCACATGGAGGCCTGCGATGCACAGGCCCAGGAATCGATTGTCGGGCGTGACGCTCTCCGGACCATTGACGCTCAGCTGCAGTCCTGCATTTTCTATCGCAGGTATGCGGCGCATGGTATTAGCTAGGTGGACTCGATATGTTCGAAGTTGTCAGGCAGCGAATCGAAACTAAACTGTCGCGGTACCCTGTTCATCCCCAAAGGCTTACCCTCTGTCTCGAAGAAACCAACCAGCAATTTGCACGCGTCTTCTTTTGCATAGAAGCACCCATCAAGATCGCGCACCGTGCAGTATCCGGTGACAAACCTGCAATAGGCTCCAGAGGCTCACCTGCCTTGCCTCCGTCAGCTTGCCAACCTGGCATGACCATCTCATAGCGGACATCCACAGCAAGATCAGAGATCACGCAGGCGCAATATTTGCGGGTATCGTCCCTCACCTGGAACGCAGGACAACTCTCAAGATCAGCAGCGTCAGTGTAGATACAAGGACATTTTCTTTCCAAACGGTCGAGCTGAAATACATCGGCAAGAGCACCGGCTTAACACCGCCCGACTTCGACGTCTTCATCGCGCCACACTCGCACCCATCTCAAGCGATTGCCGGTTGTCTAGCAAGCTCATCCATGACCTGCTTGGTCGCCCGATACGCCAAATCCACGATCTCATCTATCTCACCTTCGGATACAACGAGAGGCGGAGCAAAACCAAGAATATCTCCATGCGGCATTGCACGCACAATAAGCCCGCGCTCACGAGCAGCATTCGAGATACGAGCGCCGACTTTCAGACGCGGATCAAATCGGCGTTTTGTCTGACGATCGGCAACGAACTCAACGGCGCCGAGTAAGCCGATGCCTCTAACCTCGCCGACGATCTCCAGCTGCGTAAACCGCTCCTTTAGTCGCCTATTGAAGTGCGAGCCGACGATTCTCGCCCGATCGCTTAGTCGCTCCTTTTCGACGATATCAAGAACCGCATTAGCAGCTGCAGCCGCGATCGGATGGCCGGAATAGGTATATCCATGGGAGAAGGGCCCCACTCGTTCCGCCGCGCCTTCCATAACCGAGTAAACCTTCTCTCCGACAATCGCTCCGGAGAGCGGCATATAGCCAGATGTCAGACCTTTGGCGACTGTCACAAGGTCTGGTTCGATCCCGTACAATGTGCTGCCGAAGTCCGCGCCCGTTCGGCCGAACCCGCAAATCACCTCGTCGGCGATCAGAAGAACGTCGTAGCGCCGGAGCACGGCCTGAATCTCCCGCCAGTACCCGGTAGGAGGTGGTATAATCCCCCCGGTACCTAATACCGGCTCTGCAATGAAGGCACCAATCGTTTCCGGTCCCTCTCGAATGATCAGCTGCTCAAGCTCGGCTGCACGCCGACGAGAAAAGGATTCTTCAGTCTCGCCCGGCTCCGCACCCCAATAGTGGTGCGGCACACCCGTGTGCAAGATTCCTGGAAGTGGAAGGTCCATATGATCATGGTAAAACGACATACCGGTCATCGAACCGGAGACCACTGAACAGCCGTGGTAGCCGCGATCGCGCGAAATGATCTTCTTCTTCTTAGGCTGGCCACGTAGATTGTTATAATACCAAACGAGCTTCGCTTGCGTCTCGTTGGCGTCTGATCCCGACAGCCCAAAAAATACCTTGCTGGGCTTACCGGGCGCCATACGGACGAGACGGTCCGACAGGATCGCCAGCTCTTCAGTCGTGTGGGCGGCGTATGTGTGGTAGTATGCCAATCGATAAGCCTGTCGCGCGATAGCTTCAGCTACTTCGGTCCGGCCGTATCCAATATTGACACAGTAGAGGCCAGCAAAGCCGTCGATGTAACTATGCCCCTGCGCATCCTCGATTCGGATACCCTTACCGCCAGCGACGATCGCGGGATCGCCGAGCTTGCCGCTGGCGAATTCCTTAAGCTGGGTGAAAGGATGCAGAACACTCGCGCGATCAAGCCTAGCGATGGTACTAATATCAGTCATGGCAATCTCCTAAGCAGCTAAATCGCCGAAACAAACATATTTCATTTCCATGTATTCCTCGATGCCGTGCCGGGAACCTTCGCGACCGATGCCCGATTGCTTCCATCCTCCAAATGGAATGGCTGGTCCGGTGAAGGAAGCCGTATTGACACCAACCATGCCGCACTCGATCTTCTCAGAAAGCCGAAGCGCTCGACGCAGGCTATCCGTATAGACGTACGCCGCTAGTCCCATTTCGCTGGCGTTGGCACGCGCGAGGACTTCGTCTTCTGAATCGAATGGAAGCACTGCGGCCACCGGGCCAAATGTCTCCTCACCGGCAATGAGCATATCGTCCGTGACGTCACTTAGCAGCGTTGGCGGAACAAAGTTACGCCCTAGGCTCCGGTCTTGCTTTGCGGCAGTCACCCGTGCTCCGCGTTCCGCGGCATCATCGATTTGGGCCCTGCATTTGTTGGCGACGGACAACTTCGTCATTGGTCCTATATTGGTCGCAGGTTCTAGACCATGACCGACCTTGAGCTGAGCCATTTCCGCAGCGAACGCCTCAACGAAAGACGCATAGATTCCTCTCTGTACGTAGATGCGATTAGCAGCGAGGCAGTCTTGACCCGACGTAGCAAATTTTGCGTTCATTGCTCCTTTGACAGCTTTATCAAGATCGACGTCATCAAAGATGAGGAAAGGGGCGTGGCCTCCTAGCTCCATCGACACCTTCTTCACTGTATGCGCCGCCCCTTCAAGAAGCAGACGGCCCACTTGGGTCGAGCCGGTGAACGAAAGAGCCCGCACTCTCGTATCGCGCAAGAGCGGCGTCGAGAGTTCGAGCGGATCACCGACCAGCACTTGAAACACGCCGCGGGGCAGCCCCGCTTCTTTGGCTAAGCGGGCGACGGCCAGAGCAGATAGCGGGGTCTCGGGAGCCGGCTTCACAATGATCGGACAACCGGCTGCTAGAGCCGCCCCGGCCTTTCGTGTCATCATCGCGACAGGAAAATTCCACGGAGTGATCGCCGCCGTGACACCGACCGGCTGCATTCGGACGTGAAGCAAACTGCCAGGCTTGTGGCTCGGGATCGTCTCTCCGTATGCACGCTCGCCCTCTGCAGCGAACCAATCAAGAAATCCAGCGCCGTACGCAACTTCGTAACGAGACTCAGCAAGTGGTTTGCCCTGCTCGCTCGTCATCAAGACGGCAAGCTCCTCCGAATGGTCGAGCATCAACGACGCCCAGGATCTAAGCATCGCGCCACGCTTTTGCGGTAATAACTCCCGCCAATCGTGAAACGATCGTTCAGCTGCAGAGATTGCCAGATTCATCTCCGCGGCACCGCAATGGGCAACGTCCCCGATCTCTTCTCCAGTAGCCGGGTCGAGTACAACGTCTCTTTTTTCGCCCCCAATCCAGCAACCATCGACAAGCGCGGCTCCTGCAATGAAATCGCGACGGGTCAGATTTTGCAGGTGCCTTCTTGCAAGACCAGCTAAATGCGGAGCGTTGTGCCCAATAGTCTGAATGGTCATTTAGACGTCCCACACAGTCATCTGTTGAAATTGCCTCGGCAATCAGGATACTGAGGTCCACAAAGCATTTGCGTCGCATTTTCCCGCGTTCAGAGGATTTCCTGCAACACAAAGGGCACTTGCGAGGGAACACAGCTCAAACGCGGGAGCCGATTATGCAATACGACCGAATAGATGCTCGCATTCTCGAGATCGTCCAAAAGAACAATCGTCTAACTTCTGAGGTCATCGGTGAATTTGCGGGGCTTTCTGCCACGGCGTGTCAACGGCGACTGAAGAGACTGCGTTCGGAAGGGATCATCGAGGCAGATGTTTCGATCGTTTCGCCGAAGGCGGTAGGGAGACCTATACAAATGCTTGTGCTGGTGAGCCTCGAGCGTGAGCGTTCCGCTATTATTGATAAGTTCAAAAAGGCCATTAAATCGTCGCCTGAAGTCGTCAATGGATTCTACGTCACCGGTGACGCTGATTTCGTCCTATACGTTACCGCGCGTACCATGGAAGATTACGAGCAATTCACCCGGCGATTCTTCTATGAGAACTCCGACATTAAGGCGGTCAAGACGATGGTCATAATGGACCGCGTAAAGGCGGGCTTTGCCGTTCCGATTGAGCTTCCTCCCAGCGAATGATGCGGTGAATCTACCGTGCCGGCGGCTCCCAACTGACGTTCTCCCGGCAACAATAATCCACTCCGTGTAAGCGCTGATTTTCTTAGCTAACTCGGATAGAACTCACAAAAAAGCGGCCCGGCCGCTCTTCTATTGTGTGCTGCTGCGCGACAGAGCTATGGAGGGCCATTTTCGGGAAGGCGTTCGAAGGAAGATTGAGCCGTTAAGATCATGTTTCTTAAGTTGCGTGCCGCATGCACTTCGACGACCAAATCTGGCAAGATGTTATTGATGGATCCCGACAGCCACGCTTGAGAGGCAAGGCCGGAGCCAAGATGACGAGTCCGTTTGAACCCCTGCCGTTCGGCTTCGACGACATTACCGCGCGACGGCTTGGCCGAGCTTTCACCGGCATTTGGGCTGTGCGTCTGGCGGACGACTGCATCCTGATTCAGGGCATCGACGAAGCCAATGCGATTATACAGATAATATCATTAGCCGAAAAATGGTGGCTGACTGGATCCGGCACGCACGCACTTCCTCGCCTGCATGCAGTGGCGCATCAAGGAGACAGCCGATGCAGCAAATCATGATGGCCAGCTGCTTTCTTCGAATCGTACGACGAAGCCCCTCTCGACAACTTTATCGTTCTGCTGCCGAGCCACAATCCCGCTTGTCCTAGTTGGCTGAGCATGCGTGGCGATCAAGCCGGCTCCACAATGTCGCTCGGGCTCTTGGCAATACTCCGGGGAGCACCACCTTAGAATGCTTCGAGACATTAACCGGGAGAGCTAGACCAAATCCCGGCGATTTGAATTTGAGAAGATCCTTGCGGCGCGTCTCAGCGACGGCGCAGCACAGCCCCGCTTACGTGGCCAATTTCTCTCGGAGGATTTGTGGACCAGATCCGGTCGTTTGGCGGCGGAATGCCGCGGCGGCGGTTCAGGATCTCGGTCCGCCTTCGTTTAATGGCTGGCGCGAAGGGCCGAGCCACTAATGGCGGGACGTTCGACGACAAGCGCTTTCAGCACATCCCAGAGCAGGCATCACGGCAACGACCAAGGATATCTGAGGCTACGGCTCCTTCAAATCGGCGCTAGTGTTGGCACGTTAGTCAACAAAGTTGATAGCCTGAGGATAAGCGGAGATATTTGCGTAGCGGTGCGTGATTTCTTCGTCCACCTTTATGTCCTTTATAGCCACAATGCTCGCCCACGCGCCGGACTCTTCATCGGCCCACACTATTCGCGCATTTGGGTGTCGACGAGTGGTTCACCATCGAGATCAAACCGAAAAGGACGTACCCTACCGGAGGGGCTCCCTTGGGATGTCGATCGTTCCTCACGAAGTAATACTCGAAAACTCCTGTACGATCTAACAACTCGGCTGCAACATCATCGAATCCCCACGTGGGAGCGCGGTCAATGACATCCCCGAGCTTGAATGGAATGTTTGCAAATACGCCGCGACCTTTTCGTGGCACAGTTTTGACATACAAAGCGTTGCTGCGATCAAAGACCCTGTCGACCATCGTGTGTACCTTCTTGGTGCTGAGTATTGAGGCCGGCGCCTGTCGCGGTCACCGATACCGCCGGAGCGATCATTGCGAACGCTGCTGTTGCAAGTGCCTTACCGAAGACTGCCGGAGCGGCAGCTGATGAAGCTGCTTAGCTATGATCTGCGATTGGCCGTCGCCTGTCGATCTCATCGGCATCGGCAAGGTTATGGCGCCGATGGGCAAAGTCGATTCCGAGAATCGAATATGAGGCAAAGGCACAGCGAATATCGCGCTTATAGCGCCAGTCTCTCCATATCGATCCTCTCGTCGCGGTCGCCAACATCGACTGGGTCCCGAAAACTAAATTCCTGCTAACACTGCCATCCACGAAATGGTCGGAGCCCTCACCGCTTGTGTGTGGCGCTCGCCCTGGTGACCTGGCCCTGACGGATGAACCGCCACGAAAGATTCGACCAAAAACTCGACGTCGCATCACACGACTGTGCCTTCCACCACTACAAGACATTTCCTCCTCGGCTGAGGCGGATACGTCGACGGGACCGGATCGGCAGCACGTGTTCTTCGAGATAAAACTCCAGTGCGGTAACAGAGGTTCTAGCCACGATCTCAACTTCCAAGACTGCACCTTCGAGAGCGAACATAGATTATCCAGAAGCTCCCGCTACCTACATAGGAGTATAGCTACCAGTTTGGGTAGTGATATTGAGCTAAGTGGCGCCCATGGCCGAGCACCGGATGCAGCCGTAGTGACCTGATCGAGCGAGGCGCCGATTGAGCACTTGTGCTGTCTCGGCCAAACGCCCAAGGGCTAGATAGCCGATCGAAATGATCGCTGGTTGTTCATGTATCAACCAGAGGTGCTGAAGCCCGGCTCGGACGAGCTCGACATGCCACCATTCTATCCGCATACCTCAGATAAGGGGCAGATAGTCGTTTGCCACATGGTTCATCGACAAACGCTGGAGGCGCTTAGAGCTGAAAATTGGCAGCCCGTTCAGCGTCCTCGCCGGAGATCGAGAGTGATTCTGCCCGTTCTCCCAGAACAGGTAGGAAGATCCCCTTCCTCTTTGCTGTATTCTCGAGTGAAACGGCTTCTCGAGTAAGACGGCGCGCCAGACTGGTTTTCTCAGCATCCTGATAGGGAGACAAGCAACTATGGGAAACGCGAAACAGGCCTCACAGACGGCAAAAGCAAACCGCGATAATTTGGAGTCCGTACAAGGCCAAATTAACTTTGCTCGACGCACATCCGACGAAAAAGCTCCCGAAGTTGCTTTGTCGAAACTGTTTCCCAACATGTTGTTTGGACACATACACAATCCGCCGGCCATGGTGAGCTACGACATCACTATTCGCAACGCGCGTCCGATCGTGAACGAATTATCCCTTGATCGGGAGGGCTTCACTCTAATTCAGCACAAGACATCCTGTGCAAATTCGCGTGACCCAGAGGTTATGCACAATAGGCATCTGGAAGAAATGATTCCGTTCATCAAGAACTACTTCAATGCATCGTGGGTCGTAGCCCGACGACAAGGGGTGATTTCTCGTTCTGCCGTCGGGAGCTCCATTCCCACAGTAAAGGAGCCGATTGTATGGGCTCATATTGATTACGCTCCCATCGTCGGCCCTGTGATTGCAGCGATTGCGAGCCAATCGCAAGGAGTTCCCATTCGATCGTATTCTCGGCTAATGATCATCCAAACTTGGCAGGCCTTGTCGCCGCCTCCGCAGGATTTCCCCTTAGCGTTCTGCGATGGCGCCTCTGTTCATGATACCGACATCGACGTGGTGGACTACACGTTTCTCGGCGACGAGCTTAAGCTTGGTATCGTCCACTTCAATCCCGCTCAGGACTGGTACTACTTCCCGGAAATGTCCGCGGACGAGCTAATCCTGTTTAAGAGCTATGATTCCGAGGCGCGTTGCAATCCGATGACGGCTCACTCGGCGTTCGACAATCGTCGCGCGCATCCTAGTGCAAAGCCTCGCGAGAGTCTCGAGGCTCGTTTCTTCGTGTACTACGCCTGAGCGGCCGAGACCGACTCATGCCGTTTCAATCGTTTGTCGCGGCGGCTTCCCGAGGCGGCCCAATTGGGACCGTTCCCTAATTTTTTCTTGCGAGACGCCGAAAGGCGAATCCGCTGTGCTGAGCGCGCTGTTCGCGATCGAGGATTTCCGATTGTTGGCGACGAGCTGGGGATCACCTGTCGACATAACCAACGTGAAGTGTTTTGACCGCATCTCCTCGGCCGCGCGTGCTCAATCGCGGAAGAGAACGAGCTCAGGCTTACGACAACCGGGATATAGGGTGAGTTGGGGTTATAAGACCAGCGCCCAGGGCACGCTTGCGCTTTGCAGCAATCAATCCATCGAATGAGAGCTTTGCATACCTCAGGCGGCAGGTAGGATCGGCAGGGCAAAAGATCCCAGAGCGGCACCGCAGCATTACTTTGCCGGGCAACCTACCAGCGGCATCGTCCGCGTGGCGGGCCCATCCAGCTGAGCTCGACGCAGCGGACAAGGCCAGCTTGCTCGTTGATGGTATAGCCAAGGAGCGCTGGAATTCGACGTAACGCCCGATTTTCTCGCCGCGTAATGCGGCGGACGTGGTCATGCAGCATCTCCTGGAAAGTGAACACGACCTCAGCGAGCCGCGATGCCGCGACCGTTGCGCGCCGGCCGGCTGGCGGCAGTTGATAATGCGGACGTCCCGCTGCACCCGCCCAAGATCGGAACGAGGAAGCTATACCGGCTCGAGCAGGTCGCGCTGACCGTTGAAATCGCATAAGGCACAGAGCCGCCCGGCGCCGCCACCGGAAGCTGGCCGTACGTAAGCGAACGACAGTGGTCTGCACTGTAATCTCTTGTGAAGGCACTTCATATGAGGCAACCGGCAGGTAAGTAGACTTAGCCTGATCAAGTACCATTCTGATCGCATATGGCGAGAGGCAGGATCTCGGCAGAGGGATAACTGTGAGATTGCGGCCAGCAAGGCTGCCGAAGCCGCAGTAAGAGCGGCGCGTCCGACAGCGGTAGAACTGCGCGATGCCGGCCCTCGATCGGCCTCGTGGCTGAAAACTGCCTGTCCTTCCTAAACCGTCAGCCAAGGAGCTCCCTAAGTTAATCTCGCGAACGACACCGGTTCTCGTTCTCTTCAATATGGGAGCCGTTTAGCTAACCAGAGAGTCTGCATACTTCCGACGTTCAAGCCGGGCAATGGCGCGGCAGTGCACTTCATCGGGGCCATCGGCCAAACGCATGGTACGCATCGACGCATAGTCGCGCGCAAGACCCGCGTCGTCGGAGACGCCGGCGCCGCCAAAGGCCTGGATCGCCTGGTCGATGACCTTAAGCGCTGCACGGGGCGCCGCCACCTTAATCATGGCGATCTCGAGCTGAGCGGCTTTGTTGCCGACCTTGTCCATCATGTCGGCAGCTTTCAAGCACAAAAGCCGGCACATTTCGATGTCGATGCGCGCCTCCGCGATGCGCTGCTCCCATACCGAGTGCTCGACGATTTTCTTGCCGAAAACGACGCGCGTCTCGAGCCGCTTGACCATCTTCTCCAACGCCTCTTCAGACTTGCCGATGGTGCGCATGCAGTGATGAATGCGGCCCGGTCCCAGCCGGCTTTGCGCGATCTCAAAACCCCTACCCTCGCCCAGAAGCAGATTGCTCGCCGGCACGCGGACGTTCTCAAAGAGCACCTGACCGTGACCGTAAGGCGCATCGTCATAGCCAAATACGGGCAGCATTTTCTCGATTGTAATGCCGGGTGTATCTAGGGGTACCAAGATCTGCGACTGCTGTTGATGACGCGACGCTTTGAAATCGGTCTTGCCCATCACAATTGCAATCTTACAGCGGGGATCGCCCGCGCCCGACGACCACCATTTGCGGCCATTGATGATGTAACGATCGCCGTCGCGCTCGATCCGGGTCTCGATGTTCGTGGCATCCGATGAAGCAACGGCCGGCTCCGTCATCAGGAAGGCGGAGTGAATCTCGCCGTTCATGAGGGGCTTGAGCCACTGCCGCTTCTGCTCCTTGGTACCGTAGCGGATCAAGATTTCCATATTGCCGGTATCGGGTGCGGAACAGTTGAAAACTTCTGAAGCCCAGCCGATGTGGCCCATCGCTTCCGCAAGCGGCGCATATTCCAAATTGCTTAATCCTGCGCCGCGGAATTCATCATCCTCATGTGAGGAGGGCGGAAGAAACATATTCCACAGACCCTCGGCGTACGCCTTCTTCTTCAAGTCCTCGACCACCGGGATCACTTTCCAGCGGCCGCCCGCGGCATCCTGCTGCCTGTAGACGGGCACGGCAGGCCGGACATGCTTGGTCATGAATGACTGTACTCGGTCAAGCCATTCCATCTGCTTCGCTGACATCGTGAAATCCATGGGACGCTCCTATTTTAGATGTACCTGCACGGTTCTCCCGCCCGCGTCGCACCAACCCGCTGACGCTCTTCGAGAAGATGAACGCGTAACGGGCAATGGCTTTTCACCGCCGAATGTGCGCATTGACATGCTGCTCAAGCGTCTGATCGGCAACTCCCAAGCTTGGTGGGTTGTCCTAGCGGCTTTATGTCAATTCAACTTTGGCGATGTGATGCGGCATGACGTCCTGGTGGAGAGCAAACTCGACCTCGACGTGATGAATTATCAATTTGGCTCCAAGGGCAACACGATTGCGGTATCATTCATGACTCGCGGGCCGGGGGATTGCGCATCATCGCCCATTCGTCTCGCGAGCAACTTTGGGACGGCGCCGCCGGAATGTCTCCAGCCTGCGCCGAGCAGCAGCGGAACGACGCCAGGCACAGAACGGCGACTTTGCGATCGAGACCAACATGCGTTCGCGCCGGCCAGACAGTCGAGCATTGGAGCCGTCTGATGCTTCATCGAGCGCGCCAATCCTTTCATCTCAGGCTGCCGAGCCCGTCGTGGATTGTCGCGCCCTGTCCGTTGGTGGCGCGCCAAGACCGTAGAATTATCAGCGCGTTTCCGATCAGACCGCTGAAGCGTCTGAACCAGCATCGCCACGTCTTCATGGACGTCGATACGGCCAATTGAGTTGGTAATTCACCTCCTCGAGACCATCCAGTGAACGCGAACGCCGGGGTCATCGATTCGTACTTTGCGCGATGTAGCCATTGCACGATTTCGTGGAAGTTTCTTGTAGCTAAAGAAGCCACGAAGCGGTCCAATCACCGACTCGCATCGTGCGGGCTCTCACGCACGAATTGGCGCCGTCTGCTGCGCTTTCTCAGCAATTCGTATGGACAAGAGAAGAAGCAGACTGTGGGCACACCGTCCTGGCGGGAATTGCAACAGACCCGAAGACGCGGCTCCCGCTCGACATTGGACGACCCCGCACGCGCCAACCATCACTTAGACTTGAACCGCCTGCACTTTTTCAAACTCGACAAGCAGACCCGATCAGGCAGCCTCAGCCGTCCTTGGCCTTTTGCGCGACACGTCGCCGTCAATCGCAAGCCGGCCCGTCACCCGATGAGAACCGCCGGCTTTATTGATGCCATAGAGCTCAGTCGCGCGATTGTCCCAGATTGCGACGTCGCCTGATTTCCAGTTCCAGCACAAGGTATTTTCCGGTGCTGTGAGATAGGATTGAAACAGCTCGAACAGCTTTTGGCTGGGATACCTCTGGAGGCCTATAAAGTTCTGCACGGAACGACCGAGCGCGAGCATGCGCTCGCCGGTCTCGGGGTGAACGCGAACGACTGGATGCGTCGTTTCGTGGATGGTTCCGGTGAATACATCATCGAAGCGGTTCTTGTCATTTTCTATGGCGCTCTCTGTCACAGTGTTATCGAATGCGGCGCAGCGCACGGCCCAAAGGTTTTCAGCAAGCATCCGCAGCGATTCTGGGAGGTCAAGATATGCAGCCGCCGTGCTCGACCAGGCGATGTCACCGCCGTAAGGCGGGATTGCCGCGCCGCGGAGCACCGAGATCTTTGGGCGGACGGCACCGAAGCCATCGTCCATGTTCATCTGATCGACGCGACGGCAGACGCGATCTAACGTTCCCCGGATCCTCAAGCTCCCCTTTGTCTCAATCACTGTGGGGTGTAGTATCAGCGAGCCGAGTCGCATCGCAAACCGCTGCTGCTGGGCATCATCGAGATGTCCCTGATCACGGAAGAAGATGACCTTATGCTCGAGCAGCAGCCGGTTAATGGCTGCGATGACCTCATCGGACAAATCGTCCGAAAGTGTGATATTCTTGATTTCGGCACCAAGCCGGACCGCCTGCCTGACGATGTCTGCTCTCGGAATGACGTTATCAACGGTCATCGTATTACTCATGACGGCGCCTCTCTCTCTATGGATGCCTAAAAGCTCCGCGATTCATGATGATCAGATTGGCGACGGACGCAACGAGGCCATGATGGGGCTCCCCATTTGCCCGCGACGTGATTCACGCCGTGCAATGATGCAAGCCGTAAATTCGGACACGAACCACGATCATCTTGTGATCTGACTCCCTCTCAATGCGGACATATCCTGTGCGGCTCCGGCCCGAGTAGGGGCACTCACGGACACGCCGCCAGATCGATTTGCAGCATGATCAGCCGCGCCCCTGACATCGCAAATCATAGAGGCAATCCATGTCCAGTCCATGAAACGAAGCCAGCTTTCTTTCCGATCTCGAGCAACGTTCGTTTTGTCGCCGGGCCAAGCCTTAGGAAAATCCTTGAAACGATGATTGGCGCACGCCGCTCAAGCGATCCACATGGCCTCAGCCGCACGATAATGACGAACGGAACCAGTTGGCGGTCCGTGCTGACTAACCGATAAGACAGGCCACTTTTCCACTTTTCATATCTATCTAGAGATGTTCAATAAATATAATACTACTCTTGCGGGTACGCAAGCGTTTGTTCGCCGCTTCGAGTTGCTCAATGCGCACGCGCTTCATCAGCTTGTCACATCGGGCCTAATCTTCTCACTTCATTGATCGAGAGAGCGACGCGAAATCTAAACGCTGCAACTCCCGCTTCAGTTTAACAACTGACTCATTCCATCTATTTGCGAGATCCGCCCCATGACCGAGCGGGGCGATCTGGGGCAGTGACTTGCGACTTGCGGTGAGCTCTACCCCCAAGGGGGCGGTAGATTTTGCTTACGAGGCGCAGCGTGTTTCCTACCGGATTACGGCTGAGAACAAAGATAGTGCGCGGACCACGCCGGAATACCATGCTCCAACAAAGAGGAAGTAGAGCGTCAAACAGGCTCGATCGCGGCGTCCATTCAGATCATGCGATGCGCACGCAAGTGGCACCATCTGACGAGAGTCGCACTGCCCGACACGGAGCCATTTGAGCTGCGCGGAGACGCTCGTGGCACTGCCAAGATACGCCGTGCGCTCAAAGTCATCGCGGTGCCCCCATGCGGCGCGAACGTCCGGCCGAGCCCTTCTGCCGTATCGGCGGCGCAGAGAAAGCGAACAATGTGGCGGCCGGTCAGGATCTTAAGACTGCGAGCCGCAAATTCCGCTGCGCTCTTTTTTAGTCCCCCAAATCGTTATTGGAGCGAATGTGGCGAGCCGATCATCGAGCGGGACGAGGAGCCCTCACCGGCCGAACCCATGCCGGCGTCAGAACCTCCGCTAGAGACCGAAACAACTGTGGACGGTTGGCGTCTGCAGGACCTGATCGCCTCGTCCAGACAGTCCGCGAACGCTTCATCGCGACGCGCGACTCGGACGGGCGACGGGGAATACGCACGCCTTACGCAGCCGGCCCGGAGCCGGATAAAGCGATTTACGATTTGCTCTTGGAGCTCCATCGAGATGACGTCCCAGAATGTCACTGGCAAGACCGCGCCTACGAGGTCGCGGAGGAATTCAATGACGGCACGCTGACTGAGTTCGCCGTCTATCCTGCCGATCTGGCGGCGATAGAAAGGTTAGTCGGCGAGCTCGGCCCAGGTCGTGTTCACGCTCTCACGGAAGCTGGATTGCGACGCCGGGATTTGCGGCCTTCGGTCATCTTCGTGCGCTCAAGGGCGCACTGGACTTTGTCATCGGCGGCTTCGGTCTCCTTGACTCGGGCGCAACCGAGGACCAGGCTCGAAGTATTGCATTCGACCGGACCCAATGACTGACCCGCAACAAGTAGGGCGATCGTCTGTTAACCGGCCGCAGCAGGCCGGACCACCTGAAAAACAGGGGGCGGAACGCCGGGCCACCTCGCGGCTGCAGATGAGTGCCCTCCGCGAATCAAGGAGGGCCGGGCTTTCCGGCTCAACAAACGCTATTCTTCAGTGCTCAATCCGTGCTAACGTGTATGCCGGCCAGGACGCCCCGGTCCGGAGCAAGAGTTGCGCAGGCACTCGAAGTTTGCAGCAGCAGCGGTGATACTTGAGCCGACGGTGAGGGTCGTTTTTTCTGGATTGTTCGTTTTGGCCTCTCTCACTTGCGAGAGCCTGGCTGCTTATGATGCACAAACTATCAATCAACGCACCTATGGACCATGCAGTCAGGCTATCGCTGCAGTCGATGGACCGGTAAACATAAAGCAAAACTGTGTCCTTATCTCATTCACAGAATTCGTCGATAACTACAGAAAAACTGAAAGTGAGCTTCGACAGCGCGGAATGGCCGGTGACGTTGATGCGCTCACTCAGGCGAATGCTCTTCGACGAAAATTGGATGATCCGGACGAACTTTATGCTGCATTCGCAACCGCAGCACGGAAATATCTGGGCGAATTAGACGCCATTGAGAACGACATCGGCTTCGGAACTGTTCGCGAGGCGGCAGTCGGTAAGGCTGGTGCTCAGAAGACCATTATCGATGGGCTTGCAAGCAAGGGAAAAACGATGACGGCTTTGTCATACGTAGTTCGGCTTGGAGAATTGCTGGAAGCTCAAGGAAATTTGTCGGGGGCGGCCACTGTCTACGATGAGGCTATACGAACTCTACCGCCGAGCGGCGAAATCCTCAGGAGGAATGCAAGCGTTCTCATCGAATTGAGCAAGACTTCCAGTGCGATAGCGATGCTTGAGGCAGCACTAAAGACAGACGACAAGCAACAGAAGCTCACACCCGCAGATTTGGCCAACATTTACTCCGCGCTGGGAGAAGCCTATCAAGACATTGGAAAATTGGATACGGCCATCGATCGCTTCAGAATGGCGAAGCAATTGGCGAGGTCAGCTGTTCGAGATGGCTCGCTTGCGCAAGTTCAATATGCGTCAATTTTGAACGATTCCGCGGGACCAGCCATTCGATCCGGGAATTTCAGTGAAGCACAAGAATCCTTGTGTGCCGCTCTTGCCAGCTACAAATCCTCGAACAGCAATGAAAGAGACGCGATCACTTCGGAATTGAACCTAGCAGTCGTGTTACGAGAACTAGGGCGGTGGGGCGACGCTAAATTGGTTCTGCAACATACGATCAATCGGATCGCCCAACTCCCGTCGAACGATCCGTTTCGCGGATTTCTCCCACTATTTGCTGGAATACTCGACTATTTGTCCGGGGATGACGCTGCAGCATTCAATCACCTCCAAGAAGCCCAGGACTTCTTCGAACCCGCTTACAAGCAATCGCGCGCCTACTCTCTGCGCCTTGGCCGGATTTATGATATACGCGGAAGAATTAGATACCGGAACGGAGATCTTGCCGGTGCGGCGAGCGCGTTTGCAGAAGCAGGGCGGTTATTCGAAGGCGCTTTAGGTGATACTTCAATTGACGGATCAATTGTCAATTTTTGGAGTGCTCTCGTTGCTCTCGAAGCGCAAGACACAAAGGCTGGAGAAGCCAACTCCAAGAGCTTTGAGAATGCCGTCAGTAAACTTAACCTGAGCGACGGGCCCTGGCAAAGCTATCGGGAGTTTCTTGGTGAGGCCGCTCAGATCGCCACGTACGCAGACAAGCAAAGGCCAGCCAAGCTTGAAAACGCTCTCGACGCTCTATTTCATCTCGAGCAGTCGTCAGGAGCTTACGACATCACGACGGACGCGGCGATCATTTTCCTCCTTCGGCTCCCCCTCAAAGCGCCCGTCAAGTTGTCAACGAGCGATGTAGATCGCTTCCGAGCAGAACGAGGAGCGCGCAGGGGAACTTCTCTCGCAACTGCAAAAACGTTCGACGAAATTTGCGCAACCTACTCTCAAAAATGACCACCAAAGAGTGGAACCATAATACGTACATTTTCCTTGCAATTCAACCAGACGTGGAGTTTGATTGAAGGGAATTGATTTTTATAGTAATGAATTCGATGGAGAAGCGATATGTCTGATAAGGTTCGCAAGCTCGGACCGATCGCAGGGGCTGTAATTTTTGGTGGCGTTTTTGGTGTAATCGCATCTTCTGAGGCTCGAAACGAGCTGGCTTCAACGAACGAATTCGAGACTAAGCTCCAGATCTTATCACGAGCGCTTTCGAGCGGAGAAATCAGGCCTGTGATCGTTGACAAGCGCGGGGAGTGGACTAATGGCCCCGCCGATGATCTTAGGGTAGCTGATTGGCTCCAAACCTGGTCGAAATGGAGCAAGGACAGTGGCTCTTGGGGGAAGGTTTGAACACCTTAACCCAAGAAAAGCCTGTCGTCTCACTGCTAATTCTTCAATCTACTCCTTTCTGCAACATTGATTGTAAGTACTGCTATCTATCCGACCGATCCCTTCGTCACAGAATGAGGTTGGATGTCGTCAGTTCGGCAATCGAGCGCTTAGTGGAAGCGGATCTTATTGGCGACAGAATCGGTGTTTGCTGGCACGCCGGCGAACCACTTTCTGTGCCCATCGATTATTACCTTTCTGCGGTGGCTCTCATCAGGCGACTGCTACCGTCTTCATGCAATCCCGAGTTCGCCTTCCAAACGAACGGCACGCTAATCTCGGAGGCTTGGTGCAGGTATTTCCTCGAGACGAACGCTAAAATCGGTGTGAGTATTGATGGACCAGCCGTCCTTCACGATCGTGAACGCACAACAAGGTCAGGCGCAGGAACGCATGCGCAGACCATTCGGGGAATACGGCTGCTACGACAATTCAGCGTACCCTTCCACGTCATATGCGTGCTGACACGTGAATCTATGCGGTATGCGCGCGAGATCTTCGACTTTTTTTGCGCAGAGCGAATATCTCACGTCTGCTTCAATATCGAAGAATCCGAGGGCATTCATAAGTCTGAACTAATCAAGGCAGGTTCTGCCCCAGCGCAGTTTCGCGATTTCTTCCGAGAGTATGTTTCGCTCGTTCAAGCGTCGGGGCAACCTCATTGGGTTCGCGAGATCGACGCGCCGTTTCGCCTCCTTTTCAATAATGCACGCGAGCAATCAACAAATCAGCAAACATCCCCTTTCGCGATAGTTACGATTGATTGGCAAGGCAATCTTTCGACCTTTTCTCCCGAACTCATGGGAACAGAATCGAAGGAGCATGCAAACTTTAGATACGGCAATGTGCTATATGACTCGATTGCATCAATGCGTCGTTCACCCGCGTTTAAGCGGACCTTGCAGGAGATTAGAGACGGGGTCGAAGCCTGTCGAACCTCTTGCTCCTATTTTCCTATTTGCGGCGGAGGCGCGCCTTCAAATAAGTACTTCGAGACAAAAAGTCTTTCCTCAACGAGAACCGTATATTGCGACGCAATGATAAAGGCGACCGCGGATGTAGTCCTTGAGGCTGTTGTGGGTTCGACATCCGTCTCTGTTGCGCGTCACGAATTGGGTGGTTCTGAACCATAAAGGAATGAAGCCCACCCAAGGATCACGGTGAACTTCGCACGTTCGAGCGCCGAGAACGCCGGACGCGCTATTCGAGTATACGACGGGATTGCCAGTGCTCTCGAAGTAATTTGATGTCGGTTTTAGCCGGCACTCGCGGCCATCTCAACGCACTTTATGAATATCTACTTAACCGTTAAGTTGATGCCTGGATTATTTGGAATCTTAGGTTGTCCGTCATTCAAAACTGTCGGGAGAGCTTTTATGCGTATTTCGCTCGTAGGTTCAGTTTCGGCGGCGCTCGTAGCCTGGTCGTTCGCCTTCGTGCACGCTCACTCGATCCCGCCGGATCCAGCAGCGCCAAGCGCGCCCGCGGAGGATTATTCACCTGATGCTGTCGCGCCACAACTTCGAACGCTGATCCCTGGCGCGCCGCCACAGGTTGAGTCCGTGGTAAATCGCTTCAAAGTCTGGCGAACGGGGACGACGTTGCCGGCCTGTTTTTTGAATGGGGGCCAGGATCTGCGAGGCTTTTTCGTTTCGACCGCGCGAACCTGGCTCGATCAAGGGGGCTTAGGGATCGACTTCGGGGAGGCGCCCGCCTACCGCAATTGCCTGGGCCCAGCAGATCGGGCGCTCCGAATTGCCTTCGGCTATCAGCGGAGTGGCGGGAATTGGGATAAGGGAAATTGGTCTTACGTCGGAACCGACGCCAATACGGCCGAATCTGGTCCTACGATCAATATCGGCTACGCCGCCAATACTGATCTGAATCAGCTCGATCAGCGCGAGCTTAGGCGTTTGGTTCTTCACGAGCTGGGCCACGCGGTCGCATTGGAGCACGAACACCAGAGCCCGCTGGCGCGCTGTCAGTTCGATTGGCCCAAAGTACTCCCGTATTATCAGAGCCACTATGGCTGGGGAGAGCAGATGACAAGGTTCAACCTTGGACGGCTCGCGCCAACTCCTGGGATACAAGCTACTCAATTCGATCCCGCTTCGATCATGAACTACGCGTTCCCAGCCTGGATGTTTGTGCAATCAGGGCAAGTTTGCGAGATCAAGGAGAACTACGAGCCGTCGCAGACCGATCGAAGCACCTACGCCGCTCTCTACCCAGGCCGGCCGAGGATGATTGTGTCTGCCGAGGTACCTGCGTCCGCGCCGGCCTCCCCCGAGTCAGCTGAGGAGCAGCAAAAGGCGCAGGAGCAGCAAACGAGAGCACTGGCCTTGCGCGCCGCCCGCGCCGTGGCCGAGCTTCAGCAGTTGCTCCCCGACAAAGAACAGCGCCGGGTTGCTGCTGAACTCCTTAGCAAAATCGCCCAGCAGCAATTCCCGAATTTCACCATGGATCTACAGAACAACACCGTGAATGTAGGTAACGTCACTCAGAGAACGGATGAGGCCTGCAGCCCGGCGATCGCCGGAGTGGGCGGGAACGTCACCATCAATTCTAATTGCACGACGACGAAAAGCACAATCGGGACTCAGAACAATGTTCAAGGGACTCAGACCAACGTCCAAGGAAACCAGATCAACAATACTGGTACCTTCAACAACCAGGGCGGCATCAACTCCGGCGCACAGTCACGGTAACGGCGTGCCAGCGCGGATTGTTATCAGAAATGTCACCGTCAATGCCAACCGCCTCCAGCTCGCGCAAAGATCGCCCTCCGAGCTCGCTCAACAGGTGACGATTCAGCCCACAGCTTGATGTTACGCGGAATACGCTAGAAGACATTCTTTCGTTTCCTCGGCGATCAGCAATGGCCGCAGAGTCTCTATGCAAGTCACGAGGTCCCACACGCTTTTCACTGGCTGGAAGAATGCTCAGATTTGCGGACCGGCAGCATTCAGTACTCATACCGTCGGTGATTGAACGACAACAACAATAGGAAAGGCCAACTGCAGGGCAGATTTCGCTTGATTTGTTAGGATTGCTTATACACCCAACGCTGTGCGACATGCACCAGTTTGCGTCGTGTATTGGCCGGTGGCTGGCGCGAAGATCGTTGGTCACAATAATCTTGGTTTGAAGCGAACTGCGCGAGGATGGCTGTTCGAGTGGGCGGGCAATATGCGCAAGTTCAATTGGGTCAGTTATATTTTTGCGGCCGGGCTCGGGGGCTGTTCTCTTTATCCGATTCCTGACGACGTTAGCCCATTCCGCACCGAGCAAATCGTTCGCTACGCTCGTTGTGAGGTAAGGTCTGCGATTCTTGTTCATTTGATCCGTCGTGGAATGATCGATGACCGATCCACCGCGATGGAGATCAGATCCCAGATCGAAGCGACAAAGGCTAAGGCAAAAAAGAATGCAATCCTTTTGACTGAGAACGAAAAACAGCTTCTCAGATTGACGAAAGTTGCTATGGTTTATTCGTTTGACTTCAACATCACAGAGAACAACAAGGCGAGCGCGGGCGCGGGTTTCAAGCTTCCCGGTTTAACGAATACGCTCGAAGTTGGCGGAACTACGGCCCTCGATCTGACTCGCATTGGTTCGCGCGTATTCGGCACCGAGGACAGCTGGGACGAATTGATTACCAACTCGTCGCTTTGCGAGAATTGGCCGGGTCCGCGGCCAGCGAACGCCTTCTATCCGCTGACCGGATCGATCGGATTTGATCCCCTCACCGGATCAATTGGAGTGGGCCGGGTTGTTGAGACATTCATCGATATTGACCTGCAAGGGGGAGCTAAGGACAATTTTGTAGATACGCTGACTTTTACGACAAGCGTCGGTGGTGACACCAATGCTTCCGTCAAACTCGATCCCGTGCCGAACCAGTTCCGGCTTGTGTCAGCGACGGCCGATGTTGGCGCTTCGCGCCTAGACGTCCACAAACTGACTATTAGCCTCGCTTTTCCGCAGCCGGACGTACCGAAGGGAGGTATCGCTGGCGTTACGCGCGTCGACGGAGATCTAAATGCGCCATTTGAGCGGCCTGCTGCGTGGCGGGCGCGCTATAACCTTTGCGTTCAAGATGCCCGCACAAGGGAAAACGCATTCAAACAGCTTCGGCTCTCTGATCCTGTCGTCTATTGCATCGCCTACGCCGACGAATTTGCACCCCAATATGGCCGCGGAGCGGGGAAGCAAACTGTAGTGACAACGACATCGACGGTGCGGAGATCCGCTGCACCCGGAGGGCCAACCGACTCGGCAGGGCCCGAGACCACTGTAACCACGACAACGACGCCCCCGCGAGTTCGTCCTAACCTGCGCCCATTGATTCAATGAAGACTAAGCAAATCGAGAAAATTCAGCCATTCGAATTACTCTGTTCTCCGAACACGGGCCGCCGCCGCAGTAGCGTCCTTAACACTGCTCAAGATCCACTTCGTGAGGTGCGCAAGCTCGCGGCGACCACCTTCCGTGCCGGTGGATAATATTTCTATGAATCTGCACGAAGGCGCCAGCCTCGTAGAGAGTCCGGTTCTGCCTACCATTGGTGAAGCACCGCGACCTTTGGTGCCCTACTGCGAATTTGAATGCGTTGGTGTACACTCAGCAGTACGCTAGCGACTCGGCGACTATAGCGCAGCTTCGATCACCTCCACGGCGTCGGGATTTTGAGCAATTCTTTCGACGCCTCACTTTGAGGGTCCTCTATGGAAATGATGAGGGTATCTATCGCTCGCGATGGAGGGATCAGGCATTGCCGCCAAGCCGCCTTCGACTTTTCAAGATGCCTTTCATTGCATTCAGCGTCTTCGATTCGCCATGCATGGTCTCGTGCCGATTGCCAGAACGTGTCGAATCCCTCGAGAACAACGGTCCAGCCTTCTAATCCCCTGCACGACGCATACTGCACAACGCGGAGAACGCTGCCGCCGCGAGGAAAATCGCGGCGGCAGCGATCGCCAGTTCCGTCCCAGGTCTCGTAACTCCATTCCTGCAAGGTCATTGCGAGTTGACTAAACCGTTGACCTTCATTGTCACGAGCAACGTCCGTTGGAGGAACACAAAACAAGAGATCTATTGCTTCGTTGCCTGCCTGACGCGCATCTTGGAGCAATTCTTCGACAAGGGCTCGGCGTCGCCGTATTGAACCTGCAACCAAAATAATCCGCCCGCCGCCTGTTAGGCGGTTTGGCTCTACTCTCCAGTTAACACCTACCTGCTCCGCAAGAGCGTTGGCAAATACAGTCAAATTCGCCTTCATGCGCAGACAATGCTTCAACGGAACAGTCATCCGTCGGGTTTCCGGCACACCTACTTCCCAGTTGGAAGCGCCGCCTCTTACGAGCTGGTCGACACCATCGGCAAGACATAGGCGTTCTGGCCCGTAAAGTGCCTTAAGCAACTCGAGTTCAGGTAAGGGCCAATCCTGGGCCTCATCTGCCACGACATAATCGAATGCAAAATTTGCAGGATCTTCCTGCTTAATCGCTTCGATGTCGCTCCTCAATGCACCGCAACGGATCATGTCCAAAGCATCCCCACATTGCGTCTCGTATACCGATTCCAGCCAATCGCTGGTTTCGTCGAGTAATCCCAGGCGAGCCAACCATGAAGTGACAAACGACATGACGGTCCTGACCGCTATTCCTCCGTCTTCTGGACTGGAGGGGACATTCATGAGGGCCAGCAAGCGCCGAACGTCGGAAGCCAAGGCGTGATTGTAGGTCAACACTACTGCTCGCGCGGCTCGCTCGTCAAAAGCACGCCATGTGACCTGCCCCTGAATTTTCATCCAGCGGCAGTTAGAGTCTCGGGGGGTTGTACGCCTTGCGGCGCGGTGGAAGCAACGGGCGATCGGCGGAGCTGGTCGGGGTTGCGCAGCCGAGCGTCCGTTGCGGTGAGAGAGGCGGCGTAGGCCGCGGGCGTGAGGTATTGTAGCGAGGGATGGGGGCGTTCGCCATTGTAGTCGGCGACCCATGCCGCGAGTTTGGCCCTGGCATCGTCGAGACCGAAGAACAGCGTCTCATTCAGGAGTTCGTCGCGCATCCGGCCGTTAAAGCTCTCGACGAAGCCGTTCTGCATTGGTTTGCCCGGTGCGATGAAGTGCCAGTCGACGCCGGTTTCCTTGCACCAGGCCAGCATGGCGTTACAGGTGAGTTCGGTGCCGTTGTCGGAGACGATCAGGCCGGATTTGCCGCGCCGCGCGACAACCGTCGTCAGTTCCCGCGCCACACGCCGGCCCGAGATCGATGTGTCAGGAATGGCGCCCAGACATTCCTTGGTGACATCGTCGACGATGTTGAGGATGCGGAAGCGACGCCCGTTGGCGAACTGGTCGTGGACGAAGTCCAGCGACCAGCGCGCATTCGGCGTCGCTTCCACCGGGATCGGCGCCCGGCACCCCATGGCCTTGCGGCGAGCCCGCCGCTTGCGGACCGTCAGTCCTTCTTCCCGATAGATCCGGTGAATGCGGTTGAGCCCTGATGGCTCGCCCTCTCGTCGCAGCAGAATGAACAGCCGACGGTAGCCGAACCGTCGGCGCTCGTGGGCGAGGTCGCGCAGCCGGGCACGAAGCTCCGTATCCGCAGCGCGGCGAGATCGGTAGCGGATCATCCTCCGATCCGCGCCGACGATCATGCAGGCCCGTCGCTCCGACAGGCCCATCACGGCCTTCTGTGCGCCACAGCGGCGCGCTTGGCGGCGGGCCCTACCATTTTTTTGACAGAAGCTCGCGCAGTGCCGCCGCATCGAGCATTTGCTCGGCCAGCAGCTTCTTCAGCTTCGCGTTCTCCTCCTCCAGCGACTTCAGCCGCTTGGCTTCGGAAGCTTCCATGCCGCCGAACTTGGCCTTCCAATTGTGAATCGTCGCCTCCGAGACCCCGTGTTTGCGAGCCAGATCAGCTATCGTCGCTCCAGCCTCATGCTCCTTCAACACTGCGATAATCTGCTCTTCCGTGAACCTTGCTCGCTTCATCTGTCCGTCCTTGCTCAGGCCGGACTCTAACTCCATCTGGAGGAAATACTCAGGGGCAGGTCAGAGCTGGAACGTTGCAGAGCTGCCGGAAAACCGCCGCCACCGGAAACTCACCGTATGTATCTGCAACGGACTCTTTTCCGCAAAAGGAAATGACAAGCTGCGGCAGAATACAGCCCGCCGCAACGTGGTGCGAGACAGCACTGACCTGAGCAAGATGTAACAAATGCGCGAAAGAGCTCACTTTGTACGCTGCGTACTCAATTTTTTCTTTTAGTGCAGTCTGGATTGAACTACCTGAAGCCCGCAACGCGTAGCCCTCCTCGCAGCACCTGCATTGGGTAAATAGGCGGATCACTCTCTGGCCCAACCGCAAAAATGTTTACTCGAAATCCGCCAAGAGATTGGCGGTGCCTTGCGGTAGTCTCGCTACCGCTGCCCTCACGGGCGTTTCCTCCCTTGACTTGGCCGCCGGTCCTACCAGGATCGGCGGCTCTCTTACAGGTTGAAGCGGCGTCCTCATGGTTGATGCAGATCGCTTACTTGGCGTACAAGCGCCTCTCCGATCCTGTCCGCGACAAGGCCGGCGCCTTGTTGAAGCTCAACAAGGATTACGTGAAGTGGACCGCCGCCGACGACAAGACGGCGAAGATGTACACACTTTCGTCCATGCCGCGACTTGGGCTGACGACATCAAGACCAAGGAGTATGGCTATACGCGCGATGCGGTCACCAGCCCGACGGTCGGCCAGAACATCGGTTATTCAGATCACAACCAACATGCTTATTGGCATTCTAAGGACATTGACTTCACACCCGATGGTACGCCAGTGCCCGCGCGCGGCGCCGCTGATATTCTTCCCGATGTCGGCCCACTCGAATCGACCGCCACGCAGGCGCCCGTCACCAGGTGCTAGGCGCCTTCCTGAACCGGATGCCGCCATAGGAATCCGCAGACGACGTTCTAAAGCTGCCCGCAACGAGTTTGCCGAGTTCACGCTAGACTAATGGACGGCTCCAGGTGTCGATGCGCGCCTCCACGATACCGCAGGGACTCCAACGCCGGTAGCTTCGTAGGCCTCGGACTTGCGGCCAGCCGCGCCACCGCATTGAAGGAGGACTTTAATTGCCGATTCCGGGATGATGGTGCGCACCGTACCGACTTGATGGCGCGCAGGGCCCTGCCTCTAAGACCCTATGGTCAATCGCAGCTACAGCGATATGGCGCAGCATTACGGCACGGCTGCGCCGTACGTGACAACCCGGAATGGACTAAGAACGACTTCGCAAAGGCAAAAGCCTTCGACGAGGTCGTCTCCAACAATGCGCAAGGGGCGCGGCACCAATGAGGCGCCGACCAAGAAGCAGGTTTCGCTGCGGCTCAGCCCGGTTGTCCTGGATCATTTCAAGGCCGGCGGCCCAAATTGGCGAAGCAGAATTGACGAAGCGCTTGCGAAGATCGTCAAGCGAAAGACCGGATAGCTTCGTCGGTTTTCCTAGACTAAAACACAGAAGGCCGGCCGACGGCACTTTCGTCTTCGGAGGCGTAACTTCACGCGTAGATACCTGAGCGTCGTATCGGGCCGCGAAGAATGTCCGCACCCCGTTTAAATGTATCTGATCACATGCGGGACACACAAAACAAAGTAGCTAGCCACGGAGCATTGATTTCGCCAATCTGTAAGGAAGTTGCATTTTTTCTGCAATCTCGCGCGGCAACCCGCCGCAATCCGGCGAACAGTTGCGACCGCCGCTGGGCAATGGCGGTCGTGAGCTATGGCACCGCATGCATAAGCGCCATTTCGTACGGCCACTCGTGTCCTGGTGAGATTGGATGATCTGCAGTTGCGTAAGTTTGCCCTTGGAAACCAGAACAGCGAGTGGCGGCACCGTCACCTCTCGCGGATCTGACACCTGATCGCTCAACCTCCCTTCTCCGCTCCGATTGACTGCAGAGGCCGCGAACTCGTTGGATAACGCCCGCGACGTTATCAAGAGTGCCAAGCAAGTTCTTTACCTGATGCAACTCAACGTTTAGCTTATTGAAATATTTGGGGGCTGATACATGCATTGCGATAAACCCTTTTCGCTCTTGGTAGCATTTTCACTTGCGGGCTGCGGAACTCAACTGCCTGAGTTGACTAGCCAGCAGGTACTTCCTCGGGAGCAATTGATCGGCGCAATACACTGCGAACTCGCCGACGCCATCCGGGAACAGCTTCTTCACAGGCCCGATCGCCGATTCCTGATCGACTGGCAAGCTGCTTACACAATTACACTTAAAGGCAACGAGACCGGCACACTCGCGGCAGATGCCAACAAAATTCCGCTTCCCTTCGATAGGGGTGCCTCTTCCGTCCTCATCTCGGCCGGTGCCGATGTCAAGGGCACAGCAAACCGCACCGCGGTCCTCAAATTCAGCCTGAACGTCTCGGATATCGATCTTCGTGCTGCCCCTTGCGCCGAGACTTATGCAACAGGAACTCATCCTTTTCTGCGCGGCAACATCGGCTTTGGTCAATGGCTGAACGAGGCGCTCGATACGAGCATCTCGGATGGCTTCATTGCAAGCCATCCGGACCGCCTCACCAGTATCGGCCATACCTTCCAATTTGTCGTGCTCGCGACGGCCGGCATTAATCCAACGTTCACGATCGCGCCGCGGCCGATAACGATTAACCCGTCTGTCGGCGTGTCGCGGGAGGAAGACAACAGTGTCGACGTCGTGCTAGCCAAGAAATCGTCCGGAGGTAGCGGCACTACAACAGTCTCAAAGGTGAAAACGCCCGACCAGGTGAAGAAGGTCGAACAGTACAGAAGAGAAAATGAGAACGCCCGACAGGCGATCGCGCAGGCGGATGCCTATCTCGATACGGGGGACGGCCGCCGGCTCGCGCAGCTTCAGGCACAGATAAAAGGCAAGGAAGCAGCGATCACCAGTCTCGGTGTTGCATTACCCAGCGGGCTGGCGGCACCCAATAACCTGGAGGTGCCGAACGACCTAGCCGCTCCGCTGGCGGAGAAGGCTCGGAGCGAATTCTCAGAGCTGCAGGGCCTCAAGAATCAGTTTGCGACAACCGGAGGGGCCGAACTGGAGAGGAAGCAACGCGAGCGGACGACAGGCGAGAATACGATCGCAGAGAACCAGGGGAGGATCCAGGCGATCGAGTCGGACCCGAAGGGGGTACGTGTCACTCGCGCCCCAGTCCCGGCCCTTCCGCCTTCGGAGAACACCAACATCGCCGCGACGCAATTGCAATTGACGCTGGAGCGCGTCATCGGAAACAAATTCAGCGGCTTCTAGGCTGCAATCTCGGTCCTTTAGGGAAGCAGATACTCAACGCGCCGAGTTCTGAACCGCCCAGACGAAATCGGTCTTCGTTTGGCGCGCAAATAGCTGATCGGCCGGATCGATCCATCCGTTGGGACGATACGTCAACGGATATGGGACGCCCGGGACCGTCGCGCGCGCATGGCAGGACATGCAGTTAGAAGATGTGCCTTCGCTCAGCCCCGGCTCCAGGTAGGGGTTAAAGCAGACGATCGGTTTTCCGTTGCGATCGTTTGCCGGAACAACGATCGAATCCGCAATGCACATGGCATAGTTGCGCCAAGGACCGACCACAGTGTTGCTGTCAGGCATGTCATCGACCGA
Source organism: Bradyrhizobium sp. USDA 4510 (assembly GCF_054059095.1). Lineage (NCBI taxonomy): Bacteria > Pseudomonadati > Pseudomonadota > Alphaproteobacteria > Hyphomicrobiales > Nitrobacteraceae > Bradyrhizobium > Bradyrhizobium sp. USDA 4510. The sequence goes on along the minus strand of NZ_JBSSBT010000001.1, from coordinate 702,015 downwards.
ACCTGGAAATTTGTCCGGCGGGTTCTTTCCGTCCTGCCACCAGAATGTCTGCCAGGTCCAATTGGCGATTTCCTTTGTAGTCACGTGCATCGCGACGGCGACCTGATAATCTCCGGCTTCGAGGGCCGCGGGCCCGCTGAGCCCCAAAGAGGCCGAAACTACCGCTGCCCGAGCGGAGTCCAATTCAATCGCATAGAAGCGATCGAGCCCAACGACTTGCGCGTCGATTTGCCTGCCGTTGCAATCAATCTTTGTCTGCCCGGAACGGTTGTTCGTGGGGTCGACAGCGACACACTTGGTCCACGTGTCCACAGTCGGATTGTTGGGATTCGAACTGCTACCAGGCCCATCCCAAATGGGAATGGCCGTCAAACCTTTCGCCTTTACGGGAAGGAAAACGATCTTCAGATCGACTGCCGCTGCGGGAAAGTCCAGGACCTTGCGATCGGCAATCTTTGCATCAACCTTGTCGAAATAGGTGTTTAGCTTCAACAAATCGGCTCTTCTGTTGTATCGGACGGTGCCGGAATTGTCCGGCATCGGATGTTGGGCCGCGACGAATCCGGCAGCATCCGGGCTCAGCTTCACGAAGGCGAGCAACCTGGTTCTGTCGGCATCGGTTGCCAGTTGCAACGACAGTCCTTGCGGTGCGCTGAGGAACTCATGACGAAGCTGGCGGAGCGGTGAAAACGGCCGCAAAATCCGCTCCTCTCCGGCTGCTGCAGGAGCGGCTAAGGTTGAGAACGCCTCCTCTTCCGATAACCATGTTTCCCAAATGGGAAGCGGTTGCCCTCGATATGATTGCGTGGATCTTGCTGTGAGGCCGGCCCACAGTTTCCAAGCATGCGCACGCAATGCAGCAGTATCGTTGGCGGCAACGTGCCCATCGATGACGGAGCTCGCAAGCGGAAATTCCGCCAGTGGCAGACCCAGTGGCTCGGGCCTGATGTTTTGTTGCGCGCTGAGCTCACTTGGCAACGTCATATAAAGTAGGCCGGCGACGAAGGCCGGTACGAATTTGCGCATTTATCGCTCCAAATCGATGAAGGAGTTCGAAGACGTCGGCGGCTGGAGTGCCGAGCAGATGCCTAGCTGCGCTCACTTGGTAAAGGGAGAGGATAGCCGGTTATCGAAAACCGCTACCGAGGGGATGTCCTTCAGCAGGCCCTTCACGGTGCTCGTATCGATCGTCATGATTTTCGCCTTATCCTGGGGCGCCACGCTCGGCTTCGGTGTGACGTCTAGCTTGAAGGTGTCCTCTCCGATCGGCTTGAGATCACATTTCAGGTTCCCGCAGTTATTGTCGAGTGCCCACTCAATGTCCGCTGTCGGTCGCGCCGTCTTCAATATGAACGTTCCGCTGGCTGGTGAGGACGGAGCCGTGTCCGGCGTCGGCGTGCTCTCCATCGAACTAGAAGATCCAGCTGGACTCGAACCCGTGGAGCTTGAGTTGGCGGCAGCCTGATGGACGAGTTCAAGGCGCGGCAGTTTGGTTCCGGTCCGCACGTCGACAGTGATCGGCGCTCCGCTCGTCAGACGGCTTTCTAGCTGGCTGACGCTTTCGCCGGGAAACTCCTGACGCAACAATGCAAGTGCTGCTGCGACATGGGGAGCTGCCATGGACGTGCCCTTCATGGTGGCATAGGCCGACCCAGGAACGCTTGAGACTATGTCGGTGCCGGGCGCCGCTATATGGACCATAGAGGCTACATTCGAATAGGAGACGTCGAGCGAGCCATCCTTCTTGGTAGCTGCGACCGATACCGCCGATGAGATGCAGGCCGGCTCTGCGACCCCGTCAAAAAAATGCTCGTTGCCCGCAGAGACGACGGTTGGAACTCCCTTGGACCTCAAGCGCTCGATGATCTCGGTCAGGGCCGAACTCTTGTCGCAAGCGGCATCGAAGTATCCGCTTCCCAGGCTCATGTTGACGGCGGCCACACTGAACTCTGCCCGATGCTTGAACACGTATTCCAATGCCCGAAGCTGGTCGGAAGTGAAGCTTCGGATACACTTGCCCGCCGCCTTACAGACACTGGGATCATCGAAGAGCGAGTAGACCTGTATCAATAGAAGCTTCGCCGCCGGCGCAACGCCGCCGAAGTTCTTTGCCGCGAACTTCATGTTGTGGCCGGCAATAATCCCTGCCACATGCGTCCCATGATCGCATCCGACTACATCGGCCGGACATTGACCAGCCGATCCGGCAACAGTTCCGACGTCGAACCCGCCCGGGCAAAGCGATTTCACGTTGTAGACGTTGGAATGATCCGTCGAGAAGCAGGCTTCGCCTACGATGGCGCCAGCTAGTGCGGGATGATCGACTTGCGCGCCCGTGTCCAGGACGGCCACCGTCTCGTTGGTCCCGCTGTAACCCAGGCCGTGCATCTTGTCGCCGCCGATGAACGGAACCGAATCCATCAGTGTGGGCGGCATGGGTATGTCGCGAGTAACGAGAACGACGTTCGGATCCTCGCGCAGACGGGGCAACGCGGCTGCCGATATCTCCGCCGCAGCCACCGGGAGCGATCCGATCGGACGAACGTTCTTGGCGGAATCGGAGAGAGCATCCGAAACGTAGCTGCTGGCACTCGCAAAAGAGGCACCACCGTTTGCCTGTTCCGGGTCGGGGCGCGTCACGATCAGCACGCGCACGAGAGGCGCTGTATTCAGTTCGGCACGAACCCCATTCTCAATTTTTTGCTGACAAACGCCGGCAGTCGGCAGCAAGAGCGTAGCGAACGCTAAAAGTACTTTTCTCATGCCCGCACCTCGCACATGAGCAATAGGCAATAATAAGAATATATAACCTCTGGTTGTTCGCGGACGCAAGCTCAAACGGCGAATAATTCCGGCTTTTGAGGCTTGTTTCGCGACGGAAAGCAGCAGTAGATCAATCGGACCGACGCCTAGGAGTTATCCGAGCCAATACTCCGAAACCCTTCGACCATCGCAACCGCGCACAGCATAATTGAACAGGATGGTTGGCGCACCCACGCCCCACCATGCTCCCGAGGCCTCGCTTGAGGAGCACCTGACCTTTGCCCTCAAGAACGAAGAACCCAATTTTCCGTTAGCCAAGCGGGACGATCAGTGGTGGCAGCCCACAGGCCGAGATCAAGGAGAACGATTCTGCCGTTTAGCGCGCGCATACAAGATGGAGAATGAGTTCCCGAGCACGAACGCCACTGTCATGAGCGCGGAAGCGCTCTGGCTCTGGCGCCGTCGCCTCCTCGCGGACTGGAGACCCCGTCCAGAGGCGAGTTCGGCGCACAGCAAGCTGATCCGGAAGCTCGCGGAGCTGCCGGACAACCTCAGCGCGGTCCGAAGGTCAATCGCTCCCTCCGCGCTCGGACGTTCGCGGCGGTCGAACTCACAGACTGCTAGCTTCCATGTAGGGAGAAGCCGATGCGCGTAACGATGTCGTCGCTCACGCGCGCTTTTCGTTGGCGGATGATTGAAGAAACTACTGGAACTACTCGGCTCCCGGGAGGTCATCGGCATCGATAAGCGTCCGCGCTGTCTGAGCGCCTGCTTCCGCGCAAGGAGCTTTGCGACCGTCGGCCTCTGAGTTTCCGCCGTGCACGCCCGGCAGTTTCGCTAACGGGGCCCTTCGCGCGGACGCTATCGCGTTGCCGCACGTTTTCAACGTGCCGAGAATAGCAAGATTGTTTTTCGTCCGGTGCGCCATCTCCTGCAGCAGCACAGTCTTCGTCTTGTCCGCCAGCATGACCCGCCGTAGCTCGGCTCGCTGGAATTCGGCAATGGTGGCTGTCCCGGCGGCCGTGATAACAAAGAGCGCATTCGGTGCAAGGAAATCAATGCCGAGGTGGCCTGCGTAGGTGACGTAGGCGCCCACAGCGATCGCGATGATCGCCGCGAATATTCGGGACCCGCGATCGAAAATCAGGCCCGACAGAAACACGCCGGGGAGTAGCAAGAAGTATCCTGGCGCCCCGGTCTCCATCTGAAGCGCGATCTGCAGTACCGCGCACATCACCATAATGCACGCTGAGATACAGTACCGAACCAGGCTCGGAAGCCGGTGCTCCAGAGCTAGCGGGTAGAGCCTATTCATGGGATCCAAGCCGCGCGATTGAAGATCAGTTGGTCATGTAATTTGCCCGCCCGTCTCGTAACATGGCAAGGGCGATCCCACCGCACCCATGCTAGGACTTCGTCTTCCACTTTGTAGCCCAACAGCGCGCAGGAGCATGCTCGATTACGGATCCGGAGCCTGGTCCCGTATGGCTTAGTAAGCTCCTCCGCATCACCCGACGCTATGTTCGGGACGAGCGGCGCCTTTCGCAAATCGCAGTCCCCAGAAAGCCCGCCTGGATTCGATGGCGTCAACTCGCCGCCCCATTTTGCCCGCCGCAAATCGTCAGGTCGGGCGGTCGACCGAGTGCGCCGCCGTCAACGTCAGAACCGCGCACCCAGCAGGAGGCAAGCCCCTGTTCCGCGGCTCCATCCCATCTTGGCGGCGCTGACCCGGTTGGATGCCCAGACGGCCGGTGTGGCTTCTTGTAAAGGCTGGCGAAATTAATGATGACTCTCTGAAACGAGAAGTCATCAGAATTGATGGGCCATCGGAATTTATACTTCCATAATATGCTGCGGCCTTTAGTCGTTCGCGGATGGGCAATCGTGCTGCTGGCACGCTGTATTCAAGCTCGAAGACGTGCTTTCTTGACGATTGATTGGCGCAGTCGCTTCGACGGCTTCATTCGAGAGGCACGGAAAGCGCCGGCGACTTCCTGCCGTGCTCACAAGCTGTTCGTCCATTGAGCGGTAGGATCGGAGTTGAGGCAGCCGCCACGACCTCGGTCCGGCTGATGAATTCGCTCAGATTGGCATTTGAGGACCACTCCAAATAACCAACGAGTGCAAAGACAAGCGCGACGACAATGAGAATGCCGAGCACCGATACTGTAGCTGTTCCCGACCAGCTTCCGTTGCTGACTAGTGACATCATGGTCTCCAAGACCGAAGCTGCTACGCCCGCCTAAGTCATCTCGCGATCATCACGTGTGACCGGCCTCACATCTCACGCGCACTTGATGACGAGACAAGTCATAGACCAAGACTCGCGGGAGCGAAGGGCGAGGCTTTTCGGACCTGCTGCCGCTCTGGATTGAGGATCGCAGCGACAATCTTCGGCTAGCTGATCGGGCAACTCTTCCGGGCCGATCCGGTCAGCACCGGACCAGTTCTGCCGGCCTACAGGACACAGCCACCGGATGCATGGGCCGGCTAGACTCGGGAGAGGTGATCAATTTCACGAGGCGTTTGCATGCCCGTCTGCAGGGATACCACGAACGCGCTATCGAATATGACTCGGCCAGTGGCACGGGCCGTGCAGTACGTTCGTTGCTGGGAATTTCAGTGTCCCGGTTCAGGAATAAAGCGCGGAGCGTATTTTCCTGACACGAGTATCGTCTTTCCCTGGGACACTGGCGCGACTTGCACGTAGCAGGCAATGAAGGAGGAATTATTGAACCACGAATTACCTCCGCAACAGTCCAGGTTCTTCGTTCGAATGGGGACCTCCGGCTGGATGGTTTACGATCGGGAGCGCAAGGGGCCGGCGCTCTTGAGGGACCACAGCTTGGCCGAAAAGCTGTCCAAGGAACGGGCAGAACAAATAAGGCGGGCACTGGCGGATGGTACGATTAAGTGTCGATGATCCCTCGAGGTAAGCCTTCGATCCAGCGAAATGAAGTCTAAGTCTACGCTGCGTTCAGCTCCGCTCTGGAGTTTCGGCTCGCAGAATATCCTTCACCGCCACGACCGCCGCGACACTGGTCGGAAGCGACGGTTGGCATCAGGCCGATCGAATACACATCCTGGCGGTTGGCCCGCTTCTCGTTGGACAGGCCGAGAACCACCCTCATGTGCTGCACGAAGAGCTCAATCGCCTGGTTGGTTTGAGTGATTCTGGCGCGGATTGGCAATGGCCGGCTGCTGCTCAACAGAATTCGGTTGATGCCTGCGAGCGACAGAGCGACCACGACGCTAGATGGCGGCTGCTTGCCGAACCCATTCGCCAACGACTATAATGGAAGGCCGGCCTTTCGTAGCCCGTCAACCAGGTGCTCCAAGTCTTCAGCGCGTTTGAGAATGGACACCTGCTTCTGGGTGCCGCCAATACTGTATCTTGGATTTAGGCGCAAAACTTCGCTTGCCTCTGCACGAGCATCTTCCATTCGTCCCAGCTGGGCGTAGGTCGCGGCCAAAAAGGCGTGGCCATACTGGTGATTGGGCGCTCGTCCAACCGCTTCAGCCAACCAATGCTGGGCATCGTTGTACTCTTTGAGGTGGTAGTGAGCTACGCCAGCCATCAACGGCGCAAAATGCGGATGGAATGGATCAAGGCGCATTTGCAACTTGGCGATGGCAATAGCTCTGGCCGGGTCCCCTACCGAGTAGAATATTTGCGCAAGGCGGTAGTCCGCGAAGTTGGGGTTTAGCGCAAGCGCTCTTTCGGCGGCGGCGGTTGCTGCATCGAAGTCACGCTTGCGGATGATATTATAGCCCAACTCGGCGTAGGCTTCGGGCAGGCCCGGATTGTGCGTAATTGCCGTGCGGGCCAAGTTGATGGCCAGGTCAAGGATAGTGGGGCTCAAATATTCATCGTTCAAGGGATTGAGCCAAGCCACCCTGTGAGTGCTGGCCAGCATTGCATAGCAACGTGCATAGTTCGGATCGAGGGCCAGCGAATCGGCAAGATGCCCTCGCGTGCGCAACAATTCTGCCATTTGCCAGGAGGACTGGAAGGATATCCAGGCCGCAGCCGCGCGCATGTAGTGATCGTAGGCCTGCCAAGTCGCGGGCGGCTTGAGCAAGGTACGTTCGGCTTCCGCCATGTTCACATGGGCGACCAGAATTGCGGCGATCGTCCGCGCGACGTCGTCCTGGATCGTAAATACATCCTGTAGCTTTTGATCATACCGCTCGGCCCAGCGATGGACACCACTTGCAGCGTCAATCAATTGCGCCGTGATCCGAACCCGGTCATTGCCCCGACGAACGCTGCCCTCAAGAACGTAGCGCACGCCGAGCTCTTGACCCACCTGACGTAAATCAACCGCTTTGCCTTTGTATCGAAAGCTCGAATTTCTGGCGATGACGAACAAGTCGGAGAAGCGAGACAACTCGGTAATAATATCTTCAGAGATTCCATCCGCGAAGTACTCCTGATCCGGGTCGCGACTCATGTTCTCAAAAGCCAGGACAGCGACCGAGGGTTTCTCGGGAAGTGTAAGAGGCGGTCGCGGCGGAGCGTTGCCGAACGACACGCGATAGACCCGCACCGGCCGGACAATGTTCTTCAGTTGATGCTCGCCACGATCCTCGAATTCGACGTCAAGCTTATCTTGCGTATCCTCTCGTACGCGTTTCGACACGCAGATGCCGCCCGGCTCGCAGAGCGCCTCGAGCCGAGCCGCGACATTTACCCCATCCCCGAAGATGTCGCCCTCATCTATCATGATGTCGCCGGCATTGATGCCGATGCGGAACTCGATCCTTTGCTCCATTCGCACATCGGTGTTTCGGGTGATCATGCCACGCTGTATCGCGATGGCGCATCGCATCGCGCTAACCACGCTCGCAAACTCCACCAAGATTCCATCGCCGGCGCTTCTGATGAGGCGTCCGGCATGCTTTTCAATCTCGGGATAGAGGAGCGCGGATAGATGCTCGTTCAGCCGGGCGTGCGTGCCCTCCTCGTCAGCACCCATTAGGCGGCTGTAGCCAGCCACGTCGGCTACGAAAATAGCACTCAGTCGCCGTTCCACGCGGTCTGCGGCCATAAAAGCTCGCCCTGATCGGATCTGACCGGTCTTTAATTAGGAGTCTATTGTCGGAGGCAGGAGGTGTCTATCGGGCTCCGAACATTGCTGTCCGTAAGGCGTTACCAGACCGCGCGAGATCTGCAATATCCCACGTATAGATTTGCCTGCTTTGATGTGGCGCCTGTGAGGTTCGCAGGCGCGATGGGCACGTCCGAAATGCGGGCCAATAATCGCAAGATTTACATGATTGCAGGTTTGCGGCTTCGACCTCCTGTTGCGGCCCCGGCGTCCTTGGGGCTGGTTTAGCTTGCGATTGTTGCTTCCCTCTTCTCGGGTTTCCACAATAGGTTTCCCACGGACGGCGGGATTGAGGACTGTGGGACCGGCATCTTTGCGCCGCCGTCAAATATCAGCGGACGAGATCGCCTGATGCTCCGAGACTTTCTGCCAGCGGGCGAGAGCCGCTCAAACCGCAAAATGTCGGATCCGAACTTTGCATGCAGTCGATGCCGAGGCACGAACGATCCATGAGAGATAATCGCCGCTCGTCAATGCATAAAGCTGCTGCCAATTCATCTTGACGCTGCCGCCCCAAGGGGTCGGCATGACGTCACTAGGGCTTAATACACTGGGCTCGAAATGAGTTGCGTTTCGCGTTCACTCCTCAAGCGCTCCACCACGTTTTCCAGTGTACGGAAAGCCAAAGTTTTAGCGCTGCCCGACGCCCCGACCACGGAGCCCTGCATGAATGAAGCAAGCAGACCACTGCAGTCTTGTCGGGCGCTGATGGCCCTGGGCATTAACGGCGCTTTGATCCTTTCTGGACGGTCTTGAGCGCTTGGTTGACGCCCTTTAGCGATTCATTGACACCCTCCAGCTGCGCTTGCAGGGCGTCCCTGCGCTTCTGCAAGTCCTTTAAGAGTGCTTTCTTCTGCGCCGCGGTCAATTTCTCGAAGTCAATGAGATCCACTGCAAATCTACACATCGCCGCCTCCAAGTGGCAGAAACTAGATTTGACAATCCCTTGTCCGATACACGGCTGAATTGTCGACAATTTCTAGTGGATAATCAAGCTGGATGATACTCGGATCGGACGAATTTTGGGTGGCCTTGCGCGTGGTAGGGCATCGGCACAAAGCGTTGCACTTTTCTTTCACGGGCTCGGTGCGACTGACCTGATCGTTTCAAGGATCAATCAATCGGCCAAGCTGCTTGTTGGGGCGCGCGGCCGCATTGGCCAAAATTGTGATGTAATCGGCAATCCAGTTCTGAATGGTGTTTGGCGCGAACAAGTCTTCCTTGCGTCCGCATATGCCGCTCATTCCCAGCGGCGTGTCCTTGATGGTCATCGACAGCCAAGCGCGGTCGATCGGCATGGCTGAGCGTTCTTCCTGATAGCCGAATGGCAGAACCGTCAGATCGGGCGCCTGGAGCGCTCGGCGGAACGCGACCTGGAGAACGAAATAGACCTGAACGAGTGATGCTGGGCACAAGCCGGTTGCTTCCGCTAATCGGCCGGCAATGATATCGAACGGAAGCTCTTGTCTGGCATGAGCGTCCAAGACGGCCTTGCGCACCCGATCAAGGGCTTCAACAAAAGTTAGATCAGCATCGAGTTGGGTGCGGATGATCGTTGTGTTCGCGAATGGACCGATCACGCGTTCTGTTCTCAGTTGAGACCGATTGGCCATTAAAGTCGCGACGCAAATGTCGTTCCGTTCGCTCCGGAGCAACAGCAGGGTCTTGAAGCCGGCAAGCAAACTCATGAACAGAGTTACGCCCCGATCACGGCTCATGGCGCTTAGCTGCGTCAGCAGATTGTTCGAAATTTGAAATGGTTCCTGGAGAACGCGCGAGCTCAATTCTCCTGCTACGCTGCCTTTCGGAGTCACAAAGGGAGGCGAGGCTTTGTCGAGGTGCCGCGTCCAGTAAGCCAGCTGCCTGTTTGCTTCCTCGGTGCTGGACCACAAACGCTGCCAGCGAACGAAGTCTGAAAATTGAAACGATGGCGCGGGCAGCTGCGCCTTTGCACCGGCAATCGAGCTGGCATAGATCTGCAAAAGCTCTTCCATGAAGATTGCCATCGACCAGCCATCAATGATGATGTCGTGCATGACCAGAAGTAAAACGTGGTCGCAGGCGTCGAGCCGAAAGACATAGGCCCGGAATAGTGGCGCATCGTTTAGGTCGATCGGTTCCAACGAGCGCTGCTCAGCTTCCAACTTCACCCTTGCCAGCAGAAATTCCTTGGCCTTGGCGTCTGCGGTATGCGCCAAGGCTGCATAATCTTTAATGACGAGGATCGATCCGACATCGACCTCTGGCGCGACGTGGGCGAGAGGAACCTCACCCTGCCAGATAAACGCCGTGCGCAGCATGTCGTGCCGGTGCACGAGCTCACCAAGGCTCCGCTCAAGCGCAGGAATGCTGAGTTGGCCCTGCAATCGATAAGCGAACGGCAGGTTGAACTGCGGTAATCCAGGCAGTTTTCGCTCGATGCGCAGCATACGCTCCTGAACGATGGACACCGGCTGCGGGCCATCTGCGTCAGCGCGTGCGACTTCCGTAAGCGGATCCTGCCTGCGCGCTAACGGGCCGGCGCCATCTTTTGATGATGCGATACGAAGCGCAAGAGCCGCAACGGTAGGCGAATTGAAGATATCCTCGATGGACAGCGTGATGCCGAAGTGCTCTTCCACGCGCAAAATCATCTGCGTCATGGCAAGTGAATCCACCCCGAGCGCGAAGACATCCTGGTCAGCGCTGATCCGATCGATGCCCAGAATGTCCTTCCAAAAGCGAGCCAGTTGACGCTTCAATTCCGAGCGGGGGACAACCGCCTCGCCGCCATCCTGCAACAAACAGGTCTTTGAAAAGTGGGCCGCAAGTTCATTGCGCTTGATCTTCCCGCCGGCGCCTTTCGGGATCTGTGGCACAATCAGGATGAGGCCCGGGACCTTGAAGGCGGCAAGGCGCGATCGGGCAAAGTCCCGCAGACTGTGCGGGCTCACATTTGCGTCCTGGCGCAGCACGATAGCGGCGGCGACGTCCGCGCCTAGTCGCTCATGGGGAACAGCGAAAACAGCGGCTTCGATCACATCCGGGTGGCTCAGCAAGGCGCCCTCTACCTCGGCAGGGGCAACCTTCTGCCCGCCCTTATGGATGATCTCCTTGATGCGACCGACGATGAACAGATACCGATCGGCGTCCAGGTATCCGAGGTCGCCGGTCCGGAACCAGCTGCCCTGAAAGGCGGACGCGGTAGCGGCAACATCATTGTCGTATCCTCTCGTTATGGTGGGGCCTCGCAGCGCGATCTCGCCACGTTTGCCGAAGGGCAAGTGGTGACCTGCACTGTCCAGTATCGCAATCTCGGGGCCGGCTGGCGGCCCGACTGAACCGCGCTTGCGCCGCCGCAAGGGATTTGAAGCGATTTGGGTGGCGGCTTCCGTCATGCCGTAGGTGTCGATAACGGGAACACCAAACAATGCTTCCAATCGCTCGAGCACTTCCGTCGACAAAGAGGTCGAAGCCGAACGAACGAGCCGCAAGGAGGATCGCAGTGCACCCTGCTTGTGACAATCCGCGGCCTCCAATATAGCGCGATGGATGGCCGGTACCGCCGTGTACCAGGTCGGTTGAAACTCCGTCAGCCAGCCGAAGAACGCTCTTGCATCGAAGCCGGCAGGACAGACTGCACTGGAGCCCGCCGCAAGCGCGGCCAGAAGTCCCGAGATCAAGCCATGCCCATGAAAGAGGGGCAGCACGCTCAGCAAGCGGTCACGAGCCTCAAGCTCCAGGGCGGCGCCAACATTGCCGGCTGACAGGCAGACGCTCGCTTGGGTCAGAGGAACCGTTTTGGGCCGCGACGTACTGCCGGAGGTCATCAGTATGAATGCATCGTCGGCGCTGGACGCAAACTCATCGTCAGGCAGCTCTTGCGGTGCCCGATCGGCAACACTGAACGCGCCGGCCGCCTCATTGGGCCGCATCGACACGTCGATCACGGGAACGCCCTGGATGCGGGCGGCGCGTCGGCAGGCCGCATTCAAGTCAGCGTGCGTCATGAGCGCCGCCAGCTGCAATTCGCCGAAATAACGCTGGTATTCATCACAGGTGAAGCCGGGATTGAGAGGTACGCAAACTGCGCCGGCTGCAACGGTGATCGCCGCTACTGCAACCTCCGGTCCGTCGGGCAAAACCACCGCGACCCTGTCAGTTCGGCGCACGCCGACGTTTCGCAAGCCGAAAACCACGGTCTTTGCCTGCATCCACAGCGCGCCATACGTCATCGGGAGGCGTTTCGGGGCTAGAACGGCGTGGCGCTCGGGCGCATGTTGCGCATGGTCGGCCAGGAGATCTCGAATGCAGGGAAAGACGCGTCCGCCGGCGCGCTTGCGCGGGGTACTGTTCCGCAATTCCTTGATGATGTTCGACAATGCCGGCCTCCCCTGGTCCATGTCGCTCCGTGTGGCCGCCCTATCAAAGTCTTTTCCAGCGCGCCGGCCCCATCGAAAGGCGGAAATAAGTGGTAGCGTCGTCGGCGCTCCGCGGGAGGCGCTCGACGGGGAGCCGCTCGGCTGCGCTAGAGGCAAGTTGCCCGACAGGCAGCATCTTACAAAGCACAACCACTATAGCAGTATGCTGGGCCGCCGTCCGGCTGGGCCACGGCAGTTCCGGCGTTCGCCACCAGCCAGGCCAAGGCGAAAGCTGGAATCAAATAGACAGAACGAAGCTCCGTCGCAGCGCAACACCTTTAGCTGATCAACCGCCGCTACGTTGATCACGCCGAACCGAGCGTTACCGAATGGGGCACCGTGTTCGCCGATCCGGTGGCCGCCACCTGCGATCTTCGACCGGCTCTTGCACTAAAGTCACGTGCTGACTATCCGCGGCGACAACTACCGGCTCCGAGCCGAGCGAAACAGCTGCCTCATCAGCCGCCGGCCGCTGACGGCCCTTCGGCGGCTCGCCTCCGACCTTCCCGTCGGCCGCCGACGAAGTTTCAAGCGACATCATGAACCGCGGGTGGGGATAGTTCGTGAGGCAAAGGGCCAGTTCCGGACCGCGTTTGACAGAGGCCTTGATGAAGGCCAGATCTACTCGCAGCGGCGCCTCGTCGGTATCGTTGATGTCTTTGATGTCAAGTTCCCGGAGCTAAAGCTCCGTACGGCGCGCTTGCCGCGGCCACCCGTCGAGCGGCGGTTCGCCATGAGTCGAATGACCGCTAGATGTGCGCTTGCGGCGCCGGACCGGACGAAGGCTCGAGAACATCACCTCGTTCAAAGATGAATTTTGAGAATGAATATCGGGCCTGTGCCGTGGCCGTGGCCCGGGGCCGCGGTCGGCTCAACACGGTTGCGAATGTCAGATCGCGAGCGCAGCATCGCTATGCGGCGCTGCTGGGTCCAGGACATCCGCCAGACCGCCATGGAGGCTCTGCAGTCGTGTCCTCAAGTCAGGCAGTTTTGATGCTTCGAATGTGCCAGCGGCCGGAAGGTTGCGAGCCCCTCTGAAACGCGGACAATTCACCGACAAGCGGTGAACTGTCCACGTAGTTCAAGCAGACGCGCCCTAGCTCACCGACTTTGCTCAGCTATCGCCCAACAGTTTCACACTTGCCGCCGCGTAAGCCTAACGAACCCTCCTTCCGCCAACTCGGCATTGTAGAGCTTGCCATTGAGAGAAATGGTTGTCGGGTGGTTTGGGCTAGGCATGAGTCCTTCGTCGCGCAGCTTTTCAATTAAGGCCAATGGGGCCCATTGCTCCGGGACAACAGCACCATGGTCCCGAGCCTCAATGAAGAACGCTCCGAAATCTGGCGCTCCCGCTCGGCCGGCTCCAAGCACTTGGGCCTCCGGCGGGTTGTGAATGAGGCGAACATGGCCAGACGGGTCCAAGGCAGCTGTGTACCGGTGTCCCCGAATATCGTAGGTCATGGTCGGCTGGTCTGCATCCGGAACAAGACCCAAATGGCTCAATCGATCAGCCATTCGCTCTGGCATAGGTCGTGCTTCGGTGCGGTGCCGGAATTCCCGCGGAGCAGCGTGCGAGACATCATAGACCGTCTCCTCTGGGGCTGCAGACGATGATGAGCCGGCTTCACTGAAGAATTGCCTGAGCATATCCTGATCCGCTTCATTCAATTCCTCGAGGTCTGGGGACCTATGCGCTCCGGCACCGTTGATCGGATTCAAATCCATATAGTCTCCTCCTATGAGAATATAGGCCGCATCCGCCAGTTTCTTCGCTCGGTTCATAACCAGTCCGGTCACTGGCAGCATTGTGATCGAGCGATCACGTTCGCATGGTCGCAAGCTTTGCTTTCGAGAAGCTGACCGTCTTCGGGAAATCACAGCAGATGCGCCCGCTTTCTCCACTCTGAAGCCAGGCAGTCTGCGACTTGACGATCTCTCTAGCTTTCCCACAATCTGCGCAGCTACATCTTCCCAAAAGGCGGCCGCGGACATTTGCCCTTGCAATCTTGATCCGCCGACGTACAGCGCTTCAGTCCAATGCCCGCTAGAATGCACAACGAGGATCACAGTTACGAAGCCGAATACGACCTGAAACGATGCCGTTACCAGGGCAGCAACTACGAACCGGTGTGACTACCGAGGACGGCCAACCTCAACAAGCTCAAGTTGCTGGGTTTGCGAAGAATGCAATGATCTCGGCTTGCCGCTACTCTCGACGATTATGCAGAGGCAACCGGACCTTCTCATGCCTGCTGGGGCCAAGCCTCAGCAGCCTGCGAGAAGGCGCCTTACACGATGCGCCCTGTGTGTCATGACTTGAAATCATCCCGCCAGAAGGATGCTTTGAACGCAGCTTGCAGCGTATCCGCCGCCAGAGGCGCGATCCAGGGCAGCCGCCCTAACCACCGCACCCGTCCAATCTCGCAAATGGCTCTCACCGCATCCGAATTCTTTTCGCCAACGAAAGCGATTCCAAGGATGTCGATCTGGCGTCTGCGGAGCGCTTCTATAGAGAGCAGCGAACAATTAATTGTGCCCAAAGTTGTGCTAGTGCACAGTACTACAGGAAGCCGCCATCTCTCCAAAAGATCAATGTAAAGCAAGCCGCAATTGAGCGGCTCCATTAGTCCTCCGGTCCCCTCGATCACAAGGGGCTGTCCTTCAGTGTCCGGCAGCTCCAGCGATTCCGCTTTGACGTAGACCTCGTCAACTTCCGCGGAACAGTGCGGCCAAGCGGCCGTCTCCAGTCGGTACGCCTCAGGCACGATGCGATCTGGCGAAAGACTTGCAAACCGAGCGACACGCTGTGTGTCCGTTTCTCCTTCGAGGCCGGCTTGAATCGGCTTCCAAAACTTCGCGCCCAGAAGATTGACAAGCCCTGCGCAGAACACCGTCTTTCCAACGCCGACCCCTGTACCCGCGACCACTATCCGCTGCCGGCTCGCCGAGCTTGACCTCTTGTCCGACGTTGTACGCACCTCATTCTCCATTTGCAGCGACCTCACAAAGAGGACGCCGGTCGACAGGACCGCCTACTCTTCGTAAGACGTTGAACGCATGGTGCCCTCGCTCCCGGTTAGAGCAAAGGCTGCTCAGCGATCCTGCTGCGTGCATCGCTCCCTCGAGGCTAACGGCAGCACGTAAGATACCCGTCGCGATAGGTGTCCGCTGCACCGCTCTGAATGGGTTCTGGATACCGACTGTTACCTTGAACCATAGACGGCTGTGACGCCCGCCATTGCGTCCTCCCAGAGTTGCGTTTGATGCCTTGTGGCAGGTTAAGATTGTTATCGGCGCGCAAATACTGTCCAGATCGGACGGAGGCATTCACGTGCCGTAGAATGTATCCCAATAGACGCAGAACGGTACGATTCGAGCGAAGCTGTACGATTGATGACTGACTTCACGTGGTGTGGTCGATCGAATGAGCGGATTCGTTCCGGCCAGGAAACAGCGATCGAGCCATATTAGCTGCCGCGAGGGTGATTTTTTAGCTGCCGCGAGGGTGATTTTTGCGTTTTCGACGTTGCGCGAGCTTCCGCCGAAGCGCGAGCAGGCTCGGCCGATGTCGTATAAGCGATCTGGATGATCCCTGCCAAACAAGACGTCGACGCCTCGCTGGCGGCTTCGTATGCTCCGGTGGCCTCTTTCTGAACGGCACCGGTCCCCGGCAATGTTCGATATTTGAGGGCCAGTAGCGCCTTTACAAGCGCTTAGAGCGCCCGACGATCTCGCCTCACCTACATAAGCCATATCCAGAGCATTCGGCACGGCAATTGTCAGATCCCGCTGACATATATCAGGAAGGTCTGCTGCATAGTCGCGGCATCGTACAGCGTCAAAGACCGCTCCGGCTGTCGATGCGTTCGGCATTGCCTTGAGCTAGATCCCGATATAACAAGTGGTCAAGTTGCGGCGTCACGTTTACGGCCATCATGATCCGTCACATCGTCTTCTTCACAGCCAAGGAAAAGGCCGATATCGACCAAGTCGTCGAAGGTCTATCGGTTCTCACCTCAATCCCATATGCACGCCGGCTCGAGATTGCCCGCAACCGCAAGAGCGACCAGCTCGGCAATGATATTGATGTCGTCGTGTATGGTGAATTCGACAGCGAGACGGATCTCGCTGCGTACAAGACGCACGATTTGTATCGAGAAGCGATCCGATGCGTACGCCCGCTCCGGGAGTTGCGCTTTGCTGCTGACTATGAGCTGTCGAAAGACGTGCATTTCGCTGGAACGGCAGGGCTAACGCAAGTCGCTCGGCGTAGTGGACCGGCCCGCCGTGAATAGCTTGATGATCAGCCGCATGTCTCGTACGTGCGGCACGGAAATAACTCTCCTTCGGAGCGCATCACGCAGCGCAGGCCTCGCAACCTGCCGGTTGTCGTAGCAGACAGCCATGCACGTCCGCGAGTTGCAGTGGATTGAGCCCGTCAAGGCGCTGCGATGTCTTGCGCAGCGGCCCCAGCTTACCTTTCTCGACAGCGCCGCAAGGCACGAACTGCTTGGCCGCTACTCATATCTGGCCTGCGAGCCGTTCAGCACCTACTTAGTCGCGGATGGACAGGCAAGTTGGAACGGAGAGACAATTATAGGGGATCCATGGGAGGTTCTCCGCGACCTTCTTGCCAGATACAAAGAAGCGTATCGCCCCGATCTCCCCCCATTTCAAGGCGGCGCAGCCGGCTTCCTTGCCTACGATCTAAATCGAACACTGGAGCGGCTGCCGGCACCGTCAGTTGCGGGTCTGCGGTTGCCGCAATCAATATTGCACTTTTACGACTTGGTGGTCAGCTTCGATCACCGGGACCAGAGGTGCTGGATCGTCTCGACCGGCTGGCCGGAGCAGGACCCCACTCGACGAGCCGAGCACGCGCGTCGTCGCGCCGACGAGTTTGCGGCACTGCTTGCCAGGCCAAAGCCGCCGCGGATCATAATACCCAGCACCGCAGGGCGATGGCAGTCGAATTTTAGCCGTGAAGACTTCATAGCGGCCGTTCAGCGCGTCGTCGATTTGATCCTGGCCGGAGATATATTCCAGGCAAACATCGCGCAACGCTTCAGTGCCAAAGTGTCGCCCTTATTCGATCCGCTCACCTTTTATTGCCAGCTTCGGTCTTTGAACCCGGCCCCGTTTGCAGCTCTCCTGCACTATGATACGCTGACGATCGCGTCGAGCTCTCCTGAGCGATTTCTGAGACTTGACGGACGGCAGGTCGAAACACGACCGATCAAGGGCACAATCGCGCGCTCCGCTGATTCCAAGGAAGATCTGCACCGTGCCGAGCTCCTTCTCGCGTCCGAGAAGGATCGCGCCGAGAACATTATGATCGTCGACCTGTTGCGCAACGATCTGTCACGCGTTTGCACAGACGATTCGGTCGAAGTTTCAGCACTGTGCAACCTCGAAACCTATGCCTCAGTGCACCATCTTGTCTCGGCGGTGAGAGGCGCGCTTGCTGCAGGCCAAGACGCTGTCAGTCTACTTCGCGCCTGCTTTCCCGGCGGCTCCGTCACTGGCGCTCCAAAGGTGCGAGCAATGGAGATCATTGCGGACATCGAGAAAGTGGCCCGAGAGGTGTATTGCGGGGCGATCGGCTTCATCGGATTCAATGGACACCTGGACACGAACATTGCGATCCGCACCGTCGTGATCGAGGACGGCCTGGCTATATTTCATGCAGGCGGTGGAATAACGGCGATGTCGAATCCGGAAGCCGAATATGAGGAGACCCTTGCCAAGGCAAAACGATTGTTCGAGGCCTTTGATGCCGATCCATATGGTGCATTTTGATTGTCATCATCGACAACTACGATTCCTTCGTATTCAACATTGCGCGCTATTTCCGCAAGCTTGGTGCACAGACGCAAGTAATCCGAAGTGATGCGATCAGCGTCACTGAACTCGCTGCGCTCCAGCCGCGCGCAATCGTCATATCTCCCGGCCCCTGCACTCCCATGGAGGCCGGTATATCCACCGCGGTTGTCCGCGAACTTTCGGGTTGTGTCCCAGTCCTTGGCATCTGTCTCGGTCACCAGTGTATCGGGAGCGTTTTCGGGGGACGCGTCGTGCGTGCAAATCGTCCCATGCACGGCCAAGCCTCACCCATAACGCACGGCGGTGGTGGGTTGTTCAAGGGACTCCCATCTCCACTTTGCGTTGGGCGGTACCATTCTTTAGCGGTCGAACTCGATCTATCAGAAGCACCGGATCTCATGGTGACGGCCCGCTCAGATGAAGGTGAGATTATGGCTTTGTCACATCGGCATCACCCAACCTATGGCGTGCAATTCCACCCGGAGTCAGTACTTACTCAACTGGGGCACTTGTTGCTTATGAACTTCTTGCGATTGGCGGCCAATTTCGAAACGTGAAAACGGAGATTTCGTCGAATGGCGAGCTGCGTATTCGTGAAACGCTCGGCAGAGCCGTCGTATCTAACGAGAAAGCGGAAATAGCTCAGTTGGTACTCTACGTACGCAACTTTCTCTTTTGGTGCCGCCTCAATTGAAGTACTTGGAGCCGCGTCGGCCTCTTCGCAGCACCTCCATTCGGCAAGTCGGGATCATCTTCTGGCTTCTTAGCGAAAACGTTTATTCGAGATCCGCCAACAGATTGGCGGTGCCTAGGCGGTACTCTCGGTACCGCTGCCCTAACGGGCGTTTCCTCCCTTGACTTGGCCGCCGGTCCTGTGGATCGGCGGTTCTCTTCGCTACTCGATCAACGCTCTCATGATCGAGGTATACCTCAATGCAACCTGCTTGCGTTGATTCGCGAGCCCGCCTCTGAGGAAATCGGCCCCATGGCTAAAGAAATCAAGCACTTACCTACTAAAACAGGCCCGAAGGAAATCAACCCCGCGCAGGGGTCATTTGACATTTACGTTGATAAGCAGACGGAGATACAAGGGATCGAAATGGGCGTGCTTAGCGATGGCACCCCGTTCTTAACCCAGCGTGGGCTGGCGCGATTGTGTGGCGTTCAAAACGCGCATATCGGCAGCATCGGGGCCGAATGGGACGAGCAAGTCCAGAAGCCGCGCATCACCACAATTAAGAATCTACTCTCGGCGCGAGGACAAACGCCGCCGGCTCCGTATTTCGATATGTCGGATGAGCGGCGGCAAGTCTACGCCTATCCGGATTATGTCTGTCTTGCGATCCTCGAATATTACGCTTTCGAGGCTGGCGCCAATGTCAAAACCGAAGCGATACAAAACTTCCGGCAATTGGCCGGGATGGCATTGCGAGAGTTCATCTATACCCAGCTCGGCTATAGTCCGAGCGCACGAGTTCCTGATAGCTGGAGTCTATTTCACGACCGTGTTTCGCTGGTCTTTCACACGGTTCCTCACGGCTACTTCAGCGTCTTCAAGGAAATGTCCGACATCATCGTAACGCTGATCCGACAAGGCGCGAACGTAGACGACAAGTTCATTCCGGACATCAGCGTCGGTCAGCATTGGGCCAATCACTGGCGGGATGCTGGATTAGAAATCATCCATGGGCCCCGCATCCAGTATGAGCACAATTACCCAAGCTACTTCCCGCAAGCCGCATCCAACCCGCAGCCTGCATACTGCTATCCTGATAGCTGTCTCGGTGAGTTTCGTCGCTGGATGCGAGACGTCTATTTGCAGGACAAGATGCCGGCTTATCTCACTAGCAAAGCTAAGCAGGGTGCACTTCCCCCCTCTTTCGTGAAGCTTGCTCTCGAAGCTCTTGCCCCAACGTCACTGCCGAAGCCATCCCAATAACTGGGCAAGGACTCATGAATCGGATTAGCCATGACGGTCGGCGCGCAGACTCGCCGCCTTCAGCGAGCCAGAATATCTATCTCGATGGCCTACAATTCTTGGCGCAGCATGACCACTCTCACGTGCACGGCGTTTGTGTTCTCGACCGGAATTGGTTTGCCGCCAAGCAGGCCTTCCGCACTCCCGCCGAACTCTTCGGCCGGGACGGAAATGGCCTCCTGACATTCTACTTCAATCTTATCAACGGTCAGGAACACTATCTCATCCATCCGATAGACCTAGAGGCCTATCTAAAGGGCATGAGCAAAGCATGATGTTCACGAGCGTGCAGCCATGACGGCAGCAGGCAGCAGATTCATCAACCGATCGGCTATTCAATGTACAGCCTTTATGCGCTTAGCCCGCTGGTCAAACGGCTATCCTTCACCTCAGGCGTAGTGCTGACATTGACGATGTTAGCCTTTTACCGGGGCATCAACCTAACTGCCGCTTGTTGGATCTTGCCGTGCAGCGTCACAATTGCCGTCATCGCGGGCGCGGTGGATGTGTCAATTGCGGGTTATCCAACGGGATCTGCCGCTGGTGACATTCTGCCCTATTTCGCAAGGGGATTTTCGCCGCTGCGATCTATTCGTTTGTTGGCTGTCTTGTCGGCGCAGGTGTTTATAAGGTCTTGCTCGAGAGAAGATTGTAGAACTTCAAGAATGCGTTCTGATCGTACACGTCGACCCGCTTTCCTTCGAACATAAAGTTAGTGCGCCATAGCTGAACCAGATCTTCCAACGTTGGCTGCCTCGGCAAAATCGAGGCCAACACCTCTGGTAAAACATCAACGTCAGGCGGACTCACATAGATAGATATCTTATTCCATAGAGCAGCGGTCCCTTTCTCGAGATTGCAAAGTCTACAGCAGCATCTCAGGTTATCGGCCTCATCTGTGCCGCAGCCCTTGGGTACTACGTGGTCAATGCTCGGGGCGTTAGGTCTGTAAGCAAAACCGCGTAGATCCGGCGGCGTGAGCTGGTCACAAAGGTAGCAACGCCAATTCGCGCTCTCGAATATGCGCTCTCGATTGATCTTGACGCTTCTCAGACCTGCTAGGTACGTCATGTCACAGATCGCGCCGCAGTGCGCTCGACGGTGAGCCTCTTCCACTGATGGCGGCGCAGCTATCAGCCCAACTCGTCTGTCAAGATTGGGCAAAAATATCTCACCACAGTATTGGCATTCACGCGGCACATCGTCCGGCATGCGATAGTCCCAAATTACTCGACGGTTGGGAAACCTTCTTTTGCGCGCCATGAATCGTCGGTGATTTGGCTCAATCGCCATGCGCTGTTGCAAGAACTGCCGGTTCAGGGCCGGCAGCATCCCCTCCAGCGACGACAAGTCATGCATCGTGTTCACACTCTCTGCGTATCTTTCCTACCCAAACCTTCCTGCCAAGCCTTAACTTCATCCGTGTACCAGGCAATCCGGCGAGGCGCGATCTCATGCGCCTTAGGAAAACGGCCCGCAGTCATTTCGTTGTAGAGGGTGGCACGGCTGAACGGCACGAGCGCAAGCACCTGTCTCACAACCAAGCATCTTACGCGGGCCTGCTTTAGTGGCCTTTGCGTCACGTGCCATCTGATGCCCCCCTGATTCGATCAAAAGAATCTGCCACCGGGAGCATAAGCGAAAAATAGGGTGCTGATTCCGCTCGATGTCGCCCACGATTCCGGAATGATCTCGCCCACCGTTCCGATTTGATGTCGCCCGCCATTCCGAGATGATCTCGCCCACCATTCCGGGATGATGTCGCCCGGGGTGACGAGGCCTCTTCTGGCTCCGATACGGTCCCGCCTTTCGGCTTTGCGAAGGGGGACCTGGATGCCGACGGAGAGGTTTGCGATGCGCCATGTGCGCGATGTGATCAGATTGAAGTCGGCCGGGATGCCGACCCGCGAGATTGCGCGGCGGGTGGGGACAGCCCCTTCGACGGTGCGGTTGACGATCCACCGGTTCGAGGCAGCGGGGCTGACCTGGCCATTGCCCGACGACATCACCGACGCTGCGCTGGAAGCCCGGCTGTTCGCCAGCGCGGGAGCCGGTCCCGGCACCCGGCGGGGCCATCGCCGGCAGGCCGAGCCGGACTGGGCGGCGGTACACCGCGAACTCCGGCGCAAGCATGTGACGCTGTCGATCCTGTGGGACGAGTACATCGCGGGCGAACCCGGCGGATATCGTTATTCGCGGTTCTGCGAGCTCTACCGCGCCTGGGAAGGCCGCCTGTCGGTGACGATGCGCCAGTCGCATACGGCCGGCGACAAGCTGTTCGTCGACTATGCCGGCGACGGCGTGCCGGTGGTAATCGACCGGTTCACCGGCGAGCGACGCGCCGCGCAGATCTTCGTCGCGGTGCTCGGCGCATCGAGCTTCACCTACGCGCAGGCGACCTGGACGCAGGGGCTCGCCGACTGGATCGGCGGCCACGTCGGCGCCTTCGAGGCGATCGGCGGCGTGCCGGCGCTGCTGGTGCCGGACAATACCAAGGTCGCAGTGATCAAGGCCTGCTTCTACGACCCGCAGATCAACCGCAGCTACGCCGACATGGCGGCGCATTACGGCACCGCCATTCTGCCGGCGAGGCCGCGACGGCCACGGGACAAGGCGAAGGTCGAACAGGCGGTCCTCATGGTCGAGCGCTGGCTGCTCGGGCGGCTGCGCCACCGCACCTTCCACAGCCTCGCCGAGGTCAACGCGGCGATCACCGAGCTAATGACCCGGCTCAACGAGGAGCGGCCGATCCGGCGGCTCGGCGTGACCCGCCGCAAGCTATTGGAGGAGATCGACCGGCCGGCGCTCAAGGACTTGCCGGAGAGCCCCTACGTGTTCGCCGAGTGGCGGATCTGCCGGGTCAGCATCGACTATCACGTCGAGGTCGAGGCGCATTACTACAGCGTCCCGCATCGCTTCGTCCGCGCCGAGGTCGAGGTGCGCTTCACCGCCCGCACCGTCGAGATTTTCCACAAGGGCGAGCGGATCGCCGCGCATCAGCGCATGAGCGGCAACCACAAGCACACCACCGTGCCGGAACACATGGCGTCCAGTCATCGGCGCTACGCCGGCTGGACCATCGAGCGCATTCGCAAGGAGGCCGCCACGATCGGGCCGGCCACCGCGGCGCTGTGCGACCTGATCCTCGATGAGCGGGCGCACCCCGAGCAGGGCTTCCGCGCTTGCCTCGGCATCATCCGGCTCGGCCAATCCTACGGGCAAGAGCGGCTCGATGCTGCCGCCATGCGGGCGATCGACATCGGCGCGCGCACCTACGGCTCGGTCAAATCGATCCTTGCCAACAACCTCGATCGGCGTCCTTCACCCAAGCGCCCCGCGGACAACGCGCCGGTCCTTCATCCCAACATCCGCGGGCCGCGCTACTACAACTAGGAGATCACGCCTTGCTCACGCATCCGACCCTCGATCAACTCCACGCGCTCGGCCTTCATGGCATGGCCAAGGCCTTTGCCGACATCGAAGCCGGCGGCGATGCCGCAAGCCTCGGCCATGCCGAATGGCTCGCGCTGCTGCTCGAACGCGAAGCCTCGCTGCGACGCGACAAGCGGCTATCGAAGCGGCTGCAATACGCCAAGCTGCGCCAGCAGGCTTGCGTCGAGGACATCGACTATCGCACCCCGCGCGGCCTCGACCGCAGCCTCCTGACGATGCTGGTCGAAGGCCAATGGATCGACGACCACGCCAACCTGCTGATCTGCGGGCCCTCCGGCGTCGGCAAGAGCTGGCTCGCCTCGGCGCTCGGCAACAAGGCCTGCCGCGACAATCGCTCCGTGCTCTATCAGCGTGTCCCGCGGCTGTTCACCGATCTCGCTTTGGCGCGCGGCGACGGCCGCCACCCGCGGCTCCTGCGGGCGCTCGGCCGCATCGATCTGCTCATCCTCGACGACTGGGGCCTCGAGCCGCTCGACGCCGCAGCCCGCCACGACCTCCTCGAGATCCTCGAGGACCGCTACGGCCGCCGCTCCACCACCGTCACCAGCCAGCTCCCCGTCGATCAATGGCACGCGCTGATCGGCGATCCCACCTACGCCGATGCCGTCCTCGACCGCCTGGTCCACAACGCCCACCGGATCGATCTCAACGGCGAGAGCCTGCGGCGAACCCGCAAACCCGAACGAAAGGCCTGAGCCAGTGGCGCTGTGGACATGCCGCTGCGCTTGGACAACGCAAAGAGCGTTGCCACATGCCCACAGCAGACCAACAGCAGACGAAGAAGGGCCTCAAGCCGCGATTCAAGGTTGACCCCGCGGCTTCACCGATGCCAGAAACCAAACAGCCAGAACGCCTCGCGCCCCGGGCGACATCAAATCGGAATGGTGGGCGAGATCATCTCGGAATCCTGGGCGAGATCAAATCGGTACACCCGGGCGAGATCATCGGAATCCGCAAATAGGGCCGCCCACCCCTTGCGGTTGAGGATATCGGCGGCAAAATCACTGTTGCATTTAACGGCAAATAGACCCCAGCCCTACTCGCCAGTCAGAAGCCAGGAGAGTAAATTGAGGGAATCATCGGAGTCCACGCATGCTGCGCCGCCTTTATGACCACAAACCAGATCCGGTCAAAGATCGGGAATCGATAGACGATTTCCTTGCCTTTCGTTTTCCGGAGATCACCCGGCTCAACTACTGCCGGGCACAATTGGACCTTGTCCGCGCCGAACGCACCGAGCTTGAGCGGCGAGGATCACAGCAGGGCCTCGCAAACCTCAAGTGGGATGCAGTGCGGCTCGCTGGCGAAATTGAATACTTAGAGACTTTGCTCGGCCTGAAATCATGATTGGCGCAGAGCGCGAACACAAGGTCACGATTTGCAGCGAGACTTGCTCGGTGACCACCTACCAAAAATCAAAAACCGTTTGGATCGCGGTGGGCACCTATATGGGTGAAACGCGAGAAGCCAAGGGGACCAGCGCTGGGAGTGCCTTATCCAGCTGGAAAGTCTGGGCGACGACCAAAGGCGGTTGATCAAACCAGAAAAACAAGATGGCGGGCCGCGATATGACTGACGAGCTCGATAAATGGAAGCGATACGGAACGATGTCCGTTCGCAACTATCACCCGGCATGGGCCTATCTCGAAACTGCGCGCGAATACCTCGAGGCTGGGCGAACGCTTCATCTCCATCCGATGCCAAAAAAGGATGTGATATGGCTCGAGGACGTGCCTGAGCACTACAAATTCTACGAGCTTCAATTTCCGCTGATGTATTGCTTAGCTCACACATCCGAACTGCTGCTAAAAGCGTTCTTGACCGCACACGGAAAAGGACCAAAGGACACGCCTGGTTGGCGAAATCATTCCATCGGCGGATTGCTTCACGCCAGCATCGACCTTGGTCTAGTGATAACTGACACAACGCGCCGCTTCATAGATGATCTAGCTTCAGAGAATGATGACTTTACGTATCGGTTTGGCGAAAGAACGACACCGATCTTTTTCCCGCCGACAAAAGATGCTCTTCAAGCGGTTGATGATCTAGATCGAGGTGTGTTCCCCGCTATAGCGCCATTCATCGGAACTAAAGGAAGCGGTGACCTCTGACTCGATGCACACCAAATCGCTGTGGAGCGGTCCCGTCACTCGGCAGATGCTGGCTTGCGACCTATCCTGTCATGCTTTGGATCATCGTCCACCTTGAGAACCTTGGTCGGGCGTAGCGTGTGGCAGAAGGTTATCCGGGTCTTCTACTGGCTCCTCAAATCTCACTGCGGTGTTTCGATTAGTCGGCAAGACCGCAACCGGCTTAGTCAGCACATGAATTACGAGCCCGGTTAGGACGGCAAGCGCAGCAGCCGTCATCCATCTAGTATTCACTTTATCGCCCCCGCGTGTCTCTGCTGTGCATTTTCGGCCCGGACATGCTATAAGATTCGTGGCCTGCACTAGGAGCATGAGTTCTTAAGAGCAACAGCAGGTTCAACGCTCTTGATGGCCAGACCGGCCTATTGAACAAGAGACGCTTCCGGGTCCAAGGCGCCCTTGGTGACGGAAATCATCTTCAACCGCGATCTGCGCGGTGGAGGCGATTTCTGTCAGTGCGCTGACCGAAACCAACACCACAGCTCGGATTGATACATGAGGCCCAGTCCCATGCTCTCGATTCATATCTACGTCGATCCGATGACCTTGTTGCTGATACTTTCCGCAATAAGGGTCCAACTACGCTAGCGGACGTTCCCCCAAAACGACCGCCGGGCGTGAGGATCGTCTCACGCCCGGCGTGCTGTTGCGCGGATCAGACTTGCCGACGACGATGTAAGGAGCGTCTTCGTTCGTGGCGACTATCACAACATTTCCACACCCACGACGCGCAGTGGCTGGCCGCCCTTCCCTCCCCCAACGCCTTGATAATTTGCGTGCGCTCCGCAGCCGCGGAATCAATTGGGCATGCGCCAGCGATACACAAAATGGTCCGGCCGGCACCTCCCCACCGGCAGCCCTGCCGATTGGCTCGCGGACGGTCACGTAACCTGCAACATTCAGTGCCATGGCGGATGTGGCCGCATGGTCGACTTCAGGCTGGATGCTTTACCCCAAGATCAACCGTGGTCCCGCGTCGGCTGGCGCCTAGTTTGCACGGTCTGTGGCACGGCCGGCGCCGTGCACATCTTTCCGAATTGGCATGACAGGGTCGGTCAGGCGGTGCCGTTCACGAGGAATTGGAAAGCGTGAAGGTTGGACCCCAGTCCGCGACAGTGGGACTCGCGTTTGGTTGACATGGTGGCTACTCTATTATTTTGCCTCGCAACGGAATAGCGACGAATGCTGTTATTTCACTGCCGACATTGCGGACTTGTATTTTCCCCGATTGGATTTTTGGCACTCGGACCAATTGTGGCTCATGGGAATGTCGCACAGTGTCCGCGCTGTCGTCACGTCGCTGAAGGGATAGACGGTACATTCGACTTCGTGGGCAACGCAATTCGCGTCTTGGATGCGCCGCCACGCACGATTGAGCTGTTGTCAGCCCTGCAAGATGCGCTGAGGAAAGCCGAGCAGGCTAAGCCAGTCGCCGAGGTCATTTCTCGAGTCGAAGAAACTTCCCCGGAACTAGCCCGCGCCATTCAGGGCAAGGTCTCGTCGCGCGGCCCCCTGATCCTGGCCGGCTTGCTGTGTTCGTTGTTAGCCAGTTGTTCAGTGAATGCCACGCTGGATCTGAATACTCTAATCGATCAGGTCCATACCTACTGGACCGGAGCAGAACCCTATCCGGATTCGGCACGGTCTGGCTCTGAACAACCGCCGGGCTTGAACAGACAACAACGGCGCCATCAGGAGCGCCATGCCAAAAAGCAGCAGCGGCAGACTGAGCTTCGGCGGCCGAAGAAGCCGAAGCAATAGAGCCGCTAAATCCATGCCCATCATCCGGAAGCCGCTCGAAATTCCGCCCGAGGTGGCCCGAAAATTCGCCGCCAAGATGCAGGCGTTTCACGCCGAGCACGATCCACTTAAGCGCGACGGGATCGCAGCTGACACCCGGCACATCCTTCTGCAACACATGCCCAAGGGGACGAAGCTCCGACTTGCCGACGTGCTCGAGTTGTTCAAGCTGACGGGCGCAGTCCGGTCGCGCGAATGGCTTGCAGGATCGTCTTGCGTTCCTCGCTATCGTTTTTGCCGCTCTCGCGCAAACGGCGAGCACGGACTGCAGCGGCCGCTAGAGTTTCGGCAGCGATCGTATCGACGGGCGTCGGAGTACGGCCCAGGCTCGCAAGCAGGCTTTTCGTCAACTCTCCGATATCGGCCTGATCGCGCTCGGCGAGCTCGCGCATGCGCCGATTGCCTCGGCTCGCTTTCGGGTCACCGGGTTCAAAGGTCACAGTCGTCTCCTCCTCGGAGGCTGTTGGCGAGGCATGGGCCGATGACGCCCGGACGAGCGTCATTGGTTCAGGCCAAGAGGCGGCCGGGGCGCTCGCGCGCCCGCGGCCAAGCTGGTGCGGTTGGATTGGGGAGACACGGATCGAGGATTGGCCTACCTGCCTCGTGTCCACCCTCGGGGAGTTATGGCTGCCGGCCTCACGACGCGTTGAACGGCCGGGAGGACGCCAATCACCTTCCCCTATTATCCCTTCGGCGCCGCGCTAATTAGCGCAGCGGGGCAAGAGTGGCTCCGGCGCGACCGGAGCTTCCGCGATGTCAGTGGGCGCAATCCTACTCGCGCAGCCACCTGCGCACCGTCGCGATCGTCGATCTCTTTGAAGTTTCGCAAAGCGGCCTTCCCCGGTGGCGCCAAATCACATAATCAAGCTGCGTGCTTCGAGTAAAACCAAAGTTAATCGGCGCGCGGCGTTCAGCGCTTATTTCGCGCGGCGTTCTTCGCCGCCGCGACGCGCGCGCCGTTCAGACGCTTAGGTACCCGGGCAGTGCACCGGAGATCAGATTTTGCGATTGACGATATCGGTGAGGAAGTAGAGCGACCACAATACGGTCACCGTCAGACTGCTCAACAGAAAGCATAGGGCCACGACGCCACCGACCCTGACGGGCTCGAGAAGGCTCGGGTGTTTCGAGAGCCAAAGCATCATGGGATCGTGCAACACAGTTGCAAGTATCGCGAGAAGCAACACCACGAGGCTCACAAAGCTCAGGTAACCGAGCAGATAGCAAACGAACTGCCGGAGCGTCAGCACTTCGCCATCCAGCAGCAGATCGGCGCCCGCTGGCCGCTTGTCGATATGCGTCCCGGGCGATCCCATAGCTACAGCCGCAAGCGCTCCCACCATGAACGGCACAGCCATGATAAGCAGGTCGCGGGTGATTTTGAGAATACCCGCTTCTCCGAAAATCGCCGGATGAGGCTGCACAGCGAAGTAGATCAGACAGCCGATCGCAGTCACGCCCAACGGCACGATGATGTCGTACGTTGCTTTCTCAGGGTGGTGGATCGAGAGATAGCGCAACGGGGCAAGCAGGCGAAGCCTACTGCCGCGACGCTGCGTCACATCTCGCAGACCTACCCAGGGCGCTGCCATAGCTCTTCCTTCCGGAGGATATCCTTGAGCTTGTTCACCATTTCTGGGTTGAACCGCTCCGTCCAACGCTTCGGTGGCTTCGACAGTGTAACGTACTCTTTTGGGCAAAGCATCAGGTCCGTCGCACTCTCGACATCCCTATGTATGTCTCCGCCCATTACTCCGCCACCGACGGTCCGGAAATAGAGCTTCGTCTGATAGCCTTGATCTTCCCACTTCTTGCGCAGCCTGGTGATCCATCCGATTCGCTCTTCAGGTTCGGCTGGCGCTTGTTTGCCAGAAATCCGAACCTCCATATCGGCGATAACCTCCTCGTGGTTAACAGCGGTCGGCTGTCCAATCGCGACCCTCTCCTGCCGGCGCGTGAAGACGACCTGAGATAGGAGCTTCTCGCCGGCTCCCTGAGTGAGGCTTCGACCGAGATCGCTGACCAGATCGAACCTACCGTGATAGCTGTAGTCCTTTGAACCGGACCGCTTGGTTTTCTTGTCGATCGAAGTGACCGAGTATACCTGCGACCCGTCCCGCCGAATCTGTCGGTTGAGAAACCGTTCGACAGCCTTCCGCGTGATAGGCTGCACGTTCTCCAAAGCGCAGCGATAGTTTCCATCGTCGAAGTCCTCCCCATTGGGGAGGCGCACCACGACATGCGCACTGCTCGCGCCGCGCTCCATGTCCTTGCCGGAGATCTCTCGGCCGGCAAACGTTTCGAGATCGACGACCGGAAAGGTGCCCTGAGAGTCGTCGATGAACTCGAACAGCATCACTATGAAGCGTGAGCTTCCATCGGTGTCGACGCGAAGCTGGCTCAACCGAAAGCAATCATGTCCTTCGCCTTTCCTGAGGCGCGCAGTGTCGTCGCTGTCGTCGTCAGCACCCAGGTATTCGACGGCAAATCCCTTCCGCTGACGCTTCTGGATGATGTCGAACAGATCGCGACCCGAAATCAGCGGCGGCTTATGTTCTCTCGGTGCGTGTGAAATGGATCGGCTGATCAAGCGATTAAGCAGAACAATGCGTCTATTATCGGCCATGGCGCCCCCTTACGGGCGCGTGAATAGCACGAATTTTTCCATTGTGGCTGTGGGGGTTGGCCGAATCCTGTGAAAACCGGGGGCGCGCATTGTTGCGTCGCACCATGCGCGCGACCAGAACAACCAAAGCGATAGTTGTATCCTGAGACCCAAAAGAGGGTTACGCGATGCGCTCCAGCACGCGGGCGACCTGCACTGCACTCCAGCTGCCGCCCCGGGACGTCGGGATACCCTGCCCGTTCAACCCGTCTGCGATCTCCCTCAGGCTTGTAGCGCCGCCCGCCCGCAGCTCTGCGATGATCGGCGCGAGATCAGCGGCCCGCTCGGTGACGCGCGCCTGTACGGCCTCGCCAGCGAGCTTGCGCGTGCGCTTGGACGGCACCACGCCACGATCCCCGCCGAGCTTGACGCCACGCCGCTTGGCAGCGGCGAGCGCTTCCTTGGTGCGCTTGGAGATCATCCGGCGCTCTTCCTCGGCGACCATGGCCATGATGCCGACGGTGAGCCGGTTGGCGCTCGGCATATCGGCTGCAACGAACTCAACACCGGCCTTGTCCAGGCCGAGCAGGAAGTGGGCATCGCGCGACAGGCGATCTAGCTTCGCAATCACCAGCTTGGCGCCATGCACGCGGCAGGCAGCAATGGCTGCATCCAACTGCGGCCGATCGGTGCGCTTGCCGCTCTCGATCTCCACGTATTCCTTGACCAACCGCCAATCGCCACCGTTGAGAAACTCGGAGACGCCGTTGCGTTGGGCCTCGATGCCCAGATCGGACCTTCCCTGCCGCCCGGTCGACACTCGGAGGTAGGAAATCCACTTTCCACCGGCCATGGCATCACCTGTTACGTTTCAATCAACAAAAGTTGATCTAGACGTAACGGCCACAAGGGTCAAGCCCATCAGCTACAAATGTGGTCCAGCTCGCATTATATGCCGAGCCACACACACTTTGGGCGAGGGATAATCGGTATGAGTAGGTACGGCCATCTTTCGGACCAACAGCTACAGGAAGTCATCACGAAGAACCGTTGGTCCGTCGAGCAGGCTCAAAAGTCCGTGCACTCGATTGAGTCCGGAGATTTTCCGCCTGCCGCGCGAGAAGCGCATATCGAGACCGCGCTCAAGACTATTCGTGACCTTGAGGCTGAGTACTTGGGGCTGGTCGAAGAACAACGCCGCCGTCCCTGACCAAGCGGCGATCCCCGGCTGTGCACCGGCCCGCCGCAAAAAAGAAATCTGGTCGGGCCGCGTCTGTTGCCCCGCTCCCAAACACCCCTCTCATGATGAGCCCGCGCGCTTGAGGGCGCGCGGTTCCCGTCAGTTCGGTAGGCCACCTGTCACAAGGTCAAGCATGACAGGGGCGTTCCTCTGAGCACCTCGAGTTATAGACCTATCTGCCCAATGATGAAGCCGCCGCCCACGTTTGCTCTGCAAGGTGATCCTATAGGTTGGGCGGGACCGGGCCCGAAGCGTCCCATTTGCGTAATGCAAAATTCCCCTAACGGCTGTGGCGGTGGCGGGGTGTTTGCCTGTTGATGCGAGGCATCATACCACGCCTGCCATCCTGCCTGCTTCGCGTAGGCCGGATCTTCTAGTGCCCTATAATCTTGGGTGTAAGCAGCAGCGAAGCCCTGCACAGTCATGCTTGCGTACTGATCGACGTGGGTCAGTTCGTGCGCCCAGAGCGACGGATCATTTGCTTCGGTAGGGCCTCTAAAGATGATGACATCAACTAAGGTCACGGCCGAGGCTTGCCCTCCCTGCTCTATCAGACGTGCTAGGTTGGCGAAGCCATTGTCGCCAATCTTGTAGCGGACACGATCCAGCGAATCCTGACTTGCGTAGCCAACTAGCGCCCACCTCATCTCCTGGGGGATGGGCATCGCTTGCCCGTAGGCGCTATCGCGTGATGCTTGGATCGCATTTGCGAGAAGCGGGCCCGTGAGGGTTTGCGACTGAAGCGCATTGATTGCGTCAGCCACAATCTGAATGACTTGCCCCGGGCTTGGAGGATGCAGCGGATCAATCGGCGGGATATGAGTTGGGATCGGTGGGACCGGTGGGAACGGTGGTGTTGGAGGGATATGAGACGGGATCGGTGGTGTCGGCGGCATCGGCGGCCTCGGCACCTCCTTTGGGAGGCAATCTTGGGGATGTAGCAAGTCGCAAGCCGCATGAACCGGCGCAGTTGCTCCTGCCAGATTGGCCAACATCAAAATCGTAAAAAACATGAAGTTGCGACGACGACAAAGCTTGAACATTGGCAAAAACTCCTCGCGCAAAAATCGACTTCGAAATTGCTAATAAAAAGTAGGTTGCAAACGTACCACAAGACATGCCGTTTCCAACAGCCTTCCCTTCGCTCATCGGTTGAATGCCGCGACCCCGGCGAGCCTCCGGACCGCGGGCGGAGCTAAGGCGACGCCGGCCCCTCAGTCTCTCGCCTGCGAGCATGTCCGGCCCGTGCAGGGCCCGCGGCGCTTAAAGCGCGCGGGCCTCGGGCGCCGCCAAGGCGATGCCAAAAGCGCCCTTCTCCTTTGACCTCCGGCGATAGTAAGTTGCCCGGCTAACTCCGAGCTCTAACCAAGGTTGAGACTGGAGAGACAAGGCGCCGTCGCAAGTTCGTCGCCCGTCAGTAGAAGGATGGGGCGACGAAACTGCGACACCATTGGTCTCACTTGCTCTGCGTCGCCGTTCATAGGTCCGACGGCTGATCCCCTCGAGCACCCAAGGTTTGGTCTGCGAGAGGCTGTTGGCTCTTGGTGCGACGCCGTTGGCCAACCGCTTCGCTGCAGCACGCAGACGATCCCGCTCGCGCCGTTTGGTCTTGGCGATTTTCTTACGCGACCTTATCGATGTCGAAGCTGCCGATAGTTCGGATCTTGCGCAGCTGTCGCTCCGCATAGGTCAGCCGCAAGTCTTCACCTAGATTTGCATTGGCCGCGCACCGTCGCTCACCTCAAAGGTCAACTTGGCTTGCGGATCGAAGCCGGCCGCCTCATCAACTTTGCGGATGATGGCAAGGAATTTACCGGACAGCATGTGGTGCCGGTTTTCCTCCTCAATGTCCCAAAGTTGGATGAAGGTCTCACTCCAGCTCTCAGGATTTGCGCCGCAGTCGAGCGCCCTGAACGAACCGGTCTTGACTTCGGTCACGTGGTAGCTGGGGCAGACGTCCCGGCCGTCGTAGCTGAAGATCAGCGGTTTCTCCTTGTGCGCC
Organism: Bradyrhizobium sp. USDA 4510; assembly: GCF_054059095.1. Classification (NCBI taxonomy): domain Bacteria; kingdom Pseudomonadati; phylum Pseudomonadota; class Alphaproteobacteria; order Hyphomicrobiales; family Nitrobacteraceae; genus Bradyrhizobium; species Bradyrhizobium sp. USDA 4510. The sequence goes on along the minus strand of NZ_JBSSBT010000001.1, from coordinate 668,690 downwards.
TCAAGGCCGGAAAGGAGGGCCGCGGATGACAGCTCTTCCACCGGAAGCAGGGCGCCGACGATCGAACGGGTATTGGCAAGCGTGTCCATGGCTGCTATCCTCATTTCAACGATTGTTGAATTGTAGGATTATCGAAAGATGGAGGAGCGTCAAGCCCGAACCGCCTTCGCCGCGTTGTCGCAGGAAACGCGGCTGCGGATCGTGCGGCTGCTGGTCCAGGCGGGTCCCGAGGGGATGGCCGCGGGGGCGATTGCGGAGGCGGTCGAGGTGTCGCCATCCAACGTGTCGTTCCATCTGAAGGACCTCGAGCACGCCGGCATGATCGTGCCGCGCCGCGAGGCGCGCTCGATCATCTACTCGGCGGATTTCACCGGTTTGCGTGACCTCATCGCCTTCCTGATGAAGGATTGCTGCGCGGGCCACCCGGAGATCTGCGCGCCGGCGCTCGCCGCCGCCCAGTGCAAGCCTTCCACCAGCAAGAAGAAGGCGCGTGCGTGATGCGCGATTTCGATCTGCCACGGCGCCTTGTGGCGGAATGTCTCGGCACGTTGCTTCTGGTCGCGACCGTCGTCGGCTCCGGCATCATGGCAGAAACCCTGACCAAGGACGTGGCCCTGGCGCTGCTCGGCAATACGCTGCCGACCGGTGCCATCCTGGTGGTGCTGATCACGATCCTTGGACCGATATCCGGCGCGCATTTCAATCCGGCGGTGACGCTGGTGTTCACGCTCAAGGGCGAGCTCCGCCCGCCGCACGCCGCGCAGTACGTCGCGGCGCAGGTGCTCGGGGGAATCCTGGGTGCGATGGTCGCGCATGCCATGTTCGGCCTGCCGCTCCTGGTGTTCTCCGCCAAGGCGAGGACCGGGTTCCCGCAGTGGTTTGCGGAATTCGTTGCCGCGTTCGGACTGGTCGCAACGATCATCGGTGGCGTGCGGTTTCGCGAGGCCGCTATCCCATGGCTGGTCGGGCTCTACATCACCGCCGCCTACTGGTTCACCGCCTCCACGTCTTTCGCCAACCCGGCCGTTGCCATCGCGCGATCATTCACCGATACGTTTTCCGGTATCCGCGCGCAGGACCTGCCGGGATTCATCGTCGCCGAGATTCTGGGGGCGATGGCCGCGCTGGCGCTGATGACGTGGCTCCTGCGGCAGAGCGAAACGAAGATGGAAGCAATCCGATGACGATCACGATTTACCAAAATCCCGCTTGCGGGACGTCGCGCAACGCGCTGGCCATGATCCGCCAAAGCGGGGAGGAGCCGGAGATCGTCGAGTATCTCAAGACGCCGCCCGCGCGCGACACGCTGATCGCGCTGATCAAGGCCATGGGCATGACGCCCCGCGCGCTGCTCCGCGAGAAAGGCACGCCTTATGCAGCGCTCGACCTTGCCAATCCGAGATGGAGCGACGACGAGTTGATCGATTTCATGATCGCGCATCCGATCCTGATCAATCGGCCGATCGTGGTCTCGCCGAACGGCGTGAAACTGTGCCGGCCGTCCGAGGCTGTGCTTGAACTTCTCGCCACTGACATTGGCCAATTCGTCAAGGAGGACGGAGAAGTGGTCCCGCCCAGGACGCCGGGTGCGCGCGCCGGATGAGCCGCCGTGCAGACAACGTCCTGATTGTTGCGCTCGGGACCACGCAAACCCTTGCCTGGGCGTCGAGCTATTATCTGCCCGCCATCCTCGCGGACCCGATCGCGCGGGACCTCGGCATCTCGACCAACTGGCTGTTCGCCGCGTTCTCGATGGCGCTGGTGATCTCCGGGCTGCTCGGTCCGCGCGTCGGCCGCCAGATCGACCGGATGGGCGGACGCGAAGTGCTCTGCGCGTCCAACCTCATCCTGGCGTCCGGTCTGATCCTGCTCGGGCTGTCGCAGGGCGGCGTGCTGATGGCGGTGAGCTGGCTGTTGCTCGGCGTCGGCATGGGTCTTGGCCTGTATGATGCAGCCTTCGCGGCGCTCGGGCGCATTTACGGCAACGCCGCCCGTCGCTCCATCACCGGCATTACGCTGATCGCGGGCTTTGCCAGCACGATCGGCTGGCCGCTGAGTGCGTGGGGGCTGGCAACCATCGGCTGGCGCTGGACCTGTTTCGGCTGGGCTGCGGCGCACATCCTGATCTGCTTGCCGCTCAACGGCCTCCTGATCCCCAGGCTAAAGCGGGAGCATCGGATCGCGGCCGACACGCCGAAGCCGCACATCGCCATCGACCGCGCCATGGTGTTACTCGCCTTTGCCTTCGCCGCCGCCTGGAGCGTGACGTCGGCGATGGCGGTTCATCTGCCGCGAATTCTGGAGTCGCTCGGTGCGACGCAGGCGCAGGCGATCGCGGCGGGCGCACTGATCGGCCCGGCTCAGGTGGCGGCGCGCATTGTCGAAGCGAGCCTGCTGAAGCGCTTCCACCCGCTCTGGTCGGCGCGCCTGGCCTGCATCACACATCCCTTGGGCGCCTGCGTCATCGGCCTGTTCGGCGGTGGCTTCGCGGGGGTGTTCGCGCTGTTGCACGGTGCCGGAAACGGCATCCTGACCATCGCGCGCGGCACGCTGCCGCTGGCGATATTCGGTCCGAAGGATTACGGTTACCGCCTGGGACTGCTCGGCGCGCCGTCGCGACTGTCTCAAGCCCTCGCGCCCCTTGTATTCGGATTCCTGATTTCGCCGCTCGGCGGCTATACGCTTGCGGTCACGTCGGCTCTGAGTTTGGCTGCGCTCTTGGCACTGATCGCCCTCAAGCCGGACAGGGAATTTCTACATGAACCGGTCAATCGCTGGCGAGTGACATTAATTCGGGAGCCTTCCAATGGAAACTGCGGACGGGTGTTCGCCCTGAACCGTCAGTCGACCTAGTGGCCATGGGAGCCGTGATACTGTCAAGTCGCCATTCCTCTATTGGAACGCCAGGACCTTACAGCTGTTTTGTCTGGAAACAGGGTCGGAACCGCGGACGTGGCAGACGAACTCGAATATTCGGCGCACCGATTAGTGGTCATCGAACAGCCTGGCGGCGGTTTCCTGGTCGAGATCACGCCTCTCGGGGGCGGCCAAACCGTTAGGACGATGACCTATCAGAGCACGCTGGAAGCGATTTCCGCAGCGAAGAGGTGCGTCGACAAACATCCTGAACACAGGCGATAGAGCCCGCTCTGCGGCACACGACCGCCGTTTTGGACCGGCAATCGCACTTGCCGATGCGGCGGCGCTGGCGCGCCTACCCAAAATGCAAGGGGCCGAAACCGGATGATGAACTAACGGCGCGTCCCCGGCGGCGCATCCGTAAACCACGGGCTGAGGCCTTAACGTTAAGCAGAGCCGCGAGGACCGCGTTGGCATCGTGAGAGATATTCGTTTTCAATTCGTCAAAGCCATTTTCAAAAGTTCAGTGATTTGAATCAATGATCGTGGAATTCGGTATCGTGAGCACGATCATGGGATCTGTGCTCGCCCTGTACGCAAGTCAGCATCGCTCGATCGTCTTGGAGACGTGCGCGGGCGCGTTGCTGATTGCCGGCCTTACTTGCGTTGGCGCGGGCCTCCCGCGTGTCTAACCCCATTGTTACACTCGCCCCGGAGTTGCGGTTGAATACCTATTCCCATCCATATGCGATGGCAAACAACGTGCCGAATTCATTCATCTATTTTTTAAAGGAGATAATGATGCTTCGATATCTCGCTTTGATTTTTTTCGCCCTTACCTGGCAGCCAATGCTCAAACCAACCGCACCGAGTTAAAGCGCGCCGATTTGACCGGCACAAATATGGAGATTGTAGTCAGCGTCGTCGACGTACAGCCCGGAAACAATCTCATTCGCCACACGCACCATGGCGAGGAAGCCGTTTATGTTCTGGAGGGTGCAACGTTGGCACTACCTGACAGCGAAGAGGTGCCATTTCTTACGGGAGCAGCGACGATCAACATTCGCGACGTTCCCCACGGTGGATTCAAGCTCGCCGGCGACAAGACCCTGAAGATGTTGACGGTGCATATCGTCGATAAGGGCAAACCCATGATGGAGCCCGTGAAATAGACGCACCGAAAGAAAGAGACGGCCCCAGCGAGGCACATGCTGGAGCCAGTATGTAGCTGGGCGTCGCAGTGCCGGTAGCGGTGCGGCACCGAACAGGGCGACCAATGCGAGTGCTTGCGCTTCGTTCCTAAAAGAAACGCCCAGCGCCCGGGAGACGCTGAGGCCGACATTCCAAGTGGATCGTCCAAGTGCTTTCGGCAGGGGCAGCACTTGTACCTCCCGGTAACCGGAATGCGCGTCGGCCGTTCCTGTCCAAAAAGAAAGGGGCCCCAGCGACGGACAGAGCTGCGCGCCTTGTTTATTTGCAAACTTCCACGTTAGACGTAATGCTGGCCTTCCCGGTTCGGACCGCCTCAAGGCGACAGCCCGGTTTGACCGGCCTACTCCAGATGATGAGCATATGACTTGCCCGGTCGCCTGACTTTCTTTCGGCTTCGCCTTTGCGGTCTGGGCACAGGCGCTTCCGGCCAACGTCGTTGATAAGAAGAATTCAACCAATCCGGCAGCCAATACAGATCGGATAATAACTCTCCTGAATTCTTCCGGGCTCAAAATTCCAATCGATCGGGAATGCCCGCGAAGGTTCCACCGTACATGCGCGGTTCCATGCGGCAGCAAGGATTGCCGGCCCCGCAATCACACAGACGAGTCCCCCCTATCGCCGGCTGCTTTGGCACCCTGCGGGCTGGGGCAGGCTCGACGACTGGCGCCGCAACCAAGCCCATCTGCCGGGCCGGGCCGAGGCCATCCGCCGGCCGGTCGAGATCGGGCTGAAGGCGAAGGTGTAGTCCCACTTGCGGCCGCGCCCCCGTTGAGATTGTATCTGACCCGCAAAACAACCAGATTCGCCGTCCAATTTCCTGGAACCAGACCACAATATTTTCGTTGACATGGCCAATAGTAAATCTGCTATAAAGTCGTCTGAGCGCAAGGAGGATGTGCCTCTCGAGTTCGTCGGCTCATCGCTTGAGGATCTTTCCGCTTTTCCCCTTCCGTGCAAGAAGGAGATCGGTTTTGCGCTCCGTGCCGCCCAGAAGGGCGGAAAAGGAGAGAATGTAAAGCCGCTGAAAGGTTTTGGCGGAGCTAGCGTCCTTCAAATCAAGTCTAGTTTTGACGGAGATACGTTCCGGGCTGTCTACACGGTTCAGCTGAAAGGCGCCATATACGTACTCCACGCCTTTCAGAAGAAATCCACTAAAGGGAAAACGACATCCCAGAACGACAAGGACTTGATACGCACCCGGTTGAACGCGGCAATTGAGTTACACGCGGAGAAGGAAAATGAGCAAAGCAAGAAGCACAAAAGGCAGCGGTAATGTTTTCGCCGATATTGGCGTGCCGGATGCAGAGATGCATCTTGCTAAGGCCGACCTTGTCCTCGGCATCGCCGCGATCATTCGATCAAAAGGGCTCACACAATCACAAGCCGCGAAGACGATCGGGATTGCGCAGCCCGATGTCTCTCGACTTATGCGTGGGAACTTCGACGGCTTCTCCTATGAGCGTCTATTTAATCTACTCAACGCGCTGGGAGAGAACGTGCGTATCGTGGTTTCAGACGCCAAGCCTAAGACCAAGGCAAAACTTGAATTCGAATTTTCGTAACGTACAAAAAGCGGCCGCCATCGAGCGGCGCTTAGCATCATCGCGCCCTCCGTTACGCCCTCTCGAGAACGCGGAAGGACTCGGCGGCGCCACCATCCAGCCGGGCCCAACCAGCTCACCGGTCTGCCCATCGTCCTCAGCGCCTTGAAGGCAGCGCGGAGCACTGGATCGCCGAAGAGCGAAGAAGCCGGCTTTGTATTAGATTGCTTGGGCCATGCTCACTCCTTGGCTTGGGCTAGAGCCGAGCGGGTGTTCCAGCACTTGCTCGGCTTGTCTCTTTATGACGTGCCATCAAGAATAAATGACAGAAATCGAGGCGGGGGCGCCTTCCCGTACAAAACGAGCCCGTTACCGCGAATGATTCATATGCCCCGCGAGATGTTGATGATTGACGGCGCCATCAGGGGGATCTGCCTGGCCGACCTGAGGCTATCCGCCGGCTGGTCGAGATCGGGCTTGCGGTGAAGACCAAATAACCTCTTGAACTCGCCCGCAGGTTGCTGAAGACTGTCGCTCTTTGAGCAAAGTTGTTTTTAGGGCGATCAATATGAAAAAGTTCTTGGTTCTTGCTGCGGCGCTGTCCGTGGCGTTGGTAGCCTCATCGCCATGTTTAGCGAGAGCCGGCGGCGGCGCTCATTCCTATGGTGGTGGCGCAAGATCTGCCGCAACGTTTCGTGCCACTCCTGTCATGCGCTCCGCACCTGGCTATCGGGCGCCGCCGGCGGCTCGGCTTTATGTACCCAGGCAGCAATACGCTCACCCCAGATACGTCCCGGCGATCTACACTAGGTCGACAGTGCATCGCCTAATCTCCGTGTCACGCAACCCAACCTACGCCAATCCGGTGCGTCGAGCTCCCGAACGGTTCGTAAGATTTCACGGTCGCATGATCGGAGTCCCTTCCCTGGCTGGACTAACGGCCCCTGCGATCGTGGACGTGCCCGATCTCGGCGAGGTGATTGTCCCGCTCGATATGTATACTACAGTGTACCCGCTCCTAATTTCGGATGATGAGAGCGACCGCGAGCGCGCTATCACGCAACTCAGAGAGCGCGCTGAGCGCGACCCGGCCAGTCTCGTCCAACGCTCAGCGGCAGTCTCCATACCCCCAATGAATGACCCCTGCCCAAATTGCCAAGACGACAAGGTTGAGGTTCTTCATACCTGCCGACCGATCGGCGAGTGCGACATGTCCGAAAGGTTGGTGAATAGCTCCAAGAATCCGACCTACCTCGTCCCCGAGCGTGGCTCAGATCGACGCGGATTGATCTTCTGAAAGCTAAAGTACCCTAGACACACTCGTTTCATTTGGACCACCACCATATACGTCGCAGTGAATGGCTTTGGCGCTTACATCGCATATGATTGGGCGCCAAGGGTTAGTTGTGCTGGAGAGCATGCATCGTGACCAATGCGATTTACGTATTTGAAAGCGATTGGAGGCCGCCTCTCGCTCATCTGAAAAGCAATCCTCGAGGCGTCTCTTCAAAAGACGCGCTTCCTTCATTCGGCGGGTTGGAAGGAAAAGGTGAAAGCTATCGTGATGTAAATTCTGCGGCGTCCTGCCTCCAGGACCGTGTCGTAATCCCAGAAGGCCTAGCGGGCAATGGACGCCTCAATTTTCACGCGTCGGCAGGCCGATCATTGCGCTGGCTCTGGAGACGCGGTTGGCTGCACATCGCATTTCGCGATGGACAAAATGAATTTTGATCAGCGCTTTTGAGGGAGGAAATAATGCTTCGATCCTTCGTCTTTATTTTCTTCGTTTTTACCTGCGCCGCGGACGCCCAGACAAACCGCACCAAGCAAGTTTTATCTCCTCGACCAGCGGCTCGGAGAAACGGCCGAGCGCCTGCGGACAGAAGCTCGTGGCATCACACCAGGTGTGGAGCGCGACAATCTTATTCGCCCAGCGCGACAGGCTGAAACTGCAGCACACATAAACGAAAGGCTGACTTCGCCCGGCCTAAAGCCCCTACCTGTCGGCACGTCGCGACTAAGTGGTGCCGATGATGGATACCGGCAGAGACGGCTGACGCCATGTAGGATTCCTCAACCAACGACCCCCGGCGCCGGAGGTTCATGGCGCCGAGGGCCGCTACTCCCGGCGGGCTTGGGGGCTTGAGACCGGAAGCTTTGAATCGATACCCGCTGCTCCATTTCGTTCCAAGCGTATACTGTCTGAAGGCTGAATCTTTTCTCGCAACGACAAGATGGATCAATATCCGGAGGCTTGTTAGTACCTCTCGGCTGGAAGGTCGCGCCTGTAGGAGCTTCAAACGGGCGGCGTTGCTTTTGTCTTCGACCGCCTCCGTTGGAATAAATCTCCGATCCGACGTTCGAGATACCGTTCGAGACGAAAGGTCCGTGGCGCAACGGCTGGCTCCCCCTCGTTTTCGTGCCATCCGCCCGGAACGGCCCATCGCGAAGACGCGCGTGGCGGGCCGGTTCTTGTAAGGGCGTGCCAGTGAGCGGCATCTTGAACAGCGCCTCACCGTGAAGTTCAACATCTTCTAGCGTGGCCGACCGGGACGAAACTCAGCGCCCCGGAGGCGCGTTCAGCGCGCTGTGACCCGCTGCTTTTAATTCATCTATTGAGAGTCGCCCGTTGGCCGCGGCTTCGAGGATCTTGGAAGCAACATGCGTCCTGGCGCCGATTTCAAAGACTGAAATATTCTCGCAAACTTCCTCTAGCACTGCCCTTAGCAGCGCAGTCGTTTCGGCGTCGAACATGCGTTTCCCTCCAATTGGAGATTGATGCTGAACGCCGCCGAGCGGAGTATATTCGCTCGGCGGCACCCGCCACGCATTCCAGTCTGGATCCTGAAATTCCAGCTCGGCGAGATTGGCACTTTTCCGCCAAGGCTTTGTGACACGCGCGTGATCCGGGCTCTCCAGTCAATCCTCGACATCGGCAATTCGCCTGAGAATGATCACGATGGTGATGACCAAACCAAATATGCCAGCAACAATCCTGGCCAGACCTGAACCGAACGCGCCGCCAACATCCCGGTCGAACAGCGCGAACACGGCGACTTGAACCGCTAAACCGATCCCCAATGGAAGAGCAACGACGATCGCAAGGGATTTGAGAGGTCCGATTGCCAGTCTAAGGACCATCCTTGCGCTTCCAACGCCGTTTTCAATGCCGATAAAAAAGCTACGCCGTGGGGGTCGAAATATGGTGTCCCGGCGGCGCCCCGTCACTGGACCCCTGAAATCCCCCAGCGCGTTACGATCTAGCAGTCATCGCGCCCTGCATTTGTGAAATGGTTCACAAATCGCGCCCCGTAAAACCATGGGGCGCTGCCGCAAAAGTCTGCCTCACCGACATTGAATTGGCGGGGTTTGCTCTGCTGGGCGACTTGGCAACGCCGATGAGTATTGCGGCCACTGAATGAGCAAAAGAAATGCTAAAAGCAGAGCGCGAGCTGGCAATCAGTCCGGTCCAGCGCTTTTGCATCAAGGCAAACTGAAATTGTCGAATTCGCCAGCCGCCGAATGGCAAAAATCGGTCAGTTGACGAGCATTATTCCAGCTAGCCGAATCCGCGCATATCTGCCCAAATTTTGTCGTACTGCCACGCGCATCGCAATTTTTAAGACGGTCGGACCACCTCCTAAGCTTGCTCGCATCGGGGGCGGGCTAATGTTGCGGCGCGCGTGGTGCGCCATCTGATGCTCCCTAGGGCCAGCAAGGGCAATGCAAAAAAGGCGCCCCACCCTTTCGGCTGGGGCGCTACGGCAGCCGGACTTGGGGTCAAGGCCAGGCTGGGCCGCCGAATCAGTTCGGCTATCATAGCGTAGCCAGGGGTGGCTGCGAGATGCTGCTTTGATGCTGATGAGCGACGCTGAATAAGATTTTCGCGACGGACGACACCGGTCCGGGGCGCCATAGCCCATCCAAGCGCATCGGCGCGATCAAAAACTCCATCATGGGCTGCCCCATCCGGGCCCATGATAATTCGTCCTCCAAGAAGTTCGAGGACTCATTGCTGACGATGTCCGTCAGCAAGAAGAACGGGACAATTGCGGCATACTGGCCACCCATTTTCGTCGCGGCGTCCCAGAACCTTGTGGGGTTCAACCAAGCGTCATTTGTTCCGGTTCAACGAGCAGCTGTTGGCTGTTGGCCAAGCACAGAGATCGCGTCGGTGGCGCCGAGTAGAACAGTTGGCCGGTTGGCCGACCGTGAAGCACTGAAGCACGCAAGTTGCTCGCGGATCAGGCGTTCTCAGCAGCGTCCACGGCGGCCATTGAACACATCGATCTGCCTAAATTAATCTGCCGGCGCCAAGGGCAAGAGGACAGGCTTTTACGGGCCACGACAACTCGGCGATGGAATTATGTTCGGACGGTCCGTCGCAGAATGATCCTTGTAAGCTTCATTCTGATGACGCAAGAGGCTGATACCAATACCCTCCCATGGGCCCCAGTCCGACAAGGCCTACTCCTTCCCACCGCTGGCTTAAGTGCGACATCTCGACTTCGCACACACCAGCTATCCATTTAGAAAAAGCCATGCGCTTGAACGATTGGTAACAGCTCGTGATAGTTGTGGATGATGTGGTCCGGCTTCGCTGCTCGCAAGCGCGATTCGGAAACAAATCCGCCGGTGATGGATATACTTATCAGTCCGAGGCTTCGCGCAATGTTGGTTTCCACTGGCATATCCCCGATGATGAAAGTTGAGTCAGGCTTTAGGTCATTCTCCTCCATGTACCTCCGAAGCCGCTCCCCTTTGCTCATCGTTTTATACTGGGTGAGACGGCTTTCAAAAGCCAGGACGTCATTGAAGTAGCGGTCGATTCCGAGCCTTCGCAATTGAGCAGTAAGGGGCGCGACTATATGGTTGCTCACGATGATGGACGAAGCCGCTTCTTGGCGCACCAATTCCAGCATTGTGCGCGCACCTACGCGTAACTCTGCTTTGTCGGCTAGCGGCTCGTAGGTGTCATGGAAGATTGCGCCGCCATCGCGATCTACGGCTGCGACTTCCGCTTCTGATATCCCGACATTTCGGAAAAGAATGGATAGTGGAACATCGCAATGATCCCGAAAGGTGTCCAGATCGATCGTCGGGCGTCCGAAGCGCTCCAAGATAGTGTTGGTCGTTTGCAGTAGCACGTGGGCATCGTCAAGCAACGTACCATTCCAATCAAAAACGAGAGCTGGCTTCATGATTCGGGCCTCAGGCGGCGCTATAGTGGTCGGCCATAAGATTATGCAGGTCTCTGTTTGCGCGCCTTTGCCCCGCAGGAGTTGGCATTTCGAATGTAAAGGGCGACAAATCTATTCCTTCGCTCTCCCGCGGCAGCAACGATGTGAGACGCGGGAAGGGCAAGTAGGTCACAGTGGCGGCGTTGATCGAAACGGCGATTCTTGCTTCGATGGTTTTGAGGACGTGCGGCTCGATATCTTTAAATAGTAGACTTTGCTTCCGCTGTTGAGCGGACAGCCTCTTCCATGTCCGCCAGAAGGCCAGTTCATCGATGGTCTCAATATTCACGCCGTAGTAATTCGGAGCCACGATAGGCGGTGAGCCGATTGCCCAATGGACAGCTTCGACGCCCGCAGCAAGAAGTATATTCGTTACGGTCCGACTGGTGTCGCCACGAATGAGGGCTTCATCGGCAATGAGTATCGTGCGTTTTTCGACGTCAGTCGAAGCCAGATGGTATTTGTGAGCGATACGACGCTTGCGCTCACTACTTGGGCCGATGAGAGTTCGCTCAGTGATTTGAGTCTCGATGACTTCACGCCGTTCGGCGCTAATCCCACGTGCTACGAGAGATGCGAATAAGCCGTCAGCGTAGGGCCCTCCAGTATCAGGCATGGACGAGATGATGATTGGAGCGGCGCCCGGCTCTGCAGGAAGCTGACGCGCAACAAGGTCCCCCAGCGAGACGCCAATGCTGTAACGAGTTTCGAGGTGAGATCGCCCCTGGATCGATGTATCTGGACTTCCGAGGTAAAGCGCTTCATAGGCGCAAAGCTTGGCGGCACATCGAGAATCGCCGACAGAACGATCGAGGCAATCTCCGTTTTTTCCGTCCACATATTTGATATAGCCCGGCACGATTTGGTCAGACTTGCCCCGAAGTCCGGCAAAGGCGCAATTTTCCGACGCAAAGAGCAAGCACCCATCGTCCGTCTGCATGAACTCCAAAGGACGCAAACCATACCTATTGCGGAACGCAACCAGATTTCCTTCGGTGTCCAGCAAAAGCGCACTAATAGCACCATCAATGCGCTCATCAACCTCACGAAATACGTGCTCATAGTTGACGCGCAGGCCTTGGCGCCAATAATCCCTTTCACAAATGTGTTCAACTAGCTTGAGCAAGAGTTCGGCATCTGTCCGACCCTCAAAGGTGTGACCTTGGGCAATCACTTCTGCTCTAATCTCTCGAGCATTTACTAACGCTCCGTCCAACGAAATTGTCAGTTGGCGGGAGGCGGCCCTGCGATTGGAAGTTGGTCGATCGTCACTCTCACCCTGCGTGCAAACACGATCGCGAACATGAGCGATTGCAACATGGGGAATGAACTCCAGATCCTGCTCGTCCTTGTCGATCGCACGAAGTTCGTGTGATGGCCGAGACGCGGTTTTATATCGAACGCCTTTGTTGTGCATGAAGGCGGCGATCCCGACGCCTGCCTGTCCACGAAGCGAGAGCTTCGGAAGCATGTGCTTCAGCCGATCATAAACCGTCTGATGGGAGCTGCTCCAAGGCAATAGAAAAGCGGCAGCGATACCTGACATGCTGGCAACCTTCATGTAGCGCCCGTGTCCCGAGCCCGTCACAAGGCGGATGTACTCCGCCGATCCGAAGAGATGGACCAGCTCTTACGCAAGCTTCGTACCATCGCCCAGCGCTCAGCAATTTGACCAGATGATCAAACCCGCACGTGTCGAGATTTGCGCTCCCGCATCCCCTGTCCGAACAAATGAGCTGGCGTTTTCGCGACAATCCGTCTGAAGCGCGACGAGCTGGTATGGGAAATAACAAAGCCAACATTTCAACATTGCTGGCAGCGCGCGGCTCTGATCTTTCAGCTTTCCCCGCCTCAACGTGGGATCGGCGATGTCATCGCGGCGCTTGCCAAGACCGGCGTTTTCGCCTTCGCGGGATGCTCATTGGCGCGATCGCCCACCAAACCTATGCCGCCATGCTTGGTGTTCGCCGCTCCGCCGGCTCGCGACAGACCGGCGACGTCGACATCGCCCAGTTCAAGATGTCTCGATGGCTGTCGACGACTCAACGCCGCCCCTTCTGGACGTGCTAAAGGAGGCCGATAAATCCCTCGTGCCGTTCCTCACGGATCTGACGGCCGGTGCATGACCAGCTACGCCTCCAAAGGCGGCTTGCACGTCGAGGGGGAAAGGAGACCGGCCGCCTCCAAAAGCTGCCCGCCCTCACGGCGGTCGGCCGCGGCGTCCTCGATTTCTTGATCGGCGACCCCGAGCCCGCGGTCATCCTGCATGCCGCCCGCATCTCCGTGCATGTCCCGCCCCGGCGCGCTATGCCGCCCACAATCTCATCATCTTGCAGGCGCTTGCAGGTTTGCAGAGCCGGACAATGACCTGCTGCAATCTGAAACCTTGCTTGCGGCCCTGGCCGAAAAGCGCAGAAGTGTCGCGTAGCCGACCGAACCCGCAGGCGATAGTGAATATCTGCGCTGGCGTCGCCGTTTCCGGCGTCCAGCGTCGCACAGCAAAGGCGCGACGCGAGCCGATGACATGAGGGCGAACCCTGCAAATGTATCCGCCAAGAACTCTTTTGGATCGTCCCAGGGTTGCGCTTTCGCATCCTCGCGCAGTTCATCGATCGACGAGACATGACCGAATACGTGATGGCCGAGCTCCTGCGCACAATTGTAAGTGCGCCAGGGCAGTGGCCGTCGCGCTGAGAGGTGGATGCGCGGAGGAAGGCCGCGCTGATACATCCCTTCCATATTGATGTTGTTGAAGGGCACCACTACGCCCAGCGTCTCGCACAATCCGTAGATGCAGATCAGCCGGCCTGATCGAGCTTGGCCTTGGCCCGTGTGGCCGCGGCGGCTTGCATGCCCTCAGTCGCCAAGGCACGACGGTTGAAGCTGAACTTGGTGGTGCGCGTCACGCTCATCAGCGATCGCCTCCGCTTGGGTTCGGATCGCTGCGCATTGCGGCCAACAGTTTGAGCAGGCGTTCCAGATCATCAGGCTTGAGTTTGGAGAGTTCGCGCGCGGCAAGCTCGACCCGCGGGTCCTGGGCATTGAGCTTTTCTGGCGCCTCGCCAAGCAGAAAAGCGACGCTGACGTCATAGATCTCGGCAAGCCGAGCGAGTTCGTCAACTGAAACGCGGCGGTTGCCGGCTTCCATTTCGGTGACGGAAGGACGATGCAGGCCCAGTATTTTTGCGACATGACCTTGTGATAGGCCCGCGAGCTTACGTGCCTGCTTGAGGCGCTCAGCAATTTGGCGGCGCTTGATTGAATCAACCTCGGTCATGCTGCTGCGGCTTTTTGCTCGCTTTGCTTCTTGAGAAGGTCGCAGATAAAGCTCGCCGTCTCGTCGATTGTTCGGGCCAGTTTGGTCGTCCCGTCGACGAAAATATTCACGTCTTTGGGAATCTCGGCCTTTATCTCGGTCGCAAGGATTCTGGTCGCGACCGGCCAGACATTACTGTCGAATTTGGGGATGTTCTCGACCGGCTTTATTGCCCCGCTAAGGGGCGGGCATTCCAGGCCGCTATCAGTCTGGATCTGACTGAGGACCTTGATCAGTGTTTCTTTAACGATAACGGGGTCCATGCTTGCCTCCTTCGGACCTCCGACATCTGGTAAGATAATCTTACGTAACGAACCCTCAAGGGGCCGGCATAAAAAGTGAAGGCCTAAAGGAGCTGAAGGCTGGTCCTTGAGCGGTGTTGTAACGTAGAGTGGAACTGACAGGAACGCAAAGGGAACAAGGATCGGCGCGGCTAGTTGGATTTTTACTAGCTGATGCTTATGCTCCCCTAGAGGCAACGGAAACGATGACCATTCGGGTCAACCAGGAGCACGTAAACGACACCGCGAAGCTGATAATTCATCGGCTTATTGCGCGGGCGATCGGTCGCGACCCTTCGTTGATCGACAGTGCGAAGATTTCGCACGATCGTAGCGCTTCGGAGCGTTACGCGGGCTATTCATTCGTCAGCGAATGGGATGATTTGCTTCGCCTTCCGCCGTCGAAGGTACGCCGCCGGTTAACGAGCCGCGACGAGGAAATGACTCGTTTGCGTCTGTCGTCCCCGTTCGTGATTGCCGATGGGATTGACTTTAGCGACGTTGCGCTAAGGCGTCGTATCTGGCAGGCAGCGAAGCGTCTCGCCGTGAAATCGGCTGCGCATGAACCCGCGGGTGCGCGGATTGTCGCGTGACGCAGCAATCATTGTTCGAACCTTTGAAGACCTTATCGAGACGGTCAGGGCGATAGCCCGGCTGTTTGAAACCGACAAGGTCTTCATTATTGGCAGTCAAAGCATTCTCCTCTCGTGGCCGGACGCTCCGGTCATCTTGAGAACATCTGGCGAAATCGACGCCTATCCTGAGAATGCTAGGTTGTGGGAGATCACTCAAAAAGAACTAGATCCGGATTTCCCTCCGGAAGCTTCCGAACAGATCAACGCGCTCTTTGGCGAAGGCTCTGATTTTCACCGGAATCACGGCTTCTATATCGATGGGGTGGACGAAAATACGGCCCGTCTTCCGTCTGACTGGAACACGAGGGCGATCTATAGGGAGGTAGAGGTCGACGATCGAACGGTTTTGGCGGTTGCGCCCTGCCCTGAGGACGTGATTGTGTCCAAACTCGCGCGGTTGTCGGATAAGGACACGGAGTTCGTCGAAGCCTACCACGCCGCTCGGCCCCTCAATTCCGAACTGATTATTGAGAGAATCAAGGCAACCAGTCTAGAGCCCGAATTGCAACAGCGGGCGGTTGGCTTCATGACCCATCTTACAAAGTAGCCGCATGCAACGCTACCGGCCTCGAACATATAGTAGTTCTACGCCAAGTGGACCGCTCGGGTGATGCTTCCCTTCAACGCCGATCGAGACGACGAATAATTACTTCTGGCCGTTTGCCGCGTCGGCAAGATGGTCGATGCTCTGAAGCACGCCGAGCAGGGCATAGGCATTGAACGGCGTGCCAGCTCCGGTCTCGTAATGGCTCACGAAGTTGCCCAAAATCGACGGAGCATGATGGTTCGGCAGATCATTGATCTGCTGTGATGACATCACGCATCGGTTAGCCGCTTGGTACAGTTTCAGGGCATCGGTGATCGCCTCGATATAGGTCCAGAGCGTCCGTCTGGCTCCGCGCGTGGCATAATCGGGCGGCACGGGAACTTCGAGTTTCGAGATGAGTTGGCCGAGCTTGTATTCGAGATCGTGGCAGAGACGGAGCAACCAATATCGACCTGGCCCGCATTGAGGTGCTGTTGCGTTTGGGCTTGAGACGGTCCGCCTCCTGGGCCGATACCATCAGGCGCCCCTTCGGCGGCATCCTTGCAGTTTCTGATGATGCCAATCGGTACCGTTGAGCTTGTCAAAATAGTTCTCCAGGCTTGTGTCGTGACTCAAGATGAAGAAATGCAAGCCGTCAGCCGCCGTGCGTATCGCAATAACGTGCCTAACGCGTCCATCAAGGCGAACTGATGTCCTGCATCGAAGCTCGAAGCAACATCATCGAGCACCATGAATCGCAGCACGAAGCCGTGCTTTATTGCGGCGGCGAGAAAGATCGCGGCAGCCACGGCATTGGTTTCACCTTTGGAATGGACCAGGCGTTATCATCCTTCTAACGCCAGAACGGACCGCCGAGGTGAACGAGCAGACCCCGAGCGCCCTTGCGGTATGCGAGAATGCCCGCGCTCAGATCTCCTGAGAGTCTTTTTCACCGCAGGCCTATCGCTCCTATTTGCGGGGCAATCGAGAGCTGAGCAGGCGACGAGTAAAGGCGCGCCGACTGGCAAATTGCACAGCAAAGATCGTTCGAAACAGGCCAGTAGCGCAGCGGGCCCCGGATACACCTCGGCGCACCCGGCTTTCCGCAATTCGTGTTCCGTCAAGCCTCCACAGAACACGCCGACCGTGCGAACTGCCGCCCTACCAGCCGCTTCCGCATCGTATCGCGTATCACAAATCGCGCCGGCGCCCTCAATCTTAAGCTTCTTGAGAACGACATTGAAGATGTCCGGCGCCAGCTTTGTTCTTCTATGTCGTCTGAAGAAGTTGTGAGGTCCACGAGATCAACGACGCGAGCGATGCCGAGATACTCATCGACTTCATTCTTCTTGGCCGAGGAAGCAACCGCGATCCGGACTCCAGCGTCGCGAACGCGGCGTAGCAGCTTCGGCAGATCTTCCGATTTGAAACGCTTGCCACGCACCGCCGGCCGGGTTGCCAGACTGGCCTGGCCTGAACAAGCGCTCGGGGCGTCGTTCATTCTCTGCAGGATCAGTAACGGGCTGATCCGACGGCTTGTTCGGCTTGCCATTCTGCCAGCCGCTGGTCTTGATCCCGTGCGCCATCTATTTCTCTCTACTTTGGAACGTCTTCTGCCGTGCTCGTTTGAAAACACGGCAAATGAAAACCCGCCGCGGCGGTGCCGGGCGGGCGCATCTATTCACTCAAGCTGATTTGCGACCGAATTCGGCTACGTCGCTGCAGAAGTCAATTTGTGGTCCGGACCTGTGGAGAACGATAGGGTGTGTAACATGAGCGTCATCGGTCTAGCCATTGTGCTCGTCATCGGCCTAGCCGCTGGGATGATCGTTTACCTGCTGGTGAGCAAAACCCGGCGTGGGCGCAATAGCCAAAGACAACATATCCCCGATGAACGTGACGCGAACGCTGGCCCGCAAAACCATCCATCCGCAATCGCCGCCCCCGAACGCGGTGACGAGGCCCGCTCTCCTACAGCGCTCGGCAGCCGGTACACCCACCTTGAAAATGATCCGACCTACGCAACAAGCGTGGAATTGGGCAGCGTTTTGATGGACCTCAGCGAGTTGGAGACGGACCTCGCCCTGGCTCGGCAAAGCAAGGACACGGATTTAGCTCTCAAAATCCGGCTCGAGATGGACGATTTGGAAAATCGCGCTTCCCAATTAGAGAAGCAACTCGCGAATGGTCCCGATATTCGCCCGGGCTAGCCCTGGCCGCTACCGAAAGTACGTCATGCCGCCGACAACGATCGATAGGACAAAAGCCAATGCAGCGGCCCCAATAATCCATGGCATGTCACGGCGTTCTCTGGGGGTCATGCGGATTCTCCGGTCGCGAAATTGAGCGCAAAGAAAAGGCCTCAGCACGAGGGGTGCAAGTGCCGAGACCGAGTCCATATCCCTCGCTCAACGCCGATGACGGTCGGCACTGAACAGGCCATCAACTGACCTGCTAGGGGATGGTTCCTATCCCTGTGTTGCCGTATCAGCTGATCGTGCCACGCCATGGCCGCGAGCGAGCCAAAATAAGCACTGAGGCCAGCTCGACGGCTGCTGTGGCCGTTTCAGGCTCAACAACGAACCATCCGCCGGCCTTTGCATGGTGGGCCAGGTCGCACTGAACCGCCTTGGCGATTGTGGTGGCTGCTGATACGGCGATCAGGTGCCCAAAATGCGCTCTCAATGGTGACCGCTGCCGCCGCTGAGCGCCGCAGCCTTGCAACGGCTGGCGCCAAATCTTCCGCGTAGCCGATACGGCAGGCCTTCGGGCTCTCCATGCCGGCGACGTAGACACAGCCGAACCGACCGCGCTTCAGCTGGTCCCGTATCGGCTTGGTATAGTCGGCAAGGTCGATCATCGGCGCCCCTCAAATCCAGCCGCCCTATCGCGGCGGTCGCTCCAGCGCTTCCCAACCTTCATCCAGCCGACGCCGCCGATCCACATCTTGCCGTGTGAGATAACGACCCGGTTAACCCCGGCCATAGCCCGTCCGGTCAAGAAGTTCTGCAGATGCGCCCGGCCGGCCGGCTCGTCGACCATCTCGATGCTGAGCTCCGCCCCGCCGAAATGCTCTAGGATCACGCGACCGACTTGCCGATGCGGTTGTGGACCGTCCGCGCGCTGCATCGCTCCCCTCAGCCATGGCCAGATAGGTCATCGTGCGCCCATGCCACGAGCCGCTGAACGCCGCCGTGGTGGTGTCCTAGCCAAGCTAGCCAATCGGCCACGGTCTGGGCCTGGGCGATCTCACCAGCCTTCGGCACGATCCGGACGCGGGTCTCGTTGTAGCCCTAGGTGTCTGGTCCCGGAGTGTGGGGGAATCAGCCAAACTGGTCCTTCATTCCGGGAGGACCTATGGGCCAGATACTCCATGGCAGCGCCACGACCACGCACGCGATCCGAGCGGCAATACAGCGATCGAAGGCTCCGCTCAAAGAGCTAGCCGCCCAGCACGGGCTCAACCAAAAGACGGTCGCCAAGTGGCGTAAGCGCACCTTTGTCCACGATGCGCCGATGGGGCCAAAGACCGTGCGCTCGACCGTGCTTTCTGCCGAGGAAGAGGCGATGGTCGTCGCCTTCCGCAAGCACACGCTCCTGCCTTTGGATGACTGTCTCTATGCGCTGCAGGCGACGATCCCGCATCTCACGCGCTCGTCCTTGCACCGCTGCCTGCAACGTCACGGGATCAGCCGCTTACCCGAGATCGCCGGCGACAAGCCCGCCAGGCACCCCTTCAAGCGCTACGCCATTGGCTACTTCCACATCGATATCGCTGAGGTCCGCACCGAGGAAGGCAAACTCTATCTCTTCGTGGCGGTGGACCGGACCGCCAAATACGCCTTCGCCCGGCTGGTGAAGAAGGCCACGGGTGCAGCAGCCAGGGCCTTCCTCGAAGAACTGGTGGCGGCCGTCCCTTTCCGGATCCACACTGTACTGACCGACAACGGTATCCAGTTCGCCGACCTGCCTAAGAATCGTGATGGCGCCACTGCAAGCTGGCGCGGCCATCCCTTCGACCGGGCCTGCCTGGGACACGGCATCGAGCATCGCCTGACCAAGCCCAATCATCCTTGGACTAACGGTCAGGTCGAGAGAATGAACCGCACGCTCAAGGAGGCAACCGTCCGGCGATACCACTA
This sequence comes from Bradyrhizobium sp. USDA 4510, assembly GCF_054059095.1. Taxonomy (NCBI): domain Bacteria; kingdom Pseudomonadati; phylum Pseudomonadota; class Alphaproteobacteria; order Hyphomicrobiales; family Nitrobacteraceae; genus Bradyrhizobium; species Bradyrhizobium sp. USDA 4510. The sequence goes on along the minus strand of NZ_JBSSBT010000001.1, from coordinate 648,935 downwards.
CGAGACCCACGAGCAATTGGAAGATCACCTCGCTGCCTTCCTTGATGCTTACAACTTCGCCAGACGCCTTAAGACCCTGCGTGGTCTCACGCCCTATGAAGCTATCTGCAAAGCATGGGCCGACGAACCAAACCGCTTCAGGATCGATCCCATCCACTTGACCTCGGGACTGAACACCTAGGCCAAGACAGCATCGGCTGCCGTCCAATTCCAGACCTGCGACGCTCTTGAGCTCGGAGTCGCCGAGCGCGTCGAGCACTACGATCCCACGGTTGATCGCACCCTTAAGGGTGGAGTGCTGCTGCTTCGGTGTCATCGGACAGCTCCCGCTTCGCGCTTGCGCTTCAGCTTAGGAACAGCACCGATCGATCCCGGTTGACTTCTGAAAAGGCGAGGAATGCTCCGGTGCCCGTTACAATGGTAGCCGCGAAGGATCTTGAGCTTATCGCGCTGCGCGAAATCCGCAGCTTCCCCGGCGCAGAGTACGTCTGCCACGTCGAAGTCGAACCGGCTGGCAGCGATTGGGCGATAACGACAATAGCCCGCGACGGCGCCGATCTCGATCGCATCCAGTATGCCGTCAGCCTGACCACCAAGAGGCTGAAACAGCGGTATGCGGTACGGTTCGATTGGTGAGCTTGTGCGTGGCGAAAGGTCATGGGCCGACGGCCTCCGCAATTCCGGTCGCCATCGAGCTCGAGACGGTGCAACCAGGCCTGGCCGCGCGTGTGCTGCGCGCAAATACTTGAACGAGCCATCTGACGGCCTCAGCGTCGTGGATCACAGGCATCGACGAGCGGATATTGCCTCTTGTTCGTGGCCGAGCAATGCCATTAGGAGCTACCGCACCCTCCTTTGAGGGACGGGACCGTTGGGGACGCAGTACGGTCGCGTTTCAGAGGAGCTGGCGTGTAGGCCCTGACGTCGGCTCCTCTTTTAAAAGTTGTGTGAGGTGGGCAACTGCCGTTTCTTCGCGTACCCGCTAAAGGAAATGACACTGGGAATTTCAGGGCCCCAGCACTGGGAATGACAGGGACGCCGCCGCCATTTCGGGCCCGCCGGCGTACTTTTTTGCCGCCGCCGCTTAGAGAGTAGCCAAGCTGATCAACGGCGATCGCCTCCTTAGGTGGCAGTGCGAGCCTTTCCGGCCGGCGAGGTCGGTGTCTGGCCGTTCCGCGCCATGGGTCCTCGACTTCGTTAATATACGCGAGAACACGGCGACGCGGGCAACGGTAGCAGGACGGGTTGCCGCGAGAGCCCTTGGGTGGTCTACCGTCTCCTCCCCGACGCACTGGATGGAGGCGCACCGCTGGTCCAGTACGCCCGCAACGGGACGCGCCCCCGCGCGCACCTTGCGGCTCTCTGATGACTATTGGCGCCGTAACCGCATGTGCCCCCAGCGGCCAGACGCCCCCGGCCACTCGAGGCCGCCGGCTGGTGGAGTTGGGTGTGCAGACTAAGGTCAGATGAGTTGACCAATAGGATCGAACGCTAGCGCCACGCGTTGTTTTGAGCCTGGAAAGGAGTTCAGCGCAATGGTCAACGTTCGAGAGCGAAGGAGCACACCAACAGGCGCAGAGAGAGAAGCCCGCAAGGTATTCAGACAGGCAGAAGCCAAGGAAGCTTTGACCGATTACGCTAAAGCGCAGAAGGCATTCCACGAGAATCGAGAACGCCTAAAGGCAGAGCGGCTGGCGCGGGAGGCCAAAGCCGCCGGCCGCACCAAGACAGATTAAGCGTCACGGAGGACCAAGTTTGGCCCAGCCGGTGGAGGGTGAAATGGCCCTGCACTTCAGCCGCGTCAACACCGGCGATCTGGAGATATGGATCGCAAGCAGCGATGACTATTCATTCGTTATCTGCAGTGAGAGCCGAAGTGGAGCGGGATTGCACGGAGAACCGGGCTTTGTTGCGTCATACCGCCCCGACTTTGTGAATATGCCCGCGGCTCAAGTAGCCGGATCGCCTTTTAGCACGTTCGCTGAAGCCGAGCGTGCCTGCAATGCGTTTCTGGGTCGTCTCATTATTAAGGGATGACTACACGAGGCTGGAGGGCGGTCTAAAGGCAAAAATAGATGGATGCAGTCAAGACCGCGATTGGATGGTTGGAGCTACCCCACTGGCTCATCGCTGCGGGAGCATTACTGGTGATCGCCGGGCTAATTGGGCTTGCGATGAATCGTAGGCAGACGGAGATGGCCCAGAAGCATCCTGCCAGCGCTCCGAGTGCTAAACCGCGTCAGCAACTGCCTCCGCTACCGGATCTTCTCGACTCACGGCCACGAAGGGATGAGCGCTCGGCGCCTACCGACGGAAATCCGCCACTTACGAGTAACGATCCTAAATAGCGGTCCGAGCGTGAGAATCACGTAAGCTGCGGCTGTCTCAGCAGAGGGGATCGATCTTTTGCAAGCCGACGCAGCGACTTTTCGAGTTGGCGATAAAGTGCGTCTTAGCCAGCTCGGGGCCGACCGGATCAGGAAAGCCCCCTCAAAGACGGGACGCGTGGTGGGCGCCGGCAAAGCAAGCAAACTAGCATTTCGAGTCCTATTTGACGGAATGAAGTCCCCGGTTAGCCTGCATCAAAGCTACCTCGAATTGGATGACAGTTAGGAACAATCCGAGTCATTCCTGTCCACACCCCCGACTTGCGATAGACCTGCTCAGTTCCGTATCTCAACCTTATTGACGATTTGCCCACTCTTCGATTCCTGCTCCTCATTGGGCGCGCCCCCCAGGAGTACATGTTCGGCGCAACCGTCCGGCATTTGGCCGAGCGGGAAAGAGGAAGCACGGCACCTATGCCGTCAGGGACCGCGGGCTGCCGCAAGATCGAAGGCCAACTCGGTTTAAAGAACTTTTCGAATCATCAGAGTAAGCGCGAGTTTCTAGAATCCCACGGGTAAATCGCGTCGCGCCACTTTCTGCCGATCGCCAGACTTTATTCCAAGATCCGCGCGACAGGAGCCAAACGGCTATCGACAGGAATGGCCGCCGCCGGCCACTGCGCTCGTTCCCGCAGCACAGGAGTGCTCCGCAGCCCGGCAAGTCGCCCCAAAAAGCCATTCAGTTCGCCGGATGAACATGAACCAAGGCATCCACCACGACGTTATTCTCGGAAAAACGCAGTATCTGGGAAGCAGGAATTGCTTTGGATCCCGACTGGCAGCGGCAATGTTCTCGTCCAACGATGCGAGTAAAACCAGTGAGGCGGCCCGCCGATTGCGGAGAAGGAGCAATTCCTTACTGCTGGTCTTAGTCGTTGGATTTCTGTTTTTTGGGGCCGCAGCGGGCGCTCTGTATTATGCGTTGCAGCCGGAAGTTCTCCGGATTGCAGTTGGACCGCCGGGAAGCAACGATCATAAGGTAGTTCAGGCGATGGCCGATGCTTTCGCGAGCGAAAGCCGAACTATCAGGTTATCTCCGATCGCGACAGAGGGGGCAGTCGAAGCCATCGCTCTGCTTGGTGCTGGCAAGGTCGACCTTGCGGTCGGCCGTGGTGATCTGGAGATGCCGGCCGACGCGCAGACAGTTGCCACGGTACGCAAGAACTTCGTCGTGCTGTGGTCGTCTTCCGGACTTGCGGGCCAGAGCTCCAGGAGAAGGCACGGACCGAAGATCAAGGAGATTGCCGACCTCGCAGGGCATCGCGTCGGCGTGATCGGCCGGACACCAGCGAACGCGACGCTGCTGCGGGTCATCTTGAGCGCCTCCGGCGTTGAGGTGGACAAGGTCGGGCTTTCGCACTTTGGCACGGACCACATCGATGAGCTGGCGCGCGACCTGACCATCGATGCGTTCATGGCGGTCGGTCCGCTCGACAGTAAAATCACGTCCGAGGCCATCGCCGCAACGGCCCGCGCGCGAGGTGAGCCGAAGTTTCTCCCGATCGACGCTTCGGAAGCCATCGCTTTAAAGCACCCTCGTTATGAATCCGAGGAAATTCCACCCAGCGTCTTTAATGCGAAGCCGGCTTGGCCGGACGACAAGGTTGAGACGGTCAGCGTCAGCCACCTAGTCGTGGCGCGAAAGACGCTGTCTGAAGCGACCGTGGCGGCCTTTTTCCGGCAGCTATTCGCCATCCGTCAGGCGATTGCCAGGCAAGTGCCTGGTGCTGCGCACATCACCAAGCCAGACACTGAGAAAGACGCCGAGCTGCCGGTACATCGCGGAGCGGCGGCCGTCATCGACGGCAACGAACGCACTTTCCTCGACAGGTACGGCGACTACTTCTGGTTCGCGCTCCTGCTTCTCTCCGGGATCGGTTCGGCCGGAGCTTGGTTGCGTCGCTATTTGAATCGGGACGAAAGGGAAGAAAATACCGGTCATCGCAATAGAATTCTGGCGATGGTCTCCAGCGCGCGGGCCGCGGAGTCAAATCAGCAACTGCTGGCTTTGCAGGGAGAGGCCGATGCCATCATCAGTGAAACCCTCGAATGTTACGATGACGGCGCGATCGAGGAGGAGGAACTCGCAGCCTTTGGCCTTGTGCTCGAATTGTTGAGGCATGCCATCGTGGAGCGGCGAGTGGAGCTGCAAAGGGCGCAGCCCGAAACAGGCTCGCGGCGGGGCGATACACCGCAGCCTCACGCCGCAAGGATGATCCGGCCGGGCGAAACCTGACACCGCGATCGGCACTGGTGTCGTCAATTAAAAGGACCGGCCAAGGGCCAGCACTAGTCAGGACTTGGGCCAGTGTCCGTGACGCACCTCGGCAACTATGGCAGACCCTGTAAGCCGGGCCACAGTAAGGCGCCAGCCTGGAAAGGCCCTTTCGGCTCCTGGAATGGCTGCGGCTGCTGTGCTCGACCGTCGTTCTGCTCGCCCGGACGGAGGGTGATTGCCGTCGGAGTTTGGCCCCGGATCCGACGATCTCGAACACTTATCTTAGGGACACTTGACGGAGATAAAATCGGACCTCGGCCGCGCCGGCTAATTCCGTAACTGCCCCTCCGACAAAGGGGTAAAGTGCCCCGGGGTCACATCGAGGAGCAGCAACATGACCTTGCAAACCCCCGAGATAGTTTCCACCAGGATCGACTGGCGTGTCTTCACGATCGTGGGCAACACGATGCCCCCCCGGAGATCCCGACGACGACGACGAAGAGGACGAAGAGCAAGACGACGAAGAGAATCGAACCGACGAACAGCCGGTTGTGCGCGAGCCGGACGAAGACTGAGCAGGATGCTTATGTTTGACGTAAGCCTGCACTTCGCCCGGGACCATCCTCAATCTACGCGCGGCGCGCTCGGCCGGCGGCTTTCAAGGTCGTTCTAATTCCGAGAGCAGCGTGCAGACGTTGAACGGACCACGGTTCCTTGTTGGCGTTCACTGGTGCGTAGGAGGAGAGCATGACCCTGATATGGCTTGGTGTGTTCCTTGTTTTCGGCGGCGTACTCCAGATGGCGTATCAGCCAATCTGGCGAGGCCGATTCAGCGGTGGAAGATGGCTTCGTTCTGGGCGCGACACGCTGGAACCTGAAGGACCGGGTAGCGGCTTCGGCATCAAATCGAACTGGCCTGGACTTGTGATGGTCGCGCTTGGCGGCGCTTCCTTGCTGGCCGGAGCCGCCATCTGAGTTGGACGGCGTTGCCCGTGATCTAGTCCAGCCATGTGCTAGAGCCATGTCTCTACTTGGCCCTGGAGCCGCCATTCAGAGGTCGGAGTCACTACTTGAAACCGGCGAGATTTCCTGTCCAAGCTCGAATTGGGATCCGCCTCGGCTCGGAGCTGGCACTGGTCTCTCGAAGCATTGCGCTGGCAGCCGACAGAGCTGGTGTCCCAAGCCCTTCAGTAAACTGGCCATATAGCGGGCTATAGGGCATTATGGGCCGATCGGTTCCGGTCGGAGGCCGTACGAGCACGACAAGATGTCGGTCTCATAGATCGGCTCCAGCAGCAGCCCGCTGTGCCACCTTGTCTTCCAATGTCGGTATGCCGCGTGGCCGTTCGGTCCCATCCGCCTTCGGGATGTAGTGCCGTCGCACCGGCGGCGCGATGTAACGTCCGGATTTGATGCGCGCCAGGAGATCACCGAAATTGGTCTCCAGCGGTGGAGACCGGTATATGACAGCGGTTTCGGTCGGTCCGATCGCAACGAATACCGTGACGAAGCTCGACAAAGAGATTTGAAGGAAGCGTGCACCGCGAATTTCCAACCGATCGCAACCGCCAAAACAATTCCGAAGCTCGTTACAGCCGTTGCCGTTCAATCGAGGATGTGACGATGGAGGGAGGCTTCAAGTTTTTTTCTGGCGGGTCCTGCCGTGTTACAAGATAGAGCTCGCCGGCTAGCAGCATGACGGCGGCGACCACCACGCCGAACATGGCCAGCACTAGATCGTATGGGTCATCCATCGCATTCCGACACGTCGATTGGCTGAGCAGTGGCAGCCATCGCCTTTGGCTATCCGCGCGAGCGCTAGTGGAGAATAACAGCGGGTCAAAATGACCTTTGGCTATCCGCGACAGGCGCCGTTGTGAACGGCGGGCGATGGCTCCGCGTCATCAAACGTCGTTTGAAAAAATTCGTTCCCGATCGTGGCCGTTTACCGCCAGGGCAGGCTCGGCCCTGTGGAGAGATAGGAACCCTTAACCAATGGTGGGCGCAATAGCGCGTCAAGTTCGAACATGCCCCGGCCGACGGACTAGAACTGCACCGCATAGTAGGCCCGGGTCAAATAGTCACCGGGCATGCGACGATGCGCGACAGCTTGTCGGACCGCCGACACGGTGATCCAATAAGCTTGCCTGCTGTCTTTCGCCGCTCGCTACGCCTTGCCTCGGCAACATCGTCCGTTCGTCTCTGCAGGTGAACAACTTTCAGACTCTCGATATTCGCCATCGCCTGATCGGTGAGGGATTGCCGAATGGGAAGATCACCGGGCGGGTCCCCATGAACGTCTCTCCTCTCGATCCCGTCAGATTGTCAGACGTCGCAGTTACGATCTCAACAAAAGCAAGGGCGACCGCGCGGATGAAGCTCTTCGAAGCTCAGGTCGTGGCCGCGCTGACGGCGGCGGAGTATCCGACGGCCGAGATCCATCGCCCCGAACCGCTGTCAGTTGGCGAAAGGCGTATGCGGCGCGATCTTGTTCTGCGCGATGATGGCTTCGGCACGCGCGAGATTTTCCAGCAGACGCTGGCTGGTCAAAACGAGGAAGTAATAGCCGAACTGCGGATTTTGGAAGTAGATCTCGAGCAGCTTTTCATAGCTGATAGTCAGGACGCGGCCATCCTCGATACATTCGATCGTCGCAGTCCGGCGGTTGTCGGGCGTAAGGAAACCAAGCTCGCCCATCAAACGCCCCGCTGGAACCTCAACGTTGATTTCGATGACCCGGAATTTGCCGGTCACAGTCAGTAGCATTTCATTGGCTGGGTCACCCTTCTTCATCAAGATATCGCCCTTGCGATACTTGCGGTCGGTCATGAACGGCTTGAGCCACTCCATCGACATGTCCCCCTTTGTTGCGGTGCGCGCCTTCTTCACGAGAGCGAGCATTTGACGGAGACGGTAGGCATTGATGGGAATCATCAGGAGATAAAGAAGAAAGGTCGTGACGGCTCCGGTGAGCGCACCGAAGATGGCGAAGAATGCGCAACCGATCATGTTCGCGACCCGCAGCGGCACCATCGTGTGCGTCAGCAATGTAGCGACAAAGAAGATCGCGCCGACCAGGGCGAACATATTGGCAAGCGTGATGTTGTGCAGAAAGATTTCCAGCAGGCGGTTGAAGATGGCGTCCCAGGTCACGTTGTTTGGATCGAGACCCATTTGGACCAGAATCTTCGCGAACCTGAAATTGTCGGTTGCTGCATCAAGAATGCGGTCCAGCATGGACATATCTCCTTTGTAGTCAGTGAAGCCAGCTTACCGGAAGTGGCTCTATCGCAGCACAGCAAAACTTGGTCGCCGACTTCCGAGACGGTCATTTTCGACGGTTTCAGCGGTGCTTGTCGGCTGCCTGATGTCCGCCTCTTTCCCGGAAGCGTCGCACCGGGGCCTGCGGGGAAGCGTTGAAGCGTTGCGTTTGGCCAGCCCCTGTGATTCAAGCTTCCAAACTGGGGCTCGAATCATGCCCTACGAACTTGCCATTATGAATGGATTGCCATGCTGCCGAACAACCGCGTGGCGTTCCTCGGGTTAACGACGGCCGATTGCACGGCCCTCACCATCTTCGGCAGTGTCTTGATGATCTTGTTCTCTGCGAAACAGATGTCCTTCAACGTATCATGGGAAATGTCATCAAGCTTCTTGGGTTTGCTTAGGCGGAGCCCTCCTCGATTGTTCGATACGGTCTTCCGCCCATCGCCTCCTAATCGGGAACGACCGGCCCGTAACGAACGCTCTTTTTGAATCCTCGGTTGGCGCAACAAACCTTGTGGACGTCTGCGGCAGAACCGGGCCCTAACGCCTTCAGAACTTCACCACGGTCCGCAGACCGAAGACCGATGCGTCCTTGAGTCGGAGACCTTTCATGTTGCTGAGCGGATCCGTTGCGCCGCCGCCGGGGCGGCGCACGAACTGAAAGTTCGGCTGCAGCGTGACTCCGGCATGGACTTCGTACTGATAGACTGCCGTTAAAAGCGTCTCCGAAGTCCGAACGGGCCAGGCGGGTCCGTAGACCGCCTGAAAGTCGCGATCGAGAGCCTGCGCCCGAGGCGAGACATGTGCGTAGGCTGCCGAGATCCCCAGCTTGTCGTGGGGACGCGCCTCGTCGAGACCGATGAACTCAACGCCGCCATCCGCATAGTAGTCGATCAGGTTCTGGGCGGGCGGACTATAGGATGCTCGCGCGAAGACGCCGATGCCACGCTCGTAATCGTGTCCTACGCGGAAGAGCTTTTGCTCGAAGACGGCATAAAGCCCATAGTCGCCGGCGAAAGTTGCGGGGATTCCCGTAGTGCTGGGATCAGCGAGAGATAGCCCGGACGTGTCGAACCTCTGGTCGTTGAAGTTCCCGAAGTGCCGCCAACCGCCTAGTTTCAGCTTGCCGGCCAGGCCAGGATCGCCTTTCTTGGCGTTCCACTGAAATTGGGCTTCGTACAGCGTTAGTGGCGGATCGTTGATCCGGAAATTGACGCCGTAGCGATTGCGAAGCTGCGGGTCGTCGGGCCCAGGGCCCGCGGCGTTGCCGTCGAAGACTGCTCCGACGAGCGTCAGGTTGTCGGTCACGTCGGCGCGGAAGCGAGCGCCTAGAGCGGCGAGAGGCGGCGATGGACCCCCACTGGGCATGTTCAGCGCGAATATCGCCGGCCAGCCGAGCGACGCGTTCGTGAAGACGTCGGTATATTTGGAGGTGGCAAACTCCGAGTCGGCTGCGAGCTGGCCCGCTCGCAAGGCGATCTTATCGTCGTTCCACTTCTTCTCGAACCACATCTCGTACAGACGGGTCGTCGGCAGCGCTTCGATGCCGCTAACATCGAGATAATTGAGGAGCGATCCGCGCGACAGACCTCCGCCGTCGATGCGGAACACGTTGGCATGAAAGGTTAGTCCCTGAAGGCCGACGAGTTTCTCGAAATCGAGGTCGGCGGCGAAATTGAAGCGGTCTTCGTAGACGGCGCCGGGCTTCGCGCCGCCGGATGGATTTCCGAGCACCTCTCCGATGTAGGTGACGGCGAACTTGACGCCCTGCTTTTCGAACGGATTGGGCAACACGCCGAGCGTCGTCTCCTGGACGGTGCTCTCTCCCGTGTCGGGATCGTTCGGCTTGAGATCGTCGGTCTTCTTGTCCTCCTGAGCCGCAGCGCTCCCGCAGATCAGCAACAGGAGGATCAGACTTGCCCAACCGCGCATGCGCCACGCACCTCCGTTCTTATGTTGCAGCTTTCGAACAGCGAGGCAACCGGCATGACGGCACGTGCTTGTCGACGCGGCGGACGCCTTGTGTACGAAACAGCACACAGGATGCGATCCGCAGTTGATGTTCCAAAACCATGTAGGTTCGAACGATAGCAGGACGCTGCAGCGGCCGAAGGGCATAACGATCAGAACCTCAACCAAACAAGAACCAGGGTAGTTTCCTACAGCGGCTCGATCCAGGCCCGATCACCGACGCCTCGGATGACGGCTCGTCGGGAATCGGGATCTCCAGCCGGGCGGTGCCCAGCAGCAGCCACCGCCTTTGCTGCCCTCTTTCACCAAACCGACGGATGCGTCCGCGGCGGCGGCCAAGCTGTAGCGTGCCGACCGGCCTCGTGCCGAATGAAGAGAAGTCCACCGCCGACGTGAGTATTCGAAGGATGTAGCCTCCAGCCAATGGCTGCTGAGCCTCGCATGGCGGAGCCGATCAGTCGTCAGCCGCGTTTCCCCAGCAGCCTGCCCGTGCACCGCAGCCATCCGCGCCGCCACCTTCGCCACGCACGAAAGCGGCCCCCCGACGGCGCCGCGAGGCAAGCCAGAACAGGCCCAATCGGGGGCTATCCGTCAGGAACGGCTCCGCATTTTGGCCGTTCGACATGCGTAACAAAGCTATCGGATATGAGCTACCAGTGAGCGTACTTCTTATCGAGGACGACCCTCTGATCCGCGAATTGATCGTCGAAGCGCTGCGCGAGGCAGGCTACCACGTGATCCACGTGAGCACCGGGGAGGAGGCACTGGCGTGGTGCAAGCGCCACGTTGCGGACGTGCTGGTCACCGATGTCCGGCTGCCCGGATAGCTCGATGGATGGCAGATCGCGGAACGCTGCCAAGAGCACGATCCGGAACTGCCGGTCATCTACGCAACGGGCTTCTCGCCTGCCACACCCCGTCCCGTCCCCGGCAGCCGCATCGTGCATAAGCCCTTCCATCCGGACGAGATTGTTCGGATGATCAGGGAGTTCGGCGCAGAAAAGGGGGCGCGGCCGGGTTAGCCGCTCTCCTCACCGCCGAGCCTTGGCCGCGATCGCCGTAGCCTGGACCGCGATCTGATCCGTCGCTTTGATCACCACGCCCTTTCCCTCGATCATCCTTTCGGCAGGCCTAATTGCTCGACGGCCCGACCGCAGATCTCGGCGGGGTCCTTGAGGCCGGTCTGACCGATCTCGATGATCTTCTTGGCAATCAGTTCAGTCAGCGGGTCATTGCGATCCTGCACGCCGATCGTGCGCAGGGCCTGTTCGTAGGCTCTCGAAAGCCGGGTGATCTCTTCCGGCCCCAGCGGCGAGTTTTGAAGTATTCGGTAGATGGCCATTATTGTTCCCTGCAGAGCGCAGCATAGCACCGTGCTGAGCGAGCATGCATCTTGGCAGCCAATTTGAGCTTTCGCGGACTGCCCCCCCGCCTGCGTCCGGGCTGCTTGCCAGCGCCGGGCGGAAGACAGCCGTGGCGGCCACGCACGGCCCCCCTTTCGGGGCTGCTCGATAAAAACGTCGCTGCGCGCAGGGGGAACGCTGGCGCGAGCACCGGGTTTGCCCCGCCCCAAGGGGCGAACCCCGAACTGGCCCCGCCTCACAGCCTCAAGCGCCCCGAATCGGGCCTCCATCCGCCAAATAATCCGCGAGGCGAAGATCCAGCCCTCGATCTCTTCCCCTAGAGGGTTATTCATCATCGCGTGCAGCGGCGCCACCATGGGTGCCGAGAGGTAGCGAGCAACTCAGCGCAGGTCGATCTTGGCGAGGAGCGCCTGGATTTCGGCGCGCTCTTTCGGGACGGGGTCGCCTTCGAGCCGCGCCAGCGACTGTCCTTCTATCCCAGGAGCTTCGCAACAGCAGACATCTTGTCCCCGCGGGAACGCAATCCCGTGGAAAGGGCCGCTCTGGGAGCGGCCCTCTTGCTAGATCACCAGCTCCTTGTGCCGAAGCTAAAACCGATGCTTGGGCCGCCGCGGTAGTAGCCGTAGCCGCGATCGTAGTAGCCCGGCCCGCTATAGTAGCCGTAGCTCCGGCGGACCGCATAGCCGTCGTCTTCGTCGTAGTAGCGTTGGACATAGCGGGGGCTGCGGGTCCGGTAGCAGCGGCCATACTCATTGCAGACCAGTCGCACCTGCTCGATGCCCGCGACCTCCGTCGACGCGATGGCCGCAGGCGCCAGAGGGGCGGCGGTCGCAGACGACGCCGTCAGGGCACCAACGAAAGCTCCTAGTATGATGGTTTTCATGGGGTGTTCTCCTTCCCTAGCCAGGTCAGTCGATCTCTTCGATGATGCGGCGCTCATGGGGCTCGACGATGTAGGTGCGGCTGTCCCGGTTGATGTACCGATACTCGCGAAGGGTCGGCGCATCCCGATAGACCTCTTCGGGGAACGCTTCGATCTCGACGTCTTCCGGCACGCGCTCTCCGGTGCGGATTTCGGTACGAACCGTGCTGCCGGTGGTGCGACGCTCGCGCTCGACCGGCCGTGCCTTGGCGTGCTTGCGGATCACCTCGCGGTCCCTATCGGTGAACGTCGTCTTGCGCTGCTCGGTGCGCGCCGGCGCCGCGGCCGTGGAGCGACCCGAGTACGGCAGCACCGCGACGATCTTGTAGCTGGAGGGCTCCACGATCACGATCTCATCCTTCACCAGCACGAAGTCGTAGCCCCGGTACTGGGGCACGATCTCGACGACCTCCGCGGGCAGCGGCTGCAGCCGTACATCGCGCGGCACGACCGTGCCGACCGACAGTGAGAAGTTCACGTTGTTGAGCGGCTGCACGTTTAGGTGTGAAATCGACGTGCTGATCCGGGTCCGCTGCTGATCGTTGATGTTCACGGACGCATTCACGTTCGTGTTCGACGAGCGATCGGCCGTGTTCTGCTGGCTGTTCGGCTGCTGGGCCGTGGTGGTCGAATTGCTACCCGTCGGAGACTGCGCCTGACTGGTGCCCGAAGCCGGTGGGTTCGCGCTCTGCGTCTGATTGTTCGCAGGCGGATTGGTCTGTGCCTGGTTCGAAGGCGGAATAGTCTGGTTGGAGGGCTGGCTCGTCTGCGCCTGGTTGGTAGAGTTATTCGACGTGGGCGCCTGCGTGGTGTTGGTGCCCGTACCGGAGTTGGAGGTTTGGCCTGCAGCGCTCTGGCCGGTCGCTGGCGGAGGCTGCGTCTGGGCCGAATTCGTCGAAGGATTGGTTTGCGCCGATCCCGAAGCGGAGTTGGACGTCGGTGTCGACGTCGAAGACGACGGCGGTGCCGATGTGGAATCCTGCTGACGCTGCGCAGCTGGCGGATTGGAGCTCGACGTGCTCGGAGAAGATTGTGCGAGAGCCGAAGTCGCGAGCGCGACTGCGGCGGTCGTAGCCAACAATAAACGCTTGTTCATCTGAAATCCTCCTAATTGGTCGCCGAACAACATCGGACGACGGGCCGGGTTCCTGCTGGAGAAGTTTCGGCAAATTAGCTGGACGGGCGCAGCCAGACGTTCTTCGAGCCGCGAGAAATTGGTCCAGTGACGCGGCGGCGTGCCTTCCGGCTACCGGGAGAAACGGAACTTCGCGCGCGCCTCCTCGTTGGAAGTGACTACTTAGAAGCCATTGGAGGAGACACCATGAAGAAGCTGATCGTATGCGGCGCTCTCGCTGCCTTCGCCCTCGGCGCCCAGGCCGCCAGCGCCGCCGAGTTCTACATCGTTCGCGACGCGACGACCAAGAAATGCACCGTCGTCGACACCAAGCCGACGACGACCACGACGACGGTCGTGGGCGACGGCGTCTACAAGACCAAGACGGAAGCCGAGACCGCCGTGAAGACCACCAAGGTCTGCACCGAACAGTAAACGGCTATCGCGGGGCCGAGCCGGCCTCGCGAAAACATTCTGACAGCCACTGGAGGAGAAGACGCCCGTACTGATCTTATGGGCCATTCCCGTCGCGCTCGTTGTTGGCGGCGGCGGCTGTTGGATAGTTCACATACACTGAGCGAACGGTCGTTCGCATGAAAGGCTCGCCCGCAATCCAGGCGAGCTTTTCTGGACCCACTGGGCGCTGGCCGCCGGGCAGAAAAAAGGGCCCCAGCATGGGGCCCTTTTTCCGTGAACTCTCGTCGTCCTAATTGTAGTCCGAGTATTTGAACTGCGGGAGTGCCTTCAACTGCTCCTTGTTGCCGCTCATGACGGCGTGGTCCGGGACCCAATCGTTCGCATTGCGGTTCGTCGTGTTAGTCGAAGCCGCCCCGGTGGTGGTGTCGGTCGAGGTGGTCGAGGTGCTGCTCGAGCTGGTCCGGACCGGCTCCTCGACGAACTTCAGCTTGTCCATCGAGACGGCGATGTCGTGCTCGCCCATCCCAAGGAAGCCGCCGACGCCGATCACCACCGCGTTGATCTTGCCGCTCTTGTCGACGAGCAGTTCGTTGATGTCTCCGAGCTTCTCGTTGGCCTCGTTGTAGACCTTCAGGCCCATCAGCTTCGAGGCGCGCCAATTGCCCTTGAGCGCCATCTTCGCATCGGCCGGCTGGGCGGTGGCCGCCGGCGCGCCGCGATCGGCCGGCTGAGTGGACTGCGCGAATGCAGCGCCGCCGATTACGGCAGTGCCGAGCAGAGCGACGGCAAGAAAGCTTTTCATCGATTATCTCCTCCAACGTGAGCCGCACCTTTCAGATGCACGGCCCCAACGCCCGCGATTGCCACTAGTTCCTGATCGCTCTTTCAGTCGAAACGGCCGTCCGCAAAGGATTCGCTCCATACTTCATAGGATCGGGACTGAGGCCCGCCGTCGACTTTCGGTGCTCACGAGCCGGACGGCAATTGCCTCGCCCTCGCAGCAGAGGCAAGCCGGCGGAAGCGCGGACCACCGGCTTCGAACAGTCTTTCGGTTGCTTCGCGCAGTCGCCGGGCTAGCTGGACCTTCGGCTGGGAGAGGAAGCACTTCGCCTCAATTGCGCCTGTCGCGAGAAGAACGAAGTCGCCGTGGCTGAAAAAATAGTTTTCATGCGAGTCCGGCAACTCAACGAAGCCGTTCGGACCGCCCGGCGAGATGTGGCTGCCCCTTTCTCCAACCCTTCGCGCCGTCCCGATCGAGCAGCTCGCGATATCGGCGTTCTTACCCCTTCGCCATCCGGCTCGCAGCGAAGCGCTCCTCGCACCGGGCGCGGAGCACTCTTCTGTTGAACCGATCCATTCGTTCACCGCCCTGATCGCCTGCCCCTCGTTATCCACGATAAAGCCGGTGATGCCGTCCACCACTTCGGGCACCGAGCCCGCTCGGTAGGCAATCACAGGCGTTCCGCACGTCATCGCTTCGATCAAGGACGAACCCGAACGCCTCTGGCCACTTGATCGGAAACAGCAAGGCGGCGGCCTAAAGAACGGCTGCTTCCTGATTTCGTTCAACGAGGTATTTTGGCGGCCAAGGAACGCAATATGGAACGAGGATGCAGTTGTTGACCTAGCTTATTTATATGAGCCATTTTGACGACAAGACCGCAGGGCGGCGCTTGTGGTTTGGCATCGCTGTGATGTTTTCGGGTCAGCGCCTAGTCCATAGCCAAATAGCGGAAAATTAACCCTCTTCTGCCGCCAACCTCCTGGTCGGCGGCCACAGGCCAAGCCTCATGACGGACACCACCGCCCAAACAGCCCGACTGATGAAGGTGATGGAGGCAATCGTCGCCGAACTGAACCGCCAGGGTGTGGCAGAAGCCGTGGCTGACCTCGGGTTCGATCCGCTCGAGATGGCCCGCGTGGCGATCCGCGCGGCTGACGGCGACGTTGTCCCATTTCGTCGGCCGCAGACCTGAGACATGCCAAGGATGGTCTGCTAGCCTGCAAAGATGGCAAGCAATGAAGACACCAATCCCGCGCTTAGCTCCAGTGAGGACTTGAAGGATATCCAAGTTCATGCCTCGGGGGTGCTGGCAATCGACGATGACTCCGAGACTGGCATATTCACCGTGGTGACACCCGGTCGGGCACTACGAGTTCCTGATTAATCAACAAATAGCCAACGAGATCGTGCAAAAGCTCCGTGAGTTCATCCGCGGAGACAGTACTAAATCCACAAGATGAGTGAGCCGGCGCCGCCCTTCTTGGCCCACCGTCATAGGCAGCGACCGTCATGGCTGGCGCAAGATCGCCCTGGGCGACGCGCCAGTTTGCCGCCCGCGGTCTCCTCGCCTACTACTCGGGCTATGGCTGTAGCCATTCGATCGAGCTCACGCCAGCCAAGATCGGCCAGTGGCCCGATCGCACCGGGCTCTCCCGCCTCGATCTCCATTTGCCTGTAAGCCCTGCGGTCGTCGCGGGGCCGACGTCGGGCCGCATGTTGTGGCACCCCAAAGATGGGAACAGCATGACGAGGACGAAAGGAAAATTCCAGTGAAGTGAAACGGCGCCAAGGCAGCGGACTGAATGAGTTTTGAGGTCGTGAGTTTGCGCAGCCACGGTAGGTAGCTTGACTTCTTATTCGACGAAAGTAACAGTCAGACCGATTTTGAAAATGATTGCTGCGATTTTTGTCGGAGCTCCGCTCCGGTGACCGGAGATTGACATGGCTGCAGTGCTTGCAAGATTTTTTCCCCGGGCGTCGTCAGGGTCTATCGCAGAAATCGAGTCGCTGGTCTCCGTTGCAATCTTCAGCGGTGTTGGCCTTCTGACGGGTCTGATCGTATTGCTGTTGGACCAGTATATTCCGGGCGAATGGTTCTGAGACGCCTGCCCCTGCCGTACCGCTACGTAGTCGTTAGATGATCATGGTACAGTTTTCATGTCATCACGGCGTCTCAAGAGCGTTGCTCAGCGCTACCATCATTTCAGGCGCCCTCAAATGCGAGCAGTGCGCCAAAGCCAGTCCAACATTGGGCCGGGCTCTATAGTCACTCTGACTGGAAATGGGTGGCCGCTGAAT
This sequence comes from Bradyrhizobium sp. USDA 4510, assembly GCF_054059095.1. Lineage (NCBI taxonomy): Bacteria > Pseudomonadati > Pseudomonadota > Alphaproteobacteria > Hyphomicrobiales > Nitrobacteraceae > Bradyrhizobium > Bradyrhizobium sp. USDA 4510. The sequence continues at coordinate 632,193 of NZ_JBSSBT010000001.1, read as the reverse complement.
ATGACGGGCATCACGCCGGTCCCGAGAAAGCGCTGGCCGGACCACCCGATGCGGGATGGCAGGATCTAGTTTGAGAAGATCAGCTACCCGATGATCCACCAGGACGCGGCGCCGCCGGCGCAATACTGGGCCGGGCTAAGACGCGGTCGATGAGAAGAAGTGGCCCCGAGAGCGGCACCTTGGTCAGAATGACCCAGGCTGGTAAGGATCCTTTCGCGTGAGAGCTCAAAGAAGTAGCCCCAGCGCGGGGGCACGTCGCTGGGGCTCAGCTTCCGTTGGTTCCGGATGCCGTGGGGGACAGCATCGGGACTTGGTCAAAACCGCTCCAGCGGGGTCCTGTTCCTAACTGACCAAAAATAGGCCTTGGTTTCTGCTTAGAGACAACCCGCTCAGACACGGTTTTACGGTTATGCAGCCGGCTAGCGAAATTCATTTGGTCCGCGTGACAACCGATGACGGCGAAGTTCAGATTTGGCTTGCCGCGACCCCACGCCAGGAGGCCCTTGACCGAGTGCTGGACGTTGTCCCGGAAGGATGGGCGGTTGGCTTGGTTCAACGACCATTGAGCGCTGAGCACATCGCAGCGTTGGACATGACGGCCGGACAGGTCAGACGGCATCAAGTGTCCTAATCCCCGCAGCGAATTGCCTAGATTGTGCCCGGAGTTCTCCATGGGAGAGCAAAGCTCCTTCCAACTATTTCCGGGAGGGATCATTGTTCCATCATCATCGGCCGTGGGTAATCCGTGGGCGTCGGTGGCAGACAGCCCGGTAGTGCTCCCGCCTGCGCAACATAGGAGGCGAGCGCCATGAGCGAGCTCCTTGCTTTCCAAGCAAATTGATCCTCTCGACAAGCATTGCTGTGAGGAAGACGGAGCGATTGCGAAAAGAGGCCCGTGCAGGTTACCAAGCCCATCCAAGTACAGAACGCCATCTGGATTGAGCCGAAGCTGCTCACCGAGATCGAGTACCGCGCCAAATCCGCCGAGGGCAAGACGCGGCCGCCATTCTTCTGCAGCGTGCGCTGAGGATCTATGAGCGCGCCGCGCCGTAGCTGCCGCGATAATCCGCGCTGGATCAGCGCGGCGCACCCGGACCCGCCATACATTTCGAGGGGCATTTGACGCTGTCTTGCCCGACACCGCGAAGGTTCAGAACGCTGAGCATATTAAGGGCGGTTTACGATTCATCGCTTCGGCGGCGCCTCCCAAACGGGCAATCAAGCTATTGCCCCGACCAAAGCTCTGCTGCGTGCCCATCACGGATCTGCATCATGAGCAGCCAGAGCCATTCAAGGACCAGTCTTAACATACGACAACGCGAAGATTGTTTGTCGCGCCTCTAAGTCCAAACGGCACTCCAGAGACGACCACAGCCAACTCGCCCAGCCGAATATAGCCTTCGCGCTGCGCGGTCGACGAGGCGATCCGCGTCATCTCCTCATAGCCAGAAGGATCGCTGGACACGGCACTGTGCACCCCCCACAACAGGCTCATGCGCCGCGCCACTCTTTCATCCGGAGTAAGGGCAAGGATCGGCACCGGCGGCCGGCTGCGCGAGATCCGCGCGGCCGTCGTCCCGCCCGCCGTGAAGCCGATGATGACCTCGGCGCCAATTGTAGCGGCAAGATCTGCCCCCGCGGCCGCGACGGCATGCGAGGGGGTGCTCTCCACGTCGGCTCGAGAAGCCTCGATCAGTGGCCGATAGAGATGATGCCGCTCAGTGCTCTTGATGATGCGATCCATCATGGCCACCGATTCAATCGGGTAGGCCCCGCTTGCCGATTCAGCAGACAGCATCACAGCATCGGCTCCATCATAGATCGCGGTCGCGACATCTGAGGTTTCGGCCCGCGTCGGCGTCGGCCCGGCCACCATGGAATCCAACATTTGCGTTGCGACGATGACGAATTTTCCGGCACGCCGACAGGCGCGTAGGAGCTCCTTTTGCCGGCCTGGCACCTCCTCGGGCGGGATTTCGACGCCAAGATCACCGCGCGCTACCATAATGCCGTCTGACAGGCTGATGATGTCGTCGATGCGATCGAGCGCCATCGGCGTCTCGATTTTGGCAATCAAACCTGCGGCCTCGCCAATCAGGGCGCGTGCCTCGATCAGGTCGGACGGTTTCTGAACAAAGGACAAGGCCACCCAGTCGACCCCAAGCCCAATGCCGAACGCGAGGTCGGCGCGATCTTTCCTGCTGAGCGGAGATAGGTCGAGCATCGCCCCCGGTACGTTGACCCCCTTGTGGTCCGAGATCCGGCCTCCAACCGCCACTTGCGCAACGATTTCTGCGTCTCCTGGCTCGGTGATCCGCAAGCGCACCCGGCCATCATCAATGAGAAGTTCTTGTCCGGGGTGCGCGGCTGCAAAAATCTCCGGATGAGGCAAGGGTATCGATTGCTTTGCTCCTTTAGCTCCATCGATCACAAAGCGGACCGTTTCACCAGCACGCAAAACCAGCCCGCCGTCTTCGAGGGAGCCGATACGAAGCTTTGGGCCTTGTAGATCCTGCAGGACGCCTATCGGCCGGCCGAACTCTCGCTCGAGTTCACGGATACACGCATAGACCTTGGCATGGTCTTGATGGCTTCCGTGACTAAAGTTTAGCCGAAAGACATCTGCACCGGAAAGATAGAGAGCACGTATCTTCTCAGGCTCGGCACTTGCCGGACCGACGGTTGCCACGATCTTGGCGTGACGCGAGCGATGCAACGTATCCCCCATCTGAAAGAATGAGATCGATCTAGCGATAAAATCAAAAACAGACGCTTGCGGACTGCGTTTGACGGCAGTTGAGCACCCCAATGCCCTCCCCTCGTCAGTCGCTCAACACCATGCGATGGACGCTATCGGCAAGGTGAATCCTGCTTTGAATCGATCCATGACAACCATAGTTTCAATGCGCTTTATGTCTGAACTTTCTTCGGTAAGGCGCCGGGCAAACCGCTCGTAATCTTCCATATCGTTCACGGTAACTAACAAGACAACGTCGGCCAGACCTGTAACGTAGAATGCGCTCATCACTTCAGGCATCTTACGAATTTGCCGCTTGAGGCGATCAACAGTGTCGGCACGCGCGCGCTCTAAGGAAATGAGGACCACTGTCGTCACATTCCGCCCAATTGCTTTTGGAGAAATGATGGAAACGTCGGCCTCTATGATACCCTTGGATCGAAGGCGCTTCAGCCGACGTTGCACTCCGGATGCGGATAGGCCGACCTTTGCTCCAAGTTGTTCGCTGCAGAGGCGATTGTCTCGTTGGACGAGATCAAGAAGACGAAAATCGATCTTGTCGAGTTGCATCGCTGTCTCGCGGCCAGCTGATGGCGATCGCGCCGGGGAAACGGACGCCTGCGCGGGTTGTCCTGACATTTTCGATTCGTCACCGCGCAGCCAAGCTGTTGAACGATCGATTTCCGCTGTCATATGCCTTGGAACACCCATTGGGACCCCAGCTCTTTGCGATACATCGAACACAGTTGGCGCGGCGATCTCCCGTCCGCCGGGCTCAGCACGCTCGAACCCGGCCGCCAGGACCCACGTCCGCCGAGAGCTGCTGATGAGAAGGCCGTCCGAGTCCGGTTCTATCGATGCGCGCCCGGGCCCGAACACATATTCCCCCGCGACGCACGAATGTGGTTGACGATCAAGCTCCCGAAGCGACGGCTTTTTGCTCCTGATCTGCGGAAAGCATTATTGCGTTGATGGCGCGATATGCGAATACGATGGCGGGACCGATTGTTATGCCTGCCCCGGGATACACTCCGCGCATCGGCGAAGTCATGTCGTTGCCGCACGCGTAAAGCCCCTGGATTGTATTGCCTTGTGCATCCAGGACGTTTCCGTAACTGTCGGTCGCCAATCCGGTCGCCGTGCCAAGCGTTGCCGGAACGATTGGCAACGCGACAAATGGCCCGTCTTTGATTGGTCCTAGATTTGGATTTTTTCCCACGGCCGGATCGCCGAGGGTGCGATTGAAAGCCGATTCCCCACGCATAAAGATCGGATCCCGCCCTTGGGCAGCGTGCGCGTTGTGTTCCTCGATCGTCTTTTGAAGCACAGCGGAATCTAGTCCCAGCTGCTTTGCGAGCTCCGAAATCGTTTCACCTGTCTTGATGTAGCCAAGCCGGACATATTTGCCGATGCTCAACGTCCAGGGCCATGGCAGCAGGTGTCCCATGCCCCTCAATCGCACGAAATGGTGGTCGCAGATGAAGTAAAATCGCTTATCTGCTGGATATCCGTTCTCAAACATTGCCAGGCAAATATCGTGGTACGAATTCGATTCGTTGACAAAACGTCTTCCATTTGGACCGACGGCAATGACCCCAGGACGGCCGCGGTCGAGCCAGCCGTATGGGACGACCCGCGCCCCTCTACCGCGTTTCAGAATTGAGACTGGGGTCCAGAAGCCGGCGGATGCAACATCTTTGTCGATGGCGGCCCCGAGCGCGGTTGCAAGCCCAATGCCGTCACCGTTAACATCGGTATGGGCCAAGGTAAGATCATGCTGGTGTGCACCACTGAGGTGCGTCCTCAACTGCGCGTTCCGGGCAAAGCCGCCAGTTGCGAGAACAACCCCACGCGAGGCACGCACGTGGACATCGAGGTTGACCCGCTTGACGACGGCACCCGTGACGCGCCCGCCTTCCTTGATGAGTTCGAGCGCTGGAGAAGATGGCCAAATCTCCACGCCGTACTCACGCAGGCTCACCAGCAGCCGCGCGATCAAGGCATTCCCTCCGCTGAGCTCAGTACCACGCCTGAAGCTGAGCCGATCCCGCGCATAGCGGCTCAGGCGAGTTAGGACGTGTTTGAGCGACGCAACAGATTGGAGCGGGTTGAGAAAGCTTCTCACCTCACTTGATGAGATCATCATGCCCCCGAGCACAACCCGAATGGGGTCGCCGATCAAATCGAAATCCTTGCCTAGAAGCCGCCCATCATAAGCGGCCGGGCTCAGTGCCCGCCCCCTATCAGCGCCGCCACGTTGGCTCGAGTGATAATCAGGCGTAGAGGCCAGGGTAAATTTGACGCTCGTGCCGTTCTCGAGGGCGGTTAGCGCCGCTGGGCCGTATTCAAGATAAGCATCAATGAATTGCGCGCGATAATGAACGCCAAGTTCGTGCTGCAGATATGTCTTCGCATTGGCGATGGTGTCAGCGATGTTAGCCGCGCGCGCCTGAGCAGAACAAGGAACCCAGATCATGCCATTCGACAGAGCCGTCGTTCCACCAAGACGTGGAGATTTCTCGCACACAATGACGCGCAGCCCCGCCTTTGCCGCATAGAGCGCCGCCGACAATCCAGCCGCGCCGCTGCCGATCACGAGGACATCTGTTTCCCAGTCCTGATCCGGCCTCGTTCCTCCTTTTGAGGTGAACGCGATCGTGTCAGGTTTAGCTCGGTCATTTGGTGTGGTCATGCGGCCTCGCTGCACGTATTGCAGTGAAATCAGTGGGTTTGCGGAAGCGGGACAGCTTTGAATTCCGCCGCCGCTGTCTTCACTGCCCGCTCAATTGGAATTCTTTCGATTGAGGATGCGCCAACAAAGCCGACACACTCGGTCGTTCGATAGACCTCGATCGTATCTTCAGGCTCGGCAATTGCCCCGCCATGACAAAGCGAGAGAACGTCCGACCGGACGCTTCGCGCCGCCGCGTTGATCTCATTGATGCGCCCGATCGCCTCCTTTATGGATTGCCCGTCCTCGTGACCAACCAGGCCGCCGCGCGTTGCGCCGACATGTGGGACGATGCAGTCGGCCCCCGCACTTGCCATGGCTTTGGCGTCTTGAGCGCTTGCGACATAGGCGAGCGAAAAGATATTCTTCTTGCGCGCGAGAGCGATCAGTTCGACCTCACGTTCAAAGCCCATGCCGATGCGGCCGCGGCGGTCACGCCAGTTGTCACCCATGGTGGAGATCGTTGGGTAGTTGATGACGCCGGAGAACCCAGCAGCCCAGAACTTGTCCAAAAGAGCATCGAGGTCGAGCCGGAGAGGATCCCAAGCCTCGATGCCGCCAACCACGGGCACGCTAGACACCACATTACGAATTTCAGCCGCAAGCTCGAGCGTGCGTGCGTTGGAATCGCCAATCCGGCTCGTGGGCAGCCCCATCAGGCGCGACAGGCCGGTCGAGTAGACCACCAGCATGTCGGCACCTCCAAGAACGGCACATTTGGCGACCAGGCCGCAGCTACTACCTGCCGCGAGAATTGCTTTTCGCTCCGCCACCTGTCCTTCGATCCTGGAAAGAATTTCGGTTCGCTCAAACATCCGCATGGGATGAACCTCCTTGCGTGAGTTGTTCCAGGATCCATGCCGCGGCAACCTCGGCGAACTCGCCATCGTTAATGTGACAGTTCAGGTCGCGGACCCTGACGTGCGCGGGGAGATGTTCCTTGACCGCATCCAGCCAAGCCTTGTCAGCGACGGGATCGTAGAAGATGCCGCCTGGGCGGTCGTAATCGGACACCCCTTTCGCCGGCCAAAGGACAATTGCGGGTCCTTTTGCTTGCGATAGGCGCTCTGCCGTGAACCGGCCAATGCTCGCGTTCTCAGATGCAGTTGTGCGCATGAGCGTCGTGTAAGGCGTGTGGGCGTAGAACTGGCGAGCGCGAAACTGATCAGGAACGCTCGATGGCAGGCCAAAATTGACCATATCGACCGCACCGGGCGCGATCACTTGCGGAATGTTTTGCCGCGACGCTGCCTTGAGCCGATCCGGACCGGCGCTTGCGGTGCCTCCAACGATTTCGTCTGCGAGCTCCGTTGTGGTCAAATCAATGACGGCGTCGAATTCGCCAGCCGCGATCAGCTGTTCCATCTTACGGCCGCCCGCCCCGTTCGCCGGAAAGACGATGGCATCTACGCCGGCGTCGGCAAGGCGCGCTGCGCACTGGTTGGCCGCTGGCGTGGTCACGCCGAAGGCAGTGATCGCAACGATCTTCTTGTCTCGTCCAAGCTTGACGGGAGCATAGCGCGTGGCTGCAATGGCCCGCCCCGCATTCTCGAGCACCCTTGTGGTAAAGGCGTTGACGCCGAAAAGATCGACCAGCGTCGGATAGAGGATGATGTCGCTGTGAGTGGCCAATTCGGCGAGTAGCGCAGGCCTAGCGCTGCTCACCAGAAGTTTCGGAAAGCCATAAGGCAGCTCGGACACAACCTCGCCGAAAACCGCGCTCCCCCTGCCCCCCGCAACCCCGACAATCGCGCTGATCGTTCCTGAGCCCAGGAGGTCACCAACCCTAACGCGTGTCCTTTCAGCAATCCGCTTCAAGAGTTCGGCCGGAGCCTTCGCATCGGCTTGTTTGTCGACGTCATCCCTCTTCGTGCCGACGTCGATCAGGATGGTCGTGCGGCCACAGGCCTCGATAATGTCGGCGAGATGAGATGCCTCGCGGCCCTTGGTATCCAGCGTGGCCACAATCGCGACCGCGTCCGTAGTCGCGGATCCAGTCGCCAGTTCGGACAGGCTACCATCCCGGGCCGACCTCTGGCCGTCCGTACAATGGTGAGACACGATCTTCCTCCCAGAACCATTCCTAACAACAGGTGGTCTAGACCCGGCTATACCCGGGTATAAGATCGGTGAGGCCTCCAAATGGGTAAGATTGGGTAGAAGCGGTGAGAGCGAGAGTTCCCGGCAAACTTGCCACCCGCATGTCGGACATAGCTAAATGCGCACAATTGCAAGTCTACGCGCCCTCTTTGCGCAGCCTTCCGGAAGGCTCCCTGCTGGTCATGGCGACCCTGCCAATCCTCGACTGGAACGACTGTCTTATGCGAGACTTGCGTACCCTCGAAAAGGCAACGTCCGCTCCTCATGTCTATGCGGCGATCCTGATGATCGATCCCTTCGCGTGCTGGGAGGATATTGCCGAATCGTTGAAGGATGCCGGCATCACCGGCGTCGCAAATTTTCCGCCGGCATCCATGATCGAGCGGTCGGCGGCGGGCGTACCTATTGATGCCGGACAGGAGCTCGAACTTCGGCGGATGGAATGGTTCACAAGCCTTGGTTTCAAGGCGTTGTTTGCGATCGCGAGCGATTCCGAAATTACCGCGGCGGAGACGCGACTTGGCTCCCATCTGGACGGACTCATCCATCTACCAGCGGAGGCTCTTACCCGGACGATGAGCGGGCAGATGGAGCTGGTAAGCCTTGGCCAACATGGATCGTCACTGCCAATGTTCGCGCTCTTGGATGGCACGGCTTCGACACGGCCAACTTGAGCAAAGTGACGAGCGGGACTGCTCTCCAAGATCCGCAGCTTCCTGATGAGAGGTTTTTCTTGAAAAACCCACCACAACACTGGCCGCCTTTTCGTGAAAAAGCCTGGTTCGTCTGACCTTGATAAACCATTCTCACGCTGGCGCATTTGTCACATCGTTTCCGGTGCCGCCCTGTCCAAATGATCTCGTTCGCAGCCGTCACTTCTTTTCGTTGAAATGCGATTGCGCAACGGCCAGGTGTTTCAGGCACGACCATCGTTACGCTGTCCCGTCGATCTGCCTGGCTGCAATCAGCTCACTCTGTCGACTGCAATGATGAAGGTTAAAAAAACCGCTGCCGGGCTTTCTCCGGCAGCGGCTCAAGTCTCGGGAGAAAGCAGACGAGCCGGTCTGCCAGCGGACCCAAGAGATCAGAACGGAATTCTGGCCGCCGGTCGCAATTATTCAGATGATGTCGGATTGGTCACGGCGTACGAGTTCACCATCTGGGTAGCATTGGGTAAACCGACCGCATCAGGCGCAACAGTCTTCCAAGTCTGACGCGACAGTTACCTACCTACGGCTCTAGAAACCCGATGTTTGCGGAATGTCGCGGGCACGGTTCACTTAACAGATACTCGCCGGCACTATCGGCGCGCGCGGCTGTCAGAGCGACCGACACTCGTCATCACTTTGCGCAACCGCATAGCTCGCTTCCGAAGCCAGGCCCGGACCCGCCTCGCGGCAGTGCACGTGTACGCGGGCTGCCTCTCACCGACCGGACTTTTCTGATGACGGGCCAGTAACAAGTTGGATTGGCATATCGACTGATACATCCAGAAACGGAGCTCTCGCGTCGCCATTTGCTTCTAACGGCATCAGCAGCCTGACTGCCGATGTCGACCGACCGCACCATTCCGCCAAGCGCTCGAGTGATCCGGCCGCCGATCCTTTTTTCGGCATAATGTCCGTTTCGATGGCGCGAGCCAGACGGAGGCAATTGCCGGTCCGTATCGCGACTACAACGCGCCGCTACTTAATGGAGGCTAGCCTGGATCGATCGAGAGTTATTGTAACGGATAGAACTACGATGAGCCCCGTCACCATGATTTGCAGGTATGTATGCACGCCTGCGATATTGAGGCCATTTTGCAGGACGGCGATCACCAGAACACCGGTCAGCGTTCGATGCACTCCCCCCGAGCCTCCAGATAGCGCAGTACCGCCCATCACGACCGCGGCGATCGCCTGGAGCAGCAGATCGTCCCCCATGCGCGACGTTCCCGTTGATGTCCGCGCAACAAGGAGCAGACCCGCAACTCCGCAAAGCGTTCCGCAGACAACAAAAGCGACGGCTTTGGTGCGAAGGACGTCGATCCCCGAAAGTCGAGCAGTTAGGCCACCACCGCCGATCGCAAAAAGGGCTCTTCCGAAGTGGCTTCTCGCACCGACAACGGACGCGACCACAAAAATGAGAAGTGCTAAAACTCCAGAATTCGGAATACGGCCGATCATAGAACCGGAAGCAATCCACGTCAGGTTGGGGCTTTGAAAGAACACATTGCCACCACCGCTGATCCACGTGGACACGCCGCCAAGAACCGTCATCGTGCCTAGTGTGGCAACGAAAGAGGGCAGCCGTAGTCGAAGGACGAGCGCAGCATTGACGAGGCCGCACAGAGCTCCAATGCATGCGGCAGCGACGGCTATTCCAGCTGCACCTATATTAAAGTCACGGATCAGAACCGCAGACGAAATTGCCACAAGCGTCACGATGGCTCCAACCGAAAGGTCGAGCGCTCCCATGAGAATTACAAATGTGATGCCCGTCGAGACGATCAGCAGGATCGAGGATTGCCGCATGAGATTGAAAAGATTTATCCAACTCAGAAAGCGCGGATTGATCAAAGCGAATACCGCGACCATCGCCATCAGCAGCAACAATGGCCCTACCGCATTTATGATGGGACGGTGACGGTTGTAAAACTGGGCAATCTGCACCTTTGCTTCTACACCTGATCTCGATTTCGCCCCAGTCGTCTGCGGCTCATACCATGTGTTGGACAAGTTCCTGCTCCGTTGGCTTGTTATCGGCAGGCGCATTGCACAAGAACTGAACTTCTCCCTCTCGCATCACGAGGATGCGGTTTGACATTCCAATAAGCTCAGGCAAATCGTCTGTGACGAGAAGAATAGCTACACCCTCCTCAGCCAAGTCCCTCAGGACGCCGTAGATCTCTTGTTTAGCGCCGACATCGACGCCGCGCGTGGGATTGTCGAGGACTAGCACCTGAACCTTTCGAGCCAGCCATTTAGCTATCACCACCTTCTGCTGATTCCCCCCGGAAAGGAACTGGCAAAGCTGTGCCGGCCCTTTGCATCTAACGCGCAAGCGATTGATGTACTTTTCAGCGAGAAGCCGTTCTCGGGAGCGAGAAATGAAACCAGATAGGCGTGAGACGAGCGGAAGCGAGGCCAAAGACATATTTGCTTGAACCGACATGTAAGGCACGATGCCTTCGGTCTTGCGTTCTTTGGGGACAAAACCCATGCCGCGCGCCATCGCCGCTTTTCCACGTCCCCGAAGCGGCAACGCTTCGCCGCCCACCTCGATGGTGCCGTTTGGGGGAAAGGGTTCAAATCCGACGACGGCTTTGGCTACAGCCTCCTTGCCGCATCCGACAAGGCCACCAATTCCAAGGATCTCACCTTTGCCAACCTCAAAGCTGACATTCTGGACGTTGTGGCCGCTTAGACCTTTGACTGAGACCGCGATGGGTGCCCCCTCGAGTTTCAGCTGGCGCTTCTTCATGAAGTATTCGTCGTCTCGCGTTCGGCCCACCATTGCTCGATGAAGGCTTTGTTCGGAGATCTGTTCTCCTGCGAACTCGCCAACGTTCCGCCCGTCCTTGAACACGTAGATGCGGTCGCAAAGCTCTACGTATTCCGCGAGACGGTGAGTAATAAGTACAAATGAAGCGCGACGACGGTACCGTCGAATCGACTCAAAGAGAATTTTGATCTGTCGCTCGCCGATTGCCGCTGTCGGTTCGTCGAGTAGGATGATTGGATGATCAATATGGAAATGTTCGGCCAAAACGAACGCCTTGGCAATCTCGATCATCTGCCGATCGTGAAACGCGTAGTCGCCTGTGCGACGGCGCGGATCGATGTAGTCAAGACCGAGGTCTTTGAGATGTCTTTCGCTTACGGCGATCATCGCTCGTCTGTCGACAATCCCTATCCGATTGACAAAGTTGGCTTCTAAAGACAGAAATATATTCTCGTAGACAGCCAGGCTTGGAATAAGGGCCTGCTCCTGAAAGACCATCGAAATACCGGCCTCGACGGCCTCAGTATAGCTTGTCGGCTTGAAGCTCTTGCCGAAACGTCTCATACTTCCCGCGTTCGGTGTATGGATGCCGGCAATCATTTTGAGGGTCGTTGATTTGCCCGCTCCGTTTTCACCGGCAATTCCAACTATTTCGTTCGAAAACACATCGAGATCGATCCCTTCAACGACGCAAATGCCATTGAAGCGCTTCGACCCGTTGCGCATCGTGTAGATGGGCGTCGGCACGCCGCTCATTTCACATCCTCCGCGCTCGCACGATTGGTGTTCAGGAGAACAGCGAACAGAATGACGGTCCCTTGAATGATTGTTTGTAGATAGGGAGGCACGGCAAGAATGTTCATGCCGTCTGAAAGGATCGTTATGAAAAGAACCCCGATTATCGTCAGGCGCACGTTGCCAAACCCGCCCGTTATCGCTGTTCCGCCAACGACCACTGCGGTGATCGTGTCGAGAGTCATATAACTGCCCATTGTGACTGTTGCGGACCCCAGACGAGCGGCCAGCAAGACACCGGCAACTCCTGCAAGAAGGCCGGACAATGCAAACGCCTGGATTTTGATCGTATTGACCTTAACTCCGATGAGCGCGGCTACTTGCTCGTCGCTTCCGATTGCGAGCGTCATCCGTCCGAAACGCGTGCGATCAACTACGAGAATGGCAACACCGTAGATCACCGCCGAAACCAGTACCGCATTGGGGACCAGATTGGCCAGTGCGCCCTGGGCCATATCGATTAGGGCCGCGTGCGATACCGATAAGGACCGGCCATCTGAGATGAAAAGCACCGCTCCTGAAATCGTTGTTGCTGTTCCAAGCGTCACCAGAATTGAGGGAATTCTGAGATAGACGTAAACCAGCCCATTGATCGCGCCAAACACCAAGCCGACCAAACACGCGATGGGAACCGACCATAAACCCAGGTCTGGTGCGAGCCGAGCGACCAGCATGCCGCAAAAGCTGGCAACCGCTCCGATCGATAAGTCGATAGAGCCCATCAGGATCACGAAGGTCGCCCCGATGGATGCGATCAAGAGGACGGAACTCGATAGTTCGATTGCCCTGATATTTGCGATGGTAAAGAACGATGGAGCCGCCAAACCAAAAGATATAATCGCGATTGTAACGACGACGACTGTTATGGCGCGCCGCCATAGCTCACCATCTCTACGCCCAACCAGCGACGCTTCTAGCATTTTTGCGATCCGTCAGCGTGAGGTAAACACGATGCCCCTCTCCACGGAGAGGGGCATCCGGAGCGATCACTCGGGAATTCGCTGCTTATAGTGGCCGTTATACTCGGCCTTGAGCTGATCCACGCAACCGGAATCAACGGCGTCTTGATAAGCCTTCGGAAATTTGTATCCGGCCGGCGTGCGCGCTCCCCAGTACGTCTTCACGTCGATCGGCCACACATAGTTTTGAGCATCCCAGTCGCTGGGATGAAGAACCCGCGACATTTTCTTCCAATCAAACGGAAGCTTCTCGCCGGCGAGAAACGCTTGATACTTGTCCACATTCTGAGCGCTGATCAGCGTGGCTCCCGTGTACATCATGCGTTCACACGGGCTGGGCTTAAATCCCTTTGCGACATCGTATGCCCGCACGAGGGCAAAACCGGCTTGCCACTGTGGCGTAAAGCCCATTGTCGCAAGAATGCGGCCTTCCTTCACTAGCTTGAGGGTTTCTCGATTGCCATCGAGGCCGACGATCGGAATGCGCATACCAGCATCTTCGACGGCTTGCATCGCGCCCAGTGCAATCGAGTCATTTTGCCCGAAGACAGCATCAATCTTGGAGTGAGCCACCAACAGGTCTTCCATGACCTTGCGAGAGTCAACCTGATTCCATTTTCCTGGTTGGCGCGCGACGAGCTTGATATTGGGATATTCGGCCAGCGCTTTATCGAAGCCCGCGGTCCTGGAAATATCTGCATCTACCCCAGGAAAACCGGTAATGTGCGCGACGTTGCCTTTTCCGCCGATCTTGTCAAAAAGCAGTTTGGCAATTCTATAGCTATTTTCGACATCATCCGGCGAGAAGAAGGTTGCAAAAGCATAGTTGTCGGCCCCCGCATCCAAAGGATGGAAGCCGGGCAACGACTCCCAAACAGCAACATGCACCGCACCGACCTTCTTCGCCATCTCAACGATGGGCTTTATGTTCGCCGCAATGAGGTTCTCGCCGAACGTGATCCTGACACCCGCACCGAACTGGGCCTCATAGATTTCGATCTGCTTTGCGGCATCGCCTTTGCCCGAAAGGATGCGATAATTTAGACCTAGGGATTTTGCGGCTTGTTCGGCACCTTGCGACCAGTTGTTGAAATATTCGTTTTCTAATGTGGAAACTTCAGACAGGACATCCTCAGCGCTCGCACCACCCGCAATGCCCAGGAATGCGGCGGTAGCAAAAAGGTAAGTCGACAGTCTTCGCATTGATTGACCCTCCTCGCACTTGTTTGTTGTAGATGATTTGTCTTTCGTTCACGTTGGTCGGCAGGCGCGCACGTCTTCACAATGGAATAATTCGGAACAAACGACGTGTTTGCCTGTGCGTCAGAACAGTCATCCCGGCTAAGCGAAGAGTTTCATAACGCAACGCGGACGCTGTGGTGGTCCGTTGCTGCCGGCATCATGCTCTAGTCACATCTTCTTCCAGTCTCCGATCCGCTCGAACGCATGCGCCGCCCTATAGATGGTTGCTTCCTCGAAGTGGCGACCGACGAGCATCAGGCCCACCGGCAGGCCATCCACGATTCCGCATGGCAGCGACATAGCCGGATGGTGCGTGATGTTGAACGGAGCCGTGTTGGTGAACATCTCCGTCGCACGAGTGATATAATCCTCTCGGCTAACGTCATGTGGAGGGAGTTGCGTCGCCTTCATCGGCGTCGTCGGTAGAAGAAGCAGATCGTAGTCCTTAAGGGCCTTGTCGTAAGCTGCACTTAAGCGGCGAGACACGTTGACGGCCTTGCCGTAGAATCGCGGCCCGTACGTGTTGTTTACGTAGGTGCCGAGCAACAAGAACAACTTGGCCTGCTCGGACAGGGAGTTCGCCTTCTGGCGCCACCCTCGATGAAAGTCCATGAGCGACAGTGAAAAGAGGTCGGATCGGCTGGTACCAAAGCCGTCACCGAACATCATGGTTTGTGTGGCGCCCTCGGTACCGATCGGCGTCCAGATTGCGGCTCCTTGGAGGTGCATCGGTACCGAGACCGTTTCAACGGAGGCCCCAAGATCCTTGAACCGTTTGGCCGCTTCACGAACCGCTCCATTGACGCCAGCTTCCGCCCCGGGCTGTTCGAAGCCCTCCTTCAGAACGCCGATCTTCAATCCGCTGACGCTTTGACCAAGCGCTTTCGTGTACTCTTCGACTTTCGGTGCTTTGATGCGCGGATCGTAACCATCGTCTCCGGCGATTACCTCCAAGAGCAACGCATTGTCTGCGACCGTTGCGGTCATCGGGCCCGTGTGGTCGAGCGTCAGCTCGTTAGGCATGATGCCGGTATAGGGGACAAGACCCCAAGTAGGCTTCATCCCGTAGATACCGCAAAACGAGGACGGCATGCGTATTGAGCCGCCCTGGTCGCCGCCGATCGCCATATCGACTTCGCCAAGCGCCACAACAACAGCCGAGCCCGAAGACGAGCCGCCGGCAGAGTAGCCCATTCTATGAGGATTGTGCACCGGTCCGAGCGCACCGGTATGGCTACCACCGGATGTGCAAAAGCATTCGCAATGCACTTTACCTGCAATTTCGGCACCCGCATCAAGCATGCGGGTGACAATGGTTGCGTCGATATCTGGTACGAACCCTTCGAGCGTCGCCGAACCGTTCATCATTGGAACCCCGGCCAACATGACGTTATCTTTTAGAGCGACGGTCTTGCCCTTGAGTTTTCCGCTCGGCGCTCCTTCGATTCTCGCCTTGCGGTACCACGCGTTGTGCAGATTTTCCTCGGCTTTGGGTTGATAGCCCGGGATGCGTGCATATTTCACCGGAGGCAACTCGTCCGGAACGGCTTCGATGTATCTGTAAGCTTCGAGGGATCGGTTGATCAGGCCGCGGAAGGAGACGATGTCCTGGTCGGTAAGTGAAAGGCCGCATTGTGAGGCGACATCACGCAACTGGGCGGGTGTGGGCGGGACAACTGACACTGGGCGCTCCTGTACTATCCGACGGCAGACCCACTCTGCGATGGGTTCAATTCGGCAAGGCTACTCGTCTGCAGGTTGGTCGAACCTGAAGCGGATCGTTCACAGTGGGTAAATTTGGGTAATTCCGCCAAGTAAGAGGCCGCCGAGAGCAGAAATTTTCGCACTCACGCCATCTGCAGCGCTTCTTTTCGGGCACGCCGCATGCTGAAAACTAATAATTGCATGTGGCGACCGCTCGGCGGAAGCAGCTAGTGCCCCCTTGCCGGCGTGCACGCACCAATCAAAAAGAAGAGCCATAGGCGGCAAGTAGCCCGCTGTCGGCCCGCATATGGGATGAAGAGCTGACGAGCTTGCTTATCCGCGCGTATTAGCTTGGTTCAGCCTTCAGGCTGGAGTAGCGGATGAGTGGTGATGAACGATTTTCCACTCGCCGTCCTGGCGGCGTAGTACGAAAGTGAATCGAGCCGGCGTGGTTACCTGGTGACCTTTCCACAGCTGTGAAAAGACATAACTTCCCACCACCAAGGAAACGTTGTGCGCCAACACCACGGAATGCCATACGTCCATTTTCACGGTAGCGCTGCCGTGAAAGTAAGTGCCTATCTCCTTGGCGCCGATATAGAGCTTAGCGCTCGATGTACCGTGAAGCATCGCGTCATCTGTGTATAGCGCAACCAGACGATCCGGTGCGTGCGTGTTGAAAGTTCGTTCCCAGAGCCCTAGGAACTCACGGATGTCCGGCAACAAGGCTTCGTTGTTCACTACAAATCTCGAGACTGGCTGATAAGTTGATGGAGCTGGGAATGCACCTTCCGCTACGCCGCTATTATCGGCAAGACCGGCTGCTTGCGATAAAGCGGCTAAGTCTCACTTTTCTTTGTCCATGCTGAGGACAAGGAGCCGGTTTGGCGGGAGTAAGTAAAGGCTGACGGTATCGCGTACGTTGTCCACCAACAATGGATCGGCAGCTTGAATACGCGACTGCAGCCAAACAGCTGGTTTATTCTGGGTGCGATTGTCTCGGCCGAAACTATCGAAATGCCGAAGGGCAATACATCCCTCGGGCGCTTTGTGGGCTCCAGGCGCAGAAAGGCCCACTTCGTCTAACTCGACTGAGTGTCGAAGCAGGGTCGTCAGCGCAACGACGGGGCCCAATCGCAAGGTATTCGCGCCCGTTGAACCTACGCGCCGCGCTGCCCGCAACACCTCAATGCATCCCCGAGCGGCCGTGGTTTCTTACGGTAATTGCCTGCTCTCCAGCGTCTGTCAACCAATCCACGCAAAAGCTGGTGCCCTGAATGTCGCGCCCGGTCGAAGAAGTGCGGATGGCCGCAGAGGCAGCCAAACAGCCGACGTCTAGTCCGCGCGTCTCCACCGCTGGCGCAATGATCTAATGCAGATGGCGCAGAGAGATCGCGCAGCCATCTCATTCTGCCGGAAAGCGGCTTTGGCGTTGCGCAAGCCTCATCGAAAGCAATCGAGAGGGAGCATCTGCAACGCACTGTCGGGATCAGGTCATTCCGTTCTGTTCGCGACAGCCGCCCGATGAGAATAGGCGCAGAAAAGCAGCACTGGCGATTGGCACGCTCTTTGAAACTAAGAAGTCGTACCGTCCTATGACGAGCCATGCGAGAACAGACAATGTTGCAAAGACGCAACCGACCTGGCGAAGCAAGTCAAATTGGAGCTGACAAGAAGAATGAAGTGGGCCGCGCTCCTGCTACAGCTTACACTTTCCTCTGCAAGACTCCCTCCTTCACGACGGTCGAGATTGGATTGAAGCATTGAGATTCTTTCTCGATCCCGATGCACTGCTCGGTCGTGAATGCGAGGCTCGGCCCGGAAACCGCGACGGCTTTCCTTCGCATTGGCGCAAATCATGCACTGCGCTACGCGGGGCATCTAATGATCGGATCTCCGGTTGGAGCACGCCGCCGATACCGACACCGTCACGTGCTGGATGACGTGCTGATCGAGATCGAGCGTGAGCGGCGTGTGAATGATTCGATCCGCGGCGACTGCTTGCCCGCATGCCCTCGCGGTCCGATTTGATCTTCGAATAATCGAATTTCCCGCATTAAACACGGAGGCATTATGCGCATCTGCGGTATCAAGCTGACGCATGACGGAGCGATAGCCCTTATTGAGGACGGCCGGCTTATCTTTTGTATCGAGCAGGAGAAGCGGAGCAACAATCCGCGGTATCAAACGATCGAGAATCTCGATGCAATCGTGCGGGCTTTGGCGGAACACGGTCTCGACCCGCGGGAGGTTGATCAGTTCGTCATCGACGGCTGGGTTGGGACGGTGGCCTCCAAGTTCCGGATCCTCAGTGGTAGCGTTCCTATTACTCTCAAAGGGGCATCGTATATTGAACGCCATGCAGAGGGCCTTCTGACCTCGCAGGACGGTTTTGGCCTCAGGCTCGACGGCAGGGATTTCCCTTATAGAAGCTATCCGCACGTCACGAGCCACCTCGCCGCCGCGTACTGCACCAGCCCCTTTGCCAAAGCTGGACAGGGAGCTTTCTGCCTCTTGTGGGATGGCGGCACCTTTCCACGTCTCTATCATGTAGGACGACAGGGGGCACGGTTCATCGAGTGCCTGTTCCCAGTGATTGGGCACGTCTATGCCGCAGCGGGCCTTCACTTTGGGCCGTATAAGCAGGCGAACCGCGCCAACTGGGACCTAGGCGACCCCGGCAAGATGGACCCTGGCGGTGCCGGCAAGCTCAACTTGGGTCTTGCAGGCAAGCTGATGGCTTATATCGCCCTCGGGTCTGTTGAAGAAGCCATCGTCGCGGTCTTTCAGGAGCTCTATCAACAGCGCTTTGCGGCTGACACGAAGCTTGCCACTTATCGTACCGACATCAAAAGTATGGAATCTAAGCTTGCGGCTGTGCATGGTTTCTTCGATGCTAGCGAGCGCCGGTTGGAGGCCAAGGCACCCGAAGATGTGCTCGCATCGTTTCATTGCTTCCTCGAGCGTCTGCTTGTGCGCGAAATGGCAATTGCTTTGCAGCGGCACTCGTATTTTTCGACTCGCAATTTGTGCATAGCCGGCGGCTGCGGGCTCAATATCAAGTGGAACAGTGCGCTACGTGCGGCAGGCCTGTTCGACGCTGTCTGGGTGCCACCCTTTCCGAACGACAGTGGCTCTGCAATCGGAACCGCTTGCTCTGCAATGGCGGACAAAGGATTCGTACCGCTGGAGTGGTCGGTCTACAGTGGTCCGGTACTGCATGGTAGCGATGTGCCGCCCGAATGGGACGCGGTGCCCTGTGGCATGCATGAACTCGCGACTATTCTCGCCAGCAACAAGCCCGTTGTTTTTCTTTCCGGCCGCGCCGAACTTGGACCTCGGGCATTGGGCAGCAGAAGTATTTTGGCAGCCGCCACATCGCCGCGAATGAAGGATTATCTCAACGACATCAAACATCGAGAACGCTTCCGGCCAGTGGCGCCGATATGCCTGGAAGATCGTGCGCCGGAGATTTTCACTCCCGGGACGCCGGACCCTTACATGCTTTTCGATCACCAGACGCGAGCAGAATGGCGGGACAAAATTCCCGCGGTTATACATCTCGACGGATCTGCAAGATTGCAGACGATTAGCAGGACCTCTCAGCACAAAATTGCCGAGCTTCTCGTCGAATACGAATCGCTCACAGGCATTCCGCTGCTTTGCAATACGAGCGCCAACCAACACGGACGTGGGTTCTTCCCGCATGTCGCAGCGGCCTGTGAATGGGGGCGCGTGGAACACGTGTGGTGCGATGGCATGCTGTGGACGAAAGCTCCGTAGCGAGCAATTGGCGACTGACGGCGCGTTTCACGCCAAATTCACTGAGCAAATGGAGCTGGTAAGCCGTGGCCAGCACGGATCGTCAAACCAATGTTGACGCTTTTGGATGCGGCCGCTTCGAGCGGCTCGCTTCAGCAACGTGAACACTGGGATTGCTACTCTAAGATCCGCAGCTTTTTGATTTTGTTGTATAGAGTTTTTCTTGAAAGCCCTAGAGAACTAGCTGTTTTTCCGCGATGAAGTCTGTTTCGTTTCAAGCCTTCTATGATCCATTCCCGCTCGGAGAATGCATTTTTCGGCTTAGCTGGTGCCGACGCGTTCAACAGCGGCCTGAGGACGCCCGCGCTGATATGCGCATCTGCGAGCGTCACGAGTTGGTTCACGATCTGACGCAATTCCCTTAAATTGCCGGGCCAATTATGGCCAGCGAGCGCCAAAAATGCAGAATTTTCGATTGCCAGCGTTTGGGCATTCGAATCCCCCTTCGCCTCGACTGTGAAATGTTGAACCAGCTGAGGGAGGTCCTCCAGTCGGTCTGGCAAGGCAGGTAGCTTGATGTCGAGCCCCGAAAACAACCCGAGCAGCCGGGGACATAGCACCGTTTGAAGGCCCGCCCCGCGGGCGACCGTCGCAGTTGCGATAATTCGAGCACTGGAGCGCACAATCGATGCGCCGTTCAAGGGCGAGAAACTACCAGTCTCGAGGTAATCGGCAAGCCGTTCCTGCCCGTCACGCGAAAGCTGATCGAGATGCAGCAGCAACACGGTCGTATCGCTTGCACTTTCCAGCAGCGACAGTTGGCGTCTCCTGCTCTGATCGCGCTCGGCCCCAAAAAGCGCGCCGACCGTATCGATGGGCGAACCGGGTCGGCATTGAAACAGCGTTGCCCTCGCGTGCTTGCGGTCGCTGAAGGCATGGACGAGGCTCGCTATCCTCCGCTTGCCCGAGCCGGCCTCGCCCCAAACGAGCACAGGATTGGGATGGGACGCCAGGCGCTTTGTATTCTCTAGAACGCGTTTCATGATTGAGGACTGTGCGATGACGCCGTGCCTGAAGCCGCTCAACTGGAGTTGGCGCTCAAGAAGATCGACCTTCTCCCGCAATAAGTGAAGAGTCTTGAAGCCGGAGGTGACCTCAAGGACAGACATCTCCAGCGGGACGCGATCGAGGGAGGAGCCACCGATGAAGCCCTTGACACCTGTTTCGCCGCAGATATCCAAGAGTTCGTCAGGCTTCGTTATCGGGCCGCCGCCGAGGAGGCAGATCACGTTTCGGTCGACGGATTGAGCCACACGCGCGACTGCGCTCGTGCGCGCGGCAAGCTCCGACAAGCTGATCGATGGGTCAGATGCGCTTTCAACCCCACGATTGAGATTGAAGTTGATGCAGATGGCCTGGATACCAGCCTCTACCATGCGCCTTGCTTCGGATTGAGTTCGCGTATAGGCGATCGTCATCAGGCCACGTTTTGCCGCCTTCACCAGCAGCTCAATTTCGCGAGCGTAACCTAGGCCGGATTTCTCAAGCAACGACCTCCTGTAGTCATCAATGTGGATGACCGAAGGGAAGTTAGTAACCCCCGAAAAACCCCATCTACTGATCCGGTCGAGCCAGCGATCGATATCGAGCTGCGGATCAAAGGTACAAGCGCCGAAGAATACTGGCAATTTCGTGCTGGGCAGGATCTCGGTCCGACCGAAGCCGGCGACGAATTCATTGCTATTGCGGATTGGAAGGATTGAGGCGGGTGAAGAGCCGCCCATCGCGCGAAATCGGCCGGCATTGAGCGCAAGCACGAAATCTGCCCCTGCTCGCTCGGCCGCTCTCGCAGCCATGCCCGATCCGATCCCCGCCCCCAGCACAAACGAACGGGAATTCCGGAAGAACTGCCTGATACCGCCTCCCTTCACCTCGACCGCAACCCGTGGCTATAGACCGCGTTCGCTTTTGGCGACTAACTAAAATTAGCTCCAATTTGCGGGCGCATGCAACCGCCGCAGAGCTTTTCCGTTCGTCTTGAACAGATGGCAGTCGGCCGGGGAAGCCGCAAGACGAACTTTTCCGGAGTTTTTGAGCGGATCAGGCTTTGCCGCTTTTGCCACGACTGCCTCCTTTCCGGCGTTGCCATAAACGTAAGTGACGCTGCCGAGATGCTCGACGAAATCGAGATCGAGGTCGATCGCGATATCCTTCTCTGCGGACGATGAGGAGAAATCATCGGGCCGTATGCCAAGCGTGATCGGCTTGCCGATCAGCGATTTGTCCGCCTCCACGGGGACACAGACCAGCGCACCCGCATCCAATCGAACCTCCATGCCCGACTCATGCGCTGCTTCGACCTTGCCGCCTAGGAAATTCATTTTGGGCGAGCCGATGAATCCCGCGACAAACCGGGACGCCGGATTGTGGTAGAGATCATGTGGGCTCCCCACCTGCTCGACAACGCCCTCCTTGAGCACGACGATCTTGTCAGCCATGGTCATGGCTTCGATTTGGTCGTGCGTCACATAAATCATCGTGTTGCCAAGCTGCTTGTGAAGCTTGGCAATCTGAACCCGCATTTGGACGCGCAATTCCGTATCCAGGTTCGACAACGGCTCATCGAATAAAAACACCTTTGGCTCACGCACAATGGCGCGGCCAATTGCCACGCGCTGCCGCTGCCCGCCGGACAGTTGTCGAGGTTTACGACCCAGGACGTGATCCATTTGCAACAGCGATGCAGCCTGGGCAACCCTGGCATCAATGTCGGCTTTACTAAGTTTCGCCATGCGTAGAGGAAAGGCGAGATTCTCGCGGACAGTCATATGCGGATAGAGAGCGTAGCTCTGAAACACCATGCCAAGGTTACGATCAGCCGCATCAACGTCGTTGACGACCTCGTTATCGATCAGCAGCCGTCCATCGCTAATTCGCTCCAGCCCTCCGATCATGCGCAGCAGCGTCGACTTACCCGACCCAGATGGCCCAACGAAGACGACGAATTGGCCATGGTCGATTGCCAGGTCGATATTCCGTAGTACCTGGATAGTCCCGTAGGCCTTGCTGACACCTTCTAGACGAACGTCGGCCATCACGCTCTCCTCTGTTGCGGGCTTCCAACCAGGGCCGGGATCTCAATCTCCGCCAGGCTCGATACGATGAAATCTGGTCGTGCCAGGGAAGGATTCTCTCGGGGCGGAACGCCGGTCGTGACCAGCACGGTTGGAAGACCAGCTCGCTTACCGGCCTGAATATCTGTCGCAACCTGGTCACCGATCATCAGCGTGGCGCTGCGTACCGTCCCTAGGCGGGAAAGCGCCGCTTCTATCATGTGCGACTCTGGCTTACCAACGATCAGGGGTTTGACCTGGGCAGCAGTAGCCACAGCCGTAATTATTGCTCCTGCTCCCGGTTCGAATCCATTGGCGGTTGGCAAGAGGAGATCGGGGTTGGTCCCGATGAGGGCGGCTCCGTTCAAGATCGCTTCAATAGCAATCCGCATCTTCTCATGTGTGATGTTGCGATCGAGACCCATCACCACGATCTCCGGCTCTTGGTCAGTCACGTCCAGACCTACCGCGGCGACCGCATTCACAAGCGAGGTCGCGCCGATGACATATACGCGGCTTGCGTCCGGGTACTTCGCGCGCGCGAGTTCTGCGGCCGCGATCGCGCTGGTAACCACTTCGTTCGGCACGATTGCAAGGCCAAACGCTTGCAATTTGCGGGCGACGTCCTCCGGCGTGAGGGTCGAATTGTTTGTCACGAAACAGAACGGCATTCCGGCCTCCCGCCAACGCGTAAATGCTTCTATGGCATCGACAATTGCGGCATCTCCGCGATAGAGGACGCCATCGAGATCCGAAATGATCCCAGCGACTGACGGCCAGTCAAGATGAGAGCTTGGGCTAGCCATTCATCAGCATCCCGCCATTCACGTGAACGATCTGTCCTGTCATGTAGGAAGCCGCAGGACTCGCGAGGAAGACGGCTAGCCCTGCGATATCCTCAGGCACTCCAACCCGTCCTAATGGGATCCGGCCACCATGGCGAGCTTCGGTCTCCTCCCGCGGGCGACCGTGCATGGGAGTATCAATGATGCCAGGCGCGATCGCATTCACGTTGATGCTGAGGGGCGCGCATTCATAGGCAAGTAGTTTGGTCATGTCGTGAACGATTGCCTTTGAAAGGCAATAGTCACCCCCGCCGGCCTGGTAGTTGAAAACTGCACCTTGCGATGACAGCGAGGAGCCCACATTGACAATGCGTCCGCCTTTGCTTTTCATGAAGCGCTCAACGACCAATTTCGAACAGCGCAGGACGGCGATCGAGTTGATCTGGATCGTACGTTCAATTTTTTCAGCGCTGCCGCTGAGCAGCGGCTGGGCAGATTTTATGCCTGCATTATTGACCAGCACGTCCAGCCGGCCAAAGTGCCTGGCGATTTCTTCGAGGACCCTACCGACGTCTTCCTCGCGCGCGACGTCCATAGCCATGGGCAGTATGCCATTGCCATAGGGCAGTCTTGGCAGAGTATCTCTGAGGTTCTCTAGATTGGCATCGGTGGCGACGACGTTCGCGCCTCCCTGGCGAAATGCATTCGCAATGGCAGAACCAATACCGCCACCTGCCCCGGTGACGAGCACCGTTCGGTCTGCAACTGAGAACTGTACGGTCATTCCAACTCCAAGATCGTTTGAGACTGTAAAAACTCGTCAACTGCCTGGGCAGTCGGCATTGAGCTTTGAGCACCGCGCCGTGTTACACATAAGGCAGCCACCGCTAGCGCCCTTCTCACTGCTTCCTCTAGAGGCAGCCGCTGAGCGAGCGACGCTGCGAATGCCCCGTTGAAGGCATCGCCTGCGGCCGTGGTATCGACGACCTTGACGGGGAACGCCCGAAGAGCAAAGGAGCGCGTGGCATCAGCGTAATATGCTCCCTGCGCCCCGAGCGTGATCAGCGCGGCACCGGGCCCGAGGTCAAGCAGCTTCCCCGCCGCGCGCGCGGCGCTATCGAAGTCGCACACCTTGATGCCCGTCAGCTCGAAAGCTTCCGTCTGGTTCGGCGTGACGAAGTCAACGTTTCTCCAGGCGGCCGGTGGCAGACCTGGCCTCACCGGGGCTGGGTTGAAAATAAGCTCGAAGCCCTTCTTAAGCTTCATCTCGAACAGCCGATTGAGCGCGGGGATCGGCATCCCCATTTCTGCGACGACGATTGTATCGCGCTCTATGAATTTGATTGCGCTCTCGATCATGTCCGGCGCCACCTTCGAATTGGCGCCTGGGTCTATGACGATCATGTTGGAGCCGTCGTCAGCGACCATAACCACGGCCAAGCCCGAGACTTCGCCTGTACAGATCGTAATTGCATCAGTGCAAACGCCGGCTTCCATGAGCGATTTTAAAAGCGACTGACCGGCATCAT
This sequence comes from Bradyrhizobium sp. USDA 4510, assembly GCF_054059095.1. Classification (NCBI taxonomy): domain Bacteria; kingdom Pseudomonadati; phylum Pseudomonadota; class Alphaproteobacteria; order Hyphomicrobiales; family Nitrobacteraceae; genus Bradyrhizobium; species Bradyrhizobium sp. USDA 4510. The sequence continues at coordinate 607,250 of NZ_JBSSBT010000001.1, read as the reverse complement.
CATCACCGAGATGCGTGTAGAAGTGTGGTTTTAGGCCGAGGCGGGCGGCCGCGACGGCTTGGTTCGCGCCCTTTCCTCCAGGGTGACGTCTCACCGTACCCATCAGGCTTTCACCCCGTGTTGGAAGCCGCTCGACATTGAAGCACAGATCGAGATTCGTCGTTCCGAAGAACATTAATGGCCGGACGCTCATTTTACGGCACCGAAGGTTAGGCCGCGTTCAAGGTGACGCTGACCGATTACGATCAGAATGACGGGAATGATCATCGTCACGACCAGCCCTGCGGCCATGACCGGGTAGAATTGCACGCCTGGATTGAGCAGCTTGAGAAGAGCGACCGTTACCGGCGCCTTGGTCGAAGTGAGGATCAGACCTAAGGCGAAGTTGTGCCAAGCAAGCAGGAAGATGAGCAACGAGGCCCCGATCAGGCCGGGCTTCAAAAGCGGTAGCACGATGTGCAGCACCACTCGGACCGGTTTGGCGCCATCCATGGCAGCTGCCTCCTCGATGTCTTTCGGGATGTCTTCGATATAGGACCGGCTCAGCCAAACAATCATCGGCAATGTAACGACTTGGTAGACCCAGATCATCCCGATATAGGTGTCATACAATCCAATCGTCTGAAAGACGCTGAAGAGCGGGATGACGACCAAAAGGACGGGGGCAAAGCGGAAGCCCAAAATGAAGAAGGCAATGTCTTCCTTGAAAGGTATGTCTCGCCTGGCTAGGACGTAGCCGGCTGGCACTCCAATGAGCAGCGCGATGATTACGGAGCCCAGCGCAATGACGACGCTGTTCGTGACCGGCGTTAGGAAGTCGACTTTGATGGTGCCATAGCTGGTCGCTCCGGCCTGGCTGACATCAAACAGGACACGGAAATTCTCCAGCGTAGGCACGAACAGGAAGGTTGGCGGCCAAGTCATCACTTCAGCCTGCTGCTTCAGCGACATCATGGCGATCCAGACAAGTGGAAAGGCCAAGATCAATGCGCAAATGCCGACGAGCAGGTTCAGAAGCACATTGACGGAGGTGGAGCGCTTCAATCGCATGGGTTGCATCCTCAGCTTACGCGCTGCCGAACGAGGCGCCATAGCTTCACCATTGGCAAACGTTGCGATTAACACGATCATCCAATTGACGACCATAAGTGCGGCACCACGCCCAAAGGCGAGATTCTGGAACGCGGTAACGTAAGCTCGCACCGAAAGTACGGAGGTGCTATTTCCAGGGCCACCTTGCGTTGTCCCAAAAATGATGTCGAACTGATTGAGGGATTCGATCAGCCGAAACACGGCGGCGATCAGGATGTATGTCGCAATCAGCGGCAACTCGATGTGCCGGAAGGTTGCCCAGCCCTTCGCGCCATTTACACGCGCGGCCTCCTTGACCTCTTCATTGATGCCCTGAAGACCGGCGAAGATGATTAGGGCGAAGAATGGCGTATAGGTCCAAACGTCAATAAGGACGAGTGAGAACATCGCGCTGTTTGGATCTGAAATCCATGTAAATCTGCCTATGCCTGCCAGGGAGAGCAGGTAGTTCATGATTCCATTTTGCGGGTCCATCATTGTCGTCCACATGAGCGCTACGCTCATCGGAGGCAGGACGAGCGGCAGGAGAATGACGGGCCGCATCACGCGCGCCAGGAAGACGTCAGTTGCAAACAGCTTGGCAAGCGCCAGACCCAATACGGCTTGCGCAAGCACCGCCGATCCGGCGTAAACAAGAGTGGCACGAACGCTATTCCAAAAATCTCCTGTCTTGATCAATGCCGCGAAGTTGTTGAGGCCGATGAAGTGAACCAAAGGCCGGCCGAATTTGAGATCGGTCAGCGACTGAAACACGCCATAGAAAAACAAGATAAGAAAGCCAAGAAGTACGATGATAGCGGGGGTGATTGCGGCAACGCTCCACCAATCAAAGCGCGGATCTTGCACGCTGACCGCCTTGCGTTTTGGCGATGCAAGTTGACTGGTCGAAGACTGCAGCGTCACGAGCCCGCGGGATCCTCGGATGTCCATCTCAGTTCATCTTTAAAATGCAGGGCGGCGATGTTGCTCGCCGCCAGCGCGTTTCACATGGACGAGCGGATCTCGGAAGCGAGATCAGCCAGCGTGGCCTTCACGTCAGCTCCGTTGACCATTTTTTGCATAGCGACGGCCCAAGCGTTCATTGCTTCTGCAAAGCCAACACGAGGTGTAAATGCGAGTTTTGCTCTATCCTGCACGGTCTTGAACGTGTCCACGAAGTTATTGAACTCAGGCTTTGCCGCATATTCGAGCCAAGCCTTGTCACTCCAGGTAGAGGCACGCGGAGAGTTGACGAGCTTGGCAGCGACGGCTCCGTTCAGTTCGACCTGCTTTGACGTTGCCCATTGGATGAACAGCCAGGCTGCCCCCTTCTTCTTTGAAGCGGCATTCATCGCAAGAGACCAGATCCAGATGTTGGATTCGAAATTCTTGCTGTTAGGAGCGCGCAGCGGAGGCGCGAATGCGATCTTCCCCGAGCCAGGTTTGCCGGCCACGTCATTCCAAAAGCCGAACATATTGAGATCGATCGCTATCGCCGTGCGTCCCGAACTGATGCCATCGACCACCTGGTACCAATTGTCGTTCGCAAACGACGGAGCCGCGCACTTCTTGATCATGTCCACATAGTCCTTGTGGAACGCGATCGACTCCGCCGAGTCGAGGCCAGTGTCCGTCTTGCCATCCTTGAGGACGAAATCATGCACCCCATAGGACCTGACGATCGAGATCGCGGCCGTGTGGATGCTGCTCCAAAATCGCACGCCGCGCACGCCAAGGGGTGTGATCGCGGGATCCGCGCCCTTCAGTTTTTCGCAGGCCGCGGACATCTCCGGAGGAGTCGTTGGGACTTTAACGTCGTACTTGTCGAGGATGTCCTTGCGGTAGAGCAGCTGGATGTTCTCAAAGCCATGCGCAATGGCCCAGACCTGTCCACTTCCCGGCTCGATCTGCCCCTCTTTGACCTTCCAGGTCAGCGCATCTCGAAGTGCAGGAAAGAAATCCTGATAGTCGTACCCCGCCGCCGTAAGTCTCGGATCGTTCAGATAATTGTCGAGCGGCTCAAGCAATTGACCCGGCGCAAGATCCCATGCTGGTTGGATGCCCGTCCCCACCACGTCCCAGCTCGTTGACTTGGTGCTGAGCTGGATTGTCAACTTATTCCAGTAGGCATCGTCCGGATAAAGCTCGGGCGTCACTTTGATGCCCGTGAGCTTCTCGAACTCCGGCAACTGGGCTGCGACCGCGTCGGCATACGGATGAATGTCATAGGCCCAGACAATCGACGCGCCTTCAAACTGGCGCCAGTTGATCTCGTCCGCCCTGGCTTGGGTGAATATCATGCCCGTTTCAGCCAAAACCGTGCAGCAGATGAGAACGCTTCGGGCAAGGCTCATCCAATAACCGCGAAAAGCGGCGAGCTTCCTTGTCATCATTCCCTCCTAGGCTCTTTGGCCCGTAAACCCACGCGCCCCCGTCGTCCGGGGGCGCGGTGAAGGGATGCTAATCCGTCATTTTTCTGCCTTGAGCTGGTTTTCAAACCAGCGTTGGGTAACATTGGGTAAGACGCAAATTCACGCTTGGTGCCTACGACGCACCTGGTGGGTAAGACAGCATCACGGTCGGTTCCGTGAAACAGGTCCTTATCGGCGAAGCATGATCGCTTTCGTTGACTTGGGCTATCGACCCGACGAGGGTCCCGGCCTTCGGACCGGATGCGCAAGCGCTCGGCACGCTGACTTTCAAATATCTGAAAGCAGGGGCGCCGGTCGCGTGCGATCCGACCGCAGTCGATAGCTCGTCAGGACTGAGAGGGTCAGTGGCCGGAATCGGATGAGCAATGAGCTCGAGAGCCCGTCATCATCTCGGGCGTATCGAAGGTGATCCTTGCTTTCTTGATCGGCATACGATCTTGCGGTGTGCTAGCAATGTTCGGATTATCCACGCTGGCTGTCCAATAATCAGCTAGATTGCCGCCCAGAAACAAGACCTCGGTCTCCTCGCGCGGTATTCCCCCTAACCAATCTCGCAGCTCCTCATCTCCGGGAGCATGCCCACGCTCTAGAATATCGTTGATCTTTCTGATCGGCCAGGCGGTGACGCTTGGTACCGTATAAGTGTGCAGCTTCTTCGCGTTCCTTGCAATTGCGTTCGCGCCATTCTCGCTGTGGTCCTTTGAAAGGAGCAGTCGCGAGGGGGTCTGGGACAATGACACAAAAGCACTCTCTGTAACGCCTTTCGTGTGCCACGCCGCGAGACGCGCCATATCAATTTCGTCCTCCCTTTCGTCGTCCGAGCAGATAGCAGCCTTATAAACATGCGGGCTAGCCTGAGCACGCAAACCCGCTAGGGAACGCACATGCGCGATGGCACTCACCTCCTCGTCTAGAATAGGCTCACAATCGATGTCCTCGTTCTGAAAACGATGCAGCGGCAGATACGATGATGCCACCACATCGTCGAAAATGCGGTCGACTTCGACGCTGCCGGCATAAGATCCGGTGGTTCGTGGCCACTGTGCGGCTCGCTGCGCAGCGAGTTTGATCTCGTTCTTCAGCGCCTTAACGCTCGCTCCGGCTAGCGATGCGGCAAGTTCAGCGCGCCCCCCTGACGAAGGATTCGGCCGGGCACCGCTCGCTTTCCTGGATGGCGCACGCTCTTCGATTGCCCCTCGTCAGGGTCGAGGGTGATCCAACCCGGCAATCGATCGAAGCGGCGGCTGAATCCGATGTTCGGTGTGACCGCAGTTCGCTCAGCTGCTGCTCAAAGTCCGCTTGATCCGGCGACGGATGTGCTGGTGAGCTGGTTTGTGCGCTTGAAGGGCCGCCCGGCTGTTGCTGCGTCCGCTGCTTCTGGGTCAAGGGTCCTAATGCGTTTGGTGGATCGATGTTCATCTGTTCCCCTCGCGCATGGGACATTCAGTTTGATCTTGGCAGGTGCGGCTTTCCAGAAGCCGACAAGTGAGGAAAGGAATGCGACCGACGGCCAACTTTTCGGGGGCTTCCCGCCTCGGCTACCGACGCTGCGAAAGAGCGTCCCACGAAACTGCGGACCGCCAGGTAATCCCGCGTCTTCGGCGCGCTTGATGAGCTTATGAGATAACGTTGCGGCTGTATAGCTCCACTGATAGTTGAACAGCCGCTGGTAGTGTGCCCGCAGCGGGTCGCGTCCCTCGGGTGAGTGTGGCAGTCGGGCTGGCCAATTTGGCTCTCTTAAGTCTCTAAGCGCGTCAGCTTGTCGACAGCTGATCCTAGTAGAGCATAATCAGAGAGCGACACTATCTGCGCGCGATTGCGAACGGACTCGAGGGGACATGGACCCATTTAACAGTATCAACTCATTCAACCAAAATCGCGCTGCTCACAACGCCGCGGAGCTACAACAGCAGCAAGCGGAGTTTGAGCCGTACTTGGATGAGGTGCCGCAGCTCGATACCAGTGCCGTCGCAAGGGTTCCTATTCCAGATCACTACTATCCTCATCTGTCTGACGAAGACCGTAGACTCACCGAGGCGTTGGAACTTGGGCACCATAGGGCCCGCGGTCCTCATCCCGAAGACGCAGTTACCAGACGCCTCGGGGACGCCGCTGCGCAGCACAACGCGCCGCGGGAAGCTTTAAGTTGGCCGAAGGAGCTGACTGCAGAACATCACGATCAGGATCCGCTGGGAGGGATGATGGGCGAAGCCATCCGAGCATCGTCTCTCATGCCAACCGCGCGCGATCACCAGGCACCGGATCCCGGAGAAGCCGTGCATCACTTCAGCTGGAGCGATAGCTACCAGCCGGCTCCTAACGAACTGACCAGGAGCTCCCCCCCTTAAAAGGCACGAGGTCCTCATGGGTGAGGATTACGCGGGGCAGTTGAGGCCTGCGAAGAGGCAGAGGACGCTAGGTCAGCCGGAAGGGGATGCCATTGGGCGCCAGCTGAGCGAGTCCGGCAATTCAGTCGCTCCTGTGCTGATGGAGGACGCCGGCGCACCGTCGCCTTTCGGGCCAGCGGTCGGTTCGACGTTCGTCCTTCCTGCGGAAGGTTACGATCAGGATATGCTGTGGGCGATGATGGAAGACGCCGGCCCATCGTCGTCTCGCGAGCCAACCGCACGCCATCACCAAGACTTGGATTTAGGAGAGGCCGTTCGTTCCTTTAACTCGCGGCACGGCGACCAGCACACGCCGGCTGCCCTTGACGGTAGCAGCGTCCCGCCGAGCCAGGACAGCCGACCCACCCGTTTCGTGGTTCACAATGACCGCTACACTGCGCTGTTCGTGCCCGCGGCGGAGATGAGGCGAAGCACCCCACTCAATTCGCCAGGCGCTGGCATTCGTCTCGGCTCTCGGCCGGAAAGCGTTCCGCAGCCCAGTGCACGGCCGGCGAATCGGGCCTCGCCAGCGCTGCTTGGACGGTCGATGGATCAAGCCGCCTCGGCGTCCGCCAGGGCTGAGAGGACATCCCCGGCGGTCCGCGAGATTTATGCTGCATCATTCGCCGTTCCCGAGGATTTTTCGCACGGCACCCAACCCGCCCCGGACACGATGCTCTCGAAGCTCGGCCGCTGGGGTCTCTTGCCAGACGCGGCGCAGCCGGTAAAACAATACGACATTCGCGGCGAGCGCTACATCGCCATCGTGGGGCCTGGAGGGCCCAATGACGTTCGGCTCATCCATCAACCACGAATGGAGACGCCGACGTACACCCCCGACGCTAGGAGCCCGTCCAGATAGCTCTGGTATCGGGCTTGCTAATGGACGATAGCTTGCTCCAGCGAGTCTTGCGAGCTTGGCGACCTTGTGGGCGGTGCAGATGATCGCTACCCGTCCCGATCAACTTGCACGCATCGTCGCTCAGCGACTCATCGTTCAGCCGAACGGCCATCACCTCCTTGTTATTGGAGAGCCGGCCGCCAAAGCTGCGAAGAAAAACCTACGGTGTTCTTGACGGCACGTTTGGCGGCATTGCCCTTCGTAAGGCCCTCCTCAAGCCCCGAAACAAGGGAAGCATCCTCGGAGTAAAGAGGCTGCTTCCTGCGTCCCATTGAAACCCCGGTCGACTGAACTGGTGGCAACTGATGACGACGGGTCTGGTGGTCCGTCAGCCCAGATGCACATCCTGGTCGTAGCCTTCCGCAGTTCCTCTGGCCAACGCCGGTCTGCGGCGTCATCGATCCGCCCCGAGTCTATCAGTGCCGTATCTTCGGGATCAGCAATGGTCAGGATACCGGGCGCGATCGCCATCGCTTTAGCGCCGACCGACGACTTCCGCAGCTGAGCCAGTGCTGCGCCGACGTTGCCGCCCACACCAGTGTCCTGGTTGTAGCTCTTGACATCCAGCGCCTCCGTGGAAAGCCGGCCAGCAATGTCCTTCTTATTCTTTTGAGGGAGATAGTCGCAGAAACCTCTGAGAGCAGTGCATAGATCCTCCCAACTACGCCGCTGACGCTCGCCCAGTTCGCCGAGATGCTGATCCGACAGTTACAGCGCCGAAACGAATGCAGAGATCGAAGAAAAATCGAAATTGTGGCGGAGGCGCGATTAAACGACCCTACCAATTCTTACAGGAGATTTGCGGGACTTAGGTCAGTTAGCTTGCTGGGTGTTAGTCACTTTTGGAGATATTTCAGTGTTGATTGTTGAAACCATTTTGAAGCCAGACCACTTTGGCGGCATCGGACTTTTCTCTGCTACTCTTTTACCTAAAGGTACATTGGTTTGGATTCATAATCCAATCGTTGACATTGCCGTGACGCCTGAACAGTACGAAGCCTTACCTCCAACATTTCAAGCTTTACTTGACAAGCATGCCTATCCAAGAGACCGCGATGTGGATGATGGTGTTGTAGAGTACAATGCTGACAATGCCCGTTTCATAAATCACAGCAGTCAGCCAAACACATATCAAGACGATCATTGTCGAATCTTCGCAGCCCGTGACATACAACCGGGTGAAGAACTGACTTGCGATTACTTGTCTTTCGATCCAAGGTGCGACCTATCGTGGGTTAAAGAGCTAGCGCCGAATCTTGGTGCCGGAAGGCGCCAGGCGGCCTCGGATTGAGTTTGCGGTCAGGCGACGTTGATTCCGCCGGCGAATTTACACGGGGGAGAGTTTCGGCAGCGGTTGCCCCACCGAGACGACGCGAGTTGAAGATCATCGTGAGCGCGGTCTTGTTCGACGTCCCTTGGCGCGCACGAACGCGCTTTCGATGACGTTGGCAGCCCCCCTACGTGGAGTTCACTACATCTGCTGTGCCAACCTAAGGCTTCGTTACTGACTCGCTTTTTTACTCGCTAGTGTCCGCAACTCGTCCTGGCATCGAAACACTGGGCTGCTGTTACGATTACCCCGTTAGTCTTGGTGAGGCGCTCATGAAGAGGCAGTGGGAGCGGACGCTGCTGCCCCGAATGCCTCGATGACTTGATTGACGAGAGCAGCCCGGTTCGCGTGATCGACGTATTTGTCGATGCGCTCGGTTTGGCTGAGATAGGCTTTGAGATTGCGGATCCGGCGGCGGTTGGCCGTCGTACCATCCCTCGGTGCTCCTCAAGCTTTACATTTACGGCTATCTAAACCGGGTGCAGTCGAGCCTGCGGCTGGAACGAGAGGCCGGGCGCAATGTCGACTGATTGAGCTGCTGGTTTTTCCCTTTTGGCGCGCCAGACGGGCGAGGAACAATCAGCTTGGCAGTGCATCGGCTGAGGGCCCCAGCCGGTCCAGGCGCCCCCGACTGCTGGAGGAAAATCCGTATCGTTCGGGTTGGCGGCCCCCAGGCTGGGGCCGCTCAATTGACCGGGGCGTCGGACCCGACACCTGACCGCATCGATTAACATAGCCACGTGGCAGGGCCGAAAATTAAGCGCTGTAGTATAGTTGGCCGCTTATCGATCCGCTGTTCGTGCTTTCAGCTTGTATAGTCACGCATTGCGCACACAATGAAAGCCCTTCGCTGCTCAGCCACGCGCGGCTAGCAGAGCTGCGGCAATCCCTCTATGATAGATCCGGCGCGCCCGTAGAGATCAGCGCAGATGGAGACAACAGAGAGTAAGGCCGCCTCAGTTGTGGGGCCTGCACTCGGCCAACAAAACGGCCCCGGCGAGAGCACTGACTGGGCCGTTCTCATTCCTGTCGCCGAGCCGCCGTTGTCTGTATCGGGCGCCATCGGGCCTTACAATTATATCCTCCATGAAATCGTCTGCCCAGTGTTCGCATCATCGAATCACGTCGCGTGCTCCGTCAATCAACGTGGATCAAGCAAACGCAAATAGTTGCCGCTTTTTCCTGAGTGCCCATTCTTTGGGACACATCCGGGCAGAGCTCGCGGGCAAGGTACAGCCCCATAGATATTACCTCGGTTCCTCGACTGGTGATGTAACCCCAAAATGCGCCGGATGACACTTGAAACGGTCGGGCAAAGAGATCGGCAACATCGCATTCGAAGCCATGCGAATTGACGCGACAGCCCCTATCTCAAACGGACCGCCGAAGTTGTTGCCTGTGTGACCTGCCCCTGAGTATTTCCTCCAGATGGAGTTAGAGTCCGGCCTGAGCAAGGACGGACAGATGAAGCGAGCAAGGTTCACGGAAGAGCAGATTATCGCAGTGTTGAAGGAGCATGAGGCCGGAGCGACGACAGCCGATCTGGCTCGCAAACATGGGGTCTCGGAGGCGACGATCTAAAATTGGAAGGCCAAGTTCGGCGGCATGGAAGCTTCCGAAGCCAAGCGGCTGAAGTCGCTGGAGGAGGTATAGCGCGACGATCAGGATGAGAGTCTCACCCTGATCGCCGCCGCGCATCCGTCAGCACCGTGCTCAACAGCGTCTGTTCGCGCACGATCAGAGGAGCGCACTCCGTCCAGCCGGTAGCAATGTCGGTGAGCACGAGGGTCTGGATGAAGCTGCCGCGCGCAGATGGACCGCTATGCGCGACAAGGTCGGCCTCGACGAATCCGGGCGCCGGATCATTCCAATCTGCCGACGTCCTTATTGGAACACTGCGACGCAACGAGTGCGTCGCGTGCCGCCGATCGCTTGCGACCTAATCCTTCTCGGACCCGCACCAATGCGCGGTCGATCGTCGCAGCGCTCATTGCCAAAAGTTTGTCGCGGATCTCGGGGGCAAGGTCGAGGTGGCCACACCGTTCCATCGCCTCAATCAACCCAGGCATTAACGCCTTCAGCCGCTTCCCGCAGATCCGGTCCGACGCCTCCCAAAGGAGCACGAGCGCGTTGTGTTCTACCTCATTATACATTCGACGTCGCGCCCTTCGGCTTGGGCGCGCGTCTTCCTGACCTCGAAGTAGTCGCATCGCATGCTTGCGATGGAATCCGGTGATGTCGACGAAATCGTCTAATATCCGCGTCTTCTTCGCGCGATCCGAACGCCGATAGCGCGCGCCTCCTGCCGCCGTCAGTTCCTTCCGCGTTGCCATGCTTAGCCACCCCATCGTCGCCCCCGCTCCAAGGGAGCAATTTACGTGAGGCAACGGCTCAGCATCCGGTAACAATTAGGGCGAGACAATGCGCAACCATTGTTACGGTCGTCAAACTGAGGCGTCTCTTTTCTAATTCACCTGGGGACTCGCCGAGAGCGGCCTTCTTAGGCCGACTGGCTTGGCGAAGGCTGTCATTAAGTCATCGCCCGAGCTCTCGACAGCAATCCTGGGTTTGACCGTGTATTATAGCTCGATGCCATTCGCCCTAAGTACCCGGTGCATTACCTCACCCTTGATCTCGCGAGCGATCTCGTTGACGATGTCAGGTCCAAGCGTCCGCTCGGCATCGGCGTCGCCCATCAGCCCTGCTTCGAGGAGCCGTTGATTTAGCCGAGTTTGAAACTCGTCGTCCATCGCGTCGACGAGCCGCTGCTCCATCGCTGCATGATCTTCGGGCGCAATGCGCCTCAACACTGATTCCCAAGGCTGCCAACGGGTAGCGAGATAATCCGCAAAGCCTGTCTCTTCCTGTTCCCGGACCGTTACTATCGCTCTCTCAAGGTGGTCGCTGCTGACATGAGCGACGGTTAAAAAGCGCATGTCGGCGGCTACGTGATGCAGTTCCAGTGGCTCGCGCAACTGGTTCTGGTAGGCCAGATAGACCTCGACTTCGTCGGCCGGGAGGGTGAGATTTAGCTCATTGACCGTCTGGCGCGCTATCCCGTCCAGCGCCTCCATACGGAACATGACGCGGGCATGCTGGAGCAACTCGGGGAGCCGATCGTCGTACAGGCCATCCTCGATGTCGGCATTGAGCCGCGCGCTCTGCATCCCGTTCCATGTCAAAGTGACCCGATCCTCACAGCTTGCGCACGCATCAGAGGCCAGCTGGAAAAACAGCTCGCGCAGTCGCGGCCTCGCTGCCGCCTGCCGCAGATCCTCGCCGACGGCCTGCCGAAATTCGTCACTTTGGTTGTTCACCGTTCCGGCAAGCCGCACGAGGAATCGAGCGTAGTCTTGAGCGCCGGGCTCACCGGCGAAGCCTCGCCATGTCGCCAGGGTGGTTGGGTCTTCTCTCAGCCAGTTTTGGAGAATTTCTGGCAGGACCGCGCTCTGCGCGAAACGGATTCGAGGACCGGCATAGCCCGCAGCAGTAGTTGCTCTCGCTAGATCACTTTGGACTGGCTCTTGCAGTGGATTGTCTCTTAAATCGACCAGTGCGTTGCTCCTTAGCTGCAGCAGGCTCGCCGGTACCTCCGTCAGCTGATTGTGGCTGACATCAAGTCTTTCGAGGCCAGCCGGCAGTTCCGGCAGCCGGACCAGCTGATTGTCGTCCGCATCTAGAATTTCCATACGCGAGGGAAGAGGCTCAGGCATTTCGGTTAGCTGATTATTGCTGACGTTGAGGGTCTCAAGATTGGCTGGAAGAGCGGGTAGGCTGGTCAGCTGATTGTTTGGAGCGGAAAGATCCCGGAGCTCCGTCGGAAGGGTGGGCAGACTGGTCAGTTGATTGCGTCCAAGCAACATCAAGCGCAGTCCGGCTGGAAGGCTGGGCAAGCTGGTCAGCTGGTTGTATGTAACGTTGAGTTCTTCAAGCGTTGCCGGAAGCTGAGGCAGACTGGTCAATTGGTTACGCCCAACCCATAGCCTCTGCAGTCCGGCTGGAAGCTCGGGCAGGCTGGTTAGAAAGTTGCTCCCCGCTCTTAGTTCTTGAAGGGTCATCGGCAGGGCAGGAAGCCTGATCAGGGAGCGAAAGGTCAGGCCCATCGTCTCATCCCAACCCTGCGGCGGCCAAGGTATCGCTTGATTGGCGTGGTTCTGCGACCGGGCTTGGTTCGCCGCGGAGGGCAGCGCCTCCGTGAGAGCGTCGTCCCAATGCGCCGCGAGGGGAGAGCCGGGTTCTGAGGCTTCGGACTGGGACGTTTCGGAGTCAGAAATCGCGAAAGAGCCACCACCGTCGAGCTGTGACAAATCTCTATCCATTTATTGTCGTCTCCCGCATGACATTATCAAGGAAATGCGCTTGAGCGCCCTCCCCAAAGGTTAACTCTCATCATGGTGATCCATCGAGAAGCCAAGCGGGCCATGATGGAGCCCACTCAAGCTGTCAGAGCCGAAAACGCTGGCTGCTCTGACGCAGCGATGATGGCCAAAGATATTTTCAGGCATCTGGTTCTCACACGACTTAGTATCTTGGGTAAATCCGGCTCCTTCTCCAAGCCGAATTGGGCGGATGAGGTCAAGCCTTCTTGTCTGGATGGATATTCTCGTTCTAGGACGGCTGAGCTGTCTAAAAGCTGACTAGTCTTGCCGCTTAAAAAAAATGAGCCCTTGCGGTTCAGTTCAGCCGAGAGACCGTCATCTCCGCGTTCCTCTTTCGGTCTCCCGCTGATTCGTTCGGTAACGCGCTAGGAATGGGCTTGGACCAACAAGCATATGCGGTGATGGAGCTTCTGACCGGGAATGCAGTCGTGCTCGGGAGCCACGCCACGGCGGTGGAATCCGTCGAAGCTGGTTTGAGGCCTATAATGCAACCGACCAAAGGTAAGAGATTTCCGCGTCGTCTTCATCGCTCATGAACATCGGTCCGAATGTGATGTGGCTGCCTTCGGACGTGCCCCATAAAAAGCCGGTTCGGACGTCCAGATCAGTTTCAAGAAAACGCTATGCTCGAGCAATGAAAGACGTGAATCGGACGACAACCCACCGAGCGACGTCCGACCCATCAATTCCGCAGATCGATCTGATCGAGAGACTCAATTTTGTCACTTGCAGCGTACTCGGCAAGACGCTCGATGAAGCTTGGGGGCAAACCTTAGGGAAGCGATTATCGAATGAAAGAGACTGTGTTAGCGACAGCGAGCGCTCTTGCAACGGCAGCGGTTCCCCCTTTTGCTGCAATGGTCAGTGCCCAATCGGTTACCTGTAGCGCGGCAATCTGGGTAGGAAGTCTCCCCCTGATCGCCGCCGCGCAGACTACAATGGCGAACGCCCCCATTCCTCGCTGCAATACCTCACGCCCGCGGCCTAAGCCGCCTCTCTCACCGCAGCGGGCGCTCGGCTGCGCAACCCCGACCAGCTCCGCCGATCGCCCGTTGTTTCCACCGCGCCGCAAGGCGTACCCCCCCGAGACTCTAACTGCCGCTGGATGAAAATTCAGGGGCAGGTCATGTGAGGCTCATGAAGCGCCACAACGGTTCATAATCGAAGCACCGTCGCGAACACACAGCCTAGAAGACATCCGTTTGCCTCCGGCATGGAGGAGAACAATTTATCCAGGAGATCCTGGGTTCTCGGTATGGTGAGCGCCGTGCAATGTGCGCTCATATAGGCGTGCGGCGCTTAGCCCGGTGCCTTCTCTAACTACCGGCCCCTTTTCCTTCATCCAAGATGGCAAGATTGTATCGGTGGAGAAGACCCCGCACGCGGACCGCAGGTGCATAGGATCGATGCAAAGCATCGTGAAGGCATCGCGTTTCGCCTTGTTGCTCAACCACAGAAGCGCCTTTGTCTCCGTTCTCGTAGCAAGCGCCGCCTCTATCCACGTACGGATCTGCGGCGTAGCAATCAGGAAAACCGCCGAAACGGCGTAGGTAGCGCTCCGCTATGGATATACCATCTCAGCAGAGGACAGATCATGGCTGTCGTACGAACCGCGATGACCCTCGACCGGTTCTCACGAGTGACGATCGACCAGTTCTCTCTTGATAAGGATAGTCACACTTCTCTCCAAAGCCCGTACAGCTTCCGTCACAATGCCGAACGCATTGCGACACATCTCGAGCACTGCTGCACCGAGTTCATCAGGAATGTGAGCGGGCCGGCCAAGCTTGAGGTTGACGGATATGCCATCAATTAGCGATCGGGAGTCGTGGCGCCCTTGAAGTTGAGCGGCAGGGGCATCAAGCGGTCGCCGCTCGTGACCGATGGTGTCTGGTGTTAGCCGGATTGAAGTAAGACAGGAATCATCTTGTTGGAACCGCGCCGGCGTGAAGGCTTCCGTCATCGACATCGCATGGTCCTGCTCCAGCTTGGTTCGCGGTAGTGCGCTGGTCAGGTGATGCCGCCGAGGCACTGATGTTTGACGGGCCAGCCGCCGGTGTGTGGGCCGTCAGGACATGACTTTACTAGCCTTGATGCAGACCAGTTCCGCAGGCGTCCACTATCGAGGTGCAGACCATGGGAGCGCCACGCCTCGCTCGACCAACGTGGCGTCTAAAGTCCCGCTTCGCGGAGCCGACTGAGAAGATGGCAAATCGCGTCAACCGCAACAATCATGTCGCGGATCTCGCGAAAGAGGGTTCTGCTGCGCCACTTGAGCTTGAGCGGCCGGAGCCAAGCGTACCATCTGGCCTGTTCGGTCCGTGAGGATAACTTGCTGGGATGGCACAAGACACCGTGCCAGGATCGTGACCCATCGCGCGTCACGGACACGATTGGAAAACCAGTGCAACGTCTCGGCGAACACGTTGGTGAGTGCGAGGAGGCCGAGGGCATCGCCGCGCCTGACGACGATCGGTCCCACGGCCCGGTGAATAGCAGCCGCGGTTCAATTTCGTTGGCCTGATCAAGCGACCTCAACGACCTGCCCGGTAGTCATGAAGACCAGAAGAGCCCGCTTGGCCTTGGTCTGCTTCCGATAGTCGACGATCTGTTGCCTGTAGTGGCCGATGCTCGACGCGTCCGGCGCCACGTCGCTTTTCCAATCGACGACCGCATCGATGGCTCCGGCGTCATCGAACGCGACCGCATCGGCCTGTCCGGAGAGCAGTACCTCCTCGCCGTTGCTGCTGTCGCTTCCGAACAATGGGAGCTCGGGGACGAGACGCGGCCGCAGCTTGGCGACGTCAGGAAGGGCGAGCGTCCGCCGCACCGTAGCGGCCAGTTCAACGGCGCTGATGCCGACCTCCGCGTCAGTCGCCGGCTCTTGCCCCATCTGGCAGATCAGTTCGGCGGCTCGCGCTTCGAGCTCGGTCTGGGCGTCGCCGGCTTCTCCGGTCAGTACCTCCTCGATCAGCTTGTGGAGGATGGTACCGCGCGTCGAACTGCCGAGAACGGCGGCCGGCTCCAAGGTCGCGGCTTCGGGAGTCTCCTCGCTTTCAATCTTCGTTTCCGCTTCGTCCACCTGGTCAAGTTCTCTCCGGCTCGGGCGATGCCAGATTATGGCCTTGCACGCGTCAAATATGGCGGTCGCCTCGGCGGCGAAGGTCTCGCGGATTTGGCCGTTCTCCCGGTACATGACGCCCCTCACCTTCGCGGTCCCGACGTCCCTTGGGTTGATCGCCGGAAGATCGGCAATGCCCAAATCGACAAGTTTTGCCCAGCACTTGTCCGACAGGGTGGTGGAGTGCCTGGGCAGGATCAACAGATCGCGTGCCCGAGTCGCCGCCACGTACCAGAGACGTACGCGCTCGCGCCGCTGCTCTTCGTCGGCGCGAGCCTCGATGTCGGCATGGTCCGCCGGGCAGATACCGAGGATCGGGGTCGAGAACAGGTTCTTCGAGCGATCCTGAACCAAGCCGGTTTCGGCGTTGGGCGTGCCGGTCATGTTGATCGGGATGACGACCGGCCATTCGAGACCTTTAGCCGCGTGGACCGTGATCAGCGAGACCGCTTCCTGCTCTGCGTCGGGCCGGCCTTCGACCTGACGCACCGCTTCCTCCCAGTTTGCGCGCATGTCGCTCGCGAACGCCCGCAGGCCGCGAACATCGTAGGCCCGCGCCATGTCGAGGAAGAGATCGACGTTGGCGACCGCCCGCTCGGCGCCGGCCTTGAACCGCTGCCGGATCTGCGCACGGACGTGGAACGCCGCGATCGCATCGGCGAGGAGCGCGTATGGTATCGTGGTACGCGCTCGCTTGCGCAACGACGACAGCTTGATCAGGACATCTCGGGCGAGCGCGTGGCCCACGCTTTCTGGATCGGTCCGGATTGTCAGCATCGGCAGGCCTTGCCGGTTGGGATCCGACGGCAGTGCTTCTGAGATGTCGAGCAGTTCGGTTTCGGTGAGGCCGACCAGCGGTCCACGCAGCAGCGACCCGAATGCCAGCGTGTCGCGCGGGTCGGCGAGAGTGCGGGTCAGCCCAATGAGATCCTGGATCTCCTGTGGCCGGAAAAAGCCCTTGCCGGCCTGGGTCGAGACCGGAATTGCGAGATCCTCCAACGCCTCCTCGAAACGCCAGAGCTCGGTGCCGACGGGCGCCAATAGGCCGATGTCGCCAAAACGGCACGGTCTTGTCTCGCCGGTCTGCTGGTCGCGGACCTGCAGATTACCGACCAACCGGTCGCACAGGTCGGCTACCGCGATCGCTTCGGCGTCGCGGATCGCGGCGGCCTTGGGCTTTTCGCCTTCAACTACAACGTCCAGCGCGCACACACCTGGCTTCTCGCCGATCGCGGAATGGATCGGCGACAATTTGGAGAATCCGGGCTGCCCAGTGGCGGACAGGGGCTGCTCGAACCGAGCGTTGACAAAATCGACGATCGGCTCGACGGACCGGAAGCTGACGGTGATCTTGATCTGCGAGCCGGCGTCCACCGCCGACCGTGCGGCGATGTAGGCACTCACGTCGGCGCCCCCCTATGCTCGGCATCCAAAAGTCAGAGCTAGTGACAGGAATATCTCTGTACGAAACGCTCCAATCTGTAGCTGAGACAGCACGCTAGCTGATAGTGAGATAATTCGCTCGCTGTGTCGGTGCTCGGCGGCGCAACTGTTACAATTTGCAATTAGTGTCTGCGCGATAGGCCCGCCGAATTCTTCATGCCCGTCATCGAGCGACCGTAGCGTGCCCGCCGCGCGTACGAAACCCATCTCGCTCGTGCCAAGTGTGCAAGACATGTGGCAGCTGCTACGGAGCGGTCGGTCGGGTTAGAATTAAGATAACCCTCTACATTCCTTGGAGACCTTTGCCCCGCCACATTGTTCGCGATCGCTGCGCGAACAGACTTTGTTCGACCCGGACGAACGGGCACGGCCCCTCCGGCTAGCCAATCCCGAATGAAGTCACGACGGTACATTTCGTACGGAACGACTGTAACGCCATTACCAATTTCGACATCTCAAACCACCAACCGTCTTGCCGCGTGTCGCCGTGGGGCCGCATGGACTTGCTAGTGTCCTTCGAATTCGAAGTTCGCTAACGTGCGCCACCGCTGAATGAAGCGAAGTTCGGATCCGGAACACTCGCGCACTGGTCCAGCACAACCATGACACTCGCACCGCTGATTACCTATGCCCATGTGGGGAAGAGTTTTGCCAGCGGTCGTGACGCCGAGCGCGTCAACGCGGTCGACGATGTCTCGCTCGATATTGCCGCGGGCGAATTCCTGGCGATCGTTGGCACCTCCGGCTCCGGCAAGTCCACCTTGTTGCGGCTCGCCAACCGCCTGCTCGATGCCGACGGCGGCCGCGTCATCGTGGAGGGCGAGGACGTGCGCAACGTCGACCCGGTGGGTTTGCGCCGGCGCATGGGCTTCGTGTTCCAGAGCAGCGGGCTTTTTCCGCATATGCGCGTCGCCGACAACATCGCCGTCACACCGAGACTGCTCGGCTGGCCCGCCACCGAGATCGCCGTGCAGGTCGATCAGCTCCTCGACCTGGTACAGCTCGATCGCTTCCTCCATCGCGATCGCTTTCCGCATGAATTGTCGGGCGGCCAGCAGCAGCGTGTAGGCGTGGCGCGGGCGCTCGCCGCCCGTCCCCGTATCGTGCTGATGGACGAACCCTTTGGCGCGCTCGATCCGCTGACCCGCTACACCATGGGCGAGGAGTACCGCGCCCTGCATCGCAGGCTCGGTTTGACTACGGTAATGGTCACCCATGACATGACGGAGGCGTTGTTGCTTGCCGATCGCATCGCGGTGATGCGGGCCGGACGGGTTGTGGCGCAAGGCCAGCCAGCCGAGCTGGCAAACAACAAGGATCCCTACGTGGCGGAGCTGTTGAGCACACCCAGGCGGCAGGCCGAGCGGCTGAACGCCCTGCTCCCGGGAGCAAGCACGGAATGAGCTTCCTGTCCGACCCGCGCTGGCACGACGCGGCGGCGCATCTGCCGGACTATCTTGGCAGCCACGTTCAGGTCAGCCTGGCAGCGCTAGCGCTCGGGCTCGTGATCAGCCTCCCGCTCGCGATCCTCGCGCGCAATCATGCCGTGATCCGCGGCATCCTGCTGGGCCTCGCCAGCATCGTCCAGACCGTGCCCGGACTGGCCCTGCTGGCGCTGTTCTACCCACTTCTGCTCGCCATTGCGTCGTTGACGCTTCGCTGGTTCGGCTTCGACTTTTCCGCATTCGGATTTCTGCCCTCCATGCTGGCACTGGCGCTCTATTCCATGCTGCCGGTGCTGCGCAACACCATCACCGGCCTGAACGGCGTCGATCCCGCGTTGCTTGAGGCGGCGCAAGGGGTGGGCATGACGCCGCGGCAATCGTTGTTCACGGTGGAATTACCGTTGGCGCTGCCGGTGATCATGGCCGGCATCCGCACCTCGGCGGTATGGGTGATCGGGACGGCGACATTGTCCACGCCGATCGGGCAGACCAGCCTCGGCAATTACATTTTCGCCGGCTTGCAGACCCAAAACTGGGTGCTCGTGCTATTTGGCTGCGTCGCCTCACACTACTTTGGCAGATTGTGTTTTCGCCGCTGTTTTTCACGGATTTGCTTTCGGCAATATGGGCACTGCTGAGACGGCGGCCGAAGGATGAGATCGACGATGGCGTGACGTACGGCTGGCATGGTTGGCTGAGGCGGAGGCCCGTTGATTCCTTTTTTTTCCGCCCCGCGTATGCGAGGCGACGATGTTGCAGGAAGGCGTAGGCAATCATTGTCATCAAGGCGTGGCGATGAAGACCTTGCCATGATCGCCCTTCGAAGTGATCAAGTCCAAGTTCCTCCTTCAACTGCTGATGCGCCTGCTCACAAATCCACCGTGCCTTGATGGTGGCGGCCAGCGTGCGCAGATCCGTCGCCGCCGGAAGATTGGCCAGATAGTATTTCTTCTCCCCGGACGCACGTTGCTCGCCAATGAGCCAGGCTTCGTCGCCTGGGAGATGCTGCTGACCTTTATCCCATATCCGCTGCGGAGGGCCGTCGGCGGTCCGGACACGGAGAGCAGCAAATTGGGCTTTCAGCCGACCTTTCGTCCCGCTACGCCAACTCACGGTTTTCCATTTGGCGCTGGCGAGCATTTGTTCTGCGGCAATCGATAAGATATCGGGCACGTGGTGCTTTCGTGGTTTTCCGCGGACCTTGGTAATCGGCCAAATGAGCTTCACATCGACCGGATACACTTTCTGGTGCCGAGGGATGCCGACAGCCCAGGTCAGCCCGCGCTCTGTTAGCCCTTGTCGAAACGGTGCGCTGAGGCCGTATCCTGCATCCGCCAGCACACATCCAAAGCGCACGTTGGCTGCCATCGCGCGGTCAATCTCGGCTAGAGCAATCTCGGGCTTGGACCGTGCCGTTCGATGTTCGACTGGCACGCGAGCGCGCTTCAAACGAGATATGTCGCTTGTCCAACTGTCAGGCAGAAAGAGACGTAACGCGACCATCACGGGCACTTCGCCGCGAGCAAGCGTCAAAGACACCAGCGTTTGGCAATTTGCCGTTTTACCGAGAGCCGACGCGTATTGAGCCGCAACACCGACCGAGCGCTCACCCTTCTTGGGAAGTGAGGTGTCATCAATAACCAGCACCGCATCCCTGCCGCCGACAAGTCGGTCCGCCTGGTTGAGCAGCTCTGTCTCCAGCGGCGTCGCGTCCCAGACACCGTCCGCAATGAAATGGTGCAACTGGTCGTAGTTGCTCGCGGCAAGGCGTTCCGCCATCGGCTGAACGCTCTTGCGATCGCCCGGACCGATCAATCCCGCAACATACAGAGGACACATCCGCTGCCGGGTCTTATGACCCAGCCGGTCCAAGAACGGCATCAGCCAGCGTTCGAGTTCGTCTTCCCATCCGGGCATGGTCAGCCCTCCAAGAGCCGACCACCCATGAATCATTGAAAAATTGATTCGGGAATCCTATAAAACGCGGCAAAATCAACAATCTGCCAAAGTAGTGCTCAGCTCTGCTGGCGTTAGCGGTCGATCAACTTTTAACGCTGATCGAACGCGGATTGGGCGAGCGCAAGCGCTTCCGCACTGCGCTCGGCAGCGTCGGGATCGCCGCACTGGTCGCGGCCACATTGATCCCTTCGGTCTCGCGCGCCCCGTCGACCTACATCATCGGCGCCAAAACCTTTGCCGAGCAATATGTGCTCTCCGCGCTCATCGAGCAGCGTCTGCAGGCCGCGGGATTGCAGGCCTCGACGCGCGAAGGTCTCGGTTCCAACGTGATTTTTCAGGCGCTCGCGGCCAACGACATCGACGTCTATGTGGATTATTCCGGCACCCTGTGGGTCAACCAGTTTCACCGCAGCGAGATGCTGCCGCGTGAAGCATTGCTCGCCGAGCTGAAGAAACTCCTGGCAAAGCAGGACATCACCCTGCTCGGCGCGCTCGGTTTCGAAAACGCCTACGCCCTGGTGATGCCGCGGCAGCGCGCCGAAGCACTCGGCATTCATTCGATCACCGACCTGGCTGCGCACGCGCCGACGCTGTCGATTGCGGGCGACTACGAGTTCTTCTCGCGCCCGGAATGGACTGCCCTGCACAAGGCCTACGGACTCTCATTCCGTACGCAACGACAGATGCAGCCTGATTTCATGTATGCGGCAGTGGCGAGCGGCAACGTTGATGTCATCGCGGGCTATAGCAGCGAGGGGCGGATCAAGGAATACGACCTGGTGACGCTGGCCGATCCCAAGCACGCGGTCCCGCCCTATGATGCGGTCCTGCTACTTGCACCACGGCGCGCTCATAATACCGCGTTGCAGGACGCGCTGAAGCCACTGCTTGACCGGATCGACATTGCGACGATGCGCGAAGCCAATTTGCGCGCCAGTGGCAGCAATGCGAACTCCTCGCCCACCGCGGTGGCGCTCTGGCTTTGGCAGAGGATCAGTGGGCAGTAGACGCCGGCCCATAGCTGGCTAGGAACGCATGAACGCGGCTCGGTTGTCCAATACGCATCGGCCGCTCACGCACGCGCGGCCAACTGGGGCTCGGGGTCTCCTCAAGGCTCGAAACAGCCGAGGATTGTCATTGAACCGATCTACTTCTTTTGGAGATTGCCAGTAAAATCCGTCGTTCAGATCCGAATGTCAACGATGCGGCGCCAACTGATTCGATCCTGGCTCCCAACGACCAAGAACACGTCGTCATCTATTAGCGTCTCCTAGACGCAGACGGGGAAGGCGCCGACTGGAGAGAAGCCGCCGAGATCGTGTTGCGCATCGATCCTAAACCTGAGCCGGAGCGTGCTCCCCATGCCTATGATAACCCATCTCGCTCGCGTCAAGTGGATGGCTAAGCATTAACGGGATCTGTTGCGGAGCAGTTGGCTATGTTCGAACTAAGCAAGATTGCACGCAGATCTGGCGCGAAGAACGCAGCGATCAGGATAGCGGGCGGCATAGCCGGGATATCGATGATTGCCCAAAGGTTGTTGGGTGCGAGAGCTTTGTTGGATCTGATTGTCGCGGAGCGTCAAGCGTGGCGTCTTGGGAACTTGTGGACTTCGGCTGCACGGTGGTATGGACCGTGACCGTTGAGGTCTGCATAATGCGTCGGCCCCGTGCCGCCGAAGTCTCTCACATCACCTCACTGACGCGGATCCTTACTTTGAGGTCACGCTCCAGTTGTTGAAATTGAAGTTCATTCCCCCTGGGGATGAGGTGACCTCGACGCCGTATTGAACGCTGCCGACGTTTATATCGCCGAAGTAGCCCTTCGACTTGATCCACTCCAGGATGCTCTTGATGTCCACTGTTCCACTATTGGTCTTCGAAGTGCGCAGGAGTGAGATGACCTTGTGACCGTTAAAGCCTTCAAACACGTTCCAAGTCGCTCCGCCCACGTCGACATTGGTGTAGACCGGGATCGCTGCCCCGGAACGATCCTGACGATAATGGTAAGAAATTGGTTTGACGTTACCGCTGCCGTCCGGATTTCCAGTGTAATTCGTCCAGAGCATTATCTCATGCTGGTTTGAGCTGTCCCATATATCGTAGGCAACGTCCCAGGCACCGCTTGTCGGAACATCCTGATTGAAGTTCGAGCTCAGAGCGTTGATTGAACTGAGCGGTTTCCCGATATTGAAAGCCTCGTGCGGATAGCTCTTGATGCCAGCAGTATTAGGCTGGTTCGACCACACACTCCACTGGTTGACTGCACGCACCGAAATCGTCTGAGGCCCAGCACCCTTGCCCCACACGTCGTTGTTCCAAGAGTAGCCATCGCGTGAGAAGTTCCCGTATGGAGCGCTCGAACTCCAAATCGGAGCCTTCGCCGGTACAGGCGCGGCAGACAGTGACTTGGCTTCATTCACGGCTTGCCTAAATAGATTATGATCCTCCTGTCTGAAAACATAACCAGTTTGGGATCCTGGCGAGCCCGCATCGTTGATCCGATTGGAATTCATAATGCTCTCCTTGCTCTTATGAGTAGCAAAATCCCTCGCCGAACCACCCAGCGGGTATCCCCGGTTCGTGATCAGTTCAGTTATAGGCGGCATCGGCATCTAGAGATCAGGTTCGAATGCTAGGAAGGTTGGCTTTCGAGAAGCTGACCAGTACCCCGACACAGAGGTTTTTGATTCGTTGAAGATGGTTTGATTTGGTTGAGGGCCTCGGACAGTCGAGCGCCATTTTGCGCGAGCTTCTCGGTTGTGTACAACCACTTGACGCGATCGCGATCGGCATGGCGCCGTTCTCCGGCGCGGTGACCAGGTCGGGGAAATTGTCGACGTCCATCGAGGCATTGGCGACGAGAATGCCGATCTCGATCTCAACCATATTCAGACAGCCGGCGTATTGAGGTGACTCCAACCGGCGCAGTGTCCGTCGCGCGTCGGCGGCGGGAAAGGCCTGTTGAGCACTCCGGCCGAATGAATGAGATTGTCGAGCACTATTTGGCCTTCATCGGCGCCTAGCCTTCGTCTGCGCTTCCCTGGATCAAGCGCGAGCGGCGGAAAAGTGCGAACTAGATGCTCTTGCGCCACATGACTGGGTCGCATCCGGAGTGCGGAAGTACGGCGCCGTCCGTTCACGATGAGCTGCATCAGCCCCGCCGCGGGAGGAGGCGGAAGATGTCTGTCAGGTGCCCCTTGATCTTCCCAGCGGTACGTCGGATCAGCGGCCGCTGGAGTCCTTCGAGCCTCACCTTTGTAAAGTGACTCGTCAGGCGCGGCGGGGCGCTCCTCCCGACGAGCTCAGTGATGTCATCCCTGACAATGCGGTCGATATCAAACCAGACCGTCCGCTCGACCAGTTGCAAAGAGCGCTCGTGCGGACATACCAACGAGGCGAGAACCAGGAGGCCGGGCTCTTCCTGCCCGATCCGAATTCGGAGAGCCCCGAGCTATCAGCGGGGATCGCAGCAGAGCGGAACGCTCGCTCGTACTTTCTCCGATCTCTCCTGCATTGTCTCGGATTTTGATGCGGTTCGCCACCCGTCGTTTCGATCTCGCTCCCTACTACGAGCGGGCCCGCTGGCGGCGCGAGAGCTTGCAGCCTACCCTCATTCTCAAGGTAGTTCTGCAACGCATTGTCGACAAATTCTGCCAGCTTATGATTGTCACGCGGCAGTTGCAGGCGCTTTCCCCATGAGCGGCTCCACGATCTCCTTCGTAGAGCTACGAAGAGTTCCGAAAGGGCTCGGATCACGCCAAGTAGAAGCTATCAGTACCGGCGCGGATATGACCCGAACACGCGAATGTCCGGGCGCTTTCGAAGCAATCCGGCAAGGCTATCCGTCTGCGCATGCCCCGCGACCTCAATCAAATATCGATGGCTGTCAAGGCCCGCTTTGGCCGGTCGCTCGTAAATCGTCAGGATTTGGACTCGGGCACCAGCAAAGGAAGCAAGCAAGGAGGCAAAATCCGCATCACTTACAGTCGCGAGCAACGACGTCTTGTCGTTCTCGGTTGGCGGAGGCATATCCCTGCCTAGCACCCACCAGCGCGTCACATTGTGCGGGCCTTCTTCAATCCCAGCCACCAGCGAACCCAGCCCATAAATCGCCGCGCCAACTCTGGGGCCAATAGAAGCCCTGTCCAAGGCTTCGCTGTTGGCAACGGCTTGCGCCGCGGCGCCACTACTCGCCACCGCGGTACGTCGAACCTGCGGCAGCCGGTGATCTAACCAAGGCTTAACCTCGTCAAGGGCAACCGGATGCCCGAAGACCTCTCTAATATCCTCCAGACGCGTTCCATGACGAACAAGAAGGCTATAACCGAGCATTTTGGGATATTCGGCCACGATCCTTACATTCGGCAGGTCCAGGATCGGATCCAGATACGGGGTAGCTCCCACCAGGGACGTGGTAACGGGCAGGCAGGCGCGGTCGATCTTCCCACTTTGGTATGCTGAGAGCAATTCCTCTTGGGACATAGGGGCTAGGTCAGACGGACCGAACAGCTCAAGGCAAGCTTGGTGTGTCCATGATCCGGCTGGCCCAAGGTAGCAAGTTTTACCCGCCGTCGCAGCTGTCAAGGTGAGCACATGCAGTGCCCCACTCGCTGCCGCAACGAGCGGAGTGTGCTTAAGAACAACTGTGCGATCCGCGACAACATGGTCATGACCCACCTAGCTGGATATCACGTACTAGGCTATGCGACAGCCCCTACGGTCTGGTAGGCGCGGCGACAGAGTTTTCCGCACGTTCTTTTTGCGCCACCAGGTAGCTTCGACCACCTGTGGGGCAGCCTCGCGGCCAACCTCTATTCTCCGCCCTCGTAGAACAGTTCCAGCGGCAGGCCGACCACCGCCTTTCCGATCCAGTCGCGCGCGATGACATTGGACGGCCCCATCGCGATCGCCGCGCGGGCATCGCGATAGGCGCGCTCGATCGGGCCGCGGTGATAGCCATACCCGCCCGTCACCGTCAGCGCCGTCGCCGCGACCTTGTTGGCGACCTCGGCGGCGTGCACCTTGAACTCGGTCAGCGGGATCAGGATTTCGCTTTGCGGCTTGCCGCGCCAGAGCGCATCGAGCTTGCCCGCGAGCTCGTTGCGCCACGGCCGTAGCGTCTCGACCAGCACCTTGGCCGCGCCGAGCTCCTGGCGAATCGCCTGATAGTCGGACAGGCTCTTGTTCCGGTCCTTGTGCACGAAGGTCGTGCTGTGTGCGATCGCCGCGTTCAACGCGCCGCGTGCGACGCCTTCCCAGACCGCACCGAGCCCGATCAGATAGACCGGAGAGACGCCGTCATAGATGATCTCCTTGCCCTGTCCTTCGGCGCCGAGCCGGTCGCGCTGCGGCACATGCACGTTGCTGTAGCGGATCGCCCCGGAATGATTGGCCCGCACACCGAGCGCATCCCAGGGCCGGGACTCGATGCCCTCGGCCTTGCCGTCGACAATGAAGAAGATGATATCGGCCTGGTCCTTGGCGCCAGGCGTGCGCGTCTGCACCAGGTAATAGTCGGCATGGCCCGAGCTTGTCGTGAACGACTTTTCGGCATTGACACGATAATCGTCGCCGTCGCGCGAGGCTTCGGACAGATTGTACCACCAGTGACCGCCGGTGGCGCGTTCGCTGGTCGAATAGGTGCCGAGCAGGCCGCCATTGTTCGCCTTCAGCCAGCGCTCCTTCTGGTCGGCGTTGCCGAACAGGTTGATGGTCTGGGCCGCGCCGACATGCATGACGTAGATGAGCCCGGTGGAGGCATCGGCCTGTCCGATCCGGTACGCGGCTTCAGCGAAATCCAGATGGCTGAGGCCGAGTCCGCCGAATTGCGGCTCGTTCAGCACGCCGGTCCAGCCGGCCTCCGCCAGAGCACGAAGATTCTCGCGCGGAAAGCGACTTTCGCGGTCGTTGCGGTCCGCATTCACCGTCACTGTCGCGTCGATGGCGGCATCGAGCCTGGCATAAACGTCGTCGTCGATCTTGCGTGCGAGATTGTCGTTGGCCATGGTCAGTCTCTCCGGGTTGCAATCATGCGACAGCCTCGCGTGGCCGCCTCTGGCCCTGATCGTCCCGCGACGATCCGCCGAGATAATGGGTCTTGATGTCGGCGCGCTGGCGCAGTTCGGCCGCGCGACCGGCCAGCACGCTGCGCCCGTTTTCGAGCACGACCGCGTGGTCGGCAAAGCGCAGCGCCACCGTCGAGTTCTGCTCAGCGATCAGGATCGACAGTCCCTGCTCGCCGTTCAGCTGCTGGAGCGCGCGAAAGATTCCTTCGACGACCAGCGGCGCGAGGCCCATCGACGGTTCGTCGAGCACCAGCAGCCGCGGACGCGACATCAGAGCCCGGCCGATCGCCGTCATCTGCTGCTCGCCGCCCGAGGTCAGTCCGGCCAGCGCGCGGCGATGCTGCTTGAGGCGCGGAAACAGCTGATAGGCGCGCTCGATATCCGCGGCGATTTCCGCCCGCCGCGCATCGCGCCCTATCGCGCCGGTGATGAGGTTTTCCTCCACCGTCAGCGAGGCAAAGCAATGCCGCCCCTCGAGCACCGGCACGAGCCCGGCGCGCACCAGCGTCGCCGCCGACGTGCCTGCGACATCGCGGCCATCGAACACGATCCGCCCGGCGCTGATCTGGCCGCGGCGGGCAGCGAGCAGCGCCGAGATGGCCTGCAATGTGGTCGACTTGCCTGCGCCGTTGGCGCCGAGCACAGCGACGATCTCACCGCGCCGCACGGCAAGCGAGACGTCGCTGACCGCCGCGATCGCGTGGTTGTAAGTCGCGGCCAGGCCTTCGACCGAGAGCAGGGTTTCACTCATCACGTGATCCATGGCGTTGGCGGATGCGGGAGGCCGGATCGCTCCCGCATCGCGCGCGGCTCAATTGCTGACGGCTTCGCCACCGGAGGTCCGCACTTTGATGCCGTGCTCCTTGGCATAGGCGGCCGCCGACTTCTCAATGATCGGGCGCAGGAAGGCCCAGTCCGGTGCGATCCAACCGGAGACGACCTTCCATTTGCCGCCATCCCACTGCTGGAAGGTGACGCGGCCGTCGCCTTCGTGATTGTCCCAGGTGACGTTGATCGAATGGAACAGATCCTTGGCGCCGAGCGCTTCGACCCGCGCCGGATCGAGCTGGAGATGCTCGAAGCCCCATCGCACCTCGTCTCCGGTCAAGGTGCGCTTGCCGAACTTCGCCTGCGCAATCCGGATCGCCTCGACATTGAGGATGCCGTTCACGATGCCGAGGTTGTGGTAGACGCTGCCGATCCGCTTCTTGTCGTCGAGATTGCCCTTGCCGGCGCCATAGACCGTCTTGATCACCTCCTGCAGCACCGGATACTGCTCGCCGGAGGCCTGCGTGGTGATCGCGATATAGCCCTTGGCGGCGTCGCCGGCCGGGATCACGTCCTCCTCGGAATTGGACCAGACGTTGCCGATGATGTGGTCGGCGGGGAAGCCAACCTTCAGCGCGGTCTTCAGCGCCACTGGATTCATCACGCCCCAGCCGCGCAGCACCACGTAATCGGGCTTTGCGCGGCGGATCGACAGCCATTGCGACTGCTGCTCGTTGCCGGGATGCGGCACCTCGATCTGCTCTAGGCTGAACTGGTACTTGTCGGCCAAGAGCTTGTAGATCGGGATGGTCTCCTTGCCGTAGGGCGAGCCGTGATAGAGCACGACGATCTTCTTGTCCTTCAGCTTCTCCACTCCGCCCTCGCGGCTCGCGATGTAGTTCACGATTCCCGAGGTTTCGCTGTAGGGATTGAGCAGCAGCGGAAACACATAGGGGAACACGCGGCCGTCGGTCGAATCGGTGCGGCCATGATTGATGGTGATGAGCGGCACCTTGTCCTTGGTGATGCGGTCGATCATGGCGTAGGCGATCCCGACCGAGAGCGGATTCCAGGCGGCAACGCCGGGCCGCCCCTTCAGCCGTTCATAGACCTCGACGCCGCGCTCGACCTCGTACTGGGTCTCGCCCTCGTCCCAGGTCAACTTGACGCCATTGACGCCGCCGTCGCGGATGTTGATCAGATTGAGATAGTCGATGAAGCCGCCGAAGAAGCCGGTGCCGCCGGCCGCATAGGGGCCGACCCGGTAGCTTTGCAGCGGAAAGAACTGTTCGTCGGCGCGCGCCGCCTGTGTTGCGGCCAACACGGAGGCGACCGCTGCGGCAAAGGCAACTTTCAGATATCTCGATTTGATCATCTTCAACTCTCCAGTGGCGCGAAACGTCATGTGTTGCGAATGGCGGCCGGCCGCGTGACGGCGCTCCAAAGCCGGTCCCACAGCGCGACCAGGCCGCGCGGTTCGACAATCAGGAAGGCGATGATGAGCCCGCCGAGAACGATGCGCTGGCTCATCTCCAGCACGCCCGAATCGAATACGCCGCCGAGCAAGGCCGCGCCGGCGCGTGACAGGATCAACGGAAACACCACGATAAACGCGGCGCCGAGAAACGCGCCGCGCAGCGAGGCCAGCCCGCCGATGATGATGATGAACAGGATCTGGAAGGAGCGGTCGAGATTGAAGCCGGCCGGCTCGACCGTTCGCAGATAGGCAAAGGCCCACAACACCCCGGCGATGCCGATCAGGAACGAGGAGACGGCGAAGGCCAGGAGCTTGGTGCGCAGCAGCGGCACGCCGATCACCCTGGCCGCGAGCTCGTGATCGCGCACCGCGATGAAGTTGCGGCCGCTCTGCGCGCGCAGCAGCCGCAGGGTCAGGAACGTCGCCGCCACGACGACGCTCAGCGAGAACACATAGCGCCCGGCCGGGCTGGTGAAGGCGAAACCGGCCACGCTCAGTACCGGGGCATCGATCACGCCGGACGGACTGTCGTTGGAAAACCAGCCGAACTTGGTGAGCGTCCATTGCACGAAGAACTGCGCGGCCAAGGTCGAGACCGCGAGGTAGAAGCCGCGCAGGCGCAGGCTCGGCAATCCGAACACGATTCCGATCGCGGCCGCGACGAGGCCGGCGAGCACAAGGTCAACGATCAGCGGCAGCTGCGGCAGCCGGAGGTGAAGGTTGTAGGTCGCATAGGCGCCTACCGCGAGGAATGCGGCGGAGCCCAGCGACACCTGCCCAGCATAGCCGGTGAGCACGTTGAGCCCGACCGCGGCAAGCGCCAGCGCAAGGAACGGCGTCAGCACCGCATCCAACAGGTAATCCGAGCCAGCGACCGGAATGACGCCAAAGGCGATCCCCGCCGCGGCGGCGATCGCAATGGTCTCGACGCCAGGCGCGAGCGATCCCGCCGGTGCTGCTGCGCTCATCTCCTAGACCCTTTCCACCAGCTTCTGCCCGAACAGCCCCGACGGCCGCACTAGGAGCAGCACCAGCGCCACGACATAGGCGGCCCAGGCTTCGATGCCGCCGCCGAACAGCGGCCCGACATAGACTTCGGCGAGCTTCTCGATGGCGCCGATCAGAAGACCGCCGATGATCGCACCAGCGATCGAATCGAAGCCGCCCAGCACCAGCACCGGCAATGCCTTCAACACAACCAGCGACAGCGAGAACTGCACGCCGAGACGCGCGCCCCATAACAGTCCGGCGACCAGCGCGACGATGCCGGAAGCGGTCCACACACTGGCCCAGACCCGTGGCAGCCGCAGGCCGGCGGCAAGTGCCGCGAACGGATCGTCGGCAACGGCGCGAAACGAGAGCCCGGTTCGGGTATAGCGGAAGAACAGCGCGAACAGCGCCACCAGGCTGCCCGCGGCCGCCGCGGCGAACAGATCGAACCGGCTGATGAAGACCCCGGCGATGTCGAGCGGCACGTCACTGATCCCGATGTCGAGGCCGTGAACCTGCGTGCCCCACAACAGCTGCGCCGCGCCCTCGATCACATAGGAAAGCCCGAGCGTTGCCATGAACAGCGTAATCGGCGGCTGGTTGACGAGCGGCCGCAGCACGGTTCGCTCGACGCTTACGCCCAGCACGACCATGATCGCGAGCGTGATCAGGAACGCGACCGGAAACGATATGCCGCGCTCGATCAGGCTGACGAAGGTCAGCGCCGCGAACAGCAGCATCGCGCCTTGTGCGAAATTGAGCACGCCCGAGGTCTTGTAGATCAGCACGAAGCCGATCGCGACCAGCGAGTACATCACCCCCGACAGCAGGCCGCCAACCAGCACCTCGATCAAAAACTGATAGTCGAACATCAGACGGCGAGCTCCGTGACGTCCTGATGCGCGACGCCGAGATAGGCGTCGATCACGGCCTTGTCGGTCCTCACCTCGTCGGGCGTGCCATCGGCGATCTTGCGGCCGTTGTCGAGGACCGCGATGCGATCAGAGAGGCCCATCACGACGCCGATGTCATGCTCGATCAGCATGATGGTGGCGCCGTAGCTGTCGCGCGCATTGCGCACGTGCTCGGACAGCTCGCGCTTCTCACTCAACGTGACGCCCGCGAACGGCTCGTCCAGCAGCAGCAGCGTCGGTCGCGCGACCAGCGCCCGCGCGAGTTCGACGCGCTTCTGCAAGCCATAGGGCAAGGTTCCGGCGGCGCGCTCACGAACGTCGCCGAGGTGCAGGAAGCCAATAACATCCTCGGCGGCGGCGCGGTTCTCCGCCTCGATCCGGCGCGCCAGCGGCGAGCCGATGATCTGGCGCAGGAAACCTGCGCGGACGCGATGCGCGAGCCCCATCAGGACATTGTCGAAAACCGACAGCCCCTTGAAGATCGCAAGGTTCTGGAACGTGCGCGCGACGCCGTGCGCAGCCAATCGCGCCGTCGGCACCTGAACGAACGCACGCTCGCCAAGCCACACCTGCCCGCGGTCGGGCCGATAGAGCCCGCTAATAACGTTGAGCAACGAGCTCTTGCCGGCGCCATTGGGCCCGATCACCGCGCGGATCTCGCCCGGCGCGACCGCAAGGTCGACGTCGCGCAGCGCCGCGACGCCGCCGAATGTCAGCGCGATGTCGCTCAATGCCAGGACCGGCCGTACCGCGCGATCGGCGGCCGGCGCGAGCCCCCGTTCGGGCGCATCGACCGCCCACATTGCACGCGGCTTGCCTTGCGCTGGAGCCGCCTCCAGCGCAAGGACGTCAGCATTCGTTGCCATCGCCGTCACGTCGAAAGGCTCCCTATCATTCGGCGGCCTGGGCGTGCGCGGCGGTTTTCGCCTCCAGCGCACGGACCAGCGGAATGACCCGGCGGCCGAAATATTCGACCTCCTCCTGGAAGTGCAGGAAGCCGAGCAGCACGAGATCGACGCCGACCTCCTTGAGCGCGACGATGCGCTCGGCGATCTGTTCCGGCGTGCCGATCAGATTGGTCTTGAAGCCGTCATTGTACTGGACGAGATCCTCGAAGCTGGATTGCGCCCAATTGCCCTGGCCCTCCGGCGAAGCCTTGCCGGCATTCTTCACCTCATGTCCGAACGCATTGACCGCCTCCGGATCGGCCTTGACGATGATCTCGTCGAGCACGGCGCGGGCCTCGACCTCGCTATCGCGCCCGATGGCAAAGGCATTGACGCCGATCTTGACCGAGTGATTGTTGGCGCGCGCCTTCGCCCTGATGTCGTCGACCTGCTTCTTGATCTCCGCCACCGAATTGCCGTTGGTGAAGTACCAGTCCGACACCCGCGCGGCCATGTCGCGCGCGGCGCGCGAGCTGCCGCCCTGGAAAATCTCGGGCAATGGATGCGCAGGTTTCGGCTTCAGCGTGTAGTCGGAGAAGCGGTAGAAATCGCCACGGAACGTGAAATTGTCCTGGGTCCAGATTCCGCGCAGCGCGCGGATGAATTCCTCGGAACGGCGGTAGCGCTCGTCGTGATCGAGCCAGGGCTCGCCGATCGCGGTGAACTCGCCGCGGAACCAGCCGCTGACGATGTTGACGGCAACGCGGCCCTCGGTGAGCTGGCTGATGGTCGCGATCTGCTTGGCTGCGACCGCCGGATTCCACGGTCCGGGCAGCAGCGCCGCGATCACCTTCAGCTTAGTGGTTGCGGCGAGCAAAGCGTGGCTGAAGGCGACCGGCTCGTGCTGGAACTCGGCGCCGTAGCCGGCGGTGAAGCGGATCTGGCTCAGCGCATAGTCGAAGCCGCTCTGCTCTGCGATCTGCGCCAGGCGGCGGTTGTAGTCGATGTCCCAGCCGGTTCGCTGCTCGATCTTGCTGATGACCAAGCCGCCCGAGACGTTGGGCACCCAATAGGCGAACTTGATCGGATCATTGCTGGCGGTCATTCGAATGTCCTCATTCGGTTGGGATGTGACGACGCGCGCCACGGGAGGTGGCAGCAGGATGCATTCACGCTGCGCGGGACAGCGGGTTGGTAAATGACCGACTGACAATTTGTCAGTTCGGATGTTTTTGAAAGGTCGGAGCGGTCAGCAATTCCGATCCGCGACGCACGACCAGTGCGTCAACAGC
Source organism: Bradyrhizobium sp. USDA 4510 (assembly GCF_054059095.1). Taxonomy (NCBI): domain Bacteria; kingdom Pseudomonadati; phylum Pseudomonadota; class Alphaproteobacteria; order Hyphomicrobiales; family Nitrobacteraceae; genus Bradyrhizobium; species Bradyrhizobium sp. USDA 4510. Next base: position 574,387 of record NZ_JBSSBT010000001.1, on the reverse strand, counting down.
AGATCGTGCGACACGACGTTCGCAATGCGCAGGCGTTGATTTCGTCGAAGACGTCGGTGCAAATCATTAGAATTTCCCCTCGCAAGCACCATCGGCTGACGATCAAGTGTCTCAGAGAAATTGCGGGCGAGCGAGTCCAAGCCAAACTCTTTTTTGCCCAGTCCGGGAAAGCGGTATTCTCTTCTTCAAAACGAAATGCGTGGTTTGTTCCTGCGCGGCTGAAATCACGTCGACGATGATGCGCAAGTAAGATTCGACCGCTCGAGATTCGAGAACAAAATGAGTGCAGGAGAACTGCCTTCTCCTTACCAAACGTTTGCGCGCCCGGCGCAGCTACGTAAAAGCAGATAACGCTTGAGACATTTTCTCGGAGCGATCTTTTCTGGTCGAAATGCATCGTCGACGATCGCTGAACGCAACACCTCGGGAACGATCGCGTTCCCGAGGTCGAAAGGTGATACAGGGAGCGGCGCCTACTTCATCATCGCGCCGGGGACGATGTCCTGCACGTCGTTAACATTTGCACAGCTCGCTGGGCGCTGCGGTTCCCATGATCTGAACGAGCCGCTCCTTTTGCCGCCAGAAAAATTGCCGATCCTAAGCTGGCTCGATATCAAGCCGTCAAAATCACTGTGACCAGCCACTGGTAGTTCCAGTGTACCGACCATCACGCACGATCTTTCCGGCCCTCTAGATGAGGTCGCCAGGGCTCAATCGACACACCAAGTCGTTGACTTTTTTTCATGCGCCTGACGAGCTGCTCCCATCGGTATCGGGCGCCGCATTGTGCTTGGAACGCTGCGATTACGTTCCACAACACGGGGTCATGTTGGAAGCCATTGAGAGATACCTGGTTCACACACGAAACTGGCCTCGAGCCATACCTGATTGAAGACGAAGGCGTCTGATGATCGGAGCGGGGCTAGGATTCCATCCGCATTTTGAGAAATCGTGGATGTTTGCGCGAACGCCAGGTTGCTTGTTACCGAGTCCGTCGGCGGCGTTACTTCATCATCACTTCGACTTCCGCGCGAAAAGCTTGCCGCGAGGCGTCTCGTGAATAGAACATGTGGCCGCCCGGAAAGACCACAAGTTTGATGCGCGGAGTGGAGGCAGATGGCGGCAATTGATCGAGCACGATTTGTGATCCGAAATACGGCGTGGCGAGGTCAAACAGCCCGTGCGCGACTAGACTAGCAATTTCATGTTCCGGTCCGTTGCCAGGATTTGCCGCAGCTCCGAAACTGACTCCGGAGGGCTGCGGCCGAAATCCCAAGCCTCCATGACCTTGGGGTTGCCCAGTTCATAGGAGCCGTCCGGCCGCCAGCTTAGTTTGCGTGTGAGGAGATCGACAGTGGCGCTGGTCAGAGGCGCCACCAGCGTATCGCCAGAGGGATCGCCGGAAAGTTGGAAATCGGACTCCGGATATGGATCGAGGCCACGCACAGATGCATCATACCGGCCGATCAACTTGCGGTTCTTACGGTCGAACTCGCGGCGGAACTCGGCGACTTCGAAGCGACCGGCGAGCCTACGACTGACCGCTTGGTCGATACCAGTCAGCGCCGCGACCTTGTCAGCCAGACGCGTAGTCGCTTCCTTATCCGCCTGGCCTTTGATGAGATCGACCAGAAACTCGCCGCGTACATAGTCGTCCGTTAACAAGCGGGGTCGAGGGCGACTGGGGTTGCGAAGGCGGGCCAAAGAGCGATCAGGATGAAGCGCAAGAGCTTCCTGAGCCAGGCGAGGATGCGGCGGAAGTTGTGGCCCATGGCTGAGAGGACGACGTTGGCGGCGTCTCCTGGCGGCCCTTGAGGTAGCAGCGGCCGAGGTGACCTTCGGCCTTCAGGTGTCCGATGATGGGCTCGATGGCGGAGCGGCGGCGCAGCTCGCGCTTGATGACACCGAAGACGCCGCGCTTCTGGCCGGAGATGAAGACGCGACGGGGATCTTGCGCGTCGTGGCCGCGGTATCCCTTGTCGACATAGGCGCGCTCGATCGCACAGCCGGTGAGTGTCTCGGTGCGGTCGATGGCGTCCCGCAAGGTGTGACCGTCGTAGGGGTTATCGGGCAGCGCCTTGGCGTGCAGCACGAACAGGCCCCCAGGAGCACGGCGGTTGTTGGTGACGATGGAGGCCTTCACCCCGAACTCGTAAGGAGCGCTGGCCTTACCCTTGCCGATGCACTCCACCTCCAGAGCATGGAAGGAATACAGCTTCCAGCCGCGCTGGCGCTGCTGCTGCGAACGGATCTGCGTGGCCCGGCTGAGCGGCAGTGCGAACGCGTTCTCGAGCGCTTCCTGCCCTTCGATCTTGCGGCGGATGTCGCGGATGATCCGGCCCAGTCGGCTACGCAGGATGCGCAACTGCCGCTGATGCCGCTTGAATTGCTTGGCATGGGCGTAGCGGGAAGCCATCATTGCCGCGGTCTTGGCAATGCGAAGATAGGATTGTCGCAGCTTGACCCCGTGCTTCCTCGCCAGGCGGTTGAGCCCCTTGATCGCCGCGTGCAGCAGCTTGGCATCGGTCGGGAAGGTGATGGCCTTCGGCTGCACGGTGGTATCGACCGTGACCCGCTTGAGGTCTTGGCTGCGTAACGCGCCGGTCTCGTGCGCCACCCGCAAACTCTCGGCCAGCAACAGTTCCAGCTTGTCGCCGAGCCGCTTGCGCCAGTGGCTCAGGTCCGAGCGCTCGTGCGGGAACGCGTGCTGAAAGAACTCTTCGCCGGTGAAGTATTGGAAATACGGGTCGTGGACCCAGCGCTCGCACAGCCCCTCATCGGACAGGCCGTAAATGTGCTTGAGCAACAGCAGCCCGATCATGAAGCGGGTCGCGATGCCCGGCCGACCGTTCTCGCTATAGAGCGGCGCGATCTCGCCGTCGATCCAGTCCCAATCGACCTTGCCGGCGAGTTGAACCAGCTCGTGCTTCATATTGATGATTTGGTCCAGCCTGGCCCGGAACAGATCGCCCGATCCCGTCGTCCTGTGCTTCTTCGGTCGCATCGCCACCTCCGATGCGCCGACGGAATCATGACTGGCGATTCGACGGAATCCTGAAAATGAAATTGCAAGGTTCCGATGCCCGAAGCTTCAAAATCCTGCAATCGCAAAACAGTCCGCAACGACAAATGCGATTCTAGCTCAATTGCTTAGCCGATCTTCACGGACGACCGCCTATCTCAGTCCGTCATCACCCAGCTTCCCGCATAGCTCGTTGACGGAAGCCTCCCAATCCTTGGCGAGACGTCGGCAGCGGTTGAGCCATGCCAACGTCTCGCCAAGGATTGGGAGGCCTCCAGAGTCGAGCTTGGCTCGGGTGCGCGTCGCCGCAAAGCCTATGACGGAAGAGCGACGAAAGTTCAGGAGTGCCACTCACGCGACATAGAGCGCAGAGCTTGAATCGGACCCTGCGTCAAGTTGTACAGTCCGCGCAGACGTGCCCGCGAAAGCACTGACGAATGAAGCAACCGTTTTCTTTTGTACTATGTTCTACTTTCGGTTTGCGGGCCCTAATCGGAGTTGCGCTTGCTGTCCGTCGCTCGACTGCACCATACACGATACTGATCGCGAGCCAGCCTCTAGGTGATCGGAATGGGCACATCATTGTCAGTCTTCAATACGCCTGTCGCGTTGCCGATGGGCAATCGAAGGGCGCAGGAATCGCGGCGATCGGTCAGCAAATGGGCAGCGAAAAGGGACGTACTTGGCTCCGCTTGCGTTCACCGCGAGCTCGAAGTCTCTTGTGCCTAAAGGGGAGCATGCAATTCAAAGAGCTTCGCGTGTTTGGCGGTCGCTGATTCGGCGAACCCATTCGGTAGTCATCAGACCACGAGGATAGCGGTCGAGCCGACAAGTGGCTGTCGCACTCGTCAGGGCAGGGCATCCAGGTACATTGGATAAAGATAATGAGACGCATTGACGAGGACGACAAGTCGCCCATTTCGGAATTTGGTGCCGCTGAAGGTCGAGGCGCTGACGGTTCGAGCGCTGGACCGGCTTGTGTTCCTGGTGAAGAGGGGCGATCGTTCAGTTCCATTGTGGATCGGATGCGTTCCGAGCTTGAGGATTCAGGTCCTTCGGATTCTCGCAGCATGCAGCGCGACAGCGGTGCAGGCCGATTTGCCGCTCCCTCCGCCGGCGCACATCGGCTCCTTGGGGCCGCGCTGCAGGGCGCAATCGGTGGAAGTCGTCGTCGTTTGCGCTCCTTGCCGGAATCCGGCTCGTCGCGAACTGATGGGGAACTGCGGCATGACGATCCAGAGGCGGAAAGCTCGCTAGGACGCCCTCTCCCGTCGCACGGGGGGGGTGGACCAGAAGGGGGACGCATCCAGAATGTCCAAACCCCGGGCCTGCAACGGCCTTATGGAACGTACCATGGGAGACCAAGGCGAGATGAGGGTTTCTCGCGTCAAAGTGGCGAGGAGCTCTGGCGCGACGATCGAGAGGCTGAAAGCTCGCACGCGAGCAGACCCCCACTGGATACGCAGTCCGTGTCTGAGGGAAGTGGCAGACCAGGAAGGTGGTACGTCGCCGATGCGCCTGCGCAACCATTCCAGCCTGGGAGCTCGGAGCGAGCCCGTGGAACTTATCGTGGCGCAGCCAATCTGGAAATTACTCCATCGGCTTCGGATGGTGACCGGCAACGCGCCGATCGGACCACTGACCGCCCGCAAACAGGCAGGCTGGCGCCGTATGGCCAATCCATCTCTGACCGAAGCGGCCGAACCGGAAGGTCGCATGTCGACAATGCTGCCCTGCAGAACGTCCAAGTTGGAATACCGGAAAGGCATTCTAGACGTTCGGATGAACTAAATGCCGCCTTGAGGGAAATCGCCAGCGCTCGCGACATCAGCGTTTTCTCACGCGCAGTTGTACGTTACAGCAAGCAGCTGGGAAGGCAGGATCTATCAGACTTTCTGCAAACCGCAGCTGCCCGTTTCGATGCTCGATTTGTGCCGCAGTTGGAGGAAAATATCCGGTTCTCGTGGGGGTACGCCACGACATGCAATGTGGTGAGCCGGGAAGCTGGAGGGGAGGCCGGCACAAGAGCTTGCCAGGCCTTAGCGGTTCGGATGTCGCGCCTCGACAAGGCGCTTATGAAGCAAATTGATCCCATCGCTCTTTCTCTGTTCGCATTATCGTTCGGCCGACATTCCTCGGCGGCGAGCTGTCGCGAGGCTGCCGTCGCCATCGCCGGTGAGGTGCCGTCCCAGCTCTCGCGTTTTGACCCGCAGGCGCTTTCGAACCTGGTGAACGGTTTCAGCAAATGGCCGGGCGCATCGGACTGTCGCGAGGCTGCCGTCGCAATCGCCGGTGAGGTGCCGTCCCAGCTCGCGCGTTTTGCTCCGCAGGCGCTTTCGAACCTGGTGAACGGCTTCAGCAAATGGCCGGACGCGGTGGGCTGTCGCGAGGCGGCCGTCGCAATCGCCGGTGAGGTGCCGTCAAAGCTCTTGCGTTTTGCCCCGCAGGAACTGGCGAACCTCGTGAACGGTTTCAGCAAATGGCCGGACGCGGCGAGCTGTCGCCACGCTGCCGTCGCAATCGCCGGTGAGGTGCCGTCTAAGCTCTTGCGTTTTGAACCGCAGCACCTGGCGAATCTGGTGAACGGTTTCAGCAAATGGCCGGACGCGGTGGAGTGTCGCGAGGCTGCCGTCGCAATTGCCGGTGAGGTGCCGGCCAAGCTCTTGCGTTTTGACCTGCAGCACCTTGCGAACCTGGTGAACGGTTTCAGCAAATGGCCGGACGCGGCGGGCTGTCGCGAGGCTGCCGTCGCAATCGCCGGTGAGGTGCCGTCGCAGCTCTCGCGTTTTGCCCCGCAGGCGCTGGCGAACCTGGTGAACAGTTTCAGCAAATGGCCGGACGCCGCGGGCTGTCGCGAGGCTGCCGTCGCAATCGCAGGTCAGGTGCCGTCCCAGCTCTTGCGTTTTGATCCGCAGGCGCTGGCGAATCTGGTGAACGGTTTCAGCAAATGGCCGAACGCGGCGGGCTGTCGCGAGGCTGCCGTCGCAATCGCAGGTCAGGTGCCGTCCCAGCTCTTGCGTTTTGACCCGCAGGCGCTGGCGAACCTGGTGAACGGTTTCAGCAAATGGCCGGACGCCGCGGGCTGTCGCGAGGCTGCCGTCGCAATCGCAGGTCAGGTGCCGTCCCAGCTCTTGCGTTTTGATCCGCAGGCGCTGGCGAATCTGGTGAACGGTTTCAGCAAATGGCCGGACGTGGTGGGCTGTCGCGAGGCTGCCGTCGCAATCGCAGGTAGGGTGCCGGCCAAGCTCTTGCGTTTTGTCCCGCAGCACCTGACGAACCTAGTGAACGGTTTCAGCAAATGGCCGGACGCGGTGGAGTGTCGCGAGGCTGCCGTCGCAATCGCGGGTCAGGTGCCATCCCAGCTCTTGCGTTTTGCCCCGCAGCACCTGGCGAACCTGGTGAACGGTTTCAGCAAATGGCCGGACGCGGCGGGCTGTCGCGAGGCTGCCGTCGCAATCGCAGGTCAGGTGCCGTCCCAGCTCTTGCGTTTTAACCCGCAGGAGCTGGCGAAGCTGGTGAACGGCTTCAGCAAATGGCCGGACGCGGTGGGCTGTCGCGAGGCTGCCGTCGCAATCGCAGGTCAGGTGCCGTCCCAGCTCTTGCGTTTTGACCCGCAGGCGCTGGCGAACCTGGCGAACGGTTTCAGCAAATGGCCCGAAGAAGCATTCACGGGCCAAGCGACGGTCGCAATCGCTCGCGAGGTCCGTCGCCGTGGCGATCAACTCTCCCATTTTACTCAGCAGGCGCTGGCGAATCTGGTGAACGGATTCAGCAAGTGGTCGGAAGACCCGGACACTTGCCAAGCCGCGGCCGTGATCGCGGGTGAGGTCGGTCGCCGCGCGCTCTCCGATTTCACGCCGCAGCAAATGGCACATCTGATAAATGGCTTCAGCAAGTGGCCCGACGACGCAGCGTGTCACCGGGCGCTGGTGGATGTCGCACGCGGACTAGGCCGCGCAGGCCAACGCTTCGGTACCTTCACGACGCCTCAGTTCGGCATGATCGCCAATGCCCTGGGGCGAAGTATCGTGAGAGGAGAGGAGGCGGGCGAGATCACAGAGACCGCTCTGCTGAAGGATCGCTTGCATCAGCTGGCCCATCACCTTCACTACGACAATGATCGGCTGGAGCAGAGCGATGTTCGGACCATCGCCAGCATTTTCAAGGCCTTGGCGAAGGCTCGGCTGTTCGAGGATCTGGGCTCGCTCGCCTCGACCGGGTTGGATCGGCTCAACGAATTGCATCGTGCCCCTGGTTTTGCCGCTGAGAATAACCTCGAAACCATGGGCAATCTCTGTGCCGCGCTGGTGCCGCTGGCGCGCAGCCCGCACCTGCGCTGGCACCGCAGAGTGGCTCTCCACTTGCTGAACGATCTCCAGCCGGTCGTGGAGCAAAAGATCGAGGCGCACTTCAATACAAGCGCGGCAGAGCGCATCCGTGGGCCGCGCGCGAGTCGCAATCCTGCCCTCTCGATCTATCAGATGCTCAAGGCTCGTGCAGTCCTGGCGAACATGTTCAAGCGACCGGTTATCGAGGGCAAGAAGGCCGATTTGCGGAAGAGGCAGCAAGAGCTGCGGCACGGTACCAAAGAGATCCTGGCCGGCACGCGCGACCTCATCCAGGGCGATCTTTCCAACATGAGCTGGAACCTGATCGCACAGATCGAGGCGGAGAGCCCGGTCGATGCGCTCGACACATTCGTCGAGCAAAACGCGGCAACGATCCGGGACAAATATCCTGCGTCCACATTCGATGTCCACGAGGTATTGCGAGCCATGGATCACGAGCCGAGGCCCCCACAGGGCGAAGCGGGTCTGATGCGGTTGCCGGTGGTGGACATGCAAGGACGGCCACTGGCCACAGAGTCCGAGACACGATACTCGGTTTTTCATCGGCTGACCTCAGGCGCGATCGAGGTGGTCGCCGTCCAGCTGCCGGCAAAGCCGAGCGCCCTCATGCTGGCGCGCACGCTCACCTACAAGGGGGTGCCGTACCGCATGGACCTGTTCGGCGGCAGCAAGTTGAAAGCACCAAGACCGACCGTGCTCGAAATCGCCGCCCATACTCCAGGCGGACCGGCAGCACCGTCTTCGGGGGGAAAACTGCTCGCCATTCCCTATGCCGAAACCGCGCCGGGGACGTCATTCGAGAAGCTGTTGCGGGCCTGGGCCCCGTTCAAGGAAGCCTATTGGTACACTCAGCGCAGGGGGTTTGCGGCGCCACCCGCAATCAAGGATCTGGGCCCTCACGATTACGCGCTGGAGGGCGCCTTCAAGCTGTTGCTGACGCCAGACCGCCCTACCAACGAGGAGCATCCGTTCAAATTGACTGGACCGGAAGGCCCGATTGCTTTGCGACCGCATGATGGCTGTGGCTTTATCAAGGCCTCGCTCGCCGAACGTATGCTCGCTATTCGCCGGGCCGGCCCCCAGGAAGGCCCCGATCGAATGCCGGCCTATGGTGAGGGAAGGAGATCGTCCGTTCCTGCCTCGGCGTTGCAACATTATCCGCGCAGTGAGCAGGTGGCCGACGAGGCTCGCGAAAAGGCCAAGAGCTGGCTGGACAGCAGAGGAGGGGAAAGCCTGATAGGCGAGCAGCTGTTTCGCATGGTGACGGCAGGCCACATCGATGCTCCCGGTGGCGTTGCCGTCCCGTCCAGTGATGATTACCTCCATGTGCCGAAGTGCAAGAGTGAGACGTTAACGGGAACGGGGGGCGTGCTGATCGGGCGATCTCCCTATGACAAGCCTAACCTGCGCCCACTCGCCGCCGAGCGAGTCAGGTCGGCAGCTGACGGGGATCCGACTGCGGCATTCCTCGATAGATGCGTGGCCATGCAATACAGTTTCAGTGTCGCCCAGAAGTCGCAGGAGGAGCTGGCGGCCGACGACCCGAGCTTCTTTGCCAAAGGCATTCTGATCGTGGTGCCGGATGGGATGTGGCCGGCCAACTACGCGGACCGCGGGCTGGTGATGTCGGCCGAAGACGTCAAGTGCCATTCGAGCTGGACCGAGCGCAAAGACCGTGCAAACGTAGACACGCCGGTCGACTGTGTGGGTATCCTGCAGGCGACCGAAGTGTTCGCTCCGGGGTCGTTGGTCGCCGTCCCGACCGGCGAGCAGAAAAAGCTCGACGGCGACTTCGACGGGGATACCGTCGTTATCATCGGCGATCGGCCGCAGCTGTATGAGCATGTTCGCCAGTTCGATGAGAAGGAACAAGCTCGCGGAGTTCGCTCGCTCAAGCCGCCGAAGTCGTATACCCCGGCGATCGAGGGCAACAATTACCAATTCAGTCGTGCCAGCCAGATCCTCGCGGCGACGCGGAACGCGTTGGAAATTTATAGCGGCCTGCAGCGGAGCTTTCTGGCGCAATCCCATCAAGCACGGCGTTGGTTTGCTGAGCGCGCGGTTTTTGGAACTTACGAGGGGTTTCATCACGAACTTCAGCGCGACATCCGTCAATTGCTGACCAAGGAGCAGGTGAGCGCCCAGGATGTCGAGCACATGCTCGATAGAGCGAGGCCCGAGATCAAGCTTGCAGACCATGCAGTCGCCCACGAAATTGCCGAGTTGCTCGTCAACGACCTCGAGGCGTGGGCAGCGAGCACAGCTGAGCAGATGCTGCCCGAAACATCCGAAAGCGTGAGCGACACCAAACTGACTGTGAGCCCAGCGCTTGCGGAGCTTTTCCCAAGCCTGGCGGAGACTTATCCGGCAGCCGCTCACCCACGCGACCGCATCCAGTCCTTGCTCGACCACTATCCTCCGCGCATCACTCCGCGGCCGGATGGGTACATTGCCGATGACCTCGTGCAAAGCGCGAGCAATCTTCTGAGCCTCGGGATCAAGGTCGGAACGGACGCCTTCAAGTCCGACACGAGTGTCCAGCTCTTCATGAAGAAAAGCGAATGGCTCCAGGGGCTCCTGCAGCAGACGCCAGGCCTGAAGTCCGTGCCCTATGTCAAGAGCATGGCGGCGACCCTCAACCACGGACGGTTCAATGTCGACACGACCCTGGAGGATCTGAAGGACAATCCCACATTGGCAGCTTCAATCATGGAGGCCTCTATTCATCTTGCTGCGGAGAAAGGGATTCTGCCTGGCTTTGGCCGACAGCCTGCCGAGGCTTCTGCCATCACGTTGACGCTAACTCGCGAGCAGGCTTCAGAGCGCGCCCAAATCGAGGTCGCGCGCGCCGCAGCCGAAGAGAAGGAGATCACTGTAGCAGCACGTCAGGTTGCCAAGGACCTTGAGCTGTTGGGCATCGATGTGAAGATGCCCCATCTCGACCGTCGGTTAAGATCGGAAAGCTCCCTCAGAGACCAACTCATGGAGGTGAATGATGCCCCCGAAGGCGCCTCACTGCTGATCAGCAGCGCCGTGCGCCATGTCTTCGAAGTGCCCGACAAGGATTTTGCACGTGCCTTCACGAAAGGCATTCTGGCGTTTGAGGAGCAAGGCTACGCCGAAATCAGCACAACCAACTGGTTCAGGATGAGCGCTCCGACGTTTGTCGGCATGAAGACTGTGCTCGCCACGCCGGATGGCTACCGATTCGAGGCGGAGTTCCATACGCCGGGCAGCTACAAGGCCAAAATTGCCAATCACGACACGTACAAGGAACTCCAGCGACGGCGCAGAGGCGATGCACCGGATCCCCGTAAGATGGAGCAGCTCACCCAGCGCGTGCGCGAGGTCTGCAAAGAAGTTGCGATACCGGAGGGTGTCAGAAACATTCCCCACTTTTCGATCGAAGGGGCGCGGACAGCTGGCGTCGGCGCAACCCTCGGGTTGCGATCTGCCCAACAGACCGCGACGCCCGAGCGATCACCGACTGCAAAGGAAGTTGTCGCTGCCCTCGACGGCCGGCCGATCGTGCTCGTCGGCATGCCCAGCTCCGGCAAATCCACTATCGGCCCACATCTTGCGCGAAGACTAGGGCTGCCTTTCATCGACACCGACAAAAAGATTGAGGCGATGACTCGCATGTCGATCACGGAGATTTTTGCGACCAAAGGGGAGCAGTACTTCAGAGACTTCGAGGCGAGTTTGATCGCGGAGTGTCTCGAGCGGGGACCCACGGTGCTCGCCACCGGTGGCGGCGCGTTCATGCGTGAGGAGACGCGGCACCGCGTCGCCAAGAAAGGGGTCTCGATCTGGCTCAATACCGACGCGGGTGAGATCAGGAAGCGCCTTGCTCGTGACATCACCCGCCCGCTGTTGCAGACCGAGGACCGGGAGGACAAGATCACGCAATTGATCCGCGATCGCGAACCGTTCTATCAACTTGCCGATCTCACCATCGTCCCGGGAAAGCGTAATAACAGGAGCGCGGATCAATGCTTGGTCGCGCTGCATGCCCATCTTTGCGGCGAGGCAAGCGCGGAGCGGATACCGTCCAATATCATGAGCGCGGCACCGTGATCTCGCCGCTCACCAGGTTGATTGTCGCAGCGATCGCACCTTTTAAATCCGCATGGCTTCGTGACCCTGATGAAACGGATTCATCAAGCGGCAAAAGGGATTCTAGTTCGGCCACCAACGCGGTCGCCAAGAAGGTCGTCGCTCGCGCCGAGCCAAGCAGGCCATTCTCGCCGCGGCAGAGGTGCTCCTGCTGAACGCGGGACAGGCTACCTGGGTCTCGTCAGCTTGTCGCAAAATCGACCTGTTAACATAAGAGGGGGGAAGTCCCGAGAGCCGTTCAGATGGCTCAATCGGAGCGCGGAATGAACCCTTTTAATGGTAACCGGCATGAGGGCCTCACCTCGCAGTGACGAAGCTTGTCTGCGATACCGGCTGGCAAGAGCTGATCGGTGGAGGTGGCGCGATGGCAAATGCCATGCTTGATGCCAGGTGCGTGTTCCAGCGGATCGTGATCACCGATTCCAGGCCATCGTGATCACCCATTGAACGAACCCGCTGCGCGGGAGGGCGAGGCCATTTATCTGAGAGGCATCTGTTTGAGAGGATTGGGCCGCAAGTCCGTTCCTCTTAATCCAGGAGTGCCTCATGGCCACGATGAGTTCGAGCCCGCTGCGCCGCCGCATGATCGAGGATATGACGCTGCGCAACTTATCACCGTCGACGCAGCAATCCTATGTGTACGCGGTTGCGAACTTTAGCCGACACTTCGGCCGATCACCTGACAAGCTCGGCCTTGAGCAGGTGCGCGCGTACCAACTGCACCTGATCGGGTTGAAGCGGTCGTGGACTCACATCAACCAAGTGACGTGCGCGTTGCGCTTTTTCTATGCGGTGACGCTCGGGCGCAAGGAGGCGATTGAGAACATTATTTCGGCCCGCGAGCCGATCAAGCACCGCTGGTGCTGAGTGCGGAGGAAGTCGCCCGTTTCCTGGAGGCTGTACCGGCCCTGCGCGACCGCGTTGCGCTGGTGACGGCCTACGCTGCCGGGCTACGGGTCGGCGAGGTCAGCCGCCTGAAGCCCAGCGCGATCGACAGCAAGCGCATGCTGATCCTGATCACCGCCGGCAAGGGCGGCAAGGATCGTTACGTGATGCTGTCGCCGCGGCTGCTCAGCATCCTGCGATCCTACTGGTGTCTGGCCAAACCGCGCCATTGGCTGTTTCCGGGGCGCAATCCGGACGATCCGGTGAGCGTCGCCACGCTGCAAGAGGCTTGCCGCAGAGCTCGGCAACATGCCGGCCTCGATAAGCGGGTGACGGCACATGTTCTGCGGCACAGCTTTGCTACTCACCTTTACGAGCGCGGGACTGATATCCGGCTCATCCAAGTCCTTCTTGGCCATGCGCGACTGTCATCGACGGAGCGCTACACGCAAGTCGCAACCAATCTGATCGCACGGGCCAGAAGTCCGCTCGACGATCTCGACGCACGATTGAGATCTCGGCCCGAGTAGGTGCCCGGCGCACGTCCGGCGTTCGAGGTGGCGGACATCTTCCGCCAGCACGGCCACGCGTTCCGCGTCGCCCACGCCGGGCACCTCAGCCGATCCCAGCTGCGCGTGATGGGCGCCATCGAAGCGTGCCGGACTGCCGCGCTCGGTGGTCACGTCGAGTGCTGTGTCGACTGCCGGCACCAGCGGATCTCCTACAATAGCTGCCGCGACCGTCATTGCCCGAAGTGCCAGAGTACGGCAGCCCGCGAGTGGCTCAGCGCCCGCGCTGCCGACCTGTTGCCGGTCGAGTACTTCCATGTGGTGTTCACGCTGCCGGCGCCGGTGGCGGCGATCGCCTATCACAACAAGGCGACCGTCTACGCGATGCTGTTCGAGGCAGCGGCTGAGACTTTGAAGACGATTGCGGCCGACAAGCGGTACCTCGGCGCTGAGATCGGTGCGATCATGGTGCTGCACACCTGGGGCCAGACGCTGACCCATCACCCGCACGTCCACTGCATCGTGCCGGGCGGCGGGCTGTCGGCGCACGGCGATCGCTGGATCGCCTGCCGACCGGGCTTCTTTCTGCCGGTGCGCGTGCTGTCGCGTCTCTACCGCCGGCTGTTCCTGGAGAAGCTGAGGGCTGCTTATCGTGCCGACAAGCTGCGTTTCTTCGGCAATCTGAAGCACCTCAGCGATCATTCAGCGTTCGATACAGTCCTTACGTCGCTGCGCCGCATCAAATGGCTGGTCTACGCCAAGCGACCTTTCGCCGGCCCCAAGCAGGTTCTCGCCTATTTGGCTCGCTACACGCACCGCGTTGCCATCTCCAATCACCGGCTTCTCGCAGTCGATAATGACGGCGCCACCTTCTCTTGGCGCGACTATCGCGACGGAGCACGGATGAAGTCGATGACGCTCGCGGCCGACGAGTTCATACGGCGGTTCTTGTTGCACGTCCTGCCCGATGGTTTCCAGCGCATCCGCCACTATGGATTTCTCGCTAACGGGCATCGCCGTGCCAAGCTCATGCTGATCCGTCGCTTGCTTGCGGCAACGCCACCTTCGATTGCTGATCAGGCGCCCGAGCAGCAGCCTGCGTGCGCAGTCGCAGACACATCCGAACGACCGCCATGTCCCTGTTGCGGAAGCCGCATGGTCGTTATCGAGATCCTTCCCGGACCTCGTCGGGGTAATCGGACGCCGGACACCTCATGAACCCAATCGCGCACGATAGTTTTCGCCGATATCACTGCTACCACCGCTCTGGCCGACAGCGGGTCGGTGCTCGCCCAGCCATGCTGCAATTGCCGTTGCAAGCACGATTCCGCTCTTATTGCACACCGAGCCGGCCGAGCCGACTCGGCTGCGCACCAATCTGTCCATTTACCCATCCCCAACTGATCGCGGATCGCGCACGTCTGCGGCGCCCTCAATCCCCATAACCGCTTGACCTCCCGGCCCGCGGCTTCGTTCAACCCGGCTTGAGCTGCGTCGCGCTCGTGCCTGGGTCGCGCATCCTCAAGCGCGACCCAGCTCAACCCTAGAGATTCCAGAGCATCGTGATCACCATTTCCAGCCGATCGTGATCGCTATTTCCAGCGATCATGATCGGGGCAACCAGGAGGCGCATACCGCTGACAGTCTGTAACCCGGGTAGCTTGGTCTTTTGCCTAAACCGCAGAGGATCGAGATGCCGACCGAGAGACTGTCCATGCGCCACATTCGTGAAGTTCTACGCCTGCATTACAGCGTCGGCATGTCGCAACGCGCCATTGCCCGCAGCCTTGGCTTGGCCCCGGGCACGGTCAGCAAGTACCTCAACCGAACCCGCCGCGCCGGCCTGGCCTGGCCGTTGCCTCCGGAGCTGGATGACGATGTCCGGCTCGAGAACCGCCTGTATCCGCCACCATCCGATCGGCCCAGCGACGAGCGTCCGCAGCCGGATTGGGCACTCGTGCATCGCGAGCTGCGGCGCCCGAACGTTACGCTGATGCTGTTGTGGGAGGAGTATTGCGACGCAAGTGCCGACAGCTTCAGCTATTCGTGGTTCTGCGAGCGTTACAAGGAATGGGCCGGCCGCCTCAAGCCGACCCTGCGCCAGGTCCATGTCGCTGGCGAGAAGCTGTTCGTCGACTATTCCGGACACACCATGGAGGTGGTTGACGGGCTCACCGGCGAGGTGCGCAGCACGCAGATCTTCGTCGCCGTGCTCGGCGCCTCGAACTACACCTACGCCGAGGCCAGCCTCAGCCAGAGCCTGCCGGACTGGATCGCCTCCCACGTTCGTGGCCTTTGCCTATTTCGGCGGCGTGGCGCGACAGACGGTGAGCGACAATCTCAAGGCTGGCATCATCAGGGCCTGCTTTCACGAGCCGATGGTCAACCGGACCTATGCCGATCTCGCCCGCCATTACCGCACCGCCATCGTTCCGGCGCGGCCATATCGGCCGCGCGACAGAGCCAAGGTCGAGGTCGGGGTCCAAATCGTCGGGCGATGGATTCTGGCGCGTCTGCGCAACCGCCGCTTCTTCTCGCTCGCCGCCCTTAACGAGACAATCCATAGCCTCCTTATCGAACTGAACCGTCGACCTCTCCGGAGCTGGGGGCGAAGTCGGCGCGAGCTGTTCGAGGAGCTTGATCGTCCGGCGCTTACTGCCTTGCCGGATGAACCGTACCAGTATGCCGAGTGGAAGCGCTGCCGGGTCAACCTCGATTATCACGTCGAGATCACCAAGCATTACTACAGCGTTCCTCACAACCTCGTGCATCGGGAGCTCGAGGTTCGCATCACCCAAAAAACCGTCGAGGTCTTCCTCCGTGGCAAGCGCGTGGCCTCGCATCTGCGCAGCACCTTGCCGCATCGCCCGACCACGATTTCCGAGCATATGCCGAGCTCGCATCGCCGCTATCGGGACTGGACCCATGAGCGTATTCGTTCGGAAGCCGCTAAGGTCGGTCCCGACGACGACACTCTCATTGATGTCATCCTGCGGTCGCGGCCGCATCCGGAACAGGGCTTCCGCTCAGCCATCGGCATTCTCGGACTGGTCAAGCGCTATGGCCAGGAGCGCGTCGACGCCGCCTGTGCCCGTGCCCTTCTGCTCAACGCCCGTTCGTACAAATCGGTCGCTGCCATCCGCAAGAACGGCACCGACAGAACCGCTCCGCCCGCCGAGGAGGCGCCCATCCTCTTCCACGCCAACATTCGTGGCCGCAGTTACTACAATTGATCAGGAGAGACCAGCATGCTCATTCACCCCACCGTCGATCGCTTGCGCGCCCTCGGCCTCGCCGCCATGGCCGATACCCTCGCCGAACTGCAGAACAATCCCGAGGCGGCCGGAATGCCGCACGCCGATTGGCTCGGCCTCCTCGTCGATCGCGAGGTCACCGCCCGTGACAACCGCCGCCTCACGCGCCGCTTGACCAGTGCTAAACTCCGTCAAGCCGCCGCCATCGAGAACGTCGACTATCGCACCGCCCGCGGCCTTGTTCGCTCTTCCAAACCCTCGCCACCTGCCAATGGATCCGTGATGCCAACCATCTGGTCATCGTCGGCCCAACCGGCACCGGCAAGTCCTGGCTTGCGTGTGCGCTCGGCAACAAGGCCTGCCGCAACGGCTTCTCCGTGCTCTACAAGCGGGCATCCCGCCTGTTCGCCGATCTCGCCCCAGGCGCGCGGCGAAGGCCGTCTGGCGCGCCTGATCACCGCGCTCGAGCGCGTCAATCTCCTCATCCTTGATGGTGTGGACGGCCTCACCTCAACGGCATCATAGTGCCAAGGCGTGGTCGCCAGAGCGCCACAAAGAAGGAAGACCGTCCGCTATGAAATTTATCAGAATAGGCGTTGATCTCGCCAAAAACTATTTTCAGGTTCACGCGCTATCTAGCGAGGATGCACCAGCCGTAAAGCGCAAGCTGACGCGCCGGACAATGCGCGAGTTTTTCTCGAAGATCGAGCCCTGCCGCGTTGGCATGCAAGCTTGCGGCTCAGCGCACTATTGGGCGCGCGAATTGAAGGCCATGGGGCATGATGTGTCACTGATGCCGCCAGCCAAGCGAGGTAAGAACGATGCCGTGGATGCGGAGGCCACCTCTGAAGCAGTCTCGCGACCTGCAATGCGTTTTGTGCCGGTCAAGAGCGCTGATCAGCAAGCGACCCTGATGCTGCACAAGGCGCGCGAGCTGCTCGTCAAACAGCGAACGATGAGCGTAAACGCTCTACGCGGCCACCTAGCCGAATTCGGACTTGTCGTCGCCAAGGGCACCGGCCGCGTCAACGAGCTTTTAGGCCTTGCAGAAGGCGACACGACTCTTCCGGACGCCGCTGTCATGGCTGCAAAGGTTCTCGGTCAGCAAATTGATGCGCTCGGAAGCGCGCTCGATGATCTAGAGAGGGAGATCGCCAAGGCCCACGCGCGAAGCGAGACGAGCCGTTCGCTCGGCGAAATTCCCGGCATTGGCAAGCTTGTTGTCTCGGTAATTGCAGCCAGTGTACCGGACCCAAGCGTATTCAATTCGGGGCGGGATTTTGCTGCCTGGCTGGGGCTGACGCCACGGCAAATTTCGAGTGGGGGTAAACCGACTCTCGGAAGCATCACCAAGGCGGGTAATCGATATATAAGGAAGCTACTGGTTCTCGGAGCAACATCGCTTCTAAACGTTGTGGAAAAAGCCGCGGCGGCTTGCGCGACTGGATTGTCGGGCTGTTGGCGAAAAAGCCGGCGCGGCTTGTGACCGTTGCCCTTGCCAACAAGCTGGCTCGGATCATCTGGGCAATGATGAGAACCGGAGAATGCTTTCGCACCGAGATGTTCGCGAAATCCTGAGCGTCAGTTTCGCCAGCCGCGTCCAAATCAAAGAGTTCTAAGCTTGGTAAGTGCAAGAAAGGCATGACGAAAGACAACGGTCGCCACCGAAAACCAGGAAAACCCCGACCAGTCGTGTGAGCTCCAAAGCTCGCATCCTTGATGTGACCCCTTGGTTGTCGGACTTCATCAGGGCCCGCGGAGATATGATCCACGCTAAAGGCCGGACATACGATCGCAGCCGTCCAAGTCGTTCGAAGTGCCAAATTGTGCTTGCCATCAGAGGCCGTCCACATATGACGACTGGGGACCCGAACCGCTCACCGCCGACCAGCGCCGTGATCTGCTTGAGATCGTCGACGATCGCTACGACAAGGGATCCTTGTTGATCACAAGTCAGGTCCCCGGGTCGCAATGGCACGACGTCATTGCCGATCCCACCCTGGGCGATGCGATATTGGACCGCATCATTCACTATGCGCACCGCCTCGAGCTCAAAGGCGACAGTCTGCGGCGTCAGGCTGGCGAAAAGAAAAAGCCGTGAGTACCTCGCGCACGATCGCTCCGCCGGTCCACAAGCCCCTCCCGTGCGCGTCGCTCCGTCGCTCGTGGGGGCACTCCGCGCCGCGCACGGCCCCTCCCATGGACCGTCGGAACGATCTCCAAGCCAGCCCGCCAGCCTTGACCAGGAGGCCATTTCCAGCACGCATAAACCCGTCAGCCGTGTTCGTCTCCGAACCTGATCACGATCACTGGAATCCGTGATCACCATCGCCTAGAACACCTGATCACCATCCCTGGAATGCGCATGCCAGGCAGGAAGGTGACTCTTATCGCCGCGTTGAGTGATCACTGGGGATCGCCGGCGGCGACGGACGGACGAGCGAGAAGAAGGCCCGGATCGCGGCAGAGAGCTTTGAGGAGGGGGCGAACATCTCCGAGGTGGCGCGGCGCGATGGCGTTTCTCGCGGACTGCTCACGGTGTGGCGACGCCAGGTAGCGGCGGCGCTGGCCGGCAAAGCCCAGAATTTCGTGCCTATCCAAATTGGCGCCGAGAGCGATGGCGGGAGGGTTGGCAAGTCCGAGTGTATTTCGCCGGTACAGACGAAGCCCGTGGAGATTGCCACGCCGCCGGCCAAGGTCTGTGGAGTGGTCGAGATCGAGGTGAACGGGGCGCGCATCCGGGGCGAGCCCGGGGGTGGAACTGGCGACTCTTGTTCGCCAGGGCGATCGCCACCAGCATGCGTGGCTTCCTGACGAGAATCTGCGCAAGCCATGAGCCTTTGGGGATCGACTTGCGCCCCAGCCAGTTCGCTCGCGACATAGCCCCCACGATAAGTAATTGGCGAATGTCCGCCTGTCCCTCTCTCGAAACGCGCCCAAGCCTTTCCTTTCCTCCGGAGGAATGTTGCCGCGGGACTAAGCCGAGCCAAGCTGCGAAGTCTCGACCACATTTGAAAGTTGTCATGTCGGGCGCGAAAGCCTCGATCGCCAGCGCGGTCAGCGGACCGACTCCTGGCATTGTTTGCAGCCGGCGCGCCGCTCGAGTCCGCGCCGCCAACTTCTTGAGTTGCTCTGTCTTGGCATTCCGTCTTCTGGGTAATTTGATCAATGAGACTCCAGCATTCCTCCCGAACTAGTTCCGGCAGATCGACGTTCGGCTCCTTGAGGATTGCGGCAATGCGTTTAAGTTGTTCGATGCCTTATGGGACGGTATGACCAAATTCGTAAACAGCAGCACGTAATGCGTTGACTCAATCAGTATGCTGACGAACAAGCCGCTGCCGACTCCGAAACAACATTGCTCTGGCCTGCTGCTCTTCCGATTTCGGCTCGACGAAGCGCATCTCTGGGCGCTGTGCAGCGATTACTATTGCTTCGGCATCAGCCGCGTCGTTTTTTTGGCGCTTCACGAAAGGCTTCACGTATTGCGGCGCGATCAGTCTAACTTCATGGCCGAGCTTAACCATCTCTCGTGCCCAATAGTGAGCGCTGCCGCAAGCTTCCATCACCACCATTGCCGTTAAGTGCTCCGCCATGAACTTCCTGAACTGTGGCCGAGACAGCTTCTTTCGAAACTTGAGATGCCCAGTTGTTGATGCGCCGTGGAGCTGGAAGACATTCTTCGCCAGATCTACCCGGATTATAGCGCGACAATCAGGGGTTCTTCCGCACATTTGGTGCAGGGTGTGGGATTCACGGACAGTGCGAATAAGGGGATAAGGTTGGAATCGCAGTCGACGCCGTGATTCGCCTTGCTCCAAGCCTTCCGCTCGCTGATTTCCCCCGAGCTTTTGATTGTCCAGATACTTCCCCAAACTGACAGGGTGGTACTCGTGACTCGACCGAAGGCAGCGGTCGTGCTCTGTCCCTGTTGCAGCTACCAAACTCGTCAGGTCCACAGCCACTACACGCGACTGTTAGCCGATCTGCCATGGCAGGGTCAGGTGGTCGAAATCCGTCTTCAGGCGCGACGGTTTCGATGCGCGAACCCCGGATGCCTGCGCCGAATATTTACCGAGCGACTACCGACGACAGTACGGCCGAGAGCGAGACGAACAATCCGTCTCGGCGAGAGCCAATTGGCGATCGGCTTTGCTGTGGGCGGAGAGCCCGGCTCGCGCCTGTCGCACAAACTCGCCATGCCGGTTAGCGGCGATACCTTGCTGCGGATGGTTCACTCGGCCCCCTTTACCGGATTTTGCTGCTCCGACTGTCGTCGGCATCGACGATTGGGCTTGGCGTCGTGGCCAAGGATATGGAACGATTATCTGCGATCTGGAGCGCAATTGCGTGCTTGATCTGCTTCCGGATCGCAACGCCGACAGTGTTGCTCGCTGGCTGAAGAGCTGGCCGGGGATCAAGATTTCGGCCCGCGATCGTGCGGGTCTTTATGCTGACGGCGCACGCTGTGGTGCGCCCAACGCAGTTCAGGTCGCGGACCGATGGCACTTACTTAATAGCTTAGGGGACGCCTTGCGTCATGC
Source organism: Bradyrhizobium sp. USDA 4510 (assembly GCF_054059095.1). NCBI lineage: Bacteria > Pseudomonadati > Pseudomonadota > Alphaproteobacteria > Hyphomicrobiales > Nitrobacteraceae > Bradyrhizobium > Bradyrhizobium sp. USDA 4510. The sequence continues at coordinate 553,708 of NZ_JBSSBT010000001.1, read as the reverse complement.
GGTCGGTCGCCATCGTCACAATCTAGAGCATTTTCCACATGATGTGGATCATCTGGTGTATCCAGCATGCCTAAAGTAGTTGGCACACATCTGCGGCGCAAACGACTTGACGAGTTTGCCGATGAGTTTGAGCAGGGCTTGGACCGTGCGGGTGGCGCCTTTGCGCAGCGCAGCTTTCAACCGGGAGAAGGCCTGTTCGATTGGATTGAGGTCGGGCGAGTAGGCCGGCAGATAACGCACGCGGGCGCCGACAGCCTCGATCGCCTCGCGGACACCGGCGATCTTGTGAGTGCGCAAGTTGTCCATGAAGACGATGTCGCCCTTGCGCAAGGTCGGCGCCAGGACTTGCTCGACATAAGCCAGGAACGAGGGCCCATCCATTGCACCGTCGATGACATAGGGCGCCGTGAGGCCATCGATGCGCAGCGCGGCGACAAGCGTCAGCGTCTTCCAGTGACCATGGGGCACGCCAGAGACGAGGCGCTCACCGCGAGGAGAGCGCCCATAGTGCCGGACCATCTTCGTCGTGACCGCAGTCTCGTCGATAAAGATGAGGCGCGGTGCACGCAGCTTGGGCTGCTCGGCTTTCAGCGCGGCACGCTCGGCAGCGACGTCAGGTCGATCCTGCTCGGCGGCGTGCAGTGTTTTTTTTGAAGGTGATGCTGTGACGGTCGAAGAAACGCCAGATCGAACCGATGCCGGCCTTTTGCTTTCTCTGAGAGCGCAGACGCGCGCGGATCTCCTCGAGCGTCAGGTCCGGCTCCGCGGCGATCAGCTCGATCAGCCACTGCTTGTGCTGCTCCAACGGCGAGCGGCTGTGCCCGGTGCCGGGCTTGGCCTCAACGTTTCCGGTCTTCCTCCAACGATCCATCCATCGGATCGTAGTCGAAGCGCCGAGATTGAGAATGCGCGCAGCCTCACGTGCGCTTTCGCCGGACTCAACAAGCTCAACCGCACGCACCCTGAGGTCCTTGGAGTATCCCTTCGCCATCGCATGCCCCGCATGTTGTCGCGGGCAACACCGAATCTGATTTGCGTGCCCGTGGGAATCCCCTTTGACTGTTCCGATTCACCTCAACTGGAAACCGCTCTAGCCGCAGCGGTGCAAATCATGGCCGCCGCAAAAACTCCGATCACCGGCGTGTCCGCGCCAGCGCCGGGCCTTGCACAATTACGAGCGGATAGACGAGCTGCGCGACGCGAACGTTGGGATGAAATTTGTCGCCTCCGCGCGCAAGGTTGTCCGACATCCGGCATCGGCAAACTGCTCGGTATCGACAGGCGCACTGTCCAGCGCTGGCTCGCCGCCGGCGGCGAGCCAGAGCATTCGCGTCCTCATAGACCCTCGCATCTTCTCGCGCCCTTCGAGGCATGGCTTGAAGCGCGATGAGCCTCAGGCAGCCGGGTGGGTCACAGCTTTGGCGGGAGCTTCAGCAGCAGGGTTATATCGGAAGTCGGGTGACGATAGCGCGATGGGCCGCGAACAGGCGTGAACGTGAAGCCCTTGAAGGAGCAGCACAACCGCCCCCGACCTGGAAAGCTCCTACACGTCGTCGCTGTGCTTGGTATTTGAGCCAGAATCTGGATCAGATCGATGCTGAAGCCAAGCTGTTTCTCGGACACCTGTTTGCGCAAGCGCCGGAACTCGCCACGGCAGCCGAGCTGGCGAAGCGATTTGTGTCCCTTCTCGGCGGCGGCGACATCGCCGAGCTCGATGAGTGGATCGCGCAAGCAGCCAACAGCGAGCTCAAGAGCTTCGCCAACGGCATGCGCGCGACGTCGACGCCGTCCGCGCAGCAATAACCACGTCCTGGACAACCAGTCCTGTCGAAGGCCAGATCAGCAGGATCAAAGCCATCAAACGACAGATGTATGGTCGCGCAAGTTACCCGTTACTGCGTCGACGCGTGCTTCTGGCCGCCTGAAATCGACCGACCTTCCGTTGCTCTCGATGCACCAAATGTGCGGAAGAACCCAATCAGGATGAGAGCGGAGTCTCACCTTGATCGCCGCCGCGCACCGGATCGTGCCCCGGGGCGTGGTGTAGCTGATTGCGGTTGGACCGCGTTCGCCGGCAGGGGCCGGATCGGTCAGCTGGCGATTGCCGGGAAGCTGACGGCGGGATCATCGCCCAAAGGCGTGATGGTTTCCAGCGTCATGTAGCGACCGCGCTGGACGGCCTACTCGTCGTTCTGCTCGAGCAGGATTGCGCCGACCAAGCGTGTGATGGCGTCCTCATTTGGGAAGATGCCGACCACTTCGGTTCGCTGCTTGATCTCGCCATTGACGCGCTCGAGCGGATTGGTCGAGTGCAGCTTGGCCCGATGCGCAGCAGGGAAGCTCATATAGGCCAGCACGTCGGTCTCGGCCTCATCCAGGAAGACCGCGAGTTTCGGCAATTTGGGACGCAGTTGGTCGGCAATGCGCCGCCACTGCGCCCGCGCCGCCTCAGCATCGTCCTGGGCAAAAGCGGTGGCAATGAAGGCGGAGACGACGCGTCGCCCGCTCTTGCCGGCGTGCGCCAGCGCGTTGCGCATGAAGTGCACGCGGCAGCGCTGCCAGCTGGCGTTGAGAACCTTTCCGACAGTGGCCTTGATCCCCTCATGGGCGTCGGAGACGACCAGCTTGACGCCGCGCAGGCCGCGCCGGGCGAGCTTGCGCAGGAATGCGGTCCAGAACGTCTCGGCCTCGGACGGACCGATGTCCATGCCGAGAACCTCGCGCTGGCCGTCGCTGTTGACCCCGACCGCGATGATCACCGCGACCGATACGATGCGCCCGTTCTGGCGCACCTTCACATAGGTGGCGTCGATCCACAGGTAGGGCCAGTCGCCCTCGATCGGCCGGTTTAGAAAGGCCTTCACCTTGTCGTCGATCTCGGTACACAGCCGCGACACTTGGCTCTTTGAGATGCCGCTCATGCCCATGGCCTGCACCAGGTCGTCGACCGAGCGGGTGGAGACGCCCTGCACATAGGCCTCCTGCACCACTGCCGTGAGGGCCTTCTCCGCCATCCGCCGCGGTTCGAGGAAGCCCGGGAAGTAGGATCCTTTGCGAAGCTTGGGGATGCGCAGCTCGACCGTGCCGGCGCGGGTCTCCCAGGTCCGGTCGCGGTAGCCATTGCGTTGGGCCAGCCGCTCCTGGCTCTTCTCCCCGTAGGCTGCCCCCGTCAGTCCCTCGACCTCGAGCTCCATCAGCCGGTGGGCGGCAAAGCCGATCATATCGCGCAAAAGATCGGCATCAGGGGTCTTCTCCACGAGTGCACGCAGGTTCATCATGTCGTCGGTCATCGGTGGTTCCTCGAATCAGGTTGGTGTCGCAACCCAAACCTTACCGACGAATCATCGGTGACCACCCGCAAAGCCGCTCGCTCGCTACGGCGCTATTGGGGAGCGCGCGTCGCGAGCGGCTTTGCTAACCAGCTACATAGTCGTCCGTTAACAAGCGGGGTCGAGGGCGACTGGGGTTGCGAAGGCGGGCCAAAGAGCGATCAGGATGAAGCGCAAGAGCTTCCTGAGCCAGGCGAGGATGCGGCGGAAGTTGTGGCCCATGGCTGAGAGGACGACGTTGGCGGCGTCTCCTGGGCGGCCCTTGAGGTAGCAGCGGCCGAGGTGACCTTCGGCCTTCAGGTGTCCGATGATGGGCTCGATGGCGGAGCGGCGGCGCAGCTCGCGCTTGATGACACCGAAGACGCCGCGCTTCTGGCCGGAGATGAAGACGCGACGGGATCTTGCGCGTCGTGGCCGCGGTATCCCTTGTCGACATAGGCGCGCTCGATCGCACAGCCGGTGAGTGTCTCGGTGCGGTCGATGGCGTCCCGCAAGGTGTGACCGTCGTAGGGGTTATCGGGCAGCGCCTTGGCGTGCAGCACGAACAGGCCCCCAGGAGCACGGCGGTTGTTGGTGACGATGGAGGCCTTCACCCCGAACTCGTAAGGAGCGCTGGCCTTACCCTTGCCGATGCACTCCACCTCCAGAGCATGGAAGGAATACAGCTTCCAGCCGCGCTGGCGCTGCTGCTGCGAACGGATCTGCGTGGCCCGGCTGAGCGGCAGTGCGAACGCGTTCTCGAGCGCTTCCTGCCCTTCGATCTTGCGGCGGATGTCGCGGATGATCCGGCCCAGTCGGCTACGCAGGATGCGCAACTGCCGCTGATGCCGCTTGAATTGCTTGGCATGGGCGTAGCGGGAAGCCATCATTGCCGCGGTCTTGGCAATGCGAAGATAGGATTGTCGCAGCTTGACCCCGTGCTTCCTCGCCAGGCGGTTGAGCCCTTGATCGCCGCGTGCAGCAGCTTGGCATCGGTCGGGAAGGTGATGGCCTTCGGCTGCACGGTGGTATCGACCGTGACCCGCTTGAGGTCTTGGCTGCGTAACGCGCCGGTCTCGTGCGCCACCCGCAAACTCTCGGCCAGCAACAGTTCCAGCTTGTCGCCGAGCCGCTTGCGCCAGTGGCTCAGGTCCGAGCGCTCGTGCGGGAACGCGTGCTGAAAGAACTCTTCGCCGGTGAAGTACTGGAAATACGGGTCGTGGACCCAGCGCTCGCACAGCCCCTCATCGGACAGGCCGTAAATGTGCTTGAGCAACAGCAGCCCGATCATGAAGCGGGTCGCGATGCCCGGCCGACCGTTCTCGCTATAGAGCGGCGCGATCTCGCCGTCGATCCAGTCCCTATCGACCTTGCCGGCGAGTTGAACCAGCTCGTGCTTCATATTGATGATTTGGTCCAGCCTGGCCCGGAACAGATCGCCCGATCCCGTCGTCCTGTGCTTCTTCGGTCGCATCGCCACCTCCGATGCGCCGACGGAATCATGACTGGCGATTCGACGGAATCCTGAAAATGAAATTGCAAGGTTCCGATGCCCGAAGCTTCAAAATCCTGCAATCGCAAAACAGTCCGCAACGACAAATGCGATTCTAGCTCAATTGCTTAGCCGATCTTCACGGACGACTACATACACCACTATGTGGGACACGACCGACGACCGGGAAGAGTCTTGGTGAAGTCCTCAGCACCCAGTTTCCTGAAGATCACGTTCTTCAGCAGGAACGCAGCCGCGATACCCTGCTTGGTATAGTCCGAAAGATTGTAGGCGATCTTGGGACGCGGCAAACCGAGAAGGTCCTGAACCTCGCCCGCAGCACGGTCTACTATGAACCTCGGCCAGTTTCGGCCGAGGACTGTGTTGCGGCGTGGGGTCTCAACCATGATCGGCGTGGGGATCCCATCGTTTCAATTCAATGAAATCAATGGCCTGAAGGGGCCCGACGACGCCGATGGGGGGCATTTTTCGATCAGCATTCACAGCCTACGCCGCGTTCGAGTTCCCGAGGTGCGGGCGCCACCGGAAGCCGCTACCTTTCCGCTGTCGACGGATACGACGCCGATCATCCCGCTCGAGGCGAAGAGACTGTTCGGCCCGATCCCTCGGGGCGATATCGACAATCAACCTTGTGAGCGGCGAGGTCATGGTGCCGCTCCCATGACATTGGCCGGTGTCCGGTCCGCGCCCCCTTCGCCGCAAAGGTGGGCACGCAGCGCGGCCACACATTGATCTGCGTTCTTGTTGTCACGTTTTTGACCGGGGACGATCGTGAGATCGGCAAGTTGATAGAACGGCGAGCGCTCGCTGATCAGCTGCGTGATCTTGTCCTTCCGGTCTTCGGTCTGCAACAGCGGGCGGGCGGTGTCACGACTAAGGCGTTTCCTGATCTCACCTTCGTCGGTGTTGAGCCAGATCGAGACACCCTTCTCCGCGACGCGGTGCCGCGTCTCCTCACGCATGAACGCGCCGCCACCGGTGGCCAGCACCACCGGCCCCCGCTCGAGAAACTGTGCGATTGACCTCGCCTCGAGGTCCCTGAAATACTGCTCCCCTTTGGTTGCAAAAATCTCCGCAATCGGCATGCGAGCCGTCGTCTCGATTTTTTTATCGGTGTCGATGAAGGGCAGCCCCAGTCGACGCGCAAGAAATGGGCCGATAGTGGATTTGCCGGAACCGGGCATGCCGACGAGCACGATCGGCCGGCCGTCGAGGGCAGCGACAACTTCCTTTGCAGTCGGTGATCGCTCGGGCGTCGCGGTCTGTTGGGCAGATCGCAACCCGAGGGTTGCGCCGACGCCAGCTGTCCGCGCCCCTTCGATCGAAAAGTGGGGAATGTTTCTGACACCCTCCGGTATCGCAACTTCTTTGCAGACCTCGCGCACGCGCTGGGTGAGCTGCTCCATCTTACGGGGATCCGGTGCATCGCCTCTGCGCCGTCGCTGGAGTTCCTTGTACGTGTCGTGATTGGAAATTTTGGCCTTGTAGCTGCCCGGCGTATGGAACTCCGCCTCGAATCGGTAGCCATCCGGCGTGGCGAGCACAGTCTTCATGCCGACAAACGTCGGAGCGCTCATCCTGAACCAGTTGGTTGTGCTGATTTCGGCGTAGCCTTGCTCCTCAAACGCCAGAATGCCTTTCGTGAAGGCACGTGCAAAATCCTTGTCGGGCACTTCGAAGACATGGCGCACGGCGCTGCTGATCAGCAGTGAGGCGCCTTCGGGGGCATCATTCACCTCCATGAGTTGGTCTCTGAGGGAGCTTTCCGATCTTAACCGACGGTCGAGATGGGGCATCTTCACATCGATGCCCAACAGCTCAAGGTCCTTGGCAACCTGACGTGCTGCTACAGTGATCTCCTTCTCTTCGGCTGCGGCGCGCGCGACCTCGATTTGGGCGCGCTCTGAAGCCTGCTCGCGAGTTAGCGTCAACGTGATGGCAGAAGCCTCGGCAGGCTGTCGGCCAAAGCCAGGCAGAATCCCTTTCTCCGCAGCAAGATGAATAGAGGCCTCCATGATTGAAGCTGCCAATGTGGGATTGTCCTTCAGATCCTCCAGGGTCGTGTCGACATTGAACCGTCCGTGGTTGAGGGTCGCCGCCATGCTCTTGACATAGGGCACGGACTTCAGGCCTGGCGTCTGCTGCAAGAGCCCCTGGAGCCATTCGCTTTTCTTCATGAAGAGCTGGACACTCGTGTCGGACTTGAAGGCGTCCGTTCCGACCTTGATCCCGAGGCTCAGAAGATTGCTCGCGCTTTGCACGAGGTCATCGGCAATGTAGCCATCCGGCCGCGGAGTGATGCGCGGAGGATAGTGGTCGAGCAAGGACTGGATGCGGTCGCGTGGGTGAGCGGCTGCCGGATAAGTCTCCGCCAGGCTTGGGAAAAGCTCCGCAAGCGCTGGGCTCACAGTCAGTTTGGTGTCGCTCACGCTTTCGGATGTTTCGGGCAGCATCTGCTCAGCTGTGCTCGCTGCCCACGCCTCGAGGTCGTTGACGAGCAACTCGGCAATTTCGTGGGCGACTGCATGGTCTGCAAGCTTGATCTCGGGCCTCGCTCTATCGAGCATGTGCTCGACATCCTGGGCGCTCACCTGCTCCTTGGTCAGCAATTGACGGATGTCGCGCTGAAGTTCGTGATGAAACCCCTCGTAAGTTCCAAAAACCGCGCGCTCAGCAAACCAACGCCGTGCTTGATGGGATTGCGCCAGAAAGCTCCGCTGCAGGCCGCTATAAATTTCCAACGCGTTCCGCGTCGCCGCGAGGATCTGGCTGGCACGACTGAATTGGTAATTGTTGCCCTCGATCGCCGGGGTATACGACTTCGGCGGCTTGAGCGAGCGAACTCCGCGAGCTTGTTCCTTCTCATCGAACTGGCGAACATGCTCATACAGCTGCGGCCGATCGCCGATGATAACGACGGTATCCCCGTCGAAGTCGCCGTCGAGCTTTTTCTGCTCGCCGGTCGAGACGGCGACCAACGACCCCGGAGCGAACACTTCGGTCGCCTGCAGGATACCCACACAGTCGACCGGCGTGTCTACGTTTGCACGGTCTTTGCGCTCGGTCCAGCTCGAATGGCACTTGACGTCTTCGGCCGACATCACCAGCCCGCGGTCCGCGTAGTTGGCCGGCCACATCCCATCCGGCACCACGATCAGAATGCCTTTGGCAAAGAAGCTCGGGTCGTCGGCCGCCAGCTCCTCCTGCGACTTCTGGGCGACACTGAAACTGTATTGCATGGCCACGCATCTATCGAGGAATGCCGCAGTCGGATCCCCGTCAGCTGCCGACCTGACTCGCTCGGCGGCGAGTGGGCGCAGGTTAGGCTTGTCATAGGGAGATCGCCCGATCAGCACGCCCCCCGTTCCCGTTAACGTCTCACTCTTGCACTTCGGCACATGGAGGTAATCATCACTGGACGGGACGGCAACGCCACCGGGAGCATCGATGTGGCCTGCCGTCACCATGCGAAACAGCTGCTCGCCTATCAGGCTTTCCCCTCCTCTGCTGTCCAGCCAGCTCTTGGCCTTTTCGCGAGCCTCGTCGGCCACCTGCTCACTGCGCGGATAATGTTGCAACGCCGAGGCAGGAACGGACGATCTCCTTCCCTCACCATAGGCCGGCATTCGATCGGGGCCTTCCTGGGGGCCGGCCCGGCGAATAGCGAGCATACGTTCGGCGAGCGAGGCCTTGATAAAGCCACAGCCATCATGCGGTCGCAAAGCAATCGGGCCTTCCGGTCCAGTCAATTTGAACGGATGCTCCTCGTTGGTAGGGCGGTCTGGCGTCAGCAACAGCTTGAAGGCGCCCTCCAGCGCGTAATCGTGAGGGCCCAGATCCTTGATTGCGGGTGGCGCCGCAAACCCCCTGCGCTGAGTGTACCAATAGGCTTCCTTGAACGGGGCCCAGGCCCGCAACAGCTTCTCGAATGACGTCCCCGGCGCGGTTTCGGCATAGGGAATGGCGAGCAGTTTTCCCCCCGAAGACGGTGCTGCCGGTCCGCCTGGAGTATGGGCGGCGATTTCGAGCACGGTCGGTCTTGGTGCTTTCAACTTGCTGCCGCCGAACAGGTCCATGCGGTACGGCACCCCCTTGTAGGTGAGCGTGCGCGCCAGCATGAGGGCGCTCGGCTTTGCCGGCAGCTGGACGGCGACCACCTCGATCGCGCCTGAGGTCAGCCGATGAAAAACCGAGTATCGTGTCTCGGACTCTGTGGCCAGTGGCCGTCCTTGCATGTCCACCACCGGCAACCGCATCAGACCCGCTTCGCCCTGTGGGGGCCTCGGCTCGTGATCCATGGCTCGCAATACCTCGTGGACATCGAATGTGGACGCAGGATATTTGTCCCGGATCGTTGCCGCGTTTTGCTCGACGAATGTGTCGAGCGCATCGACCGGGCTCTCCGCCTCGATCTGTGCGATCAGGTTCCAGCTCATGTTGGAAAGATCGCCCTGGATGAGGTCGCGCGTGCCGGCCAGGATCTCTTTGGTACCGTGCCGCAGCTCTTGCTGCCTCTTCCGCAAATCGGCCTTCTTGCCCTCGATAACCGGTCGCTTGAACATGTTCGCCAGGACTGCACGAGCCTTGAGCATCTGATAGATCGAGAGGGCAGGATTGCGACTCGCGCGCGGCCCACGGATGCGCTCTGCCGCGCTTGTATTGAAGTGCGCCTCGATCTTTTGCTCCACGACCGGCTGGAGATCGTTCAGCAAGTGGAGAGCCACTCTGCGGTGCCAGCGCAGGTGCGGGCTGCGCGCCAGCGGCACCAGCGCGGCACAGAGATTGCCCATGGTTTCGAGGTTATTCTCAGCGGCAAAACCAGGGGCACGATGCAATTCGTTGAGCCGATCCAACCCGGTCGAGGCGAGCGAGCCAAGATCTTCGAATAGTCGAGCCTTCGCCAAGGCCTTGAAAATGGTGGCGATAGTCAGAACGTCGCCTTGCTCCAGCCGATCATTGTCATAGTGCAGGTGATGGGCCAGCTGATGCAAGCGATCCTTCAGCAGAGCGGTCTCTGTGATCTCTCCCGCGTCTTCCCCTCTCGTGATACCTCGCCCCAGGGCATTGGCGATCATGTTGAACTCGGGCGTCGTGAAGGCACCGAAGCGTTGACCGCCCCGGCCTAGTCCGCGCGCGATGTCCACTACCGCCCGGTGACACGCCGGGTCGTCCGGCCACTTGCTGAAGCCATTCATCAGATATGCCATCTGCTGCGGCGTGAAATCGGAGAGCGCGCGGCGACCGACCTCACCCGCGATCACGGCTGCGGAATGGCAAATGTCCTCGTCTTCCGGCCACTTGCTGAAACCGTTCACCAGGTTCGCCAGCTCCTGCTCATTAAAACGAGCGAGCCGGCGGCCGTCGTCACAGACCTCACGGGCGATTGCGAGGACGGCCCGGCCGGCATCGTCCTGGCCCGGCCACTTGCTGAAACCGTTCACCAGGTTCGCCAGCTGCTGCTCATGAAAACGAGCGAGCTGGCGGCCGTCGTCACAGACCTCACGGGCGATTGCGAGGACGGCCCGGCCGGCATCGTCCTGGCCCGGCCACTTGCTGAAACCGTTCACCAGGTTCGCCAGCTGCTGCTCATGAAAACGAGCGAGCTGGCGGCCGTCGTCACAGACCTCACGGGCGATTGCGAGGACGGCCCGGCCGGCATCGTCCTGGCCCGGCCACTTGCTGAAACCGTTCACCAGGTTCGCCAGCTGCTGCTCATGAAAACGAGCGAGCCGGCGACCGTCGTCACAGACCTCACGGGCGATTGCGAGGACGGCCCGGCCGGCATCGTCCTGGCCCGGCCACTTGCTGAAACCGTTCACCAGGTTCGCCAGCTCCTGCTCATGAAAACGAGCGAGCCGGCGGCCGTCGTCACAGACCTCACGGGCGATTGCGAGGACGGCCCGGCCGGCATCGTCCTGGCCCGGCCACTTGCTGAAACCGTTCACCAGGTTCGCCAGGTCCTGCTCATTAAAACGAGCGAGCCGGCGGCCGTCGTCACAGACCTCACGGGCGATTGCGAGGACGGCCCGGCCGGCATCGTCCTGGCCCGGCCACTTGCTGAAACCGTTCACCAGGTTCGCCAGCTCCTGCTCATTAAAACGAGCGAGCTGGCGGCCGTCGTCACAGACCTCACGGGCGATTGCGAGGACGGCCCGGCCGGCATCGTCCTGGCCCGGCCACTTGCTGAAACCGTTCACCAGGTACGCCAGCTCCTGCTCATGAAAACGAGCGAGCTGGCGACCGTCGTCACAGACCTCACGGGCGATTGCGAGGACGGCCCGGCCGGCATCGTCCTGGCCCGGCCACTTGCTGAAACCGTTCACCAGGTTCGCCAGCTGCTGCTCATGAAAACGAGCGAGCTGGCGACCGTCGTCACAGACCTCACGGGCGACTGCGAGGACGGCCCGGCCGGCATCGTCCTGGCCCGGCCACTTGCTGAAACCGTTCACCAGGTTCGCCAGCTGCTGCTCATTAAAACGAGCGAGCTGGCGGCCGTCGTCACAGACCTCACGGGCGATTGCGAGGACGGCCCGGCCGGCATCGTCCTGGCCCGGCCACTTGCTGAAACCGTTCACCAGGTTCGCCAGCTGCTGCTCATGAAAACGAGCGAGCTGGCGGCCTTCGTCACAGACCTCACGGGCGATTGCGAGGACGGCCCGGCCGGCATCGTCCTGGCCCGGCCACTTGCTGAAACCGTTCACCAGGTTCGCCAGCTCCTGCTCATGAAAACGAGCGAGCCGGCGGCCGTCGTCACAGACCTCACGGGCGATTGCGAGGACGGCCCGGCCGGCATCGTCCTGGCCCGGCCACTTGCTGAAACCGTTCACCAGGTTCGCCAGGTCCTGCTCATTAAAACGAGCGAGCTGGCGACCGTCGTCACAGACCTCACGGGCGATTGCGAGGACGGCCCGGCCGGCATCGTCCTGGCCCGGCCACTTGCTGAAACCGTTCACCAGGTTCGCCAGGTCCTGCTCATGAAAACGAGCGAGCTGGCGGCCGCCGTCACAGACCTCGCGGGCGATTGCGAGGACGGCTTTGCGGATATCCTCCTGATCCGGCAACTTGCTGATGCCGTTCAGCAGCAGTGACAGATTTTGACTGTTCAGCTTCTGAAGTAGTCGGCCTTCTTGGTCGAGACAAAACTGGGCGATTCTGATCACCCCATTGCGGCATTCCGCCGCCCGGAGGTTCCGACCAAACGATAATGCGAAGAGCGAAAGCGCATTAGGGTCGACTTTCGTTATTAACGCATCTTCCAGCTGCGACAGCCGAGCTGCCAAGGCCCTGCAAGCTTCCACACCTGCACGACCACCGGCTTCTCGGCTCACCACGTTGCATGTTGTGGCGTACCCCCATGATCGCCCGGCGCGGATGTTTTCCTCCAGGCGCGAAACGAATTCAGTCTTGAAATCAACGGCGGCCTTTTCCAGAAACCTTTCATGGTCCTCCCGGTCCGCCTTTCGCAGCCTCTTGTCATGCTGCACCACTGCAGTTGAGAACGCACGGATGTCGCGAACGTGATCAAGGTCCCTCAGAGCTGCATTAAGTTCATCCGCACGTCTATAAGGACGCGCCAAGCTTGCAGCCCGGACGCTCTCGGCGCCTATATCTTCGATACGCTGCATTTTTGGTCCAGCACCCAGGTCAGGCACGGATTGCCTATGTCGAGAGAGCGCATCTGTCTGCGAGCTGGTAGCGGCTTGATCGCCTCGCCAGTGGTCGCCGCTTGAACGCCAGCTTGCTCCCCCAGGTACTCCGTCAAGATAGGATCCATACGGTCGTTCGGAGCTCGCACCTTGGACCCTCTGCGCGGCGACATCGTCAATGCGCTGCCTTCCTGGTCCGCCACTTCGGTCAGAGATGGATTGGCCATGCGGCGCCAGCCCGCCGGCGCGATCGGCGCGCCGACGGTCGCCATCCGAAGACGACGGGGCAACTTCCAGATTGGCTGCGCCACGATAAGTTCGATGGGCTCGCTCCGAGCTTCCAGGCTGAATTGGCTGCGCAGCGACACCGCCGATGCGCGAGCTTCCTGGCCTGTCACCCCGCTCGGAGGCGGATGGTGTATCTGGCGGGAGCCCACCTCTCTGCGAGCGCTCAGCCGTTCGGTCGGCACGCCACTGATTGCCATCAGAGTGCGCCAGGCGTGTTTCCTGATTTGCTGCGCCATTATAGGTACGATCGCTTCGTTCCGCACCTTCACGCTCGATTGGCTGCGCAGGCGCGTCGGCGACGCGCCATCTTCCTGGTCTGCTACCTCGCTCAGACACGGACGGCGTATCCGGCGGGCGTCTACCCACGTACGAGCTTTGAGCCTCTCTATCGTCGCGCCAGAACTCTTCGCCACGCGGATGCGAGGCGCCCGCGTTTCGACCTGGTCTCCCACTGTAAATTCCATAAGGTCGCTGCGGGCCTGGGCCTAGGACACTCTGCGTGGGCACATCGTGGACGTGTCCCACTTCTGGTCCGTCTCCGCCGTGCGATGGGAGAGAGCGTCCTAGCGAGCCTTCCGCCTCTGGATCGTCGCGACGCACTTCCTCATCAGATCGCGACGAGCCGGATCCCGGCAAGGAGCCGAAACGACGACGGCTCCCACCGATTACGCCATGCAGCGCAGCCCCAAAGAGTCGATGTGCGCTGGCGGGAGGAGCGGCAAATCGGCCTGCACCGCTGGCGCGCTGCGCGCTGCGCGAGTATGAAGCATCTGAATCCTGAGGCTCAGAGCGCGTCTGCTCCACAACGGAACTGAATGATCGGCCCTCTTCGCCGGGGGCACAAGCCGATCTAGCGCTAGAACCGTCAGCGCCTTGACCTTCATCGGCACCAAATTCCGAAATGGGCGATGTGCCGCGCTCGTCAATGCGCCTCATAATCCTTCTCCAATGTAGCAGAAACTGTGCAGGCTGCCCTCACGAGCGCGATAGCCACGTGCCGGCTCGACCACTTGTCCTCGTCTTGGCTGACAGAGCTGGCTGAATGGGCGCCGGATTAGCAACGGCTGAGCGCATGATTTCGTCAATTGGATGACCCTTAGTGTCCGACCGAAAAATAAGTTGAGTGATATCAGCGAGTTCTGATTCCATTGGTGTTGCGAAGCATCAAAGGGATCGAGAATGTGGACTGATATCACCCGGGCACAGTTTGCCCGAGAGGAGCTGCGTTTGCCAAGCGGCTGGACGGATGCGGAATGGGGCGTGCTGGAGAGGTTGCTTCCTGTGCGGGCCAAGCGCGGGCGGCGCCCGAAATGGAGCTATCGTGACATCGTCGAGGCGGTGCTCTATCTGTTGCGCGGCGGGTTGCCGTGGCGCATGCTGCCGCCCACTCTGTTCCCACCAATGACCACGGTGCAGTACTATTTCTACCAATGGCGCGACAGCGGATTGTGGCAATCGATCAACCACGCACTCCTGATGTTGGCGCGCGAGGCGATCGGCCGGGAAAGCAGAACATAGTACAATAGGTACAACTTGACGCGAGGTCCGATTCAAGCCCCTCCGATCTGTATCGCGCGGATGTGTTGAGGCTGTTGAGCGATCGCACTAGGCGGCCGAGCAAGTGAGCCCTCATCGACCAACGTCCGCGTCAGTGATGGCGAAAGGTCGAAAAGATGGATGGATGTCAATCGGCCCTTTAGCTGCGGGCTGTTTTCAAGCTGCCATTCTTTCTCTCCCGTGGCACGCTGGTGGCGATTGCTCCCTCGGAGCCGGGTCGGGGTTGCGGAGACGGAGTGATCGCGGTTCGGCGAGACGATCGCCTAGCGTGACTGGATAATCGATGCGTCCTACTATGGCCCAATACTCGTCAATGCTCCGCTGTACACAAACGTTAGCGGCTGATCAATTGAGGTATTGGTCACAACAGGCCGGAACGTCAAGGCGCGGCCACCGTGTTGGTCTGCAATCTTGCCTCGCCCAACCGTCCGACAAACTCCACTTGCGCTCGGTTACCGAGATCGCGACGTGCACCACGAAGCGCGGACACTTTGAACAGCCATGCGGCTTTATCATCGTCGACGCTCGAGGCATCGACAGCGAACGTCATTTTGACAACACTTTCTTGCCCGCCTCGAACGCCTCCTGATCTTTCGGGTCGGCAAGCTCAAACCAAGAGCCGGGTGCATACGTGGCGATAAGCGTTGCAAAGAACGATTGTGCCTCCCAATCTTGCCCTTCGCGCTTCTCCAAAATGATGACTCCGTCACGGGTAAAAGAACTAGGTCCGGGAACATTGCAGTCGACCGAAAGTTCGACCCGCCACAGCCCGCCCTTCGTGGCTTGCTGCTCATCTATTGTCGGCGAGTAATGCACTCCAATCGGCTCGCCGATAGTGCAGCGGCCACGCCGCAGGAGATCGCCCAATTTGCCCTGCGCGGTGGTTACGAAGTTGAAGTTGGCGGGATTATGCAGAAAGCGACGGTTCACGCCACTTTCGTCGTTTGTGACTTCGTCCGCAATGAGCGAGAGCGCGAACGCCTGCCAGCCTAGTTCCATCGGCTTTGCATAAGATGCCACAATTTTCGTTGCGCCATCGGGCGCCACCTCCCACGTGACCGTGTACTCTTCCTTTGCTTGATGGGCCCGATGTTTAGCCCACGAAAAGATAACTCGCTCGCCCGAGTGGCTCTTTTGACCAACCTCCCATCCCAGGGGGATGAAGTGTGCTACCTTCGAGACCTTGGAAAAGATTTGCTCCGCTCTCTCACCATCCTGCGCTCGCCAGGTTGATTTGACCTTGTCGATAAGCGGATTGTCGCTCGTACGAACACCATCGCTCTTACCGGCCAGCCCACCCGGCAAAATGAACCATACGCCAAGGCCGACACAGAGGCCAAGACCGAGGCAAAACCAAAGCACGCGCCGATCGATCATTTTCGCTTCCCCGAGCAGGTGGTTCCTATATCCGTTGTTGTTCGGGGTCGGCGGCGACTTATGGAGCATGGCGACAATTCCTACGAGACCGGGTCGGGATTCAGTTCGGGATTGGAATCCGGAGGGAAAAGCGCGCCGTCGGCCCTATTTCACGCGTGGCCGATTGTTTAACTTACCGCAGGCCGATGGACGTGTTTCAAACGATCCAATATCTTTGAGCCTTCGCTGAACGATTTCGACCAAGATTGCTCCGCAAAATCCAGGTGGCACTTCAGTAGCTCAGACGGGGTTTTCGAGTCGGCAAGAGCTCTCAGAAAAGCAGCCTGGTCGTGCAGTGAGCTGGCTGCGGTTGTCTGAACAGCAATTCCGCGTCGATAAGTGGAGCTTGTGCCAGAGTTAGGCTGCCGCGCGGAACGGCAGCGGGTTGAAGTAAGCTTGATCCGGGGTGCCGCCGTCAAGGCTCGAGTGGGGACGCCGGCCATTGTAAAAGACGAGGTATCGGCCGATCGAGGCGCGGGCGTCGGACACGGTATCGTAGGCGCGCAGATAGACCTCTTCGTATTTGATGCTGCGCCACAGCCGCTCGACGAACACGTTGTCGCGCCATGCGCCCCGGCCGTCCATGCTGATCGCGATGCGATGACTGGCGAGCACGCCGGTGAACGCGGCGCCCGTGAACTGCGAGCCCTGGTCGGTGTTGAAGATGTCCGGCTTGCCGTGGCGAGCGAGAGCGTCCTCCAGCGTCTCGACGCAGAATGCGGCTTCCATCGTGATCGAGACGCGCCACGACAGCACCCGGCGGCTGAACCAGTCGAGCGCCACCGCGAGATAGAGGAAGCCGCGCGCCATCGGGAGTGGAGTAAGAAGCGCGAGCGCGCTTCTCCTCCCCGAACCGTACGTGCACCTTTCAGCGCATACGGCTCTCTGTTCAAAGCTTGGCCCATGGCCATAGCAACATCATGTCGCGAGCTTGTGCTGCATTTCAGTGAGGCGTCGGCCTGCCCAGCTGCAAAGGCTGCGCAGCATTCCGCGCCAGTAACGCTCCACGGCCCGATAGACTTTTACGAGGCTCCGGAGATTTCCGGCGACGCCGTAATAGCCATAGTGGCCGCGCAGGACGAGCATCGGCCTGGTCACTGATCTTGTAATGCCGTATTTGCCGCATCAGCTCCTGCAGAGACATAAGGCTGCGCTTTAGCCTAGATTTCTCGGTGCGCATCCCAACCTTGAAGTTGCCTTTTTGGTTTCGCGTGCAATAGAGCGTCAGCCCAGAAAGTAGATTAAGATTCCGGGCGGTTTCTGCATGTCTTTGCGCGAACCGACCAAACTCGACCAACTTGGTCTTGGTCGGCTCTAGAGTGAGGCCGAACTTCAACCCAACCGAAGACGCAAGGCCTCCTGTACGCGGGTGGCGTCCGATCGATATTGGAAGCAGATCACAAAGTCGTCGATATAGCGCACCAGTCGGGCTTCGCCCCGCAACCGACCCTTCACCACGCGTTCGAACCAGAGGTCGAGAACGTAATGAAGGTAGAGGTTGCTCAAAAGCACACTGATCGATCCGCCTTGTGGCGTTCCTTGTTCGCTCGGGTGCACCGCTCCGTCTTCCAGGATGCCGCTTTCAACCAGCGCCGGATCAAGCTGATCAGGCGCGGATCACCGACTCGATGTTCGAGCGCGCTTCTCCTCCCCGAACCGTACGTGCACCTTTCAGCGCATACGGCTCTCTGTTCAAAGCTTGGCCCATGGCCATAGCAACATCATGTCGCGAGCTTGTGCTGCATTTCACTGATTATCAAAGGTCTTCACTCAGCAGCGAGCTAGGCTCCAATAACAGCCCGTAGGCGAGCTTGCAGTGCCAGCCTACTGACACTGAGGTTGTTAAGATTCTGCACCCCTCGCTGCCCTGCAACCAACCCACTAACGAGAGCTCGCGTACCGTCCACGACAAAGACGCCGCAATCATAGCCGTTCTGCTGTTGGGCGATGCCAGCTTGCACTACGTTGTCTAGAAGACCCAGTCTACCGGCCAGATGGGTGGCAGACGTCTCGTTGAATCCTCTGCGGGAGTCGTAGTGATAAGCAATAGGCGAGCTCCGGTCACGGCGATCAAGGAACAGCAGCGACCAATGATTCCCTTGGCTATAAGGATCCGAAGGATCGGCATCGCTTACGGGCAGGAACAGGAAGTCGGCTGTATCATTACCCTTGTCATCATAGACAATGCGCTGAAATGCCCGTTCAACGACGGTATCGTCGGAAGAGCGCAGCAAATTATGGACCAAAGTGGGAGACACCAACCGCGTCCGAGTGGCGATATCCAGGGCGGGGAAATCCTGAGGGGCCCTGTGCAACTCCTGCTCCTGAAGCTGGTAATCCCTCAGGATATGCTCGTCGCCCAGCCATTGCTCGTCCCCCAGCACCAGCTCGCGAGGCAAGGCTGCCGCATTCAGCGCTACGATCTGATCATCGGCGGATGTGCTCGGAAACGCCGGCACAGAATTAGCATCGTCGCCCAATTCTGACAGCGTGAACGTAGTCAGATCAACCAACGGTTCAAGTCCGCCGTAGAGATCGGACGGAGCCCTGCAGATTGACGGTGAGGCAGATTCTTGTATCTGCCGCCGCGAGAACTCCTCCCTCAACCATACCATAGCTTCATCGTCCGAAAAGGCAGGCACCGGCGGTGAAAGCCCATGCGGCAGACTAGGCTGTCGACTGTCATCGTGATGATCCAGTGCTGATCCGGCAAATAGCGACCGTAAGTAAGACGTCGGGACGAGGCCGCCCGGTAGCTCGAAGGAATTGAGATGAACCGTTCCCTCAATCGGGCCCATGTCCCGAGTCGGCGAGAGATTGCTCCCGGTTATCGCGGCCTTGCGGTTGGGTTGCCAGTTCAAGGGATGGTCGGACTCTCCGGAATCCCTTGCTTGGGGAGGGCTCATGATTGAGCCGCGAGACGGCGATGGGGCGGTTTCGTCCATCGCTCGCCAAAGCAGATCCTGATCGTAATATTCCGCGGGAAAGACCACCGGCGAACTGAGACCTCCCTGCGGTCCACTGTGCTGCGCGGCCGCGTCCCATTGCCATGCGACCACGCGGCCGAGGGGGGCCTGCATCAGCACGCCCTCCCCCGAATTGCCGTTTTCGATCAGCATTTCCTGAATTGCGACTGCTTGCGCCCTATCCAGATTCCTTGGCCTCTTCGCTGGTCTCAGTTCGGCTGTGCCGTGCTCATCATCGATGAGAACCCCTTCACTTTGCAGGACGTCACTCTGAGGCGCACTCATCAGCTCCTGCGGAGCCCCTAGGGGGTCGCGGTGCCGGCTCGGGTCAGCCAAGAACGCTGCGAGATGATCCAGCGCATTATTGTCGCGCACATTTGACCCGAGAGCCGACGAGGGGCCGGATTGATCATCCCGCAATTCGCGAGTCTCTTCCGGAAGCTGTTGATCCGGTCGCAGAAGCGCAGAATCGTCAGCCATAACCGGCCACTCGTCGCCCTCAACGTCCAACAGCTGCCAAAGCTCTTCGGGATCAACGTCCATTACTGCAAACTCGGCGCCCCTCACCGGCGCTCTGCCGAGAGCCGCCTGCCCCGAAGCACCTTCCCCTGAGGGTTCAGCACCCTTCGTCTGACGATACTCTCCAAGGGCTTTCAGCCCACCGTCCAAGGCCATCTTCCACTTTTCGTCGCGAAACATTCTGTCAGCGCAGATACGTAGGGCCGCGTTACTGAGTGCGGAAAGCGTGTCACCGTAGAGATCTAACTCTCGAGAGAATTTGCGAAGCGCCCAATCATAAAGTCGGGCGGTCGTCGAACTCAACCTGTCGCTCTCAAGGGCGTGGCTTATGGCTCCCTTAATGAGCACTTCGTCACCATCGGCAGGAGGAAGCGATGGGCGCCCGCCAACAGATGAAGCGCCCGGAGCCCTCGGGGCACGATGGTCCCTAAGAGCCCCCACCGCGGCCCGCATAAATTTATTGCTCTTGAAGAGTTTTTTTACATGGGCAAGCAAGTCTGCATCACTACTACTGTCCAGAGATAGGCCGCGCTCCCCGAGATCATTTGCCAACCTGGTAAGATTGCGCGCGTACCCGTTAGCCACCTCGCCTTTCAGCTTCCGACTTGCAATAACGCCCTGAGCCACCTCTCTGATAAGCCCTTGGTCGCGCTCAGACACATGGGGATAGACGGCGGATGCTTTTTGGCGCTTGCGCACGGGAGCTGGATGGGGGACGTGCCCCGTCGACCGCCAGGTCCGGAGATGGTCTAGGGCCAACATCAGATCATTATTATTTCCGCTGTATTGGAAGAGATCGCCATCAGTGGTCAGTGAATTGTTGTCTAGCCGAGCAATAACGCCCGTCTTGTTATTTGCGCACAGCCAGCGGCCAAAGCTAAGAAGAGGACCTACGATTCTCTGGACAAATGATTCAGCGAGCTTGCCCTGGGTGAGCGCCTGGCTAAATTCTACAATAACAACAGCATCCTTGGAATAAAGAGGCTGCTTCCTTTTCTTGCCCGCTATTGAAACCTGAGTTACCTGAGGCGCCCGCGGGGCAGCCTCAGCAGGCATTGCTCCACCAGCTTCAAGTGAGCTTGCGACCTCGCTCGGCTGCTGCTCAAAGGCAACGCCTTGCGAATTGATTGGGGACCTCGGCCTGTTCGTTTGCCTCAACTCAGCTGTGCCATGTCTATTGATGAGACCCTTCTCGCTTGGCGGAAGCTTGCTCCGGGCGAGCGCACCCATCGACGGGTCCGGGGACTGCTGACTGTCGCTAGACACACTGGGAGGGAGAGGCCGGTCGGGTCTCGCGGTGTCAGCCTGGCGTGCCTCGTGCAGTTGCTGCTCAAAGGCGCTTTGCCCGGTTTGGCGCGCTTGCTGCTCCTGCAACAAGTCGTGCTGCACCTGCAACGAAGCTGTTGCGCTGCTTTCATAGTTCGGGCGGTCCACGTTACCTTCGCATCCACAGAATCATCTAAGCAGGTTTCTTAGTCAGTTAAGTTTTCAGAAAGCTGACGAGTCAGAGACTCCGCAAAATTGAGCATTGAGCTGCTGCCGGTTTGATGGACACCGACTTAAGCCTAATCCCACCTTGCGCTCGAACTCAACCAGGCTGAGATAGCCGATGGTCGAGTGGGAGCTATGACGGAAACTGGGTGATGACGACCTGAGAAAGGCGGCGTATCGAGGCGGGTGATGAAGCCTGCCAGCAACCTCCAAAGGAGCGATACGCCGTGAACGAGACTACCAATGTATTTCCTCTGCGTCAGCCCGATCAGATCGCTGATCCACTGACGGATATTCTGCGTGCCGGAGCTCGCGAACTGATCGCCCCGGGCTGTCGAGATTGAGTTCACTACATTCCTGGAAACGACGAAGCATCTGGCGCTGCCGGATGGTCGGGCGCGCGTGGTGCGGCATGGATATGGGCCGGCGCGCGAAATTGCCACGGCATCGGCCCTGTCGTGATCGCCCGTCCGAAGGCCCGCGACCGTGCAGCAAGCGGGCCAGGCGACAGGATCCGGTTTCATTCGACGATCCTGCCGCTCTGGGCCCGCCGGGCGAAGAGCTTGGACGCGTTGATCCCCGTGCTCTATTTGCGGGGAATCTCGACCAGCGACTTCCAGGAGGCGCTTTCGGCCTTGCTCGGCAAGGACGCGCCGAACTTGTCGCCGCCGGTCATCGCTGGCCTGAAGAAGGACTGGCAGGCCGAATACGAACGTTGGCAAAAGCGCGACCTGTCGGCGCGGCGGTACGTCTATATCTGGGCGGATGGCGTCTATCTGCAGGCTCGCATGGAGGACCATGCCGAATGCATCCTGGTGTTGATAGGCGCCACGCCTGAAGGAAAGAAGGAACTCATCGGCTTCCAGGTCGGGGTACGCGAGAGCGCACAAAGTTGGCGAGAATTGCTGCCCGATCTGCGCAAGCGCGGCTTGCAGATCGGGCCTCAGCTTGCTGTCGGCGACGGCGCTCTCGGCTTCTGGCGGGCGCTCGATGAAATCTTCCCCGGCACGCAACATCAGCGATGTTGGCTGCACAAGGTGAACAACGTGCTCGACAAGGTCGCCAAGTCCGTGCAGCCGGCAATAAAGAGTGATCTGCGTGACATCTACCCGGCGCCGAACCGGGCGGCCGCTGAAACAGCGATTGATATCTTTGTCGAGAAGTACGGCGTCAAATACAAGCCCGCCGTTGAATGCCTGATCAAGGATCGCTCGGCCATGTTGGCGTTTTATGACTTCCCTGCCGAGCACTGGTCGCATCTGCGCACGTCGAATCCAATCGAGAGCGTCTTTGCGACGGTCAGGCACCGGACTGTGCGAACGAAGGGAGCGTTATCGCCACACACAGCAAAGTTGATGGTCTTCAAGCTCGTCGGCGCCGCATCTAAAACTTGGCGACGGTTGAAGGGCACAAATCAGTTGCCGAAGGTGATATCCGGGGTAAAGTTTGCGGACCGAATCGAATTCATTCCGACCGCTGAAGTCCGCGCCGCCTGATCGGACCGCGTCATCCAAAATCCGTCATAGCTCGATTGGTGGTCTCAAAATAGCTGTAGGCGCGTAAAACAGCCCGCAAATACTTGTGCGCGGCGAACCGCCCGTTGTTCTCTGACGCCTTTTCCGCTGCTTTCCTCACTTTGCGAATCTGGGCAACGACCTTCTGGGCGGACAGTCCCGACGACGCTACTGACGATTTCATGAGCACCTCCTAGATTGGCGATGCTCAAAATTAGTATCGCAAGCGATGCTTCAGGCGATGTTCGAGGCGAAAATATAAAACTTCGAGAGATTTTTCGAGCTCGGGTTTCCGAGATTTGTTGAACGAATTTGTCAGCGAGAGTGCCCGCGGAGGGCGGGCATACAGTCTAGTGACTATATGCCCGCTGAGGCGATTGGGCGACGGCAGAAACGACGGCCGTCTCGGGCGCAAAAAGCACGTTACTCAAGAGCAACTGCCGTTCCAGGCCGAGCTGGATCTTACCTACGTCCGCGCGATGAAAAGCTGAACGCGGAATCCAAGCCTGCTGGTTATGGCTAGGATTGCTTATGCTCCTCTGTTCTGCGACCAGCTTCTCGCTGACGAGGGTCAGTGAAAAATTAGTTTGGCGATGGCGGGCTTGTACATGTTCTCCGAGAGAACGCTCATTGGTCAGGCGCTACAAGCAACGGCTGCTTGAGGCTGGTCAGCCGCAACATCGCCAAGGCCAATTCAGGATCGGCACGCAACCAGGATTCGATGCGGGTCGTGTCGAACTCAAGCGCTTCCGTTGGCTCGACGGCCACTGCGGTGGAAAAGCGAGGCAGGCCATCAAAAGCCGACCCTTCTCCACATAGCGCACCTTGCGGTGCCGCAGTTGCGGCCAGCATACGGCTCGCACGGTGGCGGCTTGATACGAGCCGCTTCCTCCGCTGGGAATGATGCGATCGCTAACATCCCTGTCATCCGCTGCCGGCTTACTGACGGCCTATTTCTGGCATTCGGCGTGGTTTCGTTGGCGCGGGGATTGCGCACATGTATGCTGATGCCGGTCGCGTAGTCTGGACCGCGGCAGAGAAAAGCACCGCGCGGCTAAAGCCAGACAACCGCCACTCAGGATATCGGCCAGGATCCCATCGCGACATTTGCTGCGTTGTAAAAAGGATGATCGCTCTCGGGGCGAGCCAGACGTCTACGAAGATTTATGAACATGCGTGTTACATCGCGCTCCTCTGTCTGACCCAGCCTCCGCACCCAAGTGAACGTGAGATTGCAGTTGCTGCAAATCAGAGCGCCGAGGAAGTTTTCGCAAACTAAGTGTTTGGCAAAGCGGCGGAAATCTTTATCGACGGTCAACCACGCGCTCAATCAGCTTAAGTTTCCTTTAGCTTCTCGCTGTAGCAAAGGCGGCCTCAGAGCTTCACGCCGTGATCATTGAGCACCTTGTCTCTTAGAGCGCCCTTGATCTCGCGGGCGATTTCCTTGCGAATCTCAGCACCCAATTCTCGCTTGGCATCCTCGACGAGATCAGATGCACTCCCGGCCAAGCCTTTGTCGGCGAGTTGTTGCTCCAGCCGGTTGTCGAACTCTTCCCCCATTGCATCAATGAGCTGGCCCTGCATCATGGCATATTCTTCAGGAGCGATTCGCCGCACCAGGCCGTCCCAAGGTTGCCAGTCCGTCGCCAAATAGCCGGCGAATTCCGCCGCCTCCTTGGTCAGGACGGAGGTCTCCGCACTGTCAACGTCGGCATCGGTGACGCCGGAGACTTCAAAATAGCGCATAGCGGGCGCGACGTGTTGCAGTCCTAGCCGGTCGCGCAGCTTGTTCTGATAAGCAAGATAGACCTCAACGGCGTCGATGTCTTCCACGTTGTAGGCGGACTGAAGCGAGTGAGTCTTTTCGCGCGCAATCCGCTCAAGCGCGTCCAGACGGAACATGATGCGCCCAAGATCGACGAGATCGGGAAGTCGGGCCGTATCGTCGTAGGCCCCGTTCTCGACGTCTGCGATGAGCCGCGCGGTTTGCATGCCGTTCCAAGTCAAAGTTCTCCGATCCTCGCAGCTTTGGTTGGCGTCGAGAGCCAGTTGAAAGTACTGCGCGCGCAATTGCGGGTTGGTGGCCGCCAAGCGCAGATCGTCAGCGACCGACTGCTGGAATTGTTCATTGCCAGAATTGACCGAGTCGAACAGCTTTTCGAGGAAAAACGCGTATTCTTGGGCGCCCGGCTCTTCTGCAAAGCTCTGCCAAGTGGCCAGTACCTCTCGATCGCCCTGCTTCGGATCGCTCCTGAGCCAGGCTGCGACTGTTTCAGCGAGATCATCGGCCTGTCCATCGTCTGTCCCGGACAAATCACTTTCGTCATCGCGCGAAAGGTAGACGGTCGGACCGGTATACCCTTCGGCGCGGAGGGTTGTGTCCAGGTTCGTCAGCACCTGCTCGGGCAGGGGATTTTCACCCAGCTCTATCCTGGCACCTGCGCCCAACTGCGTCAGCAGGTCCTCAGGCAGACTCGCCAACTGGTTTTCGCTGACGTCGAGAAACCGGAGCATGGCAGGGAGAGATTCCGGCAAACCCGTCAAGCGGTTTTGGCAGACGTCGAGAAACTGGAGCGTAGCAGGCAGATCCTCCGGCAGACCCGTCAATCGATTGTGGCTGGCATAGAGAAACTGGAGCGAAGCAGGGAGAGTCTCAGGCAGGCTCGGTAACTGATTGTGGCTGACGTCGAGGAACTGGAGCGCTGTAGGCAGGACCTCGGGCAGGCTCCTCAGTCGATTTGACCTTGCATCAAGCCCTCTGAGCTCGGCCGGAAGAGCCGACAGACTAGTCAGCTGATTGCCCCTGATGTCGAGACGCTGGAGCGAAGCAGGCAGACCATCGGGCAGACTGGTCAGCCGATTGAAGGGGACCTCGAGCACGACGATTTCGGTCGGAAGTCGAGGCAGACTGGTAAGAGACAATGATTCGAGATCCAGTCTCGCGACCTCATCCCGAGCATTCACTCGCCTTAGCGCCTCTTCCCGATCCTCCAGCGGACCCACGTGCTGTTCAGCAGCCCAATTCTCAAGCGTCTGGTCTATTTCTCCGTTCGCATGAGCTGAATCCGCCGGGCTTTCTGCATAGCCTGACACAACTCCGTCCCACTGCGCCGATGCCTCATTTTCCCGGTCGGTTTGGCCGGAAGACGCGGAAAGGCTGGCACTACCCCGCTGTATCTGTCGCTCTTGAAAAGAATCCATCCCCACCCCCTTGCGAGACCGAGCATACTCAGTCCATGACGACAGGTAGGAGGGCTTAAGACATCTAGCTTTCCATAAGCTGACAGGTCCGATCGGCAAAAACTGCAACCACGCGTCGGAAACGACACTGCTGTCGTGACCTGAAACTGGGTGTGGATCCTGGCTGAGGATACGATCCATTCGTACCCGTGCGTTCTTGCAATCAGCAGCAAGCGCTGCGATCTTCCAAAACGTGCGACGTCTCTCCCCAAGTAACAAGCAGTCGGCACCGACTCATCTGAAGAGGTTGATCCGCTCAGCCGTTGGTGTGACCTACTTTGGCAACAAAGGTTGAGCGAGCTGGCCAACCTGGAGCAACGCTCGTCAGCTGATCGACAGGTAAGCCTGCTAAGCTCAGAAAGCTTCCACGATGACGGTCTTCAGGACTTATCTGGTCACGAAGTGGCAGCAAGCCTGGCAATAGGATCGATCCAATTGCCTCGGAGGGCCTCGTGTGAGGCTTACCGGCTTGGCCAGGAGTCGGTAGCCCCGGAGCGTCTGCGTTCGCTCGAACGATCGTTGCGCTGCGCAACGGCCTGCTTCGCGGTCTTGAGAAGCGCCGGGCGTACTATTTGATTTCAACAGTGAAGAAAGTTGATGAACACAGGACAGGCACAGCGAAGTGCAAACTCCTCCCTCGACACTTTTGAAGATGGGGAGCAGGAAAGCTACCTCGGCGGCTTCAACCGAGCCTTGGCAGATTGGGTCGAAGCCTTGACAGGATATCGGACCCCCGCCTCTTCGCGTGCGCGCATCCTGGAAAACTGGGCCGCCGAAGAGGGCCATGGCGAAGCCGAGAATCGGCGACAGGGGCGCTCACGAATTAGGGCTGCGGAGAACATTGGATCGCATTTGGTAGATCTGTCATCCCTCTCCCTGACCGCTTTGCCCGACGCCCTGCCGCCCCGGCTGAGGGAACTGCGCGCCATGCACAACGAGCTGGGCAGCCTGCCCGCTCGGCTGCCCCCGGGTCTCAACGAACTTCTTGTTAGCCATAACCGGTTGACCAGTTTGCCGGACGTGCTCCCGGCGAGCCTCTATCGCCTGGAAGCGAACGATAACAGGTTGACCAGTCTGCCGGCAGATCTCCCGCCGGGGCTCGGGATCCTAAGCGCAAACAATAACCGACTCGTCAGCCTGCCCGACGCGCTCCCGACCGGCCTGACCTCGCTCGCGGTTAGCGGCAATCAGCTGACCGAGCTTCCCGTCCTCCCATCGGGGCTTATCGAAATCGATGTCAGCAGCAATCAGTTGACCAGCTTCCCTGAACCCCTTCCCGGCTGGCTTCAATCGCTCAATCTGAGCGGCAACCGGCTGACCGGCCTGCCTGAGAATCTCCTATCGAGTTTAAACTACCCGAATTTGGAGCTTGCGTTTGCCGACAACCCGCTCCCGGATGAGGTCCGCGCTCACCTGGCGGCACCGCATCTTGAACAACGGTCTCTGCACGAGGCTGCGGCGCACTGGCTCGGGAACGACCTCGCAGCGCTTGCCGAATGGCAGCACTTTGCGGATGAGCCGGGCGCTCAGAACTACGCCCGCTTCCTGGAGAGGCTACGAGGGACCGTAAACCAGGGCAGCGACGAGTTTCGGCAGGCAGTGGCTGACGATCTGCGGCAGGCGGCGGCCGATCCGAGACTGCGCGAGCAGTTTTTCACACAGGCTTCCGAGGCCAACGCGAGCTGCGAGGATCGTATTACCCTGCACTGGAACGGTATGCGGACCGCGCGCCTCAATGCTGAGGTCGAGAATGGGTCGTATGATGATCGGCTTAGCGAGCTGATCCAGCGCGCCCGCGTTGCTTTTCGGCTCGAGGCGCTGGACGGGATCGCGCGCGACAGGGTTAAAGCGCTCCTCAGCGTCGACCCGAACGTAGACGATGTCGAAGTCTGCCTTGCCTATCAATACCTCCTGCGCGAGCCGCTGGAGCTCAGTCACGTCGCCCCTGAGATGCGTTTCCTGTCGGTCTCTCACGTGACCCCGGATGATGCGGCGCGGGCGCTGGACCTGGTTCGGGAGCAGGAAGCGAACCAATTCACCGACTACATGGCAACCCGCTGGCAACCCTGGGAGACGGTGCTGAGGCGCATCGCTCCGGACGAATATGAAGCAATGCAAGATCGGCTCGTCGAAGCCATGAGTGAGGAGTTTCAAAGCCGCCTGGATCAGCGCTTGGGCGAGCACGGTCTGCTAGGCGACCCAGATGCCGAGCGGGTGCTCGGAGCTCAAATCCGAAACCAAATCGCTGGCGAGATCAAAGGCGAAGTCATGCACCGGCTGCTCGCAGACCGCGGGATCGAACAATAAGACTTCTCAGAGCCGCCGCGCAGATATCTTCATTGCTCTGCAGCTCTGATCGGTTGTGTCAACTGACATCATCTTCGAACTGCCGCTGACCATCACCGATCGAGATTGGTCAGCGGATCAAATAGTCGTTCGTGA
Organism: Bradyrhizobium sp. USDA 4510; assembly: GCF_054059095.1. Taxonomy (NCBI): domain Bacteria; kingdom Pseudomonadati; phylum Pseudomonadota; class Alphaproteobacteria; order Hyphomicrobiales; family Nitrobacteraceae; genus Bradyrhizobium; species Bradyrhizobium sp. USDA 4510. The sequence goes on along the minus strand of NZ_JBSSBT010000001.1, from coordinate 525,808 downwards.
AGAACTGGCGCCGGCGCCCGGCTCAAGCGGTGTTTCGAGCCGGGAGGGTCTCGAAGAAGGCTCGGATGATGACACGCAAGAGCTCTGCGAGCCATCGCAGCAGCAGGCCGAAGTTATAGCCGGCAGCGGCGAGAACAGCGTTGATGCGGTCGCCGAGGCGTCCCTTGAGATAATTTCTGTCCATGCGGTGCTCGGCCTTGACGTGGCCGATGACGGGCTCGACAGCCGCGCGACGCTTCATCTCGCGACGGATGGAAGCTGTGACGCGGCGGACCTGACCCGAGATCCAGACCCTGAACCGATGCGGGTGGTTGTGACCGCGATATCCTTTGTCGACGTGGATACCGCGAGCCTCCACCCCGGTGAGCTTCTCCATGTCGGCGATTACGGGACCGAGCGTGTGCCCATCGAAGGGATTGCCATGCAGCGCCTTGGCATGGAGCACGAACTGGCCGCCCTTCGGAGACGTCACAGGGGTGGCGATGCTGACCTTGCAGCCGAACTCGTAGGGCGCGCGGGCTTTACCCTTGCCGATGCACTCAACCTCCGGAGCATGTAACGCATAGACCTTCGGACCGCGCTGATGCTGATCCTGGCTGCGCACCTGCTGCGCTAAACCGAGCAACGGGCCGAAGCGAGCTTCCAGCACCGTATCGCCATCAATCTTGCGGCGGATGTCGCGGATGATCCGGCCAAGCCGTGTCCGCAGGAACTTGAGCTGCCGCCGGGCGCGTTTGAACTGGTGGGCGTGGGTATAGCGGCCGGTCATGATGGCGGCGCGCTTGGCCAGGCGCAGATAGCTCTGGCGTAGCGGCACACGGTTGCGCTTGGCGAGCCCGACCAGCTTGATGATTGCTCGATGCAGGAGCCGCGCGTCGGTCGGATGCGCAACCGCCTTGGGCTGCACCGTGGTATCGACCACCACGCGCTCCAGGTCCTTCGGGCCGAGGGCGCCTGTCTTGTGCGCCACCGACAGACTTTCGACGAGCAACGTCGGGCTCGCTCACGAGTGATGAGCAAGGATCGAGCCGGCACAAATGGGGATCGAATATAGCGCGACAACCAGGATGAGAGAAGTCTCACCCTGATCGCCGCCGCGCAATCGAAGGCGCGCAGTGGCAGCATAAGAGACTTGAAGTGCTCGCAAGCGTTGGAAGGTCGAGCTATGGGCTGCCGGACGTGGCGCGATGTGGCCAGACCCGAGGACGCTAGATTGCTCAGGCCTGAGCACGGTAGAACTGAGCTAGGGACCATACGTAGCAGGCGAGCCTGCCCGCCATGACTGGCTAGCCGCACTTGCGTCAACCCAAGGACCTGGATTGCCGATGTTCTCGCAGCGAGGGCTGGGCGAGGCTGTCTCAATAGCGCGATTGGTGAATTGCTTTAGGCGCTAACCAGCCGGCCGATGCGCCGTGGCGGGAAATCCCGCCGGGAGATGTTCGAAGAGATCGAGCGCGCGCCATTGGCGCCACTCCCGACGAAATCCTTATTCGAATATGCCGAATGGAAAACGGCAAACGTGCACCCGCTTATCGTGTCAAAGTCGACAAGACCTTTTACTTGGCGCCGCGCCGGCTGATCAGTCGTCAGGTGGACATCCGGCCTGCCATCGCGCGGTCGACATCTTGCAGAATCACCACGTCGCCAGCCAGGCGCGGCGAGCGCAGTCGCCATGTTACGTTGAACGAGCACACCCCAATCCCATCGGCCTCACGTCAATATGACGCCGGCCAGCTTGATCAAGATGGCAGCGCGGAATGCGTCTGCCTCGCCATGCGGGTCGAGCGGTTGATGCGCGAGCGCCCGTATTCCGAACAGTATTTTTATTTCGCCACGGGCATTATCGCTCTGGCGCGACGCTACGAGCGCAATCGGCTGGAAGCAGCCTACGAGAGCGCGCTCAATGCGATTCAACTGCGCCTCCGTGAGCGCCGTCGTCAAGGCAGGGCTCGACCGCGCGAGCCCGCGACGCGCCCGTCGAAGCCATGCCTTTGCCGCGCCAGCATCCGTGGCGGACTACTGTCAATGAAGGAAGTGATGACCGTGATGCTGAGCCACCCGACCCTCGACCAGATGCGACTCGGCCCTGGCCGGAACGGTGGCGGCCTACTGACCTTCCGCATCGATCAGAGGGAAGCCGCCATATAAAGCTGGCTGCACCCGTCATAGACGTCTGCCTACAGGATGGCGTTATCGAGCCAGATGTGCCCGAGGATATTCAGCCGAGCGCTCGTGGGAACATTGATGCCGCCGGGCCGGTGCGCCACCAAACGACAGATCGTCCGGACATGGACCCAGCACCCGGCGCGGATCGAGATCGGGCGCGCCCAACGCGCTCAAGGAACAACGAAAAGCCCCAGCACCTTCTGGGGGCCGTGGAAGCCGGGATGCTGGGGCCATCGTAGCCTCATCCAAGAGCAGCATGGATAGGCAACCGCACTGTGCATCGCCAATTCGATTCGTCAAACCCGCCCAGGATAATTGTCTTCCTGGGGGCGAATCATGCAAAAGCGCCCTAAAATCCCGCCGAAGGTTTGCCCACCAGTTCGCAAGGATATGACAGGTCTTTGCCGCCGTTCGTGATCACATTCGAACGGATCGCTGTCGGCACCGGACACATTTGTCCCTCCAACTAAAGCACACCGTGCCATGAGGCCGCTTGTCACCCGCGCGCTGGTCTTCGCTCTCGGTCGAATCGCTTCGTAGTGGGGGCTTGCTCGTGCGGCATCGAAAACGGATTGCCTGCGATTGTGTAGATAGAGCGCGTGTCTCTTCCCGCGCCTCGATTCTCCCAGGAGTTGGTGCCCGCGGGCCCAAGGTGCGGTTCATTCGAACACTAGGATTCGGATGCGAAGAAGACCGATGCCGTCACCACAAGCGGCACTCTGCCGAGACGCCTTGACTGGTCTCGTGTCGAGTCACCTGCGTATCCCGTGCTCCGTCTCGGTAAAAGGATAGCCTGGGTACCCGCTAAAAGCGGCACCTAACAAGGATTTGCAGAACGCAGGCGTGAGCTTGCCGCGGTGAATCACGACGTCATCGTGGCCTGTTGCAGCTCGAGCGTTCTGCCAGAGGCGATTGTAGCCGCGCTGTTCGTTGGATTTCACGTGGCAAGCGACGAACTCGGCGTCATCCAATGTCGCCAACTGCCATGCATGGACCGGCCGCTTCGTATGGATGTGCACCCACATCGGATGTGGCACCGCACCATTGACCAGTGGCGCAGGCTGCAGCTTGATCTCGAACAACTTTCCTGGCTCGCCCTTCAACGCGCGCGGTGGCTCCAAGGGAGCCACCTCTTCGGCCGCCAGCAACCGTTCGAGGTATTTCTGCGAGGGGAACGCGTAGGTCTTCATGCAATCGATCTCGATCGACGCCTTTCGTGCCTTCAAAGCATGTATCTGCCCCTGAACCTCCGACAACATCGCCTTGAGGCGGACTATTTTGTCGTGCACTTCCGGCAGTTGCACAGGCGTGAGTAGGCCGCGTCGGCGAGGTTCGTCGAGCGCGGCTACACACGCCTCTATCTCCGCAGATTGGCTCTGCAGCCGCTCGACCACGGTGTCCACGACGTGGTCGGCATCTTCCGGCTTCATGTGGCGCGCTTGCGAAATGGCTCTTTGCTGACTGCCCAGATCGAATTGCAAGAGTTCGTCCAACCGCTCGAGCAGGCGTGTCAGTGCCTCCTTCGATGGCGGAGCCTGCCATATCGCCAAGTGTCCACTCGCCGACGATGACGTCCTCGCATGCGCCTCCTCCGCACTCGCGAGTTTCTTCGTGCCCAGATCCGAGAGCACAATAACCTTGGCGGCTCGCGCCGTGTCGGCGTCGGGCATAGCCGGCTGCGGCTCGGGCCGCCGCCCGGCTGCCGAACTCCCCGCACCTCCGGCCTGCCTGCGCTTTCCCTTCCCTTTCCTGCGCGCTGGACTGTCTTCGGCCGCCGGGGCCCTGCCGGCAGCGTCGGCCGGTATCGCAAGGCCAGCCTCCGTTGGCGGTGCAATGATGGCTGGTGTCTTCGGCTGCACTGCCAGAAGGCGCATAACCTCATGGGCAGTGACCCACGCTCCTTCCACGATCTGATCCAACAGTTCCAACGGAAGCTCGGGACTTGCTCCCTTATTCCTTAGCTCGGCAACCATGTTCGGCAATGCCGACGCAAATTCCGATAGGCGCTCCATGACGCCTTCCAGAACAGCGCAGTGCGCTGCATCGAGGGCTTGCCCTTTGCTGTTCAGAACAGCGTCGCCCGTTGAGAGGAATGCCGGAATGACATCCTCCATGAAGGTTCCGAGTAGACGTGCCCGACCGTTCTCACCCAAGAGGATTTGCCTGACGGCCGGGTCGAGCGTGCTCGCCTGCGACTCAATCATGACCCGCGCGAGAGCGACCTGCGACTGCAGATGCACGCACTTCGTATACAGTGCCCAGCCGGTGTGCAGCCGTAGTGTCGCCTGCTCGGCCTGTCGTATTTGGGCCGTTGCACTTGGCAAGTTGGCAGTGGCTCCGCAGACGGACTGCATCCGTTCGGAGCGCAATGCCTTTTTTCCCCACCACTCCGTGCAGGCCAAATAGTGTTTCGCCGCACTAGAAGCCGCTCGGATCAGGTGGTCCGGCGGAGCATTGGATTGGCGCATCCGCTCGAGTATCTTTCCTGCATTCTTCCTACTCTGCTCCAAGGCGTAGATAGTCGGCGCGGCCAGCGCGTTGCATTGGTTCCCCGCATCCAGCGTCTGGTCACGAACTCGGCGAGCCTGATCGTCGGAAAGAATGCCGCGCGCCACATCTGGGGGCAGGCTCGCGTAGTAGTCCAGAACTGCTGCGCCCGCTTTGACAACCTGATCGATCAGCTCTTGCGCCTCAGACGAGCTCTGAGCGCCCATGGCAGCACTGTGGCAAGCATCAAGTTCCTCAAGCAGGCCGTCCATATTTCGTTTCGCTGCGTTGATCCCCTCACCGCTTGAGGAAATGGGGACTGCCACACCCGAACCTGAGGGCAGGCTCGCGAGCGTCGCCATTCTATCTTCAGGCGCTAAGCGCATCCGCTCCACGACGGAGTCGAAAACCCGGTTGCCTTCCGCAGGGACAAACGCAGGGACAAAATTGGGCGCCGAAGGCGTACTACTGGATCCCGACGTGCTGTTGGCTCCTGTCGCCCCAACATACGGTTCGCCAGGTCGGCCAATGCCCGTCATGTCCATCTCCCATACGGTCAACAATGCGCAGCCTCCCTGGATAGACCGCCTGGCTGACGGTTGGCTGACGAAGGATGCTCTGCGGATGCACAAAGAACCCCCCGGCCGCCCGAGTTCCAATTTCATGGAAGCTGTTGTGGCGCTGGAGGCAGCAATAGGGATGACCCATGAGGCGCGGGAGGCTCGGTTGTAACGCGTGTCCGCATTCGGCGCTGCCTCGCCGTGACCAATAGAAATGCGCGCTGCCAGGCTGCGCGTGATGGCAGTGACGCCGATCCCTCAAGGACTCGGCGATGGCGGCGGCTTGTCTAGGGCATAGCCCTGCCAGTGCCTTTGCCGAATACCGAAGGCTGTCTAGCATGCCGAACCGTGGAACGGACTGGAGGACTGCGGCAAAGTAAGTACCGGAAGGATGTCGATTTTCAGACTTCTGGCAGCAGCGAACCTCTTGCTAACCGGGAAAGAGATGCCGTTGTTCGACCGAAGAGTTTACGGATCCAACGAGAAGAGTTTACCGACCCAACGATACGTAGATGTGGCTCGATGTGGAACGGTGCGTCATAACAACCTCTTCTTCTCGTGTTCGAATTGACGTTGTGCAAGTCTTTTTCAGGATAGAACCGCCGAGATGCTACCCATCTAGGCGTACTTGGAATATGCTCATAAAAATAACGCGGCGAGCGTGCCAAGCACGCCGAGCGCCAATCCGATCAGCGAACCTACCGTCGGCACGTCTCGAAACAGCAGAAGCGTGAGAATCGGTTCCACCACTAAAATTGCTCCCACCGATGTCGCGATGATGACCCAGATATTCTCAAGATACATGTAACCCAGTGCATATCCGAAGACGAGAAGGATGCCGCCGAACGCTATCAGCAGGAACATCGGCAGGAGAGTTGTCAAATCGCCGCCGTCCTTTCCGAACTGCTTTGAGGCAACCAACTCTGCAATGATCGAAAGCGCTTCTCCAAAGAAAATCGCGCCCACCGCTACAATCTTCAATGTTGAGCTCATCGCTTGACACATCGAAATTGCTGTCAAAGGTTGTTTCCAATCTGGGATCGGTCTCTGGCCTGCCTCAGACAGCAGGAAAACCCGACGCCCTCGAGCACCTCCATTCGTCGCTTGTCGCAGGCGCTCAACGTTTGCCGCAAGCCGCCCGGCTCCCGAGACGCCTCGCGCGGATCACCGCTTTCGGTCCTGCGCGGCGGAGAGTGGTCAAACAGGGAGACGAGACCGCGCAGCTGAGCGGCTGCTAGCCGGAGCATCACGACCTAAGCTGCAATCTGCGCAGGAAGAGCGGAATACCCGTGGACAAAGTTGGACGCAATTCGCTCGGGTTCGCCGACAACCTTGATCTCCAGCCGCGCCTTCAAGATTTCTTCCCAGAGGATTTTCAACTGCAGCTCTGCAAGATGTCGCCCAACGCAGCGATGGATCCCGAATCCGAACGAAAGATGTTGCCGCACGTTCTTGCGGTCGATGACGAAGCTATCGGCATTCTCGATGACCCCTTCGTCCCGGTTACCGGAAATATACCACATGACGACCTTGTCGCCCTTCCTGATATGTTTCCCACCTACGATGATATCGGCCGTGGCGTTGCGGCGCATATGTGCGATGGGCGTTTGATACCGAATAATCTCGGACACGGCGCTTGAGACCAGCTTGGGATTATCGCGTAGCTTTTGTAGCTCGGAGGGATGCTGGTTCATGAACAGAAGACCGCCGGTAATCGAATTGCGCGTTGTATCATTCCCACCCACGATCAGAAGAATTAGATTGCCAAGAAATTCGCTCGGCTCCATGTGTCGAGTTGCAGGCGAGTGCGCCATCATTGAAATCAGGTCGAGACGCGGCTCGGCATTGATGCGCTCGTTCCAAAGCCGCGCGAAACACGCCAAGCACTCAGACAAGATCGCACTTCGCTTGTCCCAGCTATCGATGGGCTGGCCGATTTTCGGAATTGCAACAGCCACATCCGACCAATAGGTCAAGAGCCGCCGATCCTCAAATGGAAAGTCGAATAGCGTAGCAAGCATCTGCGTCGTCAACTCGATGGAGACCCGATCCACCCAATTGAAGTCATCATTACGTGGCAAGCCGTCCAGAATCGTTCTGACGCGACGGCGGATCAAGCTTTCGAGCTTCGTCAGGTTTTCCGGCGCGACGATCGGACTTACAGTATCACGCTGCTCGCGATGCTTAGGAGGACCCATCTTGATGAAACTTTGCGTCCAGTGCTTATCAGGCACGTCGGCGATGGTAACACCCCGCTCCGACGAGAATATCTTGTGATTGGTATCTACCTCTACGATATCGCGGTATTTCGTTAGCGACCAATATGGACCATAGAAGCTTTCTTGGCAGTAGTGGACGGGATCTTCCGTTCGCAGCCGCTCGAAGTAATCCCATATGCTATCGTCTTGAAAGCGCTTGGCTTCGCTCACATCCAGCTTGCTCAGCGGAACATTGGAGGCGTCGTCGTCGGCTCGAAAGTCCGCCAATTGCGTTTTCATGATCGTCTCCGCAGATTTTGCTCTCTCAAGAGATGAGGGATCCACAGATCGCGATCGATAGTTTCGAGCTGCCGTGGCGTGCCGGTTGCGAGCGGGTCGCTGCTCCAGCAGAGTATCGCAAAAACCGGACAGTCACCCCTACCATTTCCGGCAGGTAAGTATCGTATTGACTTCCTAACTCCGTCCGCTCCAGTGGGGCGATGAGAACCATCCGCGCTACGTAAGCGGTGCCTAATGCTCCAGCTAGTGGCTGCTCAAGCTATCAAACAGGACGCAATGCGACCGCAGCTCCCCCCTTCTTTAAGAGGCCAAAATGCGAAGTCTTCAGCTCCTAACGGCCGCACTCAATTACTTGCTTGGCGCTGGATCGTGCGGTGACCACCGCCCGCGCTGATCCTGCCCACGAAAACGGTTACCGCCCGGGAACAGCTAGTTTGTTCATCGGTATGCAACAAGGCTGCTTCATCCATCATCCTGACCAGCAACTTGCATTTGGGCGGGACGGGGAGCTCTCGCGGACGACTGCCGTCGAGGGCTGCGATGATTGATCGTCCGCGCCATCACGTTCACATCGTCGGGGCCATTCGGGAGGGCTATCGCTCCGCCTGACATAAAAAAGAGGGCCTCGGGTCCGCGCCGCCCGTCAAGAGGAAATACGAAGTCCCGATGGGGCGGGCGGGCCAGATGCTCGTTCCGCTTCGCCAGGATTGCGTAAGCGTCCCCACCGAGGTTACCGAGTCCAGCAACTATGATGCCAATGACGGCCAACGGTACCAAGTGGCGGTCGTGGCGGAGAGGAGGAGTTGACGCGCCAGATCAGCCCCACCTTGGTTGAGCATTATCGAACTCAGCGCGTTGTTAGCGTTGAGGCAGGATCTTGATCTAGGTCGTTTCGCCAAACGACCTATCCTGGATTTGCAATCCGTGAGAAGCAAGGCAAGCCGCTGCGCACCAAATGCTGCGCTCTTTCTCCAATTCTCCGGCACCTGAAAGGACCAGACAGAATGATGGCATATCCCATGGTGTTACAAAGCTTACGCGCCGTCAATCCTGGTCGCAGGGTGTTGGAGATAACCACGACCGCAGGATGCATCGTCAGATGTTCATATTGCTCCCAGGACAAGTTCGCCGATCGTCAAAGACCTGTGTCTCTAGCGAAGCATCTTGGCCTGCACGATTTCGAGCGATGTTTGACACGCGTGCCCACGGCTACCGACATCAGTTTTGCCGGCTACTCGGAGCCTTGGCTGCATCCGTCGTGCACCAGCATGGTTGAGCATGCTTACACACGCGGCCATGACATCCGAATTTTCACGACCCTTGTCGGGATGAACGGGAGTGACGTCCGGCGCTTGCAAATGCTCCAATTTAGGGCTTTCGTCGTCCATGTTCCTGATGACGGCAGTTATATGAACAGACGCCTCGTTGGAAAGTCCTATCTCAACGTCATGGGCCAACTTCTCGAGGCGGACATTCCCTCAATTCGATTCGTCGTGCTGGGCACAATCCATCCCGCTCTCGCCGACATCATTCCCGCTAAAAAGCTTGAGCGCTTGCGGCCACTGAGCAGCACGCGAGGACGTCTCGATCCGGATATCATCAAACCACGACGGCCGGTCATCGGAGCCTTGACATGTCTTGGCAAACAACAATATCGCAATATCCTTCTTCCAAACGGCGATGTTACTCTGTGCTGCATGGATTTCGAGCGGCGTCATGTCTTGGGCAATCTTTTGCGCGACGAGTACGAACATCTCTTTGAAGGAACAATCTTTCGCGAAGTCGTCGATCGCATGAACGGAATGGCTGGTTTTCTGCTCTGCAGGAGGTGCGAGTTTGCCAATTCGCAGACGTCAGGACGGCGTATGGACGCCGACCAACAAGCTTGACGGCGCGGCTGCGGATGTCAAGAATTCACGTAGATCGCTACATGCCGGAAATGGCCATACCAACGAGGAAACTCGCCTTGATCGGATATACAACTGCCACTAGGTGGATCAGAGACGCGCTCCAGCGAGGTGAACCAGTTGGGAGCCTGCTCTGTAGAGGGCCTCACGGGCGGCACGAAACCGCCGATGTTCAACAGGCGCCGCTGGAAGTGGTAGATCCTTTTCTGCAAGGTGGCCGAGGACGTAGGACGCCAACACACGGCCGAAGACGGTGCCGGGTGCAATCCCGCGTCCGTTATAGCCGTCGAAGGAGACGAGGTTACGGTCGAGCTTGTGAAAGCGCGGCAGGTGGTCGAAGTCATGCCGATCATCCCGAACCAACCGGTTTCGAACTCAAGCTCATCGAGCTGCGGAAACAGCCTGCGAAGCGATCTGATCGCCCAGGCTCGGTGAACCAAGGCACCGATATCCTGTAAAGCGCCAACGCTGCCGAACACCAGACGGCCCGACCGATCGAAGCGAAACGAGGAAAGGACCGCGCTGGTGTCCCATGCTCCCTGCCGTTCGGGCAAGATTGAGGTCCTGAGACGATCTGACAACGGCCGCGTGGCCAAATTGAGGTAAGGAAGACGGACCTGCGACCGAGGTCTGTTTCCGTAAGCGTCGGTGGCGACGACCACCCACCACCCACTCAGCACGTACGGATCCCATTGCCGTGCCGACCTCCAGCACAAACCCATGTCGCTGACTGTGAGAATCTCAGTCCGAGTGAATATCCTCGCGCCCGCTGCAAGCGCAAGGCGCGCCAAACCCCGCGCATAGGCCAGCGGCTGTATTGTACCGGCGCGCTTGTCTAGCATCGCGCCAGTATAGTTGCCTCCGCCAATCTTTCTGCGGGTCTCCTCCGCGTTAAGCACGACGACCGGAGCACCGCGCTTTTGCCACTGCTCGGCACGTATCTGGATTTCCTGCAAGCCCCTATGGCCGACCGCGCAATGCAGGGTCCCCGCGCGCTCAACTTCGCAGTCGACCACATCTCTCTCGATCAGTTCAAAAACCTCTTGCGGTGCTCCACCTAGCAATTCGATGAGCCGTTCGCCAAACGGAAGGGCCAAGCGTACCCGAGAGTCGTGTCGGGCATGACCCCCATGCCCGCATTGACGAGCCCAACGTTGCGCCCAGAACCACCGAACCCAATTTCGTATGCCTCCAGCACGACGGCGCGCGCGCCAGCCTTCGCGAGGTGAATGGCTGCAGAGAGACCGGTGTATCCACCGCCGATCACGGCGACATCAGCTCTCGCATCGCCTACAAGAGGACCCGTATTCGGCGGCGCGGGTGCCGTCAGTTCCCACAAGCCGTGCGATTTGGGATTGCCGTGCATCCGACGAACTCGTTCTGTCCATCATCATGAATGATCTCGACCTACACATCGTGGCTGGCGGCAATAGAAATCAACTCCAACATTGTGCACTTGCTCTTCTAGGAGGCAAGTGCGTTGGCCAATTGCCGTGCTCCTCCCCTCTTTGTCGCCAACTTTATCTTGAGGGCACGACCACGCAGCAGCACCTCGGAGAAGGCATTTGCAGACTCCCATTGATTCCTACATTTGGCGAGCCCACGTCAGGTTTTGGAAAGCTGAGGGTACTAGCGAGAGAACACGAGGGCGACACCAGCAGACGAGAGCATGGACCGATTCAACAATATCAACCCAGCCGATACCGGACCCGCTGCGTCCGAAGCAACGGTGGAGCAACCGCAACGGCAGCAAGCCGAATTTGAGCAGCACTTGGGAGAAGCGGGTCAGGCTGGCCCTATATATCCACACCGAGAGCTTTATAATGTCTCTGACGAAGACGATCGCCTGATCCAGGCAGCGTCCAGCGCTGCTCTCGAGCGAGGGCCACCGCCGGGTTCTACCACCGTGAGCATTTATGATCGCCGACTTCGCAAATTGGCCGAGTTGCTGAAGCAGTCAGGTAAATCGATTGCTGAGCTCAATGACGATACGTTGCTCGCTTACGCCAAGAAGCTGCTGCCAACGGACAAAATCATCGCTCCAGCATTGTTTATGGTCAGCCGCTACCGCGATCCTGACGCCATCGCTACCGCAACACATTACCGTCCTTCCAAGGAAGATGAACGGCTCATCAGGGAGGCCGCTGAGGCAGGCTTCGGTCGAGCAATCGACGCGAAAACGGCCGGAAATTATGCTAGCAGTCTCCGGAAGCTAGCGGCAGCACTGCGCCCCCTGTCAATGGCTAAGCTCAGCGACGAAGCGCTGCTCGGTCATGCCAACGCATTGTTTCGGGGTGACGATAGATTTGTCTGCGCCTTGAACGGGCTCCGCAATTATCGCGCGATCATCGGGCCGAACAATTTGGGAGGACAGGCAGCCAGCTCGCGCCTGCCGACACAGCCAGCCGCCCATTCACCGCTGCAGGTTCTCGAGGGGCAACCTTTTGGGAACGCTGCGGATCGGAGCGCATTGGCGGCTGACGGTTTCAATGCTCCGCAGGATTGGCATGAAATGGGTTTAGCCACTTATTCTCCCATCCAAAGTGTAGCCCAGGACATGCTTTTCGATGCCGCGGAGCGGAGCGGGGAGCTTACGCCTTCCAGCTTCGATGCATCGCTGCTTTGGCAGGGAACGCGCGATGCCGCTTCCTCGCCCGTGCAAAGTTTCGCTCAGGAAGAGCTTTTCGATGCCGCAGCTCGCGAGAGCCTGCTGCCAGCCATGCCCTACGATGCATCGGCGTTTTGGCCGACAATGAGCTCCGCCGGCCACTCTAACCCGCAAAGTGTCGACGAGAATGAGCTTTTCCATGCCGTGAATCGAGAGGACGCGCCGGCAGGCACAACTTTCGATGCCCCTGAACTGTGGCCGCCGCCAAGTTCAGTCGTCGCCTCGCCTATGCAAAGCTTCGCCCAGGAAGATCTTTTCGATGCCGCGGATCGGGAGGGCTCCATGACCGCGGACCGTCTTGTTGTACCGGAGTTTTGGCGGGAAGTAGGCTCGCCTGACCACCCACCGATGCAAAGTGTCCGTGGGAAGGAGTTTTCCGATGTCCTCCCCTCACAGCCGAGCTCGCGGCCGCAGAATCCTGCCTCTGAAGAGTACCTTGCAGGGATGATGGACCAAGGCGGCGCTGCCCTCGCCACGAGGTCTCCCCCAGGCAGCGAAAGCTTTGATACTTCCTGGGCCGTTCCAGACAACTTCTCCCACGGCAATCAGTCCGCGCCGGATATGATGCTCACCAAACTTGGCCACTGGGGTCTGTTGCCCGACGCGGCAGAGCGGGTAAAGACCTACGACATTGCCGGTGAGCGCTATACGGCCGTGTTAGGACCGGGAGGGCGCAATGATGTTCAGCTTATCCATCTTCGGTCTCCCGCTGCCGGTGACACCTTCGACGTTTCATTCGCAGTGCCCAAGGACTTTTCCCATGGCACCCAGCTGGCGCCCGACATGATGCTATCTACGCTGGGCAAGTGGGACTTCTTGCCTAATGCGGAACATCCGATCATGAACTATGAGATTAGCGGCGAGCGCTACACGGCTGTGTTGGGACCGAAAGGACCTGACGACGTTCAACTCATTCATCACCCCAAGTTCGCTTTACCGGGTGACACTGCGCTTTTGGCACCGACCGGTGTCGCGCATACGTACGGCGCCCTTTTACCCGGGTTCGATCCGCCCGCGTCGCTCGAATTGCGAAAGGCGGCGGCAAACCCTCCAACGCCGTCTGCGGCGCAGGCGTCGGGCCATCAGCCGCTACGGCAAGTGCCTGAAATCGGAGAGTTGTTCCCCCGCGATTGGAGGCACGGCCCCCAAGAGGCTTCGCCTGCCGTAATCGACACGCTCCAAAATCTGGGTCTTCTGCCGAGCGAGTATGTCCCAATGACACGATTTTTAATCCACGGTCAGCCCTACACGGCCGAAAGCCTACCCAGAGGCCGCGTTCTTCTCTTTCATCGGCCACAATTTGGCTGAACGAGGTGCTCGACGCCTCGGACAGCTGCTCAAGCTGAACGATTTCAATCGCCTTGTGCATCGCATTCGGCAGCTAACTTTCACGGTTCTGACGCTAGGTTGAATGTCTTTGCAGGAACAGCTTGGCGGTTGCTCGCATTAAAGGTCTCGATTGGAGGCCGGGTCCACATCTGTCGAACCTGAAATGCGCCCCCCGGCGCTATAACATTTATGAGGAGCTCGATCTCGAACAACACGTCTCCCTGTCGCAGTACCTCCACGGCAAGGAGAGATCGAGATCTCCTGCTTGCCGGTGACCCCGCAACGCGCAATTTTTCGAGATCGAGCACAGCGAAGAACGGGCGCTGCGCATAGACCTAACATGTCGATTCCCGGGTTTAGGGTAGAGGACCGGCAGATAACGATTGTTAAACGACTCACAGGCAATTGGCCTGCGGCATGCAGGTATAACGGGTCAGATGCGTCCGGGTGTTGAGCCGACGTTGACCCATGTCGACGAAATCAGTTGGTTAGTTAATTGGCCATGGACAGCCAAAGAGATTTTAGCCCCCAGTCGCTAGTGATCCGGGACAGATACCATCGACGATCGCTTTGGCCTATACCGCTGCGGAATTTTAATCGAAAAGCAATGACAGCTTGTCATGTCCGATCACTTGGGCCTCCGAGCGGTCGAATCTTGAACGGGCCGCCGTCGAAGCCAATTTTCGTCCTGCTGCGCCTGTCGTGTTCGTTTGACGACGTTCTATGCCAGAAGTCGGACATCGAGCCGGGAAGCTCAGCGCATATCACGTAGTCTCCGCGTCTTCAGCAAAGGTGCCGGATGATATCTCATTGGCACGCCGATTGCTGAGGAGATGGCAGATGCGTGCCACTCGGCTGGGCCGCCAGCAGGAGTTCGCGGGCTTGATCGGCCGTGAGCCTGGCCACGAAGGTGACGGCTCCTGATTCGAGAGGACCAGACAGATCATGCGCTGCGGTCACCTGCAGAAGTGCAATCTCGCACTGCGATTCTCATATGGTGCAATGATTGCGCCCTCAAGACGAATCCGCCGCATTGCGATGCGCCAGTGTATCCACTCTTCGTCAATGGCGCGCAGTAGCATCCGTATAGGCACCAAGGAGAATTTATGAACGCTTCTCCAGAGATGATCCCGTCAGAAGCCGACGTCGAGCCTGTCAGCAGGGATAACCTCTCCTCGTTGCTCGCCGAGATCCGAAGCCGTCGAAACACGTTCGCGGTCGCGCAACAAATTCCAGGCGACATAATCGATGGCTTTAAACGAGTTGGCGTCTATCGAGCTATGGTCGCCAAGCGTTTCGGCGGCGAGGAGCAAACGCCGGCCGCGTTTTGTCAGCTGATCGAGCGCATTTCCGAGGCAGATGGCTCGGCCGGTTGGGTCGCCAGCTTCGGTGATGGGGCTTGCAATCTCGCTGCTCTTCCGGATGAAACGCTCGCCAAAGTCTACGCGAATGGACCCGATGTGGTGTACGCGGCTGCGCTTTTTCCGCTACAGTCCGCCAGACGCAGTGCCGGCGGATTTGTCGTGAACGGCGTGTGGCCATTTGCCAGCGGCTCGCCCGGGGCGGCTTTGATTGGCGTCGGCATCAGGGTGGAAGACGACCCTATCGGCGATCTTCCGCGTGTAGCCGTAGTGCCGGCCGAAAAGGTAACTATCCGCCCCAATTGGGACGTCATTGGGCTGCAGGGAACCGGCAGCCATGACTTAGTTATCGAAGATGTCGTCGTGCCGGAGGAATGGACCCTGATCCGCGGCGGCTCGCCGACAATCGACCGGCCAATCTACCGTTATCCATCAGTGACGTTCGCCGCCCAGGCGCATGCGATCGTTGGCGTCGGTATTGCGCGCTCCGCACTGAACGAGGTGATCGCTATGAGCAGGAACCGCGCCTCGATCACCGGAGCGCCTGTGATGGGAGAGCGGGGCTACATCCAACTGGAAGCGGCCAGAGCCGAGGCTATGCTGCGTTCCGCGCGGTCCTTCTTCTATGATGCTACCGAGGAGCTGTGGAACGAGGCGCTCAACGGCGCGGTAAATCCGAATACGGCGACGCTGATGCGGCTCGCCGCGACTAACGCCGCGCTCCAAAGCGCCGAGGTCTGTAAGATCGCGAGCCGTCTCGCCGGCACTGACTCGCTGTACACGACGAGCAATCTGGCGCGCGCGATGTGCGACAGCTTCGTGGTTGCTCAGCATGCGGCTTTGAACGAGGGGACATTTCAGCGTGCGGGCCAACTCCTGCTCGGAGGTGCAGTGCAGCCAGGTTTTCCTTGACGTGGTTCATCCGGGAGCATTTTCGCACGAATAGCTGCGAAGAAAAGGCCACGAGCCATCAAACGGCCAACGCCGGAACAGCGTTTCTCCGCTCGCTCCGATCTCGCTATCTTCAGGACCGGGACCCCGCTGTCGTGGCGGGTATTCGCTCGGTATCTTGAGCGACTACAACAAGCTCGAGCAACTCGATGAGCGTTGCGGAAAAGACGGCCAGAAACAATCTGGCCGTCTCTCATGATCGATATTATTCGTGTCGTGGCTTGCGAAGATGCCTGCACGGTTAAAGGATCGAGGTCTCCAAGCGCATCCCCGTCCCTGTGTTCTTTCGTTTACCAGATGAACTTTGCGCCATCCGGCAGTTCACAGATGAATTCGCCCTGGTTCACGAGTTCGGTGGTCCCGACGACAAGCTTTGAGGCCCGCACCGTGAGCTTACCTTCGCGGCTGAGGCTATGACGAATGTATTCGGTCACCGCATGTCCGGAGCTGTCCACCGTTTGGTGCGCATTGGCGAAGCTGATGCCGTTCTGCGGGGTCACCCTGAATGCATTGATGACCAGGCCGGCCTGTGTCGCCGAAGCTGGCTTGCCACCCTCCGCGGCAGCACAGCGGCTCATGTCCAGGATGAGCTTCACGTTCTTGCCGGCCTGCAGGGCATTGAGCACCTCAGTGTATTTCGGCGAGGGCTCATCGGCTCTCGCCATCGTGCTCACACTCATGGCCGAAAGCAAAGACAGCAGGATCGCCAGCCCTTTGCCAATAGACTTCATATGCTTTTCTCCCTCGATAAGTACCACAGATCACACGTGGCAAGATGCCGTGCTCGCAAACTGTTTGGTGGAAACCAGACATCAAGCGCACGCGCGCCTGCGAGAAAAACAACCTGTCGCAACCAGGCGCAAGTGGTTGAGGCGGCTATCCCTACCTCACAACCTCGTAGGTCAGGTTTGTTAAAGTGCGACATCGCTGGAACGATTTGATCAAGTAGCAGCCGCTCGGAAACCACAAACGGCAAGCGGTCACGCTGATCCAATGGAGACGAACGATCGCGACGATGCGGTTCCACGCGCGTAACGGACGATTTCCAACGAGCATTTGGACCAGCCACATCTGCCGGCTTGTCCACGTTGATACCTGGGGCTCCCTGCCACTCAGACGACAGACAACAAGGAAGCGAATCTGGCGTCGCGAATGAAAAAGCTCTTCAAGGCCCAATTTCGACCTCGTCACAAATGGCAAACCGCACAAAGCAGCGCTGATTTGTGATCCGTCGATTAGCGTCGCTTCCACCTGGCTCAGCGCTCGCCTCACTGAACTGAATTCAGCCGGTGACCGTCAAACCGACACTGGCTCACCGCCTGGTCCGTCAGCTTCTCGAAAGCTGCACCTGCAACAGTCTACACTAATAGCCGGCACTCGAGGGGAGAGAGAAATGAATATTGATCCACGGAATGCTGCAGACGCTCCCTTTGAGCTTCAGGACGTGCTGCGGCAGCCACATCGGACGGGCCGGCAGCCAGACGAGCTAAGCGCACAAACCAGCACACCGGCACACAGCTCAGACGATCAGGCAAGCTTTGAGCAGCAGCTAGATGATTTGGATCCAGATGAATTGAACTCGGTCTACCCTGCCTCCTTGGCGGCAAATAATACGACTGCTACGTCCTCGACCGCGCCGAGCGAGAGCCCCCCGGAAACCGGCCCCTATCCAGCCACATCATTTGTCAGCGCGCGCGCTCAACTTGCCGCGACGCTGACAGGCGCCACGCTTGAAGCGCTCAGAAACGAGATCGACCTCGCCACGCATCAATCAGCACGTTGGTCGCCGGCGACCGCAGTTCCCGTCGATCGGAACCTCGTATTCGACGACGTAGCAGGGTCGTCATATGTCACACTGCGGCGCTTTCAGACTCAGGACAACGATTGCAAGCCGCGCACGGAAGAAAACACGAGAGCAATCTCGCATATCCGTAACACGGCTCGGGATCATTCTTCTGTTGGAGATCCTCTGGAGCGATATACTATGGACCGGGCGCGTCAGGCCGGATGGCATATGCGCGGCAAGACAGCAGCATCTCCTTTTGTGTCGCTGGTTGAGGATCCCTCAAAACTGGTTGTTTCGCGCGACCACTGGGCGAGAGCGATCGCCAACAATGCGAACACGCTGCACACCTACACCGTCCCGAAGTCCGCGGTCTGGACGCCCGACGACGTGCTGAGCAGTATCGGGCTTGGAATGAACGTTGAGGACCAGGACAACATCGATGCGGACGTGGATCTGATGTGCTCGCTGGGCAGAACACCAACCCGAGAGACCGAACGATTGTTTCTAGGCGGCAACCTCGACGATTACCGGACGGACAGCGAGGCAAATCCGTACAAGCGCGATGGCGCTGATTAATGCATTTGCTGAGCTCCGCGCTGCAGCGGTGTGCTTATGTTCAATCACAAAGGCACTCCGCTTAAGGACGAGTTGGAGAACGCTGACAGGCTTTACGAACAATAACTTGGGCAGCCCGCGCATCGAGCTATCAAGCGGTTCAATCGGCCCCGTCCTGCTGCGAGCGAACTCGACGCCTGGAGCCCATTCAACTCGCTCTTACAACTAATTCTCTGGCGGTACTCACGGCTGACATCGATCCAACTCGCCGGGATCACATTTCTCACTGAGCTCGCGGCGTGAGCCGGTGAAAGCCGCGCCTCTACCCAGTGGCTGGCTTGGCGTGACGCAGGAGGCGCGTTCAGCCGGAATATCGGTGGACGCGACCGCATGGCCAGCGCGCTAAAAGCTGCATCACCTATGGAAGGCAAGCGGCGGCGAGCGCCGCGCCTATCCGCCGCTTGAATGCGTTCCATCAAAACAATTGATTTTTCCGATCCCGCCCGAAGCCCCCATAGTCGGCCGCAGTTTTGGAGCAGCATTCAGGAACGTGGTGTGACAGTCGACCCTCTCTTCAATCCTTTGCCAGTCAATTCGATTTGGCAACCGCGCGTCTGCACCCGCGACGTTAAGCGCTATGCGTCAGATCAGTCCACCTCGGCCGGCCATAGTCCGCCTGCCAATCGCCACGTTTGAGGCAACCAGGGCAATCTCATGCTCGCGCGCGCTATGGCTTGCCCTAACGCGCAGCGGGAACAACTAGCTCACGCTATCGCAACAGCTGAAGCTGCACCTCGCAGAATTTGGAGAGGCGAAATGCTCACAACCTTCGAGAACACAAGAGCGACAGCGACCCACGAGGCTATGACAGTGTTCAAACTGTGTCGCGACCGAGTCAAGACGCGCACAAGATGGAGGGTACTCGTAATTAAAGACACTTGATCCTCACCTGACGTCAGATTGTAGGATTTCCGACAGCTTCGCGACACCGAACCCGCGCGCGAAAACTTCCTGACAGGTAGCAAGAATTGCGAATGTCTTTCAAACTTTACGACGCTCCGCTCCGCCCCATCACGTGGGTCGATCACTGCTGTGGACGACGTGTTCTCCGTAACGTCTATGTGCAGGACAGAGAAGCCGGCGCCACCCCTGTTGCGGCCCGAGCAGCATTTAGCGGCCGAGTAGAACTCGGATTCCATTTGCCTTGGCCTGACCGCGCACCACGCAGCCTCAAATTTCCGCTTGGATTACTTTGCAGTCGATCATCGCAAGTGAAGCGATGCAACTGGCATAGCAATATCAGCCAGATGGGCCATCGCCCAGAAATGCGGCAGTCCCCTCCGTCTCTCGTTCGCTACTTTCGAGGGGATCGCCCATCGGACCCGACCGAGAGTTGGGAGCGTCGGCGTCCTGCGCGTCTATCACCGGCTTGGGAAAGGCTTTTTCAGTAGCCCGGAGGCGCATCATCGTTCATTCGTCGCGCAACGCAGCTCTGGAGACATCGCCCGGACGCGTAGCGTGAAACTGTCTTCACGCGGAACAGCTTGCCTTGTCGCGACACCATGGTTCGACAGCACAGCAAGTACTGACCGCGGGACTGGGGAAAAGTGGGGAGTTCCCAATGCCGATTTCACTAGACTATTCAACCACGACTCCATCCGCTCGCTCCTGCGCTTGGGTGTCGATGTCGATTGCGAGGTCCAGCGCTATAAAGATCGAAGGCTGCTGTGCAGTAGGTGCAAACACGGACGCGATTGACGCGCAGATGCGTCAAACTGCTGCGACGGCTTTCGCCCTCGTGAATGATTTCGAAAGTCTTCCCGGTCCAAGGGGTCTGCTCGGCATCGACGACGGCGCATGCAGCCCCTGGCGGTCCATCGCGCTTTCCAACCCGGTGACAAGGAATTCACCGGGATTGATAGCCCGTCACCATGCTCTGCTTCCTCGCCGCCGGACATTGCCGCTCATGTCGAAGCGGGCGCCGGTCAGCTTCATCGAACCTCTTGGTCAACCGTGACGCGCCTAAAGTCTTGGCGCGGATGGACGAGAGGCGATGAAATGCGAATTCTCCTGGTTGATCATCATGCGGACTTTGCCCGTGCTGTGAAGGACGCACTTCCCGATTGCGGGTTTGCCGTTGACGTGACACGCACACTGGACGAGGCGTCGGCCGCGCTGGATTGCGCGAACTACCACATTCTTTTGCTCGAATTGGTTTTGCCCGATGGAGACGGCTTGGACTGGCTGAAGCAGCTCCGGCGCGAGGGTTATTCAATGCCGGCCATCATGATGAGCAGCCTCAACGACCTCGGGCGGCGGATTGCGATCTTTAACGCGGGTGCGGACGACTTCCTCCCCAAACCCGTGTCGACCGAAGAACTCATCGCGCGCATGCGAGCCATTCTGCGGCGGTCAACGCAAATGACGGCGCCGGTCGTGACATTCGGCAATCTGCATTTCGATCCGATCGCGAGGCAAGTCGCGGTCGGCGGTCGGATACTGAGGATTGCCCGCCGCGAAGTGTGCATTCTCGAACATTTGCTCAACCGTGCCGGTCGTACCGTGCCACGCGCATCTCTGGAGGATAGCCTTTATGCGTTCGACGACGAGGTCTCGACCAATGCGCTGGAAGTCGGCATCTATCGCTTGCGTACGCATTTGAGCCAGTCGGGTGCGACGCTCAGGATCAAGACGGCGCGCGGCGTCGGTTACACCCTTGAACTCATTGGCGCAGCGTCGGCTGCTTAGCCGATTCAACTTGAAAGCAATAACCCCTTGAATTTCGATAACAATGCTGCGCGCGCTGATGAGCCGTCGATGGTAGCTGGGGCGACGCGCTCTGCCGTTTTGCATCGCCTCTGCTACGTCCTGTGCGGACTTGCTCTGCTATTTCCGCTTGCTGCGGCAGCCCAAGCCAAGCGGGATGGCAAAGCAGAACCGCCGCATAGCGCGCCCGGCAGCACCTCCGGCACGCTGAACCTGATTTCCTCACAGGGCAAGACGATCCATCTGACCGCTGCGGCGGCGAGCATCTTTGTTGCCGACCCGACGATTGCGGATTATCAGGCGCCGTCAAATACGACAATCTTCGTGTTTGGCAAGAAATCAGGACGCACCAGCCTGTTCGCCCTCAATGAGAACGGAGAAGCTCTCGCCGAGCTGCGCGTTGTCGTCACACAGCCGATCGAGGATCTGCGCGCCGCGCTGAAAGCTGAGGTCGGCGACTATCCGATCCAGGTTAGCTATACCCCGCGCGGAGCGATCTTAAGCGGTACCGCGCCCAATGCCGAGGTCGTCGAGATAGCCAAGAAGGTCACCGAGCAGTTTCTCGGGGCGGGTGCGCTCGTCGTCAACAAGATCCAGGTGGCCGGCTCGCTGCAGGTGAATCTCAGCGTACGGGTCGCAGAAGTGTCCCGCAGTGCCGTCAAGGATCTCAATATCCACTTCACGGCCTCCAGCCCAAACGGCGCTTTCCTTATCAGCGGCAAGGATGGCGGATCCGCCGCGGCGAACGGCGGCGGCACGATCGGTATCGGATTCAGCGCGGGCAATACCAATCTGAGCGCTGTTCTCGACGCGCTCGCCAGCGAGCACCTCGCCTCGATCCTGGCTGAGCCGAATCTGACGGCGATGTCCGGCGAGTCTGCGAGTTTCCTGGCCGGCGGCGAATTCCCCATTCCTGTGATGCAGGATAATCGGCAGGTGTCGGTCCAATTCCGCCAGTTCGGCGTGAGCCTCGAATTCGTCCCGACAGTGCTCAACAATAATCAGATCAATGTCCGTGTGAAGCCCGAAGTCAGCGAACTGTCGAGCGAAGGCCAAGTCAAGATCAATGGCATGGAAGTCCCTGCGCTTTCGACGCGACGAGCTAGCACCGTGGTCGAACTCGCCAGCGGTCAGAGCTTTGCCATCGGCGGACTGATCAGGCGCAACTTCAACAACGACATTGGCGAGTTTCCCTGGCTCGGCGACGTGCCGATCCTTGGCGCGCTGTTTCGCTCCTCATCGTTTCAAAAGCGCGAGACCGAGCTGGTTATTATTGTCACGCCTTACATCGTCCGGCCCGGATCGAACCCGACCCGGATGAGTGCACCGACCGACCGCATAGCACCGCCCTCAGACACGGGCCGCATCTTGACGAACACGCTGGCGCGGCCGCCAAAAGACCGCGATGCGCCCCGCACGAGCGCACCAGGATTGACCGGCAGCGCTGGATTTATCATCGAATGAGGATCGTCAAATGACGTTGCGACATTTGTGCCATTTGATCGTTGTTGCGGCAACATTGAGCGGATGCGCAAACAGTGCTTCGATCCGTCCCGGGCCGGCTGAACAGGCGATCCAAGTGGAGCAGAAGAACAGTGTTTTGTTCCTACAGAGCCTTCGTGGCTCCGAAAGGCACCGGCTGCGGAGTTTCATTGCGAGTGCAAGTGGCGGCCGGCGGGACGCACTCCATGTCGATGTCACCGGCACGCCCCGGCTCATTGCACAGGTGGCCCACGAGGCCCGTGCCATGGGCGTTGCCCCCTATAATATTCGCCTGTCCGCCTCACCTCTCGATCTGCCCTCCCGTTTCGGGGTAAGGATCGAGGCGATCACATTTGAAGCCCAGCCTCCTGTCTGTCCGTCGCTTTCCATCGTCGGGCCTGCGGTCAACGATAATTCGTTCGACCCGACGCTTGGCTGCTCGACCAGAAGCAATCTGGCAGTCATGGTCAACGATCCGCTCGACTTACTGGACAATCGCTCGGTCATGACGAGTAATGGCGATCGCGCCGCCATTCCGGTTGCCAGCTATGGCACGTTTGGCCCGGGCAACAAGAGCAACGGAGAAGGTGGACAGAGCAATGGGGCCGCGTCGGAAGCTCCCGCGGCGGCAACGAGGGACGTACAGCCTCCTCGGTGATGGGCGTTGCATCGCCGCCGCCTGATCAAAATGATCTAGCGATTTCCCGTGCCGATTGAATCGCAGGTCGGATTTTTGTTCTGGCGCGCTTTCTTCCGCGAACCGGTACACAGTCGCCTGTGAACAAGCCTGTAAGCGATTGAGCGGGAGTCTGTTTTTGGGATTTGACGGCGTTTGAGATTGCAGGAATTTGAGGCTTGATGGCCGCAAACCTTGCAAATTCGTTTTGTGGATTCCTCTCCGCTGTGAACCGTGCTTCTGTGGTGCACCGGAGGGATGATGCGGCCGAAGAAGCACAAGACGACGGGATCGAACGATCTGTTCCGGGCACGGCTGGACCAGATCATCAACATGAAGCACGAGCTCGTTCTGCTTGCCGGCAAGATCGACTGGGACTGGATCGACGGCGAGATCGCCCCGCTCTACAGCGAGAACGGCAGGCCGGGGATCGAGACCCGCTTCATGATCGGGCTGCTGTTGCTCAAGCACATTTACGGGCTGTCCGATGAGGGGGTGTGCGAGCGCTGGGTGCACGATCCGTACTTCCAGTTCTTCACCGGCGAAGAGTTTTTCCGGCACGTTTTCCCGCACGAGCGCTCGGACCTGAGCCATTGGCGCAAGCGGCTCGGCGACAAGCTGGAGCAGTTGTTGGCCGAGAGCCTTCGGGTGGCGCACGAGACCGGTGCGTTACGCAGCCAGGACCTCAAGCGGGTCACGGTCGACACCACAGTGCAACCAAAGGCCATCAGCTTCCCGACCGACGCCAAACTGCTGCATGCAGCGATCCGGGGGCTGAACCGCCTGGCGAGGAAGCACGGGGTCAAGCTGCGGCAATCCTATTGTCGCGTGGCCAAAAGCGCGGCGATGATGGCGGGCCGTTACGCTCATGCCAAACAGTTCAACCGGCATCAGCGGCAGCTGCGTATCCTGCGCAGCCGGCTGGGGCGGATCATCCGCGACATCCGCCGCAAGATCGAGGGCGAGGCGACGCTGGAGGAGGCGTTCGCCCTCCCGCTTGGCCGGGCCTCGCAGATCCGCTCGCAGCAGCAGCGCCAGCGCGGTTTCAAGCTTTATTCTTTCCATGCCCCGGAGGTGGAGTGCATCGGCAAGGGCAAGGCCGCCGCACCTTATGAGTTCGGCGTAAAGGCCTCCATCGTCACCAACAATCGCCGCGCCCCCGGTGGCCTGTTCGTGCTGCATGCCAGGTCGCTGCCCGACAACCCTTACGACGGTCACACGTTGCGGGATGTTATGGACCGCACCGAGACACTCACCGGCTGTGCGATCGAGCGGGCCTACGTCGACAAGGGCTACCGCGGCCACGACGCGCAAAATCCCCGCCGCGTCTTCATCTCCGGCCAGAAGCGCGGTGTTTTCGGCGCCATCAAGCGTGAGCTGCGCCGCCGCTCCGCCATTGAGCCCATCATCGGACACCTCAAAGCCGAAGGACACCTCGGCCGGTGCTACCTCAAGGGCCGCGCCGGCGATGCCGCCAACGTCGTTCTCTCCGCCGTCGGACACAACCTCCGTCGCATCCTCGCCTGGTTCAGAGAACTTTTGCGCCTGTTGTTGGTCTCGCTCTGGCGCACGCTCAACTGTCCAGCTCAGCTCAATCCGGCTTCTTAACGGTCGACTACACAACTTCGCTCGAAAGCCGTCTAGTCTAGAGACTTTTCCGTTCCGATTGAATCGGAACGGAGCTGTAGATTCTTGTTTGACGCATTTCCTTCGCGCGAACCGGCGTCCACCTCGCTGGAAACCGCTCTAGACCAGCCCGGCAGCGTAAAGGGCTTTTGCGACCGACTCGAAATATTGCGACGGAACCGGGTTGCCGAGTCTTGCTTTGCCGAGCAGCTGATGTGTCAGGACGTCGTCATCCACTATCTTGAGGCGCAGCGCGCGCGCCTCGCCTAGCAACTTGGAAGCAGCTTCGCCCTCACCCCGACAGACCAGAACCGGCACGCCGGTTTCGCCGCGAACATAGCGCAGCCCAATCAAGGCTGCGGACCCCCTTAGTATCAAGTTGGCGCGATTGACGCCAAGCGGAGCCTCGTTCGCCGACACTTGGCGCAGACGCCTGCGTTCACTCTTCACCTGCGGATTGCCTTGCTGCTCCTTGTTCTCGCGCTTAGCCTCGGTTTCGGTCATGCGCAGCTCCTGCATGAACAACCAGCGCTGGATCAGAAGGTCGGCCAACCCGCCGACGAGGAACGCCCCGGCAGCAATCCCGGCCAGCAGCTTGACCTCTGTGAAGACTATTCCGAGGCAGCCCATGCCACAGACCGGCAAATACACCAGTGCCTTCCAGCTTGCGGTCACGGTAAGGAAAAAGCACGTCCCGAGGAGCACCACCTTAACCAGCGTCTTGCCAAGCTCGACGGCCGAACGTTTGGATGCAAGCCGCGTCAAGCCTTTGATCGGATCCAGTTTCTCAAGCTTCGGTTTGAGCGGCTCCAACGCAAACATGAAACCGCCATTGGCCACGACATTGGCCAGAAGGGCTGCTGCGACGGCAGCCGCGAGCAAAGGCCCGACCGTTGCCATCGAAAGTTCCAGCAACCCGTTGAGCGCCTGCGGAACCGCGCTCGTGAAGGGCTGCTCCTGCAGTTTGTCGATCAGCTGGACCGTTTCATGCCACTTGTCTTCGATCGCACCCGCTCTCCACCACAGACAGGAAAAGCCGGCGCACGCGCTGACCCCGCTCACCAGATCGGAGCTGCGCGCGCTCTGCCCTTTCTTGCGCGCATCGCGCAGCTTCTTGGGGGTCGGGGGAAGCTTCTTCTCCTCGCTCGTGCCGCTCATTTCAAGAGCTTCTTGAAGGACTCGAGCACGTTGTTCGGCGTGAGGATTTCAGCTCCTGCGTATTCGAGGAGGTAGACGGTATAGCTGACCATGATGACACCGAAGGCAACATTCTTGATCGTGGGCGAAAGATCGTTCAGCTTGAGTTGCGATGCAAAGCGGCCGAGCATCATGACCGACACGTCGATCAGCAGCAGCAGGGCCAGCACCGGCCCGGCGACCAATAGCGTCGTCAGCATGATATGATCGAGAAGAGCGAGGCATTCCATTGCTCCCAGTGCCGTCACCGCAGGCAGGAACTGATGCACGGGCCAGATCAGATAGCTGCCATAAAGGCTGCTCACCATGGTCTGCAGGCCGCCGACCAGAACGAAGATCGTGACCGCAGTGACGCCGAGAAAAAGCCCGGTCCCCGACGCTTGGCTGTGCGTCGCAGGATCTTCTGCTGCGACCTGGCTGGAGATTCCTCGTTGCGTATCGATGATGTCGCCGACTGCCTGGATGCTCCATAGGGGAATGCTGAGCAGGATACCGAGCAGAAGGCCGACGAACACCTCCTTCAAACCGAGCATGGTTACGCTGACCATACGCGTGTTCGGATCTAGCGCCTCCAGTCCCAGCTTGATCTGCGCCAGACACGGTAGCCCGATCGCGATCGTCAGACTTCCGCGGATCAGGCCACTGATGCGCGGCCGGGTGAAGACGGGAAGCACAAGCATGATGCCCAAGGCGCGGGCCGCGCTCAGGCCGGTTGCTGCGATAAGTTCGATTCCGCCCTCGACGAGGGCATGCGCATCTGTGGGTGACAGGCCGGCCATCCAAGCCCTGCTAGTATCTTGCGGTGAGTGCAGGAAACTCGCTGAAAATGCGTTCGGCCTGCTCGATGAGCGGAGCGCTGAGGACCGGAGAGAACCCGGCGAGTACGGCGACGACGACGAGAAGCTTCACCGTCAGGGGTAAGGTTTGATCTTGGAGCTGGGTTGCCGCCTGGATGAGGCCGATGATCAATCCCGAGATCAGGGCTGCCAGGAGCGGCGGCAGAACCCAGATCATGAAAAGCACGAGCGATTCGCTCAGGTACTTGAGGATGCTGGCTTCGTTCATTATCAACCTCCCGGCGTCGTGTAGCTCAAAACCAGCCCGTGCATGAGACGTGACCAGCCATCAATGGTAACGAACAAAAAGAGCTTGAAGGGAACAGATATCACTGTCGGCGACACCATCGACATGCCCATGGCCATCAAAATCGTCGTGACGATCAGGTCGATGGTGATAAAGGGAAGATAAAGAAGAAAGCCGATTTCGAAGCCGCGCTTGAGCTCCGAGATCAAGAACGACGGCACAAGAATCACAAAATCATCAGCCGTGGCGCTGCCGCGCATCTCCTCCGACCAGACATGTTCGGTCGATGACAGGAAAAACCGGCGCTGCTCTTCATTGGTGAACTTCTTCAAATGCGCGCGCAGCGGCTCCTGCCCCTCCTTGGCGGCTGTTACCCAGTCATCAAATGTTTGGTAGCGGAGTTGCGGATCCGTCAGGCGGTTGTAGGTCTGCTCAAACACCGGCGCGCTGATGAAGACGGTCAGGATCAGTGCCGCCCCATACAGGACGATATTGGGCGGTATCGATTGAGTCCCGAGCGCGTTGCGCACCAGGAAAAGCACAACGGAGACCTTTATGAAGGCGGTCGTCGTCACGACGGCGAAGGCGAGCAGGCCAAGACCGACCGTGATCGCCAGAAGCGCGAGGATGCTGGGTTGAATCTCAGTCATTGACCGCCAACCTGCCACGTAATCTGACGGCAAGTTCGTCGCCGACCCGCACGATATCGCCACGGCCGATGCGCTGCCCGTTGGCAAGGATATCAACTGGGCCGTCAAGCGACCGGCCGAGTTCGAACACATGGCCTTCGTTGATGCTCCGCAAGGTTCCAATCGGCATCGGCCAGCGGCCGCATTCGAATACGAGTGTGATCTCGAGGCTGTCGATATCGGCCTCGGAGGGAGGCTGCTGGGCTTGGGATTGTGTCGTCATGTGTCCACTTTTCGAGGGGTGAGATTGCGAGCGGAATGGTCCCCGCAGGACCAGTCGGTCGCCGGCAACCTCCGCAGGGGCCCACAAAGTGCCGGCAGTGAGGATGATCTGGCCACGAGCAAGGTAAATTGCGTCCGGCAGCAGCGCATCGCCTTGCTGGGCTTGACGAACAAGGCCGATTGTAATGCGGAGCGAGCCAACCTCGCCTGCAACGATCACAGGGAGTTCAGGGCGAAGCTTAGGCGTCTGTCGCGGCAATCGGCCAAGCAATTCACCTAGGACGCCGAAAGCTGGCGGAACCAGACCGTCAAGAGACGAGAATAGGAGCAGGCGAACCTTGCTCGTGAGCGGCCCATAGGCGACATCGAACTCAAGGAATGGACCTGATTTCGCCGCTTCATCGGTGCGGAGAAGCTGCAAATGCCGCTGCGTCAGCTGCTCCAGAGAAGAGAGCAACGGGTCTAGCGCGAGTTCAAGGACCAGCGAACGCGTTGGCTCGGAAGGTAAGGTCAGGCCATTCTGCACCGTCGCAATCAGCGCTTCGGCAAACGACCTGGGCAAGGACAGGACGAGCGTTTCGCCGCCTGCGTCAAAGACGCAGTCAAGCATCGATGTCTCAGGTGGCTCGACCTGCCAGACAAGCCTGACCATGCGCAGCGATAGCGGCTTATCGCCGAAACGGCTTTGCAGAGGTCCGCGGAAAGCTGCGATCTCATTGAGCCAAGAGACCACAGCACGAGATAGGGTCAGCTGTGGCCTGAATGGTACGGGCCCACCCAGCCTCTGTGTCGCAGGCGGCGCCTGCCCATCGCAGCACACCGGCAAAGGAGAATTGGCCATCAGCTCGGCTCGCCTCCCGCTTGGAAAGGGGCGCCTCTGCGGTAGCGAAGCAACACCTCATCATCGGCTTCGATTTCCGCCGCGGCTTCAACATGAGCATTGGTGATGCGCTCAACATTACGCTCGATCTCTTGCCATTTGTGGCACGCAGCGGAACGTTTGGCCCATAGCGTCCGCGCCTCACGGACCGCCGCCTCGGCCTGATCCTGAGCGGTGTGCGCCTTGTCAAGAAGTAGCTGCGCCGCCGCGATATCCTCTGTGAGCCGCCCAATGATAAGATGATGGCGGCGCTCGAGCTCGCTGACCGATATCGCATCGGCCGATAACATCTCCCGATAAAGCTCGGCTTCGACCCTTGCGCGGTGTCTTTCGGTATTGGCAAGCTGCTCGGAAGCCTGTTCGACGGCTTCACCTGCGATGCGGCGCTTGGCTTCCATGTCGGACAGTTCACGAAGGGCGCTTCGCTCCCTCATGTCCTTCACCGCCCGCAATTTCGACGCATGAGCGGTGTTCAGGCGGTCAAACGTGACATCCATGCGATCGTCTCCTCAAATTTGCACGCCTCGTCCTGGCCTTGACGCAGGAACGTCCGCAACTCCTCAATCGAGGCGATCGCCCGGTCGGTCAGCGGATCAGCGCCTTGCTTATATTCGCCGACCTTGATCAAAAACTCGGCCTCGGCGTAGCGCGAGAGCAGATCACGAAAGAAGGATGCCGCCTTGCGATGCGGCACAGACACGACCGCATCCATGACGCGGCTTCGGCTCGACAGCACGTCGATGGCCGGAAAATGCTCCCGCGAAGCCAGCGCACGCGAAAGAATGATGTGTCCGTCGAGAATGCCGCGCGATTCTTCGGCGATTGGATCGCCCGTGCCGTCACCTTCGACTAGCACGGTATAAAAGGCCGTGATGGAGCCCTGCTCGCCCATGCCGGCCCGCTCCAACAGACCCGGCAGCAGAGCAAAGACGGAGGGCGGAAATCCGCGCCGGGTCGGAGGCTCTCCCGCGGCAAGGCCGATCTCGCGCATCGCACGACTAAAGCGCGTCAAGGAATCCATCATCAGAACGACGCGCAGCCCCTGATCACGAAAGTATTCGGCCAGCGCCGTCGCCATATGGGCGCATTGTGCCCGCTCCATCGCCGAACGGTCGGAGGTTTCCACGACGACGACCGAACGGCGGAGTGCCTCGCCAAGATGACGTTCGATGAATTCACGTACCTCTCTGCCACGTTCGCCGATCAGCGCGACAATCGTGACGTCGGCGGCTGCGCCTTTGACGATTTGCGACATCAGCGTCGACTTGCCGCAACCGGCGTCCCCATAGATTCCGATCCGCTGGCCTTCACCACATGTCAGAAGCCCATCCAGGACACGAACGCCGAGTGGGAAAGGCTGCTCGATACCTCGCCGTTTCATGGGGTTGGGCGCCTTGCCGCGCAGCGGGCGCACTTCGCCAGCCTTTATTGGCCCCTTACCATCGAGTGGACGACCGAAACTGTCGATCACGCGGCCGAGCAAATCGGGGCCGACCGGAACTTCCTGCATTCGCCCAGTCGTGACGACCTCGGCACGGTTGGACAAGCCGACCATGTCACCGATCGGTGTGAGCAACACCCCGTCCGGCAACAAGCCGATCACCTCCGCCTCGAGCGACCACCCGCTGCGGGGGTCCTGCAGCAGGCATAGCTCCCCAACCCGGGCTTCCGGCAAGACGGCATGGAGCAGCGTACCGATAGCCTTCGTGATCCGGCCGCGGACGGCACGCGTGTCGATATGCTTGGCGGAAGATCTCAGGGAAGACAGTGCGGCGTGGACAGCCTCTTCTTCAGCCGCAGCACCATGGGTCGATCGTTGCGCGGTCACGGTCCACCTTCCTGCAACGGCAAGCCAAACCCCACACGAAGCGCACGGAGCTGCGCGGCAAGTCCGAGATCGACATTGCCAAACTCGCTCCACAAGACACATTGGTCCGCCGTGAGCGCCGGATCCGGCTCGATCCTGACCTTGGGCCGGCCCTCCTGTCCGTTGTAGGCTGCGAATTCATTGGCAAGCAGATCGGCTTTCAGGGGGGACACGTGAAGGCAGACTTCCGTGTTCTTGTACTTTTGCTCAATCGCGTGACGAACGCTGCGCACCAGCATCTCGCCCGGATCAAAGGCGCCGAGCAAATCTCGCACGATCTCGATGACCAGCTCGGGCAATTCTTGTTCCAGAACGGCCTTTCGCTGCGCGAGTTCGCAAGCAGCCTGCGCAATCAGGCGTGCGATTTCCTCTGCGCCCGTTTTTACCCCCTCCGCATGGCCGCGCGCCCGTTCCCGCTCAAAAGCTTTGCGTCCCCAGCCGCGAACACGCTGCAGATGCCGCTCAGCAGTGGCCCGCGCGTGCACGGCGTCATGCCAGATCTCGAGCTCGGCTGCCGGGATCAGGGGCCCAAGCGGACGGATCTGTGGGGCCACAGGCAATGCTGGGAAGTCGACTGTCATACCGTGGCAGCCTCCGTCCCCAAATGGGCCACAACCAAGGAAAGCAGCGGGCCTGAAGCACGATGGTGCTCAGCCGCCGGATTGTCCGCGGCCGTCCCACGAGGCAAGCGTAGAAGCACGCGGATACGCTCAATCGCTGGAGCCCGGTCGAGCCAGGCGCCCAGACAGGCATGTCCATCGCGTTCAATCTGTCGCGACAGGTGTTCCGGATCGGCAATGAGTGCTGTTGCAACCGCACTGGGTAAATGCCGGATGGCGAAGGCATGCGCTTCGGCACCGATCATCTCGACCAAGATCGAAAGATCGCGCTTTGAAACCAGCTTCAGGACGGAATGAGCATGCCAGATACCGCCGGCGAGCAGCGCAGCCCGACGCGGATCATGCCCGAGCAGAAGGTCGTCGTTCCAGCCAGCTCCGCTCACATCCACGTCGCTGCCGAGCAGCAGCTCGGCCAGCCTTGGCTGCAACCTGGAACTCTGCTGCAGTCGGAGTAATGTGGCGGGCGACAGCAGCGGATCGAGACACGCGGCAAAACGGCTCGGATGGATCGAGGCAATAAGCTCGCGCAGCCGTTCTGAAGCCAGCGTGATCGAACGATTGGGTTCGGTGGGTGATATCGATGACGACATGAGCGTCCTGGTTATGTCGCATCGGAGGTGATCTTTTTGCCAGCAGCCTGGACAGCGGTCACATTCGAACGCCTGCCGAACATGGTAAGTTTGCGCGATGATTGACCGAACTGACGAAGACGCGCGCCAAGCAACAGATAAGATGCAATGACGAATGCGGCGCTTGCGCCCCCGACCCCAAGCGCAAGCCACGGCGTTGAAGCCGGCCTTGTTGATTGAGACGAAGCGGCTGCCGACTGCGCCGGCTGCTCAAGCGGCGCTCGCTCAACCGGCACAAAGACCACAGCCACCTTGTCGTAAGACAGCCCTTCGATGCTGTTGGCGACGAGCATCTTGATCTGAGGCAACAGCGCCGAGAGCTTGGCGTTCGAACCATGTCGGATGAAAACCGACGCCGACGATGGGGTGGCGTCTTGCCGCAGAAGATCGTTCTTCGGCAGAACCACGTGCACCCGCGCCGAAAGGACGCCATCGATGTCGCTAATGGTGCGCGACAATTCTTCGCTGAGGGCATAAACGTAACGGGCGCGCTCCTCGATCGGGGAGGCAACGAGGCCCGATCCCTTGAATACCTCGCCGAGATTCTTGAAAGATTGACGCGGCAGCCCCTCAACATTGAGCAGGTCAATCGAATATGCAAGCTGCCTTTCCTCGACCTGGATCGTGCTGGTTCCATCCTTGGCGACAACGCGAACAGCATCGACACCCTTGCCAAGCAGAAGCGCAAGCATCTCATTGGCCTCACGCTCCTGAATCTTGCTGTAGAGATCAGCCTTGCAGCCGATCAACGGAACAAGAAGCGGCAGAGCAAGGCAAATGCGAAGCCGCCGCCACCATTGACGGCGGCCGCAACCCCCACTGTGCATCACACCAGGCATCAGCTCCACTCAGCCCGCCGATAGCAGCTTGTTCAACGAGGAGCTCACGGCGCTGGTGCTCTTGGAGACGAGGGAAACCTGAACGACGTCCCGGTAGACATCCCGTAGATTTACCATCATCGAATCGAAATCCGCAGCCACCGGTTTAACCGCCGCGTGCGCGCTGATGTCGACCGGCGGCAACAGCGGCCGCGCGGCGGGGCCGGCTTGTACGGCACTCGCAGCAGAAGACGCGCCACCGACCGCGGGAGCAACGGCATGGCTGTGGTACATGGTGGAAAGAGTTTGAAGAACGCGATCGCCCGGCGGCACCGCCAGCGTGTTCGTGCGCTGCACCTCCAGTACCGGCGAAACGACTGCAGCTCTGTCCGCGACTGGTGAGGCAGGCCCCTGACTTGAGACCGCTTGCGCAAGAGACTGCTCAAAGTGTGCCTGCTCGACGGGAGCTGCCGGCGAACAGGCATTGGAAAGGCAGTCGGCTGAATTGGGAGAGATCGGCGTTGCGCCTAACATCATATAAGGAGTCATTGTGCTCGCTGGTGAGACCAAGCGTTCTCGACGGATGAACAGATCAAAATCTGTAGATTGGTGAGCTGACGAAAACCTGACGAAGATGGAGGTTATTACGCCATCTAATGATCACGTTTGGCTTCCAAGCTGGAACGAAATTTCAGGTTTAATTCTCAGGTGGAAGGCCTTCGGGAATGCTCGTTCGATCCACGATGGCGCAAAGTTTGAAGAGCAGTCTCTATGCCGGAGCTCTCATTTGTCTTGCAATGGTGAGCGCGTTTGGCGCGCCCCTGTCGCTGCCTTCGACTCCTTATAGCTATACGGTTCTCGATCAGGACCTTGCTGCCGCGCTGCAGGAGTTCGGCAACAATCTCAATATCAGGGTCAATGTCAGCACTGAAGTGAAGGGCCGGATTCGCGGGCGAATGCCGGACCTGCCGCCGCGCGACTTCCTCGAGCGTCTGACCAACCTGTACAATCTTCAATGGTACTACGACGGCCTCGTGCTTTACATATCCGCAGCCCACGAGGCGCAGAGCCGGCTGATTGTGTTGAACCCGATCAGCTTCGATGCGTTCAAGACCGCGCTCGAGGCGCTCAACATCTCCGATGAGCGCTATATCGTGAAGCCGGCGCCGGGGGATGGTCTTGTCCTGGCTTCGGGTCCGCCACGCTTCATCGCGCTGGTGGACCAGACGCTGAAGGGTCTTGTGGCGGAGGAGCAGGCGCGGCGCAATCCCGCCATCGCCGAAAGGCCGCCGCGGGATTCCGTTTTGATGTTGTTTCGTGGCTCCTCCAGCGTGGTTATTCGAGATGGGCGCCCGGAAGGGCATTATGCGTCCGACGCGCCGCGTCAGGACGGCACCGTGCGTGGAGCTGACACAGGCCAGAAATGACCTAATTGATGCGAGGCAGCTTGAGCCGAAGTCGATCCAATCTGCATCGGCTCAAGTCCTTCTGATCGTCAGCTTTTCGAAAGCTAATGCTCCCATGGGCGTGCGGACGCTGGACGGCGGGGCCTCCTACCGACCGCAACGGATGTGGGCAACCAGCCACCCTTGACGCGAGCGGAAGCTGGCAAGCGCCATCTTTGACGGAAGCTCGGGGCCTCAAATATCGATGAGAGCCTTCGAACCGGCTGCGTCAGAGCCGCAGGGCATGTCTCGCTCGATCCGCTCCATCATCGAAAAGGAGTAACAGGATGGATTTCAATGCAATCGGTCCAGCGAATACGAGGCCAGAGCCCGACTTACCAGAACCGTCTATGGACGCGACCGGCTTTGAGCAGCGGCTCAGTGGCGCGCAAGCTGGTGCTCTGCCACAGCACGCAGCCCCGCCGGTCCTGCAGGGAGGCGCCTATTCGCCATATTTGGACGCAGGTCATCCTTATTCACCGTACTTGGATGCTGGTCACCCCTATTCTCCGTACCTGGATTTAGCGCATCCCTGGCCGGACTTGGATCGGGAAAATGATCCGTTTACGCCAAGCGCGGAGCACGTCGCGCCAGAACCGGAAAGCCCGCAATATCTCCCCCAGCAGACGATCGCTCAGGCGATCGAGGCACATCCTGGTGTCGATCAGGATCTGATATGGCAGAATGTGGCCGGCCCTTCACACGCTGGGCCATCGTACGCTGGACCACTGCTGGAGGGACCGTCCCATGCCGGGCCATCGCACGCCGGTCCCACCCACGCTCGGCCATTGCAAGCGGGCCCCTCTCAGGCTGGTCCGTCCGAAACTGCACCACCAGAACTTTCCGAGCTCCGGATGCTGAACGGACGTCTCGCCAAGGATTACTGGGTTTTCACTGGCCAAACGGCCACAGCCGCTCAGATCGATATGCTTGAGCGCAGCGGAGTGAAGCCGAGCAAGGACCACCCCACAAAGGTTTTTACCTTTCTCGGCGTGCCTCACACAGCCGAATGGAGAGAAGAGGGCTTCATTCGTCTTACACCGTCGCTGGACCAAACCCTTTGGCCTGAAGAGCCGGCTGAAAATAGATCTTTGGACTCCGACTCTGAGGAAGATCCGCGTATCCGCTAGGGACGGGCCGTACCTTGGCTGGGCCACGTCCTGGAAGCGGATAGATTAAAAATTGCGACGGCAGCAGCAGTTGGTACGGGCCCGCAGCCGGCAAATATTGCCATTCACCTGGTTTAAGCCCACTTGATCATTACAGAATCGGTCAAGTCAGAATAGCTGCACGCTCGAGATGAACGATCGCAGCCGTCCTCCTGTCGTTTTAGTCTCTCCGTCCCGCTGTGCCGACGCCACGAAGTCGGCAGCCTTGATCATCAACGCGATCGTCACATGCACAATCGCCCTTGATGATTAGCTCCAGCATGACTACGTCCGGCCGAAAGCTGCCCACACCCCGTCTTCGCCATCCCAGCTGCCGCGGCTCGCCGCCTTGGAGTATTCCGTGGCGCGCTGCTCGAAGAAATTGGCGTGCTCGACACCGTTGAGAATCTCCACGAGCCATGGCAGCGGATGTGCCTTGAGCCGGATGAACCCGCCCTCCTTAGCCTCGAAGAAGCCGAATACCGGGGCAATCCGCAGCTGGGTCAGTCGCCAGTCGGCGACGTAGCGGACGTAGGCATGGATCTGCTCGGGATTCATACCCTCGATCTCGCCGAGGCCAAAGGCGAGGTCGACGAAGTTCTCCTCCAGCTTCACCATGGTCTTGGCGACGTCGATGATATCGTCACGGACGGAGCGCGTCACCGCGCCAGTTTCGCGGTGCCATTCGTGAAACAGCTTTATGATGCCCTCACAATGCAGGCTCTCGTCGCGCACTGACCAGCTTACGATCTGTCCCATACCGTTCATCTTGTTGTGGCGCGGAAAGTTGAGCAGCATCGCGAAGCTCGCGAACAACGCCATGCCTTCGGTGAAGGCGCCGAACATCGCCAACGTCCGGGCGACATCGGCCACGGTGCCGACGCCGAACTCGTGCATGTAGTCGGCCTTCGCGCGCATCTCGGCATAGCCGCGGAATGCCTCGAACTCGGTTTTGGGCATACCGAGCGTTTTGAGCAGTAGCGCATAGGCATCGATGTGGACCGTCTCCATGTTGGTGAAAGCTGCAATCATCATCTGGACGGTGAGCGGCTGGAAAATCGGGATGTAGCGCTTAAGATAGTTGTCGCCGACCTCGATGTCCGATTGAGTGAAGAAACGGAAGATCTGGGTGAGCAGCGCACGTTCGTTGTCGGTGACGCGGTCCGACGCCCAGTCCTTGAGGTCTGCGCCGAGCGGCACCTCCTCCCCCATCCAATGGGTCTGCTGCTGGCGCTTCCAGAACTCGTAAGCCCAGGCGTAGCGATCAACGTCGTAGCTGCCGGTCGAGTCGAGGAGGCCGACGCGCTGCTTGCCGATCAGCGTACGCGGATCGACGGACGAGAGATCGATCACTGACATGCGAGGCACTCCTCATAGTCGGTGCGCTGCTGCGATGGTTGCGGGGGCGCAGCCTTGTCGCCATCGGCGATGGCGCCGGCGAACGCCGCGCGCGAAATAGATTTTGAACGGCAGTAGTAGAGGCTCTTCACCCCCCGCTTCCATGCCGTCCAGTGCAGCATGTGAAGATCCCATTTATCGACGTCAGCCGGCAGATAGAGGTTGACCGACTGGCTCTGGCAGACGAACGCGGCGCGGTCGGCGGCAAGTTCGACGATCCAGCGCTGGTCGATCTCGAAGGCGGTGCGAAAGACCGCTTTCTCGATTTCCGAGAGGATGTCGAGATGGGCGACCGAACCCTCGGCGGCGATGATGGACTGCCAGATCGCCGAAGTATTGGCGCCCTTGGCGGCCAGCAGCTTGGCGAGATGCCGATTACGCACCGAGATGGCGCCGGACAAGGTCTTATGGGTGTAGATGTTGGCCGGGATGGGTTCTACACAAGCGCTGGTGCCGCCGCAGATAATGCTTATCGAGGCGGTCGGCGCGATCGCGATCTTATGGCTGAAGCGGGCCATCACGCCTCGTTCCAGGGCATCCGGGCACGGCCCCCGCTCGCGCGCGAGCGTCACGGATGCCGCATCAGCATCGCGACGGATTTTCCGGAACATGTTCAGATTGAACGACTTGGCCACGACGCTTTCCATCGGAATGCTCTTGGCCTGCAGGAACGAGTGGAAGCCCATGACGCCAAGGCCGACGGAACGCTCACGCAAGGCGGCGTAGCGGGCACGCTTCATGACGCCCGGCGCCACCGTGATGAAGTGGGTCAGCACGTTGTCGAGGAAGCGCATGACGTCCTCGATGAAGCCAGGCTCCTCGTTCCACTGGTCCCAGGTCTCGAGGTTGAGCGACGACAGGCAGCACACGGCGGTACGCTCCTCGTCGCGATGATCGATGCCGGTCGGCAGGGTAATTTCGCTGCACAGGTTGGACGTTGAGACCTTGAGGCCGAGCTCGCGCTGGTGCTTGGGGAGCGCGCGGTTCACTGTATCGATGAACAAGAGATAAGGCTCCCCCGTCTGCAGCCGGTTCTCCAGGATGCGTTGCCACAGCTGGCGGGCGTCGATTTCGCGGATAACCTCCTTGGTCTTCGGACTGCGCAGAGCGAACGCAGTGCCGGCGCCTACGGCACGCATGAACTCATCGGTGACGTTGATGCCGTGATGCAGGTTGAGACTCTTGCGGTTGAAGTCGCCGGACGCCTTGCGGATCTCGAGGAACTCCTCGATCTCGGGATGGTGGATATCGAGATAGACCGCAGCCGAGCCGCGCCGTAACGAGCCCTGGCTGATCGCCAACGTCAGGCCGTCCATGACGTGGATGAACGGGATGATGCCTGAGGTAACGCCGCCCTTCACCTGCTCGCCGATCGAGCGAACATTGCCCCAGTAGGTGCCGATGCCGCCACCGTTAGAGGCAAGCCATACGTTCTCGTTCCAGGTGCCCACGATGCCTTCGAGCGAGTCCGACACCGAGTTAAGGAAGCAGGAAATCGGCAGGCCGCGCGTCGTGCCGCCGTTGGAGAGCACCGGTGTGGCTGGCATGAACCACAGCCGAGACATCGCATCGTAGAGACGTTGGGCATGCGCAACATCATCCGCGAAGGCGCAAGACACCCGCGCGAACATGTCCTGGATCATTTCGCCGGCGAGCAGATAACGGTCGCTCAGCGTCAGCTTGCCGAACGGCGTCAACAGGTCGTCGCGCGTCCGATCGAGCTTGAGATCGGCCGGCTTTGGCGATGGCGCAAGGGGGTACGGCAGCGGGGCCGGCGACGGCGGCGGCACAAGACACAACTCAGGCGCGCTGGGCTCTGCCTGCAATGGCTGCGACCTCACGCGCGCCGGCTCCTCAATGAGATGACCATGCTGATCGAAATCGTAAGACGGCGACATCGGCAACCCCGCGATGTTAGGCGGGGGGGACTGCGCGGATGACTTGCGAGGAAACCGGTCAAACGTCTCCGGCTGCAAGCGACCCAACGGGGCACCCCGCCCGAGGACTTTCGTTCAGTCGCGGCAGGTC
This sequence comes from Bradyrhizobium sp. USDA 4510, assembly GCF_054059095.1. Taxonomy (NCBI): domain Bacteria; kingdom Pseudomonadati; phylum Pseudomonadota; class Alphaproteobacteria; order Hyphomicrobiales; family Nitrobacteraceae; genus Bradyrhizobium; species Bradyrhizobium sp. USDA 4510. Next base: position 486,966 of record NZ_JBSSBT010000001.1, on the reverse strand, counting down.
TCCTGGCTCGCGGGTCGCCGCGGCTGTCGGCCTTCCCGGCGCTGTGCTGCGCCAGTGACCATGATGACAACCGCTCGCCGCTTACAGTTGCGGGGGCAGCCCCGGAGTAGCCGTTCGGCGCACCGGGTTCCCTCTTAGCTTCCGACCTACAAAATGTTGGGGCCAGAAGACCGTGACTGGCTAGACATAGGCACTACTCGCCGGGATTCGTCAACTGGGGAGATCCAGATTGAAACGCAAAAACATACCGAAGCCCGGACGACTTTGTCGCCGCTGTCGGCTTCTGCTGCAGGTGATTGGATATGCCGTTGGGCTGCATTACCGGTTTCCGTCAAGCCTGCGCAAAGGTCGAGGGAATTCCTGGCTCGCACGTCGCATTGATGGAATCTAAGAAACGGCGCGTCAGTAGAGGAGCAATTCGGCCAGACGCTTGATTTGATTCGCAGCGCTCCTGCTCGCCGCGACCAATGGCATCTGGACGAATTCGTTATCCACTCGCGGGCGAACAACATCGGCTCTGGCGCGCCGTCGACCGGAATGGCCTTGCATCCAGCCCCGAACCGAATCGCGCTGCACAGTGGTCCCACGCCTGTCACGGCTCCAGCGCGACCTGCAAGCCCTCCTTACTTTCAACATGAACGTAACGGGGTCCGATCGGCCGTCCCCTGCCGCTGGCGACAGTGACAATGTCTTCCAAAGGCATGGCGCGCGCATCCGCCTCGGGGCGAGACAAGATCAGATCGGCGTGAAACAGCCCTTCCGATTCGAGGCCGGTGGCATCCACGCCAAGGGCCGCCAAGCTGGCCAAACAGCTCTCAAATTCTTCAGCATCGCGAAAGCGACGCTGGATAAACGTTGCGCCGGCAAGACGTTCTGTCACAAGACCACGGTTTGCGAACGTCGCGGCGAGCGATTCAAATGGGAACATTCGTAGCACGAAGGAGATGATCCATGGTTGCTTCTCTGCCGCATCGAGAATCTCGCCGAACGTCTTCTCGGTAACGTAGCCGATGCATCCGGTCGACATGATAACATCCACGGAGCGGAGAATGCGCGCGCTGTCCATCGATAGCGCCTCCTTTTCAAGGTCAGCGACAATGCCCTGCTCTAAAAGGCCAACATTCTTCGCATAGCTGACCGCCGCTGCCGACACATCGAGGCCGATAAAGCGTGCCAACCCGACATCAGGCCAGGCTGCATAGAAACTGCGATCGAGACTCACCAATGTCTCAGAGCTGATCGCTCTCATCTCACGCCGGGCGTAGCGGTGACGCAAGCCCGCGAAGGTCAGCGGAAAGCGATGCACCGCTGCATTGATACCGTACGAACAACCAACATCGAGCACGACGGGCTTGAGGCCGGTGGCCGAAGCTTTCGCTGCCAGTATTTGGCGCACAACCGGCTCAGCCACGTCCGGTATCATATAATCCAGGTCTCCGAGGACCGAGAAATATGCCCTCGGATCATCCGAAGCATAAATATCGTGGAATGCAGCTTTAGACCGATTGATGCGCGAGAAATCTATCCGCAACGCAATGTCTCCTCTCATTTGCAAGCAGCTCGACGGCTGTTGCCTTCGTACCCGCCTGCACTTTGGTTATATAGGGTGTAGGCCCTTACATCCGCCGATGCGGTAGCAGAAGTGGCAAGTGAACAAGCGCATCACCCCCTCTGCGCGTCGCGGCGCGAGCGATCCTGCTGTTGTGCGAAGAAACCATCAGCCCGCTCAGCCCACCGATAGAAGCTTATTCAGAGATAAGCTGACGGCGCCGGCGCCCTTGGAGATGAGCGAAACCTGAATGACGCGATCGCCAACATCCCACAGGTTCGTCAAGGCCGAATCGAAATGATCCCTACCTTCCGGTTTACCTGCCGGATGCCAGGCGGCAGGCCCACGAAGCTGCACCTTGCTTCGAAGCTGCCTGCGCAAGACTATCATGAAACTGGTCCCGCACCGATAAACAGCCGCTGGAGAACCATTCAGCCGGGTTGAGAGAGATCGAGGCAACGGCAGGCAACATGAGAAGAACCGTTTTGTCACGTGATGAGATTGGCACCTTCGTGAGCGCGAATGGGCCAGCACCCTAGAAACGCAAGCTGACCGAAAGCTGACGAGCCTTCGTCACCTGATGATCATCGAGCGCGAAACCAGTGCCCCATCTTGAGATGCTCCGGAGATCTTGCGAGATCGTTAGACCAAATCAACGAATGCTGCGGATCGGCAGACGGGAATTGCACCAGGCCAAGTCAACGCAACCATACAAAGCTGACACCGGCATTGAAAATCCGTCCGGCCTTACTGGCAAGGCCATGTCATCAATCGTGTCGAAATCGTCTGAGCGCCGTCAGCTTCTCGAAAGCTTGTCCGTCCTAGCATACGGCGTGAAGACGGCGGTGTCCCCATGGATGGTCGCGGAACTGAGCGCTGGAGGCGCACCGAGCAACAGGATGCAAGTGGTAGGACCTGTTGAACTCTGCCGCTCAACACTCCTTGTTCGTCGCGATCTCGGGCCGCAACTAGGTGACCGTCTTGTGGTGCACCCTTAAATCGGAGAACGTATAATGTCAGTCGACCTATCGCCAACCGCCAATTCAACTGTGGCTTTACCCGGAATGCCCGCCCCGCCCTCTTCGGCGCAGGACTTTTCCAGCTTTCAGGCGATGTTGGTCAGCCTCGCGTCGAAGGACGCGACTAGCGATCATTCCGCACCGCAGGAGCCGGTGCCGACAGACGCAGCCCAGCAACTGACAGAGGAACTCACGCGGGAGACGCGGAGTATTCTTCCACCAGAGATTAGGGCGGCACTGGATGCATATCAGGATGACCCACAGCCGTCCTGTGCTGCGAGCAGCCCAATCATTGCGGAGGCACCCGTACAAAGCTCAAGGATCACCTGGAATGGTGGCACGCTGACTAATGCGGAACTGCAGATTGTCTCTGTCCTGAACCGCCACAAGGACAAATGTCCGCTTGATTGGAAGTCCCTGGGAGATTTGGCCAACGATCCCTCGACACCGCCGGATCTAAAGGCGGCGATCGAAGCGCTGCAACAGGACCCGGAGCTCTTTTATGCGATCGGTTCGCAAGGCGACGGCCGCTGTGGCGGCAAGATCAAGGTGGGCGATCTCTGCGGCTTTTCCGATCACCACCCCCAAGTTGCCGCGTTCCAAGAGCAGCGGGCGCGGACCTACGAGCAGAACTACATACCATCCGACGGGACCGGAAATGGTGAGCCATCGGTCATGACCCTGACCGATGCCATGCGCGAGCTCTACCGCTATTCCGATAACCTGCCCAAGAACTTGAGCCTTGCGGATTTCAGACACATCGTGGACGGCAACGCCGACATTGGCAAATGCCCCCCACAGGTCCTCGCGGCGGCTCAATATTTTCTCGACCACCCGGATCAATGGAAGCAGTTATACGGCGGCTCGATCGATAAGGTCCACAAAGAGGACTTTTTGCAGGTCGCTTCATCATCGATGAGTCTCAGCCGACCCGAGCTGAGCACACTAGACACGATTAACAACAACCAGGACGCTTTCTTTGGAAATGGCGTTCTGACCCGGGAAAAGCTCGCGAGTATGGTGGACGACAAGAATCTTTCTCCCGAGGTACGAAAAGCGGCCTCCCAGCTGCTCTCGGATCCTGTGCTGTTTGGGTTGATGAACAACGCGATTACCGGCTACAAAACCCACCACAAGTTTTTCGACTTCGGCGGCGGCCACACGGTTGATTCCGGAAACATCAGCGGAAATGATTTCAAGCAGTTCTTCAATAACATGTCTGGTGCGAACCGCGCTGCTCCGCAGTTGAAGACGCATGCCGCTCAAACGCCTGCCGAACAGGAGGCTACCGCGGACATGATGGATGGCGTGGCAGACCAGCCCGACATCAAGTCTCCCAAGAAGAACGGTGGCGCCCTCATGCATGCACTTGATGACGTGCTGAAGGTCGGCTCGAAGCTGCTCGACTGGACAGCGACGGCCGTTGGTGTACTCGGCTTTATTCCAGGGCTGGGTGAGCTGGCCGATCTTGCTTCAATGGTGATGGAGGCCGAGGCGCAAGCTGCAAATCTTCTGCACACCGCGATCACCGGTGGCAACATAAAACAGGCGCTGGCGGAAGCCGGGCTCAGTCTCGCGGCGCAGGCCGTGGGCTGCATCGCCGGCCCCGAGGTCAAGATAGCGATACGGGAAGGCTTGGTGAAGCAGGCAATTCAAGAAGCGGCGACGGCCGGCATCAACCTGCCGGTGTCGATGGCTCAGTCCTACGCGGAGAACTATCTGGATAACCTCAAGGCACGGATTGAATCCGAGCGCACGCAAGCTGCAGGTGCCTACGCCTAGTCGTAGCGGCGCTATCGACACAGGGTGAAGCTGGAACGAAAGGCTAGCTTGCGAGGCCACCGCGCGCACAGTCGTCCGCGCGGTGCAGCTTCCGCAAGCTCCGCCGACATTCGATGCTTACACCGACGAGCGTATTTGGCGATAGCTAAACCGGCGCATTTGTCGGCTGTACTCGAGCGCCCGACCGACATTCTCACATCGCGTATGCCAACGCGAAGATCTCGCCGTACTGATGGATCTCGCCGTACTGATGGATCTCGCCGTACTGATGGCGCCACCCGTCGCGAGCTGTCAACTTTACGCCGCCACCAACCGGGCGGAGCTGCAAACCTCACCAGTTTACGCCGTCGGATCGAGACCACATGAGTGATTCGTGAGGCTCAAGGTCCTTGTCTCCGACGCCTCCCGATCGTGTCCGATAAAGTGGACCGATTTTTATGGGTTTGCCACGAGCGGAACTGGAGGATCGCGCTTCGTTTCTGACGCGTATAAGCACCTTTAACCTGCCGCCCTGGAGCGGGGATGGAGACAAGTCGCTGAGTCGCTCGAGGCAAATAAATTGCCGAACGAGTTGCGAGTATTCCTCCCCTCAGATTGGGCTACATCAATGATCAAGCCCATTTTATCCGTCCTGGCGCTTACATTCCGCTCACCAAAGCTGCGCTTGAATGATCAGCGGGCTGCCTGATCAAGTGCCACATCAGCGAGGTTCTTGTACCAACTCTCTGATCTGCAGCTTTCGCCGGCCTAGTGCCGACATATGAGGCCACCTGAGCAGAAGCAGCGTCAATGAGCTCACTGTATTTTCTGCGGCTCGTCAGCTTGTCGAAAGCTAACGCTTGCATAGTAAACATGATGGAGACTCCTTCCACCGCACGAACGAAGTTTGAAGTAGGAGACACCCGATGCGTATTTCCAGCACAAGCGGCGCTGGGCACCTTGATACCGACCTCCATGCGGCTGGCGGCGCCAAAAAGGGATCCCGGAGCCCTGGTGAGCACGATGATCATGGTCGATCGACTGGTGCAGGAGCTCCCGTAGATGGCGGCACGTCTAGTCCAGACGCTGGCTCGCAAGCCGCCGCTATGCAGCAAGCGTTCAACGTCGCTCTCGGCTCCGTCGTTTTCCAACTTGCAAGTAGTGCAATGGGCAAGTTCGACGATACCATGGCCGAGACAGAGGAGGATTCCTGACCTCGCATGTTGCGGTGTCAGGAAAATGAGAGCCGCAAGTCGCGGCAATGTTCGAACAAACAGGAGAGACAATATGGCTGATAAGGTTGGTGCGTCCCATTCCTCGACTGCAGGTGGCGCAGCTGGTACTGCTGCTGCAGCCGCGGGTTCCACCGCAGCTGAAGTTGCCGGAGAAGCGGCATTCAACAGGCAACTCGCCGCACTGACTGCCACCAGCACGAAGGCTGCTGAAAGGGATGTGGAACTTCGCGTCGTCACGACAGAGCTCTCGACCGTCAAGAAGGTGGCCGACGAGCGGGTGCAGTAACGGATGAAGCGGGACGCCGTTATGTCCTTCCCGCTTTTGCGGGCCGCATAATCTGTGAAGTCGCAACAGACCGTACGGCTTGCCGTACGGTCTCGTTCTTCATTCAGGAGGCGACCGTGAATGAACCAGCTTCCCCGCTTTTCGAAGTGTTGTCGGGGTCTTATTCCGGGCTGACCGGCAAGGCGGGGGGCGGCTCGTGCTTGATTGGCAGCAGCCTCGATGCTGATTTGGTCTTCGTCGAGCAAGGCCTCGAACCGCACCATCTTCGCGTCAGCTGGCATGTCAGCTCGATCGAGATCGAGGCCCTTGCCGCAGACGTCGCGATCGAGGGCCGCGACTCTATTTCGCCAAATGAGATCGTTGTTCTCCCTCTTCCTGCCGTCATCCGTATGGGCGCGATGTCCATTCGCTTGTCGATCGATGGCTCTCAACAAGCCGGCTCTACCGGTCGCCGGCATGTACCGATTACCGTGCTCGCCTTGGTCCTTATCAGCTCTGCCGCAGTTAGCACTGTCTCAACGGGCCTTCTCCAGTCCGACGGCGCCGCAGTACCGAGCACTTCGTCCTCCGCCGCGGACATTGGCCCCAAAGTCGCGCTCGCCGCCCCTGATGCTCCGGCCGCCGACGCAGCTGCTCGACGGCTGCAAGGGGAAGTTGATGCAGCGGGCCTGCTCGGTATCAAAGTCGGTTCTGGGCCGGGCGTTGTGACGGCCGATGGCACCATTACGCCTGCCTCGCTCGCTAAATGGCGGGAAGTCCAGCAGCGATTCGATGTCGACAGCAATGGTGGTTATACGCTCGTCAGCGCGGTCGCCATCAAGGATGAGAAGACGCCCCCCGCGATTGCCGTCCAGGCGGTTTGGCGCGGAAACGACCCTTACCTGGTCATTTCTGGTCAAAAGTATTTCGTGGGCGCGATCTTGAGCAATGGATGGACCGTAAAGGAGATCGAGGACGGACGTGTGCTGCTGACACGCAATGGCCAGCTTGCTGCTCTATCTTATTAAAGTTTTAGCCCTCGGGCAACGAAGGAACGTTTCATGACTAGGCTGCCGCAGCGGTCCGTAGAGCTTGGCACCGCCTTTCAGGGAATCAACAACGAGCATCATGCACCTGCCGTCGCCCCGGCCACACCTCAGGCCAGTGGCATCGGCATCGACAAGGTCCATGGAAAAGGCGGTAACGCTCACACGTCAGTTGTCCAGGACCGCGCGGCGCAGGAGCGGTTGGCTGCCAATACGATCGATAACGCGCTCGAACTCAAGTCAATCGATCCAATCTCGCGGATCAATCCCACCGATGCCACCGAGCACGCAGATAAGATCGGAACGAATTCGGAACTTGCATGGCTGAACGGCCCCAATCTCGCGGATAGCCTGCTCTCCTTCGTCACGCCCCGCCTGCGTCATTCGCATGTTGTGCGTCCAGAGCAACACGGCCTTCTCCTCGAGCGCCTGGCCGATGCGCTGTCAGCCGCGCCAGAGGGCTCGGTGGCACGCGAAGGGGCCGCGCTTCTGCGGCTGGAACTACGGCGGTTAATCCTGCTCCGGCAGAATCACAACGGCTTGATCCAAGGTTAGCAATGCCAGATCCGCGCGGAGTGCAACACTTCACACCTACCCAGTCCTCAAATGTTTTCAAAACCGATGGGGTGGTGCCGATCTCTGGGCCCGAGCGCGATTTGCTCTGCGCGCTTACCTATGTCCACCTTGCGTGCGGGCAGAGCGCACACAGCCTGGCTCTTTTACGGCCCGTGGTTCACGAACATTCTCAAGACGTCGAGCTGCTTCGTATCCTCGCCTATGCTCTCATCTCAGAGCGCCTCGGCGAGGAAGCGCTATCGGTATTGGACAGGCTGGACGTGCTTGATGATCAGCCATCGTCGCGCCCGCCATTGCTCCTGCTACGCAGCCATGCTCTGCGTCAGGCTGGCCGCATAGTCGAGGCGCAGGCCACCTTCAAGCGCTATGTTTCATTGCGGGGCAGCACGGCTCCGGTCAAACGATAAGGCTTTGCATGGCCAGGAACCTACGAAATCTCGTCGCCCGCGCACCGTCTCACCCGGATTTGATGGTCGCGTTGATGCTGCTTCTGGCGATCGGAATGATGATCATGCCGATGCCAATCGTGGTGCTCGATATGCTGATCGGCTTCAATCTCGGCTTTGCCATATTGCTGCTGATGGTCGCCCTCTATCTCAATACGCCGCTCGACTTTTCGTCGCTGCCGGGCGTCATCCTTATCTCCACAGTCTTTCGTCTAGCACTTACCGTTGCAACGACGCGGCTGATACTCGCCGAAGGCGATGCCGGCAGCATCATCCATACGTTTGGCGATTTCGTCATATCGGGCAACATCGCCGTCGGAATTGTCATATTCCTCATCGTGACCATGGTACAGTTCATGGTTCTCGCTAAGGGGGCCGAACGCGTCGCAGAGGTATCGGCGCGCTTCACGCTCGACGCCCTGCCCGGCAAGCAGATGGCTATCGACGCGGAGCTGCGCAACGGCCACATCGATCAGCACGAAGCCCGCAGCCGGCGCAGCGCGCTGGAGCGAGAAAGCCAACTTCACGGCGCCATGGACGGCGCTATGAAATTTGTGAAGGGCGACGCTATCGCCGGCCTCATCGTCATCTGCATCAACATGCTGGGCGGCATCACGATCGGTTCGCTTTCTAAGGGCATGTCCCTTGAGGAGGCGATGCATCAATACACCATCCTGACTATAGGCGATGCACTCATTTCGCAGATTCCGGCCCTGCTACTCTCAATTACAGCGGCGACCATCGTCACTCGCGTCAACGGTCCCTCTAGGCTTAATCTTGGCGCCGATATCGTCAACCAGCTTACTGCCAGCACACAAGCGCTACGGCTGGCCGCCTGCGTCCTCGTTGTGATGGGGCTTGTTCCGGGCTTCCCTTTGCCACCCTTCGTCATTTTGGCCGCACTCTTCTGTGCGGCGAGCTTTCTCAAGGTTGGTATGCAGGATGGCAAAGCGGACATCAAGACAGGCGCCAGTTCGACCGGTGCGGCTCCCACTTCCGCACAGGGTCAGAAGCAACCCGTGCCTGCGGAAGCACTTCCGATCACGCTCTTGCTGGCGCCGAACCTGACACAAGCGATCGACAAAGCAGACCTTGAGCAGGGCATCGCACGGGTTTCGGCACTGGTCTCATCTGATCTTGGCATCGCGATTCCGCGCATTCCAACCCAAGTCGACCAGCAGTTGGCGGATTCGCAATTCAGGGTGGATGTCGAGGGAGTGCCCGTCGAAGCGGACAGCCTTAAGCCGACACAACTCTTGCTCAACGACGACGCGGTAAACATTGAATTGAGCGGAATCCCCTTTCGGCAGGACCCAGACACGAACCGGATCTGGATCGAACAAGCTCATGCTCCTGCTCTCAAAGCAGCCGGAATAGGGCATCACCGTGCAAGCGATGTGATCGCCTTGCGGGTCCAGTCGACGTTGAGGCGCTATGCTCAACGCCTGGTGGGCATTCAAGAAACCCGTCAGCTGCTCGGACGGATGGAGCAAGAATATGCTGATCTCGTGAAGGAGGTGCTGCGCACGACGCCGATCCCCCGCATCGCGGACGTTCTGCGCCGCTTGCTGGACGAGGGCATCCCGATCCGCAACACTCGCCTAGTCCTGGAGGCGCTCGCAGAATGGAGCGAACGGGAGCAGAATGCCGTGCTGCTGACCGAATATGTCCGCTCCGGTCTGAAGCGCCAGATTTGTCATCGCTATGCCAACGCCCATCGTGTTGTCGCTGCCTTTATCGTCGAGCGCGAAACCGAGGATATCGTGCGTGGTGCCGTGCGCGAAACCGCTGTCGGCCCCTATCTTGTTTTGGAAGATCGGCAAAGCGAGATGCTGCTTTCACAATTCCATCAGATCCATGCGAGCCTCGCGCGGAGTCAGAGCCAGCCAGTCATTCTTGGCTCGATGGATATCCGGCGCTTCGTCCGCGGCTTCCTCACCCGTAACGGAATCGATCTGCCCGTTCTCTCGTATCAGGATCTTGCCGCGGACTTCACGGTCCAGCCGATTGGCTCCGTCAAACTTTCCGCTGGCAAGGACAGGACCCCCATAGGAGAGCATCGCGATCCTCTCCGTGCGGCCGGCTGACGAGTACAGCTGTGGGCGTGAGATAACTTATGAAGTCGTATGAAATCGACATTCTGCGGTGCCGGCGTAGCTTTCGTCCGCACGCGAGCTCAGCCTTTCTCCCAGTTCTCGCCGTTTCGCTGCTCGCAGGCTGCGCTAACCTGGACCACCCGGGTCTTTCATCGCAGCAGACGCCTACAGCAGAGTTGGTCGGCGTTGCGAAGATCAATCCCGCCATGCGAGAGCGAATCGCTCACGCCCTCGTTCGAGACGCTGGCGAGCGGCATTTGTGCGATGCGCTGAAGCAAAGACCAGACAACGCCGATGCCGCGATTCCTCTGACGCGGGAACTGCTGGCTCGTAAATGCCCGGGCGAGGCGATTGAGGTGCTTGATACCGTCTTGTTGGCGTCACCCGGCGACCTGCGCGCACTGAACGCCAAAGCCGTCGTCCTCGATCACCAAAGCCGCCACCAGGAGGCCCAGGCGCTATACCGCCAAGCTCTCGCGGCCGACCCGGCAAATCCGATGTTGCGCAACAATCTCGCGCTATCGCTCGCACTTGACAGCAAGACAGAGCCAGAGAGCGTCAGCCCCCAATCGCAGACCGACGGCCGACAGGCGTTGGCCCGATCGAGATAGTCCAGCGAGCAAGAGCGGACCATGAATGCTTGATGCCTGCCCCCACCGCCTGCTTACGGTGAACCGACTATTCGCCGCGCCGCGCGAGGACGGCCTTCATGGAAAGTGATGTCTTTGGTGGAATGGCAATCATGCCCCATAATCGCATCAGTGACCCATCATGCAACAGTGCTCAAGTGTTTCCGAGGCCGATGAAAATGAGACAGCGCGCTGAAGGGCGATTCTTGTGCACGAAGACAGCCATGTCATTGTCTCGGATCAAGGGATTGCATCGGCGAGACTTGCCAGCAAGTTGGAACTCGCCGCGCGTCCTCCTCCTTCGCGTGCACGGTCGTGAGACGATCTGCAATCAAGCGTGCGCAACGAATCCATTTGCATCTCTTCGTTCGGTCTTGAAATGGCATAGCCGAATGGTGCGCGGGACTTCGCGCACCCCAGGAACGGCTGTTGCGATGTTGCGAAACAATCTCGTGCTGTCGCTTGCGCTAGAAGGGAAGACGGAGACCGACGCTCGCCCACAACCGCAGAGCGACGGCAGGCACGCCGTGGCCCGATCACGATGGCGCGGCCAGCGCTTGATGCCTGTGCGGCGGCTTGTCGACACTAGGCTGACTGTAAGCCGCCGCTAAGACTCAGGAAGAGACAATATGTGGTCGATAGGTACACGAATCGCCAGGCACACCATAGCGGTTCAGCCGTCACCCTATCTTCCAGGTGTTTACGAGGCCGCTACCTTGCGATGGCCGGGAACCAGTCAAGCCTGCAGTCCGACATTAGTGAGAGCTTTCGCGGTTTCAATTGAATAGATAAAATCCTCCGTGACCCGCTGCTTGGCGCCTTTCACCCAGGCCTGAAGAAACGCCGATCTGGTCGGGCGCCGAAGTCGTGGAGGAGACTTCCTTGAAGAACTCCGTCAATTGTGTCGATTCGGTTTGAAGGCGCTCCTGCCAGTGCCAATAGGCCTCTGAGTACTTTTTCAAAAGCTCGTTTTGCGTTCCGATGACTCGCTTGGTGAAGTCCTGAAACGCGCCGGCTGCAATGCCGATGTCATTGTTTATTCCATTCTCTTTCGTCATCATCATCTCCTTTGTCGTTGTATATGGACGACGACGCCTGAGCAGAACCCCCGCCTGTCATTCGTGGTCACCAATTGGCACGTCTGTGCTCTCGCCTACAATTGCGGGGCCAATCTGGTCCCTTTGCTCGACGAGCAAACGACGTGCCATAAAAGATCCCTGAGAGGCTGCCGTCCACGAACAGGAAAGACACGTGCTTGATATAGCGCTCCGGACGCCCTGCTACTGCGGCGTCGCCGTCGAGACATGAAAGTATCAAATCGGACACGGCAGAGCGACAGCAGTGGAGGGCGAATGGCAGCTCTCGTGCCGAACAGCGATGACGATCGACGGGGAGCAATTGCTCATCGTTCCGATGTTCGGATCTATTCAACCGCTGACCAGCATCCTAGCACAATACGCTGCTTGGGCGCGTGCCCCATTGCTCGAAGCTGCGCGACAGAAAACTGGTAGCGATTCAAGATATAGCGCGCCCGAGCAGCCGGCCGATGGTGGCCTAGCGATGCTATGCGTATTGATCAATGCGAACGGTTCAGTGGGCTTCGCGGAGACGGCGTTCGAGCCAATCAGCGGTCATCATGAGCGTATCGGCTTGCTTCGCACTGCGATGAGCTTGTACTGGCTGTTTAAAGGGGACACTGGTACGCCGGGAAGTGTATGCCCGGAATAGCCCCTACCAAAACTAGGAGGCGACGACGTGCCTGTATGTAGCTAATATGGTTCTTGGGTTCGGGAGGTCAAGCAGACGACTTGTCCGCCAGAGCGCTCGCGACGAGGGGACTCGGATGATCACGCCGGTTCGACGGAACTGGAATCCAAAAGAATTGTTCAACGCTCTTACGCCTGCGATGTTCACCGCCGAACCATCGGCCATACGCGCACGCTGGGATAAATTGTGGCCTGATCTGTATACGGAGTATGACGCCCGATATCTGAAACAAGAACTAGCCGACCGAAACCTCATCGCTACCGATGAAGCTGCGGCATTTCTCGACGCCTGGGCGATCGATGAAGAGCGCCACACCGATGGCTTCATCCGCATCATTGAACTTGTCGCTCATGGAGCCGAGAGGGATCTTCGAGAGAGATTGGACGCTCGACCGCATGATTTTGGTCCGATCACTGAGCACCTAACGGACGAATTCTCCCTCATGGTTATGATCGCATTTGACGAGATGTGCACTTGCCGCGCCTACGCAGCAGAAAAGCCGTTTTATGACGGCCTTGGGAACACTAAATTTCATCATTGGCTGCGGGAGATCATTGCCGACGAGGCGGTTCACTCGATGAACGCTGTTAACGTCATCCGCGCGCGCTATCGCGACCGCATTGGGCAAGTCGGCCCAATTCTCGATAACCTAATCCGCGCGAGCGCAAATCTACGCTATTCTGGCACCTTCGTCCTGGACTACTTCGGCACAGTGTACTCCAAGGAGCTCATCGCAAATTCTCGGCTCGCAACCATGAGAAATATTGCCAAGCCATTTGCGGTGTAGAGCGAGATTCTACCAGCGAGCCCTCGCGAACGTTTATTCGGCATCATCGCAGCTCAATCCGTCCTTCCCTGTAAGTTGCTAATTGGCGCCAACCGTTGTGGGCTTTCGTGCGCAACGTCGTGCCCACGACATGCCGGCGCTTGATGTTTGGCCAGAACAACCGGGCCGGGTTTGTTTTGCGTCCGGTTGGCGCGTCGTTCGGCCTTGCGCGGGCCATCGGGCAATTGGCCCGGCCTTTGCTCTATTGCTTGCCAAACAGTGTGCAGCTTCCCGCTTTGTCGGTCTGTCCGCCACAGCACGTGAATCTCTATTGAATGGAAGGCGATGCCATGTAGAACGGGCGTTCGGTCACCACCACGGCGGGAGGTATCACCACTGACGCGATCGGTTCGATGACGCGCACCGCCCTGGCGATCGAACACAGAACAGATGATAGCACGGATGGTAACCTATACTTTCCCGAGGAGGAGAGCGTCTTCGCCCAGAACACGGTCACGTCAGATCGACCGGCTAGCTTTGTGCTTCATAACGGCCTGCAGGTGGTGGTGATTCCGGATCATCGGATACCCGTTGTGACTCAGATGATCTGGTATAAGGTCGAGGCCGCCGATGAGCCGCCGGGCAAATCGGGGCTGGCGCATTTCCTCGAACACCTAATGTTCAAGGGCACCTCCAAACATCCGGCGGATGAGTTTTCCCAGACCGTGTTGCGCGTCGGCGGCAACCAAAAATGCGTTCACCGGAACCGACTATACCAGCTATTTCCAGCATGTGCCGCGCGAGCACCTCGGCAAAGATAATGGAACTTGAAGCTGACCGCATGACTGGTCTCATGCTAAAAGATGAGAACGTGCTGTCCGAGCGCAACGTCGTGCTTGAGGAATTCAATATGCGGGTCGCAAACGATCCGGGTGCGCGGCTCGCCGAGCAGATGATGGCGGCGCTTTACCTCAACCATCCCTACGGCCGTCCTGTGATCGGTTGGCGGCAGGAGATCGAAAAGCTCCAGCGCGAGGATGCGCTCGCGTTCTATAAGCGTTTCTACGCACCGAACAACGCCATCCCGATCATCGCGGGCGACGTCGAAGCCACTGAGATCCACGCGATGGTGGAGAAGAATTTTGGCGACATCCCCCCGTAGCCGTCGATCCCCGCTCAACGCCTGCGACCGCAGGAGCCGACCCCGGCCGCGCTGCGCGCCGTGACGCTGGCCGATCCCCGCGTCGAGCAGCCAGCCTTGCACCGCTGCTATCTCGTACCGTCGGCTCGCACCGCGGCCGCCGGGGAGAGCGCAGCGCTCGAGGTGCTGGTGAAACTGATGGGCAGTGGCGTCAACTCATATCTCTATCGCGCGCTGGTAATCGATAAGCAGCTCGCGGTCAGTACATCGGCGGGCTACCACGCTACCGCATTCGACCCCTCGCAATTCGGGATTTCCGTCACACCAAAACCTGGCGTCGAGTTCGCCCGGATTGAGCGCGCCGCCGACGAGGTGATCGCCGACATTGCGCATCATCCGGCGACTCCCGAAGATCTCGAGCGGGTCAAGACCTGGCTGATTGCGCAAGCAATCTACGCCCAAGACAATCACGAAATGGTCGCGAGCTGGTATGGCCGCGGCCTGACGACGGGACGGAGCATCGACGATATCCGAGGCTGGCCGGACGGCATCCGCGCCGTCGGCGCCCAGCAGGTGCAGGAGGCCGCGCGCAAATGGCTCGACAAGAGACGCTCGGTGACCGGTTATCTCATCAAAGAGTCAGCGCCACAGCACGGGGAGAAGCTGCAGTGACCTATTCTTGCACACGACGTGAGGTTCTCCTCGGCGGCGCGTCGCTCTCAATCGCGATGCTCACCTCGCCACCTTCGCTTGCCGCCATCACGACCACGATCCAGCGTTTGGTCTCGTCTTGCGGTATAGAAGTCTGGTTCGTCCGAGATTCCACCGTCCCGTTGATCGCGATGGAATTCGCTTTCGGGGGCGGCGCGACTCAAGATCCCACCGACAAACCCGGGGTTGGCCACATGGTTGCTGGCCTGCTCAACGAAGGTTCCGGCGATCTCAACTTCAAGGCCTTTCATGAGCGACTCGACCGCCGCGCCATCGAGCTAAGCTTTGGATCGACCCAAGATCACTTCTGCGGTGGCTTGCGCACCCTCGAGGACAACGGGGACGAGGCCTTCGACCTTCTAAGGATGGCGCTAACCTCGCCCCGCTTCGACCCCGCCGATGTCGAACGAATCCGCGCCGGCGTACTTGCGCGCCTTCGGCATTACTCGACCGATCCATCATCACTCGCCGGTCGCAAGCTCCTAGAGGTCGCCTTCAACGATCATCCTTATGCCCGCCCAACCGCAGGCTCGGTCGAAAGCGTGCCGAAGATCGAAGTCGCGGATCTCAAGAGCCATGTCCGACGCGTGATCGCAAGAGACACGCTCAAGATCGCGGTGGTCGGCAACGTCGATCCAGAGGTACTCTGCAAGCTTCTCGACAAGACCTTTGGCGGCTTGCCGGCCAAGGCGGACTCGACGCCGGTACCCGACGTGGTCGTGGCAAAGCCGCCGCAGCGCGCATTCATTCCGTTCGATGTGCCGCAGACAGTCATGGCTTTCGGCGGTCCGGCGTTCGCCGCGGCGAGCCCGATTTCATGGCCGCCTATGTCGTCAACCACATCCTCGGCGGTGCAGGTCTGAGGTCGCGGCTGTTCCGCGAAGTCCGCGAGAAGCGCGAGCTAGCCTATTTCGTACGTGAGCACCTGGTCTGGAGGACTCATTCGGCCATGTTCGTCGGCAAATGCGCGACCCGAGCCGATCGCGCCGGCGAGACGGTCGAACAGATCGAGAAGCAAGCCCGCCACATCGCCGAGGTAGGGCCGACCCAGCAGGAACTCGATGACGCAAAGTGTTACCTGAAGGGCTCGCAAATGCTGGCGCTCAACTCATCATCAAAACTTGCGCGCACGCTGCTGCAGCATCAGCTTGACAAGCTACCGATCAACTATTTCGAAAAGCACAACGCCGTCGTCGACGCAGCGACTGTGGGGCCAGGGCCTGCTCACCATTATCGTCGGCCGCGCCCGCCTTGGCGAAGCCCAGTCGTCCCCTGTCCCATCGGTCGCGACGCCGCCGCCACACACCGAGCAGCTAAGCGCCACGCCATCACCCACCTTACCGAAAAAACCCAATTAGCTTGTAGGTAACCCGGCTCGTAGCCACGAGGCTCACTCTCCATTTATTCTCCTTCCGGTCGAGAACTGGCACTTGGCAACCGCGGGGGATCGGGCTCAACTCTCGGACTCACGGCTGAGCAGCACAAATGAGCGCTCACCGATTGCCTTGTTACCAATCTTTCACTTCTCGCTCAAGCAGCGATCCCCGGCACCCGGAAGTCCTCACAGCGCTAGAAATCGCATCTTTTGGAGGCTCCGGGACGAAGACGCAGGAGCTATGAAGTCGACGCTTCCTGTTTCCCCTCCTTACTCGATCTGCCGCGATAAGTATCCGCCTTTAGGCGTCTTACAGTTGTGCTCAGCTGGTGTTACCGTCGAGGAATAGCGTTATGTACCGTGGCGCCAGCGGATCGACACCTGCCCTACAGCGCAACCTCTAGAGGGTAAACTAAAGGGTCGGTGGCCCCATGGAGGACGTGGAGGCGAGTGTGAAGAAGCTTCATGCCGAAGCCGGATATGCGGTAGCAAAAAGTGCGACTGACGAGAAGAAGCGCGATCTGTACGAGCATCTCGGCGCCCGTTTTGCAGCTTGCCGACCAAATCGAAGAGGCCATGGCCAAACGGTCAGAGTGATCGGTCGATAAACGGTGCTGTCGGTATTAATAAGGGCCGATCCGGTCAGCGCAATTTCGACATCAGATGCACAGATCAGCCGGTGCAGGTCGTAGAGTGTACGCCGTGAAAGCCTCCTCACGTCGGGCGTGCGCGAGGCGGGCGCCCCTTAAGCCACTCAAGCAGCTTCACACTCTTGCGCCAGCGCTCCACGGCGACCGGATCACGATGGACAATCGTCAGATAGGCGCGCGCGGTCTGATCAGGAGCATATCGCCTTTGCTCCCAGATCTCGCAGTCTGGCCAATCTTACAGAGCAGCGCGGGGCAAATTCCTCCTGCGTTAGTCCGACCTTCTTCCGAATTGCCTTCACATCCATCGTTGTGCGGCATGCTCTAGGTGGTGTGGACATTTATCGCATCCATAAGACGATGGCTGCGAGAGTAACGACGGCCAGGTAATTTCGGGCGGTCTTTTCGAAGCGGGTTGCGACGCGGCGGAACTGCTTGAGTTTTGAGAAGCAGCATTCGACGAGATGACGCTGGGCATAGAGATGCTTGTCCAGCGGATATTTGAGCGCACGTGACGGGTTGTTGGGGATGACGGCGAGCGCGCCTTTGGCAGCGATCGCCTGGCGCAAGTGATCGGCGTCATAAGCCGTATCCGCCATGACGACCTGGGCAGGTAATCCCTCGATCAATTCGGCGGCTTGCGGTACGTCGCTCTTCTGACCTGCGGTGAGCTTGAACCGTACGGGACATCCCAGGCCGCGAACGGCCATATGTATCTTGGTGCTCAGGCCACCGCGCGAGCGACCGATCGCCTGATCTTCAGACCCCCTTTTTTCGCCCCAGCGGCGTGCTGGTGCGCCCGGACGATGGTGGAGTCGACGATCAGATACTCGAAGTCCGGATCACCGGACATCGCTTCGAATATGCGCCACCAGACCCCCTTGATGCTCCATCGACTGAAGCGCCGAAACACGCTGTTCCAGTCTCCAAACACCTCCGGAAGATCACGCCAGGGAGAGCCAGTGCGCACGATCCAAAGTACGCCCTCCACAAACATCCGGTTGTCCCGTCCGGTCGAACCCTTCTGGTCAGGCCGGCCGATGATCAACGGCGCCATCCGCTCCCATGTCGCGTCGCTCAATACCAAGCGGTCCATCACACCCAAGGCGGCCTCCCCAAAAGCAGCCTTGAATCTGATTTGCGCCTAAAAGGGAATCCTTAGAGTCCACACCACCTAGGGCCAACGCAACCCAAGTTCGCGACGCTCTTCACACATACGACGCGTCAGGTCGCCGAGATCAAGCGCGGTGTAGCGAATCCGAGCGCTGAAAGACTGCCAAAAATCGCACGCGCATTCGGCTCCAGCTCGAATTCGTGCCAATTACGCCAACCACGTCCGCATTGCCAAGCTGAGCGCGCGGCCCGGAGCCTCGGCTCTGTTGACCTATTTGACGTCGGGAAGCGATGTCCGACCGACGTTCTCCAGGTGCTTTGGAGGCGAGCCTGATGGCAGTCTTCCATTGGCGATCCTCACTTTACGCGCAGGCGTCACGTGGGCCGCTGTGACCCCAACAAGCATCTCGGACGCGGCCGCACGCAGCGGTCGGCCGCCGCCTTCTTCACGGGAGCAACTTCGGCTCGCTGGGTGCTAAAGTGGCTACGCTTCCACTCCAGCGCTCAAACCTGCCGCGTGTCTTTCAATAGACCGATGGCTCGATACTTTCATTGTCATCCTCGAACTGACTAGCCACGTCACCTGCCGAAGACGACAGTAATGATTGTCAAGTTAAATGTTTGATGATCGACCAGGTCATCACAGCCTGCGACCCGACGGGCCGAACGCGTCTACGCAGCCGCGCCGCACTGCCTCGATCCTGCTTCCACCAAGTCTACAATCTGATGTTACGTGAGCTTCAAGTCATGTCATGCTGGTCAAAGAGCTGGAACTGTGCAGTTGATGGTGATCGCGATGGCCATCACCTGCGCAGAGGCGACTCTTCGACTAATTGCTCTTTCAGCTCCTCACAAACCTCACGTGAAGCACGATCACGGGTGATTAGCTGCTGTTCTCGACTGCATCGCCGCTGCAATCAAAAACGCTCTGATGGCTTGACGTTGGTAAACTTCATCAGTTGCGCCGCTCTCGGATCGAAGAATCTATTGCCCCTTCTTTCTGCCATGTTCACACCCAAAACAGAGACTCGCCGTTTGCGCACTTCGCGCGGCGATAGCGAGTGTCTCAGGAGAATTCCATGGTGAAGCCAGTTGTGATTGTGGTGGGCGCAGACAAAGGAGGAGTTGGCAAGACGACCGTGTCACGGACGCTCCTTGACTACTTCAATGTCAATAACGTGCAAACACGCGCATTCGACACGGAATCGCCGCGGGGAACGCTGAAGCGCTTCTATCCCGCAATCACCGAGATCGTCGATATGACGACGACTGCGGACCAGATGAAGATCTTCGATACCCTAAATTCAGGACTGTCCGTCACTGTCATCGACGCTCGGGCCGGCTTGCTATCCACAGCGTTGGCCTCCTTGCGCGACATCGGCTTTTTGGATTCGGCCCGGTCCGGCCAGATCACCTTCGCCGTATTCCATATCCTGGGATCATCCATCGCTTCGCTGGACGAGATCGCCGAGACCGCAACTTTCATGGGCGGCGCAAAGTACTATCTGGTCAAGAACTTCATCAACGACACTCAGTTCTTCCAGTGGGACCAATCGACCTATAGTTCCTATTTTCATCGTATCAAGCATGCGACCGAATTGACCATACCGAAGCTCAACGAGATGGCCTATGAGCAGGTCGAAGTCGCTTCTGTCCCTTTCGTAGACTTCGTCGCCAATAAGGGGCGGAACGATGAGCCGGCGAACAACTCCTTCGTGCTGCGCGGCTATGTACGGCACTGGTTGGCAAATGTCTGGAGCGAATTTGATCGCATCAACCTGACGGAATTGGCCGGCGCCAAGTCAGCAGTCCGGAGTGCCGAGAAGTAATCGCATTATCGACGAGCGACGGGTTGAGCCCAAGCACGAAGCGAGATTGATCTGCTGGCTATGTTAGCGACACCCATCTACATCATCTGCTCTCCTAGCCCGCAGGTCGGCAAAACCCTCGTCGCTCGCCTTGTGAGCGAGTACTTGCTGCTGAAAAATGGCACGGCGCTCTCCTTCGATGTCAATCTGAAGGAGCCGTCATTGCTCGATTACCTTCCTAACATCACGGAGACCGCAGATGTGATCGATACTTATGGCAAGATGCAGCTGATGGACCCGCTGATCATTCACGATCGGGTAGCCAAGGTGATCGACCTCGGCTTCCACGCCTTCGACGAGTTTTTCAAGATGTGCGAGGAGATCGGCTTTATGAAAGAGACTGCGCGCTGCCATGTCGTGCCTATCATCCTCTTCGTTGCGGGCGCTGACCGCATCTCCTTTCGTGGCTATGAAATGCTGCGGCGGCAGATTCCTCCGGCGTCGCTGGTCACCGTCCACAATGAATTCGTGCTGTGCGGAGGATTACCTGAAGCGATGGACACAGAGCGGGTGCTTCGAATTCCCGCGCTGCCCCTGTTTCTAAAGAGATATATAGACCGACTTAGCTTTTCTTTTACCGGATATCTGCGCAACGAAAAGGACTGGTCCTCCGAGCTGCATCAGTGGATCCGACGAAATTACACCATGTTTCGCGATTTGGAATCGAGCGTGATGCTGCGGGGGCCTTATCGATCTCGGGCGACGAATATCGAGAGCCTGCGGCGCGCCAGGGTAACTTGAAGTTCCCGCTCGCCATCTATGTCGATAGGGTGCGTGATCGAATGCAATTGCGATAAGGATTCCATCTCGATTATGCGGTCGTCCGTGAAGATCCGGTGCAGCGCCCGGCTCAAGCGATGTTGTGACCCGGGACGGTTTCGACGAGGGCGCGGATGACGCGCAAAAGCTCTGCCAGCCATCGGAGGAGCAGTCCGAAGTTGTCGCCGGCGGCGGCAAGGACGACGTTGATGCGGTCGTCGAGGGCGACCTTTGAGATGGTTGCGCTCCGTGCGATGTTCGCCCTTGACGTAGCTGATAACGGGCTCGATAGCCGCGCGACGCTTCATCTCGCAACGAATGGAAGCGGTGACGCGGCGGACCTGGCCCGAGATCCAGACCCTGAGCCGATGCGGGTGCTTGTGACCATGATGCCACTTTGTCGCGTGGATGCGGCGAGTCTCCACGCCGGTGAGCTTCTCCATGTCGGCAATGACAAGGCCGAGCGTGCGCCCGTCGAAGAGATTGCCATGCAATGCCTTGGCAAGGAGGAGGAACTGTCTGCCCTTCGGAGACGTCAAAGGGTGGCGATACTAACCCTGCAGCCGACTCGTAAGGAGCGCGGGCTTTGCCCTTGCCGTTGCGCTCTACCTCCGGCGCATGTAACGCATAGATCTTTGGACCGCGCTGATGCTGATCCTGGCTGCGCACCCCGCTGCACTAAGCCGAAGCAGTGGGCCCAAGCGAGCTTACAGCATTGTATCATCACCAATCTTGCAGATGAGCGTGAGTATAGCAGTCGATCATGATGGCTGCGCGCTTAGCGAGGCGTAGATAGCTCTGGCGCAACAGCACACAAATGTGCTTGGCGCCGCCCGCACGCATCGTCGCGCGCTCTTGGCTGCTTGAGAACTCCGGACAACCTGTCTAATCCTGATCGCTCATACGGCACCAATATGCGGAAGACCCTGATTGCCTGGCTCCGCCTACCTAGATTGCCCCGCCGTAGTGACACCCGCCGATAGGAAGAATCGAACTGGCAGGCCCTGGAATTGAATGCGGCTTCACAGTTGGAGGCCGCGCTCAGTAAGCACCTGGCGCATTAGCCCGCCCTTGATCTCGCTGGCGATCTCATTTGAGATGTCGGGTCCGAGCAACCGCTCGGCGTCCTCGTCGCCGATCAGTTGAAGTTCGGCTTGCAGCGATTCGACCTTCTTGCGGGCAATCCTCTCCAGCGCGTCCAGGCGGAACATGACCCGGCCCAGATCGATCAGATCGGCAAGGCGACCGTCATTATCATAGACGCCATTCTTGACGTCCTCGATCATGCGTGCGTTTTGCATCGCGTTCCAGGTCAACGTGACCCGATCTTCGCACGTTTCACTGGCGTCAAGGGCCAGGTCGAAATACTGCTCGCGCAAGTTGCTGTTCTCCGCGGCCTGCCGCAGATCATTAATCACCGTCCTCCGCCGGAACTCCTGATCGCTAGAGCTCACTGTTCTCGACAGCCGGTCGAGGAACCGCGCGTATTCCGGGACTCCCCGTTCTTGTTCGAAGCACTGCCAGGCGGCCATTACCGATGGCTCGGCCTCGAGCCAGTCCGCGACAACCTCTTGCAGAGACCGCGGCTGGACTTCCACAGCTCCTTCGGCGATCGAGAAAAAGACCTGCGGACCCGCATAACCTGCGGCATGTATCGCTGTCGCCAGGCCGGCCTGCACCCAATCGGGGAGCGGGTTATTCTCCAGATCAACACTCGAGTCATGACTTAGCTGTGTCAGGCAGGGTCTCGGGTACGCTGGTTAGCTGGTTGTTGCTGGCGCCGAGCCATAGCAGTTCAGGAGGCACCGTTTCGGGCAGACTGGTCAGCTCGTTATGGCTAGCGCTGACGCTGGAGCCCGGCTGGAAGCTCGGGCAGACTGCTCAGGCGGTTGCCGCTAGCGTCCAGTTCCTCAAGCGTCGCCGGAAGGCGATCAGGCAGACTGGCCAGCTGATTGTTATCGACGTTCAGGCGCCGCAACCCGGGCGGTAACTGTGCCGGCAGGTTGGTCAGCCCGTTGCTGATGACATATAGCCGTCGCAGGCCAGCAGGCAGCTCAGGTAGGTTGGTCAAGCGATTATTGCTGGCATAGAGCCGCCGGAGACCAGCCGGAAGGTCCGCGGGAAGGCTGTTCAGTTGATTGTCATCGACGTTCAGGCGACGCAGCCCGGCCAGGATCGGTCCAGACAAGGAGGTCAGGGACAGCGATGACAGATCCAGGGCCTCATTGAGGTCGCCCGTCTGCCGCCAATCCATCGTTCGACTTACCGCCTGTTGACGATTCTCATGTTGCCCCTGCCCGTCTTCGGCAGCCCAGTCCGCCAAGGTCTCATGCTGCCGGCTGGATGCCTCATTGGCGAATGCCAGCGCATCCGTCAGGGCTTCGCGCCACTGCATCGTGGCCAGAGACCCCGGCTCGGACGTTTCCGAATCGGAAGTTTCGGAAGGAGAGCCTGAGCCAAGTTGTTCTGTATTCATCGACGCCGTTTCTTCCTGTCCAAATGAAGCGAATGCGTGCGGAGCCGCACCTTTAAGCTGTCAGGCCTTACCATGGTTGGCGTGCTCATCGGCTGATGACAAAGCCGGCGATCAAAGCGCGGTCACGACCCGCGATCGGCACAAACGTCCAGCCGGTCTTTTCGGCCGGGCGACTATGTCTTCCTGGATGACGAACTCCCACCTATTCCGACATCGGGCGGCGAGGACCGATCCTCGCCAGATCGACTCACGTTTCCGCAGGCTTCGGCCAACGAAAGCTGACCACTGGCTCTTGCCGGAAGGCCTTTTCGGTTGAACAATTGAACAGCTGCATCTGCAGATGCGATGGAATTCCTTAGACCTCGACCTCAATGTAGTAGATCCGCGCCGCGACCGACAAACTCGAGCACCGAATGCGCCTCGTTGATCTCACGTGAGACGCGCTTCAATATCCGGATTGCCACCTCTTCCGTCGCGATCAGCCCCGCTCTCTCGCAGGCCAAGCCGAAATGATGCATCACCTGTTCATAGGAAGGCGCGACACGATTCTGCAACAAGCTGATCGTCAATGATGAGAGCATCTGCTCGACGATATCCTTCTCAGCCTGGACCAAGAACTACATCCTCCTGATTTTTTTTCGGTTCTGTGAACTGTAGACGCCGCCGACGGCATCACGAGAGCATCTCTGCGTAGATTGTCGTATTGCGACGTCGCCGCATCATGCGCGTTGAACACGGCTAGGAAGAGATTTCTTTGGTCGATTGCCTCTTTTGGTTGGCCCACTTCTCCCCCGTACGAGGCTGGGTCGCTTCACTTTGTATGAGTTGCAGCTCCCCGATGATCTTCGCTATCGCCTCATGGCCCGTAGCGCCTTGCGGCCATCTGCTGAAGTCATCCAACAGACTCTCCGATTCCGGCTTGGTAAAGTCAAAGAACCGAACACCGCGGCCAAGGACCTCATTAACGATCGCAATCGTGGCTTGCCGAGCCGCGCTCTTCTGCGGCCATCTGTTGAAACCGATCACCAGGCCCCTGAGGTCCTGGGTGGTAAAGTCTGAGAGCCCCGTCCTCCGCCCGGCGCGGCGAAGGACTTCGCCCGCGAGTACAACGGTCACTTGACCACAGGGCAGCTCCTCCGGCCAATTGCTGAAGCCGTTCACTAAGTTCGCTAGTCCCTGTTGTGAAAACTCGCAGAGCTGAGTGGCACGGCGCAGAACCTCACGAGCGAGTGCGACTACTGCGCGGCAAAACGCCGGCTCTTCCGGCCACTTGCTAAAACCGTTCACCAGGTTCGCCAGCCCCTGCTGAGTAAGATCGGGGAGTTGGGCTGCACGCCAAAGTACCTCACCAGCGATCGCGACTGTCGCCTTACGACATGTCGCATCGTCAGGCCACTTGCAAAACCCGTTCACCAGGTTCGCCAGTCCCTGTTGACTATAATGAGGAAGCTGGTCAGCACGGCGCAGCAGCTCACTTGCAATCGCGACTGTGGCCTGACGAGAGACTGCCTCATCCGGCCATTTACTGAAGCCATTCACCAAATTTGCTAGATCTTGCTCGCTAAGCTCAGGAAATTGGGTGACCCGTCCAAGGACTTCGCCTGCGATCGCAATCGTGACTTGACCACAGGCCAGCTCTTCCGGCCACTTGCTGAAGCCGTTCACCAGGATGGCTAATCCCTGCTGAGGAAATTCGCAGAGCCTGCCGGAACGACGCAGAATTTCGCGTGCAAGCACGGCTGCCGCCTTGCATGAGGCCGCCTCATCCGGCCATTTGCTGAATCCGTTGACCAGGCTCACCAATCCTTGCTGTGTAAAGTCAGAGAGCTGGTGATGGCGGCCTGAGCGCCGAATGACATCGCCCGCGATTGCAACCGCCGCCTGGCGAAAATCTGCTTCTTCCGGCCATTTACTGAAGCCGTTTATCAGCGCCGCCAGGCTTAGGTTGTTCAACTCTTGAAGCGGCCTGCTTTCGTCGCGACAGAACTTAGCTATTCTGATTGCCCCTTTGCGACATTCCGCTCTGTTGGAGTGCCGACCGAATGATGCTGCAAATATGGAAAGCGCCCTTATTCCGATTTTCCCAATCAGCGCATGTTCAAGCAGCGACAGACGACAAGCTATTCTCTCGCAAGCGTCCCGGCCGGCCTGACCTCCCGCCTTTCGGCTCACCGCATTGCACGTCGTGGCATAGCCCCACGACTTCCCGGCACGGATGCTTTCCTCGAAATTTGGCAGGAACCTAGATTGAAACTCAAGGGCTGCGTGTTGCAAAAAGACTGGATGGTCCGTCTTGCGCAGCTGCTTATCGCGCGCAACCACCACAGTTGAGAATTCAACGATGTCGCGAGCACGATCGATTTCGGTTAGCGCCGCGGTCAGATTGGCTTGAGCAGACATGGGATCTTCCGAGCTTTCGCCGCAGCGCCTTGTGCGGCCACGAGCTCAATGCGACCGGTTTTCGCTTCTGGCTGATAGTAACCGCCTATGCAGTTTAGGCATCTGCTTGCGACAGCGGGGCGGTTCACCGAAGGCGCTCTCACTGCGCAACGAGAAATGCGGTTGCAACCGCTGTCAGCAATTTTACGCACATCATTCCATTACCTCGTGGCATATCGCGACTCCGGTGTTGCAGCGCAACTGATAACGGCGAACACGGCATCATCCCAGCCGATCGATGCACCTACTCGCCCCTGGCCGCGAGTGAGACAATCGGCACAGGAAGCTCGCCTGCCGGATGATATTGACTCACTCGACGGTCACCCCAGCCTGCCTTTGTCTTTACGGCTTTACATCCTACAACCTGACGCAGCGTGGGGTTCAAGCCATTAAATGTTGGCTTGCACTTTGCACGACCCACGATCGCAATGACTATCAGTGGAAGCCCTATTCAGCTCAAACGACTTCAACTGAGATTCTTCATCTGAGATCCCAAGCTCGCTCTTGCATTTCGTCGATCGATTCGCGCGCATGATATCGCGGTAGAACTCGTCTTTTTCTATGGGGGACAATACTTGCGCCACGCCATTTCCATGATGTCGGTGAGCGCGCGTCCCTTCCCATTGAGAAGACGATTACGATCGTCCGCCGACAAGCGCGGGAACGGCAAGCGCAATGAAGCTGCGAGATAGCGTACGCCGCTCGAGGTCAACATCGCTATGCTTGCAGTCGCGAGCTCCCGCTCTGATCCCCTGCGGAGCGCAGGAATTCCGCAGCTCGCACGATTGTAACGCAGAAAAACTGCAACGATCCGCGGCAAATTCCGGTCGCGCACTTAGCGCAAAGTGATATCGCTTGATAGGAGCCTTGAATACATCGAATCGTTCGCCACATGCGCCGGGCAATGACGGCAAGTCGCACGTTCAGGCGCAGTCCATCGCATGAACGCGGATGCAGCGACTGCGAAGTGCTGAGGCGTACGCGTTGTAATTCCAATGCCAACTGAACCTGCATTTGTGATGACTTCGATTGATGATAGATTAAGTGAAATCAGATGGGTGCGAAACGAGATCTGGCGCTGTCGTAGGCTGCTTAAAGCGGAGCTGCCTCGCGAGGAGAGTGAGGCCGTTGAGAAGCGTCTGCTCGAACAGCTTTTTGCCTTCGAAAGGCTCATGACGACCGCATTTCCTCTGGTCTTGAGTTCTGGGGTGCACTTAACGAGAACCAGTCCCATCAGTTCTAGCGAATCCATTGAACCGCTCGTTGAGGAGCCCGCAACGGCACCAACCGGTTCCTTCGGAAGCACGATCGGCGCCTAATCCAAGCGGCTTCCCGCGCTCAAGAAGCCCTCCGTTTTCACTCCCGATGCAGGACGATTGGGAGGTTGTTGGCCCCTCGTTTTTTCGATCCGCCCTTTCTCTGCGCCGCGATTGGCATCACCCGGCGACATTCGACACGCAGGAGCTTGAAATTATCCCTCAGGCAAAACATGGCCGCGTCCACATCGCCACGCCCTGTAAAGCGGTCACAGAAGCGCATCACGTCCGGTCTGCAAGACGTCAAGATCTCTTCTGATCTTAGTTCGCGGGCACGAGCGTATCCCGCGCACCACGCAGCTGCGATCGCAATCGAAAAAAGGGCGGTTACATGGCGAGGTACAGGGTAAGTCCAATCCCCTCGTTGTTTCTGTTTCAACAAACCTCTCTTGAGCTGCATACCCTTCACTGTTCCTCCCCGCGAGTATCATCTGTCTGGGAAAAGCAAGTCGCCGCATCAGCGGGAGCGGTCTTCCACTGCGCACTTGGCATCATTGTTGCGGTACTAACGAATCATCGGTGCATCGCACGCACCAAGCTCTCTCGCCAAGCCAACATGGCTGGCAGCATTTGCAGCGCACGCAGCCCACTTTAGGTAATGCGTTAGTTCTTGTGACATTCGCGACGTTAGTTCCCAACATGACATTTCTGCAAAGGCGCCCGATCTTGCTTTGTGCTGCCTACAACCTGACGCTACGGTCGATTCAAGCATTTTAATCGTCGGGCACGTTCCAACACGTTTCAGGATGAGCATATCCATATTCTTATGGAAGACACTAAGGCGAGCCTGCCGACAATTACATACTAGCGCCTGTCGCGCGTAAGCAACGTCATCCGGCGCTGGCCCATAACGGCTGAGCTGGGACAGCAACGCATTGTTGAAGGATTTCGCAGGGGCGCATGATTTAGTCGCGTCGACCGCGCAACGGGTTGCGTCGAGGCAGCTCGCTTTGTTCGGTGTCCGACCTAGGTTGCAAGCCTGCCGCTCAAAGGCGCGGGATCGACAGTATACGACTTGGCCCAAAGGTTTGGATCGCAGGACGGAGAGTGGTGACTATGGACGATCGGCTGATTCCAAAACGTTCGAGCCGACAGATATTTCCGCAATCGTTCAAGACCAAATCAACGGCCCACACCATTAACTCCACTGGCATGACGGTTGCTACGAACAGCGACAGCTGATGAGACCGGGGTGAGCACCCCGAAAGGATGCTATTCGTCTTTGACTGCTGAGACTCATTCCATGACAACTGGCAACCGGGACGCCGTACTCTGTTCGCGACTTCCACAAATGCCGCCAAGAGCGAGGCTTAGATGAGGAAATCAGCCGCACGAGAGCTTTGTATCGTCGGGAGGTTATGCGTTCTAGAGCGGTTTCCAGTTGAGGTGAATCGGAACAGTCAAAGGGGATTCCCAC
The DNA here is from genome assembly GCF_054059095.1 of Bradyrhizobium sp. USDA 4510. Taxonomy (NCBI): domain Bacteria; kingdom Pseudomonadati; phylum Pseudomonadota; class Alphaproteobacteria; order Hyphomicrobiales; family Nitrobacteraceae; genus Bradyrhizobium; species Bradyrhizobium sp. USDA 4510. The sequence goes on along the minus strand of NZ_JBSSBT010000001.1, from coordinate 458,549 downwards.
GGGCACGCAAATCAGATTCGGTGTTGCCCGCGACAACATGCGGGGCATGCGATGGCGAAGGGATACTCCAAGGACCTCAGGGTGCGTGCGGTTGAGCTTGTTGAGTCCGGCGAAAGCGCACGTGAGGCTGCGCGCATTCTCAATCTCGGCGCTTCGACTACGATCCGATGGATGGATCGTTGGAGGAAGACCGGAAACGTTGAGGCCAAGCCCGGCACCGGGCACAGCCGCTCGCCGTTGGAGCAGCACAAGCAGTGGCTGATCGAGCTGATCGCCGCGGAGCCGGACCTGACGCTCGAGGAGATCCGCGCGCGTCTGCGCTCTCAGAGAAAGCAAAAGGCCGGCATCGGTTCGATCTGGCGTTTCTTCGACCGTCACAGCATCACCTTCAAAAAAAACACTGCACGCCGCCGAGCAGGATCGACCTGACGTCGCTGCCGAGCGTGCCGCGCTGAAAGCCGAGCAGCCCAAGCTGCGTGCACCGCGCCTCATCTTTATCGACGAGACTGCGGTCACGACGAAGATGGTCCGGCACTATGGGCGCTCTCCTCGCGGTGAGCGCCTCGTCTCTGGCGTGCCCCATGGTCACTGGAAGACGCTGACGCTTGTCGCCGCGCTGCGCATCGATGGCCTCACGGCGCCCTATGTCATCGACGGTGCAATGGATGGGCCCTCGTTCCTGGCTTATGTCGAGCAAGTCCTGGCGCCGACCTTGCGCAAGGGCGACATCGTCTTCATGGACAACTTGCGCACTCACAAGATCGCCGGTGTCCGCGAGGCGATCGAGGCTGTCGGCGCCCGCGTGCGTTATCTGCCGGCCTACTCGCCCGACCTCAATCCGATCGAACAGGCCTTCTCCCGGTTGAAAGCTGCGCTGCGCAAAGGCGCCACCCGCACGGTCCAAGCCCTGCTCAAACTCATCGGCAAACTCGTCAAGTCGTTTGCGCCGCAGATGTGTGCCAACTACTTTAGGCATGCTGGATACACCAGATGATCCACATCATGTGGAAAATGCTCTAGCCGCTGGGATTCTGACGTCGTCAAGGGCAGGAGCCGATGGATTTGATGAGTGCGGCGAGGCAGATTTTCAAGCCGATTCCATCAATCATTCCTGCGGTCAAGGACAACCCTATCACCCACGAAAAAGTCACACTTGGCAAAAGCCTGTTCTTCGATCCGAGGCTATCGGCGAGCGGGGTCATTAGCTGCAATACGTGTCACAACCTTGGAACCGGTGGAGCAGATGCCGGCCCGCGGTCGATTGGTCATCACTGGCAGCTAGGTTCACGTCGCGCGCCAACGGTGTATAACGCAGTCTTCAATGTGGCGCAGTTCTGGGACGGGCGCGCGGCTGACCTCAAGGCGCAGGCCGCAGGTCCCGTCCAGGCCAGTGCTGAAATGAATGCGACGCCCACTCGCGTTCTCAACACATTGAATTCGATGACCGACTATATCGTCATGTTCAGCAAGGCGTTCCCGAGCGATGCGACGCCCATCACCTTCGACAATTTTGCCAAGGCTATCGAGGCTTTCGAGGCAGCCTTGATCACACCCGCCTCCCCGTTCGATCAATACCTCGAGGGCGATGCGTATGCTCTCAGTGATCAGCAGAAAGCAGGATTAAAGCTATTCATGGAAAAAGGATGCTCATCCTGCCACAATGGTATCAACATAGGCGGCCAGAATTACTTCCCGTTCGGTGTGATGGAACGGCCAACCGCAAACCTGCTGCCGAGGGACGACAAGGGTCGTTTCGCCGTCACCAAGGTGCCCAGCGACGAGTATGTCTTCCGTTCTCAACGCCAAAGCCGTCAATCGACAAATAGGGTTGTCACCTACCTGAGCCAGGCGTTCGTCAACTGCCAAAAGAGAATGAGCGCGGGCACTCGTGCTTCGTAAGCGTCGTTTTCAGGCCACGGCTTTGAGGGCTTGAGCGCGGTAGGCCCAGGGCAGTAGCTGGTCGATGTCGCGGTTTGGATGCCCGTTGACGATCCTTGTTAGGACGTCAGTGAGATAGGCGAGCGGATCGACATTGTTGATCTTGCAGGTCTCGACCAAGGTTGCGACGACGGCCCAATGTTCGGCGCCATCATCCGAGCCGGGGCCTAGTGCCGGGTTTCTGACATTCGAAGCCGTGATCGCATATCCGTACCACCCTGGTCGGCCGGACGGTCCTGGTGACCGGCGACCATGAGCACGACGGTGTTCATTATTTCCTGATTCGGCAACCGCAGGGCGGCTCCTTCCAGGTGCCGGGCTGGATGTTCGATCCGGCGGCATGTTCAATGGAGATCGTAACGGTTCCGCGCCTTCCCGTCAGCCAACTCCTTCAACTGCGTGGTCTGGTTGATCATCTCGTAGCCTGTCGTCCGGAGGAAAAAGCCCGGAGGATTCGACAATGAGAAAGCAGTGTCGTGCGCAAATGGATATGTTCCTTCCCCTAACCCGGCCCGGCGATATGAGTGGCGCCGAACGCCAGAAGGCGGTGGCGCTTCTGCAAGTATTGCTAACGGAAGCGGCGGCGAAGCCGGCCAACGAGCCTCAGGCCAACGGCAAAAAGGGAGCAGGCGATGAGTAAGATCACGCCCGCGCACCTGGCCCGTGCCGCTTTCGTGTACATCCGACAATCCACGGCGTATCAGGTCGTCAACAATCTCGAGAGCCAACGACGCCAGTATGGCTTGGTCGAACGCGCGCGGCAGCTTGGATGGGAAGACGTCCAGCTTGTCGATGATGATCTCGGCCGATCCGGTGGCGGAACGGTTCGACCGGGCTTCGAGAAGCTGCTGTCTGCGATTTGCGAAGAACGGGTTGGCGCCGTGGTATCGCTCGAGGCATCGCGCCTTGCCCGGAACGGCAGAGATAGGCACACTTTGCTGGAGTTCTGCGGCCTGGTCGGCACGCTGATTGTCGACGAGGAAGCTATCTACGATCCACGCTCACCCAATGATCGGCTGTTGCTTGGCATGAAGGGCACCATGAGTGAGATGGAGTTGTCGATCTTCCGACAGCGGTCCGTCGAGGCCATGCGCCAAAAGGCACGGCGGGGCGAACTTCATTTGACGGTCGCCGTTGGCTACGTGAAGACGGATGACAGCCGTATCGAGAAGGATCCTGATCGGCGCGTCCAGGACGGCATCTTGCTCGTCTTCCGCAAATTCGCCGAGCTCCAATCAATCCGGCAGGTGCTGCTTTGGTTCAGGCAGGAGAACATCCTCGTTCCAGCGATTGTGCAAGGTCGCGGTAAACGCCCAGTCGAATGGAAGGCACCCGTCTATCACACCCTGCACCACATGCTAACGAACCCGGTGTACGCTGGCTCTTACGCCTATGGTCGGCGCGGGACACGGGTGACGATCAAGGACGGGCGCAAGCGGATCATGCGCGACACACTCCGGCGCAATTGGAAGGATTGGGACGTTTTGATCCACGACCATCACGAGGGCTATCTCGCCTGGGCGGAGTTCGAGAGAAATCAGCACCTGATTGCCGACAACGCCAATGGAAAGAGCTATATGGGTCGCGGTTCGATAAGGCGCGGCGAGGCTCTGCTGCCGGGTTTATTCCGTTGCGCGCGCTGTAGCCGACGCCTCCAGTACACTGGAAAGGGCGGGAACACACAGCGATATGCCTGCCGCGGGGCCTTCGGCACCAAAGCGGCCGAAAACTGTATCGGCTTTGGCGGCATGCGGGTCGATCGCGTCGTCGCCCAGGAGGTGCTCGATCGACTGCAGCCTCTTGGGATTGAAGCGGCGCTGGCCGCGATGGAAGCCCAGAGCGTGCATCATTGCGACAAGCGCCAACACATCGAGAACGCAATCCAGCACGCTCAATACGAAGCCGCTCGGGCACGGCGACAGTACGACGCCGTCGATTAACCAGCTGGTTGCCAGTGAGTTGGAGCGGCGCTGGAACGAGAAGCTGGTTCAACTGCGCGACCTGGAGGTCCAGCTCGAGACCCTCAAACAGACGCAATATGCTCTAGCGCTTTCCGCCGCGGATCGCGCGAGGCTGATGACTCTCGGCAAGGATTTGACCAAGGCGTGGAACAGTCCCGGGGCGTCCATCGAGACACGCAAGAAGATCATCAGGCTGTTTGTCAAAGAGATCATCGTCGATGTCGTGGGCAATACATTGGCGCTCATCATTCATTGGCAAGGCGGCGACCATACCCAGTTGACGGTCAAAAAGAACAAGATCGGACAGACCCGCTGGACGGTCGAAGCCGATGTCCTCGATCTCGTTCGCGTATTGGCGAGGCAATTATCGGACACAGCAATCGCTGCGATCCTCAATCGGTCCGGCAAGCTGACTGCACATGGTGCGAGTTGGACACGATCCCACGTCTGCAGTCTCCGGAACACCAACAGCATTCCTGTCTACCGCGAAGGTGAACGAGCCGAGCGCGCCGAAGTGACGTTGGATGAGGCCGCCGACATTCTGAGGGTGAGCCGCACGACGGCCTATCGGATGGTCAGCAGTGGCACCCTTCCGGCCCGGCAGCTGTGCGCCGGGGCGCCCTGGATTATCCGGCTCGCCGACCTGCAGCGAGACGCTGTGTGCCGCGAAGCCGATGCCAGACGATCGCATCGTCCGATATCTCGAGATCCGCAACAGAATCTCCTTCCTTTATAAGGGCATCACCAGATGAGCAGTATGACGCGCCAACGTCGCTGCCGGCGAAGAGGCTATTCTTTCTCGTGATTGTTTGTGGCCGGATGGCGCGCTCGACGATGTTGGAGTCGAGCTCGATACGTCCATCGGTCAGGAAGCGTTCGAAGATGGCACGGCGCGAGACGGCATAGCGGATCGCCTCGGCCAATTTTGATTTGCCGGAGATCCGCCGCAAGGTCTGCTGCCAGAGATCGAAGAGATCTGCGACGATCGCCGCGGAGGCTTGCTGGCGCGCGGCAACGCGAGCGTCGGGGCTTTGACCGCGCACGGTTTTCTCGATCTGCCAGAGCTTCGCCATCCGCTCGACCGTCGCCGTTGCCACTTCTGAGCTCCCCGCAACATGCAGCTCGTAGAACTTGCGTCTGCAGTGTGACCAGCAGCCAGCCAATGTGATGCCATCATTGCCGCGATCGGATCGCGCGAGCTTGTTATAGGCGGCATAGCCATCCAAGGCCTTCGACCGCGCGCGGTTCGGCCGACCATCGGAAAAGCTCGACTCTGCGAATGGCGACGTTGAACAGCAAGCCTTTGCCTTCGAGGAGATCGAGGACCGGCATCGCTGCGATCAAGGCCCGGGTCAGCAAGGGCCGTGCGCAAGCGGATAGCAAGCGTGCACCGCGTCGGCGCAAAGGCTTTGCGCCCCATCTGGAACGGGTCGAGATCGTCATTGAGCCGGAAGAGCTGGCTGAGCATGCCGGCAAGCAGAAAGTGCTGATCGGCGAGGACGTGTCGGAGCGTCTGGATGTGGTGCCGGTCAAGTTCCATGTGATCGTCACGCGCCGTCCCAAGTATGCGTTCAAGAACGCGGACGGCGTGATCCAGGCGCCGGCCCCGGCCCATATCATCGAAGGAGGCATTCCGACCCGCTTGAGGTCTTGGCTGCGTAACGCGCCGGTCTCGTGCGCCACCCGCAAACTCTCGGCCAGCAACAGTTCCAGCTTGTCGCCGAGCCGCTTGCGCCAGTGGCTCAGGTCCGAGCGCTCGTGCGGGAACGCGTGCTGAAAGAACTCTTCGCCGGTGAAGTATTGGAAATACGGGTCGTGGACCCAGCGCTCGCACAGCCCCTCATCGGACAGGCCGTAAATGTGCTTGAGCAACAGCAGCCCGATCATGAAGCGGGTCGCGATGCCCGGCCGACCGTTCTCGCTATAGAGCGGCGCGATCTCGCCGTCGATCCAGTCCCAATCGACCTTGCCGGCGAGTTGAACCAGCTCGTGCTTCATATTGATGATTTGGTCCAGCCTGGCCCGGAACAGATCGCCCGATCCCGTCGTCCTGTGCTTCTTCGGTCGCATCGCCACCTCCGATGCGCCGACGGAATCATGACTGGCGATTCGACGGAATCCTGAAAATGAAATTGCAAGGTTCCGATGCCCGAAGCTTCAAAATCCTGCAATCGCAAAACAGTCCGCAACGACAAATGCGATTCTAGCTCAATTGCTTAGCCGATCTTCACGGACGACTCCTTAACCGAGCCAGATTGCCCAGCGTCTAGCCTGCCACCGGCGCAGAGATAGCCGTGCAGTTCGCTAAGACAAGCATCGGCGCTCTTGAGTTCCCGCCGGGCCTGTGGGGCAATCGTGAGATTGGCGAGCTTATACACAGGATTGCGCTGCTCCATCAGGTCTGTGATCATCTCGTCCCGGTCTGCGGTTTGTATTTTCGGACGGTTGGTGTCGTGTCGCAGGTTGCGCCTGATCACGTCCTCGTTGGTATTAAGCCAGATCGAGACCGCTTTCTCGCCGACACGACGCCGGACTTCTTCGGTCATGAAGGCTCCACCACCGGTTGCGAGCACCAGCGGCCCCCGATCGAGCAGCCGGCTGATCTCGTTCGCCTCGAGATCCCTGAAATGCGCCTCGCCGTCCTCCGCGAAAATCTTGGTTATGGACTTGCCAGCCTTCGCCTCGATCTCTTTATCGGAGTCGACGAACGTCAGCCCCAGCTGCTTTGCGAGTGCACGTCCCACACCGGATTTCCCGGCCCCCATCATACCAACGAGCACGATCGGGCGGTTGTCGAGGGCGCCAACAATCTCTGTTGCGCGAGGCGACCGCGCTGCGCGTGTCGGCCGGGCCACGTTCGACACACGAGCATGGCTAGCGCCAACGCTGTTGCCGGCTTCGGCTTCCCAATGGGGGATCTGTGTGGCCCCCTCGGGGATGACAACCTTGTTGCACGCCCGTCGCACGCGCTCCAGGAGTTGCTCGGCTATAGACTCATCCGGGGGCTCCTCGCTCCCTCGCTGCAGCCGTCTGAGCTTCTGCAGCTCCTTGTACGTGTCATGATTGTCGAGCTTGGCCTTGTAGCTGTCTGCCGTGTGAAACTCGAGCTCAAAACGGTAACCGCCAGGCGTGCCGAACACTGTCTTGATGCCAGCGAAGGTCCGCGATCGCGTCCTGAACCAGTTAGTCGTGCTGACCTCGCTATACCCGCTCTCCTCGAACGCTAGAATGGCTTTCTTGAAGGCACGTGTAAAATCCCTGTCAGAGAATTCGAAGACGTGGCGTACAGCGTTGTTGAAAAGCTGGACGCCGGCCTCAGAGCTGGCCTGGATTCCGGTGAGCTCGTCTGTCATTGAGCTTGGCGATCTAAGACGCTTAGCCAAATGGGGCATCTTCACCTCGATGCCGGCCCCCTTAAGGGCTTCGGCAACCGACATTGCCGTCCGCGTGATGTCCTTCTCTTCGGCTTGAGCGCGGGACGCCTCCATTTGGGCGCGCTGTGCCGCCGCCTCGCGAGTCAACGTGATTGTGGTGGCGACATCTTCGGCAGCAAGCGTTGGAGCCGAGGGTTCGCGCAGAATCCCCCGCTCGGCAGCAAGCTTGATCGAGGCTTGCATGACCGACGCCGCGAGCGTCGGATTGTCATTGAGATCCTCCAAGGCCGCATCGACATCGAAACGACCGTGGTTGAGGATAGCCGCCAAGCTCTTGGTGTATGGAGCCGATTTTAACCCGGGTATCTGTTGCAACAGGCGCTGAAGGTGCCTGCTCTTGATCATAAAGGTGTAAACGCCAGTGTCGGATTTGTAGGCGTCAGTTCCGACCTTGGTGCCGATGCTCAGCAGATTTTTTGCACTTTGCACGAGGTCGTGCGGCATGTAACCATCCGGTCGGGGCTCGATGCGCGTAGGGTAACGATCGACCAGAAGCTGGACGCGGTCCCGTGGGTGAGCCGTTGCCGGATAGGTCTCGGCAAGCGGCGGAAACAGCTCGCAAAGCTCTTGGCTCATTGCGAGCTGTCTCTCACTCGCAGTGGCGGCTGTTTCGGGCAGGAGTTGAGGCGGAACTTGCTCGTCGAGACCAGCCGCCCACGCCTCGAGTTCGGTGAGAAGCAACTCGGCCGCCTCGAGCGCGACGGGATGGTGTGCCAGCTCAATGTCGTGCCGCGCCTTCTCGAGCTTGTCCCGGACGTCGTGAGCACTAACCTGTTCCTGCTCCAGCAGGCCGCGAATGTCTCGCTTGAGCTCTCGGTCAATGCCTTCGTACGTGCCGAATATGGCACGTTCGGCAAACCACTGCCGGGCTTCATCTGATTGAGCCAGAAAGCCTCGCTGCAGGCCGGTATAGGTTTCCAGAACGTTCCGCGTGGCGGCGAGAATCTGGCTGGCGCGACCGAAATTATAGCGACCGTCCTCAATCGCCGGGGTATGGGATTTTGGCGGCTTGAGCGAGCGGAGGCCGCGAGCTTGCTCCTCTTGGTCGAATTGCCTGACATGCTCGTAAAGCTGCGGCCGGTCGGCAATGATAATGGCCGTATCGCCATCGAAGTCGCCGTCGAGTTTTTTCTGTTCATCAGGCGGGATGGCAACCAGGGACCCCGGAGCGAAGATCTCAGTGGCCTGCAGGATCCCGATACAATCGAGCGCGCTGTCCGCCGTTACGCGGTCCTTGCCCTTGATCCAGCTCGAATGGCACTTGACGTCCTCGGCGGACATCACCAAGCCACGGTCGGCGAAGTCGGCCGGCCACATTTCATCCGGCACCACGATCAGAAGCCCCTTGGCGAAGAAAGTCGGATCATCGACTGCCAGCTTCTCCCCCGACTTCTGGGCGACGTTGAAGCTGTATTGTATGGTCACGCACTGATCGAGAAACGCCGCAGTCGGGTCCCCGTCCGCAGCTGACCTGACGCGATCGGGGGCGAACGGGCGGAGGTTGGGCTTGTCGTAGGGCGATCGCCCGATCAGCACGCCACCACCGGTCAATGTTTCGCTCTTGAGCCTCGGCACATGCAGACAGCCATCAGCGGATGGGACGGCGACGGCGCCCGGACCATTGATATTCGCGGCTGTTACGACGCGAAACAGCTCCTCCGACGTCAGCTCTTGCTTTACCCGACTCTCAAGCCAGCTCATCGCCTTCCGCCGGGCCTCATCCGCTACTTGCTCGCTGCGCGGATAATGTTGCAAGGCCGACGCTGGCAGGGATGCTCTCCTTCCCTCGGCAAAGGCCTGCACGCGGTCAGGACCTTCCTGCTCGCCGGCGCGGCAAACAGCTGGCATAAGCTTGGCCAGCGAGGCCCGGATGAAGCCGCAGCCGTCGTGCGGTCGCAATGCAATGGGTCCGGCCGCCCCCCTCAGCTGGAAGGGATGCTCCTCGTTGGCAGGGCGGTCAGGCAGCAGCGCCAGTTTGAAGGCGCCTTCCAGCGCGGAGTCGTGGGGTGATAGACCTTTGATCGCCGGCGGCGCCGCAAAGCCTCTGCGCTGAGTATAATAATAGGCCTCTTTGAAAGGGGCCCACGCGCGCGACAGCTGCTCGAATGCTGTACCCGGCCCGGTTTCGGCATAGGGAATCGCCAGCAGCTTTCCCCCCGAAAGCTTTGCTTGCTCGTCTGGGGCGCGGGTCGCAATTTGAGACACAGTTAATCGTGGCGGCTTTAACTTGCTGCCGCCGAACAAGTCAATCCGGTATGGAATACCGTTTACATTTACCGTACGCGCCAGCATGAAGGCGCTCGGGGGTGCCGGCAATTGTACCGCGACGACGGGCAGGGCCCCCGAAGTCAGGCGATGGAAAATCGAGTACCGCGTCTCCGGCTCCGTGGCCAACGGCCGCCCATGCATGTCCACGACCGGCAACTGCATCAGTCCCGCCTCACCTTGCGGAGACCTCGGGGCGTGGTCCATGGCTCGCAATACCTGGTGCACGTCGAACACCGACGGAGGACGTTGCGCCTGGATCGCCGCCGCATCCTGCTCCATGAATAAGTCCAGCGCATCCACTGGACTGTCAGCCTCGATCTGCGCAATCAGATTCCAGCTCATGCTGGACAGATCGTCTTGAATCAGGTCGCGAGCGCCAGCCAGGATCTCTCTCGTGCCGCACTGCAGCTCTTTCTGCCTGATCCGTAAATCGGGCCTGTCGCCCTCGACATAGGGTGACCTGAACAATCTCTCCAGCACCGCACGAGCCTTGAGCGTCTGATAGATCGATAAAGCGGGGCGGCGGCTCGCAATGGGCCCACGGCTCCGCTCCGCACCCCCCGCGTTCAGATGCGCCTTGATCTTTTGCTCGAGCAAGGGCTGAAGATCGTTAAGCACGTTGAGGGCCTGCCTGCGGTGCCAGCGCAGTGGCTTCTCTGGGCTGCGCGCGAGCGGCAGCAGAGCAGCACTCAGATTACCCATGGTTTCGAGGTTATTCTCGGCGGCAAAACCAGGAGCTGAATGCAATTCAGAGAGCCGACTCAAGCCTGTCGGCGCGAGCAAACCGAGATCATCGAATAGGCCAGCCTTACCCAGAGCCTTGAAAATGTTCGTGATGTTCAGAACCTCAGCCGTCAAGAGGCGATCATCATCATACTGCAGGTAGTGGGCGAGCTTGTGCAACCGATCCTTCGGCAGAGCGGCATCCGTAATCTCCCCACTCTCCTCCGCCCTCCTGATCGTTCGGGACAGAGCGTTGGCGAGCATAGCCAGCTCAGGCGTGGTGAACACACCAAATCGCTGTGCTCCAGCCCCCAATTCGCGCGCGATGTCCATGATGGACTGACAGCACATCGCGTCAGGCCACTTGCTGAAGCCGTTCAGAAGGTGCGCCACGTCCTGCGGAGAGAACTTAGAGCGCTGACGCTGACGGGTTTCCCCGGCGATTACTATCGCGGCTTTGCGACAATCCTCACTCTCTGGCCATTTGCTGAAGCCGTTCAACAGGTTTGCCAATCCCTGGGGGGCCAAATCAGAGAGTTCGGCGCGAAGGACCTCACGCGCGATCGCAAACGTGACCTCGCGACAGTCCCGCGCGTCGGGCCATTTGCTGAAGCCGTTCACCAGGTTCGACAGGCTTTGGTGCGTAAACTCTGAGAGTCTGGCGTGACGAAGGACCTTACGCGCGATCGCAAGCGTCGCGTCGCGGGAGTCCTGCGCGTCCGGCAATTTGCTGAAGCCGTTCACCAGCATCGCAAGGTCCTGACGGTCGAAATCAGAGAGTCCGAACTCACTGCGCGCGTCGCGGCGAACGACCTCACCCGCGATCGCAAGCGTGGCGTCGTCACAGTCCGGCGCGTCAGGCCACTTGCTGAAACCGTTCACCAGGTTCGCCAGCTCCTGCGGAGTAAAATCAGAGAACTGGGTACCCCGGCTAACGACCTCGCGCACGATCGCAAGCGTAGCGTCACGACAATCCCGCGCGTCCGGCCATTTACTGAAGCCGTTCACAAGCATCGCCAGGTGCTGGTTGTCAAAATGCCGGGCGCCGCGGCGAAGGACCTCACCCCCGATCGCAACCGTGGCGCCGCGCGGGTCCTGTCCGTCCGGCCACTTGGCGAAACCGTTGACCAGATTTGCCAGTTCCTGCGGTTTGAAATGGAAGAGCTCGACGCGGCGAATGACCTCACGTGCAATCGCAAGCGTAGCATCGCGACACTTCGGCTCGTCCCGCCACTTGCTGAAGCCGTTCGCCAAGTTAGCCAGATTCTGGCGAGTGAATTTAGAGAGCCAGGCATGGCGGTCCCGGCGAAGGACCTCACTCGCGATCGCCAAAGTCGCCTCGCCCGACTCCGTTCCGTCCGGCCACTTGCTCAAGCCGTTCACAAGATTCGCCAGTATCTCCGTGGCAAAATCGGATAGTCCGAACTCACCGCGGACGGCGCGGTGAACGACCTCAGACGCGATCGCAAAACTGCCCTCGCGACAGAGGCGCGCGTCCGGCCATTTGCTGAACCCGTTCACAAGCATCCCCAAATGTTTCTGATCAAAATCAGAGAGCTCGCAGCTGTGACCGGCACGACGGACCACGCGGGCAATAGCTTCCGTGCCTTCACGAGTTTCCGCCTCGCGCGTCCACTTGCTGAAACCGTTCACCAGCAGCGAGATATTTTGGCTATTCGTCGCGCCAAGTACCTTGGGTTCATCACGACAAAACTCGGCAATTCTGATGACTCCATTGCGGCATGTCTTCGACTGCTGATGCCGACCGAATGCTGCCGCGAACAGCGAAAGAGCAGCGGGCTTAAGTTCGCGCAGTAACGAATTGGAAAGCTGCGACACCCGAGATGCCACCGCTTTGCAAGCTTCGAGGCCTTCCTGACCGCCGGCCTCGCGGCTCACAACGTTGCATGCCGTGGCGTAGCCCCAGGATTCCCCGCGGCGGATATCGTCCTCGAAGTGGGTGACAAATTGGCTCCTGAACTGGGCGGCAGCCTTTTGCACAAAGACCGCACGGATCTTCTCGTCCTCCCGCTGCAGCCGCTTGTCATTTTCCACCACTGCACGTGAAAATTCGACAATGTCGCGAGCGAAATAAATGGCGTCCAGAGCGGCGTTACATTGCTGTTGTGAAATCGCAGCTTGCGCGCCCTGCGGGGCGACAAAATCCAGGCGCCGCCGTTTTGGCCCTGCCTCGAGGTCCGATACAGATTGCCTGTACGAGGAAGAGGCACCTCGTGAACTCCTGGACTGATCGGCACAGCGGCTCTCGGCACCGGAACGCGACGAACTTTCTTCGCAATTTGGCGCGCCGCGATGCGCCAAATACCGCAAAGCTGGCTCGTCGACATGCGTATTCACGGAAGGTTCGGTTGACGTACGGCGTTGGGCATCGCTGGCCGAAGTCGGCCTTCCGGCCGAGCCCGCAGCCAGGTCCTGATTTTCAGAGCGCAAGCCCTGCAAGACAGAACTGAACTTCGAGCGATCGTTTCCGCCGCCAAGATCTGCTTCAGGACCGGACCAGTCCATCTCTGATCCGCGGGCTTCCTTCGCTCTCCAGTCGGCTCTCGTCAAAATCAATCTCCCATGCGAGCTAGAATGCGCCGATTCCGACGGTGGCATAGAGGCCTGCGGCGTCGGCCTCAACGACTTTTGCTTCAGAGCGGAGCCCCTTGGCCGCGTTGACAGGACGTCACTCGCCACTAACCTGACGTGCGAGTCAGTTTTGTACGATTGTGCGCTCTAGCGCCGAAGATATGCCCTGGACCTGACGGAAATCTGATTAGCGTACAGCCGACTCGGGATTCATCGGAGTAGTTTCATTGGATTGGTTAAGCCGGATGAGAGTGGTCATAGGCGGTTTGACTTGCGCATGCGCGACGCCATTAGGCTGGCCATCACCGGCTGGTGGTCTTCGACGAACGGGCATCAACCGTGTCCGCGCCATAGGTTGTTTCAGCAGACGAGCGTGTCAGGGCTTCGACGGCGTCAATCGGTAGATTCGGTCGGTCAGGATCGTCCGGCCTAGGTTCCGGGCGCCACTCACAGCGGACTCGCCGCTGATAGTCGGCTTGGTGACATCCGTTTTGGCGGCCACGATTTTGTGCCTCGGCCTCGAACTGTCACCCTGGCCGGCATCGTCGGTGTCAGGCAGGAGACCCAAGCGGCCCAGTCTCTCGACCATTCGGCCGGGAGCGGATTGAGAGCCGTGGGCAAACTTCTCGGGAACGGCGAATGAAACATCGTACGCCGTCTCCTCGGGCACGGCGGACGAGGATGGCCCGGGCTCATTGATGAGTCGCCTGTGAACAAGCCTGTAAGCGATTGAGCGGGAGTCTGTTTTTGGGATTTGACGGCGTTTGAGATTGCAGGGATTTGAGGCTTGATGGCCGCAAACCTTGCAAATTCGTTTTGTGGATTCCTCTCCGCTGTGAACCGTGCTTCTGTGGTGCACCGGAGGGATGATGCGGCCGAAGAAGCACAAGACGACGGGATCGAACGATCTGTTCCGGGCACGGCTGGACCAGATCATCAACATGAAGCACGAGCTCGTTCTGCTTGCCGGCAAGATCGACTGGGACTGGATCGACGGCGAGATCGCCCCGCTCTACAGCGAGAACGGCAGGCCGGGGATCGAGACCCGCTTCATGATCGGGCTGCTGTTGCTCAAGCACATTTACGGGCTGTCCGATGAGGGGGTGTGCGAGCGCTGGGTGCACGATCCGTACTTCCAGTTCTTCACCGGCGAAGAGTTTTTCCGGCACGTTTTCCCGCACGAGCGCTCGGACCTGAGCCATTGGCGCAAGCGGCTCGGCGACAAGCTGGAGCAGTTGTTGGCCGAGAGCCTTCGGGTGGCGCACGAGACCGGTGCGTTACGCAGCCAGGACCTCAAGCGGGTCACGGTCGACACCACAGTGCAACCAAAGGCCATCAGCTTCCCGACCGACGCCAAACTGCTGCATGCAGCGATCCGGGGGCTGAACCGCCTGGCGAGGAAGCACGGGGTCAAGCTGCGGCAATCCTATTGTCGCGTGGCCAAAAGCGCGGCGATGATGGCGGGCCGTTACGCTCATGCCAAACAGTTCAACCGGCATCAGCGGCAGCTGCGTATCCTGCGCAGCCGGCTGGGGCGGATCATCCGCGACATCCGCCGCAAGATCGAGGGCGAGGCGACGCTGGAGGAGGCGTTCGCCCTCCCGCTTGGCCGGGCCTCGCAGATCCGCTCGCAGCAGCAGCGCCAGCGCGGTTTCAAGCTTTATTCTTTCCATGCCCCGGAGGTGGAGTGCATCGGCAAGGGCAAGGCCGCCGCACCTTATGAGTTCGGCGTAAAGGCCTCCATCGTCACCAACAATCGCCGCGCCCCCGGTGGCCTGTTCGTGCTGCATGCCAGGTCGCTGCCCGACAACCCTTACGACGGTCACACGTTGCGGGATGTTATGGACCGCACCGAGACACTCACCGGCTGTGCGATCGAGCGGGCCTACGTCGACAAGGGCTACCGCGGCCACGACGCGCAAAATCCCCGCCGCGTCTTCATCTCCGGCCAGAAGCGCGGTGTTTTCGGCGCCATCAAGCGTGAGCTGCGCCGCCGCTCCGCCATTGAGCCCATCATCGGACACCTCAAAGCCGAAGGACACCTCGGCCGGTGCTACCTCAAGGGCCGCGCCGGCGATGCCGCCAACGTCGTTCTCTCCGCCGTCGGACACAACCTCCGTCGCATCCTCGCCTGGTTCAGAGAACTTTTGCGCCTGTTGTTGGTCTCGCTCTGGCGCACGCTCAACTGTCCAGCTCAGCTCAATCCGGCTTCTTAACGGTCGACTGATGATCCGACTGAATAGATCCTGATCCTCTTGTGTCCAGTTGAACGCTGCTGGAGACCCTGGGGATCCACCGCCGTCGATCTGGTTAAAATCAATACAGCTCTCCTTCTGTTTTGAGAACATAATCTCTTGCAGATCCGCCCGGCTTTTACTGCCACCAGTTCAGTCATAGGTCGCATCAATCGAGAGACGAGAGCCTATGCTAAGAGGCTTGGCTTTCGAAAAGCTGGCGAGGGGGCAAGCCAAACGCACGCTGCAATTGTGGATCACGGCAAAGGTAATGCCGCAGATGCGCGCTTCCCGAAACGAAGTCCAGGCCGTTTGTGATTTCTCGAAGCCGAACACGCTTTCACGGGGATGTCCCGGGTTCTGTTGAATTTCTGAAGAGGTCGGCGTTGCCCACCTTGAGCCGGTAGGCTCGGGGTGCTGATTCCACAAAGGAGAGCAACGCCATGACGAGAGATATCACACCGGCTAGTTGGCCGGCGATCGCGGCTGTGGACGACGCGTTTGCGGAAGTGCGAGCGAGCTTCGATCGGTTCTGCCTTGCGGCAGGGATCGAGGCGCTCGGCACGATGATGGAGGCGGATGTCACGGCGGCCTGCGGGCCGCGCCACGGTCGCGACGCGGCGCGGCGGGCGCACCGTTGGGGCCGAACGCGGGGACGAATCGGTTTCCACGGCGGCAAGATCGAGGTCGAGCGTCCGCGGGTCCGGGGCGTGGACGGCCGCGAGGTCACGATCCCGAGCTGGGAAACGGCGGCGCAGGAGGATTGGCTCGGTCGCTGGGCGATGAACCTGATGCTGATCAATGTGTCGACGCGCCGGTTCGGCCGCGCTGTCCGGCTGCCCGAGGGTGACGTGCCGGCACCGCCCGGATCGGGGGTTTCGAAGTCGGCGGCCTCGCGGAGGTTCGTAGCGCTGTCGGCGGCGCGGCTGGCCGACTTCATGGCTACCGATCTGTCCGCGCTCGACCTTCTGGTGGTCCAAATCGACGGGCTGCATCTCGGCGACGATCTCGTGCTGGTCGCCGCGATCGGGGTTGACGGCGAAGGCAACAAGCATCCGCTGGCTCTGGTGGAAGGGGCGACCGAGAATGCCGCAACGGTTCAGGCCCTGCTGGACAACCTGGTCTCGCGCGGGCTCGCCCCGACGGTGCCAAGACTGTTCATCGCCGACGGCGCGAAAGCGTTGTCGAAGGCGATCCGCCGCACCTTCGGTTCGGCCGCTGCGATCCAGCGCTGCCAGATCCACAAGGCGCGCAACATCATGGAACGCCTGCCGAAACAGCATCATGCGGCCACCCGTCGGGTGCTGCGCCAGGCCTGGGAGCTCGATGACGCCGACAAGGCTGAAAAATTGATCCGCAATCTCGCGCGTCGACTCGACCAGCAATGGCCCGGCGTCGCGGCCAGCATCCTCGAAGGCCTCGACGAAATCCTGACTGTCGTCCGGTTGAAGCTGCCGAAGGAACTTCGTCGATCGCTCGCCTGTACCAACATCGCCGAGAACATGATGGGCACCATTCGCCGCGTCACGCGCAACGTCAAACGCTGGCGGGATGCCGGTATGGCCTTGCGATGGGTCGCGGCCGGCATGATCGAGGCCAACAAGGGCTTTCGACGATTGAAGGCGCATAAGCAATTGTCGGTTCTGCGTGCGGCCCTTCAAGCTCACTACGATCGCATGACGATCAAGCCCGTTGCCCACGTCACGAGGGCCGCGTAACATTCATTCCGGCAGCGTCGGCCCGACGTAGTTCAACACCGATCGGGACATCCCCCGCTTTCACACCAGAGGCCGTGGTGCCTGACAGTTCCTCCCAAACGTGCCGGAGTGTCAGCATAGCAGCCAGGAACATTAGTCGTCCGTTAACAAGCGGGGTCGAGGGCGACTGGGGTTGCGAAGGCGGGCCAAAGAGCGATCAGGATGAAGCGCAAGAGCTTCCTGAGCCAGGCGAGGATGCGGCGGAAGTTGTGGCCCATGGCTGAGAGGACGACGTTGGCGGCGTCTCCTGGGCGGCCCTTGAGGTAGCGGCGGCCGAGGTGACCTTCGGCCTTCAGGTGTCCGATGATGGGCTCGATGGCGGAGCGGCGGCGCAGCTCGCGCTTGATGACACCGAAGACGCCGCGCTTCTGGCCGGAGATGAAGACGCGACGGGGATCTTGCGCGTCGTGGCCGCGGTATCCCTTGTCGACATAGGCGCGCTCGATCGCACAGCCGGTGAGTGTCTCGGTGCGGTCGATGGCGTCCCGCAAGGTGTGACCGTCGTAGGGGTTATCGGGCAGCGCCTTGGCGTGCAGCACGAACAGGCCCCCAGGAGCACGGCGGTTGTTGGTGACGATGGAGGCCTTCACCCCGAACTCGTAAGGAGCGCTGGCCTTACCCTTGCCGATGCACTCCACCCTCCGGAGCATGGAAGGAATACAGCTTCCAGCCGCGCTGGCGCTGCTGCTGCGAACGGATCTGCGTGGCCCGGCTGAGCGGCAGTGCGAACGCGTTCTCGAGCGCTTCCTGCCCTTCGATCTTGCGGCGGATGTCGCGGATGATCCGGCCCAGTCGGCTACGCAGGATGCGCAACTGCCGCTGATGCCGCTTGAATTGCTTGGCATGGGCGTAGCGGGAAGCCATCATTGCCGCGGTCTTGGCAATGCGAAGATAGGATTGTCGCAGCTTGACCCCGTGCTTCCTCGCCAGGCGGTTGAGCCCCTTGATCGCCGCGTGCAGCAGCTTGGCATCGGTCGGGAAGGTGATGGCCTTCGGCTGCACGGTGGTATCGACCGTGACCCGCTTGAGGTCTTGGCTGCGTAACGCGCCGGTCTCGTGCGCCACCCGCAAACTCTCGGCCAGCAACAGTTCCAGCTTGTCGCCGAGCCGCTTGCGCCAGTGGCTCAGGTCCGAGCGCTCGTGCGGGAACGCGTGCTGAAAGAACTCTTCGCCGGTGAAGTACTGGAAATACGGGTCGTGGACCCAGCGCTCGCACAGCCCCTCATCGGACAGGCCGTAAATGTGCTTGAGCAACAGCAGCCCGATCATGAAGCGGGTCGCGATGCCCGGCCGACCGTTCTCGCTATAGAGCGGCGCGATCTCGCCGTCGATCCAGTCCCTATCGACCTTGCCGGCGAGTTGAACCAGCTCGTGCTTCATATTGATGATTTGGTCCAGCCTGGCCCGGAACAGATCGCCCGATCCCGTCGTCCTGTGCTTCTTCGGTCGCATCGCCACCTCCGATGCGCCGACGGAATCATGACTGGCGATTCGACGGAATCCTGAAAATGAAATTGCAAGGTTCCGATGCCCGAAGCTTCAAAATCCTGCAATCGCAAAACAGTCCGCAACGACAAATGCGATTCTAGCTCATTTGCTTAGCCGATCTTCACGGACGACTAATTATTTACGTGATCGAGTACGGACCTGTGGTCCGCTAGATCGGTCGTTTGGCCGTGAGCGCGAAAATCATTGCCTAGCCGACGAAGTGCCACAGTATAACACAAACCCTTTGTACGTGGCGGGTTTTTCTGAGCCACATATTGAGCAATCACACTATCGATAAGGTTCCGGTCTTCTGGAGAAAGATTGGGATAGTTGGGGTCTAAGCCATGATACGCAAAAAGGACCCTCACCCCTGCGTTCACATGTGCGTCGTCTGGAAAGTAGGTATTTACGTGATCGAGCAGGGGCTTGTGGTCCGCTAGATCGGTCGTTTGGCCGCGACTGCGGAGATCATTCCCCAGCCGACGAAGTGCTCTGGTATAAAGCTGAACCGTTTTAGGTGCCGGGTTTGTCTGAGCCACATATTGAGCAATCGCATTATCGATCAGGTCCCGGTCTTCTCGAAAAAGATTGGGGTAGTAGTCGCGGTTTAAGCCATGCGCAAGAAGGACCCTCACCCCTGCGTTCACATGTCCGTCGTTCGGAAAGTAAGTATTTACGTGATCGAGCAGAAACTCGTGGTCCGTTAGATCTGTCGGTTGGCCGCGACCGCGGAGATCATTAACCAGTCGAAGAAGTGCCCGAGAATAGCATTGAACCGTGCCTGGGCTTAAGTTGTTCTCCGCCGCATATTGAGAGATCAGGCTATCGATAAGCTTCCGGTCTTCCGTCAGAAGTTGCGTACGAAGAACGCTCAGCGCTCTTTTGATATGTTTTATCTTTTGGCAAGTAAGTATTTGCGTGGTCGAGCAGGCGCTTGTAATCGGTCAGTTTGGCCTCTTGGCCGCGAGCGCGAAGATCATTCACCAGTCGACGAAGTGCCTGAGTATTAATCTCAACCGTTTCAGGTTTGGGGCTTTTCTGAGCCGCATATTTAGCAATCAGGCTGTCAATAGAGTTCCGGTCCTCCATAGACAGATAGGGATAAGCAGGACCCCTGCTGGCGATAGGAGCGGCTTGGCTTGCCTCGGCCAAGTGCTGCTCAAATTGTCCGGCCTCGTCCGTCTGCGGCGCTTCGGAAACCGCGTGCTGCACCTGCAACGAAGCTGCTACATTAAATGAATCAAAGTCTTGCGGGTCCATGTTAGCCTCAGGTTCAAGCTCGCCTGAGCAAGTCTCTACTCCTGCAAACTTTCGAGAAACTGACGGCCCACCGGCCAACCACTGAAGCGGCGGCGCTGGGACTAGGGTCTCCTCCGCGATCTAGCAGGATGTTGAAGAAGTCTTTGAACGGCGCGCGATGAATGGGATGTTGTTACCGTTGAGGAGGCAGATCTCCCCTTCGAGTGAGCCGTCATCCTTTAGTTCGGCCCAACCATCACCCTCGGCTGGCTCCATTTCGTCGTTTCCTTGGCAGCCGAACTCGACGGTATCGCCGTGGCAGGCTCCAAGAATGGAGCCAGTGAGGCAATCGAAGGCAAATTCGCCGCCGGCCTCATCGAACAGAATGTAGGCGCCCGCCAAGGCCATGTGTAACCGGTATGAGCTCCCACGTCCGCGATGATTAGCGGTCGCGGGCGTAGCGGATGGGCATCCAGTGCTGGCGCAGCGCCTCGACGACGGCTGGGATATCGAGGTAGGCGTTACGGAGGAAATCCTCGGTTTTGCGACCGCTTCGTGGCGGTCCGAGCGGCGGACGGGCCTGATCGTCGCGGCAATGCAGCAGGATGGGCAGCAGCAGGCCGTGATTGACGTTGTTGACGTCGAGCAACGGCGCCCACGCCGACAGTCTGAGCCGCATCGCGGCATAGAAACCCTGGCACCAGGGATGCGCATCGATGTTGCCGCTGGGGTCGCGCCGGTGCATCGGCTCGAACCGATCGGGGGCAGTCGAGAGGGTGTTGCTGATGTCGTTGTGGCGCAGCGCGACGGCGGAGATCGCGGCGAACTCCGGCGTGCCGCCATGGTTGAAAGCGTCGGCATCGATCGCGAGCAGCGGGCAGATCCAATCGAGCGGGCTCATTGACACCGGTCCGGCCACGATCGCGGCGGTATAGCCGTCGAGCATGGGAATGCTGGTGGCGGCAGGATGGCGATCGACGCGATCCTGGAGCCATCGCTCGAGCTCCGCAAGCGACATCGCGGCTGACGCCATCGACGATCCTGCCTTATGGCGACGTGGGCTCATGCCGCTGCCTGCGGTGTGTGCCGGCGCGCCGCCTTCCAGTTCCAGGCGAGCAGCTCGTGCAGCTGATGGCTCTTGGTTCGCCCGGACACGATGCGCTCCAGCACATCGGTCAGGTAGGCCTGCGGGTCGAGCTCATGGAGTTTTGCCGTGTTCACGAGCGACGCCAGGATCGCCCAGCTCTCGGCGCCGCCTTCGCTGCCGCTGAACAATGAGTTGCGTCTTCCCATCGCAATCGGGCGCATGGAACGCTCGACTGTGTTGCTGTCAACTTCGACACGGCCGTCGCGGAGAAACAGCGTCAACCCGTCCCAGTGATTGAGTGCGTAGTTGATGGCCTCCGCCAGCTTCGATTGGGAGAAGAGCTGGCCGACCATTGCGGTCAGGCGCGTCCTGAGCGCCTCCATCAATGGAGCGGACCTGGTGCCGCGGGTGGCCAGCCGCTGCTCGGCACTGCTGCCACGGATCTCTGCTTCGATGGCATAGATCGCCTGCAGGCGCTCGATCACTTCGCGCGCGAACGGCGACTGGGTCGTCTTATACACCTCGACGAATTTGCGGCGGGCGTGGGCGAGACAAAAGGCGAGTTGGATCGCGCCGCCATGATCGCGGGCGAGCGCTTTGTAGGCGGCATAACCGTCGACCTGTAGAATGCCGGAAAAGCCCATCAACTGTCTGGCGATCTCCGCCGTGCCGCGGCCGTCGGCGAACACGTAGGCCACCGGCGGCGAGGGACCGCCCCATGGCCGGTCATCCATGGCATGCGCCCAGAACTGGCAGATGCGCGGGTGATGTCGTCCGGGATCGAGCACCGGCATCGGCGTCTCGTCGCAGAACAGGCGCGGCGCGGTCTGGATCGTGCGCAGCTGAAGCGCATAGAGGCTCCTGAGCCACCAGGCCGCACGCTTCACCCAGCCGGCAAGCGTCGCCCGGTCGAGATGGACACCCTGGCCGGCCAGAATTTGCACCTGTCGGTACAGCGGCAGATACCAGGCGAACTTCGAGACTACCACGTGGCTCGCGAGTGCGGTCGAAGCCATGCCGCTCTCGATCAGGCGCGGCAGCACCTTCGCCTGGATCACACCATCGGTGCAGCGGCGGCAGCCGTACTTGGGACGGACCGTCCGCAGCACCCGCAGGATCGCCGGGATGATGTCCAGCACCTCGCTGACGTCCTCGCCGATCTTGTGAAGCTGGCCCTGGCAACACGGGCATGCGGTCGCCTCCGGCTCCAGCACATGCTCACAGCGCGGCAGGTGCTTTGGAAGCGCGCCGATGTTGCGGCGCGCCTTCTTCCGCAGTGGCTTGCCGGGCGGCTTTGCCGCAGCTGCATCGTCGTTGGCAGCTGCAGGCGGCGTGACGTCGGTCTCAAGATCGCCAAGCTCAAGCGCGAGCTGCTCGGCCACGAGCGCGGCAAGCCGCTCCGAGCGCTTCCCGAAGATCATGTCCTTGAATGTTTGCATTGCTACGCGCAGCGTCTCGTTCTCAGCGTCAAGCGCGAGCACCATCTCGGTCAGAGCTGCCGGATCGGTCGGGAGAGTGTCGGGGCGAATCGCCATCACCAGACGATACATCCGTGCGACCCATGCTCCAGTGAAATCCTCACTTCTCAGCCGACAATGGCCGGCTGCTTCACAGGCTTGGGCGACACACGCGTCCACTCGAGCCCGTCGAGCGAGGGCACATCGAAATATCCCCTCTGGGGAGTCTGACGAATCACCTGCCATCGAGGTTACAGTGTGCGAACCGACGCATCCGTTGTTTGGCCGCACATTCCGCGTCATTCGCCGTTCAGTCCATCGCGGCGGCGGCTTCCCGCTTTCGTACGAGGTCGAATATCGAGACGGTGCCAGCCTTTTGATTCCGGTCGTGGCAACCGAACCACGGATGTCGATGGAGAGTCGGACGAAGCTGAGCGTCGAGGCACTAGACGATCTGGCCACTCTGGTTGAGCAGCTCGAACACGATGCCAATCGATCCGAAAGACCTTTGGGCCACGCTGCCAACGGCACTGCAGCGCCAAATCGTCAACGAGGTCGCCGCAGTGCTGGCGGAGGCAAGTCATGAAATCCGAGCTCGTCAAGCCGATACACCTGGCGCGACGCGCGGTCGTGTACATCCGGCAGTCGACGACCCATCAGGTTGTGACCAACCAAGAAAGCCTGCGATTGCAATACGCGCTTCGCCAACGCGCGATCGAGCTCGGCTGGCACGAAGCTGGCATCGACGTCATCGACGCTGATCTCGGCATCAGTGGGGCGTCGGCGGCTCAGCGCAGCGGCTTCAAGGAACTGGTCGGACGTGTTGGGCTTAATGAGGTTGGTCTGATCCTGTCGATCGACGTCACGCGTCTCGCCCGCAACTGCTCGGATTGGTATCCGCTGCTCGATATCTGCGGGCTGCACGGCTGCCTCATTGCCGACCGTGATGGCGTCTATGATCCGGGCAGCGCGAATGGCCGATTGCTGCTCGGCCTAAAAGGGACGATATCGGAGCTTGAGCTCCATACGATACGTAGTCGATTGACGGCTGGTCTTCTCGCCAAGGCGGAGCGCGGCGAGCTTGCGCTCACTTTGCCGATCGGCCTTGTCCGTGATCCCTCTGGCGTCGTCGTCAAGGACCCGAACCTGGAGGTGCAGGAACGGCTTGAGTTGCTGTTCGAGACCTTCCTGAAACTGCGTACCGTTGCCAAGGTCATGCGTGAGTTCAACCACCGCGGTCTGGAGCTGCCGCGCCGCAATCGCCACGGGGACCTGCATTGGGCGCGGGCGACGACATCCGCGGTCGCGGCGATTCTGAAGAATCCTGCCTATGCAGGCGCGTTCGTCTACGGACGGACAAGACTGCGCAAACCCTTGGACGGAAGATCGCCGACGAAGGCGCCGAAGCCGATCGGGCAGTGGCGGATCATCGTCAAGGACCGCTATCCGGCCTATATCGCTTGGCAAAGCTACGAGAAGATCAGGGACCTTATCAGCGACAACCGAGCAGAATACATGCGCAACAAGACCAGAGGGGCTCCACGTGAGGGCGAACTACTGCTGCAAGGCATCGCATGGTGCGGAAGATGCGGTCACAAGATGTACGCTCGCTACAAGGGGGGCGCCGAGTACGTCTGCAATCACCTGCGTTCACATCAGGGGCTGCCGGCGTGCCAATACATCCGCGCTCCCCGCGTCGACGCCGCCGTGGCGCAAGCGTTCCTCACGGCGCTGGCGCCGGCCGAGATCGACGCTTCGTGCGCTCGTCGCGCTCAGCAACAGACGTACAAAGCAATACGAAGCAATGCCGAGCAGCAGCTCGAGCGCCGGCGCTACGAAGCAGCACTCGCCGAACGTCAGTTCAACCGCGTCGATCCTGACAACCGGCTCGTCGCCGCCGAGCTCGAGCGCCGTTGGGAGGCGGCTCTGAAGGAGGCCCGAGCGGCAGAGGAGGCCCTGGCCCGTTTGAAGTCTCCCCAGGCTATCGCTCAGATCACCGTCGGCTACAAGACGCTGAACGACAAAGTCGTCCACCTCTCCGGCCGTCTTCCTGCGATCTGGACGGACTCGAGCACGACCGACGCGAAACGCAAGGCGCTGTTGCGCTGTCTCATTGACAAGGTAATCCTCGATCGTGGCGAGCATGACGTCGTCAGGGTGAGGATCGTGTGGCGCGGCGGAGCCGTCACCGAGATCGAGGTAAAGATGCGTGTCAACTCAGTAGAAAATCTCACGCAGGGCGCTGAGATGCGAGAACGCGTGCTCGAGCTCGCCCGCACCAAGATGCACGACGACGAGATCGCCGCCATGTTGACGGGCGAAGGACACCGGTCACCAAAATGCCCCGACAGGGTGCTGCCGATCACTGTCCAGCGCATTCGCTTCCAGGCCGGCCTCAAGGGGCTTACCGAGCAACGCACGCGATGGCGGCATTCACCCGACTTGCTCAGCGCACAGGAACTCGCCGGCGTATTGAACATTCCGGTGAACTGGCTGTACGTTCAGATCAGGCAGGGGCGCCTTTTGATCGATCGTCATCCTTCCGGCGCGCACCTGTTCTCCAACACGTCGCGCGTAGTTGAGGCTGTTCGAAAACTCCGCAATCACGAGCTCGATCATCTAGATCTCCGAATCACTGAGCCTTACGAGGAGGGGCATTCACATGGATAGTCGAGTAGCATTGCAAGCTGCGTCGCACTGAGATGCACAACGCCGTCGCGGATCGGCGGCCAGGTGAAACGCCCCTGGTGCAACCACTTCGTTACCAACACCATGCCGCTGCCGTCCCACGCCAGAAGCTTCACTCTGTCCATCCACTGCGTTTCAAAAAGCATCACTCCGTTAGATGCCGGGAAGACGGACAACTCTATCATATTGATAGTCTTCAAAAATTTTCGGGCGTCGCTCGATCACTTTCTGCACTCCTATTCGAACCGCTTCGGTGTCGAGGACTTCGACTGGTACAAGCCATGGTGCTCCCTTCATGATCTGTGTGCCTGGCAGGACGCCCTTTTCAGCCAAGGTTCGCGCCGACCCAAGGCATATGCCGAGGCGCTCGGCGGCCTTGGCGAGGCTGATGAACTTCCCATCGCTTTTGCTAGGGTCATATTCCGGTAGCCCGAGCCGTTCACGCATGTCGCGCACTCGCACGGTCGTCCAGGTTTCTCCGTCGCTGGTTCTGCACAGCATCCGATTGAGCGAGACGGCGAGTTCTCGATCCGGCCAATGCCCAGCCAGCTTGCGAAGTGCTTCGACCGCGGGAGGGACATTGTCTTTCGGATAGCGACCGGTTTAAACCCGGGCCACCCGTACGCGTTTCAAGTTCCCGCGCGACGTGCCTCTCCGAGCACAATGGCTCTTTGGCTCTAGCTGGTTTTCCTGATCCAGATCTGTTCGATCATTACGCCCATTCGGGTCGTCGACTTCTCACACCCCCTCACCAACCCAGGCTATTCAGTGCTGCATGAAATCATGCCGTCACGGCCTGCGTCGGATGTCGATAGTCCTCCTTCCGGATGAGCATGGCCCAAATCGCCCGAGCCATCTTGTTCGCCAGGGCGATCGCCACCAGCATGCGTGGCTTCCTGACGAGAATCTGCGCAAGCCATGAGCCTTTGGGGATCGACTTGCGCCCCAGCCAGTTCAATCGCGACATAGCCCCCACGATAAGTAATTGGCGAATGTCCGCCTGTCCCTCTCTCGAAACGCGCCCAAGCCTTTCCTTTCCTCCGGAGGAATGTTGCCGCGGGACTAAGCCGAGCCAAGCTGCGAAGTCTCGACCACATTTGAAAGTTGTCATGTCGGGCGCGAAAGCCTCGATCGCCAGCGCGGTCAGCGGACCGACTCCTGGCATTGTTTGCAGCCGGCGCGCCGCTCCAGTCCGCGCCGCCAACTTCTTGAGTTGCTCTGTCTTGGCATTAATCCGCTCCGTCTTCTGGGTAATTTGATCAATGAGACTCCAGCATTCCTCCCGAACTAGTGGCTCTGCACAGTGATTATGACTCTTTGGAAGGCGCGGGATAGGCGCGGCCCATTTTGGTGCGGGCCTTGTCTGTTGTGAACATCCATTTGATGCGAGAGCGGGCGGCATTTCGCTTCCGTTCCCAAGCGGCGATTTCGCGGCGCAACCGCTTGGGGGCGTCGATTCTGCGATTGAGGCACTGGCCCCGCAGGACGCCGATCTCGATCTCGACCATGTTGAGCCAGCTTGCGTGCTTGGGCGTGTAGTGGAACTCGAGCCGTCGCAAAATCCGCCTGGCTTCGGCGGGCGGGAAGGCCTGATACAGGGCGCCGGCGGAGTGGGTCGATAAATTATCCTGGACGACCCGGATGATCTCGGCGTCGGGATAATGGATGTCGACGAGGTCGCGCATGCAGGAGGCATAGTCTTCAGCCGCGCGCCGCTCAGTGACTTTGACCTTGCGCCAGGGACGATGCACGTCGAGGAATACGAAGAGATTGACCGTGCCGTTGCGACGGTACTCGTAATCGTAACGTTCGAGCTGGCCGGGCTCGGCCGGAATCGGTTGACGCGCCTCGCCGATGAGCTGCACCGGGCTTTCGTCGAAGCACACCACCGGCCGCTTGGGATCTGGCGCCTCGGCGTAGAGGTCGAGCACGTCCTCCATACGGGCGACGTATTCGCCGTCGATCTGCGGAATGCACCACATGTCCCTGCGCCAGGGCTTGAGGCCATTTTCGGCCAGGCGCCGCCGAACCGTCTCATGCGACAGGCTCTTGTGTTCGGTGAGCTTGACCATCGCACCTGCCAGCAGCTCAAGCGTCCAGCGGGCCCGGCCTTCTGGCGGACTGGCGCAGGCCGTCGCCACCAACAAGGCTTCTTCCTTGACCGTGAGTTTGCGCTCCGCTCCGGGCCGCGGCTCATCGCTCAGCGCCCGCTCCAGATTGCCTTCCACGAAGCGGCGCTTGGTCCGGTACACGGTCGAGCCGCCCACGCCGACGCTCCGCGCGATCTCCTCATCGCTGCCGCCGGTGTCGGCAGCCAGCAAAATCTGCGCGCGCTTGAGCTTACGGGACGCATGCTTGCCGCCGCTGAGCAGCGCCTTGAGTTCCGTGCGCTCGATTTGGCTGAGGTCGACCCGATAGCGTACATTCATGGCATGCCTCCGTGTTCGAGGCACGCACCAACAACTGAATCGGATGGCCGGCGTGAGTCCTTCGGCAAAACCCTTCACGCCCACACAGGGGCAGTACCTGGCCTTCATCCACCTCTACACGCGCCTGCACCGCAGACCCCCGGCCGAAACCGACATGCGGGAATACTTCCGCGTTAGCCCGCCCTCGGTTCACCAGATGGTGCTGACGCTGGAACGGGAGGGCCTCATCAGACGGCAGCCAAGGACCCCTCGCAGTATCGAGGTCCTCGTTGATCCAAAACACCTGCCGGAGCTACTCTGACCGCCAGACGCAACCCGTCAAAATCACTGTGCAGAGCCACTAGGACCGGCAGATCGACGTTCGGCTCCTTGAGGATTGCGGCAATGCGTTTAAGTTGTTCGATGCCTTGTGGGACGGTATGACCAAATTCGTAAACAGCAGCACGTAATGCGTTGACTAAATCAGTACGCTGACGAACAAGCCGCTGCCGACTCCGAAACAACATTGCTCTGGCCTGCTGCTCTTCCGATTTCGGCTCGACGAAGCGCATCTCTGGGCGCTGTGCAGCGATTACTATTGCTTCGGCATCAGCCGCGTCGTTTTTTTGGCGCTTCACGAAAGGCTTCACGTATTGCGGCGCGATCAGTCTAACTTCATGGCCGAGCTTAACCATCTCTCGTGCTCAATAGTGAGCGCTGCCGCAAGCTTCCATCACCACCATTGCCGTTAAGTGCTCCGCCGTGAACTTCCTGAACTGTGGCCGAGACAGCTTCTTTCGAAACTTGAGATGCCCAGTTGTTGATGCGCCGTGGAGCTGGAAGACATTCTTCGCCAGATCTACCCCAATCACCGTATCCATCAATTTGCCGTCCTATTCGCTGTGATCAAACAACACGTTTTTGGCACATATCGATGCCATCGAGGAGGGCGGCAACCATCCCGTCTCATCGGGTGGTCGGTGATGTGCAGGCCAGGCAAGGCATCGATTCCCTCTTGTGCCCTCCCTTCGGTCCGTCCCCATCGGCGCAGTTTCATCCTGATTGTCGCCGGCTTCCCACCCAGATTGTCGCGCTATACGTGCCGCAGCGCTGCGATGAAAGTCATGGTCTTCCAGTGACCGAAAGGCGCGGATGCTTGGAGCCGCTGTCCACTCGGTCCCCAACCGCGCAGTGGCGCCATATTGGTCTTGATCCAGGTCTCGTCGATAAAGAGTCGTCCGTGAAGAATGCGGATTGACTTGAGAAATAAGCAGAATTGGTCTTGATGTAGTATTCGATTTTGCAGGAAAGCGGGGTATTGGACCTCGCTTTCTTGCGTTTTAGATTTTGCTTTTGGGTGATTCGTGATTCCCTGACAGCGTCGTCGACATTGGGGAATGCGATGAGCAAGCCGCGGGATGATCGCCAGAAAGACCTGTTGCTTCCGGCGCTTGATTAGATCATCGACATGGGTCATCCGCTGGTGCGGTTGGCAGCGCTGATCGACTGGAACATCCTGAATGAGCGCTTCAGTTCGGTGTGCCAAGCAGGGTCGGGACAGCCGGGCTTGCCGACGCGGCTAGTCGCCGGCCTGTTCATTTGAAGCACATGCACAACCTGTCAGATGAGGTGCTGTGCGCTCGCTGGATCGAGAACCCCTATTACCAATACTTCTGCGGCGAGCTGAGCTTCCGCCACCGTCTGCCGTTCGATCGATCGTCGATGACGCGCTGGCGGCAGCGGCTCGGCGAGGAGCAGCTCGTTGCGCTAATCCAGGAAAGTCTGTCGGTGGCGCACAAGACAGGCGCCCTCGGCCCGAAGGACCTGGAGCGCGTGGTGGTCGATACCACGGTGCAGCCCAAGGCGGTTGCGCATCCGACCGACGCGCGGCTCCTGCATCGAGCAATCATCAAGCTGGTCGGGCTCGCCAAGCGCAACCGTGTGCCGCTACGCCAGAGCTATCTGCGCCTGGCCAAGCGCGCCGCCATCATGACCGGCCGCTATACCCACGCCCACCAGTTCAAACGCGCCCGGCCGCAGCTCAAGTTCCTGCGGACACGGCAGGCGTGAAGCGTCAATCTTGCCTTGATGGGCCTTCCAGCGTGTCCGCTTACGGGCGATGTCGGGGCGATCTTGTTCGACTGGCAGGATCGTTTTTTTTGAAGCTCAGCCCTTCGGCATGCACAAACGTCCACACCGCCCGCACATCGGTCTTGATCCCGCGCGCCGCCAGTTCCTGTGTCAGCTTCCGCAAAGTGAATGGTCCCGAGAGAACGCGCTTACGCAGCCAATCAGCATTGGCACCGGACAGAACCGGCTTCTTGTGACCGCCGATCTTGCCGGGCGAAACGCCCCCAGTCTCCCGTTTCAGATTCTTCCACTTCGTTACACAGGACGGGCTGATCTGAAGCGCCTCTGCAATCGAACGAACTGTCTCTCC
Organism: Bradyrhizobium sp. USDA 4510; assembly: GCF_054059095.1. NCBI lineage: Bacteria > Pseudomonadati > Pseudomonadota > Alphaproteobacteria > Hyphomicrobiales > Nitrobacteraceae > Bradyrhizobium > Bradyrhizobium sp. USDA 4510. The sequence continues at coordinate 428,835 of NZ_JBSSBT010000001.1, read as the reverse complement.
TGCATCAGCTCGCGCCAGAGCCCGTTCACGAAGGTCTTCTGAATAGGGTCGCGTCATCCATGCTGGCCGCCGTTCTCCAGCACGGAGTTTGAATCAGAAATCGCTCCCGCTGGGAATCCCGATTCTGCGAAAAAACAACATGCTCTAGAGCCGTGGATACGACGCCGATCATCCCGCTCGAGGCGAAGAGACTGTTCGGCTCGATCCCTCGGGGCGATATCGACAATCAACCTTGTGAGCGGCGAGGTCATGGTGCCGCTCCCATGACATTGGCCGGTGTCCGGTCCGCGCCCCCTTCGCCGCAAAGGTGGGCACGCAGCGCGGCCACACATTGATCTGCGTTCTTGTTGTCACGTTTTTGACCGGGGACGATCGTGAGATCGGCAAGTTGATAGAACGGCGAGCGCTCGCTGATCAGCTGCGTGATCTTGTCCTTCCGGTCTTCGGTCTGCAACAGCGGGCGGGCGGTGTCACGACTAAGGCGTTTCCTGATCTCACCTTCGTCGGTATTGAGCCAGATCGAGACACCCTTCTCCGCGACGCGGTGCCGCGTCTCCTCACGCATGAACGCGCCGCCACCGGTGGCCAGCACCACCGGCCCCCGCTCGAGAAACTGTGCGATTGACCTCGCCTCGAGGTCCCTGAAATACTGCTCCCCTTTGGTTGCAAAAATCTCCGCAATCGGCATGCGAGCCGTCGTCTCGATTTTTTTATCGGTGTCGATGAAGGGCAGCCCCAGTCGACGCGCAAGAAATGGGCCGATGGTGGATTTGCCGGAACCGGGCATGCCGACGAGCACGATCGGCCGTCCGTCGAGGGCAGCGACAACTTCCTTTGCAGTCGGTGATCGCTCGGGCGTCGCGGTCTGTTGGGCAGATCGCAACCCGAGGGTTGCGCCGACGCCAGCTGTCCGCGCCCCTTCGATCGAAAAGTGGGCAATGTTTCTGACACCCTCCGGGATCGCAACTTCTTTGCAGACCTCGCGCACGCGCTGGGTGAGCTGCTCCATCTTACGGGGATCCGGTGCATCGCCTCTGCGCTGTCGCTGGAGTTCCTTGTACGTGTCGTGATTGGCAATTTTGGCCTTGTAGCTGCCCGGCGTATGGAACTCCGCCTCGAATCGGTAGCCATCCGGCGTGGCGAGCACAGTCTTCATGCCGACAAACGTCGGAGCGCTCATCCTGAACCAGTTGGTTGTGCTGATTTCGGCGTAGCCTTGCTCCTCAAACGCCAGAATGCCTTTCGTGAAGGCACGTGCAAAATCCTTGTCGGGCACTTCGAAGACATGGCGCACGGCGCTGCTGATCAGCAGTGAGGCGCCTTCGGGGGCATCATTCACCTCCATGAGTTGGTCTCTGAGGGAGCTTTCCGATCTTAACCGACGGTCGAGATGGGGCATCTTCACATCGATGCCCAACAGCTCAAGGTCCTTGGCAACCTGACGTGCTGCTACAGTGATCTCCTTCTCTTCGGCTGCGGCGCGCGCGACCTCGATTTGGGCGCGCTCTGAAGCCTGCTCGCGAGTTAGCGTCAACGTGATGGCAGAAGCCTCGGCAGGCTGTCGGCCAAAGCCAGGCAGAATCCCTTTCTCCGCAGCAAGATGAATAGAGGCCTCCATGATTGAAGCTGCCAATGTGGGATTGTCCTTCAGATCCTCCAGGGTGTCTGGTCCCGGAGTGTGGGGGAATCAGCCAAACTGGTCCTTCATTCCGGGAGGACCTATGGGCCAGATACTCCACGGCAGCGCCACGACCACGCACGCGATCCGAGCGGCAATACAGCGATCGAAGGCTCCGCTCAAAGAGCTAGCCGCCCAGCACGGGCTCAACCAAAAGACGGTCGCCAAGTGGCGTAAGCGCACCTTTGTCCACGATGCGCCGATGGGGCCAAAGACCGTGCGCTCGACCGTGCTTTCTGCCGAGGAAGAGGCGATGGTCGTCGCCTTCCGCAAGCACACGCTCCTGCCTTTGGATGACTGTCTCTATGCGCTGCACGCGACGATCCCGCATCTCACGCGCTCGTCCTTGCACCGCTGCCTGCAACGTCACGGGATCAGCCGCTTACCCGAGATCGCCGGCGACAAGCCCGCCAGGCACCCCTTCAAGCGCTACGCCATTGGCTACTTCCACATCGATATCGCTGAGGTCCGCACCGAGGAAGGCAAACTCTATCTCTTCGTGGCGGTGGACCGGACCGCCAAATACGCCTTCGCCCGGCTGGTGAAGAAGGCCACGGGTGCAGCAGCCAGGGCCTTCCTCGAAGAACTGGTGGCGGCCGTCCCTTTCCGGATCCACACTGTACTGACCGACAACGGTATCCAGTTCGCCGACCTGCCTAAGAATCGTGATGGCGCCACTGCAAGCTGGCGCGGCCATCCCTTCGACCGGGCCTGCCTGGGACACGGCATCGAGCATCGCCTGACCAAGCCCAATCATCCTTGGACTAACGGTCAGGTCGAGAGAATGAACCGCACGCTCAAGGAGGCAACCGTCCGGCGATACCACTACGAGACCCACGAACAATTGGAAGATCACCTCGCTGCCTTCCTTGATGCTTACAACTTCGCCAGACGCCTTAAGACCCTGCGTGGTCTCACGCCCTATGAAGCTATCTGCAAAGCATGGGCCGACGAACCAAACCGCTTCAGGATCGATCCCATCCACTTGACCTCGGGACTGAACACCTAGTGGCTCTGCACAGCGATTTTGACGGGTTGCGTCTGGCGGTCAGAGTAGCTCCGGCAGGTGTTTTGGATCAACGAGGACCTCGATACTGCGAGGGGTCCTTGGCTGCCGTCTGATGAGGCCCTCCCGTTCCAGCGTCAGCACCATCTGGTGAACCGAGGGCGGGCTAACGCGGAAGTATTCCCGCATGTCGGTTTCGGCCGGGGGTCTGCGGTGCAGGCGCGTGTAGAGGTGGATGAAGGCCAGGTACTGCCCCTGTGTGGGCGTGAAGGGTTTTGCCGAAGGACTCACGCCGGCCATCCGATTCAGTTGTTGGTGCGTGCCTCGAACACGGAGGCATGCCATGAATGTACGCTATCGGGTCGACCTCAGCCAAATCGAGCGCACGGAACTCAAGGCGCTGCTCAGCGGCGGCAAGCATGCGTCCCGTAAGCTCAAGCGCGCGCAGATTTTGCTGGCTGCCGACACCGGCGGCAGCGATGAGGAGATCGCGCGGAGCGTCGGCGTGGGCGGCTCGACCGTGTACCGGACCAAGCGCCGCTTCGTGGAAGGCAATCTGGAGCGGGCGCTGAGCGATGAGCCGCGGCCCGGAGCGGAGCGCAAACTCACGGTCAAGGAAGAAGCCTTGTTGGTGGCGACGGCCTGCGCCAGTCCGCCAGAAGGCCGGGCCCGCTGGACGCTTGAGCTGCTGGCAGGTGCGATGGTCAAGCTCACCGAACACAAGAGCCTGTCGCATGAGACGGTTCGGCGGCGCCTGGCCGAAAATGGCCTCAAGCCCTGGCGCAGGGACATGTGGTGCATTCCGCAGATCGACGGCGAATACGTCGCCCGTATGGAGGACGTGCTCGACCTCTACGCCGAGGCGCCAGATCCCAAGCGGCCGGTGGTGTGCTTCGACGAAAGCCCGGTGCAGCTCATCGGCGAGGCGCGTCAACCGATTCCGGCCGAGCCCGGCCAGCTCGAACGTTACGATTACGAGTACCGTCGCAACGGCACGGTCAATCTCTTCGTATTCCTCGACGTGCATCGTCCCTGGCGCAAGGTCAAAGTCACTGAGCGGCGCGCGGCTGAAGACTATGCCTCCTGCATGCGCGACCTCGTCGACATCCATTATCCCGACGCCGAGATCATCCGGGTCGTCCAGGATAATTTATCGACCCACTCCGCCGGCGCCCTGTATCAGGCCTTCCCGCCCGCCGAAGCCAGGCGGATTTTGCGACGGCTCGAGTTCCACTACACGCCCAAGCACGCAAGCTGGCTCAACATGGTCGAGATCGAGATCGGCGTCCTGCGGGGCCAGTGCCTCAATCGCAGAATCGACGCCCCCAAGCGGTTGCGCCGCGAAATCGCCGCTTGGGAACGGAAGCGAAATGCCGCCCGCTCTCGCATCAAATGGATGTTCACAACAGACAAGGCCCGCACCAAAATGGGCCGCGCCTATCCCGCGCCTTCCAAAGAGTCATAATCACTGTGCAGAGCCACTAGCCGGCGCCGTCGGGTCCGCTTTGAGGGGCGAATGTCACGGTCATGGTCTCTCCAACCCATTCTCGCCGCAAGGGCCGACAGTATCGTATCATCTTCAGCTTATATCACGTCCCTCCTGCATGGCCGGTTCACGACGCGGACGTCTGAAACTCGACCATACGATGGGGCGATTCCACACGCAGGGTGGGGGCCTGGCGAGCTTTATCATGGACGAAGCCCCCGCGCACCTGCTGTTATCCGGCACGCAGATTGCTGGGTGAGGAGCAAGGAGCCGCCGCGAGAAAAGCGGCCGTGCGGACCATCTTCCGAGTCCCAATGAGGCTTTTCCGATTGATTCTATTCGACCTGGCTTTGATGCTGCTTGCACCTGAAGTCGCAGAAGCCATGAATGCAGGCCTCGGCGCACACCTGACATCGGCCACCAGCGCCATGGCGCCGTTCGAGCGGATCGCCGGCCATGAGGCGGTGTCAAGCTCTGGGGATAGCCGACGCGTCCACAGCCAAACGACGCAAGGCGCGCGAGTCCAGCCGGCGGACGAACTGAGTCCGGCCAAGCTGGCTGAGGATTCCGCGATATTGGACGCCCGCCTTGCATGTGTGATCGGTAAGCGCTTGCGGCAGCGTTCGATTGGGACGATTCTCGATGACAGGGAGATGCTCAGGATGCCAGCCGTCGTAACGCCGTCGATCTGCAATGCTGCCGCGGCACCTTTTGGCCTCCTCGGGGCGGAACCGCCGCGCTGGAGCAAAACAGACTCGATTGTCGGCGGCATGGTGTTCATCGCCTTTGCAATCATTCTCGTCGTGATTTGATGAAAAGATGCAGCATAGGCGCGCGCACGTGAGAGAAGCAAAATCGGGCTATATAGAAGTCGCCTTCAACGGCACCCCCGCAAGCATCCCTTTGGATGCGCAATTCAGCGTGCCGGCCAAGGGCGTCACGGCGATTTTCGGTCCGCCAGGGTGCGGCAAGACCACTCTCGCGCGCTGCATTGCCGGCGTGCAGCGTATGCCGACTGGATTTTGCGGTGTCAATGGTGAAATCTGGCAGGACGAAACGACGTTTCGGCCGCCTCATCTGCGTCCGATCGCATATGTATTCCAGCGACCAATTCTTTTCTCTCATTTGTCCGTCAAGCGCACCCTTCTGTACAATGCGCCAAAATCGAAAGCGTCACTGATTGACCTTGATGGCGTCATCGAGTTGCTCGACCTGGCGCCGCTGCTTGACCGTGCGCCTTCACATCTTTCTGGTGCCGAGCGACAGCGACTTGCGCTGGGCAGCGCGCTGTTGTCCCAACCTCGGCTACTTCTGCTGGACGACCCGCTCATTGTGCTCGACCGACCCGCCAAGCATGAAGTTCTGCCCTTTATCGAGCGCATGCGTGAAGAGCTCACGTTGCCTATGATCTATATCTGCCACGACATGGCTGACGTCGAGCGCTTTGCCGACCATCTCGTCACGATGAAAGATGGCATTGTGACCGCGGCCGGGCCGCTGCATGCCGTCCAGAGCGATCCAGCGCTTGCTGCTCGAGGCGAATCGGCTGTCTGCGTCGATACCGTAATCGGCGGCTATGACGGGCGCTATGGGCTGATCATCCTGCGCCTCAAAGGTGCGCGTCTGTTGATACCTGGGCCACCGCTCAGACCAGGCGCGCAGCTAAGGCTGCGCATCGCGGCCGGTGATGTCAGCATTAGGCGCGAACCACCGCGCGCAAGCTCGATCCTCAATGTTTTTCCGGCACGGATCAAAGCCTCTCTGCCGTTCGACGAAGCTGAGGTCACGTTGGTCCTGGCGCTCGAAACCGGCCGTGCGGGCGTTCCCCTTTTGGCGCGCATCACTCGCCGCTCGTTTGATGAGCTGGGGCTCAGTAACGGAATGAACGTATTCGCCGAGGTCGCGCGAGCCTTGCCGGTCTCACCCCCCGAGCGGCTGCTCATAACGCCTGCGACACCAGTAGGAGATATTCCACAGAAAAGCGCTAACACGCGAAACGAACAGAAATAGGATCACGGCCATGATCGATAACCTTGATGACGTCGATCCGACAGCTGTGGCGGCGGTTCTCTACCAGCCAGAAGATGACGCCGACGAGCTCCTTGCCGATTTCGTCCAGGATCTCGCGCGGCATGACGTACGCGTCGGCGGCATCGTCCATCGACCCTTCAGGAATGCAAACGGCACGGACGTAATGCTCGCAATCGACGTTGCCACAGGGCGAGATATCTCGATTTCCCAGCTACTCGGCAGCGGGGCGGCGTCCTGTAAACTCGATACAAACGGATTGGCCGAGGCCGCAGTTGTCGTTTCCCAGGCGCTTCGCGACAAAGTCGATCTCCTCGTGATCAGCAAATTCGCAAAACAGGAAGCGGTTGGCTGCGGCCTGCGCGCTGAATTTGTTGATGCGATCACTCGGGGTACGCCGCTCCTGACAGCTGTTCCAAGAAAATGTCTTGCCGACTGGAGAGCTTTTACCGGTGATGTTGGCACGCTGCTACTTTGCGATCGTCAAGCCGTAGAGGAATGGTGGCGCGTTGTCTCCACGCGCCCGGGGCGACGCCGCGCCTTCAGCCCTAGCTGGAGCTATTTGGGGACGATGATACCGGACAGCTTGATGACGGCTGCGAGAATATCGCCGGCGTCGATTCCGGAATCGCCGATGAGGCTCCTTCGCCGCCCACGAAAACAGCCTTAGCATCAGCAGCCGTTTCACACTGTAAGCTGCTCTGCGAGGACGCCGTGAGTCCATTTTCGGTCGGCAAGTAGCCGTTTTCGAACAGCGGTTCAATCGCTGGTCGCGAAATTCGGTTGCTAACTTGGACTGCGGCAGCCCAATCGTCACGTACGCACCCGTCCATGACCTTTCAAACGATCGAGCATCGCGTCCAGACAGCATGATTGGAGGTGGGATGTGAGGGCCGTCAGACCCAAGCCGCTGGTGATCTTAGTCGCGACAATCCGATCTTGACAACGGATGGCATATAGCTTGCTTCAGCAATGACGACACCACTTACGCAAAGCACACTTGTGAGGTCAGCATGCTCGGAATTGGAAGTCAGTTGCCGCCGTTCGAAATCACAGGCGTGAAGCCCGGCTTTCAGGCGCAGGAAGAAGAAGGACACAGCGCGTTCGAGACGCTGACCGAAACGAGCTTCCCAGAAAAATGGAAGATCATCTTTTTCTACCCCAAAGATTTTACGTTCGTCTGTCCGACCGAGATTGCTGAGTTCGGCCGGCTATCCAAGGAATTCACCGATCGCGACGCTGTGGTACTGGGCGGCTCGACTGATAATGAGTTCTGCAAGCTCGCCTGGCGGCGCTCGCATGCAGACCTGCACAACTTGCCGATTTGGCAGTTTGCCGACACAAAAGGAACCTTAGTCGACGGCCTCGGCGTACGTTCACCTGAGGGCGTTGCCTATCGCTACACCTTTATCGTCGACCCCGGCAACATAATCCAACACGTCTATGCGACAAATCTGAACGTCGGGCGTAGCCCCAAGGACACGCTCCGCGTTCTGGACGCGCTGCAGACCGACGAACTCTGTCCCTGCAACCGCGAAGTCGGCGGCGAAACGCTGAAGGTTGCGTGAGGCAGCATGTCGTCGATTGAGCAGTTGAATGAGACTATTCCCGATTTCGCCAAGGACGTCAGGCTTAACCTGGCGTCCTTGCTGGCCGATGATACGCTGTCGCCGCAGCGACAATACGGCCTGCTGCTGGCGAGCGCGATTGCCACTCGCAATGCAGACTTGATTGCCGCGATCGAAGCGGCAGCAGCTGCCGTGATGACGCCCGCGGCGATCGCCGCAGCGAAATCCGCAGCCTCTGTGATGGCGATGAACAATGTCTACTACCGATTCGTTCACCTCGCGTCCAACCCGGAATACAAGACCATGCCGCCACGATTGCGCATGAACGTGATCGGCAATCCTGGCGTGGATAAATCCGATTTTGAGCTGTGGTCGCTGGCGGTCTCGGCCATAAATGGCTGCGGTGCCTGCATCGACGCTCATGAGAAGACGCTGCGGACTGAGGGCGTCAGTTCCGGAGTGATCCAGGCTGCCGTGCGCTTTGCTGCGATTGTGCAATCAGTGGCGGTTGCGATCGAGGCCGCCGGGCGCGCCCCGTCCAAGCCGACGGGCTGATTCCTTTGTGCGGTCGGATCGACACCGCTTACGGCGCCACTCCATTGCGGCACGACCAATCCTCGGCATTCAAGCGAGCATGATATCCTCAATCTGAGTCTTGCGGGCATCTCCTCGGTTGCCTCGTTTGAATTTCATCTTAAGTGCAGACGAGCCAGAATGCGCCACAAAGGCGGCGAGATCCTCCTTGTGATGGCGATCTCACCGCCGCCTTTCGCTGCACTCTCAGCCAAACTTGAACAGCACGCCGTACCCGCCGCGCGGATGGCTCCATTTGATGTCGCCGGAGGGTTCAGCGATGACGCGGCAGGTGCCGCACTCGATGCAGCCGTCGACGGCTATCTCGACTTGGCCGTTGTCGTTAAGTTCGTAGCATCGCGCAGGGCAGGCTTTCAAAAGCGCAAGTAGCTGCGGCGACGGCGTGGTGTGCGGGCGCACGGTGACGTGAGGGCGACCGACATCGACAAGATAGCGGTTGTAGTACAGCTTGTCTTCGACGCGCACTGAGGGCTCGACATTCATTCTTTGGCCTTCCATTGTTCGATTTCACACTGTTGCCGGTCAGCGCCAGGCCCTGGCAAAACGGCACGCATCCCCGAACAGACCTGTCCATGACCGCGCCTTGACGAAGGATTTCAGGGTCACCTTCTCCTTCTCAACCTTCGGCGTACCGTCGACGCGTACAAAGTTCTGAAGCGCCTTGGAGATAAGCTGCGGATAGGTAAGAAAGAAGTTTTGCGAATGGGTGTGCATCAGCGTCGGCATGTCTTTGTACTTCTTGAGGTCTTTGATGACGAAGGACTCGTCCAGCATCTTGTTGTAGAGCAACAGATTTTTTGCGGTCATCGGCTCGCGGCGCGATTTGACCTGGGCGATCGCTTCGGCCGCAATGCGGCCTGAGGTCATCGCAAGATTGGAGCCTTCGCGATGAATGGCATTGTTGAGCTGTGCCGCATCCCCCACCACCACCCAACCCTCACCGTAGAGCTGCGGGATTGCTTTGTACCCGCCTTCAGGAATGAGATGTGCCGCATATTCCTTGACTTCGGAACCTGCGATCAGCGGCGCCACGGAGGGATGCTGCTTGAAATGATCGAGCATGCCGTAGGGTGTCTGGCCGGTGCGCTGGAAATCGGCGACGAGGCAGCCGATGCCGAGCGAGATGCACTCCTTGTTGGCATAGATGAAACCCATTCCGGTCATGCCGCGGGAAATGGTACCGGCAGCCTCGATCACGACGCCTTCGTCGCCCTTAAGATTGAAACGCGCCTCGATCGTCTCGCGAGGCAAAAAGTGCATTTCCTTCACAGCGAGCGCGACATTATCGGGTGTCGGCCGCGGGCGCAGGCCCGCCCGCGTGCCGAGGAGACCATTGACCCCCTCGGCCAGCACGACGACGTCGGCGTGTATTTCGCCGTCGCGGCGATCCGTACGAACTCCGACGATCCTCTCATGGTCGTCCCGTACGAGCTCCGTGACTGTCGTCTCGCACAGCACGGTCGCGCCGGCCTCCCGCACCTTCGAGGAGAACCATTTGTCAAACTGCGCGCGTATGATCGTGTATCGGTTCGGCCGCTCCTCGTTGAAGTCATCCGAGCGGTAGTGCACGCCGACATGGGAGCGATCGTCCATCATCCAGAACCGCTGTTCGACCAGATGGCGTTCGAGCGGCGCCTCCTCGCGAAACTCGGGTATCAGCTTTTCCATCATGTCGGCATAGAGGATTGCGCCCTGCACATTCTTCGATCCGGAATATTCGCCGCGCTCGAGCTGCAGCACCTTCATGCCGTGCTTGGCCATGGTCAACGCCGCTGCGTTGCCGGCCATACCGGCTCCGACTACGATCGCATCGAACTTCTCTTCAATCATCACATCATCTCCTCTAGACCGCGAGCCGGGCGCGCGAATTCGGCAAGAGCCTGGCGCGAAATGCGGCCGTCAGCGACGGGAGCAACTGCATGGCATCACTGACGATCGCGACATGAGCGAAATCGAAGATCGGTGCGTCCTTGTCGGTATTGATCGCGACGATCAGGTCCGCCCCCTCCACGCCGACCCTGTGCTGAATTGCGCCGGAAATGCCGGCGGCAATGTAGAGCTTTGGCCGGATGGTCTTGCCGGTCTGGCCGATCTGCCGGTCAGACGTCACCCATCCTTTTTGCACCAGAGGACGCGAGCAACCGTACTCGGCGCCAAGAAGAGTTGCTAGCTCTCGCACCAACCGAAAGTTCTCGGGCGATCCCAGTCCCAAGCCGCCGGCGACGACGACATCGGCATAAGCCAGATTTGATGTTTCGGAATCGCGATCGGGAATGAACGTCAGCACTTTCGTGACAATATCGTCTTCGACAAGACCGAGCGGATGGATGATGATACGAGCGGCGTCGCGGACGACACGCTCGGGCATCGGCATGACGCGCGGCCGGACGGTTGCCATCTGCGGACGGTAGTTCAAGGTATAAATCGTGCACAGCAACGAGCCGCCAAAGGTCGGACGCGTCGCTGCAAGGGACCCATCTGCGTCGACATCGAGCGCGGTGCAGTCGGCGGTGAGCCCCGTCGACAAGGTGGTTGCCACCGAACCTGCAAGATCGCGACCGAGTGTCGTTGCGCCCAACAGCAGGATTTCAGGCTTGTAGGTGTTGACGAGTTCAGTTAGCGCTTTGGTATAGGATTCATTTCGGTAATCCGACAAAACATTATCGCTCACGAGATAGGCCAGATCGGCGCCATAGCAAAAGGATTCAAGTGCGGCGTTGCGCGTCGGCTGCCCCTCCGGACCAATAACGACCGCGGCGAGGTTCACCTTCAGCCTGTCGGCAAGTCTGCGCCCCGCCCCCATGAGTTCCCAGGAGACCGGATGCACCTGGCCACGCTCCTGCTCGACGAAAACCCAGACATGCTTGTAGGCCTTAAAGTGCTCCGGCAGTTCCTTTTTGGCCGCCGCGCGGCCGGCCGCCGCCGGCGCAGCCGTTTTGCTGACATTGCTCATGTTTTAAATTCCCCTCAATAGTGCGCGCGCCCGCGCCACAGGATTGGTTTCCAGTTCGGTTGGCTGAAGATCAGTTTTGCTCAGCAGATGGCCGGCTGCACGGTGGTTCCGCCTGCTCGGTGCGGCCCGACCGCGCAACGAGAGGCGTCGCTCGGGGCGAACGCACGGAGCGGGCCAGCTTCCGAGAGGGCCTGGAGACAGGCTTCCTGTGGGCCCCGTTCGACAAGCGCCAGCGAGGCGGCCAGGCCGCTGCGATCACCCTGGTTGACCCTGTCCATGCTTGAGTACGCGGGTCCGCTTGCTTCGCAAGAGCTGCACCTCGCTTTCGGTCTAGCGCTCCACATCGGCAGTAACGACCCGGGTGATCTTGCCCCCGCGCTATCATGCGATGAGTGCTCGGCCGCCAGCGCTGGTGACTCGCGTGGGCCACCGTCGCCCCCTCTTTCTGGCGCATGTTGCTATCGGCGCTGGGGTAGATGTAGATCTGCGCACAAGCGGGCACCCGCCTGATGCTGACGAAGATGTGCATACGCTTCCCAATTGAAGCGTGGACGGGCGGCTTACCCGTTGGCCGCCCTCGCGGGCTCGATAGTGGCTTTAATCGCATCAAAAGCCAGCTCGCTTGGCACTGCGCGAGCGTGAGCCACGAAATGTTGCCGTACAGCTCGGTAGGCAGTAGGCGTAACGTGAAAGGTTTTCCTTCAGATCTCATTTCGGACGGCTACCATTTATTGCATCGATGACTGGATCGACACGACAACAGCAAGTGTCGTACCAGTTGCAAGAACCAAGTAAATCGGGCGAACTCAATGGCTTATGAGGCACTTGGAACGGCTGCTAATCCCCAGGAGACGATCCGTTCGGACAAGGGTCGGGAATACGACAGCGTCGCGCGAGTCCTGGCGGAGAGAGTTGATGGAAGGAGACGAAGCCTGCACGAGGAGCCGTCAGCGTAAGATCATTTCAGCTCGCTCAATGGGACAAAGGCCGTCGGCTTGCCACAGTCTGCGACGGCATCCTTCAAAACCTTGAACACCCGCTGCTCGATTGGCGACGATGCTACGAAGTCGGCATAGGCCTGCTCCAGCATCGCTTTGCAACGAGCTCTGATGTCCGGCTCTGCGACACCTGCGAATTGCTCATTGGCAAAATATTGTCCCATGCGCTTTAGGATGTGAAGGCGCGCGACATCGACGATCATAGGATCGTAATCGACGCCCAGCACTGAAAAAAACTCTTCCGCCGACGAAGCCTTGCTGAGCCGATCCAGGATACCGGCTGTTGGGTGCGAGTTACTCATCGAAAAATCCCCTTTGAATCAGCGGGTGGACGGTCGGCCAAAAGGCGGCAGAGGCTGGTCATCGTAGTGCATGCCCCCTCGTGCAACCATGCGGAGGCAGGCCAGTGTTCCTCGCGCGCTTGGTCTTGAGTGTATCCCAGACGTTGCTGGGCGGGGCTGGTCACGCCGGGTGGGTCGCCAAGCATCCGCACACATCACGCCAGATCGCCACCAAGGTTTCGCGCTCGACCGGCAGCTTGTGCTCGACGGCATGTTTGCGTGCTTGCGACAGGATCTGTCTCGCCTGATCGGTGCTGGCGACGAGCTGTAATTCTTTGAGCAACGCGGTGATCGCCGACAGCCCGGAATGCTTGCCGATCACAAAACGGTTGCGGCGCCCAAGCAGAACCGGGTCAAGCGACTGGTAGGTGCGCTGATCCTTCAAAAGGCCATCCACATGAATGCCCGATTCATGCGTAAACACATGCTCTCCGACGATGGCCTTGTTCAGAGGAATCGCACGTGCGGCTGCGGCTGCAACCACCGCAGCGACGTTCTCGAGCTCCGACAGTATGATGCCAGTCTCGCGGCTATAGAGCTGCTTGAGTGCGACCGCGACCTCCTCGAGCGGTGCATTTCCGGCCCGCTCGCCGAGGCCGATAACGGTTACCGAGGCGTGGCTCGCGCCGGCCTTGATGGCGGAGAGCGTATTGGCGGTTGCGAGACCAAGATCATCGTGACCATGAAACTCGAGTTCGAGATCCGTGGTCGCACGCAAATTTCCAACCAGCGCGAAGGTTGTATCCGGGTCGAGCACACTGAGCGTATCGGCAATACGAAATCTCCGTGCTCCGGCCTCTTTTGCGGCTGCTACCAGTCTGATGAGAAAATCGATGTCGGCGCGGGAGGAGTCCTCGCCGCCGACGGCGACCTCAAGTCCCTGCTCGCGGGCGTAACCTACTACTCGCTTCACTTGCTCCAGCGCCAGGTCGCGACAACCGCCAAGTTTGGCCGCGATCTGCACATCGGAACTCGGGATCGACATATTGACCATGGACACCTTCGCTTCGATCGCGGCATCGATGTCCGCTTGCCGCATCCGGCACCAGCCTATGGTGGTCAGCGGAAGCTCCGCTTCGACGATTGCGCGGATGGCGGCGATCTCCTCGTTGCCCATCGCGGGCGTTCCCGCCTCGATCTCCGTCACGCCGGTCCGCGCCAAAGCCTGCGCGATCGCCAGCTTTTCCTCTGTGGTGAACGCAACACCAGGCGCCTGCTCGCCGTCGCGTAATGTCGTGTCGTTGAGCACGGTCGGCCTGACGCCCGCCTGCTCGGACCAAGGCGGTTTGGCTGTGGTGGTGGCGGCCATCACGAAAGGGCTCCTCATTGTTTTCGACCTAGAGCGCTTCAGCAACCCGCATGCCAGCCCGCCATCCTTGACAACCCGTTGAAAATAATGGGCTCTTCTCCTCGGCTGACCTTCGCAATTGGATTGTCGCAAACGCGACAGGTTCACGAAGCGGACGCCTCACCTTGCCTCTTGCCTCGCTGAGCTCGAATGTTGACGCGATTGCACTATGGGATGCGGACAACGTTGCGAATCCCCTCTGGCTCGGCATCGCCTTGGACCTCATAGTCGCGTCCGCATCGAATGGCGTTAGCCTCGCCCTTCAGCTCCTGCGAAGTTCGCCAAAGCCCGCGATGCGTTATCAGATGACCGGGAGATCGAGGAACCTTGTGGCAACTCAAATAGGCCAGTCGCCACTGACTTCCGGGCGAGCTGCCTGCAACAGAAGGTCGCGCCGGCGCTCGGCCATCCGACTCTCGCCGCTTTCTTCGCCGAAGCAGAGATTGAAGTCGTTACATTGTGTGCACACGGGCGTTGTGCACATGACGAGGCCTTCATCCTCGCATAGCGAGCGGTAGAAGAAGCGCTTCCAGCGCATATTGTTGATATTGCGCGCGGCGAGGGGCGCGAAGTGGCGGCTTAGTAGCCGCGAGAGTTCGCCACGATTGCGCAACCCGAGATCTTCCCACAGGTGATCTGGCTCTATGGAGCGGCGGGCGATCATCGCGGCCAGCCAGCCGCCGATATGCCCTTCAGTCGAGCGTTGCTTGAGTAAGAGATCGCGCACCATCGAGATTTCGTCATTTTCATCGCACTTAGACGCCAGCAGCTGCTCCGAGATCTTGACCTCAACCGACGGAAAATAGAGCCCCAGCAGGGCCGCCAGCTCGTGGCCGGACAGGCCGGCCTTCTCGGGAAGCGCACCACCATCCATCGAGGCGGCCGCCAGGATCGACGCCAGGACATGGCAATCGAAATTGCTGTCGGTGACAATGTCGGCATCTTCAGGAGACACGCCAATAAGCGCTCGGTAGGTTTCAATTCCTCGCTGCACATCGCTGCTCGCATCGACGGCGCAAGCAGCCATAAACGTAAGGAGGTGCGTTTCGGGCATGATGTTTTTGGGCTAAGCAGTCACTTTTGCCCCGCCCCGTTCTGGCTGGTCGAGTGCTGTTAGAGTGCCGGTCTCCCCGGATGGGGGGTGAGGGAGACCGGCATCCGTCGCGCGCCTTCAACAGGCCGCGACCCGCGACCCTTATGAGGCCGCGAGTTCGGCGGCGGTCTTGCCGATGATGGATTCGTCGACGGCCTTCATTATGCCATGCTCCATCAGCATGTCCTCGAGCTCGTCCATGGAGATCGGGGTGGGAATGATGCCCTTGCCGCCATTGTTGTGAATTTTGGTTGCAAGATTGCGATAGTGATCGGCCTGCTGCGACTCGGGCGCATACTCGAGCACCGTCATGCGCCGCAGCTCAGCATGCTGCACCACATTGTCGCGCGGCACGAAGTAGATCAGCTGAGTGCCTAACTTCTTCGCCAGCGCCTCCGCCAGCTCCAGCTCCTTATCGGTCTGCCGCTCATTACAGACCAGGCCACCCAGCCGCACGCCACCCGAGTTGGCGTATTTCAGGATGCCCTTGGAGATGTTGTTTGCGGCATACATCGCCATCATTTCACCCGACATGACGATATAGATTTCCTGCGCCTTGTTCTCGCGGATTGGCATCGCGAAGCCCCCGCAAACGACGTCGCCGAGCACATCGTAGGAGACATAGTCAATGTTCTCGTAGGCGCCGTTCTCCTCCAGGAAATTGATCGAGGTGATGACACCGCGGCCGGCGCAGCCGACACCCGGCTCAGGACCACCGGACTCCACGCAGCGGATGTCCTTGTAGCCGACCTTCATCACATCCTCGAGTTCGAGATCCTCCACGCTGCCGGCGCTCGCTGCAAGACTCAAGATCGTGTCCTGCGCCTTGGCATGCAGGATCAGGCGGGTCGAATCCGCCTTAGGATCGCATCCCACAATCAGGATTTTCTGGCCCATCTCGGCCAGTGCCGCCAACGTGTTCTGGGAAGTGGTAGACTTGCCGATGCCGCCCTTTCCGTAGAACGCGATTTGTCTCAGTGAAGACATTTAGTTCTCCATCAACCGATTTGCCAAAAGTTGCGTGCTTCCTACACGCGAGCTTGTTTCTCTTTCAGAAACGGGGCACACGGGTTCAAGGGAAGGAGCGCATCGCTCGTCTTACGCGTCGGCGTGCACCCAGCCCCTCACTCAGTGTTGCTGCCGGTGAATAGCAACTGCCATGCCAACGCTATCCAGGCTCATTAAGCTTCTGATTAGGTTCTAAAAAACCAACTGTCCGTTGAGTAGCCCCAAGACGTTTTGGACGGACAGGATCTTCGCGCCTGTCAGGAAACGAACAACGGCAACACCCATCAACCGAAAAGCCGCAGCTTGGCATGACCTGGTCCAATGCCCTTAAATGGAACGGGACTTGCTCCCTTTCTTGCAAGTCGGTGGTCGGCAATTTGCGAAGAGTGAAATGCAGGTCGAAGTCGGAACCTCCAAGTGGCCTGGCGAGGGTGTTCGTGGGTCGAGGATGACGAAATCAATTGTGCGGCAGAACTCGCGATCCAGCTGATCAGATTGACGCATGACCTTACGGCAGCAAGAAGCACGCGGCCGCCTGCGGATCGAAGCTAACTGGGTCCTGTTTCGAGATTCGCTATGAGACATAAAAGGCCGATGCTCGTTGATAGGTTGGCGGCTCAATTTCTAGCTGGCTCGGATCTTGCTCGTTTGCGAGCCACCCGGGGAGATCACGGCCGTCGATCGCACTAACGCCAGCGCAAGCACGGTACGGTGCTTACGCCACTGACGGGCGATGGTGCGCAACGGTGTCAAAATGCGCTTTCGGACGTAGCGGAACTGCCGCCGACCGTTCAGCTCGGCGCAGCCACATGAGGTACACCATGGCGACCATCCTTTTTTATCGGAAGCCCGGCTGCGTCGCCAATGCGCGTCAGATGCTGGCGCTGAAGGCCGCTGGCCACGACCTGATAGCCAAGGATATATTGAAGGAGCCATGGACTGCGGAGGACTTGCGACGCTTCTTCGGCAGTATGCCGATCGCATCCTGGTTCAACCGAGCCGCGCCTCGTATCAAGTCGGGGCACATTAATCCTGACACAATCGACGCCGCGAGTGCGCTCGCGGCGATGCTGGCAGATCCGCTCCTGATCAGACGACCGCTGATCAACGCCGACGGTGCAAGATGCGCCGGTTTCGATCATGAACTCGTGCTGTCGCTTCTTGGTCGGGATACGCAAGATGATCTTGAGGGGTGCTCCCACGAACAACAGGACACGCACTGTCCATCGTTGTGAGGAAACGATCGATCATACTACTATTGCCGCCAACCAATCCGAACAACGATCCTCCCACTCCCGTCCATTTTTAGAATGGCTGACGGTACTTCGCTGAGAATGCCGGCGTGCGTGGCTCTTCGTAACCAGCAGCGCCCAGGCTGCTCGGCTTGAATACGACCTTTCCATCGCCCGCTTGTGTGAAACCGCCGCAGCTCGATCGCGCTTATCGCACATGATGGCTTCAGTCTGAATTTGCCGGCGCTTTACGCCGAGACGCGGTTTATTGAATAGATTCGGCTCAGACAGAACATTGAAGGGAATAACGATCCAGACAGAGAACGCGACGCTCGCGGCCGTGATCCTTATGCAACGTGGCTGCAGAATTGCGCTACGTCCGCCGCCATTTGATCAGCATCAAATCCTTCGCCGTCTGCCATGTGTGACAGAAGTCTCGCGCGACTCTTCGCGCGAACTTTGGAATGGAGAATTCGATGAGGACAACGACAATTCTGACAACGGCATCGCTGCTTGCGCTCGCGACCCCGCTGGCCAGCATCCCGGTAAGGGCCGCGGACCTGGCGCGGGCCCCGATCTACTACAAAGCGCCTCAGATTGAGCCCTTCAATCCGTGGATGATCCGCCTGCGCGTGCTTGGCGTTTTGCCGGATACCGCCGGCAGCTCCGTCAATGTTGCCGGGGCGCCGGCGCTGTCCTCGCCCGCTTCCGGACTATCGATCAGCGACCAAGTGGTACCGGAGCTCGACATCACCTATTTCTTCACAAACAATGTTGCCGCCGAACTCATTCTCGGCGTGACCCGTCATCACATCAGCGGCACGGGCACGCTAACTGGTCTAGATGTCGGCAAAGCTTGGCTGTTGCCGCCAACCCTGACTCTGCAATATCACTTCACCGATTTCGGCCCGTTCAAGCCCTACATCGGCGCGGGCATCAACTACACCGTATTCTTCAACCAATCCGCAGCCAATACGTCACTCACTGGCCCTGCAGTGACGGATTTGCACATCAGCAATCAGTTTGGCGCCGCGGTCCAATTCGGCTTCGACTATATGCTTGACCGTCATTGGGGCCTCAACTTCGACGTGAAGAAGTTGTGGTTGCGACCGAATTATTCGGCGACTGTAAACAATGCAATTGCTGTCACCGGCCGCGCCAATATTGATCCATGGCTCGTCAGCGGCGGCATCACTTACAAGTTCTGACGCTAAGAACTCGCTTCAGTGAGCTCTCGGACGCGCCGCCTCGTCTGGCGCGTCTCCCCGCTGTTAGTGCAGTTACAAAGGCGAGCGGGATGATGTGTAAAACGACACGTCGTCTCGCCGAAGGCCGGGAGCCATTCGCAGCTTACTCTCGCTGTGAGCTTTGGACGTGGCGGTAAATGACGGAGCACAAACAGATCGAGCCAATAGCGGGTCAATAAAATCCTACTCGTGTTTCCTTCTCGGCGGATGTAGAAGCGGTCACCCTGCTTATCGGAGCCGAGAATTCAAGCCCGAACGCCCCCGTGTGAGAACGATCGCGCCTGCAACAGACTTGAGTTCAGGGCTCATCGGCCCCGATCATGAGCAGGACTCCGGTCGAGGCTTCCCTCTCACCGGATGATCCAGATCCAGGGCCATAACGACGGTTCAGTAGTCCGCCGCGGCGCACGTACTGGAAGCGTTAGGGCGCCCGATCATCGTGAGACATGCCGAGATGCCAGCTGGCTGGGCGTATAGGCTGCCCATATAGACGACGCCCGGGCAAGCGGCGCTAAAGCGGAGCCTTTAGCTTCGCCTCAGCACCATCACGAGGCGGTCGACACGTTTGCCCTGCTTGAGATGGGAGTCTACGATTTCATCAACGTCTTCAGGCGTGGTAGCGCGATACCAGACCCCGTCTGGATAGACGACCATCAAAGGACCGGAGTTACAAAAGCCAAGGCAGCCCGCCACGGTGAAACCGACATCGGTGAGGCCTTGGGCTTCGATTGCCTTACCCATCCGATCCCAGAGGGCCTGCGCCCCAGAAGCGCCGCAGCTGCCGTGCGGATGATCGGGCGGACGCTGCGTGTGGCAGGCAAAGACGTGATGCCGATAAAGTTGAGGAAGCTCGAATTCGGTTTCTGCGTTCATGCGTCTATCCTGCAATCAACGGGTTCATCTGAGAAGAGACAAGATCCGGGCGCATCCGCCCAAAACGTCTTCTCTTCATTCGAACGCCGTATCGGCCATAACCAAGTTACACTCGTGCTTGCGAAGGCAGGCGAAATGAGCGGGCGACATATTGATGATCATCGCTGACCGATCAGCGACAGATGCTTGCCATATGAAACAACCCGCCATGATCAATTTCAGCGTCGTGATCTTCTTTTCCCTCATCACTTACGCGACCATCCAACTCCCCCAAAGCAAGTTCCGCACCAGATGCGCAGCGCTTGTTTCTCCAACAATCTCATTCTTCGCTCTGAGACAACCGACAATTGTGCCGAGCTCGCGACAATGTCGCCCGCCTCTGTTTCGTGCATGACAAAGGTTGCATCGCGTTCGACACTCTTCCGCCTCAGCCATTCGCAGTTCGTACGCAGCGCGCCCATGTCCCCGTTAATGCATCGACCTTGGCCGACGCCGTCGGCTGACGAGATGGCGGCGACCGCTAGGCCATCGCATGAACGGAGGCTTGGCATTGCAATTGCTACGCCCGCTTCAGCGGTCGGCCAAAAAACATCGGAACATAGGAAACTCGGGACACAGGATCGTCATTCCTCCAGACCAAACGGTCCTGTCAGTCTGGGCCTCCCCATTTCATACAGCCCAGACGGTGCCCTCGGCGAACTTGTAGCCGCCGAGGGCATTTCCTTCTCGAAAATTCTATCCACCGGCAACAATGGCCTTGCTCGCTCCGTTTGGTGAGCTAGCGCCAGAAACTTCGTTGGTGCCGCCAAGATCGCGGTTGCTGTTCGGACTCCTGCAAGACCCGCCAGCTTTCACTCTCAGTTCACACGTATTGACGCGGGTCCGGGACAGTACTCGTGAGTCCGATGGCTCTATTCGGCGATGCGTGTTAAAGCGACTTGATTAGCGGCCAAGTGATACGCCTGTTAATCAGGATGGATCGTAATATCCATGGTTTCGTCGCTGTCCTCAAACGAGTCGTACAACCGATCGTCCTCCAGTAACCTGACGCCGCACAGGCAGACGTCACCGTCGATGATGGCGAGCGCGACCGGTTCAAGCGCTTGTCCATTGCAGGGACCATCGATGCATAGCCCAGTGTCGATCTCAAATCTGGCACCGTGCCTGCTGCATCTGAGAAAGGAGCGGTCAGAGGAGAAAAACTCGCCGGAGCCGATGTTGAGCCATAAGCTGTCATGCGGACAGCGATTGACGTACCCTAAATAGTCGTCGCCGAACGTGCGAACCACAATAATTGGAAACGGGCGGCTCTCGCCGCTGTCGTCGACTCGCGACAAGCTGAAGCCCCTGGCGCCACTTCGCTCGATGGCATCGGCGGGACAGACGGCGAAAACCGCGATCTGGTCACTCATCGGATTGCCAATCATCCCTTTGCTCATCCGGGCCTCGCAGTTTCCTGCTTGAAGGCTTCGACCGTAGTCCGGGCCAGCCGGAAGGCGCCGCGGCCACGAGCGAGCGGTCGATAATTCGAGCCGACACGGGTGTTGAGCACATCAAACCACTGGTCCGGCGTGAGCTTCGCCGGACGCTCGCTGATTTGGATCACCCTCCCGTTCGGGCCGAAGCGGACGTGAATGATGACTTGTTGCGGGTCCATTGCAATTCCCTATTTAGCCGACTTTAAAGACCCGAGCCGAGACTGAGGATCTCAATTGTGAATAGCTCGGTTTCCAGCAGCTTCGCGCGTGGCCTCGAGCCGTGGATTTCAGACCGCGCCTCGCTACCTTCGAGCAGGTCTTCTTCGTGCTCACGGGCCCGCCCTTGGTCGTTCGCCTTGCTCATCTGGCGCGGTGAAGCACAACTACGATCATCGCTATTCAAATGCTCGTCCTTCCGTGTGGCGGATTATCCGCATCTCAGTAGATCGCTGCACCCGCGCCCACGTTGATCGACGCATCTTTCATGGTCTCGACAATAAACTCGATCTTGTCGTTCGAAAGATGAGTGTGAAACGGCAGTGCCAGGGCGCGATCGGCGATCTTTTCCGTAATCAGCAAATCGCCACGGCGATAGCCGAGGTCGAAATAATGGCGTTGCAAGTGCAGAGGATGGCTATAGGCGACGGATTCAATTTGGGCGGCGCGCAGATCCTCGACGATAGCGTCGCGGCCGGATCGCGTGAAGCGCGTTCCCAGATGGACGAGATAGAGCAACCAGTTAACCTCGGTCACATGAGGGCCTACGTAAGGCGGCTTAATACCTTCAAATGATTGCATATGCGCGCTGTAGAGCTGCTCCACCAGGCGACGACGCTCCAGGATTTCATCGAGACGCTGGAGCTGCGCCAGCCCCAAGGCTGCCGTGAGATCGCTCATGCCGGCCTGGTACGGTGCTGTGGCGCCGACGATCACGGAAGAGCGCTCGTCCAGGCGGTGGGCGCGATAGCGCCGCACGCCAACCGCAAGGTCGATATCGTCCGTTACCACCATTGCGCCTTCGCCGCAGCTTAGGGCCAGGGGTTGGGCAAAGTCGAAAACCGCCAGATCGCCAAACCGGCCGACCAGTTCGCCCTTGTACCGCGATCCAATTGCTTCGGTGGAATCCTCCAAAAGTGCCAGATGATGGCGCCGCGCGATCACACGCAGTTCTGACCACGGCGCGGGATGGCCGTTGGGATTACCGGCGACAATCGCCCGCGTGTTGGCCGTGATGCGCTCTTCGGCTTTCTCTGGGAGCAATGTTCCCGACCAATAGTCGATGTCGGCAAATACCGCCCGCGCACCTGCAAGACCGATCGCATGGACCGTCTCGCGAAAGGAATACGGCGAGGCAATGACCTCCTGTCCTGGCCCGACGCCGAGTGCCTTGAGCGCCAGCAGCAGCCCGATGGTGCCGCTCGATACTGCTACCGCATATTTGCGGCCAAGATAGACGGCAAACGCCTGCTCGAACGCCTCGGTGATCCGCCCATTGGAGATCTGCGGCGAGCACAGAAGCGCTTCCACGGCGGAGAGCTCGGCGAAGCTGATATCGGGATCGGACAGTGGAATGAAGGATGTATTTGCCTCCTTCCCGTCCGGGCCATCAAGCCGATGCTCTGCCAGTTCAATTCCGTTCACCCTACAGTATTCCTCTTCGCTAACACGATAGCGGTCGCCCGCTTCGGATCGGCTGTAATCTGCACGCAGTGATCCGACCCGTCGAGCAAATGCAGATCGAAACTAGGAAATTGCCGAAACGGCTGATCCGTCACATCCGACGCATCGCAGCGAACGCATGCAAGCTGCGGAAAGCGGCGCCGCAGCTCGACGAAGGGACTCGTGTCGGCGTCATCGACCGCAAGCAGTCGCTCGATTTCGATCAGTTCCTCCGCAGTGAGCGCCATCGTGACTTCTCCATGATTCGTCAACGGCAATTCGTCACTGCCAGAACAAGCGCTCGGGATCCGCGTTCAATTCGTCGATTGCTGAACTCAGGCGATGGTAAAGGCTGTAAAACTCCCAGATACCTTGCGCGTGGTTCTTGCAAAACACTTTCCAGATTCCGCTCACGGCATCATAAAGAATCAGCGCGACATCAATGAGGCCGCCATCCTTGTCGATATTGCGCGAGCAGCATGGACTTTCGACCAGATAGCCGCCCTTCACCGGCGTCACGTTCGGCGAGACATAGAGATAGCGATTGCGCGAGCTCAAGCCGCGCTCGATCCGCTTGCGATCCAGCTCGTTCGGGTGAGGGACCAGCCCGGTCTTTACCTTCCTCATCAGCCCGGCATTCATCGCGAAAGCCCCCTCAAAGCGCGGTGATTTCCTCTTCAAGACAGCCAATGAGCCGCCGCTCGCCAAAATCGACAGTATAGATCGGTACGTCCGCCTCCGTATGGATAGCGACCCTTACGATCTCGCCGGTTGCTCCGGCGCCGAGCACAAGACCCTCAGGCTCGGTATCGGGAAAAGAGCCGTCGTTGATGAGGTCAACTGCAGCTTTGACGCGCTGGCCCCGCCGATACTTCGGAAAGCGAACCTCAGTCATACACAGTCTCTTCCGGCAATGGCAGATCATCGATCTCCTCGCATGCGTCCACCGACTCAAGCTCCTTGCGCTTCATGCCAACGCGGCAGCCGCTTTCGAGGAACTCGACGCCGTAGATGTAGAATTGCTGCAAGAACGTGCCGATCGACACGACGTAACCGACATCTCCCTTCTTGACCAAAATCTCGCCGATCTCCTTGCCGCGATATGTGCCATCGTTGCGGATAGTGCGATTGGCGCGGACCTTTTCGCTAAAACTGAAGACCGGCGGCCCACTGAGCTCGACGACGTCGCTGTCCCGAACGATTTTATTCATGCACCACCCCCTCGTGGACACGCAGGGACGCCGCCATACCGGCGCATGCGAGGTCCCGCATCAATTCGTCCTTATCTCCATCTGCCGATTTACCCGCGGCAATGCAGCGCGCCACTGCATGGTAGACGTGTGGGCCAGGGGCACGCTGTGGAGCAGTTAGCGGCTCCGGCAACAGGCGCCGTATGTTCTCGACCCGCACCGGGGCGTCTAGGTCGTTCGCTGTGGCTAGCGGCCGCTCATTGGAGACACCGCGTGCCACGATGTGGCGGAACTCGAGCTCCTCGTCGCTCATCAATTGGCCGAGCTGCTGCGGCGCGACGCGGTGCGCCACGGCGCGACTAAGCTCGTAGGTATGGTCAGCCAGCATCAGCGTCACTCGGTCGCATCAAATGGAGTTCCAGCTCGGCTGGCAAGGCTGCGATGGCCCTCGTTTCGCCGCCGCAGAAACAGGGCATGGCCTTGCGCCGCGTTCCCGGGTACAGTTTCGTCCACATCATCCAGCGGCGGCGGGAATCCGTTCATGGAGCTCACCCTTCAGGCTGGCGCGTGGTAGCGCGGCCAGGACGTGTCGATGACGCAAGTATTCTCGACCGGACAGGCAGCAACACATTGCGGCTCGTCGAAATAGCCAACGCATTCAGTGCATTTTGCCGGCTCAATGACGAAGATCCCAGCCTTCTCCGAGATTGCAACGTTCGGGCACAATGGCTCGCAGGCTGAGCAGCTCGTGCATTGCGAGGCGATGATCTTGAATGGCACACAACCTCCTCACGCCGCAGAGTTCAGAGCTCCCTGTCGAATCGAAGCATCGCCGCGCTTCACGTGCTGGATCTCACCGCTCTTCACCTGGTCGAGATAGGACCGGAACCAGGCAATTGCCGACTTCTCGATGAACTCATGCGCGTATTGATCGACCGGCTCGATTCCAGCCTTGATCAGATTGCCTTTCGGGCCGCCGCCGATCTTAGCCACGAACACCGCGTGGCAGTCATTGATGCCGCGGATGATGGTGGACAGCCTATCCTGCTCCCCATAACCGCCCTGGCAGTAGACGTCTACACGGCGGTGGCCAACGAATTTTGTGCCGGAAGTGGAAAGTTCGTAGATTTGGAATTCCTTTGCATGTCCAAAGTGCTCGTTGATTATCCCCGAACCTTTGGTTGCGACTGCCACCAGAAGCGAGATCTCACTCGTCTCCCCAGCCAATTTCCCGAGTTCCTCGTTGTTGGCCTTGCCTTTGGCGGCACGCTCATCCTCTACCCGGTCGCGATAAGCCTGGCGCACGTCGAGGTCATATTCGACGTCCATCTTCATGACTTTGTCAGTGGTAAACTCCGCGCTGCGATCCTCTCCGAGCAGACCCACAGCATCGGCCCGGCACTGACGGCAGTGGCGCATCATGTTTATCTCCCCTTCACAAGCATCCTGCAGCGCCCTCAATTCCAGCGCTGTCGGCCCGCGCTGACCGTTGAGGCCAAATACTGTTCCGTACTCGGGTGCGGAGATCAGCGGCATGATATTGTGAAGGAAGGCGCCTCGCGACTTCACCGCCTTGTTGACTTCGACCAGGTGATGATCGTTGATATGCGGGATCATCACAGAGTTGACCTTGCACAGGATCCCCCGTTCGCTGAGCATCTCCAGGCCTTGCAGCTGACGATTAGTAAGTATCCTTGCCGCTTCGATGCCGGTGTAGCGCCTGTGGTCGAAGAAGATCCATGGATAGATCTTGGCGCCGATTTCGGGATCGATCGTGTTGATGGTGATCGTGACATGGTCAATCTTGGACTTGGCGATGATGTCAACATAATCGGGCAGGCTCAGCCCATTGGTTGAAAGACACAGCTTAATGTCCGGAGCCGCTTTGGCGACGAGTTCGAACGTCTTGAACGTCTTCTCTGGATTGGCCAATGGGTCGCCCGGACCGGCGATGCCAAGCACGGTCATCTGAGGAATGGTGGCCGCAACCGCAAGCACTTTCTTGACCGCCTGCTCAGGCGTGAGCTTCTCGCTCGCTACGCCCGGGCGCGATTCGTTGGCGCAGTCGTATTTGCGGTTGCAGTAATTGCACTGGATGTTGCAGGCTGGCGCCACAGCGACGTGCATGCGGGCGTAGTGATGATGCGCCTCTTCGCTGTAGCAGGGATGGTTCTTCACTTTTTCCCAGATCTCGGTCGGCAGATCGCCTTGTCCCGCCCGCGAGCCGCAACGCGCTTGGCCAATGTTGGACGAGGTGCGGCAGCCCTTATGCTCGGCGGCCGTCTGCACCATCTTTCCGGCACCTACCGCAGCTTCGGCATATTTCCCGCGTCCGACGACCGCGTTCATTTTCCAGTTCTCCCTGCAGGCAATCATCGGCCTCCCTGGAGTACCCCCGAGAGACCCTCAAGAAGAGCAGTAGCAACTCACATGCCATCGCGGAGACGATGACATTGCAGCTATACCCCAAAGGGTTAGGGGGAGCATCAACGCCCAGGCATGCAGGACCAGCAATGGCGCGAATGTAGGAAGCGCGACAAGTACGTCGTGCTTTTGGCGCAGAGCCCCACGGCTGTTGCGCTCATTCACGCACCAAGGTCACGCTCTCCCCGGCGCCATCTCTGTTGGCCTTAATGCGATGCGGCCACTTCACAACGGGCAATACGAGCTGGGGAATCCGGCTTCGCAACGCCGCTAATGGGTGAGCAGTATCTCGACCGCGCGAGGCAGACCAATCGCAAGCGGCATCAGGCCTTGCTCGCGCAGAAAACGGAGCTCATTGCGTGAGATCGCATCCAGATCGACGATTGCATAATGGGTATTGGCCGATCGCTTGATGACTTGCCGGGCGTAGCTACGCAACAGCTGATCGTTAAAGCGACAACCGATGAAGAGAAAGCTCTGTCCGATCCGCCTTTCCTTGATGATGTCCGGAATCGGTGTCTGGATGTCGATTTCGGTCAGCACCTCGACATAGTCGGCATCGGCAATCAGGAAGTTATTTGCCGGCTGCACGCCGCCGTGCGGCTTGTACAATACCGTCGCCCAGCTGTCCGCCACGACACTGTGGACCTCTCGGCCAACCGAGTCATAAAAGCGATACCAGCGATTCTCACCAATGCCGACGCGGCTAATACCCTGCACTTCGCCCCATCCATCGCGCTTATCCAGCGCCGCGCGCATCGCCCCATCATACCATGTGTCGATTATGATGGGCAGCGACAGAGACGCAAGATGATCGTGCAACCCGGTCGGCTCGACCGGCCGAGCGAAGGCCTGCGCCATCAATGCCGTCACGGTGGAGCGATGTTTGCTGATCTCGATGTGCTGTGCCGCGGCCCATGCATTGCCCTTTGCCCGCCGCGGCAGCGCAACCTTGCTGGCGAAGAACTCAGATAACGCCTCAGGTGTCGTCGGCACATCGGGTCTGGACAATTCGACGAGGCCAGGACCAAGATAAGGAACGACGCGCGCGGCCCTGAGCCCGGCAGCGACGTCCGCGAGAATGGCCTTGGCATCGGTCCCATTGACAAAATCGATCTGTGGAGTCGCCTTCACGGATCGTCACCGTTCTCGCCCCGTTTTTTGGCGTTGATTGTCACCGGCAATCGTGTATCGCTTGCCATCTCCGGCAAGTCGAGCACCCAGCCATTCGCTATTTTGATCCAGCCGCCCCACAGCGTTTCGTGCTCGGATTCCACGATCGGTTCTTCGAGATCCTTTTTCGGCACATAGATCGATAGGCCCGCGTCCGGAGAGCGGCGGATCATGATCTTCAAGAGTTCAACTCCCTCGATTGCGGCGCATAGTTGGCCAGACTGGCAGACTCCCGCAAGTTGGCGCGCAATCGAGCCACGATTTCTGACAGCACGCACACGACCTCATCGACCTCGGCGAAGGAGGTTTCACGCGACAGAGAGAAGCGCACCGCGCCGCGCATGCTCCGCTCCGGTACCTGCATGGCGCGCAGAACATGCGAGGGCTCCATTGAGCCGGAGTTGCAAGCTGATCCCAGCGACACGGCAATGCCGGCGCGATTGAGATGATGGACGATTGCCTCGCCATCGAGATCATCGAAAGCGATATTAGCCGTGTTCGTTAGCCGGTTGCTGACATCGCCGAGCACCACGCACTCGCCATTATGCAAAATCCCCTGCTCCAGGCGGTCTCGCAACGCACCAATGCGAACTCGTTCCGGCTCGAGCCGCTCCAGCGCCAGTTCTGCCGCTTTTCCAAGACCGACGATGCCGGGAATGTTCTCAGTTCCGCCGCGGCGCCGACGTTCCTGTGATCCGCCCCAGATCAGCGGCCGGAATTTTGTTCCTTTGCGCAGATAGAGCGCACCGATCCCTTTTGGGCCATGTAGTTTATGTGCTGAAAGCGACAACATGTCGATCGCACTGTCCTTTAGGTTGACACGTACCTTTCCAACGGTCTGGACCGCATCTGTGTGGAACAGGGCGCCTGCCTCACGGGTCAATCCGGCCAGAAACTCCACCGGAAAAATCGTACCGGTCTCGTTGTTGGCCCACATGATCGAGGCCACCGCCGTACGAGGCCCGAGCGCGCAGCGAAACGCCTCGATGTCGAGCCGGCCGCGGGAATCCACCGGTACGATATGCGCCTTGACGCCTCGCGTCGCCAACTGCTCAACCAGGGAAAGGATGGCGGAGTGCTCAACCGATGTGGTGACGATCTCGTCGCGGTCCTCTTGGATCGCAAGCGCCGAGAGGATGGCGGCATTATTCGCCTCGGTCCCACCGGAGGTAAAAACGATCTCATGATCGTGGGCATTGCCCAACAGATCCTGCAAGCTACGGCGCGCCTGCTTCAGCGCGACTGCGACCTCGCCGCCAAACGTATGGCTGGATGACGCATTGCCGAATTGTTCGGTGAAGAATGGCAACATGGCTTGCACAACGGACGGATCGGTCCGCGTCGTCGCGTTGTTGTCGAGATAAATCGGCACTTGATCCCTCGCTTAATCTCACGCCTTGGCTGCGGCAGCTACCGGGAATAAGCGGACGAATTCGCAGAGCCTATTGACAAGCCACCCCTAAATGTCTTCCAGCGCCCCCTTGAAAGCTTGCAGAACGCGCAGGCACCAAGGCTGACCACGACACTGCCGCGATCGATCCGGTTCAGCCGACTGTCGCTGCCTCGTTGCAGAATGGGTCGGACATCTTCGATTACGACACGAATGGATAGTTCTCGGCCGGTCGGTCGTGGCGGCCGGTAATTGCCTCATTTGCTCTGATTCGGTCAGCATGCTTGACGTCTCTTTTTTGTTAGCTGAACGATTTTCCGCACGAGCAGCTCGAAGTGGCGTTCGGGTTATGAAAGGTGAAGCCTGGGCTCTCCAGCGCCATCACGAAATCGATGGTTGTGCCGACCAGATGCTCATGGCTCTTGTTGTCGACAAACACCCTCAGGCCGCCGCACTCGATCACTTTGTCGTCGGGCTTCGGTTGCTCTTCAAGACCCATCATGTATTTGAACCCGTTGCAGCCGCCTGCCTCGACCATAATGCGCAGCCCGCTTGCTGGCTGGGCCGATGATGAAATCGCGCTCTTGACCGCATTCACCGCGCTATCCGTCAGGTTGATCATGGCTTATCCTTCATCTGCTTCGGACCACTTGCTTATGGCAAGTCATGTGCCAGCGTGCAGAGGATTGATGATGTTTGCCTTTTCGGATCGTGCCTGTTGGCTTTGGCACTCGCGTCGAATTTCCGACAAGACTGCTTGAGGCGGCCTGGGCCCATTTACGCCTTTTCCTTCCAAGCTACGTCGAAGACTGCTGGCGTGGACGGCAAGCAATTTGCAGTGCGTCTCGCACCGGCCAAGGCGTCGGTGAAACGCTTAGATCGAGGACGATTTTAATGACTACAATCGAGAACACCGCGCTCGGCAGACTTGAGAGGGAGGGCCGCCTGCTCAATGCCGTATTCAAAGGCGGGACCATCAAGCCTGGCCGGTTCGGCTTTCGCGGCGACATCGCACTGAAATTCCAGACCCAGGTCGCGGACGAGAAACGGCCGCCGGACTATTCGATCGAGCAGGTTTTGACGATTGCGCAGAGCGGGGAACGGGTCATTCCGGTGCTGGCCGGCTATCTGCATTCATTCGCGTATCTGGCCGACGTTGCGGGCGTGCTGGACGGCGCGTTAAGCCCAGACGGCAGCTACTTCATGTTCTGCAACAACATAGACCTGCTCGCGAAATACCGAGTCAAGCTTGGTGACGTTATCTTTCACGTCCTGCCGTGCGATGAATCCACGGTTTGGAAGGAGATGATGGACCTGGTCGGGGTCAACAAGGATGATATCAGGAAACTCGATTCAGGTGGCAAGCTCGATTACCTGCTCGATGCGGCAAAGGATCTCGATCTGTCCGATGACGAGATCTCGTACGAAGATGGACTTAAGAAGATGGCCCCTGTGAAAAACCGCAACGAAAACCGGCCCGTCTGAACAAGCTTCATCCGTTGCGGGAAGCATCGTCTTCGACAAGACTCACGCCGACGGCGCAGATATCTCCATCCAGGACTATCAACGCGATCGGCGTGAGCATTCCACCCTTACAAGGACCTTCGACGCATTGGCCGGTGCCGAGCCCGAAGGTCGATCCGTGCTTGCCGCACATCAGTCGAACGCCGTATGGATCGAGGAATTCGTTCCGCTCCCAGTCCAGATTGACGCCGTTGTGCGGGCATTTATTGACATAGCCAAGCACGCTCCTCCCCATCGGATCACAACGATGGACCACGGCCGTCGATTACCCTCGTCATTTATGACCATAAAATGGAATCCCATGGCTCGGCAGCTTGGAATATCTTTAAAGCCGCAAATCGCGTAGACGGCATCTGGCTGCATTCGCTGCTCGCTTAATGTTAGACGTCTTTTACTGTCGCTGTGCAATCAACCATGCAGTGCAAGATCCTTGTTGACACGGTTCTACGGGTCAAGGCCAATCCACGCGAACATTTGGCTTTGCGCTGCGACATCACTACGCGGCACAGCCTTCGCCACCGTTCTGGAACTACTTGCCGGCCCATCAAACGCACTGTCGCTCGCAGAACATCAATGCCTTCCGACAGCACCGAATAAGCCAGATTGCGCACGTGAATGCCACGACAAGTGATCTTGGCATACTTTTGAATGAGTGAAGCGTCTGGATTTTGGTGTTTATGCCAAGACACGCTGATGCGATTGGGGGCAGGATTGCAACCGCGAAACCACACTTAGCCGTCGCCGGTGGTATTCGAGTTGTTCCGGCTCACACTTCACGGTTGCGACCGCCAAGCATGTTGCAACAACTTACGATCGCAGCTCGCGGGTGCCCGCGCCTTTCGGTCCACCGGCCGGGGTATCTAGGTCCTGCCGATTCGGCGAAGCACAACGCTAGGCTACTTCCGGCAAGGACCGCAAGCCCGAGATCCAGACGAGAGGGAGCGCGAGCGAGCATGCGCTCCCTTCTGGAGGTTAAGACTTTTGCGCTAGCAATGAGGAAGGACCAGTCATTTTCGAGCCAGTCTCGTCATTCCGAATCGTCTTGCGCCAGACCCATTCTTTCCATGGCGCGCTCCAAATAGAACGCAGGATCATCGTCGGAGGATACCGTCTCGAAATTGCCGACATCATTACCATCAGAATTGGAAAGATACTTTGTAGGCTTGTCCGTTCGCTGCCACTGATCGTTCTCGTTCTTCGTCCACACCTCGGGATGCTCGTGAGGATCAAGCACCCAGTAATTGCGGCCGAAGTGGACAAAACCCATTTCCGCCAGACGTGGTTCCATGCCTTCTACGGCAGGACGTGACAAGACCAGCGGATATTTGCCGTCCATTCGCAACTGATGCTCCAGCAAAATATCCCCAGCATTCTCGACCAGCGGATGAGTAACGCGGAGATCTACCACGGACGTGACGTCGCTACGCCCAAACTGCCGCAGAAAACGTTCTCCTTTGATCGTGGCGGGGCCACCTGCCCTTAGAAGCCCGACACTTTCGTCACCCAGTTGATAGCTGTAGAATTTTGCCTGTTTGTTCGGATCATCGTAAGTGCTGGCATAGCTTCCAGCAACCGTTGCCGCGCGCTCCGCTTTCTCGGATACGAAATCCGAGTACTCTTCTGGGTTACTTGCGATTTGCATGATGTCGCTACACAAATATCTTCTTACTCCATCCATGAAGGAAGATCGGTTAATCTCGATGATCGGAGGACTGGAAGTGAGAGTGTATCGCGTCATTGATGAGGACTCACCCGGATCCATACCCGCCACCGCCTCCGAAAAGCGGGAGCTATCTCCCGCCTCTTCCCATTCGGCCTGGCTACCGCTTGCCGACTGATCGGACGCACCAACGATTCTGCCATACATCAGCTTCGCTCTCCTATCGGCAAAATTGCATGTTGTTGAGCTCGTGCCGCGCAAGCTCTGCGGGTGAGGATATCCAGACCAGCTGACCACAACCTGACGCACAGGCAAGGCGCCAGTCCGAAACTTTCACGCGAACGCTAAGCCATCAGCAGCGCATTGCGATTCGACGATATGTTTTCTCCTGTTGAGGAACTGCACTCCTATTGCGCTAGACTGGTCGCGCCTGAGCTGGCTCTCTGCGTCCTGCAGGTCTGATCCGACCGCTAGCACCGTTCCTAGCAAGGGATATTGTCAGCCACCAACGGCCGAGGCTTTGGCCGTGATCACGTCGGTTCGGAGCTAGGGACTAAAGCTAGAGACCAAATAAAGCGCAAGACTCGGTCGGGGACGATCAGGGAAGGGGATCTGTCCACGGTCATACCATGACCAAACGTACACTCCTCCTGATCCCCAACCGAACAAGCGTGCCGCTGCATCGGAAATAGCATTTCGCAATTCGTTACGACCTAAAACGGTTCGCGTTACAGCCACGTTCCGGTCCGATCTTTGTTGCGGTCACTGCTCAGGAAGTTCAACGATGGCTGTATTTTTGACCGCAACGCCCTGCGGGGGAGGGATACGGCGGCGGGTCAGACAGCTTCAGCTTCGGCCGGAACGTGGGTTTGGCAGTTGGCCGGACAAACCCTACTGCAGGCGCCGCAGCCGATGCAGGTGCCCTGATCACTCAGAACCATGACTTTTTTTTCGATCTCATCGTCATTGTCATCGTCGAGATCGACAAGTTCGCCCTCCTCGTTGATTCCTTTCAACGTCATGACGTCCCGACCGCACACTTTGAAACAGCGGCCACAGCCGATGCACTTTTTGCCATCGATCGAGACCAGATAGTCTGGCGTCCAGTCGCGGCCATCGCGCGTTGCAAATGACATGAGTCGAAGCCCTCTAGGTATTTTCCAGCGCCTTCAAATCCAATCTCTTGCGTTCGAGTTCGGCATAGGCATCGTGCGCCTTCTCTGCCACCGCCTTGATCGACGTCCAGTTGATGGGAAGTTCTTCCGAAAGATCGTGCAGATCCATTTTGGCTTGTAATGCTTTGGCCGACAGTTTCTTTAGTTCTGCCTTCAGTGTTTCACGATCGCTCATGAGTGCCCTCAATAGTTCGCCACGTCCGGAAAATTTACGGATCAAGTCGATCCCGCTCCTGCCATATTTGTCTCCCTCCTGTGCGAGCATTGCGAGATTATCGAAACCAAAGCGATGCACATCGCGCAGCTGTTTGTTCACCGCGACCAGCCGACCTCCGATCAGCACCATGCGGCCAAAGCCTTCATGATGCATCTTCAGAATCGGCTGGATCATCACGCCGGTGGCCTTCTCAATCGAGAGTGCAACCGCATTGAAGAACAGCTCCAGCCGCCACAGCGTATCGGGATCAGGATCGCCGACGATCGGCAGCGCACGCCGCTTCTCCTTGTCCAAGATATAGGGTTCGAGCAGGTCGAAATCGCTCTTTGCTTCCCACGCTCCATTGGCATCCTGAGCGCGCCATATCCTGACGAGTTCCTTGAGGAACGGCGCATCAAGGTCGCCACGCGGCTGCTCCATTTCTACGGCCTCGGTCATCTCACCTCATTCGTCGAACTCGAATGTGCGGCGTTGGTCCTTCGCCAAGGCCTTGCGGAGCCAAGGCGGCGGCGTGCCCTTCAGGACGTGCTCGAGCTTTTCGAGCAGCACAAGGATGTTCTCTGGCTTGTTCACTTTGATGGGATGGATATTGTTGGCGACCACCCGCGCGGCGCCGGCACCGCCGATTGCGGCAACGTACAGGATTGCGCAATCCTTGATCGCTTCGATCTTCGGCGCCAACTTATCGTCGTTGCCGTCTTCCTTGAGATCTCCCTCAAACTCAACCGCCTTGAGAAACACGTGTCCGCTTGGCGCGACATCGTAGATAGCGATATTCTTTGCCCAACCAAAATGGGCATCGACCTGTCTTAGGTCTTGTGTGGCGAACGCGACCTTCATGCAATCGACCTCTCAGTCGCTCCCTCGGAGCTGCGGTTGGCGGCCGCCGCTGGCAGTGCGGCCCGACCCCGCCAGCTATCGGGCGTGGGCTGATGATTCTCCTCGCGGTCCGCGATCAGGAGATTGGCGATGTCGAAGATCAGATCGCGCGTACCACGATACCCGATGGATAATTGGTGTCCTGCGCCAAGCCGATCGAACATCGGAAAGCCGGCTCGATAGAACGGAATTTTCAGCCGAGCCGCCGCTTGCCTACCATGCGAATGCGTGATCAACAGGTCGCAACGCCTGGTTTTGGCAAGCTCTTCCAGATCCTCGAGATCGCCAATCAGCACCTCTTCGGTCTTGATCCGCTCGATCACGGCCGACTGCGTAGTCGTCACCGCCACGGCCACCTCCGCACCCATGTCGTGCAGCATACTGGACAGGTCGAACAGCAGGTCGGGCTCCGCCGCGATCGCAAGTTTGCGACCGCCGATATGGAAGTGCGTATCCAGCATTGCATCGGCCAGCTGGCCACGCTGGCGCCGATACTTCGACGGGACGGGGCGACCGCTGATCTCGCTCAAGAAAGTCATCAAGTCGTCGTTCGGATCGAGACCGCACAGCCGTTCGAACAAGCGAATGGGCACGCCAGTTTTGGCCTGCATGACCTCCGCTGCTCGCCGCATTTGCCCGCCGACCGCGATGGTCCATCCGGCACGCCCCATGCTCGCGATTTCGTCGACGCCTATGCCGCCGATGGTCGTTGCCGTAAACTCGTCGGGAATATGCCCATCGAGCGACCCCGCCAGATCAGGCAGGAACGACGGCCGCAACCCAAAATCCTCCAGGATCGTGCGGAGTTCATCAAGGTCACCGGGCGTGAGGTGACATCCTGGAAGAACATTCACCCTCGATGGATCGCGCAGGCCGCTGACGTTTGGCCTTTCCACCAGCAAATCCACAATGCGCGCCACAGCCTTCTCCCAGCCGTCCTGGAACGCACCTTTGAAATCAGGCGTGGAGACATAGACCAGCGGTAATTTCGCGAGCTGCGGATGCTTGTCGCGGATCAGCTTGAGGTAGGCATCCACATCGTCGCCGTTGGTCTCGGTGACGCCCGTCGAGCAGATTCCGATGATTTTTGGCTTGGTCCGGTTATAGATATTGAGTATCGCCTGCTCGAGATTCTCGTAGCCGCCCAGCACGGTCGCGACCTCGCTCATCGCGGTGGTCTGCAGTGGTACAGCTTCCTTGAAATGCCGCACAAAGAGGGTGAGCCCGAAGGAGGTGCAACCTTGTGAGCCGTGCAGAAGCGGCATCGCTCCACTTAGCCCCATGAAGGCAAAAGCGGCGCCGATCGGCTGACTCATCTTCAGCGGGTTAACCGCGCATGCTTTTGTCGGCACCGTGGCAATGGCCATGACACGTCCCTATTCGGCGGCTTGCAGCCCGGCAGGCGGCGAAGACGACAGAACGTCCTCGATGCGTTGCTTGCAGCAACCACCGACTGCATTGGTGTGGCCTCTGACTGCATCGACGCTGCTTAAGCCATGAGCGTAGATCGCATCCTCAATTGTGCCGAGATCGACTGTGTTGCAGAAGCAGATCTTCCTCGCGCGCCGCGCCCCCTCCGTGACTGCCGGATCGCCGGCGACCACGGCCACCGGCGGCTGCATCTGCACCATCGCCTTGGCCAAGGCCTGCCATGGCGCTGGTCGACGTAGCTGCTCCCACATCGGGTTGAAGAGCGACTTATCGATCTCCTCCACCAGCTTGACCATTCCGACATAGCCCATATAGGCGTGGCACCGCTCCTGGTTGATATCGAGCCAAGGCATCGCCGCCTTCAACGCAACGAACTGCGATTTGCCGCCCGAAAGCATGATGTCCGCCTTGGCCTCCTTCAACATCTTGTACATTTCGCGCGGCGTCATATCTTCGATCATGTGGGCATCCTGCCCCATCAGCTGCTTGATGCGTTTCTTGTCCTCCCTCGTCGATTTCTTCACACTGGTTCCGACCAGTTCGAGACCGGCCTGCTGGAGTGCCGCAACAACCGACCAGGACTTGACGCCGCCGGTGATCAACAAAGCCTTCTTGCCCTTGAATCGTGGCTTGTACGGTCCGATCGCGGCCCATGCTCTCGCTTCCTCGCGGGCGATCACAGCTTCGGTGCGTCCAAGCAAATCCTTCGGCGCGCCGCGCTCAACCAACAAGCGGGCAATCTGGCGCAGCGATTCGCTTGAATCCTGGATGCCGTAGAACGAGCCTTCGAAGAACGGAATGCCGTAGCGTTCCTCCATTTTGCGTGCGACGTTGAGCATGGCTTTCGAGCACACCAACATCGCCGCCCGTGCCCGATGGGATGAAGCGACTTCGCGATATTTGGCATCACCCGAGATGCAGGAGAGAATCCGGACTCCAAGCTCATCCAACAGAGGCTTCACTTGCCAGAGCTCTCCGGAGAGATTGTATTCTCCGATGAGGTTGACATCGTACGGTGTGGTGTAGTCCGGCTCTTGCGTTCCGATCACATAGTCGAGTAAGGCCTCGCCGGCGAGTTTGTTACCGAGGTTCTTCGAACCAACGAACCCCGGGGAATTGATCGGGATCACCGGCTTGCCGAACCTTTGAGACGCCGCCTTACAGACCGCGTCGATATCGTCGCCGATCATGGCTGGGATGCAAGTCTGATAGACGAAGACAGCGGGCGGGTCGTGCTTGTCGATGATCTCCTTGATCGCTTTGCAGAGCCGCTTCTCGCCTCCAAATACGATATCGGTTTCGCTCATATCGGTCGTGAATGCGGTGCGCCACAGACTAGAGCCGGAAGACGCCGCGCCGCGATTGTCCCACGAATTGCCTTCGCACGCGATCGGACCATGTACGAGGTGAGCGACGTCGGTAAAGGGCTGCAGCGCAATTTTTGCGCCGTCGAACGCACAGCCGCCCGCAGCGCTGCCAGGCTGCAGCTGTTTGGTGCAGCCCTTTTTGCGCTCAGCCTCCGACTTACTACCATTCTTGGCGCAGCCCGGTTCGTTGAAAATACTCTGGACCCTGGCCGCTAGCGAGCTCATTCTTTTTTCCTTTCGATCGAAATCAAATGCAAGGCCAACCATCATGGCCAACCACATGTCTCTTGCGACATCGCCGAAGTCCTCGGCGATGTCGCAGCGCATTGTCTGCCATCAACGAATGATGTCGAAGCTGTAGTCGGTTTTGCCTAGAACATTTGTTTTCTTGTCGATTTCGTCGAAGATCTTGTCGAGAATCTTCACCAGCACATTCAAGCCGCCCTGATAGCCCCATACAGGGGAGCGGTGATGGTGATGTCGATCGAAAATCGGGAATCCGATGCGAATCAATGGCGTTCCCGTGTCGCGCTCCAGATACTTGCCGTGGGTATTGCCAATCAGAAAGTCAACCGGATCGGTAAACAAGAGCGAACGCATGTGCCAGAGGTCCCGACCCGGATAGGCTTGGCAAGCCTGCCCAAATGGCGAGCTTGCAAACAGCACTTCCATTTTTTCCTGCCACGCCTTGTTGCCGTTGGTGGACAGCACATGAGTCGGTTCGGCACCGAGTTCGAGCAGAAAGGCAGCCAACCCATAGCAGAGATCCGGGTCGCCGTAGATGGCGAACTTCTTGCCATGGATATGCGCGCTGGAGTCCGCGATGGCATCAACCAAGCGGCCACGCTCTCGCGCAAGTTCCTCCGGGATCTCCTTGCCACTGATGCGCGATAACGCCACGAGAAAATCATCGGTTGCGGATACGCCGACCGGGTAATTGAAAGACACAACGTCCTGGCCATGCTGGGATACGAACGGCAGCGTTTTTTCCGTACACCATTGCTGCATGGAGATTGTCGCCTTGGCGTGAACCGCGTTAGCCGCATCTTCCAACGTGGTACCGCCGTCGTACATTCGGAACTCGCCGTCGGTCGGGGTATCGAAAACTTCAGAGTTATCGGCGAGAATCGTGTGCTTAATGTCCATCAATGCCAAGATTCGCTTGATCTCGCGAAGGTTTCCAACGGTATTGCCATCGAAACCGCCGATGATGTTGATTGCCTCGTTTGGCTCGCGCTCCAGCTTCGGCGCTGTTCCTGCCTTTCCGTCCCAAAAATGCTCCAGGATGCCCTTGAGCGCATTGTCATAGCCAGTGACGTGGCTGCCGACGAACGCCGGCGTGTGAGCGAACGGCACGTCGAACTCTGCCGGAACCGAGCCCTTTTCCTTCGATGTCTTGATGAAGGCGTTGAGGTCATCGCCGATCACCTCAGCCATGCATGTCGTCGAGACCGCAATCATCTTTGGCTTGTACATGTTGTAGCTGTTGGCGAGCCCGTCGATCATGTTGTTCAGCCCGCCGAATACAGCGGCGTCTTCCGTCATAGATGAAGACACGCAGGAGCTCGGCTCCTTGAAGTGCCGCGACAGATGGCTGCGGTAGTAGGCCACGCAGCCTTGCGAGCCGTGGACGAAAGGCAGCGTACCCTCAAAACCAACCGAGACGAATACGGCCCCAAGCGGCTGGCAGGCCTTGGCCGGATTTACCGTGAGCGCCTCCCGCGCAAAATTCTTCTCGCGGTATTCAGCCGTCTTGGTCCATTCCTTGATACGTTCGACCTCGCCAGGATCGCGGGGATTTTCGAACATCTTCCTTGTCGGCCAGCATTTTTTGGTATTCTGGACCACGGAACAGTTCGACATGATCGAGTACATGTTCTGCACTCTGCGCCATTGTTAAGATCCTTTACTATCGAAATTGATGTCGCCCCAACTCTCCCCAGAGAGCGGGATCGGTTGCTCTACTCTGGAACCAAGTGCTTTTTATTCTGCAGCCAAGAGCTTCGGCTTCGCAGCTCCCTTCCAGGGAGCCTTCATCTTCTTCCAGATCGGCGAGTTGACCGCCATGTCCATGTCCCGCGCGAAGATCGCAAAGCCGTCATAGCCGTGGTATGGGCCAGAATAGTCCCAGGAATGCATCTGCCGGAACGGGACACCCATCTTTTGGAAAACGTATTTCTCCTTGATGCCCGATCCAACCAGATCGGGCTGGAGCTTTTCGACGAAGCGCTCGAACTCATAGCCATTGACGTCGTCGTAGATGAGCGTGCTGTCCTTGACGTAATGTTGAGCGGTGCGCTGATAGTCGTCGTTGTGGCCGAACTCGTATCCGGTGCCCACGACTTCCATGCCGAGATCCTCGTACGCGCCAATCACATGACGCGGACGAAGCCCGCCGACGTACAGCATCACCGTCTTGCCCTCTAGGCGGGGGCGATATTTCGCGATCACAGCGTTCACCAGCGGTAGGTATTTTTCAATCACCCGCTCGGCGCCTTCCTTGATCCTGTCGTCGAAATAGCCCGCAATCTTGCGCAGCGATTCTGCGATCTTTGACGGTCCGAAGAAGTTATACTCGCACCAGGGAATACCGAATTTCTCTTCCATGTGGCGGGAGATGTAGTTCATGGAACGGTAGCAATGCAGAATATTGAGCTTTGCCTTCGGCGTCGCTTCGAGCTCAGCGAGTGAACCATCGCCGGACCACTGCGCAATCACCCTCAGGCCCATTTCCTCCAGCAGAATTCGCGACGACCAGGCGTCGCCGCCGATATTGTAGTCTCCGATGATCGCAACATCGTACGGTGTCGATTCGAACTTTGGTTTGTCGTCGGTCTCGAGCTTGTCGAAAATCCAATCGCGCACCGCGTCGTTGGCAATGTGGTGGCCAAGCGATTGCGACACGCCGCGAAAGCCCTCACAGCGGACGGGCACGATGGTCTTGCCGCCGTATTCCTTGGATTTTGCTCTAGATACGGCCTCGATGTCGTCCCCGATCAGTCCGATTGGGCATTCCGATTGGATTGTGATGCCGTTGTTAAGCGGAAACAGCTCTTGGATTTCGTCAAGGATTTTGATCAGTTTCTTGTCGCCACCAAATACGATGTCCTTTTCCTGGAAGTCGGAGGTGAATTGCAGGGTCACGAAACTATCGACGCCCGTTGTGCCAACGTAATAGTTACGACGCGAGCCCCACGAATACTGGCCGCAGCCAACCGGGCCATGGCTGATATGGACCATATCTTTGATCGGTCCCCAGACCACCCCCTTGGATCCTGCATAGGCACAACCTCTGATCGTCATCACGCCGGGTATTGATTTGATGTTGGACTTGACCCCGCAGTCGGACTTGCCGGCCTGGTGAACGTTGAGGTGCTTGGCGCGCCGTTTCGCGGTCTTCTCCGGATAGACTTTCAGCACCTCCTCGATCAGCTCTTTGTTGCGAGCCTTGATTTCTGCAATGCTCTGGGTCGTAGCGAGACTCATGCTTATGTCCTTCAAGGGTTAGCTGTTGGAGAGCGGCTTGCTGTCCAAGACTTTTGCAACGAGCATGCCAGCCCGTCGCGTGCGCAAAAACTGGAGTAAATAAAAGCGGTTAGCGCACTTCGCCCCGTGGGGCTGATTGTTGTTGCGAACGCGACATCGCACTTTGCACGGAGACTTCTTCGTTAGGCCTGTTCGAAATGGAACAAGTGCCGGTTATGCGCGAAATTGCGTCGCACAACTCTGGAAGGCACGAAGTGCCGCCGACTGCAGTACCTAGCGATCACGCTCGCCGGGACAGCCGCTAACACGGAAAACAGGCAGGCTGAGCGGCTCCGGCTTGCCAATACTATCCATGTCTGCAGAGACTACAGAAGCTTTACGCTCAGCAATGACGATGACGTCCTTGTGCATGACGTCATCGCTCCCGATGATCGACGCAAGCCGCCTGGTCGCCTAGACGTGGCACGCTCGCCGGTTCACGATAATAGCTGCCGCGCCTTGATCAGCGCGCCCACGAGCGTATCAATCTCTTCGTATGTGTTATAGAGGCCGAAGGACGCACGGCATGTCGCCAGAACGCCGAAGCGCTTGAGCAGCGGCATCGCGCAATGGGCCCCCGCCCGCACCGCTACACCTGCGCGGTCGACAACGGTGGCAATATCATGCGCATGCGCCCCCTTCATATCAAAGGAGATAATTGGTCCCTTATCGGCCGGTGTCCCGATCATGCGCAGGGAGTTGATGTCCCCCAGCTGCTGCTGTGCGTAGGCAAGCAACGCACTCTCGTGCTCGCGGATCTGCTCCTTGCCTATGGAATTGATGTAATCCACAGCCGCTCCGAAACCGACCGCCTCAACGATCGGTGGCGTACCCGCCTCGAACCGGTGCGGCGGATCACCATAGATGACGCCGGCACGTGACACCTCACGGATCATCTCGCCGCCCCCATTGAAGGGTGGCATCAACGCCAGATGCTCAGATTTGCCGTAAAGCACTCCGATACCCGTCGGACCATAGAGTTTGTGGCCCGTCATCACATAAAAATCGCAATCGATATCGCAGACGTCGGCGTTCAGATGGACGCCCCCTTGCGAACCATCGATCAGCACCGGGATACCACGCGCGTGGGCGATACTCACCACATCCTTCACCGGCACAACGGTCCCGAGAACGTTCGACATCTGCGTGATGGCAACCATCTTGGTGCGTCGCGTCAGGAGCTGCTCGAATGCATCGAGCAGGAAGTTGCCGTCATCATCGACTGGCGCCCATTTGATCACTGCACCGTTCCGTTCCCTGAGAAAGTGCCACGGCACGATGTTGGAATGGTGTTCCATCATCGAGAGAATGATCTCATCCCCTGGAGTGACGCGTTCACGGCCGAAGGTCTGGGCGACCAGATTGATTGCTTCGGTAGCGCTGCGGGTGAAGATGATCTCTTCGTTTAGACGGGCGTTTACAAATCGCGCCAGCTTGGCACGGGCACCTTCATACGCCTCGGTCGCCGCGTTAGCGAGGTAGTGCAAACCGCGATGCACGTTGGCATATTCGCTGGAGTACGCCTGCATCATACGGTCAAGTACCGCCTTAGGCTTCTGCGCCGAGGCGGCATTGTCGAGATAGACCAGCGGTCTTCCATAAACTGTCATGCTCAGCGCAGGAAAGTCCGTACGCAGACGGTCAACCTCGTACCGGCCATTGTTCATCGCGGGATGCACGCTCATCACCGCGCCTGCAACCAGTGTTCAGCTTGCGCGGTCACAAAATCGCGCAGATCCTCGGTACCGATTTCCTCAATCACCTCACCCAGGAATGCTCTGATCAGCAACGCCTGCGCCTCCTTCTCGGATAGACCGCGAGCGCGCAGATAAAATACGAGAGTGTCATCCAGCGCGCCTGATGTCGATCCGTGGCCGCAAGTCACGTCGTCGGCCACGATTTCAAGTTCGGGCTTGTTGTCGGCGCCGGCCTCGTCAGACAGAAGCAGCGCTCGCATCGTCAGCGTGGCGTCCGTCTTCTGCGCGGCAGGGCGCACGACAATCCGGCCTTGGAACACCGAATGGCCGCAATCATCTATAACCGCACGGAACTTCTCCCGGCTGGCGCAGTGGGGCACAGCGTGCTCGACGACGATTGTTGTGTCGACGTGCTGCTTGTGCCTGATGAGATTGCCCCCGTTCGCCGAGAGCTTGGATCCCTCGCCGGCTAGCGTGATGAATCCCTGATAGCGACTGACCGAGCCGCCGCAGATCATGCCGAAGAGATCAAGCCTCGCCCTGGCGCCGACCGCGATGATCCCCGACGAGATATTCACCGCGTCAGCAGCATCGGCTGCCAGTCGGATATGCGAAAAGCGCGCCTCCTCACTAATCAGGGCGATTGTCGCATCGTTAGTCTGATAGCCGCTCGCGCCTTCGTTCGAGACGAAGCTTTCCAGCACGACCGCTTCTGCGCCTTGGCCGAGATGCAGATAGGAACGCGTGAAGTTGGACGCCCACGATCCGGTCGCGACGTGAACGATCTGTATCGGACGCTTTA
Organism: Bradyrhizobium sp. USDA 4510; assembly: GCF_054059095.1. Classification (NCBI taxonomy): domain Bacteria; kingdom Pseudomonadati; phylum Pseudomonadota; class Alphaproteobacteria; order Hyphomicrobiales; family Nitrobacteraceae; genus Bradyrhizobium; species Bradyrhizobium sp. USDA 4510. The sequence continues at coordinate 385,791 of NZ_JBSSBT010000001.1, read as the reverse complement.
CCGCTTTGCCCTCAGCGATGGTAATCACCAAGCCATCGGTCGCCATTGCCGCGTTGAGCGAGATCATCGCATCAGTCGTCGTCGAGAGTATCAGCCCGGCCATCGCGCTGTCGGCGGAATTCTCCAGGACCTCTCGGAGCGACCGCACATCGACCCCATTTTCCAGCCTACCTACGTCGGATAGTTCGGGAGCGAATATGCCATCTACCAAGACGAGCTTGACCGCCTGCTCGACTGCCGCTCGCTTAACTGACGTCCTTGCGTGCACGAGTGCAGCCGCATTCGGTTGCGGAGCGAGTGGCTGGACCTCGCCAATCAGGCCGCGCAGATCGGTGTATTTCCAAGCCTCAATGCGCCGATGCGGGAGGCCGGCGCGCTGGTAGGTCTCAAATGCCCTTGCACGGATATGAGCGACGGGCCCGGAGCCAGGCAGCCGTCCATGCGCCGCGGCGAAGACATTGTCCATTGTGCGCCCAGCGGCGGCTTTGACTACAACCTGATTCATCTGGAAACCCTTTGAGCCGTCACGCCACGTCCTCGAATTGGGCGTAGCCAGAAGCCTCAAGCTCCAGTGCGAGTTCCTTGCCGCCGCTCTTTCTTACTCGCCCTTTCGACATCACGTGGACAACGTCCGGCACGATGTAGTCGAGAAGCCGCCGATAGTGGGTGATCACGATCATCGCTCGTTGCGGCGAACGCAACGCGTTGATGCCGCCCGCGACAATCCGCAGTGCATCGATGTCGAGACCGGAATCGATCTCGTCCAGGATGCACAGGCTCGGGTCGAACAGCGCCATCTGCAAAATCTCGTTGCGCTTCTTCTCACCGCCGGAAAATCCGGCATTGAGGCCGCGCTTGAGCATGCCTTGCGGGATGTTGAGCGACTTAGCGACCTCGCGGACTCGTTTCGTAAAATCAGGAGTGGAGAATTCCTTTTGTGCGCGCGCCTTGCGCTGGGCGTTTAGCGCCGCGCGCAGGAAGTTCATGGTGGTTACGCCAGGGATTTCCACCGGATACTGGAAGGCAAGAAATACGCCCTTGGCAGCGCGCTCGTCTGCTTCCATCGCGAGCAGGTCGTCATCCTTGAATAGGATTTGGCCAGCGATCACCTGATAGCCGGGTTTGCCGGAGATAACGTGGCTAAGCGTAGACTTTCCGGAGCCGTTCGGCCCCATGATAGCATGCACTTCACCCGCATTGACCGTAAGATCGAGGCCGCGAAGAATTTCGCAGCCCTCGATACCGGCATGCAAATCTCGGACTTCAAGTAGCGCCATTGTGATCTGATCCTGAAATGCGTGATCCGGAACGCGCGCCGCGATCAGGAGGGCTCGCGGAACGATTAATTATCCGACGGATCCCTCGAGCGAGATCGAGATCAACTTCTGCGCCTCCACCGCAAATTCCATCGGCAGTTTTTGCAGCACGTCTTTCGCGAAACCGTTGACCACGAGGCCGACGGCTTCCTCCTGCGAGAGCCCGCGCTGGATGCAGTAGAACAGCACGTCCTCGGAAATCTTCGACGTCGTCGCTTCATGCTCGAACGTCGCCGAGGAATTCTTGGCCTCGACATAGGGCACGGTGTGCGCGCCGCATTTGTCGCCGATCAGAAGCGAGTCGCAGGCGGTGTAGTTGCGCGCGCCGGTGGCCTTGCGGTGCGCGCTGACCAGGCCGCGATAGGTGTTCTGCGACTTGCCGGCGGCGATGCCCTTGGAGATGATCCGGCTCGACGTGTTCTTGCCGAGATGGATCATCTTGGTGCCGCTGTCGACCTGCTGGAAGCCGTTCGAGATCGCGATCGAGTAGAACTCGCCGCTCGAATTGTCGCCGCGCAGGATGCAGCTCGGATATTTCCAGGTTATCGCCGAACCGGTCTCGACCTGGGTCCAGGAGATCTTCGAATTGCGACCACGGCAGTCGCCACGCTTGGTGACGAAATTGTAGATGCCGCCCTTGCCTTCCGAATTGCCCGGGTACCAGTTCTGCACCGTCGAATATTTGATCTCGGCATCGTCGAGCGTGACGAGCTCGACCACGGCGGCGTGCAGCTGGTTCTCGTCGCGCTGCGGCGCGGTGCAGCCCTCGAGATAGGAGACGTAGGAGCCCTTGTCGGCGATGATCAGCGTGCGCTCGAACTGGCCGGTGTTGCGCTCGTTGATGCGGAAATAGGTCGACAGCTCCATCGGGCAGCGCACGCCCGGCGGCACGTAGACGAACGAGCCGTCGGAGAACACAGCCGAATTCAATGTCGCGAAGTAATTGTCCGAGGTCGGCACCACGGCGCCGAGATATTTCTGCACCAGCTCGGGATGCTCGCGGATCGCCTCCGAGATCGGCATGAAGATCACGCCAGCCGCCTTCAGCTCCTTCTGGAAGGTGGTCGCAACAGAAACCGAATCGAACACGGCGTCGACCGCGATCTTGCGGTTCGGCGTCTGCTCGCCACCGGGCGGCGGCTCGACGCCCTCGAGGATCGCGACCTCGCGCAAGGAGATACCGAGCTTCTCGTAGGTCTTGAGGATTTCCGGATCGATCTCGTCGATCGAGGACAGCGTCTTCTTCGGCTTCGGCGCCGCGTAGTAGTAGATGTCCTGGTAGTCGATCTTCGGATAGTCGACGCGCGCCCAGGTCGGCTCGGTCATGGTCAGCCAGCGGCGATACGCCTCCAGGCGCCATTCCAGCATCCAGGCCGGTTCATTCTTCTTTGCGGAGATGAAGCGGACGGTGTCTTCCGACAGCCCCTTCGGGGCCTTGTCGGACTCGATCAGCGTCTCAAACCCATATCGATACTGGTCGACGTCGATGCGCCGGACGCGCTCGACCGTCTCTTGTACAGCTACCATTGCCCCCTCCGCTCGCGCACGAACAACTCCGGCCGACGACGGTCCGCCTGCGTCCCCTCCGAGCCGATCGCGCAAATCACAGCCAACGGGGGACCAGCGAGTGAGAAAACCAAGTGACCGATCCAAATAGACACCGCCTTCGCTGGTGCCTTCATCATGTGTGCCGGAGCCCCACTCATCGGCTAGTCTCTTATGCCGGCACGCAGGTGTCGGGCACTGGGCAAACGACAGCGCATTGCGGCGCCTCAAAATGCCCCTCACATTGGGTGCACTGGGCCGGATTGATCACGTATATGTCGTTCTTCAGGGTGATCGCGGCATTGGGACATTCGAACTCACACGCGCCGCAGACAGTGCACTGGGACGCGATTATCTTGTAGGGCATCACTGCGATTCCATAGCAAAAGTGAGGGACCGCTTCTTGCGTTCAAGTCTTATGCCAAAGAGCCTGGGCTTGATTTGTCTCGGTTATTTTCCAAAGCACTTGTCGCCGCCTCAACGGATGTCGCAAATGCGACAATGTGCATGACCTTGAGTCCATGGTCGATCCGGCGGCAGTCGACCAACGAGGTCAACCGCGTCCACCGGCTGATCTTTCAGATGGCCGCGGTAGCGCAGCTACAGATCGGCACCGTCCCCTCCGAGTGCTCCGCTACTGCGTCAGGTTCGCCAGTGCCGATCATTTCGGTTCTGCTGACGGACGGCGGCGGATTTAGCGACAGCGCGCTACGATGAATAGCCGGTGCAGTCGTCACCAACCGATGCGCATCTCCACAGCACGACCAGAAATGTCGCACTGATCGCGCAGATAGCAGATAAAAGTCGGTTTGATGATCGCGGCCCCACCGGGCGAGCCGTTGCAGGCAATACTCAATCCTATCGGATTACCCGCAGACGTGCATTCATATACCCTCTATTGGACGAACAGTTTATCTCCCATGACGCGTCGGCCTCGCTCCGCGTTCCAGGGACATGCCAGCGGCGCTCTGCAGGTTGATAGAGCCCAAAAAAAAAGCCACCCCGAAGGGTGGCCCAAGTCAGGGAGGAAACGCCCGTGTGGGGCCTCTGGGATCAGGCCGCAGCCTGTTCGATCGGAGAGAAGGGGAGCCCGAGGCTCTCGGCAACCGCCTTGTAGGTGAGCCGGCCTCGATGGACATTGAGGCCCGCGCGCAGGTGCGGATTCTCGAGCACGGCGGAAAAACCCTTGTTGGCCAAAGCCAAACCAAATGGCAGAGTGGCGTTGTTCAGTGCCTGGCTCGAGGTCAACGGCACAGCGCCGGGCATATTGGCCACGCAATAATGGATGATGCCATCCACCTCGTAAGTTGGATCGGCGTGGGTGGTTGGATGCGATGTCTCAAAGCAGCCGCCCTGATCGATAGCGACATCCACGATGACCGCGCTCTTGCGCATTGAGCTCAGCATGCTCCGGCGGACCAGCTTCGGTGCGCTCGCTCCTGGAACGAGCACCGCACCAATTACCACATCGGCCGCAAATACTTCCTCCTCTACAGATTCGATGGTGGAAAACCTGGTACGAACGCGACCTTCGAATAGCTCGTCCAACTCGCGGAGCCGGGGTATCGAACGGTCGATGATGGTGACCTCCGCGCCCAAACCGACCGCCATGCGTGCCGCGTGCGTGCCAACGACGCCACCCCCGATCACCACGATCCGAGCCGGCTGAACACCGGGCACTCCACCGATTAGCAGCCCTCGTCCGCCTGCACTGCGCTTCAGCGCACTACCCGCCGCTTCGATCGCAAGCCGACCCGCGACCTCGCTCATCGGCGCCAACAGTGGAAGGCCCCCATGAGCATCGGTTACGGTCTCATAGGCGATCGCGGTGCACCCAGATTTGAGGAGTCCCTTGGCCTGCTCCGGGTCTGGCGCCAGATGCAGGTAAGTGAAGAGGATCTGGCCCTCCCGCAGCTGGCTCCATTCGGACGGCTGAGGCTCCTTAACCTTTACGATCATCTCGCTCGATGCGAATACCTCGCCTGCAGAAGCCAGGATCGTTGCGCCGACGGCGCGATAATCGTCATCGGTTGCACCAATGCCGGCACCGGCATTGGTCTCGATCATCACGCGGTGGCCCGCTGCCACGTATTCGCGGACGGCTCCAGGGGTAAGGCCCACGCGATATTCGTGCGCCTTGATTTCCTTGGGGACCCCGACCTTCATTTGAAAACTCCCTGCCTGGAGGGGCTTTTTAATCGGAAGAGCGCAGCGATATTGCGATCCAGGCGCGTATATGGCGCAGAAATTCAGCGATCTTTCGCCAGCTACGCAGGATTTCAAACCCACAGAGACGAAGTGGATTGAATGACCTGCTCTTTGAGCTTAACCGCCATTCCCGCATGCTCGCCGCGAACGGGTGCCGTGTGTTCAACAGATCCGAGGCAATTGTTCGCCCGACAACCAGTCGACAATTCGTCCGCCGCCGAAACTGGTCGCCATTTGCACAAATTTGTGTTCGTCAGCGACCGCCTCGCCAATATCGGCCGCATCGCACCCGAGTGGATGCGCCTTCATGGCTGCAAGCACGGCGTCGGCCACATCAGGCGCGACGATCGCAACGAGCTTGCCCTCATTGGCGACATGGATCGGATCAAGCCCAAGAAGCTCGCAGGCGGCCGCAACGGCGGGCTTTATGGGAATGGCCGCTTCCTGCAGACGAAACCCGAGGCCCGATTGATGCGCAATCTCGTTGAGAGCGGCGGCAAGTCCGCCCCGCGTGGGGTCACGCATCACCCGGATGCCGCGCCCACCGGCCGTCATCATGACCGCCACCAAGTCATGCAGCGATGCGGAATCCGAGATGATCTCAACTTGAAGAGCAGCGTGCTGGCGCGCTGACATGATCGCCACTCCATGGTCGCCGAGGCTGCCGGACATCAGCACGCGGTCCCCGATCCTTGCCTTGTCCGCTGAGAGATCGAGGCCATCGGCCAGGAACCCGATGCCCGTCGTAGAGATGAACAGGCCGTCCGCCTTGCCGCGCTCGACGACCTTGGTGTCTCCAGTGATGATGTAAACGCCGGCAGCGCGCGCCGCCTCGCCCATCGACTGTGCAATCGTCCTGAGATCCGAAAACCGGAACCCCTCCTCAATGATGAAGCTGGCCGATAGATAGAGCGGACGTGCGCCGGCCATCACGACATCATTGATCGTGCCGTGCACAGCCAGTGACCCGATATTGCCTCCGGGAAAGAACAGCGGCGAAACGACATAACCGTCGGTCGTCATTACCATCCTGCCTGCCGCAACATCGAACGCCGCCTGATCATTGCAGCGGGCAAGCCATTCATTACCGAAGGCTTGGTGAAAAACGCAGGAGATCAGTTGCGCCATGGCACGGCCTCCGGATCCGTGGGAAAGATCAACGCGTCCGTTGTCGACGTCGAGCTTGCCTTGATAGGCCTTTACGCTCATGACATCCGCCTCACCTGGTCATCGCGAACTCGGCCATAGGTCCAATACGCGGCACAAGCGCCTTCCGAGGAGACCATGCAGGACCCGACGGGTGTTTCTGGCGTGCAGACGGTTCCAAACAGCTTGCAATCGACCGGCCGCTTGGCGCCGCGCAGGATCGCGCAGCACTCGCATGCCGGATTGTCGGCGACACGCAGCTCGTGCATCGCAAAACGCGCCTCGGCGTCAAATCCCGCGTAAGCCCGCTTCAACTTCAGCCCACTGTTGGGGACGAGCCCAAGCCCACGCCATTCGAACTGCTCACGCAATTCGAATACCTGCGAAACCTCGTCCTTGGCGCGTCGGTTGCCTTGGCGGTTCACCGCACGGCTGTACTGGTTCTCTACCTCGTAACGGCCTTCGTTTACCTGGCGTACCAGCATCAGGATCGCCTGCATCACGTCGAGCGGCTCAAATCCCGCGATCACGATCGGCTTGCCGAATTGCTCCGCCAGGGGCTCGTAAGGCTGCGTACCGATGATCGTGCTGACATGTGCAGGACCAACGAAGCCGTCGATTGCGACCCCGCCGATATTACGCATCTTCGGGTTCTCGAGAATGCTGTGCATCGCAGAGGGCGTAAGCACATGGTTGCAGAACACGCTAAGGCCCCTCAGCCGCTTCTTTTCGGCAATCCGGATCATCACCGCGGTCGGCGGCGTCGTGGTCTCAAATCCGATGGCAAAGAAGACCACCTCCCGGCTTGGCACCTGTTCGGCGAGCCGGATAGCGTCGAGCGTCGAATAGACCATCCGAATGTCTGCTCCGAGGGCTTTGGCTCGCATCAGGGACTGCCCCTGCGACCCCGGCACGCGCATCAGGTCGCCATAGACGCACAGAGTGACCTCCGGCCGCTCGACGAGCCGGATCGCCATGTCAATCCGGCTGGCGGGCAGAACGCAGACGGGACAACCGGGCCCGTGGATCATACGAATGTTCGCGGGCAGCAAATCCTCGAGGCCGTAGCGGGAGATCGCATGAGTGTGTCCGCCGCAGAATTCCATGAACCTGTAAGCCCGTCGCGCACCGGCTTCGGCGCCAATTGCCCGCGCAAGTCCCTGTGCGATGGTCCTGTCACGAAATTCGTCGACATACTTCATGGTCGGGGTTCCTGCCCTGCACTGCCGAGCTCCTGCAAGAGCTCCAACGTGCGCGTGGCTTCTGCCGGGTCGATCTTGGAGAGCGCATAACCGACATGGACCAGAACGCTGTCGCCGACGTCGAGCTCTTCGATGAGAGCAATCGATATTTCCAGGCTGACCCCATCGATGGACACGATCGCCATATCGTCGGGAAGAATTTTTGATACCTTTGCCGGGACCGAAAGACACATATCAGGCTACTCCTTCCAGGGCTGAAGACCCTTCAATAATCTGCAGAGCGGCAATCCACGCCTGGCCGAGGCTCAAACCTCCATCGTTGGGCGGCAGCTGCCGTGGCACCAGCGGGGTGAGGCCTGCGCTGCGGCAACCGCGCTCAATTTCATCCGCCAGCACCGCGTTCAGAAAGCAGCCGCCGCTTAGAACGATGGTATTGACGCCTGTTTTCCGTGCAGAGCGACTGACCCAGTCAATGCAAGCGGCGGCAAAGGTGCCATGAAACAGCCCGGCTCCGTCAGCCGCGTCGATGTCGTCTGCAATCAACCGCGCAAACAGTGGACGAAGCGATAATACGCCGCGGTCGATGGTCCAGCCGGTATCGAAAATCGCAGTCCGCCGCACCAACGCCTCGAGCTTCATCGCGGCTTCGCCCTCATAGCTCTGCACACATGCGATTCCCAGCAGCGCTGCCGCGGCATCGAACAACCGGCCCGCGCTGGTCGTGGTGGCCCCGCCCGGCTGATCGAGCAATACCGACATGCGCTCAGCCTGCCGCTGCGCAGCAAAGCGAGGCCCGATTTCGTTACCCCGGCCGAGCGCCTGCAATATTGCGCTTGCCATACGCCACGGCTCGCGCGCCGCCCGCTCTCCACCAGGCATTTGCAAAGGCGCGAGATGCCCGATGCGTCGACACCTTGTTCCTTCGCACAGCAACAGCTCGCCACCCCAGTTACCGCCGTCGGAACCGAAGCCATGGCCGTCGAGCACCAGGGCAAGCGCCGGTCCGGCATGGCCATGCTCAGCAATGACGGCGGCAGCGTGGGCGTGGTGATGCTGGACGGCGATAAGGGCCCGGCCGCTTGCTTCCGCAAAGCGGGTCGATGCCATATTGGGATGCAGATCATGGGCAATGACGACAGGCTCCACATCAAGGGTCGATGCGAGGTGGCGGATCGTCTCCTCGAACACGCGGATGCCTTCGGCGGTATCGAGATCGCCTATATGCTGGGAGACGAAGGCTTCGTTGTCCCGCGTGATGGTGACAGTCGATTTCAGCGCGCCGCCGACGGCGAGCACGACCGGCACAGACCTCGCAAGCCGGATCGGTTCGGGGACGTAGCCACGTGCGCGGCGTACGAATTGGGTCCGGCCGGCCACCACCGACAGCAAGGAGTCATCGGCACGTGTCAGGATATCGCGATCATGGGTTACGACTAGGTCTGCAATCCCTTCGAGCCGCCACAGCGCCTGCGCATTGTCGATCAGGAGCGGTTCGCCGCAAGAATTGGCGCTGGTTGCGACGATGACCGGGCACGCCCCCTCAAGCCACGCTCCCGTCGAGCGAAGCGCGTGAAAGATGAGGTGATGCAGTGCCACGACCGGCAGCATGACACCAACGCGCGATAAGCCAGGAGCTATGGCGGGCGCCAGATTATTGCGCGAAGGCAGAAGGACAACGGGACGTGCTACGGATTCAAGCAGCGCAAGCTCGGCCCCATTCGCTTCTGCGATTTCGTTGACCAGCTCTGTGGAACCGATCATGACCGCGAACGGCTTCTGCAGGCGGTGCTTTCTGCTGCGCAATCGCTGCACGACGTCCTGGTTGCGTGCATCGCAGAGCAGTTGATATCCGCCGAGCCCCTTTATGGCCACGATTTGGCCGCCGGCGATCGCCGCGACAATGGCATTGATCCCATGGCTGAGCCGAGGACCGCAGATCGGACACGCGATCGCCTCCGCATGAAACCTGCGGCTCGCTGGATCGGCATATTCGGCCGCGCAGGCAGCGCACAGCCTGAAAGCTTTCATGACCGTGTTGTGGCGATCATACGGAAGCTGTTCGGCGATCGTATAGCGCGGGCCGCAATGGGAACAGCTGACGAACGGATAAAGGTAATGGCGATTTTCGGGATCGAACAGCTCACTCAGGCATTGCTGGCACGTCGCGGCATCGGCGACGATCCGCGCTGATAACTTGCCACCCTCGCTCGTGCCGATCGAAAAGCCTTTTGCCGCGAGCGCCCCAGTCTGCTGAACGCAGATGTGGTCGATGTGTGCCAGTGGAGGCAGTTCGAGCGGCAATGCGGCGACAAACTCGGGCGCGCGGCGACCCTCGACTTCGATGGTGACGCCCTCGGAGCTGTTGACGACAAACCCCGCTAATCCGTACCGCGTGGCGAGGCCATAAACGTAGGGGCGAAAGCCGACCCCTTGCACGGCCCCGCTCACGCGCACGCGCAGCCGTGTTCGGTCGCAGGTGGCGGCGCTCATCGCCTCGTGTCCTCCAAGGCGCGCCTGTGATGCGCTGCCTGCTTATCGATCCAGGCGTAGAGCCCGCCAAAACCCTCGCCGGTCCGCGCCGAAACCGTGAGTACTTCGATCTTTGGATTGACGCGTCTTGCATATTCGACGGTCTTGCCCAAATCGAATTCAAGCAGCGGCGCCAGATCAACCTTGTTGATCAGCATGAGTGAAGAAGCGCCAAATATATCCGGATATTTGAGCGGCTTGTCTTCACCTTCAGTGGTCGACAACACCACGATCTTGCAGGCCTCGCCAAGATCGAAAGCCGCGGGACAGACCAAATTACCGACGTTCTCGATGAAGAGGATACCGCCAATGAGCGGCGGCAGGCGGCGATAAGCCTCGCCAATCATAGCTGCATCAAGATGACAACCCTTTCCGGTATTGACTTGAATGGCTGGCACGCCGGTCGCGCGAATGCGTTCGGCATCGTTCGAGGTCTGCTGGTCGCCTTCGATCACCCCGATCGGACGGCCGCGCTTGAGCTCGGACACGGCGCGGACCAACAGCGAAGTTTTGCCTGCACCGGGACTGGACACGAGATTGAACACGAGGAGCTCATCGGCCACGAAGAGCGCGCGGTTATCCGCCGCGATCCTGCTATTCTTGCTAAGGATGTCGCGCTCGATCTGAATGACCCGCTCGCGGCGCATGTCCGCGACCTTCAAGCCAGCCGGGCCGGCGCTGCAGTCCAGAATCGCTTGCCCAGCATCCGCCCTCCGACGGCCAGGATGATGATCGTGATCATGGATGTGGCGAGCATGCTTTGAACGCTGCAGGTCCTGGTCGTTATGCAGATGCGCCTCATGGCGATCGCAATCGTCCTGCACATGAGGATAGTCGCGAGCTCGGCCTTGCACATTATTCGCTTCGGAGGGCTCGGTCGAAGGAGTCCCTTCGCTGCAGCCGCATACGCCACACATCAATCGATCTCCAGCTCTTTCACCCGCATCTCTTCGCCCGCGGTGACCTGCAACTGGTAGCTGCCGCAACAAGGACAGCTTTCACCGCGCCGTGCAATCTCGACGCTCTTCGAACAGGTCATGCACCAGGCCTCGCCGGGGCGTTCGATGATTCTAAGAGCCGCGCCCTCGGCAATGGTCCGCGTTGCGACGACACCAAAGCAGAACCTGATCGCTTGCGGCGTGACATGGCTCAAGGCCCCGATCTCCAGACGGATGCTCCGCACCAGCGAAAACGATCGGCGATGCGCTTCTTCCTCGACGATTTCGATGATGCTCTGACAAAGCGCCATTTCATGCATCGTCAACTTTGCGAAACTTGAGTGTGAATCCGACGCAGGGATCAAGCGATTCGATCACCGCACGAACCGCTTTCTGATGCCGTCTCGCCGTCAGCACCGCGCCCTGCAGGTTACGGACAAGCGGTCCGCGCCTATGGAAATTCCATTCCGTCGGAGCAAGAAATTCGAAGCGGTATATCTGGCCCTGAGGATCAAGCTCAACCGCGTGATAGAGGCGACCCCTGGCGCATTCCACCGCGGCCGCTGCACGTCGAGGACCTAACCTGTAGCTTTCGACGATCCCAGGCTCCGCTGCGTCGATATGAGCACCGGACTTGAGCCAATCGCATAGCCGAACGATCTCTGCAATTCTGGCCTTCAGCCGCTCAACCGGACCGGACCGCCCCAGCCAGAGCCGCTCACGCGTCATTTGGCGCGCCCATGGACCTGTCTCGGGCGCACGGCCCCCAAGGTCGGGACAATGGCAAAATGTCGGGTCATCGCCGAGCAGCCGTTCAACGATGTTGCGGTCGTCGGCGACGGACAGGAACGAGTGCGCGATCCGGATGGACTTCAAGTCGACCTCATCAAGCGCTGCAATGCAAAGCGCGGACGGGCTACCGGGCCTTGGCACGCCATCTTCATTCGGCATGCCAAGTGCAGTGAGCGCAGCAACAATCTGAGCTATCGCTTCGCGTCGAGCAGAGCCGCGAGCTGGCCGGGCGCTGCCGACAAGCATGGACAATGCCCGTATAAGGGACCGGATCGCCGCCGCACTGGCGTTCGGCGTAGGATGCGCGACAAAGAGAGCCCGCAGCAATTCTGAGATGCGTTCGGCAACGATCAGGATCATACGACGCTGTTTTGTCGCGAGGATGATCTCTTCGTCACGCGCCGCTTCGATCGCGGACAGCAATGCGGCCTGCTGCGCAGCGGCACATAAGGTGAAGAGCTGCGGCAGCGCATTGAGCAACGACGATGGCGGTTTGCCGGCGAACAGCCGCGCCAGCGGCGGCCTGGCTCGCGGCAGGATCTCGACCGCGGCGATGACGTCGGCAGCAAGCGATATGGTGACATCGATTTTGGTGCGGGCGATAAGACTCATGCACACCGCTCTGCCACCATCTCGCGCAAGAAATGCCGCCGATTGATCAAATAAAGATGTGATGCTTGGAAATGACGTTGCGTTCGGCGGTAGTCCGGCCACACCATGGCAGGGACCGCTACTTCGGCAATGGCGCCACCCACGTCTTTGCGTGCGGAACTCGCCGAGAGCAGGAAGCAACAGGTGCTCGAGCTCAACGGCGCGATTTCGCTGAAAACAGGTTCAACGTCACCGGATCGAACTGAGCGCAGGTTCGATCTCTGCCCAGCATGCCTTGAGCAGGTGCCGTTACCCAGGCAGACGGCCACCTTCATGGCCCGAGGCGCGCCCATTACGCTATCGCACCTACCTTCTGCGCGTGCGAAACCCGATCGCTTCGACCCTGGATATGGATCGTTCAAGACCGATCGCGTGCGCATGGCTCGACCGGCGGTATCCCAACAGGCTGCTACGAGCATCTCGTCAGACGCCGACACCTCGGCGTGCTTGCGCCTGCGAAAGTCCTGTCCACGTTCAAGCATCACCTTCAGCCGACGCAAAGCCGGCCTTGGACGCACGAAAGCCGAAGCAGCTTTTAGTTTTTCGCGCGCAACGCGCTCGCGCAGCAGTCTGCGTCGCCATCGTTCTCCGGTGGTTGCGCACGATTCAGCCAAGGCCACATTGCGCGCGCGCCGGCTGTGAGAACCGACCGGACGCCAAACAGTCTCCAAGGTCTTCATGAGACGTAAGCCTTCATGATTTCCTGCAGACGTTCGGCAGAATCCTCGAAATCCTCGTCGGCAGCCAACGCAACAATCGGCGCGTCGCCGACCTCCAATGTGTCGAGAATGATGGTGTCCATAGAGTTGAGGAACTGCACCGACCAAACATTTCGGATCCCGGTCGCTTGCACCCGGCATGTGCCATAGCCGCGGAAGATGAGTTGGACCGGACCATTGCCCAGGCTCTGCTGCAGAAACGCCAGATCAACGGTATTCATCGGCAGCAGTGTCAGATTGATGACATGCGCGCGCATGCCATGCCGCCAGGCGCAGGCCCGCTCGCGTATTTCGGCGAGCACCGGCAACACGTTCATTGCGCCGTCCGGCGCCGCACCGATCACCAGATCGGTCGACGTCAGGTCTGTTGCGGCGCGTCGCACAATCTGCGGGATCGCCCCGATCTCAACGTAATCGTGCGCCGGTTCCGTCCCTATGCGCACGCGCCAGATTCCCGCAAGCACGGACTCCTGGATTTCGGCCAGAGAGCCATCTGGTAGCCCAACGAAGCCGGCGACCTCGCCTTCCCCAAGCACTTCGGCAATCAGCTTGCGCTCGGGATCACTGAGATCCGCGAGCCCATACAGTTGCGTGCGTGCGCTGCTCTTCTGGCCGCGAGCGGCAGCAGCTGCGTTCGATAACAGGGCGATGGCATTTGGACAGTTTCTTGCAAGCTCGCCGCCATCGTGCCAAACGCGCTCGGCGAGCGCCCCCACAGCCGCGGGCCCGCTATGGATGACGTCGAGACTATCCGCATCCACAGGAAGCGCGCTCATCGGCGACGCAGGGCTTTCGTCTCCGTTGCGGGCCGCCGTTTTCATGATCCGACGTTCCGGTGAACGTGCCGAATGGCAATGCTATTGGCGATCCAGGCGGTACCCGCTTGTGGTCGTACGATCGATGCCGACATGGGGGCGATCTTGTCCAACCGGACCTGACTCTTGCCGACCAGGCGCAGTGTAGCGCGCTGAGGGCATTCGATCGGCCTCGGCGGGCCACGCAGGCCGAGCCGCCCGCCCGGTTCGTCACCGGCGCCGCGTGCGGTTACGACCCTTTGCACGGGCCGGAGCGCCTTGGTCTGTTCAGAAAGCGCGGTTGCGACGTGGATCGCCCAGCGTGAATATAAGGGGCCCGCTGAAGACGGCAGCTCCACGCCTTTCTTCCCGGGATCCTGCCCGGCCAGATGAGCATCGCCGCCCGCTCTCTCCACCTCGGACAGACCAGGCCGCGCCAGATCATGCTGAGCCGGCTGGAACTTCATCAGACGCCTTTCCGATAGTCTTCGGGTTCTCTCGGCGAGGTCTCAGCAAGGCACATGCCAATGATCGTCTCGCTGTGATCGCATTCCCGGCCGGAGCAGTGGCTGTAAGCGCTTTACATTTTCTCTGTAAAAGTTGCCTACGATTGCAAATCGGTTCGTGAGCAGGGGCCGGCAACACGATGTCCGCGCTCGGCACCCCGCTAGCGTAGATGGTCGGGCAATTGCGGCTCATGACCAATCAAGTCCGCAAAGAAGCGATCGCAGTCCTCGCCGTTGAGACTAGCCTCGAGCCCGTCGAGTGCTTCCGAGATTCGCCTTGCTTCATCCTCCTCCAAGGGCCGCACCGCTGTGTCGATATGGACGAGCACCTTGGCGCCGACCATCGCGCCGGAGAGCAGCATGACCGAGACACGCCGCTTTTCACCGCCATACTCGCATAGCGCCGTGACGCCGTCGGTCTCAACAATCGTCATTGGTAAGCCAAGGCACATGGATAACCGCGGCCGCTAGATCGGCTGCGCCCTTTCATAATTGACATGGTCGATATTGTTCCCCAACAGCCGTTCTGATGCAGGCAGCGGGACGGCCCGCGGTCTTGCCGGTGCGCCCCACTGGGCCAGCAGGTTGCAGGCCAGTTCGATCGCAGGCGTGATCTGAACACGCACCGGTGCAGTCAACGGACCGCCCCAATGCTCCAGGTCCAGCGGCTGACAGCCGATCAGAGCGAGCTCTCGCGGGCAGCGACCAAGCAGGTCGGCCGCACTCAAGACCTCCTGAAAGCCGGTCTGATGCAGGCTCAGCTTCTTGGCAGCGGTAAATTTCGGCACCTCGTCATCTCGCACGAGCTTCAACTGTCCGGGAGAAAGTCCATAATCGACGGCATCGAACGCGATCAGGCAATCGGCCTGCTCAAGAAAACTGACGAGATAGAGCCCCTGCGTGCCACCATCGAGGATGGAGACGTTGTCATCGATGGTGTAGCGACGATAAAACTCCTCTACCACCCGCACGCCGAATCCCTCATCGGCCCATAGGATATTGCCGACGCCGAGCACCAGGATCCTTTTCTTGTTCTCCGGACTCAGCATCCGCCTCCCGGTCAATCGCGAAACTGACGCTGCCCCGAAATCATCGAGGAGATGCTCCGGCCCGACATGATGTCTTCCCGGATCACCGCGTAAATGTGGACCAGCGCAAAGGTCACGATCATCCACAGGCCGAGATGATGCCAGGTACGGACGTCTTGACCGTTCGGGCAGATTGCAAATACCCAGCCGAACGACTTGTACTGCCAGCTGTCACGACCGACGCCCTGCCCGTAAATTGCAAAGCCCGTGACGATCATGAACGTGGTGGTCTGCGTGAACATGAAGAACATCGCGAGCTGAGCCAACCGATTGTGCCCGACGTGCCTTTCGGGCTCAGCTGCAAGGAAGGCGTACCAGCGCATTTCGTCGTACACTTCGCGCCAAAAGCATCTGCGCCAGAGCGGCACGCAAAAGATCTGCATGGCATGCGGGTTTCCCATCAAGGCCCAGTAGATGCGCAGCATAAATCCGACGCCGAGCACATATCCCGCCAAGAAATGCGCAAAGCGGATATAGCCGAACAGGAAATTGTCGCTAGCCTCCCCCGGCATTGCCGGTGTCCCAGTTCCAATGAGATAACCGGTTATGCCCAGCACCAGAATGGCCGCCGCATTGCCCGCGTGCCACAGTCGCACCGGCGCTTCATAAACGTAGGCGGCCCCGTGAACACTCGGCGCTGCATCGACGATGGCAACGGTTTTCGGAGCCTTGTCCAGTATGGACCTAACGAACATCGACTGAAGCCATTTCTTGGCCGGAAGGACTGATCACGTGGGTCGAGCACGCCAGGCACGGATCAAAGGAATGGATCGTGCGCAAGATCTCCAAGGGCCGCTGCGGATCGGCGACCGGAGTACCGATCAGGGAGGCTTCAAAAGCGCCAATATTTCCCTGGTGGTCGCGAGGAGACCCGTTCCATGTCGTCGGCACGACACATTGGTAATTGTCGATCTTGGCGTTCTTGATCTTGATCCAGTGCCCGAGCGCACCGCGCGGCGCTTCAGTGAAACCGTAGCCCCTGGCCTCATTAGGCCAGCCTTCCGGCTTCCACTTGCTGACGTCGGCAGTTGCGCTATTGCCTTGCTTGATATGGACGACCAGCTTGTCCTGGAAATAGCGCATCTGATGCGCCGCCCACTGGCATTCGAGTGCCCGCGTCACGGTACGGCCAAGCGTCGAAAACAGCGCGCTCAACGGAAGATTGAGCCCCTTGAGCAGCCTCTCGGCCGGCTCCTTGAATTCGGCTTTGCCTTGCGCATAACCGATGATGTATCGCGCCAATGGCCCCACCTCGACCGCGTGGCCGCGCCAGCGCGGCGCTTTGATCCAGGAATACCTGCCGTCTTCGTCGAGTTCCTTGATATCTGTTCTGCTGCCTTTGACCTTTGCCCCTAGCTCAAAATTCGGTTCGGTGACGCCATCCCAGGGATGCAGGCCGCTGAACTCGCTAGGGTATTTATACCATGAATGCGCGACGAATTCCTGGATCTGCTCGGGATCGCCATGGTCGATCGGCAAAATCTCCTCAAGATTGCCGCCAAGAATGACGCCGCGCGGCAGCCTGAGACTTTTCGCGGAACAGTCGTTAGCGTTTTCGGGGATGTCGCCATAGGACATCACGCTTTTGCTAGAAAGCCCGCCGCCATGCAGCCAGTCCTTATAGAACGAGCCGATCGCTGCGATGTCGGGCAGATAGACCTGCTCGACAAACTCGATCGAACGGTCGATGACCGAGGACACCAGGTTAAGCCGCTCCATATTGATCGCGCCAACCGCACCATTTCCGTCGATGTTGATCGCGCAGGCCACGCCGCCGACCAGCCAGTTCGGATGCGGATTCTTGCCCCCATAGATGGCTTGGATCTTGACGATCTCCTTCTGGAAGTCGAGCGCTTCCAGATAATGCGCCACGGCCATCAGGTTCATTTCCGGCGGCAGCTTGTAAGCCGGATGCCCCCAATAGCCGTTCTTGAACGGACCGAGTTGCCCTGACCCGAAGAACTTGGTGAGCCTGATCTGCAAATCCTTGAAATAGCCAGGAGACGACAGCGGCCAGGGCGAGATGGACTGCGCCAGCGCCGAGGCGGACCTGGGATCAGCCTTGAGCGCGGAGACCACGTCGACCCAATCCAGCGCGTGCAGGTGATAGAAATGCACGAGATGATCATGCACAAGCAGGCACAGCTGCATGATGTTGCGGATCGAGTTGGCATTCTCCGGAATGGCGATCCCAAGTGCATTTTCAACGGCGCGCACGGAGGCGAGCGCATGGGTGCCGGTGCAGACACCGCAAATCCGCTCGGTGAACGCCCAGGCGTCGCGCGGATCCCGCCCGCACAGGATGACTTCGATGCCACGCCACATCGTCCCGCTCGAGACCGCGTTGCGGATCACGTTGTTCGAATCGAGGTTGGCTTCGACGCGCAGGTGGCCCTCGATCCGGGTCAGCGGGTCGATCACAATTCGCTTGCCGGAACGATCGAGCTTGAACCCATTCGGTGTCTGGACGGCCACCGTCGTCCTCCCCTTAAGTTGGCTTATTTTTATGAGCTGCGCGATCCGGCTTGCGGGTCAGTCGCTTCACGGCCGTGACCGCCGCATGTGCGGCTACGGTCAACCCAACCGCGCCGGCAGCGGCCATCCCGATCTGATCGGCGTTCTTCTCGATGCCGAACTGCTGGATGGCCGTGAGCCGGTCGTAGAACGAACCTTTGTCCCAAAAGCCGTCTTCGGAGCAACTGAGGCAGCCGTGGCCGGATTGAATAGGGAATGAAACGCCCCCATTCCAGCGAAGCGTCGAACAGGCATTGTAGGTGGTCGGCCCCTTGCAGCCCATCTTGTAAAGGCAGTAGCCCTTGCGGGCGCACTCATCGTCCCACTCCTCGACAAATTGGCCGGCGTCGAAATGCGAACGCCGATAGCACTTGTCGTGGATGCGCTGGGAATAAAACATCCTTGGGCGCCCTTGGCGATCGAGTTCAGGAAGCCTTCCGAACGTGGTTATGAAGGTCACGAGGCCGGTCATGACCTCTGCGATGGGGGGACACCCGGGAACCTTGACGATCGGCTTGTTGGAGATCACCTTGTCGATAGGCACAGTACCGGTCGGATTGGGCCTGGCCGCTTGAACGCAGCCCCAGGATGCGCAGCTCCCCCAAGCAATGACCGCCATGGACGCTTCCGCCATCCACCTGAGTCTCTCAACGAACGGCTTGCCGCCGTCAATGCAGAACATGCCTCCCTCGTTCAGCGGCGCGTTGCCTTCTACGGCAAGCACATACTTGCCATTGTACCTGGCACGGCTTTCCTGCAGGACGGCTTCGGCCTGGTGCCCAGCCGCGGCCATGACCATATCGTCGTAATCGAGCGAAATCATCGACAACAGCACGTCTTTGATCAACGGATGCGCGGAGCGGATGAAGCTTTCGGAGCAGCAGGTACACTCGAGCCCGTGCAGCCAAATGACGGGTATACGCGGTTTGGTCTCGAGGGCATTGGCGATACTGCTTGCTGCGAGCGGACCGAGTCCGAAGCTCGCGGCCGTCAAACTGCAGAATTTGTGGAAACTGCGACGCGTGATACCCTGACGTCTGATCACGCTGTAGAAGGTTTCCTCTATCCTGCCCATGAGCCCTTCCAAGTGCCGCGTCAGCCGTAACGATGCTGACGTTCAGCAGCAAGAAATAGGCCACTGCACAGCAACTGACGGATACCAAGCCGTCGCTTGTGGATCTGCAGCAGGATTGGCGAGCTACGCGCAAGCTGCGCAATTGACCACTTGTCGTGCTTATGGTGTCCGGTTTGGACCGTCGACGTGAGAACTCCAACAATGCATCACAATGGCTCGCTCCTGGCGGCGACGGCGTCATACTCGCTCTTCAAGTACGGCCGCCACACCGGCCGGCACGATAATTGTCGCAGTTCGCGGCACCGTACTGATCACCGATTTCGATCAGAATGGCTCGTTCCAAGCACTGGGCCCGATCGTCCGACGCGGGTCAGCAAACGACCTTGCTGTCCTTTCAGGTTTGATGCCTGTCCGCAGCAGCAAGCATAATTTGCCAGTCATCCAAGCTGTTCACGAGCATTTCCGACGGCAGCAAACTATCGAACTATTCCGGCATAGACGATATTTTGGACCTGCTCGCGGTAATACTTGCGGATCTCTCCGGGCGCGGCCGTGCCGACCACCACGACCAAGCGCTCCTTCGGATCACAGAAAAATTGTGTTCCGTAAGCGCCGGTCCAGGTGAACTCACCTGGACTGCCTGGAACGGCCGAGAGACCCTCGCTTATGCGCACAGCCACTCCGAGCCCGAACCCAAAGCCGGCGCGGTGCGGCTCCACATGAGCGACCTTATTTTTGATCTCTGGCCCAAGGTGGTTGGAGATCATGTGATGCACAGTCTTCGGACCGAGGATCCGCCGCCCATCGAGCTCCCCGCCGTTTAGCAGCATTTGCCCAAAGCGCACGTAGTCACCAACTGTCGCGAATGCACAGGCTCCCCCGCAGTCAAACCTCGTCTGACTTTCGAGGAGCTCGATGCTTTGTGGCTTTCCGGTCAGCGGGTCGTCTCTAAATGGACGCGCCAACCGCTTGCGTTGCGATGTCGACAAATGAAAAGTGGCATCCAGCATTCCGATCGGCTTCCACACGTTGCTGGAAAGATACTCGCCCAACGGCTGCTCGCTAACCTGCTCCACGACAGCTCCAAGCACGTCAGTCGAGAAGCCGTATTCGAACTCCGTGCCCGGTTGGTGCGCCAGCGGCAGCTTGGTAATGGCTTCGATGAAAGCCCGCTTATCGCCCTTGACCGGCGGAGCTGCGAAATCCGGATAGAGACGCGCCACCTGATCTGCGCTATCCGGTGGCGCACCATAGGTGAGCCCTGATGTGTGGCGATAAAGATCGTGGACGTAAATCGGAGAACTCTGCGCTTCGTATTTCAATGAGCCGTCAGGCTGCGGCACTCCCACCTTCATCTTTGCAAATTCGGGATAGTAATCCGTCAGTTTGGCCCGCAGAGGCAGGCGACCTTGTTCCGTGAGGGTGAGGCCGGCAACCGCCACCATCGGTTTGGTCATAGATGCGAGCGCGAATATCGCATCGAGCCGCATCGACGTTCTTTTTTCCGGATCGAGCTGCCCATACGCCTTGTAGTGAATCAGCTTGCCGTCTCTGGCGATTGCAACCACTGCGCCCGGCACGCGTTTGGTTGCGATTTCCCGAGCGAAGAACTCGTCCAGTCTGGCAAGCCGCTGACTGGAAACTCCGACGTCATCGGCCCTCGCCTCGGGCAAAGGCGCGCAGTGAGCTGAATTGAAGCTGATACCGGCAGCCGCCGCGGCCGCAACGAGTTTGTTCATGGTATCCTCGCCAAGAAAAGGGCCGATCTGACCTGCGATACTGCCGCTCGGTTAGTACCGGACATGCTTGGACAGCACACCGAAGGTACTTCGATTCGGCTTGCTGCCCGTCATGTACCTCTCCTGGCACACCGTTTGTCGATGAGAGTTAGGGTGAACATGACGGCAAGAGCGAACATCACCATACCCCCCGCAACCCAACTTGCCTCGCGCCAGCGCGATGCTTGGACGTAGTCAATGACGTAGGCTGACAGCACCTTGGTGCGCCCAGGAATGTTGCCGCCGATCATCATGACGACACCGAATGTGCCGATCGTGTGGGCAAAGCCAACCACGCCAGCCTTGAGGAACTCCAGCCGTGCCGGCGGCAGGCCGACCGCAATGAAGGCGCACAACGGAAAAGCGCGCTGGCTTGCCGCAACTTGCTGCGCGCGGTCGCCCATTGCAACAAAGGCGCTACGGATCGGCTGCACCACCAAAGGGAGCGCCGAGAGAACCGATCCCACGACGATTCCCGCAAAGGTAAATGCGAGTGTGTGCTGGCCCCAGAAAGAGGCGAGAAGCCCGCCGGGTCCGTTCGGGCCGAGCAGGACGAGGACGCAGAAACCGAGCGCCGTTGGCGGCAGCACGAGCGGAAGCGCGATCATCGTCGCTACGGCCTCGCTCAAAACCGTCTTTGACCGTGCGAGCCACCACGCGAGCGGCGCGCCAATCACCAGCAGGATCATTGTCGTCACGCAGGCGAGCTCGACCGTGAGCGCAACGGATTGCCAGACCTCTGGCGAAAGGACATCCATGTGCGTCAGCCCACCGGTGAGAGCACGTCGCCGTGGCCGCGCAGCGGTCGTCTGCGCGTCCGGCTCGCTGAGGAATTTGGCGCGCATCGCCTTTTGATCGCGTGCAAGCCCCAAGGACGGGACGCCGTGCCTAAGTTCGGCTGCACCGCTTGCAAGATGGCGACCGCATTGGTTGTGTTTGCTTCACCGGTCCCTTTTCGCGCCACGACGCGCCTGCGGATCACGGCGCCTAAAGCCCAATTCGCCGCAGTCGTGAGCTGGATTTCTGGAGCCACAGGAGCATTCTCAAGAAGCCCGATCGGGCGAATGCTGTCGCGCGAACAGAACGCCTGAAATGTTGCAGTTTGCGTGCCTTGGCTATCGAGCTCGATGCTTACGTTGACGCTCAACGCGCTCTCGGGCCGTCTCGCGGGCTTCGGCAAGGTGGTACGCTTGTCGTCCGGCACGCGCAATCTCGTGGGGCCATCACATTTCGCGTCGTTTCTGCGAGCAACAGCGGCATCGCAAACCTCATCGGAAACTCCTGTGACAGGGCCGCTCCGACCGGTCTGACGGCGGCAGCTCCTCGCGCGCCATCCAGCAATCCCCGTGCCGCTTGCGAAATGTGGTGCGCTTTGTGCCTACGCGAGAAAAACCCGCATGGATGCCAGCGTCACTGTGCAGTGGACCTAACCCGCTGTCAGGTTCCGGGCACCTTTGTATTCAAACAGACAGCGGCGGCAGAATGAGCAGGAGAGCTGGTCGCCCGACAGATGTCGCGCTTTGAATAAAATCGATGCAAATCCTCACGTGATTCCGCATCGAAGTATTAATTTGTTTCTTAGGTGTCTCAAGAACGAGCGTGTATAAGCGCCGAGGCCCGCCAAAGTCTACTGCGAGAATGGACACGACCGAAAAACAAAGGTTTCGGAGTCCATTTCTTATTCGGCTTGCTTGTTGCCAAGGACAGGGACAGCAGCTGCCGACCATCGTCACCCGGTAATCATGCGCACTGTTCTATGATAACAGGGAGCATACCGTGGGACATCCGTTAGTCGCCGAGTTCTCGGCCAGAACCTGCTGCCCCAAAAACGTGTTGCAGCGAATCTATGGCCCGTCCGGGCGGTGCAGTATATCGACTGTAATGGTGCCGCGGGCTCGAGAGACACATGCACAGATCTTTTCGTTCGCGTGCTTTTGCTGCTCGCTGAAGAAAACGTCGCGGTGGTCGAGATCACCGTCGATTTTGACGAGATCGATGGCGCAGACGCCGCACTCGCCGCGCCGGCAATCCGAAATCACCTCGTAACCAGCCTCATTGAGCACGTCCAGCAATGAGCGATCGCGCGGAATCTCGATCTCAAGAGACCGATCTGCAAGGCGCACCCGGAAACCTTCAGTCGGCAGTGAGCCGCTCGAGCCAAAGGTCTCGTAGCGTAAGTCGGATAGTGCGCGACCTGCATCGGTCCAGGCCCGGCGGGCAGCATCGAGCATCCGGATCGGACCGCACAGGAGGGTCAAGGCATCAGGCGGCAGCGAGGCGAACAAGCCATCGAAATCTAGCCTGCGCCCTTCGTTGCCTGCATGGACAATAAGCCGCTCGTTCAGCAATGGGGCGAGAACGTCCAAATAGGCGGCTTGCTCACGGGAAGACACAGCATAATGCAGAGTGAAGTCGGCATTGCGGCGTGCCAGCGCCTGGGCCGCCCCGATCAGCGGCGTAATACCAATGCCGCCCGCAATCAGGCAATAGTGCCGGCGAGCCCAGTCAATCGGCAGCAGCGAGGCGGGCGACGTAATTGTCAACCGCGCGCCCGGCGCGAGCGACCACATGTACTGCGAGCCGCCACGGGAGTCCTCCGCGCGCCGCACGGCGATGCGAAAGCCGGCCGGGTCGGCTTCGCCGACCAAGGAATAGGACCTCGTCTCCGGACGCCCATTGATAGTGACGGCGATATTGATATGGCTGCCGACCGGATAGGCCGCGCCATCAAAGTTTTCCGGTTTGATCAGAAACTCGCGGATCGAAGGAGTTAGATAGCGCGTCGCCACGAGCGTTGCCGATGTCCAGCTTTCAATGAAGCGCATGGAGATTTCCTTTAATCGCCTGCCATCCTGATGAGCGCCAGTCCTGGCAGCAGGTCAGAATGCGTCTTATTCCTGAGCACCAAGCGCAGATTGCGCGCCGCCACTCGGGCGTGCTCGCGCATGATTGCCTCGGCCCGCGCACCTTCGCGGTTTTCGATTGCATCGACCACGACGCGGTGTTGATCTTGCGCAATCAACAGTGTGTGGCGCGCATCCGGTAGTGTCGATTGGGTCATCACAAAGCCGCTGGGCGAGGCGAATGGTAGCGCCGACGCGCGATCGACCTGCCGGATCAAGGGCGGACTGTGCGACAATTCGGTTAAAAGCGCATGAAATCGCGCATTGAGCGCGACGTAGGAGGAGAAGGCCTCGACGGAGATTGGATCCTGCCGCACCAGTCCATCAATCTCGTCAAGACATCCTTTTAGAGGCTCAAGATCGCGCGACGAAACACCGCGCTCGGCAGCAAAACGCGCGGCCAGACCTTCTACGGTGCCACGCAGCTCGATCGAATCCAGGACATCTCGTTCGGAGAATGCCTTCACCATGAAGCCGCCAGAAGGGATCGCTTCCAGAAGTCCTTCCTCCTCCAGCCGAACCAATGCCATTCGCACCGGAGTGCGCGATGCGCCGGTCGTCTCCACAGCCTGTAACTCGGAGATCCGTTCGCCCGGCCGCAAGTCGCCCGACAGGATCAGATCGCGCAAGCTGAGCTGGGCGCGTACCGTCTGTGAGACTGAGCGGTCAGTGTCGCGCTCGGCCATGCCCTACTCCGCGGCCTGACGACCGTGGTGCGGATTCTCGGCCTCGATCATGCGATCTATCAAGCGGCGGGCCCACATCGCGCCGGCATCGATGTTGAGGTTATAGAAGACCCGGTCGGGATTTTCGTCGATCGCGCGCTGCTGCGCCTCGAGAATGACCTCGTCTTCACGGAAGATGCCGGAAACGCCTTGGCGAAGTTCGGTGGTCAGGCGCTGTTCGTTCAGGCGATAATTGCGCACGAAGGCCCAGAAATAATGGCAGCTCGTTTCCGTTTCGGGCGTGATGGTGTTGAGGACAATACCATTGACGCCAGCCGATCGATTGCCTTCGGGCGCGCCGGTTCCTGAGGGCGCCACTCCGACGTCGATATTGATCGTGCACGGCGCCTCGAAACGGATAATTTGCCAGCGGTCTACCGGACCAGGTTAATTGCTTGGCCTAGAACGGGGGCGCGGCAATTCCCTTCATCCAGCGCGTTACGGTAGCGGTCTTCTCACCATGGGTGACGTCAAACGGCGCTTCCGTGATGGCGTCATTGCCAATGCTGGCGCCATGCACAAACGTTTCGTGCGTCAGGTCCATGAGGTTGTCGACAACCAGACGATAGTCGCATTTCAGGTGAATGGTGTCACCGTCGCCGGCCCAAGCGGGATCATCGTTCCAGTGCATGTCCGGCACCATGCCCGGGTCGGCTAGCGCCGGATCACCCATCCACAGCCAGACGAAGCGATCGCGCTCGACCACAGGATAGGCACGTACACACGCAGAGGGGTTGATCGTCTCTTGCGAGGGCATGAAGGTGCAACGGCCCTGCGCGTTGTATTTCAGCCCATGATAGCCGCAGACCACGCTGTCGCCCTCAAGGCGCCCTTTTGAGAACGGCACCAACCGATGCCAACAAGCGTCCTCCAGTGCTGCCACGTCGCCGTTGGCGCGCCGATACATTACGACGTGCTTGCCGCAGATCGTCCGCGGCAACAGCGCCTGTCTCACCTCAGCGTCCCACGCGGCCGCGTACCAGACATTGGTTGGAAAGCAATGGCTCATGCGCCGATACCTCACTTGGGGACACTACCTGTATACATTAATTGGAAACGGGCCGAAAAAGTGACGAATATGCGAGCTTAAAGTGGAATGCGTGTATACAGAGATGATGATTCAGCGATTCCGCCGGGCCATGACGAGCATCTGGTGCACACACCAAACAGCTGAGTTCGGCTCGCCATCGCACACATCCCACAGGATCTCGCCCCTGAACTGTCGCGGCCTGTCGGACGTCGACGTCTTGGTGCCGAGAATCGGGTCATGCTCTCAAGTCATCCAGTGCGCAGATGACGCGACCGCCAATTTTTCGGTACGCCGGCCCCCTGCCATATGTGCGGTGCTTTTCGAGCATGCGGGCGGATCGGGTAAGATACCGCGCAGCCTCGGGCGTACGCAGGAACCTCGTGGATAGACCTGACATCGGATCGGGCATTTGCGAGCTCCAGGTGAGAGGCTGGCCCGCGAACGGCGACACTTTGTCGTGCCATCATCATGGAGAAGCGCGCGCTCTGAGGAACACCGAATATCGAGGAGGCGATTCTCGGCACCCGAGTTGAAGGGCGCTATTCGCCCCTTGCGTCCTGCGGCAAGCTTCTTCTATTTAGCGCCCGCTCCAGCCTACGACTTGGTCAATCACGGCTCGCGGCTGCGAAGACGTCCTGCACGGATGGACATGGACTAGGTAATCGCGGTTTGGCAACGCGGACGCAGAAACGCTCTGCGTCAGAAATTTTGCCGAACCATCCGGTTTCACCGGATCACCACCTCTGTACTTGAGTACACTCACCGTCGTTCCAATTGTCGCAACTCATTCGCACTCGCCAGTACATTCGCAGCCGGAACAAGTCACATTGGACTCGTCCTGCCTGGCAATGAGTTCAGAAAAAAGAACGCTCAAAACGCCAAAGCGGAATGATCGGGGCTCCATCGTAACCGCCGAGGCGCCCAACGGCTCAGCGGCCGCCGATGCGGATACGCCTCGCGTCGACCAACCCGCTAGATGTCGCACGCTTCCATCGCCTGGATGCCTCCGATCCAAACGATCAATTTTATCAATGAGGCGTACTGTTGCATCAACTTCAGAAGTCGAAGCGTACCCATCACTCTAGGACTTCGATGCCGAGACGTGACTCGGGTAATTTGCCAGCAAGATGCGACGATGCAGAGCAACCTTCGCGATCGACCTCACAAATGCCATTCGACGATTCAAACAGACCTCGTCAGAAGAACGGCGGTTTATCTGATAGCGACACGATCGGTTGGGTCTCTGGTGCAGATCTTGCTTGACGAATAAAGATAACGTAACTGAACGCCTGCCTTTGGAATGACGCGCCGGCTCTCGGAACCGTCTTCAATCGGACACGGCTAAATGACAGCCTCGTATGATGCCGTCGTCTTCAACGACGCGGCGGCTCGCATGCGAGTGTATTCGGGAAGGAAGCGTCATGACCACCATGGCAACTGCGGCGCCCGCGCGCGCGTCGCAGACTTGGTATAAGATTCTCTACGTTCAAGTGTTGATCGCGATCGTTATCGGCGCCATCGTCGGCTGGCTGTGGCCGTCGGTCGCGACCAACGACTGGGTCAAGGCGCTCGGTGACGGCTTCATCAAGCTAATCAAGATGGTGATCGCGCCGATCATCTTCTGCACCGTCGCATCCGGCATTGCGCATATCCAGGATGCAAAGAAAGTCGGGCGCGTCGGCGTCAAAGCGCTGGTCTATTTCGAGATCGTATCGAGCTTTGCGCTGGTGTTGGGCCTTGTCATGGGCAATCTGGTCCAAATCGGCCATGGTCTTGCGGTCAAACCGGACGCTGCGGCAGTCGCCAATTACGTCAAGCAGGCGGAAGCCTCGAAGACCGTCGATTTTTTTCTCAATATCATTCCCGATACTGTGGTCGGCGCCCTCGCTCGCGGCGATGTTCTGCAAGTGCTCCTGTTCGCGATCCTGTTTGGCTTTTCGCTTATGGCGCTTGGGGAGCGTGGAGAACGGCTGCGCAGCATGATTGACGACGTCGCGCATGCGGTTTTCGGCGTGATCGCCATCGTCATGAAAGCGGCCCCGATCGGTGCGTTCGGCGCCATGGCTTTCACGATCGGCAAGTTCGGGCCGGCGGCGCTCGGTAATCTGATCGGGCTCATCGTACTATTCTATGCGACTGCGGCGATATTTGTGATCGTCGTGCTCGGCCTGATCGCGCGGATCGTCGGCTTTTCGATCTTCAAATTCATTATCTATATCAAGGACGAGCTTCTGATCGTGCTCGGCACCTCATCCTCGGAAAGCGCGCTGCCGCAATTGATGGAGAAGCTCGAACGGCTGGGCTGCTCAAAACCCGTAGTTGGCCTCGTGGTGCCAACCGGCTACTCCTTCAACCTCGACGGCACCAACATTTATATGACGCTGGCGACATTGTTTATTGCCCAGGCACTCGGGGTCGATCTGACCTTTGGCCAGCAGCTCACGATCTTGCTCGTGGCAATGCTGACCTCGAAGGGGGCAAGCGGCGTAACCGGCGCAGGCTTCATCACACTTGCCGCGACATTGTCGGTGGTCAACCCGGCACTGGTGCCCGGCATGGCAATCGTATTCTCGATCGACAAGTTTATGAGCGAGGTGCGAGCCCTTACCAATATCACCGGCAATGGCATCGCCGCTGTGTTCGTGTCGTGGTGGGAAGGCGAGCTCGACGACGCTACGCTGCACGCTCGGCTCAAGCAGCCCACAGTTTCCAATGGCATCGATACACGAACATCAAGGAGGTAGGCCCGGTCTTGTTCGTGATTTCAAGGCGCGCTCAACTGAGCGCAGCCAGCTCCGTGGTTCGTTCGCAGTTCAAATCGGCACAGCCGACTTGAACTGCGAGTTGATGCTTTTTTGCAGGAGCAGCCGTTCACACCATTGCTCCGTGTCGCGCTCCAAACCACGTCTGAGAATTCCACGCAAACGCGGAAGATGAAGTCGTTTTTCCACCGATATTTTTGGCGCGCCGTGGAGTTGAAAGCTCCCAGCCATCCAAATGCTGGCGCAAGGTTGGCGTGGGGCAACACAACACGATTCCGACAGAGCCTACCCGGCCTGACTGGCCAAGGGACTGGGTCTAGCCCACAAAATAGCTTGGTGCGTGGCCACTGAACCGGCCTCTTCCGCGCCCGCGGGTGGCGGCAATTTCCAACTCAGCCATCCGTTTATTCCGGCGCGCGTTACAGCATCACGTCGGGGCGGGTATGATCACCGTCGACCGGCTTGGTACGCGGGTCAGCGCGCCATATTGAAAGGTTTAGAACAACTATACCTACGTTGTAATGCGCCTTTCTCCGGCACGTGCTGAGTTCAGCTGCAAGCAATTGACCCAGAACATTGGCGAGCGTCCCTTGGGGCCGAAAGATTGCCCCATTTTTGCCTAAATGTTATAACTCTCCCGCCGGAGAAAGGCCGGACGGTCAAAGAATGTATAACCAAGTCAATAATTTCAAACGTTCAGCCACACAGTTCACATTCGGCAGCATAACGCTGGCGGTAGTGACGTTGGCCTCCTTGTACCTTCAAACACATTTCGCTGCGACGGCGTTCGGCTATCTGCTGGTAATATTGCTATTTTCATTGATCGGCAGCTTCATTGCATCATCTGCCCTTTCCATCTTGGCCATCGCTGCTTTGGCGTACTACTTCGCGCCGCCCGCGTTCAGTCTTGGGATCGACGACCCCCAAGTTCTTCTGGTGGTTGTCGCTTTCTTTACTGTCTCGATTGTCGGAACGCACCTGATTGGAAAGATCCGCCAGGAAAGAGAGGCCGCGCGTGAGACTGCGGCCGAACTCCGGCGCAGCACTGCCGATTTGGAAGACCGTGAAATGCGGTGGCGCGCAATCTTTGAGCACAATCCCTCCATGTACGTCATGGTCGACGAAGCGGGTACTGTCCTTAACGTCAATACGCTCGGCGCGACACAGCTCGGCTATGCGCGCTCCGAACTGATCGGTCAATCTGTCCTGGGAGTCTTTCTGGACGAGGATCGCGCGTTCGCCCGCAAATGCATTCGGGCCTGCCTTGAAGATATCGGTCAATCGCAAACCTGGGAGGCCCAGAAAGTTCGGAAAGACGGCTCGGTGTTGTGGGTACGTGAAAACGCCAAAGCAATGCTCTGGGCCGATGAGCGGCCCGTTGTCCTCATAGCCTGCGAAGATATCACGGAGCGAAAGCGGACCGAACTTGCCCTGCAGCGAAGCGAAGTACATTTGGCTCAGGCGCAGGAGTTGAGCAATACAGGCAGCTTCAGCTGGAACGTCGCCACCGGCGAGGCCTTTTGGTCAAAGGAGCTGTTTCGTATTCTACAGTTGGATCCGCAGACGGTTCCCGCGCCGGAACTGATCGTCGCGCGCACGCATCCAGACGATAGGGCGTCAGTCCAAGAGACCATCGATCGGGCGATGCGAGATCCAAAGAGCTTCGAGCATGAATACCGGTTACTGCTGCCGGATGGATCAGTGAAGCACATCCATGCGCGGGCACGCACCACGAGAACCGCGACCGGTGACATCGAGTTTGTCGGGGCAGCGACGGATATCACGGCTGCAAGACTAGCAGAACAGCAGTTGCGCCGCAGCGAGGCCTACCTGGCCGAAGCCCAGCATCTCAGTCACACGGGTAGTTGGTCTTGGGACGTCTACCGTCTCGATTTTATCTATCGCTCCGCCGAGGTCGATCGCCTGTTTGGCTTTGATCCGCAAGAGACGGTGTCGATAGAGACCATTCGGTCGCGTATTCATCCAGACGACCTGCCGCGACTTCAGGAAGTGCAGCGACTGGCTAGAGAAGACAAGGAAGGACGCTTCGAGTACGATTTTCGAATCCTTTATGCCAGATGGCTCGATGAGGCATATACATTCCGTGGCCCATGTGGTGGTTGGCAGCGACGGCAATGTCAGCGAACTCATCGGAACACATATGGATGTCACTGAGCAATATGCAGCCAGGGAACGTCTGGAAAGCACACTTGCCGCGCTGCGCGAAAGCGAGCAGCGCTTTCGCGACTACGCCGAAACAGCCTCCGATTGGCTCTGGGAGACCGGGCCAGATCATCAGGTCACTCGCTTGTCCGAGCACACCAGCGCTGCGGGAATCCTGGCGACAGGATTGATGGGTATGCTTCGCTGGGACATTGCGTGCGACGTCGAAGAAGAACCTGAGAAGTGGCGGCAGCATCGGGCGAGGCTGGAGGCGCATCTGCCGTTTCGGGATCTGCTCTACCGCACCGTCAACCGGATGGGATCTCCGATTTACGTTCGAACGAGTGGCAAGCCTTTTTTTGATATCGACGGTAATTTTCTCGGGTACCGGGGCGTCAGCACTGACATGACGGCTATCATTCGCGCAAATCAAGCCGAACAAGAGTTGCGAAAGGCACAGGCAGAGCTCGCACACGTGACGCGCGTGACCACCCTGGGAGAGTTGACAACGTCCATCGCCCACGAAATCAACCAGCCACTCGCCGCTATTATCAGCAACGCCGACGCATGCCTCGGTTGGATGAACCGCGAAACCCCTGATCTTTCCGCCGCGCGCTCATCGGTTGAGTGGATAATCGAAGACGCAATCCGAGCAAGCGAGGTGATCCGTCGCATTCGCGCACTTGCGAAGAAAGGCGAGATCGAGATGCTGCCGCTCGACATCAATGACGTCGTTAAAGACGTCATTGCGCTTGTGACACGTGAGCTGATTAGCCACCAGGTGACGTTAAAAACCGATTTGACGGTAGCGCTACCCGCAATCCTCGGAGACCGGATTCAGCTGCAACAGGTGATTATCAATCTGGTGATGAACGGAATCGAAGCGATGGACGCAGTTACGGACCGTCCGCGTGAACTAGTGATTCAGTCATCTAGCGACGATATGGGGCACGTGCGGCTTGCCGTGACTGACAGTGGCATCGGCATCGCCGAGAATGACGTCGACCGAGTGTTAGACCCATTTTTCACGACAAAATCGAGCGGCCTTGGAATGGGGCTTTCGATCTGCCGCTCGATTGTGGAGGCTCACGGAGGGCGTCTTTCGATCGTCTGCAAGCAAGGGCCGGGGGCCACCTTTCGGTTTGACCTGCCGCTGCACAAGGAGATCGTGTCATGAGTGAACGCTCCAACTCCCAGCGCGAAGGCAGCAAGGCCGAGGCGTCGGCGCATGCGATCGTCTTCGTTGTTGAAGATGACGTCTCGATGCGTCGGTCGCTTACGAACCTTTTCCAATCCGTGGGCCTGGACGTCGTTGCATTCGGATCGGCCCGAGAAATGCTGCAGAGCAAACTTCCCGACGTTGTTAGCTGCCTGGTTCTTGATGTCCGGCTGCCAGGCTTAAGCGGCCTTGAGTTTCAGACTGAGCTAGCCAAGGCGAACGTTCATATTCCCATCATCTTCATTACCGGCCATGGCGACATTCCCATGAGCGTCAGGGCTATGAAGGGCGGAGCGGTCGATTTTCTCACCAAACCGTTTCGCGATCAGGAACTGCTGGACGCCGTAGTCGCAGCGACCGAACGCGATCGCAAAAGGCGCGAGGACGAGCAGACTATCGCGAAGCTGAAGTCTCTATTTGAAACCTTGAGCCCGCGCGAGCAGGCGGTGATGAAACTGGTCGCTACCGGATTAATGAACAAGCAGATAGCCGCCGAGCTGGGGCTCGCCGAGATTACGGTCAAGATCTACCGTGGACACGTGATGAAAAAGATGCGCGCCAGGTCGCTGGCGGATTTGATCAGAATGACTGAGACGCTGGGAATCCGCGGTAACCGCCCCGAACAAACCTAAGTATGATTTTACAATTTAACCACTCAAGCCCACTTTTCGCTCAATGGTGGCTAGTGCCTCGGCAGCCGCTAGTCCCGCGCCAGGAGAGCTTGTCTTGTCCACGCCTTTGATTTCTGTCGTTGATGACGACGCATCGGTCCGTGCGGCGACAGAAAATCTTCTGAAATCGCGTGGCTACGTCGTTCAAACGTTTGCGTCGGCCGAGGAGTTCTTGAGGTCGCCGCGGTTGAACGAGACCTCCTGTGTAATTACCGATGTGCAGATGCCGGTTATGAGTGGGTTGGACCTGCTGGCGGAAATGCGGACCCGTGGCTATGGCGTGCCATTCATTTTTATTACAGCCTTCCCCAATGACCGCGTGCGCGCCTCAGCCCTGAGCGCGGGAGCGACCGGATTCTTGGCCAAGCCCTTCGCCGGACATACGCTGATCGAGCACCTCGATGCCGCACTGAGTGAGAATGGCGACGGCGCAGACGCTTGAAACAATCAGCCGACCGCCGACTTTTGTCCGGTCTGGGCGCCTCGCACGAGAGCCGATCTTTGGCCAGCCGAGCCCGCTCCCCTGTCGTTAGATTACCGTGTCGACCGTTAAGAAGCCGGATTGAGCTGAGCTGGACAGTTGAGCGTGCGCCAGAGCGAGACCAACAACAGGCGCAAAAGTTCTCTGAACCAGGCGAGGATGCGACGGAGGTTGTGTCCGACGGCGGAGAGAACGACGTTGGCGGCATCGCCGGCGCGGCCCTTGAGGTAGCACCGGCCGAGGTGTCCTTCGGCTTTGAGGTGTCCGATGATGGGCTCAATGGCGGAGCGGCGGCGCAGCTCACGCTTGATGGCGCCGAAAACACCGCGCTTCTGGCCGGAGATGAAGACGCGGCGGGGATTTTGCGCGTCGTGGCCGCGGTAGCCCTTGTCGACGTAGGCCCGCTCGATCGCACAGCCGGTGAGTGTCTCGGTGCGGTCCATAACATCCCGCAACGTGTGACCGTCGTAAGGGTTGTCGGGCAGCGACCTGGCATGCAGCACGAACAGGCCACCGGGGGCGCGGCGATTGTTGGTGACGATGGAGGCCTTTACGCCGAACTCATAAGGTGCGGCGGCCTTGCCCTTGCCGATGCACTCCACCTCCGGGGCATGGAAAGAATAAAGCTTGAAACCGCGCTGGCGCTGCTGCTGCGAGCGGATCTGCGAGGCCCGGCCAAGCGGGAGGGCGAACGCCTCCTCCAGCGTCGCCTCGCCCTCGATCTTGCGGCGGATGTCGCGGATGATCCGCCCCAGCCGGCTGCGCAGGATACGCAGCTGCCGCTGATGCCGGTTGAACTGTTTGGCATGAGCGTAACGGCCCGCCATCATCGCCGCGCTTTTGGCCACGCGACAATAGGATTGCCGCAGCTTGACCCCGTGCTTCCTCGCCAGGCGGTTCAGCCCCCGGATCGCTGCATGCAGCAGTTTGGCGTCGGTCGGGAAGCTGATGGCCTTTGGTTGCACTGTGGTGTCGACCGTGACCCGCTTGAGGTCCTGGCTGCGTAACGCACCGGTCTCGTGCGCCACCCGAAGGCTCTCGGCCAACAACTGCTCCAGCTTGTCGCCGAGCCGCTTGCGCCAATGGCTCAGGTCCGAGCGCTCGTGCGGGAAAACGTGCCGGAAAAACTCTTCGCCGGTGAAGAACTGGAAGTACGGATCGTGCACCCAGCGCTCGCACACCCCCTCATCGGACAGCCCGTAAATGTGCTTGAGCAACAGCAGCCCGATCATGAAGCGGGTCTCGATCCCCGGCCTGCCGTTCTCGCTGTAGAGCGGGGCGATCTCGCCGTCGATCCAGTCCCAGTCGATCTTGCCGGCAAGCAGAACGAGCTCGTGCTTCATGTTGATGATCTGGTCCAGCCGTGCCCGGAACAGATCGTTCGATCCCGTCGTCTTGTGCTTCTTCGGCCGCATCATCCCTCCGGTGCACCACAGAAGCACGGTTCACAGCGGAGAGGAATCCACAAAACGAATTTGCAAGGTTTGCGGCCATCAAGCCTCAAATTCCTGCAATCTCAAACGCCGTCAAATCCCAAAAACAGACTCCCGCTCAATCGCTTACAGGCTTGTTCACAGGCGACTACCGTTTGGCGCGGGCTGGGGCTCTTATTAGTTTTGTACGAGTCCTGTCGGACTGCCACTCCCGAGCTCGCCTGAGTCAATTTTAAACCCACTGAATGGTGAGATTGTATCGCGACCTCGGACCAACTTTCCAAGGTCAGGCGAAACCGCTGTGAACGGCCACGGCAAAGAGATCCGATCACGTAGGCACACGGTACAACTGCTCGAAAACTTGTAGTCAGCTTCTCGTCAGACAGTCTGACTATCAAGTCCCGCTCGGCCTTGGTGGCCCTGACACTCAAGACAACTTTCTTGGATGGGAGCGCGAACGCCCATGTACAATCGACTAGATGGCTCACCCAGCTTTCCATGGATGGGTAGTTCCGACTTTGATGGAATGACACAAATTGAAGCCGGCGGTACGCAGACAGATCAAGACCGACGCTTCGAGGAAGTCTTTTCCAGTTTGCAGATAGCGCCACAAACAGCCTATGCCCGTTCAACTTCGGCAGCAGCGCGGCCGTACTCACTAGCTGCCAAACCACCTGTCGTGGAGATCTCAAGCACCTCATTTCAGGAACTGTTGGAAGATTTCTATGGGGATGAAGTCCAGCATATCGCGGCCAATCCCCAGCAATACTCGCGGTCGGTGGCATTGAAGGCCGAACGAGCTGCGGACGTCGCCTATAATCATGGCAGGAAGGTCGGCTCGGACGACGCACGACATTTCAGCTATCAATTAGGAAACAAAAGCGTTGGACTTCTCCGAACGGAAGGAGGAGCTACCGTCGATGATGTGTTCAAGGAGGAAACCGCACGCGCCCGCTGGCAGGAACAGTTTCCCGGACGATCGGACATAACATCGACAATAGACTTTCGGGTTACGCATCCCCTGGTCGACAATGCAGGCGATATCTTGCTGGAGTATCAACTTCGGCTTGATGGCGATGAGCCCTTGGTCCTTTCTCACCCTGTGAATCCGGAAGCAAAAGCCCGTGCCGCAGCGTTGGGTTTTGTTGAGATAGGTGACTCGCTGATGGTCCTTGATCCTACCCAGCATCCCGACAAGTGGGGTAAGAATAGCCAAGGAGAATGGCAGCGAGAGAACAAACCTCGATTTTACCTTTCCAAAACGGCGGAGAGCGAAGGCAGAGGCACGGAACGTTCCGAGCGTGCAGGAAATACCTCGCCGGATTGGGAGGATGATGACTTTATGTAGGGGGACGTTTTGGCGCTCCGCGAGGCACGATACGCCCCCGCGAAGCTATCTGCATTCTGTATCACTTTAGTTCGTCAGTTCGGCATGCGCGAGGATTGGAGGTAGGACGAGGCTATTGGTGATCCATCAGGCATATCCGTATTTCGTTCGGGCTGGTTAGGGCTTGTGGAACTGATAGGTGCCCAGCTTGCAGCGTGAGCTGGGCTACCCGAAGCTAACGCACGCGGCATTGACGTTCGGAGAGGGACGAGGGCGCCCATGCGTCAATCACGAATGGAATCGGCTAAGTTCGCCTACTGAAGCGATCCGATCGCTTCCTTCCGATAGCGGTTAGGGTCAACCAAAGTGGCTTCCAGATCGCAGTCTCGATAAGTTCGGCGGGCGCGGCGAGCAGCGAGCAGTCGTCAATAGGAGTCACGACGACATGTTTATTGCATCCGCGGAACTGCCCGCAGGACAGCATATCGACGCTGCCGCGGCCATCTATTCAACTGTGACCGATTTGGCAAGATTGCGCGGCTGATCCACGTCCGTCCCCATAACGACGGCGGTATGATAAGCTAACAATTGTACCGCGACGGCATAAACCATGGGCGTAAAGCTTGCAGCCATATCTGGTAAAACAATGGTCATAAGCGTATCCACCGTCGCCTCCAAGGCGCCCCTTGCATCGGTGATCAAGATGATGTTGCCGCCTCGAGCGGCGACTTCTTGCATGTTCGAGACGGTTTTCTCGAAGACCCCGTCGTAGGGCGCGATCACCACGACGGGCACTGTCTCATCGATCAATGCAATCGGTCCATGCTTGAGTTCGCCGGCGGCGTAGCCTTCTGAGTGGATATAGGAGATTTCTTTCAGCTTGAGCGCGCCCTCCAAGGCCAGGGGCGCCGATGTGCCTCGGCCGAGATAGAGCACGTCGCTCGACTTGGCAACATCACGCGCGAGTTTCTCGATCTGCGGCTCGACCAACAGCGCTGCAGCAATTAGCCGCGGCAGTTCGATAAGTTCGCGTACAAGCCTCGATTCATCGATCTCGGATAGCTTACCGCGCTCTTTGGCCGCTGCGACGGCAAGGATCGCCATCACCGCCAGCTGGCAGACGAATGCCTTGGTGGAGGCCACGCCGATTTCTGGACCCGCTAGCGTCGGCAGCACGGATTCACTCTCGCGCGCGATAGTCGACGTCGGGACATTGACCACGGATATCGTGTGTTGGCCCTGGCTCTTGGCATAGCGCAACGCGGCCAGTGTGTCGGCCGTTTCCCCGGACTGCGAGATGACGATCGCGAGATCGCCCCGGCGCAAAGGCGCCTCCCTGTAGCGGAACTCGGACGCCACGTCGACTTCGACAGGCAGGCGGGCCAGCCGTTCAAACCAGTATTTGGCAATGTAGCCAGCATAGCTCGCCGTGCCGCACGCTGTAATTGAGATGCGCTGAATAGAATTGAAGTCGAACGGTAGTGTGAGCGGCAGGACTACGCGCTCGGCTGCCATATCGAGATAACGCGCCAATGTCTGTCCGACCATGGTCGGCTGCTCGTGGATTT
The DNA here is from genome assembly GCF_054059095.1 of Bradyrhizobium sp. USDA 4510. Classification (NCBI taxonomy): domain Bacteria; kingdom Pseudomonadati; phylum Pseudomonadota; class Alphaproteobacteria; order Hyphomicrobiales; family Nitrobacteraceae; genus Bradyrhizobium; species Bradyrhizobium sp. USDA 4510. The sequence goes on along the minus strand of NZ_JBSSBT010000001.1, from coordinate 348,708 downwards.
CCTTTGCCATGAAGTGACGATAGTTCGCCTTGTCCACCAGGAGTGACGACGCGCCAGGCTTGGATGTTTCCCGATGGACGACAGTCCCGTCTGCGCCATAGATCACGCAGACCGCGCGGGTAAGCACGGCGCAGTCGCCGTCCTCAAGGTAAGTAATGGCATCGGTCAAGGGCGCGAGTGCGATCGCGTCCGATCCTAAATACACTTCGCCAGGACCATGCCCGATCGCAAGGGGCGATCCCTTGCGCGCACCGATCAAAAGATCCTCATGGCCTTTGAACAGAAATGCCAGAGCGAAAGCTCCGCGCAGCCGTGGCAGCGAGGCTTGTACCGCATCCTGCGGCGAGTAGCCATTCTTGAGGTAGGATTCGACGAGATGCGCCACCACCTCGGTATCCGTCTCTGAGCTAAGATGAGCTCCATTCCGCTCCAGTTCGGCTCGCAGCGCGTGGAAATTTTCAATGATACCGTTGTGAACGACCGCGACATTTTCCGTCGCATGCGGATGAGCATTACTCTCGGTCGGTTTTCCATGAGTTGCCCAGCGGGTGTGACCAATGCCGCTATGACCCGACGGCGGACAATGGCGTAGCCGTTCCTCAAGGTTTCTCAACTTACCTTTAGCGCGCCGGCGCTCGATACGGAGACCCTCGAGCGTCGCTAGGCCAGCGGAGTCATAGCCACGATATTCCAGTCGCTTCAGCGAAGCGACCAATTGCCCAGCGACCGGACCACGCGCCAAGATGCCGACTATTCCACACATATTGATCGATACAGCCCATGTTCAAAGAGTCAGGCGTTCCCACAGAGGGACCCATGGAATCTGCCTACCCGACGGTGATAGGTATCAAGCTCTCAATTTATTGCGGCTTCATGTATCGCCGCATTCGCAAGTGCGGGCTCGGTCTATTTCAACCATCATCGCTTTCTCCGGCCACGGTCTGCTTTTGGTTGTCTCCATCGAATACAAACAGCGATGACTGCGAATGGCGTGCCTCCTTAGAGGTGAGCCCGATATGCGGGCACGGTTGGTGGCTGAGTTCGGTATCCAATCCCGACACAAACAGACTCTTCGCTCGAAGGCGACGGCAACTGTCACCATCGCGTGGTATGCCCGCTGCGAGGATAGATCGCGCAAGCGGCTAGGCTTCATGGATTGAGGAACTTTGGCCAGATCGGCAGACTATTCATTCCAGAGTGAAGCGTCATGTCCTATTTGGCTCATCATCCTGATGAGCCACTCACGACTCTTCAGCTCAAATCCCAACAAAGCGAGCGGCGACGCGGCCGATCCGGTTAGCAGCCGACGCGGGAGCAACGGTCCCGACGCCTCACTGAGGATCTCCTCGAGAACCTTGCACCGGCTGTGCTCCTTCGGGCTGCTAGAAGGATGCGGCCTCACCGTGCTTTCCACATGTCTGCTACCGGTGTATCACACAGCCGCTCTCGCGTGGATCGTCTTTGTCGTTACTCGTCGGGATATGAGACTAGACGATTGCATCGAACTCTCTATTGTACGAACGTAAGCTATCGATATCGAAACGTTCGAAGAACTATACCGACGTTTGCCATTCTTTCTTATTCGGTCTTGCGTCGGTTTACACTTATTGAAAGGAGCGCTAGGCCGACGACCCTATTGACCAGATTGCGTGCTCTGTTCGGAAGTCAAAGGTACGGGAGCTTTGTAGAATACGATATCGAGGCCCAAGCTCATTGTGTGCTTGCATGGCGTAATTCCGGTAAGGGCGTCGGCAACTGCACCTCAGCAAACCACTCCGCCGGCTATGGCGAGACTACGCGAATATAACGTGCGCAAGATAGACAAGGAACATGGACCATCGGCGTCATCTCGTTGGAAACATCGCCCGAGCAGTATCCGGCTGCGCGTGATGGCGTTTGTCGTCCGGCTTGTTCGGTCAGGATGTGGACATTCAACTCAGTGGTCCCGCTCTCCAGTCGAGTAAATCAACGTATATAGTGCGCATTTCTATATGATGTGTATGACTAAAGCTAATGATCGTTCTCCTCTAATTGCGGGTGGTGCGCGCTTGCGCATCTAGATATCACGAGAAAGCGCTCCGCAACGCGCGTTTCAAGGGGCGCTTTCTTTCCAGCGCAACTAAGAGAGACCATGGCGGCTCAGGACTCAAAGCGGCGCGTTGCGCTGATCACCGGCGTTACCGGGCAGGACGGCGCGTATCTCGCCGAGTATCTGCTCGGTCTCGGCTACACCGTGCACGGGATCAAGCGCCGGTCGTCCTCGTTCAACACCGCGCGCGTCGACCATCTCTACCAGGATCCGCACGCCGGCAACGTGCCGTTCCTAATGCACTATGGCGACATGACCGATTCGACCAATCTGATCCGCCTGGTGCAGCAGATCCGGCCGACCGAGATCTATAACCTCGCCGCCCAGAGCCACGTCCAGGTCAGTTTCGAGAGCCCGGAATACACCGCCAACGCCGACGCGATCGGCGTGCTGCGCCTCTTGGAGGCAATCCGCATCCTCGGCATGGAAAAGGAAACGCGATTCTACCAGGCCTCGACCTCGGAGCTTTACGGGCTCGTGCAGGAGGTGCCGCAGAAGGAGACCACGCCATTCTACCCGCGCTCGCCCTATGGCGTCGCCAAGCTCTACGGCTACTGGATCACGGTGAACTACCGTGAGGCCTACGGCATGTTCGCCAGCAACGGCATCCTGTTCAACCATGAGAGCCCGATCCGCGGCGAGACCTTCGTGACGCGCAAGATCACCCGCGCAGTCGCCCGCATCGAGGTCGGCCTCGAGAACAAACTCTATCTCGGCAATCTCGACGCCAAGCGCGACTGGGGCCACGCCCGCGACTATGTCGAGGGCATGCACAGGATCCTGCAGGTCGACGAGCCCGGCGACTTCGTGCTCGCGACCGGCGAGACGCGGTCGGTCCGCGAGTTCGTCGAGCTGGCGTTTGCCGAGGTCGGCCGCAGCATCGAATGGCGCGGCAAGGGCGTCGAGGAGATCGGTGTCGACAAGGCGTCCGGCAACACCCTGGTGCAGATCGATCCGACCTATTTCCGCCCGACCGAGGTCGATCTTCTGATCGGCGACGCAAGCAAGGCGCGCGCCAAGCTCGGCTGGACGCCGAAGACGCCGTTCGCGCAGCTGGTGAAGGAAATGGTCGCCAGCGATCTCGTCGAGGCCAGGCAGGACGCGGCCAATGGCAAGCACGGCCTTTGAGCTGAAGGGCAAGACGGTCTTCGTCGCCGGCCATCGCGGCATGGTCGGCTCGGCGCTGATGCGCCGGCTGGCGCGCGAGGAGTCCGATCTCCTGACGGTGTCGCGCAACGAGGTCGATTTGCGCGACCAAACCGCGGTCAACGCCTGGTTTGCCGCGAAGCGGCCGCAGGCCGTGTTCCTCGCCGCGGCCAAGGTCGGCGGCATCGTCGCCAACAACACGCTGCGGGCCGAATTCCTCTACGACAATCTGGCGATATCGAGCAACGTGATCCAGGCAGCGCACGCCAATGGCTGCGAGAAGCTGATGTTCTTCGGCTCGTCCTGCATCTATCCGCGCCTGGCGCCGCAGCCGCTGCGCGAGGATTCGATGCTGACCGGCCCGCTGGAGCCGACCAACGAGCCCTATGCCATCGCCAAGATCGCCGGCATCAAGATGGCCGAGGCCTATCGCAGCCAGTACGGCGCCGATTTCATCAGCGTGATGCCGACCAATCTCTACGGCCCCGGCGACAATTATCACCCGGAATACAGCCACGTCGTCGCCGCGCTGATCCGCCGCTTCCACGAGGCCAAGGTCTCCGGCGCCGGCAACGTCGCGGTGTGGGGCACCGGCACGCCGCGCCGCGAATTCCTCTATGTCGACGATCTCGCCGACGCCTGCATCCATCTGATGAAGACCTATTCCTCGTCCGAACTGGTCAATATCGGCACCGGCGAGGACATCACCATTGCCGAATTCGCACTCATGGTCGCGGCCGCCGTCGGTTTTCGTGGTGAGATCAGCTTCGACACGTCGCGCCCGGACGGCACGCCGCGCAAGCTGCTCGACGTCGGCCGACTGGCGCGGCTCGGCTGGCGCGCCACCACCTCGCTGGAGGACGGCATTCAGCTAGCGTACCGGGCGTATCTCGCCGACAGCAAATGGACGGTACCTTAGTGAACTGGTAGTCCCGACAGCGGGTGCAAGCAGACCCATCCGAGCATCAGCGGACATTGGATATTCCAGCCTGGCCCAACGGCATTCATCAACAACAGCGCTCAGTTGGATGTCCGATCACCCGAGTGACTCGCATATCCTAGTTACGGCTCAGCCAACCAACTTGCAGGAAAAGAAGAATGGCCGTGATCAAGGCGTAGCGTTCTACTGCTAAAGTTTTAGACCTGATCGACGCTCAGCCTCTAACGCCGTCCCCCGTCTCTCTCGACTAACGAGCCTTAACGCCCCTCTGTCATACCATCCGTGCCGACAACGTGACGACGGACATGAGCGCACCCAACATCGCGAACGCCAAAGGCAAGCCAGTCATGTGTGCGACGAGCCCGATGCCAGCGGGACCCACCAGTATACCCGCGTAGCCAGCTGTCGTGATGACCGCGATCGCAACGCCTACCGGCATCACCTTCTGTTTGCCGGCGCGTCGACACAGTACGGGTACAACATTTGAAATGCCCAATCCAATAAGCAGGAACCCCGCCATGGCAATCAGCGCTACCGGCGCGGCGACCACAGCCAAGAAACCTATCATGATCGGCAGAGTTCCGAGCATCAATGTGGCACGGTCGCCGATTCGCTCCACAACGGCATCTCCGCCGAGGCGCCCTGCGGTCATTGCGATGGCGAAAAGCATACATCCAAGACCTCCGTGCGCCTCCGTGAGAAGATCTTCCCCAACGAGAAGCAAAGCGCTCCAATCAAGCATTGCACCTTCGACAAGAAAAGTGATAGCCGCGAGCGCCGCTATTAGCAGCACACTGCGATGGGGCAAGACAAACAATGGCCCCTGCTGTCTCAAGCTCGTTGCAGTCAACCGCGGCCAGGCCGACACTATCGCGATCATCATAAACGTCGAACAGACCAACGTCGAAGAAAGTGAACTAAGCTGAAGCGAGAGAAACAGGGTCACGGCAGCAGAGCCGGTGAATTCTCCAATGCTGTAATGGGCATGGAAACCGGACATCAACGGACGGCCGGTGGCTCGCTCCAATTCGATCGCATAGATGGTCATGGCTACATCGATCGAACCGAGTGAAACGCCGAAAGCAAACAGCGTGGCACCCAGCGCAAGAGGTGTTCCAGCGATAGCCAACCACGGCAGGATAAGCGCGAGGCCGAGTCCACCCACGAGGATAATGGGCTTGCTGCCGTACCGCGCGTTCGACACGCTGGTCAGAAGCATAGCGAGAACGGATCCTGTTCCGAGACAGAGCAGCAGAAGACCAAGCGTGCGGTCGTCTACCGCGAGCCGCTCCTTGGCAAGCGGCACCAACGGCGCCCACGCCGCGAGGCCGAATCCGGCAACGAAAAACGCAAGCCGCGTCCCAAGCAGGCTGGCAGCCCAATTGGCAGATGGTATCACTGGCACTCCTGAGAGAACGGGCTCGTAAGCGCGGCGCCCCTCACCCTGCGTGCGTGGCCTGCAAGCGGCCGCAACTCGACGATGATGAACTCATGTTGACATTTTCATCTCTGCAAATGCGATGCCATCGCAAAAGCTCGGGCCACCTCAGAAGGTGCGAGCGTCAAATAGGAGTGATCGCCAAGCAACCCGGATGCGTGTTACGGCCTATCTTCGCGGATGAGCAACCGCAACGAGGACGTCAGCCTTTGCCTTTTTCCGACAGTCAGAGGCGTGACAGCTCAATATCCCTTTGTCACAAAGCGTACAAAGTCGTCGGGCGCGCGTCCTTGGGTGTATTTCGAGGAGAAGGCTACGGCTGCCGCGAACACGGCCGCAAGTTCCGCGACAGCACTTGTCGACTCCACCAAGCATTGCCGCTGACGCTAGCATCTTTATGAACGCTCGAGCCAGTTCCGATCATGAAGAGGCGCGGATCACAAGGTTGGTGTTCGGATCGTTCAGCTAGCAGCTTAATGCCGACTTTGCATCGCTCCTTGTACGCTCCAGATCAGCAAAATCGGAGCGTTTCACGTACCTGCCCGAAGCTACCGGACAACCTGTGTAAAGTAGGAATGCGCCCGGCTGCTCTTTGGCAGGAGACGATGATCGCCGCACAATGAGCGGTGTTGATATCGATGACCGACGAGACGGCGACTCGATGTGCTTGTGTCTCGAGTGTTCCCTTTTCTCGATCAGCGCCCGCGGGCAAACGATCACAAGTATTTCGAATAGCGAGTCGGCAACATCTGCCTCCGACGCTTCAGAACTGAGATTTCAAATTCCCCCGCCTCGAAACACCGGATTGTCGTGGAACAATCAGCCAGTTGTCATGCCCTTATCCTTGGCGCCGACAGGGCCACATCGGCATCGCGCGCAGTCATCGATTGGCTTTGCTTTCGGGCCATTAGGATCCAGGTCGCGCGCGCGTTCGATACTGGGGCGCCCGCCGACATCGTTCAAGCGCTTATATCCGCGGCGCGCCGAGACCGTCGCTCTGACCAGGTCGGACCGTGCGTGGTAAAGAACGAATATAGCAGGCAAACATCGATCAGTATCGTCGCCGACATCACGCTATAAGCCCAGGAGCTCTGCACTAGATCGAGCTCGATCAGCACTCGTGACAGACCGAATCCGACGATCCAGGCATCAAAGCTCATGCAGATGCGTCGGAATATCTCGGGATCAAGCCGGCGCATGGCGTAGGATCCCAGCGGGATGCCGAGCACAACGCTGGGTATAAAGGCATAGAGCAGGCTGCCGCTTTCGGAGATGAACAGGCCTAGCTTGTAATAGACGAAGGCGGTCACGCTCGACTCAACCACGCGAACCAGGGCTAGACCGGCGCGAAATTCACTTCTGACCAGGCCCTGGTTGTTAAACAACATCGCCAAAGGCGGACCGGAGATGGTCGTCACTGAATAGAGGATGCCCAGCATCGAACCGAATGGTAGACCGATCAGCCAGCTAGCTTCGATAGGGCGGCGCCAACCTGCGGCTTGTAGCAGGATCAGGGGCAGTATGATCGTGTAGGTAGCGAATTTGATCCAGCCCGGCTGCAGCGAGGCCAACGCATAGCCGCCAAGCGCAATGCCCGGCAAAAGTCCAAGCAAGATGGGAAACACTCGTCTCCAAATTGCCGGCACGCCCTTCAGATTGATGAGGACGACGTATACGTTGACGAAGACCTCGATGATAACAATGGCGGGGTTGAGAACGCGATTGGTGTAGAAAACCAGCGCAAGAGGCACTGTGAGCGACGAAAACCCGTAGCCGATGGCTCCATTTACAAAGGACGCAAAGCACGTCGTTGCGGCCAGAAAAAACATAGCTGCATCAAACTCAGGCATTTCGATAACTTTCGCACTTCGGAGGGCGTCGGAGCATGTGTCAGGGAATCAGGCCTGAACATTGGCCATCAGGACTGAGGCAGATTCTGGCCTCCCGCTTGGCAGCTCACGCTGCCTCCATCGCGGCAGCGAACGTGGTCATGTGCATCGCTTCAACGTCTGCTCCTTAGTTGAGAAGCCGTGCTGTACTTTCCCACTACCTGACTGTGATCACTCAGCCAATACGACGGCGACGAGGAGAAAGTAATTCTATTACTAGCGGCATTTGGGTAATGGCAATGCCGCCCTTTCATCAAGCGAGCATGAATTCTCTCCGCCCCGCGGCGAGTACGAAATTGAGCGTTCTGCGGCCGTGAACGTCCAGCAATTCGCCGAGGCGGAGCAGCAACGGATCGCCGACGTGTTTTTTGCCGAGCATCTGATGCTCGCCAAGCTCGGCAGCACAGTCATGAAGATCTCGAAATGAAGCCGCCCCAGGCACCTTCGCTCACCACACCGGCGTCATGAACGATCGCATTTGTTAATGGTTTAGTCCTTCCCGCTGGCGAACGATGGTCGAAACGGGCGCAGCAACCAGGGGGCATCCTTCGAGCCCCTTCCCGAAATTCGGGCCCACCAAATCACCACGGCCGGCGGACAACGATCCAATCTAGGCCAGCAATCTCGTCAACCCGGAGTGGTTTGACATCAATGCTTGGCCAGCTGGGCATTAACGGCTCCCGCGAGGCCACCCTTGTCGTAGCCCGAACTCGCGTCGGCACGGTGATCGGATGCTATCGCAACATAGACCGCCGGCAACACGAAGAGCGTGAACAGCGTGCCGACAGACATACCGGCGACGATCACGAGCCCGATCGAGAAGCGGCTCGCGGCTCCGGCTCCCGTTGCGGTCAATAAGGGTATCAGGCCCGCGACCATCGCCGCCGTAGTCATCAAGATTGGACGAAGTCGGACGCGCGCCGCCATCTCTATCGCCGAGCGACGGTCAAGTCTCTGCCTGAGTTGCAGCTCATTTGCGAACTCAACCATCAGGATGCCGTGCTTGGAAATCAAGCCAACAAGCGTCAGCAATCCGACCTGGGTGTAGATGTTCATCGTCGCCCAGCCAAAGAATAGCGGTATCAAGGCGCCGACGATTGCCATCGGCACACTGATCATAATGATGATGGGATCGCGCAGACTTTCGAACTGCGCCGCAAGCACCAAGAATATGACGATCAGTGCAAATGCGAACGTGATGGCCAGCTGGTTACCCTCGTGCACATATTGCCGGGCGTCCGCAAGGAAGTCGTGGCTGAAGCCTGCAGGCAGCTTCTGTGCCTCCGCCTCCAGGAATTCCACGGCTTGACCGATCGTGACACCAGGCATCGGCACGGCCTGAAAGGTCGCGCAGTTGAGCTGGTTGTAGTGGGTGAGCGCGTTCGGATCAGTCGCAGTCTCGACCGAGACGACGGTAGACAGCGGAAGCATCGAGGCCGTCGCAGTCTTCACATAATAGTTCCCGATCGCTTCCGGGGCCAGGCGTTTCTCACGCGGCACCTGCGGAATCACCTCGTAGGAGCGACCCTGCAGATTGAAGCGATTGATATAGTTTCCGCCAAGTAGGATGGCGAGCGCGTTACCGACATTCTGCATCGTGATGCCAAGATCGTTGGCCTTGGATCGATCGACCTTGATTCGCACCACCGGCTGGTTGAACTCGAGATCAGAGTCGCTGATCATGAACAGGCCGCTCTTGCGTGCGGCGTCCTTCAGTTTCGACATCTGCTCATAGACAGATTGGAAGCCGAGCGTCGAATTGATCACCATCTGCACTGGCAGACCGTCCGATCCGCCCGGAAGTGCCGGCAAGCTAAAAGCAAATGCGTTGATACCTTCGATTTTGGACAGCTCGGCTTGGAGTAGGGACTTAAGAACTATCGACGATCGCTTGCGCTCGTCCCATGGCTTGAGCAACATGCCGGCCATACCCGCCTGCGAACCGCCACTACCGTTGAGCACGAAGCTCAAATCGGTCTCGGAAAACTTCCGAAGCGCCTTTTCGAGCTTGGCGCCGTAATAGTCGAGATAGTCAATATTGGCGTATTTCGGCGCCTTGGTTAGTGCGAATACAATCCCTTGATCCTCCTCCGGCGCGAGTTCCTTGGAAGTGTTTACGCAGAGAAAGCCGACGAGGCCCAGCATGGTCACGGCAAACAGCCCGGTAATTGGGCGATAGTCGAGCGAGCGGTCGAGCTTGCGGCCATACCAGCGTGTCATGGCGCCGAACACACGGTTCACAATTCTAGCAAACCGTCCCTCCTCAGCGCCCCTCAGGAAGACCGAGCACATCATGGGCGATAGCGTCAAAGCGATCACGCCCGACACGATCACCGCCCCCGCCAATGTAAACGCGAACTCGCGGAACAGCGCACCGGTGAGGCCACTAAGAAAGCCGATGGGGGCGTATACGGCGGCCAACGTAATCGTCATGGAGACAACGGGGCCAACGATCTCGCGCGCGCCTCTCGCAGCAGCCTGCGGGGGCGGCGCACCTTCTTCTAGATGGCGATGAATGTTCTCTACCACGACGATCGCGTCGTCGACCACGAGACCGATCGCGAGCACCATCGCAAGGAGGGTAAGCAGATTGAACGAAAACCCGAGCGCCAGCATCATGCTGCAGACACCGACGAGCGACAACGGAATAGTGACGACAGGAATGATGACCGACCGCAGCGAGGCCAGGAAAAGGAAGATCACCACCACTACTATCACGATCGCCTCAATGAGCGTCTTCTCGACTTCATCGATCGACGATTGAATGAATTTGGTAGAGTCGTAAGCCACTTTCATCTTCAGTGATGGCGGCAGGTTACGCTCCATTTCCGGAAACATCGCCCGAACGCCTCGCGCTATGTATAGCGGATTGCCTTGCGGGCTCGCCCGCACGCCGATGAAGACCGCGTGCTCGCCGTTCATGGAGACGCTGACGTCTGCGGTCTGCGCGGCAAGCTCGATTGTCGCAATATCCTCCATGCGCACGAAGCCGCGGTCTTGAGCTTTGACAATCATGCGCTTGAAGTCATCGACACTCCGCAGGTCGGTGTTTGTCGTGACATCGGAGACAGTGAAATAGCCCTTGGTCTGGCCGGCCGCGGTCTGGAAGTTGTTGGCGGCGATTGCAGCCGAAACATCAGCAGGCGACACGCCGTGCCCCGCCATTTTCGCAGCATCGAGCCATAGCCGCATCGCAAAACTTTGGCCGCCCAGGATGTCTGCCGCCGCGACGCCGTCTACCGTAGACATAATCGGTTGCACGACGCGCGAGAGATAATCGGAGATCGCGCTGGCCGTCAGCTCCTCGCTGGAGAAGGCGATGTACATGACAGCGGTTGCCTGACCGGTTGATTTAGTGACAACCGGATCGTTTGATTCCTTCGGGATCAAATATTTGACTGAGTTGACCTTAGACAGCACCTCGGTGAGTGCCTCATTGGGATCAAAATTGAGCTTGATGTAGGCTTGGATCGTTGAGGTACCGAGCACCGACGAGGAAGTGACGTAGTCGACGCCCTCTGCCGAAGCGACGGCCTGCTCCAGGGGATTGGTGATGAACCCCTGGATCATGTCGGCGGATGCGCCAGGATAGGATGTCGTGATATTGACGACTGTATTGGATAGCTTGGGATACTGGCGGATCGGTAAAACGGCAGCAGCGCGAAGGCCGATCAGCAGGATCAGGAGACTGACGACGATAGACAACACCGGACGTTTGATGAAAAGCTCGGTAAATGCCATCTCGACTCGCATTCAAAGAGGGTGACGCAAATTCGCGGCCAAGTCGCGCTAGGCCATCGTCATCAAAGGCGACCGCGGCGAAGCCACTATTATGAGGGAAGCGGAAACGGGTGCTCTAAAGGCTTACATGCTTCCCAAGCAGAGAGCTCAATCCTCCGCTTCTTGCATCCTGGTTGCTTGGATTAACTCAGCCCCACCGTTCGGATCGCAGATCGCGATCTCGAACAAGAAGCACCTTCGCAAGATCAAGACCCATGTCTTTTTGCGCACAATCACCTGAGGTCCACCTCAAGATGTGGACGAGCGCTCACGTGTTTCCATTTAATCTTGTCCTTAGGTCTGAATGGGACTCAACTGCTTCCGGCAGCGATTCAAGTGAGCTTAAAGGCTTCGCCCGTTCAATCGAATGCCCAGCTTCAACATCGAAACTAGAAACAACGTGACGGATGCACAACTCTACAAAGGTAAGCGAGTGATATCGAATGGGCTGCAAACCCTATACCAAGGTTTGTCAAAACGAACTCTGATCACTACCGCGCGAGACTTGTGGCGTTGCCAGACAGAAAGCTCGCGGTCCGTTTTAGCTGACTGAAGTGAGTCGGTGACTTTGCCGCAGAATGAGCGGCCTGCTAATTCTACGCACGTCGCGCGCTTACAGGATGACGCATGACAACTGCGCCAAAGCAGGCTTGAAGGTCGAATTTAAGCTTCAGAGAACGGAAAGGAAAACCTGCGGAAAAGTCCGAAGCGCGGGCGCGGAAGCGTGGCTCAACCTTGCCGGAGCGCCAGACAAATTGTAAACGATGCTGCGCCGTCGTCTCAGCAGCGGGGCCTGTAGCTCAATGGTTAGAGCCGTCCGCTCATAACGGACTGGTTGCAGGTTCGAGTCCTGCCAGGCCCACCAGACGACACACGCACGCACGCGGAGACACCTGGCGCCGACGATCTTCCGCGAGCAGCGATCCTGCTCTTTGCGCCATTCCCCTGACATCACGTTATAGATTGTATTGTCGATCCGGCCGTCGAGCTTGTCGACATGCATGGCGCAGGCGTCGCGTCAGACGGTCGTATTCGGCTTGCAGCCACTACGTACCCGTCGTCAGTACACAAGCGGCCTGTTGCCCCGAATACGATATCCAATTAACACCATAGTTGGTCTCACCTATGAATTCGTCGAACGCTAATCTTTCATGCTTCTCGAACCCTACGTAGTTGAAGTATTCGTCAAACACGATAACGCATCCCGGACGAATCTGAGACTTGAGACCCGTAAAAATACTTCTTGTGCTTGAATGTATGTCGCAATCGACGTGGATGAACGCAATGGCCAGCTCGCGCTGAGCAAACGCCGGAATCGTCTCATCAAACAGACCAACAATAAGCTCTACGTTCTCCGGAAGCATTGTCGACAAAGCTTCGGCAACCTCGCCGGAGGATCTTGCTAGCCTATCAATTGCCGCCAATAGGCGATCATCAACCGTTTCTTCCATCGCGTCATTCCTTTGACTACGCAAAGGTCAATTGCTCTCGCCGATCCCAACGAATTTATCTCAATGATCCTCGGAGAAGCGGTGACTTTCAAAGAAGCATTTCTTGGGCCAAGTAGCCGGCTTTTCGGCGCCGACCCTCGAGCGGCATCCAATTTTCACCAGGCTCTGCAATGCCTGGTCTAGTGACCAGTCGTTGGTCCGTGCACGCGCAAGACGTCGCGTCCCAGTTGGTAGATGGATCCCGCAAGGTCCGTGTCGTCCAACGAGGGAGCCAGATGGAAATCCGTCGAGCCTACGCGAAGTACGAAGCGCAATCAGCAGCCCCGCACCTAGAGCCGGGCGGCATCAAGTTCAGGCGTTAGGCCGGCAAGACTTTGGAAAGTGGTCAGGATCTAGAATCGGGCTGATCTCCTACATGTGTGCTGCGGGCTTTGACGCAAGCCGCCGTCGGCGGAGCGGAACGAAAGGCTCAATATTGGTGACCGTTGTGTTGCCGTCGATGACCTCATCGGCGATCTGGTGTGTACGTGTTATTCATCCTACCAACCAGCAGCGTTCGGTCCTGATTGTCACATCAGCTCTTGCGACCCATGCCTTCCTGACCGACCTGCTCGCGGGAGCCTCTTCTGTTCCTTCACAGCGGCCCGACATTCATCGACGAGAATTTTGAGGCTGAACACGCATTGTCCCGTGCTAGCATCCGATTTGTGCGCCACTGCACGCATGGGCTTCCGAATCGGACCGCGCGCCCTTGCTTGGACGAGCCAAGCACCTTCATGTTGCGATGCACAGATCGGCGGAATGGATCGCCTGTCATAGGGCATCGCGATGCCACGGCAAACAGCGCTACCGCCATCACTGGCACCACGGCTCATCAGTCGCGAGGCCGCCGCCGCGTACGTCTGCGTGTCACCCAACACCTTTGATGAGATGGTGAAGAACGGCCAAATGCCCCGAGCACGATTGCTCGGGGAGCGGCGTCGGGCTTGGGATGTCCGTCAACTTGACATCGCCATTGATGAACTGCCTTCCGATGGCAATAATACCCGCGTTGACGACACGTGGAAGGATATCGATGCCCCGCAAGCTGCCGCTTCACGTCGAGCGTAATCACGTCAAGGGCCATACGTATCTATCCTTTCGACGTGGGAAAGGACCTCGCTCTCGTCTGCCGAATGACCCCACGAGCGAAGAATTTATGGTGGCATACCAAGCCGCGTTGCTCGGCCAATTCGTACCGGTCCGAGATCGGTTTGTGCCGGCCGCGCCTGGCACTATCGCGGCGCTCATCGCCTCCTACATGAAGAGCGCCGAATACGTTGGCCTCCGTGACACGAGCAAGACGGGCTACATTGGCCGTCTTGAGACGCTCCGGATCGAACACGGTCATCGCACAGTCGCCGGGCTCTCGCGCGAGCGCATCATCACTGGCATTCTTCAACCCTATGCGAATCGCCCAGGTGCGGCACTCGATACACTGAAGAAGCTGCGGATACTGATCCGTCACGCGATCAACATCGGATGGCTGAAGCATGATCCGTCATTGGGTATCAAGCGGCCGAAGATCAAGAAAATTCGGTCGTGGACCGACGACGAAATTGAGCAATTCAAAAAATGCTGGCCGCTCGGGACCAAGCAGCGCACTGCGTTTCACCTGTTCCTCAATCTGGGTCAGCGTCGCTCCGACGTAGTCAGGATGGCGCAGACGCACATCACGCCAGAACGCAAGATCAGGATAAAGCAACAGAAGACTGGGCGCGAGCTCCTCATCCCGTTGCATCGGGACACCGTCGAAGCGCTCAACGCATATGACATGCAAGGCGTCGTGATCATTACGACTGCTTATGGCAAGTCCTTCACCGTTGATGGTTTCAGTGGATGGATGCGCGACGCTATCTCGAAGGCCGGACTGCCTCTCGATTGCAAGCCGCACGGTTTACGGAAAGCCGCCGGACGTTTGCTCGCCGAAGCCGGCGCAACGGCGAAGATGATCATGTCTGTCCTCGGACACACGACGCTAGCTGAAGCTGAGCGCTATACGGAGGAGGCTGATCAGGCGGCCCTCGCTGAAGACGCGGTGATCAAGCTTGAAGGACGGAACGCGAACAGGATTTCCCAAACCGCTTCCGCAGGTTTGGGGAAAACGCCGAAAACGAAAGGGAAATCAAGTCGAAAGGTCTCAGGCTGGCGCTCCCTAGGGGAATCGAACCCCTGTTTCAGCCTTGAGAGGGCCGCGTCCTAACCGCTAGACGAAGGGAGCGTTGAGAGGCAAGGCAATAGCCTTGAAATCCGGCCGCCGCAAGATGCCTTGTGCATTGCGGCGGGGATTTTGTCACGCATGCTTTACGAACGCCCCCGGGAGCATCCGGCGCCATAGCGCTGGATTCCGGGTTCATCGCCGCGCGATGCCCCCAGTGCGCAATCGCGCACCGGGGACGGCGGTGCCGGGCGAGATGCCGCGCGTGCCTTTGCCCGAGCGCGTCGCACCTGCACGCGACAGTGGCACCGCCCTCGCGATTGCATGATGGCCACCCTGAGATGTCATGTCGTCGTCGTGCACGGCCCTGCTTTCGCCAAATGGCAATGCAAAACACTTGGCTGTGAAGTCACCCGGCGTCCGTCTCTGCTAACATCGCAGCCCTTCACCATGCTGCGCCCCGCACGGCGCCGGACAAGCGAGAGGAGTGCTTGGAACAAAGCGCAAGCGCTTGACGGCCTTGGCGCACGGCAGATTTGGCTCACGAATATCTTGGCACAACAAACATCAGCGCGGTCGCAGGCCATGGAAGACGTTCCGCACCTCGCGCCGCACAGGTCAATAGCTTAAGCAGAGCGAGGACAGACCATGATCAAACTAAAAATCAACGGCCAGGAACAGAATTGGGACGGCGACCCGGATCTTTCGCTGCTCTGGTATCTCCGTGACGAAGCAGGCCTCACGGGCACCAAGTTCGGCTGCGGCCAGGCGCTGTGCGGCGCCTGCACCGTGATCGTCGACAAGGAGGCGGTTCGCGCCTGCATCACCTCGGTGTCCGACGTCGTCGGCCGCGAGGTCACCACCATCGAGGGGCTGCATCCGACCGGCGACCATCCGGTGCAGAAGGCCTGGCGCCAGGTCAACGTGCCGCAGTGCGGCTACTGCCAGGCCGGCCAGATCATGCAGGCCGCGGCGCTGCTGGACCAGAACCCGAAGCCCAGCCACGACCAGATCCGCGAAGCCATGGCGGGCAATATCTGCCGCTGCGGCTGCTACCAGCGGATCGAGAATGCCGTCCATCTCGCATCGACGGGGGTGTGACATGAATATCCGCACCAATCCCAGCAAGCTTCGCGGCTTCGAGAAGCACGTGAAGGTCGAGAACGTTTCGCGCCGCAGCATCCTCAAGGGGCTCGGCATCGCCGGCTCTTTCGTGCTCGCCGCGCCCGTGATGACGCGCCAGGCGTTCGCCTATGAAACCGGCGCCGGCAAGATGCCGCACGGCGTCGTGGTCGACCCGCGCGTGTTCGTCGCGATCGCCCCCGACGGCATCGTCACCATCCTGGCGCACCGCTCCGAGATGGGCACCGGCGTCCGCACCAGCCTGCCCTTGATCGTCGCCGAGGAAATGGAGGCCGACTGGTCGCGCGTCCATGTCCAACAGGCGCATGGCGACGAGGTCAAGTTCGGCAACCAGGACACCGACGGCTCGCGCAGCACGCGGCACTATCTGATCCCGATGCGCCAGATCGGCGCCTCGGCGCGCTCGATGCTGGAAGCCGCCGCCGCCAAGAAATGGGGCGTGCCGGTCACCGAGGTGAAGGCGCAGAACCACGAGGTGGTGCACAGCGCGAGCGGCCGCAAGGCAGGCTTCGGCGAACTCGCGGCCGACGCCGCAAAGGAGTCGGTGCCGAGCGTCGAGGGCCTCAAGCTGAAGGACCCCAAGGACTTCCGCTATCTCGGCAAGGGCCAGGTCTCGATCGTCGACCTGCACGACATCACCACCGGCAAGGCGCATTACGGCGCCGATGTCCGGCTGCCCGGCCTGAAATACGCCGTCATCGCGCGTCCGCCGGTCACCGGCGGCAAGCTCAAGTCGTTCGACGACAGCGCGGCCAAGAAGGTGCCGGGCGTCGAGAAGGTGATGGAGGTCAAGGGCTGGCCCTGGCCGTCCAAGTTCCAGCCGCTCGGCGGCGTGGCCGTGATTGCGCGCAACACGGGTGCTGCGATCAAGGGCCGCGACGCGCTGAAGATCGTCTGGGACGACGGCGCCAACGCCAAATACGACTCCATCACCTATCGTGCCTCGCTCGAGGAAGCCGCGCGCAAGCCCGGCCTCGTGGTGCGCAAGGAAGGCGACGTCGATGCGGCGCTGAAGGGCGCCGACAAGGTGATCACGGGCGAGTACTATTTGCCGCATCTCGCCCATGTCAGCATGGAGCCGCCGGTCGCGGTGGCCGACGTCAAGGGCGACAAGGCCACGATCTGGGCGCCGGTGCAGAGCCCCGGCGGCACCCGCGAGGACGTCGCCAAGACGCTCGGCATTCCCGAGGACAATGTCACCGTCAACGTGACGCTGCTCGGCGGCGGCTTCGGCCGCAAGTCGAAATGCGACTTCGCGCTCGAGGCGGCATTGCTGTCGAAGGAGCTCGGCGCGCCGGTCAAGGTGCAGTGGACCCGTGAGGACGACGTGCATCACGACTTCCTGCACACCGTCTCGGTGGAACGGATCGAGGCCGGTCTCGACAAGAGCGGCAAGGTGATTGCGTGGCGGCACCGCAGCGTGGCGCCAACCATCGCCTCGACCTTCGCCGCCGGCGCCAATCACGAGGCGCCGTTCGAGCTCGGCATGGGCCTGATCGACAACCCGTTCGAGATCGCCAACCTGCAGTGCGAGAATCCGGAAGCGGCCGCGTTCACGCGGATCGGCTGGTTCCGCTCGGTCTCCAACATCCCGCGCGCCTTCGCGGTGCAATCCATGGTCGGGGAAATCGCGCATGCGACGGGCCGCGACCAGAAGGAGATGCTGCTGGAGCTGATCGGAAGCCCGCGGATCGTCAACCTCTCCTCGGTGAAGGATCCCTGGAACTACGGCGAGCCCTATGACAGCTACCCAATCGACACCGCGCGCTTGCGCAAGGTGGTCGAGCTGGTCGCCGAGAAGGGCGAGTGGGGCCGCAAGGTGCCGAAGGGCCACGGCCTCGGCATCGCGGTGCACCGCTCGTTCGTCAGCTACATCGCGACCATCGTCGAGGTGGCGGTCGACGACAAGGGCAAGTTCTCGGTGCCGCGGGTCGACACCGCGATCGATTGCGGCACCTATGTCAATCCGGAACGGATCCACTCGCAGATCGAGGGTGCCGCGATCATGGGGCTGAGTCTGGCCAAATACGGCGAGATCAGCTTCAAGGACGGCAAGGTGCAGCAGGGCAATTTCGACGACTTCCCGGTGATCCGGATGGACGAGTCGCCTGTGATCACCAACGTCTACATCGTGCCGCCCGGCGCGGACACCCCGCCGAGCGGCGTCGGCGAGCCCGGCGTGCCGCCGTTCGCGCCGGCATTGATCAACGCGATCTTTGCCGCGACCGGAAAGCGCATCCGCGCCCTTCCGATCGGCAAGCAGCTGGAGACCTGAAGCTGGAACGTCGGACGAGATAGGTCGTTCTCATCGATCCACTGGAGCAGATCGATGAGAACCCCACCTCAAACATTCGGGACGCTCGCGGCAACCCTGTCCGCGGGCGTCTTGCTTTTTGCGACACAGACGGCGCTTGCCCAGACCGCCTCGCCGCCGAACGCAACGGCGACCCGTCCGGCGCGGGTGCTGCCCGACCAGAACTCGGTTCCGAGCAGCGGCCCGCCAGCGACCACCGGCCAGACCACTGGCGAGGCCAGCCGCGATCCCACGATCAAGCAGATGAACGACGACGAGAAGCGGAAGGTCGATACCAAGGGCAAATAAAGCAAGCGCGGACCGGGAAGCGGCGGTCTCCCCATCCGCCGCTTCCCGATCGCATCGCCCCCTATAGGTGAGAAGCGTTTTCGAACGGAACGAACACCGTTTCGCTTCGAGAAAACGCGTCATAACAAGCCGGCGCTTCGGTCCTGATTCAATCAGGACCGAAGCTCGGATCACGTGGCTTACTTCTTGTCGAGCGCGAACACCCAGATCACGCCGCCTTGCGGGACGTTGTTCTCGAAGCCCTTGACCTTGCCGGCCAGAGCATCCTGGATGCGTTGCGCGTCGACGCCCCAACCCGACTGGACCGCGATGTATTGCGTTCCGTCGACCTCATAGGACATCGGCATCGCCATGATGCCGGAGTTGGTCTTCTGCTCCCACAACAGCTCGCCGGTCTTGGCGTTGAAGATGCGGAACATCCGGTCGTTGGTGCCGCCGGCGAGAACCAGATCGCCCGCGGTCGCCGTCACCGAGCCGAACAGCTGCGAGGTCTTGAAGTCGTGCTGCCAGACCTTCTTGCCGGTGGCCGGATCCCACGCCTGCAACTCGCCAAAATGATCGGCGTTCGGTGCCGGCGTCAGTCCGATGTCCTCCGGCTTGGTGCCGAGCCAGAGCTGGCCGGGTACCAGCGGCTGCTTCTCGCCCGTGAAGCCGCCGCAGAAGTTCTCGTTGGCGGGAACGTAGACGAGCTTGGTGCTCTGGCTGTACGCCGCCGACGGCCAATCCTTGCCGCCCCACAGCGACGGGCAGAACTCGACCCGCTTGCCGATCACCGGCTTGTGCTCGGGATCGACGATCGGCCGACCGGTCTCGGCCTCGATGCCTTTCCAGACATTGGTCTTCACGAACGGCCAGCCGGACACGTAGTTGATCTTGTCGGGCTTGTTCTCGAGCACCCAGAAGATGGCGTCGCGTCCCGGGTGGATCAAGCTCTTGAACGAACGTCCGTCACGCTGCAGGTCGACCAGCATCGGCGCATCGACCTCGTCCCAGTCCCAGGAATCGTTCTGATGATACTGGAAGTGCTTCTTGATCTTGCCGGTCTCGGGATCGAGACCGATCACCGAGCTGGTGTAGAGGTTGTCGCCGGCGTGAGCCGAGCCCGGCCACGGCGCAGCGTTGCCGACGCCCCAGAGGATCGTCTTGTTGTCCTTGTCGTAGGTGCCGGTCATCCAGGCCGATCCACCGCCCGACTTCCAGTCGTCGCCACTCCAGGTCTCGTGCCCGGGCTCGCCTTCGCCGGGGATGGTGAAGGTGCGCCAGAGCTCCTTGCCGCTCTCGGCATCGTAGGCGACGACATAGCCGCGCACGCCGAACTCGCCGCCGGAGCCGCCGACGATCACCTTGCCGTCGACCACCAGCGGCATCAGCGTCAGATACTGACCCTTCTTGTAGTCCTGGACCTTGGTGTCCCAGACCACCTTGCCGGTCTTGGCATCGAGCGCGACGACATGGTCGTCGGTGGTGGCGAAGTAGACCTTGTCCTGCCACAGGCCGACGCCACGGCTCGTCGGGTGCAGCTGGAACAGATCGTCGGGAAGCTGCCGCTTGTAGCGCCAGTACTCCTCGCCGGTCTTGGCGTTGAGCGCGATCACCTGCCCCATCGGGGTCGCGGCAAACATCACGCCGTTGTTGACGATCGGCGGCGCCTCATGGCCCTCGATGACGCCGGTCGAGAAGGTCCAGACCGGCTTGAGGTCCTTGACGTTGGAGGTGTTGATCTGGTTGAGCGGACTATACCCCTGTCCGTCATAGGTCCGGCGATACAGCATCCAGTTGCCGGGTTCGGGATTTTCGAGACGCGCCGAGGTCACCGAACTGTAGTTTTCGATCGGCCCCGCGACGGCATAGGTCGAAATGAGGCACGTGAATGCGACACAACTCGACAGTAACCACTGCTTGCTTGTCATGAGATGCTACCTCCCTGCTCTGTTTTGATTTTTTCAGTTTAGGTCATGCAGAAATCCCGATGTGGCCTCATCCTCCCTGCTGAGCACCCACCTTTCCGACGAATGGCGCTGCGACCGTGATCGCGCCGTCGGCAACCGTCAGCGGCAATGCCGCGAGGCGACGTGGCGCCGGCCCGAACACGACCTGCGCATTCTGCCGCGGATCGTATTCGGAGTTGTGACAGAGGCATTTCAGAACGCTCTTGTCGCCCTGCTCTTCCTTCAACCAGGCAGTGATCGGACATCCGGCATGCGTGCAGATGACCGAGTAGCAGACGATGCCGTCAGGGGCGCGGGCGCGCGTGGCATCGTCGAGTTCGGCGGGATCGAGCTTGACCAGCACGACCTCGTTCAGCCGCGAGCCCTTGCGAACGACCGAGGTGTTCGGGTCCTGCGGCCAGGCGCGAATGGGCGGGCCGCCCAAGGTCAGATCTTCCGACTTGATGACCTGGCCCGCCTTGTCGCCCTCGGCGCGCACGAGCCGATCCGCTTTTTGCGGCCGCTCATTGGCGCCGGGCTGTTCGTCATCATCGGCGGCCGCGGGCTCGATCGCGGCGAGACAGGCGCAGCCTGCGAGCGCGGTCAACACCGCGCGGCGCGTCGGGTCGGCGCACGGGCCCGACAGATCGGACTCACCGGACTGTTCGATGGAAGCGCTCGGGTTGGATCGCGACATGGCGCAAGCTGAACGTGCAACTCGGCCGAAAAGATGGCGGCACACCTTCTCGATGCGCGAACGCATGCGCAAAAAATACGCTGCAGCTTTCGGTTGATCGACCGCGCGGCTTCGCGATTGCTGCGATCAGGGTTCGTTGACGAAGCTCAGCCTGCCGACAGGTTTCAGCGTCTTTGCATCAAATGTGCGAATCTCTGTTGCACCGCCCACGTCAAGCGTGAGGACCAATCGTTCGCCGGCGACACCGGTGGCGACGATGCGCGCGCCTTTCGGCAGCGCAGCAGTGACGTCGGAAACGGAAACGGGGCTTCCCTCGCTGCGATAAAGGCGGTAGCCGATGGCAATCAATACGACGGCCACGGCCAGTGCCGAGGTCAGGCCCGCGATCAGCATCATGCGCCGCACCCGCGCGATCAGCGCGGCCTGGTCGGGGGTCGGTTCGGTCACAGCGGTGTCGGTCATCACAAGGCTCTATCTTTGCAAGTGTCTTCGCAACAAGTCTCTTCGAATGGCGGTCGGAAGCTGGAGGTCGTCGTCGCCGGCGACGAGGGCTCGGCCCGGCTCGACCGCGTGCTCGCGCAGCGCAGTCCCGAGCTGTCCCGGTCCCGGCTGAAGGCGCTGATCCTCGCCGGTTCCGTGACCGTCAAGGACGCCGTCGTCCGCGACCCCGCTTATCATGTCGCCAAAGGCGATACGATCATAATCGACGTGCCGGAGGCCGCGCCCGCCGAGCCGCAGGGCGAGGACATCGCGCTCGATATCGTGTTCGAGGACGACGACATCATCGTCATCGACAAGCCGAGGGGCCTCGTCGTGCATCCCGCCGCCGGCCACGCCAGCGGAACGCTGGTCAACGCGCTGATCGCCCATTGCGGCTCGAGCCTGTCCGGCATCGGCGGGGTCAAGCGGCCGGGCATCGTGCACCGCCTCGACAAGGACACCACGGGGCTGATGGTGGTCGCCAAAAACGACCACGCCCACCAGTCGCTGACCGCGCAGTTCGCCGACCATGGCCGCACCGGGCCGATGGAGCGCGGCTACATGGCGTTCGTCTGGGGCGTGCCGAACCGGCCCCACGGCACCATCGACGCGCCGATCGATCGTCACCCGCACGCCCGCGAGAAGATGGCGGTGCGCCAGGGCGGCCGCGAGGCGATCACCCATTTCGAGGTGCTCTCGAGCTTCGCCGGCCGCGACGGCAAGCCGGTCGCCTCGCTGCTGGCGTGCCGGCTCGAGACCGGGCGGACCCATCAGATCAGGGTGCACCTCGCCCATCTCGGCCATCCCCTGCTCGGCGACAGCGTTTACGGCGCCCACTTCAAGACCAAGGCCGGGCAGCTCGGCGCGGAAGGTAAGGACACACTCACTGCGCTGGGCCGGCAGGCCCTGCACGCCTATCTGCTGGCATTGGAGCACCCCCGGACCGGAGAACTTTTGCACTGGGAGGCGCCTTTGCCGGAGGATTTGCTTCTTCTGCAACGGGCGCTGGAAGCGGCGGTATGACGCACCCCTCCCGGAAAAGCCGCGTTATGACAACAGGTTATACCTGCCACACGGGGACGTGACGTCAGCAATCCTTCCCTATCACGGACAGTTTGGTGTATGTTGCACCTGCGCTGAATACCCAGCGCGGAACATCGCAGCATGGCCGGCTTTAACCCAGCGGCCACCTGCCGGGCCCGCCGCTATCGGGGGCCTGAACCACTGGAGGGCGCTCTAATGGCCCGTACAGCTACGTTGCCGGTCCTCAATGGAGAATCCGGCCTCTCTCGATACCTCGCCGAGATCCGCAAGTTCCCGATGCTGGAACCCCAGCAGGAGTACATGCTCGCCAAGCGTTGGCGCGAGCATGACGATCGCGACGCGGCGCATAAGCTCGTCACCAGCCATCTCAGGCTCGTGGCCAAGATCGCCATGGGCTATCGCGGCTACGGCTTGCCGATTTCCGAGGTCGTCTCGGAAGGCAATGTCGGCCTGATGCAGGCGGTGAAGCGATTCGAGCCGGAGAAGGGCTTCCGTCTCGCCACTTACGCCATGTGGTGGATCAAGGCGTCGATACAAGAGTACATTCTGCGTTCCTGGTCGCTCGTGAAGATGGGCACCACCGCGAACCAGAAGAAGCTCTTCTTCAACCTGCGCAAGGCGAAGAGCAAGATCTCGGCCCTGGAAGAGGGTGATCTCCACCCCGACCAGGTCAAGCTGATTGCCAAGCGCCTCGGCGTGACCGATCAGGACGTGATCGACATGAACCGCCGCCTCGGCGGTGACGCGTCGCTCAACGCCCCGATCCGCGACGACGGCGAAGCCGGCGAATGGCAGGACTGGCTGGTCGACAACTCGCCCAACGCCGAAGCCCTGATGGCCGAGAGCGAGGAGTTCGATCATCGCCGCCAGGCCCTGAACGGTGCGATCGGCGTGCTCAACCCGCGCGAACGCCGCATCTTCGAGGCGCGGCGTCTGGCGGACGAGCCGATGACGCTGGAAGACCTCGCCGCCGAGTTCGGCGTGTCGCGCGAGCGCGTGCGGCAGATCGAGGTCCGCGCGTTCGAGAAGGTGCAGTCGGCCGTGAAGGGCACGATTGCCCGGCAGGAAGCCGCGCTCGAAGCCGCGCACTGATCGCGCAGCAGCGAGCCAACAGACACGAAAGCCGGCGGCAACGCCGGCTTTTTTGTTGTTTGCAAAGTGGTGCTCGGCACGCACCTCGATCCGGGGCGTGTAGCCATCAATCCGCCTGCCGACGAATGTCCGCATCAGCCTCGGGTGCGGACTCGCGAGGCGCATTCGGTCATGCCGGCTAAGGGGCCAGTTTCGGACCTTCCCGACAGGCTGCAGTGTCTTCGTGCAACGCCACCCGTTCCCCGGATGCGTCAGGTGCCGTAGAATGTCACGGCCCTTGAAGCGGGACGTGCCGAAATCACCGTCCGGGCAAACGAGCAGCACTGGTGCTATCGGCAGGCACACGCTCTCCTAGAGGCCGTTCTTTTTTCGGTTTCACACCACCGTTCACCACGAACTTTGCGCGCTGCATTTGCGGCCGCTCGTTCGGTAACGTCGGGAGAAAAGCGATGAGGAAGGTCGATCGAAGGTCCGCACTGGGAATCGCGTTGGCAGCGGTTTCGACTGCCATGATCAAGCCCGCCAAGGCTCAAGCCACGGGCTACAAGGATGCGGCACCTTGGCCAGGTGTCGTGGTGCGTGAATATGAAGGCGAGACACCATCCCTGATCCCAGGATTTAAGACGGTCTCAATGCGCGATGTCATTATGCAGCCGGGATCGAAGACCATGGGCCCCCCGATGATGAATGCCATGATCTGCCATATCACCGAAGGGGAGCTTCGGCTTGAGCAGGACGGAAAGACCTTTACGGGCAAGAAGAATTTTGTCTGGACCTGTAACAAGGAAACAAAAGAGCAGGCGTACAATGATGGGAATGTGGTCGCGATCATGCGGATCACGGACCTGAAGGCCTGAGGCTCTTTTTCTTCGCAAGAGATAGCAAGAGATAGATTGCAGGAGCGGATGGCGCACGCGACGACGCCATCCGCGTGCAGGACCGCTTCGGGTCAGAAGGCGATATCCCTGAACTCGGATCGGGTTTCCGCTTCGTCCCCGAAAGCAGGCGTTCTGGATTTTGATGGAGTACGCGGCCCTACTCGCCCACTGCCGCGCTTCGCCGCGACATCGCGATGAAACCCGAGCCGCCCACGCTCATTCCGCCGAAAACCACGGAGTGTCCTATGGCTTCGCCTTCACCGACTTCGACGGCACCTTCAAGTAGCCGCCGGGAATCCGAGGGCGACGATGAACCGGCATAAACTCCAAAGCGACCCATTGATACGCGGATATTCAATCCGGGTCCTACCCGTTCCGCAGTCGGTCTCTCCGTTGGGAGATAGTCAACATGGCATCACCTGGAAAAATCCAGGAGTACGGATCTCAGGCACCGGATACGATTGCGGCGAAGTTGTTCAACTTTGAAGTCGGCAAGTTCGCCATAAAGCCGGAACATTCCAATTGGCTGATCAGTGTCGTCGCTCCAAAGTTGAGGAGCGGAGGAAGCCTTACAATCATAGGACTTGCGAGTCGTACCGGCAGCGACGATTTCAACATGGAATTGTCGCAGAATAGGCTGCGGGCCGTAATTGATTTGCTTCGCAAGCAAGTGCCCAACAATTTCAAAGTTGCGCTCGAGGTGGCGAAAGGGGAACGCGCGGCCAAGTATGCAGGTGAAATGGATGGGGTGGAAAACGAAGCCTGGCGTGGTGTGATCATCTCGGTTTGGAATAAGCCAAATCCACCGCCGCCGCCGCCACCACCGCCGCCTCAACCGAAACCTCAATTTTATCCGGAGGAACGCAAGTTCTTCAAACGTTGGCTTGGCTTCGGCGTCAAGTCTGGCGGACAGTTGTTGATCGGCGGCATCGAGAGCACGACCGCGTACGTCGTGAACCTGGGAGATTTGGAGACCTTTGATCTCCAGATTATTAGCAGCCGGTGGGGACTGGGTCTTGGAGGCAGCGGAGGGGCGGTTGCTGTTATCGGCTTTGGTTTCAGCGTTCCATATGAGTTGCACCGTGAACCCCTGAATGACTGGGGCGTCAATGTCGCATTTACCGAAAAGCTGATCTCGAAATCGGCACTACAATCGATCCATAACAGCAAGTACTTCATCGATGGCTTGAAAAACGGCAGGTACGTGGCACCCGCGCTGAATACGCGTAACACCTTTACGGCTATTGGCTTACTTCAAAACGTGAGAAATGCACTCCACACGCTGTACGGAGGATTCGAGGCAGCCAAGGGCTCGGGCGTCATTGTGCTCGACTTGCCGTTTTTAGGTGTGGGACTTGAATTGTCCGCTTTCTTGACGCGAGGAACCATGTACGTCTCGAATCCTTCCCATTGGATTGAACCGAGCTGAAGGCTCGGACGAGACTCGCCAAAGCCTTTCCGCTACCGAGGGACTTCCGGTTCACCTCGAAGACCCGGCGTTCTCGATGGTCACGCAGGCCGTCAGCGATGGTGTCCGGCGGCCCCGCGACGGGAGGGGTTCCTTTTTGCTCGCCGCCGGTGTTTGCTCTGCACGGCGGAGAACGGGCATGCGAGGATCGCTGGGGGAAAAGATCGGTGAAGGCGCCTACTCCGAAGCCTACGCCTGGGCGCCGGGGCGAGTCGTCAAACTGTTCAAGCCCGGCTTGCCGCGGCGGATGCCCTGGTTCGAGGTGCACATGATCCGCGCCGTCCACGCCGCCGGCGCTCCGGTGCCGGAGGTGTTCGGAGAGGTGACCCTGGACGGGCGCTTCGGCATCGTGCTGCAGCGCCTCGACGGACCGACCCTGCTACAGCTAACCCGAACCGGCGCGGTGACGTTCGAACAGGCCGGCGCGATCGTCGCGGCTCTCGCCATGTCCATTCACAAGACGCCCCTGCCGCCGGAGGTCCTCTCCATGCGCGAGTATATGGAGGCTCAGTTGGAGCACGACGACGGCAAGCTGCCGAAGCACATCGCCACTGAAATCCTCGCGCTGATCGATCGCTTGCCGCCGGGCGACGGGCTCTGCCATACCGACCTGAGCCCCGGTAACGTGATCATGACAGCGGAAGGCCCAAAGCTGGTCGACTGGGTCAGCGCGATGCGCGGGCCCGCCGTCCTCGAGCTTGGGTTCTTGCGCGTGATCCTGTCCGAGCTCGGGCCGGAAGTCGCCGACAATCCGGAGCGGCCGCGCGCGACCAATGCGGCGGCGCAATCCGAATATGCCCGGCTCAACGGCATGTCTCTCGCGGATCTAACGGCGGCAATGGAGCCGTATTTGCCCATCGTCCGCACCTTCGC
This sequence comes from Bradyrhizobium sp. USDA 4510, assembly GCF_054059095.1. Lineage (NCBI taxonomy): Bacteria > Pseudomonadati > Pseudomonadota > Alphaproteobacteria > Hyphomicrobiales > Nitrobacteraceae > Bradyrhizobium > Bradyrhizobium sp. USDA 4510. Next base: position 321,573 of record NZ_JBSSBT010000001.1, on the reverse strand, counting down.
CGTTCTCGGCAACGCGGTGCCTTCGCTGCGGGAGCGGCTGATCCAGCGCATCGAAGCGACTCTGCGCTCGGAAGACTGAATGGTGACCTCTCCGCACGCTTCACAGCGCTCCGTCGCAATTCATCGAACTGGGTTAATTGCCTGGCGTTTTCGAACCTTGCCTGGGCCTCTGAGAGGGCACTGTCGATGGCGAGTCCCAGTCAATCATTTTCAAGCAAATGAGGAGTTCGACATAGCTTTGTACTTGCCCTGACCCTGCCATGAGTTCGCAACTTTCTCGCGGTCCCGCCGGGACAGTTAGCCAGATCGAGTTTAGCTGCTGCCGCGCAACCGCCTCGTCACTCACGCACTTGCTCGCGTCCTGGGGAAGTCCCGACGCTTTATCGTCAACGGAAACGTCCGCGCAAAGCGACTTGATGTCGAAGTTGGGAACACTGTCTGAAATTTGTACGGGCGGCTGACCAACGAGCGATAATGCCAAGAGCGCTGCCCTCATGAAATCTCCCTCCCCGTCCGGTGCGCCCAGCTGGAAGGCGGATTGAGCTGGGACTGACGCGGCTTCGGAGGCTGTAGCGGCCGCCCTCCGCCCACGACGTTACATTGCGCCTTTTTCCCAATTTCTATCCACTACGAACCGCAATGCTGCGGCGCGCTACTACTTTTGCGCATGCGATTTGCCTGCCCGTCTGTTGGTTAGGACCAGTTCCGAATGGCAATTACCGCGGGCATTTGCCGATTTACGATGTGCTCAGTGAGACGTGATCGCTAACGCGAAAGGGCGCCTGTGACCGCGGTCCCTGCATGCTGGTGCTCTTGGCCGTCGCGATGGTGTGGGGGTTGTAGCGCTGATCATCCGAGCAGAAGAGCGCCCCCGCCGACGACGAAGAAAACGATCGCTAGACCTATCAGGCCGTACTCGACGCCATCCATCCCGATCGACCATCGAACGAGGAACCAAGCAAGCCCCAGCTCAGGGGGTGAGCTGGGGCTGCCGGGGCTGGAAGGCTGTAGCGGCACAGCCTCTACTCACGACGCTACGACTTTCCCGGATTTGATCCACAAGAAACCGCTGTTGCTGCAGCGCGCTACTACCAATGCCCCACGCACGCGATCATACGGTCTCATACAGCGCACCGACGCCTGGCATGCCGCAGGTTACGGTGCGGCCACCCAGCCCATTTTGAACGGGGCTGCTTCTCAAGTTGTAGAGCTGGGACAGAAGAATTGAGTTACTGGGCGTCGGCCATCTTCGATCGAGAAGCCTGCGGTTGCGCGTTGGCTGCCGAGGGCCAGCTCGACGGCGACGCCGGTTCCTGCGATGAGACGGCGGCGTCGGGCGGCGCGCCCGGGGATGGTCGATGGGCAGCTGGTGCCGGAAGCACGATCACTTTCGCGCCGACTTTCACCCGATCATAGAGGTCCATGACGTCGTCATTGGTCAGCCGGATGCAGCCGGATGAAACCCGCTTCCCGATCGTATCGGGCTTGTTGGTGCCGTGGATTCTGTATTCGGTATCGCCCAGATACATCGCCCGGGCACCGAGCGGATTGCCAGGACCGCCCGCCATGAACCGCGGCAGATAAGGCTGGCGCGAAATCATCTCTGCCGGCGGACGCCAATCCGGCCATTCTGTCTTGCGGGCCACGACCTGCTCACCGGACCATGTGAAACCTTCGCGGCCGACACCGATGCCGTAGCGCATCGCCTGCCCGCCATTCAGAACCAGATAGAGGAATGTGTTTCCGCTATCGATGACGACGGTGCCCGGCGGCTGGTGACTGACGTAGTCAACCACCTGCCGAGCAAATTTTCCGGGAGCGTCAGCGGCTTTTGGTGTTTCGATCCGGGGCGCGGCGACCGGGATCGGAACCGGAGCTGGCGCTGGCGCCTGAACCGCCGCCGCTACATGAATGGGAGTCGACGCTGTAGGACTAGATGGTGCCGGCACCTGGTGCGCGGCTTGCTTCCGTATCGGTTGAACGCCCGCCGGCCGCCACAGCAAGCCGTACCCCAATGCGGCAGCGGCCACGACGCCAACTACAACTCTTCCGGCCACTGGTAGCGCGAGCGTCTCGGTCTTTCCACGTTTAGCCCGCTTACCCATACTTCTCCCCTGATCGCAATGCCCGGAAGGGGTACCCGGCAAATTTTAACAAGCTTCGAAGCGATGTCGCCCAGGCTGGAAATCGCCAAGCGTCGTTAACGCCAGCCCCTGTGCTGCAACACCCATCGTCCACATTCGATCGCCGGTTCGGGCAAAGCAAGGGCCGCCCAAAGGCGGCCCTCGCGCAAAGATGCAACATCACTTCAACGTATAGGTACCAGTCTGGTGATTGCAGTCTTGAAAGGTTCCCTCTTTGATGACCGGGAAAGGCCCTAAGGGTTGTATCGTTGCGGTCATGACCATGCCGTCGTACTTCCCAGTCCCCGCGACTGTTTCTCTGGTTACCTTTCCTTCTGACGTCGAGAAGTACGAAAGTCGCTTATCACCGTCTCGGTCAATGGACTCGCAGACCGTGGTGCCAGTAATCTTCCCACCAAGAGATGCACTAACCCCTACGCACCGGAATGTATCTTTGTCGAAAAGCCCACCCGGAGGATTGCTTCGGATAGAGCCGGTATGCTCATAGCTTCGCGCGATGTGGGTCTTGGAAAATGAGATAGTGTTGCTCGTGCCCGACCAGCACGCCGTGTAATCGAAGTTGCCTTCTTTTGGGAGCTCGGCGGCGAAAGCAGACGGTGCCAACGCAAAGACGATCAACGCTAAGGGATACCTGCATGCGCTTTCCATAGTACCCTCCGTATGGATTGGCAGAACGAACGATGCCAACGCGAACGTGAGGGGACGCATTGATCCAGATCAATGGATGAAGACGAGGAAATGTCCGCGATGGGTCAAGGCTGCCCTGGCCAGTCCGTAGGATAGGTGGAGCGCAGCGATACCCATCATCCGAACGCGCAGCACAAGCTTGATGGGTATCGCTTCGCTCCACCCATCCCACGAAGCGGACAAAACAGGCGCTCTTGGCTATGTCGGCTAGGGGCTCAGAAGGCGATATCGGCGAGGTCCGGTCCGGTTGCCGCTTCGTCCCCGAACGCAGGCGTCCGGGATTTTGATGAGTACCCGCCCTACTCGCCCCACTGCCGCGCCATGGTGGCGAGCGCGCAGCCCTCGCAGTAGCGGGCATCCTTGAAGTCGATCCAGTTGTGGGCGTAGACGCGCTCCGGCGGGATGCCGTAACGCGCGCGCAGCAGCTTCACCAGCACCCGCCAGGCCGCGACCTGTGCGTCGGTCGGGCCCGTCGTGACGTCGGGATAATTGCCGGAGAACTCGACGCCGATCGACGTGTCCTTGTTCACCTGGTGATAGGTCTTGCTGTTGTCGATGTATTTGTTGTCGTTGCGATCGGCGCCGTCTGTGTGGGTCGGAACGAGGCTGTCGGCGACCGCCCAATAGACCGTGCCGTCGGTTTCGACCCAGATCATGACGCCGCGCCGGGTCGGGTTCTTGTGCTGCGCCTCGGCGCCGTATCGCGCCGAGCCCTGCGGCCCCTCGGTCTGGTGCACGATGATATTGCGCCAGGGATGCGATTTGGCGACGTCGCCCCAGGGCGCCAGCCAGACCATCTTCAAGCCGGGAATCTCGGGCGTGCCTTGCGATCGCGCGATGGCCGCGAGATCGGGCGTTTCGGCCGATGCGGCAGCGAACAGGACAAGCACAAGAAGTGCGGTGAGCAGGCGAGGCATCATCACGGAGATCCGGTGTCGTCTCTCGTTAGCACGCTCAGGCGCGCTTGCGCAGGCTCGCCTCGACCGTCTCGGGCGCCGGCTTCGGCTCGTAGGTCGCGTAGCCGTTCTTGCCGCCCTTCTTGGCGTCGTAGAGCGCGTGGTCGGCGGCGGCGACCAGGCGATCGGGATGCAGGCCGATCTCGCGGGTCCATTGCGCGACGCCGATCGAGACCGCGATCGGAATGTCCCTGCCGGTGCACTGCTCGGCATCGGCGCGGCAGACCTCGAGCACGCGGCGCGCGATCATCGCGCCTTCGCGCAGCGTCGAGGACGGCAACACGATGCAGAACTCGTCGCCGCCGGTGCGGGCCAGCATGTCGCCCGGGCGGAGCCGCGTCTGCGCCATCAGCGTGAAATGCTGCAGGCAGGCGTCGCCGGCGGCGTGGCCATGGGTGTCGTTGATGCCCTTGAAGCCGTCGAGGTCGATCACCAGCAGCGCGAACGCCTCGCCGTTGCGGTCGGAGCGCGCGCATTCCTCGGTCAGCCGCTGCAAGAGATGGCGGCGGTTGCCGACGCCGGTGAGATCGTCGAGCAGCGCGAGGTCGGCGACCTCGTTGCGCAGCCGGTCGATCGCCATCAGCAGGAAGCCGAAATTGAGCGCCATCGACAGGAACACCATCAGCAGGATCACCAGCGACTGCCCCGCAGAGAAGCGGAGGAAGGAGAACTCGCCGGGCTGCAGCAGCGCGCCGACGGCACGCAGCGCATAGATGCCGATCAGCACGGAGGCGACGATGCCGGCGAGCCGGGCACCGGGGCTGACGCGGCCGTTCTCGGACGATAGCAACAGCTTCAGCGTCAGCGCGAACGGCGTGACCTGGGCAATGGTGTAGACCAGGATGCGCATCGGCATGCTGTCATAGGCGAAGATGAAGGTGCCGAGACCGGCGAAGGCCAGCGCCGTGGTCAGCAGGGTGGCGCGCCAGGTCGCAGGCTTGTCGTAGAACCGCTCGATGCCCATCGCGGCAAGGCCGGCGGCGAACACCATCAAGGTCCCGGCCGCAAGCAGCGGCAGCAGCGAGTCCGTCAGCATCACGCGAAGCATCGCGCAGCTGGCCCCGGCGGAGGCGACGAGGGCCGACGCGGTCCAGAACCGCGCCGCGCCGAAAGCAGGATAGCTGCGCGCGACATAGGCCCAGATCAGCCCGAGCGCGAGAAAATTGATAATGAATACCGTCCAAAGCGTCGGAACGCTCAACATCGCCCCTGTTCGAGAGCCGTATCGGCCTCGCCTCTCCTGAAATGACCGTCTGCCGCTAAAGCGCGATGAGATCAGGCTGAATCATCATCGCGCGTTAGATTCTTGTTTTGGCATGATCTTTTCGGAAAACCGCTTCGCACTTGTCCGGATCATGCCCCCGGGGCGCTTCCTCAAATGACAATCCCCGTTGTCTTACGGAACAGCATGCGGCCGCGCCGCTTAACGGAGCGTCACCCACAACGTGCCAATCCGCGCCGTGGTTTTGAATTGATGAAGATCTGCGCATCCGCCGTTTGCGCATCGTTAAGCATGACGGATGCGCCGACGCCGCGACGCGCGACATGCGCAACGCTTTGCGAAAAAGCTGGCGAAAACGCGTAACAGTTGTGGATAACACGATGACGACGCCGTGACAGCACGCGGCAGCAGCCTCCGAATCTGCTGAGTTTGATATCGAGGATGTTGCGAGGCTGGCCCTCCGCCAAGCATGCCTCGGAGTCGCGTTCAATCCATGAAACCCTGAGAGGATACTATGGCTAAGAAAGCGAAGAAGGCGAAGAAGGCGAAGGCGAAAAAGGCCACCAAGAAGAAGGCCGCCAAGAAGTAACGAATTCCAGCCCGGGTAGCGGCTCTTGCCCTGCCCGGGCACCCGGACCGGGACAACCGGTCGCAGCGACGTCAACCTCGAATTCACCACCCTACATCGATCGGCCCCGAACTGACGGGGCGCAAGGCAGCAGGCGCAACGCCTGCTTTTTTATTGCCTGCGTCCGGGCGTGACGGCCGCGACGTCAGCGCTCCGCCAAGGCGAGCCTGGCGCCGAGCAGGGCAAAGCCCGCGGCAAAGCTTCGCCGCAGCCAGGCCATCACCTTCGGCCGGGTGATGACGCGGTCGCGCACCGAGGCGGCGAACAGCCCGTAGACCGCGAACACCGCAAAGGTCATCGCCATGAAGACACCGCTGAGCTCGACCATCCGCGCCAGCGGGTGCGGCTCGTCGACCGCGATGAACTGCGGCAGGAAGGCCAGGAAGAAGATCGACAGCTTTGGATTGAGGATGTTGATCAGGATCGCGGTCACGATCACCCGCCGGCGCGAGCGCGGCTTGATCTCGGTGTCGACGGCAAGCGCGCCGCGCTCGCGCAGCGCCTGCCAGGCCATGTAGAGCAGATAGACGACGCCGCCCCATTTCAGCGCCGCGAACGCCACGGCGCTGGTGTGCAGGATGGCGGCGAGCCCGAGCATCGCCGCGATCATCTGCGGCACGATCCCGAGCGTGCAGCCGAACGCCGCCGCGACGCTCGCCCGCGCTCCCCGGGTCAGCGCCACCGCCAGCGTATAGAGCACGCCGGTGCCGGGCGAGGCCACCACGATCAGCGACGTCAGCAGAAAGGACCAGGTCACTTCAAATCCTCGGCGGGCGGGACAGGCGGACGGGACATCGTCCGCCAATATCACGGCGACGGGGACGGCGGAAGCGGCTGCCGGCCTCCGCCCGGCGCCAGCGTCGACACCCCGTTATGACGACCTGCGCCATCCGCGATGCGAAAGCTCCGACGCCTTCATCTCGGCGACCCGGATCACGTCCAGCGGCGCCCAGGGCTTGGCCCAGAACAAGGCGCCTTCGGGCAGGCGCTGCCGCAGCGGCTTGCCCGAGGTGACGATCACGTCGAGATCGGGTCTGTACTTCTTCGCGGCATAAGCGAGCTCGATGCCGGTCATGTTTCCGGCCAATTCGACGTCGGTCATCATCAGCACGACGTTGTCGCCGTTGCCCTGCAGCACCAGCTCGGCGGCCTCGGCGCTCTCGCAGGCGATGACGTCGAACTCGCTCTCCTCCAGCAGCAGCCCGATCATCTCGCGCTGCATCGGGTCGTCCTCAACCACCAGGGCCTTCGCACGGTAGGGCTTTGACTGTCCCATGGGTGTGGCTCCCTTGGTTTGAATGCTTCGCTTCGAGCGCGTAACATAGATTAAATGCCCAAAATCACTGGATGGTTCAGTTCCAATTTGAGAAAAGCGTGGAAATGCCGTGTTCCTCGCTTGGCAACCACCACCCCCGTTGAGATGGAGCTCACCCGACATGACCGCGATCCCTGGATCCGCCGCTGCCGTGACCGGAGCCGCCAGCGGCATCGGCCGCGCGCTCGCGCATGAACTGGCGCTGCGCGGCTGCGATCTGGCGATCGCCGACCGCGACGAGGCCGGCCTGCAGGCCGCCGCCGCGGAGATCGCGAAAGCGAGCCCGCGCAAGGTCACCGTGCATCGGCTCGATGTCAGCGAGCCGGACCAGATCACGGCGTTCGCGGAGGCCGCCGTTACAGCGCACCCCTCGCTCAACATCGTCGTCAACAATGCCGGCGTCGCGCTGCTCGGCGAGTTCGGCGAGTTCGATCAGGCGCAGATGGAGTGGCTGTTCAACATCAATTTCTGGGGCGTGGTGCACGGCACCCGCGCCTTCCTGCCGCAGCTTTCGCGGCGGCGCGAGGCGCATATCGTCAACATCTCGTCGATCTTCGGCATCATCGCCCCGCCCGGCCAGAGCGCCTATTGCGCGGCCAAGTTCGCGGTGCGCGGCTTCTCGGAAAGCCTGCGCCACGAGCTTGCGGTGGCGAACAGCCCGGTGCGTCTGTCCGTGGTGCATCCGGGCGGCGTTGCCACCAGCATCGCGCGCAACTCGCGCGCCGGCACCGGCGTCACCGACAATGCCCGCCGCGCCGAATCGATCGAGCGCTTCGACGCACTGGCCAGGACCACGCCGACCGCGGCCGCGCAGCGCATCATCGCCGGCATCGAGAAGAACCAGCCGCGCATCCTGATCGGCAAGGACGCATACTTCATGGACCTGCTGCAACGCTTCCGCCCGGCGACCTACTGGAAAACGATGCAACGGATGATGGAGAAGACGGCGGCGCGGCGGATCGCGCGCGATGCCGCGAGTGCGAGCCAGTAGCACGATAGCGCGGAGTAACCCGCGCACCGCCGTCGTCCCGGCGAAAGCCGGACCCATAACCACAGGATTGGGTTGGTGAGGCACGCCGGGGGCCACAGCGTCGTGCAACACGGACATTTGTGGTTATGGGTCCCGGGTCAAGCCCGGGACGACACCGGGGATGTTGCACGGCCCGCGGGTCATACCATGCCTGCGAGTCACGCCTGCGCGTCATCGCGACACGAGATTACCCGCCCAGCTGCTTCTTCACCCCGAGCGCCAGCCGGAACAGCGGATCGCTCCGCTCCGAGGGATAGAGCGCGCTCCTCGCCACCTGCGGAAAATTATCATTCTTCCAGAACGACGCCGGCGCGAACGAGAATTTGGCGACCAGCCGCCGGCCGAAATCCATCTCGTAGGGAAAGTAGTTTTCCTTCTGCTCGGTGCCGGACATCTCCGGATACTCGCCGAGCAGATAGCCCTCCTGGATGTGCGGCCGCACCGCCGACGGCGGGCAGACGCTGGCGAGGCGCACGATCTGCAGGCCGGCCTCGGCGCTCGCGGTGATCGCGCCGCTCAGATTCGGCACGCCGAGCACATAGAGGAAGGCGGTGCCGGTCTCCGCCAGCGAGGCAAAGGAGGCGGCAATCCGGATCGAATGGGTGACGTCGAGCAGCGGCGTGGTGCAGACCTCGTAATGCTGCAGGATCGACCAGCGCAGGATGCGATGCCGCTTCAACCGCTCGAGCCCGAGCAGCTTTTCCCTGGCGTATTCGGCGATCAGGATCCGCTCGGCGCGTTGCAGCGCATCGAACCGCCCGACCAGCGTCGCTTGATCGGGATTGCCGCGGCCGCCGCGAAACAGCGTCGGCTTCAGCGACGAGTTGCGCTTGATGTTCCTGTAGTCGGCGCCCTGGCCGCGAAACAGCAGCACATGATCGCGGTTGAGGAATTGCAGCTCGGCGATCTTGGTGGCGAGCTCGAGATAGGAGCCGACGCGATGGCCCGGCCCCTCCCGCACCGCCGAGTTCTTCGCGACCTGGCATCCGCGGCGGTCGAAGAACGACCAGATTTTTTGGCTGCCGATGGTTTCCATGGAGACACCAGAATTCTCAACCGTCATTCCCCGATGCGCAATTGCGCATCTGAGGGCAGCCCGCAGGGCTGAACCCGGAATCCATTTTTCCATGCGTGATGCGGCCCGATGGAAACGATCGTCATTGCGAGGAGCTCGGCGACAAATTTGCGAAGCAATTTTGCGCTGAAGCGACGAAGCAGTCCATCGCCCCGCATGTGCCGAAAGATGGATTGCTTCGCTCCGCTCGCAATGACGGACAAGGCCGCCGCGCCCTCACCGCCCCACGAGCTGATCGGCAAAATACCCGATGGTCTTGCGATAGATCACCGCCCTGTTCCACTCGCGCATCGCCTCGAAATTCGCGGTGCCCTCGCCATAGGGCGCGCCCATCTTGAAGCCACTGGTGTGCAGGAGGTTCGCGGTCGAGGCCAGCACGTCCGCGACCGAGTGGCGCAGGTCGACATGGCCGTCGCCGTCGAAATCGACGCCATACTTGATGTAGGACGACGGCAAGAATTGCGTCTGGCCGATCTCGCCGGCATAGGCGCCGATCATGTCGTTGAGACGGAGATCGCCGCGCTGCACGATCTTGAGCGCGGCGAGCAGCTCGCCCTGGAACAGGTCGGTGCGGCGGCAATCATGCGCCAGCGTCGCGAGCACGCGGAACACCGGCAGCTTGCCCATGTCGCCCTTGCCGAAATCGGTCTCGAGCCCCCAGATCGCGACCAGGATCTGGCGCGGCACGCCATACTGCTGCTCGATCTTCGAAAGCAGCGCGGCGTGCCGCTGCAGCATCGCGCGGCCGCCATTGATGCGCCCGGGCCCGACCCGGGTTGCGACATACTGCTCGAAGGTCTTGTTGAAGGTGTAGCGCTGCCGGCGGTCGAAGGCGAGCACCCCGCCATCCTGCTGCACGCCGCCGAGCGCCGCGGAGATCACGTCCTGCTGGATGCCGGCACTCGCCGCCTCCTGCGAGAACGACTGGACGAAGGTCGGAAAACTGCCGCCGCAGCGCGCGGCGTAGGAGGGGGTGGCAAGCAGCAAGGCGCCGAACACAACCGCCAAACGACACCTGAGCATGCAAGAATCCCCCTGCTTCGATTGGCCGATCATGCCATGGAGCAAACGAGGCAGTCAAAGCGTCGGCACGACACTCCATCCTCGACGGGCAGCTACGCGCCTCTATCCATGTTCGCACGGTGAATGACCACGGCGCATCCATCAACCGATCGGCACGTAGCCGAAGCTCAATCCCTGAGCTGGCGCTCCAGGTCCACAAAATCGATCTCCGCCCAGCGCTCGGAAATCCTGCCGTCCTGAATCCGCCAGAACGTCATGCCGCGGAATTCGACGTGGCGGCCGGTTGGCTGAATGCCGCGCCACGGGCTGCGGTGCCGGCCACGCCAGACGAAGCGGCCGGCGACGATGTCGCGCTCGGCCACCAGGCATTCCGCCACCGCCGACAGGTCGGCGAAGGTCTCGTGCATCGCGGCCGAATGCGCGATCACGTCCTCGGCGCTCAGCCGCTTGCCCACCGCATGGTCGAAGAAGTCGGGCGCCAGCTGCGCCCGGATCGCCTCGGGATCGTGGCGGTTGGTCACGGCGTCGTAATGCGCGAGCACGAGCGCCTTGTTGGCGTCGATTGTGGCGTTGGACATCGGCGATCGATTCTCGAAGGAGAGGTTGTAGAAATAGAAGGATGCGCCTCATACGCGAATCGGACGGCATGACGCAAGTGACGATGGTCAGAAAAAGCTCGGCTTTCGGCCGTCGTTCGTTTGCGCGACGATACGAAAGACCGCTGCCGGAAAAGTGCGCTGGCGCGCGAGGCTCCACCGCCAGCCATTCCCTCACCTCTGCCCTCGCCTCTGCGCGAACGGCGGGCCGGCGGTAACATCGTCCGTTGGCTTGACTGCCGGTGGCATGCAAGCGGCGGTGCCCGGGCGAGCGACGCACCGCACGGCAGCATTTGAGGATGCGACGCATGAACGCCGAAGCCGCCGGCCGCGACCAAGAAGCACAGGCCGGACAAGCTGCTTCCGCCGGCAGGCGGCCGGTTGCGCTGTCTAGTTCATGCAAAGCCGCGCCGCTAAAGCCAGGCACGCCGGCTGCAACGCCGCCGTCATTTGGGGATGCCATCCGATGACGCGTTTGGGGATGAGGATGTGCTGCCGATGACGATCGCCTTGGGCTTCCCCCTGGGTTTCGCACGCGCGCGCAGGGCTGCCGCATCGATCGGTGTCGTGCTCGCGCTCGGCGCTTTCTTGAGCGCAGCGATCGACACCGCCGCCGCGCAGAACGCCCCCGCCAAGCGCGCGCCGGCGCAAGGCGCCGGCAGCACGCAGGCGATCGCCGCGCAAATGAAGAACGCCATCGCGCTGACGCGCGGCGGCAAGTTCGACGCGGGCTATGCACAGCTGCTTGCAGCACTGGATGCCGCCGACAAGCTCGACGACGGCCAGTTCGTCATGGAGCATTATTTCGACGCGACCGCGACGCTGCGCGCGGTCAAGCGCGACGATCTCGCCGAAAAACTGTTCGTGCGCGCGTTCCAGAGCAAGGCGGCGGCGCAACGGCCGCCCGGCAATGCCGACGTGCTGCTGATGTACGCGATCCTGCTGTCCGACCACGCCAGGATCGCCGAAGCCGTTCCGCTCTACATGAAGGCGATCGCGGCGTTCAACGCCTATTGGGGCGAAGGCTCCGAGGAATCGCTGATCGCGAGCGACAAGCTCGCGGTCGCGCTGTCCGCCAACGGCTCGGCGGCGTCGGCGACCAATTTGGGCCGGCACAATTTCGAGCGTGCGGAGAAGGCGCTGGGGCCCGACCATCGCACCACCTGGAAGCTCGCCAACAATTATGCCGACATGCTGCGCGAGATCGGCGCGCCGGCGAAGGCGCTCGAGCTCGATCTGTTCGCGACCGAGAAGCGCGCCCGACATTATGGAGAGAACCATCTCAACACGCTGGTGACGGTCAACAATGCCGGCCAGGACTTCCTCAATCTCGGCCGCTTCGACGACGCCCGCCGCTATTTCCGCCGCCACCGCGCGATCGCGGCCGCGATGGCGCCGAAGGATCCGAGCTTTGCCGGACAGGCCGACGGCTGGCTGTTCTACACCGACATGCTCGCCGCCGGCGATGCCGCGATCGCGCCGGCCGATCTGGGGCGGCTGGAGGCGATCGTCGCCAATGAGGCGAATTATGCGGATTTCCTGCGCATCAAATCCGCGGTGCTGGCTGCCGGCCAACGCGAGCAGCGCCGCGAGCGGGACAAGGGGATGCGGCTGCGCGAGACCGCGCTGGCGATCTCGACCCGCGCCTTCACCGCGCAGCATCCGATCAGCTTCGAGATCAAGCTCGGCATCGCGACCGCCCTGATCGCTGATGATCCGAGCCGCGCGGTGCAGGCCTTCGCCGCGCTTGACCGCGAGATGTTCGACTGGATGAAGCGCGAGGTCGGCACATCGGGCGATCGCGCCGTCGCCGAAGCGATCCGCGCCCATGCCGACCATCTCTTGTTCGCGTTCGGCCGCTTCGCCACCGGCGCCGGCTCCGCCGTGGCGCAGCCGGCCTTTGCCGCCGGCGTGCTGCGCTGGAAGACGCTCGGCGGCGCCGACGCCACGGCGCTGCGCCAGCTCGAGACAGAGGTCGCCGGCAAGGACGAGGAGACCGCGACGCTGCTGCGGACGGCGCTCCGGCTCAACGGCGAGAAGCAGGAGCTGTTCTCGTCGGGCAATATCGACGACTGGGCGAGGTCGGTGTGGGGGCGGCAGGACGCCGCCGAGAAGGCGCTGCAGAAGCGGCTCGATGCGATCGGCATGAAGCTGCCGCAAGACCCGATCCGCCCGTCACAGCTGCTCGCGGCGCGGGAAGCCGTCGTCAACTATTTCATCACCCGGCAATGGAAGGCGGATCGCCAGGCGAAAGACCCGTTGGCGGCGACCGTGCTCTACGCCATCGTCGAGACCGCAACGAGCGAGCCGCGCGTGGTCGATCTCGGCGATCCCGGCCGGATGGTCGACACCGGCGTGCGCACCGAGATCGCGCGGCTGCGCGCGACGCGGGCCGCTGCGCCGGATCCCGACACGCACGCGCCCGACGTCAAGGGCCGCTTCCAGAACCTCCGGGCGCGGCTGTTCGCGCCGCTGGAGCCGCTGCTGAAGGACAAGACCACGCTCTATGTCGTGCCTGACGGCTTCCTGTTCGCCGTGCCGTTCGCGCTGCTGCCTGGCAGTGGCGGCGGCCTGCTGGAGGACAAGTTCACGATCCGGATGCTGACCAGCCCCGATGCGCTGATCGCGATCCATGCGCGCGAGACGCTCGATCAGCGGGGCGCGATGCTGCTCGCCGGCGGCATCGAATACGGCGAGCCGGGGCCGATGCCGCTGCCCGCGACCCGGACCGAGATCGAGGCGATCGCCAAACTCGCCCGCGCGCGCGGCGCGCCGGTCGAGATGCTGACCGGGCGCGGCGTCAGCGAAGGCACGCTGCGCGCGGCGATCGGCAAGGCGCATCGCGCATCTGGCGACGCACGGCTTCTATCGCGACAGCACGGCCTCCGGCCTCGATACGCTCTGGCAGAGCGGCATCGTGCTGTCGGGCGCCGGCGACAGCCGATTTCCGCTGCGCGACGAGAACGACGGCTATCTCTATGGCTTCGAATTGATGGACTGGGACCTGTCCGGTCTCGACTTGCTGGTGCTGTCGGCCTGCGAGACCGGCCGCGGCGACGAGAGCTTCGTCAGCGGCCTGCGCGGCCTGCCGACCGCGCTCGGCATCGCCGGCGCGCGGCGCGCGCTGCTGACGCTGTGGCCGGTCGCCGACCAGGGCACCGCGAACTTCACTGTGCGGTTCTACGAGCACCTCGCGGAGGGCCTGACCTATTCCGATGCGCTGCGCCAGACGAGGCGCGATGCGCGCGACGGCAAGGTCGCGGGCGCGGGCGACGCCAGCGTGTGGGCGGCGTTCGTGCTGTTCGAGGGCTGAGCCGTATATGTCGTTGATGTGACCGGACGGGCACCGCGAGCGCATGCCGGGCCGAACTGCGCCCGACGTTGCGCAAGGGCCGCACGCAACCCCATCGCGCAGGGCAGACCGGCGCGCTGACGCAGGCGATTTGCTTTGACAGCGGCGCCCCGATCGAGGACAAGCCGCGCATGCCGAAAAAACCCGGGACCAATCCCAAAGGCGAATTCGCCTTCTTCAACGTCTTCTATGAAGACGGCTCGCAGCGCTCCAACCGCCGCGTGCCGTCGGAGCTCATTGGCGGGCTCGACGGCGACGAGCCGGTGCGCGCCTTCCTGCGCGAGCAGGACCGCGAGATCGCCGAAAAGGGCGGCCGCCCGCCACTCGAGATCAAGTCCATCGAGCGCGTCGGCGCCAAGAAGAAGTAGCGGCGGCCACACAACTCTATCCACGTCATTGCGAGCGCAGCGAAGCAATCTCCTCGCGATGACGTCGGAGACGGATCAAAATGAAAACGGCGGGCCCAGGCCCGCCGTTGTTGTTTCGATGGATTGCCGGGTCGAGTCCGGCAATGACAATCGGAAATATTAGTTGTCCAGGAAGCTCCGCAGCTTCCGCGACCGCGACGGGTGCTTCAGCTTGCGCAGCGCCTTGGCCTCGATCTGGCGGATGCGCTCGCGGGTGACCGAGAACTGCTGGCCGACTTCTTCCAGCGTGTGGTCGGTGTTCATGCCGATGCCGAAGCGCATGCGCAGCACGCGCTCCTCGCGCGGGGTGAGCGAGGCCAGCACGCGCGTCGTGGTCTCGCGCAGGTTGGACTGGATCGCAGCGTCGATCGGCAGGATCGCGTTCTTGTCCTCGATGAAATCGCCGAGATGCGAATCCTCTTCATCGCCCACAGGCGTTTCGAGCGACAGCGGCTCCTTGGCGATCTTGAGGACCTTGCGCACCTTCTCGAGCGGCATGCCGAGCTTCTCGGCGAGCTCTTCCGGGGTCGGCTCGCGGCCGATCTCGTTCAGCATCTGGCGCGAGGTGCGGACGATCTTGTTGATCGTCTCGATCATGTGCACGGGGATGCGGATGGTGCGGGCCTGGTCGGCGATCGAACGGGTGATCGCCTGCCGGATCCACCAGGTGGCGTAGGTTGAGAACTTGTAGCCGCGGCGATATTCGAACTTATCGACCGCCTTCATCAGGCCGATATTGCCTTCCTGGATCAGGTCGAGGAACTGCAGGCCGCGGTTGGTGTACTTCTTGGCGATCGAGATCACGAGACGGAGGTTGGCTTCCACCATCTCCTTCTTGGCCTGACGGGCCTCGCGCTCGCCCTTCTGCACGCCGTGCACGATCTTCCGGAATTCGCCGATCTCGAGCCCGGTGAGCGCCGCAAGCGACTGGATCTCGTGACGCAGGTCCTTGATGCGGTCCTTCTCGTGATGGACGAAGTTCTTCCAGCCCTTGGCCGACAGCTTGGAGACGCGGTTGAGCCAGCGCGGATCGAGCTCGGAGCCCTGGTAGTTGCGCAGGAAGTCCTCGCGCGCGACGCCGTGGCTGTCGCCGAGGCGCAGCAGGCGGCCCTCGAACGAGACCAGCTTCTTGTTGATGTCGTAGAGCTGCTCGACCAGCGAATCGATGCGGGCCTGGTTGAGGCGCAGCGACTTCACCTCGACGATGATCTCGTCCTTCAGCTTCTTGTACTTGCGCTCCTGCGAGGGCGACAGCGACTCGCTCTGCAGCTGGTTGGCGATGTCCTGCTCCTGCAGGCGGCGCAGCTTCTTGTACTCGGATGCGATCTTGTCGAAGGTCTCGACCACCTTCGGCTTCAGCTCGGCCTCGATGGCGGCGAGCGACATCTGGTTCTCGAACTCGTCGTCGTCCATGTCGCCTTCGGCGGCGGCCTCGGCGGGATCCTTCTCCTCGGTGGCGGCTTCGCCACCGGCGGGCGCGGCGCGGAACGGGGTCGGCGACGGCGGCGCTGCCGGCGGCGCGACATGGGCCGGCGCACCGGCCTGCGCGTCGCCGCCATTGCCCTCAGCGGCGGCACCCTCGGCGCCGTTGTTGCCGATCAGGTTCGGATTGATGCCGCCCTTGGACTCGGGGCCGGCATAGGTGGCTTCGAGATCGATGATGTCGCGGAGGAAGATCTTTCCTTCGTTGAGCTCGTCGCGCCAGATGATGATGGCCTGGAAGGTCAGCGGGCTTTCGCAGAGGCCCGCGATCATCGCCTCGCGGCCGGCCTCGATGCGTTTTGCAATCGCGATTTCGCCTTCGCGGGAGAGCAGCTCGACGGTGCCCATCTCGCGCAGATACATGCGCACGGGATCGTCGGTGCGCTCGCCGGGCTCCGACTTCTTGACCTCGGTGACGGCCTTCTGCGTGACCTCGACGAGCTCGTTATCGGTCTCGTCGTCGCCGTCGTCCTTCTCGTCCTCGCCTTCGCTGTCGTCGGCCTCGGTGACGTTGATGCCCATGTCTGACAGCATCGACATGATGTCTTCGATCTGTTCGGGCGACGTCGTATCGGAGGGCAGCACTTCGTTGAGCTGATCGAAGGTCACGAAGCCGCGCTTCTTGGCCTGCTTGATCATCTTCTTCACCGCGGCATCCGACAGGTCGAGCAACGGCGACGGCGCGTCAGCGGCATCCTTCTCAGGAGCATCCGCTGCCTTGTCGTCTTTTTCCTTGTCCTTAACCTGCAGCGTCTTTGCCTTGGTGGCCATTCACTAAGCTCCCGAAACGCGGTCATGCAAAATGGCGCCACGCACGCGCATCCGCACGAAATCTAGATTTACTCTCTCGACGCACAAAGGGCGGCGCAATATCTCGCCACCCCTGTCATCCGTCTCGACGGTTTCCAATCTGCAATAGCCCGTCGCGTCTTCCGTAAAAGTGGATACCGGTTTTACGATCGGAAGACGCGACAGATTCATATCTGACGCATTTTCTGATGGCGAACCGGGAACCACTTCGCCTGAAAATGCTACGGTAGCTATTAAGTTTCGCTTAACCCTGTTTTTGCAGCCAAACCATGGATTTGGCGAGTCTTTTCGCGGGTGCGGCCAGCGCCGTCCGCAGCATTTTTGTTATCAGACATTACGCTGGAACCGGCCCGATAATTCGCCGAACCCTTCAATCAGGGCTTCGGTCCCGTCGGCTTCTGCCATCCGGGCCTGGATATCCTGCAACCATGCCAGATTGGCCTCGCTGGAGTCTTCAGCCAAAGCCGCTTCCGCATCTTTTCTTTCCCTAAGTAAGGCGTGGGTTTTCTGATGCAAGGCAACGAGTTGACGCCAGGTTGATAAAACATCCTCGCGCGCCGCGCCGATCTGCGCACCCCACACCGCCTGGGTTGTGATCGCCCGCTCAACCCTTTGAAGAATAGGGGATAATCCGCCTGCTTCCAGGTCGGCCCGCATCTTCTCGGCCTGCTCCTCGGCGTCAGGGGAATGGTGATGGTCGTGGGCAAAGGCGGCGATGATGGCGGCCCTGAGCTTGTGGGCCTCGGGATGGGCGAGCTCCAGCGCCGCCACCTCCTCGAGATGGTCGTGCAGCAGCCAGGGGTGGTTGATCAGCGACTGCAGGATCAGGGCCTCGCGGCGCGAGATCGCGCTGCGCTGGCCGCGCATGATCGGGCTGTTGGCCAATTGGGGGCTGGCGGCCTGATAGGGACCCCGTGAAATCCCGGGGGTGACACCGAACCGGCCGCCCTGCGGGCCTCCCTGTCGGCCGTTTTGGGCAGGTCCCCGGGGGACAAACTGGCGGGGTGATTCGCCGCCGCGGCCGCCGCCGAAATTGCCCCTTCCGTAGCCGCCGCGGCCATAACCGCCGCGGCCGCCCTCGGGCGCAAAATTGCGCTGCAGCCGCTCCTGCAGGTCCTGCCGGTAATAGCGGCGCACCACCTCGTCGCGGATGCCATTGGTGAGCTCGCCGATCCGCGCCTCCAGCGCGGCGCGGCGCTCGGGCGTATCGAAATTGCCGCCCTCGATCTCGCGCGACCAGATCATTTCGGCGAGCGGACGCGCGGCCGAGATCACGTCCTCGATCGCGCCGCGGCCGCCGGAGCGGGCGAGATCGTCGGGGTCCTGCCCTTCCGGCAGCAGCGCAATCCGCAGGCTCTTGCCCGGCTTGAGCTGCGGCAATGCAAGGTCGGCAGCACGATAAGCCGCCTTCTGGCCGGCGCGGTCGCCGTCGAAGCAGAGGATCGGCTCGTCGACCATCTTCCAGAGCAGGCCGAGCTGGTTCTCGGTCAGCGCGGTGCCGAGCGGCGCGACGGCGCCGGGAAAGCCCGACGTGACCATGGCAATGACGTCGACATAGCCCTCGACGACGATCAGTTGTGCGCCGTCATGCGCGGCCTGCCGCGCGGTGAACAGATTGTAGAGATTGTCGCCCTTGTGAAACAGCGTGGTTTCCGGCGAGTTCAGGTACTTTGCCGGAACGTCCTTCTCCAGCGCACGCCCGCCGAATGCGATGACGCGGCCGCGGGCATCCGTGATCGGGAACATGACGCGGTCGCGGAACCGATCGAACGGCACCGGCTTGTCCTCGCCGGACACCAGAAGCCCGGCCTCTACCATGTCGTCGGTGGAGATACCTAGTGCGCCGAGATGCTCCTTCAGCGCGAAGCGATCCGGCGGCGCATAGCCCATCCGGAACTGGAGCTGGGTCGCCGGCGAGATGGCGCGGTCGGCAAGATAGCCGCGCGCCTTGGCGCCGCCCCGCGAAGCCAGCGTGTCGGCGAAGAACTTGGTCGCCAGTTCCATCACGTCGTGCAGGGTGCGGCGGTGCTGCTCGTGTCGCGCGGCATCGGGCGTCACCGCCGGCAGCGGGACACCCGCCATCGCGGCGAGACGTTCCACCGCCTCGGGGAAAGTCACGCCCTCGGTCTTCATCAGGAAGTCGAAGATGTTGCCATTCAGCCCGGACGAGAAGTCGAACCAGGCCTGCTTCTGGTCGTTGACGAAGAACGACGGCGTCTTTTCCTGCTGGAACGGCGACAGCCCCTTCCACTCCCGGCCGGCCTTCTTGAGCTTGACGCGCCTGCCCACGACTTCCGAGACCGGAAGCCGGGCGCGCAGCTCATCGAGGAATTCGGGCGTGAAACGCATCAGTCAGGATTTGGGCTCGGGCGGCGAATCGCGGACAACCGGTTAGCCATATAGCGGCACGGCCCGCCATGCCGAACAATGTGGGGCTTTTCCGGGCTATTCACAGGTCTGGCCCGTCGCGGCTCCGTCGAGCGGGTTACCCCCAAATCCACGGTGGAGAGCCTGTGCGGCAAGCTTGCCCCCTCCCCCCTTCCGGGATTGGATAGGCCATGTTCACGACATTCAGAGGCGGACAGAGCGGCGGCTGGCAGGTCACGTCCATCACGCGGGTGAAGGGCGAGACGCTGCCGAAGGTCGCGGCGTTGTCGATCGTTGCGAGCGAATCGATCGCGCTGCCGCTGCTGCCGGCGCAGACCTCCTGGCGGCTCGCCGGCGTCGCCAGCCATCTGCGCTACACCGAGAAGGAGGAGCGCGAGAAGCTCTTGGCCGTGCAGGCCGGGCTCGGCCGCAGCGAGGCAACGCACGCGGCGCTGATCCCGATCCGGAAATCCGCGGCGTGGTGGGAGCTCACGCAGGAGGAGCGCCGCAAGATCTTCGAGGACAAGTCGCACCACATCGAAGGCACCCTGAAATTCCTCCCCGCAATCGCCCGCCAGCTGTTTCATTCGCGCGACCTCGGCATGCCCTTCGACTTCCTGACCTGGTTCGAATTCGCCCCCGACCACGTCACCTTGTTCGACGAACTGGTCGGCATGCTGCGCGCGACCGAGGAATGGAGCTATGTCGAGCGCGAGGTCGACATCCGCGTGGTGCGGGAGGATTGACTTCTCTTTCGTGGTGGCCGGCACAGCCGTCAGAATGACGGCGTCGCTTCCGCTCGCCTGTGACCCGGCAATCCATCAAAAGAATGACTATTGCGAAGTGAGATGGATGCCCGGGTCAAGCCCGGGCATGACGAAACATGCGGTACGTCCGAGCGCTAATGCTCGAGGAATTTTCCTGACGCGATCCGCGGCAGCTCGGTGACCGGCCAGTTGTAGAGATAGGTCCACGCCTCGCTCACGCTGCCGTCGGCGAGCGTGACGGCAAGCATCTCGCGGACATATTCGGTCGGCGGCGGAAAGCCTTCGCCGCAGGCTTCGTACATGTCGAATTCACGCAGCATGGCCTCACGCTCCCGCAAGCGGAACAGCTCACCATGCACGATGTCGGCCGGATCGTCCGACACCACGAGGCCCGGATAATGCTTCACCAGATAGAGCCGGCCGCGGCACTGCGCCGGCCCGAGGAATTCGGCATTGCCCGCGAGCAGCTTCGCCATCGGATGGTCAAAGCCGCGCATCAGCGTGCCGTAGACGAAAAGAATATCGGAGGTCATAGGTTCAGTTGTCATTCCGGGATGGTCCGAAGGACCAGACCCGGAATCTCGAGATTCCGGGTCTGGTGCCAACGCACCATCCCGGAATGACAGAAAATCCCGGGGGACGCTAGGCCGCCGCCACCTCGTCCGTCACCACGACGAACTTCGTCAGCGTCATGCGGCCGAAGCTCGTGGTGAGGGCGACGTCGGCGGCGTCGCGGCCGGTCGCCATCAGGATGCGGCCGATCCGCGGCGTGTTGTGGCGGGCATCGAAGGTGTACCACTGGCCCGACAGATAGACCTCGAACCAGCCGGAGAAATCCATCGGCGCCGGGTCCGGCGGCACGCCGATGTCGCCGAGATAGCCGGTGCAGTAGCGTGCCGGAATGCCCATGCAGCGGCAGAAGGTGAGCGCCAGATGCGCGAAGTCGCGGCAGACGCCGGCGCGGCTTTCATAGACGTCGTGCGCCGACTTCATGTGATGGGCGTGCTGATAGCCGAACGTCACGTGGTGGTGCACGAAATCGGTGATCGCCTGCACCCGCGCCCAGCCCTGCGGTGTGTTGCCGAACAGCGACCAGGCGACATCGGTCAGCTTGTCGGTCTCGCAATAGCGGCTCGGCATCAGATAGAGCAGCATGTCGTCCGGCAATTGCTCGACCGGCAGCTGCTGTCCAGCCGGATTGACGATGTCAGGCAGTCCGGAATCGCGCACCAGCGCGCTGCCGCGGAAGGTGACGCCACCGCTGGGGGCAACGAGCCGCCCGCAGACATTGCCAAAGCTGTCGCGATAGAGGCCGATCGGCACGTCCGGTTCGGTCGAAAGGCGCTCGGTGCCGACGATGTCGGCGTAGCGCGACGGATGGATCGACAGCATGATCACCATCGGGGTCGGCTGCGCCGCCGTGTAGGTGATCTCGAAGCCGACCTTGATCTGCATCGTCAGGCCGTCTCCTGCTCCGCGTTCTCGCCGACCGAGACCACCTTGATGTCGACATCCATGCCGAGAAAGGCGTCCGCCGCGCCGAGATAGACGCCGTGCAGCGGGATCGCCTGGCGCGGGTCGCGCGCCACCGCGACGCGGATCAGATCGCGCGTGCCAACGATGCCGTTGGTCGGATCGAACTCGATCCAGCCCGCGCTCGGCAGATAGACCTGCACCCAGGCATGGGTCGAGCCGCCGCCGACATAGCCGTGCGCGCTGCCAGGCGGCATCGCGAGATAGCCGGAGACGAAGCGCGCGGCGACGCCGAGCCGGCGCAGCGCCTCGATCATGAACAGCGCATAGTCGCGGCAGGTGCCGGACTGCGTGCGCAGCGTGTCGAGCGGATGCTGGGTGCCCTGCTCATAGCGCTTGCGATAGCTGAACGCCTCGCGGATGCCGTGGGTCATGCCGCTCAGGATCTTGAAAGTCGGCGTCGGCGCCTCGACATCGAGGAAGCGCCGCGCCCAGGCCGACAGCTCGCCGTTCGGGTCGCCATATTGCGGCGTGATGAACTGCTGCAGATCGGGGAATTCCTCATCGTCGTAGAGGAACGGATAGAAATAGGCGGGATCGTCCGGCGTCAGCGCGAACGTATCGGCCGGATTGTGCTCCACCGTCGCGGTCGAGACGAAGGACAGCGTGTCGGCGCGCTCGTCGAAGGCGGCGATCGCCATGCTGTTGCCGAACACATCGTGGATCCAGCGCAGCGACATCGGCTGTGGATCGATCACAAGTGCGCTGTCGAGCACGCGCAGATCATGGCCGTCCCGGGGGCGCAGCATGATGCGGTGTTCGCCGAACGCCACCGGGCGCGCGTAGCGATAAACGGTCTTGTGATGAATAGTCAGCAGCGGCATCTTCAAACAATCATCGTGATTTCGGGCTGCATAATCTATAGAGAAAGCTGCCCGATTCCAGTTCAGCATGCCGCCTGAATAGGCAAAGTTGAGGAAAAAAGCCTTGAATTACGGAGGCGGTCCATCGTTCCTGCTCGCGAGCACCGACGCTTCACCGGTTCTTGAACACAATGCCGGCGGCCGCTCGCCGTTCCTGTTCACCTGCGACCATTACGGCAGGCTGATTCCCTCTCCGCTCGGCGACCTCGGCCTGCCCGAAGACGAGCTGGTGCGGCACATCGCCTGGGACATCGGCATCGCCGGCGTCGCAGCCCGGCTCTCGGAGCGGCTCGGCGCGCATTTGATCGCGCAGCGCTATTCGCGGCTCGTGATCGACTGCAACCGTCCGCCGCATGTCGCAAGTTCGATCCCGCTGATCAGCGAGGCCACCACGGTACCGGGCAATGAAGGCCTGTCGCGCGAGGCCGCCGAGATGCGCCGCGCGCAGATCTTCGATCCCTATCACAAACGCATCGACGAGATCATCGACGCGCGCGCGCGTCGGGGCCTGCCGACGCTGCTGGTGTCGCTGCACAGCTTCACGCCGATCTACGCCGGCATCGCGCGACCCTGGCACATCGGCACGCTCTACCACCGCGACACGGTGCTGCCGCCGCTGCTGCTGAAGCATCTGCGCGCCGAGGGCGATCTCGTGGTCGGCGACAACGAGCCCTATGCGGTCAGCGACGAGACCGACTACACGATCCCCGTGCATGGCGAGGCACGCGGCCTGATGAACTCGGGCATCGAGATCCGCCAGGACCTGATCTCCGACCAGGCCGGCGAGACGGCGTGGGCCGAACGGCTGGCGCGCATCCTCGGAGAGATCGAGGCGACGCTACGCATGGAAGCGCTGATCTAGCGACTAACGGTCAGCCAGGGCGTGGCCTCTAGCCCGAAGGCGGCTCGACGTGCTTTAATTGGCCGGGTTGAACTTCCAAGTTAGGGTAGTCCGTGGCGCCCGAGCGAGTGGAAAGGCGACTGGCAGCAGTGCTGGCGGCAGATGTCGCCGGCTACAGTCGCCTGATGGGAACGGACGAGGAAGGCACGCTCGCGCGGCTCAAGGCGGCCAGAAAAAATCTCATTGATCCAACGATCGCCGCTCATCGCGGCCGCATCGTCAAAACGACCGGCGACGGCATGCTTGTCGAATTCGGCAGCGCCGTCGATGCAGTGCGCAGCTCTGTAGAAGTCCAGAGCAGGATGGCAGAGCTTAACGCATCCGCACCGCAACAGCAGCGGATCGAATTTCGCATCGGCATTCACGTCGGCGACATCATCATCGACAACGACGACATCTTCGGCGACGGCGTCAACATCGCCGCGCGGCTGGAGAACATCGCGGACCCGGGCGGCATATGCCTGTCCGACGACGCCTACCGGCAGATCCGGGGCAAGGTCGATGCAGCCTTCGAAGACATGGGCCAACAGAATCTGAAAAACATCACTGAACCGATCCGCGCCTGGCGAATGAAGATTGGCGCCAGACCTTCGCCTGAGCGCCATCCGGCTCCTGCCGAATCGCATCACATGCGCCCGTTTTCGGGAAAGCCCTCCATCGCGGTGCTGCCGTTTCAGAACATGAGCGGAGACAACGAGCAGGAGTATTTCGCGGATGGGATCGCGGAAGACGTCCTTACGACCCTGTCAAAGATTCAGGAATTGATGGTGATAGCTCGCAACTCGAGCTTCGCGTTCAAGGGGCAGAACAGGGACATTCGCGAAATCGGGCAGATCCTGGGTGCTCGTTATCTGCTGGAGGGGAGCGTTCGAAAGATCGGCAATCGCATCAGGTTGACGGCGCAGTTGATTGATGGTCGAGACGGCGGTCATCTCTGGGCGGATCGCTTTGACGGAGACCTGGACGACGTGTTCGATCTCCAGGACCGAATTACGCAAGAGATCGTCGAAGCGCTTGAGGTCCAGTTGACGGTCGGCGAACGCGCGAGGGTGTGGAGAAAGCGCTCGGGCAGTCCGCTGGCTTATGAGTATGTTTTAAAGGGGCGCGCCCTGTACGTTAATTTCGCAAGGCAAACTCACGCACAGGCCCGGAAGCTTTTTGAACAGGCGCTGGAGATCAACGGCTCGTTTATGCCTGCGCTCTACTTGTTGGGTCTGACCCTGACTGACCAGGCGCGCTTCGGTTGGATCAAGGATGAAAATGAAGCGTATCAAGCCGCACTGGGCTGCGCTGATCGGGCTCTCGCCGCCGACCCCAGCTTCGGGGAAGCATACCTGGTGATCGGCTATGTTCGTACCTATCAACGCCGTCATGATGAGGCTGTGGCAGCAGGAGAAACCGCGATCAGCCTCGCTCCCAGCAGCTCTGACGCCCATCACATGGCGGGCATGTACCACGGCTACGCCGGCAATTTCCGAAAAGCCGTCCTCTACGAGGAACACGCCCAACGGCTCAGTCCGATTGAGCGCAACGAATCCATGGTGGACGAAGCGCGCGCAAGATTTCATCTCGGAGATTTCGCGGCGGCGCACGATATAGCCTCCCGCGTTCTGAGGCAGCGGCCGTTCTGGCTGACCGCGCAGTCGACACTCATAGCGGCGCTTTGGAATCTCGGCCGGCAAGATGAAGCGCGCCTGATCTCAAGCGACTTGCTGGCGGGCCACCCCAATTTCAGCCTGGCCCGCTGGGCCAGGCTGCTTCCGTATCGCCGACAAGGCGACCTGGATGCATTGGTCAACCCGCTACGCATGGCGGGGCTCCCGGAGTGAAGACCTGTCATCTTACAATGCCGGCGCGACGCCACACGCCAGACACCTGCGCGGCCGCGACTGCTTATTCGATTGCTCGTTCGGCTTCTTGCGCATCTCCGCGGATGAGACACCGCAGGGATCGGCATATTCCGATTGGACCGGCTTTGCTGATTGCCCGGCCGGTTCGAAGCGCGATCAGGCAAACCCGATCAATTCGGCTGGCGCCGCCAGATGAACACCAGATAGAGCAGGAGAGGCAGGCCGAGCCCGGCCCACGAGACCGCATCCCACCAGCCGTCGCCAACCAGCGCGCTGATCAATCCGACCGTGCTCACGATCGCGATGACGAGCGGGGCAGCGAAGATCTGGGTCAATGAACGATGCGAGACCATGCTGACGTCACGACGATAATGCGGGGTTGTCGAGGGAGTCGGCGTTGGCGATCGCGCGTTCCTGGCTCACGCCCGCCTTGCGGCGACGCATCCACAGATACACGCCGGTCACGAGGATGAAGATGGTCAGGATGTCGAGCAGCGCCCAGACGATCTTGAGCGGCATGCCGCCATAGTCGCCGAAATGCAGCGGCTGCGAGACGAACAGGGTCGTCACATACCAGGGCATGTCCCTTGTGTCGGTCAGCTTGCCGGTTTCCGCATCGATCAGCGCCGGCTTCAGCAGCCGCGAGGTCAGCGGCGTATCGCCGTGCAGGAACACCGCGTAGTGGCTCTTGCTGCTGAACAGGGTTCCCGGGAAGGCGACGAAGCTCGGCGTCATGCCGGGCACCGCATGGGTGGCCACTTCGACCGCCGCATTCAGCGAGGTCAGCTTCGACGGCACCGGCCGGTCCTTGTACTGCGCGGTCATTTCGGCGAGCTGGCCGAACTGCCACATCTTGAGCACGAGATCGGCCCAGGTGTTGATGACCCCGGTGAAGCCGACGACCAGCGTCCAGGCGACGAGCAGGATGCCCGCGAGATTATGGACGTCGAGCCAGCGCACGACGCGGGTCCGTTGCGCGCGATAGGCGCCGAAACGCAGTTTCCGCATCGACGGCGCATAGACCACGATGCCGGAGATGATCGCTACGCAGAACAGGATCCCCATCAATCCGAGGAACAGCTTGCCGGGCAGGCCCGCGAACATGTCGGTGTGCAGCTTCAACATGATGTAGGTGAAGCGGCCGGTCACATCGGGCGCATCGAGATAGGCGCCGGTATGGGTGTCCATCCGGATCAGCAAATTGTTGGTCGGATCGGCATCGATGGTCGGACCGACGCTGACGAACATCGCGCTCGGATCGTCGCGATCCCAGATCAGGAAGTGAGGCACCTTTCCAGGCGCCTGCGCCAGCGCGTTGCCGAGCAGACGGTCCAGATTGGCCGGCGGCGTGCCTGGCGGCACGTCGGGCGGCTTGACCTGGCTGTGCAGGAGATCGTCGATCTGCTCGTGGAAGATCAGCGGCAGGCCGGTGATGCAGAGCAGCAGCGTGAACAGCGTGCAGATGAGGCTGGTCCATTTATGGACAGCGCCCCATCGCCGCAAGGATCTGGTCGTCGCAGTCAATTTCGTTACCTAGTTCAAGGTGTACTTCATCGTGCCCAGTACCGTGCGGCCATTGCCGAGGCCGCAATAGGGAAGCCCGGTCAGGCAGGATGCAACGTAGAAGTGGTCGGTCAGGTTGGTCACGTTGACCTGCGCCTTCCATCCCTTCAGGTCCGGCCGCAGATAGGCGAAGTCGTAGCTGACCGACGCATCGAGCAAGGCATAGGAGGGAATGACAAAGGTATTGAAGTTGTCGCCGTAGGTCTCGCCGACATAGCGCACGCCGAGGCCGAGCCCAAGGCCCGCGAGCGCGCCGTCATACCAGCTATACTTGCCCCAGACCGCGACCTGGTCCTGCGCCGTGTTCATCATGTACTTGCCGGCATAGCCGGCAATGCTCGTCGTCACCCGCGGGTCGAGATGGGTGTATCCCGCCGTGATCTCGAGCTCGCGCGTGAGATTGCCCTTCAGCTCGAGCTCGAGGCCGCGGACGCGCACGGCATCGGTCTGCACGTTGAACAGCGGGTTTAACGGATCGGCCGTCAGCACGTCCTGCTGACGGATATCGAACGCTGCCGCCGTCACCATGAAGTTCGAGCCGTTCGGCTTGAACTTGACGCCGACTTCCGCGCCCTCGCCCGTCGTCGGCCTGAACGACCGGCCGGCGCTGTCGGCGCCGAGGTTGGGCGTGAACGAGGTCCCGTAGCTGACATAGGGCGCCAGGCCGATATCGAACAGGTAGCTCAGGCCGATGCGACCGGTTTGCGCCGAGTCATCGCGCGAATAATGGCCGGCCGGCGGATAGAACGCCATGCTGGTGAAGCCGGAGCTGACCCAGTCCTGGCGGCCGCTCATGGTCAGCGTCCAGCGATCGAGCTTGATCTGATCCTGCAGATAGGCGCCGAGCTGCGACTGCCTGTCGTCGCGCAGAATGAAAGGCGCCAGCGAGCTGGCTGACGGAACGGCGGTGCCGTAGACCGGACTATAGGCATCGATCGGCGCAATCGGCGTCGTGCGATAGTCCGTGTTCGCCCACAGATCGAAGTAGTCGACGCCGGCCAGCACCTTGTGGACCAGCGGCCCGGTGGCGAAATCCGCCTGCAGCTGATTGTCGAGCGCGACATTGGCGGCGTTGGCCTTGACGTAGTTGTAGGTGCGCGCGACCAGACGATCCGTCACCATGCCCTCGGTCCGCACCGATGCAAGGTCGTTGCTGACCTGGGTGTAGCGGAGGTTTTGCCGGAACTGGAAGATGTTGTCGAAGCGATGCTCGAACGCGTAGCCGACCGCGAACTGCTCGAGATGATAGCCATCCAGCCCGGGCTCGCCGAGGTAACGGCTGTAAGGAATATGTCCGTTGGGGTTGGGCAGGAAGGACACCTGTCCCGGGACGTATTGCTGGTAACCCTTGTTGTCGACCTTCTGGTACTGCGAGAGCACGGTGAAGCTGGTGTCGTAGGTCGGGCGCCAGGTGAAGCTCGGCGCGATGAACAGCTTGTTGTCCTGAACGAAGTCGGTCTGGCTGTTGCTGTCGCGGCCAAGGCCGACGATGCGGTAAAGGAACCGGGCGTCCTTGTCGGCCGGACCACCGATATCGAAGGCGCCCTGGAAGCGATCGAACGAGCCGAACGATCCCTCGATCTCGTAATGCGGCGTCTCGGTGGGCCGCTTGCTGACCAGGTTCAACAGGCCGCCCGGATCGGATTGTCCATACAGGCCGGATGACGGGCCCTTCAGGACCTCGATGCGCTCGAGACCATAGGTCTCGATGCGCGGGACCGCGAAGGTCGTGGTGTCGGTCGGCAGCCGCAACCCGTCGAGATAGCGTGGCGCGGTGAAGCCCCGCAGCTTGAACTCGTCGAAGAACGCGTTGGCGCCAAAACTCTCGATCGTCACGCCGGGCGTGTAGCGCAGTGCTTCGGTGATGTTCTGCGCGCCCTGCGCCTGGATCTGATCCTGGGTGACGATCGAGATCGACTGCGGCGTCGTCAGCACCGGGCTGTCTGTCTTGGTTGCGGTGACGCTCTGGCTGGCGAGATAGCCGGTGACCGGCCCGTTGCCGCGCTCTCCGCCGCCACCTGCCCCCGGTGCTGGAACGTTCTGCGCGGGCGCCCGGTTCGCGATCGATCGCGGCGTCGTACGTGCAGGACGCGCCGCGCGTCGCGCCGGCAGCGTCCGCCGCGCCTGCTGCTGTTGTTTCGGCGCCTCGACCGTCACCGGCGGCAGCGCCGATTGCGCAACGCTTTCTCGCGGCATCACCACACTCAGCACGAACAAACCGCTGCCGGCCATGTACCCGGCCGCCAGCGCAGTGCGACGAAACATCCGACCCCCGTCAACTCACATCGCCTTCATCCTCGCCGTCACTAACACGATGAAAGACGTACGCAGCTGATCGGTGATTAGAACACATCCAGTGTTGGGCTTATCGCCGATGGTGTTGCGAGCTCGCAACGTGAACGCAGCGAAACTGCGTCAATGCGCCTCAGATTTTTCGAGCGCTTCTAAGGACGATTCTAAACTGCGTTTCGCTCCGCGATACTTCGAGTCAGTTCCGCGCACTGCGATCGAACGACGCCGTGCGCGGAAGCGATGATCGCAGTTGCGGTGCTCTCGCCGAGCTCAGCGTCAGACTTCGGTGACGTGCTCCGGATCGGCCGATGCCAGCGCCGCGGCACGCTCGGCGCGCGGCGGATAGATCCAGACGGTGTTGATCTCCCGCTTGGTCTTCTTGGCCACATCGCCGACCATCTCGACCTTGCGCTCCCAGCCGCGGGTGAACAGAGCACCGGCCTCGCCGAGGTCGAGGCAGGTGACATAGGCCTTCTGGTGATACGGCCTGGTCGGGACACCGAGCAGCTCGGCCGCGGGGTTGTTGCCGGCAAAGGCGCCCATCCGCGTCGCGTGCTGGCACGACATCAGCGCGTAATTGCCGACATCGTCGCATGCGGCACGCGCCGCATCGCCGGTGGCGAACACACCCGCGACCGACGGTACGCGCAGATCGCGATCGACCAGCAGCCGGCCAAAATTGTCGCGCTCCGCCGGGATCTGCGTGGTCAGCGGCGCGGCGCGAATGCCCGCCGCCCAGACCACGGTCGCGGCCTCGATATGCTCGCCGCTGGAGAGCGTGACGCCGGACTTGCTGACCTCGGCGACGCCGGCGCCGAAGCGGCCTTCGACGCCGAGCTTGCGCATCGCGTCCTCGATGATCGGGCGCGGGCCCTCGCCCATGTCGGGCGCGATCGCCACGTTGCGATCGACGATCACGACGCGCGGCTTGGCGTCGCTGCCGAGGATGTCCCGGAGCCGCGCCGGCATCTCGGTCGCCGCCTCGATGCCGGTGAAGCCGCCGCCGGCAACGACCACGGTGTCGCGTGCCACTGATGCCGGCTGCCTGGCGAGGTCGTGCAGATGGCGATCGAGCGCGATCGCATCCGCAAGATTGTCGACGCTGAAGCCATGCTCGGCGAGACCGGGTACGTTCGGACGGAACAGCCGGCTGCCGGTCGCCACCACAAGGCGATCATAAGGCAGCGTCTTGCGCGCGTCCTTGGCGGTGACGATCTGCACGGTGCGGGCCTTGGTGTCGACGGCTTCGGCGCTGCCCTGCACATAGACGACGTCGATCGCGTTGAAGACGTCGAGCAGCGGCGCGGTCAGTGTCTCCGGCTTCGGCTCGTAGAGCCGCGGGCGCACCACCAGGGTCGGCTCCGGCGCGACCAGCGCGATCTCGAGCTCCTCGGGCGAAACGCCCTTGATGTCGCGCAGGCGGGCTGCGGAGAGCGCGGCGTACATGCCGGCAAAGCCGGCGCCGATGATGACAATTCGCATGGGTATCTCCTCTGGGTTGGCAGTCTCTGATGTCCGCGCGTTGCCGCCGCTGCCTGCCGCTTGCGGCGAAGCCTGTCGCGATCGGCGACGCGAAGAGGTGAAACGAAAAGCGAGCGCCTATTGCCGGGCGGCGCAGCTCGACAGGAACGGCGTGCGCGCCCCGGGCATGCAGGCTGCGCGGCAGCCTCTCGCGCCCGACAGCGCTCCATGCTGAAGGCCGATCGGCAGCGCGGCCCCCGGGAGCCAGTCCCGGTAGAGCGCCTGGGCGGCGTCGCTGATCATCACCGACGTCATGGCATCGGCGCCCTGAACGGCCTGCGCCGGCGCATCGGCATCCTCGCCGGTTGCCGACGTGAAGCGCACGGTGAGCGTAAGCCCGTACATCAGTGCAGTCGCGAGGACCCGGCGTCGCCGTGTCACTGCAAGGGAGCTACCGAAATCCTTCCAGGCCATCGCTTGTCTCCGTTGTTGGCGTGGGCGCCACGGTGATCTAGCGAATTGGCCTTATGAGTGCCCCAGAGCGATTGCCCGACCTGAAGAGCGATTGCGGCTACCGCAGGCGCCGCCGCCAATCGCTCGGGGTTTTCGCCGGTCAGCTTCCTGAACGCGGCCGCGAACGCGGTCTGCGAACTGTAGCCGAGCGCCGCCGCGATCGAGACCACGGATGCGTCGGTGTCGCGCAGCATGTTCATGGCCTGCTCGAGCCGGTGCTGGCGCAGCCAGGCATGCGGCGAGAGCCCGGTGCTTTCCTTGAAGGCGCGGCAGAAGTGAAAGCGCGACAGGCCGGCATCCGTCGCCAGCGCCGCGAAGCGCAACCGCTCGATGGCGCGGCGCAGCGCGGTCGGCGCCAGACCGCCCACGGTCGCCTGCACCGTAGCAGGCACGCCGGCATGCGCCGACAGCAGGCGCGTGGCCAAGAGATCCGTCAGTTGCTGCCGGAACAGCGCATCCAGCGCCGCGCTGCCATCGAGCGCATCAGCGGCGCTCAGCAGCAACCGCGATGTAATTGGATCGGGATGCCCGGTGCGCTCCAGCAGATCGCCGGGAGCTGCGGTGTCGGCCTCGCCGGCGACGCGCGCCAGCGTCGCATGCGGAAGATAGAGCTGAACGACGTGCACCGACTGGTGGATATCCCAGCGCGAGCTCGAGCCGGCCGGAATGATCGTCACGACCCCGGACCGTGCCGTTCCGATCGAAGCCACCCTGCCGGTCCGCCGCTCCAGCCGCTGCGAGCCGGCGGGATAGCTCATGACGACATGGTCGACCATCGGCCTGACCACGTCGTGCAGGGCGTCATGCTTCCAATAGGCGATCGCGCCGCTCGACGGGTCGGCCGCCATGCGAAGCGGCTGCGTCTTGAGCACGCGGGCCATCTCCTGGCCGGCCGGGCAGCGCGGACCGGCCGGTGCCTCGGCCGGCCGCGCTTCGGATGCGGCGGGCGAATCCCGCAAAGGATCGTGCAGGATCGGCTTACTCATCACCTGTGCTCGCGTTTGAAGGCTCATGCGCTCCCTCCTTGCGGGCCGGTCTGTCGGACCCATGAGGCGCGGAACTGCCCGCCGGACCTAAGCGCCGCGCAGTTCGAATGTCTTTCCTGAAACGGCCATGCTTTGCCCAATTCTGCGCCAAGCGCGCGGCTGCGACATTTCTGCGTCCGGCACGGTCGATTGGACCAAAGCAGTTGAATTCATTCCGGAATCGCATTGCGCTGAACGACCGGCAGCATCGTTCATGATCGCCTGAGACAATTGGACTGCGCCGCAGCAATCCCGGATAATGAGTGACGGCTTCGCAGGCTGACTGACAAGTCCCTGCCCGGCCGCACATCAATGATGGACTCAACACGCATGGCACAG
The DNA here is from genome assembly GCF_054059095.1 of Bradyrhizobium sp. USDA 4510. Classification (NCBI taxonomy): domain Bacteria; kingdom Pseudomonadati; phylum Pseudomonadota; class Alphaproteobacteria; order Hyphomicrobiales; family Nitrobacteraceae; genus Bradyrhizobium; species Bradyrhizobium sp. USDA 4510. The sequence continues at coordinate 289,372 of NZ_JBSSBT010000001.1, read as the reverse complement.
GCGGGCGCCTACGGGCAGCGGCTCGGGCAATTCCTACGCCTGAGGGATACGCCGCCGGCGCTGATCACGCGCACGCTGCGCAGCGCCGAACTCGCGGTCACCGAAACCCGGGACGACAACCCGGTGCCCGGGCTGTCCGGATCGCTCACCGCCGAGGATGCCTTTCTGGTCAGCCTGAAGCTGCACGATTATCCGGACTGCGAATTGTGGGAGGGCGGCAAGTGCCTCATGAAGCGGGACATCCCGGCGGGCGCGACCTATCTCTACGATCTCAAACGCGATCCGCGCTACGTGATCGACAAGCCGTTCCACTCGCTGTTCTTCTATCTGCCGCGCTCGGCGCTCACTGACTTCGCCGAACAGACCGGCTCGCCGCGCATCGGCGAACTGGCCTGCGAAATCGGCACCGGTCACGACGACGGCGTCATTCGTCATGTCGGGGCGCTGCTGCGCGAGGGATTGCACCGGCCGGACGAAACCAACCAGCTGTTCATCGATCACATGATGCTGGCGCTGACCGCGCACGTCACCCGGACCTATGACGGAATACAACATCCGACCGGACCGACCCGTGGCGGCCTCGCCGCCTGGCAGATCAACCGCGCCTGCGAAAAGCTCGAATCCGACCTCAGCGGGAAGATTTCGCTGAAGCAGATTGCGGCCGAGCTCGATCCGTCGGTCGGCCATTTTTCGCGCGCCTTCCGCATCTCCACCGGCTTGCCACCGCACCAATGGCTGCTTCAGCAGCGCCTGAAGGTGGCCAAGCAGCTGATGGCGGCGCGCGACCTGTCGCTGTCCGAGATCGCGATTTCGGCCGGCTTTGCCAATCAAAGCCACTTCACGCGGGTGTTTTCCGCCGTGGTCGGCGTCAGCCCGGCGGCGTGGCGGCGCGAGATGTACCGCCCGGCGAGAAGCGAGAGCTGAACAGCGCCGCGCTCAACCGGCGGGCGCAGCTTGAACGGCGTGCTTCGCATGCCATTTGGGACCCGGTCCGCGCATGTAGTGCAGCTCGGGCCGGTAGGGATCGCGAATTCGCGCGATCAGATTCTGCAGGCCCGCCGTAATCGCGTTCCAGCTGTCGTGCAGAGAGAGCAATGATGCGTGCGGTGACAGCATGGCGCCCTCTCAGTGCGGCTTGCCGAGCACGGACGCGAAGGACAGGATCACGATCTCCTCGCCGGACTCGTCGCTGACATGCACGACCCAGTCGCGCCAGTCTTCCAGGCTGACCGTTGCGACCAGCGATCGCATCATGCACGTCGCCGCCTCGCAGGCCTCCGAGAGGCTTGTCACCGAGGTGCCGCGGCGATCCATCAGCACCCCGTGCGTGGTCGAGCAATGGAAAAAGACCTGGGTCATGTGCGTATCCTCGCAAGCTCCGGACCAGAAGGTCATCTTTGGAGCTCCACGTTTCTTCGACGCGACCATTCGCAAGGCGGTTCACATGGGCGCCGGCCGCGCGGCGGCCTCGCGGAATGGTGATCAAGCCCCAGCACCGCCTCCTCACCAAATCGCGATTTGACAGTTTTTCTATATTTGTCAAAATCGTCAAATGGGACCGAAAACCCGCATTCTCGATGCCACCATGCTGGTGTTCCGCCGGCACGGCTTTCGGCGCTCCTCGATCGAGCAGGTCGCCGAGGCGGCCGGCCTGACGCGGCAGGCGCTCTATCACCACTTCGAATCCAAGGAAACGCTGTTCCGCGCCGTGATCGAGCGCGTGCATGAGAGCGCGATCGCAGCCGAGGACACCGCCATTGCCGAGGCGGAGGCGGCGGGCAGCGATCTCGGCGACATCCTCGCTACGGGCATGACCGCGCGGATGTCGACCATGATCGGGTCGCTGGACGGCTCGCCGCATCTCGAGGAACTGTATTCCGAGCACCTCGTGCATGCGCGCGACCTCTTCCAGACCTACGCTGCGCGCTATGCTGAGCGCATGGTCACGACGGTCGCGCGGGTCGTGCGCAAGCAGCAGCTTGCGCTGCCGCAGGACCTGACGCCGGCCGAGTTCGCGCGGCTGGTCGAAATGTCGATTCACGCAGCGAAGTCGCAGTATCCGGCGATGCAGCCGGCGGAAGCGTTCCTGAAGGACATGGCGATCATCGTGCGGACGCTCTGCGCCGGCGCCAAGCCGAAATTCAAGTCCAAATCCTTGCCGAAACCGCAGAAGCCGTACGTCAAGAGGGCGGCAATCCCCAAGAGGCCGACACGCAGGACAACTGGAGGACATCCATGAGCACGACGACCGTCAATGGCCGCGTCGAATCCCTGCCCGATGATCCCGATGCGCTCTTGATCGACATCGTGCGCGACCAGCTCAAGCTCACCGGCACCAAGCTCGTCTGCGGCGCCGGCGTCTGCGGCGCCTGCACCGTGCTGGTCGACGGCGCGCCGGTCGCAAGCTGCCTGATGCCGGCACACGCCGCCGCCGGCAAATCGGTGACGACGGTGGAAGCCATCGGCGCGTCCGGGCTGCATCCGGTGCAGAAGGCGTTCATGGCGCATGACGCCCTGCAATGCGGCTTCTGCACGCCCGGCTTCATCGTGGAAGCGACCGCGTTCTGCGACCATTGGCGCGCGACCAGGGGAACGGCGATGCCGTCGCGCGAGGAGATTGGCGCGGCGCTGTCCGGCCATCTCTGCCGCTGCGGCGCCTATGACGGGATCTACCGCGCGGTGGCGGATGCCTGTGCCGGCCGCTTCGACGGCGATCACGTCACGGCGCCCCGCATCGAGGCGCGCGACAAGGTGACGGGCGCGGCGAAATACACCGTCGACATCCATCATGACGGCCAGCTCGAAGGCCTGATCCTGCGCTCGCGCGAGGCGCATGCACGCATCGCCACGCTCGATCTGGCGCCGGCACGCGCGCTGCCCGGCGTTAGTGCGGTGTCGCTGCTCGGCGACGACCACATCGTGCGCTATGTCGGCGAGCCGATTGCGGCGGTTGCAGCTCCGGACCGCAAGACGGCGCTGGCCGCGCTCGCCGCGATCAAGCTGACCAGCGAGCGCCTGCCCGCGGTGGTCGGGCTCGACGCCGGACGCAAGGATGATGCGCCCGTGGTGTTCGACAAGGCGAGCCGCAAGCGGGCCGGCAACGTCTCGGAGGCGGCCGGCGGGCCGGCGCCCTGGAAGCAGAACATCCGCGGGCCGACCGCTGTTTTCTCGACCCGCGCCAAGAAGGCCCGCAACTGGGTGGACGAGGCGCGCCAGGCCAACAACAAGCTACTCGTCGAAGCCACCTTCCGCACCGCCACGCAGCAGCATGCTTGTCTCGAGCCCCACGCCGCGGTGGCGCGCTTCGACGGCGACCGGCTGACCCTGCACGCCTCGACCCAGCAGGTGTTTCACCTGAAGGAGCAGATCGCAAAACGCTACAAGCTCGATCACGACAAGGTCCGCGTGATCGCGGAGCACGTCGGCGGCGGCTTCGGCTCGAAAGCGAGCCTCGGCACCGAGACGATCGCCGCGATCGAGCTGGCCCGCGCGGCGAAAGCGCCGGTGCGGGTCGCCTATGATCGCCAGGAAGAACTCTCGGTCGCCGGTTATCGGCCGGCCGCGGAGTTGAAGGTCGCGCTGCTACCTTCCGAGCAAGGCGGCCTGAAGGCGCTCTCGGTCACCGCGCATGCCGATACCGGGGCCGCGACCAACTCGACCATCGCGGGACTGGCGCGGCTGATCTATCCGGCCGAGGCGAAGGACCTTTCGGATTTTGACGTCATCAGCAATCTGCCGCCCGGCGCCGCCTTCCGCGGCCCCGGCGGTCCGCCGATGGCATTCGCCGTGGAGCAATCGATCGACGAGGCCGCGCTGCGGCTCAAGGTCGATCCGATCGCCTTGCGCAAGCGCTGGGATCCCGATCCCAACCGGCAGCGGCTCTACGATTGGGCATCAGGGCTCGAGATCTGGCGCAACCACAAGCCGGCGCAGAACGGGCGCTATCGCCGCGGCATCGGGGTCGCGACGGGCTACTGGCTCTATCTGTGGCAGCCGAAGGTGAAGGTCGAGGTCGCGGTCAGGGGCGGCCGCGTCGTTGCTAGCACGGCGACGCAGGACATCGGCACCGGCACCCGCAGCGTGCTTGCCGACGCGATCGCGCGCGAGTTCGATCTCGAACCCGGTGAGATCGATGTGCGGATCGGCGATTCCTCGCTGCCCGAAGGCCCCGGCTCCGGCGGCAGCCGCGTCACCGCCTCGGTGATGCCGCCGACGCTGCAGGCAGTGCGGAAGCTGAAGGACGCGATGCTCGAACAGGCCACGCGAAAGCCGGCGCCCGGCTCGAACGCGCCCTGGCGCGAGCTGATCGCGCGCTCGCCCGACATCGCAATGGTGGAGACGCGCGGCGAGGACGGCAAGAACACTGCGCCCGGCATCCGCTCGCCGCTGCGCGAAGTCGGCCTGATGGGCATGGTGTTCGGCTGGATGATGCGCCGCTTCTCGAACATCGCCGTCGGCGCCGGCGTGCCGAGCTCGGTGCAGGTGATCGAGGTGGAGGTCGACACCTGGCTCGGCCATGTCCGCGTGCTCAACGTGCACACCGGCATCGCGGTCGGCAAGATCGCAGCGCCCGCGCTGGCGCGCAGCCAGGCCTGCGGCGCGGTGATCCAGGGCCTCGGCTACGCGCTCTACGAGGCGCGCGAGCTTGATCCGACCAGCGGCGACGTCCTGACCGCGGGAATGGAGGATTATCGTATCCCTGGGATCGCCGACACGCCGGAGATCGAGGTCCATTTCGACGAAGCCGGCTTCGACCATGTGCTCGGCAACAGCGTCGGCATCGGCGAGGCGTCGACGGTGCCGACCTCGGCCGCCGTCGCCAACGCGATCCACAACGCGATCGGCGTCCGCCTCACCGAGATTCCGATCCGGCCCGACCGCATCGTCGCCGCGCTGAAGGGGAGGGACGCCGCATGAGTGTCGCGACTGCAGACGTCATCTCCGCGCCCGAATTCCGCGCCGCCGGCACCGATCTGTCGGAGCGCCGCCGCAGCGGCCTGTCGTGCGGCTCGATCATCGATCTCGCCGCCAGTCCCGATACGATCGGCGTTGCGTGGAATGCGGACGGCTCGGCCCGCATCGGCGCCCTGACCACGATCGCTGCGATCGCATCCGATCCGCGGCTCGCCGAGGCTTACCCCGGCATCGCCGTAGCCGCGCAGGGCCTCGCCACGCCGCAGATCCGGCACATGGCGACGCTCGGCGGCAACCTCGCCCAGCGCTCGCGCTGCTGGTATTTCCGCAATCCGCAGATCGCCTGTCTCAAGAAGGGCGGCCCCGACTGCCCGGCGCGATCCGGCAACCACCTCTATCACGTCGCGTTCGATCTCGGCCCATGCGTCGCGCCGCATCCGTCGACGATGGCGATGGCGCTGCTCGCCTATGATGCGAAGGTCACCACCGATCGGCGCAGCGGCTTGTCGATCTCCGAGCTGCTCGGCGACGGCAGCAACGGCGCGGCCGACAATCTGCTTGCACCGGGCGAACGCATCGAGCGGATCGAGCTCCCCGTTCCGCTGGCCGGCGAGCGCGCGCTGTACAAGCGCGCCATCAGCCGGACGCATGCGGAATGGCCGCTGGTCGAGATCTGCGTGCGTGCGGTGATCTCCGGCGGCGCGTTCCAGCAGGTCCACATCGCCGCCGGCGGCATCGCCCCGGTCCCGCTGCGTCTTGCCGCGTCCGCGGCGGCGCTGCAGGGTAAGCAGATTAACGCGGCGACCATCGCGCAAGCCACCGAGCTGGCGATCTCGGGAGCCAGGCCGCTGCCGATGACCGGATACAAGCTCGAGCTGCTGACGGGCCTGGTGCGCGACGTGGTCGAGCGGATCGTGGCGTAGGATCAAGCGCCCATTCGCGGCCTCGAGGCAACGTCGCGTCTAGAATGCATAGATCCAGGAATTCCTACGCCGGAATGCCGGCCTCACACAGCACGGCGACCATGCGTTCGCCCCATTCGACGGTCCTGGTCGGAAAATTCTGCCGCGCGTAGGACGTGCGGAAATCGGGTCGCAGCTTGAGCAGGCGGCCGGCGATGACGCGCGCCTCGTCGAGGCGCCCCGAGCCGACTTCGTTCATGATCAACGCGCTGAGCGTGTGTGCGTCTTCGCCGATCACCAGCGCCTTGGCGGCGGCCGCGCGGCCCTGCTCATACTGACCGAGCATGAAATGCGCGAAACTGATTCCGTTCCACATCGACGCACGCCCGGGATCGATCGGGCTGAGCCGGAGTCTGTGCTCAACACTTTCGATCGCGCGTGCCGGCTGGACGCACATGAGCGAAATCCAGCCACGATATCCCCATGCCGCAGCATCGTTCGAATTGAGCGAGATCGCCTCTTCGATCATGGTCTCGGCGCGATCGTAGTCGTGGCCGAGATAGGCAAACATGTGAGCCGCGCGCGCCAGCACGAACGGATCGTCGCTGGCCAGCACGCAGGCGAATTCGGCGATCCGCAGCGCCTCCGCCAACTCCTCCGCGCCGGGGGGCGTGCCGCGCGTGGTCTGTTTCAGCAGCGACGAATAGGCCAGCATGACCTGAGCGGCTGCATAGTTCGGATCAAGCCCGCAGGCCTTGTTGAACCACTCGCCGAGTTCAGCGTCGCCCCACTTGGAGCGATCTGCATAGGCCGCAATGCCTCTCAGAAAGAGATCGTAGCTATCGAGACGGTCGGTCGGCTTGGTTCGGGTTCGTTCGATTTCGCTCTGCTGGATCTTCGGAGCTATGATGCTGACGACATTCGCGGTGACCTGGTCCTGCAGGTCGAACACATCCCTCAGTTCGCCGTCGAACCTGTCCGCCCAGAGATGCGTACCGCTGCCGGCCTCGATCAGTTGCGCGGTGATCCGAACGCGCCCACTCGACTTGCGCACTGATCCCTCCAGCACGTATCGCACACCGAGCTCGTGCCCGACCTGCTTGATGTCGACGGACTTCCCCTTGTAGGTGAAGCTTGAATTGCGCGCGATCACAAACAGCGATCTGAAGCGCGACAGCGCGGTAATGATGTCCTCGACGACGCCGTCGGCAAAGTATTCCTGCTCCGGATCACCGCTCATATTCTGGAACGGCAGCACCGCGATGGAGGCCTTCTCGGCAATCGCGGCTGGGGAAGCCGGTGCAGTGAACGCGTGCTTCGCGATCGCGGCCGCTGCGGAGGCGCCGCCGACGCGAACTCTCCATGTCCGAATAGGCTCGGCAATATTCTTCAGGACCTGCGGCCCCATGTCCTCGAAGGTCGCATCGACCTTGCCGCGAATGTGCCGTTGCACGTCATCGGAAATGCAGACGCCACCCGGCTCGGCAATCCCCTCCAAGCGCGCTGCGATGTTGACGCCGTCGCCAAAGATATCGTTGTCGTCAAAGATGATGTCGCCGACGTGGATTCCGATTCGGAATTCGAGCCGCTGCTCCGTTGGCACGGCAGCATTCTGATCGGCCATGCGGCGCTGCACTTCGACGGCACTGCGCACGGCGTCGACGGCGCTGGCGAATTCAACGAGGATTCCGTCGCCGGTCGTCTTGACGACGCGGCCGCGATGTGCCGCCAGCGCTGGATCCAGCAACGCTCGCCTGACCGACTTCAGCTTGGCCAGAGTGCCTTCCTCGTCGATTCCCATCAGCCGGCTGTAGCCGGGGCGATATCGGCCGCCAGAACCGCTGCCAGACGCCGATCCATGCTATCGGTGGTCAAAGACATGCCCCCGGACGAGGGGTTAATTTTCGTCGCCGATCAAAGCACGGCTGACGGCCTCCGGGCTAGAGCAAACGTCTGCGCTGCTTGCCCAGGCTGGAAATCGGCGGCATTGTCAACGACGACCTTGAGGCTATCGCCCAGCGGGTCTATCGCGCCCGGGTCAGCGCCAGCCAGATGCCGCCGCCGATCATGAAGCCGCCCGAGATGCGCGACATCAGCCGGGTCCGCTCCTTGGAGAAGAATTTGCGGGCGCGGCCGGCCGCCAAAGCGTAGGCGGCGTCGGTCAGCACGGCGGTCGCCATGAAGGTGAGGCCGAGCAGCGCCACCTGCGGAACGTGCGGCTTGTCCATATCCATGAACTGCGGGATGAAGGCGCCGAAGAACACCAGCACCTTCGGGTTCGAGAGCAGCACCAGAAAGCCTTGCAGGAAGAAGCCGCCGCGCGGCGGCGGCGGCGTGTCGTCGGTGCTGACGCCCTCGACCGGAGAGCGGATCAGCTTGAAGCCGAGCCAGACCAGATAGGCGGCGCCGGCAAAGCGCACCCAGTCGAACCAGTAGCCCATCGTCGCCATCAGCGAGGTCAGCCCGACCGCGACGGTGCCGATCACGATCGCAAGCCCCACCTGCGCGCCCAGCACGTTGGTGAGCGCGGCGCGCGTGCCGTAGCGCAGCCCGTTGGCGATCACCATCGTGACGATCGGACCGGGCAGCAGCGCCAGCGCGATGCAGGCGGCGACGAAGGCGAAATAGGCTTGCAGGGACATGGGAGAGCTCGTTTGTTTCTTATCGTCATTATGCACGAGAGTGGCAGACATGGAAGCGCGTCTGCCCCCTCGCCCCGCTCTTCACCGGGTCGAGACGAGCGAAGCTCGCTCTTAGAGGGTGGCGTGAGAGGCTTTCTCCGCCAGGCGGTGCGAGTCGTTAGACCTGTACCCCTCACCCGGATCGCATCTGGCGATGCGATCCGACCTCTCCCCGCAAGCGGCAGGGGTGTCCGGGGAATGATTCACTGTGTCGCGGTGCATGCTCGGCAGGACCGAGGCAAATCGGTCTTTTCTGGTTGTCGAGACACAGAGGGCCGAGCATGCGATATCGCGGTAGCATTTTTGGAAGGCTGCTTGAACCGATCAATCGACGGCAGTTTCAGACGGTTGTGGATCGTCTGGACGGGGATGCCTACGACAAGTCGTTCAGGAGCTGGGATCATCTGGTGGCGCTGATCTATGCCCAGCTTAGCGGCAACAGCAGTCTGCGCGGGGTGGTGACTGGCTTCAACGCCAATTCGCAGCATCACTATCACTTGGGAACCGGCAAGCTGTCGCGCTCGACGTTGTCCGATGCCAATGCCCGCCGTCCGATCGGCATTTTCGCGCAAACCTTTGCGGCGCTGTCGGCGATGGCGCGTCGCCAGCTGCGGAGTGAAGGCATGGAGATGGTGCGTCTGATCGACGCCAGTCCGATCCCGCTCGGCAAGGTCTGCAGTTGGGCGACGTGGAACGGCCGCATCCGCGGCATGAAGCTGCATGTCGTCTACGACCCAAGGAGCGATGTCCCGACCTGCGTCGAGATGACGGCCGCGAACGTCAATGACATCGAGATCGGCCGACAGACCCCAATCCAGCCCGCCACCACCTATGTGTTTGACAAGGGCTATTGCCGTTTCGACTGGTGGCAGAAGATCAATGATAGCAAGGCTTTCTTCGTTACCCGGGCGAAGACGAGCATCCGTCTTCGCTCGCTCAGGCATCGCGCCATCCGCAAGCGTAACGGGGATGGCTTCGAAATCCTTGCCGATGACGAGGTGAAGCTCACCAGCAAGGGCGATTCGCGCCTTCCAATCCCGCTCCGCCGCATCAAGATCAGACGCGAGAAAGGCGGCAAGATCACACTCCTGACCAACGACCTTGCCCGTAGCGCCGTCGAGATCGCCGCCCTCTACAAGAGCCGATGGCAAATCGAGCTGCTGTTCCGCTGGATCAAGCAGCATCTCGATATTCGCAAGTTCCTCGGCGCCAACGACAACGCGATCCGCCTTCAGGTGCTCGCTGCGATGATTGCCTACCTGCTGCTGCGCATCGCCGCTCACACCAACTGCATCAAAATGCTCCCGCTCAGGTTCGCCGAACTCGTCGGCCAGCTCCTGCTCACGCGTCGATCCCTCGCTGCCATCGACAAACCTCCGCCCATCAACCCCAGCCGTCGGAAATCAACCATCTCACCTGACCAGATGGAGCTCCGCTATGCCTGAATTTCCCCGGACACCCCTGCGCAAGCGGGGCGAGGTGAAGAGAGATCACGCTCAACGGCCTTCCATTGCCGCGATCATCCATGACCTGATCTCTCGCCCCTCCAGAAATTTCAACGTCGCCCGCTGCACCCCTGCGGCATCTCCCCTGCCCTGCGCCGCGACCGCCATCAGGTCGCAGCGATGCGATACCGCGATGCCGATCGCAGTGCGCTTCCCGTTGGGCATCTCGAGGTCATAGACCCTGATCCGCCCCGGCATATCGGCGACAGCAACGACATCGCCGGCCTTCAGCGGCACAAAGCGCGGGCTGATCATGTCGACGTCGGAAACGCGGTCGACCTCGTCGTCATCGGCGACGCCGCTGTCGCAGTTGCAGAAGCCGAGTTTTGGCCTGAGATAAACCTCGAGGTCGTCACCGCACTCCGCCGCGCCGCAACGGAAGGCGCGGCCGGCGGGCCAGCCGTCGCGCGGGAACGGCCAGCCGATCTCGTACCACGCGGCTGCGCGCGGCGGCGCCATCTCGTAGCCGGCGACGGCGGAGAGCCCGCCGAGCGCCAGGACCATCGCCGCGATGACCGGCCATGAGCGCATCATCGCGCGCTCACGGCAGACCGGCGATGGCGCGCGCCGCGCCGGTCAGTTCGAGGATGTGCAGGCCGGTGTTGGCGCGGTCGACCGCGTAGATGTAGCCGCGCTCGTCGGTCTCGACATTATTGGTCTGGATCGCGACCTTGCAGCGGTCCTTGCCGTCGATGGTGACGCATCGCTTGTCGGTCGCCGCCGTGATGGAGGGAATGAAGTAGCCGACTTCCCTGGGATGATAGGGATCGCGGATGTCGAGCGCGCGGACGCCGGCGTTGAAGAAGGCGATGAAGGCCAGCTTCTTGTAGTAGACCGGCGCCATGCTCTCGTTCGACGAATGCGAGCCGAACCGGCCGCCGCGCGCGCAGAACGCTCCGGAGGCCTCGGGCACCGTATAGCTCGAGATCAGCATCGGCCGCGCCTCGGTGGTGACGTCGGCGAACCACACCATCTGCCGGGCCTCGCCGCATTCGTTCTGGATCGCCTCGTCGACGATCATCACGATGTCGCGGCTCTTGCCATCCTTGTCGCGGGCGAACTCGGCGATCGGCATGCCGGGCATCGGAAACACCGTATGCGCGCCGTTCATGGCGGACAGCGGCATCCGCGCGATCTCCGGGAATTTCAGATTGTCCGGCGTCGGCTCCTTCGGTCCGTTCAACAGCTTGTCGCGGTCGACGATCTGCAGGAAGCCGCCCTTGTTGGTGCCGTAGCCGAAATAGACGCGATTGCCCGTTGGCCCGGTCGAGATCGGCCCGTGCAGTTCGGTCGGCACCGCGCCGGTCGCACCCGGCTCCTGCCCGGGCAGGCCGAAATCCCGGATCTTCTTTGGCTGCGCGGGATCGGAGAGATCATAGACCTGCGTCATGCGCCGCGTGCGCCAGTCCGGCGCGCCCGACACCAGAAAGGCGATGCCGGTGCCGCATTCCCAAAAACTCTTGTGCGTGTCCTTCAGGCCGCCGATCCGGGTGACGAGCGCCGGATTGGCGGGATCGGCGACGTTCCAGATCTCGTGCGCCTCGCTGCCGAAGGTGCGCAGCATGTAGACCGCGTTGCGATCGCCCTTCGGCAAATCCTTGCCGTCGCAGATCCGCACCATCTGCGCGCCGCCGGATTCATACTTGCCTTCCTGTCCGGGAATGTGCCGCAGATAATTCGGGTGCGCGGGATCGGTGACGTCGACGATCGAGGTGCCGTTCGGTTCGGCCTTGCCGGTCACCGGGTTGACGGGATCGGGAATGTCGTCGGTGCCGCCGTGATGACCGATATAGGCGATCCATCTGTCGCCCTGATGATGAATGGTCGGCTGATAGGCGCTGCGGGCCTGCAAATCGTTGGTTCCGACCAGCCTCATGTTGGAGGCCTCCGGCGGATCGCCGATCTTTGGCTGGGCACTCGCACCATTCGCGAGCAGGACAAGAACCAACCTGCAGCAAACTGCCGTAACGCGACCGCCCATGCGCACCACCCAATGTTCCACACCAATCTGCGTTGGCTGCCGGCAAGGCTAGCACGGCGCTGCCGATGCCAAAACACACGCTCTTGACATGCAACCATTTGGTTGCCTATTATCCGACCCATGGATGAAGTCTTCAAAGCCCTCGCGGATGCCTCACGGCGAACGCTGCTTGACCGGCTTCACGATCAGAACGGGCAGACGCTCGGTGAGCTCTGCGACGGCCTCGACATGACGCGTCAGGCCGTCACCAAGCACCTTGTGATTCTCGAGGAGGCCAACGTCGTCACCACGATCAAGCATGGCCGCGAGAAGCTGCACTATCTCAACCCGGTTCCGATCCATCAGATCGGCGAGCGGTGGATCAGGAAGTTCGAGCGCGGGAAACTCGCCGCGCTGAGCGAGTTGAAAAGACAATTGGAGAAGCGTGATGAGTAAACCGGACTACGTCTACGTCACCTATATCGAGACCACCGCCGACAAACTGTGGCACGCGTTGACCTCGAGCGAATTCACCGAACGCTTCTGGTTCGGCTATCGCGTCAGCTCCGACTGGAAGGTCGGCTCCCCCCACCACCTCACCAAGGACGGGCGACGCAGCGTGCAGGGCGAGGTGCTGATCGCCGATCCACCGAACAAGCTCGCCTACAGCTGGGACGTCGTGAAGGAAGGCGTCGAGCGCGAGCAGGTCTCGCGCGTGACCTTCGACATCGAACCGCACGGCACGGTCGTCAAGCTGACCGTGACGCACGACAATCTCGGCCCGAAGACGCTGCGCGACATCTCCGGCGGCTGGCCGATGGTGATCGCAAGCCTGAAGAGTTTCCTGGAGACCGGGCGCGAACTGCCGGCCGACCTGCTCACCAGCGGCGCCAGGGAGGCCTACCATGCCTAAGCCCGAATTCGCCTACGTCACCTACATCGAGACCACGCCGGACAAACTGTGGGACGCGCTAACCAAGAGCGCGTTCACGCGGCAATACTGGTTCGACACCGAGCTACAATCGGACTGGAAGGTCGGCTCGCCGCTCGCGCTGGTGATGGGCGGCAAGACCACCGACACCGGTGAGATCCTCGAGGCCGACCGGCCGCGACGCCTCGCCTACACCTTCAAGCACGTGCTCGACGAGGACATGCGCAAGGAGCCGGCAACCAAGGTGGTCTTCACGCTGGAGGCCCATGGCAAGATCGTGAAGCTGACCGTGACTCATGAGGGCTTCGGTGCGGGCAGCAAGCTGCTCGACGGCATTTCCAAGGGCTGGCCGGCGATCCTGTCGGGACTCAAGAGCCTGCTCGAGACCGGCAAGGCGGTCACGATCCCGCCGGCCGCGCTCGGGATCGACGGCTTCGAATGACAATGAAAATCTATCGACGGGTGCGTACAGACATGAACATCGAGAAATTCAAACCGGCAATCGTCTACGCGATCTACATCGCCGCCACGCCCGAGAAGGTGTGGCAGGCTTTGACGACTGCCGAACTCAGCCGGCAGTATTTCTCCGGCAACGCGGTCGAGGTCGACCTTCGGATCGGCGGCGCCTACGTCGTGCGGACGCCCGACGGCGCGCTGCACATCTCCGGCGAGGTGATCGAATGCGATCCCCTGAAGCGGCTGACCGTCACCTTCAACGTCAACTGGCCGCAGCTGGTCGAAAAGCTCGGGCCGACGCTCGTCACCTGGGAGATCGAACCGGCAGGCGACGGCGTGAAGCTGACGCTCCTGCAATCGCATGACCGTCCGATCAGCGACGACATTCTCGCAGGCGGCCGCACCGGCTGGCCGGCGATCCTCTCCAGCCTGAAGAGCCTCGTGGAGACCGGCAAGGCCATGGTGATCCCCATGCAGCCGCCAGCGCGCATGATGGCCGCGCTGAAGGAATTGGGAATTGCGATGCCGACGTGAGGTTGGCGATACAGCCGCTCCATACTCCGCTGTCGTCCCTGCGAACGCAATGCGAAAGCAGGGACCCATAACCACCGCTCCAAACGTTTAGAGTTCGCTGGGGCCATAGCGTCGCACAACAACTTTACCTTGTGTTATGGGTCCCGGGCCGCGCTGCGCTTGCCCGGGACGACGACGGAGAAAACTACCCCAGCGCCCTCAGCTCCCGGCGCAGCACCTTGCCCGTCGCCGTCATCGGCAGGCTATCGGCGAACTGCACGAAGCGCGGATACTCGTGGGCGGCGAGCTGGACCTTGACGAACTCCTGGATCTCGCGCGCCAGGGCATCGCCCGGCGCGTAGCCCGGCCGCAGCACGATCCAGGCCTTGATCGATTCGGTGCGGATCGGATCGGGGATGCCGACCACCGCCGACATCGCGACCGCCGGATGCTTCATCAGCGTGTGCTCGATCTCGGACGGGCCGACACGATAGCCGGCCGTGGTGATGACGTCGTCCTCGCGGCTGACGTACCAGAAATAGCCGTCCTCATCCTGCACGCCGAGATCGCCGGTCAGCAGGAATTCGCCGGCATATTTCTTCGCGGTCGCTTCCGGATTGCGCCAGTACTCGATCATGGTGCAGGGGCACGGTTGGCGCACGCCGATGATGCCGCGCTGGCCCCGCGGCAGCTCCTCGCCCTTCTCGTCGACGATGCGGACGTCGAAGCCCGGCGTAGCGCGGCCCATCGAGCCCGGACGGATCGGAAACAGATTGGAATTGCTGCCGATCACGAGATTGCATTCGGTCTGCCCGAACACCTCATGGGCGTCGATGCCGAAGGTGTCGCGCACCCAATCCAGCAATTGGCCGCCGAGCGACTCGCCGCCGGTGAAGATGCTGCGCAGCCTGACGCCGGAATTCTTTACATTGGCCTGCCGCATCAGCTTCAGCGCGGTCGGCGGCAGGAACACGTTGCGGATGCCGAGCTCGGCCATCATCCGCATCGCCGCCTGCGGCTCGAACTTGCGGGCGCGGTGTCCAACCATCGGGATGCCGTGGTACCAGAATGCGAACAGGCCGTTGATCAGGCCGCCGATCCAGGCCCAGTCGGCCGGCGTCCACATCAGGTCGCCGGGCCTCGGCAGGAAGTTGTGGCACATCTCGACATTGGGCAGATGGCCGAGCACGACGCGATGCGCATGTAGCGCGCCCTTCGGGTTACCCGTGGTGCCCGACGTGTAGATGATCAGCGCGGGATCGTCGGCCGAGGTGTCGACGGTCGCGAACTCGGGCGATGCCGACTTGACCGCGCTCCAGAACGGTTTCGTCCCCGCCGGCGTCTTATCGCCGACGATATAGACGCTCTTCAACTCGGGCAGACGATCGCGGACTTTCGCGATCTTCTCCCAGCCTGCTTCATCGGTGATCACGGCCTTGGCAGCAGAATTCGACAGGCGGAATTCGAGCGCATCCTCGCCGAACAGTGCGAACAGCGGGATCGAGATCATCGCTGCGCGAAACGCCGCGAGATGCGCGACCGGCAGTTCGAGCGATTGCGACAGGAACACCGCGACGCGGTCGCCGCGCACCAGCCCGTCGTTGGTCAGCACATTGGCGAAACGGCGCGAGGCGTCCGCGACCTCGTCGAACGAGGTGCGCGTGGTGCCGCCATCCTCGTCGACATAGACCAGCGCGAGCCGCCCGGTGCCGTCGGCATGGCGGTCGCAGCACGCGGTCGCCATGTTGAAGCGCGCGGGAACGTCCCAGCGGAAGTTGCGATAGAGTTCGTCGTAAGTAGCGGCTTCCTTGAGCATGGTGTGTGTTGCTTCCGTCCCTCGTCATGGCCGGGCCTTTCCCCTGCCATCCGCATTTGCTGCGGCAGATTGTAGAGACGTCGATGCCCGGGACAAGCCCGGGCTGACGAAGAATGTGATGCCCGGATAAAGACCCCCGGATGGAGCGGTCGCGCGAACGCGCGCCCGATGACAGGCTCCGCGCAATCCGGGGTTCTCATCGAGTGGACAGACTCCCCCGGATTTCGCTTCACTGCATCCGGGCTACGAACATCCTTGAGGAGAAAGCCGTCAGGCTGACGCCCGCTCCATTGCGACCTCGGCCTTGAGGCTATCGAGGTCGCGATAGATCGACGCGACCGCGAGCACGCGCCCGCCGCGCTTGTAGCGCAGCACGCAATCCCTGCCGGCAATGCTGCCGTCCACCGCGATCTCGTCCCACTGCTCGGCATGGCCGACATAGTTGATCGGCACGTCGTAATGCTGGCTCCAGAAGAACGGCACCGCGTCGAACACCTCGCGCTGCCCAAGCATATTCCGCGCGGCGGTCTGGCCCTGGCGCTCCGCCACCACCCAATGCTCGACCCGGATCGTCTCGCCGCTGTGCGGATCGGGCCAGCGCGCGATATCGCCGGCCGCGTAGATGCCGGGAACGCTGGTCTCGAGATAGGCGTCGACTGTCACGCCGCGGTCGATGGCGAGCCCAGCCGCTTCCGCCAGCGCCAGCCGCGGCTTCACGCCGACACCGACCACGACGAGATCGGCATCGAGCACAGGCCCGCTCTTCAGGCGGGCTCGCTTGCCCTCGATCGCGGTCACCGTGTCGCCGAGGTGGAATACAACACCATGCTCTTCGTGCAGCGCACGGACGAAATCGCCCATCTCCGGCCCGAGTATGCGCTCCATCGGCCGCTGTTCCAGCCCGACCACGTGAACCTCGATCTGGCGCGCGCGGAGCGAGGCCGCCACCTCGAGACCGATGAAGCTTGCACCGATCACCACCGCGCGGCGCGCTCCGCTGGCCGCGGCGATGATGGCCCGGCAATCGTCGACGGTGCGTAGCACATGAACGTGGGGCTGGTCCGCGCCCGGGATCGGCAGCCGCACCGGCTCCGCGCCGGTCGCCAGCAGCAGCCGGTCATAGGCGAGCGTTTCGCCGCCGGCGAGCACGACGTTGCGGCGGCCGGTATCGATCGACTTGACCTCGGTCCTGAGTTTCAGATCGATCGCCGCGTCACGATAAAAATCGTCCGGCTTCAGCGGCAGCCAGTCTTCCGGCGCGCTGCCAGCGAGGAAGTCCTTTGACAGGTTCGGACGATCCACCGGCGGCGCGGCCTCGCCGCTCAGCATGACGATGCTGCCGCGATAGTCCTGCCGTCGCAGCATCTCGGCGGCGGCAAACCCCGCCCCGCCGCCGCCGACAATCACGATGCTGCCGGGCGCATCGACCGGGCCCTTGACGCGGAGTTTCGGCTGCGCGCGCTTCTCGCGCACGATGATGCGATCGCCCTCCCGCTCGACCTTCCAGACAGCGAGCGCGTTGAAGGCGGGCGCGGCGGTCGCTTCACCGGTGCGAATATCGAAGCAGGCGTGATGCCAGGGGCAATGGACGGTCTCGCCCTCAAGGAGGCCTTCGGCGAGCGGGCCGTGGTAATGGCTGCAATGCGCGTCGATGGCGAAGATATCCGCCCCCGAGCGCACCAGCAGCACGTCCTCGTCGCCGACATGGCCGAGCAACATCGCGCCCGTGAAGTCGGAGAGGGCAACGCCTTGTGTCAGATCCGGACCGGAAGGAGCTTGCTGATCGGCCATATCATTCCTCCATCGCCCTGTGACGCTCTAAACCGCTATGCCGAGGAATTCCTGGCGGGTTAGCGCATTGTCGCGAAAGCAACCCAGCATGCGGCTGGTCACGAGATCGGTATCCGGCTTGTGCACGCCGCGGGTCGTCATGCAGTGATGCGACGCCTTGATGATGACGCCTACGCCCTGAGGCTTCAAGACGTCGTTGATGGTGTTGGCGATCTGCGCCGTCATCTTCTCCTGGATCTGCAAACGCCTGGCATAGATGTCGACCACCCGCGCCAGCTTGCTGATGCCGACCACGCGGCCGTTCGGGATGTAGGCAACCCAGGCCTGACCGATGATCGGCGCCATATGATGCTCGCAATGGCTCTCGAAGCGGATGCCCCGCAGGGCAATCATTTCGTCGTAGCCTTCGATCTCCTCGAAGGTCTTTTCCAGGATCTCCGCGGGACGTTGGTCGTAACCCGCAAAGAATTCCTCGAACGAACGCGTCACACGCGCCGGAGTTTCAAGCAAACCATCCCGCTCGGGATCGTCACCAGTCCAGCGGATGATGGTGCGGACTGCTGCCTCGACTTCGGCCCGGGTCGGCTTGTCGGATTCGGTTTGAGCGGCTCTTGCACGATCCAGCGCATGCACAATCGGGTTCATCGGGGCCTTTCCTTTGCGGAGTCATCGCGAGGTCATGCCCGTCAGATGCTCCGTCAGCAGAAAGGTTCCCGCAATTCGGTCCGCGGCACTTTGCGCCGCAAGCCAGCCCGGACGAACGGCTAACCCGTCAGCGCCGCCTTCACCAGGCCGCTGGCCTTGCCGAAATCCATCTGGCCGGCGTATTTCGCCTTCAACGCGCCGATCACCTTGCCCATGTCCTTGATGCCGGCGGCACCCGTCTCGGCGATGATCGCCGAGATCGCGGCCTTCACGTCGTCATCGGACATCTGCTTCGGCAGGTACGCCGAGATCACGGCGATCTCCTCGCGCTCCTGGGCCGCGAGCTCGGCGCGGCCGCCCTTGTCATAGAGCTCGACCGACTCCTGGCGCTGCTTGATCATCTTCTGCAGCAGGCCGAGCAGGTCGGCATCGGAGAGGGGCGGCTTGCCCTGCCCGCGCGCGTCGATGTCGGCGTTCTTGATGGTCGAATTGACCATGCGCAGCGTGGACAGCTTGCGCTCGTCCTTCGCCTTCATCGCTTCCTTGACCGCAGTATTGATGTCGTCGCGCAGCATTTCGTTGTCCTTGAGCCAGCAATCCCCTCATCTAGGCAGTTTGCACCGGCAGAACAACCTAGTTCCTCAGCCATTCGACCAGCGCATCGGCGCAGGCCTGCGGCAGTTCCAGCTGCGGCAGGTGACCGCAATTGGCGAGCACTACAAGTTTTGCGCCGGGAATGCCGTTGGCCATCTCGTCCGACAGCGAATTTGGCACGGTGTTGTCGGTATCCGACGTCAGCACCAAGGTCGGGCACTTGATCCAGGCCATGCTCGGCCGCGAATCCGGCCGGCTGAGCACCGCGTTCTGCTGGCGGATGAAAGCCTCGGCGCCGATGTCCTCGCTCATGTCGTCGACGATCCGGCGCAGGCTTGCATCGCCCTGCCGCGACGGATGCACGAAGCCCGGAAACAGCTCATCGACCACGCTGCGATATTGGCCGCTTCTGGCACGCTCGATCATGCCGCGGCGACGCGCGGTCGCTTCCGGCGTATCGGCCCGCGCCTGGGTGCTCATCAGCGCCAGCTTCGCAACCCGGTCCGGCGCCTGCCGCATGATCTCGAAGGCGATGTAGCCGCCCATCGAGTGCCCGGCGAGCGCAAAGCGCGGCGGCGCCTCGGCCAGGATCCGGCGGGCGATGGCCCCCATATTGTCGTCCCTGATATGGTTGGCGACCGTCACCGGCCCGCATCGCCACAGCGCCGGAATGACGGGGGCGAAAATCCGCGGCGAGCAGATGAGGCCCGGGACGAGCAGGATCGGCATCGTATTATCCATGCGGGAGCTCCGGAGGGGTCATTTTCGGCAAGCAAACGGCCGCTTCAGGGAACTTTAGATTAAAAGGCCGTTCGGGCCTGTCAAATCGGCCGGTATTGCCGTGTGAATCCGTGCCCTTTCGCTTTGACGCCGCCGGGTGCGGCGTCTATTTAAAGGGCTCATGACAACATCCGAAAACGCTCCCGCCTGGCCGGACCATAAACCGACCGCGCTCCTTGTGCTCGCCGATGGTACCGTGCTGGAAGGCTTCGGTCTCGGCGCGGAAGGCCACGCCGTCGGCGAGGTCTGCTTCAACACCGCGATGACCGGCTATGAGGAGATCCTCACCGATCCGTCCTATGCCGGCCAGATCATCACCTTCACCTTCCCGCATATCGGCAATGTCGGTACCAACGAGGAAGACATCGAGACGGTGAACATGGCGGCGACGCCCGGCGCGCGCGGCGTGATCCTGCGCTCGGCGATATCAGATCCCTCGAATTACCGCGCCACCCGCCATCTCGACCTGTGGTTGAAGGCGCGCGGCATCATCGGCCTCTCCGGTATCGACACCCGCGCGCTGACCGCGCTGATCCGCTCCAAGGGCATGCCCAATGCGGTGATCGTGCACGCCAGAAACGGCGAGTTCGACCTGCACGGCCTGAAGGAAGAAGCCCGCGAATGGCCCGGCCTCGAGGGCATGGACCTGGTGCCGATGGTCACCTCCGGCCAGCGCTTCACCTGGGACGAGACGCCCTGGGTGTGGGGCAACGGTTTCGGCCAGCAAACCGCGCCGGAATTCAACGTGGTCGCGATCGATTACGGCATCAAGCGCAACATCCTGCGCCTGCTCGCCGGCGTCGGCGCCAAGGTGACCGTGGTGCCGGCGACGACCGCCGCCGAAGACATCCTGGCGATGAAGCCGGACGGCGTGTTCCTGTCGAACGGCCCCGGCGATCCCGCCGCCACCGGCAAATATGCCGTGCCCGTGATCCAGAAGGTGATCGCGTCGGGGACGCCGACCTTCGGCATCTGCCTCGGCCATCAGATGCTTGGCCTTGCCGTCGGGGCCAAGACCATGAAGATGCATCAGGGCCATCACGGCGCCAACCATCCGGTCAAGGACGAGACCACCGGCAAGGTCGAGATCACCTCGATGAACCACGGCTTTGCCGTGGACCAGGCGACGCTGCCGAAAGGCGCGACCCAGACCCATATCTCGCTGTTCGACGGCTCCAATTGCGGCATCGCGCTTGAGGGCAAGCCGGTGTTCTCGGTGCAGTACCACCCGGAAGCCTCGCCCGGCCCGCGCGACTCGCACTATCTGTTCCAGCGCTTCGCCGATCTGATGCGGAAGAACAAGCAGGCCGCGTAGACACACCCGTCATTGCGAGGAGCGCAGCGACGAAGCAATCCATCTATCCCAGCCTGGAGCGATGGATTGCTTCGCTTCGCTCGCAATGACGGAGATTTTTCTCAATGACCGCCCCCGCCACCCCGAAGCCCGTCTACGGCGTCTCCTCGACGGCGGTGATGACGTCGATGCCGGGGCTCGACTTCGTGCGCGGCATCTTCGCCCGGACCCTGCCGGAGCCGCCGATCATGGAGAATGTCGAGCCGTTCGACTGCACCGCCGAGACCGGCCATGTGGTGATCCACAGCGTCCCGGGCCTGCGCCACTACAACCCGATCGGCTCGGTGCATGGCGGCTACGCCGCGATCCTCTTGGATTCCGCGATGGGGCTTGCGGTGCAGACCACGCTGCCGCAAGGCTTTGGCTACACCACGCTGGAGTTCAAGATCTCCTTCGTCCGCGGCATGAGCCAGGACACCGGCAAAATCCGCACCGAGGGCCATGTGCTCAACGCCGGCCGCCGGGTTGCGACGGCGGAAGCGCGGATTACCGACGACAATGGCAAGCTGCTCGCCCATGCCACCACGACCTGCCTGGTGTTCGAGTTGCCCAAGACGACCTGAAGGCAATCGCGTCTTGGCGCCAGATCTTGGCGCCAGATCTTGGCGCATTGGAGCCATGACGAAGCGCGCTGGATCGCGGCCTGCGCTCTGTGATTGAGTTTCGCTGTCCGAGATCAGGCAAACATGATCCGGCCTGGAAAGGAAACGCCGATGATTTCAGCCCATTCAGACATGACCATCCGCGACATCCGCGTGACGATGCTGCGGCTGCCCTGGGCCGACGATCCCTGGCTGAAAGGCGCGGCGCTCGGCGCGACGCGCGACATTCTGATCTGCGACGTCGAAACGTCCGGCGGCGTTACCGGCATGGGCTATCTGTTCGTGTTCAAGCCGGCGATGAAGTCGATCGCGGCCTGTCTCGAGGAATGCATCATCCCGCGCGTCATCGGCAAGGACGCCACCGCGATCGAGGCGATCTGGCGCGATCTGTGGACGGCGACGATGACCTATGGCCGCGGCGGCATCGCCGCGATGGCCATGTCGGCGCTCGACATCGCGCTGTGGGACGCGGTCGGGAAACGGGCCGGCCTGCCGCTGCACCGGCTGTGGGGGCACTATCGCTCGGAAATCCCGATCTATGGTTCCGGCTGCTTCCGGGGCGCCGGCGGCGACGGGATGATCGAGAAGGCGCTGCATTTCGTGAAGCAGGGCTACAAGGCGATCAAGATGCAGGTCGCGCACGTCCACACGCCGGCGCAGGACCTCGACAATGTGCGCCGCATGCGCGAGGCGCTCGGGCCCGACATCGACATCATGATCGACGTCAACATGGGCTGGAGCGCCGATGTCGCGATCGAGATGGGACGCAAGTTCGAGAAGTACGATATCTACTGGCTTGAGGAGCCGGTGCCGGCCGATGATTTCGCCGGCTATCAGCGGATCGCGGCGGCGCTGGACATGCGCGTCGTCGGCGGCGAGACGCATTTCACGCGCTACGATCTGCGGCCGTTCTTTCTCAATCCCTGCCTGCCGATCCTGCAACCCGACCCGATGCGCGGCGGCATGACCGACCTGCGCAAGATCGCGGCGCTTGCGGACACGTTCGGCATCACGATCGCGCCGCATCTGTTTCCCGAACTCAATGTGCACCTCTTGGCTTCGATTCCGAACGGGATCTGGTGCGAGAACATGGCGCTGATCGACGATCTCTGGGTCGACCCGCCCGAAATCGCCAACGGCATGATCACCGCGCCGGAGCGGCCCGGGCACGGGCTCAGGTTCAGGGAAGACGTGTTGAAGTTCAAAATCTAGCTGGAACGGTTTGCGGACCGACGGTTTGATGGTCTGGAGACCACCTCGCAGCGCTGGAGAGCCACCATGTCGGTCGTCCGTACCGATATCGAACCCCAGACCATCGTCTTCCGGGACGACGGCCTGGTGCCGAACAATCCGATGCCGTTCCTGGTCTACAAGGCCGCCGTCGACGTCAGCAAGAATCCTGAGGCCACCATCGAGCAGCTGTTCGGCCGAGAACGGCTGGGGCGCGATGTGGCGCAACGGCGTCTACGACTTCGCGCATTACCACGCCACCGTGCACGAGGTGCTGGGCGTCGCGCGCGGCCGCGCGCGCGTGCAGTTTGGCGGCGAGCGCGGGCGAGCAATCGAGATCGCGGCCGGCGACGTTGCGATCCTGCCGGCCGGCACCGGGCATCAATGCCTGTCGGCGAGCGACGATTTCTGCGTCATCGGCGCCTATCCGCCGGGCCCGCCGATGGATCTGCAGCGGCTGACGCCGGAGAACCACGCCAAGGCGCTGAAGACGATCCCACAGGTTGCGACCCCCGCGACCGATCCGGTGATAGGCAAGGACGGGCCGCTGGTGCGGCTGTGGAAGCGATAAGATCTAGGATGGTCGAACGGGTTGCTCTTGCCCTGCCCCCTCGCGAGAGGTGACCGGATACAGGCAACCTGAATCGATCATCGGAATTGCAGGCCATTTCAATCAAGCCTGCCGGCTTCACATTTCCAAGCTCCTTGATTTAAGTCAGCATCGCTGCGGCGATTTATGCCGCCAATGACACCTTAAAGCGCGCGATTCATCTGCGGGAGTGACAGAGCTTCCGCGTCCGCTGCTGCTCTTTTTGCAGGAGCAATGGAGGTCATACACATCACCTGACGGCATCAGATGCTCCGCGCTTCCCACAAGCAACCGCAACAGAGATCAGGAGAGGAGAATTCGACATGTTTCGAGGAATTCTGACGCTGACATTGTCGCTCTGCATTGGCGCGGCTACCGCGCCTGCAGCGCTGGCCCAGACGGCGCCGGCAATCAACGAGCAGGAGGCACACGCGATCGCGGTGGACGCCTATATTTACTTCTACCCGCTCCTGACGATGGACATCACGCGAAAGCAGTTCACCAACGTCGAGCCCGGCAAGGATAACTTCAAGGGCCCGATGAATACCTTCGTCAACGTGCCCGAATACCCACCGGCGAATTTCAAGGGCGTGGTGCGGTCCAACTTCGATACGCTCTATTCCGTTTCATGGCTGGACATGACCAAGGAGCCGGTTGTCGTCTCCGTTCCCGATACCGATGGACGCTTCTATTTGCTGCCGATGCTGGACATGTGGTCGGATGTGTTCGCCTCGCCCGGCTGGCGCACCACGGGCACCAAAGCGGGGACCTTTCTGGTGACGGCTCCGGGATGGCGGCCTGATCTGCGCGACAGGTTTGCGGAGGAGTTCAAGCTTCCGAAGGATACCCAGCGCATCGACGCGCCGACGCCTTACGTCTGGGTCATTGGCCGCACCAAGACGGACGGCCCGCCGGACTACGATGCGGTCCACAAGATACAGGCCGGCTACAAGGTCACGCCTCTTTCCGAGTTCGGCAAGACTCAGAAGCCGACCGAGGTCAGGATCGATCCCAGCGTCGACATGAAGACGGCGCCCAAGGTGCAGGTCGACACGATGTCGGCCGGCGTCTACTTCGCGCAGGCCGCCGAGCTGCTCAAGCTTCACCCGCCGCACATCACCGATGAACCAATCATCGCGCAGATGAAGAGGATCGGCATCGAGCCCGGCAAGAGCTTCGAAATCAGCAAGGTGGACCCGGTCCTGCAACGGGCGCTGGAGACGGCGCCGCAGGACGGGCAGAAGCTGATGGCATGGAAGGTGCCGACGCTGGCGCGCGTTGCGAACGGCTGGTCGATGAACACCGACACGATGGGCGTTTACGGCAACTACTATTTGAAGCGTGCGATCGTCGCGCAGCTCGGGCTTGGCGCCAACCTGCCGGAGGACGCGATTTATCCGCTCAATCTCGCCGACAATACCGGCAAACCGCTCGACGGCGCCAACAAGTATACGATCACCTTTGAGAAGGGCGCGGCCCCGCCGGTCAATGCCTTCTGGTCGATCACGCTTTACGACCAGGAAGGATTCCAGGTCGGCAACGTGCTGAACCGCTTCGCTGTGTCCAGCTGGATGCCGTTCAAATACAACCCGGACGGCTCGCTCGATCTCTACTTCCAGAACGAAAGTCCGGGCGCGGACAAACAAGCCAACTGGCTCCCGGCGCCGAAGGGCGCTTTCAACCTGACCATGCGCCTTTACGGTCCGAAATCGGAGGCGCTGACCGGAAAGTGGAATCCTCCGCCGATCGTGCGATTGGAGACAGCGGTGGGTCTGTCAGCTCAGTAGGCTTCAACCGCACTGACCGCAGCCGGGGGGCCAGACCGCAAGCTTCGCGAAGCAGTCCGGAGCAAAGCAGCTCTGGATTGCTTCCTCGCGGGTGCGGCAACGCAGCTTACGCCGCGTTGCTGCCTTCCTGGCGGCTGGCCTCGAACAGGAACCAGGTGCGGCGCTCGGTTTCGTCGATGAAGGTTTCGAGCAGGCCTGCGGTGCCGGAGTCCTCCTGGTCGTCAGCCAGCTTGTGCGCCTTGCGCATCGCAGCCGCCATGTGCTTGTTGTCTTCCATCAACTCGCGCAGCATTTCGCGCGGCGGCACATAATCGTCGTCATTGTCCTTGATGGTCTGATGCTTGGCGATATCGCCGATCGACTTCAGCGTCGCGCCGCCAAGCTTGCGCACCCGCTCGGCGAGCTGGTCGGTGGTCGCGAAGATCGCCTCCGACTGCTCGTCCAGCAACAAATGGTAATCATGGAAATGCCGGCCGCTGACGTGCCAATGGAAATTCTTGGTTTTCAAATAGAGCGCGAAGGCGTCGGCCAGAAGCGTGTTGAGCGAGGCCGAGATCGTGTCCACCGCAGCCTGCGGCAGGTCGCTCGGCGTGTCGAGATCGGGCGAGATCTTGTCAGTCTTGGCTTTGCTCACGTTGGACCTTCCTGTTAGGAACCCGTATTTCGGCGCATTGAACATTGGCCGCCGGACCGCTAACGCATCATCAGCCCACCCGTTCCTGAGGCCAGGAACCCGTTCTGCCGGATACCAAACGCGATGGATGAATGGATCGATTATTACGATTCCACGCATACGATCTATGCGAGCCGACTGCACCGTGACCTGCATTTCCAGATCATCGCAAACGACATCATCGGCTACATCGCTTCGCCGGATGCCGTGGTGCTCGACTATGCCTGCGGCGAGGCGCTGTCGGCGGCGAAGGTCGCCAATGCCTGCGCCCAGCTCTATCTGGCGGAGCCGGCGCCCGGCGTACGCGGCCGTCTGGTCGCGCGCTTTGCGCCCGACACCCGCATCCGTGTCCGCTCGCTCGATGACCTGAAGCACATGGACGCGGACTCGATCGACCTCGTGGTGATGAACTCGGTGGCGCAATACATGACGCCGCAGGAGCTCGATTCCGCGTTCGACGTGATCCACCGCCTGCTGAAGCCCTCGGGCCGGTTCGTGCTCGGCGATATCCTGCGGCCTGAAGTCGGGATGGCGAGGGACGTCGCGGCCCTGCTGCGCTTCGCGGCGACCCACGGTTTCCTGCGCGATGCGCTGGTCGGGCTGGCTTCAACCGCGCTGTCCGACTACCGCCAGCTGCGCACCCGGATCGGACTGCAGCGCTACCGCGAGGACGAGATGATCGCCAAGCTCGGCGCCGCGGGGTTCAGCGCCCGACGCGCGCCGCGCAACATCGGGCACAATCCGTGGCGGATGACGTTCGTGGCGCACCACTGATCCTGGGTTGCGCCAGCTATTAACGTTACCCACCAGTAAACGTGGCGGCCTCTGAAATAATCAGCAATGATCCACTCGGCCCGGTGGCGGAAGCTTCGACGCGGCAGTGGTGCAACACTGTTTATCCTGGTTCAAATCCAGGCCGGGCCTCCAGCCTTCGCTGCTGACGCAGCTTCGGCTCGGCAGGCCTTCTCGTAGCGAAGGCTGCCGCGGCGTAGCCCGCAGGGCGAAGCCGGGCCGGTAGCCCCTCCCAATCCCTCACCCCCCAACCGGGCATACGCCGAATGCGGATTTTCCCCCAGAATCGCGGTTGATTGCGCGTTTTTGGGGGTTTCGCGGGTACGGAAACTGGTCTAAAGACCACCCGCGCGCGAGGGATCGCGCTTCCAGTGCTACAACATGTAGCGCATGGCTCGAGGGACGCGCGGGAAGCGCGCCCTTTTTTTGTGCCTAAATTCCAGTCCGCGAGAGCTGATGCCCAAAAGAACCGACATCTCCACCATCCTGATCATCGGCGCCGGTCCCATCGTGATCGGCCAAGCCTGCGAGTTCGACTATTCCGGCACGCAGGCCTGCAAGACGCTCAAGGAAGAGGGCTATCGGATCGTCCTGGTCAATTCCAACCCGGCGACGATCATGACCGACCCGGAGCTGGCGGATGCGACCTATATCGAGCCGATCACGCCCGAAATCGTCGCCAAGATCATCGAAAAGGAACGCCACGTCGTGCCCGGCGGCTTCGCGCTGCTGCCGACCATGGGCGGCCAGACCGCGCTGAACTGCGCGCTGTCGCTGCGCAAGCAGGGTACGCTGGAGAAGTTCGACGTCGAGATGATCGGCGCCACCGCCGACGCCATCGACAAGGCCGAAGACCGCCAGTTGTTCCGCGACGCCATGGAGAAGATCGGGCTGCAGACGCCGAGGTCGCGGCTCGCCAATGCGTCGGCGCTGAAGAAGTCCGACCGCGACAAATACCTCGCCGATCAGGCCAAGCTGTCCGGCCCCGAGCTCGAAGCCTTCGAACGGCAGTGGGAAGGTGGCGAGAACGAGCGGCGCAAGCGCTACCAGCAGCAGGCCTTGGCCGAAGCGCTGATGGCGCTGTCCGACATCGGCCTGCCCGCGATCATCCGCCCCTCCTTCACGCTCGGCGGCACCGGCGGCGGCATCGCCTACAACAAGGAAGAATATCTCGACATCATCGAGCGCGGCCTCGATGCCTCGCCGACCAACGAGGTGCTGATCGAGGAATCCGTCCTCGGCTGGAAAGAGTTCGAGATGGAGGTGGTGCGCGACAAGAAGGACAATTGCATCATCATCTGCTCAATCGAGAACGTCGATCCGATGGGCGTGCACACCGGCGATTCGATCACGGTGGCGCCGGCACTGACGCTCACCGACAAGGAATACCAGATCATGCGCGACGCATCGATTGCGGTGCTGCGCGAGATCGGCGTCGAGACCGGCGGCTCCAACGTGCAGTTCGGCATCAATCCGGACGACGGCCGCATGGTCGTGATCGAGATGAATCCCCGCGTGTCGCGCTCGTCGGCGCTGGCCTCCAAGGCCACCGGCTTTCCGATCGCCAAGGTCGCCGCCAAGCTTGCGATCGGCTACACGCTCGACGAGATCGCCAACGACATCACCGGCGGCGCGACGCCGGCCTCGTTCGAGCCGACGATTGACTACGTCGTCACCAAGATTCCGCGCTTTGCGTTCGAGAAATTCCCCGGCGCCTCCTCCACGCTGACCACCTCGATGAAGTCGGTCGGCGAGGTGATGGCGATCGGTCGCACTTTCCAGGAGAGCCTGCAGAAGGCCCTGCGCGGGCTCGAGACCGGGCTGACCGGCCTCGACGAGATCGACATCGAGGGCCTCGGCCGCAGCGACGACAAGAACGCGATCCGCGCGGCGCTCGGCACGCCGACGCCGAACCGCCTGCTGCAGGTCGCGCAGGCGATGCGGCTCGGCTGGTCCAACGAGGATATCTTCAATTCCTGCAAGATCGATCCCTGGTTCCTCGCGGAGCTGCGCGCCATCGTCGAGATGGAAGGCAAGATCCGCAGCAGCGGCCTGCCGACCAATGCGTTCGCCATGCGGATGCTGAAGGCGATGGGCTTCTCCGACGCACGGCTCGCCGTGCTCACGGAGACCACCGAGGCCGACGTCACCGCCAAGCGCCACGCGCTCGGGGTGCGCCCGGTATTCAAGCGCATCGACACCTGCGCGGCGGAGTTCGCTTCACCGACCGCCTACATGTATTCGACCTATGAGCGGCCGTTCGCCGGCGAATTTGCCGACGAGAGCGCGCCGTCGGACCGCAAGAAGGTGATCATCCTCGGCGGCGGCCCGAACCGCATCGGCCAGGGCATCGAGTTCGACTATTGCTGCTGCCACGCCTGCTTCGCGCTCGAGGACGCCGGTTACGAGACCATCATGGTCAACTGCAACCCGGAAACGGTGTCGACCGACTACGACACCGCCGACCGGCTGTATTTCGAGCCGCTGACCGCCGAGGACGTGCTCGAGATCATCGCGACCGAGCGCAAGTACGGCACGCTGCACGGCGTGATCGTGCAGTTCGGCGGCCAGACCCCGCTGAAGCTTGCCCGCGCGCTCGAAGCCGCCGAAGTGCCGATCCTCGGCACCTCGCCCGACGCGATCGACCTCGCCGAGGACCGCGACCGCTTCAAGCGCGTGCTCGACAAGCTGCGTCTCAAGCAGCCGAAGAACGGCATCGCCTATTCGGTCGAGCAGGCCCGCCTCGTCGCCGCCGATCTCGACCTGCCGCTGGTGGTGCGTCCGTCCTACGTGCTCGGCGGCCGCGCGATGCAGATCATCCGCGAGGAGAACCAGCTCAACGACTACCTGCTGGGAACGCTGCCCGAGCTGGTGCCCGCCGACATCAAGGCGCGCTACCCGAACGACAAGACCGGGCAAATCAACACCGTGCTCGGCAAGAACCCGCTGCTGTTCGACCGCTATCTGTCCGACGCAACCGAAGTCGACGTCGACTGCCTCTGCGACGGCAAGGACACCTTCATCGTCGGCATCATGGAGCACATCGAGGAAGCCGGCATCCATTCCGGCGACTCCGCCTGCTCGCTGCCGCCGCATTCGCTCGACGCCAAGACCATCGAGGAGCTGGAGCGGCAGACCCGCGAGCTCGCGCTCGGGCTCGACGTGGTCGGCCTGATGAACGTGCAATACGCCATCAAGGACGGCGAGATCTACGTGCTCGAGGTCAACCCGCGCGCATCCCGCACCGTGCCGTTCGTCGCCAAGGTGATCGGCACGCCGGTCGCCAAGATCGCGGCGCGGATCATGGCCGGCGAAAAGCTCGCCGACTTCAAGCTGAAGAAGAAGAAGCTCGGCCATGTCGGCGTGAAGGAATCGGTATTCCCGTTCGCGCGTTTCCCCGGCGTCGATACTGTGCTCGGACCGGAGATGCGTTCGACCGGCGAAGTGATGGGCATCGACCGCTCCTTCGAGGTCGCGTTCGCGAAGAGCCAGCTCGGCGGCGGCACGCGCGTGCCGCGGCAGGGCACGGTGTTCGTCTCGGTGCGCGGCGACGACAAGATGCGCATCGCGGATGCGGTGCGGCTGTTGCACTCGCTCGGCTTCAAGGTGATGGCAACCTCGGGCACGCAGCGCTACCTCAGCGACAACGGCGTGCCGACGGAAAAGGTGAACAAGGTGCTCGAAGGCCGTCCGCACATCGTCGACGCCATCACCAATGGCGACGTCCAGCTGGTCTTCAATACCACCGAAGGTCCGCAGGCGCTGGCCGACAGCCGCTCGCTGCGGCGGGCTGCCCTCTTGCATAAAGTGCCATATTACACCACTCTTTCGGGCGCGGTGGCGGCCGCACGGGGAATCCGGGCCTATCGGGCCGGGGACCTTGAGGTCCGCACGCTTCAGAGTTACTTTTCCGAAAGCTGACCGCTGCCCGGGCTGAAGGCCCGAAGCGGTCAATTAGCCGAATGGCTGGAACTCACCGCGCGATTGGATGTTGTCACGGCCCTTAGCGGGGCCGAATATCACTGGGCTTCCGGGCGCGTTGGCGCCCTGATTCCTGCGTTAGCTGAACTGGATATTCGTGCACGGCCGCCGGGCGCGCGCGATGAAGGACGAAGATGATGGATAAGGTTCCGATGACCGCGGGCGGATACGCCGCGCTGACGGACGAGTTGAAGCATCGCCAATCGGTGGATCGTCCGCGCATCATCGAACACATCGCGGAGGCGCGCTCGCACGGCGACCTCTCGGAGAACGCCGAGTATCACGCCGCCAAGGAAGAGCAGTCGCACAACGAGGGCCGCATCGCCGAGCTCGAGGACAAGCTCGCGCGCGCCGACATCATCGACATTTCGAAACTGTCAGGCGACACCATCAAGTTCGGCGCGACCGTGACGCTGATCGATGAGGACACCGAGAAGAAGGCGGTGTGGCAGATCGTCGGCGAAGTCGAGGCCGACGCCAAGAAGGGCCGCATCTCCATCACCTCGCCGCTCGCGCGCGCGCTGATCGGCAAGAAGAAGGGGACCACCGTCGAGGTGATGGCGCCGGGCGGCGCCAAGGCCTACGAGATCACCAAGGTCGAGTGGCGGTAGTTACCTTCACGTGACTGGTGCAGAAAAGCCGCGTCCCGCACGCGGCTTTTTTTATGCCCCGCGTTTCTCCCCGGTCTGACAGCAATGTGAATGGAGAGCCGCTGCACGCCATGCCAGTGAGGCCGTGACATGTTTATGCAGTATAATCATGTCGGGGGACGGAGTTCGGGCTGACGATTGCGTCGCAACACGCATCGCTGCGCGTCACCGTGTCACTGCCGCGTTCTCTCGCAACTGCCATCGCGCGAGGAATGATTCCAGGCGCAAGGTGTTGACATCACACTCCGGTGGCGGACACCGTGTGTTTCTGCATCTTGCAACGTTCCAGTGTGTCAAACAGGGGGTAAATGACAATGGACCAGATGTTCTCCAAGCTCCAGCCGGTGGCGCTCAGCCTGTTCCGGTTCATCACCGGACTGCTGCTGTTTCAGTTCGGCGTTGCCAAAATTTTCAAATTCCCACCCGGGACAATGTTCGAGAAGGTCGAGCTGTTCTCATTGATCGGCGCGGCCGGCGCCCTCGAATTGGTGCTCGGCGGGCTCCTGATGATTGGCCTGTTCTCGCGGATCGTAGCCTTTATCCTGGCGGGTGAAATGGCCTTCGCTTACTTCATCGGCCATTTCCCAAAAGGGTTCTACCCGCTGCTCAATAACGGCAGTCTGGCGATCGCGTTCTGCTTCGCCTGCCTCTACCTCGCGACCTCGGGTCCGGGTCCGATCAGCGTCGACGCTGCGATGGGGAAGAGGTAGCAGCGCTAGGCGCTTCCCACTCATTGACGACGTCATTCCGGGATGGCGCGTTAGCGTCAGACCCGGAATCTCGAGATTCCGGGCTCGATGCTAACGCATCGCCCCGGAATGACGCGCACGGCGCTCTAGCCGACCGCCTTCAATCCCAGCGGCACCGCGGCCTCATATTTCGAATTGTGCAGCACCAGTGACGTCCTGACGTTGCGCACATGCGGCGCCGCCGTCAGGTGGGTGACGAAATCCTGGAACGTCGCCATGTCGGGCGCGACGCATTTGAGGATGAAGTCGACTTCGCCCGACAGCATCCAGCATTCCCGCACCAGCGGCTCGGCGCGCACGAAATTCTCGAAGGCGCGGAGATCGGCGTCAGCCTGGCTCGACAGATGCACCGAGGCGAACACCGTGACGTCGTAGCCGAGGCGGCGCGGATCGAGCAGGCCGCGGTATCCCTGGATGTAGCCTTCCTCCTCCAGCGCCCGGACCCTGCGCAGGCAGGGCGGCGGCGAGATACCGACGCGTTTGGCCAGTTCCACATTGGTGATTCGGCCATCGGCCTGGATCTCGGCGAGGATTTTGAGGTCGATCTCGTCAAGGTTCTTCGACACGCGACTACAGTTCCCTAGGGGTTTGGAAGGCTTGGCGGGTCCGCCGGCAACTCTCATAGCGCAGCCCGCTGGCATTGCGCAATTTTATTGCGCGTGCAGCGCACGATTTCGCGAATGTGACTTCAGTTCCGGGGAAAAATCGCTGCCATGGATTGCAAATCTTGCATAGCTTCCCAGATATCTTAGACTTGGATTTGACACTTTCAGCACCGCCGTGACCTGCTTCCGGGGTGCTTCCCACACAAGTCCCCGTCAAAGTCCCCAGCAGAGAGGGATCAGCTAATGCCCGCGCCTGTCCACGCCAAGGTCGTCATCATCGGGTCCGGCCCCGCCGGTTACACCGCAGCGATCTACGCGGCACGCGCGATGCTCGAGCCGGTGCTGATCCAGGGCATCCAGCCGGGCGGGCAACTCACCATCACCACCGACGTCGAGAACTATCCCGGCTTCGCCGATGTGATCCAGGGCCCCTGGCTGATGGAGCAGATGGAGAAGCAGGCGGCCCATGTCGGCACCAAGATCGTCACCGATCTCGTCAACAAGCTGGAACTCGGCCAGCGCCCGTTTCGCCTGACCTGCGATTCCGGCGACGTCTATCTCGCCGAGACCGTGATCCTCGCCACCGGCGCCCAGGCGCGCTGGCTCGGACTGCCCTCGGAAGCAAAGTTCCAGGGCGGCGGGGTGTCGGCCTGCGCGACCTGCGACGGCTTCTTCTACCGCGGCAAGGACGTCGTGGTGGTCGGGGGCGGCAACACCGCCGTCGAGGAAGCGCTGTACCTGACCAATCACGCCTCCCAGGTCACCATCGTGCATCGCCGCGATCATTTCCGCGCCGAGCGCATCCTGCAGGAGCGGCTGTTCAAGAATCCCAAGATCAAGGTGGTGTGGGATTCGGCGATCGACGAAATCTGCGGATCGGAGAACCCGAACAAGGTCACCCATGTGCGGCTGAAGAACGTCAAGACCGGCGCGCTCACGAACCTCAAAACCGACGGCGTCTTCATCGCGATCGGCCATGCGCCGGCGACGGAGCTCGTCAAAGGCCAGATCAAGCTGAAACCGTCGGGCTACGTCGAGGTTGCGCCGAACTCCACCGCGACCTCGATGCCCGGCCTGTTCGCCGCGGGCGACGTGGCGGATGAAACCTTCCGGCAGGCGGTCACCGCCGCCGGCCTCGGCTGCATGGCTGCGCTCGAGGCGGAACGCTTCCTGGCTCTTCGCGCGAGCGATCGCGCAGCGGCGGAATAATCATGGCACGATCTCGCGACGGATTTACGGATATGGATTGGGACAAGCTGAAGGTCTTTCACGCAGCGGCGGAGGCGGGCAGCTTCACGCATGCCGGCGAACAGCTTGGCCTGTCGCAATCGGCAGTCTCCCGCCAGGTCAGCGCGCTGGAGCAGGAGCTCTCGGTGTCGTTGTTTCACCGCCACGCCCGCGGCCTGATCCTCACCGAGCAGGGCGACCTCCTGTTCCGCACCGCGCATGACGTGTTCATGCAGCTGCAGGCGGCCCGCGCAAAGCTCACCGACAGCCGCGAGCGGCCGAGCGGCGACCTCAAGATCACGACGCCCCCGGCGCTCGGCATCAACTGGCTGATCCCGCGGCTCGACGAGTTCACCGCGCTCTATCCCGACATCCGGATTTCGCTGATCGTCACCGACGAGGATCTCGACCTCTCGATGCGCGAGGCCGACGTCGCGATCCGCACCCGCAAGCCGACCCAGCCGGACCTGATCCAGCGCAAGCTGTTCTCGATCGGCTTCCATGCCTACTGCTCGCCGGAATACATCAAGCGCTTCGGCACGCCGCGCACGCTCGATGATCTCGACTCGCACCGCATCATCATGCTCGGCGACTCGCAGGTGCCGGCGCATCTGCAGAACCGCAGCTGGCTGATCGATGCCGGCCGCAACGGCTCCGGTCCGCGCGAGCCCTACTTCAAGGTCAACAACATCCTCGGCCTCGTGCGCGCCTGCCAGCAGGGCCTCGGCATCGCCGCGCTGCCGGACTATCTGGTCGAACAGAACAACC
Source organism: Bradyrhizobium sp. USDA 4510 (assembly GCF_054059095.1). NCBI lineage: Bacteria > Pseudomonadati > Pseudomonadota > Alphaproteobacteria > Hyphomicrobiales > Nitrobacteraceae > Bradyrhizobium > Bradyrhizobium sp. USDA 4510. The sequence continues at coordinate 254,877 of NZ_JBSSBT010000001.1, read as the reverse complement.
TCGTGCAGCTGTTCGGCGAGTCCGACTCGATCGCGCTCGACACCTACTTCGTCTATCCGGAAGAGCTGAAGACGGTGGCCCGGGTGCAGGTGTTCCGCGACTTCGTGGTCAGCAAGGCGCAGCGCTGGCCGTCGTGATTAAGCCGCCCTTATAGGGCTGCTTTATAGGGATATCCGTGCTGCCCCCGGTCTCCGCATGACTGACATGCGACCTGGATAGTTGCTGCAAGCCGTCGATGGGGATCATAGTGCTTACACGCTGAGCGTTCGCGTCGCGCATATGTCCCCCTCCTCCAGTGGCGCGGAAGTTCAGTAATCCCTCTTGGAAGGTGATTGTGTCGGCCTCACGTGGCCAATACCTTAAGCCGGGCTCACTCGAGCCCGGCTTTTTTTCATCGCCGTGCCTTTTCACCTCCATGGCATGCGCAAAACGCGCCGCACGCGCCGGTCAGCATGTGCATTGACAACAACCTCGCAGCGCAGCATCATTATCCCATGATCACGACTTCGTGCGCCGTTCTGTCGTCGAAAAAAGCTCCCCTCCCGGGGACACGAGATCGCGCGCGATAAGATCACCTTCGCATTCAGACCGATCCCGAAACCCCGCCGCCTGGACGGGGTTTTTTGTTGGTCCCGTCTCCGGCTTTGCCTTCTTAAGGAGATGGAACATGACCGATCTACATCAGCAATTGCAGGGCCTCTGGCTGCCTTTGATCACGCCATTCCGTAACGGCGAGCTCGACGTCACGTCGCTGCGGCGTCTCGTACGGCACTACGCCGATGGCCCCGTCGACGGGTTCATTCTCGGCGCAACCTCCGGCGAGGGCATGGCGCTCAGCGTGGACGAACTGGAGGGGCTGGTGAGCGTCGTGCTCGACGAGCTCAGTGCCAGCTCCCGCCATTTGCCGGTCTGTCTCGGGCTCTCCGGCGCCTCGACCGCCCGGATGAAGGAAGCGCTGGATGATACGGCCGACTGGCCGATCAACGGCTATCTGATCGCCAGCCCCTATTACATCAGGCCCTCGCAGCGCGGGCTCGTGCAGCACTTCAACGCGCTCGCTGATCACGCGTCGTGGCCGATCGTGCTTTACAACATTCCCTATCGCACGGCGGTGAACCTGACCAACGAGACGCTGCTGGCGCTCGCGGACCATCCGAACATCGCCGGCATGAAGGATTGCTGCGCCGACCGCGCGCAGTCGATCGACTTCCTCAACCGCCGGCCGGCCGGCTTTCGCGTGCTGACCGGCGAGGACGCGCAAACCTTCGATGCGCTCTCGGACGGCGCCGACGGCGCGATCCTGCTGTCCGCACATCTGGAAACAAACACCTTCGCTGCGATCCGCACGCTGCTGCAGCAGGGCCAGCGCGACGCGGCGCTGGCCGCCTGGCAGAGCGTCGTCGGCCTGACGAGGCTGCTGTTCGCCGAACCGAGCCCCGCGCCGGCCAAGCACTGGCTGTGGCGGCAGGGGCTGATCGACAGCCCCGAGGTGCGGCTGCCAATGGTCGCGGTCAGCGAGGATCTCGCAACCTGGCTCGACGCCGAGATGGAGCGCCGCGCGCAGCTGCTGCTGCCAGCGTGATCGCTCCGCTCCCTCTCCCCGTTCTTACGGGGAGAGGGCTGGGGTGAGGGGCTGCTTCCGCACAAAAGGCGAGAGACAGACTCGTGGAGAGTCCCCCTCACCCGGATCGCATTTTGCGATGCGATCCGACCTCTCCCCGCAAGCGGGGCGAGGTAAGAGACGCCTAGTCCAGCTTCACCTGCGAAAGCCGCAGCGCATTGCCGATCACGCTGACCGAAGACAGCGCCATCGCGGCGGCGCCGACCATCGGCGACAGCAGGATGCCGAACAGCGGATACAGCACGCCGGCTGCGATTGGCACGCCGGCGGCGTTGTAGACGAACGCGAACGCCAGGTTCTGGCGGATGTTGCGCATGGTCGCGACCGACAGCCGCCGCGCGCGCACCAGGCCCATCAGGTCGCCGGTGAGCAGCGTGACGCCGGCGCTCTCGATCGCGACGTCGGTGCCGCCGCCCATCGCGATGCCGACATCGGCGGCGGCGAGCGCCGGTGCGTCATTGACGCCGTCGCCGGCCATCGCGACGGTGCGCCCCTCGCCGCGCAGCCGCTGCACGACCTCGCTCTTGCGCTCCGGCAGAACGCCGGCCTCGACGTCGCCGATGCCGAGCGTCTTTGCCACCGCCCGCGCGGTGGTCTCGTTGTCGCCGGTCAGCATCACGATGCGCAGGCCCTCGGCACGCAGTGCCTGCAGCGCGCTGGTCGCGGACGGCTTCACCGGATCGGCAATCGCGATCACCCCGGCGATGCGGCCGTCGACCGCGACATAGATCGCCGTCGCGCCGTCCCGCCGTGCGGCCTCGGCCGCCTCGTCGAGCGCTGCCGTCGCGATCTTCAGCTCGGCCATCAGCACCGCGTTGCCGAGCGCAACCTGCCTGCCCCCGACCGTGCCGGTCGCGCCCTTGCCGGAGGGCGAGGCGAAATTGCTGACGGCGGACGATGCGAGCTTGCGCTCCCCGGCGGCGGCGATAATCGCCTGCGCCAGCGGGTGCTCGCTGCCCTGCTCGACACTGGCGGCAACGCGCAGCAGATCGCTCTCGTCGAATCCTTCGGCGGCAATGACGCGCACGACCTTCGGCTTGCCTTCGGTGAGCGTTCCGGTCTTGTCGATGACCAGCGTGTCGATCGCCTCCATCCGCTCCAGCGCCTGCGCGTCGCGGATCAGGATGCCGGAATGCGCGCCGCGGCCGACGCCGACCATGATCGACATCGGCGTCGCCAATCCCAGCGCGCACGGACAGGCGATGATCAGCACCGTGACGGCGGCGACCAGCGCGAAGGTCAGGCGCGGCTCAGGGCCGAACACCGTCCAGGCGATGAAGGCGAGCACGGCAGCGGCGATCACCGCCGGCACGAACCAGCCGGCGACGCGATCGGCGAGCCGCTGAATCGGCGCGCGTGAGCGCTGCGCCTTCGCCACCATGTCGACGATCCGCGACAGCATGGTGTCGCGGCCGATCTTCTCGGCGCGCATCACGAGGCCGCCGCTCTGGTTGACCGTACCGCCGATCACGCTCGCGCCTTCGGCCTTCGTGACCGGCATCGACTCGCCTGTGACCATGGACTCATCAATGACCGCACTGCCCTCGACGACGACGCCGTCGACCGGAACCTTCTCGCCCGGCCGCACGCGAAGGCGGTCGCCGACCTTGATCGCATCGATGTCGATGTCCTCGTCGCCATGATCGGTGATGCGCCGCGCGGTCTTCGGCGCGAGACCGAGCAGCGCGCGGATCGCGCCCGAGGTCTGCGCGCGGGCGCGCAATTCCAGCACCTGGCCAAGCAGCACCAGCACCGTGATCACCGCCGCCGCCTCGAAATACACCGCGACCGCGCCATGCATGTCGCGGAACGCGGGCGGGAATAGCTGCGGCGCCAGCGTCGCGACCACGCTGTAGACATAGGCAACGCCGGTGCCCATCGCGATCAGCGTGAACATGTTGAGATTGCGGGTGACCAGCGACTGCCAGCCGCGCACGAAGAACGGCGCGCCGGCCCACAGCACGACCGGCGTCGCCAGCACGAGTGAGACCCAGTTCGACCAGTGCTGCGGCACCAGCTGCATCAATCCGAGATGGCTGCCCATCTCGAGCACGAACACCGGCACGGTCAGCGCGAGACCGATCCAGAACCGCCGCGTCATGTCGATCAGTTCAGGATCGGGACCGTCGTCGAGCGAGACCTGCTCGGGCTCCAGCGCCATGCCGCAGATCGGGCAGCTGCCGGGGCCGACCTGGCGCACCTCGGGATGCATCGGGCAGGTGTAGATGGTGCCCGCGGGCGCCGGCGGCTCCTCTTCACGCGGCTTGAGATACTTCTGAGGGTCGGCCTCGAAACGCTCGCGGCAGCGGCCGCTGCAGAACAGGTACTCCTCGCCCTGGTAGCTGAAGCGATGCTTGGCGGTCGCCGGGTCGACCTTCATGCCGCAGACCGGATCGATCGCGAACGCCGTCTCGGCCGGCGGCGTGTCGTGATCATGCTTGCCGCCGCAGCAGGAATGCGCGGCCGCGCCATTGTGGTGATGATCCGCGTGCGAATGGTCGTGCTTTGCGTGTGCCACGAAACTCTTCCCGGCCGGTAATCCGACCTCTTGATTTAGATACCCTAGGGGGGTATATGAGACCTATGAGAGACGAGGTCAAGACATCCTGCTTAAAACGGCTCAAACGGATCGAAGGTCAGATCCGCGGATTGGCCGCCATGGTCGAGGACGACCGCTATTGCATCGACGTGGTGACGCAGATCGCGGCCGCGCGCGCGGCGCTGCGCCGCGTCGAGGAAGAGGTGCTGCGCGATCATGTGGCGCATTGCGTCGAGCATGCGATCTCGTCCGGCGACAAGGCCGACCAGCGGCGCAAGATCGCCGAGTTGATGGACGTGATCGGCCGTGCGGATAGGTGATCTAAGCGCCACCCCATACTCGATGTCGTCCCTGCGAAAGCAGGGACCCATAATCACAGGACGCCGGGATGGAGCGAGCTAGGCCACAGCTCGCTTCAACAACGCGACCCTGTGGTTATGGGTCCCGGGTCGCGCTTCGCTTGCCCGGGACGACGTGGGAAAGAGCGGCACCCGCACATTCAGCGTCGTCCCGGCCTTCGCCGGGACGACGTGGGGAAAAAGCTCTCTCGAAATCGATGCTCAGGTATTGAATCTGAAATGCATGACGTCGCCGTCGGCGACGACGTACTCCTTGCCTTCAAGCCGCAGCTTGCCGGCATCGCGCGCGCCGGCTTCGCCGTTGCCGGCGATGTAGTCGGCATAGGCGATGGTCTCGGCACGGATGAAGCCCTTCTCGAAATCGGTATGGATCACGCCGGCGGCAGCGGGCGCCTTGGTGCCGCGGTCGATGGTCCAGGCGCGGGCTTCCTTCGGGCCGACGGTGAAATAGGTGATGAGATCGAGCAGCCGGTAGCCGGCGCGGATCAGCCGATCGAGGCCGGCCTCTTCCAGACCCAGCGTCTCCAGGAAGTCAGTGCGTTCCTCACGCGACAACGTCGCGATTTCGGATTCGATCTTGGCCGAGATCACGACCGCGACCGCGCCCTCCTCCTTGGCGCGCTCGAACACTGCCTTGGAGAAATTGTTGCCGTCCTTGGCCGAGCCTTCCTCGACGTTGCAGACGTAGAGCACGGGCTTCGAGGTCAAGAGCCCGAGCATGCGGAACGCACGCTCCTCCTCCGGCTTGCGTTCCAGTCCGCGGGCAGGCTTGCCGTCGCGCAGCAACACCAGCGCGCGGTTGACCAGCTCGAGCTGCTCCTTGGCTTCCTTGTCGTTGCCCTTGGCCTTCTTCGAGAGGTTGTCGACGCGCTTCTCGAGGCTGTCGAGATCGGACAGCATCAGCTCGGTCTCGATGGTCTCGACGTCGGCGAGCGGCGCGATCTTGCCTTCGACATGGGTGATGTCGGAATCCTCGAAGCAGCGCACCACATGGGCGATGGCGTCGACCTCGCGGATGTTGGCGAGGAACTGGTTGCCGAGACCTTCGCCCTGCGACGCGCCGCGGACGAGGCCCGCGATGTCGACGAAGGTCAGCCGGGTCGGAATGATCTGCGCCGACTTCGCGACCGCCGCGAGCTTCTCCAGCCGCGGATCGGGCACCGCAACCTCGCCGACATTCGGCTCGATGGTGCAGAACGGATAGTTCGCCGCCTGGGCGGCCGCCGTCTCGGTCAGCGCATTGAACAGCGTCGACTTGCCGACGTTAGGCAGCCCGACGATCCCGCATTTGAATCCCATGTCTTCCTCAATAATCTCTGGTTCGTCATGGCGGGCTCGTGCCGATGACGAAAGGGAGATCAGGCCGGCTTCTCGCCGCCGTTCTCACCCTTGTCGAAAAATCCTTTGGCCTGCATCGTCAGATGCACCTTGTTGGCGAACGACGCGTCGTGCCCCGCAGCCAGCAGGCCGGCATTGTCGGCGACGGCCTGGCACAAGGCCTCCACCCACGCCCGGTCGCTCTTGGCGAAGTCCGACAGCACGTGGCTGTGCACGAGCTCCTTGACGCCGGGATGACCGATCCCGAGCCGCACCCGCCGATACTCGTTGCCGATATGCGCGGAGATCGAGCGCAGGCCGTTGTGGCCGGCGATCCCGCCGCCGATCTTGACCCGCACCTTGGCGGGCGGCAGTTCGAGCTCGTCCTGGAACACGATGATGTCGGAGGGCGCGAGCTTGAAGAAGTTCGCCGCTTCCTGCACCGCGCGCCCGGACTCGTTCATGTAGGTGGTCGGCTTCAGCAGCACGACCTTCTCGCGATCGACGACGCCCTCGGAGGTCTCGCCCTGAAAGCGACGGCGCCATGGTCCGAAACCATGACGCCGTGCAATCTCATCGACCGCCAGGAAACCGATATTGTGCCGGTTGCTGGCGTATTTCGCGCCGGGATTACCGAGACCGACAAAGAGGCGCATGGCGCGGCATCCCGCGTCGGCGCGCCATCAGACGATCGCGCGCCGACCTGATCGATTACTTCTTCTTGTCGCCACCGGCGGGAGCCTTGGCACCCGCGGCCGGAGCCGCAGCACCCGCAGCCGGAACCGCCGCAGCGGCCGGAGCTGCAGCACCCGCGGCCGGAGCAGCGCCACCGGCAGCAGCCGCAGCCGCGGCCTTCTGCTCTTCGGCGTAGCCGGACGGCGGCACGAGGGTGACCAGGGTCGCGTCCTCGCGGGTCAGCGACTTCACGCCCTTGGGCAGCTTGATGTCGGTGAGATGCAGCGAGTGGCTGATCTCGAGGCTGCCGACGTCGGCTTCGATGTATTGCGGAATGTTGTCGACCGCGCATTCGAGCTCGAGCGCGTGGGTGACGATGTTCACGGTGCCGCCGCGCTTGACGCCGGGGGCGGTTTCGGCGTTCACGACGTGCAGCGGCACGCTGACGCGGATGGTGGCGCCTTCGCCGAGCCGCATGAAGTCGACATGGACCGGGAAGTCCTTCACCGGGTCGAGGTGGTAGTCGCGCGGAATCACGCGATGCTTCTTGCCCTCGAGATCGATGTCGAACAGCGTGGTGAGGAACCGGCCCGCCAGGATGCGCTGGCGCAGTTCACGGTCGTCGACCGAGATGGTGACGGGGGGCTGGTTGTCTCCGTAGATCACTCCGGGAACTCTCCCGGCGCGACGCTCTGCCCGGGCGGCCCCCTTGCCGCTCTTCGGACGCGCGGTCGCCTTCAATTCCTTGACGGTCGCCATAGCGTTAAGTCCTTGTATTTAAAAAGTTAAAGGCCGCAGCGCGGCCCATGCTCAGGTCCACAGCAAGCCTCCAGGGGTGCGGGGGCCGCGGACGTGGCGGGCTTTTAGCCCCAAAGGGCCGAAATGACAAGGAAATGAAGGGATTTTTCTTGGGTTACCGAGCGAGGATCGTAGCCCGGATGGAGCGAAGCGAAATCCGGGACCACTGCCTCCGCGGGCCGGCCCCGGATTGCGCTTCGCTCCATCCGCTACGGGGCTGCGCTCCGGGCCGTATCAGCCGACCGTACCGCCGAGCTTGGCCTCCAGCGCCGCGATCCTCGCCTTCAGCGCCTCGTTCTCCTCGCGCGCCAGGCGGGCCATGTCCTTGACCGCGTCGAATTCCTCGCGCTTGACCACGTCGAGGTCGCGCAAGATCCGTTCCGCCTGGTTGCGCATGACCGTGTCGACCTCGCGCTTGACGCCCTGGGCGGCGCCCGCGGCATCGTTCATCAGACGGCCGATCTCATCGAAAAACCGGTTGCTGGTCTGGGTCATTTCGCAAAACTCTCCGCGTTCACTGCCTCGCGCCAAAGACAATGGCGATCTCAGCCATCCGGTTCAAGTCCGCCGCGAATGGCAGGCCTCCCGAGGCTTGCCTTGTCATGCTCCGGTTTCCTTGCAATCGTATGAACTCACAACAGAAATCGCACACATAACGCGAGCAGAAACGCCATGATCGACCAGACCGTCGAGATCCCGACCAAGGACGGCAAGACCACCACCTTCATCACCCATCCCGAGCGCGGCGGCCCCTTCCCCGTCGTCATCTTCTACATGGACGCGCCGGCGATCCGCGAGGAGCTGCGCGACATGGCGCGCCGGCTCGGCACGTCAGGCTATTATGTGATGCTGCCCAATATGTATTACCGCGCCGGCGTGATGGAGCTCGGCCCGATCAATCCCGATCCGGAATCGCCCGAGCGCAAGCGCATGTTCGAGCTGATGCACTCGCTCAACATCCCGCTGGTGATGGAAGACACCAAGGGCCTGCTCGCCTATGCCGAGACGCAGAAGGCCGCCAACACCAGGATCATCGGCACTGTCGGCTATTGCATGAGCGGCCGCTATGCGGTGAACGCGGCGACGCATTTCGGCGATCGCGTGAAGGCCGCCGCCTCGGTCTACGGCACGCATCTGGCGACCGACCAGCCCGACAGTCCGCATCTTGCCGCGCAAAAGACAAAGGCCGAACTCTATTTCGCCTGCGCCGAGACCGATATCTACGCGCCACAGGACATCATCGAGCAGGTGAAGGCCGGCATGAAGGGATCGAACAACGAGGTCGAGATCTATCCCGGCACGCATCACGGCTTTGCGTTCCCCAAGCGTCCGGTCTATGACCGCGACGCCGCCGAACGCCATTGGGAGCGGCTCCTCGCGCTTTACCGGCGCAACCTCGTGGGCTGAGCCTCAAGACGCACGATGCCGTTCCTGCTGATCGACTTTCCGGTGTTCAATCCCGTCGCGCTCTCGCTCGGGCCGATCGTGATCCGCTGGTATGCGCTTGCCTACATCGTCGGCATCGTGCTGGGCTGGATCTACGCTCGCTCGCTGATCAAGAAGGAGCGGCTGTGGGGCGGCCCGGCGCCGATCACGCTGCCGCAGCTCGACGATTTCATCCTCTGGGTCACCATCGGCATCATCGTCGGCGGCCGCACCGGCTATGTGCTGTTCTACAATTTGCCCTTCTTCATCGCGCATCCGGCCGAAATCCTCGAATTGTGGAAGGGCGGCATGTCGTTCCACGGCGGCTTCCTCGGCTGCGTCGCCGCGGTGATGCTGTTTGCCCGCCGCAACAACATCCCGATCCTGTCGCTCGGTGACATCACCACCGCGGTCGCGCCGATCGGGCTGTTCCTCGGCCGGCTTGCCAATTTCATCAACAGCGAATTATGGGGCCGTCACGCCGATCCGAGCCTGCCCTGGGCCATGATCTTCCCTAATGGCGGGCCGCTGCCGCGGCATCCGAGCCAGCTCTACGAGGCCGGGCTCGAGGGCATCGTGCTGTTCGCGGCGCTGGCGATCATGATCCGGATGGGTGCGCTCAAGCGTCCCGGCCTGATCCTCGGCAGCTTCATCACGATCTATGGCGTTGCCCGAATCATCGGCGAGCACTTCAGGGAGCCCGACCCGCAACTCGGATTCCTGTGGGGCGGACTAACCATGGGCATGCTGCTGTCGGTGCCAATGATCATCGTGGGCGTTATCATCATCACGGCCGCCGTCCGCCGCAGGGCGAACGGTCCGGCACCGAGTTCAACCTGAACAAGTTCAATCCAAAGCAAGTGCAATCCAAGGAAGGCCGTGAACGAACCCTCCCCGCTGCTGGATGAGATCAGGAAGCTGATCAAGCTGTCCGGGCCGATGCCGGTCTGGCGCTACATGGAATTGTGCCTGATGCATCCGCGGTACGGCTACTATCTGTCGCGTGATCCGCTCGGCCGCGAGGGCGATTTCACCACGGCGCCCGAGGTCAGCCAGATGTTCGGCGAACTGCTCGGGCTGTGGAGCGCCTCGATCTGGCGCGCGATCGGCTCGCCGGAGACGTTCCGCCTGATCGAGCTCGGGCCCGGCCGCGGCACCATGATGTCCGACGCGCTGCGTGCGCTGCGCGTGCTGCCGCCGCTCTACCAGTCGCTCAGCATCCACCTCGTCGAGGTCAACCCGGTGCTGCGCGAGAAGCAGTACGCCACGCTGACGGGCGTGCGCAACATCACCTGGCACGACAACATCGACGACGTGCCCGAGGGACCGGCGGTGATCCTCGCCAACGAATATTTCGACGTGCTGCCGATCCACCAGATGGTCCGCCGCGAGACCGGCTGGCACGAGCGGACGGTCGGGATGGATGCCAATGGCAACCTGTATTTCGCGCCCGCGCCCGAGCCGACACCGCATTTCGAGGTGCTGCTGCCGCCGCTGGTGCGCGCCGCGCCACTCGGGGCAGTGTTCGAATGGCGGCCCGACAACGAGATCATGAAGCTCGCCACGCGGCTGCGCGACCAGGACGGCGCCGCGCTGATCATCGATTACGGCCATCTGCGCAGCGACGCCGGCGACACCTTCCAGGCGATCGCGCGCCACAGCTTCGCCGACCCGCTGAAGAACCCCGGACAGGCCGACGTGACCGCGCATGTCGATTTCCAGGCCCTGGCGCGGGCCGCCGAGGATGTCGGCGCGCGCGTCCACGGACCGGCGACGCAGGGTGACTTCCTCAAGCGTCTCGGCGTCGAGGCCCGTGCGGCCGGGCTGATGGCGAAGGCAAGCCCCGAAGTCTCCGCCGACGTTGCCGGTGCGCTGAAGCGCCTGACCGATTCCGGGCGCGGCGGGATGGGCTCGATGTTCAAGGTCATGGCCATCTCCGACCCGCGCCTCACCTCGATCGCCGGATTGAGCGATCAGCCTGACGAGACCGAACAATGACATTGGGATCACCGCTGCTGTCGGCCATTCCGGGCCTGCGCCATGCCTTCTTCTCGCGCGAGGGCGGCGTGTCGGAGGGCATCTATGCCGCGCTGAATGGCGGGCTCGGCTCGCGTGACGATCCAGCCAAGGTCGCGGAGAACCGGCGGCGGATGGCGGCGCAGCTCGGCGTGCCGCTCGATCACCTCGTCAGCGTGCATCAGGTTCACTCGCCTGACGTCGTGGCCGTGACCGGTCCATGGAATGGCGCCGCGCGCCCGAAGGCGGACGCGCTCGTCACCCGCACCGAGGGCCTTGCGATATCGGTCACGACGGCCGACTGCGGCCCGATCCTGTTCGTCGATCCCAATGCGCGGGTGATCGGCGCGGCGCATGCCGGCTGGAAGGGCGCGCTGACCGGCGTGCTGGAATCGACCATCGACGCGATGGAGAAGCTCGGCGCCGAGCGCGGCGGCATCGTCGCCGCCATCGGCCCGCTGATCCGCAAGGAATCCTACGAGGTTGGCAACGAATTCGTCGAACGCTTCATCGAGGCCGATGCGGAGAACGGCATGTTCTTCATGCCCGCCGAACGCGACGGACACGCGATGTTCGATCTTGCCGGCTTCATCCGCATGCGGCTGGAAAATGCCGGCGTGCTGATGATCGACGATCTCGGCATCGACACCTATTCCGACGAGCGCTGCTTCAGCTACCGCCGCTCCGTGCACCGCAAGGAAGCCGATTACGGCCGACTCGTTCACGCCATCGCGCTGGAAGGCTGACGCCGGGCATCCAACGCGTTTTCCCGCGAAGTGGATACCGGTTCGCGGTGAAGAAAACGCGTCAAGATAAAATCTGGCGATTTTTGTGCGACAAGCGTCTTGACTCTCCACCTGCTGGAGACCGGACAAGCGGCGCATGACACAACGCACCTACAGCATCGGCGAGGCGGCACGGCTCAGCGGAATTTCCGTCCGCAAGCTCCGCTTCTATTCGGACCAGGGGGTGCTGCCGCCGGCCGGCCGCACCGCGAGCGGCTATCGCGTCTTCACCGACGACGAACTGGTTCGCCTCGACCTGATCCGCTGTCTGCGCGATGCGGGGCTCGGTCTCGATGCTATCCGCGAGGTCCTGACCAAGGAACTCTCGCTGGTCGAGGCGCTGCAGCTTCGCCTCGAGACGCTGGAAGCGGAGATCGCGGCACAGCGCCGCGTCGCCTCGGCCCTGCGGGCTGCGTTGCGTTCACCGCAACTCACCGAAGCAGACTTGAGGAGATTTTTGACCATGACGCAGCTGTCCCGCGCCGAGCGCCGCAACGTCGTCGAACGCTTTTTCGAGAAGGTGTCCGACGGTATCAACATCGACCGGAAATGGATCCGGCAGATGATCGAGACCAGCGTGCCCGAATTGCCCGACGAGCCGACGCCCGAGCAGTGCGATGCCTGGATCGAGCTTTCGGAGATGCTCAACGACCCTTCCCTCGTCGCCAACATCCGCGCCAACGCGGAGGACGTCTGGAATCACCACGTGCTGGATCTCACCGCCTGGCAAGCGGCCAACGAAACCGTGCTGGCGAGAGCCAAGGAGATTATCGCGACCGACCTCGGCCCGACGTCGGAGGTGGGCCAGGCGCTGGCCCGCGACTGGCTGGAAACATCGGCGCGATTGCTGAAGCGAAAACCTGATCTGGAATTCCGCAACTGGATCCGCGGCAAATATGCCCTGCACGACGCCCGTGCGGCGCGCTATTGGGAGCTCGTCGCCATCATGCGCGGGCAATCGCCGGACGCGAGCCCGAACCGCGAATGGGCCTGGATCACTGCAGCCATGCGGCACCATCTCTCTGACTGAGCAGGGAAATCCGAAACCTCGCGGCGCGCCGCCCGGATCGGTTAAGTGCTGTGGCCGTCCTGCCCTAGACGTTAAGCCGTTTTAACGATATCGCAGGACGCAATGAGGGAAGCGTCGAACCGCCAGTTTCAAACTGGGACAGCCGTGCGTGCCGCGATCGCATGCTCGTGGCTCGCGATCGCGTGCGCGCTTGGCGGCTGCGCGGCCGGCGGCAACGTGGCCGATTCCTACGCCATGGCCACGCCGGCAAGCAGCGGCGCAACGGTTGCGTTCGAATCGATCGACGGCCCGCCGCCCCAGGTGTTCGACCGCATGGTCGGCGTGCTCGACAGCGAGTCCAAGCTGCGCAGCCTGTCGATCGTGTCGCGCCAGGGCGCTGCCGCCTATCGCGTGCGCAGCTATCTGTCGGCTCAGGTGGTGCGCGGCCGCACCATGATCGCGTGGGTGTGGGACGTCTACGACAGCAACCAGCAACGCGCGCTGCGGCTCTCCGGCGAGGAGCCCGCCGGCAAGGCCGGCCGCGACGCGTGGGCCGCCGCCGACGACCTGGTGCTGCGCAAGATCGCCCAGGCCGGCCTCAGCGGCCTGTCCGGCATGATCAATGGCGGCCCGGCGGACGGCCCCGCGCCCGCCCCGGCACCGGACCTCCGCGGGCCCACGGTGGCAAGCGCCCCGGCCGCCGCCGCGCCCGAGACCGTGGCGCTCGGCTATTCCGCCGACTAAACCCCGTTATCGCCCGGGGAAATGCGTTTTTTGCCCAGGAAAACGGCGGCCAAGCCCGGCTAATGGGTTGCCATCGGATGCGCCTGCCTGATATTCCCTCGCGCACCGAAAACCCGCCGGTTCTGTAAGGACTTGAGATGCTGAACGTCGTATCCAGCAAGGCGCGGGGGGAAGCATCGATGTCGGCAAAGAACGGATCAATCAAACTCGTCGCCGGCAACTCCAATCCTGCGCTGGCGCAGGACATCGCCAAGGGACTTGGCATCGAACTGACCAAGGCCGTGGTCCGGCGCTTCGCCGACATGGAGATCTTCGTCGAGATCCAGGAGAACGTCCGCGGCTCGGACATGTTCATCCTGCAGTCGACGTCGTTTCCGGCCAACGACAATCTGATGGAACTGTTGATCATCACCGACGCGCTGCGCCGCTCCTCGGCGCGCCGCATCACCGCGGTGGTGCCCTATTTCGGTTATGCCAGGCAGGATCGCAGGTCCGGCTCGCGTACGCCGATCTCGGCCAAGCTGGTCGCCAACCTGATCTCGCACGCCGGCGTCGACCGCGTCATGACGCTCGACCTGCATGCCGGCCAGATCCAGGGCTTCTTCGACATCCCGACCGACAACCTGTTCGCGGCGCCCCTGATGGTGCGCGACATCAAAGAAAAGTTCGACCTCGCCAAGGTGATGGTGGTGTCGCCCGACGTCGGCGGCGTGGCGCGTGCCCGCGGCCTCGCCAAGCGCATCAACACCCCGCTCGCCATCGTCGACAAGCGCCGCGAGCGCCCCGGCGAGTCCGAGGTGATGAACGTGATCGGCGACGTCGCCGGCTACAACTGCATCCTGGTCGACGACATCGTCGATTCCGGCGGCACTCTGGTGAATGCGGCCGAGGCGCTGATCGCGCACGGCGCCAAGGAAGTCTCGGCCTACATCACCCACGGCGTGCTGTCCGGCGGCGCCGCCGCGCGCATCGCCTCGTCGCGTCTGAAGGAACTGGTCATCACCGACTCGATCCTGCCGACGGAAGCCGTCAACAAGGCACCGAACATCCGCCAGATCTCGATCGCCGGACTGATTGCCGAAGCGATCGGCCGCACCGCGGCGGAAGAGTCGGTTTCCAGCCTGTTCGATTAAGCCCCACTGTCGTCCCGGCGAAAGCCGGGACCCATAACCACAGGCCTCCATTGTGGAGAGCCACTGTGGCCCCAGCTTTCGTGACAACAAACATTCGTGGTTATGGGTCCCTGCTTTCGTGTTCGGTCCCGTGTGATTGGCGAGGGCCTGGATTGGCGCCAGGTAGCCGAGGCATTTGAGGCGGGTCCGATTGTAGTCGTGGACGAACTTGGCGATGAAGGTGTCGCGGTCGGCGTGGTTGACAAAGGTACGGCGCGCGCTGCCCCGTTTGTGTTTCGCGGCCAATGGCTTCGGCGATGCGCCGGTTGAAGCGTTCGACGAGGCCGTTGGTCTGCGGATGGTAGGGCTTGGTCAGGCGATGCTGGATGCCGCACTGTCGGCAGAGCCGATCAAAGGGGTGGTCGCCGGAAGGCTTCCCGACCGGTTTGTTCTTCTTGTCGACGGCGAAGCGGTCGGTGAACTCGGCACCGTTGTCGGTGAGGATAGTGTGAACCTGGTGCGGAAAATCAGCCAGGAAGCGCTTAAGGAAACCGGTCGCGGTCGCTCCGTCCCGCCTGGAATGGACCTCGACGAAGACGTAGCGGGTGGCGCGGTCGATGGCGACAAAGGCATAGCTGGTGCGGCGCTGCAGTGCCGGCAGATACTTCACGTCGATATGGATGAAGCCGATACTGGCATTCTCGAAGACGCCGGCTTTGGGCTTGTCAGGCTTGGCAAGCCGGCTGATGCCATTGCGCTGCAGGCAGCGGTGGATCGCACTACGGGACAGCTTGGCGTTGATGCATCGCCGCATCACCTCGACGATGTCGTCCAGCGGCAATTGGAGCGATGTCCGCAGCTCACACACTGCCCGTTCCTCAAGGGCGGACAGGCTGGTCGTGAGGTGCTTCGGCCGATGCGAGCGATCCTCGACCGTGCTGCGACCGCGCCAGCGATAGATTGTGGTCTCGCTGACCCCCAGCTCGGCCGCCAATTGGGCGACCGACTTCCTGCTGCGCTGGATGTAGGCACGCGTCTTCGGCGTCGTCGTGGCGTTCGCGTGCAAGCTCAGTTCCATGACACGAGGCGCTCCCTAACAAAGGCCACGCCTCGTTCTACACCGATTCCATCCAACCAATCTGCAGGGACCAAACACCTTCGCAGGGACGACACCAAGTATGTGGCGCCAGACGCGTTAGAACCCCGGCCGTGGAACGTGGCTCATCAGCGTCCGCGCATAGCCGCCATCGACGATGATCTCCTCACCATTGACGTATGACGAGCGGTCGCTGGCTAGGAACAGGGTCGCGTCCGCCATGTCCTGCGGTGCGCCGATCCGGCGCATCGGCACCACGGCGGTGCGCCGCTCGGTGACCCCTGGCGTGTCGTAGAAGGCCTGGCTCATCGGCGTCACGACAAGGCCGGGGCTCACCACATTGCTGCGGATGCCATGCGGCCCCCATTCGGCGGCGAGTTGCTGCGAGAGCATGACGACCGCGGCCTTGCTGACGCTGTAGGCGCCGCTCTGCCCCTGCGCATTGCTGGCAGCGATCGAGGCGACGTGGATGAGGCTGCCGCGTCCGGCCTTGCGCATCTGGTGGCCGAACGCCTGGGCGCAGATGAAATAGCCGGTGAGATTGACCGCCAGCACCGCATTCCACTCCGCGAGCGGCAGCGTGTCGAGCCCGCCCGGGCGCAGCACCGCCGCGGTGTTGACGAGGATGTCGCAAGCGCCGAGCGTGCGCGCGACGGCGTCGGCGGCTGCCGCGACATTGTCCTCGCTGGTCGTGTCGCAGGTCGCGACGAGATGACCGTCGCCGAACTCGCCAAGCTTTGCCTTGGTCTCCGCGAGGGAGCGCTCGTCGCGATCGAGCGCGGCGACCCTGGCGCCGGCCCGCGCGAAACTGACCGCGGTAGCGCGGCCGATACCGCCGCCTCCGCCGGTGACGACGGCAACGCGGCCCGACAGGCCGAGCCAGTCGGAGGAATGTTGTTCGGTCATGGGGCGCCTCCCGCGCGTTTTGGTTTTATGCCGCAAGCATAACCGAACGCGCCGCGGGCGAGAGCGATCCCGGCACGCATGCCGGAATCGCTTTTCCGCCGATGCTAGCCGGGAATCCCCGCCGCGACCTGGCCGCGCAGACGCTCGAGGCTGAGCAGCGTGTTGGCGCAGGCTTCCGCGACCTCGATCCCCTTGATGACGAAGTGCTTGCGGAAGAACTCGTAATGCACCTCGGTCTCGTGGAATTGCTGCGGCGTCAGCACCGCCGAGAACACCGGCACCTCGGTGCGCAATTGCACATCCATCAACGCCTTGATCACGGTGTCGGCGACGAATTCGTGGCGGTAGATGCCGCCATCGACGACGAGCCCGGCCGCGACGATCGCGGTGTAGCGGCGGGTCTTCGCCAGCAGCTGGGCATGCAGCGGGATCTCGAACGAGCCCGGCACCTCGAACACATCGACATTGGTGATGTGCCTCGCCTCGATCTCCTTCAGGAAGGAGATGCGGCACTCTTCCACCACGTCCCGATGCCAGGACGACTGTACGAAGGCAACACGCTGCGGCTTTGCGAAGTGCGGATGCTCCGGCGTCGGCGGAATGGCCGGCGTATCGGGAGCGCTTTCTGCCTGGGGGGTTTGGACTTGAGAAGCTTGAACGTCTTGGTCTTGCAACATCTGATTCATGGCTTTCCTCTTTCAGGACCAGAATCAGGGCACACGGACAACGACACGAGCCCACGCGAAAATCGCGTTGGCTGCCGCAACCGTTCTCTTTCATCCGGACTGTAACCGTCGGCTTCGGAATTGCACCGAATCTGCTGACCCTTCTCCCGGCTTCGCGGAGGAAGGCGCTCGCGGGCTTGGGCTCATCACCCTTACCGCCGGTGGGGATTTTCACCCCGCCCTGAGAACTCGGCACGCCCGGGATGGACGTGCCTGAGACGAAATATGACCAAAGCGCGACAGCCGGGCAAGGCCTTTGGCATGGGGAAACGGCATGTCCCCATGAGCGCGTTGCGGCTCTGCAAGGTTGATGCGAGGGCCCGACGGCTGATTCACGGGCGCGGCGAAGCGCCGGCAAATGGTTAACAAAGCGTTACGCGAACGCTTAGATTCCGATTTGTTCTCAAAATCACAGATGTGGCGGAGATCAGCTGTGGACGATGCGCGCTTTGGCTGTGGACGGACTCGGCGTGCGGTTGCGCGGATTCCGCAAATCACATCACTTCATCGGCGTCAGGTCCAGGGGCATCCGGAAGCCCGCATCAGGAACTGCACTCGGCCACGACGCAGTATGTCGCAAGTGCCGGCTTCCGTGTGCGTATCAAGCGATCATAAGAACAAGGTCCGAGACGGCATGTCCCTCCTCGAAAGCATTATCGATTCCCGGAATAACCCGCTTGCGGTGGTCGAAGATATCGCCACCGACAACAACTGGGCGTTCGAGCGTTCCGGCGAAGACGAGGTGACGATCGTCTCCAAGGGAGACTGGATCGATTATCAGCTCTCGTTCACCTGGATGGGCGAGATCGAGGCGCTGCATCTCGCCTGCGCCTTCGACATGAAGATGCCGCAGGCGCGCCGCGCCGAGGTGCAGCGGCTGGTCGCTGCGATCAACGAACAATTGTGGGTCGGCCATTTCGATCTGTGGACCCACACCGGCATGGTGATGCATCGTCAGGCGCTGGTGCTGCCCGGCGGCCTCACCGCCTCCACCGCGCAGTGCGAGGCCATGGTGGTCAACGCGATCCACGCCTGCGAGCGCTACTACCCGGCGTTCCAGTTCGTGGTGTGGGCCGGCAAGTCGACCGCCGAGGCGATGGCCGCGGCGATGTTCGATACCGAGGGCGAGGCGTAAGGATTTCGCTCCAGCGCTCCCACACGCTCGGCGTCGTCCCGGCGAAGGCCGGGACCCATACTCCGCGGCCCCTGGGCTTAAGCAAACTGCTTGTGGCTGATCGCGTGCCTCACTAGAACCGCCTGTGGTTATGGGTCCCGGCCTTCGCCGGGACGACGTGAGAGTTTGCGGAGTCACCTGTGAGCACATCCAGCAGCGCACTGACGAATACTTCCGGCACCATCGCGCTCGCGGGCGCGGGCAAGATGGGCGGCGCCATGCTGACCGGCTGGCTCGCGCAGGGCCTTGCACCCGAGCGCGTCGCGGTGATCGACCCGCATCTCTCGCCGGAGATTTCCGCGCTTGCCGCAAAGGGCGTGCGGCTCAATCCGCAGGCGAAGGATCTCGGCACGGTCGACACGCTTGTCGTCGCGGTGAAGCCGCAATCGTTCCGCGACGCCGGCGCCGCACTGAAATCCTTCGTCGGTCCCTCGACACTCGTCGTCTCGATCATGGCCGGCACGACCATGTCAGCGCTGGAAGAGGTTGTCGGCGGCGCGGTGGTGCGCGCGATGCCGAACACGCCGGCGGCGATCGGCCGCGGCATCACCGTCGCTGTACCGTCGAAGCACGTCACCGCCGCGCAGCGCGCGATGACCGATGCGTTGCTGAAAGCGACCGGGCTCGTCGAATGGGTCGACGATGAGAACCTGATGGACGCGGTGACCGCGGTCTCCGGCTCGGGCCCTGCCTATGTGTTCCTGCTCGCCGAGGAGCTGGCGCGCGCCGGCGTTGCGGCCGGCCTGCCCGAGCAGCTTGCGACCACGCTGGCGCGGGCGACCGTCGCCGGCTCCGGCGAGTTGCTGCATCGCTCGGATCTGCCGTCGGCGACCCTGCGGCAGAACGTCACCTCGCCCGGCGGCACCACCGCCGCGGCGCTCGAGGTGCTGATGGCCAATGACGGCATGCAGCCACTGATGACCCGCGCGATTGCCGCCGCGGCAAGGCGCTCAAGGGAATTGGCGAAGTAGCGCATGCACCGTCATTGCCGGGCTTGACCCGGCAATCCATCGAACAAGGACGCTTTCTTCCTTGATGGATGCGCGGGTCAGGCCCGCGCATGACGAGTTCGCCGGACCAACGACACAGGCCGCCTACTGCGCCGAACCCGACGTCCCGGCCAGCCGCTTGTTGAAGCTTTCGACATTGATCAGACCGCGGGCGTGGCGGCCTTCGCCGAGCTTGCGCGTGCCCTCAAAGGCCTCGACCTCGAAGCGGATCACGCGGCGCTCGACCGCGATCACTTTTGAGGTCGTCCGCACGGTGGCGCCGACCAGCGCGGCGGCGAGATGGCGGATATCGACCTCGGTCCCGACCGTGACCCAGCCGGGCTGCAGCGCGGCGCGAATGGCATCGCCCGACGCCATCTCCATTTCGAGGATCATCATCGGCGTCGCATAGACCATCGGCATGCCCGGCACGAAATGCCCGACGGTGCGCTCCGGCGGCACCACGAGCATGCGCTCGGCGCTCATGCCGATCCTGATGAAGTCGCGTGCGTCCATGGATGCCTTGCTCGTCATTCCGGGGCACGCGAAGCGTGAACCCGGAATCTGGAGATTTTGATCGAGATCCCCGGCTCGCGCTAATGCGCGCCCCGGGATGACGCGCTTTCGCGCGTCACTTCTTCGCCGCAGCCGCGCGCTCGACGAACGACTTGCCGCCCTTCATCTTGTGATGCAGCGGCGCTTCGTTGATCTGGATCACGACCGCGTCGGCATCGACGCCGAGATTCTTCACCAGTGCCTGGGTGATGTCGCGCATCATGCCGAGCTTCTGCTCGTCGGTGCGGCCGGCGGCCATGCTCACGGTGATCTCAGGCATTGTTGCTCTCCCTCTTGTTGTCGCCATGGCCGGGCTCCTCCCGGCCATTCACGTCGCCGCGCATCAAACAAGAGGTGGATGCCCGGCACAAGGCCGGGCATGACGTCACAAGCGAATGGCTATCCCCACGCCACGTCATGCCGCGCCAGGACCTCGCGGACCCTGGCGACCAGATCGGCCTCCGCGCAGGAGAACTGCGCCGGACGCGTCTCACGCCATTCCTGGTTGGAGGCGATCGCAGCTGCGGCCTTGGCGCCTTCGATCAAATCCTTGATCTGCACCTCGCCGCGCGCCTTCTCGTCCGAGCCCTGGATGATCACGCAGGGCGAGTTGCGGCGATCGGCATATTTGAGCTGGTTGCCCATGTTCTTCGGATTGCCGAGATAGAGCTCGGCGCGGATGCCGGCCTGGCGCAACTGCGCGACCATCTTCTGGTAGTCGGCGACACGATCGCGGTCGAACACGGTGACGACGACAGGGCCGAACTCGGCCCGCGTGTCGAGCTCGCCGAGCATCGTCAGCGCCGCCTGCAGGCGCGACACCCCGATCGAGAAGCCCGTTGCCGGCACCGGCTCGCCGCGGAAGCGCGAGACCAGGCCGTCATAGCGGCCACCGCCACCGACCGAGCCGAATCGCACCGGGCGCCCCTTCTCGTCCTTGGTGTCGAGCAGCAGCTCAACCTCGTAGACCGGGCCGGTGTAGTATTCGAGGCCGCGAACAACGGTGGGATCGATGCGGATGCGATCCGCGCCATAGCCGGACGCCGCGACCAGCTTGGCGATCTCCTCGAGCTCGCTCACGCCGGCCTGACCAACTTCGCTCTTCGCCAGATAGGTCTCCGCCGCAGCAATCGCCTCTCGCCAATCGTCGCGCTGCTGCGTGACGGCCAGGACGATATCGGCATCCGCGGGGCTCAGGTCGGCGCCCTTGGTAAAGTCGCCCTTGCCTTCTTCGCCGCCATCCCATCGTCCGGGACCAAGCAGCTTGCGAACCTCGTCGGCGGGAAATTTGTCCAGCTTGTCGATCGCGCGCAGCACCGTGAGACGGCGGCCCGCATTCTCCTCACCGCCGAGGCCGATCGCCTCGAGCACGCCGTCGAGCACCTTGCGGTTGTTCACCTTCACGACATAGGAGCCGCGCGGAATGCCGAGCGCTTCCATCGTGTCGGCCGCCATCATGCAAATCTCGGCGTCGGCCGCCGGCGTCGCCGAGCCGACCGTGTCGGCGTCGAACTGCATGAACTGGCGGAAGCGGCCGGGACCGGGCTTCTCGTTGCGGAAGACATAGCCGAACCGATACGACCGATAAGGCTTCGGCAGCGCGTCGAAGTTTTCCGCGACATAGCGCGCCAGCGGCGCGGTGAGGTCGTAGCGCAGCGATATCCACTGCTCGTCATCGTCCTGGAACGAGAACACGCCCTCATTGGGCCGGTCCTGGTCGGGCAGGAACTTGCCGAGCGCGTCGGTGTATTCCATCGCCGGCGTCTCCACCGGCTCGAAGCCGTAGAGCTCGTAGACGGCGCGGATCTTCTCGACCATCGCCCGCGTGGCATTGATCGCGGCCGGGCCGCGATCTTCCAGCCCGCGCGGCAGGCGCGCCTTCAGTTTCTGGGGTTTTTTGGGTTTCTCGGCCATGTCATGCGCTGCAAGGTCTGTAAGCCGCGGTAGCTTACAAAGATACGCCGGGTTACCAGCCGAGGCGGCGCGGAGCAAGGTATCCGGCCGCTCTTACCTCGCCCCGCTTGCGGGGAGAGGTCGGAATTCAAGCGTAGCTTGAATTCCGGGTGAGGGGGACTCTCCGCGAGCCGTGCTCTTACCATGTTTGCGCAAGCAGCCCCTCACCCCACCCTCTCCCCGCAAGAGCGGGGCGAGGGAGCGAGAGAGAGTGCCTACCGTACAGCCCGCGCGTCAGGCGACGTTCCTGATCCAGTTATGCGGGTCGTTGGTGCGACCGTACTGGATGTCGACCAGCTTCTTGCGCAGGCCCATGGCGACCGGGCCGGCCACGCCGCCGCTGATCTGGAAATCGCCGCTCGCCGAGCACACCTTGCCGATCGGCGAAATGACGGCCGCGGTGCCGCAGGCGAACGCCTCCTTCAGCTTGCCGCTGGCGGCGTCAGCGCGCCATTGCTGGATCGTATAGGGCTCCTCGCGCACACGCGTGCCGGCATCCTTGGCAAGCGCGATGATCGAGTCGCGGGTGATGCCGGGCAGGATGGTGCCGAGCGGCGGCGTCAGCAGCGAGCCGTCGTCGAACGCGAAGAACACGTTCATGCCGCCGAGCTCCTCGATGTAGCGGCGCTCGACCGCATCGAGGAACACGACCTGGTCGCAGCCCCGTTCGATCGCCTCGGCCTGCGCGCGCAGGCTGGCGGCGTAGTTGCCGCCGCATTTGACGGCGCCGGTGCCGCCGATTGCGGCGCGCGTGTAATTCTCCGACACCCAGATCGACACCGGCGCAGGGCCGCCCTTGAAATAGGAACCGACCGGCGAGGCGATGACCGAGAAGATGTATTCGGCCGACGGCTTCACGCCGAGGAAGACCTCGCTCGCGATCATGAAGGGCCGCAGATAGAGACTGCCCTCGCCGCCCGGGATCCAGGCGCGATCGATCCGCACCAACTGCTCGACCGCATCGATGAACAAATCCTCGGGCAACGGCGCCATCGCCATGCGCTCGGCCGAATCATGGAAGCGGCGGGCGTTGGCGTCCGGCCGAAACAGGTTCACGCCGCCGTCGTCGCGCTTGTAGGCCTTGAGGCCTTCGAAAATTTCCTGGGCGTAGTGCAGCACCGCGCCGGCCGGATCGAGCGGAAAATTGGCGCGGGCCTCGATGCGGGCGCTGTGCCAGCCCTTGCCCTGGCTGTAGCGGACGATCGCCATGTGATCGGTAAAGACCCGGCCGAAGCCGGGGTCCACGAGCTTCGCCGCGCGATCCTTGTCGGATGTCGCATTCGGCGAAGGCTGGATGTCAAATTTCAAAGTCATTTTTCTTGCTTTCCGCTGTCGGAACCGGCGCGATACCCGGCGCCGGCCTGTTTCCCCCGGAGCCATCAGGCTCGGCTGGCCCGAACTTCACCACCGCCGGCCGCGCCGCCGGCTTCCATCGCCAACATGCCGTTTAGACATGCTTTTGCGGAATGCTGAAGTCCAGTATGTTTGCCGAAATGCCGCTCGACAATCGCACGGTAGTCCAATTTGCGGCCCAAACCGCCTCACAGGCTCGTTCAGGCCGCCTTAAACGCTGTCGAGGACAAGACGACCTAATGTTTCGTCGTGACAGGCAGTTTTGTAACATTGAACCCAAGATACGTCAATATGACTGACATAAATTTCTCAGGCATGGCTGCCAAGCCCGATTCGCAGGGAGACGACAACGCCCCGGCGGCGGGGGCGCGCGACCTGCGCTGGGATATCATCGAGCTGTTGTTCTTCGCCTACCGCGACTTTGTCGGCGATGCCGACCAGGAGCTGGAGGCGTTCGGCTTCGGCCGCGCCCACCACCGCGTCATCCACTTCGTTACCCGCTATCCGGGGCTGAAGGTCGCCGACCTGCTCGACGTCCTGCGCATCACCAAGCAGTCGCTCGGGCGCGTGCTCAAGCAGCTCCTGGACGAGGGCTATATCGTGCAGAAGACCGGCAACAACGACCGCCGGCAGCGCCTGCTCTACGCCACACCGAAGGGCGAGGCGCTGGTCGCCAAGCTCGCGGGGCTGCAGACCGACCGCATCAACCGCGCGGTCGCCGGCATCGATCCGGCCGGCGTCGAGACGGTTCGCCAATTCCTCCGCGCGATGATCGACCGCGACGATCCCGACAAGGTGCTCGAAGCGATCTTCGGCGGCGGCAGAAAAACGAGGGAGTGAGCTGGTGCAGGCTGCAACCATGATGCGCGCGCCGGTCGAGCCGGCCGACGACGCGCCGCATCTTCTGCTGGTCGACGACGACCGCCGCATTCGCGACCTGTTGTCGCGCTTTCTCTCAGGCGAAGGCTACCGGGTCACGACGGCAATGAGCGCCACCGATGCGCGCGCCAAGCTGCTCGGGCTGCATTTCGACCTGCTGATCCTCGACGTGATGATGCCCGGCGAGAACGGCTTCGACCTCGCCCGCTTCATCCGCAGCTCCTCGACGGTGCCGATCATCATGCTGACCGCCCGCCACGAGGCGGAAGCCCGCATCGAGGGCCTGCAGATCGGCGCCGACGATTATGTCGCCAAGCCATTCGAGCCGCGCGAGCTGGTACTCCGGATCGGCAATATCCTCAAGCGCACCGCGCCGCCGCAGGTCGCGGTCGTCGAGCAGATCGCGTTCGGCCCCTATATTTTCCACATCGAGCGCAGCGAACTGCGTCAGGGCGAGGAGATCATCCATCTCACCGATCGCGAGCGCGAGATGCTGCGCATCCTCGCCAGCGCGCCCGGCGAGACCGTGCCGCGCGCCGAGCTGACCTCCGGCGGTACCGTCAACGAACGCGCGGTCGACGTGCAGATCAACCGCCTGCGCCGCAAGATCGAGCACGATCCTGCCAATCCGCTGTTTCTGCAGGCGGTGCGCGGCATCGGCTATCGCCTGGTGGCTTCGCCCTGAGCATGACCCAGAAAGTAGCCCGCATGAGCGAAGCGATATGCGGGGTTAGCAAGCCCCGGATATCGCTTCGCTCATCCGGGCTACGAAATCCCATCGCTCTATAAGTATCGAACATGAGCACGCTCGACTCCGGCCTGACCCTGATCCGCAACGCCTCGCAGCGCGTCTCGAAGGCGAACGGCTGGATGGGCAACGCGTTCAAGAGCTGGATGCCGACCGGCCTCTATGCCCGCGCGCTGTTGATTATGATCGTGCCGATGGTGATCCTGCAGACCGTGGTGGCGTTCGTGTTCATGGAGCGGCACTGGAACACGGTGACGCGGCGCCTGTCGGCCGCGGTGGTGTCCGATATCGCCGCGCTGATCGACGTCTACAAGAGCTACCCGCAGGACAAGGACCGCGCGCAGCTTCGCCGCATCGCCCAGAAACTGCAGCTGGTGGTCGACTTCCTTCCCGCCGGCGACATGCCGCCGCCGGGGCCGAAGCCGTTCTTCTCGCTGCTCGACCAGACGCTGTCGGTGCAGCTCGGCCGCCAGATCAGCCGCCCGTTCTGGATCGACACCGTCGGTAAATCCAATTTGGTCGAGATCCGCGTGCAGCTCGACGATTCGGTGATGCGGATCTTCGCCCAGCGCAGCGCGGCCTACGCCTCCAATTCGGAGATCTTCATCTTCTGGATGCTCGGCACCTCGACGATCCTCCTGATCGTCGCCGTGCTGTTCCTGCGCAATCAGATCAAGCCGATCCTGCGGCTCGCCGACGCCGCCGAAAGTTTCGGCAAGGGCCGCGAGGCACCGAACTTCCGGCCGCGCGGCGCGCGCGAGGTGCGGCGCGCGGCGCAGGCCTTCATCGAGATGAAGGCGCGCGTCGAACGTTCGATCGAGCAGCGCACCGCGATGCTCGCCGGCGTATCGCACGATCTGCGCACCATCCTGACCCGGTTCAAGCTCGAGCTTGCCCTGATCGGCGAAGGCCCCGAGATCGAGGCGATGCGCAAGGACGTCGACGAGATGTCGATGATGCTGGAGGATTATCTCGCCTTCGCGCGCGGCGATTCCGGCGAGGTCGCGCAGCCGACCGACATGGCGTTGGCGCTGGAGGAATTGCGCAGCGACGCCGAGCGCCACGGCCACACCGCGACCGTTGCGTTCCACGGCCTGCCCGTCGTCACGGTGAAGCCGGCCTCGTTCAAGCGCTGTCTCGCCAACCTCGTCTCCAACGCCGCGCGCCACGCCAACACGATCTCGATCACCGGCCATCGCGACCATCGCTATCTCAACGTCACGGTCGACGACGACGGGCCGGGCATCCCCGCCGACATGCGCGAGGAAGTGTTCAAGCCGTTCCTGCGGCTCGACGATGCCCGCAACCAGGACGAAGGCGGCACCGGGCTCGGGCTTGCGATCGCCCGCGACATCGCCCGCTCGCATGGCGGAGACATCATGCTCAGCGAAAGCCCGATGGGCGGCCTGCGCGCCGTCGTGCGGGTGCCGGTGTAACCTACCAGCGGTAGGACAAGGTGCCGATGACCTGCCGCCGTTCGCCGGCATAACAGTAACCGGACTGGCAGGTCTGGTAGTGCGTGTCGAACAGATTGGTCGCGTTGACGCGCATCGTGGCGCCGAGGAAGCGCCGGTCCAGCTTGCCCAGATCGTAATCGATCACCGCATCGAACAACGTCGTCGCAGCGTTCTGGAACGTGTTCTGGTCGTTGCCGAAGTTCGTGCCGATATAACGCACGCCGAGACCAAGCCCGAGGCCTTCGACGGGCACGCCGGACTGGAACGTATACTTGCCGAAGGCGGCGAAGGAATTCCCCGGAATGCCGGAGAGCTCATTGCCGGTCGTATCGGGATTGCCCTGCGTGATCACGACGTTGAGATGGGTGTAGGCGGCGGTGAGATCAAATCCCTGCTTGAGCGCGAGCTTCGCCTCGAGCTCCACACCCTTGGATTCGACCTGCCCGGTCGCTGCCTGGAATGCCATGTTGTTCGGATCGGTACGCAGCACATTGTCCTGCGTGATGTCGAACACCGCGGCGGTCAACAGCACCGGAACGTTCGGCATCTGGTACTTGATGCCCACTTCCTTCTGCTCGCCGGTGGTCGGCCTGAACGGCAGTCCGGATGCGTCGACGCCGACCTGCGGGGCGAATGCCGTCGCGTAGCTGATATAGGGCGCAATGCCGTTGTCGAAGACGTAGCTCAGGCCCGCACGGCCCGTGAAGGCGGTCGCCTTCTGCGTTGACGGCACGCCGTCGAGACCCGCGGTCGTGGTCTGCGACACCCAGCTCTGGCGGCCGTTGAGCGTCAGAATAAAGCCTCCGAGCTTGGCCTGCTCCTGCGCATAGACACCGACCTCGTCGGTCGACTGCTTGTTGAAGATCGAGAATGCCGGCGTCGCGATGGCCTGGGCGCCGTAGTTCATGCTCAGGAGATTGAGATCGGGCGCCGGGCCGTAACCGATCTTGTCGTTGTAGTAGGAGTGACCGTAGTCGACGCCGAACAGCACGGTATTCTTGATCGCGCCGAGCATGAACTTGGCCTCGGCCTGATTGTCGAGCGTCACCATGTTGAAGCTGTCCAGGATCCGCCACGCGGACCGCGACGCCAGATTGGTGCTGCTGTCGATTGAATCGATCTGGGTGTATTTCGCGTCGACGTCGACCTGATAGAAGCGGAAGTTCTGCCGCACCGTCCACACGTCGTCGACATTGTGCTCGAACGCGTAGCCGATGCGATATTGCTTCTGATCCATGGCGCTGAACGCCGGATCATTCGAATAGATGTTGGTCAACTGTCCGTCAGGCGTGCGGAAATTGCCGATGCTGGCGGCGGTTCGGCTCTTTTGATATTCGCTGAGGATGGTGAAGGACGTGTCGGCGTCCGGCCGCCAGGTCAGCGCCGGCGCGATATAGGCGCGATCGTCGTCGTTGCCGGGG
Source organism: Bradyrhizobium sp. USDA 4510 (assembly GCF_054059095.1). Lineage (NCBI taxonomy): Bacteria > Pseudomonadati > Pseudomonadota > Alphaproteobacteria > Hyphomicrobiales > Nitrobacteraceae > Bradyrhizobium > Bradyrhizobium sp. USDA 4510. The sequence continues at coordinate 227,221 of NZ_JBSSBT010000001.1, read as the reverse complement.
TACCAGGTCTTTGCGTCGCGAAGCAGGCCCGTCAGCCGGTAGTACAGCTGATCGCTGCCGGGCACCGGACCACCGACATCGAAACTGCCCTGGTAACGGTCGTAGGTGCCGCCCTGCAGCTGCACCTCACCGAATGCCGTCAAAGGCGGCCGCTTGGTCGTGACATCCACGATGCCTCCCGGAGAGCCGAGGCCATAGAGGCCCGAGGCTGGTCCGCGGAGGATCGACACGCTGTCGAGACCGTAAGGTTCGATCTTGGGAATTGCGAAGTTGCCGCCGCCCTGGCGCAGGCCGTCGCGATAGATCCCTGTATAGGTCGCGTCGAAGCCACGGATGTAGAAACTATCGAACCTTGGATCATAGCCGAACGCCGTGGTCGTCACGCCGGGCGTGTAGCTGACGGCGTCCTTGAGCGTCTGAACGTTGCGATCCCTTAGCTCCTTTTGCGTCACGACCGAGAGCGATTGCGGCGTTTCGATCAGCGCTGTGCTGGTCTTGGTGCCGGCCGTGCTCGCGGTTGCGACGTACCCCGTGGTCGTACCGATCGCGCCTCCTGTGCCTTGCGACCGCGGAGCCTGGCTCCGGGCGGGCGCCGCGGCACTGCGGCGCCGGTTCGCCGCGACCGCGCGCGAAGTCCTGGTGTTCTGGCTTGAAACGACGGCACCGCGCTTCCTTGCGGCGCCAGGTTCATCCACCGTCACTGCGGGAAGTTCGCTGACATTGCTCTGCGGAGGACTTGTCTGCGCCTGAGCGCTGGCGACGTCTGCACCCATTGACACAAGTATGACCGAACCGAGTAGCGCCGCATTGATCGCAGCCGTTGATGCGAGCAAGCCGCGCTTGCTCCGCAACGAAGCCATTCCCACCGAACAAATCCCCACATTGCCTTACGCCGACATCGATCGAGCCGCGTTTGCGACAAGGCCGGCATCGATTGGGGCGGACTTCTATCGGCGGGATGATCGAAATTCCACACGCGCAAAATAGAATCGATGGAAGCAGAAACGAAGCGCAACACTGGAGTGATTCAAGATGCGCAACGCTGGAACGATTCAAAACGACATGTTGGCGCGTCAGGCTTTCGACACAACGAATGCGAATGCGATGCGCGTCGTCTCTCGCAGAGAGTCTCGAACGCGGGAGCACGCGGCGATCATTCGATGATGTTGCATCCGTCGACGTCATCGCGCGCCAAGGAGCGCACGAACGCGGTGAACCGTCATCTCCGCGCAAAGGCTTCGCCTTTGCGCGGAGATGACGGGGAGGGATCGGATGGATTTCACATCGCCTCAGCGCAAGATTGCTTTGCAATTTTGTCGCGAGCTACTCGAAGTGATGGTGGTGCAAGCTGCGCAGCCTCTCAGCATGCGAGGCGATGCATTCGGGCGCCCGGCAACAGCCGGATGCGCTGCGCGCTACTTCTGCTTGGGCATGAGGCCCTTCAGCTTTTCCATGTCCTTGACGTTCATCTTCATGCCGCCGGGCATGATGATGTCGCCGGCCTTCTGGTCGCTCTTGCAGGCGCCGAGCCATTTCGCCTCGATGGTCATCGTGGTGTCGCGCGAGCCGGCCGCGCCGCCCTCGGCATGCGAGGTGCTCTTCACCGTGTAGGCGGAATTGAAATCGCCGACGATCTCGGCATGGCTCTGCATCGTCATGCCGGCGACGCTGCAGACGCTGTCGCTGACATAGCCGGTCGCGGTCTTCTTGATATCCTGCTTCGAGCAGACTTCCTTGGCCATCGGCGAGGCCGCCGCGCTCATCTCCTTGTCGGTGGTCTCGTCGGTGCAGTGCTGCATGGTGATTTCGGGCATCGGCCCGCCGGTGCGCACCATCTTCATCTCCCACAGACCGGCCTTGCGGATCGGCAGGTCGACGGCACTTGCGGCGCCAGCGGACAGGACAAGGCACACAGCCGAACCAAGCAAGGCAAGCTGTCGGGTCATGCGGTCGGCTCCCGGCTGAACGATCGAAAGATCCGGTGCGCGCTCAGTAGAGCGTGCGCAGCGGCCTCTGGGCTGCGCCATAGGGCACCCAGCGACAGGCGAAAGAGATGTAGCCGCCCGGATAGTTCTGCATCGCAAGGAACTTAACCACCTTGCCGTAGGAGGCGCAGTGATCGACTGCGAGTTGCCGGGCGTCGCTCTGGGTCGCCAGCGTATAGGCGATGATACCGCCGGTATCATTGCCCTTGAACGGCGGTACCGGCTGCATCCAATCCGCCCGCGCCGGCACAACGGCCAGCATCCCGCAAACGGCAACCAGGCACGCGGCCAATTTCCTTCGCATCGCAGACTCCATTTCGCTTCGAGCCAACATAGAGTGCGCCGGCGACCGTGAAAAGAACGAGCCGGCTCCCCAAAGTGGACTTCTCCGCAGGTGTTGCCGCCCTGCACTTGACCTTGCCGGGGCTTCGCGGCACCGTCCGCGGCATCGGATAATCGGGTGGATTCCCATGCGCAACCTGTTCAACTCCCGCAATAAACTCGGCCGCAAGCTCGGCCTCGGCGCCGCACTCGTGGTCGGCCTGCTGGCTTTCGGGGGTACGGCCCAAGCCGCCAATCCGCTCGAAATGAACTTCTGGCTGTCCGGCCCGCGCTATGACGGCAATGTGGCCCCATGCGAGAAGGCCCTGACGGTCATCAGCACGCAATTCCAGGAAAAGGAAGCCACCTTCTGGAATTCGCCGCTCGTGATCACCGGCTTCAACGGGATTCACGAAACCGCCTTCCGCCCCTGGCAGTCCGACAATATCCCGCGCCGTTATTGCACGGGCGAGGCGATGCTGAGCGACGGCAAAGTGCGCAAGGTGCACTATTCGATCATCGAGGACGGCGGCTTTGCCAGCATCAATCAGGGCGTCGAATGGTGCGTCGCGGGGCTCGACCGCAACTGGACCTATAACCCGTCCTGCAAGGCCGCGCGGCCCTGATCTCCGACCAGATTGCTAAAGCAGGAGCCGCCGCCATTTGGACGGCGGCTTTTTGTTCTTGAAATGTTCTCGCGGCCTGCTAGGCTCTGGGCGGTCGAGTGAGGGAGCGTTTGATGCCTCGGTTGGACACGATTTCCCGATTTTTGATTTCGGTTGCCATTATTCTGTGCGGTGCGGTCGGGGCGTCGGCCCAGGATCGCCGCCAGAATGCGCCCGGCGAGTTCGATTTCTATGTGCTGTCGCTGTCGTGGTCGCCCTCGTTCTGCGAGGCGGCGAGCGAGCGCGGCAACAACGGCCGCGGCACGCAGGCGCAATGCGGCGGACGGCCATATTCCTTCGTGGTGCACGGCCTGTGGCCGCAATATGAGCGGGGCTTTCCGGAATACTGCCAGCGGCCTTCGCCGCGACTCGCCCGCAGCATCATGAGCTCGATGCTCGACCTGATGCCGGCGCCCGGGCTGATCTACAACGAGTGGGACAAGCACGGCACCTGCTCCGGTCTCGGCGAGCGCGCCTATTTCGAAGCCATCCGCAAGGCCCGCGCCACGGTGAAGATCCCCGAGGAATTCCTGCAATTGTCGGAGCCGAAGACGGTCGCGCCCGACGAGCTGGAGACGGCATTCATCAAGGTCAATCCGGGCCTCAGCAACTCCGCGATCTCGGTGACCTGCGACAGCAAGCGGCTCAGCGAGGTGCGGATCTGCCTCAGCAAGGATCTGGAATTCCGCTCCTGCGAGGAAATCGACCGCCGCGCCTGCCGCCGCGATCAGGTGCTGATGCCGCCGGTTCGCGGCGGCTGAAACTCTGGGTCATGGCCGGCAGACCCGCGCTGCGCGTCGTCGCGCAGCATGTCCCGGCCACCTGCGCCATCGCGAAACAAGCAAGATAAGGCGCAGATGCCCGGGAGCCCCGGCTACGCCAAGGCTTCGCCGAGCTCGGACGTTACCCCCGCCGAAGCTTTAGCGAAGGCCGGGACAAGCCCGGGCATGACGAGTACAACATGCGCACCCTTTGGGAGCGCAGCACGATCATCACATGAACTACCGTCACGCCTTTCATGCCGGCAGCTTTGCCGACGTCATCAAGCACATCGTGCTGGTGCGCATGCTCACCTATCTGCAGGACAAGCCGGCGCCGTTCCGCGTCATCGACACCCATGCCGGCGCCGGTCTCTATGATTTGACGTCGAGCGAAGCGCAGCGCGGCGGCGAATGGCTCACCGGCATCGCGCGGCTGATGCAGGCGCGGCTCTCCGACCAGGCATTGCCGCTGATCGCGCCCTATCTCGACATCGTCAGAGCATTCAATCCGAAAGGCGAGCTGAAAGCCTATCCTGGTTCGCCGTTGATCGCGCGGGCGCTGCTGCGTCCGCAAGATCGCCTCACCGCCTGCGAGATCGAACCGTCGGCGCGCAAACAACTGATCGACGCGCTGCGACGCGACGCGCAAGCGCGCGTCGTCGATCTCGACGGCTGGATGGCGCTGCCCGCATTCGTGCCGCCGAACGAACGGCGCGGCCTGGTGCTGATCGATCCGCCGTTCGAAGCGAAGGACGAGTTCGAGCGGCTGGCCAGTGCTTTCACGGAAGCGTACGCGAAGTGGCCGACCGGCTCGTATCTTTTGTGGTACCCCGTAAAAACCCGGAGAGCCACCGATGAGCTAACGCGCAGTGTGGCTGCTGCAGCAGCAAGCAGCCGGCCCGCCGGCAAATGCCTGCGATTGGAATTCAGTGTGGCACCGCAAGAAGCAGGCGCAGGCCTCGTTTCCACAGGGCTTTTGCTGGTGAATCCGCCGTGGACGCTGGCGAATGAGTTGAAGGTCATCCTGCCCGAACTCGAGAAGCCGCTCGGTCAAGGCGGCGCGGGACGCTTCAGACTCGAGACGCCTAAACCATGATCGACAACCTCCTACTGAAAAGTTCAATTTTGAGCATAGGCAATTTGCGCGGAACCGTATTATGCTCATCCTGTTACGACTGGCTTTACGTTCCGCTTCCGCGAATGGTTGCGGCGGAGTGACAAGGCCGAAATAAATCCAGGCAGACCGGCGGCGTGACGCCGGCCTGTTCAGGTGGCCAAGCTTCCGACAAGCGAATGTCGGTCAACCGCTACGCGGCGTGCGCGTAGCGGTGGAGCAATACGGGGGAGGAGTTTCCCGATGGCCATGACTGGGACAGTCAAGTTCTTCAACGGAGAGCGTGGCTACGGCTTCATCAAGCCTGATGATGGCGGCCGCGATGTGTTCGTTCACATCACAGCTGTCGAGCGTGCAGGATTGAAGGACCTGACTGAAGGACAACGCATTACGTTCGAGGTTGAGCCCGACAAGAAGGGCAAGGGCCCGAAGGCGGTCAACCTGGTGGTCTCATGACGAGCGCTCGCGATGCGCGGCTCGGAATGAACACCGAATGAGGCGTTGCGTGTGAGTTGGCTGCCGAGCGCGTGGCTGGCGCTCGCTGGATGACCACCTGCATGATGCGGACGCGACCGGCGGAGCCGCATATCCCACACGTGCGGCCCACCGATTGGATTCGCGCACGCCGCGGCATGCATGTCGCATGCGCGACGTTGAGATCATCAACACAAAGAAAAACCCGGCCGCGCTAGGCGCGGCCGGGAGTTGATGGTCGACGTTTTCTTGTTCTCAGAAGTGATAGTTGATGCCGGCGCGAACCAGGCTGAAGCTGTAGCCGTTCGACACACCACCGGTGATCGTGAAATTGCTGTTGGCAAGGTCGACGTAGAGATACTCGATCTTGGCGCTCCAGTGCGGGGCAAAGCCCATTTCGGCGCCGGCACCGACGGTGAAGCCCGCATTGGTGTGGCTCTCCGTGATGCCGAACGTCTCGCCGCGCAGTTCGCCGAAGGCGAGACCGCCGGTCGCGTAGAACAGCACGTTATTGACCGCATAGCCGGCGCGGCCGCGCACCGTGCCGAACCACGGGTTGGAGAACTTCCACGGCGCGAACCGGTCGTCGGCTGTGGTGCCCTGGATATCGGCCTCGATACCGAACACCCAGGGGGAGCCGTTCTGGAAGTTGTAGCCGGCCTGTACACCGCCGACGAAACCGGACGGCTTGGTCGGGTTGTTCTCCACCGAGCCCCAGCCATAGCCGACATTGCCGCCGAGATAGGGGCCCGCCCAGCTATAGGCATTGAGCGGCTGATAGACGGTATAGGGCGATCCGTAATTGAGGTCGGCCGACGCGGCCGAGGTCGTCCAGCCTGCAACGATCAGTGCCAGCGCACGCGCAACAAACCGGGTCATTGGTACTCTCCAGAACGCAACTGCCGCAGCCCGCCGGCGAGGGCCGGCGTGGTTACGGAATTCCACTTTTTTCGCTAAGGTTTATCGAGAGTTTTAAGTTAAAGGGCTGTTAAGCCCGGTTACCGGCCCGCTCATCAGTCTTAACAAGGTGTTACGCACCCCTTCCCGGCGCCCGTGCGGGGCCGGTAACCTCCTGCAATCGAGGTGCTTTTTGTAGGTGCCGTCAACGCTGGCGACCGCTCGCCCAAGCACTTAGTTTACGGCCCATGGTTCACGATTCTCCCGAGCGCCCGACGCCGGCCCCCAAGGTTGACTCCAAGGTTGACTCCAAGGCTGCCCCCAAACCACGGCGCGGTTCGAAGTCCGACCTGCCGCAGGACGATCTGACGCTCGATACAAGTGACGTCGATCCCGAAACCTCCGCCGCCGAGGAGGAGGACGAGGCGCGCCTGCCCGAGACTTCGGAGGACGCCGCCGAGGCGGTCGCCGAGGGCACGCTCTCGGTCGGGCATGCCGCGATCGAGAACGCGGTCCGCCTCGCCCCGACCTCGCCCGGCGTCTACCGCATGCTCAACGCTGCCAACGACGTGCTCTATGTCGGCAAGGCGAAGAACGTCAAAAAGCGGCTGTCGTCCTACGCGCGGGCCAACGCGCCGCTGCCGGCGCGGATCCTGCGCATGATCGCGGCGACCACGCAGGTCGAGATCGTCTCGACCATGACCGAGACCGAGGCGCTGCTGCTCGAAGCCAATCTGATCAAGCAGCTCCGTCCGCGCTTCAATGTGCAGCTGCGCGACGACAAGTCGTTTCCCTACATTCTGATCACCGGCGACCATTGGGCGCCGCAGATCCTCAAGCATCGCGGCGCGCAGTCGCGGCCCGGGCGCTATTTCGGCCCGTTCGCCAACGCAGGCGCAGTCAACCGCACCATCACGGCGCTGCAGCGCGCGTTTCTGATCCGCTCCTGCACCGACGGCTTCTTCGAAAGCCGCAGCCGGCCCTGCCTGCTCTATCAGATCAAGCGCTGCGCCGGCCCCTGCACGCGCGAGATCGACTTCCCCGGCTACAGCGAACTGGTGCGCGAGGCGACCGAATTCCTCTCCGGCCGCAGCCACGCCGTGAAGGAGCTGCTCGCGGCCGAGATGGAGAAGGCCTCCGGCGAGCTCGAGTTCGAAACCGCGGCGCTGTACCGCGACCGTCTCGCGGCGCTGTCGGCAATCCAGTCGCAGCAGGGCATCAATCCGCGCACGGTCGAAGAGGCCGATGTGTTCGCGATCCACCAGGAGGGCGGCTATTCCTGCGTCGAGGTGTTCTTCTTCCGCACCGGCCAGAACTGGGGCAACCGCGCCTATTTCCCGAAGGCCGAGAAGAGCTTCACGCCCGAAGAAGTGCTGTCCTCGTTCCTCGCGCAATTCTACGACGACAAGCCGCCGCCGAAGCTGATCCTGCTGTCGCACGAGATCGAGGAAAGCGCGTTGCTCGCCGACGCGCTGTCGGTCAAGGCCGGATCCAAGGTCGAGGTCTCCGTGCCGAAGCGCGGCGAGAAGAAGGAGCTGATCGGCCACGCGCTCACCAACGCGCGCGAGGCGCTCGGGCGCAAGCTCGCCGATACCGCGACGCAAAGCCGGCTGCTGGAGGGCATGGTCTCGACGCTCGGCCTGCCGCACACACCCAAGCGGATCGAGGTCTACGACAACAGCCACATCCAGGGCACCAACGCGGTCGGCGCGATGATCGTGGCGGGACCCGACGGGTTCATGAAGAACCAGTACCGCAAGTTCAACATCAAGTCCGAAGGGCTGACGCCGGGCGACGATTACGGAATGATGCGCGAGGTGCTGGAACGCCGCTTCAAGCGGTTGCTGAAGCCGCCGGAGGGCGAGGCCGCAGCCAAGACGAAAGCGGATGACGATTCGTTCCCGCAATGGCCCGACCTCGTCATCATCGACGGCGGCCGCGGCCAGCTCAACGCGGTCCGGGAGATCTTCCAGAATCTCGGGCTGACCGAGGTCTCGCTGATGGCGGTGGCCAAGGGTCCTGAGCGCGATGCCGGGCGCGAAACCCTGTTCATGCCCGACCGCGAGGCCATCAAGCTGGAGCCGCGGGACCCGGTGCTCTATTTCATCCAGCGGCTGCGCGACGAGGCCCACCGCTTCGTGATCGGCTCGCACCGCAAGCTGCGCAAGAAGGACATCCGCGAGGCCGGACTGCAGGAGATCCCGGGCATCGGCCCGTCCCGCAAGCGTGCCCTGCTGCACCACTTCGGAACGCTCAAGGAGATCGAGCGGGCCTCGATCGCCGACCTCGGCAAGGTTCCCGGCGTCAGCGCCGAGAGCGCCCGCAAGATTTTCGAGTTTTTCCACGCCCAGCCGGGTTAAACCAAAGGCGAGTCATCAGGGCGTCGCCTGCGACAGGGGCATCTAGGGCATGATGCGGAAAAGTGTGAGGCAGTTATCCGAAAAGATCATGCTTAAACAACGAGCTAAGGCGCTATGACGATGCAGCGCAATCTGGTCGCGCTTGACGCGTCCGCACGGTTGACCTTCTCGCTTCAGCGGTATTGGTAGAACGGATGAACATCGCCACGACCCGGGGACAGACCAAGACCATGTCCCTCCCGAATATCCTGACCTACGCCCGGATCGCCGCGATCCCGGTGGTGATCGGCTGCGTCTACTGGCAATCGATCCTGGACGGCCCGTTGTGGCTGCGCTGGGTGGCGCTGGCCGTGTTCATTGCGGCGGGAATCACCGACTATCTCGACGGCTATTATGCCCGGATCTGGGACCAGCAGTCCGCCTTCGGCCGGATGCTCGATCCGATCGCCGACAAGCTCCTGGTCGCCTCCAGCCTTCTGATGCTGGCCGCCGACAATTCGATCCATGGCTGGACGCTGTGGGCGGCGATCGTGATCCTGTGCCGCGAGATCCTGGTCTCGGGCCTGCGCGAATATCTCGCAGGGCTCAGGGTCAGCGTTCCCGTCACCAAGCTGGCGAAATGGAAGACGACGATCCAGCTGGTGGCGATCGGCTTTCTGATTGCCGGCGAAGCGGGCGAGCAGGTCTTCCCGGCCACCACCCTGATCGGCATCGTGCTGCTCTGGATGTCGGCTATCTTCACGATCTACACCGGCTGGGATTACTTCCGTGCTGGCATCCATCACCTCATCAAGGAGGATGAGGGATGAAGCTGAAATATTTCGCATGGGTGCGTGAACGCGTCGGCAAGGCTGAAGAGATCGTCGAGCCGCCGGCTGAGGTGCGCACCGTCGGCGACCTGATCGGCTGGCTTGCGGCGCGCGACGATGCCTACGCCTATGCCTTCGAGAAGCCGACGGTGATCCGCGCCGCGATCGACCACGCCCATGTCAAATCGGACGCGGCGATCTCCGGCGCCCGCGAGATCGCGTTCTTTCCGCCAATGACCGGCGGCTAGGATAGCGTTTTCGAGCGAAGTGGGTACCGGTTCGCGTGAAGAAAACGCGTCAAGCAAAGAAGTCCACATGACCGTCGCAGCGACCATCCGTATCCAGCAAGCCGACTTCGACGTCGCGCAGGAGATCGCGGCCTTGAGCAGGGGCCGCACCGATGTCGGCGCGGTCGTCAGCTTCAGCGGCATCTGCCGCGGCAGCGAGCAGGGCGAGCCGATCGCGGCGCTGACGCTCGAACATTATCCGGGCATGGCGGAAGCCGAGATTGGACGCCACGCCGACGAGGCGCTGGCGCGCTGGCCGTTGCAGGGCCTCACCATCATCCATCGCTTCGGCCGCATCGCGCCGGGCGAGAACATCGTGCTGGTCGTGACCGCCTCGGCGCACCGGCAGGCCGCGTTCGAGGCCGCCGAGTTCCTGATGGACTATCTGAAGACCAGCGCACCGTTCTGGAAGCGCGAGGAAAGCGCGCGCGGCGCGAGCTGGATCGAGGCGCAGGGTCATGACGACGCGGCCGCCGCGCGCTGGACCAAATCCTGATGGCCAAGCGCAGCAAAGTGCCGGCCAGGCGCAGCCCCGCCGTGCCGAAAGCGCCGAAAGTCGGCGCCGGCGAGCTGCAGACCCTGTTTGATTTCCTGCGCTATGCGACGAGCCGCTTCAACGCGGCGAAGCTCGTGTTCGCGCACGGCACCACCGATCCGGTGGCCGAGGCCGCGTTCCTGATCTGCGAAACGCTGCACCTGCATCCCGACCAGTTCGAGACCTTCGCCACCGCGCGCGTCACCGTGGCCGAAGGCAAGCAGATCCTCGACCTGATCGAGCGCCGGATCGCGACGCGGAAGCCGGCCGCCTATCTCGTCAACAAGGTCTATATGCGCGGCCTGCCGTTCTATGTCGACGAGCGCACCATCGTGCCGCGCTCCTTCGTCGGCGAATTGCTGGATTCGCATTTCGGCGGCGACGAGGACGGCACCTCGCTGATCGGCGATCCCGAGGAGGTCGAACGCGTGCTCGACCTCTGCACCGGCTCCGGCTGCCTCGCGATCCTGGCCGCCCGGCATTTCCCCAACGCCGCGGTCGATGCCGTCGATATTTCAAAGGACGCGCTCGAGGTCGCCGCGCGCAACGTCGCCGACCACGGCCTCGACGGTCGCCTGACGCTGCATCGCGGCGACCTGTTCAAGCCGCTCGGCGGCAGCAGATACGATCTCATCATCTCGAACCCGCCCTATGTCGACGCCGAAGGCATGGCGGCGTTGCCGCGCGAGTGCCGTGCCGAGCCGAAGATCGCGTTCGATGGCGGCGCCGACGGGCTCGACATCGTCCGCCGCCTGCTCGATGAGGCGAGGCAACATCTGACCCCGCAGGGCGGGCTGCTCTGCGAGATCGGCCGCGGCCGCGACAATCTCGAGGCCGCCTATCCGAACCTGCCGCTGCTCTGGCTCGACACCGAGGACTCCGAGGGCGAGGTGTTCTGGATCGCTGCCGCGGACCTCTGACCGGCGTGCCGCCGCCGGCTCCGGCGCTTTACGGAGCCCGACCCCGGCGAAACGAAAATCGTGTGCAGTTCCAGCCGGTTCCGAAGATCGCTGGCCCGTCGAATCAACAATGGTGCTAAGGTCGCGGTCCGGGGACGTTCGGACAGAGGGCGCGGGCGCGCGACATGATTCGCATTTCGACGATCTTCATCGCCATCTGCATGGTGCTGGTCGCAGCCTCGCTCGGCTTCGTGCTGTATTCGGTGGCGGGCATCAGCGGATCGGAATCGGCGATCGTGGCGCTCACCGCCCTCACCTGCCTGATCCTCTACAACGCGGTCTCGATGCGGCTGCGTGACCGCAGCGACGTCGGCGGCCAGATCGCGGATCTGTCGCGCGGCACCGCCGACCTTGCCCGCCAGGTCGCCGAATTCGGCCGCCGGCTGGCCGCGGTCGAAGGCCGCGTCGCCTCGGCCAACTCCACCGGCGCCGACCGGATGCAGGGCATGGCCGGCGAGATCAGCGAACTCGGCGGACTGGTGCGGCAGCTCGCGGCATCCGTCGCGCATCATGAGGATCTGCTGGCGGCGGCTCCGGCGATGCAGCCGGTCGCGTCCCCGCGTGACGATGTGTTGCAACGGGTTGCGCCGGCGCCGACCGTCGTGGTTGCGCCTCCGCCGCCACCTGCGGCTCCGCCGGAGGTCTCGCGCAGCCAGACCCAGCTGATCGGCGCGATCAAGCAGGCCATCGACGAGAACCGCCTCGACATCTACCTGCAGCCGATGGTGACGCTGCCGCAGCGCAAGGTGCGCTACTACGAGGCGGTGACGCGGCTGCGCGACGAGCGCGACCAGGTGCTGGCCGCCGAGGATTTCATCGAGGCGGCCGAGGCCGGCGGCCTGATCGGCCGCATCGATCACATGGTGATGCTTCGCTGCGTCCAGGTGCTGCGCCGCCTGATGATCCGCAGCAAGGATGTCGGCGTGTTCTGCAACGTCTCGGCGGCGACGCTGTCCAACCAGGCGCATTTCACCCAGTGTCTCGACTTCCTCGAGGCCAACCGCGCGCTGGCGCCGTCCTTCGTGCTCGAGTTCAAGCAGGCGACCTTCCGCAATCTCGGCGGGACCGAGAGCGAAAACCTCGCGGCGCTGGCACAGCGCGGCTACCGGTTCTCGATCGACCATGTCAGCGACCTTCGCCTCGAGCCGCGCGAGCTCGCCGATCGCAGCGTCCGCTTCATCAAGGTGCCGGCGGCGCTGCTGCTCGACGCCAGGCAGATCGCGAGCACCGATATCCATCCGTCCGATCTGTCCGACCTGCTCGGCCGCTACGGCATCGACCTGATCGCCGAACGGATCGAGGGCGAACGCTCGGTGGTCGATCTGCTCGACTACGATGTCCGGTTCGGCCAGGGGTTCCTGTTCGCGCCGCCGCGGCCGTTGCGGCCGGAGGGGGCATCTGCTACCGCCGAGGCTCCGCAGACCAACCCCCAGGATCTTAATGGCGCCAGCACTTCAGCCCCCGCCTCCAGCCCCGCAGCTCCGCCGCGCGCAACCGGCAGCGCCGCGCTGGCGCGCCGCGCCCTCGGTCCAAATTAGCCGGCAATTTGCATCATGACCTCACTGCGTTTCGTGGAGCAGCTGCGCGACCTCGTCGGCGGCGTCGATGTGGTGCTGTCGGACATCTGGGGCGTCGTGCACAACGGGCTCGAGTCCTTTCCCGAGGCCTGCGAGGCCCTGCACACCTTCCGCCAGCAGGGCGGCACGGTCATCCTGATCACCAACGCGCCGCGGCCGGCCGATTCCGTGCAGCGACAACTGCGCAAGCTCGGCGTCGCCGACGAGACCTATGATGCGATCGTCTCCTCGGGCGACCTGACGCGCCACTTCGTGGCCGATCATCCCGGCCAGAAAATCTTCTGGATCGGCCCGGAGCGCGACAGCTCGATCCACCGCGGCCTCGACGCCACGCTGGTACCGCTGGAGCAGGCCGACTACATCATCTGCACCGGCCTGTTCGACGACGAGACCGAGTCGGCCGAAGACTATCGCGACACGCTGCTGAAGGCGCTCGAGCGCAAGCTCACACTGGTGTGCGCCAATCCCGATATCGTGGTCGAGCGCGGCGACCGGCTGATCTATTGCGCCGGGGCGGTCGCCGAACTCTATCGCGAGCTCGGCGGCGAGGTGATCTTCTACGGCAAGCCGCACCGGCCGATCTATGAGCGCGCCATGGCTCTGGCCACCGAACGCCGCGGGCGTCCGACCGAGCTCAGCCGGGTGCTCGCGATCGGCGATTCCGTGCGCACCGATCTCACCGGCGCCCTTGGCTTCGGCATCGATCTGTTGTTCGTTACGCGCGGCATCCATTCCGAACAGTTCGAGGGCATCGAGCAGCTCGATGCGGCCTCGATCAAGGAATTGTTCGGCCATCCGCCCCGCGCGCTGATGCGCGAGCTGAAGTGGTAGCGGCAAGCGACGCTGTCCCTCGCCCCGTTCTTCACCGGGTCGAGACGAGCGAAGCTCGCTCTTGGAGGGTTCGGTGAGCGGCTGCCTCCCCAGGCGCCGGATGCCGAGAGACCTGTACCCCCTCACCCGGATTGCATCTCTCGATGCAATCCGACCTCTCCCCGCAAGCGGGGCGAGGTGAAGGGGCGCGCCGCCAAAATATCGAAAACAACCCCATGCAAAGTAGCCCGTGGCGCGCGGGGTTCGCCAGTCGCCTTGACACGTCGGGCAACTCAGCGATACTCTTCTAATATTCCGAAATCGTGCAGCCGCCCTCCCCCTCGTGTTGCACAAGCGGGGCGGGTAAAGGGAAGCGTGATCAAATGCAAATGCCCGGGACACCTAGCGCGAAGACGCGCTTCTGCCCGGGCATGCGTGAATTTCAGCCGATGCGATCGATGTCGGGCGGTTATGCCGTCGCCATGTCCGGGAACACCGCCTCGATCTTGGTCTTCAGCGTGGCCGCATTGAACGGCTTGACGATGTAGTTGTTCACGCCGGCCTTCTTGGCCGCGATCACGTTCTCGGTCTTGGATTCCGCCGTGATCATGATGAAGGGCGTGGTCGCGAGGTTGGGATCGGCGCGGACTTCCTTGAGCAGGTCGTAGCCGGTCATCGGCTCCATGTTCCAGTCGGAAATCACCAGGCCATACTTCTTGCCGCGCATCTTGTTCAGCGCTGCGGAGCCGTCGGAGGCATCGTCGATATTTTCAAATCCAAGCTGCTTGAGAAGATTCCGGATGATGCGGATCATGGTGCTGTAATCATCAACCACCAGAACCGGCATGGACAAATCAACCGCCATCTTTCCCCCCAAAAACACAAACGCAACTTGGCTTCTGCACGAACGCAGCTTTCCGCCAACGACTAACAGCAGCCGTTAAACAGCGCGTTAACCGGCTGAATCCGGATTGTTACGGATTTGACGCGATTTTCGTTAGCCTTGACTTCCACGCCGCCGCCGCGTCACGGTCCGGCCCGCACCAATCATGCTTAAGAATCCTTGAAGAATACCGCTCATGAGCACCGGCTTTACCGTTATCCGCGACAACACCCCCGCAAGCGCCATTCCGAAAGGCGCCGTGGTCGCGATGGGGAATTTCGATGGCGTCCATCTCGGTCACCGCGCCGTGATCGGCGCGGCGCTTGCGATGGGCAGAGCGCGCGGCGTGCCCGCGCTCGCCGTGACCTTCGAGCCGCATCCGCGCAGCTTCTTCAGCCCGAACACTCCGCAATTCCGTCTCACGGACGAGACCAACAAGCTGCGGCTGCTCGCGGCCACCGGCCTCGCGGGCGCCGTCGTCATGACGTTCGACAAGGCGCGCGCCGGGACCACGGCACAGGATTTCATTCACCATGACCTGATCGGCCGGCTCGGCATCAGCGGGATCGCGGTCGGCTACGACTTCCATTTCGGCAAGGGCCGGGTCGGCTCGCCGAGCCTCCTGGTCAGCGAAGCACCGCGGCTCGGCATCGAGGTCGATGTGCAGGCCCATGTCGACATCGAGGAGCGTCCGGTTTCCTCCAGTGCCATCCGCATGGCGCTCGCCGAAGGCGAGATCGCGGATGCGACCACGATGCTGGGCGGACCGTGGTTCGTCACCGGCAAGGTGGTCCACGGCGAGAAGCGCGGCCGAGATCTCGGTTACCCCACCGCCAATATCCGCCTCGACAAGCATTGCGGCTTGAAGCACGGCATCTACGCGGTGCGGGTCGGCAAGGGCTCGCAACGGTTCGACGGTGTCGCAAGCTTCGGGCGCCGGCCGACCTTCGACAACGGCGCGCCGCTGCTCGAGGTGTTCCTGTTCGACTTCAAGGGCGATCTGTACGACGCGGTCCTTGATGTCGCATTCATCGGTTTCATTCGCGAAGAGCTGAAATTCGACACCATCGAGGCGTTGATACGCCAGATGGATGACGACAGCGCCAAGGCGCGCGCGGTGCTGGCCGCGGCGCCCGACGCGTTCCCGCAGCTCGGAGTGATTGGTTGAACCGGACTGAAAAGCAAAAGATGCTGGCGGGCGAGCTGTATCGCCCGGATGCGGAGCTCGCCGCTGAGCATACAGCGGCGGAACAATGGATGGCACGCTACAATGCGTCGGGCGCGTCGTCCGCGGCCGAGTTGCACGCGCTGCTCGGCGAGCGCTTCCGCAAGGTCGGCAGGGATGCCGTGATACGCCCGCCGTTCTTCTGCGATTACGGCAGCAATATCAGCCTCGGCGACGGCGTGTTCCTCAACTTCAATTGCGTCATCCTCGACGTCGTCGAGGTCGCGATCGGCGATCGGACCCAGATCGGACCCGCGGTGCAGGTCTATACCGCCGACCACCCGCGCGATGCCGAAACCCGCCGCGCCGGGCTGGAATTCGGCCGCCCGATCCGGATCGGCAGCGACGTCTGGATCGGCGGGGGTGCCATCATTCTGCCCGGCATCACGATCGGCGACGGCGCCCTGGTCGGGGCCGGCAGCGTGGTCACACGGAACGTCGCCCCCGGCGCGATCGTGGCGGGAAATCCGGCCCGGGCACGGCCGGCCTGAACCGCGCCATGCGCGGCCCTGCGAGCCACCGGGGGCTTTGCGATTTCCCCGTCCGGCTGCTATGGAAACCCCATGTTTTCGCGGCGCATCATACGGATTAGCGGCCCGGCTTCCGCCTGAGCCTGAAGGCTCGGCGCAAGACCGGGACTTCGTCGTTTCACCCGCGATTGATCGCGTATCCGCGCCCGCACCTGCCAAATCAGAGCTTTCATGTCCGACAAGCCGCAAAAGACCGACGCCCAAAAGACTGACGTTAGGGACTATTCCAAGACCCTTTACCTGCCGCAGACGGATTTCCCGATGCGCGCCGGCCTGCCCCAGCGCGAGCCGGAAATCCTGAAATACTGGAACGACATCGGCCTCTACGACAAGCTCCGCCGGGAAGCCGAGGGCCGCGCCAAATTCGTGCTGCATGACGGCCCGCCCTACGCCAACGGCAACATCCATATCGGGCACGCGCTGAACAAGATCCTCAAGGACGTCGTGACCAAGAGCCAGCAGATGCTCGGCTTCGACTCCAACTACGTGCCGGGCTGGGACTGCCACGGCCTGCCGATCGAATGGAAGATCGAGGAGGAGAACTACCGCTCCAAGGGCAAGCAGAAGCCCGACTTCCGCGACTCGGCGGCGATGGTCGCGTTCCGCAAGGAGTGCCGTGCCTATGCGACGCACTGGATCAACGTGCAGCGCGAGGAGTTCAAGCGGCTCGGCATCATCGGCGACTGGGATCATCCCTACCAGACGATGAGCTATCCGGCGGAGGCCCAGATCGCCCGCGAGCTGATGAAGTTCGCCGCCAACGGGACGCTCTATCGCGGCTCCAAGCCGGTGATGTGGAGCGTGGTCGAGAAGACCGCGCTGGCCGAAGCAGAGGTCGAATACGAGGACTACACCTCCGACATGGTGTGGGTGAAATTCCCGGTCACCTCGCCGGCGCATGGCGCGCTGGCCAATGCCTCGGTCGTGATCTGGACCACCACGCCGTGGACGCTGCCCGGCAACCGCGCCATCTCGTTTTCGCCGAAGATCGCCTATGGCCTCTACAAGGTGACGGATGCGCCGGCGGACAATTGGGCCAAGACCGGCGATCTCCTGATCCTGGCCGACGCGCTTGCCGCCGAGGTGTTCAAGCAGGCCCGCGTCACGTCCTATGAGAAGGTCCGCGATATTCCCGGCGACACGCTGGACGCCGTGGAATGCGCCCATCCGCTGCGCGGCTTCGGTGGCGGCTACGAATTCATCGTGCCGCTGCTGGCCGGCGAGCATGTCACCGACGACACCGGCACCGGCTTCGTGCACACCGCGCCGAGCCACGGCCGCGAGGACTTCGACGTCTGGACGGCCAACACCCGCGAGCTCGATGCGCGCGGCATCCCGACGGCGATCCCGTATACGGTCGACGAGAACGGCGCCTACACCGCGCAGGCTCCGGGCTTCACCGGCAAACGCGTGCTCAACGACAAGGGCGAGAAGGGCGATGCCAACGAGGCCGTGATCAAGGCGCTGATCGAGGCCGGCAGGCTGCTCGCGCGCGGCCGCCTCAAGCACCAGTATCCGCACTCCTGGCGCTCCAAGAAGCCGGTGATCTTCCGCAACACGCCGCAATGGTTCATCGCGATGGACAAGCCCATCGCCGAGAACGGCCATGCCAGGAAGGGCGACACGCTGCGCGCCCGCGCGCTGCACGCGATCTCGGTCACGCAATGGGTGCCGCCGGCCGGCGAGAACCGCATCAACGGCATGATCGCCAACCGTCCCGACTGGGTGATCTCGCGGCAGCGCGCCTGGGGCGTGCCGATCGCCGTGTTCGTGAGGGAGAACAGCGACGGCTCGGCCGAGATCCTGCAGGACGAGGTCGTCAACCAGCGCATCACCGAGGCGTTCATGGAGGAAGGCGCCGACGCCTGGTACATGGACGGCGCCCGCGAGCGCTTCCTTGGCAGCCGCGCGTCCGAGAACTGGAAGAAGGTCGACGACATCTGCGACGTCTGGTTCGATTCCGGCTCCACGCACGCCTTCGTGCTGGAAGACCGCCAGAACTTCCCGCAGCTCGGCAACATCGTCCGCAAGGTCGATGGCGGCAACGACACCGTGATGTATCTCGAAGGCAGCGACCAGCATCGCGGCTGGTTCCACTCGTCGCTGCTGGAAAGCGCCGGCACGCGCGGCCGCGCGCCTTATGACATCGTGCTGACCCACGGCTTCACGCTCGACGAGAACGGCCGCAAGATGTCGAAGTCGCTCGGCAACACCGTCGAGCCGCAGAAGGTGATCAAGGATTCCGGCGCGGACATCCTGCGCCTGTGGGTCTGCGCCACCGACTATGCCGACGACCAGCGCATCGGCCCGGAGATCCTCAAGAACACCATCGAGACCTACCGCAAGCTGCGCAACTCGATCCGCTGGATGCTCGGCACGCTGCATCATTTCAAGCCGAGCGAGAAGGTCGCCTTTGCCGAGATGCCCGAACTCGAGCGGCTGATGCTGCACGAGCTCGCCGGCCACACCGAGACCATCCGCAAGGCCTATGCCGACTTCGACTACAAGACCGTGGTCGCAAGCCTCGCGGCCTTCATGAACTCCGAGCTGTCGGCGTTCTACTTCGACATCCGCAAGGACACGCTGTATTGCGATCCGCCGTCCTCGGTGGCGCGCAAGGCGGCGCTGACCACGATCGATCTGCTCTGCGACGCGATCCTGAAATGGCTGGCGCCGATCCTCAGCTTCACCACCGACGAAGCCTGGCGGATGTATCGGCCGAACGCCGAGCCTTCGGTGCATCTGACTCTGTTTCCCGAAGGTCTCGAGCAGTTCCAAGACGACGCGCTTGCCGCGAAGTGGGAGACGGTCCGCAACGTCCGCCGCGTCGTCACCGGCGCGCTCGAACTCGAACGCGCCGCCAAGCGGATCGGCTCCTCGCTCGAGGCATCGCCGGTGATCTACGTCGCTGACAGGGAGATGCTGGCCACGCTGTTCGATATCGATCTTGCCGAAGTCTGCATCACCTCGAACTACGAGGTGCGCGAGGGCGAGGCGCCGGCGAACGCCTTCCGCCTCGACGCCGTGCCTGGCGTTGCCGTCGTGGTCGAGAAGGCGGTCGGCACCAAATGCGCCCGTTCGTGGAAGATCCTGCCGACGGTGGGCGAGGACGGCGAATATCCCGACGTCTCGCCGCGCGACGCGCAAGCGCTGCGCGAATGGAAGGCGCTGGGGGGCAGCGTCTAACGTCCGCTGTCGTCCCTGCGAAAGCAGGGACCCATAACCACCACTGCCTGGAATGGACTGAGGTTGATGACTCCGAGTCATTCAAGCAACACCCGACACGGGGTATGGGTCCCTGCTTTCGCAGGGACGACACCTTTGGTGGGCTGGCAATGAGCCCTCCCCTCCGCACCGGCGTGATCACGGCGATCATCACCCTGATCGCCGACCAGGCCTCCAAGCTCTGGCTGCTCCACGTCCTCGACATCGTGCATCACGCCCCGGTGCGGGTGACGCCGTTCTTCGACCTGGTGCTCGCCTGGAATCCGGGGATCAGTTTCGGCTGGTTCCAGAGCGAGACCCCGGCGGCCCAGATCCTGCTGATGGTGATCAAGGCCGCGGCCGTGATCGCGCTGGCGATCTGGATGGCGCGGTCGCGGACCTGGCTCGCGACGGTGTCGCTCGGCCTGATCATCGGCGGTGCCATCGGGAACGGCATCGACCGCTTTGCCTATGGCGCGGTGGTCGATTTTGCCCTGCTTCATGCCGAGATCGGGGGAAAAACCTTCAATTGGTACATCTTCAACCTTGCCGATGTAGCCATCGTTGCTGGCGTGGCAGCCCTATTGTATGATTCCGTGGTGGGGACCCCCGCCGTAAAAGCGCCCTGATCCCGGCCGATACGAGCCGGTCAGCGGCCCACACCTGTATCAAGCGGAACTGTGGCCTAAGCCAGTGATCGCTTTGGCGAATTTTGAGATGGGAATGGCGCAATGCGCAACACCAAAGCCCGCGGTTACCTGATCGAGACGTCCCGGCTGTCGCTGATGCGCGGCCTGCGCCTGGCGTTCGTCGCAGCCGGGATCGGCCTTGTCATGACGGCCGGCCCGGTGCGCGCCGGCGACGATGAAGATGACGGCGACGACGGCCTGACCTTCGAAGAGCGGATCGTCGACAATCTGATGACCGGGCTCGGCGCCAAGAGCGCGGCCAGCAAGGGCATCGACTACCGCGAGCGCTCGCCGCTGGTGGTGCCGCCGAAGCTGGATTTGCCCCCGCCGGCGTCGACCGCCCAGGTCAACGCGCCGAACTGGCCGAAGGACCCTGATATTGCGGCGCGCAAGGCTGCGATCGCGGCGCGCAAGAAGGAAGTCAAGAAGGAGCCCTGGCAGTCGGCGGTGGCGTTGACGCCGGCCGAGATCGAGGCGGGCCGCAAGCAGCAGACCGCCACCGACGGGCGCAAGGAGCCGCTGGAGCCCGGCGTGAGCACCAATCCATCGCTGATGCCGAGCCAGCTCGGTTACAACGGCGGCCTGCTTGGCATGTTCAAGGGGAACAGCAGCGAGTCCAAACCGTTCAAGGGTGAGCCGACGCGCGAATCCCTGACCGAGCCGCCGCCGGGCTACCAGACGCCGTCCGGGGGCTATGCCTACGGCACCGGCCCGCAGGCGCCGAAGGCGAAAGAAGGCCAGTACGACGTCATGACCGGAAAACCGGTGCAGTGATCGCCTGGCCTCCGCGGGCGAAGGCTGACATGAGCAAAGCTTAATGCGGGGCGGCGGGTGTCTCTCCGCTTCGTGACCATCGGCACGGGAACGACCGCGTACGATGGCTTGCTTTCGCGCCCCGGCCGGTGTCCGGGCTTTCATAAGGACCATGATGCGCTCTCGCCGATCGATCGCCCTGTTCGCTGCCGCATTCGTTTCCACCATCCCGCTGCCGGGTGCCAGCCTCCGCGCCCAGACCACCGTCACCTCGGAACGCCCCGCCAGTTTCACGCTCGACAACGGCCTGCAGGTCGTGGTGATCCCCGACCACCGCACGCCCGTGGTCACGCAGATGATCTGGTACAAGGTCGGCTCGGCCGACGAGACGCCCGGCAAATCGGGCCTCGCGCATTTCCTCGAGCATCTGATGTTCAAGGGCACCGCCAAGCATCCGGCGGGCGAGTTCTCGCAGACCGTGCTGCGCGTCGGCGGCAATGAGAACGCCTTCACCTCGGTCGACTACACCGGCTACTTCCAGCGCGTGCCGCGCGAGCAGCTGCCCACCATGATGGAGTTCGAGGCCGACCGCATGACCGGCCTGATCCTCAAGGACGAGAACGTGCTGCCGGAGCGCGATGTCGTGCTGGAGGAGTTCAACATGCGGGTTGCCAACAACCCGGATGCAAGGCTGACCGAGCAGATCATGGCCGCGCTTTATCTCAACCATCCCTATGGCCGGCCGGTGATCGGCTGGCATCAGGAGATCGAGAAGCTCGACCGCGAGGATGCGCTCGCCTTCTACCGGCGCTTCTACGCGCCGAACAACGCCATCCTGGTCATTGCCGGCGACGTCGACGTCAAGGATATCCGCCCGCTGGTCGAGAAGAACTTCGGCCCGATCCCGGCGCAGCATGCGATCCCCGAGAAGCGGGTCAGGCCGCAGGAGCCGACACCGGCCGCGCCGCGCACCGTGACGCTGTCGGATCCGCGCGTCGAGCAGCCGAGCCTGCGCCGCTATTACCTGGTGCCGTCGGCGACGACGGCGGCAGCGGGCGAGAGCCAGGCGCTCGATGTGCTCGCGCAGTTGATGGGCGGCGGCGCCAATTCCTATCTCTATCGCTCGCTGGTGATCGACAAGGGCCTCGCGATCTCGGCCGGCGCCGGCTACCAGGGCACCTCGCTCGATCCGTCGCAATTCTCGATCTCGGTGACGCCGAAACCCGGCGTCGAGTTCGCGCAGATCGAGGACGCGATCGACAAGGTGATCGCCGACCTCGCGCAGAACCCGGCGCGCGCCGAGGATCTCGAACGGGTCAAGACCCAGCTCATCGCGGAGGCGATCTACGCCCAGGATAACCAGGCGACACTGGCACGCTGGTATGGCGGCGCGCTGACCACCGGGCTCAGCATCGAGGATATCCGCAGCTGGCCGGATCGCATCCGCGCCGTCACTGCCGAGCAGGTGCGCACTGCTGCCGCCAGCTGGCTCGACAAGAAGCGGTCGGTGACCGGCTATCTGATCAAGGATACTGCGCCGAAACGCGAGGAGAAGCGCTCGTGATCTATTCCCTCACCCGCCGTGCGGCGCTGATCGGCGGCGCCTGCACCGCGCTGCTGACGCTGACGTCGGCGCCCTCGCAGGCTGCGGCCAAGATCCAGCGGCTGGTATCGCCCGGCGGCATCGAGGCGTGGTTCGTGCAGGACGCGACCGTGCCGCTGATCGCAATGGAATATGCCTTCAGCGGCGGCGCCAGCCAGGATCCGCCCGGCAAGCCCGGCGTCGGCAATCTGGTCGCCGACCTGCTCGACGAGGGTTCCGGCGATCTCGATTCCAAGACCTATCATGAGCGGCTCGAGCGCCGCGCCATCGAGCTCAGCTTCCAGTCGAACCGCGATCAATTCCGCGGCTCGCTGCGCATGCTCAAGGACAACAAGGACGAAGCCTACGACCTGTTGCGGATGGCGCTGACCTCGCCGCACTTCGAGCCGAAGGACGTCGAACGGATCCGCGCCCAGGTGATCGCCAATCTGCGCCGCGAATCGACCAATCCGTCCTCGCTCGCCGGCCGCAAGTTCCTCGAGCTCGCATTCGGCGATCATCCCTATGCCAGGACGGCCACCGGCACGCTCGACAGCGTGCCGACCATCCAGATCCCGGATCTCAAGGACTATACCCGCCGCATCATCGCCAAGGATACGCTGCGCGTTGCCGTGGTCGGCGACGTCGATCCCGATACGCTCGGCAAGCTGCTGGACAAGACCTTTGGTGGCCTGCCGGCGAAAGCCGAATTGACGCCCGTCCCCGACGTCGTGGCGACCAGGCCGCCGCAGCGCGCCTTCGTCCCGCTCGACGTGCCGCAGACCGTCGTCACCTTCGGCGGCCCCGGCATTGCCAGGCATGACCCGGACTTCATGGCGGCCTATGTGGTGAACCACATTCTCGGCGGCGGCGGATTGTCGTCGCGGCTCTACAAGGAAGTGCGCGAGAAGCGCGGGCTGGCCTACTCGATCTATGAAGCGCTGGTCTGGATGGATCACTCCTCGCTGTTCATCGGCAACACCGGCACCCGCGCCGATCGCGCCGGCGAGACCGTCGATGCGATCGAAGCGGAAGTGCGCCGCATCGCCGAGGAAGGTCCGACGCAGAAGGAGCTTGACGAGGCGAAGTCCTACCTGAAGGGCTCGCAGATGCTGGCGCTCGACACCTCCTCCAAGCTCGCGCAGGCGATGCTGCAATACCAGCTCGACAAGCTGCCGATCGATTACATCGAGAAGCGCAACGCCATCGTCGACGCGGTGACGCTCGACGATGCCAAGCGGGTCGCCAAAAAGCTCTGGGGCAACGGCCTACTCACCGCAATCGTCGGCCGCGCCCCGCAAGCCGCGGCGCAGCCGGTGTCGGCGCCGCCGAAGGCGAACTGACGCGTTTCGGCGGGCCACCTTCCCTCTCCAACCCCGAGAGCGAGCTTCGCTCGCCTCGGCCCCCGCAAGGGGGGAGAAGGGGGAGCCGCGCACTCGGACGCCGACGTAACAACCACTGCATCAACACCACCCAAGCAGACCCAAACCCGCTATCCTGCGGCCTGCCGATTCTTCCCTCCACGGGTGATGTCATGCTGCGGGTGTCCCGCGACCTTGCGATCGATGAGAACGACATTGAGATCGTCTTTGTCCGCGCCTCCGGCCCGGGCGGACAGAATGTCAACAAGGTCTCGACCGCAGCGCAGCTTCGCTTCGATACCAACAAGATTGCGTTGCCGGCGGACGCCGCGCAGCGGCTGGCGCGGCTCGCCGGCAGCCGCATGACCAAGGATGGCGTGATCGTGATCCACGCCTTCCGCTTTCGCACCCAGGAACGCAATCGCGCCGATGCGATCGAGCGGCTGCTCGAGATGTTGAGGGAGGCGATGATGCGGCCGACACCGCGGCGGCCGACCAAGCCGACGCTCGGCTCCAAGCAGCGCCGGCTCGAGGGCAAGAAGCGCCGCAGCGACATCAAGGCGGGGCGCGGCGCCCGCCGTTTCGACGATTAGATCATAATGCGTTTCCACGGAATCGCATCATGATCTCATCTCCTTGTTTGAGCATGATCTTTTCGGAAAACCGGTTTCCACTTTTCCGGATCATGCTCCAGGGAACGCCGGACGCAGCGCACGCGGCACTGCATCCGGGATCCGGTCAGCGTAACCAGAAGCGTTTTCGCGCGAAGCGGATGTCGGTTCGCGCGAAGGAACGCGTCAGAACAAGAAGCCTGAGCCTTGGTTCCGATTGATCAGAACCGCGAAGGCCCTCGTGCTTCAGTACTTCTTGGTTGCGGGCGCCATCTCGGAACCGCCCGACTTCGGTGCCGTGCGTCCGCTGCCGACCGTTCCCTTGCTGCCCGACTTGGCGGCGGCGCCGCTCTTCTGCGTCGTCGCGCCAGGTTGCGCCGTCATTTCCTCATCGCCGCTGCCGGACATGCCGCCGCCCTGCTGCATGGTACCTCTGCCCTGTGCACCGCCGCGGGTATCCGGTGCAGTCGTTCCCTGTGCCAGGACGGGGCCGGCCATCGCGGCCGAGATGGCAAGGGCGAGCACGCTGGTTTTTGCAAACGTCATCCATTTCTCCTGGGACTTTAATTGACGATGGAGGAGCGGCGCAGGTGGTGCGCCGTTTGCAGCGCCGACCCTGAACCCCATCGCGCAAGACTGCATTTTCCGCAAACGGCGCACGCGAGATGCAAGCTGCGTCGTGTGGTGATCGTGCAGGGATTTCGCGGTCATTTTGCGAAATTGTCGTCCGCATATGCGGCAACCACCGGTTCCGCGCCAGATCACCGCCCAGCTTTGTTCTGCTGTGAAACAGCCCGCTACTACCAACGGCGGATTTCAGCCTCCTACAGTCACCGCACAGAGGCGGTGATGTAGATGACAAAGCTGCGCGCAAGGTGGACGTTGGGGCTGGGATTTTGCAGCGCAATGCTTGCAGTGCAAATGGCCGGCGCGCAGATGCCCTTGCCCGCCGCCAAGCCGCCCGATGGGGCGACGCTGTTCAAGCAGCAATGCGCGACCTGCCACACCACCAACATGTCGGATGCCGTCCGGCAGGGACCGTCGCTCTACAAGGTCGTCGGCCGTCACGCCGGCAAGGCCGACGGCTTCAAATATTCCGCGGGCTTCGGCAAGGCCGATTTCGTCTGGGACGACGCCAGGCTCGATGCCTGGCTGACCAATCCGCAGGAGGTGATCCCGGGCTCCGTAATGGCCTATCGGCAGGCCAAGCCGGAAACCCGCGCCATGATCATCGCCTATCTGAAGGAGCTGAACTGAATGGCGAAACCCGTGCATTCGATGATCCGAGTGTTTGACGAAGGAAAAGCGCTCGACTTCTACCAGCGCGCGTTTGGCCTGGAGATCGCGGACAATCTGAGATTTCCCGATTTCGCGCTGATCTATCTGCGCCATCCCTCCTCGCCCTTCGAGGTCGAGCTCACGGTCAACTTCGATCGCAAGGAGCCCTACACGCTCGGCGACGGCTACGGCCATCTCGCCGTCATCGTCGATGACGTCGATGCCGAGCACGCGCGCTTCGAGAAGGAGAAACTGTCGCCCGGGCCGCTGCGCGACTTCAAGCACGACGGCAAGACGCTGGCGCGCTTCTTCTTCGTCTCCGATCCCGACGGCTACAAGATCGAGGTGATCCAGCGCGGCGGGCGCTTCGGCTAGAGCATGCTCAGACAACAAGGCAATTGCACAAATAAAAATTGACGGAGGAACCCATGAGAGAAATCGATCGACGCAGCAAATATGACCGGCGTGTCTTTCTCAAAGGCGCGGCCGTGACCGCACCCGCAGTCGCGATTGCGACCTCGACGGGGCTCGGCATCACCGATGCGTGGGCCGAAGGCGCCACGACGCTGACGCCGGCCACGATGAAGACGCTGCTCAAGATGGCGCGCGACATCTATCCGCACGATTTCCTCGGCGACAGCTACTACATAGCAGCGGTCAAGCCGTATGACGAGAAGGCCGCGAAGGATCCGGCGGTCAAGTCGCTGATCAATGACGGCGTCACGAGGCTCGATCAGGCGGCCAACGACCGCCACAAGATGCCTTATGTCCAGGTCGCCTGGGAAAACGATCGCGTCGCGCTGCTGCAACAGATCGAGCAAAGCGCGTTCTTCCAGAAGATCCGCGGCGATCTCATCGTCTCCATCTACAACAACAAGGAGGTGTGGCCGCGGTTCGGCTACGAGGGCTCCTCAGCCGAGCATGGCGGCTACATCAAGCGCGGCTTCGCCGATATCGACTGGCTGCCGAAGGTCTAACGGGTCGGGAGGAAACAATGGCAAAATTCGATCTGAATGACAGTGGCGTTGTGGTGATCGTCGGCTCCGGTGCCGGCGGCGGAACGCTCGGCAATGAACTGGCGCAGAAGGGCGTCAAGGTCGTGATCCTCGAGGCCGGCCCGCGCATCGAGAACCAGGACTTCATCAACGATGAATGGGATAGTTTTACCCAGCTCGCCTGGTCCGACGCGCGCTCGACCTCGGGCAGCTGGCGCGTCCACCAGGACTTTCCGGGCCTGCCGGCCTGGATCGTGAAGGCGGTCGGCGGCTCGACCACGCACTGGGCGGGCGCCTCGCTGCGCTTCGACGAGCACGAGTTCAAGATCAAGTCGGCCTATGGCACCATTCCCGGCGCCAACCTGATCGACTGGCCGATCACGCTCGCCGAGATGGAGCCGTGGTACGCCAAGGCCGAGGACAAGATGGGCGTCACCCGCACCAACGGCATCCCAGGGCTGCCCGGCAACAATAACTTCAAGGTGATGGAAGCCGGCGCGAGGAAGCTCGGCTACAAGGAGGTGCACACCGGGCGGATGGCGATCAACAGCGAGCCGCGCGACGGCCGCGGCTCCTGCCAGCAGATCGGCTTCTGCTTCCAGGGCTGCAAGTCGGGCGCCAAATGGTCGACGCTCTACACCGAGATCCCGAAGGGCGAAGCCACCGGCAATCTCGAAGTGCGCCCCGGCAGCATGGTGATCAAGATCGAGCACGACCAGTCCGGCAAGGTCACCGGCGTGGTCTACGCCGATGCGACGGGCGCGATGCAGCGCCAGAAGGCCCGCGTCGTCGCCGTCGCCGGCAACTCGATCGAGAGCCCGCGGCTGCTGCTCAACAGCGCCTCCAGCATGTTCCCGGACGGGCTCGCCAATTCATCCGGCCAGGTCGGCCGCAACTACATGCGGCACATGACCGGCAGCGTGTATGCGGGCTTCGAGAAATCGGTGCACATGTATCGCGGCACCACGATGGCCGGCATTATCCGCGACGAGGCCAAGAACGATCCGAAGCGCGGCTTCGTCGGCGGCTACGAGATGGAGACGCTGTCGCTCGGCCTGCCCTTCATGGCCGCGTTCCTCAATCCCGGCGCCTGGGGACGCAGCTTCACCAGCGCGATCGAGGGCTATCCGCGGATGGCCGGCATGTGGCTGGTCGGCGAGGACATGCCGCAGGAGACCAACCGCATCACGCTGGATCCGAAGATCAAGGACAAGTTCGGCATGCCGGTCGCCAGCGTGCATTTCGACGATCATCCGAACGACGTCGCGATGCGCGACCATGCCTACAAGCAGGGCTCCGCGGTCTATGAGGCGGTCGGTGCCATCGTCACCTATCCGACGCCGCCCTATCCCTCGACCCACAACATGGGCACCAACCGGATGAGCGAGAAGCCGCGCGACGGCGTGGTCAACAAGTTCGGCCAGACCCACGACATCAAGAACCTGTTCGTTTCCGACGGCAGCCAGTTCACGTCAGGCGCAGCGTGCAACCCGACGCTGACGATCGTGTCGCTGGCGATCCGCCAGGCCGACCACATCGCCGGCGCGATGCAGCGCAAGGAGATCTAGACCAGACGACCATTCGAACCGAGTCGCGGATTCCGCCTCACCTCGCCCCGCGCGCGGGGAGAGGTCGGAGCGCATCGTTAGATGCGTTCCGGGTGAGGGGGAGTCTCCGCAAACGCAGCTGTCACCGGATACGCGGAGACGGCCCCTCACCCCAACCCTCTCCCCGTAAGAACGGGGCGAGGGAGCGCAGCGCCGTCGTGGTCGCCACTGCGCTTTAGCAAGAAAATACAATTCCCCTCTCACTGAAGCGGCCTTGCCCAACTGGACAAGGCCGCTTTCTTCTTTGCGTGATGGACCGGTGCGAAATCTATTCCGCCGCATCCATGATCGCCGCCGCCCCGCGATAGTCCGGGACCACCGCCGGAGCATTGGCCTTGGCGCGGTAGATCAGGCAGGAGCAGCGCAGCAGCGACGCGAAATTGTTCACCTCGCCGTGATGATCGAGCACCTCGTTGTGCAGGGTGGTGAGGAACTTGGCCAGCGTCATGCCTTCCTTGGCCGCGATCTCCTCCAGCGTGTCCCAGAACGACATTTCCAGCCGGATCGAGGTGCAATGGCCGTCGATCCGCAACGATCGGGTCTGCGATTCATAGTCGCGTTGCGGCTGATGCGCGAAAAGATGGCACATGGCGTTCCTCCGGCGAGAACTTATAATTTTTCTAAACGATATACCTGTGCGCGCGGCCCCACAATCGGGACGTAGGGCGTGACGCGCCGGCCGCCGAAGCCAAGCGTCTTCAAGGCGATAGGCCGGAATCATCCCCAACCTGCTTGCGGCCGCCAGATCGGTCCCATGCATTTGCCGGCGCGGCGACTTATAGTAACGGCCAGCCTCGAATCGCTCCTCCGAACGTCCAATCCATGCCTGTCCGCCAGCTTCCCGAACAGCTCGTCAACCGCATCGCCGCCGGCGAAGTGGTCGAACGCCCCGCGAGCGTGGTCAAGGAACTGGTCGAGAACGCGATCGACGCCGGAGCCAGCCGGATCGACGTTTTCACCGATGGCGGCGGGCGGCGCCGGATCGGTATCACCGACGATGGCGGCGGCATGACCCGCGCCGACCTCGCGCTTGCGGTCGACCGTCACGCCACCTCCAAGCTCGACGACGAAGACCTGCTGCGCATCCGCACGCTCGGCTTCCGCGGCGAGGCGCTGCCCTCGATCGGGGCGGTCGCAAAGCTCGGCATCACGACGCGTCATGCCAGCGAGCCGCATGCCTGGTCGCTGTCGGTCGAAGGCGGCGAGAAGTCGGAGGTCATGCCGGCCGCGCTCGGCCAGGGCACCCGCGTCGAGGTCAACGAACTCTTCTACGCAACGCCGGCGCGGCTGAAATTCCTCAAGACCGACCGCACCGAGGCGGAGGCGATCCGCGAGGTGGTGCGCCGCCTCGGCATGGCGCGCCCGGACATCGCCTTCACGCTGGCCGGCGAAGAGCGCGCGCCGGTCACCTGGGCCGCAGCGCTGCCCGGCGCGGCCGGCCGGCTGACCCGGCTCGGCGACATCCTGGGTGCGGATTTTCGTGCCAGTGCGATCGAGGTGCGCGCCGGGCGCGAGGGCGTCGTGGTCGAAGGCTTTGCCGCCGCGCCGTCGCTGACCCGCGCCAATGCGCTCGGGCAATATCTGTTCGTCAACGGCCGCCCGGTGCGCGACAAGCTGATCCTCGGCGCCGTGCGCGCGGCCTATTCCGACTACCTGCCGCGCGACCGCCATCCCGTCGTGGCGCTGTTCGTGACCTGCGACCCGCAAGAGGTCGACGCCAATGTGCATCCGGCCAAGACCGAGGTGCGCTTCCGCAACGCCGGCCTGGTCCGCGCGCTCATCGTGCACGCCCTGAAGGAAGGCCTCGCGCGCGAAGGCAGGCGCACCGCGGCCAATACCGCCGACAGCGCCGCGCTCTCGGCCTTCCGCCCCGCCTTCACGCCGCCGCGCCCGAGCAATTGGGACTGGCGCGGCTCGCCGTCCTATCCGGCTGGTCCGCTGCGCGCGTTCGACGGTGCGGCGGCGCCCGCCTTCGCCGAGCCCGGACAGGCCGCCTTCGACGTCGGCGCGCCGACCGCCGATGTGCGCTTCGAAGCCGCGCCCGCGCCAGACCTGCTCGACCGGCCGCTCGGCGCCGCGCGCACCCAGATCCACGAGACCTACATCGTCTCGCAGACCCGCGACGGCCTCATCGTGGTCGACCAGCACGCGGCGCATGAGCGCATCGTCTATGAGAAGCTGAAGGCCTCGCTGGCGAAGAACGGCGTGCAGCGGCAGATCCTCTTGATCCCCGAGATCGTCGAGCTCGATGAGGCGACCGTCGAGAAGCTGCTCGACCGCGCCGAGGAGCTGGCGTCGTTCGGGCTCGCGATCGAATCCTTCGGCCCCGGCGCGGTCGCGGTGCGCGAAACGCCCTCGCTGCTCGGCAAGGCCAATGCGGCCGGTCTCTTGCGCGACCTTGCCGAGCACATGGCCGAGTGGGACGAGGCGCTGCCGCTGGAGCGCCGGCTGATGCACGTCGCCGCCACGATGGCCTGCCACGGCTCGGTCCGCGCCGGCCGCCGCCTCAAGCCGGAAGAGATGAACGCACTGCTCCGCGAGATGGAAGACACGCCGAACTCCGGCCAGTGCAACCACGGCCGCCCGACCTATGTCGAATTGAAGCTGAGCGATATCGAGAAGCTGTTCGGGCGAAGATAAGACCGCATACTCCGGTGTCATCGCCCGGCTTGATGTTTAGCCCGGACAGATCACTGACGGGTGTTCGGAGACATAGCTGACACATCAACATTGGCTGGATTGGTCCGATTCGGGAGGCCGTCCATGCCGTGGAGTGAGGTGTCAGTAATGGATCAGCGCCACGAGTTCGTGCGGCTGGCATTGCAGGAAGGCGCCAACCGGCGCGAGCTGTGTCAACGGTTCAACATCAGCCCTGACGTTGGCTACAAATGGCTGCGGCGCTGGCAGGCTGGTGATCGGGAACTGGCTGACCGCTCCCGGCGTCCGCATGCGATGCCCAAGCGCAGTGAGGCTGCCATCGAGGAGCAGGTGCTTGCGGTGCGCGACAAGCATCCGGTCTGGGGCGCGCGCAAGATCGCCCACTGCCTGAAGCGGGACGGCAAGACGGTGCCTGTGCCCTCGACGGTGCACCGGATCCTGTGCCGGAACGGCCGCGTCAAGCCGAGCGAGAACGCGCCGCCAAATCCAGGGCACCGCTTCGAGAAGGAAGCTCCCAATCTACTGTGGCAGATGGACTTCAAGGGCCACCTGCCGCTCGCCGACGGAACGCGGTGTCATCCGCTAACGATCGTCGACGATCACTCGCGCTATGTCCTGTGCCTGAAGGCCTGCGCCGACGAGCAGCGTTTCACCGTGCAGGATCACTTGACGACGACGTTCCGCTGCTATGGTTTGCCGGAGGCCTTCTACACCGACAACGGCTCACCATGGGGCGATACGTCCGGCATTCGCTGGACCGGATTGAAGGTCTGGCTGCTCAAGCTTGGCGTCAGGGTGGTGCATGCCAGGCCTTGCCACCCGCAGGCCCGCGGCAAGAACGAACGCTTCCATCGCACCCTGAAGGCCGAGGTCTTTGCGATGCGCCGCTTCCGCACCCTACCGGAAGTCCAGCGTGCCTTGGATGCCTGGCGGCCGATCTACAATCTGCAGCGCCCTCACCAAGGCCTTGATATGCACGTTCCCGCCGATCGCTTCCGACCCAGTGCCCGCGCTATGCCGGCCCGCGTCCCGAAAATCGAGTACGACAGCGGCGAGACCGTGCGCAGGGTCTCATCGACGAGGCCCTACATCTCCTTCAAGGGACGCTTCTGGAAGGTTCCACAGGCCTTCGCGCGCGAACGGCTTGCCATCAGGCCGCTGGATCGCGACGGCCATTACGGCGTCTTCTTCGCCAGCTGGCAGGTCGCATCAATCGACTTGACCAACCGCCAACCTGTCAGTGATGTGTCCGAACAGGTGTCAGCCATGTCCCCGGACTAAACACTTGACCGGGCGATCCAGTACGCCGCGGCGATCGTGATCAATCGAGAAGCCGCGGCGCACTGGATCACCCGCATGCGCGGGTGATGACAGCACAACAAGCGGCAATATTACGCCTTGCGAAGAAACACGAACTCCGTGTCGTCATACGCGCGCCGCTCGAGCTCCTCGAAGCCCTCGGGCGCCGCGAACGCCGCGGCCTTGGCCTCCTCCACCACGAGCAGCGCGCCCGGCGTCAGCCAGCCGCCGTCGCGCAGCGAGGCGAGCGCCTTGTCGGCCAGCCCCTTGCCATAGGGCGGATCGAGAAACACCAGCGAGAACGGCTCGACCGGATGCGCCGGTCCAAGATCGGTGGCATCGCGGCGATAGACCTTGGTCGTGCCGCCGAGGCCGAGCGACTCGACATTGTTGCGCAGCAGCGCGCGCGCCTCGGCGCCATTGTCGACGAACAGCGTGAACCTGGCGCCGCGCGAGACGGCCTCGATGCCGAGCGCGCCGGTGCCGGCAAACAGATCGAGCACGCGCGCGTCCTCAACCGGATTGTCGTAGGCGTGGATCAGAATGTTGAACACGGACTCGCGCAGGCGGTCCGCGGTCGGACGAATCTCGCGGCCCGCAGGCGAAGCGAGATTGCGGCCCTTCAGCCTGCCCCCGACGACGCGCATCGACCGTTACTCGTCCCGCGGCTTGAGATCGCGCTTGCCGTGATAGCCGCGCTTGGGACGGCGCGGCGGGCCGTAGCCGTTGGCCTCGTCTTCATTGCGGGCACGCGCTTCCTCGCTGCCGGTGCGCTGCACCAGCACGCGGCGGCCCTTGCGATCGTTGATGGTTTCGCGCTTGCTGGGCTTCGGCTTTCTGGCCGGCGCATCGTCGCCGTCGGCTGCGTCACGCTGCTCCGGCCGCGTGAAGTCGGCACCCGCGATCTTGGCGATCTTCTCGCCGAGCTGCTCGCGCAGCACCCGCGTCTTGACCTCCTCGACCTTGCCCTCCTCGAGCTCGCCGAGCTGGAACGGGCCGTAGGAGATCCGGATCAGGCGGTTCACCTCGAGCCCGAGATGCGCCATCACGTTGCGCACCTCGCGGTTCTTGCCTTCGCGGATCGCGAACACCACCCACACATTGGCGCTCTGGTCGCGTTCCAATGTCGCGTCGATCGGCCCGTATTTGACGCCGTCGACCTCGACGCC
Source organism: Bradyrhizobium sp. USDA 4510 (assembly GCF_054059095.1). Taxonomy (NCBI): domain Bacteria; kingdom Pseudomonadati; phylum Pseudomonadota; class Alphaproteobacteria; order Hyphomicrobiales; family Nitrobacteraceae; genus Bradyrhizobium; species Bradyrhizobium sp. USDA 4510. The sequence continues at coordinate 193,823 of NZ_JBSSBT010000001.1, read as the reverse complement.
GCCCTTGAGCTGGTCGAGCTGGCCCTGCGTCACCTCGCCATGCGCGCGCACGCGGTAACGGCGCAGCCATCCGGTGTCGGGATGCTCCAGCGTCCGCGCCAGGCCGCCGTCATTGGTCAGCAGCAACAGGCCCTCGGTGTTGAAATCCAGCCGGCCGATCGAGATCAGCCGCGGCAGGCCCTCGGGCAGATTGTCGAACACGGTCGGCCGCCCCTCGGGATCGGCATGCGTCGTCATCAGCCCGCGCGGCTTGTGATACATGAACAGCCGCGTCCGCTCGCGCGGCGGCAACGGCTTGCCGTCGACGGCCACGACATCGTTGTCGGTGATATCGAGCGCCGGCGAGTTGATCACGCGTCCGTTGACGGTGACGCGCCCTTGCGTGACGATCTCCTCGGCATCGCGGCGCGAGGCAAGACCGGCGCGCGCCAATACCTTGGCGATGCGTTCGCCTGTCTTCTTCGGCTTCGGCTCGGGACGCTCGCGCCGGTCGTCGGTGGCGCGTTCGCGATAGGCACCGCGGCCGCCGAAGGCCGGGCGCTTCGCAAAGACCTTGCTGTCGTCCTCATTGTCGCGGCGCGGCCGGTCGGAGAAGCGGCCTTCGCTGCGCGGGTGCTCCTGCCAGTCGGTGCGGCCTTCGGGCCGCTCACGCCGGCGATTGTCGCGGCCACCATCTTCATCATGACGATCCCAGCGCGGCCGGCCGAACTTCGGACGATCACCCTGCTCGCGGTCGTCGCGTGACTTCGAGAACCGCGGACGTTCGCCGCCACCGCGATCGTCGCGCGACCGCGAAAAGCGCGGGCGCTCGTCGCCGCCGCGGTCGTCGCGCGGTTTGCGATCCCGCTTTTGCCAGGGCTTCTCGTCGCCGCGGTCGCGGCCCTCGAAGTCGCGGTCGCGCTTGAAGCGCGGCCGATCGCCGAAATCGCGGCGCGGTGCGTCGCCATCCTCGCGGCGGCGGAACGGGCGGCCTTCGCCCTTGTCCCCGAACGAGCGCTTGTCACGATCGCCGCGCGAAAACTTCCTGTCGTCGAATTTGCGCTCGGCGCGATCGCCGCGCGGCGCAAAGCTCCGCTTCTCGCCGTCGCGGTCGCCACGCGGCGTGTAGGGGCGCTTCTCGCGATCGCCATAGGACCGCTTTTCACCGAACTTGCGGTCGGATGAGCGGCCCTCCGAGCGCGCGCCACCGCGCTGCGGACGATCGCCCGCATCAAAGTCGCGGCGCTCGCCGCGCGGCTTGAACGGGCGCTTTCCGCCCCCCTCGCCGCCACGGTCGTCGCGCTTGAAGCGCGGCCGGTCGCCGTAATCGCGGCGCGGCGCATCGCCGTCCTCACGGCGGCGGAACGAGCGGCCCTCGCCCTTGTCGCCGAAAGAGCGCTTGTCGCGATCACCACCTTTGCCGCCGAAGCTGCGCTTGCCGAACGGCTTGTCCGATCCGCGGGAACCACTGGGCCGCCCCTTCCCGGGCGCCCCCCGGTCCCGCCGGCCGCGCGGGGAATCGTTGTTTTTGTCGCTGTCGCGGGGCATGAATGTTCTCGCCTGGAGGTTCAATTGGGGCGCAGGGCAACCGGCGATACGCGCGCCATCTGGGCGCGACTGGCGCAAAACCGGCATCCACTTCTGCTGAAGGCGACGCTACTAGCAGGTTTCTTCCGATGATACGAGGCATGTCTGCCCCTTCTTTCATGGATTTGGCGCTAAAAACCGCCGAAAGTGCCGGAAAAGCTGGCGAGGTTCCGATCGGATGCGTGATCGTGCGGGGCTACGAGGTGATCGCCACCGCCGGCAACCGCACCCTGACCGACCACGATCCGACGGCCCATGCGGAGATCCTGGCGATCCGGCAGGCCGCCGAGGCCATCGGCACCGAGCGGCTGGTCGATTGCGACCTCTACGTGACGCTGGAGCCCTGCACGATGTGCGCCGGCGCGATCTCCTTTGCCCGCATCCGCCGGCTCTATTACGGCGCCGCCGACCCCAAGGGCGGCGCGGTCGAGTCAGGCGTCCGGTTCTTCGCGCAGCCGACCTGCCACCATGTGCCGGAGGTCTATGGCGCGGTCGGCGAGACCGAGTCCGCGCGCCTGCTGCGCGAGTTCTTCAGGGAGCGTCGCTGAGGAATTCGTAGCGCGGGCGACCTGCAGCCCGGATGAATCCGGGGGATATCTCCGCGGAGACGATCCCGGATTTCGCTCCGCTCCATCCGGGCTACGAAGCTCTCAGCTGTTGATCCCGTCATCCTGAGGTGCGAGCGGAGCGAGGCTCCCACCTCCAGCGACAAAGGCGAAGCCTTTGCGCGGGGATGACGGCGCGCGAACGGAGTCATCCCGCCACGAAAAACTCCCGCAGCAGCTTCGCGGTCGCGTCCGGAGCTTCCTCGGGCAGGAAATGCCCCGACGCCACCGGCGCGCCGCTGACATTGGTGGCCCAGGTCTTCCAGGTGTCGAGCGGCGTTGTTGCCGCGCTGGCAACCCCGGCATCGCCCCACAGCGCCAGCATCGGGATCGTGATCTTCTTGCCGGCGTCGACATCGGCCTTGTCGATCTCGTAGTCGGCATAGGCGCCAGCGCGATAGTCCTCGCACATCGCGTGGATGCGCGCGGGATCACGGAATGGCGCGAGGTAGTGCTCGAGCGCGCGCGGATCGATCGCCTCCAGCGTCTTGCTCCTGGTCTGGCTCGCCATCTTCTCCTTGAGGAAGAATTCGCCATTGTTGGAGATCAGCGTCTCCGGCAGCGGATAGGGCTGCGCCAGGAACGCCCAGTGGTAGATCTTCAGCGCCGACAGGCGATTGAGCTTCTGCCAGTAATCATAGGTCGGCGCGATATCGAGCACCGCAAGCTTCGACAGCCGGCCGGGATGATCGAGCGCGAGCCGGTACGACACCCGGCCGCCGCGGTCGTGGCCGGCGAGCGCGAAATGCACGTGCCCGAGTTGCTCCATCACCTCGACCATGGTCTTCGCCCAGGCCCGCTTGGTGTAGGGCGTATGGTCCTTGTCGCTGTCGGGCATGTCGGACCAGCCGTAGCCCGGCAGGTCGGCGATGATCAGCGTGAACCTGTCGTCGAGTTTCGGCGCCACCGTGTGCCACATCACATGCGTCGAGGAGAAGCCGTGCAGCAGCAGCAATGGCGGGCCCTTGCCGCCGACGCGGGCGAAGATGCGGCCCTGCGAGGTGTTGATCCACTCGGACGCATAGCCGGGAAAAAGATCAGCGAGATCAGGCATCGGTAGCTCCTTCCCTGGGGCGGCCGCGCTGCTTCAAACTTTGTTCGGCGTTGCCGCTCGCTTTGGCGAGGTTTATGCCATCCTCAAGTCCTGCCAACAACAACATGAAACGAGGAAGTGCCATGTCGATCGACTTCGAAATTCCCGCCGAAGCCAAGGCGATCCGCGAGAAGGTTCGCAAATTCGTCCACGACGAATGCATTCCGGCGGAAAAGGAACTCGACACCAAGCCGCTTGCCGAGGTGCTGGGACCGCTGCGGAAGAAGGCCCGCGCGCAGGGCCTGTGGTGCCCCTTCGTGCCGAAGGAGTATGGCGGTATGGGCCTCGGCCCGCTCGCCAACGCCCTGGTGCAGATGGAGCTCGGCGAGAGCATGCTCGGCGCGCTCTCGATGAACACGCAGGGGCCGGACGACGCCTCGATGATGACGATCCTGGCGCATGGCACCGAGTACCAGAAGGAAAAATTCCTCAAGCCCCTGCTGAACGGCGAGAAGCGCATCTGCTTCTCGATGACCGAGAAGGCCGCCGGCGCCGATGCCACCGGCATGCAGACCACGGCGGTGAAGGACGGCAACGAGAACTACATCCTCAACGGCGAGAAATGGTTCTCCTCGTCGGCGAGCGTCGCCGACCTCGCGCTGGTCATGGCGAAGACCGATCCGAACGCGCCGCGCCACAAGCAATATTCGACCTTCATCGTCGAGCTGCCCAACCCCGGCTACCGCATCAAGCGCAACGTCGCCAACATGGCGATCGAGGGTCCGCATGACGACGTGATCCACGGCGGCCACTCCGAGATCGAGATCAAGGATCTGAAGGTGCCGGCCGACAACCTGCTCGGCGGCGAGGGCAACGGCTTCAACATGGGCCAGCACCGCCTCGCCTACGGCCGGCTGCGCCACGGCATGCACAACGTCGCCAAGGCGCAGCGCGCGCTCGACATGGCGGCCGCCCATGTCACCAAACGCTCGACCTTCGGCCAGTTGCTGGCCGACCGCCAGGCGGTGCAGTTCATGCTCGCCGACTGCGCGAGCGAGCTCTATATCGGCCGGCTGATGCTGCTGCACATCGCCTACAAGGCCGAGAAGGGCCTCGACATCCGCCAGGAGAACTCGATCGCCAAGATCTTCCACGCCCACATGGTGCACAAGGTGATCGATACCGCGATCCAGCTGCACGGCGCGCTCGGCTTCAGCCAGGATACGCCGCTGGCGAAGTGGTACACCCAGGTGCGCTCGCAGCGGCTGGTCGACGGCCCCGACGAGGTGCACAAGTGGAAGATCGGCAAGAACGTCATCAAGGCGTTCCGCGAGCACGGCACCACAGCGTCAGCGGCGGGCGGGGATTTGCTTTAGCCCACTTCGTCATTCCGGGGCGGCGCAACGCGCCGAACCCGGAATCTCGAGATGAGGTGAGAAGGTGTCCACAACATCGAGATTCCGGATCGACGCGCGATGCGCGTCGTCCGGAATGACGGCGTGGGGCCGAACCTAGCCGCTCGCCACAAACAGCTCCCATGTCCCGGGCAGTCCCTTCAGCTCGAACGCGCCGCGCTCGGCGAATTTCAACCCGGCGCCCGCGACCAGATCGGTCACCACGCGTGACACCAGCACCTCGTTCGAGCCGCACTGCGACATCACGCGCGCCGCGGCGTGGACCGTTATGCCGCCGATATCCGCCCCCCTCACCTCGATCTCGCCGGTGTGCAGGCCCGCTCGTACCGGCAGGCCGATCTGCCGCGCGGCCGAGCCGAACGCCAGCGCACAGCGTACGGCGCGGCCGGGACCGTCGAAGGTCGCCAGAATGCCGTCGCCGGTGCTCTTCACCAGATGGCCGCGATGGCGGCCGACCACCTGCTGCGCGAGTTGATCGTGATCGTCGAGCAGACGTCGCCAACGATGATCACCCATCGCGGCGGCGCTGCGGGTCGAATCGACGATATCGGTAAACAGCACGGTCGCAAGCACACGGTCGAGCTCGGCATCACCACCATCGCGATGGCCGGTAACGAATTCCTCGATATCGCCGAGCATCGCGTCGGTCTCGCCGACCCAATAGTAGTGATCGCCGCCCGGATATTCCACGTATTTCGCGCCGGGGATCGAGCGCGCGACGGCACGGCCGAGCGCCACAGGAACGCGGGCATCGCCGGTCCGATGCAGGACAAGCGTCGGAGTCTGGAGCATCGGCAGGATCGCCGTGACGTCGATCGCGCGATTGAGAACGAGCAGCGTCCGCAACGCTCCCGGACTGCTCGACAGCCGCTCGAATTTCGCGATCTGCGCGATCACTTCCGCATTCGTTGCCTGGCTCGGCGCGACAGTCTTGACCGTATCGCCAGAACCCCAGCTCTGCACGATCTCATCGCAGCGCAGCTGCCACACGTCATCCGGCAGGCGATCCTTCGAGCGGGCAAAACTGCCGAGCAGAACGAGATGCGAAACGCGGTCCGGATAGGTCGCTGCAAACAGCACACTCATCGGACAGCCCTCGGAGAAGCCGAACAACACCGCCTTCGCGGAGCCGATGGCATCCATGATGGCCCGGACGTCGTCCATGCGCTGCTCGAGGGAGGGCGCGCCGGTCATCCGATCCGACAATCCCTGTCCGCGCTTGTCGAAGGTCACGACCCGGGCGAAGCGCGACAGGCGGCGCAGCACGGCGGTGTAGCCGGGCATCTCGTGCATGAACTCGATGTGCGAGAACAGGCCGGGGACAAGGATGATGTCGACAGGACCATCGCCCATCACCTGATAGGCGATGCTCGCGTCGGCGCTTTGCGCGTAGTGCGTCTCGGGCGGTCTGAAATCGGTCATTCGAAGGCCCCGGGGCGCGCCATTGTCGCCGCTGAGGCCGGATCGATCAACCCTTCTCCGCCTCGACCGCCTGCCAGGCGATGTCGCGGCGGCAGAAGCCGTCCGGCCATTTGATGCGATCGATCGCCTGATAGGCGCGGTCGCGCGCCTCGGTGACCGTCTTGCCCATCGCGCAGACGTTCAGCACCCGGCCGCCATTGGCGATGATTGCGCCATCCTTCGCCACCGTGCCGGCGTGGAAGATCTCGACGCCCTCGACCTTGGCGGCGGCGTCGAGGCCATCGATCCGCGTGCCCTTGATGTAGTCGCCGGGATAGCCCTTCGCCGCCATCACCACCGTCAGCGCCGGGTCCGGATACCAGCGCAGATCGAAGTTCTTCAATTGCCCGTCGATCGAGGCGAGCAGCGCCGGCACGATGTCCGACATCATCCGCAGCATCAGCACCTGGCACTCGGGATCGCCGAAGCGGACATTGTACTCGAACAGTTTTGGGCCCTGCGCGGTCAGCATCACGCCGGCATAGAGCACTCCCTTGAACGGCGTGCCGCGGCTCTTCATCCCGGCAACCGTCGGCAGGATGATCCGCGCCATGATCTGGTCGTGCACCTCAGGCGTCACGAACGGCGTCGGCGAATAGGCGCCCATGCCGCCGGTGTTCGGCCCCTTGTCGTGATCGAACACCCGCTTGTGGTCCTGCGCCGACGCCAGCGGAATTGCGGTCTCGCCGTCGCACAGCGCGAAGAAGCTGATCTCGCGGCCCGACAAGAACTCCTCGATCACGACCTCGGCGCCGGCCGAGCCGAACGCGCCCTCGAACATCATCGCAATCGCGGCCTCGGCCTCGGGCAGCGTCTGCGCCACCACGACGCCCTTGCCGGCCGCAAGCCCGTCGGCCTTGACCACGATCGGCGCGCCCTGGGCACGGACATAGGCCACCGCGTCCTTCGCATTGTCGAAGCGGCGATAGGCACCGGTCGGAATGTCGAACTCGCTGCACAGGTCCTTGGTGAAGCCCTTGGAGCCCTCGAGCTGGGCGGCCTGCCGGCTCGGTCCGAACGCCTTGATGCCTTCAGCGGCGAGGTCGTCGACGATCCCGGCGGCGAGCGGCGTCTCCGGTCCGACCACCACCAGATCGACCGCATTGCCCCGGCAGAACTCGATCACCGCGGCATGGTCGGTGACATCGAGCGCAACGCATTCGGCCTCGCGCGCGATCCCGGCATTGCCCGGCGCGCACCAGAGTTTCGTGACCAGCGGGGATGCGGCGATCTTCCACGCCAGCGCATGTTCGCGGCCACCGGAACCGAGCAGGAGGATGTTCATCTGTGTCGCCGATCAGAGGGGTTGTAACGCCATTTCGTCCGGTTTAGCACGCTCCCGAACCGCGGCAACACGCGGTTCGATCAGATGTGGATATGTGATTCGACGCCTGAAACGCGGCGTCCGGACCTTGCACACGGGGTCGAAAACCCCGATTCTATAGATCAGATGACCGCTGCTCCGAATCTCGTCAACGCGCCCGAATTCACCGTCTCGGAACTCTCTTCGGCCCTGAAGCGGACGGTGGAGGACCGCTTCGGCCATGTCCGTGTCCGCGGCGAGATTTCGGGCTTTCGCGGCCCGCATTCCTCCGGCCACTGCTATTTCGCCCTGAAGGACGAGAGCGCCAAGATCGAGGCGGTGATCTGGAAGTTCGCCCATGCCCGGATGCGCTTCAAGCCGCAGGAGGGCCTCGAGGTCATCGCCACCGGCAAGCTGACCACCTATCCGAACTCCTCGAAGTACCAGATCGTCATCGATTCGCTGGAGCCTGCCGGCGTCGGCGCGCTGATGGCGCTGATGGAGGAGCGCAAGAAGAAGCTCGCGGCCGAGGGCCTGTTCGACGAGGCCCGCAAGCAGCTTTTGCCCTGGCTGCCCGAGGTGATCGGCGTCGTCACCTCGCCGACCGGCGCTGTGATCCGCGACATCCTGCACCGGCTGGAGGACCGCTTTCCCCGCCGCGTGCTGGTCTGGCCGGTCAAGGTGCAGGGCGACGGCTCGGCCGAACAGGTGGCGGCCGCGATCCGCGGTTTCAACGCGCTGCCGGAGGGCGGCAAGATTCCACGGCCCGATCTCTTGATCGTCGCGCGCGGCGGCGGCTCGCTGGAGGACCTCTGGTCGTTCAACGAGGAGATCGTGGTCCGCGCCGCGGCGGAGAGCCATATCCCGCTGATCTCGGCGGTGGGCCATGAGACCGACATCACGCTGATCGACTTCGTCGCCGACAAGCGCGCGCCGACGCCGACCGCCGCCGCCGAGATGGCGGTGCCGGTGCGCAGCGAGCTGTTCGTCGAGGTCGCGGCGCTCGCCCGCCGCACCATGGTGTGCTGGCAGCGTGCCCAGGAGGCGCGCCGCAACGAGCTGCGCGCCGCGGCGCGGGCGCTGCCGGCGGCGCACGAACTGCTGGCGATCCCGCGGCAACGGCTCGATCATCTCGCAGCAGGTTTGCCGCGCGGGCTGAAGGCCAATACGCACGCGCATTTCCGCCGCTTTGCCGCCAGCAGTTCGCGCCTCACCATCGGCGTGCTGCGCGGCCAGATCGCGCATGCGCGGCAGCGGCTCACCGCATCCGGCGAGCGCATCACGCTATCGGCGCGCGCGCTGCTGCATCGCCGCCGCGAGCGCTTCAGCGGGCTCGAGATCCGGCTCAAGGCCTCGAAGCTCGCCAACGCCAAGGCCCAGCGCAACGCCATCGCCCGCGACCTCGAGCGCACCCACCGCCTGGCCGAGCGCGCCCGCCGCGCATTGGTGACGACGATGCAGCGGCTCGAGGCGCGCGTCGCCCATAGCGGCCAGCTGTTGTCGGCGCTGTCCTATCGCGGCGTGCTGGCGCGCGGCTTCGCGCTGGTGCGCGACGCGCACGGCCACGCCCTGCACTCCGCCGCGGCGGTCGGCCCGAACGCCGGCCTGTCGATCGAATTCGCCGATGGCCGCGTCGCCGCCACCGCGAACGCCGATCAGCCCCCGGCGACGGTGGCGCCCGAGAGCCAGCCGAAGCCTCAGCCGCGCGAGGCGAAACCGGCAGCGCCGAAGCGCGTCACCAAGCCGGTCGATCAGGGTAGTCTGTTCTAGCCCGGCAACAGCTGTCTTAGCGCGACAGCCACTCGGCGACTTGCTTTTGCGCATCCTTGCGCGCGCCGGTATCGGTGCCGACGTGACCGCGCTCGGCGATCTCGGCATCGGAGGCCGCGACCGCGTGCAGCGGCAGGTTGGGCCGGTCGAAGTCGTGATAGGCCTCGGGATAGACCACGATCCGCGCCAGCGCGCTGCGGCCGCGGGCGCCGTCGACCATCTGGTGGCAGGCCGATGACGATGTCACGTCGTCGCGCGCGCCGATCAGCACCAGCGTCGGCACCCGCGCGCTCCAGCCGAGGCCGAACGAGGCGCGGCAATCCGGATAGAACGCGACCGCCGAGCGAAAATCCGGCTCGACGTTGCGCGACCACACCTGCGGCCGCACCGCCCACAGCAGGGCGGCGGCGCCGTTGCCCCAGCCGATCAGGCTGATGCGGCGCTTCGCCACCCATTTCTGCTGCACCAGCCACTGCCGCGCCGCGTTGATGTCGGCGACCCGCGCACGGCGGGTCTGGACCTGATGCTCTTTGATGCGACACTGCGGACCAAGCTCGCGCGAGCCGTAGCTGTCCGGCAGCAGCACCGCATGGCCGGTCGTCAGCAATTGCTCGGCCCAGTCGCGATAGCGCGGCAGCACCGGCTCGGACCGGCCGGCGAGACCGCCGCAGCCATGCAGCGCGATGACGGTCGGGAACGGGCCGTCGCCATCGGGCCGGTAGAGCTGCGCGTGCAGCGTGACGTTGCCTTCGGGGATCTCGACCTGATGCGGGTCCGGGAGCGGCGCCGCGGCCGCGGCCGGCACGGCAAGCATGGCGAGGCACATGAAAACTGACGTGAGGCGCATCCGATCCGGCCGGCTCGTTATGGCGCTGCAAACACAGCGGACCACACCTACAAGGCTACCATGCGCCTCCGCCGCCAAATCATCACAAGTCGGTGGTTTAACGGGCGGACATGACACCCTATCTGTGATAGACGGTTTCATCGACATCCAGATGGCCTCATTGGAGGCAAGGCGGAGAGCTCAATCGTGCTGAACAAGTTCGGTCCCTCGGGCCATGGCGAAGCGCAGGTGCAATATCTCGACGGCGATTTCCGCGTGATCTCGCCCGGCACCTTTGTGCGTTGTGCCATCACCGACGTCCGGATTCCGCTCGACGAGCTGAAGTACTGGAGCGTCGATCTGCAAGAAGCCTACGCCACCCCGACCGCCGTGCTGCAGCGCCACCATCCTGGCGTCCTCAAGCCGCAGGCCTAGGCTCAAGGCCGGGTTCATTTGGAGCGTCTCCTGTCCCGCGCCCTGAACAGCTGATCGGCCACCAGGCGCCGCAGCGCGTCGCCATCATCGAATTGCAGCGTCACCGCAAACGGCACGATCGCCTGTGCCCATGCCGGCATCCCGTCCGGACCACGCAACCGCGCGAGATCCTTTTCCGTCGTCACCAGCGTCAGTCCCTCGCGACGCGCGTCGGCAACGAGCGCTTCGATCTCCTCCTTCGTGAAGGCGTGATGATCGGCGAAAGCCTTGCTGCGCACGACGTCGACGCCGCTTGAGCGCAACGTGTTGAAGAAGCGCGCGGGATCGCCGATGCCGGCAAAGGCGAGCGCACGTGTTCCGTTCAGCGCCGCCAGCGAAGCCTGCTCCGGCTTCAGATGCGCCGACAGCACCGGCTTGCCGCGGGACGCGAGATCGGCCGCAATCCTTTGCGCCGCGCTCCCCTCGCCGACCACGATCAGCGCGTCGGTCCGTTGCAGCTGCGGCACCAGCGGCGCGCGCAGCGGTCCCGCAGGAATCACACGGCCGTTGCCGACGCCGCGCGTGCCGTCGATCACGATCAGGCAGACATCCTTGAGCACGCTCGGATTCTGGAAGCCGTCATCCATCAGGATCACGCTGGCATCCTGCGCGCGCGCCAGCGCCAGGCCCGCGGCACGGTCGCGCGACACCACGACCGGCAAGCTCGTCGCCATCATCAGCGGCTCGTCGCCGACATCGGCCGCCGTGTGGCTGTCGCGATCGACCTTGACCGGGCCAGCGAGCCTGCCGCCATAGCCGCGGCTGAGCACCACCGGCCGCTCGTCGAGCTCACGCAGCAATCTTGCCAGCGCCAGCACCGTCGGCGTCTTGCCGGCGCCGCCGACATGGTAATTGCCGACGCACACCACGGGAATGCCGGCATCGACGCCGGATTGCCGCATCCGCCGTGCGGCGACCGCGCCGTAAAGCGCGGCGAGCGGTTGGAGCAGTTGCGATAGGCAAGACGACGGCCGGTGCCAGAAGGCCGGCTCACGCATTGGCGGCTCCCATCTCGAGCCGCAACTGCAACAGATAGGGCTCGAGAGCGGTCACCGTGCGCTCCAGCGCGCCACCGAGCTGTTCGACGACGCGCTCGGAGGCCGCCAGCGAAGTGTCGCGGGCTGTGGAATCCGCAAGGAACTGGCCGAGCTGCTTGACCAGCGCTTCCCGATCATCGGCGCGGCGCGCGCCGCCGGCGCGATCGAGCGCCTCATAGACATCGGTGAAGTTGAACACGTGCGGGCCGTGCACGATCGCCGCGCCAAGCTTGATCGCCTCGATCGGATTCTGGCCGCCATGCGCAACCAGCGAGCCGCCCATGAACACGATCGGCGCGAGGCGATAGAACAGGCCGAGCTCGCCCATCGTATCGGCGACGTAGATATCTGTTGTCGCGACCGGCAGATCCTCATGCGAGCGCAGGCCGGGGCGCAGGCCGGCCTCCGTCACCAGCCGCGCCACCGCCTCGCCGCGCGCGGCATGCCGCGGCACGATGACTGTGAGCAGGCCGGGGAAGAATCCCGCGAGCGACTTGTGCGCCTCGATCAGGATCTCTTCCTCGCCGGGATGGGTCGACGCCGCAACCACGATGGCGCGGCCGCGGGTCACCGACATCAACCGCTCCAGCTTGGCCGGATCGGCCGGCGGCGCCGCGACGTCGAGCTTGAGGTTGCCGGTGACGACGACGTTGTGGCTGCCGAGCGCGACAAAGCGTTCGGCGTCGGTGTTCGACTGCGCGAGGCAGATGTCGAACCGGCCGAGCAACGCGCCGATGGTGTTGGAGACCCGGCGCCAGCGCGGGAAAGAGCGCTGCGACATTCGCCCATTGATCAGCACCATCGGCAGCCGCCGCGCGGCGCTCGACAGGATCAGATTCGGCCACAAATCGGATTCGATGAACAGCGCCAGCGACGGATGCCAGTGATCGAGGAAGCGCGTCACATAACGCGGCGAGTCGTACGGCACGTATTGATGGATGACGTCGGGCGGGAAGCGCTTGGCGACGATCGCGGCCGAGGTCACCGTGCCCGAGGTGAGCAGGATGCGCAAATTGAGCGCGCGCAGCCGCTCGATCAGGCCGGCCGCTGCCAGCACCTCGCCGACGCTGGCGCCGTGAATCCATACCAGCGGGCCCTGCGGCCTGGTATCGGCGCTCACGCCGCGCCGCTCGCCGACACGTTCGGGATCTTCCTTGCCGAGCTTGAGCCGCCGCTTGATCAGGGCAGGCGCGAGCGGCACCATCGCGGACGACAGCTTGCGGTACACACGCAACGTCATCGGTAGCGAGCTAGCCAAGCGCGGCCTCCGGCCGCCCGACCGCTGCATAGGCACGTCGGGTCGCTTCGTTGAGAAGTTCCTCCACGTGCTGCCGAAGCTTTTCCATCGTCGCGGCGTCGGCATCCGGCGGCACATAGACCGGCTCAATACCTACCACTGCGCCGCGCCCGAATGGCAAATTGATGGTGGTCGAATCCCAGTTTTTCAACCGGATGAATCGGCTGGTGACCATCGCAAAGGGGATGATCGGCCGGCCGGTCTCCCGCGCCAGCATAATGGCCCCGAGGCCCGCCACCCGCGCCCGCTTCGGCACGTCGGCGGTGGTGGCCATGTTGCAGCCGTCTTCCAGCGCCCGAACCATCTCCAGGAAGGCGCCGACGCCGCCCTTGCGATGGAACGCGCCGGAATGATCGCCGGAACCTCTGATGGTGCCGATGCCGAGCCGCTCCACCGCGAGGGCGTTGAACTCGCCGTCGCGGTGGCGGGAGATCAGGACCTTGGCACGGTAGCTCTCCTTGGTCTTGATGAACGGCGTCATGAAGTGCTGGCCGTGCCAGAACACGAAGATCGCCGGCATCAGGGGCTCGACGATCCCGTACACGTCATGCGGCTGGTAGCTGAAGCGGTTGGTGTACCACACCAGCCGCAGATACTCGGCCGCAAGCACACCCAGCGCGCGCTGCACGAAGCCGCTGCGCAGCAGATCGCGAAAAAGTCGTTTCAATGGGAATGCTTTGTGTCCTGCTCAGGATCGAGCAACCGGTGGAGGTGAACGACGAAGTAGCGCATCTGGGCGTTGTCCACGGTCTGCTGCGCCTTCGCCTTCCAGGCCGCATAGGCGGTCGCATAGTTCGGGTAGACGCCGACGATCTCGACTTCGTCCAGATTCTTGAAGGTGTTGTGCTCGAGATCGGTCAACTCGCCGCCGATCACGAGGTGAAGCAGCTGGGGCTGGGCATTGTCTGACATGATGGTGCTTTTCCTAACGAGATGCCCGGCAAACAAATGAAGTCGTGGTCGTCACAGGTCTGGTCGTCACAAGGCTAGTCGTCACAAGGCTGTCGCAACAGGTCTGGTCGTCACAATCGGAAAGCGGCGTGGATCGGCGAGGCCTCACGGCAAAGGACGGCTGCGAAAATGCTCGACAATGCGTGCATGACGTTCGCGTCCTGCTGCCACCAGCACCCCATGCGTCACCTCCCGGCGATTGTACTCAATCGCGTCCCCCGAGAGCGCGGTCATCTTACCACCCGCTTCCTGCACGATCAAATTCGCGGCGACAAGATCCCAGTCGCGGCTTTGCCCGCCCGCAAAGGCCGCGTCAAGTCGACCTTGTGCTACACGGCACAACCGCAGCGCCAGCGATCCGATGCGCGGATAGAGCGTGATCTCGTCCGGCGTCGGGCTGAGCCGCTGCACCAGCGGCTTCGGTCCCGCCATCCGCGGAAAGTTGAAATCGGTGCCTGCGGTTGCATGCACCGCGCCGTCGTTCAGGGTGGCGCCCTGTCCACGGGCGGCGAAGAAGAATTCCTCGCTGACCGGCGCATACACCGCCGCGAGCACCGGAGATGCATTTTCAACCAGCGCCACACTGACGCACCAGTCCTCGCGGCCGGCGAGATAGGCGCGGGTGCCGTCGATCGGATCGACGATCCAGGTGAAGCGCCTGCCGAGGCGGGTGTCGTTGTCGGCGCTCTCTTCCGACAGCCAGCCATAGCCGGGCGTTGCCGAACGCAGCTGCTGCTCCAACAGGTCGTTGACCGCGATGTCGGCCTCGGAGACCGGCGAGGACGCGCCCTTGATCCAGTTCTTCAATTCGGTGCGGAACAGTGACGATGCGAGCCGGCCCGCTTCCTGCACCGATCTGGTCAGCAAGGCGGCATCGCGCGCCTTGGTCCAGTCGTCCGTATCAGCGTCCGCCAAGCGTCAGGCCCTCGATGCGCAGCGTCGGCGAATTGACGCCGTAGCGGAATTCCAGATCGTTGGCGGCGACCAGCGACTTGAACATCGGCAGCAGATGGCCGGCGATGGTCACTTCGCTGACCGGATAGGTGATCTCGCCGTTCTCGATCCAGAAGCCGGACGCGCCGCGGCTGTAATCGCCGGTCACGCCGTTGACGCCGGAGCCGATCAGGTCGGTGACATAGAAGCCCTGCTTGATGTCGGAGATCAGCTCCTTCGGCGTCACCGCACCCGGCTCGAGATGCAGATTATACGTTCCGGGAGACGGCGAGGACGACACGCCGCGATGCGCATGACCGGTCGTAACAAGCCCGAGCTCTCGCGCGGTCGCCGAATCCATCACCCAGGTGGTGAGCACGCCCGCATCGATCAGCGCGGTCTTCTTCACCCTGACGCCCTCGGCGTCGAAGGTCTGCGAGCGCAGGCCGCGCACCCGCAACGGATCGTCGATGATGCGGATATCTTTCGAGAACAGTTGCTCGCCGAGCTTGTCCTTCAGGAAGCTGGTCTTGCGCGCGATCGAGGCGCCGTTGATGGCGCCGACGAGATGGCCGACGATCGAGCCGGCGACCCGCGGATCGAACACCACCGGCACCTTGCAGGTCTCGACCTTGCGCGGATTGCCCCGCGCCACCGCGCGCTCGCCGGCCTTGCGGCCAACGGAAGCAGGTGAATCGAGATCGGAGGCATGCGGCGCGCTGGTGAAATCGTAGTCGCGCTCCATGCCGGTGCCCTCACCGGAAATCGCCGTCGTCGAGATGCCGTGGCTGGAGCGCAGATAAGAACCGTGGAAGCCGGTCGACGTCACCAGCACCATGCCGCCGATCCCGGTCGAGACCGACGCGCCGCCGGACTTGGTGACACCCTTGACCGCGAGCGCCGCGGCCTCCGCTTCGATCGCGCGCTGCTCGAGTTCGGCCGTGCTCGGAACCTTGCGATCGAGCAGATCGAGGTCGGGGAAATCGTGGGCGTGGAGCGCCGGATCGGCGAGACCGACATATTTGTCGTCCGGCGCCACGCGCGCCATCGCGACGGCACGCTCGGCAAGCTTGGCGACCCCGTCGCCGCTGACGTCATTGGTCGACACCACCGCCTGGCGGTGGCCGACGAACACCCGCAGGCCGACGTCATCGCCTTCGGAGCGCTCGGTTTCCTCGACGCGGCCGTCGCGCACCTCGACGCCCTGCGAGACGCCGCGCACCGCGATGGCATCGGCCGCATCGGCGCCCGCGCGCCTGGCGGCATCGACCAGGCGCTGCGCAAGGTCGCTCAGGCCCGATTGGTCGAACAGATCGGAGCTATCGCCGTGTCGCGATGCAGATGGTGAAGAGTTCACGAACGAATTCCTGCGGATTGAGGGGGGCCCGGAACGAGGTCGACAGACCCACCAGATGTGCCGGTTTCACAGGGATTTCAAGCACTTTGCGCCGGCAGGCAACAAAGATTTGAGTGATCGGGGCAAGGCTTCGTCAATCATGCGGGCCAACCTCTTGTCAATCATGGCACGAGGTGAGGAGGGGTTAACCAGGCTTTTTAAGGGGGAACGGACATCGCTCGGCTAGGCTCTCACCCAACGACCGGGAACAAAATCCCGGCGGGGAGACAGAGCTTTGAGGCGTCAAACACCAACAAGCGGAATCAATTCCGCCGGGTCGAGCTGCGCGTTGCGGCTCGACCCACTTTCCCTTCCGCTCAGCTTCCACGCGCAGGACGCGCGCGCGGATGGCGGCATGCGGCAGGTCGAGCTTCATCGCGAACACGTCGTGCTGCGCCGTGCCGTTCTCGGCATGCGGATGGCGGTCAATGTTCGCGTCAGCGACTTTCTCGGCGTCGCGGTGCGCGGCATCGACGACGCGCAGATGCTGGTGCTGGTTCACCGCGATCCCGCGCTCAGCGTTCCGCTCGGCTCCAGTTCTGACGCCGAGGAGATCAGCTCCGCCTGGCAGATGTGGAGCGACATCTTCCGTCTCCCGCAACTGACCGAGCCGGCGCCGCGGACGCCCTCGCCGCGCCGCCGTCGCCGCAACGCGATCCGCGCGCGGAGACCCAAATTCCTGGTCCGCCGCCGCGCCGGTGTCAGCCTCAACGGCACCAGCATACATCGCGGCGAACGCGAGATCATCGCGCGGGATTAATCTGACCGTCTCGCTCCATTTGCCTCACAATCGGTGTCGTCCCGGCGAAGGCCGGGACCCATACGCCGCAGCAGATGTCGTTGACGGGACTCGTCGTTCCAGCGTCGCACAACAAGAAGCATTGGTGGTTATGGGTCCCGGCCTTCGCCGGGACGACGGCGAGTTTGTGGCGCGGCCGCCGAATCATGGGTTTGTACGCTTCGCTCCGCCCATCCTGCGAAGTCATCACGCCGCGCGCAGCACCGCGTCGACGACGAGGCTCGCGAACAGGATCAAGCCGGCGTCGCGGTTGGACTTGAAGATGCGCAGGCAGAGCGCGCCATCGCTGATGTCGAGCCGCCGGACCTGCCAGGCGAGATGCAACGCAAACGCCGCCAGCCCGATCCAGGCCGGCCAGCGCGCCCCTGCGAGTGCGAACGCCACGCCGATCAAGAGCACGGCGAGACCATAGAAGATCACGAGCGCACGATGGGTGCGTGCACCGAACAGGCGCGCGGTGGATTTGACGCCGATCAGCGCATCATCCTCGGCGTCCTGATGGGCGTAGATGGTGTCGTAGGCGATCACCCAGGCGATCGATCCGGCGTAGAGCGCAATCGCGGCCAGATCGATGCGCTCGAGCGTCACCGCAAATCCCATCAGCGCGCCATAGGAGAAGGCAAGGCCGAGCACGACCTGCGGCCACCAGGTGATCCGCTTCATGAACGGGTAGATCGCGACGATCAGAAGCGAGGCGATGCCGGTCATCACCGCGAAGCGGTTGAACTGCAGCAGCACGAGAAGCCCGATCAGCGCCTGCAGGACCATGAAGACCACCGCCTGCGTCACCGTGACCTGCCCGGCCGGGATCGGCCGCGACCGCGTGCGTTCGACCTTGGCGTCGAGATCGCGATCGGTGATGTCGTTCCAGGTGCAGCCGGCACCGCGCATCACAAAGGCGCCGATGAAGAACAGCAGGACCACGAGCGGCAGCGAACGCACATCATGCGCGACGCCGGCGGCGAGCGCCGCCGACCACCAGCACGGCATCAACAGCAGCCAGGAGCCGATCGGCCGGTCGTAGCGCGCAAGCCGCAGATAGGGCCGCGTCCAGACCGGCGCATGGGTATCCACCCAGTTGCCTGTGGAGTCGGCAACGCGGGTGGAGACATCGCTCATGGGTGATCCCTCAACGGGTGAGGACGTTGCCGTTCAGCGTATCGAAGGTGCTGCCGCCCTTCTTGGTCGGCGTCGCTTCCGGCAGCGAGGCGGACGAACCGAGTACGTCGCTCAAGCTCGGCCCCGCTGGCCCACGCGGCTGCGCCGCCGCCTGCTCCGCGACATTGCAGACCTTCTTCAGCAGCGCTTCGGTATTCTTGTGTCCGGCCTTGAGCTGGTCGGCGATCTGCGGCGGAATTCCGCACTTCTGTGCGTTGGTGTCGACATATTTAATCATCTTGATCTCGGCCTGGCTGTAATTGCCGATCAGCTTGCAGGCCTCCTGGGGGCTGGCGTGGCGATCGCTCGCCGCCTTGATCGCCTTGCCGCGCTTCTCCGCATCCTCGCGCAGCGGCGTGAAATTCTTCATGCAGGCGTCGGCGGCACCACCACCACCCGCACCCGGCGGGGGCGGCGACGACAGCCCGCCGCCGGCGATGGGGGCCGCGCCACTGCTCGGAAATGCCGACGGCGTGGCACCGACCCTGGCCGCCGGCGCGCCGTTGACCGGCGGGAATGCGGAATCCGAGGCGGTTCCGGCCTGGCTTGGACGCATGCCATTGACCGGCGGAAACGCGGGGTCGGACGCGGTGCCGGCCTTACCGGCCTGATTGGGCAACGGGGCCGGAAAAGCGCTCTGGGCAGCAGCTTGCCCCGCGGACAGGGCGGTCGCAGCAACGGTCAGCACGATCAGACGGCGGATCATCGAGGGTGTTTCTCCGGCAAAAGGTCCAGGCAACCCCAGCGCAACAAAAACGAAGCAACGAATTTTGGGGGCGTTTTACGATTCCTGTGAGGCCTTAACAACCCGTGGATTTGGGCGACAGCGCGGCGTAGGGCCACACCGGCCATATTAAATTGTTCCCCGATTCTAAGCCTTTAGGCTACGAACGGCGGTAAAATGGACCATCAAATTTGCCTGAACAGGATTTTCGGTAAGGCCCCGGTTTGGATTCATGGGCCGACGCCGCGGGCGACCGAACAGCAAAAGGGACCGCGTGCAAGCGGCCCCTTGGACTAAAGAAATGACTTGGTGACAGAAGCAATATATCGACGCTCAATATTGCCTGGCTGGCGAGTTCCTGAGGAGTCCGCGGGATTACGGTGTCGCGCAGTTTGGTAAACTGGCCACACCGCACTGAAGCCGCCTCGGATATGCCTGAACTCGATTTCCGCAGCCCCCGCCTGTTTGTCGACGCCCCGCTCGGCGCCGGCGCAACCGTTCCGCTCGAACGCGATCAGAGCAACTATCTCGGCAACGTGCTGCGGCTCGGCGCCGGCGACAGCGTGCTGGTGTTCAACGGGCGTGACGGCGAATGGCGCGCCGAGATTTCCGGCCGCAAGCGGGCCGACATGCTGACGGTCGCGGCACAGACCCGCGCGCAGGACCGGCTGCCCGACGTCACCTATGTGTTCGCGCCGCTGAAGCATGCGCGGCTCGACTACATGGTGCAGAAGGCGGTCGAGATGGGCGCCGCGCGGCTGGTGCCGGTGCTGACACGCTTCACCCAGGTGTCGCGGGTCAACGGCGAGCGGATGCGCGCCAATGCGGTCGAGGCCGCCGAGCAATGCGGGATCATCTCGCTCGCCGAAGTCGCCGATCCCCTGCCCCTCGAACGTTTCCTGGCGGGCCGCGATCCGGCGCGGCTGCTGGTGTTCTGCGACGAGGCGGCCGAGGTCGAAAGCCCGGTGCAGGCGCTGGCGGCGGCAACGGCTGCGAATGCCGGGATCGATGTCCTGATCGGTCCGGAAGGCGGCTTTGCCGAGGAGGAGCGCGCGCTGCTGCTGCGCCAGCCCGCCATCCTCCGCCTCGCCCTCGGCCCGCGCATCCTGCGCGCCGACACCGCCGCGGTCGCCGCGCTGGCGCTGGTACAGGCGGCACTGGGGGACTGGCGAGGAAATGGGCCACACACTCCCTCCCCGTCAACCTGAGGTGCGAGCCTCTTCGGCGAGCCTCGAAGGATGCACGGCCCGGCTGGTGGCCGTCGATCCTTCGAGGCTCGCTGCGCTCGCGCCTCCAGCGACAAAGGCGAAGCCTTTGCGCCGGGATGACGGAACCTGCAGCTCGCTTACCCGATGAAAGCCGAGGACAAACATCTGCCCCTAGCCAAGCCGTCGCAAAATCGTTAACGCACGCAATCATTAAGCCACTTGGCCGATCGCTGTCGAAACCCCGATCCGGCCATGGTAAGGGCTGCCCCGAACCACCCTTGGAACCCGCGCCGGAACCTGGTCCGGACCTATTGGACGTCGAGATGACCGAAGCTGCCGCACCACGATCCGCCGCCGGATCCGCCGTCTGGGCGGATGCGCTGCTGGCCTCGTTCGCGCAGGCCGGCTATCAGAGGTCCGAGCCCGCGATCCTGCAGCCGGCCGAGCCGTTCCTCGATCTCTCCGGCGAGGACATCCGCAAGAGCCTGTACCTGACGACGGACCCGAGCGGCGAGGAGCTCTGCCTGCGCCCGGACCTCACGATCCCGGTGGCGCGCGACTACCTCGCCTCCGCCCGCGCCGGCCAGCCGGCCGGCTTCAGCTATCTCGGCCCCGTGTTCCGCTATCGCGGCGGTGCGCCGAGCCAGTTCCTGCAGGCCGGCATCGAATCGTTCGGGCGGCAGGACCGCGCCGCGGCCGACGCCGAGATGCTGGCGCTGGCGCTGGAGGCGACCACGGCGTTCGGGTTGAAGGACGTCGAGATCCGCACCGGCGACGTCGCGCTGTTCAACGCGCTGATCGATGCGCTCGACCTCTATCCGGTGTGGCGGCGCCGGCTGATCAAGGACTTCAACCGCAAGGTCTCGCTGACCGACGACATCGAGCAGCTGACGCTCAAGACCGCGCCGGGCCGCAACGAATATGAGGGCGTGCTCGCCGCGCTGGCCGGCTCCGACCGCAAGGCGGCGCTGGCGCTGGTCACCGATCTGATGTCGATCGCCGGCACCACCAATGTCGGCGGCCGCACGGTGGCCGAGATCGCCGACCGTTTCCTCGAGCAATCGACGCTGAAGGGCGGCGCACTGCCGCGCGATGCGGTCGCGACCATCAAGCGCTTCCTGGCGATTGCGGGCGATCCCGACGACGCGGTCGCGCAATTGCGCGCGCTGGCTGGCGACGCCAAGCTGAACCTTGCAGTCGCGATCGACCAGCTCGAGAGCCGGATCGGCTTCATGGCCGCGCGCGGCATCGACATCCGAAAGACCCGGTTCTCCACCGCGTTCGGCCGCGGCCTCGACTATTACACCGGCTTCGAGTTCGAGCTGCACGCCAAGGGCAACGGCGCCGAACCGCTGGTCGCCGGCGGGCGCTATGACGGGCTGATGACGCAGCTCGGCTCGGCGGCTCCGATCCCCGCGGTCGGCTTCTCGGTCTGGATCGAGGCGATGACCCGGCATGGCCAGGCCACCTCCTTCGGAGCCGCCCAATGAGCACGCCCTTCGTCGTCGCCGTGCCCTCCAAGGGGCGGCTGCAGGAAAACGCCGAAAGCTTCTTCGCCCGCGCCGGGCTGACCTTGTCGAAGGCCGGCGGCGCCCGCGACTATCGCGGCACCATCTCCGGCGTCGACAATGTCGAGATCGCCTATCTCTCGGCGAGCGAGATCGCGGCCAATCTGGCTCGCGGCTCAGTGCATCTCGGTGTCACCGGCGAGGACCTGGTGCGCGAGAGCATTCCCGATGCCGACAAGCGCGTGCTGATGATCGAAGGCCTCGGCTTCGGCTTTGCCAATGTCGTGGTCGCGGTGCCGCAGGCCTGGATCGACGTCCGCACCATGGCCGATCTCGACGACGTCGCAAGCGGCTTCCGCGAGCAGCACAATCACCGCATGCGGGTGGCGACCAAATACATCAATCTGACGCGCGGCTTCTTTGCCAAACACGGCGTCGGCGACTACCGCATCGTCGAAAGCGCCGGCGCCACCGAGGGCGCGCCCGCCGCCGGAACCGCCGAACTGATCGTCGATATCACGACAACCGGGGCGACGCTTGCCGCCAACGGGCTCAAGGTGCTCGACGACGGCGTCATGCTGCGCAGCCAGGCCAATCTGGTGGCGTCCAAGGATGCCGACTGGTCGAAGGGCGCCCGCGAGACCGCGCGCGTGATCCTCGACCATATCGCTGCGCGCGCCCGCGCCAGCAAGTATCGCGAGGTCCGCACCCGCTTCGCCGGCTGCAACGATGCGCTGCTCTCCGAGGCGCATAACCGTTTCGGCGTGGTCGCCCCGTTCGGCGGCCCGACCTCGTCGGGCATGCTTACGCTGCACTGCCCACCGGGCAAGCTCTACGCGCTCGGCAGCTTCCTGCGCGAGCACGGCGCCGAAACCGTGTCGGTGGTGTCGCTGGACTATGTGTTCGACCGCGAGAACCCGCTGTTCGCCAGGCTCGAGGCGTTCCTGCGACAATGAGGCGGCCACGCCGTTCATGTTGGCGACAGCTACCCTGCGGTACCATATTGTGTTCGAGGGATCTCTCGTTTTGACGCGGTTTCTTCGTGCGAGGCGGAAGGTCATTTCGCTCGAAAACGCTCTAGTTCTGGAACCTGACCGATGATGCTGGGCTCTGACGTTTCCAGCCTGACCACGACCGCCAAGACCGCCGCCGGGCAGGGTCTGTCGATCGTCGTGCCCGTCTACAACGAGGCGGCCGGGCTTGCTGCGTTGCATGAGCGGCTGATCAACCTCGCCAGGACGCTGCGCGCCCGCTATGGCCTCGCCTGCGAGGTGATCTATGTCGATGACGGCAGCGCGGACAACACGCTGATGATCGCGCGCGGCCTGCCCGCCGACGGGCTCGACCTGCAGGTGGTGTCGCTGTCGCGCAATTTCGGCAAGGAGGCGGCGCTGATGGCCGGCCTCGACCACGCCCGCCGCGGCGCGGTGCTGTTCATGGATGGCGACGGCCAGCATCCGCCGACGCTGGTGGAGCAACTGGTCGCGCACTGGATCGATGACGGCTACGACGTGGTCTATACGGCGAAGGCGCATCGCGACAATGAATCGGCCGCGCGGCGGCTGGCCGTGCGCGGCTTCTACGCGCTGATCAACTGGGGCGCCCGGCAGCAGATCCCGGAGGATGCCGGCGACTTCCGTCTGCTGTCGCCGCGCGCGGCCGCGGCGCTGCGGCAATTGCCGGAGCGCAACCGCTTCTTCAAGGGCCTCGCCAGCTGGATCGGCTTCCGGCAGATCCGCGTCGACTACGAGCCGGCGCCGCGCGCGCATGGCGTCACCACCTTCAATGCCGGCCGGCTGATCGGCCTGTCGATCGAGGGCCTGACCTCGTTCTCGGTGGCGCCGCTGCGCTTCGCCAGCCTGCTCGGCGCGCTGCTCGCCGGCGTAGCGTTCCTGTTCGGCCTCTCGATCCTGTGGGAAGTGCTGACCACCGGCAAGCAGGTCCCCGGCTATCCGTCGCTGATGATCGGCATGATGACGATCGGCGGCGTGCAGCTGATCATGATCGGCATCGTCGGCGAATATATCGGCAAGATCCTCTCCGAGTTGAAGGCGCGGCCGATCTACTTCGTCGCCGAGCACACCGAGAAGCACGCCGACGGCGGCGCGGCGCAAAATGCCTCCGAGCGGACCGCCGCGGAATGAACACCGATACGCCGCGCCGGATCTGGCTGTGTGCTGACGATTATGGCTTGAGCGACGGCGTCAACCGCGCGATCCGCGACCTGATCGAGCGCGGCCGCCTCAATGCGACGTCGGTGATGACGGTGACGCCGGCGATCGGCCGCGATGCGGCCAGCGCACTCACGGCGTCGGTGGCGAACAGCCCGCGCTGCGCGATCGGGCTGCATGTGACGCTGACCGCGCCGTTCCGGCCGCTGACGATGCATTTCCGCCCGCTCGACAGCGACATGTTCCTGCCCTTCCCGCGGCTGCTGCGCGCCGGGCTGATGCATCGGCTCGACGCCGAACTGGTCCATGCCGAGGTGCTGGCGCAGCTCGACGCCTTCCATGATCTGTTCGGCCGCGCACCCGACTTCGTCGACGGTCACCAGCACGCGCAGCTGTTCCCGCAGGTGCGCGACGGCTTCCTGCGCGCCGTGAAGGAGCGCGCGCCGGGCGCCTGGGTGCGGCAGTGCGGCCGCGAAGGCCCGCTGGCGCGCCAGCTGGCGGCGCCGAAAGCGCTGGTGCTGAACGTGCTCAGCACGCAGTTCCGGATCAAGGCGCAGCGAGCAGGCCTGCGGTTCAATCCGGCCTTCGCCGGCGCCTATGATTTTACGCGCGGCAATGATTTCGCGGCGCTGATGCAGGGCTTCCTCGACGGCATGCCCGAGGACGGACTCGTGATGTGCCATCCCGGTTTCGTCGACGAAACGCTGAAGAGCCTCGACCCGCTGACGACGCAGCGCGAGATCGAGCGTGCCTATCTCGCAGGCGACGATTTCCCCGCGCTGCTGGCCCTGAATAAAGTTACACTGGCCTGACAAGGCTCATAGGAATCCGCCGGTCGTATTGTCGCATACATAAATTTAATTCTGGCCCCCACTCCTTGCGCCACAAACCCCGTCCTACATCTCGGACGCGCCGATTCGATCGACGCGATGGAGAACGCCATGACACCGCAAGAACGCCAACTGATCGACGATCTCTTCGACCGGCTCGCCAAGCTGGAGAATGCCCCGCGCGACGGCGAGGCCATGTCCGCGATCATGCAGGGCCTGCGCAGCGCGCCGAATGCGGTCTACGCGCTGGTGCAGACCGCGCTGGTGCAGGACGAGGCGCTGAAGCGCGCCCATGACCGGATTCAGGAACTCGAGGCCGCGGTCGGCCAGCAGCAGACAGCCCAGCAGCAGGGCGGCGGTTTCCTCGATTCGATGCGCGATGCGATCTTCGGCGGACAGGGCCAGCAGCATGGTTCGGTGCCGCCGGTGCGGGCACCCGACATGGGCGGCCGCGATCCGGGCAGCCGCCCGGTCTGGAACTCGGGCCAGGCGATGCAGCAGGCCGGCGGCGGCTATGGCCAGCCTTACGGCCAGCCCGCGCAACCCTACGGCCAGGGCTATGGCGGCCCGCAGCCGCCGGCACTCGGCGGCGCGCCGGGTGGCGGTGGCGGCTCGTTCCTCGGCACGGCGGCGGCGGCCGCGGCCGGCGTGGTCGGCGGCGGACTGTTGCTCTCCAGCATCCGCGGCATGATGGGTGGCGGCAGCCACCAGTCGATGGCCGATGCCGCCGGCCTCGGCGGCGGTTCGCGTCCCTGGGGCGGCGACCAGTCGTCGAGCGACCTCGCGCGCGACGCCGGGGTCAACGACATCGGCTCCAACCGCGACAGCGGCTCGCGCGCCGGCGCGTTCGACCAAGCGCAGGCCGACCGGGACAGTGACGATGATCAAGACGCCGACGACTTCGACAATGATGACGACGGCTTCGACGGCGGCGGCGACGGCGACGACAGCAATTACGCGTAAGCGTCTCACCTGAAACACAAACGGCCGCTCCATCGAGCGGCCGTTTTCATTTGATCAGTCGTAGCCTGGGCGGAAGCTGTTCTCCTTCCCCCTGAAAGGCAGGGGTGTCCGGGGAATGATTCACTGTGTCGCGGTGCATGCTCGGCAGGACCGAGGCAAATCGGTCTTTTCTGGTTGTCGAGACACAGAGGGCCGAGCATGCGATATCGCGGTAGCATTTTTGGAAGGCTGCTTGAACCGATCAATCGACGGCAGTTTCAGACGGTTGTGGATCGTCTGGACGGGGATGCCTACGACAAGTCGTTCAGGAGCTGGGATCATCTGGTGGCGCTGATCTATGCCCAGCTTAGCGGCAACAGCAGTCTGCGCGGGGTGGTGACTGGCTTCAACGCCAATTCGCAGCATCACTATCACTTGGGAACCGGCAAGCTGTCGCGCTCGACGTTGTCCGATGCCAATGCCCGCCGTCCGATCGGCATTTTCGCGCAAACCTTTGCGGCGCTGTCGGCGATGGCGCGTCGCCAGCTGCGGAGTGAAGGCATGGAGATGGTGCGTCTGATCGACGCCAGTCCGATCCCGCTCGGCAAGGTCTGCAGTTGGGCGACGTGGAACGGCCGCATCCGCGGCATGAAGCTGCATGTCGTCTACGACCCAAGGAGCGATGTCCCGACCTGCGTCGAGATGACGGCCGCGAACGTCAATGACATCGAGATCGGCCGACAGACCCCAATCCAGCCCGCCACCACCTATGTGTTTGACAAGGGCTATTGCCGTTTCGACTGGTGGCAGAAGATCAATGATAGCAAGGCTTTCTTCGTTACCCGGGCGAAGACGAGCATCCGTCTTCGCTCGCTCAGGCATCGCGCCATCCGCAAGCGTAACGGGGATGGCTTCGAAATCCTTGCCGATGACGAGGTGAAGCTCACCAGCAAGGGCGATTCGCGCCTTCCAATCCCGCTCCGCCGCATCAAGATCAGACGCGAGAAAGGCGGCAAGATCACACTCCTGACCAACGACCTTGCCCGTAGCGCCGTCGAGATCGCCGCCCTCTACAAGAGCCGATGGCAAATCGAGCTGCTGTTCCGCTGGATCAAGCAGCATCTCGATATTCGCAAGTTCCTCGGCGCCAACGACAACGCGATCCGCCTTCAGGTGCTCGCTGCGATGATTGCCTACCTGCTGCTGCGCATCGCCGCTCACACCAACTGCATCAAAATGCTCCCGCTCAGGTTCGCCGAACTCGTCGGCCAGCTCCTGCTCACGCGTCGATCCCTCGCTGCCATCGACAAACCTCCGCCCATCAACCCCAGCCGTCGGAAATCAACCATCTCACCTGACCAGATGGAGCTCCGCTATGCCTGAATTTCCCCGGACACCCCTGCCTGAAAGGGGGAAGGTCGGGATGGGGGTCAGCCACAAACGCCGCTGCTCGTGGAGAGAGATGATCCCCACCCGCTTTGCTCTGTTGAGCAAAGCGACCTCCCCTTTTCAAGGGGAGGTTGACGCATCGTGCGGCTCGCTGTCCCGGATTTCGCTTCGCTCCATCCGGGCTACAACTTCACATCACAACGACCCTGGCCCCGACATTGACGCGGCCGTAGAGGTCGATGACGTCCTCGTTGCGCATCCGGATGCAGCCGGACGAGACGTTGGTGCCGATCGTCCAGGGCTCGTTGGAGCCGTGGATGCGGTAGAGCGAGGAGCCGAGATACATCGCGCGGGCGCCGAGCGGATTTTCCGGGCCGCCCTCCATGTGCCGCGGCAGATCGGGACGGCGCGCCAGCATTTCCGGCGGCGGCGTCCAGGCCGGCCACTCCTTCTTCGCCGAGATCGTCTTGACGCCGGCCCAGGTGAAGCCGGGCCGGCCGACGCCGATGCCGTAGCGCAGCGCGCGGCCGTCGCCCTGCACCAGATAGAGAAACTTGTTCGGCGTATCGACGACGATGGTGCCGGCGCTTTCCTTGCCGCTATAGTCGACCAGTTGCTTCTCGTATCTCGGATCGAACGGACGCTGCGCCGGATCGCCCGCGGCCTCTTCCTGCTGCCGGAGCATCTGCTGCTGCGGATCCATCGGCGGCAGCTGACGGTTGCCATAATAGCCAGGCTGCTGCTGATACGGCTGTGGCGAATAACCCTGCGACGACGGCGCATCGCCGAACAGGAATTCGATGAAGCCGCCGCCCATGTTGGAGCGCTGCGGCTGCACATAGGCGGTGCGCATCGGCGGCTGCGGAGCGCCCTGATTGGCATAGATGACGGCGGGCCCGGCGGGCGCTGCCGCGTCGATCGCCATGGCGTGATGGGGAACGGCAATAAGAGAAGAAGCGCCGGCGAGCAGCGCAAGCGTGGTTTTCCTGAACATCGACGTACTCTGTACTGGTTTCGTCGTGACGTGATGCGCGCGGCGCCGACTTTGCGCCGTTGCACGTGGTCAATAAGCAATGAAAACCGCATCGGTTTGGTAAACGGATCGGCCGTTTCGATTCACCACATCGGCAATGGAGCGCGGTTTTCCCCGACAGCGTTTATTTTGCGTGAACGGCGCGGCAGCATGGTTAATCGCCGGTATCGCCGCGCTTGCGCGCTATCCGCGCAAACAGTTCCGGCGTGAACCTGACGTTAAATCCGCTCTGTCTAGAACGGACTTCAGTGAAGGGGCGGGAATGAAAATCATGTCAGTGAAGCGCAAGCGTTTTCGTGTCGAGCAGGCGATGGGCGAGGTTGTGATGCCGGAGCCGGATGTTACGGGCGGCGCCGATCTCGGTCCGATGCATCGCGAGATCATGGCCGAGCTTCGCTCGATCCGCGCCCAGATGGCCGCAGCCCCGGCACAGCGCACCGGCGACAGCGTCGATGCGGCGGTCGCCCGCGAAGTCGCCGAGACCCACGCGCTGCTCGAGACCTACCGTGCGCAGGTCGAACAGTGCGAGAAGCTCAAGGTCGAGCTCGACCTGATTCACGACGCGATCAGCCGCACCAAGCGCGAGATCGCCGTGCTGCACGGCAAGAGCTTCAACGGCGAGGAGATGGCCAAGGTCAATGGCGAGCTCGGCGCCGTGGTCGGCGGCACCGAACAGGCCACCCAGCAGATCCTCGAGGCGGTGGAGGCGATCGACCAGGCCGCGTCCGCGCTCGCCAACAACGTCACGCCCGACCAGCAGAAGCGGCTCAGCGAAGATATTCAGGAGCGTGTGGTCTCGATCTTCGAGGCCTGCAACTTCCAGGACCTCACCGGCCAGCGCATCAGCAAGGTGATGCAGACGATGAAGTTCATCGAACAGCACATCAACGAGATGATGAACATCTGGGGCGGCGTCGACGCCATCAAGTCGCACGTCCCGGCGATCGTCGACACCCGCGAGGGCGATGCCCGCCTGCTCAACGGTCCGAAGCTCGACGGCGACGCCGGCCACGCCTCGCAGGACGACATCGACGCGATGTTCAACTGAGGTTCGTCAGATCAACACGAAAAACGCCGGCCCTCGGGCCGGCGTTTTGTTTGAGCGATCGTGCAACTCCCGCGAGGATCGCCGCCTCGCCCTCCGCGCAAGCCGATGGTCGCAACGCGTCGGATCGGTCAAGGCGACTTACCAATCGCAGCATTCTTTATCCTCCGTCGCCATACAACATCGCCATACTGGCTGCCGGCTGGCTCGCCATCTCGCTCGCGCTCGGAGCGGTGGTTGCGCACGCCGTATTCCGGCGCGGTCGCGTCACCTATCATCGGATCATCGGCGCGGCCCTGCTGTATCTGCTGATCGGGCTCGGCTTCGGGACGCTATTCGTCTTCCTCGGGTTGTGGTTTCCGGACGCATTCAAGGGAATGAATTTCGAGGATGACTCAGCCCCTGCGAACTCGGTCTATTATCTCAGCTTCGTCACGCTCACTTCTACGCGGCTACGGGGACATCATCCCTGTGCACCCGCTAGCGCGCAGCCTGTGCAATGTCGAGAGCGTGATCGGCCAGCTTTACCCGGCCACGCTGCTGGCGAGGCTCGTTACGCTCGAACTGAGAGGCCAGGGCTCATAAGGCTTGTATTTCACGCTGCGAACCCGGCTCGCGCTACTTCGGGCTTCGGGCGACCGAGCCTCGCTCCCTTGGCACAAACCGCCCTATCGCCTTCAAGTTTTCCGACGTAGATTAGGTGCCCGATGGAAGGGATCGTTCATGGCACCCGGGTGCTTAAAACCGAACCCGTCAAATCACGTCCTCTATGACGAGAAGAGCTTGCTGCGACATCGAGCCGCGGCACCTCCCATCGGCGCTGCAAAAGTCGGATCGGCTCGCCAACCACAACGCGCATTTCAATCGAGCAAATTGCCTCGTCAGCTCAGGCGTCGATGGGTCGAACCGTCGAGCGGTGACGTGGTGCTCCGCATCACTCTGGCTGCGAGCGCGCTCTGGCCGATCCTGCTGTTGACCGTCCTGTTGCTCGAAGCTCAGTAAGGCACGGCAGGCCCGACGGATTGTCGCCGCTGATTGTCATGGATGATTTAGAAGCGGCATTCGACCGGATGCACTACAGTACTGGCGCCCAGTCGCGACCTGAACGCCAGTAGAGTCGTTCATTCATACAAGGCGCAGACCCCTCCCTGCCAGCGCACGCATCTGCGAACGGCTCGGCGAGTTTGACGGACGGTCGTCCTTGCTACGCATACACCATTGATACGCGTCCGGCCCGGACCGCAGCCGACGGCCACCGGTATTGCCATTGTTTCCGTCTGGGGGAGCGGCGCGGGTGTCATGGCTTGCGCAGGTGCTCCAACACACAAAGCGAAGATAAAGACAGCAAACAAGCGGATCATTGTGTTCCTCCATTTAATCCTTTGAGGCACCACAGCTCCACTCCATAGCGATGGAAAGGCCCGGCCTTGACTTGCGTCAAGGCTCGCAGGCATGCGTCCCCTCACCGCAGGCATATGCTACCTGATCACCAGATGAAGTTGCCGAACCACCCATATCGCGGACGTCGCTCCGCAAAATGCGCATAAGGTGACGGCGCGTATCTCCTGGCATGGGCATACTTCCGAGGCGGCTTGGCTTCCCTCGCCTTGCGGCCCGACGATTTTGGCCGCTCGATTTCGGATTTCTGCATCTGGGCAAACGCTTCCCGCTCGCGAACGATCGGGGAAGGCCCGACAGTTTCGGCCGCGGCTGGAGCAGGAATTTCCGCGACCTGTTCAGGAACGATAGTCGGGAGACTGGTGTCGTAAACGACAAGGTCGGGCAGCTTTTCCATCGAACGGATGCGAATGGTCGGACGACTCGAGTCAGGCTGCTTTGCCAGTGGAGAATTGGGGATGGTGGCATCCAGAAGGAATAGCAGCGCGAGCAGCACTCCGCCGATATACAGGAAATACCGCGCCACTGGCATGGATCGCTCCATCCGCCATTGTGCACATCGCCAGGCTTCTTTGCCCAAGGGCACGCATCTGCGCTGAAGCATGGCTCAGCACCGCGTCAGGCGGCTACCGGCCGACGAGACCGCATTGACGTGCGCGTGGTCGACACCAGCGTCCCATTCAAGAACTTCAGGACCTTTGACATAGATCAACAGTATCGCGACAAGGATGAATCAGTCCGATCCTCCGTCTCGACAACATGCATCTTGTGCCAGCGTCGACGGTTGCAAATCCGCTGGCAGGTTTGTTGTCGCGGGTGCATATTACTGCGTGAGGGAAATTGTCATGCGTATGCCGGGAGCCAACATTGGGTGCCGGTTGCATGGGACTTCCGGAATCATTCCGGTCGCCCAGCGCGAGGATTCGCATTTTGGTCCAGCGCCGGATCATACATTCGCGGCCGGCTCGCTGCGTGTGACCAACGTGCAGAGCCTCCTATTAAAAATTGGCAAGCAGTTCGTATCGCAATAGCAATCGCCGCAAGTGCAACAAGCGGCGCGTGGTGGAAGCGAGCGTTTGAGCTTGTGGTGAGGACAGCCAACCGCCGGTAAGCACAGCGCGAGGTCGTCTTTGAAGGTGCGACGATGAGCGCCGGGCTTCTTTCAATCGCGCTGATGGCGTGCGCCTTGCTACCGGATCACTGATTGGGGCGGAGCCACTGGAGTACTCAACACTGGAGATTGAACATGACGCAAAGAATTGTCCGAAATACTGCAATTGCGCTTTCGACTATCGCTTGTGCGACACTGTTCTCCATCACCTGGTCCGAGCGGGGCGGTCTTTCGGCGTCGGTCGAAAGTGCCCAGGCGCGTGTGGGCCGGCCGCTGACGCCCGTGAGCGTCGCCGGCGTCGCGCGTCGTCAGACCCGGCGCGCCGCGTACGGGTACGGGGTGGGCGCGGGTGTCGCCGCTACGGCAGCGGTCGCTGCGGCCGCCGCTACCGCGCCGGCCTATTCCGGCTGGGGCACAAACGATTGGACCAATTCGTATGCCGCCCAGACGGATCCCTACTTTGGCCAGCCCTACTATCCGGCACGAGCCTACCAGAGGATCAGTCCGTATTACGGATATGCCGGATGGACGGAGTACAAGGCAGCCAATGGTATCGGCTGCGAGCCCGGCACGATGACCAAGATGGCTGACGGCCGCATGTACGTCTGTCAGTGAAGCCGGCGCAACGGCAGCGCAAGAGGGCGGCTCCCTGAGCCGCCCTCTTTCACGATGAAGCAGATCAATCCCACGCGGCGACGGGTCGCGCGCGGCGTTGATCTACGTCAACATCGCCTCCCCCTTTTGCCACTGACGATACCTTGGGCCGCATCTGAAGCGGGCTCCATCACCTTCAGTTCACGTGCGATGAGGAGGATCACCATGCGTCGGACGAACATTTTTCCAACCAAGTCAGTGACGGTTGCGGGAATAGCGGCGAGCCTGATGTTGGGGTTTGCAGGCGCCGCTCTCAGTCCAGCACCGGCCAACGCCGTGATTTACTGCACGTATGTCGGTTATCCGGCAGGCTGCGTGGCACGGGCAGGCGTTGTGCTCAGGCCTCGTCCGGTGGCGCGCGCTGCGGTCCGCCACAATGCGGGCGGCAATTTGAATGGCGGCGTCAATCGGGTTGGCGTGCGGCGATAAGGCCGTGTTTGCGGGTCTCCTTCCCTTCTCCCCTTGTGGGAGAAGGTGGCGCGGATGCAATCCGCGCCGGATGAGGGTTGTCGCCGCCTACTCAAATCTCGAAAGGGTCACTCGCGGAGGGAGACCCCTCACCCGGATTGCATCTGACGATGCAATCCGACCTCTCCCACAGGGGGAGAGGTGCGCCGACTATGCGGCGCTATGTCGGCAGATCGCTCGAAGTCCCGCCGTTACGCCCTTGGCGCGCAGCGGACATAGACCATGTTGCCGTAGCGGACCCCGGCGTCCTTGTCGACGAAGCGGGTGATCATGACGCGGCCGTCGAACGAGACGATCTCGCGGTCCTGCTCGCCGGGCGTCGGTCCAGGCGGGCCGATATAGTTCTTGCCACTCGGGGAACCCTTCAGCCGCAGTTCCTGCGGGGTGGCCTGGTCGGCCAGATGCATGATGACGCCGCCGTTCTGGCCGGCGCCGATCACGTAAGGCTGCTTGCACTGGCCGCGCGCGGCGGCCT
Organism: Bradyrhizobium sp. USDA 4510; assembly: GCF_054059095.1. Lineage (NCBI taxonomy): Bacteria > Pseudomonadati > Pseudomonadota > Alphaproteobacteria > Hyphomicrobiales > Nitrobacteraceae > Bradyrhizobium > Bradyrhizobium sp. USDA 4510. The sequence goes on along the minus strand of NZ_JBSSBT010000001.1, from coordinate 160,843 downwards.
CGGTGCGGGCGCGATCGGCGGGATTCTGGAACGAGGCGAGACCCCAGCGGCCGACGATCTCGTCGGCGCGGATGCTCGCGGGCATTTCGGGGGCGACCCCCGGCTCGGCTGGCGCCGGCTCAGGGTTCGACGACAACGACGGCAGGCTCATGCTGCCGCACGCCCCCAAGAGTGTCGTCAGCGCCGAAACAGCCGCGAACCGTGCGACCAATCGCGCGTTGAATGACCTGATCATATGCATCCCCCGACTATGTCCCGGCCGCACCCGTCCTGCAGCCAAGCGTAAAACTTAAGACGGAGCAATGACGTCTGACAAAATTACGTCATCGCTACGATTTGGTTTCTGGTCCACCATCCTATATTGGCCTCACCAAGGCCTTAACCCGTTTGCTTGACAGAAACTGCGCCAGGCCATATTTCCCGGCCCACAATTAGCACTCTCGCACCACGATTGCTAAGAGCGTCGGGCGTCCTGCCCAGCGCCGACCGGGCCGGCATCCAACGCCGGTCCCGATGAACCGGACCTGAAACCGAGCCTCCAAGAGGGAACGTCATGGCTAAATCCACCTTCCGCCCCCTGCACGACCGCGTCGTGGTCAAGCGTATCGATGCCGAGGAGAAATCCAAGGGCGGCATCATCATTCCGGACTCGGCGAAGGAGAAGCCGTCCCAGGGCGAGATCGTCGCCGTCGGCCCGGGTGGCCGCGACGAGGCCGGCAAGCTGATCCCGATCGACCTCAAGGTCGGCGACCGCGTGCTGTTCGGCAAATGGTCGGGCACCGAGGTCAAGCTCGACAACCAGGAGCTCCTGATCATGAAGGAGTCCGACATCATGGGCGTGCTGGCCTGATCGCCATTCAACCGCGCGACCGCACCACTCGCATCGTCATGCCCGGACTTGATCCGGGCATCCATCACGCTTCCGAAGAGTTCTTACCAAGGCGATGGATCGCCGGGTCAAGCCCGGCGATGACGAGCGCGGAAACGGCAAGCGCGTCTCTCAAAACTGACAGGAGTTCAAACCAATGGCTGCCAAGGACGTAAAATTCGCCGGAGAGGCCCGCGACCGCATGCTGCGCGGTGTCGACGTGCTCGCCAACGCTGTGAAGGTGACGCTCGGCCCCAAGGGCCGCAACGTCGTCATCGAGAAGAGCTTCGGCGCTCCCCGCATCACCAAGGACGGCGTCACCGTCGCCAAGGAGATCGAGCTCGACGACAAGTTCGAGAACATGGGCGCGCAGATGCTGCGCGAGGTCGCTTCCAAGACCAACGATACCGCCGGTGACGGCACCACCACCGCGACCGTGCTGGCGCAGGCCATCGTCCGCGAGGGCGCCAAGTCGGTCGCCGCCGGCATGAACCCGATGGACCTCAAGCGCGGTATCGACACCGCGGTCGCGGCCGTGATCAAGGACATCGAGAAGCGCGCCAAGCCGGTCGCCTCCTCGTCCGAAGTCGCCCAGGTCGGCACCATCTCGGCCAATGGCGATGCCGCGATCGGCAAGATGATCGCGCAGGCGATGCAGAAGGTCGGCAACGAGGGCGTGATCACCGTCGAGGAGAACAAGTCGCTCGAGACCGAGGTCGATATCGTCGAGGGCATGAAGTTCGACCGCGGCTACCTCAGCCCCTACTTCATCACCAACGCCGAGAAGATGACCGCCGAGCTCGAGGATGCCTACATCCTGCTGCACGAGAAGAAGCTGTCCGGCCTGCAGTCCATGCTGCCGGTGCTGGAAGCCGTGGTGCAGTCGGGCCGTCCGCTCTTGATCCTCGCCGAGGACGTCGAGGGCGAGGCGCTGGCGACCCTGGTCGTCAACCGCCTGCGCGGCGGGCTCAAGGTCGCCGCCGTCAAGGCGCCGGGCTTCGGCGATCGCCGCAAGGCGATGCTGGAGGACATCGCGATCCTGACCGGCGGTCAGCTGATCTCCGACGACCTCGGCATGAAGCTCGAGAGCGTCACGATCAACATGCTCGGCCGCGCCGGCAAGATCGTGATCGACAAGGAGAACACCACGATCGTCAAGGGCGCCGGCAAGAAGAAGGACATCGACGCCCGCGTTGGCCAGATCAAGGCGCAGATCGAGGAGACCACCTCGGACTACGACCGTGAGAAGCTGCAGGAGCGCCTCGCCAAGCTCGCCGGCGGCGTTGCGGTGATCAAGGTCGGCGGTGCGACCGAGGTCGAGGTCAAGGAGAAGAAGGACCGTGTCGAGGACGCGCTGAACGCGACCCGCGCCGCGGTGCAGGAAGGCATCGTGCCGGGCGGCGGCGTCGCGCTGCTGCGCGCCAAGAAGGCGGTCGGCCGGCTCACCAACCCGAATGCCGACGTCCAGGCCGGCATCAACATCGTGCTCAAGGCGCTCGAAGCTCCGGTCCGCCAGATCTCGGAGAACGCCGGTGTCGAGGGCTCGATCGTGGTCGGCAAGATCCTCGAGAACAAGTCGGAGACCTTCGGCTTCGACGCCCAGACCGAGGACTATGTCGACATGGTCGACAAGGGCATCATCGACCCCGCCAAGGTGGTGCGCACCGCCTTGCAGGACGCCTCCTCCGTGGCCGGTCTGCTCGTGACCACCGAAGCCATGGTCGCCGAACTGCCAAAGGACGCGGCGCCGGCAATGCCGGGCGGCGGCGGCATGGGTGGAATGGGCGGCATGGGCGGCTTCTAAGCCTCCCCCATCCCTATCGAGATCGAAGGCCGCCTCCGGGCGGCCTTCTTTTTTGCAGTTTGATTACGATCGGGATGCAAGGATCATCTGATGTCCCGCGACGCCAAATCACTGACGTCAACGCTCGTGCTGTTCTACGCGATCGGCGCACTGCTTGCGCTCGGCGCCTATGCCCTGGACAGCCTCGATGATCTTGCGGTCGTCTTGACGTTCTGGCTCAGGCAAACGCTGACGTTTGTCGTCCTCGGCGTGGGTTATGGCGTCTATTACGTCATTTCGGGTTCTGCCGGTCATCGTCCAAAAGCGCCGTTGCGATTTCTGGACATCTCGTTTCTGGCCGCTGCTTCCACGCTTGGGGTTGGCATCCTCGTGCACAGCTGAGCGATCCTTGACGCGACGGCCTGACAGTCCGTTACGCCACGCAGATGTCCGGCACCGCCACCTTCTGGAACAGGTGCGGCGAGGCTACCGCCGAGGCCGGATAGGCCGAGAGCTTGGCCCTGAACTCGGGGTTCATGAAGGCGGCGCGGAAGGCGGCGGTCGATTCCCAGACCGCGTAGTTCAGATAGGCCGGGCTCTCGCCGAGCGCGCGGTGCAGCTGGGTCGAGATGAAGCCCGGCTGCCGCTTCATGATGGCGGCGTCGTCCTGCCAGGCCTTGAGAAACGTGTCCTCGTCGGCCGCATCGAGCGTGAAGAGGTTGACGAGCACGACGTTGCTGGCATCGACCGCGAGCTGGCGGTCGATCGGGAAAGCGGGGTCCAGGGGGCGCATCTGCGGCATGGTTGGCTCCGTTCGATATGGTGTTATGATGTCATTCCGGACTGATGGATACATACAGAAATTGACATCATGGTGTCAATACGTTTATATGGTGACAAATGCCGAATGCAAAACGAACGCCGGCGGGTGAAGCCCTGAGCACCCTGATTCCCGACCTGTTCAGGCTCAACAGCCTGCTGTTCACATCAGGCGACCGGCTGGTGGCCGGGCTCGGGCTGACCAGCGCGCGCTGGCAGATCCTCGGCGCCATCGTCGCCACAGAGCGCCCGCAACCGGTCGCATGGCTGGCGCGCGACCTCGGCGCTGCCCGACAGAACGTGCAGCGGATCGTCAACGACCTCGAACGGGACGGGCTCGTCGCCTTCGAAACCAACCCGCATCACCGCCGCGCCCAGCTCGTCGTGCTGACCGCCAAGGGGCGGCAAAGCTTCGACGCGGCCATGCGCCTGCAGCTGCCTTGGGTGAACGGCCTCGCCGACGGGCTGTCGATGAAGGACCTCGAAACCGTGAGCCGGGTCGTGACGGTGCTGCGCGGCCGACTGGAGGGCGGCGAGGAACCTGACGAACGCACATGACCGCGATCGCGGCGCGCGGCCGCCGTTAGGCGGCCTTCTTTTTTGGCCAATGACATGGAGGTTTGCTAGTTACGACGGAACCGATTCTGCCCTTCGAGGACTTATCGTATGCGCGCGCTCCCGCTCCTGCTGCTCGGTCTTGCCGTCACCTCGGCGCCTGCCCTCGCCCAGATGAAGCTGCAATCGAAGGCGGCTCCCGCCAATGGCCCCGAGACGCGCTATTTCACCTCGATCGACGGCCTGATGGACGGCAATGCCGACGTCGTGCTGAAGGAAACCCGCCAGGGCAAGACCGTGACCGCGGCCGTGCTCGACGTCTGCTATCCCGCCGACAAGAGCTCCGACCGCAAGGACCGCTTCGTCGCCAACCTGACCGTCAGCGGCCAGACGCTTTCCGGCACCGCCCAGAGCGTCGCCGACAAGCAGCCGGTCACCATCAAGCTGAACCGCAAGCAAACCGGCGACGGTTTTGAGTTCCGCGGCCAGATCACGATCGGCCAGACCGTGACCGAGGTCGCCTCGACGGACAATTCCGATCTCAGCGAGAAGGAATTCCAGGACAACCAGGCCACCGAGGACGGCATCACGCCGCAGCCGAAGGATTTCACCGACGTTTCGCCGGAATCGATCGGTGTGCGGGTGAAGCTCGATGCGGCGGCGGATTTCCTCAAGAGCCTGAAAGGCGAGGCCGTCGAGATCGGCACCTCCAGCCTTGCGGTGACCTGCGATGCGATGCGCTCCGGCGAGCAGACCATCAACCTCACCGTCGATCCCGAGCACGCCGGCGCGCTGCTCGCCAAGGCGAAATCCGCGCCCGGCGTGACCGCGGCCGGCTGGACCAGCGGGGTGGTCGAGATGGACCGCACCATCCGCTTTGCTGCCGCCGATTGGCGCGAGGGCGACAAACTCAACCATGACAAGCTGGCAACCGCGATCGCGGGCGTGCTGGCGAAGACGCTTGCCGCAAAGCCCGCCTCGGCGACGTGGAACGCGAACACCGGCAAGCTCAAGCTGGTGCTGAAGCGGCCCAGCGCGATTTACCCGGCACTCGGCCTCACCCAGAATTACGAGATCACTGCCCTGGTCTCACCCGACAAGCCCGGAAGCTCTGACCGGCTGATGCTGTGGGTCTCGAGCCCCACCGTTTCGACATCGGACGACAGCGCCGGCGCCAAGCTCAATCTGTCCGACGATTCCAGCAGCGACGAGGAAGGCAGCGAGACCAGGGACGACAACGGCGCGATCGACGCGCTGCTCAAGGAGTTCAAGGGCCAGCGCTGGGACGCCGACAAGTCGGTGTGGCGGTAAGGCCGCCGCTGTCGTGAGTTAAGCCGCCTTCGTCTTCAGCGGCACGACGTTGTCGCGCACCGCCTTCGGGGTGGCGTCCGGACCGGACTGAAGCATCCCGTCGCTTCTGACGAACAATTCGGAACGAGGCTCGATCGCAGCGCGATCGAGCAGCGCCCGCAGCTCGGGACGAAGTCCGTCGCCGCGCAGCGCGGCGATCGCATCGAAGTTGCGCATGATGTTCTCCTGCGTGATCGCAATCAGATTCTCGCATTCGTCTTTCGCGAGCCACCCGCTTCCCGATTCCGCGACGACGCTCGAGAAGCCGTGCTAAGCGCCATATCGACACAGCGGAATCTCGTTTGAAACTCGATCGCTCGCCCGATCTGAAATCGGGTGGTCCGACACGCATCTCAAAATGCCTAATGCGCGCATCGACACCGCGCCGGTCGCGATGCCGGCAACACGCAAATGGAGACGAAGAGATGTCGGAGGAAAACAAGAAGGTTGTAGGCCGCTGGTTCGAGGGCTTTTGGGGAAACCCGTGGAATCCGCGCATCATCGAAGAGCTCGCGACGCCAGACATTATCGTGCACTACCCGATGCATGAGCCGAAGAAGGGCCGCGCCGCGGTCACGCAATTCATCACCGAGTTTCGTGAGGCGTTTCCGGATCTGAATTTCTGGGGCGTCGGCGATCTCGTCGCGGAAGGCGACCTCGTGGTCGGCCGCTGGGAAGGCGGCGGCACCCACACCGGGCCTGCGTTCAGCGACTTCCGGCTCGGCTCGTTGCCCGCGGCCTCCGGCCGCAAGATGACGTTCGCCGGCACCACCGTGCTGCGCGTGCAGGACGGACGGATCGCCGAGGAGCTCGGCCAGGAAGATGCGCTGACCGCCATGTTCCAGCTTGGCCTCATTCGCTTGCCTGAACAGAGCGGCTACGCCGGTTGACCGGCGGCTTCATCGACGATCGCATCACGGCTACCCGAACGCACGTTTCGTGCGTTCGGGTAACGCAATCGAACAGCTCATTGAAATCGAAGCTCTCTAACGCGCAGGCTCGCTGGACAGATTCCAATGTAGCCGCGCCCGCACGGCATCTCGCGAGGCGGTGCCGGCGCATTCTCTCCACAGCAACTCAGCATCAAGGCGGAAAAATCAGGCACGTCGTCGTGCCGTGCGCGAGCAATCTTCCCTTCCCGTCGGTGACCCTGCCTTCGGCGGTGCCGATGCGACGGCCGCAATTGAGCACCCGGCCCTCGGCCCTGATCGGACCGGTGTCGGGCGTGATCGGACGCACCAGCGAGATCTTGAACTCCAGCGTGGTCTGGCTGGTGCCGGCATCGAGCATCGACTGCACCGCAAGCCCCATGCAGCTGTCGAGCAGCGTCGCGGTGAGGCCGCCATGCACGGTGCCCGCCGGATTGAGATGCGCGTCGGTCGGCACCAGCGTGACGACAACGCGGCCGCGCTCGGCCTCGGCGACGTCATAACCGAGTGTCCGCGCGATGGTGTTGAGCGGCAATGCGCCGCTGGCGAGGCCCTGCACGAATGCGAGGCCGCTCATCTTAAGCTTCTGTTCCGCGCTAACGGTACCGTAGCTCTTGGCCATTGCCGATCTCCATCGGGGTTTATTGGATCGCGACGGTTGGCCGCTTGCGCCGCAGCGATGCGGCGGAGCGGCCGTAGAGTTTTGCGAATGCGGCATTCATGCGCCGCGCGCTGGAGAAGCCGGCGCGCTGCGCCACCAACGCAAGCGGCAGCGCGCTGCCGTCGATCAGGCGCTTGGCGCGCTGCACGCGCAGCGACAGCGCGACCTGGAGCGGCGAGGCGTCGAGATGCTCGGCGAACAGACGCGACAGATGCCGCGCGCCGACGCCGAGCCGCCCTGCCAACGCCTCGACATTGCCGCGGTCGAGCGCGCCCTCCTCGATCAGCGCCAAGGCGCGCTCGACGGTGGTCCTGGTGCCTTTCCAGGCCGGACAGAACGGTGCCGCCTCGGGACGGCAGCGCAGGCAGGGCCGGAAGCCAGCACGCTCGGCTGACGGCGCGCTGCCATAGAACCGCACATTGCGCGCGAGCGGCGTGCGCGCCCGGCAGACCGGGCGGCAATACACGCCGGTGGTCTTGACCGCGACGAACACGACGCCGTCCCAGGCCGGGTCGCGGCGCTGAAAGGCTGCATATTGTGCGGCGAAATCGAGCATGCGACCGCTATAGCCCCGCCGGCGCGCCGCGACGACCCGCTTTGCGGAGACGACGTCCGGAAACGACCGCTGTATGCGGAAGATACCCGGGCATCTACGGGGCCTGCGACCAAAAGACTTCGTGCCGCCGCAGTTCGGTCACCGAAAATTAAGGCTCGATTTAGTTTCGAGGATCATGCTTCGCGCCATCGAACACAGGTCACGCCATGCAAGACCGCGAGCCGATCAACGCTGCGAGCATCTGGCCGACAGATGTGACGGAGGGTCATTCGCCGGCACAGACGGCGGACCTCTGGGATGTCACCGGCGAGAACCACGACGCCGCCCTGCTGCTGCGGGAGCCGTTTGCCGACCGCATCGGCACCGCGCTCTTGGCAGCGACCGCACTCGCCGCAAGCTTCGTGCTGGGATGGACCGGCGGAGCCAACTGGCACGACCTTGCAGCTCCCGCCCCGGTGCCGGTGGCCCAGAAGGAAGCGCCGGCCCCGCACATTGCGGAGGTGGCGCCGAGCCGAAAGAACGAGGGCCCGCGCCGGGCCGCGTCCAACGCCGACCCCGTCGTCACCGGCAGCATTCCCAAAACCACACCGGCCAGCCCGCGCCCGCTCGCCTTGGGCGCCGCGCCGACGACCTTGAATGCACAGGCCACCGCATTGGGGCCGAAGCAGCCGGCGGCGGCGCCGGAGACGCGGCCGAGCACCATTCCCGGATGGTCGGTGGTCGAAGTCCGCGACGGCACCGCCGTGCTCGAGGGGCCCGAGGGCGTCAAGATGGCCGCGCGCGGCGATGTCGTGCCCGGCCTCGGACGGGTCGATTCCATCGTGCGCTGGGGCAACCGCTGGATCGTCGCCACCGCAAGCGGACTGATCGCAACGCCTTGAGCGTTTTGTCTTGACGCGTTTCCTTGACGCGAACTGCCGCCCGCTTCGCTCGATAACGCTTTAGTTGCTGTTGATCACGAAACGTAGCGACTTGCTGCCGGTGAAGGTCACCTCGTCACCGTGCCGCCGCCAGCCCGTCATGTCGCCGAGCGCCGCCAGCAGATCCTTGTCGGCCTGCGCCCGCTCCGGCGTGCAGGTGCGGTTCTCCATCGCGCCGGGAACGAAGACGATGGTATTGCCGGCCACCGAGAACTGGCCCTTGCCGCCGTCGCACCACAGCTCGAGGATCACCTCGCCATTGTCGCCGACCTCGATCGAGGGAATCCGCTTGGAGCCCGGCATGCGCGCGGCGTCGAGCGTCATCACGAAGCCGAACGGGAACTCCTCCTCGGCCCGCGCCGGCCCCGCGCCGAGAGCCGCGGCAACCAGCGCCAACGCGGCGATGCCGCCGTTCAAACCTCGCCTCATCGAAACCATGCCAATCCTCGAAATGCGACGCGCAACTGCGGGCCCCTTCTATGGGAGCAGAACGCGATTGGCCAGATTGGCAACGCCGGAAAATGTGCTTGAAAAGCAAATCCCCGCGAGCTGTCCGCTCGCGGGGATTCCTGGTTCGCCAAATGCGTCGTGGCGCTATTTCAGCACCAGCATCGTGAACGGATAGACATAGGCCTGCAGGGTCACGAACAGACCGACCAGACACGCCAGCACGATCGAGTGCAGGAACACGTAGCGCAGGATCGAGCCCTCGTGGCCGTACCAGTTGGTCGCGGTCGAGGCGACCACGATCGATTGCGCGTCGATCATCTTGCCCATCACGCCGCCCGAGGAGTTCGCCGCCGCCATCAGGATCGGCGACAGGCCGAGCTGCTCGGAGGTGATCTTCTGCAGATTGCCGAACAGCACGTTCGACGCGGTATCCGATCCGGTCAGCGCCACGCCCAGCCAGCCGAGCAAGGTGCCGAAGAAGGGATAGAGCACGCCGGTCGCCGCGAAGGCGAGGCCGAGCGTGGCGTCGACGCCGGACAGCCGGGTCAGCGTGCCGATCGCCAGCATCGCCGAGATCGTGATCAGCGAGATCGCGCAGATGCGGATGGTGCGGCCATACTCGGCGATCAGCTTGAGCGGCGAGAAGCCCATCAACAGACCCGAGATGATCGCGGCGATCAGCATGCCGGTGCCGGTGAACGACAGGTAGGTGAAGCCGAACACGGCGCCTTCCGGCGTCGGCTTGGCGGCCACCGGCGGCACCTTGAAGATCAGCTTGTCGAGCTCGGGGACCGGATAGTTCCAGACGAAGTTGGCGTTCGCCCAGGCCTTGAAGGCACCGTTGCCCCAGATCAGCATCAGGATGCAGACGATGATCCACGGCAGCAGCGCGCTCCACATTTCGCCCTGGGTCAGCGGCGTCTTGTCGAGCGGAGGTGCGGCGGCCATCGTCGCCGCCGATTCATCGCGGCCGCGCAGCGCCGGCGACAGCCAGAGCTGCCGCGGCTGCCAGACCTTCAGGAACAAGATCAGGGCGCCCATCGAAATCAGCGAGGCGCCGATGTCGACAATCCAGGGATTGATGTAGTTCGAGATCACGAATTGCGGGACCGCAAACGACACGCCGGTGACCAGGATCGCTGGCCATACCTCCTTCATGCCGCGCCAGCCGGCAAACGCCCACACCACCCAGAACGGCACGATCAGCGAGAACAGCGGCAGCTGCCGGCCGACCATCGCGCCGAGGATGTAGGGGTCGAGCCCGGTGACCGAGGCGAGGCCCTGGATCGGCGTGCCGAGCGCACCGTAGGCAACGGGTGCCGTGTTGGCGATCAGCGACAGGCCGGACGCAGCGAGCGGCGAGAAGCCGAGCCCGATCAGCACCGCGCCGGTGATCGCGACCGGCGTGCCGAACCCGGAGGCGCCCTCGAAGAAGGCGCCGAACGAGAACGCGATCAACAGCAGCTGCAACCGCCGGTCCTCGGTGACGCCGCCGACCGCGCGCTTGAGCAGCTCGAACTTCCCGCACCTCACCGTGACCTGGTAGAGGAAGATGACGTTGAGCACGATCCAGCCGATCGGGAAGAACCCGGTGATCACGCCGAGCAGGGTGGCGCGGATCGACATGTTGGCCGGCATGGTGAAGACGAAGATCGTGATCAGGTTGGTCACGATCACGGCGATGATGGCCGCAATGTGCGCCTTCACCTTGCCGCTGGCGATCAGCACCAGCAGCGTGACCACGGGAATGGCGGCCGCGACCGTCGACAGCGCCGCATTGCCCAGCGGGTTGTAGATTTGATTCCAGGTGTTCATCTCGGGATCCTTCCCACATTATTATGCAGCGCGCCGGCCTGCATGTGGGCAGGCGCGACTGGTGCGATTGCGGGAGTCCGTCGGAAAATCTGCAGCCCCGGCTCGCGAATGAACGATCGGTAAGGATCGCTCACATCCTCGCGAAAAATCGAAGGTCCCCCGCCCCTCGCCGTTGTCCTCATGCTAGGATTGACTCGATTGCCGGGACAAGCCAACGCTTGCATGCCAGAACTACGACTTTAGTCGAGGACTACCCCGATTGTCCCGATTCTTCAGGCCTTTGCGGCCCCTTCCCCGGAGACGATAATCTGTGAACAACATTCGCTCGACGCTCGCGACGGTGTGGCGCATCGCCTCGCCTTATTTCAACTCCGAGGACAAATGGGCCGGCCGGGGGCTGCTTGCGGCGGTCATCGCGATCGAACTGGCGATCGTGGGCATCAACGTTCTGATCACGCAGTGGAACAACCGCTTCTACAACGCGCTGCAGGAACGCAATTGGGATTCCTTCGTCAGCGAGATCATCTATTTCTGCGTCGTCGTCGCGTTCTTCATCCTGCTGGCGGTCTACCAGCTCTACCTCAATCAATGGCTGCAGATCCGCTGGCGGCAATGGATGACCACACACTATCTTGGGGACTGGCTGCATCAGGCCAATCACTACAGGATGCAGCTCCAGGGCGACGCTGCCGACAACCCCGACCAGCGCATGACCGACGACGTCAAGCTGTTCGTCGATCGCACGCTCACGCTCGGCCTCGGCCTGTTGAGCTCGGTCGTCACGCTGGCGTCCTTTCTCACCCTGCTGTGGGGCCTTTCCAATGAGGCGCCGCTGCATTTGTTCGGCACGGAATATTCAATTCCCGGCTACCTTGTCTGGTGCGCGCTGATCTACTCGGTGCTCGGCACCGTGCTGACCCATCTGATCGGCTGGCCGCTGGTCGGCATCGATTTCAAGCAGCAGCAATATGAAGCCGATTTCCGCTTCAACCTGGTGCGCGTGCGGGAAAACTCCGAGCAGATCGCGCTGCTGCAGGGCGAACCGGCCGAGCGCGAGCGCCTGCGCGTTCGCTTCGGACGCGTGGTGGAGAACTGGATCGCCCTCATGAACCGGACCAAGAAGATCACCGCGTTCACGGCGAGCTATAATCAGGCCTCGGTGATCTTCCCTTATGTGCTGGTGGCGCCGGCCTACTTTGCGCAAAAGATCCAGCTCGGCGGCATGATGCAGACCGCATCGGCGTTTTCGAACGTCCAGGGCGCGTTCTCGTACTTCGTCAGCATCTATCGTCAACTGGCCGAATGGCAGGCCGTGGTGAACCGGCTCGATGGATTCGAGGCAGGGATCGCGGCGGCATCAAACCTCGCCAAGCGCGACGACCGAATTCATGTCACGGCGACGCCGGGCGACGGCGCCGTCAGCCTAGAAAACCTAGTGCTGCGGCTGCCGGACGGCACGCCGCTGCTGAACGCGGACCGGTTCGGCTTCCGCAAGGGCGAGCGCACGCTGATGACCGGCCCCTCCGGCGCCGGCAAGTCGACGCTATTCCGCGCGATCGCCGGCATCTGGCCGTTCGGCGACGGCGCGGTCGAGATCCCGGCCAATGCCAGCCTGATGATGCTGCCGCAACGTCCCTATCTGCCGATCGGCTCGCTGCATGACGCCGTCGTCTATCCGGGCGAGGCCAGGCAATTCGATGCGGGACGGGTCCGCGAGGTTCTCACCGCCGTCGGGCTGCCGCAGCTTGCGTCGCGGCTCGAGGAACAGGCGCACTGGAACCGGATGCTGTCGCTCGGCGAGCAGCAGCGGCTCGGCATCGCACGGGCGCTGCTGCATGCGCCGCAATTCCTGTTCCTGGACGAGGCGACGGCCTCGCTCGACGAGCCGGCGGAAGCTGCGCTGTACAGGCTGATTGCCGAAAGGTTGCCCGGCACCACGGTGGTTTCGATCGGCCACCGCTCGACGCTCGACACCTTCCATCAGCGCAATGTCACGCTGGTCCGCGACGGCGACCGCTTCATCCTGCGCGACGCGGTCAAGGTCGCCGCGTCGTAAACGGCATTAGGGGTCAGCCGCGGCCACGGCTTGCCGCTGACCCCGGCGGGGGCAGCCCACAGGTCTCGCGAGCGCCTTTAGCTATTGTCCGCCTTGTGCCGATCAGACCTGGCCGGCCAAAAACAAAAGGGCGGCAGATTGCTCTGCCGCCCCTCGATCCCCGGAGGAGAGATTACTTCAGGTTGGACATCGCGGTCAGGTCGACCGAGAGCTTGGCGATGCCGGCCGCGCCGCACCAGTTGGAGCTCGTGCCACCCGGATTGATCGGGGTGACGGCAGTGGTTCCGCCCGCGGTGAAGTCGCTGGTGAAGGCGCTGCAATCACCCTTCGACATGTCGGTGTCGGAGTAGCGCAGATCGAGCGTGAACACCTTGTAGGTGAAGCCGATGCCGATGTTCCAGGTGTTGTAGTCGGCATACTTGATGCCGTTCGGAAACGCCGGGACGCCGTAGAAGCTGTCGGAGGTGCCGAGCCACTGCCGGCCGAACTCACCCGACACGTACATGCCGACGCCGCTGCTGCCGAACACGGTGCTCGGCGCAGTGTACTTGCCGATGATCGAGGAGTAGTTGCCCCAGGCGCCGGTGTTGAGGAAGTTCGGCGAGTAGTATTCGTTGATGGTGAACGCCCAGTTGTCGTTGATGGTCCAGGTCGCCTTGCCATAGACTTCGAAGAACGAGACGTCCTTCTTCATGACGGCGAGGTTGGTGAGGGTGTTGGCCTGGCAGTCGGCGCTCAGCGGATTGCCGGCGAAGTCGGCCACCGCACCGCCGCCGTAGTAGCAGGTCCCGCCCGGATACAGGTAACCCCAGACACCGATGTCGAAGGCGAAGGCGCCGAAGGTCGGGCGGATACCGCCGTAGACGTCGACTTCAGCCGCGGCGCGGTTGGCGAAGGAGATGCTTTCGGTCGACGTACCGACGTAGAGCTGCAGGTCCTTGCTGACGTTGTAGCGCGGCTCGAAATAGGCGGTGACCGACGGATTGTGGTTGGACTGGGTGACGCCGCGGAAGATGTAGTCGCTCATGATGCCGGCGCCAAAGGCGATGTCCCAAGGATCGAAGGGAGCCGGCGGCGGCGCCTTGACGGCCTTCACCGCCATGTCAGCTGCCATTGCCGAGCTCGAAATCATTGCTAGCGCCGTTGCTAACAAAGCCAGTTTCTTCATGACGATCCCCATCTACCTGTTCAGACAGCCCAGCTCCGGTGGCCCCCCAGGGCGCGCGATAACGGACTGCAACTAAATCGCGTGTGGCCAATCTGAGGCTCATGCACGGTACCGTGAAGCCAAAAAGACATGCATGTGCCGCCTTTTTAGGCGTTCTAGCCATCTTGCCGCATGTTGACTTGCCGGTGTTGCATTTGCACCACAATACCGCTGCTCTCGCACCGGTTGAACGTGTCCATCCGGACCGGGAAACGGCAACAGCCGGCTCGGCGGGAGAGCATCGGCGCGAATCGCCGTGCCCGTAAAAGCACGGATTATCGTCGCACCTACGGAAGAAGCCGCAGCGTGGCGCGCTGCGGCTTCGATCAGTTGAACCTCGGCAATGTGGCAGCGGCCTAGAGCATTTTTGGTTCTGATTGAATCAGAACCGAAGCTCTAGATTCTTGTTTTGACGCGTTTTCTTCACGCGAACCGGTGCCCACTTCGCTCGAAAACGCTCTAGTGGTGCTCGCCCCCGTCGGCCGACCCGGCAATCCAGCCCGGCGCCGGTTCGTGGCTCGGTGTGGCCCAGCTCGGCGCCGGCTGCGGCTCGGGCGCCGGAGGTGCTGCGACCGGAGCGGCCGGCTTCGGCGCGGCAGCCTTCTTCGGAGCAGCGGCCTTCTTCGGCGCGCTCTTCTTGGCAGCGGCTTTCTTCGCAGCCTTCTTCGGCGCAGCCTTCTTGGCGGCTTTCTTTGCCGTTTTCTTTGCAGCTTTCTTGGCCGACTTCTTCGCCGATTTCTTTGCAGCCTTCTTGGCGGATTTCTTCGCAGCCTTCTTGGCCGACTTCTTCGCGGACCTCTTCTTCGCCGCTACCACCTTCTTGGCCTTTTTGGCCTTCTTGCTTTTCTTCGCCTTCTTCGACTTCGCCATCGTGGTCCTCCTGTTGCCGCTATCTGAGTCCACCGGGCGTATTGAAGTGATCGCTTGCCGGACGTTGGCTGCACCTCGAAGAGAGGCACCCTCCACTTCGCTTGTCGGGCATGATGGCCGCGCGATCGCTTCGCGTCTGTGGCAAGGAAGCGCCGGTCCTTCACGTTGCGTCAGGGCAAGGCTGAGGTCCGGATCATGCTCGAGTGGCAGTCGATCAATTCAATCCTGGCCGGGGACCTCCTGTCGCCCAATCGAGAAGCTCAATCGTGTGCACCACAGGAACTGACGTACCGCCGGCAATCTGAACCATGCAGCCAATATTGCCCGCAGCGATCATGTCCGGTTTGACAAGCGCAATATTGGCGACCTTCCGATCGCGCAATCTGCTCGCAATGTCGGGCTGGAGAATGTTGTAGGTCCCCGCCGAACCGCAACACAAATGGCTCTCGGGCACATCTTTCACCACGAATCCATTCTTGGAAAGCAATTCTTTCGGAAGTTGAGTGATTTTCTGTCCATGCTGCAACGAACAAGCGGAGTGATAGGCGA
Organism: Bradyrhizobium sp. USDA 4510; assembly: GCF_054059095.1. Taxonomy (NCBI): domain Bacteria; kingdom Pseudomonadati; phylum Pseudomonadota; class Alphaproteobacteria; order Hyphomicrobiales; family Nitrobacteraceae; genus Bradyrhizobium; species Bradyrhizobium sp. USDA 4510. The sequence goes on along the minus strand of NZ_JBSSBT010000001.1, from coordinate 145,455 downwards.
CGGTGACGTCGCCTTTCTGTATTGAAGGCGCGAGCTCGAGGCCAGCGAGATACTCGGTGATATCCTTTGCCAGCGCCGAGATTCGCTTGGCCGGCTCCGCGAATGTTTTGTCCTCGCGCAGCAGGTAGCCGTAGTCTTTGACAACTGTCCCACAGCCCGAGGTCGTCACCAGGATGGCGTCGAGCCCGTTCTGGTCCGCTTCCCTTTGCCACACCGTGATGTTGGCCCGCGCGCGCGCCAGCGCGTCGCCGTCCTGTCCCATGTGATGGGTCAACGCGCCGCAGCATTGCTCGTCCTTGACCAGCACCACCTCGACGCCGTGCCTGGTCAGGACATTGATCGCGGCCTGATTGATGCGTGGCGCCAGCACCTGCTGGGCGCAGCCCTGCAGCAGCGCGACCCGGCCGCGCCGCCGGCCGATCGGCGCAAACACGGTTCCCGCAGCCGGCCCCGGTTGCGGCAGGCCGCGCGGCGCGAGCGCCAGCATCGCCTTGATCCGCCGCAGCAGACCCGGGCTCGACGCACCGACCGATGGCGTCGGCAGCAATGCGGCGAACGGACGGGCGAGCCCGGCCAGGATCATGCTGATCCGGAATAGGCCCGGCCGCGGCAGCACGAGGGCGAGTACCCACCGCAGCAGCCGCTCGGTCAGCGGTCTCTGGTAATCCCGCTCGATCCGGACCCGGGCCTGGTCGACGAGGTGCATGTAGTTCACGCCCGACGGACAGGTGGTCATGCAGGCGAGGCACGACAGGCAGCGGTCGATATGCTTGACCACGTCGGCCGTCGGCGGCTTGTCTTTCTCCAGCATCTCCTTGATCAGGTAGATGCGGCCGCGCGGGCTATCGAGCTCGTCGCCGAGCAGCACATAGGTCGGGCAGGTCGCGGTGCAGAAGCCGCAATGCACGCAGGCGCGCAGGATCTTGTCGGCTTCCTTGATGTCGGGATCGGCGAGCTGCGCCAGGGAAAACTCGGTCTTCATGCAGCCCCGCCTCGCATCATCCGGCCGCGGTTGAGGACGGACCTCGGATCGAAGCTCGCCCGGACCCGTTCACCGAGCGCGGCAAGCCCGGCCGCCTGCGGCTGGAACACATCGACCGCCCGGCGCACATCCTCGGTGGCGCGGATCAGGGTGGCGTGTCCGCCAATCGCCTCGACCTGGCCGCGGACCAGCGTGGCCTGGGCGTCGGCGCCCGGCGGCACCGCGGCCCAGATCAGCCCCCCGCCCCAGTCGTAGATCACGTCGCCGCCGGTGGCGCGCGACAACGCCTGGCCCAGCGCGCCGCCAGAGGCCGGCGGGCAAACGATACGCCACACCGGCCAGGCCCCGAGCGCGCCGTTCGCCGCGAACGGCACCACGTCGCGCAGCGCACTCCAGATTGCGGCCGACCCGTCGTCGGCGAGGCTGTCGACCGTTCCATAGGACGAGAGCGTCTGGCTCAGCGAGGCCGCCCGATGTGCCGCCGACGCCGAAATCCCCTCGAGCCGCACCAGCGTGACCGGCTGGCCTGAGGCTGCAAGGCCGGCCAGCGCGCCGCCCCCGGTCCGCAACGCCGAACCCGGCAGATGCGCGGCGCCGGAGACGTCGAAGGGCGAACCCAGCGCCGCCGTCATCGCCTTGTTGGCGGTGACGTCGTCGAGCCCGCGCAGCAGCAGCGTCCGCTCGGCTTCCGGCTTCGGCATGACCTTAAGCGTGACCTCGGTCATGACCGCGAGCGTGCCCCAGGAGCCGGTCAGCAGCTTGCAGAGATCGTAGCCGGTGACGTTCTTCACCACCCGCCCGCCGGTCTTGAAGCTGTCACCGAACCCGGACACCGCGTGCGCCCCAAGCAGATGATCCCTGATACCGCCGGCCTTGATGCGGCGGGGACCAGCCAGTCCGGCGCCGATCATGCCTCCGATCGTGCCGGCGCCCGCGGTGCCGAGCAGCACCGAGGTGTCCATCGGCTCGAAGGCGAATTGCTGGTTCTTGGCGTCGATCAGGGATTGCACGTCGGCGAGCGGCGCGCCGGCCTGCACGGTGATGATCAGCTCGTTCGGCTCATAGGAGGTGACCGCATTCAGCGCCGAGACGTCGAGCAGCGCATTGGTCGCCATCGGATGGCCGATGGCGCGCTTCGATCCATGTCCAATGACCTCAAGCGGCTGCTCGCTGGCGACCGCCGCGCGCACCACTTCCTCGACGTCTTTTGCGTCTCTGACCTTGAGCGTATCCACGCCATAGCCGGTAGCCAAATTCGGCTCCGAAATCAAATGCGCGCGCCGAACAAATTTCTGAATGCGAGGAGTCCGGCGTCGGTGATTTCGACGGAGCGGCCCTGCGGCCGGCGCCGGATCCAGTCCCGTTGCAATGCAAGGTCGGCAACCGCAGCCCCCGCCCGCCCGGCCAGATGCGGACGCCGCTCGCTCCAGTCGAGACAGGGCCGGCACAAGATCCGCCGGCTCCGCGCCGGCGAACGCAGGTCGATGCCGAGATCGCCGAGAAAAGCACGGCCGCAAGCAGTCAGCTCGCCGGCCTCATGGTCGAGATTGAGATGGCCGCGATCCCGCATCGCGTCGGTGACGGCGACGCCGAGCTCGCCGGCAAGGTGGTCGTAGCAGGTCCGAGCCCGGCGCATCTCGGGATCGATGCGCGGCGGCGGCCGGGACGGCTGCGGATCGATCGCGGCAACCGTCATCATGCCCTCGAGCATCTGCGCAACCAGCGGCGTAGCCAGCCGGTAGAAGCGGCGCGGACCACGCCGCTCGACCTTGAGCAGCGCCCGCTCGACCATGCGCGAAAGGTGCCAGCTCGCGGTCTGGGGCGTCACGCCCGCGACCAGCGCCAGTTCGCTCGCAGTCTGCGGGCGTCCGTCCATCAGCCGCGACAGGAGCTAGCACGGCCGGGATCGGCGATCAGCCCGGCGAGTTCGGCAAGCTCCGGTGCGATGGTCTGCATGGCCGGCTCCGCATCGATCGAAATATGCCTCTTGCGCTTGTCGCACGTCATGCCGCTGCAACGCTTCGATCATGATCGAAATGTTCACGACATCGACAATTCGACCATCACCGAACTGGGACGCCGAACGATCGACTATCTCTCGCGTTGCGGTTCGGCCGGCAGGACGCTTGGCGCGAATCATCTGGAGGCGAACATGAAACGTTCGGAAGTTTCGACCACGACGATGATCCTCACCCGACGATCGGCCATCGGCTCGTTCGCGATCATGGCGATCGCCGGCGTCTCGCCCTGGGCCGGATCGCAAGCTCGATCGGAGCACAGCAACGGAGGAATGCCAATGAAGCACTACGCGATGAGCACGAGAACCATCAGCGACGCGATCAACACGTCAGGCCTTCTGGTTGTGGCGCAATGGGAAGCCAAGGAGGGACAGGCCGATAAGGTCGCGGAAATCCTCGACGGCTTCCTGCCCGAGGCGCAGAAGGACCCCGGCACCAAGCTGTTCCTGATCGGCCGCGGCAAGGATAATCCGGCGCAATTCCTGTTCTACGAATTGTTCCAGGACGAAGCCGCGTTCAAGGCACACCAGGACAGCGCGGCTTTCAAAACCTACATCGCGGAGCAGGCGCTGCCGCTGCTCGCCAAGCGCGAGCGGTCGCAATACGCGCTGCTGTGAAGAAAAGCGCGGCGGGGAGGATGCTAGAGCGTTTTCGAGCGAAGTGGACCCGGTTCGCGTGAAGAAAACGCGTCAAAACAAGAAGCGAGAGCTTCGGTTCTGATTCAATCAGAACCGAAGCTCGTCCTTCCCGCCGGCGCGGGTCAGATCGACGCGCCGCTGTTGCCGAGCGTTGCGCGCAAGCCGGCCCGCTCGGGCGGCCTGCGCCAGAAGCCGACGATCGAGATCCGCGACAGCACCGCCGCCTCGAGGCTCTCGACCTGGGTTCGGAGCCGAAGCGCGCGTTTCTCGACGAGATGCCAGGACACGACGGCGACGCCGAAGGCGAGCGGCAGGCTGATCAGGAGGTTCAGATACCAGTGCTGGACCGGCGGGCCGAAGGTGGCGACGCATTGCTGGATGACGAAACCGTAGAGATAAAGCCCGTAGGAGTAATCGCCTGACGACACGATCCAGCTCCGCCGCGGATTCATCAGGCCGAGATAGCATGCGACATAGGCGGCCGGCGCGGGAGCCAGCGCGTCACCGCGCCCGGTCGCCATGCCGGCGGCGCACAGCACCAGCGCCAGCAGGCACAGCGTGCGGTTGAACGGCACCTTGTCGCGCCAGAGGTAGCAGCCGACGCCGGCAAGGAAGCAGAACACCAGAAGGTGCGGGCGAAGCTGGATCGGCACCTCGTCCCAGCGCCAGATGTCGTAGACGATGAGCCCGATCTGGGCGATCACCATGAACCCGAGGAACGCCAGCCGGTTGAAGCAAATCGTGAGCACGGCGAGCAGCGCCAGGATGACGTAGCACCACAGCTCGTACGGCACGGTCCAGAGCTGGGCGTTCACCAGATCGGGCAGCGGATTGTGCAGGAATACGCCCGGCAGCTCGTAATGGATGTCGCCGACGATATTGAGAAAATAGGCGTGGAATTTCGGATCGGCGACATATTGCGCCAACGGCAGCGCGGTGAAGACCGAACCGATGATGATTGCCGATAGCGTGGTTTCGACCGCGAGCGCCGGTCCGATCCGCAGCACGCGCAGGCCGAGGAAGGAAATCAGGCTCTTGCACCGGAGCAGGCTTGCGGTCACCAGGAAGCCGCTCAACGCAAAGAACAGCGCAAGGATCATCGCGACGCCGATGCGCAGCGTGCTCTGGATTTCCAGCGCGCGGCCGAGCCCGAGCGTCACGTTCGTGCTGTGCAGGCCAATGATCGACGCCGCCAGCGCGATCCGCATGTAGTCGAAACCCGCGGGCCGATTGCGCGAAAGCGCCAGCTGATCGGCCAGGCTGGGCATCGATGTGCTCCCGAAGACGTGCATCTGCGGAAAATACCGAGCAACAGTCTAAGGCCGTGTAAATGGGTCCGCGCTGTAATTGCAGCGACGCACGGGCGCCGGCCACCGCGCAAGGATCGGTTAAGGTTATCGGCCGGCTAGGGCGATCTGTCGAATTGTATCGACCGGCCCTCGCGCGTTGGTGGCTCTGGGCGCACGTTCACGCATGTTAGCCTCGGGGCCAATAGCTGACGTGGCTCCTGATGCCCTGGAAGCAGACTTGTTATCGTCATTCGGCAACCATTGATTTGATCGCGGCTCCGCCGGGAGAAACCACCACGATGCACATCAAACTGACAGCCATCGCGCTGCTCGCGATCATCGCGCCGGGACAGGCGGGTGCTGCCATGCTCACCGACGCCGAGGCGACGTTCCTCGACCAGCTCGCGACCGCAGCCGCGGTGCTCGAACAACGATGCACCGGCTATGAGGCCAATGGTGCCGGCGGCGTTCAAACGGGCGCCAGACTTCTCGGCAGCCCCGACGCCGCGATGGCCATGATCAATGCGTTCGACGCGGCCATCAAGGCTCACGACGGCAATGACTACGATCCGCGCAAATTCCGCCCCGAGGTGTCCGAAGCGGTCGGCAAGACCTTCAAGCGAGTCCGGGCGGCGTTGATCAGAGACCCGGAAGGGGCCTGCGCCGCCTATGGCGATAGCGGCGCGGCGTCGGGGCTGCTCAGACGGTACTAAAGCGCGATGAGATTGGGTTGAATCGTCATCGCGCTTTAGCTCTTTGTTTGACCATGATCTCCGCGCAAACGCGTTCCGCGTTTGTCGCGAGGGAAAACCGCTTCGCACTTTTCCGGATCATGCTCTAGTGTGCTGAAGGCGAAGTTCGTGCGATTTCGCGGCAGCCACTTTCACGAACTTCGCATTCACAAAGCACACTAGAATCAGAAGTTTGCTAGTGTCCTTATCGAATCCGAAGTTCGCTCCGAAGGTGCGGCAAATGATGCGAACTTCGGATTCGGGACACTAGAACCGCGGGATATCCGGGAAGGCCAGCTTGCCGGCGTGGACATGGACACGGCCGAGCTCGGCGCAGCGGTGCAGGGTCGGAAACACCTTGCCGGGGTTGAGCAGACCCTCCGCATCGAAGGCGCATTTCAGCCGCTGCTGCTGGTTGAGGTCGATCTCGGTGAACATGTCCGGCATCAGGTCGCGCTTCTCGATGCCGACGCCGTGCTCGCCGGTGAGCACGCCGCCGAGCTCGACGCAGCAGCGCAGGATGTCGGCGCCGAACGCCTCCGCCTTTTCGATCTCGCCCGGCTTGTTGGCATCGTAGAGAATCAAGGGGTGCAGATTGCCGTCGCCGGCGTGGAACACGTTGGCGACGCCGAGGCCGTATTTCTCCGAGAGGTCGCGGATCCGCGCCAGGGCCTTCGGCAAGGCGCCGCGCGGGATGGTGCCGTCCATGCAGAGGTAGTCCGGCGAGATGCGCCCGACCGCGGGGAACGCCGCCTTGCGGCCGGCCCAGAACAGATTGCGCTCGGCCTCCGAGGTCGAGATCTGGCAGGAGGTCGAGCCGCAGCCTTGCGCGATCGCCTCGACCCGCTTGATCAGCTCGTCGACCTCGACCTGGGGGCCGTCGAGCTCGATGATCAACAGCGCCTCGACGTCCAGCGGATAACCGGCGTGAACGAACGCCTCCGCGGCGTGGATCGCGGGCTTGTCCATCATCTCCATGCCGCCCGGGATGATGCCGGCGCCGATGATCCGCGCGACGCATTCGCCGGCCGCCTCGACCTCGGCGAAGCCGACCATCAGCGCACGCGCCGTCTCCGGCTTCTGCAGGATGCGCACGGTGATCTCGGTGATGACGCCGAGCAACCCTTCCGAGCCGGTGATGATTCCCATCAAATCATAGCCGGCATTCTCGGCCGACTTGCCGCCGATGCGCAGGATCTCGCCACTCATCAGCACGATCTCGCAGCCGAGCACGTTGTTGGTGGTCATGCCGTATTTCAGGCAGTGCACGCCGCCGGAATTTTCCGCGACATTGCCGCCGATCGAGCAGGCGATCTGCGACGACGGATCGGGCGCGTAATAAAAGCCGGCATGCGCGACCGCCTGGCTGATCGCGAGGTTGGTGACGCCGGGCTCGGTGACCACGACGCGGTTGTCGAAGTCGATCTCGCGAATCCGCTTGAACTTGCCGAGCCCGAGCAGCACGCCGTCGGCAAGCGGCAGCGCGCCGCCGGACAGCGAGGTGCCGGAGCCGCGCGGCACCACCTTGATGCCCTGGCCCTGGCAATATTTGAGCACCTTCGACACCTGCTCGGTGGTATCGGGCAGCACCACGACCATCGGCGGCTGCCGATAGGCGGTCAGGCCGTCGGATTCATAGGCCAGCATCTCGGCGGCGCTGTCGATCACGCCCTCGCCCGGGACGATTGCGCGCAAGGCGGCCACGATTTCGGCGCGGCGAGCGAGGACGGCCTGGTCGGCCGCCGGCATCATGATGGACATCGTTGTTCCCTCGGCTGGGCTTTTGCCCTTCGCCGATTTGTTACGACAAATCAATCACGTCTGCACCTGTTTCAGTGCACCGGCCGAAGGTCGGATTGCCCCACCCCGCAATGGCGAGTTCTCTCTCGGACAAGCGGGCGGCCGCGAAACCTGTCAAAGTTTCGTGGCTTGTCCTGTCCAAGCCGGACATGCCACAAACGATCACTACCTCCCGGGACGAAACGAAGAGAACCCCATGAACCTAAAGACCTTGAGCGCGCTGGCGGTCGTCACATCGCTGGCTTCCGCATCCTCCGCGCTGGCGCAGGATGCCGCCGCCGGCAAGACCTCGTTCAATAAATGCCTCGCCTGCCACGCAATCGGCGAAGGCGCCAAGAACAAGGTCGGCCCCGAGCTCAACGGCCTCGACGGCCGCCATTCCGGCTCCGCGCCCGACTACAATTATTCCGATGCCAACAAGAATTCCGGCATCACCTGGAACAAGGAAACCTTCCTCGAATACATCAAGGACCCGAAGGCCAAGATCCCCGGCACCAAGATGGCATTCGCCGGCATCAAGAACGAGAACGAGGCCAACAACCTCTGGGCCTACGTCTCCTCGTTCGACAAGGACGGCAAGCAGAAGTAATCGGCGGTATCGGTCGCGCCGTCCGCCCGGCGCCTATGCCGGGGCGGACGTTAGAACGGGGATGGCCTTTCTTCGGAACGCCATCCCCTTTCAGCGCGGCAACAGATTGGTCTTGGCGAGATCGACCACCTCGTCGCCGCGGCCGCTCATCACCGCGCGCAGCACCCACAGGCTGAATCCCTTCACCTGCTCCAGCGTAATGGTCGGCGGCATCGACAGCTCCTGCGTCGCGGTCACGACGTCGAGCACGGCCGGGCCGTCATGCGCGAGCACGTCGCGGATCGCACCCTCGAGCTCGCCGGGATCCTCCACCCTGACGCCGTGAATGCCCATGGCGCGGGCCATCGCCGCGAAATCGGGATTCTTCAGATCGACCCCGGTCTCGATGAAGCCGGCGGCCTTCATCTCCAGCGCGACGAAGCCGAGCACGCTGTTGTTGAAGATCACGACCTTCACCGGCAGCTTGGCCTGGGTCAGCGTGATCAAATCGCCCATCAGCATGGCGAAGCCGCCATCGCCGGACATCGACACCACCTGCCGTCCGGGCTGCGCCGCCTGCGCGCCGATCGCATGCGCCATCGCATTGGCCATCGAGCCATGGACCCAGGAGCCCACCAGACGGCGGCGGCCGTTCATTTTCAGATAACGCGCGGCCCAGATCGTCGGCGTGCCGACGTCGGCGGTGAACACCGCATCCTCGCTCGCCTGCTCGCTGAGCAGGCGCGCCAGATATTGCGGATGGATCGGCTTCTGGCCCGGCTTGCCGCGGGCGAGATCGTCGAGCCCGGCGCGGGCGTCCTTGTAATGCGCGAGGCTGGCATCGAGATGCTTGCGGTCGGTCTTCACATGGAGCTTCGGCAGCAGCGCGGCGATGGTCTCGCCGACCTCGCCGACGATGCCGAGATCGAGCTTGCAGCGGCGGCCGAGATTTTCGGGGCGGATATCGACCTGCGCGATGTTGATGCCGGTCGGGAAGAACTGCTTGTAGGGAAAATCGGTGCCCAGCATCAGCAGCACGTCGCAGCCGTGCATGGCGGCATAGCCGGAGGAAAAGCCGATGAAGCCGGTCATGCCGACGTCGTAGGGGTTGTCGTATTCGACATATTCCTTGCCGCCGAGCGCGTGCACGATCGGGCTCTTCAGCGTCTCGGCAAGCTTGATCAAGCCGTCATGCGCGCCGGCGCAGCCGCGGCCGCAGAACAGCGTGACACGTCGCGCGCCGTTGAGCAGTGCCGCCAGCGCGTTCAACTCGGTGTCGGCCGGACGCACCACCGGCGCCGGCGGCAGCAAGCCGGCATTCGGCGCGATGTCGCGCTTCGGCGCCGTCCGCATCGCGACGTCGCCCGGCAGCACCAATACGGCGACGCCGCGCTTGCCGACCGCGGCGCGGATCGCGTTCTCCAGCATGTAGGGCAGTTGCGCCGGATCCGACACCAGTTCGCAATAATGGCTGCATTCGCGAAACAGGTCCTGCGGATGCGTCTCCTGGAAATATCCGCCGCCGATCTCGGCCGACGGGATCTGCGCCGCGATCGCCAGCACCGGCGTGCGGCTGCGATGCGCGTCGAACAGGCCGTTGATGAGATGCAGATTGCCCGGACCGCAAGAGCCCGCGCACACCGCGAGCGCGCCCGTGATCTGGGATTCGGCGGCGGCGGCGAACGCGGCCACCTCCTCGTGACGCACATGCAGCCAATCGATCGTGCCGCGCTTGCGCAACGCCTCGGTCAGGCCGTTGAGGCTGTCGCCGACGACACCGTAGATGCGTTTGACGCCGGCCTGGGCAAGGGTTTCAGCGATGAGGTCGGCAATGTTGTCGATCCGCATGAGAGGTGTCCTTTGCTGCAATCCGAAACCGCGTGGGCTGCATGATGTTCGGCGCCACGCGGCGGCGCAAGCCTTGCCGGATCACATTCGCGCGGCGCAAAGGCGCGGCAGCTATTGCGCCGTCACCGCGTCCCGCACCATCAGGCCGGCCATCGTCTCGATCTCGGACGCCACGAGATCGGGCACGACGTACTGCACCATGTGGCCTGTGTCCGGCAGCACGGTCAGCTTCGCGTTCGGCGCCGATGCGGCGAGCGGCCGCGAGTGGATGCCGGTCGAGACCGTCTTGTCGACGTCGCCCGAAATGATTGACAGCGGCGCCCTGATCTCGGCATAGCGCGGGGCCTGTTCGACAACGGCCGCCTTCAGCGTGACGAGGTCGCGCGCATTGGCGATGAACTCGCGCGGACGCAGCAGGAGCAACGACTGGCTGTCGCGGACGAAATCAGCCGGCACCGGCTGCGGCGCGAACACGCCGCGCGTAGCCGAATTGGCGACGAGGAAACCGAGCGGCAGCGTGATCGTGTGCGCAAGCAATGGTCCGATCAAAGGTGTCGAGATCGCATCATTGTAGCGTCCGGCGCCGCCGCGCCACGGATAGGCGACAGGGGCGAGCAGCACGAGGCCGGCGACGCGGTCCGGATGATCCAGCGCAATGCGCAAGGCGAGTGCGCCGGCCCAGGAATGCGCCACCACGATCGCCCGCTCGACGCCGAGCCTGGTCAGCGCCTCCACGATCATCCGGGCCTGGATCGCGGGCGTCGAATCCGCGACGCGCGCGCGGGTGCTCCAGCCGTGACCCGGCCGATCGATCAGGATCACCCGGCGCGCTTTGGCAACGCGATCGCCGAGCGGCTGCATCGCGCGGAGATTGGAGCTTGCACCATGCAGCATCACGACCGGCGGCCCGACCGCATCGCGCGGGCCGAGTTCGACCACATGCAGCCGCGCCCCGGCCACATCGATCATTCGCCCCTGCGGCGGGAAGGCCCGCTGGATCAGCAGGGCGCCGAGCTGTGTCACCAGCGCCAGGGCCAGCCCTGCGGCCGCCAGCGCAATGATTGCGGTCAACATCGAGGGGATCCGAAAGGTCTTAGGCACCTGATTGGGCACCTGACAATTACGACGAAGCCGAAATCAGGTTTCGCGCGGATGTGCCCCCTGCCAGGGCATGCTCTTGTTCGGAAAGCCAATTGTCGATTATCCGGCTCGCGCCCCGGCGCGGAGTTGTCCACAATGCGCCCAGCCTGTGGATAGCGGGTTCATACCTGCGTCATTAGTCATTTCATAGATTGGCGGTGGCAATTTCGCCATCAGACGCGAGGCTTCATCGAAACCGGGACGCCATTGGAATGCTTCCTGGTTTGTACACGGTATCCACAGGAACCGGCGTCCGCATGACGAGTTCAACGGGAAGTAATCGGAGGAGTACCATGATTTCCGACCCTAGCGATGCGGCCATCGATCAGATCGTGGCGAGCTGCAATGGCGACCTGCGCGGCGCCCTGAAGGCACTGTTGCTGGTGAATGAGCACCTGGAGGCGGAGCTTCAGCAATTCTATGCTGCCGTAGCCCAGGATACCGCGTCCCGCGGCAAGTTCTTGCACTAGCCTCCTGCGCCGGACCGGACCGCGAGCAAGCATCAAGCTCGCGAGCAACGTGCCCATTCGCGGCCATCGCCCCACGATCGCGATCAATCGCACGCAATCAGATATCGCGGCCTTCGACCTTTTCGGTCAGCTGCTTGACGATCTGCGGCACCTTCTCGAGGTAGGGATCGACAGCCAGCGCCTTGCGGAAGGCGTCGAGCGCACGCTTGTCGTCGCCCATGTCCTGCATGATCATGCCGACGCCCGCCAGCGCGCCGAAATGGCGGGGTTCGCGGGTCAGCACCTGCTGCAGGTCTCCAAGCGAACGAACGTAATCGTTCTTCAAATAGTAGATCGTCGCACGCCGGTTCCAGGCCTCGACATAGTCGGGGCGGAGCTTGATCACCGCGTCCAGCAGCTTCAGCGCGACATCGACATTCTGGGCGTCGATCGCCGCCTTGGCGCGCACCATCAACAGCGCCGCGGTATCGCTCGGGGTTTGCAGCCACAGCGCCCAGATCCGCGCCTCGACATGGCGGGCACTGTCCTCGTCGGGCGCGGCCTTCAGCGCGCCGAACAGGAAATCCAGCCCGCGGGTCCGGTCGGCCGGCACCTTCGGCAGCTTGGTCGGAGCTTCAGGTAGTTTTTTCTGGGCCCTGGGCGGCGGGACAACCCGCGGATCGTCCTGCGCGACGGCCGCAACGGGCAGCACCAGAAGCGCGGCGATCAGGATCGCCAGCCGGCGGTTGGTGGGCCCCAGGAACTTCAATCCGAGCTTTAATCCCATGGCCGAAGTCTAGACGCACAACGCCGCACTGCAAAGCAGCGCGGCGTCAAAGACCTGTGAAGGAAGGATCGGAATCGGCCGGCGATCCGGGCGGGATCAGCCTTGTCGATCAGATTTGTCGGATCAACCCTGGCGCGCCTTGAAGCGGCGCTGGACCTTGTTGATCACATAGACGCGGCCCTTGCGGCGAACCAGACGGTTGTTGCGATGGCGGCCGCGCAGCGACTTGAGCGAGTTACGGACCTTCATGGGACAATCCTGTTACTTCGAAAGGCCCGTGTTGGAGGCCGTACCTGATCAATGCCATTATTTGGCAAAATGGGATTTATCCCGACAAGCGGCCTGCCGCCCGGGACGGCCGGGTTCTAAGCCATCGGACCGTTAAATGTCAACCGAGATGGGCCGATTTTCGGGCCTGTCCCGGCCGGGAACCCGCGCCAGGCACCGCGCCACGCCATTGAGATCGCTTCGGAAACGGGGACAGCCACAATTATCCGAACCAGCGACGGACCCGCCGTCGCCCTTTGACGATGGCGCCGCGGCCGCCGAATCGAGTTTTCGTCCTCCTCGCGCCCGCCCCCGACCGTGACCGAACCGGACTTTGCGCTGGATTGAGCTCGGCGCGACCATAAGCCTTCAACGCTACGGCGCTTGCGAAAATCGTTATATCATATAATTATTTTCCATCACCCAATGAACAGGCCGCCGAGGAAACCGAATGCCCACGCTCAAACTGCCCGACATCGAAAAGGTCACCGCGATCGACATCCACACCCATGCAGAGGAGCCGTGCGGCATGCATGGCGACGACGGCTATGACGACTTCCAGGCGCAGATGGCCGACTACTTCAAGTCGCCGCACAAGCATCCGCCGACCGTGCCGGAGACCGCGGCCTACTACCGCGCCAAGAACATCGCCGCGGTGATCTTCCCGGTCGACGCCGAGCGCGAGACCGGCTTCCGCCGCTACAACAATTACGAAATGCTCGAGGTCGCGTCCGACCATCTCGACGTGCTGATCCCGTTCGTCTCGATCGACCCGCACAAGGGCAAGCTCGGCGTCCGCGAGGCCCGCAAGCTGATCGAGGAATACGGCGTCCGCGGCTTCAAATTCCACCCGACCATGCAGGGCTTCTACGCCAACGACCGCATGGCCTATCCGCTCTATGAAGCCATCAATGACGGCGGCGCGATCGCGCTGTTCCACACCGGCCAGACCGGCGTCGGCTCCGGCATGCCGGGCGGCATGGGGATGCGGCTGAAATATTCCAACCCGATGTACATGGACGACGTCGCGGCCGATTTCCCCGACCTCAAGATCATCCTCGCGCATCCCTCCTTCCCCTGGCAGGAAGAGGCGCTGTCGGTCGCGACCCACAAGCCGAACGTCTATATCGACCTGTCCGGCTGGTCGCCGAAATACTTCCCGCCGGTCCTGGTCCGCTACATCAACTCGATCCTGCAGGACAAGATGCTGTTCGGCTCCGACTGGCCGGTGATCACGCCGGACCGCTGGCTCGCCGACTTCGCCAAGCTCGACATCCGCGAGGAGATCCGGCCGAAGGTCCTGAAGGCCAACGCGCGGAAGATTTTGGGAATCTAAGGGAGTATTGTCGGCGGCAAGCTTCGGAGGTGGTTCATGACGAACTTCACCGGACTTGCCACCCTCTTCGCACTCCTGATCGGAAGCGCAGGGCTCTGCTGCGCGGAACGCGGCGGGCAGCCGCCCGCGTTCGTCGAATTCGAGAGCCCGCTTGTAAGTGCGCAGCCGCTGCAAGGCTATCTGCGAACACCCGATGGACCCGGCCCCTCGCCCGCCGTGGTGCTGCTGCACGGCTGCGGCGGCTTCTTCAAGCAACTCGACGAGCGCTGGGGCAAGCGGCTGGCGGCCTGGGGCTATGTCACGCTCACGGTCGACCGGTTCGGGCCGCGCGGCATCAGCAGCGCCTGCACGGGCGGCGCGCCGGCCGCAACCGTCCATGACGCCTATCGTGCGCTGAGCTATCTCGCGCGGCAATCGGCGGTCGATCCCGGTCGCGTCGCGGTGGTGGGGTTCTCGCAAGGCGCCTGGCTCGCCCTGCTCTCGGTCGAGCGTGGCGCGATCGAACATAACGCGGCAGAGAAATTCCGCGCAGCCGTTGCATTCTACCCGCCCTGCCTCAGCATCAAGGGCGACATGACGGTGCCGACGCTGATCATGGTCGGCGAGCTCGACGACTGGACGCCGGCCAAGGAGTGCCGGACCTTGGCCGAAGGCCGCGACGACTACGGCATCTCCCGGCAGAATAGTGCGGGACATCCGATCGAGCTGATTGTCTATCCCGGCGCCTATCACGGTTTCGACGTGCCGCATTACAGCACGCCGGTGCAGCTGCTCGGTCATCACCTCGAATTCAACGAGGTGGCCAGGGATCAATCCATCGACGCACTCAGGAAATTCCTGTATGCGACAATCGGCGGGCAAGAGAGATCACAATGACCATCAAGGCAATCGTCTTCGACGCCTACGGCACACTCTACGACGTCCAGTCGGTCGCCGACGTCACCGAGGATGCGTTTCCCGGCTATGGCGACATCATCACGCAGGTCTGGCGCATCAAACAGCTCGAATACTCCTGGCTGCGTTCGCTGATGCGGCGCTACCAGGATTTCGCCGTCGTAACCCGCGACTCCCTCGCCTACACGCTGCGCTGCCTCGGCCTGCAATATGACGCGGCGACCTTCGCCCGCATCATCGACAAATATCAGCATCTGGCGCTGTATCCGGATGCGGTCGGCGCGCTCGAGGCGATGAAGGACAAGAAGCTCGCGATCCTGTCCAACGGCAGCCCCGACATGCTGAATGCACTGGTGCGCAATTCAGGCCTCGACCGCGTGCTCGATGCGACCATCAGCGTCGATGCCCACAAGGTGTTCAAGCCGGCGCCGGAGGCCTACACGCTGATCGAGGAGGTGCTGAAAGTACCGCCGGCGGAGGTGCTGTTCATTTCCTCCAATCCGTGGGACGCCTGCGGTGCCAAGTCGTTCGGCCTCAACGTCGCATGGATCGAGCGGGTGACGCCGCAAGCGATGGCGCTGGCCTGCGTCGAAAGCGAGACGGTCGCCCCATTGACGATGTTCAAGGCGCTGCGTACCCAGATGGACGAGCTCGGCGTCGCACCCGATCACCGGATCCACGGTCTCTCCGAACTTCCCGCACTGGTGTCTGCAAGGTCCTGAACAACATGAGCCTCGAGTCTGTCCGCGCCTTCTTCGCCGAGAAGGCGCCCGAAATTTCCGTGATCGAATCTACCACGAGCTCCGCGACGGTCGTGCTGGCGGCGGAGGCCTATGGCGTCGAGCCGGCGCGGATCGCCAAGACGCTGAGCCTGCGGGTCGGCGACCGCGTGGTGCTCATCGTCGCCGCCGGGACGTCGCGAATGGACAACAAGAAGGTGAAGGCGGCGTTCGGCGGCAAGCCGAAGATGCTCGGCCTCGACGAGGTCGCCGACATCACAGGCCACGAGGTCGGTGGCGTCTGCCCGTTCGGGCTGAAGACGCCGCTGCCGGTCTATTGCGACGTGTCGCTGAAGGCGTTCGATGTCGTGGTGCCGGCGGCAGGCTCGACCCACAGCGCGGTCCGCATCACGCCCGACAGGATGGCGGAGCTGACTGCGGCCGAATGGGTCGACGTCTGCGAAGTCAGACCTGGGGATTAATCCTCATCGTCGAACGGCGGCCGCGATGGCGCGGGCTGCATCGGCTGTGGTGCGCGCGGCCGCTGCTGCATCTGCGGCTGCTGCGGCGCACGGCCCTGCGCTTGCGGCTGTTGGGCCCGCCCCTGGGTCTGCGACTGTTGCGCGTTTGATTCGAACACGGCGCGACAACTGTTGGAAAGTTGCGGCGTGTTCTGCCGCAGGCAAGCCACGATGCGCTGCACGTCGGGCACCTGGTCGCTGCAGAGCCGCCACACGTCCGGTGTGCACGCCATCTGCTGTTCCCAGGTTCCCCGATACTCCTCGGCGACGGCGGCCGTTGCCGTGACAGCTCCGCCGATCGCTATGGCAAGGCTCAGGACGATCCGCTGCGATCGCATGTCGGGCTCCCGTTGTTCCAGATACTGGCCCGCGCGCGCATGTTCCCGCGCCGCGATTTGCTCCAAAGCTGCCCAATGAATGCGGCCAAGGATCGTTCGCGCGGACAACTAAAAGTGAAGAGAGTTTGTCCCGGGAGTTCCCTATTCGACCTTGCCGATCTTCTTCACCGCCGCGATCAACCGCGCGCTGTCGTCTGCAACAAATTTTGAGAACGCCGGCGCGTCCATATAGGCGACAGGACTGCCCGCAGTCTCGAAAGTCTTGATCACCTCCGGCGCCTTCACGGCATCAGCCATCGCCGCGCGCAGCCGCTCCATGATCGGCGCCGGCAGCGCTGACTGCGCGAACAGTCCCGCCCAGATGTAGAACTCGACGTCCCTGTAGCCGAGTTCCTTGAAGGTCGGCAGATCGGGGAAGCTCGCGATCCGCTCGGCGCCCCAATTGGCGAGCACGCGCATCTTGCCGTCCTCGACCTGCTGCTTGAGCGTGCCCGGCGCCGACGCCAATGCCTGCACGGTGCCGGAAAGCAGTGCGGTGAGCGCCGGGCCTGCGCCGCGGAACGGCACATGCAGCAGCTTGATTCCTGCGCTCGCCGCGAACATCTCCATCGCGACATGCAGCGTGCCGTACGGACCGGACGAGCCGTAAGGAATCTGTCCCGGGCGTTTCTTCGCATCGTCGACGAATTCCTGCAGCGTCTTCCACGGCGCCGAGGCCGGCACCGCGAGCAGCGTCGGGTCGGCAAGCACACGCGCGATCGGCGCGAACTGCGACACCTCGTAGGCAACCGGACGATCGAACAGCCGGTCGGCCTCCGGCAGCACCGCGAGCGAGGACAGCGTCATCAACAGCGTATAGCCATCGGGCTCGGCGCGCGCGGCCTGCGCATTGCCGATCGATCCGCCCGCTCCGCCGGCGCGATTGTCGACGATCACGGGCTTGCCGAGGATACGCTCCAGCGCGAGCGCCACCGGTCGCGCCGCAAGGTCGGCCTGGCCGCCGGCCGGAAACGGCACGATCATCGTGATATTGCGGTTGGGATAGGCGGCTTGCGCAAACGCGGAGTTGGCGAGCGCAGCCTGCGCAAGCGGCAATGCGGCAGCGGCGCGCAGGAGTTCGCGGCGGTTCATCGAGAGTTTCTCCCCAATCATCTTTTTTGGCGATCGCAACCGATCGCGATGCCGCAGTCAGAGCCGCGGCTTGGTCGCATCGTGCAGGACCGGAGCGCTGATCTCAAGCGTCCCGCGCGTCGCACCTGACGCCGACTGACCGATGGGGAAGATCGAGCCTGGTCGGCCGAGTGCATGTTGAGATTCGATCGAATAACGACGGCGCTGTGCTCCCTCTCCCCGTTCTTGCGGGGAAAGGGTCGGGGTGAGGGGCTGCCTCCGCGTAAACGGCGACAGTTGGACTTGTGGAGGCTCCCCCTCACCCGGAACGCATCTAACGATGCGTCATAGCCGAAGCTCCGCTTCGGCGTTCTTGAGAACGGCCGCCAAAGGCGGCCTATACCTCTCCCCGCACGCGGGGCGAGGTAAAGCTGAATCCGCTGCGCGATGTGGTGTAAGTCATCTTGCTCTAGCGCTTGCGCGCCGCCCTGCGGGTCTTTCCGACCGACCGCTTGCTGGCCGCGCCGCGCTTGGTCGCGGTCTTCTTGCTGGCGGCCGCGCGTCGGACCGGAGCAGCCGCGGCCGGCCGCTTGCGCGCCGGCGCCTTCTTCGGCGCCTTCCTGGCCGTTTCCCTCACGGCTTTCCTGGCGGCCTTCTTCGCTGCTTGCGGACGCGCGCGTCGCGCGGTTGTCGCGCTGCGGCGCCGCGTGCTGCTGCCTCCGATCGGAACGAGGTGGTCGTTGGCATCCAGCGTGAGCTGCTGGAGCGGGAACGCCGGCAGGAAGCTCGGGTCGTTGTAGAGCTTGCTCAAACTGTCCTGGTCGAACTTGCCGCCCTGCCCGCGGTCCTCGCCCGCGCCGGCGCGCCAGGCCGCTTCCCAGACCCGGGCCAGGGTCTTGGCACCGTCCTGCATGCAGGCCGCGGTGGCGTCCTTCAGCTTCGACCACAGCGCCTCGACCTGTCCGCTGCCCATATGCGAATTGAACAGGTTGACGATGGTCATCGGCGGCAGCCGCTTCACGGTCCGCTGCATCAGCGCGACCACGGCGACCGCAGCGTCGCGCCCGGTCGGCGTGCCGCCCGGAGCAATCTCCGCGACGTCGCTGGTCCGGGCGTCAGGAATCATCTTGATGAGATCCTTGCCGTGGCGGCCGATCATCGTGGTCTCGTACACGCTGTGCACCTTGGCATGCGCCTTGTCGCTCGGATCGAGGCCATGGTGGAATTGCGAGATGTGCAGCGGCTGGCAGGCATCGCCGATGTAATGCGCGACGATGCCCGCGGCGCAGACGAATTCCAACTTCTTGTTGGCGGCGGCGTACTCGACCATCTCGTCGAAAATCTGCCAGACCCGGAACGGCAATGCGCCGCGCCGGTCCTCGCCGATCCCTTCGTAATAGTCGTTCCAGACCTTCGGATCGACGTTGCGCGTCGACTCCGCACAAAGATCGAGCAGCGTCTTGCCGTCCTTGCCCGGCTTGTCCATGTCGGCGAAATGGTTGCTTTCGTCGGTGTGCCGGGTGAAGCGCCAGACCAGGTCGGCGACGTCGGCCAGCGGCGAGAATGTCCCTCGCTGATGCGGCTTGAGGTCGGCAAGCAGCTTGTCGTCGAGGCCGATATTGTCGGAATTGGCGTCCATCATGGTGGCGAGCTTGGGCAACTTCGCATCGATCAGACTGGTCGCGTAGGCGCCGATCTTGACGTGGCCCCATTCGCCCCAATACTCGGTGTGACCGGCGTTCCAGTCGCCGATCAACTCGACATCGAGCTCACGGCACAGCGTCGACATGCAGATCCCGAGCGCGACCTGCATCGGGACCTTGCCGCTCGATCCGAACAATTCCTGGCCGCCCCATTCGAGCGCCAGAGGACTGAGGATCCGCGCGCCGCTGGGGTTCTTCTTGGCGTCCGGATCGTCGACAAACCAGACCGTGCCGGAGTCGCCCGGATAATTGTTGAGCGGCGTGTCGCCGTCGCGCGGGCCGATCACGAAATCGCTGACATATTCCACGCCGCCGACGGTCTTGTAGCGATAGAATAAGCCGAGGATCTTGCCCTTCATCAATCCGCTGGTCGCACCGAAGGCGATCAGCGGCTGGTTGATGATGTCGAGACGGAAGGTGCCGACATTGAGGTCGACGACGTCGCCGACCTGGCCGACGCCGTAGACCTGTGCGGTCCAGCCCTTGACGTCATCGACGCGGATCAGGCCGGCATCGAGATTGGCCACCACGCGCGAGC
Organism: Bradyrhizobium sp. USDA 4510; assembly: GCF_054059095.1. Classification (NCBI taxonomy): domain Bacteria; kingdom Pseudomonadati; phylum Pseudomonadota; class Alphaproteobacteria; order Hyphomicrobiales; family Nitrobacteraceae; genus Bradyrhizobium; species Bradyrhizobium sp. USDA 4510. The sequence continues at coordinate 125,779 of NZ_JBSSBT010000001.1, read as the reverse complement.
CGGGCCAGCCGGGATAGACCTCGCTGAAGGCGCGCTTGCCGAGTTGCAGCGCATCGCTGACGCCGAGGCGGCGGTCGGTGTTCTTGAAGCCGGCGAAGATCTCGCGGCCGGCGGCGCCGACCACGTGACGGTTGGACAACGCAAACACCGTCTCGCCATTGGTGACGAGACAGCCGATCGAGCCGCGGTGGATCTTGCCCTGGATCATGGTCTGCACCGGAAAGCCGCCGCCGACCAGATCGCTCTTGAACACCGGCGGATCGACGGTGCCGGGGCTGCCCTCGTTCGGATCGACCTTGACGACGCAGGTGGGCACGACGCGACCATCCGGCAGATAGAGGAATGGAGGCACCAGCTGGTCCTGCTTCTCGGGATGGTTCTTCAGCTCGGAGCGCTTCATCCAGTCGCGGACGAAGACGAGGATGCAGGGCCACGACCAGTCCTTGACCGACGAGTTGAACAGCGTGCGCGGTCCGAGCGCCTGCGGCTTGGAGTGCGCCTTTCTTTCCGTCGCGTTGCGGTCGTTGTCCCGGATCAGATAGCGGCCGATCGCCGTGGCGTAGACCGATTGCAGATGGGCCAGATGCACGTGATAGGCCTCGCGGGCATCGAGCAGATCCTTCACCGACAATGACGTGAAGTCATGCTTGGTCAGATCAATCATCTGGTTCCTCCGAAAATGCGCTTTGCGGCAACACCGGTGCAGGACGCAGAAATAGACGATCGCGGCAGCCCTCGATCGTGGGTTAGTTCACATAAGCAATACAATTTAAAAGGGATGACACGAATGTGACGGGGCGGGCCGGATGTCCCTCCACCGCTCCGCGTGCGGATTTCTATTTCCGCTGCGCACGCCCTTTGGCGAAATGCTTCGCCAGGAAATCCGCCAGCACCTCGACGCGCGCGGGCCGCGGGCCGCCGGGCGGGGTGACGAGATGCACGGCGCCCTCGGGCTGCTTCCAGCCTTTCAGGATCACCTCGACCTCGCCCCGCGCGATCGCGTCGCCGACGATGAAGTCGGGCAGATCGGCGATGCCGAGACCGGCGAGCAGCGCGGGCATCACAGCCTCGCCATTGTTGACCCGGAGCTGGCCGGCGGGACGCACGCTCGCCTGCTCGCCCGACGCGTTGGTGTAGTGCCAGACGCCCTGAGTCGAGAGATAGGCGTAGCCGAAGCATTTGTGCTCGGCGAGATGCATCGGATGGGTCGGCCGGCCGTGGCGCTTCAGATAGGACGGCGCGGCCACCGTGTAGCGCGGCATGCCGCACAGCCGCCGCGCGATCAGCGAGGAATCCGGCAACCGCGCGATGCGCAGGCCAGCATCAAAGCCCTCGCCGATCAGGTCGACCGTGGCATCGCTCAAGTGCAGGTCGATCGAAACCTCCGGATAGGCCTCCATGAATTCCGGCAGCAGCGGCGCCACTGTCTTGATGCCGAAGCTCATCGGCACCGCGAGCCGCACCAGGCCGCGCGGCGTGGTCGATTGCGCCAGCGCCTCATTCTCAGCCGCCTCGCCGTCGGCGAGCAGCCGCGCGGCGCGCTCCGACAATTTCTGGCCGGCATCAGTCAGCGCCAACCGCCGCGAGGTGCGGTTGAACAGCCGGGCGCCGAGCCGCTCCTCCAGCCGGCTGACCGCCTTGGACACCGTCGCCTTGGACAGCGAGAGCTCGGTCGCGGCCGCCGCAAACGACCGTAATTCCACGACTTTTGCGAAGATCGCGAGCGCCTCGAAGTCCGGCAGTTTCGACATGGGCCGCTGTCCTGATTGCTCAATACTGGAAACAATGAGTTTCAATAGTTTCTATTTCTATACCACAGCCGGAGGCATATCCAAGTGCCATCAAATTCAACCGATGGAGAAATCCAATGACAAAGAAGCTCTCAGGCAAGGTTGCCCTCGTCACCGGCGGCTCGCGCGGCATCGGAGCGGCCAGCGCCCGTGCACTCGCCGCGGAAGGTGCGAGCGTCGCGATCAGCTACGTCGCCTCTCCCGAGAAGGCCGAGGCCGTGGTCGCCGAATTGAAGGACAAGGGCGTCAACGCCCGCGCCTACAAGGCTGACCAGGCCTCGTCATCCGATGTCGATCAGCTGGTGAAGACCGTCGCCAAGGATTTTGGCCGGCTCGACATCCTGGTCAACAATGCCGGTGTCGCATCGGGCGGCGCGGTCGACGACCCCAAGGCCGACACCGCGACGCTCGCCCGCCAGGAGGCGATCAACATCAACGGCGTGATCACCGCGATCCGCGCCGCCTCCAAGCTGATGGGCGAAGGCGGCCGCATCGTCACCGTCGGCTCCATGCTGGCGGACCGCGCCTCGTTCCCGGGCCTTGCCGACTACGTCGCTACCAAGGCGGCCGTCGTCGGCTACACCAAGGGCGCGGCGCGCGACCTCGGACCGCGCGGCATCACGGTGAACGTGGTGCAGCCCGGCTCGATCGACACCGACATGAACCCGAAGGACGGTGGCGAGTTTGCCGAGACGCAACGCTTGCAGCACGCGGTGCAACGCTTCGGCCGCCCGGAGGAAGTCGCAGCGGGCGTCGTGTTCCTGGCAAGCCCGGAAGCCTCGTTCGTGACCGGCACCGTGCTCAACGTCGACGGCGGCTTCGGCGCCTGATCGCAAAATTTTCTGGAGACGCCGGGCGCGGTGCGCCCGGCCTGCTCCTCAACATCGACATCAAGGGGAATGACCATGATCGAACTCAGACCATTCGCAAAGCTTGGCGGCGCCGACCACGGCTGGCTGAAGGCCAAGCACCACTTCTCGTTCGCGAGCTACTACGATCCCGATAATGTCAGCCACGGCGCGCTGCGCGTCTGGAACGACGATGAGATCGCGCCCAACTCCGGCTTCCCGGCACATCCGCACGCCAACATGGAGATCATCACCTATGTTCGCGAGGGCGCAATCACGCACCAGGATTCGCTCGGCAATAAGGGACGCACCGAAGCCGGCGACGTGCAGGTGATGAGCGCCGGCAGCGGCATCCGTCACTCCGAGTATAATCTGGAGCCGGCGAAGACCAAGATCTTCCAGATCTGGATCGAGCCGACGACGAAGGGCGGCCACCCGACCTGGGGCTCGAAGCCGTTCCCGAAGGCGGACCGTTCGGGCAAGCTCGTCACCATCGCCTCGGGTATCGACGGCGACAATGACGCGCTGCCGATCCGCGCCGATGCGCGGGTGCTCGCCACCACGCTGAAGGCCGGCGAGAGTGCGGAATACGCCGCCGACAAGGCCCGTCACCTCTATCTGGTGCCGGCGGCCGGCAGCATCGAGGTCAACGGCGTGCGCGTCAATGCCCGCGACGGCGCCGCGATCCGCGACGAGGCCAAGCTGAAGATCACCGCGCTCGAGGATGCTGAGCTCGTGCTCGTCGACGCGGCCTGATCACCACATCCACACTCGTCATGCCCGGGCTTGACCCGGGCATCCATCGGGCTTCGCAAGGGTTCTCCGTTTGATGGATTGCCGGGTCAAGCCCGGCAATGACGGGGTTCCTTAACTTCACCCTACTGCCAAACCACAAGGAGGCCATCATGGCCAAGGTTCTCGTTCTCTATTACTCCGCCTACGGTCACATCGAAGCGATGGCGAATGCCGTCGCGGAAGGCGCGCGCGAAGCCGGCGCCACCGTCGACATCAAGCGCGTCCCCGAGCTGGTACCGGCCGAAGTCGCCAAGGCCTCGTACTACAAGCTCGACCAGGCCGCGCCGATCGCCAAGATCGACGATCTCGCCAACTACGATGCGATCATCGTCGGCACCGGCACCCGGTTCGGCCGCATGGCCTCGCAGATGGCCAACTTCCTCGACCAGGCCGGCGGCCTCTGGGCCAAGGGCGCGCTGCACGGCAAGGTCGGCGGCGCCTTCACCTCGAGCGCGACCCAGCATGGCGGCCAGGAGACCACGCTGTTCTCGATCATCACCAACCTCCTGCATTTCGGCATGACGGTGGTCGGCCTGAACTATGGCTTTGCCGGACAGATGAAGCTCGACGAGGTCACCGGCGGCGCGCCCTACGGCGCAACCACGATCACCGGCGGCGACGGCAGCCGCCAGCCGAGCGAGAACGAACTCGCCGGCGCCCGCTATCAGCGCCGCGCGATCGCGGAAACCGCGAGAAAACTTCACGGCTGATGCGATGGGGGCGGCATTCTCGTTCACGATTGCCGCCCCTGCCTAAGTCGCGACGTCGTTCCCGGACAACGGCGCAAGAGCGATCGCTGCTGGAACGCCAACAGACGCCAAGAAAGGCCGATAATCGACGTAATAGGCGTCCATGCCCAGGATTGCCTGACAATTGGCCGCGAATTGAGCCCTTGAGCGGCGACAAGCCGCGTGTCATCGTGCCCGTCAATATCCAGGCCGGAGCAACATGACGGTTCCCTGTCGCGTCCTAATGATCTATCCGAAGTTCGTTCAGGACTCCTTCTGGAACTATACGGAAGCTTGTGAACTCGTCGATGCGAAGTATCCGGCGGCGCCGCTCGGACTGATCACCGTCGCCGCCATGCTGCCGAAGCATTGGGATATTCGCCTCATCAACCGTAACACCGAGCCCTTGACGGACGCCGATCTCGACTCGGCCGATCTTGTCATGATCGGCGGCATGCTCAACCAGCAGCCTGATTTTCTCCACCTGATCGATCTCGCACACCGGCACGGCAAGCCGGTATGTGTCGGCGGACCTGACGTCTCCTCCAGCCCGCATCTTTACGCCGACGCGGACTTCCAGGTGATCGGTGAGGCAGAGCAAATCATTCAGCAATTTGTCGCCGCCTGGGAAAGTGGAGAGCGCAAGGGCGTGTTCATCGCCGAGAAATTCAAGATCGACGTCACGCTAAGCCCGATGCCCCGCTATGACCTGATCAAGTTCGAGCACTATCTCTTCATTGGCGTGCAATATTCGCGTGGCTGCCCGTTCACCTGCGAGTTCTGCGATATTATCGAGCTGTATGGTCGTGTGCCGCGCACCAAGACCCCCGATCAAATTCTCGCTGAGTTGCAAGCGCTCTACGATCACGGTTATCGCGGACATGTCGATTTCGTCGACGATAATTTCATCGGGAACAAGAAAAACCTCCGCATCCTGCTGCCGCAGCTCAAAGCCTGGCTGGAGGAGCGAGATTATCCGTTCGAGTTTTCGACGGAAGCCTCGATCAATATCGCTGACGACAGCGAGCTGTTGCAGGCGATGAAGGACGCGAACTTCTTCGGGATTTTCGTCGGCATTGAGAGCCCGGATCCGGAGACCCTCGTGCAGATGAAGAAGAAGCAGAACACCCGGCGCGACATCGCCGAATGCATTCACAAGATCTATGGCTACGGCATGTTCGTCACCGCGGGTTTCATCGTCGGGTTCGATACCGAGAAAGCCTCGATGGGGCACGCGATGATCGACTTCATCGAGGAGGCGAGCATTCCAGTCTGCATGGTTGGACTGCTCTATGCACTGCCGGGCACACAGCTGACGCGGCGGCTGGCGAAGGAAGGCCGCCTGCACGAAGGCCACGATCTCATGAAAGTCGAGCAGGCGGGCGACCAATGCACGCTCGGCTGCAATTTCGACACCATACGTCCGCTGCGTGACATCCTTGAGGACTACAAGGCCGTGATCGGGCACGTGTTCGACCCGACGGCCTATGCAGGACGGCTGTCGCGGCTCGCCGCCATGCTCGACCGGTCCGACCGGCGTCGCGACCTGCCGGATGGCGACATACGCAAGAGGCTTGGCGGCATCGAGGGCGTGCACACGATCATGCGTGCCCTGCCGGAGGTCCACGAACCGTTCTGGAAGACCTTCGTTGAGGTCGCCAAGTCCAATCCGGGCGCGCTTCGCTACATCGTGATGTTGATGGCGCTGTATTTGCATTTCGGGCCATTCTCGAAACACGTGATCCGTGAGATTGACCGCCGGATTGCCGCCCTCGACGATATGCCGCCGGTGAGGGCCACGGAGCTTGGGCCGCGAACTAACCTACGTGCGGTTTGACGGCAAAGCGCGTTCGTGCGCTTCGCCGACCAGAGCACGTCGCGCGGAACCAGAGGATCGGTTCCCCCGAGGTCATCGCGACCAATTCGTAATAGCCGAAACACTGTACGTTGCGCAGCCCAGAGGTTTGTCATGACCAACACACAGAAGACCCGCTGGCCGGAACTGCCGACCGCGGCGTGGCGCGACAGCTGTGCCACGCTCCAGCTCTTCACCCAGATCGCCGGCAAGATCCGGCTGGCGAAGTCGCCCTGGCTCAATCACTCCTGGCACGTCACGCTCTATGTCACGGCGCGCGGGCTGACGACCTCGCCGATCCCCGACGGCGATCGCACGTTCCAGATCGACTTCGATTTCATCGATCACGTGCTCCGCATCTCGACCAGCGACGGCACCGAACGGCAATTCGCGCTGGCCGGTCAATCGGTCGCAAGCTTCTACGCGGCGGTCATGAGCAATCTGAAGGACCTCGGCATCGACGTCGCCATTGACGAGATACCGAACGAAGTCGCCGATCCGATCCGCTTTTCGCAGGATACGCAGCATGCGTCGTACGACGCGGATGCCGTGCGCCGGTTTCACCAGATCCTCGTGAACTGCGATCGCGTGTTCAAGCAATTCCGGACCGGCTTCCTCGGCAAGGCGAGCCCGGTGCATTTCTTCTGGGGCAGCTTCGATCTCGCGGTGACGCGCTTTTCCGGCAGAACCGCGCCGCGGCATCCCGGCGGCGTGCCCCATTTGCCCGACGAGGTGGCGCACGAAGCCTATTCGCACGAGGTCAGCAGCGCCGGCTTCTGGCCGGGCGGCGGCGCGATCGATTATCCGGCATTCTATTCCTACGCCTATCCGGAACCCGCGGGCTATCGCAACACGCCGGTACGGCCCGATGCTGCGTTCTTCAGCGAGGCGCTTGGCGAATTCATCCTGCCCTACGACGCCGTGCGGACGGCTGCCGACCCGGACAAGGCGCTGCTCGAATTCCTGCAATCGAGCTATGAGGCCGCGGCCATCAACGCGAACTGGGACCGTGCTGCGCTGGAATGCGCACCGGGCCAGCCGGGCGTGGTCCGAGGGATCTAGCGGCGCGCCGCACCGGCGGCTCAATCCTCTTCGCGACGGGTCGCCTTGGACAGTCGACGAAGGCGCATAGGTTAAATTTCGTGTTACGTCTTTACCGCATCGTTGCTTGGCCGAGCTATCTTTCGGACGACGCCCCGCGACCCCGGCCGGCTCGAACACTACAGGCAGTATATTCGTGAGCGCCCCGCAACCCGTCACGATCCCGCGACAACCATCGCACGCTGATCGGTCATGACGCGGCCATCGATCCTTGCCCTCGCGGTCAGCGCGTCGATTCTGCTGTCGGTCGCCGCGCGGGCCTGTCCCGCCTTGATCGAAGGTGTCCCGGCCGAGCGGCTCGAGGCGCTGTCACGCGGCGTCAATGCCGACGGCTGGATCGCCGATCCGCGGTCGGCGCCGCCCCGCGGCCTGCTGCGCGAGCTGCGCAAGGCCGGCATGACCCACATCCGGCTGCCGGTGCCCGCCGACTTCGTCATGCCGCGCTTCGCCGCGAAAGCCGAGATAGACGGCCGCCTGCGCACCGTCGATGCGACGCTCAAGACCCTGCTCGCGCTCGGCTATGCGGTGTCGATCGACTTGCACTCCGGCGAGCGCTTCAACGCGCTACACAAGGACGATCCGCCCAATGCGATGACCGAAATGAAGCGCGCCTGGACCGAGCTCGCACGGGTCATGCAGCGCTATCCGTCCGACCGTGTGTTTGCGGAACTGTTGAACGAGCCGGATGTCGAGGCCGCGCAATGGCAGGGCGAAGTCCGGGAGCTGGCCGGCTTCATTCGCGCCCTGCTGCCGCAGACCACACTGGTCACCGGGCCGGTCAACTGGCAGCGCGCGGATTCGCTGCCGGATTTCACTCCGCTCGACGATCCGAATGTCGTCTATGCCATCCACTTCTACGATCCGATGGTGTTCACCCATCAGGCCCATTGGGATCCGAATGAACCGCTGCACGACGTCACCGGATTGCCCTATCCGGTCCGCTCCGACGATCCCAAGGTTCAGCAGCTGCGGGAGCAACTCACCGCGCTGGACAGGCGCACGGCGCTCGCGATGGTGGACCGTGCCATTCCCGACCGCGGCATTGACAAATGGCTCGAACCGGCGGCCGCCTGGCAACGGCAATATTCGCGGCCGATCATCATCAATGAATTCGGTGTGCTCAAGGCCGGCGCGCCGCGCGATAGCCGGCTGCGCTGGCTCGCCGGCGTGACCGCCTACGCCCGGCAACAATGCTGGGGCTGGACTCATTGGGAGCTGTCGCAAGGCTTCGGCCTCGCCGACCCGGTCACTGGCAAGGTCGACCGCGAGGCGCTGAGGGCCTTGCTCGGGACCCGCTGACCCATCTGGTTAACCAGTTCTTACACAATGCGCGGCTAGATCGACGATGCGGTGTGGCACGCCCACACGTCCGGTCACGCTAGGTCAGAGCCTGTGCGAGCAGAGATAGCCCCGCGGCCGCTGTTGGCCGGCGATCTGATTCCTGCACTCGGCATCGCCGTGGCATCGATCGCATTCGCGCCGATCATGCAGACGGCCAACGCCGGGCTCGCGATCGTCGTCGAAAGCCTGATCGGCTGCGCCATCGTGCTCGCGGTGCCGGCCTACGCGCCGTCGATCGCCATCTTCATCATCTTCTTCCAGAACCTCTTCGTCTCGATCCTGTCGTCCTACATGACGACCGAGCAGGAGATGGATTTCGTCAAGGGCTACAATTTCCTGGTCATCGCGGTGATGTGGCTGGTCACGCTGGCGCTCTACGCGCTGCACGAGCGGAAACATTCCGCCGAGATCGACCAGATCATGAAATGGGGGTCGTTCACCCTCGCAACCGTGACGGCGTATTTCCTGCTCGGCGCCACGCAGGATTCGCACGCGGCCCTCGTCTATCTGCGCAACATTGCGCTGCCGCTGTTTCTGTTTCAGCTATCGCTGCTGACGGCCGCAACCTTCGAGATCCGCATCACGCCGTTCCTGGTGACGGTTGCGGCGCTGCTGATCGTCTGCGGATATGTCGAACTGCTGTTCCGCGATTTCTGGCTCTCCATCACCAACGGCTACACGTTCTGGCATTTCGACGAGCTGAAGGCGACCCGTTCCGGATCCTGGGAAGCCGAGATGCGCGCAACCGGCAGGGTGCCGGTGGATCTGATCGATCGCTTCCGTTTCAGCTTTCTCAACAGCCCGTTGTTCGAAGACCTCGGCCTCTCGTCGTTGCTGCGTATCTTCGGACCGAATATGAGCCCGATCAGCTTCGGTTACGGGATCGCCTTCTCCATCCTGTTCCTGTTCGCGGTCGGATATCGCTGGCTGGCCTTGGCCGCGATCCCGCTGCTGATTTGCTGTAGCGTAAAAGGCGCGCTCATCCTGGTCATCTTCGTGGCCCTGGCCTGGACGGCAACCTGGCTGCTCGGCGCCACCATCACCCTTGCCGTCGCGCTGGTCGGGCTCGTGCTGTACGCCATCGCGGCGATCTATATTGGACTCCAGATCGGCGACTTCCACGTGATCGGCTTCATGGGCGGGTGGGACGGCTTTCGGCAGAATCCGATCGGCCGCGGACTTGGCGTCGGCGGCAATCTCTCCGAAGGTTATTTCTCGATCGACTGGAACGCAGCGCAGGCGGCCGGCACGATGGACGGCGCGGTGGAGAGCGCCGTCGGCGTGCTGCTCTACCAGATGGGGATCGGCTCACTGGTGCCGCTTGGCTACTTCCTGGCGATGGCGCTGAAGGCCTGGCGGCTCTACGCCTCGTCGGGAATCCTCATCCAGGGGCTCGCCGCTTTCGGCACGATGGTCGTGCTGGTGAACGGCATCTTCCAGGAAGAGGCGCTGTTTGCGCCGCCGGCACTTGGGCTGTTGCTGTGCCTGACCGGGCTCGTGATCGGCCATCATCTGCGGACGCAGAGTGACGATCGGAAGGTCTCTGCGACCGACAGTGCTCCTCAATGAGGAGGGGCCCCGTCGCAGTGCGACCGAGGCCCCGCTCAACCCGCGCCGTCAGAGCGGCTTGATCTGCACCTTGCGGAACTTGACCACGCCCGAACCATACTGGAGCGCGATATAGCCGTTGGCGTGCTTGGAATCCTGGGCGTCGACGGTCTTCTGGCCGTTCAGCGTCACGACGAAATGCGGCCCCTGCGCCGTGATCTCGTAGACGTTCCATTTGCCGGCCGCCTTCGGCATCGGATCGACCTTGCCGACGTCGACAATCGCGCCGGTGCCGTAGGTCGGGTCCGGCCGCTTGTCGAAGATGTTGACCTCGTAGCAGACCTTGGAGTCGATCACCTTGTTGCCTTCGCAGCGGATGAAGATGCCGCTGTTGGCATCCTCGTCGGTCCAGAACTCCGCCCTGATCTGGAAATCCTTGTATTGGGTCTTGCTGACGAGATAGGAGAGATCCTTGCCGTCGAGCTTGTCGGCGACCAGCGCGCCGTCCTTCATCGCCCAATTGGCCTTGCCGACCTCGTCCCAGTCACCCTTCTTGGAGCTGTCGAGCAGCGTGACCCAGCCGTCGTCCCCCGAGGCGGCGGTGGAAAATTGCAGCGCGGCCGCACCGATCACAAGTCCCGCCGCCAGTATCGACAGATGCTTCTTCAAGGTTATCCTCCCGTCTTTTGGTTGGCGCGCAACCTATCATCGTCTGCGGCGGCGTAAATGCTTTTTCATATTGCAACTGCGTTGTGTCACGGATCGTTGCCGCAATCCTGAGATCAGACATGCACGGCGGCGTCTTGCCGGGCGGAAGCGAGGACGACTAGCATGGCGCGACGTACGGGCGCGGCAGTCGCCCGAGTAATCCGATCTGGGAGCATACCGATGACGGCGTCAAACCGACCTTGGCGATATCTGATGATGCCGTTGGCTTTTGCCGCGACGCTGAGCGTCAGCTCCGCGGCCGAGCTCAATCCGGCCGCCGTGACCTACAAGCTGCCTGATCAGATTCCCTGGAGCCCGGCTGACGCGCGCGGCGCACAGAATGCGGTCGTGGTCGGCGATCCCTCGAAGCCCGGCTTCTACATGGTCTACACCAAATGGACCAAGGGCAATCACTTCAGCCGTCCGCATTTCCATCCCAACGACCGCTACATCGTGGTGCTCAAGGGCACCTGGTGGGTGGGCTCGGGTCCAAAATTCGATCCCGATCACGGCACCGTGGCGATGCCGGCCGGCAGCTTCGTCACCCATTTCGGCAAGCAGGTGCACTGGGACGGCGCCAAGGACGAGGACGCCGTGCTGCTGATCATGGGCGAAGGCCCGGCCACCGCGACCGAGGTCGAGCAGAAGTAGCCGGAACCGGCTAGCAACCTTTGCATCCAGGCGGCGTTTCATCCCCTCATCATCATGACGAGGAAATGACGCATGGCAAACGCCGCTGATATTCGGGAAGATATGGATGTGATCTCGTCGGACAAGAAAACGGTCGGCAAGGTCGACCACATGGAAGGCACCGACCAGATCAAGCTGACCAAGCAAAGCTCGCCTGACGGTCAGCACCATCACCTCATTCCGCTGTCCTGGGTCGACCATGTCGACCAGCACGTCCACCTCAACAAATCGGGCTCCGACGTGACGGCGCATTGGCAGCACGGCCGCCAATAGCCGCGTTGCGCGAGGTGGGAGCGATGCTATCATCCCGGCCCAAGGAAGGGCCTTCGATGCATCCCGCCGCCAAGCTGCAATTTGCCCGCATCGTCGACGAGTTCGCGCGCTGGCGCGCCATTGCGGAACCGGAACGGCCGCCCGCTCCGGCCTGGTGGTGGGGGCCGGCATTCGAGATGCGCGATGCCGCCGAACCGCTGCCATCCGCCTGGAGCCGCCAGCTCCGCCTTGCCGACGGCGCGAGCTTTGCGGAGGCTGCCGTTGTGTTGCGCCAGACGTTGGCCGGCCAGGACATCCTGCCGTGGCCCTATGATTTCTCGCGCAAGGTCGCATCAACCGATTCCGACGTTCGCGACCTGCCCGTGCAGCCGTCAGACGACGGCGCGTTTCCGCCCTAGATCCGGCCCGGCCTCGCTGGTCGCCTCGCCATCCAGCGACGGCTGCAACGGCGGCGACGCCTCTGCCTGCGACGGCTTCAACAATTCGGCGAGATCGCGCGGCGGCAGCGGCCGGCTGAACAGGAAGCCCTGCATCTCGTCGCAGGCATGGGCGCGCAGGAACTCCTGCTGCTCGGAGGTCTCGACGCCCTCGGCGACGATGGTCATGCCAAGCGCCTTGCCCATCGAGATGATCGCCTGCGCGATCGCGACGTCCTCGGAATCATTGGGCAGGTCGCGCACGAAAGAGCGGTCGATCTTGATGGTGTCGATCGGGAACTGCTTCATCAGCGACATCGATGAATAGCCGGTGCCGAAATCGTCGATCGCCAGCCGAATGCCGCGATTCTGGATCGCGTCGAGCACGCGCACCGCACGCGTCACGTTGCACATCACCATGCTCTCGGTGACCTCGAGCTGGAGCAACGCCGGCGACATGCCGCTCTCCTCCAGCGCCGCGTCGATGTCGTCGAGCAAGTTCGGATCGCCGAACTGCCGCGGTGAAAGGTTGACCGCCATCGTCACGGCCCTGAGGCCGCAGCGCTGCCACGCCATGTTCTGCCCGCAGGCTTCCTTCAACACCCAGCGGCCGATCGGCACGATCAGGCCGGTCTCCTCGGCAAGCGGGATGAACTGCCCCGGCGATACCTTGCCAAGCTCGGGATGGGTCCAGCGCAGCAGCGCCTCGACGCCGCTGATCTGCCCGCTCGCCATGTCCACCTTGGGCTGATAGTCGAGCGAGAATTGCTTGCGCTCGAGTGCGCGGCGCAATGCGCTCTCCATCGTCAAGCGCTCGATCGACTGCGCCCTGATCTCGTTGGAGAAGAAGCGGAAGCCATTCTTGCCGTCTTCCTTGGCGAGATACATCGCCATGTCGGCATTCTTGGTCAGCGTCTGCACGTCCGAGCCATCGGCCGGATACATCGCGATGCCGATCGAGGCCGTGGTGTGGCACTCATGCCCGCTGAGCTGCAGCGGCTGGCTGAGCGAAACCAGAAGATCGCCGGCGATGCGCTCGACGTCGTCGCGTTCGGCGGTTTCCTCGAGGATGACCACGAACTCGTCGCCGCCGAGCCGCGCCACCACGTCGCTCGCGCGCAACGATCCACGCAGCCGCTCGGCGATCGCCACCAGCAGCATGTCGCCGGCGTCGTGGCCGAGCGAGTCGTTGATCACCTTGAAGCGGTCGAGATCGATGAACAGCACCGCGAGCTGCCGGCGATGGCGATCCGCCGCCGAGATCGCGTGATGCAGCATCTCGTTGAACGTCTCGCGGTTCGGCAGATTGGTCAGGCTGTCGTGCGAGGCAAGATATTCGATGCGCTCGTCGGCCTTGTGTTTCTCATCGGCGCGATCGAAGCTCTCGAGCGCGAACGCCAGATTGTCGGCAAGGCGCTGCAGCAATTCGGCGAACTCCGGCGTGAACGTGTCCTTGTCGATCGCGACGAAGATCATGACCCCGACCACCTGCCCGCTGACAACAAGCGGAAACGAGGCGCTGGACTGCGTTCCATCGAGCCGCGCGCGCTCATGGAAAGCGGCGGTCTCGGGATCGGCAAAATAGTCGTTGATGATGCACGCCTTGCCGGAGCGGAACGCCCGACCGCAGGCGCCGCGCCCCTCGGGGTGCGCCTCGCTGGTCGAGAGCGTCACCTGGCGCGCGCCCTCCGCCGCCGGCCCCGCAATCGCGACGATCCGCAGATAGTCGCTTCCGGTCTGCGCCAGCGCGATCGTAGTCGAGGTGAACTTGCCGCCGGTCGCCGCCGCCGCGCAGACCAGTCGATACAATTCTGCGCGGGACTTCGCCCGCATGATCGCCTCATTGGTCGCGCTCAGCGCCGCGAACATCCGCGACAGCCGCTCCTTCTGCTCGTCGTCCCGCGCCTTCTCGTCGGCGCGATCGAAATTGGCAAGCGCGAACGACACGTTCTCGGCAAGCCGCTGCAACAGCGCCATCATCTCCGGGCTGAAGGTGCCGAACTCGCTGGAGAGAAACACCAGCGCGCCGATCGCCTCGCCGTTCTTGAGCAGCGGCAGGGCTGCGCCCGATTTGCTGCCGCTGTCGCGCACGGCCGGATAGACGTGCGATTCGGGGCCGAAATCGCTGAGATAGTCGTTGCTGATGCAGGGCCTGCGCGTGCGGATCGCAACGCCGGTCAGCGTCTGTCCCTCCGGACGCGTCGCGTCGGCCGACAGCTGAACCTCTCGGGCCCGCACCCGGTCCGGGCCCGAGGCGGCCACATTGTCCAGGAAGACCTCGCCCGGCCGCACCAGCCTGATCGTGGCCGAGACGAACTGGCCGCCGACCGCCGCGGCATCGCAGACCAGATCGAACAGTTCGCTGCGGGATTTCGCCCGCATGATCGCCTCGTTGGTCGCGCTCAGCGCCGCGAACATCCGCCGCAGCCGCTCCTTCTGCTCCTCGGTCCGCGCCTTCTCGTCGGCACGGTCGAAGCTGCCGAGCGCATAGGAGACGTTGTCGGCGAGCCGCTGCAGCAGCTCGGCGAATTCAGCCGAGAAGGTGTTGCGCTTGGCGGAGATGAACAGCATCACGCCGACCGGCTCGTCGTCGACGATCAACGGGAACGCCGCGCCCGATCGCGCATCCTCGCGGTCGATGACGTCGCGGAACGGATTGCTGGCGACGTCGCCCAGAAAATCGTTGTTGATGCAGGCGCGCCGCGAGCGGAACGCCCGGCCGCAGACGCCGCGCCCTTCGGGGCGAGCCTCGCTGCGCGAGACGTTGAGGCGGCGCGCATTTGCCGCGGTAGGCCCCGCGACCGCCATCATCTCCAGGAAATCGTCGCCGGGCTTCGCGATCAGGATGCTGGTGGAGTTGAATCCGCCGCCATGCGCCGCCGCCGCGCAGACCAGCTCGAACATCTCGAGCCGCGACCTCGCGCGCATGATCGCCTCGTTGGTCGCGCTCAGCGCCGCGAACATCCGCGACAGCCGCTCGCGCTCGGCGTCGGCCTTGGCCTTTTCGGTGGCACGGCCGAAATTGTCGAGCGCGACCGAGACATTCTCGGCGATCCCCGCGAGCAGCGCGATGATCTCCTCGTCGCGCGCCCAGGAATTGCCGGTGAAGAAAATCAGGACGCCGACGCTCTTGCCGAACCGGGTGAGCGGCAGCGCCACGCAGGCCATCAGGCCGCTGCCGCCGATCGGCATATGCGACGGGCCCATCGATATCGGGATGTCGTGCTCGACGCAGGGCCGCTGGGTCCGGAACGCCTCGCCGCAAATCCCCTTGCCATAGACGTTGTCCGGATCGGTCGAGAAGCGCGTCTGGGTGATCAGGTCGAGCGCCTCGCCGGTGCCGGCGACAGGCTCGAACCAGTGCGTGTCGGGTTCGGCCAGCAGCACCACCGTCGCGAAGGACTTTCCGCTGAACACCGCGGCATCGCAGACCCGCTGATAGAGATCGTGCTCGGTCTTGGCGCGAAGGATCGCCTCGTTGGTTGCGCTGATCGCACCGAACATGCGGTTGAGCCGACGCATCGCCCGCTCGCCGCTCTTGCGCGAGGCCTCGTGGTCGAAATTATCGAGCGCGAAGGACACGTTCGCGGCCATGCGCTCCAGCAGCGAAACGGCCTCGTCGCTGAGCGAATTGATCTCGCGCCGCGTCACCATGAAGACGCCGACGCTGCGCCGGTTGCAAACCAGCGGCACCGCGGCGGCCGCCCCGACGCCGGCCGCTGCCGCGCCGCTGCGCCAAGCCGCCGAAACAGCGTCGTTGACATAGTCGTTGCGGACGCAGGCCTTCTGGTCGCGGAACGCGCGGCCGGCCACGCCTTCGCCCTCCGGGGTGTTGGCGATCGCGGAAATGGTGATGCTGCATAGTCGCGCGACATCGTCGCCGTAGCCAGCCGCGAACCTCAAGAGACCGGTATCCGGCTCCAGCAAAAACACGGTCGCGGCCAGGAAGCTCCCGCTCGAGAACGCGGCTTCGCAGACCTTGCCGTACAATTCTTCTGGTGATTTCGCGTACAGGATCGCTTCGTTGGTGGCACTCAACGCCGCGAAGGTACGCCCGATGCTCGACTGCACGATTCCTGAAGGCCCGGGGGCCAACCCCTCCAATCTGGCAGGGAACATTGCCCGCGAGAGGCCTAAGTGGTGGTTAGCGTATCCGGCAAGTTGCACGACAAAGTAAACGGCTGACGAACGCCGGCGGCGGTTTTCCGGGATATTACGGACACCGGTGTGCCAGCCTGAGGCGGAGGGTGGCGAGGCGCGGATGGACGTCCTGCTCGCGCCGCCCGAGCAGCCAAATTCCGCATCGCGACCGCGCCCGTTCCACTCCGTGAAATCGCGGCGGCGAGCACCCTGCTGGCGGTATGGCCGCCCGGATTTTTCTGCCCTTGCTCGCCCCTCGGCGCTTTGAGAGCATGACGTCGACAACAGCAAGCACGACCCGCGCATCACGCGGGCAGACCGCGAGGAAAATCCCATGCCGATCGTCCAGGCCGACCGTCTCACGCGCATCGGCGCGGCACTCCTCAAGGGTGCCGGCGCATCGGAGGAGGAAGCCAGCGCAGTCGCCTCCGGCTGCGTCAACGCCAACCTCGCCGGCCACGACTCCCACGGCGTGATCGCAATCCCGACCTATATCGACCGCATCAAGGCCGGCCACATCGTGCCCGGCGCGAAATGGACCATCGTGCAGGAGACACCGACCACGACTGTGATCGACGGTCATTGGGGCTTCGGCTTCCACGTCAACGCCAAGGCGATGGAGATGACCATCAACAAGGCGAAGACCGCCAATGTCGCGGCCTGCACGGTGTTCCGCCAAAGCCACGTCGGACGGCTCGCGCATTACCCGATGATGGCGATGCGCGAAGGCATGATCGGGATTGCGGCCGCCGATTCCGGCCGCTCGCCGAAACACGTGGCGCCGTTCGGCGGCCGCGAGGCCCGGCTCGGCACCAACCCGCTCTCGATCGCGGTGCCCTCCGACCTCGAGGCGCCATTCTATCTCGATATGGCGACCTCGGCAGTCGCCGCCGGCAAGATCCAGCTCGCGGTGGCGCGTGGCGAGAGCATCCCGAAGGGTTGGATCATCGATGCCGAGGGGCGCGACACCACTGACCCGAAAGACTACCGCAAGGGCGGCGCGCTGCTGCCGCTCGGCGGCAGCGAAGGCTACAAGGGCTCGGGCCTTGCCGCGATGATCGAGGTGCTGTGCGGCCTCCTGACCGGGCTCGGCTTCGGCGTCGAGCCGACCGGCCGACACAACGACGGCTGCTTCATGGCGGTGTTCAACGTCGCCGCATTCCGTCCGCTCATGGACTTCAGGAAGGAGGTCGCCGACTTCGCCCGCTACCTGAAATCGACGCCGCCCTCGGAAGGGAGCCGCGGCGTGTTCTATCCCGGCGAGATCGAATATCTGCGCGAGCAGCAGCGGCGCAAGGACGGCATCGAGATCGAGGATGCGACCTGGGACAAGCTCAAGGCGCTCGCCGCCGATTACAAGCTCACCGATGAGCTCGACCTTCGCTGATAGTTGCGGACACAGGAGAACGACATGACACGGCAAATGGCGCTGGTTGGCTTTTTGCAGGCGCAGAACTGCACCAACCTGCCGAGCTCCTGGCGTCACCCGGAATCGCGCGACGATTCGATGTCGGCGGACTACTATCAGGAGATCGCGCGCATCCTGGAGCGCGGCAAGTTCCACATGGCGTTCTTCGACGATCGCCTCGCAATGCCCGATCGCTACGGCAACGATCACGCCCACACCGTCGAATACGGCATCCGCTGCGTGAAGATGGACCCGATCGTGGTGCTGACCACGATGGGCATGGTCACCACCAAGCTCGGCCTCGCCTCGACCGCCTCCACCACCTATTTCGAGCCGTTCGACGTCGCCCGCCGTTTCGCCACGCTCGACCTGATGACGGGTGGCCGCGCCGCCTGGAACGTGGTGACGTCGGTCAATGACGGCGAAGCGCTCAACATGGGCCGCGAGCAGCATCTCGAGCACGACCATCGCTATGACCGCGCCGACGAGTTCATGGAGGTGGTGCTCGGCCACTGGGACGCCTGGGAAGACGGTTCGCTGCTGATCGACAAGAAGAGCGGCCGCTTCGCCGATCCGACCAAGGTGAAGCGGCTCGACCACAAGGGCACATTCTTCACCTCGCGCGGCCCGTTCACGGTGCCGCGCTCGCCGCAGGGCCATCCCGTCGTGATCCAGGCCGGCGCCTCCGGCCGCGGCCAGCGCTTTGCCGGGCGTTGGGGTGAGGTGATCTTCACCGCGGCGCGCAACCTCGCCAATGCCAGGCAGGGCTATGACGCGATCCGGGGCGAAGCCGCCAAGGCCGGGCGCGATCCCGACCAGATGTTCCTCTGCAATCTGATCACGCCGGTCACCGGCGCGACCAAGGCCGAGGCCGAGGACCGGATGGCGGTGATCCAGAAGCTGCCGCTCGAGATCGACGCGTTGTCGCTGCTCGCCGAAGGCCTCAACTTCGATTTCGGCGCCAAACCGATCGACGAGCCGCTAACCACCGAGGAGTTGCAGGGCATGCAAGGCATGCTCGGCATCCGCGACGGCGTGCTGCGCACCTCCGGCAAGACCAATCCCTCGACCCGCGACTTCATCACCTTCTCCGGCCGCGGCCAGGTGCAGGACGCGATGGTCGGCGGCCCGAAGGAGATCGCCGACCGGCTGGAGGAGATGTTTGTCAATCGCGGCTGCGACGGCTTCGTCGTCGCGGCGAGCTACGTGCCGGGCTCCTATGCCGACTTCGTCAACCACGTGGTGCCCGAACTGCAGAAGCGCGGGCTGTTCCACAAGGACTACGCCGGCACGACGCTGCGCGAAAATCTCGGGCTCAAGCGCCCGGCCGCGGGCGCCTGGAAGACCCGCACGCAGGCCGCGGAATAGAGGGACATCATCATGCGCTGGCTGAAATTCACCGCCGCAGGCAATACATCCTGGGGCCTCGTCGAGGGCGACACCGTCACCACCGTCAACGGCGATCCGTTCGGCGAATGGAGCAAGACGTCGAAGACGCATGCGTTGAAGGACGTCAAGATCGAGCTGCCGCTGATCCCGCGCACCTTCTACTGCGTCGGGCTGAATTATTTGAAGCACCTCAAAGAGGCCGCCGACAAGGCCGGCACCGTGCCGAACGTTCCCGATCGTCCCGAGATCGGCTACCGCGCGCAGAACGCGCTGATCGCCCATGACGAGAACGTCGTGATCCCCGCGAGCGCGACCGAGAAGATCCATTACGAGGGCGAGCTCGTCGTCGTGATCGGCAAGACCGCCAAGCACCTGACCGAGGCCAACGCGATGGACTGCGTGTTCGGCTACACCATCGGCAACGACGTCTCCGAACGCAGCTGGCAGAAGGCGGATCGCGGGCTGTGGCGTGCCAAGAACGCCGATACCTTCAAGCCGATGGGCCCGTGGATCGAGACCGATGTCGACCTCGACCGCATGGAGACCGCGATCCGCGTCAACGGCAAGGAAACCGGCCGCTTCCACACCAACGAGATGATCTTCGGCATCGTCCCGTTCCTCGTCGAACTGACCAAATATTTCACGCTGTCGCCCGGCGACGTGATCTGGATGGGCACCGACGGCGCCTCGCCGGACCTGAAGGACGGCGACGTGGTCGAGATCGACATCACCGGCATCGGCACGCTGCGGAACAGGTTCGTGAGGGAGAAGGTGTGAGGCGGCTTGCACCACTTTAGAGCCGTCATCCTGAGGTGCTCGCGAAGCGAGCCTCGAAGGATGCACGGCCGCCGCTCCATCCTTGCGTC
Organism: Bradyrhizobium sp. USDA 4510; assembly: GCF_054059095.1. Lineage (NCBI taxonomy): Bacteria > Pseudomonadati > Pseudomonadota > Alphaproteobacteria > Hyphomicrobiales > Nitrobacteraceae > Bradyrhizobium > Bradyrhizobium sp. USDA 4510. Next base: position 105,883 of record NZ_JBSSBT010000001.1, on the reverse strand, counting down.
GAGAGCCGGGCCGTCGTGCTTCGAGGCTCGCTGCGCTCGCACCTCAGCATGACGGTGATGGACCGGGTCGCTTCTCTCTCCATTTGTCGTCCCGGCTTTCGCCGGCACGACGGCGAGTTTGTGGCGCCGCTGGTGGATCACACACTCGCATTCTCGCGACGGCATTTGCCCGACGGGCCATCGTGACGTGATCACACAGCCGTTCGCATCGTGACAACACAGGGCAAAGCGCAATAAGGTCCGCGCGCACTCATCAGACAAGTCAGCCATGCCACTTTCACGCCGAACGTTGCTTCAGGGCTCCCTGCTATCGGCCGCAGGGATCGTTTGCGGGCCGTCGACCGCCCTTGCCGAGCAGCCCGCGGAGCTTCCGACGTCGGAGCAACGCAAGCAGATGGCTGACCTGGCCGCCGACTTCATGAAGGACTACGATGTACCGGGTCTTTCGATCGCGATCGCAATCAAGGGAAAGCCGGCTTATGTCGAGGCGTTCGGGGTTGCGGATCGGGAGACCGGCGAAGCATTGACCCCGCAACACCGCTTCCGGATCGCGAGCATATCGAAGCCTGTGACCTCGACCGGGATCTTCACCCTGATCGAGGCCGGCAAATTGCGGCTCGGCGACTATGTGTTCGGCGCAAGCTCCATTCTCGGCAAGGACTATCCGACGACACCCACGCTGCCAAGCTTGATGCCACCCGGCTCGTCTCGCTCCCATGTCGAGCAGATCACGGTCGAGCATCTCTTGACCCACACCACCGGGACCTGGGGAAACCAGTCTCGCGATCCGATGTTCATGAACCAGAACCTGAAGCATCGCGAACTGATCAGCTGGACGCTGGAGCATATGCCGCTCACCAGTCCGCCAGGCGAAGCCTATGCCTATTCGAACTTCGGCTATTGCATCCTCGGCCGCGTGATCGAAAAGCTGAGCGGCCAGAGCTACGAGCAATACATCAAGGACGCCGTCCTGAAGCGATGCGGCATCACCGACATGCAGATCGCCGGCAATACGCTGGGCGAGCGCGCAAGCAACGAAGTGAAATACTACAGCCAGACCGGCGATCCGTACCGGATGAACGTCGCCCGGATGGATTCGCACGGCGGCTGGATTGCGACGCCGGGCGATTTGACGACGCTGTTCGTCCATATCGACGGCTTCAAGGACACTGAGCAGCTGCTGACCGACCGACAGCCTCCGCGTCATGAGCACCCCCAGCGCCATCAACCCCCGCTACGCCAAGGGCCTGTTCGTCACCGCGAACAATAATTGGTGGCACAGCGGCCTGTTGGACGGAACGACGACGATCTCGGTGCGAACCAGCGGCGATTTCTGCTGGTCGGCGTTCACCAATACCAGGTCGCGGGAAGGCATGACCCGCGCCCTCGACCTGCTGGTCTGGCACATGGTCAAGACGGTGCCTGACTGGCATCCTCAGAAGCGCGCCTAGACCCTCCCGTCATTCCGAGATGACGTGAACGAGCAATGCAAATCCGGGCTCTCCTCACCGCGCGGCCCGCGGCCTGCTCTTCACGTGATCGATGAAGGCGCGCAGCTTCGGCATGATCTGGCGATGGCCGGGATAGTAGAGGAACACGCCCGGCGTCGTCGGCGCGAATGGCTCCAGCACGCGGACGAGCTTCTTCTCCTTGACGGCGCCTGATATCAGCGGTGCGGGGACTTGCGCGAGGCCCACGCCTTCGATGGCGGCGCCGACCAGCGTCGGAAAATCATGGCCGATGAAGGATCCCGACACGGCAAGCTCGATCGAACGGCCATTGTCGTTCAGCGACCACGGCGCGAGCCCTCCGTTCGACCGCCGGAGCCGCAGGCACGCGTGCGCGCGCAGATCGTCCGGCCGCTTGGGGCGGCCGCGGCGCGCGAGATAGTCCGGGCTGCCGACGATGGCGAACGGGAACGGCTTGGTCAGGCGCACCGCGACCATGTCCGGATTGATGAACTGGCCCATCCGGATGCCCGCATCGAAGCCGCCGGCGGCGAGGTCGACCAATTCCTCGCTGGCGGCGAGCTCGACCTCGATCTCGGGATAGGCCTTGCAGAACGAGGCGATCAGCGGCTCGAGCAGGATCGGCACCACCGAGCGCGGCACGGTGAGACGCAACAGCCCGGCGGGCTTCTGCCCGAGCTCCCGCGCCGCCCCGCTCGCCGCGACCAGCTCCTCGAATGCCGGTCTTGCGCGCGCCAGAAACCGTTCGCCGGCGTCGGTCAGTCCGACGCTGCGGGTGGTGCGGATGAACAGCACCGCGCCGAGGCGCGCCTCGAGGGCGCGCACCGCCTGGCTGATCGCCGATGGCGTGACGCCGAGCTCGGCCGCCGCACGGCGAAAACTGCGGTGCTGGGCGACGGCAAGGAATGCCTCGACGCCGTCGAGCGCGCCCTGCCGGACTGTGAAGTTCTGCTTCATGGCCCGTGAACATTATCGCGAATAGTCGCTCGCGGAAAGCTGCCTTACATCGGAGCCACAAGCGGCAGCAACGCGACGCGCGCTGCTCACGCGACATCACGACATCCGTCGTGAACGGAGACATGCGACCGATGCAAGCAATCCGTCACACAATCCTGGCTCTCACCCTCACTCTGACAGGCGCCACCATCATGACCGCTCCCTCCCCTGCTCAAGCCCAAGTACAGGCACAAGCCGCCTCCACCATCACCACAGGCGTGATGGTCATCCTCACTGCGAAAGCCGGCGTCACCCGCGATCAGGTGATGGCCGTGATGCCGGACGAAATCCGGCAGACCGTGCAGCTCTATCTCAACGGCAAGATTCGCGAATGGTATTCGCGCTCCGACGGGCGCGGCGTGGTCTTGCTGCTCGACGCCAAGGATGTATCCGAGGCGCACGCGATCATGGAAGGGCTGCCGTTGTCCAAGCTCGATCTGATGGATCACGAGTACATCGGGGTCGGCCCGCTGCTGCCGCTCCGCCTGCTCGTCGCCAAGCCCTGAGCGTCAAGGTCCTGAACGCAAGCCAACCGAACCGATCGACAACAAGGAAATCCGCCGATGCCCCCGGGCTTCAATCTTCCATTCGTCCTCAGCGTCGCCGGCGGGTTTCTGACAAGTGCCGTCGTGGCCGTCACCTACGTCTGGCCGGCGATCCGCGCGATGCCACGTGACAACGCGCTCCGACTGCTCGCAGCGTTCCATGCGTTCAGGTTCCTGGGCATGAACTTCATGGTGGCCGGGTTCGTGTCGCCGCAGTTGAGCACGGATTTCGCAAGCGAGGTCGGATGGGGCGATCTCGTCGCCGCCGTTCTCGCGCTGCTTGCGATGGCGGCGCTGTCCTGGCGGTGGGCGATCGCGATTCCGATCGTCTGGGTCTTCAACATCTGGGGCACGCTGGACCTTCTCAACGCCTATTACAACGGCGTGAAGATCGGCGATCCCGGCCTGTTCGGCGCCGGCATCTATATTCCGGCGCTCTATGTGCCGCTGCTGCTGGTCAGCCATGTCATGGTGTTCATGATTCTGTTGAAGACCAAGTCGACAGAACAGGCAGCATGACCCGTATCTTCGTAGGATGGGTAGAGCGTAGCGAAACCCATCAAGTCGAACCCGCGGCACCAGGATGGGTTTCGCTTCGCTCTACCCATCCTACCGACTGGTTCGACCGTCATCCCCGCGCAAAGGCTTCGCCTTTGTCGCTGGAGGTGCGAGCCTTGCGGCGCACTTGCGCCGCTGGGCGAGCCTCGAAGGATGCACGGCCGGGCTGGAAGGCCGTTCGCCCTTCGAGACGGCCGCTACGCGGCCTCCTCAGGGTGACGGGACAAAATTGAGCGCGCGGCCCCATCATCGTCGTCACCTCAAAACGGCAACGCCACGCCGGTCTTGATCTCCTTCAGGATCACGTTGGTGCGGACGTGGCGGATACCGGGAATGCGGAACATGAACTCGTCGAGGAATTTGTTGTAGGCGTCCATGTCGCGCACCACGACGCGCAGATGATAGTCGGCGTCGCCGGTGGTCGCGAAGCATTCCAGCACTTCGCGGCGCTTCATCACCCGCGCGACGAACTCGTCGACGAATTTGACGTCGTGGCGCTCGAGCGAAACGTGCAGGATCGCCGAGGTCGCAAAGCCTGCGCGCTCGCGCGCGACCAGCGCCGAATAGCCCGAGATGACACCGGACTCTTCCAGCGCACGAACCCGGCGCCAGCACGCCGAGGTCGACATCCCGACGGTTTCCGCAAGCTGCTGGTTGGTGGCGCGGCCGTCCTTCTGCAGTTCGGCGAGGATTTTCTCGTCCTGCTCTTCGACCATTGCGAGGCCCTCGATTTGGTAGATCCTACCGAACTACATCGTTCTCAGCAATATCCTGCCGATTTTTCCGCGACAAATGAATGGATAGGTAAGACCTACCACGCCCACAGGCATAGCCTTGTCGGATCAGACATCGCGAATCCCGGAGAGGTCAGTCATGGGCCAGATGCCGTTGCTCGACGCCTATCAGCTGTCCGAGCGCTACAGCCGCGACCGCGGCCGCGTCTTCCTCACCGGCACGCAAGCGATCGTCCGCATCGTGCTCGACCAGGCGCGGCGCGACCGCGCTGCCGGCCTCAACACCGCGGGCTTCATCTCCGGCTATCGCGGCTCGCCGCTCGGCGGCGTCGATCTCGAACTGTGGAAGATCGGCGAGCAGCTCAAGGACAGCCGCATCGAATTCCTGCCCGCGGTGAATGAGGACCTCGCGGCGACCGCCGTACTCGGCTCGCAGCAGGTCGAGACGCAAAGAGATCGCGAGGTCGATGGCGTGTTCGCCCTTTGGTACGGCAAGGGCCCCGGCGTCGACCGTTCCGGCGATGCGCTGAAGCACGGCAATGCCTATGGCTCCTCGCCGCGTGGCGGCGTGCTCGTCGTCGCGGGCGACGACCATGGCTGCGTGTCGTCCTCGATGCCTCATCAGTCCGACGTCGCCTTCATGAGCTGGTTCATGCCGACGCTGCATCCGGCCGATATCGGCGAATATCTCGCATTCGGCGAGTATGGGTACGCGCTGAGCCGGTTCTCCGGCATGTGGGTCGGCTTCAAGGCGATCTCGGAGATCGTGGAGTCCGGCGCCTCGGTCGAGCTGCGGCCGCCGCGCCGTTTCGTGCAACCGGATTTCGTGCCGCCGCCCGGCGGCCTGCATTATCGCTGGCCGGATCTGCCGGGCCCGCAGATCGAGGAACGGCTGGAGGCGAAGAAGCACGCGGTCTACGCCTTCGCGAAAGCCAATCCGATCGATCGCCACATCTACGACATCAAGGATGCGAGCTACGGCATCGTCACCACGGGCAAGGCGCATCTCGATCTGATGGAGGCGCTGCGGTTGGTCGGGCTGGATGAAGCCGCGTGCCGCCGCTTCGGCATCGACATCTACAAGATCGGCATGGTGTGGCCGCTGGCGCTGCACGATGCGATGGAGTTCGTGAAAGGCAAGCGCGAGATCCTCGTGGTCGAGGAGAAGCGCGGCATCATCGAGAGCCAGTTCAAGGAGTATTTCTACGACTATCCCGGCGCCAAGCCGGACCGGATGGTCGGCAAACATGACGAGAGCGGCGCGCGGCTGATCTCCTGGACCGGCGAATTGTCGCCGCGCATGCTCGCCGACGTGCTGGCGCGCCGGCTCGACCCGATGTTTCCGGAATTGCAACTCGCTCGCCGCGTTGCCGCGCTGGTGCCCGAACAGGACCGCATGATCGCGGTGCCGGGCGCGACCCGTACGCCGTATTTCTGCTCGGGCTGCCCGCATAACACCTCGACGAAAGTGCCCGAGGGCTCCAAGGCGCTGGCCGGCATCGGCTGCCATTTCATGGCAAGCTGGATGGACCGCGAGACCTCGTCGCTGATCCAGATGGGCGGCGAAGGCGTCAACTGGGCGGCGTCATCGAAATTCACCGGCAACAGCCACGTCTTCCAGAATCTCGGCGAAGGCACCTACTATCACTCCGGCTCGATGGCGATCCGGCAGGCGATCTCTGCGAAAGCCAACATCACCTACAAGATCCTGTTCAATGACGCGGTGGCGATGACCGGCGGCCAGCCGGTCGACGGCCCGGTCAGCGTGCAGGCGATCGCGCACTCTGTCCGCGCCGAGGGCGTCGCGCGGATCGCGCTGGTGTCGGACGATCCCGCGCATTTCTCGCCGGTGGATCTGCCCGCCGGCGTCACCATCCATCCGCGCGAGGCGATGGATGCCGTGCAGCGCGAGCTGCGCGCAATTCCCGGCGTCACCGTGCTGATCTATCAGCAGACCTGCGCCACCGAGAAGCGGCGGCGGCGCAAGCGCGGCACGATCGGGGATCCCGCGCGCTTCGCCTACATCAACGACCTCGTCTGCGAGGGCTGTGGCGACTGCTCGGTGGAATCCAACTGCCTCAGCGTCGAGCCGAAGGAAACGCCGTTCGGCCGCAGGCGCCGGATCAACCTCTCAACCTGCAACAAGGACTTTTCCTGTCTCAACGGCTTCTGCCCGAGCTTCGTCACCATCGAGGGCGGCAAGCGGCGGGCGAAGAGCGCGAGCGCGATCGATCCGCTGGCGCGCGCAGCCGCGCTGCCGGTACCGGAGCTTGCGGGACTGGAGCGGCCCTATGATCTCCTTGTCACCGGCGTCGGCGGCACCGGCGTCATCACGGTCGGCGCATTGATCGCGATGGCCGCGCATCTCGAGGGCCGCGGCGTCTCGGTGCTCGACTTCACCGGTTTTGCGCAGAAGTTCGGCCCCGTGCTGAGCTACCTGCGGCTGGCGGTTACGCCCGACGCGCTGCATCAGGTGCGGATCGACCAGGGCGCGGCTGACGCGCTGATCGGTTGCGACCTCGTGGTGAGCTCGTCGGCAAAAGCATCCGGCACCTATCGCAAGGGAATGCGCGCCGCGGTCAATATCGCCGAGATGCCGACCGGCGACGTGGTGCGCTTTCGCGATGCCGACCTCGCCTCGCCGGTTCGCTTGCGCGCGATCGAGCGAGTGATCGGGTCGGGCAACCTCACCATGATCGACGCCAACGCGCTGGCCGAGCGGCTGCTCGGCGACAGCGTCTTTGCCAACATCATGATGCTCGGCTTCGCCTGGCAGCAGGGCCTGGTGCCGGTCTCGCTGGAGGCGCTGACGCGCGCGATCGAATTGAACGGCGTCGCCATCGAGCGCAACAGGCAGGCGCTGGCCTGGGGCCGGATCGCCTTCGCCGATCCGGAGTTCTTGCCGAAGGCCGACGGTGCTGCGGCCGATGTCCCGGAGACGCTGGAGCAGGTGATCGCGAGGCGCGCCGATTTCCTCAGGGCGTATCAGGACGAGGCCTATGCCGCGCGCTATCGGGCGACAATCTACCGCGTGCGTCGCGCCGAAGTGGCGCTCAGCAGCGAGACCTTGACCGACGCCGTGGCCCGGTCGCTGTTCAAGCTGATGGCTTACAAGGACGAATACGAAGTGGCGCGGCTGCATATGCAGAGCGGCTTCCTCGACGAGCTCAGCCAGGAATTCGACGGCGACTTCACGGTGCAATATCACCTTGCGCCGCCGTTCCTGCCAGCGCGGCGCGATGCACGGGGACGGCCGAGGAAGCGCGCGTTCGGACAGTGGATCCAGACGCCGCTGCGGTTGCTCGCGAGCCTGAAAGGGCTGCGCGGCACACCCTTCGACCTGTTCGGCTACGCCGCGGAGCGCCGCACCGAGCGCGAGCTGATTACCTGGTATGAGGCGCTGATCGAGACCATGCTCGGCAAGCTCGACAAGGCACGGCTGCCCGATCTCGTCGCGCTGGCAAAGGCGCCGATGGAGATCCGCGGCTATGGGTCGGTGAAAGACGCCGCGATCGAAAAGACCAGGGCGGAGGTTGCGCGGCTCACCGCGCGACTTGCCTCCGCCCCGTCAGACCAAGGCGACGGCTCAGGCCGCCGCGCGGCGCTTGGCGGGTGATATCAGGCCGACCACGACAGTCGCGAGCACCGCCACGACGATGTTGAGCAGCAACGCGCCGAGGCCGACATAGAAGCTGTAGCTGGCATCGCCGAGCGAGATGCTGGCGAGCGGCTTCAGCCCGTTGCTCCACGCCGTATACGTGCCCCAGCCGATGCCGACCGCCCAGCCGAGCAGCAGCCCTTCGGCGCGGAACCAGACGGTGAACAGCCCGAACACCAGCGCCGGCAGCGTCTGCACGATCCAGAGGCCGCCAAGCAGTTGCAGGTCGAGCGCATATTGCGTCGGCAGGAACAAGATGAAGGCGAGCGCACCGACCTTGACCACCAGCGATGTGATCTTCGCCACCGACGCCTCACCGGCGTGCGAGATGTCCGGGTTGACGTAGGACTTCCAGACATTGCGCGTGAACAGGTTGGCGGCGCCGATGCTCATCACCGCCGCCGGCACCAGCGCGCCGATCGCGATCGCCGAGAACGCAAAGCCCGCGAACCATTCCGGGAACAGCGTCTTGAACAGCATCGGCACCACGTCGTTCGGCGAAGTCACCTTGATGCCGGCGGCATAGGCCATGTAGCCGAGCAGCGCGATCAGGCCGAGCAAGAGCGTATAGGCCGGCAGCAGGATCGCATTCTTGCGGATGGTATCCGCCGACTTCGAGGCGAAGATGCCGGTCAGCGTGTGCGGGTACATGAAGGCGGCGAGCGCCGAGCCCAGCGCCAGCGTCGCATAGGGCAGATACTGTCCGGGCTTCAACGTCAGGCCGGTGGCGCCGCCCTTCGCCGTGAAGGCGTCGTTGGCGGCCGAGAACACCGCGCCGTAGCCGCCGAGCTTCGCGGGCACCACGACCACGGCGGCCAGCACCACGATGTAGATCATGATGTCCTTGACGAAGGCGATCAGCGCCGGCGCGCGCAGGCCGGAGCTATAGGTATAGAGCGCGAGGATCACGAAGGCGGCGATGATCGGCAGTTCGCCGGATAGCCCCATCGCCTTGATCACGACCTCCATGCCGATCAGCTGCAACGCGATGTAGGGCATGGTCGCGACCAGGCCGGTCAGCGCCACCGCGAGCTCGAGCGCGCGCGAGCCATAGGCGCCGTGGACGACATCGGCGGCGGTGACGTAGCCGTTCGCATGCGCCTTCTTCCACAGCACCGGCATGACAGCGAACACGAAGGGATAGACGATGATGGTGTAGGGCAGCGCGAAGAAGCCGTAGGCACCGACCGCGTAGACCAGCGCCGGCACCGCGATCACGGTGTAGGCGGTGTAGAAATCGCCGCCGACCAGGAACCAGGTGATCCAGGTGCCGAACTGGCGACCGCCGAGGCCCCATTCGTCGAGATGCTCGCTGACCGGGCCGGATTTCCAGCGCGCCGCGAAGAAGCCCATCACGGTGACGAGCGCGAAAAAGAAGATGAAGACGGAGAGCGCCACCCAGGCGATGTGATCGGTCATGGCTGTCCCCTCACCGCGGCTCGTCGGTATCGGGCCGGCGGCTGCGATAGACCAGCCAGATCAAGAGCGAGGAGATCGGCACCCAGGCGAGCTGGTACCAGTAGAAGAAGGGAAAGCCGAACAGCGACGGCTCGACGAAATTATAGAACGGCACGCACAGCAAGCCGATGAACGGCAGCAGCAACAAAATCCACATGGCCTACTCTTTGACGGAAGACACAGCTCAAGGCGGGAGGTTCCGCTGATCATGGCAACGATCCAGGAACCGGTCCGTTGCGTCTAGAATCACGGTTACGGCAATGCGACGCAAAAAGATGTGATCGTCACCTGGCGCATGCCGCCTATTCGGCCTTGATGCCGGCGTCCTTTATCACCTTGCGCCAGCGCGCCTCCTCGCCGGCAAAGTAGCGGTCGAGCTCGGCCGGAGGAGAGGCCACCATCACGAGGCCCTCATTGACGCTGAGCTTCTTGAAGGCCTCCGCCTGCACGGCCTTGGCCGCCGATCTGTTGAGGCGGTCGATGATGTCGGTCGGCGTATTCGCCGGCACGTAGAGGCCGTACCAGGATTCGGCGACATAGCCGGAGGCGCCGGCTTCCGAGACCGTCGGCAATTGCGGGAACGCAGGCGAGCGTTCGGCCGACGTCACTCCGATCGCGCGCAGCTGCCCGGCCTCGACCAGCGAGGCGCAGCTTGCCACCGTGGTGAACATTACCTGGATCTGGCCACCCAAGAGGTCGGTGATGGCAGGCGCCGCGCCCTTGTAGGGAACGGTCGTGAGATTGACCCCGGCCATGTGCTTGAACAGTTCGCCGGCGAGATGCGCCGAGGTGCCGGTGCCATAGGTGCCGTAGGACAGCTTTTCCGGATCGGCCTTCGCGGCCGCGATCAGATCGGCAATCGACTTGATCGGCGAAGCGGGATTGACCACAACGACGTTGAAGGAGCGCGCCACCAGCGCCACGGGCGCAAAATCCTTGTGCGCATCATAAGGCAGCTTGCTGTAGAGGCTCGGATTGACCGCGTTGGCGAAGGTCGCCATCAGCAGCGTGTAGCCGTCGGATGGGCTCGCCGCGACGCTCTGCGTGCCGATGATGGTGCCCGCCCCCGGCTTGTTCTCGATGATGACGGTGACGCCGAGATCCTTCTGCATCTCCTGCGCCAGCGTCCGCGCCACGACATCGGTGCCGCCGCCCGGCGCGAACGGCACCACGATCTTGACGATGTGGTCGGGATAGGCGGCGCGCGCCGGCAGTTGCAGCAGCAGGTTTGCTGCGAGCGCGAACAGGAGTGATGCGAGGAGACGAAACGGCATGACGGACCCCGGCAGGTGAGGCGATCTTCATACACGCAACGGCTATGCAACGGCTGCCGGGTGGTCATGACGCGGAAGGAACGTCGTACTATTAGTCCCGTCATCCCCGCGCAAAGGCTTCGCCTTTGTCGCTGGAGGTGCGAGCGGAGCGAGCCTCGAAGGATGAACGGCCAGCAGCCGGGCCGTGCATCCTTCGAGACGCCGCTGCGCGGCTCCTCCAGCGACAAAGGCGAAGCCTTTGCGCGGGGATGACGGTGGATAAAGGGCGCACGCGTGCCATCATCGCAAGCGCCCGCGCCGCTCACGAATACGGATTGATCAGCTTCTGCTGCTCGGTGGCGTGATGGACCAGCAGGTCGATGAAGGTGCGGACCTTCGCCGAGAGATGATGGCGATGCGGATAGACAGCATTCATGGTGAGCTCGACCGGCCGGTATTCGGGCAGCAGGCGGACCAGTTGTCCCGACTCCAGCTCGTCGCGAACCAGGAAGCCGGCCGCGAGGAAGACGCCGACGCCGGCCAGCGCCGCGAGCTTCAGGGTTTCGCCGCTGTTGGAGATCAGATTTCCGGAGACGCGCACTGCGGCCGGCGTGCCCTTGCGGTCGGCGAAGCGCCACTCGTCGCCATAGGGATAGTTGGCGTGGCGCATGCAGTTGCGCGCGGAGAGGTCGGCCAGCAGCGTTGGCTTGCCGTGCTGTTCGATATAGCCGTGCGAGCAGCACAGCACGTGGCGCCAGGTCGCGATGGTGCGCACGATCAGGCTGGAGTCCGGCGGCGGCACCATGCGCACGGCGAGATCGTAGTTCTCGTCGATCAGATCGGCATTGCGCTCGCCGATCGTGAGATCGACCTTGACCTCGGGATAGGTGGCGAGGAACTCGGCCACCGCGGGCGACAGGAACTGGACGAGATGGGTGTTGGTGAAGATGCGCAGGGTGCCGCGCGGCACCGATTGCTGGGCGCCCGCGATGTCGTCGGCCTGCTCGATGTCGGCGAGGATCTGGACGCAGCGGTCGTAATAGGCCTGGCCGACCTCGGTGAGGCTGACCTTGCGCGTGGTGCGGTTGAGCAGCCGGGCGCCGAGCCGGTCCTCCAGCGACTGCACGTGGTTGCTCACCATGGTGGTGGACATGTTGAGCTTGCGGCCGGCCGCGGAAAAGCCGCCGGTGTCCACGACCCGGACGAAGGCGGTCAGGCTGGTCAGGCGATCCATGCGGCAAGGTCCGGATTATCAGCGCTGGGTTGATAATGCTTCCAGTTTTATCGGGATTATCACAGCGGGGAGGACATTGCATCTAAGGGGCGTACTGGGCGCCCTTTCTGGAAGGACGCGAATGTTCGACCCGGAGGATGCCATGTCGACCACCACTTATGTCCCTGAACAAGCAACAAAAATCGGCCTCCGCCCGTCGCGGAAAGCGGTCAAGCGGGTGGCGCTCGGGCTCGCCGCGATCATCGGCGTCGCCGTGGCAGCCGACTTTGGCTACGACTACGTCACCACCGGCCGCTACCTCGAAACCACTGACGACGCCTACGTGAAGGCGGACTCCACGATCATCGCCCCGAAAGTCTCGGGCTACATCGCCCGCGTGCTGGTCACCGACAACCAGCCGGTGAAGGCCGGCCAGCTGCTGGCCGAGATCGACGACCGCGATTACCGCACCGCGCTCGGCCAGGCCAAGGCCGATGTCGACGCCGCTACAGCCTCGGTACGCAACCTCGATGCCCAGCTCGAATTGCAGCAGCCGATCATCGACCAGAGCACGGCCGACGTCACCGCCGCCGAGGCCAACCTGAAATTCGCGCAGGAAGAGCAGACCCGCTACGACGGGCTGATGAAGTCCGGCTCCGGCACCATTCAGCGTGCGCAACAGACCGACGCGGCGCTGCGCGCCAACACCGCGCAATTGCAGCACGCGAAGTCGGCGCTGTCGGCGGCCCAGCGCAAGGTCGACGTGCTGACCACGCAGCGCGCCCAGGCCGCAGCGCAGGTGGACCGCGCTCGCGCGGTCGAGCAGCAGGCCGAGCTCAACCTGTCCTACGCCCGGATCACCGCGCCGGTCGACGGCACGGTCGGCGCCCGCACGCTGCGCGTCGGGCAATATGTGCAGGCCGGCACCCAGCTGATGGCGGTGGTGCCGCTGGACGCGGTCTATGTGATCGCCAATTTCAAGGAGACGCAGCTGACCCATGTGCGCAACGGCCAGCCGGTCGAGCTCACGGTCGACAGTTTTCGCGGCACCACGCTGAAGGGTCATGTCGACAGCCTGTCGCCGGCCAGCGGCCTCGAATTCGCGCTGCTGCCGCCCGACAACGCCACCGGCAATTTCACCAAGATCGTGCAGCGCGTGCCGGTCAAGATCGTGCTCGACGATCAGAGCCTCACCGGCCTCTTGCGCCCGGGCATGTCGGCGATCCCGACCGTCAACACCAAGGCGACGGTGCTGGCCGAGCGCGAGGAGAAGCGGCGGCTGGCATCAGCGACGCGGGCGAACGGCGGATAGGACCAAACGCTTCTTCGGCTGGCTCCGCGCGATCGATCACCCATCGGTGGTCGATCGCGTTTTGCTGTCTACGCCCTCTTCGCCTCTCCCGCTTGCGGGTGGGGGGCTCTCTCCGCGAGTCATCTTGTGGAGCCCCCGCAAGCGGGAGAGGGAGCTTGAGAGGCGTGCTCACCTCACTAGTCGACGGCACGCAGGCCAAACGCAGCCGTCGTGCCGTGGCCATAACCGCAGTCGCTCTCTCAGCCGCAACCGTTGATTATCAACCTCTACCGGACAATCCTTCCAGTCTTTCCCGGATTATCGAAAGCGACCGCCTAATACATTTTGCGTGTGTAAGCCAGAGAACACGCCGATGACCGCACTTCAGCCCACAGCCGACGCCCCGAACGCCACCGCGCTCCCCGCCCCCGCAGCGCCGGCGGCGCCGGCGATCCCCACGAAAACCTGGATCGCGGTGATCGGGGCGACGCTCGGCGCGTTCATGGCGGTGCTGAACATCCAGATCGTCAACGCCTCGCTCGCCGACGTGCAGGGCGCGATCGGCGCCGGGATCGACGACGGCGGCTGGATCTCGACCTCCTATCTGATCGCCGAGATCGTGGTGATCCCGCTCTCCGGCTGGCTCGCGCAGGTGTTCTCGGTGCGCATCTATCTGCTCACCAATGCGCTCCTGTTCCTGGTGTTCTCGGCGGCATGCGCGCTGGCGCAGGACCTGCCGCAGATGATCGCGCTGCGCGCGGTGCAAGGCTTCACCGGCGGCGTGCTGATCCCGATGGCGTTCACGCTGATCATCACGCTACTGCCGAAGGCCAAGCAGCCGATCGGGCTCGCGCTGTTCGCGCTGTCGGCGACGTTCGCGCCGGCGATCGGCCCGACCATCGGCGGCTATCTCACCGAGAACTGGGGCTGGCAGTATATCTTCTATGTCAACCTGGTGCCGGGCGCCGTGATGATCGCGATGCTCTACGTCTCGCTCGATCCGAGCCCGATGAAGCTGTCTCTGATCCGCCAGGGCGACTGGCTCGGCATCATCACCATGGCGGTCGGCCTCGCCGCGCTGCAGACCGTGCTGGAGGAAGGCAACAAGGACGACTGGTTCGGCTCGCCCTTCATCGTCCGCCTGTCGGTGATCGCCGCCGTCGCGCTGGCCGCCTTCCTGATCGTCGAGTTCACCGTCGAGAAGCCGCTGCTCAATTTGCGCCTGCTCGCCCGCCGCAATTTCGGCTTCGGCATGCTGGCCAACTTCCTGCTTGGCATCGCGCTGTACGGCTCGGTGTTCATCCTGCCGCAGTACCTCGCGCGCATCCAGGGCTACAATGCCGAGCAGATCGGCATGGTGCTGGCCTGGACCGGGCTGCCGCAGCTCGCGCTGATCCCGCTGGTACCGCGGCTGATGCAGCGCTTCGACCCGCGCCTCATCATCGGCGTCGGCTTCGCGCTGTTCGCCGGCTCCAACTTCATGAACATCTTCATGACCAACGACTACGCCACCGACCAGCTGTTCTGGCCCAACATCGTCCGTGCCATCGGCCAGGCGCTGGTGATGGCGCCGCTGTCGGCGGTTGCGACCGCGGGCATCGAGCTGGAGAATGCGGGCTCGGCCTCCGCGCTGTTCAACATGATGCGCAACCTCGGCGGTGCGGTCGGCATCGCCGTGCTGCAGACGCTGCTGACCAAGCGCGAGCAATATCACTCCAACGTGCTGATGCAGTCGGTCTCGCTGCTGGAACAGGCCACGCGCAACCGGATTGAGCAGCTGACGCAGTATTTCATGAACCACGGCGTCGCCGACCAGGCCGCGGCCGCCCACCGCGCAATCGCGGCGATCGGCAAGGTCGTGCAGAAGCAGGCCTACATCCTCGCCTTCAGCGATACCTTCTACCTGCTCGGTGTCGCGCTGATCATCGCACTCGCGGCGACACTATTCCTGAAGAAGCCGGGCCACCTCGCTGGCGGCGGTGCGCACTAACCCAAACCACAACTACGGAGAACGACCATGAAACCCCGTATGAACTTCTACCAGGCCGCACCCGAGACCATCAAAGCGCTGGTCGCGGTCGAAAACCAGATTGCTGCGAGCGGCCTCGAGCAATCGCTGATCGAGCTGGTCAAGACCCGCGCCTCGCAGATCAACGGCTGTGCCTACTGCATCAACATGCACACCGAGGACGCCCGCAAGCATGGCGAGACCGAGCAGCGGCTCTATCTGCTCAACGCCTGGCGCGAATCCCCGCTCTACAGCGAGCGCGAGCGCGCGGCGCTAGCCTGGACCGAAGCGCTGACGCTGGTGTCCGAGACGCATGCGCCCGACGCCGACTATGAAGCCGTGCGCGCCCAGTTCTCGGACAGCGAGCTGGTCAACCTGACCACGCTGATCGGCGCGATCAACGCCTGGAACCGGATCGCCATCGGCTTCCGCGCGGTGCATCCGGTGAAGGCGAAGGCGGCGGCGTGAGCAGCGCGGACGATCCATCCCCGTCATCCTGAGGAGCCTGCGCAGCAGGCGTCTCGAAGGATGCACGGCCACAGTCGGGCCGTCGATAGTCGGGCCGTCGATCCTTCGAGGGCCGCTGAAGAAGCGGCCACCTCAGGGTGACGGTGCCAAGGCGATGCGCAGACCGTAGGGTGGGTTAGCCGAAGGCGTAACCCACCATTCTCTCCGTGGTGAGCAAAGTCGGTGGGTTACGCTGCGCTAACCCACCCCACCCAGTGTCAAACCGCCGTCGCCTTGGCGAACTCGACATAGATCTCGCGCAGGCGGTCGGTGATCGGACCCACCTTGCCGCCTCCGACCTTCTTGCCGTCGATCGCGACCACCCCCTGCACGAACACGGAAGCGCTGGTGATGAAGGCTTCCTTGGCGGCGAGCGCTTCCTCGATCGTGAAGGCGCGCTCCTCGATGCGCAGCTGGCGTTCCTCGGCGAGCTTGACCACCGCCTTGCGGGTGCAGCCGGGCAGGATCTCGTTGCCGTTCTGCCGGGTCACGATGACATCGTCCTGGGTGACGATGAAGGACGAGGACGAGCCGCCCTCGGTGACCTTGCCGTCCTCGATCATCCAAGCTTCGCCGGCGCCGGCCGCGGCCGCCGCCTGCTTGGCCAGCACCTGCGCCAGCAGCGCCACGCTCTTGATGTCGCGCCGTTCCCAGCGGATGTCGGGCACCGTGATGACGTTGATGCCGGTCTTGGCCGAGGGCGCGTTGATGATGTCCTTTTCCGAGGTGAACATCACGAGCGTCGGCTTGACGTCGGCCTTCGGGAAGGCGAAGTCGCGACCCTTGTCGGCGCCGCGGGTGACCTCGAGATAGACCATGCCGTTGACGAGGTCGTTGCGCGCAACCAGCTCCTTCTGGATCTCCTCGATCCGCTCCAGCGTCTCCGGCAGCGCGAGCTGGATCTCGCCGACCGAACGCTTGAGCCGCGCCAGGTGTGAGGCGTTGTCGATCAGCTTGCCCTCGAGCACCGCCGCCACCTCGTAGATGCCGTCGGCGAACAGGAATCCGCGGTCGAACACCGAGACCTTGGCCTCCGAATGCGGCACGAACGAGCCGTTGACATAAGCGATCTTTTCCACGCGAGTTCTCCTGCGGACGAAGGGGGGTTCAGGCCTTCGTATACGCAAATTGTTAACGGGGGAAAACCCTGTAGCAGCCGTCATTCCAGGGCGATGCGCAGCATCGAACCCTCAGGTGCGCCTCTTCGAGGCGCCCCGGAATGACAGGCGGAGAGGCTCCCTAAGCTCAGTGCTGCAGGATCTTCGACAGGAACTTCTGCGCGCGGTCGCTGCGCGGCGTGCCGAAGAAGTCGGCCTTCTTGGCATCCTCGACGATCTCGCCGCGGTCCATGAAGATGACGCGGTCGGCGACCTTGTTGGCAAAGCCCATTTCGTGGGTCACGACCATCATGGTCATGCCCTCGCGGGCGAGGTCGACCATCACGTCGAGCACTTCGCTGATCATCTCCGGGTCGAGCGCCGAGGTCGGCTCGTCGAACAGCATCGCGATCGGGTCCATCGCCAGCGCGCGGGCGATCGCGACGCGCTGCTGCTGGCCACCGGACAACTCCGCCGGAAACTTTTTGGCATGATCCTTCAGCCCGACGCGCTCCAGAAGCTTCATGCCCTTGGCGGTGGCGTCCTCAGACTTGCGGCCGAGCACCTTCTCCTGCGCGAGGCGGAGATTGTCGATGATGCGCAGATGCGGAAACAGCTCGAAATGCTGGAACACCATGCCGACGCGCGAACGCAGCTTCGGCAGGTCGGTCTTGGGATCGTTGACCTTGACGCCGTCGAGCGTGATGTCGCCGCCCTGGATCGGCTCCAGCGCATTGACGCATTTGATCAGGGTCGACTTGCCCGAGCCGGACGGGCCGCAGACCACCACCACCTCGCCCTTGGCGACGCTGGTGGTGCAGTCCTTCAGCACCTGGAAGCTCGGCCCGTACCATTTGTTGACGTGGTTGATCTCGATCATGCGTGACTCAGGCGTTGCAGCGAGCGCGCTTCCACCTCTCCCATCGGGAGAGGTCGGCGCGCAGCGCCGGGTGAGGGATTGCGGTCTATCGATGGAGCAAAACCCCTCACCCGGATCGCTGACGCGATCCGACCTCTCCCGATGGGAGAGGTGAAGGGGGCCGTGTCTTGAATGTTCGAAAGCATGACTGGCTACCGGACAATCGCGATGCGCGACTGCAGGCGGCGAACGCCATAGGACGCGACACAGGAAATGACGAAGTAGACCAGCGCGGCGAACAGGTACATTTCGACCAGGCGGCCGTCGCGCTGCGCGACCTTGCTGGCGGCGCCGAGGAAATCCGGGATCGACAGCACGTAGACCAGCGAGGTGTCCTGGAACAGCACGATGGTCTGCGTCAGCAGCACCGGCAGCATGTTGCGAAACGCCTGCGGCAGCACGACGTAGCGCATCGACTGCGCGTAGGTCAGGCCGAGCGCGCTGGCCGCGGCCGGCTGGCCCTTCGAGATCGACTGGATGCCGGCGCGCATGATCTCGGAGAAATACGCCGCCTCGAACGCGATGAAGGTGATCAGCGAGGAGGCGAAGGCGCCGACCGTGATCGGCCGCGACGCGCCGGTCAGCCACTGCCCGATATACGGCACCAGGAAGTAGAACCAGAAGATCACCAGCACCAGCGGCAGCGAGCGGATGAAGTCGACATAGAAGCCCGCGATGCGCCCGAGCACCTTGTAGCTCGACAGCCGCATCAGGGCGATCAGGGTGCCGAAC
Source organism: Bradyrhizobium sp. USDA 4510 (assembly GCF_054059095.1). Lineage (NCBI taxonomy): Bacteria > Pseudomonadati > Pseudomonadota > Alphaproteobacteria > Hyphomicrobiales > Nitrobacteraceae > Bradyrhizobium > Bradyrhizobium sp. USDA 4510. The sequence continues at coordinate 87,445 of NZ_JBSSBT010000001.1, read as the reverse complement.
ACCAGGCCGCCGAACGCTGCGAGCGCGGTCAAGGTCAGCGTGAAGCGCATGCCCTCCAGGAACAGGTAGGGCAGCGAGCGGCGGATGACGTCGAAATCGAAACTGCCGATCATCGTCATTTGCCCGTGATGTAGCCGGGGATCGCGACATAGCGCTCGAGGAAGCGCATCGCGGTCACCACGACGAAATTGAGGAGCAGGTAGAGCACGGTTGCCGCCGTGAACGCCTCGAACACCTGGAACGAGAACTCCTGCATCGAGCGGGCCTGGCCGGTCAGTTCGATCAGGCCGATGGTGATGGCGACCGCGCTGTTCTTGATGGTGTTGAGGAATTCGGAGGTCAGCGGCGGCAGGATGATGCGGAATGCCATCGGCAGCAGCACGTAGCGATAGGTCTGCACCGTGGTGAGGCCGAGCGCGGTCGAGGCCTGCTTCTGCCCGCGCGGCAGCGAGGTGATGCCGGCCTGCAATTGCACGGCGACGCGCGCCGACATGAAGAAGCCGACGCCGATCGCGGCGGTCCAGAACGGCGCATTCGGCAGTTGCTTCAGCCACAGCCCGGCCGACCGCGGCAACAATTCGGGCAGCACGAAGAACCACAGGAACAGCTGCACCAAGAGCGGCATGTTGCGGAAGAACTCGACCCAGCAGAAGCCGATCCACGACGCGGTCCGCGACGGCAGCGTGCGCAGCACGCCGATCACCGAGCCGGACACCAGCGCGATGATCCAGGCCAGCACCGACACCTTGACGGTGACCACCAGCCCCGACAGCAACAGGTCGAGATAGGTGCCGGTCCCCATCGGGTTCGGCTCAAGGAAGATGTGCCAGTTCCAATTGTAGTTCACAGGTCCCCCACGCGGCCGTGCCGGTCACGGCATTACGCCGGCATCGCGCGCGGCGTCTATGCAAATGTCCGGCCATTCTCCTCCAAAAATGGCCGGACATGCTAACTTTCAGGACCCGCTCCCAAAAGGGACGACGGGTCATACACAGCGGTCAGTTGACTAGATAGGCATCCGGATCCGGAGAGTCCGACGGCTTCGCAAACTGCTTCTTCATCTCCGGTCCAGCCGGCGAGTTGAGATTAAGGCCCTTCGGCGGGATCTTTTGGGTGAACCACTTGTCATAGATCTTCTGGCCCTCGCCGCTGGTGTAGAGCGCGGCGGTTGCGGCGTCGACGACCTTCTTGAACGGCGCGTCGTCCTTGCGCAGCATGATGCCGTAGGGCTCGGGCTTGGAGAACGCGTCCTTGGAGATCACGTAGTCATCCGGCGACTTCGAGCCGGCGACGAGGCTCGCGAGCAGGATGTCGTCCATCACGAAGGCGACCGCGCGGTCGGTCTCGACCATCAAGAAGGCCTCGGCGTGATCCTTGGCCGGGATGATATTGACGCTCAGCCCGCGCGCGAGGTTGGCCTCGGTGAGCTGCTTGATGTTGGTGGTGCCGGCGGTCGAGACCACCGTCTTGCCCTTCAGATCGTCGATCGAATTGATCTTGCTCGCCTTCTTGGTGACGTAGCGGCTGGCGGTCAGGAAGTGGCTGTTGGTGAAGGAGACCTGCTTCTGGCGCTCGGCATTGTTGGTGGTCGAGCCGCATTCGAGGTCGACGGTGCCGTTGGCCATCAGCGGAATACGCGTCGCCGAGGTCACCGGGTTGAGCTTGACCTCGAGCTTGTCGAGCTTCAGCTCCTTCTTCACGGCATCGACGATCTTGTAGCAGATGTCCATGGCGTAGCCGACCGGCTTCTGGTTGTCGTCGAGATAGGAGAACGGGATCGAGGAGTCGCGGTAGCCGAGCGTGATCGCGCCGGTGTCCTTGATGTTCTTCAGCGTGCCGGTCGGCTCCTGGGCTTGCGCCTGGCTCGCGCCCAGCGCGGCGGCGAGCGCGAAGCCGATCAGATAGTTGCGTGTCATACGTCTACTCCTTGCGTGGAAACGGTCGTTCTAGTGCGTGAGAATATCAGCGAGGACGGGTGCGATATAGCGGCGAAACAGTTCCGGATTCTCGCTCATCGGAAAATGACCGAGCTGCTCCATGATCGTGACGCTGGCGCCCCCTATTGCCGCTGCGGTCCGCCTCGTATCCTCGGGCGTGCAGGAGAAATCATACTCGCCCGTAAGCAGATAGAGGTTGCATACTTTAGTATCGATTGACGCGACCCGGCCGCGCAGGTCGCCGTCGACACGGTAGAAATACAGGTCGCCCTTGAACACGCCGGGGCCGCCCTGCTTGTAGGCCCACAGCGTTTCCATCCGCGCAGGCTCCGGGCTTTGCGGGGCGATCAGCCCGGACACCAGCGCGGCGCAGACTTCGCCGCCGTGAACGTCCGGCCGGTTCAGCCAGTTCGTGTCATACCACGGCGCCTGGAAATCGGCAGCCTCGAGCCCGATCAGCGCGCGGAACTCGGCGGCATATTCGATCGCAAGGTTAAGCACGATGCGGCCGCCGATCGAGCAGCCCATCACGACAGGCTTCTCCAGCCGCAGCGCACGGCAGAAAGCGCGGATGGTCTCGGTGTAGCGCGCAGTGGTGAGTTGGTATTCATCGCCGGTCCAGCTCATCGGCGGATTCGACTTGCCATGCCAGGGCATATCGAAGGCAATGATGCGGAAATTTTCGGCAAATTGCGTATCCGCGAGCAGATGGCGCCACTGCCGCGCATCCGATCCCGCGGTGTGCAGGCAGACCAGCGGAATGCCCGTGCCGTTCTCCTCGAAATAGATCCGGTGCAGCTCGCCGCCGATCTCGACGTGAACGTAGCGGCCGACCATCGGCTCGATGTGGCCGTCCATGATCTTGCCGCTCATGATACGGCCGCCGCGAAATGCTGCCGCGGCAGCGCCAGCAGGTCCTTGAAGTATTGCAGATGCGCCATGAAGGGATGCAGGTCGCCTTCCAGCACGGCCTCGCCGCGCCTGGTCAACGCCAGCAGATCGTGCCAGCCGGGCTTCGGCTCGGCCTGCCAATAGGCGGACCAGGCCTGCGGCGTCGCGCGATAGGAAAAGCGCCAGGAGCGCATCAGGATCGGCGAAGGCGCAAGTTCGACGATGCGCCCGGCCCGGATCGCGGCATGAAACGGCCGCGCCATCGGGCCGATCAGGCAGTCGCAATCAAGCAGCCGCCCGCGCGCAAGCAGCCGAGGGGCCTCGTCGAGCAACGCGGGAAGGCCGGCAAACGCCCTCGTCACAGCGTCGTCGGTGGCGTCAGGCGATGGCGTCATCTGTCGGGCGGCGTTCCTGCAGCGGGCGGCGCCATGATGACGGCAAGCGCGCAATCCCGCAAGGCGCCGATGCCTTTGGGTTCCCTTGATTATTCGCTTGACCAAACCCGGCTTGCCGGTCAGGCGCGCACACCCCGCGCCCTCCCGGCACAGTGCCAGGAACGGCCAATCCGTCCGACCAAAGGCCGATTGAATTCCGCGGCTCGGCAGGTCGCGCCAAATCGCGGCAGACCAATTGTCGCAGCCGGCGCTTCGAGCGCAATTCGCGCTTCCGTTGCCCGCCCCGTTCTGTCCAATGCGCTCGGTCCCAGCATGACAGGGACGATCATTGCCAACACCGAACAAGACGCGGCCGCGATCGAACGCGGTCATAAGGGAGAGATCGAGATGTCGCACCGCAATCGCTTGATGGTCCTGCTCGCCGCCGGCATGCTGGTGTCAACAGCGGCGCTCGCGCAGGACTATCCGACCAAGCCGATCACGCTGATCGTGCCATGGCCGGCGGGCGGCTCGACCGATATCTCGATGCGCGCGATCGCCGAGAGCGCCTCGAAGGTGCTGGGCCAACCGATCGCGGTCGACAACAAGGCGGGCGGCGGCGGCACCGTGGGCCCCGCGACGATGGCCGCCGGCGCCAAGCCCGACGGCTACACCATCGCCCAGATCCCGATCACAGTGTTCCGCCTGCCCTTGATGCAGGAGGTGTCCTGGGATCCGGCGAAGGATTTCTCCTACATCATTCACCTCACCGGCTACACCTTCGGCGTCACCACCAACGCGGAGTCGCAGTTCAAGACCTGGCAGGACGTAGTCGATTTCGCCAAGAAGAACCCGGGCAAGGTGACCTATGCGACGCCCGGCACCGGCACCTCGCTGCATGTCGGCATGGAGCAGATCGCCCTGATGGCCGGGATCAAGCTGACCCAGGTGCCGTTCAAGGGCGGCGCCGAGACCAATGCGGCCGTGCTCGGCCAGCACACCATGCTGCAGGCGGATTCCACCGGCTGGCGGCCGCTGGTCGATGCCGGCAAGCTCCGCCTCTTGATGGTGTGGACCGGCGCGCGCTCGCCGAACTATCCGGACGTACCGACGCTGAAGGAGCTCGGCTACCCCATGGTCTATGACTCGCCGTTCGGCATCGCCGGCCCCAAGGGCATGGACCCCAAGATCGTCGCCAAGCTGCACGATGCCTTCAAGAAGGCGATCGAGGACCCGGCGGTGATCGCAACGCTGGCCAAATACGACATGGTGCCGAACTACAAGAACACCGAGGACTACAAGAAGTTCGTGGGGGAGGTCACCGAGTCCGAGCGCAAGGTGATCGACACGCTGGGGCTGGCGAAGAAGTAAGGACTGGCCGCGAAGTCTCCGTCCGTCATTGCGAGGAGCGAAGCGACGAAGCAATCCATCCCTCCGCACATGCGGTGAAATGGATTGCTTCGCTTCTCTCGCAATGACGGGGATAGGTCGATGCCCCACCTTGCGACTTGACGAGAGCACATCCCATGACAGACCAAACCAACGTCAAATTCCGCCTCAACAACTCCGAGCTCTGGGGCGGGCTGATCGGGCTCGGGCTCGGCGCCTTCGTGATCTGGTCGGGCCTCAAGCTGAAGCTCGGCACCATCAACGATCCCGGCTCCGGCTACGTGCTGTTCTACACCGGCATCCTGATGTGCGTGTTCGCGGCCTCGATCATGATCGCGGCGGTCACCGAGGGCGGCCCGACCTTCGCCTCGCGCTGGGAGAATGCGCGCTGGGGCAAGCCGGTGCTGGTCATCGTCTGCCTCACGGCGTTCGCCTTTGCGCTGGAGCCGCTCGGCTTCCTGCTGTCGGCGATTCCGCTGATGCTGTTGCTGCTCCGCGTGATCGATCCGGTGCGCTGGTCGCTGGCGATCCCGCTGTCCATCCTTGCCCCGCTCGGGATGTGGTGGGTGCTGAAGCACCTGCTCGCGATCCAGCTGCCGAGCGGCATGTTCGAGATCGGTTGAGCGCCCATGGATACTCTCGTCAACGTCGCCCACGGCCTCGGCGTCGCGCTGCTGCCGATCAACCTGCTCTACTGCTTCATCGGCGTGTTCATCGGCACGCTGGTCGGCGTGCTGCCCGGCATCGGCCCGATCTCGGCGATGTCGCTGCTGCTGCCGGTGACGCTGTCCGGCACGCCGGAATCCGGCATCATCATGATGGCCGGCATCTATTACGGCTCGATGTATGGCGGATCGACCACCTCGATCCTGGTCAATATCCCCGGCGAAGCGGCTTCCGTCGTCACCTGCATCGACGGCCACCAGATGGCCAAGCAGGGCCGCGCCGGCCCCGCGCTCGGCATCTCCGCCTTCGGCTCGTTCATCGCCGGCACCTTCGCGCTGATCGCCCTGATGCTGGTGGCGCCGTCGCTCGCCAGCGTCGCGATCGCGTTCGGGCCGGCCGAATATTTCAGCCTGATGGTGCTCGGCCTCGTGGTGCTGACCTTCCTCACCCAGGGCTCGATGGCCAAGGCGCTGTTGATGGCCTGCATCGGCGTCGTGCTCGGCCTGGTCGGGCTCGACAGCATCACGGCGCAGCCGCGGCTGACCTTCGGCCGCCTCGAGCTGATCGACGGCATCGGCCTGGTGCCGGTCGTGATGGGCCTGTTCGGCGTCGCCGAGGTGCTGCTCAACACCGAGCAGGCGATCAAGCGCGACATCATCAAGACCAGGATCAACCAGTTGCTGCCGAGCAAGGAGGACTGGAAGGCCAGCGCCGGACCGGTGGCGCGCGGCACGGTGCTCGGCTTCTTCCTCGGCATCCTGCCCGGCGGCGGCGCCGTGGTGGCATCGTTCGCCTCCTACGCGCTGGAGAAGCGGCTCTCGAAGCATCCGGAGCGCTTCGGCCACGGCGCGATCGAGGGCGTCGCGGGGCCGGAATCGGCCAACAATTCCGCGGCCGGCGGCGCCTTCATTCCGCTGATGACGCTCGGCATCCCACCGAACGTGGTGATGGCGCTGCTGCTCGGCGCCTTCGTGATCCACGGCCTGCAGCCGGGGCCGCTGATGATCTCGCAAAACCCGACGCTGTTCTGGGGCATCGTCGCCAGCATGTATATCGGCAATTTGATGCTCTTGGTGCTCAACCTGCCGATGATCGGCATGTGGGTGCAGCTGCTGCGGCTGCCCTACAACGTGCTGTTCCCGCTGATCATCCTATTCACGATCATCGGCGTCTACTGCTCCAGCAACAACGTGTTCGACGTCCACGTCATGATCGCGTTCGGCGTGATCGGCTATTTCATGCGCAAGCTCGGCTACGAGCCGGCGCCGCTGGTGCTCGCCTTCGTGCTCGGGCCGATGCTGGAGAACAATCTGCGCAAGTCGCTGATCCTCTCGCAGGGCGACCTCATGACCTTCGTGGAGCGGCCGATCTCGGCGATCTGCCTCGCCTTCGCGCTGGTGCTGCTGGTCGGCCCGCTGCTGCCCTCGCTGCGCAAGAAGCGCGAGCTGGTGGCGCTGGATGAGGGGGCGTAGGAGAGCGAGCCCGACTTCAGCCGCGCCGGCAGCGCGCCCCCTCGCCCCGTTCTTACGGGGAGAGGGTTGGGGTGAGGGGCTGCCTCCGCAAGCACGGTGATAGCAGTATCCGCGGAGGCCCCCCCTCACCCGCACGCGGGGAGAGGCGAAGCGGCAGCTCAACCGACCTTCGCCGCACGCCCGTTCTTCGGCGCCTGGGCGAGCGCGCGGGCCAGCACCTGGGCTTCCTTCTTCAGCATGTCGGCGAGCTCGCCTTCGCGGCGACGGATGCGGTCGGACGCGGCGCCGATCGAGAGTGCGGCGACCACCTCGCCGGCATCGTCGCGGACCGGCACGCCGACGCCGCCCATGCCGGGGAACGCGGCGTCGATCAGCACGGTGTGGCCGGCCTTGCGCGCCATGGCGATCCGCTCGCGCAGGAACTTTGGCGTGATGCGCGGCGATTTCGCCAGCCGCGGCACGATCACCTCGATCACAGCCTCGATCTCGGCATCCGGCAGCCAGACCAGCAGCGCCAGCGCGCCGGCGCCGACACCGAGCGGACGGCGGCTGCCGATCTGCAGATAGTTCGGCTGCAGCGGATGGTTGCCGACCGAGCGCGCCAGATAAAGCGCCTCGACGCCGGATCGCACCGACAGCAGCGCGGTATCGGCCGAGCGCTCCGACAGCCGGAGCAGGCTCGGCTGCGCCAGCTCGGCGATGTCGACCGAACGGCGCGCGCCGACCGCCATCACCCGCGCCTCCTGGCCGAGCTCATAGGTCTTGGCGCCGGCGACGCGGCTGACGAAGCCTTCCTCGATCAGCGAGTTGAGAATGCGCAGCGCGGTCGCCTTGTTCAGCGAGGTGGAGTCGGCGATGTCGGTGAGCCGCAACGGCGAGCGCTGCGCCAGCACGCGCAGGATCGCGCACACCTTCTGGATCGCGTTGAACTTGTCGGGTTGGCCCGGCTCCGGCAGTGGCCTCTTGCGGCTGGTCCGTGCGGTCGCAGTCGTGGAGGCGTTCATGCCCTGGCCTTCCTTGCCGTCAATTCCAAATCCTGAACCGGGCAGGACGAAGATGCGCGCCCGGCCGAAATCATCCTAGGACGGATGACGTGCGCCGGACACCGTATACTTTCGTCAGATGAAACTTTGATTTCGACTATCTACGCTGCTGTGCAACAATGAGGATATTTGAATTTCGCATCACGAAATCTGATGCGGTTAGCATGATCCTTTCGAAAAACCGCTTCGCACTTTTTCGGATCATGCGCTACGCCAGCCGCAGCCTGCGGATCGTGAACAGCGCGCAGAGGCTGAGGATGCAGACCGCGGTGAGATAGTAGCCCGGCGCGAGCTCGCCGATCGCCGCGAAGCCACCCATCCAGGTCATGATCGCCGGCCCCATGCCGCCGAACAAGGTGACGCCGATATTGTAGCTGAGACCGAGCCCGGTCGCACGCGTCGCCGCCGGAAACAGTTCCGACATCAGCGCGGCGAGCGGCCCGTAATACAGCGACTTGAGGACGCCGAGCCAGAGCACGCCGATCAGGATGATCATCGGCGTCGGCTTGCCGGTGAGCAGGAGGAAGGCCGGGAAGATCGACACCAGCAACAGCAGCGCGAACAGGATCATGTGGGTGGTGCGTCCGATCTTGTCGGAGACCATGCCTGCGATCGGCGCCAGCAGCGCAACCGCGGTCTGCGCGGCGAACGAGGCGATGAAGCCGACCGATGGCGCGAGGTTGAGCGTCTTCACCACATAGGTCGGCATGTAGACGATCAAATAGTTGACCGCGGTCGACACCGCGAGCGCGCCGATCGCGAGCATCGTGGCGAGCTTCTGCCGCGCGAACACTTCCCTGACCGGCGATTCCTTCTTCGCCGCCGGCGGCGGGGTCGCATCGTCGACGTGGTTGCGGATGTAGATGCCGACCGGGCCGATCAGGACGCCGAACAGGAACGGCAGCCGCCAGCCCCAGTACTGCAAATCCTCCGGGCTCATCAGCGAGGTCAGCAGTGCACCGAAGCCCGCGCCCAGCAGCCCGCTGACGCCCTGGCTCGCGAACTGCCAGCTCGCCACGAAGCCGCGCCGCTCCGGCATGTGCTCGACCAGGAACGCAGTCGAGGAGCCGAACTCGCCGCCGGCGGAAAAGCCCTGCACCAGCCGTGCCAGCAGCACCGCGATCGGCGCCAGGATGCCGATGGTCTGATAGGTCGGCATCAGCGCCAGCACCAGCGTGCCCAGCGTCATCAGCACGATCGACAGCATCAGCGAGGCCTTGCGGCCGTGCCGGTCGGCATAGGCGCCGAGCACGACGCCGCCGATCGGGCGGATCAGAAACGACAGGCCGAAGCTGCCGAAGGTCAGGAGCAGCGAGGTGGTCGGATCATTGGCCGGGAAGAACGCCTTGGAGAGATACACCGCGAAATAGGCATAGACCGAGATGTCGTACCATTCGAGCGCATTGCCGACCGAAGTCGCGACGATCAGGCGGGTGATGTTTTTCTTGTCGACCGCTGTTGCGCGCTGAGCGTCCGCCGAAGTTGATAGTGTCATTACATTTTCCTTGCCGGTGAAGGCACCAGCTTTTCAACTCGAAATGGCCGGCTTGACCCGGCCATCCACGTCTTCCCCGTCATCCGCGCGCAAAGGCTTCGCCTTTGTCGCTGGAGGTGCGAGCTCTTGCGAGCCTCGAAGGATGCACGGCCCCACTGGTGGCCGTCGATCCTTCGAGGGCCGCTGAAGAAGCGGCCACCTCAGAATGACGGGGAACAAGCGAGCCCAGCTCCTTATCCCTTGTGCTTTGCCTCGCCGAGGTCCCAGAACAGGCCGGCCATGATGGTCAGCGCCTCCTCGGTCACCGGCAGCAGGATGTGCTCGTCGGGGGCGTGCTGCGAGCAGCCCGGATAGGAATGCGGCACCCAGATCGTCGGCAGGCCGAGGCCTTCGGAGAACACGTCGTTCGGCAGCGAGCCGCCGAAATTCGGCAGCACCGCCGGCGCCTTGCCGGTGGTGGCGCGGATCGAGTTCGCCGCCCAGTCGATCCACGGGCTATCCATGTCGGTGCGCGAGGCGGCAAAGCGCTGCGTGCCCGAGACCTCGACCATCGGGAAACCGTTGTTGTGCAGATAGTCCCGCACCGCGTCGATCACCTCGAGATGCCGGGTGCCGACGACGAAGCGGAGCTGCAGCACGGCGTTGGCCTTGCCGGGAATCGCGTTGGCGGGCTTTTCGATATTGCCCGACGACATCGCCAGCACCTCCAGCGTGTTCCAGGCGTAGAGCCGCTCCGCCGCGGTCAGGCCCTCCTCGCCCCAATCTTCCGCCAGCGCCGGTTCGTCCGCCGTCGGCTTGATCTCGACGTCGGCGAGCGCGGCGCGGACGCGGTTCGAGATCGGCGGCGGTTTCAGGATCTCGAGCTTCATGCGGCCCTTGCCGTCGACCAGGCTCGCGATCGCGCTCGCCAGGATCGTGGCGGGGTTGGCGAGCACGCCGCCCCAATTGCCGGAATGGTTGCCGCCCTCGCGCAGATTGACGTCGAGATGGATGCGGTTGCCGCCGCGGCAGCCGAGGAAGATGGTCGGCCGCTCCGCCGACAGCCGCGGCCCGTCGGAGGCAATGAACAGGTCGGCCTTCAGCTCCTCGCGATGCGCCTCGCAGACCTCGCGCAGATCGGGCGAGCCGATCTCCTCGCCGGTCTCGATGATGAATTTGGCATTGAAGCCGAGCTTGCCGCCGCGCGCCTGCTTCACCGCGCGCAGCGCCGCCATGTTGATCGAATGCTGGCCCTTGTTGTCGGCGGTGCCGCGGCCATAGACGCGCTCGCCCTTGACCGTGGTCTGCCAGGGATTGAGCCCGTCGCGCCATTCGCCGACCATGCCGTCGACGACGTCGCCATGGCCGTAGGTCAGCACGGTCGGCCGCGAAGCGTCTTCCTGGTAGTCGGCAATCAGATAGGGCCCACGGCCGGTCGGCGACTCGATCAGGTGGGTCTTGAAATCGAGCTCGGCGAAGGCCGGTTGCAGATTCTCCACCAGATAGGCGCGCAGCGCATCGGCCTTGTCGGCATTCAGGCTCTCGGTCTGGTAGCCGACCCTGCGGTCCAGTTCCTTCAAGAACTCTCCCGATTGAAAATGCTCTCGCACCTTTGCGATTGCGTCGGCCCGTGTCGCCATGATTGTTCCTTCGTCCGGTCGCGTCTTGGCATGATCGCACCGGAACGCCATGCTTTGCGTCCCGATCATGCTTCTGGAGGGGCGCAACCTATCGGGATCGGCTCGCGACCGGAAGGGCGCGAAATGCGAATGGGCCTTGCCAAAACGTGGGAAGTCGCAACAAGTTGAAGCGGGACGCCCGGCATCGACCGGGCAGCATTCGAAGCGGCGCGCAAGGTTTCGACCAAGGTTTTCTACAATGACAAAACAAATCCGGCTCAACGCCTTTGCCATGAACTGCGTGGCGCATCAGTCGCCGGGTCTGTGGACCCATCCGCGCGACCGCACCAAGGACTACAACAAGCTGTCCTACTGGATCGATCTGGCGAAGACGCTGGAGCGCGGCCGGTTCGACGGCCTGTTCCTCGCCGATGTGCTCGGCGTCTATGACGTCTATGCTGGCAATCCGGATGCGGCGCTGCGCAACGCGGCGCAGACCCCGGCCAACGAACCGTTGATGCTGATCCCGGCGATGGCCGCGGTGACCGAAAATCTCGGCTTCGGCGTCACCAGCAATCTCTCCTTCGAGCCGCCCTACCCGTTCGCGCGGCGGATGTCGACGCTCGATCACCTCACCGGCGGCCGGGTCGGCTGGAACGTGGTGACCGGCTATCTCGATTCCGCCGCGCGCGGCGCCGGCAAGGACAAGCAGACCGCGCATGACGACCGCTACGAGCTCGCCGACGAATATATGGAGCTGGTCTACAAGCTCTGGGAAGGCAGCTGGGAGGACGACGCCGCGATCCGCGACGTCGCGCGCGGCATCTTCACCGATCCGAGCAAGGTGCATCCGGTACGCCATGACGGCAACAACTACCGGCTCAACGCGATCCACCTGTCGGAGCCGTCGCCGCAGCGCACGCCGGTGCTCTACCAGGCCGGCACTTCGCCGCGCGGCCGGCAGTTCGCCGCCGAGCACGCCGAATGCGTGTTCATGTCGGGACCGTCGGCGAAGGTGATCGGTCCGCGGGTGTCGGCGATCCGCGAGCTCGCCGCCGCGAAGGGCCGCAACGCGGCCGAGATCCTGATGTTCTCGATGATGTGCGTCGTGGTGGCGCCGACCGAGGCGGAGGCGCAAGCGAAGTACGCCGAGTATCGCAGCCATATCAGCCATGAAGGCGCACTGGCGCTGATGTCGGGCTGGACCGGAGTCGACTTCTCGACCTATTCGCTCGACCAGGAGGTCCGGCACGTGCAGAACGACGCCGGCCGCTCCGCGATGGACAACGTCACCCGCGCCGATCCCGACCGGGTCTGGACCGTGCGCGAGGTCGCCGAGCATGTCGGCATCGGCGGCGCCGGCCCCGTGGTGATCGGAACGCCGGAGCAGGTCGCCGACAAGATCGAGCAATGGTTCGAGGACACCGACGTCGACGGCCTCAATGTCGCGTTTGCGATCTCACCCGGCGATTTCGAGGACATCGCCGACATGCTGGTGCCGGAGCTCGTCAAGCGCGGCCGCTACAAGCGGGAGTATGCCAAGGGCACCTTGCGGGAGAAGTTGTTCGGCGCAGGGCGTGCGAGGCTGGACGCGACGCATCCGGCGACACGGTATCGGGTGAAGCGGAGTGCTGCGGCGGAATGATCCGCGCCGTCATTGCGAGCGAAGCGAAGCAATCCATCGTTCCGCATATGCGGGATCATGGATTGCTTCGTCGCTTCGTGCCTCGCAATGACGCGGCACACACATCTGCCCATCCCGTCATCCTGAGGAGCGCGCTCTTGCGCGCGTCTCGAAGGATCGACGGCCATCGGCCGGGCCGTGCATCCTTCGAGGCTCGCTCCGCTCGCACCTCAGGATGACGGTGAGAGGAGAGCGCATCGTGAAAAGTCAATTCACCGCATTGCTCACCACCACCTCGATCAGCTTCGCACCCGGGCGGCTGAACGCCGACTTCATCACGCTCTTCAGCTCTTGCGGGTCGGTGATCCTGATCGCCTCGAGCCCAAGCGAGCGTGCGACGCCGGTGAAATCGACCGGCGGGTCGATGAAATCCATGCCGACATAGTTGTCGTCGCCGTGGAAGGCGAGCAGGCGCTGCTTGATGATGCGGTAGCCGCCATTGTTGACGATGACGAAGGTCAGCGGCAGCTTGTGATTGGCGGCGGTCCACAGCGACTGGATCGAATACATCGACGAGCCGTCGCCGGAATAGCACACCACCGGACGCTCTGGATTGGCGAGGCTGACGCCGACCGCGGCCGGCAGGCCCCAGCCGATGCCGCCGGATGCCAGCGCGTGATAGCCGTAGCGGTCGCGATGCGGCCGCAAGCCAATGATCTGACGCGACGAGGTCAGGCCCTCGTCGACCAGGATCGCGTTGTCGGGCATCGCCTCCACGACCTGCAACGCCAGCCAGTCCGGATCGATCGGCGAGGTCTGACTCGCCTTCGAGATCTGTTCGACCAGCGCCTTGCGCTTCGCCGCCCAGTTCTTCGTCAACAAGGCCGCGAGTCCCTGCCTGGCACGCGTCTCCAGCGCGCCGCCGCCGGCCTCCTTCAACGCCGGCACCAGCGCGCGCAGCGTTTCCTTGACGTCCGCCTTCACCGCGATCTCGGCGCCATAGTTCCTGGCGAGGTCGCTGTCGACCAGGCCGACCTGCACGATCGAGAGGCCGTCCGGCAGCGGATCGACCTCGCTGTAGACCGACATCCGCAGCGGATCGCCGCCGAGCGCGATCAGCAGATCATGCGGCGCCAGCACGTCGCGCGCGACCTTCTGCAGCCGCGCGATCGCGCCCATGAAGCTCGGGCTTTCGGAGAGGAAGTGCGAACCATAAGGAGTCGGCGATTGCCAGGCCGGGCAGCCCAGCGTCTCGGCGAGATCGGCTGCCTCGCGCAGCGCATCGCTTTTCACGATCTCGTCGCCGACGACGATCACCGGTCGCTCCGCTTTCAGGATGCGCGCGGCCAGCGCCTTGAGCGAATCCTCCGACGGCCTCACCCGCGTGTCGATCCGGGTGGAGCGGCCGAGCTCGATGCCGGCTTCGGAATTGAGGATGTCGCCGGGCAGCGAGATGAACACCGGCCCGGTCGGCGGCGTGGTCGCGATCTTGGCGGCGCGGCGCACGATGCGCGGCAGGTCTTCGAGCCGCGTCACCTCGACCGCCCATTTCACCAGCGGCGTCGCCATCTGCACCAGCGGACCGTAGAGCACCGGTTCGGTCAGGCCGTGGCCCTGTTCCTGCTGCCCGGCGGTCAGGATCAGCGGCGTGCCGGTGAAGCTGGCATTGTAGAGCGAGCCCATCGCGTTGCCGAGGCCCGGCGCAACATGAACATTGCAGGCGACCAGCTTGCCGGAGGCGCGGCTGAAGCCGTCGGCCATCGCGACCACCAGGCTCTCCTGCATCGCCATCACATAGGTGAGATCGGGATGGTCCTTCAGCGCGTGCATGATCGGCAGTTCGGTGGTGCCGGGATTGCCGAACAGATGGGTGACGCCCTCATCCTTCAGCAGCGCCAGAAATGCCGAGCGGCCGGTAATGCGATTTTTCATGTTCCCTCCAGGCCTGTCGGCGCGTTGGCCGACGGGGATCAAGGGAGATGACCAAACTTGCGCGCGAGGGGCAATCGAGCGAGCGGTCATGGCCGCATTCCGCAGGCGCGCGCCTGAGGTGAAGCGCTCGCTAGAACATCCCCTCGCGCGCGCTGCGCTTCCTCTTTTTCGAGCGCTGCCAGACCACGCCGGGATAGCCCTTCAGCGGCACCAGCGGCTCGCCGGTGTAGGCCCATTCCTGCAGTTCCTCGATCGCGATGTGATAGAGCGGCTGCCGGCCGGTGCGCCCCGAGAACAGCGCGCGCGGGATGTTGACCATGTGCGGCGACCGCGCGCGTTCGTAGATGATGGGCGTGCCGCAATTGGCGCAGAAGCTGCGCGCGGTCTTGCTTTTCGCGTCCTCGTAGCGCGACAGCTCGCTTTCGCCTTGCGTAATGCGGAAGCGCTTCTTCCAGCTGCCGACATAGGTCGCATAAACCGCACCATGGGCGCGGCGGCTGGCGGCGCTGTGATCATGCCAGGCCCAGCGCGCCGGCACGTCGATCTCGAACCGCACCTTGCCGCACAGGCATTGGCCGGCCGCGGGCTTCGCCAGCGCCACCGGCTTTGGCTTCTTGGTCGGCTCGAACTCGTCGTCCGGAAACATCGCGGTCTCCCATCAAGGCGTTGTTGCCCGGACGAGCGAAGCGATATCCGGGCTACGAAGAGTTACGCCTGCGCCAGTTCGTCGTGCACGGGATAATCCGTGTAGCCCTTCTCCTCGCCGGCATAGAAGGTGGCGCGGTTGTACTTGGTCAAGGGATAGCCGCGCTGCAGACGGCGCGGCAGATCCGGGTTGGAGATGAAGTAGCGGCCGAACGCGATCGCATCGGCATGACCTTCGGCGACCGCGCTCTGCGCGGTTTCGCCGACGAAATTGCCGGCGGTGATCAGCACGCCGCTCCACATCGGGCGGTACAGCACCATCGCCGACGGCACGTTCTGCCAGTCGACCTCGGCACGCCCGGTGCCCGAGGCGCGCGGCTCGATGAAATGCAGATAGGCGAGCCCGAGCTTGTCCAGCGCCTTGATGGCGTGGCTGTAGAGCGGCATCGGGTCGGCCTCGCCGCTGCCATTGGCGATGCCGTAGGGCGAGAGCCGGACGCCGACGCGGCTGGCGCCCCAGACCTCGGTCACCGCCTGCGTCACCTCCATCAGGAAGCGGACGCGGTTCTCGATCGAGCCGCCATACCGGTCGGTGCGCAGGTTGCTGCGCGACTGCAGGAACTGCTCGATCAGATAGCCATTGGCGCCGTGAACCTCGACGCCGTCGAAGCCGGCGGCGAGCGCGTTCTTCGCGCCTTGCCGGTAGGCCTCGACCATCAGGGCGACCTCGTCGGTCTCGAGCGCGCGCGGCGTCTCGTAATCGACCACCTTGCCGTCCGCGGTCATGCACTTGAACTCGGAGGGGATCGCGACCGCCGACGGCGCCACCGGCAGCGCGCCGCCCGGCTGGAACGAGGAATGCGAGACGCGGCCGACGTGCCAGAGCTGCAGGAAGATCAAGCCGCCCTTGGCGTGCACGGCATCCACCACCTCGCGCCAGCCCGCGATCTGGGCCTCGCTATAGATGCCGGGAACACCGGGATTGCCGAAGCCGGTCGCGACCACCGGCGAGGCCTCCGCGATCAGCAAGCCGCCCGGGGTGGCGCGCTGCGCGTAGTATTCCGCGTTGATCGGCCGCGGCGCGAGGCTCGGCCGCGCCGCCCGCATACGCGTCAGCGGCGCCATCACGACGCGATGTTCGAGCTGGTAGGGACCGATCTTGAGCGGAGAGAACAGCGACGGAGGATTCATGCCTGCCCCAATTAATCTTGTGTCATTTCCCGTTGTAGTCCGGGCATGATCCGCCCGGAAAACCGGTACCCACTTTTCCGGATCATGCCCGTTATCTAACGAGTTCATCTTGTTCATGAAAGCGGGTAGTGGCAATCTGTTGCCACGAGAACAGGTCTCCCATGTCGAAATCGAGCGCCTCATCGCTCCCCTCCCTCAGCGTCCGCATCGACCTCGATGCCGAGGACCGGATCGGGCCGGGCAAGATCCTGCTGCTTGAGCGGATCAAGGAATGCGGCTCGATCTCCGCCGCCGGTCGCGCCATGGACATGAGCTACAAGCGCGCCTGGGACCTGGTCGACGAGATCAACCGCATCTGCCGGCAGGCGGCGGTGGAACGGCAGACGGGCGGCAAGAATGGCGGCGGCGCGGTGCTGACCCCGTTCGGCCTCTCCTTGGTGGCGCGCTACCGCAAGATCGAGCGCGACGCGGCAAGCGCCGTGCGCAAGGATCTCGAGGCGCTGCGCAGCGACATCGGCAAGCCGAAGAAGGCCGCGGGGCGGTGAACGCAGGAACCGGCGGCTGTCGCTGGGGCGCTTACGAAAATATCGAAAACAACCCCATGCAAAGGAGCCGGCGACGGCCGGCGTTCGACAACCCAACTTGACGCGTCGGGCAAATCAGGGGTGTTATTCTAATTTCCGAAATCATGCGGGCGTTGGAGCGGAGAGCTCCCCTCGGCGAACACGCCGAGCGTTGAGACCTGTACCCCCTCACCCGGATTGCATCTGGCGATGCAATCCGACCTCTCCCCGCAGGCGGGGAGAGGTGAAGAGAAACAGCGGGACCAGCCCTAAGCTGTCTTGATCCAGACCGCCTTGACGTTGAGATATTCCTCGACGTGCTGCTTGCCGGACTCGCGGCCGTAGCCGCTCATCTTGTAGCCGCCGAACGGCACCGCCGGATCCATCGCCTGGTAGCAATTGACCCAGACCGAACCGGCGCGCAGCGCCTTGGCGACCTGGTGCGCCTTGCTGACATTGGTGGTCCAGACGCCCGAGCCGAGGCCGAAGGTGGTGGCGTTGGCGCGCTTGATCAGTTCGTCCGGATCCCTAAACGAGATCGCCGAGATCACCGGGCCGAAGATCTCCTCCTGCGCGATACGCATGTTGTCCTGCACGTTGGCGAACACGGTCGGCTGCACGAAATAGCCCTTCGACAGCGCGCCCTCGGTGAGGCGGCCGCCGCCGGCAAGCGCCTTGGCGCCCTCCTTCTGGCCGATGTCGAGATAGCCCGACACGCGGTCCATCTGCTGCTGCGACACCAAAGGGCCGATCTGGGTGTTGGGATCGAGGCCGTTGCCGACCTGCAGCTTCCTGCCGAACTCGGCGACGCGGCCGACGAATTCGTCATAGACCTTCTGCTCGACGAACAGCCGCGTGCCGGCGCTGCAGATCTGGCCGGAATTGGCGAACACCGCCATCGCCGCACCGGGCACCGCGGCGTCGAGATCGGCGTCGGCGAACACGATGTCCGGCGACTTGCCGCCGAGTTCGAGCGAGACGCGCTTGAGGTTGCCGGCCGAGGCGCGGATGATCGACTGGCCCGTGACGTGCGATCCGGTGAAGGCGACCTTGTCGACATCCGGATGCGAGGCAAGCGCGGCGCCCGCGGTCTCGCCATAGCCCGGCACGACGTTGACGACGCCGGGCGGAATGCCGGCCTCCATGCAGAGTTCGCCGATGCGCAGCGAGGTCAGCGGGGATTCCTCGGCCGGCTTCAGCACCACGGTGCAGCCGGTCGCGATCGCCGGGCCGATCTTCCAGATCGAGGCGGTCAGCGGCCCGTTCCAGGGGATGATCGCGCCGACCACGCCGATCGGCTCCTTCAGCGTGTAGGAGAAGATCTCACCGGGCAGCGAGTTCTCGATGGTCTCGCCGTGGATCGCGGTCGCCTGGCCGGCATAGTAGCGCAGCATGCCGAGCGCGCGCAGGCGGTTGCCGCGGGTCCGGCTGATCGGTGCGCCCATGTCGAGCGTGTCGAGCTGAGACAGTTCCTCGAAATTGGCTTCGACCAGTTCGGCCAGCTTGAGCAGCATGTTCTGCCGCTCGAACGGCTTCACCTTGCTCCAGGGCCCTTCGAACGCGCGGCGCGCCGCCGCGACCGCACGGTTGATGTCCTCGGCATCGCCCTCGGCGACCGACGCGAGCAATTCACCGGTCGCGGGATTGTGCGTCTCGAACTTCTTGCCGGAGGCGGCGTCGACCCATTTGCCGTCGATCAGCATCTTCTTGTAGGAGCCATCGGCATAAGGATGGCGCGTGATCGGAACAGCCTGCGAAACAGCCATGTTTGCACTCCCTGTAAAATGTCGGCTGAGGTCTTTTGGAAGCGTTATATCCCGAATTCTACAGCGCGAACGCGAAACCGTAAAGCCGAGCCGGCGTTGATCAGGGCGGCACGCACGAAAACCTCCCATGCGCGTGCGTGCATGGTACGATAGCGACCGCACCTCAGCCACACATGTGTCCGGAGACCGCAGATGCCCCACCCCGTGATATCAGCCAATCATGTTGCCGTGATCACCGGCGGCGCCTCCGGCATCGGACTTGCCGCCGCATTGCGGTTCGCGCAGGCCGGCATGAAGGTCTGCATCGCCGACCTCGACGACGACCGGCTGAAGGATGCTGCGACAAAGCTGTCATCTGCGGCGCCGGGCGGCGCTGATGACATTATGACGGCGGCTGTCGACGTCAGCCGCGCCGACGCGGTCGCAAGCCTGGAGGCCGCGGTCGCGAAAAAGTTCGGCGGCACCGACATCCTGATGAACAATGCCGGCATCCAGCCCGGCAGTGCGATGTTCGGGCCCGCGGACAATTGGCAGCGCATCCTTGGCGTCAATCTGTGGGGCGTGATCAACGGCACCCAGGCGTTCGCGCCCAACATGATCAAGCGCGGCCGGCCGGGATTGATCATCAACACCGGATCCAAGCAGGGCATCACCACGCCGCCGGGCGATCCCGCCTACAACGTTTCCAAGGCCGGCGTGAAGGCATTCACCGAAGCGCTGCAGCACGAGCTGCGCAACACCGCCGGCTGCAAGATATCGGCGCATCTCTTGATCCCCGGCTTCGTCTTTACCGGGCTGACCGCGCGCGGCCGCACCGAGAAGCCGGCCGGCGCCTGGACAGCGGAGCAGACCATCGACTTCATGATCGAACGCCTCGATGCCGGCGATTTCTATATCCTCTGCCCCGACAACGACGTGCCGCGCGCACTCGACGAACGCCGCATCCTGTGGGCCGCCGGCGACATCGTCGAGAACCGCCCGCCGCTGTCGCGCTGGCATCCGGATTACGGCGATGCTTTCGCCGCGTTCGTGAAGGGGAGGTAGGGCCACCCGTCATTGCGAGGAGTTCGCGACAAAATTGCAAAGCAATTTTGCGCTGAAGCGACGAAGCAATCCATGGCACCGCATACGCGGAAGGATGGATTGCTTCGCGGAAGCCCGTCATCCGGCGGCGCTTCGCGCCGACCGGGTGGCTCGCAATGACGTGGAAGCGTCGTCGAGAATTGTAGCGAGCGGCCTCCGCACGCTGTCGTCCTGGCGAAAGCCAGGACGACGCTGAATACATTCACATTCTGTCAGGATGACGGGAGCGCGGCCCCGCTCACAGCGTTTCCTGCTTGTGGTCGCAGTTCTTGCAGGTGAACTTGACGCGGGACTGGCCCTTTTCCGCCTGCACCCGGTTCGGCGCACCGCATTTGCCGCAAACGGCCTCGATCCGGGTCGTGCCCTGCTTGATGACCAAGTTCCGCTTTTCCATGGTCTCGCGGATGAGGCGTTCGGCCTCCTCGCGCAGCGATTGCTTCGACATCATCTCCACCGGTCGTTGGTTAGCGGGCGGCGTCATAGCACGACCGCGTGAAGTTTTGACAGCGGGGATTGCAGCTTAATTTTCAGACAATGAGCCGGTCAACCGGCAACCGGAAATGCCGCGGTTTGATCGGTTTTGACGGCCGGCCGATGCGGAACACATTGACGAGGCGCAGATCGGCGCCAATTTTGCCGAGCTTTCGCAGCCGGTCGTTGAAGTCAGGATGATCTGATAGCGCCGAAATCGGGCACGCCGCGAAACCGGCGCGATCGATCTCCAGCCAGGCGCGGTAGAAATGGCGTCCGGTCGTGAGTGGATCCTCACCGACGGGACGGCAAAACAGCACGATCGCCGATGTCGACGCGGTCTTGGCGCCGTCGGCAAGCAACGACGCGGCGAGGCCGAGACGATCGAGCGGCTTGAACAGGCTGCCGAGCACGTAACGCGCGGCGGTGGCCTCGACCACATTCATGGCCAGCGCATCACGGTTGAGGCCATCGAGCAGATAGTGCGGATGGCCGGGCGACAGCCGCATCCATGCGAGCAGCTCGGCCCGGTAGTCGTCACCGCGGACAAAGGAGAATTCGGCCCGATCGGCCCAGCCGGCGATATCGGCAATCGCCCGGCGATCGCCAATGCAGATCACATCGTCGCGCGCGGCAACCAGCTGCGCCAGCGCCGCCGCATCATCAAGCGACGCCGCGAACTTGCCGCGCCACGACATGCGGCGCGCCACGAGGTCCGCCAGCAGATCGGGCTCGGCTCCTTGCTTGATCGCAAAGGAGCAGAGCACGGTAAGTTGCGGCGACAGCGGCTGCTCGAGCGTGGTGATGCCCGTGATTGCGAAGCCACGGCGGTTAAGCGCGAGACTCATACCCTCCAGCGCCGCGCCGTGCGACACCAGAACATCATGCCCCGCGGGATCGGCGACCGGGGCGCGGACGCGGGTCGCATCGACCAGCGCCAGCCGCCCGTCGCCGAGCAGGCGCCAGCGGGTCGGCTGGATGTTGTGGACGCTCGGCGCCAGCCGCGCCTCCGCGACCAGCTCGCGCAGCAGATCCGGCGTCAGCGCGCTCATGCTGCGGCCAGCCGCTTGGTGAACAGATGCAGCCGGTGCAGCGGCCTTGCGCCGACCTTCTCGACCTGGCGCAGCGACGGACCGTTGATATCGGCGATCCAGGTGCCGCCCAGCGTGCGGTAGCCCGCCTCCTGCAACGCCAGCGCGGTGCGGTAGAGCATCGCGCCGTTGAGGCCGCGATTGTGCAGGTCGCGGCAGACCGACTGATAGATCAGCACCGCGCGCCTGTTCATCACGCGGTGCTGCACGAATTTGAACGGCGCTGACAGCCCGACCCGGCCATCGATCGCCTTGATCAGCGGATTGAGGTCAGGGATCGCGATGATCGCGCCGGCGGGCCTGCCGCGGTGATAAACCACGGTCGAAATCCGGTTGTCGATGATCCACATCATGTCGCCGGCCTGGAACAGATATTCGGCGGCGGTCGGCGGCACGAACATCGGATTGTCGGCAAAGCCGTCATTGAGGATCAGCCGCGCATCCTCCAGCCGCACCTTGAAGGCGGAACGCTTGATCGGCTGCCAGACGAAATCCGGGTCAGCGAGCACGGCGCGCTGCTTGTCGCCGAGCAGTTGCTCCGGCTTGCCGCCGTCGAGCGCGATCTCGAACGTCGTCATCGGGAAGGTCGCGGCGTAGCCGGCGCGTTCGAGATGCTGTGCAATGTGCGGCGGCGACCACATCATGTCGGTGAAAGGCGCATGGTCGAACCCGTCGGTCATCACGCCGATCTGCTGCATCGCCGTGAGGTTGAAGTTGCCGGTGACGCGGCTCATGCCGCGCGCCGACAGCCATTGCTCGGCGGCGCGCAGCAGCGCATCGGCCACTTCGTCATCGTCGATGCAATCGAAGAAGCCGAATGCACCGTGGCGGGTGCCGTGCTTGCGGTTGGACGCGTCGTGGATCGAGGCGGCGATGCGGCCGACCGGCCGCCCATCGCGATGCGCGGAGAACAGCGCATAGCGGCCGTGGCCTTCGGTGACGAACGGGTTCTTCGCCGGATCGAACATCCGGTCGAAATCGCTCCACAGCGGCGGCACGTAAAGGCTGTCGGGCCCATAGGCGTTGAGCGCGGCGTCGAATGCCGCCCTGCGGTCGCCCTCGCGGATCTCTGATGTCATTTGGCCTCCGGGGTCAACGCCAGCAGCCGGCGCACCAGCGCCAGCGCGGTCTCAGTGGCGGGGTCGGCCGCGGTGACGGGCACCGCGAGCACGATCAGGTCGAGCGGATCGTGTCCGAGCACGATGACATGGGAGGCGTTGTTGGCTGCGATCAGCGACACGATGCGCTCGGCCGCGGGATCGGTCGGCGCCAGTCCCCACGGCGCGTCGGACCGCCGCAGCACACGCCGTGTCGACAGGAAGTCGTGCAGCAGCGGCGGATCGTAGAGCGCAAGCTCGTTCTCGCGGAAGCGCCGCGCGCTTTCGAAGATCGGGTGCCGCGCCAGCTCGGCGATCAACTGCTCCCTTGTCTGCGCCGGCGATGCCGCGACTGAGTTGAGCACGCCCGGCTCCTGCGATTCGAACAGCGCCCGCAGCGCGTCCGTCATCAACCCGATGGTCAGGACGCCGGCGATCGCAACCGCGACGAAACGGATCATCTGCGCGGCGTCGACGTCGGGCGCCATGAAGGCAGCGGCGAGGCCTAGCAGGCCCGACGAGATCAGCCGCAGCGCCATCATCGCAAGGCCGTGCCGGCGCGTCTCGGCGCCGCCGCCGGCGATCAGCATCACGGTCACGGTGAGCAGCGCGCCCAGCGCGCCGAGCCGCACGGGGATATCGGGAAACAGCGTGCGGAAATCGGTCAGGATGAACGGGATCACGACCAGCGCGCCAACCGCCATGCGGCCGATGCTGCGGTTCTCCGCAGCCATCAGCGAGGCGCGATCGCGCGTTGCCAACAGCAGCGCGCAGGTGGCGAAACCCAGCAGCTGGAACAGCGCCAGCGCGATCGCGTAAGGCATCGCCAGCCGTTGCAGTCCGAACAGGCCGCCGAGACCGAGCAGGATGGCGCCCGCGAGCGCCGCGATCTTGACCGCGCGCGGCGCGTGGCGCCGCAGGATGCCTTCGGTGACGATCAGGGCGCCGAGCGGGACCAGCGAGGCCGGGATCACCGAGAGGCGGTCGAGCAGGCGGCTTCCGGTCCACCAGGCAAGACCGCGGTCGAGGAACAGAATCGCGATCACGCCGAGCGCGAGCAGCAGGCGGCGCGTCAACGGGCTCCTCGGATCGCGCCGGTAGAACGTCATCATCGCCACGGCGAGCCCGATGGCGCCGCACAGATTGACGATGGAATCGGCGATCACCCCGGAGGTCATTTGCCGCCCGTCAGTTCATCGATGGCCCGCCGCACCAGCGGACGCATCAAGGCGGCGACCAGCGCATTGCGCGGCTTCTCGATCGCGGGCCGGTGCGGGTTGAGAAACCAGCCGCGACAATCGGTGCCGGAGGTGCGGCCGAGGATCAGCGCGACCGCCTCATAGGCCATCAGCATGCCGGTCGAGATCACCATCGGCGCAAACGACATCCGGCTGCGGCGGCCGGCGGCGACTTCGCCGGCGATGGCGAGGTCGACATAGTTGCGCGACGAGGAGTGCAGCATCACGTGCTCGATCTCGGCGCGCATCGCGGCGCGGCGGTCGTCCTCGGTGATTTCGGTCCAGTCCTTGCCAAGCGTCGGAAAGCCGAGGCGCTGCTCGGGCCGCGGATCGTGCGGGCGCACCACGATCACCGACGGCAGCGGCGACATATAGGCGTCGATCACCGTTGCATCGGCGCGCTTCGCGGTCCGGTACAGATGCACGCCGGCGGCGATATCGTCCATGCCGTTGACGATGACCGGGCACTGCGCGGCGATCCCGGCCAGCTCGCTGGTCCAGTTCTCGCCAAGCACCTCGATCTCGATGGTTGGATTGATCCGTTTTGCGGCTTCGGCGGCAACCGCCGCCTTCTCGCGCCCGACCTCGTCGGCGAAGGCGAACACCTGGCGGTTGAGGTTGGAGACCTCGAAGCGGTCGATGTCGGCGATCACGAATTTGCCGACGCCGGCGCGCGCCAGCGCCATGAAGGCCGCGCCGCCCATGCCGCCGACGCCGCAGACGAACACCCGCGCCTGACGCAGCAGCTGCTGCTCGTGCTCGTCGATGAAGCCGATATTGCGGCCGGTGAAGGAATAGTAGTCGAAATTCATCGCGCGGCCCCGTTATCCTGCTTGCGCGGACGCAGCGTGCCGAAGGCGCGGCTGTCGTCCATCCAGTAGACCACCGGCAGCACCAGCCGCTGCAGCGCCAGCATCGCGGACGCCGCGAGCAGCGACGGCAGCGAGCCCGAGGGCACCTCGCTCATGAGATAGCGGCGTGCGCCGGCAAGATCGACACGGCCGAGTTGCAGCACGTCGTCGCCGCGGCCGTAATCCAGCTCGCGTGCGCAGAACTCGTTGTAGATTGTGTTGCGATGTTTCGGGGCGATCTCGAAGGCCTTCTTCAGCGCGTCCGAGCCGCCGGTATAGGCGTTGGTGATGACCGAGCGCGCCTCGTCGAAGCCGGCCTCCTCGCCGACGCCGAACACCGCGCGATGCCTTGCCATGATGCCGCGCGCCAATTGGAGATGCGCAAAGCTCTGTCGCGCGCCCGGCAGCGGCGACGGGTAGACGTCCGAGAATGTATCACTGACCATGCCGACCACCGCCGGCACCTGGGTGACGTTGGAGATCCATTTCGGCCGCAGCCCGTCGCGGGCGAACAGCACCAGCGCGGTCAGGCCGTAGAGCACCCAGGACAGCCCCTGCCCGCGCACATCGGGATCGACCATGACGAGGCCGAGATGGGTGACCTCGGCCGGCTCGCCGTCGAGCGGCACGTCCATCACCGACAGCGCGTTGAAGGCGATCGGCCGCCCGGTGTCTTCCTCCGAGATCAGCGTGACGACGGCGCGCGACAGCCGCTCGGGTTCACCGGAGAAGATGCCGTAGGTCAGGCTCTCCTCGGGCAGCGTCTTGGCGGCGACGATGCGCAGCTGCTCGACCAGCGCGTCGAGCTCGTCCCTCGGCAGCGACAGACCGGGCGACTCGACGATCCGGGTGCGTTGGCCGGCCTGGGTGCGCAAGCTGAGATCGATGGTCGGCTGCGACAGCGCCTTCAGCCAGAAGCCGCCATGGCTGCGCAGACCGTCAAAGGCGGCGCGCGCCTTGCCGAGACTCTTGGCAAGGCTCTTGCTGCCGCGCGAAGCCGGCGTGGGATTGTCCGTGGACGCCATTTCTCTGTCCCTCGGGCGCGATCTCTGCACTCGCCCCTGTTAAGGAGCCATGAGCGCAACCTGACGCTGTTTGCCGCACGGTAAACAAGGCCTTCCGGAAACGGAACAAGTTGGCCGTAAGCGGTCGGCGGCCTATCCACACCGTCATTGCGAGGAGCGATAGCGACGAAGCAATCCATCGCTCGGCATACGCGGAAGAATGGATTGCTTCGCTGCGCTCGCAATGACGGCGGGGTCGGCCAAGTCCCCGGAACGACGAAAGCGGCGGGTGAGAAACCACCCGCCGCTTCGACTTGACTTCGGCTCACCCTGCCTTGGAGACCTCCATCAGCAGGCGCTCCGCCTTGGCGTCCTCGATGCGGTTGACGAACTTGCTGCTCTCGTAATTGTCGCGCACCGTCTTGGTGAGCGTGACGCAGGTCTGGATCAGCATCACGATGCCCATCGTGAGATAGCCCTTCATCCAGAGGTCGATCGGCAGGAAGAACACGCCGACGGCGACGAGGAAGGCGGAGGCTGCAAAGGACGCGTAGGTGAAGGTAACCCAGCTGCCGCTGTGGGGTTGGATGGTCTGGTTCATGGTCGTCTCCTTGATGATAGATGGTTTGAAATTGGCTTGGTTTCAGACTTGAAGTTCAGGCTTGAGGTTTCAGGCTTGGGATTTCAGGCTGCTGGCGGGCGCTTGGCTTTCAGCCGCGCCAGCACGTCGTCGGCGGTCGATTTCATGCGCGGGCCAAAGCCCTGCTCGGCGAGCTTCTCGGCGGTGGCTGATGGTCCCGAGGCGGCGTCGATCTCGACCAACGCCTCGTCGGCGGCCTGGATCTCCATCTGCCGCTCGCGCAGCCGCTTCAGCGTCGCCTCCGCTTCCGGCAGCGTCGACTCGTAGGGGCGCGCCGCCTCGATGCCGCTCCGGCGCAGCGAACGCACCGCTTCCGATGCGCGGGCCAGCCGGCGGCCGCGGTCGAGCTCGGCGATGCGCGCCTCGGCGGTGCCGACATGGCGCTTCAGCCGGGTGATCTCGGAAGCGAACAACGCGCGTGCGGTCATCGCGGCGTCGCGCTCGGCTTCGAGATTGGCGATCGCCTGCGCGGCTTCGCGGGCGAGGTCTTCCCGGCCGCCATTGAGTGCCGCCGACGCGCGCACCTCGAGATCGGCGATCCGGGCGTTGGTGGCGTCGAGCCGCCGGCCCTCCTGCTGGTCGCCGGCGATCGCCAGCGCCAGGGTCCGCTTCGAGCGGTCGACGGCGGCGGCGGCATCGCGCATCTGCTGGTCGAGGATGACCAGCGCGGTGCGGTCTTGAAGTTCCTCTTCGGCCACCGCAACGGTGCCGCGGAAAAGAGTGAAAACAGTTTTGAACATTTCATCGCTCCCTGTTATGAGCATCGCTCATGAATCTCTTGTACCATATAATGAGCATCGCTCAAGAATTATTTGAGCAACGCTCAAGACAATGGTTAACGAAGGATCGAAGATGTCCAAGGCATTGGAACGACGTGCAAAACTGCGGGAAGCGCTGATCGAGGCGGCGGAACGGGCGATTGCGGCAAAGGGTCTCGGTGGCCTGAAAACCCGCGAACTGGCCCAGGAAATCGGGGTCGCCAATGGCGGCGTCTACAATCTGGTCGAGGATGTCGACGAGCTGATCCTGCGCGTCGGCTCGCGCACGCTGGCGCGGCTCGATGCGTCGCTGTCGCTGGCCGAGATCGGCGGGGCTGCCGCGCCGCGCGAGCTGCTGGTGCGGATCGCGGTCGCCTATTGCGATTTCGCCGCCGACAATCTCGAACTGTGGCGCGCGCTGTTCGAGCATCGCATGCAGCCCGGCAAGCCGGTGCCGGAATGGGCAATCACCGAGCAGATGGAATTGTTCCGCCACATCTACAAGCCGCTCGCCGCGCTGTTTCCGCAGCGTTCGCCGGCGCAGCTCAGCGTCACTGCGCGCAGCCTGTTCTCCGCCGTGCATGGCATGGTCGCGCTCGGGCTGGAGCACAAGCTGATCGCGGTGCCGATCGGCGCGCTGCGCAGCGAGATCGCAACGTTGACGCGCGCAATGGTTGACGGGCTGACGGCGAAGAAGGAATAGGCCGCGTGGCCCCAAACCGCACGATGTCCCCGCCATCCGGTCAAGCAAAGTTGCCGCAGAGCACCGTGAATTGCAGCCGTTGCCCCAGGGGGACGCAGCGGTCGAGGTCAGAAAGGGGAGAAAGCCACTTGCGGAATCACCGAACCGTAGCTATCTACCGCTGATCGAATTTCGGCCGAACGACTTGGCCTCGCCGCTGATAGCGTGCCTGACTGACGACCCTCACCCCCTGAACTTCGAATTCGCCCGCTGCACTCGTGAGTGCGGCTCCAAACACGTATCTATAGGACGATTTTCCATGAGCATGGGAACTGTGAAGTGGTTCAACAGCCAGAAGGGTTTCGGCTTCATTCAGCCGGACCAGGGCGGCCAGGACGTTTTCGTTCATATCAGCGCAGTCGAACGCGCCGGCATGAGCACCCTGAACGAGGGACAGAAGGTCTCTTTTGAGATCGTTGCAGACCGCCGGACCGGCAAATCTGCTGCGGACAATCTGCGCGCGGTGTAAGCTGCGACAATTGGCCATGCTGCTTTGACCACGGATGAACTGGCAAAGCCTCTGGTTACGCGACCCCGCGACCGGTCACCCGGCCGCGGGGTTCTCTTTGTCAACACCGCGCGCAATGCCCGCCAGGACCAGGACTTGAACCGTCTGCCGGCGAAACGGCCCGCGCATCGAAGCAGCTGAGGTCGCGAGCGTGTCCACCAATATCGATCCAGCTCGGCAGCACGACGACATCATGTACCCGCAGGTCCTCCCGTTTCTGCTGGTCCACGCAGGGTGTCTGGCGGCGATCTGGACGGGCGTCTCATGGCAAGCGATTGCAATTTGCGTCGCCCTATACTGGCTGCGCATGTTTGCGATCACCGCCGGCTATCATCGGTACTTCTCGCATCGGGCCTACTCAACGAGCAGGGCGTTTCAATTCATCCTCGCATTCCTCGCCCAAAGCAGCGCTCAGAAAAGCGTCCTTTGGTGGGCCGCGAAACATCGACATCACCATCTTCATTCGGATACCGAGCAAGATGTGCATTCGCCGGGGCATAAGGGCTTCGTGCACAGTCATCTCGGGTGGATTTTTTATCGACAGCACGATGCAACTGATCTGACGAAAGTTGCGGATTTTGCCTCGTATCCGGAGTTGATGTGGCTTCACAGATTGGAGGTCTTGCCGGCGATCGTGGTCGCAGGTCTGTGCTTCCTCATCGCCGGATGGCCAGGGCTCGTGGTCGGTTTCTTCTGGAGCACCGTGCTGCTGTATCACGCCACGTTTTGCATCAACTCCCTCGCGCATGTTCACGGGCGCAAGCGGTACGTTACGGGCGATGACTCCCGCAACAATTGGCTGCTGGCTCTGTTTACGATGGGTGAGGGTTGGCACAACAATCATCACGCCTACCAAAGCAGTGCGCGGCAAGGCTTCCGGTGGTGGGAGATTGATGTGACCTATTATGTTTTGGTGACTTTGTCCTTGCTCGGTATTGTCTGGGATCTGAAGGCGCCGCCCACGCTGGTTCTCCGCAACGAGCAGCGCTTGGGATCGCGTGTGATAAGGCGAACGGCTGAACAACTCGCTGGTCGCTTCAATCCCGAGTACATCGCGCAGGCCATCAAATCGTCGGTCCACGACACCGGATTGTCGGTGCGGGAAGCGCTTGTTCTGTTACAACATCGCGCCGACTTGCATCTGCCCAGCATACCAACGCGCGACCGGTTGTTGGCTGAAGCCCAGGCCATGTTCGCGAAGACAAGTTCGTTGGACGACATTGTCGACCGTGCGCATGAACTCCTGGTGGAGTCGGTTTGCCTCCTGCTCGCGGTTCCACCTCGGATGGCCGGCGCAAGCCCGAAACCTCAGGTGAGCCAACCGTAACATTTTGCCTTGGCCTTTTCCCGACCTCACGGCTCCATCGCGTAGGCGCGCCCGGGCTCGAGCGCGTAGATCGTCAGGAAGCGCAGCGGCCGTTCCGGATCGCAATTGCGAAACAGCGTGTGCGGAACGTCAGGGCGATCCTGCAAGGTCTCGCCCGCCCGATACTGGCGCGGCGCCTCGTCGTCATACGCGGACTCGGCAACGCCTTCGACGATGAAGACCACGCCGCCAATGGGATGCCGATGCAGCGGGGCGACCCCGCCGGGCGGAAAGGTCACCTCGGCAACGACAAGCTCGCGATCATCGCCGGGCAAAGCGAGACGCTCAAGGGTCTTGCGGGTGACGCCGGCGAATCCGGCTTGTTGAGCTTTTGCCTGACCGTCGCTGCCCTCAGCCATTGGAACCCTTCCCTGTCACGCGCGCCTTTGCCCCATTCAGATCAAGGCTGCGGTGACTATGGGGGCGCTTCAACGACACAACAAGCGCCCAAGCATTTCAACACATGTCGCGCGGGCGAGGCGAAGCCCTTGCCACCCCTGCTCCCACGTTGCAGGATTCCTGCGAGAACCTTCAGCAGTGGGCCTTGCATGAAAACGAGTATCGTCACGACGCGGGCGTCGGGGATCGCCGCCCTGGCGCTCATCTTTGCATTAAATGTCACGCCGGCATCTTCGGCGCAGCCCGTGCCGGAATGCTCGATGTCGATGACATTGGCGGATTGGGGCGAGAATTCGAGCGGCGATATCGACGTCGCCTCGGGCCAAAGCTGCCAGATCCCGATCGGGATCCGCGGCACGGTGACGGACTCCGCGATCTCGCAGAAGCCGGCCTACGGCAAGCTGAAGAAGATCAACGCATCGACCTTCGAATACAGGGCGAAGGCCAAGTACAAGGGCAGCGACACCTTTGCCATCAAGGCAACGGGCCAGGGGCCGAAAGCATCCGGCACCTCGGTCATCACCGTGCACGCGACGATCAAGTAGTCCCTCGGTCGCGCGCCGCCTGCACGCGACGCGCGAGCATTACATCGGTATCAGGCCGGCCGCGCGCCGGTGCGGATGATCGACCCGACATGCTGGCCGCGCAGCGCCGCCGTGAGCCGCCGGGAACGAGGCCGTTCACGACCTGCACGCGTTCGATATGCCGCGCATTGGCCATCACCTCGAGCAGCGCGGGATCGAACGGCAGCGTGCCCTTCAGCTTGGCGAGGTCGGCGAGGCTGGCCTCGCGCAGCAGCTGCGCCTTCTTCCCCTCGGGACCATTCGGATCGTCGGTGTAGACGCCGTCGACATCCTCGACGATCGTCAGGCCGGCGGCACCGAGCGCATCGGCGATCAGGAACGCACCGGTGTCGGCGCGATGCAACGGGATGCGCGAGACCGGGAATTCATGATGGTGATAGGGCGGAAACGCGCTGCCCACCACGGCGCGGGCCGCGGAGAGATGGATCGCAAGCTGGCTCGCGATGGTCGGATGCTCGAGATAGGACACGCCCTCCGGCGCGAGCAGGCAGGCCAGGATGTGGCCGTTTTGGCCGGCTTCGCTTGCCGCGAGCGGCGCGAGCGAGCCGACCGGCAGGCCGAGATCGAGGCCGACGCTGTAGAGATGACGGGCGCGGATGCCGGCGCCGGTCAGGATCAGCAGGCGGTGCTCGGGCAGCAGCGAACGCAACTCGGCGACGATCGGCAGGATCGCCTCGTGGCCGCGATCCATGATGGAGCGGCCGCCGATCTTCACCACCTGCACCCAGGGCAGCAGCGGGATCGGGCGACCGCCGGCAACGGGACGGGTGAGATCGCTGTCGAGCAGGGTCTGGCGCGCGAGCGGCGAGGCGACGTGCTTGATGGTGTCGTCCATGGTCGTGTCCCTGCTCAGTTCGCGGTGATGATGGTGCCGACATGCTCGCCCGCAAGCGCACGGGTGAGGTTGCCGGGGACGAGGCCATTGACGACCTGCACCTGGCGGACATGGCGCGCGGTGGCGAGCAGATCGAGCACCGGGAATTCGAGGATCGAATCCTGCAACCCCTTGGCCTTCATCTCGGCGACCGAGATTTTCGGGATGAAGGTCGCGCCCTTCGAGGTCTTGGGGTTCGCGGTGTAGAGACCGTTTTCGTCCTTCACATAGATCATCGCCTTGCAGCCGAACTGTTCGGCGACCAGGAAGCATCCGGCGTCGGTGCGATAGGGCGGGATCATGCCCTCGGGTGCCGGCCGCATCCAGAGGCCGTAAGGCGGCATGCCGCTGAAGATCACGGCGTTCACCTCGGCGAGATAAAGCGGCACGGGCCGAAAGCCCGGCGCCGCTGACCGCGGAGATGCCGTGCCTGGCGAGCAGCTGGCCCAGCATCACCGCGTTCTGGTCGGCGACCGAGGCGCCGAGCTGCGACAGCACGCCGGCCGGCAGCCGCAGCCCGGCCGCGATCGAATAGAGGTGCCGGGCGCGGGTGCCCGCGCCGGTCCCGATCAGGATCTTGTGCGCCTTGCGGGCCGCGACGATCTCATCGACCAGTGGGTAGACGGCGGCGCGGCCGCGGTCGATGACGCTTTGCCCGCCGATCTTGATCACGGTGGCATCCGGCAGGATCCGGAAGTCCGATGCCGCCTCCGCCGTCGCCAGAAGCTGCGGATCGGTCAACGATCGCTGCATCAGCAGCGCTTCAAGCTCCGCCGTCGTATTCGCCATGAGAAACGTCCTTTCTCCAATGCGCCTGGCATTGCTTCCGTCGGCCCGCGATGTTCGATGTCTCCACCGGTGTCTCGCAAAGACCGGTGTTCGAATTGCACTGCTAACGGCAAGCCTGGCGCGTCTCAAGCCGCAACGGCGGGGATAGACCATCGCGAATGGCACCGGCGAGTGCGTGTCGCGACACCCGGTGCGAGGCCGCTCGGAACCGGATACCTATGACGTTTTGCCGCACGCGACCTGACTGATGGGTGTGACACCCATCATAGATGCTGCATTGAAATTCTGCGATCCTGAATTTGATATTAACGATTTCTTCGGAATGCGCTGATCTCAGCCGGACGATACTAATCTCAGCCTGGCCCGCCTCACGGGCCAAAATTGATTGCCTTGCACCTTGGAAATTAGCCGGTCTCGACCGGCGCACCCCACGAGGAAGCAAACCATGGCCAATTCCGCACCGGTCGTCACGATTGGTAACCACAGCCTGTTGTACAATCAGTGGCAAAAAATACAGCCATGGCTCACTTATGCCGACTCGGACGGCAATCCCGCGCAGAAATTTCAGTTCTGGGACGGCGGCACAGCTGCGAACAGCGCCTATTTCTGGACTTCCACCAACGACCATTGGGCCGCCAACACGACGATCGAAGTTTCGGCCTCTGACCTCTCCGACGTGTGGGTGCGTGCCGGCGCGGTCGGCGGCACAGAGACACTGTGGGTACGCGCTTTCGACGGGACCGATTGGGGTAACTGGACGTCTTTCACGCTCACGACGATTCCAAACACTGCGCCGGTCGTTACGGTCCCCGACGTGCAGCTGCACACCAATACATGGACGCAAGCCAAGAATTGGCTGACCTACTCCGATGCCAACGGGGATGCAGCCACCAAATATCAATTCTGGGACAGCGGCACCTCCGCAACAAGCGCCTATTTCTGGACTTCCACCAATGACCATTGGGCTGCCAACACGACGATCGAAGTGGCGGCCGCCGACCTGGCCGATGTCTGGATCAAGGGTGGCTCGACAACCGGTGCCGAGACGTTCTGGGTCAGAGCGTTCGACGGAACAGACTGGAGCAACTGGGACAGCTTCACGCTGACGTCGGCCAATACTCCGCCCGTCGTGACAGCCGGTGATCATTCCATACATATCGATCAATGGGTCACCGTCGACAACTGGTTGACCAAGACCGATGCCAATGGCGATGCGATCACGAAGTACCAGTTCTGGGATAGCGGCACCGCCGCCACCAGCGCCTATTTCTGGACACCCGACAATTCCCACTGGGCTGCCAACACGACGATAGACGTTTCGGCTGCGGACCTCGCCAATGTCTGGATCCATGGCGGCTCGACAACCGGTTCCGAGACGATGTGGGTAAGGGGATTCGACGGAACGGAGTGGAGCTCCTGGGACACATTCACCGTGACGTCGACGCCAAACACGGTCCCCGTCGCGACCATCAACGACCAGTCGCTACACGTCAATCAATGGGTCAAACCGCAAGGCTGGCTCACTGCCAGCGATGCCGAAGGTGACACGATCACCAAATACCAGTTCTGGGACGCCGGCGCGGGTGCGACCAGCGCCTATTTCTGGACACCCGACAATTCCCACTGGGCTGCCAATACGACGATCGACGTTTCAGCATCCGATCTGGCCAATGTGTGGATCAAGGGCGGCTCGACGACCGGTTCCGAGACGATGTGGGTAAGGGCATTCGACGGTACCGCCTGGAGCAATTGGGACAGCTTTAATCTGACGTCGACCAATACTGCTCCGACCGCGACGATCAACGATCAAACGCTGAACGCCGCGCAGTGGGCGCAGCTCGTCAACTGGACGACGGCATCCGACACTGACGGCGATGCAATCACCCAATACCAGTTCTGGGACGGTGGCGGGGCTGCGACCAGCGCCTATTTCTGGACGCCCGACAATTCACACTGGGCGTCCAGCACGGTCATCGACGTCTCGGCGTCCGACCTCGCCAATGTATGGGTGCGAGGTGGCACCGCGGCCGGTACCGATTCCATGTTTGTGCGCGCTTTCGACGGAACGAGCTGGAGTGCCTGGGACAGCTTCACCGTGACCAGCCTGGCAAACCACGCACCCGATGCCTCGATCAGCAATCAGACCTTGCATGTCAACGAGTGGAGCCAGGTCGGCAACCTGGTGTCCTATGCTGACGCTGACGCGAATCCCGCGGCCGCCTATCAGTTTTGGGATGGCGGCGGCAACGCCAACAGCGGCTATTTCTGGACCTCTGCGAATTCCCATTGGGCAGCCAGCACCGTGATCGACGTCAATGCCGCCGACCTCGATGATATCTGGATGCGTGGCGGCGCCACCACCGGCAGTGAGACGATGTATGTGCGCGCCTATGATGGTATTGACTGGAGTGCGTGGCACGCGTTCACGCTCTCGACCATCGTCTAGCTGTCCCGGCGTGACGTCGTGCGGACATGCGCCGGCGTGTCGCGCCGGCGAATATCGGGGGGTACGACCTAACTTGGCGTGAAGATCACCTTGCCCTTGAATGCCGCCGCCTGCGCGATCGCCTGTGAAAAATCCTCCAGGCGATAGGTGCCGACCACCGGCGCGCTGATCGCACCCGATGCGACCATCGGCACCAGATGGTCGTACATTCCGGCCAACGCTTCGTCCGTCGCAGTCTTGCCCCAATGACCGAGCCAGAAGCCGCGCACCGACACCTCGTTGAAGATCACGCTCAAGGCCGAGCCGGAGAACGGCTGTCCGCTCATCGCGCTGTAGATGACGAGCACTCCTTTTGGCGCGAGGCAGTTCATCAGGTTCAAGGCGGATGAGCCGCCGACCATGTCGAGCGCCAGCTGGATCGGCGCCCCACCCGTTTCCCTGGCGACGCGCTTGGCGAGATCCGGCCCGTCGAGCAGCACGATATCGCCGCCGACCGACTTGACCTCGTCCACGACGTCCTCGCGGCGGACGATGTTGACGGTCTTGAGCCCGAGCGACTTGGCGATGGCGATCACCGCGCGCGCCGTCGCCGAATTGGCGCCGTTCTGGATCACCCAGCCGCCGGGCGGCACTTTCACGAAATCGGTCAGCAAGAGATAGGCGGTGGCCGGATTGACCCCGATCATGGACAGTTGCTGGACATCGGCATTGTCAGGCAGCGCACGCTGCCATGATGCGGTGAATTTGACCCGCTCAGTCCAGGTCGGGACCGTGAAGGGAATCAGCGTGCGGTCGCCCTCCTTCAGATTCCTCACCTGCGATCCGGCGGCAACAACCCGCCCGACGCCCTCGATCCCGAGCGTGGCCGGCGGTGACGGCAGATAGCCGTAGCGCCCGGCGATGATCATGAAATCCGAATTGTTGATCGGCGCAGCCTCAACCGCGACCACGATCTCGTCGGGGCCGGGGCTGCCGACGTCCAGCACCTCGTTGAGCTTGACCACGTCCGCTGCACGTCCGAACGCAACGACCTGAACCGCTTTCATGGCGTCATCTCCCGATTTCGTTATGTACTTCTAAGTACAGAATATGGATTGCGTCAATAGCCGGACCTGCCTTCACAGCAAGTTGAAGGCTTCACATCCGACGCGGGAGTACATAAAAGATGGGATATGGCAAGGCCGCGCAGCTTCGATCCGGACGATGTCCTGGAAATCGCCCGCCAGATGTTCTGGCAGAAGGGCTTTCAGGCGACTTCGCTCGACGACATCACGGCGG
Organism: Bradyrhizobium sp. USDA 4510; assembly: GCF_054059095.1. Classification (NCBI taxonomy): domain Bacteria; kingdom Pseudomonadati; phylum Pseudomonadota; class Alphaproteobacteria; order Hyphomicrobiales; family Nitrobacteraceae; genus Bradyrhizobium; species Bradyrhizobium sp. USDA 4510. The sequence goes on along the minus strand of NZ_JBSSBT010000001.1, from coordinate 51,640 downwards.
CGAGCGGCGTCGCGAAACCCAGCCTCTATGCGGCGTTCGGCGACAAGAACGCGTTGTTCCTGAAGGTGCTGGACCGCTATCACGACGGCATCCTCGGCTGGGCCGAGCGCGTGCTGGCGCAGCCGGGGCCCACGCGGGACGTCATCAGGCAGTGGCTTACCGGCTTCATTCCCTATTGCTCGGGCGAGAAGGGACAGCGCGGCTGCCTGTCGATCAATTCCGCGACCGACGGCTCGCTCGACCAGGTCGAGCTCCGCAAGAGCATCGAGCGCTACAACCGGCGGCTCGAAGAGCTGCTGCGCGCGCGGCTGCGCACCGATCGCGTCCAGTTCAGGAAGGGCTTTGACCCCGACGTCACCGCCCACACCATCATGGTGGTGCATGCCGGACTGCTGGCGCTCGCGCACCAGAGGCCGGATTCGAAGCAGGTGAAGGCCGTGATCGACCAGGTGATGAGCCTGCTCGCCTGAGTTTGTCGGCACCCGGCCTTCCGGCAGCCCCCGCGCGCTCTCACGATTGTGATTATATGACGATTATCATCTGATTGATGTCCTGATCTCGATGACCATCTCCGGGCTGGCTGTCATGGGCTTTCCGGATTTTGGGGATCAGATGAACAAACGGTTTTGGCGTGCGGCAATCGTTCTAGTCACCGCCCTGCTGGCGAAGCCGGCGATCGGGCCGGTGCAGGCCCATGATCACGGGCATCCCGAATTGAACGCCTGGTATGAGAGCCTGCGCACCGTCAAGGGCCCCTGCTGCGACGGCAGCGACGCGAAGCGTGTCGATGACGCCGATTGGGACACCAAGGACGGCCACTATCGCGTCCGGCTCGAAGGCGAGTGGGTCGACGTTCCCGATGAGGCCGTCGTCGCCGGACCGAACCGTGCCGGCCGCACCATGGTCTGGCCGTATTATCTGGACGGGCACCCGAGGCCACGCTGCTTCATGCCGGGCAGCATGGGCTGAGTGCCCGCGAAAGCGCTATGCGCCCGGTTCGGTCACAGCGCGAGCTGGATCCGGTCCTCGCCATCGCCCTCCGGCTTCGCCGGCACGGCGCAGCAGATCAGCACCTCGTCATCGCCCACCTTTGCGGTGGGCTGCTTCACATAGGTCACGGCGCCTGCCAGCAACCGCGTTCGGCAGGTTCCGCAATTGCCCTCCCGGCAGCTGAAGGCGGGGCTAAGGCCGCGCGCTTCCGCCAGTTCGAGCAGCGTCCCCGCCTCCGGCGTCCAGCGCGCCTCCTTCAACGAAGTGGTAAAGGCGACCGGGACCGGCGTTGTCGCCGGCGGTCGCCGCGGCGGCGCTGCGGTGACGAGGTCGGGCTTCCGAACCAGCGATGAAGGACCGAATGCTTCGGCGTGAATCCTGCCGTCGGCAATGTTGTAGCCGCGCAGGGCGTCATAGAGCGATTGGGTGAACCGCGGCGGTCCGCACAGATAGAAGTCATAGTCGTTGAACGGCAGGACGCGCGACAACAGCGCCATGTCGATCCGTCCGGCCGCGTCGTAGTCTGTGCCCTGCTCGGCGCCGTCGACATCGCCGAGGACGCGGACGATCCGCACCGCGCCGCCGGCGGCATCCACCAGCTGCTGCAATTCATTGCCGAACGCGCGGTCCTGTTTCGCATGCGCGGCCTGGATCAGGGTCGTCGGCCGGATGCCGCGGGTGCGCAACCCTTCATAGACCACGTGGCGCAGCATCGCGAGCAGCGGCGTGATGCCGACACCGCCGGCGAGCAGCACCGCGGGCCGCTTCTCGCGCGCATCGATCGCGAAGGCGCCAGCCGGAGCGCGCGCTTCGATGATGTCGCCGACATGGATGGTGTCGTGGAGATGCTGCGATACGACACCGTCGCGCTTCACGCTGATCCGGTACATGCCGTCCGACGGCGCGACCGACAGCGTGTAGGTGCGGATGACCGGCTTGTCGATACCGGGCAACGAGAGACGAATCGGCAAATGCTGTCCCGCCCGGTGCGGAAGCAACCCCGCGCCGTCGTCCGGCTGCAAATGAAACGAGCGGATCGATCGGCTCTCGTCGACGATCCCAGTGACCTTGAACGGCCGCCACTGCGTCGCGCGCTCGGCGGCGCGGATTCGGTCGGCGGTCTGCACCCAGTCGCCGGTCATCAGCGAATTCGGCGACCAGCCTTCGGCCCGGAACGCCCAGCGCAGCGGCAGCGCGCCGCGCCGGCGCACCACGCGGCGGGCACGGAAGCTCCACAGCCGCTCGGCACCCTGAAACGCCGCGATCTCCGGCGAGTCCAGCATCACCTCAGCGTCACCGCTCAGCTGCAGCAGGTCGCCGGTTTCGAAATCGACAAACACCAGCCCGGCCTTGCCGTTGACGAGGATGTTGCCGAGCGTGTTGAAGAACAGATTGCCGGCGAAATCGGGAATCGTCAGCGTGCCGTCGTCGGCGACGCGGACGAAGCCCGCCCGGCCGCCGCGATGCGAGACGTCGACCTGGCGACGGTCCTCACGCTCGGCATAGGACGCCACGAAGAACGTGTCGGACGCCTTGATCATGTCGCGCGCGGCCTGATCGAGCGTCGTGCTCGCCTCGATCTCTCCCGCGAACGGTTCATCCGGCGCGCGCACGAAGGCGAAATCGCGCAGCTGGATGTACTGCGGGCAATTGCCAAAGCTCTGATCGAGCTCGAAGCTGAGCGCCTTGCCTGATGCCGCGCGCAGCAGCCCGTTCGCACGGTTGCGGCGCCGCGTGTGCAGTTCGATTCCGAGCAGTCCGATCGCATCGCCCGCGCGCATGCCTTCGCTGACGGGATCGCTGGCGTCAGGCCGCGCATCGATCTCGAGGCTGCGCGGCGTCGGCGAGGAGATGAAGCCCGGCCGGCCGGCCAGCAGCGAGGCCCAGGCGTCGCCGCTTCGGTCCACGCTGCCGACGACGATGAAGGGAATCTGCGCGAAGAAATCGCGATGCTGGTCGGGCATGAAGTCGCGCACCGCACGCTGGCCGACGGCCTCCATCTTCTCGGCGACACCAACCTGCTGCTGGATCGCCTTTTCGCCGGCATGCCAGGTCGCGAGCTTGCTCTTGGTTCGTCTGTCGCTCATCGTATCGCCCTCCCCTTCGGGGGTTGGACGGGCGCGCCCGACGGCACGCCCGGTCAGCAGGTCACGCGGCCGCCAGACCGACTGGGGTCTTGGCGAAGGCCACGAAGCCCGGCAGCGCCTCGATCCGGCGCAGCCACGCGTTGACGCGCGCATAGGCGGAGAGATCGACATTGCCTTCGGGCGCGCTGGACAGATAGCTGTAGAGCGCAACGTCTGCGATCGTCGGCGCCGCGCCGACCAGCCAGTCGCGCCCGGCGAGATGGGCTTCGAGCCGCTTCAGCAGAACATGCGCCCGCGCGATCACGTCGTCCGGATTGTGCTTCGCGCCGAACACGGTGATGAGCCGCGCCGCAGCGGGCCCAAACGCAAGATCGCCGGCAGCAACCGACAGCCAGCGCTGGACCGCGGCAGCGCCCCTTGCATCCTGCGGCAGCCAATCGGTGCGGCCGAGCTTGGTCGCGAGATAGACCAGGATCGCGTTGGAGTCCGGGATGATTACGCCGTCATCGTCGAGCACCGGCACCTGGCCGAACGGGTTGATCGAGAGATATTCCGGCCGCTTCTGCGCGGCGGACTTGAGGTCGACGTCGACCAGTTCGTGCGGAATTTCCAGCAGGGACAAAAACAGGCGCGCGCGGTGCGCGTGGCCGGAGAGAGCGAAGTGATACAGCTTCATGTGCCGTTCCTGATGTGGTGGACGGGTTCATTCCCGATCGCCAGCTCAAGGTGGCCCATTGCAGCGGTTATTATAATTGCCGTCGACGGTACTTCATTATTGCATAAATCGCAATAACACCTACTTGCGTCATGGCCGGGACTGTTCCTGCCACGACGAGGCCCTCGGCGGCGCACACGGTCGCGCGAACTGCGCCAACCTAAATCTCGACGATCACGTAGTTGTCCTCGATGTGCACCGGGAACGTCTCGGCAACATACGGCCCCTTCTGCAACTCGGCGCCGCTCTCGACCGCGACCGGATAGGAGCGGATCCTGAACCGCTTGGGATCGAACCAGGACTGCCCGTTGCGCATGTCGAATTCCCAGCCGTGCCACGGACAGCGCAGCATCTCGCCGACCCGGTCGCGCTGATAGATGCCGGGCTCCGGCGAGGTCAGGCGCGCGACGCAGGCCGCCTTCTCCAGCGGCGCGCCTTCATGCGGGCAGCGATTGAGCAGCGCGAAGAACTCGCCATTGACATGGAACACGACGATGTCGCGGCCCTCGATGCCGAACACCTTGTTGCCGCCGGCCGGAATCTCACTGGTGCGCGCGACGATGTGACGGGTCATCTGTGTCCTAGAATTTGTAAACCGCGCGGGCGTTGGCATTGAAGATCTTGCGACGCTCGGCGTCCGTCAGCGGCGTCTTGAAGGCGTAGCGCGCGTCGTCATAGTCCCAATGCGGATAGTCCGACGAGAACAACAGCCGGTCGATGCCGACCCATTCGATCAGCTGCCGCAGGTGCCTGGCTACATCCGGTTCGTCGATCGGCTGGGTCGTGAACCAGAAATGCTCCTTCACATATTCGCTCGGCCGGCGCTTCAGATGCGGCACCTCGCTGCGGAAGCGTTCGAAGTGCTGATCCATCCGCCACATCGTCGCGGGAATCCAGCCGAAGCCACCTTCGATGAACACGATCTTCAGTTTCGGGAAGCGCTCGGGAACACCTTCCAGCACCAGGCTGGTGAGGTTCGAGGCCACCGTGTGCGCGTTCGACTGATGCTCCTCGCAATAATAGGACGGCCAGCCGCCGCCGGTCGGAGCATGCCCGCCATAGCCGCCGACATGGATGCCGAGCGGCAGATCGAGCTCTTGCGCGCGTTCATAGATCGGCCAGTAGCGGCGGCGGCCGAGCGGCTCGTTGGCACGCGGCGAGACGTTGATCTGGATGTATTCGCCTGATTTGGCGCAGCGCTCGATCTCGGCGAGGCCGAGGTCGGAGCCATCCTGCCCGACCAGGATCGAGGCCTTCAGGCGCGGATCGCGATGCGCCCAGAACGCCAGTTGCCAGTCGTTGATGGCGCGCTGGATCGCGGCGCCGAATTCCAGATTCTGCTGCGAGAAGATGAAGAGATCGAGCACCTGCAGGATCCCGAACTCGACGTCGAAGGGATCGAGATGCTGCTTGCGCATGAAATCGAGGTCGGAGCCGGGCACGCCGCCGGTCGGCGGCCAGGCATCGCGCCGCGCGATCAGCGGCGAGGAGCGCGGATACGGCGTGGTGCCGATATAGGGCGTGCGCAGATGACTGCCATATTCCTTCAGATGCTGCTGCCAGCGTTTCGGCAGGAACTCGTTGAGGTCGCTGTGCGCGTGAAGGCTCGGATGGATGTCGCAGTCGATGATCTTCAGCCGCGTCGCCGCGGTCTTCTCCTGGTCGAGCATCGGGCGGTCGATGACGTCACTCATGCGATCCTCCTTCTTGTTTGCGCATGTTCTTGTCGGAAAACCGGTTCCCACTTTTCCGGATCATGCGCGCGAATTACGAATTCAGCTTCAAACGCGGGAACGTTTCAATCGGGTTGTCTTCGCACATCCGCTGGACGAGGCTTTTCGGCAGATGCGGCGGGATCGGATCGTCACCGTCGAACTGCCAGTGCGGATAGTCTGATGCGAACAGGAACATCTTGTCGGAGCCGATCTGATCGATGATGTCGGCAACGCTTGTAGCATCCAGCGGCGCGTCGAACGGCTGCATGGTGACGCGGAAATGGTCGCGGATGATCGCGGCGGGCTCGCGCTCCACCCACGGCACCTCGACGCGCACGCCGCGCCAGGTCTTGTTGGCGCGCCACATGAACGCCGGCAGCCAGCTGACGCCCGACTCCATCAGCACGACGGTCAATCCGGGATACTTCCCGAACACGCCCTCATAGATCAGGCTCAACGCCTGCGCCTGGAACGCCTGCGCCTCGGCGAGATAATATTCGTAGCGGTAGGACGGCCAGCCGATCGAGCTCGGCGCGCCCCGGTAGGCACTGCCGGCGTGGATCGCGATCGGCAGCTTGTATTTCTCCGCGGCCTGATAGATCGGCCAGTAATGCCGCCGCCCGAGCAGCGTCTCGCCCTGCGAGGGCACCAGCACCGAAACGAAGCGATTGTCGCCGGCCCTGCGCTCGATCTCCTCGACCGCAAGGTCCGGCGCCTGGATCGGCACCACGATCGAGGCGCGCAGCCGCGTGTCCTTGGCAAGCCATTCGGCCGCGATCCAGTCGTTGATCGCCCTGCAGAAGTCCGCGGCCATGTAGGAATCGAACACCGCCTGCGCGCCATAGACGACATTGCAGATCGCGTGGCTGGCGCCGAGCTGGTCGAATGCGCCGCGCTGCACCATGGCAAGATCGCTGCCGGGCTTGCTGCCGTCCGCCGGCCGCCAGTCGGCGCGGCCGGATAGCGGCATCGACGGCGGATAGGAATTGAGGTCGAGCCCGTCGATGGCACGGCTGACGACCTGTTCCTTCCAGTGATCACTCAGATAGGGCAGCAGCGTGGTGCGCGTTCCCCCCACCGCGGGATGGATGTCGCAGTCGATGCGCGTGGCCGCCATGGCGTTCCCCGGATTGATCTTCTTGTCGTCGTTGTTGGCGGCATCGCTGCCACGGATCGGACTGTGACGCCGATGGCGCGATCGTGCAAGCGGGTCCACGCGGGGCCGCCCTGCCCTGTGCGCATCCGCGCCTCACGCGAAGTTGCGGGATCGCGTGTGAATGGCGTCACCCCTTGAAGTCACGCGACATGCTAGCGATTCCGCGCCGCGGAAAGCGCGGGCACCGGGAGACGGGAATGAGACTGGGCCGACTGACGATCCTCGCATGTTCAATGTCGCTGGCCTCGTCGGCCGCCTGGGCCGCGCCTGCGACCACCTCCGGCTCGGTCGCGCTGGCGCTCGCCGGCGTGGTGGCGCCCTACTTGCCGCTGCCGGCCAAGGAGAAGAAGGCGGTCGCCGCATTCTTCAACGGCGACAGCAATGTCTCCTATGCCAGCAAGATCATCGTCACCGCCGACAAGGTGGTCTGCCGCGCCAGCAATGTCGACATCACCTCGCGTTCCTGCGCGCTGACCTTCGGCGGCAACACCCACACCGTGAAGGGCAGCGAAGCCAACGCGATCTTCGCCACCGAAGCGCTCGCCGGCGTGCCGCCCGACGGCGCCGCCGGCACGATCTACGAGACGCTGTCGAAACTGTCCTGCACGCTCGATCCGAAAGTGATCAACGACAAGGCCGGCGGCGGCGCCGACTGCAGCTTCGAGCCGGGAAATTAGCCCCACTCAATCTCCCTGCACGGCGACGCCCAGCCTCGCCGCGACACGGCGCGCAGTCTCTTCCCGCTGCTCCGTGATCGCGCGCACGGCCTGGCGCGACTGCTGCAGGATTTCGGGTGGCGCGGTCTCCGGCGTGCCGCTGTCGAACGGCGGCTCCGGCGCATACACCATATAGAGCTGGATCGCGCGCGCGGCATCGTCGCCGCGCAGTTCAGCCGCGAGCCGCAATGCGCCATCGATGCCTGCCGTGACTCCGGCGGCAAAGACGAAGCTTCCGTCCACCACCACGCGCTGGTTCACGGGCGTAGCGCCGAACAACGGCAGCAGATGAAACGACGCCCAATGCGTCGTCGCCCTGCGTCCCTTCAGCAGGCCGGCCGCTCCGCAGATCAGCGCGCCCGTGCAAACCGAGAAGATACGGCATGCCCCCGCCGCCTGCCGGTTGATCCAGCCGAGCACCTCCGTGTCCTCCATCAGGGCTTGCTGACCAAAGCCGCCCGGCACATGCAGCACGTCGAGCGGCGGCGCATCGGCCAGCGTCGCATCCGGTGTCAGCCGCAATCCCTTGATGTCGCGGACGGGATCGGCGGTCTTGCCGTAGATGCGGTAGGTCGAATTCGGAATCCGCGACAGCACCTCGAACGGCCCGGTCAAATCGATTTGATCGACGCCTTCGAACAGCAGCGAACCGATCCGGAGATGAACATCGTGAGCAATCATCGAACTTCCCTCGAACTTTCCTTGCGCTATGGACAAAGCGAATCTAGCGCGGCAGGTTTCGGCGATGACGCCAACCAGCCCACGTTTTTCGCCAAACCGCCGCCGCTCGATCGAAGTGCTGGCATATCCGGCTGTGCAATTGCTCGACGTCACCGGGCCATTGCAGGTGTTCGCGTCCGCCAATGCGCTGGCGGCCAAGGCTGGCAACGCCGAGCCATATGAAGTCCGCGTCGTTGCAAAGGATGGCCCGAACGTTGAGTCATCCGCCGGCGTCGGGCTCGCGGTGCATCCGCTGCCCGCCATCGACACCGCGGTCGACACGCTGGTGATTCCGGGCGGCGACGGCGTCAACGCCGCGACGGCCGATCCCGTCCTGGTGGACTGGGTACGCGAGCGCGCCGGGCAGGCGCGCCGCACCGCATCGGTCTGCACCGGCGCGTTCCTGCTCGCCGCATCGGGCGTGCTCGATGGCCGGCGTGCCGCGACCCATTGGGGATTTTGCGCAGAGCTCGCCGAGCGTTTTCCCGATGTCCGCGTCGAGCCCGATCCGATCTTCGTGCGCGACGGTTCGTTCTGGACGTCGGCCGGCGTCACCTCCGGCATCGATCTGGCGCTGGCGCTGCTGGAGGAGGATCTCGGCCGCACGGCGGCGCTTGCCGTCGCCCGCTATCTCGTGGTGTTCTTCAAGCGGCCGGGCGGACAGGCGCAATTCAGCGAAATCCTGTCGCTGCAAGCCACCGACGACAGGTTCAGCGCGCTGCACGACTGGATCAGCAACCATCTGGCCGGCGACCTCTCGCTGTCGACGCTGGCGAAACAGGCCGGCATGAGCGAGCGCAGCTTCAGCCGCCATTACGCCGAAGCGACCGGCTTGACGCCGGCACGCGCAATCGAGCGGCTCCGGGTCGAGGGCGCGCGGCATCTGCTCTCGGAAACGCGCCTGCCGATCAAGCGCATCTCACAGCGCTGCGGCTTCGGGTCGGAGGAAACGATGCGGCGCAGCTTCCTGCGCCTGCTGTCGACCACGCCGCAGGACTATCGCGCCAGGTTTGCGCTCTGACGTGCACGGCCGGCCGCGCGGTCGACGTGCAATGATTGACGCTAGGCGAGACCGTCTCAGCCGTTCCAGGCATATTCCTGCAACGCCGCCTCCAGCGGCGGATTGGTGACGCTGCCGGTGTAGTTGGTGATGGTCGACGCCGCCACGATGGTGATCACCTCAAGCACGAGATCCTTGTAGAACCCGGCTGCCAGGAATCGTTCGATCTCCTCGTCGTCGAGCCGCCCACGCTTTTCGATCAGCGACCGCGCCAGCGTCGAGAGCGCGCCGAGCGTCTTGTCGGCAGGCGAGCGGCCGGCACGCATCGCGTCGACATCGGCCGGATCGAGCCCAGCCTGCAAGCCGAGCGCGGAATGCAGCGCGACCGCCCAGGCGCAGCCATTGGTCACCGCGTCGGTGAGCAGCACGGTCTGGATCTGCTGCTCGGTGAAGCTGCCGCCGTGAACCTTGTCGAAGATGCCGATGAAGCTCTGGATCAGCACGGGCGAGGTCGCCATCGCCGCCGCAAGGTTCGGGATCATGCCAAACCGCGCCTCGACCTCGCGCAAAGTAGGCCTCGAGGCTTCGGGGGCAGACTCGAGCGTATGGACAGGAAAACGCGCCATTGGAAATGCCTTTCGCGGTGTTGATTGAACCCGAAGCCTCCGGTCGCAACCAGGCTGTTGCGATCCGTGCGCCGGCAATCGAGTTTGATGGAGCTGTCTAACCGCGCCCGGATATGCGCGTTCGCCAAACTCCCCACATTCCGCGCCACCAGCGGCAGCGGCGACGTTCAGCCTCGTCGCGCAGACTCCACTAGCCGCCGGCACGGTCCTTCACCCGTCGCGTCACGATCCCGAGCAGACGGCCGAGCGTGCCGGCGGCGGGGCCCTTCTTGCGCGCCAGCGCGAGCGGCGCGACGAGGCCGGTGGCGCGGTCGAGGCGGAGATAGGACACGCCGGCGGTCTCGAGCCGCGCCATCGATTCCGGCACGATCGAAATGCCGAGCCCCGCCGCGACCAGGCTGAGCGTCGACACCATCCGCGTCGCCTCCTGCGCCACTTTCGGGCTGAAGCCCGCGGCACGACAGGCCGCAATGATGCTGTCATAGAGGCCGGGCCCGGTCGGACGGCGGTAGAGGATCAGCGGCTCGTCGGCGAGCGAGGCCAGCGAAATCCGCCGCCGCGTATCCTTGCGGGCGCGCGGATGATGGTCGGGTAACGCGACCACCATCTCCTCGTCGAGCAGATGCGTGATCGTGAGGTTCTCCAGCCGCTCGCCTGGCGCACGCACGAATGCGGCATCGAGCCGATCGGCCTCGACGGCCGCGATCAGCTCGCCGGTCGAGGCCTCCTCGAGCGACAGCGTGATCGCCGGCGCGCGCTCGCGCATTTCGCGCATCACGCCGGTGACGAAAGGATGGAAGGCGGCCGAAGAGGTGAAGCCGATCGCAAGCTGGCCCTCCTGGCCGCGGCTCGCGCGGCGCGCGGCTTCAACCGCGAGGTCGGCGTCGCGCAGGATCGCGCGCGCCTTGCCGACGAAGGCACGGCCGGCCGCGGTCAGCTCGACCCCGCGCGGCTGCCGGCGAAACAGCGGGGCGCCGATCGCGACTTCCAGGGCGCGGATCTGCTGGCTCAGCGGCGGCTGCTGAATGCCGAGCCGCGCGGCGGCGCGAGTGATATGGCCTTCCTCGGCGACCGCGACGGCATAGCGGAGATGGCGCAGTTCGATCATCAGGGCAATCCATATGCAATAGATATGCAAATTCGCATATCCATATATTGGATATTTGGCACGCGGCCAACTAGAGTCGGCTCAACAACAAATCGAACCGGAGCCGCCCCGCCGATGGACGCCATCCCCGCCGCGCAAACCACTAAGCATCACGCACCTGACGTCGGCGAGTTGTTCACGGGCTTCTTCATCCTCGGACTGACCGGCTTCGGCGGCGTGCTGCCGCTGGCGCGCCACATGATGGTGGAGAAGCGCGGCTGGCTCACCGGCGCGGAGTTCACCGACCTGCTCGGGCTGTGCCAGTTCCTGCCCGGCGGCAACATCATCAACATGTCGGTCGCGGTCGGGCTGAAGTTTCGCGGCATTCCCGGCGCATTCGCAGCGATCCTCGGCCTGATCGCGGTGCCGACCGCGGTCGTGATCGGCCTTGGTGTGATCTATGGCCGCTTCGCCGACGACCCGGTCGTCCGTCATCTATTCGGTGGCCTCGCCGCCGCAGCAGCCGGGTTGCTGATTTCCACCGCGATCAAGATCGCCTGGCCGCTGCGGCGCGATGTGCTCGGCCTCTTCATCGGCGCGCTGTGCGTGCTGGCGATCGCCGTGTTCCGCTTGCCGCTGCTGCCGACCCTGCTGACGCTCGCGCCGCTCAGCATTGTTCTCCGGTCGAGGCAGGCGTCATGAGCGCAACCCTCGTCACGCTCGCGCTGATCTTCGCCGAGCTGTCGTTGCTCGCCTTCGGCGGCGGCAACACCATCCTGCCGGAGATGCAGCGTCAGGTGGTCGACGTCCATCACTGGATGACGGCGCAGGAATTCGGCGCGCTGTTCGCGCTGGCGCAGGCAGCACCCGGGCCGAACATGATGGTGGTGCCGCTGGTCGGCTGGCATGTCGCGGGCTTCTCCGGCGTGCTGGTGACATCGCTCGCCAAGTTCGGGCCGTCGTCGCTGGTGACAGGCTTCGCGCTGCGGCTCTGGGAACGCTTCAAGGACCGGCCCTGGCGCCGCACCGTGCAGGCGGGGCTGGTTCCGGTCACCGCCGGGCTCGTCACGGCCAGCGCCATCGTCATCACCCACGCATCGGCCTCGAGCTGGGGCACCATCCTGATCGCGACTGGCGTCGCGATCGCCACCACCACGACGCGCATCCATCCGCTTGTCGCGCTCGCCGCCGGCGCGGTGCTCGGCCTGTCCGGCATCGGACAGCCCTGACGCTCTGCTTGCGGCGATGGCGTCTCGTTCCACGCGGCGATGTGCGCGCTTTCGCCGCAATGGATGCGACGTCGCCAGCGGCTATGTTGATAATGCCATGATCGACACGCTCCGCATCGACACCCGTATTGCGCGCCGCGAATTGCGCGCCGGACGTCTGCACGCAGGCAATTAGCCGGCCGGCGATCGCGCGCCGTCCGGATTCCTCTACGTCACCAAATCATTTCAGTCCGTCGCGTCGCGAGATGTCCGCGCGCCGGCGCTCGTGCGCCTCCGATCAACCGCAAAGATCAACCCACATGACCCGAACCATTCAGAACAGCTTTACCGCCCCGGCATTGCCGCCGATCGTGATCACCGCGAGCGAGGCGCATCGCCTCAGCGCGCTGGCCGATTCCAGCATGGCGGTGTTTCCCCGCGTCGCCCAGTTCCTCGCACGCGAGACGGACCGCGCCCAGCTGGTCGCCGACGATGCCGATCGCTTGCATGACGTGGCCCGCATGGGCTCGCTTGTGCGCTACCGCGACGACGAGACCGGCGACGTCAGGGAGGTCGTGCTCGTCTATCCGCACGAAGCCGACATCGCGCTGCGGCGCATCTCGGTGCTGACGCCGGTCGGTGCCGCGCTGATCGGATTGTCGGTCGGCCAGACGATCGATTTTCAGACGCCGAGCCAGCAGACGCGTTCGGTGACGATCCTTGCCGTGACACATGAGGGCTAGCGGCTTTACGCCGCCTGATGACACTGTCCCATCTCGATCCCGTGCCGGCGCCCGCGCGCGATGCCCTCGGCGATCGCCTTCACGACGATCTCGGCGTCTTCGGGGGAGAGGTGATCGAGCGGCTGCCAGGCACGCATGATGTCGCGTGCGCGATCGAGGTCGCCGTAGATTGCAAGGAGAGGAAGCGATTTGCTCGGCATGTCCGTTGCTCCCAACCGCAGCTGAGCGAGTCTACCTCATCTGGACAGGTCGAGCCATGCGTCCGGCAACCGCGATTGCGTGCATTGCAGATCGCCGATGCATGGCGAGGGCGTTCCTGCCCCCGCCATCAACGCATTCGGTTACTCCGCGCCGGAGCCGCCCTGCACGATCTTCTCGTTCAGCTTCTGATCGACGGTCTCGACCGTGCGGTCGATCTCGGCGCTCGGCGTGCCGAGCTGATGCGAGATCAGCTTCACCAGCAGGTCGACGCGCTCGATGAAGGGCGCGCCGGCGGCGACCGCGCGGGCCGCCGATGACGGCTTGAGCAGGCTTTCCGCGGCCTTGGCGTATTTCGCGAACGGCACCTGGTCCGCGGGGTCGGCGCCGAGCTTGCGCGCGATGCCGTCGACGTGGTCATAGATCGCCTGCGAGCGCGTCAGGTCGCCATGCACGGCATCGCGGATCGATTGCGGCTCAGTCGGCGTGATGCAGCGATAGTTGCCGGTCAGCAGCATCGACCACTTCGCCAGCGGCACGAACAGCGAATCGAACACCTTCAGCTTCACCGGAACGTCCTGGCCGTCGAGCGTCACCGCGTCGATGTCGGCTTCGAGCTCGCGCAGCACCTTGTTGTGCTTGTCGTCGGCGAAGGCGGAGGCCTTGAAGTTGGTCGGCAGGCCGACATGCAGCACATTGGCCTTCTCCTCCGGCGGACGGAAGGCCTGCGGATCGGGCGAACACAGCGTGACGAGGCCCGGCTCGAAGCGCTCCCACACCTGCGCGTTGGTGTAGGCCTCCTCGAGGTCCATGCCGGCGAGTGCGGGGATCCGCTTCAGATACGGCAACGGCGGCATGTTCATGATCGACAGGCAGGGCAGCTTCGCCGCCGCGATCTTGATCATCAGCACGCGAACCGTGTGGTTGGTGTATTGCGGCTCCTGCATCGCAAGGCCGACCATGTCGTAGCGCGAGACGTCGACATCGGCAGGCGTGACGGCGTCGAGCTTGCCCGGCAGATCGCGCGAGAAGATCGAGCGGTGCTCCTTCTCGTCGCGCAGCTTGATCCGCACCTCGGTGCCTTCGCGGTTGATCAGGTCGGCGGTGTTCTTCCGGCACACCAGGGACACGTTGTGACCCGCCATCAACAGCTTGGTTCCCAGCAGGGAGCCGTAGGAAGCTCCCAAAATCAGAATGTTGCGCGCCATGCTCTCTCCAATAGCCCTTCTCGCGAAAGGCTTGCTCTCCAAAATCCTGTCCGAAGCTGCTGCCGAACCGATGCCCGGTCGATATTGGCCGTCCCGCATCCACGGGCCGACGGTCGCCAAATCACCAGACAATCAAGACCGCTGGTGTATGGTATGCCACCGTCTATCGCAGATCGACAAGCGGCTGCCAAGGGGATTATCTCGCGTGCGGACTTTCGTTCCGCGGTTAAGAAGGGCATTCGAGCTTGCAAGTCGCCGCCGACCCGACGGATCGGGCTGAAGAAATCCTCGTCTCAGCTTCCCGGCTGTTTGCCCGCCACTCCTATGCCAACGTGACGATGGAGCAGGTCGCAGCATCGGTGCAGGCCGTGCCGGGCGCGCTGTATCACTATTTCCGCGACAAGGAAGATCTGATCTTCCACTGCTATCTGCGCGGCCTTGCGATCTATCGCCACGAGATCGAGGCGGCCGCCGAGCCCGGCATCGACGGGCTCGAGATCATCAGGCGCTTCGTGCGCGGCAGGCTGAGGCCCGAAGGCCAGCGCATGATCCTGTTCAGCGATATCGATGCGCTGGCCGCGCCCTACAGCAGCGAGGTCCATGCCAAGCGCTGGCAGAACGCCGCGCTGCTGGCGGACATCCTCGATCGGGGCGTGGCGGACGGCTCGATCGCCTGCGACGAGCCGCTGCTCACGGCGGTGGCGCTGATCTCCATCCTCGACTGGGTTCCGTTCTGGCTGTCCGAACGCGACTACTACACGCGGCAACAGGCGATCGATGCCATCGACGACATCATCACGCATGGCGTCTACCGGCGCGAGATCGCGCTCCCCAAAATGCCCGAGCCGCTCAGCCTCGCCCCTTTTCTCGAGGCTCGCGCAGCGTTGAACAAGCGGGCCGCCAAGTTCGACAGGATGCTGTCGATTGCTTCCGACAGTTTCAACCGAAGGGGCGCCTCGGGCACGTCGCTCGAGAGCATCGCCGTGGATGCGGGCATGACGCGCGCCGGCATCTACTATCACTTCAGTGAAAAAGAGAGCCTGCTGCTGGCCTGCCTGCGACGCGGGCTCGCCGGCGAGGTCAGCATTCGCGAGCATCTGCAAGAGCACAGCCTTGGAGCATTCGATCACATCGTTCAGCGAATTCGCCTGCTGTTGATGCTGCACGACACGCCCTGCGGCCCAAAGGCGACCTACCACAACATCAACTATCTCAACGACGCAGACCGAAAAGCCTATGTCGGAGACGTGCTGGCGACGATCCGACAAGACCAGAACAGCTATCAGCGCTGGGTCGACGAGGGCCGTTTCCGCCGCATCGATACCTATTTCGCGGAGCGCATTCTCACCGGAATGGGCCACTGGTATCCGATCTGGTTCAAGACCAGGCGTGACTGGTCTCCAGCCGAGATCGCCGATCATTTCGCGCGGCTGTTCCTCGCGGGCCTCAAGCCGCGCCGACATCCAGGCTAGATCCGCCACGGTAGCGATCCCGGTTTCCCCTTCCCCCTGAAAGGGGGAAGGTCGGGATGGGGGTCAGCCGCAGGCGACGCTCCAAGTGGAGACAGCCGATCCCCACCCGCTTCGCTCTAACGAGCGAAGCGACCTCCCCTTTTCAAGGGGAGGTTTTGGAGACGGACGACGCCGGTTCGGAACCGAGAATAAGCGTGAGCCCCATCCAAAAGTTTACCTGTAATTCAAAACTGCGCCCGATTCCGGCGACATATGGCCTATAACATCATAATACCTTCTGCTAAAACTTGACGCAGTATTCAAAGCGAAAGTTGCGAAGGCTCGGCGATTGGGGTTATGAGACGGCCTCGATCGCTAAAGATCAAGAAACACGAGCAAGGGAGAACGCAGGATGCATAGGCTGATCGTTGCCGCCGCGGCAGCGCTGACGGTGTTGGGAGGCGCGGCGTCCGCGCAGGAATCCATCAAGATCGGCTATATCGATCCGCTCTCCGGCGGCGGCGCCAGCGTTGGCGAAGGCGGCCTGAAGACGTTTCAGTATCTCGCCGACGAGTTGAACGCCAAGGGCGGCATCCTCGGCCACAAGGTCGAGATCGTCCCACTCGACAACAAGACCAATCCGCAGGAAAGCCTGGTGCAGGCGCAGAAGGCGGTCGACGCCGGCGTCCACTACATCACCCAGGGCAACGGCTCGTCGGTCGGCGCGGCGCTGGAAGACTTCGTCACCAAGCACAATTCGCGCAACCCCGGCAAGGAAGTGCTCTACTTCAACTACGCCGCGGTCGATCCGGCGATGACCAACGAGAAGTGCAGCTACTGGCACTTCCGCTGGGATGCGAACTCGGACATCAAGATGGAAGCGCTGACCAACTACATGAAGGGCCAGCCGTCCATCAAGAAGGTCTACCTGATCAACATGGACTATTCGTTCGGCCAGTCGGTGCGCACCACGGCGCGCAAGATGCTGGGCGAAAAGCGGCCGGATATCCAGGTCGTCGGCGACGAACTGCACCCGATGCTCAAAGTCACCGACTTCTCGCCCTACATCGCCAAGATCAAGGCGTCCGGCGCCGACACCGTCGTGACCGGCAACTGGGGCCAGGACTTCGCGCTGCTGCTGAAGGCGGCGGCTGACGCCGGCCTCAAGGTCAACTGGTACACCTATTATGCCGGCGGCGCCGGCGGACCGACCGCAGTCAAGCAGGCCGGCCTCGAGGGCCAGGTGTTCCAGATCAGCGAAGGCGTCCCGAACTCCGGCAACAAGGCGGCGATGGATTTCGAGAAGGACTTCCGCGCCAAGACCGGCATTTCCGTCTGGTATCCGCGCGCGGTCAACGAGATGCGGATGTTCAAGGCGGCCGCCGAGAAGGCCAATTCGATCGATCCGGTGAAGGTCGCGGCCGCACTCGAAGGCATGAAGTTCGAAGTGTTCGACGGCGGCGAGGGCTTCATCCGCAAGGACGACCACCAGTTCTTCCAGCCGATCTACATCTCCTCGTTCGGCGCGCTGGCCGACAAGACCAAGGAGCCGTTCGACGAGGAAAACACCGGCTGGGGCTGGCGCATCGTGTCCAAGATCGACACCGCGCAGACGATGCTTCCGACCACCTGCAACATGAAGCGGCCCTGATCGGCCACATCAGTCATTCCGGGATGGTGCGCAAGCACCAGACCCGGAATCTCGAGATTCCGGGTTCGCCCGCTGACGCGCGCGCCCCGGAATGACGGGTAAGTTCCTTTCACTCGACAGGCTTTACTCACGTGAACCGTTCCAGTCTCAAGCGAGTGCGCCGTGGCTGAGCTGATCGTCATCTCGACGCTCAACGGCGTCCTGTTCGGCATGCTGCTGTTCCTGTTGTCCAGCGGGCTCACCGTCATCTTCAGCATGATGGGCGTGCTGAACTTCGCGCATGCCAGCTTCTACATGCTCGGCGCGTTCTTCGGCTTTCAGCTCACCCGCTGGATCGGATTCTGGCCAGCCCTGGTGCTGGCGCCGCTGCTAGTCGGCGCGGTCGGCATGGCGGTCGAGCGCTACGGTCTGCGCAACACCCACAAGCACGGCCATGTCGCCGAACTGCTGCTGACCTTTGGTTTAGCCTTCGCGATCGAAGAGATCGTCTCGATGATCTGGGGCAAGAGCCCGGTCGACTACCGCGTCCCGGCGGCGCTCGACTTCCCGGCCTTCACCGTGTTCTCCACCAATTACCCCGCCTACAAGATCTTCATGCTGGTGATCTCGGTAGTGATCTTCATCGCGCTGCTGGTCACCTTGAAGAAGACGCGCGTCGGCCTGATCGTGCAGGCCGCGCTGACCCATCCGAGCATGGTCGGCCATCTCGGCCACAATGTCGGACGCGTGTTCATGCTGGTGTTCGGCGTCGGCAGTGCCCTTGCGGGTCTCGCCGGCGTCATCGCCGGTCCCTCGCTGGTGACGCAGTCCGACATGGCCGCGCTGCTCGGCCCGATCCTGTTCGTCGTCATCGTGTTCGGCGGCCTCGGCTCGCTGCCCGGCGCCTTCATCGCTTCGCTCCTGATCGGCTTGATCCAGACCTTTGCAGTTGCTTTGAACGGCTCGCTCGCCAGCGTGTTCGGCCCGCTCGATCCGAGCCTCGGCCCCTCGCCGCTCACGGACATCTGGAACGTCACGATCGCGCAGATCGCGCCGATCCTGCCTTATGTGCTGCTGGTGCTGGTCCTGATCTTCCGCCCCATGGGCCTATTGGGGACGCGCGAGTCATGAGCAACGCTTCCACGCCCTCCATCGCTGCGGGCAAGCAGGAGCCCGGCAGCGCCTTGAGCTTCTATGGTGTCTGGCTGCTCGCCGCGGTCGCGCTGGTCGTGCTGCCGCTGGTGTTCGGCACCGGCGGCTCGCTGACCTCCTTCAGCCTGATCGGCATCGCGATCATCTTTGCGCTGTCCTACAACATCCTGCTCGGCCAGACCGGGCTGCTGTCGTTCGGACACGCGGTGCAGTACGGCCTCGGCGGTTTCCTCGCCGTGCATGTCATGAACGCGGTCGCGAGCCACAACTGGCCGATCCCGCTGCCGGTGATCCCGCTAGTCGGCGGCATCGGCGGCATGGCGTTCGCCCTCCTCGTCGGCTGGGTGATGACCAAGCGCGCCGGCACCGTGTTCGCGATGATCTCGCTTGGCATCGGCGAGCTGGTCGCCTCGTCGTCGCTGATCCTGCGTAGCGTGTTCGGCGGCGAATCCGGCATCACCACCGACCGCACCTCGCTGATGCCGATGTTCGGCTGGACCTTCGGGCCGCAGATCCAGGTCTATTACCTGATCGCGTTCTGGGTGATGGTGTCGGCGATCGCGATGTATGCGCTGACCCGCACGCCGCTCGGGCGGATCTGCAACGCGGTGCGCGACAATCCGGAGCGCGTCGAGTTCATCGGCTACGATCCGCATGTGGTGCGCTATCTCGCCTACATGTTCGCCGGCTTCTTCGCCGGCATCGCCGGCGGGCTGACCGCGATCAATTTCGAGATCGCCAACTCGGCCTATCTCGGCGCGACGCAGTCGGGCCTCGTGCTGTTCTCCGCGTTCATCGGCGGCACCGCCTATTTCTTCGGTCCGATCTTAGGTGCCATCCTGGTGACCTATCTGCAGCTCGGGCTGACCAGCGTCACCTCGGTCTGGCAGCTCTATTTCGGCATCATCTTCATCGGCATCGTGATGTTCGCACCCGGCGGCATCGCCGGCATCCTGATGAAGCACCGCCCGCTGATCCGCGCCGGGACCCTCGGCACCGTGATCCCGTCCTATCTGGTCGCGACGATCCCGACGCTGGCGCTGGCGCTCGGCATCATCCTGACCATCGAAACCGTTGCGCGCTTCTCGGGCGGCGATGTGATCAACCTGCTCGGCGTTCCCTTCGTCGCCACGGCGCCGACGACCTGGGCGGCCGCGGCGGTCCTGCTCGTCGGCGGCTTCCTGGTCGCGCGCATCACCTGGCGGCGCGTTGCGGAAGCCTGGGACCGCGCCGCGACGGTGGCCCGTGACCGGGGGTATCTCGCATGACCGCTGCCATCCAAGTCAACGCCGTCGAGAAGAGCTTCGGCAATGTCGCCATCATCCGCGATCTCAACCTGAGCGTCGCCAAGGGCGAGCGTCACGCCATCATCGGCCCGAACGGCGCCGGCAAGTCGACGACGTTCAACCTGATCAGCGGCCACATCAAGCCGACCTCCGGCGAGATCCGCCTCAACGGCGAGGTGACCTCGGGCTTGCGGCCCTTCGAGATCAACCGGCGCGGGCTGTCGCGCTCGTTCCAGGTCACCAACGTGTTCGCCCGCATGACGGTGTGGGAGAACGTCCGCTGCGCCGTGCTGTGGGCGACCGGCCACCGCTACGCGTTCTGGAAGAACGTCGACAATCTGCCCGAGGTGAAGCAGCGCACCGCGCAGATCCTCGACGACATCCATCTCAGCCACCGCCGCGACGTGCCGGCGGGCCTCTTGACCTATGCCGAGCAGCGCGAGCTCGAGATCGGCATCACGATCGCGGGCGGCGCCAGCGTCATCATGCTGGACGAACCGACCGCGGGCATGAGCCACGCCGAGACCGAGCGCGCCGTCGCGCTGATCCGCCGCCTCACCGAGGGACGCACGCTCGTCATCGTCGAGCACGACATGAGCGTGGTGTTCGGCCTCGCCGACCGCATCTCGGTCTTGGTCTACGGCCACATCATCGCCTCCGGCACACCGGAGGAGATCCGCGGCAACCCGAAGGTCAAGGAAGCCTATCTCGGCGAGGAGGTCGACTGATGCTCGAGGTCAGGAATCTTCACGCCTATTACGGCAAGAGCCACATCCTGCAGGGCGTCGATCTCGACATCGCGGCCGGCGAGGTGGTGAGCCTATTGGGGCGCAACGGCGTCGGCCGCTCGACCACCGTCAAGGCGATCATGGGCGAGGTGCCGCCGCAGGGCACCATCCGCTTCAAGGGCCAGGATATCGCGGGCCTGCCGAGCCACAAGATCGCACGCCTCGGGCTCGGCTATGTGCCGGAGCATCGCGACATCTTCCCGAGCCTGACGGTTCGCCAGAACCTGATCCTCGGCATCAAGGACCCGCGCCGCCCCGGCAAGTGGCGGCTGCAGGAGATGCTCGACATGTTCCCGAACCTCGCCGCGCGCGCCGACACGCCGGCGGGCGTGCTGTCAGGCGGCGAGAAGCAGATGCTGACCACCTGCCGCACGCTGCTCGGCGACCCCGAATTGATGATGATCGACGAGCCGACCGAAGGCCTGGCGCCACTGATCGTGCAGCAGGTCGGCGAGCTGATCTCGCGGATCGCGAAAGCCGGCGTCGCGATTCTCCTCGTCGAGCAGAAGCTGTCGATCGCGATGAAGATCTCCAACCGGGTCTACATCATGGGCCACGGCCGCGTGGTGTTCGAAGGCACCCCCGACCAGCTCAAGAGCAACGCCGCCGTTCGCGAGGAATGGCTCGAGGTGTAAGGCGGGTGACGGCGGATCGACGAAGCAATCGAACGTCGACGTAGCAGAGCCATCAGTCAGTTCGCGAACACGACCCAGACCAGCGCGACCAAGAGACTGTGGAAACAAATTATCGAAGCCAGGAATAGCCAGTCGTCCCCGGTCATGGGGCCGAAAACCACGGCCGAAGCGCGGCGACAGCGACACGCGAGCTGGGAAAAGAGGTTCGACTGCATGGGACTGCCCTAGCGGAGTACGCTCCGCCAGGTCTTGCTCGTCTGTGCCAGCTAGTTGAGAGCTGGTGTCAGCCCATCACCGATCGCCATTCGAGCTGCGATAGGCCCTCGGCGTGAGGCCGGTCCAGCGGACGAACGCATGCGTGAAGGAAGAGACCTCGCTGTAGCCCAATAGCCATGCGATCTTGGAAATCGGCAGCTCCTCATCTTCGAGGTAATGGCGGGCAAGGGCAATTCGAAACGCCTTGAGAACGTCTGAGAAGTCCACCCCCTCCGACGACAATGCGCGAGCGAGAGTTCTCCGGCTCATGCCAAGACGACGCGCGACCGCCTCGGCATTGGCTTTGCCGTGCGGAAGCAACTGGGCGATGTGTCCTTCGACGCGTGACTGCACGCTGCTTCGTCTCGGTGCCCGGTTAAGAAGCGCTTCGTCGGCATATTGAAGCAACATCCTGTTGAGATGCAAATCGGCCCCCACGACAGGCAATGCGCCGATCCGGGACGGAAACAAAAGCTCGTCGCTGTCCGCTGCAAATTCGATCTCGCATCCAAGAAGAGATCGCACATCCGACGGCGTTTCTCGTCTGGAGTGCTTCAACTTGATTTGCTTTGGGACCAGCCTGCCGTCAGTCAGTGCGCGGCAAATACGGATCAGCGCAACCAGCCAGAATTCCGCATGGTGACGATCCGACGACCGATCGATGTTGACATATTCGAACCCGATGGCGAAGCCGCGATCCAGAGAGCTTCGCAACCGCACACCCTCGTTGTTGATCGCGCAGTAGCGTCCGCCGATTTGCAAGGCGTCAACGAGATGCTCCGATGAAGCCATGACGTAGTACAGAAGCCCGATCTCGCCCAGCTCGAAGCCTTGAGCCAGATGGAGTCCGAAGCAGTCGTCCTGCAATTCCCTTGCGGCGAGTTCGAGCAGCCTGACCTGCGCTCGTGCATCGATGCGGCGCTTGTGGTCCTCGACGTCGTCGATTTCCAGGCCTGCAGCCGACACGATCGGGGCCGGATCAACCTGCGCATCGCGCAGCCGGGCACATGCGAGACGCGCGATTCCCCCGGCAGAGCTCGGTATCGACGGCAAGGCGCTAGCAACGCGTGTGGCGGCTTTCATTCGGCACCGAACTGTGTTCGTGGCTCAACGTCGGGAGCTTCCGGGATTGTATTTTGACCTATGTCAAACGAGCTCATGGGTACGAGGCATCCGGTCTGACACCATCTCGCAATTTAACGACCCAGGATCACAAGACGCAACGGGCGCAAATCGTCTAGCCGATTGCTCCGCGGCCACTCCATTTCTGCCTTGAAACGACGGCAGTCAGCTTCCAATGGGCCCGCGCAGGGGCGAACGCGTCATGGGCTTGGTCAACCATGCAAATTCGCTGGGGCAGGCGATTGGCGCCGAAGCGAACAGCTGTATGAGCTAGGTCGTGGTTGGACAAACACCTGCCCAGCATAGCGGCATTCATCGTTCAATTCATTACACGATCATTGAAGGCGAGACCGCCGGCACCTGGCGTTACTCGTTCTCCATCGGCGATCGCAACTATTCGGGAACGGTTCAGGCGGTCCTGGGATTGCTGGCGGCACGCCGCGTGAGGATGAAGATCGATCGGATGTTAAGGCAAAACGCGTCAATTGATCATCAAGGCCGGCAGCGGGTGGAGAAAGAAGTCGAGACGCCCACTCCGCTCGTCCCACCGGCCGATCCCAAGGACTAAGCGCGGCTGTAGCCGCGCTAGCCCGGCCGGAGCAACGCCACCACGTCGCCCGCGCGCAGCGTCTGGCCGGGCTTCACCGGCACCGAGGCGATGCGGCCCGCCGCGGGTGCGTGCACGGAGATCTCCATCTTCATGGACTCGATGATGGCCAGCACGTCGCCGGCCGCGACCTTGGCGCCTTCCTCGACCAGCACCTTCCAGATGTTGCCGGGCACTTCGGAGAACGCGCCGATCTGACCGTCGGGAATCCCCGTCGCGGCGGCTGCCGCATCGATCGTTTCAGCCGGCGCCTCGTCGAGCTTCATCTCGCGCCAGCGCTGGCGCTCGGCGTCGAACGCAGCCTGCTGCGTTGCCTTGAACGTGGCGATTGACGGCTTGGCGTCGGCCAGTGTCCTGGCGTAGTCGGCGTAGGAGAACTCGCCCTCTTCGATCATGATGTCATACTGCCCGTGCGGGAACGCGGCGCGGGCGTCGAGCAGTTCATCGGCGTCGACCGGGAAGAAGCGGATCTTGTCGAAGAACCGCAGCAGCCAGGGATGGCCCGGCTCGAACACCCGCGTGGTGCGCCAGGTGTTCCAGACCTGGATGGTACGGCCGAACAGCTGGTAGCCGCCCGGCCCTTCCATGCCGTAGATGCACATATAGGCGCCGCCGATGCCGACCGCGTTCTCCGGCGTCCAGGTCCGCGCCGGGTTGTACTTCGTGGTCACCAGCCGATGCCGCGGGTCGAGCGGCGTCGCCACCGGCGCGCCGAGATAGACGTCGCCGAGGCCGAGCACGAAATAATCCGCGTCGAACACGATGCGGCGGACATCGTCCTCGCTCGCAAGTCCGTTGATGCGCCGGATGAACTCGACATTCGACGGACACCATGGCGCATCGGCGCGCACCAACTCCTGATATTTGCGCATCGCAAGCTCGGCCTCCGGATCGCGCCACGACAGCGGCAGATGCACGGTGCGGCTCGGCACCCGCATCGCGTCGACCGGCGGCAATTCGCGCTCGATCCGCCTGAGCACGTCGAGCAGCTTCGTTCGCGACAACGCGGTGCCGTCATAATGGATCTGCAGCGAGCGGATGCCGGGCGTCAGATCGATCAGGCCACTGAGCTTCGCCTCTTCCAGCGCCTGCGCCAGCACATGCACGCGCAGCCGCAGCGCGATGTCGAGCTCCATCGGGCCATACTCGACCAGCAAATTGTCGTCGCCGGCGCGGCGATAGACCACCGGAATCGGGCCGGCGTCATTCCGACCGACGATCGCCGATCCGAGCTCAGGCGCGCGCAGCACCGTGGGGCCGGCCACCGGATCGTCGCGTTTGACCGGCACGAAGCGGACGGTGTCGCCCGGCCGGAGCTGGCCGACCTTCCATAGCTCGTCGCGGGCGACCACGGCCGGACAGACGAAGCCGCCGAGGCTCGGTCCGTCGGGCCCGAGAATGATCGGCATGTCGCCGGTGAAGTCGATCGAGCCGACCGCATAGGCGTTGTCATGGATGTTCGACGGATGCAGCCCGGCCTCGCCGCCGTCGGCGCGCGCCCAGCGCGGCTTCGGCCCGATCAGCCGCACGCCGGTGCGGGCGCTGTTGAAATGCACCTCGTAGCTCGCCGCGAACAGCGTCTCGATATCCTCGTCGAGGAAGAAATCCGGCGCGCCGTGCGGGCCGTAGACGACGCCGATCTGCCACGCCGATGTGAGTTGCGGCCGCTCGTGTTCCGTGGCGCGCCGCGGCGCCGCAAGGCCCGATGGCTCGGCACCGATATGCAAGACGTCGCCGGCCTTCAGCGATCCCGTCGCATGGCCGCCGAAGGCGCCGAGCGCAAACACAGCACGCGATCCGAGAATTTCGGGCACGTCGATGCCGCCGCGCACGGCGAGGTAGGTGCGCTGCCCAGGGCCCTTGATGCTGCCGATCGCGAGCGTCTGGCCGGCGCGTACCGCGAGAGGCTCGTCATACGCGACATCGGCGCCGTCGAGCGATGCCTTCATCAGCGCGCCCGAGAGCGCGACGATCGCGTCGGTGTTGAAGCGCAAGGTCGGCCCGTTGACCGTCAGCTCCAGTGCGGTCGTCGTCTCCGGATTGCCGACCAGACGATTGGCGAGGCGAAACGACCGTTCGTCCATCGGGCCGCTCGGCGGCACGCCGACATGCCAGAGATGCAGCCGGCCGGGCAATTCCTGCACCCCGCTCTGCGCGCCCGGCGCGACAACGTCGATGGTGCCGGGGCGATAGCCGAATTCGCCAAGCACACTCGTCGCCACCTGCCCGCTGCGGAACACGTCGGACGCCGCAATCGCGCGCAAATAGTCGAGATTGGTCTCGATGCCGGCGACGACCGTATCGTCCAGCGCTTTCGAAAGCCGCGCGATCGCGGCCTCGCGCGTCTCGGCTGAAACGATGATCTTGGCCAGCATCGGATCGTAGAACGGCGACACCTCGGTGCCGGTCTCGATCCAGCCGTCGATCCGCGCATCCGGCGAAAAGCTGACCTGCGTCAGGCGGCCCGCGCTCGGGCGAAAGCCCGCGCCCGGATTCTCGGCATAGAGCCGCACCTCGATCGCAGCGCCCTTTGGCGTGAGCGCGCCCGCCTGGCCGAGCACGTCCTCGCCGGCCGCCTGCCGGATCATCCATTCGACGATGTCGACACCGGCGACCTGCTCGGTGACGGGATGCTCGACCTGCAGGCGGGTGTTCACCTCGAGGAAATAGAAATCGTCGCGCTCAACGTCGTAGATGAACTCCACCGTGCCGGCGGACTCGTACGACACGGTCTTGCCGAGCGACACCGCGGCCGCGTGCAGCCGCCGGCGGATGTCGGCGGACAGCCCCGGTGCGGGCGTCTCCTCAAAGACCTTCTGGTTGCGCCGCTGCAGCGAGCAATCGCGCTCGCCGAGCGCGACCACGCCGCCCTTGCCATTGCCGAAGATCTGCACCTCGATATGCCGCGCGCGCGCAACGAACCGCTCGAGATAGACCCGGGCGTCGCCGAAGCTTGCCCGCGCCGTCCGCTGCACCGATTCGAAGCGTTCGCGCAGCGTCGCCATGTCGTGGCACAGCTGCATCCCGATGCCGCCGCCGCCCGCCGTGCTCTTCAGCATCACCGGGAAGCCGATCGTTTCGGCCTGCTGCACCGCCTCGTCGATGGTCTCCAGCAGGCCCGAGCCCGGCAGCAGCGGCACGCCGCTGCGCTCGGCGATCTCCCGCGCCTTGTGCTTGAGACCGAAGGCGTCGAGATGCTCAGGCCGCGGCCCGATGAATTTGATGCCGTGCCCGGCGAGCCGCTCGGCAAAGCGGCGGTTCTCCGACAGGAAGCCGTAGCCGGGATGCACCGCCTGCGCGCCGGTGGCAAGGCACGCCGCCATGATCGCATCGACATTGAGGTAGCTCTCCGCGGCGGGCGCAGGACCGATCCGCACCGCCTCGTCGGCGTCGAGCACCGGCCGGGTGAAACGGTCGGCGTCGGAATAGACCGCGACCGAAGAGATGCCCATGCGGCGCAATGTTCTGCCGATCCGCCCGGCGATCTCGCCGCGGTTGGCAATCAGGACCTTGCTGAACATGCCTCACGCCTCCGGCTCGAAGATCGTCACCTGAACCGGCGTCGGAAAGAATCCGTTGCAGGGGTTGTTGATCTGCGGACAGTTCGAGATCAGGCACAGCACGTCCATCTCGGCGACCAGCTCGATGGCGTCGCCCGGCTTGGAGACGCCATCGACCACGGTGAAATTGCCGGCGGGATCGATCGGCACGTTCATGAAGAAGTTGAGATTCGGCACGATGTCGCGCTTCGACATGCCGTATTTCGCGGCCTCGATCACGAAATTCTCGCGGCAGGCGTGCTGATAGCGGGTCTGGTGCCCGAACCGCACGGTGTTGCTTTCGCACGAGCAGGCGCCCGCCGAGGTGTCGTGCAGGCCGCAGCTGTCGGCCGTCACACGCAGCATCACGCGGCCTTCGTTGGACATGATCGTGGTGCCCAGCCCGACATAGGCCGAGCCCTGCGCGCGCAGCGTATCCTGGCCGCTGTAGCGCTCGCCGAAATCACTGGCGCAATAGAACAGCGTGTCGACCGCCTGCTGGCCATGGCTATCGGTGATCCGCAGCGTCTGCCCCTTGCGGATGATCGCCGACCACGGCTTGCGCGCGGGAATTTCGACATCGAGAACGATGCGGCCGGCGGTGCGAACAGGTTGCATGGTCATCGCACGGCTCCTTCCAGGGCTTCGCCGAGATACAGCGCATTGTTCTGATAGGCGCGGGCCGCTTCCGCGGTCGCAGTCCGGCACAGATCGTCGGCCGCCGGCGCGGCCGCGCGGTAGCGCACGATCTCCACGCTCGCCTGCGGATAGGTTTTGGCGGGATCGAGCGGATGCGGGCAGTTCGACAGCGCGACCAGAAGCTCCATCTCCGCGCGCAGATCGACGAAATCGCCCTGCTGCCGCCGCTGCTCCGACCAGACAAACTTGCCGTCGGCGTCGATCGCGACCGGTGCGAAGAAGCTGACGCAGGGATGCACGTCGCGGCGATCAAGGCCAAGCTTGGCTGCGGCGAGAATGAAATTGTCGCGCGTGTTGCGGAAATTCCCGTCGCCGTATTTGGCCACGTTGGTCGCCGCGGTCGAGCCGCCGACCACGGCATCATGTGCGGCGCTGCTGTCCTCGGTGATCCCGAGCAGCGCGCGCCCCATGTCGGACAGCAGCACCCGCCCCTTCTGCAACCGCGCCGCCCACTGCACCTTGATGGTGTCGGCGTGGTTGAGCCGTTCGGTGGTGTCGGCACTGTTCCAGGCGAGCAGGCTGACGGTCGACGTCCCCGACGTGTTGACGATGCGCAGCGTGTCACCGCGATTCAGCCGCGTAGTCCAGTACCAGCCGGATGGGATCGTCTCGCGGTGAATGACAGTGTCGGCATCGATCGACGCGGCGTCGCGCGCGGTCGGCGCCGGCAGTGCCCGCGGCGCGTGCTCCTGCCCCGCCGCCTTCAGCTCGTTATACCGCCGGGTATGCGCCGCGATCTCGGCCTTTTGTTCCTCTGACAGGATCATGGTTGCTCCTTCAAGACGAGAGCGCCGGGCCGTCCCGGCTGATGCTCCTTGCCTGACCGGGTCGTCCCGGTCGGAGCTGGTTGAACTGACGTCCGCAACTCCGCACTGCGGCGCGGGAAGATCTCGAGGTCGCGCGACACCGTGGCGCCGTAGCGCTCGCGCTCCTCGGGGCGGTTGCGCTGCCGCTCCAGCGCGATCACCCGCGTCGCAAGTCCGAAGGCCTCGCTGAGGTCATGCGTCACCATCACGACGGTGAGATGGGTCTCGTTCCAGAGCCGCTTCATCAGGAGGTGAATGTCGGCACGAATACCCGGATCGAGCGCACCGAACGGCTCGTCGAGCAGCAGGATCTTCGGGCCGCGCATGATCGCCTGTGCCAGCGCGAGCCGCTGCTGCATGCCGCCCGACAGCGCCGACGGATATTTGCTCTCCTGGCCGGCGAGCCCGACCTCGGCGAGCAGCTTCATCGCTTCGTCGGCGGCGGCGCGGCGCGCGGCGCCGAACAGCCGGCCGGTGAATTTGGCGTCGCGCAGTTCGCGCCCGAGCATGACGTTCTGCAAAACCGTCAGATGCGGAAACACCGAGTAGCGCTGGAACACCACGCCGCGGTCAGCGTCCGGCTCGCCAGGCAACGGCTTGCCGTCGACCAGGATCTGGCCGCGGGTCGGCTGCTCCTCGCCGAGCAGCATACGCAGCAGCGTGGTCTTGCCGCAGCCGGACGGGCCGACCAGCGCAATGAAGGCGCGCGGCTCGACCTCCATCGTGATGCGCTCGAGCACGATGTGGTCGCCATATTCCTTCCAGACGTCGTCGAAGCGGATCGCGCTCATTCCGCCCTCACCGAGGCAAACCAGGGAAACAGTTTTCGCTGCGTGACGCGCAGGCCGACATCGATCAGGAACGCCAGCAGCGTGATCCAGGCGACGTAGGGAATGATGACGTCCATCGCGAGATAGCGGCGCACCAGGAAGATCCGGTAGCCGAGCCCGGAATCGGAGGCGATCGCCTCCGCCGCGATCAGGAACAGCCACGCCGGCCCGAGCTGCAGGCGCAGCACGTCGATCAGCCGCGGCAGGGTTTGCGGCATCGCGACGCGCAGCGCGATCTGCCAAGTCGAGGCGCCGAGCGTCTGTGCCTTGACGATCTGCTCGCGCGGCAGCTCCTGCACCTTCATGGCGAGATCGCGGATCATGCAAGGCAGCGTCCCGATCAGGATCAGCGCAATCTTGGAATTCTCCCCGAGCCCCATCACGATGAACAGGATCGGCAACAGCGCCAGCGGCGGCACCATCGAGGTCACCGATACGAACGGCCCGAGCAGGGCGTTGGCGCCCGGCAACAGCCCGATCACGATCCCGAGCACCAGCGCAGCCGCCGTCGAGATCGCCAGCGCCGAGCCCAGTCGCCCCAGGCTGGCGACGGTGTCGGAGGCCATCAGATAGCCGCCGGTGCGCGGGTCGACCTCGAACGCCATCTGCTTGACGGCCTGCACCATGCTCGGCAGCGCCGGCAGCAGCTTGTCGTTCGGGTTCTGCGCGAGCCGCGCGCTGGAGCCGGCGAAGTAGGCGATTGCGACCAATACGAACGGCAGCGCGAGCAGATAGAATCGCGTCTGCCGTCCCGGCCGTATGTTCACAAGTCGCATGGGCAGCTCCTGCTTGGGGCGACGCGCTGCGCGTCAGAGCTTGGCGTCAGAGCTTGCCCTTGGCGGCCTCGTCCATGTAGGTCGGGTCGAAGCGCAGCTTGACGTTCGACTTGTCGCCCAGCACCGATTTGTCGGCGAGCTCGATGCCGACGGCGTCGGCCGACTTCGCGCCCTTGCCGAGCAGGTCCTTCTCGAACAGGAACTTGCGCACGCGATCCATGGTCGCGCCGACGGTCTGGCTGCGCGTGAAGGCTTCGGCGTCGGTTGCCTTGTCGAACAGTTTTGTGGTCGAGAGCTGGCTGTCGAAGCCGGCGAGGTCGGTGCCGGAGGCCTTGGCCATCGCCTCCTTGGCGGCCTTCGCCGCGGCATCGTTCGCCGTCATTTTCGACAGCGTCTCGTACCAAATGCCGACCAGCGCCTTGGCGAAGTCCGGATTGTCCTTGGCGACTGCGGTGTTCACCACCATCAGGTCCATGATCTCGCCGGGGATTTGCGAGGAATCGAACACCTTCTTCGCATCGGGCGAGCCGAGGATTTCGGTTACGATCGGATTCCAGGTCACCACCGCACTGACGTCAGGCGTCTTGTAGGCGGCGGCGATATCGGCGTCGGAGGTGTTGATGACCTTGACGTCCTTCTCGCTCAGCTTGCTGGTCTCGAGCGCGCGCGCCAGCAGATAATGCGACACCGAGAACTCGACCAGGTTGACGGTCTGGCCCTTGATCGCGGCGAGATCAGACTTGTTCTTCAGGATCACCGCGTCGTTGCCGTTGGAGAAATCGCCCATCACGACCGCGGTGGTGTCGACGCCGCCGGCTGCCGGAATCGACAGTGCGTCCATGTTGGTGATGGTGACGGCGTCATAGCCGCCGGCGGTGTACTGGTTGATCGATTCGACGTAGTCGTTGAACTGCTTGACCTCGATCGCGATGCCGTATTTGTCGGCCCATTTCTTGACGATGCCGGTGTCGGCCGCATAGCCCCACGGCATCCATCCGACATAGATCGACCAGGCGACCTTGAAGCTTTTCTTCGGCGCGGCGTCGGCCGCAGGCGCAGCCGCCAGCACGACCGCGCAGCCGATGACAACAGAGCGAAGGAAGAAAACGAATTTGTTCATTGCCGATCCCTCTTGCGAAATTTCACAAAAAGGGACTGGCGAAAAGACCATCGCTCCGCCAATCCCTTGGCTGACGAGGTCTCCCGGGCTTTTATCCCGCCGTGCACCTGCGGGGATGTCTCCCCCGCAAGCGGCTGCTCTCGGACCAGCACCTTGCTTCGCAAGATCGGAACCCTAGCGGCCAACTCGACGCCATTGATGCACGAGGCGTGCCAGCGGGCCGGCAATTGAATCTCATGAGATTTTTCCGCGCGCGCGGCGCGGCCACGACAGTGTCTTGCTTAAAGATTGCGCAGATCTGCTCAGAATTGGCTCTGTCCTTTCGCCACCGGCATCAGCAGGATCGCACGATGGCTGATGTCGAGGGAGTTCGATGCGCAAGCTTCTGAGCGTTCTGTGCGCCGGCCTCTGGCGCGGATTGCACGGCCGGTTCGGCCTGGTGCCGAATTCCGAACTAAAAGACTGATCGCAAGATCGATCGGGATAGGGGGAGTCTCGCGACTCTCCCACCGGGTCACCGGAGGCGGTCGCCCGCCCCCGGTTCCCACAGAACGTGGCGTGCGGATTTCCCGCACCGACGCTCTTCGACAGTTGGTTCACAGCACTGCAAGCGCTTGCAGCTCCCGATAAGGGAGGCGCAGCTTAGGCTTCAGCAACGGTGTCCGTTCTTTGATTTGGTTGAAGGCGTCCCAAGTGAGGCGTCGGCCTGCCCAGCTGCGGCTGCGCAGCATTCCGCGCCAGTAACGCTCCACGGCCCGATAGACTTTTACGAGGCTCCGGAGATTTCCGGCGACGCCGTAATAGCCATAGTGGCCGCGCAGGACGAGGTTGATTTCATCGGCCTGGTCACTGATCTTGTAATGCCGTATTTGCCGCATCAGCTCCTGCAGAGACATAAGGCTGCGCTTTAGCCGAGATTTCTCGGTGCGCATCCCAACCTTGAAGTTGCC
The DNA here is from genome assembly GCF_054059095.1 of Bradyrhizobium sp. USDA 4510. NCBI lineage: Bacteria > Pseudomonadati > Pseudomonadota > Alphaproteobacteria > Hyphomicrobiales > Nitrobacteraceae > Bradyrhizobium > Bradyrhizobium sp. USDA 4510. The sequence continues at coordinate 19,825 of NZ_JBSSBT010000001.1, read as the reverse complement.
TTTTTGGTTTCGCGTGCAATAGAGCGTCAGCCCCAGAAAGTAGATTGTTTCCGGGCGGTTTCTGCCGCGTTTGCCCGCATGTCTTTGCGCGAACCGACCAAACTCGACCAACTTGGTCTTGGTCGGCTCTAGAGTGAGGCCGAACTTCCCCAACCGAAGACGCAAGGCCTCCTGTACGCGGGTGGCGTCCGATCGATATTGGAAGCAGATCACAAAGTCGTCGATATAGCGCACCAGTCGGGCTTCGCCCCGCAACCGACCCTTCACCACGCGTTCGAACCAGAGGTCGAGAACGTAATGAAGGTAGAGGTTGCTCAAAAGCACACTGATCGATCCGCCTTGTGGCGTTCCTTGTTCGCTCGGGTGCACCGCTCCGTCTTCCAGGATGCCCGCTTTCAACCAGCGCCGGATCAAGCTGATCAGGCGCGGATCACCGACTCGATGTTCGACAAACCGGAGGACCCGATCATGATCGAGACTCCCGAAGAAGTTCTTCAAATCCGCCTCCAACACCCAGCTGATCATGCCGCCGGCGATCACCTCATTGAGGGTCGCCAAGGCATGATGGGCGCTGAGCTTCGGCCTGCCGCCGAACGAGCAGGGTAAGAAGTCCTGCTCGTAAATAGCGGCCAGCACCTCAGCCGTGCTGCGCTGGAGCGCCCGGTCGGCGACAGTTGGAACCCCGAGGGGGCGCTTCTCCGTCTTACCGGGCTTGGGGATATAGACCCGCCGAATGTTCGGCGCCCGATATCCCTGGCGATGGATGGATTGGAGCATTGGCCCTATCCAGTCCTCGAAGCTCTCCTTCGCCGCCTCCACCGTCTGTCCGTCCACCCCGGCGGCGGAGCGCTTCGGAATCTGTAATAGATTCTTTTGCACTCGGTCGCGCGTGATGTGATGGGCCAACGAGGTGAAGCGAAGATTTGTCTCGCGCCGAGCTTTCACTGCTATTTGTTCAAGTTTCGTTTCCATGGTCAGCTGATCTTCTCTTTGCATAGAAGGCCGTAACTCCCGTTGAATGGAGCCCATGTCGCCCAAGAACAATTCAACTACCGCTGACCGCTTCCCCATGTGGCCGGCTCTCCCGTCCTCGGAGTACTATCGGTCAGTCTGACTTCCACCCGGTCGTCAGACCCTTCTCACCTCAGCGGCTTGGCAGGTCTTACAAGCTTGCGCTTGAACCGGATGGATCTCCCTTGTTCACGCTGCTTCCTTTGATTGCATGCTGGCGGTACGAACCCCGGGAGCACCTCTGACCGCTCGCGTTGTCGCGGCCTGCGGTTCCGCCTTCCCCTTTGAGAGACAGGGTCGGCTACTCCGATCACGTTCGATTTCGGGGCTATTTTCCCGTTCACTTCATTCCGGCCTACAACCTCCCTGTCTACGCTTCGCAACGGCCGTTACCGGACGCCACGCAAGACTCGGTTCGCGGCTGCTCGCTAGGCTTTGCCGCGGCCGTCATCTCAGACGGCAGACTTCAACGCGCTTGCAAGGCGCAACTCCCACACCACCGTACATACGGGTCCGTATACGGCGGTTCACCGGATTAAGCGCGAACGGTTTGTTTTGCGTCCGCGCCAGAGGCTCAGATAGTGGTCTCCGTCGTGTCGGCTTCGGCCCCTTTGAGCGGCGCCGTCCGGGCTTCACCCTTTCCCGCCGCTCCAAAGGCCAGTGACCTGGATTTCAGCCGCATGGCCGGCTCGAGGCTTCCACATCCAAACGTCTTTCCAGCGTTCGGGCCTTCAGCGAAACTCGTTCCGCCTACTATGCCGTCTGCTGACTTCTCCGTCGCGATCACGGACCTTGCGGCCCGCTCAGTCCGGTCGCCCGGACACGCCGAAGATCTCCCGAGGTAAGTTCGACCGCCTTCCCTGCACGCCCGCCGGATTTACCACCCCAACCCTTGATGACTGTGGACTTTGCGATCATTGGCTCGCTCGTCCGGTTGGGTAGGCCTCGTTATCCGGTTTTTGTCCATCGGGCCGCAGGTTTGCTCCACGCTTCCTTCAGACCCCACCTCGCGATGACGCCCTTGCGCTTCGCTAACCCTTCGCCGCCATCAGGCTGGGTAAAGGACTTCCACCTCCAAGCTGTCGAACATGCTCGGCACACCAAAAAAAGAGCCCCGCTCTGCAGCGGGGCTCCTGCACAGAGATCCTATTTCCGATCGGAGTTTTGCGCCGGCGTCTGCGGGCTCTGGCCTGAGCCTGACGACGGCGGGTTGTTATTCTGGTTGGGCTGGCTGGACTGCGTGTCCCGGCCGGCATTTGACTGATTGCCGCTACCCTGACCGACGGTCGACTGGTTCTGCGGTGCAGCCTGGCCCGTCGTATTCTGCTGCGGGGCCTGCTGCTGAGCGGACGGCTGATTTCCGCTCTGGCCGGTTGTCGACTGGTTCTGCGGCGAGTTCGCCTGACCCGTGGTCTGCCCGGTCGTGTTCTGCTGGGCAGGCTGCTGAGTGCCGGTCTGGCCGGTCGACTGGTTCTGCGGCGCGTTGGTCTGACCGGTCGTCTGTCCAGTCGTGTTCTGCTGGGTGCGGCTCTGGCCGACCGTCGACGATGCGCCCGCGCCCTGACCGATCCGATCGGACAGGCCGAGTGCGGTCACCGTGCGCGTGTCGACGCTGCCGCTGGTCGTGATGCCCTCCTGACGCTGGAAGGTGATCAGCGCCTCGCGGGTCCGCGATCCCAATACACCGTCAGCCTCGCCGACCAGCAGGCCGCGGTCGATCAGCACCTGCTGCACCTCGCGGATCTGCTGCGGGTTCAGGTCCATCATCGCAACGCTACCGCCACCACCGCCACCGCCACCGCCGCGATGGCTGAAGCGCGTCCGCGGTCCGACCGGGACGACGTCGACGACACGGCGCTCGCGATCGAGAAACACGACTTCATCCTCGACGACGAAGAAGCTGTCGTCGCGATAATACGGGAACGCATCGATCAGCGCCGGGAAGGCGGCAACCGACACCGCGTTGAACCTCCGCGGCACCACCACGCCCGGATTGACCGCGAAGTTGATCGTACTGACATTGACACGCGGTGCGTTACGCGCCGACAGCACCGAGCGCTGGATCGTGCTCTGCTGCTGCGCGGTCACGGTGCGCCCGGCCTCGGTCTGGACCGTGGCGTTCGACTGCGCCTGGGTCTGAGCGGTTGTCCCGGCTTGTCCCTGAGCCTGACCGGTGGTCTGTCCGGAGTTCATCCGGTTTTGCGTCGTACCGGACTGCGGAGCGGCCGCGCCCGTGGTCTGGCCGGCTCGCGTATTCGGGGCTGCCGTTGTGCCCTGGCCGGTGGTCGTGTTCGCGCCCTTTGCCTGGCCCGTGGTCGTGCTCTGGCCGGTCGTCATGCCCGGCTTGCCTTGAGTCTTGCCTTGAGCCTTGTCCTGAGCCGTCCCCTGGCCGGTCGTGGTGCCCTGGCCGCGGTTCGCGGTGTTGGCGCGATTCTCCTGCTGCTGGCTTTGCCGCGTCGTGGCGCTGCCGCGTTCGCGGGATTCAGATCGCCCCATCTGCTCGCGCTGGTCTCGGCCCTGGCCGACGGTCTGCTCTTGCTTGCTCTGGCTGCGCTGACCCTGCTCGGCGCGGCCGCTCTCGCGGGCCTGGCCGGTGGTCTGGCTGCGCTCGGCGGCACCGCGGCCCATCTGTCCTTCAGCCCTGCCGGTTTCTCGTGCGCCGCCCTGGCCGCGACCGACCGTCATGCCTTCGCTTCGCGATGCCCCGGGACTGCCATGCATTGCGCCGCCGGAACTGCCGGCCGACGAGCCTGCGGAGCGGCCGTGTTCACCACCGCCGCCACCGCCCGCACCGACGCTTCCGCCGCCGCCCGGGCCGCCACCACCCATGCCGCCCCCGCCACCCTCGCGCATGCCCTGCGCCGATGCGAGGCTGACGCCTGCCAACAGCACGGCCGTCGTCAGCAGAAATTTGCTCTTCATCATCTTGCTCTGCATTACCGATTCCTCCTGCAGTTTGGCGGCTATCCGGATCGCGAAGCTGGCGCCGATGGCTGGCACGCTCCGCGCCGGGGCCGCGTTCCAACAAAGCCGGCGAGCGACGCGACGCAACGGCACGCGCGTCTCGCCGGTGAACTCTGAGAAAACAGCGGCGCCGCCCGCACCGTTCCTAGACACCGCCGCGACGCGACATTTCGCGCCAAGGGAACACCACACGTTCATCTTGAGTTCATCTTGAGCCAGCGGCCTGATGTCTGGTCACGCTTCCGGAACCGATGGCCACGCTTTCCCGTTTTCAATCGAAGTGTGCGTTCGTCGTCATGACGATGCTCAGCGAGCTCACGCGGATCATCGTCCGCTGCGACTGGCGGTGGATCGAAACAGGCTCCGTTCGGCTTTGAACATTGGATTCGCCGTCAACGGCAGCACCACTGCGCCCACCTCGCCGCCGGGCCCGGATCCCTTGCAGGCGCGCGGCCATACGCAACCAATGCCACTCTCCTCCGTTGACCGGCTGGGCATCATCATCGAGGAGGATCACATGCGGAAAACAGGGCTTGTTCTTGCAACCGTCGGTACGCTTGGGGTGAGCGCCATCGCGGCCCCGGCGCCCGCCGAAGCACGGTGGGGACACGGAGGGTGGGGGTGGGGTCCGGCGGTCGCGGGCGGATTGATTGCCGGCGCAGTCGTCGGCGGCCTCGCCTCGTCGGCCTACGGCTATCCCGGCTATTCCTATGGTTACGGCTACCCCGGCTACGGCTACGGTTATGGCTATTCGCCCGCCTATTACGGCAGCTATGCCTATGACGACGGCTATTACGCTGCGCCGTATCGTTGGGGCGGCGGCTACACGACGACATATTATAGCGGATACCGGCCGGCCTATTACGGCTACCGCTATCGTCACGTGGTGCGGCCGGCATACGCCTATTATCGCGGCGGCTATCCGCGCTGGCGTCATTGGTGAGATCGGCCAGAGCAACCCGGCGCGGCCAGCCGAGCTGACTGGCGCCGGCAAGAGGCCGACAAGGGTCGACCGGGTTGAGCGGCAGCGTTACCCGGCGACCCGCAGCGCGGTCACGGCGACGCAGGCGTTGCCTAACGGAATCAGCACCACCTGCGCGCCGTGCGGCAGCGCCATCGGCGCGATCACCGAGCGTGCCGGTCTGTCTGTTGAGCTTGGCGAGTTCGGCGGCCGGTGCTCAAGCCTGCACGCGCGCGGACTTCCTGTACTGCGCGGTTTCGGCGCGCAGCAGATCGCAGAATTGAAGTGCGAGACGGCTTCGCGGCCGCTGCGAAGGAAGCAGCAACATGGTGGCGATCTCCAGCCGTGGCACGAACGGCTTGAGTACAATTTTGGAGCTTGCAAAATCCCGGGCCACGATCGGGTCGACGATTGAGAAACCCAGTCCCTGCGCAACCAGGGCACAACGCTGCATGCTGTACTGGATCTCCGCGACCGTCTTGATCTCGACCTTGGCCTCATCGAGGACGCGCTCAAAGCGGGATCGATGCGGTGCGCTCGGGGAAGCTGCGATCATGGGCTCTCCCCGCAGATCTTGCGCTGCGATCGATCGCTTCGAGCGTAACCGGTGCTGGCGGGGCAGGACGCAGACCGCCTCCGTTGTCATGAGGAGCTCGTCGTCGACCGCGGCAAACCCCGCCTGCGGCCGCGCCAGCCCGACGTCGCATTGTCCCGAGGCCACCAGGCTCCAGACGCGCTCGGGGCTGTGGACGGCCACCGATACGACGATGTCGGGATTCTTCCTCAGGAAGCTGCTGACGATCTGCGGCATCAAGGAATAGGTGAACGCCGGAAGACATGCGATCCTGAGCGTCCCGCTGCCGCGCTCGCGAATGCCGCGCGCGGCGCGCGCCAGATACTCGAGGCCGGCCTGGTTTCTCTCGACCTCGCGCAGGAATATCTCGCCTTCCGGAGTCAGCGTGACGCCGCCTCGCCCGCGTTCGAACAACGCAAAGCCGATCTCGCGCTCGAGACGTGCGATCGCGCGGCTGATGAAAGGCTGTCCCACCCGAAGGCTCAAGGCGGCCTTGGTGATTCCGTTGTGGCGCACGACCTCTCGAAACAGGTCAACATGTCTTGGATTCAAGGGCATGACTAATTTGCATATGAACTGGCTTTCCGGTCATTTGACGGCATGCGCATCGGGTGCGTCAATACGGCATGTACCCGTCGAGCAACCATGCAAGCTTCGCCACCGACCGCATCCTGTTGACCAGGATCACCGGCCCGGAGTCTTCGCGCGCACAGCAGCTTCGCGAGGCAGCGATGCTGCGGCGGCTCGATCGCGGCACATCGGATCGGCCGAATGCCGCACGCCCGGCGGCGGCACGGGACCAGGTCGACACCGCGGCCGCGTTCGCAATCGAGGCCGCGGGATCGGGAGACCTGCTCGGCGTGTCCGGGTTCGGCACGATCGACCGGCACGAGAAGCGGGCTACGTTCGCTCCAATCTGGAGCATCGGACGACTGGACGAGGCCGTGCTCGTCAGTCACGTTGCGCATCTGATGACGCGGTATGCGTTCGAAGTGCTCATGGTCGAGCGGGCCGAGGTGCATCTGGACTGGCGCCTGAGGCACATGCTTGATCTCTACGCCGACCTCGGTTTCCGCCGCGAAGGCAGGCTTCGCGCATATTTCGCTGCCGATGAAGAGCCGTCCGCCGATGCTGCGGTCCTCAGCGTGGTTCGCTCTGAATGGCCCTCCGTTGTGCGTCGGCAGCGCGGGGTTCTCGCCGGCGAAACGTGGCGCTACCGGCTTCCATCCGACCGCCCTCCGTAGCGGCGGCCAAGCTCGGACAAAACGATGTCACGAGAATGCGGGCGTATGACTCAACGGTCGAGCCACCCACTCAGTGTCGTCCCCGCGAAAGCAGGGACCCATGACCACGAATGGTCATTGTTGCCCGATGGCTGAACGACGAATCCCTTCAACAGCATCCGCCGCGGAGTATGGGTCCCTGTTTCGCAGGGACGACGTGTGGAGGGAGCCGCAGTCCCTCGGTTCAAACACTGCTGTCTCTGGAATACTGGGTCACCCGCATGCGACGGGTGATGACACCAACAAGACAGGAAACCAACCACGTCATTGCGAGCGAAGCGAAGCTATCCTCCCACCCGCATATGCCGAGCGATGGATTGCTCGTCGCTTCGCTTTTCGCAATGACGGGTCGAGAGATTTATGGAGGTATCAAGAAACGGCTTGCCGAGCCGCAGCTCGCGGCCAAGGGCCCGCCTCCGCCCATTGGGCTTCGGCGCGGCATCCTTCTCTCGCTGCGCGAGCGAAGGATGGTGGGTGCGACAGGGATCGAACCTGTGACCCCTACCATGTCAAGGTAGTGCTCTCCCGCTGAGCTACGCACCCAAAGCGTATTTGGATCGGGTCCCTATAACGGACGGCGGCGGGGCAGGCAAGGATACAAAGTGAAGGTTTTTTGGCGAATCAGGCCGCCAGCAACTTGTTCACTTCGCTGACCAATTCCCTGAGGTGCACGGGCTTGGCCAGCACTTTGGCGTTTTTCGGCGCCTCCGAATCGGAATTGAGGGCCACCGCGGCAAAGCCGGTGATGAACATGATCTTGATATCGGGATCGAGTTCCGAGGCACGGCGCGCCAGCTCGATGCCGTCCATCTCGGGCATCACGATGTCGGTGAGCAGCATTTCGAACGGCTCCTCGCGCAGCCGCTGGTAGGCCGACATGCCGTTGTCGTGCGGCGAGACCTTGAAACCCGCGTTTTCGAGCGCCTTGACCAGGAAGCGGCGCATATCGGTGTCGTCTTCGGCGAGAAGTATTTTCGGCATGGCAGGAATCGTCGAATCCGGCTTGAGGAGCAGTCCGAACAGTAAGCCCGACAGACGGTAAATTTCGGGTGAAATTTGCGTCAAGCCAGCGGCAAATGCGCGCCATCCATTTGTGGACCGAACCGGACATCGAATCAACCGGGTGCCGCATTTGCTGCTTTTAAGACGCGTTCCAGCTGAAACCACACTCTTTTCACTTGGCAGAATGATCGCGATTACCGACAATGCGTGCCCATAAATCTCCGCTTTTCCGGCAGACTCAGTTGCTGCGGGGCAAGGCGGACGCAAGGGACGGCGCCAAGGGAATGACCGAATTTGCTGGCGAGTTGTCGCCCCCGTTCGAGATCGTTGAGCCGCAGGCCTGGCGCGCGCCGATCATCTTCAATTCCCCGCATTCGGGCTCGGTCTACCCGGCCGAATTCCTCGAGGCATCGCGAATCGATGTGGTGTCGCTGCGGCGCTCCGAAGACTCTTTCATGGACGAGCTGATCGCGGGCCTCAGCGATCGCGGCTTTCCGATCGTGCGGGTCAACTTCCCGCGCTCCTATGTCGACGTGAACCGCGAGCCCTACGAGCTCGACCCGCGCATGTTCACCGGGCGGCTGCCGAGCTTTGCCAATACGCGTTCGATGCGGGTGGCCGGCGGGCTCGGCACCATCCCGCGCGTGGTCGGCGACGGCCAGGAGATCTATCGCGAGCGGCTCGATGTCGACGATGCGCTGCGCCGGATCGAGGTGCTCTACAAGCCCTATCACCGCGCGCTGCGCCGGCTGATCAACAAGGCACACCAGGCGTTCGGCGCCGTGATCGTGGTCGACTGCCATTCGATGCCGTCGGTCGGCGTGTCGCGCGACGAGCCGCGCCGGCCCGACGTCGTGATCGGCGACCGCTACGGCACGAGCTGTGCGGCGCTATTGCCCGACCACGTCGAGGAGATCATGAGCTCGCTCGGCTATTCGATCGGCCGCAACAAGCCCTATGCCGGCGGCTTCATCACCGAGCATTACGGCAATCCGGCGAGCGGCCTGCACACCGTGCAGATCGAGCTCAACCGCGCGGTCTATATGGATGAGCGCCGCCGCGAGCGCGGCCCTCGCTTCGCGCAGGTGGCCGCCGACTTTGCGACCCTGGCGGATGCGCTCGCGAAAATCCCGTTCAGCGATCTCGGCCCGTTCCAGGCGGCAGCGGAGTAATCAATCCTTCGTCGGGCACTGCGATCCCGACGAAGTCATGAACCAGGAATTCAAGTTGGCGGCGCGATAAGCGCCGAACTGGATTCTCAGTTCACTTGCGGAAACGACGGCCCAAGAAAAAAGGGCCGCTTGAATGAACAAGCGGCCCAAGTCTAGGGAGGAAACGCCCAAGGAGGGCAGCGATAGCGCGAGGCGCTACCGCACCGCAACAATATGCGACCGCGCTGCACAAAACGCAAGAACTTTCGAAACATTTCTTGGGTAATGTTGGAAAGTCTGGCGAAACTGCAACAGGCCGGCAGGAGCGGCTTTCCGTATGTAGGATCAATATCTTACAAGGAAAGCCCCCGGGCGGGCAGCGCTCCGCGCATAGCTTGTATACCAGAATTCGCAACTTCGTGATCGAGACCGGGACCCGGGGCGCTTTCGAATCCGAAGCCAAATCGAAAGTCCGGAACCGCGTCATCGGGCTGGATAACACTCCGTTAATCGTGCGCGCCGCGCCGGATTGAGCTAGGCAAGACCGCATCCGATTTCTACCGCGTCGTTTGCGCAGTTCAGGGACATGCCGTGACGGTCATCGACTTTACCGCCTTCATCGGCCGCCTTGCGACCGCATCCGGCGAAACCATCCTGCCCTTCTTCCGCACCTCGCTCTCGGTCGACAACAAGAGCTCGAACGATTTCGATCCGGTCACCGAGGCCGACCGGGCGGCGGAAGCCGTGATGCGGCGGCTGATCAAGTCGAACTTCCCCCAACACGGCATCGTCGGCGAGGAGTTCGGCAATGAGCGCGAGGACGCCGACTATGTCTGGGTGCTCGATCCGATCGACGGCACGAAATCCTTCATCGCCGGCTTTCCGATCTGGGGCACGCTGATCGCGCTGCTGCACAAAGGTACGCCGGTATTCGGCATGATGCACCAGCCCTATATCGGCGAGCGCTTCTCCGGCGACAACGGCTCGGCGCATTACTCCGGCCCGTCGGGCGAACGGCGGCTCTCGGTACGGCGCTGCGCCTCGCTGAAGGAGGCGACCGTCTTCACCACGAGCCCGCTGCTGATGAATCCGGATGACCGCGCCCGCTTCGGCCGCATCGAGAATGCAGCGCGCCTGTCGCGCTATGGCGGCGACTGCTACTCCTATTGCATGCTCGCCGCCGGTCATCTCGACCTCGTGGTCGAGACCGAGCTGAAGCCTTACGACATTGCCGGCCTGATCCCGATCATCACCGGCGCCGGCGGCGTCGTCACCACCTGGGACGGCAAGCCGGCGCAAAGCGGCGGCCGAATCATCGCGGCCGGCGACCCGCGCGTGCACGAAGCGGCGATGAAGCTTTTGAACGCCTGAGTTCCCTGCCTGATTCTTGAGTTGCCGGGCGTCTGATCTGCGCCCATCCTGACCGCAACCAGAAAAGCCAGGGATGGGCGACATGACGATGCGCGGCAGGCTGCTGGCAGCCCTTCTCCTGCTTCTCGCGCCCGTCACGGCTTTCGCCCAGGATTTCCCGACCAAGCCGCTCCGGCTGATCGTGCCGTTCCCGCCCGGCGGGCCGAACGACATCATCGCGCGGGTGATCGGGCAGAAGATCTCGGAGCTCGCAAGGCAGCCCGTGATCGTCGACAACCGCGCCGGCCAGGGCGGCGTGCTCGGCACCGACGCGGTCGCGAAGGCGGCGCCCGACGGCTACACGGTGGCGATCGCGAGCGCCGGCGCGCTGGCGATCAGCCCCAACATGGAGAGGGTTGCCTACGACACGCTGAAGGATCTCGCGCCGGTGACGCTGGTCGCGACCGTGCCGGAGATGCTGGTGGTCGCCGCCAACGTGCCGGCGAGGAACATGAACGAACTGGTCGCGCTCGCCAGGGCGCAGCCGGGTAAGCTCAACTTCGCCTCCTCCGGCCCCGGCAGCCTGCCGCATCTCGCCTGCGAATTGTTCAAGCTGACGGCCAAGATCGACATCGTGCACGTGCCCTATCGCGGCGCCGCGCCGGCGGTGAACGACATGTTGGGTCAGCAGGTGCAGATGACCTTCCTCGACCTGCCGGTGATCCTGCCGCAGATCAAGGCGGGCGCGCTGCGGCCAATCGCGCTCGGTGGGCGCGAACGCGCGCCGACCGCACCCGACGTGCCGACCACCGCCGAGGCCGGCATGCCCGAACTGGTCATCGAGAACTGGTACGGCGTGGTCGCGCCCGCACGCACGCCGCCCGCGATCGTCGCAAGGCTGAACCAGCTCGCCACCGCGGCGATGGCCGATCCGATGGTCAAGCAGAAGCTCGCCGAGCAAGGCCTGACGCTGGCCGGCGACACGCCGGAGCATTTCCGCGACTTCATCGCCGCCGACATCAGGAAATGGGCGAAGGTGATCCAGGACGCCGGCGTGGTGACGACGAAATGAGCCAGCCGTCAGCGCTGCGCTTCGGCGCGCAGATAGTCCACAAGTTGCTTGGCCGCCCGCGGCAGCGCCTTGAAGCTGCGCGCGCAGATCGTCAGCCGGCGGTTGGCCCAGGCGTCGCGGATCCTTATCGTCGTGATCGGCATCGACGCCGCGCAGCGCCGCGCCGCGGTCTCCGGGATCACGGCGATGCCGACATCGGCGGCGACCATCTGGCAGATCGCGTCGAAGCCGCGCAGGCGGGCGCGGAAGCGCAGCCGCGCCCCGAGCTTTGCGGCATGCCGCGAGATATGAACCTGCAGCGCGGATGTTGCCGTGAGGCCGACGAAATCGCGGCCGACCACTTCCTGGAAGTCGATCTGGCGGCGGCCGCCGAGATCGCCGCGCCGCGACGCCACCAGCATCAAGCGGTCCTCGCTGAACAGGAAGCGCTCGACGCTGTCGGGCAGCGCGTGCTCCGCGGCGAAGCCGAGATCGGCGGCGCCGCTGGCGATCGCGGTCGCGATATCGGTGCTCTCGCGCTCCTCGACATCGACGCTGATATCGGGATGCTCGTGCAGGAAGGCCGCGAGCGCGCGCGGCAGATGCTCCGACAGGCCCGAGGTGTTGGCGAGCAGCAGCACGTTGGCGCGCACGCCGCTGGCATAGGCGGCGAGATCGCTTTGCAGCGCCTCGACATTGTGGATCACGATGCGGGCGTGGCCGAGCAAGCTCTCGCCCGCCGCAGTAAGTTCGACGCCGCGGCGGCCGCGCTTGAGCAGCGCGACGCCGAGCGCTTCCTCGAGGCCCTTGATCCGCTCGCTGGCCGAAGCCAGCGCAAGGTTCGCGCGCGCCGCGCCCTGGGTGATGCTGCGCGCATCGGAAACCGCGATGAACAATTGCAAATCGGTCAGGTCGAACCGCATGACGTTTCCCACCCCATACCTTCGGGTCGTCCGAAGGCTAACTCCGTAACCTCCAGATTGTGCCGTTCGCATCGATCGGTCAATGTGCCGCCATGGTCGACCATCTCCTGATCTTCATCGCTTTCGCGTTCCTGCTCGCCGGCTTCGTCAAGGGGACGCTCGGCCTCGGCCTGCCGACGGTCGCGATGGGGCTGCTCGCGACCACGATGGCGCCGGGCCAGGCGATTGCTATCGTGATCGTGCCGGCGATCGTCACCAATATCTGGCAGACCTTCGTCGGCCCCTATCTGCGCGACATCATCAAGCGGCTGTGGCCGTTGATGCTCGGCACCGTGGCGGGCATCTGGATCAATGCCGGGCTGCTGACCGGGCCATACGCGGCCTACGGCACCGTCGTGCTGGGCGTGCTGCTGGTGATCTACGCGATCGTCGGGCTGAGCAGGTTCAACTTCAAGGTCGCGCAGCGCGACGAGAAATGGATCGGCGGCATCGTCGGCGTCATCACCGGGCTGATCTCGGCGGCGACCGGCGTTCAGGTCATCCCCTCGATGCCGTTCATGCAGGCGATCGGCATGGAGAAGGACGAACTGGTGCAGGCGCTCGGCGTGTTCTTCACCACCGCGACCGTGGCGCTCGCCTTCAACCTCACGGCCTCGGGCCTGCTGACGGCAGCCACCGCACTGCCCGGCGCGGTCGCGATGGCGGCGTCGTTCACCGGCATGTTCATCGGCCAGGCGGTTCGCACACGGATGCACCCCGAGGTGTTCCGCCGCTGGTTCCTGATCTCGATGATCCTGCTCGGCATCTATCTCGCCGGCAGCGCACTGCTCAAGATCCACGGCTAGAGCGGCAAAGCGAGAGCCTCAAGGCGCGAGCTAGCGCGCCTCCAGCGTCGCGACGCGGACGCCGAGATAGATGAAGAGCGCGCCGAGCGAGCGGTTGATCCAGGCGATTACGCCGGCCGATTGCCTGATGCGGCCGGCAGCCCGCGCCGCGAAGGCCGCAAGACCAAGGCACCACAGCGTGCCGCCGGTGATGAAGATCAGCCCGAGCACCAGGAAGGCGAGCGTCTTGTGCGGCGAATCGGCCGCCACGAATTGCGGCAGGAAAGCCAGGAAGAACAGCGCCACCTTGGGGTTGAGGATATTGGTCAGCGCCCCCTGCCAGAACACACGCGAGATCGAGGTCTCGCCGCCCTGCCCCGTGATGTCAGCGACTGGCCTGGCGCGCGCCAGCAGCATCTGCAGACCGGTCAGCACCAGATAGGCCGCGCCGACCAGCTTGACGGCCAGGAACGCGGTCGACGAGGCCATCAGCAGCGCCGACAGTCCGATCGCCGCACCCAGCACATGAACCAGGCAGCCGCAGCTGATTCCGATCGCCGCAGCGGCTCCGCCGCGCCATCCGAGCTGAATCGTGCGCCCGATGATATAGGCGGTATCCGGCCCCGGTGTGACGTTGAGCAGCAGGCCGGACAGGACAAACAGCCAAAGTTCGTGAATTCCCAGCATGGCAGTGAGATTAACCTATGCAAGTAACCGCCCGGAAAGGATGATCAGCCAGCCGGCGCCATCCCAGCGACACACGAATTCAGTAGAGAAACCACTGTACGATCCGTTGGTCGCATGCCAATTCCTGCTACTATGCATTATAGGTGCCTGCAAACCGGGCTTCCGCCGGACCCGGCCTGTCTTGTAAGTATCGGATTCGGTCACCTCGGCTAAGTGGCCATTCCAGGGCACAGGAGACATGGAAAGACGGCTCGCTGCCATTCTTTGCGCTGACATCGCCGGCTATTCCCGCATGATGGGTGCCGACGAGGCGGGGACGCATGCCTCGTTCAAGGCGCACCGCAGCGCGATTTACCCGATCATCCTCAATCATGGCGGCCGAATCGTCAAAAACACCGGCGATGGCTTCCTCTTGGAATTTCCGAGCATCATCGGCGCGATCGAGGCCGCCGTCGCGATGCAGACCCTGATGGCCGAGCGCAACGAACATTTGCCGGCCGACCGCGCCATGCACTTCCGGATGGGCGTCCACATGGGCGACGTGATGGCCGACGAGGACGAGGTGTTCGGCGACGACGTCAACATCGCAGTCCGTCTCGAGACGGTCGCAACGCCCGGCGGCATCGCGGTGTCGGACAAGGCCCGCACCGAAGCGGGACGGCGGCTTGCCGTCACCCTCGTCGACGCCGGCCCGCACCGCTTCAAGAACATCGCCGAGCCGGTCAATGTCTGGACCTGGGCGCCGGCCGGATCCGATGCCCAGGAGCAGGTTCCGGACGACGGCCCGCATCTGCCGGGGCAATACCGGACCGCAATCGTCGGCGTGCTGCCGTTCGACAATCTGAGCGGCGGCGCCGACGAATATTTCTCGGACGGCCTGACCGAGGACCTGATCCACGCGCTGTCGCTGCAATCCTTCTACCGCGTGCTGAGCCGCAACTCGACCTTCGCCTACAAGGGCAAGAGCGTCTCGACGCGGCTGATCGCGCGCGAGATCGACGCGACCTATCTGATCCAGGGTTCGGTACGGCGCGCCGGCAACAAGATCCGCGTCTCCGCCGAGCTGATCGCGCCCGAGAAGGGCGAGCAGCTGTGGACCGGCCGCTACGACCGCGACATGGGCGACCTGTTCGCGATGCAGGACGAGATCACCGCGAATCTCTCCGCCGCCGTCGCGCAGGAGATCTATCGCGCCGAAGCATCGGCACCGGCGCGCTCGCCGAACGCCGAACTGACGGCGTGGGATCGCTTCCTGAAGGGGCTGTCGCACTACTACCAGCAGACCAAGGACGATTGCGAAACCGCGATCGCGCTGTTCAAGGAAGCGATCGAGCTCGACCCCGCGCTGTCGATCGCGCGCGCCTATCTGGCGCTGATTCAGATCCAGAGCATCCAGTTCGGCTGGATTCCGAGCACGCGCGAATTGTGGGCCTCGTCGGTCAGCCTGGCCGAGAGCAGCGTGCGGCTCGACCCGCGCTCCTCGTTCGCGTTTTCGCTGCTGGCCTATCTGCACGCGATGCAGGGCCATTACGAAGCCGCGATGGACGCCATCAAGCGGGCGATCGAGCTCAACCCCTACGACATGGGCGCGCGCGGCGTGCTGGGAATCTGCCACATGGTGATCGGCGATCATCGCAAGGCGGTCGATCTGTTCTCGACGGCGGTCCAGCGCGGCAACAGCGACCCGCGCTACCAATGGGCCGCGCTGAACGCATTCAGCCATTATCTGCTCGGGCAATATGACGCGTCGCTGTCGTGGTCGCGCGAGGGGCTGTATCTGAACCCGAACCATCTGCAGTGCCTTGCGGTGCGCACCGCAGCGCTCGCCCAGCTCGGCCGCGCCGACGAGGCCGCGCAGGCAGCCGAGGCCCTGCTCGCCAACCATCCCGAGCTGACGGTCGAGCGTCACTTGCGCAATTTCCACTGGAAGAACCCGGCCGACATCGCGCATTATCGCGACGGCCTCTTGAAAGCCGGGCTGCCGTTCGGCAAACTCGCTCTGGTTGCATCCACCTCGAAATTCGCCGTCGACTCCTGAGCGAATTCATCCACCGGTAATGGATGCTTTTTAAGCTGAAGCTTTTCAGGATGTGGTTTGATGTCCGATACGGCTGCAAGCGCGGCGCCCGCCCCGCGGATTTCTCCTGACAATCCGTGCCCGTTCCTGCGGGCGCTCGCCGCCGGCAACTATGTCGGCGGCCATATCGTGCCGCTGCCTGAACTGACCGGGACCATCGGGCGCGCAACCGGCAAGACCGGGTTCGAGGGATTCACCGCGCGGGCGAAGATCTTCATGGTGGCGCAGATCGCCAACGGCCTCGGTCCTTTCAGCCAGCTGCGCAGCCTGTTCCAGGGCGCCATTCTCGACGCGTTACGCAACGGCCCGCTCGACAAGCACGGCGCCGGCTCGCGCATCCTCGACCAGCACGCGGTGGTCCATGAGGACGAGATCGCGCGGCTCGCGACCTTCGGCAGCGACCACAAGGCACCCGACGGCAGCGTCGAACGCGGGCTGTCGGCCGCCGAGATCAAGACCTTCATGGCGGCGAACTTCCAGCGCGCCAAGGACGAGCATCCGCCGTCCTACGGCATCCTGCACTGCTACTATCCGCTCCTGATGCTAGGCGAGTGGCCGGTGCTGCTCGACATCATGGGCAAGGGCGAAGGCAAGGACCGCTATCTCAGCGTCGCCGAGGTCAGGACGCTGTTCGTGGACAAGCGCTTTCCTGACCGGATCGTCGCGCTGCTACAGCGCTAGATTTTTGTTGGACGCGTTTTCTTCACGCGAACCGGTTTCCCCTTCGCTCGAAAACGCCATGTTTCACTTGAACAGCGGCGTGCCCGGCACGAACGCATCGAACGCCGCCCAGAATTGGCCGCGGTAGCGGTCCTGCTCCTGCAGGATTTCGTGCTTGGAGCCGGCGATCACCAGATGCGAACCGGCGCGCAAGTGATAGGCGAACTCCTCGATCGCGGCCGTCGACACCACCTCGTCATTGCTCGCCGCCAGCATCAGGATCGGCTGGCGGATTTCGGACGGATACGACGTGCCGCGGAAGGTGCGCATCGCGGTGAACGCGGTGTCGGCCCATGCGATCGTCGGCGCCGCGATGCCGAGCGTCGGATCTTCTTCCAGGATCGCCGCGTTGCGGGCATGGCGCACCGGATCGCTGGTGACGGGATTGCCGATGAAGGGCGCGAGGCCGACCAGTTCGTCGCTACCGCCGGGAACATAGCGGCCGCCCTGCCCGGCCAGCCGCATGATCCGAAGCAGCGCGCTCGGGAAGAACGACACGCGGCGGCGCGGCAGGTCGATCATCGGCGCCGACAGCACCATGCGGTCGAACCAGCGCTTGCCGGCATGCGCGAGGCGCAGCATCACCGCACCGCCCATCGAATGCGCCAGCGCGAAATAGGGCGGCGGGCAATCCGGCAGCACCACCTGCTGCACGAAGGTCTCGACGTCGACCTCGTAGTCGGCGAAGTCGCGCACATAGCCCTTGCGGGGATCGCGCAGCCGGCGCGACGAGTGGCCCTGCCCGCGCCAGTCGATCATCGCCACCGCAAAGCCACGGTCGCGCAGATCGCGCACGGTCTCGAAATATTTTTCGATCATCTCGCCGCGCCCGCCGAACACGCAGACCGTGCCCTTGCGGCCGGGCGGCGGCGCCCAGCGCGCAAAGCGCAGCTCGGCCCCGTCTGGTGTCTTGATGGTACCACTGACAACGTCGTCCGGAACCGGGTTGGCGGGAATCGAGACGAGCGTCATGAAGGGGACCGGAGTGGTGAGACAGGGTGGAGATCAAGGACGCCGGCGCCGAAAAATGCGACGCGGTTTCCGCCTCTTGAACGCGACGTGACCCCTCCCATATCATTTCCGTGCAGGCCGCTACCAGTGCTTCGGAACCGAAACATCAGGCTGCACACATCTAAGCCCGGCCCGATGGCGGGCGGGTAACTGAAACAGTCGCTCAATGGAGGACTATTCCTATGCGTAGCTACGACCTCACTCCGTTCTATCGTTCCACCGTCGGCTTCGACCGCCTCTTCAACCTGCTCGATCAGGTGACCTCGGACGGCAGCCCCGGCTATCCCCCCTACAACATCGAGCGCACCGGCGAGAATGCTTACCGGATCAGCGTTGCGGTCTCCGGCTTCTCGCAGGCCGAGCTTTCGATCGTCGCGAAGGAGAACACGCTGACGATCAAGGGCGAGAAAACCGCCAACGAGAACTCCGGCAACGGCGCCGAAGTGCTCTATCGCGGCATCGCCTCCCGCGCCTTCGAGCGCGTCTTCCAGCTTGCCGACTTCGTGCAGGTGAAAAACGCTTCGCTCGAGAACGGTCTGCTCCACGTCGATCTCGTCCGCGAGATTCCCGAGGCCAAGAAGCCCCGCAGCATTCCGATCGGCGGCGGCGAGAAGGCTCCGCAGGTCGTTGACGGCTCGGCCGGCAAGGTCGCCGCCTAAGCAACAAACCCCGCGTCAGCAGATATTGGCTGATCGCGAAAACGCCCCGGGAAACCGGGGCGTTTTTTGTTGCCGGTAACCGCTACTCCAATCCCTGCACCTTGGGCATTGCCTGGGTCGGCAGGATCGCGGGAGCGGGCGCCGGCGGCGGCGCACCCTGACCGATGGTCGGAGCCTCGGCTTGCTGGACGGCTTGCTGCGCAGCCTGGGCCTCGGCCGGCTTCGGGGCTGCGGCCTGCTCGGCCGTCGCGGGTGCAGCTGCCTGGGCAGGCTGCGGCGTGGCCGCCTGCGGGACGGCGGCCTGGGCCGCCGGGGCGGGAGCCTGGGCTGCCGCCGGCGCTTGGGCTGCCGCCGGAGCCTGGGTCGCCGGAACCTGAGCCGCCGGAACCTGGGCTTTGGCCCCCAGCGGGTTCCGCTTCGGCACCGGCACGCGGCTGGCGACATGCGGGATCGGGAGTGGCGGGCGCGGCACCCGGGCCTGGATCGGCCGCGGCATCGGCCCGACGGGACCATCGGTCGCGCTCATTTCCTCTTCGTAATTGTCGCCGAGCCGGGAGGCCGGCGTGAAGCGGATGATGTGGCCGTCACGGGCATCGATCACCAGCCGGCCGTCGTCGCCGCCCTGGTCGATCACCGAGATCGTGTAGACGAACCCGCGCTGCCGGGGCGCGCCAAGTGGCAGATAGCCGTTCTCGCGGAGCACGGTATAGACCTCGACCGGCGGCAACAGGCTCGGGACCCGGCCAAAGCGCGGCGGCGGCGGAACCTCGGGCATGGCGGCATAGGGCCCGTCCATGTCGGATACCCTGACCAGAAGCGGGCTGCCGATCCGGGCGGACGTCGCCAGCTGGGCCTCGGCCGAGGCTGCGCTGAGCGCGAGGGCGGCGGCAGCAACCGAACCTGTGAACAACTTCATCGCCGTAACTCCTGTCTGCCCCGCCTTGGAGCGTTTCCGCTCTCTTGCCGGCTTGCCCGGGGCAAAACTTCAGTTTCAAATTCGGCGGTCCTTGGTCCCTCCTTGGGCCAGATCACGGCGTGTTTGCTTCGAATCGGGGGCGCCTCATGCCCGCCGAGCCGTTCGATCCGAGCATGCGGGCGAGGACTTCCTCGCGCTTGTGTGATAGACAAAAATTTGGCAAGGTCTAAGTTAGGACAGTAAAGCTGTCTCAATTTCGAGGCCATCCCGGCATAGGGATTGCAACGAGACCTCGGCGCCCCGAGCTCCGAGAATGCTGCAGGCAGGGCCGTCCCTCAGGGGACGTTGAAACGCCCGTCGTCTGAATTTAGGAAAATGCGGCTCGCGGCGGACGAGCGGTGGCCCGGTGGGTGCCGCAACGTCCAAGGTGCGCCAAATACGGTGGGGCCCTTACGAAAGGGAGAGGACACATGAGCGGGTCGGAATTCGAGCGCGAAAACATCGTGGCAGGAACGCTGTCGGCGACCGCGGACTCGAAAGCCGCCGAGCCCGCGCGTGAGTTGCATACTTGGCGCCCCGAAGCCGAGGGCCTGTACGATCCCAGCCTGGAAAAGGACTCCTGCGGCGTCGGCTTCATCGCCAACATCAAGGGCCAGAAGTC